>NZ_CP108309.1:0-4800000 GCF_045040875.1 Streptomyces sp. NBC_00012 | reverse complement strand
CAGGCTCAACGTCGCGTACAACTGCGTGGACCGCCACGTCGAGGCCGGCAATGGCGACCGGGTCGCCCTCCACTTCGAGGGCGAGCCCGGCGACAGCCGCGCCATCACCTACGCACAGCTCAAGGACGAGGTCTCCCGGGCCGCCAACGCGCTCACCGAGCTCGGTGTCGGCAAGGGCGACCGCGTCGCCGTCTATCTGCCGATGATCCCCGAGGCCGCCATCGCGATGCTGGCCTGCGCCCGCATCGGCGCCGCCCACTCGGTGGTCTTCGGCGGCTTCTCCGCCGACGCCATCGCCGCCCGCATCCAGGACGCGGACGCCAAGGTCGTCATCACCGCCGACGGCGGCTACCGCCGCGGCAAGCCGTCCGCGCTCAAGCCCGCCGTGGACGACGCCGTCTCCCGTATAGACAGCGTCGAGCACGTCCTCGTGGTCCGGCGCACCGGCCAGGACACCGCGTGGACCGAGGGCCGCGACGTCTGGTGGCACGAGATCACCGGCCGGCAGTCCGCCGAGCACACCCCCGAGGCCTTCGAGGCGGAGCAGCCGCTCTTCATCCTCTACACCTCCGGCACGACGGGTAAGCCGAAGGGCATCCTGCACACCTCCGGCGGCTACCTCACGCAGGCGGCATACACCCACAACGCGGTCTTCGACCTCAAGCCGGAGACCGATGTCTTCTGGTGCACCGCCGACATCGGCTGGGTGACCGGCCACTCGTACATCGTCTACGGCCCGCTGGCCAACGGCGCGACGCAGGTCATGTACGAGGGCACGCCCGACTCCCCGCACCAGGGGCGTTTCTGGGAGATCGTGCAGAAGTACGGCGTCACGATCCTCTACACCGCGCCGACCGCGATCCGTACGTTCATGAAGTGGGGTGACGACATCCCCGCCAAGTTCGACCTGAGCAGCCTCCGGATTCTCGGTTCGGTCGGTGAGCCGATCAACCCCGAGGCGTGGATGTGGTACCGCAAGCACATCGGCGCCGACAAGTGCCCCATCGTGGACACCTGGTGGCAGACCGAGACCGGCGCGATGATGATCGCGCCGCTGCCGGGCGTGACGGAGACCAAGCCGGGCAGCGCCCAGCGCGCCCTGCCCGGCATCTCGGCCACGGTCGTCGACGACGAGGCCAGCGAGGTTCCGAACGGCGGGGGCGGCTACCTCGTCCTCACCGAGCCGTGGCCGTCGATGCTCCGCACCATCTGGGGCGACGACCAGCGCTTCATCGACACCTACTGGTCGCGCTTCGAGGGCAAGTACTTCGCGGGCGACGGCGCCAAGAAGGACGAGGACGGCGACATCTGGCTGCTCGGCCGGGTCGACGACGTGATGCTGGTGTCCGGGCACAACATCTCGACCACCGAGGTCGAGTCGGCGCTCGTGTCGCACCCCTCGGTCGCCGAGGCGGCCGTGGTCGGTGCCGCCGACGAGACGACCGGCCAGTCCATCGTCGCGTTCGTGATCCTGCGCGGTACGGCCGACGCCTCCGACGAGCTGGTCGCGGAGCTGCGCAACCACGTCGGTGCCACGCTCGGCCCGATCGCCAAGCCGAAGCGGATCCTGCCGGTCGCCGAGCTGCCGAAGACCCGCTCCGGCAAGATCATGCGGCGCCTGCTGCGTGACGTCGCCGAGAACCGCGAGGTGGGAGACGTCACCACGCTGAGCGACTCCTCGGTGATGGACCTGATCCAGGCCCAGCTGCCGTCGTCCTCCTCCGAGGACTGACCACGGCGGACAGCGCAGTACGTCCCCGAGGGGCATCCAGCAACGCGCCGGATGCCCCTCGGGCATCTAAGGTGAAGATCACCGTATAGAACCCCGCACACCACGGGTACAGTGGCAGTTGCGTCAACAAAGCAATAAGAAATCTCCACAGGGTGTGCCGGGAAGTCTGGTCGGCAAGTGCATCAGCCATGCCATCGCTGCCGTACCGACCCGGAGGTCTCCACTCGTGGCCGCGCCCGCCCCCGCACCCCCTTCGCCGCGCCGCACCCTGCTCGGACGGCTGTCCCTCCCCGAGCGGAACTACCTCGCGGAGGCCCTGCGCGCCGAGACCGTCGGCGGCGTGATCCTGCTGGTCGCCGCGATAGCGGCCCTGGTGTGGGCGAACACCTTCGGTTCCAGCTATGCGTCCGTCAGCGACTTCCACTTCGGCCCGGAGTCTCTGGGTCTCAACCTCTCCGTGGAGCACTGGGCGGCCGACGGGCTGCTCGCGATCTTCTTCTTCGTCGCGGGCGTCGAGCTCAAGCGGGAACTGGTCGCGGGCGAGCTTCGCGACCCGAGGGCGGCCGCCCTCCCAGTCGTCGCCGCGCTCTGCGGAATGGCTGTTCCGGCCATCGTCTACACGCTGGTGAACGTGGTCGGCGGAGGTTCGACGGACGGCTGGGCCGTCCCCACCGCCACCGATATCGCCTTCGCCCTCGCCGTCCTCGCGGTCATCGGCACCTCGCTGCCGAACGCGCTGCGCGCCTTCCTGCTGACGCTCGCCGTCGTCGACGACCTCTTCGCGATCCTGATCATCGCGGTCTTCTTCACCGAGAAGATCAACTTCATGGCGCTGATCGGCGCTTTCGTCGGCCTGGCCGTCTTCTACCTGCTGCTGCGCAGGAACGTACGCGGCTGGTACATCTACATACCGCTCGCCCTGGTCATCTGGGGCCTGATGTACAACAGCGGCATCCACGCCACGATCGCCGGTGTCGCCATGGGCCTGATGCTCCGCTGCACCCGGCGGGAGGGCGAGACCCACTCGCCCGGCGAGCACATCGAGCATCTGATCCGCCCGCTTTCGGCCGGTTTCGCCGTGCCGCTGTTCGCCCTCTTCTCGGCCGGTGTCTCCCTCTCCGGCGGCGCGCTGGCGGAGGTCTTCACCCGGCCCGAGACGCTCGGTGTCGTCCTGGGCCTCGTCGTCGGCAAGACCGTGGGCATCTTCGGCGGTACGTGGCTGGCCACCCGGTTCACCAAGGCGGAGCTGAACAAGGAGCTGGCCTGGGCGGACGTCTTCGCGGTCGCCTCGCTCGCCGGCATCGGATTCACCGTCTCGCTGCTCATCGGCGAGCTGGCCTTCACCGGCGACGAGGGCGTGATCAACGAGATCAAGGCCGCCGTGCTGATCGGCTCCCTGACGGCCGCCGTGTTCTCCGGTGTACTGCTCAAACTCCGGGTACGCAGATACCGGGCGCTGCACGAGGCGGAGGAGCTCGACGAGGACGAGGACGGGGTGCCCGACATCTACGAACAGGGCGACCCGGAGTACCACCTGCGGATGGCCGCGATCCACGAAAGGAAGGCGGCTGAGCACCGTCGCCTTGCCCAACTGGCGGGGGCAGCGAGCAACGAGCCGGACAGTCCGGCATGATCTGACACCAGATGTGTTGAGCAGCAGGACTGGAGAGGAAGTCAGGGATGAGCGACCCCGGCAACAACGCGGGCAGCGCCGACCGCAGTCTCGGGCAGCTGGTCGCCGCGGCGACGGCCGAGATGTCCGCACTGGTGCACGACGAGATCGCCCTGGCCAAGGCAGAGGTGCGGCAGGACGTCAAGCGCGGGGCGATCGGCAGTGTGGCGTTGATCGTCGCGGCCGTGCTGCTTCTGTTCATGATGCCGATGCTGAGCTTCGCGGCCGCCTACGGGATCCACAACCTGGGTCTTGGCCTGGCGTGGTCGTTCCTGATCGTGGCCGGCGGGTTCTTCCTCCTGGCCGTCCTGCTGGGGCTGATCGGCTGGCTCAAGTTCAAGAAGGTCAAGCCGCCGGAGAAGTCGATCGCTTCGGCAAAGCAGACGGCCGCCGTGCTGCAGGGCGTCAAGCCGCACCCGCGGCCCGCCGTCACGGCACGGGCGAGCCTTCCGGCCGCCTCGGGCAGCACGCTGACGGGCAAGGCCATGGAGAAGGCTCCGGTCCAGGACAAGGGCTCCTCTGTGGCACGCTCGTCCACATGACGGTCCCCGATTTCAGCGCATTCGGCCCGGTAGGCCCCGTAGGCCCGGAAGGTCAGGCAGACCCTGCGGACAGGGGCGGCCGGACAGGCTCGGGCAGCCGGGCAGGCTCGGGTGGCGCCTCAGACCCTGCAAGCTCCGCGGATCCTTCGCGCTCCACGGGCTCTTCACGTTCCGTGGCTTCTTCGCGCTCCACGGGCCCTGCAAGCTCGCCCGCCCCGTCCGGCACAACGGCCTCACCCACCCCGGCCGGCTCACCCGCCCCGGCCGGCTCCGGCGGGCCCGTGCGGATCGACGGGCCGTGGACCCACCGGGACGTGGCGGCGAACGGCGCCCGTTTCCACATCGCCGAGCTGGGCGAGGGCCCGCTGGTGCTGCTGCTGCACGGCTTCCCGCAGTTCTGGTGGACGTGGCGCCACCAGCTCACCGCACTGGCCGACGCCGGCTTCCGGGCCGTCGCGATGGACCTGCGCGGGGTCGGCGGCAGCGACCGTACGCCCCGGGGTTACGACCCTGCCAACCTGGCCCTCGACATCACCGGCGTGATCCGCTCGCTCGGCGAACCGGACGCCGCGCTGGTCGGCCATGACATGGGCGGCTACCTCGCCTGGACCGCCGCGGTGATGCGTCCGAAACTGGTGCGCCGCCTCGTGGTCTCCTCGATGCCGCACCCGCGCCGCTGGCGCTCATCGATGCTCTCCGACTTCGCGCAGTCCCGGGCCGGCTCGTACATCTGGGGTTTCCAGCGCCCGTGGGTACCGGAGCGTCAGCTCGTCGCGGACGACGCGGCGTTGGTCGGCCGGCTGATCCGCGAATGGGCGGGCCCCCGGACCCCGGACTTCCCCGACGACTCGACGGTGGACGTCTACCGGCGCGCGATGTGCATCCCGTCGACGGCGCACTGCTCGATCGAGCCGTACCGCTGGATGGTGCGTTCCCTCGCCCGGCCTGACGGGATCCAGTTCAACCGGCGGATGAAACTGCCGGTGCGGGTACCGACGCTGCATCTGCACGGTTCGCTCGATCAGGCGATCCGTACCAGGAGCGCGGCGGGCTCCGGAGAGTATGTCGAAGCGCCCTACCGTTGGCGACTTTTCGACGGTCTGGGGCACTTCCCCCACGAGGAGGACCCGGCCGGGTTCTCGGCCGAACTCATCAACTGGCTCAAGGATCCAGAGCCCGATCGGTAGGCGCAGAGGCACAGTTGTCCGCCGAATGGCCAATTGCCCGGCGCATAGGCCAATTGGCTGACGGATGGGCGGTTACCGACCATGAGGCACGGGCAGACGTCCTGGTATGGGCTGGACGCACGACTTCGGTGACGCAGCACGCAACCGCCGCTCGACCGCCACGGCGAGTCCGAGCACTCATGAGGGGGACGGCTCCCAGGGCCGGGTGCACGATATGCGGGTTCTGCACGACCCCCGGCTCGGTATTCCGCGCATTCTGCGCCGTCGGGCCCGCTGGGTCTCGGCGCGGCTGCGCCATCCACGCGGATGATGTCCGCCCCGGTCGACCGGTGAAGGCTCACCGGCCGGGCGGGACTTCATCACACTTCTCCCGGCCTCGACGGGCCGTGCCATGCCGGGCCCTGCCCGGACCCGGACCGGCACGCTCAGCCGGCGCTCAGCAGGCGCTTGTCAGGCACTGGCAGATGCTCAGAGCGCGCACGCCTGGCTGTCGACCTGCTGGTTGGCGGTGCGTCCGCGCGTGATGTCCTGGCGGATCTCGTCGGCCGTCAGCGCGTAACCGGTGTCGGGGTCGTCGAGCGACTTGGCGAACACGACGCCGTACACCTCGCCCGCCGGGGTCAGCAGCGGTCCGCCGGAGTTGCCCTGACGGACCGTCGCGTAGAGCGAGTACACATCGCGGCGGACGGTGCCCCGGCGGTAGATGTCCGGGCCGCTGGCATCGATACGGCCCCGGACCCGCGCCGCCCGTACGTCGTACGAGCCGTTCTCCGGGAACCCCGCGACGATGGCGCTGTGCCCCGTCCGGGCGTCGTGGTCGGTGTCGGCGAACCGCAGCGGCTTCGCGTCGAGGTCCGGCACGTCGAGCACGGCGATGTCGCGCCGCCAGTCGTACAGGACGACCTTCGCGTCGTACAGCCGGCCCTGGCCGCCGATCTGGACGGTCGGCTCGTCGACTCCGCCGACGACATGCGCGTTGGTCATCACCCGGCGGTCGGAGAAGACGAAGCCGGTGCCTTCGAGCACCTTGCCGCAGCCCGGGGCCGTTCCGACGACCTTGACGATGGACTTCTTGGCGCGGGCCGCGACGGGGCTGCCCACCAGCGCCGGATCCGGGGCCTTGACCTCGGTGATCGGCTCGTTGGCGAACGGGCTGAAGACCTGCGGGAAGCCGTTCTGCGCGAGGACCGAAGAGAAGTCCGTGAACCAGGTGGAGGCCTGTGTGGGCATCACCCGGGAGATGCCGAGCAGGACCGAGGAGCTGCGGACCTCCTTGCCCAGCGTCGGCAGTGTGGTGCCGGCCAGCGCGGAGCCGATCAGCCAGGCGACCAGCAGCATCGCGACGACGTTGACCAGGGCGCCGCCGGTGGCGTCGAGGGCGCGCGCGGGCGACCAGGTGATGTACCGGCGGAGCTTGTTGCCCAGGTGGGTGGTGAATGCCTGTCCCACCGAGGCGCAGACGATCACGATGACGACGGCGACGACGGCCGCCGTCGACGAGACCTCGGAACCGTCCGTCAGCTGGTCCCACAGGACCGGCAGCAGATAGACGGCGACGAGGCCGCCGCCCAGGAACCCGATCACCGACAGGATGCCGACGACGAACCCCTGTCGATAGCCGATGACCGCGAACCACACGGCGGCGACCAGCAGCAGGATGTCCAGCACGTTCACCGTCTATAGCCTCGCAGATTCGTCACCGGGCCCGTTCCTTCGGCTGGGTCCGGGCGGGCCCGGACGGTGCAGCACGGGAGTCAGCCTGTCATGCGCGCCAGTCGAGCGGCACCTGCTTGGCCCTGTCCCAGGGGCGCTCCCAGCCCGCGAAGTGCAGAATCCGGTCGATCACTCCGGCCGTGAAACCCCAGACCAGGGCGGATTCGACCAGAAACGCCGGACCCCGGTGGCCACTGGGGTGGACCGTGGTCGCGCGGTTGGCCGGATCCGTGAGATCCGCCACGGGAACGGTGAAGACCCGGGCCGTCTCACCCGGATCGACGACGCCGACCGGACTGGGCGAGTGCCACCAGCCGAGGACCGGCGTCACGACGAAGCCGCTCACCGGGATGTAGAGCCGGGGCAGCACGCCGAAGAGCTGTACCCCGCGCGGATCGAGGCCGGTCTCTTCCCGGGCCTCCCGCAGAGCGGCTCTGAGCGGCCCTGTCGTCGCCTGGTCGCCGTCCTCCGGGTCCAGCGAGCCACCGGGGAAGGAGGGCTGTCCGGCGTGGGAGCGCAGGCTTCCGGACCTCTCCATCAGGAGCAGTTCGGGGCCACGCTCTCCCTCGCCGAAGAGTACGAGCACGGCGGACTGCCGGCCGGCGCCGCTCTCCGGCGGCAGAAAGCGGCTGAGCTGGTCCGGCTCGATGGTCTGTGCGGCGCGTGCCACGGGGTCGAGCCAGGCGGGCAGCCCCTCGGTCGTGACGGTGATCGCGCCGTCCTTACCGGCACCTGCCGTGGCGGCGGCCGCAGCCACGGCCGCCGCGGGGCTGACAGCTGCGGGGCCGGCCGCAGCCGAGCGTTCCGCTGCGGGCGCGGCTGCCGTTTCCGTGCTCTGTTCGTGCGTCTCCATAGGCACCCCTCGTCTCACAACGCCTGTCACCACGCATTTCGTTCCGGCCGTTCCGGCCGCCCGCGCCGTTCCGGCCAATTCGGTCGTCGGGCGGCCGGTGCCGTGCGTCAGCCCGCTCCGAGGGCCGGGGCCGGCTTGCCGGGGTAGTCCGCGGGCGGGCTCAGCCGCTGGCCCGGCTGCCCGCCCATCTCGTACTTCAGCAGCTTCCTGGCCTTCTCCGGGTCCGTCTCGCCTTCGCCGTACGCCGGGCAGAGCGGGGCGATCGGGCATGCGCCGCAGGCGGGCTTGCGGGCATGACAGATGCGACGGCCGTGGAAGACGACCCGGTGCGAGAGCATCGTCCACTCGCTCCTGGGGAAGATCGTGGCGATCTCGGCCTCGACCTTCTCCGGGTCCTCCTGCTCCGTCCACTTCCAACGGCGGACCAGACGGCCGAAATGGGTGTCGACGGTGATCCCGGGAACGCCGAAGGCATTGCCCAGAACAACGTTGGCGGTCTTCCGGCCGACCCCCGGAAGCGTGACGAGATCGGCGAGCCGGCCCGGCACCTCACCGCCGAAGTTGTCCCTGAGCGCCACGGAGAGGCCTATCAGCGACTTGGTCTTGGCCCGGAAGAAACCGGTCGGCCGGATGAGCTCCTCCATCTCCTCCGGGACGGCGGCGGCCATGTCCTCGGGGGTGGGATAGGCGGCGAAGAGCGCGGGAGTGGTCTGGTTGACCCTCAGGTCGGTGGTCTGGGCGGAGAGGACCGTGGCGACCAGAAGCTCGAAGGGATTTCGGAAATCCAGCTCGGGATGGGCGTACGGATAGAGCTCGGCGAGCTCACGGTTGATCTTGCGGGCCCGGCGCACCATCGCCAGGCGCGACTCCGGCTTCGTCTTCGACGTTGCCTTCACCGTCGTCTTCCCTGCGGCACTCACCGTCGTCTTCGACGTCGCCTTCACGGTCGTCTTCGCCGCGGCCTTCGCAGTCGGCTTCCCCACCGGCCTCCCAATGGGGCGTTTTGTCGCTTTTTCCGAGCGAATGGCACCCTGTTCGCCCACAGCGGAATCACGGCCTTCCGACACCCCATCAGCCCCCTTGGCCTGCGCTCTCACCGGCGATCTGGACACCCGGCCAGCCTAGAGCCACGCACTGACATCTGCCCCCGTCACCGTGCATCCGCCCCCAATCGGCCCCCTGCCGCACTATTGGGCACGCCCGTGCGTCAAACTGGTTTGTGATTGATCGCACTGTTTTACCGTCCGGCATGATGGGGACCACGGTTCCCTGAACAGGCCGACAAGGAGAGAACTCGTGGACGACGTTCTGCGGCGCGCCCCGCTTTTCGCGGCGCTCGATGATGAGCAGGCCGCGGAGCTCCGCGCCTCGATGAGTGAGGTGACCCTCGCACGCGGCGACGCGCTCTTCCACGAGGGCGACCCGGGTGACCGCCTCTACGTGGTCACCGAGGGCAAGGTGAAGCTCCACCGCACCTCCCCCGACGGGCGCGAGAACATGCTGGCGGTCCTCGGCCCCGGCGAGCTGATCGGCGAGCTGTCGCTCTTCGACCCGGGCCCCCGCACCGCGACCGCGACCGCGCTGACCGAGGTCAAGCTCCTCGGCCTCGGCCACGGCGACCTCCAGCCCTGGCTGAACGCCCGCCCCGAGGTGGCCACGGCCCTGCTGCGCGCCGTCGCCCGCCGCCTGCGCAAGACCAACGACCAGATGTCCGACCTGGTCTTCTCCGACGTGCCGGGCCGCGTCGCGCGCGCCCTTCTCGACCTGTCGCGCCGCTTCGGCGTCCAGTCGGAGGAAGGCATCCACGTCGTCCACGACCTGACCCAGGAAGAGCTGGCCCAGCTGGTCGGCGCCTCCCGCGAGACGGTCAACAAGGCGCTCGCCGACTTCGCCGGCCGTGGCTGGCTGCGTCTCGAGGCGCGCGCCGTGATCCTGCTGGACGTGGAGCGCCTGGCGAAGCGGTCCCGCTAGCCGGACCGGGGCCCGGCCTCCTCCGCACCCGTACGCGCAAGGCCCCGCCACCACCCGGCGGGGCCTCGGTGCTGTCCCGTGACCCTCAGATGAGCCCGTGCTCGCGCAGGTACTCCAGCTGGGCCAGCACCGAGAGTTCCGCTGCGGGCCACAGGGACCGGTCCACGTCCGCGTACACCTGCGCCACCACCTGCGACGCCGTCCGGTGCCCGGCCTCGACCGCCGTCTCCACCTGGGCCAGCCGGTGCGCCCGGTGCGCGAGGTAGAACTCGACCGCTCCCTGCGCGTCGTCCAGCACCGGACCATGCCCCGGCAGCACCGTGTGCACGCCGTCGTCGACGGTCAGCGAGCGCAGTCTCCGCAGCGAGTCGAGGTAGTCGCCGAGCCGCCCGTCCGGATGCGCGACGACCGTGGTGCCGCGCCCGAGGATCGTGTCCCCCGTCAGCACCGCCCGGTCGGCGGGCAGATGGAAGCAGAGCGAGTCCGCGGTGTGCCCGGGGGTCGGCACGACACGGATTTCCACGCCGCCGGTCGTGATCACATCACCCGCGGTCAGCCCCTCGTCCCCCAGCCGCAGCGCCGGGTCCAGGGCACGCACCTTCGTACGGGTCAGCTCGGCGAACCGCCCCGCGCCCTCCGCGTGGTCGGGATGCCCGTGGGTGAGGAGGGTGAGTGCGATCCGGCGGCCGGCCTGCTCCGCTACGTCGATGACGGCCCTCAGGTGCGCGTCGTCCAGCGGGCCCGGGTCGATGACGACCGCGAGATCCGAGCCGGGCTCGGCGACGATCCAGGTGTTGGTGCCGTCCAGCGTCATCGGCGAGGCGTTGGGGGCGAGGACGTTGACGGCGCGGGCCGTGGCGGGGCCGGACAGGACCGTGCCGCGCGGCTGTCCGGGCAGCGCTGCCGCGTTGCTCATACGGACCCGCCTCCCGAGCCACCCGGACCGTCACCGGAGCCGTCGCCAGAACCGCCGCCGGAGCCACCGCCCGGACCGCCGCCGGCCGGACCGCTCGGGATGTGCTTGGTGAACTCGTCGTGTCCCGGCCAGCTCAGCACCAACTCGCCGCCCTCCAGCCTCGCCTGTGCCAGCACCGGCGTGAGGTCCTGGGAATCCGCCGCCGTCAGGGCCTCGGCGGCCGTCCCGTACGGCCTCAGCGCCCGCAGCGTCGACACGGTCGGCGGCATCATCAGCAGCTCGCCCCGGTCGTATCCGTCGGCCGCCTCGCCGGGCCGGATCCATACCGTGCGATCCGCCTCCGTGGAGGCGTTGCGGGTGCGCTGGCCCTCGGGGAGCGCGGCGACGAAGAACCAGGTGTCGTAGCGGCGGGGCTCGAACTCGGGGGTGATCCAGCGCGCCCAGGCACCCAGCAGGTCCGAGCGCAGCACCAGACCGCGCCGGTCCAGGAACTCGGCGAAGGACAGCTCCCGGGCGACGAGTGCCGCGCGGTCGGCCTCCCACTCGGCACCGGTGGTGTCGCTGACCACCGTGGCGGCGCTCGGCCCCGCGAGCAGGACGCCCGCCTCCTCGTACGTCTCCCGGACCGCCGCGCAGACGATGGCCTGGGCCTCGGCCCGAGTCCCGACGCCGAGCCGCTCGGCCCAGCTCTCCAGCGCGGGTCCGGCCCAGCCGACGAGCCGGTCGTCGTCGCGCGGGTCGACCCCGCCACCCGGATAGGCGTACGCCCCGCCGGCAAAAGCCATGGAGGTCCGGCGGCGCAGCATGTGGACGGCGGGACCGCCCTCGGTGTCAGCGGCGGAGTCCCGGAGCAGCATCACGGTGGCGGCCCGCTTCGGCGTCGCGGCGCTCAGCTCACCTGCGGCGAGTGCCCGGATCCGGTCGGGCCATTCCGGTGGGTACCACTGACCATTGGACATGGCCGGAGGCTATCCGGAACCGCGCCGATGTTCGAGAGGTGCAGTGATCCGTACATGCCCCGTACACAGACGATCCCGCCCGGTCACCACGACCGGACGGGATCGAAAGAGAGCCGGACCGGATCGGAGGAGAACCCGGACGGGATCAGAAAAGAAAAGAAGAGGAAAGGAACGGAAACGTACGGCTCAGGCCCCGACCAGCTCGACCTGGACCTCGACCTCGACCGGTGCGTCCAGCGGCAGCACCGCGACGCCCACCGCGCTGCGCGCGTGCACGCCCTTGTCACCGAGCACCGCGCCGAGCAGCTCGCTGGCGCCGTTGATCACGGCGGGCTGCCCGGTGAAGTCGGACGCCGAGGCGACGAAGCCCACGACCTTCACCACACGTGCGATCCGGTCCAGGTCGCCCGCGACGGACTTCACGGCTGCCAGCGCGTTGAGCGCGCAGGTCTTCGCCAGCTCCTTGGCCTCGTCGGGCGTGACCTCCGCACCGACCTTGCCGGTGACCGCGAGCTTGCCGTCCACCATCGGCAGCTGGCCGGAGGTGTACACGTACACCCCCGACTGCACGGCTGGCTGGTACGAGGCCAGCGGCGGCACGACGTCCGGCAGCGTCAGCCCGAGCTCGGCGAGCTTCGCCTCGACGGCGCCCGCCACTACGCCTTCTCCCGCTTCAGGTAGGCCACGAGCTGCTCGGGGTTGTTCGGGCCGGGAACGACCTGGACCAGCTCCCAGCCGTCCTCGCCCCAGGTGTCCAGAATCTGCTTGGTCGCGTGCACGAGAAGGGGCACGGTCGCGTATTCCCACTTGGTCATGGGCCCGACTGTAACGCCTGTGTAATCCCTGGCACGCGCAGCCTCGTGCGTAGCCTGCGGTGTGACTGGTTAGGCTCGAATACGTGAGCAGGTTCCAGGTCGTCAGCGGCAAGGGCGGTACCGGTAAGACCACGGTCGCCGCCGCCCTCGCGCTCGCCCTCGCGACCGAGGGCAAGCGCACACTTCTCGTGGAGGTCGAGGGCAGGCAGGGCATCGCCCAGCTCTTCGAGACGGAGTCCCTTCCGTACGAGGAGCGCAAGATCGCCCTCGCGCCGGGCGGCGGTGAGGTGTACGCGCTCGCGATCGACGCCGAGCGCGCCCTGCTCGACTACCTCCAGATGTTCTACAAGCTGGGCAGTGCGGGCCGGGCGCTCAAGAAGCTCGGCGCGATCGACTTCGCCACCACGATCGCGCCCGGCGTGCGGGACGTGCTGCTGACGGGCAAGGCCTGCGAAGCCGTACGCCGCAAGGACAAGCAGAACCGGTACGTCTACGACTACGTGATCATGGATGCCCCGCCCACCGGGCGCATCACCCGCTTCCTCAACGTGAACGACGAGGTGGCGGGGCTGGCCAGGATCGGCCCGATACACAATCAGGCACAGGCCGTGATGCGGGTGCTGAAGTCCCCCGAGACCGCCGTCCATCTGGTGACGCTGCTGGAGGAGATGCCGGTCCAGGAGACCGCGGACGGCATCGCCGAACTGCGCGCCGCCGAACTGCCGGTGGGCCGGGTCATCGTGAACATGGTGCGGCCCCACCTGCTGGACGAGGACACCCTGCGCACCGCCTCGGGCGGCCGCCGCAAGGAGATCGCGAAGGCGCTGACCCGGGCGGGAGTGACCGGCTCCGCGGGGCTCGTGCGCCCGCTGGTCGAGCAGGCGGCCGAGCATGCCCAGCGGGTCGAGCTGGAACGTGAACAGCGTGCCGTGCTCGCCGGCCTGGAGCTGCCGGGGTACGAACTCCCGCTGATCGGCGAGGGAATGGACCCGGCCGGTCTCTACGACCTGGCGACCGAGCTGCGCAAGCAGGGCGTGGGCGAAGGGGCGGGACAAGGGGTGGGTACATGACACAGCGCACGGATGCGGCCACGACCGCGGAGACGGACCCGGCCGGATCCCCCGGTTCCGCGCCCGCTTCCACAGCCACGCTGGACACAGCCACGCTGAACACCGACGCGCAGGGCACAGCCGCTCAGGACACCGACGCGCTGGACACCGACGCGCTGCTCGACGATCCCGACATCCGGATCGTTGTCTGCTGCGGTTCCGGCGGCGTCGGCAAGACCACGACCGCGGCGGCACTGGGCGTACGGGCGGCCGAGCGGGGCCGCAAGGTCGTCGTCCTCACCATCGACCCGGCCCGCAGACTCGCCCAGTCCATGGGCATCGACTCGCTGGACAACGTCCCGCGCCGGGTACCGGGCATCGACGGCGAGGGCACCGGGGAACTGCACGCCATGATGCTCGACATGAAGCGGACCTTCGACGAGATCGTCGAGGCGCACGCGGACGCCGAGCGGGCCCGCGCGATCCTGGAGAACCCCTTCTACCAGTCCCTGTCGGCCGGCTTCGCGGGCACGCAGGAGTACATGGCGATGGAGAAGCTCGGGCAGTTGCGCGCGCGCGACGAGTGGGACCTGATCATCGTCGACACCCCTCCGTCGCGCTCCGCGCTGGACTTCCTGGACGCACCGAAGCGGCTCGGTTCGTTCCTGGACGGAAAGTTCATCAAGTTGCTGATGGCGCCTGCGAAGATGGGCGGCCGGGCCGGGATGAGGTTCCTGAACGTCGGCATGTCGATGATGACCGGCACGCTCGGCAAGCTGCTCGGCGGTCAGTTCCTGCGTGACGTACAGACCTTCGTCGCGGCGATGGACACCATGTTCGGCGGCTTCCGCACCCGGGCCGACGCCACGTACAAACTGCTCCAGGCCCCCGGCACGGCTTTCCTCGTCGTGGCGACACCGGAGCGGGACGCGCTGCGCGAGGCGGCGTACTTCGTGGAGCGGCTGGCCGCGGAGGAGATGCCGCTG
This sequence comes from Streptomyces sp. NBC_00012, assembly GCF_045040875.1. Taxonomy (NCBI): domain Bacteria; kingdom Bacillati; phylum Actinomycetota; class Actinomycetes; order Kitasatosporales; family Streptomycetaceae; genus Streptomyces; species Streptomyces sp. NBC_00012. The sequence continues at coordinate 4,785,605 of NZ_CP108309.1, read as the reverse complement.
GCCGGTCTGGTGCTCAACCGGGTCCACGGCAGCGATGCCGCCCGGCTCTCGGCCGAGCAGGCCCTGGCCGCCGCAGAAAATCTTGATGGGGTCGGCATTGTGGATCAGATGGCCGGGAAGGCTGGACTTCGTGACCGGGCCGACCGCTCGGCCGCCTCTCCCGAACCCGTTGCCACGCCCGGTTCCGCACCGGACGCCGCGCCCGAGAACTCCGAGCACGAGGACACTACCGAGCAGAAGAACACCGAAGACCGCGAACCGACCGCTTCGGACCGTGAGTCGACCGCTTCCGTCGAGGAACTGACCGCAGGTCTGTTGCGGCTGCATGCTGAACGGATGCAGGTGGTCGCGCGCGAGCAGCGCACACGTGACCGCTTCACCTCGCTGCACCCCGAGGTCGCCGTGACCGAAGTGGCCGCGTTGCCCGGTGACGTACACGATCTCGAAGGGCTCCGGGCCATCGGAGACCGGCTCGCGACCGGTTCCGCCCCGGCCGGAGCTGTGTAGCAGCCCGCCGGGTCCTATCCCACTGCGGCGTACCTCTCGTGCAGTTCGTCGTCGTCGAGTCCGATCGCCACGGGCAGGATGCCCGCGGACTGCTCGTACTCGCTGCGCGCGGTCTCCAGCAGCCGGCGCCAGGACGTGACGGTCGGTCGCCTGCGCAGCAGTGCGCGGCGTTCCCGCTCGGTCATTCCGCCCCACACGCCAAATTCGACGCGATTGTCCAGCGCATCGGCCAGGCACTCGGTCCGCACCGGACATCCGGTGCACACCGCCTTGGCCCTGTTCTGCGCTGCCCCTTGTACGAACAGTTCATCCGGATCGGTAGTGCGGCAGGCTGCCTGCGCACTCCAGTCGGTTACCCAGCCCATCACGGCGCCGTCCTCTCCCGAATCGAGGCTCCCCCACGGCGGCAGCGGCATATTCACCGCTGCCAGTTGAGGACGTTACGGAAGGTGGCGACAGCACAACACCCCCTTCGGGCCCAATCTTGGATGGCCCGAACGGACTATGCGTATGCGGCAGATCACCCAGGGGAGTGAGGCGAGGGCATAAGCGACTATCCCGCCAGAATCGGGACAGTTCACCTGGATCACAACGGACGTTCGATGACCAACGAGGCGAATTCGGGAGTGCCTGAGGCCGTGGCCGAGACTTGCACGGGGGTTGATACGGAACCGGACAGCTGTGACAGTTGAGAGCAGCTTAGGCCAAGGCATATACGTGTGTCCGGCGAATGAGAACGTAGGCTGCCCCCATGCCAAAGAAGCGCTCGGGCGGGGGTCTCTCGACGACCCAGCAGGCCGCCAAGTTCCTCGGTGTCGCCGCACTCTCCGGAGTCGTGCTCGCGGGCATCGCGCTGCCGGCCGCCGGAGCACTGGGTCTCGCCACCAAGGGGACGGTCGAGGGATTCGACGAGATCCCGGCCAATCTGAAGACTCCGCCGCTGAGCCAGCGCACCACGATCCTGGACAGCAAGGGCGGCTTGATCGCCTCGGTGTACTCGCGCGACCGCACCGTGGTCCCGCTGAAGAACATCTCGCCGTACATGCAGAAGGCGATCGTCGCGATCGAGGACGCCCGGTTCTACGAGCACGGGGCCATCGACCTCAAGGGCATCCTGCGCGCGCTGAACCGCAACGTGCAGACGGGCGGGGCCACCGAGGGCGCGTCGACCCTGACCCAGCAGTACGTGAAGAACGTCTTCGTCGAGGAGGCGGGCGACGACCCGGACAAGGTCGCGCAGGCCACCCAGCAGACGATGGGCCGCAAGGTCCAGGAGCTGAAGTACGCGATCCAGGTCGAGGAAGAGCTCGGCAAGAAGAAGATCCTGGAGAACTACCTCAACATCACCTTCTTCGGGCAGCAGGCCTACGGCATCGAGGCCGCTTCCCAGCGCTACTTCTCCAAGTCGGCCAAGGACCTGACCCTGGAGGAGTCCGCACTGCTGGCCGGCGTCGTGCAGTCGCCGAGCCGCTACGACCCGGTCAACGACACGGCCGAGGCCACCAAGCGCCGCAACATGGTGCTCCAGCGCATGGCGGACGTCGGGGACATCTCGAAGGCCCAGGCCGACAAAGCGAAGGCCACCCCGATCAAGCTGAAGGTCAAGAAGCCGCAGAACGGCTGCATCACGGCCGTCAGCGGCGCCGGCTTCTTCTGCGACTACGTACGCCACGTCTTCCTCACCGACCCGGTCTTCGGTAAGACCAAGGAGGACCGGGCCAAGATCTGGAACCAGGGCGGCCTGACGATCCGGACGACGCTCGACCCGCAGTCCCAGCAGTCGGTGCAGGCCTCGATCAAGAGCCACGTCTACAAGTCGGACAAGGTCGCGACGGCCGTGACGCTGGTCCAGCCGGGCACCGGCAAGATCATGGGAATGGGCCAGTCCAAGCCGTATGGCTTCGGCACCAACGAGACCCAGTACAACTACTCGGTCAACAAGGTCATGGGCGGCTCCAACTACGGCTTCCCGACCGGTTCGACGTTCAAGCCGTTCCTCGCCGCCGCGGCCATAGAGGGTGGCAAGCCGGCCACGCAGGTCTATCCGTCCCCGTACGAGATGGACTACCCGGACACGGTGCGGTCCTGCGGGAAGCCGTGGGTCAACGACGGCAGGCCGAAGTATCACCTGGAGAACGAGAGCGAGACCGAGAAGGGCCCGTACGCGCTGAAAGAAGCGATGGAGAAGTCGGTCAACACCTACTTCGTCCAGATGCTCCAGGACATCGGCATGTGCCCGGTCTCGCAGATGACCGACAAGCTCGGCGTGGTGCAGGGCGACGGCTCCAAGCTCCCGCAGAACCCGTCGACTCTTACTCTCGGCTCCAACGGTCTGTCGCCGCTGACGATGGCGAGCGCGTACGCCGCCTTCGCCAACCGCGGCACGTACTGCACGCCGATCGCCATGGAGTCGGTCAGCAAGGCCGACGGCACTTCGCTGCCCGTGCCCAAGACCTCCTGCTCGCAGGCGATGTCACCGACCACGGCCGACACCATCAACACCCTGCTGCGCGGAGTGGTCGACTCCGGTACCGGCCAGGAGGCGGGTCTCCAGAGCCGCGACAACGCGGGCAAGACCGGTACGACCGACGCCCGCAAGAACGCCTGGTTCGTCGGGTACACGCCGAACATGTCCGGCGCCGTCTGGGTCGGCAGCCCGTCCCAGAGCGTCGAGATGGAGCGCATCACGATCGGTGGCGTGTACCAGGACAAGGTGTACGGCGGACAGGTCCCCGGACCGATCTGGCGTGACGCGATGACGGGCGCCCTCAACGGGGTGACCGCCCCGGCCTTCAACACCGTCAACATCCCGGACCCGCCGAAGAACGACGACCGGGACAGGGACCGCGGGGACGACGGAAGGCCCGGCCCCGGGGGCAAGAAGCCCGGGGGCAAAAAGCCCGGCGACAAGAACCCCTTCCCAGGCATCACCATCCCGCCGAACCTGATCGGCGGGAACACCGGCGGCCACAGCGGCCAGACCGGCGGCACTCAGGGCCCCTGAGCCGCACGGCCCATCCTCTGACATGAAGGGGGGTGCCCCGGATCGATCCCGATCCGGGGCACCCCCCTTCATGTATTCCTGCGCCACTCTGCCCTGTAGCGAGGGCTCAGCCCGCTCAGCCCGCTCAGCCCGCGAGGAGCTTCTTCACCGAGGCGGCCACCCGGCCGCCGTCCGCGAGCCCAGCCACCTTCGGGTTCACGATCTTCATGACGGCACCCATCGCGCGCGGCCCCGCGGCCCCGGCGGCCCTGGCCTCCTCGACGGCGGACGCCACGATCGCGCCCAGCTCGTCGTCGCTCAGCTGCTTCGGCAGGTACGCGTCGAGGATCTCGCCCTCAGCCTTCTCACGCTCGGCCTGCTCGGTCCGGCCGCCCTGAGCGAAGGCTTCGGCCGCCTCACGGCGCTTCTTCGCCTCCTTGGCGATCACCTTCTGCACCTCGTCGTCGGAGAGCTCGCGGGCCGTCTTGCCGCTGACCTCCTCCTTCGTGATGGCGGTGAGTGTCAGCCGGAGCGTGGACGAGGTCAGCTCGTCGCGCGCCTTCATGGCCGTGGTGAGGTCTTCCTTGAGCTTGGACTTGAGCGTGGTCATGTGCTGATTGTGGCAGGTACGGGGCGACCGGCGCCCGCCGGTTTTCTGCTGGCCGCACAGTGTCTGCGACGATGGACACATGCGCGCACGCTACGGAGTACCCCTGAAAGTCACGGCAGTCGGCGCGGCGATCGGCGCAGCCGGTCTCGCCTACGCCGCCGGGTTCGAGGCCCGCTCGTTCCGGCTGCGACGAGTCACCATCCCCGTACTCCCGCACGGGGCACGCCCGTTGCGCGTGCTCCAGGTCTCCGACATCCACATGGTGAGCGGCCAGCGCAAGAAGCGCGCCTGGCTCCAGTCGCTGGCCGGCCTGCGCCCGGACTTCGTCGTGAATACCGGTGACAACCTCTCCGACCCCGAGGCCGTGCCCGAGCTGCTCGACGCGCTCGGCCCGCTGATGGAGTTCCCGGGGGTGTACGTCTTCGGCTCCAACGACTACTACGGCCCCAAGCTCCGCAACCCCGCCCGCTACCTCCTCGAAAAGGCCCGGGGCAAGCACGGCCTCAACGGGAACGCGCCCGCGGTCGGCGTCGTCCACAACCCCTGGGAGCCGATGCGCGACGCCTTCGACGAGGCGGGCTGGCTGGGCCTGTCCAACACCCGCGGCCGCCTCAAGATCGACGGCCTGGAGCTCGCCTTCACCGGCCTGGACGACCCGCACATCAGGCGCGACCGCTACGCGGAGGTGTCCGGCGGCCCCGAGACGGGCGCCGACCTCTCCATCGGCGTGGTCCACGCCCCCTACCTGCGCTCCCTGGACGCCTTCACCCAGGACGGCTACCCACTGATCCTGGCCGGTCACACCCACGGCGGCCAGCTCTGCATCCCCTTCTACGGAGCCCTGGTCACCAACTGCGACCTGGACACGGACCGGGTCAAGGGCCTCTCCACCCACACCGTCGACGACCAGCGCGCCTACCTCCACGTCTCGGCCGGCTGCGGCACCAACCGCTACACCCCGGTCCGCTTCGCCTGCCCGCCCGAGGCCACCCTGCTGACCCTGATCCCCCAGGACTGAGGCCCCCGCCCCGGGGCCCGGCCCTTCCCCCGTCGGCTGCGCAGAAACCGGATTTCGCCTGCGGGCGCGAGTGGGCTAAAGTAATCGATGTCGCCGGGACACCGGCGGCGATCGGGGTGTAGCGCAGCTTGGCAGCGCGCTTCGTTCGGGACGAAGAGGTCGTGGGTTCAAATCCCGCCACCCCGACAGCTGAAATACCAGGTCAGGCCCGGTTTCCGGAAACGGAAACCGGGCCTGACCTGTTTCGCGGGGCGCTCGGAGAGCGAGCGGAGAGAACATGGGTATGCCGCTCCCGTAGAGAGTTCTGGACGGCGGTTCCCGGCATTCTTGGCATGGGAGCTCTCGGCATTCTTGGCGTCGCGCTCATGGCCGTGAGTCACTTTGCCGACAACGCGGACCGCGGAGGGCCGCGGGGGACCGCGGGGGCGTCTCACCGACCGGGCCGAGGGGCGACCACCCGCTGGGCGTTTCGCGGCGGAGCCGGAGCGCACGGGCCGGGCTCATCGATGACCCGGCCCGAACGCCCCTCCCCCATCCGGCGCACGCGTCGACTCGCGCTCGCACGCTCCGTCTCCGTCTCCGTCTCCGTCTCCGTCTCCGTCGGCAGAATCGGCCGCTTCGACCCATTCGACGAACTGGACCACGACGCCGTTGGGGTCGGTGATCTGGAAAAGGCGCTCGCCCCACGGCTCTTCGCGCAGCGGCATGGTGATCTCGACACCCTCGGTGCGCAGTCGCTTCTCCTCGGCCTCTATGCCGGTGAGGGTGAAAGCAAGAATCAGACCGGAGACACACCGGTCGCGCTGGTCGGCCGGCAGGACCTCGGTGCCGCGCTGGAGCAGGACGATGTCAACGCCGGCGTCCTGGCGGGTGAGCGATGCGAATCCATCGGCGGCTGCCTGCACTTCGTAGGCGAGGTGCGCGGTGAGGAAGCGCTGGGAAGCGGCCACGTCGTCGACGGTGAGCGAGACGGTGGAGGCGGTGATCTGCAAGGTGAATCCTCTCGATTCGACGCGATCGCAAGCCGGTTGGCGCCGGATTGCCAGTAACGGCTCGGCGGCGCAGGTGTGTTGACGATAAGTCAGTGGGTATTGCCGCGCGGGATGTTGCGTATGCGGCGCGCGCCGTTACGTACGCGGTCGATGCGGGGCGGGGTGATGCGCCGGGAACACCCGGAGGCATCGCCGACGGGGCCGTTGGCCTGGATCGCGAGGAGCGCAGCGAGATCAGTCTTCCGCATGAGCACTTCTTTCCACGAGCAGAAACTTACGACGGATATAAAGTTAGCTCGGTAGGCGTGGGGGTGTCAACATAAAAATGCCACGAGGGTAAGATTCACTCATGGGTATCGACAGAGAAGCCAAGGCAAGTGCCCCGGAGGCAGGGCACCGCGCGAATCACACCGGGCCGGTCGGCTTGCGGGAGTCCAAGAAGCGGGAGACCCGGCAGTTGATCTCCGACCACGCGACCAGGCTCTTCATCGAGCATGGCTTCGAGCAGACGACCATCGCGGAGATCGCCACCGCGGCCCGCGTCGCCAAGAAGACGGTGACCAACTACTTCCCGCACAAGGAGGACCTGGCCCTCGACCACCAAAAGGACTTCATCGCGAGCCTGGCGCACACCGTGGCGTCCCGGGACAGCGGCGAATCCGCACTGTCCGCGCTGTGCCGCGCCTTCCAGGCCGCGGTGGCCGCACAGGATCCGGTCTGCGGCTTCGCGGGACCGGAGTTCTCCCGCATGATCGCGGACAGCCCCACCCTCTCGGTCTGCCTGCGCGGCCTGCACGACCAACGCGAGGAGGCACTGGCCGAAGCTCTCGCCGAGGCCACCGGATCCGCCGCCGACGACATCACCACGCGCACCGCCGCGACCCTGTTCGGGGCCGTGCACCGCACCCTGTTCCGGCGCATCCAGGACCTCACGCTCGCCGGCCACTCCAACCCCGAGATCGCCGGGATAGTCAGGGAAGAGGCGGCCCGCGCCTTCGTCGTACTCGAACCGGCCCTCGCCGACTACGCCGTGGCCTGACGCCCCCGGCGGAGATGCCCGGAGCGACGGGAGGGCCACCCGGAGCCGCGGGGGCGCTGTCCAGTGCGGCCCGTGACCGCCCCAGGCCCGCGGCCACCGCAGGTCCAGGGCCAGCGAGGACCGTACGCTCCGAGGCGGGCAGCAGGGCGAGCGCGACGGCGGTCACCGGCCCCCATCACCGACGCCTCCCGCACCCCCTCGACCTGGTCGCGGCACACGCGCGGGCCGTCTTTCCCGGCCGTTGCCGCCGGTACGAGTGAGCGACCTGGAGGAACGAGCCGGAATCGAGTGAGGCCGGAGGAGTCGCACCAGCCGACCATCGCCCGGAATGCACCTTTCTTACCCACATGCGAGTCTGGTGATGGCCCATCGTCCGAGATCCGCAACAGGAGGCACGATCGTGGGCAAGAAGCAGAGTCGGCAGAACCGCGGTGCCCGCACCGGCGGCCACGAACGCAGCGCTGCTCCGGAGACGAAGGAGCAGACGCAGCCAACGGCTGCTCAGGAGACGGTGCACTCGATCTCAGAACAGGTCTCCCACCGGAAGCAGCGGAGGTTCGGCCACAACTGATCCTGGGATAACCAAGCTGATCCTGGGATAACACACGACAACCGCCCTCTGCGGTGGCGTCCCCCTCGCGGGACCGCCACCGCGGAGGGCGGTTTCTGTTTGTGGGTGACCGGCGTCGGCGAGACCTGACCGGCAGGCCCGCCCGAAGAGGCCGGAGAAGCCGGAGAAGCCGAAAGGGTCGAGGGGCCGAAGGGGCCGAAATCGCCGCAGACGCCGCTCCGGCGAGGTCCACCTGAAGGCGCCCGTGCGACGGGCCGGCGAATAGCCCCCGTCGCCCCGGCCGGTCCGTGATCCGGTGAACGCGCACCTTCGCGCGAACCCACGGACCGCCCGCGCGCCGCCCACGCACCGCTCGCGGACCGCTCGCGGACCACCCGCGCGCCGCCCACGCGAACACGCCCGGCCTCCTGCTGCCACACCACTCATCCAAGGTGCGGCCGGAGGTTTATCTACGCGCGGAGCTACAACACCCGAACGATCATTCGGGCATATCAGACCAGTTCTTCCGCAGCTATTACCGGCCGGTACCTACAGCTGCTAGAAACGTGGCGCTCAATCAACCCCCCACCCACCCCCCACACTTCGGAGGGCTGACAGCCATGTCGGTACGGAGATTCTGGGCGTCCGCATCCACTCTGCTCCTCGCCGCCGTGGCCGCGCTGGGCGTTGCCCAGCCGGCCTCGGCAAACTCCTCGGCCGCCGCCGGCGGGTACGTCGCCCTCGGCGACTCGTACTCCTCCGGCGTCGGCGCGGGAAGCTATCTTTCCGACAGCGGCGACTGCCGTCGCAGCACCAAGTCCTACCCCTACCTCTGGGCGGCCGCCAACTCGCCTTCCTCCTTTGCCTTCGTGGCCTGTTCGGGCGCCACGACCAGCTCGGTGGCCGGGACCCAGCTGGGGGCGTTGAACTCGTCCACCGGCCTGGTCAGCGTCACCGCGGGCGGGAACGACGTCGGGTTCGCCGATGTCATGCAGGACTGCGTGCTGTCCGGTGAGGCCGCCTGCCTCAGCAGCGTCGGCTCGGCCGTTTCGCAGATGCAGAACTCTCTTCCGTCCAGCCTGAGTTCGCTCTACGGTTCCATCCGTTCGCGGGCCCCGCAGGCCCGTGTCGTGGTGCTGGGCTACCCGCGCTTCTACCAGCTGAGCGGCAGCTGCATCGCCGGGCTCTCGGAGAAGGAGCGGTCGGCCATCAACAACGCCTCCGACGTGCTAAACGGGGTCATCGCCAAGCAGGCGGCCAACTCCGGGTTCACGTTCTCCAGCGTGGTCGACGAGTTCACCGGGCACGAGCTGTGCTCCGGTGACGCCTGGCTCCACAGCGTGTCGATCCCGATCTACAACTCGTACCACCCCAAGGCCGCCGGACAGTCCGGCGGCTACCTTCCGGCCTTCCGCTCGGCCGCGTAGGACGGAGGTGCAGAAAGTGCGACGGGCTGCTGGGTTCTCCCAGCCGTCCGCCGCACTGCTGCCCCCGGCCGGGCGGAGGACGATGCCGCCCCCGGTCAGACGGAGGCCGGAACCGCCCCGGGCGAGGCCGGAACCGGTACGGCCCCCGGTCAGACGGAGGGCGACGCGGTGCCCGGCCGGTGCAGGGCCAGGGCGGTGAACGCGGCGAGTACGGCGGTGACCGCGGCCGCCCACCAGCCGTGGCGGAAGGCGTCCAGCGCCTCGCCCGGCCCGTCCGGCGCACCGAGCAACGTGACCATCAAAGCCACCCCCAGCACCGAACCCGTCTGACGGGCCATCGTGGTGACGGCCGATCCGGTGGCGAAACGGGTGGGCGGGAGAGCCTCGGCGGCCGCGCCGACCAGGGTGGGGAGGGCGAGGCCCACGCCGATGCCGGTGACCACCATGCCGGGCAGGAAGCCGCTCGCGTAGTGCGGGGCCGCGCCGAGGGCGACGGCCCACCAGGCGAGCCCGCAGGCGAACAGCAGGCAGCCGAGTGCCGCCGTACGGCCCGCCCCGAGCCGACGGACGACCGGTCCCGAGAGGACGGCGAGCACGGGCACGACCAACGGCCCCGGCGCGATGGCGAGTCCGGTACGGATCGCCGAGTACCCCCACACCTGCTGGCACCAGAGCACCGACGTCAGCAGCATCGCCGCGAACGCGACGGTGAAGAGCAGAGCCGCGAGGGTGGCCGTCGCGAAGGTCCGGGTACGCAGCATGGGCAGCTCGACGACCGGGGCCGGGTGCCGGGCGGACCGCATCCAGAAGCCCATGGCCAGAACGGCCGTCGCGAACAGCGGAACGAGCACTCCCGGCGAACTCCAGCCCCAGGCATCGGCCTTGACCAGCGCGAGTGCCAGCGCGGCGATCGCGAAGGTGAGGAGCACCGCCCCGACGAGGTCCGGGAAGGGCCCCTCGCGGTGCGGGCGGGCGTCGGGCAGCAGCCGGGCGCCCGCGAGCAGCCCGATCACGCCGACCGGCACATTGACGAGAAAGACCCAGCGCCAGTCGGCCTCCACGAGCACGCCTCCGACCACCGGACCGAGGCCGGCCGCGATGCCACCGATCGCCGCCCAGCTCCGGATGGCCCGGGGGCGGCGCTCCGCCGGGGTGTTGACGAGCAGGAGGGCGAGGGACGTCGGCATGAGCGCGGCGGCGCCGACGGCTTGCAGCGCGCGGGCGGCCACCAGCCAGCCGACTCCTGGGGCCACGGCGCAGAGCGCGGAGGCGGCGGTGAAGACCGCCAGCCCGAGGAGGAAGCCGCGGCGGTGGCCGTACCGGTCGGCGAGCCTGCCCGCGACGACGAGCAGGGCGGCGAAGACGATCGCGTACGCGTTGAGCACCCAGGACAGCGAGGCGAGGGAGCTGCCGTGGAAGGCGTCGCCGAGGGCGGGAACCGCGACATTGACGATGAACAGGTCGAGATTCACGACGAAGACACCGGCCGCGATGATCCAGACGGAGGCCCGCGAGGAGGAGGAGAGGGGCGGCGCCGGGGCGGTTTCGCGAGCAACGGCCGATCCGGGAGCGACGGCCGTTCCGGGAGCAGCCGCCCGGTCACCCCCGGGAGTGAGTGAGTTTGATTTTCCAACTATCATGGCGGCAAGGTAGCGCCAGTGAGTTTGAGATGGCAACCTTGTGGTGATGAGTGCTGCACAGGAACCCCACGCCCGCACCACCCCGACAGTCACGCTGCCCGGCCGGCCCTGCTCGGCCGCCGCCGCGCTGCATGTGGTGGGTGAGAAATGGGCGCTGCTCGCGGTGCGCGAGATCTTCTTCGGCAACCACCGGTTCGAGGCGATCGCCCGCAACACCGGCGCACCCCGCGACCGTCTCTCGGCGCGGCTGCGCTCACTGGAGCAGGCAGGAGTGGTCGAGCGGCTGCCCTACAACGAGCGCCCGCCGCGCTACGAGTACCACCTGACCGAATCCGGACGCGATCTCGCACCGGTCATCCGTGCGCTGCTGGACTGGGGCGACCGGTGGGTGCTGGAGGACCGGCCGGTGGTCATGCTCCACGACCCGGTCGCGGACGCCGCTGCGCATACGGGCGGGGACGCCCATGCACACGATCTCGACGCGGCGTGGATCTGCCGCACTTGCGGCGAGGAAGTCGTGATGAACACGCTGACTGTCGACGTCCGCGCCCTCGGGTGGGAGCGCTCGGGCCCCAGGGAGCCTGCCCCGTCCGACGGCTGAGGCCGAGGCCCGGGAACTCAGGGCTGGGAGCTAGGTCCGAGAACTCGGGGCCGATGGCTGAGAACTGATGATTGAGAGCTGGGGGGCGACGACGGCGGCGACGGACAGCAGGGCGTCAGTACCGCTCGACGAGGTGCTCCCGGCCCGCCGGGGGCTCGTACGGCTCGGGCCAGAAGTCGGTGATCTCGCTGATCCTCCCCGTCGCGTCGAACACGAAGAAGTGAATGGCGTGCAACTCCTCGGCGCCCACCGTGAAGCGCGTACGGACGGCGGCCTGCCGGCCCTGGCCGTCGGCCACCACGCGCTCGACTCGGACCCGCCAGTCCCCCGGGTACTCACGGTTGAAGCGCAGGTACCGCTCCTTCCCGCGAATGCGCTCGCGGGTCTGCGGCAGGTCGTACAACACCTCGTCGGCCAGCGTCGCGTCGAAGGCGTCCCAGTCGCGGGCATCGGCCGCGCTCCAGTACGTCTCCACCACGGCGCGCAGATCGGCAGTCGTTGTCATGGTTCCGAGTCTGGACCCCACCACTGACAATCCGCCCTTGTTCAGGAATCGGCCGCTCTCGACGCCTTGATGGAGTACATCAGCGGGATGCGCGGCCGGTCGGCCGGGAAGCGGTAGAAGCCGTCGCTCTGCCGTTCCAGCGTCGGGAAGCGGGCGAAGAGCGAGGCGTCGTGCTCGTGCAGAAACTCGATCCGCAGCCCGGCGGCGGCCAGCGCCGACACCACCTCGCCGATCGGGTGCTGCCATTCGACGCTGCGGTTGTGGACGGTGGGCGCTTCGAAGTCCGCGTACGTACCCGGTGTCTCGTCCACCCATGCGTCGCGGCTGAAGTAGTCGTAGTCGACCTTCGTCCCGGTGTCGTCGTCGAGGCAGTCCGTCATCGGGTGGAATTCCGCGAGGTAGAGAAAGCCGCCGGGCGCCACGAGCGATGCGGCGGTCTCGGCCCAGCGACGTATGTCGGGCAGCCAGTTCAGCGCGCCGATGCCGGTGTAGACGATGTCGTACGACGAGTCGGGGACGGCCTCCGCGGCGTCGTGGACGTCGGCCGCGACGAACGCCGCCCGGTCCTGGCCCAACCCGATCTCACCGGCCAGGGCGCGCGCGGTCTCGACGGCCGGTTCGGAGAAGTCCAGCCCGACGACCTGCGCGGCGCCGTGCCGGGCCCAGGAGAGGGTGTCCACGCCGATGTGGCACTGCAGATGCAGCAGGGTCTTGCCCGTGACGTCCCCGACCTCGGCGAGTTCGAAGTCGCGCAGGGCGTCCTTCCCCGCGCGGAACGATTCGAGGTCGTAGTAGTCGCTCGAGACGTGGATGGGTACGCGCTCGTCCCAGAGCGCGCGGTTTGCCTCGCGCCAGTCGGCAGGGGTCGGTGCATGCATGCCGGGAGGTTATCCACAGGCTGCGGACGAAGCGAACGAATTGTCGGCGCCCGACGCAGAATGGGGAACATGACTGAGATCACTGGCTCGACGACGCCCCCTTCCGCCCAGGCCCCCGCTGCGGCGGCGGCCACTTCCGCACCGAAGTGGGAGCAGCGCTTCCGGGCGCCGCGGGTGTCGTTGCCCGACTGGGCGGAAGACGCGCCCGACCGCGCGCTGTTCGTCTCCAACGCCACGGGGACGTACGAGCTGTACGCATGGGACCGCGCCACCGGCGCGCAGCGCCAGGTGACCGACCGGCCGAACGGCACGACGGACGGGGTGCTGACGCCCGACGGGGAGTCGGTCTGGTGGTTCAGCGACACCGACGGTGACGAGTTCGGGGTGTGGATGCGCCAGCCGTTCCACTGCGGCGTGGACGGTCGGCCGGGTGACGAACCGGCGACGCCCGGCCTCGGCCCCTCGTACCCGGCCGGGCTCGCGATCGGCCGGGACGGCACCGCGGTGGTCGGCCGCTCGACCGACGAGGAGGGGACGACGGTCCACGTCGTGCGGCCCGGCGCGGCTCCCGTGGAGATCTACCGGCACCCCGAGTCGGCGGGCGTCGGTGACCTCAGTCATGACGGGACGCTGATCGCCCTGGAGCACACCGAGCACGGCGATGCGATGCACTCCGCCCTGCGCGTGGTGCGGCCGGACGGGACGACGGTCGCCGAGCTGGACGACACCGAGGGCGGCACGAAGGAACTGGGCCTGTCCGTGCTTGGCTTCGCCCCAGTCGCCGGGGACCCGAGGCTCCTGGTCGGGCACCAGCGGCGGGGCCGCTGGGAGCCGATGATCTGGGATCCGACGACCGGCGCGGAGACGGAGCTCGCGCTCGATCTGCCCGGCGATGTGGTCGCCGAGTGGTATCCGGACGCCTCCGCACTGCTGGTCGTGCACGAATTCGAGGCCCGCAGCGACCTGTGGCGGTACGAGCCGGAGGCGGGCGGCGCCCCCGTCCGGGTGGAGACGCCCGCGGGTTCGGTGTCGGGGGCCACGGCCCGGCCGGACGGCACGGTGGAGTACCTGTGGTCCTCGGCCGAGCAGCCGCCCGTGGTCCGGTCCACATCGGGTGCGGTGGTTCTCGATCCGCCCGGCTCGAAGGCCCCGACGTCCGTTCCGGTGGAGGACGTGTGGGTGGACGGGCCCGGGGGCCGCGTCCATGCTCTCGTCCAGCGGCCCGCCGCTCCGGCGGAGGGGCCGTTCCCCACTGTCTTCGAGATCCACGGCGGCCCGACCTGGCACGACAGCGACGCCTTCGCCTCCGGCCCCGCCGCCTGGGTGGACCACGGCTACGCGGTCGTCCGGGTCAACTACCGCGGTTCCACCGGATACGGCCGCGCCTGGACGGACGCGCTCAAGCACCGGGTCGGCCTGATCGAGCTGGAGGACATCGCCGCGGTACGGGAGTGGGCGGTGAAGTCCGGCCTCGCCGATCCGGAGAAGCTGGTCCTGGCCGGAGGCTCCTGGGGCGGCTATCTGACCCTGCTCGGCCTCGGCACTCAGCCGGACGACTGGGCCCTCGGCCTGGCGGCGGTCCCGGTCGCCGACTACGTCACGGCGTATCACGACGAGATGGAGAACCTGAAAGCGATGGACCGCACCCTGCTGGGCGGCACGCCGGAGGAGGTTCCGGAGCGATTCGAGGCGTCGTCCCCGCTGACGTACGTCGACGCGGTCCGGGTGCCGGTCTACATCTCGGCCGGCGTCAACGACCCGCGCTGCCCGATCCGCCAGGTCGAGAACTACGTCGACCGGCTGAAGGACCGGGCCGCGGTGCACGAGGTGTACCGGTACGACGCGGGCCACGGCTCGCTCGTCGTGGAGGAGCGGATCAAGCAGGTCCGCCTGGAACTGGGCTTCGCCCAGCGCCATCTGGCCCCGGGGGCGGACCCGTCCGGCTCGTAACGGACAGGCCGACGGACTCCCGCGCCTGCTGCGGGGCGAGGCCATTCCATGCGGAGGCGGGGCCATTCCGTGCGGAGGCGGATCTCCTCCTGTGTGGAGGCCGGCTCCCACCCGCGCGGGGCCGGGTCCCACCCGCGCGGGGCCGGGTCCCACCCGCGCGGGGCCGGGTCCCACCCGCGCGGGGCCGGGTCCCACCCGCGCGGGGCCGGGTCCCACCCGCGCGGAGGTGGATCTCCTCCCGTGCGGAGGTGGATCTCCTCCGTGCGGGTGGGTCCCACCCGCGCGGGACGAGACCGGACCGGGGCGCGGCATGGCAGTCAGTCGGCACCCCGTTCCGGGCAACCGGAGCGGGGACCGTACCGTGGAGGGGTGTACCGGTTCCTGCTGACCCCGCGATGGTGGGGGATCAACCTCTTCGTCGTGCTGGCCATCCCGTTCTGTGTCTTCATGGGCACCTGGCAGCTCGGCCGCTTCGAGGACCGCGTGCAGACGCACGACGCCGCCGAGAAGCAGCCCGACCCGGGTACGAGGCCCGCCAAGCCGATCGACGACCTCCTGCCCGTCGACACGGTGACCTCCGGCCGTCCCGCCACCGCCACCGGCCGTTACGCCGATCAGTTCCTGGTGCCCGGGCGGAAGCTGGACGACAAGAGCGGCTTCTATGTCCTGGGCATGCTCCGTACGGACAGCGGCAAGGCCCTGCCGGTGGTACGCGGCTGGCTGCCCGGCAAGCCCGGCCACACCCCCGTGCCCGCCGCACCGACCGGCAAGGTCACGGTGACCGGCGACCTTCAGGCGTCCGAGAACGCGGGCACCACGGGTGTCGACACGGCGGGCGGACTCCCCGACGGCCAGCTGGGCATGATCAGCGCCGCGTCGCTGATCAATCTCGTCCCGTACGACGTCTACGACGCATGGGTGACGCTCCAGGACACGGGCGCCGGTGCCGGCACCGGATCCGGATCCGGAGACAAGGCGGCCGTCGCGCTGCGTCCCGTGCCCGCCGCCGTGGCACAGGGCACCGGGCTCGACCTGAAGGCGTTCCAGAACCTCGGCTACACCGGCGAGTGGTTCGTCTTCGCCGGGTTCGTTCTCTTCATGTGGTTCCGGCTGGTCCGCCGCGAGGCCGAGGCGGCGCGCGACCTGCGACTGGGCCTGATCGAGGAAACAGCGGCCGATCCCGAGCCCGGGGCCAAGCCCGAGGTCGAGTCCGGGACGGATTCCGAGCCCGAGCCCGAGCCCGGCAAGGACGCCGTGGGCACCGGCACGGCCTGAGGCGCCCTCAGACGCGGGCGGACCAACCCGCGGACACGGACATGACCACGAGGGGCCCACCGGATCGACGATCGATCCGGTGGGCCCCTCGTGTCATGTCCTGTGCGGCGCCCCGGGCCGTCCCCGGCCCCGTCACCGCCCCCGCGTCACGTCGCGGGAGCCAGTACCCCGGTCCGGTAGATCGTGCCCGAGCAGGCGTTGGCGATCTTCGTCTCCGCGACCGGCGCCCCGGGCTCCGGCGTGTGCATCACCGCGACGCTGCCGTCCTGCGTCCCGCCGCCGTCCTCGCTGCCGAACTGCGTGTCCACCCCCGATGTCCCGTCGGCGCTTCCCGTGCCGGCACCGGCAGCCGCCGCGCCGCTCGCACCGCCCGCGTCGTCGGTCGGTGTCGGGCTCGGAGAGCCTCCGACGGTCGGACAGGTGTCCCTCGGCACCCAGGCGAACTTGACCTCGTACGCCATCGACGGCTTCAGCAGCACCGTCCCCTGCTCCTGCGAGGGGTCGGGCAGCCCCGCCGCCGCGTCACCCGCGGTGTGCTGGACGACCGCGATCCTCGCCGGGTCGGCCGCGCCTATCGCCTGGAACCCCACGCTGCCGCTGCTGCTCACCGAGCAGTCCGTGCCGGAGACATTGGCGATCCGGAAGGTGCCGTAGACCGTGCCGTCGGCACCGGCCGCACCGGTCTCTGCCGAGGCGACACCGAGCTGCCCCGGGTCGCAGGTCCGCATCGCCGCAACCGCCGAGCCGGACGGATCGGCGACCCCGCCGGACAGCTGGCCGTCTGCGCCCTGGCCTCGGCTGTCGGAGGGGCTGCTCGTGCTGCTGGGCTGGCCCTGGCCGCCGTCGGCCCGGCCGTCGGTGTTGCCGCTGCTGTTCTCGCCGCCGGACTGTGAGTCGGCATCGGTGCCGTTGCCGCCCTGCGCCTGCTCACCGTGTCCGGCTATCGCAGGGTTGGCGGTGTCCGAACCGTCGGAGTTCGCGACATGGACGAAGGCGGGGACCGCGGTGCCGATGAGCAGCGCCGCGGCCGCCAGACCGACGACGGCCTGGCGTCGCTTGGCGCGCCGGACGGGAACCGCGCGTTGCAGATGGTCGAGCGTGCCGTCGCTGGGCTCGATGTTCCGGACCGCGCCGTGCAGCATGCGGCGCAGTGCGACCTCGTCGAGATCCGCGTCGCCGAAGACAGCCGGACCGGACCCCGGGCTGGCACCCGAACCACCATCCGGGCCGCCATCCGGACCAGGCCCCGGGCCGAAGAGGCTGCTCAGACTGCCGAGTTCAGAAGTCTCGGCAGTCCTGGCAGTCCCGGCAGTCCCGGCAGTCTCACGGGTTCCAGCGGTACTGCCGGTCCCTACAATCTCACCAGTCCCGACGGTCTCACCGGTCCTGGCAGTCTCGCCGGTTCCAGCGGTACTGCCGGCCTCAGCCACCCCAGCGGCCTCGACCGCCCTGTCAGCTCCAGCCGCCCCAGCCGTTCCAGGGTCGTGGTTCACAATTCCGTTTCCAGTCCGGTCAATCCGACGGTCACGCCGATGCTCCCGTTCGGGGCCGCTGGCATCTTCGGAGTCGCTCGCACCTTCGAAGCCGTTCCCGCCCTCGGGGCCGTTCCCGCCTTCGAGGCCGTTCTCGCCATCGGGGCCGTTCTCGTACTCGCGCCGGCTCACTTCTGCGCCTCCATCACGACGCGCAGCGCCGCGATCCCGCGGGATCCGTAGGCCTTGACCGAGCCCAGGGATATCCCGAGCGTCTCGGCCACCTGGACCTCCGTCATGTCCGCGAAGTAACGCAGCACCAGCACCTCCCGCTGGCGCCGTTGCAGCCCCCGCATCGCCTTGATCAGCGCGTCCCGCTCCAGCTGGTCGTACGCGCCCTCCTCAGCGCTCGCCATGTCCGGCATCGGCTTGGAGAGCAGCTTCAGCCCGAGGATGCGGCGGCGCAGCGCGGAACGCGAGAGGTTGACGACGGTCTGGCGCAGATACGCGAGCGTCTTCTCCGGCTCCCGTACGCGGTTCCGCGCCGAGTGCACCCGGATAAACGCCTCCTGCACCACGTCCTCGCACGAGGCCGTGTCGTCCAGGAGCAGGGCCGCGAGACCGAGCAGCGAGCGGTAGTGGGCGCGATAGGTCTCGGTGAGATGGTCGACCGTGGTTCCGGCAGCCACGCCCTCCTCAGCGCCCTCGCGTTGCGCGGGCAGCCGTGCGGGGCGCGCAGCGGGCATGGGCGCGATCACCGGCATACCGCCGGGTGCGCGGGGCCGTCGGAGCGGACGCACCGAAGCGCCGCGCAAGGGGCCCACCACTGTGATATCGAGAACCTCTGCCACGCCAGTTGGACACGTTCCCCCCCGTCAGGGTTGTACGCGCGCGGCACCGCGTTCGCCGCCGTGCGACATGCCCTCATACGTACCTGCACTTCCCCGAATACCCCGACTGCCCCGATTTGCTTCCCCCGCCGCGCCAGAGGTGACCGCATAGACGCGCAGTCCCCGGTCGGCGGTTGCAGCAGGCCGAAAGTCATCGTCGGATACCCCGACACCCCATCTCAAGAGGTTGAGACCTTCAACTTACTCACAGGACGTTCACAGAGAGTACGAAATCGGTTCGATCAGGACCGGGGGAATTCCGCGGCCACCGATTCGGCGATCTGTGCCACGTTCAATGCGGCCCCCTTGCGGAGGTTGTCGCCGCAGACGAAGAGCTCCAGACCCCGGGGATCGTCCAGTGACCTGCGCACTCGTCCGACCCAGGTCGGATCGGTGCCGACGACGTCGGACGGCGTCGGGAAGTCCCCCGCCGCCGGGCTGTCGTACAGCACCACGCCCGGTGCCGTCGCCAGGATCTCGTGGGCCCGGTCGACCTCGATCTCGTTCTCGAACCGGGCGTGCACGGACATCGAGTGCGTCGCGATGACGGGTACGTACACACAGGTCGCCGCGATCCGCAGGCCCGGCAGGTCCAGGATCTTGCGGCACTCCTCGCGGATCGCCATCTCCTCCGAGGACCAGCCGCCCCCTGCCTCGGTCCCGGCCCAGGGCACCACGTTGAGGGCCACCGGGGCGGCGAAGGGGCCGCCCTCCGTGTCTCCCAGGGCCCTGCGCACGTCCCCCGGCTTCGTGCCCAGTTCCGTACCGGCGACCACCGACAGCTGTTCGCGCAGCGCCGCGACACCGTCCCGGCCCGCCCCGCTCACCGCCTGGTACGAGGAGACGACCAGTTCCCGCACGCCGAATTCGGCGTGCAGTGCTCCGACCGCGACGATCAGCGCGAGCGTCGTGCAGTTCGGGCTCGCGACGATGCCGCGTGGTCTGATCCGTGCGGCGTGCGGATTGATCTCGGGCACCACCAGCGGGACGTCCGCGTCCAGCCGGAACGCGGCGGAGTCGTCGATGACGACCACACCCTTGGCGGTGGCGATCGGCGCCCACTGCGCGGAGACTTCGTCGGGCACCAGGAACAACGCCACGTCGACGTCGTCGAAGACGTCCTCGGTGAGCTGGAGGACCTCGCTCTCCTCGCCGCGCACGACCAGCTTGCGGCCGGCCGAACGCGGCGAGGCGATCAGCTTCACCTCGCCCCAGACATCCGCGTGCTGCGAAAGGATCTGGAGCATGACACCGCCGATCGCCCCGGTCGCTCCGACGACCGCGAGCGAAGGGCGGCGCGCGGTCATCGGCCGGTGCCCCCGTAGACGACGGCCTCGTCGGAGTCGCTGTCGAGACCGAAGGCGGTGTGCACGGCACGCACGGCCTCGATGACGTCGTCGGCGCGGGTGACCACCGAGATGCGGATCTCGGACGTCGAGATCAGCTCGATGTTCACACCGGCGTCCGACAGCGCCTCGAAGAAGCCCGCCGTGACACCCGGGTTGGTCTTCATGCCGGCGCCGACCAGGGAGATCTTCGCGATCTGGTCGTCGTAGCGCAGCGACTCGAAGCCGATGGTGCCGCGGTTGCGCTCCAGGGCGTCGATGGCCTTGCGGCCCTCGGCCTTCGGCAGCGTGAACGAGATGTCGGTCAGACCGGTCGACGCGGCGGAGACGTTCTGCACCACCATGTCGATGTTGATCTCCGCGTTCGCGATGGTGCGGAAGATCGCGGCGGCCTCGCCCGGCTTGTCGGGCACGCCGACGACGGTGATCTTGGCCTCGGAGACGTCATGGGCGACTCCGGAGATGATCGCGTGCTCCACCTTCTGGTCCCCTTGCGGCTCGTTGCTGACCCAGGTGCCGCGCAGTCCGGAGAAGGACGAGCGGACGTGGATCGGGATGTTGTAGCGGCGTGCGTACTCCACGCACCGGTGCAGCAGCACCTTGGAGCCGGACGCGGCCAGCTCCAGCATGTCCTCGAAGGAGATCCAGTCGATCTTCCGGGCCTTCTTCACGACCCGCGGGTCGGCGGTGAAGACACCGTCCACATCGGTGTAGATCTCACAGACCTCGGCGTCCAGCGCGGCCGCGAGCGCGACGGCGGTGGTGTCGGACCCGCCGCGGCCGAGGGTGGTGATGTCCTTCTTGTCCTGGGACACACCCTGGAACCCCGCGACGATCGCGATGTTCCCCTCGTCCAGCGCCGTACGGATACGGCCCGGCGTCACATCGATGATGCGCGCTTTGTTGTGGACCGAGTCGGTGATGACGCCTGCCTGGCTACCGGTGAACGACTGGGCCTCGTGGCCCAGGTTTTTGATCGCCATCGCCAGCAGGGCCATGGAGATCCGCTCTCCGGCGGTCAGCAGCATGTCGAACTCACGCCCGGCAGGGATCGGGGATACCTGCCCGGCGAGATCGATCAACTCGTCCGTCGTGTCGCCCATCGCTGACACCACGACAACCACCTGGTTGCCGTTCTTCTTGGCATCGACGATTCGCTTGGCGACGCGCTTGATGCCTTCGGCATCGGCTACGGAGGAGCCTCCGTACTTCTGCACGACAAGGCCCACGTGCGCTCCTCGCTCAGTCCATTACTGCGGTCGGCTCAGTTTAACGAGCAGTCCGGAATCGCCCCGCTGATACCACATGGTGAGATGTCCCGCTCAGCACGTGATCATCGGCGTGTCGCTCCGGACCGCTCGTACAGGTGTGCTGCCCGCCGAACGGGCCCGCATGCCGTATGTGGTCCAGCCCACACACCTGGCGGCCCGGCTCCACGGTTCACGCGTCCTGCACCTCTAGCGTGAACCGGAACCCGACCATCCGCCCATCGGAGGCCCGCCATGCGGAAGCCGCTGCGCGCACTGCCCCTGCTTCTCGCCGTCGCCGCGGACGAGCTGCGGCGCGTATCGCGCACCGACAACGGCGCACCACTGGGCTTCATGCGCGACGGCGACCTGCGGTGCGACGGGGGCTGGGAGGCGAACGCCCTACTTCACCGGCCGCAGCCCCAGCGGTCCCGCGATCTCCTCGGCCATCACCCGGCCGGCCTCCTCGGCGAGGTCGTCGTCGAGGGTCTCCGTGTCGGTGTCCAGGCCGTCCAGCTCCTGGAGGGGCTGGTTGAGGCGGATGTGGGCGATCAGGGACTGGAGGGCACGCAGGGCGGCGGAGGCGGTGGAGCCCCAGTTGGAGAAGTAGGAGAACTGCCACCACCACAGCGCCTCGGTCGTGCGGTCCTCCTCGTAGTGGGCCAGGCCGTGGCGCAGGTCGGTGACCAGGTCGGCCAGGTCGTCCGAGATCCGGGCCGGGACCGGGGCCTTGCGGGGCTCGTACGGGTCGAAGACCTCGGAGTAGACGTCGATCGGCTCCAGCAGGGCGGCGAACCGCTCGCGCAGCCCGTCGGCGTCCGGCTCGGCGCCCAGGTCCGGCTCGTAGCGCTCGTCGGGGACGATGTCCTCGTACGCGCCCAGCCGGCCGCCCGCCAGCAGGAGCTGGGAGACCTGGAGCAGCAGGACGGGGACGGCCTCCTCGGGCTCCTCGGCCTTGGACACCTCGGTGACCGCGACGATGAACGTCTTGATCTGGTCGGCGATCTGGACGGCGAAGTCGTCCGGGTCCTGCGTGACGGAGTTCAGCGTGGCGTCAGACATCGAGGGGACCTCCCGTGGGCACGGTCGCGAACGGTGAGTAGAACATAGCGTCGCTGAACGTAAAGCTGCCGTGAGTCGCGGGAACGGTCCTCGAAACGGTCACGGGAAGAACATCGGAAGACATAACGGCGTCACACATCGAGCAGGCGCCTCCCCTCGAAGGCGCGACCCAGGGTGACCTCGTCCGCGTACTCCAGGTCGCCGCCGACCGGCAGGCCGCTGGCCAGTCTGGTGACCCGCAGGCCCATCGGCTTGACCATCCGCGCCAGGTACGTCGCGGTGGCCTCGCCCTCCAGGTTGGGGTCGGTCGCCAGGATCAGCTCCGTGATCGAACCGTCGGCGAGGCGGGCGAGCAGCTCACGGATGCGCAGATCGTCCGGGCCGACGCCCTCGATCGGGCTGATCGCGCCGCCGAGCACGTGGTACCGGCCCCGGAACTCACGGGTCCGCTCGATCGCGACGACGTCCTTCGGCTCCTCGACCACGCAGATCACCGACGGGTCCCGGCGCGTGTCCCGGCAGATGTTGCACTGCTCCTGCTGGGCGACGTTGCCGCAGACCGAACAGAACCGGACCTTGTCCTTGACCTCCAGGAGGGCATGGGCGAGGCGACGCACATCGGTCGGCTCGGCCTGCAGGATATGGAAGGCGATCCGCTGCGCGCTCTTGGGACCGACGCCGGGCAGCCTGCCCAACTCGTCGATGAGGTCCTGAACCACGCCTTCATACAACGGGAACGCCTTCCTTTCCTGTTCAGTCGGTGACGACCAGTGCTGCCTGTCGGTGACGGCCGGCTGCCTGTCGGTGATGACCGGCTAAGACCGGTGATGAGTTGCGCCGGAGGATTCAGCGGGTCAGAAGGGGAGACCGGGCATGCCGCCCAGGCCCTGGGCCAGCGGGCCCAGCTTCTGCTGCTGGAGCTGCTGCGCGTTCTCGTTCGCCGCCTGGACCGCGGCGACGACGAGGTCCGCGAGCGTCTCGGTGTCCTCCGGGTCGACGGCCTTCGGGTCGATCACCAGATTGCGGAGCTCGCCGGAGCCGGTCACTGTCGCCTTCACGAGACCACCACCCGCCTGGCCCTCGACCTCGGTCCTGGCCAGTTCCTCCTGGGCCTCGGCGAGGTCCTGCTGCATCTTCTGGGCCTGCTGCAGCAGTTGCTGCATATTGGGCTGACCACCACCGGGAATCACGGTCACTCCTGGCAATTCGACGACAAAATGTTTCGGTAAGCCGAGCCTACGTGGTCCCCGGGCAGCGCGCCCCACTCACTGGCGCGCAACTCTTTCGAGTGAGTTTCAGGCAGCCCTTGCCAGCCTCCTATACCTGATCACAGCCTCCGCGCACCCGGGCATACCGCGTTTTCTACCCCACGGCCCACCATTCGGCGGTAGGAAGGGCATGCGCATCAGGTCACACAGGCGCACCGGTCGTCACGCAAGGTTACGTACGCGGGACTGTCGGCCACGCCGGAGAGCAGTGAGCACCCCGCCGTCGAACACATCGCCACTTCAGGCGTCGCTACGCAGAATGCAGAGGAGTACCCGGTGAGCCAGCCGGAGATGCAGCCCGAAGGGCCGCCCCGCAACGAGCCCGGTCCGGCCGGCTCGGCCGGTTCCTCCGGTTCGGACTCCGGCGCACACGGCCGGGATACCCGGGGCGGGGGCGGCCGGGGCGGGGATCTGATCGGTACGCCGTTCCCGACCGGCGACTGGGGCGAACCCTCCGACCGCCTCGACGAGTTGTACCGCTGGGTCGAGACCGACGCGCTGCGCACCGCCGGCTGGTACCTCAACGACCGGGTGCGCAAGCGCCGCGGGGCCAGGACACTGCGGATCGGCACGGCGATCGGGGCGGTCGCTGGGACCGCGCTGCCGCTGCTCGATCTGACCGGGGCGCTGCCCGAGGCGGCGGGCTGGGGCTATCTGTCGCTGCTGCTGGGCGCCGCGTGCATGGCGTGCGACCGGTACTTCGGCCTCACCTCCGGCTGGATAAGGGACCTCGCCACCGCCCAGGCCGTGCAGCGGCGCCTCCAGGTGCTGCAGTTCGACTGGGCGTCGGAGTGCGTACGGGAGGTGCTCGGCCCGACCGAGGGGACGGCCAGCGAGGCGGCCGAGCGGTGCCTGGGGGTGCTGCGGCGGTTCTCGGAGGACATCACGGAGCTGGTGCGGACCGAGACCGCGGACTGGATGGTGGAGTTCCGGGCCGGGCCCGCGCCGATGGGGATGCAGGCGCTGTCGTCGGGCACCGGGAACGGCGGGCGTCCGGATCAGGGCGTGCTGTCGGGGCGGTTCCCGCTCCAGACGATGACCCGGCCGAACATGCCGCGCCAGCGCCCGCCGGAGTCACCGCGATGACCGCCGGAGGCCCGCGACAGCTGCCGGAGTCACCGCGGCCGGCGCCCACCGGAGCCACCGCGACCGCAACAGCCGGAGCCACCACGCCGGCGCCCGCCGGAGACCCGCGATGACCTCGCGATGACCCCGGCGGTGCCCGGCCGTCCGGGAAGCGCCCTCCGGGAAGCGCCGCCCGGGAAGCGCCGTCCCGGGCCGTACCGGCCTCAGCTGAAGATGATCATGGAGCCTTGGGCGAGGCTGCGGGTGGCCGCCGCGTGCAGGCCCAGCCAGACGTGCCGCTCGCGGGCGAACGGGCTGTCGTCGTACGGAATCGGCGCCGCCGGTTCCTCCAGGGAGGTCGGCGCGGCGGGCGGCAGCGGGGCGGCCGGCGGGTTCGCCGGGTCGATGCCGATGGACGGGGCGACGTACTGCAGCTCCCGCAGCAGTCCGTGCGCGGAGCCGAGCGGGCCGCCGCCCGCCAGCAGGTCGTCGTTGGAGAGCGGTGCGGCGAAGTCCAGCGGGACGTATGCCCCGGCGTGGTCGTAGTGCCAGACCAGGTGGGACTGCTGGGCCGACGCCTCGAACATCTCCAGCAACTGCTCGTAGTCCCCGCCCAGTTCGCCGACCGGCGTGACGGCAAGGCCGCTGAGCTGGAGCAGGAAGGCGCGGCGCAGGAAGTGCAGGGCGTCGTAGTCGAAGCCCGCGACCGGGGCGACGTCGCCCGTCAGACCCGGCATGTAGGCGTACACGGGGACGGGCGGCAGTCCGGCCTCGCCCAACGCCTTGTCGTAGACGGCTATCTCTTCGGCGAACGGATTGTCGGGGCTGTGGCACAGCACATCGACGAGGGGGACCAGCCACAGGTCACAGGCCACGAAGTCTCGCTCTCCCCTTGGGTGCGCATGGAACGTGTGGAACGTTCGGGATGGTCGTGCCAGCGTAATGCGGTGGGCGCGTTGCGCACAGTGGCCGTTGCCTGCGGGGAGCGGGGACGGGTCCTACGGCTCCGGCGTACCCGCGACCGGCTCCTGCCCGCCGCGCCCCGGATGTTCGAGCTCTCCCGCCGCGAGCCGGTCCGCCCAGTTCAGCGCGTGCGAGCTGTAGTCGTCCATCACCCCGCGCACCGCGTCGTGGTCGCCGAGGGTGATCGCCGCGACCAGGTCCGGATGACCGTGCCAGAGCCAGTCCCGGGCCCTCGTGTCATGGCGCAGGTACGGCACCGCGAACACCCAGGCCTGGACGCGCAGTCGGTGCAGGAAGTCATTGATGTAGGCGTTGCCCACCAGCGCGCCCAGCTCGCGCCAGAACCGCAGGTCGTAGCCGATGAGGATGTCGAGGTCGCCGCCCAGCGCCGCCCGCGCGGCCTCCTGGGCCCTGCGGCGCACCGAGACCAGGCAGTCCCGGTACACCGCCAGCTGCGTGGGCGAGAGTCCCGGGCCGAAGAAGATGCCGCGGATGACTCCGTCGATGACCAGACTGCGGGCCTCGACCAGCGCCCGGTAGTCGGCGACGGTGAATTCCCGTACCCGGAATCCCCGGTGCTGGTCCGATTCCAGCAGCCCCTGCGCGGACAGGTCGAAGAGCGCCTCCCGCACCGGCGTCGCGGAGACGCCGTACTGCTCGGCGATCTGCTTGACCGTGAATTCCCGCCCCGGTTGCAGACGTCCGGCAAGCACTTCGTCACGCAGCGCGTCCGCGATCTGCTGCCGCAGCGTACTGCGGGTCACAGCTCCGCTCGCGCCCATGGCGCCCCTCCCCGTTCTTCGTTTCCGGTCACCTTAAGCCAGGGCCGCTGTGCCCGGATCCGGGCAGGGGAGGGGCGTCGTACCGCGGGCCGCGTAACGCACGGCCCGCGGTACGGGTCACGCTGTGTGCTCGTCCGCGACCGACAGCGCCGCGTCGAGAGCCGCGAGGCCCTCCTTGGCCTCGGCCTCGGTGATGTTGCAGGCCGGGACGGCGTGCGTGCGGTTCATGTTGATGAAGGGCCACAGGCCGTTCTTCTTGGCCGCCGCGCCGAAGGCCGCCATCGGCGCGTTCGCCTCGCCCGCCGCGTTGTACGGGACCAGCGGCTCGCGGGTCTCCTTGTTGCGGACCAGGTCCAGCGCCCAGAACGCGCCGATGCCGCGGACCTCGCCGACCGACGGGTGGCGCTCGGCGAGTTCGCGCAGGCCGGGGCCGAGGACCGTCTCGCCGATGTGGGCGGCGTTCTCGATGACCTTCTCGTCCTCCATCACATGGATGGTGGCGACGGCGGCCGCGCAGGCCAGCGGGTGACCGGAGTACGTGAGTCCGCCGGGGTAGGCGCGGGTCTCGAAGGTCGCGGCGATCTCGGCGGAGATCGCGACGCCGCCGAGCGGTACGTAACCGGAGTTGACGCCCTTGGCGAAGGTCATCAGGTCCGGCACCACGTCGAAGTGGTCGGCGGCGAACCACTTGCCGGTGCGGCCGAAACCGGCCATGACCTCGTCGAGGATGAAGACGATGCCGTACCGGTCGCAGATCTCGCGGACGCCCGCGAGGTAGCCGGGCGGCGGCGTCATGATGCCCGCCGTGCCGGGGATCGTCTCCAGGATGATCGCGGCGATGTTGCCGGGGCCCTCGTAGGCGAGGGTGTCCTCCAGGTGCTGGAGCGCGCGGGCACACTCCTCGGCCTCGGTCTCGGCGTGGAACGGCGAGCGGTAGAGGAACGGCGCCCAGAAGCGGACGACGCCCGCCGAGCCGTTGTCCGACGGCCAGCGGCGCGGGTCACCGGTCAGGTTGATCGCGGTGGAGGTGGCGCCGTGGTACGAGCGGTAGGCGGAGAGCACCTTCGAACGGCCGGTGTGCAGCCGGGCCATCCGGACGGCGTTCTCGACGGCCTCGGCACCGCCGTTGGTGAAGAAGATCTTGTCCAGGTCACCCGGGGTGCGCTCGGCGATGAGGCGTGCGGCCTCGGAGCGCGCCTCGATCGCGAACGCGGGGGCGAAGGTGGCGAGCTTGCCCGCCTGCTCCTGGATCGCGGCGACGACGGTGGGGTGCTGGTAGCCGATGTTGGTGTAGACGAGGCCGCTGGTGAAGTCCAGGTAGCGGTTGCCGTCGTAGTCCCAGAAGTACGCCCCCTCGGCGCCGGCGACGGCGAGCGGGTCGATCAGGCCCTGGGCGGACCAGGAGTGGAACACGTGCGCGCGGTCGGCGGCCTTCACGGCCGCACCGGCAGCGGGGTCGACATGCGGGGCATGAGGGGCATGAGGGGTCATGCGGCGAGCGTAGGCCGTGCCGGGAGCGGGCCGACATGGCCACCTTGTATGGCGTGAGGCACTCTGCTGGGCAGGGTGTCGGGTCGCCGGCATGCGGGACCGGGGCGGAACGGGGACCACAGCACGCAACCGGCCCGGCCACGCGCTGCGTGGATCCCTATGATCGAGCGAGCCACGCCAGGCATCGCTCAGTTCGAACCCGGGGGAAGGACGTTCAGCGCCATGCAGAGCCTGACGCCACAGGATCCGCGTGCCATCGGCGCGTACCGGCTGCTGGGCCGTCTCGGCGCCGGCGGCATGGGCCAGGTCTATCTGGCCCGGTCCGACCGCGGCCGCACCGTAGCGATCAAGCTGGTACGGGGCGAACTCGCCGAGGAGCAGGAGTTCCGCGACCGCTTCCGCCACGAGGTACGGGCCGCCCGCCAGGTCGGATCCGCCTGGACCGCCCCCGTGCTGGACGCCGACACCGAGGCCGCCGTGCCCTGGGTCGCCACCGGTTACGTCGCCGGCCCCTCCCTGCATGCCACCGTCACCGGCCGCTCGCGCACCCCCCAGGGGGCCACCTCGGGTGCATACGGTCCCCTGCCCGAGCGTTCGGTCCACATCCTGGGGGCCGGTCTCGCCCATGCCCTCCAGGACATCCACGCCGCCGGGATCGTCCACCGCGACCTCAAGCCCTCCAACATCCTGCTGACGATCGACGGGCCGCGCGTCATCGACTTCGGCATAGCCCGGGCACTCGACACCGTCGTCGACGGCGCCGTCACCCGTACCGGGGCCCTGGTCGGATCACCCGGTTTCATGTCGCCCGAGCAGATACGGGGCGAGCGGGTGACCCCGGCGTGCGACGTGTTCTGTCTCGGCTCGGTACTGGCGTACGCCTCGACCGGCCGGCTTCCGTTCGGGCCGTCCGACAGCAACCCGCACGCGCAGATGTTCCGGATCGCGCAGGAGGAACCGGACCTGACCGGCGTCCCCGTGGACCTCGTCGAGCTGGTCCGGGACTGCCTGCGCAAGGACCCGGCCGCCCGCCCGACGACGGACGCGATCCTGGAGCGCCTGGCCGGCGGAGACACGGCGGAACCCTGGCTCCCGGGCGCCCTGATAGCCCAACTCGGCCGCCATGCGGTGGAGTTGCTGGACTCCGAGGACCCGGAGGAGAACCCGGCAGAGGCAGTGCCCCCGGCAGCACCCGCAGCACCCGCGGCGTCAGCGGCGTCAGCGGCGTCAGCGGCGTCAGCGGCGTCAGCAGCACCGGATCCCACGCCGCCCACACACCCCGCGGACCGCCCCGCCCACACCTTCCCCACGGCGGCCGACGCCCCTACCCCACCCACCACACCCGCCTCCGCTCCCACACCCACACCCACGCCCTCGCCCGCGTACGGCTACCCGCCGCACCCCGGCCAGGGCTTCGGCCCCCAGCAACCCCCAGCCGGCTACGGATACCCGCCGCAGCAGCCGTACCACCAGCAACAGCCGCAACAGCAGCCCGGATTCGGCAGCACGCCCCCGTACGGCCCCGGCTACCCCACCGCCCCGCAACAGCCCGCCCCCGAACCGGCCCGCCGCCGGAGGGGCTCGACCATCGCGCTCGTCGTCGTCGCGGTGCTCGTGGCGATAGGGGCGGGCGGATCCGTCTACGCGCTCATGAACGGCAAGCCGGTGGGCCCCACACCGGGCCCCACCCGCTCCTCCTCCCCCACGGACACCTCGTCGGACTCCGCCACGACCGACGACCCGTCCGCACCGGACCCCTCCCCCGGTGACGAGCGGAAGAACGGCGACGGCCCCATCCCGTCCGGGTACCTCGGCAGCTGGTCGGGCTCCCTCGAGAGCGCGGCCGGCCACTCCACCCGGAAGCTCGTCATCCAGCAGGGCACGGTCGGGCAGAGCGTCCTCACCCTCACCGCGGACGGCCCGCTCGACACCGGCGGCTCCTACCACTGCGTCTTCCAGGCCGAACTGACCGCGGAGCCGTCCGCGGGCGGCCCCGTCGAGGTCGGCCCCTCCACGGTCACGGTGGGCGAGCCCATGACGTCCTGCACGGCGGGCAAGGCCACCAGGCTCACCCTGCTCCCGGACGGTTCGCTGCGCCGCGAGAACATCGACAACGGCGAGCAGCTCACGTACACGAAGGACGACTGACCGGACCGGGTGACCGGACCGGCTGAACGGATCGACTGGACGAACCGGACGATCAGGTCAGACTGCGCACCGTGAGGCCGATTCCCACCGCGATGACGGCCAGCGCGGTCAGGACGCTCGCGTACGGGGTGCAGCGCCGCAGGGCGGGCAGCCGCCGCTCGCCCAGGGCGGCGAGCCGGTTGCCGCCGCCGGCCAGCAGCAGCCCGGCGGAGGTGAGGGTGAGCGCCATGCCGACGCCGTAGCCGACGACCAGCAGGACTCCGAAGAACGTACGGCTGAGCGCTACGGCCCCCAGCAGGACGACCAGCGCGGACGGGCTGGGCACCAGCCCGCCCGCCAGACCGACCCCGAGCAGCGAGGGCAGCCCGGTCCGGCGGGAACGGCCGTGATCAGGCCCCTGCTCGTGGTGAGGCCCATGCCCGTGCGAATGCCCATGCCCGCGACCGCGACCGCGACCGTGCGGAGTCGGGTGGCCCGTCCGCAGTGCTCGTACCGCCGTCACCACAAGTCCCGTCCCCAGCACCACGATCACCGCCCCGCTCACCGCCCCCAGCCACCCCAGCAGCCGCTCCCCCAGGAAGCCGCCCCCCGCCGTCAGCACCAGCCCCACCGCCAGCACGCCCGCCGTGTGCGTCACCGTCACCGTCGCACCCACCGCGAACGCGGCCCGCACGCCGCCCTCCTTCCGTGCCAGGCAAGCGGCGACGGCGAGTTTCGCGTGCCCCGGCAACGCCGCGTGCCCGGCCCCCAGGAGCATCGTCAGCAGGATCGCGAGCAGGCCCACCGGCACCGTCAGATCCCGGCCCGACGTCAGACCGGTGAGCCGGTCCTCCAGCGCCGGGAAGAGAATCGCCCCCCGGTCCACGGCCGGGGCCACGCCCGGCAGCCGGGACCCGGCGGCACCCGCCCCGCCCGCCGGACCCGCCGCACCCGGCTCCGTACGGATCCGGGCATCGACCACGTCCGACGACCGGCCGCCGTCCCCGCCCGCGGGGTAGCTCCGCAGCGCATCGCTCGAACTGCGCTCCGGCACCGAGGAGTCGACCAGCCGGACCCCGCTCCCGACCGCGGTGATCTCCTTCCAGCCCGTCCGCGCCTCGTCCGCCCCCGAGGCGAACGTCACGTCGGCGGGCCCGGACAGATCGGCACCGGCCCGCAAAGCGCAGGTCAGCCGGGCGATGGGCAGGCCCGCCGCCCCTTTCCCGTACGTCAGGGAGGTGCGCCCGAGGTGCCAGTCGAGCGCCTCGCCGTCCACCGAGACCCGGGTCCGCCCGGCCAGTTCCGCGCACCGGGCCGCCGCGCGGGTGGCGGCCTCCGCCGCCGAGACCGTCCCGTCCCGGTCCCGGTCGGTGGCCTCCTCGTCCTGGGCGGTGGGGATCTCCGCACTGTCGACGACAGCCGTGTCCTCGATCCCGTCCGGCACGAGCCGCAGCCCGTCGTAATGATTCAGGCTGAAATTCCCCAGCGGATGGGCCGGTTGGGCATGGACCTGCGGTGCGGTGGTCAGGCAGAGAAGCAGCGCGGCGGGCACCGCACGGCTGATTCGCTTCGTCAACAACGCGAGAACTCAGTTCTGTTGGATCTTCTGCTGGGCCTTCTGCTGGGCCTTCTGTTTCAGCATTCGGGTGGCCAGCGGAGCGTGGTACGGCGCGAAGTGCGGGTTCAGGGCCAGTGCCTCCCGCAGGTGGCGGTCGCCGTCGGGCAGCCCGAGCGAGTGCTCGATCGCGCCCCGGTGGTACCGGAACAGCGCGTTGCCCCACCCCGTCCGCGCAGCCTTCCGGGCGTAGCCGACGGCTTCCGCGTCGCGCCCCGCGCGGTGCAGCGCCCAGCCCAGCGCGTCGGCCACGATCACGCTCCGGGCCCGCTTCCACTCCCCGCGCATCAGCTCCACCGCGACCTGCGGGTCACCGTGGTCGGCCACGTACAGGGCGAGATGCGGGTCGACCGGCCCGCCGGAGGCACGCAGCAACCACACCTGCGCGTCCAGCGCCGCCTTCTCCCCCCGCACCCGGTCCCCGCCCCCGCCCAGCTCCACGGCCTCCGCCAGGAACTGCGGCAGCGGAGTCCGCGCCACCAGCCGCCGGTACGTCTCCAGGGCCTTCGCCGTGTCACCGCGCACCGCGTACACCCTGGCCAGCCCGGCCTCCCCGAACGGGTGGCCGGGAACGGCGTCCACCGCCCGCCGGTAGTGCCGCTCAGCCCGGTCCACCGCGCCCGAGGACCACGCCAGGTCCCCCGACCTCGCCTCGGCGAAGGCGCGTTCCTCGGCGGTGGACGCGCTGTCCACGGCCCGCTGGATCGCGATCGCGGCGTCCTTCGGCCGGCCGTCGGTCTCCAGGTCGTACGCCGCCCTGCTGTACGCGGCCCCGGCCGGAGCGATGTCCAGCAGGCGCTGCACGGCCGACCGGGCCGCCGGGTAGTCGCCGAGCTGGATCTCCGCGTCGGCCAGTACGGCGTAGCCGTCCGCCCGGTCCGGCGCCATCCGGGTGGCGCTCAGCCCGAACTTCCGGCCGTCCGCGAACTCGTGGCGGGCGTTGGCCACCAGCCCCTGGCCCGTCACGGCGGCGTAGTTGTCCTCGCGTTTGAGAGCCAGCGAGCGGCGCAGGGCCTCGTCGGCCGCGTCGAGCCGGCCCGCGTCGAGCGTGACGCGGGCCTGTTCGACCTCCGCCCGTGCCAGGCCCGACCAGCCCGTCGGGTCGTCCGGGTAGCGCTCCGTGCGCTTGCGGGCCGTGGCGACCGCGAGGCTCACGGCGTCGGGCACCGCACCGGCCTGCGGGGCGGCGGCCGCCGGGTGGTCGTCCGTGCCGGGACCGAGGTACAGCAGTCCCGCCACGCACCCGGCGACGGCCACCGCCGCGCCCGCCACGGAGATCGGACGCCTCACGGGCCCGCGTGCGGGAGGTTGAGGTACGGGAACGTGTTCTGCGCGTCGGCGACCTCCAGGGCGGCCACCGGCTTCGGCAGCAGTCCGGGCGGCGACGGCTGGGCGGGCTCGCCCTCCAGCATCCGCAGCAGCGGTCCGTCGATGTTGTCGTTGAGCCGGCGCCCGTTGGGGAAGCCCTGCCGGTCGCCGTCGAGCACGCCCATGGCGCGGGGCGCGGCGGTGATCGGCGTCGTCAGGTTCAGCCGGAGTTCCTCGGCCATCACGATGAGACCGCGGTCGGCGTCCGCGTTCATGGTGTGGGTGTTCAGGTCGAAGCCGAACTTCGAGCCGTTGTCCTCGCCGATGCCCTTCAGGAACAGGGCCTGGATGTCGGTGCGCGGAGTCGCCGGTGCCGGGTACCCCTGGGCGGCCTGGACGCGGTGCGGCGGTACGGGGTCGAGGGTGTCGGCCAGGAACTCGTTCTCCAGGTGGTCGTCCTTCGGCGCCCGTGCCTGGAACCGGTCCTCGGGCCCGCCCGGCCTGGAGAGGCCGACGGTGGAGCCGTACACCGTGAACGCCAGGTGCGGGGTGCCCTGCCGCGAGACCTGACGGAACGTCGGGGCCTGCTTCGCCAGGCTGCGGCCCAGGTCCGCCCCCGGCCGGGAGACGCTCGCCCACACCCCGATCACCGGGTTGCGCGCCGGGTCGCCCTTCAGCGCCACCTCGCTCTTGGGCACCTGGATGATCAGGCTGTTCACGTTGAGCACCGACAGCGGCTGGGCGTCCGGCAGCCAGCCGGGCACGGGCCCCCGCGTCCCGACCGTGTACAGGCCGAAGACCTGGGTGTCCGCCTTGAACGAGTCCGCGACCTGGCTCGCGAGGGTCTGCCCGCCACCCGGCAGCTTCCGGATCGCCTGCGAGCGCAGCTTGCCGTAGTCCGGCATCAGGAACCGGCCAGTGTTGGTGGGTGCCGCGATCGCGTCGCTCAGCAGCGTCTGACTGGCGCCGCCCGCCGTGACCCGCTCCAGGTTGTACTTCTGACGCACCCCGAGCGACCGGTCGTCCAGCGAAGTCACCGGCGCCGGACCGACCTTGGGCCCGAGCCCTAAGGGCCTGCGGTCGTCGTCCCGGAAGGTCCAGCGGTACGTGGTGTCGGGCACCCCGTCACCGTCGGCGTCCGTGTGGATCTCGTACCGCGCACCTGTGGCGAACGGATAGTCCACCAGCGCGTTGAGCGCGGTCCCGGGCATCTCGAACGGCCGGACGTTCGCAATGAGGGTGACCATGTCCGGGTTGTCGGGGCTGCTGAACGCGTAGACGTCGGTGAGGTCCACCGCCGTGTCCAGCACGGATGACGGAGCGTCGATGTGGCCGCCCGCCTCACTGCTTCCGGTCAGCGGCCCCCACAGGGACGCGGCGGTCAGTGCGGCGGCGGCGGTCAGTGCGGCGAGGCGGCCGGATGGAAAGCGGCGTGGCTGTCGGACAGTTGCGGACATGCGACGCTCCAGTGCTCGGTGGGGGAGTCCGCCCAGACTGGTGCGCTGTTGATCATGACGCGAACCCAGCGCGCCGTTCGCCGCCAATCGCGTGGAGCTTTTCCGCCGGGCGGTCTAAAGATCGTTTCGCCGAACGCACATGTATGCATTCATGGACATACCCGACGGGCGATCGAGAACCCTGACGCCTCTGCGTCGATCGGTCAACTCGACTTTCCATACAACCTGTTGGGCGGCCCGGACAGTTCTGGTCCGGAAGCCCCCCACGCAGTAACAGACCAGGAAGGCCCCATGAGTATGCGCGCAATCCGCCGTCTCACCGTCCTCGCCGCAGTGGCCGCACTTGCCATGCCGCTCGGCCTGGCATCGGCCGGAGCAGCCGACTCGACGTCCGCCCCGGCCACCCTCACGGCGGCTGCCGACCCGTTCCCCGGCGCGTACATCTCCCCGTGGGGAGACGCCCAGGTGGAGCTCAGCCCGGAACTGCTGGGCTGGATGCGGACCGAGGGCATCACACTGGACGCCATCAGCCCGTTCGAGATGGACGCGGACGGCCGGGGCTTCTCCATGCCGATCGGCTCGACGGCGGGTGACGGTCTCGACTCCCGGGGCCGCATCTTCTACCCCGGTGGCCTCACCTTCCGTCACGCCGCCTCGAACACGACCATCACGCTGAAGCCGACGTACATCCGCGTGATGCCGACCCCGGGCTACTCCGCCGGGGTCGCGGTGAACGGTGTACCGGTCGCCGACGAGCTGATGATCGCGGACACGACCCCCGCCGAGGCCCTGCTCGGCGCCCGCCCGAGCCCCACGGGCTTCCGGCTGGAGAAGGTGCCGTTCCGCATCACCGCCGAGGCGTCGGCGATGTTCGCCCAGGTGACGGGCCGTCCAGGTCCGCGCGTCGGCAGCCTGCTCGGCACGCTCACGCCGAACTTCGACTACATCCCGGGCCAGACCTCCTCGCCCATCGGCTTCCCGAGCTTCTGACCGGCCCTTCCGTTTCGGTCGACGCCCGGCCGGTCCCGTTCGCGGGGCCGGCCGGGCGTCGGCCGTTTCGTGCTGCCCGCGCCCGGTCAGCAGAGCAGGGCGGTCGCGGCGTGCAGCAGCAGCATCGTGTGGACGAGCCGGTCCGGCGCCGTGGGCGGGAAGTGCCAGGCCAGTGGCCAGGTCCGGCCGCTCAGTGCCGGGATCGGTACGTAACTGATCCGGCCCGCCGTCGCGTTGAGCCGGGTCACCCCCGCCGGCCACGGTTTGCCCTCCGTGCTCCCCGCCGTGACGAGGAAGTACACCGCCCGCCGCCCGTTCGCCTCGGTGACGACGGGGCCGGGCTCGCCTCCCGTGATCGCCTCCATCAACCCGGCCAGCCGACGCCCTTCTTCCCCGTCCACGCGTACGGCGTCGAATTGCACGCCTGCTCTGCGCAGTTGAAATCCGGAGTACGGAATCCACTGGAGGTTCATTTCACTTTTCGGCCCATTCACAGGACCAGTCTGACCCTGGTTGGCTACCGTTTTACGTGACTGACGAGGGGCGTCGCATACCCGTTGACCTGCGCGAACTCCCTTGAACCTCAGTTGAGTTCGGCGGGGCTGGGTAGTGACCGGTTGAGACCGGTTGAGTCGAAAAGGGATCGCAATGGCGCGAGCGGAAAACAAGGAAACGGCGAGTCCGACGGCCAAGTTGGTGGCCGATGTGGCCAAAAATGCCCGCATGCGGAAGAAGCTGACTCAGGAACAACTCGGAAAAGAGATCGGCTTCTCGGCGGCGGCGGTGAGCGCCATGGAGACGTGCGCGCAGCCCGCGAGCGACGACATGTTGGCGGGGCTGGAGCGGGTACTCGGGGACGGCATGGGTGTGTTCGAGCGGGCGCGACTGTACATGCGGATGGAGGCGTATCCGCCGCAGTTCAAGCCCCATGCGCCGCTTGAGCAGGCGGCTCTTACCCTGAGCCTGTACTCGATCGATGTCGTACATGGCCTGTTCCAGACGGAGGACTATGCACGAGCGCTAATCGGGGGCGGCTACCCGCCACTGTCCGAGCAGCGGGTGCAACAGCTGGTAGAGGCGCGCATGCTTCGCAAGGCGCTCTTCGATCGGGATCCGCTGCCCATGATCGAGCTGATCCTGGAAGAGTCAGCACTCACCCGGGTGATCGGCAGCACGGCCGTCATGAAGGCTCAGATGCGACAGCTCGCGGAGTACGCCCGCCGTCGCAACGTAACGCTTCACGCAATGGCGCTGGACTGCGGGAAGTCCGGAGAGCATGCAGGCGCGAGGGGTGGAATGACGCTGGTGGAGACTCCGCAGCACGAGCGCCTCGTCTACCTGGAGCCGCAGGACGAGAGTCTGCTGATCAGCGACCCGGGGAAGGTGAGTACATACGCGCAGCGCTATGCGAAGATCCGGTCACAGGCCATGGGTCCTCGTGAATCGCTGGACCTCATCGAGCGGTTGGCAGGAGTAGAGGAATGAGCAGCACCCTGCGGTGGTTCAAGTCCAGCTACAGCGACAGCGGTGGCGGCAGCTGCATCGAAGTCGCCCTCGACTGGCGCAAGTCCTCGTACAGCAGCGACAGCGGCGGCGAGTGCATCGAGGTCGCCACCTGCCCCCACTCCGTCCACATCCGGGACTCCAAGGTTCCCGACGGGCCCACCTTCGCGGTCGCTCCCGGTGCCTGGGCGGCGTTCCTCACCTGGGCGGACTGACGTTTCGCGGGGCCGGGGGAGGCGTCCTGCCCCGGGCCCCGCAAATGTGTAGGAGTTGTGGACGCCATGGCATACCCTGCGTTCGTGGGCCGCACCCCTCTCATCTCGGGTGCCACGGCCCTCTCTTACCGTGGGGGTAATTCATTTTGCGCACGCGCAGAATCTCGGCCGCGACCTCGCTCGCGGTTCTCTTCAGTTCCGTAGTTCTGATCGGCGGTGCGGCGAATCCGGCCGCTGCCGATTCCACCAAGGTCATTCCCGCCGCTTCGGTCGGCGACATCGTCGCGGACGGTGTGCACAAGCGGGTCTTCATCAGTGACCCGACCGGCGGCAAGGTGCTCGTCACCGACTACAACGGCGCGGTCGTCGGCACCATCGCCTCTCTGCCGGGCGTGACCGGCCTCGAACTCTCCGCCGACTCCGGCACGCTGTACGCCGCCGTGCCGGGTGCCGACGCGATCGTCACCATCGACACGGCCGGGCTCACGGAGTCCGCCCGGTACGCGACCGGCGAGGGCACCGACCCGAAGCACCCGGCGCTGGCGGGCGGCAAGCTCTGGTTCGGCTACGGGGCTGCGGCCGAGGGCAACATCGGTTCGCTCGACCTGTCCGGCGCCGAGCCGGTCGTCACCCTGGACCAGGACCCGAACCGCACCTGGTACGCGGCCCCGACCCTGGCGTCCACGCCCGGTGCGCCGGGCACGCTGGCCGCCGGTATCGAGGGCCAGAGCCCCGCGCAGCTGGCCGTGTACGACGTCGCCTCGGGGACGGCCACGCAGACCGCGCAGGTGCGCACCGACGGGGGCAACCTGCGTGACCTGGCGCTGAGCCCGGACGGACAGCAGGTCGTGGTGGCCAGCGGGTACCCGTACCACCACCAGGCGTACCGGACCTCGGACCTCACGCCCGGGAC
This sequence comes from Streptomyces sp. NBC_00012, assembly GCF_045040875.1. Taxonomy (NCBI): domain Bacteria; kingdom Bacillati; phylum Actinomycetota; class Actinomycetes; order Kitasatosporales; family Streptomycetaceae; genus Streptomyces; species Streptomyces sp. NBC_00012. The sequence continues at coordinate 4,747,916 of NZ_CP108309.1, read as the reverse complement.
CACGTACCCGTCCGACGCGTACCCGAACGCCGTGGACATCGCCCCGGACGGCACGGTCGCCGCGGGCATCGACGGTTCCTACGAGCCCGACGTGTACGTCTACAAGCAGGACACCACCAAGCCGATCCGGACGTACGACTTCCCCAACACCGGCACCAGCAGCGGCTCGGATCTCCTGGCTCCGGCCGGGCTGGCCTGGGCGCCGGACACCAGCCGGCTGTTCGCGGTCACCGAGAACAGCGCGGGCGTGCGTTCGCTGCGGGTGCTCACCGATGCCGTGAAGTCCGCGAGCACCGTCACGGTCAGCGCCCCGGCGAAGTCCGCGCTCGGCAAGAAGCTCACCGTCACCGGCCGGGTGAAGTCCGACGGCACGTTCCCGGCGGGCGCCAAGGCCACCGCGACGCGTACCGACATCGAGTCGCCCAAGGGCAAGGCGCTGCCCTCGGTGGCGCTGAAGTCCGACGGCAGCTTCTCGTTCACCGACACCCCGACCGCCGGTGGCCAGGTCACGTACAAGGTCTCGTACGCGGGCGACGCCACCCACTCCGCGGCGTCCGGTTCCGACAAGGTCGCCGTGCCCCGGACGGTCACCTCGCTGACCCTGAACCACAACAAGGCGCTGTACTCGTACGGCGCCGACGTGACGTTCACGGCGCACCTCGGCAAGACGTACAAGAACCGCACCGTCGAGCTGTGGGTGGACCCGTTCGGGTCGGACAAGCCGAACAAGCTGGTGAGGACCGGCAAGGTCAACTCCAAGGGCAACCTGTCGACCACGGTCGACATGACCCGGGACACCACCGTCACCGCGGTCTTCAAGGGCGACGGCCGGTACACCTCGAAGAAGGTCACGTCGACCGCGTACGCCAAGGTGAAGGTCTCGACCTCCGTCTCGAAGCAGTACAAGACGGCGAAGATCGGCAAGACGTCGTACCGGTACTTCCACAAGAAGACCGACCCGGTCTTCACGACGACGATGACGTACTACAAGAACCGCGCGCACAAGCTGTCCCTGCAGCTGTACTACCAGGGCAGGTGGTACGACGCGGGCTCGGAGTACTTCAAGCTCGGCACCAGCGGCAAGTCCATCGTGACGCTGAACGGCACCCATGACACGGGCTACCGGATGCGCGTCCGTGCCTCGTACGTCAACGGCACCTCGGGCGACACGGTGAACTCGACCACGCACGGCGCCTGGCAGTACTTCATCTTCACGAAGTAACCGTCCGGCGCCCCGGCCCCGCCCCGCTCTACACCAGCGGCTTCGCCGACATCAGAAGGTGCTGGTGAGCGGGGCGGGCGCCGTCCGGCTGCGCGTCCCCGGCAGCCGGACGGCCGGTCACCATCGCCCGCTGTCCCGGGCCCATCAGCTCGAACCTGATCACGGGGGCGCCGAACGAGCCCAACGCGTCCATCAGATACGCGGGGTTGAAGGCGACCGTCAGGTCCTCGGCGCCCTCCAGCACGGCGGGCAGGCGCTGGGAGGCGATGTCGTCCTCGTAGCCCGCCTGGAGCAGCACCGAGCCCTCGGAGAACGTGAGATGGAGCGGGCTGCCGCCCTCCGCGACCACGGCGACCCGTTTGACGGCCTCGACCAGGGGCGCCCGGTCCGTCTCGGCCGTGACCGCGCCGGTCATCGCGAACAGCTTGTCGTGGCGCGGCAGCCGGCCGTCGAGCAGGCGCACCGTCGTACGCATCCCGGCCAGCTCGAACCCGGCCGAACCTCCGTCCAGCGCCAGGCTGACCATGCCGCCCCGGCCGAAGGAGCGGGCGATCTCGGTGAGCCGGCGGGCGGAGACCACGACATCGGCCGGGGCACCGTCCCGGCCGGGCTTCCAGGAGAGGGTGCGCACCGCGAACCGGTAGCGGTCCGTGGCGGCCAGCGTCATCGTGTCGCCGTCCAGCGCCAGCCGGATGCCGGTCAGGATCGGCAGCGCGTCGTCCCGGCCCGCCGCCACCGTCACATGGGCGACGGCCGCCGCGAACTCCTCCGCGTCCACCGCACCGAGCACCTCCGGCAGCGACGGGAGCGCCGGGTAGTCGTCGAAGGGCAGCACCGAGAGGCCGAACCGGGCACCGTCACTCGCCAGCGAGAACCGCGAACCCTCGACCGCGCACTCCACCACCTTCTCGGGCAGCACCTTGCAGACATCGAGCAGCCGGCGGCCCATGACCAGCACCTTCCCGGCCCGTACGGTCTCCGCCTCCACCTCGATGCGGGCGGACGCCTCGTAGTCCAGCCCCGAGATGCTCAGCCGCCCGTCGGCCGCCTCCAGCAGCAGGCCGCCCAGCACGGGAACGGGCGAGCGCGTGGGCAGCACCCGGGCCGCCCAGGCCACGGCATCGGTCAGTGTGCTGCGCTCGATGCGGAATTCCATGGCGGCGGCCTCTCCCGGTCGGCTTCGATCGCGGACGCGATCGTGATCCGACAGTAGGGGCCCCCACTGACAACGGAGGGGCGCGAGAAGTCGGGCGCGAGGACCCGGGGCTCAGTCACCCGGAACGTAAAAAACGGTTGCGGCCGACGACAGCGGCCACCCCCGTGAGCCGCTGCTGTCGCCCCCGTACCCCTCCCCCAAGAGGTGCCGCAACCGTGTTCGGACTCTAGGTCCTCGGGTACGTAGCCGAAAGCTTCAATTCGCACCGTGTGGACCCGTGGCGGGTATCAGTCCGCACAATCAAACCGGTAGCCTTCGTTCCGGTTTTTGAGCAGGAGTGGAGGACTTGTGCGCGCGCGGGAACGGGCCGATGACGTACTGCGGATGTACCGGCTGGCCCGGTCGGGCGGATCCCGGGAGCTGCTGCACTGGGTGTCCGGCCGGGCGGCGGGCTGGGCCGGTCTGCTCGACGGGGACGGCACCGTGCTGCACGGCGTGACCCGGAGCCCGGCCGGTACGGGGGTGGAGGCGGCCGAGCTGGCGCGCGAGTACGCGAAGAAACTGCCCGGTCTCGACGCGCGCTCCTTCTCCTTCGACCGGGGGACGCACACCGCGCTGCTGTTCCCGCTGGACGGCCCGCCGGACGCCGCCGCCCCGATCCTGGCCGTGGTCGCACCCCGCCCGCTGCCGGACGGGCTCGCCCTGCTGCTCGCCGACGTGGCGATGCCGCTCGCCATGTGCTGGGCGGCGGAGGCCGTGGAGCGCAAGCGGCGCCGCGTGGACCTCGCGGAGTCCCGCAGCCGGGAAGCGGTGCTGCATCTGCTCATGACGGGTCAGCTGTCCATCGCGCACCAGGTGGCGGGCGCGCTCAAGCCCAACCTGCCCGACCCCGTCCGGGTGTACGTCGTGGAGTGTCCGGCCGGCCGCCGGGACGAGGTGTCGCGGATCTGCGCGGAGCTCTCCGGCGGCCGGTCCTGGATCGTCCGGTGCCCGGTGTACGCCCGCCATCTGATCCTCGTCGTACCGGCCGACGCGGGCCTGGCCGAACAGCGGCTCGGCATCCGGGTCACCGAGACGGTCACCGAGTGCGTCGCGGGGGTGAGCGAGGACGTACCGCTGGCCGACACGGCGACCGGCTACCGCCAGGCGTTCCACGCACTGGCGGTGGCCCGCGGGCTGCCCGACCGGCACGCCCGCTTCGGCTCGGCGCCGGACCCGGCCGTGGCCGCCGGGGCGGCCGGGGCGCGGTGGGCGGACGAGCTGCTGCACCCTCTGCTGACGTATCTGCCGCGCCGCGCCCAGGACCCGGGCAGCCAGGAACTCGCGGCGACGCTCGCCTCCTGGCTGGCGTTCTCCTCGCACGCGACCCAGCATCTGAAGATCCACCGCAACACCCTGGCCGCCCGGCTCCGGCTGATCGGCGAACTGCTCGGCCTGGACCTGAACCGGGTCGGCGACCAGGCCACCCTCGACCTGGCCCTGCGCATCCGCGCCACCCCCACCGCGCCCGGCAGGGCCCGCCGGGACGAGCGTGCGGCCCGGCCGCCGCTCGGCCTGGACGACGTCCTGGACGTGGCGGCCGTACGGGAATGGGCGGCCCAGCAACTGCGCCCGCTCACCGCGCCCGGCCTCGCACGGAACTCCGCCGACCCGTGGGAGACCCTCCGCACCTGGCTGGCCAGCGAAGCCCAGCTCACCCCGACGGCCGAGGCGCTGGGCATCTCGGTGCCGGGCATCCGCAAGCGCCTCACCCGGCTCGAAGCGGTCCTCGGCCGCTCACTGCTCCAGACACCCAGCGCCCGTTACGACCTGTGGCTCGCCTTCCGGGCCCTGGACCTCACGGAGACCGGCACCGCCCGCTGAACCGGAACGGGGGCGTGTCCGGCCGGAGCCGGGCACGCCCCCGTCGGGTGGGGGAGAACAGGAGCCGCGGGTCAGCAGCTCAGGTTGGAACCGGGGGTGGTGCCGAGGATCTGCACGAACGCCTTGTAGCGGTCGATGCGGCTCTGGACCTGAGCGGGATTGCCGCCGTTGCATTCCAGGGTGCCGTTGATGGACCGGATGGTCTCGCCGAACCCGGCGCCGTTCACCATGGCGTTGTGGGCGGTCATGGTGCCGGGGCCGCTCTGGGTGTTCCAGTACCAGAGGCCGGTCTTCCAGGCGACCGATGCGTTCTGCTCGACCAGGTACGGGTTGGCCAGCAGATCGATGCCGAGCGCGTCACCGGCGGCCTTGTAGTTGAAGTTCCAGCTGAGCTGGATCGGACCGCGGCCGTAGTACGCGGCCTGACCGGCCGGGCAGCCGTAGGGCTGGCTGCTGTCGCAGTAGTGCGGGTAGTTGGACGTGTTCTGCTCGACCACGTACACCAGGCCGCCCGTCTCGTGGCTGACGTTGGCGAGGAACGCCGCCGCCTCCTGGCGCTTGACGGTGTCGCTGCCGGTGTTCGCGAAGCCCGGGTAGGCGCTCAGGGCCGCGGTCAGCCCGTCGTACGTGTAGAACGAATTCCGGTTCGGGAACATCTGGTTGAACTGCGCCTCGCTGACGACGAAGCCGGACGGGGTGCCCGGGTCCGTGCCGCCACCGCCGCAACTGCCCTGGTCCGCCCAGACGTCGGAGCTTCCGGGGGTCTCGTTCTGGGTCCACCACTTGGCCGTCCAGTTGCGGCTGTGGTGCGAGACCGTGCCGCCCTGCGTGTAGGCAGTCGACGGACTCCACGCGGGCGCGCACCGCGTGTCCTGGTCCGATGCGACGGACGGGGAGGCGGCTGAAGCGGAGGCGGCGGAGGCGGGGGTGGGGAGAACGACGACCATTGCGACGACCGCGCCCAGCGCGGCCAGCAGACCCATGAAGCGCCTGATCATGCGATCACTCCTTCGGTGCGGCGAACCGGACTGGACGGTGCGCCGCCATGGGGGGTTGCCCGTCACTCAAGCGGCACTGGTCTGAACCTGTCAAGGTCTAGACCAGAACGGCACCCTATTCGGGGGCTCATCCGGGGGCGCACGGACGGCGCGTCGTATGACCCGGCGTCAACAGGCCGACCCGGGCCGGCCCAGGTGCCGCATAACCCGGCGTCAGCAGGCCAGCCCGGACCCGGGTGCCGTACCGAGGACGGACGTGATCCGTTCGTACTTGGCGACCCGGGCCGCGACCGAGGCGGGGTTGCCGCCGTCGCACTCCAGGGCGCCATTGAGCGAGCGGATCGTCTCGCCCAAGCCGGCACCGCCGACCATCGCCTCGTGCGAGGTCATCGTGCCGGGGCCGTTCTGGGTGTTCCAGTACCAAAGAGCCGTCTGCCAGGCCACGGACGGGTCCTGCTCGACCAGCCAGGGGTTGCCGAGGAGATCGAGGCCGAGCGCGTCCCCCGCGGCCTTGTAGTTGAAGTTCCAGCTGAACATGATCGGGCCCCGGCCGTAGTACGCCTTCTGCCCCGCCGGACAGCCGTACGGCCGGCTGTAGTCGCACTTGCGCCAGTAGTTGTCCTCGTTGATCTCCTTCACGTACTGGAGCCCGACCGACTCGAAGTCCGCGTGCGTGAGGAAGGCCGCGGCCTCCTGGGCGCGCGTGGTCGGCGTACCGGTGTTCGCGAAGCGCGGGTAGGCGTGCAGGGCGTCGATCAGTCCCTGGTACGTGTAGAAAGGATCGCGGTCCGGGAAGATCTCGTCGAACTGCGCCTCGCTGACGGCGAAGTCGGAGACCCCGCCCGTACAGGCCCCCTGGTCGGCCCAGACTCCGGTGGCGCCCGGATTCTCGTTCTGCGTCCACCACTTGGCCGTCCAGTTGCGGCTGTGGTGCGAGACCGTGCCGCCCTGCGTGTAGGCAGTCGACGGACTCCACGCGGGCGCGCACCGCGTGTCCTGGTCCGATGCGACGGACGGGGAGGCGGCTGAAGCGGAGGCGGCGGAGGCGGGGGTGGGGGCGGCAGAGGCGGGAAGCAGAACGGCCGTCGCGAGCACGGAACTCAGCACGGTCAGAAGGCTCTTGATGCGTTTCAGCAGTGCTCACTCCTTCGGCAGGGCACGCCGAACACCTCAGCGGGCCGTCTGGACGTCCCGCCACTCAAGCCCCGCTGGTCTGGACCTGTCAAGGTCTGGACCATTGGGACTCGAGTGCTCCGGAGGAGACGGAGTCAGCCGACCGTCACCGTGGTCAGGTGACCGTCACGTGCACGACGGGCGATGTCTGCGACCATGCGTACGCCGTCGTCGGCCCGCAGCCGCACCCGTACGTTCCGGGGTTCCGCGCGCGACGCGGCACCCCGCACGGCGGCGGCCAGCGGTTAGGCCGGCACCAGTGGCTCCGGCCGAACGACGGGCCGCCCCTCGTCGGTCCTGCTCAGCAGCAGGTCCTCGGACAGCCGGATCAGCCGGTCGGTGTCCGCGGCCGCCGCGGCGACCGCGGCGACGAGCTCTTCCCGGGTGCGGCCCGGCTGTCCCGCCAACTCCAGTTCGGCCTTCAGCGCGGCCAGCGGGGTGCGCAGCTCGTGGCCCGCGTCGGCGGCGAAACCACGCTGCCGGGCCAGGGCGTCGGCGAGCCGGTCGAGTACTTCGTTCATGGTGGCCGCGAGAGTCGCGATCTCGTCGTGGGTGGCGGTCGCCGCCAGCCGGGCCCCGGTGTCCTGCTCGGTGATCTCCGCGAGCCGTCTGCGCATCCGGTCCACCGGACGCAGGGCCGAACCGGCCAGCCAGTACGCGCCGAGACCGGCGGCGAGCACGGCGGCGGACCGCCCAGCATCAGCGCGTCGCGGGTGTGCGTGGTCGCGGCGTCCGCGAGCCGGGGGCCGACGCCCACCAGGACGGCGACCTCCTTGCCGTCGTTCTCGGCCGGCACGGCGAGCATCCGGTAGTCCTGGCCCTCGATCGAAGCGGTGAAGCCGACCTCGCCCCGGGTCGCCGCCCGCACCTGTGCCGTGTCGGCCAGCGGATGCCCGCCCGCGCCGTCGGTGAAGGCGAGCAGCCGGCCGTCGGGCGCGAGTACCTGGGCCACCCGCTCGGCTCCGCCGGTGCCGAGCCCCCCGTCCGGGTCGCGCGGGGACGACGGCGGCAGATGCGGGAGCGGACCCCTGACGTCCAGCCGGACCACCTCCGCGTCGGCCTGAGCCCGCAGGGTCGCCGCCGGCGAGGCGTCCAGGCCCGAGGTCAGCCGTTGCGGGAAGAGGAACCCGGCAGCCGCGATCACCAGTGCGGTGCCGAGGGCGAAGATCCAGGCGCCACCGCAGGGGCATCGAGCGTCGTGGAAGGCGCGAAGGGGCCGGGGCGACTGCCGCGCCCCGACCCCTTCGCGTCGTTCCGTCCCGCAGGTCCTACAGGGCAGGTCCTACAGGAAGGAGTTGATCTCGATGGTCTCGGTGCGGCCGGGGCCGACACCGATCGCGGAGATCGGGGCGCCGGACATCTCCTCCAGCGCCTTCACGTACGCCTGCGCGTTCTTCGGCAGGTCACCGAAGGTCTTGGCCTTGGTGATGTCCTCGGACCAGCCCGGCAGCATCTCGTAGACCGGCTTCGCGTGGTGGAAGTCGGTCTGGCTGTACGGGAGTTCCTCGACGCGCTTGCCGTCGATCTCGTACGCCACGCACACCGGGATCTGCTCCCAGCCGGTCAGCACGTCCAGCTTGGTGAGGAAGAAGTCGGTGAGACCGTTGACCCGGGTCGCGTACCGCGCGATGACCGCGTCGAACCAGCCGCAGCGGCGGTCGCGGCCGGTGGTGACACCGCGCTCGCCTCCGATCCGGCGCAGCGCCTCGCCGTCCTCGTCGAGCAGCTCCGTCGGGAACGGACCGGCGCCGACGCGGGTGGTGTACGCCTTGAGGATGCCGATGACCCGGCTGATCTTCGTCGGGCCCACGCCGGCGCCGGTGCAGGCGCCGCCCGCGGTCGGGTTCGACGAGGTGACGAAGGGGTACGTGCCGTGGTCGACGTCGAGCAGCGTGCCCTGGCCGCCCTCGAAGAGGACGACCTTGCCCGCGTCGATGGCGTCGTTCAGGATCAGCGTCGTGTCGGCGACGTAGGGCTTGATCTGCTCCGCGTACTGGAGCATCTCCTCGACGATCCTGCCGGACTCGATGGCACGGCGGTTGAAGACCTTGGCGAGGAGCTGGTTCTTCTGCTCCAGGGCCGCGTCGACCTTCTGCTCCAGGATCGACTCGTCGTAGAGATCCTGGACACGGATGCCCACGCGGTTGATCTTGTCGGCGTACGTCGGGCCGATGCCTCGACCGGTCGTGCCGATCTTGCGCTTCCCGAGGAACCGTTCCGTCACCTTGTCGATCGTGACGTTGTACGGGGTGATCAAATGGGCATTGCCGCTGATCAGCAGCTTGGACGTGTCCACGCCGCGGTCGTTCAGCCCACTCAGCTCGGAGAGCAGGACGGCCGGGTCGACGACGACACCGTTTCCGATGACCGGGGTACAACCCGGCGAAAGGATTCCGGAGGGGAGGAGATGCAGTGCGTACTTCTGGTCACCGACGACCACCGTATGGCCGGCGTTGTTGCCGCCTTGGTAGCGCACCACATAGTCCACGGATCCACCGAGGAGGTCGGTGGCCTTTCCCTTGCCCTCGTCACCCCACTGAGCACCGAGCAGCACAAGTGCGGGCACAGGCGTACACCCCTTCCGGGCGGGGCATGTCCAAGGTCAGGGGGCGTACGTAAACGCCGTACATGCCGTACGACGATGTACGACAAGGCCTGAACCGTCGAACCGGGTGCCCCGGAATAGACGAAGCCCCTGGCGCAATAGCGCAAGGGGCTCTTGCACCAAGATGCTACCCGAGGAAGGACCGAGGTGTCGGCTGCCCAGCCCCCCGGCGACGGTGCGCACCAGCTGCTGGTGGTCATCGACCCGGTCGCCCGCCGGACCGACGGCGAGTCCGTGCGTATCGCGAAGGACGTCCTGAGTGCCGGTTCGCACGCCAAGATCTGCCTGCCCGACGGGCCCGAGGAGTTCGCCAGAGCCCTGTCCCGCCGGGGCGGCCGGCGGCCGGTGGTGGTCGGCGACGACCGCGCGCTGCGGCGGGCGGTGGCCCAGCTGCACCGGGAGCGGGAGCCGGACGGGAGCGTGCTCTCGCTGATCCCGGTCGGCACCGCGGCCGGGGTGGAACTGGCCCGTTCGCTCGGCGTGCCGCTGGGCGCGGTGGCGGCGGCGCGCACCGCGCTTGACGGTGCCGTGCGCAGGCTCGACCTGCTGGTCGACGACAGCGACGGGGTGGTCCTGGGCACGCTGCACATCCCGGCGCTGAGCACGCTGCCGGGCGCGTCGGCCGCGCACACGGGGGTCACGGCGGTCTGGGACACCTGCCGCAACCTGGTCCGCACCCTGGTGCGCCCCGTCCCGCAGACGCCCGCCGCGCCGCCGCCCACGCACCGGCTGCGGGTCGAGGCCGACGGCGTCCTGCTGAACGATCTGGACCGCCCGGTCGAATCGGTGACGGTGGCCTCGCAGGGCGGCGACGGAGGCCTCGCGGAGGTGGTGATCCGCCCGCCGGAGGCCGATCCCGTGACGGCGGAGGCGAAGGCCGTCACGGTCTCGGGCGCGGACTTCCGCTACCGGGCGGACATACAGGTCGGCGGCCCGGTCCGGACGAGGACCTGGACGGTACGGGCGGGGGCCTGGGGACTGATGCTGCCGGTGGCGGAGGGATAGCGCTCGACGGACGGGGCGGGGCTGCTCCCGGCCCGATGCGACGGGCCCGATGCGACGGGCCCGTGAGGCGCCGGGTCAGGCGTTCGTGCGCCCGTCGCGCGCCGGACATCCGCACAAGGTCAGGCGTCCGCGCACCCGTCGCGGGCCGGACATCCGCACCGGATCAGGCGTCCGCGCGCCCGTCGCGGGCCGGGAGGTCGAGCGTCTTGCGGTGCTCGTGCCAGCGATCCATCATCCCGACCAGCTCCGCCTGCAGGAACTCGAAGAACGCCACCGTCTCGGCGATCCGGGCGCCGGCCGGGGTGTCCTCGCCCAGGATGCGGACGCCTTCCTTGAGGGTGCTCTCCCAGCGGGTCAGCACGCGGTCACGGCTGGCGAAGGTGGCGAACCAGACCTCGTCGAGCAGGCGGTAACGGTCGCGGCGCGAGCCCGGCTCGCGCTCGCGGCCGACCATGCTGACCTGCGTCAGGTAACTGACCGCCCCGGACACGGCCGCCGGGCTGATCTGCAGCGCCAGGGCGAGCTCGGCTGAGGTCATGGAGCCGTCGTCGTCCGCGAGGAGCGCGGCGAAGACCCGGGACGCCATCCGCTGCATCCCCGCCTCGGTCATCTCGGACGCGAACCGCTCCACGAACCGCGACACGGCCTCCGCGTCACGCCCGGAGCTCACGCTCTGTCCGGTCTCGCCGGTCCCGGTCTCGCTGGTCATCGCCCGATCGTCTCCCCTGATTTCCCGTCCCCCGCCATGACGCCAACTTTATACGCTTCCTTAACTTCACAACTTTGTGAAAGTAGCGTACGTTCAAAAACATGACGAAGGCAATCACGGTGGCCGGACTGCACAAGTCGTTCGGTCGGACACACGCGCTGGACGGGCTCGACCTCACCGTCGAGGCCGGCGAGGTCCACGGCTTTCTCGGGCCCAACGGCTCCGGGAAGTCCACCACCATCCGGGTGCTGCTGGGCCTGCTGCGGGCCGACTCCGGCGCCGCCCAGCTGCTCGGCCGCGACCCGTGGCACGACGCGGTGGAGCTCCACCGGAAGGTCGCATACGTCCCGGGTGACGTCACGCTGTGGCGCAACCTCTCCGGCGGCGAGGTGATCGACCTGTACGGGAGCCTGCGCGGCGGCCTCGACCGGGCCCGGCGCGCCGACCTCGTCGACCGGTTCGAGCTCGACCCGACCAAGAAGGGGCGTACGTACTCCAAGGGCAACCGCCAGAAGGTCGCCCTCGTCGCCGCTTTCGCCTCCGATGTGGACCTGCTGATCCTGGACGAGCCCACCAGCGGGCTCGACCCGCTGATGGAGGAGGTCTTCCAGGACTGCGTGACCGAGGAGCGTGCGCGCGGGCGGACGGTCCTGCTCTCCAGCCACATCCTCAGCGAGGTCGAGACGCTCTGCGACCGGGTCAGCATCATCCGCCAGGGGCGGACGGTGGAGACGGGCTCGCTGGCGGACATGCGCCACCTGACGCGTACGAACATCAGCGCCGAGCTGGCCGGTGCGCCCAACGGGCTCGCCCGGCTGCCCGGTGTCCACGACCTCGACGTCCAGGGCCTGCGGGTCACGCTCCAGGTCGACACGGACAAGCTGGACGCCGTCCTCAAGTCGCTCACCGCATCGGGCGTACGGACACTGACCAGCACTCCGCCCACGCTGGAGGAGCTGTTCCTGCGCCACTACGCGACCGACGCGGCGGACGCGCCCGAAAGCGGCGAGGGCGCGGGGGTGGCGGCGCGATGACTGCCGTGCCCCTGACCACCCCGGCCGGCGCCCGGCGCCGGACCCGGGCCGCGACCGGTCAGCTCGCCGGGACGTGGACGCTGCTGCGGCTCGCGCTGCGGCGCGACCGGATCATGCTGCCGATCTGGGTGCTCGTGCTCGGCGGCTCCTTCTCGTCCGTGAGCAGCTCCCTCGTCTCGCTCTACGACACCCCCGCGCAGCGCGCCGAACTCGCCGCGTCAATGAACGGCAACAGCTCGCTCCGGGCCATGTACGGACCGGTCTTCGACGACTCGGTCGGCGGGCTCGTGAGCTGGCGGATGGCCGCCTTCGGGGCGGTGCTGGCGGCCGTGATGAGCCTGATAGTCGTCGTCCGGCACACCCGTGAGGAAGAGGAGACCGGCCGTCAGGAGATGCTCTCCTCCGCGATGGTGGGGCGCCGCGCCCCGCTGACCGCCGCCCTGCTCGCCGCCGTGATCGCCAACGCGGCACTGGCACTGGTGATGGCGGCGGGCCTGGCGGGATCGGGCGCGGGCGGCGCCGGGGCGGTGGCCCTCGCCCTGGCGGTCGCCGGGACCGGCGTGCTGTTTGCCTGCACGGCGGCGATCGCAGCCCAGTTCACCGAGAGCGCCCGGCTCGCCAAGGGGCTCACGGCGGCGGTGATCGGTGCCGCGTTCGTCCTGAAGGCGGCGGGCGACTCGGCGGCGGACGACGGCTCGTCCGTGCTGACGTGGCTCTCCCCCATCGGCTGGGCGGAGAACGTCCGGGCGTACGGGGACGAGCGCTGGTGGGTGCTGCTCGTCCTCGCAGCGGCCGTGGCGGTCCAGGCCGTCCTCGCCTACGGGCTGGCCGGGCGGCGCGATGTGGGGATGAGCTTCCTGGCGACGAGACCGGGGCCCGCGCAGGGGCGGATCTCCACGGCGTTCGGTCTCGCGCTGCGGCTCCAGCGCGGTGCGCTGACCGGGTGGACGCTCTCCTTCGCGGTGGTCGGGGTCGCCTTCGGCGGGCTGACCGGCGGGGCGGCCGATCTCGTCGGCGACAACGCGAAGACCAGGGAGATCTTCGAGCGGATGGGCGGACAGGCCGGTCTGACCGACGCGTTCCTCGCCGCGATGGTCTCCGTGCTCGGGATGGTCGCGGCGCTGTACATCGTGGCGTCGGTGCTGCGGCTGCACGGCGAGGAGACCGCCGGCCGCGCCGAACCGGTGCTGGCGGGCGGCGTCGGCCGGACCGGGTGGGCGGCCGGTCATCTGGTCATCGCGTTCGGCGGCGCGGCCCTGCTCATGGCGGTCGGCGGCCTCGGCCTGGCGGTCGGCTACGGCCACGAACTCCCGGCCGTGCTGGGTGCGTCGCTGGTGCAGCTGCCGGCGATCTGGCTGCTGGGCGGGGTGACGGTCCTGCTGTACGGGGCGCTCCCGAAGGCGGCGGTGGCGTCCTGGGGCGTCGCCGGGATCTGCCTGGCGCTGGGGTGGCTCGGGCCCGCCGTCGACATGCCGCAGGCGGTGATGGACGTATCGCCGTTCACACATCTGCCGAAGCTGCCGGGCGGCACAGGAATGGAATGGGGCCCGGTTCTCACGCTCACCGCCGTCGCGGTGGTGCTGGCCGGGGCCGGGGTGGCGGCATTGCGCAGGCGCGATGTCCTGACGTGACGCGGCGTGACGGTGACGTGGGGGGCGGGCGGGAGTCCCGGGAAAGTGCAACCTCACCGCGGTGTCCCTGCGTCACATCGATCGTGGAGAACCGAAAGGAAGCCGTCCGCGGGGTCATAGGGTGCGCGGTCGTCGCCGCGGGCGGGGCCGCCGGGATGCTCGCCTGGGTGCCGTACGGCCAGCGTGGCATCCTCGGCTTCGAGGGCGAGTCGGAATGGGACGTGTTCTGGTTCGGGCTGCCCGTCATGGCGCTCGGCGGCATCGCGACCGGGCTCGTCCTCATCAACCTCGCGCGACGGAAGTGGCGGCGGACGCTCGGGGCGACGGCGCTGCTCGCCGCTCTCGTCGGTGTCGGAGTGGTCTTCGACGTGCTGGAGGACCCGTACACGCACTGCGAGATGGGGTGTTGACGCGGAGGGCCCCGAGCGCCGGGCCCCGGCCGCACCGCCCGAGCCCGCCCCCTCAGCCCCCAGCCCCTGGCGCCCCTGCCCCCGGGTCAGGGTCCGGGTCCGGGTCCGGGTCCGGGTCCGGCTCCGGCTCCGGCTCCGGCTCCGGCTCCGGCTCCGGGTCAGCCCCGCTCACAGCTCCACGCGGAGTTCCTTCAGGCCCCTGATCACATAGCCCGGGTTCCACTCCGGCTCGGCCGCCGGCCGCATCCCCGGGGCGCGGCGCAGCAGCTCGCCGAAGGACGCGGCCAGTTCGACCCGGGCCAGCGGGGCGCCCAGGCAGAAGTGGATGCCCGCGCCGAAGGTGATGTGCGGGTTGTCCCGCCGGGCCAGGTCCAGGGTGTCCGGGTCGGCGAAGCGGGCCGGGTCGCGGTTGGCCGAGCCGAAGAGCAGGGCCACCTCCGAGCCTCGCGGAATGACTGTGCCGTCGATCTCGATGTCGTCCAGGACCCAGCGCTCGAACATCTGCAACGGGGTGTCGTACCGCATCAGTTCCTCGACGGCCGTCGGCAGCAGCCCGTGGTCGGCACGCAGGGCAGCCAGCTGCTCCGGGTGGCGCAGCAGCGTCCACCAGCCGTTCACGGTGGTGTTGACGGTCGCCTCGTGGCCGGCGTTCAGCAGCAGCACACAGGTGGAGATCATCTCCTGCTCGCTCAGCCGCTCCCCCTCGTCGTGGGCGGCGATGAGCGCGGAGATCAGATCCGTACCGGGGTTCTTGCGCCGCTCCTCGATCAGCTCGCGCAGATACGCGGAGAAGTCCAGCGAGGCGCGGACGGCGGCGCGCGCGGTCTCCTCGGACGGGTTCAGCTCGAACATTCCGCAGATCGCCGCGGACCAGGGCCGCAGCGGGCCCCGGTCGGACTCCGGGATGCCGAGCATCTCGGCGATGACGGCCACCGGCAGCGGCTCGGCGACCGCCGTGAGCAGATCGCCGCCGCCCGCCTCGACGAAGGAGTCGACCAGCTCGGCGGCCAGCCGCCGCACGGTCGGGACGAGTTGTTCGACCGTACGCGGGGTGAACGCCTTGGAGACCAGGCGCCGGATCCGGGTGTGGTCGGGGGCCTCCAGATCGAGGAGCCCCTGCCCGTTGAGGGTGTGGAAGGGCTCGTGCTCGGCGGGCGGCGGCGTGCGGCCGAACTCCTCGTGGGTGAAACGGTGCAGATAGGTGCGCCCGAGACGGCGGTCGCGCAGCAGCGCGGACACATCCGCGTGGTGCGGCACGAGCCACTGGTCGGTCGGCTCGAAGCGGTGCACCCGGCCGGTGGCACGCAGTACGGCGTAGGCGGGGTACGGGTCGGCGACGAAGACCGGGGACCAGGGATCGAAGGGGGCATCGGCCGCGGAACGGGGGGACTGGCGCATAGCCGGACGCTATCCGCACCCCCGGCCGCCGACCACCCCTCGGGGCGGTGTGACCCGGCGCGACCGGCTCAGGGAGGTCTGACCCGGCGCGACCGGCTCAGGACGGTGTGACCAGGCGTGACCGGCTCAAGAAGGTGTGACCAGCCGGGCCTCGTACGCGAAGACGGCCGCCTGGGTGCGGTCGCGCAGCCCCAGCTTCACCAGGATCCGGCTCACATGGGTCTTGATGGTGGACTCGGCGACCACCAGATGCGAGGCGATCTCGGCGTTGGACCGGCCCTGCGCGATGAGGACGAGCACCTCCGTCTCGCGCTCGGTGAGGTCGCCGACCCGGGCCAGCGCGGGCGAACGCGGGGTCTCCGCGAGCTTCGAGAACTCGTTGATCAGCCGCTTGGTGACGGTCGGCGCGAGCAGCGCCTCGCCCGCGGCCACCACCCGTACCCCGTCCGCGAGCTGGCGCGCGGAGGCGTCCTTGAGGAGGAAGCCGGACGCCCCGGCGCGCAGCGCCTGGTACACGTACTCGTCGAGGTCGAAGGTGGTCAGCACCAGGACCTTGGCGTCCGCGTCGGCGGCGACGATCTCGCGGGTGGCCTCGATGCCGTTGAGTTCCGGCATCCGGATGTCCATCAGGACCACGTCGGGGCGCAGCGCGGCGACCTGTGCGATGGCCTGCCGGCCGTCGACGGCCTCGCCGACGACCTCGATCCCCGGCATGGCGTTGAGGAGTACCGAGAAGCCCTCACGGACCATCATCTGGTCGTCCACGATCAGCACCCGGATGGACGGGGCGGTGGGAGTGCTCATGCCCGGTCCGCCTGTCCTCCGGGCTCGGAGCCCGCCTGTTCCCTGGGTTCGGAACCGGCCTGTACGGGGATGAACACCGCGATCTCGTACCCGCCCTCGGCGGTCGTGTCGGCCGTCATGTCGCCGTTCAGCATCGCGACCCGCTCCCGCATCCCGGTGATCCCGTGGCCCGCCCCCGGCGAAGGCTTCACCGGGCCGGTGGGCGGCCCGTTGACGACACGCACCCCGAGCCCGCCCAGCACATAGCCGATCTCCACCTTGGCCGTGGCGCCCGGTGCGTGCCGCAGCGTATTGCTGAGGGCCTCCTGAATGATCCGGTACGCCGACAGCTCGACCCCCTGCGGCAGTTCGCGCACCGCACCGGTGATGGTCTTCTCCGTCGCCAGACCCGCCTCGCTCACGTTGGCGAGGAGCCCGTCGAGCTGGGCGAGCGTGGGCTGCGGGGCGTCCGGCGCCTGGTAGTCCTCGGCGCGTACGACACCGAGGACCCGGCGCAGCTCGGTGAGGGCGGCGACGGCGTTCTCCCGGATCGTGACGAAGGCCTGCTCCAGCTCGGGCGGCGGATTCTCCACCCGGTACGGGGCGGCCTCGGCCTGGATCGCGACGACCGACATGTGGTGCGCGACCACGTCGTGCAGCTCACGGGCGATGGTGGTGCGCTCCTCCAGCAGTGTGCGCCGGTCGCGCTCGACGGCGGTCACGGTGCGCTGCACCGTCACCTCGCGCTCCGCGTCGCGGCGGATCTGCACCATGGCGACGACCAGCAGGGCGAACGCCGAGGTCAGGCCCATGCCCACGGTGGTGGTCCCGGCCCGCCAGACGAGGTTCTCCATGAACACGCCGAGCAGCACGGTGAGGCCCCACATCCAGGCGGCGGTGCGCCGCCCGGTCCTGGCCGCGACGACGATCAGCACGACCAGGTGCGTGAAGAACGTGACCGGCCCCCACGGCCACCCGCTGTTGCCGAACACCGCCGTCACCGGGGTCAGCAGCAACGACATCCAGAACGCCCCGACCGGCCTGACCAGCGTCATCACCACGCTGATGGCCGGGAACAGCGCGAGCACCTCGCCGATCGGGTTGTTCGCCGCGGCGACCCCCAGCAGAAAGGCGATGAGCGCGGCCAGCACCACGACCGCGTGCAGCGCCCAGGTGGCGCGCGCCCGCATCCGCTTCGGCAGCCGGCGGATCACCGGCCCGTCGGTCCCCAGCGGCGGCATCGGGCGGTAGGCGAACGCATCCACGAAAAGGGCCTGCCGGAGGCCGCCTATCGCCCCCGCGGCCAGCTGGAACTCCGGGCTTCTGCTCTTGGTCTCGGTCACGCTTCCACGTTAGGCGGCGGGTTCGGCCAGGTCGTCAGCAGTGATACGGATTCCGGGACGTCCATCGCAAGTACTACGGGCTCCGCCTCGCGCCTGTCCGGCTCTCACCACGCGAGTTGTGCGAGCTCCTCCGCCACCACCGCGCACGCGTCCGCCGCCGGGTCGATCAGCGGGAAATGACCGACGTCCGGCAGCAGGGTCAGCCCCACCGTCTCGCCCGCCTTCGCCGCCGCGTCGACGAAGGCCTCCGCGACCGCCTGTGGCACATCGATGTCGGTGGTGCCCTGCACCACGGTGGTGGCGATGCCGGTGGGCAGCAGCGCGGCCGGGTCGGCATGCGCGGCCCGCTCCGCGAAGTCCTCCTCACCGCCGAGGAGTTGGCCGACCGCCCCGGAGCACACATCCAGCGCGACGGCGGTGGCGAAGTCCGCGATGGGTGCGAGGGCGACGACGCCCCGCAGCTGCGGCGGCGCGGGCAGCCGCCACGGCGACCCCTGGGGCAGTACGTGCCGGGCGGCGGCCCACAGCGCCAGCTGCCCGCCGGCCGAGTGCCCGGTGACGACGATCCGCCGGGCGTCGGCCGCCGGGAGCTCCCGGGCCAGCAGCGCCGGCAGCGCGTCCATCGCCGCGGCGACATCGTCGAAGGTCTCCGGCCAGCGGCCCGCGACCGGACCGGAACCCCGCTGCTGCGGGATCTCGCCACCGCACCGGTACTCGACGCTGGCGACGGCGAAGCCGCGCCGGGCCAGGAAGTCCGCGAACGGCGACACATGCTGCCGGTCGTACGGCGCCCGCCATGCCCCGCCGTGCAGCACGACCACGACCGGCGCCCCGGTCCGCCCGTCGCGCGGGGCGTAGAAGTCGATCAGCTGGTCGGGGTGGCTGCCGTAGGCGGCGGAAGCGTCGGGGGCGACCGGTGGATGCGAGAGGGCCGACTCGGTCTCGGCTGCGTCCCGATCACGCGCGGCAGAATCCGACATGCTGCTCCAACCGTCCTGTAGCTGTGCCCAACTGGCCTGACCTGCGGGGACGGTACCAGTACGGAAGGTTCCCGTCCCCGCCGAGGATCACGGCCCGGGAATGCCCGCAGATGCCCCCACGGACGTGGGGATGCCCGCGGACACCCTCACCCGCGCGCCCCCGGGGGATGCCCGCGTACGCCCCACAGCGACAGCGAAGGCCCGCGGACACCCCTGCTGTCGGGCCGGCTGCTGTCGGGCCGGCCACCTCTGGGCCTGCCACCGCCGGGCCGGCTACCGCTGGGCCAGCACCTCACCCAGCACCCGCGCCGCCCGCTCCACGTCCGCGAACCCGACGTACAGCGGCGTGAATCCGAACCGGAGCACGTCCGGCCGGCGCAGGTCCCCGACGACGCCCCGGGCGATGAGCTCGCTCATCACCTGCTCCGCGTCCTCGCAGCGCAGCGCGACCTGGCTGCCGCGCTCCGCGCGTGCGGGGGTGATGGAGGGGACCCGGCCCTCGGGCGCGTACCGGGCGACGCACATCAGGAAGAAGTCCGTCAGCGCCAGGGACTTGGCCCGTACCTCGTCGATGGACACCCCGTCCCAGACGTCCAGCGCTGCTTCGAGCGTCAGCATGGAGACGATGTCGGGGGTGCCGACCCGTCCTCGTACCGCGCCGTCGGCCGGGGTGTATTCAGGGGTCATGCCGAAGGGGTCGGCGTGCGAAGTCCACCCCGGAAGGGGCGAGTCGAAGGCCGCCTGATGGCGCTCGGCGACGTAGATGTACGCGGGCGAACCGGGGCCGCCGTTCAGGTACTTGTACGTGCAGCCGACCGCCAGGTCCACGCCGTGCTCGTCGAGGCCGACGGGCAGGGCGCCCGCGCTGTGGCACAGGTCCCAGACGGCGACGGCGCCCGCCTCGTGCACGGCTGCGGTCAGTCCGGGCAGGTCGTGGAGCCTGCCGGTGCGGTAGTCGACGTGGTTGAGCAGGACGGCCGCGGTACGGGGGCCCAGCGCGCCGGGCACCTCGGTGGGGGCGACCGGGACGACCCGGTGGCCGGTCAGCCGGGCGGCGGACCGGGCGATGTACCCGTCGGTGGGGAAGGTCGTCGCGTCGACGAGGATCTCGTCGCGCCCCTCCGGCGCCAGCCGCGTCGCGGCGACGACGGCCTTGAAGACGTTCACGCTGGTGGAGTCGCCCACCACGATCTGCCCGGCGGCGGCCCCGACGAGCGGGGCGATCCGGTCGCCGATCCGTTCCGGCGCGGTCCACCAGCCGCTCTCGTCCCAGGACCGGATGCGCAGCTCGCCCCACTCGCGGGTGAGGACCTCCTGCACCCGGGCGGGCACGTGCGCCGGCAGTGCGCCGAGCGAGTTGCCGTCGAGATAGACGGTGTCGTCGAGGACGAAGAGCTTGCGCCGGTCCGCGAGCGGGTCGGCGGCGTCGAGTGCCGCGGCCCGCGCGGCAAGGGACTCGGACATGGCGGCGGGGTTCTCGGGCATGGCAGCGAAGGTCTCAGACATGGCTGCGCGCCGTCCACAGCTCGGGGAAGACGTTCTTCGTGGCCCGCTTCTCCAGCCAGGCGACCCCGGCGGAGCCGCCAGTACCGGTCTTCGAACCCATCGCGCGCCGGGTGGCGACGAGATGGTCGTTGCGCCAGCGCCACACCAGTTCGCCGACATCGGTGAGCGCCTCGCCGAGCCGGACCAGCTCGTCGTGGTGCTCGGGCTCCGCGTAGATCTCCGCCCAGACCGCCTCGACCTCGGGGGACGGGTCGTACTTCTGCGTCAGGTCCCGGCCGAGCACGGCCTTCGGTATGGCGAACCCGCGCCGGGCGAGCAGCGCCAGCGTCTCGTCGTACAGCCCCGGCTCGGCGAGCGCCTTCTCCAGCTCGGCGTGGACGCGGGGCGCGCCCCGGTGCGGCACCAGCATGGAGGCGGACTTGTCGCCGAGCAGGAACTCCATCCGCCGGTACATCGCCGACTGGAAACCGGAACCCTCGCCGAGCGCGGAGCGGTAGGAGTTGAACTGGGCGGGGGTGAGCTGGGCGAGCGGGGTCCAGGAGGCGTTGAGCGCCTCCAGCTCCCGAACCGACCGCTTGAGCGCGTCGCGCGCGACGTTCAGCCGGTCCTCGCGCAGGGCGTGCGCGGCGGTCTCCCACTCGTGGACTATGACGGTGAACCACAGCTCCATGACCTGGGTGGTGACCAGGAAGACCATCTCGCCCGGATCGTCGGAGCGAGGGTGCTGGAGATGGGTCAGGACATCCGCCTGGACATAGTCCTCGTACGGAGTCGTTCCCGCGAAGTCGAGGTGCGGGGTCTGCGCACCGGTGGCTTCGGGGTCGGGGTGGATCGTCGACATTGCTGTCTCCTCGACACGAGCTTCCGGGTAGCGGTCCGCCCCTTCCGTGAGGTGATGGAGCTCCGGTCCCCTGTCGGCATCCTAAGCGGACGCCGGGAAAACGCGCAGGCCCCGCGGACGGCGGTACGTCCGCGAGGCCCGGAACACCTTCTCGGCGCCCTTCTCGGAGCCCCTCTCGGGGCCTCTCGGAGCCCTTTCGGAGCCTTTAACCCAGCGTCTCGGCGGCGGTGGGCGAGGAGTCGCGCAGGAACGTCGAGCAGCGCTCGTACTCCTCCTGCTCACCGATCGCCCGGGCGGCCCGCGCCAGGGCATGCAGGGCACGCAGGAAGCCGCGGTTCGGCTCGTGCTCGAACGGCACCGGGCCGTGGCCCTTCCAGCCGGCCCTGCGCAGCGCGTCGAGGCCGCGGTGATAGCCGGTGCGGGCGTAGGCGTACGACTCGACGACCCGGCCGCCGTCGTACGCCTCGTCGGCGAGCTGTGCCCAGGCCAGGGACGAGGTCGGATACTTCGCGGCGACATCGGCGGGGGCCGTGCCGTTCGCCAGCAGTTCGCGCGGCTCCGGGTCGTCGGGCAGGTGGGTCGGGGGAGGGCCCCCGAGCAGGTTCTCGTGGATCGACATGGGTTCAAGTGTGCCTGGCACATGCGCGCCGGGGGTACCCGGGCGTCGGCGTGCGCGGTCAGCGCGCGCCCGGTTTCCGCTCCTCCTCGTGCGCCGGTTCCAGGGGCGGTGCGGCGACCCCGCAGTGCACGGTGCACTCGGGCCGCGTCTGCTCCTCCGCGTCCGCCGTGACCAGGGGTTCGCGTACGGTCGCCCAGGCGATCACCGCCCCCAGCACGAGCAGCCCGGCACACATCGGCATGGCCCGGCGGAAGGTCGCGGCGAACTCGTCGGCGTTCCGGTAGGCCTCCGGGCCCATTCCGGCGAGCAGCGGCAGCGCGGCCACCGCGATCAGCCCGGCGGCGCGGGCGGCCGCGTTGTTGATCCCGCTGGCGAGGCCGGCCCGTGCGGTGTCCACGGAGGCCAGCACGGTCGCGGTGAGCGGCGCGACCAGGGTGACCAGCCCGACGCCGAGGACGGCCACCGCGGGCAGCACATCGGTGAGGTAGCCGGAGACGGTGTTCGACCCGGGCCCGACGCGCAGCATCAGCAGCATTCCCGCGGCGGCGATCAGCGGCCCGGCCGTGAGCGGGATGCGGGGCCCGATGCGCTGGCCCAGTTCGCCCGAGGCGGCCGAGAAGAGCAGCATCAGGACGGTCGTCGGCAGCAGCGCCGTGCCCGCGCCGAGCGCCGAGTACCCGGCCACCACCTGGAGCTGGATCGCGGCCAGGAAGAAGTAGCCGCCGAGCGCCGCGTACACGCAGAGGGTGATCACGTTGACGGCGGTGAACTGCCGGGACGCGAAGACCGAGGGCGGCAGCATCGGTCCCGCCCGGGTGCGCTCCACCTGTACGAAGACCGCCCCGAGCAGCACCCCCGCGACGGCCGTGCCGATCACCGCCCCGGACGCCCCCTGTCCCGGCGCCTCGATCAGCGCGTAGGTCACCAGGGCGAGGGCGAGCGCCGCGAGCACGGCGCCCAGCACGTCGAAGCGCCCGTGGGCGTGCGGGTCGCGCGATTCCGGTACATGGCTCAGCGCCACCGGCACACAGACCGCGGCGAGCGGCACATTGAGCAGGAACACCCACCGCCAGCCGGGCCCGTCGACCAGCCAGCCGCCGACGAACGGCCCGATGGCGGCCCCGACCCCGCCCAGCCCCGACCACAGCCCGACCGCGCGGGCCCGGTCGTCGGGGTGGAAGCTCGCCTGGATCAGGGCCAGCGAACCTGGCGTGAGGAGCGCCCCGCCGATGCCCTGGAGGGCGCGGGCGGCGATCAGGACGGCGGCGTTCGGCGCCAGACCGCACAGCGCCGACGCGGCGGCGAACCAGACGACGCCGACGACGAAGACCCGCCGCCGCCCGTACCGGTCGCCCAGGGCGCCGCCGAGGAGGATCAGCCCGGCGAGGGTCAGCATGTAGGCGTTGACGGTCCACTGGAGTGCGGCCAGGTCGGTGCCGAGGTCCTTGCCGATGCGGGGCAGCGCGACGTTGATGACGGTGGAGTCCAGCATGGCCATGCTGGAGCCGAGGACGGTGGTGAGGACGACCCAGCGTCCGGCGGCGGAGGCGACGCGGATGGCACCCGGGTCCGCCGCGCCTGCTGTGTCTGCTGCACCTGCTGCGTCAGGCATACGAGCAGCATCCCCGCTCCGGGCCGCGAGGGCCATCGGGGCGGGGGTACGGCCCCGCAGAGGGCCGGCCGACCGGCCGGACCATCAGTGCGGCGGACCGCCCCGCCGCCCCGCCGCCCCGCGCAACCTACGACGTCCGCGCCGTCACCGCCCGCACGCCCCGGATCAGCGCGTCCACACCGGCCTCCGCCTTGGCGCGCGGGCACCCCACGTTCAGCCGTACGAAGCCCTCCGCGCCGTACACCCCGCCCGGCATCACCGCGACCTGCTCCTGCTCGATCAGCACCCGCTGCAACGCCTCGTCGCCGTCGACACCGGCGGCGCGCAGATCGATCCACGCCAGGTAGCCGGCCTGCGGCGGCCGCCACCCCAGTTCCGGGAGCGCCTCGTCCAGTCGCTGTGCGACCAGCGCCAGATTCCCGGCGACGTACTCCCGCAGCGAGTCCAGCCACTGTGCCGACTCCCGGTACGCGGCGATGTGCGCGGTCAGCGACAGCACCGCCGGAGAGGCGAGCCCCTCGGCCGTCTCCATCCGGCGCAGGAACTCCGTCCGGTCGGCCGGATCGCCGACGAACCCGTACGAACCGGTCAGCGCCGGGAAGTTGAACGCCTTCGACGCGGAGGTGATCAGCGCCCATCGCCCAGCGCCCGCCACCCGCGTCCACGGCACATGCGTATGCCCCTCGTGCACGAAGTCCGCATGTATCTCGTCGCTGATCACCGCGACCCCGTACTGCTCGGCAAGCGAGGCCGTCTCACCCAGCTCGGCCGCCGTCCACACCCGGCCGGTCGGGTTGTGCGGGGAGCACAGGACCAGGACCCTGCTGTCGGGGCGGGCCAGCTCCCGTTCCAGCGCCGCCCGGTCCCCCACCGGCACACCTCGCAGCTCCCGCCCGAGCCCGGTGATCGCCTTGCGGAAACCGTCGTACGTGGGGGTGTGGACGACCACGCCGTCGCCCGGCGACGTCCACATCTGCAACAGCTGCGAGAGCTGGCTGAGCACGGAGGGCCCGTACACCAGCTGCCCGGTGTCCACCTGAGTGCCGTACCGGGTCGCGTACCAGTGGGCTATCGCCGAGCGGAAGTCGTCCTGCCGCCAGTCGGTGTAGCCGAACACCCCGTGGTCGAGCCGGGAGCGCAGCGCGCCCAGCACCTCGGGGGCGGTCTCGAAGTCCATGTCTGAGATGGTGAACGGCAGCAGTCCGTCCACCCCGAACCGGTCCGCGACCCCGTCCCACTGGACGGACCAGGTGCCCCGGCGGTCGACGACCCTGTCGAAGTCATAGCGCGCACTGGAACCCACAGCGACCCCTTCCCTAAGTGTCTGTCGGACATGCTGTGGGCCCGGCACCCCACGGGGTGCCGGGCCCACAGCCACACTTCGTACCTGCTGCTACTTCAGCTTGGTGCCGGTGGAGCGCAGGTTGGCGCAGGCCTCCGTGACACGCTCGGCCATGCCCGCCTCGGCGGACTTGCCCCAGCTGCGCGGGTCGTAGACCTTCTTGTTGCCGACCTCGCCGTCGACCTTCAGCACACCGTCGTAGTTGCGGAACACGTGGTCCACGATCGGGCGGGTAAAGGCGTACTGGGTGTCGGTGTCGAGGTTCATCTTCACGACGCCGTTCTCCAGCGCGGTGGCGATCTCCTGCTCGGTGGAGCCGGAGCCGCCGTGGAAGACAAAATCGAAGGGGTGGCTACCAGCGGCCTTGCCGTACTTGGCGCCGACGCCCTCCTGGAGGTCCTTCAGCAGCTCGGGACGGAGCACGACGTTGCCCGGCTTGTAGACGCCGTGAACGTTGCCGAAGGAGGCGGCCAGCAGGTAGCGGCCCTTCTCGCCCAGGCCCAGCGCCTCGGCGGTGCGCAGCGCGTCGTCGACGGTGGTGTACAGCTCGTCGTTGATCTCGTGCGTGACACCGTCCTCCTCGCCGCCGGTCGGGGTGATCTCGACCTCAAGGATGATCTTGGCGGCGGCGGCCTTGGCCAGCAGCTCCTGGCCGATAGCCAGGTTGTCGGCCAGCGTCTCGGCCGAACCGTCCCACATGTGGCTCTGGAACAGCGGGTTCTCACCGCGGGCGACGCGCTCGGCGGAGATGTCGAGCAGCGGACGCACGTAACCGTCCAGCTTGTCCTTGGGGCAGTGGTCGGTGTGCAGCGCGACCGTGACGTCGTACTTGGCGGCGACGATGTGCGCGAACTCGGCCAGGGCGACGGCGCCGGTGACCATGTCCTTGTTGTACTGGCCGCCCAGGAACTCCGCCCCACCGGTGGAGATCTGGACGATGCCGTCGCTCTCCGCCTCCGCGAAGCCGCGCAGTGCAGCGTGCAGGGTCTGGGTCGACGTCACATTGATGGCCGGGTAGGCGAACTTGCCTGCCTTCGCCCGGTCGAGCATCTCGGCGTAGACCTCGGGGGTTGCGATGGGCATCTGACCGCTCCTTGGGATATGCGGGTGTGCGTGCTGGTTCCCTGACCTGGGGGCGACGTCATCGTCGCCCCCATCTTCCCAGACTCTCGCTCCGGCTCCACCCGGCCCAATCGCCGGGCCGGTCCCACGGCCGCGGCACAGGCACGCGGAAGGGGTGGACCGTTTCACGTGAAACGGTCCACCCCCGGAAAAAACCGCAGGTCAAAGCCGAATGTCAGGCCAGGTCGAGATCGGCCACCGAGTAGACGTGGACGTACGGCAGCCCGGCCTCGGCGATGGCCGGGGCCGCACCCCGCTCCACGATCACGGCCACGGCCACGACCTCGCCACCGGCCTCGCGCACCGCCTCGACGGCCGTCAGCGGCGAACCGCCGGTGGTCGAGGTGTCCTCCACCACCAGGCAGCGGCGGCCCTTCACGTCCGTGCCCTCGATGCGGCGCTGCATCCCGTGCGCCTTCTGGGCCTTGCGGACGACGAACGCGTCCAGCTCCTGCCCGCGCGCGGCGGAGGCGTGCAACATCGAGGTGGCGACCGGGTCGGCACCCAGCGTCAGCCCGCCCACGCAGTCGTAGTCCAGCTCGGCGGTGGCGTCGAGCATGACCTGACCGACCATCGGAGCGGCCTTGCCGTCCAGCGTGATGCGGCGCAGGTCGATGTACCAGTCGGCCTCAAGACCCGAGGAGAGGGTCACTTTGCCGTGTACCACGGCCTTGTCCTTGATCTGCTGGAGCAGCTCAGCACGTACGTCACTCATGGCTACGAGCTTAGGGCCTCCCGTTCGGGCCATGCCGGGCCCGCGGGGCCCAGCACGCGAACGAAAGCCCCAGGGCCCCCGGCGCACCACCGCCGGCGTCAGAGCCGGCGCCAGCTCCATGTCGTCGCGATCTCCAGCGGATCGATCGGAGTGACGTAGCGGGGCGCGGTGTTGAGCCCGTTCGGCGGGCCGGACTGCGGCTCCACACAGACCGCCTCGTCCTGCTCGTCGTAGATCACGACCCACTCGGTCCGGCTCTTCACGGTCAGCTCCAGCTGCTCCGGCCAGGTGAGCGTCACCTCGACACCATCCGGCATCCCGAAGCAGTCGTCCCAGGGACCGTCCAGGGGCGGGATGCGGCGGCCGGTCGGCAGATGGTCCTCGCCCCGCTCCTCCTGCCAGGCGGCGTCGAAGGCCACTTCCGCGTCCTTGCCACCGCCGCCGAGGTTGCGCAGGAACCACGGGTGCCAGCCGGCCTGCGCCGGGAACGAGTCCCCGTACGTCTCGATGCCGAAGGCGAGGGTGAGCGAATCCTCGGCCAGCTCGAAGGTCTGGGTCACCCGGCCCGGGTACGGCCAGGGGTCGGCGAGGTCGTAGTAGAACGACGCCTCCCGCTCGCCCAGCCGGGCGGTGTGCCAGGCGGTGTCCCGGCCGGTGCCGTGGATGGCATGCGGCGGGGCGTTCAGCGGCAACCGGTGCGCGACGTCGCCGTTGTGGAACAGCCCGTTCCCGGTGCGCCCGCACCACGGCACCATCGGGAAGCAGCCGTACCGCTCCCCCTGCCGCAGCAGCTCGGTGCCACCGATCCGCAGGCTGTCGATGCGACAGCCGTTGGCGGGGTTCACGGTCAACTCTGTGTCGCCGACGGAGAGCCGGACGTCCTTCTCGCTGCTACTCACCCGTCCGACATTACTGGCGCGAGCGCTACCGCCGCCGCCTCAGCGCCCGGGTCACCACCACGGCGGACGCCAGCGCGAGCGCGGCGGCCGGGGCGACCCAGCGGAGCGTGGCACCCGCGGTGGTCGAATCGGGTGACGGGACGGGGGCGTACCGGCCGCGCGGCGGCGCGTGGTCGACCTCCTCGGCGCTGCGGCCGATCATGGTCCGCCTGGCGTGCGCGGCCTCCGCCGGGGGGTTCCCGGGGGCGGTGAACTCCGCCTCGGAGACCGGGTCGAGCGAGGGCGGGGGCACGGGCGCGTCGAAGACGGAGCCGGTGCCCGGGGGGTTCCCGGGGGCCTCGGGCTCCCCCGGCTGCCCTGCCGAGGGCGCCTCGTCCGCCGCGGCTTCACGGGTGGGCGGTACGTCGGTTCCATCGGTGCCGTCGGTTCCATCGGCGCCGTCGGTTCCATCGGCGCCGTCGGTTCCGTCGGTACCGTCGGTACCGTCGGCTTCCGGGTTGATGCCACGGGCAGTGGCCGCGCCCGTCGTGTCGGCCTCCTCGGCCGCCTCCTCGATGGCCTGCTCCACGGCCTCGCCGAGCGGCCCGTCGGGCTCACCGGCGGCGGACAGCGTCTCCGTCACCAGCTGCTGGGCGAAGCGGTCCAGCAGCCGGCGGGCCGCCGCGAGCGCCGCCGCCGCGTCCAGCTCCAGGAACCTGCCGTCGCCACTCGCCGTACCCGCGAACCCGATCGCCGTGCCGCCGTCGCGCTCGGTCAGCCCGACCGTCAGGCTCAGCTTCACCGAGCCGCTGCCCCGGGCCTCGACGC
The DNA here is from genome assembly GCF_045040875.1 of Streptomyces sp. NBC_00012. Classification (NCBI taxonomy): domain Bacteria; kingdom Bacillati; phylum Actinomycetota; class Actinomycetes; order Kitasatosporales; family Streptomycetaceae; genus Streptomyces; species Streptomyces sp. NBC_00012. The sequence goes on along the minus strand of NZ_CP108309.1, from coordinate 4,720,143 downwards.
CCTCGCCCGTCACCAGGATCCCGGCCCCGGGCGAGCCCTCGGGGCCCGGCGCATCGGTGAGCCGCAGCGCGCCGCGGTAAGTGATCGTGTGGCCGTCGACCCGGATCCTGAGCCGGCCGGACAGCGGGCCCGCGGACGAGTCGGCGTCCCGCTGCAGGCCCGGCACGCATCGCGCGACACGGGCGGGGTCACCCAGCGTCCGCCTCAGGGACGGGACCGGAACCGGAACGAACACCTCATGCTCCATGGAAACCGAGCCTACTCAGCCCCGACCGTCGCGTCAGCGGTTCCGCCTCCTGAAGCCACCACCCACCCGGGCCGGTCCACCCGGCTCACCGGTCCTCCCAGTACCGCGGATGCACCAGCGTCGACGGCGGCAGCCCCGGCAGCCGGGCGTCCTGCGCCCGCCGCCCCGCGTCGACCAGCTCGGGCTCCGTCATCGAGCGCAGCGCCGGGGCCTTCCGGGCGAGGCCGAGCTCCGGTCCGCTCCCCCGGCCGGCGAGGACGAAGCCCCAGCCGTGCGCGCGCTGCGCCCGGTGCGTGGCCCGGTCGGGGCCGGCCGCGGAATCGGCGAGCCGGGCGCTGATCCGGTACGGGCGGGTCCCCAGGCCCGCCGCCCTCATCGACGCCTCGACCGTCCAGAACGTACGCGGCCGGGACACCGGCGGGCCCCCGTGCACCACCACCCGGCCGCCGGGCGCGAGCGCCTCGGCGACCAGGCCGTAGAACTCCGCCGAGTAGAGCTTCGTGCTGGTGGAGATCCCGGGGTCGGGCAGATCGGAGATCACCACGTCGTAGCTGCCGTGCGCCGCCCGCATCCAGTTGAAGGCGTCGGCGGTGACGGCGGTGAGCCGGGGGTCGTGGAACGCGTGGCCGTTCAGCTCCGAGAGCGCCCGGTCGGTACGGGCCAACCGGGTGACGTCCCGGTCGAGCTCGACCACCGTGACGTCGCGTACATCCGGGTAGCGCAGCACCTCCCGGGCGGCGAGGCCGTCGCCACCACCCAGGATCAGCACGTGGGCCCGCGGCCCGTTCATCGCCGGGTGCACCAGCGCCTCGTGGTAGCGGTACTCGTCGCGCGCGCTGACCCGCAGCCGGCCGTCCAGATACAGATCCAGGGAGCTGCGGCCCGCCCCCGTCAGCACCACCTCCTGGACATCGGTCTGCACCGCGACCCGCACCGCGTCCCCGTACACCGCACGCCGCGCCGCCCGCTCGAAGTCGTCGACCAGCGCGGTGGCTACGGCCAGCACGGCGATCACCGCCACGTTGAACACGATCAGCAGCCAGCGGGAGCGCGTGGTGAGGTCCCACCGGAACACCCACAGCACCAGCGCCCCGCCCGCCGCCGCGTTGACCGTTCCGGTGAACAGCGCCCCGGTGAGCTGTCCGAGCATCGGCAGCAGCAGGAACGGGAACGCGAGCCCCCCGACCAGCGCGCCCACGTAGTCGGCGGCGAAGAGATCCGCGACGGCACCGCCCGCGTCCTGCCGGTCGACACGCTGGATCAGGGTCATCAGCAGCGGGATCTCCGCACCGATCAGGATCCCGATCGTGAGCGAGAACCCGACCAGGGCGTACCTCGACTCCCCGATCCAGGCGAACGACGCGTACAGCACCAGCGCCGAGGAGCCGCCGACGAGCGCGAGCGTGGCCTCGATCAGCCCGAAACCCACCGCGGCACGGCTGCGTAAACGTTTCGCGAGAAGCGAGCCGACACCCATCGCGAAGACCATCACGGAGAGCACGACCGAGGCCTGGGTGACGGAATCACCGATCAAGTAGGAGGCGAGCGCTACCAGTTCGAGCTCGTACACCAGACCGCAGGCGGCACAGACGAAGACCGCGGCCAGCACGAGACAGCGACCGGTCCTCGGCCGTACGGGAAGACACTCCGCGCCCCCTCGCAGCGGCACCTGCTGGTCGATCATGATGCGAACGCTACGTCACGATCACGTGGCAGCCTGTCACCCACAAGGGTGTAAGTGGCGTGCCCACAACGGAGTTGGGGGCTACTCAGAGCGCGGCCGCCGGCATCCGCGTTCCCACTCGACTGCGCGTCACCACCAACTGCCCCTCCTGCGGATACGCATGCCAGGTGCGCCAGCGCACCTGGCCCTCGGCCCGCTGGGCGAGCATCGCGGTGAAGGCGTGCGGGCTGCCGGGGAACGTACCGGCGAGACCGTGCGGATGGTCGGCGACCAGCGCGAGGAGTTCCTGTGCGCGCCCCGCGAACGAGCCCTCCGAGAGCGTCTCGACGCGCGCCGCGAATTCGTACTCCCATTCCCCGAGTCGCTTGGAGACCCCGAGCGGGAGCGGGGTGCTGCTCCCCGGGATGCAGGCCACGGTTTCGGAACAGGTGCCGCGGTTCTCTTCGAGGAGAACCTGGTGGGAGGCGCCGAGCAGGCGCATCTGAAGCCTGGCACCCGCGAGATCGAGGTCGAGCACGGCCAGGGCGGGGAGCGGTTCGCGCCCCAGCGCCCAGGCCAGATCGGCAGCGCGGGTATCGGAATATGTCGTCTGGAGTGTCGTGAGCATGTGTCGGCTCCGCAAGCAAGCATGGACGCATGGACAGGGGACGCCCCCGACGTGACGCACGTGGGAGGTGGAGCGCCCGATCAGGTCCAACTGGGGTCCGAGGGCTGAGTGTTCTCTCCACCGAGGGAACCACGAATAAGTCGCATCCACAGAGTTTTTGCCCAACTTGCCGTGGTTTCCATCCCCTCGGGGGCCTCCCGGATCATCTGTTCACCGACAACTCGCCAAAAGCCTCAACAAAAAGGTGTCCGGCGGGAGTTCACCCGCCGGACACCTCCGGAACCAGCTGTCCGGATCAGCTTCCTCCGCCGCATCCGCCCCCGCCGCCACACGAAGAACCACCACTGCACGAGGAGTGGCCGCCGCCGCACGAATGGCCTCCGGAGTGCCCGGAGTTCCCGCTTCCGCAGGACGAACCGCCGCCGTCACCCCCAGCCCACCAGCCGCCCCCCGCGCTGCCGCCGGCGACCCCGCGCCGCGCGCCCCGCCTCCCCGCCTTCGACCTGCTTCCGGCCCTCACCAGGACCGAGACGAACAGCACGATCAGACCGACCGCGATCACCACACCGACAAAGACCTTCACCGGCCTCACGCCCTTCCGTCCCCCGAAAGCGAGGTCCCCCGCTTCCCCGCGCTTCCCGCGTGTGTGGGGGATGCCCCCGCCCCCGAACGGCCAAAGCAGACTTGAGCAACTCCAGAGCTTCCGCGCAGGATGACGGCCATGACACAGGGACGACCGCTGCTCAACCGCCGCCTCGCCGAGTTCGGTACGACGATCTTCGCGGAGATGTCGGCGCTTGCCGTACGGACCGGCTCCATCAACCTCGGCCAGGGATTCCCCGACACCGACGGCCCCGAAGAGATCCGCGAGGCCGCGGTCCGGGCGCTGCGCGACGGGCACGGCAACCAGTACCCGCCGGGCCCCGGCATCCCCGAACTGCGCACCGCGGTCGCCGACCACCGGCAGCGGCGCTACGGCCTCACCCACGACCCCGACACCGAGGTCCTGGTCACCGCCGGCGCCACCGAAGCCATCGCCGCCGCGATGCTCGCACTGCTGGAGCCCGGCGACGAGGTCATCGCGTTCGAGCCCTTCTACGACTCGTACGCCGCGTGCATCGCCATGGCGGGCGGCGTACGCGTCCCGCTGACCCTGCGCGCCCCGGACTTCCGCCCCGACCTCGACGCCCTCCGGGACGCGATCACACCCCGCACCCGGCTGCTGCTGCTGAACAGCCCGCACAACCCGACGGGCATGGTCCTCACCCGCGAGGAGCTGACCACGATCGCCGGACTGGCGGTGGAGCACGACCTCCTCGTGGTCACCGACGAGGTCTACGAACACCTGGTCTTCGAGGGCGAACACATCCCGCCGGCCTCGCTGCCCGGCATGCGCGACCGCACGGTCTCGATCTCGTCCGCCGGCAAGACCTTCTCGTACACCGGCTGGAAGGTCGGCTGGGTCACCGCGAGTGCCCCGCTGACCGCCGCCGTCCGGACGGCCAAGCAGTACCTGACCTATGTCAGCGCGGGCCCGTTCCAGTACGCGATCGCCGAGGCACTGCGCCTGCCGGACTCCTACTTCGACGACTTCCGCGCCGGCCTGCGCCGCCGCCGCGACCTGCTCTCCGACGGCCTGCGCGCCGCCGGGTTCGAGGTCTACCGGCCCCAGGGCACCTACTTCATCACCACCGACATCACCCCCTTCGGCGAGAAGGACGCCTACGCCTTCTGCCGCGCCCTCCCCGAACGCTGCGGCGTCGTCGCGGTCCCCAACTCGGTCTTCTACGACGACCCGGACGCCGGACGCAGCCAAGTCCGGTTCACCTTCTGCAAGCGGGAGGACATCCTCCGGGAGGCGGCCGGCCGGCTGCGGCGCCTGGTGCCCTGAACCGACGACACCCCGGGGCGGCGGTCACGAGGACCGCCGCCCCGGGGTGGGGTCTCACTGCTGTGCGAGGGCTGGAGGCCCTAGGCGTCCGGAGGGGCCGGGTCCTCGCCGTCCGCCTTGTCCTCGGCCGGGGTCAGGCCCAGGCGCTCCTGCAGCCACTTGTCGAACTCGATCGAGGCGCGCACCCAGCTGACCGTCGACGAGACGAAGTGCTCCAGGCTGACGCCCGTGCCGATGAGCATCTGCGCCTCACCGATCAGACGGACCGAGACCTCGGTGTCCTCGGAGCCCTCCTCGGGCTCGTGGGTGTGCGTGTAGACCTTGGGCCACAGCGTGCGGCGGTTCCAGTCGTCGATCGCGTCGAGCAGGACCGGGCGCTGGTCCGCGGCGTGCGGGCGGTCGTAGAACGTGCGGACCGAGAAGACCTGCTGCTCGTCCTCGCCCCGGAACATGAAGTACGTCCGGAAGTCCTCCCACGGCGCCGCGAGGTCGCCCTCGTCGTCGACGACGAACTTCAGCTCCATCTGTTCGAGGAGCTGCTTGACGAGATCCTGGTCAGGGACAACGGGGCCCTCGGGTCCTGCCGCCTGCGGTTCGGGCTGGCCCCCGAAATTCGGAATCGAGGACGGATCGATAGACATCGCTGGGTACTCCTGTGGATCGCTCGTGGTTTCCTGCCGTCGACCCTAGCGGCGTTTCGCCGCCAGGGGGTCTACGCCCTGGCGGGAATCGGCTCCGGACCGGCTCTACGCCTCCCGGGGAATCATCTGCGCATCGGTCCCCCGCGCCCGTGACCATGCGGCGGCGGCAAAGATCGCGCACAGCACCCCGAGGAGTCCGGAGGCGCCGATGGTGTTCGCCGACGAGCCGGTCAGCTCCGTCGCCACGCCCCCTGCCGCGACGCCGATCCCCTGCATGGCGGTCACCCCCGACCTGGCGAGCCCCAGCGCCTGGCCGCGCCGGTCGACCGGGGTCAGGAGCACGAAGGTGGCCCCGGCGGTGATCTGGTAGGCGGAGCACACGCCGGCCACCATCAGGAGGAACATGGCCACGCCCACGCCGGGATCGAGCCAGTAGGCCACCAGCGGCAGATTCGCACCGATCGCCAGCGGCCCGAGCAGGCGGCGACGCGACTCGTCGCCGACCTTGGCCCGCCCCAGCAGGGCGGCTCCCAGCACCATTCCCGCCGGATGCGAGGCGAGCAGGAGGCCCACCGAGTAGGAGCCGCCGCCGGCCTCGTCCGCGAACGGGGCGGCCAGCCCTTCCGGCAGGACGACGAACCCCGCGAGCCACCCCAGTGCGAGCAGCGACCGGAGCCGGCGGTCCGACCAGATCAGCGCGGCCGCGCCGCCGACCTGTGCGCCGAGCCGCGTCTTGCGGGCGTCGGCACTCGCCACGGGACGGGCCTTCACGCCGAACCTGACCAGCATCGCCGAGAGCAGGAAGGTCAGCGCGTTGACGCCCAGCGAGAGGTTGCTGCCCAGCCACGCGGCCAGCAGGCCTCCGCCGGCGAAGCCGACCAGCTGGCCGACCTGGTGGGTGATCTGCATGATCCGCTGGCCGCGTTCGTACCGCTGCGCGCCGAGCACCGTGGGCAGCAGCGCGCCCTGGGCGGCGCCGAAGGGTGCCTCGGCCAGCTGCGCCAGCACCAGCAGCCCGGCGAGCAGTGGCAAGGGCATCCCGGGCAGGGCCATCAGCCCGACCAGCACCATCCGCACGAGGTCGCAGCTGATCATGACCGTGCGCCGGGGGAAGCGGTCCGCCAGACCGGACAGGAGCACCCCGGACAGCAGAGCGGGCAAGGTGGTCAGCGCGTACGTCGCGGCGGTCCACCCGGGCGAGTCGGTGCGTTCGAACACGAGCAACGACAGGGCCACACGTGCCAGCTGGTCACCCAGGATCGACTGAGCGAAAGCAGCCCAAAGGGTACGGAATTCGCCAAGGTGAAAGAGATTGTCAGATCTGGGCTTTTTAGGCCCCGAATTGATCTCATCGCCTATCCGCTCGTTCATGCGGGCACGCTACCGACTGCCGAATTCGGCCCCTAACGCTGCTCGCGGGCAGGCCACGACGGACGCCGCCAGCTGTCCTGATTATTCGCGCACCGCCGGGCGGGCACCGCCCGCACCCCTACGGAAGTCCCTTGTCAGGGGCGGGTGATGCACCCCGGGGCCGAGCCGGGCCAGGGGCCGTCTCCCATCAGTGCGGAGCGAGGCGTTTGGCGCAATATCGATGTCGAACAACGGATCACCGGCGACGGTGACCAATTTCACTTTCTCCCGAAATAACCGCAATTCCGCACCGCTTGCCCGGCAGCGCGGACAGCGGCGCGGAAGGCGGCGCGTGCGGGGGCGGACAGCGGCGCGAATGGGGTGCGGACGGGCGGTGCGGACAGCGGCGCGGACGAGGCCGCGAACGGCGGGTCCCCGGCCGGGACACACGGTCCTTCGGCAGGGGACCCGTCATCGGCAGGCCGGGTGCCCGCTACGAGGTCGCGCCCGGGGCCCCGCCCGAGGTCGCGGGCCCGACGAGCAGGTCGTCACCGACCCGGTCCACCCGTACGGTGTCCCCGTCCGTCACCTCGCCGGAGAGGATCTCCTTCGCCAGCCGGTCACCGATCGCCGTCTGGATGAGGCGGCGCAGCGGCCGCGCCCCGTACGCCGGGTCGTTGCCCTCCTCGGCCAGCCAGGCCAGGGCCTCGGGCGTGACGTCGAGGGTGAGGCGGCGGTCGGCCAGACGCTTGGCGAGCCGGTCGATCTGGAGCCGCGCGATGTGCGAAAGCTCGTCGCCGGAGAGCGCGGAGAAGACCACCAGGTCGTCGAGCCGGTTGAGGAATTCCGGCTTGAACGAGGCCCGTACGACCTCCAGGACCCGTGCCTTCTTCTCCTCGGGCTTGGTCAGCGGGTCGACCAGGAACTGGCTGCCGAGGTTGGAGGTCAGGATCAGGATGGTGTTGCGGAAGTCCACCGTCCGGCCCTGCCCGTCGGTGAGCCGGCCGTCGTCGAGGACCTGGAGCAGGATGTCGAAGACCTCGGGGTGGGCCTTCTCGACCTCGTCCAGCAGCACGACGCTGTACGGGCGGCGGCGGACCGCCTCGGTGAGCTGGCCGCCCTCCTCGTAGCCGACGTATCCGGGCGGGGCGCCGACGAGCCGCGCCACGCTGTGCTTCTCGCCGTACTCGCTCATGTCGATGCGGACCATGGCCCGCTCGTCGTCGAACAGGAAGTCGGCGAGCGCCTTCGCGAGCTCCGTCTTGCCGACACCGGTCGGGCCGAGGAAGAGGAACGAGCCGGTGGGCCGGTCGGGGTCGGCGATTCCGGCGCGGGTGCGGCGTACCGCGTCCGACACCGCCCGCACGGCCTCGCTCTGCCCGATGAGTCGCTTGCCGAGCTCGTCCTCCATGCGCAGCAGCTTCTGGGTCTCGCCCTCCAGCAGGCGGCCGGCCGGGATGCCGGTCCAGGAACCGACGACATCGGCGATGTCGTCCGGGCCGACCTCCTCCTTGACCATCGTGTCCTTGGCGGCCTCCTGCTCGGCCTCGTTCGCCTCCGCCAGCTCCCGCTCCAGGCCCGGGATCTCCCCGTACAGCAGCTTGGACGCGGTGTCGAAGTCGCCGTCGCGCTGGGCGCGTTCGGCCTGGCCGTGCAGCTCGTCGAGGCGCTCCTTCAGCTCACCGACGCGGTTGAGGCCCTGCTTCTCCTTCTCCCAGCGGGCGTTGAGGCCGCGCAGCTCCTCCTCCTTGTCGGCGAGGTCGCGGCGGAGCTTCTCCAGGCGCTGCCGGGAGCCCGGGTCGGTCTCGTTCTTGAGGGCCAGTTCCTCCATGTGGAGGCGGTCGACGGCGCGCTGGAGCTCGTCGATCTCGACCGGCGAGGAGTCGATCTCCATGCGCAGCCGGGACGCCGCCTCGTCGACCAGGTCGATCGCCTTGTCGGGAAGGAAGCGCGAGGTGATGTAGCGGTCGGACAGGGTCGCGGCGGCCACCAGCGCGGAGTCCGCGATGGAGACCTTGTGGTGGGCCTCGTAGCGGCCCTTGAGTCCACGCAGGATCGCGATGGTGTCCTCGACGCTCGGCTCGGCCACCAGCACCTGCTGGAAGCGGCGCTCCAGGGCGGGGTCCTTCTCGATCCGCTCGCGGTACTCGTCGAGCGTCGTCGCGCCGACCATGCGGAGCTCGCCGCGGGCCAGCATCGGCTTGAGCATGTTGCCTGCGTCCATGGCGGAGTCGCCGCCTGCGCCCGCGCCCACGACGGTGTGCAGCTCGTCGATGAAGGTGATGATCTGCCCGTCGCTCTCCTTGATCTCGGAGAGGACGGTCTTCAGCCGCTCCTCGAACTCGCCGCGGTACTTCGCGCCCGCGACCATCGCGCCGAGGTCGAGCGAGACGAGCCGCTTGTTCTTCAGGGACTCGGGTACGTCGCCCTTGACGATGCGCTGGGCGAGGCCCTCGACGACGGCCGTCTTGCCGACGCCGGGCTCGCCGATGAGCACGGGGTTGTTCTTGGTGCGGCGGGAGAGCACCTGGACGACGCGGCGGATCTCCTGGTCGCGGCCGATGACCGGGTCCAGCTTGCCCTCGCGCGCGGCCGCGGTGAAGTCCGTGCCGAACTTCTCCAGCGCCTTGTACTGGCCCTCCGGGTCCGGTGTGGTCACCCGGCGCCCTCCCCTGCTCTTCTCGAACGCGTCCAGCAGCTTCTTCGCGCCGGCCCCCTGCCCACTGAGGATCTCACCGGCCCGGCCGCCCTCGGCGGCGATGCCGATCAGCAGGTGCTCGGTGGAGATGTAGTCGTCGCCGAGCTCCTTGGAGCGCTGCGCGGCGTCATTGATGACGGCGAGCAGCTCACGGTTGGGCTGCGGCGGGGCGACGGTGGACCCGGTGACGCTGGGCTGGGCGCCCAGGAGCCGCTCGGTCTCGGTGCGTACGGCGATCTGGTCCGCCTCGACGGCGGCCAGCAGATCGACAAGATTCTCGTTGTCCTCACCCGAGAGCAGCGCGAGCAGCAGATGTCCCGGGGTCAGATCGGGGTGCCCGTCCTTCACGGCCCTGCTGGTGGCCGCGTTGATGGCGTCCCGGCTCCTGTTGGTCAGCTCGGCGTCCACGTGCGCTTTCTCCTCCTTGCGGCGACTGGCCCTCTCCACAGCACTGACTTAGTCAACGTGCATAAAGTTGAGCCTATTCCACTCAAGTCAATATTGAGTCTACTTCACTCAACTTGATGCCGGGAACTGTCCGCGCCGGCCCTGCCCCCGGCCGGACGGCAGTCCGACGGCAGGCCCCGCCCCGGCCCCGGAGGGATGACAGAGCCTGGCCCGACGCCCGACGCTTCGAGTGAACCGGCCGCACCGGCCCTCCGCCACCGGGGGCGGGGGCGGCGGCCGGGGCCCATGCCCCCGCTGCCTACGCTGTGCCCATGGCAGTCGACGTGACGAACCCCGGCCCCGAGTACCTCGCCTTCTGGGAGGCGCGGCACGTGTGCACCCTGACCACGCCCCGCCCCGACGGCACGCCGCACGTGGTGCCGGTGGGCGTGACGTACGACCCCGGGACGCGGCTGGCGCGGATCATCACCGGCAAGAACACCAGGAAGGCCGCCAACGTGCTGGCCGCCGGCCCGGACGGGGCACGGGTCGCCGTCTGCCAGATCGACGGGCGCCGCTGGGCGACGCTGGAGGGACGCGCGACGGTGCGCACGGAGCCGGAGGTGGTGGCCGACGCGGTACGCCGCTACGCGGAGCGCTACGAGCGCACGCCGAAGCCCAGCCCGGACCGGATCGTCATCGAGATCGCCGTGGACCGGGCGCTCGGCAGGGCCTGACCGGCCCGCGGGCCGGGGACCGTGCCCGGCCGGGAAAAGCACAACGGCGCCATCGTGTTCAGGTCACGATGGCGCCGTTGTGTGGGGGAGTGACTGAGCGACATGGAACGACGGGGGATCGCTCAGGCACTGCGGGGGGTGGCGGAAATGGTCTCTGGCTCGAACAGCTGGTGGTCCCGCCGGTCGAGGTTGACGAAGATCATGTCGTACCGGATCGCACAGCGAACGGGCTGCGGAGCTCCACGCGGCTTGCGGAGGCATCGGTAGGCACGTACTTCATCGTCTTCTTCACGTGCGACAACGATGGGGTCGCCGAACAGAGTGACCATCAACGAGTCGCCACAGTGGGGGATGGCAGTGACGAGATCGATGAAATGCCAGCCTGATCGGTAGGCCGTGGCCATCTCTCGCCGGAAGGTCCGGTCGTCCGGCGGGATGGTCATGCGCCTGTGCGGGCCGTGGCGGAGCCGGTACCGGTGGGCGAGACCCAGCCGATGTCGGACGACTTGGCAGGTGCGATCGTCCACCCGATGTCACCATTGGCAGCGGCCTGGACGGTCCACCCGATGTCGGACGACTTGGCAGGTGCGATCGTCCACCCGATGTCACCGTCGGCAGCGGCCTGGACGGTCCACCCGATGTCGCTGCCGGCGACACCGTCCTCGCTCCAGCCAATGTCGCTGCCGCCCAGCAGCCCGATGCCCAGGGCCGCGACGAACGAGACGGCAAGCGCCGAGCGATGCATTCGCTTATACATAGTCGGCTTCGTCCTCACTTGTGGATTCTTCTCCCCCGCACCTAAGACGATGTCCCACCTGGGCACGCGAACACCACCGCGTAGATGCATCATGTTCTTGCATGTTCAGGAACCTGGGGGGTGACGATATGACCACAAGCAACACAAAGCCGACACATTCTCATGGGATCACCGAACTGTGCGATGCGGGAGGACGTCTTTACGCCAGTGCTTTGCGTCTGGGACGCATCGCCCGTGCCGAAGTCGAGCCGGCGCCCTGCCTGATGGAGTTCGCGCTGCTGCATCCCGATCCGGACGACCCGGACTGGCTCCGGCCCGTGCCGCCGTCCACCGCCCTTGCCCAGCATCTGCATCCCATCGAGCGCGAGATCCTGGAACGGCGCCGGCACTCGGTCGAACTGACGGAGTCGTTCGAGCCATTCATGGACATCAGCACTCTGGGGCCGCCCAGCACCCACGCCATCACGGTGCTGGAGGGCGTGAACCGGATCAACGCCGCCCTCGATCTCGCCACCGCAGAGTGCCGCACCGAAGTGCTCACCGTCCAGCCCGGCGGAGGACGGATCGAGGACCGCCTCAGCAGGTCGCTGGAACGCGGTCTGTCCGTGGTCCACCGCGGTGTCAGCATCCGCACCCTCTACCAGCACACCGTGCGCCACAGCCCCAGCACACTCGCGTACGCGGAGCGCATGGCGGACGGCAACGTGGAGATCCGCACGCTGGAGGAGCTCATCGAGCGCCTGATCGTGTTCGACCGGACCGTGGCCTTCATCCCCGCCCAGGACGACCGCCAGGTCGCCCTGGAGCTGCGCCATCCCGGGCTGGTCGCGTACCTGGTCAACGTGTTCGAGCAGCTCTGGACGAGGGCGGCTCCGCTCCGCGAGGAGATCAAGTACGAACCGACCTCCCTGGGCATCAGCGGGGTGCAGCGCTCCATAGCCCAGCTCCTCGTGGAAGGCCACGTGGACGACTCCATCGCCCGCCGCCTCGGCATGAACGTCCGCACCTGCCGCGCCCACGTCGCCAAGCTCGCCGCCGCCCTCGGCAGCAACAGCCGGGCCCAGCTCGGCTATCTGATAGCGCGGTCGGGGATCCTGGAAGAGGAACAGAGCTGACGCGGCCCCGTCCGCCGCACACGGCACACGGCGAACCGCCCCGCACACACGACGAAGGGCCGGGGAGCCGACCCGTGAGTCGGCCACCCGGCCCCTGACTGCCCGCGCTCAGTCCTTCGGCCGCTTCGGCCGCCAGACCACCAGCGCGCTGGTCTGCTGCACGTCCTGGTACGGCACCAGATCGCGCCGGTACGAGGCGTGCACCTGGGCCTCGCGCTGCTGCATCGCCTGCGCCGCGCCGTCCACCGCCGCCGAGAGCTCGGCGACGCGCTGCTGGAGCGCGGCGACCTGGTTCTCCAGCTCGATGATGCGCTTGATACCGGCGAGGTTGATGCCCTCGTCCTGCGACAGCTGCTGCACGGTGCGCAACAGCTCGATGTCGCGGGCCGAGTAGCGCCTGCCGCGCCCGGCCGTGCGGTCGGGCGAGACGAGGCCGAGACGGTCGTACTGGCGCAGTGTCTGCGGGTGCAGGCCCGAGAGCTGGGCCGCGATCGAGATCACGTACACCGGGGATTCATCGGTCAGTTCGTACGGATTGCGTCGTCGGCCGTCCACCTCAAGCTCCCTTCGCTGCCTGGAACAGCTCCGCCCGCGGGTCCTGGCCCGCGGTCGCCTTCCGGTAGGCCTCCAGGGCGTCCCTGGCCTCGTTGCTGAGGTCGCCCGGCACCTTCACCTCGACGGTGACCAGCAGGTCGCCCCGGGTGCCGTCCTTGCGTACGGCGCCCTTGCCGCGGGCGCGCATCGTGCGCCCGTTGGGCGTGCCCGGGGGCAGCTTCAGCGTGACCGGCGGGCCGCCGAGCGTGGGCACCTTCACCTCGCCGCCGAGCGCCGCCTCCGTGAAGTCGACGGGCACGGTGACCGTGAGGTTGTCGCCCCTGCGGCCGAAGACCGGGTGGGCGTCGACGTGGACCACGACGTACAGATCGCCGGCCGGTCCACCGCGTTCGCCCGGACCGCCCTTGCCGCGCAGCCGGATCCGCTGGTTGTCCGAGACGCCCGCCGGAATCCTGACCTGCATGGTCTTGGAGGACTTGGCCCGTCCGCTGCCCTTGCAGACATCGCACGGGTCCTGGGCGATGAGGCCCCGGCCCTTGCAGTCCACGCAGGGGTCGGTGAGCGAGAAGCCGCCGCCGGTGCCGCGCGAGACCTGGCCGGTGCCGAGACAGGTCGGGCAGACCCTGGGGGTGCCGTTCTTGTCACCGGTGCCGGAACACGCCTTGCAGGGCGCCTGGCTGGACATCCGCAGCGGGACCGTGGCCCCCTCGACGGCCTCGGTGAAGCTGAGCGTCACCTCGGACTCGATGTCCTGGCCGCGACGCGGCTGCACCCGTGTCCCCGTGCCACCCCGGTTGAACAGGCCGCCGAAGACATCGCCCAGACCGCCGCCACCGCCGAAACCGCCGGCCGCGCCGCCCTGGCCCCCGCCCTGGGTGCCGCCGAAGAGGTCGCCCAGGTCGAAGTTGAAGTTGCCGCCCGCGCCGCCGGGGCCGGCCCGGAAGCCGCCGTTGCCGAAGAGGGCGCGTGCCTCGTCGTACTCCTTGCGCTTCTTGCTGTCACCGAGGACGTCGTTCGCCTCGGAGATCTCCTTGAAGCGCTCCTCGGCCTTGTCGTCGCCCTTGTTGGCGTCCGGGTGGAACTCGCGGGCGAGCTTCCGGTACGCCTTCTTGATCTCGGCGTCGGTGGCGTCCTTGGGGACGCCGAGGACCTTGTAGTAGTCCTTCTCGACGAAGTCCTTCGTGCTCATCGACGTCCCTCCTTCCGGACGATCGGCCGTGCGACCGGCCCGCTGGCCGGTCGCACGGCCGGGCGGTGTGCCGCGAGTTGGTCGGACGGAATGTCAGACCTCCTCGGTGCCACCGCTCTCCTCGTCGGTTGCCTTCTCTTCCTTCGTTGCGGCCGGTGTCGCACCCGGCTGGGGTTCGGCCACCGCCACCCGCGCGGGGCGGATGGTGCGCTCGCCGATCCGATACCCCGGCTGCAGGATCGCCACGCAGGTCGTCTCGGTGACGTCCGGCGCGTACGAGTGCATCAGGGCCTCGTGGATCGTCGGGTCGAAGGGCTCGCCCTCCTTGCCGAACTGCTGCAGGCCCAGCTTGGCGACGACCGTCTCGAGAGACTCGGCCACCGACTTGAACCCGCCCACGAGCTCGCCGTGATCCCGGGCCCGGCCGACGTCGTCGAGCACGGGCAGGAGCTCGGACAGGAGACCCGCGACTGCGATCTCCTTGACCGTGGCCCGGTCCCGCTCGACGCGGCGGCGATAGTTCTGGTACTCGGCCTGGAGCCGCTGGAGGTCGCCCGTGCGCTCGTTGAGCGCGGTGCGGACCTGGTCCAGCTGGGCCGTCAGGCCGACTGTCTGTACTCCGTCCCCGGCCGGGGCCGCCCCCTCCTCCGAAGAGGAAGAGGCGTCCTTCGGCTCGGCTCCGTCAGGGGTGGCGCCGGAGGGGACGTCGGGCTTCTCCTCGAAACCCGGAGTCTCCTCGGTCACATCGCACCGCCCTTGGCGTCCTTCTCGTCGTCCACGATCTCGGCGTCGACGACATCGTCGTCGGCCTTGCCCTGGGCACCCGGCTGCGGGTCACCCTGCGGGGCGCCGTCGGCCTGGGCGTTGGCGTACATCGCCTGGCCGAGCTTCTGCGAGACGGCCGCGACCTTCTCGGTGGCGGTACGGATCTCGGCGGTGTCCTCGCCCTTGAGCTTCTCCTTCAGCTCGGTGAGCGCGGTCTCCACCTCCGCCTTCACGTCGCCGGGGACCTTGTCCTCGTTGTCCTTGAGGAACTTCTCCGTCTGGTAGACGAGCTGCTCGCCCTGGTTGCGCGACTCGGCGGCCTCGCGGCGGCGGTGGTCCTCCTCCGCGTACTGCTCGGCCTCCTCACGCATCCGGTTGACCTCGTCCTTCGGCAGCGAGGAGCCGCCGGTGACGGTCATCTTCTGCTCCTTGCCGGTGCCGAGGTCCTTGGCGGCGACGTGCATGATGCCGTTCGCGTCGATGTCGAACGCGACCTCGATCTGCGGGACGCCACGCGGGGCCGGCGGCAGGCCGGTCAGCTCGAACATCCCGAGCTTCTTGTTGTACGCCGCGATCTCGCGCTCGCCCTGGTAGACCTGGATCTGCACGGACGGCTGGTTGTCCTCGGCCGTCGTGAAGATCTCGGACCGCTTGGTCGGGATCGTGGTGTTGCGCTCGATGAGCTTGGTCATGATGCCGCCCTTGGTCTCGATACCGAGGGACAGCGGGGTGACGTCGAGGAGCAGGACGTCCTTGACCTCACCCTTGAGGACACCGGCCTGGAGCGAGGCGCCGATGGCGACGACCTCGTCCGGGTTCACGCCCTTGTTGGCCTCCTGGCCACCGGTCAGCTCCTTGACGAGCTCGGCGACGGCCGGCATACGGGTGGAGCCACCGACGAGAACGACGTGGTCGATCTCGGAGAGCTGGATGCCCGCGTCCTTGATGACGTTGTGGAACGGCGTCTTGCAGCGGTCCAGGAGGTCCGCGGTCAGCTGCTGGAACTGCGAGCGCGTGAGCTTCTCGTCCAGGTGCAGCGGGCCCTCGGCGGACGCCGTGATGTAGGGCAGGTTGATCGTGGTCTCGGTCGAGGACGAGAGCTCGATCTTCGCCTTCTCCGCGGCCTCGCGCAGACGCTGGAGAGCCATCTTGTCCTTGGACAGGTCCACGCCGTGCCCGTTGGCGAACTGCTTCACCAGGTAGTCGACGACGCGCTGGTCCCAGTCGTCACCACCGAGGTGGTTGTCACCGTTGGTGGCCTTCACCTCGACGACGCCGTCACCGATCTCCAGGAGCGACACGTCGAAGGTGCCGCCACCGAGGTCGAAGACGAGGATCGTCTGGTCGTCCTTGTCGAGCCCGTACGCCAGCGCGGCGGCGGTCGGCTCGTTGACGATGCGCAGGACGTTCAGGCCCGCGATCTCGCCGGCCTCCTTGGTCGCCTGACGCTCGGAGTCGTTGAAGTACGCGGGGACGGTGATGACCGCGTCGGTCACCTTCTCGCCCAGGTACGACTCGGCGTCACGCTTCAGCTTCTGCAGGATGAAGGCGCTCATCTGCTGCGGGTTGAAGCTCTTGCCGTCCAGGTCGATCTTCCAGTCAGTGCCCATGTGGCGCTTGACCGAGCGGATGGTCCTGTCGACGTTGGTCACTGCCTGGCGCTTGGCGACCTCGCCGACCAGCACCTCGCCGTTCTTCGCGAAGGCGACGACGGACGGCGTGGTCCTGGCGCCCTCTGCGTTGGTGATGACGGTGGGCTCGCCGCCTTCGAGAACGCTGACGACGGAGTTAGTCGTGCCCAGGTCGATGCCGACCGCACGTGCCATTTCAATTCCTCCAGCTTGACTACTTGAGTGGATCTGACTCAAGGATGCATGACCCTCGTCCCACTGTCAACAGACCTGAGTCGAGGTGGCTCAACTATCGTGCACAGACCCCGCGCGCCCAGCGATTTCCCTGCCCGAGCCCGCCCGAGCGCGCACGAAACCCTCACCCCCGGGCGGCGCAGCCCTTCCCCATCATCGCCGCGTGGGATCGTTCTGTCACAAAATGCCGTGAGCCGCGCAAAACCGGCACTCGATCCGCCGCGAATCCAGGCAGGTGCGAACGATGCAGACACAGAGACAGAGGGGAAGCACGAGGCGGAACGGGCCGCCGCCCCCGTCCGCCGCACGAGCGCGGGCGTGGGCACGGATGCCGGTACGGGAACGAGCCCGGACGCGGACGCGACCGCGGGTACGGCAGTGGGAGCGCCCGCCGGCCAAGCGCGTACTGGATCTGGCCCTCGGCTCGGCCCTCCTGGCCCTGGCCGCCCCGCTGCTCGCCGCGGGCGCCCTGGCCCTCGCGGCGCGGCGGCCCCCGGGCGGCGTACTGGCCCACTCGCCCCGGGTCGGCCTGGACGGCCACGTCTTCGTACTGCACTCGCTGCGCACCCGGCGCCTGCGACTGGACCTGCTCTCCCGGCTGCCGCACGTCGTGCGAGGGGACCTCTCCCTGGTCGGCCCGGAACCCCTGGCGCCGGACGACGCCGGAACCTCCGCCGGTCCTGCCGCGCCACACTGGCGGCAAGGGCTGAAGCCGGGCCTCACCGGCCTGGCGCAGGTGCACTCCCATTCCGGAATGCCCTGGTACGAGCCGGCCCTGCTCGACCAGCACTACGCCGAGCACCACGGGACGGCACTGGACCTGGCCATCCTGGCGAGGGCCGTACGCGTTCCGCTGCGCGAGGCGGCCCGAGGGCTCACGCGCCACGGAGAGGCGCACCCGAGCGACACGGACCACCGCCCGAGCGACACAGATCACCGCCTGTCCGGCTACAGCACGGCGGAAGAAGTGGGTAGTGTCAGCACAGACTGATTAAGTTACTGCTTAGTAATCGATGATAATCGCCAGTACGCGTTCTTCGACGCTGGATCCCACCGTCCCCACCCTCGCAGGCCCGAGGAGCCCCCAAATGCAACTCGCCGCGATCATCGTGTCGCTGGTTCTGATCGTGGTCGGCGTGGCCCTGTTCCTCCGCGCCCTCCTGCAGATCTACAACTTCATGCGGCTCGGCCAGAACGTGCCCGCCGGCACCCGCACGGACGAGCCCGCACAGCGCACCGTCACCGTGGCCAGGGAGTTCCTCGGCCACACCCGGATGAACCGCTGGGGCATCGTCGGTGTCGCGCACTGGTTCGTGGCGGTGGGCTTCTTCTCCCTGCTGCTGACGATCGTCAACGCCATCGGCCAGCTCTTCAAGGCCGACTGGCTCCTGCCGATCATCGGTGACTGGGCGCCGTACAACGTCTTCGTCGAGTTCATCGGCACGATGACCGTGCTCGGCATCCTGACCCTGATCGTGATCCGCCAGCTGGCCCACCCGCGCAAGCCGGGCCGCAAGTCGCGCTTCGCCGGGTCCAACTTCGGCCAGGCGTACTTCGTCGAGGCCGTCATCCTCATCGTCGGCGTCTGCATCTTCATGCTGCACGCCCTCGAAGGCGCCCAGCACCACGTCGACGGCTACGAGTCCTCCTTCTTCATCTCGTACCCGGTCGTCAACTGGCTGGAGGGCATGGACGTCTCCACCCTCCAGAACCTCACCTACTTCTTCGCCGGCCTGAAGATCGCGACCTCCTTCATCTGGATGATCACGGTCGCCCTGAAGCAGGACATGGGCGTCGCCTGGCACCGCTTCCTGGCCTTCCCGAACATCTGGTTCAAGCGCAACGCCAAGGGCGAGACCTCGCTCGGCGAGCTGCTGCCGATGACCTCCGGCGGCAAGGAGATCGACTTCGAGGACCCGGGCGAGGACGACGTCTACGGTGTCTCGCAGATCGAGCACTTCTCCTGGAAGGGCCTGCTGGACTTCTCCACCTGCACCGAGTGCGGCCGCTGCCAGTCGCAGTGCCCCGCCTGGAACACCGGCAAGCCGCTCTCCCCCAAGCTCCTGATCATGTCCCTGCGCGACCACGCGCACGCCAAGGCCCCGTACCTGCTGGCCGGCGGCGGCAAGGACATGGAGGGCAACGAGAAGGCGTCCGAGGAGCAGCTCAAGGACGTCCCGGCCGCCGCTCTCGCCGAGGCCGAGCGCCCGTTGATCGGCACGGCCGAGGAGAACGGCGTCATCGACCCGGACGTGCTGTGGTCCTGCACCACCTGCGGTGCGTGCGTGGAACAGTGCCCGGTCGACATCGAGCACATCGACCACATCGTCGACATGCGCCGCTACCAGGTGATGATCGAGTCCGCGTTCCCGTCCGAGGCGGGCACGATGCTCAAGAACCTGGAGAAGAAGGGCAACCCCTGGGGCCTGGCGAAGAAGCAGCGCGTCGAGTGGACCAAGGAGGTCGACTTCGAGGTCCCGATCGTCGGCAAGGACGTCGAGGACCTCACGGAGATCGACTACCTCTACTGGGTCGGCTGCGCGGGAGCTCTCGAAGACCGCGCCAAGAAGACGACGAAGGCCTTCGCGGAGCTGCTGCACATCGCGGGCGTCAAGTTCGCGATCATGGGCGGCGACGAGAAGTGCACCGGTGACTCCGCCCGCCGGCTGGGCAACGAGCCGCTGTTCCAGCAGCTCGGCCAGGAGAACGTCGCGATGCTGAACATGGCGTTCGGCGAGGACGACGACGCGCCGGAGACGAAGAAGCCGAAGTCGTCGAAGAAGATCGTCGCGACCTGCCCGCACTGCTTCAACACCATCGCCAACGAGTACCCGCAGCTCGGCGGCGAGTACGAGGTCATCCACCACACCCAGCTGCTCCAGCACCTCATCGACGAGGGCAAGCTGATCCCGGTGACCCCGGTCGAGGGTCTGATCACGTACCACGACCCGTGCTACCTGGGCCGTCACAACAAGATCTACACCCCGCCGCGCGAGATCATCGCGAAGGTCCCGGGCCTCCGCAACGAGGAGATGCACCGCCACAAGGAGCGCGGCTTCTGCTGCGGCGCCGGTGGTGCCCGGATGTGGATGGAGGAGCGGATCGGCAAGCGCATCAACAACGAGCGCGTCGACGAGGCTCTGTCGCTCAACCCCGACATCGTCTCCACCGCCTGCCCGTTCTGCCTGGTCATGCTGACCGACTCGGTCAACGGCAAGAAGAACGACGGCAAGGCGAAGGAGTCGATCCAGGTGGTCGACGTCTCGCAGCTGCTGCTGGACTCCGTGAAGACCCCGGCCGACCCGGCCGGTGAGGCGGAGTCGGCGGACGCGCCGGAGCCGGAGCCGGTGAAGTAACCCGGCGAGCCGCACGACGGAAGCGGCCGGACCTGCCCAGAGAGGCGGGACCGGCCGCTTCCGCTTTCCGTGCCCGGCTGCCCGAGGCCCTGGGGCTGTCCCCCCGGGGTTCCCCTAGGGGATGTCACAGCTCGGCGGCAATGGCGGTCAGGTTCCCCAGGCCCCCTGACCGCACCGGCCCGGACCAGGTACGTTCGATGACGTGGCTGGATTCAGGATCGGACGCGGCCGGGACAACCGCACCCCGCAGCAAGCGCAACAGCAACCGCGGCAGCAGCCGTACGGCACACAGGCACCACCGCCGTACGGTCAGCAGCCCTGGCCACCGGCAGGAGGCAACGCGGCCCCACCCCCGTACAACAACGACGGCTACAACGGCGGCGGTCACGGCGGCGGTCACGGCGAACCGGAGTACTTCGGCGACCCGTACAACCAGCCCCAGCACCCCCAGAGCCCTCACGGGTCCCCCCAGCACGGCGACCCGTACGCCAACTCCCCCGGCCACACCCAGGCGTTCAGCATCGGCGAGGACCCGTACGGCCCCGGCGACACCTACCGCGCCGGCCAGGCCCCCGCCCAGCCCGCAGGCCCCCGGCTGCCGTGGAAGGAGCTGCTCAGCGGCATCGTGCTCCGTCCGGGACCGACGTTCTGGCAGATGCGCGACTACCCCGTCTGGGGTCCGGCGCTCATCGTCACGTTCCTGTACGGCCTGCTCGCGCTCTTCGGCTTCGACCAAGCCCGGGACGACGCGATCCACGCGACGATCTCCACAGCCGTGCCCTACGTCGTCATCACGGGCATCGGCTTCGTCATCGGCGGCCTGGTCCTGGGCGCGGTCACGCACACCCTCGCCCGCCAGCTGGGCGGCGACGGCGCGTGGCAGCCGACGGTGGGCCTGTCCATGCTGATCATGTCGATCACGGACGCTCCCCGCCTGATATTCGCGCTCTTCCTCGGCGGCGAGAACTCCCTGGTCCAGGTCCTCGGCTGGGTCACCTGGCTGGCCTCGGCCGCCCTCTTCACCTCGATGGTGAGCAAATCGCACGACCTGCCGTGGCCGAAGGCGCTGGGCGCGTCCGCCATCCAGCTGATCGCGCTGCTGTCGATCATCAAGCTCGGCACGATCTGACGCCCGCCCCCTCACGCCCCGCGAAATCCCCGGCACATTCCGTGTGCCGGGGATTTCGTCGTACGGGAGCGGACACGGATGTCGAGAATCCGTGACCTGTTCCGTCCCAGCGGTGAACGCGACCAGAATGGGTCGCACCAGCACCGAGGAGAACACGATGGCCAAGTATCTGCTGCTCAAGCACTACCGCGGCGCTCCGGACGCGGTGAACTGCGTCCCCATGGACCAGTGGACGCCGGAGGAGATCTCGGCGCACGTGCAGTACATGAACGACTTCGCGGCCCGGCTGGAGAAGACCGGCGAGTTCGTCGACGCCCAGGCACTCGCCCCCGAGGGAACGTTCGTCCGGTACGACGGCGAGGGGCGCCCGCCGGTCACCGACGGCCCGTTCGCCGAGACCAAGGACCTCATCGCTGGCTGGATGGTGATCGACGTCGACGGCTACGAGCGCGCCGTGGAGCTGGCCGGGGAGCTGTCGGCCGCCCCCGGGGCGGACGGGAAGCCGATCCACGAATGGCTGGAGCTGCGCCCGTTCCTGACCGCTGAGCACACCATCACCGAGTGACCGCACCGGCTCGTCAATGAAGGACCACCCATCGATGAACGAGGCCCTGCTCCGGAGCCTCACACCGAGCGTGCTCGGGATCCTCGTCCGCCGCGGAGCCGACTTCGCGGCGGCCGAGGACGCCGTGCAGGACGCGCTGGTCGAGGCGGTCCGCGTCTGGCAGGACGATTCCCCAAGCTCTCGGCCGGGCTCGAGCGGGGGAGACCCCATTCGCGACCCGAAGGGCTGGCTGGTCACCGTGGCCTGGCGCAAGTTCCTCGACGCGACCCGGGCGGACACCGCCCGCCGCCGGCGCGAGGACCGCGTCGACGAGGAACCGGCGCCCGGACCCGCGCCCGCGACGGACGACACGCTCCAGCTCTACTTCCTGTGCGCCCACCCGTCGCTGACCCCGTCGTCCGCGGTCGCGCTCACGCTGCGTGCCGTCGGCGGACTGACCACCCGCCAGATCGCGCGGGCCTGTCTGGTGCCCGAGGCGACCATGGCGCAGCGCATCAGCCGCGCCAAGCGCACCGTCTCCGGCGTCCGGTTCGACCGGCCCGGCGATGTCGCCACCGTGCTGCGCGTCCTCTACCTGGTCTTCAACGAGGGCTACTCCGGCGACGTCGACCTCGCCGCCGAGGCCATCCGGCTCACCCGGCAGCTGGCGGCCGTGATCGACCACCCCGAGGTGTCGGGACTGCTCGCCCTCATGCTGCTCCACCACGCCCGGCGCGCCGGACGGACCGCACCGGACGGCAGCCTGGTGCCGCTCGCCGAACAGGACCGCGGCCGGTGGGACACCGGGGCGATCGCCGAGGGCGTCGCGATCCTCCAGGCGGCCCTCGCCCGCGACCGACTGGGCGAGTTCCAGGCCCAGGCCGCCATCGCGGCCCTCCACGCCGACGCACCCACCGCCGGGGAGACCGACTGGGTGCAGATCGTCGAGTGGTACGACGAACTCGTCCGCCTGACCGACAACCCGGTCGTCCGCCTCAACCGCGCGGTCGCCGTCGGCGAGGCCGACGGACCACTCGCCGGCCTGGCGGCACTCGCGCCGCTGAACGACTCGCTCCCCCGCCACACCGCGGTGGCGGCCTACCTCCACGAGCGCAACGGCGACCTGTCGACAGCGGCACGCCTCTACGCCGAGGCGGCCCGGAAGGCACCCAGCCTCCCCGAGCGCCACCACCTGACCCGCCAGGCGGCCCGCCTGAACACCCACCAACGCCACTGACCGGGGCCGGCCCCGCTCGAGGTCCCGGGGATCAGGCGTCGAGAACCTGCCCGCTGCGCCGCACGACCGGCTTCTCCACACTCCACGGGAAGTTGATCCAGCGGTCGGTCCTCTTCCACACGTATTCGCACTTCACCAGCGAATGCGACTTCTCGTAGATGACCGCGCTGCGTACCTCGGCGACATGATCGATACAGAAATCACGCACCAGCTTCAGCGTCTTCCCGGTATCGGCGACATCGTCGGCGATCAGGACCTTCTTGTCCGAGAAGTCGATGGCATTCGGAACGGGCGCCAGCATGACCGGCATTTCCAGAGTGGTGCCCACCCCGGTGTAGAACTCCACGTTCACCAGGTGAATGTTCTTGCAGTCGAGCGCGTAGGCGAGCCCGCCGGCGACGAATACCCCGCCCCGCGCGATGCTGAGCACCACATCGGGCTCGAATCCGTCGTCCGCCACGGTCTGCGCCAGTTCACGCACGGCACGGCCGAAACCCTCGTAAGTCAGGTTCTCCCGCACATCGTCCACGTTCACGTCACCGCTCACTGGCATCACACCTGGGTCCGATGGAAATTCATGAAGGAACGCGACGCCGTCGGTCCGCGCTGGCCCTGGTAGCGGGACCCGTACCGCTCGGAGCCGTACGGGAACTCCGAGGGCGAGCTCAGCCGGAACATGCACAGCTGCCCGATCTTCATCCCCGGCCACAGCTTTATCGGCAGCGTCGCGAGATTCGACAGCTCCAGCGTCACGTGCCCGGAGAAACCGGGGTCGATGAACCCGGCGGTCGAATGCGTGACGAGCCCGAGCCGCCCGAGCGAACTCTTGCCCTCCAGCCGCGACGCGAGATCGTCGGGCAACGAAATGACTTCGTACGTCGACGCGAGCACGAACTCACCGGGGTGGAGGATGAACGCCTCGTCCCCGTCCGGCTCGACCATACGAGTCAGATCGGCCTGCTCGACCGCGGGGTCGATATGCGGATAGCGGTGGTTCTCGAACACCCGGAAGTAGCGGTCGAGCCGCACATCGATGCTCGAGGGCTGCACCATCGACGCATCGAACGGATCAATGCGCACACGTCCGGCGTCGATCTCGGCCCGGATGTCCTTATCTGAGAGAAGCACGCCCCGAGGATACGCAGAACGCGCGGGCCCACCCCAATCCGGGACCACCCGCGCGCCTGCCGCCGCCGCTACCGCTGCTCGAGCACCACGGGCACGGCATGCCGCAACCGAGCACAACGAGGACAGCGAATGAGCCGCCCGGGACCGATCCGCCCGGACCCGAGCTGCTGCATCGGGAACGAAGCGGTAGCGAAAACGTGCCCTTCGGCACAGCGGACGACGGTGCGCTCCATGGAGTCCATCAAGTCCCTTCCCCAACAAGCCTTGAACGAGAAAGCCACATTAGGGGATGAACGGGACGCCGCTCCACACGGCACTCCGACCACCCACGCTACGCCCCAACTCCCGTCCACGGCACACACATCCACCCTCCCCCCACAACAAAAAGGCCCCACGGCTCAAACGCCGGGGACCTGGCATGGGGTACAGTATGGGACGGTAGAAGCCGCTCAGGCGGCATGCTCTGCGGGTGTAGTTTAATGGTAGAACATGAGCTTCCCAAGCTCAGAGCGCGAGTTCGATTCTCGTCACCCGCTCCATGAAAAAGCCCCAGGCCAGCAGCCCGGGGCTTCTTTGTTGTCTAGACCAGTTCAAGCGTCCCGCACCAGATCCGCACCAGAAGGCTTCTCGTCGGCCTTCTCGCGGGCAGCGCGCACGAGGTCATCCAGTCCGCTCGCGACCTCCTGCTGTCGCTCAAGGTCCGAGTGCTGGTAGATCAGTGCGGCCTTCTCCGACGACTGGCCGGCGCGGACCATCGTGTCCTTGAGCGTGGCCCCGGACCGGGTCGCCAAGGTGTGCCCGGTGTGACGAAGATCGTAGAAGCGGAAGCCCTCCGGCATACCGACGAGGGCACGAGCCTTGCGCCACTTCCGCCCGAAGGTGGAGCGCCGGAACGGCTTGCCCTTCTCCCCCACGAACAGAAGTCCGTCCGGCCCCTTCTCCGCGTACCAGTCGAGGTGACGTCGTAGGTCAATCCGGAGAAAGGCCGGCAGGACGACGACTCGCTTGCCCGCTTCCGACTTGGTGTCGCCGGGAGCACGGCGACCGGTGGTCAGCTCAGGTGCGGCCATGCGGACGCGGATGGTCATCTCGTCCAGGTCCACGTCCTTGCGACGCAGCTCGGCCTGTTCCTCCGGCCTCATGGGGCCGTACGCGCCGAGGAAGACCATCAGCCGCCAGCGAGGCCCGAGGGCGTTGGCGAGCACGTCGACCTGGGCGACGGTGGCGATCTGGCGTTCGGCGGACGACTCCTTCCCGGCACCCCTGATGCGGCAGGGGTTGCGACGGATCAGCTCGTCATCGACCGCGGTTTCCATGATGGCCTTGAGCAGCCGGTACGACTTGGCCACGGTCGTGGCGGCCCCGGTGGACGACAGCCGCTCGGTTCGCCAGGTGCGGACACGGGGTGCGGTTATCTCGTCGAGGTCCAGGCCCTCGAAGGTGGGCAGCAGATGGAGTCGCAGGAGTCGCCGGTACAGCTCGTCAGTGGTGGCGGAGAGACCACGTTCGTCCACCCACTGGAGCGCGTACTCCTTGAAGTTCACCGCACCGGCGTCCGGGTCCTGCCAGTTCCCGCGCGTGAGATCGGCCTCGATCTGGGAGAGCCAGACCTCAGCGTCCCTCTTGGTCTCGAAGGTCTCGGGCGCGCGGAACTCCTGCCCGTCCGGTCCCAGGTAGCTCGCGGTCCAGCGGCCGGACCGGTACTGACGCACAGCGCCGAAGCGCCGACGACTTCCCTTCGCGTTCCCCATCAGGCGGCCCTTCCGTAGCGGGACCGGCGACGGCGGACGGGTTGAACGGTGTTCCCCTCGATGTAGGCCACGAGGACGCTTTCCTTGATGCGCACGTGGCTGCCGACCTTGACGAAGGCGATCCGGCGTTCGGCGATGAGGCGGCGGGGGAAGCGTGCAGTGGTGCCGAGGCGTTCGGCAGCTTGATCGACGGTGAGCAGGAGGTCAGTCACACCGGTCTCCTTCCAGGGCGGCGAGGGCGTCGCGGGCGGTTTCTCGGTTGAGTTGCAGGTCTCTGGCGATCGAGGCTGCGAGAACGGACTCGCCGGGGCTGTGGCCCTGCCCGGCGTAGCGCCAGTCCGTGAGAACGAGGACGGTCGGGTCCTGGTCCGGGTCGGGCAAGCCGAGTTCTTCGCGCTGCTGGGCGGCGCGGTAGTCGGCGCGGATCTGGCGGAGGGCGCCGAGGGTGGTCGAGTAGCGGCGGGACTTCGAGGAGAAGTGGCCGCGGAAGCCGAGCATGTGAGCCCAGGCCCTCAGCCGCCGATCGGGGTAGAGCGCATCGAGGTCGAAGCAGGCTTCGATGAGTCGGCGCGGGTGGTCGGGAACGTCGAGGAGGACCAGGGCCTCGCGGTTGCCGACCCGGCGGTCGACGGTGCCGGTCGTCTCGGCGGCCTTGGTCGCGTACTTGGCCACGTAGGAGGCGACGGCCTGTTCGGTGATGTCGGTACCGGCGTCGAAGGCTCGGATGGGTCGGATGTCGAGCTGGGTGCCCCAGCGAAGCGGACGGGCCGGTTGGCCGGCGGTGGCCGGGACGGTGATGGTCGTGTACGAGTGCGCGACGGCCGCCCGGATGGAGTCGCTGAGCAGCTGCACGGAGGCCCAGGAGGGCGGCGGGCTGTCGGCCCCGTCCGGACCGTCGAGGCGTACGACGGCATGGAAGTGGACGGCCCCGCGCTTCTGGAACTCGGCGACCTTGCCGTACGAGACCCGTGCCACTTCCTTGAGTTCGCGTTGGGTGAGCCCGGCGCGGGCGGCGATCTCGCGACGGAGGCGGTTGGTGAAGCGCTGCCACAGGTTCCCGGCGTGGTTGTTGAAGAGGACCGCTCCCGCGTAGTCGTACGAGTCGGGGTCGAGGGGGGTGCCGAGAGCCTCGTTGTCCGGCCCGTGGGCAGTGCCGCAGCGGCAGCGGCCGGAGCCGGGACGGTTGTGGACCGGGCCGAAGGACGGAGCGGTAAGCGTGGCGAAGACGCGCGGGTGGTCGCGGACGGTGGCGGGGACGTCCTTGTCCTGGTCGCCCGCCAGTCCGGCGCGGATCAGGTGGTACGTGTCGGCGGAGTAGGTCCAGGCGCAGGCCGGGCAGCGGGAGGCACGGCGGTTGCCACAGGCGACGCGGAGCCGCCCACCGGGCTCGGTGCCGGTGGAGTAGCGGTGCAGGGTCTCGCCGGTGGCCTTGTCCTTGGTGAGCGTCCAGCCGGACAGGTGGATGGGGTTGGAGCAGCCACCGGTGCGGCGGATCTGGTCGCGCCAGCGGTCGAAGCCGGTGGACCCGGCCACCCGCAGCAGATCGCCGAGGGTGGCCGGGGCCAGGCCCGCGAGGGTCGCGGTGTTCGTCACGCGTGCTCCCGCTGGGCGACCGGGGCCGGGACAGCGGCGCGGGTGGAGCCGGTGCCCGAGCAACGGCGGCAGGTGACCAGGAGAGTGGCGCGGGTGCCGTCGTCGAGGCGCGTCCCGGTATCGATGGCGACGGCGGGGAAGCCGTCGCAGTCCGGGCAGATACGCGTTCGGGCAGGGCTGTGCTGGGCCATGATGGTGGTCCTTTCGATTGCGGTTGGAAGGGGCCGACCGTCCGGGCGGCGGCGATGCTTGGCGGCTTGTGCGCCGCCCGGAGGCCGGTCAGTGCTGGATCAGCGGGAGAGCGGACGGGTACCGCGTCGACCGGCCGTTCCCTTGGCCGCGTACATCGCGGAGTCAGCGGCGGCGAGCGCGTCGGAGAGACTGCGGACCGGCAGGTCCGTCACGTGGCAGGAGCCGACCGACACGGAGACCGGGAGCCGCTGCCCGGCGTGGGCGACGGGCTGACGCAGGACCCGGTGGAGGCTCTCCAGGTCCGGGGTTCGGCGGGCGATGGCGACGAACTCGTCTCCCCCGAGGCGTCCGGCGATGCCGTGACGACCGCACCAAGTGGCGAGGCGTTCGGCGGTGACGGCCAGGACGACGTCCCCGGCGGCGTGGCCATGGGAGTCGTTGAGGTTCTTGAAGTCGTCCAGGTCGAGCAGGAGGACGACGGCTTCCCGGTGCCGGCGGATGATGCGCTCGGCAAGGGCGGTCCATCCGGCGCGGGTGCGAAGGCCGGTGAGCGGGTCCCGGCGGGCGGTGGCGAGCCGATGGGTGAGCAGTGCGGTGTGTGAGGCCCAGCCGATGAGCGGTAAGGCGAGGGCGAGCGCTTGGGTGTCCACGGTTCTCCTTCGATGCGGTTGGAAGGGGTTGCGTGGGCCGTCCGGGCGGTGGCGATGCTTGGCGGCTTGTGGCACCGCCCGGAGGCCGGTCAGCGGTGGAGTTCCTGGCGGAGGATGCGCACGAGGACCAGGAGCACGACGCCGCTGATGGACAGCGCGAGTGCGGTGATGGCGACGGCGAGGAGCATCGAGGTCACGACCGCACCAATCGCGACGGCCCCGGTGACGGCGACGACGGGGTTGGCGCGGGCGATGTCGAAGACTCCGGGCCGGACGGGTACGGGTGCGGGGGCCGACCGTTCAGTGTGCTCGGTCGTCACCGGGAGCGGTGCGGAGGTGTGACTCGTGGCGGCGAAGGTGTGGGTGTCAGAGTGCGGGTACCTGGGCTTGAACACGGCGATTCTCCTTTCTGGGCGGCTTACTTGGCGACGCTGTCGATGGCGGGTGCGAGAAAGCTGTCCGCGAGGAGGTAACCGCCGAAGAGCAGGACGGCGACCAGCCACATGGGCGGGCGGATGAGCTTGATGCCGAGTGCGCCGACGACGATCAGTGCGAGCCAGAGCGGGACGTCCATGACGCGATCTCCTCAGTGATCAGCGGGGGTTGCAGCGGTGGGTACGGGCGGCGAGTTCGGCTGAGGCGCGGTTGAGGTAGTCGGCGGACCAGCCGCAGCCGGGGGCGGTGCAGGCGGCGGCGTGGGCGTCGCGGCCGTGGCGGTCGCGGTGGGTGCCAATCTGGACGGGGCCGATGCGGTCGACGTCCCAGAAGCGGTTGCGGGCCATGGGTTCACCTCCTTTCAGGCGAGTTGGGCGGTGCCGAGGGCAGCCGTGTAGGTCTCGACAGCGGCGACGTACTGCTCCGCCGCAGACAGCAGCTCGCGGGCGAACTTGAGCTGCTCGGTCGGGGACAGGCCATCGCGGGCGCAGAGCGCGAGCGAGGCGTGCTTGTCCTGCACGGCGAGGATCGGAGAGCGCTTGGTGCCGTAGCCGTGGCACAGGACGAACGGCTCCTCAGTCAGGTGGAAGCTGATGGATGCGCCGATGGAAAGGGACACGGAGACTCCTCAGGCGAGCTGGGCGGCGATGGCGTCGGCCATCGGGGCGGGCACGCCGAGGCGGGCACGCAGGGTGTCCGTGTCGATGGCGTGGCCGGTCGTGGCGTGGTGGGTGTCGGCGAGCTTGCGGGCGTGGGCGATCAGGGCCGGGGGCACGGACGGAGCCGCAGGAAGAGCGGGCGCTGTGGCGGCCGGTGCGATCTCGTCTGGCTCTTGGCGGGCCGGTTCCGGCGCGGGCAGATCGCGTACCGGTGCGGTGCGGGCCGGTTGCTCGGGCTCGGCTTCGGGTACGGCATCCCGGACCGGGGCCGGTTCGTCGTGCTCCGGAGACGTAGCCGGTGAGTGGGCCAGAAGCGTTCCGCCGAGGAAGGCGAGCGCCGGCCACCCGGCGACGAGGATGCGCAACCAGGCGGGAACATCCGCCAGGTCGAGCAGTCCGGCGGTGGCGATGTTCGCCCCGAGGGAAGCGGCGAGCGCGACGGTGAACCAGATCCACGCGGCCCGCCGGGGCGAGTCAGTGTTCCGCAGGCTGCGGAGCCGGTGCCAGGCCGCAACGAGCAGCAGGTCGACGGAGATCGGGTAGGCCCACGCCTTCCAGCCGTTCTGTCCGGCGGCCTGGGCCAGGTCGTGAAGGTGGGAGAAGGACAGTGCACCGGCGATCACGGCTTGAACGAGTACGGCATCCAGGCGGAACGATGACCGCATGACAGGTCCTCCTTTCAGGATTGCGAGCGTCGGTGGTCAGTCCTTGTCGGGGACCAGGGCGAACGAGACCGGGGCACCCTGCGGGCGGAAGGCAGCGAGGCCGGGAAGGTCCGGGGTGAGCCGGGCGTGTTCGGCGCAGGCGGCAACGGCCTGGTCGAGCGAGAGGAGAGGGCTGCGGACGATGGACCAGCCACCGGACGAGTCACCGGCAACCGCCGTCCCACGCTGGTCGGGGCCGATCGCGGTGGCCGCCATGACGGCGAGCGGGCTGATGTCGCCGAGCGCCATCTTGGCGGTGGTCTCGTCGTTGACCCGGTGCGAGATACGGCCGGTGAGCTGAGCTCGAAGTGCTGTTGCTCCCTTGCCGAGTTCGGCCCCGAAGCGCTGCCCGCAGATTTCGAGGTAGATGCCGGCGGCCCGGCCAAGCTGGGCGATGCGAACGAGCTGGGTCACCATCCGGTCCCGCCGCTTCTCATCGGCTGCGGTGGACGCGAGGAAGAGTTCCGCCACCTCGTCCACGAACAGCACCAGGGGCACCGGTCGCAGGTCCTCAGGGAGGCCCCAGATGTCCGAGCTGATTCCTTCGGGGCCTGTGCCGGGGGCGAACTGCTGGATCGTTCGGATCAGCTCGTACCGGTCAGTCATCTCGGACACCAGGGCGTCGAGCAGTTCCGCGGCTTCCTCCGGGGTGCAGGCGAGCGCGGACAGGCGGCGGGAGAACGGCGCGAGTTCCACGCCCCACTTGCAGTCGATGCCGACCAGCGCCACCGGCTGTGAGGCGAGTCCTGCGATCAGCCCACGCAGGTACACCGACTTGCCCGACTCGGTTGCCCCCATGACCAGTTCGTGAGCGATGGCCCGGAAGTCACGGAAGTGCGGAAGGCCGTCAGCCCGTAAGGCCACGGGCACACGCAGCAGTTCGGGCTTCCCGGTGTCCGGCATCACGACCCGCCGGAGCACGTCGTATCCGATGACCCGAAGCTGAAGCCATCCGGGCCGCAGGGGAGACATGTGGACCGCATATGCCCGCCAGGAGTGGCGGAGCCGTTCGCCCGCCGTCTCGAAGTCCCTCACTTCCTGGCCCGGCCGCATCCGTATCCGCAGGACCAGCCCGTTCGCGTTGATCCGGACGCGGGTGACACGGGGCAGCATGCGGGATGGCGTCCGCCGGGTTGCCGCAGCGATCGTCAACCGAATGCGGGAAGGCGGTTCGTCCAGCCCACAGGCTTCCATCACGGACCGGTAGGTGATCGCGATGCGGAGCAGCTTGGCGGGGGCGGCGAAGACGACCCAGAACCAGGCGGGCCGCAGGCGGCGCAGGAACAGCAGGCCCACGGCTATCAGCAGCAGGGCGACCAACGCGGTGATCTGTCCGCCGGTCAAGGGTCAGCCCGCCAGCGAGGTCACAGCGGCGGCGCGGAAGGAAATCCCGTGCCGCTTCTGACCGTTGAACTCGTTCTCCCACGGACGGGCCACCAACGAGGTCAGTGCCACCGGGGTGCCCGTGGCCAGTTCACCGGAGATGTCCGCCTCGGGAACGGTGACCGAGACGACCTCGGCGTTGCCGTTCGCGACGAACAGGACGTCGACGGTCATCAGGGTGCCGCCGCTCTCCGGGTCAACCGCGACCACACCGGCCTTCTTGTCCCGCATCTTCGTCGTGGGCGGCTGGGCCACCATCACGGTCACACCGGTCATGTCTACGGGGATCACACGCACAGAGATCACTCCTCTAGAAGTGCTGGACTCCGTCACTCATGTATATGAGTGACATGAAGAAGAGTGCAGCACTCCTGTACATGAGTCAACCCGCCGCGAAGAAGAAATCGCAGCGGGTTGCAGTGAGTTGAGTGTGCGTCAGTCAGTGGCGGGGATCCGGTAGCTGAAAACGAACTGGTCAGCAGCCATGAGGGTGTCGCAGACCTCGACCACACGGCCCTCTTCAGTCACGGCGTCTCGGATGAGGTGAACGACCGGTGCGCCAGGGCTCAGCGCCAGTTCGGAGGACTCCGCCTTGGAGGCCGGCCGCGCCTGGAGGGTCTCGACGAACTCCGCGAAGACGTGGCCATCATCCTCAAGCCGGGCGTAGATCCCACCGGGGCCCGGGTTCTCGGAGAACAACTCGGGGATGTCCTTCACGACGTCCCACGGCAGGTACGACGTAGCGGTCTCGACCGGAGTGCCGTTACGGAAGTAGAGACGTCGGCGGGCCAGCACCTTCGTTCCGGTATCGACGCCGAGGCGTTCCGCAATGTCCTCGGGTGCGTCAGCCGGGCCGATGAACAGCACACTCACCTTGGCGGTCGCGCCGGCCTGCTCGGACTCTGCGAGGTACGCGGCCTTGCCGCCCTTGCGATGCGAGCGCCGGAACCGGTCCGAGGACCGATGACGCACTGGGGGCCGGGCCTTCACCAAGGAACCCTTGCCGTGCCGGGTCTCCACCAGGCCGCTCGCGCGGACCTCCACCATGGCCTTGCGGATCGTGCCGCCGGATACGCCGTAGCGGTCGACCAACTCGGACTCACTCGGCACCATGTCGCCAGGCTTGAGGACACCGGCCCGGATCTGCTGAACGATCTCGTCGGCGATCTGAACGTACCGAGGTACGGACCTGCCACCTCCTACTACTGTTCCCATCGACCTACTCACTCTCCTATGCTCCTGTACATGAGTAACAGCGCCCAAGAAGCCCCGTCAACGCCGAAGCACAGTGTGTCCGTGGCGGGCGCGGTGGTGCGCGAGGACGGTCGACTCCTGGCGATCCGCCGCGCGGACAACGGGACATGGGAGTTGCCGGGCGGGGTGCTGGAGTTGGAGGAGTCCCCGGAGCAGGGAGTCAGCCGCGAGGTCTGGGAAGAGACCGGCATTCACGTCGAGGTCGACCAGCTCACGGGCGTCTACAAGAACACGGCCAGGGGCATCGTCGCCATGGTGTTCCGGTGCAAGCCTTCCGGAGGCACCGAGCGCACGTCCGCCGAATCGACGGCAGTCGACTGGCTCACCCCGGAACAGATCACCGAGCGCATGTCCGAGGTCTACGCAATCCGCTTGCTGGACGCCCTCGATGAGGCAGGCCCTCACGTGCGGAGCCACGACGGCAAGCACCTGATCCCAGCGCGGTAGAACTTTCCCTACTTCATCAAGGCGCCTCGCTCCGCTCGCCGCGCGCTCCCCGGCTCACCGCCGGGGCCTGACGCTCCTGCCTTCGGCCCGCTCTGGCCCCGGCTACGCCGGTCGCGCGGCTAGAGCGAGCACCGTGGTGGGGAGAAACCCGCTGTGGCTGGGGCGGTCGGCTCCACGGCTTTAGCCACCTCCCCGGTTCGGGTCCCGCGTCGAGCAAGACCAGGGGGCCACTCGTTCAAATTCCGGGCAGGATCACAGCCTGCCCGAGTTGCCGGCCAGCGTACGGCCCCCTGATCATGCTCGACCCCAAACCGGGCAGGACACCGGCCAAACCCGCTCCGCCGACCTCTACCGCTTGTACTGCTCGTCTCGCACAGAATGGTAGACGAGCAGCGTCAGAGAATCACAAAGGCCAAAGATACGCCCCTCCAATTTCTCAAAAGATTGATCGCTCGGGAGATTTAGACGTTCCCCGTGAGCAATATTATTGCGCAGCTTCAAAAGACCCTCAAGAGCGCTCGTGAACCGATGAATTCCGGAGTCGTCCAACGCCAACATGGCCAGGTTCCGCCTAAGCACAGCCGGAGAGAGATTAGAGTCGGCCGATGTTACATGATCCACATTGAGAGATATTGGAGAACTCTGGAGGTCGAGTAAATTTTCGAGGAACTCGGCGTCCTTGAGAATTTGGCGAGCACGTGTTCCGGCTGGATCAAGCGGGTCGGAATTCTCCGGGGCTCGATAGTTTTTAAATTTTTCCGCCAAGCACGCTGCGCCAAGTTCTTTGCGGCCTTGCTTTAAGGTGAGACCCGCCCTGTTGATAGCTTCGGCATACTGCTCGAGGGCGAATTTTGCATACCCTTCCAGGTGGGCATACAGCATTACGAGAAGTGCACGCCTAAGCGAATCCCGAGATTCCCCCGAGATTTGCAGCGTCTGGAGATTTCTAAGCCGGCGCACTTCGTCCCTGCGCCAGGTAATTTCTCCCTCAAGCGTAGCCCTAATTGCGAGCGCATCCGTTTCGGACATAATCAGTCCAGAATTTTGGAGAGCTCAGAAGTAAAGAACTCGAGACGAGCCTTATAAGCGGAGGCCGTATTCTTCCCTCCACCTGTGTGATCCCTCAGGCGCGGGTCCTTTTTGATCTCGAGAATCCTCTGTCCCAATCGGGCCATCTGACGGCCATCAGCTGGATTCATGCTATCCAGGATGGACTGCAACCCTAGAGCGAAGCCTTCGAAGTGATAAACCGCGAACTGGCCACGAATCTTTCCGGCGACACTCACCGACCCAAAGACCCTGTTACCCACTTCGTCCGGAACCGTTTCTGAAGCATTTTTAAGGACTTCAAAAGTCTTCAAGAATGCAGCCTCATCGCGCTCCTTGTTGAAAATTTCATCAGACACCCCTTCAGGCGCCGATGCCGCCTCCATAAATTCTGTCAAGAAGTCGCCAACCTCATGCTTATAAGACGACCCAGAATTCCTGAACGCGAAGAACCGCAGGACGAGTTCCTCGTTGTACCGCTTTTCGACTTGCGCCTCAGGGACCGTACTGATGCAGTATTTAAAGCTTTCCCTCTCCGCCAAATCAAGCAAGACGTTATTAAATCCCGGATCAAGAAGCCTGATTGTGCAATTCCGAACCTCTTGCGGCTCTAGCGGAGACCCTCCCGAATTGAGACGCTTAAACATGTAATACCGCAGCCTGGGGTTATTCTCCTTTCGAAGCACTTCGGCTCGAATGAAATTTCTCTTCAGTCTACGCACGAGGGGGACGGGGAGGGTTTTATACGTATGCCCATTCAATTCCTGGACAATGTCACAGTCCTCTAGCGTTAGAGGTGAAGAATCCTTTTCATCCCTCAAGAGACCCCGGAAATTCAGATAGGAAGAAATTCTCTGGAGACCATCGATTAGCTCGTAAACGTTCTCCTCTGTCTCCATCAGAAAGATGGGAGGAACCGGGAGTTCGAGAATTAGGGTTTCGATCAGTCGAGATTGAGATCCGGGCGTCCAACGGAAGAGCCGCTGATATTCGGGGTTGATGATCAACTCTCCGGACTCATACATGTCCGCTAGTTCGTTGAAAGAAATGTCAAGCTGTCGGGTTCTAACCGAGGAGACACTCTGATCGACGGAATCGATCAGGCTGATTTCACTCGCTGGCTTACTGCGGTTAGTCATTTCTGCCCTTCACTGGTGTCGTCGGCAACCCTATCTTCGAGCGGTTGTCTACGTCCGGTAACTGCCATGAATATGGCTGAGGATGCAGGTGGCTGGGGCACGTGGACAGGTGGGGCGAGTGGTGACCGTGCCAGTTGAGGGCCTCAGGGAGCGTCCAGTAGCCGACTGGGCTACCGGCTTAGGGCCCCTGGGGCATCCAAGGTTGCTCAGCACCGGCGGTGGCCACCCTCACACAGTCTCGATCAGAGTCCGGACCTACGAAGGGGCGTGCACCAATATGCCTCGCAAGTCTTGGGGGGACCTCGTCGCTGACCGCACGACTGGCGCACCAGATGGGCACCAGTACGAGCGGTCAACCACGGTGAACGTCGGTTTGAACATTTCGAAGGAGACAACAGGCCAGCGGCACATCGCCGCAGGTGAGACCTCCAAGTCGCCTGTCGCAAGCGTTGATTCCCAAGCTCAGAGCGCGAGTTCGATTCTCGTCACCCGCTCCATGATGAAGGCCCAGGCCGAGCGCCCAGGGCTTCTTTGTTGTCTAGACCACTTCAAACGTCCCGCACCAGATCCGCACCAGAAGGATTCTCGTCGGCCTTCTCGCGGGCGGCGCGCACGAGGTCATCCAATCCGCTCGCGACCTCCTGCCGTCGTTCGAGATCCGAGTGCTGATGGATCGGCGCGGCCTTCTCCGGCGGCTGCCCGGCGCGGACCATCGCTGCGGCTTCCGTGATGGCCTTGAGCGGCCGGCACGGCTTGGCCGCGGTCGTGGCAGTCCCGGTGGACGAGAGCTGTTCGGTCCGCCAGGTACGAACGCGGGGACACTGCACCAGGAGGTCGGCTGGCTCCTCGTAACAGGTGCAGGATGCCCATTCCCGACAATCTCGTCGAGCACCTCATGGTTCGGCAGGCACGCGCAGAGCTCGGCCTGTCGGTGAGCCGAGACGGACGGGCATGCGGTCAGTCCGCGGCCGCTGGCCCGGGGCCGTAGTCCGCCTTGAATCCGCCCAGGGTGTCCGCGAGGTGGGCCAGCCAGCCGCTCGGGGAGTACGGCTGGGGCGGGTCCACCTCCATGCCGAGCTCCGCCACCGCGAGGGCGTATTCGGGCTCCTCCAGGGCCAGGGCGAACAGTTCGTGGAGTTCGCCCGTGAGGCGGGCGAGCAGCTGTGGGTGCGTGGTGGTGGTGTAGTCGTGTACGGCCGCATCGTGGTCGGGGAACTCGTCCGGCATGTCCTGGGAGAACCAGCCGCCGAGGAACTGGCCGAGCTCGGGGAAGCGGGCGTGCCACTCCCAGTGGGTGCCAGGGGCGGCCGGGGGCGGGACATCGCCCTCCTCGATGGACCGCTTCAAGTGGTCCGCGATCACGATCAGCCAGTCCTGGATGGCCGATTGGGGCAGGCCGACGTCCGGCACGGGGTAGAACTCACCGAGGCTCAGGCGCAGCCGGCCCGGTGGGTTGCGGGCGTACTCGCGGATCTGGCGTTCGGCCGTGGCCAGGGCCCAGGGGCGGGTGTGCCAGGTGTGGCGGAGGTAGGCCCGGAGGGCTTCGCTCGGCTCGTCCGGCTCGTCGTCGGCCGGCATGCCGGTGTACGCGCTGATCACCTGGTCCAACTCACCGTAACGGCGGTCGAATTCGAGTGGCTTCATGGACACGGCGCTGGACCTCTACAGGTAGATCGGGACGGTGGCGAGCACGACGAAGCCGTGCGGGCTGCTCGGCTCACGCCTGAGGACGACACGTGCCGCGCGCACATCGACGGGCTCGCGCCCAGCGAGCATCATCGCCTGCAGCAGTACACGGCCGACGGGCGCCTCGCGGGAGGGCCAGGCGGCCTCAATGACGAGGCGGGCGCGGGTGCCCTGGGCGAGCCAGCGGTGAATCTTCTGCTCGTTGCCGGTCACCACCTGCTGGGTGGCCCAGTGAGCGGTCTCTCGGCCGGGGTAGGTGGCCGAGCGGGTCCGTACGGTCATGTCTGTCCACTTCAGCTTGCGTCGAACGACCAGATGAGGCCGACTTCCTCGTGGGACACCGCGAGGAGGCCGAAGTCCCAGGCGTACTGAGTCATCGGCCAGCAGCCGGTGACCCGTTCGTAGAAGTCGGGGCGGTCATCACCGTGGCGGGTGTTCGTGAAGAACCGCGAGCCCTCCGGGAAGCGCGACAGGATCACCTGCGCGTGTTCCTCCATGCCCGGCCTGCGCTCGGCGAAACCGTACTGCCGGGACACGTCCATGGCATCCGTAGCCAGCATCACGAGCAGCCGTACGACGGCGGAACGCGGAATCTCGAACAGCCGGCTGCGCCACTGCGCGGCCCCGGTCCCGTCCGTCGGCGGGACCCGGAACGGAAAGGCGGGGTCCTCCTCCAGTTCCTCGTCACCCTGCTCGGGATCCCTGCCGCGCCAGCCGCGGGGATCGGCCACCTCGCGGCGCATAACCGCGGCCACGTCGGGCAGCCAGTCCTCGTGGGCGCGCGGGCCGACCGCGACGAAGGAATACCGGTTGCGGTACATCTCCACCGCCATCGCCCATGTACCGGCGTCGGGACCCGGCTGCGGACCGCTCTGCCGGGCGGGCTCGATCTCGCTGTTCATCCGGGTCCTTCTCACTTGGGCATCGAGCTGAAGACGACGAACGGCGGGTTGAGGTCGGGCTCGTACATGAGGCGCAGCGAGACCCCCTTCGTGTCCCGTACTTCCGTGACCTTTCCGTCGACCAGCATGGTGCCCCGTCCGGTCACCGCGTCGCCCGTCAAGGGCCCTTGCAGAGGAACGGACGTGGTGTCGAACTCCGCCATCGGCCGCGGCGGGTCCTCGCTCAGCCACTTGTTGATCTCGTTCGTGTTGTCGCGCAGAGCGTACTGGGTGAGTCTCTGAGCGGATTCCATGTCGGCGTACGTCGATGCACCCGGGATCTTCGGTGTCCCGTCCGCCTTGCTCTCGTCCCTCATCCGCTGCAGCAATTGCTCGTCGGTCTTCCCCACATGCTTGTCGAGGGTATGGCCGTTCCCCATCCCTTCCGCTGCGGCAAGGTCCACCGAGTACATGTACGGGAACCGGCTTTCCGGCAGCTGCCAGCTGTGCTCCTTCTTGAACTCATTCAGGGAGCGCGCACCGAACCCCTGCGCCCGAGCCCGTTCCGCCTGGAACGTGGGCACGCCCAAGAGTGCCTCGTCGAGCTCGAACTCCAGCATGTACAGCTTGCCCGCGGCATCACTGAACGCCTCGTGATAGGCCTCGACCGCCGCGTCCATGGCCGCCTGGTCCATATGGGACCGGAAGGTCAGGACGACCTCCGCGACTATGAGGCCGGCCGCGATTTTGGTGAGTTCGAAGAGGTCGAGACCCGAGGTGAGGTCCTTCACCGTCTTTTCCGCGGCCTCCTTGGCCAGGCGCATGGTGGTTTCCGTGGTCCTCTGGCCCACGTCGGCCAGTTCGTCGAGCAGCTTCTGAATGGTGTTCGCGCTCTTGTCGAGGACCTCGATGATGGGACGCCTGGTGGCCGGGTCCATCTTCCCGTGGGTCTTCCAGCTCCGTGCGCCCTTCTTGGCCGTCACCTCGGCCCGCTGGTCACGGACCTTCCCCCATGCCGTGGTTCCCCAGATCGTCTGGCAGAAGGACCTCATCGCGGCCTGCCATTCACCGTTGCCCGTGGGGTCGGTGATGTAGGAGATCGCGTCCGTGAACTCGTCGGCCGACTTCTTCACGTCCTTGGAGGCGTCCCGCCACGCCCCGGCGATGTCGCGAAACTGCTCTTCTTCGACGCCCGGCGTGATCTCGTGGATGCGGCCGAGTCTCAGCCCTTCGTCGACCACGGGTTTCATGATGAACATGAGGAAGTCCGGGACCTCTCCGAGGATTCCGGAGATCGCCCACGAGTAGTGATACTCGCCCTCCCCCCGCCACGTCAGATCGTTCGGCGGACCGTACTTGGGCGCGCTGTCGATCACCGCCGGCGGCTGCTTCTCCTCCGGTGGCTCTCCCTTGCCCTTGCTCGCCGCCCAGTCCGCCTGCGCGTAGTTGTTCGCGGTCTGCGTGAAGCCCACCGCCACACCGCCCACCGCCACCACGCTCTTCGCCCAGAGCTCCAGGAACTTTCCGGCGACGATGCCGTACTGGTCGGCGAAGGAGTCCGCGCCCCAGCCAGTTCCCGCGGACTGGCTGTACTTGTCCAGCGTGCCCGTCAACGCCTTCGCCCTCTTGTCATAGGCGAACTGGCCGTCGCGCACGACGAGCGAGGTGAAGTAGAGGTGCTGCGGCTGCACATCGAAGCTGCCCACACCTCGGTTGGGTGGTGCGGTCCTGGCCTGGTCCTGTTCCCGTTGCCGCTGCTTGTCGGAAGGCAGATCAGCCATCAGGCCGCACCCCAGCCCCGCAGCACCGCCCTGTGTGCCGCCGCGTAGTTGATCTCCCCGTTGACCACGACGTCGTGCAGCCACGCCTGGGCCGCCTGGAGGTCGGACGCGGACCGGTCCCACTCGTCCAACTTGTCGACGAACACCTCGCGGGCTTCGCCCTCCCAGGTCAGGACCACCTTCTCGGCGCGCCGGTAGAGCAGGTCCAGCTGCTCGTTGAGGTGCTTGAGAATGTCCTCCAGATCTCCGGAGAGTTCCTGCAGCGTCGCGAAGTCGACGGTTATGCGGTCGTCGTCCACCATGTGTCCCCCCGTTCACACGTTGTCTCGGAATTCGCCGGTCGGCGTATGGGACCTCAGAGGTCGGAGAGGGTGCTGCGCGGCGCCGCGTGCACATCGGTGTTCGGCGTCGACAGCGCGTCCGTCTCGCCCTTCACATCCGTCTCGGCCTGGACCTTCCGCAGCTGCTCCATGACGTCCAGGTCCTGCTCCGAGAACCCGTCCCGGCTCAACCGCACGGCCTGTTCGAGAGCCTGGATGACCATGCGGATACGTACGGCGTCCTCGGCCGCGCCACGGTGGAGGTCCCGGTAGGCACGGGCGGCCGGACCCCGCCATCCTGCCTCGATCCGGTCGACGATCGCGTCCATGCGTCTGACCTGCTTGTCCAGGTGGCCCTGCATACCGTCGAGGTCATTGGCCAGGTCCGTCAGCCGGTCGGCCTTCACCCGAAGTCGTGGATGCCCGCCTGCGCCGCTCATCGCATCCCCGATTCCGACATCGTCAACGCCGCTCCCGCACCCGTTACTTGAAGCACCTGCGTCAGCCTAGCAACGCTCCTTCGTCCCCTGCGGCAGCGAAGAGGAGCCGATCGCCCGGGGTGCGTACCACGTCGACGATCGGCTCCTTGAGGTCTCCGCCGCCCCACCCTCGATGCGACCGCCCTGCCCACGGGCTCCGCCCGGCCTGAAACCCGCCGCGGCACCAGGGGCGCATCCCCTGCTCAACCTCTCCCCCCGCAGCTGTGGTCACAGCCCTCGGCGACGCCATCTGTTTCCTCCACAGCCGAACTCCACCCCGGGTGTGCCACAACGTGCCAGTGAAGGCGGTGAACAGTGGTCAGCAGCAGCGTTCATCGGAGCGGCGGGAACCGCCGCTCGATGGCGTTCTCGCAGTTCAGCGGCTACCTGCCCCTCAAGTGCTGGGTGATTCCCAAGCTCAGAGCGCGAGTTCGATTCTCGTCACCCGCTCGGATTCCTTCGGAGAAGGCGTCTCGTACGAGCTGTGCCAAGCCCTGTCAAAGGTCGTGAACAGCGACGCGGTTGACCGGCTGGACGTCACCTTCAACTGGTCCCGCGTGGCAGCCGCGCCCCCCGCACGCCACGTGAAGTCGAGTTCAACCACGATGCCATCGCGATCGTGGAACGGGTGTCCGACCAGCTCAAGACGAGTGTCTACAGCCGCGAGAACGTGATCTTCGGCTTGGTCGCCCACCTCAACCGACATCCGGACGACGAGACAGGCAGGGTGGGCGTACGAGCCCTCATCCAGCGACGCAGCCGCACGGTCTGGATGGACCTTCCCGACGCCGGCTATCACGAGGCAGTCCGCTGCCATGACTCCGGCATCCCCGTACGTGTCCGTGGCGTACTCAATAGCCCGCCCGGAGGCGCCGCCACAATGCGGGTCGCCGACTTCGGGCCGGATCCGTCCCTGGGTCGTAGCGCTGTCATGCCGCGCTGTTCATGGGTGTTACTCGGAGGGCCCCGCATGGCCCGTACCGGCTGTTGTCCCGCCAGCGCCACCTGGAAGCCATTCCGCTTCACCGGTCTCAGACCTTCAGTCCGGCTTGCTGACACAGACTGGATCAATGACATCGAACGCGCCGCGTACGGACTCAACAACCACCAGACCCCCGAACGGCGTCGATGAGGCTCGGGGGTGGGCCGATGACATCGCCGGGGGCTTCTGGAAGCTCACGACCGGTTCCACGGGGGGAGGAAGCTCAGTACCGCTGCTGGATCCCGAAGGACGGTTGACCTGACGATGCCGACGGGCTCGCGGCCACAGGGTCTCCTGCGAGCTGTTGGGAGGGCTCCCCGGGGCCCCGGGCCCGCATACACAGGTTCCGATGGACTGCAGAGGTCGCAACCGATTGACCTCCTTGCTTTCGAAAAACGCTGCACTCAAGGTAAATGAATAACTGTGCTGGCCGTCTCAGAATTTAACGGCCCTCACTGGGAGAGTTTTTGCCGCAGCAAGCATGGGGAAATATTTGACACGCACAAGCCCCTGCGGCGTGCTACTGTCGAACTCGGTTGCAGTTTTGGTACCCAAAGACTTCAAGTGCCTCCGGTCGGCCTCGATGCCGCAAGGAAGCGCTTTGTATTCCGGTCACTTTCCGGGCGGGGCATCATCGCGGCGACGCGGTTTCCGTACAGTACGGATTCCGGTGTACTGCCCAAGGGAGATATGACATGGCTACTGGCACCGTGAAGTGGTTCAACGCGGAAAAGGGCTTCGGCTTCATCGAGCAGGACGGTGGCGGCGCTGACGTGTTTGCCCACTTCTCGAACATCGCCGCCCAGGGCTTCCGCGAACTGCAGGAAGGCCAGAAGGTCACCTTCGACATCGCGCAGGGCCAGAAGGGTCCGACGGCCGAGAACATCGTTTCCGCCTGACGCTGACGCGCATTTCGTAGCTGGGGCCCGCATCCCTCGGGGTGCGGGCCCCAGCTGCATGTATTTCCGCAGCGATCTCTCCTACGGGAACACAATATTGAGGGATGCAGCCTCCTCGGAGCCGCGCCCGGCGATGCATCGGATTCCTTTTCTCACGCCATCCCTCTCATTTCCGCTTACGTCGACACGGTTTTCCCGTGGACCACGTTCGCATTCCATTCGGTCCGTGCCTGTGATTCCCCGCGCTACTCTTACGCTGCGGAATTCCTTGATACGTGCCGTATCAAGGAAGGTTCTTTATGAACCCCACACGCACGAACAGCCGTTCCTCCCGTGCCCGCCGCAACGGCGGCCACGGGTACGGCTCCGCTGCCGGTTCGGTTCGGGGCAGTCGTTCCGGTTCGTCCGCCCCGAGCCGTTCGGCAGGTCCGAGCCGTTCGGATGGCCGGCGGCCCGCCGCGGTGCAGGGAGAATTCGCCCTGCCGGAGACGATCACTCCGGCGCTGCCCGCAGTCGAAGTGTTCAGCGACCTCGACATGCCGAGGAGCCTGCTGGCCACGCTCACCGCGCAGGGCGTGGCCATGCCGTTTCCGATCCAGGGTGCGACGCTGCCAAACTCTCTGGCGGGCCGTGACGTCCTGGGCCGCGGCCGGACCGGCTCCGGCAAGACCCTCGCCTTCGGCCTGGCCCTGCTGGCCCGCACCGCCGGGCAGCGCGCCGAGCCCCGTCAGCCGCTGGCCCTGGTCCTGGTTCCCACCCGGGAACTCGCTCAGCAGGTCACCGATGCCCTCACCCCTTACGCCCGCGCCGTGAAGCTGCGCCTGGCCACCGTCGTCGGCGGGATGCCGATCGGCCGGCAGGCGAATGCTCTGCGGGGCGGCACCGAAGTCGTCGTGGCCACCCCTGGCCGCCTCAAGGACCTCATCGACCGCGGCGACTGCCGGCTGAACCAGGTCGCCATCACCGTCCTGGACGAGGCCGACCAGATGGCCGACATGGGCTTCATGCCCCAGGTCACCGCGCTCCTGGACCAGGTCCGCCCCGAGGGCCAGCGCATGCTGTTCTCCGCGACCCTGGACCGTAACGTCGACCTCCTGGTCCGTCGCTACCTCACCGACCCCGTCGTCCACTCCGTGGACCCCTCCCAGGGTGCGGTCACCACGATGGAACATCACGTCCTGCACGTGCACGGTGCCGACAAGCACCGGCTGACGACGGAGATCGCGGCGCGCGACGGCCGGGTGATCATGTTCCTGGACACCAAGCACGCCGTGGACCGCCTCACCCAGGACCTCCTCGCCAGCGGTGTCCGGGCTGCCGCCCTGCACGGCGGTAAGTCACAGCCGCAGCGCACCCGCACCCTCGCCCAGTTCAAGACAGGGCACGTCACCGTCCTGGTCGCGACGAACGTCGCGGCGCGCGGCATTCACGTCGACCACCTCGACCTCGTCGTGAACGTGGACCCGCCGACCGACCACAAGGACTACCTCCACCGCGGCGGCCGTACCGCGCGGGCCGGCGAGTCCGGCAGTGTCGTCACCCTGGTCACCAACAACCAGCGCCGCGACATGACGCGCCTCATGGCGGCCGCCGGCATCGTGCCCCGGGCCACCCAGGTCCGCTCCGGCGAGGAAGCACTCCGCCGGATCACCGGCGCCCGGACCCCCTCCGGCATCCCCGTGACGATCACCACGCCGGTACCCGAGCGACGCAAGCGCGGCACGGCCTCCCGCGGTCGACGCAGCCCCGCCACGGCTGCCCGGCGCGTGAGCGGGCGACAGTCCGCCTTCGACGCTGCGGCCTGAGCACCGCGTGATCCGGAAGCTGACCCATCTCTGCAGGAGGCACATTGTGACGCTGGTCCAGATGCAGCCCCACTCGGCGAACGTCGGCCCCGTGCCCCGGGCGGCGCTCGGCGCCATGAACACGGCCGGGCCACAGGTCTGCGACGACATGACCGTCGAGGTGGCCCTGTCCGTCATGGCCAGTGCCAGGACCGGACACCTGAGGGTCTGCGACAACGACGGCCTGTGCACCGGACTGGTCACCCGGGCCCAGCTCACCACCGTCCGCGACAGCCCCGCCTACACGGACCGGCTCCAGCTGCGCGACATCCTCGGCGACCGCGGGCCGCACACCTCGCCCGCCACCATGATGGCCGAGCACGCCACGCACCACCGCCGGCCCGCTACCCCGTCCGCCGTGGACGAACAGGACAGCGCGTCGGGCGTCCTCGCCCTGACCCTCTGAACCGTCTCACCACGGCGGAACAATCTCCTTCCTCTCTCTGTGATCCCTGTGAGGCATCGTGCGCTGTGTTATCGCCCGCTTCCCGTTCGAACTCACCAGGAGCGGCGTCCTGGACTCCATGAAGGGCATCAAGCCCGAGGAGGTCGTCGGCGAGTCCGTGACCATCGGCCGCCGCGCCTACCCTGTCAAGCAGGTCGGCGAGGTCATCACCCGCCAGGACCGCCGCGACTTCAGCGCCGACGAAGTCCTCCGGGCCATGACCAAGCTCGGCTTCACCTGCCGCAGCCTCCC
The DNA here is from genome assembly GCF_045040875.1 of Streptomyces sp. NBC_00012. Lineage (NCBI taxonomy): Bacteria > Bacillati > Actinomycetota > Actinomycetes > Kitasatosporales > Streptomycetaceae > Streptomyces > Streptomyces sp. NBC_00012. The sequence continues at coordinate 4,675,438 of NZ_CP108309.1, read as the reverse complement.
CCAGACCGCCGCGCCCACCCGCGCCCTCAGCCCGCTCCAGCACGCCTCCGCGATGCTCGGCGTCCCGGTGTCCGTCTGACTGTCTGACCGTTTGGCTGATGGGTAGCGCGAGCTGACAACCGAACAGCCAAGGGCCCGACCGGCACACGCCGGTCGGGCCCTCCCGCGTACCGGTGAGTTTCTCTGCGCGGCGCGACGTCAGTGATCGGAGTAGCTGAAGTCGCCCATGGTCCAGGCGCTGACATCCGCGATCGAGACGCGGTACATCCCACCCGTCTCCGGGATCCCCACCGTGCCCTGAAGGATCCGCGCCATATGGAAGTGCAGATACGCGGGCAGCCCCTCCCTCCGCGTCGTAGCGGTGAACATGGCGGAGAACTCGCCCAGACGGGACGAGTCCGTCAGGACCTCCGACACCCGTTGCCTCCACACGGCTTCGGGCGCCAGCCGGCCGGTGATGACAGCACCACCGGTGACCACGGTCAGGGACATCTGATTGCTGTGCCCGGACTCCACCAGCGTGGCGACGTCAACGAGCAGCTCGTCAGGCTTCGACATGAGAGCCGATCCTATTCACGAGTCGTCCCGTCCCCTCGACCGGTCGTGCTGCCGAGCAAGACGGACAGTCGCTGTCTTCCCCTCAGAGACCCGGCGGGTGACCGCGGTCGCTCTGGCGAGCCGGTTGGCCACGGGCCAGCCGGAGCCTCCGGCGAGGTCAATTACCTCCTCACGGGACACGCGAAAATCTCTGCTGGCCGGAGTAGACATTGAGTGGTGGCGTGGTTATGGTTTCTCTCGTACCCCAGAGAGACAGCAGGGCCTGGCAGAGAAGAACTGCCGGCAGTGCATGTAGTTGCAGGACGGTGCGGCAGTGGAGTTTCGAAGCCAGGGTTGTTGCAGGACGGCGACGGGACTGACGGCCGGACCGGGTGGCCCGCAGTGAGGGGCCGCCAAAGCGGGACCGCTGTCATGGAAGTTGCGGCACCCGTGAGTGCAGTTCGCAGTACCCAGCAGTGAAGTGACTGAGCGGTACCTCGGTGAAGGCGTCGGCTGCGGACGCGCGCACCGGGCAGTTCGGCAGTGGGGTTCCAAGCCAGAGCAGACGCAGGAAGGGCAACGGGGCTGGCTGCCGGAGAGCGGCGCTGTCACAGGCCGCTGAGCAGTTCGCATCACCAGCAGTACGCAGTGCCCCATGGTAGGTAGTTGATCACCGAGGGAAGAACGGAGGAGCCCGCGCCATCAGGATCGCCCGGGCCGGAGCATTGAGCCCGGGTACCGCAGGACATCGATAGTGAGGTGGTCCCCGGTCAAGCAACCGCGATCCCCGCACTCCCGACAGCAGCCAGGTCGGGTCTGCGGACACAGTATGCCGGTGCAGTATCAGGGCCGGCAGGTGGTGTAGTAGTTCCTTCGGGGCCCTGGTGCCGTACGGCACCAGGGCCCCTCCATGCGTTCCACAAGAGAGGTGCAAGTGACAGCAGACGACTCGTACGGCCGTCTTGACGACGACGACTACCCCGCCTACACGATGGGCCGGGCCGCCGAGATGCTCGGCACCACCCAGGGCTTCCTCCGCGCCATCGGCGAAGCCCGTCTGATCACCCCCCTGCGCTCGGAGGGCGGCCACCGCCGCTACTCCCGCTACCAACTGCGCATCGCCGCCCGCGCCCGCGAACTGGTCGACCAGGGCACGTCCATCGAGGCCGCCTGTCGCATCGTCGTCCTGGAAGACCAGCTCGAAGAGGCGCAACGCATCAACGCCGAGTACCGCCGCGCCGCCGAATCGGCAGAGCCGCCGACCGAGGACTGAGGCGGTGCGCGCCCGCCGGACACCACCGGACACCGGCGGGCACCGCGCACAGATGCAGGCGATTCCTCTGGTGGCGGAGTGCGCACGCGTACCGTCCCGGTGAGTTGTCGTGGTGCGGAAGTTCCCTCTGCCCACCCCTTCGGTTCCGGTCCGGGGCTCGCTCACGCAATCATGCGGGGTTTGGTACCTTCAGTGAACGTTCTCGCAGTTCAGCAGCCCTGCGAGCCATCAAGTGCCGGGTGATTCCCAAGCTCAGAGCGCGAGTTCGATTCTCGTCACCCTCTCCACGATGAAGACCTTCTCGGCGACCAGGGCCTATTTGTTGTCTAGACCTCTCGGGGCCCGTGCGTCATTGATGCCCTAACAGGGGGAGGGCGGCTACCTGGTCCCTCTTCATCATCTTGACCTCCCGGATGTCGACGCCCGAAAGGCCAGGATCTCGTTCCGCTTCGTCCGGCGCACTCGGCACCGGTGGCATGCGGCGTGGGAGCGGCCTCCGGCGACACCCGTGTGGCGTGTCCTGCCTCCGAGGCGCATCCTGGTGGCGAGATCGCCGGCAACGGGCCTGGCTCCCGTGCCCGCCGGGCCGCGGCGGGCACTGCACGGCCCCTCCGTCGCCCTGCGGAAGGGAAGGGGATGACAGTCGGATCGCCCGGGCATCCGGATCACTCGGAGAGCTTCGGAGAGGGGCTGCTGGGCAGGCTCCTGGACCGGGCCCACGAGCTGGCGCCCCATCTGGTCGGGTCGATCCTGGCCGACACGGTGGCGCGGCTGGGGGGACGGGATCCGCAGATCCTGCTCCAGGACTACGGGCAGCAGAGGCTGGTCCCCCTGCCGGGCGAAGGGCTGGCGGGCGGCGAACCGCAGTCCGTCGACGGCTCCGAGGTCGGGCGGTGTTTCCTCACCTCGCGCCCGGTCGAACTCGCGCTGCCCGACGGCGTACGGGTCCTGCTGCCGTTGCCGGACGGGGGAGACCAGTCGGGTGTCCTGGCCGTCACGCTGGACACCGTCGATGACGACGACCGCCGCCTCCTGCACAGGATCGCCGGTCTGATCGCCGACATGATGCAGACCAAGAACGGCCACACCGATCTCTTCTTCCGCACCCGCCGCAGCGAACCGATGAGTGTCGCCGCCGAGATCCAGTGGTCGCTGCTGCCGCCTCTGTCGATGGTGACACCGCGCGTCGCCCTCGCCGGCGTTCTGGAGCCCGCTTACGACGTGGCGGGCGACAGCTTCGACTACGCCCTGAACGGAGACACCTTCCACCTCGCCATGATCGACGCCATGGGTCACGGTCTGGACGCGGCCACGATGGCCACCGTGGCCATCGGTGCGTACCGGCACGCCCGCCGGATCAGCGTCGAACTGTCCGAGATCTACCTCTTCATGGACCGGGCCGTGGCCGAGCAGTTCGCGCCCGACCACTTCGTGACCGCGCAGATGATGCGGCTGGACACGAACACCGGCCGCCTCCAGTGGGTCAACGCCGGGCACCCCGCCCCCATGCTGATTCGCCGGCACCGCGTCGTGGGCCGCCTGGACAGCCCCACGACCCTGCCCGTCGGCTTCGGAGGAGCACAGCCGCAGGTCAGCGAAGTGACGCTCGAACCGGGGGATCGCGTCCTCTGCTTCACCGACGGACTGATCGAGGAACACGAGAGCGGACAGGAAGAGTTCGGCGAGGACCAGCTGATCGACTGGGTGAACCAACTGGAGAAGGCGGAACGGCAGGTCCGCTCGGTGGCACGGGACCTCTCCCACACCCTCAAGCGGGCACGCGGCGAAGCCACTTCGGACGACGCCACGCTCGTCCTGGTCGAGTGGCGAGGATGACGGAGGGACGTGTCACGCCGACTCCTGGCGGTGGGTCACCCGCTCGGAAAGCGTGGCGACGAGGATCTCGGCGGCCCGGGTGACGTTACCGGCGTCGACCGCACGGGCCATGGCGTCACGTGCCGCGTCGGGTGTCGTGTCCGGGGGCACCACCAGGAGGGCGAAGTGGTCGTTGGCGCCACGGGTGATGAGGACGGTGTCGTCGCCGACGGGGAAGGAGTCGAGGTGCACGACCCGGTCGTCGACAATGACACGAGTCGGGACCTCCTCCCAGGCGTCCGTGTCCAGGCCGACCCGCGTGACGGGGCCGAGGTGCGTGGTGAGCGCCTGGATCAGGGCGGGCAGCTCGGCCGCAACGTCCCGGGAGCGGGGCCACCACGCGCCGTCGAGGACGCCCTCGCGGGAGTGCGTCGTCCGCAGCCGGAGCAGGGCCGTACCGGGATTCACCACTCGGTGGATCTCGTCCGGAAGGAGCTTCCGGGGGGTGGGGGTGTCAGATTCGGCCATGGTGGTCCGCCTGCCTGCGCGGGGCCGCCGACACCTCATGGCCGGCGAGATACCGCCGCGCTAATACCGTACTCCGCGTACCTGTGGTCATGCCCACGAGCATCAGCCGGGCGGTGTTCCCGGTCGGAAATCACCTGGCCAGAACGGCTCGCCCGACCGCGGCGCGGAGTACGCTGAAGATACCGGGAGTAACTCGAACACCCGCTCCCACGCGGACGTCGTTTCCGGCGATCAAGACACCGGGCCGCCCTGCAGGACGGCCCGGAGACGGGTCCGCATCATGACCACGACCGTCGAACGCGGAGTGGCACGGGCGCTTGTTCCCCCGCTCCCGACGCGGATTTGCCTGACGCCGAAGACCACCCTCGCCGGCCAGTTGGACGGTGCCTGGTGGCCCTACTCGCGGGACCTGCCCACCGAGCTTCCGTCCCTGGTCGTAGCACTGGAAGGGCGCTGGGGACGCATTACGCGCGCCATGGTGAATCCCACCCGCTGGCCCGTCGTCCCGCACAAGGTTCCCGTCACCGGGCACATCGTGCACGTGGGCTGGTTCACCGAACAGGATCCCGACAAGATGATCCTGCTCTCCTACACCGCAGGCCGCTGCGACCTGCTGGTGATCCCGCCCGGGACCGAGCCCGCCGCAGCCGCCCGGCTGATGAGCGCCGCCGCCGTCCCCGGCAGCGTCCTCACCGCCGGTGTGCTGATGTCCGACGAGGCCGCGACCGGTCGCCGTATGCGGGACGCCCGAAGCAGCCAGGAGGCTTGGGAGACCGATGGCGGGTCCGCCCTGTCTGCCTCTCCGGCACCCGGTCGTCGGCGCGCGGAATGATTCCCCTGCCGGGAAACACGCGGAGATGACGACATGGAGACCCTGATCACGCTCGCGGCAGGCGCCCTCCTGATCGCGCTCGGCATGCTCCTGATCCACCGGCTCAACGCCCAGCACGACGCACGCATCGCGGTCTACCACTTCAGCGATCCCTTCCCGGCCATCAGCCGGCCACCCGGCCACAGCCACGGCCACCACAGCTCGACAGGGCAAGCCTCCAGCCGCAGGCTCACGGGCATCTGGCCCTGACCTCAGACCACTCCTCCGACCGAAGGCCGCGGGTGGGGCGCCCGGCACCCGGGACAACCCACCCGTCGGCCTCTCGCTTCGCCCCGAAGGGAACACACCGCCTTGTACCCCGTCGAGAACGAGGCCCTGCCGCAGGCAGGACACGCCGAGATCCGGATCGTCGCCGCAACTCCCGAAGCCGCCCGCGCGGTCGCCGAAGTAATCCGCCGCTGCTTCGCCGGAACGGAACAGCGCAGCTACCCCGCCTCCGAAGGCGGCACCCGGCTCCACCTCACCGTGGACACCGAATCCGCCGCAGGACCCGCCCTCTCCTGGCTCACCACCAGCAGACCGTCCGCGCACACCGGCGCCCACGGCGACGAAGTCTGAGGAGCACCGGACCCTCACATGCACGAAAGGACTCGATCATGGCGACCCTCCGCGAGCGGCAGATCTACCGCGAGCGGGTCCTGACCGCCCTCTACGAAGCCACCGAAGGCAACCGTCTCCTCGGAGTCCCTGGGCGGAAGCTGCGGAACGACCTGCGCATCCCGGAGGAAGACCTGGCCGCCGCCTGCACCTACCTCGCCGGCGAGGGCCTGATCACTGTCGACTGGGAACCGGGCAACACACCCGCGATGGTCTCCCTGACCCACCAGGGAATCCGCCGCATGGAGGCCGAAGAAGAAGAACGCGACTGAGAATTAAACGTGGATCGAGCACTCTCACGTGTGACGATCCGGAAGGGCGGCCCCGGCGGAGTGAACTGGTTCGTGCACTTCCGGCACGGACGGCCCTGACAATGGGAGCGGGCTTCCGCTACGAGGTCGCGCAGGGCTCAGTCTGTCCCTCGGCCCCCCAGCGCGTGTTGCCGGGTCAGCCGTGAAATGTCCTTCGTGGTGACGATCCCCACCAGATGATGCCCGTCCACGACGAGAATGCGCATGCCAGTACCCGGGCGGAGCTTGTCGAGAGCCTCACTCAGAAGATCACTCGGGGCGGCAACCGCGCACTGTGACAGCGGGATCGCCACCTCGCGCACGCGCAACGCCTCCTGGCGCGCTCCCGGTATCCGGGCAAGCTTGCGTATCTGAACGATCCCGCTGGGACGGCCTTCGAAATCGAGCAGCGGCACGGCGGAATGGCGGGAGTTCACTGCCACCTCGTCGATGAAATGCCGGATGGTAAGCCAGTCGGCGCCGGTGGTCACCGGGCTGGACATGGCATCGGCGACCTTGATGCCCCGCAGTGCTGTGTGGATCACGGCGCGCTGCCGTTCGGCGCCGGCGACGACCGTGATGAAGAGACCGACGAAGACGAGCCACAGCCCGCCCGGCGCCCCGCGCAGGAAGGAGACCCAGCCGAAGGCCATCAGCAGCCCGCCCACGACCTGACCGCTTCGGGAGGCCGCCCGATCCGCACGTTCCCGGTCTCCGGTACGCCACCACAACAGCGCCTGCACCACCCTTCCGCCGTCGAGCGGCGCAGCGGGAAGGAGATTGAATGCGCCCAGGAACAGGTTCGCCCAGCCGAGCCACACCAGAACGGCGGCGGGCACCGCCCAGCCGGACATCGCGTGCAGCCCGATTCCCGCTCCGAGCGCGGCGCTTCCGATGGCCAGGCTGGTGAGCGGCCCGCTGATCGCAACTGCGAAAGCCACCGCGGCCGTCGGCGGTCGCCCCATCCGGGTCATCCCGCCCAGCGCCCACAGCGTCACATCCTGTACCGCGACCTTCTTCCTGCGGGCAATCGCAGCGTGTGCCGTCTCGTGGAGCAGGAGGCTGCCCATGAGCAGCACGGCCCCCACTGCACTCGCGAAGGTGTAAACCGCATCCGAGCGCCCTGGAGTCCACGCGGGGAGGGTCTGGCGGCCAAGACCGTACGCGAACAGAACGACCAGCAGCGGCACGCTCCAGTGCATCCGCAGTGGCACCCCGACAACTTGTCCGACACGGACCGAGCCGTTCATCGTCGTCTCCCGCCGGCTCGGCACCCGGTCCACCGGACAGGACCTCGCGACCTGACTCCATGGACCGACCAGCACGGCACCTACCCACAATTGTCGCTCTCGGAATCTCCCGCAATCGCCCAGGGCCCGGAACGAGCCTGCTGACCGGCGAACTGCCCGAAGAGCCCGCCCGCCCATTCCGGATCCGGGTACGCCCTCCGCCCCTCGTCCCCTCCGAACCCAGACGCACGGTTCCAGCCGATCCGACACACCCCGCGTGCCACTACGTGCCATTCGTAGGGGAAAAAGCGGTCACCACAGGGCACCGTCCGGCCGTCGGCCAGCAACACACCTGTGCGGCGTTTCCGCTGCTCAGGAACATGTCTGGCGATCACGTGCTGGTTGATTCCCAAGCTCAGATCGCGAGTTCGATTCTCGCCACCCGCTCCACGACGAAGGCCCTGGTCGGAGACCAGGGCCCTTCTTGTTGTCCGAACCTTCCGGGTGTCACGCAGCGCCTCTGCGCCACCCGCCCCTTCCTGGACGTCGCCCCGGATCAGGCCGAGGCCAGCGGGTCCGCCTCGTACGTGATCCGGGTGATGCCGTCCTGGTGTCGTTCGGCGCGGGCGTGGACGCCGAAGACCTTGTGGAAGAGGTCCGGGGTGAGGACGTCGAGCACCGGGCCTGCGGCGATGGCTCGGCCGTGGTGGAGGACGACGAGGCCGTCGCAGAGCCGGGCGGCCAGGTCGAGGTCGTGCAGCACGGCGAGAGTGGTGACGCCGGTGTTCCGGATCAGGCCGAGGAGTTCGAACCGGGCGCGGATGTCGAGGTGGTTGGTGAGTTCGTCCAGGACGAGGAGTTCCGGGGCCTGGGCGAGGGCGCGGGCGAGCAGGACGCGCTGGCGTTCGCCGCCGGAGAGGGACGAGAGGTCGCGTTCGGCGAGCGACTCGATGCCGCAGCTCTCCATCGCCCCGGCGACGGCGTGTCGGTCGCTCTCGCCGTCGCGCCCCAGCACCCCGTGGTGCGGGGTGCGACCGAGCGCCACCGTCTCGGCGACGGTGAGGCCGCCGGCGCCCGCCCCGTCCTGGAGGACCGCGGCGGTGTGCCGGGCGGCGGTCCGCGAGGAGAGCCGCCACACATCCCGTCCGCCCACCTCGACGAACCCTGTGACGGGTCGCAGCGCACGGTAGACGGCACGCAGCAGCGTGGACTTGCCGCTGCCGTTGGGGCCGACAAGGCCCACGATCTGGCCCGGTGACACGTCGAGTCCGACGTCGTGCAGGACCGAAGTGCCGTCGAGGGTGACGTGCAGGCCGTTCACTGTGAGTCTCATGCGGCGTCGAGCCCCTTGTTGCGGCGCAGCAGCCAGAGGAAGAAGGGTGCGCCGAGCAGTGCGGTGAGGATGCCCAGCGGTAGTTCGCTGGGCGGGTCGAGGGTGCGGGAGAGCAGGTCGACGAGTACGAGGTAGACGGCCCCGAGGAGGGCGCTCAGCGGGAGCAGCCTGCGGTGGTCGGCGCCGAGGACGAGCCGTACCAGGTGGGGGATCATCAGGCCGACGAAGCCGATACCGCCCGCGACGGCGATGACGGTCCCGGTCAGCAGGGCGCTCACCACCAGCAGCAGCGCACGGGTGCGGTGCACGTCCACGCCGAGCGATGTCGCCGACTCGTCCCCGGCGAGCAGCGCGTTCATGCGTCTGCCGAGGAGGGCGAGCAGCACAGCCCCGGACACGACCACTGCGGTGACGGTGGGAAGCTGGCTCCAGCGGGCGCCGGAGACGCTGCCCAGCATCCAGAACATCACGCCCCTCAGCTCGGTCGGTGTGGCCCGCAGTTGCACGAAGCTCGTCGCCGACAACAGCACGTAACCGACCGCTACCCCGGCGAGCACGAGCCGCGTGGGCGCGAGCCGTCCCCCGCGTTGTCCGAGCGCGAAGACCAGCATCCCGGCGAGGAGCGCGCCGACGAACGCCGCTCCGGAGACGCCGAGTCCGCCGAGCCCCGCCCCGCCGAGCGTCATCACCAGGACCGCGCCCAGCGACGCCCCGTGCGAGAAGCCGAGGACCGTGGGGTCGGCGAGCGGGTTGGAGACGAGGGTCTGGAGGACGGCGCCGGAGACGGCGAGTCCCGCCCCCACAACCGCGGCGAGGACGACACGTGGGGTGCGGAACTGCCAGACGATCTGGTCGAGGGCGATGTCGTCCACCGGTCCCCGGCCGGTGACGTGGTGAACGAGGACCGTCCACACGTCGCCGACCGGCACGTCGACCGCGCCGACGCCGACGGCGAGAACCATCGAGACCAGCAGTGCGGCGGTGAGCACAAGGGCGCAGGCCCACAACGGGAGGCGGCTCAGAAGGCGTCGGGGTGCAGCATTCCGGCGATCTTCTCGACCGCCGCGTCGTTGCTGGGGCCGAGGTACATCGAGTCGGACAGCACCACGAACTTCTTCTTCTTGGCCGCGGACCACTGGGGGAACTCCTTGAACAGCTTCTTCGCGTACGCCGTCGGGTCCGGGTCGTTGTAGCTGACGACCACGAGGGCGTCCACGTCGGTGGCGGCGACCTTCTCCTTGCTGAGATCGGCGAAGGTGGACTTCGACGCGCTCGCGAAGGCGTTGTCGCCGCCGGCCTTGGCGAGGATGTCGTTGTAGATGCCGTGTGCGGCGATGGAACTGAAGTCGTTGCTGCCCATGGTCATGTTGGAGAAGATGACCATGACCTTCGGCTTCTTGGCGCCGCCGACCTTCTCCACCACGTCGGCGATGTTCCGCCGCTCGGTGGCGATGAGCTTCTCGGCCCTGTCCTCGACGCCGAAGACCTTGCCCATGTCGCGCAGCAGTGTGTAGCTGTCCTCGATCGTCAGGTCCAGGTTGTCCTGGCCGCAGTCCTCGGGCGAGATGTAGGTACGCGCCCCGATCTCGGCGAGCTGCTCGCGGGTGGCGAAGCCGTTCTTGGCGTCGAAGCCGTAGGACGTGGTGGAGAGAACGAAGTCGGGACGCAGACCGATCATGGCCTCGCGCGGGATGTCGAAGGCCTCGTTCGGCTTCACTCCGCCCGTGGGCAGCTTCCGTATCTCCTCGGCGCGCCCGGGTACTTCGGACATGCCGTAGGACTGCTGGTTGGAGACGATCCGGTCTCCCTGGCCGAGGGAGAGCAGCGTGGACACCTCGGCGACCGATGCCCCGTTCATCACGACGACCCGGCCCGGGGCCTTGTCGAACTTCTGCTTCAGCCCACAGTTCTCGAGTGTGACGGGGTACTCGCCCCGCGCGGCGGGGGGCGCCTTCCCGGTGACGTCCGTCTTCCTGCCTTCCGCGCCGGAGCCGGAGTCCGGTTCCGCGCAGCCGGCCGCGGTGAGACACAGGAGGGCGGCAAGAGCGGCGGCCGCCGGCCTGGGGGTCGGCATGGGGTTTCTCCTTTGTCGTCAAGTAGGGCGCTTCGAGGCGCTGTTGCAGGAGTCGGCGGCGTGGGCGGAGAAGTTCCCGGCGGTCTCGGGGAATCGGGGAATCGGGGATGTGCTGTACGCGTACCGGGCGGGCAAGCGACGGCATCGGCCATGACACGCCTCACACCTCACGCGCGGGAACTCGGGCGCCTCTCGCGCCGACTCCTGTACGTCACCGTCCCCACCGGTCCACGTACGAGGAAGAACCGATGACCGAGATCACGCCTGCCGCGTCACCGCCGCCCCCGCAACGCCCGGCCGAGGAGCCCGCTCCGGCTGAGGAGTTCACCACGCCCGCGCCGAGCAGCGGCGACGCCTGGAGCGGGCTGCGTCCCCTCCTGCTCCGCCTGCACTTCTACGCGGGCGTCCTCATCGGCCCGTTCCTGCTCGTCGCGGCCGTCACCGGGCTGCTCTACACGGCCACCCCGCAGATCGAGTCCGTCGTCTACCGCCACGAACTGAAGGTCACCCCGCACGGCGAGCCGAAGCCGCTCACCGCCCAGGTGGACGCCGCCCGCGAGGCGATACCCGGCGGGCGGCTCGTCTCCGTCACCAAGGGCGCCGGAAACAGCGACACGACCCGGGTCACCTTCGACGTCGAGGGGTTGCCCGAGGGCTACACACAGACCGCCTTCGTCGATCCGTACAACGCGGAAGTACGCGGCACGCTGCGTACCTTCGGCGAATGGCTGCCCGTGCGGTCCTGGTTCGACGGCCTGCACCGCACCCTGAACCTCGGCGACTTCGGCCGCAACTACAGCGAGATCGCCGCGAGCTGGCTGTGGGTCGAGGTGCTCGGCGGACTCGTGCTGTGGCTCGGGGCGCCGCGGAGCCGTGAGCGGCTGCGCAGGCTGTTCGTGCCACGCCGGGGCCCGAAGGGGCGCAGGCGCACGCTGTCCTGGCACGGGGCGGTCGGGCTGTGGGTGTCGGTCGGCTTCCTCGCGCTCTCGGCGACCGGGCTGACCTGGTCGGCGCACGCGGGCGCGAACATCGGCAGAATCCAGGACTCGCTGGGCGGGGCGACGCCCTCCGTCTCCTCGGCCCTCGGTCAGGGCACGCGCGGTGACGGCCCGGCGGGGGTGGATCCGGATGCTTCCTCCAAGGAGGCCGCCCCGGACATCGATCTCGACGAAGCCGTCCGCATCGCCCGCTCCGAGGGACTGCGCGGCAAGCTCGTCATCACGCCGCCCGCGGACACCAGAAGCGCCTACGTCGTCCGTGAGAACACCCGGCACTGGCCGGAGCAGCAGGATTCGGTCGCGATCGACCCGGCCACCGGCAACGTCACGGACAAGCTGGCCTTCGACGACTTCCCCGTCCTCGCCAAGCTCACCCGCTGGGGCATAGACGCCCATATGGGCCTGCTCTTCGGTCTCGCCAACCAGATCGTTCTCGCGCTCATCGCCGTCGCGCTCATCGGGATGCTCGTCTGGGGCTACCGCATGTGGTGGCTGCGCAGGCCCACCCGGGCGGACGGGGCGCGGCTCGGCCGTCCGCCGGCACGGGGAGCCTGGCGCCGGGTGCCGGGCAGGGTCATGGCGCCGCTCGTCGTCGTGGCCGCCGTCCTCGCCTACTACCTGCCGCTGTTCGGGCTTCCCCTGGTCTGCTTCCTGCTCGGGGACCTGGCGGTCGCACGGATACGCCGCCGCGAACGCACGCGCGCAGAAGCGCGCGGCGGGACACCGAAGGAGACGGGCCGATGATCGCCGCCACCGGACTGCGCTGGATTCTGACACTGCTCTTCTGCGCGCTCGCCGCCCACGGACTGTGGCGTGCCCTCGCGGCCCGCTCCCCACGGTGGCCCGCGCGGCTCGCCCACGGCCTGCACGCGGTCATGGCGCTCGCCATGTTCGCGATGACCTGGCACTGGGGCATGGACCTGCCCGGCACGCCGCAGGTGGTCTTCTTCTCCGCCGCCGCGGCCTGGTTCGTACTGATCCCCCTCGCCTCGCCAAGCGGCTCGGAGCCCCGGGCACGCGCCCTCGCGAACGCGCTGCCGCACGCCGTGATGACCGGAGCGATGGCGTGGATGGTCGCCGCGATGTCCTCGGCCATGTCCAGGGGAGCGCCGGGCGGGGGCCACGCGCACGACATGCCCGGAATGGACATGTCGGCCCCGGGTGCGACCGCGACGATGACGCTCGACTCCGCCGGCGACCGCTGGAGCGCCGCACTGCTCGCCCTCGTCCTGCTGGCGCTCGCGCTGTGGTGGCTCGCGAAGGGCTTCGACACCGGTCGCCTCGTGCCCCGCACGACGGGCGGCGCGGCCTCGGGCAGCGCGGTGCACGCCGCGTGGGACCTGGGCTGTCACGGGCTGATGGCGCTGGGCATGGCGGTGATGTTCGCCTTGATGGTGTGACCCGCGTGACGATGCGACGGTGGGATCCGTGTGACGGTGTGGTCCGTGGGGTCGGCGTCGGCTGACCCCGGTCTCGGCACGCTCGGACCCGACACCCAACACGCGCCTCAGGCCACGGTGTTCCTGGGGCACGTGTGACAGACGTCCGATATGTGAGGCAGGTCACCCGGACGCGGGGGAACTCGCGTCCCGGTCCGGCCGACCCCTGGACCGTACGACCCTCACTCTCGCCGGAGCCTTCTCATGGACTACTCGGTGACGCCTTCCGCCGGACGGCGTGCCATCCCCGTGCCGTACGCGGCGCTCGGGGGTTTCCTCCTTCTGCTCGCCGCGCTCTTCTCCGTGTCGTACGGGGTCGGGCGCCTCGCCGGGCCGGTCGCCCCCGACCTGCGCGGGGATTCGCACCAGGACGGCTCCCCGGGCTCGCACGACATGCAGGACATGGGCGGGATGAACGGAATGGACCACTGATGGGCCGGGAGACCGCTCCGCACATCCTCACCACGACCGATCTGGTCGTGGGCGGCATGACGTGCGCGGCCTGCGTGCGCAGGGTCGAGAAGAAGCTCGGCGCCCTGGAGGGCGTACGCGCCACCGTCAATCTCGCCACCGGAACGGCCCGCGTCGAACACCCGGTGGGCCTCGGTACGGACGCGCTCGTCGCCGCCGTCGAGAAGGGCGGGTACACCGCCCGGCTCCCCGAGCCGCCCGCGTCCGGGAAGGACCAGGACGACGAGGAGACCGACCCTGGTGTCCCGCAGCGACTGCTGGTGACCGCACTGCTCGCCATCCCCGTCCTCGTCCTGTCGATGGTGCCCTCATTCCAGTTCCGCAACTGGCAGTGGCTGTGCTTCGTGCTCGCCGCGCCCGTCGCCCTCTGGAGCGCGTGGCCCTTTCACGATCGGGCCGGGCGCGGGCTGCGGCACGGCGCGGCGACGATGGACACGCTCGTCTCGCTCGGTGTCCTCGCCTCTTTCGGCTGGTCCTCGTACGCGCTCTTCCTCGGCGGTGCCGGCGTCCCCGGAATGCGGATGCCCTTCACCCTGCTGCCCACCGCGTCGGACGGGACGGCGCACGTCTATCTCGAAGCGGCGGTCGGCGTCCCGCTCTTCGTCCTCCTCGGCCGGCATCTGGAGGCCCGCGCCCGGCGCGGCACCTCGGCCGCCCTGCGGGCACTCGCCGAACTCGGAGTGAAGGAGGTGACGGTGCGGGACGGGGCCGTGGAGCGCACCGTCCCGGCCGAACGCCTCGCGGTGGGCCAGGTCTTCCTCGTACGGCCCGGGGAACGGGTCGCGACGGACGGCGCGGTCGTGGAGGGCGCGTCCGCCGTGGACATGTCCCTCGTGACCGGCGAGACGCGGCCGGTGGAGGTCGCGACCGGATCCGCCGTCACGGGCGGCTCGGTCAACGCGGGCGGACTGCTTCTCGTACGCGCGACGGCCGTCGGCGCCGACACCCAGCTCTCCCGCATCACGGCCCTCGTCACCGAGGCCCAGGCCGGGAAGGCCCGGGCCCAGCGGCTCGCCGACACCGTGGCCGGGGTCTTCGTGCCCGTCGTCCTCACCCTTGCCGTCACCGTGCTCGGCTTCTGGCTCGGCGCGGGCGTGGACCCGCAGCCCGCCTTCACGGCGTGCGTCGCCGTCCTCGTCGTCGCCTGCCCCTGCGCACTCGGGCTCGCGACCCCCACCGCGCTCATGGCGGCCACCGGCCGAGGCGCCCAGCTCGGCGTCCTGGTCAAAGGGCCGCAAGCCCTCGAAGCCCTCCGGCGGATCGACACCGTCGTCCTCGACAAGACCGGCACGCTCACCTCCGGGCACCTCACCGTCACCGCCCTCACCGCGCGCGCGGAGGGCCCCGGCGCGCCGGAAGTGCTGCGGCTCGCGGCGACCGTCGAGACCGGCTCCGAGCACCCGCTCGGCCGGGCACTTCTCCGTCACGCCGAACGCGCCCTCCCCGAGGGCGCGGTGCGGCCCGGCGCGCTCAGCGGGTTCACCGCCACGCCCGGCAGCGGCGTGCGCGGACACGTGGACGGACGGCTCGTCGAGGTCGGCGCCCCTGGGGGCGAGCTGCCCGAGGAGCTGGGCATGGCGCTCGCCGCCGCCCTGGAAGCCGCCCACACCCCTGTCCTGGTACGGATCGACGGACAGCCCGAGGCCGTCCTCGCGCTCGGCGATGTCGTACGTCCCGGCAGCTACCACGCCGTGGACCGGCTCCGCCGACTCGGCGTGCACCCCGTCCTCGCCACCGGGGACCGGGAGGAGCCGGCGCGGGCCGTCGCCACCGCGCTCGGCATCGACGAGACGTACTCCCGCTGCACCCCCGAGCGCAAAGCGGAACTCGTCCGCGCGCTGCGCGCCGAGGGGAAGCGGGTCGCGGTCGTCGGGGACGGCGTCAACGACGCGGCGGCGCTCGCCGCGGCCGACCTCGGCATCGCGATGGGCACGGGTACCGATGTCGCCATCGGCGCCGCCGACGTCACCCTCGTCCGCGACGACATCGAAGCCCTCGCCGACGCCGTACGCCTCGCCCGCCGCACCCTCGCCACCATCCGCGGCAACCTGTTGTGGGCCTTCGGCTACAACGTCGTCACCATCCCGCTCGCCATGGTGGGCCTGCTCAACCCGATGCTCGCCGCCGCCGCGATGTCCCTCAGCTCGGTCCTCGTCGTCCTCGGCAGCCTCCGTCTGCGCCACTGGCAGCCGGCTGCGGCGGCGGCCGTCGCGCGGCGCCGGCGGCCCTCCCCGAGGGCGGCCTTCTGATGCCCGCCGCTTCCGCGCGCCTACGCGCCCCGCTCGCCGCCGCGGGCGTTCCCGTCCTCGCCTGCGGCCTCGCCCTCGGCGGTCTCGGCACCTGGGCGGCGAGCGGACGTGCCGGGAGCCCGCCGCACGTGGCCGTGACGAAGGCGTACGTCTTCCAGCCGCTCGGCTCGACTCAGGAGACCGCCGCCTTCTTCGCCCTCACCAACGACGGCGGCTCCGCCGACCGGCTCGTTGAGATCACCTCGTCCGGCACGGCCGCACCTCCCGCGCTGAGCGAGCACCGCATGACGTCCTCCGGGGCCGCCTACCGGCAACCGGTGGCCTCCGCCGCCGTTCCGGCCGGGGACGGACTCACGATGACCCCGCACGGGATCGACGTGACCGTACGGCCGAAGGGAATGTGGCGGCCCGGCGACGAGGTCTCCTTCACGCTGCGTTTCGCGTACGGGAAGCCGCTGAAGGTCCGGGCGGTGGTGGTCCGCCCGGGTACGGAGACGGACCGCCCCGGTCTCCCGTAACGGCGTGCCCCGCACCACCGGCTGTTCCCGCCGCATATGCCGGAACTCAGCTCCGGCAGGCAGGTTTCCGGCATTGACGGCAAGCCGGACGCCCCGCCATGTCGCCCGGCCCCCCGCGATGGGAGGATGAGGCTTCATGGAAGCGGGACCGGTCGGACGTGCGGTGCGGGCGGCGATGTTCGCCGCCGTCTCCGTCACGCTCGCCGCGACCGGACACGTCCTCATGTCCGAGGCCCCGCTCCCCTTCTGGGTGCTCGCCACCGGCTTCCTCGCGCTCGCGGTTCCCGGCTGGTGGTTCGCCGCCCGCGAGCGAGGCCCCTGGCTCGTCACGGGCCTCGCCGTCGCCACCCAGGGCGTGCTGCACAACGCCTTCGCCGCCGCCCAATCCGCCCTCGGAACCGTCGGGGCCACGGCCACAGGGACCGACGCCGGAGCGGCCGCGGCGCCGACGGACCCCATGGCGGGCATGGATCACATGGCGGGCATGGACCACTCGGTCGCGAGCGGCGCGGTGACCGGCATGGACCACGCCTCCGCCATGGGCCCCATGGACTCGATGGCCCACATGGGTCACATGGCCCCCATGAGCCACATGGGCCACGACATGGCGGGGATGTCCTCGACGGGAATGCTCGCCGCGCACGTCCTCGCCGCCCTTGTCTGCGGGATGTGGCTGGCCCGCGGCGAACGCGCCGCCTTCCAGGTCCTGCGCGCGGTCGCGGGCCTGCTGCTCACCGCGCTGCACCCCCTTCTCACAGCACCGCTGCCGGCCCCGCGCCGCCGCCTGCGCCCCCACCGGGGCCTGAGCGACCGGCTGCCGTTGGGCCTGCGGTGCGCCCGCACACGGGACCGGCGAGGACCGCCCGGGGTGCTCGCCGCGTTCTGAGGACGCGGCAGGCATTCCGGAGGACGTACACCCTCCGGCGCACGACCGGTCGCCGACCGGCTCGTCGCCGTACCCGCACGCAGCGGGAGTCCCCCGGCACACCCGGCCCCGAAGGGCCCGGGTGCCCCATTCACCGGAGACCCGGACCCGTCCTCTGCACCGCAACGCGCGCAGTTGCCGCAACGCGCCCCGCGCCGTCACCGGACGCCCGGGTGCCGGACCGATCCGTGAAGGACACATCTGGCGATGAACACCACGCTGCCCGCCCCGCGCGGGTCCCAGTGCGCCTCCGTCCCGCGCGACAGGACCGAGACGGACGCCGCCGCGACCGGCTGGGCGCTCGCCGCCCGCGCCGGGGACCGCGAGGCCGCCGACGCCTTCGTACGGGCCCTGCACCGCGACGTCGTGCGGTACGTGGCCCACCTGTCCGCCGACCCGCAGGCCGCCGAGGACCTCGCGCAGGACACGTTCCTGCGCGCGCTGCGCACTCTGCACCGCTTCGAGGGCCGCTCGTCGGCCCGCACCTGGCTCCTCACCATCGCGCGCCGCGCCGTCGTCGACGACTTCCGCAAGGCCGCCGCGCGGCCCCTGCTCGCCGACACCGACGACTGGCGTGCGACCGTCGAGCGCGCCCAGCCGACAGGGCTGCCCGGCTTCGAGGAAGGGGTGGCGCTCCAGGAACTCCTGGCCGCGCTCCCGTACGACCGCCGACAGGCGTTCGTCCTCACCCAGTTGCTCGGGCTCTCCTATGCGGAAGCCGCCCGCGCGGCGGACTGCCCGGTCGGCACGGTCCGCTCCCGGGTGGCCCGCGCGCGCACCGCGCTGACCGCTCAGCTGGAGCGCGGCGAGACGGAGGCTCTGGCGCAGGCCGCCTAACGCGCACCGGGGCCGCTCCCGCGCCGGGGCGGCCCCGGTACCGCCGCGCGAAACGTCGCGCGCCCCCTTGGTAGTCGGATCCAAACCATACGCAGTTCCCCGGTTACGCGGGCCGTCGGGTTCCCGGCGGTCCGTTTCGCTTGTCGAGTCGGTCATGGGCAGGCCATGACCCGGCTGTCGCGTCGGCGTGCGCCGGGTTCCACGGATCCGGTGCTCATGTCGCCAGTGTGCTCGTGGCCACTGACCATGCCCTTGGCGGCCCAGTGACGTCCGTCTGGACCCGCCCCGGGCGCGCGACGACCACCGGGCGGGTGCTCGCGGGGCGGCGAAAGGCTTGGTGCGCGGGGCCGACGGGACCGGGTAACGTCATTGTCATGTTCTTCCAGACGCCGATTTACGAGTGAGAGCGTGATGGGCCCCTGCTGACGTCCCTCGACGTCGCCGCGCCCGTCCCCCACCGATGAATCCCTAGATCACTTCACATCATTCCGGGAGAACCCATGACCGTGAGCAAGAACATCAACAACCCCGTGGGCATGGGCGGCGGCCAGCGCAAGAGGCTGTCCCGCGCCGAACGGCAGAACAACGGTCCGCACCGCAACCTCGACCGCCAGGGTGCCGCCGACCGGAAGGCGGAGCTGGTGCGCAAGATGCGCGAGAAGGCCGGCGCAGCCGAGGGCGCCGGACAGACGGGCGACGACACCGCCCAGAGCTGACGCACCGCCGCCGCAGGGCGGCACCGCACGGGGCGGGGCCCGGACCGCGACGCACGGTCCGGGCCCCGCTGCCGTACCTGGGCTCTGCGGCCGTGGCGGGCGCGGCCGGTCCCGCTCAGCTCTCGGCCGACCACCCGCGTCTCAGCCTTTGGTGAAGGCCTCTCGGAGCCCACACGCCGTTCGCGTGCCACACGCGCCCTGGCCATGCGTCAGATTTAGCCCGCCGCCCCGCTCACCGAGGTCTCTGTGGTCGAGAAGATCCGGTCCAGATGGTGGCGAAGTACCGCGATGGCCGACTCCGGACTCCGCTGGCCCACGAGGATGCTGGTGCCCATGGTCGCCGTCATGGCGAGCAGGCTGATCGCCTCCGTGCGCGCGGCGATACCAGGATCGGCCAAGCCTGACGCCTGGGCCTGTTCGAGCAGCCCGGTCAGGGCGTTCTCCGCGGCGTCAGGGTTGTCGATGAAGGGCTGGGCTGCCAGCGCCTCGTCGGTCACGGACAGGATCGAGTAGGAGCTGTAGAGGAGGTGGAAGGTGCGGCCCTCCTCGTCGGTCGGAAGGGAGGCCAGCAGCAGCGCCTCGATCGTCGCGCGCGGGCCCGGGTTCGTACCGGCGGCACGGAGACGGGCAGCCACTCGTGCGGTGAAGCGGTCAGTCAGGTGCTGGAGCCCGTAGAAGAGCAGTTTCTCCTTGGTCTCGAAGTAGTACTGCACGAGCCGGAGTGACACGCCGGCCTCAGTAGCCACGTCCCGCATGCCGACAGCGTGCAGTCCGCGCCGGCCGGCGACCTGAATGAGCGCCTCGGCGATCTGGTTGCGCCGTTCCTCGTGGTCCACGCGCTTCGGCATGTTCTCGCGTCTCCGCCCGTCGGTGATGGATCAGTGACCCCTTTTCATGGTACCGCCGTATCAACATCATGGTACGGTCGTATCACGAAGAACGGATCTCCCAGGAGGTGCCACCGTGCCCGACAACCCGACACGTGTACGCCGCGACGTCGGCCGCTACGTCAACGACACCCTGCGCGACCGGTACTTCGCCGCCTGCGACGTGCTCTACGCGATGGGCGCGCCCGCCCGCTCCGAGACGGACGTGGAGACGAGCTTCGGCACCACGCACGTCTACCGGTACGGCCCCACCGACCCGGCTGCCGAGTCCCGCACTCCGGTGGTCCTGATCCACGGCGCGGGGTACTGCTCGGCGATGTGGTACCCCAACACCCCCGCGCTCAGCGCCGAACGGCCCGTCTACGCGCTCGACACCCCCGGCGACGCCGGGCGCAGCGTCCACCGCGAGCCCATGTGGCAGCCCGAGCGCGCCGCGCAGTGGATGGACGAGGCCCTCGACGCGCTCGGCCTCGACCGGGTCCATCTCGTCGGCTCGTCCTACGGCGGCTGGCTGGTGCTCAACCAGGCGCACCGCCGGCCTGAACGGCTCGCCTCCGTCACCGCCCTCGACCCTGGCGGCCTGGAGAAGGTGGGCCTGCGCTTCTTCGCCTGGGTCTTCGTGAGCCTCTTCGCCAGCTTCGCTCCCGAAGCGCTGCGTCCACGCCTCGCCTCCTGGCTGGAGCAGCCGGTCATCGCCGTTCCCGAGTTGCGGAAGTGGGTCCAGATAGGCGCCCGGGCCTTTCGGATTCGCCGTCCCGCACCTCTGCCGCTGGCCGAGGACGCGCTGCGCTCCATCCGGACCCCGCTCTACCTCATCATGGGCAAGCGCAGCCTTCTGGTGCACCCGCAGCGGCAGTTGGAGCGCGTTCCGCGCCTGATTCCCGGCGCCCGCGCCGAGATCATCGCCGCCACCGGCCACGGACCGCAGATCGACCACCCCGACGTCGTCAACGCCCGGATGCTGGACTTCATGGAGGACGTCGACTCTCCCGACTCGGCCGCCGTCGACGGCGCAGTCGACGCGTAGGAGCTGCGGCTGGGGATACGGGGGTCGGCGTGGCGGCCATGAACCACCGGCCCCGAAGGAAACCCACACACGTGCTCGGATCCCGCCTCGGCGCTCGCGAAGCCGCAGCGCTGATAGCCGCGAACATTCCTGCAGGCAGTGGCCCGGCCGTCGAAGGAGGCTGGCCGCACCCGCCGCCCACCGAGCCCCCAGTGATCGTCGACACCGACGGCTGACGCCGACGGACCCGATCACATCACTGTGCCGTACTGGGATGCTGGGGAGACGCCGCCGCCGCACTCGGCAAAGTCTTCGCTCTCCCGGCTCTCGTGGAGAAGGAAACCGGACTGACGGCCTACGGCCCCAGATGGAACTGCCGGTCGCAGACACGCCGCCACAGCCGACGGCGCTCATGTCGCAGCTCACCGGGGATCTACGCAATCGGTACGGAGCCTGATCCCCGCGTCACTCGCCAGGCGGCGATCCTGCAGGTCGCACCAGCGGTGACCGTGCCACAACGTGCCAGTGCGGTCAGCCCGCGGCCGGTCCGGGTCCGGCCGGCATGCCGGTGTACGCGCTGATCACCTGGTCCAACTCGCCGTAGCGGCGGTCGAACCCGAACGGCTTCATGGACACGGCGATGGACCTCTACAGGCAGATCGGGACAGTGGGTGAGTACGACGAAGCCGTGCGGGCTGCTCGGCTCACGCCTGAGGACGACACGCGCCGCGCGCACATCGACCGGCTCGCGCCCGGCGAGCACCACACTCAGTGAGGGCGGTGGGCTGTCGGCCCCAGCCCGCACGGCTGCATGGAAGTGGATGGTGCCCCGCGCATCTGTGACTCGGCGCCGCAGCTCGACGAGAAGGTGTAGGGCCCGCCGGACGTACGGCGGGCCCTGCGCCTTGGTGCTCTAACTCACGCTGGTGAAGCTCTGCCAGCCAGTGCCGATCTTGACACCGGATCCGATGCCGCCGGTGCCGTTGCCGGCATAGCAGTACAGGTCGCCGGTCTTGGTGCGGCCGAGGATGTCGTCCTTGCCGTCGCCGGTGAGGTCGCCGATGCCGACGAAGTCGGCCATGCCGCCCCAGCCGGAGCCGATCTTCGTGCCGGAGGAGATGGTGCCCTTGCCGGTGCCGTAGTAGCGGTAGAGGTCGCCGTTGGTGGTGCGGGCGACGACATCGGCGTGCCTGTCGCCGTTGAGGTCACCCGCGCCGACGATGGTCAGGCCCTTCCAGCTGGTGCCTATCCGGCCGGTACGGGTGAAGCCGCCCGTCTTGGTGCCCGCGTACAGGTACAGGTCACCCGTCGCGGTCTGCCGGGCCACCAGATCCGGGATGCCGTCGTCGGTGAAGTCGCCCGAGTAGGTCAGGCCGTCGAATGCCGTCCAACCGCTGCCGATCTTCGTTTGCGAGGTGTCCGGGGTGACGACCTTGCCGCGCTCGGGGGAGTAGCGGTACAGGAAGCCGTCCTTGTCGGTGACCAGGGTGTCGCTGGCGCCGTCGCCGTCCAGGTCGCCGAAGGGGACAACGGTGGAGGCGGTGGGCCAGGTGCCGCCGTCGGCTTTCGCCGACACCCTGCCGGTGGCATTGCCCTGGTAGACGAGCAGAGAGCCGTTGGTGCCGCGGGCGTAGAGATCCGGGTAGCCGTCGTCACCGACATAGTCGCGGCGCACGGCGGCACCGCCGGTCACCGACACCGTCCCGAGGACGGAAAGGTCGGCCTGGACACCGTCGGCGGGCTTCGCGGTCAGGGTCCAGGTGTAGGCCCCGCTCGGTACGTACTTGCCGGCCGCGTCCTTGCCGTCCCACGACGGCGCGACCAGCCCTCGGGCCTCCCCGCCGGTGAGCGTCCGTACCGTCTGCCCGGTCGCCTTGTTCGTCAGCGTCAGTGCCCACGACCCCGCAGGCTTCGACAGCCACCAGCGCGGCTTCCACGCACCGGCCTTGATGTCCATGGCGGGCGTGTCGACGTCGATGACGGCGATCTGGGAGGCAGGGACACCGGACGGGACGATGCGCACCCGGCGATCCGCACCCACGTACGCGACGTGCCCTCCGAAGCGGTCGACCGTCCAGCCGGAACGCCGCCCGGTCCGGTCGCCGAGCTCGGCGGCGGTGGCGACCACCCGCTGGGGCAGGTCGGCCTCCCCGCCGCTGGCCGGGAGTCCGCTGTGCAGGTCGACGAGGGTGAGGCCGGCCGCGTCCGAGCGGCGGACGAGATAGCCGTCGCCGAGGAGCGTCTCGTCGGGCCCGAGCTTCAGGTACTTCTTGGCCTGCCGGTCGTAGACGCCGGCGCCCTTGAAGTCGTGCCAGTAATCGCTGCACCGCCAGTACACCCAACGGCCCACGGCCTGGAGATCACTGGGGACGCAGCCCGCGTCGAAGGACTCACCGACAGCACCCGTCGACAGGTTCTTCGCTTCCACCCGGGTGGGCACGCCCGAGGTGGTGTCGTCCCACCGGCCGAGGGCGCTCCACAGAGTGTCGCCCCAGACGGAGGCCGCGGCCGGCTCCCGCTTCAGGAGCACGTTCCCGGTGGCACTGTCCTTGAAGTGAAGAACCGCCTGCTGTCCGCCCGATGCCTGGTTCACGATGCCGAACCGACCGGAGAGGTCCACGAGTTGCGGGCTGTAGAGTCCGGAGGTCACCTGTGGCCCCCACGGGGCGGCACCGTTCCGGTAGAGCATGGTGACGTCCTGCTCGGTCGCGGCCTTGCGTCCGTGATGCCCGTCGCCGCTCGCGAACATGGTCACGCAGTAGGTACCTGCTGTCGGGCTGCAGTCGTCGTCCCGGCCGGATGCGACGCCGTCGACGGTCGATTCGAGCTCCTCCGGACGGCCGGAGGTCTTCAGCCAGGTGCTCCGGTAGCCGCCGATGGTGGTGGCGGGGTCGTAGTGCTTCGAGTCGTCGGCTGTGGTGAGAATGCCGCTGCCCAGCGAGATGCCGGCCGGCCTGGCTTCCCGGTCCTCGATGTCCGCCAGGCGCTTTCGGGTGATGGTGCCGTCCGCGGCGCGGGTGAAGAGGTAGTACCCCCAGTCGAGTGCGCCGTAGGAGGTCTTCTCCTCCGCGCCGGCCACCAGGATCGAGCCGTCGGGCGTGCGGTGCACCGAGGGGGAGGCGACGGCCAGCAGGGAATTCCAGCTCCCCGAGGCGTCGCGCAGGACGAGCTGGTTGCCCCGGTACCCGCCGTCGTTGCCGGGGCTGGGCGGGGTCACGGTGACGAAGTCGTCGCCGAAGCGCCGTACGACGTCGTTGTACGAGGCCACATCCCGCAGGTCGACGGTGGTCGGCTCCGCGTCCAGGTCGTCACGGCGATACACCTGGGCGGCGTCGCCGGACGGGGCGCCGAGATGGAAGACGGTGTCGCCGTCGAAGGAGACGCTCTCGCCCCGCGTGGAGAGCGCCTTCACGCTGCCGGTGGCGAGGTCGACGACCCACCACCCCTGAGACATCGTGGTGTCCTCCCACTTGATGCCGCGGACAGCGACGGACCGGGCGTCGCCCTCGCTGATGGAGAGATTCCACCCCTCCGGCAGACCCTCCAGTTTCCGGTCCCGCACCTCGCCGTCCTCCAGGCGCAGGAGGTGCAGGCTCGTAGCCGCCTTCTCGGTGCCGGTCCGGGTGATGACGGTGTCGCCGTAGGTCGCGACGTATGTCTGACCCACGGGGATCGGGACCGTGGTCGCCGGTCCGGCGTCTGCCCGCTGCTGGAGCGTCACGTGCGGAGTGGGGGAGTCCGCGTAGAGGGCGACGGTGTCGGAGCCATGGCCGAAGTCCGACGGGTACTGGGCGAAGCGGAACTCATCCACGTTGTAGGCGAGCGGCTCGCTCAGCCGGTGGTCGAGGGTGGTTGTTGCACCGGTGCCGTAGTCGATCCAGCGGAGGCGGTCGTCACCCTCCTGGGCTGTGAGGAATCCGGTCTCACCGGCGTTCAGGACAATGGTGGCGCGGGGCACGAAGCGTGCGCCCGGGCTGATGACGACGGGATCGGCGGACGCGCCGCGGGTCTCGGCGACGGCCGTCCCCGCAGCGGTGCCTATTCCGGCGGTCACGGCAAGCGTGACGGTGAGAGCAATACGACTGAGTACGCGCTGCTGGCGCGTGGCCCGTCTGTTCAGCGGACGAATCACGAAAGAAGCCCCTCCCCAAGGTGATCGACACAGGGGGAGCGCCTGTGGAACCGCCACTCGTCCCCGCGCGAGAGGGCGACAGTACCAGGAGAGATCACCACACGACAGCCAGTTTCGAACCTGTTCAAGAACCGGCCGCAGCCCGCCCCCGCCAGCCCACTTGCTGGACCAGCAGCACTGGTCGGGACGGTCCAGTGCCTGGATCCGGGCCTTCTCGTCGGCACACAGGGCGACCGCCCTCGCGGGCGGGTGGTGGTACCGGCCGACGACGTCGACGGCCTGTCACCTCCGGTTCACGGCTGTCGGACGGACCTCACTTGATGGTGCTGTCGCCGAGGGTCTCCAGCACCTGCCGGAGGCCCTCGGCGGTCTTCTCGACCAGGTCGCGGTCCACATCGGCGAGCAGCCGTGCGTAGTTCGCCAGATGGTCGGCGAAGGCGGCACGGGTGACCTCGTGTCCGTGTTCGGTGAGACGGATCTTGACGGTGCGCCGGTCGTCGCCTTCCCGTACCCGCTCGACCAGGCCCTTGGCCTCCATCCTGTCGATGCGGTTGGTGATCGCACCGGAGGTCACCATGGACGCCTTGAGGAAGGATCCGGCGGTGAGGGCGTAGGGCGGCCCTGAGCGCTGCAGTGTGGTGAGTACGTCGAACTCTCCGTGCTCCACCCCGTGCGCGGCGGCCGAGGCCTTGGCGGACTTGTCGACCACCCGGGCCAGCCGCTGGATCCGCCCGAAGAGCTCCACCGGCCAGAGATCCTCGACCACGTCGGGGCGCTCCTTGGCCCACTGACCGATGATCGCGTCCACGGCATCACTCATCGCCACATTCCTCTCAATGGACATCTTCTCAACGTTAAGAGACTTGACGTTGAAGGAGTCGGGCTGCTTTTATCTCAACGTTGAGATTATCAAGGCTGAACGACAGGAGCGCTCGATGTCCTCGCTCACTCTCCAACCCGCAGCCCCGGACCTCCTCTTCCGTGAGGCCCGTACCGCCCACCCGGTCACCGGCGCGCCGGTGACCGGGTTCGACTTCCCGGGGTCCAGAAGGAGTTCCTGGACGACGACCACACGCCGCTGATGGTCGTGAACATCGGCCGTCCCGGCGCGGACGCCTGGCACGCGCGCTCACCGCGGCTCGCCTGCGACGAGGTCGTCACCACGGTCTGAGCGACCTGCTCCACCGAGCCGCCCCGGCTGCTCGGACCACCAGAGCCTCGGCCCACAAGAGCCTCAGGCCGTCGGAGCCTTGGACCACAAGAGCCTCACACCGTCGGAGCCTCGGACTGTCCCGACCGCCTGGGCGCATACGCGAACCGTCCGCGCCAACCGCCTCGCCTTCCGGAGCCCGCCATGCCGCTGCTCGACCGAACCCACCCCCGCGCCACCGAGCAGAAACCGGCCCCCGCTGCCGCGCGGGGATCGCGTCATGTCCCCACCGCCTGGCTGGCGTTGCTGGCCGCGCCGCTCGCCGCGAGCGCCAACAGCCCGGTCCTGATCCTCCCGGACATGGCCGACTCGCTCGCCATCCGTACGGCCACGGCGACCTGGCTCGTCACGGCGTTCGCCTGGGCCGTCGCCGTCGGCACCCCGCTGATGGCGGGCCTGCAACGTCGCCGCGGGCTGGGCAGCACGCTCCGGCTGAGCACGGCCCTGATCGTGGCCGGCACCGCGGTCGTCGCCGTGGCGCCTTGGCTGCCGCTGGCCATGGCGGGCCGGGCGGCCCAGGCGATGGGCGGCGCGGGCCTGGTCACGGCGGCGATGAGCCTGGCGGGCTCGGTCCGCAGGATGGGCGTGATCACAGCGGGCTTCGGAACGCTGGGCGCGGTCGGGCCGCTGCTCGGCTCGGCGATCGCGAGCTCGGCCTCCTGGCGAGCGTCCCTCGCCGTCGGGGCGGTCGCACTCCTCGCGCTGCCGGCCGTCATGCGCCACGCCGACCTGTCCGCACCGCAGCAGAGCTCCCCCTTCGACGGCCGGGGCGCCGCCCTGCTGACCCTGATGGCGACGGCCCTGGTACTCATCCCGCGCTACCCGCTCCCAGCCGTGACCGCCTCGTTGGTGATGGCCGCGCTGCTGGCCCTGCACATCCGGTCCAACCCCACAGGCTTCGTCCCGGCATCGCTGCTGCGCACCAGGGCGTTCGTTCTCTCCGCCGCGCTCGCCTGCACCTTCGCGACCTCGTACTTCACGCTGCTCTTCACCGTCCCGCAGCTGCTGCGGGACCGTACCGGCTGGTCGACCTCCACGATCGGCACCGGCCAGTTGGCCGCCCTCCTCGCAGGGTCGGCGCTCTCCATGGTGCTGGCCGCCGCCTCGGCCCGGATGAGCCGTCCGCGGGTCCTGACGATCCTGCTCACGACCGGAGCCCTGGCTCCGCTCACCGCAGTACTGACGCCCTGGGCGCCACTGCTCCTACTGGTCGCGACGCTGGCCGTCTTCACGACGAGTGCGGGCCAGGCGACTCTCGCGGTGTTCGCCACCCAGGCCGCGCCGACCGACCAACGCCCCACGGCTATCGGCCTGTTCAACCTCTGCTACCAGCTCGGCGGCGCCTTCGGCCCGGCGATCGCGGCCCTGATCACCATGGGCGGCTGAATCGCCCTGCCCCGGTCTCCGGCGCGACGCCGGAGACGACCAGTACGACAGCCATTCACAATCCCAGGATCATGATCATGATCATGAACACGAACAAGGAGACACCCACCATGTCCACGTCCAAGACTCCGCCGGCAGCGCTACTGACCCGTCACGCGGATGCCGAGACCTGTGCCGACCCGAGCAGTGTGATGACCCTTCTGGCCGACTCGGACGGCACGGCAGGCGGCATCACGAGCTACCGGTCCACCTTCGCGAAGGGCGCGGCAGGGGCACCGGCCCACCTCCACACCAAGGCAACGGAACTGTTCTTCGTGATCAGCGGAGCTCTGCAGGTTCTGGTGGGCGAGGAAGTCACCGTCCTCGAGGAAGGCGACTTCCTCGCGGTGCCTCCCCACACCCCGCACGCCTTCGCGGCTGCCCCGGGCCACGAAGCGGATGTCCTCTTCGTCTTCACTCCCGGCATGGGCAGGTTCGACTACCTGCGCCTGCTCGGCAGGGTGATGCGCGGCGAAGCGGACCCGAAGGAGATCGCCGAGTCCTCGGAGCGTTTCGACAACCACTACGTCGACAGCCCTGTCTGGCGCGCGGCGCTGGAGCGTTCCGCCTGATCGACTCCACGACCCGGCCCGGGTGGCCCGGCCCTGCCACGCAGAACGCTCGGCTGGGGAACTCCAGCCGAGCGTCTGACCGAACTGCTGACAGCAGCCGCTTGACCAGCGGGTTGCTACGCCCTCTTGAATCCGTCACCGGGAGCGGGCTTGTGCCTCCGGTGTGGCCTCCAGGCTGCCGTCAGATCAGATCGTCGGTGTTTCATCGACGATCTCCTTGTGCGGTTCGACAACGAACTTCCAGCCCTCACTGGGCTCCAGGAACCGCACTCGGGTCGGGTAGATGTCCAGGGCGCGGCGGTCGCGGTTCTGGCTCGCGTTCTTCCGCACCCGGGCCGGCTCCTCGTACAGGTCGACCTTGACGTCCGGCACCGCGACGACTTCCTCGCTCCAGCGCTGAACGACCCCCGCACCGAACGCGTCCCGCGCGGCGGAGTAGAGCGACTCCAGGGATTCCTTGTTCCCGCTGGGCACGAAGAGGGCAAGGTTCAGGAGGACACCGGCACTCTGGAGAACCTCGATTTCCTCCCCCGCCTTGTCAGCGATCCAGATCCCACCCTCTTCGGCGTTGTCCGGGAGGACATGGATCTCCTCACCGAAAACTGTCCTCGCAGCGAAGGACCCTCCCTCGAAATTCTTGCCCGGCTCCGTAAGGAAAGCCGGGGCATAGCAGTTGAGAGGAAGGCCACCCATCCCCGCCGAGACGAAGATACCGTCCTGGAGACCCAAGCCTGAAATCTCCTCGGCCGTGAGACGTCGAGCCGTAACCTTCTCGGTATTCACGCCATTCCCCTTTTAATCGCGGCGCCCTGTGAATTCATTAAGACCCTACCACGAAAAGGATCAACCACTCCCCCTTACGCATGCCTTCGCACCCACGGTGACACCGGCCAACCCTGCGGGCATTTCCTGCCGGGATACCAGCGGACAACTCCTCCTGCATCACCGAGGAAACGCGGCACTCACAGAGAAATGCAGCGATACCCAAGAGGTGCCGTCCTGCTTCGGCAGGGGCGCCGGCAACGACGCCGGTCACCTAGGGCTGTCCCGTAATCCCTGGTGGACCAGCGCGCGGCGTCGGACGCGGTGCATCGCGAGGCGGAGGGGCGCCCGAATACTGGATGCATTCGGGCGTCCCGGCAAAGCGGCGAAGGGTGGAGGTCTCCCCTGCTCGAGCGCGGTCGAGAGCTCGGGGAAGTGGCTGTCGTCGCATGCTCGCCAGGGATTACGGGACAGCCCTTGGGCAAAGGCGGTCGGATTTCCGTCGCGAGGACCGTGCCGGCCAGGGGCAACGCAAGCAGGTTACGCATTCACAGCACTCTGTGTTCACATCTGGACAAAGCGCCGGACTGTGCGCATCGAGCGACAATTCCTATCGAAATCAAAATCGCGTGGGCTTTCCGATTCAGCGACATGCCGGCGACTGCGAACCATCACGTAAAGTTCTGCGATTACGGAGGTCGACAGCGGTCTCCGCCAGTTTCTGGATCGCAAACTCAGCCCTGGCATACAGAAGTGCGGACGAGAAACACAGAAGCGCGCGGAACTCATGGCTCCTGGCCCGGCGGGGAGGACAGGCTTGCGCGGGCTGCGGCCATGAAGGCAGCCTTGTGCCCCTCCAAGTGCTCGTTGACCTCGGTGTCGCCGATCTCGCGCCATACCGCTTGGTTGAGCGCGCGACCGTACGCGTGGACAGGGGCGTGCAGGTTCGGATCGCAGAGCAGCACGAGATGTCGTTCAGCAACCCAGAGCGTGGTCATGGTGGCGGCGGCATGGCCACTCCAGCCGTCGTCACCGCCCCATGCGTCCGGGCGGCTGTAGGCCGCTCGTTCGGCTTGCTGTGCGCACGCGATGAATTCCTTGATCGCCTGGAGCTGTTCGGCCCGCCGCGCCTCACCGGTGGCCGCCCTCATCCGTCGTTCCTCGGCCCGCTCCGCGGACCGCTGGACGGCGCGCTGGGAGAGGGCCGTCAGCCCACCGCCGAGCGCGACACCCGTGAGCGCGAGGACCGAAGTCCACACCTCCAAGGCCACACTGTCCCCCTAAGACCAATACCGTTCAGTTAAGTGCTTCTGGGTTATCGTGGGGGATGCCGCGTTCTGGTTGGGTGAAGCCGTCGTCTGATGTCCGGTTGTCGGATTTGGTGTCTGTGGGGTTGCTGACGCGGGTGTTTCCCGCGGATGTGGTTGACGCGGTGATCGAGGAGGCGGGGCGTACCGAGCGGCGTCACCGGTCGTTGCCCGCACGGGTGATGGCGTACTTCTCGATCGGGATGGCGCTGTATTCGGATGGCTCCTACGAGGATGTGTTCGCGCAGCTCACGGACGGGCTGTCGTGGGCGTCGGGGTGGTCGGAGTCGTTCACGCCGCCCTCGAAGTCGGCGATCTTCCAGGCCAGGTCTCGTCTGGGGTTCGAGCCGGTGCGGGATCTCTTCGCTCGGGTTGCGCGTCCGCTGGCGGGGCCTGGCACGCCGGGGTCGTGGCTGGCCGGGCGTCGCCTGGTGGCGATCGACGGGACGTGCCTGGATGTGGCAGACACGGCAGCCAACGCGGAGTTCTTCGGGCGGCCCGCTTCCAGCCGGGGGGAGCGGGCCGCGTTTCCGCAGGCCCGCCTGGTGGCATTGGCGGAATGCGGCACCCATGTGGTCTTCGACGCTGCCACCGGCCCGTGCAGCGTGTCGGAGATCGAGTTGTCCCGGCAGCTCGTCGGGCGGCTGGAGCCGGGCCAGCTGGTCCTGGCAGACCGGGGCTTCTACGGGTTCCGCCTCTGGCAGCAGGCCGCGGCCACGGGTGCGGATCTGCTCTGGCGAGTGAAGACGAACCTGCGGCCCCGGTATCTGGAAACCCTGGCCGATGGGTCCTGGCTGGCCCGGATCGTCCCGACGTCGGGCACGAACCGGGCCACGACGGAGCCGCTCACGGTCAGAGTGATCGACTACACGGTCGATGACGGCCGGGACAACGCCGAGGAGTACCGGCTGTTGACCACGATCCTCGACCCTGCCGAGGCCGGCGCCGAGGACCTCGCAGCCGCCTACGCCCAACGGTGGGAGATCGAGACCACCTTCGACGAGCTGAAAACCCACCAGCGCGGGCCCCGCGCGGTACTGCGCTCGAAAGCCCCCGACCTTGTCCAGCAAGAAATCTGGGGACACCTGTGCTGCCACTACGCCATCCGCACCCTGATGGCCGACACTGCCGCACTCTCCGGCCACGACCCCGACAGAGTTTCCTTCGTCAAAGCCCTCCGCATCGCTCGCCGTTCAGTCGCGCAGAGCGCATTTCCCCCCTCCGGGCGCTGACGCAGCCGACGCGATCTGGCATCACGCCATCCGATGGCTCACCCAACACCTCAACCCAACACGCCGAAAACGCTCACACCCCCGAGTCGTCAAACGCAAAGTCCTGAAATGGGCCGCGAAACGCTCCCACCACACACACTGGCCCCAGCCCAAACACAGCCCCCACATCACCATCCAAGCCACTAACTGAACGGTATTGCCCCTAAGACAAGTCCTTGCGCATCAGCGTGCACATGGTCTCGTACCGGCGCAGCGAACCGTCCGGCGCCTCCACGTCCCAGGCGTCCGGCCGGCTGCCGCAGGCCACGTACCCCAGGCGTTCGTACAGCGCCCGTGCGCGTGGATTGCTCTCCTCCACGCCGAGTTCCGCGCGCCGCAGGCCGCGGGACCTGATGCGGTCCTCCGCGGCGCGGATGAGCACGGTGCCCAGACCGCACGACTGGAGGGCCGGTAGCACCCCGAGCTGCCACAGCGTGCCGGCGCCGGCCGCGACCTGGTAGTCGACGCCGCCGATCGCCACCGGAAGGCCCACCGGAGTACAGACCGCCAGGTAGTCCACCTCCCCGGCCGCCGCGCGCTCCAACTCACGGGCCACTTGCACCAGATGGTGCACCGAGCCGGCCCAGGCACAGGCCGGCAGATCAGCGGGCTCCAGGTCGCGGACAAGGACAGGGACAGGGACGACGACCTCGCCGGCCCCGGCGGATAAGGGACTCATGCACCCATCCCAGCAGTCCGAAGAAGATCCGCACAGTGGATTTCGGCGCAGGGTACGAGCCCCGAACGGCACGTGGTGGGGCGGGGCGTGGCGGGGTGACACGTGGCGGGACGGGGCATTCGTGCCAGGGGTATCGGTCCCGGTCCCCGTGGCATTGATCACAGTGAAAGTGCACGGAGTGAGTGCAACTGCACCCTTTCGCCCCTTCTATCGGTCGCGTGCTGTGGTAGCGGCCGGAGCAGGTGAAGGAAACGTGATGGCCGGTCGTCGCCCCGGCCATACGATCACCTCAAGTCGCATCTGCGTGTCCCATTCCGCTGCGACCCCTTCTTCCCTTTTCCCGGACACCGAAGGGCTCTTGTGAAGATTCGCCCGGTTCTTGCCACAGCTGTTGCCGCCGCAGTGACCATGCCTGCCCTCCTGCTGTCGGTCACCCCCGCGTTCGCCGACGACAAGCCGGCAGCGCAGACGCAGGACAAGACGCAGGACAAGCCGTCCATCGCGGAGCTGGAGAAGGCCGCCGCCGCCGCGAAGGCGGCGTACGACGACGCCGTGGAGGCCGAGAAGGCCGCCAAGACGGCTCTGGAAGCGGCCCTGTCCGACACCAGTCCTCTGGCCCTGGCCGCCAAGGCCGCCGAGGCCACCGCCACGAAGGCCGCCGCCGCGAAGGTGGACGCCGACCAGGCGGTCATCGACGCCCAGGCCGTGGTCGACGCCCTCCCGGAGACGGCCACCGAGGAGGAGAAGACCGCCGCCGCGACCAAGCTCACCGAAGCGAAAGCCGGTGCCGAGACCGCCAAGGAGGCCAAGGCCGCCGCCGACGCCGCGGTCGTGAAGGCCCTGGACGAGCGGGACGACGAGCGGGTCGCCGCGGCCCGGAAGCTGGACCAGGCGCAGAAGGCCACCAAGGCTGCGCTCGCCGAGAAGACCGCCGCCGACGAGGCACTGGCCAAGGCGAAGGAGGAGGAGGGTGAGGAGGGCGAGGACTGCGTCCCCGAGCCCGAGCTCACCACGGTCGTCACGGGTCTGCCGTCCACCGTCGTCGCCGGCACGAAGGTCGACTTCAAGCTCCGGGTGACCAACGGCACCGACAAGACGATGGACGAGGTGTTTCCGTTCGCCTACGTCCACGCGACCGACCGGAGCGGGCTCAAGAGCATCGACGACCTGGTGCACCTGCAGTGGTCCTCCGCCTCGTCCTCGAAGTGGAAGACCGTCGACAACGAGCACTACATGGACGCCATCAGCCCGCTGAAGGCCGGTGCCCACGCCGACATCAAGATGCGCCTCAAGATCGACGCGTCGGCCCCCGCGGGCAACGGCATCACCTTCGTCGCCGGTGACTACTTCAACGACAACGGCACCTGCGGCGGGAACCCGGACCTCGAAGGCTACGAGTTCCTGATCGCCGCCGCGGGCAGCAAGCCCGGCAAGGTCGACGACGCCAAGCCCAGCACCACCAAGCCCAACACCTCGGACGTCAAGGCGCAGAGCAGCGCGTCGCGTCCGGTGAGCGGCAGCCTCGCCGCCACGGGCTCGTCCTCCGCGATGCCGCAGCTCGCCCTCGCGAGCGGCGCGGCGCTGGCGATGGGTGCGGGCGCGGTGTTCGTCGTGCGCCGTCGCAAGGCCGGCTCCCACGCCTGACGCATGAGTGAGGCGGGGTGTCGGCCCCGTCCGACGCATGAGGTGGGGTGTTGACTCCGCCCGACGCGTGAGGCGGGGTGCCGGCCTGGCACCCCACCTCACGCGCCGGGACCCGGCCTCGCCGCGCACCGGCGTCCCGGCATCCCCGCCCCACTCGGGCAGCGATCGGTCCGCAACACCGTGCGACACGGTCAGGCCGGTTCGGGTTGCGATTCCGGTTGCCGTGTCGATGTGGTTCTCGGTTCCCACCGGGCCACGGTTCGCACGTAGCCGTAGATCACCGAGGCCATCGCCAGCAGGAGAAGCGGTCCGGCCACCCACGGATGCTTCGCCATCTCCAGCGGCAGACAGCGGTACGACACCAGGAGCGCGGCGAAGACGGCTGTGCCGTAGGCGACCAGCCGGAGTCCCGATCGGTCCCAGCCGTGGTCGTACGAGCGCAGCGCCGCCTCGACGGTGAGCGTGAACACCACGCCGGCGATGAGATCAGCGCCGTAGTGGTAGCCGAATCCCAGCGTGGCGATGAGCGTGGCTATCAGCCAGAACGTTCCCGCGAATCGCAGAACCCGTGGGCCCTTCCGGGAATGGATGAAGATCGCGGTGGCCCACGCCGTGTGCAGGCTGGGCATGCAGTTCCGCGGGGTGATGCCGTCGAAAGGCATGTGCTGCGGGGCACTGACCGACGGCAGCGTTTCCGGCCACAGGTCGGCCACCGCCCACTGCCCGGTGGACGGCGTCTGCGACCACCACAGGCTTACGGACGCCCAGTGCTCGGTGCCGGTGCCGTAGGCGTAGAGCGGCCCGACCACCGGGAAGATCATGTAGATGGCGGGCCCGAGAAGGCCGATCACCAGAAAAGTGCGCACCAGGTGGTGGACCGGGAAGCGGCGCTCGACCGCCACGTTGCGGAGTTGGTACAGAGCGACCAGGACCGCGGCCACCGCGAGCTGGCCGTAGACGATGTCGAGGAAGTTGAAGCCGATCGGGCCGGTTGCCGTGACCAGCCGGCCCACCAGCCACGACGGGTTGCCCAGCGCGTGATCGGCGGTCGCCACGTACTGGTCGAGCACTTCCGGGCGGGTCTTGGAGGTGATGAGCAGCCAGGTGTCGCCGGTCTTGCGGCCGGCGATCAGCAGCAGGCCGAGCCCGACGCCCTTCAGCAGCAGGACACGCTCCCGGCCGGTACGGCGGGTGACAGCGATGACCGCGCAGCCCAGGATCACCCACAGCGCGCCGTTGCCGAAGGGGTGGCCGTCGGTCACCTCGGCGTCGGCCACCCACCGGACCACCCAGAAGGCGGCGTCGATACCGACCGCTGCGCCGAACGCGATGAACCGTTGCCGCCAGGTGAGCACCAGCATCATCAACGCCATACCGGCGTACAGCAGAGAGCCTGATTTGGGGGCGGCCACCACCTCTCGCGCCTGGCTGGCGAGCGGACCCGGCAGGCCGTAGTGGTGTGCGGCGATCTCCAGCGCGACGAGGAAGCCGATGGTCACAACACCCGCAACGGCCCAGAGTTTCGCCCGTGGTTGACGCCACACGGAGAGCGCGTTTCTGAACCTTATTCGCGGGAAAGCCCGAGATATTATTTTTCTCAATTTTCGGCCGATTTTCTATATTTTGGTTAACCGTAAAGGCGGGTTCGTTCGCCACCTTCCGATCGGGGACGCTTTCTCCCTCATGAAGAACAGTCCGCCCAATATGGGACGACGAAAAGATTATCGTCCGGGTTGAGCCGCAGGCTGCGCCGCCCCCTGGGCCGCATCTTCAGCCCGCCGCGGACATGACCGCCCGTCGAACACCCCCCGGCCCGACCCCGGACGGCGGACGGGACGGCGCACTGTTCACAATGCTGTGGACAGGAGCGCGGTACGGGTGGACCGGGGGAAACAGGTGGAGAACTGGGCGCGGCGGCACCGCGGATGGCTCTGGGGGGCGGTCTGCGCGCTCGCCGTACTGACCATCGTCGGGTTCTCGGTCCGGGCGCCGGTCAAGGACTGGTGGCTGGCGCGTGAGGCGTGCGGCGGCAAGCTGCCGGACGGCGACCTGAGGACCGTGTGGCCGGATGTGCGGCTCGGGGAGCAGAAGGAGTCCTTCGACGAGGAACTGGGCGAGTACCACTGCGTGCTGACGACCGACAAGGACACCGTCGTGGTCGCCGTGGACGCCTATCCGGAGGGGACGGACCGGGACGAGGAGCTGTCGTTCGCCGGCAGCGACGCTCCGCCGTACGCCGTGCTGCCGGGCGGGCTGCCCGGCTTCGAGACCGGCAACAGCCTCGTCTACCTGATGCCCGAGTGCCCGCGCGGCGGCAAGGGGTCCGCCGGGGAACACCGCAGGCTGCTGGTGGGGACCTGGGCCTACTTCGCCAAGAGCCGCGAGGAGAAGGCCGCCATGCTGCGGCTGGCGGTGCGGATGACGAACGAGGTGACCGAGAAGCTCGGATGCGGGGGCGAACCGCTGCCCGCGCCCGAGGACGGGGCGGTGCCGGACAGGGGCGCGTACGTGCCCCGCGCACAGGCGAAGGGCACCGCCTGCGAAGCGCTGGCCACCACCCGCGTACCGGCGGAGGGGCGCGACGGGCAGGTGCGCATCGCCGTCGCCGACGGCGGGGTCGTCGGACGTTGCACCCTGTACGCACCGCGGGGGACCGCCGCCGACGACACACGGCCGGGCCGGCCTCTGGTCCACCTCACCAGTTGGCTCGGTGACTGGGGTACCGGAGTGCGCGAGCTGGGATCGGGTACCGACCGGCTGCCGGTGGGCGCGGGTGTCGTACGCAGGCCCGCGTCGAGCGATTCCCGCGCGTGGGCCGTCGCCGAATGCGACGGCGAGGACATCGGCTACGCCGCGCACTGGGGGGACGACTCCCCCTACCGGGAGCCGGGCGAGAAGTCCGGGCCTCCCACGGAGAAGGAGCGGAGTGAGCGCGGCGCGCTGTTGCGTGAGTACGTGGCCGCGTTCGCGAAGGACCAGGTGCGGCGCGGGAAGTGCACGGGGCTGCGGTTGCCGACCGCGCCGTGAGGGGCGTGCGGGGCGTGAGGGGTGCGAGCGAGGTGTAGGCCGGGAGCGGCGGCGAGACGGCCGCGGTGCTGCCGGTTCACCGGGCCGAGGGCGGCCGGGGCCGGTGAACCGGGCCCGTGGGGTGCGTTCCGGTGACGCCGATGACCACCGGTCGGGAGGCCGACACGGTGATCCTGCCGTCGCGTTCGGCCTCGGGCGGCCACTCGGCCGGTGGGCGGTGCCAGCGGGCACTCGCAGCGGTCACTGTCAACAGGCGCCGTCGGTGGGCACTGGTCGACAGGCACCCTCAGCGGGCACTGTCAGTGGGCGCTGTTAGCTTCCTGCCTGCGTCACCGAGGAGATCGAAGCCGCCCCCACGTCCGGTTTGACCGGTACCTGCCATTCGGTGACGCGTGTGCAGCCCCGTTCCGGCTCACCGGGACGGGCAAACGCTCCCGCAGGAGGAAGAAGCTTGATGAAGAACAGCATGACCGGACGCGGGGCGGCCCGCGCCGCGGCCGTCCTCACGGCGGCGATGACCATGGCAGTGGTGGCGGCTCCACTGTCCGGCACCGCGCAGGCCCACGAAGCGGTCTCGGGTTCGCTCGCGTTCAGCGGCGAGGCGGGCGAGTTCGTCTCCGGCGGACAGTCCCAGGAGTTCACGGCCGGGTCGGTCGAGATGTTCGATGTCTCGGGCCCCACCGCCGAGAGCGCCGTGGGCGTCACGATCGTCACCCCCGAAGGCAAGCGCTGGTCCCTGCACCTCCAGGCCCCCGAGGGCCAGAAGCTCACCGAAGGCGCCACCTACACCGGGGCCTCCCGCTGGCCCGACGCCCGGCCGGAGGATCCGCAGCTGCAGTTCGGGGCGGACGACCGGTGGTGCACCACCAGCACCGGATCGTTCACCGTCTCCCACATCTCCTACGGTCCCTACGGCTACGTCCGTGAGCTCGACGCCACCTTCGAGCAGTACTGCAACGGCTCCACGCTCCCCCTGCGCGGCGAGGTGCACGCCCGCACCGCCGAGCCCCCGGCCGAGCTGGCCATCGGTCTCGGCCTGAACCCCGAGGGCAAGGTCGACACCAAGACCGGCGAGGTCACCGTCGGCGGTACCGCGACCTGCAACAAGCCGGCCCGCATATCGCTCTCGGGCCTGGTCGCGCAGACCCAGAAGACCGGCGAGGTGGTCGGCCGGTACGAGGGCGGGGCGGTCGACTGCACCCCCGGCGCCCCGGTTCCGTGGAACGTCACCATTCCCCCCACCGCCATGGAGCCCGGCACGGCCTTCCGCCCCGGCACCGCCACGTTCCGCGGCTTCGGCAGGGCGGACGACCGCGACTACCCGGTGACCGTCAACGCCGGGGACAACACCGTCCCGATCACGCTGGTCAAGTCCTGACCCGCTGAGGCGTGACGCGTCGCATCGCGGGTGGGCCCGCCCGCGATGCGACGGTGGCGGTCCTCGCGCGGGCGGGCCGTACGGACCCTGAAGGATGTACTGGGCGACGACGCCGCGCCCGTCGCCGTACGTATCGACGCGGCCCGGCAGCTGATCGCCACGGACTCGGGGCCGGCGATCCCGTCCCATGACGGCCTGTCATGGGACCTGCTTGTGAACATTCCGCAAAAAGTGCAACTGGCGTGTCGGTCTTGACAATTGCACACCTGACCGATGTTAAGATCATCTTACTTCCAGTGGGCTGATGGCATATGGGGGCATTCCGGGAGGGATGAATTCCTCGGCCCCACACCCGGAGGGGCTTTCCCTGGGTGGCGCGATCCGCGGCTCGACCGGCCCGGTAATCGCGGCACATGAGGGAGCGTCAAGCCGTATCCATAGCCATGGCACTTGAAGTGAGTCTCATGACATTTGCACAGGGCCCTCTTCTGTGGGCACTGGTTGTCGTCGCGCTGATCGCCGTAGGTGCCGTTCTGCGGGCTCGCAAGACCAATATCGGGCTTCGCAGACAGAACGCCGAACTACACCAGCAACGCGACATGTTGCAGCGTCAACGTGACGAACTCCATGTCGCGCACACGGGTCTGGCACATCAGCACTCCACCGAGCTGGCCGATGTCCGCAAGGACGCCGAGGAGGAGACCAAGGCGGTCCTCAAGGCCGCCGTGCGCACCCTCCAGGGGCTCGCGGACGAGCAGCAGGTGGTCATCGAGAACGCCCAGAACAAGTACGGCGACGACCCCGGCATGCTCGCCGACCTGATGGCCATCGACCACGCCAACAGCCAGTTCGGCCGCCGGGCTCAGGGCATCGCGGTGCTCTGCGGCGGCTGGCTCGGGCGCCGGGAGACCGTCGCCTCCGTCTTCGACGTGGCCCGCAGCGCCCAGGGCCGTATCCGGCAGTTCGACCGGGTCCGGGTCAACGGTCAGGTGAACTTCTCGGTGGTCAGCAAGGCCGTGGAGCCCGTCGCGGTCGTCCTGGCCGAGCTGCTGGCCAACGCGACCAACTACTCCGCCCCGGGCACCCCGGTGGAGATCAACATCCAGGCCGTCCCCACGGGCGTCTGCCTCATCGTCGACGACGCCGGTCTCGGCATGGGCCAGGAGGAGAAGGACCGCGCGGCGGCCCTCCTCGCGCCGCGGGCCGCGATCAGCGTCTCCAGCCTGGGCATTCCCCCGCAGTTCGGTTTCGCTGTCTCCGGCGTACTGGCCGCCCGCTACGGGTTCAAGGTCTCGGTGGACTCCGTATCCCCCTATGGAGGCGTACGCGCGGTGGTTCTCCTGCCCGACGAGCTGCTCACCGGCGACGTGCCCTCGCCGCCCCCGGCCGCCGCCCACCACGAAGCGGGAGTGGCGGCACTCCCCCGGCGTCAGGCGCCCGCGCCGTCCCCGACACCGCTGTTCCCGCCGGCCGCGCAGCCGCTCGCCGCTCCGCAGCCCACCGGGCCCGCCGCCACCACCGCCGGTGGCCTGCCCAAGCGTCGTCGCAAGAGCCCGGTGTCGGTGGTTCCGTCGGCCGAGCCGGGGCCGCCGCGCAGCAACGAGGAGACCGCTTCCCGTCTGGGCGCGTTCCAGCGAGGAACCAGGTCCGGGCGTGACATGACGACGATGGAAGGACCCGAGTTCCAGTGAACCCCGATCTGTCCTGGGTGCTCAACGACGTGCTCCAGGTACCCGGCGCACGGCACGCGATCCTCGTCTCCGCCGACGGTCTGTTGCTGGCCAGCTCCAGTCAGATCGGCCGGGACGACGCCGAGACCGTGGCGGCCGCGATGAGTTCCATGCAGTCGCTGAGCCGGGCCGTCGCGCCCTTCATCGGGGCCCAGGCCCCGGGCCGCTGGCGTCAGACCCTGCTGGAGTACGACCACGGCTGGATCTTCCTGATCGCCGCCGGCACCGGCGCCTACCTGGCGGCGGCCGCCGCGGCCGACGTGGACATGGAGGCCATGTCCTTCCGCATGCAGCAGCAGGTCGCCGCACTGGGGAAGGCGATGACCACACCTCCCCGCCAGGACGCGGGAATCGACGCATGACGACGCCGGGCGAGGAACAGGCGGTCAACAGCGGGTTCGTCCGGTCCTACGTCATCACCGGCGGGCGTGGCCTGCCGGACGCGGAGGGCCTCTCCCTCGTCACCCTGGTCACCATCGCACCCGACCGGCAGCCGCCCCCGAACCCGAGCCCGGAGGTCCGGGCCATCTGGGAGCTGTGCTCCGGCGGCTATCTTTCGGTGGCCGAGGTGGCCGGCCATCTCGGCCAGCCGGTCGGGGTGGCGCGGCTGCTGCTGAACGACTTAGCGGAACAGGGTCATCTGATACGCCGCAAGGCGCCACCGCCGGCTCAGCTCGTTGACAGGAAGATCCTCGAAGAGGTGTTGCATGGACTCCAGGTCCGGTTCGGCTGACAGCATCTATGTGCCGGACGCGGTGCGGCGTGCGGCGAAGATTCTCGTCGTCGGGCACTTCGCCGTGGGCAAGACGACGCTCATCGGCACCCTCTCCGAGATCACTCCGCTGCGCACCGAGGAGCGGATGACACAGGCCGGCGCGCACATCGACGATCTGCGCGGCGCACCCGACAAGGTGACCACCACGGTCGCGCTGGACTTCGGCCGTCTGACGCTCAGCGACGAACTGGTGCTGTACCTGTTCGGCACGCCGGGCCAGCAGCGCTTCGTCGAGCTGTGGGAGGACATGGCCCGCGGTTCGCTCGGTGCGCTGCTGCTGGTCGACCCGGCCCGTCTCGCCGACACCTTCCCGGTGATCGACCTGGTCGAGACGTACGGCCTGGA
Organism: Streptomyces sp. NBC_00012; assembly: GCF_045040875.1. Taxonomy (NCBI): domain Bacteria; kingdom Bacillati; phylum Actinomycetota; class Actinomycetes; order Kitasatosporales; family Streptomycetaceae; genus Streptomyces; species Streptomyces sp. NBC_00012. The sequence continues at coordinate 4,634,567 of NZ_CP108309.1, read as the reverse complement.
GTACGCGGTCGCGGTCAACAGCTTCGATCCGTACTCCCGGCATGCCGAGGAGGAGCTGCGCGAGGCGCTCGATCTGCTGCCGGACACCCCGGTGGTGTACTGCGACGCCCGGGACGAGAAATCGTCCGCGCAGGCCCTGATCACTCTGGTCCAGCACCTTCTGGCACACGTGGCCTGAGAGACTGTCGGGTGACCGCCGAAGGTCGCCCGACAGTCTCTGAGAGGCTGTCACCCGACCGCCGTACGACCGTGTTCGGTACGTACGGCCCGAGTCGGGCCATCGCTTCCGGGCCCCGTTCACCGTCCGCCGTCCGGGCCCTCCGGGTCCGCGTTCACACCGAGGAATCACACATGGACTCGTCGCCGGGATCCACCCCGTACAGCGCCCCCACCGGGTGCCCGATGCGCGGTGAGCGCCAGACCTCGCTCTACGGGCCGGAGTTCGCCGCCGACCCGCAGCGCGTGTACGACGAATTCCGGGCGCACGGGCTCGCGGCTCCGATCGAGCTGGCGCCCGGCGTGGAGGCCACTCTGGTCGTGCAGCACGAGGCCGCGCTCCGGGTGCTGCAGAACCCGTCGTACTTCGCCCGGGACTCGCGGCGGTGGGCGGCACTGCGGGAGGGCCGGATAGCGCTGGACAGCCCGGTGCTGCCGATGATGGCGTACCGGCCCAACTGCCTGTTCACGGACGGCACCGAGCACCTTCGGCTGCGCAAGGCGGTCACCGAGAGCCTCGGCCGGCTCAACACCACCCGGCTCAGCCGGGACGTGGAGCGGATCGCCGACTACCTCATCGACCAGTTCATCGAGCGCGGCAGCGCGGACCTGCTCGGCGACTACGCCAAGCTGCTGCCGCTGCTGCTGTTCAACCAGCTCTTCGGCTGCCCCGGCGACATCGGCGACCGGCTGACCCGCAGCATGTCCGCGATCTTCGACGGCGAGGACGTGCTCCGGGCCAACACCGAGCTGACCGAGTGCCTGATGGAGCTCGTCGCGCTCAAGCGGCGCCAGCCCGGCGAGGACATCACCTCCTGGCTCATCCAGCACCCGGCGGGGCTGCGGGACGAGGAGCTCAAGGACCAGCTCGTCATGCTGATGGGTGCGGGCGTCGAGCCGGAGCGCAACCTCATCGCCAACGCGCTGCTCCTCATGCTGTCCAGCGACACCGGGGCCTCGCAGCGGCGGGGTACCGGGATGCTGGTCGAGGACGCCCTCGACGACGTGCTGTGGAACAACCCGCCGATCGCCAACTACGCGACGCACTACCCGGTCCAGGACATCGACCTGGGCGGAGTGACGCTGAAGGCGGACACCCCGGTACTGATCAGTTTCGCCGCCGCGAACAGCGACCCGGCGCTCACCGACGCCCGCCAGACCCTGAGCAAGGGCGCGCACCTGGCCTGGGGCGCGGGCCCGCACGTCTGCCCGGCGAAGTCCCCCGCGCAGCTCATCGCCCTCACCGCGATCGAGAAGATCCTCAACACCGTGCCCGACCTCGCCCTCGCGGTGCCGCCCTCCGCGGTCGCCTGGCGGCCGGGGCCCTTCCACCGTGCCCTGGTGTCACTCCCTGTGCACTTCACCGCCGCGCCGGCCCGCCGGACCACGGCGGCGGTGGGGCAGACGCCCGCTCCGTCCCGGAACACCACCCCGGACGAGACGCCCGGCGCGCGCTACGACCACGCGGAGCCGCAGAAGAAGACCAAGGGCTGGTGGAGCTCCTTCCTGGACGTCTTCAGGGTGTGACGGACCGGCATATGTCCGGGATGTGACGGTCCGGGATGTACGCGGAGCAGTGCACAGGTCGGCACGGGCCGGGATGTACACAGGATGTGACGGTCCCACACATGCCCAAGATGTGACGTACCGGACATGATCAAGGCGCGCCGGACGACTCGTGCGCATAACCCGGCCTATCGCACGCGCAACTGGAGTGACACGGGAGGAAGTTGAGGCACGAGGGGTCGATGACAAGGGGCTGAAGCAGGGTTTCTCTGTGATACGGGCAACATGGATCCACGCATGGCTGGCATATGCGGAGGGGTAGGTTCTGCCGGTAACCATGAGCCCAGGTCAAGGAACTCTGCGTGAGCGCTATATGTGGCACAGCCAGGCCCCCCGTCGACCGCCGTGCCCTCATCTCCCTCCTGAGACGCCTCAAATCGCCGGAAGGGCAGGCCGATCCCTACCCTTTGCTGGCCGATCTGAGAGACATGGGCGATGTCGTACGTGCTCCCTGGGACGCGTACTTCGTCACCGGTTACGACACGTGCAGCGAGGTGCTGCGCGGGCGCAACTGGCTGGCGCCCGACTTCGCCTGGCAGGAGCGCCAGGCGGACACCGAGCGCTGGGAGGCCGTCGCCACGCAGGAGATGACCAAGACGCTCTCCCGGCTCAACGCCCCCGAGCACACCTGCCAGCGCCGCAGCCTCGGCAACCTCTTCGACCGGTCGACCATCGCGCGGCTCACCCCGCGGGTCGAGGAGCACGTCACCCGGCTCCTCGACGAGCTGGCCGGCAAACTGCGCTGGGGAGAGGCCGACCTCGTCAGTACGGTCAGCGAGCAGCTCCCGATCAGCACCATCGGCTCCTGGCTGGGGATCCCGCCCGAGGACTACGACCACATCCTGGAGATCACCCACAACCAGGTGCACGCCCAGGAGCTGCTGCCCACCAAGAGCCAGCTCGCCGTCTCAGCCGAGGCGACCGTCGAGCTGCGCAGCTACTTCACCGAGCTCGTGAAGCAGCGCCGGGCCAGCCCCGGCAACGATGTCCTCACCGGCTGGATCCACACCTGGGACGCGCGGGAGCCCGACCGCGACACAGCGGACGAGATCCTCTACCGGCTCACGATGTTCGTCACCATCGCCTCGCTGGAGACCACCGCCACACTGCTGTCGGCCATGGTGGACCTGCTCCTGAAGGAGCCCGGCCGGTGGGCGTGGCTCGGGGAGAACCCCGGATACATCGACGCCGCCGTCGACGAGGTCCTGCGGTACGACCCGCCGATCCACATCAACACCCGGATCGCTGCCGAGGACACCGTGCTGGCGGGCGTTCCGATCGCCAAGGACAGCATGGTCCACGTCATGTACGGCGCCGCCAACCACGACCCGCGGCGCAACGACGACCCGGACACCTTCGACGTCCGGCGCACCGGCGGAACGCACCTGACCTTCGGGGGCGGGGTGCACTACTGCCTCGGCGCGGCCCTCGCCCGCCTGGAGGCGCGCACACTCCTGACCCAGCTGCTGAAACGCTTCCCCACCCTGCGCGCCGCCTCGCCGGCCGGTTACGCGTCCCGGCTGGTCTTCCGGCGGATCACCTCGCTGGGCGTGGCGATATGAAGCTCTCGCTCCCGCAGTACCTGACCCCGTTCCGGCGGCCGAGCACGGTACGCGCCGAGCGCGAGGGCGCCGTCCTGCGCGTGGAGCTGGACTCCCCCGCCACCGGCAACGCGGTCACCGAGGCGATGCTGGACGACCTGCTGACGGTCCTGGCCGTGCCGGACCCCGAGGTCAGGGTGCTGGTGCTCAGCGGGGCCGGCGACGACTTCTGCCTGGGCGGCGACCGGAACGAGTTCGCCGACTGGCTCGACGAGGACCCCACCGGCCGGGGCATCCGGATCGCCGGCGACAAGGCCCGCCGTGTCTGCGAGGCGATCTCCACCAACCCGGCCGTCACCATCGCCCGGATCCAGGGCAAGGCGATCGGCGCGGGACTCGCGCTGGCCCTCGCCTGCGATCTGCGCGTAGGTGCCGACACCGCAGGGTTCCGGCTGCCGGAGCTGGCGCTCGGGCTGCCCACCGCCTGGGGCGGCGTACTGCCCCGGCTCATCCACGAGGTCGGCGCCGCACGGGCCCGCGAACTCATCCTCACCGGACGCGCCTTCAACGCCACCGAGGCGTACGAACTGTCGGTCCTCCAGCGCGTCGTCCCCGAGGACGAACTCGACGCGGCCGTCACCGCCTGGACCAAGCCGATCGTGCGCCGCCCCGAGGCCGCCCTGCGCGTCACGAAGGCCCTGCTCAACTCGTACGCCGCCCCGACCCGGCTGGCCGACCCGTCCGTGCTGGACGCGGAACTCATGGCCACGGTCGCGGCGGCGACCCGGCGGCGCTGAGACCCGGTGCCGCCGGGAGAGCGCCGGGAAGGCTGAGGCACGAGGCGGGGTGCCGGGCCCGGGGCCCGGGCCCCGCCACTGCCACCGACACCGCCACCAGTGCCGTACGGACCTGCGAAACGGGTAGTACTTCCGCCTGTCGCCCCGCGCCGGGGGCCGTTCCAGCGATGAGGACCGCAAGATGTCTTCGGAGCCGGGCACGGAAGCTGCGCGGAGCCGGCCGCACAGGGCTGCTCCGCAGACATCGAGCGAGGTCATATACATGAGGAAGCACCGCAGGAAGACGCCCTGTCGAAGGACAACCGTCGCGCTAGTCGCGGTCGTCGCAGCCGGGGCCGTGGGCATCCCCACCGCCGCCATGGCCTCCGACGCCCCGCAGGAGAAGCCCGCCGCGTCCACGCGCGCGTCGAAGGCCCCGGGCGCCGCCACCCGCGTGCTGAAGCTCGTCAACAGAGAGCGCCGCAAGGCGGGTTGCTCGCCGCTGAAGCTGAACGCCGAGCTGACGAAGGCCGCCCAGGTCCACAGCGCGGACATGGCATCGCACAGGAACATGTCCCACACGGGCTCCGGCGGCTCGGCCCCGGACGACCGGATCTCGCGTGCCGGTTACGACTCGCACGCGTACGGCGAGAACATCGCCCACGGCTACGCCACCCCCGAGAGCGTCGTGCGGGGCTGGATGGCCAGCCCCGGCCACAAGCGCAACATCCTCGACTGCTCGTTCAAGGAGATCGGCGTGGGCCTCGCCCGGCCCGGCAACTACTGGACGCAGGACTTCGGGACCGCCCGCTGACGCTCCGGCCGTGGATCACCGCTGAAGAGTGGCCGGACTCGCGAGAGTGAGTCCGGTCCACCGCTCCAGCACTTCGGCGTGGCTGCCCGCCGCGGTCGCACGGGCGACCGCGGCGGCCTCCTCCGGCGTGGGCCCGCCATCGCGGGAGAGCAGAGCGAGCGGCCAGGCCGGGGTGCCGGGCTGTGCTCCGTCGAAGGGGTACCAGTCCCAGGCCGTGTCGAACCGCCAGGCGCGCCCGTCCCGGTCGGCGACCTCGTCGCCCGGTTCGAGGAAGGCGTACGGACGGAAGAGCAGTTGGACACGGATCGGTTCACCGCCGTCCGGGTCGACCGCGTAGCCCTGCTCCTCGAGTTCCGGGTCATGGGTTTCGCCCTGTCGCAGGACGTCCAGGTAGGACGCGGGCCGGGGCAGCATCCCGGTCTCCAGGGGCGGATCGAAGTGAGCGACCTCCAGGACGTGCACCACGGTCGGAGGGATGCCGACCCGACAGGTGTCGCCCGGCTTCAGCTCGGTCTCCACCGGTTCGGTTCGGAAGAGCTCCCATTCACGGGCCTCGGGCGTCGGAAGTGCCCGCTGACCGTTCCACCTGAAGCTCTCCGCCTGTGTGTCCACCTCCAGCCACGGGCACCGTACGGTGATGTGGAAGCGGGAGACCTCGGTGACCGTCGTCCCGGTGAACGGACACTCCAGCTCCAGCACATCGCCCGCCCGGAACCGGACACCGCCGCTGTCCGCGCCCCGCCGGTCCGCCTCGGACCCGTCCGTCTGCTCGTCCACCACGTCCTCCTGGGAGCTCGGAGGAATCATCGCAGCAGGCGGTGTCAGCCCTCAGCCGGGAAGGCCGCCGGTGTGCCGTTGATCGCGGCGACGCGTTCGCGCCAGGGGACGGGTTCGGGCTCGGGGTGGGCGGCGGCGCTGCGGCAGGAGGGGCACTCGGTTTCGTCGAAGAGGGGACGGAAGACGTGTGGGTCGCCGGGGCCCGCGCATTCGACGAGTTCGGGGAGGGATGGGCGTTCGTGGGGCCGGTGCCGGGCCGGGGCTTCGGGGAGTTTCTGAATGAGGCGGTGGCGCAGGAAGCCGACGGCCGAGCGGACGCCGTCCCGCGGGCGTTCGGCGAGCAGGGCGTGGCGGAGGTCGGATTCGCTCATGCCGCGTTCGAGCCACTTGACGGCCTCCACGGCGAGTGCGCGGGCCTCGCGCACGCCCAGGTGCAGTTCGCGGCGGGCGTGGCGCAGGGAGAGCAGGACCCGTTCCGCTCTCGCCAGTTGGGTGCGGTCCGCGGTGGTGGCCCGCTGGGCCGGTACGGGCGCGGGCTCTGCCACGGGTTCGGGTTGGGAGGGTGGGTGGGGAGTTGTCTTATCACTGTGGTCTTCTACGGGTTTATAACCACCGGCCCTCCGAGGGGTCGGTGCACCGACCGTCGGAAATCGCGTACCCGGTGACGGAGCTGTGAGCGGGGCCGCGGAGGAGGCCGTGGACGGGGCCGTGGGCGGGGCTTTCCGTAAGCAGCCCGCCTGCTCGCTCGTCAGCGGCGTGTTCGCGACGAGTTGCTCGGTCGTCCAGCGGCCTTTCTCGCCCTGGCTCCGCCACTCGTGCACGTAGCCCTGCTCGACGAGTTGGCGCTTCGCCTTCTGGTACGCGCAGCCCTTGATGCCCAGTTTGCGGGCGAGTTCACCCAACGGCTTGCACGTGGCATCGCCGGGGAGGCCCTGGACGTAAAGGATCAGGATCTTCGCGTCACTGCTCAGACGCGGGTGGCGTACGACATCGTTCGATGCCTTCGTATAGCGCGCGGAGGGCGCGATAGCATGACGCAGCATTTCTGGTGGGTCGCTTCCACTGGTGGTGTAAGGCCCTCGGACTGGTGTTGTAGCACCGCCGGGGGCCGCTCCATGTACACGAAGGCACACGGAGTGTGATGACTCGGTCACCGTAGCGCACGTTCTCCATCTCCCGCCACGTGGACGGGATTTCGCGCGATCACGCCACTGCCCTCGCCTGCGGCGCGTCCTCGTGACTAGGATTGAAACGTATCAATCACACGCTCCATCACCGGCCGAGACGCGAGGCATCCATGCGGACGTACGAATACGACATCGTTGTCATAGGCGGCGGGCCCTCCGGGGTCCCGGCAGCCGTCCAGGCCGCCCGGCTCGGTGCGCGCACGCTGCTGGTGGAGAAGAACGCCGGGCTGGGCGGCACGACCACCGCCGCCAACGTCGCGTTCCCGGGGCTCTTCCACGCCTGGGGCGAGCAGGTCATCGCCGGGATCGGCTGGGAACTGGTGTGCAGGGCCGTCGAGTTGAGCGGCGACGAGCTGCCGGACTTCCGTCACGACGAGCGTCCGCACTGGCAGCGCCAGGTGCGGGTGAACGCGCCGCTGTACGGGGCGCTGCTGCTGGAGGAGGTCCACAACAGCGGCATCGATCTGCGGCTGCACACGATGCCCGCCTCGGCGCGCTGGACCGGTGAGCAGTGGGAGCTCCGGCTGTGCGGCAAGGACGGGCTCGAAACGGTCACCGCCCGGCGGCTCGTCGACTGCACCGGTGACGCGGACGTGATCGGCCTGGCCGGTCTTGAGCGCCGCCGCAACCAGGAACGCCAGCCCGGCACCATCGACATCCGGCTGTCCGGCTACGACGTCGACGCCCTCGACCACGACGAGCTCGACCGCAGGCACGCCGAGGCGGTCGGGTCGGGGGCGCTGCTCGCCTCGGACCTCGGCTCCCGGGGCCGGCCGCTGCTGCCGTTCCTGGCGAAGCGGGGCGAGAACGCCATCCATCTCGTCGGGATCGAGGGCGCGACGAGCGAGGGCCGTACCGCCGGGGAGCTCGCGGGCGCGGCGGCGGTCCTTCGGATCTACCGCTTCCTGCGCACCCTGCCGGGGCTCGACGGGCTCCGGCTCGACTTCCGCGCCTCGGAGGTCGGGGTCCGCGAGAGCGTCACGATCGCCGCCCGCACGACCGTGACCGGGGAGGACTACCTGGCAGGGCGGGTCTGGGCCGACTCGGTGTGCAACAGCTTCTACCCGATCGACATCCACCGCCCGGACGGCGACGGGATCGACAAGACCCATCTGCGCCACGGGGTGGTCCCCACCGTGCCCCGCGGCGCGATGGTCCCGGCCAGCAACCCGTACGCCCTCGTCGCGGGGCGCTGCATCGGCTCCGACCAGGCGGCGAACTCGGCGCTGCGGGTGCAGGCCACGGCCATGGCGACGGGGCAGGCCGCCGGTGCGCTCGCGGCGATGGCCGCGGACCGGGGGACGGACGTCACCGGCGTACCGATGGCCGGTCTGCACCGGGTGCTCGTACACTCCGGGGCGATCGTGCCCACGCTGCCGGCCGAGGCACAGGTCTGACCGGGACGGGCACTCACCCCCGAGGACGGTGCGACACACCCTGGGTGTCCTGTTCAGGGGGCATGGCGGAACGGCCGCGTACTGCAACGACAGTACGCAGGACTCCATGCAGCCGCACGACGACGATGACGTGGGCGTTCACGAAGGATCGAGGCATCCCTTCGAGAGACTGGAGCGCCTCCTCGTGGCTACTTTCCTTTACCGGCTGGGCCGCTTCTCCTTCCGGAGACGCCGGCTCGTCGCCCTGCTCTGGGTGGTGATCCTGGCCGCCTGCGGGTTCGCCGCCGCCAAGGCTCCGGCCGCCGCCGAGGACGGGTTCTCGATGCCCGGGACGGAGTCGCAGAAGGCGTTCGACCTGCTCGACCAGCGCTTCCCGGGCAGCAATTCCAAGGGTGCCGACGCCCGCATCGTCTTCGTCGCGCCCGAGGGCCAGAAGGTCACGGCGAGCGCGAACAAGGCGGCCGTCGAGAAGATCGTCGCGGACGTGGCGGGCGGCGACCAGGTCAAGGGCGCCCTCGACCCGTTCAAGATGGCCGGTGCGGTCAGCAAGGACGGCACCACCGCGTACTCCACCGTCTCGTACGACGTGCAGAGCATCGACCTCACCGACGCCACCACCGAGGCGCTCCAGGACGCCGCGAAGGCCGGGCGGGACGCCGGGCTGACCGTGGAGCTCGGCGGATCGGCCCTGGTGCCGGAGGGCGAGGGGGGCGGCAGCACCGAGCTCATCGGCGTCGCCGCGGCCGCGGTCGTCCTGCTCATCACCTTCGGGTCGCTCGCCGCGGCGGGCCTCCCGCTGCTCACCGCGATCATCGGCGTCGGCGTCGGCGTGGCCTCCATCGTCGCCATCGGGATGTCCACGACCACGACCACGCTCGCCCTGATGCTGGGGCTCGCGGTCGGCATCGACTACGCCCTGTTCATCGTCTCGCGCTACCGGACCGAACGCACCGAGGGCCACGACGCCGAGGAGGCCGTGGCACGGGCCGTGGGCACGGCGGGCTCCGCGGTCGTCTTCGCGGGCCTCACCGTGGTCATCGCCCTGGCGGGCCTGTCCGTGGTCGGCATCCCCGTCCTGACCAAGATGGGTCTCGCCGCGGCGAGCACCGTCGTGATCGCCGTCCTGGTCGCGATGACCCTGCTGCCCGCGCTCCTCGGCTTCTTCCGCAAGGCCGTCCTGCCGCGCGCCCAGCGCAAGGGGCACGGCGGGCAGCGCGCCAAGGGCGCCCGGCCCAACCTGGGCACCCGCTGGGCGAGCTTCGTGATCCGCCGGCCGCTCGCGGTCCTGGTGTTCTCCGTCCTCGGCCTCGGGCTGATCTCCGTACCGGCGCTCGATCTCCAGCTCGGCATGCCGGGCGACGAGGCGAAGTCCACCTCGACCACCCAGCGCCGCGCCTACGACGCCCTGGCCGACGGCTTCGGCCCCGGCTTCAACGGACCGCTGACCGTGGTCGTCGACGCCAAGGGCTCGGACGACCCGAAGGCCGCCGCGGCACGGGCCGCCGAGCAGCTCACCGCCACCAAGGGCATCGTCGCCACGACGCCCCCCGCCTTCAACGCGGCCGGTGACACCGCGGTGCTCACCGCCGTGCCCTCCACCGGACCGAGTTCCGAGGACACCACGGACCTCGTCCACACCATCCGCGACGAGGCTCACGGCCTGAAGTCCGACACCGGTGCGACGATGCTCGTCACCGGCACGACCGCGGTGAACATCGATGTGTCGCAGAAGGTCAACGACGCGCTGCTGCCCTACCTCGCGCTCGTCGTCGGCCTGGCCTTCCTGCTCCTGATGGTCGTCTTCCGCTCGCTGCTGGTCCCGCTCAAGGCGGCGCTCGGCTTCCTGCTGTCGGTGGCGGCGGCCTTCGGCACGATCGTCGCGGTCTTCCAGTGGGGCTGGCTCGCCGACGCCCTCGGCGTCGAGCAGACCGGACCGGTGATGAGCATGATGCCGATCTTCCTGATCGGGGTGGTCTTCGGTCTGGCCATGGACTACGAGGTCTTCCTCGTGACCCGGATGCGGGAGGCCTACGTCCACGGGGAACGGCCCGGCGAGGCGATCGTCACCGGGTTCCGGCACAGTGCGCGGGTCGTCGGCGCCGCGGCCGTCATCATGATCGCGGTGTTCGCCGGGTTCATCGGGATGAACGAGTCGATGATCAAGATGATGGGCGTCGGTCTCGCCTCGGCGGTCTTCTTCGACGCCTTCGTCGTCCGGATGACGGTCGTCCCGGCGGTGCTCGCCCTCCTCGGCCACCGGGCGTGGTGGCTGCCGGAGTGGCTGGCGAGGATCGTGCCCCAGGTGGACGTCGAGGGCGAGAAGCTGAACCACGGCGGGCCGGCGGAACTGCGCCCGGAGACGGAACCGGAGCCGGAGCCCGTACGTGCATGAGCCGTAGGCGCATGAGTCGCCGTGGAGTGAGATGAAGCGGTCGGAGGCCCGTCCGTCGTGTGTGTGACGGGCGGGCCTCCGGCCGCCCCGCGCGCACGGTCGGCCGGGTCGAGGACCATGGATGGTCGGACAGACCCCGCGCAAGAGGAAGCGAGACCCCGTGTTCAGCGACTGGTGGCAGTGGGCCCGACGCCACCCCCGGGCCGTCGACGTGGCGATCGCCGTGGTGCTGTGGCTCTTCGCGGTCTTCTCCAGCACCCTGACCGGCGCCCGGATCGTCCGCGCCCCGACGCTCGCCTTCTCCCTGGCCGCCGTCGTGCCCTCCGTCGTGCTGCTGCTGGGACAGCACAGATTCCCGCGCACGGTGGTGGCGGTGACGACGGTGTGCGGTGGCGTCCTGGCCCTCATGGGCACCCGCATCGGGTTCGACCCCAGTCCCAGCGTCGCCGGTGCCGCCCTGGTCGCCCTCTACCTCCTGGCCCTGCGCACCGACCTCCGCACGACCATCGTGTACTCGGTCGGGTCGGCCGTCACCCTCATCGCCATGTCCATCTGCCTGGGCAAGGGCGCGCTGCTGCGGCCCGATCAGATCGGCACCCTCTCGTGCGTCCTGCTGGCGGGCGCCGTCGGTGAGTCGGTACGGAACCGGCGCGGCCATCTCGCCGCCGTGGAGGCACGGGCCGAACTGGCGGAACACACCCGCGAGGAGGAGGCGCTTCGCCGGGTGAGCGAGGAACGGACCCGGATCGCCCGCGAGCTCCACGACATCGTCGCGCATCACATCGCCCTCGCCCACGCCCAGGCGGCCACCGCCGCGTATCTGCTGCGCAGCCGGCCCGAGCAGGCGCAGGACATGATGGACCAGCTCGCCGGAACCACCTCCTCCGCGCTGCGCGAACTCAAGGCGACCGTGGGGCTGCTGCGCCGCGAGGGGGACCCGGAGACGCCTCTGGAACCCTCCCCCGGGCTGGCCCAGCTCCCGGAGCTGATCGCCTCGTTCGAGCAGACCGGCCTGGTCGTCACGGTGTCGGTGGAGGGCGAGCGGCGGGCGCTGTCCTCGGGCACGGACCTGACCGCGTACCGGATCGTGCAGGAGGCGCTGACCAACGTCACCAAACACGCGGACTCCGCGACGGCGTCGGTCCGCCTCCGCTACACGCGGCGGCTGCTCTCACTCACCATCACCGACGACGGACACGGACCGCGGACGGCGGGCGAGCCGGGCTACGGCCTCATCGGCATGCGCGAGCGGGCCCTGTCCGCGGGCGGCTGGCTGGCCGCCGGGCACCGGGCGAGCGGCGGCTTCGAAGTGACCACGGAACTTCCCCTGGAGACGGCGGAACCCGAACCGCACCAGGACGACGAGGAGAGGACGGCGCGGTGACCATCCGGGTACTGCTGGCCGATGACCAGGCGCTGCTGGCCGGGACCTTCCGGCTGCTGATCGAGTCGAACGACGACATGGAGGTCGTCGGGGTCGCGGCGGACGGCCGGGAGGCCGTGGAGAAGGCCCGCGCCACCGCGCCGGACGTGGTCGTGATGGACATCCGCATGCCGGGCATGGACGGGCTGGCGGCCACCGAGGAGATCTGCCGCGACGAGGCGCTGCGGCAGACCCGGATCCTCATCCTCACCACGTTCGAGATCGACGAGTACGTGGCCGGCGCCCTGCGCGCGGGCGCCAGCGGCTTCCTCGGCAAGGACGTCGGCCCCGAGGAGCTCCTGGACGCGATCCGGACGGTGGCCGCGGGCGACACGCTCCTGTCCCCGACCGCCACCCGGGCCCTCATCACCCGCTACCTGGCCCGCCCGGAGGGCGGTGTCGCCGCGCCCGAGTCGCTGGACGCGCTGACCGCCCGCGAGCGCGAGGTCATGGCCCAGGCCGCCGAGGGCCTGTCGAACGACGAGATCGCCGCCCGGATGCACGTCAGCCCGCTGACCGTACGCACGCACGTGGGGCGTGCGATGACGAAGCTGGGCGCCCGGCACCGGGCCCAGCTGGTCGCCATGGCCTACCAGTCGGGCCTGGTGCGGGTGGACCCGCCGCAGGGCCGGGGCACACCCGGGTAGCCCCGGGGCCCGTGTTCCCGGCGCGCGGGGAGGCGGTCCCCTGGCTAGCGTGAAAAGCCGGACCACCCCCACCGAGCACGAAGGAGTCAGGGCCATGGCTGTACAACCGGAGGGCACACCGTGCTGGGCCGACGCGATGTTCGCCGACCTGGAGGGCGCGAAGAGCTTCTACGGTGATGTGCTGGGCTGGACGTTCGGCGAGTCCTCGTCCGAGTTCGGCGACTACACGCAGGCATACGCCGACGGCAAGGCGGTCGCCGCGGTGGTGCCCCCGATGCCCGGCCAGGAGGGCCACTCGGCCTGGTGTCTGTACCTGGCCTCACCGGACGCCGAGGCCACCGCCGCGAAGATCCGCGACAACGGCGGCGAGACCCTGATGGACCCCATGCAGGTCGGCGAGTTCGGCACGATGATGCTGGCCCGCGACCCCAGCGGCGTCGCCTTCGGCGTGTGGCAGGCCGGCACCCACGAGGGCTTCGAGGCGCAGGGTGTGCCCGGCGCGTTCTGCTGGGCCGAGGTCTTCACCCGGGAGCCCGAGAAGTCCGACGCGTTCTTCCCCGCCGTCTTCCCGTACACCATGGTGAAGATGGAGGAGGACGAGCACGTCGACTTCCGGATGTTCAACCTGGGCGACAAGACCGTCATGGGGCGGATGAAGATGGGCGACGATTTCCCGCCCGAGGTCCCGCCGTATCTGAATGTGTACTTCACCGTCGCCGACTGCGACGCGGCGGTGGCGAAGGCCACCGAGCGCGGCGGCGTCCTGCGGTTCGGGCCGATGACCATGCCGTTCGGCCGGTTCGCCGCGCTGACCGACCCGCAGGGCGTGGCGTTCTCCGTCATCGACATCAACACGACCGAGGGCGAGATCCCCAAGACGAAGCCGGTGTCCTGAGCCGTCAGGGGGGTGTCTGCCGCTCAAGCAGGTCGGGCAGGTCGGGCAGGTCGGCGAAGGAGTCGATCACGTGGTCCGGCGTGCCCTCGGCCGCGCGGTGCGTCTCGGGGAGGTACTTGCCGGTCCTGACGAGTACGCCGGTGAGCCCCGCGGCCTGGGCCGCCAGCACGTCGGACTCGATGTCGTCGCCCACCATCAGGGCCTCGGACGCGGTGACGCCGAGGTGGGCCAGGGCCGCGGCGAAGAACGATCCGGCCGGTTTGCCGGTGATCTCCGCCTCGGTCCGGGCCGCCCGCTCCAGCCCCAGGAGGAAGGCCCCGGTGTCGAGGTCGAGCCCGGTGGCCGTGCGCCAGTACAGGTTCCGGTGCATGGCTACGAGCCGGGCGCCGCGCTGCAGATGCCGGAAGGCGTGGTTCAGCTCCGCGTAGCCGAAGGCGTCCCCGGCCCCGCCGATGACGACGACGTCCGGCGCCTCGCCCTCGCCCTCCTCATCGACCAGGGTCACGCCCGTCAGATCGTCCCGGATGTCCCCGGAGTTGATCAGCAGACAGCGGGCGCCGGGGTGGTGCTCACGCAGGTGCGCCGCGGTGGCGGCCGGAGCGGTGAGGATGTCCTCGGCCGTGACGGGAAAGCCCTGGCCCGCGAGTTTCGCGGCGATCGAGGCGCGGGTGCGGGAGGTGGTGTTGGTGACCAGGACCAGCGGGACACCCGCCTCGCGCAGGCGCCGCATCGCCGCGACGGTGCCGGGCAGCGGTTTCCACGCCACCGTGAGCACTCCGTCGATATCGATCAGAACCGCTCCGATTCGTCCCATACAAACGACCTTGCCCGAGTTGCGGGGGTGCCGCACATGGGGTTGTTTCGAAGGGAGGGAAGCCTGCTTGGGGGTGAACCACCATGCTGTTCGCCGACCGCGAGGACGCGGGCCAGCAGCTGGCCGAGGCGCTGCGCCACCTCGAACGGGAGAACCCCGTCGTACTGGGGCTGCCCCGCGGCGGAGTCCCGGTGGCCTTCCAGGTGGCCCAGACGCTCGGCGCCGAACTCGATGTGATCGTCGTCCGCAAGCTCGGCGTGCCGCACCACGAGGAGGTGGCGTTCGGCGCCATCGGCGAGGGCGGGGTCCGGGTCATCAACGACGACGTCGCCTCCCGGCTGCGGTCCGGGAAGCAGGATCTCGCGGCGGTCGAACGGGTCGAGGAGGCGGAGCTCGTACGGCGGGCGCAGGTGTACCGGGCCGGCCGGGTACGTACCCCGCTCGCCGGCCGGACGGTGATCGTCGTGGACGACGGCATCGCGACCGGCGCCACGGCCGAGGCGGCCTGCCTGGTGATACGGGCCCAGCAGCCGGCGCGGGTGGTGGCGGCCGTGCCGGTGGCACCGCCGGACGCCGTCGTGCGGCTGCGCCGGAGCGCGGACGAGGTGGTGTGCCTGTCGGTGCCGCGCCTGTTCTACGCGGTCGGCGAGTGGTACCGGGACTTCTCGCAGACGTCCGACGAGGAGGTCGTCACCCTGCTGGCAGAGGCCAGGAACAGCGGCCATGCGACGCCGGGCTGCGACTGAGCGGGGCGCCTGCCCCGCCCGGTCACGGGCCCGGCTCCGTACGGCCGTGCGGTGGTCAGTTCGCGCAGTACGTGTCGCGCTCCGGCCGCATCCCCGTCGTCAGGAACGTCGTGACCGTGCGGTCGCCGCAGGCGTTCCCGCTGCCCAGGTACATGCCGTGCCCACCGTGGTCGACGGTGACCATGCGGGCCCGGTCACCGAAGGCCGCGCGCATCTTCAGGGCGCCGGAGTACGGGGTCGCCGGGTCGCGCAGCCCCTGGATCATCAGGACGTTGGACGGCCCCTGGTCCGTGATCCTGGTCGGCTGCTCGGCCGGCCCGTCCTTCCAGAACGCACACGGGGTGATGTTCACCGGCCACCCGGCGGTCAGCGGGTGCTTCACCCGGTCGTCGGCGACGGCCCGCCCGTACGAGGCGACCGTGCCCTGCCAGCGCACGTCGTTGCAGACCACGCCCATCGAGACCGCCGCGTCCGCGTCCGGCACCGGCCCGCTCAGCACGCCGGGCAGGTCCGGCTTCACCGAGGTGTCCAGGGCCGCCCGGACGAGCCCCGCCGCCCCGGCAAAGGCACCGTCGTCCTCCAGGCCCATCTGGAGCGCCAGGCGCAGCCGGTTGCCGGTCAGCGGGTGGCCCGCCGTGGTGGTCTCCCTCGGCTCCCGGTCCAGCCGCGCCGCCAGGTCCAGCACCAGCGGCCGCACGTCCTCGGCCCGCTGCGCGAGCCGCAGCCCCTCCGCGTCCCTGGCCGGGTCGGAGGCCCAGCGCGCGAAGTCGGGGAACCGGTCGGCCACCCCCACCGCCATGTTCGCCAGCCAGCCCTGCCCGACCTTCGACGGGTTCGGGTCACCGTTGCTGTCCAGCACCCAACGGTCCGTGCGCTGCGGGTACTTCTGCGCGTAAACAGCGCCCACGTAGGTGCCGTACGAGGTGCCCCAGGCCGACAGTTTCTCCTCGCCGAGCACCTGCCGGAAGCGGTCGATGTCCCGCGCCTCGTTGGCCGTGGTGAGGCTCCGCAGCACCGCTCCGCCGTTGCGGGCGCAGGTCTCGGCGATGCGCCGGGACCGGGTCACGTTCTCGGTGATCGAGCCGTCGGCGGCGGGCCAGGACCGCATGTTCACCAGCTCCCGGTCCTCCGGGGCGAGCCCGCAGCTCGCCTTCGTGCTGCCGCCGACCCCGCGCGGGTCGAGGCTCACGATGTCGTACCGCCCCTCCATCTCCCGCTGCAACTGCGCCCCCTTCTCCGTCACTTGCTGCACCCCGGAGCCCCCCGGCCCCCCGACGATCACCATCAGCGTCCCGCGCCGCGCGGCGGGCCGGTCGCTGCGGACCCGGGTCACGGCGAGGGAGAGCTGCGGGCCGTCCGGGTCCGCGTAGTCCAGTGGTACGGGCAGCTCGGCACACTCCTGGGCGGCCGGGCCGCCGTCCTGGGCGCAGGGCCGCCAGGAGAGCGCGGTTGCGGGGTTGGCAGCTGCGGGGTTGGCCGAGGCGACGGCCTGCGGGGTCGCGGCCCCGGTGAGAGCGGTGGCGACGGCGGTGACGGACAGGGCGACGAATGCGGCGGATTTTCCGTAAGTCCTCATGCCACAAGGCTGGTTGAGCGCTAGCCCTCAACCCATCCGGGAGGCATGACGGTATGCGGTGGGGTTAGCCCCCGGCGAACTCTCCGGCCTTCACACCCGCCACGAAGGAGGCGAACGAGGCGGCGGAGGCGGTCAGCACCGGACCGCCGGGGTTCTTGGAGTCGCGAACGGGGACCACGCCGCGCGGGGCGACGAGGTTGGCGGCGACCTCGACGCAGGCGCCACCGTTCTCGCTGTACGAAGACTTGAACCAACGGGGAGATTCGGTCGTCACGGGGTGCCCTTTCGTAACTGCTCGATCATGGCCACGGATGCCGCCTGGGAGAGCGCTTCAGCCTGCAACTGATGGTAGGCGGTCAACAGGGGCACCACAGAGGTACTTTCCCGTTCGAGCCGACCCCGCTGCGCGGACTCCGCGTAGGAAACCAGGGATCGGTTCTGCATCGTCAGGACATAGAGCGGCAAGCTGAGCGGGCGACGGTCTCCCATGTCGAACGGAGCGATCTGGAGCACGGTGTTCGGTAGCGCGGCGAACTCGACCAGTCTTGCCAGCTGGGCGTCCATGGTTGCGGGGCTGCCGACAGGCCGCCTGAGACAGCTTTCGTCGAGCACAACGAAGACCAGAGGTGGCGGCGTGCGAGTAAGCGCCGTCTGCCGCTCCGCCACGAGCGAGACCCGTTCGTCTGCCTGCTCGGGTGTGATCGCGCCCCGTTCGACGGTGCGTGCGTTGAGCGCCGATGCGTACTCCGGCGTCTGGAGCACCCCTGGCATGACACCGACCTCGTAGAGCCTGATCTCTGCCGCCCGCGCCTCATGCGTCACGTACTCCGGGAACCCTTCGAGCAGCGCCGTGTACCTCAGGGCCTGGCTCTGACGCTCGAACTTGCCTCCGGTACCGAAGACCCTGTCAGCACTCGCCGCAAAACGGCGAGTTGGAGGGCGGCGACCAGTTTCGACGGCAGAGATGTGCGTTCCGGAGCAGCCCATGCGCTCCCCCAGCTCGTCCTGCGTCCAGCCGCGCTCGTCCCGCAGCGTGCGGAGACGCTGCCCGAAGGCTGCGATGGGAGACCTGTCGGGGTCCAACTCTTTTCGGTTCAACGATTGCCGCCTAACTACCCGTACTTTCTTTGCAAGTTGAAGATGCTCCAACTCTAGGCCAACCTGAGCCCGCTTAGTAGTGGAATGACTACGGAGAGGAGTGACCCGTGTCCGCAAAGACCGGTTCCCCGGCCGGGCAGGAGCCTTGTCCCGGGTGTCAGAAACTCCGCCTGGCCGAAGCTCTCGCCACCGATCAGCGCGACTACAGCAAGGCGACGGACTGCCGGGTGCTGCTCCGGCGCCACCGGAGCACGGTGGCCTGCTCGAAGCGGGGCTCGGCATGAGGGAGCAGAAGTCGGAGCCCGATCCGCAACAAGAGCCGGAGCCGGCTGCGGAGTTGCCCGAGTTCAACCCGCTGCGCTGGCCTCCCTGCGAATGCGCGCGGTGCCGCTCCGGAGCGGACGGCGAAGCTGCGGACTCCACGCTGATACGGCAGCTCCGGGCCAGGGTCACCGAGGAGAACGGGCTCCGCAGCTCGCTCCGGCGGACGTGGTGAGGACGCCGGCGCGCATCAGGTCACAGGACGAATCCCCTTGCCCCATCCCGCGATCACGGCGAGATTGAGGACCGAAGCTGTCCGCACCATCGACTTCTTCGTCTGGGTACACGGCGACCCGCCGGAGATCGGCTACACCGTCGCCCCCACCGTGGAGCAGGTCACCGGCCGCCCGGCGCGCACCTTCGCCGAGTGGGCCGCGGAGCACAAGGAGCGGTTCACGGCTTGACCGAGCGGCAGTAGCGGGCGGCGCCGTCACACTTCCGCTCCGCCGTCCGTCAGTGCAGTGAGGGCGCGGCGAGAACGCCGCCGCGACCGTGACGGACACCGAAGGAGAGACATCATGCAGGCACGCATCCAGAACCCGGCCGAGATCCTTCCCGAGGCCCTGCCACCCGTCCTGGGCCTGGTCAAGGCCATCCAGAAGGGCGGGCTGCCGGAGATCACCCTCGAACTGGTCGGTCTGCGGGTCAGCCAGATCAACGGCTGCACCTTCTGCGTCGACGGGCACGTACGCAACGCCAGGAAGGCCGGTGAGAGCGACGAGCGGCTCTTCGCCGTGTCGGCCTGGCACGACGCGCCGTACTTCACCGACGCCGAGCGGGCCGCGCTGGCGCTCGCGGAGCACTCGACCCGGCTCAGCGACCGCTACGACCCGGTGCCGGACGCCATCTGGGACGAGGCCGCCCGCCACTTCGACGAGAAGCAGCTCTCCGCGCTGGTGCTCGCGATCGGTCTGACGAACCTGTTCAACCGCATCAACGTCACCACCAAGCAGCCCCCGGGCAAGACCTGGTAGGCCACGGACCGGGCACCCCCCGGAGCGATAGCCTGGGGGGTGTAGCAGTCCAGGAGAGAAGCGCCCATGGGATCCCCGAACCCACAAGGTTCCGTCGTCGCGGTGGTCGCGCTCGGCGGTGCGATCGGGGCGTCCGTCCGCTACGGGGCCACGCTGATCTGGCCCACCGTCCCGGGCGGTTTCCCGTGGACGACGCTGGCCGTGAACGCCGTCGGATGTGCGGTGATCGGCGTCTTCATGGTGGTGATCAGCGAGGCGTGGACGGCACACCGGCTGGTGCGGCCGTTCTTCGGTACGGGGGTGCTCGGCGGGTTCACCACGTTCTCGACGTACGCGGTGGACATCCAGCGCCTGCTCGACGGCGGCCGGGTCCGGGCCGGACTGGGGTATCTGGGGCTGACGCTGTTCGCGGCCCTCGCGGCGGTGTGGAGTGCGGTGTGGGCGACCCGCCGCGTGCTGGCCTGGAGGCAGCCATGACGACGCCGGGAACGGAACGGGGCCTGCGCCTGACGGTTCTCGTCGGCGAGTCCGACGGGTGGCACCACCGGCCGGTCTTCACGGAGATCGTGCACCGGGCGCATCTGGCCGGGCTGTCCGGCGCCAGCGTGTTCCGCGGCATCGAGGGCTTCGGCACCTCGTCGATGATCCACACGCAGCGGCTGCTCTCGCTGAGCGAGGACCTGCCGGTGGCGGTCGTGATCGTGGACACCGAGGCACGGATCAGGGCGTTCCTGCCGCTCATCGGGGAACTGACCGCGGACGGCGGGGTCGCCTTCCTGGACGAGTGCGAGATCGTGCGCTTCGGCGACGAACGGGAGCGGGGCAGGTGAACTGGCTGTTGGTGATCGCCGGGGCGGCGGTCGGGGCGCCGCTGCGCTATCTGACAGACCGGGCGGTGCAGTCCCGGCACGACAGCGTCTTCCCGTGGGGGACCTTCACGATCAACGTGTCGGGTTCGCTGATCCTGGGCCTGCTGACCGGTGCGGTGGCGGCCGGCGCCGCCTCCTCCCATCTGCAACTGCTGCTCGGCACCGGGCTGTGCGGGGCGCTCACCACGTACTCGACATTCAGCTACGAGACGCTGCGGCTGGCCGAGGACGGCGCGAAGTCCTACGCGGTGGCCAATGTCGTGGGGAGCGTGGCGGCGGGGCTGGGCGCGGCGCTCGCCGGGGTCGCGCTGGCGCGGGCGCTCTGGGCGTAGGGCCTGTCCCGGGCGGAGCGGTCGGCGTCCCCTGCCACCGCAATGCGAGACGGAGGCAGGGGAACGCCGTCGGCGAGGAGCCGCCATCGAGCGCCGGGCGATTCAACCCGTTCCGCGCCGACAGCGGCCCGTCAGGCGCCGACGCTAGGCAACCGCCGGCGCCCCGCACCGGGCACCACGCCGGGGCGCGGACCGGCATCACCTCAACAGCAGGCGCGCCGCGCCGCGTCCCGGCTCCGGTGCCGTCACCCGGTCGGCGGGCGGCCTTGATCCACTGGCGCCCGCGGTGATTCGCTGCGTGGACCGCATGATCCGCATGACCCGCATGACCCGCATGACCCGCATGCTCCGCGAGCGAAACGAGAGGTTCTCCAGTGCCGCCGGACAGCAGCATCACCCCGTCGCCGTCGCCGTCGCCGCGCCCCGTCACCGTCGTCACCGGCGGCAGCCGGGGAATCGGCGCCGCGACCTGTATCCGCCTGGCGAGGGACGGGCACGACCTCGCCCTGGGCTTCGTGAGCAACGCCGAGGCCGCCGAGCGGACCGCGGCAGCGGTACGGGCCGCCGGGGCGCGCTGTGTCGCGGTGCGGGTGGACACCGCCGTGGAGGCCGATGTGGAACGGCTCTTCGACACGGTGGCCGAGCAGCTCGGACCCGTGACCGGGCTGGTCAACAACGCGGGCGTGACGGGCCCGCTCGGACGGCTCGCCGACACCTCCGCCGAGACGCTGCGCCGCGTCGTGGACGTGAACCTCCTCGGCTACCTGCTGTGCTGCCGCCGGGCCGCGAAGGACATGGCGGCCGGCGGGGCGGGCGCTATCGTCAATGTCTCCTCGGCCGCCGCCACCCTCGGCAGCCCCGGGGACTTCGTCCACTACGCCGCCACGAAGGCGGCGACGGACGCGCTGACGATCGGGCTCTCCAAGGAGCTGGGGCCCGACGGCATCCGGGTCAACGCGGTCGCCCCCGGCATGATCGACACCGATATGCACGCCACGGCGGGCGATCCCGGCCGCGCGGACGCGGCCGTCCCCGGGATCCCGCTCGGCCGTGTCGGATCCGCCCCGGAGATCGCGGCCGCCATCGCCTGGCTGCTGTCGGGCGAGGCGTCCTACGTGACCGGGACGGTCCTGCGGGTCGCGGGCGGGCGGTAGCGGGGCGCGGCAGGCCGGGGCCCGTCACCCGGCCCGCGGTCCCGCGCCCGTACGCCCCCGCCATCACGATCCCGCGCGCCCCCACCGCCACGATCCCGCGCGCCCGGCACTGTGCAATTCATGGAGCCTTCGCCCAGCTGTGGTCCTTACGGACCGGTTTCTCCCCCACGCCGCGGCTAGCTTGCAGACGATCACCCCTACGTTCGTCCCCGCGGAGACATCCATGTGCAGCCCCCTCCACCAGCCCGACGGACCACTTCTGCCCGGCGCGAGCCGTCGTACGTTCCTGCGGGCGACCGCGCTCACCGGTGCCGCCACCGCAGCCACCGGGCTCGCGTCCGCCACGCCTGCCGCGGCCCTTGCCCAGCAGAACACCGGTGCCGTCGCGGCCGGTTGGCGGCCCGACCCCGAGAACCCCAGATTCACGCTCGTCGTCATGCCGGACACCCAGTACCTCTTCGACGGGGCGAGCATCGACAAGGCGCCGGTCGAGGCGTCGTTGCGTTACGTACTCGACCACGGGCGCGACGAGAACATCGTCTTCCTGTCCCATCTGGGCGACCTCACCGAGAGCGGTCAGGCAGGCGAGTTCGCGGCGATCGGCGAGGCGTTCGAGCTGCTCGACCGGCGGCGGGTCGGCTACAGCGTCGTCGCGGGCAACCACGACATCAAGTCCTCCACCGACGACCAGCGCGGCCGCACACCGTACCTGGACACCTTCGGTCCGAAGCGCATGCGGCGCCTGCCGACGTTCGGCGGGGCGACCCCGGACGGATACAACACGTACCACCTGTTCCGCGCCGCCGGGCGCGAGTGGCTGGTGCTGGCGCTCGACTGGCGGCCGTCGACGGCCGGGCTCGCCTGGGCGAAGGACGTCATCGCCCAGCACCCCCGTACACCCGTCATCCTCACCACTCACGAGCTGGTGTACGCGAACGCGGACGGCGACGAGGCCGAACTCTCCGGCCACGGACAGCATCTGTGGGACGAGCTGATCGCCGGGAACGACCAGATCTTCCTCACCCTCAACGGCCACTACTGGCCCGCCGGACGCACCACCCGCAAGAACACCGCGGGCAACGACGTCCATCTGCACATCACCAACTACCAGAACCGCTACTACGGCGGCAGCGCCATGATCCGCCTCTACCGCTTCGACCTGGCCAGGAACACCATCGACGTGGAGACGATCTCCCCGTGGGTCCTCGGCCGCGCGGGCGAGCGGCTCAACGACCTGGAGCGCGGCGAGATCGAACTGACCGGTCCGCAGGACTGTTTCGCCGTCCCCATCGACTTCGAGAAGCGCTTCGCGGGCTTCGCGCCCGTACCCGTACGGGGCCCCCGCCCGGCGAAGCAGCTGCTGATACCGGGCACCGTCGCCTACTGGCGCTTCGACTCCCCTTCGCACCAGGACGGTTCCGCCGCCGACGCCGGCCTGCGCGTCCCCGACCTGTCCGGGCACCGCAACGACCTGGTGCGCGAAGTCGTCCCCGGCAGTGCGTCCGACGCGCTGCGCTGGTCCACCGCCCACCACCCCGACCAGCCCG
The DNA here is from genome assembly GCF_045040875.1 of Streptomyces sp. NBC_00012. NCBI lineage: Bacteria > Bacillati > Actinomycetota > Actinomycetes > Kitasatosporales > Streptomycetaceae > Streptomyces > Streptomyces sp. NBC_00012. The sequence goes on along the minus strand of NZ_CP108309.1, from coordinate 4,611,505 downwards.
GCCACGGCAGCCTCTACTTCGACGGCTCGAAGCCGCCGCTGCGGGGCGCGTATCTGCGCACGGAGAACAACGCACCGCTCAACACCAAGACCTTCAGGTCCGGTTACACCATCGAGGCCTTCCTCCGCCTCCCCGCCGACTGGGACGCCGGACGCAACGCCTGGGGCGCCGTACTCGGCCGCCGCGGCACGCTCGGGGCGGCCGGAAAGACCTCCGGCGACCCGGAGGAGCCCGTCGCCACGCTCTCCGTATCGGACGGCCCCGGGCTCCAGTGGGCGGCGGCGCCCCTGAACCAGCCGGGGGCCGTCACCAACTGGAGCCATGAGCTGCTGCGTGAACGGTGGTGGCACGTGGCGCTCGTCAACGACGGGAAGCACACGACGATGTACGTCGACGGCTGCGTGGTCGCCCGCAACCCCGCCACCCGCGCCACCGGTCTCACCACCCTGGGCCTGCCCTGGCTGCTCGGCGCCTACGAGTACGGAGGCAGGCTCGACCAGTTGATGCACGGCTGGATCGGCGACATCAGGATCGTCGAACGGGCCCTGCCCGTAAAGGACTTCATGATCGCCTGAGACCGGCCGGCGCGTGGGCGACGGCCGGTCCGGGGATCGCTGCTCCCGGAGTCGCTGCTCCTGGGGATCGCGGCCCCAGGATCGCGGCCTCGGGGTCACCCCGCCCGGTTGGTGCGGCGCTGCTTCGCGGCGGCGCGTGCCTCCGCGGTGGGCTGGTCGGAGCGGCGTGACCGGCCCGCCTTCGCGGGGCCGCTGCCCTGGCCCCGGAAGGGCACGCGCCTGGGGCGCTCCGTCACCGGCGGTGCGCTGCCGTCGACCGGCACCCCCGAGGGCTTCCGCGCGCCGGTGATCCGGCTCAGTTCGGCCTCGCCCGAGCGGACCTGGGCTATCTTCGGGGTGATCCCGGCGTCGGCCATCAGCCGGGTCATCTCCCGGCGCTGTCCCGGCAGCACCAGCGTGACGACGCTGCCGGACTCCCCGGCACGGGCGGTACGGCCGCCGCGGTGCAGGTAGTCCTTGTGGTCGCTCGGCGGATCGACGTTGACGACCAGGTCCAGGTTGTCGATGTGGATGCCGCGCGCCGCGACGTTCGTCGCGACCAGCACCGTGACCTGGCCGTTCTTGAACCGGTCCAGGGTGCGGGTGCGCTGCGGCTGGGACTTCCCGCCGTGCAGCGCGGCGGCCCGCACCCCGCTGCCGAGCAAATGGTCGGTGAGCTTGTCCACGGCGTGCTTGGTGTCCAGGAACATGAGCACCCGGCCGTCGCGGGCCGCGATCTCGGTCGTGGTGGCGTACTTGTCGGCGCCCTGCACGTAGAGCACGTGGTGCTCCATCGTCGTCACCGCACCGGCCGCCGGGTCGACCGAGTGGACGACCGGGTCGTGCAGGTAGTTGCGTACCAGCAGGTCGACGTTACGGTCCAGGGTCGCCGAGAACAGCATCCGCTGGCCCTGCGGCAGCACCAGGTCCAGCAGTTCGGTCACCTGCGGCATGAACCCCATGTCGGCCATCTGGTCGGCCTCGTCGAGAACGGTGACGCAGACCCGGTCCAGCCGGCAGTCGCGGCGCTCGACGAGGTCCTTGAGCCGGCCGGGCGTGGCGACGACCACCTCGGCGCCGCCGCGCAGCGCGGTTGCCTGCCTGCCGATCGACATGCCGCCGACGACGGTGGCCATCCGCAGCCGCAGCGCGCGGGCGTACGGGGTGAGCGCGTCGGTGACCTGCTGGGCCAGTTCCCGGGTGGGTACGAGGACCAGGGCCAGCGGGCGACGGGCGTCGGCCCGGTTGCCCGCGATCCGGGCCAGCAGGGCCAGGCCGAAGGCGAGCGTCTTGCCGGAGCCGGTCCGGCCGCGGCCCAGCACATCGCGCCCCGCGAGGGAATTCGGCAGGGTGGCCGCCTGGATCGGGAACGGGGTGGTGACGCCCTCGGCGGTGAGCGCCGACAGCAGCGGCTCGGGCAGGTCCAGCTCGGCGAAGGCCGAAATTGCGGGCAGCGCCGGGGTGATGGTCCTCGGCGCCGCGAACTCCCCCTGCACGGGGGCGGGCCTGCGGCCGCCGGAACGGGTGCGGGTACGGGAATTCTGGTCGTTCGAACGTGCTGTGCGGTCGCGGTCCATACGAAACCTTTCCTCGACAGGGCGCGTATCGAGGAATTCGCTGCGGCGGCGGGCGGCACAGGAATCGCAAGTACGGGCCGTGGACAAGCCTGGACGGAGCCCGGACGGAGCGCGGTCGGGGCGCGGCTGCGAAAACGAGCCGCGCCCCGGGGGCCCGGGCTGGCGCCGGGCCGCGTGGACGACAGCGAACCGGGGCCCGCACCCGGAGGTGCGGGCCCCGATCATGCAAGTCGTCACAGCGCGTCGGCGCCGGAGCGGGGGATCAGGCCGGGGTGATGTTCTCCGCCTGCGGACCCTTCTGGCCCTGCGTGACATCGAAGTTGACCCGCTGGCCCTCCTGGAGCTCACGGAAACCGGTGGCCGCGATGTTCGAGTAGTGGGCGAAGACGTCGGGGCCGCCGCCGTCCTGCTCGATGAAACCGAAGCCCTTTTCCGCGTTGAACCACTTGACGGTGCCAGTAGCCATGTTCTGTCTCCTTCATGGGGGCAGTTCCCGGGGATTCGCACGTTGCGGATCCCACGTCGCCGCGATGATTACCCCATCCGGAAAAAGCACCGGAAAACGCAGGAGCGCATCCCTCGGCGCATTGTGCCGAGGAGCGCACTCGGAGTCTTCGGGAACCACAACTGCAACTGCTTCCAGAATATCACGGCGGAAGCGATCGGGCAGGGAAAGCAATTCCGATCCGCCGGATTCGAATTGAACTCGAATTAAAGCGTGATTCGACTTCGACCAATCCCGATTCACCTCTTATTCGACTCGAATCGGACTCGGGTTCAATCGAGTGAGGCGTTGCGGGCGGGTCTTTTTTCCGCCGGAAATCAATAGCCGCGCGACCGGCCCGAACGCCATTGACCCGACCGACGGGCACCCTTCACCGGCCCCACTCCGGGACACGCCGCTCCGGAGGACAGTTGATGACGGCCTGACCAGCAGCCATAATGCACGTGTAGCCCTTCACGCATCCCCCGTCGTGAAGGGCTACACCCATGTCCGCACATCGTGTATGTGCGTCATGCACCTTTTGTCCGTGGTGAATTCACATGAAACCCGTTGATTTCACGAGCAGGGGACTCCCCTCGTGGTCCCCTGCTCGTGTTTTTTCGAGTTAACAGTGACGTTGCGTGTTTACGCAAGCCCGTTCCCGTACCACCTACCGCGCTGAGGACGCCACGTCAGGGTTCGTTACAGTACGAGCCCGTTGACCGAATCGACGACCGTGAAGAACCTCGATCGCACGGGAGCGGATACGTGGGGGGCCGGATGGACAGCGCCGAGGAACGCACACCGGAGCTGCGGACGTTGCAGCAGAAGGTCGAGTACATGGTCGAGAAGACCTTCCCCGGCCAGAAGATCTCGGGCCGCTTCTTCGCGGATCTCGTCAAGGAACGCGGCGGTTCCCTCTCGCACAGCTACTTCTCCAACATCCTGGCCGGAAAGGTCACCCAGCCCTCCGAGGACATCCTCAAGGCGCTCGGTCTGGGCTTCGGCGTGGACTGGCGGTTCTTCAAGGAGGAGTCCGAGGTCGTCGACGACGTGGTCGCCGGGCTCCAGTTCCTCGCGATGCGGCGTACGGGAGAGATCAGCGGCGTGGCCGGGCGCGGCCTCGACGAGGACGGTCTCCCGCCGGAACTGCTGCAGTTCGCGCTCTCGCTGCTGGAGAACGCCAAGGGCCGGCCGGGCGCGGACGACGGCGGCACCGCCCATGGCGAACCGGAGAAGTAGATCTCCATGTCGCTGCGCGAACTACGGAAGGAGTGCGAGGCCGGGCTGGCCGACCTGCCCATCCCCGCCCCCTTCTCCATCGACGCACTGGTGGCGAACATGGAAGCGGCCCGCGGCCGCACCATCGTGCTGCACGAGATGCCCGACCGGCTGGCCCGCGTCAACGCCGCCTGCGGGCTGCGGCTGAAGACCGGCGGGACCAGCTTCGTGCTCTACCGCCGCCGGCCGACCGCGTACCAGACCCAGCACGTCATCCTGCACGAGCTGTGCCACGAGTGGTTCGACCACGGCACCTCCCTCGACGCGGAGCAGCTGCGGCGCCTGCTCCCGGTCTTCGACACCTCGCTGATCACCCGGGTCCTCGGGACCGAACCCCCGCCGTCACCGCCGTCCCAGCCGCCCCCGGTCGCGGCCACGATCGCCGACGCGCTCCGGTCGGGGGACGGCACCGTGCAGGCCCGCGCGCAGTACGACACCCACGACGAGCGCATGGCCGAGTTCGGCGCCTCGCTCATTCCCCGCATGGCCCTGGACGTGGCGAGCGACGACATGGTGGGCCGGCTGGCCAACTCCCTGTCCCGCCCGGTCGCCAACCGCCGCCGCGGCCTGTTCCGCCGCTCCTGAACACCGCACACCTCTCCGCCACCCCCCACCCCGAGGACTCCGCCGTGACCCCGCTCGACCTCGCCGGCTATCTCGTGGCCGTCCTGATGACGGCCGTCGCCCTGTGGCGCATGCCGGCCGCCCTGTGGGGCGACGAAGAAGACAAGCGCCGCCGCGCCCTGTGGGGCTGCTACGCGGGCTTCGCCGCCGCCCTGTGGACCAAGACCCGGGCCGTGCGCATCGGGCTCAACGACAGCGCCGTCACCGACCTCGCCGTCCTGATCAAGCACTACACGGCGACGATCGCGATCCTGGCGATCCTCAGCTACATCGTCGCGATCTACGGCCGGTACCCCGACGGCGGCACCGTCCCACGCCACGTGCGGTTCGCCCGCGCCATCCAGCAGGTGGCGGCCAAGGCGTCGATCGCCACGCTGATCCTGCTGACGGTGCTGTTCTTCACCGTCGTCGACCGCTCCGTCCCCTCGGACCGCTTCGTCTCCGACCACGCGGGACAGTGGGGCGCCACGCTGTACATGAGCGTGTTCTACCTCTACCTGGGTGCCGCGTCCGCCGTCTGCGCGTACCAGTGGGCACTGGCCACCGCCGGTGCCGGGCTGCGTCATCTGCGGGTGGGCCTCGGGATGATGACGTTCGCGATGTTCATCGGGGTCGGCTACACCGTCAGCCGGACCCTGTTCCTGTGGGTCAGCGTCATCGACACCCCGAGCGAGTCCTTCGCGCTCCGCTTCGACGAGATCACCGAGGCCGCGCAGGTGGTGCTGTTCGCCTTCTTCGCCGTGGGCGCCTCCATCCCCGCCCTCAGCAAGGGGCAGCGCCGCGCGAAGCTCTGGCGGGCCCAGGTCAAACTGCACGGCCTGTGGCGCGAGTTGATGACCGCGTTCCCCGAGCAGCCCTTCGACCCCCCGGCCTCGCTGACCCGCGAGCTCACCCGCTTCGGCACCCCCGCGGACCTGCGCATCGACCGCTGGGCCGCCGACATCGCGGACGCGGTGGAGAAGCTGCGCCACTACGTGCCCGACACCCTGCTCCCGGCCGCGAAGGACGCCGCCGCGGCGGACGGCACCACGGACGCGGAGAAGGCGGGCCCGCTCGCCGAGGCGTACTGGATCAAGGCGGCGCTCGCGGCGAAGGCCGGCGGGGCGTCCGCCTCCACCGCCGCGGCGATCGAGACCCAGCACGCCACCGACCAGGACGGCGAGGTGGCCTGGCTGGTCCGGGTCGCCGCCGCCTACCGGACGGTCCCGCAGGACCGGGCCGCGCGGGTACTGGCGGCAGCCATGCCCGCCGTTCCCGGCCCGTCCACCGTGACCGCAGCACCCCGCACGGCCTCCACCGAGGAGACAGCATGACCACCACCGACACCCCCGCAGCGCCGGACAACGCCACCGCGCGCACCGTCACCGACGTCTTCCAGCCCCGCAACGTCCTGCTGATCGGCATGCTCGGCATCGGCCTGGCCGCCGCCGGTCACTGGACCGGCCTGCTCTGGGGATTCCTCGGCGCCCTGTGCGCGGGCCTCATACCCGCCGGGTACATCGAGTGGGAGCGTGGGCGCGGCACCTGGGGCGACCGCCATGTCGTCGACCGCACCAAGCGGGCGCCGATCTTCTTCGTCATCCTCGGCTCCATCGGCACCGGTTCGGTGGTGATGGTGCTGGGCCACGCCCCCACCGGCATCCTCGTGGCAATGCTCGCCCTGTGGGCGATGACCGTGGTCCTGCTGGCCGTCAACACGGTCTGGAAGATCTCGGTGGACGCCGCGGTCGCCTCGGCCGTCATCGCCCTGCTCGCCACGGTGCACTCGCCGTGGTGGCTGCTCGGCTATGCGATGACGGTCGCCGTGTGCTGGTCGCGGGTCGCGCTCGGGTACCACTCGGTGGCCCAGACGGTCGCCGGGGCGGTGCTGGGGGCCGCGACGACGGGCGCGTACCTGCTGGTCTGAGCACTTCCGGCACGCCGCCTCGGGCGCGTACCGGGCCGGTCCGACCCCGTACCGGCCCGCCGGGTGGTGACGGAAAAACCACCGTTGAACCGGTCGCCCGCCGGGTACAGGTGCCCCGTGCCGAACTTCGAGATCACCACCGCAAGCGCCGACGACCTCACGATGCTGGCCGAATGGGCCCACGAGGAGAGCTGGAACCCCGGGCTGACCGACCGTCACGCCTTCTTCGCGGCCGATCCGCGCGGCTTCCTGATCGGCCGGCTCGACGGGGAACCGGTCTCCTGCGTCTCCGTGGTCCGTTACGGCACCGGCTTCGGCTTCCTCGGCTTCTACCTCACCCGCCCGCAACTGCGCGGCCAGGGGTACGGCATCCAGCTCTGGCAGGCCGGCATGGCACGGCTGGACGGGCGCAACGTCGGCCTCGACGGGGTGGTGGCCCAGCAGCCCAACTACCGTAAATCCGGCTTCCGTTCCGCGTGGACGAACATGCGCTACGAGGGCCTGCCGCCGGCCGGTCCGCCCGCCCCGGCCGGCACCGAGCTCGTCGACGGCCGCTCCGTACCCTTCGACCGGCTCGCCGCCTACGACCGCCGCTTCTTCCCGGCCGACCGCGACAGCTTCCTCGCCCCGTGGATCGCCCACCCCACCCGCACCTCGCTCGCCGCCGTCCGCGACGGGGAGCTGTGCGGTCTGGCCGTGGTGCGCCCCTGCCGCACGTCGTCCCGCATCGGTCCCGTGTACGCGGAATCGCCCGAGGTGGCCGGTGCCCTGATCGGTGCGCTGGCGGCGTCCGATCCCGGTGTGCCGGTCGCGATCGACGTGCCCGACGTCAACCCGGCGGCCGTACGCCTGGCCGAACAGCTGGGCCTCACCCCGTCGTTCGAGACCGCCCGGATGTACACGGGACCGGCACCGGACATCGACCACGGCGGGCTGTTCGGCATCACCAGCCTGGAACTGGGCTGACCGGACCGGGGGTCAGGTGGCGTCGGGCGTCCACTCCGCCCGGGGCCGGGTGCGGGAGGCCAGCACCGCTATGTCGTCCTCGGCCCCCGGACCGAACCGTTCGAGGACCTCGTCCAGCAGGTCCTCCAGGCTGCCGCCGGGCGGCAGGGACAGCTCCTTCAGCCGGCCGACCGAGGCGTCGATGTCCTCGCCGCGCCGCTCGACCAGCCCGTCCGTGTACAGGAACAGCACCGTGCCCGGATCGAACTCCACCAGCGTCGTCCAGTAACCGCCGAGCCCGGTGCCCAGCGGCGGCCCCACCGTCATCTCGTCGCACACCCGGGCGCCCGCCCGGGGGTCGATCAGCACCGGCGGCAGATGCCCGGCGCTGGCCACCTCGCACGCCCCGCCGATCCGGTCGACGACGGCCAGCAGACAGGTGGCCGCCCGGTCCAGCCCGGACCGTTCGACCATCCGGTCCAGCTGTTCCAGGATGCGGTGCGGCGGCAGCTCGTCGTCGGCGAGCATCCGCAGCAGGGAGCGGTAGTGGCTCATGGCGACCGCCGCCTCCACCCCGTGCCCCATCACGTCGCCCATCGCCTTGAGATGGCGCCCGTCCCGCAGCGGGATGATGTCGAACCAGTCGCCGCCGACCATCACGCTCCGGTCGGCCGGCAGATAACGGGTGGCGATCTCGATGTGCGGGTGCGGCGGTCGCGGCTCGGACAGCAGGGAGCGCTGGAGCTCCAGGGCGATGGTGTGCTCGTGGGCGTACCGGCGGGCGTGGTCGAGATCGACGGCGGCCCGGCCGGCGAGTTCCCGGGCGATCAGCACGTCCTCGTCCGTGAAGACCGGTGAGTCGCCCGCCCGGATCAGGCCGAGGATGCCGAGGGGGCCACTGCGCACGGTGACGGGCACGATGACCGCAGAATGCATCCCGAGGGCCCGGTAGGCGGCGAGCCGTTCCGGGCCGGGGGCGGAGCGGACGAGCTGTTCGTCGGTGGTGAGGTTCTCCACCACCGGCTGGTTGGACGCCAGACAGCGCTGCACGGCCGCGCCCTCCTGGTAGTCGATGTACTCGCCGGTCAGCCCGAAGCCCTCCAGATCGTCGCGGAGCGCGGGCACGGACCGCAGCGCCGCCCGCCGCAGCCTCAGCACACCGGGCGGTGCGGGCCGGACCGGCGGGGCGACGTCGGGCGGGAACACCTCGACCGTCGCGATGTCCGCCAGCCCCGGCACGACGAGGTCGACCAGCTCGGCACAGGTGGTGTCCATATCGAGCGTGGTGCCGATCCGGGCGGCGGCGGTGTCGAGCAGGGTCAGATGGCGCCGGGCCTGCTCCAGCTCGCGCTGCCCCCGGTCCCTGGCGGCGATCTCCAGCAGGATCCCGGCCACGCCGACGACCCGCCCGTCGACCTCCAGCCGGTGGTACGCGCCGTGCCAGTGCCGCCGGACCGTGGCGGCCGCGGCGGTGAAGCCGCTGGACGTGAATTCGCGTGACCTCCCGTCGGCGAGCACCGCCCACAACATGTCCTCCTGCCCGTCGACCCCGGGCACGACCTCGGGGACGGTGCGCCCGAGGTGTTCGGCGGCCGGGATGCCGTTGAACCGTTCGAGGGCGCGGTTGACGTACAGGAAGCGCAGCCCGGTGTCGAGCACGCCCACCCCGGCCATGCTGCCGTCGACCAGGGCGACCAGGGCTCGGAGGTCGAACGGCGCGGGGCCGTCGCCGTACGTATCGGCCTGCACGTCAACCTCCTGGACGGGCGCGGAACACCCGCTGCCCGGCCCTCAATCGTCGGCCGCCCGGCCCCGCCGCGCATCCGCAGTCCGGGTCCGGTTCCGGGCGGCCGATGGTCTCCGTGCGGGCCCGGCGGGTCGCGCGGGCCCCGGCCCTCGCGTCAGGCGAGCGGGTGCGAGGTCCGGCCGGACACCTCGTCGATCTCGTCGTGCGCCTTCGTCAGCATCTTCATCGCCAGTTCGTTGAGCGCTCTGGCTCCCGCGATCTCCTCGCCCACCCTCGGCTGGTTCCTGTCGGAAGGATGGCGGCTCGCGTATCCGTGGGCCCGCACCTCGGTCCCGTCCGGAAGCCGCACCATGGCGGCCGCACGGGTGCGGTGGGTGTCCTCGTCGAATTCGAGCTCGATGTGCCACCCGACGGTTGTCATCACCATGACGATCACCTCCCTACCAGGGTGCTCCCGTTCCCCCGCCCCTGCACCACGGCGCGCGGGGCGTGCCCGTGAGCACGCCCCGCGCGCTCGTGGTGCAGGGCTACGGGACGGCCCTCAGGGTGCCGTCCGCCGCCGGGGCGTCCGGCGGCAGCGCGAGGGCGGTGGCGACCGGCCCGGGAAGCGGACCCGGCCCCAGCAGTCCGGCGACGATCCGGGCCGTCAGCGCGTGCCACTGTCCGGCGCGCCGGATCATCGCGTGGTCGCTGCCCCGGATCGCGACCAGACAACAGCGGGCACCGGCCGGCCGGGCACGGGCGGTGAGGCGCTGGGAGGCGCGGGGGCTGGTGATCCGGTCGCGGGTGCCGTGCAGCAGGACGACGTCGCGGCCCGCCAGCTGGTCGACCGGGTCGTCGGCCGGACACCACGGGGCGAGGCCGACCACCCCGCGCACCAGCGGATGACCGGCCGCGCGGAGGGCGGCGCGGGCGCCCATCGAGTGGCCGACCAGGACCACCGGAATCTCCCCGGCCTCGCGGCCGAGCGCGTCCAGGGCGCGCACGGTGTCGTGCAACGGGTCCTCGTGGGGGCCGTTCCAGCCTCGGTGGGTGTAGCGGACGGTGCTTACGAGAACGCCTCCGGGGCCGCCCGCCGCCCCGGCGATGGACCGGGCGAACGGGCGCATCCGCAGGGCGGGCACGTTCAGCGGACCGGGCGGCGGCGCGGCCAGGCCCGTCTCCGCCCCGCCGTGCAGCAGGAGCACGGCCGCGGACGGCACTCGACGGTCTGCTGCCATGCCTACCTCCTGGTGCGGGAGCCGGAACCGTACCGAGCATGCTGTACGGAACACTTACGGACACACTCACGGAAGACCCCGGCAGTACCGGACCACGGAGGAAACGCCATGGGATCGTCACCGCAACTCGGCCTGCCCGCACCGGACTTCACCCTGCCGGGCGGCCTGCTCACCGGCGAGGAGTTCGAACGCCGCGACCACACGCTCTCCGAGGCGCGCGGCCGCAGCGTGGTCCTCGCGTTCTACCCGGGCGACAACACGGCCGTCTGCACCAAGCAGCTCTGCTCGTACTCCTCGGGCCTGGAGGCCTTCGGCGAGCTCGACGCGGAGGTCTGGGCAATCAGTCCACAGGGTGTGGACAGCCATGAGTCGTTCGCCCGCGCCCACGGCCTGCGGATGCCACTGCTCGCGGACACCGGACGGGAGACCGCCCGCGCGTACGGCGTCGCGGCGCCCGGGATCGGGGTGCGCCGCGCGGTGTTCCTCATCGACCCCGAGGGGGTGCTGCGCTGGAAGCACGTCGCGCTGCTCGGCGCCACGTTCCAGTCGGCGGCCAAGCTGACCGAGCAGCTTTCCGGAATCAAGAACGGGTAAAAGACTGCCGGAACCCGGCAGTACCCACTGCCGGGCAATTATGGGATCATCCAGCCAGTTCGACGGAAATACTCGGGGGATTTCGAAGGTCGGGGGGTGACCGCGTGACCCTGTTGCTCGGTCTCGGCATTGCGGGAATCGTTCTGCTCGTCGTTTCTCTGATCTTCGACGGCATCTTCGAAGGACTCCTCGGGGGCGCGCTGAGCGGCTTCTTCGACGGTCTCCTGTCCCTCCCGGTCATCGCCGGATTCCTTTCGATGCTCGGCTTCGGAGGCGCGATCGTGCTCGGCACCACCGGACTCGGCACGGTCGCCGCGATCGCCGCCGGAGTGCTGGCCGGGATCGTCGCGGCCTGGCTGACCTGGAAGTTCAGCAAGGCGCTGATGCGGGACCAGACCGACGCCACGCCGCGCGGCGACGACCTCGTCGGTACGTCCGGCACGGTCGTCACGGCCATCCCGGCCGACGGCTACGGCGAGGTCCTGCTGCGACTCGGGGGCCAGCCGGTGAAGCTCGCCGCGAAGAGTCCAATGCCGGTCGAACGCGGCACCGAGATCTGGGTGGAGGCCGCGCTGTCGACCACCTCGGTCGTCGTCCGCCCCGTCGAGCGCTGACCACCGCCCAACCGAAACACCCGCGGTGCGCCGCACCGAATCGCGCCGTACCGCCCGACTCGAACTGCCGTCCCCTCAGGGAGGCAGGGGGGACATCTTCATGAGCCCAGTCGTGATCTCAGTCATCGGAGTCGTCGTACTCCTGGTACTCATCGGCCTCGCCGTCATCACCCGCTACAAGGTCGCCGGGCCCAGCGAAGCGTTCATCATCACCGGACGCCGCGGCAAGAAGTCGACCGATCCGGTGACCGGCCGCACCAGCATCGACAACAGCGGCCAGAAGGTCGTGGTCGGCGGCGGGGTCTTCGTGGTCCCGTTCGTCCAACAGAAGTTCACCCTGGACCTGTCCAGCCGGCAGATCCCGGTGGCCGTGCGCGGCGCCGTGACCCTGCGCGGCGTGAAGTCCAACCTCGACGGCGTCGCGATCGTCAAGGTGGGCGGCAGCGACGAGACGATCCGGGCCGCGGCCCAGCGCTTCCTCCAGCAGCAGGACGGCATCGTCCGCTTCACCCAGGAAGTGCTCTCCGGTGCGCTGCGCGCCATCGTCGGCCGGATGTCGGTCGAGGACATCATCCGCGACCGGGCGGCGTTCGCCAGCCAGGTCGCCGAGGAGGCCGAGGCCAGCCTCTCCGGCCAGGGCCTGATCCTGGACGCCTTCCAGATCCAGGACATCACCACCGAGGGCTCCTACCTGGAGGACCTCGGCCGCCCGGAGGCCGCCCGCGCCAAGCAGGAGGCGGACATCGCCGAGGCGGTCGCCCGGCGTGCGGCCGAGCAGGCCCGGCTCAAGGCGGAGGAGGAGATCGCGATCGCGCAGCGGACCCTCTACTTGAAGCAGGCCGAGATCAAGGCGCAGACGGACGAGGCCGCCGCCCAGGCGAACGCGGCGGGCCCGCTGGCCGACGCCGCCCGTCAGCAGGACATCCTCGCCGAGCAGGAGAAGGTCGCCGAGCGCCAGGCCGCACTGACCGACCGCGAGCTCGACACCAAGGTCCGCAAGCCCGCCGACGCCGCCCGCTACCAGGCCGAGCAGGAGGCCGAGGCCCGCCGGATCGCCCAGGTCAAGGAGGCCGAGGCGGACGCCGAGCGCTCCCGGCTGACCGGTCAGGGCGAGAAGCTGCACCGCTCGGCGCTCGCCGACGCCGTGCGCATCGAGGGCGAGGCGGAGGCCGCGGCCATCGCGGCGAAGGGTACGGCCGAGGCCGAGGCCATGCAGAAGAAGGCGGACGCCTTCGACCGGTACGGCGAGGCGGCCGTGCTCCAGATGCTGGTCGAGGTGCTGCCGCAGGTCGTCGCCAAGGCGTCCGAGCCGCTGAGCGCCATCGACAAGATGACCGTGATCTCGACGGACGGCGCGAGCCAGCTGTCGCGTACGGTCACGGACAACGTCGCCCAGGGCATGGAACTCCTCAGCTCCACCACGGGAGTCGACCTCGCCGCCCTGCTGAAGAACCTCCAGGGCTCGGGCCCCAAGGCAAAGGTCCCGGCCCAGCCGGAGGCCGCCGCCGAGAACGGCGACCAGGGCAGCAGGATCGAGATCACCGACTGATCCGGCCGCGCTCGCCGCGCTCGCCCGCTACGTGCCCGGGTGGTTCCGCACACCACCCGGGCACAGTCGTGTCCGGGCTCATCCGCGCCCGGGTTCAGTCGCGTCCGGTGATTGCCCACCACCCGGGCGCGCGCCCGTCTCCGTACTCAGTCCGCGAGATCCACCCGCACCGTCAGCAGCTCCGCACCCACCGCCCGTACGACCGCGCTGTTGTAGCGCGGCAGGGTCCTGAGCCGGGCACCGGCATCGTCCTCGGGCAGTGGGTGGGCGGTGCCGGTGTGCCAGCGTCCCGCGATGCGGACCCGGACCCGGGGGTCGGCCCGGATATTGCGGATGTACTGCGACTTCTCGCCGAACTCCGAGACCAGCCAGAACTCCTGACCCACCCGCCGCCCGCCGACCGGGGTACGGCGCGGCAGCCCGGACGTACGGCCGGTCGTCTCCAGCAGGATCTGTCCCGGGCTGCGTCTGGCGAGCGGATTGACGACGTTCCGCTGGAGCGACGTGACCGCCCTGAACCTCAGATCCTGAAAGCCCGCCACCGCGCGCCCCTTCCGCCCGTAACCGCCGACGACTGTGACGGCGAGCCTACGACCCCGTCGCCGCTTCCGCCCCTCGCCTTCGCTCGTGCCTCTGCTCACTCTCGACGATCGCCGCGATCCGCTCCCGCCACGGCAGGGGATCGGGTTCGTTCTCCATAAACTCGGATACGGGGCAGACCGGACCCGACTCCAGTACCTTTTCGAGGCCGTTGCCCCGCTCCGTCTGTCGCCGATCCCCTGCGGATTCGTCCGCGATCGGTAACAGAGGGATCCCGTACGGGCGTTCGTATGTCTTCATAGGTGCAGGGCATCGGCGAAGACGACAAAGGGGCGGGCGGACATGGCGAAGCACAAGGGAAGGCGATGGCACAGCAAGCTTCTCGGGGCGGCGCTCGGGGTCACGGCGATGGCGGCGGCCACCTCGGTGTGGACCGCACAGGCGGACACCGCCGCAGGGCAGCAGCCGCAAGCGGGTGTATCGGTGCCGGACGGCCGTGCCCAGGACCGGAACGTGACCAAGGTGGCGGCGGACATCGCGCACGCCTCGGACCGCGGCGCCCGGGGCGTCAACATCACCATCGACGACGGGCCGGACCCGTCCTGGACGCCGCAGGTGCTGCAACTGCTGAAGGACAACGGTGTGAAGGCCACCTTCTGCATGGTGGGCACGCAGGCCCAGGCACACCCGGACCTGGTCAAGGATGTCGTGGCGGCCGGGCACCGGCTGTGCAACCACACCGTCTCGCACGACACCACCATGGACACCAAGTCCGAGGCCTACCAGTCCAAGCAGATCCTGGACGCCGAACGCATGATCACCAAGGCGTCCGGGGGCGTCCGGCCGCAGTACTACCGGGCCCCGGGCGGCGCCTTCACCCCGTACAGCCGGCACCTCGCCGCGTCCCGGGGGATGCGGCCGCTGGGCTGGAACGTCGACTCCAAGGACTTCGAGCGTCCCGGCGTGGACACCATGGTCGCCACCGTCAAGCGCGAGATCACCAACGGTCCGACCGTCCTCTTCCACGACGCGGGAGGCGACCGCTCCCAGACCCTGGGCGCGCTGCGCGAGATCCTGCCCTGGCTGAGGCAGCAGGGATACTCCTACGGCTTCCCGGTGCGGTGAGCGGGTCTCACCCGCACTGACGCGCGCGGCTCCGGCGCCCCAGGGACTCTCGTCAAACTGTGCTCTGCGCGTGGTAACTCGGTTGCGATGGGCCCGGCCGCCCGGACGAAGATGTCCGCATGAGCCAAGAGACGGATGAGGTACGCGAGGCGATCACAGGCGAGCTGCGCCTTATGGACCCCAGCGTGCGCATGTCACGCCCGCTCGCCCGACAGCTGATGGACCCGGACTTCGTGGAGGTCGGCGCTTCGGGACGGCGGTGGACGTACGACGAGATGCTCGCCGCGCTGCCCGAGCTGGACGGTGCGGCAGACAGCGGTCCGCACTATGAGCCCTCGAAGTTCACCGGTGTCCTGCTGGCACCCGGGCTGGTGCACCTCACCTACGAGACCGTCTCGGACGGAAACCGGGCACGGCGGAGTTCGCTCTGGCGCAAGCAGGGTGCGGCCGCAACCTGGCAGATGTACTACCACCAGGCCACACCCATCCCGCCCGACAGCATGTAAGGGCCGGTGTCCCCGGGGCGAACCCCGGCACTCGATCCTCCGCCGGAAGCTGACCGGCGGCGGCCTTCCCCCGGTCGCGTTCGCCGGGGCCGGGCGCTGCCGACGGCCGCTGGGTGGACTGCTGGACCCCCGCTCTGCACCTGCCGCTAAAGTGCGATGCTTGTTCGATTTGCGGCTGGGTGGAGGGGGAGGGGTTGTGAGCGCACAACTGAGAGACACCGCCGGGGAATTGGGACAGATATTGTGGCGGGAACACACCGTGTACCGGGAGCGGTCCGGCGGTGTGGTCATCCGGGGTGAGCACGTACGGCGGTGGATCAGCCTCGCTCCGACGGGCCGCCGGGACGAGGCCCTCGTACGCGCCGGGCGCATTCTGGACGGCGGCACCACCGCTCCGGCACGTTCGGAGGCCGTGGTGCCCCTCTCCGCCGGTACGGACGTGCTCGCCGCGACCTGCCGCCGTCTGCTCGCCGAGGCGGCGGCCGATGTAGCGCCGGTCGCGCCGGGACGGGCTGCGACCGGGCAGTCCAAACGGTCCAAGCGGTCCAAGCGGTCCGGGAAGGCGGCGCGGCCCAAAGGCCGGGGGAAACACACCAGTTTCAGCTCATGGGTGATCCTCGCCTGCGTCGCCGGTGTGGTCGCCCTGTGCGTCTACAGCGTCGCGAGGCACGGCTGACCGGCACATCAGGGCGTCGGTGACGCGTCCCCCGCGCCGGGCCGACAGAGGCGTGAGGCCGGCGGATCGTGCGGGCCGGCGGATCGTGCGGGCCGGCGCCACGGGATACGACGAGCCCGCCGTCCGCCTCAGGGCAACAGCGCGACCGGGCGGGAGCCGCTCGGGCACCTCGCTCGGGCGCCTCCCCCTGTCACACACCCTGCCGAGCGCCGTCGAGCGCAGGCAGGACGCGGGCCAGGGAGCGGGACCGCCTCACCGCCCACCACCTCACCGTGCACGCCGACCGGTTCCTCGCCCTCACCCGGACCCTCGCCGAGGGAGGCTTCGCCCCCACCGAGGACGACCCCCTCGCCTCCGGCCTCACCTGCGTACTCGACGGCATCCAAGGGCTCGTGGAGTCCGCCGCGCACTCGTAGGGGGATCGCCGCGCGCGTCGGGGGACCACGGCGCTCCGAGCATGCCGGATGCGGACCCGACGCCCCACGCCCCGAAGGCGGCGGGAGCCTCCGGATAAGGTAATGCGCAGATAAAGAGATCACCAAGTGCGTCAAGAGCCGCCGCACCCTCGGGAGGAAGCCATGGGAACCCACCGCACCACGCTGCCCGGAGTCGGTGTGCAGTACGACTACACGACCGAGTCGGGACAGCACATCTCCGTCGTCGTCCACCACGACGGACGGCGGTTCATCGGCTTCTACGACCAGGACGACCCTGATTCCTGCCGGCTCTCGGTACCCCTGACACCGCAGGAGGCCACCGGCCTCGCGCACCTCATCGACTCGGCGCCCATCGACGCCGTACGCACCGACGGCATCGACCTGGTCACCGAGCACATCCCGCTCGGGACCCGCTCCCCGTACGGCGGGCGGCTGCTCGGGGACACGAAGGCGCGGACCCGGACGGGGGCCTCGATCGTGGCGGTACTGCGGACGCACAGCGCTCATCCGTCTCCCGGGCCGGACTTCCGGCTGGCCATCGGCGACACCCTGGTCGCCGTCGGAACGCGCGAGGGCGTCGACACGCTCTCCGAGATCATCGCGGAGGGCTGACCGTGCACGACACGACCGCACTGCTGGTGGAGCTCGGCTCCGTCATTCTGGGACTGGGCATCATCGGCCGCTTCGCCGGACGGATAGGGCTCTCGCCGATCCCGCTGTACCTGCTGGCCGGGCTCGCGTTCGGCGAGGGCGGGCTGCTGCCGCTCGGGGCCAGTGAGGAATTCACCGCCGTCGGCGCCGAGATCGGCGTCATCCTGCTGCTGCTCCTGCTCGGACTGGAGTACAGCGCCTCGGAACTGGTGACCAGCCTCAAGACCCAATACCCGTCCGGGGCCGTGGACTTCGTACTCAACGCGACTCCGGGAGCCGTCGCCGCGCTGCTGCTCGGCTGGGGCCCCGTGGGGGCGGTCGCGCTGGCCGGGGTCACCTGGATCTCCTCGTCCGGGGTCATCGCGAAGGTGCTCACCGACCTCGGACGGCTGGGCAACCGGGAGACACCCGTCATCCTCGGCGTCCTCGTCATCGAGGACTTGTCGATGGCCGTCTACCTGCCGCTGCTCACCGCGATGCTCGCGGGCGTCGGCCTCGCCGGGGGCAGCATCGCCCTGCTCATCGCGCTCGGCACCGTCGGGTTCGTGCTCTATCTGGCGCTGCGGCACGGCCGGCTCATCAGCCGGGCGGTGTCCTCGGACAACCCGGAGATGCTGCTCCTGGTCGTCCTCGGGCTGACCGTGCTGGTGGCGGGCGTGGCCCAGGAGTTGCAGGTCTCCGCCGCCGTCGGCGCGTTCCTGGTCGGGATCGCGCTCTCGGGCGAGGTCGCCGAGGGGGCGCGCAAGCTGCTCACGCCGCTGAGGGACCTGTTCGCCGCCGTCTTCTTCGTGTTCTTCGGGCTCTCCACCAACCCGGCCGAGATCCCGCCGGTGCTGCTCCCCGCGGCGCTGCTGGCGATCGTCACCGTCCTCACCAAGATCGCCACCGGCTGGTACGCGGCCCGGCGGGCCGGAATCGGTTCGCGCGGGCGCTGGCGGGCCGGTGGAACGCTCGTCGCACGCGGTGAGTTCTCCATCGTCATCGCCGGACTGGCCGTGGCGACCGAGCCCCGGATCGGGCCGATCGCCACCGCGTACGTCCTCATCCTCGTCATCGTCGGACCGCTCACGGCCCGCTGGACCCAGCCCGTCGTCGCCAGGATCCAGGCGTGGCGCGGCCGGAACGACAGCAGCGGCGGAAGCGGCGGCAGCAAGGGGAGCGGCGAGGCCCCCGTGGCACGTCCGGTGCCCGCCGTCCAGGAAGAGTTCGCCTCCTCCGCCGACTGAGCCCGGCCGCCGTGACGGGCGCGCCCTGCTGAGCCCGGCCACCGTCGCGCGCGCGCCCTGCCTTAGCCCGGCCACCGTCGCGGACGTCAGCCACCGCCGTCGCGGGCGTCAGCCGCCGTCGCGGGCCGGCAGGTCCGACGTCCAGCCCAGCGGGTACCCGTCCGTGCCGTCCCCCGGCACGGACGGCTCGCCGCCCGCCAGGGTGAACGCGGTCAGCGCGTCGACCAGGGCGGCGCGCTGCTCCGGGGCGAGGCGCTCGACGATGCCCGCGATCTCCCGGCGACGGCCCGCCGTGACGTCCTCGACGAGCCGGCGGCCCCCGGGCGTGACCCGCAGCACCGTCTCGCGGCGGTTGGCGGGGTTCACCCGCCGCTCGGCCAGCCCCGCGACGATCAGCCGGTCCAGCATGCGCATCGCGGTCGACGGGTTCACCCCGAGCCGCTCGGCGAGCGTCACGAGTTTGACCTCGTCATGTGTGGACAGCACCACCAGGAGCCGGAACTGCGGCAGCGTCACCCGGTCCTCCACCGCGGCCAGCGAGCGGGCGGAGACGGCGACGAGCAGCCTGGAGGCCGTCAGCACGGCACGGGTCACCTCGTCGACGTCGTCCCTGCCCCGGCCCGGGGACCGTTCCTCGGGTGCCTGTTCGCGCGCGGCCATGCCCCTTTGTACCGTGCCGGTCCGCAGTACTCGAATCCGTACCGGAACCTGGGCACCGGCGCGGGACAGGGGTGCCGGACGGTGGCACAAACCTTTGGACTATGCAACGTTTGCATAGTGACGCCTCAGCTCCCCGACCCCGCCGACCCGCACCGCCCACCCCCGCCGACCGGCTGGCGGCGCACGGCCGCGCGGCTCCCGTCGCATCTCTTCCGGATGGGGCTCGGGCCGCTGTTCCGGGGGCGGTTGCTGCTGCTCGTCCACACCGGCCGGGTCTCCGGCCTCGCCCGGCGCACCACGATCGAGGTCGTCGAGTCGACGGTGGCGGACGGGCGGCGCTGCTGGACCGTCGCGTCCGGGTTCGGGCCCGGTGCCGACTGGTACCGGAACCTGGTCCGTACGCCGCAGGCCACCGTGCAGGCGGGCCGCCGGTTCCACGTGGTGACCGCGCAGTTCGTGGCGGCCGAGGAGGGCGGCGAGCTGATGGCACGGTACGCGGCACGGCACCCCGCTCTCGCGCACCGGCTCTGCTCGTACCTGGGGTACGAGACCGACGGGAGCGCGGACGGCTACCGGCGGGCCGGTGAGTCCATCCCCTTCGTACGGCTCATAGCGGGGTCGCCGCGCGCAGGATCCCCACCAGCGTCACGGCCGCGTTGAGCGACGACAGCGCAGAGGCCGCCGTGCCCACCGCCGCGACCAGCGCCGCGAGGGCGACATGCGCGGACGACGGCGGCCACAGCCGGACCGGCGGCACCGGGACGAGCAGCGCCTCGACCCTTCGCGGCACCGGGCCCGCCGGGGCCGCGAAGGCCGCGAGACCGGCCGGGACGTCCGGCGCCCGGTGCGAGTACAGCGCCGCCTTGCCGACCGCGACCGCCACCACCCTCCGGTCCCCGACCGCGCACGCGGCCTCCTCGTCCGCCCACCGCTCGGTGCTGAACGACACCGCGGTACGCAGCGGCAGCAGGAACGGGTTGGCGCGCGCCGCGAGTTGGGCGGCCAGCAGGTAGCGGTGGTGCCGGCCGGCCAGATGGGCCCGCTCGTGGGCGATCAGGGCCCGCCGCTCACGGGCGTCCAGACACTCGGTCATCGCGGTCGAGACGACGACCCGGCCCGGACTTCCGGGCAGCGCGTAGGCGTACGGCTCCGGGTCCGGGAGCAGCGCGACGTCGCCGGAGACGACGGAGGGCGCGGCGGCCAGCGCACGGCCCGCGCGGACGCGCTGGCGGACATGGCGGAACACCGTCCACCCGCACGCCCCGAGCACCACCGCCAGCACTCCGATCGCGACGATGCCCGCCTTCTCCTCGTACGGCACCGCGTCCCGGACCTCCGGGTCCGACCAGCTGTCCGGCAGCGGATTGCCGGGGAGTTGCGCGGTACCCACCACCATCAGCAGCCCCAGGCAGAGCGTGCTGCACAGGGCGAGCAGCGCGCCGACGACGGCGAGCAGCCGGGTCGCGCTGCGGGGGTGCAGATGCTGTTCGGCCAGGCGCGCGATCGGCAGCGCGGTCAGCGGCAGCACGAGCGGCAGGCAGACGAAGACACCCATCGGCGGGCTACAGGCCTTCCGTGTCACGGGGGTTTCGCGGATCGTCCGGGGCGTCCGCGCGTGCCAGCAGGGCGCGCAGGCGTTCCTCGTCACCGGGGGAGAGGGCCGAGACGAAACGGGCGAGCACGGCCTCCCGGTCGCGTTCGCCGTCCAGCACCCGGCGCATCCGCAGTGCGGCAAGACCGGCCTCGTCGGAGGCCGACGTCCAGGTGTAGGAGCGCCCTTCGCGGGAGCGGGTCACGGCCTTCTTCGCGTAGAGACGGGAGAGGATCGTGATGACGGTGGTGTAGGCGAGGTCGCCTTCGAGGTGCTCCTGGACCCAGCCGGCCGTCGCGGGGCCGTCCGCCGAGTGCAGTACGGCGAGGACCTGGGCCTCCAGTTCGCCCTGCCCGCGCCTGCGCAGCCGCCGGCTTTCGGGGTGCCCGGTTTCGGGGTCCACCGCACCGGGGAACGGTTCCGCGGGGGCGGGCACTCCGTCGCGTGGTGGTTCGTTGTCCGAGTGGTGGCTGGGCCTGGCCGAGTCCATCGGGGGTCCGCCCTTCTGCGATGCCGCGTCGGCCGCGGCGTCGCAGCATCCTACTTACCGCCGTTTCCGGAGCACAGCGGGCGCCCCTGCTGCTAACTTCTACACGTCTGTAGAGTTGGGATTCATCCGGCAACGCAACGCAAGCAACGTATGGAGACGTCATGGCACTGTGGGATCGGATCAAGGAATCCGCCTCGTCGATGCAGTCGCAGCTGGAAGCCAAGAAGAACGACCTGAAGAGCGGGGCGTTCCGCGACGCGAGCATGGCGATGTGTGCCCTGGTCGCCGCCGCCGACGGTTCCATCGACCCGTCCGAGCGTCAGCGCGTCGCCTCACTGATCGCCTCCAACGAGGTCCTGCAGAACTTCCCGGCGGACGACCTCCAACGCCGCTTCAACGACTACGTGAACAAGCTCACCGCCGACTTCGCCTTCGGCAAGGTCAGCGTGCTCCAGGAGATCGGCAAGGCCAAGAAGAAGCCCGCCGAGGCCCGTGCCGTCATCCAGATCGGCATCGTCATCGGCGGCGCCGACGGCGACTTCGACAAGTCGGAGCAGGCCGTCGTGCGCGAGGCGTGCTTCGCGCTGGACCTCCCGCCGCACGAGTTCGACCTCTAGGCCCTCCAGGGCCTGCGGGCCCTTCCGTCCCCCGCCGGACCGGCTGCCCGGTCCGGCGCCCCGAACCGCCGGAACAAGCGCCGCCGACTGACCACCGGCCGGCGCCCGGCAGGCCGGGGGTGCGCGACTCCCCCCTGCGCGCCCCCGGCCACTCCTTTCCCCGGCCCCCCTCCGGCTCCGGTCCGTCCGGCCCGTTCTCCGGGGCCCGCGGCCGGGTCACACCTCCTTGGCCGGCCAGTCCAGCAGCCGTGCGCCGATGACCGCCGTCTGCAAGGTGTAGCGGTGGACCGGATCCGATAGATCGGAGCCGGTCAGCTGATGGATCCGCTCCAGCCGGTAGGTCAGCGCCCGCACGCTCAGCGACAGTCGGCGGGCCGTCTCCGCGGCCACACAGCCCGCATCGAAGTAGACGGCGAGCGTCTTCAACAGGGGTTCGGCACCTCCGCGGGCCTGCTGGAGCGGGCCCAGCTGGCTGCGGACCAGATCGGCCATCGCCTGCCGGTCGCGGGTCAGTACCGGATAGACCAGCAGATCGGCGGCGTACAGTACCGGATCCTCCAGATCCAGCCGCTCCGCGAGCTCCAGCGCGTCCAGCGCCTCGTCGTAGGAGTGGACCACGCCACCGGGTCCGTGGTGCGGACGGCCCACCGCGACCCGGCCGCCGTCCGTCGCCGCGTGCGACTGCTTGGCGAAGTACCGCAGGACGTCGGGCTGGGTGCCGGGGGCGATGCAGACCAGCCGCCCGTCCTTCGTCGTGAGCAGGATCTTCCGGCCGCCGAACCGGGCGAGCAGCGCCGCCTCGACCGTGCGCGGCACGGAATCGGTCTCCGTGTACGCCTCCGGGCCCGCCGCCACCGCGACCGCGTGCGCGCGGGACAGCCGCAGCCCGAACCGGGTGGCCCGCTCGGCGAGCCGGCCCAGATCGCTGCGCCCGTACAGCAGGTCGTCGATGAACTCGCGGCGAGCCGCCTCCTCGCGCCGCACGGTCATCCGCTGGGCCCGTTCGAAGCCGTCCGCGAAGGCGTCCACGGCCTGCTCGACCGCGGCCAGCACCGAATCCGTGGCCGCGCCGTCGGTCGCGGCGCCGAGCGGCCAGGCGGTGCGGGTCGCCGTTATATGACGGACGACCAGGGCGCGCAGCTGGAACCCGGCCTCGGCGGCCTCCCGGCCCAGGAGGCGGCGGTCCTCCAGCTCGTCCCGGGTGAGGCGGCGGCCGGTGGCGGCCACATCGGCCAGGATGCGGTCATATCCCCGCAGAAGATCATCGGGAATCTCCGGCTCCGACACGCGTTCTCCTCACAGTCCTGACGTGACTTTGACACTCACCCAACGCATACCGGCCGATGCCGGTGCCCGGCATCAAGGACGGGCAAAGATTGCCGGATCCCGGCAGTGCGATCCGACGGCCCCGAATGACACGATCCCGTCAGCACCAACCGGGGGAACACGGGGGGACACGGGGGAACGACCCGACTGCTGCGGCACCGCGCCACGCGGTGCCGCAGCAGCGGAGTCACTGCCGGCCGCCCAGCAGGAGAAGGGGTGGGACGGATGCAGGAGTTCCTGAGCGCGGCGACCTCCTTTCCCGCCGTTCTCTTCGGCGCCGCGCTGGCCGTCGTCGTCCTCTTCTGGCTCCTGGTGCTGGCCGGTGCGGCCGACCACCACTCCTTCGACGGCGATCTCGACACCGACCTGGCCGGGATCGGCGGGGTGCCGGTCACCGTCTCGGTCTCCGTGATGGTCGTCGTCGGCTGGTTCACCAGCCTCACCGGTACGGTCCTGGTGCACCGCAGCGGTACCACCGGCCTCACCCGGGCCGCGCTGGCCTGCGCCGTGTTCGCCGGGTCGCTGCTGCTCGGCCTGGCCGTGCTCCGGCTCCTGGTGCGCTGCTTCCGCCGGCGCTTCCCGGACGAGCCGCCTCCGTCGCGGCAGGACTTCCTGGGCCGGGTCTGCACGGTCCGCACCGGTTCCGTCAGCTCCGAC
Source organism: Streptomyces sp. NBC_00012 (assembly GCF_045040875.1). Lineage (NCBI taxonomy): Bacteria > Bacillati > Actinomycetota > Actinomycetes > Kitasatosporales > Streptomycetaceae > Streptomyces > Streptomyces sp. NBC_00012. Next base: position 4,587,908 of record NZ_CP108309.1, on the reverse strand, counting down.
TTCGGCCAGGCCGAGGTCACCGCGGACGACGGCTCCACCGCGATCGTCCAGGTCAGGCTGCTCGCCGGGACGGACGGCCCGGCCCTCGCCGCGGGCAGTGCGGGGCTCCTGTACGCGTACGACGAGGAGGGCGAGTTCTTCTGGGTCTCGCCCTACGACAAGGCGCTGGACCCGGGCCCGCCGACGCCGCGACCACGCACGGGTGCGCGCCGCACCCCACGCCACACCGGCTGACCGCCCGCACCACCCGGATCACCGGGACCGCGCGGACCGGCGGCACCCGCCGACCGCACCGCCCGTCCGACGCGTCGCCGCCGTGCGACGGGGCGCCCGGCACAGGGCCGCCCGCTGCCAAAGCCGCCGCACCCCTCTCCCTCCTTCACCACCTTCCTCACCAGCCGCAAGGACTGTCATGGATGCCATCACCCTGGGCTTCGGTGTGCTCGTAGCCGTTGTTCTGCTCATCGCCGTCGCCCTGCTCCTCGTCATCAGCCGGCTCTTCCGAAAGGTCGAGCAGGGCAAGGCGCTGATCATCTCCAAGACCAAGAAGGTCGATGTCACCTTCACCGGGGCCGTCGTCCTGCCGGTCCTGCACAAGGCCGAGACCATGGACATCTCGGTGAAGACCATCGAGATCCGCCGTACCGGGCGCGAGGGCCTGATCTGCCAGGACAACATCCGCGCAGACATCCACATCAACTTCTTCGTGCGGGTCAACAAGACCGTCGAGGACGTCATCAAGGTCGCCCAGTCCATCGGGACCGAGCGGGCGAGCGACAAGGTGGCGATCCAGGAGTTCTTCGGCGCGAAGTTCGCCGAGGCGCTCAAGACCGTCGGCAAGCAGCTGGACTTCGTCGATCTGTACACCAAGCGCGAGGAGTTCCGGGACCGGATCATCCGGGTCATCGGCACCGATCTGAACGGTTACCACCTCGACGACGCCGCGATCGACTTCCTTGAGCAGACGCCGATGACGCAGCTCGACGGCGCCAACATCCTGGACGCGCAGGGCATCCGCAAGATCACCGAGCTGACGGCGATCGAGCACGTGCGCACCAACGAGTTCCAGCGCACCGAGCAGAAGGAGATCACCCGGCAGGACGTCGACGCCCGGGAGACCATCCTGGAGCTGGAGCGCCGGCAGGCCGAGGCCGAGATCAAGCAGCGCCGCGAGGTCGAGACGCTACGGGCCCGCGAGGAGGCCGCCACCGCCAAGGTCCAGGAGGAGGAGCGGCTCGGCGCCCAAGCCGCGTTCATCCGTACCGAGGAGCAGCTCGGCATCCAGCGCGAGAACCAGGCCCGGGAGATCGCCGTCGCGCAGAAGAACCGTGAGCGGGTCATCGCGGTGGAGAACGAGCGCATCGAGAAGGACCGGTTGATCGAGGTCATCGGGCGCGAGCGGCAGACCGAGCTGAACCGGATCGCCGCGACGAAGGAGGTCGAGGCCGAGCGCCGCGAGGTCGCCGACGTGATCCGGGAGCGGATCGCGGTGGACCGTACGGTCGCCGAGCAGGAGGAGTCGATCAAGACGCTGCGGTCCGTCGAGGAGTCGGAGCGCACCCGCAGGTCGGTCATCATCGCCGCCGAGGCGGAGGCCCAGGAGAAGCTGGTCAAGGACATCAAGGCCGCCGAGGCGGCCGAGGCCGCGGCCACCCACCTGGCCGCCGAGCAGCTGACGCTCGCCGAGGCCCGGCTGAAGACCGCGGACCTGGACGCCCAGGCGAAGCTGCGGCTGGCCGAAGGCATCCAGGCGGAGTCCGCGGCGCCCGGCCTCGCGGAGATCCAGGTGCGTGAAGCGGAGGCCGATGTCATCGAGAAGGCCGGTCTCGCCGAGGCCGAGGCCACGTCCGCCCGGCTCAGGGCCGAGGCGGAGGGCGCCAGGCTCAAGGCGCTCGCCACGGCGGAAGGCACCCAGGCCCAGGCGACGGCCGACGCGGCGATGATCGGCGAGAAGCTGAAGGCCGAGGCGGCGGGCCTCACCGAGAAGGCGGCCGCGATGGCGGCGCTGGACGACGCCTCGCGCGGGCACGAGGAGTACCGGCTGCGGCTCGCCGCGGAGAAGGAGATCCGGCTGGCCGGCCTCGACGTGCAGCGGCAGGTCGCCGAGGCGCAGGCCACGGTGCTGGCCACGGGCCTGGAGAACGCCGACATCGACATCGTCGGCGGGGAGTCGGTCTTCTTCGACCGGCTGGTCTCGGCCGTCTCGATGGGCAAGAGCTTCGACGGGTTCGTGGAGAACTCGGACACCGCGAAGGCCCTCGCCGGTCCGTGGCTGAACGGCACGTCATCGTTCACGGACGACCTGACCCGGGTGCTCGGGTCGGTGTCCACCGGCGATGTGCAGAACCTGACGGTGTCCGCGCTGCTGATGCGGATGATGCGGGCGCCGGGAGCCGGGGTCTCCTCGGGGCAGATCCAGCAGCTGCTGGCCGCCGCGAAGGAACTGGGCCTCGCTGACCAGCCGGTCTCCGTACTGACCGGGCCGAGTGTCTCCGCGGCGACGGGGGCGGATGTCTCCGCGGCGACCGGAGCGGCGGACGCCACCGCCGTACCCGTCTCGCGGAACGGGTCCGCGCCGGTCGCATAGAACGCACAGGGCACACAGGGCGAACGTCGATCGCCGGACGGGCGGAGCAGATCAAGCCCGTCCGGCGATTGAGGACACAGCGCGGCCGGAGGCCGCGCAACCTGACAGCCTGACGCACCCCCGCACCCCCGCACCCCGCACCCCGCACCACCCGCCCCGCAAAACCTCGCAGCTCGCAACACCTCGCAGGGAGAGTCGTACGCATGGACACCGACACCACGACCGCAGCGCCCACCGGCGGCCCCGTGGACGCGGGGACGTACGACGTGCTGCGCCGCCGGCTCGGCGACCGGGCCGCCGAGCTCGCCCGCCGCGCCGAGGAACTGAACGCGCGCCGCACCGAGGAGTTCGGCTCGACCGAGCTCCGGCTCACCGGCACCGAGCAGATCCGCACCGACCATGCGGCCGTCCCCCGCGACCTGGTGGCCGTCGGCGGGCAGCTGCTGTTCGGCTTCGAACGCGGCCCGGGGGCTGCGGACCCGGCCGAGCTGTCCGACGTACTCGCCCTCTACCGGCCGGAGTTGGAGTCCCCCGTCGCGGGCGGACTGCTGGCCGACGAGAACTTCGTACGCGAGTTCACCGCACTGCACCGCTACTACCGCGACGCCCGGCTGCTGCGGCTGCGCCTGGTGGACGGGAAACTGCTCGCCGTCTTCCGTACCGGCGAGAGCGCGGACGGCATCCGGGTGCTGCGCTGGGCGCTCGCCCCGGACGGGTCACCGGGCGCGTTCCTCGACGCGCGCGGCGACCGCGACCACGTCTTCCCGCCGTCGCACGACTTCAGCTGGACCGTCGCCGGACGCGAGTCGCACGTGCTGGGCCGGCATCCGCACATCGCGGTGGGCGGGGACGGCGCGGACAGCGCCGCGCTCTACGTCGACACGCTCGGCGGCACCCTCACCGTCAAGACGGCCAACGACACCGACACCCCCGACGGGATCTACCAGGAGCCGGTCGCCGAACCCCTCCAGTCGCTCGCCGACGCGGAGGTCGAGCACGCCACGATCGGGCCGCTGATCCTTCTGCGCGTCCGCCCGTACAACGAGGAGTCCTGGCGCCACCTGGTCTTCAACACGCTGCTCGGCACCGTGCTGCGGCTCGACGGCATCGGTCCGGCCTGCCACCGTCTCCCGGAGGACCAGGGGATCATCTTCCCTGGCGGCTACTACCTCACCACCGGCACCGCCAAGACCTTCGACATCGCCGAGCCGCTCACCGGCCCGGTCTTCGAGGGCGCGGTCCGCTCCCCGAACGGCGAGGACGTCCTCTACGTCTTCCGCTCCCCCGACGACGGCCGCGGGCTGCTGCTGCCCTACAACCTGATCCGGCAGGAGGTCGCCACCCCGCTCCAGGGCCGCGGCCACGCCCTGCTCGACGACGGCACCCTCGTCCTGCTGCGCACCACCACCACCGGTGACGAACCGGCCCGGGTCCACCCCCTGCAGCGCTGGCGGACCCCGTACGTCTCCGACACCCACGCCGCGTCCCGCCCCGCCGGGAACGGCCCGCTGGCCCGGGTCGGCAACGCCGATCTGGTGCGCGGGATCTCCGACTGCCTGGCGCTGGCGCACAGCGCCGCCGAGACCACACCGACCGCCGCCGTGTACGCGCAACTGGTCGCGGACTGCACCCGGGCCACCGACCGCTACCACTGGCTCACCGACGCCGAACTCGGAGAACTCGCCGCTCCGTTGGCGGAGCTGAAGGCCACCGCCGAGCAGGTCCTGACCGAGTTCGAGACCGTGCGGGAGCTGACCCGGCAGGCCGCCGACGCCCTCACCGACACGGCGGACCGGCTCACCGCCCTGGTCCGCCGCATCCGCGGCGAGGCCCCTCGCTCGGCCGCCGCCTGGGTGGCACAGCTCACCGAACTGCGCCGCGCCCACGGCCACTTGGCGACGCTGGCCGAGATGCGGTACGCGGACACCGGGCGGATCGCCGAACTCTCCGCCGCGACCGCCGCCGACCTCGAATCGGCCGGGCAGCGTGCCGTCGCCTTCCTCGGCCGGGACGACGCCTTCGCCGGCTACCACGAGTCCATCGCCGCTCTCACCGCCGAGGCGTCCGAGCTCGCCACCGTCGCGGACGCGGCGGCGCTCGGCGAGCGGCTGAACGCGATGACGGAGGGCCTGAGCACCGTCACGGATGTCGTCGCCGGTCTCGACATCGGCGACACCACGGTCCGCACGTCGATCCTGGAGCGGATCGCCGAGGTCCTCGGCGGGGTCAACCGGGCCCGCGCCACGCTCGAAGCCCGCCGCCGCGAACTCCTCGACCACGAGGGCCGCGCCGAGTTCGCCGCCGAGTTCGCCCTGCTCGGGCAGGCCGTCACCGGGGCGATCGCCGCCGCGGACACCCCGGACGCCTGTGACGATCAACTTTCCAAACTGCTGCTCCAGCTCGAAAACCTGGAGTCGCGGTTCGCGGAGTTCGACGACTTCCTCGCCGAGCTGGCCGAACGCCGCACGGAGGTGTACGAGGCGTTCTCGGCGCGCAAGCAGACCCTCCAGGACGCCCGCGCCCGGCGCGCCGAGCGGCTGGCCCAGTCGGCGGCCCGGGTCCTGGAGACGGTCTCCCGGCGGCTGTCCGCGCTGCCGGACCTGGACGCCGTGAACACCTTCCTGGCCTCCGACCCGATGGCCGCCAAGATCCGCCGCACCGCCGACGAGCTGCGCGAACTCGGCGATCCGGTGCGGGCCGAGGAGCTCGACGGGCAGCTGCTGGCCGCCCGCCAGGAGGCCGGGCGGGCGCTGCGCGACCGCAGTGAGCTGTACGCGGACGGCGGCGCCACGATCCGGCTGGGCCGGCACCGGTTCGCGGTGAACACCCAGCCCTTCGACCTGACGCTCGTCCCGCATGGGGACCGGCTGGCGTTCGCCCTCACCGGCACGGACTACCGGACGCCGGTCACCGACCCCGGGTTCGAGGCCACCCGCCCGTACTGGGAGCAGACGCTCCCCTCCGAGTCCCCGCAGGTCTACCGGGGTGAGCACCTGGCCGCCCGGCTGCTCGACGAGCGGGGCGCGGACACCCTGGCCGCCCTGGCCCCGGCCGAACTCGCCTCCCTCGTACGGGAGTCGGCCGCCGCCGCGTACGACGAGGGCTATCAGCGTGGCGTCCACGACGAGGACGCCACCGCGATCCTCGCCGCCCTGCTGCGGCTGCACGCCGGGGCCGGGCTGCTGCGCTGCCCGCCCGCCGTCCGGGCAACCGCCCAACTCTTCTGGGCGTACGGCACGGACGAGGCCCGGCGCACCTCATGGACCCGGCGGGCCCGCTCGCTGGCCCGCGCCCGCGAGACCTTCGGCCTCGCCCCGGCCGTCGACGCCCTTCAGGAGGAGTGGGCGGCCGTCATCGGCGGCGAGGCCCCGCCCGCCGTGACCGGGGCCCCCTCCGCCGCAGGCGCGGCCCCGCCCGCCGTGACAGGGGCCCCAACCACCGCAGACGCGGCCCCGGCCGCCGTCGCCGCGTACCTCTTCGAGGAGCTGACCAGCGGCCCGGCCGGATTCGTGACCAGCGCCGCCGCCCGCACCTTCCTGGACAAGTTCCGCCGTACGACAGGGACTTGGGCGTACGACGAGGATCTCGCCGCACTCGGCGACGACCTGCCGGCCCGCCGCCAGCTCGTCGAGGGCTGGCTCGCCTCCTACGCCGCCGCGAACGGCACCGGAATCGACGCGGGCGATCTCGCGGAGGCCGTCGCCGTGGAGCTCTGCCCGGAGCCGGTGCTCGACCGGTACGACTGCGAGGCCCCGCTGACCGCACGGGTGGAGGGCCTGCTCGGCACGCACCCGCGCATCAACCGGGGCACGCTGGCCGTCCGGCTCGACGAACTCCTCGCCCGCACAGCCGAGTTCCGTACGGCGGGCGTCCCCGGATTCCGCGCCTACCAGCGCCGGCGCACCGCGCTCGTGAACGCCGAGCGGGCCCGGCTGCGGCTGGACGACCACCGGCCGCGCGTCATGTCGGCGTTCGTCCGCAACCGGCTGCTGGACGAGGTGTATCTGCCGCTGATCGGGGACAGCCTCGCCAAGCAGCTCGGCACCGCCGACGCCGACCGGCGCACCGACTCGCAGGGCCTGCTGCTGCTGGTGTCGCCGCCCGGCTACGGCAAGACGACACTGATGGAGTACGTCGCCGACCGCCTCGGCCTGGTCCTCGTCAAGATCAGCGGCCCGAACCTGGGCCACGACGTGACCTCGCTCGACCCGGCCCAGGCCCGCACCGCGACCGCCCGCCAGGAGATCGAGAAGATCAACTTCGCGCTGGAGTCCGGCAACAACACGCTCCTCTACCTCGACGACATCCAGCACACCTCCCCCGAACTGCTCCAGAAGTTCATCCCGCTCTGCGACGCCACCCGACGCGTCGAGGGCGTGCGGGACGGCGAGCCGCGCAGCCACGACCTGCGGGGCAAGCGGTTCGCGGTGTGCATGGCGGGCAATCCGTACACGGAGTCGGGCGAACGCTTCCGGATCCCGGACATGCTCGCCAACCGGGCCGACGTGTGGAACCTCGGCGAGGTGCTGAGCGGCCGCGAGGACGTCTTCGCGCTGAGCTTCGTCGAGAACGCGCTGACCGCCAACCCGGTGCTGGCACCGCTCGCCGGGCGTTCCCGCGACGATCTCACCCTGTTCGTACGGCTCGCCTCCGGCGACAGCGCGGCACGCGCGGACCGGCTGGAGCACCCGTACACACCCGCCGAGGTGGACCGGATCGTCGCGGTGCTGCGCCATCTGCTGACCGCCCGGGACACGGTGCTGGCCGTGAACGCCGCGTACATCGCCTCGGCCGGGCAGACCGACGCGACGCGCACCGAGCCGCCGTTCCGGCTCCAGGGCTCGTACCGCAACATGAACAAGATCGCCGAACGGATCGTGCCGGTGATGAACGACGCGGAGCTGTCCGACGTCATCGACGACCACTACACGGGCGAGGCCCAGACGCTGACCACCGGCGCGGAGTCGAACCTGCTCAAGCTCGCCGCGCTGCGCGGCCGGCTCACCCCCGAACAGTCCGCGCGCTGGTCCGAGATCACCGCCTCCTACGTCCGCACGCAGGCCCTCGGCGGCCCGGACGGCGACCCGACGACCCGGGCCGTCGCCGCGCTGGGGCTCCTCGCGGACCGCATCGCGGCGGTCGAGTCGGCGATCGTCCAGGTCGCGGACCCGCGCCATGTGCTCACCAACCCGCAGCCCCGGCACGCGGCTTCCCGGCCCGCCGGGCCGGCCGAGGACCACTGAACCGGCAGCCGGAAGATCACCGGCCCGACAGATATCCGTGAGAGGAGCAGGCATGCTGGGTCATGTGCCCCCACTTCCCCAGCAGCCCCAACGTTCCCCGTTCAGCGGACACATGGTCGTCTGCGGCGACGACGCGCTGGCCCGGCGGCTCGCCGTCGAACTGCGCTACGTGTACGGGGAGCGGGTCACCCTCGTCCTGCCGCCCGGACGCGACGCCCGCCGCCCCGAACTGCCGCTGGCCGGACGCGGGTTGGCGTCAGCACTGTTCGGCCGGATGTCGTCGGCGATAAACCGCAACGGCGGCAGCGGCGGCGGGGCCGACTCGCTCGGGGACGACACCAACGCCGGGGTCGACCCGGTCCGCATCCTGGAGGCCCCGGAGCCCTCCGACGAGGCGTTCGAGGAGGCGGGCGTCGCCTCGGCCGCCGCCCTGGCCCTGGTGTACGACGACGACGAGCGCAACATCCGCGCCGCGCTGACCGCCCGCCGCCTCAACCCCCGCCTCCGGCTGGTCATCCGGCTCTACAACCGCAAGCTGGGCCAGCACCTGGAGACACTGCTCGACCAGGCCGCCGCGCTCGCCACCCCCGGCCTGGACCGGGCCGCCCTGGACGCCTCCACCACCGTCCTCTCCGACGCCGACACCGCCGCCCCCGCCCTCGCGGCCACCGTCCTCACCGGCTCCAGCAAGGTCATCCAGGCAGAGGGCCTGCTGCTGCGCGCCGCCGAACGCACCCCGCCCGGGGGCGGCCAGATCGCCGACCCCGGCCTGTGCACCCTCGCGCTGCTCTCCTCCACCACCCATGACCCGGCGGGCACCGAGGGCTCCGACAGCAGCGGCGACGAGGGCCCCCGGCTGCTGCCCGACGAACGGCAGGTGGCCGCCGCGACGGGCCGGGGCACGGTGGTCCTGGAGGCGGTCAGCCAGGCCGGCCCGGCCGGACCGCCGACCCGGATGAGCGGCCGGGGCGCGCCGCTCGGCCAGGTCTTCTCGCGTCGGCTGCGCTGGTCGGCGCTGGGCGTCGGCATGGCCGTGCTGGCCCTCGCCGTCGCCTCCACGCTCACCACCGGCGACGATCCGCTGCACGCCACCTACCTCACCCTGCTCGACCTGTTCGCGATGGGCGACCCGGCGATCGGTGACCCGATGGCCCGACAGGTCATCCAGCTCCTCTCCGGCGTGGCCGGTCTGATGCTGCTCCCGCTCCTCGTCGCGGGCGTCCTGGAAGCCTTCGGCTCGCTCCGCACGGCCTCCTCCCTGCGCCGCCCGCCACGCGGTCTGTCCGGCCATGTGGTGCTGCTCGGCCTCGGCAAGATCGGCACCCGGGTCCTGGTCCGGCTGCGTGAACTCGGCATACCGGTGGTATGCGTGGAGGACGACCCGGACGCGCGCGGCATCGCGGTCGCCCGCCGGCTGCACGTCCCGGTGGTCCTCGGCGACGTGACGCAGGAGGGCGTCCTGGAGGCGGCGAAGATCCAGCGCTCCCGCGCTCTCCTCGCCCTGACCAGCGCCGACACCACCAACCTGGAGGCGGCCCTCTACGCCCGCTCGGTCAAGCCGGACCTGCGGGTGGCCCTGCGCCTGTACGACGACGAGTTCGCCACCGCCGTCTACCGCACCCTGCGCACCGCCCACCCGCAGGCCGTGACCCGCTCCCGCTCCGTCTCCCATCTGGCCGCCCCGGCCTTCGCGGTCGCCATGATGGGCCGCCAGATCCTGGGCGCGATCCCGGTCGAGCGCAAGGTGATGCTGTTCGCGGCGGTCGAGGTGGCGGGCCACCGGCAGTTGGAGGGCCGCACGGTGGAGCAGGCGTTCCGGGCGGGCGCCTGGCGGGTCCTCGCCCTGGACGCCACCCCGCCCGGCGACCGCCGCCCGGACCTGGCCCCGCTCTCCCCGGACAGCCCGTCCGGCCTGGTCTGGGACCTGCACCCCGGGTACGTACTGCGCCCCGAGGACCGCGTGGTCATCGCCGCGACCCGCCGGGGCCTGGCCGAACTGCTGCGGGGGCGACTGCGGGTGGCGCCGGGGGCGTGACGGGGCGGTTCGGGCGGGTGGTGGCCCGTGGCCCGGTGACGGCCCCGGGCAGGTGGACGGACGCCGAAATCCGGATGCCCGGCACGCGTCCGGCTCCCTACCCTGCCCCCATGGACACCGACTACCCCGACCTCCTCAACGTGATCGACATCGAGGCGACCTGCTGGGACGGGCAGCCGCCCCCGGGCGCGGTCAGCGAGATCATCGAGGTCGGCCTGACGGTGGTCGACCTGCGCGCGGGTGAGCGGCTGGCCCGCCACCGGATCCTGGTCCGTCCCGCCCGGTCCACGGTCAGCCCCTTCTGCACCGGACTGACCGGCCTCACCCAGGCCGAGGTGGACACGGGCGTGTCCTTCGCCGAGGCCTGCCGCCTGCTGGCGTCCGAGCACGAGTCGGGCATACGCCCCTGGGCGAGCTGGGGCGACTACGACCGCAACCAGTTCACCCGCCAGTGCCGGGCCACCCGGACCCAGTACCCCTTCGGCCACCGCCACACCAACGCCAAGCTACCCTTCACCGCCGCCCACGGCCTGCGCAAACGCCCCGGCATGGCCCAGGCCCTGGAGGTGGCGGGCCTCCCCCTGGAAGGCCGCCACCACAGCGGCGCGGACGACGCCTGGAACATCGCGGCGCTGATCCTGGACGTGGCGGCCCGGGACGCCTGGCCTGACCCAAACGAAAGAGCCTAGAGTCCGCCGCCCATCACCCTCCGCACCTCCTCCAGCGTCGCCGTCGCGATCTCGTTGGCGCGCTCGTTCCCGGCCCGGAGCACCGACCGCACGTACCCCATGTCCCGCGCGTACTCCGCCCTCCGGGCCCGGATCGGCGCCATCCGGCTGTTGACGGCCTCGGTCACGGTCCGCTTGAGCGAGGCCGCGCCGCCCCCGCCGATCTCCTCGGCCACGGTGCGCGGGTCCCGGTCCAGACAGAGCGCCGCCAGCAGCACGAGCGAGGCCACACCGGGCCGGTTCTCGGGGTCGTACGTGATGTACCGCTCGGCATCAGTCTTCGCGCCCTTGATCAGCCGGGCGGTCTCGTCCGCGTCGGCGCCCAGCGCGATGGAGTTCCCCCGGCTCTTGCTCATCTTGGTGCTGTCGGTGCCGAGGAGGAGCGGTGCGCCGGAGAGCAGCGCGTCCGGCTCCGGGAAGACCACCCCGTACCGCTCGTTGAAGCGCCGGGCGACGGTGCGCGTGACTTCGAGGTGCGGCAGCTGGTCCTGCCCGACCGGCACCAGGTTCCCCTTGCAGAACAGGATGTCGGCGGCCTGGTGCACGGGATAGGTGAACATCAGCCCGCTGACGGCCGACTGCCGGGAGTGCGCGATCTCGTCCTTGACGGTGGGATTGCGGTTCAGCTCGGCGACGGAGACCAGGCTCAGGAACGGCAGCATCAGCTGGTTGAGCGCGGGCACGGCGCTGTGGTTGAAGATCGTCGAACGTTCGGGGTCGATCCCGACGGCCAGGTAGTCCAGCAGCATCCCCTCCATGTGCTCGCCGAGCCGGTCGGCGACGTCCCGGTCGGTGAGCACCTGGTAGTCGGCGATGATCACGAAGACGTCCACCCCGAGCTCCTGGAGCCGGACGCGGTTGTGGAGGGTGCCGAAGTAGTGCCCGAGGTGCAGGGTCCCGGTGGGCCGGTCCCCGGTCATCACCCGGAACCGGTCGGGCGCCTCGTGGATCCGCGCCTCCAGGTCGGCGGTGCGCTGTTCGGGCGATGCGGCGGCGATGCTCATGGGGGTCTCTCTCCTCGCGATGCTGGTTGCGTGGAGGACGGCCCGCCGTGGTCACCGGCATCCGTACCCGTACGAGGGCAGAAAAAAGGGCCGTCCATATCGAACGGCCCTGATTCCGTGCAGAGGGGAGGTGGCCGCTCCTAGAAGGAGCGCCACCAGTTTCGGCACGGTACGGAGGTCATGGCCCGATGGTAACGGACCCGAACTCCGCCCACACGACCTTTCCGGGCCCGTGTCGTGCGCCGTACCCCCACCGGTCCGCCAACGCACCCACCAGCACCAGCCCCCGCCCGCCACACGCACCGGGCTCCGGCTCCGGGTGGGGAAGGCGCCCGCCACCGTTCTCCGGAATGATCTTTATGCCTGATATGCACCTTTGGGGTTGCGGTCGGACCGACGTATCAAGTGAGTCGAGAGTGACGCACGACGTTGGCGCACGGGCGGTGGAACCCACGGACATGGCTGCGGCCGATCAACAGTGCTCCATCCGCGCGAACAGCGACGATCCGGCCGAGCAGTTGACGTGGCGCCGGCTGATCGCTCAGCACGCCGACCGGCAGCTCGACGTCCAACGGTGCGCGTACGTCGCCAAGTTCGCGACGCCCTGACGCCCCCCACCCCGCTCCGTCTCCAGCCGCATCCTGCGGCTCAGGCGGCGGGCGCCGGTGCGAAGTCCTCCAGCAGCCGCGGCGGAGGTCCCTGGGTCCACACCACGCACAGCGACGAGGTGGAGATCCGCCAGCCGTCGGCCGTCCGGACCAGCTCGGTGTCGGCATGGCCGGCGGAGACGAAGAGGCCGCCCGAGCCGTCCGCCAGGACGTGGGTGCTCAACTGGGCGCCGCGGGCGGTGGCCCGGTCCCCGGTCCATCAGGTCGGTGATCTCGGCCCGGTCGGTCAGTGCGCGCAACTGCCGCTGCATCTCTACGGTGTTCATGACAGACGACTTCTGCCTCAAGCGCGCTTGAGGTCAAGGCACTTGCCGCATATCCGGCCGTACAGAGCCAGGACCAGCTCACCGGCCATGGCCCGGAGGGCGGCGTCGGCACCGGTGGCGGGCACCTCGTCGGGTGCGGGGAGGCGGGTGGCCCGTACGCCGTCGGCGGTGAGCGCGAGGTACCAGGAGCGGCCCTCGGTGGCGTGGTACTCGACGACGTCGGGCTCGTGCGGTCAGGCCTACGGCCCCGCGCAGCAGGTGGACAGGAACTCGTCGAACAACGGGTCCGGTGCACCGAGGCGGCAAAGGACGGCGGGCGGCGGCTGCGCCATGCGTACGCACCTGCCGCCGCTCGCGGTGGTGAGCCCCGCCGAAGGGGTTCACGATGGAGAGAGCGGCGGATCACGAACCAAGTGATGATCACGCGCACGGAATGGTCATCGTCATGAAATTGTCAGCGACCCCCGCTGCTTGCGCTGGTGCCCCTGCCTGGGCTTCACGAGCGGACGATCGCTGAGTGTGCCCGGCGGACCGGCTGCTCGCAGACCAGTCGGCCGCAGGGGCTGCCGGGCCGAGGTAGATCCTGATGATTACAGAGGCTGAACTGCTCAAGACCGACGATCAGCAGCTCGACGAGCTGTTTCGCAAGAGTCCGGCCGGTGAGATCCCCAGAGGACCGATGGAGGGCCTGGCCGTCTTCCCGCAGGCAGGTCCGGCGGGGGCGCGGCTGCTGGCCGGTCTGGTGCGTCTGACCGCGTGGCGAGGCAAGGTCTTCAGCGCGGACGGTTACCTCAGCAATCGGCTCTCGCCGATGGACATCCTGTCCATCGTCGCCATGGTCGGGTTCGGGCCGAGCCGTCTGGACGACCAGGAGTGCGTCGTCATCGACTACTCCCACACGTCCCTGGTGTGCGGAGGCGTACGCGACGAGCTCCGCCAGGTCGGCCCTCATCTGTACCTGGGCCTGATCTGGCTGGCCGGCCACAAGATCGGATGGTTCACGCTGCGCGCCCCGGACAACGGCAACGCACAGGACCCCTCGCGCCGGGACGAATGACGCTCCGATCACGCTCACACCGAGTGCCCGCCGCCGGCAGTGGCTCTCCCTGTGAACGCTCCGCAGGACCGTCAGCGCGTCGGACTCCCGTTCCGAGGACGGGGTTCCGCGGCGCGCGTCGGCATGACGAAAGGGCCGCGATCTTGTTCTCCCCCATCATCCGCCCCCGCAGAGCGACGCCCCGGTCTTCGCGCCGCACGTACCGCACGTACCGCACCGGACTCTCCCGGCATCGCTCAGGCACCGCCCTCGCCGCATCGGCCACCATGGCACTGGCCCTGACGGGACTGCCCGCCGCCACTCCCCCCGGCGCGCCGGCCCCGTTGTACGGAACGGTCACCAGCGCGGGAAGGCCGCTGTCCCACGCCGATGTCACCCTCTTCACCGGAGACCGGCAAGGCGTCCGGGAACTGGGACACTCCACGACCGACGCCAATGGCGTCTTCCGGATCCAGCCCGGCCAGTCCACGGGCTCCGTGCTGTACGTCGACGCCACGCCCACGGGCGACCGGTCGTTGCATCTGCGCTCCGTCGCGGGAGTCGGCTCCGGCGGCGGCGTGCCGCAGCGCTCCGAATCCGCCGTCACGGTCAATGAGTTCACCACCGTCGCCGCCACCTACGCACTGGCCCAGTTCACCGACCAGCACGGCGTAGCCGGGCCGAGCCCAGGCCTGGAGAACGCCGCGGCCACGTCCTACAACCTCGCCGACCCGGTCTCGGGACGGCCCGGCAAGGTCGTCACCGACCAGAACAACGGCAACAAGAACGACACCCGGGCCACCCTCAACACCCTGGCCAACCTCATCTCGCTCTGCGCGCCGGGAGCGGACACCGGGCTGTGCCACGACATGCTGCGCCTGGCCACACCGCAGCGCGGCAGCACTCCGGCGGACACGACGCAAGCAGTGCTCAACCTCGCCCGCAATCCGGAACTGGCCACCGGCAGCCTGCATGCCCTTGCCGGGCAGGCACACACCTACGGCCCCGCACTCACCACGGCACCGACGGCCTGGGTCCTGGCCCTGCACTACACCGCGCCCGAGGTCTACGCCCCCGGACGTCTCGCCATCGATGCCCGGGGCAACGTCTGGGCCACCAACAACTGGCTGCCCGGGACACGGGACCCGAGCCCCTACGTCACCGTGCAGGACCCGGTCGGCAACCCCACCCTGAACAGCCCCATCAGCGGCGGCGGCATGAAGGCAGGCGCCTGGGGCATCGCCATCGACCACCAGGGATCCGTCTGGGCGCCCAGCTACGGCGGCGATGCCATGGCGAAGTACTCGGCGACCGGAAAGCCGCTGTCGCCCAGTACAGGATTCAAGGACGGCGGCCTGAACCACCCGCAGGGCACGGCCGTCGACCAGAAGGGCAATGTCTGGATCGCGAACTTCTACGGCCTGAAAGGCAACCGCGGCCAGGGAAGCGTGATCGTCTACCCTCACGGCGACCCCTCGAAGGCGATCACCATCACCGGCGGTGGCCTCGACCACCCGTTCGCCATCCAGATCGACGGCCACGGCCGGGCCTGGGTCTCCAACGCCCGCTTCAACGGGGCGGAACTCATGGGCACCCGCGCGCCCAAGGGTCATGCGGGCGGCAGCGTCACTGTGGTCGGCCCCGACTTCAGGCCGACCTCCTTCTCCCCCATCAAGGACGCCTCGCTGGACTGGCCGCTCACACTCGCCGTCGACTCCCGGAACAACGTCTGGGTACCCAATTTCGTCAGCAACTCGATCACCGAGATCGGGCCGAACGGAACCATCACAGGCGTATACGAACTCCCCACGACCATCGCCCCCTGGTCCATAGCCATCGACGGATCCGACCGCGTGTGGGTCGCCGGCTTCGGTGCCCCCTCCGTCTCCGTCCTGTGCGGCGTGAACACCGGCGCATGCCCGCCCGGCTCCTCCACGGGCTCCGTGCTGTCACCGCCCGACGGCTACCGCAGCGAATCCATCCAGCACCTCACCGCCGTCCAGCTCGACCAGTCCGGCAACGTCTGGCTGGCCAATAACTGGTCCAGGCTCGTCCCACCCACCGGCGGCACCGGCCTGGTCGAACTCATCGGAGCCGCCACCCCCGTCTGCACCCCCTTGCAGCCTCTGCCGGCCCGCCCGGCATCCACCGGCGCAACCGCCTGCCCCACCCAGACCGGCACGCAGAGCAAGTGACGAAGGTCCGGGCGGCCCCCGCTGCTCCGTCAGGCGTTGCTCCACCCGCGCCGGCACAGGACGAGGCGGTACCCGTCCGGGTCCTCCACGGTGACGCCCCACTCGTTCCAGTACGGGTTCGGCGACGGGACCCGCTTGCCGCCGTGCTCCTCCAGACGGTCCACCATCTCCTCCGGCACCGAACCGTCGAGATAGAGGACGAGCAGGTCCTCGTCGGTGGGGCGGGGGGCGGTGGGGTGGTCGCCGCCGTGGACCAGTTCGAGGTGCCAGGGGGCATCGGGGTGGCCCACCATCAGGAGGTCGTGGGTGCCGGGTGCCCGCTCGGCTCCGGCGCGGTACAGGACGTTCAGCCCGAGGCCGTCCGCCCAGAAGCGTTCGGCTGCGGCCAGGTCCCGGGACGGGCGGGCGATGCGGATGTGGGTCTGTCCGGTGAACGGCACGGCGGGGCTCCTGACCGACGGCGGCACGCCTTGCGCGTACCCGGCCCGCAGCGTAGGCGGACGCAGTACCGGCCCGCATCGGTCCCGGGGCGGGCCGCCCGCCGCCTGCCGTCCTGCAACTGCCCCAGCGCCTCGTCGAACGCCTTGCTCCAGCCCGCCTCCGGGCCCCGGTTGTCCTCCGCCCTCGACAGGAGGAGGCCCCTGGCGGGCACACCGGCCGCCGCGTAGGCGGCGAGCTTGTGGTGGCCGTCCAGGACGGCGGCCACCAGGAAACGTTCGGGGTGCTCGGCCCGCACGTAGATGTCCTCGACCCAGGCCAGGGCCAGGGCGGCGGGGCGGTGGCCTGCCGTGACGGCCGAGGTGTACCGGGTCGCCGTGTCCGCGTCGAGGGCTTCCAGCGGCTGGGACGGGAGCAGTGCGCCGTACGTCGGGGTCTCGCCGGGGATGCGGTCGCGCAGCTGGAAGTGGGCGGTGCCCGGCCAGGGCGGACAGAGCGCTCCAGACGTCGTCCGCCGCGAGCACCGCGTCCAGGCGCGCCCCTGTGGTGCTGTCCATGTCCCCCACCCCGACCCCGCGCACTTCACTTCTTGGCGTGCTCGCCGACGTAGAACAGGATCCAGATGAAGCCCGCGAAGAGGTGCGTGGCGAAGACGTAGACGAAGACGCGCAGCGCCACGCCGCGCTCCTTCCAGCGCTCGCTCTCGCCGCCGTTCCCGCTCACGGTCCCGCCTTCGTCCGGGCGCGGCCGGTGCCCCGGTCCGCGCGTCCGGTCCAGGGTACGCACCGGTCCGGCACTGCCTCGGGGACCACGGAATAGGTCAGGGGGGTGTTCCGTTGTAGGGTGCGTTCAGATAGTTCAAGGTTCAACCAATCTGTTTCTGGAGGCGGGCGCCATGCAGTTCGGGATCTTCACCGTCGGGGACGTCACCACCGACCCCACGACCGGCCGGACGCCGAGCGAGCACGAGCGGATCAAGGCCACGATCGCCATCGCCCAGAAGGCCGAGGAGGTCGGCCTGGACGTCTTCGCGACCGGCGAGCACCACAACCCGCCGTTCGTCCCGTCCTCGCCGACGACCACGCTCGGCTACATCGCCGCCCGCACCGAGAACCTGATCCTGTCCACGTCCACGACGCTGATCACCACCAACGACCCGGTGAAGATCGCCGAGGACTACGCGACGCTCCAGCACCTCGCGGACGGCCGCGTCGACCTGATGATGGGCCGCGGCAACACCGGCCCGGTCTACCCCTGGTTCGGCAAGGACATCCGGCAGGGCATCCCGCTCGCCATCGAGAACTACGCCCTGCTGCACAAGCTGTGGCGCGAGGACGTCGTCGACTGGGAGGGCAAGTTCCGTACGCCGCTGCAGTCCTTCACCGCGACCCCGCGCCCGCTGGACGGCGTCCCGCCGTTCGTCTGGCACGGCTCGATCCGCTCGCCGGAGATCGCCGAGCAGGCCGCGTACTACGGTGACGGCTTCTTCCACAACAACATCTTCTGGCCCATCGAGCACACCAAGAAGATGGTGAACCTGTACCGGCAGCGGTACGCGCACTACGGGCACGGCACCGCCGAGCAGGCCATCGTCGGCCTCGGCGGCCAGGTGTTCATGCGGAAGAACTCGCAGGACGCGGTACGGGAGTTCCGCCCGTACTTCGACAACGCACCGGTCTACGGGCACGGCCCCTCGATGGAGGACTTCACCCAGCAGACCCCGCTGACCGTCGGCTCCCCGCAGGAGGTCATCGAGCGGACCCTGTCCTTCCGGGATGCCGTCGGCGACTACCAGCGCCAGCTGTTCCTGATGGACCACGCGGGGCTGCCGCTGAAGACGGTCCTGGAGCAGCTCGACATCCTCGGCGAGGAGGTCGTCCCGGTGCTGCGCAAGGAGTTCGCCGCACTGCGCCCGGCCGGGGTCCCCGACTCCGCGCCCGTCCACCCGGCCGTCGCCGCCCGCACCGCCACTGCCGCCACGAAGGAGGCCTGACCACCGTGTCCACCACGTCCGGCGTGTTCGCCACCGAGCCCCTGCGCATCGTCGCCGTGTCGGCCGGGCTGAGCAGCCCGTCCTCGACCCGGCTGCTGGCCGAGCGGCTGGCCGGCGCCGCCCGTGAGCGGCTGCTGACCGAGCAGGACCGCACGGTCGAGGTCCGGGTGATCGAACTGCGTGAGCTGGCCGTCGACATCGCCAACCACCTGGTCACCGGCTTCCCGCCGGCCGCCCTGGACGAGGCGATCAAGGAGGTGACGGAGGCGGACGGCCTGATCGCCGTCTCGCCCGTTTTCACCGCCTCGTACAGCGGGCTGTTCAAGTCGTTCTTCGACCTGATCGACAACACGGCGCTGACCGGCAAGCCGGTCGTCATCGCGGCGACCGGCGGCACCGCCCGTCACTCGCTGGTCCTGGAGCACGCGATGCGTCCGCTCTTCGCCTACCTGCGGGCCACCGTCGTACCGACGTCCGTGTACGCGGCGTCGGAGGACTGGGGCTCGTCCGGCGACGAGTACACCGACGGGCTGCCGTCCCGCATCCGGCGGGCGGGCGGCGAGCTCGCGGCCATGATCACGGGCGGCCGGGCGGCGTCCAATGCGCGGCGGACGCTCGGGCTGGACGACGAGGTGGTGCCGTTCGAGCAGCAGCTCGCCGACCTCCGCCTGGACTGAGGACCCGCCGTCCGCAGCCCTGTCCGGTTTGATTAGAGTTGGAACGAAAGATGTGCCGTACGGGATTTCCAGTACGTACGGCACCTCTGCGCACTGAGCCGAAACGAGCTGGAGGCAGAGATGGGCAGGATCGTGGTGGGCGTGGACGGCTCCGAGTCGTCGGTCAAGGCGCTGCACTGGGCGGTACGCCAGGCGGAGCTGACCGGTGACACGGTGGAGGCGGTCAACAGCTGGGAGTACCCCGCGACGAGCTGGGCGTCGATGATGCCCGGCATGCCGGAGGACTTCGACCCGCAGGCCCTGGCGACCGTGGCCCTCAACGAGACGCTGGAGGAGGCCCTGGGCGCCGAGGGCGCCGCGGCGGTCAGCAAGATCGTGGTGATCGGCAACCCGGCCCAGGCCCTGCTGGACCGCGCCAAGGGGGCGAACCTGCTGGTCGTCGGGGCGCGCGGCTACAGCGGCTTCAAGGCGACCCTGCTCGGCTCGGTCAGCCTCCATGTCACCCAGCACGCGCCGTGCCCGGTGACGGTCGTACGCGACGCGTGACCGGTCGGGCGTGAGACAGGGCAGGGCGGGCCCGCACGAACGTGTGCGGGCCCGCCCTGCCGCGTGCAGGACCGAGGTCAGGGACGCGCCGGGCGGCTCACGTCTTCTCGTGCGTGTAGTAGATGTAGAACGTGCTGATGAACATCCCGAGGCCGACCGACAGCCCCAGCGCGGAGGACCGCAGCACACTCGAATCGGTCAGCCCGACCAGCAGGCCGATCGCCGCCGCGGTCAGCGCACCGTAGGCAGTCGCCCGCACCAGGGGCAGCATGGTGTGCTGGATCCGGCCCAGTGCGAAGCACAGGACGGCGAGCACCACCGCCGTGATCAGGCCGTACCAGAACTGCCGGTAGCCGGTCGCGCCGTTGTTGCGGAGGATGAACGAGGCGTAGAGGCCGTACGCCGCGCCCAGCGTGACGGGGATCGCCCAGGAGCTCGTGCCGTGCCCGCGTGCGTGTGACCTCGACCGGGTCCGTCCGCGGGTCGGCATAGCCGCGTGTGTGGACATGCGGGGTTCTCCTTCCGTGGCTCCATTCCTTCCAGGGCACACCCGGCCGCGCCGCCCGGCAACTCGGATGGCGTACGGCCCGGGGCGCGCCGCCCGCGCGCGGGATTCCCTGGGAGGGTGCGGACATATATCTCGGCGGCTCTCTCGGCGGTACTGGTGGTGCTGCTCGCCGTCCTGGTGCCGGTCGGCGCGCTGTCCGCCTGGGTGGACCTGGAGATCGACAACACGGACCGTTATGTCGACGCGGTGGCCCCGCTCGCCTCCGACCCCGATGTGCAGAGCACCGTCACCGACCTCATCACCGACGGGGCGATGAAACAGATCGAAGCCGGGCCCCTCCAGGACACCGTGCGGGACTTCCTGCGCCAGGCGGTGCTGTCGTTCACCACCACCGACGCCTTCCAGGACGCCTGGAACGCCGCCAACCGCACCGCCCACGAGGCCGTCACCGCCGCCCTGGACGGCAACACCGGCGAGGCCGTGACCATCGATCTGGCCCCGGTGACCGAACGGGTCAAACAGAATCTGCAGGAGAACGGCGTGCCGTTCGCCGACCGGATCCCGGTCCAGCACACCGACATCACGCTCATCTCCGCCGACCGCGCCGACCAGTTGCGCCAGACCTTCCGCCTGCTGCGGACCGGCAGCATCTGGCCGGCCGTGGCCACGCTCGTGGTCGCCGTCCTGGCCGTGGCCGTGGCCTGGCTGCGCGGCGGCGGCCCGGGGCGCAGGCGCTCGTTGCCCGCCGCACTGTCGGCCACCGCCGTGGCCGGGCTCGGCTTCGCGCTCGGGGCGCTGGTGCTGCGCGCGGTGCTCGCGTACACCCGCGACCGGGTGCTGTCCGAGGTGCCGGACAGCGAGACGGCGGGGGCGGCGGCGGTGTACGACGCGCTGACGGGCTCGCTGCGCACGACGGTGTGGACCGTGTTCGCCGTGGGGCTGGCGGTGGCCCTGTGCACGGGGCTGGTACGGCTGCGGGTGGGCCGGGGAGGGGCGGGACGGCCGGGTCCGGGCACGGGATGACCCGACCCGCGGGGGCTTGTGCGGGGCCTCTCCCGCTCGACGTGCGGCGGCGGGCGGGCCGGGGAAGAGTGGTTCCCATGACTGCCGGATCGGGGGCGACTGGGAGGTCTTCCGCATGCGAGCCATAGCCGTCGGCGCGTTCCGGGCCGACCCAGCACTGGTGGAGATGGCCAAGCCCGAACCCGAGGCCGGGGAGGTACGGGTCAGGATCGAGTACGCCGCGCTCAATCCGTCCGACTGGCAGACCGCACAGGGCGCCCCGGACGACGGACCGGCACCGCGCGTGTTCCCGATGGTCGTCGGGGTGGACTTCGCGGGCCGGGTCGACATGATCGGCAGCGGCGAGAACCGGTTCCGGGTCGGCGACCCGGTCTTCGGCCGGGTGTCCCGGCCGAACGCGGCCGGCGGCGGCACGTACTGCGACTACGTGTCCGTGCCGCAGGACTCCGCCATCACCGTCGTGCCGCCCGGCCTCCCCCTGCGGGCCGCGGCCGCGCTTCCCTCCGCCGGGATGGCGGCCGCCCAGATCCTGGAGATCGCGGCGTTCCGCGGCCACGAGAGCCTGTTGGTCATCGGTGCGGCGGGCGGCGTCGGCAGCTATCTGACCCAGCTCGCCTCCGCCCGCGACGTACGCGTGATCGCCGCCGTGCGCGGCGACGAACGCACGCGGATGACGGAGCTGGGCGCCACCGTCACGATCGACATCACCGACCGGCCGCTGGAAGCGGCGGTACGGGAGAGCTGCCCGGACGGCGTCGACGCACTGGTCGACCTGGTCTCCACCACCCCGGAGTCCTTCGCCGGACACGCCGCCCCGGTGCGCGGCGGCGGCATCGCCCTCACCACGCGGGGCGTCGCCGCCGGGGCCGGCCTGCCCCCGGGCGTGACCGGTATCGACTTCCGGCTCGAACCCACCCCGGTCCTGCTCGACGTCCTGGCCGCGGGCGCCGCCGAAGGCGTACTGCGGGTGCCCGTCGACATCGAACTCCCGCTGGAGAAGGCCCCGCAGGCCCTGGACCGGAACCGGACGGGCGGCGCACGCGGCAAGACCGTCATCGTGCTCTGAGCCCCCGCCCGCTGCCCGCTGCCCGCTGCCCGCTGCCCGCTGCCCGCCACGAAGGAGACGTCATGGACGACCGGGAACACGACATCATCGACGAGATCGGCGGACTCATCTCCGAGGAACGGAGCCTGCGCGACCGCTCCACCCGGGAAATGGGCCTCAGCGAGGAGGAGAAGTCACGGCTGCGTACCGTTGAGGTACGCCTCGACCAGTGCTGGGACCTGATGCGACAGCGCCGGGCGCTGAGAGAATTCGGCGAGGATCCGTCCGCGGCACAGGTCCGGCCCGCCGACGAGGTCGAGGGCTACCGGAGCTGAACGCACGACCCAGGGGGACGCCTTGACCGACACGGAGGCCGGATCCGGACGGCGGCGGACGGCGCCACCCCCCTGGCTGCTGAGCGGACTGCGCCCGCAGCCGTCCACGCCCATCGCCTGGGCGGCGGTCGCCCGCGCCTCCGTCGCCCTGGCGACGCCGCTCGCCGTCGGCTTCGCGCTGGACCGCCCGGCGTACGGCGCGCTCGTCTCCATGGGCGCGCTCTCCGGCGTCATCGGCGACACCGCCGACGCGTACCGGATGCGGATACTCAACATCGCCGTGCCACAGCTCTTCGGCGCGCTCGGCATCATGCTCGGCACGCTGGTGTACGGAACGGGCTGGGGGGCCGTCGCCGCGCTGACGCTGGTCGGCCTGGTCTCCGGGATGATGTCGACGATCGGCGCGGTCGCCTCGGTATCCGGGCTGCTGCTCCTGCTCAACGCGGTGGTCGGCGCCGGGCTCCCGATGCCCCAGCCCTGGTGGGTGGCGCCGCTGCTGCTCACGGTCGGCGGCCTGTTCGTGCTCACCCTGACCCTGCTGGCCTGGCCGCTGCGGCGGAAGCTTCCGGAGCGGGTCGCGGTCGCGGGCACCTATCTCGCGGCCGCCGACCTGCTCGCCGCCGCGGGCACCGACGCGTACGAGGAGCGGCGCCAGGCCGTCACCCAGTCCCTCAACACGTCCTACGACCTGATCCTGGCCCGCCGGGCCCGCTACCACGGCCGCAGCAACGCCATGGTGCGGCTGCTCGCCCAGCTCAACGTGGTCATCCCGCTCGTCGAGGCGGCCCCCGCCGTCCATGTGCGCCGGCTCACCCTCCCGGACGAGATCCCGGCGGCGGTACGCGAACTGGCCGTCGCCGTCGAGGAGAGCCGCACCGGCCGCCCCGAACTCACCCTGCCCGCACCTGACTCACCCGCCACCCGGGCGGTGGACAGCGCCCTGCGGCACGCGGCGGTCGTGGTGCACAAGGCCGACCCCGACCCGTACAACGTCGACGACCGGCTCGGCCGCCCCGCCGTGCTCGGGGTACGGATCCGCCGGGCCACCCGCGACGTGCTGCTCTCCGGGGCCTCCTGGCGGTACGGGCTGCGCCTCGCCCTCTGCATCGGCCTGGCCCAGGCGCTGACCTCGCTGATCCCGGTGCCGCGCTCCTACTGGGTGGCGCTGACCGTCACGTTCGTCCTCAAGCCGGACTTCGGCTCGGTGTTCTCACGGGCCGTGCTGCGTTCGGTGGGCACGGCCGCCGGGCTCGTGATCGCCGCACCGGTGCTCGCCGCGGTGCCGATCGGCTGGTGGGACGTGCCGGTGATGGTGGTGCTCGCCGCGCTGATCCCGGCGCTCACCGCGAAGGGCTACGCCTTCCAGACCGCGGCCATCACCCCGGTCATCCTGCTCCTGTCCGACCTGCTGAACCACCAGGGCTTCCACCTGGTCTGGCCGCGCTTCCTGGACAGCCTGATCGGCTGCGCCATCGTGCTGGTGGCGGGCTATCTGCTGTGGCCGGAGAGCTGGCACGTACGGATCGGCCACCGGCTCGCGGACGCGGTGGCGGACACCGCCGACTACGTGGCGTGCGCCTTCGATCCCGGCGGCTCCGGCGACCGGGCGGAGCGGGTGCGGGCCCGGCGCCGGATCTACCGCGACCTGTCGGTCGTACGTTCCGAATTCCAGCGCGCCCTGACGGAACCGCCCCCGGTCGGCACCCGGGCCGCGGCGTGGTGGCCGCTGGTCGTCGCGGTCGAACGCATCGTGGACGCGACGACGGCGGCCCGGGTCCGGGTCAACCACGGAGCACCCGAGCCGCCGCCGGCCGAGGTCGCGGAGGTCCGGCGGCAGCTGCGGGAGCTGGCCGAGGGGATACGGGCCAGCGAGGTCCTGGTGGAGGTGCGCACCGAGCTTCCGGGCGACGAGGAGGGCGTACTGGCTCCGCTGCGCCAGGAGGTGGCGGCGGCCCGCGCGATCGCATCGCCCCAGCCGTAGGACCGGCCCGGGGCCGGTCAGCGGGTGGGGCGGTCAGCCGGTGGGGCCGGGCCCCCGGAGCCGTTCCATGTCGCGCCGGTCCCGCTTCGTCGGCCGGCCCGTGCCCCGGTCCCGTACCGGAACCTGGATCGCCGCCTCGCGCGGCGGCGGGGGCGGGCTGTTGTCGATGAAGCACTCCGCCGCCACCGGAGGTCCGACCCGCTTCTTGACGATCTTCGACACGACCACGATCCGGTCGCGTCCGGCGTGCCGGAGCCGTACCTCGTCGCCGACGCGCAGCGCCTGGGCGGGCTTGGCGCGCTCGCCGGCGACCTTCACATGACCCGCGCGGCAGGCGGCAGCGGCCTGCGAACGGGTCTTCGTCAGCCGGACCGACCAGATCCAGACGTCGACCCGAACGCTGCCCTCCGCCTGCGGCGCCTCACCGGAAACCATGTGTCCGACTCTAAGGGCTGTCCCATGAGCCGTCATGGGCTTCGGGGTCAGGTCATGGGCATCAGCCGAAGTCGCTGATCACTTCGGACATGTTGTAGCTGTACACCTCGCGCTTGCACGCCCCGCACCTGCTCGGCGCGTGCTCGCTCAGCGACCACAGCTGCGGCGCGAAGCCGTCGCCGCGCCCGTGCGCGAGGTAGAGGTCCTCGGGCCCGAACGCCGATTCCAGCGTCTTCGCGTTGCCGACGAGCTGGGACGTTCCGCCGACCGTGCCCGGCGTGGCCTGGAGCAGCCGGCCGTTGTCGTAGCCGTTGCTGCGGTGGAAGTACCACTTGCCCTCGTACCGGGTGACCCCCTGGATCTTGTGCCAAAGCGCCTCGCTGTTGAACGTGGCGCCGGTCGGCAGACCGTAGGCCAGGTCGGCGGAGGCGGCCGTGCCGGTGGCGCCCTCGACGGCGGCGGTCAGCTCGGTCATCGGGTACGTGCCGACGCGGCCGGGGCTCGTGCCGCCGTTGTTGGTGTTGCAGTACTCGCCGAGGACCATGTGGTCGGTGTCGGTGCGGTCCAGCGAGATGTACGAGGCCTTCGGGCGGCCGGTGGCGTAGCACTGGTTACCGCTGGTGGTCCCGCCGTTCTTCGCCGTGGTGAACTCCAGCGTGGCGATCTGCGGCATGACGTAGCGGTAGCCGTAGCCGTACCAGACGTTGCTCTGCCGGCCGATCCGCTTCTTGTCCACGACATTGCTGACCAGCCCGTCCGGCGTCGGGTCGTCGGCGTCGGCCTTGTTGTCCGGGTTGAGGTCCATGATCTTGCGCAGGTCGAAGACCCGCATGCCGTTGGCGGTGTCGGCTACGTACAGGTAGTTGCCGTACCAGACCATCCCACCGGCGTGGATGCCGTTCTGCGCGGCACAGGAGGACGTCACCTCGGTGGTGCACTTGCCCTCGCTGGCGTGGAGCGCGTCGAAGGAGATGTGGTCCTTGGAGTTCAGGTACGGCCAGACCAGCAGCACATGGCGGTACATCTTGGTCGCCTGGTTGAAGAAGCTGACCCGGATGCCCTTTTCGTTGCAGGCGTCCGACGCGGAGTCCTGGACGCAGTTGTCGCGGTCCTTGGCGTAGTTGCTGCGGCCCGGGTTCTCCGCGTCGTAACCGGCCACGGCGATCGGCTCGGCGTTGGACGTGCCCCAGTCCTCGTCCTCCTGCGCGTCCGAGACACCGGTGATGGCCTGCGGCACCCACTCCGAGGAGGTGGCGTCGTCACTCTGCCAGCAGACACGGTGGTTGACCGCCAGATCGGAACCGTAGATTCCGGTGGTTCCGCAGGCGCCCTCCCAGTCGGAGGGCCGGTTGGCCTGCTCCATCAGCTCGGTGAGGCCCTGCTTGGGCAGCGCGGCGTCCAGTTTCGTGACGAGACCGGAAATATCGGCGCCCTTCGCCAGCTTGAAGTCGGCGGGCCGGCCGGGGACGGGGGCGGCGGCGGCCGGAGCGGAGGCGCGCGGGGTGGCCGAAGCCGCTGCGGCACCGGTTCCGGTTCCGGTGAAGTCGTCCTGCTCACCCTCGGATTCGTGGTCGAACCCGTCGTCCGGCATTCCCTCGTTGCCCGCTGCGGGGTCGGCGGCGGCCCGCACCGAGGACGGCGGGGCGGCGGCCGGAGCGGCGGCGGCACCGACTGCGGGGACAAGGCCGGAAAGCATCGCACCCGCCGCAACCGCACAGATGGCAAAGCGTGTTCTACGGATTGGTTTTCCCATGCGTAAACCCATCTTGACAACGTGGCCGAACAACGGACAACGGCGTGCCTGACTTCGCGTCAGACACACCGTCCGTTCACGTTAACGAGGCAACTCGGGACCGGGGTGCGCACATTTGGACGACGCACATCAGGCCCGCACGACATGGGCAAAGGACTCGTTCGGGGCTCGGTTGCAGCTCAGTTCCCACACGGGCGGGCCGCACCACCGAAGGGCCGGATCCGGCCGCTAACCTTACGTATCCGCCCTGGCCAGGGATCAATTCCCACAGGTCGGACATTTCTCGCACCCAACTCACGCGAAAGGCCTCGCCCATGGGCATTCGGAGCTTGCTGCGCAAGGTGTTCGGCCGTGACCGCGCGGAGCAGGACGCGCCGACGGCCACGGTCCCGCCCCAGACCGAACGCACCGCGCCCACGGATTCGGAGCCGGCCACGACCACGGCGACCGCGTCCGCCGCGGTGGACGAGCCGGCCACGGTGCTCGAAACCGCCCCGGCCACCAAGGCTTCGATTCCGGCGCCCGCCTCTCCCCGGTCCGCCGGCGACGGCAGCGGCCTGGCCTCGGACCTGGTGGCCGCCGCCTTCGACAAGGCGCACGCCCCCACGGTCCCGGCTCAGGGTTCGGCCCCGAAGCCGGAGTCGACGGAGCCGAAGGCTGCGGAGGTCGTCGAGACCGTGGAGGTCGTCGAGGCTGCGGAGCCGGAGGCTGCTGAGGTCGTCGAGACCGTGAAGGTTGTCGAGGCTGCGGAGCCGGAGGCTGCTGAGGTCGTCGAGACCGTGAAGGTTGTCGAGGCTGCGGAGCCGGAGGCTGCTGAGGTCGTCGAGACCGTGAAGGTTGTCGAGGCTGCGGAGCCGGAGGCTGCTGAGGTCGTCGAGACCGTGAAGGTTGTCGAGGCTGCGGAGCCGGAGGCTGCTGAGGTCGTCGAGACCGTGAAGGTTGTCGAGGCTGCGGAGCCGGAGGCTGCTGAGGTCGCTGAGACCGCTGAGACCGCTGAGGCCTCCGAAGCCCCCGTCGAGGCCGAGGCTGCCGTCGAACCCGAGCCCGAGATCAAGCCCGAGCCCGAGGCCGAGGCTGCCGTCGAACCCGAGCCCGAGGTCAAGCCCGAGGCCCCCGCACCCGCACCCGTAGCCGAGACGGCCCCCGCCGAGCCCGAGACAGCGCCCGCGCCGGAGCCCACCGCCGCCGAGCCCGAGGCGCAGGCCGAGCCCACCACCGAGCCCACCCCCGCCACCGAGGCGCAGGCCGAGCCCGCGCCCGCGGCCGCCCCCAAGCCCGCGCTCGCCCTGGCCAAGGTCAAGTCGCGGGCCCCCGGGCTCGTCGACTCGTACAAGGCAGCCCAGGCCGGGCTGAAGGCGCACGGGCTGACCGGGCTGCGCGCCACCGTCTACCTGGTCCTCGACCGCTCCGGCTCCATGCGGCCGTTCTACAAGGACGGCAGCGCCCAGCACCTGGGCGACCGCACCGTCGCGCTCGCCGCGCACCTGGACGAGAGCGCGACCGTCCCCGTGGTCTTCTTCTCGACGGACATCGACGGCACCGGCACAGTCGGTCTCGCCGACCACGAGGGCCGGATCGACGAGCTGAACGCGGGCCTCGGCCGCCTCGGCCGCACGAACTACCAGCGCGCCGTCGAAGAGGTCGTCGCGCACTACGAGAAGTCGGGGGCGACCGGCCCCGCCCTGGTGATCTTCCAGACGGACGGCCCGCCGGACGCCAAGCAGGCCGCCAAGCAGGCACTGGCCGACGCGGCGCGGCTGCCGCTGTTCTTCCAGTTCGTCGCGTTCGGCGAGCAGGACGCCAAGGGCTTCGACTTCCTGCGCAAGCTGGACGCCCCTAACGCCGGGTTCTTCCACGCGGGCCCCGCACCCCGCGAGGTGGCGGACACCACGTTCTACCGCGAGGTCCTCGCCGCGCTCCCCGCCTGGATCGCGGCCCGCGAGACGGTGACCGCCGACTGATCCACCGGCAGCCGTACGGTCACGGCGAGCCCGCCCCCGGGCCCCGGCACCGCCGTGACCGTACCGCCGTGCGCCACCGCTATGGAGCGCACGATCGACAGGCCGAGGC
Organism: Streptomyces sp. NBC_00012; assembly: GCF_045040875.1. Lineage (NCBI taxonomy): Bacteria > Bacillati > Actinomycetota > Actinomycetes > Kitasatosporales > Streptomycetaceae > Streptomyces > Streptomyces sp. NBC_00012. The sequence goes on along the minus strand of NZ_CP108309.1, from coordinate 4,559,342 downwards.
CCGACCCGCGCCCCATCCGGTCCCTGCCCTCGCCTCGCCGGAACGGCTCGAACAGTCCGGGGATGTCCGCCGCGTCCACCACCGGTCCGGTGTTGCGGACCTCCAGCAGCGCACCGCCGTCGGCCCCGTCGGCCGTCACCAGTGACACGTCCACCGTCCCGTCCGGCACGTTGTACGTGACGGCGTTGGCCAGCAGGTTCGCCACCAGCTGCGCGAGCAGCATCCGGTTCCCCCGCACCGTGCAGAAGTGGGTGCCGGCCCGCACGCCCGGGTGCCGGGCCGTCTCCTCCGCCACCACCTGCGCGAGATCCACCGTCTCCCGCTCGCCCTCGGCGAGCCCGCGCTCACTGCGCGCCAGGACCAGCAGCCCCTCTATGAGCCGCTCGCTGCGCCGGTTGTTGTCCAGGAGCGTCTGCCTGGTCCGTACGAGATCCTCCGGGGTCGGGTCGTCCAGGCCGATCTGGATGGCGGCCCGCTGGGTGGCGAGCGGGGTCCGCAGCTCATGGGAGGCGTTGGCGATGAACCGCCGCTGGCTGTCGAACGCCTTCTCCAGCCGGGCCAGCAGCGCGTCGAGCGTGTCGCCGAGCTCCTTCAGCTCGTCGTCGGGGCCGCTGGACGCGATCCTCTCGTGCAGATTGTGCTCGGAGAGCCGGCGCGCCTTCGCGGTCATGGCGTGGACCGGACGCAGCACCCGCCCAGCGGTCCACCAGCCGACGCCGACGGCGCAGGCGGTCATGACGAGCAGCGCGGCCACGGACCACATCAGCAGCTGATGGCCGGCCGCGTCGCTGACGTTGTCGGTGAGGTCGTAGACGGTGGGCGGCCCGAGACTCCGCCGGGTGATCAGGGGACCGTTCACCGCGTATCCGGGCTGGATGACGGCCGCCGTGCGGGCGATGTCGCGCGCCTGGGAGTCCGTACCGGCGCGGGAGGCGAGGTTGACGGTGGCGAGCAGCGCCGTGCCGAGGACCAGGAACACCCCGCCGTACACGAGCGCGATCCGGGTCCGGATCCTGGAGTGCGGCACACCGGCCGGCCGCCTCACAGCGCGTACCCCACGCCCTGCACCGTACGGATCAGCGCCGGCTCCCCGAGCTTCCCGCGCAGCTTGCTCATGCAGACGCGGACCGCGCCGGTGAAGGGGTCGGCGTTGGCGTCCCAGGCCCGCTCCAGCAGCTCCTCCGCGCTGACGGCCCCGCCGTCCGCCTCCAGCAGCAGCTGGAGCACCGAGAACTCCTTCGGCGAGAGGTCCAGCTCCCGCCCCTCCCGCGAGGCGGTGCGCCGTACGGTGTCGAGCCGGATGCCGTGCCGTTCCAGCTGCGGCGGTACGGGGCGGGCGCTGCGCCGCCGCAGCGCCCGTACCCGCGACACCAGCTCGGGGAACTCGAACGGCTTGCCCAGGTAGTCGTCGGCGCCGAGGTCGAGCCCGGCGACCCGGTCCTCCATGGAACCGGCGGCGGTGAGCATCAGGATCCTGGTCCGCGAGCCGGAGGCGACGAGGCCGCGCGCCACGTCGTCGCCGTGCACCCGCGGCAGGTCGCGGTCCAGGACGACGACGTCGTAGTCGTGCAGCCCCAGGTAGGCGAGGGCGGCGTCACCGCTGTACACCGTGTCGACGGCGAACCCGGCCCGCCGCAGCCCGGTGGCGACCAGCTCCGCCAGGATCTCCTCGTCCTCGGCGACCAGTACCCGCATCGTGATGTCCCCTGCCTCGTACACGCGTGTCCACTCCCTCCCAGGATGCGTCTTTGCTACGGGAAGGGATGTTTCGCAAAGGTCTCCGCGCAGCCGGGAACCGGGCTCCCGGAACCAACTCTGTTCCCAACCGCGTTACGTACTTAAGGTGTTGAACCCAGTTGCGAACGGGGGCTTACGGTGACCGGTTCCACAGACGGCGACGACTGGCTCGACCTGGCGGACGCCCTCGATCTGCTGCGCTCCCAGGTGGCCGAGTCGCAGCGCAGGGCCCAAGGCTCCGAGATCCGCTTCGGTGTGGAGCAGATCACCGTCGACTTCGAGCTGGAGCTGATGCGGACCCGGGAGGGCGGTGGCGGTCTCAGGTTCGGGATCGCCGACGCGAAGGCCCGCCAGGAGAGCGGCCGGAGGTCGGCGCAGCGGGTGAGCCTGACGCTGAAACCGGAGCGGGCGGGCGGCGGGGACGTGCAGATCGGCGACTGGGAGTAGCGGCGGGACGGGGGGCGGCCATGGACGCGGACCGGGTGGTCCAGGTCGGAGTGCGTCACGACAACGGGCGTACGTGCACCGGCTCGGGCTACGTGATCGCGCCCCGCCTGGTGCTCACCGCGGCCCATCTCTTCGGGAAGGGGAACACGGCCGCGGGCCTGGGGACCGTGTCCGGCCCGGCGGAGCGGCGGAGAAGCCGGGTCCGGGTCCTGTGGCGTCGGCTCGACGGCCCGGTGGACGCCGCGCTGCTGGAAGTCACCGATCCGCGATGGCGGCCTCCCGCCTCCTGCTCCGATCAACACCCCCAGAGGTGGGGCCGTCTGGTCACCACTCGGTCGGGTCAGCCCGTCGTCTGCTGCGGATTCCCCCGGATGCAGGCCCCCCGGTCCGGCGGCCGGCACCTGGAACAGCTCTCCACCCGCGTCAACCCGCTGACCGGCGCACCGGCCGCGCGGTATGAGCTGAGCAGCAGCACCGGGCCGTTCGGGCCACTCGACTCGGGCGACTCGCCCTACAGCGGAATGTCCGGCGCGGCAGTCTTCGACGAGCCCAAGGGACACGAGGCCGATCCGCTCCTGCTCGGCGTCGTGAGCGCGGACCGGCTTTCCCGTACCGGAGTACGGCTGACCGCGACCCGGAGCGAGGATCTGCTCGCCGATCCCGGATTCCGGCGCATCATCGCCGAGCACAGCGGCGTACGGCCCGACGCGGAGCCCGTCGAGCTGGCCCGGATGCTGGAACCGGCCGCGCCCCGGCTCGATGTCCGCTCGCCGCTGATGCTGCTGCGCGCGGACGCCGAGGCAGTCGCCTTCCGGGGCAGGGAGGAGACCCTGGCGGAACTGCTCGCCTGGTGCGAGGGCCGCGACAGCACCCCCGTCCGGGTCCTCGTCGGCCCCGGCGGACAGGGCAAGACCCGGCTCGCCCGGCAGCTGGCCGCCGAGCTGCGGGCCCGGGGCTGGGTGGCCGGCCACCTGCGAAGGGAGCTGGCCGACAACGCCCGCGCGGCCACCACGGACCTCCGCCCGCTCAACGATCTCTGCCGGCACGCCCTGGTCGTCATCGACTACGCGGAGACCCAGCCGGGCCGGGTGCAGGATTTCGTCAAGCGGGCCCTGCGAGAACGCGGCCACCGGTTCCGGGTCCTCCTGCTCGCCCGGTCCGCGGGCACCTGGAAATCTGCGAGCCGAGGCGCCGACGCTCATGTCCATGACCTCCTCCACGTCGCTCCGCTCACCCACCTGCTGCCCCTCGACACCACGACGGAGGGGCACACGAGAGCATTCGGGGCGGCGGTGAACGATCTCGCCCGCGCCCTGGGCAGGGTCCGGGGCCACAACCATGTGCGATGGGACGAGGTGGCCCGGCGCGTCCCCGTACCGTCCCGGCCGGGCACGGCCGCGCGCACACCGGACCAGCACCGGCCCGAGGCCGCCCTGACCGTGCAGATGAACGCTCTGGAGGCGCTGCTCCAGAGCGGTCCGAGGCCCGTGGACGCCGTGGGGGGCGCCCCGCACCTCGTGCTGCAGCACGAGGTGCGGTACTGGGAGGAGTCCGCGGTCGCCCTGCTCGGCCTGGGTACGCACCAGCTGCCCCTGCTGAAGTCCGTCGTGGCTGCGGCCGTCCTGTGCGGCGCGGCGGACCGTGCGGAGGCGGTGGCGACCGTCGCCCGGGTACCAGGCGTCCCCCCTGATCTCCACGCGCCGCTGGCCGGCTGGCTGCGCGAGCTCTACCCGGCTCCGCCCGACCGCTACTGGGGGCAGCTGCACCCGGACCGGGTGGCCGAGTTCCACGCGTCCACCGAAGTGCTCGACGCCCCGGACGACCTGCTGCTCCCGCTGTTCCAGGGCGGCTCGGACAGCCAGCGGATCCACCTGCTCGATGTCCTCACCCGCGCCGTCGTCGGTCATGCCAACGCGCGGCGGAGCGAGCGGGCCACCGATGTCCTGGACCGGTTGAACCACGTCCTGGACGAGGTACCCGTCGGCGTGCGCGTGCTCCAGGCGTGCTCCGACGCGCTCCCCGAGCACTCCCATGTGCTGACGCGTTTCTCCGCGCGCGTCGCCGAGGCGCTGAACACCGCGTGCCTCAGCCTCCCGGGCACCCCCGACGTCGTGCTCGCACGCGCCCATCACAACCTGGCGCACCGGTACGCGGCGCTGGGCCGTCGCCACGCGGCAATCGACGCCGCGACGGACGCCATGGCCCTGCGTCGAGTTCTGGCGGAGGACGAGCCGGGAACGCACGACGCGGATCTCGCACGTACGTACTCCCTGTACGCCCGCTGTCTGAAGGAACTGGAGCGCCACCAACCAGCCGCGGACTACGTGAAACGGGCCCTGCGTCTGCACGAGCGACTGGACCACGACGACCCGTTGCTGCACCGGCCCGACCTGGTGCGCGCTCTGCACACCGCGGCCTGGATCCTCAGGGACCACGACCGTCAGGAATCCAACCTGGCCGCCGGAAAGGCCAACGAACTCAGCAACTGGCTGGAGCGGGAGCAGCCCGGCCTCCACCGTGACCTGCTCGCACTCAGCCTGTCCGGTCTCGGTGTCGGCTACTGGCACGAGGGCCGGTACCAGGAATCGGTCCGCGCCGCCGAAAAGGCGGTCTCACTGACCCGCACGCTGGCTGCGACCGCTCCCGACGCCCACACCCCGGCACTGGCCTCGGCTCTCAACTCGCTCGCGGTCGCATACGACGATGGCAGGGCGACCGAGTCCGTGACCTTGCTGAACGAGGCGATCGCGTACCAGCGGTCCCTCGCCGACGACCTGCCCGACGCACACCACTACGGCCTCGCCCGTTCCCTGCACAACCTCGGCATCAGCCGCCGCAGCCTGGGCGAACACGGGGCGGGGCTGCGCGCGCTGGAGGAGGCGGAGAGCATCCGGGCGCAGCTTGCACGCGCCGCCCCGGACCAGCGGAACAATCGGGCGCTCGGCCATTCACGGCACAGCCAGGCGGTCGCGCTCGTCGAGGAGGAGCGTTTGCAGGAGGCGGCCGAGAAGTTCCAGCACGCCCTGGATGCCTACCGGCGTGTCCACCCGCAGGAGGTGACGGACGACGCGCTACTCGCCGACACGCTCTACGAGCTGGGCAAATGCCGAGGCATGCTCGGTCAGCCCTCCGCCGCCGTTCGAGCGCTCCAGGAGTCCGTGACCATCCGCCGCGAGCTGACGGCCGCCGACCCTGCGACGTACGAGGGTGAGCTGTGCAACGGCCTGATCCAGCTCTCCTACCACTATGAGCAGGCCGGACAGGATGTGGCCCAGCGCATCCTGCTGCGGGAGGCACTGGTCCTGATGCGCCCCATGTACCGGACGGACCCCGGCACCTGGGCAGAGCTGCTCGCCTGGTGCCTGAGCAACCTCGGTGCCGATCCGCCTGACGCCCGTCAGGTGATCCCTCTTCTCGAAGAGGCCGTCGCGCTGTACGACGGAATCCTCCGCGACCGGGGCGACGAGGCGACGCGCGTCGCGCTCCTTCTCGCGCTCGCCCGTCTCCGCAACGCCCAGGGTGGCGCGGGCCGCCACCGGGCAGCGGTGCGCACCGGTCTGCGGCTGCTGGAAACGGCCGCGCGGGCCGACGCCCGCCCGGCCATCCGCCGTGCCACCGACCACGCCGGCCTCGCCTCGGCGTACTCGCGGGCGGGAGCGCACGCCGAGGCGCGGGCCCACTCCTGCCGCGCGGTCGCCCTCAGCCGGGCCACCCTCGCGGAAGGTGCCTGCGAGCCCGGCGATCTGGCCTGGCACCTCCTGGAACAGGCCCGGATCCTGGAGCTCGGCAGCCTGCGGGGCGGCTGGCACACCAAGGCCGCCGCCCTCGCGCCGGCCCGCGAGTCGCTCGCGCTGTACGGGCGCCTGGCCCGCAGCGACCCGGCCGGCTACGCCGCGTCGCGGCGGGAGGCGAGCACCGTGGTCGCCGGACTCCTGCTGCGGCTGGGCCGCGTCGCCGAGTCCGACGCCGTCCGGCACCGCCATGCCCAGCGGGACGGCCCCGGGGAACGGCCACCGAGCAGCGGCCGACGAAAACCGACCGCCGAAGAACCGACGAGGAGCGAGCGACGATGACCACCGAGAACCCCTACGACTCCTACGACGCCGACGACGTCACCCGTCAGGAACAGCAGGGCGCTCTGGTCTTCCCGACCCTGGAGGCGTTCGTCACCGAATACCTCGCGGAGATCCTCCGGGACCGCGACGTCACCGCGGTGGGCACCTGGTGTCCGTCCTGGTGGAGGCATCCGGAAGCCATCGTCAGACTCAATGTGCTCTGGCGCACCTTCGAGTATCTCCGGCACGACTCGACGCTCGGCATGTCGCACTGGTGGCTGCACCACGTGGACCCGCACCTGGCCATACTGCTGCACCCGGTGACCGGCCCCTTCAGGAACTGCCGTTCCGGTCATGCCGGCGGCACCGCCCTCCCACTCGACCCTGTCCCGGCCGGGGAGATGGATGATCCCGTCTACTCGGTCCACACGGAGGACCCCTTCCTCCCCCGGTCCGGGGGTGACCGGCCGTAATCGGTGTGAGCCGATCTGCCGCGGGCCGTTAGGATTTCGACCATGGCGGCCACTGGATCCGAGAAGCAAGGGGGCGACGGCGTGAAGAGTTTCTACGTATCGACCCCCATCTACTACGTCAACGACGCTCCTCACCTGGGCCACGCCTACACGACCGTCGCAGGCGACGTGCTCACCCGCTGGCACCGCCAGCGCGGCGAGAAGGTGTGGTACCTCACCGGCACGGACGAGCACGGTCAGAAGATCATGCGCACTGCCGAGGCGAACGACGTCACCCCGCAGGAGTGGTGCGACAAGCTCGTGGAGGAGGCGTGGAAGCCCCTCTGGGAGCACCTGAACATCGCGAACGACGACTTCATCCGTACGACGGAGAAGCGCCACACCGACCGGGTGCAGGAGTTCGTCCAGGACCTGTACGACAAGGGTGAGATCTACAAGGGCGGCTACGAGGGCCCGTACTGCGTGGGCTGCGAGGAGTACAAGCTCCCCGGCGACCTCATCGAGGACGAGAACGGCGTCAAGCTGTGCTCGGTGCACAAGAAGCCGGTGGAGATCCTCAAGGAGGAGAACTACTTCTTCAAGCTGAGCGCCTACGGCCCGAAGCTGATGGAGTTCTACGCGAACAACCCGGACTTCATCCAGCCCGAGTCCGCCCGCAACGAGGTCGTGAACTTCGTCAAGCAGGGCCTCCAGGACCTCTCCATCTCCCGCTCGACCTTCGACTGGGGCGTCCCGGTGCCGTGGGACGACAAGCACGTCATCTACGTGTGGGTCGACGCCCTGCTGAACTACGCCACGGCGGTCGGCTACGGCGCCAACCAGGAGAAGTTCGACGGGACGTTCCCCGCCGACGTCCACCTGGTCGGCAAGGACATCCTGCGCTTCCACGCGGTGATCTGGCCCGCGATGCTGATGGCGCAGGGGCTGCCGCTGCCCGGAAAGGTCGCGGCCAACGGCTGGCTGATGGTCGGCGGCGAGAAGATGTCGAAGTCGAACCTGACGGGCATCAAGCCGCAGGACCTGACCTCGCACTTCGGCGTGGACGCCTACCGCTGGTACTTCCTGCGGGCGATCGCGTTCGGCAGCGACGGCTCGTTCTCCTGGGAGGACTTCTCCGCCCGCTACACCTCCGAGCTCGCCAACGACTACGGCAACCTCGCCTCGCGCGTCGCGGCCATGGTCGGCAAGTACTTCGGCGGGGCGCTCCCGGAGGCCACCGCCGCCGGTGACGCGGAGAAGGCGGTCCAGGAGGGTCTGGCCAGGGCCGTCGCCACGGCCGACGAGAAGATCGGCGAGGCGCTGGACTTCCAGGCCGGCATCCTGGCGATCTTCGACTTCGTGAAGCAGGTCAACGGCTACATCACGGAGCAGGAGCCCTGGAAGGTCGCCAAGGACGACTCCCCCGAGGGCCGGGCCCGCCTCGCGACGATCCTCTACACGGCCGCGGAGTCGCTGCGCGGTGTCGCGGTGCTGCTGAACGCCGTGATGCCGGAGACCTCGCAGAAGCTGTGGGAGTCGCTGGGCGCCGAGGCGTCCCTGGGCGCGCTGGCCGACCAGCGCGTGCAGGACGCGGGCACCTGGGGCCGGCTCGCGCCGGGCGCGACGGTGACGAAGGGCGCGGTGCTCTTCCCGCGCCTGGAGGAGAAGCCCGCGTAACGAAGCATGTGCACGGCGAAGGGCGGGACCGCACTGTCGGTCCCGCCCTTCGCCGTACCGCGGCCCGCGGTCAGCGGACCCGGTTCCTCGAAGACCTCCTGAGCGAGCCCACTCCGCTCGACCACTGTGTTCACCACCCCCTGCGGAACCCGGCCGACGTTCAGCGCACGGGCCCGTCCCCGCCCGGATCACTGCTCCAGGGCCTCCGCGTCCCCCATCACGACGACCGGCTTCTTCGCCGGGTCAAGGGTGCTCAGGAGTTCCCGCATCCGGTCCAGGGGGAGCGAGACGCAGCCCTGGGTCGGGCCGCCGTGGTCGACGTGGATCCAGATACCGCCGCCGCGCTCCTGACCGAGGGGGCGTTCCCGGTCCAGCGGGGTGACGCCGGGGGTGCGGTTGTAGTCGATGGCGACGACGTAGTCGAAGGACCCTTCGAGCGGCTCCCCGTCGAAGCCCTCGCCGCTCACCACGAACGCCGGGTTCCGGTCGTAGGGGAACGCCGTTTCGGGGGGATCGAACAGGCCGCCCGCGTAGGTCAGCCCGTAGACCCCGACCGGGGAGCGGAGGTCGCCCTCCCAGTGCTCGTCGGTCCAGCCGTTCAGCGCGTTGTGCGCCGGCCAGCGGGTCGTGACGGGCAGCCAGCCCAGGGCGGGGTTGTCGCGGGCGTAGAGGACCGCGGTGGACAGGCTGGAGTCATAGTCGTCACCGGTGATGACGAAGACCTGTTTGGAGGACGCCGGGATCGCGGCCCGGGTCTTCGGCCCCAGCGCGGGGATCTCGCGCGGCCGGACGACCGGCGCCTGCGGCCCGGGAGCGGCCCGCTTGCGTGCCCCGTCGACCTGCGGACCCGCGACACCGGCGGAGGCCCGGAAGGCCGGGTTTCCGGTGGCGGTGTCGGCGGTGGTGTCGCCGCAGGCGGTGAGCAGCAGCAGCGCGGCGGCACAGGTGCCGACGTGGACGGCGTACGGGGGACGCCGGACGGCCGACGGACGGAACACGGACACGGGGACTCCTCTGCGGTCGTGGGGTGACGGCGGCACAGGCGAGCTCCCCGTCACGCCTCTTACCGCCGAACCCAGTTAACGCCGCGTCGCGCGAGCGCGAATCCGTACGGGGGCCATACGGCTGTATCCCCGGCCGGACACGCGCGCCGATGGGCTGCGGGACCGTTCCGTGCGTGTAGGTTCCGGGCCCTTCCGTTCCGCGGCGGGCGAGAAGGTCTGATCACGGGTCAGCGGTCCGGGCCGTCGTGGCGCACCGGACCCGCCCGGCCCTCCGACGGTCCATCAGGAGCGGGCCACGACGACCGGGCCCCGTTCGCCGGACCCGCGGTCCGGTGCGGTGTCCTGGGCGCTCACCCGTCGAAGAACGCGGCTCACCCGTTGAGGAACTCCGCGCACCGGTACGGGCCCAGCGCTTCGCCCTCGGACGGTCGCAGGGTGACCTCGACATCGTCGGTCCTGACCTTCGGTTCGAGTACGGACTGGGCGCGCGCCATAGTGCACACCAGCTGACCGGTGCCCTGGTCGCGCCCGGACCCCGGGTACGGGCCGTCCATGCGCACCGTGACGCGGGTGCCCCTGCCGGTCGCCTCGTAGCCGCCGAGCTGGGGGACGAGGGAGATGAGCCCGCCCCGCTGCTCGACCGGCGGCGGCTTCTCGGCGAGCAGCTTCAGCACCGAGATGAGGTCGTCGATCTCCTTGTCGAGCAGGGGCACCGCGCGCAGCCCGGCGGCGGACGCGTAGTACAGCCGCATCCCGCGCGTCGGTCCGGACGCGGGCTCGCCCGCGCCTATCACCCCGGTCGGCTGGACGCCGCAACCCATCAGGGCGGCCCCCAGCGCGGCGGCCGCGATGCCGTGTCGGAGCTTCACTCCGTGTCCTCTCCCGTACGTCGTAGGGGCAGTCGCAGTGTGAACACCGCGCCGTGCCCGGACCCGTCCGCCGCGTCGGCCACCTCGATCGTGCCGCCGTGCAGCCGGGCGTTCTCCAGCGCGATCGCCGTGCCGAGGCCGCTGCCCTGTCCACTGTCGTCGGCCGCGCCGCGGGTGCGGGCCGCGTCCGCCTTGTAGAACCGGTCGAAGACCCGCTCCCGTGCCCCCGGAGGCAGCCCGGGACCGTGGTCGGCGACCTCCAGCGTCACCCACTCCCCGTCCGCCCCGGGGGCCGTCGCGAGCGTCACGGTGACCGGCGGGGCGCCGTGCCGCAGCGCGTTGCCCACCAGGTTCGCGACGATCACGTCGAACCGGCGCCGGTCGACCACCGCCCGCAGCCCCTCGGGGAGGTCGCCCCGCACCCGGTCCGTCCAGCCGCGCAGCGCCAGCGACGCCCGTACGGTGTCGGCGAGATCCGCCTCGGCCGCGTTCAGCCGTACCGCCTTCGCGTCGAAGCGGGAGATCTCCATCAGGTCCTCGACCAGCCGGGACAGCCGTGCCGTCTCCGCGCCGACGGTACGGGCCGCCCGTGCCGCGTCCGGCGGCAGCTGGTCGGCGTCCTCCTCCAGGACGGTCGCCACCATCGTCATCGCCGCCAGCGGCGTGCGCAGTTCGTGCGACACGTCCGCCACGAAGCGGCGCGCCTTCGCCTCCTGCTCGCGCAGCTCCGCGTCGGAGGACTGGAGCGCGTCGGCGGTCTCGTTGAACGTCCGGGCCAGGTCGGCGAGTTCGTCGTGCCCGGAGACGGCGACCCGGGTGCCGAGGTCCCCGGCAGCGAGCTCGCGGGTGGCCCGGCCCAGCTTCCGCACCGGACGCAGGACCGTGCCCGCGGCCAGCAGTGCCAGGACGGCGGCCAGCAGCACCACCGGCACCATGCCCGTCCGTACGGAGTCCAGCAGGGCGGCGGTGTCGTCGCGCTCGGCCCGCAGATCGGTGATCGCGTAGACCTCCAGGCCGGAGGTGCGGCGGTCCCCGTCGGCGAACCGGACGGGCGTGCCGACGACCAGATAGGGATCGCCCCGCCACCGCACCCGCTGGAACCGGGCCTCGTCGCCGGTCATGACGGCGGTGCGCAGCTCGGTGGTGATCCGGGCCCTGGTGTCGGCCAGGGAGTCGGAGACCGCGTACAGGTCCTCGTAGCGGGCGACCACGATCCGCCCGCCGATGCCGTCCGACACCCGGGCCGCGAACCGGGACAGCGACTCCTGGTCGGGCGGTACGTCGAGGTCCGTGGCGACCGCGGTGACCCGCTCCCGGAGGTCGTCCACGGCGGCGTTCTGGGTGCGCTGGAGGACGGCGGTGCGGGCGTCCCGGTAGGCGAGGGCGGTCGCGGTCACCGCGCTGACGAGCGCGACGACGACGAAGGTGACGACGAGCCGGACGCGCAGCCCGCCGACGAGCCGCCGGGAGCGCCGTTTCGCGGTGGCGCCGCGCCGGTCCTTGCCCGTACGGCTCGCGGCGCCCCGCTCCGTACGGTTCACAGCGGCCCGAAGCGGTAGCCGAAGCCCCGCACCGTCTGGACGTACCGGGGCTTGGCCGGTACGTCCTCCAGCTTGGCCCGCAGCCGGCCGACCGCCGCGTCCACCAGCCGGGAGTCGCCCAGGAAGGTGTGGTCCCAGACGGATTCGAGGAGCTGCTCGCGGCTGAGGACCCGGCCCGGGGCGGCCGACAGCTCCAGCAGCAGCCGCAGTTCGGTGGGCGGCAGCGGGACCGGTGTGCCGTGCTTGGTGACGGTCAGTCCGGCGCGGTCGATCACCAGCCCGGCGAGGCCGTCGGTGGCCCCGCGCACCGGCCCGGACGGTTCCGCCCGCCGCAGCGCGGCCCGGATGCGGGCCTCCAGGACGGGTGCGGTGACCGGCTTGACGACGTAGTCGTCGGCGCCCGCCTCCAGGCCGGTCACGATGTCCGAGTCGTCGCCGCGTGCGGTCAGCATGATGACGGGCAGGGTCGACGAGCGGGCGCGGATGCGGCGGCACACCTCGAAGCCGTCCATGCCGGGCAGCATCAGGTCCAGGACGGCCAGTTCCACCCGGGCGCCCCGTTCCCCGGCCAGCAGGGCGAGGGCCTGCTCGCCGGTGGCGGCGGTCTCCACGCCGTACCCGTGCCGGCGCAGCACGAGCTCCATTCCGTCCCGTACGGACGCGTCGTCCTCGATGAGCAACACATGCGGCATGGGGCCGATTATGGGCATGTCCGGACCGCCCGCGTCTGCCCCGGACAGGGCTGGAGGCGCAGGCCGGGGGCATTGTTACGTTCCCATCATGTGGCCATGGAGCGGCCATCATCCGGGGTGGCCAGTGTGCGGCGCATGACCTTTCCCAGGACGAACCCCCGCGCCACCGCCCGGCTGCGCATGACCGCCCTCGTGGCCCTGCCCGTGCTCGCCCTCTCCGTCGGCTGCGGCGGCGGGGACGACGGTGCCGACGGTACGAGGAAGACCGACGTGGTCGCCGACGTGCCGAGGACGCCGACGGCCGGCGGCACCACGAAGGACGCGGGCGGGCCGAGCGCCCCGCCCGCCGGCAAGAGCGCCTTCTACGACGCCCAGATGAAGTACGTCCAGTGCATGCGCGTCAAGGGCGGCTACAAGGACTTCCCCGACCCCAAGCTCAGCGGCTACCTCGACTGGGACGAGGTCAACGAGATCGGCTCGCAGCCGGGCCGCAACGAGGGCATCAAGGGCGGCAGGAACGGTGCCTGCGTGACCGAGCTGCGGGCCTCCATGGACGCCGAGCCCGAGCGCGACCAGCAGAAGTCCTACGAGTCGATGCTCGCGCACGCCAAGTGCATGCGGGACAACGGCGTCTCCCGGTTCACCAACCCGACCATGAGCGGCGGCAACGCCCAGCCGGGCGGCGACCCGAACCCGGCGTCCCCGTCCATCGACACCGACTCACCGGCGTACAAGAAGGCCCGCAAGGCGTGCGAGTCGAAGCTGCTCTACGGTCTGGACGGCATGCAGTGAAGCGCCGTGCCACCCTTCTCACGCTCGGTGCGCTGACCCTCGCCGCCGCCGTCACCGGGGGCGTCCTGTTCCTCGGCGACGGCGACGACACGGGTGCCTCCGCTCGGGGCGGCGACCTGCCGCCCGCCACCGCGACCGTCGTGCGCACCGACCTCGTGCGGTCCACGACGGTCGACGGCAGGCTCGACTTCTCGCAGCGCCGCACCGTCAGGTCCGCCGTCGAGGGCACCGTCACGGTGGCCGCCCCCGAAGGCAGGACGGTCGCCATGGGACAGGCGCTGTACGAACTGAACGACAAGCCCGTCACCCTCCTCTACGGGCCGGTCCCGATGTTCCGCGAGATGAAGGCGGGCGACCGGGGCAGTGACGTGCTCCAGCTGGAACGCAATCTGCGCGACCTGGGGTACGGCTCGCAGCTGTACGTCGACACGCGGTACGACAAGGACACCGAGGCCGCCGTCGAGCAGTGGCAGAAGTCGCTGAACCGCGAGACCACCGGCCGGGTCGGCCGGGGCGACGTCGTCTTCCAGCCCGGCCGGGTCAAGGTGGTCTCCGCCGACGCCTCGCTCGCCGACCAGGTCGGCCCGGACGAGCCGGTCCTGACGATCGCCTCCACCCGGCCCGTCGTACGGGCGGAACTGGAGCAGACCGACGGCGCGCTCACCTCGAAGGGCACCAAGGTCGAGGTCACCCTGCCGAGCGGGAAGACCGTGGCCGGCAAGGTCGCCGGAACGGTGCGCCCCGAGGAGCCGGCCTCCGGCGGCGCCTCGGACGCCGAGGACGGCATCGTCGTCGAGGTCGTCCTGGACGGCGGGGTGAGTGCCGCGTCCGGCGAGGACGCCGGGAAACCGGTGAGCGTGAAGTTCGTCAGCGAGGCGCACGAGGGGGTCCTCGCGGTCCCCGTCGAGGCGGTCGTCGCCCTGCGCGGCGAGAACGGCGGCTACGGCCTCCAGGTCGTCCGGGGGACCACCTCGCAGATGATCCGGGTGGAGACCGGCATGACCGCCGACGGACAGATCGAGGTCAGCGGCCCCGAGGTGCGCGAGGGCCTGAAGGTCGGAGCGGCCGCGTCATGACACCGGCCCCGGTGATCGAACTGCGGAACGCCACCAAGTCGTACCCCGGCGGCGTCCACGCCCTGCGCGGAGTGAACCTCACCGTCCAGGAGGGCGAACTGCTCGCCGTCGTCGGCCCGTCCGGCTCCGGCAAGTCCACGATGCTCAACATCATGGGCACCCTCGACAAGCCCACCACGGGCACCGTCGAGGTCGCCGGGTACGACGTGTCCCGGCTCTCCGACTCCCGGCTCTCCGCACTGCGCGCCCGCCACATCGGCTTCGTGTTCCAGCACTTCCACCTGGCGGCGGGGCGCGACGCGGTGGACAACGTCGCCGACGGACTGCTGTACGCGGGCGTCCCGTCGAAGGAACGGCGCAGGCGTGCCCGGGAGGCGCTCGCCAGGGTCCGTCTGGACCACCGCTGCTCGCACACGCCAGACGAACTGTCCGGCGGCGAGAAGCAGCGGGTGGCCATCGCCCGCGCCCTGGTGGGCGGCCCCCGGCTGCTGCTGGCGGACGAGCCGACCGGGGCGCTGGACACCGCGTCCGGCGAGGTCGTCATGGCGCTGCTGCACGAGCTGAACGCGTCCGGCACCACCGTCTGCGTGATCACCCACGACCACGGGATCGCGGACTCGCTGCCGCGCCGGGTCCGCTTCCGGGACGGCGAGATCGTCTCGGACACGCGTTCCGGGGTGCCCTTGGACCCTCGTACGGAAGGGGCCGGTTCATGAAGAACGACCTCAGGCCCGCCCGTCTCTCCCCCCGCGACGTCCTCCGCGTCGGCGCGGTCGGCCTCCGCGCCCGTCGTGCGCGCGTGGTGCTCTCGGCGCTCGGCATCGCGATCGGCATCGCGACCATGGTCGCGGTCGTCGGCCTGTCCGAGTCGAGCCGCGCCGACCTGATGGCCCGGCTCGACCGCCTCGGCACCAACCTCCTCACCGCCGAGGCGGGCCAGGACGCCATGGGACAGCCGGTCCGGCTGCCGAAGAACGCGGTCGCGATGGTCGAGCGCATCGGCCCGGTACGGCACGCCACGGCCGGCGCCGACGTCGACGCCCGCATCCGCCGCAGCGATGTGGTCCCCGAGGAGCGCACCGCCGGCGTCACCGCCCAGGCGGCCCGCATCGACCTGCTGTCCACGCTCGGCGGCCGGGTCGCGAAGGGCGTCTGGCTCGACCCGGCCCGCGAACGCCTCCCGGTGACGGTGCTCGGCGCGGTGGCGGCGGAGCGCCTGGGCATCACCAGCACCGGCGAGACGATCATGATGAACGACACGCGGGTGGTCGTCGTCGGCATCCTCGAACCGCTCGAACTGGTCCCCAACCTGGACCGGGTGGCCATGGTCGGATTCCCCGCCGCCGAGCGCCACTTCGGCTTCGACGGCCACCCCACCACCGTCTTCGAGCGCTCCACGGACGCCTCGGTCGAGGACGTACGGGCGGTGCTTGCCCGCACCATCAGCCCCGGCAGCGAAGCGGGCATCAAGGTCTCCCGCCCCTCGGACGCGCTGGCCGCCAAGGCCGCCACCGACGAGGGCCTGACGAACCTGATGCTCGGTCTGGGCGCGGTGGCCCTGCTGGTCGGCGGGGTGGGCGTCGCCAACACCATGGTCATCTCCGTGCTGGAACGCCGCCAGGAGATCGGTCTGCGGCGCTCGCTGGGCGCGACCAGGGGTGCGATCCGGCTCCAGTTCCTGACCGAGTCGCTGCTGCTGTCGGCACTGGGCGGGGCGACGGGCGCGCTGCTGGGCGCGGCGGCGACGTACGGCTTCGCGCGGGTCCAGGGGTGGACGGCGGTGGTCCCGCCGTGGTCCATGGCGGGCGGCCTGGCCGCCACCCTCCTGATCGGGGTGGTCGCGGGCCTCTATCCGGCGATCCGCGCCTCCCGGCTCCACCCGACGGTGGCTCTGAGCGCGGCCTGAGACAGCCCGCCGCAAACGCGAACATCCCCCGGCCGACCCCGGCCGGGGGATGTTTCACGTGGAACCGAAGCGGATCCGGTGACGCCTACTTCGCGCCGGTGTCCCTCGCCACGGAGTCCCTGACGTCCTTGGCGTCCGCCTTTTCCTTCACCGTCGCGACCGGCTTGCGGAGCTGGATGTTCAGCTCGCGCAGCCGGGTCTCGTCCAGCTCCGTCGGGGCGCCCATCATCAGGTCCTGGGCGTTGCCGTTGAGCGGGAAGGCGATCGTCTCGCGGATGTTGGGCTCGTCGGCCAGCAGCATCACGATGCGGTCGACGCCGGGGGCGATGCCACCGTGCGGCGGGGCACCGAGGCGGAAGGCGCGGAGCATGCCCGCGAACTCGTGCTCGACGGTCTCGCGGTCGTAACCGGCGATCTCGAAGGCCTTGAGCATCACCTCGGGCTCGTGGTTACGGATGGCGCCGGAGGACAGCT
This sequence comes from Streptomyces sp. NBC_00012, assembly GCF_045040875.1. Lineage (NCBI taxonomy): Bacteria > Bacillati > Actinomycetota > Actinomycetes > Kitasatosporales > Streptomycetaceae > Streptomyces > Streptomyces sp. NBC_00012. Next base: position 4,542,620 of record NZ_CP108309.1, on the reverse strand, counting down.
CGATGCCGTTGCAGACGATGTCGTACTGCCAGGCGAGGATGTCCAGCGGGTCCTTCTCCTCCAGGTCCTTCATGCCGCCCTGGGGCATCGAGAAGGGGTTGTGGGAGAAGTCGATCTTCCCGGTGTCCTCGTCCTTCTCGTACATCGGGAAGTCGACGACCCAGCAGAACCGGAAGACGCCCTCCTCGAAGTGGCCGGCGCGCTTGGCGGCCTCGACGCGGACGGCGGACATGATCTTGGAGACCTCGTCGAACTCGCCCGCGCCGAAGAAGACCGCGTGGCCGGGAACGAGGGAGAGACGCTCGGTGAGGGTCTTCACGTCGGTCTCGGTGAGGAACTTGGCGATCGGACCCGCCAGGGTGCCGTCCTCGCCGACGCGGACCCAGGCCAGGCCCTTGGCGCCGTGCTGGACGGCGTAGTCGCCGAGGCCGTCGAAGAACTTGCGGGACTGGCCGGCGGTGTCCGGGACCGGGAGGGCGCGGACGTGCTTGCCGGCGAACGCCTTGAACTCCGAGTCGGCGAAGACGTCGGAGATGTCGACCAGTTCCAGTTTGGCGCGCAGGTCCGGCTTGTCGTTGCCGTACTTCAGCATCGACTCGCGGAACGGGATGCGCGGGAACGGCGAGGTGACGTGGCGGCCGTTGCCGAACTCCTCGAAGAGCTCGGTCATCAGCTTCTCGATCGGCCGGAAGACGTCCTCCTGCTCGACGAAGGACATCTCGACGTCGAGCTGGTAGAACTCGCCGGGCGAACGGTCCGCACGGGCGTCCTCGTCGCGGAAGCACGGCGCGATCTGGAAGTAGCGGTCGAAGCCGGAGATCATCAGCAGCTGCTTGAACTGCTGCGGGGCCTGCGGCAGGGCGTAGAACTTGCCCGGGTTCAGCCGGGACGGGACGACGAAGTCACGGGCGCCCTCGGGGGAGGTCGCGGTGAGGATCGGCGTCGCCATCTCGTTGAAGCCGAGGGCCACCATCTTGGCGCGGATCGAGGCGATGACCGCCGAGCGCAGCATGATGTTGCGGTGCATGCGCTCGCGGCGCAGGTCCAGGAAGCGGTACTCCAGGCGCCGCTCCTCGTTGACCCCGTCCTCGGTGTTGATCGTGAAGGGCAGCGGGGCGGCCTCGCCCAGCACCTCGACCTCGGTGACCTCGATCTCGATCTCGCCGGTCGGGAGCTCCGGGTTGACGTTGTCGGCGCCGCGCGCGGAGACCTTGCCGTCGATCCTTACGACGGTCTCCTTGGTGAGCTTCGCCAGCGCCTCGTTGCCGGGTGTGCCAGGGCGGGCGACCAGCTGCACCAGACCGTAGTGGTCGCGCAGATCGATGAAGAGGATGCCACCCAGGTCTCGGCGATTGTGCAGCCAGCCGCTCAGTCGGACGTCGGTGCCGACGTCAGAGGCGCGGAGCTCGCCGCAGGTGTGGGACCTGTACCGATGCATCGTCGTTCATCCAGTCTTCGCGGTTCGGGGTGGATTCAGCCTCCCCAGGCTACCGCCCGTACCCGCACCGAATCATTGACATTGACATTTCAAGATCATCCGGGGTCCGCCGAGGGGTCTCGGAGGCCCCCCTTCGGTGGCGTCCGGGGAGCAGACCTTCTTAAAGTGGGGCAATGCGCACCGAGGACGTCCTGGCCGCGACCGCGACCGGTCTGTGGCGCTGGGACAACGCAGCCGGGACCGTCACGCTCGACGCGGAGGCGGCCCGGCTCCTGGAGCTGCCCGCCGCGGCCGGTGTCTTCCGCGAGTCCGTGGTGCGCTCCCGCTTCCACCCCGTCGACTGGAACGAGATCTACGGGGTGGTGAGCCTCGCGCGCGCCGAGGGCACGCTCGCCGAGGCCCGGCTGCGCATCGTGGACGTGAGCGGCCGGGTGCTCCGCACCGTGCGCAGCCGCTCCAGGCCGCTCCCGGTCAGGGCGGTCAACAAGACGACGGGCGCCGCGGACTACGTACTGGTCGGCACCCTCCAGGAGGTCGCCGAGCCGCAGCCCGGCGCCACTGGGGCGCACACCCCCATCACCGGGGACTGGCGCCGCTCCCGCGAGGCCTTCCTGCTGGACGCGGGCCGGGCGCTGGCCGAGGCCAGGTCGACCGCGGAGGTGCTGCGGGTCGCCGCCTCACTCTCCATGCCGGGGTTCTCGCCGGACGGCCTGGCGGTCTTCGGCGTCGCGGGCGAGCGGCTGACGATCATCGGGCACCACGGGCACAGCGTGGGCGACGAGGACCCGTTCACCGACATGCCGCTGGAGACCGACTACCCGGCCGCCGAGGTGGTTCGGACGGGGCGGGCGATCTATCTGCCCTCGCCCGAGGACTACAGCCGCCGCTACCCGGTCACCTGGCCGCTCGCCAGCCGTTTCGGGCGCCGCTCCTGGGCCTTCCTGCCGCTGATCGTCGCCGGGCACACCATGGGCGCCTGGATGGCGGGGTTCAAGCACCCGGTGTCGTTCTCGCCGGACGAGCGGTCCGTACTGACGACCGTGGCCCGGATGCTGGCGCAGGCGCTGACCCGGGCCGGGGTCGCCGAGACCGAGCGGGAGCTGTCGCTGGGGCTCCAGCGCTCGATGATGCCGACGCTCGGCCCCGACATCCCGGGGATGACGGTCGCCGCCCGCTACATCCCGACCGGCGGCGGGCTCCAGGTCGGCGGCGACTGGTACGACATGATCCCGCTGCCCAACGGCCGCATCGCCCTGGTCATCGGCGATGTCCAGGGCCACGACGTGCGGGCCGCCGGTCTGATGGGGCAACTGCGGATCGCCCTGCGCGCGTACGCCTCCGAGGGGCACCGTCCGGACGCGGTGCTCTCGCGGGCGTCGCGCTTCCTCTCCGGGCTCACCGACGCGTACGAGGACGGGGAGGAGACCGGGCCGCGCTTCGCCACCTGTCTGTACGCGGAGACCGATCCGGAGACCGGCACGCTCGACATCGCGCGGGCCGGTCACCCCGATCCCGTGGTGATCACCGCCGACGGGACGGCGATGATCCACCAGACCGAGGGCGGAATGCCGCTCGGCATCGAGACGGACGCCGACTATCCGACGAGCCGGCTCACCCTGGGGCCCGGAGAAACGATCATGCTCTGCACGGACGGGCTGATCGAGACCGGCGGCCATGACATGTTCTCCGGCTGGGACCGGCTGCGGCCGGTCCTGGAGCAGCAGACCGCCGACCTGGAGAAGCTCGCCGACGCCCTCGTGCAGGCCGTGCACGGGCCGACATCGCACTACACGACGGGACCGCTGGCGGACCGCCGGGAGGACGACATCGCCCTGCTGCTGCTCCGGTACGACGGGGCGACGCGGCGGCAGCCGGTGCCCCGGCGCACCGCGCTGACCATCGCGCAGGCCGAGCCGGAGCGGATCGCGGCGGCCCGGCAGCAGATGCGGGACCTGCTGCACGACTGGGCGGATCCGGAGCAGGTCGACGCGGCGGTGCTGATGATCTCCGAGATGGCCACCAATGTCCTCGTCCACACGGACGGGGACGCGCTGATGCTCGCGCAGGCGACGGGGGAGCACGGCGAGCGCCGGCTGCGCGTGGAGGTGTCCGACGGCAGCGACGAGCTGCCGCACAAGCGGCGCCCCGGGGAGATGGCCTCCAGCGGCCGCGGGCTGGTGCTGATGGAGATGCTCGCCGACGCGTGGGGGGTGGACCCGCAGGGGGCGGGAAAGTCGATCTGGTTCGAGCTGTACGAGTCGGGGCCGGCGGACTGAGAGCCTGTCGCCGCACCCGTTGCCGGTCGGCCCGGGTCAGGCGCCCTCCGGAGCCGGGCCGGGCCGCGGCCCCGCGCGGTCCCCGCGCAGTTCGCCGAGGACACCGAAGGCCGCCGCACAGACCGGGACCGCGAGCAGCATGCCCAGCAGACCCGCCACACTGGCGCCCGCGGTGATCGCGATCATGATCATGGCGGGGTGCATCTGCACCGTACGGCTCTGGATCACCGGCTGCAGGACATGGCCCTCCAGCACCTGCACGGCGAGCACGACCCCCAGCGCCCAGAGCGCGATCACGAACCCCCGGTCGGCGAGCGCGACCAGGACCGCGACGGCGCCCGAGATGAAGGCCCCGAGGTACGGGATGTAGGCACCGACGAAGACCAGCGCCCCGAGCCCCACCGCGCCGGGAACGCGCAGGATCAGCAGCCCGATGGTGATGCAGAGGGCGTCGATCAGTGCGATGAACGTGGTGCCCCGCATGAAGCCTTCGACGGCCTCGAAGGCCCGCCGCCCCATCGCCTCGACCAGCTCCCCGGTCCCGCGCGGGGCGACCGAGTGGGCGAGCTGCGCGGCCCGGTCGGAGTCGCGCAGGAAGAAGAAGGTCAGCAGGAGGGCGAGGACGCTGGTGGCGATGAGCGAGCCGACCAGGCTGAGCCCGGAGAGCAGCCCGCCCGCGGCGCTCGCGCCGAACTTCTCGACGAGCTTCTGGGCGTTGGCCACCAGGTCGTCCACACTGGTGTTCTTGCCGATCCCGAAGTGGTCGACGACCCACTGCGCGGTGTCCTTCAGCGACCGGACAATCTGGTCACCGGTGTCGACGAGCGCGGTGACGACGATGTACCCGGCGCCGCCGACCACCGCGACGAGCAGTACACAGGTGAGCGCCGCGGCGAGCGAGCGCTTCAGTCCGCGGGCGGTCAGCCAGCGGTGCACCGGACCGAGCAGCGCCGTACCGAGCAGCGCGAGCAGCACGGGAGTGACCGCGGCCTTGAAGATGACGCACAGCCAGATGGCGACTGCGGCGACCCCGGTGACGAGGAGAACCACGCCGCACCATGCAGCTGTGCGCCGCGCGGCATCGGGCAGGAGGGGATTTTGGTTCTGCACCCTCCCACCCAATCACGGCGCGGGTGCGATGTCCCGCTTGTGGGGCTCTATGAATGACGGACTATCACACTCCGACTGCGGGTGTCACATTCCGTGAACCGCGGGCACGGTGCCGAGGCGGCCGGCCTGGAAGTCCTCGAAGGCCTGCTTCAGTTCGGCCTGGCTGTTCATCACGAACGGCCCGTAATGCGCCATCGGCTCGCGGATCGGACGGCCGCCGAGCAGCACGACCTCCAGGTCCGGGGTGTTGCCGTCCTGCTTCTCGTCCGCGCGGACGGTCAGCGAGGAACCGGCGCCGAAGACCGCGGTCTGCCCCATGTGGACGGGGCGGCGCTCCGCACCGACGGTGCCGCGGCCGGCCAGCACATAGGCGAGTCCGTTGAAGTCCTCGCGCCACGGCAGGGTCACCTCGGCGCCGGGGCGCACGGTGGCGTGGATCATCGTGATCGGGGTGTGCGTGACGCCGGGGCCTTCGTGCCCGTCGAGCTCACCGGCGATGACGCGAAGCAGCGCGCCGCCGTCCGGGGAGGCGAGGAGCTGGACCTGACCGCCGCGGATGTCCTGGTAGCGGGGGTCCATCATCTTGTCGGCCTTGGGCAGGTTCACCCAGAGCTGGAGGCCGTGGAAGAGGCCGCCCGACATCACCAGGGACTCCGGCGGGGCCTCGATGTGCAGGAGGCCGGAGCCGGCGGTCATCCACTGGGTGTCGCCGTTCTGGATGGTGCCACCGCCACCGTTGGAGTCCTGGTGGACGAAGGTTCCGTCGATCAGGTACGTGACGGTCTCGAAGCCGCGGTGCGGGTGCCAAGGGGTGCCCTTCGGCTCACCGGCCGCGTACTCCACCTCGCCCATCTGGTCCATCATGATGAACGGATCGAGGTGCTTGTAGTTGATCCCGGCGAACGCACGGCGAACCGGGAAGCCCTCGCCCTCGAATCCGCTCGGCGCCGTGGTCACGGCAAGCACGGGACGGGGCGTCGCGTCGCCGGAAGCGGCGACCTTGGGCAGGGTGAGCGGGTTTTCGACAGTCACTGCGGGCATGGGGGCCACCTCCGGGATCGTCCTGCCTTCAATTTAGTTGAATGGTGAACATCTTGCAAGGCGCACTTCATTCCCGCCGCGCTTCCCACCCGCCCGGAGCATCGGGGAGGGCGGCCGGGGGCAACGGAAAGGGGCTGCGGAAGGGCAACGGAAAGGGCCCGCACCGACGAGCGGTGCGGGCCCCCGGAGGACCGGACGTCAGCCGTACATACGGCGCATCGCGAAGTCGACCATCTGCTCCACGGCCTTCGCGTCGAAGACCATGCGGTGCTCCCCCTCCATGTCGAGGACGAAGCCGTAGCCGGTCGGCAGCAGGTCGATCACCTCGGCCCCGGTGATCACGAAGTACTTGGACTCCTTGCCCGCGTACAGCCGCAGCTCCTTGAGCGTGGTGAACATCGGGATCACCGGCTGCTGGGTGTTGTGCAGCGCCAGGAAGCCGGGGTTGTCGCCGCGCGGGCAGTAGACCTTCGATGTAGCGAAGATCTGCTGGAAGTCCTCGGCGGACAGCGAGCCGGTGGTGAAGGCCCGTACCGCGTCGCCCAGGGACGGCGGCGAGGGCTCGGGATACAGCGGCTGCTCGCCGTAGCCGCCACCCATCTGCTGCTGTGCACCAGGGTTCTGGTCGTAGCCGTACATACCGCAAAGAGTAATCGGACACATCGGGACCTTGAGGGGTTGCGTCTTATTACTGGCGGGTAGCATCATCGTAGAGGTCAGCTGATATACGCACCGCCACCTCGTCGCCCGCCCGGCCCACACCCCGTCCCGGGGCACTGCGCGCCACTGCTATTGATTACGGAGCCTTCATGGGGCACTACAAGTCGAATCTCCGCGACATCGAGTTCAACCTCTTCGAGGTGCTCGGGCGCGACAAGACGTACGGCACCGGCCCGTTCGCCGAGATGGACGTCGAGACGGCGAAGAGCATCCTCGACGAGGTCAACCGCCTCGCCGAGAACGAGCTGGCCGAGTCCTTCGCGGACGCCGACCGCAACCCGCCGGTCTTCGACCCGGAGACCAACACCGCGCCGGTCCCGGCGACCTTCAAGAAGTCGTACCAGGCGTTCATGGACTCCGAGTACTGGCGCCTGGGCCTGCCCGAGGAGATCGGCGGCACCACCTCGCCGCGCTCCCTGATCTGGGGCTACGCGGAGCTGCTGCTCGGCGCCAACCCGGCTGTGTGGATGTACTCCTCCGGCCCGGCGTTCGCCGGCATCCTCTTCGAGGAGGGCAACGAGGCGCAGAAGAAGATCGCCGAGATCGCCGTCGAGAGGCAGTGGGGCTCGACGATGGTGCTGACCGAGCCGGACGCGGGCTCCGACGTCGGCGCCGGCCGCACCAAGGCCGTCGAGCAGGAGGACGGCTCCTGGCACATCGAGGGTGTGAAGCGCTTCATCACCTCGGGCGAGCACGACATGTCCGAGAACATCATCCACTACGTGCTGGCCCGCCCCGAGGGCGCCGGCCCCGGCACGAAGGGCCTCTCGCTCTTCATGGTCCCGAAGTTCCACTTCGACTGGACCACCGGCGAGCTGGGCGAGCGCAACGGCGTGTACGCGACGAACGTCGAGCACAAGATGGGCCTCAAGGCGTCCAACACCTGCGAGATGACCTTCGGCGACCAGCACCCCGCCAAGGGCTGGCTGATCGGCGACAAGCACGACGGCATCCGCCAGATGTTCCGCATCATCGAGTTCGCCCGCATGATGGTCGGCACGAAGGCCATCGCCACCCTGTCGACCGGCTACCTGAACGCGCTGGAGTACGCCAAGGAGCGCGTCCAGGGCACGGACCTGTCGCAGTTCATGGACAAGGCCGCCCCCAAGGTCACCATCACGCACCACCCCGACGTGCGCCGCTCCCTCATGACGCAGAAGGCGTACGCGGAGGGCATGCGCTCCCTGGTGCTGTACACCGCCACCGTCCAGGACGCGATCCAGGAGAAGGAGGCCGCGGGCGAGGACGCCAAGGCGCTGCACGGCCTCAACGACCTGCTGCTCCCGATCGTGAAGGGCTATGGCTCCGAGAAGTCCTACGAGCAGCTGGCGCAGTCGCTCCAGACCTTCGGCGGCTCCGGGTACCTCCAGGAGTACCCGATCGAGCAGTACATCCGTGACGCCAAGATCGACACGCTGTACGAGGGCACGACGGCGATCCAGGGCCAGGACTTCTTCTTCCGGAAGATCGTCCGCGACCAGGGTGCCTCGCTGAACGCCCTCTCCGAGGAGATCAAGAAGTTCCTCGCCGGCGCCCAGGGCAACGAGGAGCTGTCCGGTGCGCTGGACTCGCTCGCCAAGGCTGCCGTGGATCTGGAGGCGATCGTCGGCACGATGATCACCGACCTCACCGCGACCGGCGAGGACGTCAAGAACATCTACAAGGTGGGCCTCAACACCACCCGCCTGCTGATGGCCTCCGGCGATGTCGTCGTCGGCTACCTGCTCCTCAAGGGCGCGGCCGACGCGACGGAGAAGCTGCGGGACGCCTCCGCGAAGGACGTCGCCTTCTACCAGGGCAAGATCGCCGCGGCGAAGTTCTTCGCCGCGAACGTCCTGCCGGGCGTCTCGGCCGAGCGCGCGCTCGCCGAGTCCGTCGACAACTCGCTGATGGAGCTGGACGAGGCGGCGTTCTAGCCCTCTGCTTCGAGGTCGTCAATACGCACCGTCACCCGGACACGCTTCCGGGTGGCGGTGCTGTCGTATCGGCTGGGTACGCTGAGTGCAGGTCCGAGAATCCCGTCCATGGGAGGAACCATGACTGCCGAGGCACCGCCCGACTCGCCGCACCGCCAGCCGGGCGGTTCCAAGTGGCCGGTCCCGCCGTCGGACGGCTACACCGTGGACGACCTGTTCTCTCTTCACGACCTCCCGCCGCACACGGAGCTGATCGACGGGAGTCTGGTTTTCGTGAGTCCGCAGCGGAAGTTCCCCACGCTGGCGATGTATTTGCTGGAACAGGGACTGCGCGGCAGCGTCCCGGAAGATCTGCGGGTCCGCCGCGAGATGGCCGTCGTCCTCGGCAGGCGCAACGCACCGGAACCCGACCTCGTCGTGGTGACGGCCGAAGCGGACGGGGACCAGCTCCAGACCCGCTACCAGGCCGCCGATGTCCTGCTCGCCGTCGAGGTCGTCTCGCCCGATTCCGAGGCTCGGGACCGCGACACCAAGCCGCACAAGTACGCCGGGGCCGGCATCCAGAACTTCTGGCTCGTCGAGATGTCCGCGAGCGGCCGGCCCGTGGTCCGGACGTACGCGCTGGACCCGGTCAACAAGCAGTACGTCGCCTCCGGCGTCCACCACGACCGGCTGAAGCTCTCCGTCCCGTACGACATCGACATCGACCTGACCGCCATCGACCGCCTGTAGACCTGGCCCGCCCCGCCGCACCGGCCTTCTCTAGGATCGGATGTCCAGCAAGCCGGAGGGGGCGGGGTTCACTCATGGGTGGCAAGGGTTTCGCGGGTGCACGAGCGGGTCAGGGGTTCCTGGCGGCCGGAGCGGCGATGCTGCTGCTCGCGGGCTGCGGGGGCGGCGACGCCACGGCGGCGGCGCTCGACAAGGGGCAGGTCGCCTCGGTGTTGCCGGACGCGAAAGCCGTACCGGGCTGGCGGAACCACCTGAAGCCGGAGGCCCAGAAGCCGGTCCCCGAATATCCGCCGTCGGTCTGCGTGGCAAGGACGAAGGAGCAGCGGAAGACGGCCTGTGACCCGGTCACGTCCTGGGGCACCTCGGCCTTCGTGCGCAAGGCGGACGGGACGTCGCTGAATTTCTGGACCCTCGCCTACGAGGACGAGAAGACCGCTGAGGCCGCGTACGACGTCCTGGCCGAGTGGTACGGCGGGGACCGGGTCGGCGTGGGCGCCGAGCAGGTGGACCTCGGCGGTACGGGCGCCGAGCGCGAGGCCAATCGCGCCGCGGTCGGCACCATGGGCGGACCGGCCACGATCGCGCAGATCCGGGTAGGGACGACCGTCCTGGGCGTCAGCACCGGTACCCCGGGCAAATCAGCCGTTGCCGACAAGGAGGTCAAGGCGTTCGCGGCCATGTTCGCCGAGCGGGCGCAGCAGGCCCAGAACGGCGAGAAGCCCTCGGCGACGATCCCGGGGAGCTGAGCGGATGCCCCCGCGCGACGGCGGTGAAGCCACCCGGTCCGGCCTCGTTACAGTGAAGAACATGAGTTCCTCCCTCCGCTTCGACCGCGGGCACACCGACGATCTGATGGCCTTCCTGATGGCCTCCCCCTCCCCGTACCACGCTGTGGCCACCGCGGCCGGCCGACTGGAGAAGGCCGGATTCCGGCAGGTCGAGGAGACCGCGGCCTGGGACGGGACCAGCGGGGGGAAGTACGTCCTGCGCGGCGGTGCGATCGTTGCCTGGTACGTGCCGGAGGGCGCCTCGGCGCACACCCCGTTCCGGATCGTCGGGGCGCACACCGACTCGCCGAACCTGCGGGTCAAGCCGCTGCCCGACACCGGGGCGTACGGCTGGCGGCAGGTCGCCGTGGAGATCTACGGCGGGACTCTCCTCAACACCTGGCTCGACCGGGACCTCGGCCTCGCCGGCCGGATCTCGCTGCGCGACGGCACGCACCGGCTGGTGAACATCGACCGGCCACTGCTGCGCGTGCCGCAGCTGGCCGTGCACCTGGACCGGTCGGCCAACCCCGACGGTCTCAAGCTCGACCGGCAGAAGCACATGCAGCCGATCTGGGGGCTCGGGGACGTCGAGGAGGGGGACCTGATCCGGTTCGTCGCCGAGGAGGCGGGCGTCGACGCCGAGGACGTGACCGGCTGGGACCTGATGCCGCACGCCGTGGAGCCGCCCGCCTACCTGGGCCGGGACCGCGAGCTGCTGGCCGGGCCCAGGATGGACAACCTGCTCTCCGTGCACGCGGCGACCGCCGCGCTCGGCGCGGTCGCCGGGCAGCCGGACGCGGAGCTTCCGTACATCCCGGTCATGGCCGCCTTCGACCACGAGGAGAACGGCTCGCAGTCCGACACCGGCGCCGACGGGCCGCTGCTCGGCACGGTCCTGGAGCGTTCCGTCTTCGCGCGCGGCGGTACGTACGAGGACCGCGCCCGGGCCTTCGCGGGGACCGTCTGCCTCTCCTCCGACACCGGTCACGCGGTTCACCCCAACTACGCCGAACGCCACGACCCGACCCACCACCCGGTGGCCAACGGCGGACCGATCCTCAAGGTCAACGTCAACATGCGGTACGCGACCGACGGCAGCGGCCGGGCCGTGTTCGCGGAGGCGTGCCGCAAGGCGGACGTGCCGTGGCAGACGTTCGTCTCCAACAACTCGATGCCGTGCGGCACCACGATCGGCCCGATCACCGCCGCCCGGCACGGCATCCAGACCGTGGACATCGGCGTCGCGATCCTGTCGATGCACAGCGCCCGTGAGCTGTGCGGGGCGGACGACCCGTACCTGCTGGCCAACGCGCTGACGTCGTTCCTGGCGGGCTGAGCCCGCCCACCGCGAGGCCGTCGACGGGCCGGGTGCGCGAGACGCTCCGGCCCGTCGGCCCGCCGTCGCACAGCGCCCTTCGTGGGCGCACCCCGCCGATCGGGCACGACCCGTCGTCGGCTCCCCGGCACCCCGATACCCTGGGACTTTTCCGTGCCCGGCCCCGGGCGCGTCCTGCCCGGAAGGGAAACCCCCAGTGGAGTTCCGGCTGCTCGGCACCGTCTCCGTCGACACGTTCACCGGGCCGCTGCCGCTCGGTCCCGCCAAGCGCCGCAGTCTGCTCGCCGCGCTGCTGCTGTCCGCCAACACCCCCGTCTCCATCGCCAGGCTGACGGACTCCCTGTGGGACGACACACCACCGCTGCACGCCCGCAGCGTCATCCAGGGCCATGTGTCCCGGCTGCGCGCCCTGCTGGTGGGCGCGGACGCGGAGGCGTACGGCGTGGAGCTGGTCACGCTCGGCGACGCCTATGTGCTGCGGCTGCCGGAGACCCTGCTGGACTCGCAGCGGTTCGAGGAACTGCTGACACTCGCGCGGGGACAGCGCAGCCCCGCCGACGCGGTGCTGATGCTCAAGGAGGCGCTGTCCCTGTGGCAGGGCCCGGCGCTCAGCGGCGCGTTCGCCGGGCGGCCGCTCCAGGCCGCCGCGCACTCGCTGGAGGAGTCCCGGCTGGCGACGGTCGAACAGCTGGCGCGCGCCTACGCGGCGCTGGGAGAGCACAACCGGGCAGCGGCGGTGCTGCGGGCGGAGGCCGTCGCGCACCCGATGCGGGAGTCGCTGGCGGCGGCCCTGATGACGGCGCTGTACCGGGCGGGGCGTCAGTCGGAGGCGCTGGACTGGTTCCACCGCACGCGGCGGCTGCTCGCCGACGAGCTGGGGATCGATCCGGGCCACGAACTCGCGGACGCCTACGCACTGATCCTGCGCGGCGACCCCGGTCCGGACGCCGGCCGGGAGGGCGGACGGAACGCGCCCGACGGGCGGGGGGCGGCGGCCCGCGGTCCGGTCCGGGCGGGCGGTACCGGTGACAGCGGTGGCCGTGACGGCTCCGGCGGCGCCGGGCCCGTGCCTGCGGCCCGTCCGGCGGCGGACCGGCGGACCGGACCGGACGGCGGGGCCGCGGCCGAACCGGCCGGCCGGCCGGACGAGTCGCCCGGCGGTGCGGGCGGCGGTACGGGCGGCGCCCCCAGCCCCGCGCCGCCCCGCCCGATCCCCGTGCCATCCCTCGCGGGCGAGCTGCACCCCACCGATCTGCTGCCCCGCGCACCCCGCGGTTTCCAGGGGCGGACCGCCGAACTGGCCGCGCTGACCCGGGCCGCGGCGGGCGAGGCGCCCGTCTGCCTGGTCACCGGACCGGCCGGGGTGGGCAAGACCGCGCTGGCCCTCCAGTGGGCGCACCGCAGCCCGGCAGCCTTCCCGGACGGGCGGCTCTTCGCCGATCTGCGCGGGTTCAGCGACACCGGTGAGCCCGCGCTCATCGAGGTGCTGCGCGAGTTCCTGCTGGCGCTCGGCGTCGCGCCCCGCCGCGTCCCGGAGTCCGTCGCGGCCGCCGCCGCGCTCTTCCGCTCGCTGACCGACCGGCGCCGACTGCTGGTCATACTCGACAACGCCCGCCACTCCGCCACCGTCCGGCCGCTGCTGCCGGGCGGCACCGACTGCGTCACGCTGGTCACCAGCCGCCACCGGCTGGAGGGCCTCATCGCCTCGGACGCGGCCCGCCCCGTACCGCTCGACGTGCTCGAACCGCCGGACGGCACGGCCCTGCTGGCCGGTGTGCTCGGTGAGGACCGGGTGCTCGCGGAGCCGGTCGCGGCCCGTCGGCTCGCCGAACTCTGCGGCGGGCTGCCGCTCGCGCTGCGGGTCACCGCGGCCCGGCTGGCCGGGCGCCCGTCGTGGACGCTGGCCGGTCTCGCCGACGAACTGGCCGACGAACGCGGCCGGCTGGCGTTCCTCGACGTGGACGACACCGGTGTCTCGGCCGCGCTGCGGCTGACCGTGCAGCAGCTGCCGCAGGACGCCGTCCACCAGCTCGCCCGGCTCGGCCACCACCCCGGCAGCCACTTCGACCCGTACACGGCGGCCGCGCTGGCCGGCACCGACCCGGTCGTCGCCACGGCGGCGCTGGAACGGCTCGCCGCCGCCCATCTCGTCACCGAGACGGTTCCCGGGCACTGGATACTGCACGATCTGGTGCGCCTCTACGCCCGCGGCATGGACCCCGAGGGCGGCCCCGAGGCGCTCATCGGGGTGCTCGACCACTACATCGCCACCGCGCTCGCCGCCGCCGACACGGCCGAGCCCGGGGGCGAGCCCTGCTTCGTCCTGCCGGAGGACTACCACCGCCCCGCGGCCGTACGGGACTTCGTGGACCGGTCGGCGGCGATGCGCTGGCTGGCGGCCGAGCGCGACGATCTGGCCCTGGCCGCCGTCGCGGCCCGGACCGCCGGGTTCCACGACCGGGCGTGGCGGATCATCCTGCTCCAGTGGCCCCAGGTGGTGTGGCGGGTGCGGGACAGCTGGTCCCCGCTGCTGGAACTGGCTCTGGACTCCGCCCGCGCCCACGACGACGCGTACGCCGAGTCCCGGGTGCTCAACCTGCTGGGCTGGGTGCTGACCGAGGAGGGGCGGACCGCCGAGGCCGTCGCCCTGCTGGAGCGCTCGCCGGTGCTGGCCCGTCAGGCCGGCGACCTGCTCGGCGAGGCGACCGCGCTGATCAACCTCGCCGTCGTCCAGGCCGAGCAGGGAGGGCTCGACACGGCACTGGAGGGCTGCGGGCGGGCCGTCGAACTGGCCCGCGAGGAGCAGGACGCGCACACCGAGACGCTGGCGCTCCAGCACCTCGCACGGATGCAGCTCACCGCGAACCGGCCGCACGAGGCCCTCGAATCCGTCCGGGCCGCGCTCGACCTGGGGCCCGAGCACGAGGAGGTCGCCCGCAGGGTGCTGCTGCTGACCACCAGCGGCGAGGCCCGGCTGGCGCTCGGCGAGGAGGGCGAGGGGATCCGGCTGCTGGACCTGGCGGCCGGGGAGGCTGAACACACCGGCTACGACGAGGGCGCGGTGCGGGCCCTCCAGGCGCTGCTGCGGGTGACGGCGGAGCCGGAGTACCGCAAGCGGTACGAGCAGGCGGTACGACGGCTCACCGACAACGGGTGAGACCCCCTGGGCCCGGTCGCGCGACCGGGCCCGCGGTCCTCAGCCCTGCTCGTCCATTCCCGCCAGCACCAGCGGCAGCCTGGACGCTCCCTGGGCGCCCACCCGGACGGGGACGCCCCAGTCCTGCTGGTGGACATGGCAGGCGGGGTACTCGTTCGCGGGGTCGTCGTCGCAGGACGCCGCCATCGCCGACACGTGCAGGACGCCCTCGGTGACGCCGTCGGCCAGGACCAGGTCACGGAACAGGTCCGTCCCCGGCCCCGCACCCTCCGCCAGCAGCTCGGGCGGGGTCGCCGAGACCAGCAGCCGGGTCGAGGGACCGTACCGGGTGTCCAGCTTCTGCCCGGCGGGCGCCTGGAAGACCACATCGAGCCGGAGCGTGCCCGGGGCGATCTCGGTGGCCGCCCGCTGGGTGCGGTGGGCCCGGTCGGCGACGCGCACGGCCTCCTCGGGCAGCCGCAGCCGGGTCAGCCGGTGCCGGGCGGACTCGACGACGACGAGATCGCCGTCGACCAGCACGGCGTCGCTGGGCTCGCGCAGATCCGTGGCCAGGGTGGTGACCTCGTCGCTCGCGGGGTCGTAGCGCCGCAGCGCGTGGTTGTACGTGTCGCAGACGGCGACGGACCCGTCGGGCAGCGCGGTCACCCCCAACGGGTGCTGGAACAGGGCCTGTCCGGCGGCGCCGTCGCGGTGCCCGAAGTCGAAGAGCCCGGTGCCGACGGCCGTACGGACGGCGAAGCCGTCGCCGTCGCGCTCGATGTACCGCAGGGCGGACGTCTCCGAGTCGGCGACCCAGAGCCGCTCCCCGTCGGCGGAGGCGGCCAGCCCGGACGGCTGGGCGAACCAGGCCTCGTCGGCCGGCCCGTCGACCAGTCCCTCGTTGGTGGTGCCCGCCGCCACCCGGACGGTCTGCGTCGCGGGGTCGTACGTCCACAGCTGGTGCACGCCCGCCATGGCGATCCACAGCCGGTCCGCGAACCAGGCGACGTCCCAGGGGGAGGAGAGGTCGACCTCGCGGGCCGGTCCGGACGTCGGCGAGCCCTGCCACCACTGGCGGCCGGTGCCGGCGAGCGTCGTCGTCGCCCCGGTGCCGAGGTCGAGGGCCCGGACGGCGTGGTTGACCGTGTCGGCGACCGCGATCCGGCCGTCGGGCAGCACGGCGAGCCCCTGCGGCTCGGAGAACCGGGCCTCGTCCGGCCCGCCGTCGGCGAACCCTCTGTCCCCCGTACCGATGTGACGGCGGACCGTCTCACCGTCACGCTCGAGCTCGACCAGGCGGTGGCGGGTGGTGTCGGAGACGAGGAAGCCGCCGTCGGGCAGGAGCAGCGCCTTGCCGGGGAAGCGCAGATGCGTGGCGATCGGTTCGGGCGCGACGTAGGGGCCGTCGCCGCGGCGCAGCGTGCCCTTCGCCCCGTGCTCGGCCTCCAGCTCCTCGACCAGCTTCGCGATGGCGTGCGCATGGCCCTCGCCGGCGTGCTGGGCGACGACATAGCCCTCGGGGTCGATGACGACCAGCGTGGGCCAGGCCCGTACGGCGTACTGCTTCCAGGTCGCCAGCTCCGGATCGTCGAGGACCGGGTGGTGGACCTCGTACCGCTCGACGGCGTCGACGACGGCTTGGTGCTCGGCCTCGTGGACGAACTTCGGCGAGTGCACCCCGATGATCACCAAGGTGTCGCGGTGCTTCTCCTCCAGCTCGCGCAGCTCATCGAGGACATGCAGACAGTTCACACAGCAGAAGGTCCAGAAATCCAGGATCACAATACGTCCTCGCAGGTCAGCGAGGGTGTACTGCTGGTCGCCTGTATTGAGCCAGCCGCCCTTGCCGATCAGCTCGGGGGCCCGGACGCGCGCACGTGTTGCCATGTGAACAGTCAACATCACCGTGGCGTCCACGCATTCCGCAGGTACCTCGGGGAACCTGTGAGCCATGAGATTCCTGGTGCGTGAACGGCTTTTCGCCGTCGGTGACGACTACTGGATCGAGGACGCGGACGGCCGCAAGGTGTTCCTCGTCGACGGCAAGGCCATGCGGGTGCGGGACACCTTCGAGCTGAAGGACGCTCAGGGCCGGATCCTGGTCGAGATCCGGCAGAAGCTGCTCAGCCTGCGCGACACGATGCTCATCGAGCGGGACGGCGAGCAACTCGCCAGGATCAAGCGCAAGCGGCTGTCGCTGCTGCGCAACCACTACCGGGTCACGCTGGTCGACGGCACCGAACTCGATGTCAGCGGCAAGATCCTGGACCGCGAGTTCGCCATCGACTACGACGGGGAGCTGCTGGCCCAGATCTCCCGGCGATGGCTGACCGTCCGGGACACCTACGGCATCGACGTCGTACGGGAGGACGCCGACACGGCGCTGCTCATCGCCGTGTCGGTCTGCGTCATCGTGCTCGCGGAGAAGGAGCACGAGGGCTGAGCCCGGAGCCCCGAGTCCTGTTTCACGTGAAACAGGACTCAACGGCCTAGGAGGGCGGATTCAGCCCCAGGCGGCGGTCCTTGAGGGCCGGGAACTGCTCACGGGTCGCGGCCACCCTCGCCGGGTCGAATTCCACGTCGAGCACCTCCTCGGCCGCGCCCGCCTCCGCGAGCACCTCGCCCCACGGGTCGACGACGATGCTGTGTCCGGCCTGCTCGACCCCGGCGTGGGTGCCCGCGGTGGCGACGGCCAGGACGTACGACTGGTTCTCGACCGCGCGGGCCTGGGCCAGCAGCGTCCAGTGGGCGCGGCGCCGCTCGGGCCAGCCCGCCGCGACGATCAGCGTCTCGGCGCCCGCGTCGACCAGCCCGCGGAACATCTCCGGGAAGCGCAGGTCGTAACAGGTGGCGAGGCCGAGGGTGGTCCGCGGCAGGGCGACCGTGACCAGTTCCTCGCCTGCGCCCATCATGACCGCCTCGCCCTTGTCGAAGCCGAAGCGGTGGATCTTGCGGTACGCGGCGGCCCGCTCGCCCTCGGGCGTGAAGACGAGCGAGGTGTTGTAGAGGGTGCCGTCGGCGGCACGCTCGACGAAGGAGCCCGCGTGGAGCCAGACCCCGGCATCGGCCGCGGCCTTCGCCATGATGTCGTGGGTGGGCCCCTGGAGCGGTTCGGCCTCGTCCTCGAAGGCGGTGTACGCGAAGGCGCCGACCGGCCAGAGCTCGGGAAGGACCACCAGATCCGCGCCGCGCCGGCCCGCGACCAGCGAAGCCGCGCGTTGCCTGCGGGAATCGACGGATTCGTCCGGGTCTACTGCGATCTGGATGAGGGAGGCGCGCACACTACCACCGTCCTGGCATTCGAGCCGTCAACACGGGCCTACGATCGTCACACGAAAGCACTGCCGGGGTGCCTGCTCGCAGCGTAACTTAGCGATCGAACCTCCCACGCAGACCGCCGCCCGCAGACCGCCGCCCGCGCCCGCCGCCCAGCTTCTCCAGCCCATGCACCGCAGAACCGCACGAGGGGTCCCGTGACCGTCCATCCCAGCCTCCAGACCTACGCCGATGCCTGGACCCACTCCATCGAGTCGATAGCCGAGCTGGTGAAGCCGCTCGCCGAGGGAGAGTGGAACCGCCGTACGCCGTGCCCCGCCTGGTCGGTGCGTGACATCGTCTCGCACGTCATCGGCATGGAGTGCGAGCAGCTCGGCGACCCGCGCCCGATCCACTCCCTGCCCCGCGACCTCTACCACGTACAGAGCGACTTCGCCCGCTACATGGAGATGCAGGTCGATGTGCGGCGGCACCACACCGCGCCGGAGATGACCTCCGAGCTGGAGTACACGATCATCCGCCGGGCGCGTCAGCTCCGCAACGAGACACGTGACCCCGAGACCATGGTCCGCGCGCCGCTCGGCGCCGAGCAGACCCTCGAACTGGCGCTGCGGATGCGCGTCTTCGACGTCTGGGTGCACGAGCAGGACCTGCGCGCGACGCTGGGCCGGCCCGGCAATCTGGACTCCCCCGGCGCGACGGTCGTCCGGGACACCCTGCTGGAGGCACTGCCGAAGGTGGTCGCCAAGGACGCGGGAGCGCCGGCGAATTCGGCGATCGTGCTCGATGTACACGGGCCGCTGGAGTTCCTGCGCACCGTCAGGGTCGACGCGGAGGGCCGGGGTTCGGTGGACGGTTCGCCGTCGCTCGGGCCCGTGGTGACGCTGGCGATGGACTGGGAGACGTACTTCCTGCTCGCCTGCGGGCGGGTGCGCGCGGGTACGGTCGCGGACCGGGTCAAGGTCGAGGGCGACCAGGACCTGGCGACGGCGATCCTGCAGAACTTCGCCGTGACTCCGTGACTCCTTGACGCCCTGACCGGCGGCGCCCGTCACAGCTGAGGACGGGCGCGCCGCCGGCCCGGCGCGATCCCGCGGTCACACGGGTACGTGCACGGCCTCCACCCGGCTGACCACGTGGTGGTCCCGCTCACGGTGCGTGGCCCTGGAGTGCAGCCGCAGGATCTGCACGACGCCGAGCGCCTCCAGCACGAAGACCGAGGCGAAGGCGATCCGGTAGTTGTCGCCGGTGGCGTCCAGCAGCACACCGACGGCGAACAGCGTGGTCATCGAGGCGATGAAGCCGCCCATGTTGACGATGCCCGACGCGGTGCCCTGGCGCTCCGGCGGGTTGGCCGGGCGGGCGAAGTCGAAGCCGATCATCGAGGCCGGACCGCACGCGCCGAGCACCACGCACAGCACGATCAGCAGCCACATCGGCGCGTGGTCGCCCGGGTAGAAGATGGCCGACGCCCAGAGCAGTGCCGTCACCGCGACCGTGCCGAGGGCCAGCGGTGCGCGGGCCGCGTGGTGGCGGGCGATGATCTGCCCGTAGACCAGCCCGAACGCCATGTTGGAGAGCACCACCAGGGTCAGCAGCTCACCGGCGGTGGCCCGGCTGAGCCCCTGCGCCTCCACCAGGAACGGCAGCCCCCACAGCAGCAGGAACACCATGGCCGGGAACTGCGTGGTGAAGTGCACCCACATACCGAGCCGGGTGCCGGGCTCCCGCCAGGACGCGGCGATCTGCTTGCGCACATAGGCGGCGCCCGCGTGCTCCGCGGGCGGCGGCTCATGCCCCTCGGGGTGGTCCTTGAGGAACAGCACAAGCAGAACGAGGGCGACGACCCCGGCGGCGGAGCTGCCGACGAACGTGGTGGTCCAGCCGAATCCGTGCAGGGCCCGTGCGATGAAGAGCGTGGAGACGAGGTTGCCCGCCATCCCGAAGAGCGCTGCGACCTGCCCGATCAGCGGTCCGCGCCGGGCCGGGAACCAGCGGGCGCCGAGCCGCAGCACGCTGATGAACGTCATGGCGTCACCGCAGCCGAGCAGTGCCCTGGACGCCAGCGCCATGCCGTACGAGGGGGAGAGCGCGAAGCCGAGCTGTCCGAGGGTGAACAGGACGGCCCCGAGGGTGAGGACCTTCTTGGTGCCGAGCCGGTCGACCATCAGGCCGACGGGTATCTGCATGCCCGCGTAGACCAGCAGCTGAAGGATGGAGAACGTGGAGAGCGCGGAGGCGTTGACGTCGAACCGGTCGGCGGCGTCGAGCCCGGCGACTCCCAGGCTGGTACGGAAGATGATGGCGACGAAGTAGACGGCGACGCCGATGCCCCAGACCCACGCGGCACGCCGGCCGCCGGGTGGATCACCGGGCAGGGACAGGGTGGGAGCGGCGGCAGAACTCACCGGTCCTCACCCCTGACCAGCACCTTGACCCGGCCGACATGGCGCCGTACGACCTGCGCGGCACCGTCCGCGTCCCCGGCCCTGATCGCCTCCAGCAGCTCACCGTGCTCGGTGATGTTGGCGGCGATCCTCCCCGGGTGCGCCTCCATCACGGCGACGCCCATCCGCAACTGCCGGTCGCGCAGCTGGTCGTAGAGGCGCGAGAGGATGTCGTTGCCCGCGTTGCGCACGATCTCGGCGTGGAAGCAGCGGTCCTTCACCGACACCGCCGCCAAGTCCCCGGCCTCGGCCAGCTGCCGCTGCTCCTCCAGGAGTTCTTCGAGCCGGCCGATCAGCTGCGCGGAGGCGGGCACGGCCTTGCGGGCCGCGAACTCCTCGACCAGCAGCCGGGTCTCCACCACATCCGCGATCTCCTGCGCGGAGACGGCGAGAACGAGGGCGCCCTTCTTCGGATACAGCTTGATCAGCCCCTCGACCTCCAGCCGCAGCAGCGCCTCGCGCACGGGGGTGCGGGAGACGCCGACGGCCTCCGCGAGATCACCTTCGGTCAGGAGCGTGCCGCCCTCGTAACGGCGGCCCAGGACCGCCTCCTTGATGTGGGCGTACACGCGCTCGGCGGCGGGGGGCTGCTTCGCAGCAGGCTTCACGGCGGACTTCACGGACGACTTCGCGACAGGCTTCACGGCTGGGGGTGCGGCAGGCATGCACACAGCATAGATACAAGATGCGTGCATGACGAAAACAGTCCGCCATGCGGGACGGGCGCCCGCTCCGGACGGCCACGCCGCTTTCCACCACCCACGGCCGGAATCACCCGTATCCCTGAAATTGCCTCAGGAATCAGTACATCCATGCAGCACTCTCGTGAGTCTCATCACCGAGCGGCACCTTCATGTGGCCGCATTCCAGGGGCATTTGGAGCATTCAAGTTGAAAATCGGCATTAAGGGCATAAGTCGCGCCACTGCCACGGCCACCGTGGCCCTGACGGCCGGTGCGGTCATCGCCGGCAGCGTCTTCGCCTCCACCGCGCAGGCCGCGACGCCGCCCACCCCCAAGATCACCGCCGCGGGCGGTTACACGATGAACAACGGCACGGCGAAGTCCCTGTTCGCCAAGGCCGCGGACACCCGCCGTTCCACCGGCTCCACCACCAAGATCATGACGGCGAAGGTGGTGCTGTCGCAGAAGAACCTGAACCTGGATTCCAAGGTCACGGTCCAGAAGGCGTACAGCGACTACATCGTCTCCAAGGGTGCTTCCTCGGCCCGCCTCATCGTGGGCGACAAGGTCACCGTCCGCCAGCTGCTGTACGGCCTGATGCTGCCGTCCGGCTGCGACGCCGCCTACGCGCTGGCCGACAAGTTCGGCTCCGGCTCCACCCGCGCGGCCCGCGTGAAGTCGTTCATCGGCAAGATGAACGCCCAGGCCAAGACCCTCGGGCTGAAGAACACCCACTTCGACTCGTTCGACGGCATAGGGAACGGCTCCAACTACTCGACGCCGCGCGACCTGACCAAGCTCGCCAGCAGCGCCATGAAGAGCTCCACCTTCCGCGCGGTCGTCAAGACCAAGTCGACCAAGCAGAAGGTCACCACGAAGTCCGGCGGCTACCGCTACATGTCGTGGACCAACACCAACACCATGCTCAGCAGCTACAGCGGCGCCATCGGCATCAAGACCGGCTCCGGCCCGACGGCCAAGTACTGCCTGGTCTTCGCCGCCACCCGCGGCAGCAAGACGATCGTCGGCACGGTGCTCGCGTCCACCAACGCGACCAACCGCTCGGCGGACATGAAGAAGATCATGGACTACTCCTTCAAGAAGTAGTCCGGTCCGGCAGCACACGCAAAGAGGGGGCCCGCACCACGCGGGCCCCCTCTCGCCGTACCGGAGGACGCTCAGTCGAGACAGAACTCGTTGCCCTCGATGTCCTGCATGTTGATGCACGACTCGTTGTCCTCGTCGGCATACAGCACCTTCGTGCACACCGCGCCGAGCGCCACCAGCCGATCACGTTCGGCCTCAAGCACGGCCAGACGCTCCGCACCCACGAGCCCGGTACCGGCCCGCACGTCGAGGTGCACCCTGTTCTTGGCGACCTTGCCCTCGGGAACGCGCTGGAAGTACATGCGCGGGCCCTCACCCGTGGGATCGGAGCAGACGAACCAGGCCCCGCGCTCCTCGACCGGCAGCGAGGCGTTGTAGTCGTCCCATGTGTCGAAGCCCTCCGGTACCGGCGGCGCCACGTACCCCAACACCTCGCACCAGAAACGGGCGACACGCTCGGGATCCGCGCAATCGAAAGTGACCTGGAACTTCTTGACCGATGCCATCCGGCCACCTTAACAGCGGGCCTTTGCAGCCCAATTCCCGCTGAGGATTGGTGCGTTCACCATCGTGCGAGCCTGTGCGCGTCCTCGCGGCGCGTTATGCGGGGAAGCAGTGGCCCCGGCCTCAGCCCGCGTGCCGCCACCAGAAGGAGCCCGGGTCGAAGTGCTTGGTCACACCGAGCCGGCGCCAGAGCGGGGCAAGGATCTTCCGAAGTTCCGGGTCGGCGTGGACGAAGGCGTTCGGCAACCGGACGTCGAAGCGCTCCGGCGCGGCGGTGAGCAGCGCGGCCAGGAGGTACTGCTCCGAGTAGAGGCGCCAGCGCCAGGACTCCGGGTAGTCCGCCGGAAGCATGATGTCGTGGACCTGGATGAGCACCCCCGGCTTGACGCGGGGCAGCAGCTCGAAGAAGAACACCATGACGTCGGAGCCCATCTGAAGCCGGTGCGAGCCGTCGACGAAGAGGACGTCGCCCGGCTCCAGTTCGGCGAACACGCCGAGGTCGGCGTCCTGGAGCGGGACACGGATCACGTCGTCGCAGAGGTGATCGATATGGGCCCGGGGCTCCGGGTCGATGGACGTGATTCGGGTGTTCAGACCGAGGTCCTGGATGGCCCGGCGGGCGAACTTGGTGGAGTTCCCGGAGCCGACCTCGAGATAGCGGGCCGGCCTCTCGGAGGCGAGGAAGCCATAGAGCGCGACCGCGTCCAGCGGGGGCAGCCAGGTGTTGCCCCAGTAGGCGGTGGACGCCTTCTCCACCCCCTTCAAGGGGATCCCGGCCAGCTGGTCGGCGTAATCGAGAAAGCCGGTGAGGTGTTCGGCGTAGCACTCCCGGTTCTTCTCCAGGAGCTCGCGCACAGGGCCGAGTTCGGCGCGCGGCTCGGGTGTCACCACATGGTCCAGGAACACCGGCTTGGCCAGCCCGAAAGCCCACATGACCAGGCCGAACGCGGTGGGCTTGCGCTCCAGCCGGTCGAGTCCACGGCGTAATACGGGGAGCCGCTCCAGCAGGGTGGGTGTGGGTTCGGGCACGAGTTTCGGGGACTGCGTGTGCACGGAGGGAAACCTTTCGATCGGTGGGAAGGCCGAGAAGGGCGAGCCACAGGTTCCGCAAGCACTGTTCGACAGGAGACGGTGGACCAACGGAGCCGATGAAGTCGGTGATGCTCCGGACGCCGGTGATCCTTCCCGGATCGTCCTCCGCTATCCCCGACGAACGTCCGTACGGAGCCGGGTAGTTGACGGCGTTCGTACGATGGAGAGGAAACGCATCAACGCCCGCCCCGGGCTGTGAGCCTGGCGGGCCGAGCGGGGGAAGAAAGGTGCGTGCCCGATGCCGATCGGGCTCCTCTCCACGATTGCCGCCGTGTTCTACGGAGGCACGGTCTCAATTCTCGCTCTCACCGCGACCTTCGCCCGGCGTCGCACACTGCGGCGCGAAGCGCGCAGCACCCTCGCCCTGCTGGTACCGGGGAAGGCGGTGGAGTCGCAGCGCTAGCCGGGCGGGCCGGGTCGGTCGGGTCGGTCGGGTCGGTCGGGTCGGTCCTACGACCGGACCAGCCCGGCCCGGAAGGCGTCCCAGGCGGCGGGGCCGAGAACGATGACGGGGCCTTCGGGCCGCTTGGAGTCACGGACGGCGACGGTGCGGGGGATATTGCGGGCGACCTCGACGCACTCGCCGTTCGGCTCGCTGTAACTGGACTTCCTGAAGCGGAACTCGGTCACTCGTTCATCCCCTTGGCAATGTTCTCCATGACCCGCAGCGAGTCGTACGGTGACAGGCTCGTGGCGCAGGTGCGCGCGAACAACTCAGTGTAGGCGGCGCTCTCTTCGGCCCCCTCGACCCAGTTGGTGGAGCGCAGTCCGTCCATGTGCACCACATCCAGAGCACCGGATTCGACGAACGACAGGATGTTGAAGGGCCCTCCACCGCACAAGTGCACCCCTGCCCTGAACGGGAGCACCTGCACGTCGATATTGGGCATCTCGGCCAATGAGCACAGATGCTCGAGTTGTTGCCTCATGACCTGTGGGCCGCCGATCATCTGTCGCAGTGCCGCCTCCCAGATCACCGCATGCACCCGCAGCGGATTGTCACCATGCAGGCGCCGCTGGCGGCGCACTCGCACGTCGACCAGGCGCTCGACCTCGTCGATCCGGTCGGGCGAGACGGCCGCGACCGAGAGGGCCCTCATGTACTCGGGCGTCTGGAACAAGCCTGGGATCAGAGCAAGCTGCCACGTGCGCAGCCTGAGAGCCACATCCTCCATGGCGATGTACTCGCGCAGGCTCCCTTGCGTCAGCGAAGTGGACCACCAGCCCTTTGCCCTCCGCCGTTCCCGGTCCAGTTTGGCCAGCCGAAGCAGAGCGTCCACCGTGTCCGGGCTGTCAACTCCGTACGCCGCGCACAGCGCCACGACGTCCGGGTCCCGGAACGGAACCCAGCCATGCTCCATCTTGGCGACCTTGGCGGCCTGGGAGCTGAGGGCCGCAGCGGCCTGCGTCTGGTTCAGCCCGGCAGCTTCCCTGAAGCCCAGAAGCTGACCGCCCAACTGCCGTGCAAGGACCGTGGACACACGGTTTCCCCTGTCTGCTGGCGACTTCGGCACAGCCCAACACCTCCTGTGGTCGGGGACAGTCTCCAACCGGCGACCGTCACCTCACAATCACTCCGATGGGGATATTTATCCCCGAGAGATTGTGTGCAACGACTCGAGTCGCTACTTTCGGTACCGAACCGCTCACAACGCGGTACCGCCACGGCGGAAGTGCACCGCCCTGCCCCGCGCCGGAACCGGCGCCCCGCAGGCGCGGCATCGCCACCGCCCCCTCATCGAGAGGTACGCGACCATGACCTCAGCCCAGGAGAAGCCCCCCGTCCCCGAACCCGTCCTCCGCGAGGACCGGCTCGACTTCACCCCGACCGCCCAGAGCGTCTCCTTCTCCCGGCGCCGCACCGCGCGGCTCGTCCAGGAGTGGGGCCATCCGGGCCTGTCCGGCGACGCGGCTTTGCTGGTCAGCGAGTTGGCGACCAACGCGTTACTGCACGGCGCCATCCGGGGGCGGCTCTTCCGCGTCCACCTCACGCTCACCGCGACCGCGCTCCGTATCGCGGTCAGCGACCCGCGCGGCGAACACCTGCCGGTCCCGCGCGAGGCGACGGCCGAGGAGTGCTACGGGCGGGGCCTCCTGATCGTCGCGCGGGTCGCGGGCCACTGGGGTGTCGAGCCGCGCACCGTCGGCAAGACCGTGTTCGCCGAACTCGCCCTGCGGCAAGGGCCGGACATGCCGATGGGCCCGCGCGAACTTCGCGCGGGCCCATCTCGCACAGGTACCGAAGTGACTGCTACGCCCAGGTGATCAGGCGCTTCGGCTGTTCCAGGATCGCTGCGACGTCCGCCAGGACCTTGGAGCCGAGCTCGCCGTCGACCAGGCGGTGGTCGAACGACAGGGCCAGCGTGGTGACCTGACGGGGCTTCACCTTGCCCTTGTGGACCCACGGCTGGAGCTTGATCGCACCGACCGCGAGAATCGCGGACTCGCCCGGGTTCAGGATCGGCGTGCCCGTGTCAACGCCGAAGACGCCGACGTTGGTGATGGTCACCGTGCCGCCCGCCATCGCCGCCGGGGACGTCTTGCCCTCGCGGGCCGTGGAGACCAACTCACCCAGAGACGCGGCCAGTTGCGGGAGCGTCTGCTCGTGCGCGTCCTTGATGTTCGGCACGATCAGACCGCGCGGGGTCGCGGCGGCGATGCCCAGGTTGACGTAGTGCTTCTGCACGATCTCCTGGTTCGCCTCGTCCCAGGCGGCGTTGACCTCCGGGTTCCGCTTGATCGCGACCAGGAGGGCCTTGGCGATGATCAGGAGCGGGTTGACCCGCACCCCCGCCATGTCCTTGTCCTCCTTGAGCTCCGCGACCAGCTTCATCGTGCGCGTCACGTCGACGGTGACGAACTCGGTGACGTGCGGAGCCGTGAAGGCGCTGCCGACCATCGCCTGGGCGATGGCCTTCCGTACGCCCTTGACCGGGATACGGGTCTCGCGGGCGCCCACCGTGGTGACCACGGCCGGAGCCGGGGCCTCCGGAGCGGCCTCGGCCGCCACCGGAGCCGCGACGGGCGCGGGGGCCTGTGCCGGTACGGGCGTGGCCGCCGCGTGCACGTCCTCGCGGGTGATGATGCCGCCCTCGCCGGTCGGGACGACCGTCGCCAGGTCGATGCCCAGGTCCTTGGCCAGCTTCCGGACCGGCGGCTTGGCCAGCGGCCGGCTCTCCGGGACGACGGTGGCGTGGCCGTTCATCTCGCTCTGGATCGCGGAAGTGGCCGACGCTGAAGCAGCCGTGCCCTTGCGGGCCCGTCGCTTGGTCGAGCTCTCGGAGACGCCGTAGCCGACCAGGACCGGCTGGCGGCCCTTCGGGGCCTCGGGCTCCGGTTCGGGCTGAGCAACCGGGGCGGGTTCAGCCGCCGGGGCCGCGTCGCCGCTGCCCGGTGCCACGTCCACCGCGATGATCACCTGGCCGACGTCGACCGTCGTGCCCTCGGGGAAGCGCAGCTCGTGCACCACCCCGTCGTACGGGATCGGCAGCTCCACGGCCGCCTTCGCCGTCTCGACCTCGCAGACGACCTGGCCGTCGGTGACGGTGTCGCCGGGCTGGACGTACCACTTGAGGATCTCGGCCTCGGTCAGTCCCTCGCCCACGTCGGGCATCTTGAACTCACGGAAGCGAGCAGCGTTGGAAGTGTCGGTCATCGTTGTCACGTCCCAGTCCTCAGTACGCCAGCGAGCGGTCGACGGCGTCGAGCACGCGGTCGAGACCCGGCAGGTACTCGTCCTCCAGCCGCGCCGGCGGGTACGGGGCGTGGTAGCCGCCGACCCGCAGCACCGGTGCTTCCAGGTGGTAGAAGCAGCGCTCGGTGATCCGGGCGGCGATCTCGGCCCCGGAGCCGTAGAACACCGGCGCCTCGTGGACCACGACGAGCCGGCCGGTCTTCTCGACCGAGCTCTGGATGGCATCGAAGTCGATCGGGGACATCGAGCGCAGGTCCAGGACCTCGATCGACTTGCCCTCCTCCTGCGCGGCCGCGGCCGCCTCCAGGCAGACCTTCACCATCGGGCCGTACGCGACGAGCGTGAGATCGGTGCCGGTACGGGCCACCGAGGCCTTGTGCAGCGGGCCGGGAATAGAGTCGGTCTCGACCTCGCCCTTGTCCCAGTAGCGGCGCTTCGGCTCGAAGAAGATGATCGGGTCGTCGCTCTGGACGGCCTGCTGCATCATCCAGTAGGCGTCGCTCGCGTTGGACGGCGAGACCACCTTCAACCCCGCGACGTGCGCGAACAGCGCCTCGGGCGACTCGCTGTGGTGCTCGACGGCGCCGATGCCGCCGCCGTACGGGATACGGATGACGACCGGCAGCTTGATCTTGCCGAGCGCGCGGGCGTGCATCTTGGCGAGCTGGGTGACGATCTGGTCGTACGCGGGGAAGACGAAGCCGTCGAACTGGATCTCCACGACGGGCCGGTAGCCGCGCAGGGCCAGGCCGATCGCCGTACCGACGATGCCGGACTCGGCGAGCGGGGTGTCGATCACCCGGTCCTCGCCGAAGTCCTTCTGGAGCCCGTCGGTGATCCGGAAGACCCCGCCCAGCTTGCCGACGTCCTCACCCATGATGAGGACCTTGGGGTCGGTGTCGAGGGCCTTGCGGAGCGACTCGTTGAGAGCCTTCGCAATGGACATCTTTTCCATGGCCATGGCTACTTGCTCTCCTCGGCGGTGTCTGCGAACGATGCCTGGTAGGCGGCGAACTGGGCGCGCTCCTCGTCGACGAGGGGGTTCCCGTCGGCGTAGACGTTGTCGAAGATCGCGATCGGGTCGGGGTCGGGCATCGCCCGTACCGCCTCGCGGACCCGCTTGCCGAGGGCCTCGCTCTCCTCGTCCAGCGCGGTGAAGAACGCCTCGTCGGCGGCGCCCTCCTTCTCCAGGTACGTGCGCAGCCGCAGGATCGGGTCCTTGGCCTCCCAGGAGGCCCGCTCCTCGTCGGCCCGGTACTTCGTCGGGTCGTCGGAGGTGGTGTGCGCGCCCATCCGGTAGGTGAACGCCTCGACGAGGGTGGGCCCCTCGCCCCGGCGGGCCCGCTCCAGCGCCGACCTGGTCACGGCCAGACAGGCGAGTACGTCGTTGCCGTCGACCCGGACGCCGGGGAAGCCGAAGCCCTGCGCGCGCTGGTAGAGCGGGACGCGGGTCTGCTTCTCGGTCGGCTCGGAGATCGCCCACTGGTTGTTCTGGCAGAAGAAGACGACCGGGGCGTTGTAGACCGCGGAGAAGGTGAAGGACTCGGCGACGTCTCCCTGGCTGGAGGCGCCGTCGCCGAAGTACGCGATCACGGCCGAGTCCGCGCCGTCCTTGGCGACGCCCATGGCGTAGCCGGTGGCGTGCAGGGTCTGCGAGCCGATGACGATCGTGTACAGGTGGAAGTTGTTGGTGTTCGGGTCCCAGCCGCCGTGGTTCACGCCGCGGAACATTCCGAGCAGATTGGTCGGATCGACCCCCCGGCACCAGGCGACGCCGTGCTCCCGGTAGGTCGGGAAGACGTAGTCGTCGTCGCGCAGGGCCCGGCCGGAGCCGATCTGGGCGGCCTCCTGGCCGAGCAGCGAGGCCCACAGGCCCAGCTCGCCCTGGCGCTGGAGGGCGGTCGCCTCGGCGTCGAAGCGGCGGGTCAGGACCATGTCCCGGTACAGGCCGCGCAGCTCGTCCGCGGTCAGGTCGATCGAATAGTCCGGATGCTCCAGCCGCTCGCCCTCGGGCGTCAGCAGCTGTACGAGCTCGGGCTCGGAACTCTGCGGCGTCTTCGCGGACGTCTTCGCGGTCGTTTTCACGGCGCTGGTCCGCTTGCTGCTGCGTCGCGGTTTGCGCGCGGCAGTGCTCTCCACGGTCACGTGCGTGCTCCTCCGTCGGTCCGGCCCCCGGGGTCTGCCGGGAAGCCAGTGCGGCTCGCCTGTGTCCGTACCCGTGCACGGGGTGGGTGCCGCTCGGTCCGGGAACAGGCGTGACAGGTGCCCCGGCGAGCGCCCTGCCGAATGCACGTTACCCAGTACGCCGCACAACTGCGAAACCCTATCTGACCTGCGATTTTGCTTGGATTTCCAAGTAAATCGAAAAAGTCGGGAAGTCTCGCTGGTCACAGCACTGGTAACAGCCTCGCAGGCCGCCGGAACAACGGCACGTTATCCCGCCGTTCGGCGGCAGGGAAGAGGTGAGTGTGTGAGACTGCGTTTTGTGCGCGAACAAGGAAAAATCACCGTTTTTCTGTTGGACGACCATGAAGTCGTCCGACGCGGAGTCCATGAATTGCTCTCGTCCGAGGACGACATCGAGGTCGTCGGCGAGGCCGGGACCGCGGCGGACGCGCTGGTCCGCATCCCCGCGACCCGGCCCGATGTAGCGGTGCTCGACGTACGGCTGCCGGACGGCAGCGGGGTGGAGGTCTGCCGGGAGGTCCGCTCGGGGGACGAGAACATCAAATGCCTGATGCTCACCTCGTACGCCGACGACGAGGCGCTGTTCGACGCGATCATGGCGGGTGCGTCGGGATATGTACTGAAGGCGATCCGTGGCAACGAACTGCTGAGCGCGGTACGTGACGTGGCGGCCGGGAAGTCGCTGCTGGACCCGGTGGCGACCGCGCGGGTGCTGGAGCGGCTGCGCGACGGCAAGAAGGGCCGGGGCGAGGACAAGCTCGCCGGCCTCACCGACCAGGAACGCAAGATCCTCGACCTGATCGGCGAGGGCCTGACGAACCGGGTGATCGGCGAGCGGCTGCATCTCGCGGAGAAGACGATCAAGAATTACGTCTCCAGCCTGCTCTCCAAGCTGGGCATGGAGCGGCGTTCGCAGGCCGCTGCGTACGTGGCCAGGCTCCAGGCGGAGAAGCGCTGAGAACCGGTGAGAAGTGGCAGGAGGCGATGATCTTCGGGACCTTGGTCCCGGATCAACCGGGGCCGCGGCCTCTTTCTGCGGCTTTCTCCGTGACGGAGAGTGGAGGTCATGTCCTCCGAGGAACTCCAGGCGATCGAACTGCTCGGCCGCGTCCGGTACGGCCGGCTGGCGACCAGCATGCGGGCCCTTCCCTTTCTGTCGGTGGCCCGTCACGTCGTGATCGACGGCCACGTGGTCCTGCGGATGCACAGTGGTTTCGGCTATCACAACGCGTGCGACGGCACGGTCGTGGCGTACGGCGCGGACAACTTCGACACCGCCGTCCCGGGGGGCGGCGGTGATCTGTGGGCCGTGCAGTTCACCGGCACCGCCGAGATCGTGCACCCGTCGCCCGCCCGGCGCAAGCTCTTCGGCGACGGTCCCGCCCGGGTGAACGGGGAGCCCTTCGACCCGGCGTACCTCGGGCTCGAACCGCACTTCGTCTCTGTGCACACTCTGGGCTTCGACGCAAGTCAGCCGATCGGCAACACAGCGTGATCTAACATCTGGTAAGTGCCGCGCTCATTTGTCACCCTTCCGTCCGCTCCGTCGGCCGGCGAGGTCCGGTTCCCGTCCGCACCTCCTCCGCCCGTGTCCCCGGTGGACCGGGCGCTCTTCCCGTCCGTGCCACGGCAGCCGCCGGTGCCTCCGGTGAACGAGGTGCTGCGCCGCTACCCGGACGCCGGTGAGCCTCTGGCCTGCAGACCCGTCACCCAGGGGCTGCTCAACCACGGCTACCGCGTCTCCACCACCCGCGGCTCCTACTTCCTCAAGCACCACCTCGACGACTCCACGGGCGACCGCGCCACGATCGTCCGCCAGCACCGCGCCACCCAGCGGCTCCAGTCACTGGGCGTGCCCGTCGCCCCGCCCGTGCAGGACACCGAGGGCGAAACGGTCACGGAGATCGGCGGGCGGTGCTACGCCCTGCACCCCTGGGTGGACGGGCTGCACCGGGCGGGCGACCAGCTCACCACCGCCCAGTCGGAGCGGCTCGGGGCGCTGCTCGGGGCGGTGCACACCGGGCTCGAACAGGTCATGGGCTCGGGCACCGGGCCCGAACAGGCCATGGGCACCGGGCCCGCGCACCGGCCCTGCGGGTACCGGAGCGCGGATCCCGGCGACACCTTCGCGCTCATCGACGACCTGCTGACGGCCGCGCGCGGACGCCACCGACGGGACTGCTTCGATGAGCTGGCCGAGCACCGCCTGCTGGAGCGGCGCACCCTGCTGGAACGTCACGCCGACCGCAGGCCCCCCACGCCCGCGGCCCCGGCCACCGGCTGGGTGCACGGCGACTTCCACCCGCTGAACGTCCTGTACCGGGGCACGGACCCGGTCGCGATCCTCGACTGGGACCGGCTGGGGGTCCAGCCCAGGGCGGAGGAGGCGGTACGGGCCGCGGCGATCTTCTTCGTACTGCCGGCCGGGAAGCTGGAGCTGACGAAGGTACGGGCGTACGCGCGGGCCTACCGGCGGGCGGCCGGGGCCGGGACGGCGGAACTGGCCGCCGCGGTGCACCGGGTGTGGTGGGAGCGGCTCAACGACTTCTGGATACTGCGCTGGCGGTACTGCCTGGACGACCGAAGGGCCGACCCGCAGTTCCCTGCGGTGTCGGCCCTGGCGGTCTGGTGGACACGCGAGTACGAAACGGTGCGCGAGGCGTTCACGGGGTGATCTCGGGGTGATCTCGCCCGCGAACGGCCGGTCGGTGACGGGTAGTGACAGGTCAGTACCGGGCCGGTGACAGATCATTGCCGGGTCATTGCCGGGTCATTGCCGGGTCAGGGGGTGGTGCCCGTACCGGTTCCGGTCGCCGCTGACGTACCTGTGGTGGCGGTACCGCCGTTGTCCGCACCCGTACCGCCGTTGTCCGCGGTACCGCCGTTGTCCGCGCCCGTGCCGCCGTTGTCCGCGGTACCACCGTTGTCCGCGCCCGTACCGCCGTCGGCCGCGGTACCACCGTTGTCCGCGCCCGTACCGCCGTCGGCCGGGCCTCCGGTCGTCGGGGTGGACGGCTGGGTGGTCGGCGGTTCGGAGGGCTGGCTCGGGGTGGTCGACGGGGAGTAGGTCCGCGGCGGAGGCGTGTCCTGCTGGTTGCCGGTGGAACTCTCCGGCACCTCGGTCTCCTGGCTCCCCTCGTCGGTCGGCTCGGACGAAGTCTTCTCCGGGGACGGCGAACTGGAGACCTCGGTCGGCTTCTTCTTGTGGTTCGAGCCGGTGTCCTGCGCGGCGTTGACCGCGATGGCGACACCCGCCCCGATCGCGATCAGCGCGAGCACGACGAACAGCCACAGCTTGCCGCGGCCGCCACCGCCGTTGTGCCCGCCCTCGTAACCGCCGTCGTCGGGGTTCATCGGCGGCAGGATCGGCCCCTGCGAGGTGTCCCCGTGCGGCGGGTGGCCCATCGCCATCGTGCCCCCGACGACGCCCATGGCCGGGGTGTGCCCGCCTTCGTGCATCGCGACCGGGCCGGTGTTCCACGTACCCGTGTGGCCGCCCTGCACCTGAAGCATCTGGAGGCTGTACTGGACCAGGCCACGCATCTCCTCGGCGCTCTGGAACCGGTCGTCCGGGTCCTTCGCGAGGGAGCGCATGACCAGCCCGTCCAGCTCCGGCGGCACCGCGTCCAGGACGTCGGACGGCGGTACGGGAATGTCCTGGACGTGCTGGTACACCACGGACAGCGGCGTCTCACCCGTGAACGGGGGCCGCATGGCCAGGAGTTCGTACAGCAGGCAGCCGGTGGCGTAGAGGTCGGAGCGGTGGTCGACGGCCTTGCCGAGCGCCTGCTCCGGGGAGAGGTACTGCGGCGTACCCATGACCATGCCGGTCTGCGTCATCGTCGACTGCGCGCCGTGCAGCGCGCGGGCGATGCCGAAGTCCATCACCTTGACCGCACCGGAGTTGGTGATGATCACGTTGGCCGGCTTGATGTCGCGGTGCACGATGCCGTGCTGATGCGAGTACGCGAGCGCTTCCAGCACGCCGGAGACGATGATCAGGGCCTGCTCGGGCGGCGGCGCCTCGGCGCTCATCAACAGGTCGCGGATGGTCCGCCCCTCGACCAGCTCCATCACGATGTAGGGGACGGTGGCACTGCCCACGACGTCCTCGCCGGAGTCGTACACGGCGACGATCGCGTGGTGGTTGAGCCCGGCGACCGACTGCGCCTCGCGCGTGAACCGGGCCTTGGAGACCGGGTCCTCGGCGAGATCGGAGCGCAGTAGTTTCACCGCGACCGTGCGTCCGAGCCTGACGTCCTCGGCCGCGAACACCTCCGCCATGCCGCCCCGGCCGAGGCGGTGGGTCATCCGGTAACGTCCGTCACCGACGACCCCGCCGATGCCCCAGGCGTCGGTGCCATCCGATACTCCGCCGCCGTTTGCTTCGGAATCGGGTGCCATCAGTCCTCGCCGTCGTATCTGTCCGCGCGTCCGCGGGTTCTCACGGTGTCTAGCTGCATTGCCACGTCACGCTACAGCCTCTTCCGGACACACCGTTTCCGAGAGGGACCGGTTATCCAACCGCCCGGCGTGCCGTCCACGCAAATTTCATGCGGTTCCTGTAACGCTTCCGAGACGCTTCTTGTGCGTAGGGTCACGGAACGGGCACCCGGCTTGACGTGTCGTACCCCTCGGGCAGACTTGGCGCGTAATGGATGATCGCGTGTAGTCGCGCGCCGAGGGGGAGCAAGTCATGAGCCAGGACGGCGCACACGGCGCTCAGGGTCGCTATGCGGGCGGTTCGGTCGCCGGCGGCCGCTACCAGCTTCGCGACCTGCTCGGCGAAGGCGGGATGGCGTCCGTATACCTGGCGTACGACACCGCTCTGGACCGCCAGGTCGCAATCAAGACACTCCACACGGAGCTCGGCCGCGAGCAGTCCTTCCGCGAGCGGTTCCGGCGCGAGGCGCAGGCCGTCGCCAAACTGCAGCACACCAACATCGTCTCGGTCTTCGACACCGGTGAGGACGAGCTCGGCGGCGCGCTGATGCCGTACATCGTCATGGAGTACGTGGAGGGGCAGCCGCTCGGCTCCGTGCTCCAGGCGGACATCCGGAACCACGGCGCGATGCCGGCCGACCGGGCGCTGAAGGTGACGGCCGACGTGCTGGCCGCGCTGGACACCAGCCACGAAATGGGCCTGGTCCACCGCGACATCAAGCCCGGAAACGTGATGGTGACCAAGCGCGGCATCGTGAAGGTCATGGACTTCGGCATCGCCCGCGCCATGCAGTCGGGCGTCACGTCGATGACGCAGACCGGCATGGTCGTCGGCACCCCGCAGTACCTCTCCCCCGAGCAGGCCCTGGGCCGCGGGGTGGACGCCCGCTCCGACCTGTATTCGGTCGGCATCATGCTGTTCCAGCTGCTGACCGGGCGGATCCCGTTCGACGCTGACTCCCCGCTGGCCATCGCGTACGCGCATGTCCAGGAGGAGCCGGTCGCGCCCTCCACCATCAACCGCTCGATCACCCCGGCGATGGACGCGCTGGTCGCCCGCGCGCTGAAGAAGAACCCGAACGAGCGCTTCCCGAGCGCGGCGGCGATGCAGGACGAGATCGCCCGGGTGCTGGCCGCGAGCGGCTCCACGGGCGCGCCGGTGATCGTCGCGGGCGGCGGTGCCCCGGTGAACAGCGGCTCGGGCGTCGGCTCGGCGGTCTTCCCACCGGTCGACCAGTCCGGCGCGACACCCCAGAGCGTCCAGACCCCGTACCAGCCGGGTCCGTACCAGTCGGGCGCCCAGCCGGGCCCGTACGGTCCGCCGACCCCGGCCCCCGCCCCGTCGTACGGCTACCCGCAGGCGGCCCAGCCGTACCAGGGCCATGCCCCGGTCCAGCAGACCCCGCCGCCCTACACGATCTCGCCGCAGACGCAGACCCAGTCGCACTCCGGCTCGGGCGGGGGCGGCTCCAAGCGGAACATGCCGGTGATCGTGGGCTCGATAGTGGTCGCCCTGATCGCGATCGGGGGGCTGATCACGGCGCTCTCGCTGAAGGGCAACGACAAGGGCGGCACGACCGCGAACGAGTCGCCGGCCGCGGGCGAGCACAAGGATCCCGAGCGGAACCGGACGATGGACAAGGAGAAGTGCACGGACGCGCTGGAGGACAGCGACGACCCGAACAAGGTCGACGCCCCCAGCTTCCTGTACAAGGACATCCTCTCCGCGCGGGCGTGCGCGGACGCGGCGGGCTGGACCATCAAGATGATCAAGGTGCCGGGGAACACCTACGCGGAGGACCAGGTCATCGACCAGTTCCCGACGTCCGGCACCGCCGTACCGAAGACCGACGCCCACTTCGAGCTGCGCATCGCGACGGGCGACCCGGCCTGACCCGGACCCGGACCCGGCCGGGCTCGTAAGGTCGCGCGCGGCCTCGCGCCGTCGTGTACGGCCCCCGTTCCGTCGTGTACGGCCCCCGTTCCGACGTGCGCGGCCCGTGCGGTCGTATACCGCCTCGTGCCGGTCAGATACGGCCGTCGCGCCGGTCGGGTACGGGAATGCCGCGCATCCGAGATGCCGGACATACCGTCACATGTGACGCTGAGCCCATGGCTTCAGGACTTCTCCCCTCAAGGCCCACGAGGTGCGTGGCCTGGCTCGTGCTGACGGCGGGTGTGGCGCTGGGGGCTGCGGCGGGAGAGGCGCAGGCCGGCCAGGGCTCACCCGGTCAGCCGACGGGGCCGCTCAGCTCCCCGGCGGCGCCGACCACGCACACCTCGGCCAGAACCACCGCCCGGCCTTCCGGCGTCCCCGGCACCGGTCCGTCGACCGAGGAACCGGCCACACCTTCGCCCGTACCGACGACCGTTCCCCCGGACGGCGGACCGGCCGCCCCCGCGCCGCCGGGACCTCCACCGTCGTCCGTCCCGACGTCCGGCTCCCCCGCCGGTTCCGCGACGGCCACCCCCTCGGCCTCACCATCACCCGCCGACGACTCCGACTCCGATTCCGGCTCCGGCTCCGGCTCCGGCTCCGGCTCCGGCTCCGGCTCCGGCTCCGACGAGGAGCCACCGGCTCGTGATGCGCAGCCCCCGCTGGCCGGACGTGGGGCCGGGGAGGGGCGGCTCCGGCCCGGACGGCAGCTCTCGCCGTGGGAGCTCGCACAGCAGGACGGCTCGCTCCAGAACCCCGGCACATCCCCGGCTGCCACCGAACCGGGGCCGGCAACGACACCCGGGGTGAGTACGTCCGCCGGGGCCGACCCGCTCTCGCGGCAGGCCCTGAACGCGCCGACCACGCAGCGGCTGAAGCGGGTGTCGCTGGGTGCGGGAGTCGCGCTGATCGGGCTGGGACTGGGCTTCCTGGCGTTCCGCATGCGCCGCGCGGAATAGGCCCTTCCGGCACTGTTCCGCCAGGACGGTCCTCGCACCGTCCCGGGCCCCTCAACAGCGTCCGCACGCCCGGGGAGGGACTTGCATCGAGCGACATACTCGGTATACATACTGAGTATGTCGATCCGCCACGGGCTGCTGGCCCTTCTGGAGCGGGGGCCCAGATACGGCTCCCAGCTCCGTACCGAATTCGAGTCGCGAACCGGCTCCACCTGGCCGCTCAACGTCGGCCAGGTGTACACGACGCTCAGCCGGCTGGAGCGCGATGGCCTGGTCGTCCAGGACGATGAGGACGACCAGGGCCACACCCTCTACGCGATCACCGACGACGGACGCACCGAGCTGCGGAACTGGTTCGGGACGCCCGTCGACCGCAGCAACCCGCCCCGCGACGAGCTGGCCATCAAGCTCGCCATGGCGGTCGGCGCGCCCGGGGTCGACATCCGCGCCGTCATCCAGTCCCAGCGCCACCACACTCTGAAGGCGATGCAGGACTACACCCGCCTCAAGGCGCAGTCGCTCAGCGACGTCCCGGCCAATCGAGACGAGGTCGCCTGGCTGCTCGTACTGGAGCAGCTGATCTTCCAGGCGGAGGCCGAGGCCCGCTGGCTGGACCACTGCGAGACCCGGCTGGTCCGCCTCGCCGAGGCCGCCGCCACGGAGCCGGACCCCGAGATCCGCACGACCGGCCGCGCCGCGGCCCGCGTCGCCCTCCCGCGCAGCCGACGCTGACCGCAGACCACGGACCGCCAACTGCTGACCGCAGTCCGCCAACTGCTGACCGCGGACCGCGGTCCGTGACGCACAGACCGCCGCGCGCGCACCGCAGCGCGCACACCGCAGCCGGCGCGGAACCCGGGCCGCAGGCCACCCGCGTACGCGCCGGACACCGGCACGGTCCGCCACGGACCGCTCCGCCGTCCGGCGCCGTCGCCCCACACCCGTTCCGAGGGGGAACCACTCATCATGTCCTCGCACGTCCCACCCCGATCCGCGGCGCCGGCCGGCGCACCGATACCGGCCGGCGATCCGGTGCTCGAACTCCGGGCTCTCACCCGCACCCACGGCTCCGGCGTCGCCGAGGTGCACGCCCTGCGCGGCATCGACCTCGCCGTGCACGCCGGTGAACTCGTCGCCGTGATGGGCCCGTCCGGCTCCGGCAAGTCGACCCTGCTGACCATCGCGGGCGGCCTCGACACCGCGACCAGCGGCCAGGTCGTCATCGAGGGCCAGGACATCTCCGGACTCGGCCGCAAGGGCGTCGCCGCCCTGCGCCGCCGCAGCGTCGGCTACGTCTTCCAGGACTACAACCTGATCCCCGCGCTCACCGCCGCCGAGAACATCGCCCTGCCGCGCGAGCTCGATGGCGTCTCCGTCCGCAAGGCCCGCAAGGAGGCCCGGGCGGCGCTGGAGGAGATGAAGCTGCTGGAGCTCGCCGACCGGTTCCCGGACGAGATGTCCGGCGGCCAGCAGCAGCGGGTTGCGATCGCCCGTGCGCTGGTGGGGGACCGGCGCCTGGTGCTCGCCGACGAGCCGACCGGAGCGCTCGACTCCGAGACCGGCGAGAAGGTGCTCGCGCTGCTGCGCAACCGCTGCGACCAGGGTGCGGCCGGTGTGATGGTGACGCACGAGCCGCGGTACGCGGCCTGGGCGGACCGGGTCGTCTTCCTCCGGGACGGTTCGATCGTCGACCAGACGCTCACCTCCGACGCCGACTCGCTCCTCACCTCCGAGGCCGCCAAGTGAGCGTCTTCACCGGCTGGCGCGCCGCCCTCCGGATAGCCCGGCGCGACGCGATGCGGTCCAAGGGCCGCAGCGCCCTGGTGGTCGCGATGATCGCCGTACCGGTGGTCGGCGTCACCGCCCTCGACGTGACGTACCGCAGCGTGTCACCGACCACGGCCGAGCAGTTGACGGCCGACATGGGCTCCGCCGACGCGCTCTTCAGCGACCAGCAGCTCGGCCCGATCGAGCAGCTGCCCGACGGGGACAGGTACGAGCAGGTCGATGAGAACGCGCCGGTGGACGAGAACGCCCCGCCGATCGACATCAGCACCACGTTCCCCAAGGGTTCGCGGGCGATCAGCGTCCAGTCCGTCCCGGCGAGCATCACCACCGGGTACGGCATCGCCGAGACCGACATCCAGGAGTTCCGGACCTCGGACGAGCTGGCCCGCGGCAGGATCACGCTCGTACGCGGTGAATTCCCGCACGGCAAGGACGAGCTGGCCGCCACCGAACCGTTGCTGGAGTCGACCGGCCTGCACATCGGCTCGGTCACCACGGTGCGCAACTTCGGCAAGAAGTACACGATCACCGGTGTCGTCGAGGAACCCGACTCGCTCAACACCAAGGCGCTGTACGCCGACCCGGGAGCGGTCATCGCCCCGTGGAAGGCCAGGTCCGACCACGACAAGAAGGTGCTTCCACCGAACACCCGCTCCAAGGACTGGCTGGTCAAGGGCCCCGAAGGGGTGGGGGTGACCTGGCCGGACGTCATGGCGGCCAATGAGTCCGGCGTCCTCGTCAAGTCCCGTCAGGTCGTCCTCGACCCGCCGCCGGACTCCGAGGTCCCGCTGGCCAAGAAGGGCCGCGAGCCGTACCAGGACTACTCCGAGGGGGAGCCGAGCGCACCGCTCATCACCGTGATCGCCCTGGCGGTCCTGGAGATCGTGCTGCTCGCCGGACCGGCCTTCGCGGTCGGTGCGCGCCGCTCGCGCCGCCAGCTCGGTCTGCTCGGCACCTGCGGCGGGGACCGACGCCATGTCCGGGCCGTGGTGCTCGGCGGCGGTCTGGTGCTCGGTGGCATCGGAGCCGCGAGCGGTGTGGTGGTCGGGCTGGCAGCCACCGCGGTGTTCCGCCCGATGATCGAGACGTGGGCCGGGCACCGCTTCGGCTCTCTCACCCTGAACCCGATGGAGATGCTGCTCATCGCGGTGATCGGCCTGGTCACCGGTCTGCTCGCGGCGTTCGCCCCGGCGATCGTGGCGAGCCGGCAGTCGGTGCTGGAGTCGCTCACCGGCCGCCGCGGCGTCCGCCGCTCCTCCAGGGTGATGCCCGTCCTGGGCGCCTGCGTGCTGGCCATCGGATGCGCCGTCGCCATCTACGGCGGCACCAGTGGGAACTCGTCGCTGGTCGCCGGCGGCTCGGTGACCGCCGAGCTCGGGCTGCTCGCCTGCATCCCGGTGATCGTCGGCTTCCTCGGGCGGCTCGGCCGCAGGCTGCCGCTCTCGCCCCGGCTGGCGCTGCGCGACGCGGCCCGCAACCGTGGCCGTACCGCCCCCGCGGTCGCGGCCGTGATGGCCGCCGTCGCCGGATCGGTCGCCGTCGCCACGTACATGTCCAGCGCCGAGGCCGAGTCCGAATTCAACTACGAGCCCGTCCAGACCCAGGGAACCGTGGTCCTCTCCGCCTTCGCCGCCTCCTCCGGCCCCGACCCCCTCACCCAGCTCCCGCAGGCACGGGCCGCCGTCGAACGGAACATGGCCGTCACCGGCGGGCATGCCGACTTCCGACGGGTCTGGGCGGGCAGCGACTGCGACGTCTACGGCATCGACGAGAACAGCTGCGGCTCGCTCGAACTGGTCAGGCCCGCCGGCAAGGACCGCGTCTGCCCGCTCACCGGCAAGGACGCCAAGAAGCTCGCCGCGCGGCTCTCCGCCGACGAGCACAGGAAGCTGATGCGTTCCCCCGCCTGCCTCGCGGGCACCGCGATGTCGGGCCTCTTCAGTTCCGGTGAGAGCGGCATCGTCGTGGCGGACGAGGACATGCTCGGCACTTATGTGAAGCTCGACGACCCCGCGGCCGCCGAGGCACTGGCGGCGGGCACGCCGGTACTGCTCAACGAGGTGTACGCCAAGAACGGCGAGGCCACGCTCAAGGCGGTCCACCGCTACAGCGAGAAGGACAAGCAGAACCGGAAGCTGCACCCCGGCAAGGCACGGACCACCACGGACCGGCTGAAGGTGTACGTGGCACCCGCGGAGTACGCCGCCACCCCCGGGATCAACATGATCGTCCCGCGCCGGACCGCGGAACGGCTCGGCCTGCAAACCTCGGAGAGCGGCAGCGTGTACACCGTCGCGCACTCGCCTACGGAGGCCGAGCAGCAGCAGACCTACGGCGCGATCGAGCAGGCCGGCGGTGGCGTCCTGATGCTGTCCGATTCCGGCCCCGACGGAGACGTGGATGCCATGCTGCTGATCCTGACGCTGTTCGCCGGGATGGTGACGCTGGGCGCCGCCGCGATCACCACGGGCCTCGCCAAGGCGGACGCGGAGGCCGATCTCAACACTCTGAGCGCGGTGGGTGCGCCTCCGGGCGTGCGGCGGAAGCTGTCCGGCTTCCAGTGCGTGGTGGTGGCGCTCACGGGCGTGGTCCTCGGCACGCTGGCCGGTCTGGTTCCCGCGGTGGCGCTGCGGCTGGTCGATCTGCGCCTGGCGCTGCAAGCGATGCGGCAGACGCCCACGCAGTCCGCGTACACGCCGATCGTGCTCCCCTGGGCCACCCTCGCCCTGCTCGTGGTGGGCATCCCGGTGCTGGCCGGTCTGCTCGCGGCGGCACTCACCCGCTCACGCCTCGCACTGGCGCGAAGGGCCGGGTGACGGCGCGGAAGGCCGGATGACGGCGCGGAAGGCCGGTGGGGCCGAC
Organism: Streptomyces sp. NBC_00012; assembly: GCF_045040875.1. Lineage (NCBI taxonomy): Bacteria > Bacillati > Actinomycetota > Actinomycetes > Kitasatosporales > Streptomycetaceae > Streptomyces > Streptomyces sp. NBC_00012. The sequence goes on along the minus strand of NZ_CP108309.1, from coordinate 4,501,167 downwards.
CGGCTGACTCGGTGCCCCCGTGGACGGTGGATCAACCGTTTACGGGGGCACCACAGTGTCGTACGGCAGGTGTGCGAGACAATGGCGCCATGGAGATGCCGAGGAATGAACGGTCGCAGGAGCACCCCCCAGTCCTCGTGGTGGGGCAGGACGGCATGGCGATCGGCGGCGGTGGCACTGACGACGAGTCGCGTGAGGTCCCGGTGACGGAGATGGTCGAGCAGCCCGCGAAGGTCATGCGCATCGGAAGCATGATCAAGCAACTCCTGGAGGAGGTCAGGGCGGCTCCTCTAGACGAGGCGAGCCGGGTCAGGCTGAAGGAGATCCACGCCAGCTCCGTGAAGGAGCTGGAGGACGGCCTCGCGCCGGAGCTGGTGGAGGAGCTGGAGCGGCTCTCCCTGCCGTTCACCGAGGAGTCGGTGCCCTCCGAGGCGGAACTCCGGATCGCCCAGGCACAGTTGGTGGGCTGGCTGGAGGGCCTGTTCCACGGCATCCAGACGGCTCTGTTCGCCCAGCAGATGGCGGCTCGGGCCCAGTTGGAGCAGATGCGCCGCGCCCTTCCGCCGGGCAGCGCGCACGAGGACGAGGACGGCAGCGGGGACCCGCACGGGGCCGTCCGGTCGGGCCCGTACCTCTAGGCGCTCGGCGGCCGGGCCGGTGCCTCTAGGCGCTCGGGCGCTGCGCTTCCGGTTTCCCGGCTCGTAGCCGTACCCGTACACCCGTACCCCCCTGACGGAGAGCAACACCGAGGCCCGGCGCACATGGTCGACGACCTGTGTGCCGGGCCCTTCTCCGCTCTCAGTGGTACGAGCCCGCCGGTACGGGTAGGGCTGCGAGCCCGCCGACAGCGCGACGCGGTCGGGGCGGTCTGCGCGGTCTGCATCAGCCCTTCGGGGCCTGGAGCAGCACCTTCCCGATGTGCGCGCTGGACTCCAGCACCCGGTGGGCCTCGGCGGCGTCCGGCATCGGCACGATACGGTCCACGACCGGCCGCACGATCCCGTCCACGATCAGCGGCCAGACGTGCTCGCGCACGGCGGCGACGATGGCGGCCTTCTCGGCGAGCGGGCGGCCGCGCAGCGAGGTCGCGGTGATGGCGGCCCGCTTGTTCAGCAGGGCGCTCAGATTCAGCTCGCCCTTGATGCCACCTTGAAGGCCGATGATGGCCAGCCTGCCGTTGACGGCGAGCGCCTTCACGTTCCGGTCCAGGTACTTCGCACCGACGATGTCGAGGATGACGTCCGCGCCGGCCCCGTCGGTCGCCTTGCGCACCTCCTCCACGAAGTCCTGCTCCCGGTAGTCGATCAGGATGTCGGCCCCGAGTTCCGCGCAGCGCGCCAGCTTCTCCGGTCCTCCGGCGGTGACCGCGACCCGCGCGCCCACGGCCTTGGCGAGCTGGATCGCCATCGTGCCGATGCCGCTGGACCCGCCGTGCACCAACAGCGTCTCGCCGGGGCGCAGATGGGCCACCATGAAGACGTTGGACCAGACCGTGGCCGTCACCTCGGGCAGCGCCGCGGCCAGGGCCGGTTCGACTCCGTCCGGCACGGGCAGCAGCTGTCCGGCAGGCACCGCGACCTTCTCCGCGTATCCACCGCCCGCGAGCAGCGCACACACCTCGTCGCCGACCGACCAGCCCGTCACGCCGGGCCCGATCGCCGAGATACGGCCCGAGCATTCGAGGCCGGGGTACGGGGACGCGCCGGGCGGCGGGTTGTAGAACCCCTGCCGCTGCAACACATCGGCGCGATTGACCGCGCTGGACACGACATCGACGAGGACCTCTCCCTCGCCGACTACCGGATCGGGCACCTCGGCCCAGACAAGTGCCTCGGGGCCGCCCGGTTCAGGGATCGTGATCGCATACATGGCGGCGAGGCTACTCCGTAGCAGGTGGAGGACCACGAAGGACGCCGCACTGGGCGGCACCGGTCACACGTGGACGCGGAGCGAAGCCGACTCCATCCGGACGGGGCGAAGCCGACCGCATGCGGGGCGAGGCTGTTCGTGTGCGGGGTGGGGCGAGGCGGTTCGTGTGCGGGGCAGGCCGGACCGGATCAGTCGCGCGGGCGCGGCAGACCGTTGGGCGGCCCGTCCGACGGCGACTCGTTCGAGGCACGCACGATGGTGATCAGGCGATCCGTCAACTGCAAAGGGCTGGCCGCCGGATCGTCGTAACCCAGCAGCCGATGCCCCCGCAACACGCTGACCACGAGGTCATCGGTCTCCCGGACGCTCTTGCCCACCTCGGCCTTTATCACCGGTCGTTCGACGAGATCGAGTCCACTGCCCTGCTGGATCAGGTCCTCCATCACCGTGCCCGCGCTGGGGCTGAGGACGGAGAGGCCCAACAGCCGCCCCGCCGCGCTGGCACTGGTGATCACCGCGTCGGCACCGGACTGCCGGAGCAACGGGGCGTTCTCCTCCTCGCGCACCGCCGCGACGATCTTCGCGCCTCGGTTGAGCTGCCGGGCTGTCAGCGCCACCAGCACCGCCGTGTCGTCGCGCTGGGTGGCGATGATGATCTGACGCGCCTTCTGGAGCTCGGCCCGCAACAGCACCTCGCTGCGCGTCGCATCGCCGACCACACCGACGAACCCTTCAGCGTTGGCGATCTCGATCACCTTGGTCGCCGGGTCGACGATGACGATCTGTTCCTTCTTCAGGCCGGTGGCACACAGGGTCTGGATGGCCGAACGGCCCTTCGTCCCGAAGCCGACGACAACGGTGTGATCACGCAAGTTGGTTCTCCAACGCTTCAGCCGAAAGTCCTCCCGGGTCCGTTCGGTGAGGACCTCGAGAGTGGTGCCGACCAGGATGATCAGGAAGAGCACGCGCAGTGGCGTCACGAGCACCACATTGGTGAGCCGGGCGGCGTCCCCGTACGGGGTGATGTCGCCGTAGCCGGTGGTGGAGAGGGTGACCGTCGCGTAGTACACCGCATCCAGCAGATCGACCTTGTCGTCGGCTGCGTCGTGATATCCGCCGCGGTCCAGCCAGACGATCAGCACCGTTGCGGCAAGCACCAGCAGCGCCATCATCAGCCGCTTGGCGACCTGCCGTGCCGGTCCGTCGACCACCCTGCGCGGCAGCAGCACCCGTGTGGGTACGACATGCTCGTCAGCGCGCCTGGCCATCGCGTCGTGGCCGGGAAGTTTCACGTGAAACACCCTTCCGTCCACGGCATCGCCGAGGCCCACGGTAGATCGAGGATCTCCACCTCGGTGCCGGACCGTACCCCGCCCGGCGGCACCACGGCCAGCCCGTCGGCGGCAGCGATCCCGCGAAGCATCGCCGGACCGCTGTAGTGCAGCGGTACGACGTACTCGGCGCCGTTCCCGGTTCCCGCCCCGCCTCTGTCGTACCCGTTGCCCGGCCGACCATCGACGGTGCTGCCCACTCGGTGCACGACAGGCACCAGGCGGGTGTCATGCGGGTGCCCCTGCACCTCGTCGCGCACGACGGCTCGGTACGGCGCCTCCGGCTCCCGGCCCGCCAGTCCACGGAGGAGGGGCTCGGCGAGGGTGAGAAGCCCGGAGACTGCGGCCAGTGGATTGCCCGGCAGCCCGACGAGATACGGACCCTCGTTTCTCTCGACCTCCTCGCCCTCCCTGAGCTCCTCGCCCCCCTCAAGCTCCTCGCCCTTTCCGAACTCCTCGCCCTTCCTGAGCTCCATGCCCTTCCTGAGCCGGGCCAGCAGCATCGGGTGGCCGGGGCGGACGGCGACTCCGTCGACCAGCAGCTCGGCCCCGATCTCGGCCAGGACCGGATGGACGTGGTCGACGGGGCCCGCGGCCGTACCACCAGTGGTGATGACCAGATCGGCGTCGGACGTAATAAGGACGCGCCGCAGGGCGGCCGCGTCATCGCCGAGACGCTGCGGGGGCGAGACCTCGGCACCCAGCGCACGCAGCCATGGGCCGATCATCGGGCCGAGCGCGTCACGGATCAGCCCGTCGTGCGGCAGACCGTCCGTCAGCAGTTCGTCGCCGAGAACGAGGACATCGACACGAGGCCGAGGCACCACGACGAGCGTGTCGTACCCGGCCGCGGCGGCCAGACCGAGAGCGGCGGGCGTCACCAGCGCTCCGGCGGGCATGAGCTGATCGCCGGCACGGCACTCCTGGCCACGGGGCCTGATGTCCTGTCCGGGGAGTACCTGATGCTTCGCGTGAAGCAGCCCCGTGGCCTCGTCCACGCGAGCGTGTTCGCTGCGGATCACCGCATTGGCATCCGCCGGGATGCGGGCACCGGTGGCGATCCGTACGGCGTCCCCATCGGGAAGCGTGGCGGGGACGCTCCGCCCTGCGAGGATGCCCAGGTCCCGGTTCGAGCCGGCATCGGCCTCAACTCTGGTCGCTTCCTCGACCCCGGCCCTGGCCCCGGCGGCTGCGCGGATGCTCCATGGACCCGGTCCTGAGACGACCCAGCCGTCCATGGCAGAGGTGTCGAAGGGCGGCAGATCGGTGAGCGCGACGAGCGGCTCGGCGAGTACGTGTCCGAGCGCCTGGCCGAGGGGAAGCCGAACAGCGCGGACCGCACCGGCCCGCCCGGCCCGCCCGGACGGGCCTGACTGCCCGGACCGGCCTGACAGCCCGGCCCTCCCGGACCGAGCGGCCAGCGCACGCGCCTCCCGCCAAGAGGTCGTAGGTCCGTGTCCGTGCCCATGCCCGTGCCTGCGGTCGTGCTGGTGCCGGCCCCGCCCGGTGGCCGCGTCGCCGGTGCCCGGGCGCGGGGCCGGGTCCGGTGAACGGGGCGCTGCCGCGGCGTCGCCGGCGAGGTGGGACGGCTCCGCGGAGTACGGCGGCTCCGTGCAGTGGGGCGGCTCCGCCGAGCAGCGTGACTGCTCCGGGGAACCGGATGCCGTTTCGGTGGACCGCGGCCGGTCCACGGCGCCGGGCCGATCCGCGGCATGATGCCGACCCGTCGGACGGAACTCACCGGACGACCGGCTGCCGACCAGCGCGAGGGCCTGCTCGACGGCCCGTTCTTCCTCGGCCCCCCGCACCTCCTCGGGAGTCGGGCACCGCTCCCCGCTCCCAGGGCGATCTGGTACCGAATGCCCGCCGCCCACCACAGACCCGGCACCCACCGACAACCCGGCACCTATCGCAGGCCCACCGCCCACGGCAGGCCCGCCGCCCGCCGCAGGTCGACCGCCCGCCGCAGGCCCGCTGCCCGCCAGCGGAATGTCCGCAGCCGAAATGTCCGCAGCCGGAGGCCGGTCGGACCCGCCGCTTCCGGTGGTCATTGCGTCTCGTTCTCGTCCGCCCAGCGAAGGGCGAGCGCGGCAGCCTTCCGGGCTGCCTCGGCCACCGCCGTGGCGCCGTCGCCGCCGTCACCTCCGCCGCTCGCCATGGCCGCCGCGTACCCGACCAGGAAGGTGGTCAGCGGCGCGGCGGGCCGGGCGACGCCGTGGGCGGCGTCACGGGCAAGATCGAGCAGGACATCGGTGTCGACGTCCAGTTCGATGCCGAGTTCGTTCTTGACTGCGGTGATCCATTCGTCCAGCACGGTCCCATGCTCTCTGATGCGGGCCCGCGCGGATGCGATGTCCTCCCAGGTGTCGCAGTCGAAGGAGGCGAGGGGACCGGACTCCACCCGGACAAGGTCGAGCTCATGCGTCAGCAGTCGCAGGGGGAGCCCGGACAGACCGCCGTGCTCGGTGGCGATCAAGGCGAGTTCACGGCGCAGCGGTTCAGCACCGTAGACGGCAACGAGAGGCTGGTCGCGCCCCTCCCGATCAATGCACAGGGCCCCGTCCCGCTGTCCTCCGCCGGCATCGGCCAGCAGCGCTCCGACGGTCCCCGGCCCGAGGAACGGCAGATCTGCGGAGAGCACGAGGACACGTTCCGCCGTGGTACGCCGCACCCCCGCGTCGAGCGCGGCCAACGGACCTCCGCCCGAGGGCACTTCGCGCGTCCAGACCACCGGCCGCACGGTGGGCCGGCGCCCGCCCACCACCACCGTCGTCGACGCGTCGGCGCAGGCCGCGAGCACCCGGTCGAGCAGCGAACGGCCGCCGACCCGGATCCCGGGCTTGTCGGCGCCGCCGAGCCGCTTGGCGGCCCCTCCGGCAAGAACGATGGCGTCATACGCGGTCATGCATCCGAGTATGCGGGCCGCAGGCTTCCGTCGATCCGCCCGGTCGGCGATCGAGCCGATCAGCCGGCCCGAGCGGGGGGAGGAAACGGAAACCTGCGGCTGCTCTCGCCTACAACGTGCGCAGCAGCACCGCCGGTTGTTCCACGCAGTCGGCTATGTAGCGCAGGAAGCCGCCCGCCGTGCCGCCGTCGCAGACCCGGTGGTCGAAGGTAAGCGACAGCTGGACCACCTGGCGTACGGCCAGCTCCCCCTGGTGCACCCAGGGCTTGGGAACGATCCGGCCGACGCCCAGCATCGCCGCTTCGGGGTGGTTGATGATCGGGGTCGATCCGTCGACTCCGAACACCCCATAGTTGTTCAGCGTGAACGTGCCGCCGGTCAGCTCGGCCGGGGTCAGCCGCCCAGCCCGTGCCGCCTCGGTCAGCCGGGCGATCTCGGCTCCGATCGACTCGGCGTTCCTGGCCTGCGCATCCCGCACCACGGGGACGACCAGGCCCCGCTCGGTCTGAGCCGCGAACCCGAGGTGGACCTCCGGCAGTCGCACGATCTCCCGCGCTTCCAGGTCCACCATGGAATTGAGCTCAGGGAAGCGGGCCAGCGCCGCGGTGCAGATACGCGCCAGCAGTGCCAGCACCGACACCTTGGGCCCGGCAGCCGGACCTGCGGCGCCGTTCATCGCGGCACGGGCCGCCATCAGCTCGGTGGCGTCGGCATCGACCCAGCACGTGGCGTCGGGGATCTCCCGCCGACTGCGCGACAACTTGTCGGCGACCGCGCCCCGTACACCGCGCAGCGGAATCCGCTGTGCGGCCGGGCTCGCCACCGAACGGCCCGCGGAAGCCGCCAACGGTGCGGAAACCGCCCCCGACTCCGGAAAGGCCCCTGTCTCCGGCACCGCGACCGGCACCGCGACCCCGGCCGACAGGGGAGCAGCCGTTCCCTCTGCCAGCGCCCTGATCGCGGATTCGACATCGGCCCGCAGGATCAGCCCGGCCGGTCCGGAGCCCGCCAGTTGCCGCAGATCGAGATCATGCTGCCGCGCCAGCTTCCGTACCAGCGGAGAAACCACCGCCACCGGTCCCGGCGCCGCATCCGCCACCGGAGCCACCGGAGCCACCGGAGCCACCGGAGCCACCGGCAACCGTGCCGGAACAGCCGCGGCCACGGCTGCGGGACGGACCCGTCGACGACGCGCCACCGGAGCGCCGGTCCCGTACCCGACCAGCACATTGCCGGACGACTCCGCCTCACGGGAACCAGCCCCGGCCCCGGCCCCGCCCGAACCGGAAGCAGACTCTGCCCCCTCGTCCGCCCCGGCATCCGCCCCCACCGGCTGCGTCGTCTCCACCGAGACCGCCACCGTCAACAGCGGTGCCCCGACCGGCAGTTCCGAGCCCTCCTCACCGAACCGCGCGGTCACCACGCCCCCGTACGGGCACGGCACCTCCACCATCGCCTTGGCCGTCTCGACCTCGACGACCGGCTGGTCGATGGCGACGACATCGCCGACCTCCACCAGCCAGCGCACGATCTCAGCCTCGGTGAGCCCCTCGCCGAGGTCCGGCAGCTTGAATTCGAGTACCTGGGGCATCAGCTCTCCGCCTCCCACTGCAAGCGGGCGACCGCGTCCAGCACCCGGTCCACGCCCGGGAGATGGTGCTTCTCCTGCATCGGCGGCGGATACGGGATGTCGAACCCGGCGACCCGCAACACCGGCGCCTCCAGGTGGTGGAAGCAGCGCTCGGTCACCCGGGCCGCGATCTCACCGCCCGGACCGCCGAACCCGGAGGATTCATGGACGACGACCGCACGCCCCGTACGCCGGACCGAGGCGGCGACGGTCTCGTCGTCGAACGGCACCAGCGAGCGCAGGTCCACGACCTCCAGGTCCCAGCCCTCCTCGACGGCCGCTTCCGCCGCCTCCATGCAGACGGGCAGCGACGGCCCGTACGTGATCAGCGTCGCGCTGCGGCCGGGCCGGCGGATCACGGCCCGGCCGATCGGTTCCACGGCCACCGGTGCCTCCGGCGACCAGTCCGCCTTCGACCAGTAGAGCCGCTTCGGCTCCAGGAACACCACCGGGTCGTCGGAGGCGATCGAGGCCCTCAGCAGCCCGTACGCGTCCTCGACCGTGGCGGGCGTGACGACCTGGAGGCCGGGCGTCGCCATGTAGTACGCCTCCGAGGAGTCGCTGTGGTGCTCGACCCCGCCGATCCCGCCGCCGTACGGCACCCGGACCGTGATCGGCAGCGGCATGGCGCCTGCCGTCCGGTTACGCATCTTCGCGACATGGCTGATGAGCTGCTCGAACGCCGGATAGGCGAAGGCGTCGAACTGCATCTCCACCACGGGCCGCAGCCCGTACATCGCCATGCCCACGGCCGCCCCGAGGATGCCCGCCTCGGCCAGCGGGGTGTCCGTGCAACGGTCGTCGCCGAACTCCTTCGCCAGACCGTCGGTGATCCGGAAGACCCCGCCGAGCGTGCCGACGTCCTCGCCGAGTACGTGCACGGTCGGGTCCTGCGCCATCGAGTCGCGCAGTGCCCGCCCGAGTGCCTGCGCCATGGTGGCGGGCTTGACCTTCGCCGTCCGCTCTCCGGCCGTCGCCGCTGCGGTGGTCATCGGCCTTCCTCCACGTCGTCCTGGCCGTGCTCGGCGTCCAGCTCGACGCGCAGCCGGGCCGCCTGCTCGCGCAGCTGTGCGGTCTGTTCCGCGTAGACATGGGCGAACAGATCCATCGGGTCCAGCACCGGATCGGCGTTCATCCGCTCGCGCAGAGCAGCCGCCATCCGCTCCGCCGCCGCACGCGCCTGCTCGATCCCCTCGTCGCCGAGCAGCCCCCGCCCGGTCAGCTCCCGTTCGAGAAGCTGGATCGGGTCGTGCGCACGCCAGGCCTCGACCTCGCTGTCGACGCGGTAACGGGTGGCGTCGTCGGCATTCGTATGGGCGTCCATGCGGTACGTCACCGCCTCGACGAGCGTCGGACCGCCGCCGCTCCGGGCCCGCGCCACCGCCTCACCGAGGACCTGGTGCACCGCGGCCGCGTCGTTCCCGTCCACCAGCCTGCCCGGCATCCCGTACCCCACGGCCTTGTGCGCCAGCGACGGGGCGGCGGTCTGCTTCGCCAGCGGTACGGAGATCGCAAAGCCGTTGTTCTGCACGAGGAAGACGACCGGGGCACGCCAGACGGCGGCGAAGTTCAGCGCCTCGTGGAAATCGCCCTCACTGGTCCCGCCGTCGCCGACCATGGCGAGCGCCACCACGTCGTCGCCCTTGAGGCGCGCCGCGTGCGCCAGCCCGACGGCGTGCGGCAGCTGGGTGGCGAGGGGGGTGCAGAGCGGTGCGATGCGGTGCTCACGCGGGTCGTATCCGGTGTGCCGGTCGCCGCGCAGCAGCGTCAGGGCCTCGACCGGGTCCAGGCCGCGCGCCACTGCCGCAAGGGTGTCCCGGTAGCTGGGAAAGAGCCAGTCCCGCTCCTCCAGCACCAGCGCGGCCGCTATCTCGCAGGCCTCCTGCCCCGTGCTCGACGGGTAGACGGCGAGCCGGCCCTGCTTGGTCAGGGCGGTGGCCTGCGCGTTGTACCTCCGGCCGCGGACCAGCTCCGCGTAGAGCCGCAGCAGCAGCTCGGGGTCGGCATCGGCCACGGCATCCGTACCGAGCACGCGATACGGCTCGGGGTCCGGGAGCAGCGGCGCGGGGTCGGTGAGCGGCTTCCAGGCCGGGGGCGGCGTGGGCCGGTAAGCGGCCGCGCCGGGCAGCTCTTGGACCGTCATGACAAGCACCTCCTGGCATCGAGGGTTTTCGAGCGGCGTCTGTCGGCATCAGGGGATCGTCCGATGCCGAGGGGTGTCGAAATACATCGAAATGTCGAGCGCTGTCCGAGGCACGGATGTGGGGCGCCTCCCTACCGATTGTTCGGTCGCGAGCGCATTTTGGCTACAGGCACCTTCAGCCTGTGGACAAACGGTTCTCCACAGCCTGGGATAGAGACAGGTCGTCCAGGACGGAGAGGTGGGGGCACATGTCAGCTGAACAAATGGCCGACGGGGGCGAGGACACCGGCCAGGTTCCGCCCGCGCGGCCGCTCGACGCCATCGACCGCGGCATCCTGCGACTGCTCCAGACGGACGGCCGCGCCTCGATACGGTCGGTGGCCGATCGGGTGCACGTGTCCCGGGCCAACGCCTACGCCCGGATCAGCCGGCTCATCGACGACGGCGTGATCCGGGGTTTCACCGCGTGCGTGGACCATGAGCGGGCGGGGCAGGGCGCCTCCGCGTACATCACCCTCAAGATCGTCCAGAACTCCTGGCGCACGGTTCGCGAGGAGCTCCAGGCGCTGCCGGGGGCGACTCATATCGCGCTGGTCAGCGGCGACTTCGATGTCCTGCTGCTGGTCCACACCAAGGACAACAGGTCGTTGCGCGAACTGGTCCTGACGAGGATCCAGGCCATCCCGGAGGTGCTCTCCACCCGCACGCTCCTGGTGTTCGAGGAGACGGACCTGGCCCCGGGCTCGGACAGGCCTCCCGAGCTCACCTGAGGGCTCGCAGGCCGGCCTGCGGCCGTCGAACAGCCTGCGGCCGTCAACGGTTCAACGGCTGGACCGCATCCCCTCGAAGGCCACGCGGACGAGCGTGTCCGCCAGCCGCTCCCCGTCGGCCCCGCCGTCGGGCAGCGGCCGGTACCACTCCACCAGGGAGTTGATCATCCCGAAGAGCAGTCGGGTCACCAGTCGTATGTCCACGTCGGAGCGGAGGTCGCCGTCCGCGACCGCGGCCTTGAGCAGATCGGTCACCCGCTGGTCGAACTCGCGCCGCCGCTCCATGGCCCAGCGCTCCGTCTTCGTATTGCCCCGCACCCGGAGCAGCAGCGTGACGTAGGGCAGTTCGGCTATCAGCACATCGATGGTGCGACGGGTGACGTACTCGACCCGCTCGATCGCACGCCCCTGCGTCGCTCCCGACTCGTCGAGAATCCCGAAGAGCCCGTCCAGCGCACGGCTGACCGCGCGGCGCAGGAGCTCCTCCTTGCCCGCGACGTGGTGGTAGATGGACGACTTGGAGATGCCCGCCGCCTTGGAGAGGTGCTCCATGGACGTGCCGTCGTAGCCGCGCTCGTTGAAGACACGGACGGCAACGGTGAGCAGAGTCTCCGGGGTGTACGTGTCCCGCTTGGCCGTGGTCATGTCCGCGATCCTCCCCTACGAGGTGTCCACAGGTTTGGCGGGCCCCCTTGTCCCGACCGATCGTTCGGTTACTCTAACTCTGTCCGCCCGTCCCTGCCCAGCTCGATGAGGAGTTGGTCCGTCATGGCCGCCGAGCTCTCCCCGCACCTGCTCTCCGAGAAGCACCGCCCAACGCTCGACCAGGCCCTCGACGCGATCCGTACGCGCGCCTACTGGTCCCCGCACCCCGAGCATCCGAAGGCATACGGCGAGGGCGGCGCCCCCGGCAGCCTGAGCGCCGCCGAGGGCAAGGCGGCCTTCGACGCCGTGCTGAACACCCGGCTCGACCTCGGCCAGCCCGGCACCGACGGCTGGACGGGCGGAGAGATCTCTCCGTACGGGCCGGAGCTCGGCGTCGAATACCCGCACGCCGACCTGGACGTCCTGCTTCCGGCGATGCGTGCGGCCATGCCCGCCTGGCGTGCGGCCGGTCCCGAGACCAGGGCCCTGGTCTGCCTGGAGATCCTCGCCCGGATCAGCGCCAGGACCCACGAGTTCGGTCACGCCGTGATGCACACCAGCGGCCAGGCCTTCATGATGGCGTTCCAGGCGGGCGGCCCGCACGCCCAGGACCGCGGCCTGGAGGCGGTGGCGTACGCGTACGAGGAGCAGATCCGCACCCCTGCGAGCGCCGACTGGTCCAAGCCGCAGGGCAAGCGCGACCCGCTCCAGCTGCAGAAGTCGTTCTTCGCGGCACCCCGCGGCATCTCGCTCCTGATCGGCTGCAACACCTTCCCCACGTGGAACGGCTATCCGGGCCTCTTCGCCTCCCTGGCCACCGGCAATCCCGTCCTGGTCAAGCCACACCCCCGCGCCGTGCTCCCGCTCGCGCTCACGGTGCAGCTGGCCCGCGAAGTGCTCGCCGAGGCGGGCTTCGCTCCCGACCTGGTCGCCCTGGCCGCCGAACGACCGGGCGAAGGCATCGCGAAGACCCTGGCCCTCCGCCCCGAGATCAGGATCATCGACTACACCGGGTCGACCGCCTTCGGCGACTGGCTGGAGACCAACGCCCGCCAGGCCCAGGTGTACACGGAGAAGGCCGGGGTCAACACGATCGTCCTCGACTCCACGGACGACTACCGCGGCATGCTGTCCAACCTGGCGTTCTCGCTCTCCCTCTACAGCGGCCAGATGTGCACGACGCCGCAGAACCTGCTGATCCCCCGGGACGGCATCACCACCGACGCCGGCGACAAGACGTACGACGAAGTGGTCGCCGACATCGCCGCCGCGGTCACCGGCCTGCTGGGCGACGACGCCCGGGCGAACACCCTGCTCGGCGCCCTGGTCAACCCCGATGTGAAGGCCCGCCTGGAGGCGGCCGCGGATCTCGGCGAAGTCGCCCTGCCCTCCCGCGAGGTGGCCAACCCGGAATTCCCCGACGCCGTGGTCCGCACCCCCGTCGTCGTCAAGCTGGACGCCACCAAGCCGGACGACGAGCAGCACTACCTGTCGGAGTGCTTCGGCCCGGTCGCCTTCGCGGTAGCGGTCGACTCGACGGCCGACGCCGTGGAACTGCTCCGCCGCACGGTCCGCGACAAGGGCGCGATGACGGTCGGCGCGTACACCACCTCACCGGAGGTGGAACGCGCGGTGGAGGACGTCTGCCTGGACGAGTCGGCCCAGCTGTCGCTGAATCTGACCGGCGGGGTGTACGTCAACCAGACCGCGGCCTTCTCCGACTTCCACGGCTCGGGCGGCAACCCGGCAGCGAACGCGGCGCTGTGCGACGGGGCCTTCGTGTCCAACCGCTTCCGCATGGTGGAGGTCCGCCGCCAGGCATGACCGCGGCCTCCGGCGCCCCGCTCCCCCTCAGCCCCTCCGGGGCCCGGGGAGCCGGGGCCCCGGAGGGGCTAGGGTCTTTCGTTTGGATCAGGCCGGATCAGGGACCGGGGCACGCGAGCCCGGCATGATCCAAACGAGAGGCCCTAGCTCCCCGCCTCAGGGATCTCCGCGTAGCGCTGCACCCAGGCATGCATGGCAATGGCGGCCGCGGCCCCCGCGTTGATCGACCGCGTCGATCCGAACTGCGCGATGGAACACACCATCGCCGCGTGCTTACGGGCCTCCTCGGTGAGCCCGGGCCCTTCCTGCCCGAAGAGCAGTACGCAGCGCCGGGGCAGCACGGTCCGCTCCAGCGGCACCGCTCCCGGCAGATTGTCGATCCCGATGATCGGCAGGCCCTCGGCCTGCGCCCACGCGGTCAGCGACTCCGTGTCCGGGTGGTGCCGCACATGCTGGTACCGGTCGGTGACCATCGCGCCGCGCCGGTTCCAGCGCCGCCGCCCGACGATGTGGATCTCCTTGGCGAGAAAGGCGTTCGCGGTGCGCACCACGGAACCGATATTGAAGTCGTGGCCCCAGTTCTCGACCGCGACGTGGAAGTCGTGCCGCCGCAGATCCAGATCGGCGACGATCGCCTCCCGGGTCCAGTACCGGTAGCCGTCGCCCACATTGCGCCGGTCACCGTGGGCGAGCAGCTCGGGGTCGTACCGCTCGTCCACGGGCCAGGGCAGCGGGTGCGGCCCGACACCGATCTCCGTCCCGAACCCGTCGTCGTACTGCATCGGTTCCGCGGACGCACCGGGCTCCTCCGGCGCCGCGGGCACGACGGACGCCTGAAGCCCGGTGGCCTCCTCGGTCGGCGGTTCCCCGCCGCTGCTGCCTGCGCTGTCCGTGCTGCCGCTCTCACTACTCACCCGACGAGCGTATGACCCTCGTCGCCGCTGTGCTGCGGGGCCTCCTCGTCGTCGCCGTCACGCCGCTGCCCGGGCACCTTGCTCCTGGCCGGGAACAGCAGCCCGCGGGCGAGGGTCACCTGGCCGCCGAGCCAGACCAGGAAGACGGTCGGCAGGAAGACGGAGTCGGCGGCGATCATCGCCATGGAGAAGAACGGCAGCCCGAGCAGCAGGGCGATACCGGCGTGCTCACAGATCATGGCGACGAGCAGAACGTTCTTGACCCGCCGGTTGAAGAGGGTGAAGGGAAACGCGACCTGGACGATGACCGTGCCGTAGGTGAGCACCATCACCATCACGGAGTTGGAGGCGAGGATGTCCGACAGCCCGGGCCAGGGCGTGAAGTAATCGAGCTTGAGCGGGTAGTACAGCGCCGTGCCGTCCTGCCACCGCGAGCCCTGGATCTTGTACCACCCCGCGGTGGCGTAGATCAGACAGACCTCGGCCATGATCACGACGAGGGTCGCGTTGTGGGCGAGGTTGGCGATGACATCGAGCAGGGTGCGCGACTGGCTCTGCGGTGCATAACGGTTCAGCGCCCACCAGGCGCCGTTTCCGACCCACAGGAACCAGAGCAGGGCCGGGAGCCACCAGGTGCCGCCGAGCCCGTCCGTCACGCTGGCCACGATCAGCACAAGGCCGAGCACCACCCAGAGGACCGGACCGGCCACATTGCCGAGCACCGGGCGCCGCGCCCCGTCCGCTTCCGCGCGCGCCTGCCGCGCCGCTCGCCGGGCGTCCAGCGACCAGACCCGCCCGCAGCGCGTGAGCACCAGATAGATCGCCATGAGGTGGATGACATTGTCGCCGCCGTCGCCCATGAAGATGCTGCGGTTCTGCAGGGAGAGCACCCCGACCATGAAGAGAACCGACATGGCCCGGGTGTGCCAGCCGACCATCAGCAGCGCCGCGGAGATCAGCGCGACCGCGTACACGACCTCGAACCAGACGGTGCTGTCCGACCACATGAGCGCGGTGAACGACTGGTTGCCGGATATGAGCTGCTGCGCCATGTCCCAGCGCCACGGGCCGTCGGGGCCGTACATCTCGTGGCGGTGCGGCAGCTCGCGCAGCAGGAAGAACAGATAGGTGGCCGAGAAGCCGATCCGGATGACGGCACTCTGATACTGGCCGAGGACCGTGGAGGTGATGCGCTGGATACCGCGGGCGAGCTTGTGGTCGACCTTGCGGTCGTGGATGGCCGTACTCACTTGTCCGCCCCCTCGGTGCCCTTGGGAAGGTCCTCGGGAGTCACCGTCCACCACGGCAGTACCCGGTAGGACGGCCGCGTACTGATCTTCTCCTCGCTCCACGCGGGCGCCGCGACGGACCGCACCTCGGAACGGATCTGGATGCGCTCGACGGTGCCGCCGTAGTCGTGTTCGCCGAGGCGCAGCATCGCGATGCGGCGGATGTAGCGCTCGGAGAGCTGACCGCGAAGGCCGTTGGCCCGGTTCTCGTTGTCGTGGGAACTGAGGTAGAAGTCCCAGCCTCGGCGGAGTTCGTTCTGATGGACGTGGCTGGGGAGGAGATTGCCGCGTATCGCCTTGGCGTCCTCGCCGGACAGACTCATCCAGGGGGTGGTGCGACGCCCGTCGGCGCCGGCTATCTCGGCCCGGACGTGAACGGCGATGTTCTGCTGGAGCGGATTCGGGGCGAAGAGCTTCCAGTTCTGCTCGAACTCGGGATAGACCCACTCGTCGACCGCTTCGCCGTGCTGCTTGGTCAGGGTGTTGGAGGGTGCGACGTGCAGAAACACCATGACCAACTGTCCACAGGCGATCAGGCCGATGACCGACAGTGCTATCGCGGCAACGATCTGGTACGGAAGAGACAGCGCGGCCATCCCTTCACGAGGGCCTGATTCCAGGATCTGACCAGCACCGGAAGGCTCTTCCTCCCGCTGATCCGGCCCCGGCTCGGCGCTCCCGTTCCCACCCTCGGCACCCCTGCCGTCGTACGAATCCATCCCGCCCCGATCCCCGTCGATCCCCGGTCAGTTATCCACAGGGTTGACACCCTACGGGCCACCGACTCACCATTGAAGACATTGAACCGAACGATCGGTCGGTAGGGAGTCCGGGATGGCGGCAGTGACTGCGGACCAGACAGCGCGAGCGGGAGCGGACAGGCCCGAAGGGGCGGACGAGGCCCTGGAGGCGGTATTCGACGCCGCGGTGGCGGCGGACGAGCGCATCGAGCCACGCGACTGGATGCCCGATGCGTACCGTGCCTCGCTGGTCAGGCAAATGGCCCAGCATGCCCACTCCGAAATCATCGGGATGCAGCCGGAGGCCAACTGGATCTCGCGCGCGCCCTCGTTGCGCCGCAAGGCGATCCTCATGGCCAAGGTGCAGGACGAGGCGGGCCATGGGCTCTATCTGTACAGCGCGGCGGAGACCCTCGGCACCGGCCGCGAGGAGCTGCTCGACAAGCTCCACGCGGGCCGTCAGAGGTATTCATCGATCTTCAACTACCCGACGCTGACCTGGGCGGACGTCGGCGCGATCGGCTGGCTCGTGGACGGCGCCGCGATCACCAACCAGGTGCCGCTGTGCCGCTGCTCCTACGGCCCCTACGCCCGGGCGATGGTCCGCATCTGCAAGGAGGAGTCCTTCCACCAGCGCCAGGGGTACGAGCTGCTGCTCACCCTCAGCAACGGCACCCCTGCGCAGCATGAAATGGCGCAGGACGCGGTGAACCGCTGGTGGTGGCCGTCCCTCATGATGTTCGGCCCGCCGGACGACGCCTCGGCCCACTCGGCGCAGTCGATGACCTGGAAGATCAAGCGCCACTCCAACGACGAGCTGCGGCAGCGCTTCGTGGACATCTGTGTCCCGCAGGCCGAGGCACTGGGGCTCACCCTCCCGGACCCGGACCTCCGATGGAACGAGGAGCGCGGACAGCACGACTTCGGGGCGATCGACTGGAAGGAGTTCCAGGAGGTCCTCAAGGGCAACGGCCCGTGCAACGAGCAGCGCCTCACCCAGCGCCGCCGGGCGCACGAGGAGGGCGCCTGGGTCCGGGACGCGGCGGTGGCCTACGCCGAGAAGCACACAGCAACGCACACAGCAGCAAGGAACGGGGAGGCGACAGCATGAGCAGCTCGACCGAATGGCCACTGTGGGAGGTGTTCGTGCGTTCTCGCCGCGGCCTCTCCCACACCCACGCGGGCAGCCTGCACGCCCCGGACGCGGAGATGGCCCTGCGCAACGCGCGCGATCTGTACACCCGCCGCTCCGAGGGCGTCTCGATCTGGGTGGTCCCGTCCGCGCAGGTCACGGCCTCGTCCCCGGACGAGAAGGACTCCTTCTTCGAGCCGGCCGCCGACAAGCCGTACCGGCATCCGACGTTCTACGAGATCCCGGAAGGGGTGAAGCACCTGTGACCGCGGCCCTCGCCCTGGGCGACGACGCGCTGGTGCTCTCGCACCGGCTGGGGGAGTGGGCGGGCCATGCGCCCGTGCTGGAAGAAGAAGTGGCCCTGGCCAACATCGCCCTGGACCTGCTGGGCCAAGCCCGAGTGCTCCTCTCCATGGTCGGGGACGAGGACGAGCTGGCATACCTGCGCGAGGAGCGTGCCTTCCGCAACGTCCAGCTGGTCGAGCAACCGAACGGCGACTTCGCCCGCACCATAGCCCGCCAGCTCTACTTCTCCTCCTATCAGCGGCTGCTGTACGAGCAGCTGGCATCGGGCGGGAGCGCCTTCGCCGCTCTGGCGGCGAAGGCCGTCAAGGAGGTCGCGTACCACCAGGACCACGCGGAGCACTGGACGCTGCGGCTCGGCGACGGCACGGACGAGAGCCACGACCGGATGCAGCGCGGGGCGGACGCCCTCTGGCGGTTCACCGGCGAGCTGTTCGAGCCCGTCGAGGGCGTGGAGATCGACTGGCAGTCGCTGCGCGGCGACTGGCTGGAGTCCGTCTCCGCGGTGCTGGACCGGGCCACACTGGCGCTGCCGGCCGGTCCGCAGTCCGGGGCTTGGACGGCGGGCGCGGGGCGCCAGGGCATCCACACGGAACCCTTCGGCCGCATGATCGCCGAGATGCAGCATCTGCATCGCAGCCACCCGGGGGCGTCATGGTGACCGAGACACTCCTGGAGGAGGAGCTGCACCGCCTCGCAGGCTCCGTGCCCGACCCGGAACTGCCCGTGCTGACCCTGGACGAGCTGGGGGTGCTCCGGGGCGTGGACGTCCTCGCTCCCGGCAAGGTCACCGTCCGGCTCACCCCGACCTATACGGGCTGCCCCGCGATCGAGGCCATGTCCGCGGACATCGAGCGGGTTCTGCACGACCACGGCATACCGGAGGTCTCCGTGGTCACCGTGCTCTCACCGGCCTGGTCCACGGACGACATCAGCGCGGAAGGGCGGCGCAAGCTGGCGGAGTTCGGCATAGCGCCCCCGCGCCCGCACGATGCCACGGCCCCCGCGGGCGGCCCGGTGCCGCTCACGCTCTCGGTGCGCTGCCCGCACTGCGGCTCGACCGATACGGAGCTGCTGAGCCGGTTCTCCTCGACCGCGTGCAAGGCGCTGCGCCGCTGCGTGACGTGCCGCGAACCGTTCGACCACTTCAAGGAGTTGTAGATGTTCCATCCGCTCCGGGTCCGCGCCGTCGAACGGCTCACGGACGATTCGGTGGCCGTCACCCTCGCCGTTCCGCCCGAGTTGCGCGAGACCTTCCGCCACAAGCCCGGTCAGCATCTCAATGTGCGGTACACAGTCGACGGCGAGGAGATCCGCCGCTCGTACTCGATCTGCTCCCCGGCCGTCGAGGAGCCGGACGACCCGGTGCTGCGGGTGGGCATCCGGCTCGTCGACGGCGGCGCGTTCTCCACGTACGCCTTGAAGGAACTCGCCGTCGGTGACGTGGTCGAGGCGATGTCTCCGATGGGCCGCTTCGTGCTGACGCCCCGCGCCGGACGCTTCGCGGCGATCGTCGGAGGCAGCGGAATCACGCCGGTGCTGTCGATCGCGGCCACGCTGCTGGCGCGGGAACCCGACGCCCGTTTCTGCCTGATCCGCAGCGACCGGACAGCGCTCTCGACGATGTTCCTGGACGAGGTCGCGGACCTCAAGGACCGCTATCCGGACCGGTTCCAGCTGGTCACGGTGCTCTCCCGGGAAGAGCAGCAGGCCGGCCTTCCCTCCGGCCGGCTGGACCAGGACCGTCTCACCAAGCTGCTGCCCGCGCTGCTTCCGATGACCGAGGTGGACGGCTGGTATCTGTGCGGGCCGTTCGGGCTGGTCCTGGCCGCGGACCGGGCGCTGCGAGGCCTGGGCGTCGACCGGACCCGCATCCACCAGGAAATCTTCCATGTGGACGACGGCCCGAGCGCATCCGCCCGACCGAGGATCGAATCGCCCGCTCACAGCCGTCTCACCGCGACCCTGGACGGCCGCTCCGGCACCTGGCCCGTGGAGGAGGGCGAATCACTGCTGGAGACGGTGCTGCGCAGCCGCGCCGATGCACCGTACGCCTGCAAGGGCGGGGTGTGCGGGACGTGCCGGGCGTTCCTGGTCTCGGGCGAGGTGCGGATGGACCGCAACTTCGCGCTGGAGCCCGAGGAGACCGGCGCGGGCTATGTGCTGGCATGCCAGTCGCATCCGGTCACACCGGAGGTGGAGCTCGACTTCGACCGCTGAGCGACCCCGCCGCCTCTCCTCCCCTGTTCCCTTCTCGTAGAACCTGTTCTATCTTGACGATCCGTCAGATTCGGGTGGCCATCGGTCAACGGGAGGCCAGGACAGTGGACTTCACCTTCACCGAAGAACAGCAGGCGGCCGGGGAGGCAGCGCGAGCGGTCTTCTCGGGAGTCGCACCGGACGGGGTGCCCAGCCCCGCTCTCGTGCCGGGCGCGGTGGCCGAGGACATCGACCGCCCGCTGTGGTCCGGGCTCGCGTCGAGCGACCTGCTGAGCCTGACGCTTCTGCCGGAGCACGGCGGGGCCGGGCTCGATCTCGTAGCGCTCTGCCTGGTGTTGCGCGAGTCCGCCAAGGTGCTCGCGAGAGTGCCGTTGCTGGAGACATGCGCGGTCTCGATGGCGCTCCAGCGATACGGAGACCAGGGGCTGGCCGCCGAGTTGCTGCCTCGGATCGGCCGGGGCGAGCTGGTCCTCACCGCCGGGGCCAACGGCCGATCCGGCCACGATCCCGCCGAACTCGCCGTGAAGGCCCGCCGGAAGACAACAGCCGGCTGGGTGCTCGACGGGATGCAGTCAGCAGTGCCGTGGGCGCAGGCAGCGGACTGGATCGCGATTCCGGCCCGCACGGACGAGGGCCGGGCGGTCGTCGCCCTGGTCCAGCCCGCCCAGGACGGTGTCACCCTGGCCGAGCAGGTCTCCACCAGCGGTGAACGGTTCGCCGAGGTCCGACTGGAGTCGGTACGGATCGACGACCGCGCGCTGATCGACGGCTCCGGGGCCTGGGAGTGGCTGCGCGCCCTCCTCACCACCGGAACGTGCGCGCTCGCCCTGGGCCTGGGTGAGGCCGTACTCGCCATGACGAGCCAATACACCGGAAAACGCGAACAGTTCGGCTTCCCGGTGGCGACGTTCCAGTCCGTCGCGGTACAGGCCGCAGACCGGTACATCGACCTGCGGGCCATGGAAGTGACGCTCTGGCAGGCTGCCTGGCGGGTCTCCACCGGGGCCGACGGGGCGCTGCCTGCCGAGGGCGACATCGCCGTGGCGAAGATCTGGGCGTCGGACGGCGTACGCCGGGTCGTGCAGACGGCACAGCATCTGCACGGCGGTTTCGGTGCGGACACGGACTACCCGCTGCACCGCTTTCACGCCTGGGCGAAGCAGATCGAGCTGTCCCTCGGCCCGGCAGCGGCACACGAGGAGGCACTGGGCAGCCTGCTGGCCGCGCATCTCCTCGGCTGACACCGGTCGAACGGCAATCGGACCGGCCGACAGCCGACCGACAACAGAGCCGCCCCGGACCGGGGGTGCCCCTGCCCGGGACACCTCCGGCAGAACAGCGCCCCGGCCCAGAACAGCACCCGGACTCAGAAGAGCTCCCGGGACAGGAAAGACCGACCCAGAAAAGCTCTCCGGACCGGAACGGACCTCCGGTTCAGAGCACGAAGGCCGGGTCGCCGCTGTCTGTGACGATCGGGCGTCCGGAGCCGTCCCAGGCGAGCATCCCGCCGTCGATGTTCACTGCGTCGACGCCCTGCTGCACCAGGTACTGGGTGACCTGGGCCGAACGGCCACCGACCCGGCACATGACGTGCACGCGCCGATCGTCGTCGACGGACTCGGTCAGCTCACCGAAGCGGGCCACGAAGTCGCTCATCGGGATGTGCAGGGCGCCCTCGACATGCCCGGCCGCCCACTCGTTGTCCTCCCGGACGTCCAGCACGAAGCCGTCCGACGGAACCGCCGCGACGTCCACCGAGGGCAGCGGGGCGAAATTCATGGGTCATGCCTTCTCTCGTACGTGCGCGCCAGAGTCACCTGGCACGCTACTGCACCATGCCCGCCAGCTCCGCCTCGCGCTGCGCGACCTCGCCCAGCAGCTGCTCGGCGATCTCGTCGAGCAGCCGGTCCGGATCGTCCGGCGCCATCCGCAGCATGGACCCGATCGCGCTCTCCTCCAGCTCCTGGGCGAGCACCGTCAGAAGCTCCTTGCGCTGGGTCAGCCAGTTCAGCCGGGCGTAGAGCTCCTCGCTCTCGCTGAGCTCCGCCTCCGGGGTCGCCGGACCCGCCGCCCATTCCTGTGCCAGCTCCATCAGGAGCGCCTCGTCCCCCCGCCCGTATGCGGCGTTCACGCGGGCGATGAACTCGTCCCGGCGGGCCCGCTCCGTGTCGTCCTGCGCCAGGTCCGGGTGGGCCTGACGTGCCAGGTCTCGGTAGAGCTTGCGCGCCTCCTCGGTCGGCCGGACCCGTTTGGGCGGCCGGACCGGCTGCTCGGTCAGCATCGCCGCAGCCTCGGGGGAAAGCCCGTCGGAGTCGATCCAGTCGTGGAACAGCTCGTCGACGCCCGGCATCGGCATCACGACCGCCCGGGCCTCCTGCGCCTTGCGGATGTCCTCCGGGTCGCCCGTCCTGGCGGCCCGGACCTCCGCGATCTGCGCATCGAGCTCATCGAGACGAGTGTACATGGGCCCGAGCTTCTGGTGATGCAGCCGGGAGAAGTTCTCGACCTCGACCCGGAAGGTCTCCACCGCGATCTCGAACTCGATCAGCGCCTGCTCCGCCACCCGGACCGCCCTCGCGAGCCGAGCCTCGGGCCGCTCCTCCTCGGCACGGCCATCCGTCCCGCCACCGGCGTACTCGCCCGCTGCCCCATCGGCAGCCCCGTCTCCGGCATGGCCCGCAGCGGCGCCGGAACCACCGTCGGCACCAATCTCCGGACCGGCACCGGTCTCTGGACCAGCAACGGCCTCCGGACCGGCAGCGGCCGGCCGGCCGTGCTGCTCGACCGGCTCGTCCCGGCCCTGCTGCTCAAGCGGCTCGTCCCGGGCGTGCTGCTCGCGCTGCCGGTCGTTGTCCTGCCGGTCATCGTCGTTCCGGGTGGTCGGCACCCCGGCGGCTTCGTGGGTCACCCGTCCAGCGTATGGCCACCGCCCACGTCCCAAGGACGCGCGGTCGGCGCGATACCTCTCAGACGCCCAGCTCGGCGGCTATCCGCCCCGATCCGACGGCCCGCACCAACTCCGCGTGGTCCGCCTCCGTACGGTCCGCGTAGGTCGCCGCGAACGCCGCCACCGCCTCGTCCAGTTCCTCGTTCTTGCCGCAGTAGCCCGCGATCAGCCGCGGATCCGCGCTGTGCGCGTGGGCCCGCGCCAACAGCGCACCGGTCATCCTGCCGTAGTCGTCGACCTGATCGGCCGCCAGCGCCGCCGGATCCACGCTGCCCTTGCGGTTCCTGAACTGCCGTACCTGGAACGCGCGCCCGTCCACCGTCGCCCAGCCCAGCAGGATGTCGCTGACGACCTGCATCCGCTTCTGCCCGAGCACCACTCGGCGCCCCTCGTGCGCCACCTCCGGCACATCGAACCCGACCGCCGGCAAATACGGCGCCAGCACGGAGGGCCGCGCCTCCTTCACCTGGAGCACCAGGGGCTCGCCGCGGTGATCGAGCAGCAGCACCACGTACGACCGGGTGCCGACGCTCCCGGTACCGACCACCCGGAACGCCACGTCGTGGATCGCGTACCGGGCGAGGAGCGGAACCCGGTCCTCCGAGAGCGTGCCCAGATAGTCACCGAGCCCTGCGGCAACTGCGGCGGCCTCCTCGTCCGGTACCCGCCGCAGCACCGGCGGCGCGTCGACGAAACGGCGTCCGCCGTCCCCGGAATCCTCGGTGGACTTGGCCGCGAAGCGGGCGCTGGTGTTGTTGCGGGCCTTCTCCGAGACCCGCTCCAGGGTGCCGAGGAGATCCCGCGCGTCCGTGTGCGAGACCAACTCCTCGTCCGCGATGGCATTCCAGGCGTCGAGCACGGGCAACTTGGCCAGCAAACGCATCGTCCGCCGGTAGGCGCCCACCGTGTCGTACGCGCCCTGCCGGCAGGTGTCCTCATCCGCCCCGGCCTCGCGCCCCGCGAGCACCAGCGAGGTGGCAAGACGCTTCAGGTCCCACTCCCACGGGCCGTACACGGTCTCGTCGAAGTCGTTGAGATCGATGACGAGACTGCCCCTCGCATCGCCGTACAGCCCGAAATTGGCCGCGTGCGCATCGCCGCAGAGCTGGGCCCCCACCCCGCTGACCGGTGTACCGACCAGGTCATGGGCCATCAGCCCGGCCGAGCCGCGCAGAAAGGCAAAGGGCGTGGCCGCCATCCGCCCCACCCGGATCGGGGTGAGAGCGGGCACTCTGCCCCGGCTCGACTCCTTGACCGCCCGCACCGCATCGGGCCGCCCGGCCGGAAGGTCCAGGAAGGCGTGCGAGGCCCTGGGCACCCGCTCCCGCAGCGCCTTGCCCGCCGCCCGCGGCGACTGCGCCGCACCCCCGCCCGCCGCAGCCGCCCGCCGTGCGAATCCGGGCACGACCGGAATCCGCGGCCCCTCTGTCACAGCCCGCTGAACCGGCACCGTCGCTTCGATGTCACCCATGGCGCGCAGCCTCCCCCGCTCTCGCCCTGCGCTTGTGGCCCTACGCCCTGTCGCAGATCAATTGCGACGAAGGTACCGCCGTCGGCCGAAAGCCGTCTGCCCCTGTGGAAAACCCGCCTTGCGGCCTGTGGACAACGATCCGTCCTGGTCAGACGCCAACGGTCTCTTCCATCTCTTCCTCGATCTCCTCCGCGTCGCCGGCCTCGGTCCAGGTTCCGGCCCCGGCCCTGGCGGCATGCCTGGGCCCGTGCGCTCCACCGGCCTCTCCGGAGCCGGCGTCGGCCGCCGCCGTCTCCGCTGCGGCCTTCCGCCGCTTCGACTCGGCCAGCCCCGCCAGACCCATCAGGGCCAGGCCCACCACGAACCAGAGCGCGAGCACCAGCACATGTCCGCCGAGCGCGTGTCCGCCGAAGTACACATGGCTGCGCACGCCCTCGACGAAGCCGGCACCGTTCCAGAAGGAGTGCAGAGAGGAGAAGAAGCCGGGCTGGAGTTCGGGCCGGAAGATACCGCCGGAGCTGGTGAAGTTGAGCATCACGAACAGCACCATCAGGCCGAGCGTCGTCCAGCGCTTGAGGAAGGTGTGGAGTCCGACGCCGATCAGCAGGATGCCCGCGGAGTACAGCCAGGCCATCGCCCACAGGCCACCGAGCCCATGGTCCACGAGGCCGAACAGCGGCCCCGCGAACACCACCCCGATCACGCTCACCACCAGCGACGCGGCGACGGCCAGCGCGGCCCTGATCCGCAGCGCCAGCACGGCACCCGCGCCCCCGATGACCGCGACCGACGCGTAGGAGCCGATGCTCACCGCGACCAGCAGGAAGAAAATGCCCTGGCCGGTCGGATCGCCGTCCGCGGTCGGTGCCGTGTCCGTCACCTTCAGCGGGTCGCCCTGCCCAGCTGCGACCTTGGTGAACACCTTCTCGACCACCGTGGCGCTGGTGTCCGAGGACGCGCTCGCCACGAGCAGCTCGGGATGCTTCCCCGGCAGGTAGGCGCCGTAACTCGCCTGCGTCTTCAGGTGGTCCACCGCCGCGGCCCGGTCGGGAACGGTACGTACGCTCAGCGCCCCGTCGCTCTTGTCCTGCAGCGTCTGCGCGAGCACCTGCGCGCTCGGCCCCGAACCGACCACGTCCACCCGAAGATCGTGCGGCTCCGGGGCGTGGAAGGCCCCGAGATAGGCGAGCCCCATACCGACGCACATCAGCAACGGCGTGACGAAATGGCCCAGCACATGGCGCAGAGCGGCGGCGGTGGAGCCGGTGGCGGCACTCGGGCCTGTGGACATGCGGAACTCCAATAGTTGGCTTTTACAACTCCTAACTCGTTGTACTATACAACTGAAACCCGGAAGCCGCGAAACGGAAGGCGGAACAGTGCCAGGAACCCCGGAAGAACGCGAAGAGTCACTGGACGTCATCCAGCGGGAACTGACCGCCTTCGCGCGCCGCGCGCGAGCCGCGGCGGCCCGACTCCACCCGGAGCTCCCCCTGGTCTCGTACACGCTGCTGGCGCACATCGAAGACCGGCACGGCTGCCGCGCGACGGATCTGGCCGCGCACTACATGCTGGACAAATCGACGGTCAGCCGACAGATCGCCACTCTGGAGAAATTGGGACTGGTCGAGCGCCATCCGGATCCCGACGACCACCGGATCCAGGTACTGCACCCCACCGCGGCCGGAACCCAGGCCCTCGCCTCCACCCAGGCCAGCCGCCGCACGGCCTATCAGGAGCGCCTCGCGGACTGGACGGAGGAAGATCTCGCCCGGTTCGCGGAGTACCTGTTGCGCTACAACTCGGCCGGCGACACCGCCCCACAGGCGCCACGCGCCTGACCCGTCAGCCCCGAGGCACCTCAGGGCACCCCAAACCAGACGTTTCACGTGAAACCAGAATCCGGGAACGAACGGCGCAAGAAATCGCACACACGAACCCCGAACCGAAACCCGCGCCGCCCCTCGGATCGAAAGCCGTACCGACCGGGACCGGGAGCCGTACCGAAAGCCGCACCGACCCCGGACCGAAAACCGCACCAGAACCTGTACCGGACCCCGGGAACGAAGAAGCCCCACAGACCGTTGGCCTGTGGGGCTTCCCTCTTGTGCGCGAGGGGGGATTTGAACCCCCACGTCCCTAAGGACACTGGCACCTGAAGCCAGCGCGTCTGCCGTTCCGCCACTCGCGCAAGAGTGGTGTTTCCAGACTCTCTCTCACCGTTTGGTGCGAGCGCCTGGCGACATCCGGAAGATTAGCACGCTGGACAGGGTGGATTCACATCCGTTGTTTCACCGGCCGACTGAAGGGAAGCGGGAACGCCGAGCGGCCGCCCCCACTCCTCCTGTGTGCACCCCGCGTGCGGGACACTGTGAGGAGGCCGCCTCTACCATCCGTGTGAGAGGTGACACTCATCCACAGGGCAGACAAGGGGAACCAGCCGATTTCCCGACGCGTGGATACGATCAGTAAGCAGTACAGGGACGACTACAACGGAGGAGGTGCCCCATGGGAGTCATGAAGCGTTTCGAGCAGCGTCTCGAAGGTCTGGTCAACGGCACCTTCGCCAAGGTCTTCAAGTCCGAGGTCCAGCCGGTCGAGATCGCGGGAGCCCTCCAGCGCGAGTGCGACAACAACGCGACGATCTGGAACCGCGAGCGGACCGTCGTCCCCAACGACTTCATCGTCGAGCTCAGTACCCCGGACTACGAGCGGCTCAGCCCGTACTCCGGCCAGCTGGGCGACGAACTCTCCGGGCTGGTCCGCGACTACGCCAAGCAGCAGCGGTACACCTTCATGGGCCCCATCAAGGTCCACCTGGAGAAGGCCGACGACCTCGACACCGGGCTCTACCGGGTGCGCAGCCGCACCCTGGCATCGAGTTCGTCACAGCAGGACCCACAAGGCCGCCAAGGACTGCAGGGCCAGCCTCCCCAGCCGGGTCCGGGCCGATCCGCGCAACCCACCGGCGGCTACGGATACCCGCCCAGCTCCGCCCCGCCCATGCCCGCGGCCCCGCCGCCGGGCGCCGGCAGGCCCGGAGCCCCCAGCACCGACCGGCACCCGCCGGCCGGGCCCAGCCCCCTGCCGAACGCGCAGGTGCGACGCTGGATCGAGATCAACGGCACCCGCCATCAGATCTCCCGCCCGACGCTGGTGCTGGGGCGCAGCACCGACGCCGACGTGCGGATCGACGACCCCGGCGTATCCCGTCGGCACTGTGAGATCCGGACCGGAACGCCCTCGACGATCCAGGATCTCGGGTCTACCAACGGCATCGTGGTAGACGGGCAGCACACCACCCGCGCTACGCTCCGCGACGGCTCGCGGATTGTCGTGGGCAGCACCACCATCGTTTACCGGCAAGCCGAAGGGTGAAGCGGGGGCAATGTCAGAGCTGACCCTGACGGTCATGCGGCTAGGTTTCCTGGCTGTTCTGTGGCTGTTCGTCATCGTGGCCGTCCAGGTCATTCGCAGTGACCTGTTCGGAACGCGCGTCACGCAGCGCGGCTCACGCCGCACCGCGAACGACGCGCGGCCTCCACAGGCACGCCAGAATGCTGCGGCGCCGCCGCAGCAACGCCAGCAGCCGGGCCGCCAGCGCCGGGGGGCACCGACAAAGCTGGTCGTCTCCGAGGGCAGCCTCACCGGCACCACGGTGGCGCTCCAGGGGCAGACCATCACGCTGGGCCGGGCGCACGATTCAACGATCGTGCTGGACGACGACTACGCGTCCAGCAGGCATGCCAGGATCTACCCCGACCGTGACGGCCAGTGGATCGTCGAGGATCTCGGGTCCACCAACGGCACGTATCTCGACCGGACCCGACTCACCACCCCGACACCCGTTCCGCTGGGCGCGCCGATCCGGATCGGCAAGACCGTCATCGAGCTGCGGAAGTAATAAGACAATGAGCGAGCGGAGCGAGCGAGTCGCGGCGGTCCGGGCAACGGACCCC
This sequence comes from Streptomyces sp. NBC_00012, assembly GCF_045040875.1. Lineage (NCBI taxonomy): Bacteria > Bacillati > Actinomycetota > Actinomycetes > Kitasatosporales > Streptomycetaceae > Streptomyces > Streptomyces sp. NBC_00012. The sequence continues at coordinate 4,473,075 of NZ_CP108309.1, read as the reverse complement.
GCCCGGCTCCCGACCGGAGGGTGGGCAGTGTGGCTCGAGACCGGCTGTACCCCGAACCGACGGGCGAGGTGCGCATGAGTCTTTCCCTGCGCTTCGCCGCCGGATCGCACAAGGGCATGATCCGGGAAGGCAACGAGGACTCCGGCTACGCCGGGCCACGCCTTCTCGCCATCGCCGACGGCATGGGCGGCCAGGCAGCCGGTGAGGTCGCCAGCTCCGAGGTGATCTCCACGCTCGTCCAGCTCGACGACGACGTCCCGGGCTCGGACATCCTCACCTCGCTCGGTACCGCGGTCCAGCGGGCCAACGACCAACTGCGCATGATGGTCGAGGAGGACCCCCAGCTGGAGGGCATGGGCACCACGCTCACCGCCCTGCTCTGGACCGGCCAGCGCCTCGGCCTCGTCCATGTCGGCGACTCCCGCGCGTACCTGCTGCGCGACGGCGTGCTCACCCAGATCACCCAGGACCACACCTGGGTGCAGCGGCTGGTCGACGAGGGCCGGATCACCGAGGAAGAGGCCACCACCCACCCGCAGCGCGCCCTGCTGATGCGGGCACTGGGCAGTGGCGACCACGTCGAACCCGATCTCTCCATCCGTGAGGTCCGGGTCGGCGACCGCTATCTGATCTGTTCCGACGGGCTGTCCGGCGTCGTCTCGCATCAGACGATGGAAGAGACGCTCGCCAGCTACCAGGGCCCTCAGGAGACCATCCAGGAGCTGATCCAGCTCGCCCTGCGCGGCGGTGGCCCCGACAACATCACGTGCATCGTCGCCGACGTCCTCGACGTCGACAGCAACGACACCCTGGCCGCCCAGTTCAACGACACCCCGGTCATCGTCGGCGCTGTCGCGGAGAACCAGGCCGCACAGATGAGCGACGCCGAGAGCACGGCCGCCATGCAGACCCCCGCCGGACGGGCGGCCGGCCTCGGCCGCCCCGTACCACCGCCCGCAGGGGGCTTCGGCCCGCCCGGAAGCGGCGACGGTGTCGGTGGCGGCTACGGCGGGATGCCCGACGGCTCCTTCGACGCGTACACCGACGACGACTTCATCAAGCCCGGCGGTGGCCGCAAGTGGCTGAAGAGGTCCCTGTACACCGTGCTGGCGCTCGCCGTCGTCGGCGGCGGCCTCTACGGCGGCTACCGCTGGACCCAGAACCAGTTCTACATCGGCGCGAAGAACGAACATGTCGCGCTGTTCCGGGGCGTCAGCCAGGACCTGGCCTGGGTCTCGCTCTCGAAGGTCGAGAAGGACCACCCCGAGATCGAACTCAAGTACCTCCCGCCCTACCAGCGCAAGAAGGTCGAGGCGACCATCGCCGAGGGCAACCTCACCGCAGCCCGCGAGAAAATCGGCGAGCTCTCCGTCCAGGCGTCCGCCTGCAAGAAGAACGCCGAACGACGCGCCGCCGAGAAGGCCAGCGCCGACGAGGGTCAGGCACCGGGTACGGACGCTGCCAAGACATCCAGTGGCGCCAAGACGTCCGATACCGCCAAGCCCAAGCCGACCAAAACTCCCACTCCTGGTCCCAGCCTCTCGGAGGAAGAGACAAAGCTGGTCCCGCAGTGCGGTAAGCAGTAAGCCGTAGGGGGCCTTCAGCACCATGAGCGTTGTCACCAACACGACCACGATCGGCGCGATCGACGCACCGAGCCGTCGCAACACCGAGCTGATGATGATGGGCTTCGCCATCGCCATCTCGGTGTTCGCCTACGCCAACGTCGGGCTAGCCATCGACGGCAAGCTCCCGTCCGGCATGTTCGGATACGGCGCGGGACTCATCCTGCTCGGCGGCGTCGCCCACCTCGTGGTGCGCAAGTTCGCGCCGTACTCGGACCCGCTGCTGCTCCCGCTCGCCACCCTGCTCAACGGCCTGGGCCTGGTGCTGATCTGGCGGCTGGACCAGTCGCAGCGACTGATCCAGCGTGCGGAACTCGCGTACGGCGAATACAGCCCCGACGCCCCCAAGCAGCTGCTCTACTCGGCGATCGGTGTCGCCTTCTTCGTCGCAGTGCTGGTGATCCTCAAGGACCACCGCATCCTCCAGCGCTACACCTACATCTCGATGGCCGTGGCGCTGGTCCTGCTGATCCTGCCGATGTTCTTCCCTGCGGTGAACGGCGCGAAGATCTGGATCAGCCTCGGCCCGTTCACGATCCAGCCAGGAGAGTTCGCCAAGATCCTGATCGCGGTGTTCTTCTCCGGCTACCTCATGGTGAAGCGGGACGCACTGGCGCTGGCCAGCCGCCGCTTCATGGGGATGTACCTCCCGCGCGGACGTGACCTCGGACCGATCATCACCATCTGGGCGCTGTCGATCCTGATCCTGGTCTTCGAGACCGACCTCGGCACCTCGCTGCTGTTCTTCGGCCTCTTCGTCGTGATGCTGTACGTCGCCACCGAGCGGACCAGCTGGATCGTCTTCGGTCTCCTGATGTCCGCGGTGGGCGCGGTCGGTGTGGCCTCCTTCGAGTCGCACGTTCAGGCCCGAGTGAACGCCTGGCTGGACCCGTTCTCCAAAGCGACGATGGCGCAGAGCGACCAGATCGCCCAGTCGCTGATGGCCTTCGGTTCCGGCGGCACGCTCGGCACCGGACTGGGCCAGGGCCACTCGGACCTGATCATGTTCGCGGCCAACGCCGACTTCATCCTCTCCACCGTCGGTGAGGAGCTGGGCCTGGCCGGGATGATGGCCGTCCTGCTGATCTACGGCCTGATCGTCGAGCGGGGCGTCCGCACCGCACTCGCCGCCCGCGACCCCTTCGGCAAGCTGCTCGCCATCGGGCTGTCGGGAGCCTTCGCGATCCAGATCTTCGTGGTCGCCGGCGGTGTCATGGGGCTCATCCCGCTCAGCGGTATGACCATGCCGTTCCTTGCGTACGGTGGTTCGTCCGTGCTGGCCAACTGGGCACTGATCGCGATCCTGATCCGGATCAGCGACACCGCCCGCCGTCCCGCACCTGCGCCCGCACCGTCCCCCGACGCCGAGATGACCCAGGTGGTCCGACCGTGAACAAGCCCCTGCGCCGGATCGCGATCTTCTGCGGCATCCTCATCCTCGCCCTGCTCGTACGGACCAACTACCTGCAGTACGTCCGCGCCGACGAGCTGAACAGTCGCGACGAGAACCGTCGTGTCCGCATCGAGCGTTACGCCCACGAGCGCGGCAACATCATCGTCGACGGCAACCCCGTCACCGGGTCCGTCGAGACCAAGGGCAGCGACTTCAAGTACAAGCGGGTCTGGAAGAACGGCCCCATGTGGGCGCCCGTCACCGGGTACTCCTCGCAGGCGTTCGACGCCTCGCAGTTGGAGAGCCTGGAGGACGGCATCCTCACGGGCAACGACGACCAGCTCTTCTTCGACCGCACCCTCTCGATGTTCACCAACGACAAACAGCAGGGCGGCAACGTCGTCACCACCCTGAACGGCGCCGCGCAGAAGGCCGCGTTCAAGGGGCTCGGCAGCAAGAAAGGCGCCGTCGCCGCGCTCGACCCGCAGACGGGCGCCATCCTCGCCCTGGTGAGCACGCCGTCCTACGACCCTTCGGTCTTCGCAGGCAACTCCGACAAGGACAGCAAGGCCCGGCAGCAGCTCCTGAAGGACAAGGACAAGCCGATGCTCAACCGGGCATTGCGCGAGACCTACCCGCCCGGCTCGACCTTCAAGGTCGTCACCGCCGCCGCGGCCCTGGAGAACGGGCTGTACCAGGGGATCGACGACAAGACGAACTCCCCGCTGCCCTGGCGGCTCCCGCTGACCACCGGCAACCTCGCCAACGAGGGCAACATCCCGTGCGAGAACGCCACGCTCCGGGAAGCGCTGCGGTGGTCCTGCAACACCGTCTTCGGCAAGATCAGCGACGATCTCGGCAACCAGAAGATGATCGACGAGGCCGGCAAGTTCGGCTTCAACAAGGAGATCTTCACCCCGGTACGCGCCGACGCCAGCGTCTACCCCAAGGACAACCGTCCGCAGAACGCCATGGCCGGCATCGGCCAGGCGTCCAACCGCGCGACCCCGCTCCAGATGGCGATGGTCGCCGCGGCCGTGGCCAACGACGGCAAGCTGATGCAGCCGTACATGGTCGCCGAGCGCCAGGCCCCCAACCTGGACGCGATCTACACCCACGAGAAGGAGCAGTTCAGCCAGCCCCTCTCGGGTGAGAACGCGCAGAAGCTCCAGCAGATGATGGAAACCGTCGTCAAGAACGGCACGGGAACCAATGCCCTCATCGATGGCGTCACTGTCGGCGGCAAGACCGGTACCGCCCAGCACGGCCTGAACAACAGTGAGAACCCGTACGCCTGGTTCATCTCGTACGCCAAGACCGACAGCGGCTCCCCGGTCGCCGTCGCCGTGGTCGTCGAGGACAGCCAGGCCAACCGCGACGACATCTCCGGTGGCGGTCTGGCCGCCCCGATCGCGCGGGACGTGATGAAGGCAGTCATCGACAGCAAGAAGTGACGCCCGTCACATCGGGGGCCATATCTGCACATCGGGATACCGGTCAGGTATCAGGTCCGGACTCCGGGCCGATCAGGTAGTGCGCGGCCGGTAGCGTATGCGCGAGCAGCACACCGCCGGACCACACACCGGTGCGGTCGGGACTGACGGAGAGGGCTGGAACTGTTATGGAAGAGCCGCGTCGCCTCGGCGGCCGGTACGAGCTGGGCTCGGTGCTCGGCCGTGGTGGCATGGCCGAGGTCTACCTCGCACACGACACCCGGCTCGGCCGCACCGTAGCCGTGAAGACGCTCCGGGCCGATCTGGCCCGCGATCCGTCCTTCCAGGCCCGGTTCCGCCGTGAGGCCCAGTCCGCCGCCTCGCTCAACCACCCGGCGATCGTCGCCGTCTACGACACCGGCGAGGACTACGTCGACGGGGTCTCCATCCCGTACATCGTGATGGAGTACGTCGACGGGTCGACGCTCAGGGAACTCCTGCACTCCGGCCGCAAGCTGCTGCCCGAGCGCACCCTTGAGATGACCGTCGGCATCCTCCAGGCGCTGGAGTACTCGCACCGCGCCGGCATCGTCCACCGCGACATCAAGCCGGCGAACGTCATGCTGACGCGCACCGGCCAGGTCAAGGTCATGGACTTCGGCATCGCCCGCGCCATGGGCGACTCCGGAATGACGATGACCCAGACCGCCGCCGTCATCGGCACCGCCCAGTACCTCTCCCCGGAGCAGGCCAAGGGCGAGCAGGTCGACGCGCGCTCCGACCTCTACTCGACCGGCTGTCTGCTCTACGAGCTGCTGACGGTGCGACCGCCCTTCATCGGTGACTCACCGGTCGCGGTCGCCTACCAGCACGTACGGGAAGAGCCGCAGAAGCCCAGCAACTTCGACCCCGAGATCACGCCCGAGATGGACGCGATCGTGTTGAAGGCCCTGGTCAAGGACCCCGACTACCGCTACCAGTCGGCCGACGAGATGCGCGCCGACATCGAGGCCTGCCTCGACGGCCAGCCGGTCGCCGCCACCGCGGCGATGGGCGTGGCCGGTTACGGCGGCTACGACGCGTACGGCAACGACCAGCCGACCACCGCGCTGCGCGCCGCGGACCAGAACGGCGCGCCCACGTCCATGCTGCCCCCGGTCAACCCGGACGACGGCGGCCAAGGCTACGACGACCGCCCGGACCGCCGCCGCCAGAAGAAGAGCAACACCTCGACTATCCTGCTGATCGTCGCGGGTGTCCTGGTGCTGATCGGCGCGATCCTGATCGGCCAGTCGGTGTTCAGCGACCGCAACAGCGACGGCGACAAGTTCGATGCGCCGAACATGGTCGGCTCGACGGTGAAGGAAGCCGAGAAGCTCGCGGACAACGCCGGCGTCGTCCTGAAGATCGGCTCGCGCGAACCGTGCGAGGACCAGCCCAAGGGCAAGATCTGCAGCCAGACCCCGACCACCGACGAGACGATGGCGAAGAAGGACACCGTCACGGTCGTCGTCTCCACCGGGGCGCCGAAGGTCGATGTCCCGGCCGTCGTGGAGAAGACCGAGGCGACGGCCCGCAAGGAGCTGGAGGCCAAGGGCTTCACGGTGAACGTCACCGCGGTCGAGTCCGAGAAGACCCCCGGCACGGTCATCAAGCAGAACCCGGACGGCAACACGAAGGCCGAGAAGAACTCCGAAGTCACCATCACGGTCGCCAAGCAGGCCACCCAGAAGGTGCCGAACGTCGCCGACCGGGACTACAACGCCGCCGTGGCCCAGCTCAATGGCTTGGGCTTCACCAACGTCTCCAGGACCGACGTCGATTCGGAGAAGCCGGCGAACCAGGTGATCAGCCAGACACCGCCCGCCGACTCCATGCAGCCGCTGACCACCCAGATCGTGCTGACGGTCTCCAAGGGCCCGCAGCAGCCGGAGCAGACCACGGTTCCGGATCTCCAGGGCAAGACACTCGCGGAGGCGAAGACCCTGCTCGCCGGGGCGGGTCTGCAGCTCGGCCAGGTGCAGGGACCGAACGACGACAAGGCGAGGATCGTCGGCTTCCAGCCCGGCCCGGGCCAGCCGGTCGACAAGAACAGCGCGGTCAACGTCCAGACCATGCCGGGCGGCGGAGACGGCAACATCTTCGGCGGCCCGTCCGGCGGACGGCACTGACCCGGACACACCACGACGAGGGGCCCCGGTCGCCAGTCTTGGGTTCTAGGAGTCGTTGCAACATCCCAGTTCAGGGGATGCGATGGACTTCGGGATCCGCGGTGACCGGACGCCTCAGGGCCCTCGGAAGCTGACCCGGGAACGGGAGGCATACTCCCGTCTCGTGCAGCAGGGCTACAGCAACAAGGAGGCCTGCCGGATCGTCGGGATCGACGAACGGACGGGCCGGAAGTGGCGTAACGGGCGCAAGCCCACCGGGAAACAGAGGAAGGCTCTGCTGCCGCTTCGCGCGGTGGCAGAGCCTTCCGGCTCGTCGCGGTACCTGCACGAGGCCGATCGCATCCACATCGCCGACCGTCTGCGGGAGAAGGCCACCGTGCGGGCGATCGCGGCCGAGCTGGGCCGCAGCCCGTCCACGATCAGCCGCGAGATACGCCGCAACCGGACCGTGGACCCACGTGGCCAGTGGCACTATCGGCCGCACGCCGCCCAGGCCAGGGCGGATGGCCGCCGGCCCCGCCCCAAGCCCGGCAAGATCGGCCGGATGCCCGCACTGCGCGACTTCATCCGGGGGTACCTGGACAGGAAGTGGAGCCCGGAGCAGATCTGTCAGGCTCTGCGGGACACCTTTCCCGACCGGCCGGAGATGCACGTGGTCCACGAGACCGTCTACCAGGCCCTCTACGTCCAGGGCCGGGGCGAGCTTCGCCGCGAGCTGGCCGGTGCTCTGCGCACCGGCCGTGCCCGCCGTATCCCCCACCGCCAGGCTGCCGCCCGCAGACCGCGGTTCGCCGCCCCGATGGTCATGATCAGCGAGCGCCCGGCCGAGGTCGAGGACCGGGCGGTGCCCAGACACTGGGAGGGCGACCTGATCATCGGCAAGAACGGCAGGTCCGCGATCGGAACCCTGGTCGAGCGGGCCACCCGTTACGTGATGCTCCTGCACCTGCCTGGCGACCACGGAGCGAAACCGTCCGGGACGCACCTGTGACCACCGTGAAGACCTTGCCCGCCCATCTGAAGCGGTCCCTGACCTGGGACCAGGGCAGCGAGATGAGCCGACATGGCGAGTTCACCGTCGCCACGGACATCCCGGTCTACTTCTGCGACCCGGCCAGCCCCTGGCAGCGCGGCTCCAACGAGAACACGAACGGCCTGCTGCGGCAGTTCCCGACTTGTATTGGGGCTAACGGTGTCGTGATCGGGTTGGCCGCCCACACCCCCGAACACCTCACCGCCGTCGCCGCCGAACTCAACGGCCGCCCACGCAAAACGCTCGGCTGGGAAACCCCAGCCGAGCGCCTGCATAAACTACTCGCGACTTGATCAAATCAACCACGCGTTGCGACGACCGCTAGAAACCGCCAGTGGCGACCGGGGCCCCTCGTCGTGATCGCCCCCGGCTCGGCACGCCCGCGCCGGGGGCCATGGCCGCCATGCGCCCGCCGGGGCCCGTATTCGCCACGTGCCCGCCGGGATCATGGTCGTCGGCACACCCGCCGGGGACCGTAATCACCGCACGTCCGCGCCAGTGACCGTACTCGCCGCACACCCGCCCGAGGGCTGCGGACCAGGCTGTCAGCGCAGCTCGGCCGGCTTCGTACGGTCCTTGTCCACCTTCTCCGTACGCACCAGCTCGCCCCACACGATGTAGCGGTACTTCGACGTGTAGACCGGCGTGCAGGTCGTCAGCGTGATGTAGCGGCCGGGCTTCTTCGCACCCGAGCCCTTCGGTACCGCCTGCAACACGTCGACGTTGTACTTCGACGTCTCCGGAAGCTCCTTGAAGACTTTGTAGACGTACCAGGTGTCCTTGGTCTCGAAGACGACCGCGTCCCCGGTCTTCACCTTGTCGATGTTGTGGAACTTGGCGCCGTGCCCGTCGCGGTGGGCGGCCAGGGTGAAGTTGCCCTTCTCGTCCCACGGGAGAGCCGACTTCACCGGCTCCGTGTAGTAGCCCGCGATGCCGTTGTTGAGGTTCTTGGTGTCGGTGCCCTTCTTGACCAGCACCTCACCGTTCTTCATCGACGGGACGTGCAGGAAGCCGATGCCGTCCTTCGTGTCCAGCGCGCCCGGTCCGCCCGCCCAGCGGTCGCGGATGGTGTGGCCCTGCTTGGTGGCCTCACGGTCGGCGAGCACGTTCGTCCACCAGAGGGAGTAGACGACGAAGAGTCCGAGCACCAGGCCCGCGGTGATCAGGAGTTCGCCGAAGAGGCTGACCGCCGTCGCGACGGGATGGCGGCCCCCGCGCCGGGGCGGGGGCGCGGACTCACCGGTTCGCTCTTCGTGCTCGGTCCTCGCTGTCACCGCACCCGTCCCTGTCGTGATGATGATTCAGCCCACGAGCGCGTCGGGCTTCCCCTCGCTGCGCGGTCGTTCGTCGACCATCTTGCCCCAGACGATCAAACGGTACGTACTCGTGAATTCCGGCGTACAGGTCGTCAGAGTGATGTACCGGCCCGGCCCTTCGAACCCGGAGCCGCGTGGCACCGGATCGATCACCGAGACGTTGGACGGCGATGTCTGCGGCAGCGTCCTGGCCGTCTTGTACGTGTAGTACGCATCCTGCGTCTCGACCACGATCAGGTCGCCGGGGTTCAGCCGGTTGATGTAGCGGAACGGCTCGCCGTGGGTGTTGCGGTGACCGGCCAGGGCGAAGTTGCCCTGCTTGGCCGAGGGCATCGCGGTGCGGAGCGTGCCCTCGCTGTAGTGGCCGACCATGCCCCGGTCGAGGACCTTCTCCTTGCTGATGCCCTCCGCGATCGGAGCAACCACATCCAGCTTGGGGATGTGGATAATGGCGAATCCCTGCCCCGCTTCGAACACGCCAGGGCTGCGGTCGCCCTTCGCCCAGTCGTCCTGGATCTTGTGCGTCTCCTTGCCGGCGTACTGGCCGGCGCGCACATTCGTCCACCACAGCTGGTAGGTGACGAACAGCAGCATCAGCACGCCGAGCGTGATGAACAGCTCGCCGGTGACGCGGCTGGCCACCACGGCCGGGCTGTCCTTGGCCGCACGTGCCGCGCGCCGTGCCTCCACGCGCGACATCGGCCTGTCGGTCTGCGTGGCGGCCGTCGCCGTCTCCGCCGTCGCCGTCTCCGGCCGCTGATCGGCACGGCGGCGGCCCCGCCCCTTGGCCGCGCGGCGGCGCTCCGCGCGGCCTCCGGTGCGCGGCTCCGCAGCGGTGTCGTCGGAGTCCGGAGCGGGGTTCCGAGTGGCGTTCGGAGCGGGGTTCGGCGCTGAGTCCCGAGCAGGGTCCGGTGCGGAGAACGGAGAAAGGTCCGGTGCGGAGTACGGAGCAGGGTCCGCATCGGGTTCCTCGAGGCTCTCCGCATCGCTCGCGAGATCCGGATCCGGCTGCCGGGTCGGCGCGACCCGGTCGGCCGGGCGACGGGTCTCGGCCGTCCGCAGACCGATCGTCTCGTCGTGGGCCGGGAAGGGAACGGCGAGAGGCTGCGTCAGCGGCTCCGGAGCCGGCTGCGCCACTGGGGCAGGCGCGGGCGCCGGTACGGGCGCCGGTACGGGCGCCTGCTGCCCGTACCAGTCCCGTTCGAACCCCTCGGGGTCGTACCACTCCTGCGGAGCGCCCTGATGGCCCTGGGCGCCGTGTGCCGCCTGCGACCGGGCCGACCCCGGTTGCGTCTGTGCCAGGACGTCCGGGGCACGGTGCTGCCCCTGCCCCGTAGCTGGTTCCTCGGCCGCCCCGGCCGGGGCGTTGCCGGCCCTGAACCACGGCGAGGAGTGCGGCAGCGGATCGTTCAACGGGTCCGCCAGCTGGTCGACCGCCGCCTCGAACGCGCCTGCGGCCCCGTACGCTCCCTGCTCGTACGGGCCGTCCTGATCGGCGTCGTGTCCGGGGCGGAGCTCGGTCACGCGACGGCCTTGCCCACCACCGGCGCGAGTCCCGCCGACCGCGCGACGGCTGCCGTGTCGCCGCACTGTGCCAGCCAGTTGGCCAGCATCAGGTGCCCGTGCTCGGTAAGCACCGACTCCGGATGGAACTGCACGCCCTCCACCGCCAGGTCACGGTGGCGCAGCCCCATGATGATCCCGTCGGCGGTCCGCGCCGTCACCTCCAACTCCGCCGGGACGGTGTCCGGTTCGGCGGCGAGCGAGTGGTAACGGGTCGCGGTGAAGGGGGACGGCAGGCCGGCGAAGACCCCCACGCCCTCGTGGGTCACCTTCGAGGTCTTGCCGTGCAGCAGCTCCGGGGCGCGGTCCACCACGCCGCCGTACGCCACCGCCATCGACTGCATGCCCAGGCAGACCCCGAAGACCGGGACGCCCGTCGCCGCGCAGTGGCGCACCATCTCGACGCAGACGCCCGCCTGCTCCGGGGTGCCGGGACCGGGCGACAGCAGGACGCCGTCGAAGCCGTCCTGGGCGTGTGCCGTGGTCACCTCGTCGTTGCGCAGCACCTCGCATTCGGCGCCGAGCTGGTAGAGGTACTGGACGAGGTTGAAGACAAAGCTGTCGTAGTTGTCCACGACGAGAATGCGGGCACTCACTGGCCGCCCTCCGTCCCGGTCGAGCCGTCGACCGTCACGTCACCGAACGGAAGCAATGGCTCCGCCCAGGGGAAGACGTACTGGAAAAGCGCGTAGACAACGGCCAGTACCAACACGAGCGAGATGAGCGCACGCACCCATGCGTTGCCCGGCAGATGCCGCCAGATCCAGCCGTACATGTTGTCCCCTCCATTCGGTACGAGACCAGACTAAAGGGCGGGGGCAGGAGCGTGGGTCAGCTGTGGAAAGCTGCCGGCTTGCCTTCGGACACGGGCCGGGTGGCGTCGAGGTGGGCCCAGGCGATCAGCCGGTGGCTGCTTCCCCACTCCGGATCGCAGGTGGTCAGCGTCAGATAGCGGCCGTGCCCGTCGAAGCCGGACTTGCGGGGAACCGGGTCGATGACCCCGATGTCGCTCGGCACGGTCCGGTAGGGCGGCTTGTCGATGCGGTACGTGAACCACGTCGTGCCGTCGCTCAGCACCACCGCGTCGCCCGGACGCAGCTTCGGGAAGTCCTTGAACGGGTCCCCGTACGTACGGCGGTGTCCGGCCACCGCGAAATTGCCCGTCGCGCCGAGGCGGGCGGTCCCCGAGTAGTGGCCGAGGCCCTTCTGCAGGGTTCGGACCTCGGTGTTCTCCAGGACGGGCCACTCCCAGTCCTTGCCGAAGCGGGGTATGTACAGCATCGCGAACGGCTTGCCGTCCTGGTAGGCGGCGGGAGCGGGGGGCTGCTTCGGCGCATCCGGTGTCTTCGACGTCCCCGATGCCGGGGAGGACTGCGGCGCGGGTGCGGACACCGTCCCCTGCGCCCACCGGCTGTGCAGGGCATCGATCTGCCCCTCGGTCGCGTCGGCCGCCTTCACCCCGGTCCAGAAAAGCACGTACACCACAAAGAGCACGATCAGGGCACCGGCGGTGATGCAGAGTTCGCTGAACGTCCTGACGATCAGTCGCACCGACACCTGGCCGGCCTCCCCACAGCCGCTCGCTACTCCACGGGCTCCGCATAGTGGAGGTCCACTGTGCCCGAGTAGCCGGGAAGAGTCACCGCCTCGTGCTCATCGACTTTCCAGCCGAGCCCGTACGCCTTCACGTACAGCAGGTAGTTGCTGATCGCCGGAGAGTTGTTGAGCGCCTGCTTGAGCTTGCCCGGGTCACCGACCGCGGTGATCTTGTACGGCGGGGAGTAGACCCGGCCCTGGAGGATCAGGGTGTTGCCGACACAGCGCACCGCGCTGGTGGAGATCAGCCGCTGGTCCATGACCTGGATGCCCCGGGCGCCGCCCTGCCAGAGCGCGTTGACGACCGCTTGGAGGTCCTGCTGGTGAATGACCAGGTCATTGGGTTGCGGGTCGGGGTAGCCGGGGTTGGCGGTGGCGTTGGGCGGGGCGTCGTTGAGGGTGACGGACACCGACCGGCCGGTGAGCTTCGTGGTGCCCCCGGCCCGCTCCAGCTCCTTGAGCCGGGCCTCCTCCGCCCTGGTGCTGCCGTCGTCCCGCTGGACGAGGGCGTCGATGTCGTCGCGCACGGCCGCGGTGGTCTCGTCCAGCTGGGCGTTCTTGTTGCTGCGCTGCTGGATGAGATCGGAGAGCTTCAGCAGCGAGGAGTCGGTGCGGATATTGGTGCCCTTGGCCGTGTTGGCGCTGGTGACGAAGATCAGTCCGGCGAGGGCGAAGACGGCAGCGGTGAGCACGCGGGCCGGGTGCCGGAAGGTGCGCCGGACCGGGCCTTCTGGGGAGTCGGCAGAATTGCTCAACGTACCCTTATCTCCTTCGGCGCCAGGGAAGCACTACGCTAACGGACGCCCGGGGGAGGCAACATTCCCCTCGGGCTCCGCCCCGGCGCCAGCCACAGTTCCCTGCGCGGTCACGCAGCGCATCGACAGGAGAGTTCCTCGTGCCGAAGTCACGTATCCGCAAGAAGGCCGACTTCACGCCCCCTCCGGCGAAGCAGGCAACCAACATAAAGCTGACCAGCCGCAGCTGGGTGGCGCCCGTGATGCTGGCGCTCTTCCTGATCGGGCTGGCCTGGATCGTCGTCTTCTATGTGACCGACGGCGATCTGCCGATCAAGGACCTGGGGAACTGGAACATCGTGGTCGGCTTCGGCTTCATCGCCGGCGGCTTCGGCGTCTCCACGCAGTGGAAGTAGCACCGCGACGGAGGTAGCACCGCGGCGGATGCAGGACCGCGGTGCTCGTAGATGCACAGCGGGACCCTGTACCGCAACCCTTGCCCCGAGTTACCCACAGCGTTATCCACAGGCAGGGGAAAAGGTCAGACGATCTGTGGATAACTCCCTGACGGTTGACACCGATGTGACTGCAGTCTCCCCCATCAGGGGACGGCACGCCCCTTGTCCCTGCTGGAAAAACCCAGCTCAGCGACAAGGGGCACGGTTGTTCCCACAGAATGCACAAGATCCGGTACCCGCTGTGGACAACTGCGGCTGTGGACAAGCGCTCCGGGGACGATACCCGCTCAGGTGAGCGCGGCCGTTCTGGTGACGACGACGAGGATCACGGCCGCCAGGACCAGCGCGCAGGTGCCGTACTGCACCAGCGCGCGCCGCTCTCGAGGTGCGTGCACCATGCCGATCGCCATCAGCGTGCCCGCGACCAGACCGCCGACATGCGCCTGCCAGGCGATCCCGCCCCAGGGGTTGAAGGTGATGACCAGGTTCACCGCGAGCAGCGCGAGGACCGGACGCATGTCGTAGTTGAGCCGGCGCATGAGCACCGCGGTGGCGCCCAGCAGCCCGAAGATCGCCCCGGAGGCTCCGAGCGAACCCTGCGAGGGCGCGGAGAGCCAGTAGGTGAGAGCGCTGCCGGCCAGGCCGGAGACCAGGTACAGCGTGAGGTAGCGGGCACGGCCGAGCGCCGCTTCCAGCGGCCCGCCGAGCCACCAGAGCCCCAGCATGTTGAACGCGATGTGCCACACCTCCTGGTGCAGGAACATCGACGTCACCAGGCGGTACCACTGACCCTCCGCGACGCCTTCGAGCGGACCGCCGTAGTGGGTCGAGGCGCGGCCGAGCAGCATCAGCTCGTCCACCAGCGCGGTGCCTCTCGCCAGCACCGCGATGTACACGGCGACATTGATGGCGAGCAGGATCTTGGTGACGAGGCGGGGATCGGCCGTGATGCTGCCGCCCGCGACGGTGCGCGGCCGGTCGGCGCCCGGCCCGTGTCCCGTACCCGAACCCTGGCGTACGCAGTCCGGGCACTGGAAGCCGACCGAGGCGTCGATCATGCACTCGGGGCAGATCGGGCGCTCGCAGCGGGTGCAGCGGATGTTCGCCTCGCGACCGGGGTGGCGGTAGCAGCTGAGCGCGCCGTCCGCGGCGGCGGACTGGTCACCGCCTCCCGGCGGCTGCTGGTCCATCGGTCCCATCGCTTCCCGGTCCCTTCGGTCCTGGTCATGACGGGCACGGCACGCACGACGCCGCCCTGCTCGTCCGCTATGTATCAGTACGGACGGGCAGGGCGGTTGGTTCCCGAACGGTCAGTCAGTGTGTGATCAGCCGATGACCGCAGGTGATCAACGGGTCTCGATGACGACCGACTCGATCACCACGTCATTCACCGGGCGATCGGTGCGGGGATTGGTCTGGGTCTGGGCGATGGCGTCCACGACCTTCTTGCTGGCGTCGTTGGTGACCTCGCCGAAGATGGTGTGCTTGCCGGTCAGCCAGGCGGTCGGCGAAACGGTCACGAAGAACTGCGAGCCGTTGGTGCCCGGGCCGGCGTTGGCCATGGCCAGCAGGTACGGCTTGTTGAAGGCGAGGTCCGGGTGGAACTCGTCCGCGAACTCGTACCCCGGGCCACCGGTGCCGTTGCCGAGCGGGTCGCCGCCCTGGATCATGAAGCCGCCGATGACACGGTGGAAGACGGTGCCGTCGTACAGCTTGTCCGTCGACTTCTTGCCGGTCTCGGGGTGCGTCCACTCACGCTCACCCTTGGCGAGCTCGACGAAGTTCTTGACCGTCTTGGGCGCGTGGTTCGGCAGGAGCCGGATCTCGATGTCGCCCTGGTTGGTCTTCAAGGTGGCGTAAAGCTGCTCAGCCACGATCTGCCTTCCGTAAGTCTTCGGTGACGTTGAGTCTTCTTCGGTGACGTTGAGTCTTCGGTGACGTCCACCGATCCTCGCACGGACCGCACGCTCCGGCGCTCGGCCGCGACCCGTGGGCGCGTGGCGCTCACCTCCCTGCCCCATTCCACGTCCGGAGGCCCTCGGTCCGCCGCCCGCCGCCCGCCGCCCGCCGCCCGCCGCCCGCCGCCCGCCACAGCAAATGCGGCCAAGTGCGTGACGAAGCGGCGCGATCCGGCATGAACCGTGACATTGTCGACGACAAGCTCCCCTTGCACCGCATTACCCAGAGTGTCACTCATGGCCTGAATGACCCGGATGCCCGCCCCGCATGCCATACAGGAATCCGGCAGGCATGATCTCGAAATGGGTGGAAAGGCGGAGTGTCTACCCGCCACCAAGGAGGAGGATCCCGTGACCCGCATCGACAGCGTGCGCGCCGCAACCGACTCGGCGAAGGACAGCGTGCAGCACGCCGCGGAAGTGGTGGCGCCCTACGCCGACACGGCCAAGGGCCAGGCCGCACATCTCGCGTGCGAGGCCCGCACGCGGCTCGCGCCGAAGGTGTCCAAGGCGGCTCAGCAGGCCCGCGTCCAGTACGACGCGCATCTGGCACCACGTATCGAACTCGCCCTGGCCCATGTGCCGCCCAAGGTCGACGAGGTCGGCCGGCGCGCTGCGGTCCGCACCCGCCGGGCGGCGCGGACCGCAGCGGACTACACCGTGCCGCGCGTCGAACACGCGATGGCCGTCGCCCAGCCGGTGGCCGAGGAGGCCCAGGCCCGCAGCGCCGCCGCGCTGGCCGCGCTGCGCAGCCAGGTCACGGCTGAGGAGATCCGGCAGCTGGCCCGGAAGCACGAGCGGCGGGCGAGGGCCGGCCGGCTGTTCAAGGGGTTCGTCGTGGCCGGCCTCGTCGTGGCCGGCGCCTATGCCGTCTGGCGGTGGTGGGACAAGCAGGCCAACCCCGACTGGCTGGTCGAACCGCCCGCCGCCACGGAGGTCTCCGACCGCGCACCGCTGACCTCGGTCGACGGCAGCGGCCCGAGTCCGCTCGACCCCGATGTCCGGGCCAAGCAGGGCGAGGAAGAGGCAGACGGGACGGACGGCTCGGAGGGCACGAACGGCACCGGCCCTGACGACCGCCGCTGACCCGGCCCCGTACCGGCTCCTCGAACCTCGATCCCGAACCGGCTCCCGCACGACGAACCCGCGCCGGAAGACCCAAGTGGTCTCCGGCGCGGGTTCGGTCTTCCTCGCTTGGCTGGGCCGGCTTCCCCCGCGCCGGGGCCGAGCGGCGGCACGAGGGCCCGCTCAACCGCCTTCGGCGTCCAGAGCGATCAGGCCCTTCTCCGACCCGACGTAGAGCCGCCCACCGCCCGCCCACATCGGGACGTACGTCTCCCACACGGCGTCGGAGCTCGCGGCGAACCCGTAGTTCCATCGCGCCGTACCGCTGTCCGCGTCCAGGGCCCGCACCTGGCCCGTCGACCACACGTACAGGTTGCCGTCCGCGCACTGGAGCCCGATCGGTTCTTCCACGGCACCCGGCAGCCTCCCGGCCCAACGGATCGCGCCGGAACGGGATCCGCGAGCGCGGACGAAGGCCCTGCTCTTCCCGTCGACTCCGGCCTCGTACACGGTCTCCCCGTCCGGAGAGGCGGTCACCGCCATGACCGACAACGAGGATTCGGGGGAGCGCCAAGCCACCTGACCGTTCGCGGGGTCCACGGCGTACAGGCTCCCGGCCAGGTGGAGGAAGAACCCGCCGGCCGAGCAGTGCGGTCCGTCGGACCAGCGGACGCGCAGCGAGTCGATGATCATGGTGAGGGTGCTGTTGCCGCCCGGGGCGGGCTGCTGCCACAGGACCCGGCCGCCCGAATCCGCGTCCAGCGCCGACATCCGCGGTGCGCTCTGATCGGTCCTGGTGCTGCTGCGCCACAGCAGGTGCTCGCCGGACGAGGGCACCATCAGGAGGAACTGGCTCGCCACCTGGTCGAACTCCTTCGTCCAGCGAATCCTCCCGTTCGCGGGGTCCACGGCCCAGACGAACCCGGTCCGGTCGTAGGAGTACCCGGTGACGTACACAAGACCGTCGGGCTTGGCGTGTGCGCCGGCGATCCTGACCCCGTCGGCCGGCCGGCCGAGAGTCCATTTCTGGGTGCCGGTGGCCAGGTCGAGGGCCCTGAGCACGAGGGTCCGACCGGTCGGCTCCAGCTGGTCCGTGTGGTCCACGGCGAACGCCATGTCGCCGTGGAGGACGAGGGGGTTGCCTCCCATGTCCTCGACAGCCGGGTTCGTGGTGTTGCGCAGCGGGCCCCAACGGGGCTTGCCGCCCCGGTCGAAAGCCCGCAGGCTATTGCTGCCGACGGCGACGACCGTCTCGTTCCCGCCCACCACGTGGATGAGCCGTTCGCCGGTCCCAGCCGTCCACAGCGGGGTCGCGACGGTCTTGGTGGCGAGCACCCGCCCGGGGTCCTTCGGGTCCGGGGAACCCGTGGGCTTCCCGCCCTCTCCGTTGCCGGAGGCGCCGCCCGGGGGCCGGCCGCTCAGTGCCAGCGCGAGCAGGGTGCCGCCGCCCGCCAGCGCGCCGCCCGCCAGGCCCAGTACGAGCCTTCGGCGGCTGGGCCCCGGGCCCGCCCCGGAACCCGGCGAGGACGGCAGGGGCCGGGGCGGCGCCGGGGGAAGGGGAGGCGGAGGCGGAGCGATCACGGCGGCCGGTGGGGCGCCGGGCTGCCCGGCCGCGGGGCTCGACGGCGCTTGTGCAGACGGTGGTTCAGGCGGCTCAGGAGACAGGGTGGCCGGGCCCGACGAGGTCATGACCGCCGCCGCCCGCTCGATGGCGGTGATCAGAGAGGCTGGCAGCCACGGACCGGCCGCCGTCGGCAGCCCTTCCCGGGAGAGGAACTCGATCGCCTGCCCGGAAGTCGGGCGGTCGGCGGGACTCTTCGACAGGCAGGCCGCGACCAGCGGCCGCAATGCGTCCGGCACCGTCGAAAGACCGGGTCCGTCGCCGACGACCCGCCGCCGGACGTCCGGGCCGGGCCCCTCGCCGAACACGCTCGACCCGGTCGCGGCGAACGCGAGGGTCGCCCCCAGGGAGAACATGTCGCAGGCCGATGTGAGCGGCTGTCCCGCCGCCTGCTCCGGCGACATGTACGCGGACGTGCCGAGGACAGGGCCCGTACCCGTGGGCCTCGTGCCGTCGGCGGCCCGTGCGATCCCGAAGTCGACGAGGTGCGGCCCGTCCAGGGCGAGGAGCACATTGCCCGGCTTCAGATCCCGGTGGACGAGGCCCGCCGCGTGGATGCCCACGAGGGCCTCGGCGACCCCGATCGCCAGGGCGAGCAGCGCCGGCTCGGGCAGCGGCCCGTGGAGCCGCACGGCCTCGTGCAGCGGGACACCGGGCACGAACACCGTCGCCACCCACGGAGTGACGGCGTCCGGGTCCGCGTCGACGACCGGGGCGGTGAAGGCTCCGGACGCCGCCCGCGCCGCCGTGACCTCCGCACGGAAGCGGGCCCGGAACCCGGCGTCGTGGGCGAGCTCAGCGCGGACCAGCCTGACCGCGACCGTACGGCCGCCGTACGAACGCCCCAGACAGACCACCCCCAGGGCTCCGGCGCCCAGGCGGCCGAGGAGCCGGTAGGGGCCGGCCTGCCGCGGGTCCGCGTCCTCCAGAGGGTGCATTCCTACGCTCCGTTCGCATGCAGCAGGGACACCGTGCGGGCCGTCGGATCCGAGAGGCACAGACGGCCTTCGCCGGCGCTCCAGGCCAGGAAGGCGGGGTTCCTCCCGCGCAGCCCCGTGTACTTCCACCGAGCCTTGCCGTGCGCCGGGTCGACGGCCCAGACAACAGCGTCCGAGGCCATCCAGTACAGGTTTCCGTCCCCGTACAGCATGCGTACGCCGGAGCCCTTGGCGTCCTTCTGCCCGGCCGGGACCGGGGCCTGCCACCGGGTCCTGCCGGTCGCGCTGTCCAGGCAGCGCAGCGAGTGCCCGCCGTCCTCGTCCTGCCACAGGCCGTACAGGAGGCCGCCGCCCTTGTCGATGGCGATGCCGTCGCCATGGGCGGATCCCTCGGCGGCGCCCTCGGCGGTCCACACCCTGTCTCCCGTCGCCGGGTCCAGGGCCTGCAGGGTGTCACGCTCGTCGAGGACGATGACGTGCCGTTCGGTGGCGGCGAGCGTCGCGGTCAGCTTCCGCTCCCATACGGGCTCGCCGTTTCCGTCGAGTGCCCTCAGGCTGCCTCCGGCTGTGAATACGACGTGGTCACCGGTCAACGGCAGAGCCGAGGCGACGGGCCGTTCCGTCTCGCTGTGCACCCAGGCCGTGCGGCGGTCGGCGAGGTCCAGTGCCCAGACGTAGTAGCCCCCGGACGCCGAGCCCGGGTCACCGCCCAGGCCGACGAGATACGCCAGGCCCTCCCGGATCCCCCAGAACCTGAGCACCCCCTTGGCGAACGGCCGGTCCGCGACCACCGTCGACACGGCCTTCCCGCTGACCATGTCGATCGCGGCCACTGCGCCCTTCAGGGCTTTCGAACCCGCCACGTACAGCAGATTCCCGTCCACCCCGGCGACGGTCGTGGGTGTCGCGTCGTGCACCGCGAAGCTGATGCCGTGCCCGCCGGTGCCGCCGTCCACGGTCCATTTCGTGTCGCCCTTGTCGTCGACGCCCCGGACAGCCTCTTCGGAAACACAGGCCACTGCCCCGTTGGCCGAGAGCACCTGCGACGCGGCGGCGGACTGGGTCACCTTCCAGGCCAGCTGCCCTTCGGGAACATCGCCCGAGGGGCGCCGGGTACGGCGCGGCTGCGTCGATCCCCTGTCGGCGCCGGACGCACCGGTGGCCCCTCCGGAACCCCCGCCACCGCCCTTGGCCAGCCAGAGGCCGCCCCCCGCCCCGACCGCCGAGACCAGCGCACCGCCCACCGCGAGGAGCAGCTTCCGGCGACCGGCTGCCGGGGGCTCCTCCACCCTGCCGGGGGCCGGAGGCCTGGCCGTGAGGTCCGTCATGAGGCCACGTACGGCGATGACGTCCGCGACGACCGCACCGGAGAGCCAGCTGCCCGACTCCGGCGGCCTGTTCTGCCGCTCGACGTGATCGACCACCTGTTGGGGGGTGGGCCGTGCGCCGGGCTCGCGGGCCAGGCAGGCCTCGATCAGTGGACGCAGACTCGCCGGAACCGCCTCGATGTCCGGCCGGGTGTGCACGATGCGGTACCCGACCCCGGCTCCATGGCCATCGCCGTACAAATGCGAGCCGAGAGCCGCGAAGGCGACCGTGGACCCCAGGGAGAAGACATCGCTGGCCGGGGTGAGCGCCCGGCCGAGCGTCTGTTCCGGCGACATGTAGGGCGCCGACCCGATGACCGCCCCGGTGCGAGTCAGCGTGGTGCCCTCGGCCGCCCGCGAGATCCCGAAGTCGATGACGCGCGGCCCGTCCAGAGCCAGCATGACGTTCGCCGGCTTGAGGTCGCGGTGGATCAGCCCGGCGTCATGGATGGAGATGAGCGCTTCGGCGAGCCCCGCCGTAAGCGTCCGCAGTGTGTACTCGGGCAGCGGGCCGTGCCTGATGACCGCCTGGAGCAAGGGGACCCCGACGACGAACGCGGTGGCCATCCAGGGGACTTCGGCCTGCGCATCGTCGTCCACCACCGCCGCGGTGAATGCGCCCGAGACCTTTTTCGCCGCGGCGACCTCCCTTGCGAACCGCAACCGGAAGCCGGGATCCCGCGCCAACTCCGCCTGCGCCACCTTCACGGCGACGGTACGTCCCCCGGCCGCGCGCCCGAGGTACACCGAACCCATCCCGCCCGCGCCCAGCCGGCCCATGAGCGTGTACCGGCCGACCTGCCGCGGGTCCGCGGCGCCGAGGTCCTCCATGCACTGGCCTCCTGCCTGCAACCTCGCACAGACTAGGTCCGGAGCGCGGGCCGCATCCCCTGTTCGGGATCGATCCGACCTCGAACTGCCCGAGAAGCCGAGGACAGTTGTACCGGCGGCAGTGTCGCGACGCACGGTTCGGCGGAGACCGTCGAGGCCGGATCGGAACTGAACAAGTGAAGATCCCGGGCAGCCGGGCCGTCACCCGGCGACGATGTCCGCATGGCAGACACTGCAGCGGTCTACGGGTTGGTCGGCGCGTTGGGCGGAGCTCTCCTGGGAGGCGCGGCAACCTTCGCCGTGCCTGTTCTGCAGAACAGGCACACGAACCGTGCGCGACGGCAGTCCCGCGCGGAGGCCAAGTTCAACCGGCTGATGGCTCTGCGCAAGACCACGCGAGAGCTGGTCAGGCTCCTCGACGAGGAACACACGTCACTGCTGGCCGGCCGGGCCGTCGCCCGCGATGCGTCCTGGCCGGCTCTGCAAGCAGCCCTGGACGCGGTGGGAGACGCGACGGACAGCCTCGCGATCGACGGGCTTCACTTCACCCTCTCCAGCAGCAGCCGCGAGGTGAACTCGACCGAGAACAGGTACCTCGAACTTCTGCTTCGCCACGCGTACAACGCCTCCGGCCTCATCCGTGACATCCGCGATGGCGATGGAGAAGGGGAAGCTCCTGATCCGGACCGGCTGAACGCCGCCGTACCCCGACGGGCCTTGCTCGACCGGCTCGCTCGGGAGATCTCGGGCTCGAAGCGAACCCGTGAATCCCTGATGGAACTCGTCTTCGATCACATGGACGGTCTGCGGGACGAGCATCTCCGGTAGGAGCCAGGCACACCACCGGCTGACACCTCAGCGCGGGAAGCCAGCACAAAAAAAGACCCCTCCAACTGCGTTTTTGCAGGTCAGAGGGGTCTTCGCGATGTGGAGCCTAGGAGATTCGAACTCCTGACATCTGCCTTGCAAAGGCAGCGCTCTACCAACTGAGCTAAGGCCCCGAACAACGGACAGCCCCGACGCCCCAGCGTCTTGGCCACCGCCGCAGACAACAGTACCGGGTACTCCCCGGAAACCTGCAAAAAATATGGGGGCTCCCGGTGGGCGACCACTCTCCGTAGGATGCTCGACGAGGTTCGCAGCAGCGAAGCCGCAGCGAAGGGGAGACGCCATGGACGCAGCGCAGCAAGAGGCAACGGCCAGAGCCAGGGAGCTTCAGCGCAGTTGGTACGGAGAGCCGCTCGGTGCGCTCTTCCGCCGCCTGATCGATGACCTCGGCCTGAACCAGGCCAGGCTCGCCGCCGTCCTCGGGCTGTCCGCGCCCATGCTCTCCCAGCTGATGAGCGGCCAGCGAGCGAAGATCGGCAACCCCGCGGTCGTCCAGCGGGTCCAGGCTCTCCAGGAGCTGGCCGGCCAGGTCGCGGACGGCAGTGTCAGCGCGGGCGAGGCCACCGAGCGCATGGAAGAGGTCAAGAAGTCCCAGGGCGGCTCCGTCCTGACCAGCACCGGCCAGACCTCCCACACCGGCGGCGCCCCCACCGTCCGGCGCGTGGTCCGCGAGATCCAGTCGCTGATGCGGTCGGTCGCGGCCGCCGGTGACATCATCGATGCCGCCGACTCCCTCGCCCCGACCCACCCGGAACTGGCAGAGTTCCTCAGGGTGTACGGCGCCGGGCGCACCGCGGACGCGGTGGCGCACTACGAGGGACACCAGAGCTAGGCCTTTCGCCCGGAGCTGGCCGGGCACTTTCCCCGAAAGCCGGCCATGGGCCGAAACAGGAACTGGGAGCGGGCACAGCGCAATGGGTGAGGTCTTCGCCGGTCGGTACGAACTGATCGATCCGATCGGACGTGGTGGGGTCGGAGCCGTCTGGCGGGCCTGGGACCACCGGCGCCGCCGCTACGTGGCGGCCAAGGTCCTCCAGCAGAGCGACGCGCACACGCTGTTGCGCTTCGTCCGCGAGCAGGCGCTGCGGATCGAGCATCCGCATGTGCTCGCCCCGGCAAGCTGGGCCGCGGACGACGACAAGGTCCTGTTCACCATGGATCTGGTGAGCGGCGGTTCGCTGGCGCATGTCATCGGCGACTACGGGCCGTTGCCGCCCCGGTTCGTCTGCACGCTCCTCGACCAGCTGCTGTCCGGGCTGTCCACGGTGCACGCGGAGGGCGTCATTCACCGGGACATCAAACCGGCCAACATCCTGATGGAGGCGACCGGTACCGGACGGCCGCATCTGCGGCTGTCCGACTTCGGCATCTCCATGCGCAAGGGGGAGCCGCGCCTCACCGAGACCAACTACGTGGTGGGTACGCCCGGTTACTTCGCGCCCGAGCAAATGATGGGCGCGGAGCCCGACTTCCCCGCGGACCTGTTCGCGGTCGGTCTTGTCGCGCTGTACCTGCTCCAGGGCAAGAAGCCCGACGCGCAGGCGCTCGTCGAGCACTTCGCCTCGTACGGCACGCCCTCCGCCCCGGAGGGGATCCCCGAGCCGTTGTGGCAGGTCCTCGCGGGGCTGTTGCAGCCGGATCCGCAGGCCCGGTTCCGTACGGCGACGGGTGCGCGCAAGGCGCTGACCGCCGCGGTCGAGATGCTGCCGGAGCCCGGGATCGAGGACGAGCCGGTCGAGGTCTTCGACCAACTCGGGCCGCTGCCCGCCGGCTTCGGCCCCGACGGACCGGCCCCTGTCCCCGCCCAGCAGGACCAGCAGGCCCAGAACGCGCAGAACGCGCAGGCTGCCCCGCAGCCCTACGCCCCGCCGCCGGTCCCCATGTCGGAGACGGGCAGCTTCCACCTCCCGCCGCCTCCGCAGCAGCCCACGACGCCGCCCCAGCAGGCCCAGCAGGCCCATCCAGTCACGCCGCACACCCCGCTCCCGGCGCAGGCGGCGTCCCCGTACGGCGCTCCCGCCCCTGAGCTTTCACAGGCGCCCACGGCCGCCGTGCAGCACGAACCTGCACTCACCCGTGCGTACACCGTCGGACAGCCACAGGCGCAGGCACAGCCTCAGCCACAGGCGGCGGCGCAGGCGGCGGCGCAGGCGCACTCACCGGCGCCCGCTCCTGCGCACACGCCCACCCCGCAGAGGCGTCCGGGACCGCCCCCGAAGGTGGCGGTCCCGGTGCTGCTGGTGGCGTTGCTCTGTTTCGCGGTGGGCATCTGGGCGCTGACCCAGGGCTGAGCCCGGCGGCCCGAACCCCACCGCAGACGAACTCCAGGGGGACCGGGCCCGGGACCGTACGACCGGCCCCGCACCGGCGGCCCGGCTCCGGCAGTCCGGCTACCAGGCCTGCGGCGGGCCCCCGTACGGCTGGCTGCCGCCGGACGGGGCCGCCGGGGCGGTGGCCGCGCGGCGCCGGGCCAGCAGCGTCCACACCCCGAGCCCGAGCACCAGCACCGAACCGGCGCCGATCCCGGCCGCGCCGACCATCTTCATCCGGTCGCTCTTGACCTCCTGCGGAGCGCTCTTGCCCTGCCTCGCCATGTCCTTGTCGTCCTGCGTGACCGAGAAGATGCCGGCGTCCCCCGCGTACGGCGAATTCTTGGCCGTCCCCTCGACCTTGACCCTGAGACTGAGCGGAATCCCCTTCTTGCCGTACGACTTCGCGATCGCCGGGCTGAGCGTCACCGACAGGTAGTACCAGCCGGCGAACCGCATGGCGCTGACGCTGCTGGTGGAGTCGTACCGGTTCTCGTACGCCACCGGGGGCAGCGGATCCAACGAGACGGAAGTGGGCTTGCCGGAGTACGACAGCGGCATCGCGGAGTCGACATGGCCGTGCGCCGGGTTGTCCAGGGACAGTGCGAGCGCGCTGCCGATGTATTCGTCCGAGGCGTTGTTGTTGCTCAGGGTGGCGGTGGCGAAGACCTGCTGGCCCCAGTCCACCGGCACTCGGTAGAAGAGGGTCTGTCCCGGCTTGATGCCGCCCTCCTCCTTCCACTCGCCGGTCTCCAGGCCGGTCGCGTCGTAGTAGCTGGTGCCGCCGGACCGCTTCTGCGGGGCGGTGGTGGGCGGCACGGGCGAGGCCGACGGCCAGTTCTCCGGCGCGTCGGTCGGCATCGAACCGGCCGACTTCAGCTGCGGCTCCGACTCGTAGCGCAGCTCCAGGTCCCACTCGACGGGGGCGGAGGTCTCCTTGCTCTCCCGCTCGATCAGGACGTTGTACGTGCCGGCCTCCTGGCAGGTGCTGCTGTCCTTCTTCACGATCCGGTAGGCGTACGCCGCGATCGGGCGCGGGAACTCCGCCGACTCGAACCGCGCGTCCTCCGAGCTGCACTGCAGGTCCGTGCTGTCGCGGATGCTGACCGTGATCCCGTCCCCATAGGCAACCTGGCCGGCCCCCCTGGGCACGGCCACCGCCGAGACGTACCCGTTCGTCTTCGCGTCGAGATTCAGGCGGTAGTAGAGCTTCTGACCGGGCTTGATCGAACTCCGGTAGACCGATCCCGGCGCCAGCGCCGACGCGTCGGTACTGGCCTCCGCACCGTCGACCTTCTCCGCCCCGGGATCGAAGGTGTACGCGACGGGCTCCCCGGCCGCGTACGCCTGCCCCGGCAGCGCCGCCGCCACGCACATCGCCGCGACCGCGGCCAGCGCCACCCGGCCCCTGTTGCGCTGCCTCATCACGCGCTCCCCCTCGTCGTCTGTGCGGCCCGCCCGCGATGCCCGCGTACGGACACGGGCCCTGCGATCAGCACCACGGCGCCCGCACCGACAGCGGCCGCAATGCCGGTCCATCCTGCCTCGCCCGTACCGCCGCTGTCGCCGACACCGTTCGAAATGCCTCGCTTGTCCGCCTTCGAACGGCGCCCGGCCGATCCACGCCCCCGCGACCACGGGGCGGCGGCGATCCGGCGCCCCTCGACCACCCGGTCGTTTTGCTCACGCAACGTACTGATTTGCCCAGGTGAGCTCAAGAGCACAGGCGTCACGGCCCCGCAACAGCACGAAGCCCCGGCCGCTCAGCGACCGGGGCCCGTAATCAGGCTGTTCTGTCTCACACACCCGAACCTGCGGGCACGGAGTCAGTCGCCTCCGTCCACAGATCCTGCTCGGCGCGATCCGCCTGGATCTGGCGGTACACGAGGAGCCCGCCGATGGCGGCCAGTGCGACCAGGAGAAGCTTCTTCACCGCGCGACCTCGTCTTTCCTTGACGTAGGGGACTTCTGCCGCCCGACTATACACACCGGCCGATATCAACCGGTGACCTGCCCGCAGCCCAACTGGCGCCCGGGTAAAAGCGATCGCCCGAGGGACCGCTCCACCCGGAGGATCCGGTCCCGGCCCGCGGCCCGGCACAAGCCCGTCAGCACCGGTTGAACCATACGAGTGGTGTTCATCCGAAGATCGGCGGATCGGTGGCGTCGGTCCATGAAATCGCGAGCCACATCCACATCATCAGAAAGGTAAGCAAACCGGACCACCCGAAAGCGAGGGGCCATGAGCACCTTCAAGCCCAAGAGCATCTGGACCGCCTTCGTCACCGCCCTCTTCGCGCTGCTCGCCGCGCTGGGATTCATGAGCACCCCGGCGGCGGCCACGGAGCAGAGCGCCGCGGAGCCGACCACCACGAACCAGGAGCACACGGGTGCGACCGCGGCAACCGCGACCACCCCGTCGGTGCGATGGACCCTTCCGCGTGACCGGGCGCTGCCACCCACGATGAAGCAGCGCATCCGCGCCGAGGCACACGGCTCCTCGCCCGCCACCCGCCATCTGTCCGTCGACGCCACGAACGCCACGGACACCAGGAACGCCGCCCGCACCGCCCACGGTGCCCCGGCGGGGGACACGTCCCTGCTACCGCCCTGAGAGCCGCCCCACTGACGTACAGAGCCCCCGGGCCGGTGCACACCGGACGGGGGCTTCTCCGTGCCCTCCAGCGGCCTTCCCGACCACCGGAGCCGGAGGCTGCGCCGCACCGCCCGGGTCGGTGCCCCCGCGCCGACGTCCAATGCTCCGGCGCCGAACACGATGCGCCTAGCGCTCCAGCGCCTGACGCTGCGGTGCCGAACCCGACGGCGGCCTGCGGCGCATGGCGGCCGGTCAGAATTCACGAGCCGCTCGAAGGTTCACGAGCTGCTCGAAGGATTCACGAGCCGCTCGAAGAGGGAAGCAGCTGCCCGGCCTTGCGGACCCCGCCCCCGACGACCACCACGTCCCGCGGGTGCCCACACGGGCGCCCGGCCGGCGACGCGACGAACGCCGTACCCGTCAGCCGCAGCACAGCCGCATTTCCACCGCAACACAGAAGGCCCCCCACCATTGCCGGTGGGGGGCCTTCGTGACTGTGGGGCTAACAGGATTTGAACCTGTGGCCTCATCCTTATCAGGGATGCGCTCTAACCAACTGAGCTATAGCCCCGCCGCGCTGTGCTGCGCTGACTTCTGAAGATTAGCGCACGTCGGGGCCAGTCCCAAAATCGATACCCGGCGCCCTACTCGTCCTCGGCCAGCGTGAGCTCGACACCGCCCACGAAACCCGCCGACAAGTTGTAGATGAAGGAACCCAGCGTCGCCAGCGCGGTCGCCAGGACCACGTCGATCACCGCGATGACCGAGGTGAAGATGAGGACCCTCGGCAGCGACAGGAACGACTGGAGATCGAAGCCGTTGCCCTCGTTCGAACCGGTGGCCTCGCTGATCGTGCCGCCCACCGTCTCGAAGACGCCCATCGCGTCCATCACCATCCACAGCACCGCGGAAGCCACCACCGTGCAGATGCCGAGCGCGATGGACAGCAGGAAGCTGACCTTCATCACCGACCACGGATCGGCCTTGGCCACCCGCAGCCGCGCCTTGCGGGTACGCGGGGTCGTCCGCGCCCCCGTCCGCGGCCGCCGGGCCGCCTGAGCGGCGCCGACGCCCTGTGCACCGCCCTGCGTGCCGTGCGGCCGGCCGCCCTGGGTCCCGCCCGCGGGCGAGGGGTACGCCTGCGGCGGGTGGTACGGCCCGCTCGCCTGTCCCTGCGCGGGCTCACGCTCACCCGGCAACGGCCCGGTCGCGTAGCCCTCGTACTGGGGCTGAGGCCCCCGGGTATCCGTCACAATGCCCCCTTGGGAGTCCGTGGCAGGGCCACGGGCACCGTTCGCTCCTGCTCCGGAAGCGGCCGAACCGGCACCCGTGGCTCCACTCACGCTCTACTCCTCGTGCTCCCCGGCCGAAGACGACGTGCCTTCGACATTGCCCTCGACCGTGCTCTCGGCACCCTCCGCCGTCGCGGCCTCGGAGTCCTCGGACCCCTCGACTTCTTCGGCCTCACGACCGGCTTCGGCGTTACGGGCAATACCGACGACGGCATCGCGCTTGCCCAGATTGATCAGTTGGACGCCCATGGTGTCACGGCCCGTCTCCCTGACTTCATTGACTCGCGTGCGAATCACACCACCGCCGAGCGTGATGGCGAGGATCTCGTCCGTCTCCTCGACCACCAGCGCGCCGACCAGCGAGCCCCGGTCCTCGACGATCTTGGCAGCCTTGATGCCCAGACCGCCACGGCCCTGAACCCGGTACTCGTCGACGGGGGTCCGCTTCGCGTACCCGCCGTCGGTGGCAGTGAACACGAACGTACCCGGCCGGACAACATTCATCGAGAGCAGTTCGTCGCCCTCGCGGAAACTCATGCCCTTGACACCCGAGGTGGCACGGCCCATCGGGCGCAGCGCATCGTCCGTCGCGGTGAACCTGATCGACTGGGCCTTCTTGCTGATGAGCAGCAGATCGTCCTCGGCCGAAACCAGCTCCGCACCGATCAGCTCGTCGTCGGACCCCTCGGCCGTCTCGCGGAGGTTGATCGCGATGACACCACCGGAACGCGGCGAGTCGTAGTCCTTCAGCGCGGTCTTCTTCACCAGACCGCCCTTCGTGGCCAGGATCAGATAGGGCGCGGCCTCGTAGTCGCGGATCGCCAGGATCTGGGCGATCTGCTCGTCCGGCTGGAAGGCCAGCAGGTTGGCGACGTGCTGGCCGCGGGCGTCGCGGCCGGCGTCCGGGAGCTCGTACGCCTTCGCCCGGTACACCCGGCCCTTGTTCGTGAAGAACAGCAGCCAGTGGTGGGTCGTCGACACGAAGAAGTGGTCGACGATGTCGTCTTCCTTGAGCTTCGTGCCGCGCACGCCCTTGCCGCCGCGCTTCTGCGAGCGGTAGTCGTCCGTCTTCGTGCGCTTCACATAGCCGCCGCGCGAGATCGTGACGACGATGTCCTCCTCGGCGATCAGGTCCTCGATGGACATGTCACCGTCGAAGGGCACCAGCTTGGAACGCCGGTCGTCGCCGAACTTCTCGACGATCGCCGCCAGTTCCTCGCTGACGATCTGCCGCTGCCGCTCCGGCGACGCCAGGATCGCGTTGTACTCGTTGATCTTCGCCTGGAGCTCGTCGTGCTCGGCCGTGATCTTCTGGTGCTCCAGCGCGGCCAGCCGGCGCAGCTGCATCTCCAGGATCGCGTTCGCCTGGATCTCGTCGATCTCCAACAGGCCCATCAGGCCCTCGCGCGCCACCTCGACCGTCTGGCTGCGCCGGATGAGCGCGATGACCTCGTCGATCGCGTCCAGCGCCTTGAGCAGACCGCGCAGGATGTGGGCCCGCTCCTCCGCCTTGCGCAGCCGGAACTTCGTGCGCCGGACGATGACCTCGATCTGGTGCGTCACCCAGTGCCGGATGAACGCGTCGATCGAGAGGGTGCGCGGCACCCCGTCGACCAGCGCCAGCATGTTGGCGCCGAAGTTTGTCTGGAGGTCGGTGTGCTTGTACAGGTTGTTCAGTACGACCTTGGCGACCGCGTCCCGCTTCAGCACGACGACCAGACGCTGACCGGTGCGCGACGAGGTCTCGTCACGGACGTCCGCGATCCCGCCGATCTTGCCGTCCTTCACCAGGTCGGCGATCTTCTGCGCGAGGTTGTCGGGGTTGGTCTGGTACGGAAGCTCCGTGACGACCAGGCACTGCCGGTTCTGGATCTCCTCGACCGCGACGACCGCGCGCATCGTGATCGAGCCACGACCGGTGCGGTACGCCTCCTCGATGCCCTTGCGGCCCACGACGAGCGCGCCGGTCGGGAAGTCCGGGCCCTTGATCCGCTCGATCAGCGCCTCCAGGAGCTCCTCCTGCGAGGCCTCCGGGTGCTCCAGGTACCACTGCGCACCGGCCGCGACCTCGCGCAGGTTGTGCGGCGGGATGTTGGTCGCCATGCCGACCGCGATCCCCGCCGAACCGTTGACCAACAGGTTCGGGAACCGCGCCGGCAGGACCGTCGGCTCCTGGTTGCGGCCGTCGTAGTTGTCCTGGAAGTCGACGGTCTCCTCGTCGATGTCCCGGACCATCTCCATGGACAGCGGCATCATCTTGCACTCGGTGTACCGCATGGCGGCGGCCGGGTCGTTGCCCGGGGAGCCGAAGTTGCCGTTGGAGTCCACCAGCGGCATGCGCATCGACCACGGCTGCGCCAGGCGCACCAGTGCGTCGTAGATCGACGAGTCACCGTGCGGGTGGTACGTACCCATGACGTCACCGACGACACGGGCGCACTTGTAGAAGCCCTTCTCGGGCCGGTAGCCGCCGTCGTACATCGCGTACAGCACCCGGCGGTGGACGGGCTTGAGACCGTCCCGTACGTCCGGCAGCGCACGCGAGACGATGACGGACATCGCGTAGTCGAGGTAGGAACGCTGCATCTCCGTCTCGAGCCCCACGGGCTCGACACGCATGCCCACCGCGGCGGCGGGCTCCTCTTCGGGTGTCACAGGGGTGTTCTCGTCGGCCATTGCTGGTCAAAGTCCTTTCGGGCGGCGTCTTGCTGGTACGGCCGACTCAGATGTCGAGGAAGCGGACGTCCTTGGCGTTGCGCTGGATGAACGAGCGCCGCGCCTCGACGTCCTCGCCCATCAGCACCGAGAAGAGGTCGTCGGCCTGCGCCGCGTCGTCCAGCGTGACCTGGCCGAGGACCCGGTGGTCGACGTCCATCGTGGTGACGCGCAGCTCCTCGGCGTTCATCTCGCCCAGACCCTTGAAGCGCTGGATCGAGTCTTCCTTGATCCGCTTGCCGTTCTGCTTGCCCAGCGCGACCAGGGCGTCGCGCTCGCGGTCCGAGTACGCGTACTCGAAGTCGTCCCGACCCCACTTGATCTTGTAGAGCGGCGGACGGGAGAGGTAGACGTGGCCGGCCTCGACCAGCGGACGCATGAAGCGGAAGAGGAACGTCAGCAGCAGGGTGTTGATGTGCTGACCGTCGACGTCGGCGTCCGCCATCAGGATGATCTTGTGATAGCGCAGCTTCTCGATGTCGAAGTCCTCGTGGACCCCGGTGCCGAAGGCCGAGATCAGCGCCTGGACCTCGGTGTTCTGCAGGATCTTGTCGACCCGGGCCTTCTCGACGTTCAGGATCTTGCCCCGGATCGGCAGGATCGCCTGGTACATCGGGTTGCGGCCGGACTTCGCCGAACCACCGGCGGAGTCACCCTCGACGATGAAGATCTCGCACTTCGTCGGGTCGTTGGACTGGCAGTCGCTCAGCTTGCCCGGCAGCGAGGCGCTCTCCAGGAGCCCCTTACGACGGGTCAGATCACGCGCCTTGCGGGCCGCGACCCGGGCCGTGGCCGCCGCGATGCCCTTGCGGATGATGTCGGCCGCCTCGTTCGGGTTGCGGTCGAACCAGTCCGTGAGGTGCTCGTGGACGACCTTCTGGACGAAGGTCTTCGCCTCCGTGTTGCCCAGCTTGGTCTTCGTCTGGCCCTCGAACTGCGGCTCGCCGAGCTTCACCGAGATGATCGCCGTGAGGCCCTCGCGGATGTCGTCACCCGTGAGGTTGTCGTCCTTCTCGCGGAGCAGCTTCTTGTCCCGCGCGTACTTGTTGACCAGCGTGGTCAGCGCGGCGCGGAAGCCTTCCTCGTGGGTACCGCCCTCGTGCGTGTGGATCGTGTTCGCGAAGGAGTAGACGCCCTCGCTGTACTGCGTGTTCCACTGCATGGCGATCTCGGCCGAGAGGAGGCGCTCCTTGTCCTCGGCCTCGATGTCGATCACCGACTGGTGGATGACATCGCCCTTGCGGGAGTTCAGGTACTTCACGAAGTCGACGATGCCGCCCTCGTAGTGGTACGTGACCGTGCGGGCCTGCTCCGCCTCGGCGACCTCGGCCACCTCGGCGACCTCCGCGCCCAGCGTCGCCTTCGCCGACTCGCGCTCGTCGGTGAGCCTGATCGTCAGACCCTTGTTGAGGAACGCCATCTCCTGGAAGCGGCGCGACAGGGTCTCGAAGGAGTACTCGGTCGTCTCGAAGATGTCCCCGTCGGCCCAGAAGGTGACGGACGTCCCCGTCTCGTCGGTGGCCTCATTGCGGGCCAGCGGGGCGGTGGGCACACCGAGCTTGTAGTCCTGGGTCCAGCGGTAGCCGTCCGTCTTGACCTCGACGGCCACCCGCGTGGACAGGGCGTTGACGACGGAGACACCGACACCGTGCAGACCGCCGGAGACGGCGTAGCCGCCGCCGCCGAACTTGCCGCCGGCGTGCAGCACCGTCAGCACGACCTCGACCGCGGGCTTCTTCTCCGACGGCACGATGCCGACCGGGATGCCCCGGCCGTTGTCGATCACGCGAACCCCGCCGTCGGCGAGGATCGTGACGTCGATCGTGTCCGCGTGCCCGGCCATCGCCTCGTCGACCGAGTTGTCCACGACCTCTTGTACGAGGTGGTGGAGACCGCGCTCACCGGTCGAACCGATGTACATGCCAGGTCGCTTGCGGACCGCGTCCAAACCCTCGAGGACGGTGATCGCGCTGGCGTCGTACGAGGCTGCGGCCTCGCCGCTGCCGACTGACTCGCCCGCGGCGACAGCCTCGGCGCTCTCACCGGGTGTGGACGGAATGTTCTCGTTGGGGTTGCCGGAATCGGCCACGAAGCGCCCTTTCTGGCACAGCACAGGCCGTTCTCCGGGCAAACGGGAGCGGCTGCGTGGTTCGGCTGTATCGACGACTCCCGCCACAATGCGGGATTGTCCACCAGTCTACCGGTAGCGCTGACATGAATGGGGGTTTGCCGGTACCTGAGTACGCATGTGCCGCCCTGAATGAGCGGCTGACGACTCCCCATATTCGGGAAGGGCCCTCAGGAGGCTCACGCGGGCCTTGAGCGCTTCGGCCTGTCAACCTCTCGCTACCGTGAGGGACGCCGCACTCTCACCGCGTGGTTTCAACCACCGCAGACCGCACAACACGGACCCGAGGGACAGCCTCTCCGTGCGGACAGGACGGGGCCGAGGCAGGGCCGGGAAGGGGATTCGCGCAGCGCCCGAGAACAGCTCGGCTGCCCGTAGAAAATGGGAAAAGGCCAGGTCAGCCGTATGTATCGCCCGGGCCGGTGCTCCCCGGCGCCCGCAGTGGACCGAACCTGCGCTGCGGGCCACCGGGCCCCAGCACCTTGATCATCCGGACCGTGCCCTGCCCCAGATCCGCGTTCAGCCGGGCCACCAGCTGGGGCGCCAGCAGCCGCAGCTGCGTCGCCCACGCCGTCGAGTCGCACTGCACCGTCAACACCCGCACGTCCGGATCCTCGTCGTACCGCAGAGGCACACAATGTTTGGCCAGATCTTCACCCACGATCTGCGGCCAGCGCCCCATGACCCCGCCCACCGCCGCCGGCGTCTCCCAGCCGCGCTCGGTGATCAGACGGTTGATCGCGGAGCCCAGCGGCTGCGGATCACGACCGTCCGCCCGCGCGCCCGAGCGCAGCCCGCCGCCCCGCCGGGCCTGCTTCTTCTGCTGCGCGGCCGCGCCACGCGCCCGCGCCTGCTCCTTCGCCGCGCGCAGGGCCACCCGCGCCAGGTCGACGCCCGAGGGCTCCGGCGCCTTCCCCGCGCCGGAACGCTCCTTCGACGGCTCCCCGGATCCCTCGCCGCGGCCGCTCACAGCCGCTCCACCTCACCCGCGGACACCGCGAACCGGGTCCCCGCCAGCGCCCCCGGAACGTCGTCGTCCACCGCGGCCGTCACCAGCACCTGCTCACCCGGGGCCACCAGCTCCGCCAGCCGCTCCCGGCGCCGCGCGTCCAGCTCCGCGAAGACGTCGTCGAGCACCAGCACCGGCTCGTTGCCCTCGCTGCGCAGCAGGTCGTACGAGGCCAGCCGCAGCGCCAACGCGTACGACCAGGACTCGCCATGGCTCGCGTATCCCTTGGCCGGCATGCCCCGCAGTCCCAGCAGCAGATCGTCGCGGTGCGGTCCGACCAGTGTCACGCCCCGCTCGATCTCCTGCTTGCGGACATCCGCCAGCGCGGCGATCAGCTGCTCGTACAGCTCCTCGCGGGTACGCGCGGGCTCCACGTCCGCCCCGACCGAGCTGCGGTACTCCAGGGCCAGCGGGCCGCCGCCCGGCGCGACATCCGCGTACGCCTTGTCCGCCAGCGGATGGAGGGTGGCGATCAGATCCAGCCGCTGTGCCAGCAGCTCCGCGCCCACCCGGCCCAGGTGCTGGTCCCACACGTCGAGCGTGGACAGGTCCATCGACCGGCCACCGTGCCGGCGCGCCATCGCCGCCGACTTCAGCAGGGTGTTGCGCTGCTTCAGCACGCGCTCGTAGTCCGAGCGCACACCCGCCATCCGCGGCGAACGGGCCGTGATCAGCTCGTCGAGGAAGCGCCGGCGCTCGCCAGGGTCCCCCTTGACCAGCGCCAGATCCTCCGGCGCGAACAGCACCGTACGGACTATCCCCAGCACGTCACGGGGCCTGACCTGGGACGATCTATTGATACGCGCCCGGTTGGCCTTGCCCGGGTTGAGCTCCAGCTCGATCAGCTGCGAACGCTCGCCCTGCGTCACGGCGGCGCGGATGACGGCCCGGTCCGCGCCCATCCGCACCAGCGGTGCGTCGGACGAGACCCGGTGGCTGCCGAGGGTCGCGAGATAGCCGACCGCTTCGACCAGATTCGTCTTGCCCTGGCCGTTGGCCCCCACGAAAGCGGTGACGCCCGGCTCGAGAGGTACCTCGACCCGGGCGTACGAGCGGAAGTCGGCCAGCGAGAGATGCGTGACATGCATGGGTGTACGCCGACCTTCCCGGCTTCCTGCTCCGTGCTTCGTGGAGCGGGCCGGACGCTCCGGACCGGCCCGCTTCCCGTTGCTGTTACTTCTTGTTCTCGACCGCGTGGCCACCGAACTGGTTGCGCAGCGCGGCGATCATCTTCATCTGCGGGGAGTCCTCCTGGCGCGAGGCGAAACGCGCGAAGAGCGACGCGGTGATCGCGGGCAGCGGCACCGCGTTGTCGATCGCGGCCTCCACCGTCCACCGGCCCTCGCCGGAGTCGGCGGCGTAACCGCGGAGCTTGTCGAGGTGCTCGTCGTCGTCCAGCGCGTTGACCGCCAGGTCGAGCAGCCAGGAACGGATGACCGTGCCCTCCTGCCAGGAGCGGAAGACCTCGCGCACATCGGTGACGGAGTCGACCTTCTCCAGGAGCTCCCAGCCCTCGGCGTAGGCCTGCATCATGGCGTACTCGATGCCGTTGTGGACCATCTTCGCGAAGTGGCCGGCGCCGACCTTGCCCGCGTGGACGGAACCGAAGTCGCCCTCGGGCTTCAGCGCGTCGAAGACCGGCTGGACCTTCGCCACGTTCTCCGCGTCGCCGCCGTACATCAGCGCGTAGCCGTTCTCCAGGCCCCAGACGCCGCCGGAGACGCCGCAGTCCACGAAGCCGATGCCCTTGATGCCCAGCTCGACCGCGTGCTTCTCGTCGTCGGTCCAGCGGGAGTTCCCGCCGTCCACGACGATGTCGCCGGGCGAGAGGAGACCGGCGAGCTCGTCGATCGTGGCCTGGGTCGGGGCACCGGCCGGAACCATCACCCAGACGACCCGGGGACCCTTCAGCTTGCCCACAAGCTCTTCGAGGCTGTGGACATCGGAGACGTCCGGGTTGCGGTCGTAACCGATGACGGTGTGGCCTGCGCGGCGGATGCGCTCGCGCATGTTGCCGCCCATCTTGCCGAGGCCGACGAGACCGAGCTCCATCAGAGATTCCTTAAGCGTTGTGCCGATTCGTACCCGAGGACGAGCCTACGCCCGGCCGGGGACGGAGCGACGGGCATGCTCGGCGTCGAGCGTGCCCGTCGGGAACCGTCATGACAGGACCGATGACCGGATCAGCCGGAGAGGCGGACCGGCATGATCAGGTACTTGTACGCATCGTCCGCCTCGGCGTCCACGGCCGGGCGGCCGCTGAGCAGCGCGGGCTTGGTGGACGTCGTGAAGGAGAGCTGGGCGACCGGGGAATCGATCGCGCTCAGCCCGTCCAGCAGGAAGGTCGGGTTGAAGGCGATCGAGATGTCGTCGCCCTCCAGCACCGCGTCGACCCTCTCCACAGCCTGTGCATCGTCGCTGGAACCGGCCTCCAGGATCAGCACGCCCTGCTCGAAGCTGAGCCGGACCGGGGTGTTCCGCTCGGCGACGAGGGCCACACGCTTGACGGCCTCGACGAACGGCGCGGTCTCGATGACCGCAACCGAGTTGAACTCGGTGGGGAAGAGCGTGCGGTACTTCGGCAGATCGCCTTCGAGCAGCCGCGTGGTCGTACGACGACCGGCACCCTCGAAACCGATCAGCCCCTCACCGGCGCCCGAACCGGACAGCGCCAGGGTCACCGTGTCGCCGCTGGTCAGGGCCTTGGCGGTGTCCAGCAGCGTCTTGGCGGGCACCAGGGCGACCGCGGAGGCGTCGGGGTTCTCCGGCTTCCACAGGAACTCGCGGACCGCGAAGCGGTAGCGGTCGGTCGAGGCCAGGGTGACGGTGTCGCCCTCGATCTCGATCCGCACACCGGTCAGCACCGGCAGCGTGTCGTCGCGGCCCGCGGCGATGGCGACCTGGGCGGCGGCCGAGGCGAAGACCTCGCCGGGGACCGTGCCGGTCGCGGTCGGCATCTCGGGAAGTGCCGGGTACTCCTCCACAGGAAGGGTGTGGAGTGTGAATCGCGAGGAGCCGCAGACCACGGTCGCCCGTACACCGTCTGTGGAAATCTCCACCGGGCGGTTGGGGAGGGCGCGGCAGATGTCGGCGAGCAGCCGGCCGGAGACCAGCACCGTGCCGTCCTCCTCGACCTCGGCGTCCACCGAGACCCGGGCCGAGACCTCGTAGTCGAAGCTGGAGAAGCTGAGGGCGCCGTCCTCAGCCTTCAGCAGAAGGCCCGCAAGAACGGGCGCCGGCGGACGGGCCGGGAGGCTACGGGCCACCCAGGCCACAGCCTCCGCGAGTACATCGCGCTCCACCCGGATCTTCACCGGAACCGCCTCCTGCTGTTGCTCGCTCGCCCTGCTGGCCTTCGTCGTCTGATCGCGTCTTCCGCCGCTGAGGCAGCGAGGACGCCGGGGACCAGTCTGACGTACGGCACCGACACTCGGTGCTGCTCGGGGTCAAGTCGCGACAAGAGGTTCGGAGAGCTCCGGCGCCGAGTTGTGCACAGGCCCCACTTCGAAGCGGATTCCGGGCTAACTCTATGTGGCAGTAGTAGTAGGGCCTGTGGAAACCGTGGATAACGTCGTTTCCGCAGGTCAGGTCCTGTTTTTTATCCACTGCCCCTGTGGGTGGCACCGGTGGACAACACGGTGTTTCTGTGGACACAGGAAAGTTCTGCACACCCGATGCACAGGGCAGGGGGGTTTCTCCCCAGGGCTGTCCCCAGCTTTACCCAGGTTCCCCACAGCCCAACCGACCCTCTTGGTGTGACGCCTTTCACTCGGCGCGGTGAAAGGCGGTCCCGCGTTGCCGAACAGTGGACAGAGATGTGGAGAAGCAGCAGGAAGCTGGGGACAAGGCGGCTCAGCCTGTGGGCTGCCGGTGGACAACTTCATCCACGCCCTGTGGACGAATATTTTGTCCACAGGCTGTGGATCACGGTTGACCACAAATCCCCAACCCCTTGACCTGGCCTGATGGAGTATCGGTAGTCGCCCCTGTGGAAGCAATATGGACAACTTCCGGATCCCCAGGCTGTGGAAGGGGAAAACTCCCCAGATCTGTGGAGAACGGGCGGTCAGCGGCAGGTATTCGAACAGCGCGGCGGTGTCGGAGCGGCGGCAGCGGGTCCCGAGTGGCTCCCGAAGCGGCTCCCGGGGTGGCTACGGACGGCCCCTGAGCGCTGTTCGGGCCGTCTCCGGGGCGTTCTCGGGCCGTCTTCGGACCGCTTCCGGGCGGTCCCCGGACCGTTTCCGGGCGGCCTCCAGACTGCTTCCGGGCGCTCCCCGGACCGCCTCCGGGCGCTTCCCAGGCAGCGAGAAGGGCGCCCGAGGCCCCTGCTGAGGGTTCTTCGGGCGCCCTTCTCGGCGCGTGCGGAGCGTCTGGCGGCGGCGGTGCGTCAGCCGTTCTTGATGCGGTTGGTGAGCTCGGTGACCTGGTTGTAGATGGAGCGTCGCTCCGCCATCAGCGCGCGGATCTTCCGGTCCGCGTGCATCACCGTCGTATGGTCGCGGCCGCCGAACTGCGCACCGATCTTGGGCAGTGAGAGATCGGTGAGCTCCCGGCACAGGTACATGGCGATCTGGCGGGCCGTCACCAGCACCCGGCTGCGCGAGGTTCCGCAGAGATCGTCCACCGTGAGACCGAAGTAGTCCGCGGTCGAGGCCATGATGGCCGTCGCCGTGATCTCCGGAGCCGAGTCCTCGCCACCCGGGATCAGGTCCTTCAGCACATGCTCGGTCAGTCCGAGGTCCACCGGCTGCCGGTTGAGACTGGCGAAGGCCGTGACCCGGATCAGCGCCCCCTCCAGCTCCCTGATGTTCCGGGAGATACGGGAGGCGATGAACTCCAGCACCTCCGGCGGGGCGTTGAGCTGCTCCTGCACCGCCTTCTTACGGAGGATCGCGATCCGCGTCTCCAGCTCCGGCGGCTGCACATCGGTGGTCAGACCCCACTCGAAACGGTTCCGCAGCCGGTCCTCCAGGGTCACCAGCTGCTTGGGCGGCCGGTCGGAGGACAGCACGATCTGCTTGTTGGCGTTGTGGAGCGTATTGAAGGTGTGGAAGAACTCCTCCTGAGTCGACTCCTTGCTCGCCAGGAACTGGATGTCGTCGACGAGCAGGATGTCCACATCCCGGTAGCGCTTGCGGAAGGTGTCGCCCTTGCCGTCGCGGATCGAGTTGATGAACTCGTTGGTGAACTCCTCGGAGCTCACGTACCGCACCCGGGTGCCCGGGTAGAGGCTGCGGGCGTAGTGACCGATGGCGTGCAGCAGGTGGGTCTTGCCGAGCCCGGACTCCCCGTAGATGAAGAGCGGGTTGTACGCCTTGGCGGGCGCCTCGGCGACCGCGACCGCCGCGGCGTGCGCGAACCGGTTGGAGGCGCCGATGACGAAGGTGTCGAAGAGGTACTTCGGATTCAGCCGGGCCGCCGGTTCGCCGGGGCCGGGCGTGGGAGCGGGCTGCGAGCCCATCGGGCCGGTGGCGCCGCCGGGCCGTCCGGTGCCGCCGCCCGGCCGGTGCTGGGGCTGGGGTTCCGGCATGTCGCGGTGGTCGGGGCGCTGCTGCTCGTAGCCCTGGCGCTCGGGCGGCTGCGGGCGGTAGTCGTGCTGCGGCTGCTGGGGGCGGCCGCCGGCGTACGGCTCGCGCCACTGCTCCGAGGGAGCCTCGCGGTCCTGGAACCCGCCGAGCCGGGGCTGCTGCCAGGAGAGATCCTCCTGGGTGCGCGGCCACGCACCGGGTTCGGGGCGCTGCTGCTGGTAGTCGGGGTAGGCCGGCCGGGCGGTCGGCATGCCGTCGTCGGAGGGCCGGTGCCCGTAGCCGTCGTACGCGTCGTTGTGCTGCCGCTCGTCGTGCTGCGGTCCCTGGTAGCGGTGCGGCTGAGGCTGCTGGGACTGGTGCATCGGAGGCGCAGGCGGGCTCGGCGGTTCGCCCGCGGAGTCGTCGACCGTGATCGCGATGCGGATCGGGCGGCCGCATTCGCGGCTCAGCGTCTCGCTGATGAGCGGCGCGAGCCGGCCCTCCAGGACGCGCTTGCCCCATTCATTGGGTACCGCGAGCAGCGCGGTGTCGGCGACCAGGGCGAGCGGCTGGCAGCGCTCGATCCACTGCTTGTCCTTCGGCTCGATGCCCTGCTGGCCCTCCCCGAGGAGTTGCTCCAGCACTCGCGGCCACACTGCGGCAAGATCGGCAGGTACGTCAGCCACAGGGCACGCTCTCTCGCTGGTCCCACGAATGTGTGGTTCTCGGGACGGGATGGGTCGGTATGGGTGAGGACCGGCAGGCAGGAAGAAAAGAACCGGAGCTCAGCCACGGTAGTCAGGGCGACCCGCGTGGTTCAAGTTGTTGTCCACAGCCTGTGCACAGTGGGGGGTGTTGTGGAGCCGGTTTGACCGGATGGCGTAGCCGCGCGTACCGTGACCAGGTCGAGTTGTCGATGGCTGCTGCCGCCTGCCTCCGATGGGCAAAGATCACGATCTGTGATTGTGAAGCGGTGCACTAGAGCGTTTACGCGAGTCTCTCGTGGGCGCACGGTGACAGCCAGGCGATGTCCCGCCAACACACGAGTCATTTCTGGAGCCCCCTAGTGAGCAAGCGCACCTTCCAGCCGAACAACCGTCGTCGCGCGAAGACCCACGGCTTCCGGCTGCGTATGCGCACCCGTGCCGGCCGCGCGATTCTCGCGTCCCGCCGTGGCAAGGGTCGCGCCAACCTGTCCGCCTGATCGCTTACAGGTCATGACGTGCTGCCTACCGAGAATCGGCTGAGGCGGCGCGAGGACTTCGCGACCGCAGTACGTCGAGGACGCCGGGCCGGCCGCCCGCTACTCGTCGTTCATCTACGCAGCGGTGCAACGGACCCGCACGTGACTGGGGAGAGTGTTCCCCCGCCGCGTGCGGGTTTCGTTGTCAGCAAAGCCGTGGGTGGAGCGGTTGTGCGCACAGCGGTGAAGCGGAAGCTTCGCCATCTGGTCCGCGAACGGCTTGCCCTGCTGCCCCCCGGTAGCCTGGTTGTCGTACGAGCGCTGCCCGGAGCGGGCGACGCCGACCATGAACAGCTGGCCCGAGACCTGGACGCCGCTCTTCAGCGGCTGCTGGGAGGGGGCGCGCGATGAAGTACCCGCTGCTGGCTCTTATCAAGCTGTACCAGTGGACGATCAGCCCACTCCTCGGGCCTGTCTGCCGTTACTACCCGTCGTGTTCCCACTATGGATATACGGCGATCGACCGGCACGGAGCGATCAAGGGAACCGCGCTGACGGCCTGGCGCATCCTGCGGTGCAATCCGTGGTCACCCGGTGGCGTGGACCACGTTCCACCACGCAAACGTCCGCGTTGGCATGAACTCCTGCGTAATGCCATACGCGGTGGCAAGGGCGGGGACTCCGCCGCTGATGCGCCTGTCCGGGGATCGGTCTCCGAACCCCCGGGTCAGGCCGCAGAGACTTCGCCCAATGCTCAAGGAGCCTGATTAGTGGACACGATTGCCAGTCTGTTCAGCTTTATCACCTGGCCCGTCTCATGGGTCATCGTCCAGTTCCACAAGATGTACGGGGCGATCTTCGGACCCGACACGGGCTGGGCCTGGGGCCTGTCCATCGTGTCCCTGGTGGTGCTGATCCGGATCTGCCTGATCCCGCTTTTCGTGAAGCAGATCAAGTCGACCCGCAACATGCAGGTGCTCCAGCCGAAGATGAAGGCGATCCAGGAGCGCTACAAGAGCGACAAGCAGCGTCAGTCCGAAGAGATGATGAAGCTGTACAAGGAGACGGGTACCAACCCGCTCTCCTCGTGCCTTCCCATCCTGGCGCAGTCGCCGTTCTTCTTTGCCCTGTACCACGTGCTGTCGGCCATCGCCTCGAACAAGAAGATCGGTGTCATCGACCAGTCGCTGCTCGACAGCGCCCGTCAGGCACACATCTTCGGTGCTCCGCTCGCTGCCAAGTTCATGGACAGCGCGGAGAAGGTCCAGGCTCTTGGTGCCTCGCTGGCCGACGTCCGGGTCGTCACCGCGGTCATGATCGTGATGATGTCGGCCTCGCAGTTCTTCACCCAGCGCCAGCTGATGACGAAGAACGTCGACCTGACGGTCAAGACGCCGTACATGCAGCAGCAGAAGATGCTGATGTACATCTTCCCGGTGATCTTCGCCGTCATGGGCATCAACTTCCCCGTCGGTGTCCTCGTCTACTGGCTGACCACCAACGTCTGGACCATGGGTCAGCAGATGTACGTGATCAACCAGAACCCGACCCCGGGCAGCAAGGCGCAGGACCAGTACCTGGGACGTCTGCTGAAGAGCGTCACCGCTCATGGCGAGGTCCGCGGCAGGACCCGGCGCAACACCGTCAAGCGGATCGTGGCCAAGGGCCCGGACCGCAATGACATCGAGCGGAAGTTCGTCACGGGGCTGGCCAAGCTGGGCCTCGCCGCCCAGGAGGACGGCACCGTGATCAAGAGCGAGACCGCTGTCGCCGAGGCCGAGGGCGGAGCCGCGCAGCGGCGTCAGCAGCCCAAGCGCCAGACCAAGTCCCAGCGCCAGACCGGCACCGCGCAGGCGGGGGCCAAGGACGCCGACTCCACCGAGTCGGGTTCCAAGACCTCCCTCCAGAAGCAGGATGCCGCGCAGGACGAAAAGTCCAAGCCGGCGGGCAAGCCCGCATCCGGTTCCTCACGCCAAGCCAAGTCCGGACAGCGCAAGGGTCCGCAGCGGCCCAAGCACCCGTCCAAGAAGTAAGAAGGAGTCCATCCGTGACGGAAGGCACCACCTCCACGGCCGCTGAGGGCAGCGACACCTTGACCCGCCTTGAGCAGGAGGGCGAGATCGCAGCGGACTACCTCGAGGGTCTGCTCGACATCGCCGACCTCGACGGCGACATCGATATGGATGTCGAGGCGGACCGGGCCGCGGTCTCGATCATCAGCGACTCGGCACGTGATCTGCAGAAGCTCGTGGGCCGCGACGGTGAGGTGCTGGAGGCGCTCCAGGAGCTGACGCGGCTCGCCGTCCACCGGGAGACCGGGGACCGCAGCCGGCTGATGCTGGACATCGCGGGCTTCCGGGCCAAGAAGCGGGCGGAGCTCGCCGCGCTGGGTGCCAAGGCCGCGGACGAGGTCAAGAGCACCGGCGAGCCGGTGAAGCTGGACCCGATGACGCCGTTCGAGCGCAAGGTCGTCCACGACGCGGTCGCGGCCGCCGGGCTGCGCAGCGAGTCCGAGGGCGAGGAGCCGGAGCGCTTCGTCGTCGTCCTCCCGGCCTGACCGGACCCTGGTTCTGTCGGCCCCGTCTGTTCGCAGGCGGGGCCGATCTTTGTCAGCCTGATAGATCAGCCACCCACAGTGCGGTAGTGCGGTATGGAAGGACGGTTCCCGTGACGGCGGAAGTAGAGCTTCCTCAGGCGCCCGAAGGAGCGCGGGCGGTTTTCGGCGAGTTCTTCCCGGAAGCTGTCCGGTACGCGGAACTGCTGGCGGACGCCGGGGTGAAGCGAGGGCTGATCGGGCCGCGCGAGGTGCCGCGGCTATGGGAGCGGCATCTGCTGAACTGCGCGGTGCTCTCCGAGGTCGTGCCCGAGGGCGTCACGGTCTGCGATGTGGGCTCGGGGGCCGGCCTTCCCGGTATCCCGCTGGCGCTGGTGCGCCCCGACCTCAAGATCACCTTGCTGGAGCCCCTGCTCCGGCGCACGAATTTCCTCCAGGAAGTGGT
The DNA here is from genome assembly GCF_045040875.1 of Streptomyces sp. NBC_00012. Lineage (NCBI taxonomy): Bacteria > Bacillati > Actinomycetota > Actinomycetes > Kitasatosporales > Streptomycetaceae > Streptomyces > Streptomyces sp. NBC_00012. Next base: position 4,429,347 of record NZ_CP108309.1, on the reverse strand, counting down.
CGAACTGCTGGGCCTGGACCATGTGACGGTTGTACGTGGTCGGGCCGAGGAGGTGCTGGGCTCGCTCCAGCCGGTGCACGTGGTGACGGCTCGCGCCGTGGCGCCGCTGGACCGGCTGGCCGGCTGGGGCGTTCCGCTGCTGCGTCCGTACGGGGAGATGCTGGCGCTCAAGGGGGACACCGCCGAGGAGGAGATCGCCGGGGCGCGTGCGGCCCTGGGCAAGCTCGGCGTGGTGGAGACCGAAGTGCTGCACGTCGGGGAGGGTGTGGTCGATCCGATGTCCACGGTGGTGCGTGTGGTGGTCGGTGAGAGTCCGGGCGGTGTGAGGTTCGCCGCAAAGAGGGCCAAGGCCGCCAGGACGAGCCGCACGAGGCGCCGCCGCTGACGTCTCCGGTCGCCCGGGGTATCGAGTGCTACGTGTGGTTCATGCCGTCCGCCGGTGGCGGGGTCCAGTGCGTAGCTGTATGCCCCATACGGAGTGTCGTGCCCCTGTAGCTAGGCTGCGGGGGCATCGTGTTTCACGTGAAACGTCGCTCTCTGCTGCATGGAATCATCGGCCGCGGTCGCGCGGCTGCCGCGCCGCGGCTTCGCAGGCCCGTTAGGGCTACGGGGTTGTCCACAGAAGTGGATTCATCCACAGAAGAGCGGGCCTCGCTGGTTCACGACCCCGAAAGCATGGCAGGCTCTGCTCATTGCGAGCCTGAAGTCGAGGAGAGTGAATCCTTGCGGTCCGACGCCAACATCGCGGGACCGATGACCGATCCGGTCCCCGGTCCCCGAACCGAATCGGCGGGGGACGGTGTTTCACGTGAAACACCGCCGCCGATGGATGACACACCCATCGGTCGTGCGGCCCAGCTGGCGGTTGAGGCCCTTGGCCGCGCCGGCGAGGGCCTGCCCCGTCCTGACCGGACGCGCGTCATGGTGGTGGCCAACCAGAAGGGCGGAGTGGGCAAGACGACCACGACGGTCAACCTTGCTGCTTCGCTCGCGCTTCACGGCGCCCGTGTTCTGGTGGTCGACCTTGACCCGCAGGGCAACGCCTCTACGGCTCTGGGCATCGATCACCATGCCGAAGTCCCCTCCATCTATGACGTCCTGGTGGAGAGCAGGCCGCTCTCCGAGGTGGTTCAGCCCGTACCGGACGTCGAAGGCCTCTTCTGCGCCCCCGCCACCATCGATCTCGCCGGTGCGGAGATCGAGCTGGTGTCGCTGGTGGCGCGGGAGAGTCGACTGCAGCGAGCGATCCAGGCGTATGAGCAACCGTTGGACTACATCCTCATCGACTGCCCGCCTTCGCTCGGACTGTTGACGGTCAATGCCCTTGTTGCCGGGGCCGAGGTACTGATCCCCATCCAGTGCGAGTACTACGCGCTGGAAGGGCTGGGGCAGCTGCTGCGGAATGTGGACCTGGTACGGGGGCACCTCAACCCCGATCTCCATGTGTCGACGATCCTGCTCACCATGTACGACGGCAGGACCAGGCTTGCCTCGCAGGTCGCGGAGGAGGTGCGCAGCCACTTCGGCAAGGAGGTGCTGCGGACGAACATTCCGCGATCGGTGCGTATCTCGGAGGCGCCCAGCTACGGGCAGACCGTGTTGACCTATGACCCGGGTTCCAGTGGGTCGCTTTCCTACCTTGAAGCGGCGCGTGAGATTGCCCTGCGGGGCGTCGGGGTCCACTACGAGCCCCAGCATGCCCGGACGGGCAGCGGGACCAGCCAGCAGAGCACTTCGGAGGGGATTCAGTGAGCGAGCGTCGAAGAGGGTTGGGGCGTGGGCTGGGTGCCCTGATCCCCGCCGCTCCGCAGGAGAAGCAGATGCCGTCCGCGGGGATGGGATCGACGTCTGCCGGGGCGAATCCCGTGCTGACGGCGGAGCGGGGGGTGGCTGCGGCAAAGGTGGCCGCTCGCGCGGGCGCTCCGATCGTGCCGGAGCCGAGCGGGCCGGTGTCGGGGTCCGGAGCGGCCGCCGAGTTGGTGGGAGCTGCGGGGGCGTACTTCGCCGAGATTCCTATCGGCGACATCACTCCGAACCCCCGCCAGCCCCGTGATGTGTTCGACGAGGACGCGCTCGCGGAGCTGGTGACCTCCATCAAGGAGGTGGGCCTCCTCCAGCCTGTCGTCGTGCGGGAGGTGGGGCCGGAGCGCTACGAGCTCATCATGGGCGAGCGGCGCTGGAGGGCCTGCAGCGAGGCGGGTCTGGAGCGGATTCCGGCTATCGTCCGGGCCACGGATGACGAGAAGCTGCTCCTGGACGCGCTCCTGGAGAACCTCCACCGGGCTCAGCTGAACCCGCTGGAGGAGGCAGCCGCGTACGACCAGCTGCTCAAGGACTTCGAGTGCACGCATGACGAGCTGGCCGACCGGATCGGGCGTTCCCGACCGCAGGTGTCCAACACGCTGCGTCTGCTGAAGCTGTCGGGTCCGGTTCAGAGGAGGGTGGCGGTCGGGGTACTTTCGGCCGGTCATGCGCGGGCCTTGCTGTCCGTGGACGACTCGGAGGAGCAGGACCGTCTGGCCCATCGCATTGTGGCTGAGGGGCTGTCGGTGCGTGCGGTCGAGGAGATCGTGCGGCTCATGGGCTCCAATCCCACGAGCCCTGCCAAGAGCAGGGGGCCGCGGGCCGGCGGCCGGGTGTCGCCCGCACTGTCCGATCTCGCCACCCGGCTCTCTGACCGCTTCGAGACCAGGGTGAAGGTCGACCTCGGTCAGAAGAAGGGGAAGATCGTCGTCGAGTTCGCGTCGATGGAGGATCTGGACCGCATCCTCGGCAGCCTGGCACCGGGCGAGGCGCGCGTACTGGATCAGGCACCCGCCGAGGAATCCGCTGAGGACGACAAGGGCTGACCTTTGCCGACGGGGTTGTCGGGCGGGCTGTGCTCCGGTGGTGACCGGAACACAGCCCGCCCTTTGCTTTCTTTCGGTGTCGGCTTCATCCCTGGGTGGATACGATGCGTTCTGGTATGGCACATCCGACTGGAGCCACCTCGGTAGGGAGGGCCATGCGATCAGTGAGCCGCAGCCGACTGGTGCCAGTGGGCTGGGCCCGGGGGCTGTCGGATGGTTCGTCGGTAGCCTGCTCCTCGAACGGAGTGCACTGACCGTCGCACGCGATGCGGCGGGCGAAGGAAGCGAGGAACAGCCTTCATGGGGCGTCGGCTCGTACCGCTCACACTGGACAACCTCTCCGATCTCCCCAGACGATGCCGCTCATGTGTCTTCTGGGAGCTTGATCCGGTCAGTGGGGAAGCTGCGGTGAAGGCAGGGACACCCGAGCTGGAGAAGGAGGCCTGGATCTCGGCCGTTCTCCTGGAGTGGGGGTCGTGCGGCCGCGTTGTCCATGTCGACGATGTTCCGGTGGGCTACGTGCTCTATGCGCCGCCCGCCTACGTACCGCGGTCGACCGCGTTTCCCACCAGCCCGGTCTCCTCCGATGCCGTGCAGCTGATCACCGCCTGGATCATGCCGGGCTACCAGAGGCAGGGGCTGGGCCGGGTCATGGTGCAGACCGTTGCCAAGGATCTGCTGCGCCGGGGGTTCAAGGCGATCGAGGCCTTCGGCGACGCTCGGTGGAAGGAGCCGGCCTGCGTGCTTCCCGCGGATCATCTGCTGGCAGTCGGCTTCAAGACCGTACGACCACATCCGGTTCATCCACGGCTGAGGCTGGAACTGCGCACGACGCTGTCCTGGAAGGAAGACGTCGAGCTGGCGCTGGACCGGCTGCTGGGCGCGGTGCAGAAAGAGCCGGCGCTGCGGCCGCTGTGATCCGAGATCCCCTGAAGATCCAAGATCCCATGACAACGTGAAACGGGTCCGTCCCTCGGGGACGGACCCGTTTCACGTGAAACAGTGGCGTGCGGTACGCCTAGCCGAGGAAGGGCTCGAGGTCGCGGACGATCGCGGCCTTCGGCTTCGCTCCGACGATGGTCTTCGCGACTTCGCCGCCCTGGTAGACGTTCAGGGTCGGGATGGACATGACGCCGTACTTGGCGGCTGTGGCCGGGTTCTCGTCGATGTTGAGCTTGACGATCTCGATCTGGTCGCCGTGCTCGGCGGCGATGGCCTCCAGGGACGGGGCGATCTGGCGGCACGGGCCGCACCAGGCTGCCCAGAAGTCCACCAGCACGGGCTTCTCGCTCTTCAGGACGACCTCGTCGAAGGAGTCATCGGTCACGTTCTTCAGGGCGCCGGCCACGGCGGCCTCCTTAACTTCTTGGGGTGTAGTGGGGGGAGAGGCGTGGGTCAGACGGTGGCCGCAGCGGCCTTCTCGTCGTCGGCGAGCGCGGCGAGGAAGCGTTCGGCGTCGAGTGCCGCCGAGCAGCCCGTGCCGGCGGCCGTGATGGCCTGTCGGTAGGTGTGGTCGACGACGTCACCGGCACCGAAGACACCGGTCAGGTTGGTACGGGTCGAGGGGGCGTCGACCTTGAGGTAGCCCTCCTCGTCGAGGTCGAGCTGGCCCTTGAAGAGCTCGGTGCGCGGGTCGTGGCCCACCGCGATGAACAGGCCGGTCACCGCGAGCTCGGACGTCTCGCCGGTCTTGGTGTTCCGCAGGGTCAGACCGGACAGCTTCTGCTCGCCCTGCACTTCGGCAACCTCGCTGTCCCAGGCGAACTTGATCTTCGGGTCGGCGAAGGCGCGTTCCTGCATGGCCTTGGAGGCACGCAGCGTGTCCCGGCGGTGGACGATGGTTACCGACTTGGCGAAGCGGGAGAGGAAGGTCGCCTCCTCCATCGCGGTGTCACCGCCACCGATCACGGCGATGTCCTGGTCCTTGAAGAAGAAGCCGTCACAGGTGGCGCACCAGGAGACGCCGCGTCCGGAGAGGGCGTCCTCGTTGGGCAGGCCGAGCTTGCGGTGCTGGGAGCCGGTCGTCACGATGACGGCCTTGGCGCGGTGCACAGTGCCGGCCGTGTCCGTGACCGTCTTGATGTCTCCGGTGAGGTCCACGGAGACGACGTCGTCGGGGACGAGCTCGGCGCCGAAGCGTTCGGCCTGGGCGCGCATGTTGTCCATGAGCTCGGGGCCCATGATCCCGTCCTGGAAGCCCGGGAAGTTCTCCACGTCGGTGGTGTTCATCAGCGCGCCACCGGCGGTGACGGCGCCCTCGAACACCAGCGGCTTCAGAGAGGCGCGTGCGGTGTAAAGGGCGGCCGTGTAGCCCGCGGGGCCGGAGCCGATGATGATCACATTACGGACGTCACTCACGGGTTTCTTCCTCGTCTCTGCAGACTGCCTACTGTCCACGCCTACTGGGGCCGGTTCAACGACTCTCACCCCACCCAACGGATCCTACGGGGGATGCATTCCCCGACGTGCCGGGCTGCTTCCGGCAGGATTCTCAGGGGCGCGGGTAGGTACGGGTCAGCAGGAGTTCACCCGTGCCCTCGGGCTCCGCCCGGACGCAGGCCGCATCGACGACGTACGCCTGTACACGGGTGGCATCGGACGGGTGCGGAAGGACAACGAGGAAGGCGTCCGTGCCTTCGTAGGTGCCTTCTTCCACGGCGAGGGCGGGAGCATGGCGTCCGGTTCCCTGCTCGACACAGGGCGGGACGGGCACGGTGGGGGCGCGCAAGGGCGTCTGGGGCGACTCGGATCCACCGGAGGCGCCTCTGGGTGTCGACTGCGCCTCGGTGGATGGTGCCTGCTTCTCGGCCTCCACACCATCCGCGGACTTCGACGGCTTCGAGCCGGCACTCAGCAGAAGCGTGTGCACCCGGTTCCCGAGCGTGGACTCCGAGAACGCTCCGCCGCTGTTCTCCCCGGCGCTGGAGCTGCGGTCTGCTGCCTTGAGGCTCCCGGAATTCTGGGACGGGTGGACGCTCTGCAGCATGAAGACGCTCACACCGACCACGGCCGCTCCGAGAGCGGCTCCGAGCACGGCTGTGCGACGGCGGCCTCGGACCGGCCGACGGCCGGGGCCGGTGGTCGCCCGGGGACGTCCTGCGGGACGGTCCGAGGGAATGGGCTCCGTGTTCGGCTTCTCCGCCGTCGGCCGCTCTGTTTCACGTGAAACATGCGCCGAGCCGGAAGGCGTCGTGACGCCGAGAGCCGCTTCGGTGGCGAGTGCGGCATCGATGCGGTCCGCGACGTCGTCAGGCATGCGCTGCGGCATGGGTACAGTGCCGAGCAGCTCGCGGATCTCCATGAGAGAGGCATGGACCTCCCCGCAGGGTTCGCAGCCGTCCACGTGTTCGCTTACCTCTGCCGCACGCGATGGTGGGAGCAGCTCCTCCGCCAGGTCGGAGATCTCCGTGACATCCGGATGCTGGGTCGTGTCGGTCGTTGATGTCATGTGCGCCCACCTCCGCCCTTCACTGCAGCGGGATCGCTTGTGCCCGCATCTCTCGGCCCCGATGCCGGTGGGACGGATGCACGTGGCGTCCGGTTCCTTCTGGCCCTCTCGTCGGCTCCTGCGACCTCGCTGCGCAGGTGCGTGAGCAGCGGCGCCAGCCGGGCCCGTCCCCGCGCACAACGGCTTTTTACGGTGCCTGTCGGGACGTCGAGGATGCGTGCCGCCTCGGCCACGGGGTAACCCTGCATGTCCACGAGGACGAGCGCGGCCCGCTGCTCGGCGGGGAGAGTGGCGAGTGCGGCCAGGAGCTCGCGGTGGAGGTCCTGGCGCTCCGCCGGTGCCTCCGCGGATTCGTGTGGTTCCATGAGCTGCTCGAACCGTTCGGTGTCATCGACCGGCGCGGTCCTGCGGGTGGCCGCCTTGCGGACCCGGTCGAGGCAGGCGTTGACCGTGATGCGATGCAGCCAGGTGGTGACGGCGGACTGACCGCGGAAGGTGTGGGCGGCCCGGAAGGCGGAGACAAGGGCGTCCTGGACGGCGTCCGCGGCTTCCTCGCGGTCCCCCAGAGTTCGTATCGCCACGGCCCACAGCCGGTCGCGGTGGCGCCGTACGAGCTCACCGAAGGCGTCCGGATCACCGGCCACATGGCGAGCGAGGAGGTCTGAGTCGCTGAGTGGTTCTGACGGCTCGCCGGCCACCTCCCCTCCCTCCCTTTCGCTGCGTCAAGGTGCGTCTGTCTATCACGATTCGAGCGGACGGGGCAGGGGCGCAGAAGGCACTGTCCGAGACTGAGCGTGGCCACCGGCGCGAGACGCACCGGATACGCGAGAGGCCGGTGGGGGCGACCCACCGGCCTCTCGGTCACTTGAGTACGGAGATCTCCGAGATCCCGCCCCGGTAGCCACCCGTTCCGTCCGAAGGCAGTTCCGTGAGACGGATCAGGACGTAGCGCGTCCGTACCGGCTTGGGGAAGGTCTCCTTCAGATCGCTTCCCACCGTGGCGAGCTTTGTGAGGTGCTGGGGGAAGTCGGAGAGGGACGACGGGGCGGAAGCGCTCGGATCGGCAGCCAGTACCTCGGCCTTCTGGCCGGTGCGGTACATCTTGGCCGAGATACCCGCGACGTCCTGAACGCTGCCCAGGTCGACGACTATGCCGCTGCCGTCCCTGCGGTTGGGGTAATTGCCGAAGTTCGCGTAGCCCCGGTAGCGCGGGGTGACCCAGGCCGTGCTCGCATCGCCGTCGACGGAGTTCGGCACCTGGTCCGGCTGGATCCCCGAGCCGCCGGGCATGAACTCCGTCGCACCGGCGATGCGCAGCGGCTCGGTCGCGGGCTGAGCTTTGTTGTCGCTGTTCTCCGGGTTGGTCTGTGTGCTGTCGCCGGGGTCGGAACTCTTGTCGTGGTTGATGAGCGCCTCGGCGAGCTGCCAGCTGCCGAGGCCCAGAGCGGCGATGAGCAGCGCGGACACGGCCCACTTGAGGGCCTTGCCGGTACGGCTCTGGAGCGGTGCCAGGGGCGTCGCGATCGTGGGCTGAGCAGCGACCGGCCGGGCCGGCGGGCGCCCGTAGGAGCCCTGCTGGTAGGTCGTGCGCTGGTACTCGGGAGGCGCCGTGAAGACGGGCTCCGGAGGACGGATGCGGGGCATCGCGGCGACGGCCTTGGCCAGCTCGTCCGGCGTGGTGCACGGTTGTTCCTGCCGGGAGGCAGTGGCGCCGTCGTTGGCGAGTGCGCGCATGGCGAGCTCGGAAAGTCCGCGGTGGACGCCGGCTCGCACCTGGTCGGGGGCGATCAGCCCCACTCCCTTGGGCAGCCCGGCCAAGCCGTACGCGTCGCTCTCGTACGGCCAGCGGTGGGTCAGCGCGGCGTAGAGGAGGGCGCCGATCGCCTCGGTGTCCGCACGCTGGGGACCGTCGGCGGTGATGCCCCGCAGGGCGGCGTTCACCGCGAGCCCGCGGATCCGGTACTGCCCGGTCGAGCTCCGCAGCACCGCCCCCGGGGTGAGCCTCAGATGCGCGAGGCCTTCCCGGTGTGCTGCCGCCATGGCCTGGGAGACCTGGCTGACGAGCTGGTACGCGTCGTGCGCGTCCATCGGCCCCGAGGCAAGCAGAGAGGTGAGCTCGGTGGCATCGGGGAGCCACTCGTGGACGACGTAGACGAGGTCGTCCTCCTCCACCGCGTCGAGGACCTGCACGAAGCGTGGGTCACCGAGCAGTGCGGAGGAGCGGGCCGCGGCCAGCACGGAGCGGGCACGCGGGTGGTCGGCCGGAAGCAGATGGACCCCCACCGCGCGACGCAGCTTCTCGTCGACGGCGCGCCAGCTGCTGAACCCGTCCAGACGGGTGACGCACTCCTCCAGCCGGTAGCGTCTGGCAAGTTTGTGCCCACTGTGCAGATCAGGGGTCGGCAGGGTGACTTCGGAACCGATGCGTTCACCATCCGTGTCCTGCGGCTTCGTGCCCTTGGTGTCCTGAGCTTCTGCCGTCCCGTCGGTCGTGGCCTCGTCCGCCTTGGCGGTCAGCGGCTCATCACCGCTGTTGTCGGCCACGTCGACGGCAGCCGTGCTACGTTCCGCCACCGTCGTTCCTGCCTCCCCATCCGTTGCGCGATGCCAGCCAGCTCTGCACAGTCACGCCAATTGTGCCCACACTCCGGCGCTATGCACGACACGCAAGGGGTGGTGATGGTTGTGCGGTGGTTGATTCTCAGCGACCGAGCCGCCCACGGACCATACCGACCATGCCGTTGATTTCCTCGATCCGCATCCGCTTGGCGGCGACGAAAAAGACGCCGAGCAGTACGGCTCCACCGCAGATCAGCGCGGCGAGTGAACCGAAGGCGCCCTCGCCGAGGCCCAGGAGCACGGCAAAGCCCACGCCACCGCCGAGTACCGCTGCGGGGGTCGCGGCCAGGCACAGCCGGGCGTAGGTACGCACGACATGGGCACCGTCCAGATCTCCGCCCAGGCGGTTGCGCAGCCGCCGCCAGGCGATGCCCACGCCGACGGCGTAGGCGAGCCCGTACGAGGCGGCCATGCCGACCACGGCCCACCGGGCGGGCAGAACCACGTAGCAGAGGGCCGAGGCGGCCGCGTTGACCGCGGCGACGATGACCGTGTTGTAGAAGGGCGTGCGGGTGTCCTCGTACGCGTAGAAGCCGCGCAGCACGACGTACTGCACGGAGTACGGGATCAGGCCGAGACCGAAGGCCATGAGGATGAAGCCCATGGAGCGGGCGGCCTCGGTGCCCGCGGAGGCGTACAGGAGGGTGCACATCGGCAGGCCGAGTGCGAGGAAGGTGAAGGCCACCGGCACGATCGCGACGGCCGAGTTCCGCAGCCCCTGGGAGATGTCGTCACGGACGGCGCCGGGGTCGTCGTCGTGGGCGGCGCGGGAGATACGGGGCAGCAGGGCCGCCATGACGGAGACGGTGATGATCGCCTGCGGCATGCCCCAGATGAGCTGGGCGTTGGAGTACGCAAGGATGCCGGTGCCGTCCTTGCCGGACAGCTTGCCCGCCGACGTCGCGAGCTGGGTGACGACGAGCACGCCTGCCTGGTTGGCCAGCACGAACAGGACGGTCCACTTGGCCAGCTTGACCGTCTTGCCGAGCCCGTGCCCCTTCCAGTCGAACCGCGGGCGGAAACGGAACCCGGCCTCACGCAGATACGGGACCATGGCCAGGGCCTGTACGACCAGACCGAGCAGCGTGCCGATGCCCAGGAGCCGGACGCCCTCCGGCGGAATGGTCTGGACGCCCATCTGGGACTCGGCGGATGTGCCGTAGACCCAGATGAACATGCCGAACGTGAAGATCATGACGATGTTGTTGAGGACCGGGGTCCACATCATCGCGCCGAACTTGCCGCGGGCGTTGAGGATCTGGCCCATCACGACGTGCACGCCCATGAAGAAGATGGTCGGCAGGCAGTACCGGGCGAAGGTCACGGCGACACTGTTGGCCGCCACGTCGTTGGCGATCGTCGGCGACATCATGTGGATGAGCCATGGAGCGGCGAAGACCGCGAGCGCGACGATCACGCCGAGCGCGACCATGACGAGAGTCAGCAGCCGGTTGGCGTAGGCCTCGCCGCCGTCCTCGTCGTCCTTCATGGAACGGACGAGCTGGGGTACGAAGACCGAGTTCAGGCCGCCGCCCACGGTGAGGATGTAGATCATCGTGGGCAGGGTGTAGGCGATGGTGAAGCTGTCGCCGAGCAGGGCAGCGCCGAGCGCGGCGGTCATCACGAGGCTGCGGACGAAGCCGGTGAGGCGGGACACGAGTGTGCCGGCCGCCATCAGCGCGCTGGACTTCAGTATTCCGGAGGCCCGGCCGCCGGACTTCGGCGGGGTGGGCGCCGGGGCCGGCTCGGGCTCCGCGGGTACGGGGGCGGACCCTGCCGGGCCCTCCTGGTCCCGGAAGAGGTGCGCGAAGGCATCCGGCTGCTCGTCGTTCCGGGAAGCCTGACTGACGAGGTCGTCCACCCCGACGAACTGGGTGGTCGCCGGATTGTCGCCGTACGGCAGGTGCCGCGACGGGCCGTCCGGCTCGGGAGGCGGGGTCTGTGCCCAGATGCGGGGATCGGGCGGGTACTGGGCCGCGGGCGGCTGCTGGTAGAGCGGGTGGGGCTGCTGGTAGGTGCCCGGGGGCGGCGGCGGATGCGCGGCACGGTCGTACAGCGCCTCGGCCACCGGGTCCTGGACGGACAGATCCTGGGCGCGGTAGGGGTCGCGGTCGTAGGCGTCCTGCAGGTACGGATCAGGCGTCGGCGGAACCTGGCCGGGCCCTGGGGGCACCGGTGGCCCGCCGGAAGACCCGGCTCCGCCCGCACCCTGACCGCGGTCACCGTCGTACGGCGCGTTCATCGAAACCCCACCTCATCGTCCCCGGCCGACCGGCCACGACAGACATCGCTCAACGTTCCACTTTCTCACCCGAGCTCGACGGCTCCCCGCTTTCCGGACCGGTGTCCGGAGTCGGGTCACTCGGCTGCTCGGGTTCACCGCCGTCTTCGCCGGGCGCGCCGCCCGCGTTGGCGCGCTTGCGATGGGTGTACATCCTGATGCCCGCGAGGACCAGGAGCAGCAGCCCGCCGGCGATGACCAGCAGCACGGTCGGGGTGAGCTCGGAGACCTTCACGGTGAAGGTCATCGCTTCGCCGTACGGCGTGCCGTCCTCGGTGTAGAGCTGCGCCGTCATCTGCACCTGGCCGTTGACGTTGGCAGCCGCGTCGAACTTCACGGACTGGCTGTGACCGGCGCCGATCCGGATCGGCTGCTCCGCCACGGCCCCGCCGTCGTTCAGCCTGAGGCGTGTCGCGTTCTCCGACTTCAGCCGCAGTACGAGATGGTCCACGCCCTGCAACAGCCGGTTCTGCACGGTCACGGGGATGGTGGCGCTGCGGCCGGACAGGGTGACGTCCGACTTCGCGATGAGCTGGACCTCGTTGGTGAGGTCCAGCAGATAGCCGCGGACCGAGTCCCGGTACTGCTGGGCCTCCAGCGGGCTGCCGCGCCACGACGTCGACATGGAACGGTTGAGCGCGTTGCCGAAGGGGGTCACCACCCGCTCGGGCTGGGTGAGGATGACCTGGAAGCTGTTCAGCGAGACCTGGGTGGACTTGATGTCCTGGAAGGCCTGGGTGGGCAGCTCCTGGCTGCGGAGCTTCCTCGGGTACTGGGAGGTCCCGGGGACGCTGGTCGTCGCGTCCGCGTCGGGCTCAGCCCCGGCCGCGTCCACCAGCCCGAGGGGCTGGGTCCAGCGCCCGTCGTCGAGCCCGTGCAGGGCGCGGGCCATCGACTGGGCCTGAGCCACGGTGGGCATCCGCTGCGGTGCGACGACGATGCTCCGCTCGGCATCCGTGTCCTGCTCGGTCAGGGCGAGGGTCAGAGCGAGGAACTTCTGGACGGCGAGGGTGGACTTTCCCGCCTTCGACATGTCGCCCTGGAAGGCCGTGGAGAGCCGGGCGTCCGCGACGACCGCAGTGGTGCCGCCGCCGATCGGCCGGGCGGCGGTCGGCGTGTACGTCAGACCGCCGGTCTCCTGGAGGCTGTCGCTGCGGGCGATCACCTTGTGGGCCCCGGCCGAGGTGGCGACATCGACGATCGACGGGTCGATCGCCCCGTCGACGGGCCATGCGAAGTCGGTCGACGGCTTCACGTGGAGGATCGTCTGCACCGTCGTCCCGGCCACCTCGGTGGCGGTCTGCAGGTGGCTGAGGGTGCCGGAGACGTTCTTGCCGCGGTGTGCGATGGACGCCAGATCGGGGTCGGCGAACGGCAGCGCGACGACCTTCCCGTCCGACACCGCGGCCTCCAGCGAGGTGAGCCACTGCTTGGCGACGGCCTGGTTCTTCCCGGCGACGGTGGTGTCGCCGGACTTGACGCGGTAGTTCCCCGCCATCGCGTCGACACTGGCCAGCAGATCCGGGTCGATCACCCAGGTCACGGGCAGCTGGCTGCCCAGCGAAACGAGCTGTTCGAGCCGTCCGCCCGGAGCCAGCTCGGCGGCCAGGTCGTCGTCCGTGAACACGGGCGTCCGCTGATCGTCGGTGCCCGTCTCGGCGGTGACGTGGGCCGACGCGATGAGCGGCCAGAGATAGGTGATGTTCGTCCTGGAGTCGCGCTCCTCCTCCTGCCAGGGGAGGAAGGTGCGCTCGATCCCCAGCACCTGGTCGTACTGGACCCGGGAGGTCTGCCCCGACAGCGAGACGCCGAGTTGGTAGACGCCGTCGTCGCCGAGCCCCAGTTTGCCGACCGGAACGGAGAGCGTGAAGTCCTGGCTGATCCCGGAGGGGAGCTTCGCGACCTTCACCGTGTACTTGCCGCCGATCGGGGCGGGGTCGCTGCCGTACACGTACCCGGTGCGCCTGGCGGCGTTGTCGATCTCGGTCCGACTGAGGAGCTTCGGGCCCACCCGCAGGTCGACCGTGGCGTCCCTGATCGTGTCCTTGCCCCGGTTGGTCACGGTTCCGGAGACGGTCAGGGTGTCCCCCTTGACCGGCGCGCTCGGAGCCAACGTGTCCAGGGCCACGTCGACCGTTTCGGACCTTGTGGGGGCCTTGCCGGTCCCGCCGGCCTGCGCCGCGGGTGCGGTCGGACCGGCCAGCAGCGCCGCGACCAGCGGCGCCCCGATGATCAGGGCGGCTGTTCGCCGCAGCCACCGGCGGGCAGGAGAGGGACCGATCCCCTGAATGTCTGCCGCCTCGGCCACGCGCCTACCCGTCCCTCGTCGTCGTCAGCTGGTGTCGATGGTTGTCGGTTCTTGCGTCCACGCATGGTAACGATGTGCGCGGGTGCCAAGTGCTGGGGAGTTCGCTACATGATCGGAAGAGTCTTGCAGGGCGGGCCGAAACCAGGGCGACCGGGCCGGTCCGGGCACGTACCCTTTTCTGTTGTGTCGAACGCCAATGAAGACAGCTCCCGTGCCCTGACCCAGGTGCAGCACCGCGCAGTCAGCGAACTGCTGCGGGTGTCCCCGGTCGCCGACGACCTCGCTCGCCGTTTTCAGGACGCCGGGTTCAGTCTCGCTCTGGTCGGGGGCTCGGTCCGGGACGCGCTTCTCGGCAGGCTCGGGAACGACCTGGACTTCACGACCGACGCACGCCCCGAGGCCGTGCTGAAGATCGTCCGACCGTGGGCCGACTCGGTGTGGGAGGTCGGGATCGCCTTCGGCACGGTGGGTGCCCAGAAGGACGGCTACCAGATCGAGGTCACCACCTACAGGTCGGAGGCGTACGACAGGACCTCGCGCAAGCCCGAGGTGTCCTACGGCGACTCCATCGAGGAAGACCTCGTCCGCCGTGACTTCACGGTCAACGCGATGGCTGTCGCCCTTCCGCGGAAGGAGTTCGTCGATCCTCACGGCGGCCTCAAGGATCTGGCGGAGCGCGTCCTGCGCACCCCGGGAACACCCGAGGAGTCGTTCTCCGACGATCCGCTGCGGATGCTGCGCGCTGCCCGCTTCGCGGCCCAGCTGGACTTCGAAGTCGCTCCCGATGTGGTCACCGCGATGACGGAAATGGCCGGGCGCATCGAGATCGTCTCCGCCGAGCGGGTCCGGGAGGAGCTCAACAAGCTGCTGCTCGCCGCCCACCCCCGCAAGGGGCTGGCGCTGCTCGTCGACACGGGGCTGGCGCAACAGGTGCTGCCGGAGCTCCCCGCCCTGCGTCTGGAAAGTGACGAGCATCACCGTCACAAGGATGTCTACGAGCATTCGCTGACCGTTCTGGAGCAGGCCATCGATCTGGAGCAGGACGGCCCCGATCTCGTCCTGCGCCTTGCCGCACTTCTCCATGACATCGGGAAGCCGAGGACGCGACGCTTCGAGAAGGACGGGCGGGTCTCGTTCCATCACCACGAGGTGGTGGGCGCCAAGATGGTCAAGAAGCGGATGACCGCGCTCAAGTACTCCAACGACATGGTCAAGGACGTCTCGAAGCTGGTGGAGCTTCATCTGCGCTTCCACGGCTACGGCGACGGTGAGTGGACGGACTCCGCGGTCCGTCGCTACGTGCGGGACGCCGGCCCCCTGCTGGAGCGGCTGCACAAGCTGACCCGCTCGGACTGCACCACGCGCAACAAACGCAAGGCTGCCGCCCTCTCACGGACCTATGACGGCCTTGAGGAGCGCATCGCGCAGTTGCAGGAGCAGGAGGAGCTGGATGCCATCCGCCCCGACTTGGACGGCAACGAGATCATGAAGACCCTGGGCGTCGGACCCGGGCCTGTGATCGGCAAGGCGTACGCGTTCCTGCTGGAGCTGCGCCTGGAGCACGGCCCGCTGGAGCACGACGTGGCGGTCGGGAAGCTCAAGGAGTGGTGGGCGGCGCAGGGCTGAGATCGCCAGGGCGGTGGTCATGTTTCACGTGAAACATGACCACCTTCCGGTGCCGCGCTGCGATATGGCGAGGGGCGCTGTTTCACGTGAAACAGCGCCCCTCGCTCTGCTCCGCACTCGCTCTGCTCCGCTTCGGGCGCTAGACGGCTTCTCCGGTGCGGCTCCACCGGAACATCAGCACCGCGACGACCGTGTAGAGAGCGGCCACCCCGATCACCACCACGGCCGATCGCCCATCAGGAGGCAGCACCAGGGCGGAAACTGCGGCGGCTCCCACGAAAGCGACGTTGAACAGAACGTCGTAGAGGGAGAAGACCCGGCCACGGAAGGAGTCCTCCACCGCGGTCTGCACCACCGTGTCGGTCGCGATCTTCGCCCCCTGGGTGGTCAGCCCGAGGACGAACGCCGCGACCAGCATGGGTGCGGGTACGAACCACAGCCCCAGTGCGGGTTCGAGGACGGCCGCACCGGCCGCGCACGCGGTCAGCCAGCGGAGCCGGCCGAGCCGTCCCGCGGCCCAAGGGGTCAGCACGGCCGCCGCGAAGAACCCCGCACCTGAGAACCCCACGGCCAGTCCCAGAAGAGCCAGGCCCTCGGATTCGCTGTCGGTCCAGGCGTACCGGCAAAGCATCAGCACCATGACGGTCAGCGCTCCGTAGCAGAAGCGCATCACGGTCATGGCGGCCAGCGCCCGGGTTGCCTGCTTCCGTTGGGCCAGATGGCGCAAGCCGTCGGCCAGCCCGTGCGTGGTGGCGGTCAGCGCCTGCCTCAGCCCGATCCGGTGTCCGTCCTGATCCGGTCCGAGGAGTCCGGTGGCAAGGGTCAGGGAGGCCAGTGCCGACATGAGGTAGAGCGCCGCGCCCAGCAGTACCACCACGGCATCGGAGTCCGCGACCAGCAGCCTCACGGCGAAGGCGAGGCCGCCGCCCGCCGTGGCCGCGAGCGTCCCGGCGGTCGGTGAGAGCGAGTTGGCCAGCACCAGCCGGTCGGTGTCGACGACACGCGGGAGAGCGGCCGAGAGCCCGGCCAGGACGAAGCGGTTGACCGCGGTGACGCACAGCGCCGAGGCGTAGAAGAGCCAGTCGGGCGCGGAGCCGAGGATGAGGAGCGCCGTGCAGCAGGCGAGCGCGGCACGCAGCAGGTTCCCATACAGAAAGACCTGGCGGCGGGGCCAGCGGTCCAGCAGAACGCCGGCGAAGGGGCCGATGAGCGAGTACGGCAGCAGCAACACCGCCATGGCGGAGGCGATGGCACCTGCCGAAGCCTGCTTCTCCGGCGAGAAGACGACGTGAGCCGCCAGCGCCACCTGGAAAACACCGTCGGCCGACTGGGAGAGGAGTCGTACGGCCAGCAGACGACGGAAGTTCCGAAGCAGCAGAAGAACGCGCAGATCACCCACGACGGCCATGCGATCAAGAGTCACATACGTTGAGGGTCCCCGGGCAGATTGCCCGGGGACCCTCAACAGCACGGAAGGGAATGAGCGTTGCCGCTCAGCACCCGGCCGTGTGGACGCGCCGTGTCCGGCTGCGTCAGTTGGAGACCTCGCCCCTGATGAACTTCTCGACGTTCTCGCGGGCCTCGTCGTCGAAGTACTGCACCGGCGGGGACTTCATGAAGTAGGAGGACGCGGAGAGGATCGGGCCGCCGATGCCGCGGTCCTTGGCGATCTTCGCGGCGCGGACGGCGTCGATGATGACACCGGCGGAGTTCGGGGAGTCCCAGACCTCGAGCTTGTACTCCAGGTTCAGCGGAACGTCACCGAAGGCACGGCCCTCGAGGCGCACGTACGCCCACTTGCGGTCGTCCAGCCAGGCAACGTAGTCCGACGGGCCGATGTGGACGTTGTCCGCACCGAGCTCGCGGTCCCGGATCTGGGAGGTGACGGCCTGCGTCTTGGAGATCTTCTTGGACTCGAGGCGCTCACGCTCGAGCATGTTCTTGAAGTCCATGTTGCCGCCGACGTTCAGCTGCATCGTGCGGTCCAGGATGACGCCCCGGTCCTCGAAGAGCTTCGCCATCACGCGGTGCGTGATGGTCGCGCCGACCTGCGACTTGATGTCGTCGCCGACGATCGGGACACCGGCCTCGGTGAACTTGTCCGCCCACTCCTTGGTACCGGCGATGAAGACCGGGAGGGCGTTGACGAACGCGACCTTGGCGTCGATGGCGCACTGCGCGTAGAACTTCGCAGCGACCTCGGAGCCGACGGGCAGGTAGCAGACGAGGACGTCGACCTTGCGGTCCTTGAGGACCTGGACGATGTCGACCGGTGCCTCGGCCGACTCCTCGATGGTCTGGCGGTAGTACTTGCCGAGACCGTCGTGGGTGTGGCCGCGCTGGACGGTGACGCCGGCGTTCGGCACGTCGCAGAGCTTGATGGTGTTGTTCTCGCTGGCACCGATGGCGTCCGCGAGGTCGAGACCGACCTTCTTCGCGTCGACGTCGAAGGCGGCGACGAACTCGACGTCCCGCACGTGGTAGTCGCCGAACTGGACGTGCATCAGACCGGGCACCTTGCCGGCCGGATCGGCGTCCTTGTAGTACTCGACGCCCTGGACCAGCGAGGCGGCGCAGTTGCCCACGCCGACGATGGCTACGCGAACCGAACCCATTCCGGTTGCTCCCTGTGTGTTTTGGATGTTCCCGATGAAGGCCCCGCGGATCTGCGGGGACCTCACTTTGCGGTGTCGTCGGACGGATCCGGCGGGGTGTCACCCCGACGCCGGGGCAGGCCGTCCGTCTCTCCTGCGGTGTTCTGCTGAGCTTCGCTCCCGGGCGAGGATCGTCGCTGATCCCGTCCCGACCGCTCGCTCTCGATGAGCTCGTTCAGCCAGCGCACTTCGCGCTCCACGGACTCCATGCCGTGTCGCTGCAGCTCAAGTGTGTAGTCGTCGAGGCGCTCACGGGTGCGGGCCAGTGAGGCCCGCATCTTCTCCAGCCGCTCCTCCAGCCGGCTGCGACGGCCTTCCAGCACTCGCATCCGCACGTCGTGCTCCGTCTGCCCGAAGAAGGCGAAGCGGGCTGCGAAGTGCTCGTCCTCCCAGGAGTCGGGGCCGGTGTGCGAGAGCAGCTCCTCGAAGCGCTCCTTACCTTCCGCCGTCAGCCGGTAGACGATCTTGGCGCGGCGCCCGGCCAGCGAGGAGGCGGGGGCGACCGCGCGGCCGGTGGCGGGCGGCTGGTCGACGGGAGCGGCACCCGGCTCCTCGATCAACCAGCCGTTGGCGACCAGCGTCTTGAGGCAGGGATAGAGGGTGCCGTAGCTGAAGGCGCGGAAGATCCCCAACGAGGTGTTGAGTCGTTTGCGCAGCTCGTAGCCGTGCATCGGGGACTCACGGAGCAGGCCGAGAACGGCGAATTCGAGGATGCCGGAGCGTCTGCTCAACTTCGCCTCCTCCGTCTCCGAGTGCGTCCGAGTGCTCCTGCTGGAGCCCGTGCCGGGCCGATGTACCGAGCTGATGTATCGACTCGATACATCACGACGATAGATCGGTCGTCGCGATGCGACAAGAGGAGCCATCGTGAACGGCGTCACATCGTGAATTCGTAGGCGCCGACTTGCGTTGTTTGGGGTGAAGTTCGGCCCTAGGTGGGTTTTGACCGTGCGTAGTCTGTGCGGCATGCAGACCACCGGGAACCGCGTGACGCCCGCGCGCGTCAGTCTTCGCGGAGCAGCCGGACGCATGGCGGACGAGCCTTTCGCAGGGCTGGTCCGTAATTCGGGGGGACCGGATCTCAACTGCCGCTTCCAGGCGCTCTCGCCTGCCCGAGGAGTAGTCGTTCGATGAGCGAGCACCGCCGCAAAACGCCGCAACCACAAGGTGGCGGGCGTGCAGCGGCCAGACGAGCCGCCCAGCAGTCCTCAGGACGCCGCGCCGCACCGTCACGTGGAGTAACTTCCGAGTCACCTTCCGGTTCGCACGGCGGTGACAGCCCGTACGGCGGACGCGCCGAGGCCAGACGTGCCGCCCAGCGGGGCGGCGGGAGCCGTCGCGCCGAGGGCGGCGGAGCGGGCCGCGGGGGCGGGGGCCGCCGTCGCGGTGGCGGCGACGGCGGGCACGAGGAACCGGGCAGGGGGCGGGGCCGGGCCCCCCAGCGCCCTGTCAAGAAACGCTTCATCGACTACCCGCGCGCCGGCAAGTACGGCTTCCGGCGCTGGGTTCCGTCGTGGAAGCTGGTCTCCAGCCTCTGTATCGGCTTCCTCGGCCTGCTCATGGGCCTCGCCGGTATCGCGTACGCGATGGTCGAAAAGCCCAAGGTGAACGAAGCCGCGGTGGCGCAGAACAACGTCTACCTCTGGGACAACGGCAAACAGATGATCGCCACGGGCGGTTCGGTCAACCGCCAGATCATCGGCTTCGAGCAGATCCCCGAAGCGATGCGGGACGCCGTCATCTCGGCCGAGAACAAGTCCTTCGAGCACGACCGGGGCATCGACCCCATGGGTATCGCGCGGGCCCTGTTCAACATGGCCACCGGAGGAGAGACGCAGGGTGGTTCGACGATCACCCAGCAGTACGTGAAGAACTCGCGTCTGTCCCAGGAACAGACCCTGAGCCGGAAGTTCCAGGAACTCTTCATCACGCTCAAGGTCAGCAACGACATGAAGAAGAACCAAATCATGGCGGGCTACCTCAACGTCTCGTACTACGGACGGGGTGCTTCGGGGATCCAGGCGGCGGCCCGTACGTACTACGGCAAGGACGCCATCAACCTGAACCCGAGCGAGTGCGCGTTCCTGGCCACGCTGCTCAAGGGCGCGTCGTACTACGACCCGGCGGGCGCTCCCGACGTCGACCCCGTGCAGGCGACGAAGGAGCTGAACACCGCACGGGCCAAGAAGCGCTGGAAGTGGATCCTCGACGAAGAGGTGAACGACGGGCGGCTCTCGAAGTCGGAGCGCGCCAAGTACACCGAGTTCCCGATGCCCGACCCGCCGAAGAAGGATGCCCAGCTGGCAGGTCAGACCGGTTACCTGGTCGAACTCGCCAGGCAGTACTTCCTCAGCAACAACGACAAGGGCGTCACGGCGGAGATGCTGGCCCGCGGCGGCTACCAGATCCGCACCACCTTCAACAGGGACAAGGTCAAGGAGCTCAACGCCGCGGTCCAGAAGGTCTACGACAGCAAGATCAAGCCGAAGCAGCGCCCGAAGACGGACACCCACGTCCAGTTCGGCGGCGGGTCGGTGGATCCCAAGACCGGCGCCATCGTGGCGATCTACGGCGGTCAGGACGCGACCAAGCACTTCACCAACAACGCCAACCCCACGGGTGCGCAGGTCGGTTCGACTTTCAAGCCGTTCGTGCTGGCGGCGGCGATGGAGTACGGCAAGCGGAACCCCGCGCTCTCGGAGGACCAGGGCGAGTCGGCGCGCACCAAGGTCTCGCCGCTCAGCATCTACAACGCCGACGACAAGCTGAAGATCAAGAAGTACAACGGCGAGATCTGGACCGACGAGAACGGCAAGGAGTGGCTGCAGGCCAACGACGGTCATGAGTCGAGGGGCAACATCACCCTTCGCGAGGCGATGCAGTGGTCCGCCAACTCCCCGTACGTACAGCTGGGCATGGACGTCGGCACCGACAAGGTGAAGGACATCGCCATGGCCGCGGGGCTCAAGGACGACGAACAGATGGCGGATTCGCACGTGCCGTCGTTCTCCATCGGTACGTCCTCGCCCAGTGCGATCCGGATGGCCGGCGCGTACGCGACCTTCGCCGCCAGTGGCCAGCAGCGCGAGCCCTTCTCGGTCTCCGAGGTGAAGCACGACGGCAAGACCATCTACCAGCACAAGAACGTCGCCAAGCGTGCCTTCGACGCGGCGATCGCCGACAACGTCACCGATGTCCTGAAGAACGTCGTGGAGAAGGGCACCGGTACCCCCGCGCAGATCCCCGGCCGGGACGTGGCGGGCAAGACGGGTACGACGGACGACAACAAGTCGGCCTGGTTCGTCGGCTACACGCCCCAGCTGTCCACGGCCATCAGCATGTACCGGCTCGACGACGATGCGTCGAACAAGAACCGCAAGTTCGAAAAGATGTACGGCACGGGTGGCGAGCAGACGATCCACGGTGCGTCGTTCCCGGCCCAGATCTGGCACGACTACATGGTGGGCGCTCTGAAGGGGAAGCCGGTCCTGAGCTTCCCGGAGCCGGGGCCGATCGGTGACAAGGTCTACGGCGGCGGAGCGCAGAGCCCCACGCCGACGCCCACCGCACCGTTGACGCCCTCGCCGTCCAAGTCGGTGACCGAGTCGCCCTCGATGAGCGTGTCCCCGTCAGCGCCCAACCCCAGCCAGACCTGCGGTACGTGGGACTGGGACTGCCAGCACAACAACGGCGGGACCAGCAGCGGCGCGAACGGCGGAGACACCGGTGGTGGCACCGATCCGTCGACGACCCCCGAGCCACCGACCGGCGGGAACGGCAACGGCGGGAACGGCAACGGCGGGAACGGCAACGGCGGAATCTTCGGCGGGCCGGCCGGATAGCGCCCGCACGGCCCGCTGGGCCGACCCGGTCATGAGGGCCGCCGCACCACACGGTGCGGCGGCCCTCGTCGTTTCCACAGCCCGGTACGGCAGGATGAGCGGCATGCCAAGCGCAGAAGACACGAGTGTGCACCAGTCCGCGGAACGGTCGGTCGTACGGCCCACCCACCAGGACGAGGTGGCCGCGGCCGGCAGCGAGCTGATCGGCGGGCGGTCGGGGCGCTGGACACGGCTCGGCAGCACGGCGCTCACGCCCGTGGGCGCCATCGCGCTGGTGGCCCTCGGGATGTTCGCGCTGGGCATGGTGCAGAAGCTGCCCTGCTACAACTGGGCTTGGTTCAGGGGCGCGGGTTCGCAGTACACGCACGCCTGCTACTCGGACATTCCGCACCTCTTCGCAGCCCGGGGCTTCTCCGACGGCCTCGTGCCGTACCTCGACCGGCTGCCCGGCGACATGCAGTTCCTGGAGTACCCCGTCCTGACGGGTGTGTTCATGCAGGTCGCCGCCTGGCTGACGCCGGGCGGATCCGTTCAGCACCGCGAGCAGATGTACTGGATGGTCAATGCGGGCATGCTGATGATCTGCGCCGTGATCATCGCCGTCTGTGTCGCCCGTACGCACCGGCGCCGCCCCTGGGACGGGCTGCTGGTCGCCCTCGCGCCGGCCTTCGCGCTCACCGCGACGATCAACTGGGACCTGCTGGCCGTCGCGCTGACGGCCGCGGCGATGCTCATGTGGTCCCGGGGACGGGTGCTGGTGTTCGGCATCCTCATCGGGCTCGCCACGGCCGCCAAGCTCTATCCCGTGTTCCTGCTGGGGCCGGTGTTCGTCCTGTGCTGGCGGGCGGGCAAGTGGCGGGAGTTCGGCATGGCGACGCTCGGTGCGGCGGTGTCCTGGCTGGTGGTGAACCTGCCGGTGATGGCCCTCGCGCCCGAGGGGTGGAAGAAGTTCTACACGTTCAGCGAGGAACGGGGCATCGACTTCGGCTCCTTCTGGCTGATCATCACCCAGCGGACCGGCGAGAGCATCGAGGTCTCGACCGTCAACACCGTCTCGACCCTGACGACGGTCCTGCTGTGCGCGGCGATCGGTGCACTGACCCTGATGGCGCCGCGTCGGCCGCGCTTCGCGCAGCTCGCCTTTCTCGTCGTCGCGGCGTTCATCCTCGTCAACAAGGTCTACTCGCCGCAGTACGTGCTCTGGCTGATCCCCCTGGCCGCCCTGGCCCGGCCGCGCTGGCGCGACTTCCTGATCTGGCAGGCGTGCGAGGTCATGTACTTCCTGGGCATCTGGATGTACCTCGCGTACACGACGAGCGGGGACAAGCACCAGGGGCTGCCCACGGAGGGGTACCAGCTGGCGATCGTCCTGCATCTGCTGGGCACGCTGTACGTCTGCGCCGTGGTCGTACGGGACATCCTCATGCCGGAGAAGGACGTCGTACGGCGCGACGGGTCGGACGATCCGTCCGGCGGGGTGCTCGACGGGGCCCCGGACGTGTTCGTGCTGGGGCGGGCGGCGCATCCGGCGGACCATGCCCACCCGGCGGTGGAAGGACCACGGGTGGACTGGGGCGCGGCCCGCGGACCGGTCGCCGACTGAGAGCAGAGTCTTGAGAGCCGGCCCCTGAGCGCCGGGTCTTGAGAGCCGGGTCTCTCCCGTGCGGAGGGACCCGGCGCCTGCCTAACGGTCGACGAGGCGGTCGAACTGGGTGGTCGTGTGGCGCAGATGGGCCACCAGCTCGTCGCCGACCTTCGGCTCCTGGGCGTCCGCGGGGACGAACAGGATCGACACCTGCATGTGCGGCGGCTCGGCGAACCAGCGCTGCTTGCCCGCCCAGACGAACGGCGACAGGTTGCGGTTGACGGTGGCCAGGCCCGCGCGAGCGACCCCCTTGGCCCGCGGCATCACACCGTGCAGGGCCTTCGGGGCCTCCAGGCCCACGCCGTGCGAGGTACCGCCGGCGACGACCACCAGCCAGCCGTCCGAGGCGGCCTTCTGCTGGCGGTAGCCGAAGCGGTCGCCCTTGACCACCCGCGTGACGTCCAGGACAGCACCCCGGTACTCCGTCGCCTCGTGGTCGCCGAGCCACAGCCGGGTACCGATACGGGCGCGGAAACGGGTCTGCGGGAACTGCTGCTGGAGCCGGCCCAGCTCCTCGGCGCGCAGATGGCTGACGAACATGGTGTGCAGCGGCAGCCGGGCCGCGCGCAGCCGGTCCATCCAGCCGATGACCTCCTCGACGGCGTCCGAGCCGTCCGTGCGGTCCAGCGGCAGGTGCAGGGCGAAACCTTCGAGCCGTACGTCCTCGATGGCGGCGTGCAGCTGTCCGAGCTCCTCCTCCTTGACGCCGTGGCGCTTCATCGAGCTCATGCACTCGATGACGACCCGCGCGCCCACCAGGGCGTGCACGCCGTCCACGGAGGACACGGAGCGGATGACGCGGTCGGGCAGCGGCACCGGCTCCTCGCCCCGGCGGAACGGGGTGAGGACCAGAAGGTCGCCGCTGAACCAGTCCTTGATGCGGGCTGCCTCGTAGGTCGTTCCGACGGCGAGCGTGTCGGAGCCGAAGCGGATGGCCTCGTCGGCCAGCCGCTCGTGACCGAAGCCGTACCCGTTGCCCTTGCAGACCGGTACGAGGCCGGGGAACTGGTCGAGGACGGATTTCTGGTGCGCCCGCCAGCGCGCGGTGTCGACGTACAGGGAGAGCGCCATGGCCGGTCCGGAACCCTTCTGGTGGCTGCTGTGTGGGAGGTGTGTGAAGCCGAAGCTCCATTGAAACCAATGAAGCCGGTTTCGTCAGCGGGGCGACGCGTATCAGCGGTGCGACGCGTACGGTGCGACGCGGGTCAGCGGCGCGACATGTAGATGTCGAGCGCCTTGTGCAGCAGCTTGTTGAGCGGGAAGTCCCACTCGCCGAGGTACTCGGCCGCCTGGCCGCCGGTGCCCACCTTGAACTGGATCAGACCGAAGAGGTGGTCGGTCTCGTCCAGCGAGTCGGAGATGCCGCGCAGGTCGTAGACGGTGGCCCCCATGGCGTACGCGTCGCGCAGCATCCGCCACTGCATCGCGTTCGAGGGCCGGACCTCGCGCTTGTGGTTGGCGGAGGCACCATAGGAGTACCAGACGTGCCCGCCGACGATCAGCATCGTCGCGGCCGCGACGTTTTCGCCCTCGTGCCGGGCGAAGTACAGCCGCATCCGGTTGGGGTCCTCGTTGTTGAGGGCCGTCCACATGCGCTGGAAGTAGCCCAGCGGACGCGGCCGGAAGTGGTCGCGTTCCGCCGTGATCTCGTACAGCCGCTGCCACTCGTCGAGCTCGGCATAGCTGCCCTGGACCACCTCGACGCCGGCCTTCTCGGCCTTCTTGATGTTGCGTCGCCACAGCTGGTTGAAGCCCTTGTGGACGTCTTCCAGCGAGCGGTTGGCCAGCGGCACCTGGAAGACGTAGCGGGGCTGTACGTCACCGAACCCGGCGCCGCCGTCCTCGCCCTGCTGCCAGCCCATCTTCCGCAGCCGGTCCGCCACTTCGAAGGCGCGCGGCTCGATGTGGGTGGCCTCGACGTCGCGCAGACGCTTCACTTCCGGGTCCTGGATGCCCGACTTGATGGCGGCCGCGTCCCAGCGACGGATGATGACCGGCGGGCCCATCTTCACGGAGAAGGCGCCCTGCTGCTTGAGGTGCGCCAGCATCGGCCGCAGCCAGTCGTCCAGATTCGGGGCGTACCAGTTGATGACCGGGCCCTCGGGAAGATAGGCGAGGTAGCGCTTGATCTTGGGCAGCTGCCGGTAGAGCACCAGCCCGGCGCCGACGAGCTGTCCGCCCTTGTCGAACCAGCCGAGGCTCTCCGAGCGCCACTCGGCCTTCACGTCCGCCCATGCCGGGACCTGCATGTGACTCGCCGCAGGCAGGCTCTGGATGTACGCCAGATGCTGCTCTCGGCTGATGGTCCTCAGGGTCAGGCTCATGCGGGGCGCTCCTCGGCAGGTGTGTCCCCATCGGTCAGGGGCTCCGGCTCTCGCGCCGAAGCCTACTGTGGCCGACGAGCACGCCGTCTGGCCCTATGGGGCCCAGCCGCTCCGCCGCCGTCGCGACCCGGGTTGCCGGGCCCTTGTACAGGGGGAACGGCGCGAGGACCCTGTGTGGTTCCCGCGCCGTTCTGCTTGTCCGGTTATGGATGTCTGTCGGTTGCGGCTCTGCGGGTCAGCCCACCACGCCGCCGAAGAGGCCGCCGTGCGCCATGCCCAGGAAGAAGCCGATGGCGGCCGCGCCCATGCCGATGATCAACGGGAACCGCTCGCGCGTGGTCACCGAGATGTACTGGCCGTACGCGCCTGTGAGGATCCCGATGAGTCCGGCCCACGAACTGATCAGATGCAGGTTGTGGAACATCGCCGTCACGAAAGCGAGCACACCGAGGATCAGCGTCACCGCCACCAGGGTCTCCTGGAGCGGATGGGGCTTGCCGTCCGTGGCGAGCAGGGAGACGGGGGGACGAGGTCGTATTGCCTGTGCCATGGAGTACCTCCTGGCCGAATGGGGCGCGTTGTGGCGCCGCTCACACTCGATGTGTCCAGATTGCGTCTCCTGACCACCGGATTTCAACCGGAAGCCGGTGTGCGGGTACTCTGTACGGTCTGCACCGGTGTCTGCCCAGGCCAGCACGGCAGCCCCTCTCCATGGAGGGTGTTGTCAGTGGCGGCTGTTTTACTCGGAGACACTGATGCTCACGCATCACGACCCTCCTGCCACGGAACGACCGTGGCCGCTGAGTCCAAAGGAGGTGGGTTCCACATGCGTCACTACGAGGTGATGGTCATCCTCGACCCCGATCTCGAGGAGCGCGCTGTCTCCCCGCTGATCGAGAACTTCCTCTCCGTCGTCCGTGAGGGCAACGGAAAGGTTGAGAAGGTCGACACCTGGGGCCGTCGTCGTCTCGCTTACGAGATCAAGAAGAAGCCCGAGGGCATCTACTCGGTCATCGACCTGCAGGCCGAGCCTGCGGTCGTCAAGGAGCTCGACCGCCAGATGAACCTGAACGAGTCGGTCCTCCGGACCAAGGTCCTCCGTCCCGAGTCCCACTGAGCATCTAGCTCAGTGGTCATCGGGTTCGAGTAGCAGCAAGCAGCCAGAAGCAATCCCCGCCGAGAGGTTCATCCATGGCAGGCGAGACCGTCATCACGGTCGTCGGCAATCTCGTCGACGACCCCGAGCTGCGCTTCACCCCGTCCGGTGCGGCGGTCGCGAAGTTCCGTGTCGCGTCCACTCCCCGCATCTTCGACCGGCAGACCAATGAGTGGAAGGACGGCGAAGGCCTGTTCCTCACCTGCTCGGTCTGGCGGCAGGCGGCGGAGAACGTCGCCGAGTCGCTCCAGCGAGGCATGCGCGTTGTCGTGCAGGGCCGGCTGAAGCAGCGGTCGTACGAAGACCGCGAGGGCGTCAAGCGCACGGTCTACGAGCTGGATGTCGAGGAAGTCGGCCCCAGCCTGAAGAACGCCACGGCCAAGGTCACCAAGACCACCGGTCGCGGTGGTCAGGGCGGCCAGGGTGGATACGGCGGTGGCCAGCAGGGCGGCGGCAACTGGGGCGGCGGTCCCGGTGGTGGCCAGCAGGGTGGTGGCGGCGCTCCCGCCGACGACCCGTGGGCCACGAGCGCGCCGTCCGGCGGCCAGCAGGGCGGGGGCCAGCAGGGCGGTGGAGGCGGCTGGGGCGGAAGCTCCGGCGGCTCCGGCGGCGGCTACTCGGACGAGCCTCCCTTCTAGGGCAGCTCGTACCCCCACTTCTTGATCACACAGGAGAAACACCATGGCGAAGCCGCCTGTGCGCAAGCCTAAGAAGAAGGTCTGCGCTTTCTGCAAGGACAAGACCCAGTACGTGGACTACAAGGACACGAACATGCTGCGGAAGTTCATTTCCGACCGCGGCAAGATCCGTGCCCGCCGCGTCACCGGCAACTGCACGCAGCACCAGCGTGATGTCGCCACGGCAGTCAAGAACAGCCGTGAGATGGCGCTGCTGCCCTACACGTCCACCGCGCGATAAGGGAAGGGTGACCGAATCATGAAGATCATCCTCACCCACGAGGTCACCGGCCTCGGTGCTGCGGGCGACGTCGTCGACGTCAAGGACGGGTACGCCCGTAACTACCTGGTTCCGCGTGGCTTCGCCATCCGCTGGACCAAGGGTGGCGAGAAGGACGTGGCGCAGATCCGCCGCGCCCGCAAGATCCACGAGATCGCCACGATCGAGCAGGCCAACGAGATCAAGACCAAGCTCGAGGCCGTGAAGGTCCGTCTGGCCGTTCGCTCCGGCGACGCCGGCCGTCTCTTCGGCTCCGTGACCCCGGCCGACATCGCCTCGGCGATCAAGGCCGCCGGTGGCCCCGACGTCGACAAGCGTCGCGTCGAGCTCGGCTCGCCGATCAAGACGCTCGGCGGACACCAGGTGTCCGTGCGTCTGCACCCCGAGGTCGCTGCGAACCTCGGCGTCGAGGTCGTTGCTGCCTAAGGGCACAGCTCACCTGAGCAGCTGAAGGGCCGTACCCCTCGGGGTGCGGCCCTTCGTCGTGGCCTTGTGGCCTGGCGACCTGGTGGTCTCGCGGTTTCACGGTTTCACGGTTTCACGTGAAACGGGACCACGGGCGGTGGCTCAGCGGGTGGCCCCGGTGACGATCCACTTGCCGGAGCGAGTGCGCAGCCACAGCGTCACCATGCGGACGGCCATCATCAGCGCCATCGCCCACCACAGCGCCGTCAGGCCGCCACCGATCACCGGTACCAGCAGGGCGACCGGAGCGAACACCGCGAGAGTGACGAGCATGGCCCAGGCCAGGTATCGCCCGTCGCCGGCGCCCATGAGTACTCCGTCCAGGACGAAGACCACACCCGCGACCGGCTGGGACAGCGCCACCACCATCAGGGCCGGGAGCAGGGTGTCCTGCACGGCCCGGTCGCCGGTGAACAAGGGCACGAACAGTGGACGGGCAAGGACGATCAGTGCCCCGAACACCACCCCGGAGACGATGCCCCACTGCACCATGCGGCGGCACGCCTCACGTGCGCCCTTGGCGTCGTCGGCCCCCAGATACCGGCCGATGATCGCCTGACCGGCAATGGCGATGGCGTCGAGAGCGAAGGCCATCAGGCTCCAGAGGGAGAGGATGATCTGGTGCGCGGCGATCTCGGTGTCGCCGAGACGGGCGGCGACGGCCGTGGCGATCAACAGGACGGCACGGAGCGACAGCGTACGGACCAGCAGCGGTAGGCCGGCCTGGGCGCTGGCCCTGATGCCTGCCGCATCGGGACGCAGCGAGGCGCCGTGCCGTCGGGCTCCCCGTACCACCACGATCAGATAGGCGACGGCCATCGAGACCTGTGCGATCACAGTGCCCCAGGCCGATCCGGCGATTCCGAGTCCGGCGCCGTAGACGAGTCCCGCGTTGAGGGCTCCGTTGGCCGCGAAGCCTCCGATGGCGACGTAGAGCGGGGTCCTGGTGTCCTGCAGGCCGCGGAGAACGCCGGTCGCGGCCATCACCACGAGCATGGCCGGGATGCCGAGGCTGGAGATCCGCAGATACGTGGTCGCGTAGGGGGCTGCCGTGTCGGAGGCGCCGAAGACATCCACCAGCCAGGGGGCCGTGGGGAGAGCGATGGCGATGACGGCGATGCCCAGCAGGATCGCCAGCCAGATGCCGTCCATGCCCTGCCGGATCGCCGAGGCCAGATCGCCTGCTCCGACCCGTCGTGCCACTGCCGCGGTGGTGGCGTAGGCGAGGAAGACGAAGATGCTGACGGCGGTGGTCAGCAGGGCTGCGGCGACTGCCAGGCCGGCCAGCTGAGGGGTGCCGAGATGGCCGACGATGGCGCTGTCGACCATCACGAAGAGCGGCTCGGCGACGAGTGCGCCGAAGGCAGGAACGGCGAGCGAGATGATCTCGCGGTCGTGTCGTCGACGACTGGGCGGCGGGGGTGCCGGGGCCTGGATCATGGGGGCCAATCTAATCTTCCACAGGTAATAGATGCAATGGCTTTGTGTCCCTTACATTTGCTGACGCTCGGCGTTCCTCCGTGTGCCGTTTGTCGTGATCTTGTGCTGACTCGGAAAGTTTTTCTCCCCCACAGGCCGTGGATGGGAAAATGCCAGGTCAGCGCGCTGGCGGTGCGGGTGCTATGAGTTTGTCCACAGCGCTGTCCCCCGCTCCGTGCACAGGTTCCGCAGAGTTCTCCACAGCATCTGGTCGGTCGTCCACATGCCCTGTGGATAACCAGATTGGCTGACGGTGCCGAGCGGCCTACCGTGGACCGGCGCCCGCACCCCGTTTCGGACTCGGAACCACTCAGAACTCGACGCGCCGGAACCGGAGTCGGGCGTCTTGTTTGTCGGTGCTGTGCCGTAAGAAAGAGTGGCATGGCGAGGTCCGCGGAGCGGACGGGAGGAGGTGGCCCGGTGAGCATTCCCGAGCCTTTGGACGACCCCTGGGCCGAGACCGGTCCCAGCGACCGTCTGCCCGTTTCCCGGCAGCGCCGCGGTGAAGGCAGGGACCGCGGCGAGCAGCATGAACGCGGCAGGGAGAGCGGTGGCTGGGAGGGTGGGTCGCCCGGTTTCGAGCGGGTGCCGCCCCAGGATCTCGATGCCGAGCAGTCGGTCCTCGGTGGCATGCTCCTGTCCAAGGACGCCATCGCAGATGTCGTGGAGATCATCAAGGGCCACGACTTCTACCGCCCCGCGCACGAGACCGTCTACCAGGCGATCCTCGACCTCTACGCCAAGGGAGAGCCGGCCGACCCGATCACGGTGGCGGCCGAGCTGGTCAAGCGCGGCGAGATCACCAAGGTGGGCGGAGCGCCGTATCTGCACACCCTCGTCCAGTCCGTGCCGACCGCGGCCAACGCTTCGTACTACGCGGAGATCGTCCATGAGCGGGCGGTCCTGAGGCGGCTCGTCGAAGCCGGAACGAAGATCACGCAGATGGGATACGCGGCGGACGGCGATGTCGACGACATCGTGAACTCCGCGCAGGCCGAGATCTACGCGGTCACCGAGCAGCGCACCAGCGAGGACTACTTGCCGCTCGGCGACATCATGGAGGGCGCGCTCGACGAGATCGAGGCGATCGGTTCGCGCAGCGGCGAGATGACCGGGGTGCCGACGGGCTTCACCGACCTCGATGCACTGACGAACGGTCTGCACCCGGGCCAGATGGTCGTCATCGCTGCCCGCCCCGCCATGGGTAAGTCCACGCTGGCCCTCGACTTCGCACGGGCCTGTTCGATCAAGAGCAATCTGCCCAGCGTGATCTTCTCCCTCGAAATGGGGCGCAACGAGATCGCGATGCGTCTGCTCTCCGCCGAGGCCCGGGTGGCGCTGCACCACATGCGCTCCGGCACCATGACCGACGAGGACTGGACACGGCTGGCCCGCCGGATGCCCGACGTCTCGGCCGCCCCGCTCTACATCGACGACTCCCCGAACCTCTCCATGATGGAGATCCGGGCCAAGTGCCGCCGTCTCAAGCAGCGCAACGATCTCAAGCTCGTGGTCATCGACTATCTGCAGCTGATGCAGTCCGGCGGCTCCAAGCGTGCCGAGAGCCGCCAGCAGGAAGTCTCGGACATGTCCCGAAACCTCAAGCTGCTGGCCAAGGAGCTCCAGCTTCCGGTCATCGCGCTCTCCCAGCTGAACCGTGGCCCCGAACAGCGCACGGACAAGAAGCCGATGGTCTCCGACCTCCGTGAATCCGGATCCATCGAGCAGGACGCCGACATGGTGATCCTGCTGCACCGCGAGGACGCGTACGAGAAGGAGTCCCCCCGCGCCGGTGAGGCCGACCTGATCGTGGCCAAGCACCGTAACGGCCCGACGGCGACGATCACGGTGGCCTTCCAGGGTCACTACTCGCGTTTCGTGGACATGGCGCAGACCTGACCGGCATCCGCCGGAGGTTCCGGGCGCGTTTCGGGCGCCGTGAAATGGACTCGCCACAGCTTGGTTCTGCGGGTAGTTGTTTGAGCATGACCTACTCATCCGAACAGTTGCTTCCGGGGACGCAGCGTGCTCTGCTGCACCGCATCGCCACCGCTCAGCAGGAGGGCCGGGCGCCCTCGCTCGTCGCCGCCGTGCGGAGGCAGGGACAGACCGTCTGGAGCGGTGCCCGCAGTTGCGTGGACGGCCATGCCCCTGACGGTGACACGCAGTTCAGGATCGGCTCCCTCACCAAGACGTTCACCGCGGTACTGGTGCTGCGCCTGCGCGACGAGGGCCTTCTGGACCTGGAAGATCCGCTGGGGAAGCATCTGCCCGGCACCGGAGTCGGCGATGTGACGATCCATCAACTGCTGGGCCACAGCGCAGGACTCGGTGCCGAGGCGCCCGCGCCCTGGTGGGAGAGGACGCCGGGCACGCTGCGGCCCGAGTTGGCCGATGTACTCGGCGAGCAGACGCGGATGCACACCCCAGGACACCGCCACCACTACTCGAACCCCGGCTACACGCTGCTGGGCGCGCTGGTCGAGAAG
Source organism: Streptomyces sp. NBC_00012 (assembly GCF_045040875.1). Taxonomy (NCBI): domain Bacteria; kingdom Bacillati; phylum Actinomycetota; class Actinomycetes; order Kitasatosporales; family Streptomycetaceae; genus Streptomyces; species Streptomyces sp. NBC_00012. The sequence goes on along the minus strand of NZ_CP108309.1, from coordinate 4,397,205 downwards.
GTGCGCGGGGAGAGTTGGGCGGAGGCGCTGCGGCGCGAGATCCTGGAGCCGCTCTCCATGCACCGCACCGGCCCCCACCCGCAGTCACCGCACGCGGGCGGCTGGGCCGTGCATCCCTGGGCCGATGTCATGCTGCCGGAACCGGCGGAGGATCTCGGGCTGATGGCCCCGGCCGGCCAGCTCTGGTCCACGGCCGATGACCTCCTGCGCTTCGCGGCCTTCCTGGCCGAGGGTGACGACCGGGTGCTCGGTGCCGCCTCCGTGGAGCAGATGCGCGTGCCGTCCGCACCGGCCGAGCCCGGCGCATGGCAGTTCAGTTACGGTCTGGGTCTTCAAGTGGTGCGGAGCGGAAGCCGCACCCTCATCGGTCATACGGGGTCGTTGCCCGGCTTCCTGGCCACGCTGTGGATCAGTGTCGAGGACGATGTGGCGGCCGTCGTGTTCGCCAACACGACGGCGGGGCTGATGGTCGGTGGTGTCGCAGCCGACCTCGTGGACATCGTGGCCGAGGCCGAGCCCCGTATCCCGGAGCCCTGGCGCCCGTTGCCGGAGGCGGATGCCGAACTGCTCGCTCTGACCGGTCCTTGGTACTGGGGCACGCACTCGAACGTCCTGCGGATGGCCGCGGACGGTGGGCTGGAACTTGGACCCCTGCAAGGCGCCGGCCGCGGTGCCCGGTTCACCGCACAGCCCGATGGCACCTGGATCGGTCGCGACGGCTACTACGCGGGGGAGACGCTGCGCGTGGTCCGTAACAGCGACGGCAGCGTGAACCACCTCGACCTGGGGTCGTTCGTCTTCACGCGGGAGCCGTACGACCCGGCGGCGGGAGTTCCCGGCGGAGTGGACGAGCGCGGCTGGCGGGGACTGTGAGCCTGAGCGTCACGTTTCACGTGAAACGGCGGAGCGCGGGTCGGGCTCAGGCTGTCAACTCCCGTTCCAGCGGGGTACGGAAGCGCGGAGTGACCCGGGTCTGACCCACCCATCGCGAAAGCCGGGATGCTTCCGCCTCGATCGCGGTGGCAGCATCCCGGCCGACGTCGGACAGCAACCGCCAGACCGGCTCACCATCGGCTTGCTGGGCCCAGCCGCCCACGATCCGGCCGTTCCACCACACGGTCGGGCCGATGTTTCCGGACCGGTCGAAGAGAGCCTGCCGATGCCCGGCCGGTAGGTGGAATCCGCGATCGGCCCACCCCATGGCGCTGGGGTCGAGGGCCGGAAGCAGCGCCGCCCAGGGGTCCGGAGCCGGTTCCGGCGCCATGTCCTCCGGCAGTACCCATCCGGTGGCGCCCAGCCCGTCCACCACTTGAGGTCGGCCTCGGTCGCGGGGCCGTAGGAGCGGAGCCATCGCCGGGTCAGCTCGGCCTGTGCCTCTGCGGGTTCCTCGAACGGCCAGGGCTCGGATGCCGTCCAGCGGAACTGGCTGGAGGTCCAGGAACCGCGTGGGCGGTCCCGGCGGATGCGGCCCTCGGCGGCCAGGATCCGGATGACACGAGAAGCGACGCCTTGTACGGCCTCGGCCCTCCTGCCGGGGAAGAGGGTGATCTTTGTACGCAGGGCGGCCACGGCGGCGGAGAGTTCGGTGCCGGTCGCGGTGCCGCGGTCGGCGAGAACGGCTAGGGTCTGCCGTTCGGTGTCGGCGAGCCAGCGCTCGTCCAGGCCGTTGCCGTCGTCTGCCAGGTGCTTGAGGAAGGTCCGGCGCTCCTTCGCCGCCACGGCCCGGACGTTCGAGGCGTCGACACAGGGGGCGAGCTCCCGCGACACGACAAAGAGGGTGTTCCGCATGGAGAGTTGCCGGACCAGCGAGACTTCCCCGTAGAGAGCCTCTTCCACCAGGGCGACGTCCGCTTCGGTCATGCGGGCACACGCCGAGAGGAAGACGGTGGCGGCGTCGGTGGCGTGCAGCGCGACGACCGCGTCGGCCACAGCGACCGGGGAGACGGTCCGTTCGGATGGGGCCAGAAGGTGGCGTCGTCCGAGCCTGACCCTGCGCTGTTCGTCACTGATGCGGTGCACGGGCGGCCTCCCGGCTGCGGTCTCCGAATTCCGGTCTGCGGTCAGAGTGCGAGCTTGAAGCCCACATGGCTCGCGGTGAATCCGAGCCGCTCGTAGAAGCGATGCGCGTCGGTCCGGGTCGCATCGGACGTCAGCTGGACCAACTGGCATTCCTGGCGCCGGGATTCTTCCACGGCCCACTCGATCAGCCGGGTGCCGAGGCCGCTGCCCCGCTCGTCGGCGTGGATGCGTACGCCCTCGATGACCGAGCGGGTCGAGCCGCGCCGGGAAAGCCCGGGAATCACGGTCAGCTGCAGGGTTCCGACGACACGGCCCTCGCGCACGGCGACCACCAGGTGCTGGTTCGGATCGTCCGCGAGCCGTTGGAACGCGGTGCGGTACGGGGCGAGGTCGTCCGGTGATTCACGCCGGGCACCCAGCGGATCATCGGCGAGCATGGCCACGATCGCCTGGATGTCGGTAAGGGCGGCGGGGCGTATTTCCAGATCGCTCATGATCGGCAGGGTACGCAGACCGGCCGTGCGGTGCACGAGCCCGGCCCGGTCCGGCCGGCCCCGTGCGACTCACGCGACCGGCACGGGGGCCTTCAGTGCTTCGACGGCCTCGACCAGCGGGGCCAGTTCGGGGTTCTTCGCGGCTTCGTCCAACGCGGCACGCAGTGCGCCGTCATTGGTCGGCCGGGCCTCGTCGAGCAGGGTCTGGCCGGCTTCGGTGACATCGGTGTAGATGCCGCGGCGATCGGTGTCGCAGAGATACCGCATCAGCAGCCCGCGGTCTTCCAGGCGGGTGACCAGGCGAGTGGTGGCGCTCTGGCTGAGCACGACTGCGTCCGCGACCTGCTTCATCTGGAGATGCCCGCCGGGGCCGCTGTGCTGCCTGCTCAGAACGTCGAGCAGGGAGTACTCCCGCACGCTGAGCCCGTGCCCGGACTGCAACGCCCGCTCGACGTGGGCCTCGATCTTTCCGTGGAGCAAGGAGAGAGCGCACCAGCCCTGGGAGAGGGCGGTGAGCGCGGGGTCTGTCGCTGTCATGGGGTCTCTCCTATGTGACGGAGCCGTTCCCTCCAGGGTAGGTGACTGTCGAAATAGTCCGCGCTTGCAACTTGTTGCGGGATGCCTTGTCACTCTTCGACACCCTGCCACCGTGCTCGACCGGCCCGCAGTCGATGACGGCTCCGGGCCGTGGAGACGTCGGCGGTCAGCCCATGGCAACGGTCAGCGGGGCATAGCGACGAGTCCAGTCGCCCGGCAGGTCCGCGGCTCCATGTGTCATCACCGTGGTCGTGGAGTCGGGCCGCAGACCGTGCTCCTCGAACCAGTCGAGCAGCTCGGTATGGCGCGCGTCGATGTCCGCGCGCAGCGGCAGATCCGTCGCCTCCGCGAGCGAGGCGACAAGTGCCTCAGCCGTGGCGGTGTCGCGCGCGACCAGCGGGCCGATCGCATGTGTCCGGCCGCTGGGCCAGGCCGCCGCGTAACCGATGAGACGTCCCCCGTCCTGCGCTACCCGGATATGGTCGGCGAACGCGGGCAGCCGGGCGAGGACATGGGTCCGGTCGGCGCCGAAGACATCCGCGTCCAGCAGGACCATGGCTCGCAGATCCTCCGCCGTGGCCGGGCGGACGGTGACGGCAGGGGGCCTGCCGCCGGTCGGCCGGAAGAAACCGGCGACCCGCCGGGAGCGGCCCACGACCGAGAAACCGAGCTGTTCGTAGAGCGGCTGCCCCGAGGCCGTTGCGTAGAGGCTGAGCGGGGTATCTCCGGACTCGGCGATCACGTGGTGCATCAGCTGCCGTGCGACTCCCTGCCGCGCATACCGCTCCGCGACGAGCACCATGCCGATGGCTGCCAGCCGGGAGCCGTAGGAGGTCACCACGCAGCTGGCCATCAGGCCCTTGCCATCGGGGTCGTCCACGCCGTAGCCGGTCCCGGCGGCGAGGAGCAGGCCCCATCTGTGCTCATCGCGTGGCCAGCCACGGTCTTCGCTGAGATCGGCACAGGCGACCAGGTCGCCCGGGGTGAGGCGCCGGACAGGCAGTTCGGTGATCGGGCGGGGCTGTGAGCTGGGCATGAAGGTCAGGCTGTCCGACCCGGTGTTCGCGCGTCCACCCCTTTACCGATTCCGGACGAGCGGCGCAGCCGACGGCCGCGGTGGGTCGGCCCCCAGGGCTTCAGCACCGATATCGCGGTGACGAAGAGGTACGTCGCCGTTGCCACCGACGGCGCGACCACCAGGTCGATGTCGACGGCCCCACGTGCCGCGGCCTCGTCGATGCCGGGCCGCAGGGAGAAGACGGACAGTGCCACGGTGATCAGGGTGAGCCAGAACTTCGTCCAGACCCACCGGTGCCTGGCCAGCCCCCACGGGGTGCCGAGCGCCAGAACGAGACCGCTGAACAGCGAGAACAGGGCGACCGGCACGATCAGCCAGTCCCCGAAGATCTTCATGGAACGGGTAGCAGCCTGCGCGGTGGCGGGATCCCCGGTGGAGAAGGCCGCGATTCCGAGCGCCAGAAGTCCGACGGTCAGTCCCAGCCAGCTCACGGATACCGCGACATGCGCCACCAGGAGGCTGCGGCGGGCGGAGCGTTTGAGTGGTTTCACGTGAAACACGGTGCCGGGAACGGGGAGACAGGGCGTCTGACGACGGGAGTAATCGCGCGTACTAGCCTCGGCGTACGGCATGCGCTTCTCTGCGGGCTTCACTGCCGGGTGAGTTGCCGACCTTCCCGGTACTGACGCGTTCATGAGTGGCTGTCATGGGTTCACGACCCGCCCGTGTCCGCCGCAAGGCATGCTGGCCGGGGGATCGTGCACAGTGGCCGAACAGTGGCCGTCAGCGGGCCCGACTGCGTCCGCGGGCGAGGGGCTGCGGGCCGTGCTGGTGCGTAAGGCGACCATGAGACGTACGAGGCGAGGCACAGTATGGATGCTCCGGCCACCGGGTGGACCGACAACGGAACGAGCAGATCCACCGATGCGACCCTGATCCACCGCACCCTGACCGAGATCTCGCCCGTCGCGGATCAGACGACCTCGTACTTCTACGCACTGCTCTTCGTGCGCCACCCGGAACTGAGGAGTCTGTTCCCGGCTGCGATGGACGTCCAGCGCGACCGTCTCCTCCGTGCGATCCTCACTGCGGCCGACCGGCTGGACGACGCACGCGCACTGGCCGAGTACCTCGGCGGACTGGGGCGGGGCCACCGCAAGTACGGCACGTTGCCCATGCACTATCCCGCCGTGGGGGAGGCGCTCATGGGCGCACTGAGCCGCTACGCGACTACCACCTGGGACGGGGAGACCGAAGCGGCGTGGGTGCGCGCCTACACCGCGATATCTCAGATCATGATCGACGCGGCCGCCGAGGACGAGCAGTGGGCCCCTGCCTGGTGGCATGCGGAAGTCGTGTCGCACGACCTCAGGACCCGTGACATAGCGGTGCTCACGCTCCGCCCCGACCAGGCCTACCCCTTCCGCGCCGGTCAGTACACGGCTGTGGAGACCCCGTGGTGGCCCCGGAACTGGCGGCACTATTCCTTTGCCTCGGCACCCCGACGCGATGGTCTGCTCACCTTCCACGTCAAGGCGGTCCCGGCCGGCTGGGTCTCCAATGCCCTGGTGCACCGGGCCCGGCCCGGGGACGTCCTGCGCCTCGGTCCGCCCACGGGCTCGATGACGGTCGACCACTCCACCCACAACGGTCTGCTCTGCCTGGGCGGAGGCACGGGCATCGCACCCATCAAGGCGCTCGTCGAGGATGTCGCGGAGCATGGCGACCGGCGTCCGGTGGAGGTCTTCTACGGGGCACGCAGCGATTACGACCTGTACGACATCGACACGATGTTGCGGCTCCAGGACACCTTTCCCTGGCTCGTGGTGCGGCCGGTGGTCGCCACCGGTCCGGGAACGGGAAGCGGCCTGATGAGGGGGCTGCTGCCCGAGGCGGTGCGGCAGCGCGGCCCCTGGCACGAGTACGACGCCTATCTCTCGGGGCCGCCCGGCATGATCCGCAGTGGCGTGGACGTGCTCCGGGGCATCGGGATGCCGGCCGAGCGCATCCGCCACGACTTCCTCGACGAACCGGTCGAGACAGACCCTGCCTGACCGACCCTGCGCGACCGACCCTGCCTGACCGGCACAGCGACGTCACGCCGGAGCAGCGGCCGCCGCCTGCCCCGGACCGGCTGCGGTCAGCCCAGATCGGGCGCGTGCATCGCGCGTACGCCCTCGATGTTGCCGTCCAGATAGTGCCGCAGCGACAGCGGTACGAGGTGGACGGCGGCGATCCCCATCCGGCTGAACGGCACCCGTACGATGTCGTACTCCCCGCAGGGATCGTCGATCTCGGGGCCGTGCCGTCGCGACAGGTCCATCGAATCCAGCCGGCAGACGAAGAAGTGCTGGACCTTCACGCCCTTCACCCCGCCGCCCTCGATGTGCTCCACGGTGTCGACGAAGCAGGGGACCACATCGGTGATCTTGGCGCCGAGCTCCTCGTCCACCTCGCGATGCAGGGCGTCGACGACGGTCGCGTCCTCGGGCTCGACGCCGCCGCCGGGCGTGACCCAGTAGGGATCCACTCCGGGCTTGGTGCGCTTGATGAGGATCAGGTCGCTGCCGTCGAGCAGGATGGCGCGTGCGGTGCGCTTGACCACGGGACGTTCGGTCATGGCAAGAGAGTGGCCCGCAGAACCGGTTCTGAAACACCGGACCGGTGCTGGGCGCCCCTGCGCTCACCAGTCGGCGGCGGCACGCAGCAGCCACTCGTGCGCCCGCGCGATGTGGGGCAGCGCGAGTGTGCCGGTCCGCACCGCCAGGAAATAGGTGCGCAGGGGCGGAACCGGAGGGTCCAGGAGGGCCACGACCTCACCCTGCTCCAGCGCCCTCTCGCACAGATAGCGCGGCAGCACAGCGAGTCCGGCGCCCGCCGCAGTGCACTCCAGGACCGCCCGGAGGTCGGGCACGATGACGGTTCCCGCGAGGGCGGGCCGGCTCTCGAAGACGGCGGCTCAGTAGCGCGAGACGAGCGGCAGGCTCTCGTGGACCTCCACGACCGGCAGCCGCTCCAGTAACACCGGCCCGGTGTGCCGCAGGGCCCCTGGGCCGAGGCGCCCGGTCCAGCGCGGCGCGGCGACCAGGACATGTTCTTCGTCGCAGAGCGCGGTCGCGGTGAGCAGCCCACCGCGCGGCCGGGCGGTCGCGATGGCCAGGTCGTGGTGTCCGGCGGCCAGCCCCTCCAGCGCCTCTTCCGCGCCGGTGAAGAAGGAACTGCGCAGGGCCAGCCCCTGGTTGACGAGAGGGGTGAGCGCGGGCAGGGCGCGCATCGATGTGAATTCGGGCGGCCCGGCCAGATGCAGTGTCCGTACGCCCGACTACTCGTCGAGCTCCGCCTCGGCGATCTCGACCAGCGCGTCCAGATGGGGCGCCGCCCGGTGCGCCAGTTCGTCGCCGATGGTCGTCGGGGTCACGCCGCGGGCCCTGCGCAGGAAGAGCGGGCGGCCCAGCTGCCGCTCCAGGTCCGGATCTGCGAGGTGACCGCGGGCTGGGAGAGGCCGAGCAGGGCAGCGGCCCTGGTGAAGGAAACCCGCCCGGTGCACCGTGACGAACGTGCGCAGCAGGGCTGCGGTACCCGACCCCAAGAATCCGGTTAGCTCATCTCGGACGCCGAAGTCGCCGAGGTACCCGAATACACCGCGTTCGCGGGCCGGAAGAAAGCAGACCGGTCATCGTCCGGCTGATCGTGCGCCGGGTGCGTGACCTGGTCAGATCCGTCGTTGCGGGCGAACGAGGAGGCTCGGACTCGCATAAACCACCCGGCGGTCACCGCCCGTACCACCGGCCGGTCCGAGCCCGTACTGCCGGTCGGTCACCACCCGTACCACTGGTCGGTCAGCCCTAGCCCATCGCCGCATCGAGGGCCCTTTCCACATCCGCCACCAGGTCCGCCGGGCTCTCCGCGCCGACCGAGAAGCGGATGAAGCCCTCGGGCACGGCGTCACCGCCCCAGCGCGCCCGGCGCTCGGCGGTGGAGCGCACTCCGCCGAAGCTGGTCGCGTCGTCGACCAGCCGCAGCTCGGCCAGGAAGCGCTCGGCCCGCTCGCGGTCGGGCAGCACGAACGACACCACGGAGCCGAAGCGCCGCATCTGCTGCACGGCCTTGGGGTACGAAGAGTCGGAGGGCAGTCCGGGATAGCGCAGTCCGGTCACCTCGGTCCGCTTGCCGAGCGCCTCCGCCAGCGTCAGGGCGGTGGCGCACTGCCGGTCGATCCGCAGCTCCAGCGTGGCCAGTGACCGGTGCGCGAGCCAGGCCTCCATGGGGCCGGGAATGGCGCCGACCACCTTGCGCCAGCGCCGTACTCCCGCTGTCAGCTCCGGATCACGGCAGGTCACATGGCCGAGCAGGATGTCCCCGTGTCCGGTCATGCCCTTGGTGTCACTGGCGACCGAGAAGTCGGCTCCCAGCTCCAGCGGGCGCTGGCCGAGCGGTGTGGCGAGGGTGTTGTCGACGGCCACCAACGTGCCGGCCGAGTGCGCCGCCTCGACGAGCCGGCGCACGTCGCAGACGTCGAGCCCCGGATTGGACGGGGTCTCGATCCACAGCAGCTTGGCGCCTTCGAGGACCGCCAGCTGGGCATCACCACCGGTCGGCGCGGTCCGCACCTCGACGCCGTACGCCTCCAGCTGCTCGCGCACCAGAGGCAGGGCCTGATAGCCGTCGTCGGGCAGCACGACCACATCGCCGGTACGTGCCTGGGAAAGCAGCACGGCCGAGATCGCCGCCATTCCCGAGGCGAAGACCGTGGTCTCGACGGGCTCCCCCGGTGCCTCCAGCTCACCGATTGCCCGTTCCAGATGGGTCCAGGTCGGATTGGTGTCCCGGCCGTAGGTGTACGGACCGGTCGGCTCACCGGAGAGATGGAAGTGCGCGGCGAAGACCGGACCGGGCAGGGTGGGCTCGAACTGCTCCGGTTCGGGCAGCCCGGCTCGTACCGCTCGGGTTCCGTCACCCATGGTGCTCATACCGCTTCCTCACTTCTCTCACCGGTGCTTCCCTCTCCGGTGTGCCACGGACCTGAACTGCACTGTCTCAGGAGGCGTCGGGTCAGTCCTCGTCGGGCAGGATCACGTTCAGTGCCCACGACACGATGGAGATGATCAGTCCGCCGAGCACGGCGGTCCAGAAGCCGTCGACATGGAAACTCAGGTCGAACAGACCGGCCAGCCAGGAGGTCAGCAGCAGCATGAGCGCGTTGACCACCAGCGTGATCAGCCCGAGCGTGAGGATGAAGAGCGGGAGGGTCAGCAGCTTCACGACCGGCTTGACCAAGAAGTTCACCAGACCGAAGAGCAGGGCCACCACGATCAGCGTGAGCGCCTTGCGTCCGGTGCTGCCGCCGGTCAGCGTGATGTCCTGGATCAACCAGATGGCCACGGCCAGCGCACCTGCGTTGGCGATCGTCTTGACTACGAAATTCTTCATGTGTCTGATCGTGGCAGACCTGATCGGTGGCGGACACCGGCAGTGCAGAGGCAAGGGGCGCACAGGCCATGAAGGCATTCAGACTGGACGAGCTGGAGGCGGAGCGGGCCGCCAACGACGGCGCGTATCTGCAGTTCGTGAAGGAACGGAACATGTCCGTCGGCCTGTACGCACTGGACGCCGGTGAGCTCGACCCGCAGCAGCCGCACAATCAGGACGAGGTCTACCTCGTCGTCAGCGGCCGCGCCTCCATCACGGTCGGCATGGAAACCACGCAGGTGGGCAGAGGAAGCGTGGTGTACGTACCGGCCGGTGTCGCCCACAAGTTCCACCACATCACCGAGGACCTGCGGGTGATGGTGGTCTTCTCGCCCCCGGAGAGCTGAGCCGATCCGCCGGAGGGCGGGGGTCCGGTCTCAGGGATCCCTCAGGGGTCGATCAGGGGACTTCAAGGGCTGTCGGCCCCCCGTCGGCCCCCTCCGCGCCTCTAGCATCGAGGCAGGAACTCATGGAGACGAGGTAAGGACGATGGCCGTGCGGGAGATATTCGCGGGGATGCCCTGGTGGGTGAAGTGGATCGCGGTGCCGGTCATCGCGATCGTCGTGTTCGGCGGTCTGATCGCCAGCGTGATCGGGTTCGTGATCGGACTGCTCTTCAAGGTCCTGGTCTTCGTGATCCTGGTCGGCGGGCTCATCTTCGTCGTACGCAAGTTCATGTCGTCGTCGCGCAGCGACTGGTAGGACGATCGGAAGTCCGCCGGGCGTTAGCCCAGCTGAGCTAAGCGGAAGACGAAACCACGCCCCTCGCGGAGCCCGCGGTTAAGGTGGCAGTTCGCTGCCACCACCTGGGAAATAACAGACCGTCACCATGCTGACCAGTGGTTTGTACGGCGTTCGGCATCAGGACCCCAGCCGTGCGGCAGCCCGTGGGGGCGGCCCCCACAGGCGGGCTGACCACCCGTCACCATGCCTGGGGGTGACTGTTGACCACGGCATCGAGCACTGCTGCCCCGACGCTGATCGGTTCGGTTCAGCGAGCGCTGAGGCTGCTGGAAGCCGTGGTGGCCCATCGCGACGGGGCGCCCGCGAAACAACTGGCCAGGGAAGCGGGCCTGCCTCTTCCCACGGCCTACCATCTGCTGCGCACCCTGACACATGAGGGTTATCTGCGCCGGGAGAACGGCGTCTTCCTCATCGGAACAGCGGCCGAACGCCTGCTCGGCGAAGGGGCGTTGCGGAATCGCCGCAGTGGGATGGCCGAGTCGCTGGGCCGCTGGCGCGACATCATCGGCGCACCGGTGTACTGCGCCGTCTACCGCGAGGGCGAGATCGAGCTCATCGCTGTCGCCGACACCCCCGCCATCCCCGCCGTCGACGAATGGGCCTCCTTCCGGGAGACCGGGCATGCCCACGCGATCGGCCAGTGCTTGCTGAGCCAGCTCGACGAGAAGGCCCGCGAGGACCACCTCGACCGTCACCCCGTGCGTCCGCTGACCCGCTACTCGGTGAAGGACCGCGCCACGCTCCTCCAGCGGCTGCGTTCGCTGGAGCGGACGGAACCTGTCATCGAGCGACAGGAGTACGCCCTGGGAACGGTCTGCGCGGCCATCCCGATCACGGCCGGATTCACCGCTGCCGCGATGGCGATTTCTGTACCCCTGGACCAGGAAAGTCGGTTGCTCCCCGCAGTCGAACAACTACGTGGCGAAGTGGCCAACCTCTTGCGTTCGTTCGTGTTCTCTATCAGTATCTGAAAAATCACTCCTTGTGATCTGCTATCGCGTGCACCACGATGGCGTCAATAGGGCCACGGGGGATCATTCCTGGCCAGATTCATCTACTGCGGGGTTGAACGATGCGCGAGTCGGTTCAAGCTGAGGTCATGATGAGCTTCCTCGTTTCCGAGGAGCTCTCTTTCCGGATCCCGGTGGAGCTCCGGTACGAGGTCTGCGATCCGTATGCGATCCGGATGACCTTCCATCTGCCCGGTGACGCCCCCGTCACCTGGGCATTCGGCCGTGAGCTGCTGCTCGACGGCCTCAACAGTCCCAGTGGTGACGGCGATGTGCACATCGGTCCCACTGAGCCCGAGGGGCTGTCCGACGTACATATCCGGCTCCAGGTCGGCGAGGACCGGGCTCTCTTCAGGGCCGGTACGGCACCGCTTGTGGCGTTTCTCGACCGGACCGACAAGCTCGTGCCACTTGGGCAGGAGCGCACGCTGGGTGACTTCGAGGGCAATCTGGAAGACGCCCTGGGCCGCATTCTCGCCGAGGAACAGAACGCCGGCTGAGCAGAACGGCGCCGCCGACCGGCCCACCGGTCGAACACGGCGCCTGCCGAATGGGTGAATTACTCACCCGCGGAGATGCTCAAGGCCTCGCCCTGCGGCGACGGCGCTTCCCGGTCCGTACGGGTGCCGAAGCTCCGGCTTCCGCGCCGAGCCCTGTGCGGTCCGCGGAGACGACCAACGCGGCGAGCACCGTCGTCACCGGCACCGAGGCGACAAGTCCGATCGAGCCGACCAGCGTCCGTACGATCTCCTCTGCCACCAGCTCGCTGTTGGCCACCGTCCCCACGCTGCTCTGCGCGATGGAGAACAGGAGCAGCAACGGCAGCGCGGCGCCCGCGTAGGCGAGCACCAGAGTATTGACGACCGAGGCGATGTGGTCGCGCCCGATCCTGATCCCTGCCCGGTAAAGCCCCCGCACGCCCAACGTCGGGTTCGCCTGGTGGAGTTCCCAGACCGCCGAAGTCTGGGTCACGGTCACATCGTCGAGGACCCCGAGCGAACCGATGATGACACCGGCCAGAAGCAGACCGCTCATGTCGATGTGCGGGTACAGACCATGGATGAGGCCTGTGTTGTCGTCGGTGTTGCCGGTCAGGCTCGCCCAGCCGATGAAGAGCGATCCGAGCAGTCCGATCAGCAGCAGCGAAATCAACGTGCCGATCACCGCGACCGAGGTGCGGGCGGTCAGGCCGTGGCACATGTAGAGCGCGATCAGCATGATCGCACTGGCCCCGACCACCGCGACGAGCAGCGGATTCGATCCCTGGAGTATGGCCGGGAGGATGAACAGGGTCAGCACGGCGAACGAGACGGCGAGCGCGACCAGTGCCATCACCCCACGCATGCGGCCCACCGCGACCACGACCAGGGCGAAGATCCCGGCCAGCAGGGTCATCGGGAACTTCCGGTTCACATCCGTCACCGAGTACTGCAGATCCCGGGGTGCGTCGGGGGCGTACGCCACGACCACGCGCTGACCGTCGCGCAGCTGACGCGGTGCGTCGGGCTGGACGATCTCGATGAAGGTCCGGCCCTTGTCGTGACCGGTCGTCACTTCGATCTTCGCCTTCCCGCACCTCCCTTGCCCGTTCCCCGCCGAGGGCGTGGTGTCCTCGCCGATCGGCATCTGCGCCGCGTTCACGTCCTTGCAGTCCACCTTGTCGACATTCACCACCCTTCCCTGCTGGGTCTGCCGGTCGAATCCGACGCCGGTCCGTTCGTGCGCCGGCGCACCGCCCGGCCAGAGAGCCACCAGACCCACGAGAACGGCGGTGGCGAACGGGATCAGTACGGCCGCGATGACCTTGCGCAGATGCTTGGATACGGGCGCGGCAGGGCCATGGTTGTGCGAGTGACCGTGCTGCCGGCTCGGCGTTTCGAGGTCGATATGGGGGGAAGTCACCGGCCGATCATCGCAAGAAGAGACGGGCCCACTGTTCATCAGGCCGGACGGGGCGCTAGCGTGGAGGGACCTTTGCACACGCGGGAGCTCGGAGCACCGGGCTGAGAGGGCGCTGATCTCCGTACGTCCGTACGGGACAGGCTGCGCCGACCGCCGAACCTGTTACCGGGTAATGCCGGCGTAGGGAGTAGGTCTCATGACCACATCGGACGCACGCACGCCTGCCTCGAACCAGAGCGACGAGGCCGGGAAGTCCATCGGCTGGCACAAGGGATACGTCCAGGGCTCGCGCCCGGACCTCCGGGTGCCGGTCCGTCAGGTGCACCTCACCAACGGCAAGGACGTGACGTTGTACGACACGTCGGGTCCATACACCGATCCCACCGTCGAGACCGATGTCCGCCGCGGGCTCGCACCGCTGCGAGAGAACTGGATCATCGCCCGCGGCGACACCGAGGAGTACCCGGGCCGCCCCGGCCGCCCCGAGGACGACGGGCTCAAGCACACCTCGCCGCGAATGGGGTCTCCCCTGCTCGAGCAAAGCCGAGAGCCTGGGGAAGGACTGCGCAACCTCGACGCGGTATTCCCCGGCCGCCCGCGGCTGCCGCGCCGCAGCCGGGACGGACAGCCGGTGACCCAGCTCGCGTACGCCCGCCGGGGCGGGATCACCCCGGAGATGGAGTACGTGGCGATCCGGGAGAACGTCGAGCCCGAGGTGGTGCGTGAGGAGATCGCGGCCGGCCGGGCCGTGCTGCCGGCCAACGTCAACCACCCCGAGATCGAACCGATGATCATCGGCAAGCGGTTCCTGGTGAAGGTCAATGCCAACATCGGCAACTCCGCGGTGACTTCCTCCATCGAGGAGGAGGTGGAAAAGATGACGTGGGCGACGCGCTGGGGCGCCGATACCGTCATGGATCTGTCCACCGGCCGCAACATTCACACCACCCGTGAGTGGGTTCTGCGTAATTCACCCGTTCCGATCGGAACTGTCCCGCTCTACCAGGCGCTCGAAAAGGTCGACGGCCGGGCGGAGGAACTGACCTGGGAGATCTACAAGGACACCGTCATCGAGCAGGCCGAGCAGGGCGTCGACTACATGACGGTCCACGCCGGCGTGCGCCTGCCGTACGTGCCGCTGACCGCCCGCCGCAAGACCGGCATCGTCTCGCGCGGCGGCTCGATCATGGCGGCGTGGTGCCTCGCGCACCACAAGGAGTCGTTCCTGTACGAGCACTTCGAGGAGCTCTGCGAGATCCTCGCGACCTACGACGTGACGTATTCGCTGGGCGACGGGCTGCGGCCCGGCTCGATCGCCGACGCCAATGACGAGGCGCAGTTCGCCGAACTGCGCACGCTCGGCGAGCTGAACGCGGTCGCCAAGCGGTTCGGCGTCCAGACCATGATCGAGGGGCCGGGCCATGTCCCGATGCACAAGATCAAGGAGAACATCGACCTCCAGCAGGAGATCTGCGAGGAGGCGCCGTTCTACACGCTCGGCCCGCTGACCACCGATGTCGCGCCGGCGTACGACCACATCACCTCGGGCATCGGCGCGGCGATGATCGCGTGGTGGGGGACGGCGATGCTGTGCTACGTCACGCCGAAGGAGCACCTCGGCCTGCCCAACCGGGACGATGTGAAGACCGGCGTCATCACCTACAAGATCGCGGCGCACGCGGCCGATCTCGCCAAGGGGCACCCGGGGGCGCAGGACTGGGACGACGCGCTCTCCGACGCCCGGTTCGAGTTCCGCTGGGAGGACCAGTTCAACCTGGCCCTCGACCCGGACACCGCACGGGAGTTCCACGACGAGACGCTGCCCGCCGAGCCCGCGAAGACGGCGCACTTCTGCTCGATGTGCGGCCCGAAGTTCTGCTCGATGAAGATCTCCCAGGACATCCGGCGCGAGCACGGCGGTTCGCAGTCGGAGATCGAGGCGGGCATGGCGGAGAAGTCCAAGGAGTTCGCGGCGGCGGGCAACCGGGTCTATCTGCCGATCGCGGACTGATCCGGATCCGGGACGAGGTATCGCCCCGGAGGCCTCCGCCTTCGGGGCGATCGCTCCTGCCGTCCGGCCGGTGCGCGGGCCCGGTCAGTCCAGTTCGTGTTCGGGGCCGCCGAAGTCGGGGCTGGTGAAGTCCGGTGAGGTGAACGTCGGCCGGGGGCCCGCCGCCGGGCCGTCGCCCGGGCTGGAGAAGTCCGGCGGGCTGTAGCCGACCTTCGGGATGCGGTTCGCCGAGCGGACCGGTGTGCGCGAGGCTGGCCCGGCCTCGGGGTCGGCGAGCGCGTCCCGAAGGAACGGCAGGATGCCGCGCTCCAGCAGGGCGTGACGCCACGCCTCTCTGGCCCGTGCCACGTCCTCCGGCAACTCCTCCTCGTCGTCCTCGACGGGCTGCGGCTCCGAGCTGTTGCGCAGTGCCGTGATGAGCAGCCCGACGGCGGCGGCCAGGATCGCCGCGGCCATGACCGCGGCGAAGAACCAGCCCGCGGAGACCATGGTCGAGGCGAAGGACGGAGCCGGGTCGAGCAGCTTCAGCAGGTAGCCGGCCAGCAGGAATATGAACGCGGCGGTACCCGCGAGCACCGGCGCCAGGACCGTGACGACGGCTCCTATGCCGGCGCCCGACTGATGCGAACGGCCCGTGCCTGCGCCGGGCACGGCGTCCTGGTCCGTCCCGTCGGCAGGGCCGCGCAGTTCCTCGCGGGCCTGCACGTAGTGCTTGTACTCGGTGGCGGCGGTCGCGGTGATCAGCTCTGTGGCGTCCAGCGCCATGGTGCGCAGCTGGACGGCGTTGAGCCGTTCGCCGACCGCGGCCAGATCCGGCCGTTCATGGGCATGACGCAGTGCGTCGTCGAGGATCCGCTCGTACTCGGGGCGGTCCTCGGCCAGCAGGTGCGGAGCGCTGTTCATGTGCATCCCCCGATGCTCCGTCGGGCCTGAGTGCCCGTTGGGGACGGACAGTTGGGCGGAAACGGAGGAGAGCCTGCTACTGATAGGCCGATGGTAGAGCGCCCACGGCACGGGGTGACAGGGGGTTTCCGGAAATAGGCCCAGTGGTCGGCGTGGTCTGGTCGTGGGAGCGTCTTCCCGGAAGAGCGTCAGTCATGCAGCGGCAGCTGGACGACCAGTAGCTTTCCGGCCATGGTCACTCCGCCGTCCATGGCGATGGCCAGCCCGTCCGCGTATACGTGCGGACCGTCGACCACGGGGCCGGAGCCGTCCTCGCCGTCCTCCGAGCCGACCTCGCCGAGGAGGTACGGAATGGGGCTGTGACCATGGACGATGCGTTGTCCGCCGTAGGCCGCCATCAGTTCGCGGACGGCCTGCGGACCCGCCTCGTCGCGGAAGGCGAATCGCTTGGTGAGCTTCCGGAAGAGGTCCCAGCACTCATCGGCGTCGTTACGCGTGAGAATGGCGTGCACGGTGTCGTTGACGTCCTCGATGGTGGTGCCGTATTCGAGGTACGCCGTCGTGTCGGAGTGCATCAGCAGATGCCCGTCCTCCTCGACGATCGCGTCGAGCCGGGACATCCACTGGAGGTGGACGTCCTGGAGGCGCTCCATGTCGTTCTTCTGGCCGCCGTTGAGCAGCCAGGCCGCCTGGAAGGTGGCGGTGCCCGCGCCGGAGTTGACCGGGGTGTCGCTGAACCGCTTGGCGCCGAGGAGCAGCAGTTCGTGATTGCCCATCAGGGCCTTGCAGTAGCCGCCGGCTGCCGCGGCCTCGGCGGACAGGCGCATCACGAGGTCGATGACACCGATGCCGTCCGGGCCCCGGTCGGTGAAGTCGCCGAGGAACCAGAGCCGGGCGTTGCCCGCCGACCATTTGCCGTCGGCGTCGATGAGGCCCTGCTCGGCGAGGGCGGCGTGGAGCTCGTCCAGATAGCCGTGGACGTCACCGACGACGTACAGCGGTCCGCGGCCCTGCTCCGGGACGGGGCGCGGGTCGGGGACGGCCGGTACCTCCAGGGTGTCACCGCGGTTGATCACGGGGAGGTCGCGCGCGGTGGGGGTGTATCCGTCCGGCGGCATGTCACCGGGGACGGCGTTTCCCGGGTGTGGTGACGCTGGCGGCACCGGGCTCTGGGCATAGGGCGGTACGCGGAAGTCGCGCAACGTCGCAGTCCGCACCACGGGTTCCTGACCGGCCCCCTGTGTCATCGACCCCTCCACCACCGTCGCGCCGCCGTACACCTGACGGGCCCTGCTGGTCGGGGCGGTCCGCGGTGTCGTGCGCCCATCATAGGAATGCGGATCGTGCTCTGTGACGCACCAGGGGTGGTGAATCCGGACGCACGTCGGGTTCACCGGCCGATTGGTCCGAAATCGCCTGATCAGTCCCCCGCTGGAGAGCGGGGTGCGCTGACTGTGGTGCGAGGTGGACGGCGTTGCGAGGAGGTCCGCACGATGAGTTCGGTCGGTATGACCTGCTCCACCGGCCGGTCCTGGTCCACACCCTCGATGGCGTCGATCAGGAGCTGGACGACCGCGGTGCCGATTCTGCGCGGCTTGAGCGAGAGGGTGGTGATGGGTGGCTCGGTCGTCGCGTACACGGTGGACTCGCTGCAGCAGACCAGCAGCAGGTCCTCGGGGACGCGCAGGCCGTACCGGCGGGCCGCCGCCAGCAGATCGGTGCCGTTGGGGTCGAAGAGCCCGTAGACCGCGTCGGGCCGGTCTGGGCGGGCGAGCAGCCGGTCGGCGGCGACCGCGCCCGCGCACGGGTCGTGGGCGGGGTACGACTCGTACACCGGGTCCTGGCCCACGCGCTCGCACCAGTGGAGGTACGCGGTGGTGGAGAGGCGGGTGTACGTGTCGGTGGTGGTGCCGGTGAGCAGGCCGATGCGGCGGGCGCCGGCGGCGGCGAGATGGTCGAGCAGGTCGAGGACGGCGGCCCGGTGGTCGTTGTCCACCCAGGCGGTGACCGGGAGCGTTCCGGCCGGGCGCCCGTCCGAGACGACGGGCAGCCCCTGGCGCACGAGTTCCGTGACGACCGGGTCCTGGTCGGAGGGGTCGATCACGACGGTGCCGTCGAGGGCGACGTTCGACCAGACGTCGTGTCGCGAGGTGGCGGGCAGGATGACGAGGGCGTAACCGCGGGCGAGCGCGGCGGAGGTGGCGGCTCTGGCCATCTCCGCGAAGTACGCGAATTCGGTGAAGGTGAAAGGTTCGTCCCCGTAGGTCGTCACTGTCAGGCCGATGAGGCCGGACTTGCCGGTACGGAGGGTTCGGGCCGCGGCGGAAGGGCGGTAGCCCAGGCGCTCTGCGACCTCGCGGACATGGCGGCGGGTGGCGTCCGGGAGCCTGCCCTTGCCGTTGAGCGCGTCGGAGACGGTCGTGATGGAGACTCCGGCGGCGGCGGCCACGTCCCGGATTCCCGCTCGTCCCTGCCGGCCGCCGCGCCGGGGTGTGTCCGTCCGGCTCACCTGGTGCTTCCCTGCTGCTGTCATGGCGAGCCGATAGTAGGGCTCGGAGGGGCGGTTGGCCTGATCGCATATTCGCTCGTTGGCAGGCACGTTTCTGCATGATCATTCAAGGTCAAATGCCTTGTAAATAAAGGGTGTTGAAGGGATTGGCCGTAGTGTGACATGTATCGAACCCGATGGGCCTACTGAATGTTCGATGTCTCGAAGAGGTCTCATCTCACCTCTTCGAGGGACGCGCGCCACGGAGTGAGCCACCGGCGCGCGACGGAGCTTGGTGCGCTCCCCCCATTCCTGGTCGCACCGGACGATTGGTCGCTCCGGCCATTCGCAGCGGCGCCCAATCCTCATAAGGTGAGCAGTATTGATGTGTACAGACGATCGAGGAGGACCTGCGGTGAGCGAGACGAGCCCCAAGCTGCGCGCCGAGCTGGATGGCGTTCCCGCCTATGTACCGGGCAAGCCGGCTGCCGCCGGTGGGCCGGTCGCGTTCAAGCTGTCCTCCAACGAGAATCCGTATCCGCCGCTGCCCGGGGTGATGGAGTCCGCCCTGGCGGCGGCCGCGAACTTCAACCGCTACCCGGACATGGCCTGCACCGGCCTGATGAACGAGCTGGCCGACCGTTTCGGTGTGCCCCTCTCGCACCTCGCCACCGGAACCGGCTCGGTCGGGGTGGCGCAGCAGCTGCTCCAGGCCACGTCGGGCCCGGGTGACGAGGTCATCTACGCCTGGCGGTCCTTCGAGGCGTACCCGATCATCACGCAGGTCAGCGGTGCGACCTCGGTGAAGGTTCCGCTGGCCGACGGCGAGGTGCACGACCTCGACGCGATGGCGGACGCGATCACGGACCGCACTCGGATGATCTTCGTCTGCAACCCGAACAACCCGACCGGCACCGTGGTGCGCCGGGCCGAGCTGGAGCGGTTCCTGGACCGGGTGCCGGGCGATGTCCTGGTGGTGCTCGACGAGGCGTACCGGGAGTTCATCCGCGACGTCGAGGTGCCGGACGGCATAGAGATCTACCGGGACCGGCCCAATGTGGCGGTGCTGCGGACCTTTTCCAAGGCGTACGGCCTGGCGGGGCTGCGGGTCGGTTTCGCCGTGGCCCACGAGCCGGTGGCGGCCGCGCTGCGCAAGACGGCGGTGCCCTTCGGGGTCAGTCAGCTCGCGCAGGACGCGGCGGTCGCCTCGCTGCGTGCTGAAGACGAACTCCTGGGGCGGGTGGGCTCCTTGGTGTCCGAGCGCCAGCGGGTGCAGCGGGCGCTGGCCGGGCAGGGGTGGACCGTGCCGGATTCCCAGGCGAACTTCGTCTGGATGCGGCTCGGGGACCGTACAGCCGACTTCGCCGCGGCGTGCGAGCGCGCCGGAGTGGTGGTCAGGCCGTTCGTGGGCGAGGGCGTGCGGGTCACGATCGGCGAGGACGAGGCGAACGACCTGTTCCTGAAGGTGGCGGAGTCGTTCCGCGAAGAGCTGTAGGGCGGCGGCGCAGGCCGCCTGCGCGACGCAGGGCCAAGGCCCCGCACCTCGTTCGACGGGGTGCGGGGCCTTCTCGCTGCCGGGAGTCCGCGTTGCTCCCGGGGCGTCTGGTTCGGGCAGATTGATCGGAACGTCCCAAGAGGGGTACCCCACTCGAACGTCCCGAAAGCCTGTGCGCCATAATGCTTGTGAATGTGAACGCGTTCACAAGCGTGTCCTGTTCCTCCCGTGATTAGTCGGATTTAAAGGGCAAACTGCCGGTGTGACTACGGCGACGTAAGGAGAAGACGACGTGGAGCTAGCTCTGGCGCCGGAGACCCTGGCGCGATGGCAGTTCGGTATCACTACCGTCTACCACTTCCTGTTCGTCCCCCTGACGATCTCGCTCGCCGCGCTCACCGCCGGCCTGCAGACCGCCTGGGTCCGGACCAACAACGAGAAGTACCTCAGGGCGACGAAGTTCTGGGGCAAACTCTTCCTGATCAACATCGCCATGGGCGTCGTCACCGGCATCGTCCAGGAGTTCCAGTTCGGCATGAACTGGTCCGACTACTCGCGGTTCGTCGGCGACATCTTCGGTGCCCCGCTCGCGTTCGAGGCACTGATCGCGTTCTTCTTCGAGTCCACCTTCATCGGGCTGTGGATCTTCGGCTGGGACAAGCTGCCGAAGAAGATCCACCTCGCCTGCATCTGGATGGTCTCCGTCGGTACGATCCTGTCCGCGTACTTCATCCTGGCGGCCAACTCCTGGATGCAGCACCCGGTCGGCTACCGGATCAACAAGGAACGCGGCCGGGCCGAGCTCACCGACTTCTGGCACGTGCTCACCCAGAACACCGCGCTCGCCCAGTTCTTCCACACCATCACCGCGGCCTTCCTGGTCGGCGGCGCGTTCATGGTCGGCATCGCCGCCTTCCACCTGGCGCGCAAGAAGCACATCCCGGTGATGCGGACCTCGTTGCGGCTCGGCCTGGTCACCGTGGTCGTCGCCGGACTGCTGACCGCCATCAGCGGCGACCAGCTCGGCAAGGTCATGTTCAAGCAGCAGCCGATGAAGATGGCCGCCGCCGAGGCCCTCTGGGAGGGCGAGAAGGGTGCGCCGTTCTCGGTCTTCGCGGTCGGCGACGTGGCCAAGGGCCACAACACCGTGGAGATCTCCATCCCGGGGATACTGTCCTTCCTCGCGGACGACAGCTTCACCTCGTACGTCCCCGGCATCAACGACATCAACAAGGCCGAGCAGGAGAAGTTCGGCCCCGGCGACTACCGGCCCAACATCCCGGTCGCGTTCTGGAGCTTCCGCTGGATGATCGGGTTCGGGATGGCGTCCTTCGCCCTCGGCATCCTCGGACTGTGGCTGACCCGCAAGAAGTTCATGCTGCCGCCGGGACTGCGGACCGGTGAGGACGAAGTGCCGAACCTGGTCCTCTTCAAGAACAAGGCACTCAGCCCGAAGTTCGCCAAGTGCTACTGGATCCTCGCGCTCTGGACGCTGCTCTTCCCGCTGATCGCCAACTCCTGGGGCTGGATCTTCACCGAGATGGGCCGCCAGCCCTGGGTCGTCTACGGCGTGCTCCAGACCCGCGACGCGGTCTCCCCCGGCGTCTCGCAGGGCGAGGTACTCACCTCGATGATCGGCTTCACCCTGCTCTACGCCGTACTCGCGGTCGTCGAGGTCAAGCTGCTCGTGAAGTACATCAAGGCAGGTCCGCCGGAGCTCACCGAGGCCGACCTCAACCCGCCCACCAAGATCGGCGGCGACCATGACGACGCCGACCGGCCGATGGCCTTCTCCTACTGAGAGCAGAGGAGCTGAGAGATGGAACTCCACAACGTCTGGTTCGTACTCATCGCCGTCCTCTGGACCGGCTACTTCTTCCTGGAGGGATTCGACTTCGGGATCGGCGTCCTCACCAAACTGCTGGCCCGTGACCGCAAGGAACGGCGGGTCCTGATCAACACGATCGGGCCCGTCTGGGACGGCAACGAGGTGTGGCTGCTCACCGCGGGCGGCGCGACCTTCGCCGCCTTCCCCGAGTGGTACGCCACCCTGTTCTCCGGCTTCTACCTGCCGCTGCTGATCATCCTGGTCTGCCTGATCGTGCGCGGCGTCGCCTTCGAGTACCGGGCCAAGCGGTCCGGCGAGAAGTGGCAGACCAACTGGGAACACGCCATCTTCTGGACCTCGTTGATCCCGGCCGTGCTCTGGGGTGTGGCCTTCGGGAACATCGTGCGCGGCGTGAAGATCGACGCCGACATGGAGTATGTGGGCAACTTCTGGGACCTGCTCAACCCGTACGCCATTCTCGGCGGACTGGTCACGCTCGCCCTCTTCACCTTCCACGGCGCCGTGTTCGCGGGGCTCAAGACGGTCGGGGACATCCGGGAGCGGGCGGGCAGGCTGGCGCTGAAGCTGGGGATCGTCACCGCGGTGCTCGGGCTGGGCTTCCTGGTCTGGACGCAGCTCGACAACGGAGACGGCTGGAGCCTGCTGGCGATGATCATCGCCGTGGTGGCGCTGGTCGCCGCGATCGCCACGATCGCGGCGGGACGCGAGGGCTGGTCGTTCGCGTTCTCCGGGGTGACCGTCGCGGCCGTGGTCGCGATGCTCTTCCTGACACTGTTCCCGAACGTCATGCCGTCCTCGCTGGACGACGCCTGGAGCCTCACGGTCACCAACGCCTCGTCCACCCCGTACACGCTGAAGATCATGACCTGGTGTGCGGGGATCGCCACCCCCCTCGTCCTGCTGTACCAGGGCTGGACGTACTGGGTGTTCCGCAAGCGCATCGGCACGCAGCACATCGCCGAAGCGCACTGAACGCAGCTGGGGCCCGGCCGGCGGAACAGGGGTGGAGCGCGATGCCGACCCTGATCCGCCGGGCGGACCCCGGTCCGAACGACCGAGCTCGCTAGGGGCTGTTTCACGTGAAACCGATCGATCCGCGTCTGCTCCGTTACGCCCGCGCCACCCGTCTCTTCCTGGCGGCCGTGGTGGCGCTCGGAGTCGTCGGGGCGGCGCTGGTCATCGCCCAGGCCATGCTCATCGCCGAAGTGGTGGTGGGCGGGTTCGAGGACGGGCTGACGGTTTCCGGGCTGCGGACCCCGCTGATCCTGCTCGCCGCGGTCGCGCTCGGCCGGGGCCTGGTCGCCTGGCTCACCGAACTGGCCGCGTACCGGGCCAGCGCGGCGGTCAAGTCCGAGCTCCGCGGCCGGCTGCTGGCACGGGCCGCTTCGCTCGGTCCCGGCTGGCTGAGCGGCCAGCGCACCGGCTCCCTGGTGGCGCTCGCCACCCGTGGGGTCGACGCGCTCGACGACTACTTCGCGCGCTATCTGCCGCAGCTCGGGCTCGCGGTGGTCGTGCCGGTGGCGGTCCTGGCCAGGATCGTCACCGAGGACTGGGTCTCGGCGGCGATCATCGTGGTCACGCTGCCCCTCATCCCGCTCTTCATGATCCTGATCGGCTGGGCCACCCAGTCACGGATGGACCGCCAGTGGCTGCTGCTGTCCCGGCTCTCCGGACACTTCCTCGACGTGGTCGCCGGGCTGCCGACGCTGAAGGTCTTCGGCCGCGCCAAGGCGCAGGCCGAGTCCATCCGTACGATCACCTCGCAGTACCGCCGGGCCACGCTGCGGACCCTGCGGATCGCGTTCCTGTCGTCCTTCGCCCTGGAACTGCTGGCGACGCTGTCGGTGGCCCTCGTGGCCGTCACCATCGGCATGCGGCTGGTGCACGGCGAACTCGACCTCTACACCGGTCTGGTGGTGCTGATCCTGGCGCCCGAGGCCTATCTGCCGATCCGCCAGGTCGGAGCGCAGTACCACGCGGCCGCCGAGGGGCTCTCGGCCGCCGAGGAGATCTTCGCGGTCCTGGAGACCGAGCCCCGGCAGGCCGGCACGGCGGACGTACCCGGCTCGCTGCGGCTGGAGCTGGAGGGGGTGACCGTACGGCACGAGGGGCGTACCGAACCCTCGCTCGACGAGGCCTCCTTGGTGGTGGACGAGGGGGAGACCGTGGCCCTGGTCGGCCCCAGCGGCGTCGGGAAGTCCACTCTGCTCGACGTGGTCCTCGGCTTCACGTCACCCGACGAGGGGTGGGTACGGATCGGTGGCGTCGATCTGGCGACGCTCGCGCCCGAGCAGTGGCGGGAGCGGATCGCCTGGGTGCCGCAGCGCCCGTATCTCTTCGCGGGCACCATCGGGGAGAACGTACGGCTGGCCCGGCAGGACGCAGATGACCGCGCGGTGACGGCCGCACTGCGGGACGCCGGGGCGTACGACTTCGTGGCGGAACTGCCGGACGGTGCACGGACGCTCATCGGCGAGGACGGCGCGGGCCTCTCCGCCGGACAGCGCCAGCGGCTCGCTCTCGCACGGGCCTTCCTCGCCGACCGCCCGCTGCTGCTGCTCGACGAGCCGACCGCGAGCCTGGACGGCGAGACGGAGGAGGGGATCGTCGAGGCGGTACGGCGGCTGGCCGTGGGCCGGACCGTGCTGCTGGTCGTGCACCGCCCGGCGCTGCTCTCGGTGGCCGACCGGGTGGTGACCCTGGACCCGGGCGCGACCGAGCGGCCGACGAGGACCGCGGCGTCCGTGGTTGTACCGCGGCCGGCGAGCCCGCCCTCCTTCCCGGACAAAGGGACGCCGGAACCCGCGGCGTTGCGGGAGACCTCGGCCCGCTCCGGACGCGTCCTGGCACGGGTCAGGGAGGCCGCCGGGGCACAGCGCGGCCGGCTGGCGCTCGCGCTGCTGCTGGGCAGCCTCGCCCTGGGCTCGGCCGTCGGGCTCATGGCCGTCTCCGGCTGGCTGATCTCCCGGGCCTCCGAACAGCCCCCGGTGCTCTATCTGATGGTCGCCGTGACCGCGACCCGAGCCTTCGGACTCGGCCGGGCGGTCTTCCGCTACGCCGAGCGCCTGGTGTCGCACGACGCGGTGCTCAAGATGCTCGCCGAACTGCGCGTCGCGGTCTACCGGGGGCTGGAGCGCATCGCACCCGCCGGGCTCCGCCACACGCGGCGCGGGGATCTGCTCTCCCGGCTCGTCGCCGACGTCGACGCCCTGCAGGACTACTGGCTGCGCTGGCTGCTGCCCGCCGGGACCGCCGTGGCCGTCGGCACGGCCGCCGCCGGGTTCATCGGCTGGCTGCTGCCGGCGGCAGGCGTCGTGCTGGCCGCCGGACTGCTGCTGGCCGGGGTGGGAGTGCCGCTGGTCAGCAGCGCCTGCTCCCGCCACACCGAACGCCGGCTCGCCCCCGCACGCGCCGATCTGGCCACCCGGATCACGGACCTGCTCGGCGGGACCGCCGAACTGACCGTCGCGGGTGCCCTGCCCGCCCGTGCGGAACGGACCCGGGACGCCGACGGCGTGCTGACCCGGATCGCCGCCCGCGCGGCGACCGCCAACGCGCTCGGCGGCGGCCTCATCGCCCTGGTCACCGGTCTCACCGTCGTCGCCACCGCACTTGTCGCCCTTCCCGCCGTGCACGACGGCCGGCTCGCGGGCGTGGAACTCGCGGTGGTGGTGCTCACCCCGCTGGCCGCCTTCGAGGCCGTGGCCGGCCTGCCGCTCGCCGTGCAGTACCGCCGGAGGGTCGAGCGGAGCGCGGAGCGGGTGTACGAGGTGCTGGACGCCCCGCTGCCCGTACACGAACCCGAGAGCCCGGCCGAGGCGCCCACGTCGCCCTTCCCGCTGGAGGTACGGGGACTGTCGGCGCGGTACGCGGGAGCGGCGCGGGACGCCCTCGACGGCGTCGACCTGACGTTGACGGCCGGCCGGCGGATCGCCGTCGTCGGGCCCTCCGGCTCCGGGAAGACGACCCTCGCTCAGGTCCTGGTCCGCTTCCTGGACGCACGGGCGGGGACGTACCGGATCGGCGGTGCCGAGGCCGGTGAGCTGGAGGGGGACGCGGTCCGGCGGTTCGTCGGGCTGTGCGCCCAGGACGCCCATGTCTTCGACAGCACCATCCGGGAGAACCTGCGGCTGGCCCGGACCGGCGCGACGGAGGAGGAGCTGCGGGACGCCCTCGGCCGGGCTCGGCTGCTCGACTGGGCCGACGCGCTGCCGGACGGGCTCGACACCCTCGTCGGTGAGCACGGCGCACGCCTCTCCGGCGGCCAGCGCCAACGCCTCGCCCTGGCCAGGGCGATCCTCGCCGACTTCCCGGTGCTGGTCCTGGACGAACCCGCCGAACATCTCGACCTGGCGACCGCGGACGCCCTGACCGCGGACCTGCTGGCCGCCACCGAGGGGCGCACGACCGTCCTGATCACCCATCGGCTGAAGGGGCTCGAAGCCGTCGACGAGGTGCTGGTGCTCGACGAGGGCCGGATCGTGCAGCGCGGCCCGTACGCCGATCTCGCTGCCGGAGAAGGCCCCCTGCGCCGGATGCTGGAGCGCGAGCGGGAGACCACGAGGCGGGTACCCGGGCGGGAGGCCGCACGGACAGCCGGAGAAGCCGTGGGCGCGCCCGCATGAACCGGGAGGGCCCGACAGCCGACTTTCCTCCCCAATCGGGACTAACTACTCTCGGGGTATGCCGGAGCAGGACCCGAAGGACTCACTCGAAGCGGCTACCCAGGCGACCCGCAGCCTGCAGGGCCTGTCCACCGAAATCACCGCCCGCATCCCGCAGCTGCTGGAGGCCATGCGCTCCGTCGGCGCGGGGCTGGAACTGCACTCCACCCTCGACCGGATCTGCGAGACGGCCGCCGAACTCGCCCACTGCCGCTACGCCGCCATCGGAGTCGTCGACGAGGAGGGCGAGGGCCTCTCCGACTTCGTCACCTACGGAGTGCCGGACGAGGTGGCGGACGAGATCGGTCACCGCCCCGACGGGCACCGGGGGCTGCTGGGCGCGCTGATCCACGACCCGGCACCGGTGCGGCTCGCCGATCTGACGGCCGATCCGAGGTTCGCCGGCTTCCCGCCTGGCCACCCCCCGATGCGGACCTTCCTCGGCGTCCCGATCCGGGTGCAGGGAGAGATCTTCGGGAATCTCTATCTGGCCGAGAAGGACGACGAGGACGAGTTCAACGACTACGACCTGCACATGGTGCGGGTGCTCGCCACCGAGGCCGGGATCGCCATCGGCAATGCCCGGCTGTACGAGGCGGCGCGCCAGCGCGAGCGGTGGATCGACGGATCGGTGGCCGTGACCACCGCGCTCCTCTCCGGCGGGGACGCCGACGACGCGCTCTCCGTCGTCGCCGAACAGGCCCGCCGCCTCGCCGACTCCGCCGCCGGGATCGTGCTGCTGCCCACCGAGGACGGCGGGCTGGAGATCGTCGCCGTCTCCGCGGACGACCCCGCCTCCTCACTCGGGGTGATCATCGGGCCCGAGAGCTCGGTGGCGGCGAAGCTGCTGGGCGGCGAGGCGGTCTTCGTGGACGACTCGGCCAGCGACGCCCGCATGGTCACCAGGCTGGCCCACCGGTACGGCCCGAGCATGCTGCTGCCGTTGCACAGCGGTGGGCGGGTGCTCGGCGCGCTCGCCACGCCTCGCGCCCGCGGCGCCCGGCCGTTCACGGAGACGGAGCGGACCCTCGCCACTCAGTTCGCCTCGCAGGCGGCGCTCGCGCTGATGATGGCCGAGGCACAGCGGGACCGGGAGCGGCTGGCGGTCTACGAGGACAGGGACCGGATCGCCCGCGATCTGCACGATCTGGTCATCCAGCGGCTGTTCGCCACCGGGATGATGCTGGAGAGCGCCCAGCGCCGGTCGGACGTGCCCGAGGTGCAGACCGGGGTCGGCCGGGCGGTCGACGAACTGGACGTGACCATCCAGGAGATCCGTACCGCGATCTTCGCGCTCCAGCAGGAACCCGCCGAGGCACCGTCGGGGCTGCGCACCCGGGTCCTGCGCGAGATCAACATGGCGGCGGTCCCTCTGGGCTTCAAGCCCTCGCACCGCTTCCTCGGCCCGGTCGACTCGTTGGTCGGCGAGCTCACCGGCAAGAACTTGATCGCGGCGCTGCGGGAGGCGCTGTCCAATGCCTTCCGGCACGCCGAGGCGTCGTTGATCGACGTGGTCGTCGACGCGACCGCCACGCTGCCCGACGGGAGGGACGCGGTGCGACTGTCGGTCGCCGACGACGGGGTGGGCATCCCCGAGGGCGGCCGGCGCAGCGGACTGCGGAACCTGGCGCGCCGGGCGGAGTCGCTCGGCGGTGCGAGCTGGTTCGGCCCCGGGATCGGGGAGGACGGGGGCGGCACGACCGTGGTGTGGGAGGCGCCTCTCTGAGGTTTCCGTCCGAGGCGTCCGTCCGAGGCGTCCCTCGGAGGGGCGCCTCCGCGTGGGGGCTCGGCGGCCGTGGTCCCTGTCCGGGTTCGGCGTCGCGGTTCCTTACCGGTCCCGGCGCCGCGGCGTTCGGTCCGGGCTCAGCGACCGGCGCCGGCTGCCCGACGCTCGGCGATGATCCGCTCGATGACGACCGCGACACCGTCCTCGCCGTTGGTGGCGGTCCGGCTGGTGGCGGCGGCGAGTGCGGCCGGGTGGGCGTTGCCCATCGCGTACGAGGTGCCCGCCCAGCTCAGCATCTCCACGTCGTTGGGCATGTCCCCGAAGGCGACGACCTCGGCGGGCGAGATGCCGCGCTCGGCGCAGCAGAGCTCCAGGGTGCTGGCCTTGGAGACCCCCGGTCCGCTGACCTCCAGCAGGGACGTGGGGCTGGACCGGGTGAAGGAGGCCCGGCCGCCGGCCGTCGTACGGGCCAGGGCGAGGAACTCGTCCGGGGCCAGCTCGGCATGGTGGGCGAGGAGCTTCAGCACGGGGACACCGGCGCCGGGCGCCTCCTCGTGCAGCAGCTTCTCCGCGACGGCGACCGTGGCGGCCGGGTCCAGGTGGAACGGCGGGTAGTCCGGCTCGTAGTGGATGCCGGTGGCCAGCTCGACGGCGAAGGTGGTGCCGGGAGCGGCGGCGCGCATCGAGCGGACGACGTCGAGGGCGATGGCGCGCTCCAGCGGCCGGATCTTGACCAGCTCGCCGCCGGCGTGCAGATCGGCGACCGCCGCGCCGTTGGCGCAGATCGCCAGGCCGTGGCCGTGCACATGGTCGCTGACGACATCCATCCAGCGGGCCGGGCGTCCGGTGACGAAGAAGACCTCGATACCGGCCTCCTCGGCGGCGGCCAGCGCGGCGACGGTGCGGTCGGAGACCGTCTTGTCGTCGCGGAGCAGGGTGCCGTCCAGGTCGGTGGCGATCAGCCGGATAGCGGCAGGCGAAGGCGAGTCGGTAGCTGAGGTCACCTGCCCATTCTCGCGTACGAGGGTGCACGGGCGTGCGGAGGGGCGCACATCTGAGGATGCACGCCCCTGACCAGGTGAACATGTCCGGTGTATATGCCAAAGGTCCTGATGGCGGGTGGATCAGTGGCCGAGCTGGGCCAGGCCCTCGGTGGCGATGCGCTCGAAGACCTTCTCGTCCGCCGCGAAGTCGGAGTCGGGGATCGGGTTGTGGATGACGATCTCGGTGAAGCCGAGCGCGAAGTGGGTGCCCGCGAAGTCCACGAAGGCGTCGAGGGACTGGAGCGGGCGGTCCGGGGTGAAACCGGTGAGGAGGATCTTGTCCAGCTCGGCGGCATCCCGGCCGATGGACTCGCAGGCGGTGCTCAGCCTGGTGAGCTGCCCGCGGATGGCCTCCACGGACTGCTCCGGGGTGCCCGTCTCGTAGAGCTTCGGGTCGCCCGTGGTGACCCAGGCCTGGCCGTACCGGGCGGCGAGCCTCATTCCGCGCGGGCCGGTGGCGGCCACGGCGAACGGCAGCCGGGGCCGCTGTACGCAGCCGGGGATGTTCCGGGCCTCGTTCGCCGCGTAGAACGTGCCCTCGTACGTCACCGAGGGCTCACGCAACAGCTGGTCGAGCAGCGGTACGAACTCGTCGAAGTGGTCGGCCCGTTCCCGCGGCGTCCACGGCTCCTCGTCGCTCCGGCGCAGTGTCGTGGCGTCGAAGCCGTTGCCGCCGGCGCCGATGCCGAGGGTGAGGCGCCCGTCGGAGACGTCGTCGAGCGTGATGAGGTCCTTGGCGAGCGTGACGGGGTGCCGGAAGTTGGGGGAGGTGACGAGGGTGCCCAGGCGGAGCCGGTCGGTGGCGGCGGCTGCGGCGGTGAGGGTCGGCACCGCGCCGAACCAGGGGCCGTCGCGGAAGGTCCGCCAGGCCAGGTGGTCGTAGGTGTAGGCGGCGTGGAAGCCGAGTTCCTCGGCGCGCTGCCAGACCTTCCGGCCCTCGCTCCAGCGGTGGATCGGCAGAATCACAGTGCTCAGACGCATGGATATGACCATACGGGGCGGGAAACGGACGGGCCCGCTCCGCGCGGGCGCGCGGCTGTGCGGCAGGACCGGACAACCGGGACCGGACGGCTGGCACCGGACGGGCTGGGACCGGGCGGACGGGACCGGGCGGCCGGGTCGCTGGTCAGTCGCGGAACCGCAGGAACGCGGGCGGTACCGAAGCGGTGAGCCAGACGCCGTTGGCGCTGACGTGGAAGGTGTGGCCCGCGCGGTGCATCGCACCCGCGTCCACGGGCAGGACGACGGGCCGGCCACGTCGGGCACCGACCTTGGTCGCCGTCTCGCGGTCGGGCGACAGATGGACGTGCGTGCGGTCCATGGGCCGCAGGCCCTCGTTCCGGATCGACTCCAGCGCATGGCCCACCGTGCCGTGGTAGAGGTACGCGGGCGGTTCGGCCGGTGGCAGGCCGAGGTCCACCGGGACGGTATGGCCCTGGCTCGCGCGGATCCGGTCGTTCTCCACGGCGAAGCGCTGCTTGTCGTTGACGGCGACGACATGGTCGAGCTCGGCCCGGGCGAGGGGGACGTTGTTGCGGGCCATGGCGCGCAACAACGTGTCGATCGGCACCCAGCCGTTCGCATCGAGCGTGATGCCGATCCGCTCCGGCTGATGGCGCAGATGCTTCGAGAGGTACTTGGACACCTTGACGGTGCGTCTTTCGTCCATGCCGCCAGCGTGCCGGTGATCGTCCCGTCGGCGCATCCGGGTTTCGCTCACGATGCGCTGAAGCAATTCCCGGCCGCACTGAAGAAATGTTCGTCCACAGGTTTGATCCACAGTCAACTTGAGTTATCCACAGGCTAATTGGCGATTCTGTGGACAAGTGGAAATGGAATCAGTCGTTTTGGGTAATTCGCCCTATTATGGAGGCAGATGGGGCTAGTGCATCCAATGCCCTTGTCTGTACCTCGCGTTCCGTGGAAGCCGTGACGAAGGCGGCGACGTTCTCTGCGCCAACGAGCTGTTGAACGGCCCGGATCGTCTCGGACGGCAGATCCACGCGGTGCGTCGCGAGCGGCGGGGAGTCCGGTCCGAGGGGCGTGTCCGAGCCGAGGTGGTGATGCAGATGCCGGGTGGCGAACGTCCGCATCGCACGGGCCAGTTCGGCATCGACCGTTTGTTGGGCGAGCGGACGCAGCCTGCGCACCATGGCGGCCGCCTCGGCCGCGTCCGCGTCGGTCGGGGGCCGATGTCCGAGGTAGCGGGCGAAGACGTGCTCGGTGGTGAACTCCAGGAAGCGCGAGGCGATCTGCTCCACCTGGCCGCGAAGTTCTCTGAGGTGTCCGGAGATTGCGCCGAGCGGCACGCCCGCCGAGTACAACTCGACCGCCACCGACAGCTCTTGGGGGCTGGGCACCAGGAACTCGTCGTCCCTGCCCGGGATCGGTTCGAGCACGCCGAGCTCCACCGCCTCGGCGACCGCCTCGTCGTCCGGGACACCGCCGAACTTGCGGTTCAGTTCGTCCAGGGTGATCCGGTCGGCCTGTTCGTCCGTCCAGGGGCCGTGCACCTCCGCCACGAGCCCGAGCACCCCGCCCAGTCCGCGGCCGGTGTCCCAGGCGTCCAGGAGCTCCTTGATGCTGGCCAGCGTGTATCCGCGGTCCAGCAGATCGGCGATCTGCCGGAGCCGGGCGAGATGCGTGTCCCGGTACACATTGGCCCGGCCACGCCGCTCCGGCGTCGGCAGCAGACCGCGGTCCTGGTAGGCACGGATCGTGCGGACCGTGGCCCCGCTCGCGTGCGCCAGGTCCTCGATCCGGTACTCGGCGGCGGACTGCCGGTCCGCCGCCGGTGACCGCCCGGGGCCGCTCACAGCGGTGGCTTCAGCCGGGCGATCCCGCGCAGCGCGCCGGGACTGAACCGGGACAGGAGACGGGCGCCGCGGGCCTCCGGGGTCACCGGCACGACGGCCTGGTTGCGCGCCACCGCCTTGAGGATCGCGTCGGCCACCCGCTCCGGCGGGTAATTGCGGAGCCCGTACAGTCGGCTGCTCCGTTTCCGTAGTCGCTTCTCCTCCGCCGCGTCGGCACCGGCGAAGTGCGTCGTCGCGGTGATGTTCGTGTTGACGATGCCGGGACAGATGGCGCTCACCCCGATCGACCGCTCGGCGAGCTCGGCCCGCAGGCATTCGCTGAGCATCAGCACGGCGGCCTTGGAGGTGCTGTACGCGGGCAGCACCCGGGAGGGCTGATAGGCGGCGGCGGAAGCCGTGTTGACGATGTGGCCACCCTGGCCGCGCTCGGCCATCTGCCTGCCGAAGATCCGGCAGCCGTGGATGACGCCCCACAGATTGACGTCGAGGACGTTCTTCCAGTCCTCGCTCGTGGTGTCCAGGAAGGAGCCGGACAGGCCGATCCCGGCGTTGTTTACCAGTACGTCGACGATTCCGTACTCGGTGGCGACCTTCTCGGCGAGCTTCTCCATCGCCTGTTCGTCGCTGACGTCGACCGCTTCGCCCCAGGCGGCCGGGGCTCCTATGAGCCGGGCCATCTCGGCCGTCCTGGCCGCACCCTCCGCGTCCCGGTCCACGGCCACCACCCGGGCGCCCGCCTCGGCGAACGCGAAAGCCGTGGCCCGGCCGATGCCGCCCGCCGCGCCCGTCACGAGAACCAGCCGGCCGCCGAACCTGTCCGCGTACGCCCCGGTCGGGGCGGTGTTCTGCACCGGACGGCCGTCTTCCTCGGCGGCCTCATTCGCGGCGACGAACTCGCTGATCCAGGAGGCGATCTGGTCCGGCCTGGTGCGCGGCACCCAGTGCTTGCCGTCGAGGGATCTGCGCACCAACTGCGGTACCCACAGCTCCAGCTGGTCGTACAGCTTCTCCGAAAGGAATATGTCACCGGTCGGGGTGATCAGCTGGACCGGCACATGCGCGTAGGCGTCGGTGCGCGGCCGGCTCAGCCGGGCGCGGACGTTGTCGCGGTAGAGCCAGGCGCCGTGCGCCGCGTCGCCGGGCAGGGAGGGCGTCGGGTAGTCGCCCGCCGGGATCTTCTCCAGGCGCTGGAGGATCTTCGGCCACCGCTTGCCGAGCGGGCCGCGCCAGGCGAGCTCCGGCAGGACCGGCGTGTGCAGCATGTACACGTACCAGGACTTGGCGCCCTGGCCGAGCAGCTGGCCGACCCGGCGCGGGGTGGGCCGGGCCATCCGCTGCTTGATCCAGTGCCCGAAGTGGTCCAGCGAGGGGCCGGACATCGAGGTGAACGAGGCGATCCGGCCCTCGGTGCGCTCGACCGTGGCGAACTCCCAGGACTGCACCGATCCCCAGTCGTGCCCGACCAGATGCACCGGCCGGTCAGGGCTCACCGCATCGGCGACGGCCAGGAAGTCATCGGTGAGCTTCTCCAGGGTGAAGCCGCCGCGCAGTGGCTTCGGTGCCGTGGACCGGCCGTGCCCGCGCACGTCGTACAGCACGACATGCCACTGGTCGGCCAGCTGCTTCGCCACCTCCGTCCAGACCTCCTTGCTGTCCGGATAGCCGTGCACGAGGACGACCGTGGGCCGCTCCTCATCGCCCAACTCGACGACACACAGCTCGATTCCGCCCGTGCTCACCCGGCGCTCGCGCGCCCCGGGCAGGCTTCCCGGATTCATGCCGCCACCCTTTCCTCGGCCCAGCGCCGCACATGCGGCAGATCGTCGTCCAGCCAGAAGGCACTCTGCTCCGGGTCCTTGGAGTCGGTGACCACCAGGATCTCCTCGAACTTGGCTCCCGTACCGCGGAATCCGAGATGCGGCTCCACCGCCCACAGACCGGGCTGCGGCGGGTGGTCGGAGAAGCGGTACGGACTCCACAGCGGCGACCAGCCGTCCCGGTGCCCGTGCACCGCGTCGCTCAGCAGGCCCTTGAGGGACTGGGTGCCGAAGCCGAACACGTGCGGGGACCAGCGCCGTTCGGTGACGCGGTCGACCTTGTGGGCTATGACACCGAAGGGGTAGGCGCGATGCCGGTTGGCGTACCCCTGCTTGATCATCAGGCGTTCGACGTCCTCGTATATCTCCCGCAGCGATCGCCGCTCGCGCACCTCGCGCAGTATCAGCTCGCGGTGGGCCTCCAGATCGGCCAGCAGCTTGTCGTGCAGGGGGTTGAGCCCGAGACAGCCGGAGTAGCCGATGTCGGCCGTGAAGCCCTTGTACACCGGGGCCATGTCGAGGATGAAGGGCATCCCCGGCTCCAGCTTCCGGTTGGTCGGGAAGAACTGCAGGGGCACCTTGAAGCCGGCGAACGCCGTGCGGTCCCCGAACCAGGCGAAGGGGAGGTGGAACCAGTCACGCACGCCGCGCTCACGCAGCCAGTCGCGCTGCATGCGAGCCGCCTCGCGCTCGGTCACGCCCGGCTTCAGCCGGCCCGCGACCGCCTCCGCGCAGGCGTACGCGAGGCTTTGGACTTCTCTGAACCCCCGCAGCTCCGGGGCTGTTTCGTCCTTCACTGCCGAGGTCATGCCACCGTCCGTTCCCTGCCGTGTGCGGTACGTGCCCGTAACGTGACACTGATGAATGTGACAATGTCCGGCGACTACGTCAAGGGGCGTGCGGAGACCTGTGGAGAACTCGGCCGGGCCGCCCTGCCGACCGGGCTCCTCATCCTGCGTGGTGGCCCCCTACGGGTCCGTACGTCTGGAGTCGGATGCCGATCCAGCCGCCAGGGCTGACGACCGATGTGGCCCGCGCCACTACCTTCGGACTGTGACTGTGATCGCGACCGAAAGCCTGAGCAAGCGGTTCCCCCGGGTGACCGCGCTTGACCGGCTCTCCTTGGACATCGGCGCCGGTGTGACCGGCCTGGTGGGTTCCAACGGAGCCGGCAAGTCCACATTGATCAAGATCCTGCTGGGTCTGTCCCCCGCCACCGAAGGCCGGGCCGCGGTGCTCGGGCTCGACGTCGCCACCAGTGGCGCCGCCATCCGGGAACGGGTCGGCTACATGCCCGAGCACGACTGCCTGCCACCGGACGTCTCGGCCACCGAGTTCGTCGTCCACATGGCACGGATGTCCGGACTTCCGCCGACGGCGGCGCGCGAGCGCACCGCCGACACGCTCCGGCACGTGGGCCTGTACGAGGAGCGCTACCGCCCCATCGGCGGCTACTCGACCGGCATGAAGCAGCGGGTGAAGCTGGCGCAGGCGCTGGTCCACGACCCGCAGCTGGTCCTGCTCGACGAGCCGACCAACGGCCTCGACCCGGTCGGCCGCGACGAGATGCTCGGACTGATCCGCCGCGTCCACACCGACTTCGGCATCTCGGTCCTGGTCACCTCACACCTCCTGGGCGAGCTGGAACGCACCTGCGACCACGTCGTCGTCATCGACGGTGGCACCCTCCTGCGCTCCAGCTCCACCAGCGACTTCACCCAGACCACCACGACCCTCGCGGTCGAGGTCACCGACAGCGACACCCACCCGGACGGCACCGACGCGCTGCGCCAGGTCCTCACCCGGGCCGGCGTGAAGTTCATCGGCCAGGACGGTCTCGACGAGCAGGGGCTGCCCGGTGCGGGCCACATCCTGCTGGTCGAGGCGGTCGGCGAGGAGACGTACGACATCGTGCGCGACAGCGTCGCAGGGCTCGGGCTCGGCCTCGTACGGATGGAGCAGCGGCGCCACCACATCGCCGAGGTCTTCCGTACCGAAGAGGCACCCGCGTCCGAGCCCGCGAACGCCGGAGCCGTACAGCAGGACGCCACGGAGCGGAACGCCGTACAGCAGGAGCAGCACGCCGTACAGCAGCACGCCGTACAGCAGAAGGGGAGCGGTCGCGAT
This sequence comes from Streptomyces sp. NBC_00012, assembly GCF_045040875.1. Lineage (NCBI taxonomy): Bacteria > Bacillati > Actinomycetota > Actinomycetes > Kitasatosporales > Streptomycetaceae > Streptomyces > Streptomyces sp. NBC_00012. Next base: position 4,361,073 of record NZ_CP108309.1, on the reverse strand, counting down.
GAGCACTGAGACCGGGACCGTGGCCGGGAGCGACACCTCCCGCATCCACAACATCGGGTACCGCTCCTACGACGGCCCGCGGCTGGGCCGTGGCTATGCGCGGCGCTCGCTGTACTCGCAGTCGTTGCGCGGCGCGTTCGGACTCGGCCGTTCCGCCAAGTCCAAGGTGCTGCCGATGCTGCTCTTCGGCGTGATGTGCATGATCGCGGCGATCATCGACGCCGTCGCCATCGCCAACCCGACGGCGACCGCCCTGCCGATCAAGTACACCTCGTTCGCGATCTATCTCCAGGCCGTGATCGGCCTCTTCCTCGCCGCGCAGGCACCCCAGTCGGTCTCCAGGGACCTGCGTTTCAAGAGCGTGCCGCTGTACTTCTCGCGGCCGATCGAGCGGGTCGACTACGTCGTGGCCAAGCTGGCCGCCATGGCTTCCGCGCTCTTCATCCTCACCGGCGCGCCGCTCGTCATCCTCTATGCGGGCGCGCTGCTCGGGAAGTTCGACTTCGCCGACCAGACCAAGGGATTCGGACAGGGGCTGGTCTCGGTGGCGCTGCTCTCCGTGCTCTTCGCCGCGCTGGGCCTGGTGATGGCCGCGCTGACACCGCGCCGCGGCTTCGGCGTCGCCGCGGTGATCGCCGTACTGACGATCACCTTCGGCGCGGTCTCCACGGTCCAGGCCATCGCCTGGCAGACGGGCTCCGCGGGAGCCGTCGAGTGGCTGGGGATCTTCTCCCCCATCACGCTGATCGGCGGCGTGCAGACCGCGTTCCTCGGCGCCAACTCGGCCTTCCCCGGCGGGGCGAGCCCGGACGCCGGGGTCGGCGTGGTCTATCTGATCGTTGTTCTCGCGCTCGTCGCCGGCTCGTACGCCGTACTGATGCGCCGCTACCGGAGGGTCGGGCTGTGACCACCATCGAGATCGACCACACCTCGCGCTGGTTCGGCAACGTGGTCGCCGTCAACGACGTGAGCATGACGGTGGGACCGGGTGTCACCGGGCTGCTCGGGCCGAACGGCGCGGGAAAGTCCACACTGATCAACATGATGGCCGGATTCCTCGCCCCGTCGACCGGCACGGTCACGCTGGACGGCAGGCCGATCTGGCGGAACGAGGCCGTGTACAAGGAGATCGGAATCGTGCCGGAGCGGGAAGCCATGTACGACTTCCTGACCGGCCGCGAGTTCGTCGTCGCCAACGCGGAACTCCAGGGGCTCGGCGACGCGGAGGCCCGAAAGGCGCTGGCGACGGTCGAGATGGAGTACGCGCAGGACCGCAAGATCTCGACGTACAGCAAGGGCATGCGCCAGCGCGTGAAGATGGCGTCCGCCCTGGTCCACGAGCCTTCGGTGCTGCTGCTCGACGAGCCGTTCAACGGCATGGACCCGCGTCAGCGGATGCAGCTGATGGAACTGCTGCGACGGACGGGGGCAGAGGGCCGCACGGTGCTCTTCTCCTCCCACATCCTCGAAGAGGTCGAGCAACTCGCCTCCCACATCGAGGTGATCGTGGCCGGACGGCACGCGGCGTCCGGTGACTTCCGCAGGATCCGCCGGCTGATGACGGACCGCCCGCACCGCTATCTCGTACGTTCCAGCGACGACCGCGCCCTCGCCGCCGCGCTGATCGCCGACCCGTCGACGGCCGGCATCGAGGTCGACCAGGGGGAACAGGCGCTGCTCGTCCAGGCGGTCGACTTCGGACGCTTCACCGAGCTGCTGCCGAAGGTCGCGCGTGAGCACGGAATCCGTCTGCTGACCGTTTCGCCGTCCGACGAGTCCCTCGAATCGGTCTTCTCCTACCTCGTAGCGGCCTGAGTAGTGGCCTGAAAGGAGCTGTGAATCGTCATGTACGACCCCACAGTCGCCCGGCTCACCTACCGGGCCCTGCTCGGCCGGCGCCGGGCCGCCATCCTGTTCGTCCTGCCGGTACTGCTGGTGGTCATCGCCATCGCGGTACGGACGTTCGCCGGGTCCGACGACCAGGTGGCCTCGGACGTGCTGGGCGGCTTCGCCATCGCCACGATGGTGCCGCTGATCGGTGTGATCGCCGGAACCGGGGCCATCGGTCCCGAGATCGATGACGGATCCATCGTCTACCTGCTGTCCAAGCCGGTGAAACGGCCGACGATCATCTTCACCAAGCTGATCGTGGCCATCGCCGTGACGATGGTCTTCTCCGCGCTGCCCACGATGATCGCGGGCCTGATCCTCAACGGCAACGGCCAGCAGATCGCGGTGGCCTACACCATCGCGGCACTGGTCGCCTCGATCGCGTACAGCGCGCTGTTCCTGCTGCTGGGCACCGTCAGCCGGCACGCGGTCGTGTTCGGCCTCGTCTACGCGCTGGTGTGGGAGGCCCTGTTCGGGTCCCTGGTGCCGGGGGCGCGCACGCTCAGCGTCCAGCAGTGGTCGCTGGCGGTCGCCGAGAAGGTCGGCGGCTCGGGCGCGATCACCTCGGACGTCGGATTGACGACCGCGACGGTCCTGCTGGCGGCGGTCACGGTGGTGGCGACCTGGTACGCGGGCCAGAAGCTGCGCACGCTGAAGCTGGCCGGCGAGGAGTGACTCGCGGTATCCGTCAACCCCCGCCTTCCGGGCGGGGGTTGACGCATTTCGGACAGTCGTACGCGTAACTGTACGGTTATCGGTTCGTTGAGCAGGCCGCGTGGAGGCAACTGGAATCCGTGGTGTCGTGGCTTTCGTGAAAACAGGGATTGCCGATGTCGGCGAGGCAGTGCCCGCCGGGTCGGTCATTGAGTGAGTGGCAACCGTGAGCGTCCTCCGCCCCTCAGGCCCGGGACAGGGCTGTCCGTCGGCGGTTTCGCGAGTCGTCGTTCCCTGATCGGAAGGCATGCCCATGCCCACAGAAGTCGCCCTGCTCGAATCGCGCGCGCTGCGCGTGGAGCAGATGGAGCGCGTCGATGTCCTCGACAAGGTCAAGAGCCTTGTCATGCTCCCGGACGGAATTCACCTTCGCACAGAGGATGTGGCTCGGTACTTCGAAGTATCCACAGTCGCCGTCAGGAGGCTCACCGACCGGCATCAGGTCGAGTTGATGCAGAACGGGATGCGTGTCCTGCGCGGCGCTGACCTGCGCTCCTTCCATAGCGACATGATGTCGCTATGGGCGGGGGAGGTGCCGGAAAGTTATCCACAGGCGGCGACCCGGCTCAGGGTCTACACCCGCAGGACCGTCCTCAACGTCGCGATGCTTCTTCGCGACAGCGACATCGCCCGATGCGTCCGTACGTATCTGCTCGACGCCGAGCAGGAGCTGCGCGCGGGTTACGCCTCGCTCGAACACCGCGTCACCCGGGTGGAGAGCTGCCTGGCCGGAGTCGGTACCGCGCTCCAGGAGCTCGGGCCCGTCCTCAACCGGATGTCGCACCGGCTCGACAGCCTCGACCGGAGGCCGGACGTCACCCATCAGGTCGTCGGCGCCATGAGCGTGCGGCCGGGCCACATGTCCGAGGACATCGTCCGGATCGACGGCAGGATGGATGAACTCGCCCGCAGCCTGAAGGATCTGAGCCGCCGCAGCAACAAGCAGCGCTGATCCGAGGGGAGTTCGAGGCCCTTCGACCCGCCCGGAAAACGGGTGGCTTCGAAGGGCCGTTCCCGGCACAGTGGTTGGTGCGGCACACGCCGACATGAACTGCACACGCTGGCGCGAACGGAACTGCGCCGACATGCACGCCACAGGCCGGGAGAGGAGCGCGACGATGACCGAGAGTCCGAGTCCGTCGAGTTCCCCGCAGGGCGGGCCCGCGCCGGCACCGGAGTAGTCACCGACGACTCCGCCGTGCCGCTCGGAGCGGAACGCCCGGGGCGGCGGCCTTGTCTGCGCATCGCGCGGCCGCCCACCCGGAGGATTGGCCGAGTGGTAAGGCAGCGGCTTGCTAAGCCGTCGTCGGGGCGTGAACCCCGCGCGCGTTCGATCCGCGCATCCTCCGCCGCAGCAGGGCCGCGCACCCGTACGCGACCTTGCGCCGCACACACAAGTGACCCCGCGCCCGCACCTGTACGCGACCCCGCGCCTACGACTGGAGCAGGCGTTCCAGCACCACGGCGATGCCGTCGTCCTCGTTGGACGCGGTGACCTCCTGGGCCACGGCCTTCAGATCCTCGTGCGCGTTGGCCATCGCCACGCCCCGTCGCGCCCAGGCGAACATCGGGATGTCGTTCGGCATGTCGCCGAAGGCCAGGGTGTCCGCGGCCTTCATGCCCAGCCGGCGTGCGGCCAGTGAGAGTCCGGTCGCCTTGCTCAGCCCCAGCGGCAGGATCTCCACCACTCCCGGACCGGCCATGACCACGTCCACGAGGTTGCCGACGGCCGCCCGCGCGGCCTTCGCAAGGGCGTCGTCGTCCAGATCGGGATGCTGTATGTAGACCTTGTTCAGGGGCGCGGACCACAGCTCGGCCGGGTCCTTCACGAAGACCGCCGGAAGCGGACCTTCCTGGACGCGGTAGCCGGGGCCGACCATCACTTCGCCGTCGAGCCCGTCACGGCTCGCCGCCAGGGCCAGCGGACCGACCTCGGCCTCGACCTTGGACAGCGCGAGCCCGGCGAGCTGCCGGTCCAACGTCAGCGAGGTCAGCAGCTTGCGTTCACCCGCGTGGTAGACCTGAGCGCCCTGGCCGCAGACGGCGAGCCCTTCGTAGCCCAGGTCGTCCAGGATGTGACGCGTCCAGGGGACCGCGCGGCCGGTGACGATGATGTGCGCGGCACCGGCCGCGGTGACCGCTGCCAGTGCCTCACGGGTGCGCCCGGAGACCGTGTCGTCGTCACGCAGCAGCGTGCCGTCGAGATCGGTCGCGACGAGCTTGTACGGGAAGGTCACTTGGCGACCGGCTCCAGGACCTCGCGCCCGCCCAGATACGGCCGGAGCACCTCGGGGACCCGGACCGAACCGTCGGCCAGCTGGTGGTTCTCCAGGATCGCCACGATCGTGCGCGGTACGGCGCAGAGCGTGCCGTTCAGCGTGGACAGCGGCTGGAGGACCTTCTTGCCGTCGCGGGTGTCGCGCATCCGGACGGACAGGCGGCGGGCCTGGAAGCCGTTGCAGTTCGACGCGGACGTCAGCTCGCGGTACTTGCCCTGCGTCGGGATCCACGCCTCGCAGTCGAACTTCCGGGAGGCCGAGGCGCCCAGGTCGCCGGTGGCGACGTCGATCACCTGGAAGGGCAGCTCAAGAGCGGTGAGCCACTGCTTCTCCCAGTCGAGGAGCCTGCGGTGCTCCGCCTCGGCGTCCTCCGGGTCGACGTACGAGAACATCTCGACCTTGTCGAACTGGTGCACCCGGAAGATGCCACGGGTGTCCTTGCCGTACGTACCGGCCTCGCGGCGGTAGCACGGCGAGAAGCCCGCGTAGCGCAGCGGCAGCTTCTCGGCGTCGATGATCTCGTCCATGTGGTACGCGGCGAGCGGGACCTCGGAGGTGCCGACCAGGTAGTAGTCGTCCTTCTCCAGGTGGTACACGTTCTCCGCGGCCTGGCCGAGGAATCCGGTGCCTTCCATGGCGCGCGGACGGACCAGCGCCGGCGTGAGCATCGGTACGAAACCGGCCTCGGTGGCCTGCGCGATCGCCGCGTTGACGAGGGCGAGCTCCAGCAGCGCGCCGACGCCCGTCAGGTAGTAGAAGCGCGAACCGGAGACCTTGGCGCCCCGCTCCATGTCGATGGCGCCGAGCTTCTCGCCGAGCTCCAGGTGGTCCTTGGGCTCGAAGCCCTCGGCCCCGAAGTCACGGATCGTGCCGTGCGTCTCCAGTACGACGAAGTCCTCCTCGCCGCCGACCGGCACGTCCTCGTGGACGATGTTGCCGATCTTCAGCATCAGGCTCTTGGCCTCGGCATCGGCCTCGTCCTGTGCGGCGTCGGCGGCCTTGACGTCGGCCTTCAGCTGCTCGGCCTTCTTGAGCAGCTCGGCGCGCTCGTCGGGCGAGGCCTTGGGGATGAGTTTGCCGAGCGCTTTCTGCTCGGAGCGGAGTTCGTCGAAGCGGACACCGGACGACCTGCGCCGCTCGTCGGCGGAGAGAAGGGCGTCGACGAGTTCGACGTCCTCTCCACGGGCGCGCTGGGAGGCGCGAACACGGTCGGGGTCCTCACGGAGCAGGCGAAGGTCAATCACCCCTCCAGGCTACCGGCCTGTACTTGCCCAGCTCGAACCGATATTGCCGAGCGTGTCACTTTGCCCTAATTGCCTGAATTGGCAATGCTGGGGGAGATTGTGTGGCTGAAGTCGATCTCGGCCGTCAATAAAAAGAGCCTACTCCCCTAAATGGGGCAGAAGGCTTCACTCGTCTTGACGCATCCCCCTTGCTCGGAGGGGTAGTTGGCCGTTACTTGTCCACAGGTTCTCGATCTTCCGGAAGTTATCCACAGGCTGTGAGGAAGATCTGTGGACGCCGGAGGTTGGCATTCCGGAAGCTGTGTGATGGCTCGCGGATTTCCCGTTCAAACCCACTTCAGACGCTCGTTCGGGTGGGAATTCCCCCTCCTGAAGAGTTGATCAACGGAATTGAGGCGACAAGGATCAACATGGGGCGGCCCGGGTGGCCTGGCGACCTGTGGATGCATCTGGTGTGACTGGAGTGATATGTCGACCATGTCGCATTGAGGTGTCGACTTGTCCCCAGGTCGAGAACCAGCCCTGTGGATAACTTTGTGGATGCCGAAAGTCGGCAGATAGCACCGGCGGTCGCGCCGTGCCGAGCCCCGAGCACCGATGACGAGGCACCGACGACAGCGCACTGACGAGGCACACCGATGACGGCGCACCGATGACGGAGTACTGACGCGGGGCGCCGACGCCGGTGCCGGCGCCCTGACACGGGGGCAGTTACGCCCTCTCGTCCGCAGGGCGAAACGCCGTCAGCCCCGGCCGTCCAGGTTTCTGGCCAGCCAGTCGGAGGCATCCGTGAACTCCGCGTCCGATGTCCCCGCCCGCAGCGGCCGCACGTCCTGCACCGCCACACCGGCCCGCGGGTACGAGCCCAGGAACCGCACCTTCGGGCAGATCCGCTTGAGCCCCATCAGCGCCTCGCCGACCCGACGGTCCGCGATGTGCCCTTCGGCGTCCACCGCGAAGCAGTAGTTCCCGATGCCCGCCCCCGTCGGCCGCGACTGGATCAGCATCAGGTTCACCCCGCGCACCGCGAACTCCTGGAGCAGTTCGAGCAGCGCACCGGGATGGTCCTCGCCCAGCCAGATGACCACCGACGTCTTGTCCGCGCCCGTCGGCGCCGCCGGCCGGGCCGGGCGGCCCACCAGGACGAAGCGGGTCTGCGCGTTCTCCGCGTCGTGGATCTCGGTCACCAGCGGTTCCAGACCGTAGGTCGCCGCCGCGAACTCACCGGCGAAGGCGGCGTCGTACCGGCCCTCCTGGACCAGCCGGGCGCCGTCCGCGTTGGACGCCGCCGACTCCCACACGGCGTCCGGGAGGTGGGCGGCCATCCAGTTGCGCACCTGCGGCTGGGCGGCCGGGTGCGCGGTGACCGACTTGATGTCGGACAGCTTGGTACCCGGCCGCACCAGCAGGGCGAAGGTGATGGAGAGCAGCACCTCGCGGTAGATCATCAGCGGTTCGCCGGTGGTCAGCTCGTCGAGCGTCGCGGTGATGCCGCCCTCGACGGAGTTCTCGATCGGTACGAGCGCCGCCGCGGCGGCTCCGCTGCGTACCGCGTCCAGTGCCGCCGGTACGGAGACCATCGGGACGAGTTCGCGGGTGGCGGCTTCCGGGAGCGTGCGGAGGGCAACCTCGGTGAAGGTGCCTTCGGGGCCGAGATATGCGTAGCGCGTGGCGGACATACCGTCACCCTAATGCGCCCCGGTGGCTCAGGACTCCAGCAGTCGCTGCCCCACGTATTCACCCTCCGCCGCACCGCCCGGCACCGCGAACAGGCCACTCGCCTCGTGCCGGATGAACGGCGACAGGGCATCACCCCGGTCCAGCTTCCGCTGCACCGGAACGAACCCGCGCAGCGGATCCGACTGCCAGCAGATGAACAGCAGACCGGCGTCCGGAGTGCCGTCCGCCGAGATGCCGTCGTGGTACGAGAAGGGGCGCCGCAGCATGGCCGCACCGCTGTTCTTCTCGGGGGTGGAGATCCGGGCGTGGGCGTTCTCCGGGATCAGGAGCTTGCCGTCGGGGCCCGCCCTGTCGAGGTCCATCGCGGTGGTCCCGGTGCCGCCGCTCAGCGGGGCGCCGTCCTTCTTCCGGCGCCCTATGACCTGCTCCTGCCGTTCCACCGGGAGTTTCTCCCAGTCGTCGAGCAGCATCCTGATCCGGCGCACGACCGCGTACGAGCCGCCCGCGAGCCAGTCGTACGCCGCCTCGGTCCCGCCCGGGGCGGCCGGGACGAAGATGCGGCGGTCGAAGTCGCTGTCGGCCGGTTCCGGGTTGTTGGTGCCGTCGACCTGGCCCATCAGATTGCGGGCGGTCATCGGCCTGGCCGTGGCGCCGGGGGCGCGGTTGAAGCCGTTCATCTGCCAGCGGACCCTGGCGGCCGGGGCGGCCTCCTTCTGTACGGCCCGCAGCGCGTGGAAGGCGACCAGTGCGTCGTCCGCGCCGATCTGGACCCAGAGGTCACCGTTGGAGCGCGCGGTGTCGATGTGGTCGGAGGAGAAGGGCGGCAGCGGGTCGAGCCCCGGTGGGCGGCGGGCGGTCAGGCCCGTGCGTTCGAAGAAGGTCCGGCCGAAGCCGAAGGTGACGGTCAGCGAGGACGGTCCGGCGTCCAGCGCGATCCCGGTGTCGTGGCCCGGGCCGTCCGCGGCGCCGCTCCCGGCGGGCTCACCGGCCATCAGACGCCCGGCCGCGGCCGACCACCGGCGCATCAGGGCGGCGGCCTCCTTCCGTCCGGCGCCGGGCACCAGGTCGAAGGCGACGAGATGGCCGCACGCCTGAAGCGGAGTGGTGATCCCCGGTTGATGTTTCCCGTGAAACATCACCTGGGTGGAGCCGACCGCGGTCAGTGCGGTGGGTGCGTCGGGACGGGTCGCGGCATAGCCGGTGGCACCGCCCGCCGCGCCCAGCACCAGCCCGGCCGCACCGGCCGCGCCCGCGCTGCCGATCAGCCGACGCCGGGAGATGCCACCACCGTCGCGGGCACCGTCGTCCCCGTTGCCGGATGCTTTCTTACTGTTGTCTGCACTCACGATCCTGCTCAACCGACTCAACCGATCTTCATGTTCTTGTCGATGGTCGTCTGATCGATGTCCGACGTACGCACGGTCACAGCGACCTTCCAATTGCCCGCCATCGGGATCTGGACGCCGTCGGCGGTCCAGTGGCCCTCGGCCAGCCGGGCGGGGACGACGGGGAGCGGGCCGATGTCCTTGGACTTCAGGGTGAAGGCGACCTTCACCTCGGGGACGTCCATGGGCTTTCCGTCGCTGCCGTCGACCCAGAGGTGGAGCTCATTGGCGCCGGTACGGGCCGGGGTGATCTCCATCCGCACCGTTCCCTTGCCGTTCGTGCCGCCCGTGTCGAAGGGCAGCTTCATCTCGACCGGGCTCGCCGCCGGGGCCGCCACCGTCGATGCGCGGGCCGCCTCTTCCTCGGTACGCGCCGGCTCGGTCGAGGTCAGCACGGTCGTCACCGCCAGCAGCGCCACGGCGACCCCCACTTCGGCCAGCACCGATCGGCGCAGCCCGGACCGGTCGGGGTCGGCGTCGCGGATCCGCTTCTTCTCGGCGGTGGCCACGGCGGCCTGCTGCCGGGCGAGCTGAGCCGCCCGTGCCGGGTCCTCGGCCGTGGACCCGGAAGCGTCCGGGGCCCCGGCGCTCTCGGGCGCCTGCGCCGAAGGGGGCGTTCCGTCCCCGGCCCCGGCGCTTCCGAGGACCTCCGCCGAAGCGGGCGTTCCGCCCTCCGACTCCGCGCCGCCCCCGCCCGTGACCAGGCGTGCCGTCCACCGCCGCGAGATCCAGGCGATCCCGACCAGGAGGGCGACGAGCCCCACCTTCACGAGCAGCAGCTGCCCGTATCCGGTGCCGGTGAGCGCGGACCAGGTACCGACCTGGCGCCAGGACTGGTAGACCCCGGTCGCGGCGAGCACGACGACGCTGCCGAACGCGATGCCGGAGAAGCGCCGTACGGCCGCCGCATCGATGTCGGGGGTCCGGTAGAGCGCGACCAGCAGGGCCGTGAGACCGCCGAGCCAGGCGGCGACGGCCAGCAGGTGGAGCACGTCGACCGGCATGGCGATGCCGGGCTGGATCCCGGTCGACGCGTGCTCGGCGAGCGCCCACGTACCGGCGATCCCGGCGGCGATCACCGTGCCGCCGATGGCCAGCCCGAAGGTGAGGTCCCGCTTCTCGCGCTCGTCCTCGCGCCTGGGGTAGGTCCCGAAGAGCACGGCGATGAAGAGCGCGGAGGCGCCGAGCAGCAGCAGCCGGGAGACGAGTGCGGCGCCGGGCTTGGTGTCGAGCACGGCCTGCAGGCCGTCGAGGTCGAAGGCGTCCGCGAGCTTCCCGGACCCGGTGTACGGGTTGCGCAGGAGCAGCATGGCCAGGGTGGCGACGGTGAGGGTCATCCAGCCGCGCACGACCAGGCGCTGCAACGGCCGGGCTCCCGCACCGCGCTGCCAGCAGGCCAGCACGAAGGCGGAGCCGCCGGCCAGCAGGATGAAGCCTGCGTACGCGGCGTAGCGCGCGATGCCGTAGAGGGTGCCGACGAGGCCGCCCCCGGCTTTCTCCGTCGGGAGTGCCACGGCGGTCTTCGAGGGGGCTCCGACGGAGAAGGTGAATGCGCCGGACACGGGATGGCTGTCCGCGGACACGGCCTGCCAGGCGACGGTGTACGTGCCGTCGGGCAGCCCGGTGTGCAGCGAGACGCCGTACCTTACGGTGGAGCCGCTCTGCAGATCACGTGGTGCGGCGCCGGTGTCGGCGCGTTTGCCGTCGGGGTCCAGGATCCGGACGGAGTCGTCGCCGAGGGCGACCTGCTCGGAGAAGGTGAGCGTGACCTCCTTGGGAGCGGTGGCGACCACCGCCCCGTCCTGCGGATCGCTCCCGGTCAGTGCGGCATGCGCGGACGCCGGGCCCGCGCCTCCCAGCAACAGGCCGAACACCATGCCGACGAGGAGTGCTGCCGCGGCGAGTGGACGGCGTATCGCGGAGGCCGACGGGGTCGGTCCGAAGTGCGGGGCGGTGGCTGTCATGACGAGTCAGACCCTCACTTCTTCTTCGGGTTGTAGGTCGTCTCCATCACGGGAACGGTGACCTTGACCGGGTCGGCCTTCTCGAAGTGCAGTACCAGGGACACCTTGTCGCCCTGCTTGGGCTGCTGCTTGAGCTTCATGAACATGATGTGGTTCCCGCCGCGCTCCAGATCCAGCTCGCCGCCGGCGGGTACGTCGAAGGACGTCACCATGCGCATCGTCTGGTTCTTCGTCTCGTGGATCGTGACGTTGTCGGAGATGGGGCTGGTGACGGAGGTGAGCCGGTCGGACGTGCCGCCGCTGTTCTTCACGACGAGGAAGCCGGCCGCCATGTCGCTGACGGGCTGCGGCATGAACGCGCCGGTCACCTTCAGCTCGGGCTTGTCGTTTGAGGACGAGCAACCCGCCAGCGCCAGCCCCGTGGTGAGGGCGATGACGCCGGCGAGGGTGGTGCGGCGGTTCACGGAGTCTCTCCCTTGATGATCTCGGGGAGGTCCTTGGTGTAGTCGTCGGGCGAGGTGTCCTCGCTGTAGACGAGGTAGCCCTTGTCGGTCTTCGGGGAGAACGCGATGACCTGGGAGCCGTGCATCGAGACGACCGTGCCGTCCTTCTCCTTCTTCGGCGCGTCTATGCCGATGCCGATCTGGCGTGCGCCCGCCTGGATGGTCGGGAAGTCGCCGGTGAGGCCGATGAAGGAGGGGTCCTGCGACTTGAGCCAGCTGCCCAGCGAGGACGGGGTGTCCCGCTCGGGGTCGGTGGTCACGAAGATGACCTGGAGCTTGTCCTGGTCGGCCTTGGGCAGCGCCTTCTTGGCGATGGCGATGTTGCTCATGATGAGCGGGCAGACATCGGGGCAGTTGGTGTAGCCGAAGTAGATCAGCGTCGGCTTGCCCTTGGTCTGCTCGCGCAGGTCGTACTTCTTGCCGTGGGTGTCGGTGAGCACCAGATTCGGCTTGGTGAACGGCTGGTCCAGGGCCGTCGCGGCCTTGGTCTTCGCCTGGACCGACACGTCGGCGATGGGCTTCTTGGCGCTGTCCTCGCTGCTGCCGCAGGCGGACAGGGTGAGCGCGGCCGCGGCGGCGAACGCCGCGGCCAACACCGTTTTCTTGTACATGGAGCTCTGATTCCTGGTGGTCGGTGGGACAGGTGGCGATGTGGATCAGGCGGTGCGGCGGCGGCCGGCGAGGACTCCGAAGGCCACTCCGGCCACGCCGATGACGATGCCGACGATGCCGAGGACCCGGGCCGTGGTGTCGCTGGCCGACGCGTCCGAAGCGGCCGTGGTCTTCTTGTCCGCGTCCTGAGCACCGGCGTCGGCGCTCTTGGCGTCGGCGGCCGCGCCGTGCTCACCGGTGGCCGGTGCGGTCAGGGCGAGGACCGGCGCCGGGCTCTCGGGCTCCTCGGCGCCCTTCTTCTGCTCCTCGATCCAGCGGACGACTTCCTTGTTGTCGTACGTCTGGATGGCTTTGAACACCAATTGGTCGGTGTCCTCGGGGAGCTGGCCGATGGAGAGCGGGAACTGCTGGAAGTCACCGGGGCGGATGCCGCGCTCGTCCTTGTCGCCCGTGGCGGTCCAGGTGACCTTGGAGACGGCCTCGTTGATCTTCTGGCCGTGCATCTCCATCGGCTTGGCCAGCTTGCTCCTGGTGACCTCGATGTCCCAGCCGGGCACGGCCTGCGGCATGACGGAGGCCAGCGGGTGGTCGGTCGGGAAGTTGACCTCGACCTTGGACGTCGAGGCGTCGTCGCGCTCGTTGGGGACCTTGAAGTTGACGGTGGCGTAACCGCCCTTGGCGGCCTCGCCCTGCGGCTGCACGCTGACGTGCGCGGAGGCGGTCCCGGCGAGGAGCAGGACGGTGGACGCGGCGACGCCGCCGGCGAGGGCGATGCGGGAAACGTTCATGGCAGGTATCACTCCACGGAAGCACGAAGGAAGGTGGTGCGGCGCGCGGGTGCGCGCCGGCATCACGACACCTCTCCCCTCGAACGGCGTGCATGCGCCGGCCGGGTACGGAACGGAGCGGTCCGTGCGCCGGGTGGAGGTGTCGCGTCAGGCTGCGAGTGCGTACGTGAGTGGCGGACCGCGCCTGATCACCAGGTGCTGCAACGGGTCCCCGGTGGCGGGGGCCGGGGCGTCGACCGCCGTACGGGCGGTGCGGGGCCCGGTTGTCGGGCCGCTGGGAAGTCCAGCGCGCAGGGCGTTGACCAGGGCGAGCGCGGCGCGCAGCGCCCGCAGCCGGGCCCCGGCCGCGATCTGCTGGGCGCCGTGCGCGGACAGCCGGACCAGCCGGAAGAGGGCGATCTCGCCGCGGCGCAGCAGCCAGCCGGTGGCCACCGCGGCCAGCAGATGGCCGAGCACCATGGGCAGGTCGGGCAGCAGCGCGGCGAGCGCGGCCGGATCCGTACCGGACGCGGTGGCCAGGTGCTGGTGGCCGCCGCCCGCCACCGCCGCCGGATCGATGCCCGCGGTGGTGACGATGCGGTGGGCCTCGGCGGCGCTCAGCTGCGCCGGACCGGCTCCGCACACGAGACTTGCCGCGAACCGGATCAACGAGTCGTCGCCCGCCGCGGTGTTCGCCGGAGTGCCGTGCGTGCCCATGCCGAACAGGGCGTGCAGGGCGATCTGTCCGCCCGCCAGCGCGGCGGTGATGGACGGCAGTGAACGCTCGCGTCCGGCGAACGGTGCCACCACCGCGGACATACCCAGGAATCCGGCGACCAGGGTCCACCAGGGGACGGGCGCGCAGGAGGCCAGGGCGTGACCTGCCGCGGACAGCGCGACGCAGACCGCGGCGAACACCGCGGTCCTCAGGAGCCGCAGACCGGCTCCGGCGCGTGCGACCGGCATAGACATGGCCGGGCCATCATCGCACCGGGCCCCCGGGTTCCGTACGGCAGGTCCGGAAGGTCGCCTTCCGTCCGATTGGAACGAGCTGGTCGGATACGCACCGGCGGAAGGTGGCCGACCGGCGACATGCCGACCGGAACATGCCGACCGGAGCCCGGGGCCCGGAACGTGCCGCCCGGAACACGCCGGTCTGAACGTGCCGGGGCTCGCGCGGGTGTACGTCGGGCATACACGGGCGCACCTGGAGCTGGTATCCGCCGAATGAGCGGTCTCACATCCGGTCTGCGCTTACGAACGGTGCCGCGCGGCAATAGGTATCGGTATGTCGAGCCGCAGCCAGGAGGCTGGAGCATGAGCATCTGGTGGTCCCTCCATTTGCGGCGTGAGGCTGCGAGCGTTCCACTCGCCCGCCGCTTCCTGCTGGGCACCATGGAGACCGCGGGCGTGGACCCGGACATCTCCTTCGACCTGTCGCTCGCGCTCAGCGAGGCCTGTGCGAACGCCGTCGAGCACGGCGGTGACCGCGGCGTCCATGAGGACCGGGAGGGCCAGGGTGACCAGTTCGGCACCCGGGATCCGTGGGACGTGTGGGACGAGCTGCCTGGCGCCGCCTCGGCGCAGTACCAGGTCACCGCGTATCTGGACGGCGAGAAGTGCCGTATCGAGGTCGCCGATTCGGGGCCCGGCTTCCCCGCCCGGCGCACCCTCCGCGCCTCCGCGGAGCAGCACGGAACGGAGCAGCACGGGACCGGGCAGCAGGGAACGGAGCAGCACGGAATCGGGCAGCCCGAAGCCTGGCAGCAGCACGAGGACCAGCAGCACGAACCCCGGCAGTACCCGCCGCTCAGCGCCGAGGACGGGCGGGGGCTGTGTCTGATCGAGCAGCTCGCCGACCACGTGCACTTCGGCAACCGCCCCGGCCGCGGTGCCGTCGTCAGCTTCGACAAGGTCCTGAAATGGCGGAAGGACGCTCTGCTCATGGTGTCCTGAGCGGAGCGTCCTTCGACGCGTGGTGGGGGTCCGCCTCCGGCCCCCCACGGATGTTCCGGATCAGCCCTTGAGCCGGGCCATCCACGCCTCGACCTCGTCGGACCGGCGCGGCAGCTTGTCGGAGAGGTTCCGGTTGCCGTCCTCGGTGACGAGGATGTCGTCCTCGATCCGGACGCCGATGCCGCGGTACTCCTCCGGCACGGTCAGGTCGTCGGTCTGGAAGTACAGACCGGGCTCGACCGTGAGGCAGACGCCGGGCTCCAGCGTCCCGTCGACGTACGCCTCGGTGCGCGCGGCGGCGCAGTCGTGGACGTCCATGCCGAGCATGTGACCGGTGCCGTGCAGCGTCCAGCGGCGCTGGAGCCCCAGCTCCAGGACCTTGTCCACGGACAGGTCGCCCAGCAGGCCCCACTCGACGAGCTTCTCGGCGAGCACCCGCTGCGCGGCGTCGTGGAAGTCGCGGAAGACGGCACCGGGCTTGACGGCGGCGATGCCCGCCTCCTGCGCCTCGTACACGGCGTCGTAGATCTTCCGCTGCAACGGCGTGAACGTGCCGTTGATCGGAAGGGTGCGGGTCACATCGGCGGTGTAGAGGTCGTTGGTCTCCACGCCGGCGTCGAGCAGCAGCAGCTCGCCGGAGCGCACCGGTCCGTCGTTGCGCACCCAGTGCAGGGTGGTGGCGTGCGGGCCGGCCGCGCAGATCGAGCCGTAGCCGATGTCGTTGCCCTCGATGCGGGCACGCAGGAAGAAGGTGCCCTCGATGTAGCGCTCGCTCGTCGCCTCGGCCTTGTCGAGGACCTTGACGACGTCCTCGAAGCCGCGCGCGGTGGCGTCGCAGGCCTTCTCCAGCTCGGCGATCTCGAAGGCGTCCTTGACCAGCCGGGCCTCGGACAGGAAGACGCGCAGTTCCTCGTCGCGCTCCGCGGTGACCTTGTCGGTCAGTGCGGCCTCGATGCCGGCGTCGTGGCCTCGGACGTTGCGGACCGGGCCGGTGGCCTCGGTCAGTGCGGCGGGGAGTTCGCGCACGTCCTTCGCCGGGATGCCCAGCAGCTGCTCGGCCTCGGCGAGGGAGTGGCGCCGGCCGACCCACAGCTCGCCCTGGCCGTCGAGCCAGAACTCGCCGTTCTCGCGGTCGGAGCGCGGCAGCAGGTGGATGGTCGCCTCGTGACCGTCCTCGGTCGGCTCCAGGACGAGGACGCCGTCCTGGGTCTGGTCGCCGGTGAGGTACGTGTACTCGGTGGAGGCACGGAAGGCGTACTCGGTGTCATTGGAGCGGGTCTTCAGGCTGCCCGCGGGGACGACCAGTCGCTCGCCGGGGAAACGCGCGGAGAGCGCGGCGCGGCGGGCGGCCGTGTGGGCGGCCTGGGCGATCGGTTCGAGGCCGTGCAGTTCGGTATCGGCCCAACCGGACTTCATGTTCGCGGCGAGTTCATCGGAGACGCCCGGGTACAGGCTGTTCTTCCGCTGCTTGACCGTCTCTTCTTCCTCGGTCTCCGGGTTCTCCGGGGTGAGCTCCTCAGCCACGATTTGTCTCTCCTTGATACGACACTGGACCCCGACCATCGTACGGGCGTACGGAAGGGGGCACAGGGCCGGAAGGCCTGTTACACGGCCGGACCGGGGCACGCGGACGGCGCGGGGGAATGCCGCGGGGCCCAGCGGGGCTCGGCGACGCTCAGTCGAAACGCGCGGCCAGCACGACCACGTCCTCGGCGCTGTCACCCCGGTCGGGAGCACTGCCGCTCCGGTCGGGCCCGTCCGGCAGCACGGTGCGCAGCACATGGTCGGCGACGGCTCCGGCGTCGTGGCGCATCGCCTTCGGCACGGACGCGGCCGCCGAGTGGAGCCGGGCGAACGCCCGGTCCGTCGAGCCGCCGGTGCGGCGCAGCAGCCCGTCGGTGTAGAGCAGTACGGTCTCGCCGGGCGCCGGGGTGATCTCCACGCTGGGCGCCTCCCAGCAGGCGAGCATGCCCAGCGGCGCGGAGACCGAGGTCTCGACGAATTCGGTGCGCCGGTCGCCGATCACGAGCGGCGGGGTGTGGCCCGCGCCGGCCAGCAGGATCTTCCGCTCGGCCGGTTCGCAGTAGGCGAACAGCGCGGTCGCCGTACGGGCCGGTTCGGTGAGCCGCAGCAGCAGCTCCAGGTCCGAGAGCACGGCGACCGGATCCTCGCCCTCCATCACCGCGTACGCCCGCAGACCGGCCCGCAGCCGTCCCGTGGCGGCCAGCGCGCTCGGCCCGGAGCCGTTCACCGAGCCCACGGCGAGACCGAGCGCACCCTCCGGCAGGGCGAGCGCGTCGTACCAGTCGCCGCCCTGCGCCGTCCTGCGGTGGCGGGCGGCCAGCTGTACGCCGGGGACCCGGGGCAGCCGGCTGGGCAGCAGCTCCTCCGCGACGGTCGCGACATCGGCCCTGGCCCGCTCCAGCTCCAGCAGCCTGGCCAGGTGCTCACCGGCGTATCCGGCGTAGAGGCCGACGAGATGGCGCTGGCGCTCCAGCGGCTCGGCGGGTTCGTCGTACAGCCAGACCGCGGCACCGAGCCTGCCGGTCGCTTCGGCGGTGATCGGTACGGCGTAGCTGGCGGCGTATCCGAGCCGGGCGGCGACTTCGCGGCGGCGGGGGTCCAGGCCGGGGTCGCCCAGCAGGTCGGGGGTGGTGAGCGCTCCTTCGGTGTCCGGGAGCCCTTCCAGGATCCGGCCGTAGGAGGTGGCGGTGCGCGGCACGGTCTCGATCTGCCCGAGCTCGGCGTGGGCCAGCCCGAGGCCGATGGTGCTCACGGGGCCGCGGCGGTCGGACGGTTCGAAGACGACCAGGCCGCGGCGGGCGCCGACCAGGGCTGCTCCGGCGTCCAGGAGTTCGTGGAGCGCGTCGTCGAGCGTGCTCGTTCTGGCCAGCCGCTCGGTGAGTTCGTGCAACGTGGTGAGGTCGGAGATCCAGCCGGCGAGCCGGTCCTGGATGAAGGCTCCGGGGGCAGAGGGCACTTCGGACAGAGACCCGGCAGTGTGAGCTGAAACCGGAACTGTGGGATCGATTCCAGCCACTTTCGGCAGGTGTGGGGCGCTCATGGCTTCCGGCTTTCCGACCAGTGCGTTCTGTCGAATAGCATCGCAAACCCCCATGTCATTCTGCGCCGCTATAAGTGCATCCGCATGTACACGTAGCACCACATGTACACGCACAAGTGAGGCGATGTCCAGCATTGTCACCACGGGAAATGTGGTGTCCGGGCGGCTGCTAAGTTGGCCAAAAAATGCACCCCGAGGCAAGCATTTGCGGTCGACTGGGTGTGCTCGAACAGGGGGTGTTCTCGGGGTGAAGTCCCGGAGGAGCGTCATTTCGGGCATGCTGGGTACGTAATCGATGAAGGCCAGGGGCAGTTCTGATCGCCCCGGAACCCGGCAGTGGGCCCGGACGTCCTCTCCAGTGACGGCCACGCCCCCACCCCCGAGTGGCGGGGTTTGCACCTTGGTACGGCAGGCGTGACATGCGCGCTGCTCCTCGCCGTGCTTGTCCGGACCTGTCCGTCCGGACCCGTCTCGCACCTGCTCGACTCGGCTCGGCCCATGCTCGGTACCGACGACCCACCCGTACCGCAGATTCGAAGAGCATGTACGCACAGTGAAGTGATGTACACGTACGGAAACTCGCACGTGGTGCGATGTGGACCCTCGGCGTTCAACGGAAAGGAACGAGCGCTCATGCGCGAGATCCTCGGAAGGCGACGCAGGCTCCGGCTCCGGCGCAGAGGAAGGCCCGCCCAGCTCGACGCGGCCCTGACCTGTGCCACCGCATGGCAGTGGCCCGTGCTGCCCGGAGTGAGGCTGGAGGCAGCCGGTGCCCGCGGTGACCGTGGCCGCGGCTGTGCCTGTCCCGATCCCGAGTGCGCCGTGCCCGGCGCGCACCCCTTCGACCCCGGTCTCCTCGCGGCGACCACCGACGAGCGCATGGTGCGCTGGTGGTGGACCAACCGGCCCACCGCCCCGATCCTCCTGGCCACCGGCGGGCGCGCCCCGTGCGCGCTGAGCCTGCCGGCCGTGGCCGCCGCCCGCGCGCTGGTGGAGCTGGACCGGATGCGCGTGCGGCTCGGCCCCGTGGTGGCGACGCCGACCCGGTGGTCGTTGCTGGTCGCCCCGTACAGCCTCGAACGGCTCGGTGAGCTGTTGCACGCCCAGGACTGGGTGCCCAGTTCACTGCGTTTCCACGGCGAGGGCGGCTATCTCGTCCTCCCGCCGTCCGAGGTGGGGGCGGGGCAGGTGCGCTGGGAGCGGGCCCCGGCACCGGACGCGCCGTGGCTGCCGGATGTGGGGACGGTGCTGGACGCGCTGGTCGAGGCGAGCAGCGGCGCACCGGACGGTGGCAGCCGGCTCGCGTACTGACCGGTGCCGGAGTCTCGCGTACCGGCGGAGGACCTGGCTGAGTCGTGCCGGCGGAGGGCCGGGGTGAGTCGCGTCGGCCCGGTATTTCGCCGGGATATCCGGCGGACCGTCAGATACTCATGTGAAGCCGACGGGTGAGGCTCGTCACTATCCGGGTGATCGGTTTCCCGATGCCGCATACATCCCTGGACGGGGTGTCGGATACGACCCCGGATGCGGCATCGCGTACGACCCCGGATGCGGTCGCGGATGTGTCCTCGGTGCGACCCCGGATATGACCTCGGTTACTGCTCTGGATCCGATCTCGGTTCATGCCCCCGCAAATGCAAAGCCTTCCGCTTCCCCGTACTGCAAAGTGCGGCGGCGGAAGGCTTTCTGATGACCTTTCCGGAACGCTTCGGACTGGATTTATCGAATATTCATTCGAGTATTTCTGGTGTGCGGCGGAGGCGTCGGCGGTATTCGCGAAGATCGTCCGACGCCGGGGATCCGGTCCCGGGCGTCCGGTGCCCGGGACCGGTATCTGTCCGAGACCGATCGGTCCTGGCGGGGGTCGAGTCCTCCCGTGCCGCCGTCTGGTAAGCGCTTCCGGCCGTCGCGGGCAAGGCGAGGGCGTGGGGCGGGGCGGGTGAGGTGAGAGCGCGGGGCGGCATCAGGTGGTCGTGGGTACGGGGGCGCGAGCCGTCGTGTCCGGTGAGCCGGGGCGTATCGACGAGGGCTTGTGCGCGGGCTCGTGCGCCGCGTTGCGCGCTGTGCGCCGTATCCGGAAATGAGGATGCCCGATCGCTGGCGACGGGGGATGCACCAGCGACCGGGCTTCTAGAACGGTAACAAGAGATCTGCCGTTCGCAAATTCGATCTCGCGTATTCGGACAGGGATTTACCTGCGAGTACGGGGAGTTGTGACGCGAGTCACCTATTGGGCCCGCCGGGCCCGGGGCTCGTCACCGTCAGCTGAGGGTCACCTGGCGGTTGGTGAGCCCGCCGCGGGCCCGCCGCTCCTCCGCGGTGAGCGGTGCGTCCGAAGCGAGCACCTCGGTCAGTCGCTCCGCGAACTCCGCCGCGGGCTTCTCGCACTCCTCGGCCCCCATCGCGCTCGGCAGGTCCCAGACCGGGACCATCAGCCCGTGCGCTCGGAAGGAGCCGACCAGCCTGGTGCCCTCGCCCAGCGAGGAGGTGCCGGCGGCGTGCAGCCGGGCGAGCGCGTCGAGCAGCCGCTCCTCGGCGTGCGGCATGACCCAGCGAAGGTGGTTCTTCTCCGGGGTCTCGCACCAGTAGGCGGCGTCCACACCGGCGAGCCGGGTCGTCGGGATCGCCGCCTCGTTCGCGCGCTCCAGGGAGGCGGACACCTCGGGCGTGGCGTTGTCCGCGTCCGGAACCCAGAACTCGAAGCCGGAGTGGACGGTCGGCTCGACCGCCGCATCCGGGTCGAGCACGTCCTGCAGCCGGGGGCCGTCGGCCGGCACGCGCTGCGCCGCCACGGGCGAACCGGGCTCGGCGGCCAGCGCCCGCAGCAGGGTGTCCGCGAGGTCGCGGCTGAGGTCACCCGACGGGGTGTCGTTCTGCAGGGCGAGCAGCACCGACCCGTCGTCGCGGCGGAGCGCCGGCCAGGCCATCGGCAGAACGGTCGTGAGCGTCACTGAGGGCACGCCCTCGGGCAGCCCGTCCTTCAGCGTCAGCGTCACCGTGGCGGCGGGCACCAGTTCGCGCAGGGCGACCCAGTCGCACTCGCCGGCCAGTCCCTCGAAGGGACGGTGGACGAGCTCGGTCACGGCCTGGGCGGCGGCGCGGCCGTGACATGCCTTGTAGCGGCGGCCCGAACCGCACGGGCAGGGCTCGCGAGCCCCGACCACCGGGATCTCGCCATCCTTGAGTTGCTGCTTCCCGGCCTTGGTCTGAGGGCGCTTCTTGGCCATGGTGGGCTTTCTCCCGATTGCGACAGTGCGGTCTGGGCCGCGAGCCTAGCCGCCCCCGTCGCGTCCGGGACACAAGTGCCGACGCGCCCCCGCGTGCCCCGGTGTTCGGTGTCCGTGCCGGAACGTCAGCCCACGTCGTCGAAGGCGTCCGCGAAACCCAGCGCGTCGAGCCCCGAAACACCTGCTCCCGGCATGCTCGGCCCTGCCACGCCCGGCACCCCGGACTGCTGCCCGTGTCCCTCGTTGACCAGCACCCAGACGGTCACTTCACCGGACGAGCTGTCGCGTACGCCCCACTCGTCGGCCAGTGCGCTGATGATGTTGAGCCCGCGGCCGCCGCGCGCCGTCACCGAAGGGGTGGCTGGGACCGGGCGGGTCGGACCGCCGCCGTCCGTCACTTCGACGGTCAGACCACCCGTTCTGTCGACGCGCCACGCGGCGCGGACGTCGCCGTCACCCACATCCGTGTGCCGGCCCAGTGGCCTGCCGTGCCGGCAGGCATTGCTGAGCAGTTCGGAAAGAATCAGTACTGCATCGTCGACGACCGAATCCGACACCCCGTGGCTGCGCAATTGCTCGCGCATCCGGTGCCGCGCCTGGCCCACGCCCGCAGGGCCATGGGGTACGGCCATGCTTGACGACGTGGGCACTTCCTGTGCCACCACCAACGCCACCCCCGAGACCTCCTTCGCCCCACGCCACGGAGTGAATGCCCCCCTGGACTGGACCGGAAACCGGCCAATGGACTGCCGGTGACGCACTCGTAACGATCGAATACGGTTCGAATGCGCCGGTGCACTCCGTGTGACTGATGTTAAGAGCGTCCCAGTTGTG
The DNA here is from genome assembly GCF_045040875.1 of Streptomyces sp. NBC_00012. Classification (NCBI taxonomy): domain Bacteria; kingdom Bacillati; phylum Actinomycetota; class Actinomycetes; order Kitasatosporales; family Streptomycetaceae; genus Streptomyces; species Streptomyces sp. NBC_00012. The sequence goes on along the minus strand of NZ_CP108309.1, from coordinate 4,338,954 downwards.
ACAGAACCTGTTTAGGACGGTTCGTGATGATTGCCTCGATGCCGAGGCCTACGCAGAGTTCGACGTCCGCCGGCTCGTTCACCGTCCAGACGTGCACGCGGTGCCCCGCGCGGTGCAGCCGGTCGATGTATCCGGGGTGATTGCGTACGATCCGCATCCCCGGGCCGGCGATACGGGCCCCGGCCGGCAGCCGCCCGTCGCGCAGCCGTGGCGAGACGAACTGCATCAGATACACGGTGGGCAGCGTGGGGGCCGCGGCCTGGACACGGTGCAGCGAGCGCGCCGAGAAGCTCATGACGCGCACCGGCGACGGGCCGTCGGCCGGGGGCGCGTCGAGCTCGAAGTGCTTCAGCAGCTGGAGCAGCCGCTCCTCGACCTGGCCCGCCCAGCGGGTGGGGTGCTTGGTCTCGATGGCCAGCTGGAGCGGACGCCCGGCGGCCCGGGTCTCGACGACGAGTTCGAGCAGGCGTTCCAGGGTGAGTACGGAGGTGAGCTCCCCCGGCACCGGATCCCAGTCCGGGGACTCCGACTCCTCGCGGTCTTTCCAGGAGCCGAAGTCGAGGGCCGCGAGATCGGCGAGCTCCAGGGCGGAGACGGCGCCGCGGCCGTTGGACGTGCGGTTCACCCGGCGGTCGTGCACGCACACGAGGTGGCCGTCAGCGGTGAGCCGTACGTCGCACTCCAGGGCGTCGGCGCCGTCCTCGATCGCTTTCCGGTACGCGGCCAGCGTGTGCTCGGGGGCGTCGTCGGACGCGCCCCGGTGAGCGATGACCTGGATGGGGTGGTGCGTGGATTGCTGCCGTGCGTGGGTCACCGCGTCATCGTGTCACCGCCGGGTGACCGCTGTGCACACGTCGTGCGGCGCAAGTGCGTAACCCGGGGCGAGGCTGCGGAGCACCCTGCGGTGCGTCTTGTACCCGGGGACCGTTTTGACCGATGTAAAGATTGGTGTGCGGATGCACAGGTCCTGCTTACAGTGGCCTGACGTGCCTTGGGAAAAGCTGTTGTCTTACACGTACACAGCGGATCTCTTGCCGAAATTGATGTGGAACCGAGGAGTAAAGAGCTGTGAGCACAGAGAACGAGGGCAACGAGGGCACTGCGGCCGAGGCCGTTCCGTCCGTTCCGTCCGCACCTCCAGTGCCGGCCGATGCTCCTCAGGGGTCGCCCGGGAGCCCGCCCGAGCCCACCCCTGCCCCGGCGTCCGAGCCCACTCCGGCCCCGGCGGCCGGGCCGCCCACCGCGCCTCCCCAGGCGCCCCACACACCTCAGCCCCAGCCCTACCCCCACGCCACTCCTCACGCACCGCAGTCGGCCGCCGAGGCCAACTGGCCGCCCCCGCCCCCGCCCGCCGTGCCCGCGTACGCGTCCCACGGTGCCGGCGGTGACGGTCCGGTCTGGGGCGCACAGCCCCAGCCGTACGCCTCCGAAGGCCCGCGCAAGCGCGGCATGGGCGGCCTGGTGGCGGCGGTGGCGGCCGCGGCGCTGATCGCCGGCGGCATCGGCGGCGCCCTCGGCTTCTGGGCGGCCGATCACAACGGCGGCTCCGGCTCGACCACGGTTTCGTCCCCGGCCAATCCGCAGGACCTCAAGCGTGATCCCGGCACGGTCGCGGGCGTGGCGGCCAAGGCGCTGCCCAGCGTGGTCACCATCGACGCGCAGGGCGGCGACGGAGAGGGCGGCACGGGCACCGGCTTCGTGTACGACAAGGAGGGCCACATCCTCACGAACAACCACGTGGTGGCCTCCGCGGCGGACAGCGGCCAGCTCACGGCGACGTTCTCCGACGGCAAGAAGTACGGTGCCGAGGTGGTCGGCCGGGCGCAGGGTTACGACGTCGCCGTGCTGAAGCTGAAGAATCCGCCGTCCGGGCTCGCCCCGCTGTCCCTCGGCAATTCGGACCAGGTCGCGGTCGGCGACTCCACGATCGCGATCGGCGCCCCGTTCGGCCTGTCCAACACGGTCACCACGGGCATCATCAGCGCGAAGAACCGCCCGGTCGCCTCCGGTGACGGCTCCGGCGGCAGCAACTCGTACATGAGCGCCCTGCAGACCGACGCCTCGATCAACCCGGGCAACTCCGGTGGCCCGCTGCTCGACGCCCGCGGTGCGGTCATCGGCATCAACTCGGCGATCCAGTCGACCGGCAGCAGCGTCGGCCAGACTCAGGCGGGCTCCATCGGCCTCGGCTTCGCGATCCCGATCAACCAGGCGACGAACGTCGCCCAGCAGCTGATCAAGACCGGCAAGCCGGTCTACCCGGTGATCGGCGCCACGGTCACCATGGACGAGAAGACCGGCGGCGCGGTCATCTCCGACCAGGGGGCGGGCGGTACGGAGGCCGTGTCGAAGGACGGCCCCGCGGACCGGGCGGGCCTCGAGGCGGGCGATGTCATCACGAAGTTCAACGACACCGCGATCGACAGCGGCCCGACCCTGATCGGCGAGATCTGGACCCACAAGCCCGGCGACCGGGTGACGCTGACCTACAAGCGCGACGGCCGGACGGCGACGGCCGAGGTCACCCTCGGGGAGCGCAACGGCGACAGCTGACCGGCCGATCGGCCACGGCGCCCGACTCCGGGAGGGCCTCGCGCCTGCGGGGCCCTCCCGCGCATCCGGACGACGGCCGACTACCGGTACGCTGTAGGCGCTCCGTCACAGGTGGGCGGAGCAGGGGTGGGTTGCCCGAGCGGCCTAAGGGAACGGTCTTGAAAACCGTCGTGGCGCGAGTCACCGTGGGTTCAAATCCCACACCCACCGCAGATGAACGGCCCCTGACCAGGTGAATCGGTCGGGGGCCGTTGTCAGTTCTGTCCGATCGGGCACGGCAGGGGCACAGGCACCCCGGCAGCAGCGGGAGTCCCTAGGATGGCGGACGGGGCGGAGCCGTAGCGCAGAGGTCGTCGCGCGCGGTCTCCACAATCGCGAGGACGCCGGTTCGAATCCGGCCGGTTCTGCCTTGCCGCCCGGCTGTATCAGGCGGGTCTGCCGCGTCCGTCCACGGGCGCGAGTTGACGGTGGTGGGCCTCGACGCGGTCTCGGGGACCCCGGTCATCGACCTGAAGCCGGCGATGGCGGAGTTCTGCCCCGTGGACATCGAGCAGCCGGAATGGGTCAGCCACATGATGTCGGAGTACTTCCAGCTGTAGGCAGGCAGAGTTTGGAGGGGGCGAAGCTCAACGCTGGGCGAGGTAAGGGGGTTACGCCCGCCCAGTCACCAGTCACCAGTCGCCGGCTGCCAGCCGCCGGTCGCCTTCCGTCGGTTGCCGATCCGGTCGAGTGGCGTCGGCATGTGCGTTTCTGTGAGTTTCCCCATGCCGTGCCCCGGAGTTCGCCGTTCTGCCGGGTATGGCCGCGGGGGAGCGCCGTTCCGGGCGGACGGTTCCGGACGGAGTGCGGGAGATTGCGCGACCGTGCGGCCGTGTGGGTCAAGTGGCGTTTGTCCGTGGCGAGTTCGCTGATCAGGGACGTAGCCGCGACGTCCGGGGAGAGCGGTCGGGCGGCACGGTTGGATACCAGCCATTTACGCCCGTGGTACCGACTGTGAGTGACGATTCTTCTCGCAAGATGTGCCACCACACAGCGCTGCGTACTACTAGATTGTCAAAGCACCACGGGACCGATCATGGTCTGCCCTTCGTCGTTGATCAGCTGTCATTCGGCAGTCGGTCACCACGAAGAACCCTGGTGAACACCATGTCCAGGCAGGCTTTCGGTCCGCACCACCGCGCACGGCCGGGCTGACAGTGCTGGACGGTCGCGACGTTCGCAGTAGTACCTGACCTGATCCGGTTGTCCGGGGGCCCCACATCCCGGCCGAGAGTATGAGGCACGTTCTGTGAAGGTTCGTACGAGGCGGTCGGCCACCCTGATCTCCGGCGGAGTGGCTGTGGTGCTGTTGCTGTCGGGTTGCGGCTCCGAGGACCAGATCTGGCCATTCGAGAGCAAGGACACGATGGTTGTCGGCATGTCCGACGGCATCCTGGCGACCGATCCGGCCGCGGGGTACGACCCCGGATCCTGGCTGCTGTTCAACAACGTCTTCCAGTCGCTGCTGAGTTTCCCGCCCGGGGGCTCCATACCGGTGCCGGAGGCCGCCGATGAGTGCGGCTTCTCGGACGGCAGCAGGACCTACACCTGCACCCTGCGCGACGGGCTGAAGTTCAGCAACGGCCACAGCCTCACCTCGGCGGACGTCAAGTACTCCTTCGACCGGGCGATCAAGATCAACGACCCGGCGGGCCCGGCGCCGCTGCTCTCCACCATCTCGTCGATCAGGACCCCGGACGACAAGACCGTCGTATTCCGCCTCAAGGTTCCCGACGCGACGTTCCCGAGCAAGATCGCATCGGGTGCCGGCTCCATCGTGGACCGCCGGGTGTATCCCAAGGACAGTCTGCTCAAGGGCGGCGAAACGGTCGGCTCCGGTCCTTACAAACTGGACTCCATAAGCAAGACGAAAGCCGAATTCTCGGTCTATTCGGGCTATCACGGGACCGCCGATGTGAAGAACTCCGGCGTGACGATGAAGCTTTTCCAGGGCGATCAGCAGGCGCTCAAGACCGCCCTGGAGAAGGGCGACGTCGATATCGCGTACCGCGGTCTCACCGCCAAGACGATCGCCGCCCTGGACACCTCGCCCACCGCCGAGAAGGACGGCATCGACGTCGTCCAGGGCAGCAGCGCGGAGGTCCAGCACATGGTCTTCAACATGAACGACCCGGTGGTCGGAAAGCTCGCCGTGCGCAAGGCCATCGCGTATCTCGTCGACCGCTACGCCCTGGTCAGCAAGGTCTACCAGTCCACGGCGACGCCGCTCTACTCGATCGTCCCGGTCGGCATCACCGGGCACGGCAACTCCTTCTTCAACACCTACGGCGACCGCCCGCAGCCGCAGAAGGCCAAGGGCATCCTGAGGGAATCCGGAATCACCGACAAGGTGCGAATCACCCTCTGGTCCACGCCGAGCCGCTACGGCCCCGCCACCGACGACGAACTCGAGACCATCGCCGATCAGCTGAACAAGAGCGGGCTGTTCGACGCCGACATGAGGTCCGTCCCCTTCGACGAGTACGAGAAGGGCATCGCCCGGGGCAAGTACGGCGTCTACGTCAAGGGCTGGGTTCCTGACTATCCGGACCCCGACAACTTCACCCAGCCGTTCTTCGGTGACGGAAACGTCCTGTCGAACAATTACGAGAACAGCGACATAACCAAGCAGATCATCCCGCAGACCTCATCCATGACCGACCGGTCCAGCACCCGGACGCCGTTCATCAAGCTCCAGGACATAGTGGCGCGTCAGCTGCCGCTCCTGCCGCTCTGGCAGGGAAAGCAGTACGCGGTCGCCAACGAGAACGTCCGGGGTCTGCAGAACTGCCTGGACACGTCCACCGTCTTCCGGTTCTGGGAGCTCAGCACCGCGCCCTGAGGGCTGTCGTCGCACGCCCGCCAGGGATTACGGGACAGCCCTCAGCCGGGACCTGTCATCCCCGTAGCCACCGGGCAGGACCTGCCATCCCCGTAGCCCTCAGTTCTCCGTCGCTTCCGGTGCTGTCGTGGTCAGGCGGGCCGCCGACTCGATCGTGGCGCGGGCCTCGCGTTCAGTGAGGCCGGTGCGGACGGCGGCGTGGGTGAGGGCGTCCGCCAGGGCGTCGCCGTAACCGTGTTCGTAGGCGCGGCAGGCCGCCCAGAAGAGCCGTGTGTTGCGCTGGCCCTCGCGCGCCGCGAGGACGAAGCGGACCAGCCCCCGGCCCCGGTCCGGCCGCCCGGTGCCGGGCCGGCGGCGCGCCGGAGGCATGAGCAGGCGCAGCAGCGCGCGGGGACAGGGGGCCGGAGGCAGGCCGGCGGTGCCCGGGGCCAGCCGGTAGCGGCCGTGCGGGGTGACCGAGCCGGGGCCCACCAGATAGCCGCCGGTGCCCCGGATGTCGATGCCGGGGGCCAGACGGCTCGCGGAGTTCGGTACGGGGATGCCGGGCGGGCCGGTCAGCCAGAGGTGCCGCCCGCCGCTCGGGGTGAGGACCGTGACGGTCGGCGGGATCGTGAACAGGTGGTGCAGGGCCAGCCGCCGGAGCGATGCGGCGGAGTCGTCGCCCGGGGTCTGGACGTCCAGGTCGATGCCGATGAGGTGGTGCGGGGGCCGGCCGCAGGCGATGCCGTAGCCGGTGGCCCAGGGAGCGGCGGCGAAGAGGGCCCGTACGGCGGCCGGGTCCGTGGTGGCGTCGTGGACACCGTGCCCGGGCAGGCCGCACGCGCCCCGGCAGCTGAGCCGGCGGTCGTCGTTCCGGTGCGGGGAGGGCAGCGCGGGGAGCTTGCGGGCGGTCAGCGGGATGACGGGGAGCCCGCGCTCGGCGGCGGAGAGCGCGTGGGCGAGGGCCAGGGTGGCGGTCTGCCGGTCGGTGATGGCCATAGCCCTATTTTCGTTCAGGTGTTCGAGAAGGGGAAGAGGGTGTGGCGCCGGCGGGCCCGGCCGCCGGAACGCTTCTCCTCTTGGGGGGCGTGGCCGGGCGGGCGGGCCGGTTCCCGGTGGCTCCCCGGCGGTTCCACGGTGGGGCGCAGGCGGGGGTGAGCCGGGGCTTTGGGGCGCGTAAAGGTTTATCGGCGCTTCCTCACGCCTGCGGGGGAATCGGGCCGAGTGTGTGGTTCGCGGGGGATCCGGTGGGCAACTCTGGTCTCGCGACGTCGTGACCAATACCGGGGCGGTCGGCCAACTGCCTCGGAACAAGCCGTACTTCCGGTTCCTGGAGGAATTGACATGGCAAGCATCCGTACCGCTCGTGCCCTCGCCGTTGTTGCCGCCCTGCCCCTTGCCGCCGCGCTCTTCAGCGGTGTGGCCCAGGCCGACAGCGGCTCGTTCGCGAACGACGGATCCAACGCGGCCGTTGCGACGGTCGTCGGCAGCGGTGTCGGCGGCGACAACTTCGGCAACTCGTCCACGTCCCAGCAGCAGGCTGTCGGCGCCGGGGCGTCGAACCAGAGCAATTCCGCGCAGGTGAACGGCTCCGGGTTCACCGTGGTCGACCAGGACAACGACAACGTCGCGGTGAACTTCACCAACCTCTGGTGACCCGTGGCCGGTCATGGCCGGTCGGGGGGTCGGGCCAGGACCGGACGGATACGCGACACGGTCCGCGCGAGGGTGCTTCGGCGCCCTTGCGCGGACCGTTTCACGTTGCCGGAGGAGGTGGGTCTCGGGGGGCGGGCGGGCCCCGCGGGGGTGTCGTCGACCTTGACAGCGGACATAGATCTGACGGACAGTCAGAAATCCTGATCCGTACGCCCCGTGTCCGGGAGGCAGCCCGCCGTGCACCTCGCCCAGACGGAACGCCAGCAACAGCTGCGCGCCGAACTCCGCACGTACTTCAGCGAGGTGATGCCCGCGAGGGACGCGGGTACGGCCCCGGGGGCCGAGGACCCGGCCGGGCAGCGGCGGATCCTGCGCAGGATCGGTGCCGACGGGATGCTCGGACTCGGCTGGCCCGTCGAGTACGGCGGCCAGGGACGCGGCGCGGACGATCAGTTCGTCTTCTTCGACGAGGCGTACCGGGCCGGGGTGCCGGTCTCGATGGTCACCCTCAACACCGTCGGCCCGACGCTGATGAAGTACGGAACCGATGAGCAGAAGGCGTACTTCCTGCCCAGGATCCTCAGCGGCGACCTCGTCTTCGCCATCGGCTACAGCGAGCCCGAGGCCGGTACGGACCTCGCCTCCATGCGCACCAGGGCGGTGCGGGACCGCGGGGACGGCGCCCGCTCGGACGCTGCCCGATCCGACGCCGCCCGCCCGGATGCCGCCGAGGGCGGCGGGCACTGGGTGATCGACGGGCAGAAGATCTTTACCAGCAACGCCCAGAACGCGGACTGGATCTGGCTCGCCTGCCGTACGGATCCGGACGCGCCCAAGCATCAAGGCATCTCGGTCATCCTCGTACCGACCGATTCCGCCGGATTCTCCTGGACGCCGATCGAGACCGTGGGCGGGCTCACCACGACAGCCACCTACTACGACGGGATACGGGTGCCGGCCACCAACCTGGTGGGTCCGGAGAACGGCGGCTGGGGGCTGATCACCAATCAGCTGAACCATGAACGGGTGGCCCTCGCCGCGATCGGGATGCAGGCCGAGGACTTCTACGACGCGGCCCTCGCGCACGCCCGCAACCGCGACCCCGTGACGGGCGGGCGTCCGGCCGACGAGCCGTGGGTGCGCGCCCGGCTGGCCGAGGCGTATGCCCGGCTGGCGGCTACGCGCCTGCTCAACTGGCGTCTGGTGGGGGATGTCGGCGCGGGTTCGCCGGCCCCGGGCGAGGCGAGCGGCGTGAAGTTCGCGGGGACCGAGAGCGCCGTCGAGGTGTACCGGATGTGCCAGGAGATCACCGGGGAGACGGGCATGGTGCGGGGCGGTTCGCCCGGCGCCTTCGGGGACGGGGAGCTGGAGCGGATGAACCGGGCGGCGCAGATCAACACCTTCGGGGGCGGGGTGAGCGAGGTGCAGCGGGAGATCGTCGCGACGATGCGGCTCGGCATGAAGCGGGGCAGGCGGTGACGGCCGGGACGGGAGTGCCCGAGGGGCCGGACGGGCTCCGCGGGCGGCTCAAGGAGTTCGAGGGGCCGGACGGGCTCCACGGGCGGCTCAAGGAGTTCGAGGGTCGGGCGGCCGCGACCGCGGGTGCCGGCAAGGACCCGGTCAACGAGCCGATGATCAGGCACTGGTGCGAGGCGATGGGGGACACCGACCCCGCGTACTCGGGGCCGGACGCGGTCGCTCCGCCGACGATGCTCCAGGCGTGGACGATGGGCGGCCTGTCGGGGCACACCGACCGCTCCGCGGCGTACGACGAGCTCTTCGGCCTGCTCGACGGCGCGGGATACACCTCGGTGGTCGCGACCGACTGCGAGCAGGAGTACCTGCGGCCGTTGCGGCCCGGGGACCGGATCACCTTCGACGCGGTCATCGAATCAATCTCGGAGCTCAAGACCACCAAGCTCGGGACGGGGTACTTCGTCACCACGCGCATGGACGTCCGGGCGAATGGCGAACCCGCCGGGACGCACCGCTTCCGGATCCTCAAGTACACCCCGGCGAAGGCGAAGCGGACGGCGAGCGGCGGCGGGAAGAGCCGGCGGCCCAGGCCGGTGATCAACCGGGACAACGCCGGGTTCTGGCAGGGCGTCGCCGAGCACCGGCTGCTGATCCAGCGGTGCGGCGAGTGCGCCACGCTGCGCTTCCCCTGGCTGCCCGGCTGCAACGCGTGCGGCTGCCAGGAGTGGGACACGGTCGAGGCGAGCGGCGAGGGCACCGTCTTCAGCCATGTGGTGATGCACCACCCGCCCTTCCCCGCGTTCGCCGCCGACGGGGCGGGCGGCCCGTACGCGGTGGCGCTGATCGAGCTGGTCGAGGGGGTACGGATGGTCAGCAACGTCGTCGGCGTGCCGTACGACAAGGTGCGGCCGGGAATGCCGGTACGGCTGGAATTCCTGCGCATGGATCCCGAGTTGGAGCTTCCGGTCTTCCGGGGAGGTGAGGGCTGAGATGGATTTCGCACCCACCGAGGAGCAGTCCGCGGCACAGGGGCTCGCGGCGCGGATCTTCGGCGATCTGTCGACGCCCGAGCGCCTGGCAGTGGCAGGCACGGCGACCGACGCCGAGCTGTGGAAGGAGCTCTGCGCGGCCGGGCTGACCGCGGCCGTCGAGGAGACCGGGCTGCTCGGCCTGGTGCTCCTGCTGGAGGAGCAGGGCCGCACGACGGCCCAGGTGCCGTTCGCGGCGAGCTGTGCGTACGGGCTGCTGGCCGTCGCCCGGCACGGCACGGACGAACAGCGGGAGCGGCTGCTGCCTCCGCTGAGGGACGGCACGGCCGTCGCCACCGGAGCCTTCCCGGCACGCGGCGGGATACGGGCGGACGGTGCCGATGTCGGTGCGGGTGCGGGTGCGGATGCGGATGCGGGTGCCGATACCGGTGCTGGTGTCGGTGCCGATGACGACCGCGGTGGTGGCCGACTGAGCGGCAGCGTGCCGTACGTGCCGTGGCTGCGGGACGCCGACCTCGTCCTCGTCCCGGACCGGGAGCACCGGCTGTGGATCGTCCGGACCGGTGATCCCGGAGTGCTGACCGAGCCGGTGGAGACCACGGCGCCGTGGTCGGCGGCGCGGCTCGTCCTGGACGGGGCACCCGGGGAGCGGCTCGGCGGCACCGGGGCGTACGGGGCGGTGCTGGCGGCGGCCCGGACGGCGTTCGCCGGGCTGCAGGCCGGGGTGTGCGCCGGTTCGCTCGCCCGCGCCGTCGCGCACGTCAACACCCGGGAGCAGTTCGGGCGCCCACTCTCCACCAAGCAGGGGGTGCTGCTGCGCGCCGCCGATGCCCATATGGATACCGAGGCGATCCGGGTCACCGCGTACGAGGCGGCCTGGCGGTACGACTCGGGCCTGCCCTGCGGACCGCAGGCGCTGACCGCCGCCTGGTGGGCCTCGGAGGCCGGGAAGCGGGTGGTGCACGCCGGGCAGCATCTGCACGGCGGCACCGGCGCGGACCTCGACCACCCCGTGCACCGCCACTTCCTCTGGGGCCGGCAGCTCGACGCCTACCTGGGATGCGGTGGCGAAGTGCTTCAGGAACTCGGTGATTCGCTGGTGAAGGAGGGATCGGAGTGAAGGCCGGTGACGAGCTGGCGCCGCTGGAGATCGCGGTGACCCGCACCCTGATCGTGGCGGGCGCGATCGCCTCCCGCGACTACCAGGACGTGCACCATGACGCGGAGCTCGCCAGGGAGAAGGGGTCCCCGGACATCTTCATGAACATCCTGACGACCAACGGCCTGGTCGGCAGGTACGTCACCGACCGCCTCGGCCCGTCGGCCGTGCTCCGCCGGGTCGCCATCAGGCTGGGCGCGCCCAACTACCCCGGGGACACCATGGTCCTGACCGGCACGGTGACCGCCGTCGCGGACGACGGGACGGCCGAGGTGGCCGTCGTCGGGTCCAACGGCCTCGGCAGACATGTCACCGGCACGGTGACCGTCGGCGTACCGCGGGGGGCGGCATGAGCGTGCGCAGGGCCGATTCGCTCGGCGGCAGGGCGGCGGTCGTGGGGATCGGCGCCACCGAGTTCTCCAAGGACTCCGGGCGCAGCGAACTGAAGCTGGCCGTCGAGGCGGTGCGGGCCGCCCTCGACGACGCCGGGCTGACCCCCGCCGACGTGGACGGACTGGTCACCTTCACCATGGACACCAGCCCCGAGATCACCGTCGCCCAGGCGGCCGGGATCGGTGAGCTGTCGTTCTTCTCGCGCATCCACTACGGCGGCGGGGCGGCCTGCGCCACCGTCCAGCAGGCGGCGATGGCCGTGGCGAGCGGGGTGGCCGACGTGGTGGTCTGCTACCGCGCGTTCAACGAGCGCTCGGGGCGCAGATTCGGCTCCGGCGTGCAGCAGCGCGAGCCCACCGCCGAAGGCACGGCGCTCGGCTGGAACCTGCCTTTCGGACTGCTCACCCCGGCCTCCTGGGTCGCCATGGCCGCCCAGCGCTATCTGCACGCCTACGGGCTGACGCCGGACGTCTTCGGCCATGTCGCGGTGACCGACCGCCGCCATGCCGCCCGGAATCCGGCGGCGTACTTCTACGGGAAGCCGATCACCCTGGCCGACCACGCGGCGTCGCGGTGGATCGTCGAACCGCTGAGGCTGCTCGACTGCTGCCAGGAGACCGACGGCGGGCAGGCGATCGTCGTCACCAGCGCCGAGCGGGCCCGGGACCTGCCGCAGCCGCCCGCCGTGATCGTGGCGGCAGCTCAGGGGGCCGGACGGGCGCAGGAGCAGATGACGAGCTTCTATCGCGACGACCTGACCGGCCTGCCGGAGATGGGAGTGGTCGCCCGGCAGCTCTGGCGCAGCTCCGGCCTGACCCCCTCCGACATCGACGTGGGCATCCTCTACGACCACTTCACCCCCTTCGTCCTGATGCAGCTGGAGGAGTTCGGCTTCTGCGCCCCGGGCGAGGCGGCCGGCTTCGTCGCGGCGGACGCGCTGCCCCTGAACACACACGGGGGCCAGCTGGGCGAGGCGTATCTGCACGGCATGAACGGCATAGCGGAGGCGGTCCGGCAGATCCGCGGCTCGTCGGTGAACCAGGTGTCCGGGGCGGCCAGGACCCTGGTCACGGCAGGCACCGGCGTGCCCACCTCGGGGCTGATCCTCGGCACGGACGCCTGAGCCCGCCCGGCCCGGGGCGGCGCCCGCACCCGGGCGGAACGTCGGGGCGCGCCCCTGATCCCCGAAGACGACGACTCCACCTACAGGAGGTGGAGCAGGCCCTACCCCTACACCCTGAGGCGGACGCGCTTTCGGGACCTGGGGCCGATCCCCCGGTGCGGTGCCCGCTTCTAGCGTGGAGCCATGACCACGCCAGTCTGCACGGGCAGCTCCGGGGGAGCCGCCACCACCGGACACGCGCCGTACCCGGGGCACATGTCGCACACCCCGCACACCCCCGTGCACGGCTCGTCCGGCCAGCACGCAGTACGCAGCGCACGCCCCGCGTACCCCTCGCGCACGCCGCGCGCCCCGTACGCCCCGTACACCCAGTCCGCCACCTACCCATCGTTCTCCTCCTTCGTCCGGGCGAGAGGGCCCGTGCTGCTGCGGGCCGCGCGCTCGCTCACCGCCAACCCGAGCGATGCCGAGGACCTGCTGCAGACCGCGCTCACCAAGACGTACGTCGCCTGGGAGCGGATCGAGGACCACCGGGCGCTCGACGGCTATGTCCGCCGGGCCCTGCTGAACACCCGGACCTCGCAGTGGCGCAAACGCAAGGTCGACGAGTTCGCCTGCGACGAGCTGCCCGAGCAGGAGGCCGCTCCGGCCCCCGACCCGGCCGAGCAGCAGACGCTGCACGACGCGATGTGGCGTGCCGTGCTGAAGCTGCCGGACCGGCAGCGGGCGATGGTGGTCCTGCGCTACTACGAGGACCTGAGCGAAGCCCAGACGGCCGAGGTGCTCGGGGTGTCCGTCGGCACGGTGAAGAGCGCGGTGTCGCGGGCGCTCGGCAAGCTCAGGGAGGACCCGGAGCTGGCCCCGGTGCGGTGACTCCGGGGGTCGGCGGCGCACCGGGGACCGGGGGCCGGGCCTGATTTTGCCGAACGACACCGATTCGTACTCTCGGAGCTAGTGACATACCGAGCGGTATGTGGGCAGAATCAGGCCAACCTTACTGCCGCGTAGCGCCCACCGGGAGGACGCCGTGCTGAGCACCATGCAGGACGTACCGCTGACTGTCGCCCGCATCCTGAACCATGGGATGACCATTCACGGGAAGTCACAGGTCACGACCTGGACCGGCGAACCCGAGCCGCAGCGGCGCAGTTTCGCCGAGATCGGCCGACGGGCGACGCAGCTCGCCGGCGCGCTGCGCGACGAGCTCGGTGTCGAAGGCGACCAGAGGGTGGCCACCCTCCTGTGGAACAACGCCGAGCACGTCGAGGCGTATCTCGCGATCCCGTCGATGGGCGCGGTCCTCCACACGCTCAACCTCCGGCTCCCCGCCGAGCAGCTCATCTGGATCGTCGGGCACGCCGACGACAAGGTCGTCATCGTCAACGGCTCCCTGCTGCCGCTGCTCGCACCCCTCCTCCCCCAGCTGACGTCGGTCGAGCACGTGATCGTCACGGGTCCGGGCGACCGTTCGCTCCTCGACGGGGCGGCGCCCCGGGTGCACGAGTACGAGGAGCTGATCGCCGGTCGCCCGGCCGACTTCGACTGGCCGGAACTGGACGAACGCCAGGCCGCCGCCATGTGTTACACCTCCGGCACCACCGGCGAGCCCAAGGGCGTCGTATACTCCCACCGCTCGATATACCTGCACTCCATGCAGGTCAACATGTCCGAGTCGATGGGCCTGACCGACAAGGACACCACGCTGGTGGTCGTCCCCCAGTTCCATGTGAACGCCTGGGGGCTGCCGCACTCGACGTTCATGTCCGGCGTCAACATGCTCATGCCGGACCGGTTCCTGCAGCCCGCCCCGCTCGCCGAGATGATCGAGCGCGAGAAGCCGAGCCACGCCGCCGCCGTCCCCACCATCTGGCAGGGACTGCTCGCCGAGGTCACCGCCAACCCGCGCGACCTCAGCTCCATGGCCCGCGTCACCATCGGCGGCGCCGCCTGCCCGCCCTCCCTCATGGAGGCGTACGACAGGCTCGGCGTCCGTCTCTGCCATGCCTGGGGCATGACGGAGACCTCGCCGCTCGGCACCATGGCCAACCCGCCCGCCGGACTGACCGATGAGGAGGAATGGCCCTACCGCGTCACCCAGGGCCGCTTCCCGGCCGGTGTGGAGGCCCGGCTGGTCGGCCCCGGCGGCGAGCACCTGCCGTGGGACAACGAGTCGGCCGGCGAGCTGGAGGTGCGCGGCCCCTGGATCGCCGGGGCCTACTACGGAGGTGCGGACAGCGAGCCCCTGCGCCCCGAGGACAAGTTCAGCGAGGACGGCTGGCTGAAGACCGGTGACGTCGGTGTGATCAGCGAGGACGGCTTCCTCACGCTCACGGACCGGGCCAAGGACGTCATCAAGTCCGGTGGCGAATGGATCTCCAGCGTCGAACTGGAGAACGTACTGATGGCGCACCCCGAGGTGGCCGAGGCGGCGGTCGTCGCGGTCCCGGACGAGAAGTGGGGCGAGCGCCCGCTGGCGACCGTGGTCCTCAAGGAAGGCGCGAGCGTCGGCTACGAGGCGCTGAAGGACTTCCTCGCCACGTCCGGCATCGCCAAGTGGCAGCTGCCGGAGCGCTGGACGGTCATCGCGGCCGTGCCGAAGACCAGCGTCGGAAAGTTCGACAAGAAGGTGCTCCGCAGGCAGTACGCGGCGGGCGAGCTGGACATCACCCAGCTCTGAGAGCCTGCCGGCCGTGGACACGGCGAGGGCGGTACGGATTCGCTCCCGTACCGCCCTCGCCGTGTGCCGCTTTTCGGCCGTGCTTCAGTTCGTACCGATCTTCGCGAGCAGATCGACGATGCGCGCCTGGACCTCTTCGCTCGTGGACCGTTCGGCCAGGAAGAGCACGGTCTCGCCGGAGCCGAGCTTCGGCAGCTCCGAGCCGGTCATGTCGGCGGAGGTGTAGACGACCAGCGGGGTCCGGTTCAACTGGCCGTTCGCGCGCAGCCAGTCGACGATGCCGGCCCGGCGGCGGCGCACCTGCATCAGGTCCATCACCACCAGGTTGGGCCGCATCCGGGTGGCGAGCGACACCGCCTCGCTGTCGGTGGAGGCCCGCGCCACCTGCATGCCGCGGCGTTCCAGGGTCTCCGTCAGCGCCAGCGCGATCTCCTCGTGCTCCTCGATCAACAGCACCCGGGGCGGATGCTGTTCGCTGTCGCGCGGGGCGAGCGCCTTGAGGAGCACGGCGGGGTCGGCGCCGTACGCCGCCTCCCGCGAGGCCTGCCCCAGGCCCGCCGTCACCAGCACCGGAACCTCGGCCGCCACCGCCGCCTGACGCAGCGACTGGAGGGCCTTGCGGGTGATGGGGCCGGTCAGCGGATCGACGAAGAGCGCGGCGGGGAACGCCGCGATCTGGGCGTCGACCTCCTCGCGCGAGTGCACGATCACCGGCCGGTAGCCGCGGTCGCTCAGCGCCTGCTGGGTGGAGACGTCGGGCGCCGGCCAGACGAGCAGCCGGCGCGGGTTGTCCAGCGGCTCCGGGGGCAGCTCGTCGTCGACCGGCTGCGGCGACGGGCGGTTGGCGACCTCGACCGCGCCACCCGGACCGTCCAGCGGCTCCGGCCCCTCGGCGCCCTCGTCGGGGGCGCCTATCGCGTACGCGCGCCCCTCGGCCTCCGGGACGGGGCGCAGCGAGCCCTGCCCCGGGCCCGAGCCCTGTGCGGGGACGGACAGGGACGTCGCCGGCGCGGCGGCCTGCGGGGTGCGCTCGTCCTCCGGCGGTGCGGCGAGCTTGCGGCGCCGTCCGGCGCCGCCGAGCGTCTGGTTCTGCTGGTGTGCGATGTGCTGGGCGAAGGGCACGCCCTGCCCGAGCGTCCGCACGCTGAACGCGCGCCCCTGCGTCGAGTCCGACGAACCACCGGGCATCGGAGCCTCCGCGGGCAGCGGCTGCCTGCGCGCGTCCGACAGGGCCGCGATGCCCGGCGAGCGGCCCTCCGGGCCCTCCGCGGAGCCTGCCGCGACGGACGTGGTGCCCGTGCCATGCGTGGTCTGTCCGTCCGCGGGCGGCTCCGTGCCGTCGCCGGGCAGAACGTCGGCCTGCTCGGCCTGCTCGGGCTGCTGCGGGTCCTCGGAGTGACGGGCCCGGCGCCGGCCGGTCGGTACCGGATGCGGCGGGGTGTGGTCGTCGCCCGGTGCGATGCGGACGGCGTCATGGTGCCCCGGCAGCGAGGCGTCCGGGTCGGCAGCCGGGGCCGGGGACCGGTCGGCCTCCGCCGGCGGCAGCGCGAACGCGGTACGGGGCCCCGCGGGCTCGGCCTGGGCGGTCCGTTCCTGGGCGGCCGCCAGCGCCCGCCGGGCCCGCCGCCCGGTCGGCCGGGGCGCCTGCGACGGCGTGGGCGAACCGGCGTCCGAAGCGGGGCCGACGGCAGAATCCGGGGCGGAGGCGGGCAGAGCCAGCTGCCCCTGGTGCTCAGCACCCTGACGCGCGCGGTGCCCGCCCGCGGGCACCGGCACCGCCAGCTGCCCCTCGGCGGGCACGCCCTGCGGCGGCACGGTCTGACCGAGCTGCGGCCGGCTGCCGCCGCCCTGCGCACCCTCGGCCGCCGTCACCACGGAACCTTCGGACGGGGCGGACGCGGCGGACGGGGACGAGGCCGCGGGCAGCGCCAACGCCTGCCCGGCGCCCTGCTCCTGCTCGGGCGTCTCCGGAGACCCGGGCGACCCGGGCAGCTGGACCCCGGACTCGGCCGGACTCGGCCGCCCCCGCCTGCGCCCCGAGCCGCCGCCCTGCGTGTCCTGCGCCCCCGGCACGGCGCGCTCGTCCTGCGCACCGGGCTCACGACGCGCCCGGCGCCGCCCCGTCGGCTCGGCCGCCGCCGTGTCACCGTCGGACCCGGCACCCGCCCCGGAACCACCCACCGGGCTCTCCAGGAACGCGTCCGTGGACGCCCGCCGCGCGCGTCGCCGCCCGCCGCCCGGCTGCTGCGCCGCCTCGGGCCCGGGAGCGGGCCGCGCACCGGCCTCGGGCTCCGGCTCGGCCACGGGCTCCGTCACCGTCCCCGAACCGGCGCCCAACGGCACTTCGAGCACATACGCGCTGCCGCTCATCCCCGGCACCTCGTGCGTCTGGAGCACGCCGCCGTGCGCCCGCACGATCCCGCGCACGATCGGCTCGTGCACCGGGTCTCCCCCGGCGAACGGTCCGCGCACCTCGATCCGTACGACCTCGCCGCGCTGCGCCGCCGCGACGACGACCGTGGAGTCGACGTACCCGCCGCCCGGCACCACCCGGGCCTTGCCGGTCGAGTCGACCCCGGCGACATCCGCGACCAGATGGGCCAGCGCGGTCACCAGCCGGGCCGCGTCCACCTCGGCCTCGATCGGCGGCGCGTGCACGGCGAACTGGGCGCGCCCGGGACCGATCAGCTCGACGGCCGCGTCGATGCCGGCCGTCACGACCGAGTCGAGCAGCACGTTCGTCTTGACCAGCTTCTCGGCGCCGGCGTCCAGGAGCTGGTAGCCGAGGACGTTGTCGACGAGGGTGGTCATCCGGGCGTAGCCCGCCGCCAGGTGGTGCAGGATCTGGTTGGCCTCGGGCCACAGCTGCCCCGCCGGGTCGGCGGCGAGCGTCGAGAGTTCGCCGCGCAGCTCCTCCAGCGGGCCCCGCAGTGATTCGCCGAGCACGGCGGTGAGCTGGGTGTGCCGGGCGGTCAGCGCCGCCAGCAGGTCGGCCTGTGCCTCCAGTTCGGCCGCGTACCGCTCGGTCCGGTCGGCCAGCTCCGAGCTGTGCCGTTCCGTCAGCTCGGCGACCTCGGCGGTGTGGCCGGCGGTCAGTTCGGCGACCTCGGCCCGGTGCTGCGCGCCGAGTTCCTCGTACGGCCTGCGGTCGGTGAACGTCATGACGGCGCCGACCAGCTGGTCACCGTCCCGGACCGGCGCGGTGGTCAGGTCGACCGGCACCTGCGCGCCGCTCTTGGACCACAGGACCTGCCCGCGCACCCGGTGCTTGCGCCCGGACCTGAGGGTGTCGGCGAGCGGCGACTCCTCGTACGGGAACGGCTCGCCCTCCGCCCGCGAGTGCAGGATCAGCGGATGCAGCTCCTGGCCGCCCAGGTCGCTGGCGCGGAAGCCGAGGATCTGCGCGGCGGCGGGGTTGACCAGGACGACCCGGCCGTCGGTGTCCGTGCCGACGACGCCCTCGGCCGCGGCCCGCAGGATCATCTCGGTCTGCCGCTGCGAACGGGCCAGTTCGGCCTCGGTGTCCACGGTGCCCGACAGGTCCCGTACGACGAGCATCAGCAGCTCGTCGCCCGTGTAGCTGCCGCTGTAGGTGCTCTGGAAGTCGTTGTACGCGGCCTTGCCGTCTTCCAGGCTGGCGCTGGTGACCTCGACCGGGTACTCGGTGCCGTCGGTCCGCCGGGCGGTCATGCGGGTCGGCTTCGTGCGGCTGTGGTTGTCGGCGGCGTCGGCGCGGCGCATCGACCCCGGGATCAGCTTGGAGTCGAACTCGGGCAGCAGGTCCAGGAGCCCGCGCCCGACGAGCGCGGTGCCCGGCGTCTCGAACATTTCCAGCGCGATGGTGTTGGCGTTGACGACCGTGCCGTTGCAGTTGACGAGCAGCAGCCCGTCGGGGAGTGCATCGAGTATGGCTGCGAGGCGAGCAGCGCCTCGGGATGGCCTGCTGCTCACGACGACGCTTCCTCCCTGGTTACCGCACCTTGCCGACAGCGGGCCCCATCTTGCCCCTCGGGCCGCGGGCTGTCACTGGAGGAGTCTAAAGGCAGCGAAGGGGCGTGGGGCTGCGGATGAGGGGGAGCTCTCACCAAGGTTCTGTGCATACGGTGTACGACTCCGTCCGGACAGGGCAGGTCAGCGGAGGTTCGGGAGCACCGGCCGCAGGTTGTTCCACCGGGAGATCTCGCAGCCGTCGGCCGGGTTGAAGACCGTGTCGACGGGCCGCCCCTGCCAGGTCCCGGTGACCCGGGCGGCGGCCGGGCCTCCGTACTGCTGGGTGCACAGCGTGTCCTCGGGCACCGGGGCGAACGGGTCCGTGCCCTCGCCCGCCAGCTCGTCCAGCCGGCCGCAGGCCTGCTCCGCCACCGGATGGCTGCCGCCCGCCGGCGCGCACCGAAGCTCGAAGGTCCCGTCGGCGGCGCCCCCCGCGCCCGAGACGGTGATCGTCAGCCGGGCAGGGGCTTCGCCCTGGAGCACGGGCAGGGGCAGCGGCAGGGGCAGCGGCAGCGGAAGGGTGCCGCTGTCCGCGGTCGCGGCCGGCGCGACGGCGGACAGCACGGCGAGGGAGACGACGGCGGTGAGGGCGAGGCGGCGCAACATTGCGGGCTCCTGTGCTCGTGCACTGCGGCGGGAGTGCCGGTGGAACGGACGGAAGGACGGGAGGACGGTGCCCCCGTCTTCACTAACGCTCCGCACGCCACGGCGTTGCGCAACCGCAGACGCTTTGCCCTAGCGCCCGACTGCCTAGTACCGTAGGCATCGATTGGTGACGCACCGCTCAACTGTGTCATCATCTGCACGCACCACTCGCGCTCGCGCGGGGTGTGCTGGAGGCGTCGCCTAGTCCGGTCTATGGCGCCGCACTGCTAATGCGGTTTGGGTCTTAAAGCCCATCGAGGGTTCAAATCCCTCCGCCTCCGCTTCAACACCGAAGCCCCGTGCCACTGGCACGGGGCTTCGGTCGTATCCGGATCCGGACGCTCCGCCCGCGCCGTCCCGAACGGCCCCGGCGGTACCCGTACGACACCGTCGCGCAGGGTATTTCCGCAGGTCAGGGCTGGTGGAGCTAAAGGATTTCGCGTCCCGGCGCAGGTCATGTAATGTTGTTCTCGCAACGCCGACCGGGGAGAAAAAAACCGGGAAGCACAAGCACTCGTAGCTTAACGGATAGAGCATCTGACTACGGATCAGAAGGTTGCAGGTTCGAATCCTGCCGAGTGCACACAGGTCAAAGGCCCCGCCGGTTCGCCCGGCGGGGCCTTTGACATCAGCCGGTGACATCAACGCCTATATCGGCCGTGCAGACGACGTCATCAAGGCGTCGGACTACAAGACCTCGCCGTTGGCGTCAGGCCCGAGCGCGTCATCCATCCGATCAGCAGCCGCCCGCAGCGTCGTCTGCATGACGTGCGCGTAGGTATCGAGCGTCATCGTGATTGTGCTGTGCCCGAGCGTCTCCATGATCACTCGGGCGTCCACCCCCTGAGCGAGCAGAAGCGACGCGCACGTGTGCCGGAGATCGTGGACGCGGACGCGGCGCACCTTGGCCTTCGTGCACAGAATCGTGAGCATGCGGTTCAGGCTGCGTGGGTCGATGGCCCGCCCCGTGGACGTCGTGAAGATGAGCCCGGTCGGCTGGTGGTCCAGCGGCCTCCACTTCGCACCGGCCACCTTCCGCTCCTTCTCCTGCTTGGCCCGGTGAGCGTGGAGCGCGTCCACGCAGCGCTTGGGGAGCGAGACCGTGCGAATGGACCGGGCGGTCTTAGGCGTACCGAAGAGGAGTTCTCTCTTGATCCGCTGGAGGTTCCGGCGAACCCGGAGCTGTCCTGCCGGCAGGTCCACGTCCGACCACGTGAGGCCGAGAACCTCCCCACGCCGAAGCCCCGTGGAGATGAGTAGGAGCCACAGCGAGTAGAGCCGGTGGTCCCGGGTGGCCCTCAGAAGGAGCCGAGCCTCCCCCGCGTCCAGCGGCCGCACCTCTTCACGCTGCACGGTAGGGGTCTCCACGATCTTGGCGACGTTTCGGGCGATCAGTTCCTCACGGACGGCCTGCTGGAGAGCAGACCGGAGTACCGCGTGGACGTACTGCACGGTCCGGGCCGATGGCCGACGCTCGCAGCACTTCCGTACGGCGCAGCACGTTCGCTCCCCCTCGACCCGGGCCGCGTCGACCCCACGCAGGCAGCACAGGCATCCGTCCTTGAACGCGGCGAGGAAGAGTCGTACGTCGGTGGGGGAGAGGCGGTTCAGCCTCTTCTTGCCGAGCGCGGGCCGGATGTAGAGCCGGGACAGCCCCTCGTAGCTGTTGAGTGTCGCGGGCTTCAGCCGTGCCGGGGCGATCGTGGCGAGCCAGTACGTGAGGTAGTCCCCGAAGGGCATCGCCGACGTGGCAGCCGGGATGCCCTGACGGGTCTTGCTCTGCATCTCGATGAGCTTGTCGCTCACCTCGTCGCGTGTCTTGCCATAGGCGAACTTCCGCGTGCGGGTGCCGTCCGGCCGGTAGACGTAGGCGGCGGCCTGGTAGCGGCCGTCCGAGCGCTTTGTGATGGTGCCTTCGCCGTTGGCGCGCCTCTTGGCCATCAGGCAGTCTCCTCAAGCTTGTTGCGCATGTAGGTGTGCAGGGAGTCGAGCGGGATGCGGCGTGCGCGGCCCTCGGTGTAGCTGGGCAGGGCGCCGGAGCGGAGCAGGTCGTAGATCTTGGAGCGACTGAGCTTCAGCGCGGCCATGGCCTCGGGGACCATGACGGCGACATGAGTGGTGGGCAGGACAGAACTCACTGCGGGCCTCCAAGGGCGAGACATTCGGCGCGGTCCGGGCCGCGTGTGTCCGAGGTGCGAGTTTCTGCGTCACCGCGTCATCTGTGTCACTTATGGGGTCTGAGCTGCGGTTTTGTTGTGACGCAGAGGCGTGGGGGTGCGTCATCTGTGACGCAGGCGTCCGTCACCGTGACACGCGCGGTGACGCAGGTGACGCAGGATGACGCAGCCGAAAGCGCTCTGCGTCACGCCTGTTACAGCAGCTCAGGGGGTGTTTCGGGCCGTCTGGTGACGCTGTGACGCAGCGCTTCCTTTCTTAAGAAAAAAGAGAGGGTGGTTTCTGTTGTGGTGCGGTGCGTCTGAAGGCGTGAATGCGGAGCCGCGAAGCGGCACGTCCTTTGGGCGGCAAGCCGCCGAACAGCAAGAGGAGCACGTCGGTCCGCGTGGCCGGGGGCGTGCTCCTCTTGCTTGTAAGGCGGTTCGGTCAGAGCAGCGGGGGTTGTTCGAGCTCCGACGGGACCGGGCGCCGGGTCATTTCGACGTAGCGCCCTTCTCTGGTGCGTCCCCAGTCGATGAGGACTCCTCGCGCGGCGAGGGTGGGCTGAAGGCGCTTGAGGCGGTCCGAGAGGACTTTGCCGGTGGTGGGCCACCCTTTGGGCAGGGGACGGCAGTCGTCGCCGCTGTAGAGGCCGCTGAGGCTGTACAGCCACTCCGAGGACGTCATGCGCTGCTCCGCGCCCGGGTCCAGGGTGGCGGCGTGCTTGAGGACGGTCTGCGCCATCAAGTCGCCTTCGATGACGTCGTCGTTGAGGTCGTCCAGGCTGGTCCGGTAGGCGTTAAGCGTCTGGAAGCTCATCGCGGCGTCGAGCTGCGCGCACAGGTGCGCGAAGTCCGCCATCCGCAGGTCCGTGGGAGTCTCCGCCTCAGCCGCGCGGACCTTGACCGTGAGGTCAAGCAGTGACCCGAGGATGACGGGCAGTGCCTCCTCGAACTCCGCCCACAGCTCAGCCTCGGTCCGCCGCACCGTGGGGCGCTCCAGACGCAAGGGCAGCAGACGTTCGGCGAGGTCGGGGCGGATGACGCCGACGTCGATGCCGGTCAGCAGCAGCGGTCGGCGGTAGCGGGAGCGCACGACGTCGCCGTCGCTGAACAGCGCGCGCTTGATGCTCTCGGCTCCGGTGACGATGCAGCACATCAGGTCGGACAGGTCCGGGGCCAGGTGGGAGAGGTTGTCCAGGGCGGTGACCCATCCGGCCGCGACGGCCGTGATCAGGTTCTCCTCATCACGCGGGGCGCGGCGCAGGTCGCCGGTCATGCCCTCGATGATCCGGACCAGCATCCGGCCCGCCGTGGACTTGCCGGCGCCCTGGGGGCCGGTGAGGAAAGGGGCGGGGACGGGCACGGACGGCCCGAGGCAGCCGACGAGCCAGGCGAGGGCCAGAGACTCGGTCTCGGCGGTGGCGAAGTTCGTCAGCCGCAGCAGGAGATCGATGCCCTTGCTGTCGGTATCGCGGACAGGCATGGGGAGCTCCCCGGTGAGCTGGGTGCGCCGCCAGCACACCTCACGCGGGTCAGGGACGCGGACATCCCAGCCGTTGGGGTGGATACGGACGGACTGCCCGTCGTCGCGTCCCAGGTCCAGCCACGTCGCCCCGTCGAACCCGGGGGCGACGCGGATGTGCGTGGGCTGCACGTCCTTGCTCAGCGCGAGTGCTTCGATCAAGTCCAACGCCTCCTTGAGTGACGTGCCGTTGAAGACGCCGACCCCGTCGTTGAAGAGGTCGACCATGAGTTCCTGCCGGTGGCTGCCGGTCGTGCCCTGGGAGCGGATCGGGCGGGCCACGGGGTGGCCGATCCGCTGGGCGTAGACGGTTCCCTCGGTGGTGCGGAAGTACCGGAAGTGCGCCTGCGCGTACTCGGTGATGACCTCACGGGCCGGGGTCTTCTCATCCTCGGACATGGCTCACATCCCCAGTGCGGTTCGGGCGTTGGTCCACGCATCGGTGCAGTGCCGGGGCGATTCGCCCTTGGCCTGAGCGGCGGTGAACAGCCGAGCGACGTGGGAATCGGTCAGGCAGCCGCACCGGCCGTGAGCGGACAGCACGGCGAGGAACGTCCGGTACACGGTCGCGTGCACGCCGCTGCGGGTCTCGGTGATGCGCTGCTCGGCCATGGCGATGCCACGCTCCAGATAGGAGGGCATGCGATGACGACACTCCCCGCCCCCGGTAGGTGCGGGTGCCGTGACGGCGAGCGGTGCGGGACGGACCGGCGAGGGCTCCTTCACGGCCAGCGCGCGCACGGCGTCCGGCAGGTCGGTCATGGTGCCGGTGCCGGGGCCGAGCCACCGGGCGTAGGCCATGAGCGACTTGAGGTCGATGCCAGGCCGGACCGCGTTCGCGGACTGCATCGCACCCAGGTAGATCCAGTGCTCCCCGCGAGTCGTGGGCACGGTCCGGGTGGCGGGCAGGGACTCGCGGGCCCAGGCGATGGCGTCGGCGTTGTCGAGGTCGACGACCGTCAGACCGGCGCCGCCAGGGTGGTAGGCGACGGCCTGCGCCTGCTGCCATGCCGATGCCCATGCGGGGGACTGGAGTACGGCGGGGTCGGTGGTGGCGGCGGCCCATCCGTGGCAGGGGTGTGGGCACTGGCAGGGGCCTGGCACCTTCATGTTCGGGCGCCCTCCGCACGCGTTTCCCGTACAGGCGGGGCAGTTGCCGACCGGGCGCTTGCCCGCCCGGAGGGGCAGGACGGGCACGCCCGCTGCCGCCAAGTCGAGGGCGGACCGGAGATGGTCTCGCCGGATGGGGGTGGGTTGGGTCATGCTGGGTGTCTCCAGTTCTCTTGAGTTGTGCTGGATGAGGGCGGCCCCGGTTCTTGGTCGGATGGGGGCCGCTCTCGGCTTTTCAGGAGCCCTTGGGGCCCTGGGGTCGGCGGTTGAGGTCGGGGTACTCGTCGCTTCGCGGGCCGGTGTTGGGGCGGGTGCCGCCGACCGGGTAGCGACGGCCGGGGCCGCTGCTGGCGGGCTCGTGCCTCTTCGCGGGGCGAATCATCGGGGGCCTCCTGATGGGCGATCGTGTCGCTGAGAAGGTGAGTGGCCGTACTGGTCGAGCAGGATGCGGAATTCCCCCAACTGGGCGGTCAGGGAGGCTGGGGCACCCCCTGCCGGGGTGCGCGTGGAGGGGGTTTCAGGGGTGCTGACGTGCGTGCCTCCCTGCCTCCCTGTCTGATCATTTGTGCTGGTCAGACCCAGGGATGGGGGTCAGGGAGGCGGTTAGGGAGTTCTCCCTGCCTCCCTGACCCGTGCGGGTTCGCCTCCCTCTACTCCGAGGCGGAAGCGGAACCGTCGCCGTCGCGGTTGGCGAGGGCGGATGTGACGCGGTCGCGGGCGACGACCATGCGGCCGTCGGACTTGTACGGCTCGGCGCCCGCGTCGTCCAGGACGCGCTTGAGGTCGATGAACGACCAGCCGCCGTAGGTGTCCTCGTCCAGGGCGGCGAGCCGTGTGATGACTTCCTGGGTGCGCACGCGGGCGTCGCTGCCGAGCACGGTCGCGATGTCGGCGAGCGGGTCACGCTCCTCGTCCCGCTCGACGACGTGGAGGGTGGTGACGCCGTTGCGTGCGGCTTTGGCCCGGTCGGCGATCTCGGCGGCCTGGTCGGTGTCGATGTAGTGCGTGCGCACGGTCACCGAGGTCTGGCCGGCGGCGAGCTTGATGCCGTCGCCCGCGACGACGACCGTGCCCTTGTCGAGCCCCTGCCGCAGCTTGTGCGGTGCCGCGCCGCCGTCGATGGCCGCGTCCCCGATCGCCATGCGGGCCTGCGACTCCGTCCCGAGGACCAGCGAGGAACGGATGTGGTTGCCCTCGCGGGACCGCTTGGGCAGGTTCTCGTTCGTCGGGTCCTGCGTGCCTTCCCAGGTGGTGACGTTGACCGCCCGCCCCTGGTCGTGGATCGCCTTGATGGCACGGAAGTACCGGGACGTGGCCTTGGCTCCGCCGAGAGGGATCTTGTTCTTGTCGACGGCCCCGGACCCGTAGGCGACCTGCGCCTCGTCGACGATGACGACCAGCGGCGGGAAGTCCTGGCCGGGGGCCTGGAGGCGCCGGTTCATCTCCCGGGCGGCGTCCTCG
Source organism: Streptomyces sp. NBC_00012 (assembly GCF_045040875.1). Classification (NCBI taxonomy): domain Bacteria; kingdom Bacillati; phylum Actinomycetota; class Actinomycetes; order Kitasatosporales; family Streptomycetaceae; genus Streptomyces; species Streptomyces sp. NBC_00012. Next base: position 4,313,184 of record NZ_CP108309.1, on the reverse strand, counting down.
ACCATCTCCGTCACCTTCAGGACGTGGTCGTCGGTCGGCCCCTGGATCAGGACCGTGGCCAGGCCGTCGAACATGGCCCAGTCACCCACACCCTTGAGATCCCCGATACGGAACTCGACCTTTCTGTCGAACGCCAGCCACAGGGCCAGGGCCCGCAGGGACGCGGTCTTGCCCTGGTTCGACAGGCCGGTGATGAGAAGCATCCGCTGGAACAGGCTGACCAGTGCGGCGTCACCACGCAGATCCTGCCCCCACGGAGCCCGCCCGGTCTTGTAGTTGGCGCTCACGTCGGGGTCGGTGACCAGCGGGGACGGGCCGATCGGCTCGTCCAGCGCGCCGCTGTCCGCGATCCACAGACGGACCGTGCGCGGGGACGGCGGGATGGTGATGAACACTTCGTGCTCGTGACGGTTCAGGTTCTCCGCGAGCTTCCGCCGTCGGTTCTGGATCTCGTCGGTGCTGACACCGGACGGCAGGTGCACATCGACCTCAACACCGCACCCGGCGATCACGATCGGGCTGAGCATCTGCGCCCCGACGTCGCCCATCTCCTTGATGGCCTTCTTCAGGGTGGCCACTCCCAGATCCCGCATGGCGGTGACCACGATCGACGGAGTGATCGGCGCCCCCTCACCGCTGCGGTCCCTGACGGGCAGGGCCCACTGCGGGGCGGCCTTCTGGTGACGGCCGACCGCCCACAGGCCCAGCACGGCCGCCCACGGGCCCAGGGTGACCAGCGGCCCCCAGACCACGGAGATGATCAGGACGATCCACTGCACCAGTTCGATCAACGCCATGGTCGGCGTGGCGAGGTCGGTGAAGTCCTTGTTCGCGATGGCCAGGATGATCCCGAGCAGGAGCAGCCCGCCGGCCGTGACAGCGGCACCGGCCGCCGCACCCTTGGCGAACTTCACCGGGGCGGTGAGCAGATCCATGCGCCGCTGGTGCCGGGCGGCACGGAACTTTGCCCCGCGCTCCTCCCACTCTGTGGCCAGGTCCAGGTTCCCCGCGGCTTCCGCGGCCCGCAGCATCCGTTCGTAGCGGGCGGCGGTACGGCCCTCCCAGGTGCGGCGGGCCACGATTCGGCCCCCGCCCACGACGTACATGCCGTGCCGCACGGTCAGGCGCCCGGCGGTACGGGTCCGCTCGTGGGTGGCCGCCCGCCGGATCGCACGGCCGGACCTAACCCACCGCGACACCTGGGCCGAGGACTTGTCGGCGGGTGCGTCAGCGGGGGCGGCGGTCTTGGTCAGGTCGACCGGGCCCGTGGGGGTGGGGCGGTGGTCGTCCAGGTGGTGCAGGGTGCCCATGTCGGCCCCCTCAACAGCGAGTTCGGTCATGACTGTGCTCCTGCCTGGAACGGTGGGCGGGGTTGTGGGTTCTTCAGCGCTCCGCACGGGCCACGGCGCGCTCGGCGCGGCGCACGGCGTCCTCAGCCTGCTTGCGGGCCTGCCGGGCGGCGGGGCGGTCGGCGCGGGCGGCGGTGCGCTCGGTGGCCTTGGCGTTGGCGAGGGTCTGACGGGCATCGGCCTGCACCTGGTGCAGCGCCCGCAGCTCCTGCGCGCCGCGCTCGGCGGCCCGCTGGTCGATCCGCTCGATCGCCTTCTCAATCTTCGGGTCGACGCAGTCCGCGAGGGCCTGCCGGAAGCCCTTGCGGAACAGGCGGGCACGCTCGCGCTTCTCGGCGGGGGTGTAGCTCTCCATGACGGTGCCTCCCAGATGTGGGCCGGACTGTCCGGCTCCCCGCCCGCCCGGCATTAGACCGGGCGGACAGGCAGCCGTCAGGCGGGCCGCAGCTCGTGGGTGTGGCACAGCACGGGAGCGATCAGCCAGCTGATCCGGTCCACCGTCCACCGGCCCTCGGTCAGCGGGCCGGGCGGGATCTCGTCGACGATGCGGCCGGTCCTGCCGACCGCACGCGGGTCGTCGTCACACGAGACGATCAGCACCTTGGTACCTGCCTTGAACGACATGACGGGCTCCTTCGGGTCAGCGGCGGGTCTTGGAGAGGGACTTGGCGGCGGCCTGGCCGTCCGTACCGCCGATGGACTTCACGACGGTGACCACGCCCCAGGCCAGCACCACCACGAGGAAGGCCAGCAGGGCGATGTTCGCGGCGATCGCGGTCAGGACGCCGACGAGCAGTGGGCCGAAGTAGACGCCGGCCGTGACCGCCCCGGCGCCGACGCCGGAGCCGAGCGCGATCCGCTGCACCGTGCGGTCGGGCGGGGCCTGGTGGATGTGCTGCACGATCTGCTGCGGCGGGTCCTGCGGGGCGGGGAGATTGCTGGTGTAGGCGTAGGTGCCGTCCGGGAGCTGTACGACCTGGACCGGCTCGGGGAGATGGGTCACGGCTGCTTCCTTTCGTCCCGGAGGCGCTTGGTCCAGGTGTTCTGACGGGCGATGAACTCGGCGTGGATCGGCTGGCCTGCGGTACAGGGCTGGTCGTTCTGGCAGGCGGTGCAGGCTCCGACGTGCGTCGTGGACGCCTCGAACGCCTCCATGTAGGCGATGAACTCGGATTCGCGGGCCACGGCTCTCCTCAGGTCGAGGGCAGGGATGAGCCGCCGACGAACGTCGGCAGCGGGTGGCGGTGGAGTGCCCCGGGCCGGATTCGATCCGGCAGCATCACGCCGGGTCCGGGGCGGTGGAGGTCAGTCGTCGGGGCTGTGGGGTGGGTCAGGCGCGGCCGCGAATCGGCTTGCCCGACTGGATGTACGCCACGGCGCGCTCCATCTCGTCGCGGGTCAGGGTCTCCTTGACCAGGAACCGAACGTCGGCGTCGCTCGGGGTAGTCATCGCGGCGGCGACGGCGATCTGAGCACAGCGCTTGTCGGACTTGCGGAACATGCGGGTCTCCTTGGAGCGGTGTGGGTGTGGGGTGAGCGGGAGTAGAGCGGGGCGGCGCGGTGGGGCTGTCTACCGGTCGGTGTCGCTGCTGATGTGGATGCGGCCGTGGAAGGTGCCGCCGGTGATGCCGTGGTTCTCGCCGCCGAAGTGGCCGCCGGTGACCGTGCCGCCGTTGCTCTCGATCGCGTCGCGGATGTCGTCGCCGGACTGGTCGTTGTCGGTGGTGTCGATGGTCACGTTGCCGATGCGGATCTTCATGACTGCCTGCTTCCTGGTCAGTGGTGGGCGGTGTCGTTGCAGGTCACGCACATGCCGAGCGAGCGCGGGATGCAGTACCCGGCGTCGCGGCGGCAGTTGGGGCAGGTACGGCGGGCGAGCATGGCCTTGGCCAGTGCCGCCCGCCGGGCCGGTGTCATCGACCGCACGGGCTTGGCGTGGTCGATGCGGTAGAGGTAGGCGACCAGCGGTTCACGGCGCCGCCTCGGGCGTTCGAGCTGGGCGGCGACGTCCTGCCCGCCGGGCCGGAGCCCGAGGGCGCGGAGCTGTCGGCGGGTGGCGTATCCGTCCGGGGCCAGGCGCCACCGGTAGACAGGCAGCGTCGCCATCAGGCGACCCGCTTCCATGCGGCCCGGAGGCGGGTCTCGGATGCGGAGTAGCCGGAGGCGCGGAAGCGGGCGGCCATGTCGCGGTAGGACAGGGCGGGGGATTCGCTGTGACGGATCTCGTCGACCAGGACGTCCAGGGCGTCATCGGTGAGGGCGGGCCCGCTCTCCAGAGCGGGGACCGGGACCGGCTCCGTGGGGCCCCACACAGGGAGCTCCCACCGGGGCGTCACGCCCGGGGTGTCATCGGGTGTGACGGCCATGGTCACGCTGGTCAGGGCCCTGTTCGTGCCCTTGCCGCCCCTCGCCTGTTCCAGCGTTGACCATGCCTCGGAGAGGGTCCGGGCGGTCTCGGCCTGCACCCGTGCGACGCGTGCCCCGGCCTGCGTCACGGCCGTCAGCCGCGTCTCCTCGGTGCCCGCCTGCGCCCTCAGCCGGGCACGGGCCACAGCCGCGTCATCGCGGGCCTCCTGCTGGATGCCCCGGATCTGGGTCAGGGCACCGGCGGTGAGCGCGGTCCGCTCCCACATGGAATGGACCAGCCACAAAGCCTTGGCCGCGATGGGCAGCCACGCCACGGCCAGCCAGGCACCGGTGGACTCTTCAACGGTCAGTGCATGCGCGATCAGGACGCCGGTGGCGACTAGACCAAAAGACCAACCGACCGCGGTCACCGGCGTGGAGTGGTCACCCTGCGCGGCGAGGCGGCGTTCGTAGGCGAGGGTGGCCAGCCAGCCGCCATCGATCCCGAGACCGACGACCAGCGCGACCAGCCACGGCATCACCGGGCCCAGCCACAACATCACCACGGCCAGAGTCAGCGCCATGGACACCGCCGTCATCGCAACGGCCGGCAGAACGGTCTTCCACGCCCTCATGCCGACCCCTCCTCGCGGACGAGGAGGAGGTGCACGGCGACGACACCGGCTGCGGCGAGAGCCCCGGCGTAGTGGACGTCCTGACGGCCGATGACCAGACCCAGGACCTCCACACCGATGCAGAAGAGGGCCAGGAACCAGAAGGTGAGCAGGTTCATGCCGCATCCCCCGCCAGAGCCGTGACGGTGCGGTTGGTCAGGTCCCGGCGCGCGGCCATGACCCGGTTGCGGGCGCGGCGGATACGCCGCTCGTCCAGCTCGGTCGGCGTGCGGTCCAGGGTCATGATCTGCGCGTCCAGCAACTCGACGTCCGCCAGGATGAGCGGCATCTCCCGCTCGATCGCTTCCAGCTCGGCCTTCGACGGCCCGCCGGTGAGCGAGGCCGCCGTAACGAGGTCCTGAAGTGCGGCGATGGTCTTCATGGGTTGTGGTTCCTCTCGAACGGAACGGCCCGAAACTGCGGCTCCGGTGCTCCAACACCGGGGCCGCGGGCCGTTCGTGGGGTGTGGGGTCAGACGGTGGCGATGAGCACCGAGGCGATCAGCAGCCACAGGTGGTGGAAGGACTGGTCAAGGGCGTAGGCGCCGGTCCCGAGGTGCGCTGCGGGCGTGCCCTCGGCGGTGACGGGGTGCGCCGGGTGGGCGGCGGTGCCCAGGCTGTAGAACTCGGCCTTGCCGGTCACCCGGGCCAGCCAGGCGAGGGTGGTGCGGCGGTCGGCCCACCAGTGCGTGACCGCGTCCACACCCAGCCCGGCGACCAGGCCCAGCGCGGAGAGGCGCAGGCCCAGCAGGAAGGCGACGGGCAGCAGTAAGGCGAGCTTGGTGGCGGTCAGGGTGGCTACGTGGCGGGCGCCGGCCAGACGGCCGGTCCAGCCGGGCAGGCCCTTGTGGGCGGACTGGCAGGACGTCTGCACCCAGTGGTCGCCCACGCTGTGAGCGACGAACAGGGCGGCGAAGACAGCGGCGAACGTGGCGGCATCCACGGAGAACTCCTTGAGGTGAGGAGAAGCAGAAGAGAGCCCCGCCGCGAACGCGGCAGAGGTGGAGTGCCCCGACCGGGAGTCGAACCCGGCCTACGACCATCAGGGCGGTGAAGCGGTGAAGCAGATGTCTCCTTCAGGAGCGCAAGCCCCTGGCGAAGGTGTATGGAGACGTGACCTTGCGGTCTCGAACCCTCCGGTTGACAAGGCCCGGGGCACCTCCCCCCGACCAACGCGGGGCTCCTGTGTCGTGCGACCCGCCGCCCGAAGGCAGAGGGAATAAGCAGCAAGAGGGCAGACTTGAAGGAGCTGCACCGCTTGCTCAACTTGTTGGTACAAGCTGATGCAGTGATGGTGCACCAACGGACTGTTAAGCGTCAAGCGATCGGGGCCCACATGTACCAACAAGTTGAGCGAGTGCGTCATGATGGGGGCATGAGCAAGCAGCCGAAGTACCGGCAAGTCGCGGATGCTCTGCGCCGCGAGATCGACAACGGGACGTATCCGCCCGGGTCGCGGCTCCCCTCGGAGAGCGAGCTGTCCGCGCGCTTCGACGCGTCGCGGAACACCGTGCGGTCTGGGCTTGGCCTACTGGTCACGCAGGGTCTTGTCACGTCCAGCCAGGGCCTCGGCTACGAGGTGGCCAAGCACGAGGTGTTCGAGCTGAACGCCTCTCGGTTCGAAAATCTGAGCTTCCCGCAGAACGGCGATGCCTACAGCACAGACGTCACCGCTGCGGGTCGTCGACCGCACCAGACGTTCCGGGTGGAGGTTCTGCCCGCGCCGGCCGATGTGGCGGAGAGGCTCAAGGTGGACCTCGAATCCCGCGCTGTCCTGCGGTTCTGTCATCGGTACGTGGATGACGTGCCCTGGTCGACGCAGGCCACGTACTACCCGGCGTGGCTGGTCGATGAGGCTCGCCGCCTCGCAGAGCCCGGCGACATCGAAGAGGGGACTACTCGATACCTGGCCGCTCATGGGATTGAACAGGTCGGGTACTTCGACGAGATCTCGACCCGCATGCCGACCCCGGATGAGGCACGACTGTTGGAGGTCGGCGCAGGAGTGCCTGTGCTGCTCTGGATGCGCACGGGATATTCGGCGGAGCGGCCCATTCGCTGCACCATCACGACGTTCCGGGGAGACCTGAACCGGATGAACTACGAGATCGGCGACCAGTCCGCCCGAAGCGAGAATGAGCCCCAGTGAAGATCACCCCCGCCCGCCCGGATGACGTGGCCAAGCTGTTGGTTTTCCGCGAGGAGGCCGCAGCTTGGCTCACGCGCCTCGGCAGCGACCAGTGGCAGCGCCCCTATCCGGCTGACAGGCTGCTTGCCACGATTGAGGCAGGTTCTGTCTTCATGGTCATGGACGGCGACGTCACGGCTGCCACCATTACGCTCACGCCAGAGGCAGAAGAGGGCCTGTGGACGGAGCCGGAATTGAGGGAGCCGTCCACCTTCGTCACTAAGCTGACCGTGGCGCGCACCCATGCTGGACAGAACCTTGGCGGTCGGCTTCTCGATTGGGCGGGCGACAGGGCGTACCGCGCAGGTGCCAAGTGGCTACGCCTTGACGCCTGGACGACGAATGAGGCGCTACAGCGGTACTACCTGCGGCAGGGGTTCGCGTACGTGCGCACTGTCCGGGAGGGCGGTGCGGTGAACGGGGGGCCGCGCGTTTCCGGATGGCTCGCGCAGCGCCCAACGGAACCCGCTGACCATGGCTTCGAAGACAACACCTGACATCAATCCCTGACATCAACGTGGGCATACACAGGGACACATCGGCGCACGAGACAACCTCGATCGAGGGGCCTTGGTAGCCGCCACGGACCGTGGGATGCCAGTGCGCACCCGCCTACGGATCAGAAGGTTGCAGGTTCGAATCCTGCCGAGTGCACAGCAAGTCGAAGGCCCTCAGGAGAAATCCTGAGGGCCTTCGGCGTTATCCGTACTGCGGCGGGCAGCCGGGGCGGCACGGCTCGTCGCCGTGCCGCCCCGGCGTCCGGTCAGCGGGTGGCGAGGAGCTCGAGCGTGTCGATGACGCGGTTCGAGAAGCCCCACTCGTTGTCGTACCAGGCGACCACCTTGATGTGGCGGCCGTCGACGCGGGTGAGGGCCGAGTCGAAGATCGACGAGGCGGGGTTGCCCGTGATGTCGGACGACACGAGCGGGTCGTCCGAGTACTCGAGGACGCCGGCGAGCGGCCCCTGTGCCGCGGTGCGGTACGCCGCCAGCACGTCGTCGCGCGTCACGTCGCGGGCGACGGTCGTGTTGAGTTCGACGATCGAGCCCACCGGCACCGGTACGCGGATCGAGTCGCCCGACAGCTTGCCTTCGAGGTTCGGCAGGACCAGGCCGATCGCCTTGGCGGCGCCGGTCGTGGTCGGCACGATGTTGACGCCGGCGGCCCGCGCGCGACGGGCGTCGCGGTGCGGACCGTCCTGCAGGTTCTGCTCCTGCGTGTAGGCGTGCACCGTCGTCATGAACCCGTGCTCGATACCGGCGAGTTCGTCGAGGACCGCGGCCAGCGGCGCGAGCGCGTTGGTGGTGCAGGAGGCGTTCGAGACGATCGTGTGCACGGCCGGGTCGTAGGCGTCGGTGTTGACCCCGAACGCGAGCGTGACGTCGGCGCCGTCCGACGGCGCGCTGACGAGCACCTTCTTCGCACCCGCGTCGAGGTGGGCGCGGGCGGCCTTGGCCGAGGTGAAGCGGCCGGTGGCCTCCAGGACGATGTCGACGCCGAGTTCGGCCCACGGCAGCTGCGCCGGTTCGCGCTCGGCCAGCACCTTGATCCGGTGGCCGTCGACGACGAGGACGTCCCCGTCGGCGGACACCGGGCGTCCGAGCCGGCCGGCCGTGCTGTCGTAGGCGAGCAGCCGGGCGAGAGTGGCGGGCTCCGTCAGGTCGTTGACGGCGACGATCTCGAGGGCGCTGTCGCGCTCCAGGAGTGCGCGCAGCACATTGCGTCCGATGCGGCCGAATCCGTTGATGGCGATGCGAGTCATGAGTGATGTCCCTTTCCTTCGCCACCAGGCTCGCCCGAGGCGCGCGCCGCTGACAGTGGCGGGATCGCCATGGTTCAAAAGGATCCCGCCATGCGGTGCCGGGCGGGTCACTCGCCCCGGGTGAAGGTGCGCCGGTACTCGCTCGGTGTGGTGCCGAGGATGCGCTGGAAGTGCAGGCGCAGGTTCGCGCCGGTGCCGAGCCCGACGTCGGCGGCGATCTGTTCGACGCTGCGCTGCGAGCGCTCCAGCAGTTCGCGGGCCAGGTCGATGCGGGCGCGCATCACCCACTGCATCGGCGTGTAGCCGGTCTCCTCGACGAAGCGCCGGGAGAACGTGCGGGGCGAGACCTCGGCCTGTCGCGCCAGTGTGTCCAGGGTGAGGGGCTCGCCGAGCCGGTGCAGCGCCCACTCGCGGGTGGCGGCGAACCGCTCGCCGAGTGGCTCGGGGACGCTGCGCGGCACGTACTGGGCCTGGCCGCCGCTGCGGTAGGGGGCGGCGACCAGACGCCGGGCCGCGTGGTTGGACGCGGCCACTCCGAGGTCGCCGCGCAGGATGTGCAGGCACAGGTCGATGCCGGAGGCGGCGCCGGCCGAGGTGAGCACGCTGCCCTCGTCGACGAACAGCACGTTCTCGTCGACCTGGACGAGCGGATGCCTGGCCATGAGTGCCCGCGTGTAGTGCCAGTGCGTCGTGGCACGCCTGCCGTCGAGCAGGCCCGTGGCGGCGAGCGCGAAGGCGCCCGTCGAGATGGCGGCGAGCCGCGCGCCCCGGTCGTGGGCGGCGATCAGTGCGTCGACGACGGCCTGCGGCGGGTCGTCGCGGTCCGGGAACCGGTAGCCGGGGACGAAGACGATGTCGGCCCACGCGAGCGCGTCGAGGCCGTGGGCGACGTAGTACGCGAGACCTTCGCCGCCGGCCACGGGACCGGGTGTCGCCCCGCACACCCGCACCTCGTACGGCATGCTCGCGCGGGTCGTGAAGACCTGCGCGGGAATTCCTACATCGAGCGGCTTCGCCCCTTCGAGTACGAGGACGGCGACGCGATGCAGGCGGGAGGGCACAGGAAGAGGTTACGTGGGGCGTGACTCCGGTGCGCCCCCCGCGCGGACCGGGCGGGACTTTCCGGACACGGCTCAGCCCGTGATGTGGAACGGGGTGTCGGCGCGCTCGTCGCTGTCCAGGCCGCGGGCTTCGAACGACTGCTGCTGGTCCGAATCGACGCTGTCCTCCGGGACCGTGACCTCTGCGGCGAAGCCGCCGTCCGGTCCGGCCGTGACGTCGCGGAGGTCGAGCGTGGCGCCGTACGTCCCGTTGAACGTGATGCGCACCTGTTCTCCGGCCGCGAAACCGGAGCCCGTGATCGTGACGGTGGCTCCTATGGCGGCCGAGTCCGGTCCGGCCATGATGCGGGCGGCCGTGGGGGAGGGGGCCGGGGCCGGTGGTGTGGTCGGAAGGCTCTGCACGGGGCGCGGGGTGGCCGAGGCGCGCTGCGAGACCGGGGGTGCTGTGATGGCGGCGGGTGCCTTCGGGGAGTGGCCGCCCGCCACCGTTGTCGCGATCACGGCGGCGATGACGGTGGCCGAGCCGGTGATGACAGCCGCGATGATCACCGTTCGGTGGCTGCGATCGGTCCTTCCGGCCGGGTCGCCGGTGGTGCGGGTGTCGCCGGAGTCGGACACGTGGATTCTCCAACCGGTCATGTGTGGAACGCAGTTGATCAGAATACTTAGCGCCGTGCTCCGGCGGCCTCCGGTTTTCCTGTCCCGGCGCGGGGCTGCCGCGGCCGTCCATTAACGTCGTTTGACGTCGTTCGGCGTCGCTCAACGTCTTTTCCGGGGGTCGTTCATGGCTGGGGCGTGGCAGTGCACCGGGCTGCGGTGGCCGGATGCGCAGGGGCCGCCCGTGCTGGGCTGGCGGCGGGGCGGGGCCGTACGGGTGAGTGCGCAGGCGTACGGGACGGAGTTCGGGTTCCGGGCCGAGGGGGAGCGGCGGTGCGTCGGGGCGCGCGGGAACGCGTGTCCGGTGGGGGCCGTGGTGTCGGGGCGGAGCACGGGGGCGCGGTGCCCGGAGTGCGCGCGGCTGGACCGGGCGCATTCGGTGGCCGCCGACACGATCGCCGATGACCCGAGGACGTACCGCGTGTATCTCGCCTGGTTCGGGCCGGGGATGGTGAAGGTCGGGATCACCGCCGAGCAGCGGGAGGCGGCGCGGCTGCGCGAGCAGGGGGCCGTGGTGTTCAGCTGGCTGGGGCGGGGACCGTTGATGGCCTGCCGGCGGACCGAGGAACTGCTGCGGTCGGCGCTCGGGGTGCCGGACCGGATTCCGTACGCGAGGAAGCGGGCCGTGCGCGGGGCGCTGCCGGGGGCGGCGGAGCGCCGTGCGGAGGTGGCGGAGCTGTACGGGCGGGCCGTGGCGCTGGAAGGGGCCGGCTGGCCCGAGGCGCTGGAGCGGCTGCCGTTCGAGGCGGTCGACCACACCGGGGTGTTCGGGCTCGACGGCGTGGTCGAGGTGGCGTGGGCCGTCACCGAGTTGGTGGCCGGGGGCACGGTCGCGGGGCGGCTGGTGGCGGCGGCCGGGCCCGATCTGCATCTGGCCACGGCGACGGACGGGGTCGTGGTGCTGGACACCCGGCTGATGACCGGGTGGGAGCTGGTGGCGGCGGACCCGCGGGCCGGGGTGGGGGTGCCGGTGGCGGACATCGGGGGCGGTGGCGTGCAGGGCGGGCTGTTCTGAGACGGTGGAGCGTCCGGGCGGTGAGGACGGACGTGAGGCCGGACGGTTGAGAGGGGCGCGGGATGAGTGGTGACGCCGACGACGTCGTGCGGTTCTGGGAACGGCTGGGGCTGCCCGGGATCATCGATGTCCATACGCATTTCATGCCGGAGCGGGTGCTCAGCAAGGTCTGGGCCTACTTCGACTCGGCGGGGCCGCTGACCGGGATGGAGTGGCCGATCGAGTACCGCCACGACGAGGACGAACGCCTCACGCTGCTGCGTTCGTTCGGCGTGCTCCGGTTCACCTCGATGCTCTACCCGCACAAGGCGGGGATGGCCGCCTGGCTGAACGGCTGGGCGGCCGACTTCGCCCGCCGGGTGCCGGACTGCCTGCACACCGCGACCTTCTTCCCGGAGGAGGGCGTGGAGGGGTATGTGCGCGAGGCCGTCGAGGCGGGGGCGCGGGTCTTCAAGTCGCACCTCCAGGTCGGCGCGTACGACGCCAACGACCCGCTGCTGGAGCCGGTCTGGGGGCTGCTCGCGGAGGCCGGGATCCCGGTGGTGATGCACTGCGGCTCGGGGCCGGCGCCCGGCAAGCACACCGGCCCGGAGCCGGTCGGCCGGCTGCTCGCCAGGCATCCGCGGCTGCCGTTGATCGTGGCGCACATGGGGATGCCGGAGTACGCGGAGTTCCTGACGCTGGCGGAGGCGTACCCGCAGGTGCGGCTCGACACGACGATGGCGTTCACGGACTTCACGGAGGACTTCCACCCGTTCCCGCCGGCCGAGCGGGGGCGGCTCGCCGCGCTCGGGGACCGGATCCTGCTGGGCACGGACTTCCCGAACATCCCGTACCCGTACGCCCATCAACTGCACGCGCTGGAACGGCTGGAGCTGGGGGACGACTGGCTGCGGGCGGTCTGCCACGGGAACGCGCGCGCGTTGTTCGGTGTGGGCTGAGCCTCATCGTGGACCGCCGCTTTTCTCAGGGAATTCACAGAATCGGGTAAGGGGCCTTTCAGAGGAGCCTCACAGGGTTGGGGCATGACGACGACCTCGCCCCAGGGGCGTACCGAACTGCTGAGGGCGGACCGCACCCCGGTCCGTGTGCTGGTGGTGGACGACGAGGCTCCGCTGGCCGAGCTGCTGTCCATGGCCCTGCGTTACGAGGGCTGGGAGGTGCGCAGCGCCGGGGACGGTGCCGGGGCCGTCCGGATGGCGCGCGACTTCCGGCCCGACGTGGTGATCCTCGATGTGATGCTGCCCGACACGGACGGGTTCGCCGTGCTCGGCAGGCTGCGGCGGGAGCTCGCCGAGGTCCCCGTCCTCTTCCTGACCGCGCGCGACGCGGTGGAGGACCGGATCGCCGGTCTCACGGCGGGCGGCGACGACTACGTCACCAAGCCGTTCAGCCTGGAGGAGGTCGTGGCGCGGCTGCGCGGGCTGATCCGGCGCTCCGGCACGGCGGCGGTGCGCAGCGAGTCCACGCTCGTCGTCGGCGATCTGATGCTCGACGAGGACAGCCACGAGGTCAGCCGGGCCGGGAAGTCCATCCACCTCACCGCCACCGAGTTCGAGCTGCTGCGCTTCCTGATGCGCAATCCGCGGCGGGTGCTGAGCAAGGCCCAGATCCTCGACCGGGTGTGGAACTACGACTTCGGCGGGCAGGCGAACGTCGTCGAGCTGTACATCTCGTACCTGCGCAAGAAGATCGACGCCGGACGCTCATCGATGATCCACACCCGGCGCGGGGCGGGATATCTCATCAAGCCCGGTGAGTAGGCGCTCGTTCCGGTGGCGCGGGCCGTGGACGCTGCGGACCCGTCTCGTGGTCTCGGCGGTGACGCTGATCGCGGTCGTCGCCGCGGTCATCGGATCGGTCACCACCATCGCCTTCCACAGCTACATGTACGGCAAGCTCGACGACCAGCTGCGCACCATCGCCCTGCGGGCCGCGAAGCCGCCCGGCAGCGGCGGCGGGCCGATGCCCGCCGGCGCGCCGCACATCGACGACCCGCTCGCCTTCGTCGACGCGCGCGGACTGCCGGTCGGAGCCTTCGGGGCGGTACTGACGGACGGCTCGGTCACCGCGTCGCGCGTGGTCGTGGCGAGCACCACCACGCCCGGACCCGGCTCCGAGGACAGCGGGCAGCCGATGACCGCCGCCCAGCGGAACGCCCTGGCGGCGGCCGGGGTCACCGCCGGGGGCGGGGCGAGCAGCGTCGACCTTCCGGGGCTCGGCACCAACCGGGTGCAGGCGGTCACGGATCCGCGCGGCACGACCGTCCTGGTCGGCCTCCCCGCCGCCGAGGTGGGCTCCGCGCTCACCACCCTGATCCTCGTCGAGGTCTGCGTCACCGGCGCCGGTCTGATCGCGGCCGGGATCGCGGGCGCCGTCATCGTCGGTGTCGCGCTGCGGCCGCTGCGCCGGGTCGCCACGACCGCGACCCGGGTCTCCGAACTCCCGCTGCACAGCGGTGAGGTGGCCCTGCTGGAGCGGGTCCCGCAGGCCCAGGCCGATCCCCGTACCGAGGTCGGGCAGGTGGGCGCGGCGCTCAACCGGATGCTGGGCCACGTCGGTTCGGCGCTGGCGGCCCGGCAGGAGAGCGAGACGCGGGTCCGCCAGTTCGTCGCGGACGCCAGCCATGAGCTGCGCACCCCGCTGGCCTCGATCCGCGGCTACGCCGAACTGCCCCGGCGCGGCCGCGAGGAGACCGGCCCCGACACGCGGCACGCCCTGGGGCGGATCGAGTCCGAGGCGGAGCGGATGACGGGCATGGTCGAGGACCTGCTGCTGCTTGCCCGGCTGGACGCCGGACGCCCGCTCGGCCTGGAGAACACCGACCTCTCCCCGGTCGTCGTCGACGCGGTGAGCGATGCCCGCGCCGCCGGGGAGAGCGGCCACCACTGGCGCCTCGAACTGCCGGACGAGCCCGCGACCGTGCACGGCGATCCGACCCGGCTCCATCAGGTGCTGGTCAACCTGCTGGCGAACGCCCGTACCCACACCCCGCCCGGCACGACCGTCACGGTCCGGGTGCGGTGCGCGGCCGGGGGGCCGTGGGTGACGCTGGAGGTCGAGGACGACGGGCCCGGCATTCCGCCCGAGCTGCTGCCGCACGTCTTCGAGCGGTTCGCGCGCGGTGACGCCTCGCGCTCCCGCAGCGCGGGTTCCACCGGGCTCGGGCTCGCCATCGTGCAGGCCGTGGTCGCCGCGCACGGCGGCCGGGCCGAGGTGGACTCGGTGCCGGGTCGCACGGTGTTCGCCGTCCGGCTGCCCGCGGAGCCCGCGGCCGGTCCTTACTCACAGCGTGGGGACAGGCTCAGCACACGGGCGTGACAGCGGGGTTGGCGAGTGTCGGTCACATGCGAACCGACACTCCTTGGGGCACTCTGCCGGCCCGGGACCACCTCCTCGCCGGAGCGGCCGATGCGGCGGGTGCACCCGTACTCGATGTGGTGATACCCGTCTACAACGAGGAGAAGGACCTCGAACCGTGTGTGCTGCGCCTGCACGACCATCTGGAGCGCACCTTCCCGTACAGCTTCCGGATCACCGTCGCGGACAACGCAAGCACCGACCGGACACCGCAGGTGGCGGCCCGGCTCGCTCAGGTGCTGCCCCGGGTGCGGTCGCACCGACTGGAGGAGAAGGGCCGGGGGCGGGCGCTGCGCACCGTATGGTCCGGCTCGGACGCCCCGGTCCTCGCCTACATGGACGTGGACCTGTCCACCGACCTCAACGCGCTGCTGCCGCTGGTCGCGCCGCTGATCTCGGGCCACTCCGACCTGGCCATCGGTTCCCGGCTGGCCCGTAGCTCGCGAGTGGTGCGCGGATCGAAGCGGGAGTTCGTCTCGCGCGCCTACAACCTGATCCTCCGCTCGTCGCTGGCCGCCCGGTTCAGCGACGCGCAGTGCGGGTTCAAGGCCATCCGGCGCGATGTCGCCGAGCGGCTGCTGCCGATGGTGGAGGACTCGGGGTGGTTCTTCGACACCGAGCTGCTGGTGCTCGCCGAACGCGCCGGGCTGCGCATCCACGAGGTGCCGGTCGACTGGGTCGACGACCCCGACTCCACCGTTCACATCGTCCGGACGGCGACCGAGGACCTGAAAGGCGTGTGGCGGGTGGGGCGGGCGCTGGCGGTCGGCGCACTGCCGCTGGACCGGCTGGCCCGGCCTTTCGGGGACGATCCGCGCGACCGTGCGCTGAGCGGGGTGCCGGGCGGACTGGCCCGGCAGCTCGTCGGGTTCTGCGTCGTCGGCGCGCTCTCCACGCTCTGCTACCTGGCCCTGTACTCGCTCTTCCGGCTGGGGGCCGGACCCCAGCTCGCCAATGGCGGCGCGCTGCTGGTGTCGGCCATCGCCAATACGGCAGCCAACCGGAGGCTCACCTTCGGCGTACGGGGCCGGGGCGGGGCCGTACGCCATCAGGCGCAGGGCCTGGTCGTCTTCGCCATCGGGCTCGCGCTGACCAGCGGCTCACTGGCCGCACTGGGAGCGGCGTCCGGATCTCCGTCGCACGGTACGGAACTCGCCGTACTGATCGCGGCCAACCTCGCGGCGACGGTGCTGCGGTTCCTGCTCTTCCGCGCCTGGGTCTTCCCGGAGCGGGCCGCCGCGGAGGCCCGCCCGGCGCCCGAGGCCGCCCCCGCCGCTCCTTCGGCCGGGCCCGCCGACGACACTCACCACGAACTGGGGAACGTCCGATGACCACGCTGCATCCCGATCACCTTCCGGCCCCGCCGGATCCCCCGACGTCCCCGCCGCCCGCCGCGCCGGTCCACGGACGCCCGAACACGCCCCTGGCGCACCGCGTCCGGCGGGGCAGGCCCGAGGACCCGCGCTGGGCCAGGCCGGCCTTTCTCGCGCTGCTGCTGGTCATCGCGGGCGCGTACCTGTGGAACCTCAGCGCCTCCGGTTACGCCAACTCCTTCTACTCCGCGGCCGCGCAGGCGGGCAGCCGGAGCTGGAAGGCACTCTTCTTCGGTTCGCTGGACGCGGCCAACGCCATCACCGTCGACAAGCCCCCGGCCGCCCTCTGGCCGATGGCCCTGTCGGTGCGGGTCCTCGGCCTCAACTCCTGGGCGATCCTGCTCCCGCAGGTGCTGATGGGGGTGGCCACGGCCGGGGTGCTGTACGCGGGCGTACGCCGCCGTTTCAACGCCGTGGCCGGGCTGATCGCGATGGTGGTGTTCGCGCTCACGCCGGTGACCGCGCTGATGTTCCGCTTCAACAACCCGGACGCGCTGCTGGCACTGCTGATGACCGTCACGGTCTACTGCGTGCTGCGCGCGATGGAGCGCGGGCGCACCAAGTGGCTGGTGTGGGCGGGGGTGGCGGTCGGGTTCGCGTTCCTGACGAAGACGCTGCAGGCGTTCCTGATCCTGCCGCCGCTGGCCGTGCTGTACGCGGTGTGTGCGCCGGTCTCCGTACGCAAGCGGTTCGGCCAGCTCGGGCTCTCGGCCCTCGCGGTGGTCGTCGCGGGCGGCTGGTGGGTCGCGATAGTCGAGCTGTGGCCCGCCTCGTCCCGCCCGTACATCGGCGGCTCGCAAAACAACTCCTTCCTCGAACTGACCTTCGGCTACAACGGCCTGGGCCGGATCAACGGCGACGAGACCGGCAGCGTCGGCGGCGGTGGCGGTCCGGGCGGCGGGTCCGGCGGCCAGTGGGGCGAGACCGGCATCGGCCGGATGTTCAACTCCGAGATCGGCGGCCAGATCTCCTGGCTGCTGCCCGCAGCGCTGATCCTGCTGGTCGCGGGAGTCTGGCTGACCCGGCGGGCGAAGCTCACCGACACGGCCCGCGCGGCGTTCCTCGCCTGGGGCGGCTCGCTGCTGATGACGGCGGTGGTCTTCAGCTTCATGGCCGGCATCTTCCACCAGTACTACACGGTCGCCCTCGCCCCGTACCTCGCGGCGCTGATCGGCATGGGCGCCACGGTCCTGTGGGAGGAGCGCTCCCGCTGGTGGGCGGGTGCCGTGCTCGGCTCCGCGGCCGCCGTGACGGCGTACTGGTCGTACGTGCTGCTGGGGCGGACCCCGGACTACCTGCCGTGGCTGCGCACCGCCGTGCTCGTCGGCGGGCTCGCCGGTGCGCTGGGGCTGCTGCTCGTGTCCCGGACGGGGCTCCGGCCGGCGCTCGTCGCCGTGGGGCTGGGCTTCGCCGCGTCCCTGGCAGGGCCGACCGCGTACGCCGTGAGCACGCTGGACACCGGGCACCAGGGCTCGATCGTCACGGCCGGCCCGTCGGGCTGTGGCATGGGCGGACCCGGCGGCGGTGGGGGCCGGGGCGGTCCCGGTGGCGGGATGCGCTTCCCGGGGCAGGGAAACCAGCAAGGCAATCAGCTGGGAAACCAGCAGGGCAATCAGCAGGGTGGCGGCATGGGGCAGCCCCCGACCGGCACCCCGCCCGGCCAGGGCCAGGGCCAGGGCCAGCCGCAGGGCCAGGGCCAGATGCCGGGCCGGCCCGGCACCTTGCAGAACGGGCAGCAGCCCGGTGCCGTGCCCGGCATGGGCGAGGGCTTCGGGGGCGGCGGCCCGGGACGCGACGGCGGCGGCATGGGCGGACTGCTCAACGGCGCGTCGGTGGGCACCGAGGCCAGGAAGCTCCTGGAGAAGAACGCCGGGGACTACACCTGGGCCGCCGCGGCCATCGGCTCGCAGAACGCCGCCAGCTACCAACTCGCCACCGGCGAACCCGTGATGGCGATCGGCGGCTTCAACGGAAGCGACCCGTCCCCGACGCTGGCCCAGTTCAAGAAGTACGTCGAGGACGGCCGGATCCACTACTTCATATCCGGTGGCCAGGGCGGCGGCATGGGCGGCAACGGCGCCTCCTCGCAGATCTCCTCGTGGGTGGAGGAGAACTTCAAGGAGGTCACGGCCGGCAGCGCCACGTTCTACGACCTGACCCAGCCGAAGAAGAGCGGCTGAGGCTCAGCGCCGCAGCAACAGGTCGGCGACAACGGGGCGGTGGTCCGAGGCAAGCGTCTCGGCCACCGCCGCGTCGCGTACCCGCACGGTGTCCTTCGACACCGCCACGTAGTCGATCCGCTGCACCGGATCCTGCGCCGGGTACGTGGGACCGCCGGGTTCCACGTCGTCAAGCTCCTGCCACAGCGGGGCCAGCTCCGGCGCGGCCGGTGCCGCGTTGAAGTCGCCGAGCAGGATCTGCCGCACCGGCCGCCGCTCCGACACCCGGTCCTCCGCCATGATCCGGCGGGTGTCGGCCACCTGGGCGATCCGGAGGGACGGGTCGCCGCGGTAGTCGAGGTGCGTCGCGTACACGTGCACGGGCAGCCCCTTCACCCGCAGCACCACCTCACCGAAGCCGGGCGCGGGCGCCGGTACCGGGTTCGGGTCCTGGGTGGAGAGCCGGGTGATGTCGTGGTTCTCGGCGCTCACGATCCGGTACCGGGACAGCACCGCGACGCCGAACTCCCGCATCGGCGCACCCGGTGTCAACGGATCGAGGCGGTAGATCGGGGCGAACGACACCTGCATGCCCAGCCGCCCGGCCAGCTCGCCCGCCAGGTCGCGCCATTCGCTGCGGTCGCCCCAGCGGACGTCGACCTCCTGGAGCCCGATCACATCGGCGTCCAGCGAGCGCAGTTCGGCGGTCTGCCGGTCGAGGTCGAAGACGTTGTCCATGCCGGCGCCCGCATGGATGTTGTACGTGGCCACGCGCAGCGGCACCGGGGACTCGTGGGCCAGGCCCGCGGCCGCCGCGGGCGGCGCGAGGGCGCTCCCCAGCAGCCCTGCCGCGACGAGCACTTCCACCGTACGACGACGCAGTGACATACCACTCCAGCCCTTGTCGGATCAGCGGCGAGCACGGTACCGCGCGGAAATGCGTTGTACACCGTACAGGGACCGCTATACGGTGTACGACGCCTGCTACTCGTACACCGTATAAGGGATCAGGAGTCCGTATGACGGCGACCGCCGCCGAGCAGAACCACCTCTCGTCGCCGAGCCATCCGCAACGCTGGCTGATCCTCGGCGTCATCTGTCTCGCCCAGCTCACGGTGCTGCTCGACAACACCGTCCTCAACGTCGCGATCCCCTCCCTCACTCGGGAGCTGGACGCCTCCACCGCCGATGTGCAGTGGATGATCAACGCCTATTCACTGGTCCAGTCGGGGCTGCTGCTCACGGCCGGCAGCTCCGCCGACCGCTACGGCCGCAAGAAGATGCTGATCGCCGGACTCGCCCTGTTCGGCATCGGCTCGCTGGTGGCCGGGCTGGCCCAGACGTCCGTACAGCTGATCGCGGCCCGCGCGGGCATGGGCATCGGCGGTGCGCTGCTGATGACCACGACGCTCGCCGTCGTCGTGCAGATCTTCGACGAGACCGAGCGCGTCAAGGCGATCGGCATCTGGTCGACCGTCAGCTCGCTCGGGTTCGCCGTCGGTCCGCTGATCGGCGGAGTGATGCTCGACCACTTCTGGTGGGGCGCGATCTTCCTGATCAACATCCCGGTCGCGGTCATCGGGCTGGTCGCCGTGGCCCGGCTCGTCCCGGAGTCCAAGAACGCCGCCGGCGAGCGCCCCGACCTGTTCGGCGCGCTGCTCTCCACCATCGGCATGGCATCCGTCGTGTACGCGATCATCTCCGGTCCGGAGCACGGCTGGATGTCGGGACGGGTGCTGCTGACGGCCTTCGTCGGGGGCGCCGTCCTCACCGGATTCGTGCTGTGGGAGCTGCACATCCCGTACCCGATGCTGGACATGCACTTCTTCCGGAACCAGAAGTTCATCGGAGCGGTCGCGGGCGCGATCCTGGTCGCCTTCGGGATGGGCGGCTCGCTCTTCCTGCTCACCCAGCAGCTCCAGTTCGTGCTCGGTTACGGGCCGCTGGAGGCCGGTCTGCGCACGGCCCCGCTGGCGCTGAGCGTCGTCGCGCTCAACCTCACCGGACTGGGCGCCAGGCTGGTGCCCAAGCTGGGTACGCCGGTCACCATCGCGTCCGGGATGGGCCTGCTGGCCGCGGGCCTGGCCGCGATCGCGCTGCTCGGCGGCGACGGCTACGGCGGCATGCTGCTCGGCCTGGTCGTGATGGGCGCGGGCATCGCGCTCGCCATGCCCGCCATGGCCAACGCGATCATGAGCGCCATTCCGCCGGAGAAGGCGGGGGTGGGCGCCGGGGTCAACGGCACCCTCGCCGAGTTCGGCAACGGGCTGGGAGTCGCCGTCCTGGGCGCGGTGCTCAACTCGCGGTTCGCGGCGCTGGTGCCGGCGGCGGTCGGGGCGGCTTCACTGCCCGCCGCGCTCGCCTCGGCGACCGACGCCGGGGAGAGGGCCCGGATCACCGACGCCTTCGCCTCGGGTCTGGAGACCAGCCAGCTCTTCGGGGCGGTCGCGGTGCTGGCCGGCGGATTGCTGGCAGCGGTGCTTCTGCGCCGTGCTGAGCGGGCAGAATCTGCGCCGGCCGACTCGGCCGGGACAGCGGCAGCGGCATAGCATCGAGGCGGGGCGCACTGGATCGTACGAGTCCGCTTCGTGCGCACAGGTACGCATCCGGTCCGTCCCGCCGGCAAGACGAGGAGAGAGTGCCATGGTGTCCGCGGCCGACCGTGTGAAGAACCCCGCCAGGACCAGCGTGTGGCTGGACCGGAAGACACCGTCGCGCAGTCGTAGGACGGACCAGCCGGCAGGTCTCGACCGGGACAGGATCACCGCGGCTTCCGTCCGGCTGCTGGACGCCGAGGGCCTCGCCAAGTTCTCCATGCGCCGGCTCGCCGCCGAGCTGGAGGTCACCGCGATGTCCCTCTACTGGTACGTGGACACCAAGGACGATCTGCTGGAGCTGGCCCTCGACTCGGTCTACAGCGAGATCGGGCCCCCTCACGAGGACGCGCACTGGCACGACCGGCTGCGCGAACTGGCCATTTCCTACCGGGAACTGCTGGTCCGGCACGGCTGGGTGTCGCCGCTCGCCGGGCACTTCCTCAACATGGGCCCCCACTCGATGCTGTTCTCGTACGCCATGCAGGACGTGATCCGGGCGACGGGGCTGCCGCTGCACCAGCAGACGGGGGCGCTTTCCGCGGTCTTCCAGTTCGTGTACGGATTCGGCACCATCGAGGCCCACTTCGTACAGCGCAGCGCGGAGTCGGGGATCAGCCAGGACGAGTTCTTCCAGCAGGCGCTGGGCACCATCCGGAGCCAGCCGCAGCTCAAGGACGTCGTGGAGGCCTCGCAGGACCTGATGGACGCCCGCGGCGGCGACACGGTCGAGGAGATGCGCGACCGGGACTTCACCTTCGCCCTGGACCTGCTGATCGCGGGCATCGAGGCGATGCGGGACCGCTGATGGGCGGGCGGTGCCGCCGAGGGAGTGCTGAGCCGCCGCGGCGCTGTCCGCCCCTCCCGCACCGGCCGCGATCAGCCGTCGGACGCCAGGCGGGCCGGGAAGCCGCCGGTGGCGATCGGCCCCCACCGCTCCGGAGTGATCCGGATGATCGACTTCCCCTGCTTCACCATCGCCGCCCGGTACTCGTCCCAGTCCGGGTGCTCACCCGAGATGTTCCGGAAGTACTCGACGAGCGGCTCGACCGACTCCGGCGAATCGATCACCTCGGCCGCCCCGTCGATCTGCACCCACGGTCCGTTCCACTCGTCCGACAGCACGATCAAACTGACCCGCGCGTCCCGCTTCGCGTTGCGGGTCTTGGCCCGCTCGGGGTAGGTCGAGACGACGATCCGGCCCGCGTCGTCGACCCCGCAGGTCAGCGGGGAGCCCTGGGGGCGGCCGTCGGACCGGGTGGTCAAGAGGATCGCCCGGTGCCGGGGCCGTACGAAGGCCAGCAACTCGTCGAGTTCCACGGCTGTGTTCGTCGCGATATTGGGTGCCATGTCCGCAGACTACGACGGTGAGCACCCACCCCGCCCGTTGACTGCCCCACCCGGTGACTACGACGGCAGGGACTCACCCTGCACGGCCTGGATGTCGAGCTCCACCCGCAGCGTCGTACCGATCGCCGAGATGCCCGCCTGCACCACCTGGTTGTAGTTCATGGCGAAGTCCTCGCGGCGCAGCTCCGCCGTGGCGCTGAAGGCCGCACGCACCCCGCCCCACGGGTCCGGGCCCGTTCCGAGGTAGCTCAGGTTCAGGTCGACCGGGCGTTCGACCCCGTGCATCGACAGTCGGCCGTGGACGGTCCAGCGGTCGGGGCCGGCCGGGGTGAGCCCGATGGAATGGTACGTGATCTCGGGGAAGCGGTCCGAGTCGAGGAAGTCGGGCGACCGCAGGTGCTTGTCGCGCATGCCGTTGCCGGTGTCGATGCTGGCCGCGCCGATGACGGCGTCGACCCGGGACCGGTGGACCTCCTCCGAAATCTCGATCCGGCCGCTGAACTCGGTGAACCGGCCGCGCACGCTGGAGATCCCCAGGTGCTGCGCGACCGCGGCCACCGAGGAGTGCGCCGGGTCCAGCGACCAGGCGCCGGGCGGCGGCAGCTCCACGCCGCCCTGGCGGGCCAGCACCACCGTGCCGGCCTCGACCCGCCCGCTCGCCGTGACGAGGGCGGTGGAGGCGGCGGGGGCGTACCCGACCGCCGTGACGATCACTGTGTAGGCGCCGGCCTGGAGGGGAGTGTCGGTCCGCACCGCCCCGTCCTCGTCGGCAGCGGCCCGCAGCACCTGCGTGCCGGTCATGTCGGTGACCGTCACGACGGCGTGCTGGACCGCCCAGCCGTCCCGCGTCCGTACCTGTGCGCGAAGTCCCATCCCGTTCTCTCTCCTTGCTCCATGACTCAATGAGTCGGGCCCCGGGGCGGGGACGGCAGGCCGTCCCCTGCCTGCCGTCCCCGCCATCGGGGCCCATTTCCACCGGCCGGTACAGCGTCTCCGCTCGAAACGCCGACCCGCCAGGGGTCTGTGATCACTCGCCGGGTCGGGCGAGAATTTACTCGCCGGGGTGGGCGAGCTCGATGTCGTGGCCCTCGGCCCCGCGACCGGCGACGGTCAGCGCGCTCGCCACCGGCGGGTAACCGGTCGCGATGACCGAGTACTCGCCCGCGTCCAGGTCGGTGAAGGCGTACGCCCCGTCCTCCCCGGTCGTCGAGGTGGCGACCACATTGCCCGCCGCGTCGACCAATGTGACCCGGGCGTCCGGCAGCGGCCGCAGCGCCGAACCGGCCCGCACGACACCCTGGACCAGCGCACCGGACTGCAGCGCGGCCTCGACGCGGGTGACGCCCTGGCCGCCGATCTCCACCGGCAGTGCCAGCGGACGGAAGCCGGCGGCGTTCACCGCGACGGTCACCGAACCGGGGACCAGCTCACCGAAGGTGAACTCGCCCGTCTCACCGGACTTGCCGGTGGCCAGCACATCGCCGCGCACATCGGTCACGATGACCATGGCGCCCTCCACCGGGGCGGCGGACTCCGCGGCCCGCACGACGCCGGCCAGTCCGCTCGTACCGGAGAGCAGGATGTCGTACGCGAGCGGCTCGCCACCGACGACCACCGTGGACGCCTGCGGCTGGAAGCCGTCGGCGGAGGCGATCAGGACGTACGAGCCGGAGCCCGGCGCGTCCAGACCGTAGCTGCCGTCGGCCTGGGCGACGGAGCGCCCCAGCTGCCGGCCCGCCAGCGAGATCAGCGTGACGGCGGCCCGGGCGACGGGTGCGCCCTCGGCGCCGCGCACCACACCGTGCACGGACGTGCCGTGCAGGGTGGCGACCGGGGCCTCCAGGGTGTCGACCGAGGTGGCCGTGGCCGTCATCGCCGTGGCCGTCGCCGTCGTCTTCGAGACCGGCGCGTCGGCGATGGTGGCCGGAGCCTCGGCCGCCTCGGCGGCCGGGGCCTCGGTGGCCGTGGCCGGGACCTCGCTCACAGCGTTGCTCTTCAGGGCGACCTCCTTGATGAAGATCGTGACCAGGAAGGCGATCAGCGCGGCCGGAGCGGCGTACAGGAAGACGTCGCCCACACCGTGCCCGTAGGCGCTCTCCACGACCGTACGGAACGGCTCGGGCAGCTTGTCCAGGTCGGGGATGCCCCCGCCGCCGGTGCCGCCGTGACCCATGGCCGCGCCCTTGGGGCCGAGCTCCGCGAGACCGTCCTTGACGTAGTGGGTGACGCGGTTCGCCATGACGGCGCCCAGCGCCGAGACGCCGATCGCACCACCGAGGGAACGGAAGAAGGTGACGACGGAGCTGGCCGCGCCGAGGTCGGACGGATCGACCTGGTTCTGCGTGGCGAGCACCAGGTTCTGCATCATCATGCCGATGCCGAGACCCATGACGGCCATGAAGACCGCGATGTGCCAGTACTCCGTGTCGTACCGGATGGTGCCCAGCAGGCCGAGCCCGGCGGTGACCAGGAAGCCACCGCTGACCAGCCAGGCCTTCCAGCGGCCGGTCCTGGTGATGATCTGGCCGGAGACGGTCGAGGAGATGAACAGACCCGTGATCATGGGGATCGTCATGACGCCCGACATCGTCGGCGACTTGCCGCGCGCCAGCTGGAAGTACTGGCTGAAGAAGACGGTGCCCGCGAACATCGCGATACCGACGAACAGCGAGGCCAGCGAGGCCAGCGTGATGGTGCGGTTACGGAAGAGGCGCAGTGGGATGATCGGCTCGCTGGCCTTGGACTCGACGGCGACGAAGATCCCGCCGAGCACGACGGAACCGGCGACCATCACGGCGGTCTGCCAGGACAGCCAGTCGTACTTGTCACCCGCGAAGGTCACCCAGACGAGCAGCAGCGACACGGCGGCGCTGATGAAGAACGCGCCCCACCAGTCGACCTTGACCTGACGCTTCACGACCGGGAGCTTCAGGGTCTTCTGGAGCACGATCAGCGCGATGACGGCGAACGGCACACCGACGTAGAAGCACCAGCGCCAGCCCATCCAGCTGGTGTCGGTGATGACACCGCCGAGCAGCGGTCCACCGACGGTGGCGACGGCGAACACCGCACCGATGTATCCGCTGTAGCGACCGCGCTCACGCGGGGCGATCATCGCCGCCATCACGATCTGCGCGAGGGCGGAGAGACCGCCGACGCCTATGCCCTGGACGACACGGCAGGCGATCAGCATGCCGCTGCTGGTCGACATACCGGCGACGACCGAGCCGGCGACGTAGATGACGAGGGCTATCTGGACCAGCAGCTTCTTGCTGAACAGGTCGGAGAGCTTGCCCCACAGGGGGGTGGTGGCGGTCATCGCCAGCAGCGAGGCCGTGACGACCCAGGTGTAGGCGCTCTGGCCGCCGCCGAGGTCGGAGATGATCTCGGGCAGTGCGTTCGAGACGACCGTCGACGACAGGATCGCGACGAACATGCCGAGCATCAGCCCGGCCAGTGCCTCCATGATCTGCCGGTGTGTCATCGGCGCGCCGGACGAGGGATCGGAGGATCCCCCGTGCTTGGCGTGGCCGCCCCGCACACCGGTCGGTGTGGTCGTAGCCATTTAAGTCCTTGTCTTTGCTTCTGTTACACGGGTGTACGGGTGTGCGCGTCGTTGTCGCTGTCGGCAGGCCGGGAACGGCAGTCGCCGCTGTGCTTTCCGGGGCCGCACCCGCTGGGCCCGCGACAGACGAAACTGTCGCGCAGCCGGGCCAACAGCGTGTTGAGCTGGCCGACCTCGTCGTCCGACCAGTCGGAGAGGTTGTGGGCGAACATCTCGGTGGTCCGCCGGTTCAGCTCGCCGAGCACGTCACGTCCGTCGGGGGTCAGCCGCAGGATGCGGGACCGCTTGTCCGCCGGATCCGGGGACCGTTCGATCCAGCCACGCTCGGCCACATGGGCGACATGACGGCTGGTCACCGACATATCGACGTCCAGCAGCTCTGCCAGTCGGCTGATCCGCATCTCGCCGTGCTGCCTGAGAAGAGCCAGCACGGCGGCGGAGCCGCCCGGACATTCGGCGGGCAGGATGCGGGCGAGACCCCTCTTGACGGCCCCTACGGCACTCAGCTGCCGGGCCAGTTCTTCGTACTGACTCCGTGCGGCCACGGGACCCCCCAGACATCTCACCGGTTCATCTTGTTGCTTAGGGCAACCATAGAAGCCGTTGGTTGCTGCAGGCAAACGAAAGGGGGCTTGCAGGAGTAAAGGAAAGCAAAAGGCTGTGTACGGCTCGGGTCAAAGGTCCAGCGTGTGGCGTGCGGATGATGAGGGATGTGTCTCGCGCCACAGATGGGGCGGAAGGGGAACTGTCCGGGGTGGGTCCTGAGGGGCCCGTCCGCGTGACGGAACGCGCACGCCGCCGCGTGCCCGGGACGCGGGCCCGAGTCCGCGCGCCGGGCGTCCGGTCGCACCAAGCGCCGTACGCAGTCCGCGAGTGGTCGACCCAAGTCCCGTACGTAATCCGCGAATTGGCGAGACGGCCCGCACCGCATCCCGCAAGTGCCTTGTATACGTACCTGAATCGGCCCCGGAGCACGCCCCGCACACCCCCGACGTGCCCTGCCCCGCAGCAGGGTGCGGTCCGCCTGCTCACCGTGCCCGCGGCCCCGGCTCCGGCCCTTCGCCGACCCGGGGGTTGGGCCGCAACGCCGAGTTCGCTAGGGTCCTGGCCCATGGCACACAACCCCCACGCCCCGCAGGGCCCCGAGGGCAACCACGACCCGGCCGGCAGCACCCAGATGTTCCGCGCCTTCGTCGACGAGGGCGAGCCGCAGCGCAGGCAGCAGCCGGCCGCCGCCTCGTCCGGACCGCGCGTCGGGGTGATCGCCGCCGTCGTCGTGGTGATCGTCGCCCTCGCGGCGGTCGCCTGGCTCGCACTCGGCTAGGCCTCCGGCTCGCACTCGGCCAGGGCCTCGTCCGGCCGCCACCGGGCGCCGCACGCTTCCATCCGTCACTTCGATACGGCGGTGACGTCCCGGGTCTCGACATGCATACCCAGGGGCACCCGCCAGGCGTCCACACAGACGGTGTACGTCGCCGTCCGCGCCGCTCCCGCGTCGATCGGCGCGGGCAGCGGCCCGGTCGACTCGACGGTCGCCCAGTCGACCCCCAGCGCACCGATGACATGCGTGGCGAAGGTGACGGTTCCCGACCGCGCCGGTGATCCTCCGGTGTTCCGGAACTCCACGGTCACCTTCTCGCACCAGCGCTCGTCCGCCGCCGCCCGCACCGGCTCGCCCACTGCCAGCACGGCGGGTCCGGAGGGTGAGCCGGATCCGGGCGCCGAGGGCGTCGAGGGCCCTGCGGAGCCGGATGCGCCCCCTGTACCGCTACCCCCTGTACCGCTACTACCACCACCGTTGCCGCCCACGCCGGTCGTGCCGGACGGCCCGGGGGTTCCGCTCGGGGTGGCCGTGCCGCCGGATCCGTTGACGCCGGCGGAGGCGCCCGGCGAGGGCTCGCGGCCGTCGGAGCGGTCTGCGGCACTCCCACCACCACCGCTGTCGCCACCGGGATCACGCTTCCCGTCGCTCCGGTCCAGCGGGACCAGCGTGACCTTCCCCGATGGCGCGACCGCCCCCGTCGGCGTTCTCCCGGAATCCGGTCCCGCCGCGCCGAGGGCCACGTAGCCCTCGTCCGCCGTACCTCCGCCGCAGGCGGCCAGTACGCCACCCAGACACAGCACAGCCGC
The DNA here is from genome assembly GCF_045040875.1 of Streptomyces sp. NBC_00012. Classification (NCBI taxonomy): domain Bacteria; kingdom Bacillati; phylum Actinomycetota; class Actinomycetes; order Kitasatosporales; family Streptomycetaceae; genus Streptomyces; species Streptomyces sp. NBC_00012. The sequence continues at coordinate 4,285,602 of NZ_CP108309.1, read as the reverse complement.
CGAGGCGGCGATCACAGTGCCCCGGCGGCCGTTCGATCCGAGCATCTGACGTCGCATCGCGCCAGTGTGGCTGACGGACCGTCAAATCGGAACCCTTGTGCTCCGGTACGGGAGTCCACGGCGGTCAGTCGGCGATGAGCCCTTCCCTGAGCTGGGCGAGCGTACGGGTCAGCAGGCGCGAGACGTGCATCTGCGAGATGCCGACCTCCTCGCCGATCTGCGACTGGGTCATGTTGGCGAAGAACCGCAGCATGATGATCTGGCGCTCGCGCGGCGGGAGCTTGGCCAGCAGCGGCTTGAGCGATTCGCGGTACTCGACGCCTTCCAGGGCCGAGTCCTCATAGCCGAGCCGGTCCACGAGGGAGCCCTCGCCGCCGTCGTCCTCGGGCGAGGGCGAGTCCAGCGAGGAGGCGGTGTACGCGTTGCCGACGGCCAGCCCGTCGACCACGTCCTCCTCGGAGACCCCGAGCGCCTTGGCCAGCTCGGGCACGGTCGGCGAGCGGTCGAGCTTCTGCGCGAGCTCGTCGCTGGTCTTGGTCAGTGCGAGCCGTAGCTCCTGGAGCCGGCGCGGGACGCGCACCGACCACGAGGTGTCGCGGAAGAACCGCTTGATCTCCCCGACGACGGTCGGCATCGCGAACGTCGGGAACTCCACGCCCCGCTCGCAGTCGAACCGGTCGATCGCCTTGATCAGGCCGATCGTGCCGACCTGGACGATGTCCTCCATCGGTTCGTTGCGGCTGCGGAACCGCGCCGCGGCGTACCGCACCAGCGGGAGGTTGAGCTCGATGAGTGTGTCCCGTACGTAGGCACGCTCCGGGCTGTCCGTTCCATCGGGGCCGGGCCCCAGCGCGGCGAGCCGCAGGAACAGGGAGCGGGACAGAGTGCGGGTGTCGATGGCTTCCGACGAGCCGGTGAGCACGACGGGTGCGGGTTCGCTCTTCGTGAGCGTGAGCACCTTCGAGCTGCCCTGTTCTGCGGACATGCCACCCCCTTTGAGGTCGCGGACGGTCGCGTTGAGCCGCGACCATCGGAGGAACGCAGCCTCCACCTGAATACCGGCGGCGAGGCCACGGCAAACGCGGTTCCCGCAGAATGTCACATGTCGGCAACACGCTGTAGTGACATGTCGACAAGTCTTTGTCACGTCTGTGCAGTTAACAAGGGGTGCGGCGGATTCGGGCCGTCTGAACCGGACTTCGAGTGCTCTACCCGATCCGGTTAGGCATCGATCCTGTTTGCGGATCGAAGTCGGGCGAAGCTTCGGGCCAACAGTCTTGACACATGCATCTGGGAGACACCCAGTTCGGCGCTGATCTGGGACTGCGTCAGATTGCTGTAGTAACGCAGCAGAAGGATGCGCTGCTCGCGCTCGGGCAGCTGTACGAGCAGGTGCCGGACGAGGTCGCGGTGCTCGACCCCGGCGAGCGCCGGGTCCTCGTAGCCGAGCCGGTCCAGCAGCCCGGGCAGCCCGTCACCCTCCTGGGCGGCCTCCAGCGAGGTCGCGTGGTAGGAACGGCCGGCCTCGATGCAGGCGAGCACCTCGTCCTCGGAGATCTTCAGCCGCTTGGCGATCTCCGCGGTGGTGGGCGAGCGGCCATGAGCGGTCGTCAGGTCCTCGGTGGCTCCGGTGACCTGGACCCACAGCTCGTGCAGGCGCCGGGGGACGTGGACGGTCCGTACGTTGTCCCGGAAGTACCGCTTGATCTCGCCGACGACGGTGGGCATCGCGAAGGTGGGGAACTGGACGCCGCGTTCGGGGTCGAACCGGTCGATCGCGTTGATCAGGCCGATCGTGCCGACCTGGACGACGTCCTCCATCGGCTCGTTCCGGCTGCGGAACCGCGCCGCGGCGTACCGCACCAGCGGCAGGTTCGCCTCGATGAGGGCCGCCCGCACCCGGCCGTGCTCCGGGGTCCCCGGCTCCAGGTTCTTGAGCTGGCCGAAGAGCACCTGGGTGAGCGCCCTGGTGTCCGCGCCCCGAGTCCTGGCGGGCGTCGTCGTACTGTCGGGCGCCTCGGTCTGGACGGACTGGGGAGGCACTTGAGGCGCTGTACTGGCCGGCACGATGAGGCCACCCCTTTGCGGTCAACTTCGGTCAACTCATCCGTCAAAAGCGGTCATAGCATCACAAGACATGTCCACTGTGTGCAAGCACCGTATAGCGTCGTGTTGGGTTCAACTTGGTTTAAACGCCAAAAAAAGCCCCTCACCGCAATGGTGAGGGGCTCGGTGGCCGTACGGTCCGCACGCGGGACCGGCGGGATCAGAACGGATAGTCGGCGATCACCCAGGTGGCGAACTCGCGCCACTGCCCGGCGGCGGCCTGGTGCGCGGGGTGCTCGATGTACCGCTTCAGAGCGTCCTGGTCGGCGACCGCGGAGTTGATGGCGAAGTCGTACGCGATCGGCCGGTCGGTGATGTTCCAGGCGCACTCCCAGAACGCGAGCTCGGGGATCTGCCCCTCCAGCTCCTGGAAGGCCTTCACCCCGGCGACGACCCGCGGGTCGTCCCGCTCGACGCCGTCGTTCAGCTTGAACAGGACCAGGTGGCGGATCACGGTGTACTCCTACTTCACGAGCTCGGACATGAAGTCGCCGACGCCCTGTGCGGCACTCGAAACGCCTTCGAACCCTACCTGGACGAGATCAGCTGCCCGCTCCGGGGACGTGATGATCGTGTACGCCACGAAGACAACTATCACGTAGAGAGCTATCTTCTTCGCTTGCACCATCAGCCCCCGCCTCCCCTTCGATCCCCTGTTTCGATCCCTTGTGCAGTCGGGCGAGTCTATCCACACGGATGACCGCATCCCCGGGAGCCTTCAGACCCGCTCACGCCACCTTTAGGGACCAAGGACCCGGCGATCGAGGCCCTTTGCCCGCTCGTACGACCCCTGAGCAGGAGCAGGATGGGGAACGAGCCCGACGGATCCGGCAGGTACCCGAGGGCGAGGAACGAGCCTCACCAAGGGCCCACGCCGCGTGCTTCCCCCTGACCGCGACGAGGCCCGAGGGTCCGTTCCCGGGGGAAGCGGCTTGTCCCCCCGATGCCGCTTCCCCCGTCCCTTCGTCCCACACCCCCGGCCAGCAGGTCCCGCGCGTCGTAGTAGGCCCGCAGGGCGGCCTCGCTGCCGGAGCCCAGGGCGGTCATGATGCGTTGGAAGCGGGCCGAGCGGAGGTCGCCGGCCACGATGACGCGGGGATGCTGGGCGGCGGGAGGGCAGTGGCCGGAGGCGTCGCGGACGAGGTCGCCGGGCGGGGCCGTCGGGGTGCTGCCGAGGCTGAGGAACGTGGCGTCGGCTCGCAACTGTTGCCGGTCGCCGTGCCGGTCCAGGACTTCCGCGGTCGGCTGCGTGGCGTTCGGCGGGTGCAGGGTCAGGTGCTCGGTGGGGAACAGCGTGACGCGTGGGTCGTCGCGGATCTCCTCGACCTTGTAGTCGTCGCTCGCCGGATACGCCACCAGCAGACGGGTGCGGGTGCCCGGGTGGGCGCGCAGGAACGTGCCGATCGGCCGGTCGCCGCCGAGGACGAGGAGGGTGCGGCCCTCGGCGTCCTTCGCTTCGGCCCGCCAGAGCGGTGGCAGGGAGGGGAGAGAGGAGGGGGAGGGAGTGGTGATCCAGGGGGTGTCTTGGGGCTGGAGGGGGCCGACTCCGGTGGCGACGATCGCGTATGCGGCGGTCAGGTGGCGTTCGTTGTCGAGGGTGACGGCGATGTGGTCGTCAAAGGCGCGCAACTCGGTGACGGACCGGCCGAGTTCGATGCGGCAGAGCTCGGTGCCGTGCAGTTCCGTGGTGATGGCGGTGGCCAGCGAGGTGCCGTCGGTGTGGCCGCCGAGGACGTTGTCCAGGGCCGGGATCCGGTACAGGTTGCGGCACAGGGCGTCCGGCTCGACCAGGATCGAGCGCATGCCCACGCTCGCGGCCGTACGGGCCGCCGCGCAGCCGGCCGGGCCTCCGCCGGCGATGAGGAGGTCGGCGTCGAAGGAGTCGTCGTGACCGGTGGGGTGCGGTGTGGCGGCCATGGGGTCATTTCAGCACCGTCGCCCCGGCAGGGCGGCCCTTTCCCGGGGTACGGGGAGAAACTCGAAGGGCCCGACGCGATGCGTCGGGCCCTTCACAAGAGCGGTAGCGGAGGGATTTGAACCCTCGGTGAGTTTCCCCACACTCGCTTTCGAGGCGAGCTCCTTCGGCCGCTCGGACACGCTACCGAGAGAGAGCTTAGACCATCCCGGGCCGTGGACAGAAATCGGTTCTCAGGGGGTGCGGAAGAAGGACGTCAGGAGGCTTGCGCACTCCTGCTCCAGGACGCCGTGGATGACCTCGGGGCGGTGGTTGAGCCGGCGGTCGCGTACGACGTCCCAGAGGGAGCCCGCCGCGCCCGCCTTCTCGTCGCGGGCGCCGTAGACGACCCGGTCCACGCGGGACTGGACCAGGGCGCCCGCGCACATCGTGCAGGGCTCCAGGGTGACGACCAGGGTGCAGCCGGACAGCCGCCACCGGCCGAGGGCCGCCGCGGCCCTGCGGATGGCGAGGACCTCGGCGTGCGCGGTCGGGTCGCCGGTGGCCTCGCGTTCGTTGTGGCCCGTGGCGAGCGGGGTGCCGTCCGGGCCGAGCACGACGGCGCCGACCGGCACATCGCCGGCCGCCGCCGCCAGATCGGCCTCGGCCAGGGCGCGGCGCATGTGCGCCCGCCACGGGTCTCTCACGGGGTCGTGCGGTTCTGGCGTTTCCGGTGGTCCTTGCGGGTGCGGTGGTTCGCTCACCCGCGGACCCTAACGGACGGTCTCCAGGACCTCGGCCGCGCCCAGCGCGTCCGCGATCTCCGCCATGGCGTCCGTGCGCAGCATCAGCAGCTCGGCCTCGGGGAGCCCGAGGTCGGCCAGGATCCGGGTGTCGCCGAGCGGGCCCGCCGGTACGGCGTCGGCGTCGAGGTCGTCGTCATCGTCGCTGGAGTCGGAGTCGGAGTCGGATTTGGAGTTGGTGTTGTCGGGGGTGGTGTCCGGGTCGCCGTCCTCCGTGTCGTCGAGGCCGACGAGCTCTTCGAGGGCGGCGATCGTGTCCTCGGCCCCGGGTTCGCGGCCGAGCAGTTCGTCGGTGAGCAGGATCTCCCCGTACGAGGAGCGTGCGGCGGCGACGGCGTCCGAGACGAAGATCCGGGGATCTTCCTCACCGTCCACCCGGACGACGCCGAACCAGGCGTCCTCCTGTTCGATGAAGACGAGCACCGTGTCCTCGTCCACCGAGGCCTCGCGGGCCAGATCCGTCAGGTCGGACAGGGTCTCCACATCGTCGAGCTCCGTGTCGCTCGCTTCCCACCCGTCTTCGGTGCGCGCGAGCAGTGCGGCGAAGTACACCGTGACTCTCCCACTGGTCTTAGGGGTGTCGGTCCGGCGGGAGGGCAGTCGGTGGTCCGGCTGTCCTGGGTCCCGCCCATCGGAATCGTGGCAGAAACAACGGCTCCAGGAGAGGAGTTCGGCCGTTGAGTCGGCCATCAGTTCTGCCGGACGCCGCCACCAGAGGGACGCCGGGGGATGCCGGGACGGCCGGCCGGCTACCAGCGGAAGGTGCGCATACGCATGGCCTGGCGCATCCGGGCCGCCCTGGCACGGCGGGGCTGCACCCGGTCGCGGAGGGCCTTCGCCTCGTGGAGCTCGCGCAGGAACTGGGCGCGTCGTCTGCGGCGCGCCGCGTCGGTCTCCTCCGGGTCCTGCTGGACCTGTGCGTCCTGCGGGTCCCGCTTCCGCTTCTCCCCGTCCGGCATCGGCTCATCACCCCAAGGCTGGGTCCGCATGCCCCCACCTTCCCCCCGAACATGCGGTTGATGCCAGCGCACGGGTGCGGGAGGCACGGTTACTGTTGAGCCCATGCGGATCCACGTCGTCGACCACCCACTGGTCGCGCACAAACTCACCACCCTGCGCGACAGGCGCACCGACTCCCCGACCTTCCGGCGGCTCGCCGACGAGCTGGTCACCCTGCTCGCCTACGAGGCCACCCGGGATGTGCGCACCGAACAGGTCGACATCGAGACCCCGGTCACACCGACGACCGGTGTGAAGCTGTCGCACCCGCGGCCGCTGGTCGTGCCGATCCTGCGGGCCGGCCTCGGCATGCTCGACGGCATGGTGCGGCTGCTGCCGACCGCCGAGGTGGGCTTCCTGGGCATGATCCGCAATGAGGAGACGCTCCAGGCGGAGACGTACGCCACCCGGATGCCGGAGGACCTCTCCGGCCGCCAGGTGTACGTCCTGGACCCGATGCTGGCCACCGGCGGCACGCTGGTCGCGGCCATCCAGGAGCTGATCAAGCGCGGCGCGGACGACGTCACCGCGGTCGTGCTGCTCGCGGCGCCCGAGGGCGTCGAGGTGATGGAGCGCGAGCTGGCCGGTACGCCGGTGACCGTGGTCACCGCCTCGGTCGACGAGCGGCTCAACGAGAACGGCTACATCGTCCCCGGCCTCGGCGACGCGGGAGACCGGATGTACGGCACGGCCGACTAGGGCCTCGTTTGGATCAGGCCGGATCCAAACGAAAGACCCTGGGCCTGTCGTCGAACTGCCGTCTGCCGCGAGGCGTCCGGCACGCACGTTCGGGCCTTCCGCGTACGGCTGCCGGGGTGGCCCCGGCAGCCGTCAGCAGGACGGTGCGGGGGCCGGCTTCGTCAAGGCGGCGAGGGCCGCGGCTGCCGACCCGGGCGTGTTGAACGTCTTGAACTTCGTACCGAGAATCAGATCGACGTCCGCCGTCCTGCGGGCGTCGGTCTTCGGTGTGGCGCCCACCAATTGCGTACCGAGGACCGGGAACGGGCCGTTCGTGGCCGAGGGGGCGCCCAGCAGCACCCCGGGGCCCGGGACCTTCTTGTCGTACGCGGCCGGGGCGTTCCCCACCTTGCCGATGGTGAAGCCGCGCTTCTTCAGCTCGTCGGCCGCCTTCTTGGCGAGCCCGCTGCGCGGTGTCGCGTTGTAGACGTTGACGGTGATCTTCGCGGGCTTCGGCAGCACCTTCGCGGGTGCGGACGGCCTGGCGGTGGGGCAGTCCGTCTTGTGGTCGGCGGCGCTGGCCTTCCGGTCGCCGCCGGTGAAGACGTCGATGAGCTGCATCGTGCCCCATCCGGCCAGCCCTAGGGCGACCACGGAGGCGGTGGCAGCGAGGATCAGTTGGCCGCGACGCCGGGGGCGCCGCATCCGCGGATACTTGTCGCCCGTGATGCGGTACTTTCCGCCCATGCCGGGGGGAGTGAGCATGCTCATGGGCGCAGCGTAGTGCGGCCCGGTGATGATGCCTACTAAATGATCAATGGATCGCACCCGTCCGAGTGCGAAAGCACCCGAACGAACCCCGGAGCGGCCCGTGGGTCGCACAGGGTCTCGCCGGTGCCGCCGGTCCCGCGGCCGGGGCCCGCTTCGGTCAGCCGAGTTCGAGCACTCGGGCGTGGAGTACCTGGCGTTGCTGAAGCGCGGCGCGGACCGCGCGGTGCAGTCCGTCCTCCAGATAGAGGTCGCCCTGCCACTTCACGACATGCGCGAACAGGTCACCGTAGAACGTCGAATCCTCGGCGAGGAGGGTTTCGAGGTCCAGATTGCCCTTGGTGGTCACCAGCTGATCGAGGCGGACCGGGCGCGGCGCGACGTCCGCCCACTGCCGGGTGCTTTCCCGGCCGTGGTCGGGATAAGGCCGCCCATTTCCGATGCGCTTGAAGATCACACGGAAAGCCTACCGGGCAAGAGCCTCGGGGCGCAGCCATGGGGCAGTACTGCAATGCTGGTAAGAACGCCACAAATGCAGGCATTTCGGAATGGGGCCCCGATGAGTGACAGCGAGAGCGCGGCCGAAAGTGCCGGTGGGCTGCCGGAGCCGGCCCGGGAGATCGCCGCCGGGTACGCCGTTTCCGGGGACGCACTCGATCTGGGCGCGCTGCTCTGGGACGGAACCTGCCTGCCGGACGCGCAGATCCGGATCCCGCTGGCCATGCTCAACCGGCACGGACTCGTCGCGGGTGCCACCGGAACCGGAAAGACCAAGACGCTCCAGCTGATCGCCGAGCAGCTCTCGGCGGGTGGGGTCCCCGTCTTCCTCGCCGACATCAAGGGCGATGTCTCGGGCATCGCCGCCCCCGGCGCCCCGGGCGACCGGGTCACCGAACGGGCCGGGCAGGTGGGGCAGGTGTGGGAGGCCGAGGGCTTTCCGTGCGAGTTCTACGCGCTCGGCGGCATCGGCCCCGGCATCCCGCTGCGCGCGACGGTCACCAGCTTCGGCCCCGTACTCCTGTCCAAGGCGCTGGAGCTCAACCAGACGCAGGAGCAGTCGCTCGGCCTGATCTTCCATTACGCCGACTCCAAGGGCCTGGAGTTGGTCGACCTCAAGGACCTGCGGGCCGTGGTCGCCTTTCTCGTCTCGGACACCGGGAAGGCCGAGCTCAAGGGGATCGGCGGTCTGTCCACGGCCACCGCGGGGGTGATCCTGCGGTCGGTCACCGCCTTCGAGCAGCAGGGAGCGGGCGACTTCTTCGGTGAACCGGAGTTCGACACGGCCGAGTTGCTGCGGCAGGCCCCGGACGGGCGCGGGATCGTCTCCGTACTGGAACTGGCGGCGGTGCAGGACAGGCCCCGGCTCTTCTCCACCTTCCTGATGTGGCTGCTCGCCGATCTCTTCCACGATCTGCCGGAGGTCGGCGACCTCGACCGGCCGAAGCTCGTCTTCTTCTTCGACGAGGCGCATCTGCTTTTCGACGGGGCCTCGAAGGCGTTCCTGGAGTCGATTACCCGGACCGTGCGGCTGATCCGTTCCAAGGGCGTCGGCATCTTCTTCGTCACGCAGACGCCCCGCGATGTGCCGGCGGAGGTGCTGGCGCAGCTCGGGAACCGGGTGCAGCACGCGCTGCGCGCTTTTACCCCGGACGATGCGAAGGCGCTGCGGTCGACGGTGAAGACATTCCCCAATTCGCGGTACGACCTGGAGGAGCTGTTGACGCGGCTGGGCATCGGCGAGGCCGTGATCACGGTGCTGAGCGAGAACGGCGCGCCGACGCCGGTCGCCGCGACCCGGCTGCGGGCGCCGCGGTCGCTGATGGGGCCGTGTCCGGCGGCGGAGCTGGATGCTGCCGTGAAGGGGTCCTCGCTGTACGGGAGTTATGCGCAGGCGGTGGACCGGGAGTCGGCGTACGAGAAGCTGAGTGCCGGTCAGGAGGCGGAGCGGCGCTCGGCCGAGGCGGAGGCGGCGGACCGGGCGGCGGTGGAGGAGGCGGTTCGTGGCGAGGGGGTGCGCGGGGCCGGGAAGGCGGGCAAGGAGGAGATCTCGCTGGTCGAGCAGGTGGTGGGTAGCGGGATGTTCCGGTCGCTGGCCCGGTCCGTGGGTACGCAGCTGGGCCGGGAGATCTCGCGGTCGCTCTTCGGTACGGCCCGCCGCAGGCGGTAGCAGGTGGCCGGTGGTGCGGGGTCAGTTCTCGGCGGCGCGTTTGGCCGCCTTGGCCGCCTTGGCCGCCTGCTTCGCGTGCTGCTTGTACGCGCGGACCTCGGCGAGCGATTTTGGGCCGGTGATGTCGGCGACCGACCGGTGCGAGCCGGCCTCGCCGTACGGCCCCGCGGCCTCCCGCCAGCCCTTCGGCCGGACCCCGAACTGCTTCCCCAGCAGCGCCAGGAAGATCTGGGCCTTCTGGGTGCCGAACCCGGGCAGCGCGTTCAGCCGTTTCCGCAGCTCGGCCCCGTCGGGGACGTCGGTCCACACCGCGCTCGCGTCGCCGTCGTACTCGGCAACCAGGTACTGGCACAACTGCTGGACCCGCTTGGCCATGGAGCCGGGATAGCGGTGCAGCGCAGGCTTCGTGGTGAAGAGTTCGGTGAACGCCTCCGGGTCGTGGGCGGCGATCTCATGGGCGTCCAGATCGTCCCCGCCCATCCGCTGCGCCAGCGAGTACGGGCCGGAGAAGGCCCATTCCATCGGCACCTGCTGGTCCAGCAGCATGCCCACCAGCGCGGCGAGCGGACTGCGCGCGAGGAGCTCGTCCGCCTTCGGCTCCTGGGCGATCCGCAGAGTGATGTGCTGGTCCTTGTCGCTCCTGGCCGTGTTGCTTCCGGCTGCGCCGCTCCCGGCCGCGCTGTTCTTGGCCACGTTGCTCTTGGTCATGCCATCGATCATCCCGACGGCGGTGCGGCGCGGCCACTTTGCTGCCCGCCGGTGCAGCCGTTTGCCGTACGGACGGAGCGGGTGCCCGAAGGGGCAGCGCCGGCTGCCCCCGGCCGGCGGGGTCCGGGCTGGACTGGGCAGCGAGGCGTCGTGAAGGTGGAGAGGTGAGGCCATCACGGCGCGCCTTCGACCGGGGCGCGGTCAGGAGAGATGACGATGCACGCACCGGAATGGGACCAGGAACACGGCCACGACCACGAGCGGGATCGCGGGCACGGGCATGAGCACGACGAGCCGGTGCACGCTTCGTGGGCCTCCGGGGGCCGGGAGCCCGCGGACACCCCGCACCTCTACCGTGCGGCGGCGGCCGGGCGGCCCGATGTGGTCGGGTCCGGCGGCATGAGCGTGCTCCAACGGGCGGTCGGCAACAGCGCCGTGGGGTCGATGCTCCAGCGCAAGGAGGAGGAAGAGCGCTCCCCCGTGCACGACGTGGTCCGGTCGGGCGGAGGGCAGCCGCTGGACACCGACACCCGCGCCGACCTGGAGGGGCGGATGGGGGCGGACTTCTCCGACGTACGCATCCACACGGACTCCGCCGCCCACGAGTCCGCGAAGGGCGTGGGCGCCCACGCGTACACCGTCGGCAACAACGTGGTCTTCCAGCGGGACGCCTACGACCCGTCCTCGCCACAGGGCCGCACCACGCTGGCCCATGAGCTGACCCATGTGATCCAGCAGCGCAACGGTCCGGTGGACGGTACGGAGGCGGCGGGCGGGATCCGGGTGAGCGATCCCTCCGACCGGTTCGAGCGGGAGGCCGTCGCGAACGCCGACCGGGTGTTGTCGGACCCGGCTCCGGCGTCGGGCCCGGAGGCGGTTTCGGCTCCTGCTACGGCGTCGGGGGCGGCCGCCGTGCAGCGGGCCGCGACGGAGGACGAGGACGAGCAACCAGCGGATGTGCAGGGCTCGTTCGTGCAGCGCGCGAAGGAAGGGGCCGAGGAGGAGGAAGAGGCCCCGCCCGAGTGAGGGACGGGGCTCCGGCGGGGCGATGGCATCACACAACACCCGCGCCCCTGCCGCCCCGCCCCGTCAGTCCGCCGTGTCCGTCTTCATCGTGCCGCCGAGGAACAGCGACTCCGAGCACCGCGAAGGCGTCGGCGCGTTCACCGGCTTGCCGACCTTCCGGCAGTCCACGGTCATCGAGACCTTGCCGCCGGCGGGCACCAGGATCGGCGTGACGAAGTGGTAGTCCGAGTCCCGGAAGTTCTCCAGCGCCAGCCGGAGCACGGGCGCGTCCCGGCCCGAGGAGACGACGAGCGTTCCCGCGTCGCCCTGCGGGTTCTGGACCACTATGTCGGTCAGCTGGAACGTGTGCCCCGCAGGCACCTGGAGGGCCGTCGAGGAGTTCGACCCGCCACCCACCGAGTCCCTGACCTGCACCTGAGCACTGGTCGGGGCCGCGGCCGACGCATCGGAGTCCGCACCGGGGCTCGGTGAGGGGCTGGGCTTCGGCGAACCCCCGTTCGCCCCGGAGGAGTCGCCCCCGCCCGACGCCGCACCGGCCGAGGACCCCTTTTCGGGCGCCTTGCTCTTGTCGGCCGCGGCGGCGGACCGTACCGCGTCCGGTGTGATCGCCTCGCGGGCCGCCGACTTCACGGCCGGGCGCAGCAGCGCGTACCAGAGCCCCACCAGCGCGATCAGCAGAACGGCCGCGGTGATCAGCGCCCGGGGGAGCCAGCGCGGCAGGATCGGTTCCTGCTGGTACGAGCCGTCCACGACGACGGGGGCGACCGGAGCCTCTCCCTCGGCCACCTCCGGGGTGGCGGCCAGCTGGAAGGGGTGCGTGACCGGGATGCCGCGCCACACGCGTTTGGCGGGCCGGATCCGCACCTTCCCGAACTCCGCCCGCCCCGGCGCGATCACCAGTGCGTCCGCCGCGAACGAGACCCGTGCCCGCTCCGTGCCCGACTGGGCCCCCAGCCGCACGGTGACCGGGGCGTTCCCCCGGTTGTCGACGGCGAGCTGGTGCCTGCCGCGCCAGGCGCCGTGCGAGCTGCGCGGTACCAGTTCGGCGGTCGTCTCGGTGAAGGGGAGTACGGTCACCCGCCCTTCGGGCACCACCGTGTCGCCCTGCTCGCTGGTGGGCACCACCCGTATCCCGAAGGGTGTCTCGCCCGCGAGCACGGTCGAGTCCCGGGGCGGACGCAGTACGAGGGAGACCGTCTGCGAGTCGCCGGGATACAGCGAGAGCGTCGCCGGCTCGACCGTCGACCAGGCGGCACAGGCGCCGGCCACCTCGAAGCGGTACTCCTCGACGGTGCTGCCGGAGTTGAGGATCCGCAAGGGGAGGGCCGTCTCCTCGCCCGGTGCGGCAGTGACGGACGAATCGTCGAGGCTTGCCGTGAGACTCATAGGCGGCACCGTAGGTTCGTCGTTGCGCGCCGACATCGACCGTGAAGGAACACTTCCGGGCAGATTCTGTGCCCGGATCGGCCTTTTTGTTTCCCTGTAGGGATACGCGGGCATCTTTTGACCGCCTCAGACGATTGAGGCACACGAAAACAGCCGTGTTGGTTGTGTTCGCTGCGACGCCATCGGCTGTTGCCCAGGGGGAGCATTGCCATGGAGCGCATCACTGTTGCATTAAGAGCCCAGGATCCGATCTCACAAGCGGGCGTGGCCAGCCAGTTACGTACCCGGCCCGAAGTCAGCGTGACGGAGTGGGGGGAGGGCGACGCCTCTCCTCGGATCGTGATCGTCGTCGTGGACACGGTCGATGAGGCGGTGTTGACGATGCTGCGCCACATCCAGCGCACCAGCACCTCACGCACCGTACTGGTCACCACGGACATCGACGAGCAGAAGCTGGTGAGTGCCGCTGAGTGCGGTGTCGCCGGTGTGGTCAGGCGCTCCGAAGCGACTCCGGAGCATCTGGTGCAGGTCATAGGGACGGTGGCGCGGGGCGAGGGCCATCTGCCGTCCGACCTGCTGGGACGGCTGCTGGAGGAGGTGGGCCGCCTCCAGGGACAGGTGCTCGGCCCGCGCGGGCTGCACTTCACCGGTCTCGCGGCGCGCGAGGTGGATGTGCTGAGGCTGGTCGCGGAGGGGTACGACACCGCGGACATCGCCACGAAGCTGGCCTATTCCGAGCGCACCATAAAGAACGTGCTGCACTCGGTGATGACCAGGCTGCAGCTACGGAACAGGTCGCATGCGGTGGCGTACGCGATGCGGCAGGGGCTTATCTGAGCCGACCCGCGCGGGTGCGTATGCCGCCCCGGTGGAGCCCCCACTGCCCTTTCGGGCAGCGGGGCCTTCCCGAGGGTGTGACTCCCGCACCGCTGTGCGTCCGCCGCCGGTACAGGACCCTGACGTCCGACGGTGTGCCGATCGGGCGAGGGTGGGGGAGGACTTCCGTGCGCTGGTTACAGCGACTTCCGCGGGCGCTGCGGTCGCGGCCGGGCGGGCCGCTTCGGCCACGGCAGACCCGCCCATGGATGTCCCGTCCACCGCAGACCCGGCCAGGGTCGTCCGCCTCGCGTCGCGCCCTCACCGCGCTCCGGATCCCGGCCCTCGCGCTGCTTCTCGTCGTCAGTGGTATCGCCCCCGGTTCCGCCGTGACGTCCGGTGCGCCGACGGTGGCGGTGCCCGAGCCGTGGGTCACTCCCGCAGAGTTCACCGACGCGGTCGACCCGGGCGGCTCCACGGGTGTGGACAAGCAGGTGCGTACGCCGGCGATTCCGCCGAAGCCGGATGTGATCCTGCTGGTGGACGGCACCGCCAGCATGGCCGACCCGATCAAGAGCGTGCAGGACAACCTTCCTCTGATCACTGGCAGGATCCGGGCCGAGCAGCCCGACTCCTGGTTCGCCGTGGCCACGTTCGGTGACCAGGAAGGCGACGTCAACGCCGGTTTCAGTGTGCTTCAGGGGCTGACGGACGACCTCGATGCGGTGCAGAGGGGAGTCAATAAGCTCGACACCGCGCTGGGCGGCAAGAGCCGAGGCCCGTCCGAGGACTGGATCAACGGGCTGTGGCAGATCACGAACGGGGCTGGCGGCCAGACCGCCTTCCGCGACGGGGCGAGCCCGGTCATCGTGCTGGTCGGTGACGCGTCCAGCCACGCACCCAGTAACGGCCACAGCATCGACGACACGATCTTCGATCTCCAGGACAAGGGGGTCCGGGTGATCGGTGTCGATGTGGAGAGCAAGATCGGTGACGGCCTGAACGGCAACGGCGATGCCGGCGATCCCAAATACGTCGAGAACCCGCTCACCACACCCGACCAGGCGACCCGCATCATCAACGCGACCAACGGCCGCCTGCTGGAGGGGATCGACGGTGACAGGGTGGCGGAGGCCATCGCCGACGGATTCAGCAACCTCCCCACCAACGTGAGTTACCGCCTGGACAACTGCGATCCGCATCTGTCCGTCAGCCTCGACCCGCCCACCCAGCAGCTGACCAGCGGGGACACGGCGCATTTCGCGGAGAACATCGACGTCTCCGCGGACGCCCCCCAGGGCACCCGGCTGAGCTGCACCGTCCAGTTCCTGATGGGCACCCAGGTCCCGGGTGCGGACACGATCGGGCCGGCCGCGGCGGCCGACCCCGACTTCCAGGAGCAGATCCACATCGATGTGAACGACATCGACGCGCCCGTCGTCACCGTGGACGATCTGACCGTCCGGGCCAAGGACAAGAACGGGGCGCGCGTGACGTACGACGCCACCGCCCGGGACGCCACCGACGGGACGCTTCCGGTGACCTGCACCCCTGCCTCCGGTTCGCTCTTCCCGGTCGGCGGCACCACGGTGACCTGCTCGGCGACCGACTCGTCGGGCAACACGGGGACGGACACGGCGGAGATCGAGGTGCTGGAGGCCCCCGTCCCGCCCTCGGCGGATGTGGCGATGAAGGTCGACGTCAGCCCGGACCGCACGTACACCGGCCGCCCGGCCCGTGCGCGCTTCGTGGTCACCAATGCGGGTCCGGACCCGGCGACCGGCGTGGTCATCGGTTCCGCCTGGCCGAAGCCGTCCGAGGCGAAGGACCGCAGCCTGCCCGCCCTGACCCGCTGCACGGCGGCGAAGCCGTGCACCATTCCGGCCGGTGGCCGCATCGAGGTGACCCAGACCGCGACGTACCGCGCGGCGATCACCGGGGACGTACGGGCCACCGTGCGCGGCACGCTGCCGGACCGCCGGAAGACCGACAACCAGGACACCGACCGGCTGCGCGTCCTGAAACCCTCGCTGACCGTCACCCCGCAGGTCGCCAAGCCGGGCCAGCCGGTGCTGGCCCGGGGCAAGGACTACCCGCCGGGCGCGACCGTACGTTTCACGTGGAACATCGGGATCACCCCCGGGGGAGCGACGGCCACGGTGGGTCGTGACGGCACCTTCGAGGTGCAGGTCCTGGTCCTGCGCAAGGACAAGCTGGGGCCGCGCGAGCTGAGGGCGGACTCGCGCGACCTCGACCGGCTGAGGAAACCGGTCCTGGTGGTGCAGCGGAATCTCCAGCCACCGGACTTCGCGGGCCGCGCATGAGCGCCGGTGACCACGCAGGAGTGATGCCGCGCATGAACGCCGGTGACCACACGGGAGTGATCGGGTGATCCACGAGGTCGACGACGTACTGCGGGCACTGATCAGGGCGGAGGTGCTCGAAGGCGGCCAGATCGCGGTGGTCTTCGACGCCCCGACCCGGGAATGGGCGGCGAAGGTCAACGCGCCCATGGTCAACCTGTACCTGTACGACATCCGCGAGGACATGCGCAGGCGCGAGCGAGGTCTGCACAACGACTACGACGAGCGGGGCACGATCATCGCCCGCCGCCGACCGCCCCGGTTCTTCAAGCTGTCGTACCTGATCACGGCATGGACGAAGCGCCCGGAGGACGAACACCGGCTGCTCTCGTCGCTGCTCGGCTGCCTGCTGCGTTACGAGGCCCTGCCCCCGGAGCGGCTGGCGGGCACCCTGGCCGAGATCGGGGCGCCGGTCCCGATGTCGATCGCGCTGCCGCCACCGGAGGACCGTTCGTTCGCCGACGTGTGGAGCGCGCTGGGCGGCGAGTTGAAGCCCTCGCTCGACCTGGTGATCAGCGTCCCGGTGACGGCGTCGCCGAGCTATGTGGTGGGCCCGCCGGTGGGGGACGAGGGGCTGCAGACCCGCTTCGGGGACGTACCCGAGGCCACCGAGCCCGTATCGGAGCCGATGCCGGGCCGCGGGGGCCTCCCGGTGTACGGCGGCCGCCCGGGCCGGCCGGCCGGTGGCGCCGCCTCACGCATCCCCGACGCGGAACGACGACGCGGCCTGTCCCTCCGGATCGTGGAGACCCGGGGGGCCGGCACGGAGCCGCGAGAGTCCGGTACGGGGGCCCGTGGGGCCGGCACAGAACCCCGGGAGTCCGGTGCCGGTACGAAGTCCCGCAAGGCGGTTACGGAGGGCAACGCCGAATGACCACCGCGGGCGATCCGAACCTGCGCCACCTCCTCGCCCGCGCGGTAGCGGTGGAGCAGCGCATCCGACGGGCGGTCGAGGCCCGGCAGCTCACCGACCCCGATCCGGACGACGCCTTCCGCGGCCTCTACCTCACGGACGAGAACATCGCCCGTCTGCTGGACGAGGAAGAGGCCCGCGCCTTCCCGTTCCCCGTACCGGACTCCGTCGAGGCGCCGGAAGAGCAGTCCAGACTCACGTCCCTGGCAGCCGAGTTCGGCCTCACCGCCCTCGACGTCGAGATCCTCCTCATCGCGCTCGTACCGGATCTCGACGACCGCTTCGAGGCGTTCTACGGCTACCTGAACGACGACGTCACCCGCCGCCGCCCGTCCATCGGCCTGGCGCTCGGCCTGTGCGGGCTCTCCCCCGCCGACCAGGTGGCACGTGGCCGGCTCGCGGCCCGCGCCCCGCTCCGCGAGGGCCGCCTCCTCCTGGTCGAGGACCTGGACCGTCCGTTCCTGAGCCGGGCGTTGCGCGTCCCCGACCGGGTCACCGCACACCTCCTGGGCGACGACACCCCCGACCCCCGGCTGGCCGACCTCCTCGCTCCCTGGCACGCCGTACCGGGCGTCGGAGACCCGGCGCCGCTCGCCGGGGCTCTCGCCCACGGTGCCTCGCTGGCTTACCTCCGAGAGGACCAGGGCGGAGCGGGCACCGCACTCGCGGCCTCCGCGCTGACCCGTGCGGGCCTCCGGGTGCTGGGCCTGGACCTGGCACGCCTTGCCGAGGACCCGTCACCCGCCGAGGCGGTCCGCTCCCTGGTCCGTGAGGCCCGGCTGACCGGTGCGGGCGTGGTCTGCGCCCCGATCGACGCGGTCTGCCGCGAACACCCGGAGCTCCTCCGGCTGCTCACCGGCACCCCGGTCCCCACGATCCTGGTGGGCCGGGCCCCCTGGGACGCGGCCTGGTCCGCCGCCCCACCGCTGCTCCTGCACGCCCCACGCGTGGAACCCTCGACCAGAGCGGCCCTCTGGACCGACGCGTACGACGCCCCCGTGCCCGGGACCATCGACGTGGACCGGCTGCTCGCGCCGTTCCTCCTCACCCCGGAACAGATCACCCGCGCGGCCCGGGGCGCCGCCCAGACCACTCACCTGGACGGCGGCACCCTCACCCCCGACCACGTCCGCCAGGGCGCCCGCGCCCAGAACGCGGCGGGCCTGGACCGCCTGGCCCGCCGCATCGAACCCACCGTCACCTGGGACGACCTCGTCCTCCCACCGGACACCCATGCCCAGCTCCGTGAACTCACCGCCCGCGCGCGACATCGCGACCAGGTCCTGGGGGAGTGGGGCATGCGCCCCGGCGGCGGCCGTGGCCGGGGCGTGTCCGCGCTCTTCGCCGGAGATTCCGGCACCGGCAAGACGATGTCGGCGGAGGTCATCGCCGCGGACCTGGGCCTGGACCTCTACACGGTGGATCTGGCGACGGTGATCGACAAGTACGTGGGCGAGACGGAGAAGAACCTGGAGCGCATCTTCTCGGAAGCCGCAGGGGTGAACGGCGTCCTTCTCTTCGATGAGGCCGACGCGATCTTCGGCAAGCGTTCCGACGTGAAGGACGCCCACGACCGCTACGCGAACGTCGAGAGCGCGTACCTCCTCCAGCGCATGGAGTCCTTCGACGGCCTCGCGATCCTCGCCACCAACCTCCGGGCCAACCTGGACGACGCGTTCACCCGCCGCCTGGACCTGGTCATCGACTTCCCGGTACCGGACCCCGAACAGCGCCTGGTCCTCTGGGAGCGCTGCCTGGGCCCCGTACTCCCCCGGGGCAAGGACCTGGACCTCGCCTTCTGCGCGGAGAACTTCGAGCTGGCGGGCGGCAACATCCGCTCGATCGCGGTGACGTCCGCGTACCTGGCGGCGGACACGGACGAGCCGGTGACGATGCCGACGCTGATCCACGCGATCCAGCGCGAGTACCAGAAGCTGGGCCGGCTGACCCTGGCCTCGGAGTTCGGCCCGTACCTGGAGCTGCTGACGTGAGGTGCGGCTGCTGAGAGCCGCCCTTGCGCGTGTGCCCTTGCGTGGGGCTGGAGTTGGCGCGACTGTGGTCCGAGGCCGGCCGGTGACCGACCGGACCTCTCCGCACTGTGACGGGAGTCAGCGTGACCGCACTGCCTGTTCTGCCCCACGAACTGCACGGCGACGGCCCGCACAAGGTGATCGCGGTGCACGGCTGGCTCGCCGACCGCTCCGCGTACGCCACCGTGCTGCCGGATCTCGACCTCGGTTCGTTCCAGTACGCGGTGGTGGACCTGCGGGGGTACGGCGAGGCCCGGGACGCGGGCGGCTCGTACACCACGGCGGAGGGGGCGCAGGACGTGCTCGCGCTGGCCGACCTGCTCGGCTGGGAGCGGTTCTCGTTGGTCGGTCACTCGATGGGCGGCTCCGTCATCCAACGGACACTGGCTGCCGCGCCGGACCGGGTACGCAGGATCGTCGGGGTCTCACCCGTCCCCGCGTCCGGCCTGCCGCTCCCTCCCGAGCAGTGGGAACTGTTCGCCGCGGCGGCGCACACCCCGCAGAACCGCCGGATCATCCTCGACACCACCACCGGAGGCCGGCGCCCGGCGGGCTGGCTGGACCGCATGGTGCGCCGCTCGGTCGCATGCAGCGACGCGAAGGCGTTCCGGGCCTGGCTGGACTCCTGGGCGGGCGAGGACTTCCACGACCAGGTCGAAGGTTCACCCGTGCCCGCCCTCGCCGTCGTGGGCGCGCTGGACCCGGCCCTCTCCGCCGAGTTGCAGCGCGTCACCTGGATGCGCTGGTTCCCCCGGGCCGAACTGGTGGAGCTGCCGTCGTGCGGCCATTACGCGATGGACGAGGCCCCGCTCGACCTGATCCGCGTGGTGGAGGACTTCCTGCGGGCGGACGCGGAGGCATGAGTGACCCCGCCCCCGCCGAAATGCCCGTACCGGACGTCTTCGACCCCAGGCAGTACGGGCGGGGCATCCCCCACGACCATTACCGCCTCCTGCGCGACCACCACCCCGTGGCGTGGCAGGAGGAGCCGGAGGTGCTCGGCTGGCCGGCGGGCCCCGGGTTCTGGGCGGTCACCCGGCACGAGGACGTGATCCGGGTCCTGAAGGACTCCGCCACGTACTCCTCGTACCTGGGCGCCACCCAGATCCGCGACCCGGACCCCGCCGACCTCCCGTTCATCCGCCGCATGATGCTCAACCAGGACCCACCGCACCACCGGCGACTGCGCGTACTCGTCAGCCGCGCCTTCACCCCGAAGCGCGTCGACCGCTTCGAGACGGTCGTCCGCGAACGCGCCCGCGCCCTGCTCACCCGCGCGGTGGCCAAGGCGCGGGCAGGCGACGGCACCTGCGACCTCGTCACCCAGGTCACCGACGACTACGCCCTGCTCAACCTCTCCGACCTGCTCGGCATACCGGACACCGACCGCGCGCTCCTCCTCCGCTGGACGCAGCGCGTCATCGGCTACCAGGACCCCGACGAGGCCGGAACCCCGGAACTCGGCCCGGACGGCAACCCGCTCAACCCCCGGTCCCCGTCCGCCCTGCGCGACATGTTCGACTACGCCCACGCCCTGGCCGCCCACAAGCGTCGCCACCCCGCCGACGACGTCATGACGTCCCTGGCCACGGACCCCGAACTGACCGCTCCCGAACTGGAGATGTTCTTCTTCCTGCTGGTGATCGCCGGCAACGACACCGTACGCAGTGCGGTTCCAGGCGGCCTGCATCTCCTGGCGGAGCACCCCGAGGCGTACCGCCGCCTGCGC
The DNA here is from genome assembly GCF_045040875.1 of Streptomyces sp. NBC_00012. Lineage (NCBI taxonomy): Bacteria > Bacillati > Actinomycetota > Actinomycetes > Kitasatosporales > Streptomycetaceae > Streptomyces > Streptomyces sp. NBC_00012. The sequence continues at coordinate 4,265,216 of NZ_CP108309.1, read as the reverse complement.
GCCGGCGAGGTGGGGTTCGCGACGGCCGTCGACGAACTCCTCCGCCGCCACCCCCCGGTCCTCACCTTCCGCCGCACGGCCCGCGAGGACACGGTGCTGGCGGGCACCCGTATCCGCCCCGGCGACAAGGTGGTCGTCATCCACGCCTCCGCCAACCACGACGAACGCGTCTTCCCCGACCCGTACGCCCTGGACCTCTCCCGGTCCCCGAACCCCCACGTCTCCTTCGGCGACGGTCCGCACGTCTGCCTGGGCGCCCACTTCGCGCGCTTGCAGTTGCGCGCTCTGTACGAGGAGGCGTGCCTGGCTCTGCCACCCGGCCCACTCCAACTCGCGGCCCCACCAAGCCGATTGGTGTCCAACTTCATCAATGGGGTGAAGTCGCTGCCGGTGCGGGTGGGCGGCGCCTGACAGCTGGTCCGGCCCCTGGCTTCACTCCCTCGGGTGACTGGCCAGAGAAAGCTGTCTGGTGGCATTCAGACCAAACGTACGGTTCCTGAACCGCTTGAGTCTGGGGGTGAGCCACTCGATGTGTAACGCCGCGGCCTGAGGGAGGTGCCGCTGATGGTGAACAAATTCCGGGACCCGATCCTGACGCCGCTGGAGACCGCGCGGCATCTTCGAATCAACGAGAGAACGCTGTACCGCTGGCTTCACGAGAAGGCAGCCGGCGAGCCGCTGGTCCATGCTGTCGAGGCCGAGAAGAGGGGCGGGCCGTCGGTACCGTTCGTCGCCGTGGTCGAGGCGTACGTGCTGCACGCGCTTCGGGACCTGGGGCTCAGCCTTCACAAGATTCGCGAGGCAGCGGAGGCTGTGCGGCGAGAGTTCGGCGAACCCTATGGGCTGGCCACGCGCAGGATCGCGACCGACGGCGTCGAGATCTTCGTGGACCACGCAGGCGATCTGGCACGGGCTCGCGATGGGCAACGGCCGATCCGCGAGGTCATCGAGGACTACTTGCGCTACATCACGTGGGAAGCCGACGGGCGGACTCCGCAGCGGCTGCGCCTGATGCAGTATCCGGACGTCGCGCCGGTGATCATCGATCCACGGTTCGGCTGGGGGGCGCCAGTGGTTGCGTCCAACAAGGTTCAGGTGGATGCGATCGTCGGCCTCTGGCAGGCGGGCGAGCCGCTGGAGGTCGTCGGCGACGAGTTCGGGTTGGCGGCGGTATCGGACAGGTCCAGCACGAAGCCGTCCACGGCCATCGGGCGGAAGCTGAGATCGTGCAGTGCTGGTTTCGTAGTTCCTCCGTGCTAATGATCTTCAAGAGGATGCAACCAGATACGACCTGTTCGCGGGCTGGAAAGAGAGCTTCCCAAGACAGTCAAAGCAGCTGTTCGGCTTTTTTCGTCGTATACGATATCGAAGTCGGAGAATTCGAACCCCTCGTCTGCCGCGATCGATTGGCGCATCTCGCCCTCTGTGTTGATTGCCATAATTTCTTCTTCTCTCAATATATAGAAGATCTGATTTCGGTAAGCGAGTCGAGGCACCTCGCCGGTAAATTTTGCCATCTTCGGGAGGGGGAAAATAGGCTCATGGCATTGTGGTGTCGACCAGTCCATGAAGCCGATTCCCTGTTCTTCGGCATGGCGGTGGTAAACGAGGCGCTCCGACTCGGCCTCGACCCGATGAACAGTGGACGAGCGGGGGAGCGCCTGTAGCGACCTGTACCAGGAAGGTTCTGCTGCGAGAGCTTGGATTCTCGAGCGCTTGACAAATTTTGGAACTTTGTTCGCCCAGGTCAGCTGAAAGAAAGGTGAATGCATTCCGTTAGTTATCCAGAATGAATCTTTATGCCATGTGTAGCGGATGTCCAAGAGGGGGGAGAATGGTACATCGAGATCCCACCTATCGCCGCTGATGAGAGATATGTAGCAGGCTGAATGAGTCTCTTCGTCAAACAAAAGCACGCTGCTGCCACTAGCGTCGAAGCACCATTCCGTCACTACGCCTGATCTGGCATACCTTGATGTGAATGGAATTGTTTTAATTGGTGCTCCTGACCAAAGGTCCAGAACATGCAGCCCTCTGTAGTGGTCGTTAACGACAATTTGAGGGTGCTGTGGGCGTCTACTGAGGCGGTAGCATGAACCATCCACGGGAATCGCAATGCAGTTCTGGCTGATCTCTTTTCCCATCAGGCCATCTCGTCCTTAATGTCTCGACCATTCACCTTGCCGCTGGCGTCGAAGGTCCCGGACGGCGACATGGTCCCAATGTGTTTATAGGCCGAGTCGTATACTTCAATTTCGGCTCCCTTCCCTCTGTGCAGCGTGTCGCGGTGATAGTATCTGCCGTCAGTACCTCTGTATATGATCGCACCCTTTTTCCTTCGCCCCGTCGACTGATACCTGGCCCTATCCGCCAGCACAGTCTCATTGTCCTGTGGTACCCGGTTCTCGCGAACGTAGGCAGGTTCTTCGTCCGTGGTTTCGGTGGACGTTTTGGTGTGCAGTTCTTCGTGTAGAGTTTCGGCATCATTGAGTAGATCGTTGAGTATTTCTATTACTTGGGGATCGTCGAGCATTTCTCTTGCGTCTCTGGTGTCTTGTTCAAGCTGCTGGAGACGCATCGCAAATTCGTATTTCAGTCGGGGATTCTCTTGGAGGAGAAGTCGCGCTGCGTGTAGTTTGGTGGAGACTTGGGCGGCGAGCTTTGTTGCCGCTTGTGTATCTCCAGTCGTCCTATCGGTGTCATCGCTCTTGCTCGGATTAACCTTTCCAAAAACCGCCCACTTGGCGCCGTTGCGAACAAGTGTTAGTTGGGAAAGCCTGTACCGCGTGCGGATCTTGGACAAAATGGGAGCGAGGGCTCCCTGGTTCACATTTCCTTGGTGCTCATTTACTGCTTTGACGCCATCCCTGACCGCCTTGTCCAGGGATTCCTGTTTCTGCTTCGGCGTCTTTGTCTCGTCGTTTTTTGTTTTGAGTTTTTGCCAGAGTTTCTTGCCTGCTTTGGCGATGAAGCCCACGATTTTGTCGATGGCGCGGTTGACGGGCCGGGCGACGGCGTGGAAGACGGATTTGACCTTGTTGGCGAGGGATCCGATGCCGAGGAGTGAGGCGAGGAAGCCGATCAGTAACGGGACGCTGGCGGCGAGGGCGGCCTCGACCATCTTCGGGACGCCTGCCGAACCCCCGTTGGCGATGGCGATGACCGCGTCGAGGACGGCGTTGACGAACTCCACGATCTGGGCGCCCTGGTTCACGATGAACGTGACGATGTCGATGATTCCCTTGACCGCGCGGACGAAGGCGGAGGCGGGGTTGAGGAGGGAGATGATCCAGGTGATCCCGGCGATGATGACGGTGGGGATCAGGTAGCTGGTGAGTTTTTCGAGGATGGTGGCCTTGAGGTCGCCGGCCTCGGACTCGATTTCCTTGACGGCGCCCGCCGGGCCCTCGGTGGCGAGTTTCTTCGCGACGGGGACGGAGGACTCGACGGCGGTCATGGCCTGGTCGGGGATGCCCTTGCGGGTGATGCGGGCGCGGATGTTGTCCCAGGTCAGGCCGAGCAGGGAGCCGATGAGCTGGATGATGCCCTTGAGGTCGAACTTCTGGGGGAGTTCGAGGCCGGCCTTGACCGCGGTGCCCAGCAGCCAGGACACGACGCCGGTCTTGAGGTGGGTGGCGATGTTGGTGACGAAGAGGTTGAGGCCGGCGCCGACCGCCTTGACGAGGTTGCCGAGGAACCCGATGGGGTCCTTGATGATCTTCATGATGGCGGAGGCGGCCTTGGCGAGGATGCCCAGGAGGAGGTTCTTCAGTTCGTTGATCGTCTTGATGACGCCGACGATCGCGTCCTTCGCCTTGTCGACCAGGCCCTTGTTGGCCTCCTGGAGTTTCTTGATCTCCTCGTCGACCTTGTTCAGGGCGGCGGTGTACTTCTGGGCGAGGTCCTGGACCAGTTGTTCGGACTTCTCGTTGACCGTGGCTTCCAGGTCGTCGAACTTGCCCGCGAAGTCGGTGGCGGCCTCCTGGCCGAACTCGCGTAGGTCTGCGGGGAGTTTGTCTACTTCGGCCTTCAGCTCCGTTCGGCCCTTGGCTATGCGGGCCTTGGCCTTGCCCAGTTCGGTGCCGATGATGTCGGCGACGGACGAGATGACCGTCTGCATCTGCGCCACGTAGAGCTTGCGGGCTTCCTGGAAGAGGTCGTTGGCCTCCTTCGGCATGCCCATCAGCTTGTCCTTGGCCCACTTCGCGGGGCCGAACATGCCTGAGTAGCGCTTGTCCTTGTACTTCTTCATGCGGCGCTTGTGGTCGGCGGTGAACGCGTCGCGGGCCGCCTTCTCGCCCGAGGTGAATGCCTCGTCGACCTTCTTGTCGAGGCCGGACAGGGTGGTCTCGACGTCCTTCTTCGTGCTGTCGTAGACCTTCTGGAGCTTGGCGGTTACCTCGGCGCGCTTCTTCTCGTCCTTGGACTTCGTTTCGCCCTTGCCGCCGTCGACCTGTTTGCCTGCCGAGGTTCTGGTCGCGGTCAACGCGTTCATGGCCTGCGCCCCGGAGGCCGCCGCTCCGGCCTTCGCGGTACTCAGCTGCTGGGCCTCGGCAGCCTTGCCCTTGGCGGGGGCCTTTGCGGAGTCGGCTTCCGCTGTCTTCTTCGTGGACAGGGCCTGGTCGAACTCGGGCTCGTTGCCCTTGGCGAGCTGGTCCTCGGTGACCTCGGCGTCCGCCATCGCCTGGTCATTGGCGGCCGGGCCCGGGGAGAAGTCCGTGACTGCGGCCGGCTGTTTCTCCGGGACCGCGTCGGCCGCGGGCGGGGCGCCGGGGTTGGCGGGTGCCTGGTCCGGGGTGAGGGGTGTGACCTCTTTGTCCTTGGCCGCCGATGTGTCGGGTGGGGCCTTGGTGGCCGTGTCGATGTCCTTGGCGGAGGAGTCCTTGCCGTCCTTGACCTTGCCGTTGACCTCGTCCTTGATCTGGTCGGCCTTGCCGGACTTGGAGAACTTGTCGGCCTGGTCGAGGTTCTTCGGGGCCTGGGAGTCGATCGCCTTGTTCACCGCGTCGATGAACGCCTGCTTGTTGAACTCGCCGGGCTTCGCCGCGTTCATCTTCTCGGCGTTGGCCGCCTTGCCCTGCGCCTCCTTGTCGTCGGGCGGTGCGACCGCCGCGTCCTGGGCGGATTTGGACTCGGCGGCGGCGGGGGTGTGCGCGGCCAGGCGGACCTTCTTGGAGGCCACGTCCGCCTTGATCTTGCGGAAGCCGGGGGCCTGGGCGGGGGAGGGTTTCACCGGGGCCGTGTAGCGCTGGGCGACCAGGCGGGAGACGGCCCTGTTGCCCGCCGCGCGTTGCAGACGTTGCACGCCGCGGGGGTCGGGGGCGGGGCGGTCGCCCGGCGGGCGGTGGGGTGGGGGTGCTTGCGAACGTGACACCTCGGGCTTGGGTGTCACGTTCTCCTGATGGGGTGTGTCTCTGTGGCCGGACGCGGAGGTGGGGTCCTTCTCCGGAACAGCCTTCATCCGCCCTCCCGGCCGCACATGTCCCTGTCGGCGTCCCAGAGTGTGCGCAGCGCCCGCGCGGTGAGCAGGGCAGGCGAGCCGCAGTCGGGGGCAGCGCCCGGCGGCACGTACAGCACGACGGTGTTGCCTGATCGGGCAGGGGCCGGTGCACGGGTGGGCGGCCGTGTGTCCGTTCCCGGTGATCGCCGGTGTCGCGAGAATTGCGGGCGTTCCCGGCCAAGGAGAGACTCACATGCCGTCGTACCTGTCCCCGGGCGTCTACGTCGAAGAGATCGAGTCCGGATCCCGGCCGATCGAAGGGGTGGGCACCTCGGTCGCCGCCTTCGTCGGCTTCGCCCGGAAGGGCCCGTTCGACGAGCCGACGCTGATCACCAACTGGAGCCAGTTCGCCGGCACGTTCGGTGACTTCGTCGACGGTACATATCTGGCGTCCGCCGTGTACGGGTTCTTCGCCAACGGTGGCGGCGTCTGTTACGTGGTGCGCATCGACGACGGTACCGAGCCGCCGGCAGAAGGGGACGACGAAGGGAGCGCCGGGCAGCTGCCCGCGGGGTCGGAGACACGGCTCGGGCCGTACGCGGTGAAGCCCCGCCCCGGCGTGGCCGGAGAGATCACCGTCGAGGTGGCCGAGGTGGAGGGTGACGATCCGCCCTCCGACGTCTTCCAGCTGATCGTGAAGCGGGACGGGCAGGTCGCGGAGACGTACCCGAGCGTCACGACCAAGCGCAGCAAGGAGAACGTCGCCACCCGGGTCAACGCCAAGTCGGAGCTCATCGAGATACGCGAGACCGGGCGCGGCGCCGCCCCGGCCAGGCCCGGGACGCAGAGCGTGACGCTGGCTCCCGCCGCGCCCGCCTCGCCCGCCGCCGGGGCGCTGACCCCCGAGCTGTACGTCGGCGACCCCGACCGCCGGACCGGGCTCGGCGGGCTCGAAGCGGTCGAAGAGGTCACGACCATCGCCGTGCCGGACCTGATGAGCGCGTACGAACGCGGCCTGCTGGACCTGGAGTCGGTCATCGCCGTGCAGCAGGGGCTCATCAGCCACTGCGAGCTGATGGGCGACCGGGTCGCCATCCTCGACCCGCCGCCCGGACTGAGTCCGCAGCAGATCCGCGCCTGGCGCACCGACCGCGCGAACTTCGACTCCAAGTACGCCACGCTCTACTACCCCTGGATCCGGGTCGCCGACCCCTCGTCCGGCCGCGCCCAGCTCGTACCGCCGAGCGGCCACATCGCCGGGGTCTGGGCCCGCAACGACGAGTCGCGCGGGGTGCACAAGGCGCCCGCCAACGAGGTCGTACGCGGTGCGGTCGCCCTGCAGACCCAGCTGACCAAGGGCGAACACGATCTGCTCAACCCGATCGGGCTGAACTGCATCCGGTCCTTCCCCGGGCGCGGCATCCGGGTGTGGGGCGCGCGCACGCTGGCCTCCGACCCGGCCTGGCGCTATCTGAACGTCCGGCGCCTCTTCAACTACCTGGAGGAGTCGATCCTCACCGGTACGCAGTGGGTCGTCTTCGAGCCGAACGACGACGCCCTGTGGGCCCGAATCCGGCGCACGGTTTCGGCGTTCCTGGTCAACGAGTGGCGCAAGGGGGCGCTGTTCGGGCTCACCCCGGAAGAGGCGTTCTACGTCAAGTGCGACCGCGAGACCAATCCGCCGGAGAGCATCGACGCGGGTCAGGTCATCTGCGAGATCGGGGTGGCGCCGGTCAGGCCGGCCGAGTTCGTCGTCTTCCGCCTCTCCCAGCTGACCGGGGGCACCGGCGGGGTCGACGAGTAGCGCCGCCGGGCGCCGGGCCGTAGCGGAACGGCCGTTCAGAGGTCCACCAAGCGGTAAGAGCCGTAAAGGAGCCTGTTGTGCCACTTCCCGATCTCGACAGCACCGTCGGGGCCTCCTTCGGCCTCGAATTCGACAGCGTCGTCATCAAGCAGATCACCGAGGTCAGCGGTCTGAAGATGGAGCAGGACGTCATCGAGCTGAAGCAGAACACCGCCGACGGCCGCTACGCCATCAAGAAGCTCCCCGGCAGGCCGAAGGCCGGTGAGGTGACCGTGACCCGCGGTCTCACCGAGGACAACAGCTTCGAACGGTGGATCAAGGACTCCCGGTTCGGCCGGATGACCGCGGCCCGCCGCAACGGTGCGGTCATCGTGTACGACCACGAGGGCATTGCCATCAAGCGCTACAAGCTCATCAACGCCTGGCCGAAGTCCCTGGAGATCGGGACCCTCAAGGCCGGTGACACCTCGGTCCTGACGGAGAAGCTCGCGATCACGTACGAAAGCATGGAACTCGACTGATGCGACGTACGACAGAGACGCCCGCTCCGGCCCCGGCCTCGGAACCGGCCGGGGGGACGGAACGGCGTTCCGGTCAACGGGAGCCGCTCCGCACCGAGTTCACCTTCGAGCTGCCGCGCGGGTACGTCGACGAGACGGGCGCCGTGCACCACGCGGGAGTCATGCGGCTCGCGACCGCGCGTGACGAACTCGTGCCGTTGCGGGACGACCGGGTGCGTGAGAACTCCGCGTACCTCTCGGTCGTGCTCATCGCCAGGGTCGTCACCCGGATCGGCACCATCGACGATGTCCACCCCGGCATCATCGAGGACCTCTTCGCCTCCGACCTGGCCTTCCTCCAGGACTTCTACCGGCGGATCAACGCCGAGGGACACACCCGCGCCGCCGTCTCCTGCCCGGCCTGCAAGGAGGAGTTCGCGGTGAATCTCGCCGGTGGCCGCCTGGGGGAATCGTGACGTACGCGGCCGACCTGCTCTACGAGGAGGTCGCGTACCTCGCCTACCACTTCCATTGGCCGCTCGATGAGCTGCTGGACCTGGAACACCCGGAACGACTGAGGTTCGTCGCACAGATCGCTCGCCTCAACGGGCAGTAGCGAACAGCGCAGGGAGGGCGGGAAAATCCATGGGCCTGATGTCCTGGCTGCGCGGCGGCGGGCGCACGGAGGCGAGTGCGGGCGCGGCTGCGCCGGCGGCGCCGCGCGAGCGGGTCGACCTGGCTGAACTGCCGCCCATCCAGCGGACCGTGGGCGCACAGGATCTGGTCATCGATCCTTCCGGGTTCCAGGGCTCGCTCTCCACCCGGCAGGACACCTCGCTCGGTACGCCCCTCGGGCACCTGGTCAGCCCGGACGCGCCCACCGGGCTGGTGCACGGGATCACCGCCCCGGCTCCCGCGGAGCGCCCGTCGCCGGTGCAGCGGTCCGTGGAGCGTCCGGGGGAGCCGCCGGTACGGACCGGGTACGTGCCGCTGTCCGTGCCCGTGCCCGTGCAGCGTGCTGTCGCGGCGGGCGCGCCCGCGATGACGTCGGCCGGGGAGTCGTCCGTGGCGGAGTTGCCGGTACACCGGCTGGTGGGCGAGCAGCCCCTCGTAACGGCCTCGGCTCCGGAACCGGCGGCCGAGTCCTCCGCCCCGCCGGCGCTCCCGTCCCCGGCCCCGCCCGTTCAGCGTTCGGTGCTGCCTCCGGCCCAGGACCGGTCCCGGCGGGCGCCCGGTCTCGGTGCGCCGATGTCCGCACTGCCGCCCACGGCGCAGCGGCAGGCGGCCCATGACGGACCGGAGACGTTGGGGACGGGCGGGGGAGCCGGTGAGGTATCCGGTGCCGCCGATGCCTCTGAGGCGGCTGTGTTCTCCGGGGCGTCCGCAGTCCCGGAGCTGGCCCCCGACTCCGGCGGGCCCACCGCGCCGCTGCTCGGCGACTCACCTCTCTTCCCCGCCGCGTCGGAGTCCGTACCGGCGGCTTCCACACCGGCGGTGCAGCGGACGCCCGCCGGGCCCGCCCAGCCGCCCCTCTCGCCGCCCCCGCCCACGGGCCCGGTCGCGCCCCTGCTCGCCGACCGGCCCGTGACGCTCCGGGCCGGGCCGGGCAGCGGTGTGGGCGCCGTGCAGCGTTCCGCCGCGGACGGGGCGGTAGCGGTTCCCGCGGCCGGGACGGGGCCGGTGTCCGGGCCGTCGGCCTCGTCGCCGTTCCCTTCGCCGTCCGCTCCGCCGGATTCCGTTCCGGTGCGCTGGACGTCCGACCGGGAGGGCGTGCCCTCGGTGACGCCGGCCGCGTCCCTTCCGGCGGCGTTGCAACGTACCGCCAGGCCCCACGGGACGGGGGAGGCGGCACGTACGCACTCCCCGTCGCTTCCCGCCCTGCAACGTCAGGCAACCGGGGGGCCGCCGGTGCCGCGTTCATTGCCGGGTTCCGGCGGTCGGGCCGCGTCGCCCACGGCCTCCGCTCCTTCCACGACCTCCTTCACCACGGCTGGTTCGGCCGCCGTGGCCGCCGGCGTCGCCCAGCGGATGGCGGACGGCAGCGTCGTCTTCGGGTCGTCGTCGCCGTCGTACTCGGCGCCCGTCGTGCAGCGCGAGACGGAGAGCGAGGAGCCACCGCCGCAGGAGGCCGCGCCCGAGGCCGAGCCGGAACCGGAACCCGGGCCCACGGACGGGGCCCACGGTGCACCGGGCGCTTCCGTGGCCGGCTCCGGCTCCGGCTCCGGGGGAGCGCCCGTCGTCACCGACGAGCTGGTGCGCGCCCTGTACGCACCGCTCAGCAGGCTCTTCAAGGCGGATCTGCGGCTGGAACGCGAACGAGCGGGATTCCACATCAACACCAGGCACTGACTTCAAGTACTGAGATCGAGAGGTACGGACCATGGCCACCGCCCAGGAGAACGACCCCGCCGTCAGTGTCTGCTTCGTCGTCACGATCGACGACATCGAGCTCGGTTCGTTCAACACATGCGACGGGCTGGGCTGCGAAGTGGTGCTCGAAACCCGTGAGGAGGGCGGCAACAACGGCCATCTGTGGCAGCTGCCGACCCGTCTGAAGTACTCGAACGTCAAGCTGTCCCGGCCGCTCACCAAGGAGACCGAGAAGGTGGCGCGCTGGTTCGCCACCATGACGACCGGGTTCAGCCGCAAGACGGCACACATCGAGGCGCGGACCGGGGACGGGCAGAAGGTGGCCCAGTGGGGGCTGCTGGAGGTCGTGCCGGTCCGCTGGACCGGGCCCTCCTTCACCCCGGAATCGCCCAAGGTCGCGATGGAGACGATCGAGATCGCCCATCACGGCTATGTGATGGAGGGCTGAGCGTCGTGAGCGGTGCCGGTCCCATCGCCTTCAGCGCCGCCGGTACGTCCGGGGCGGCGGCGAAGACGGGCAGGGGAGGTTCGGCCCGGCCCAAGCTGGAGCACGCCTATCTGGAGCTGCGGACCCCGCCGACCGGCGGCGGCCTCACCCCTGGCGGGCCGTGCGGGCGGATCGACTTCCAGTTCAACCCCAAGGAGCTGAGCCTCACCAAGGCCGCCTCCTGGAAGCGGAGTCCGGCCAAGGGCGCGAAGAGCTCCGGCCCGCCGGAGTACCAGGGCTCGCAGCCCAGCAAGCTCACCGTGGAGATGTTCTTCGACGCCAGCGACACCCAGGACACCCGGGTGGTGACCTCCGTGGAGCAGCTCTTCGCCTGCTGCGTGCCGACCAACGAGACCCGCCAGCAGCAGCGGTCCTCGCCGCCGTGGGTGGTCTTCCACTGGGGCGGGCTGACCGGGTTCCCCGGCTACGTCAGCCAAGTGCAGGCGAAATACACCCTGTTCACCACGTCGGGCGTGCCGATCCGGGCCGTCTGCCAGGTGACGATGGAGGAGATCAGCGGCGACACCCCCGGCCAGAATCCGACCTCGGGCGCGCTCGCCGCCCGCCGGGTGCACCGTCTTGACGCCGGGGACTCGCTGCCCTCGCTCGCCCAGCGCGAGTACGGCGACCCGGCGGCCTGGCGGGTGATCGCGGAGGCGAACGGGATCGACGACCCGCTGCGGCTGGCCCCCGGACGGCAACTGCTGCTCCCCGCGCTCGACGAGCTGAGCCGGCTCGCAGAGGCCAGGGACGGAGGGCGGTCCTGATGGCCGGGTCGGGCGTCGCGACGGCGCTGGTGGTGGAGTTCGGCGGCAGCCCGCTGCCGCCGAAGTTCGTGAACACACTGGTCGAGGGGTACGTCGACGACAGCCGGACGCTGCCCGACCTGTTCCTCCTGCGCTTCCGCGACCCGGACCGGGTGCTGCTGGAGCAGACCGGGCTGAAGATCGGCACCGAGGCGCGGCTGCTGGCCCGCGCGGGCGGCGACTCGGCACCGAAGCCGCTGCTCAAGGGTGTCGTCACCGCACTGGAGGTGGAGCTCGACGAGACCGGCACGTTCACCGTCGTACGCGGGCTCGACGAGTCGCACCGGCTGTTCCGCGGCCGCCGGGTGGCCAGCTACCAGAACATGACGCTCGCCGACATCTGCGCTCAGGTCGCCCAGCGCGCCGGACTCAAGCCGGGCAAGGTCGACGTGGCCGGTCCGGTGCTCGAACACATCGCCCAGCCCAACGTCACGGACTGGGAGTTCATCCGGGGCCTGGCCGAGGAGGCGGGCGCCCAGGCGTATGTGCTCGACGGCCAGTTGCACATCACCCGGCCCTCGGAGGCGAGCGGCGCACCGGACGGTTCGGCGCGGGCCGACCGCGATCCGCTGGTCCTGGAGATGGGCAGCAACCTGCTGCGCTGCCGGGCCGGGGTGTCCTCCGCCGAGCAGGTCTCCGAGGTCGAGGTGCGCGGCTGGGACGTCAAGGCCAAGCAGCCGCTGGTCGGGCGGGCGCCCGCCGGGAAGTCGGCGACGCTGGAGCTGGGCGTGAGCGCGGCCGAGGTGTCCGCCCCGTTCGGCGAGGCGCGGTTCGTGGTCACGGACGCGGCGTACGGGGCCCAGGCGCAGGTGGACCAGGCGGCGAAGGCCCTGGCGGAGCGGATCGCCGGGTCGTTCGCGGAGCTGGAGGCGGTGATCCGGGGGAACCCGGAGGTGCGGGCCGGCAGCGCGGTGGCGCTCAACGCGGTGGGTGCGCCGTTCGAGGGGCGGTACACGGTCACGTCGTCCCGGCACGTCTTCGACCCGGTGCGCGGGTACGAGACCTGGCTCACCGTCTCCGGTCAGCAGGAGCGCTCGCTGTTCGGGCTGACCGGCGGAGGGCCGGGCTCCGGCGGGGCCGGAACCGGTGGCGGGTCGCGGTGTGCGGGGCTGGTCAGCGGGACGGTCACGGACACCCATGACCCGGAGGGCTCGGGCCGGGTCAAGGTGCGGTTCCCCTGGCTCTCGGACGAGTACGCGAGCGACTGGGCGCGTACGGCGCAGTCGGGCGGGACGAGCGGCGGCGAGGCGTTCATCCCCGAGGTCGGGGACGAGGTGCTGGTGGGGTTCGAGCACGGACACCTGGACCGCCCGTACGTACTCGCCGGTCTGTACAACGGGAAGGACCGGCCGTCCCAGGGAAGCGGCGGTGGAGGTGCCAGCGGCGGTGGTGGTGGCGGGAGCGGCAGCGCTCCGGCGGGCGCGGCCGGTGCCGTGGCCGGTGCGGTGACCGGCGCCCCGGACACCTCGGGGCCCGCCCCGGAATCCGCCCCCGGCGGCCCCCTCGTCGACCCGACCAGCGGCGCCGTCAACCGGCGCTCGATCGCCTCCAAGAGCGGCAACCAGCTGGAGATCCTGGACGACGCCAACGGCCCGCAGGGCGTACGCCTGCTCACCGGCGACGGAAAGCTGAAGATCGACCTGGACCGCAAGGGCACCGTGATCGTGATCAACAGCGACGGCAGCGTGAACATCGAGGCCAAGCAGCAGGTGTCCATCAGGGCGGCCCGCGGGGTCGCGCTGGACGGCGGGCAGGGAACGCTCGAACTGAGCGGCGACAGCGTCACGGTGAAGTCCCGCAGCGGAGTGAGCGTCGACGGCGGGAACGGCGAGGTCAAGCTCTCCACCGGCGGCACGGTGGCCGTCCGGGGCGCCCAGGTCGCGGTCGACGGAACGCAGCGCACCGACATCAAGGGCGGCGGCTCGCTGTCCATCAACGCACCCATGGTGAAGATCAATTGACGGCGCGGACGCACCGACCGAGAGGAACGCACTGCCATGTCAGCAGCCGCGGCGGCAGCCGCACGGGTCGGCGACCCCACCGGACACCCCGGCACGGTCGGGCCCCCCGGCGTCCCGTCCGTGCTGATCGGCGGGCTCCCCGCCGCCACGGTCGGCACCCCGCACCTGTGCGCGTTGCCGCCGCCCGCGGTGCACGCCCCGTCCGTGATCGCCCCGCCCGGCAGCGCCACGGTGCTGATCGGCGGGCGGCCGGCCGCGCGGGCCGGTGACCGGGCCGCCTGCGGCGCACCGATCGTGTCCGGGTGCCCGACGGTGCTGATCGGAGGCTGAGCGGCCATGGGACAGGAGTTCATCGGCGCGGGCTGGGCCTTCCCGCCGCGCACCGACGCCACCGGGTCCATCGCCCTGGTGCGCGGCGAGCACGAGCTGGAGGAGTCGATCCGGCTGATCCTGGCGACGTCACCGGGCGAGCGGCCGATGCGGCCGGAGTTCGGCTGCGCCGTCAACGACTACGTGTTCGCCCCGGCGGACGCGGGCACGGCCGGGCAGCTCGCGTACGAGGTGCGGCTCGCGCTGGACCGGTGGGAGCCCCGGATCGAGGTCACCGAGGTCGTCGTCCGGTTCGACGAGGCGGACAACGGCGTCCTGTACATCGACATCGGCTACACCGTCCGGGGCGCCAACGACCCCCGGAACCTGGTCTTCCCGTTCTATGTGATCCCGCAGCACGAGGAGGTGGACGGCGCGTGACGCTGCCCAGCCCGTATCTGGACGACCGCCGCTTCCAGGGCCTGGTCGACGAGGCGAAACGGCTCGTCCAGCAGCGTTGCCCCGAGTGGACCGACCACAATGTGTCGGACCCCGGGGTGACCCTCATAGAGGCCTTCGCGACCATGGTCGACCAGCTCGTCTACCGGGTGAACCGTGTCCCGGAGAAGAGCTATCTGACTTTCCTCGACCTGATCGGGGTCCGCCTCCACCCGCCCACGGCCGCCCACGCCGATGTGACGTTCCGGCTCTCGGCGCCGCAGCCCGAGCCGGTACGGGTGCGGGCAGGCACGGAGGTCGCGACCGTACGCACCGAGACCGAGGAGGCGGTGGTCTTCACCACCGTCGGCGAACTGTCCGTAGTTCCCTGCGAGTTCGCCCACCTCGCCACCTGGCCGACGTCCGGCGACGCGCTGGACCGCACCGAGGAACTCGCGCTCGGCCGGTCCGTCCCCTGCTTCGGTGCCACGCCCGCGCCCGGCGACGCGCTCTACGTGGGTCTGTCCGCGGCCGTCCCCTCGGGGGTCGTCGTGCTCCGGCTGGACTGCGCCGTCGAGGGCGTCGGCGTGGACCCGCTGCGGCCACCGCTGGTCTGGGAGGCGTGGGACGGCAGCGCCTGGACGGCCTGCGAGGTCGAGAAGGACGACACCGGCGGCTTCAACCGGTCCGGTGAGCTGATCCTGCACCTCCCCCAGGGCCACACGCCCGCCGTCGTCGTGCGCCGGACCGGTGGCTGGCTGCGCTGCCGCCTGGTGGAGGCGGCCCCGGGACAGCCCACCTACATGGCACCCCCGGTGGTCCGTCGGATCACCGCGTTCACGATCGGCGCGACCGTCGGGGCGGTGCACGCCGAGACCGTGAACGACGAGGTGCTCGGCCCGGCCGAGGGCGTGCCCGGCCAGACCTTCACGATCAGCCGCCCGCCCGTCGTACCCGGCGACTTCGTCGTCGAGGTGGCCGATCCGGCGGGCGGCGCGCAAGGCACGGAATGGACCCGGGTCGACGACTTCGCGCACTCCGGACCCGAGGACCGGCACATCACGCTCGACCCCAACTCGGGGCGGGTCGAGTTCGGTCCGGCGGTACGGGAGCGGGACGGCTCCATCCGCTACTACGGGAAGGTGCCGCCGAAGGGCGCCACCGTACGCGTGCGCTCGTACCGCACCGGCGGGGGCCTGCGCGGCAATGTCGCCCGCTCCACCCTCCGGGTGCTGCGCAGCGCCATCCCGTACGTGGCCCGGGTGGAGAACCGCAGCCCGGCGCTGGGCGGGGTCGACGGCGAGACGGTGGAGAGCGCGCGGGTGCGCGGACCGATGACGCTGCGGACCCTGCACCGGGCCGTCGTGCCGCACGACTATGAACTGCTGGCCCGCGAGGTCGCACCCGACGCGGCCCGGGTGCAGTGCATCCCGGCCGGCGAGGACTCGGCCGTCGAGGCGGGCGGGGTGCGGCTGCTCGTCGTACCGGCCGGGCGCAGCGACGAGCAGGGCCGGATCCGGTTCGACGAGCTCGTCCCGCCGCAGCACACCCTCGCCCTGATCGCGGGACATCTGGACGAACGAAGGCCGATCGGGGCCCGGTTGGTGGTCGAGCGGCCGTTCTACCAGGGGGTCACGGTGGTCGCCACGGTCCAGGCCCGCAGGGGTGTCGTGCTGGAGCGGGTGCGCGAGGAGGCGCTGACCGCCCTCTACAGCTACTTCAACCCGCTGAGCGGCGGACCGGGCCGCGACGGCTGGCCGTTCGGCCGGCCGATCCAGTCGGGCGAGGCGTTCGCGGTGCTGCAACAGGTGGCGGGCGTGGACCTGGTGGAGGACGTACGGCTCTTCCCCGCCGACCCCGTGAACGGGCAGCGCGGCGAGCCCACCACCAAGATCGCGCTGGACCGGCACGCGCTGGTCTTCAGCTACGAGCACCAGCTCCGGGTACGGGAGGCCTGACCACCATGCGCACAGCCGTGACCGGCCTGCCGACACCGCACCCGTTGATCGAACAACTCCCGGCGGTCTACCTGGAGCAGGACTTCCTGCAGCGGTTCCTCGCGGCGCTCGACGACGTACTCGCCCCGGTCCTGCTCTCCATCGACAATCTGCCCGCCCACCTCGACCCCCGCAGCGCGCCCGAGGACTTCCTCGCCTGGCTGGCCCAGTGGGTGGCCGTCGACACCCACTCGGACCAGCCGGTCGAGCAGCGGCGTGCGACGGTGCGCGGCGCGGTCGAGCGGCACAGCCGGCGGGGCACCCGGCGCGGTCTCGCGGAGGCGGTGTTCCTGGAGACCGGGATCGAGCCGGAGATCGTGGAGAGCGGCGGCACGGCGTGGTCGACGACGCCGCACACCCGGTTCCCGGGCGGCCCGCGGCCGTGGGTGACGGTCCGGGTCCGGGCCGCGCAGCCGTACCAGGTCGACCGGGTGCGGCTGGAGGAGCTGATCCGTACGGAGATACCGGCGCATGTGGGCTTCGACCTGGAGGTCTCGTGATCTGCGAGTCGTGCGGGCAGAACAACGCTCCGGGGACGCAGTTCTGTACGTCGTGCCAGGCGTTCCTGGAGTGGGAGGAGCCGGAGAGCGGGACCCCGGCGCCTTCCACCACCCGGCCGCCCCGGGCACATTGGGATCCCCACGTTCCGCCGGTCGCCCCCGCGCCCCGGCCGAATCCGCAGCAGAATCCGCAGCCTCAGCCGAATCCTCAGCCGCAGCCGACCCCCCATCCTCAGCCGACCCCCCATCCTCAGCCGCACCCCACTCCCCAGCCCCAACCGACCCTCCAGCCCCGGCCCGAGCCCTCCCCGCAGTCCCCCGTCGCCGCGACCGCCGCCCCGCGTCGCCCCGGTGACGAGACGAGCGAGCCGGTACCTGGGCCCGAGGCGCTGCCCGACGTACCGCCCGGCCCGGCGAACACACCCTCGGGCCCGCCTCCCGTAGTGCCCGTCCGCTGCCCCAACTGCCGTACGGAGAACGCCCCGGACCGCACCCTGTGCATCCGCTGCGCGCTGCTCCTGGACCCGGGCCCGCCGCCGGATGTGCGGCCGCCCTGGTGGCGCCGGATCTTCCGGCGGCGACCGCGTCAGGCGCCCACCGCGGGCACCCGGCCGAGGCGGCGGCTGTGGCGCCGCCCCGGTCTGGCACTGCCGATCGTGCTGATCGTGCTCGCGTGCGGCGTCTGGTTCGCCCTTCCGCACCTGTCCGGCTGGTTCGGCTTCGCCAAGGACGAGACCGGGACGCCGGAGGCGGTGCCGCCGACCCGGTTCCGGGCCTCCAGCACGGCCCCGGGGCACCCGGCGGGTGCGGCGTTCGATGGCTTCAACAACCGTTACTGGGCGGCCTCGGCCGCCGGGCCCGACACCGGAGTGGGCCAGTACCTGGAGTGCGACTTCGAGCAGCCGGTACGCGTACTGAAGCTGGTCGTCTTCTCGGGCACGTCGGCCAAGATGGACGAGTTCCTCACCCAGGCCCGCCCGGCCAAGGTCACCGTCGTGCTCACCTCCGCCGACGGAACCAGTGTCAGCAAGAAGCTGCGGGTCAAGGACCAGCCGGGCCAGCAGACCTTCGACCTGCGAGGTTCGGAGATCGTCAGGGCCCGGCTCACGGCCGACAGCACGTACGGGGCGGGCCCCGGCCGACGGCTCGCCGTCGCCGAGATCGAGTTCTTCGGCCGCAGGCCGTGAGACCTCGGCTCGTGAGACCGCAGGCCCTGAGCCCGCAGTCCGTGAGCCTGTAGCCCTGAGCCCGCAGTCCGTGAGCCCGTAGCCCCGAGACCGCAGCCCCCGCGAAGGACTCACTCCGTACGCAGGGCCACCAGGTTGTCCGCCTGCGCGAGACCGCTCTCCTGGACGACCTCGCGCACGCTCTGCGCCTCGCGCACCAGCGCGAACCGCACCCGCCCCTCCGCGTCGGTGCGGTAGCCGTACACCGCCGGCCGGGGCAGCGAGTTGTACGAGAAGTGCGAGGAGAAGTAGTACGCCCCGGTGTCGTACAGCGCCACCACGTCGCCCGGCTCGATGGCGGGGAGCTCGGCCCCGGTCGCGGTGAGGTCCCCGGCGAAGCAGCAGGGGCCCGCGATGTCGACGACCTGGGGCGGGCCCTGCTTGGGGCGGCCCGCGGCGTCGAGGACCCCGACGCGCAGTGGCCAGGAGCCGGGCATGAACACGGTACGGGTGGCGACCTGGGCACCCGCGTGCGTGACCGCGATCCGCCGGCCGCCGGCGGACTTGGTGTACTCGACGACGGTGCCGATCGTTCCGCTCTTGGCGAGCAGCGAGCGGCCGAACTCGGTGACCAGGGTGTAGCGGCCGTCGAAGAGCCCCGGTGCGGTCTCGCGGAGTCCGGCGACGTAGTCGGTGTACGTGGGCCGGTCCTCCTCGTCGGCGAAGTTGACGGGCAGGCCGCCGCCGATGTCGATCCCGGTGATCCGGGCGTGGCCCAGCCGGGTGTTGATCCGCTCGGCCAGCTCGTACGCCGTGCGGATGCCCTCGGCGATGAGCGGCAGCGGGCAGCCCTGGGAACCGACGTGCGCGTGCAGCCGGTTGAGCCAGGGGCGGCGCTCGAACGCCTCGGTCACCGCTTCCACGGCCCCCGGGTCACGCAGTGCGACGCCGAACTTCGAGGTCGCGGTCGCGGTGCTCATCGCGCCGATGGCCCCGGCCCCGACCTGGGGGTTCACCCGGAGGCCGATGGGTCCGGCGGCTTCCCGGCCGGCCAGCAGGCGGTCCACCCGGGCCAGCTCCTGGAAGTTGTCCAGGTTGACCGCGATGCCATGGGCGAGCGCGAACTCCAGCTCCTCGACCGTCTTCGCGGGGCTGTCGAAGACCAGCCGGTCGTACCGGAACCCGGCGGCGAGGGCCTGCTCCAGCTCACCGGGCGAGGCCACCTCGCACCCCATTCCCGCGTCCGCGAGCAGCCGCAGCACCGGCACCAGGCCGCACGCCTTGGCCGCGAACGTGTGCAGCACCGGGGCGGGCCCCTCGAACGCCTCGTTCAGCGCGTCCACCGCGGCGAGTACACCGTCCACGTCGAGCAGACCGACCACCGGCGACCGCGGACCCAGCAGCCCGTCCTCGACGGCACGCGCCAGCGCCGCCGTGCGGCGGTCACCGCGCTGCCCGGCCGCCGAGTCTGAAGTCATGCCCATCACCACAACATCCCTCCGTCTGCCTCGCCGTCACATGAGGACAGCTTCGGCGCGCGGGGCCCGGCGCGTCTTCGACCGACACGACGACGCCCGCCCGGATTCTTTGCCCTGCCGGACAGCCGAACGATCAGCGGCGGTCCGTGCCACCCGAACGACGGCCCGTGCCGTGCGGCCGGCGGGCCGCGAGCCGCAGTCCGATCTCCGCCAGGAGCCGGACGGCGGGGTCGGCCGGATCGACGCCGAACAGCTCCCGGGCCCGGCGCAGCCGGTACCGCAGGGTGTTGGGGTGCACATTGAGGCGCCGCGCCGCCGTGCCCGTGTCGCAGGACGCGTCGAGGTACACGGCGACCGAGTCGCCGTACGCCGAACCGTGCGCCCGGTCGTGCTCCACCATCGCGTGCACGGGCCCCGTCAGCGACCCCCACAACGGCTCCACCCGGTCGAGCAGCCGGAGCACCGTCGTCTCGGGGACCACCTCGTCGTACGCCGCCACCGCCGACACCACCTTCCCGGCCGACAGCCTCGCGGCCCGTTCCCGCAGCACCCGCACCACCAGCTCCGCGGCCTCCCGCGAGGCGGGCAGCCCCGACAGCCCGGCCGCCACCGGTCCGGAGCCCGCGAGGACCACGTCGCGCGGCACCGAGCGCGCGGTCGCCAGCAGGGTGCGCGACGGATCGGCCTCCCCGTCCCCGGCCGGGACCAGCACGTACAGCCGCCGCCCGGACCGCGCGGTCACGCACCCCGGCCGGTACGCGGCGGCCTGGAGCGCGAGCACATCCAGCACTCGCTGCCCGGCGGTGACGGCGGACCCGGTCTGCCCGTCGGGCATGTCGTGCACGTCGTACGCCTCCGCGACCACCACCGCGTACGGCCGGTCCGCCGCGACCCCGGCCTCGTGCGCGGACCGGACGTTCCCCTTCAGCAGCGCGTGCACCGCCCCTTCCCGAGCCCTGGCCGCCGCCCGGCCCCAGGTCTGATGGTGGGACAGATGGGGTACGGCGGCCCGCGCCGCGGTGCGCAGCGCCGCCGCCGCGTCCGCGGCGAGCGGCCGCCCGTCGGCGGCGGCCCAGATGGAACCGAGCACCTCGGGCCCGTGGCGGACCGCGATGGCCAGCCGTTCGGCGTACCGCTCGTCGGCGGGCAGCCGCACCACGTCCTCGGTGCTCCACAGCGCCCGGAAGAAGCCGCTCTCGCGGAGCTCCACGACCCGCCAGCGTGGGACCTCCTGGCCGAGGATCGTCAGCCGGCGCATCGGATCGGGCTCGTGGTCCATCCGTGAATAGGCCAGCACACGCGACTGCGGGTCCTCGATGGTGATGGCTCCGCCGACCAGGTCCGCCACCGTGTTGGCCAGGTGGGACAGGTCGCCGAGGAGCAGCGCCCCCACCCCGGCGGTTCCGGCCGCTCCGGCCGGGGCGCTGTGCGCCAGGGCCGTCCGCAGCCGGCCGAGCACCTCCGTCCACTCCTGCCCCGGCCGCCGGGTCAGCAACGCCGTACGCCCTCGGCCCGCCGCCTCCAGCAGCGCGGCCCGCGGTCCCCGGGCGCCCCGCCGCAGCACCACGGCCGCCGCCCCGGCCCGGTCGGCGGCGCGCAGCACGTCGAGCGCCTCGGGCGAGGAGACCTCCACACCGACCGCGAGCAGGACCGGCCCGGCAGCCGCCCGCGCGCCGTCGAGCCGTTCCGTACCGTCGAGCCGTTCCGCGCGGTCGTCCGGCTCCGGGCCGTCGCCCTCCCGCTCCTCGCCGGGGTCGAGCAGCATCACGTCGGTCACCGGCACACCGGTACCGCGCGGCGCCACGACGACATCGAGCATTCCGGGGTCGATCAGCCCGAGGATCTGCTCCAGCGGGGGCCCGGTCTCGCGCCGGTCCGGTTCGTGCGTCGGCATCCGCCCATCATCGTCCGGACGACCGGCTTCAGGAACGGAGCCCGTCGAACGAGACGTTCAGATGACGGGGCCCGCGCAGCACGGCGTTCTGCCGGTACGGGGGCGGGTCCTCCACCAGCCGCGGGGCGTCGAGCCGCTGGGCGAGTGCGGTCAGGGCGAGCTGGGCCTCCAGCCGCGCGAGGGGTGCGCCGAAGCAGTTGTGGATGCCGCTGCCGAAGCCGAGGTGCTGGATGTCCGGCCGGTCGGGGTCGAAGCGGTCCGGGTCGGGGAACCGCTTCGGGTCCCGGTTGCCGGCTGCCAGGACCAGCCAGACGGAGGCGCCCTTGGGGATGGTGGTGCCGGCGATGTCGATGTCCGCGAGGGTAGTGCGCTGCGGGAGCAACTGCACGGGCGGCTCGAAGCGCAGCAGCTCCTCCACGAGCGGGACGGCCAACCGGGAGTCGTCGCGCAGCCGTTCGAGGACGTCCGGGTTGCGCAGCAGGGTGAGCGTCCCGTTGGTGATGAGGTTGACCGTGGTCTCGTGACCGGCGATCAGGAGCAGCGCGGCGGTGCTGAGCACCTCCATCCGGGACATCTGCCCGTCCGGGCCGTGCTGGGTGACCAGCGCGGAGAGCATGTCGTCGCCGGGGGCGCCGCTGCGCTCGTCGATGAGCCCGGACAGGTACATCCCCAGTTCGGTGCGGGCCTCATGGGTGGCGCGGCGCTGCGCACCGGGGTCCCCGCCCGGGTCCGGGTCGAGTCCGGCGGCGATGGTGTCGGCCCAGGAGTGGAAGCGTGCCTCGTCCTCGCGCGGAATGCCCAGCAGCCGACAGATCACGGTGACGGGGAAGGGGTACGAGAAGTCGTCGACGATGTCGACCTGTTTCCGGTCCCCGAACCCGTCGACGAGGCCGTCGACGATGCGGGCCAGTTCGCCGCGCATGCCGTCCACGCGCCGGGGCGTCTCCGGCGGCCCGAACGGGCGCATCGTCATCCGGCGCAGCCGGTCGTGCTCGGGAGGGTCCAGCCGCAGGAAGGCGGGCGGCAGCGGTGAGGCCTCCTCCTCCTGGAGCAGCGTGCCCGAGGCGCCGGGGGAGAGGTTGCGGGCGTCCGAGCTGATCCGGGGATCGTGCAGCAGGCTCTTGATCTCCCAGTACGTGCTGACGACGAACAGTTCGTCGCCCTCCTGCCGCACCGGTTTCTTGCGGAGCTCGGTGTACAGCGGGTACGGGTCGGCGCGGTTGGCGTAGTCGATGATCTGCCGCAGGAGCGTGTCTTGCGTCATGGTGGCGGGATCCTTGCTGGGTCAGGCCCGGGCGGGGTTGAAGGTGATCCGCTGGTCGGTGGGTGAGTAGCCGCTGACGGTGACGGACGGCCCGTGGGTGGGCAGAGAGGGGTCCGGGAAGTCGGCCGGGACCGGCCGCAGGCCTTCGGGGCGGCGGTCCACCGAGGAGTACTCCGGGGGGAACGGCGCGGCCGTCTCGATCTGCCGCTGGTAGAACTCCAGCCACTTCGTCTGGTCGAAGGAGACCGCGGCGATGACCCGGCCCTGGTACCCGTAAACACCGGTGAAGCGGTGGTCGGCGAGCGAGCCCTGGGCGACGATGATCTCCTCGCCCAGCGACGGGACGCCGACCGACTTGATGTTGACCCCGAACTGGGAGGACCAGAAGGCCGGCACCCACAGATGGGGGCGGCGCTCGGAACTGCTGCTGATCATGTTGTGCGCAGCGGTCCCGGCCTGCGTGACGGCGTTTCCCCAGTGCTCCAGGGAGAGGAACTGGTAACCGAAGATCGCGTGCGGGGACCGGGCGACATCACCGGCGACGAAGACGTCGTCGGTCACGATGCCGCGTACGTCGAAGGCCCGGCATCCCGCGTCGCAGGCGATTCCGCGTGGACCGGCGCCGAGCCCGGATCCGGCCAGCCACTCGGTGTTCCGGGTCGCGCCGAGCGAGACGACGGCGACGTCCGTGTCGAGGGTGGTGCCGTCGGACAGATGGGCGCGCCGCAGCCGGCCCGCCGAGTCGCCCTCAAGACCGGTGACCATGATTCCGCAGCGCAGGTCCACCCCGTGCGCGAGCTGGAGTTCCGCGGCCACCTGGCCGACCACCCCGCCGAGCGCGCCCACCAGGGGTGACGCCCCGCGTTCGGCGACGGTCACCGGCAGCCCGCGCTCGCGGCAGGCCGAGGCGATCTCCGAGCCGGTGAAGCCCGCGCCGATGACGAGCACCCGGCGCGGCGACGCGGCCAGCCGCCGCTGGAGCCGGGCCGCGT
This sequence comes from Streptomyces sp. NBC_00012, assembly GCF_045040875.1. Classification (NCBI taxonomy): domain Bacteria; kingdom Bacillati; phylum Actinomycetota; class Actinomycetes; order Kitasatosporales; family Streptomycetaceae; genus Streptomyces; species Streptomyces sp. NBC_00012. Next base: position 4,241,810 of record NZ_CP108309.1, on the reverse strand, counting down.
CGTCGCGGGTGCGCAGCACGAAGACCCCGTCCAGCCCGGCCTCCGCCGGATGCGGCCACGGCCGGGCCCGTACACCGGTGGTGATCAGCAGCCGGTCGTATTCCACCTCGTCGCCGTCGGCCAGCCGCACCCGCCTGGCCGCCATGTCCAGCCCGGCGGCGGCGACCCCGAGCCGCCACTGCGCGTCGAGCCCGTGGAGCCGGGGCAGCTCGGTGCGGTCGGCGGACGCGTGGCCCAGCAGGACCTGCTTGGAGAGCGGCGGACGGTCGTACGGCTCGTGGGGCTCGTCGCCGATCAGCGTGAGCGAACCGGTGAAGCCCTCCTTCCGCAGGGTCTCCGCGGCCCGCAGGCCCGCCAGCGAGGCGCCGACGATCACGATCCGCCCCTCGCGCCGCAGCCGCTCCAGAGCACCGTCACCGGACACCGGACAGCCCCTCTCCCGCCGCGGCCGGTGGCTCGTCCGGGTACTCCACCAGGATGGCCTGCACCGGACACGCGGTGGCGGCACGCAGCACCTGCTCGCGCTGCGCCTCGTCGGCGTGCGGGTTGTACAGGAGGGATTCCTCGCCGTGCATGGCGAAGACATCCGGTGCCAGGAAGGCGCACTGTGCGTACCCCTGGCACCGGTTGAGATCGACGACAAGCCTCATCAAGGGGCCGCCCTTCCGAGTAGTACTCCGAGCACTCCCGCCCCAGCGTGCGAGGGCCGTTCCGGATCCGCGAGCACAGGCGGACCGATGGAGTTATCGCCGGACCGATGGAGTTATCGCCGGGCCGATGGGGTTATCGCCGGACCGGCGGATCCGCCGCACCGGCCACGAGGATGTGGAGGCCGACGGCCAGGGCCCACACGGGGAACACCAGCTCGGACCAGGCGACGCTGCCCGCCGCGAAGAGCAGGGTCAGGCCCACGAGGGCGCCGAGAATCGTGAGCGGGCGCGGCAGGACGCCGAGCCGGTGCGCGATGCCGGAGGTCGAGAAGACGAAGACCGCGGCCATGCGCATCGAGTAGGTGGTCAGCAGGCCGTACGTGAAGTTTCCGCCGAACACCCACAGTTGACCCCCGGGGTCGGCCCCCTTGGTCGACAGCAGGCTGCCGGCCGCCGCTGTGGCTCCGAAGAGGGTCGCGACGAAGACCAGGCCGCTGCCCAGGAAGACAGTGGCGAGGAACTTGTCCTCGGCGTCCCCGATGCGTGCGCGCACGGCCCCCATGAACCACAGGAAGGAGATGCCCGCGAACGGGACGAGTTCGAGCGCCGTCCGCACGGTGCGCCGGCGCGAGGGATCGGTCAGCCACTCACCGGAGCCCTTGCCCGGTTCGGACGGAATCGCCAGCCGGATCATGACGATGGCGGCGGCGAGCAGCAGGGCGAAGACGACCCCGGCCGTTCCCGCGGCCCGCGGAGTGCGCAGAGCCCGGCCCCGCGTATCCGGTCGCGTCTTCCGTCGCGGCTCCATGGGCGGTCGTTCGCCTCCTCCGGCTCCGGGGCCGTCGCCGGCCCGACGCCCCCGGGACCAGCAAGCCCCCGCACGGCGCCCGGTGCCACCCGGACCGGGCGGGAGGGTGAGCCGCGGGTCGGCCGGGTGGCCCGCCGGCCGGCCGCCCGGCCCTCGGCGCGCCCGCCGAGTCCGACGGAAAGCGGCCGGTGATCGTCTGGATCCACGGCGGCAGCCTGATGTACGGCACCGGGGAGATGTACGGGCCCGACCGGCTGGCCGCCGGGGGCGCGGTCGTCGTGTCGATGAACTACCGGCTGGGGGTGATGGGTTTCCTGAGCGGTCCCGCCGTCGAGGGCGCGGACGGCCTCGGCCTGGAGGAGTCCCCCGCCGAGGCGCTGCGCACCGGGAGGTTCAACCGGGTGCCGGTGCTGGTCGGCGTCGACCACGACGAGGAACGCGGCGCGGTCCTCGGCCAGGAGCTGGCGCCCGGGGGTGCGCCCATGAAGCCGGACGAGTACGAGCCCGCCGTCCGCGAGCAGTTCGGGGACCGGGCCGACGCCGTGCTCGCGCGCTACCCGCTGTCCGCGTTCGGCTCGGCCGGCGAAGCCCTGGCGGCGGTCCGTACCGACTCGGCGTGGTCGGTGCCGACGCTGGACACCGCCCGGCTGCTGGCGCAGTGGACGCCGACCCGTATGTACGAGTTCAGCGAGCGCGGCACACCCTGGTTCAGGGGGTATCCGGCACCGGGCTTCGAGCAGCGCGCCCAGCACATGTCCGAGCTGGCCTACCTGTTCGACCTGGACCTGTCCAGGACGTGAAGGCCGGACAGGCCGGGTTCCGCGACCGGATGATCAGCACCTGGGTGGGCTTCGCCGGGTCGGGCCGGACGGACTGGCCCGGCTTCCGCGGCGCGGACGGACATGTGCAGACCCTGGCCTCGGACACCTGGCAGCGCGCGGACTTCGTACGGGACCACCACTACCGGTTCTGGAAGAACCACAGCTGACCACAGCTGACCGCGGTCGGGCCGGACCGGTCGGACCGGGGCGGCCGGACCGGTCCGCGCGGTTCAGCCGGCCCACCGTCCGGAGAGGAAGGTGACGGCGACGATGGTCGTCAGGGGCGCCGCGACGGTGAGGTAGACGGTCCGGACGCGCGGTCGCCGCAGGCTCCAGGCGGCGAGCCCGGTCCACAGGGGCCACCACAGCAAGGTCGCCCGGGGAATGGAGGTGTACCAGTAGGACGTGCCCAGCGCCCACAGGCTGAGCGCGATGTACGCCGCCTCCGCCCAGCGCCGCCGCCGGAGCAGCAGGCCGCACAGCACCAGGCCGACGACCATGGTGAGGAGTTCGGCCTGCGACATGAGGGCGTACCCGGTGGCCTGGGAGTGCCCGAAGGCGGCGTGCCAGGTGTTCCGCCACGCTTCCCAGGGGGCGTGGAAGTCGCGGTACCAGCCGCGTTCCTCGGCGTGTTTCCACGCCATCCAGTCACCGGTGTGCGCGTGCAGGTACCAGCTGTGGAGCAGCGGCGGCAGGGCGGGCAGCGCCAGCCAGGGGAGCCGGCGCCAGTGGGCGGGGGTGCGGGCGGTCACGAGGAAGTGGACCGCGAGGGCCGCCGCGAGGAAGAGCCCGCTGACCCGGACGGTGGTGGCCAGGCAGGTGAGGACGGCCGCCAGCGGCCAGTTGAGCCGCTGGGCGGCCAGCCAGGCCGGGAGGGCGAAGGCGAGGAAGAGCGCCTCGGTGTAGCCGGCGGCGAGGAAGACCGCGCACGGGGACAGCAGGAAGAACAGCGCCGCGCGCGGCCCCGCACCGTCCTGCGACACGTGCGGCCGGGCGATCCTGGCGAGGGCCAGTACGGCGACCCCTCCGGCGACGAACGAGATCAGCGCACCGGCGGCGGGCCAGCTGGGGACGACGACGTGGACGGCCCGCAGCAGGAACGGGAAACCGGGGAAGAATGCCTCCCTGTTGTCCCAGCCGGCCGTCCAGGGACCGGTCCCGTCCGGGAAGTAACCGGACTGGGCTATGTGCAGGTAGTGCCACCAGTCCCACCGCTGCCACGAGGAGAAGAACGAACCGGCGTGGCGGGCCCGCCCGTCGTCGGGGAACAGCCACCGGGTGCAGTACGCGGTGGTCCAGATCCCGGCCCGGGTCAGCAGATACAGCCACAGCACCTCGCGGTCGGCGGCCCCGATCCGCGGGAACCGCCGGCCGGGAGGCCCCGGCACCGCCCTCGGGACAGGACGAGCCGCCCCGAGGCCGCCGGTGCCGGCAACCCGGGGACGCTCCCGCTGCGGGATCGAAAGACTCACTGCACAGTCACCTGATTCACCTGATTCACCTGATTCACCTGATTCACCTGATCCCTCTGACCCACCTGGTTCGCCTCGTTCACCTGGCTCTTCCGCTTCGATCCCGCGCACGCCGAACGCCCGGATGGAGGCCACTGGGGACGGGGCCGTGGCCGGGGACGGGGCCGCGGACGCCGGGAATCCCGGCAGAAGGGATCAGGGAGGCGGCAGCGTGATGCTCCGGCTGGGAGCGGTCCTCGACCCCGACGGGCTCACGCTCTCGCTCTCACCGGAGGAGGGCGTGTGCGTCGGCGGCGGACTGGTCCGGGGCGCGCCGGGCGTTGACGTGGAGGGAACCGGCGAGAGCCGGGGCGACGGAACGGGCGACGGGGTGGTGGCCGGCACGGTGGTATTCCTGCTGTCCGGCAGCAGCGTGGCCACAGCCGCACCCGTACCGGAGAAGACCAGACAGGCCCCCACGGCCAGCGCGACAATCCGGCGCCTGCGTACGCGTTCGCCGCGCTCGGTGATGTACGACGGCGGCGCGGAACGCGCCCGCGACTGACCGGCGGCGGCGGCTTCCTTGAACAGCGACCTCAGCGGGTCTTGGGGTTCAGACACAGGGCCCCTCCTCGGTACGCGGATCCTGCAGACGATGAGAGAGCGTGGCCCGGCCCCGGGCCAGATGTGTCTTGACGGTGCTGGCCGCCAGGCCGGTCTCCGCGGCGACCTGTTCGACGGTCAGATCGCAGACGTAGTGCAGCGCCAACGTGCGGCGCTGCTTGGACGGCAGCTCCCGCAACGCCTCCACCAGGGCCACCGTCTCCGGCCCGGGCGCCTCCGTATGGGGAGGCGCACCGCTGCGCCGCCAGGCATCCGCCGCCCGCCGCCGCCCCCGCCACCGACTCACCGCCAGCCGCCAGGCGACCGTGCGGATCCACGCCTCGGGCTGCCCGTCACGATCGAGCTGACGCCGCCGGCTCCACCCCTTGACGAATGCTTCCTGCACCACGTCCTGCGCTTCGTGCTGGTCGCCGAGCATCACGAACAACTGCCCCGTCAGCCGGGCAGCCGTCTGCGCGTAGAACTCTTCGAACTCCTCGACGGTCAACAAACAACTCCTGGATCTCCTCGGTCTCACCGGGCATACGCCCGACGCCCCTCATCCGGACGACACGGAACCCGAAGAAATCGGGTGACGGTGATCACACGGACTAGGCCCGGGGTGCGTCGGAAGCTCTGCCCCCCGGCATCCAGGCGTGCCAGAGAAATAGGCGGCAAACCCTTGACCAGTGAGAAATATGGAGGAAAATTATCAATACACCAGAAAACCAGAGCGAGCCGCACCCGTCGGCGGAGACGTCCGCCGACCCGAGTGACCCCTCGTTGGCTCTGGCCAGGCCCCCGGCAGCTCCTCCGGACACCAGAGCTTTCAGCGACGGTTGAAAGCCCCGGCACCGAGAAGGACTACCGGGGACTGCATGTGTGCACCTCCGCGAACGCGCCGGGCGGGCCCATCGCCCCCGGCGCGCCTTTGCTGTCCGCAGCACCGGCGGACGGCCGACGGAGTGGCACGGGCGGTGAGCTGCGGATCCCCGAGGTCCACACCGCCCCGAGGCGCGCCCGAGCAGTCGGAGGCAGCCGAGAGCACCCTCGGCGGCTCCGTCGACACAGCCGCCGCCCTCCCGGCCGGCCCCGCCGACGCCCTTCGGGACGCGGCCTTCGACGCCTTCGCCCGGGAGATGCGGATCGCCGCCGTGGCCTGCGTCGTCCTGACGGCGGGCGCGGCCGTTCTCATCGCCGCCCTGCTCCGCTCGACACAGGACACACCCGCCCCGCAGCAGCCCGCAGCAGCCCGCGGCGGATCCGGACGGCCCCGGACTGGGCGGGGGGCGCTCCACGGCAGCCTCATCGTCCACAGAGCTCTCCTGAGCCGTACTGGTGACCGCGCCACGGGGTCGTTAAATCGGACTGACGTACTGAAGGTGAATATGCGGAGATCGCCATGTGTCCGGGGCCGGGCACCGGCACCCTGCTGAGTGTCGATCCGCGCACCGTCCGGTGCCACGGTGACGCGCGGCCGGGGGAGTGGTGCCGAGTGGGTGGGTGCGAGTCGGAGGGGACTGCGCCGTGGCAGCCGGGGGAGCACGCATGACGGTCGAAGGAGCCGATGGCACGTCTGCCCCGCCGTTGGACCGTACGCATCCGGGTCGCCCGGCCGATGAGGACCGGCGCAGAGGTGTTCCGCGCCATGTCGCGTGCGTGATGGACGGGAACGGCCGGTGGGCGGCACGGCGGTCCCTGCCGCGTACGTCGGGTCACCGGGCGGCGGAAACAACGGTGATCGACGTCATCGAGGCGGCGCGGACGGCGGGCGTGGAGTGGCTGAGCCTGTACGCGTTCTCCACCGAGAACTGGCGACGCCCGAGCAGCGAGGTCGACTTCCTCATGCAACTGGTGCGCCGCGTGGTACGCAAGCACGCCCCGCTGCTGCACGCCCGCGGCATCCGCTGCCGGTTCCTCGGAGTGACGGACCCTAGGATTCCCGCGCCGCTGGCCAGGGACTTCGCCGACCTGATGACGCTGACCGACACGAACCGAGGCATGACGCTGACGGTTGCGTTCGACCACGGCGGACGCAGGGACATCGTCGAGGCGGCACGGTCCCTCATCCGCAGCGGGGTGTCGGCCGATGCCGTCGATGAGCGGCACTTCGCCGCTCATCTGCCCTTTTCCGACACACCCGATGTGGACCTCGTCATCCGGACATCCGGCGAACAGCGGATCTCCAACTTCATGCTCTGGCAGGTGGCCTACGCCGAGTGGACCTTTCCGCCGGTGCTCTGGCCCGACTTCCGCGCGCCGCACTTCGTGGAGTGCCTGCACGCCTACCAGCAACGCGATCGCCGCTTCGGCGGCGTGACGCCGCACGCGAACGGAGAACCCCAGCCGTGACGGACCCAGGCAGCAGCCACCCCGGGCACACCCATTCCGACGCCGCCGACCACCACGGTGGCCCCGCACGACCGGCACCCGACGTACCGCCCGGATCCTTGTTCGGTCCCGACTCCCAGTTCCACCGGTTCTTCAACGATCCACGCTGGGGACTGGCCGTGATCAGGGCCACGGTGCTGGAGGCCGCCCACCCGCAGATCGGTGCGGCCCTGATCGACAGCTCGACGTTCGTGGCGCACCCGTGGCGACGGCTGAGCAACACCCTCGTGAGCCTGCAGCGCATGTTCGGCGCCGACGAGCACCAGCGGCAGAGGGAGGCGGCGCGGCTGAACCGCCTGCACGCGCGGCTGAGCGGCACCGACGCGCAGCACCGGCCCTACGACGCGATGGACCCCCAGGTCCGGGCCTGGGTGGTCGCGACGCTCTTCGAGAGCTCCGTCACCATGTGCCGGCTGAGCGGGCAGCCGCTCGACCGGACCACCATGGAACGGCTCTACGCCGAATACCAGGCATTCCTCGCGGCCCTGGGGGACGGGGCCGGCCATCTGCCGCCCACGGTGCAGGAGTTCTGGCAGTACTACGACCACATGGTCCATGAGGAACTGGAGAACACCGAAGCGCTGCGCATCATCCTCTACAAGCTCTTCGACCATCTCCCGGCGCCGCCCCTGCTGGACGGCCTGCCCACCGCGTGGGCGGCGGGCCGCGCGCTCGCGGGCCCTGTCATCGGCACGATCACCGTGGCGTCTCTCCCCGAGCCCTTCCGCCGACGGGCGGGTCTGCCCGAAACCCCCGGTGCCCAGATGCTGATGCAGAGCGTCTACATGGCCGCCGGCCTGGCACGCTTCCTGCCCACCGACTGGATCCGGACCGAGAGTCTCGCCGGCCTGCTCCGCCCGTCCTCGGACAGCGACGCCCATGGGGCCGCGGCGCTCGCCGCGCTGCGTGGCCGGATGAAGCAGGCCGGTGCCCTGTTCCGGCTGGTCACGCCGATTACCGGGCAGCACGGTCGCGCCGAGGAGACCGGGGAGCGGCGCAGCGCCGATGAATTCTTCACCGCAGTGCTGGACCAGACCGGCGACGGTTACCTGGACTGGCCCGATCTCGCTGCCATGGCAAGGGAGTTGTCCTCCCGTCTCGACCTGGACGAACCGGAGGAGACCAAGCTCTACAACGCGTACGCCGAGTGGTGGAGGGAGCTCCAGGCGGCCCTCGACATCGATGGTGACGGCCGCATCAGCAAGGAGGAGTACGCCGCCGCCGTTCCCTCACTCGCCGGGCCCGCGCTGATCAGGGTCGCCGACGTGCTCTTCGACGTCACCGACGCGGACGGCGACCAGTTCATCGACGCGGACGAGTACCGTGCGCTGTTCCGGACCGGGTTCGGGCGCACGGTGTCCGACGCGGACGCGAGGTACTCCCGCAGCGCGTTCGTGAAGGACTTCCTTTCCTTCATGTCGAGCCGCCGGCGTTCGACCGCCTACGACCCGCTGCTCGCCGACGCGTAGGACACCTCGGGGCGCCGGTCAGCCGGTGAAGCCCGGGACCATCAGGCCGGACTCGTACGCGATCACCACCGCGTGGGTCCGGTTCTGCGCGCCGAGCTTGGGCAGTACGTTTCCGACGTGGGTCTTGACCGTCTCCAGGCTCACCGTGAGGGACTGCGCGATCTCCGGATTGGAGAGGCCGGTGGCCATCAGGCGCAGCACCTCCTCCTCCCGTCCGGTCAGGCCGGCCTGCGGCAGGGCCTCGGCGGAGCCCAGCGGGCGGGCGGCGACCATGCGGCCCAGTGCGGCCGGGAAGAGGACCGCTTCGCCCGCCGCCACCACCCGGACCGCCTCGGCGATCCGGGGGACCGGGAGGCGTTTGAGGACGAAGCCGCTGGCGCCCGCGCTGAGGGCGGCGGTGACGTACCCGTCGTTCTCGAAGGTGGTGATCACCACGACCTTCGGTGGGGCGGCCGATTCGGCCAGCAGCTGGCGGGTGGCCTCGATCCCGTTGCGACGCGGCATCCGGACGTCCATCAGGACCACGTCCGGCCGCAGGCTGCGTGCGCGTTCGACCGCCTCGACGCCGTCGGCGGCCTGACCGACCACCGTGATCCCCGGCTGCGCGGCGAGCAGCATGCCCAGGCCGCTGCGGGTCACCTCGTCGTCGTCGGCGATCAGGAGGCTGACGGCGGGGTCGGTGGCGGTGGGGAGGGCGACGGTGGGGCCGGTGGCGGCAGGGAGGGCCTTTCCTTCGTCCGCGCCGGATCCACTCACGTCGACACCCGCACCGGCAGCCGGACGGCCAGCCGCCAGTGCTGCGTCCCGTCGGGGCCGGCCCGGAACTCACCGTGCAGCAGCCGGACGCGCTCGGCCAGGCCGGACAGACCGTGGCCGGAGGCCGGGAAGGCCCCCGGGCCCGGGTCCGTCCGTGCCCCGGTCCGGTTGACCACCGTGAGATCCAGCGCGTCCGGCCCGGCCGCCACCTCGATCCTGATCGGGCCGCCCGCCCCGTGGCGCAGCGCGTTCGTCAGCCCCTCCTGGAGGATCCGGTACGCCGCCCGGGAGAGCGTTCCCTGCACCTGCGTCAACTCGCCCGACAGCTCCGGTTCCACCACCGCCCCCGCGTGCCGCAGACGGTCCAGCAGCCCGGGGAGGTCGGCCAGGGTCCGCGTCGGTGCCGTCCCCGACTGTTCCTCGCGCAGCACTCCGAGTACGTAGTCCAGGTCTTCCAGCGCGGCCCGCGTCGACTCCTCGATGCTGCGCATGGCGGCCCGCGCCGTGGCCGGGTCTGTGGAGAGCACCTCGCCCGCCACCGCCGCCTGGATGGTGGCCGCCGTCAGCGTGTGCCCGATCGAGTCGTGCAACTCGTGGGCAATCCGGTTGCGTTCGGCCAGCAGCATCTCCCGCTCGGCGGCCAGCGCGAGCCGTTCGGCCGCCGACGGCCCCAGCAGCCGTGGCGCCGACCACCGCAGTGTCTTCGTCACCAGTACGCAGATGGCCACCGCCAGCAGGATGAACACGGGTGCCACCACCCAGCTCCACCCGCCCGACGCCTGGAGCGACGTGCCGAACAGACTCACCCGCGCCTCGCCGCCGAGCCAGTTCCCCGGCAGGGCGAGGCCCATGATGAACAGCACCCCGCTCGCCAGTGCCCCCGTCCACCCGACGGCCACGTGCAGCACCAGCCAGACCGGGGTCCGCCAGCGGTCGAGACCGGGTGATCCGGAGGTCCGGCGGCCGGCCACCGGATTCGGCAGCGGTATTTGTAGCAGCCGGCGGGCGGATGCGACCAGCGCCCGCCGTACGGGGCGCGCCAGCCCGGCCGAGCCGACCAGCGCCGCCCAGACCAGCAGGACCAGGGCGATCTGCACGCTCTCGGGTGCGGACGGCCACGACAGCGCGGGCAACAGGGCGAAAGGCAGCAGCGGAAGGCTCGCCAGCGCCCCGCAGTAGGCGAACAGCACACCCGAATACGTGGAGCCGCGCAGCAGCGGCCTGATTCCCCTGATCATGGGCGCCAGTATCGCCGGGCAGCCCACCGGCAGCCTCCCCCGATCGGGGGAGCGATTTCTCCCGCCTTGCCGCGATGCGGTCAAGGGGCCCTGGAAACCAGGATCGTGCCCCGACCATCCTACGATTCTTCAGGAGTTGACTCATGCGTGCTCGGACCCGGCAGGGCCTTCGTTCCTCGACCCGGCAGTGTGGTGGCAAGCGGCGGCGGGCCGTGTCGGCCGCGGCCGCGGTGGCCATCGGTGTCATGACACTGGGCGCACTCGCCCCGCCCGCCTCCTTCGCCTCTTCCGCCTCCTCCGTCTCCTCCGTCTCTTTCGCCCCGGATTCCGTGACCTCCCTCGGGCCCGACGCCGTCCAGCGGGCTCTGAACACGCTGGTGCGTGACGACGGGATGCCCGCCGCGCTGGCGAGCGTCAAGGACCGGAACGGCCGCACCCGCTCCTACACCGCGGGAGTCGGCGACCTGGCCACCGGCTCGAAGGTGCCCAGGGACGGGCAGGTACGGATCGGCAGCAACACCAAGGCGTTCACGGCGGTCGTGGTGCTGCAGCTGGTCGGCGAAGGGAAGGTCGGCCTGGACGCCGACGTCGACACCTACCTGCCCGGCCTGGTCCGCGGGGACGGCATCGACGGGCGCCGCATCACCGTCCGCCAGCTCCTCCAGCACACCAGCGGACTCCCCGAGTACGGCATTCACATCGACGACGACGAGCTCAGGCACCGGTACTTCGAACCGCGCGAACTCCTCGACATCGCTCTCCGGGACAAGGCCGACGCGGCTCCGGGCGAGACGTGGGGATACAGCAACACCAACTACGTCCTGGCCGGCCTGATCGTCCAGAAGGTCACCGGCCGTCCCCTCGCCGAGGAGATCGACCGGCGCGTCATCAAGCGCATCGGGCTGCGCCACACGTACTTCCCCACTCCCGGCGACATGACCATCCGGGAGCCGCACCCCCAGGGCTACCACCGCAACCCGGCGGACGGACCGCTGCGCGACTTCACGAACACCGATCCCTCCGCAGGCTGGGCGGCAGGCCAGCTGATCTCCACCGACTCCGACCTCAACCGCTTCTTCGCCGCACTCCTGGCCGGCCGCCTCCTTCCCCCGGCCCAGCTCGCCCAGATGCGCACGACCGTCCCCGCCGGGACCTCCGGCCTCCGCTACGGGCTGGGACTCACGAGCAGGCCGCTGTCGTGCGGCGGCGTGTACTGGGGCCACGGCGGAGACATCCCGGGATACGAGACCCGGGGCGGAGTCACCGAGGACGGCCGCGCCGTCAACATCACGGTCACCAGCATCCCGACGGACGAGGCGGCCGTGCAGCACGTGAAGGACGCCGTGGACAGGGCCCTGTGCGGATGACTCACGCACCCGCGACCCGGACGACCGTCCTACGATTCTTCAGGAGTTGACTCATGCGTGCTCGGACCCGGCAGGGCCTTCGTTCCTCGACCCGGCAGTGTGGTGGCAAGCGGCGGCGGGCCGTGTCGGCCGCGGCCGCGGTGGCCATCGGTGTCATGACACTGGGCGCACTCGCCCCGCCCGCCTCCTTCGCCTCTTCCGCCTCCTCCGTCTCCTCCGTCTCTTTCGCCCCGGATTCCGTGACCTCCCTCGGGCCCGACGCCGTCCAGCGGGCTCTGAACACGCTGGTGCGTGACGACGGGATGCCCGCCGCGCTGGCGAGCGTCAAGGACCGGAACGGCCGCACCCGCTCCTACACCGCGGGAGTCGGCGACCTGGCCACCGGCTCGAAGGTGCCCAAGGACGGGCAGGTACGGATCGGCAGCAACACCAAGACCTTCGTCGCGGTCGTCGTACTCCAACTCGTCGCGGAGCGGAGGGTGCACCTGGACGCCGACGTCGACACCTACCTGCCCGGCCTGGTCCGCGGGGACGGCATCGACGGGCGCCGCATCACCGTCCGCCAGCTCCTCCAGCACACCAGCGGACTCCCCAACTACAGCGACTACCTCGGGGACGACGTCCGGTACTACACCCCCCGCGAACTGCTCGCCACGGCCCTCCAGCACCCGGCCGACTTCGACCCCGGGACGAGCTGGAAGTACAGCAACACCAACTACGTGCTCGCCGGCCTGATCGTCCAGAAGGTCACCGGCCACCCGCTGGCCAAGGAGATCGACCGGCGCGTCATCAAGCGCATCGGGCTGCGCCACACCTATTTCCCCGCCCCCGGTGACGCGGGCATCCGGGAGCCCCACCCGCACGGCTACTACCGGGAATCGGCGGACGCGCCGCTGCGCGACATCACGGAGACCGACCCCTCCTGGGGCTGGGCGGCAGGCCAGCTGATCTCCACCGGCTCCGACCTCAACCGCTTCTTCAGCGCACTCCTGGCCGGCCGCCTCCTTCCCCCGGCCCAGCTCGCCCAGATGCGCTCCACCGTCCCCGCCGAAGCGACCTTCGGCCCCCGCGCCCGCTACGGACTCGGCCTCGTCAGCAGGCCACTGCCGTGCGGCGGCCTCTCCTGGGGCCACGGCGGCAGCTTCCCGGGGTACGAGACCCGGGGCGGCGCCACCGACGACGGCCGAGCCGCCGGCGTCGCGGTCACCATGCAACTCACCGACGAAGCGGACCGGAGGAACCTCGAGCACACCGTGGACACCGCCCTGTGCCGCTGAATCCCGGCCGAGGACCACGAACGTCGAAGGGCCCCGCAGCAAGCTGCGGGGCCCTTCGACGTATTGCCCGGTGAGAGCAATGGCGGAGGATACGAGATTCGAACTCGTGAGGGGTTGCCCCCAACACGCTTTCCAGGTGTTCGTTTGGGAGTTCGGGGAGGGACGGGGGCGTCCTGACCTGGGGCGGAGTGGACTGTTCAGCGGCGTCCGGACGCGGCTGAATGTAGGCGAATGAGACCAGAACTGAGACCACGAGGTACCGGATGGCTCGCGTCGTTCGGCGGATGCCGCGCCCAGGCGAAATTCCTACTTGTTTGATAATGTCGGTTCCATGAGCGAGATTCCTTACAGCGTCGGCGAAGGGCCGGCCACCAGGGTCAGTCTCTCCCTCCCCGAGGGGACGGCGGAGGCGATTCGCCGACGGGTCGGCAAGCGTGAGTTCTCCGCGTTCATCACCGAAGCGGTGGAGCGCGAGCTGCGCGGTCAGATCTTGGATGAGTACCTGGCCGACTACGAACGCCGCCAGGGGCCGATCTCCGAGCACGAGCAGGAGCGGGTACGCCGGGTCTTCGACGAGGTGTTCGCCGAGGAGGGGCAGTGGCCCGCCGCAAGCTGAGCCACGAAGGCACCCTCGTTCTCGACTGCGAGGGCCTCTCGAAGTTCGTCAGTGATCACGAGCCCGTCGTCGCCCTCATCGCGGAAGCCCGCAAGCGGGGCATGGAGGTGGTCATCAGCGCACTCACCATCATTGAAGCGGTGCATCGTCGGACCGAGAAGGCGCGGCTCGCCTGGGTCCTGTCCGGCGTGCGGATCGTGCACATCGGTGAAGAGGAGGCCAAGGCCGCCTCAGCCGTGCTGATAAATGCTGGGCTTCATGGTCACAAATACGCCATCGACGCCGCCGTGGCCGAGATGGCGCTGCGGCAGCGCCGCCCGGTCGTCATGCTCACCTCGGACATTGACGACATGACGAAGCTGTGCGGCGACAGAGTGCGCCTCGTCGCCGTGTAGTCGACGCCCAAGACCTGAACGTCAGGATGCAAGGTCGGCCCGTACATCTTGTCTCGGCGCGGCGTAGCCGGCTCGGTGGACCAGTCGGTAGCGCCCAGGGCCGCGAACGGTGGCGTGGCCGGACGGCTCGTCCTTCACGGTGCCGTGAGGCGCAGCAGCCGCGCGTTGGCCTCGTCCGGTGCGAAACGGTCCGGGGCGAATTCCGTGGCGGACCGAAGTCCGAGCCGCACCAGCATGGCGTGGTGTTCCTCATGTGCCGGGTCGGCGAGGATCACTTTGAGATCGCTGTAGCCGGGGGTGCCGCCGCAGTCCTCGGGCGGGCACGTCCCGGCACCGTCCATGCAGTACGGATAGTGAAGCCCGGCTGAGGCTGTCCGGACCTGCTCCACGGTGATGAGGTGCTCCCAGGAGTCCCCGAAGTCGTACGTGTACACGAAGTGGGCGCCCGGTTTGAGCAGGGCGGCCAGTGTGGCGGTGCGCTCGTCGCGGAATCCGAGTTCGCCGCCGGGGCGGCCGTACTGGACACCGTCGATGGTGAACGCGTGCATGTGGCAGTTCTGCCAGCCCATCGCGTCCTGGATCACGGAATGAAGCCGGTCCAGGCGGATCGCGGCGGGCACCAGCAACTGCCGCCAAACCGGGGGGTCGTCTACGTCGGCGAGCTCGACGAGGATCCGTAACACCGCGTCGCCGGGCTCGGGCTCGCCGCGCATCCGGGCCGTCTCGGTACGGCCGTCCGCCGTCAACTCGGCGCATTCATCGGCGAGTTGGACAGCGCCCAGGGAGGCCAGGGCCTTCAGGACCCGTTGGATGTCGTGGTCGTTGGCGGTACGCAGATGCCCCAGACGGTCGGGAGACAGGTCGTCGAGCACGTACAGCGGGCTGACCGCCTGCCACACCACCTCGTACAGGTCGCTGAGTGGCACCGGGACGGTGGTCGCGTACAGCCGCTGCAGCAACGCCCGCAGACCCCGGCCGTACTCGTGCGAGAGTAGGGATTCCATCCAGCCGGAGACCGTCACGGCCGGGCCGATGCGCGGCAGTGCGGCGAACAGCGTGCCACGCAGCTCGTCGGGGCGGTCCAGCAGCCTGGCGTTCTTCTTCACCGGCAGCAGGCGCCCGCCCGCGGTCCGCAGCAGTCGTGCCGCCTTCGCCCACTCGACCAGCAGTGTGAGGTGGTACAGCTCCTCGCTGGTTTTCGTCTTGAACGTACGGTCCCCGATCACCGGGTTCATCCGGTCGCCGGTGTCCAGAACCTCCACCAGTGCTCGCGCGTCGGCAAGCGTCGCCGTATGGGTGAAATGTCTTGAATATCGGAAATAACTGAAACCAGGACTGAGACCACCAACGTTGAAGGGCCCCACCGCAAGCGGTGGGGCCCTTCAACGTATTGCCCGGTGAGAGCAATGGCGGAGGATACGAGATTCGAACTCGTGAGGGGTTGCCCCCAACACGCTTTCCAAGCGTGCGCCCTAGGCCACTAGGCGAATCCTCCGCGGCAAACAATACAAGACGTTGAAGGGTGCTCGCGAACCCGTTCTCCCGGAGATCGGTCCGGGATCGTTCCGCGGTCGTCCGGAGTGGTTCCGGAGGATGGGGGAGTGGACCGGCAGGGGTGGGGATCGGCTAAGGTGGGCGTCAGCCCCTCACGTGGCGCTATCTGACTGAACTCCCCCAGGGCCGGAAGGCAGCAAGGGTAGGTCGGCTCTGGCGGGTGCGTGGGGGGCCCTTGTGTTTCCGGGCCTTCGCGGCTCGGGGGCCATTGCGTTCCCCTGGGTGCGGGGCGGTGCTTCGCCCGGTCCGGGGCCGGTTGTCAGTCCGCCCGGATAACCTCGTATGTGTGTCGTCCCTTGCGCTGTACCGCCGCTACCGCCCCGAGTCGTTCGCCGAGGTCATCGGGCAGGAGCATGTCACCGACCCGCTGCAGCAGGCGCTGCGGAACAACCGGGTCAATCACGCGTACCTGTTCAGCGGTCCGCGCGGCTGTGGCAAGACGACCAGCGCGCGCATCCTGGCCCGCTGTCTGAATTGTGAGCAGGGGCCGACGCCCACGCCGTGCGGCGAGTGCCAGTCCTGCCAGGACCTCGCACGCAACGGACCGGGTTCGATCGACGTGATCGAGATCGACGCCGCATCGCACGGTGGCGTGGACGACGCCCGTGATCTGCGGGAGAAGGCGTTCTTCGGGCCCGCGTCGAGTCGTTACAAGATCTACATCATCGACGAGGCGCACATGGTCACCTCGGCGGGGTTCAACGCCCTGCTGAAGGTGGTCGAGGAGCCGCCGGAGCATCTGAAGTTCATCTTCGCGACCACCGAGCCCGAGAAGGTCATCGGCACGATCCGGTCGCGTACGCACCACTACCCGTTCCGGCTCGTGCCGCCGGGGACGCTGCGCGAATACCTCGCCGAGGTCTGCGGCAAGGAGAACAGCCCCGTCGAGGACGGCGTGCTGCCGCTCGTCGTGCGGGCCGGGGCCGGGTCCGTGCGTGACTCGATGTCGGTGATGGACCAGTTGCTGGCCGGCGCGGGCGACGACGGTGTGACATATGCCATGGCGACCTCGTTGCTCGGCTACACGGACGGCTCGCTGCTCGACTCGATCGTGGACGCCTTCGCGGCGGGCGACGGAGCCGCGGCGTTCGAGGTCGTGGACCGGGTGATCGAGGGCGGCAACGACCCGCGCCGTTTCGTCGCCGACCTCCTGGAGCGGCTGCGCGACCTGGTGATCCTGGCCGCCGTGCCGGACGCCGGGGAGAAGGGCCTGATCGACGCCCCCGCCGACGTCGTCGAGCGGATGCAGGCCCAGGCGTCCGTCTTCGGCGCCGCCGAGCTGAGCCGCGCCGCCGACCTGGTCAACGAGGGGCTCACGGAGATGCGCGGGGCGACCTCGCCGCGTCTCCAGGTCGAGCTGATCTGCGCCCGGGTGCTGCTGCCCGCGGCATTCGACGACGAGCGTTCGCTGCAGGCCCGGCTCGACCGGCTGGAGCGGGGCGCCTCCTTCGCGACCACGGGCCCGGGCCCCGCCATGGGGTACGTACCAGGGCCGGAGGCGCTGGCCCACGCACCCGTGCCCACAGGACCCGTGCCCACAGGACCCGTGCCCACAGGACCCGCGGCCCCCGCCGTGCAGCCCGGCACGGGTCCGGCCGTCGCGCGTGCGGCGGTACGGGGCGAGGCTCCCGCGCCCGCACCGGTCCAGGCGCCGCCGCCCGCCGCGGCGCCGTCGGCGGCCCCCGCGGCACCACAGCCGCCGGCCGAGGCGGCCCCGGCTCCCGCGGGCGGTCAGCGTCCCGGTGCCTGGCCCACCGCCGCCGCGCCGGAATCGGGACGGCGCCCCGGCGGCTGGCCGACCGCTTCCGCTCCGGGCCAGTCGCCCGCCCCGCAGCCCGCTCCGGCCGCCGCGCCGGACCGGGCCGCGCCCTCGGCGCCGGTGCCTGCCGCCGCCGAGCCGGGTCCGGGAACGACCCAGGGCGCCGGCCAGGTCCGGAACATGTGGCCGGACATCCTGGAGGCGGTGAAGAACCGCCGCCGCTTCACCTGGATCCTGCTCAGTCAGAACGCCCAGGTCACCGGCTTCGACGGCACCACCCTGCAGATCGGCTTCCTCAACGCGGGTGCGCGTGACAACTTCGCCAGCAGCGGCAGCGAGGAGGTGCTGAAGCAGGCACTCGCCGAGCGGTTCAACGCGCAGTGGAAGATCGAGGCCGTCGTCGACCCGTCGGGCGGCGCCGGCGCACCTCCGCAGACCGGCGGGGGCCGCCCCGCGGCGCCTCCCGCGCAGCAGTACCAGGCCCCCGCGCCCCAGCAGAGTTACGAGCCCCGGCCGACCGCTTCTCAGCAGCAGCACCAGTCCCAGCCGGGCCACCAGCAGCAGCCGGGCTCCGCACCCGCCGCGGAGCCCGCACCGCAGCCGTACTCCGCACCACCGCAGCAGCAGTATTCCGCGCCCGAGCCCCCGCGCTCGGTCGCTCCCGAGGACGACACCCCCGAGGCCGACGACCCTGACCTCGTCGACTCGGCGCTCTCCGGGCACGACCTGATCGTTCGCGAGCTGGGCGCCACGGTCGTCGAGGAGTTCACCAACGAATAGCGGGATCCACCAGGGCTCCCGCCCGGGGCTCCCGTCACGGCGCCCAGGGGGCGTCCATGCATGTGCGTGCGTGACGCCCCGAGGCGTCCACGTACGCGGCGCCAGGGTCCCAAGGGTGTCCACGCAGCGGCGTCCGTCAAGGGCGCCTCGCCCCGGCGGCTAGGCTGCACCCCGTGAAGGTCCTCGTCATCGGCGGCGGCGCCCGCGAACACGCCCTGTGCCGCTCTCTGTCCCTCGACCCCGACGTCACCGCTCTGTACTGCGCTCCCGGCAACGCCGGTATCGCGGAGGTGGCCGAACTGCACCCGGTCGACGCCCTCGACGGCGGCGCCGTCGCGCGCCTCGCCACCGACCTGGGCGCCGAGCTGGTGGTCGTCGGCCCGGAGGCGCCGCTCGTCGCCGGGGTCGCCGACGCCGTGCGCGCCGCGGGCATCCCCTGCTTCGGCCCCTCCGGCGAGGCGGCCCAGCTGGAGGGCTCCAAGGCATTCGCCAAGGACGTGATGGCCGGGGCAGGCGTCCCGACCGCCCGTAGCTACGTCTGCACCACCCCGGCCGAGATCGACGCCGCCCTCGACGCCTTCGGCGCCCCGTACGTCGTCAAGGACGACGGCCTGGCCGCGGGCAAGGGCGTCGTCGTCACCGACGACGTCGAGGCGGCCCGCGCCCACGCCCTGGCCTGCGACCGCGTGGTCATCGAGGAGTTCCTCGACGGCCCCGAGGTGAGCCTCTTCGCGATCACGGACGGCACCACCGTGCTGCCGCTCCAGCCCGCGCAGGACTTCAAGCGCGCCCTGGACGACGACGAGGGCCCGAACACCGGCGGCATGGGCGCGTACTCCCCGCTCCCGTGGGCCGACCCCAAGCTGGTCGACGAGGTCATGGAGTCGGTGCTCCAGCCCACCGTCGACGAACTCCGCCGCCGCGGCACCCCGTTCTCCGGGCTGCTGTACGCGGGCCTCGCGATCACCTCGCGCGGCGTCCGGGTGATCGAGTTCAACGCCCGTTTCGGTGACCCCGAGACCCAGGTGGTCCTGGCCCGTCTGAAGACCCCGCTGGCCGGTGTCCTGCTCGGCTCCGCGAACGGCACGCTCGACGAGCTTCCCCCGCTCAAGTGGCGCGACGACGCCGCCGTCACCGTGGTCATCGCCTCGCACAACTACCCGGGCACGCCGCGCACGGGCGACCCGATCGAGGGGCTCGGCGACGTGGAGTCGCAGGATGCACCGCACGCGTACGTCCTGCACGCGGGCACCAAGCGGGAGGGCGACACGATCGTCAGCGCGGGTGGCCGGGTGCTGTCCGTGACCGCGACCGGCAAGGACCTCGCGGGCGCCCGGGAGCGTGCCTACACGGCGGCGGCCCGCATCCGCCTCGACGGCTCGCACCTCCGTACGGACATTGCCCGGAAGGCCGCGGAGGGCTGACCCTCCTTCGGAGCGCCGAAGGGACCGGTGGCCACCGCCCTTCCCCGCAGACACGCCCCGACGCGTCTGCGACGCCCTGACAAGCACCGACGCGCCGCTGCCCCATGGACAGCGGCGCGTCAGCACCTTTGCCCAAAGCCATTCCATCGAGTGACGGCTGAGCCATCCGGATGACGCCCGCCGAGGCCCCAACTAGGGTGCGGCGCAAGCATTCCGGCACTTGGCCCACTGGCATTGCGATGTCGGTGACGGGTGCCACAGTGGGGGAGTGAACAACACCGCCGCGGGGGCAGAGGGGGTGACGTCCGGACGTGTCCGGTACTGGTGCAAGTGAGGAGCTGGGGGCGCTGAGTGCGCGTGCCCGCGCTCATGCTCTGCTGCGCATCCGCGGCAGGGCGGCAGCCGTGGCGATCCTGCCGGCGGCGGTGGCCGTCGTGCTGCTCGTGGCGGGTGCCCAGGGCCTGGCCGTGGGCAGCGGCTGGGACACGGCGCGCTGGGCCGTGTCGGCCCTCGCGGTGGTCGTGCTGCTCGTCTCCGCAGCGGTCGCGGTCGCGATCGTACGGGCGAGGCCGGCGGTCAGCCCGACCGTTCCGCTCCCGGAGAAGGCCGCCCCCGATCTCTACCGCCTGGTCAGGGACCTGGCCGACCGGCTCGGAGTTCCCGCGCCCTCGGCCATAGCCCTGACCCCCGACTGCGACAGCTGGCTGGAGGACCGCACCCACCCCTCTGCGCAGTCCGCGTCGGGCACCGGCCCGGATCCGGCCGCGCATTCCGCGGCCAGGCCCCGCCGCCGGGTGCAGGCGGCTCCGGTGCTGGTCATCGGTTCGCCGTTCCTGTGGTGGATGCGGGTCGCCGAGCTACGGGCGGTGCTCGCCCCGGTCGTAGCGGGCACGGGTCCGGCCGCGCATCCCGACATAGCCGCCGCCCGTCGCTTCGTACGCGGACTCGACGGCGCGGTCGCCGACGCCGCCGTGCCCGTGCCTGGTCCGCTGGCCGGGCTGCGCAGAGTGCCCCGCGCCTTCGTCGGCCGGATCGCCAGACTGCTGCTGCGCGGCTGCCGCGGCCACGCCGCCGAGATGGAGCGGAGCGTCGCCGCCGCCGCGTCGGTCCGTGCACAGGGTGTGGATTACGGTCTGCGGATCGTCGCCCAGGAGCAGGTCGGCCTCGCCTACGCGGGCTGGGACCGGCTGCTCACCCGGGTCGCCCTGCCCGCCTGGCGGATGGGCCGCTGGCCGTCCCGGCTGGACGCGGGCGTGGTGTCAGCCCTCACCGAGCTGTCCCGGCGCGACCGGCTCGCCGACGGATTCGCCTCGCGGCTCGGCGAGCGCCCCGCCTGCGACCTTCTCGAGGAGCCGGGCGCGGCCGACGAGGCGGCGTCGCTGCTGGCGGCCCGCCTGTTCCACGGCGGCCCGGCCCGTACGGGTCCGGACTGGTCGCCGGTCGACTGGCAGCAGTATCCGGAAGAGGTCGTCGACCGTAAGTGGCGCACTGAGGCCGCCCGTCTGCACCGGGTCCTCGACTCGATCACTCCCGCACCCGCCGCACCCGCCCCAGCCGCCGCACCCGCCGCGCCCACGGCGGGCCCCGCCCCCGGCGGGCCCAAGATCTTCGACGGCCCCGACGGCCCCGACGGCCCCGACGGCCCCGACGGCCCCGACGGCCCCGACGGCCCCGACGGTTTCGAGGGCTCGCGCGACCTGCGCGACCCCCACGCCTCCGACGCCCCCTCCCGCCCCGTCGACCGCCCCGTCGTCTGTTCCGTCGACGCCGGGATGCCCACGCTGGCCCGCGTCGTCGAGCATCTGGCGGGGCGGACCGGGGGCGGCGAGGAGCTCGCCGCAGGGATCAGCGCCGCGGTGGCCCGCGAGGAGGCCGCCGCCCAGCAGCACCGGGCCGCTGACGCATCCGGCCGGGCGGGTACCCCGGCCGCCGCCGGCCCGGGCGAGGACGTCCTGGACCTCTGGGGCCCCGGCCCCCTCCCGCTCCAGCCGCCGCGCACGGGTACCGAGCTGCTCGCCGACCACGTCGCGGCCATGGTCTGCTGCGCCGCGGTGGACACGGCGGGAGCGGCGCCCGGTCTCGACTGGCTCGACGGTCCCGCGCTGCTGATCGACGGCGAGCGCCGGGCGGATCTGGGCATTCCGGTCCTGAGCCTGGTCGAGGACGGCGACGCCGAACCGCTGCGGTCCTGGCTCGCCTCCATCGGCGTACGCACCGACAAGCCCGTCCGCCTCGTCTGAAGCACAGACCCCGGCTGTCACACCGGAAACACCAACGCCCGGAATGGCGCGTTCCGTTCACGTCAATTCGCGACGAACGGTGACGGAGTGCATGCGTTATGTGATGTGCTGGGGATCGACGCTGACAGTCGGCGCATTGCTGTTGGCGCGCCGATGACGCATGACCAGCGGCGATCGGCTGTCCACCATCGGCTATCCGCCATCCACCATCGAACATTCACCATCGACTGTTGTCCCGGGGGACTTGAGGGAGGGAGCCGCCGGTATGGGGACGGAGCAGATTCGACGATGGGAGTCGGGTGCCCTCGCGCATGCCGTCTCCGACCCCTTCGGCCAGGGCCCCCTGCCCTGGCTGCGCGGCAGTGAGAACTACTTCGACGACACCGGACACGTCGTCCCCTGGTACGCCGACCCCTCCCTGACCCGCGGCTCCACCGACGGCGGCACGCACACGGCCGACGACGTGCACCGCCAGATCAAGGGCTTCATCTCCACGGGCGCCGCGGCCCCCGGCGAGGCGATCGACTTCCACATCACCGTGGACCCGCCCCAGCAGTTCTCCGTGGACATCTACCGCATCGGTCACTACGGCGGCGACGGCGCCGCCCAGATCACCACCAGTCCCCGGCTCTCCGGCATCGTCCAGCCCGCGCCGCTCACCGCCGACCGCACGGTCTCCTGCCACCACTGGTGGCAGTCCTGGCGGCTCCAGATCCCCACGTACTGGTCGATCGGCGCGTACGTCGCCGTGCTCACCACGGTGGACGGCTACCGCTCGCACATCCCGTTCACGGTCCGCGACGACCAGCCGGCCGATCTGCTGCTGGTCCTGCCGGACATCACCTGGCAGGCGTACAACCTCTATCCGGAGGACGGCCGCACCGGAGCCAGCCTCTACCACGCCTGGGACGAGCAGGGCCGCCTCCTGGGTGAGGAGGACGCCGCGGTCACCGTCTCCTTCGACCGCCCCTACGCGGGAGCCGGCCTGCCGCTCCACGTCGGCCATGCCTACGACTTCATCCGCTGGGCCGAGCGGTACGGCTACGACCTCGCGTACGCCGACACCCGGGACCTGCACGCGGGCCGCGTCGATCCGGCCCGCTACCGGGGCCTGGTCTTCCCCGGCCATGACGAGTACTGGTCGGTGCCCATGCGCCGTACGGCCGAACGCGCCCGCGACGGCGGCACCTCGCTGGTCTTCCTCTCCGCCAACACCATGTACTGGCAGGTCAGCCTCTCCCCGTCGCCGTCCGGCGTCCCGGACCGCCTGCTCACCTGCCGCAAGCGGCGCGGCCCCGGGAAGCCCGCCCTCTGGCGCGAGATCGACCGTCCCGAGCAGCAGCTCCTGGGGATCCAGTACGCGGGCCGGGTCCCCGATCCGCACCCCCTGGTCGTACGGAACGCCGAGCACTGGCTCTGGGAGGCGACGGGCGCGGGCGAGGGCGACGAGCTCGACGGCATGGTCGCGGGCGAGGCCGACCGGTACTTCCCGCGTACCGCGCTCCCCGAGCACGAGAACCGCATCCTGCTCGCCCATTCCCCGTACCTGGACAGCGAAGGCGTCAAGCGCCACCAGGAGACATCCGTGTACCGGGCCCCGTCCGGGGCGATCGTCTTCGCCTCGGGCACCTTCGCCTGGTCTCCGGCACTCGATCGCCCCGGCCATGTGGACGCCCGCATCCAGCGGGCCACCGCCAACCTCCTCGACCGCATCTGCAAGCGCGACTGAACGCGGCTCGTCGCGGCGAGGGCCGTGGCCCTCACGGCAACACGGGCCGGGGCCCTCGTCCCGACATGGGCCGTGGCCCTCATGGCAACGAGGGCCGGAGCCCTCGTCCCAACGCGGTCCGGGGCCACGGAAGTCGGCGCCACGGACGCCCCCGCCCCACTCCACCGCACCCCGATACGGGAGAATCGGAACGACTCCTGGATCAACCTACGCGGAGGCAGCGTGTCCGGATTTGTAGAAAAGCCCGAGCCGGTGCAGGTCCCGGGCCTCACCCACCTGCACACGGGCAAGGTGCGCGACCTGTACCGGAACGAGGCGGGCGACCTCGTCATGGTCGCCAGCGACCGCATGTCCGCGTACGACTGGGTCCTGCCGACCGAGATCCCGGACAAGGGCCGAGTGCTCACCCGGCTCTCGCTCTGGTGGTTCGACCAGCTCGCCGATCTCGTGCCGAACCACGTCCTGTCCACGGAACTCCCCGCTGGAGCCCCCGCGGACTGGGCCGGCCGCACCCTGATCTGCAGGTCGCTGCGGATGGTCCCGGTCGAGTGCGTCGCCCGCGGCTATCTCACCGGCTCCGGCCTCGTCGAGTACAACGAGTCCCGCACGGTCTGCGGTCTCGCGCTGCCCGAGGGGCTCGTCGACGGCTCCGAGCTCCCGGCGCCGATCTTCACCCCCGCCACCAAGGCGGCCGTCGGTGACCACGACGAGAACGTGAGCTTCGAGGAGGTGGCCCGCCAGATCGGCGCGGAGACCGCCGACCGGCTGCGCAGCGCCACGCTGGACGTCTACGGCAGGGCACGTGACATCGCGCGAGAGCGCGGCATCATCCTCGCCGACACGAAGTTCGAGTTCGGTTTCGCACCCACCGTCGACGGCGGCGAGGAGCTGATCATCGCGGACGAGGTGCTGACCCCGGACTCCTCGCGCTTCTGGCCCGCGGCCACCTGGGAGCCGGGCCGGGCCCAGCCCAGCTACGACAAGCAGTTCGTACGCGACTGGCTGACCTCGCCGGCCTCCGGCTGGGACCGCAAGAGCGAGCAGCCGCCGCCGGCGCTGCCCCAGGAGATCGTGGATGCGACGCGGGCGAAGTACCTGGAGGCGTACGAACTCCTCACCGGTACGTCCTGGTAGGAGGAAGCCCCGGCGGAACATGAAGAAGCCCCCGGCCGAAAGGCCGGGGGCTTCTTGCTGAACCGAGCGGACGACCAGGTTCGAACTGGCGACCTCAACCTTGGCAAGGTTGCGCTCTACCAACTGAGCTACGTCCGCAAGCGCCGAAGCGCGAGACCCACTATACCCATCCGCGCTGCCGTGCGAGACGCACCGCGGCATGGCGATTCTCCGCTCCGAGCTTCGAGGCGGCCGCGGAGAGGTAATTCCGTACGGTTCCCTGCGACAGCGACGCCCGCTCGGCGATCTCCGCGACGGGCGCCCCGTCCGCCGCCAGCTCCAGCACCTCGGTCTCCCGCGCGGTCAGCGGAGAGTCCCCGGCGGAGATCGCGTCGGCCGCCAACTCCGGGTCCACGTAACGGTTTCCGGCGTGCACGGTGCGGATGATCCCGGCCAGCTGCCGGGCGCTGACGGTCTTCGGTACGAAGGCCCGCACGCCCGCTTCGAGTGCCCGCTTGAGGTGCCCGGGCAGTCCATGACTGGTCACGATCATCGTCCGGCAGCCGGGCAGTTCGGCCCGCAACGATGTGGCGACACTCACACC
The DNA here is from genome assembly GCF_045040875.1 of Streptomyces sp. NBC_00012. Lineage (NCBI taxonomy): Bacteria > Bacillati > Actinomycetota > Actinomycetes > Kitasatosporales > Streptomycetaceae > Streptomyces > Streptomyces sp. NBC_00012. The sequence continues at coordinate 4,216,765 of NZ_CP108309.1, read as the reverse complement.
GTCGGCGCCCGGCATCTCCAGGTCGAGGACCGCCACATCGGGCCGGTGGGCCCGGGCCATGGCCAGCGCCTCCGGGCCGGTCGCGGCCTCCGCGACCACCACGAGGTCGTCCTCCAGAGCCAGCAGCGCGGCCAGCGCTCCCCGGATCAGGTGCTCGTCGTCGGCGAGCAGCACCCGCACGGTCGTCATCGTCGTTCCTCCTGAAGGGCGGGTGCCTCCCGGGCGGCAGGCGGCTTGTCGAGGCGGGCCGGGGACGCCGCCGGGGCGAGCGGGATCGTAGCCGTGAGCCGGAACAGGCCGTTCCCCGCCGGGCCCGCGTCCAGCGAACCGTCGACCACCCGCAACCGCTCCCGCAGCCCTGCGAGCCCGGAGCCACCCGGTCCGGAGCCGTCACCCGCCCCGGACCCCCCGTCCGGTCCCGCGGCGGCCACCGCGGCCCCGTCGTTCTCCACCAGCAGCACGACCGCGTCCGCCGAGGACCTGAGGCGGATCGTGCAGCGGCGCGGATCGCCGTGCCGCAGCACATTGGTCGCCGCCTCCCGTACGACCCAGCCGAGCGCCGACTGCACGGGCACGGGCAGCTCCGTGCCGGCGTCCCCGGTCAGCTCGCACTCGATCCCGGCCGCGCTCAACACCCCCCGGGCGCCGGCCAGTTCGGTACTCAGGTCGGCCTCCCGGTAGCCCCGTACGACGTCGCGCACCTCCTGCTGAGAGGTGCGGGCTATCCGCTGCACCTCGACCATCTGGTCCACCGCCTCAGGCCTGCCACGCTGGGCCAGCTCCACGGCCAGCTCGCTCTTCAGCGCGATCACGGCGAGGTTGCGGCCCAGTACGTCGTGCAGGTCCCGCCCGAACCGCAGCCGCTCCTCCGCGACCGCGAGCCGGGCCTGGAGATCCCGGGCCTCCTCGGCCTGCCACATCACGCTCAGGCTCCAGGCGCTGGGCCGTACGGCGATCAGTGTGAGCAGGCAGCCGAAGAGCATTGTCGGCACCACCCCGGCCAGTGCCCCGCCACGCACCCCGACCGCGGCGAGGACGCCGAGGTCCAGCGCGGTGACGGCGAGCGTCTGGATCAGGAAGGTGCGGACCGTGGTCACCAGGACCTGCGTGATCGCGAGCGCCACCGGAGCGTTCATGGTCATGACGAGGAGCCCGCTGTCGGCGACCCCGTCCACCCCGGCCATCGTTGCCAGCAGCCCCAGGCTCACCAGCAGCAGCACCAGTTGCGGCAGCTGCCGCCGCAGGGGGAAGACGGCGGTGCCGAGGTAGTGCGCGTACGACAGCTTCACGTTGCGGTTGCTCAGCAGGCACTGCGCCAGGCTCACGAGCAGCAGTGCCACGCCCAGGGCGATCGGCAGCGGCGCATGGCGGATGTCCGACTTGAAGGGGGCCAGCTGCCACGACAGGGTGAAGAGCCAGGGCATCACCGAGAGGGTCAGCCGCGAGTAGAGATCGATCCGCTCCAGCTTGCTGCGCTGCTGCCAGCTGCGGCGCCAGCCCCGCACGAGCACCGACACGGCACGTCCCCCCTCAGCGTCGCGGATCCCAGCGGAACCACCGCTGCACAGCAAACACGGCGAACCCGGTCCAGGCCAGCCCGGTCAGAGCGGCCACGAGCAGGCCGGAGCCGCCGGCCTCGCCCAGCCAGCCCGTCCGCACGAGCGTCATCACCCCGGTCACCGGCAGCAGCTCGCACACGGACGCCATCGGGCCGGGCATGATCTCCAGCGGCACGAAGAGCCCCGAGCCCATCATCGAGACGAAGAACAGCGGAAGAGTGGTGAGCTGCGCGGTCTGCACGGTGCGGGTCACCGCGGAGGTGGCCGCGGCCAGTGCCGCCAGCAGGACCACGCCCAGCAACAGGCCGGCCAGGAGCAGTTCCGGCCGCTGCGGCGCGGCGAGGCCGAAGAAGGCCGTCCCCGCCACCACGATCACCACGGTCTGGGCCAGAGCCAGCGCGACCGACGGCAGGGCGGTCCCTATGAGGATCTCCGAGTCGGTGACCTCGCCGGTGCGCAGCCGCTTCAGGACGAGGTCCTCGCGCCGTGCCACATAGGACGAGACCAGGTTCATGTAGACGGCCTGGATGAGCACGATGCCGATGCCTCCGCTGAGCGCCGCCGCGGCGACGGACAGGCCGGTCCCGTCGAGAACGGACTGCTTCAGCGTCGACTTCATCGCCAGGACCATGGCCGCGGGCATCAGCAGCGAGACGAACACCGCCGTCCGGTTGCGGGCGAGCAGGGAGACTTCGGCGCGCCCGAGGGCGGTCAGCCGGCCCCGGGGCGTCGTGCCGGCCGCCGTGCCGGTGCCGGCCGTCGCACCGGTCGCACCAGTCGTGCCGGTCGTCGTGGTCGTCGTGGTCGTCATCACGCAGCCACCTTTTCGGATTCCGACGCGCTGTGCGCGATATCGAGAAACGCCTCTTCGAGCGAGGCCGAGCGGGCATCGAGGCCGAGCAGCCGGACGTCCGACTCCCTTGCCCAGGTCAGCAGTTCGTCCAGGGACTCCTGCAAGCGGTGGGTACGGATCTCGATCCGGTGGCCCTCGGCGGCGGCCCGCAGCCCCAGCGGAAGCCGGGCCGCCGGCACTCCCTCCGGCAGCTCGAACCGGATGCGGGCGGGACGGGCGGCCGTCACCTCGGCGGGGGTGCCCGCCGTCACGATCCGTCCCCGGTGCATGATCGCCAGCCGGTCGGCGAGCGTCTCGGCCTCTTCCAGGTAATGCGTGGTGAGCAGCACGGTGGTGCCGCCGTCCCGCAGCTCGCGCACCAACTCCCAGGTGTCCCGCCGGCCTTCGGCGTCGAGCCCGGTGGTCGGCTCGTCCAGGAACAGCACCTCGGGCCGGCCGAGCAGGGCCAGCGCCAGGTCGAGACGGCGCCGCTCGCCGCCGGACAGCTGCTTGACCCGCACCCGCGCCCGGTGGGTGAGCCCCACCAGTTCCAGTGCCTCACCGGTCGGGCGCGCGCCGCTGGTGCAGCCCGCCCACATCCGTACCGTCTCGGTGACCGTCAGCTCGGACGGGAAGCCGCCCTCCTGGAGCATCACCCCGATCCGCGGCCGGACGGCGGCGCGCTCGTGGAACGGGTCGTGGCCGAGCACCCGCACCGAGCCGCCGTCGGGTGCGGCCAGGCCCTCCAGCAGCTCGACAGTGGAGGTTTTCCCGGCGCCGTTCGTACCGAGCAGGGCGAAGAGCTCGCCGCGTGCCACCGAGAAGGAGACACCGGCCACGGCCTCGAAGCCGCCCGCATAGCGCCGCCGCACTCCGGTCGCCTCGATCACCGCATCGGAACGGGAAGCGGAAACGGAGGCGGAGTCGGAGGCGGATATGGCGGGTGCCACATCCCGGTCCACGCGGTTGCTGGGGATGTCGTCGCTGGTCATGCCTACAGATTTCCGCGGCATCGGCGACGGGATCAGTGCGAGCTGTCATCACTGCTCATGACAAACGTCATGTGCGGGCAGGCACGACGAAGGCCCTGGTCGATATCGACCAGGGCCTTCGTTTCGATCAAGAGCGGACGACGAGATTCGAACTCGCGACCCTCACCTTGGCAAGGTGATGCTCTACCAACTGAGCCACGTCCGCATTGCTGCCGCTCATTGTACTCCTCGAGAGGAGTTTCATCGGGCGGTGCGAGCATCACTCTACCCGATCCACCGAAGTGGTCGATAAGAGCGATGCAGAGCGGGTGACAGGAATTGCACACTGCGCCTTCCCCCTGGAAGGGGGATGTTCTGCTACTGAACTACACCCGCACGCTGCGTGAGGTTCGGCTTTGCGGCCTTGCCCCTCGGCGTGCTCCAGACTTTAGCCGACCTGCGGGGGTGTAGCGCAAGTCGGTGCCCGCAGGGTGTCGCCGGAGGGGGTGCCGGGAGCCCTGTCGGACAGTCAACTCGCCTCGCGGAACGCCTCGTAGACCTTCTTGGGGATCCGGCCGCGGGCCGGTACCTCCATCCGGTGGGAGCGGGCCCAGGCGCGCACGGCCGCCGGGTCGGGGGCGAGCGAAGTGTGCCGGTACGACGCGGGGGTCTTGCCGTGCTTGCCGGCGTTCGTCTGCTTCCGGCCCGCCGCCATGTACGGCGCGAGGACCTTGCGCAGTTTCTTCGCATTGGACGTATTGAGGTCGATCTCGTACGACTTCCCGTCCAGGGCGAAGGTGACCGTTTCCGCCGCTGCTCCCCCGTCGATGTCGTCGGAGAGTGTGACCACTACGCGCTGAGCCACGGATATCGGTCCTTTCCTGCGGTATCGGCGCGTCAGGCATGCGCTGATACCGGCCTTCCGGCTGCCGGGCGGATACGGCGTCGACGGCTGCCGACTGTTTAGGGGCAATGCTGCATTCCCCGGTAATCATTTGTACAGCGGTGGGTGCCGCATTGTGAAGCCCGTCCAATTACCTCCGCGTGTCAGCCTTCTATGTGTGCCGTCGGTGAGGATTTTTTTTGCAGGACTTTCCCCGTGTGTTGTCGGGTCCGATATCTGGGCGTGATCAAGACCTCTTGATATCTACCCGCGTAGAATTTCTGGCCAGGTACGCTGAGGGGACCTGCGGGGGTCTGGGGAGCCCCCCGGAGAAACAGCCGCACCACACCAAACCGGGAGTGCCAGTGGCACGCGTCGTAGTCGACGTCATGCTCAAGCCCGAGATCCTCGACCCGCAGGGACAGGCGGTGCAGCGTGCACTGCCCCGTCTCGGCTTCGAGGGAATCGCGGACGTACGTCAGGGAAAGCGTTTCGAGCTCGAGGTGGAGGGGCCGGTCGACGACGCCGCCCTCGGCCGTATTCACGAGATGGCCGAAACTTTCCTCGCCAACACCGTCATCGAGGACTTCACCGTGAAGGTGGAGAAGGCCGAGGAGTCCAAGTGACTGCTCGTATCGGAGTCGTCACCTTTCCCGGCACGCTCGACGACAAGGACAGCCTGAGGGCCGTACGGGTCGCGGGCGCCGAACCCGTATCGCTGTGGCACCGCGACAAGGACCTGCACCAGGTCGACGCGGTCATCCTGGCGGGCGGCTTCTCCTACGGCGACTACCTGCGGGCCGGCGCCATCTCCCGCTTCTCGCCGGTCATGGAGACCGTCATCGAGCAGGCGAAGGCGGGGATGCCGGTCCTCGGCATCTGCAACGGCTTCCAGATCCTGACCGAGGCGCACCTGCTGCCCGGGGCGATGCTGCGCAACAACCACCTGCACTTCATCTGCCGCGACCAGAAGCTGCGCGTCGAGAACGCGGAGACCGCCTGGACCTCGGACTACTCCGCGGGCCAGGAGATCTCCGTACCGCTCAAGAACATGGACGGGCGCTACGTCGCCGACGAGCGCGTGCTCGACGAGCTGGAGGCGGAGGGCCGGGTCGCCTTCCGCTACCTGGACATGAACCCCAACGGCTCGCTGCGGGACATCGCCGGCATCACCAACGCCGCGGGCAATGTCGTCGGCCTGATGCCGCACCCGGAGCACGCCGTCGAGCCGCTGATCGGAACCGGCCGCACCGACGGTCTCGGGTTCTTCACCTCGATCATCAAGAAGCTGGTCAACGCATGAGCCTGGATACGGTCAAGCACGCGGCCGAGACCCCGGACGTCGCGCAGCCCTGGAAGGAGCTCGGCCTCAAGGAGGACGAGTACGCCCGGATCCGCGAGATCCTGGGCCGCCGTCCCACCGGCGCCGAGCTCGCCATGTACTCCGTGATGTGGTCCGAGCACTGCTCGTACAAGAGCAGCAAGGTCCACCTCAAGCAGTTCGGCGAGAAGGTCCCCGCCAACGACGCGATGCTCGTCGGCATCGGCGAGAACGCCGGTGTGGTCGACGTCGGCCAGGGTTACGCGGTCACCTTCAAGGTCGAGTCGCACAACCACCCCTCGTACATCGAGCCCTACCAGGGCGCGGCCACCGGCGTCGGCGGCATCGTCCGCGACATCCTCGCCATGGGTGCCCGCCCGGTCGCCGTCGTCGACCCGCTGCGGTTCGGCGCGGCCGACCACCCCGACACCAAGCGCGTCCTGCCGGGCGTCGTCGCCGGTATCGGCGGCTACGGCAACTGCCTGGGTCTGCCGAACATCGGCGGCGAGGTCGTCTTCGACGCCTGCTACCAGGGCAACCCGCTGGTCAACGCCGGCTGCATCGGAGTGATGAAGCACGAGGACATCCACCTGGCCAAGGCCTCCGGCCCCGGCAACAAGGTGATCCTCTACGGTGCCCGCACCGGCGGCGACGGCATCGGCGGCGTCTCCGTGCTGGCCTCGGAGACCTTCGAGTCGACCGGCCCGGCGAAGCGTCCGGCCGTCCAGGTCGGCGACCCGTTCCAGGAGAAGCTCCTCATCGAGTGCACCCTGGAGATCTTCGGCGAGAAGCTCGTCGCCGGTATCCAGGACCTCGGCGGCGCGGGCCTTTCCTGCGCCACCTCGGAGCTGGCCTCCGCCGGATCCGGTGGCATGCGCGTCGAGCTGGACACCGTGCCGCTGCGCGACTCCTCCCTCTCGCCCGAGGAAATCCTCATGAGCGAGTCGCAGGAGCGCATGTGCGCGATCGTCGAGCCGCAGCACGTCGAGCGCTTCCTGGAGATCTGCGAGAAGTGGGACGTCATCGCCACCGTCATCGGTGAGGTGACCGAGGGCTCCCAGCTGGAGATCTTCTGGCACGGCGAGCAGATCGTCGACGTGCCGCCGCGGTCCGTCGCCCACGAGGGCCCGACGTACCACCGTCCGTTCGCCCGTCCGTCCTGGCAGGACGCGCTCCAGGCCGACGACGCGGGCAGGCTGGCCCGGCCGGCGAACGGCGCGGAGCTGCGCGAGCAGGTCCTCAAGCTGGTCGCCTCGCCGAACCAGGCGTCGAAGTCCTGGATCACGGACCAGTACGACCGGTTCGTGCAGGGCAACACCGTGCTCGCGATGCCCGAGGACGCCGGCATGGTCCGGATCGACGAGGAGTCGAACCTGGGCGTGGCCATGGCGACCGACGGCAACGGCCGGTACGCCAAGCTCGACCCGTACACCGGCGCGCAGCTCGCGCTGGCGGAGTCGTACCGCAACGTCGCCGCCTCCGGAGCCAAGCCGCTGGCCATCTCGGACTGCCTGAACTTCGGTTCGCCCGAGGACCCGGACGTCATGTGGCAGTTCGCCGAGGCCACCCGTGGTCTGGCGGACGGCTGCCTGGAGCTGGGCACCCCGGTCACCGGCGGCAACGTCTCGCTGTACAACCAGACCGGTGAGACGGCGATCCACCCGACGCCGGTCGTGGCCGTGCTCGGTGTGATCGACGACGTCAACCGGCGTACGCCGGTCGCCTTCGCGGAAGAGGGCCAGCTCCTCTACCTGCTGGGCGACACGCGTGAGGAGTTCGGCGGCTCGGCCTGGTCCGAGGTCGTCCACAACCACCTCGGCGGCATGCCGCCCAAGGTGGACCTGGGCCGCGAGAAGCTGCTCGGCGAGATCCTGATCTCGGCCTCCCGCGACGGCATGATCGACGCGGCGCACGACCTCTCCGACGGCGGTCTGATCCAGGCGGTCACCGAGTCCTGCCTGCGCGGCGGGAAGGGTGCGCGGCTGGTCGTGCCGGACGGGCTGGACGCGTTCACCTTCCTCTTCTCCGAGTCGGCGGGGCGCGCGGTCGTCTCCGTTCCCCGGAGCGAGGAGCTCCGCTTCAACGACATGTGCGGGGCCCGGGGTCTGCCCGTCGCCCGGATCGGTGTCGTGGACGGCGAGGAGATCGAGGTCCAGGGTGAGTTCGGCATTCCGCTGAACGAGCTGCGCACCGCGCACGAGGCGACCATTCCGGCTCTGCTCGCCTGAGCAGCAGGTTCCTGACGAGGACGGCCCCGCCCTGTTCCATGGGCGGGGCCGTCCTCGTGTCGTCCGGGTGCGGGAATTCCGGCGGAATTCCGTTTCATCGGTGGAGCGACGCAATTGACGCCGGCGTGGTGAATTCGGCGGCATTTGCGTCCGTCGGTTCCGGTTCGCGCCGGGACGGCAGCCTGGTCGCCAGAACCGTCGCCAGGAGCGTCACTCCGGTCGCGGCCCAGAAGACCACGTTCGTCGAGGCGACGAAGGCGTCCAGCGCCTGCTGGTGGGCGTGGCCGGTCAGCCGGCCGATGCCACTGGTCGTGCCACCGGGGCCGCGGGCCGCGTAGACCCTGCTGAGCACGGTGCCGAAGAGAGCGGCGCCCAGCGCGCCGCCGAGGGTCTGGAAGAACCGGACGCCGGTGGTGGCCACGCCCAATTGCTCGGCCGGTGCGGTGTCCTGGACCAGCTGGATCAGCTGGCCGATGAGCTGTCCGAAGCCGAGGCCCATCAGCAGCAGTGCGGCGCGCACGGTCCAGAGGCTGGTGTCCGTGGAGAGCGTGGCGAGCAGGGCCAGGGCGGCGGACGCGCAGGCGGTGCCGCTGACGACGAAGGTCTTCTGCGACCAGCCCGCCGTGGCGAGCTTGTCGGAGAGCAGGCCGACGGCCGTCATTCCGATCGCCATCGGGATCAGATAGAGCCCGGCCGACGAGGCGGAGATGCCCCGCACGGCCTGGAGATAGATCATCACGTAGACCATCGAGCCCATCATGGCCGCGCCGACCAGGCCCTGGATGGCGAAGCCGTACCGGAGCTCACGGATCCTGAACAGGCCGAGCGGCAGCACCGGTTCGGCCGCGGTGGCCTGGCGGCGTACGAAGAGGACGAGCGCGGCGACGGTCGCCACGAGGAGGCCGACGATCAGCGGGGACGACCAGGCGTGGTCCTTGCCTCCCCACTGGGTGACCAGCAGCAGCATGGTGGAGAAGGCGGCCGCGAGCCCGGCGCCCAGGAAGTCGATCGCGCGGCGGGTGGTGCGTACGGGCAGTTTCAGTACCCGGACCGCCGCGGCCAGGACGGCGAGGCCGACCGGCAGATTGACGTAGAAGATCCACCGCCAGTCGGCATGGTCGGCGAGCGCTCCACCGAGCCACGGCCCGAGCGCCATCCCGGCTCCCGCGATGATCCCGCCGATGCTGCCGCCCTTGCCGCCGTCCTTCTCCTCCGGGCCCTTGAGCTCCCGCAGTACGACCATGGTGACGCTCATCAGTCCGCCGCCGCCGATGCCCTGGAGTGCTCGGGCGGCGATCAGCCAGCCCATGGAACCGGCCATTCCGCACAGTGCCGAACCGGCGAGGAAGGTGGCGACGGCCCCGATGAAGACGTTCTTGGCGCCGAGTACGTCGCAGAGCTTCCCGTAGAGCGGCAGCGCGGCGGTCGCGGCGAGCTGGTAGGCGGCGATCAGCCAGGGGATCTCGTCGACGCCGTGCGCCGGGTCGAGTTCGCTGACGATCGGCACGGTCGCCGACGAGACGATGTTCGTGTCGAGCACGGCCAGCAGGATCGTGGCGATGCAGAGCGCGAAGCCGATGACGCGCTGACGGTGGGTCATGGCTGTTGGTCCGCCTGCGGACATGACGGGTTCCCCCCTTCCGGAGCGGCGTGGTGCCGCTGTGGCCGGGCACCACCATGACCCAAGAAAATGTATCGAGTCAAGAATTAATCCGGGATCAACATTGGTCCTGGTATAGTGACGTCATGACCGAGGGGATGAGCCTGCGCGAGCGCAAGAAGCTCCAGACGCGGCACCGCCTGCTGGCCGCGGCCACCGAACTCTTCGCCGAGCGCGGCTTCGACAAGGTCTCGGTCGCCGAGATCGCGGAGGCGGCCGAGGTATCGAAGATGACCGTCTTCAACTACTTCTCCGGCAAGGAGGACCTGGTCCTCGCTCCCATGGAGGAGCACGTCGGCGACGTCGCGCGCACGGTACGGGACCGGGCGCCCGGCGAATCCGCCCTGGCCGCCGTACGCGGACAGTTCGTGGCCGCCGTCGAGCGCCGCGACCCCTCGGTCGGCATGAGCGACCTGCCGGTGGTACTCGGCGTGCGCCGGCTGATCCAGGAGACCCCGGCGCTGCTCACCCGCGCCCACGGGTTCTCCATGCGCTCCTTCGACCTGCTCGCCGAAGTGCTGGTCGAGGAGGGGGAGGAGCCGGCCATCGCGCGGGTCGCGGGCGCCCAGCTGATCGGCACCCGCAACGCCCTCATCCACGCGAACCAGCTGCGGCTGCTGGCGGGGGAGTCGGCGGACGCGATCGCGGCGGACGCCGTGGCACTCGCCGAGCGCGGTTTCGCCCTGCTCGCCGATGGCCTGGGCGACTTCGCGACCCGGCGCTGAGGCCGTCCGCCCGGTCCGGCGGCCATGGCGGCCGCCCCCAGGGATCACCGGACACCCCTTAGGCTCGCGGACATGCCGCCGTCCCAGAAACGTGCCCGTCGCTACGATCCGGTCAAGACCCGTGCCGCGGTCCTGGCGCAGTTCGCCCATGTCCGGGATGCCGTCCGCACCCTGACGCCCGGACAGCTCGCGCTGCCGACCCGGCTCGGCGACTGGACCGTGCGCGAACTGGCCGTCCACCTGACCATGGCACTCTCCGGCGTCACCCGGAATCTGGAGCTGCCGGAACCCGCCGCGGCGAAACCCGGTCTCACGCTCGTCGAGTGGCCGTTCGCGACCGCCGGCCGGGCGGCCGGCATCGCCGACGACACCAGGACGCTCGCCCTGGACCGCCCCGACCTGGACGCGCTGTACGGGGAGGTCGCGGAGCGGTTCGAGGAGCTGGTGCCCGGGGCCGGCGACGAGCGGCTGCTGGCGACGCGGGTCGGGGTGATGCGGCTGGCCGACTTCCTCGTCACCCGTACCGTCGAACTCGTCGTGCACACCGACGACCTGAACGAGGCGGCCGGCCTCGACATCCCGTACGACCGGCAGGCGCTCGCCGCCTGTACCCGGCTGCTCGCCGACGCCCTCGCGGAGAAGGCGCCGGGCGGCTCGGTCGAGGTGCGGATCCCGCCGTTCGCCGTCGTCCAGTGCGTGCCGGGCCCCAAGCACACCCGGGGCACGCCGCCCAACGTCGTCGAGACCGATCCGCTGACCTGGATCCGGCTCGCCACCGGGCGTACGGAGTGGGCGCGGGCGCTCGACGGGGCGAAGGTCGGCGCCAGCGGGGAGCGGGCCGATCTCGCCGCCCTGCTGCCACTGATGGGATGAGCGGGAACCGGACGTCCGGCCGCACCGTCCCAGGACCATGCGGAATCAGCCCACGCGGAGCCAGTCCACGCGGAATCAGCCGACGCGGAGTCTGCGGACGGCCGTAGGTGTGCTCGCCCTCCTCGCCCTTGCCGCCTGCGGGAACGAGACGACGGCCGACGGCGGCAGCGGTTCGGTACGGACCGGCCCGCGCCTCACCGGCGTCCACTGGAACGTCGATTCGGTGACGGCCGGCGGGCGGAGGACCGAAGCCCCGGACGGCGCCCATGTGGTGATCGGCCCCGAGGGCAGAGCCACGGGGAACTTCGGCTGCAACCGCTTCACCGCCGAGACCCGCACGGACGGCGACACGATCACCGTGCGGCGGGCCACGACCACGGAGATGGGCTGCGAGAAGGACGTCCAGCGGTTCGAGACGGCCATGTCCCGCGCGTTCAGCGGCGAACTCACCGCCGCCGTCACGGGCAGGGCCCTGACCCTGACCACGAGGACCGGCGACTCCATCACCCTGACCTCCGAGCCCCCGGCCCCGCTCACCGGCACCACCTGGACCGTCACCTCCCTGGTGTCCGGCTCGACCGCCTCGTCGCTGCCCTCGGGTACGGAGGAGAAGGCGCGGCTGACCTTCGGCGAGGACGGTTCCGTACGGGGCACCCTCGGCTGCAACCAGTTCCGCTCCACCGCGACGGTCACCGGCTCCACCATCACGTTCGGCCCGCCCGAGGGCACCAAGATGATGTGCCCGGACCCCCGGATGAAGCTGGAGCGCGCACTGCTGGCGGTCCTGGACGGGAGGACGACGTACCGGATCGACCACCGCACGCTGTCCCTCACCGCGGCGAACGGCGAGGGGCTCGGCGCGACGGCCCAGACACCCGGCAGATGACTGTCCACGGCGGCGGTGGTCTCGTGCTGCGGACCCGTGGACCGGAGGGCCGCATCGCGGGCACCGAAGGCCGCATCCCGGGCGTCACGGTGTGAGGCTCGCCACGAAACGCGCGTTCGGTCGGGCTTCCCGCCGGACCGCCGACCGCCTCACCGAGCGCCACCATCCGGCCTGGCGGACACTCCGGCCCGAGTGGCCGGAACCCGACGGTAACCGGGCGCTGATCCGGGCGACCGCCGCCCCGTGGCCCGATCCGCACCCGCCGAACCCCGCGAATGATCACTCCGCGTGACCGACCGGGCGCTCCCTCCAGTCACCCCTGGGAGCGCTTCCCCGATGGTCCGGCCCGGTATCTCGAATTCGGACCAGTGGTCGATCTCGCCTACACTCGGTGGCGTGCCTCGTGGTGATGGACGACTCAACCACGACCTGCTCCCCGGAGAGAAAGGCCCCCAGGACGCTTGCGGCGTCTTCGGTGTCTGGGCTCCGGGCGAAGAGGTCGCCAAGCTCACCTATTTCGGACTGTATGCCCTGCAGCACCGTGGACAGGAGTCCGCGGGCATCGCAGTGAGCAACGGGTCCCAGATCCTGGTCTTCAAGGACATGGGACTGGTCTCGCAAGTCTTCGACGAAACGTCTCTGGGATCTCTCCAGGGCCATATCGCGGTCGGTCATGCCCGCTACTCCACCACCGGTGCCTCGGTGTGGGAGAACGCGCAGCCGACGTTCCGTGCGACCGCGCACGGCTCGATCGCCCTGGGTCACAACGGCAACCTGGTCAATACGGCCAAGCTCGCCGAGATGGTCGCCGACCTTCCCCGCAAGGACGGCCGCGCCACCCAGGTCGCCGCGACGAACGACACCGATCTGGTGACCGCGCTGCTCGCCGGCCAGACCGATGAGGACGGCAAGCCGCTCACCATCGAGGAGGCCGCCGCCAAGGTGCTTCCCGATGTGAGGGGCGCCTTCTCCCTGGTCTTCATGGACGAGCACACGCTCTACGCCGCCCGCGACCCGCAGGGCATCCGCCCGCTGGTCCTCGGTCGGCTGGAGCGCGGCTGGGTGGTGGCCTCCGAGTCCGCCGCCCTCGACATCTGCGGTGCCAGCTTCGTACGCGAGATCGAGCCGGGCGAGCTCGTCGCCATCGACGAGAACGGACTGCGCACCTCGCGGTTCGCGGAAGCGAAGCCCAAGGGCTGCGTCTTCGAGTACGTGTACCTGGCCCGCCCCGACACCGACATCGCCGGGCGCAACGTCTACCTCTCCCGGGTGGAGATGGGCCGCAAGCTGGCCGCCGAGGCCCCGGTCGAGGCCGATCTGGTCATAGCGACACCGGAGTCCGGCACCCCCGCCGCCATCGGTTACGCGGAGGCCAGCGGCATCCCGTTCGGCGCCGGACTGGTGAAGAACGCCTACGTCGGCCGGACCTTCATCCAGCCCTCCCAGACCATTCGGCAGCTGGGCATCCGCCTCAAGCTGAACCCGCTCAAGGAAGTCATCAAGGGCAAGCGCCTGGTGGTCGTCGACGACTCGATCGTCCGCGGCAACACCCAGCGCGCACTGGTCCGGATGCTCCGCGAGGCCGGTGCCGCCGAGATCCACATCCGGATCTCGTCCCCGCCGGTGAAGTGGCCTTGCTTCTTCGGGATCGACTTCGCGACCCGCGCCGAGCTGATCGCCAACGGCATGACGGTCGACGAGATCTCCACGTCGATGGGTGCCGACTCGCTCGCGTACATCTCGCTCGACGCGATGATCGAGGCGACGACGATCGCCAAGCCGAACCTGTGCCGCGCCTGCTTCGACGGTGAGTACCCCATGGAGCTCCCGGACCCGGAGCTGCTCGGCAAGCAGCTGCTGGAGACCGAGCTGGCGGCAGGCCCTGCGGCGACCGCCGCGGCCGACGCACTGCGTCGTCCGTGACGGCCCAGCCGCACACCTCCGGCCACCAGCCCCGTATTTCCACACGAAAGATCCCAGGCAATGTCTGAGACAACAGGTGCTTCCTACGCGGCAGCGGGCGTCGACATCGAGGCCGGCGACCGTGCCGTCGAGCTGATGAAGGAGTGGGTGAAGAAGACGCAGCGCCCCGAGGTCGCGGGCCTCGGCGGCCTCGGCGGCTTCGCCGGGCTCTTCGACGCCTCGGCCCTCAAGCGCTACGAGCGTCCGCTGCTCGCCTCCGCCACCGACGGCGTCGGCACCAAGGTCGACCTCGCCCGCAAGATGGGCGTGTACGACACGATCGGCCACGACCTCGTCGGCATGGTCGTCGACGACCTGGTCGTCTGCGGCGCCGAGCCGCTCTTCATGACCGACTACATCTGTGTCGGCAAGGTGCACCCCGAGCGTGTCGCGGCCATCGTGAAGGGCATCGCCGAGGGCTGTGTCCTCGCGGGCTGCGCCCTGGTCGGCGGCGAGACGGCCGAGCACCCCGGCCTCCTCGGCCCGGACGACTTCGACGTCGCCGGCGCCGGAACGGGCGTGGTCGAGGCCGACCTGCTGCTGGGCCCGGACCGTATCCGTAAGGGGGACGCCGTGATCGCCATGGCGTCGTCCGGTCTTCACTCCAACGGGTACTCGCTCGTCCGGCATGTGTTCTTCGACCGGGCCGGCTGGTCGCTGGACCGCCAGGTCGAGGAGTTCGGCCGCACGCTCGGCGAGGAGCTCCTGGAGCCCACCAAGATCTACTCGCTGGACTGCCTGGCGCTCACCCGCACCACCGAGGTGCACGGCTTCAGCCACGTCACCGGCGGCGGCCTGGCCAACAACCTGGCCCGGGTCATCCCGGACGGACTGCACGCCACGGTCGACCGCTCCACCTGGACCCCCGGCGCGGTCTTCGACCTGGTCGGCAAGGTCGGGCAGGTCGAGCAGCTGGAGCTTGAGAAGACGCTGAACATGGGCGTCGGCATGATCGCGATCGTCCCGGCCGAGTCCGTGGACGTGGCACTGACGACCCTGGCCGACCGCGGGATCGACTCCTGGGTCGCGGGCGAGATCACCGAGCGCGGAGCACACACCTCGGGCGCGGAGCTCGTCGGCGGGTACGCGCGATAGACACGAGGCGGGCCCACCGGGGCGACCCGATGGCCGCTACCAGCCCGACCGCCGGA
Source organism: Streptomyces sp. NBC_00012 (assembly GCF_045040875.1). Taxonomy (NCBI): domain Bacteria; kingdom Bacillati; phylum Actinomycetota; class Actinomycetes; order Kitasatosporales; family Streptomycetaceae; genus Streptomyces; species Streptomyces sp. NBC_00012. Next base: position 4,201,714 of record NZ_CP108309.1, on the reverse strand, counting down.
ATTCCAGCAGTTCCGGCGGTCGGGGAGAAGCCTCGGGAACCGGATCCCGCACGAGCGGCCGGACCGGGCCGGGACAACACAGAACCCGGTCCGGGACAGGCCCGGACCGGGTTGATGTGTCAGCGCGAGGTCAAGCGCCGCGGCGCTGTGACGACGGACCGGACTTGTCGTCCTCGTCCTCGTCCTCGTCGTCGTTGTACAGATCCGCGTACTGTGCGTACGGGTCATCTTCCTCGTCGTCGTCCTCGAACGGCTCTGCGTTCGGTGGTTGACTCGAAGGCGATGCGCCCAGCTCATTGGCCAGACGCGACAGGTCAGTCCCGCCGCTGCTGTACTTCAGCTGGCGGGCGACCTTTGTCTGCTTGGCCTTTGCCCGGCCGCGCCCCATGGCTCGACCCCCTCGGTGACGGGGCTCGACGGCCCCAGAGTCTTGACACGCGTTCATGTTTCAGGACGGACTCTCGGCTGAGAGACCGTGCCCGTAGGGCTTTAACGGTACCTGCTTCCGCGGCCATACGGTACGCCGCCCGCATCACACGCCCCGGAAGGAGACCGGCGAGAAGCCCCGTCCTCGCTGGTCAACTGCGATTTTAACCTCTTCTTGGCATGCGACCCGCCGACCGGCGTGAGTCTTGTCTCGCCGGTCGGCGGGTCGGGGGGACCACAGGGCGGCGCGGACGCGAGGTGACGCGTCCGTCACCGTCAGCGGCGGCGCGCTTCGGCCATCCGCTGCTCGGCGATCCGGTCGGCCGCGGCGGCCGGCGGAATGCCGTCGGCCTTCGCACGTGCGAATATGGCCAGCGTGGTGTCGAAGATCTTCGAAGCCTTGGCCTTGCACCGGTCGAAGTCGAAGCCGTGCAGCTCGTCGGCGACCTGGATGACCCCGCCCGCGTTCACCACGTAGTCGGGCGCGTACAGGATCGCGCGGTCCGCGAGGTCCTTCTCGACGCCGGGGTGCGCGAGCTGGTTGTTGGCCGCGCCGCACACCACCTTGGCCGTGAGCACCGCGACACTCTCGTCGTTCAGCGCACCGCCGAGCGCGCACGGGGCGTAGATGTCGAGCCCCTCGGTACGGATCAGCGCCTCGGTGTCCGCGACGACGGCGACCTCGGGGTGCTTGTCGGTGATCCGGCGTACGGATTCCTCCCGCACATCCGTGATCACGACCTCCGCACCGTCCGAGAGCAGATGCTCGACCAGGTGGTGGCCGACCTTGCCGACCCCGGCGACCCCCACTTTTCGGCCACGCAGCGTCGGGTCGCCCCAGAGGTGCTGCGCAGAGGCCCGCATGCCCTGGAAGACACCGAACGCGGTGAGGACGGAGGAGTCGCCGGCGCCGCCGTTCTCCGGCGAGCGGCCGGTGGTCCAGCGGCATTCGCGGGCGACGACGTCCATGTCGGTGACGTAGGTGCCGACGTCGCAGGCCGTCACGTAGCGCCCGCCGAGCGAGGCCACGAACCGGCCGTAGGCCAGCAGCAGTTCCTCCGACTTGATCTGCTCGGGGTCGCCGATGATGACGGCCTTGCCGCCACCGAGGTCGAGACCGGCCATGGCGTTCTTGTAGGACATGCCGCGCGAGAGGTTCAGCGCGTCCGCGACGGCCTCCTCCTCGGAGGCGTACGGATAGAAGCGGGTGCCGCCGAGGGCCGGGCCCAGGGCGGTGGAGTGGATGGCGATGACGGCCTTGAGGCCGCTGGCGCGGTCCTGGCAGAGCACGACTTGTTCGTGGCCACCCTGCTCCGAGCGGAACAGGGTGTGCAATACATCAACAGGCGCGCCGGTCACATCGGTCACTGTGGTGACTCCCAAGTACGAAGCGGCTAAGACCCTCCTGAAGGTGGGGAGGGCCGCGGCCGGGCCGGTATGTCCGGTCCGGCTGGGCAAGAGCGTAAGTCCTACCTGGACGTAGATCTGTTTCCGTGCTCAGGATCACCCCCCTGCGGAGTACGGGCGTGACACGATCTGCTGCATGTCGGTGGTGTCTTCGGTGCTCGTCCCTTATGCGTCCTACCTCCGGGTGTACGAGCCGCTGGCCGCCTTCCCGGAGCCCGAACGCGCCCACTGGGCCCGTTACGCCGGGCGGGCCAGGGTCCCCACGGCCCAGGACGAACTGCGCCGCTCGCTGGCCGACTTGGCCGCCACGCCGCCGGTCGCCGTGCCGGTGCACGAGAGCGCGGACGCCTTCGTCGCCGAGGCCGACGGGGTGGTGTGCGTCTGTCCGTGGCGGACCAGGCTGCGCGGCTGGCTGGCCCTGGAGGAGCTGGCGGAGATGTTCCCCGGGCCGGTGCTCGACGCGGTGCTGCCGCCGGTGGTGCGCGGACAGGCGGTCGCGGACCACGAGCGGTGGGCGGAGCGGAATCCGGACGCCAGGCCGTGGATCCGTACCTCGGTGTGGCAGGTGCCGGTGCGGTGGTTCGTGCTCTTCTCCGACGAGGAGCGGGAGTACGCGGAGGCGGGCGAGGACGGTGCGGCGCCCGTGCTGCGGTACCGGACGCCGATGGTGCAGGCCCGTCGCCGGCTGGCCCGGGCGCTGAGGACGCTGCGGGACTCGGTGGACGAGGGGCCGCTGACCGAGGGGCTCGTGGACGTGGGGCGCTGGCTGGAGGAGTTCCATCCGCGGGCGCTGGTCGAGCTGGACTACGCGGGCCTGGTGCACGCGCTGCCGGCGAAGGAGCTCGCCGGGGACAGGTCGGCCGCCGATGTGGCCGAGGGCATCGCGGCGCTGCGGGCCGGTGACACGGAAGGGGCGAGCGAGGCGTACGGCCGGCTGGCGGAGCGCTGGCGGGCCGTGAGAGATCGTCAGTTCGCGAACTGACCGGACGGTATTTGCGTCTCTCCCTGTGTCCAGTGTGACGCGTGAGAACAAAGAGGCGGAACGGTACTCCTGTGGTCTTAGGACCTACGTCCCGAACCGGGCCTTTGCCTCAAGCGTGATGGATAGCACTAACTGGGCTCTTGCGCCCTTCCCTACTCCTCATGCCAAAATAGGACAAGGAGCCCGGGGAGGGCTCCGTCCGTCCAACTAAGGGCGGAATGCTCAGCATTGCACGCTATGGGGGGTCTGGTGGCTCCTGATCGCTCTGTGACTGATCGTCACGGCGGAGTGACTGTCCGCTATGGCATGGTCCATCGGCTTCCGTCGCTGATGAACACCTGGGAGGGCAATTCCATCGGTTTGGCCGACGCGGCTGGACGGATGGTGTAGTTGTAGTGCCGAGGACAAGCCGTTCGTCCTATAACCGACTCGGCCCGCGTCCGCCATTTCGGGCAACGCGGGTCAAGGTGCAGAATTTAGAGGAAAGAACCGAGATGGTTCGGTTCTCCCGAGGAGGCCGCTCATGACCGCTCGCACCCCTGATGCCGAGCCGCTGCTGACCCCGGCTGAGGTTGCCACGATGTTCCGCGTGGACCCGAAGACGGTTACCCGCTGGGCCAAGGCCGGCAAGCTCACGTCCATCCGCACGCTCGGTGGACATCGCCGGTACCGCGAGGCAGAGGTCCGCGCACTGCTTGCGGGTATTCCGCAGCAGCGCAGCGAGGCCTGACACACCCCCTGTCGCCGCGCAACAACCGGGCTTCCGGGTCCCCCAACCCGTACAGGCCCACCCATAGCTCCAAATGACGGGCGCCCGCCCCAACGGGCGCCATACCTGTGCAATACGGGTGCGTCGTTCGATCGCGCTGGACTCCGCCGGGTCCAGCGCGATCTTTTTTGTGCCCGTGCATCCCTGGGGCCGGGGTCGTCCGCCGGGGCTGGAAACCGCGCGTCCGGTCGGGTCCGGCCGGGATGCCGTGCGGGCTTGGGCGGGTCTGTGCGGGACTGTTCCGGGCTGCCGGAGGAGGTCGGGGAGGCGTGGTTCACATGGTCTCGCAGCACTCCCGTTCGAGCGGTGCAATTGCACATATTAAATTCGCCAGTTGTAGGAAGGGTGTAAGTTCGCCCCTTCCGAAAACTCTTTCAGTGACTCCCGTCACACTGTGCGCGTCTTGCCAAGTACGAGCCTGCCACCGCCGGCAGGCGGAACGCCCAGCCATTGGTCACTCGCCCGGGGGGCTTTCGTCCTCGGCCCCAGGAACGCCCTCCTGGCGTTCTGTACGCGGCGTCGGCGGTTCGGGGGTGGAATGGGTCCGGCGGGCCGTCACGGGCTCCATGGCGAGCCGCAGGAGCCGATGGCAGACCGCGCAGTGGAGGGTGAGATGGCGGCGGCCGGAAGTGGCGGCCAGATGGGCGCGCAGGAGCGCGCGGGTCTCGTGCGTGGCGGACGTCGTCATACGCGCCACCTCCCGGTGGACCGCCGTCCCGCACCGGGAAATCAGGGACGGCCTCTGCTGCCTGAGTACTCGTCGGCAGTTGCCCGAGTCAAGACGCGCGAAAGCCCGGATCCAGAAGGATCCGGGCTTCCGTTACTGCGGTCCTGACGGGATTTGAACCCGCGGCCTCCACCTTGACAGGGTGGCGAGCACTCCAAACTGCTCCACAGGACCAGGTTTTCGCTGCCTTCCTTGCGGCTGGCTGCGAAACCAGACTGTACAGCAGGTCAGAGGGTCAGGTCGAACTCACCGAAGGTGGTGGCTCCGTCACGGCCGATACGGCCCGTCCGAGCAGGCCCTCTCACGGCGCCGCCGCGTCGATCGCCTTCACGATCCGCTTGTCGGAGACGGGGTAGGCCGTCCCCAGCGCGTGGGCGAAATAGCTGACCCGCAGCTCCTCGATCATCCAGCGGATGTCCAGGACCTCCTGCGGTACGGGCCTGCCCTGCGGCATCTGTTCGAGCAGCCAGGCGTACTCGTCCTGCATCTCGTGGACCTTCTCCATGCGCGTGGTGTCGCGCTGGACGGCCGTCGGCATCTGCTGGAGCCGGCGGTCCACCGCGACCAGATAGCGCATCAGGTCGGGCAGCCTGCGCAGCCCGGTCTTCGTGACGAAGCCCGGCGGCACCAGGGCCGCGAGCTGGTCACGTGCGTCGGTGACGTTGTTGACCAGGACCAGGCTGTTGGTGGCCTTCAGGCGCCGTTCGCAGGCCTGCCAGGCGGCCAGCACCTGCTGGACCTGCTTGACCGTGTGCTCGGTCAGCGCGACGAGGTCGGTGCGCACCTTGTCGTACAGCTTCCGGAACGACTCCTCGTCCCAGGCCGGGCCGCCGTGCGCGCCGATCAGCCGGTCGGCGGCCGCCGTCGCACAGTCCTCGAAGAGGGCCTGGATGGAACCGTGCGGATTGCGGGAGAGGGCCAGCTTCTGCTGGTTCGTCAGCTTGTCGGAGGCGAACTTCGCCGGGTTCACCGGCACGTTCAGCATGATCAGCTTCCGGGTGCCCAGCCACATCGCCTGCTGCTGCTCGGCCTCGGTGTCGAAGAGCCGTACGGCGACGGTCCCGCCCTGGTCGACGAGGGCCGGGTACGCCTTGACCGGCTGCCCGGCCCGCCGGGTCTCGAAGACCCGGTTCAGCGTCCCGATCGTCCAGTCCGTGAGGCCCGAGCGCTCGATGGACTCGCCCGAGGGGCCCGCGGTGGCCGCGGCGGCCTTGGAGAGGGCCTGACGGGCCTTGGGGCGCAGCTGGAGCTTCAGTGCCTCCAGGTCCTTGTCCTCGGCCGCCTTGCGGCGCCGCTCGTCGACGATCCGGAAAGTGATCTTCAGGTGGTCCGGGACGCGGCTCAGGTCGAAGTCGTCGGCCGTGACCGGGACGCCGACCATCCGCTGGAGCTCCCGCGCCAGTGTGACCGGCAGCGGCTCCTGGAGCGGTACGGCCCGGTCGAGGAACTTGTCCGCGTAGTTCGGCGCGGGGACGTAGTGCCGGCGGATCGGCTTGGGCAGCGAGCGGATCAGCTCGGTGACCACTTCCTCGCGCAGACCGGGGATCTGCCAGTCGAAGCCCTCGGCGGTGACCTGGTTGAGCACCTGGAGCGGGATGTGGACGGTCACACCGTCGGCGTCCGCGCCGGGCTCGAACTGGTACGTGACCTTGAACTTGAGCTTCCCCTGGCGCCAGGAGTCCGGGTAGTCGTCCTTGGTGACGGCCCCGGCCTTCTCGTTGATGAGCATCGAGCGCTCGAAGTCCAGGGCGTCCGGCTCGTCCCGGCGCTTGTGCTTCCACCAGGAGTCGAAGTGCGCCCCGGAGACGACGTGCTCGGGGATCCGCTGGTCGTAGAAGTCGAAGAGCGTCTCGTCGTCCACGAGGATGTCGCGGCGCCGGGCGCGGTGCTCCAGCTCCTCGACCTCGCCGAGGAGCTTGCGGTTGTCGTGGAAGAACTGGTGGTGGGTCCGCCAGTCGCCCTCGACCAGGGCGTTGCGGATGAACAGATCGCGGGAGGTCTCGGCGTCGATACGGCCGAAATTGATCTTGCGCTGGGCGACGATCGGCACCCCGTAGAGCGTGACCCGCTCGTACGCCATCACCGCCGCCTGGTCCTTCTCCCAGTGCGGCTCGCTGTAGGTGCGCTTCAGCAGATGCTGAGCCAGCGGTTCGATCCACTCCGGCTCGACCTTGGCGTTGACCCGCGCCCACAGCCGGGACGTCTCGACCAGCTCGGCCGACATCACGAACCGGGGCTGCTTCTTGAAGAGCGCCGATCCGGGGAAGATCGCGAACTTGGCGCTGCGGGCGCCCAGGTACTCGTTCTTCTCGGTGTCCTTCAGCCCGATGTGCGAGAGCAGCCCGGCCAGCAGCGAGGTGTGCACCGACTGCTCCGGCGCGTCCTCCTCGTTGAGATCGATGCCCATCTGCTTGGCGACGGTACGCAGCTGCGAGTAGATGTCCTGCCATTCGCGGATGCGCAGGAAGTTCAGATACTCCTGCTTGCACATCCGGCGGAAGCTGGACGAGCCGCGCTCCTTCTGCTGCTCGCGGATGTACCGCCACAGATTCAGGAACGCCAGGAAGTCGGACGTCTCGTCCTTGAAGCGGGCGTGCTGCTGATCGGCCTGGGTCTGCTTCTCCGAAGGCCGCTCGCGCGGGTCCTGGATGGAGAGCGCGGAGGCGATGACCATGACCTCGCGGACACAGCCGTTGCGGTCGGCCTCGATGACCATGCGGGCCAGGCGCGGGTCGACGGGCAGCTGCGAGAGCTTGCGGCCGAGCTGCGTGAGCCGCTTCTTCGGATCCTTCTCCTCGGGATCGAGTGCGCCGAGCTCCTGGAGGAGCTGGACGCCGTCGCGGATGTTGCGGTGGTCCGGCGGGTCGATGAAGGGGAACTTCTCGATGTCGCCGAGGCCGGCCGCGGTCATCTGGAGGATGACGGAGGCCAGGTTCGTACGGAGGATCTCCGGATCGGTGAACTCCGGACGGGTCAGGAAGTCGTCCTCGGAGTACAGCCGGATGCAGATGCCGTCCGACGTACGGCCGCAGCGGCCCTTGCGCTGATTGGCGCTGGCCTGCGAGATCCGCTCGATCGGCAGCCGCTGGACCTTGGTGCGATGGCTGTAGCGGGAGATACGTGCGTTGCCCGGGTCGATCACGTACTTGATGCCGGGGACGGTCAGCGAGGTCTCGGCGACGTTGGTCGCGAGCACGATCCGGCGCCCGGTGTGACGCTGGAACACGCGGTGCTGCTCGGCGTGCGAGAGCCGGGCGTAAAGAGGGAGCACCTCGGTGTGGCGGAGGTTGCGCTTGTTCAGCGCGTCCGCGGTGTCACGGATCTCCCGCTCGCCGGAGAGGAAGACCAGGATGTCGCCCGGCCCCTCCGTCTGGAGCTCGTCCACGGCGTCGCAGATCGCGGTGATCTGGTCGCGGTCGGAGTCGTCCCCCTCCTCTTCGAGGAGGGGGCGGTAACGCACCTCGACCGGATACGTACGCCCGCTGACCTCGACGATCGGCGCCTCGCCGAAGTGGCGCGCGAACCGCTCGGGGTCGATCGTCGCCGAGGTGATGACGACCTTCAGGTCCGGGCGCTTGGGCAGCAGCCTGGCCAGATAGCCGAGCAGGAAGTCGATGTTCAGCGACCGCTCGTGGGCCTCGTCGATGATGATCGTGTCGTAGGCGCGCAGCTCGCGGTCCGTCTGGATCTCGGCGAGCAGGATGCCGTCCGTCATCAGCTTCACGAACGTCGCGTCGGGGTTCACCTGGTCGGTGAAGCGGACCTTCCAGCCGACCGCCTCGCCCAGCGGCGTCTTCAGCTCGTCCGCGACGCGCTCGGCGACCGTACGGGCCGCGATCCGGCGCGGCTGGGTGTGCCCGATCATGCCCCGGACACCGCGCCCCAGCTCCATGCAGATCTTCGGGATCTGCGTGGTCTTGCCGGAGCCGGTCTCCCCGGCGACGATCACGACCTGGTGGTCGCGTATCGCCTCCAGGATCTCGTCCTTCTTCTGGCTGACCGGGAGCTGTTCCGGGTACGACAGGGCAGGCATCCGCGCGGCACGCAGCGAAAGCCGTTCGGCCGCCTTGCCGGCCTCGGCGGCGATCTCGTCGAGCACGGACTGCCTGGCTTCGGGCTTACGGATGCGGCGCGCCCCTTCGAGACGGCGGCCGAGCCGGTGCGCATCGCGGAGCGAGATCTCTCCGAGCCGGTTCTGGAGATCAGCGAAGGAAGTAGACATACGGAGCCCAGGATCTCACCCGGGCCCGATGAACGGCGAACATATTTCGTGCGGTCCGGGTCACCACCCGGGCACCGCGCGGAGGCGCGGGATCACAGCACGTACCATTTCGGGCAGCTGACCACCCGTTGCCCCCGTCCGGAAAGGCCGGTCGCCGTGTCCCGTACGCAGTGGTGCTGCCTGATGGCGGTGCTCGCGGTGGTGCTGGGGCTGTTCTGCGGCCCGGCGACGGCAGTGACCGGCGGCGGTGCGCCCGCCGCCGTCGCCGTGGCCGGGGCCACCGGGGCGGATGCTCCGGCCGACCCCGGCCCGGTGGTGACGGCACCCGCCGACCGGCACCCGACGCCGGGATGCGGCAAGACCAGGAAGCCCGACGGCGAGCCCGCGCTCCCGGGGCGGGCCCGCGCCGCGCACGACCAGGCCCCCGGCCTCGCCGAGTGGGGCCTGCCGGCCGCCACCGGAGAGGGCCCGGTCCACCCACCCGTGCGGCTGAAGCTGCGCACCCCCGCGCCCGCCGCCCCCACTCCCGTCGAACTCTCCGTGCTGAGGGTGTAGCCGGCCGTTCCCGCCCGGCCACCCTCTTCCCTTCCGCCTCACCAGCACGGAGTCCCGCATGCCCAAGTCCCCGTCCACGCCGTCGCGCAAGCCCTCGACCAGGAACAGAAAGCCGCTGGTCTACGGCGCCGGAGTCGTCCTCGCCGCCGCGCTGCTCGGCTTCGTCTCCTACCGGGCCACCGCCCCCGACCACTCGGGTTCCGGCTCCTCCTCGGTCGCCGATGTCACCGCCGACCCGGACGCCGGCGTCTATCCGGAGCTGGCGAAGCTCGCCCGCCGCGACGCCGGTGACAAGCTCGCGCAGGGCCGCGCCGACGCACCCGTGGTCCTCATCGAGTACGCCGACTTCAAGTGCGGCTACTGCGGCAAGTTCGCCCGGGACACCGAACCCGCCCTGGTCAAGAAGTACGTGGACAACGGCACCCTGCGCATCGAGTGGCGCAACTTCCCGATCTTCGGCGCCGAGTCCGAGGCCGCCGCCCGCGCCTCCTGGGCCGCCGGGCAGCAGGACCGCTTCTGGCAGTTCCACGCCGCCGCGTACGCCGAGGGGGCCAAGGAGAAGGGGTTCGGCAAGGCCCGGCTGAAGGAGCTCGCCCGGCAGGCCGGGGTCGCGGACCTCGACCGGTTCGCCCGCGACGCCGACAGCGCCGCCGCCTCCGCCGCCGTCGGCAAGGACCAGGAACAGGGATACGGAATCGGCGCGACGTCCACACCGTCGTTCCTGATCAACGGCCGCCCGATCGCCGGGGCCCAGCCCATGGAGACCTTCACCTCGGCCATCGAGGCGGCGGCCGAGAAGGCCCGCAACACCGAGGACGCCAAGAGCGGCAAGGGCGGCAAGAACGCCGAGGGTGCCGGGGACGACGCGAAATGACCGCCGACATCGGCTACTTCGCGGCCTTCCTCGGCGGGCTGCTGGCCCTGGTCAGCCCATGCAGCGCGCTGCTGCTGCCCGCCTTCTTCGCCTACTCCATCGACTCCGCCTCGCGTCTGCTGGCCCGTACCGGCATCTTCTACGCCGGGCTGGCCACCACCCTGGTGCCGCTCGGCGCCGCCGGCTCGTACGCCGGACGCCTCTTCTACCGCCACCGCGACGCACTGGTCCTCGGCGCGGGCTGGCTGATCATCGCGCTCGGCATCGCGCAGATCGTCGGCCTGGGCTTCGCCTCGCGCCGGATCGCCGCCCTCAGCGGCCGGATCCGCCCGACCACCGCCCTATCGGTCTACGCGCTGGGCGCCGTCTACGGACTGGCCGGCTTCTGCGCGGGCCCGATCCTCGGCAGCGTCCTCACCGTGGCGGCGGTCAGCGGCAGCCCGGTCTACGGCGGACTGCTGCTCGCGGTCTACGCCCTGGGCATGGCGGTCCCGCTCTTCCTGCTCGCGCTGCTCTGGGAACGCTTCGATCTGGGCCGCCGGGCCTGGCTGCGCGGCCGCGCCTTCCGGCTCGGCCGCTTCGAACTGCACACCACGACCCTGCTGTCCGGGCTTTTCTTCATCGCGCTCGGCGCGCTGTTCCTCGCGTACGACGGGACGACGGCGCTGCCCGGACTGCTGGACGTGGACGATTCGTTCGCCGTCGAGCAGTGGGCCCAGCGCATCGGCGAGCACGTGCCGGACGCCCTGGCGCTGGTGGCCGTGGTCGCGGTGGTGCTGCTGGTGCTGGCGGTACGGGCGTGGCGCGGCCGGAAAGGCGTGAACGTGAACCCGGCGGACCGGGAAGAGGTCTGACACGGCGAAGGCCCCGTCCGGTGGACGGGGCCTTCGGGTGGTGGCTGGGGCCGGGATCGAACCGGCGACCTATCGCTTTTCAGGCGATCGCTCGTACCAACTGAGCTACCCAGCCACGCAGCTCATAAGGGCTGCAGCGGTCCTGACGGGATTTGAACCCGCGGCCTCCACCTTGACAGGGTGGCGAGCACTCCAAACTGCTCCACAGGACCAAGCTTTGTGCGACTAAGTGTCGCACAGGTTGTGCGTGCCCCCAACGGGATTCGAACCCGTGCTACCGCCTTGAAAGGGCGGCGTCCTGGGCCACTAGACGATGAGGGCAGAACTGCTGTGCTACTGCTTCCGCATCAGTCGCCCCGGAGGACGTGAGAAGCATGTGGCTTTGCTTCCCCCCAAGAGGTTCCGCTTCTCCTTCAACCTCTTAGGGTTTCAGAACGGTCAAGCCCTGACCGGCGCCCTTGGGCACGTCGCAGACTGTACTACGGCGTTTCTGCGTCAGCCAAACCGAATAGGCGAAGGCTCCGGTCCGGACCGGAGCGCCGGGACCGGCGGTACGGGACAATGGCGGGGTGCTGGAGATGACGCGCGAAGAGTTCGAAGAACTGGTCGCCGAGGCGCTGGACCGGATCCCGCCGGAGCTGACGCGACTGATGGACAACGTCGCGGTGTTCGTCGAGGACGAGCCCGACCCGGGGGATCCCGAGCTGCTCGGGCTGTACGAGGGGACGCCGCTGACCGATCGCGGCGAGTGGTACGCGGGGGTGCTGCCGGACCGGATCACCATCTACCGGGGGCCGACCCTGCGGATGTGCGAGTCCCGCGAGGACGTCGTCGCCGAGACCGAGATCACGGTCGTCCACGAGATCGCCCACCACTTCGGTATCGACGACGCGAGGCTGCACGCGCTCGGCTACGGGTGAGCGAACCGCTGCCCGCCCGGTGGTGTGCGGGCGGGTGGTGCGGAATCGCCGCGGGAGGCGTGGGGGTGGTGTGCGGGACAGGAGTGGGGGCGTGTCCCCGGTGGGGCGGCGGGAGTTGGGCACGACGCCCCCCCGTTTCTCCGTACCGCTCCGCCCCCTCTTCGTACCCTGGAGGTGCCTTCCGTGCGCCAGTTGTCCGTCCCCGTTCGATGGGCGGCCGTCATCGCCGCGACGGTCGCCGCGTCCACCGGCTGCATGAGCATCGGCGACGACGGGGGGAAAGCGGCACCGTCGCCGTCTCCGTCGCCCGGGCACGGGGGGAGCGCCGCCCGGCCGGACGGCGGCACCGTGGCGGGGACCGGCCTGGTCCGTGGTGGTGGCCGGGCCGAGGCGCACTCCGAGCGGGAAGCGGCCGAGTCGCCGGAGCCGAGCGGCTCCGCCGGGGCCCCGGCGGAGCCCGATGACGTACGTCCGGGCGGGGAGCGGGAAGGGGGCGCGGAGCCGGGCCGGGGTGGTCCGGTGCCGACTCCCTCCGCCTCGCGGCCCGGTCCCGAGGTACCGGATCGGCCCACTCCGCCCGCGCCGTCCGGGCCGGCGTCCCCCGAGCCGCCGGGTTCGCCCGAGCCGGAGCCCTCCGGGCCGCCGCCCTCCGAGCCGTCTCCGCAGCCGTCCGCCTCGCCGGCCGCGCAGCTCCGCAACGAGGCGATCGGGGCGTCGGGGGCGTCGGATCCGCTGCGGACTCCCGAGGTGTCGCCCCAGGTGAGGCCGGTCTAGCGAGGGGGTGAGGGAGGGCCGGTTTGCGCGATGTGGGGTGGAGTGCGTATGGTAGTAGATCGTTTGATCCCATTGCCCGGCGCCGAAACAGAAGCGCGCCGTGTGGCGCGTACTCTCCCTTGCCGTGGCTGGACCGCATTGAGGCGGTCGAAATTGCGAATCACGGAGTTACGGGCGCGTGCCGAGACTCCGGAAGGTTTCGCATTTCGCATGTCAATTTCCAGTTCTGACCACACCGTCATGCCCGAGAACATCGAGAACGACGAGCTCGTCGAGGCCGCGGAGGCCGTGGTCGCCGAGACCGCCGGTTCCGTCGAGGCGGACGCCCCCCAGGCCGAGCAGGCCGACACCGACTCCGCCGACGCGGACGCGGAGCCGACCATCACCTTCGGCGACCTGGGCCTGCCCGAGGGCATCGTCCGCAAGCTCGCGCAGAACGGCGTGACGGCGCCCTTCCCGATCCAGGCCGCGACCATCCCGGACGCTCTGGCCGGCAAGGACATCCTGGGCCGCGGCCGTACCGGCTCCGGCAAGACCCTCTCCTTCGGTCTGCCGACCCTGGCCACGCTGGCCGGCGGCCACACCGAGAAGAAGAAGCCCCGCGCGGTCATCCTCACCCCGACCCGTGAGCTCGCGATGCAGGTCGCGGACGCGCTCCAGCCGTACGGCGACGTGCTCGGCCTGAAGATGAAGGTCGTGTGCGGCGGTACGTCGATGGGCAACCAGATCTACGCGCTGGAGCGCGGTGTCGACATCCTCGTCGCCACCCCGGGCCGGCTGCGCGACATCATCAACCGGGGCGCCTGCTCCCTGGAGAACGTCCAGGTCGCCGTCCTCGACGAGGCCGACCAGATGTCCGACCTGGGCTTCCTGCCCGAGGTCACCGAGCTGCTCGACCAGGTCCCGGTCGGCGGTCAGCGCATGCTCTTCTCCGCCACGATGGAGAACGAGATCGGCACGCTGGTCAAGCGCTACCTGGACAACCCGGTGAGCCACGAGGTCGACAGCGCCCAGGGCAACGTCACGACCATGACGCACCACGTCCTCGTCGTGAAGCCGAAGGACAAGGCGCCGGTCACCTCCGCCATCGCCGCCCGCAAGGGCCGCACCATCATCTTCGTCCGCACCCAGCTGGGCGCCGACCGCATCGCCGAGCAGCTCGTCGAGGCGGGCGTCAAGGCGGACGCGCTGCACGGCGGCATGACGCAGGGTGCCCGTACCCGGGTGCTCGCCGACTTCAAGGACGGCTACGTCAACGCGCTCGTCGCGACCGACGTCGCCGCCCGCGGTATCCACGTGGACGGCATCGACCTGGTGCTGAACGTGGACCCGGCCGGTGACCACAAGGACTACCTGCACCGCTCGGGCCGTACCGCGCGGGCCGGCAAGTCCGGTGTCGTCGTCTCGCTGGCGCTGCCGCACCAGCGCCGCCAGATCTTCCGTCTGATGGAGGACGCGGGCGTCGACGCCTCGCGCCACATCGTCGGCGGCGCGGGCGCCTTCGACCCGGAGGTCGCCGAGATCACCGGTGCCCGTTCGCTGACCGAGGTCCAGGCCGACTCCGCGAACAACGCCGCCAAGCAGGCCGAGCGCGAGGTCGCCGACCTGACCAAGCAGCTGGAGCGCGTCCAGCGCCGCGCCGGCGAGCTGCGCGAGGAGGCCGACCGCCTCGTCGCCCGTGCCGCCCGCGAGCGGGGCGACGACCCCGAGGCCGCGGTGGCCGAGGTCGCCGCCGAGGCGGAGGCCGCGATCGAGGCCGCCGTCTCCGTGCCGGAGCAGCCCGCCGCCCGTGACGACCGTCGCGACGACCGGGGCAACTTCGACCGCCGGGACAGCCGTGGCGGCGACCGCGGTGGCTACCGCGGTGGCAACGACCGCCGGGACGACCGCGGTGGTGACCGTGGTGGTTTCCAGCGTCGTGACGACCGCTCGTCCGGTGGCTTCCGCCGCGACAACGACCGTCCGTCCTTCAACCGCGACCGCCGGGACGACCGCGGCGGTGACCGTGGTGGTGACCGTGGTGGTTTCCAGCGCCGTGACGACCGTCCGTCCGGTGGCTTCCGCCGCGACAACGACCGTCCGTCCTTCAACCGCGACCGTCGCGACGACCGGCCGTCGGGCGGCTTCCGCTCCAACGACCGTCGTGACGACCGTGGCGGCCGCTCCTTCGACCGCCGCGACAACGACCGCCCGTCGTTCAACCGCGACCGTCGTGACGACCGCCCGTCCGGTGGCTTCCGCTCCGGTGGCAGCGACCGTCCGTTCAACCGCGACCGTCGTGACGACCGTCCCTCCGGTGGCTTCCGCTCCGGTGGCGGCGACCGTCCGACCGGCCGCCGCGACGACCACCGGGGCACCGGTACCAACACCGGTTCCTTCGGCCGCCGCGACGACAAGCCGCGCTGGAAGCGCAACGGCTGAACGCGCATTGGCTGAGCACGCATCGGCCGAACGCGCTGAGGACCTGCTGAAGGTCCGGTGAAAGGTCTGCGGAAGCGGGCCCGCTCCTCACGAGCGGGCCCGCTTTCTTTTCACGAAGATCGTTGCCCGGCACGTTTTCCCAGTCGTGACCGTGGCGACCGCATGTGTGCCCCGGCGTCAGGGAATCGCTGGGTGCATGACAAAAGACTTGGGCGAGGACCGACCACCACCGGGTGTCTCCGACGAGGAGCGCCTCGCGCAGCTCGGGTACACGCAGACGCTGGCCCGGCGCATGTCGGCGTTCTCCAACTACGCCGTCTCGTTCACGATCATCTCGGTGCTCTCCGGCTGCCTCACGCTCTACCTCTTCGGCATGAACACCGGCGGCCCGGCGATCATCACCTGGGGCTGGGTCGGAGTCGGCCTGATGACGCTGTTCGTCGGCCTGGCGATGGCCGAGATCTGTTCGGCGTACCCGACCTCCGCCGGCCTCTACTTCTGGGCCCACCGGCTGGCCCCGCCACGCTCTGCCGCGGCCTGGGCCTGGTTCACGGGCTGGTTCAACGTCCTGGGCCAGGTCGCCGTCACCGCCGGGATCGACTTCGGGGCGGCGTCCTTCCTGGGCGCTTACCTGAACCTCCAGTTCGGTTTCGAAGTCACCCCCACCCGCACGATCCTGCTCTTCGCCGCGATCCTGCTGCTGCACGGTCTGCTGAACACCTTCGGGGTACGGATCGTCGCGCTGCTGAACAGCGTGAGCGTCTGGTGGCACGTCATCGGCGTCGCCGTCATCGTCGGTGCCCTGACCTTCGTGCCGGACTCGCACCGGTCGGCGTCGTTCGTCTTCACCGAGTTCGTCAACAACACGGGCTGGGGCAGCGGCTTCTACGTCGTGATGATCGGCCTGCTGATGGCGCAGTACACCTTTACCGGCTACGACGCCTCCGCTCATATGACGGAGGAGACCCACGACGCGGCGACGGCCGGCCCGAAGGGCATCGTCCGGTCGATCTGGACCTCCTGGATCGCGGGCTTCGTCCTGCTCCTCGGCTTCACCTTCGCCATCCAGTCGTACGACGGGGCGCTGAACTCGCCGACCGGCGCCCCGCCCGCCCAGATCCTCCTGGACGCCCTCGGCGCCACCACCGGCAAGCTCCTGCTGCTGATCGTGATCGGTGCCCAGCTCTTCTGCGGCATGGCGTCCGTGACCGCCAACAGCCGTATGATCTACGCCTTCTCGCGGGACGGGGCCCTGCCCTTCTCCCGCGTCTGGCACACGGTCAGCCCCCGCACCCGCACCCCGGTCGCCGCGGTCTGGCTCGCCGCGGCGGGCGCCCTCGCGCTGGGACTCCCGTACCTGATCAACGTCACGGCCTACGCGGCGGTGACCTCCATCGCGGTGATCGGCCTCTACATCGCCTACGTCATACCCACGTTGCTCCGCCTGCTCCGGGGCGGCGACTTCGACCCGGGCCCCTGGCATTTGGGCCGCTGGTCCCGCCCGATCGGCATCGTGGCCGTGGTCTGGGTCCTGATCATCACGGTGCTGTTCATGCTGCCGCAGATCTCGCCGGTCACCTGGGAGACGTTCAACTACGCACCCGTCGCGGTGCTGGTGGTCCTGGGCTTCGCGGCGGCCTGGTGGCTGGCATCGGCGAGGCACTGGTTCCTCAAACCGGATCACAAGCGCACGATCACCCCGGACGACCTCGTGTGACGGTCCGGAAATCCACCGTGACGGGGCCCGGTAACCGATACCCGATCGGCGGCCGGGCCCCGGCGGGCTATGCTCAGGGGTGATTCGCCGAGGGCCGTTAGCTCAATTGGCAGAGCAGCGGACTTTTAATCCGTTGGTTGTGGGTTCGAGTCCCACACGGCCTACGTGCGGCAGCGGCGGAGAAGCCTCTCCGGCCCGCTGCGCGGCGCCTCGTCCGGTTCCGGCCGGCCGGGGCGCCGCGTCGTTTCCGGCTCCGGCGTTTCCGGGCCGCTGGGTCAGGCCGCCGGTGCCGGTTGGATGTTCTGGTTGGCGTGGAAGAAGTTGTGCGGGTCGTAGGTGCGCTTGATGGCGGCCAGGCGGTCGTAGTGGTCGCGGTAGGTGGCTCGTATCCGGTCCGGGGTCTCGCCCGCGCCGATGAAGTTCACGTACGTGCCGCCCATGGAGTGCGGGTGCAGTTCCTCCCAGTAGTCGACGCACCACTGCCTGAGCTGCCCGGCGTTGTCCGGGTCTGGGTCGATGCCCGCGATGACGCCGGACCAGACCGCGTCCCGGTAGGCCCAGGCCGTGTCGTCGGGGCCGAGCCGGTGGGCGGCCGCGTCGACCGGGTACAGGTGCGTGGTCGACAGGGCGGTGGGGAGGTTCTCGGCGTACTTGGCGTGTACGTCGATGGCGGCGTCGGTGATCCGGTCGAAGAAGTTGCCGCGCCAGTACCACTGCAGACCCGGGGGGAGCAGTTCGTCGAACATGGCCTGCAGGGCGGTGTACGGCATCGGGGCCATGAAGTGGAAGGCCGGCCGGCCGGGGTCCTCGACGGGCTGGAGGGTGGTTTCGAGGAGTTCGGGGTCGCCGGTCCAGCACCACACCACGCCGCACATCTTCTGACCGTGGATCTCCTCCGGGAACGGGGGACCGGGCGGCACGGTGAGCGCGGCGAAGAAGCCGTTGAGGTCCTCGGGGGCCTGCGGCAGGAAGTCGCGGTACCAGCGCAGCACGTCATGGATCCGGTCGACGGGCCAGACCGTGATGGCGACGCCCACCGTGTCCACCGGATGCAGCCGGAAGGTGAAGGAGGTGACGACGCCGAAGTTCCCTCCGCCGCCGCGCAGCGCCCAGAACAGGTCGGGGTGGGTGGTGCTGTCCGCCCGTACCGACGTGCCGTCCGCCAGGACCACGTCCGCGGCCAGCAGATTGTCGATCGTCAGGCCGTACTTGCGGGTGAGGTAGCCGTGGCCGCCGCCGAGGGTGAGGCCGCCGATGCCGGTGGACGACAGGATTCCGGAGGGGGTGGCCAGCCCGAACGCGTGGGTGGCATGGTCGAGGTCGCCGAGCGTGGTGCCGCCGCCGACCGTGGCCTTCCGTGCGCCGGGGTCGACGTGCGTCCAGCGCATGGGCGAGAGGTCGACGGTCACGCCGTCGTCCACCAGGCACAGGCCCGCACCGCTGTGGCCGCCGCCGCGGACCGCGAGCGTGAGGCCCGCGTCCCGGACGAAGCCGATCGCGGCCATTACGTCCGCCGCGTCGGCGCACCGCACCACCGCTGCCGGACGCCGGTCGATCATGGCGTTGTGGACGGTGCGGGCCCGGCGGTACTCCGGGTCCTGCGGGCCGACGACGGGACCGCGCAGCGCGCTCCGCATCGCGTCCAGGGCTTCGAGCGTGGTGCCGTTCATGGCCGGGCCATCTCCTCGTACGCCGAGATGGGGACCGCACCCCGCTCGGCCTCCCCGCCGGGCCGTCGGTGCGAGCGGATACGCCGTGACCCCGGCACCCGGAGAACCGCGGGTGGAAACGGTCACCGTGGCTGATGTCTCAAGCCTCCCCGCGGTCCTGGCGCCCTGCCAGTTCGCCGGACCGCGCGGAGGGAGACATACGCGCCGGGGCGCAGGTGGAGCAGGCGTCAGACGAGGAGCTTCGCCTTCGCACGCTGGTACTCCTCGTCCGTGATGGCGCCCCGGTCCCTCAGCTCGGCGAGCTTCGCCAGGTCGTCGACGTGGCTTCCCTGTTTCGTGGCGTCGGCGCCGCTCGCGTCGGAGGTGCCGGCGGCTTCCCGTACGTACGCCTTGAAGGCCGCGTCACGGTCCTGGGCTTCCTTGATGTCCCGCTTGCTCATGGACTTGCCGCGCACGATCACGTACACCAGGACGCCGATGTACGGCAGCAGCAGCGTGAGGATCAGCCAGCCGGCCTTGCCCCAGCCGCTGAGGTCGTGGCTTCGGAAGATGTCCGTGATGACCTTGAACAACAGGAACAGCCACATGACCCAGAGGAAGAACCAGAGCATGGTCCAGAAGAGGTCGAGCAACGAGTAGTCGTCCATTGGTTCGCTCCCAGATCAGTGCGAGTTCGTCGCGTCGGCAGGCCAAAAGATAAATCAGTCATATCACCGCATAAGTTCGCCCGCCTGCCGGTCGCCGGACGTTCGTGAGCACCGTCCACGAGGGCGGGCGCGGAGTACCGTGGAAAGATCGAGGGAGGCTGGGGCCTCCAGGAGGCGGTGACCATGAAGCGGTGCGGGACACCGCACGAGAAGCGGCGTGAGCAGGCGTACGCGAGGGCGACGCATGCACAGGGCCGATGAGTCCGCCCGGAGCCCGGTCGGGGCGGTCGGCCGCGTCACCGTGCCGATTCCGTCCGGCGGTCCGGGCGAAGTACTGGTGGCCGTACGGGGTGGGTCCGAGGCCTACACCGCATGGTCGGCGACGTCGATCGACAGGGACGCGCGGGTGGTGGTCGTCGACACGGTCTCGGCGCGCGGCGTGATCGTGGAACGCCTGCCGTCCTGAGCCGGAAAGGTCGGAACCGTCGCGCACACCACCGACGCAGTGACGTACGGCAGGAGTCTTCCCATGTTCTTCTGGCATGTTCCCGCCCCCAACGAGGCGATGCTCATCTCCGGTTCCAAGGGGCAGACCCTGGACACCCAGTTCCGGATCGTCACCGGGCACGGCAGCTTCGTGCTCCCGGTGAAACAGAAGGCGCGCATGCTCTCCCTGGCGCTGCGCGAGGCGGAGATCACCGAGGACTGCGTGACGCAGCAGGGCATCCGCCTCAACGTCCGGGCCGTGGCCGTCTTCAAGGTCGGCGACGACGCCGTGTCCATCGCCAACGCGGCCCGCCGCTTCCTGACCGAGCAGGAACAGATGGAGGAGCTCGTCGGGCGGATCTTCGCCGGGCATCTGCGTTCCATCGTCGGCGGACTGACCGTGGAGCAGATCATCCGTGAACGCAACCGGGTCTCCCAGGAAGTCATCGCCGGCAGCCACGGCGAGATGGAGAAGCTCGGCATCGTCGTGGACGCCCTCCAGATCCAGGAGATCGACGACGCCACCGGCTACATCAAGAACCTCGCGGCCCCGCACGCCGCCGCGGTCGCCAGCCAGGCCCGGATCGCCGAGGCCAAGGCCGACCAGGAGGCCAGCCAGCGCGAGCAGCAGGCCGCCGCGCTCAAGGCGGAGTACGAACGTGACACCGCGATCAAACGGGCCGGCTTCCTCGCCGAGACCGAGCAGTACAACGCCCGCGCCGCGCAGGCCGGGCCGCTCGCCCGGGCCCGGGCCTCGCAGGAGGTCATCGAGGAGCAGACCGCGCTGGCCGAACGGCAGGCCTCGCTCGCCGCGCAGCAGCTGGAGGCGGAGGTCCGGCGCCCGGCGGACGCCGAGGCGTACCGGCAGCGCACCCTGGCGGAGGCGGCCCGGGACCGGGCGAAGTTCGAGGCGGACGGCAACGCGTACACCGAGCGGACCCTCGCCCAGGCGCAGGCCGACGCCAACAGTGTGCGCGCCGCATCGCTGCGTGACGGCAATCAGGAGCTCATCGCGGCCAACCGCATCGTGGAGAACCTGCCGGCCCTGGCCGACGCGGCCGCCCGGGGCATGTCCGGCGCCGACCTCACCGTTCTCAACGGCACCAACGGTGTCAACGAGATGGCGGCGGGCGTCGTCGGCCAGGGGCTGGCGATCCTCCACTCGCTGCAACGGGGTGCGAACCCGGTGAAGCAGCCTTCGGTCCACGGGAAGGCCGCCTCCGCGCCCCGCATCTCCGGGACGGACCGGTCCTGACCCTTCCTGACCCGTCCGTCCTGCCCGTCGCGGATTTCGGCCGGGCGAAGGCCGGATCGAAGGGCGAGACGGAGGGGGTGGAGGGCGGAATCCAGGGTGGGTGAACCCGAGTGGTCAAAAGGGCGCCGGAGATGCCGTAGAGTTGTGTTCATCGACGCGGGGTGGAGCAGCTCGGTAGCTCGCTGGGCTCATAACCCAGAGGTCGCAGGTTCAAATCCTGTCCCCGCTACTGAAGAATTCAGGCTCGGTACGCATACAGCGTGCCGGGCCTGAATCATTTCGCTGTGTGGTGGGTGAAACCGCGGCGCACATTTCCCCCCATTGGCCGATGAGGAGTCGCCGCTCCGTACCGGTCCGGCGAGTCTGAGGGTGGGGCGCGGTACCGTCCGCAGCCGCGCGCGTACCGGGCAGGAGACCACAGGTGTGGAAGCGGGAGAAGCGGCGCGGCAAGCATGCCGGAGGCGGTGCCCGTACCCGGCGGTTCGTACGGATGCTGCCTGCGCTGATGATTCTCGGCGGGCTGTTGTTCGACGCCCTCACCCCGCCCGCCTTCACCGCCATTCCGCTGTTCGTGGCCGCTCCGCTGATCGCCGCCCCGTTCTTCTCGCTGGCCAGCACCATCCGCACCGGTGTCGCCGCGATGCTGGCCGTCGTCGCGCTGCGGCTGTACACCAGTACGTTGCCGAAGGCCGTGCCGTTGATCGAGCTGCTCACCCTGGCCACCGTCTCGGTCCTCGCGGTCGTGATCAACGGGGTGGTGCGGCGCAGCAACGAGCAGCTGGCCTCCGCGCGGTACGTCGCGGAGACGGCCATGCGCGCGGTGCTGCCGCAGCCGTCCGACCGGATCGGCGGACTGCATGTCGCGGCGCGGTACGAGGCGGCGCAGGCGGACGAGTTCGTCGGTGGTGACCTGTTCGCCGTGGCGGACACCCCGCAGGGGGTGCGGCTGGTGGTCGGTGACGTACGGGGGAAGGGGCTCGACGCAGTCGAGACGGTGGCGGTGGCCATCGGGGCGTTCCGCGAGGCGGCCGAGCAGGAATCCTCGCTGGAGGGGGTGGCGGGGCGGCTGGAGCGGGCGCTGGCGCGGGAGGAGGCGCGGCGCGGCGGGCTCGACGTGCTGGAGGGCTTCATCACCGCCGTGCTGGCCGAGATCCCGTACGGGCTGTCCCGGGTGCGGATCGTCAACCGCGGTCACCCCGAACCGATCCTGCTGCATCCGGACGGGGCGCTGGAGGTGCTGAAGCCCTCCGTGCCCGCGCTGCCGCTCGGGATGGGCCTGGGGGTGTGGCCGGAGTGCACGGACGAGTGGGATCTGCCGGCCGGGGCGACCCTGCTCCTCTACACGGACGGTCTCTCCGAGGCGCGGAACGCCGATGGGGTCTTCTATGACCCGGCGGCCCGGCTGCGCGGGCGGATCTTCCCGGGGCCCGAGGAACTGCTGTCCGCTCTGACCGATGACGTGCGCCTGCACACGGGCGGCGAGACGACCGACGACATGGCGTTGCTCGCGGTCGCACGCCCTGCGGAGGGGCAGCCGGACCGGCGAAGGACGGTGCGGATCGTCGGTGCTGAGGAGATATGAGGGGGAGGCGGGGGCGAGGGGTGAGGGGTGAGGACAGTGACGTGGTGGGGTGATGCCACCGTGCGTAACCGAAAGGCGCCACTCCGCATAACATTTGACGCAACGTCAGAAACGGGGTAATGGCTGAAGGTCGGTCAACTCGTCCGATTCCACCCGCTTGTGTCCCGTAAAGTCCAGGCCAAAGAAGTGAACGATCAGTGGGAACAGCTTGGAATACGGCCCCGGTGTCTATTAACGTTCGATAACGCAGCGCGGTCGTCCCAGCCGTCATCAGTGGCGGCACCGTGCGCGAGCGCCGAATTCCGCAAGGGAACCGGGGAACCACCTACATGGGGTGAATCGGACACCTGTGTCTCGTGAGAGACAGAGGGGCCCGTAGGAGACCTTCCTGCTCCGAACCCGTCAGCTAACCCGGTAGGCGAGAAGGAAGGAAAGGAGTGCGCCCCCGTGGCGTCCAACAAGCCTGCCCCCGAGGCCCCGTCCCGGTTCGATTTCGACTACGGCACGGAGCCCGACGGCGACTTCACCGGCAATTTCACGGGTGAGTTCACCAGTGAGCCCGACCGCGGCTGGGACGAGTGGAACCCCACCGAGGAGTCCGTCCGCCCCGTGCGTGGCAGGCACCGCGTCGCCAAGCAGCGCAACGGTCTCGCCCGCAGCTCCACGGTGCTGGGTGTCGGCGTCATAGCGGCGGTCGGCGCGGGCGGCATGGCCTCCGCGCAGAGCAAGCCGCCGGTCTCCATCTCCATGCCCGACGCCATCACGGACAACCTCCCCGACGCCAAGTCCCTTCCCGGCGTGGGCGCCCTGTTCTCCGACGAGTCCGAGGCCGACAAGACCGAGGTCGCGGCCGCCAGCGCCCCGCTCACCACCGCCGGCATCACCACCGCCGAGGCCGAGCAGGGCGCGACGGACGCGGGCGAGGCGCTCCGCGCCCGCATCCTCCAGCAGGCCGAGCAGCAGCAGGACGCCGCCGACGCCGAGGCCAAGGCGGCCGAGGAGAAGAAGGCCGCGGAGAAGGCGGCCGCCGAGGCCCAGAAGCAGCAGGACGAGGCCAAGGCCAAGGCCGCCGCCGAGAAGAAGAAGGCGGAGGAGGAGGCCAAGAAGAAGGCGGAGGCCCTGCGGCTGGCCAAGCTCGCCGCCAGCTACGCCATCCCGACCTTCTCGTACACGATCACCTCGACCTATGGCCAGGCCGGTTCGATGTGGTCCTCCGGCTACCACACCGGCCTCGACTTCGCCGCTCCGACCGGCACCCCGATCAAGGCCGTCCACGGCGGCACGATCAAGTCGGCCGGTCTGGCCGGCTCGTACGGCTACCGCACCGTGCTGGAGTTGGAGGACGGTACGGAGGTCTGGTACTGCCACCAGTCCTCGATCGGCGTCAGCGTGGGCCAGAAGGTCACCACCGGCGAGACCATCGGCCGGGTCGGCGCGACCGGCAACGTGACCGGTCCGCACCTCCACCTGGAGGTACACACCCCCGACGGTGCGGGTATCGACCCGATGGCCTGGCTCCGCAGCAAGGGCCTCACCCCCTGATCCGACGGTTGCCCCGTCCGCCCCGCCCACTTCGTGGGCCGCTTGATCCGAGCCGGTTCGCCGGCCGATGAACCCCGGCAGTCCTGACGCTCACCCCCCGACGTCAGGGCTGCCGGTCTTTTGTGGGCGGTGGGGAGGTCGCGAGCGGCGGGGTGAGGCGGTGAGTACCCGGGGCGGGTGGAGCGGCTGGGGCAGGTGGAGCGGATGGAATAGCGCGCCATCCGGAATCTGTTGATTCATTTATGACTTCTCTTCGCAAGCTGGGCCCCTCCGACCTCCAGGTCTTCCCGCTCGCTCTCGGTGGCAACGTCTTCGGCTGGACCGCCGACGAGGCGCAGTCGTTCGCCGTGCTGGACGCGTACGCCGCGGCCGGCGGCAACTTCGTCGACACCGCCGACGGCTACTCCGCGTGGGTCCCGGGCAACGAGGGCGGCGAGTCCGAGACCGTCATCGGCAAGTGGCTTGCCGCGCGCGGCAACCGCTCCGACATCGTCGTCGCCACCAAGGTCAGCACCCACCCCCGGTACCAGGGGCTCGCGCCCGCCAACATCAAGGCCGCGGCCGAGGAGTCGCTGCGCAGGCTCGGAACCGAGTACATCGACCTCTATTACACGCACTTCGACGACAAGACCGTGCCGGTCGAGGACATCATCACCGCCCTGGACCAGCTGGTGAAGGAGGGCAAGGTCCGGGAGATCGCCGCCTCCAACATCGCTCCCGCGCGGCTCCAGGAGTCCCTGGACTTCTCGGAGCGCGAGGGGCTGGCCCGTTACGTCGCCCTTCAGCCGCACTACAACCTGGTCTCCCGCGACACGTACGAGGGCGAGCTCCAGGACACGGCGGCCCGTGCCGGGCTCGGCGTTGTGCCGTACTTCGCCCTGGCCTCCGGTTTCCTCACCGGCAAGTACCGTCCGGGCGCCTCGGTGGAGAGCGCGCGGGCGGAGGGCGCCCGCGCGCATCTGGAGTCGGAGCGGGGGCAGAAGGTTCTGGCCGCGCTGGACAAGGTCGCCCAGGAGCGCGGTGCGGAGATCGCGACTGTCGCGCTGGCCTGGCTCGCGTCCCGGCCGACGGTGGCCGCGCCGATCGCCTCGGCCCGTACGGTCGAGCAGCTGCCCGCGCTGCTGGCCGTCGCCGAACTCACGCTGACCGAGCAGGAGCTGGCCGAACTCACCGAGGCATCCGCCTGATTGTGCCCGCCTGATCGTGCCTGGCTGTTCGTGCCCGGCCGGTGGCGTGCGTCCGAGTGCGTGTGGCTGCTGCGACGCCCCTGGAGCGCGGTGTGCTCCCGGGGCGTTCGCGCTGCCGTCCTAGTGCGGTGGCTGCTGCGGCAGCAGGTAGGGGTTGTAGCCGGGGCCGGGGCCGGGGTTGTGGCCGTGGCCTTGGCCTTGGGTGGGGCCGTTGAGGTAGGTGCCGTACTGCGTGTGCGGAGGGAACGGTCCGGAGTACGGGGGCGACGGCCGACGGTGGGGGCGCAGGAGGCCCGTCGCCTGCGCCGCGTACGTCAAGGCGGGGGCGGCCACCTCCCTGCGCTGCCAGAGGTGGTGCAACAGCTCCAGCTCGCGTTCGGCGAAGTCCGGGCCGACCGTCCCGCGGCGGGCCTGGAGGCGCAGCGAGGCCAGTGAGGTCGCGAACGATTCGTACTCGGCGACGGTCCGGGCGGCCGCCTTGCCGTGGGCCTTCGCCATGGCTTGTGCCTGCGCCGTTGCCTGGGCAGACGGCCAGGGCGCGGGTCCGGGCACCGCCCCGGACGTGGCTCCGGGGGCCCGGCCGGGCATGGCTCCGGGGGCCCGGCCGGGCCCGTACGGGATCTCCTGGCTCCCCTGGGCGGCGAGGGTGTATCGGCGGCGTGCCGCGTCGCGGGCCAGGCCGCGGGCCCGCATCGTGGAGAGGGCGAGCGGCTCCGCCGGGGTGAGCCAGCCCGCAGCCGCGTAGGAGGGCAGCTCGGCGGCGAGTGTGCGCAGCTCCCGGCGGCGCGACCAGATCGCCAGCCAGGTCACCAGGCCGAAGGCCGGGACCATGAAAACCGCGTACACGGCGTAGAAGCCGTACGGGCTGAAGACCGCCGACCCGTTCCACAGCGAGTGCATGCCCATGGCGAGGACGAGCCCCAGCAGCGGCAGCAGGATGCGGCGGATCCGACGGTGCCGGGCACTCGCCGCGGCGAGCCCGAAGCCTGTGCCGGTCAGCACCGTGAAAAGCGGGTGGGCGAACGGCGACATCACCGCCCGTACGAAGAACGTCGCGGCCGTCACCGACACGACGCCGGAGGTGCCGATCTGCTGGTCCTGTCCGAAGGCGTTGCCGAGGTAGAGGATGTTCTCCGTGAAGGCGAAGCCGCTCGCGGTGATGCCCGCGATCACGATGCCGTCGACGATCCCGTTGAACTCCCGCCTTCGGAACAGGAAGATCAGCAGGACCGCCGCGGCCTTGGCGCTCTCCTCGACGACCGGGGCTATGACCGTGGCGCCGAGGGTGTCGGCGTTCGACGGATCGGCGGTGGTCGTGGCTATCCAGCGGGTGGCGAACGAATTCGCCAGGATCGCGACCAGGGCGGCGGCGAACGCACCCCAGGCGAAGGCGAACAACACGTTCCGCCAGGGGCCCGGATCGACCCGGTCGAGCCAGCGGAACGCCGCCAGCAGAAGTGGCACGGGCAGCACGGCGAGGCCGAGGCCGACGAGGAATCCCTGAGTGCCCGTCTGATCGCGGACCAGGGCCAGGATCGCCAGACCACAGAGCGCCAGCACCGTGAACACCGTCGCGACGCGAAACGTCCGGCTGCGCCACACCATGCCCACGCGGCGCGGCCGGTAGCGCCACTGCCCGCGCTCCGGCACGGCAGCCAGGATCTCGCCGACCCGCTGCTCCTCGAGAAGCGGGACGGCCGGCTGCGACTGCCACTGCTGGACAGACCCGTCGGTCACCACGCAACGACCCTAACCAGCGGCACTGACACCTGACCATGGGGCGCCGGGACCGATAGGACCCGCCGGGACCACTCACCGTGCCGGTCTCGGCGGCAGCCTCAGCTGCGGGCGAAGAGCAGGTCGTGCACGACATGGCCCTTGTCCAGGCCCTGCCCCTCGAACCGGGTCAGCGGCCGGAACGCGGGCCTGGGCGCGTAGCCGCCGTCCGCCTGCGTGTTCTCGAAGAGGGGGTGCGCGGTGAGCACCTCCAACATCTGCTCGGCGTACGGCTCCCAGTCGGTCGCACAATGGATCACCGCCCCCGGCTTCAGCCGTTGCGCCACCAGATCGAGGAACTCCGGCTGGATCAGCCGCCGCTTGTGATGGCGCTTCTTGGGCCACGGGTCGGGGAAGTACACCCGCAGCCCGTCCAGCGAGTCCGGCTTGAGCATCTCGCGCAGCAGGATGATCGCGTCGCCGTTGGCCACCCGGATGTTGGACAGGCCGTTCCGGTCCGCGAGACCGAGCAGATTGCCCTGGCCCGGGGTGTGCACATCGACGGCGAGGATGCCCGTGCCGGGGTCGTCGGCGGCCATCTGCGCGGTGGCCTCGCCCATCCCGAAGCCGATCTCCAGCACGGTCGGCAGCCCGTCGAACAGCTCGGGCAGGTCGAGGACGCGCTGCCCGTCGATGTCCAGGCCCCACTTCGGCCAGAGCCGCAGCAGGGCGTCCTCCTGGCCGGGTGTGACGCGGCTGCGGCGCGGCTGGAAGCTGCGGATCCGGCGCTCGTGGTGCGAGCCGGCCGGGTCGATGGCGGGCCCGCCCGGGAAGCGCGGCTCCTGGCGCAGCCTGCGCTGCCGCTCGAACGAGGCGGCGCGCAGATCGTCCGGAATCCCGGCAGCGGACGAGGAGAGGTGCTCGGAGGAGCTCTCGGGGGAGTCCCCGGAGAGGCTCTCGGAGGGGTTCATGGGCTCAGACACAATGCCCCGATTCTACGGCGGGCGGTCTCCACCCCGTCTCCCGTGCCCGGAGCAGCGCCCTGCGTGCCACCTCCCGCCCGATGGGCAGCGAGGCCGTCGCGGCGGGCGACGGCGCGTTCAGTACGTGGACGGTGTGCGGGGCCTCGCGGATGAGGAAGTCGTCCACCAGGGTGCCGTCCCGCAGCACGGCCTGGGCCCTGACCCCGGCCGGGGCCGGTCTCAGATCGGCCTCCGTCACCTCCGGCAGCAGCCGTCGCACGGCCCGGGTGAACGCGTGCTTCGACAGCGAACGGCGCACCTCGCCCGCCCCGTACCGCCAGTGTCTGCGCGCGATCTGCCAGGTGCCGGGCCAGGCCAGGGTGTCCGCCAGCTCGGCCGGGCGCACGACCGGCCAGCCATACCCCTCGCGGGCCAGCGCCGGCACCGCGTTCGGCCCGACGTGGACGCTGCCGTCGTGGCCCCGGGTCAGATGGACCCCGAGGAACGGGAACGCCGGGTCGGGCACCGGATAGACCAGGCCGCGCACCAGCTCCGGCCGCGACAGTTCGTAGTACTCACCCCGGAAGGGCACGATCCGCATGCCCGGGTCGTCGCCCGCGAGCCGGGCCACCCGGTCGCAGTGCAGCCCCGCGCAGTTGACCAGCACGCGGGCTCGCACCACCGGGCCGTCCGCCGTACGCACCGCCACGCCCCAGGGGCGCCGGTCGATCGCCGTGACCTCCGCCCCGTAACGGATCACCCCGCCGGCCCCGCTCACCTCGGCGGCCAACCGGGCCGCGACCGCGCCGAAGTCGCACACACCGGTCGACCCGACCCGGATCGCGGCGAGGCCGCTCACCCGGGGTTCGTGCTCCGTGATCTGGGCGGGGCCCAGCTCGCGCACCGGCAGGCCGTGCTGCCGGCCGCGCTGGACCAGGGCGTGCAGCCGGGGCAGCTCGGCCCGCTCGGTCGCGACGATCAGCTTGCCGGTCACCGCGTGGGCGATGCCGTGTTCGGCGCAGAAGTCGACCATCTCGGCGGCGCCGCGCACCGCGTAGCGGGCCTTGAGCGAGCCGGGACGGTAATAGATGCCGCTGTGGATCACCCCGCTGTTGCGCCCGGTCTGGTGCCGGGCAGGGCCCCACTCCTTCTCCAGGACCGTCACCCGGGTACCCGGAGCGGTGCGTGTGATCGCGTACGCCGTCGACAGCCCGACGATCCCGCCGCCGATCACCAGCACATCGCAGTCGTATGCCGCGCGCGTCATCATCACGCCACCTCCCACCCCGATAGTGCACTGACCCACTGACAACGCACTCAAACCAGCGGGGCTCAGCGTGGCGCCGAATCCTTACGGCCCGTGGCACAGGGTGTCCGCGCGGATGCCGTGCGTGTGGTCCGTGTGCCGTCCGGGATGTCGCACGGATGCTGCGCCGACACCGCGCGCCTGCCTGCCGACGTCCCCTGCCGACGCCTGCCTGCCGCTGCCCGCCGCCCGTCCGGTTACGCGGGCGCCACCAGCAGCGGCCTGGCCCGCTCACGCAGCTCGGCGACGCGCGGCTCGTGGCCGTACGGTTCGAGCCGGTGCAGCAGATCCCGTACGTACTCCGTGGTGCGTGCCGAGGAGATGCGGCCCGCCACCTCCACCGCCCGGGTGCCCGCGGCGCAGGCGGCGTCCAGATTGCCCGACTCCAGCTCGGCCACCGCCGACACCACGAGCCGCAGCCCGTGGGAGCGGACGAATTCCTCGGTGGGCCTGGAGAGCGCCTGCTCGGTGAAGCGCCGCACCTGCCGGGGCGCCTTCAGGTCGAGGTGGCACTCCGCGGCATCGGCCGCGAACCTGTCGTACGAGTAGAAGCCGAGCCAGGACGGGTCCGCGTCACCGTCCCTGGAGCGCTCCAGCCAGCCCTCGGCGGCCTTCAGTGCGGATCCCGCGGCGGACGCGTCGTTCGCCTTGGCATGGGCACGCGCCTCCACCAGACGGAAGAAGCTCATGGTGCGGGCCGTGGCGAGCCCTCGGTTGCGCTCGACGGCGGCCTGCGCGAGGTCGACCCCCTCGTCGGCGAAGCCGCGGTAGGTCGCCTGGAGCGACATGGACGCGAGCACGTAGCCGCCGAGGGGCACGTCGGCAGCGGCCCGCGCGAGTCTCAGCGCCTGGATGTAGTAGCGCTGTGCGGCCTCCTGCTGACCGGTGTCGAAGGCCATCCACCCGGCGAGCCTGGTCAGTTCGGCCGCTGCGCCGAAGAGTGCCCGGCCCACCTCGTCGCTGTACGAACCGAGCAGCAGCGGCGCGGCGTCGACCCGTAAACACTCGGGAACCATGGAGGAACGCCAGTCCCCGCCACCGTACTTGGAATCCCAGCGGCGGGCGTCCTGGGCCGCCTCGCGCAGCTTGGAGACATCGCTGTGGCCGACCCGCAGCGGGGAGATGTCGCTGGTGGCCCCCGCGGGGATGGTGGTGGATACGGATGCCGACACCGGTGCGGGTGCCGGTGCGGACGGCGACGCCGGTGCCGGTGCGGTGTCCGGGCGGGGCTGGGCGGGGATGGCGGGTGCCTGCAGCGTGCCCAGTGCACCCAGCGTCCCGAGCGCTGTCCGGGCCGCCTGTGCGTTCAGCGCGGCCGGGGCGCCGGGCGGCACCGCCGCCGTGCTCTTCGCCGCCTTGCCCGGCGGGCTCTGCGCCCCTGCACCGCTGTGTGCGCCCCGTGCGCCCTGGGTGTCGAAGGCGGGGACCCCGGCTGCCGTCGCGTCGCGTTCCACCGTCGCGTCGGCGGGGGATATCAGCCAGCGGGACGCGGGCGTCGCGTACGCGCTCACCGAGAACGAACCCGCGAGCGACTGCCAGATCCCGCCGCTGCCCGCCCGCCGCCCGGCCAGATCCAGCCGGTACAGCTCGGTCGCCGAACGGACCGCCTCGCCCACGTCGCGCGGGAAGGCCAGGCCGACCTCCGGCGCCGGGTCGGCGTCCGCGAGCCCGATCTCGTGCAGCGGGACCGGCCGGCCGAGCTTGGCGCCGATCGCCGCGGCGATGAGATGGGGCGCGGCGCCCTGCGGCACCATGCCCTTGGAGACCCACCGGGCCACCGAGGTCTTGTCGTACCGAAGTGTCAGACCGCGCTGCGCCCCGAGGTCATTGACCCGCCGGGCGAGCCCGGCGTTGCTGATTCCCGCGAGGGCGAGAACGGTTCCGAGCTTCTCGTTCGGTCCGCGTTGCTCCCTGGACATGCGCCACCCCTCGACACGCAGACGGCCGCCGCGTCACCATCGCGGTGCGCGGCATTCGTACCGTGTCCTCCCCAGCGACGGTCCCCGGCACTCCGGCCGCACACGCATATGGCCGAGCCCCGAGGAATATGCCTCCTGCAGAGAACCTCAGTAAACCCAGCGTAGTTCGCCGCATCCCTACCGTTAAGGGGCAGACGTCCGTATGGCGGGATTGTTGTCCGTGCCGACGCGGGCGGCGGACCGGACGGTGCCCGGGTGCGCTCGGGACGCGGATCGGGCATGGACCGGACGGGGGCCGGACGCGGTCCCGGAACGGTGTCCGCCGGGCCCGGAGCGCTGCTCGGCGGCGCACGGGAACGGCACGTGAGGGGCGTCGTCCGTGCCTGGTGCCGGCGTCGTGGGCCGAGCCTCGGACGTGCTCCTGGTGTGTGGCCGTGCGCCCGGCCGTGCGCTCTCGTCCGGCGGTTTCGGAAGGGTTTCCATGGGTGCTGCGTGGGTCGGCCCGCTGCACAGGACTCAGTGGGCTGGGGGACACTGCCGCCTCATTCCCCGCAGGCGGCGGACCGGTCCGGGAGGTGAACGACACCTCCCGGACTGTGCGTCGGCGGCCCCGGCGGAGATCTTCCGCGGCTGCCGCGGGGTTCCGGGAGATGTTCGGGAGCGACCGGGGAATGAAGTGGGGCGAAAGGGGACTTCTGATGCGGCGAGTTCCTCGTTGCAAGGTTCCGACCCGCTCCAAGAATGGCCGAATGTCGTCGGTCGCCCGAGGTTGGGCCGCCCGATTCGCGGACATCTCGTCGACCGCCGGAGGGTTGCCCGTCGACGACCCGCGAACGGTCCGTGGCGGCTCGGGCACTGCTTGAGTGTGGCCGGATTTCGGCTGGTGGATCCGGCTCGTACGGGGAAGGCAACGCGCCTGTTCTGTGCGCCAGTTGGTGAATGAGGCGCTTGGCTGTGACCGTGCGTGATGTCCCGCCGTCAAAGCGGCGTCCGGTTTCCGGCGGGGGTGTACGCGCCCGGGGCCGGCCCGGTCTTCCGCCGGCCTCCGGCCCGGCCGGGCCTTTGCCAGGGGCGCATGCCCTTCCGACGTGCGCCGTCCGCAGCCCCTCCTGTGCGCTGTTGTCGTGGCAGCATGTTCGCAACGGCGCCGCGCGTTACCGGTGTTCACCCGATACTTCCTGCTGCGCCGTTTTGTCCACAGCCTGTGGAGGCGGCGATGCGTTGGTTGGTGGGGTGGAGCAGTATCGCCGCGAGCTTCGGCACGGCCGGAGCGGTCGGCCCCAGTGACGAGGGGCGCACGATGCACCCCGTGGGCTCCCAACTCCTTTGGGGCGACCCGGATCCGCTCTGGGCCGTGGGGGACTGGCGTCCCGACGAGATCCGGATCACCACGGTCGAGACCACCGGGGGCGCGCCCACCGCCCGGATGGCCGTCCTCGGCTGCTGCAGCGCCACCGACGAACAGCTGCGCTCGGGCCTCCTCGCCGCCCGCGGCGGCGCCCTGCGCCACCTCACCTCCTGGCCCGGCAGCTACACGACCGTCGTCCAGATCGGCCGCCGGATCACCGTCATCGGCGACCTCGCCGGTGCCCGCCCCGTCTTCTACACACCCTGGGCGGGCGGCACGGCGTACGCGACCGCCGCACTCCCGCTCGCCGACCTCATCGAGGCCCAGCTGGACATCGGTCACCTGGCCGCCCTGCTCGCCTGCCCCGAAACCCCGGAGGCGCTGCGCGACGGCACCCCGTACGCCGGTGTGAAGCGCATCCCGCCGGGCCACGCGCTCATCCTCCGCGAGGGGTCGCGCGAGGTCACCGGTTACGAGGCGGTGGCCTCCCTCGCCGTGGCCGCACCCCAGCTCGACCCGGTCAGCGCCGTCGAAGGCGTGCGCGACGCACTGGTCGAAGCCGTACGCGCCAGACTCCTGGCCCCGCGTCACGCGCCCGAGACCCTGCCGCCCGACCCCGGCCCGGTCCCCGGCATGGGCCCCGCCGACCGGCGCGCCGCCCGTGGCGCACCGGTCCCCGGCATCGGCGCCGATCTGTCCGGGGGCAGCGCCTCCGCCACCCTCGCCCTGCTCGCCGCCGGACTGCCGGGTCTGCCCGGCACGCTCCTCGGCCACGGCACCGGAGCGGGCGAGCGGCTGCTCGCCGTCACCTTGAACGACCTCACCGCGCACGGACACGAGGACGAACTCGAACGCGCCCGCGTCATCGCAGCCAACCCGCGCCTGCACCACGTGGTCGTCGCGGCCGGCGAGGAGGCCCTGCCCTACGCCGACCTGGGCAGCGGCCCGCTCACCGACGAACCCGCCCCGTCCCTCGTCGTCGCCGAGCGCCACCGCCGGCGCCTCGCCTCGGGCAGCGCCGACCACTTCGTCGGCGGCGGCGCCCGCCAGGTGCTCGACGCCCACCCGGCCCGCCTCGCCGATCTGCTGATGGACCGTCGCCGGCGCCATCTGCTGCGCCCGGTGGCCGCGCTCGCCAGGGCGGAGGGCCCGAGCGCGCACTCCCTGTTCGTCCCGATCACCGTCTACCGGGCGGCCCGCCGCCTGTCCCGTACGTCGTACCGCACCGGCCTGGAAGCGGCGGCCGGCCGGCTGCCGGACGCCAACCGGAACGCCCCCGACCTCGACACCCCCGCCGACGCCTCGCTGGCCGCCCTCGCCTGGTCGCGGCCCGGACCCGCCGCCCGCTGGCTCACCGGGGAGGCACTGGCAGAGGTGTCGGTGCGGCTCCAGGAGGCGGCCATCCGCCCCGTCTCCGTCCAGCGCCCCGGCGAGGCCCGCGCCAGGGCCGCCCTGGCCCGGTACGCCGCCGACCACCGGATCCTGGAGCAGGCCGCCGAGAACCGCAGCCAGCGGCTGCACGCCCCGTACCTCGACAACCAGGTCGTGCGCGCCGCCCGCGCGCTCCCCGAATCGCTCCGGGTCCAGCCGGGCGCCCGCGCCGCGATCCTGCGCCGGGTTCTCGCGGGCGCGGGCATCCACGACCTGCCGCCGGGCTGGGGCACCCCCTCCCTCGCCACCTCGAACGCGACCGCCCGCACCGGCCTGCGCGCCGCTCTCCCGGAGCTGATCGCCCTCTTCGACGCCCCGCTGCTCGCCGACGCGGGCCTGGTCGAGGCCCGCGTCGTACGCAAGGCCCTGCGCGCGGCCTCCGAGGGCGAACCGCTCCCGCTGGACGGCCTCGCGCATCTGGCGTCCACGGAGCTCTGGCTCCGCCGGCTGGTGTCGCGGCGCGGCACCTGCTGGACGGGTACGGCGGCGCCCCGCCAGCGCGCGGTCGCGGGCGGCGTCGTCCCGGCCAGGCGGACGCTGCAACGGTAGACGCGGGTGCGGCACGGCCGACGAGAGGCGGGGCGCTCGCCGCGGTCGCGGGACACAATGGCCCGGTGCGGTATCTGATCCTGGGCGTCACCGAGGCGCGAGACGAGAACGGCAGTGCCCTGACCGTGGGTGGTGCCCGGCTGCGCGCTCTCCTCGCCGCCCTCGCGCTGCGCGCCGGACGCCCCGTCCCCGTCGCCGATCTGGTCGACGACGTCTGGGCCGCGGACCCCCCGCACGACGCTCCCGCCGCGCTCCAGGCCCTGGTGGGCCGGCTGCGCCGGGTGCTGGGCAGGGACGCGATCACGAGTGCCCACGGGGGCTACCGGCTGGCGGCCGGGCCCGACGAGGTCGACCTGTACGTGTTCGAGCGGCTCTCCCGCCAGGGGGCCGAGGAGCTCGACGCGGGCGATCCCGCAACGGCCGCGCGCACGCTCCGTACCGCGCTCGCCCTGTGGCGCGGACCCGCGCTGGCCGACCTGCCGGAACGGGACCACGGCCACGCCCTGCGCCCCGAGGCCCACCGCCTGGCCGCGCTGGAACGCCGTATCGAGGCCGATCTGCGGTGCGCGTCGACGGGCCGGGACAGCGGCGCGGGGCCGGACGCGGGGCCGCGGGCCCTGGTGCCCGAACTCATGGAGCTGACGGCCGCCCACCCGTACGACGAACGCTTCCGGGCCCAGTTGATCCGTGCCCTGCGCGCCGAGGGCCGCCAGGCCGACGCGCTGGTCGCCTACGAGGACGCCCGCCACGCCCTCGCCGACGGCCTGGGGGTCGATCCCGGTCCCGAACTGAGCGCGCTGCACCGGGAGCTGCTCGCTCCACCGCAGGTGTCCTCCGCGACGGTGGGGCGGCCGGTGGCGGTCGTGCGGCCGCTCGGCGGGGCCGGCCCCGCCGTCGTGCACGGCAATCTGCGGCCCCGGCTGACCTCGTTCGTCGGCCGGGAGCTCGAACTGCGCTCCATTCGCGCCGATCTGACCCGCTCCCGCCTGGTCACCCTCACCGGCCCCGGTGGCTCCGGCAAGACCCGGCTCGCCGAGGAGGCCGCGGCACACGGAGCCCGGCGGGACGACATATCCGATGCCTCCGCCCCCGCCCCCGCCTCCGCCGCCCCCGCCTCCGCCGCCGCCGATGCCTCCGCCCCCGCCCCCGCCGCCCCCGCCCCCGCCGCCCCCGCCCCCGCCGCCCCCGCCTCCGCTGCATCCGCCTCCGCTGCATCCGCCTCCGCTGCATCCGCATCCGCATCCGCCACATCCGACACGGATGCCTGGATCGCCGAACTCGCCCCCGTGGACGACCCCGCCGACGTACCCGGAGCCGTGCTCTCCGCTCTCGGGCTGCGCGAGACGGCCCTCCTCCGCGACAACAACCGCGACGGACAGCTGCCGCGCACCGACCCGGCCGAGCTCCTCGTCGAGCACCTGGCGCACTGCTCCCGCATCCGCCCCTTCCTGCTCATCCTGGACAACTGCGAACACGTCATCGAAGCGGCCGCCACCCTCGCCGAGACCCTGCTCACCAACTGCCCGCAGCTGCGCATCCTCGCCACCAGCCGCGAACCCCTCGGCGTGCCCGGCGAATCCGTACGCCCGGTCGGCCCGCTCCCGCCCGACCCCGCCCACCGGCTGTTCGCCGAGCGCGCCCGCACCGTACGCCCCGATTTCGACCCCGATCCCGGCCCCGGGCGGGAGGCCGGGCAGGACGCGGACGCCGTGGCCGAGATCTGCCGACGGCTCGACGGGCAGCCGCTCGCCATCGAGCTCGCCGCCGCCCGGCTGCGGATGCTCGGTCCGCGTCAGATCGCGGACCGGCTCGACGACCGGTTTCTGCTGCTGACCGGTGGAGGCCGGACCGTACTGCCGCGCCAGCAGACACTGCGTGCCGTCGTCGACTGGTCCTGGGACCTCCTCGACGAGGACGAACGCACGGCGCTGCGACAAGTCTCCGTCTTCGCGGGCGGCTGGGATCTGCAGGCCGCGGAAGCCGTCATCACACCTGGGGCGGACCCCACCGGAACCGTGTCCTCCGGGCAGATCCCCACCCGGCTCCCCACCCGGCTCTCCACCGCGGACCTGATCGGCGCTCTCGTCGACAAGTCCCTCGTCGTCGCGGCCCCGACCGCCACCGGCGAGATGCGCTACCGCCTCCTGGAGACCATCCACGAGTACG
Source organism: Streptomyces sp. NBC_00012 (assembly GCF_045040875.1). NCBI lineage: Bacteria > Bacillati > Actinomycetota > Actinomycetes > Kitasatosporales > Streptomycetaceae > Streptomyces > Streptomyces sp. NBC_00012. The sequence continues at coordinate 4,165,300 of NZ_CP108309.1, read as the reverse complement.
CCACCGAACGTGCCGCCGAGGTCCCGGAGATACGCGCCGCCGCCGCGGGCGCGCACACCGTGTACTTCCTCGCACTCGTCGAGCGGGCCGAGCCCCGCATCCGCTCCGGCGACCAGCTGCCCTGGATCGAACGCCTGGAGACGGAGCTCGACAACATCCGGGCAGCCCTCCAACGGACCGTCGTCACCACCCCGTCCGAAGCGGAAGCCGTACGACTGGTTCTCGGCATGGGATGGTTCTGGTGGCTGCGCAACTTCCGTTCCGAGGGCCTCGTCTGGGCCGAGCGCGCCGCGGCGCTGGGACCGGAGCCGGACGACGCCGACGACTCCCGTTACTGGCCGCGCATGCATCTGGAGATGCTGCGGTACTTCCTCGCCGTGGAGGCCGGGCCCGCCGGGGCGGTCAACGACGACGAGAACTTCCGGGCACTGATGGACCGGGTGGCGGAGGCGTTCAGGTCCTCGGGCCCGCAGTCCGCCCGCTTCCCGGGAATGCTCTGGCCGATGGCCCTGTTCGCGACACGGACGACCACCGAGACCCATGCGCTCATCAACACGGTGGTCGACAACACCCGTACCCACGGCGGCGCCTGGGAGTACTGCATCGCCCTGATGTTCCGCACCCACATGGTCGTCGACATGCCGGGCGGCATGCCCGGGGTCGACGCCGACCTCGCGGAACTGCGCGAGCTGAGCCGCCGCGTCGGCGACCGCTGGATCCGCGCGCAGGTGGCGAGCGCGACCGCGGAGGCGGGTGTGATGCGCGGACTGGTCGCACAGGCCAGGTCGGCGTACGAGGAAGCGCTGATGCTGTCCCGCGAGGTCGGGGCGTACGCCGAGGCACCGTTTCTTCTCGCACGGGTCGCGGAACTCGCCTACCGGGCCGGGGACATGGCGGACTTCGAGCGGACCCTGACCGAGGCGGAGCACGAGGCGGACCGCTACCAGGTGCACGACGCCCGCGCCTACATCCATTTCCTGCGCGCCACCGCCGCCCTGGAGCGGGGCGAGATCGCTCAGGCGCGGGATCTGGTCACCGAGGCGGCGCACGCGATCCGGCAGGGCAGCCCGCCTTCGCACTTCAGCGCCGTGGTCGAGGGGCTGGCCGCCCGGGTGGCGGTGCACGAGCCGGGACCCGGGCGCGGTCCGGCAGCAGGCGTAAGAGGCCTGACGGCGGCACTCCGCGGAGCGCGGGACGCCCAGTGCGCCGAGCTCGTCACCGGGCATCTGGCGGACTGTGTGGCGACCGTGCTGCCGAGTCTGGGCCACCACCGGGCCGCCGTACGGATCCTGGCGGCAGCGGACGGCTGGCGCATGTTCGGCCCCAGGACCGAGGCGCAACAGGCCGAGGTGGACGAGGCCGGGCAGCAGGCCCGCGAGGAGCTGGGCCCTCAGCTGTACGAGGCCGAGCGCGCCGCGGGCAGCGCGCTGACCGTCGACGATGTCATCGAGCTCCTGACCCGCATCACCGAGGAGTTCCCCGAAGAGCCGGGGTGCACGGATGTCCTGGGGCGCGCGGACGCTCGGGGGCGTGCGGGAGCCGCCGGACGCGCGGGAGAGCCGGGGCGCTCGGAAGCCACCGGGCACGCGGAAACCGCCGGGCACGCGGAAGCGCCGGGTTTCACCTCCGGCCTCACCCCGGACCGGCTCACTGGCAACTGATCCTCGAATTCGCCCAGTCGGCGAGGGCCATGACTCCACCGGGACGGGCGCGCTCGACGACGAGCCGGATGCTCTTCTGGCCGGCGATACCGACGCCCACCGGCACGGCCGGATCGTCGCCGTTCATCACGGGGGACTGCCAGAGCCGTGCTCCGTCGCCGTTGAAGACGGAGAAGCGCACCGAGCCGAGCCCCATCGTCATGTCGTCGATCCCGACCATCGCCTCGTACCGAGTGCACTGCTTGTTCAGCTGGATGGTGACGGAGGAATCGCTGCTGACGGTCACCCCGTGCGCGTAGGTCGTGCCGCCGATCGACACGTTGGAGCGCTGCCAGACCCAGCTGCTCTCACCGAGCACCACCTCCGGTTCGGTGTGGTCGCCCAGGAGCGAGTAGCTGAGTTCGCTGACCTGATAGACGGTCGGTGCGGGGGGCGGCGGAGGCGGAGTCCTGGTCGGCGTCGGGGTCGGGGTCGGCGTCGGCGTCGGGGTCGGCTCGGGCTTCGGCGCGGGGGGCGTCGGCTTGGGAGCGGGTTTGGGGGGTGGTGTCGGCTTCGGCACGGGCTTGGGCGGAGGCGTCGGCGCCGGGGGAGCGGGTGCGGCAGGCGGAGCGGGCTTCGGGGGCGGTGTCGGTTTCGGCGCGGGCGGCGGTGTCGGCGCCGGAGGAGCCACGACAGCCGGCTTGGTCGCGGGCCTGGCCTCGGGCTTCGGCTGGTCGTCGCCGACCAGCGCCCAGACCAGCCCGGCCGTGGCGGCGGCGACGACCGCCGCCGCGATGCCGGCCTTCGCCGGGGCCCCGAGCCCCTCCGAGGCCGCGGCACCACCGGCCGCACCTCCGGTGGAGCTTCCCCCGGTGGCTGCCGCAGCGGCACCCGCACCCGCGGCTCCCGCCGCGCCACCGGCGACGATCCCGGCGGCCTTGAGCGAGTATCCGGCGGCGAACCAACCGATGACCGCGACCGGCAGCAGCGCGGGAATCCCGGCGTTGACATGGGCCAGTTCGCCTGCGGCGAGCCGGCACTTCGAGCATTCCTCCAGATGTCCCCGCAGGCCGCGTTCGGCCCGCATGCGGAGCCCGCCGCGGGCGTACGCGCCCAGCCGGTCGGCGTAGCGCGCACAGTCGCCGCCCGCGGTCAGGGACTGGCTCACATGCGCCTGGAGATACGCCTGCTTGAGGCCCTCGCGGGCCCGGCTGGCCAGCACCGCCGTGGCATTGGGGGTCAGCCCGAAGAGCGGGGCGATCTCGCTGGGCGACTCCTCCTCGACGGTGGTGTGCCACAGCACCGCCTGCCAGCGCTCCGGCAGACTGCGGAACGCCTGCATGGCCATCGACTGCTCGGCCTCGTGCATAGCCAGCACATCGGCACCGAGGTCGAGCGTGTCCGCGTCCGACACCTGGGAGGTCTGGGACGCCTGCGCGGCGAACACCGCGAAGTCGTCGACCAGATGCTCCCGCTTCGCGGTCTTGGTCCAGGCGGCGCCGACATGACGGACGGCCGTCATGAGATAGGCCCGCACGGCCTCCTCGGGCCCCTTGCCCCGCCGTACCGCCTGCAGTGTGCGGGCGAAGACCTCGGCCGTCAGGTCGTCGGCCGTGTGGGCGTCCCGGCAGCAGCTCCGTGCGTAACGTCGCACCGCGCCGGAGTGCCGTCGGAAGAGTTCCTCGTACGCCAGGTCGTCGCCGTCCCGCATCTGCCGGATCAGATCGGCGTCGGAGAGTGCGGCGCCGGAGGCATCGGTGGCGCCGGAGCCGCCGCCCTCCCGCTGCATGGGCACCGCGACGTCGGCCTCGGGGCCGGGATCGACCGGTGTCGGCCACGGGCCCGGCAGGACGGTGCCGCCCTCGGCGTCACTGCTCGACCGCCCGGGTCCGGCCTGACTCGGTACCTGCCGGGCGGACAGCCCACCGGCCTCCGTGGCACCGCCCACGACGGAGACGTCGTCGAACGCCTCTTCCTGCTGCCCGTCACCGCTCATCGCGGTAGCCCCCGTATGCGCTGTCGGACCCGAACATCGGGCAAGAGTGCCACATGGCGCAATCACGACGGCCCCTCAGCCCCCGCAACCACTCATCCGGGGCCTTTTTCCGAATGTGAGTACTAACAGCCATTCATTCGGGGAAAGCTTGGTAATCGCTTTCTACACGTGTGAGTTGTCGTCTCGGTCCACGATTCGAGTGCGCCGGGCGCGCCGGACCGCGCTGAGGTGGGAAGTGGCGACGCATTCCAACGGTTTCCGACAGTGCGGGAGGCAACCGCGGACGTCGGAGCGACGTGGTTCGGGGTGGTGGCGGACCATCGACCAGGAACCCATCAAAACGGGCCACATCAACCATTTGCGCTGCCCGCCTCCACGCCCCCGGCATGCAGCGGCGACTCGAAGCGGCGCGCAGGCCCGACTTGACGCGACGCACAGGCCCGACGGCGGCTCAGCAACCCGTTCCCCTGCTGGCCGCGGTACGCCGGGCGCAGCGGCACAAGCCACTGCGCCCGCGCATCCGCAAGGCCACGTTTCCGCGAGCCAGTGCATCAAAGCCCGCGCGTTCATGAGCCCGCGTGCCCGCAGGCCCACACGAGTCCGCAGGCTCGCGCACCCGCAAGCTCACGCCCGCGCGTTCGCGAGCCCGCGTACCCGCAAGTCCACGCATTCACAAGCGTCGTGGGCCCACCGGCCCACGCACTCCGATCAGGCGGCCGGCCGGGAGCGCAGCCCCTCCAGCAGGATGTCCAGGAGCCGGTTCGAAGCGGCGGCTTGCTGTGCCGCGTCAGGCAGCGAAGGCGCCGCCGTCGCTATCACCAGCAGCACGTCCGCGACCGTCACGTCACGCCGCAGTTCACCGGCGGCCCGTGCCCGGTCCACCAGGCGGCCGACCACCTCCAGCAGCTCGCCGGCTCCCGTGTCGTCGTCCTCGATGCCGTTCTCCGCGGCGGAACGCTCGTCGGCCGCCCGGAGGTCGGCCTGACCGGCGCCCTGCCGTTGCTGAGGCACCCGGGCCTCGTCCCGATCGGCGCCCGCCGAGCCCGATATCGTCACCGGTTCACCGGCCGCCGCCAGGTCCTTGCCGTCGGAGCCGCCGGAGCTCCCGGGGCTCCCGGAGCTGTCGGAGCTGTCGGAGCTGTCGGAATCGACATCGACATCGACGCCGACCCGCAGCACCTGCGGCGGCAGCAGCCGGCCCGCGCCCGAGGCCACCGACGTACGCAGGAAGCGCGACAGCGCCGACCACGGCTCGTCCTCCTGACCGAGCGCGGTCCGGGCCTGGTCCGTCAGCCTGGAGGTCTCTTCCTCGGCTATCCGCCTGACCAGCACGTCCTTGCTCGGGAAGCGCCGGTACACCGTGCCGACTCCGACTCTGGCGCGGCGCGCCACGTCCTCCATCGGAGCCCCGTATCCCAGCTCGCCGAACACCTCGCGTGCGGCCCGCAGGACATGTTCCAGATTGCGCTGTGCATCCACGCGCAGTGGAGCCGAGCGGCCATTCGCCCCGGCAGCCCCGGTCACACCGGCTGCCCCGTTTGATCCGCTGGCTCCGCCGGATCCGACCGTGCCGACCGGACTCGTCGTCACCGTCCCGACCGCTCCGTTTCCCATTACTCCCATTCGTCCTGTTCCATCGGACGAATGGGACGGAACCGCAGTCGCGGCCTGCCAAGAATCCTGAATATGCATAACTGTTCCCCCGGTTATGACGTCTCCCCCCGGAGACTTCCCGCCGTTTGGGCCGGAGAGTGGATCATGGTCCCCATCCGACACCCCGACGACATACGAACATAGTTGAGCCCGGCTCAATTCAGAAGGGGGTAGTTCCGCACGGAGCGCCCCCCGATCGGCGCAAGGAGCGGTTGGTCACTGAATCGGCCACGTCCGGAACCATCGCCTCAACCCCTGACCTGCGCGGCTTGCGCATCTCCGCCGAGCCCTGCGGCCACCGCCCGTCAGGAACCTCCGGTCACACAATTTGTCGAGGCTGTGGACAAACCCTTGAGCACGTTGCGTCATGGGGTGGTGATGGCTTCAGATTCCGGGGGAACACCCCCCGGCCCCCCACCGGGTGTGCGCATTCTCGTCATCGGTGGCGGCTACGTCGGGATGTACACAGCGCTGCGTCTCCAGCGGAAGCTGAAGCAGAGACTCAGAAGCGGTGAGGCCGAGATCGTGGTCGTCACCCCCGAGCCCTATATGACGTATCAGCCGTTCCTGCCCGAAGCGGCCGCCGGTTCGATCTCACCGCGCCATGTCGTCGTGCCGCTCCGCCGCGTCCTCGCGCACTGCAAGATCGTGATCGGCGAGGCGCGGTCCGTCGACCACGCCAAGCGCACGGCCACCGTCACCACCCTCGCCACCGGGGAGGACGGCACCGGCGCGGTAGAGATCCCGTACGACGAGCTCGTCCTCGCCCCCGGCTCCGTCTCGCGCACCCTCCCGGTCCCCGGCCTCGCCGACCACGGCATCGGCTTCAAGACCGTCGAGGAGGCCATCGGCCTGCGCAACCACGTCATCGAGCAGATGGACATCGCCTCCGCCACCCGCGACCCCGCCATCCGCGACGCCGCGCTCACCTTCGTCGTCGTCGGCGGCGGATACGCGGGCGTCGAGGCCCTCGCCGAGCTGGAGGACATGGCCCGCTACACCTCGCGGTACTACCACAACATCAAGGCCGAGGACCTGAAGTGGATCCTCGTCGAGGCGTCCGGCCGCATCCTCCCCGAGGTAGGCGAGGCGATGGGTACGTACGCGATCCGTGAGCTGCGCGGCCGCAACATCGACGTACGCCTCGACACCCGGCTGGAGTCCTGCGAGGGCCGGATCGCCGTCCTGAGCGACGGCTCCCGCTTCCCGACCCGAACGCTGGTGTGGACCGCGGGCGTCAGACCCGCGCCGATCCTCGCGGCGACCGATCTGCCGATCGACGAACGCGGCAGGCTCAGGTGCACGGCGGAACTCGCCGTCGAGGGTGTCGAACACGCCTGGGCCGCCGGGGACGCCGCGGCCGTACCAGACCTGACCGCCGCGGAGGCGGGCAGGGAGACCGCGCCCAACGCCCAGCACGCGGTGCGCCAGGCCAAGGTCCTTGCCGAGAACATCCTCGCGTCGCTCGCCCGCGAGCCCCTGAAGGAGTACCGGCACAGCTACGCGGGCTCCGTCGCCTCGCTCGGCCTCCACAAGGGGGTCGCCCATGTCTACGGCCATAAGCTCAAGGGCTATCCGGCCTGGCTGATGCACCGTACGTACCACCTCAGCCGTGTTCCCACGTTCAACCGGAAGGCACGAGTCCTTGCCGAATGGACCCTCGCCGGGCTGTTCAAGCGCGAGATCGTCTCCCTCGGTTCGCTGGAACACCCGCGCGCCGAATTCGAGCTCGCCGCGGGCGGCGGACGCCCCGGTCCGAACGGCCCGCCGGGCCCCGACACCCCGCCCGGCCCCGGCAACTCGCCGGGGCCGGATGCCCGCTCCGGGCCCGACGGCCCGACGGGGAACGGCGGCTGACGGGCCGTCGACCCGCCCGCGTACCCGCCCGGTGGCGGACCGTGCCGACATCTGTCAGTTCGGTCCGCCACACTGGACGTGTGACCATAGGTGGGCCCACATCTGCACAGAGTGAACCGGCCGGCAGTGACCGACAGTGAGCAGCCCGCGAGAGCGGACCAGACCGACACACGAGGCCAGAGATTCCGTGAACTTCACGCGCTGGAGCGCCCGCCTACCTGGAACGCAGCGCCGCGCCGCCGCACGGGACGACCGCAGTTCCGTGCCCTCGGCCCGCGCCGAGTACGCACGGCCCGAGACGGGGCCCCGCCCGCCGGACGGCGACCCGCAGGGCGGCGCGGGCCGCGATCCGCTGGACGACTCGCAGGGTGCGGCTCCCCGGTCGGCCGATCCAGCCCTGGAGGACCTCTCCGCCCGGGACATCCTCGGCCAGCTGCCCGCCCTGGTGGCCCTGGTGTACGGCCCCGACCACCGGATCGCGTACGTCAACGACGCCTACGCCGCCGCCTTCGGGCCCCGCCCGGCCGGCGCCACCGCTGCCGAGGCGATGCCCGAGCTCGACGAGCTGAGCCTGCTGCCCCTCATGGACCAGGTCCTGCGCAGCGGCACTCCCCGTACGGTCAAGTCCCGCAAGGCCCGCAGCGGCAATTCGTACACCGTGACCTGCACCCCGGTTCACCGGGACAGGGACGATGAGGGCGAAGCCGACGACGGCACCGCGCCGAACAGGACCAACAAGTCGAGCAGGACGAACAAGGCCGGCAGGAGCAACAAGAACAACAGAGGCCGAGAGGGCGAGAACGGCGTGCTCGTGTACGCCGCCGATGTCACCGACCACGCCGAAGCCGCCGAACGGCTCCGCGCCAGCGAGCGCCGCCACCGCGAAACGGCCGTCACCCTCCAGCGCTCCCTGCTCCCGCAGGAGCTCGAGCAGCCCGACGACCTCCGGATCGCCGCCACCTACCAGCCCGGCGGCACGGACGCCGCGGTCGGCGGCGACTGGTACGACGTCATCACCCTCGGCGCGGGCCGTACCGCCCTGGTCATCGGGGACGTGATGGGCCGCGGGGTGCGGGCCGCCGCCGTCATGGGCCAGCTCCGCACGGCCGTACGCGCCTACGCCCGGCTCGACCTCCCGCCGCACGAGGTGCTCCAGCTGCTGGACGGCCTCGCCGCCGAGATCGACGCCAGCCAGATCGCCACCTGCGCCTACGCGGTCCACGATCCCAACGAGGGCCGACTCGTCTACGCCTCCGCCGGCCACCTCCCGATCCTGGTGTGCCACGAGGACGGCACGGTCCACCGCGCCGAGGACCCGACGGGGCCGCCGCTCGGCACCGGCGGCTGGATCCACACCTCGGGCACGATCGCGCTGCCGCCCGGTTCCACCGCCGTCCTCTATACGGACGGCCTGGTGGAGCGCCGGAGCGAGGACATCGACGAGGGCGTCGCCGCGCTGGAACGCGCGCTGTCCGGGGCCAAGGGTTCACCACAGGTGGTCTGCGACCGGCTCATCCGTTCCCTCGGCGTGACCGCGGAACACGACGACGACGTGGCGGTGCTGGTGGTCCAGCACCCTGCCCGCACGGGGGCGAGCGCGGAGCTGTTCCACAACGCCTCGCTCGATCTGCTCGGCGGCATCGAGGCGGCCCCGCGCGCCCGTGCCTTCGCCACGGGGGTCCTCACCTCGTGGCGGTTCCCGGTCGAGCTCTGCGACCTGGGCGTCCTGGCCGCCGGCGAACTCGTCGCGAACTCCCTCAAGCACGGCACCCCGCCGATGCGGCTGGGCCTGCGTCGCACCGACCGCCGCCTGATCATCGAGGTGACCGACGGCGACGACCATCTGCCGCGCCGCCGCAGGGCCGACCCGGCGGACGAAGCGGGCCGCGGCATCTCCATCGTCGCGACGATCGCCACGTCCTGGGGAAGCCGTCGCACACCGGGCGGCGGCAAAGCGGTCTGGTGCGAATTCGCCCTGCCGCAGTGAGGGCCCTGTCGCCGACAGGGCCCGGCCGCTCAGTGAGCGGCGGCCGCCGCGGAAGCGGAGGCGGAAGCGGAGGCGGAAGCGGAGCCGGACTCGGCATCCGGCAGTGACACGGCCACCACCCTGGAAGGCACCGTCCCCAGCGAAGGCTGGTCCTGTACGGGGGTGAGCCGTCGGCCGAGCCGCAGCGCCAGAGCCGTGATGCCCAGCGAGAACAGCACGAACGTCACGATGTAGGGACCGTGCAGCGTCGCCCCCATCGGCCCGCCGACAGCCGGACCGACCGCCAGCGCGAGCTGCTTGCACAGGGCGAACGCCGAGTTGTACTGACCGACCATCGACTCCGGCGCCAGATCGGCCACCAGCGGGGCCACGGTCGGCGACAGCATCGACTCACCGAGCCCGAACAGCGCGTACGTGGAGATCATCGCGGCCGTCGCCATGGTCTGGCTGCCGTGCCCCAGCCCCGCGTACCCGGCCACGATCCAGGCGAACGCCCAGATCAGACCGACCGAGGCGATGACCCGGCTGCGCCTGCGGCGCTCGACGAGCCGCAGCACGACGAACTGCGCCACGACGATGACGGCGGTGTTGGCGGCCAGCGCGATCCCGAGCGTCGAGGGTTCCATCCCGGCGGCCTCGGTGCCGTATGCCGCGAGCCCGGACTCGAACTGTCCGTAGCAGGCGAAGAACAGCACGAAGCCCAGCACACACAGCTGAACCATGGCCCGGTGCGAGAGCAGCGCCCGCAGCCCGCCCGGCGCCTTGGACCCGTCGGTGGGCCTGGCGTCCGCGATGGCGGGTGTACGGGACAGCCGCACCGTGCAGGTGATGACACCGAGCACGACGAACATCGCGGCCTCGATGAGGAACAGCAGGGTGAAGGTCTCCGGCCGGCTCGTGTCGACGATCTGCCCGCCGACCAGTCCGCCGAGGCCGAGCCCGAGGTTCTGCAGGAAGAACTGCATGGCGAAGGCGCGCGTACGGGTGGCGGTGCTGGAGCACCACACGAGCATGGTCGCGAGCGCCGGCTGCATGACCGCCGTACCCGCGCCGAGCACCGCGGCCGACAGCACGGACGCGGTCACGCCCGACGAAAGGCCGAGGGCGACGGCACCCAGGGTGGCGATGCCCGAGGCGGCGATGAGCACGGGCAGCGGCCCGCGCCGGTCGATCGCACGCCCGGTGAACGGCAGAACGGCCAGCGCCGCCATGGCGAAGACCGCCAGTACGACTCCCGCGGTGCCAGCACCAAGATCACGTACCTGTGCCACATAGACGTACAGATACGGAACGGTGAACCCCAGCCCGAACGCGCTCAGCGCGCTCCCCAGCTGGATCCGCCGCAGTGCTGCACCCATCTCCCTGGTCACACTCACCTACCTCAAGGTCTCGAAGCGATATGCCGAGCCATCCGAACGACTCGAACCCGAAGACTTTAGCACTAAAGTTAGAACCTCAACAATACAACTCGAAGGACTTCGACGGCTTTGGACGGCGTGCCATACTGCCCGCCATGCCTGACACCACCGAGCAGCCCGGACCGCAGGAGCCGAGCCTCGACGAGCAGATCGCCGCCTACCAGCGCGAGTACCGCGACCTCGACCCGCAGGTCGAACAGGTCGTCTCGGCGCTGGGCCGGCTGAACCGCCGCATGAACGTGGCGTACGGACGCCAGCTCGCCGCCCTCGGCATCAGCAACGCCGAGTGGGAGGTCCTCAAGACCCTGGTCCTGGCCGGTTCCCCGTACCGCCTGGGCCCGGGAGAGCTGGCGAAACGCCTGGGCCTCACCCCGGCGGCGATGACCCACCGCATCGACCGCATGGCGGGCGAGGGCCTGGTCACCCGCGACCGGGACGAGAGCAACCGGGTGCGCGTGATCGTCGAGCTGACGGACGAGGGACGTACGAAGTGGCTGGAGGCGATGCGGATGGCCACCGACTTCGAGGAGGACCTGCTCCAGGACCTCACGCCCGATGAGCGCGGAGGCCTCGGCGACATGCTGATCCGCCTCCTGCGCCGCGTGGAGCACGCCCAGCCGGACGCCGGCGGCCGCCTCACCGACCTGGACTGAAGCCGTGTCCGACACGTGGGAAAAGGGCTTGACCTGGCGGGGTTGACACACTCCAGGTCGATCCGTAAGGTTCTTCGAGTTGTCACGGAGCCGGAACGGTTCTGCGACAGCCGATCCCGCCGCGAATGCGGCAACCAAACTCAGCACGATCTCCCACTCGGGACAATTTCGGCATGCCGAAATTGATTTCGAAGACCCGATTATGAGTCGCCGGGAGAATCCGCTAGAGTTCGGACGTCGGAACGGCCCAACAGCCAGGAAGACAAACCCCGCTGACTGGGAATCAGGCCCGAAAGGATCTGATAGAGTCGGACTCGCCGGAAAGGGAAGCGCGAAAGCGAAGAACTGGAAAGCGAAAGCAGGGCCCGCTTCGACCGGGAATCGGACACGAAAGAGTCTGATAGAGTCGGAAACGCAAGAACGAAGGGAAAAGCCCGGAGGAAAGCCCGAGAGGGTGAGTACAAAGGAAGCGTCCGTTCCTTGAGAACTCAACAGCGTGCCAAAAGTCAACGCCAGATATGTTGATACCCCGGCCTGCTTCGGCAGGTTGGTGGTTCCTTTGAAAGTCCTACGGGGGTCACTGACCCGGTAGGCAATTACACAGCGAGGACGCTGTGAACGACCGGTCTTATTCCGTCCGGTCGTTCCGCTCTCGTGTTGTGTTGTCCCGATCACGGGAAAACATTCACGGAGAGTTTGATCCTGGCTCAGGACGAACGCTGGCGGCGTGCTTAACACATGCAAGTCGAACGATGAAGCCCTTCGGGGTGGATTAGTGGCGAACGGGTGAGTAACACGTGGGCAATCTGCCCTTCACTCTGGGACAAGCCCTGGAAACGGGGTCTAATACCGGATAACACTCTGTCCCGCATGGGACGGGGTTGAAAGCTCCGGCGGTGAAGGATGAGCCCGCGGCCTATCAGCTTGTTGGTGGGGTGATGGCCTACCAAGGCGACGACGGGTAGCCGGCCTGAGAGGGCGACCGGCCACACTGGGACTGAGACACGGCCCAGACTCCTACGGGAGGCAGCAGTGGGGAATATTGCACAATGGGCGAAAGCCTGATGCAGCGACGCCGCGTGAGGGATGACGGCCTTCGGGTTGTAAACCTCTTTCAGCAGGGAAGAAGCGAGAGTGACGGTACCTGCAGAAGAAGCGCCGGCTAACTACGTGCCAGCAGCCGCGGTAATACGTAGGGCGCAAGCGTTGTCCGGAATTATTGGGCGTAAAGAGCTCGTAGGCGGCTTGTCACGTCGGATGTGAAAGCCCGGGGCTTAACCCCGGGTCTGCATTCGATACGGGCAGGCTAGAGTGTGGTAGGGGAGATCGGAATTCCTGGTGTAGCGGTGAAATGCGCAGATATCAGGAGGAACACCGGTGGCGAAGGCGGATCTCTGGGCCATTACTGACGCTGAGGAGCGAAAGCGTGGGGAGCGAACAGGATTAGATACCCTGGTAGTCCACGCCGTAAACGTTGGGAACTAGGTGTTGGCGACATTCCACGTCGTCGGTGCCGCAGCTAACGCATTAAGTTCCCCGCCTGGGGAGTACGGCCGCAAGGCTAAAACTCAAAGGAATTGACGGGGGCCCGCACAAGCAGCGGAGCATGTGGCTTAATTCGACGCAACGCGAAGAACCTTACCAAGGCTTGACATACACCGGAAAGCATCAGAGATGGTGCCCCCCTTGTGGTCGGTGTACAGGTGGTGCATGGCTGTCGTCAGCTCGTGTCGTGAGATGTTGGGTTAAGTCCCGCAACGAGCGCAACCCTTGTTCTGTGTTGCCAGCATGCCCTTCGGGGTGATGGGGACTCACAGGAGACTGCCGGGGTCAACTCGGAGGAAGGTGGGGACGACGTCAAGTCATCATGCCCCTTATGTCTTGGGCTGCACACGTGCTACAATGGCCGGTACAATGAGCTGCGATGCCGCGAGGCGGAGCGAATCTCAAAAAGCCGGTCTCAGTTCGGATTGGGGTCTGCAACTCGACCCCATGAAGTCGGAGTTGCTAGTAATCGCAGATCAGCATTGCTGCGGTGAATACGTTCCCGGGCCTTGTACACACCGCCCGTCACGTCACGAAAGTCGGTAACACCCGAAGCCGGTGGCCCAACCCCTTGTGGGAGGGAGCTGTCGAAGGTGGGACTGGCGATTGGGACGAAGTCGTAACAAGGTAGCCGTACCGGAAGGTGCGGCTGGATCACCTCCTTTCTAAGGAGCACTTCTTACCGGGCTTGCCTGGTCAGAGGCCACTACGTCGGCAAATGTTCGACGGTGGTTGCTCATGGGTGGAACGTTGACTATTCAGTACCTGGTGGTTCAAACGGGTCGTGAGTACTGCTCCTCGGAGCGTGGAAAGCGGGTCGGATGAATTCCGGGTGCTGGGCACGCTGTTGGGTGTCTGAAGGTATGGCCGCAAGGTTGCCTTCAAACGCCGGCCCCAGTGAACTTGCCTGCAAGGGTGAGGTGATGGGTGGCTGGTCGTTGTTTGAGAACTGCACAGTGGACGCGAGCATCTGTGGCCAAGTTTTTAAGGGCGCACGGTGGATGCCTTGGCACCAGGAACCGATGAAGGACGTGGGAGGCCACGATAGGCCCCGGGGAGCTGTCAACCGAGCTTTGATCCGGGGGTGTCCGAATGGGGAAACCCGGCAGTCGTCATGGGCTGTCACCCGCTGCTGAACACATAGGCAGTGTGGAGGGAACGAGGGGAAGTGAAACATCTCAGTACCCTCAGGAAGAGAAAACAACCGTGATTCCGGGAGTAGTGGCGAGCGAAACTGGATGAGGCCAAACCGTATGCGTGTGATACCCGGCAGGGGTTGCGCATGCGGGGTTGTGGGATCTCTCTTCTGCGGTCTGCCGGCCGTGGGACGAGTCAGAAACCGTTGATGTAGGCGAAGGACATGCGAAAGGTCCGGCGTAGAGGGTAAGACCCCCGTAGCTGAAACATTGACGGCTCGTTTGAGAGACACCCAAGTAGCACGGGGCCCGAGAAATCCCGTGTGAATCTGGCGGGACCACCCGCTAAGCCTAAATATTCCCTGGTGACCGATAGCGGATAGTACCGTGAGGGAATGGTGAAAAGTACCGCGGGAGCGGAGTGAAATAGTACCTGAAACCGTGTGCCTACAAGCCGTGGGAGCGTCGCTGTATGTGCTTGCACATGCAGTCGTGACTGCGTGCCTTTTGAAGAATGAGCCTGCGAGTTTGCGGTGTGTTGCGAGGTTAACCCGTGTGGGGAAGCCGTAGCGAAAGCGAGTCCGAATAGGGCGTTTCAGTAGCACGCTCAAGACCCGAAGCGGAGTGATCTAGCCATGGGCAGGTTGAAGCGGAGGTAAGACTTCGTGGAGGACCGAACCCACCAGGGTTGAAAACCTGGGGGATGACCTGTGGTTAGGGGTGAAAGGCCAATCAAACTCCGTGATAGCTGGTTCTCCCCGAAATGCATTTAGGTGCAGCGTCGTGTGTTTCTTGCCGGAGGTAGAGCACTGGATAGGCGATGGGCCCTACCGGGTTACTGACCTTAGCCAAACTCCGAATGCCGGTAAGTGAGAGCACGGCAGTGAGACTGTGGGGGATAAGCTCCATGGTCGAGAGGGAAACAGCCCAGAGCATCGACTAAGGCCCCTAAGCGTACGCTAAGTGGGAAAGGATGTGGAGTCGCAGAGACAACCAGGAGGTTGGCTTAGAAGCAGCCACCCTTGAAAGAGTGCGTAATAGCTCACTGGTCAAGTGATTCCGCGCCGACAATGTAGCGGGGCTCAAGCGTACCGCCGAAGTCGTGTCATTCGTACATTAATCCCCAACGGGAGTACGGATGGGTAGGGGAGCGTCGTGTGCCGGGTGAAGCAGCCGCGGAAGCGAGTTGTGGACGGTTCACGAGTGAGAATGCAGGCATGAGTAGCGATACACACGTGAGAAACGTGTGCGCCGATTGACTAAGGGTTCCTGGGTCAAGCTGATCTGCCCAGGGTAAGTCGGGACCTAAGGCGAGGCCGACAGGCGTAGTCGATGGACAACCGGTTGATATTCCGGTACCCGCTTTGAAACGCCCAGTACTGAGCCCATTAATGCTAAGTCCGTGAAGCCGGCCCGATCTCTTCGGAGTTGAGGGTAGTGGTGGAGCCGATGAACCAAGGTGGTAGTAGGTAAGCGATGGGGTGACGCAGGAAGGTAGTCCAGCCCGGGCGGTGGTTGTCCCGGGGTAAGGGTGTAGGACGCACGGTAGGCAAATCCGTCGTGCATATAGTCTGAGACCTGATGCCGAGCCGATTGTGGTGAAGTGGATGATCCTATGCTGTCGAGAAAAGCCTCTAGCGAGTTTCATGGCGGCCCGTACCCTAAACCGACTCAGGTGGTCAGGTAGAGAATACCGAGGCGTTCGGGTGAACTATGGTTAAGGAACTCGGCAAAATGCCCCCGTAACTTCGGGAGAAGGGGGGCCATCACTGGTGATTGGATTTACTCCATGAGCTGGGGGTGGCCGCAGAGACCAGCGAGAAGCGACTGTTTACTAAAAACACAGGTCCGTGCGAAGCCGTAAGGCGATGTATACGGACTGACGCCTGCCCGGTGCTGGAACGTTAAGGGGACCGGTTAGCTGACTTTCGGGTCGGCGAAGCTGAGAACTTAAGCGCCAGTAAACGGCGGTGGTAACTATAACCATCCTAAGGTAGCGAAATTCCTTGTCGGGTAAGTTCCGACCTGCACGAATGGCGTAACGACTTCTCGACTGTCTCAACCATAGGCCCGGTGAAATTGCACTACGAGTAAAGATGCTCGTTTCGCGCAGCAGGACGGAAAGACCCCGGGACCTTTACTACAGTTTGATATTGGTGTTCGGTTCGGCTTGTGTAGGATAGGTGGGAGACTTTGAAGCAGCCACGCCAGTGGTTGTGGAGTCGCCGTTGAAATACCACTCTGGTCGTGCTGGATGTCTAACCTGGGTCCGTGATCCGGATCAGGGACAGTGTCTGATGGGTAGTTTAACTGGGGCGGTTGCCTCCTAAAGAGTAACGGAGGCGCCCAAAGGTTCCCTCAGCCTGGTTGGCAATCAGGTGTTGAGTGTAAGTGCACAAGGGAGCTTGACTGTGAGACCGACGGGTCGAGCAGGGACGAAAGTCGGGACTAGTGATCCGGCAGTGGCTTGTGGAAGCGCTGTCGCTCAACGGATAAAAGGTACCCCGGGGATAACAGGCTGATCTTCCCCAAGAGTCCATATCGACGGGATGGTTTGGCACCTCGATGTCGGCTCGTCGCATCCTGGGGCTGGAGTCGGTCCCAAGGGTTGGGCTGTTCGCCCATTAAAGCGGTACGCGAGCTGGGTTTAGAACGTCGTGAGACAGTTCGGTCCCTATCCGCTGTGCGCGTAGGAATATTGAGAAGGGCTGTCCCTAGTACGAGAGGACCGGGACGGACGAACCTCTGGTGTGCCAGTTGTTCTGCCAAGGGCATGGCTGGTTGGCTACGTTCGGAAAGGATAACCGCTGAAAGCATCTAAGCGGGAAGCCTGCTTCGAGATGAGTATTCCCACCAACTTGATTGGTTAAGGCTCCCAGTAGACGACTGGGTTGATAGGCCAGATGTGGAAGCCTGGTAACGGGTGGAGCTGACTGGTACTAATAGGCCGAGGGCTTGTCCTCAGTTGCTCGCGTCCACTGTGTTAGTTCTGAAATAACGAACGGCCGTGTTGTTCCGGTGTTGTTTATTTCATAGTGTTTCGGTGGTCATTGCGTTAGGGAAACGCCC
Organism: Streptomyces sp. NBC_00012; assembly: GCF_045040875.1. Taxonomy (NCBI): domain Bacteria; kingdom Bacillati; phylum Actinomycetota; class Actinomycetes; order Kitasatosporales; family Streptomycetaceae; genus Streptomyces; species Streptomyces sp. NBC_00012. Next base: position 4,148,346 of record NZ_CP108309.1, on the reverse strand, counting down.
GGTTACATTCCGAACCCGGAAGCTAAGCCTTTCAGCGCCGATGGTACTGCAGGGGGGACCCTGTGGGAGAGTAGGACGCCGCCGAACAATCATTGTAGAAAGCCCCGTGCCCTTTGTGGCACGGGGCTTTTCTGCGTTTACGGCCCGACGTTCCACGGGCCCTTTTACGCCGGCGCCACCAGGTGGGTGTCGTAGGCCAGGATGACCGCTTGGACTCGGTCACGGGATCCGGTCTTTGCGAGGATGCGCGTGACATGCGTCTTCACCGTCGATTCGGCGAGGTGGAGCCGTTCGGCAATCTCCGTGTTGGACCATCCCTGACCTATGACGGTGAGGATTTCCCGTTCCCTCTCGGTGAGGGACGCGATGCGTGCGTCCAGGGTGGCGGGGCCGCCGGGAACGGTCGGGAGGTGCTGGACGTACGCGTCCAGAAGGCGGCGGGTGAGGCTGGGGGCCACCACCGCGTCGCCGCCGGCCACGGCCCGGATGCCGGAGAGGAGTTCTTCCGGCATCGCGTCCTTGATGAGGAAGCCGCCGGCACCGGCGCGGAGTCCGTCGTACGCGTACCGGTCCAGGTCGAAGGTCGTGACGATGAGGACGCGGGTGCGGGCACCGGCCTTGATGATGCGGCGGGTGGCTTCGATGCCGTCCAGGAGAGGCATGCGGATGTCCATCAGTGCGACGTCCGGCCGATGTTGCTGGACGAGGCTCAGTGCTTCCAGGCCATTGCCTGCCTCGCCCACCACGGTCATGTCGTCCTGGCTCTCCAACAGCATGCGGAATCCGAAGCGTTGCATCGGCTGGTCGTCCGCGATGAGCACGGTCGTCACGAGGGTGTGTCCTCCAGAGGAAGTCGAAGCCGTACCTGCCAGCCGGTCGTGGGTGCGGAGTCCGGCAGTGGGCCCGCTTCCAGTGTGCCGTCGTAGAGGGACGCCCGTTCACGCATCCCGGTGATTCCCTGTCCGCCGCCCTCGGGGCCCTTGCGGCCCGCGTTGCCGGTGTCCGTGATGACGGCTTCCAGCTCGGTGGCCCGGTAGGTCAGCGTGACCTCCGCGGTCGGTGACGGGGCAGTGCCGCCGTGCTTCAGCGTATTGGTCAGGGCCTCCTGCACCACCCGGTAGACCGTCAGCTGCCGGCCCGCGGTGGGCGGGGCGGACGGGGGCGTGCCGTGGACGCGCAGGCGTACGGGGAGGCCCGCCGTCCGTACGCCGGTGAGAAGTTCGGCCATGTCGTCCAGGGTCGGCTGCGGGGTGCGGTCGGCCGCGGCGGGGTGGTCGCGCAGGACACCGAGCAGACGGCGGAGTTCGGTGAGGGCCTGACGGCTGGTGGTGCCGATCGCTTCGAGGGCCTGGGCGGCCCGTTGCGGGCTCTTGGCGGCCGCGTAGGCGCCGCCGTCCGCGAGGCCCGTGATGACGGACAGGTTGTGCCCGATGATGTCGTGCATCTCCCTGGCGATCCGGGTGCGTTCGGCGGCGGCCGCGAGCCGGGCCTGCTGGTCGCGTTCCAGCTCCAGCCGGTGGGCGCGGTCGACGAGCGCCGCGGTGTGTTCCTTGCGGGTGCGGACCACGATTCCGAGCAGTGCCGAGAGGGCGAAGGCCCAGAAGTGGGGCACGATCAGCGGGTCCCAGCTGTGCGGGCGGTGCACCGCGCCGGCCACCAGAGGGGCGGCCACCAGGGCCCCCGCCCACGCCAGCGCCCGGCCGGGCAGCCGCAGCGCGACGTTGAAGACGACGATCTCCTGGAGGAAGGCGGCCTGGATGACGGCGCCGGACCAGGCGTTCACCAGCGAGACCGGTGCCATGAGCGCCAGCACCGTCAGGGGATGCGTACGCCGCCACAGCAGCGGTGTGGAGAAGGCCACGCTCATCAGCAGCACCAGCGTCCCGGAAACGTCCGGGTCGAGGGCCACGGTGCGCCAGCCGCCCGAGGTGACGTCGAGTACGGCGAACAGGACCCAGGACGTGGTCAGCAGTCCGTCCCAGACCAGCGGCCGCCGCACGTCGAAGGCGCGGACGCGCTGGATCAGGCGTTGGATGTGGCCGGTGAGCGGCGTGGTGCCGGGGGCGGTGCCCGGGTCGGTGCCGGGGGCGGTGTCCGGGGACCCGCTCAGGCCGTCGTCGTTCGTCACGCGTCCATCGTCGCGGGCCGCCGCCCCCGGTGTCATGCGTCCCGTCGGCGCAGCAGCAGTGCGGCCGAGCCCAGGGACGCCCCGGCCCACAGGCACAGGGCGAGCACGGCGCCGCCCGTCGAGGCGTCGCCGTCCAGCGGGGTGGCGGAGCCGAGGACACCGGCCGCCTGGGTGGGGAAGTACTTGATGGCGCTCTCCACCACGTCGTACGGAAGCAGGGAGAGGACCTCCGGCAGGATCATCACGCCGCCGACGTAGGCACCGATCGCCCCCGGTACCGAGCGCAGCAGTGCGCCGAGCCCGAGTGCGATCAGGCTGAGCAGGGTGATGGCCGCCGAGTTGCCGACGATCGCGCCGAACACGCCGGGGTCGCCGAGCGAGGCCGCCTGGTCGGTGTCGTGGAGGAAGAACTGCGCGGCGAGGAAGGTGATCAGGGCGGTGGCGAACATGGTGACGAGGACCGTGACGGTGAAGACCGCCGCCTTCGCCCACAGGACCGGGAGTCTGCGGGGGACCGCGGCGAGCGAGGCGCGGATCAGGCCGGTCGAGTACTCGCCCGCGGTGACCAGGCTGCCCAGGACCACGGTGCACAGCCCGCTGAGCATAGAGCCGTAGAGGACCAGGACCACGGTGTCGACGTCGGAGTCGCCGCCGTCGGAGATGTACGTCGTGCCCATGACCAGGCCGACGGCGAGCATCAGGAACGACGCCGAGGCGAGAGTGATCCAGGAGGAGCGCAGAAACCGGAGTTTGTGCCACTCGGAGCGCAGGACCCGGGCGGGTGTGATCCGGTACGGGCGCTGGTCCCGGCGGTCGTCGGTGCGTTCGTTCGGGAGGGCGGTCGCGGTGGTCATGCGAGGGCTCCGGTCGGCTCGGGGGTGGTGATCCGGTACTCGACCGACTCCTGGGTCAGGTCCATGAAGGCCTGCTCCAGGGAGGCGGTCCGCGGGGTGAGTTCGTACAGCGGGATGGAGTGGGCGGCCGCGGTGCGGCCGATGTGCGCCGCGTCCGTACCGCGTACTTCCAGCTCGTCGGGGGCGGCGGCCGGGCCGGTGGTGACGTCGACGCCGGGGCCGAGGCCGGTGAGGACCTCGCGCAGGGCGTCGGCCCGCGGTGTGACGACCTTGACCGAGGCGCCGCCGGCCGTGGCGACGAAATCGGCGACCGTGGTGTCGGCGAGGAGCCGGCCGCGGCCGACGATGATCAGATGGTCCGCGGTGAGCGCCATCTCGCTCATCAGGTGCGAGGAGACCAGGACTGTACGGCCCTGCTGGGCAAGAGATCTGAGGAGGTTGCGGATCCACAGCACGCCCTCCGGGTCGAGGCCGTTGACGGGCTCGTCCAGGATGAGCGTCGCCGGGTCGCCGAGGAGCGCGGCGGCGATGCCGAGCCGTTGGCCCATGCCGAGGGAGAAGCCCTTGATGCGCTTGTGGGCGACCGCGGTCAGCCCCGCCACGTCGAGTACGTGCTCGACGCGGCCGCGCGGGATGCCGTGGGTATGGGCCAGTGACATGAGGTGGTTGAAGGCGGTGCGCCCGGGATGGACGGAGCGGGCCTCCAGGAGCGCGCCGACCTCGGTGAGCGGTGCGCTGTGGGCGGCGTACGCCCGGCCGCCGATCGTCGAGCGGCCACGGGTCGGCGCGTCCAGGCCGAGCAGCATGCGCATGGTCGTCGACTTCCCGGCTCCGTTCGGGCCGAGAAAACCGGTGACGGCGCCGGGCCGGACCGTGAAGTCGAGGCCCTGGACGACGGTGTTGTCCCCGTATTTCTTGGTGAGTTCGTATGCCCTGATCATGCGGTCGACGCTACGGAGCGGGGCCCCGGCAGGCGTCGGACCCGGGGCGGGACGTGGCGGCGGGCGTAGTACCGGGGTACGACGTCAGCGTGATTCGGGGAGTGCGGCGCGCAGTGCGGAGCCCCGGGTGATGAGCGCGACCCGGATCACGGGCAGCACGCAGACGGTCTGCAGCACGGCGTACCACCACGGGCAGACCCCCGGGATCAGGTCGATGCCGATGATCGCGATCGGCATGACGACGGCGACCGCGCTCACGCGCTCGAAGGCCCGTCGGGATCCCCGGGAGGCGGAGACGGCCAGCCGGTGGACCGGCACGGCGATCACGGGCAGCAGGACTGCCCGGACCCACATGAACGTGTTCACCGTGTGACCGCTGATCGATACCGCGATGACCGCCAGGAGGGCGAGGGCGGCGAGTGCGCCGTAGACCTTGAGGCTGTTCCTCGCCGCGCCGAAGGCGTTCTGGACGCGGGGGTTGTCGAGGTTGCCGAGGGGGGTCGGTCCGGTCGTGGTGTGCTTGTCGGTTTCCATGTCAGCGACGCTACGAAGCGCCCGGCCGGCGCGGTATGCGTCTGGGCCCACGGGTGGGTGGGGCTGGACCCACTACCCGGCCGGCCCGGGTGGTGGCGGGCTCCGCGCGGTGCACAGTGGGAACACCGAACGGGTAGTGGAGGGGGAGCGATGAGGGAGTCGGGTCCGTGGCCGGTGCGTGTCGGTGTGGGTTTCGTACGGGCGTGTGCCGTGGCGGTCGTCGCCATGCTGGTCCCGGCGGTGTGGGCTGCCGCGGTGGCGCTGGGGATCCGGTGGGGAGCGGCGAACCCGTGGTCGTGGGTGATGCCGGCCGTGGTGGTCTGCGTGGGCACGCTCGCCCTCTCCCGCCCGGTGTGCCGGACGGTGCGCTTCCTCGTCGCGCGGTGGACCGGCACCGTCGTTCCGGCCGGATACCGGCAGGCCGGGCCGGTGACGCAGCTGTCCACCGGGTACTGGTGGAACGGCTTCCGTTACGAGCGCAGCAGGCGTGACGCCGTCATGGACCTGAAGTGGCGGGCCCGTTGGAAGGACCCCGCCAACTGGCGCGACCTGCGCTTTCTGGCCGTGGTGCCATTCACCGCGGGTGCGGTCGCGTCGCTTCCGCCGGCCGGGCTGGCCGCGGCGGTCGTCGGACTCGGCGGGCCCGGGGCCGCCGCGCGCGTCGTCGGGGTGCTCGGCCTGGTCGTGGCGGTCGCCGGTGCCCCGTACGCCTGGCGGTGCATCGAGCCGGTGGCCGTCCGCTTCCTGCGGGCGTCGCCCGCGATGGTGCTGGCGGACCGGGTCGCGGAGCTGACGGCCCAGCGTGCGGATACGACGGTCGCGCAAGCCGCCGAGATCCGCCGGATCGAACGGGATCTGCACGACGGGGCGCAGGCCGGGCTGGTCGTGCTCGGGCTCTCCCTGGCGACGGCGGAGAAGTTGATGGAGACCGATCCCGACCGGGCCAGGGCGCTGATGCGGGAGGCACGGGCCGGTGCCGCCACGTCACTGACCGAGCTCCGCGAACTGGTCAGGGGTATCAGTCCGCCGGTGTTGAGCGACCGGGGGCTCGTCGAGGCCGTTCGCGCGTTCGCCCTGGACAGCCCGCTCGAAGTGGCCGTCACCGCCGACCTCCGGCTGCGGCTGGAACCGCCGATCGAGGCCGCCCTCTACTTCGGGATCGCCGAGCTGATGACGAACGCGGTCAAGCACGCCCGTGCCACCCGGGCGCGGATCTCGCTGGCCCGGGACGGCGCCCGCCTGGTCGTCGACGTCGAGGACGACGGCCGGGGCGGAGCCGCGGTGCGCGCCGGCGGTGGACTCGCGGGGCTGCGCCGACGGCTCGCGGTCTTCGACGGCACCCTGGAGATCACCAGCCCGGCAGGCGGTCCGACCCGCGCGAGGATAGTGGTGCCATGCGAATCGTTGTAGCCGAGGATCTCTACCTGCTGCGGGACGGGATGGTCCGTCTCGTCGAGGCGTACGGGCATCAGGTGGTGGCGACGGCGGCCACCGGACCCGAGACGCTCGACGCGCTGCTGGAGTGGCGGCCGGACGTAGCCGTCGTCGACATCCGTATGCCGCCGACCCAGTCGGACGAGGGCTTGCGGGCGGCCCTCGCCGCGCGCGGCGAGGTGCCCGGACTGCCGGTCCTGATCCTCTCCCAGTACGTCGAACAGCTCTATGCCCGCGAGCTGTTGGCCGACGGCGCCGGTGGCATCGGCTACTTCCTCAAGGAGAGCGTGTTCGACGCCGACCAGTTCATCGATGCTCTGGAACGCGTCGCCGGTGGCGGGACCGCGATGGACCCGGCCGTCATCGCCGGACTGCTCTCCAGCGGGTCCTCGAACCGACGGCTGGAGGGGCTCACCGAACGCGAACACTCCGTGCTCGGCCTCATGGCCGAAGGGCTGTCCAACCAGGCCATCGGCAGGCGGCTCTTCCTCAGCGAGAGTGCGATCGGCAAGTACACCACCTCCATGTTCGGCAAAATCGGCATCGTCGATGACGACGACAGCAACCGGCGCGTCCTGGCCGTACTCACCTATCTCAACAACCCGTGACGGGGCCCGGCGTGATGCCGCTCATACGCCCTGGGGCCAGCGGGCGCGGGCCTGTTCCCGGGAGCGGAGGAGGGCCAGGGCCGGTAGCCCCATGTCCCGGCCGTTCGCCAGCAGTTCCGGGAGCCGGGGGAGGGGTGCCACCGCGGCGACGTCGTCGAGCACGAGCGTCATTGGTGGGTCGAGCCGACCGTCGGATGACCGTGCGGCCATGCGGCGGCCGTGCTCGACCACGTGCGAGGCGAGTGCGGTGAGCAGGGGCATTGCTCCCGGCCCCGAGCGGGGGTCCTCGATCGGCTCACCCACCACGTAGAGGGTGCCCCCCTCGGCCGCGAATGATTCCAGCGCGAGCGAATCGGACCGGTTGGGTGTGCAGGCATCGCGGATGTGCACCGACGAGAGCGCGCCGAACGCCCTCACCGTCAACGCCTGTGCCATTTCGCGGCGTTCGGGATGGGCGGTCAGCGCCGACTCCAGCAGACCGGCGAGTCCGGACGCCGCTTTGGGGTGGGTACGGAGCAGGCGCACCGGTTCGTGGGCGCTGCCGCCGAGGGCCCAGCGGTGGACCTGGCGGAAGGGCCGGCCGTCTATGGCGGCGGCGTGCAGCCAGCACTGCAGGAGCGTTTCCGCGGTGTCGGCGGTCGCCGCGTCGATACGGGCCTGCGGCCGGACCGGGGCCAGGAGCGCGGCGGAGCGGGCGGCGGCCGTCTCGGGCTGTTCGCAGCCTGCGGTGGGGGACCAGTGCAGGCGGGCCGGGGTGTCGCAGAGGTGGCCCGGGTCGTAGACGAGGACCGGGCCGAGCTTGGCGCGGGCGTCCTTCGTCTCGGCCCAGACGGTGGGGTCGGAGGTGACGACGAGCGCGGGGCCGTGGGCTTCGTGGATGGCCTGGACGGCGGTGGGACGGCGCGTCGCGGCCGGTCCGTAGAAGACGGGGGCGCGGGGGGAGGGGACTTCGGCTCCGGCCTCGGCGAGAGGAGCGGTCTCGGCCGGTGGGTGCTCCACGGCGACCGCGGGGGCCGCCGGAGCTGCGGGAGCTGCGGGAGCAGGGACGGGGACCGGTGTGGGTGTGGGCGTCTGCGTGTGCGTCGGTGTGGATGCTTGTGCTGCTGTCTGCGGCTCCGGCAGGGATTCCTGCCGCCGTCGTGCCCGTACGGACTCGGCGCCGCTGCCGTCCTCGTCCACGTAATGCCCGTTCCGCTGCCGGGCCCGTACCGCTCGCCAACGGGCCACCACGCCCAGCACGAACACCGTCAGTACCAGCAGCACCATCAGCTCGCCGATGAACAGGCCCCAGAAGAGCCCGTACCCGGAGAGCTCGCCCGCCGGGGTGTTCGGCCAGGCGGCCGGGAGGTCGTGCGGTGCGGTCACGAGCCGGCGCACCGACAGGGGGGTCTCCGCGAGCGTGACCCCCTCCGGCCAGGCGCCGTGCGCGAACAGTCCGGCCAGGCCGGTGGCCGTCCACGCCAGCAGCGTCAGCCCGAGCAGGAAGGCCAGCAGACCGATCAGCAGGCCGTCCGGGATGCCGCCGCCGCTGTTTCCGCTGCTGCTGCCACCAGTACGTTGCTCAGCGCGCCCCGCCATGTCATGCCACCGTTGACTCGGACGAATCGTTCAGCCGTTGTTGGTGCTCGAGCCGTGCCGCGCGCTGCTCCGCCTCCAGGTCCGCGGCGCGTACGTCGTCGGGGAGGAGCTCGGCGGCGGAGGAGGACTCGGTCATCGCGCGGTCGGTGAAGACCAGGGGGCGTTCCGCCTCGGTGATCAGGTGTTTGACCACCTGGACGTTGCCGTTGACGTCCCAGACGGCGATGCCGGGGGTGAGGGTCGGGATGATCTCGACCGCCCACCGGGGCAGGCCGAGCACGCGGCCCGTCGCTCTGGCCTCGTCGGCCTTCTGGGCGTAGATCGTGCGCGTCGACGCCATCTTGAGGATCGCCGCGGCCTCGCGGGCCGCCGCCCCGTCGACGACGTCGCTGAGGTGGTGGACGACGGCCACGAACGACAGGCCGAGGCGGCGCCCGAACTTCAGCAGGCGCTGGAAGAGCTGTGCCACGAAGGGCGAGTTGATGATGTGCCAGGCCTCTTCCACCAGGAAGATGCGCTTCTTCCGGTCGGGCCTGATCCAGGTGTGCTCCAGCCAGACGCCGACGATCGCCATCAGGATCGGCATGGCGATCGAGTTCCGGTCGATGTGGGAGAGGTCGAAGACGATCAGCGGGGCGTCGAGGTCGATGCCGACGCTGGTCGGCCCGTCGAACATGCCGCGCAGGTCACCGTCGACCAGCCGGTCCAGGACGAGGGCGACGTCCAGGCCCCAGGCCCGTACGTCGTCTATGTCGACGTTCATCGCCTCGGCGGACTCGGGCTCCGGGTGGCGGAGCTGTTCGACGATGTCGGTCAGGACGGGCTGCCGGTCGGTGATCGACTCGTTGACGTAGGCGTGGGCGACCTTCAGCGCGAAGCCGGACCGCTCGTCCAGGCCGTGCCCCATCGCGACCTCGATGATCGTGCGGAGCAGGGCGAGCTGGCCGGTGGTGGTGATCGAGGGGTCGAGCGGGTTGAGCCGGATGCCGCCGTTGAGGGCGGCGGTCGGGTCGAGGCGGATCGGGGTGAGGCCGAGCTCCTGTGCGATGAGGTTCCACTCGCCGACGCCGTCCTCGCCCTGGGCGTCCAGCACGACGACCTGGCGGTCGCGGAAGCGGAGCTGGCGGAGCACGTACGTCTTCTCCAGCGCGGACTTGCCGTTGCCGGACTCGCCGAGCACCAGCCAGTGCGGGGCGGGCAGCTGCTGTCCGTACAGCTGGAAGGGGTCGTAGATGTAGCCCTTGCCGGAGTAGACCTCGCGGCCGATGATCACGCCGGAGTCGCCGAGGCCGGGGGCCGCGGTGGGCAGGTAGACGGCCTGGGCCTGACCGGTCGACGTGCGGACGGGCAGCCTGGTCGTCTCCACCTTCCCGAAGAGGAAGGCGGTGAAGGCGTCCGACAGCGCGGACAGCGGATCTCGCATGGCGTGACCGACCTCCCTTTCGGTTCTCTCGGTTGTCCCGGTGACTGTGCTGTGTGGTGCGGTGCTGCGTGGTGGGGCGGGGCGGGGCTAGCGGCGGATGCCGGTGGCGAACGGCAGGGTGTTCACGAAGGCGCGGTGGTGCTCGCGGTCGCACCACTCCAGCTTGAGATACGACTTGCCGGCCGAGGCCCGGATCGTCCGCTTGTCGCGGGCCAGGGCCTCGGGCGAGCGTGACGACACGGTGATGTACCCCACCAGGTTCACCCCGGCCGCGCCGCTCGCGAGATCTTCACCCCGCTGGTCGAGGCGGCCGTGCGCGGCGATGTCGCGGGGGTCGACGGTGCGGTTCATCTTGGCCTGGCGGCTGGCTTCCGCCTCGTCGTTCGTCTTCTCGGTGAGCATCCGCTCGATGGCGACCTCGGTGGGTTCCAGGTCCATGCAGACCGCGACCGTACGGATCACATCGGGGGTGTGGACGAGGAGCGGGGCCAGGAAGTTGACGCCGACGGGGGTCATCGGCCACTCCTTCACCCAGGCCGTGGAGTGGCACCAGGGGGCGCGGGTGACCGACTCGCGGGTCTTGGCCTGGAGGAACGTCGGCTCGACCGCGTCCAGTTCGGCCGGCCAGGCATTGCGCTTGGTCATGGCCTGGATGTGGTCGATGGGGTGGTCGGGGTCGTACATCGAGTGCACCAGGGAGGCGAGCCGGCTCTGGCCGAGCGGCTGACGGACCCGGATGTCGGCCTCGGCGAGGCGGGCGCAGATGTCGGTGAGCTCGCGCGCCATGACGACGGCGAGGCCCGCGTCCCGGTCGAGCCTGCGGCCGGCCTTGGGGCGGGCGGCGCGGGCCATGGCGTTGGCCTCGGCGGCCAGCTCGCGGGTGTAGTGCATGCAGGCCACGAGGTAGGCGCGGTGCTGCTCGCTGGAGGTGGAGACCATGGACTGGAGCTGGTCGTAGGACTCCTGGAGCCAGCCCGGGGATGCCTTGTCGCCGCGCTGGGCGACGTCCTTGGCGTGTGCGTCGGGGTCGGCGGGGAGCGTGCGGGCCAGCATCTGGATGCGGGTCACGAAGCCGTCGCCGTTGGCGACGTGCTTCAGCAGGGTGCCGAACCGGTCGACGAGTGCTTCCTGGTCCTCGCTGTCGCGGAGCCCGACGCCGGGGCCCTCGATCTCGATCGCGGCGGTGACGGTGCGGCGGTCGGCGTGCAGGAGCACGGCGATCTCGTCCGGGCCGAAGGGGGCGGCGAGCCAGTTGATCCGGCCGATGCCGGGGGGCGGTCCGATCTCGACCTCACGCCCGTCGGCGCCGACGCCCGCCTCCATGGCGCCGGAGCGGTAGGCCGTACCGCGGCGCAGGGAGCGCTTGTAGCTGCGGTTGATCTCGAACCATTTGTAGAAGGTGCGGTGCTTGTACGGGAGGTACACGATCGCCAGGGCGAGCATGGGGAAGCCCACGAGCAGCACGATCCGCAGGGACAGGACCGGGACGATCAGCCCGCTCATCATGCCGAGGAACGCGCCGGCGATGATCAGCGCGATCTCGCCGGTCTCGCGGTTCTTGCCGACGATCGCGTTCGGCCGGGCGCGGCCGATGAGATACGTACGGCGGGGCGCGATCGTATGGGACGGAGTCGTCAACGCCCTCCACCTCCCGTGCTGTTGTTACCTGAACTGCCTGATCCGCCACCACGGTGGGAGCGGCTGCCGTGCGGGGTGCCGGAGGTCGGCCCCGATCCGCTGCGCGGCGGAGGTGCGGCGGAGGGGACGGATCCACCGGAGTTGCGGGAGCTGTGCGCGGCGACTCCGCCGCTGACCGCGTTGGCGGGCCGGCCACCGCCGCTGCCGCTGTCGCCGCCGTTCTGGCCGCTGCGGCTGCTGTGGGTCTTGATTCCCTGGGAGACGAGGGCGGCGGGCGAGCTGATCAGCGCGGCGGCCTGGGAGCCGTCGGTGGCCTGCTTGCGGTTGGTGCGGGCGCCCTGGATCTCGTCGCCGAAGCCGGGTACGAAGCGGTAGATCATCGCGGAGGCGAAGATCGCCAGCAGGATGATGGCGAGACCGGACACGACGGCGGAGAACGCGTTCGGCCCGTCGTTCTGGGAGAGCGCACCGGCCAGCCCGAGCACGACGGCGATGACCGGCTTCACCATGATCACCGCGACCATGATGCCCGCCCAGCGCCGGACGTGGCCCCACATGTTCTTGTCGACGAGCCCGGCGTAGACGACGGTGCCGAGCAGGGCGCCGACGTAGAGCAGGGCGGCCCGGATCACGAGCTCCAGCCAGAGGACGCCCGCGGCGAGGATCGAGACGAGCGAGACGACGATCAGCATGATCGGCCCGCCGCCGATGTCGGAGCCCTTCTTGAGTGCTTCGGCGAACGACCCGAAGAAGACGTCGGTCTGGCCGCCCGAGGACGTGGCGATGACTTCGGTGACGCCGTCGGTCGCGGAGACGACCGTGTAGAGGATCAGCGGGGTGAACGCGGAGGCGAGGACCGTCAGCCACAGGAACCCGATGGCCTCGGAGATCGCGGTGGTCAGCGGCACGCCGCGGATCGCCCGCTTGGCTACGGCGAGCAGCCACAGCACGAGCGTCAGGACGGTGGAGGCGGCGAAGACGATCGCGTACTGCTGGAGGAACTTGGTGTTCGTGAAGTCGACGTCGGCGGTGCCCTTCACGGCCTCGCTGAGCTTCCCGACGATCCACGCGGCGGCGTCGGCGCAGCCGCGGGCCAGGGAGGAGAGGGGGTCGAGGGAGTTGTCGACGGTGGAGGGGACGTTGGCCTTGGGGTTGGCGGCGTCGCCTTTTTCGCAGTAGTCCTTGGCGAGCCCGACGATGAGGTCACATGCGTCGTCGCTCTTGCTTGGCGAAGGCGTGGGCGACGGAGAAGGGGCTGCGGCTGCCTGCGAAGCCAGCAGGATCATGGTGGCCGGAAGGCTTCCCAGGACCGCCAGGAGGGAGCGCGCGCTCGGGCGGCGGCTATCGGGCATAAGTGAAGCCTCCGTATCCCTCGACCGCACCAGCGATTTCGTCTGCGGTCGATGCTCTGTTGTCGCCGTTTACGGGTGTGGGGCCCTCCTTCTGGCTCGACGACTCGATTCGCCAGTCGCCCCCGACCCACTTGAGCTTCTCGGAGATGGTGAACCAGGTCGCTGTGACGGGCTTGGTGGAGCCCTGTCCGGCCATTCCGACGAGCCCTGTGCACCAGACCTCGACCGTGGCTGTGTCGCCGCTTCGCTCGATCACCTTTGTGCCGACCGGGATGGTCCGGGAAACGAATGTCAGACCGCTGGGAGTGGTGCCGTCCTCGTTGAGGCCGACGTTCTTGAGGAAGTCCGGAGAGTAGGCCTTCGTCAGGGCAGCAAGCAGGTTGTCCACGACAGCCGGGTCGTGGGTGGTCTGAACGATGCTTCGCCTGGTGTCCGCGCTGAACATCCCGACGGATCCCAGCGCCACCGCATAGTTGGACGCCGCGCTTTGCGCCCCCTGCTCGTCATGCGCGAACCCCGACGGAATCGTGCCATTCTTCCCCGTGACCGGCTTGGTCCCCGTGGCAGCCGTGGATGCCGCCCCCGGCTTGCTCCCCGCGCTTCCCGGATCGCCGTCGTCGCCGTCCCCGCGGCCCCCGCCCATGTTGGCGAACGCGATCGCCGCGATCAGGAGTACGACCACGCCGACCATCGTGACGAGCGAGCGGGAAACGCGGGCCGGGCGGCGGGGGGCGCTGTAGCCGTCGCCGCCCTCGCCGTCGGGCAGGCGGGTACGGGTCTGGCGTGTCCCGCCGATGGTGCTGTATGCATCATCCGTACGGCCCGAGTCGTAGCCGTTGTCATCGCCGTGGCTCATGCCGCGTACGCCCCCTCAACCGTTGCCTGAACCGGGTAGTACGACGGTAGCCGTGCGGGATGCCGCGCGGGCGCGGTGTGGTGACTCGACATCAGGGGACGCAACCTCTGCCGGTGGGCACGACGGACGGATGGTGTGGGGGTGGGCGGGACTGCCCCTGGCGTGGAATGACAGCCGGTCAGACGGCCATTCCGTAGACGATGGTGAACAGAGTTCCGAGCGATCCGATGATGAACACACCGGTCAGACCGGCAACGATCAGCCCCTTGCCCTGCTCGGCGCTGAACGTGTCGCGCAGTGCCGTCGCACCGATGCGCTGTTTCGCCGCACCCCAGACCGCGATGCCGAGGCAGAGCAGGATGGCGATGGCCATCACGACCTCGATCATTACGCGGGCCTCGTTGCCCAAGGTCCCGAACGGCCCCCAGTTCGGGGCGATTCCGCCGATGATGGTGGTGATGTCGCCCTTTTCAGCTGCCAGGATCATGTAAGTCACCGCCCCTGTTGGGTAGTTCATTTCCCCTGCCACACGGCACGGGTCGCTCTCTATCTTCGCTGATGAAACTGCTCTCGCACGACGGCTTGGCGGCTCTCTTTACCCGGATCCCGCACATTTGACCGGTCCGACCGCCCTGACCTGCGGATCGAATCGATGTATGACCGAATACGTATGGTTACTCTGTGTATCACGGGGTGTGACCCCGGGCAATGATTGCCATCCCGCCACCCTGGCCGAGAATTTGCACATGCCCTGGTCAGCGCTCCGGACCAGGTCGGAGCAGGGGCCGGTCAGAGAAGCGGGTGGCGTGGGACGGGGGGTCGGGGCGGCGTAGTCCAGGAGCGTGGCGGCCGGAAATCGCACCAGGTGCCGTCGAAGGGAAACGTTCCGGCCTCGGCGAGCCGGGCCACCGAGGTGCCCTCGTCCCGGATCGCGGACGCCTCGTCCGCCGACCAGTAGACGGGATGACCGGTCTTCTCGGCGAAGGAGTCCTCGTCTTTCCACCGCCAGCTCCGGTCCGGCGCGACGTTGATGTCGAGTTCGTGGTCGGTGATGTCGATGTCGTCACCGCGGTGGATCCGGCGCTCCAGGTTCACGTACCAGCCCCGGAACTTCCGTCTGCGGCCGAACAGCCAGAGCACCGAGTGCGCGGCGCCGGTCGGCTGGTAGAAGAGCGCGCTGCCCATCGGCCAGCGGTCGGCGACCACCGGGTAGCCGCCGGGCGGGCGGTCGTCCGGCGCGATGTCCCGCAGGTGCGCCCCGTTCGGAAGTTCCGTACGCCACATAGGGGTGCCGGTCTCCATCCACACCAGCTGGCCCCGGTCGGTGCGCTCGACGAGGCGTACGGGGACCGACGCACTCAGGTGGCCGCCGATGAAGAAGTTCCAGCGGAGGATCCGGCCCGGCTCGTCGTTCATGCCGTCGTTCATGCCGTTGATCATGCCCGCGCCACGGGGACCGAACACGTGGTCCGATTACCTGATGCCATGCCATCGAAAGGGCGTACGCCGCCCTGAGACGGTGCGTCAGTCGGAGGCGATGCCCCTGGCGGCGAGAATCTCCTCCTTGAACGGGTCGCCCAGCCCGCAGTCCCGGGCGCCGCTGATCCGCCGCAGGTTCGGCAGGAGGCCGAGGTCGTCGAGCGAGCCCACGTCGAACAGGTCGTCCTCGCCGTCCCACACCGGGGAGCACTCGTAGTACACCTGGTGCCCGCCGTCGATGAGGAGGGTCTCCACCGTCGCGAGCAGCTCCTCGCTGATCTCCAGCGCCTCGAAGTAGGCACGGGACTCGTCGAGCACCGTGTAGGCGAGATCGTTGTCGAACGCGTAGAGCTGCGCGTCCGCTATCCCCTTCGCGCGCAGGCATTCGTCGATGCTGAACGCCGGGGTCAGCGTCTCGTCCTCGTACATGAGTTTCTCGATGACCAGCAGCTTGAAGTTGAAGTCGCGGAAGGCAGGCATGGCGGGACCCTACACAAGGCCCGTGGTCCCGGTGCCCGGGGCAGGCGCCGGGGCCGTTGTCAGTGCCGCCTGCCAGACTCGTACGCATGACCAGCAGCACCGGAACTCCCGTCCCGCTCCCGGCCAATCACCGCATCTCCGAGACGTACGCCGACTGGGCGCGCGCCCGTGTTCCCGGTGCCGAGGCCGACGCCCGTGACGTGCTGGAGCGGGCGGGCCGTGGCCGGTACCGGGCCTGGGAGAAGCCCGGGCGGTTCATGGACGAGACGGAGCGCCTGGCCCGGGGCCTGCCGGCCGCCCATCTGCCCTGGTTCTGGGACACCATCGGGCACTGGATGCTGGAGACGCACCGCCGGTCCGCCGCGCGTGCGTACGGGAACGCGCGTGCTGCGGAGCGCACCCACGGGTTGCCCGTCGACCCCGACTGGCGGCTGGCGAATCTTCAGCTGTTCGCCCGGTTCGGCGCGCTTCCCGCCACCGAGCTCAGCGGTGCCCCGGCCTGGCTGGCCGAGGTGTTCGAGCCGGGCGACGCGCACCGCGAGTTCATGCGGTTGCTGACCACCTGGGCGCCCTCGCCGGGTGAGCTGCCCGCCGATCTGGCCCGTCGGGTCCGGGATTCCGTGCGCGCGGCCGGGCTCGGCGCCGACGAGGAGGCGCGGGTGCTGGGCGAGGTGCTCGCGTCCGCTCCCGGCAAGGCCGTGCCGGACCGGCTGCTTGACGCGGCGCTCGGTCCGCTCACCGCTCACCCGCCGGCCGACGACCGGGCCGCCGCGCTGCTCGACCTGTTCCCCGAGTCGAAGAACGACGCGGCCGCCTGGCTGCGGCTGCTCATCGGCTGCGGGGCCGCCGACGCCGCCGCGACCGGCCGGATCACCCCGGAAGGCGGCCTCGGAGAGTGGCTGCGGCGGTACGCCACCCAGTACTCCCACCGCCCCTCCGGCGGCGGGGTGTGCCGTCAGGCCATGCCCGCCGAGCTGTTCGACCTGGTGGCCCGGTTCGCACCGCTGCTGAAGGAGGACGGCACCCCGGTCCGGCTGCACGAGGACCGCTACCAGTGGCCGCACCTGGACGCCGACCTGCTCGACGTCTGCCTCGCCGAGGGCATCCCCGTCCACGACCCCGGCGCCACGGTCTCCCTGGAGTTCTGGGACAAGGAAGCGCAGCGCGACCTCAGGGCCCTCGCCGCCGACCCCGTGTTCGGGTCCCGGCTCGAAGGCACGGTGCACGCCGGGCTCCGGTCCCGGGGAGGCAGCGCCATCAGCCGGCTCCCGCACAATCCGGGCATCGCCGCCGAGGTGCACGGCCGGGTCGAGAAGCTGCTCGACAGCCTGCGCGGCGGCGGCCTCGCCGCCGCCGACGAGGCCGTGGACGAGCTGCACGACCTCCTCGACCGCCCCACCGCCATCGCTCTGGACGGCATCGAGGAGGCCCTCGGCGCGCTGGATCTCACCGGCCCGCTGGCCCGCGCCCTGCGCGCCGGGCTGCCCGAGGAGCTGGGCTGGCCCGCCCTGGAGGAGGCCCTCGCCGAATTCCGGCCGGACGAGACGGTGTACGTCACCTCCACCTGGCCGGTGCTCACCCTGTACGGGGAGACCCGCGCGTTCGCCGTCGACCACGCGGGCCGGCGCGGCGAGCACACCCTGGAGCTGCCGGAAGGCGCCCGCCACCCCACGGCGCACTGGGTCGGAGGCCAGTTCCTCGTCGCCTGGTCCGGCGCGGGCACGGGCGAGCGCAACACGCCCGACACGGCGGCGTACTGGTCGGGCAGCCCCGCCGACACGTTCGTACCGGAACAGTCCTACGGGATGCGCCCCTACGGCGGCAGCATCCGGGGCGGCCTCGGCTATCAGTTCCAGACCCCGGACGGCGGCGGCCGGTTCGACGGCGAGAGCGTCCTGCGCCCCGGCGACACCAAGGGCATCGGCCCCCGCGACTACCAGATGTACGACGGTGAGCACTTCTGGAGCACCGAGGTGTTCAGCGAGGACCGCGGCGGCGGATGGGCCCGGCTGGACCCCGCCACCGGCGAGCCCACGGCCGACCGCACCCTGCCCGCCTTCCACACCCCCGGCTCGCTCCCGGACGGCACCAGGCCCTTCCCCGACCACCGCATCCTCGCCGAACTGCCGCCCGGCGCCCCGCAGTCCCCGCTCGGCCAGGCCGGCCGGCTCACCGGCTGCCGGGTGAACTACCGCACTCCGTACGCCGGTCCCTCGCCCCGCGAGTTCGAGCTGGAGTCCATCGACGGCCGCACCGCGTCCTACCGCACCACCACCTGGGGCCGTCGCCCGTGGGGCATCCTCGGCCTTCCGTCCGGCGGTGAGGACGCCGTCGTGGTCGGCAGCACCACCGTCCGCTGCCACGCCGCCGAGGACAACTCGCTGCTCTGGCAGGTCCGGGGCTTCCCCGGCAGCCACCGCACCGGGCCGGTCCGAGCCACCCTCGGCGAGCAGGCCGGGCCCGTACCGCCGCCCGCCTTCTGGCACTTCCTGACCCCGCGCGACGAGCCCTCCTCCGGCGTACTGCGTGCGGTCACCGACGCGGCCGTGCGCGAGCTGCTGTCGTCCGGCGGCGAGGGCACGCTGCCGGGGGTGACCGACCCCCGGGTCCGGCAGGGCGTGGCCCGCGCCGTGCGGCTCGCCGCCGACGTGCTGCGCCGCCGCCGCGAGCTGTCGCACCGGGTGGCCGTCATGCGCTCCGGACCGGTCGTCGAGCTGTCCGACCCGGAGCCCGACACCCGGCTCGTCCCGGCCCTGCACGGCCTGCTGGCCCAGTTCCGGGGGTACGAGGAACGGCCACCGCAGCCGCAGCCCGCCCTCCTCACCGCGGTCGCCGCCGACGGCCGGTATCTGCGCGGCGAGATCGACGACGAGGTGCGGGTGCTGGCCCTGCCGGCCCCGCCGTCCGAATGGGCGGTGCTGACCGGCCGGATCGATGCCGTGGCCTGGCGGGTCACCGTCGCCGCCACCCCGGACGAGCATCGGCGGGCGCTGGCCGCGCTGCTCGGCGTGTGGAGCCGCCAGCCGTTCGCGGAGCCGGGCACCATCTGGCGCACCGGCCGCGCCCCGGAGCCCGGGATCGCCGAGCTCCGCTCGTCCGGCGCCCCGGTGGCCTCCGGTCCGGTCCGCAGCGACCTCGCCCCCTTCATCCAGCGGGCCGCCGACCCGGCGCCCGCCGGTGCCCAGGAGTGCGAGACCCGCACCATCGCGGGCGACGACGCCACGCGGCTGCCCCGCCTCCTGGCCCTGCTCGCCGAACGCGGCCCGTTGCCGGTGCCCGAGGAAGCGGTGGACCTGTTCCGGTGGCGTACGGGGGTGCCGCGCGCGATCGCCGCCCTGGTCCTCGACGGGTTCGCCGGCAGCGACGACTACGCGGTCCACCTCAAGCTGTGCCGCGCCAAGCCGTACAAGGCCGACCGGGGCCTGGTGCACGAGTACGAGGTCGCGCGGATGAACCTCGGCCCCGAGGGCCGGCGCGCCGTGCTCGCCGCCGCCGTCCCCGCCGACCCGGCGGACCTCTGGGCCCCCGGCGGGATGACCGCCGCCGCCGAGCGGATGGCCACCGAGTGGTCCGAACGGATCGCGGTCACTCCGTACGCCGACGACGGCAGCCACGCCGCCGCGCTGGCCAAGGACCACGACCTGCCCGCGACCTGGGCCACCGCCCTGCTCACCGGCAGCCTGGAGCACGTGGCGGAACCCCCGTTGGACGCCGACGGGATACGGGCCGCCGTCACCGCTCTCACCTGGGCGTTCACCGAGCGGCCGGTCGGCGACCCGGCCGCGGAGGGCGCCCGGGCCCTGCTCGACCGGCTCGCGGACGCCGGGGCCGACCAGCTCACCGCCCTGCGCGCCCTGGCGGACCGCTCGGCAACCACCCCGGTCCCGCCGGGCCAGTACGAGGCCAACCCGCTCTTCAGCGTCCCGGACCTGGTGGACGAGGTGGCCGCGTCCCTCGGCGGCGGCCTCGACGCGGCGGCCCTCCACCTCCAGCTGCACGCCCTCGGCCGCCCGGCCGACCGCACCGTACGCCGCTGGAACACCTGGACCCTCGACCACCACCGCACCGTCCGTAAGGAACTCACCGCGGCGAAGGCGCCCCGCCCCGCCCCGGCTGCTCCGGCCGCCGCCGTCCCGCCGCCCGCTCACGAACGGTTCGCCCGCGCGTGGGCGAACGTCGGCTCCTCTCGGCTGTGAGGCCCGCCCGGCGCCGTCGCCGTCAGACGCCGCCGGGCAACTTGCGTGCTTGCAGCGGGGCGTTGAGGCCGTGCGCCATGTCCTTGGCCGTGTTGTCCGTACGGAACGCGTGGCGGAGAACGGCGGTGGTCATGTGGGCCTTACGTGGGGAATTCGCCGCACCAGTTGCGTCCCAGAAGGGTGGCGGGCAGGTACTCGGACTCGACTTCGATGGGGATGCCCGCGTCGTGGGCGAAGCAGGCCAGGCAAGCG
Source organism: Streptomyces sp. NBC_00012 (assembly GCF_045040875.1). Lineage (NCBI taxonomy): Bacteria > Bacillati > Actinomycetota > Actinomycetes > Kitasatosporales > Streptomycetaceae > Streptomyces > Streptomyces sp. NBC_00012. The sequence continues at coordinate 4,128,593 of NZ_CP108309.1, read as the reverse complement.
GCGCGAGCGCGACGAAGCCCGAGATCAGGCCGACCCGGGTCTCATCGGTCCAGTACTCCTTGTGCCACTGGAGGGCGGCGCGAGAGCGCGGTTGAAGCCGACGTGGTCGTTGCGGATGACCCGGTGGAACATCTCCATCGGCGGGTAGAGGAGCTTGCCCACCGTCTTCTGGCCGGCGTTGGTGTCCGAGGCCGCGCCGTCGACCGCGGCCACCAGCTTCGAGCCGGAGTCGTCACCGCCGAGCCAGTAGGCCTGGAGGGCATCGATCCAGGCGTACTCGAACTCGTCGTAGTGCGCACCGTTCTTCCGCAGCAGAGACAGGGGCACTCGGCACAGGGCGGTGATCCTGTCCCGTTCCCGGCACACCACGGCGAGGTAGAAGGCGATGAGCCAGGCGCCCGGGGTGACGTACTGCTGCGGACCAGTGGCTTGGAGGGTGCGGTCCGTGTGCGCGATGCGGCACTGGACGTGGCCCTCGGTCGCGGTTACGGCGGCGAACACGGCGGAGCCGATCTGCATTGCGTTCACCCAGGCGTCCCAGGTGGGGAAGATCGATCCTCGCGGGTCCAGCAGGCAGTGCCCTTTCGCCAGCATGAGCGAGGTGTCGAAGGCCTCGCCCAGATCGGTGGAGTCCGCCTCCAGTCCGTCGATCCACCTGCCAGCGCCCTCCTGGAGAACGGCGATGCTCCCTTCCGCGTGCTACGTGGGGGAGGGGTGGCGGGGAATGATCGAGACCAACGCGTTTCTACTCCTGTGCTGATTGACGCAGATTCCTTGACCAGGGCGAAGAACTGACCGTGTCTTCCGGTAGCACTACGGCGTCGTCGCCGGGGGTTTCAGGTGGGGAATTCGCCGAGCCAGGTGTGCTGGAGGAGGTGCTTGGGGAGGTAGTCGGACTCGACGCCGATGGGGAATTTTCCGTCGTATGCGAGGCAGGCGATGGCGAGGGGGCCGAGGGCGATGCTTCCGTTGATGTCGGTGGTGCGTTCTTCGGTCAGGGTCCAGTAGGCCTGGTGCAGTTTCAGAGTTTCGATCAGGGCGGGGGTGAAGCCTTCGGTGTCCCTGGTGACGAAGTGGTAGAAGAGGTTGATCGGCGGATAGAGCTGCCCCTGCAACAAGTCGAGCGGGGCGATCCGGGCGATCGAGGGGTCCGACATCTCGATAGCGGTGGTGAGCTTCTCCGCCAGGCCGGGGCGGCGCAGCCAGTACGTCTGCAGGGTGTCGACCCAGTGGTAGATGTACTCGTCGTACGCCCCTTCCGGGGCCCGCAGCCGCTCCAGCGGGATCTCGCACAACTGCGTCATTCGCTGCTGCTCACGGCAGATGACGGCGAGCCAGAAAGCGGAGAGCCAGTTACCCGCGTCGGCGGACGACTGCGGCCCTCTGGCCGCCGGGAGAGTCCGCAGCTTCCGATTGATCCGGCATTCGACGGTTCCTTCGGCGATGCCGGTCACGGCGAAGAGCGCCGAACCGAGCTGCATCGCGTTGATGGCAGCTTTCCAAGTCTCTGCTGCAGCGACCCTTGGATCGGTGACGCAGTGAGCGTACAAGGACAGGACGGCGGAGTCGAACGTGGAATCGATTGCCTCCGTCGTCTCCTCAAGGGAATCAATATCCCTGAACAGGTATTCGTCCAGTCGATTCGCGAACTGCTCAGCATGGGGCCCGGCTGGCAGGTCATGTCGGGGAAAGGGTGCGGTCATGGGAGGCTATCCTTGCTGATGTCGAACCGTCGGTAGTTGTACCCGGTGTACGTTCCCGTGTTTTTATTTCCCCTGACGACGACGTACTCCAATTTTTCGTACTTCAGGGCATTATTCAATGCTTCTACGACTTCGTTTTCACCTCGCCTCTTCATCACTCTGATGATATCAAGGAAATACTCTCGGCTTCCCTGGGACACCTGCTTACCGCTTGGAAGGGTTCTTCTTCCGAGTTCGGTTCCTGGACTGCTCTTGGCTTCGACGACGATGACTCGGCCGTCCTTGTGTTTCCAGACCTGGTCGAACTGGTCGTTGCCGTTCTTGGGGCCGAGTAGGGGTTGCGAATCGAAATCTGGGTGCTTATCGGCCATGTAGTGAAGCTCGGCCGCCCTTTCTCCGAGGGCTTCTGCGGCGTCACCCATTTGGGTGTGGGCGATTTTGTAATCCTCTATTGCCTTTTTTAGGAGTTCGGCCGACTCATCCGTCTTCAGTGCCGTGTGATTATTACCTGCATCCGATTTCAGCTTCTCCATCATGTTGTCCCATTGGATGGCTTCGAAGCGTCTTCTGGCTATCTCGTTCAGTTTCTTGAGCCTGGACTCGCTCTTGACTGTGTCCTCTCCGACGGGAATGTATTTCTTGTCCAAGTAGTATGGGGTTGGGGGTTGTGGCGCATCCTTGGCGCGGATCCAGGGGTCGTTTTCCGACAGGCGGGTGAGCTGGGGTGGGGCGAATCCGCTCTCGTCGAGCCGCTCCACCCTTATGCGTGTTCCGTCCTTCGCGTAGTAACGCTTGAAGTAATCCGGCTCTTCGTTGGCGCGGTAGACCTGGATTTCCTCGATCTGTTCCTGGGCGAGTGATTTGCGGGAACGGTAGGGATTGGGCCCGTCGTGCATGAATCTGGGGCGCGGCACGGGCTGGCGTCGTGGTGGGGTCGGGCCGTCGCCGAGAAGGGAGCTGGTGCCGGGGCCGCGGGGGTGTGGGGTGTTGGGGTATCTGGGGCCGTTGCCCGTCGTAGGGCTTCCAGGTGGCCGGTGGTGGGGGCTGTGCCTGGTGTGCCGGTGTGGTCGGTGGGGCCGTTGCCGTTCGATCTGCCGCTTGATGGGGTGTTGTCCAGGTGGTTGGTGGGTGGCGCGTGGCCAGGGCTGCCGCCGGGTGTGTGGTTGGCGGTGTGGGTGGTTGCGCCGGTCAGGGCGGGTTCGCGTACCTGGTCGGGGGTTTGTGCGTGGGGGCGGGGTTCCTGGCGGGCCTGGTCGGCTCGTTGGGCGAGGGTGCCGTCTTCCTTGTAGAGGTTGCCGTTGCGGTCGAGGTAGGGGGCGCCCTCGTCGAAGGGTGATCTGACGGTGCCTTCGGGGAGTGCTACGGCGCCTTCGGGGAGTTTGATGGTGCCGTTGGGGAGGGTGGTCGCGCCTTCGGGGACGGTGGTGCCTTCGGGGAGGTGGAGGGTGCCGTCGGGGAGGCGGAGGGTGCCTTCGGGGAAGGTGATGACGTGGTCGGGGAGGGGTGGGAGTTCGATGCGGCCCAGGCCCCCGAGGCCGGCCATCACGTCGCCGATGCGGGTCAGTCCGACGCCCGCGCCCTTGAAGACGTACGTCATGGGGTCCACGGCGCGGGCGGTCCTGCTCGTGAGGGAGAAGGCCTTGGCTGCTAGGCCGGCTTTGCCCGCGCCTGCTGCTGCGCCGCCGGAACCGCCAGTGAAGACAGTGGTCAGGACGTTGAAGGTGACCGCTCCGGCGGCGCGGGAGGGGTTGCTGCCCCACTGGTCCCAGGCCACCAGTGCCTTGCCGGTCTCCTTCACCGCGGTCTGCGAGTCGCGTATCCAGGCCGAGTGGGTGTCGCCGGGCAGGGCGTGCAGGACGAGCTGGGCGGCGGGGGAGAGGCCGGTGGCGAGTTTGGCCAGGCCGGTCCAGGCCTCCTTTGCGGCGTCCCCGCCCTCGAAACCGGCCAGGGTCCCCAGGCCCTTGACGGTTCCCCAGACCCCGTCGACGAGGAAGCCTTTGCCGAAGTCGTAGGCGTGCTCCCACACCTGCCACCAGGGTGTCGACTCCTCGACGGCCTCTCCCCAGGGCAGGCTCTTCGCTTGCTTGAGGGCCTCGGCGTCGTACCCGTAGGTGCCCTTCTTGCCGGAGCCGTCGCCGGTCTTCAGGGCCGTGCCGCCAACCAGGGCGACGATCTTGGCGTGACAGGCCCGTTCCACCTCCTGGAAGGCGGCCCAGACCTCGGCTATCTCATTGCGGCGTTGGTTGTTCTCCTCGACCAGGTCGCCGTCCTCGCGCCACTCGTCGTCGCCTTCGGCCTTCACCCGGAAGGCGACGGCGTCCCTCTTCAGCTCCTTGAGCCTCTCCACCAGCGGGAACGCATCGTCCGAGTACGTGCCCAGCGCACCGGCGATGACGCACAGGTCCGAACTCAGAGACAGCCCGGTCGCCGCGACCGGTGCGGTCGTCGCGAACAGTTGCTCGGCTTCGGGGGCCTTGTAGAAGGCACTCAGCCCACCGAAACTGCGGTGCACGTCACCAGCAGCCGTCGCGATCGCGGTGCCATGGCCGGACAGCGCCGTCACCTTCGTGTCGAGCAGCGCCAGATCACCGGTGAAGACGGGTATGCCGACCGGATCCACCGGCCCGGGACCGCTCACCGCCGGTTTCCGGTGTGGCGCAGGAGATCCAGACGCACGGCCCTGGCCGCGTTCTGGGCGTGCTCGGCGGCCTCCAGATCACCCTGGCAGTACGCGTTCGTGGCATCCACCGCACCCAGAACCGAGGCCTCGGTGCGCTCGGCCATCGACCGGAAGTCCTTTTCGCGTTCCTTCAGATACTCACCCAGCGCCGCAGCCACCGGGCCCATCGCCGCACGCGACAGCGGAGCCTGCCCCGCAGCCACCGGGCCCTGCAAAGGGGTGACCGCCTGCGCACCCGGAACCGCCGTACCCGCCGCCTGCGCAGCCTCCGACACCGTCGCCGTGAGCGCCGTCAGGGCCTTCGCCAGATCGTCGGCATGCGTACCGACCACCCTCAACTGCCCCTGCACACCCTGCGGCCTGATATCCCACCCCACCATGGGGAGGCCCCCTCTTTGTTGCGCCCTGCTGAATCCGGCTGATGGCCGGCTCCAACGACACATGCAGCTGGCCCTGGACGGGGCGAACGATTGTTCGCTTGATCATCCCTATCAATCCGGGCGTCGCTAGCGCAATCAGCAAATCGGCAATTGGCCAACACTGGCTCACTCATGACTTGGTGATGCGTACTGATCGCAGCCTTGCCAGCGTCGGGAGAGGTGTTTGCAGCTATTGATGTGTGTGGAGCCTTCCGCCCGCCCGCGCGCGAGCGGTTCGCCTGTGCTTGGGCAGAGGCCGGATCTCCGCTTCGGCGGTGAGGGCCCGGCTCTAACCGGCGGGTTCGGCGAAGTGGTCGAACTCGCCCGCCATGACGCCCTTGGTGAAGGCCACCCATTTCGTCCGGGTGGTCGTGACGATGTTGGTGGGGTCGCCGGTCTCGCGGAGGTAGACGAGCTCATTCGGCCCGAAGGCGATCTCGATCCAGGGGCCGGGGTGCTCCGAGCTTTCGGGGGCGGCGCGGACCCAGGTCAGGTCGGTCGGGATGCGGGGGGCGTCAGTCACGGGTGGGGTTCTCCTTGGTGGTGCCTGCTAGGTCGGCTACGCGTACGCAGGAGTTGCCCTGGGCGCAGACAGGCAGGTAGGACGACTTCTGCTATTCGTGGGTTGGATGTCCAGCCACCACCGGTGCTTCCACCAGCAGTCTTCCGGAGATCGGCCGGTATCCCAGTGATCGGTTCAGCGCTGTCACGGGCAGGTTCTCCTCGTTGACGGTCGAGGTGACGGCGCGGACTCGGGGGAAGCGCTCGTGGAGCCGGATGGCCTGTTCAGCCTTGATCCATCGGGCCAGCCCCTGACGGCGGTGTTCGGGGAGGACGGCGGTGTCGTGCTGGTCGGCCACGGGGCCACCGCTCGCCGGGACGGTGGCCACTGTGGCGGCGACGACCTCGCCGGAGGCCGAGTGAACGGCGGCGCTCACCATCGGTTGGTCACCACCTGCGGTCATCGTCGCCTCCCATGCGCGTACCGCAGTGGTGTCCCACGTCCGGGACCGCATCTGGAGCGCGGCGCCCGGGGCATCCAGTACATGGCCCATCACGCGCCCGAAAGAGGTGGTCAGCTGCTCGGGCGCCAGTCCGATCCAGTGCTCCAGCCGGTAGGCGGGAGGCCGGCGTGCCACCAATTCCTGGCAGCGTGCCAGCACCCACTCCTGGTCGAGCCGTTGTTCTTGAAGTTCGAGGCTCAGCACAACGCGCAGGCCGGGAACGGTGCGAGCGAAGGACTCTCCGGTGGAGCCAGCACCGGCCAGCGCCGTGCTTTGCAGCCGGTCCATCCCGGCCTCATCGGCAGCTCGCACGGCTTCGAGGAGCAGCGCGGAGCCGATGCCGTTGCGTCGGGCCGACGGCGCAACGAACAGGCGGAGGAATCCAGTACCCGGCTGGTGCGGCTGCGGCCGCAGCTGAGCGACCCCGCTGACCGCGTCGCCGGAACCGGTGCGAGCGGCCCAGCGTATCGCTGGCGGCTCCTCGGCCAGGAGCCGTTCGGCCAGAGCAGATGGCGAGACCGTGCTTCCGGACGAATCCCGGTAGCCGTCGCTGAACACCGCACACCAGGCAGCGAGGTCGGCTGCGGCCGCGTGCCGTGGCAGGAAAGGCTCAATCGTCCCCGTGGTCATCACAGCACTCTGCCACGGGTGCGGTCCTCCTTGATGGTTCGTACGAGCGCGGACCAGGCGGCGGGGGTGGTGTGGAGTATCGCTCCGGTGGGATCGCCGGATTCGGTGAGGTCGACCGCACCGGGGGTGGGGATGGCTACGTGTATGCAGGACTCGCCCTCGCCGCAGTACGAGGACTTCTGCCACATGTGAGTCGGCAACTCGGATCCCTTCACAGGTTCTGGGCGATGTGGTGTATCAGGTCCCGCGACTCGGCAGCACCCAGGGCAAGGGACTCCAGCTCGACGGAGCGGCCTCGTCACCGGGCAATCCGAAGCGCACCATCCGACTCCCCTCCGTGAACGGAGACTTCCATGGTCAGTGCCACGGTATCCCCGCCCTGGACGTACACCCTCCAACTTCCGCAGGATCCCCGCGCCCCCGGCGTCGCCCGTGCCACCCTCCGCAACGTCCTGCGCGTGCACGGCATGCGCGAACTCACCGAGACAGCCGAGCTGTTGGCGAGCGAGCTGGTCACCAACGCCTACCTGTACTCCTCGGGGCCGTACTCGCTCCGATTGCGCGACGCCGGGCGCAGCCGCGTACGAATGAGCGTGTGGGACACCGATCCCCACATCCCCGCCCCGTTCCGGTGGGGCGCCCAGGCGCCGGAGGAACTGGCGGAGCGAGGACGGGGGTTGTACCTCGTCACGCTGCGCGCGGAGTGCTGGGGCGCGTACAGCGTGCGTGCCGGCGGGCTGCCGGGGCAGGGCGGGAAGCTGCTCTGGGTGGAATGCGCGGCGAAGGCGTAGCGGGCGGAGGCGGCACATGGCTCGGGGCGCCACCGTGGTGCTCGATGACGCCCCGACGTGCCTGTCGAGCTGGTGTGGCCGTTACGTGCACGGTGTCCTGCGCGTCAGGGCTGGATGCCGTCGTACTGGAGGACGCGGTAGGGCGTCTTCCCGTGGTTCACGGACTGCCACTGCGAGGCGATCAGGGTCAGGGATGTCGCGCTCGCGCTCCCTGGGTGGATGTATCCGCCGTAGAGGAACGGGAGCTGGGGCTTGCCCCAGTGGTGGGGTGGGAGGCCGTCGCCGACGATCTGGGGCTTGGGGGCGGTCCAGGCGGCGTCCGGGCGGGGCGCGGTGCGGGTGCAGATCGCGTAGTCGTCCACGTCGAAGTAGCTCATGCAGTACGTGTTGCCGATCCGCTTGACGGAGAACTCACCGATCTTGTTCCCGGACAGCATGATCGACGGCCCCACCGCCCTCGTCCACTGCCAACGGCCGTCCAGATAGGCCCAGTTCTCCTGCGCGCCGAAGTTGCCCGCGCGGAATTCGTCCGGCCGGATGCGGAACAGCTGGATCGCTCCGCCGTCGGCGGTGTTCACATGGGTGCCGTTCCAGCGCTTGGAGAAGATGTACAGCCAGCCGTCGGGGTCGATGCCCGCGAACGACCACATCCCGTACATGGACTGGTTCGAGCCCTGGGTGTCGCCGGCCCAGTGGTACGGGTAGTCCTGCCAGGTCACGCCGTAGTCGTCCGAGTAGGCGACGCCCGACATCAGCGAGCCGTCGTACCCGGCCGGGATGTTCTCCCACAGGGCCACGGACGTGTACTGGATGTAGGTGCGGCCCCCGAATTCGATGCAGTCGTTGGGGATGCGGGAGATCTCGAAGCCGTGCCCGTTGTCCGCCCAGTGCGCGTAGTCGAAGCACTGGTTGGCGGCGCCCCCGGTGGGCATCGCCCAGGAGAACGAGATCGGGGACGCGCCGGAGGCGTCGAAGTTCGCCTGGTTCAGGATCACCGGGGAACCCAGGTAGGGGTCGGCCTGGGCGATCCCGCCGAACGCGTCGCCGAACACGTAGCCCCAGGTGTTGTCGTGCTCCCGGTAGTACGGGATCGCCAGATCCCCCGAGCCGAGACCCTGCGCGCTCGCCGAGTCGCCCGGCTGCTCGCACAGCGGGGTGCCGGTCTGGAGCAGCCGCGCGGTCGGGCCGCCGGGGGCGTCGGCCGGTACGGATCTGTCGCTCGCGGCCGCCATGCCGGGGGCGGCACCCAGCAGGCCGGTACCCAGGGCGAAACCCATGCCCGCCTTGAGCGCCGAGCGACGGGTGGCGTGACGGCGGCCGGGCTGCGAGGGCTCCGGGGGGTGTGGCGGCTGCGAGGGGTTGGGCATGTTCGGTCCTCCGTGTGGATGGGATGCGGGGCGACGGGGCAGGGCGGCGGTCCGTGTCAGGCCTTGCGGAGGCGTCCGATGATGCCGTCGAGGTCGCGGAGGAACAGCGGTACGCGGAACTCATGGCTGCCGGGCTCCTCGTGTGCCTCGTACGGGATGCCGGCCCCGTCGAGGAGGCCGCGGAACTCCCGCTGGCCCTGGAGCACGTTGTCCTCGGTGATCTGGCTGAACCAGGGCACGGGCCGGCCACCGGTGCCGGCCACCAGGAAGACCCGCTTGTTGCGGTAGCTCTCGATGCGCTCGACCGGGTTGTCGGCGCTGACCCGGGCCTCGTCCCACAGCGGGGCGCCGTAGACGGTGCCACCCGCCAGATCCGCGGCGGCGGAGGACACATTGGCCCAGTGCACGACCGCGCCGAGGTTGCGGCGCAGGCTGGCCGGGCCGGAGTGTGCGCTCACCGAGGCGAAGTGGCCGTAGTACTTCGCGGCGTACTTCAACGCGCCGAAGCCGCCCATCGAGAACCCGGCGACGGCGCGGCCGTCGTATTCGGCGTACGTACGGAAGTTCGCGTCGATCCACGGGACCAGCTGGGAGATGTGGAAGGTCTCCCAGTTCCGGGCGCCGGTGTTGGAGCCGACCGGGTTGGAATACCAGCCGGCGTGGCCGCCGTCGGGCATCACGACGATGATCGGCTTCCCGGCGGTCCAGTCGCGGACGCCTGCGCGGTCGAACTCGATGAAGTCCGAGGTGAGACCGCCGCCGTGGAAGAGGTAGAGCACGGGGTAGGTGCGGCCGCTGCTGTCGTAGTCGTCGGGAAGCAGGACGTTGACGCCGGGGTTCCAGCCGATCGCGCCGGTCTGGAACCGGTAGTACTTCATGCGGCGATCGCGCTCGTCGTGGTTCACGATGTGCAGCCCGAAGCCGTCACCGGCCGCGCTTGCCGCCGTGGCCGTCGCGAGGACGCTTCCGGCGCCCAGTGCCAGTGCGGCGGAGAGGCCGCCCGCGGTCCTCAGGACGTTCCGGCGGGAGGGGTGCTGCTCGCTCAACGCGATCTCCTAGTTGTCTAGTTGTCGGTGATCCAGGTGCCTTTTTCGGCGGTCCAGTGGATGGTGGCCTTCTGGAATTTCTGTGCTTTGCCGCCGCCTGCTTCGTCGGTTTCGTCGGTGAGGGGGTAGCCGAGTGTGCTTTCGTGTCCGGCGGCGTGGAAGGCGTCGTAGATGGCGCCGTGGACGGTGTGGGCGCCGGTCCGGGGGGACCAGAGGAAGAGTCCTCGTTCGAAGAACTGGTAGCGGCCCTTGGTGCCGTCGGGTGCTTGTGCGGCGTCGGCTTCGTCGGTGGTGGGGAAGCCCCAGCGGCGTTCGGCGTCGGTGTCCCAGAACTTCGTCAGGATGTCGCCGTAGATGGCGTGGGCCTCGTCGGGGTGCCAGATGACGATCCCGTTCTGGAACTGCTGGAAGCGCCCGCCGAGCGAGGAGTCGCGTTCACCCGTGATCGGCCGGCCCAGCGGGCCGTTGGGTCCGCCGGTGCTGTCGTACTTCGCCGCGATGGTGCCGTACGGGATCAGGTCGTCCAGGTTGTTGTAACGGCGGGGGGTGAAGCCCCTGAGTCCGTCGGCCCACACCCGCTCCTCGGCGACGTGCCCGAAGTCGTACTCCTCGCGCACCACCGGCTGGGTGTGGGCGGGGTCGGCCCAGCGGAGGAACAGCGCCACGTGGTCGGTGCCGCCCGAGTCGCGCAGCAGGGCGTCACCGGGTTGCAGGTCGTTCGCGGGGATGTCGAAGGTGACGTCCCACAGTCCCCAGGTCGTCAGGGACGTACCGAGGTTCCAGGCCATCGACACGTAGCCCGAACAGTCCGGCCGATAGCAGCCGAACTGGTTCTGGTGGCACCCGCTCTGGCTGTACGGCACCTGCTCGGCGATCCACGACCACGCGCGGTCCATCGCCTCGCCGCGCCCGATCGGCCCGCCCGGCTCCGACGCGGTCGCCGCCGGTGCCGTGGTGAACATGACCGCGAGGGCCGCCATGACCAGCGTCACCGCCCCGAGCGCACGCCGAAGAGCCGGTCGAAGATTCAGTGAACTCATGGCTGCCTCCCCGTCAGTTGTCGGTGATCCAGGTGCCTTTTTCGGCGGTCCAGTGGATGGTGGCCTTCTGGAATTTCTGTGCTTTGCCGCCGCCTGCTTCGTCGGTTTCGTCGGTGAGGGGGTAGCCGAGTGTGCTTTCGTGTCCGGCGGCGTGGAAGGCGTCGTAGATGGCGCCGTGGACGGTGTGGGCGCCGGTCCGGGGGGACCAGAGGAAGAGTCCTCGTTCGAAGAACTGGTAGCGGCCCTTGGTGCCGTCGGGTGCTTGTGCGGCGTCGGCTTCGTCGGTGGTGGGGAAGCCCCAGCGGCGTTCGGCGTCGGTGGCCCAGAACTTCGTCAGGATGTCGCCGTAGATGGCGTGGGCCTCGTCGGGGTGCCAGATGACGATCCCGTTCTGGAAGAGCTGGAACCGTCCCCCGAGCGAGGAGTCCTCCTCGGCGCGGACCGGCCAGCCGAGCGGCCCGTCGTGGCCGCCCAGGCCGGCGTACTTCGCGCCGATCGTGCCGTACGGCTGGAACGCCTCGGCCATCAGATCGCGGGCGGTGCCCTCCGCCTGCGGGTAGCGCTCCGGGTACGCGGAGCGCTGCACGGCCTGGGCCAGCTCGCCCGCGGTGTCCCAGTCGGGCTCCATCTGCTGGGCCACTTCGAAGAACTTGTTCGCCGCGTAGTCGACGTCGAGGCACTGGGCGGGTTCGCACCAGCCCATCGAGGGCCGCTGCTGGAAGACACCGAGCGAATCCCGGTCCCCGCACGCCAGGTTGTTCATCCGGGACTCGACCCAGCCCGTCTCGAAGCCGGCGAGCATCACCTTGTCGGACACGCCTCGGCGCTGCCCGACCTCGTACACCTTGCGGGTCACGGCGATGTCCCGGTCCGCCGGGATGTCGCAGTACAGCGTGGCCGGGGCGGCGTGCCCGAGGGGGCCCGGCACGTCACTCGCGCTCCGGGCGAATGCCGGGTTGCCGAGGCCGGTCGCGGCGGCCACTACGACCAGCAGGACTGCTGACTTCCATATCGCGCGTCGTTCGGTAGAGCCACGCACGTGCCTGCTCCTTCGTGTCGGAAAAGCCGGGAGGAGAAAGGGAGTTCGGGGGCTCGCGGAGTCCCGGGCGTCAGGACCAGCTCTGGTACGGGGTGTCGTTGCACGCCCAGGTGCGGAAGCCCAGGGAGCTGTCGTCGATGCACCGCAGGGTGGCCTGGTTCTGGAAGCGGACGGTGCCGTCGGCCCAGACCTTGACCCACCAGCTCTGCTCCGGGCTGGAGCTGCACGTGCCGACGGTGCGGAACCCGTTGTCGGTGTCCTCGATGCAGCGGCCCGTGTTGATGTTGCGCAGCTGGCGTGTTCCGTCGTCCCAGGTGTGTACGGTCCACAGCTGCGGGTTGCTTCCGTTGCAGCTCCACGTGCGGAATCCGTTGTCGGTGTCGTCCATGCAACGGCCCGTGGCCTGGTTGCGGAAGCTCTGGATGGCGTCGTCGGCCCGCGCGGGGGACGTCGAGCCGTTCTCGGCGGCCAGGGCGCCGGACGGCGCGGCCAGGGAGGCGAGGGCCAGGACCCCGCCGAGCAGGAGCGAGCGCGTGCCACGCATGGGCTGTTTCCTCTTCCGTCCGTCGGTTCTCGGGCGAGTTGGCGACGGACCGCAACGTAGTGGCGGGGTGCCGGGCCGGACATCCGGAACGATCCGGAGTGACAGCCCGCGACGCGGACGCCGAAACTCAGCGAACAGGCACGGACGCGGGTACGGACGCGGGTACGGAGGTGGGTACGTGCGTGGGTACGGGTGTGCCCGTGGGGCGCGGGCAGTCGGGGACCTGGGGGTGGTCCGCCGTACGCACGGCCGGCAGCCAGGCGGAGGTGACGGCTGAGGCGGTCGAGCCGGTGGAGACGGAAGAGGTCGCGGAGCCGGCCGGCAGGCGGACGTGGTACCACTCCGTGGAGCTGGCGTCCGACTCGTCGATGATGGGGATCCCATGGGGGAGGCGGCAGTCGACGGCGAGGATGTCGCCGTGCCATACCCGTACCGGTACAACGTTGTCGACGGTGTACGGCTGAAGAGGATCGACGGCCAGGCCGAGGCTGCACTGCGGGTTCCGGTCCGTGCGTTCCCTGCACCCGTCGTCGGCGTTGAACACCCGTAGCCGGGCCGGTGGTTCACTCTTCGCGTCGGGAGCGCCGTCGCCGACGGTGTGCGACCAGAGCGTGGCGGCTACCGAGCACACGGCCACGGTCACCAGGGCGGCGCGGGACCTCCATCGGCGGCGTGCGGGGCGGGGCGCCGTCGACCGGACGGTGATGCGTGCAAGGAGGCTCTCGGCGCTGTGCTCGGCGCGGTCGGCGTGGGTCGGGGCCAGGCAGTCGGCGGCCAGGGCGCGCCAGAACGGCGGCAGCGCACTGTCGAGCCGCAGTGGTGCGCGCCCGTCGGCGTACTCCTGCACCGCCGCGCCGCGCGCCACCGGCGTCGCGCCGGGGAACGGCGAGGCACCGGAAGTGAACACCTCGTGGACCATGATGCCCAGGGCCCAGATGTCGGCACTGGGCCGGACCTCGACGCCGTGCTCGCCGAGCGGGGCCTGCCAGCGCTCGGGCGGGAGGTAGTCCAGGGTGCCCATCGGAGGTGCGTACCCGTGGGTGCCGTGGGTGCCGGTCAGTTCGGTGGCGAGCCCGAAGTCCGACAGCTTGAGCGCGCCGTCGGCCATCAGCAGGATGTTCTCCGGTTTGAGGTCGCCGTGCACCCAGCCGCTGCGATGCAGATGGGCCAGGCCTTCGCAGATCTGGGCGAACAGCGGGGCGATGTCCGCCTCCGCGACCCCGGCGTCGAACAGGTCCCGCAGACTGCGCTCGGCCCGCTCCATCACCAGCACGATCGCACCGTCCAGGAACGCCCGGTCAGGGTCGCTGATCACGACGGAGTCCAGCAGGCGGATCAGCCTCGGATGGCCGGCCCGGTGACCGAGCTCGACCTCCCGGCGGGCGGTCTCCGCGACCTTGCGGGCCTGGCGCGGTGCGAGCCCCGCGGTCGGCAGGAACTTGAGCGCGACCTCCGCCGGTCCCGATACCGGTCCCTGCCCCGGTTCCGGTTCCGGTCGCGGTCCCGATCCCGGTCGCGGTCCCTGCCCCGGTTCCTGCCCCGGTCTCCGCTCCGACTCCGGTCGCTGGGGCGAGTTGTCGACCGGGCGGCCCGCGTACACCGTTGCCCAGCCGCCGGACGCGATCGGCTCGGTGACCTCCCAGCCACCGACCCGGTAGCCGCGCGGGAGCAGCTCCGTACGGTCACTTCCCGCCCGGGGGCCGTCGCCCTCGGCGGGCCTGCCGCTCAACTGCCCGTCTCCCGCCCCCGGTTGCGCGTGGTGGTCCGGGGCGGCAGCAGCGCCAGATGCTCTTCCCGTACGAGCCCGAACCGCAGGGCGATCCCGACGAGGGCTTCCCGCTTTCCGTTGCGGCGCGCCCCTCCGGATCCCTGTTCGGCCGGGGCGCTTATCCGCATCTTCTCCTCGGCGAGGTAGTCGATGTGCGAGCTGACCGCCCGCGCCTTCAGCCGGCCGCACGAGGCGTGCCCCTTGAGCCGCTCGACGATCTGCGGGGTGGTCGGCACCGCGACCGGGGACTCGTCGCGCAGCCGGGGTTCGCAGAGTGCGACGAGGATCAGGAAGTAGAGGGCCGTCTCGTCCAGCGAGTACGCCATGACGGTGCGACTGCCCCACTGGCCTGCCGCGCCGTCGGGGCCCGGACAGGGGTCCAGATAGACGTGGTCGGGCGCGAACACCTGGAAGGAGACGCTGGTGTCGCGGCGGGTGGGCAGCACCACCCGGGAGAACTCGAAGGGGATGGGGGCGCCGGCCCGCCGGGGCGGGACCCGCAGATACTCGCCCGCGCCCTCCGGGTTCTCCACCAGGTAGCTCTGGGTCGTGCTGTGGTTGCTCAGCTGCCAGTGGTCGTCCGTCACCCGGATCTCACCGGCCAGCCGGGAGATCGCCTCGTCGTCGAGGCGCAGTTCGACCGGGGTCGTCGCGGAGCCCCGCCCGAAGCGCGCCACTTCTCCCGGGCCGAGCCGCAACGTCACCGGGTCGCCGGAAGCCACCCCTCCCGCGTCGTCGCTCCTCCGCGGCAGATAGACCACGATCCCGCTCAGTGCACCCACCTCGCCCCCGTGTCGGTGACTCCCACTCCGGCCGAACGTTACCCATCCAGGTCAGCCGTTCCGGCCCGGATTCTGGTCGTTTTCGGACTGCCTCCGAACCGGCGTCGGGTCACCACCGGACCGTCCGCCGTGCTGCGGATCCGGCTCGGGAACGGGCGTCGGCGGAGCTCGCGCCGGGCGCCCAGCTTCGGTTTCTCGCGAAGGCCGGAGAGTCCTGGGGCGCCGGGCTCAGCTTTTCAACTCGGTTTGAGGAAAGGGTTATTCACCGTGGAACGCGACTTCGCCCGCTTTGGCGAACTGGCTCGATTTCGCGTATCCGTTGAGCGGATCGGCTAGTGCGCCGAAGCCGCTGAAGCCGCTGAAGCCGTCGGAGCCGGCGGACGCCCCGAGCAATGGAGAGACGATGCGAGCGCGGGGCAGAGGCGCCGGGAACGCCGCGCAGAGGGCCCGGATCCAAGGCGATCCGGGCCCTCTGAGGTGTCTGCGGTGTAAGTGATGGTGCCTGCGGTGCGGACAGTGCGGGTGGTGCGGACGGCGCGTGCGACGTGGGGGAGGAGCTGTGTCCCGCGGAGCTCGTCGTACGCCCTGGTTCAGCAGGTCAGTTGCCCGCCTGCTGCATGGAGCTCACCGCGTCGGCGACAGTGCTCCGGTACAGGCCCAGCTTCGCGTCGCCCACCTTGACGTCCGGGCCGAGCTCGAAGTTCTGCGTGTCCGCGTTGGGCATGTGGTCACCGTCGGGCAGCACGTTCATCTCGTTGACCCAGGTCACGCCGTTCTTGCCGCCCGGGTTGAGGTCGATCACCGCGATGGCGGCCGTCTTGGGCTTGACCGGGTACGCGGGTGCGCCGCCCAGGCCGCCGGGAACCGCCGGCGTGATGTCGCTGCTGTGGTCCGAGGCCTTCGAGGCGCCCAGGCTGACCCGCGGGAAGTAGCTCAGGCCGCAGGAGTTCGCGCCGGTGTTGTTGACCTCGATCACCTGCTGGGTGGTCGAACCCTCACGGGGGTACACGCGCACCGACAGGTCCGAGCTCTTGCACGGGTGCTTGTAGGCATAGCTGTCGCTGGTGTTGCCGCCCGTCGCGCTGCTGCCGCCGGAGGTACCGGTCTTCGAGGTGCCCGTCTTCGTGGCGCCGGTGTTCTGCGCGGCATCGCCGGTCTTCTTGTTGTCCGTGGTCGTCGCGTCGGCGGCGGGCTGGGAGGCGGCGACCGTAGCCTTGTCGTCGGCCGGCCCGGCGGACTTCGTGCCGGTCTCGTCCCCGCTGCAGGCGGTGAGCGCGAGGGCCAGGACCGCGGTGACGGCGCCGAGGGTGGCGGTGTGCTTGCGGCTGCGGAACGTACGCATGGAAATCTCCCAGGATGAGCGTGAGGCAAGGCCCGGATCCTGCGGCGAACCGCTCTCTCTGACCTCTTGACAACATAAGCATCCTGTGGGTCGCTCACGTTCCGCTGACGCCTCACTGACGTCCGGCTGACGTCCCCGAAGTGGCGTACAGGGAAATCTGGTGGTGCGTGGACGGGGGGTCTGTAAGACTCCGCGCATGACTCATGGAATCGAGAACCACCCCGCCCGTTGAACGCCCCGGAAGAGCGCGCCGCGCTCACTCCCGCGTCCACTCCCACCGCCTCCCCCACCTCCGTTCCCTCCGCGCCTGCGCTCTCGCTGTACGCCTACGCGCTGCGCCTTCATCGAGCGGAGCCCGGCGGCAGGCTCCCCGAAGGGGGATACGCCCTGCCGGCCCCACCGGGGCGCCGCAGCCGCCGGACCAGAGCTCCCTGGAAAGCGGCCTGCGCGGCCCTGACGGAGGCGCTGGCCCCTCTGATGGCCGTACCGGGCACGGCTTGGACCGGGGCGGACACGGATCGAGCCGCCCACCGGATTCATCTGCGCCTCGCCGACCTGAGCGTCCGGGAAGGGCATGTCCAGTTCGTGGTCGCCGAGTTGCCGTTGGAGGACGAGGGCTGGGCGCGTGCGCTCGGCCGGTGTCTGACACGTACGGGAACAGGTGTCATGGCGGTCTGCGTCGGCCTCGCCCTCCTGACCCGCCTCGGTGAACCTGAGGACGTCCCGTACCTCAGGACCCTCGGGCAGCTCAAGGACCTCGCCGGCCACGCCGTACGTGCCCTCGACGCCATCGACCGCCCGACTGCGGCTCTCGTATGGCTGGGCCACTACGCCAGTGGTCCGGAGCTGCGCGCCCTGGTCGACGCCCTCGCCGCCGTCGACGATCTCTCCGTCGGCGATGATCCCTCCGCCCGCAGCCGACTGGACGCCGTGCTTCGGAAGGCGGGCGCTGTGCGGCCCGAGACCGCTCGCAGAGTCGCCGAGGCCGTCCGGCTCGCCGACCTCCTGCGGGAGCACGACGCCCGGGACGCGGGGCTGGTGGCCGGGGCGGGACGGCTGCTGCGACGGATGTCGAGCGTGAACGACGACCGGGCCGAGATCCTCGCCTGTCCGGTGGCCGTCGGCCTCTTCGAGGCGTTCGTCGTGCGTGCTGCCGAACTGCCGCCCACCCTCGACCATTACGCGACCCTGCTGTCCGTCGCGCTCGAACTGCACAGCGGCCCGAGCCGCCTGCTGGAGTGGGAGAGGGGCCGACGCGAGGCGCTGCTGGACGGACTGGAGTCCGTGCTGAGCCGGTCGGCCTGCCGGGCGCTCCCGGACGGCGAGCCCGCGGAGGACTCCGGCTCCGGCTCGGGAGCCGACTCCGACTCTGACTCTGACTCCGGCTTCGGCTCCGGCTTCGGCTCGGGAGCCGGCTCCGGCTCCGATGGACAGGGGCGGGTGGAGTGGGCCCGGAGCACGGCCCTCCGGCTGTTCGGCCGCGATGCCGAGCGCGCGGCTTCGGCGGGCCGATTGCGGATCGAGGCCACCGTCCTCGACCCCGTGGATCCGTACGTCGTCGAGACGCGCATCCTGATCGACGGGCTCCCCCTGGTACCGGCGGCCTTCGGCCGGGGCCCCGCGCACAGCCCGGAGTACCTGCTGGACAGCGGCCGCCTGCGGGCCACCGGCGAACCGCGGGAAGTCCAGCTCGCGGAGGCGTACTGCACCGAGGGCTGCTGCGGCGCACTGCACGTCACCATCCGCCGGGACGGGGACCACGTCGTCTGGTCCGACTGGCGCCGCCCGGCCCCGCCTCTCTCCCCGCTGCCCGCGCGCGAGCTTCCCGAGTACCGCTTCGAGGCCGCCGCGTACGACGCGGAGATCGCGCGTGCCGAGAACGACCACTCGTGGACGTGGCCGGCCCGCAGGGCAGCCCGGCTCATCGCGGCGGGCGTGCGTGACCGGCCGGATCTGCTCACCCGCTGGGACGCGGAGCCGTACTGGATCGGCACCGACTTCAGGAACCGGGACATCGTCGCCGTCTCCCTCA
Source organism: Streptomyces sp. NBC_00012 (assembly GCF_045040875.1). Taxonomy (NCBI): domain Bacteria; kingdom Bacillati; phylum Actinomycetota; class Actinomycetes; order Kitasatosporales; family Streptomycetaceae; genus Streptomyces; species Streptomyces sp. NBC_00012. Next base: position 4,110,406 of record NZ_CP108309.1, on the reverse strand, counting down.
GATGCCGTGCGAGACCCGCCGCCGGGGAGAACGGAAGGGACGGAAAGAACGGAGAGAACGGAGGGGATGGAGAGGTCGGCGAGGAAGTCCCCTGGCAGTACGTCATGTGGCACATCCCGGCGGACGGAACCGCTCCCGAGGACCTGGCCGCCGCCGCGCTCCGGCGCCTCGCCACGTCGGACCCGAGGACGTACGGCGGGGGCGGCGGCAGCCGGTAGGGCGGGTGCCCGTCCACCGTTCGGGTGATCCGCTCCGGGGGCGTCGCGTCGGGAGGGCCGGTAACCACGGGCCGCGACGCCCGTCGGCGGTCGGGCGCGTGGCGTGTCGCCCCCGCCGGATTTGGCACAGTGCCGCTCCGCGATCAAGAAACGGGTGGGCGCAGTGGCAGTGGTGGGACAGCCGGAGGGCCGGAAGCGGCCGAGCGATCCGTCGAGCGGCGGCGGGGACGTTGGGGACGTACTGAAGCACAGCGCTGGTGCCTGGCTGCGGGCGGCCGGTGGCGCGGAAGGGATGTGTACGCACCTCGGCCCGGTGAAGTCGGAACTGGAGACCGCGCACGAGGGCCTCCTCGCCGGGACCGGTGGACTGACCGCGATGGCGGAGCTGGGCGCCGTACGGGAGTCGTGGACGCGCAGGTTCGAGGCGGCGCGCGGGGAGTGCCGGGCGCTGGCCGGGAAACTGCGGGCCGTCGCCCGGATCCAGGGCGAGACGGACGAGACCGTGAAGTCCGCCTTCGCCTCGGTGGCTCCCGCCGGTCGGGACGAGGCGCGATGACCCTGACCTGGGCACAGTTACGGGACCTGAAGTGCGACGGACTGGAGGGTGCGGCCGACGGGTGGGGGAAGGCGAGCAACCGCGCCGACGCGGGCCGGGACCGGATCGAGACGCAGCTGCTGAGCGGGTTGCGCGAGACGCAGCGCGGTGAGGCGGCGCGGGCGGCGGTCGGACGACTGCGGCAGATGAGCCGGAACCTGAGCTACGTCTACACGGAGTGCGGCCTGCTCCGTACGACGCTGAACAGCCTGGCACACGAACTTCGCGCCCAGCAGCGGGCGTTGCGGGAGGCGCTGGATGACGCGCAGGCTCTGAAGTTCACCGTGCACGGGGACGGTTCGGTGACGTATCCGGCGGCGGGCGAGGGCCTGATCGACGGCAGGCCGCTGCCGGGCGGGACGGCGTCGACCGGGGACGCGCTGCCCGGCCTGCACGCGCCTTCGGGCCTGGTCGCCCCCAACCCGAACGTGGCGAAGGCACAGGACATCGCGGACCGGGTCGCGAAGGCCGTGCGGACGGCGGCCGAGATCGACTGGCGGTACGCCGGGATCCTGCGGAGGCTGAAGGCCGAAGAGGGCCTGAGGGTCCCGGACTCGACGTGGCAGGACGCGGCGGGCGACGCGGCAGCGGTACGGGACGCGGCACGCGGCTACCTGAAGGACGCGATCCCGTACGACGCGTCACCGGCCGAACGGAACTCCTGGTGGTCCGCCCTGACGGACGAGCACCGCGAGGAGTACCTCGCGGTGTACCCGGACCGGATCGGCAACCTGGACGGCATTCCGGCGCTGGTGCGGGATGCGGCGAACCGGGACAACCTTCAGCTGCTGATGGGGAAGCTGGAGGGGCGGGACGACGCGAAGTCGCAGACGCAGCTGACGGCGCTGCGGGAGATCGACCGGCAGCTGCGGGCGGGCAGCCGCCCTCCGATGTACCTGCTCGGCATCGGGGACGAGGGGAACGGGCGGGCGATCGTCTCCTTCGGGAATCCGGATACGGCGAAGAATGTGGCGGCCTATGTTCCTGGGCTGGGGACATCTCTGGACAAGGAATTTGCAAAAGGTGACTTGAAGCGGGCGAGGGACACCGCGATCGGCGCAAATGAGATGAACCCCGGATCGCCGACCGCCTCGATCGTCTGGCTTGGATATGACGCACCGCAAGTCTCGGTAGGTGATCCCACGGGGAACTTGGACGTCGCGGGCAAAGGTGCGGCATCGGCGGGTGCGCCGGCATACAACCAGTTCATGGCGGGAATTTCGGCAACGCATCAGGTTGGAGATCCGCATGTCACGGCGATCGGGCATTCGTACGGCTCCTTGACGGTCGGTCTGGCCGCCCAGGAGGACGGCGGCATTCCGGGCGCTGACGAAGTCGTTCTGGTGGGCAGCCCGGGGACCGGTGCGCGATCCGCGGAAGAGCTGGGCGTCGGCAGGGAGCACGTGTTTGTGGGGGCTGCGGAGAACGATCCGGTCACCAAGCTGCCCAACAGCGAGGAAGCGAGCGGAATCGGGACCGGTGTCGTTGGCGGGGCATCGACCGGATTTGTGCTGGGGGCAGGCGCTGGGCCGATGGGCGCTGCGATCGGTGGAGCAGCGGGTGGTGTTGCGGGCGGCTTTGCCGGTTACTCGGCGCAGCACGCGCAGACCGACAAGAGCGAAGCCTGGTTCGGAACGGATCCTGCGCACCGGGACTTCGGTGCGAATCGATTCGCGGTGAGCGATGGGCCGCGAATCTTCGAACGGGGACACGACGTGGCGGAAGCCCACTCCAACTACTTCGATCCTTCCAAGGACCAGATGTCGGCGGACAACATTGCACGCATCGTTTCGGGGAAGTCTTCCGAAATTCAGCAGGAGAGTCCCAGGTGAACCCACGCATGGCTCTGCTGGTTTCAGTGCTGCTCCTCCTCGCAGGTTGTGGCGCCGGGGGCGGTCCGTCTGGTGTCGAGAACGGTGGAGGTGGCACAGATATGAACATGCAAGAGGCAGCGGACAGGGCTGACGAGATTCTCGACAGCACTTTTTCCCGAATCAAGCCGGAAGTTCGTTGGGTGCACGGAGAATCCACGGAAGGGAGCTGCGACGTATCCCGGCGACGAGCCGTAGTGACCGTGATCTCCGCAGCCCGCAGAGGCAGTTTCCTCGGAGTCGTGGAGAGAGCGTGGCAGGGCTCCGGCTACCACCGGCTCGGGGTGAACGCCAACTCGGAAAGTCCTGCGACCTACTTCGAGACACCCGACGGGTTTCGGGTGCGGCTTCTCATCGGAGGGAGAGGTCAGGCGTTCTTCGAAGTGGCGACGCCCTGCGTCGATGAATCCCCGGTTGCGCCGCCGGCCCCGGCGCCCGGCGAGGAAGGGCATGTGGATGAGCCCGTGCCCGCCCCCGACGTCCACTCCGACTTCTGGTCAGCCGGGGCGCCCTGACGCTCCATCAATGCTGTCCCCAATGACCCGTAACGGACCGGTCGGTAACAGTACGGGATGGGCCGTGGGTTCGACGTTGAGCCCGGCATTGGGTCCTGGGGCCCATGCCGGGTCTTCGCTGCTGTGGTCGCATACGGATACCGGGGGGGGAACTGTCGCTGCGCCCACTCACAAAGCTGGGGAGACTCGCCGTGTCTGGCATACGAGAACTAGCGGTACCGGGTGGTGCTGACGTGAGCACCGCCGAGGTCCCTCCGGGCAGGCAGCCACTGTCACGCCCCTTGCAGGCGGTACTGATTCTCGTCCGATTGCTCTTCGTCCTCACGGTCGTGGGCGCGTTCGACGCACTGGTCGTGGCCTCGTCCGTCGATGCGGTGGACGGCCGGCTGCTGGGCATGGTGCTGTACGCGTCGCTGCCCGGCATCGCCGGGTTCGTGTTGTCGTTGTTCCTGCGGACCGGTGGCGTCTGGATCCGGCGCGGGCTGCTGGCCGTGAGCGCCTGGCTTCTGCTCGGCGCGCTGGCGACGCTGAACGACGCGGAGAACGGCCGGGGCGTGACGCAACTGGTGCTGCCCGTCGTCATTCTCGTCCTGCTGTTCCGGTCCAGCTCCCGCGCATGGTTCAGGCTCGCGCCCGAACAGCGCGTCGAGCACCAGCCGTTCAGCGTCGTACGACGGATGCTCAAGACGCGTCGGGACAACGGGCAGACCGCGATGGAGTACCTGGGCATGATCCTCGTGGTCGTGGCCCTCATCGGCGGGCTGGTGGCCACGGGAATCGGCGGGCAGGTGTCCGGCCAACTACGCAACGCCATCTGCCAGCTGACCGGAAGTGCCTGCCCGCCCCCCGGTGCCATCGCCGGCGGCGGCAGCAACGGGAACGGCGGCGGGGGCGGGAACGGCAGCGGCGGCGGTGCCGGGTCCGAAGGCGCGACCGTGACCGGTGGAACGGGCTCCGGCGGGTCGGACGCGACCGGGGGCAGTGGCTCCGGGGGCAACGGCTCCGGGGGCAACGGCTCCGGGGGCAACGGTTCCGGTGGGGCCGATGCCTCGGGCGGCGCCGGTGGCGCTGGTGGTTCCGGCGGTGCCGGCGGCGCTGGTGGTTCGGATGGAAACGGCGGTTCTTCTACAGAGGTCAACGCGGGTAGACAAAACCCGGTCCCCGGTTCCACCGACGAATCGAAGGGCGGCTTCCTCACCGGAGTCGTCGGTGACGACGGCCTGCTGGGCGACGTCACCGGGGCCATCGACACGATCGCGCACCCCGCCGACGCCGCCAAGGGTGTCGTCGACCAGTACGCGCAGGCCGCGAACAAGGCCGGCGACAAGTGGGGCAAGGGCAAGTACGTGCAGGCCGCCTGGGACGTGGCTCAGGGTTCCGGCGGAGGCGGCAGCGCGCTCACCGGGCTGCCCGGGTCCGGAACGCGCGTCGAGTCCGCGGTACGGGACGGGGAGCGGAAGTACCTCAACGACCGCATCCCGCACGGTTCCAGCCCGGCAGGCCGCAAGGCGTGGTGGAACGGGCTGACGCAGCAGCAGCGCGATCAGTACCTGGAGCTCTCCCCGGACCAGATCGGCAGTCTCGACGGGATTCCGGTGGCGGACCGCGACACGGCCAACCGCCGCAACCTGCCGAATCTGATCTCGAAGCTGGAGGGCCAGACCGACAAGACGTCGAAAGAACAGCTGGCCGGGCTGCGGGAGATCGACCGGCAGCTGAAGGAGGGCAGCCAGCCCCCGATGTACCTCATCGGCATCGGCGACGAGGGCAACGGACGGGCGATCGTCTCCTACGGGAACCCCGACACCTCGAAGAACGTGTCGGCCTATGTGCCGGGGCTGAACACCGCCCTCGACGAGGAGTTCGCGAAGAGCGGCCTCAAGCGGGCCCGTGACACGGCGATCGGCGCCCAGGGGTACGACCCCTCCAGCGCGGCGATCATCTGGCTCGGGTACGACGCACCGCAGACGCCGGACGGGCTGAGCAGCCTGGCGGTGGCCGGCACCGCGCGGGCGGAGAAGGGCGGCGCGGCGTACAACGACTTCATGGGCGGTATCGTCGCGACCAACCAGAACAAGGACCCGCACATCACGGCCATCGGGCACTCCTACGGCTCGCGCGCCGTCGGTGCCGCGACCCAGCGGCTCGGCGGGATTCCGGGGGTGGACGACATCATCCTGGTCGGCAGCCCCGGGGTGGGCGTGGACCGGGCCGTGGACCTCGGGGTCGGCGCCGGGCACGTCTTCGTCGGCGCCGCGGCCAACGACCCGGTGACCAAGCTCCCGTCCAAGACGCAGGTTGTCGTGGGCGCGATCGGGATGTTCCTGGGCGGTCCGGCCGGTGCTTATGCTGCGGGGGACCTCGCGGACCCGGGCGACGACGACCTCTGGTTCGGCAAGGACCCGGCGAGCGCGGCGTTCGGGGCGAGGCGCTTCCCGGTCGATCCGGGCAAGCCCATGAGCTTCGACTCGCACTCCAACTACTTCACTCCGTCCCGGGACGCCGTGTCCGCCGACAGCATCGCTCTTATCGTGTCGGGGCACTCCGACCGGCTCAAGATTGAGGAGTACCGATGAGCCGCAGGTTCCAGATCGTCGCGGTGGCTCTGGCTGTCGGCTTCGCGTTGTCCGCCTGCGGCAGCGAGAAGGCGCACCCGGGGGCCGACGCGAACACCACGACCACCAGAAGCGCGGGCTCCGAAGGCACCAAGGGGAACACCATGAACATGCAGGAGGCCGCCGAGCGGTCCGACGGCATGCTCGACGACGTACTGAAGAAGATCGACCCCGAGGTGCAGTGGGCGCACGGTCCGACGACCAAGGGCAGTTGTGACGTGACGCGCAGGCGCACCGTCATGACGATCGTGTCCGCGGACCGCAGGCAGGACTTCCTGGACCAGGTCGAGGAGTTCTGGCGGACGAGCGACTACCGCATCAAGGCGAAGAACAAGGACACGGAGTTCCCGGCGGTCTACGCGGTGACGAAGGACGGCTTCGGCATCAGCGTGAGCGTGCGTGCCAAGGGGCAGGTCTTCTTCGAGGCGGACACCCCCTGCGTGAAGGAGTCGAAGGTCGCCGACTCCGCGTCCGAGCCGAACGGACCGGCGTACAAGGGCGTCTACCCGCTCCCCAGCCCCAACGTGCGCTCCGACTTCTGGTCCGCCGGAGCATCCTGACGGTCGCTGAGCGCTGTCCCGGCGATCCGGCCCGCGCATCCCGCGCATCCGGCCCGCGCATCCCGCGCATCCGGCCCGCGCATCCGGTGCGTCCGGTGCGCCGGGCCGGGCGCCCGGTGCGCCGGAAATGCCGGGTCGGCACCCCCCGGTGACCCGGAAGACTCGTACACACCGTCGAAAACGCCCATGAACGCGTCCTCGATGGGGGATGGTTGAGGGGTGCGGAAATTCTGGGTGGTCGGTGGCATCGGTGTCGGCATGGCCATGTGCTTCGTGGCGCTGCTCGTCGTCGGTACGTACTCCGCCGCCGCCGGACTGGGCGGTTCCGGTGGCGGCGGAGCCGTCGCGCTGGCCAAGGGGGCCGTGCCCGCGAAGTACCAGCCGCTGGTGCAGAAGTGGGGCAATCTCTGCCCCGCCATCAACCCGGCCCTGCTCGCCGCCCAGCTCTACCAGGAGAGCGGCTGGAACCCCCGGGCCGAGAGTCCCGCCGCCGCGCAGGGCATCGCCCAGTTCATCCCCGGCACCTGGGCCGGCCACGGGATCGACGGGGACAAGGACGGCGACCGGGACGTATGGGATCCGGCCGACGCGATCCCGTCCGCCGCCTCGTACGACTGCGAACTGGCCGGGTACGTGAAGAAGGTGCCGGGGGATCAGACGGACAACATGCTGGCCGCGTACAACGCCGGCGCGTACCGGGTGATCCGGGCCGGTGGGATTCCGGACATTTCAGAGACCCAGAACTACGTCACCATCATCCGGTCCCTGGAGAAGAGCTTCGCCAGGCCCGTCGGGCGCGTGCAGCCCTCGCAGCAGGCGGCCGGGGCGATCTACTTCGCGCAGAAGAAGCTCGGTACGCCGTACCTCTGGGGCGGGAACGGCACGCCCGAGCAGAACGGGCGCTTCGACTGCTCGGGGCTGACCCAGGCCGCGTACCGGACCGTGGACATCGAACTGCCCCGGGTGGCGAACGATCAGTACAACGCCGGGCCGCACCCCTCGCGGGACGAGCTGCTCCCGGGCGACCTGGTGTTCTTCTCGAACGACCTGGGCAACTCGCGGGCCATCCATCACGTGGGGATCTACGTCGGCGGCGGGTACATGATCAACGCTCCGTACACCGGGGCCGTGATCCGGTTCGACAAGATCGACGCGCCCGACTACTTCGGCGCGACGCGCGTGACCAAGGACGGTGCCGCGGCTCTTCCGACGGCCCGGCCGGAGGCATGACGCGGCGGCGGCGGTGGCCGGAACTCTCTGTGAAGCCTGGGCCCTGAGCTGCGACGACGAGTCTCTCTTCGATAACGTCATGGTGATCATTCGGTGGAGAGCGGAACGCGGGCGCGGGGGACGTCGTTCCCTGGGTGGACCGGAGCGACTGCGCACCGGTTCGTGAAGCGCTGAATCACGCAGTGATCGAACCGACACGGGGGTTCGTCAAAGCGGTGCACACGGGTGTGCCCGCGGCAGCAGACAAGGCAAGGGGCCGCAGCAGATGGCTGGACTCGCACTGGATGGGTCGAACCCCGACGTCAGCCTGCTCTACGACATCAACGGACTCGCGAAGTCCGCTCCCACCTGGTTCGACCGGGTCATGGAGTTCGTCGGTGAGTACGGAATCATGCTCGGCATGGTCCTCGTGGTCCTGTGGTGCTGGTGGAGCGTGCGCCGGCGCGGCACGGCCGACGACTCGGTGGCCGCGGTCTCCGGGCTCGTCTGGGCACCGCTCGCCGCCGGGATCGCGCTCCTGATCAACATCCCGATCCGCGGATTCGTGCACCGCCCACGCCCGTTCAAGGACCACCAGGGGCTGGATGTCCTGGTGGCGGGGAAGAACGACTTCTCCTTCGTGAGCGACCACGCCACGATGGCGATGGCCCTGGCCGTCGGGATCTTCGTGGCCAACCGGAAGTTCGGCATCGCCGCGATCGCGCTCGCCCTCCTGGAGGGCTTCTGCCGGATCTACATGGGCGTCCACTACCCGACCGACGTCATCGGCGGATTCGCGCTCGGCACCGCGGCCGCCCTGCTCCTCGCCCCGCTGGCGATGATGCTGCTGACCCCGCTGGTGGCGGCGGTCTCGCGTTCGGACCGGTTCGGGTGGCTCGTACGGTCGCGCCGGCCCGTGCCGGTGGCAGCGGCCGGGGGCCCGGCCGGGGCGTTCGGAATCCCCGAGCCGCGGCCGGGCACGTGCGGTGGCGGCGACGGAGAGAAGGACCTCGCCGCCTGAGGGCTGCCGTCGCACGCCCGCCGGGGATCACGGGGCGGCCTTTGGCTACTGGACAACTCTTGGCTACGGTGCGGCTCTTGGGCCCTGTCGGTCTGGGGCCCAGGGCTCGGCGGTCCTCAGAGCGCCTGCGGGAAGGCGAGGAGACGGTCGGGGTCGTACTGCTTCTTCAGACCGGCGAGGCGGTCGGCCGCCGAGCCGTAGTAGGCCCGGCGCCAGTCGGTCAGCGTCGGGTCGGTGTAGTTCTGGTAGGCCGCTCCGGACGCGTGCCGACGCATCGCCGCATGAGTGTTTTTCAGCCAGTCCTGCTGGGCGGTGCCCGCCGTGCCGGGGCTCCAGGAACCGATGTACTGCGCGAGCACGCGTGAGCCCCGGTGGACGAAGGCCGTCGACTGCGGGGACACCCGGTTGATCGCCCCGCCGAGCGCGGTGAGCGCGATGGAGCCGCCGCCCCCGGCCTGTGTCACCGGAATCCGGGTGAACGCCTCGGTCCGGTCGAGCAGGGCCCGCACGCCCGCCGGGGACAGCGAGCGGTCGTAGAAGTCGGACGCGGCGGCGTACGTCTCGCGCTGGAGCGTGCCCTGCGTGGTGCGGCCGGGCGTCGTCCCCGGCAAATGGCACTGGGCGTCGGTGATGCCCGAGCAGCCCGCGTACACGAGCATCGACTCCTGGTAGCTGCGGCGGCGCAGCGATACGGAGGAGGCCGGGGCACCGATCCGGTCGGCGAGGCGGTCGACGGCGTTCTGCAGATCGCTGTACGTGCCGAGGCTGAACGCGGCGACCGAGACGGTCGGGTTGCCGCCGCCGGGGCCGGCGGCGAGATGCGCGGAGGACCAGATCTCGTCGGGCTGGTCCGGGCCCCACTCCTGCCAGGCCGAGACGACGGACCGGGCGCGTGACCACGGCCACGACATGTACGCGGTGACGGTCTGCGGGACCGGGCGGGTGCGGAACGTCAGCTCGGTGACCACGCCGAAGTTGGCGTTGCCCGCGCCGCGCAGCGCCCAGAAGAGGTCCGGGTGGTTCTTGGCGTCCACGGTGAGGGTCTTGCCGTCGGCGGTGACGAGGGTCGCCGCGGTCAGGCTGTCGCAGGTCAGGCCGTACGCGCGGGAGGCGACGCCGTGGCCGCCGCCGAGGGTGAGGCCGGAGACGCCGACGGTGGGGCAGGAGCCGCCGGGGATCGTCAGACCGCTGCGGGCGAGGCCCTGGTAGACGTCGATGAGCTTGGCGCCCGCGCCGATCGTGCCGTTCGACCCGACGCGGGACAGCGACGAGACGTCGACGACGAGGCGTCCGTTCCCGCTCGACCAGCCCGCGTACGAGTGACCGCCGCTGCGGATGGAGACGGGGGTGCCCGTGCGGCGGGCGAAGGCCAGGCACTCACGGATGTCCGCCTCGTGCCGGACGTAGGCGACGGCCGCGGGCTTCAGACCGTCGAAGCGGGTGTTGTAGAGCTGACGGGCGGTCGGATAGGAGGCGTCCTGGGGCCGTATGAGACTGCCGTCGAGGCTCTTGGCCAGGGCGGAGAAGTCCGCCGGTCCGGTGGGGGCGGACTTCGACGGTGTCGATGGGGAGCGGGAGGCGCCCGTGCTGCCCGCGGTGCCGGAGGCGCCGGAGTCGTCGGACGGGCCCGTGGAACCGCCGGAAGTGCCGGTGCAGGCGGTGGCGGTGACTCCGGTGAGCACGGCGGCGCCCGCGGTGAGCAGGGTGCGCCGGGCGGGCAGGGGCGGCAGGTTCATCGGATCTCCGGGTCTTGGAGCTCATGGGCCGGCCGGCGGTGGGCGGGGGAGGCCGGGCGTGGGGGGATCGGCTGGAGAGGTCGGGGACGGCGGAAGGGCCGGGGACGGATCAGGGGGCCGCGAGGTGTTCCGCGGCGTCCGTACGTGCCCGGTCCCTGGAGCGGCGGGCCGGGCCGGACCAGCCACAGACGCAGCGCGCGATGCAGAAGGAGCCGCGTTCCACGGTCGTGGGCCGGTGCGCGGCGGACGTGGGGGTGAGGGCGGTCGGCGGGACCTCGTCGGTGCGTCGGTCATACACCCGTCCACGGTACTGGCCACGGCCACCCGGCGGTGTGCCCGGTGGGGGCGGCGTGACGGGGGACACGGGTCGTCGTTATGCGGAACGGATGGGCCTCTCGGGCAGGCGTTACCGGCGTTGGGGGTTGGCAGGCGATGGTGGTGCGGCAGCACAGGTCCAAGGGCGGGGCGCGCGCTGTCTGCGCCCTTGCCGTGGTGGGCGTGATGGCGGCGGCCGCCGGATGCTCGGCGAGCGGTGGCGGTGACGGTGGCGGTGGCTCGGCGGTGGCCGACGAACAGGGCGGGGCTGCCTCCCTCGACGCGGTGCACCGCGCGGCCGCGGTGCTCGCGGGGGCGGCGAGCGGGACGGGATCGGCGGCGGTGGCCGGAGCCACCCCCGGCTCCGGTACCGCACCGAACTCCGGTACCGCACCGAACTCCGGTACCACCCCGGGCTCCGGAACCGTCGCCGGGACCGCCGAGGTGCTCACGTCGATGGAGACCGCGGCGGGCGGGACGCGGGTGACCATCCGGGGCCGGGGCTCGTACGACTTCCGCAGCCGGACCGGCCGGTTCACCGTCGTGCTGCCGAAGGACGCCGCCGGTGAGGACGAGCACCGTCCCATCACCGAACTACTGGCCCCCGGCGCGCTCTACATGATGAACCGCGGCGCCGGAGTGCCCGCCGACAAATGGGTCAGGGTGGACACGGCGACGCTGGAGGACGGCAATCTCGTCACCGGCGGGGTGACCGACCCGATGGCCGCTGCCGAACTGCTGCGCGGGGCACGGCAGGTGACGTACGTGGAGAAGACCGTGCTCGCCGGGGTCCCGGTGCGGCACTACCGGGGGACGGCGGACATCGGGCTGGCCGCGCGGGAGGCCGCGCCCGGCTCGCGCGGGGTGCTGGCCGCGGCAGCGAAAGGGTTCAGCAAGGACACGGTGCCGTTCGACGCGTACCTCGACGAGCAGGGGCGGCTGCGCAAGGTGCGCCACCGGTTCAGCTTCGCCAACGAGGGGCCGGCGGTGGAGGTGGTGTCGACCACACTGCTGTACGGGTTCGGGGTGCCGGTCTCCGTACGGCTGCCGCAGGGCCGTGACATCTACACCGGGGAGATCAGACAGCGGTAGCCGAGCGGCGGGCGGGCGCGGGCGCGGGTGCGGGCGGTGACGTAGGCATGCCGGCACCGGCGAAATGGTCCGTCCGTGCCATGCGCGGCGTGCGGTCCGCTCCCTACGCTAGGAAGCCGGTGACGGCAGTGAGAGGCGAGTGACGTGGTGATGCTCAGCGCGCGGACCGTATCCGACCATGTGGCCCTCGCCGAGATCGAGCTCTGCGGCGAGCTGATGATCGCCGCCTCGGCCGCGATCGGGGAACGGCTCAGTGCGGACCGTATCGACGAGGTGCTCGACGTCCGCGTGATCACCGAGCGGGGCACCGGCCCCCGGCAGTGAGCGCACCGGGGGTGAGCGCGGCGCTGCGGCCCGAAGCCCCCGCCATCAGGTGCGGAGCAGCCGGGCGATCGCCTTCGTGGCCTCCTCGACCTTGGCGTCGATCTCCTCGCCGCCCTTGACCGCCGCGTCCGCGACGCAGTGCCGCAGGTGCTCCTCCAGCAGCTGGAGGGCGAATGACTGGAGCGCCTTCGTCGACGCCGATACCTGGGTCAGTATGTCGATGCAGTAGACGTCCTCGTCGACCATGCGCTGGAGGCCGCGGATCTGGCCCTCGATCCGGCGCAGCCGCTTGAGGTGTTCGGCCTTCTGGTGGTGATAACCGTGTATGCCGCGGTCGTGGTCGGTGATGACGGATTCCGTCTCCGTCGCGGTCCCGGTGGTGGTCATTGCTGCCTCCCGTTTTCCCTTTACCCTGCCGTTTACATACCCCTGGTGGGTATATCCTAACGAATTCATCTGAAACGTGACCGGGGGCCCGTGCTGATCACTGTGCCTGATGCGCGACACTGAAGAACGCCGGTTAGCCGTGGCCGGATGATGCGCCTAGCATCAGCCTGACCGAATCCAAAGCACCCCGAGGACCCCACGTGCGCTTTCGTCTGACCCCCAGGGAGACGAGCTTCTACGACATGTTCTCCGCGTCCGCGGACAACATCGTCACGGGCTCGAAACTCCTGATGGAACTGCTCGGGGCGGACTCTGCCTCCCGAGTCGAGATCGCGGAGCGCATGCGGGCAGCGGAGCACGCGGGGGACGATGCCACCCACGCGATCTTCCACCAGCTGAACTCCTCTTTCATTACCCCGTTCGACCGCGAGGACATTTACAACCTCGCGTCGTCGCTCGACGACATCATGGACTTCATGGAGGAGGCCGTCGACCTGGTCGTGCTCTATCAGGTCGAGGAACTCCCCAACGGCATTGCCCAGCAGATCGAGGTGCTGGCCCGCGCGGCCGAGCTGACCGCCGAGGCGATGCCGGGGCTGCGCACGATGGACAATCTCACCGAGTACTGGATCGAGGTCAACCGTCTGGAGAACCAGGCCGACCAGATCCATCGCAAACTGCTCGCTCATCTCTTCAACGGCAAGTACGACGCCATTGAGGTGCTGAAGCTCAAGCAGATCGTGGACGTGCTGGAAGAGGCGGCCGACGCGTTCGAGCACGTCGCCAACACGGTGGAGACCATCGCGGTCAAGGAGTCCTGAACCACGTGGACACCTTTGCGCTGATCGTGACCATCGGTGTCGCGCTCGGCTTCACGTATACGAACGGTTTCCACGACTCGGCGAACGCCATCGCCACGTCCGTCTCCACGCGTGCGCTCACGCCCCGCGCGGCACTGGCGATGGCCGCGGTGATGAACCTGGCCGGTGCGTTCCTCGGCAGCGGGGTCGCCAAGACCGTCAGCGAGGGTCTGATCGCGACGCCCGAGGGCCACAAGGGGATGGGAATCCTCTTCGCCGCGCTCGTCGGCGCGATCATCTGGAACCTCGTCACCTGGTACTTCGGCCTGCCGTCCTCGTCCTCGCACGCCCTGTTCGGCGGCATGGTCGGCGCGGCGCTGGCCGGCGGGACGCTGGTGCACTGGGACGGGGTGCTCGACAAGGTCGTCATCCCGATGTTCGTCTCGCCGGTCATCGGTCTGGTCGTCGGCTATCTGGTGATGGTCGCGATCATGTGGATGTTCCGGAAGTCCAACCCGCACAAGGCCAAGCGCGGTTTCCGGATCGCGCAGACGGTCTCGGCCGCGGGCATGGCGCTCGGCCACGGTCTCCAGGACGCGCAGAAGACGATGGGCATCGTGGTGATGGCCCTGGTCATCGCCGACGTCGAGAGCCCGAGCGACCCGATCCCGGTCTGGGTGAAGCTGGTTTGCGCGCTGATGCTCTCGCTGGGTACGTACGCGGGTGGCTGGCGCATCATGCGGACGCTCGGCCGGAAGATCATCGAGCTGGACCCGCCGCAGGGATTCGCGGCGGAGACCACGGGCGCGTCGATCATGTTCGGCTCGGCGTTCCTGTTCCACGCGCCGATCTCCACGACGCATGTGATCACCTCCGCGATCATGGGTGTGGGCGCCACGAAGCGGGTGAACGCCGTCCGCTGGGGTGTCGCCAAGAACATCATCCTGGGCTGGTTCATCACGATGCCGGCCGCGGCACTGGTCGCCGCCGCGAGCTACGGGGTCGTGGTCCTGCTCTTCGGCTGACGGCTGACGGGCGTCGGCCGCTGCCACGGCGGTACGGAAATGGGGCCGCCCCCACTCCCTCTGCGGGAGTGGGGGCGGCCCCTTCGCCTTGCGGTGGCACCGCCATGCAGCACCCCAAGGCCGTCTGGGGACGAGGCCGGTTCGCCGGAGGGGTGAGACGGTTCGCCGGTGGAAACCCACCACCGGGCGTAACCACCCACGCCCCCGGCCCACGTCGGCCCCGTTGACGGGTGTCTATCCGAAGCGTCCCGAGATGTAGTCCTCGGTGGCCTGGACGGACGGGTTGGAGAAGATGCGTTCCGTCTCGTCGATCTCGATGAGCTTGCCGGGCTTGCCGACCGCCGCGAGGTTGAAGAACGCCGTGCGGTCCGAGACCCGGGCCGCCTGCTGCATGTTGTGCGTCACGATGACGATCGTGAAGCGCTCCTTCAGCTCGCCGATCAGGTCCTCGATGGCGAGGGTGGAGATCGGGTCCAGGGCGGAGCACGGCTCGTCCATCAGCAGCACGTCCGGCTCGACCGCGATCGCGCGGGCGATGCACAGGCGCTGCTGCTGACCGCCGGAGAGACCGGAGCCGGGCTTGTTCAGCCGGTCCTTGACCTCGTTCCAGAGGTTGGCGCCGCGCAGCGACTTCTCGACGATCTCGGGCAGCTGGCTCTTCTTGTACGAGCCGTTCAGCTTGAGGCCGGCCGCGACGTTGTCGAAGATCGACATGGTCGGGAACGGGTTCGGGCGCTGGAAGACCATGCCGACCGTGCGGCGCACGGTGACCGGGTCGACGTTCGCCCCGTACAGGTTCTCGTCGTCCAGCAGCACCTTGCCCTCGACGCGGCCACCGGGGGTGACCTCGTGCATGCGGTTCAGGGTGCGCAGGAAGGTGGACTTGCCGCAGCCGGACGGGCCGATGAAGGCGGTCACGGAGCGGGGCTCCACGGTCATCGAGATGTCCTCGATGGCGAGGTGGGAGCCGTAGTAGGCGGACAGACCGCTGACGTCGATGCGCTTGGCCATCTGAATCACTGCTTCTTTCGTGCCGCGGTCAGCGGCCGGTCTTCGGGGCCTTCCAGCGGGCGATGCCGCGGGCCACCAGGTTGAGGATCATGACGAAGGCGATCAGGACCAGCGCGGCGGCCCAGGCACGGTCGTACGACTGGTCGGTACCGACCTTGTACTGCTCCCAGATGTAGAAGGGGAGCGAGGACTGTGCACCCTGGAACGGGTTGGGGTTGATCAGCTGGCTGCCGAAGACCAGCAGCATGATCGGCGCGGTCTCACCGGCGATGCGGGCGATCGCGAGCATCACACCAGTGGTGATGCCGCCGATCGCGGTCGGCAGGACCACCTTCAGGATCGTGCGCCACTTCGGGACGCCGAGGGCGAGCGATGCCTCGCGGAGCTCGTTCGGGACGAGCTTGAGCATCTCCTCGGTGGAGCGGACGACGACCGGGATCATCAGGATCGTGAGCGCCAGCGCGCCCATCAGACCGGACGGCTGGGTCTTCGTCATCAGCATGATCGAGAGGATGAAGAGTCCGGCGACGATGGACGGGATGCCCGTCATGACGTCGACGAAGAAGGTCACGGCCCTGGCCAGGGCGCCCTTGCCGTACTCCACCAGGTAGACGGCGGTCAGCATGCCGATCGGGGCGGAGATCAGGGTGGCGATGCCGACCTGCTCCAGCGTCCCGATCAGCGCGTGGTAGACACCGCCGGTCGGCTCGGAGCCGAGCACACCGGCCATCGAGTGGGTCAGGAAGTACCCGTCCAGGCGCTCCGCGCCCCGGCTGATCGTCGTCCACAGCAGCGAGGCGAGCGGCACGACGGCCATCAGGAAGCAGACCCAGACGATGCTGGTGGCGAGCCGGTCCTTGGCCTGGCGCCGGTTCTCGACGACCGAGGTCGCGATGTACGAGATGACGACGAAGAGGAGGGCGGAGAACAGCCCCCACTGGGTGCGGCTCTGCCAGCCGGCCGCGGCGCCGGTGCCCACGCCCAGCGCGAGCGCGACGGCGGCGAAGGCGAACGGGGCCCAGCGGGGGAGTGCCCGGCTGCTCAGGCTGGTCGATCGCGCGGGCACCGTCGGGGCGGGGCGATCCTTCGTGCCGGTGTTGGCTGCCTGGCTCATGCGTTGGCCCCCGAGTATTCCTTGCGGCGGGCGATGATCAGCCGGGCCGCGCCGTTGACCAGCAGGGTGAGGACGAAGAGCACGAGACCCGAGGCGATCAGGGCGTCGCGCCCGAACTCGTTGGCCTCGTCGAACTTCGCGGCGATGTTCTGGGCGAAGGTGCCGCCGCCGGGGTTGAGCACGTGCCCGGAGATGACGAAGCTCGGCGACAGGACCGTGGCGACGGCCATCGTCTCGCCGAGCGCGCGGCCCAGGCCCAGCATCGAGGCGGAGATCACGCCGGAGCGGCCGAAGGGGAGCACCGAGAGGCGGATGACCTCCCAGCGGGTGGCGCCCAGCGCGAGGGCGGCCTCCTCGTTCATCCTCGGGACCTGGAGGAAGACCTCGCGGCTGACGCTGGTCACGATCGGCAGGATCATGATCGCGAGCAGGATGCCGACGGTGAAGAGCGAGCGGGCGACGCCGACCTCGGTCTTCTCGAAGAGGTACGTCCAGCCGAAGAACTGGTCGAGCCAGAGGTTCAGGCCCTCCAGGTACGGGACCAGGACGAGGGCGCCCCAGATGCCGTACACGATGCTCGGCACTGCGGCGAGCAGGTCGACGACGTACGCGAGGGGCGCGGCCAGCTTGCGCGGCGCGTAGTGCGAGATGAACAGGGCGATGCCGACAGCGACCGGGACGGCGATGGCCATCGCGATGATCGAGCTGACGACCGTGCCGAAGAGGAGGACCGCGATGCCGAAGACCGGCGGGTCGCCGGCCGGGTTCCAGTCGAGGGTGGTGAAGAAGTTGCCCTCGTTCCTGGAGACGGCGATCGAGGCGCGGTAGGTCAGGAACACGGCGATCGACGCCATGATCACGAGCAGCAGAATGCCCGAGCCCCGGGAGAGGCCCAGGAAGACCTTGTCGCCCGCGCGGCCGGAGCCGGCGCCTGCGCGCTTGCGCACCACCGGCGGTGCCGGCGGGGTTTCTATCGGTGTGGTGGAAGCCATGGTCTTTCCGGTCTGTGTGGGGGAGCGGTCCAGCTCCCCTGGCGGCGGTGCACCGGATGGGTGGTGGCGGACCGGTCCGGAGGGGTGCACCGGACCGGTCCGCCGGATGTTGCTGGTGTTGCTGAAGGGGTTACGGGCGTCGCTCGCCCGTCCCGGTTACGAGAGGGAGGAGATGGTCTCGCGGACCTTGGCGTTGATCTCGGCCGGGATCGGCGCGTAGCCGGCCTCGGTGAGGAGCTTCTGGCCCTCGTCACCGGCGGTGTAGTTCAGGAAGGACTTGACCGTGGAGAGGGTCTCGGGCTTGTTGCCCTTGTCGCAGACGACCTCGTACGTCACCAGGACGATCGGGTAGGCACCCTCGGCCTTGGTGGTGTAGTCGAGCTCCAGCGCCAGGTCCTTGCCGGTGCCCTTGATCTTGGCGGCGGCGATGGCCTTGGAGGCGTTCTCCGAGGTGGCCTTGACCGGGGTGGCGCCACCGGTGTTGATGTCCACGGTGGAGATCGACTGCGAGGTGGCGTAGCTGAGCTCGAAGTAGCCGATCGAGCCGTCGACCTGCTTCACCTGGGCGGCGACACCGGAGGAGCCGGACGCGGCCTGGCCACCGGGGGCCGGCCACTTCTTCTCGGCCTCGTACTTCCAGTCGCTCGGGGCGGCCGCGCCGAGGTACTTGCCGAGGTTCTGCGTGGTGCCGGAGTCCTCGGAGCGGTGGAAGGCCTGGATCGGCTTGTCCGGGAGCTTCGCGCCGGTGTTGAGCTTGGCGATCGCCTCGTCGTTCCACTTCTTGATCTTGCCGTCGAAGATCTTGGCGAGGGTGGGGGCGTCCAGCGTGAGGCTGTCGACACCCTCCAGGTGGAAGCCGATGGCGATCGGGCCGCCGACCATCGGGAGGTTGATGCCCTGGCCGCCCTTGCAGATCTTCTTCGAGTCGGCGACCTCTTCGGGCTTCAGCGCCGAGTCGGAACCGGCGAAGCCGACGGTGCCCTGGTTGAAGGCGACGATGCCCTCACCGGAGGAGGAGGACTTGTAGTTGATCTCGACGCCGGAGCAGCCGGCCATGTAGTTCTTGGCCCAGAGGTCCATGGCGTTCTTCTGCGCGCTGGACCCGGAGGCGGGCAGCTGGCCCTTGGCGTCGTCGCACTTGATGTTCGACGCGGCGCTCGTCTTCCCGCCGTTGCCGCCGGTCGTGCCGCTGTTGTCGTCCGAACCGCACGCCGTGAGGACCAGGGCGCCGGAGACGGCGAGGGCACCGAGCGCGGTGGCACGAAGCAGGTTCTTGCGCTGAAGCTTCACTTTCGGGTGTTCCTTCCAGGAGCCGCCGAGGCTTTTCGTTCTACGACGGCGTGCGATGTGGTCGGTGCTCCGGCCTTGCGCCGTGCCCCGTGCACTGCCGAAGTTAGGCAGAACAGGTGAAGCGGCCTACGGGGGAGAGTGAACGGAAGGTGAACCGTGTCGGACGGTGCGGTTCTG
This sequence comes from Streptomyces sp. NBC_00012, assembly GCF_045040875.1. Classification (NCBI taxonomy): domain Bacteria; kingdom Bacillati; phylum Actinomycetota; class Actinomycetes; order Kitasatosporales; family Streptomycetaceae; genus Streptomyces; species Streptomyces sp. NBC_00012. The sequence goes on along the minus strand of NZ_CP108309.1, from coordinate 4,091,539 downwards.
GCCCCGGACCGGGGCGCCGGATCAGGTTCTGGACCGGGCGCCGGACCGGGCGCCGGATCAGGCGCCCGGCAGGATCGCGAGCAGGGCGTCCAGCAGATCGCGGTCGCGGAGCTGGGTGAGCCGGGTACGGGCCGCGGCCGGGGAGAGCCAGCTCACCCGGTCGACCTCGGCGGTGGGCACGAAGGAGCCGCCGGTCGCCTCGGCCGCCCAGTAGGCGACCTCCTTGGGGCGGCCGTTCGCGAGGTAGCGGACCGTGGGGAGCGTGGCGCCGGGGGCGCAGTGGTGGCCGGTCTCCTCCAGGACCTCGCGCCGGGCGGCGTCCAGCGCGGGCTCGCCGCGCTTCAGCTTCCCCTTGGGGTGCGACCAGTCGTCGTAACGGGGCCGGTGGACCAGACAGATCTCCAGCGTGCCGGAGCGCTCCGACCGGCGCCACAGCACGCACCCCGCGGCGAGCACCGGCTTGTCCGCGGCGGGCTCGGCACCGTGGGCGCCCACCGCCCCGCTCATGGCGCGATCCCCGCCGCGGCGTACGGCCAGCTCGCCCGGAACACGCCGCGGGCCGCCTCCACCTCATGGCGCTGGTCGGCGTGGAGCACCCCCAGGGCGTACGCGGTCGCGGGCGCGATGCGGGGCGTACGGGCCGCCGATGCCGCTGCCGCGGCCGCCTCCGAGGCGTCCCGGTGCAGATCGAGGGCGTGACCCGGCGCGGCCAGGACCGGATCGGGGGCGCCCCGCACCACCTCGTGGGCGTACCGGTGCAGCCGCAGCAGCAGCCGGGTCCGGTGCCAGGGGGCGTCCTGCGCCTCGTTGTACGGCTCGGCCGTCCGGCCGGACGGGAGCGCCGCCACCGCGCCGAGCAGCTGCTGTTCGGCCCGGTCGGCGGGCCCGTGCAGCATCTCCTCGGCCGGGGCCGCGGCCGCCGGGGCGAGCGGGACCTCGGAGGCGAGCAGCGCGACGCCGTCGGCCACCGCGTGGAAGCGGGAGGAGCCGAGCGCCTGGAGCGCGGCGGAGTGGGCGCGGGTCCTGGCCAGGGTCAGCTGCCGTTCGAGGAGAGCTCCGGCGCGGGCCGCGCCGACGCCGAGGGCGGCGCGCTCCTTGTCGGCGGCGCTGTCGGCGCCGGACCCGTTGCGGGCGGTGGGCAGCGAGGTGCCGGACAGAGCGTGCAGCGCTTCGAGGAGCCGGGTCAGCCGGGTCGCGTAGGCGTGTTCTCTGGCCAGGGTGCCGGAGAGCCAGGCCAGTTCGGTGCGGAGCTGCTCGGCCCAGGCGCTGTCCAGCGCCGCCCGGAAGGTGTGCAGCGTGCCGCTGATCCGGCGCGAGGAGCGGCGCAGCGCGCCGGCGGCCTCCTCGGCTCCGTGGGTCCCGGCGTCCGTGGGGGCGCTGTTCTCGCGGTGCAGGCGCAGGCTGCGGAGGAATTCGGCGGCCTGGTCCTGAAGGTAGGGCGCGAGTACCGCGCCCGCCGTAAGGTCCGCCTGCGTCGTCTGGTGGTCATGGCGTCGCACGCCGGCGCCTCCGGGCGTCAATGAGCATTTCCTGTACGTGCCGCAGCGGCTGGCCGTCCGCGTCCGTGGCGTGCCGGGTCCAGTTCCCGTCGGGACCCAGGTGCCAGGAGGAGGTGGTGTCGGCCATGCCGGTCTCCAGGAGACGGCTGAGCGCGGCGCGGTGGGCGGGGTCGGTGACCCGGACCATTGCTTCGATCCGGCGGTCGAGGTTGCGGTGCATCATGTCGGCGCTGCCGAACCACACTTCGGGTTCGCCGCCGTTGCCGAAGGCGAAGAGCCGGGAGTGTTCGAGGAAGCGGCCCAGTATCGAGCGGACCCGGATGTTCTCGGAGAGACCGGTGACGCCGGGGCGGATCGCGCAGATGCCGCGTACCCATATGTCCACCGGTACGCCGGCCATCGCGGCCCGGTAGCAGGCGTCGATGATCGCCTCGTCGACCATCGAGTTGACCTTGATGCGGACGTAGGCGGTCCGCCCGGCCCGCTGGTGGGTGATCTCCTTGTTGATCCGGGTGATCAGCCCGTCCCGCAGGGATTTCGGGGCGACCAGGAGACGGCGGTAGGTCTCGCGGCGGGAGTAGCCGGAGAGCCGGTTGAAGAGGTCGGAGAGGTCCGCGCCGACCTGCGGGTCCGCCGTCAGCAGGCCGAGGTCCTCGTACAGCCGTGCCGTCTTCGGGTGGTAGTTGCCGGTCCCGACGTGCGAGTAGCGGCGCAGCGTGTCGCCCTCCTGCCGGACCACGAGCGACAGCTTGCAATGGGTCTTCAGCCCGACGAGGCCGTAGACCACGTGGCAGCCGGACTCCTCCAGTTTCCGCGCCCACTTGATGTTGGCCTGCTCGTCGAAGCGGGCCTTGATCTCCACGAGGACCAGGACCTGCTTGCCGGACTCGGCGGCGTCGATGAGGGCTTCCACTATCGGGGATTCGCCCGAGGTCCGGTACAGGGTCTGCTTGATGGCGAGGACGTCGGGGTCGGCGGCGGCCTGCTCCAGGAATGCCTGTACGGAGGTGGAGAAGGAGTCGTACGGGTGGTGCAGGAGCACGTCGCGTTCGCGCAGCGCGGCGAAGATGTCGGGCGCGGAGGCGGATTCGACCTCGGCGAGGTCGCGGTGGGTACCGGCGATGAACTTGGGGAACTTCAGCTCGGGCCGGTCCAGGGAGGCTATGCCGAAGAGCCCGGTGAGATCGAGCGGTCCGGGCAGCGGGTAGACCTCGGCGTCGGACACCTTCAGCTCGCGGACCAGCAGGTCCAGCACGTACGGGTCGATGGACTCCTCGACCTCCAGCCGGACCGGCGGGCCGAAGCGGCGCCGCATGAGCTCCTTCTCCAGGGCCTTGAGGAGGTTCTCGGCGTCGTCCTCCTCGACCTCCAGGTCCTCGTTCCTGGTGACCCGGAACATGTGGTGGGCGAGGACCTCCATGCCCGGGAAGAGCTCTTCGAGGTGGGCCGCGATGACGTCCTCTATGGGCACGTACCGCTGCGGCGACGCCTCCAGGAAGCGGGTCAGCAGCGGCGGCACCTTGACCCGGGCGAAGTGGCGGTGGCCGCTGACCGGGTTGCGCACGACGACGGCGAGGTTGAGCGAGAGTCCCGAGATGTACGGGAAGGGGTGCGCCGGGTCGACGGCGAGCGGGGTCAGCACGGGGAAGACGCGCTGCCGGAAGAAGGTGAACAGGCGGGCCTGCTCCTTCTCGGTCAGCTCGGGCCAGCGGATCAGCTGGATGCCCTCGTCGGACAGGGCGGGGGCGATGTCCTGCTGGTAGCAGGCGGCGTGCCGGGCCATGAGCTCGCGCGAGCGGGTCCAGATCAGGTCCAGGACCTCGCGGGGCTGGAGTCCGGAGGCGGAGCGGGTGGCGACGCCGGTGGCGATACGGCGCTTCAGTCCGGCCACCCGGACCATGAAGAACTCGTCCAGGTTCGAGGCGAAGATGGCGAGGAAATTAGCCCGTTCGAGGAGGGGGGTCGCGGGGTCCTCGGCGAGCTCGAGCACCCGTTCGTTGAACGCGAGCCAACTGCGCTCGCGGTCCAGGAAGCGGCCCTGCGGCAGTTCGTCGCCGTCGACATCGGGTTCGTACGCGTCGACGTCGGCGTCGATGTCGGGATCCAGGTCGGCGGCGGTGGACAGCGCGCCGTTGGACGCGGCGGTGGCGACGGCGTGCGGCCGGTGCGCGGCGAGTGAGCCGACCGACGGCTGCACGGTGGACTGGACCGGTACCTCGGAGCTGGGCTGCTGGCTCATGGCCCTATTCTTCCGCGCGGATGGCTCAGGGGGCGCGCCGGAGGGTACGGAGATCGCGGGGAACGCGCGGTTGACGTCGTTCGTGCGGTCTCCGCCGGGATTTCTCCCGTTGCGGGGGGTCGGCACAGCTGGCTGCATCCTGAAAGGGTGGCAAGCGCTTCTGAATGGCTGGTAACGGCGACATGACGTGCAGGAAGCGGTGTGCTGTGCGCGGATTGGTCATACGAATCGATTCCGGGCCCCGGGGAGGGGCCCGGAACCGGTTCGGACGTCAGCCGTGGCGGCGGCGCAGCACTCGGAAGGCGACGGCGACGGCGAGGGCGGCCAGGGCGAGCAGGATGCCGGTCTCGACGAGCTGGAGGGGCCAGAAGTGCGAGGCGGGGTGGTAGTGGGCGAATGCCGTGACGCCGCCCAGGTCGCGCATGCAGGTGGTCATGTCCCCCGCGACCCCGGAGCAGTCCTTCCAGTAGATCGCCTTGCCGGAGGCGGTGAGCATGCCCGTATCGACGAACCAGATGTGGCTGCCCTGCCAGTCTCCGGTGGCGCGGAGGGTCGGCCAGAGATCCTCGCGTACCCGGTTCAGGACCATCACCAGCGGGACGTACGCGAGCACGGTCACGACCATCGCCGCGACCGTGCGCCGCAGCAGCAGTCCTACGAGCGCGCCGAGGGCCAGCATGCACAGGGCGTAGCCGACCGGGACGGTGCCCATCGAGCCGTACACCTCACGCTCGTGCCACACCGGCAGCTGGTGCGCCGCGTTCTTCCGGGTCTGTGCCCAGGTGCAGACGGCCGACAGCGCGGAGACGGAGGCCAGGGTAACGGCGGCGGGCACCGCGAGCTTGGCGGCGAGCCAGCGGGCGGGCGTCACGGACTGCGACCAGGCCAGCCGGTACGTGCCGCTCTCCAGCTCGCGGGCGATCACCGGGCCCGCTACGAAGATCCCGACGAACGCGGGAAGGACCATCATCAGCAGGCCGGACCGGTCCAGGGCCTCCCGCATCCACTGCTGCCGGCCGAGGTACTCGTTGACCGCGTCGGTGCAGCCGGACGTCGTGTGCGTGACCGAGCAGCCGGTCGTGGCGAAGGCGTCCGCGACGTGTTCGGTCCACAGCCAGGTGCCGACCAGCACGACGAATACCAGTACGGGCACCAGGACGGCGATCCGCAGGGGCCACCGGTGCTGGGCGAGGACGACCCGTTCCGGGCCGCGCAGGGCAATCGCGCTCATGCCGCCGCCACCTCCTTGCCGTTCTCGGCGGCCGTCGCGCTTGGCGTCAGCAGCGCCGGGACCTCCGGCGACCGCAGATGCGCCAGCAGCAGTTCCTCCAGGGAAGGCTCGGTGGCCTCCCAGACGTCCGTGTCCACGGGTCCTTGCCTCCGTACGAGTGCGGTCTTCAGACGTCCCGCGGTGCGGGACTCGACGACGGTGTGCGGTGCGGTGTCCCGTACCGGACCGGTGAGCAGGGTGTGCGCGGCGAGGAGGTCCTCCGTCTCGCCGCCGAGGCGGACCCGGCCGCCGTCGACGAGCAGGAGGTAGTCGCAGGCGCCCTCCAGCTCGGTGAGGATGTGCGAGGACATCACGATGGTGGTGGAGTGCTCGGCGGCCTCCGCCATCAGCGCGCCCATCAGCTGGTGGCGGGCGAGCGGGTCGAGGTCGGCCATCGGCTCGTCCAGCAGCAGCAGTTCGGGCCGCTTGCCCAGCGCGAGGGCCAGGGCGAGCCGGGTGCGCTGGCCGCCGGACAGGGCACGGACCGCGGCGTCGCGCGGGAGCTCCCCGGCGATGCGTTCGGCGGTGTCCTGGTCCCAGGTGGCGGGGTTCAGCTCGGCGCCCGCCCAGAGCGTCGCGGCGACCGTCAACTGCGGGTACAGCGGCTTGTCCTGGGCCACGAAGGCCATCCGGGCACGGGCCTGGCCGGGCGCCGCGCCCAGCACCCGTACCGTCCCCTCCGACGGCCGCAGGAAGCCGGCCGCGAGGGCGAGCAGGGTGGACTTGCCCGCGCCGTTGGGCCCGACGAGGGCGCACACCCGCCCGGCGGGCAGCCGGAAGGAGCAGTCGCGCAGCGCCCAGCCCCTGCCTCTGCCCCGGTACTTCATTCCGAGGCCGGTGGCCTCGATCGCAGCGCCTGTCATCCGGCCTGATCCCCCTCGAAAGTCCTGTCCAGTACGGCGGTGAAGAGCGCGCTCACGTCGTCCTTCTCCAGCCCGGCCGCGCGGGCCCGGCGGGTCCAGTCGGCGAGTTCGGCGCGCAGCGGTGCGTCGTCGGCGGCCGCCGCGCCGCCGAGGGTCCGGGTGACGAAGGTGCCGAGCCCGCGCCGGGCCTCGACCAGGCCCTCGCGCTCCAGCTCCCGGTAGGCCTTGAGCACGGTGTTCGGGTTGATCGCGGTGGCTTCGACGACCTCGCGCGCGGTGGGCAGCCGGTCGCCGGGCTCCAGCAGGCCGAGGCGGAGCGCCTGCTTGGTCTGCTGGACGATCTGGAGGTACGTGGCGACGCCGCTGCGCCGGTCGATGCGGTACTCGACCGCTGCGGACTCTGCCATGTTCACCCCTTTCACTAATTGAGTAGTGAAAGAGTGGCGCAAGGAAGGGGCGGCGTCAAGCGACGCCGCCCCCGGGTGAGTTGGGCTTGTAGCCCCTTGCCTCAGGACTCCGTGCGGTACATCAGGTCCACCTCGTGCGTCGCGAAGCCCATCCGCTCGTAGACGGCCAGCGCCGCCTTGTTGTCCGCGTCCACGTAGAGCATCGCGGTCGGCAACGCCTCGGCGGCCAGATGGCGCAGCCCGATCGCGGTGAGCGCCTTGCCGAGCCCGCCGCCCTGCGCGTCGGGCCGGATGCCGACGACGTACACCTCGCCGAGCTGCTCCTCGGCGTGCACCTTCGTCCAGTGGAAGCCGATCAGCTCGCCGTCGCGCTCGGCCAGGAAGAACCCCTTCGGGTCGAACCACGGCTCCGCCTTGCGGTCGTCCAGGTCGCGCTGGGTCAGCGAACCCTGCTCCGGGTGGTGGGCGAAGGCGGCACGGTTCACCGCGAGCCAGGCGGCGTCGTCCTCGCCGGGCACGAAGGTGCGGATGGTGACGCCGGGCGGCAGCACCGGCTCCGCGATGTCCAGCGGGGCCAACGGGCGGCGCAGCTGGCGCAGTTCGCGGAAGAGCGAGAGGCCGAGGACCTGCGCGAGATGCCGCGCGGCGGACTTCCCGCCGTGCGCCCACACCCGCAGCCGCTTCCCGGTCACGGCGAGCAGCGCCGCGCCCAGCGCCCGCCCGTGCCCCTGCCCCCGGTACGCCGGACGCACGACCAGCTCGGCGGCTGGTGCCTCGACGGGGTCGGTGTCCTCCAGCTGTGCGTACCCGACCAGATCCGGCCCGCTGGTCAGCAACAGGTGCCGGACCCCCGCCCGCTGCCCGCCCCGAAGCTGCAGCCGCCCCTGCTCGGAGACGGCCTGCCTGCCGTCGGACAGGGCCGCCTCGGCGAGCAGATCGGACACGGCGTCCGCCTGCTCGGGGGAGAGCACGTCGAGCGTCCGGATCTCACGTCCGGGAGCGGGGAGGGGTGCGTCAGTCGTCATGTCTACGAGCGTACGGGGGCGGGGTGGGTGCCGGGGTGGTGCGCGGGCGCTTCGGGACTCAGTCGGCGGTCTGCGGTGTGTTCAGCACACCGTCGGCGATACGGGAGAGATCTTCGGCGCTGGGCAGCAGCTCGCGCACGCGCTCGGGCAGACCGGCGTAGGTGCTGACGGCCAGCGGCTGGTTGTGGCCGCGCAGCGCGTACTCGACCATCGACCGGTCGCGGCTCTCGGCTCTCGGCGATGAGAATGCCGATGGTGGGCCGGTCGGAGTTGTTGATCGCGGCGGCGTGCGAGAGGTGCAGGGCGTGGTTGATCGCCGGGGTCAGATCGTCCCGGGACCAGCCGTTGCGGACTGCGTGCTGAGCGAGGAAGCCCGGATCGGGGCGTGTTTCGCGGGCGGCCATGAGGGTGACGATGTGGCCCACAGCAATTGCGCAACGGTCTGCTGCGCAAATCGTTCGGGCCATGTTCGAACCATCTGTCGCATGTGCTGAAGGCTCCGCGTGCGGAACCCCGCCGCGTCGGGAACTCCGCTTTCAACCCGGTGACAATGCGGGCGACGACCTTGGCGCCTCACCGCATGGCAACCAGTTCGTAACCCCGGACACCTGTCGCGCTACGCGCGTTGACCCTAGGCTGCGCACGAAGTCTCCAGACTCGTCACCACTTTCGACCTCCCGCTGAACTCACAAGGGGACCGATGTCAGCGACACCGCAGAAGAACCGCGCATCCCGGCGGGTGCTCGCCGCCGCGGCCGGGCTCGCCACCATGGGCGCGCTCGTCGCCGCGATGCCGGCCGGCGCCCAGGACCGCCACGGCCACGGACACGGGCACGGCCACCACAAGCCGGGCCGTACCGTCGACGTACAGCTGCTGTCCTTCAACGACCTGCACGGGAACCTGGAGCCGCCGGCCGGCTCGGCGGGCTCGGTCACCGAGACGCAGGCCGACGGTACGACCAAGGCGATTCCGGCCGGTGGCATCGAGTACCTCGCCTCCTCGCTGCGTACCGCGCGCAAGGGCCACCCGTACTCGATCACCGCGGCCGGTGGCGACATGGTGGGCGCGAGCCCGCTGCTGTCCGGTCTCTTCCACGACGAGCCGACCATCGAGGCGCTCAACGGGATCGACCTCGATGTGACGACCGTCGGCAACCACGAGTTCGACGAGGGCGCCACCGAGCTGGCCCGCCTCCAGAACGGCGGCTGCCACCCGGTCGAGGGGTGCTACGAGAAGGACAAGAAGTTCGAGGGTGCCGACTTCCCCTACCTCGCCGCGAACGTGACGAGCGAGAAGACCGGCAAGCCGATCCTCAAGCCGTACACGGTGTGGAAGAAGAAGGGCGTCAAGATCGGCTTCATCGGGGTGACCCTGGAGGGCACGCCGAACATCGTCACGGCCAACGGCGTCAAGGGCCTGGAGTTCCACGACGAGATCGAGACGATCAACAAGTACGCCAAGGAGCTGAACCGGCAGGGCGTCAAGTCCATCGTCGCGCTGATCCACGAGGGCGGGGCTCCGGCCTCCACCTCGTACAACTACGACTGCGACAGCTCCGGCGCCGGTGACGGCATCTCCGGGCCGATCACCGAGATCGCCAAGGGCATCACGCCCAAGGTCGACGCCCTGGTCACGGGCCACACCCACCAGGCGTACGTGTGCACGATCCCGGACCCGGCGGGCAACCCGCGCATGGTCACCTCGGCGTCCTCCTTCGGCAAGCTCTACACCGACACGACGCTCACGTACGACCGTCGCACCAAGGACATCGTCCGTACGTCGGTGAAGTCGGCCGGTGCCAAGAACCCGAAGTCGGCGAACCACATCGTCAGCCGGGACCAGCCCAAGGCCAACGACATGACGGCCCTGATCGCCCGCTGGAACACCCTCGCGGCGCCCATCGCGAACAAGCCGCAGGGCTACATCACCGCGGACATCAACGGCCGCGGCTCCACGGCCCCCGAGAAGCCGCTCGGCGACCTGATCGCCGACGCCCAGCTGGAGGGCCTGGCCCCGGCGGACAAGGGCGGGGCGGTCGTCGCCTTCATGAACCCGGGCGGCATCCGCGCGGACCTGGTGCACAAGGCGAGCGGCGCCGAGGGCGACGGGGTGGTGACGTACGGGGAGTCCTTCACCGTGCAGCCCTTCACCAACATGATGAACGTCGTCGACCTGACCGGCGCCCAGCTGGTCACCGCGCTCCAGCAGCAGGTCAGCGGCTCCAACGAGGCCAGCCCGAAGATCCTCCAGATCTCGAAGGGCCTCACCTACACCCTGGACATGACGAAGACGGGCGCGGCCCGCGTGGTCACCGACACCATCAAGCTCAACGGTGAGGCGATCGACCCGGCCAAGACCTACCGCGTCGCGATGAACGAGTTCCTGGCGGGCGGCGGCGACGGCTTCGCCGCGCTCGGCGAGGGCACGAACAAGCTGGTCGGCGCCTCCGACCTGGACCTGTTCAACGCCTACCTGGCGGCCCACTCCACGGCCGAGGCCCCGCTGGCCCCGCCGGCGGCGGACCGCATCACGGTCATCCAGTAACTCCCGTACGCGGGTGAGCGGGGCGGTGGGCCGGCGGGCCCACCGCCCTTCCGCGTACGTGGGGTGTTTCCGGAGGCCCGGTGGGTTCGGCGGGCCGTCTCAGAGCTTCCCGAACGTCACCCCGCGCCACGTCCAGCCCGCCGCGAGCACCGCGTCGCGCAACGGGTCCTTCAGGTCCGAGGTGTCGACGCCGAACGTCTCCGTCGGGCCGGGGGCCCCGTCCTCCCCGCGCCCGAGCGTCCATCTCCTGGTGCTCACGCTCACCTGGCCGCGGGTGGATTCGGCGGAGAGTGCCAGGCGGGGGGGGGGGGGGGGGGGCACCCGCCCAGGTGACCTGCCACACCCGGTCCACGGCGCGGACCTCGCGCCTGCCGGGGACCAACCGCAGCCGGATCCGGAGGAGTTCACTCACCTGCGTGCGCAGGAAGAAGGTGCGCCACGCGGGTTCCAGGATCCGCCACTCCGCCACCAGGTCGGCGTCCTGTGCCGCGCCGTCCTGTACCAGCCAGGGCACTTCCGGCCCACCGAGCGCGAGCAGCGCCGCCCGGACCTCGTGGGCGGGCAGCGGCGCCACGCCGTCGGAGGGGTGCCTCGTGCCGGTCAGCTTGTCGAACAGGCCCATCGGTCACTCCTCCCCGGTGCCAGGACGCGCCGTGCCGTCGTCCGTCGACCCGGCTCGGGCGAGCGTGAACCAGACCGCCTTACGGTACGGGAAGCCGCCGCCCAGCACGGTCATCCCCCAGGCGAGCGCCAGCCGCTCCACGAGCAACAGCCCACGCCCGCCCTCGCGTTCTTCCGGCTCACGGAGGACCGGCGGTTCGGGCAGGGCCCAGTGGTCGTCGTCCGCGACGGAGACGGTGACCTGCTTGCGCTGGACGGTCACGAGGACCCGGATCAGGGACGTACGCGTGTGGCGGTGGGCGTTGGTGACGACTTCGGTGACACACAGGCGTGCGTCGTCGACCAGGCCGCGGTGTCTGCTGACGGTCAGCAGGGACGAGAGGAAGTCGCGTGACAGCTTCGCGGCGCTGGACGTGTTCGGCAGCGCGAGCCGGTAGACCTCGCCGCCCGGTGGGCCCGGCGGTGCGGAGTGGGGGGTTGCGTGGACGTGGGGCATGTCGTTCTCCCAACGCGGTGCGGTGTGAACGGTCGCGCTGCTCGTCGTCCGTGGCGATGGCCGTACGCGGGCGTGTCTGAACACGCGTACGCACAGCTGCACTTCGGGTTTACCGACGTGCGGCGCGGTATGCAAGGACGGTAGCGCGGGCGTATCAATTGTTGTGTGAGAGCCCATAATTCTTGCGAGAAGTAGACCCCTTCGAGGGATGCGGCCAGACTGGGTTTCGACAAGAGGAGAGGTTGATGCCACCGAGGAAGCCCCCTACCGCGCGGCAGTGCCGACTGGGTGCGGAGCTGCGCAAGATGCGCGAGCACGCCGGTCTGACGCCGACCGAGGCCGCAGCCCTGCTGGGCACGGACCGCACCACGATCAGCAACACCGAATCGGGACGGTTCGGAGTGAGTGGCGCGCGGGTGCGCACATGGGCTGGGCACTACGCGTGCTCCGATGCGGCCTATGTCGACGCACTCGCCGGCATGGCCGAGGAGCGGATAAAGGGGTGGTGGGAGGACTATCGCGGCGAACTTTCCGGGAGCGCGCTCGACCTGGCGGAACTGGAGCATCACGCGGCGGGCTTCCGGTCGGTTCAGATCATGCATATGCCCGGTCTGCTTCAGACCGAGGACTACGTGCGTGCCGTCTACTCGGAATCCCTGCCCGCGCCGACCCCGTCGAGTCTCCGGCGCAGGATCTCGCATCGGTTGAGGCGCAGGGATGTGCTCGACCGGTCGGACCCGCCTGTCTGCACATTCCTGGTCCACGAGGCGGCGCTGCGGATGCGGTTCGGCGGGCGCAAAGTGGCGCGCGGGCAGCTCGACCACCTTCTGAAGGAGTCGGAACGCGACAATGTCACCGTGCGAGTGATCCCATTCGCGGTGGGCGGCTTTCCGAATGCGGGCAGCTCGACCCACTATGTCTACGGTCCGGTTCCGCAGCTCGACACCGTGCAGACGGATGCCCTGTTGGGTTCCGGTTTCGTCGACGCCGAGGCGCGGCTCCAGGTCTTTCGGGCGGTGCTCGACCGGACGGAAGGGCGATCGCTCGATCCGCAGAGTTCGAGAGACTTCATCAAGGAAGTCGCAGAGCAAGTGTGAAGGCGTGAGAATCATGGAAATTCAGTGGCGAAAGTCGTCCAAGTCGGCCGACGCCGACGGCGACAACTGCCTGGAACTCGCCGAGTGCGGTGGTGAGATCCTCATGCGCGAGAGTGACAATCCGGACGTGATCATCCGTACGAGCCGTGCCAAGCTTCGCGCCTTCCTCGGTGGCGCCAAGGAAGGCGAGTTCGACGATCTGGCCTGAGCTGCCACGCTCTCGCTTCGGGCGGCTCCCACCGGCGCAGGTGGGGGTCGCTCGCTGCTGTGCATCTCATCTGTGGTGGATATTCATCTCACTCGTTAGATACCAAACACTTGATACGGGCTCGCGCAAAGCACTAGTTTCGAGGCGCGCCGAGGGTCGAACCGGCCCCCGAAGGCCGGTTTCCCGGGCGCGCAACTCTGGTCAGCGTTGCGCCAGTTGGCCGGAGTCACGAAGGACCGCCCCGCGCCTGCCGCTCGTCACGCCGGCCGCAGGCGCGGGGCGGTTCCGACGCGGCGTCAGGAGGCATCCCGTGAGCGAGCAACCACCCGTATCGTCCGCAACGCGCGTGTTCTGGTGCGAGCGGGTCACCTACCGCACGATGGAGGCAGACGAGATCGCCGAGGTGTCCCGGCACATGGCGCTCGACCCCGCCGAAGCGATCCGCTTCATCCGGCTGAACGTGCGGACGCTGGCCACCGAGCTGGCACCGCTCGAACGCCACCGGGCGCTGAGCTGGGCCGACGGCGGCGGATGTGTCGGTGCCATCGGCGCGCTCCATCGCGGCGAACCCTGCGGCCTCTCGCTGAGCCACCGCGGCACCTGGATCGAGTGGACCGTGCGTCCCCACCTCCTTTTCTGTCTGGACGAGGCGTCGCTGCTTCCCGTCCTGCACGGTTGTTGACCGGTCGGATCTGCCTCTGCGCCCGAGTGCGCCGAAGCCGAAGCCGAAGCCAATGCATCGCTGATGCACTGAGCTGTTACGGAAAGTGGCATCTCCCGCGCACGGGCGGCCCGCGATTGCCTGCGAGTGCTCCGGTTCCAGGACGGCCGTCGGCCCTGTTCCCGTCGTGACGTGCACCCGCCATAATCCCTGGGTCGACCCCCCACGGCAGACGGAGGCACTCCCCGCATGAGCCCGTACACCGCCACTCGCCGGAACTTCCTGGCCGGCGCCCTCGCCGCCACCGCCACCGTCCTGGTCGGCGCGGGTCCCGCGGGCGCCGCCGACCGACAAGTCCTCGCCGCCCAGGACTGGATGGGCGCCGTGCCCGACGCCACCGCGCTGCAACGCCTCACGATCCCCGGCTCGCACGACTCCGGCGCCCGTTACGGCGGACCCTGGACCGAGTGCCAGAACACCACGATCGCCGAGCAGCTGAACAGCGGCATACGTTTCCTGGACGTGCGGTGCCGGGTCACCGGCGGGTCCTTCGCGATCCATCACGGGGCCTCGTACCAGAACCTGATGTTCGGCGATGTGCTGGGCGCCTGCTGGGACTTCCTGGCGGCGCATCCCACCGAGACCGTGCTGATGCGGGTCAAGCAGGAGTACTCGGAGGAGAGCGACGCGACGTTCCGCGCGGTCTTCGACGACTACCTCGACAACAGGGGCTGGCGGCCGCTGTTCCGTATCGATTCGGCGCTGCCCTCGCTGGGCGGGGCGCGGGGCAAGGTCGTGCTGCTGGCCGACAACGGCGGGCTGCCCGGTGTCCGGTACGCAGACTCGGAGCTCTTCGACATCCAGGACGACTACATGGCGGAGCCGTTCGCCAAGTACCCGAAGATCGAGGCCCAGTTCCGCAAGGCTGCCCAGCAGCCCGGGAAGCTGTACATGAACTACGTCAGCACTGCCGCCCTGATGCCGCCGCGCTGGAACGCGGACCGGCTCAACCCGCAGGTTCAGTCGTTCCTGGACGGCTCGGAGGCGTCGGGCTGGACCGGGCTCGGGATCGTCCCGCTGGACTTCCCCGCCACCCGGTCGGGCCTGGTGGAGTCGCTGATCCGGCACAACCCGGGGCTGGGGGTCTGAGGGCCCTGGACCCTCGCGATCGACCCGGCCCAGCCGGGCTCGCCCAGCAGTACCCGGCACCGCATGGCCACCGCGGTCTGTTGGTCATGCTCGGTCACCGCACGCCGCGAGGGAGGCGGGCCGGCTCCGGCCTGCTCGGGAGCCACAAGGCCGGAGTCGGCGTATGCCCTGTGGATCTCGACCGCCCGGCGGTCACACTCCGATGAAGGTCACTGTTTCTGTCATGTCCGCCCGCCCGGTGCGCAGCCGTGGCACGCCTTCCTTCTCGAATCCCACCGAGACACCGCAGAACAGCACGAGCCCGTCATCGGCCCCGACCATCTGGCTGACGGTCTTGCGATACATCGTCCACATCACCTGGGGGCAACTGCCCTGGCCGTCGCGCGCCTCTTCAGCTCGGCCAAGGGCTCGCCGGTCACGACATACACATGCCATGGCTGGAGGTTCCCGCTCGGCGGAGCCCGCGTCGCTGCGGCCGGCACTCGTTCGAGTACCTCTTCGGGTACCGGCTCATCGCTGAACGCCCGCACTGCCCGGCGACTGTCCACGGCTTCGCACACATCCACGTCTTCTCGTCCTCTCGCCCGACGAAAACCGCCTTTCCAGCAAGGTAGTTTTCATGAACATGCAGGGTTGATGAGGGCGGGGCGGACCGTGAAGAAGTTACTGGCAGGCACACTCGCAGCCATGACCGTACTGACAGTGGCAGGCTGCGGTTCGTCGGACGACGATTCGGGAAGGTCCGGGACGCCCGGCGCGGTGCCGAAGGGATCCTCACCGCAGAAACCCGCAGTGCCTCGGGCAGGGCAGCAGCAGGTCCCGCCCGCGTTCGACGGTGCCAAGGGGTGGGCTGTCATGCAGACGGAGCGGCTGGACCGGCCGACCGTCGCGCCGCACTCGAAACTGGTGCTGCTCCTCAAGACACATGCGGACGGCAAGGCACTCGGTGTGGAAGCACGCGACGCGGCCACCGGTGCCGTTCGCTGGTCGAGCGCACCGTGGAAGCCGAGCCCCCGGCCCGCCGAATTCCGGGCCGAGGACGCGAAACTGGTGGTCACCAGTAAGGACGGGAAGGACTACGTCGTGTTGGCCGCGACAGCCCAGGAGGGCAAGGACGCGATCAACCGCGGGAAGCCCACCGCCCATCTCGCTGTCTATCGCGCGGACTCCTCCGGTACCGACGTGGCCCCGTTGCACCAGGTCACCGTCCCCGGGACGGACAGCGGCGCCATTCCCCACGACACCGACGGCACCGTGGCCGTGGAGACCCGCGACGGAATGGCAGTCGTGGACGCTGCCGACGGCACGACCAAGTCCTTCCCCGGCAAGGACACCCCCGAATTCATGCTCCGTGTAAGGAGTGCCACCTATCCCACGCTCGACGCCTGGACCGGGCGGCAGCAGGTACCTCCGGGCGCGGTTTCGGAGGACGGCATGGACAAGGGAGTGGCCTATGGAGTCCGTGGTGGCTACCTCGTGGCCCGATGGCCGTCCAAGAATCAGGACTACACCGTCTCCGGGCTGGCGATGAACTACGTGTGGGCGGTACACGACGAGCGCACCGGAAAGCCGGCGTTCAGCGTCAAGTGCGACGGCCTGACCGACGCCCTCCCCGCCGGTGGTGAAGCCGACACGCTCCTCAGTGACAACGGCCGCTATCTGGTCAACGGAGATGTGGCCTTCGATCTCCAGGCCAAGAAGGGCTACTGCTTCGGCGAGACGGAGTCCCGTTCCGGGGTGAAGTTCCAGGGTGTCGACAACTCCGGCACGGCGTACGGCGCTGTGACGACGTCCGGATCAGCGGGCCCCGTCGCTCTTGATCTCGCCACCGGGAAGCCCACCGAGCTCGACGGGAACGTGCCGCTCCCGACCCGTGTGACCGGCGATGTAGCGCTTTACGAAGCGACGCCCGTCAACGAGAAGGACCCGGGGGCCGAACCATCTGCCCATGCCATCCTCAGCGTCTATCCCAGACGATGACCCATCGACGGCCCAGCCGTCTCCTGGGAGCACCGCGTACCGGTTTCTGATCCGGCACGACCCGGGGGTCCGAGGCCCCGCGCTCACACCCCAGGCGGCGGCGTCGGTGCCCCCGGCAGGCGGATCGTGGCGATCGTGCCCGGGCCGTCCGCCGCCGGGCGCAGGGTGATCTCGCCGCCCGACTGCTGGACCGTGCGGGCGACGATCGACAGGCCCAGGCCCGAGCCGGGGAGCTGGCGGGCGGACGGGGAGCGCCAGAAGCGTTCGAAGACGTGCGGGAGCTCGTCGGCGGGGATGCCGGGGCCCTGGTCCCGTACGGTCAGTTCGCCGTCGCGCAGGGCGATCTCGATCGTGCCGCGGGCCGGGCTGAACTTGACCGCGTTGTCCAGGACGTTGACGACCGCCCGCTCCAGCGCGGCCGGCTCCGCCCGTACGTACCACGGTGTCAGGTCGGCCCTGATGGTCAGCTCGGGGCCGCGGAGCCGGGCGCGTTCAAGGGCGGTGTCCGCGATGTCGTGCAGCGCGACGACCTGGAGCGGGCCGGGGGCGGGGGCATCCGGTCGGGCCAGTTCCTGGAGGTCGCCGATGAGCGAGGCCAGCTCGGTCATCTGGGCCTTGACCGACTTCATCAGGGCCTTGCGGTCGTCGGGGGGGATGGCGCGGCCGGTGTCGTCGCTGCGGGCGAGGAGCTCGACGTTGGTGCGCAGGGACGTCAGCGGGGTCCGCAGCTCGTGGCCGGCGTCGGCGATCAGCTGGGCCTGGCGGTCGCGGGAGCTGGCCAGGGACGCGGTCATCGAGTTGAAGGAGCGGGACAGCCGGGCGATCTCGTCCTCGCCGTCGACCGGGATGCGGACGGTGAGATCCTCGGTGCGGGCGACGTGCTCGACGGCCTTGGTGAGCTCGTCGACGGGGCGCAGCCCGGTGCGGGCGATCCAGAGGCCGGCCGCGCCCGCGCCGATGACGCCGATGCCGGAGACGGCCAGGAGCATCCAGGCGAGGGTGGAGAGCGGGTCGCCGATCTCGCTCATCGGACGGGCGACGGAGACCGCCAAGCTTCCCGGGACCAGGCCGGGCGCCGGGTTGCGGGTCTCGTACGCGTAGGTGTACACGCGCATCTTCTTGCCGCTCTTCGTGCTGGCCGTGTGCAGGGCGTCGTCCCGCACACCGGCGGCCACGGCGATGTCGGCGGCCGTCACGCCGATCGGCGAGGCCCCGGCGGAGGTGCAGGTGCTCCCGGACACGGTGACGAGTTGCACGGTGTACGTCCCCCCGATCGGCGGGACGGTCGCCCGGTCGGGGTGGGTGCAGGCGATGAACAGCTTCTGCATGTAATCGTCGCTGACCGAGACATTGCGCAGCGAGGAATCCAGCTGGCTCTCCAGCTGCGCCTTCGTCGCGAACCAGCAGGCCGCCGCGACCGCCGCGACCGCGACCGCCACCGCCGTCGCCACCAGCAGCGCGAGCCGCGACCGCAGCGGCAGGGCACGGAGCCGGCGCAGGGCCCCGGTCATCCGTCACCGCCGCCGGAGCGGAGCGCGTAGCCGACACCCCGCACCGTGTGCACGAGGCGCGGTTCGCCGCCCGCCTCCGTCTTGCGGCGCAGGTACATCACGTACACGTCCAGGGAGTTGGAGCTCGGCTCGAAGTCGAAGCCCCACACCGCCTTGAGGATCTGCTCGCGGGTCAGCACCTGGCGCGGGTGGGCCAGGAACATCTCCAGCAGGGTGAACTCGGTACGGGTCAGCTCGACCCGGCGGGTGCCCCGGGTGACCTCGCGGGTGGCGAGGTTCATCCGCAGGTCCGCGAAGGTCAGCTCGTCGTCGTCGGGGACGCCGCCCGCCGCGGCCGCGTACGAGCTGCGGCGCAGCAGGGCCCGGATGCGGGCGAACAGTTCGTCCAGCTCGAAGGGCTTGACCAGGTAGTCGTCGGCACCCGCGTCGAGACCGGTGACCCGGTCGCCGACGGTGTCGCGGGCGGTGAGCATCAGGATCGGGGTGGTGGTGCCCGCGGAGCGGAGCCGACGGGCGGCGGTCAGGCCGTCCATCCGGGGCATCTGGATGTCGAGGACGATGAGGTCGGGGGCGTACGAATCCGCCCTCGCCAGGGCGTCGAGGCCGTCGACGGCCACCTCGGTGCCGTAGCCCTCGAACGCGAGGCTGCGCTGCAGGGCCTCACGTACGGCGGGCTCGTCGTCGACGATCAGGATGCGCTGCGGATCGTCTTCGGCGGGGCTCATCGCTCGTTGTCCTCTTCTCGTTCCCGTACCGCTGTGTCTTCCTGCTCTCAGCCTCGCACGGCTGTGGCACGTCGTCGTGCGGCCCCGCGCTTGCGGGCGGCGGCGGTGCGGACCTCCGGGGCGCGGTCCGCCCCGGAGGAACCGGGCCCGGCCGGTTCGGCGAGCGCCAGGAGCAGCGCGAGGGGCAGGGCCAGGTCGGCCGGGCCGGTGAGGGTGTGGGCGGGGTGGTGCATGACGGTCTCCTCAGGAGCTTCGTGAGTCTCAAGGGCCTCGGGAGCCTCAGGAGCCGTTGCCGGCCCGCAGGGTGTCGAGGTCGGCCTTGAGCGTGTTGACCGGGATGGCGAAGCCGAGGCCCACGCTGCCGGCGCTCGAACCGCTGGAACCTCCGGACGAACTGGCCGAGTACATCGCGGAGTTGATGCCGATGATCTCGCCGTTCATGTTGATGAGCGCACCGCCGGAGTTGCCGGGGTTGAGCGAGGCGTCGGTCTGGATGGCCTTGTACGTGGTGGTGGACTCGCCGGTGTCGCCGTTGAACTGCCGCCCGCCGAACTCGAACGGCCACTGCTCGCCGCCGCTCTGCCCGCCCTGCCCCTGGCTGCCGCCGTCCTCCTTGGCGACGGTGACATCGCGGTCGAGGGCGGAGACGATGCCGCTGGTGACGGTGCCGGTGAGGCCCTCGGGCGAGCCGATCGCCACGACCTGGTCGCCGACCGCGACCGCCGAGGAGTCGCCCAGCGTGGCCGTCTTCAGCCCGCTCGCACCCCGGAGCTTGATCAGTGCGAGGTCCTTGTCGGGGTCGGTGCCGACGACATCGGCGGTGTACGTCCGGCCGGTGCTGAGCGTCACCTTGACCGTCGAGGCGCCGGAGATGACGTGGTTGTTGGTGACGACCTCGCCGTCGGAGGTGATGACCACGCCGGAGCCGGTGGACTCGCCCGCGGTCGAGGTCGCGTTGATCTCGACGATCATCGGGGAGACGGCCTTGGCGACACCGGAGACGGTGCCCTTGCTGCTCTGCGAGACGGTGGTGCCGGGGACGACGTCGGAGGCCGAGCTGTTCGTCCCGCCGCCGGTGAGCTGCTCGATGACGGTGGCGGTGCCGCCGCCGACGATCGCCGCCGCGATCGCCACGGCCGCGAGCAGGGCGACCGGCCGCCTGGCCCGGTGCCGGGGCGCGGCCGGCTCGGGTGTCGGCGGCGGGAAGTCCGGACCGTCGCCGCCCACGCCGCCGCCGTGCCCGCCGGCACTGCCCGCGCCGGGCCACACCGTGGTGCCGGGGCCCGTCGCGATCGGCTGCGCGGGCCGGTACGACGGCGGCGGCGGGTATGCCGCGTCGCCGTTGCCGTACGAGGGGTACATCGGGTACTCGCCGCTCGGGCGCTGGCTCTCTGTCATGCATACGAGCGTGTCCGGCGAAGATGAGAGAAGCCTGAGCACGCGCTGAGAAGCCCGGCAGAAGCTCGTATGCCCGATATAAGGAGCGTTCCCGGCCCGGCGGTGAGCGGCCCTGGCCTCGGCGGTGAGCGGCCCTGGCCCCGACAGGGGGCCCGGCCCGATGAGGAGCGGCCCGCCCGGAGGCCGGTCCGCTACCTGACCGTCGGCTCCCCGCAGCCGCACGAGCGCCGCACCACCAGCGCCGAGGGGAACTGCTTCAGCCTCTCCCGCCGCGACCCAGACACCCGCAACGAGTCGTCGAGCACCAGGTCCACCGCGGCCCGCGCCATCGCCGGACGGTCCGAGAAGACCGTCGTCAGCGGCGGATCGGTCAGCCCGGCTTCCTTCACGTCGTCGAAGCCCGCCACCGCGAGCTCCCCGGGCACATCGATACGCAGCTCGCGCGCGGCCCGCAGCACCCCGATCGCCTGGTCGTCCGTCGAGCAGAAGATCGCCGGCGGCCGGTCCGGCCCGGCGAGCAGCTTCAGCGCCACCTGATAGGCGTCGTAACGGTTGTACGGGGCTTGGAAGAGCCGGCCCTCCGTCGAGCGCCCCGACTCGTGCATCGCCCGGCGCCAGCCCTCGACGTGGTCGGCGACCGGGTCACCGACCGCCGGGGTGGACTCCACGCCGCCCAGACACGCCACGTACTCGTTGCCGTGCTCCAGCAGGTGCCGGGTGGCGAGCTGGGCGCCGCCGACGTCGTCGGTGACGACCGCGACGTCGTCGATCGCCTCCGGCCGCTCGTGCAGCAGCACGACCCGCGCGTCCCACGCCTCTATCTCGGCCGCCGCCCGCTCACTGGGGCCCTGGCTGACCAGGATCAGACCGGAGACCCGCATGCCGAGGAAGGCCCGCAGATAGTGGACCTCGCGCTCGTCGCGGTAGTCGGAGTTGCCGACGAGCACCATTTTCCCGCGCTCGGCGGCGGCCTGTTCGACCGCGTGCGCCATCTCGGCGAAGAACGGCTGCCGGGCGTCCGGCACGATCATCCCTATGAGATCGGTCCGCCGCGAGGCCATCGCCTGGGCAACCCGGTCCGGCCGGTAGCCCAGCTCCTTGATCGCGGCGAGCACCCGCTCGCGCGTGGCCGGGGCGACCGGCCTCGGTCCGTTGTTGATGACGTAGCTGACGACCGCGGTCGACGTCCCCGCCAGTCTCGCCACATCGTCCCGCGTCACCTTGGCCACGCGCGGCAGTCTACGCGGATATACCTACCGCCCGGCAGGCCGGATCTGGGCATCTTCCTTCAGCCCGGCGGCCCGCGACTGCTCCGAACGGGGCACGGCTCCGGCGGCCGCCTTCGCCGCGGCCCGGTCCTTGGCCTCCTCGGCCGCGCGCTCCACCTTCTCGGGTGTCACGAAGCGGTAGCCGACGTTGCGGACCGTGCCGATCAGCGACTCGTGCTCGGGGCCGAGCTTGGCGCGCAGCCGCCGCACATGGACGTCGACCGTGCGCGTGCCGCCGAAGTAGTCGTAGCCCCAGACCTCCTGGAGGAGCTGGGCGCGGGTGAAGACCCGGCCCGGGTGCTGCGCCAGGTACTTGAGCAGTTCGAATTCCTTGAAGGTCAGGTCCAGGACCCGGCCCTTCAGCTTCGCGCTGTACGTGGCCTCGTCGACCGAGAGATCGCCGTTGCGGATCTCCATCGGGGAGTCGTCGGAGCTGATCTGCTGCCGTCCGGTGGCCAGCCGCAGCCGGGCCTCCACCTCGGCCGGTCCAGCCGTGTCCAGCAGCACGTCGTCGATGCCCCAGTCGGCGGTGACGGCCGCGAGGCCGCCCTCCGTCACGACGAGGATCAGCGGACAGCCCGGTCCGGTGGACCGCAGCAACTGGCAGAGCGACCGCACCTGGGGGAGGTCGCGGCGGCCGTCGATCAGGATGACGTCGGCACCGGGGGTGTCGACGAGAGCGGGGCCTTCGGCCGGCGCGACCCGCACGCTGTGGAGCAGGAGTCCGAGAGCGGGGAGCACCTCCGTCGACGGTTGAAGGGCATTCGTCAGGAGCAGCAGTGAACTCATCGCCGCCCACCTGCCTGGGTCGTCGGTCGATGATCGTGCACGGTTCGCTCGCCCATTACGTCGGTCCTCCTCGTTCCCTGCGAGAGGGGCACTCCCGGGCCGGGCCCGGGGGAGTATGCGGCACTTCTTCGTACGTATTGCGTGCTGGTCCCACGGTGCGGTTCCGCGCCCGGGGGCCGCTGAGCTTGTGGAAACGTCGCCGTAACAACGCCTGGAAAGCACAAAAGGACCCGGGGGCTGCTCTGCCCGGATCCTCTTCCCAGCACAATAGCCCACATGAGTTCTGTGTCCGAGGGGCGAATTCGGGGTTCCGCTGTTCCCTCGATCACGCCCGGTCCCCTGCGCGCCACCTTGCGTACCGATGACGGGGTGCGTGTCGAGGCGGTGTACGAGCCGTGCACGGCAGGTGCGGGGGCCGGTGCGGAATCATCCTTCGACGGTACTGCGATCGTGCTCGCGCACGGTTTCACCGGTTCGGTGGACCGGCCCGCGGTGCGGCGTGCCGCAGGGGTGTTCGCCGGGCGTGCGGCCGTGGTCACCTTCTCGTTCCGGGGGCACGGCGGGTCCGGCGGGCGGTCGACGGTGGGCGACCGCGAGGTGCTGGACCTGGCGGCGGCGGTGGCGTGGGCGCGGTCGCTCGGACACCGCCGGGTGGTGACCGTCGGGTTCTCGATGGGCGGTTCCGTGGTGCTGCGGCACGGGGCGCTGTACGCGGGGCGGCCGGTGGGCGACACGGGAGCCGGTGACGTTGTGGAGCTTATGGAGCGCGAGGGGCGCACCGAGGCGCGTACGGAGGCGCACGCGGATGCGGTGGTGGCCGTGAGCGCCCCCGCCCGCTGGTACTACCGGGGCACGGCCCCGATGCGCCGGCTGCACTGGGTGGTCACCCGGCCCCTGGGCCGGCTGGTCGGCCGCTACGGCCTGCACACCAGGATCGACCGCCGCCCGTGGGACCCCGTGCCGCTCGCGCCGGTCGAGGCGGCCGGGCTGTTCGGCCCGACGCCGCTGCTGATCGTGCACGGCGACCGGGATCCGTACTTCCCGCTGGACCACCCGCGCTCGCTGGCCGACGCGGCGGGCGACGGCGCCGAGCTGTGGCTGGAGCGCGGGATGGGGCACGCGGAGAACGCCGCGGACGAGACCTTGCTCACCCGCATCGCCGACTGGGCGGTGACGGCGTGACCCATCATGGACAGCTGACGCGAGAGAGAGGAGTGGCGCCATGCCTGCGGTAACCATCCGCTACTGGGCCGCCGCCAAGGCCGCGGCCGGGACCGCGGAGGAGCCGTACACGGCCGCGACCCTCGCCGAGGCGCTCGACGCGGTGCGTGAACGGCACCCCGGAGAGCTCACCCGAGTGCTGCAAAGGTGCTCGTTCCTCATCGACGGTGACCCCGTGGGCACCCGCGGCCATGAGACCGTACGCCTTGCCGAGGGCGGCACGGTCGAGGTGCTCCCGCCGTTCGCAGGAGGGTGAACCGCAGAACATGAGCAGCAACGATCAGCAGCATCCGTACGGACAGGACCCGGGGCACGGGTACGTCCCCGGCCACGACCCGTCGCACGGCGGGCACCCGCAGGCGCAGCAGATGCAGCAGCCGCAGCAGATGCAGCCGCAGCCGTCGCAGCCGCAGTCGTACGGCGGTCAGTCGTACGGCGACCAGGCCTACGACCACCAGTCCTACGGTGGTCAGCCGTACGGTGATCAGTCCTACGGCCACCAGTCCTACGGCCACCAGTCCTACGGTGCGCAGCAGCCATACGGCCAGCAGGCGCAGGCGCACGGCCAGTACGACCCGAACCAGGCACCTCAGGCGCCCCAGGCACCTCAGGCGGGCTCTGGGCAGGCCTGGCCGGCCGGGTATCCGCAGGAGCCCGCGGCGCCGTCGGCGCACGGTCCGCAGGACCCCGGCGTCGCGCAGACGTGGGAGGGCCAGACCTGGGACACCCAGTACCAGCCGGTGATCCACTCCGCGCAGCCCGTACAGCCCGTGCAGCCGGAGCAGCCCGCACAGTCGGCGCAGCAGCCCGTACAGCCCGTGCAGCAGCCCGTTCCTACCGCGGCCGAGACCGCCTACCTGCAGCCGCAGGGCGCCACGGGCGGGTACCCGCTCCCGCCCGAGGCGCCGGCGCCGGCCCAGGACGCGCCCACCCCTGCTTCCGGGCACGACGCGGCCGGCTACAGCGCCCCCACCACCCTGGGCAACAGCCGCATCACCGACGCCCAGCGGGCCCGCGCCGAGGGCCGCTCGCCCATCATCGCGCCGGGCATGCAGCCCGCCGCGATCACCGCCGGGCTCGGGGTCCTGCTGGCCCTGGGCGCCGCGATCGGGCAGTACGGCCTGGTCGTACCCCTGGTGCTGCTCCAGGCCGTGACCGCGGCCGGCTGGTTCCGGCTCAACGGCATGTGGCCGGCCCGGCAGGGCATCGCGCTCGCGTTCGCGGGCGGCCTGGTCGCCGACGTCGCGCTGCTCGCCGCGGGCCGGGAGAACGGACCGGCCGCCATCCTCGGCACCCTCGGCGTCTGGGTGCTGCTCCCCGTGGTCCTCCAGCTGCGCAGCCACGCGAGCGCCGACGAGCGGATGCAGGGGCTGATGGCCACCATCGCCTCGGCCGCGCTCTCGGTCCTGGCCGCCGGACACCTCGCGGCGGTCCCGGACGCGGTGACAGTGGGCGGGGTGGCCGTCGCGGTCGCCGTGCTCGTCCGCGCGCTGCCGCTGCCCGGACCGGCCTCGGTCGTGGTGGCGCTGCTCGCCGCCACGGGCGGTGGCGCCGCGGCCGGGGTGCTGACCGATCTGGGCGCGAAGGGCGCGCTGCTCGGCCTCGCGGCGGGGGTCTGCGCACTGATCGGGCTGCGGGTGGCGAGCTACGACTATCCGTCGCGCTTCGTCCACATGACCGCCGGTGTGGCGCTGCCGCTCACCGCCGCGGCGCCCGCCGTGTACCTGCTCGGCCGCGCGCTCTCGTAGCGCCGGACCGGGGCGCCCCGGGAACCGAAGAGGGGTTCCCGCTCGTCGATCACCCGGGGCGCCGTGCACGTTCGGTGGACGTGCGGGGCGCCAGGGGTCCGGCCGGATTGCAGGGTGGGGGAAAGAGCGGGCATGCGTGCACTGCGGATACTGCTGGTCATCGTGGTGGTTCTGGGCGGGATCTTCGTCGCCGCGGACCGGGCGGCGGTGTACTTCGCCGAGTCGGAGGCCGCGGGGCGGGTCCGGGTCACCGGTGCCACGATCGGCTCGACGGACATCTCCATCAAGGGTTTCCCGTTCCTGACGCAGGTCGCCGGGAATCAGCTCGACGAGGTCGACGTGGAGATCACCGGCATCGAGACCGATGCCAACGGCCGCAGGCTCCGGATCAGCAGGATGAACGCCGCACTGCACGACGTGAAGCTGTCCGAGGGCTACTCCAGCGCCACCGCCGCCCGTGCCACGGGCACCGCCGTCATCTCGTACGAGGACCTCACCAAGGCCGCCAGCGACGGCGTCGCGGTCGAGTACGGCGGCAACAACAAGGTGAAGGTGACCGGCACGGTCGACCTCCTCGGCCGCCCGATCTCGCGCAGCGTGCTCTCCACCGTCACCCTGGTCGACGGCCACACCCTGCGGGTGCGCGCGGACGAGGTACCGGGTGAGGACATCCCCGGGCTGGAGGGGCTGGTGCGCAAGAAGACCGACTTCGACCGCGAGGTCGGCGGCCTGCCGAGCGGCCTGAAGCTCCAGAAGATCCAGCCGACCGCGGACGGCCTGGAGATCTCGGTCACGGGCACGGACGTGGAGCTCGCCGGCTGAGGGCTTTCCCGCAGTCGCCGGCGGATCACCCCGCGCCATGCCTGGGACGACGATCCGGGCACGGCGCGGTCACCTGATCGTGCGGGTTCTATCCGACCCGCACTTCGGTGTTCTGGCATGCGTGCAGCAGCCACCTCCCGTCATCCTGCTTCGTCATGACGTAGAGCGGAGTGCCTTCCGCCTCGCCCTCCGGCGAGTGGTAGACCTGCCGAACCTTGACGGCCGCCACGTCGGGCCGCAGGAATCGCGTGTGCACTGCCTCGTAGGTGACCTCACCGTCCCAACTGGCCGCAGGCAGCACGGCGCGGGTGAACTCGGCGATCGCGTCGAAACCGATCAGGACCTTGCCGTGGCCGGTGGTCCAGAGAGCTTCGGGGTGGAAGAGCGCGAGGAACCCCTCGACGTCCTTGGCGCGCTGAGCGTGCTCGACAGTGGTGACGACCTGCTCGATGGCTTTGATATCCGCGGTTCTGGTGTCCATGCGGATCACCCTGATACCTCAAGCGGACTTGAGGTCAAGGCCCGGCCGCGAGATTGTCCGGACGGTCCTGGAACCCGTGTCGCCTCGGACCTCCCCGCACGCCCGAGTGCCTCGCACGCCCCGGCGCCCCGGACATCCCGGCGCGCCATGTCGCGTCACCGGGCGGGCCACATATTGAGACGGCCATGTCCGATCTGTAGATGTCCTATGCCCGCCGACGACGAGCGGGCGGCGCGGGGGGTGCTCCGCTCCCACTTGCGTCTCGCATCACGGACGATCGTGTCTCACGATGCGACACGGCGGTGACATGTCCGCCCGTACCTCCCTACGATCGGTCCCATGCAGTGCTCTATTGGCGGTCTCCCTCAGCGGGGACGGGCGGATCTCACGAAGCGGCGGGCAGTGGACCTGTGCCGCGTCGCCGCCATGCTCTGTCGCACTGTCTGAGCGGGAGCCTTCGGCACCCCGCATTCCCCCGGCCCCCGGACCGAGGTCAGGGCCCATCCCGATCGCCGTTGTACGTGTGCCGCACGCCGCGCCGCCGTACACCCGCATCACGCACCGTCTCGCATCATCTCGCCGCAGACTGCCCCGGAGGAGAAAAGAATGAGCCGCAGTGACGTCCTGGTAGACGCCGACTGGGTCGAGGCCCACATCGACGACCCGAAGGTCGCTCTCGTCGAGGTCGACGAGGACACCTCGGCGTACGAGAAGAACCACATCAAGAACGCGATCCGGATCGACTGGACCAAGGACCTCCAGGACCCGGTCCGCCGTGACTTCATCGACCAGGCCGGGTTCGAGAAGCTGCTGTCCGAGAAGGGCATCGGCAACGACACCACGGTCGTCCTGTACGGCGGCAACAACAACTGGTTCGCGTCCTACGCGTTCTGGTACTTCAAGCTCTACGGGCACCAGGACGTCCGCCTGCTCGACGGCGGCCGCAAGAAGTGGGAGCTCGACTCCCGCGACCTCGTCGACGGCGACCAGATCCCGTCCCGCCCGGCCACCCAGTACAAGGCCCAGCCGCAGGACGAGTCGATCCGCGCCTACCGCGACGACATCGTGAAGGCGATCGGCAGCCAGAACCTGGTCGACGTGCGTTCGCCCGACGAGTTCAGCGGCAAGCTGCTCGCCCCGGCGCACCTCCCGCAGGAGCAGTCCCAGCGCCCCGGCCACGTGCCGAGCGCCCGCAACATCCCGTGGTCGAAGAACGCCAACGACGACGGCACCTTCAAGTCGGACGAGGAGCTCAAGGCCCTCTACGAGGCCGAGCAGGTCGACCTGGCGAAGGACACCATCGCGTACTGCCGCATCGGCGAGCGCTCCGCGCTCACCTGGTTCGTGCTGCACGAGCTGCTCGGCCAGGAGAACGTCAAGAACTACGACGGCTCGTGGACCGAGTACGGCTCCCTCGTGGGCGTGCCGATCGAGCTCGGCGCCAACAAGTAACTCCGCACGACCCGGACCAGCACGACCCCCGACCCAGAAGGACGAAACACATGTGTGGAGCAAAGGCCGGCGGCCCCGACGCTTCGACCATCAAGCCCGGTGAGACCACCATCCAGGGCAGCGTGACCCGCGACGGCGAGCCCGTCACCGGCTACGTCCGCCTGCTGGACTCGACCGGTGAGTTCACCGCCGAGGTCCCGACCTCGGCGACCGGACAGTTCCGCTTCTACGCGGCCGAGGGGACGTGGACGCTGCGCGCCCTCGTCCCCGGCGGCAGCGCCGACCGCACGGTCGTCGCGCAGACCGGCGGCCTCTCCGAGGTCGCGATCGCCGTCTAGGGCGCCTCGCGCCGCGACACGGATCGGCCGAAGGGCCGTACCCCAGGGGGTTGGACGCCTTCCTGAACGGGGTACGGCCCTTCGTGCCTTTCGTACGGGCCCGAACGGGACCTGTGCCACCGGCAAGGGGCGGGCCTACGCTGGAGGTATGTACGCCCGACGCCGTCGCGGCTATTTCCTGATGATGGGCGGTTGCATCGTCCTGTTCGTATCGGCCTGGGCCTTTGTCAGGCTGTGGTCGATGCCCGCCGCGATAGCGATGTGCCTCGTCGCGATGGTGATCCCGCCCATCGCGGCCATGGTCGCCAACCGGCGGGGGCCGGACGATCGCTGGTGGGACGATCCGTCCGGCGACCCGAAGTCCGACGAGTGGTGGGACGAGCTCGACGGCAAGAAGCGGCGGTGACGTTCCCGCGTCAGTAGACGAGGGCCTGCACGCCGTCGGCCATGATCTCGCTGACGAAGACCTGGGCACCGGCGATCCGCACGCCCTCCAGGACGTCCTGCTCGGTGATGTCACGACGGGCCGCGCACTGCGTGCACAGAGTGATCCGGCCACCCGCCTGGATCGACTCGATCAGATCCGGCAGCGGCGCGGCATGCGGCAGTTCGAACTCGGCGGCGCGCCCCGGCAGCGCGAACCACGAGGACTCCCCGGTCAGCCAGAGCGAGACCTCCACCCCGCTGGCGACGGCGACCGCGGCCACCGTGAACGCCTGCGAGCAGCGCTCGGCGGAGTCGGCACCTGCGGTCACCTTGATCACGAGCTTCTTCGGCATATGCCGAACTGTAATCGCCGGGTGGGCAACCTCGTCTCCTCGGTGGC
The DNA here is from genome assembly GCF_045040875.1 of Streptomyces sp. NBC_00012. Taxonomy (NCBI): domain Bacteria; kingdom Bacillati; phylum Actinomycetota; class Actinomycetes; order Kitasatosporales; family Streptomycetaceae; genus Streptomyces; species Streptomyces sp. NBC_00012. The sequence continues at coordinate 4,062,900 of NZ_CP108309.1, read as the reverse complement.
AGTCAGGTGTGTGCGCGGATAACGGAATCAGCGCTTCTGGTCTCGTGGGGGGACCCCAATTGGAACCGAAAGACACTATTTCCGACGGGCCGGCGCCCGAGGCCACACCGGTCGCCGCGCCCGTCGCCGCCCCGGTCGCCGCGCCCGTCGCGAAGCGCCCGCGCGGGCGTACGGCGCTGCTCGTCGTCGCTGCCGCGGTGCTCGGCATCGCGGGCGGCACCGCCGTGGGCTACGACGTGCAGGCCGGACGCGCCCCGACCCCGCTGCCCGCCCTGTCGCAGCCCGATCTGGCGTACCCGGCGAAGGCACTGCCCGCGGGCAAGGCCCCCGACCCGCTGCCCGCGGCCCAGGACCGTCGGCTCAGGACGGGCGGCGACCTGCGCAGGCTGATCGCCGACAGGCCCGCGGGCTGGAGCGACGACGACAGGGTGGTGCTGGGCTCCGGCGACGGCTGGCTGGACGCGGACGTCTACGCCGGCACCTTCGACGAGGGGGGCTCCATGTACGAGTACTTCCTGCAGACCGACATACGCCGGATCGCGGGCGCCGCCTGGAAGCGCGGGCAGTACCGCACCGCCGAGACGTATCTCGTGCAGTTCGGCTCGACAACCTTCCAGGGGGCCCGGGACTTCGCCCAGGCCCAGCTCGCGTACATGCCCGGAACCGAGATCGGCGCGGGCAACGACGGCGATGCGATCAAGGGCAGCGGCAACGGCCGCTACTACGTCTACGAGGTCGAGCGGAAGCCGGGCTACATGCCGAACTACCACGCCAGGGCCACCGTGTACCGCGGAGACATCGTGGCCGACATCCACCTCTACGACACCGTACCGATCAGCAAGAAGGACATCCGGACGTTGGCCGAGAGACAACTGGAGCGCCTGTGAACGACGAGACCGCACAGGTGACCACGCCCGACGAGAACACCGGCGCCCCCGGAACCGCTGCCCCCGGAACCACCGCCTCCGGCCGTTCGCGCCGGGTGATCCTCATGGCGCTTCCCGTCGTGCTGGTGGTCGCCGTGGTCGCAGGCGCGGCCGTGTACACCGGGAACGCGGTGGACGGCGCCGACCGCAGCGCCGGAACCGTCCTCTGGAAGAGCCCCGCGCACAAGCCGGGCAAGGACCCGGCCGGTGACGTGGCGCGGGGCCGGACCTCCACCGCGCTCAGCAAACTGCTGCTGCCGGTCCCGGCCGGCTTCCGGCTCGGCCCCGACAACGGCGAGCTGGGCAACGACGGCGAGCAGAGCGGAAAGCAGGCGACCGCCGCCATGAAGCAGAGAGCCCGCGGGCTCGCGGGCAAGGAGCGCCGGGCCCATGAGAAGCGGATCGACAAGCTGCGTATCGAGGGCATCGCCACCCGTTCCTACACCGAGAACACCAACACCCTGGTGATCAGCACCGAGATCATGCGGATGAAGGACAAGAGGGCCGTCCGGAACCTCTACACCTTCGGGACGGGCCTCCGGGAGTCCATCGACGTCTTCCGCACGGAGCCGAGGATCAAGGGGCACACGAGGAACGCCAGGTGCTACGTCCTGCGCAAGGGCGGCAAGGACGACATCGAGTCGATGGACTGCCTGGCGTACGACGGCGAGCTGAGCATCAGCGTCTCGGCGTCCGGCACCAAGCCGTTCGACCGGTCGGCCGTCGCCGAACTCCTGAGGGACCAGCTCGACCACATCGCGTCCCCGGGGGAGTACATATGACCGAGCAGACGACGGAAACCGCCGGGACCGCGCCCGCCGCGCCCGCCGAGGCCACCCCCGTACCGCAGGCGCCCGAGCCCTTCCCGGACCCGGCCCCGGCGCCGAAGCCGTCGCGGCGTGTGCTGCGGGCCGTCGCCCGGTGGACCGTCGCCGCCCTGGTCCTCGGGGGATTCGGTGCCGGTACGGCCTTCGGCATCACCTCGATGGAGCGCACCGACGTGCCCGGCCTGGCCACCGGGAGCGACGGCCGCTGGGACTATCCCGAGCTCAGCCTGCCCGCCCTCCCGGCCGGCTCGCCCCGCCCGTACAGCGACGGCAACGTGGCCGAGATCCACCACGCCGACCTGCGGCGTCTGCTGCTTCCCGCCCCGGCCGGAGCGATCGTGGACAAGAAGCTCGACGGCGGCTGGGTGAGCACGGAGCAGTACCTCTCCGGGTACGTGAAGGGCGAGCGCTCCGACCTCACGCGGACACTGAAGGACTCGGCTCCGCGGCACGTCGCCGCCCGCGGCTGGACCATGCCGGACGGCACGTCGACCCGGATCTATCTCGTCCGGTTCAACTCGACGGCCTTCGCCCAGTACTTCATGGACTCGATCGCCGGCAACGGATCGGATGTGCCGGTCGTCGGGGCGCCGGAGACGGTTCTCGACGAGGGCTGGAGCGGCGCCGGCAAGGTGGAGGGCACCTCCTCGTACGTGTACGAGGAGGCGAAGCCGTACGGCGAGGCGCAGGTCCGTCAGGGCTATGTGGTCGCCGGCGACACGCTCGCGCTCGTCGTCCAGTCCCGCAAGGGCAAGGAGGGCACCCCGGGCGTTCCGTTCCACCAGACGGTGATCCTGCAGAACCAGCTGCTGGGCTGACCTGCCCGTCGGCCGTCCCCGAGCAAACCCCGAACCGGCGGGCCGGGCCCCAACCCATTAGGCTGGGCCCGGCCCCGTACTGCTGCCATAACGCTCGTTGCAAGGAGTTCCCGTGCTTGAGGCATTCTTCTCCGCCCTGCTGGTCCTGGTCTGCGTCGGCGTTCTCGCCTTCGCCGGACTGACCGTGAAGAAGCTGTACCAGGGTCAGCGCTGACCCTGTCCGCAGCCTCCGTCCGCGCGGGTACCCGTCACGACAACGTGACACCTCGCACCCGATGTGTCACGTCCGTAGTCACCACCACCTCACAGATCGTCTGAGCCGCTCATGATCGAGATTCCGTCCGACCTCCACCCGGACCTCGTCCCGCTGGCCTTCCTCCTCGGCAACTGGACGGGCGTCGGCGTCTCCGACTTCCCCGGTGCCGAGCAGTGCAACTTCGGCCAGGAGGTCTCCTTCAGCCACGACGGCCGGGATTTCCTGGAGTACGTCTCGCACACCTGGGTGCTCGACTCCGAGGGCAAGAAGGTCCGGCCGCTGGAGTCCGAGTCCGGCTACTGGCGCATCGACAAGGACCGCAAGGTCGAGGTCGTCATGTCCCGCGACCAGGGCGTCATCGAGATCTGGTACGGCGAGCTGGCCGACAAGAAGCCGCAGATCGACCTGGTCACCGACGCGGTGGCCCGGACCGCGGCCTCCGGCCCGTACAGCGGTGGCAAGCGTCTGTACGGCTATGTGAAGAGCGACTTGATGTGGGTCGGCGAGAAGGCCACCCCCGAGGTGGAGCTGCGCCCGTACATGTCGGCGCACCTGAAGAAGGTCGTCACCCCGGAAGAGGTCGAGGCGATGGCGAAGAGCCTCGGTGACCTCCCGGACGACGGCATCGCCTTCTTCAAGTAGTCAGGCGGGCAGGTGCTCACCCGGTCCTACACTGGGCGTGTGGTGAGCACCGACTGGAAGACCGATCTCCGGCAGCGCGGCTATCGGCTGACGCCGCAGCGGCAGCTTGTCCTGGAAGCCGTCGACACGCTGGAACACGCGACACCCGACGACATCCTCTGCGAGGTGCGCAGGACCGCGTCCGGCGTGAACATCTCCACCGTCTACCGGACGCTCGAACTCCTGGAGGAGCTCGGGCTGGTCAGCCACGCCCATCTGGGGCACGGGGCACCCACGTACCACCTGGCCGACCGGCACCACCACATCCATCTGGTCTGCCGCGACTGCACCGACGTCATCGAGGCCGATGTCGCCGTCGTCGCCGAGTTCACCGCGAAGCTCCGGGACGGTTTCGGGTTCGAGACGGACATGAAGCACTTCGCGATCTTCGGCCGCTGCGCCGGGTGCACGGCGAAGGCGGCAGCCGGGGGCGCCGAGAACAGCGGTCGGCCGTCCACCGAACCGGCCGACGCCCCCCGCCCCTAAGGCCCGGTGGGCGGCCTCTCCGGTCGTACCGTTCAGACCGCGTCGTACGCTGGTCGCATGAAGAGCCCCCTGCTGTCCCTGCCCGGCGCCGTCCCCGCCGAAGGCCGCGACGAAGGCGTCGCCGCGCACTACGGCGATCTGTTCCGCGAGCAGCGCGCCCTCGCCGACGGCTCCGGCCTCGTCGACCTCTCGCACCGCGCCGTCGTCACGGTGACCGGCAGCGACCGGCTGGCCTGGTTGCACCTGCTGCTCACCCAGCACGTCAGCGAACTCGCCCCGGGCCAGGCCACCGAGGCCCTGATCCTCACCGCCAACGGGCACATCGAGCACGCCCTCTACCTCGTCGACGACGGCGAGACCGTGTGGATGCACGCCGAACCGGGCACCCAGGGCGATCTCATCGCCTACCTGGAGTCCATGAAGTTCTTCTACCGGGTCGAAGTCGCCGACCGCACCGAGGACTTCGCCGTGGTGTACCTGCCGGCCGGCTCCATCGCGGAGGTCCCGGACGGCGTGACGGTACGGGAGACGGCGTACGGGCGGGATCTGTTCCTGCCCCGCGCCGCCCTGGAGGAGTACGCGGCGGCGCACGGCCCGGTGGCCGGCATCCTGGCGTACGAGGCGCTGCGCGTGGAGGCGCACCGCCCGCGCCTCGGCTTCGAGACCGACCACCGCACCATCCCGCACGAGCTGGGCTGGATCGGCACCGCCGTGCACCTCCAGAAGGGCTGCTACCGGGGTCAGGAGACCGTGGCCCGGGTGCAGAACCTGGGCAAGCCGCCGCGTCGGCTGGTCTTCCTGCACCTCGACGGCAGCGAGGTACTGCTGCCCGGACACGGCACCCCGGTGCGGCTCGCCGCAGACGGCGCCGAGGGGCGCCAGCTGGGCTTCATCACCACGTCCGCCCGCCACCACGAGCTGGGGCCGATCGCGCTGGCCCTGGTCAAGCGGAACGTCGCGGTGGACGCCGAGCTGCTCGCCGGGGACACGGCCGCCGCCCAGGAGACGGTCGTCGAACCGTAAGGCCCTCGGTTCAGACGTCGACGACGACGGTGAACGGGCCATGGTTCGTGAGCGAGACCCGCATGTCCGCCCCGAACCGGCCCGTCTCCACCTGCGCGCCCAGCGCCCGCAGCTGCTCCACCACCTCGTCGACCAGCGGTTCGGCGACCTCGCCGGGCGCCGCCGCGTTCCAGGTGGGCCGGCGGCCCTTCCGGGCGTCCCCGTAGAGAGTGAACTGCGAAATCACCAGAAGCGGCGCATTCACATCGGAGCAGGACTTCTCGCCCTCCAGGACGCGGAGCGACCAGAGCTTGCGGGCGAGCTGCGCCGCCTTCTCCGGGGTGTCCCCGTGGGTGACTCCCACCAGCACACACAGTCCTTCGCCGACGATCTCGCCGACCACCTCGGGCCCGCCCGCCCCGTCCGCGCCGTCGGTCACCGTGACGCTCGCGCCGTTTACCCTCTGTATCACTGCACGCATACAGACCAACCTATCTTGGGCTGAACGGGTACAGAGCATCCACACAGACCCCACCGGAGTGGCACCATGCTCGGGAGGCGGTGTGCCGACGCACCGGTCGAGGGGATGGACACAAGCATGAGTACCCATGGAACCGGGCAGTCCCCCGGCGCCGTACCGGTCACGCGAACCGGCGCCAGTACCAGCACCAGCACCATCCGGCCACCCGTCCAGCGAACCGGTCACGGTCTGGAGGACGGCCTGTCCGCCGGGCCGCAGCCCGAGCTGGGCACCCTGCGGCTGCCGGAACTGCGCACGCTGCGCCGCGAGTCGCAGCGCGACGAGGCCGACCTCAGCTATGTGCGCCGGCTCGTCCAGGGCCGGATCGACATCCTGCGCGCCGAGCTGGCCCGGCGGCTGGACCCGGAGAAACCGGTGGTGGACCGGCTCTCGGAGATCCTCACCGACCCCCCGTCCCAGCACCGCTCCTCCGCCCGGCACGTCACGCTGACCACGCCCCGCAGCGACGAGTACCGCCGGCTGGCCGCCGAGACGCTCGCCGAGGTCGAGCTGTCCGACCTCGACGCCCGTACGGACGAAGAGCTGCACACCGCGATGGGCCGCCTGGTCCGCTACGAACAGCAGGTCTCCCGCCGCCGTCACCAGCTGCAACGCACCACTGACGATTGCAGCGCGGAGATCGCCCGCAGGTACCGTGATGGTGAAGCACAAGTAGACGACCTGCTCTCCTGAAGCGATCCTTCCGGGGGCGGGTTCCGCTCGCCCCCGGAAGGCCACCATGACCTCCAGCGCCGCCCCCGCCGCACCGTCCGCCATATCCCCCGCTCTCCCCGTCCTGGCCGAGGTCGTACGGTCCGGCTTCGTGGAGGGACACCACCGGGGCTCGCTGGTCGTCCTCGCCGCCGACGGCAGCGTGGAACGGTCCCTGGGCGATCCGACGGCGCCGGTCTTCCCGCGCTCCTCCAACAAGCCGATGCAGGCCGCCGCCGTGCTGCGGGCCGGGCTCGATCTGTCCGGGGAGCGGCTGGCACTGGCCGCCGCGAGCCACTCCGGCGAGGGCTTCCACCTCGGACTCGTCCGCACGATGCTCGCCGAGCACGGACTGACGCCCGCCGATCTGCAGACCCCGCCCGACCTGCCGCTGGACCCGGTCGAGGCGGAGACGTATCTCGCCTCGGGCCAGGTCCGGGACCGGGTCACGATGAACTGCTCCGGCAAGCACGCGGCGATGCTCGCGGTGTGTGCGGTGAACGGCTGGGACCGGGCGTCCTACCTCGACCCGTCGCACCCGCTCCAGCAGCTGGTCCACCGGGTCGTCGAGGAGGCGGCCGGGGAGTCGGTGTCGGCGGTCGGTACGGACGGTTGCGGGGCGCCGCTGATGGCGATCAGCCTGGTGGGCCTGGCGCGGGCGTTCCGTACGTTCGTGCTGGCGGAGCCGGGGACGGCGGAGCGGCGGGTCGGTGACGCGATGCGGGCCCACCCCGAGTACGTGGCCGGGACCCGCCGCCCCGACACCTGGCTGATGCGGGAGGTGCCGGGCACGCTCTCCAAGATGGGTGCCGAGGCGGTGCAGGCGGTGGCGCTGGCGGACGGCCGGGCGCTGGCCTTCAAGGTCGACGACGGTGCGACGCGGGCGCTCGGTCCGGTGCTGGCCCGTTCGCTGCGGCTGCTCGGCATCGACGCCCCGGTGGTCGCCAGGATCGGAAACGCGCCACTGCTGGGCGGCGGCGGCGAGGTCGGCGAGATCCGGGCGGCCTTCTGATCCGTCCGTGCGACGGCGCCGGGAGCGGCGGAAAACAGGGCGACATCCCGTGAGCTCTGTGCATAGCGTGGCTCGCATGGCTCTCGACATCCGCACGGTCACCGCCGACGAGTTCCCCGACTGGCTGCGCGCCAAGCACACCGGCTTCCTGCGCCCGCCGACGGGCACGGAGGAGGAGGCACGAATCCGTCTCCCGCACACGGACCTCGCCCGTACCCAGGGCGCCTTCGACGGCGGGCGCTGCGTGGCCACGTTCCGTTCCTTCGCGCAGGAGCTCACGGCCGTCGGCGGCGCCGCGGTGCCGGCCGACGCGATCTCCAACGTCACGGTGTCGCCCACGCACCGCCGCCGCGGGCTGCTCAACCGGATGATGGCCACGGACCTGGCGGCGGCGAAGGAGCGCGGCGAGGTGGTCGCCACGCTGATCGCCGCCGAGTACCCGATCTACGGGCGGTACGGCTTCGGCCCGGCGACCTGGACCACCCAGTGGGAGATCGACGTACCGAGGACGGGGCTGGACCCGCACAGTCCGGGCCTCTCCGAGCAGGACGGCGGCCGGATCGACCTGGTGAGCGGCGCGGACGTACGCAAGCTGGGCCCGGCGATCCACGACCGGCTGCGCGCCCGGCAGCACGGCGCGGTCGACCGTGACGCGCGCTGGTGGGAAGTCAGCACGGGCGAGGGCCTGCACGACCCCGGCAACTGGACGGAGCCCTTCTACGCGGTCCACAGCAACGCGGCCGGCGAACCCGACGGCCTGATCGTCTACCGGGCCGACGGCAACTGGAGCGACGCCAAGCAGCCGCTGAACCGGGCCACCGTGGTCGGCCAGATCGCCGTCACCCCGGCCGCCGAGCGTGCGCTCTGGCACTTCGTCTGCTCGATCGACTGGATCACCACGGTCCGTTCCGGCTACCGCGCCCCCGACGACCTGCTGCCGCTGCTCCTCCCGGACCCGCGCGCGGCCCGCATCGTCACCCAGGCGGACTGGCTGTGGGTACGGATCCTGGACGTCGCACGCGCCCTGGAGGCCCGCACCTACGCGGTACCCGGCACGCTCACCCTCGACATCCACGACGCCACGGGCCTGACCGCGGGCCGCTACCGCCTGGAGGCCACCACCTCCGGCACGAGCTGCACCAGCACCACGGCGGACGCCGATCTCGCCCTGGACGTAAGGGAGTTGGGCACCCTCTACCTGGGGGACGAGTCACCGGCCCGGCTGGCGGCCCTGGGCCGGATCGAGGAACTCGCGCCGGGCGCGGTGGCGACGGCGGAGTCGATGTTCCGGGCAGCCCGGCGGGCCTGGTGCCCGGATGTGTTCTGACCCTTCCCGCCCTCAGTCGCCGATGTCAACGTGGCTCGCCCCGGTCACCACCTCACCCGGACCCGCCGCCGGTTCGGGCAGCTCCGTCCGGGGCCCGTGGGACCGCTCCCGGACGCCTCCGGACGTCAAGTCCGCTTGAGGTCAAGGGCGTACGCTTCGGGGTCATGGACGGAGAGAAGACCGGGCCCGGGACGGCGGGGGCGGCCCACGAGCAGATGAGCCTGCGGGAGCGGAAGAAGCAGCTGACCTACCAGGCGGTCTCCGAGGCCGCGATCGCGATGTTCCTGGAGCGGGGCTTCGACAAGGTCTCGGTGGCTGAGGTGGCGGCGGCGGCCGACATCTCGAAGCCGACACTGTTCCGGTACTTCCCGGCCAAGGAGGACCTGGTTCTGCACCGGTTCGCCGACCACGAGGACGAGGCGGCCCGCGTGGTCGCCACCCGTGCGGAGAACGAATCCCCGCTGGACGCGCTGCGCCGCAACTTCCTGGACGGACTGGAGCGGGGCGATCCGGTGACCGGGCTCTGCGATGTGCCGCAGGTGCTGGCGTTCCAGCGGCTGCTGTACGGGACGCCGTCCCTGGTGGCCCGCCTGTACGGCTACCAGAGCCGCTCGGAGGCGGCACTGGCCCGTGCGCTGGGCGACCGGGCGGCGGACAGGCTGGCGGCGGGCCAGATCATCGCCGTACTGCGCATCCTCGCCCTGGAGAACTGGCGGCGGATGGACGCGGGGGAGAGCGTGCGGCAGGTGCACGCGGACGCGGTCGAGGCGGCCGAGCTGGCCTTCGCGCAGCTGCGGTCGGGGCTCGGGTAGCAGCGCCGGCTCAGGAGGTCCGGTCGTCCTCGGCGTGCAGCACCGCTTCGGCGATCTCCCGCACCCGGTCCCGGGTGATGCCGGTGCGCTGTTCCACGGCGAGGGGGTGGTCGGTGGGCTCCAGCTCGATGCTGGGGCGCCGGCCGATCGGGCGGGTGTGGGCGTTGGTCCTGAGGTTGGTCGTGCGGGGCGAGTACAGCCCCAGCTCGGTGCTCAGCCAGCCGAAGTACGGCTGCTCGGACTCACGGCCGGGGGTCTCCCACACATCGAGGGCACGGGTGAAGTTCTCCCGGCTGAGCGAGACCCAGACTCCCCAGGAGAAGGGCTCCTCGCTCCCGAGCACGGGTATCTCGATCAGGCCCTTGATGAAGTAGTGCTCGTGTCTGACGATGCACTGGTCGGAGGAGAGCATGCTGTCGGAGTCGCTCTCCAGACCCGCGTCCCAGATGTCGGGTGCCATGGTCGAGTACCCCATCGGGAGTTCCGCGTGGTGTTCGCCGCAGCGGGAGCAGATGTAGCCGGGGTCGATAGCCATGGGCGGATCCTAAGGGCCGGGGCCCGGGCCCTGCGGCCGGACCGCTGTCGGCTGCTTTCCGTCACGTCGGCTGTTGCGCCGAGTCCTTGAGCACGTCCTCGCGTACGGCGGCCCATTCCAGGGAGTGGCGGATGCCCTCCCGCAGCGAGTACCGCGGCCGCCATCCCAGCAGCCGTTCCGCCCGGTCGCTGCGGGTGTACGCCCCCGCCGCGTCGCCCGGCCGTGCCGCGGCGTCGACCGCCGGCACGGGGGTACCGGTCACCTCGTCGAAGGCATCCAGGAGTTCGCGCACGGTGGTGCCCGTTCCGGTGCCCAGGTTGATGACGGTGGACCCCGGCCCCTCTCCCCCTTCGGGCAGGAGGGTGTCGAAGGCGTCGAGCGCGGCCACGTGCGCGGTGGCCAGGTCCCAGACATGGACGTAGTCCCGGATGCCGGAGCCGTCGCGCGTCGGGTAGCCGGTCCCGGTGACCCGGAACGGGACGCCCTCCTCCTGGGCCTGGATCATTTTGCCCAGGGCGTGGCTCGGGCGCCGCAGCTGCAACCCGGTGCGCATTTCCGGGTCCGCGCCGATCGGGTTGAAGTAGCGCAGGGAGACCACCCGGAGCGGCCGGGTGGCGGCGATGTCGGCGAACATCGCCTCGCACACCGCCTTGGTGCGCGCGTACGGGCTCTGCGGGGCGAGCGGGGAGTCCTCGTCGACCGTCAGATCCGCACCGGCGGCGTAGATGGAGGCGGACGAGCTGAAGATCATGCGGGTGCAGCCGTTGCGCAGCAGATGGTCCGCGAAATCCAGGCTCTTGGCCACGTTCGCCCGGTAGTAGCCGACCGGGTCGGCCACCGATTCCGGGACCACGATCAGCGCCGCGCAGTGGACCACGGTGTCGATGTCCGGGTGCTCGGCGAAGACCCGGTCGATCAGGGGGCCGTCCGCGATGTCGCCCTCGTGGAAGGCCCGGCCCCGGGCGAACTCCCGTCTGCCGGTGACCAGGTTGTCGAGGACGACGGGAGTGATCCCGGCGTCCTCGCAGGCGGACGCGACCGTGCTGCCGATGTACCCCGCGCCTCCGGCGATCAGGACCTTCATGCGGTATCCGCCTCTCCGACCGAGTTCGTGAAGGGATCGTAGGCCGAGCAGTGGTCCGGGAAAAGCGATGACCGCGTCCACGTGGGCGATTAGCCTCGATCCCCATGAGCATCCTGCGGACCATCCATGACGTGCCCGTGCTGATGTGTGCCGAGGAGGGCGCGGCCATCGGCGGCGAGCGGGACGCCCTGGATCTGATCGGTGACGCCGGGTACCAGGGGGCCCGGTGGGTCGTCATCCCCGCCGGACGGTTCGACGCGACGTTCTTCCAGCTGCGCACCCGTATCGCCGGCGACATCATCCAGAAGTTCGCCAACTACCGGCTGGGGATCGTCGTCCTCGGCGACATCTCCCGCCACACGGAGGCCAGTCCGGCGCTCCAGGACTTCGTCCGGGAGTGCAACCGGGGGCAGCAGACCTGGTTCCTCGCCGACGCCGAGGAGCTGGGGGAGCGGCTGAAGAAGTAGGGCGCCCGCCCGCCGGACCGTGCCGGGGCGTGCGGCCCGGCACGGTCCGGCACGAGTGCCGCCGAGGGCGGTCCGGCTCTCAGCCTCGGCGTCCGAGCAGCGCCATGTCGTCCTCGTCGAGGACCAGGCGCCCCGCGGCCATGTTCTCCTCCAGGTGGGCGAGCGAGGCGGTGCCGGGGATCTGCACGATCGAGGGCGAGCGGGCCAGGCCCCATGCGATGGCCACCTGGTGCACCGTCGCGCCGTGCCGCTCGCCCACCTTCCGGAGGTTCTCCTCGCCGAGATCGGTGTGACCGCCGCCGAGCGCGAAGAACGGCATGTACGCGATGCCGGCGTCCGCGCACTCGTCGACGAGCGCGGCGTCGGCCTGGTCGAGTACCCCGAAACGGTTCTGGACGGCGGCGACCGGCGCGATCGACCGGGCCTCCGCGAGCTGCCCGCTCGTCACGTTGCTGACTCCCAGCTGCCGGATCAGCCCTTCCTCGCGCAACGCGGCCAGCACGGCGAACCGTTCACCGATCGGCTCCGTGCCGTCAACGCCCAGCCGTCCGACCCGCAGATGCACCAGGTCGAGCGTGTCGACCCCGAGGCCCTCCAGGTTCCGCTCCACCTCCCCGCGCAGCTGATCGGGGCGGGCCTCGGCATACATCTCGCCGCTCTCGTTCCGCAGCGGGCCGACCTTGGTGGCGATGGTGACGTCCGGGGCGTACGGGAACAGCGCCTCGCGCAGCAGGTCGTTGGCCCTGTGGGTGTCGGAGAAGTAGAAGGCGGCGGTGTCGATGTACCGCGCCCCGAGCTCGACGGCGCGCTGCGCCACGGCCACGGCCTTCGCCGGGTCGCCGGCCGGTCCGCTCCACCGGCCCGGCAACTGCATCGCCCCGAAGCCGAGCCGCGGGATGGTGACGGTGCCGCCCAGCTCGAAGACGCCGGGGCCAGGGGTGGCGCCGGTGGTGGACGGGGAACCGGAATCGGGGGTCGGAAAGATCTCTGAGGAGGTCATGGGGGCAGCATCGCGCCCGGAGGGCCGTCCCGTCACCTCCGTGTATCCGTACGACGGTTCCGTTCTTGCGGGTCAGCCGAGCGGCGAGGCGTGGCCCGGCCTGCAGCCGGAGGGGACGCTGTTGCCGCTGATGTCGAAGTCCCCGCAAGTGAGGAAGACATCGTTGAACTTGCCGAGCAGGAAGGCGAGTACGCCGACGAGCGCGACGACACCGATGACCGTCCGGCGCTGGTGCACGGAGAGTTCCGACTCCCCGAACAGCAGGAGCTGGAGGAGCACCCAGGTCAGCAGCGGGGTGCCGACGACGCTGATGATGCCGCCGATCAGGAAGAGCGCCTCGCCCTGCCAGTTGCCGCTGTGCCGCGGCACGACGGCGGCGAGCACGATCCAGACGCTGGGCAGCGACAGGCAGGCCCAGTACGCCCAGCCATGGCGCGGCCCACGCTCGCGCATCAGGTAGCCGGCCAGCAGGACGGCCGTCGACACCGCCCAGAGGGTGAGCATCTGGTAGTAGAAGATGACGTTGTAGGCGCCGAGCGTGAACGCGGGCTCCCAGACCGCCAGCGCTCCGCCGCCCGCGATCACGGCGGTCCTCGGCACCACCGGGGCACCGCCGCGAGCGAGCCCGCTCCCGAGCCCGTGTCCGCTCCCGAGGCCGTGCCCCCGCCCCCGCCTCCGCCCCCGCCCGCGTCCCCGCGCTGCGGGGTCGGTGGCTGCATTCTCGTCGTCCCTGTCGTCAGCCATGAGGATCCGTCTCCGGCACGGGGATATTTCCGGATACGTTACCCAGAACCGGGCTCTTCCCAGGCGTGATCGGGCCGCCGCAGGGGGAACCCCTGCGGCGTTCTTCCCGCGGCGTTCGCTCAGTGGCGGCTCGGCGGCTCGGCGGCTCGGCAGCTCGGTGATCCGGAGGAATCCGTCGCCGCCGTGGGCCTCGGAGGCGTGGACGACATGGGCCATGGAGGACGCCGCCGAGGCGCAGCTGCTGGAGCTGGGCGCGGGCAAACCGGATCACCGGCCTCAGGAGGCCGGCGGGGCGCGGGCCCGTCCGGCGGATCAGGGCCGGACAGGCACCAGCAGTGCGGCGAACGCGATGGGTGCGGCTGTCTGGTACCCGATCCACACCTCACCTCCGGCGCTGTTGCCCTGCCACGCCAGCAGGAGACCGGCGGCGGCCGTCAGCACCCAGCCGCTGTCGTAGGCGGCCATGAGCCGCAGGTAGGTGCGCAACGGTCGCCGGCGCGCGTACCGGATCTCGATCCCGCCACCGACCAGCAGGGCCAGGCCGGATACGGCCATCAGCCAGGCGGGCACGCCGAGCAGCCGGCCGAGCGGGGCGGCGCCGGCGATGTAGACGGCGGCGAGCAGCACCTTGAAGACGCCATCGGCGACGATCCCCACCGTCCAACGGGTCCTCGGCGATGTCTCGACCTGGGTCGTGAGCATGAGCGTTCCTCCCCAAAACTCGTACCGGAGCTAGTAACGCGACTGGTCTGGTTCCGTAATGAGATTACGGCAATAATGAAACTATGAGAATGACGAGAGCGGAGGCCAAGGAGCGCAACCGCCGAGCCTTGCTGGATGCCGCGTTCCAGGTCGTCTCCCGGGACGGGTACCGTGCCAGGCTCGATGAGATCGCCGACCGGGCCGGCCTGACCACCGGTGCGATCTACTCGCTGTTCGGGAGCAAGAACGGCCTGGTGGTCGCCCTGGTCGCCGACCATCTGCGGCCGTACTACGAGGAGATCGAGCGGGCGGTGCCCGCTGAACTGGATCTGCTCGAAGCGGTCGACGCCTTCGCCCGGCACTACCGGCGCGGTTGTGACGCCCCGGACGCGCTGTCGGGTCTGTCGCTCCAGATCACACTGCTGGACATGGCCCTGCACGACCCGGAGCTGGGCGGCCGGCTCGCCACGTCCGTCCGGTCGCAGGAGACCCACCTGATCGCGCTGTTCACCGGAAGGCCGTACAACGGCGGCGTCGTGACGTCGCATCAGGCGCAACGCCTGACCACCGCGCTCAGAGCGCTGTTCGTCGGCCTCACCCAGGGCGTCGCCCTCGGCCTCGCCCCCGGTGCCGACGAGCAGTACTTCGCCGACGCCGCCCGCGCTCTGGTGTCCGGCCCGTCCCTCATCGATCACGACGCGGATCCTTCGTGAGGGGCACCGCGACTCGTACTCGGAGGGATCCTGCGCGGTGGCGGTCCTGGCCCCGGCCAGGCGTGGCATGGCGGCGCGGGACGGGGACGGGACGACCGAGTCGCGCTCGGTCGCCCCGTCCCGCACCACCGCAGGCGGCGCGGTCGTTCACCCGCGCAGCCACTCCGGCGGGCGCCGCGGAGCCGGGACTCGTCGGCCTCGCCGATGAGTTCCCGGGGGTGGATCCGGTGCAGCTCGAACAGCCTGCCGTTCGTTCGCTCCTACTGCCGGAGCTCCACGACGTCGGCGACCACGCAGCTGACGTTGTCGGGGCCGCCGGAGCCGTTGGCGAGGGCGATGAGTTCGAGGACGGCCTGCTCGGGTTCCCCGGTCCCGGAGAGCACCCGGCGGATCTCATCGGTTGTCACGACGGTCGACAGACCGTCGGAGCAGAGCAGGTACCGGTCTCCCTGCCGGGCGTCGTGCAGCGCCATGTCGGGGCTGCCGACGGCTCCTCGGCCCAGGGCCCGTAGCAACAGCGACCGCTGGGGATGTGAGGCGGCCTCCTCCGGGGTGAGGCGCCCCTCGTCGACCATCGACTGCACCATGGTGTGGTCGTGCGTGATCTGGAACAGCTCTCCGTCGCGCAGGAGATGGACGCGGGAGTCGCCGATGTGGACGAGGGCGAGCTGCGATCCGGTCCAGAGCATCGCGGTGAGTGTCGTGCCGGCCTCTTCGGACGAGGAGCCGGTCCCGGCGATGCCGTCCACGGCCTGCTTGGCCTGCTCGACGGCATCTTCGAGGACGTCGAGGAGACCGCCCGCCGGGATGCTGTCCGCTTCGAGGTGCTTGAGCGCGTCGACGGCGGCCGCGCTCGCAGGGGCTCCCTTGTTGCCGTAGCCGTCGGCGACGGCGAGCAGGCGGGCCCCGGCGTAGGCGGTGTCCTGATTGCTCCGGCGGACAAGGCCGGTGTCGGAACGTGCGGCGTAGCGGATTCCCAGGGGCTTGGCGATCGCGGACATGGCGGGGTCCTTCCCGTGCAGATGGCCGATGAGGAAGGAAGCGAGGTTCCGCCGCGCGGCGGTGTCGGCCTCGACCTGGGCCCAGAACGCGCGGACCTCCTGGGCCGCCTCGGCCGACTCCAGCGTGCTGACGTGCCGGATACGGGCCAGTGGCATCCCCAGACGCCGGAGCCAGGCGACCAGCCGGGCCCGGTCCAGTTGTTCCTGTGCGTAGAGGCGATAGCCGCTCACCGGGTCGACGCGGGCGGGGGTCAGCAGGCCGAGCTCGTCGTAGAGACGCAGCGCCTTCGGCGACAGCCGGGACGCCTTCGCGAATGTCCCGATGTCAGCAACCCCATGCTCGCTCCTCCTCATGCCGAGCACATCGCCCGGCCCCACCGATGCTGTGGCTTCCCCCAAGGTGAAGGTCAACCAAGGGCCCGGCCCGACTGCGTCCGATGGTTTCGACGACCGATACCGAGCCGGGCCGAGTCTCGCCGGGCAGAGCCGAGCCGTCCCGTCCCGGCCATGAGTACGGCGCGGTCCACGGGGCTGTGACTTCCAGCGTTAGTTGTCACCAGCGATGACCTCTGACCTGGGATGCTCTCGCGGGATTCCAGCTCTTTCTGTCACCAGAATCACGCGGTAGTTGTCACTTCCGGGCGTTTCCAGGTCGAGTTGTCACCAGGTTCGGAGACTGGTCCGTTTGCCGCCCTCGACCATGGTCGTCTGCTGGTGTGGACGGAGCACATTCCCCTGTACAGCCACCGTCCCCTGCCGCGGCTTGGGGCGGGGGCCTGTGGTCGCACAGCTGCGGGTGGGAGGACCTGCTC
This sequence comes from Streptomyces sp. NBC_00012, assembly GCF_045040875.1. Lineage (NCBI taxonomy): Bacteria > Bacillati > Actinomycetota > Actinomycetes > Kitasatosporales > Streptomycetaceae > Streptomyces > Streptomyces sp. NBC_00012. Next base: position 4,046,464 of record NZ_CP108309.1, on the reverse strand, counting down.
GTTCCGGTGTCCGTGGCACCGGGCAGGGACGGTCTTGATCTCGGGGCGGAGTGGACCCGCCGCTGGACGGCGACCTGGCGGACAGCGGGCGGCGAGGTGTCGTGCACCGTGCGGGACCTGGCTCTCACGCGTATCGCGGACGGTACGCCGATGCGTCGGTTTTCCTGGCGCAGGGCCCAGCGGCATCGCCCCAACTTGCAATTCCTCGTCAGCACCGGCCGTCATCACGGGGCCGAAAGTCTGGAGGAGGCACGCCTGCTCCTGGTCCTCGACTTCGCGGCCGGCCTTGTCGACGTGCTGTCGCAGCCCATGCGGCTGCGGTTCGATACCGCGACCGGACGCAGGGGACACATCCCGGACTTCCTGGCGGTGACACGGACTGGTATCTGGCTGATCGACGTACGGCCATACACGCTCATCGCTCCGGAGGACCTGGAGGCATTCGCCGCGTCCGCCGAGATCGCGATGGCCTGCGGCTGGCATTACACCGTCGCCGCGGGCTGGAAAGAGCACGTCACCGCTGCGGTCGACGCCTTCTCCTCCCAGCGTCGACCCCTGTCCGACCCGCTGGGGCTGCGGCCGACGCTTGTGGCTGCGGCCCGCGACGGCGGAACATTCGGCGAGGTCGTGGACACCGCGCCGTTTCCGCCGCTGGCCCGCGCTCAGCTCCTGCATCTGCTCTGGCACCGGCGCCTCGGCTGCGACCTGAGTAGGCGGTTCGGCGACCGATCCGTGGTGACCGACCCAGCTGAGGAGGCGTGATGAGAGCGGCCCGTGTCCTGGACCTGTCTCCCGGTGCTGCTCTGGTACTGGACGGCACGCAATGGACGGTCGAACGCCGGGAGCCGGAACTGGGCCGGGTCCACCTGGTCCGCGACGACGGCACCCGGCAGCCGATGAGCTTCCGCTTCCTTGTCAATCACCCCAACTGCCGTCCCTCCTCCACGACTGCGGCTCGTGGCGCCGACCGGGGCCGTCAGCCCAAGACGCAGGCGGACCTGGAACCGGGACGGCGGGAGATCGCCGCATGCCGGCTGGCTCATCTGCTGGAGGTGGAGACCGGTTTCCGTAGCGGCGACCCGCTGCGGCCGGGGCCGGGGGAGCCGAAACCGGAGTACGACACGGCCACCACGACGCTGACCGCCCGCCGCCTCGCGAAGGTCGCCGAACTCGCCGCCATGGACCGGCAGCAGGCCAAAATCCTGGGCCTGGACCGGGTCGGCTACCGAACCCTGATCCGCTGGGACCACCGACGCCGCGAGGCCGGGCTAATCGGCTGCGCAGACGAGCGCTGGCTGCGTGAGAGCGGAGGCCACCCCAGCATCACCGAGGAGATCCGCGAGGCGATCTTCGCGGTCCGCGCGGAGACCTTGCACCGCTCGAAGGTGACCATGCGGACCCGGACACGCATGATCCACCAGTACGTACGCGAGACCTTCCCCGACCGGGATGTCACCGTCCCCAGCTATCAGACTCTGTGGGGCGTCTGGCGCGAGTGGTTCGGACCGGGAGGGGCCCGCCAGCGCTATGCGCGCTCGGCCGAACTGCCCGCGAAGAACGGGCACGTGCTCGTCCACCGACCCGGCCAGGTGATCGCCCTGGACACAACGGTGCTGCCCGTGATGGTCCGCGAGGGTGTGTTCGGCGACCCGGTGAAGTGCCACCTCACCCTCGCCATGGATGTGCACACGCATTCCCTTTGCGCCTTCCGGCTCACCCTGGTCTCTGACCAGTCGGTGGACGTCGCGATGCTGCTGCGGGACGTCATGCTGCCGCTGCCCATGCGATCCGACTGGGGCGAGGAACTTGAGTGGCCCTACCCGGGCCTGCCCGCCGCGGTGGTCGCAGAGTTCGCCGGGCACAAGGTCGCCGGTCTGCCGTTCTTCGCTCCGGAGACCGTGACCACCGACCACGGGTCTGTTTACCGAAACCACCACCTGGTCGATGTCCAGCGGGTGCTCGGCTGCAACATCCTTCCCAGCCGTGTCTTGCGTCCCACGGACAAGTCCGCCTGCGAGCGGGCGTTCGGCGCGGTCAGGTCGCTGCTGTTCGAGCAGTTGCCCGGCTACACCGGCATCGACCCCGCTGATCGCGGCGCCGACCCTGAAGGCGATGCGGTGCTGACTGTCGACGAGATGGAGCACGTGATCGCCACATGGATCGTTGCCGTCTGGCAACGGCGCCGGCTGGGCGAGTACGCGCCCAGTTGGGACCCCGGAGGCGGTCACAGCCCCAACTCGCTGTTCGCCGCCTCGTTCGCACAGGCCGGCTTCGCGATGGAGGTTCCTTCTCCGGAGCTGTTCTACGAACTGCTGCCTGTTCACTATGTCCAGAAGATCGACGCCCGGCGCGGGGTGAAGATCCGCGGGCTTTGGTATGACAGCCCTGCTCTGGCTTCCTACCGGGGCCAGCGCTCGACCCGTGGCGGCCGGCACAAGGGCCAGTGGGTCATCCGCCGGGACCCCAGAGACCGCCGCAGCGTGTTCTTCCAGGACCCGCTCACCCACGAGTGGCACGCCCTGGCCTGGACCGGCCTGCCGCCCGACGGCCAAGCCCCCGCCTTCGGTGACGCACGCGTACGTGAACTGCTCAAGAAGGCAGAAGCCTGCGGCCTGCGACCCCGTACGGACGATGAACTGCTGCCGGTCCTTGTGGAGTTGCTAGGCTCTCGCGTCCCGGTGAGACAGTGGAAGACCCGGATGCCGAAGGCCGCGCGGATCGAGCACGCCCGCGAAGTCGGCCAGGCACACGCCGCCCAGAGCGACCGCCCGGTGAGCACGACACCGGAAACCCCGGTCCGCCACCAGGCGGTGGCCGGGGCGGTAGTGACCCCACTGCACTGGCCGGAGAGGGCCCGACAGGCCGACGCCAGCATCGACAGCGCACGACGTCACCGCCGCGAACGGGCCGTCCCGACCCGGCCCAAGCCGCCGCCTCCGCTCGGTGCGTCCTCGCGCGCACATGATCTGTTCCTGCTGCCCGAGGACGATGAGGAGGGCCTGCCCGATGGCGGACCGAGCACCAGATGACAGCGGAATCGTCCCGTTTCTGCGGGCCGGACCGCCGCCGGACCGCACCCGTCGCGAAGGCTGGCGCCAGTGGCGCGAGCAACGCGACCTATTCACTCCCGCCCCGAAGCTCTCGCTGGAGCAGTACACGGCCATGAGCCCGCGGCGCCGAGCTCTGCACGACCTGCACCGCACCGCCACCCATATGAACATCGGGCTGCTGGAGACCCCGATGAGCGCGAGGATCACCAAACTCATGCGTGGCCGGCTGCGGAACAACGCGTTGAACTTCGAACCGGGCACCCGCGACGGCCTGATGATCAGCGGCGGCGGCTACCTCGGCAAGACCGAGACGGCCTGCGCCGCCGCGGCCGCCTTCGAGGACGTCTGGCGCGATCTGCACCGCCAGCTCCTGCCCCCACCGACCGAAGGAACCCGGGACCTCTTCGTTCCCGTCGCCTACTGCCGCACCCCGGTGCGTGCCACACCGAAGGGGCTTTGCGCTGTCATCCTCGACTTCTTCGGCGCCCCGCTCCCCAAGACGCTCAACAGCATGATCCGTGCCGTCAGGGACTCCCTGCGCGACCATCGCACCACCACCTTGCTGCTGGACGACATCACCAGGCTCCGCCTCCACCGTGAAGACGACCAGGACACCCTCGACCTCATCCGCGAGCTGATGGACCTGAACGTCACCCTCGTCCTCATCGGCGTTGACATTCCCAACTCTGGCCTGGTCAGGGGTGGTTATCCCGACCCCCGCACGGGTCAGTGGATCGTCCCGCCCGTCAGCACCGGCAAGAGCTTCAACCCGGCCGCCGCCACGCAGACTGAACGCCGCTTCGATCTGGTCGACCTCGACCCCTTCGACTACGACACCACCGACGGCATCGCTGCCTTCCTTGACCACCTCGCCGGGATCGAGGATCGCCTCCGCCTCTTCCATACCTGGCCAGGCATGCTCACCGAGGGCGAGATGCCCGAGTACCTCTACCGCCGCACCCACGGCATCGTCGGCCTGCTCAAAAGGCTCATCGAGGACGGCAGCACGGACGCGATCGAGTCCGGCACCGAGAAAATCACCCCCGAACAACTGGCCGCCATCCCCATCCGGCTGGGCAATATCACCGACCGGGACCCATCCGAGATCCCACCGATCCCTGAGACCACCGAACCAGGCCCCCGCACTCCCCGCCGCCGGGGCCGCAACACCGTCTTCGACGACACCGGCCGAGCCGCGGAAGCAACGTGACCAAGTCCGACCTGCGTGAACTGCCCCGCAGCCTGGCCCCGCTCAGCGACGAAAGCCTGCCCGGCTACCTACTGAGGCTCTCCTGCCGACTCCACGTCCCCGTCGCCCACACAGCGGCCCGCACCGGCCTTGCCCGGCGATCCGGCACCAACTCGAACGTCTTTCTGCCCGTCCGCCTCCTGCACCGGGCCGACGACAGCCCCCTCGCGAACTTCATCCGCACCACTCGCCTCAGCGCTGTCGAGGCCACCAACCTGTTCACGTTCCCGCTCGGAGACCGCTACGGCCCCCTCAACCCCGAACTCATGTCCCACTCCAACTCCAGGCCCCTCGTCCGCAACGCTCGGTGGTTCTTCGGACGATGGACCCGATACTGCCCCGACTGCCTCACCGGCGACGGCAGCCCGATCCAGAACCAACTCGGCGGACCCTGGAAACGGCACTGGCGCCTCCCCACCGTCTTCGCCTGCCCCCACCATCGAGCCCTGCTGCACAACGCATGTCCTCAGTGCGGGAATGCGGCACTCACGGACGCCACGAACTTCCTGCCCCGGGCAGCGGCAGAGCCCCTTCACCCCACCCTTTGCCGCGCTCCGACGCACAACCGCTACCTTCGGGCCCCACAGCCCCCGACCTGCAAAAATGACCTCACAACGACTGCCGGCAGGCCAGTCGACGACGCCACCATGAGCGTCGTGCTCGCGTTGCAGAATCGGCTCCTGGACCTGCACAATCCTCACGGTCCGGCCGTCATCGGCAGTGTCGGCTGGCAGCAGAGCGCCGCCCAGTACTTCCTGGACCTCCGAGCGGTGACCTGGCTGATCCTCCTGTCCTGGCCCGATACCCAGGGCTACGCGCACACCCCGACCCTGGCTGACGCAGTCGCCCGCACCGCGGAGAACGCTCGCATCGCCGCACAGGGGCAAAGGGACAGACCGGGCAAGCGGCACCCTTCCACCGCCTACACCGATCCACCCATCGACCCCTTGGCCGCCGCAGCCGTCTTCGGGATCGCCGAACAACTCCTCGCCACCGACTACGACGCCACGTTCGCCATCTTCAGCCCGCTCATCAGCCGAGCTCGAAGCATCGAACCCACCATGGCCCACCTGCAACGAGCACTCCACGCATCACAGCCGCTGCGGGTCACGCTCAGCCACCACAAACACGACGTCTGGAAGAGGGGCAGAGAACGTCTCGTTCGCGAGCACCCCGAACTCACTCCCATGTGACTGAGCCGCTCCATCTGGCGGGACTCGTTAACTGAAGCGCTGAGCGTGGGAATGTTGCGCCCATGACAGCCGACCAGCATGACGTGCCCGCCGACCTGACTGCCATCGAAGCCGCCCTCGGCCGCATGGTCTACCGTGCCGGAACCCTGGAAACCGCGCGCGGGATCTCGGGCGCTGGTGCCGTTCCGGCCGCGACTTCGGTGACGTATGCGCAGGTCGCTGTGTCCAGGGCGTCGGCGTTCAGGTCGGCGAGCACGCGGCGGAAGGTACGTTCGCTGGGTACGAGGTACTGGCCGGTCAGCGGGTCGTACCGGGCACCGATACGGGCCAGTTCGGCCTGCGGGGCGCGGGCGGCCCACTGCCAGATCGCGGTCATGGGGTCGCCGCCGACCACCAGCGTCGCGCACGCGGCCAGCACCAGGGGATGCCGCCGCCCTCGCTCCGCGCGCCGGTCAGGGACTTGCCGCAGCCTGTCGACCAGCGCAGACTCCGCTGCCACAGGGTCGGAGGCGAGCTCAGCCTCCCACCATGCGAGGTCGGCGAGCTGGTCAAGGGCAGGGCTGATCAGGGAGGATGCGGGCACGAGCGCGGCTCCTGAGACGATCTTCTGGCGTAGGAACCTGAAAGATCATCAGAGGCCGCGCTCGCCTGGCAACCTGCCACCTCACTCCACGGACGAGCAGCCCAAAAAAGATCAAAGGTCAACTATGCCGGGGCCGTGAGGCCAAATGGACTTACAAGGATCCCGTGAAGCAGGTTCCCTCGCCCGTAATACGGCATTCCCTCATTGCAACTCGAAGCGCATAGCCAACCAGTTGGACGACCATCACCAGAAAAAATATGACATGAAAGACAACACACCGGTGCGCAGCGATCCAGGCTCGGACAAGCGCTCTTCCGGCACGCTGACTGCCGCGTAGCAGGGCACTGTCGACCAGGCGATCGAGGCCATCAAGGGCATCACATCCAACGCCAGCTCAGCCGCTTAATGTTCAATTTCCAAGAACGATAGGTTTGCTATGTCTAACGAATACTCCTTCCTTTCCGGCTTCATGCAGAGCCGCAATGTTGGTCGGGTCATCGCCCAAGTCGATGTATTGAAGGAAAGTGGTTCGACCGCCTCCAAACTGCTCAAGTGGGACAGGTCCCAGAACCGCTGGTTCTCCTTCAACCTCGAGTGGCACGCCACGCGAATCTGCGCAATTGAAGTACCGGAAATCATGGTGTTCGCTACAGGCCCGGACGGTATCGAGTCAGTCAGCACAATGTCTGGCTCAACCGAAGAAGAGATCGACGACTCTCTCGATGGCCCTGCTCGTCGCGGTCCTATTCGGGATCTCCAACTCATCGATGGTGTGCCCTACGCCACTGGCATGGGCCGCCAGGTTTATCGTCGCGAGGGCCCAGTCAAATGGACGCGTCAGGACCAGGGAGTAGTTTTACCCAGAGGCGAGATTGAACTATGCGGTTTCAACTCCATCGACGGCCTCAGAGAAGAAAATCTCTATGCCGTCGGATTCAATGGCGAAATCTGGCAACGCCTGGAAGGCAAATGGTTCAAGCGGGAAAGCCCAACCAATCTCGTATTGCATCGGGTCAAGGTAGTTCGCGAAGATTTAGTGTTTATGTGCGGGCAGATGGGCACTTTGCTGCGTGGCAATGGTTCGCAGTGGGAAGCCATTGAACAGGACGCAACCAGCGACGACCTCTGGGGTATGGAGTGGTTCAACGGCGAGCTCTATTTGACCCGTGACTCCGGTCTATTCCGCCTCGACGGCAATGACAATCTGGTTGCAGTCGACATGAAGTTGCCCGGTAAGCCCAGTTGCCGTCATCTCCATGCAAATGATGGTGTTCTCTGGTCCTGCGGACCGAAGAACGTAGTTTGGACCGAGGATGGCCAGAGTTGGACCGAGGTGACCCCGTGATATCGGCCCAGGCAGGCTCAGTTTGATATCCGTACCCATCATCATCGACCAACACGCCGAAGAAGCCCGGCTTCCTCGCTGTCCTGCGCGATTACGCCGTGTGTGCACCGCATTACGACCTCGACGACCTCAGTAAAATCGACAACCGCCTCGTACAACTCGTCGGACAAGGAGGATATGTCTGGCCCCTTCCCCTCACGGCCCCGGCATAGTTGACCTTTGATCTTTTTTGGGCTGCTTCACGGCAGCTGTAGTTCGTGACTCGTGAGGTTCCTGTTATGCGATGGCCACTGCTGTGACGTTGTTCCAGCGGCGGTGGCAGTCGGCTGCGCGATGCTGGTGTCGGCGGCGCCAGTGTGACCAGCGGAGCGCGTGCGTGGGATCGGTTTCCTGGCAGGGGCGGGGCAGGACGAAGGTCCGGAGCAGGGCGCGGAGTTCGCGTGGACTGACGGGCACCATGACCAGGTGGTCCTCGGGCTCGGCGGGGTTGGCGCGTTGCCGCTCGTGGAGGGCGCCGACGGCCAGGAGCGCGTAGGCGATCACCGACATGAGGCTCCAGCGGTGCCAGGAGTTCCAGCAGGTGACCTGGCCGGTGTCGAGGTGGGCCAGGCCCTTGGCTCCTTGAGAGTCCTCCTCGACGCGCCAGCGGCGGCAGACCGCGCTGACCAGCACTGATATCGGTTGCGGGTCGGGGTGCCAGGTGCGGCAGAAGGAGAGGGTGCCGGTGCGGCGGTGGCGCTGGAGGGGTGGTGACGCGGTGGCTGGTGGGCACGGCGATCGCGCAGCCGTAGCCCAGCGTACGGATCCGGCAGCGCAACTCCCGGCCGCCGTAGACCTCGTCGGCCGCCACCCACGCCGTACGGACGCCCGAGGCGTGCGCGTCGGCGAGCATGTCGCCGGCCAGTCGCGGCTTGGTGGCGAATGTCGTCTCGTCGGGCACCCCGGCCAGTTCACGGCGTTCGTCGTCGCCGGCCCACGCCTCACCGAGATAGAGGCGGCGGTCGATCAGCGCGTGGCCCTGCGCGCTCACGTAGGAGAGATGTACCGCGACCTGGCACAGTCCGATCCCGCCCAAGGCTCCGGAGTACTGGCGGCCGGCGCCGACCGCGTCGAGGGACGACTTCTCATCGCCCGTCTCGTCCACCACCAACATCACCTCCCGGTCGCCGAGTTGCTCCACCGTCCAGGCCGCGGCCGACCGGCGTATCGCCTCGGTATCGAAGCGGGCCCGGGACAGGAAGTGCTGCAGGACGTGCGGGCCGGAGTGGCCGATCGCCTCGGCCAGTGACCAGCAGTTCGCCGATTCCTTGACCATCAGCAGCCCCTGAACCATGTTCCGGCAGGTCAGCCGGGTCTCCCGGCGCGGGAAGCAGCTCGCCACCCGGTCCATCAACCCCTCGAAGGACTCGTCCCACAGGGCGTGTACTACCGTGGCCTGCGCGGCCACCGCTTCGTTTTCCGTCTTCACAAACGATCACGATGCAGGTGGTCGCACCTCTGCCCGCAGGCACCCCATCCACCACGCTGACCAGCAGCGTTGCCCTACGCCTCACGAACTACAGCTGCCGTGTCTGACCCGTCATCTAACGTTGCCGGCATGACAATTAACGTCCCGCCCGGCTACCGGATCATTCCTGACGATGAGGCTCAGGAACGCTTCTCCTTGCACGAAGAGCACATGTACGAGTGTGGGGATGTCTGCGACGAGTACGAAATAGAGACCCTTCTCTACGAAGATGGGCTTTCCACCACCAGTGATCTCCGCACCAGCGACGCGTCGGACCTGTGGCGTTACAACGTCATCATCGACGGAGACCTGAACGTAGACGGTGAGCTCCAGTGGGCGGATGGGGACCATCCCAATCTTCTGCTGATCACCGGCTCTCTGCGGACACGAAGCGTGACGGTCAGCTTTGGCACGAACCTGATCGTGAGAGGGGACCTGATCGCCACCCATGCCGTCGAACACCCGGACGGAATCAGCGAAGAGGGTCTCATCATTGTCCGCGGAACCACGTACACACCGGTCGACATCGGCCCCTACACGCTTGTCGTCGACAGTGGCCAGCCTCAGGAGGCCACCTTTGACTACGACGATGACCTGTCCGAGGTCCTTGCGCCTGAAGTGCTGATACCGCACGAGCGGCCGTACAGGAAGGGGAAGGCAGACCGGGACAAGATCTACGAAGCAGCACTCAACGGTCGCCCCATCCTTTGCCCGCCCCCGAACTGCGAGGCGGTCTGACCCACCCAGAGTCTGCGGAAGTCGGCGTCCTGCCACAGGCTGGGGCGGACAGGAGCGGACGGCACAGGCACAGGGCCCCCTTGAACGGCTGAGCAACAAAGGTCCGCCCACCCGGCGTACGAAGGGCGAGGTGCGCCGGTGCGTCAGGCGGAGAGGGGGTCGCTGCGCCACAGATCAAGGGAGAGAGCCCTCGGCACGGATCTGCGTGGAGCACACCATCGGCGAGGAGAAGAAGTGGCGGCCGCTCCAGCGGTACATCGGACGGCGCGAGTACTACGCCGAAACGCACGCTGCCATCGCCGGCCTGATCTCCGACCGCGCGGCGCGCAGGCCCACCCGACGAAGTACCAGCACTGAACTGGTGCTCGTCCGCCCGGCCGCCTGCTGATCACCCACCAGCCAACCCGCCAGGCGAGCACGCCCCGACCTCAATCGCATACCGAGTCGTAATCAACCATCACGAAACCGGACAGAGCAGAACAACGCCGGGGCCGTGCCGCGAGTGGGTGGCTGGTGGCTCCCTCCGACATGGCGAAGCGGGCGCGCTTGTGGCCCTGGGTAAAAGGCGAGAACGCACACTTCTACAACAGGCCGGGTCGTTCCCAGACATGAGGAGACCTGGGCTCTGAGCAGCGGTCCACGGTGCACAAGGGGGCTCCCGCCGGATGGTGGGCTCCACCCACTTCGTCATGCGGAGTGTCAGGTGCGGTCGGAAGGCTGCGAATCCGAGCGGTGCGCAACATGCATTCTGGGCTGCGGCCGCTCGCCGGAAGAACGGAACGCTCGCTGCGGTTACTGGCTGGTCCGCACGGCCGTGAGCGAAGCGCTCAGTCACACTCCGTGTGACCCGTGCACCCACCGGTGACAATAATCGCTGGAAGGTGACATCCATCGCTGGAAGTCACAGGGGCCGTACGAGTGGTGTGGCGCACTTTTGCAAGCGTCTGCTTGCAAAAGTTAGCAAGGGTGGCGCACCATCGGGACATGGCATCCCTCAACGTCGGCAATCTCGGTGAGTACCTGCGCGAGCAGCGGCGCAACGCGCAGCTGTCGCTGCGGCAGCTCGCCGATGCCGCCGGGGTGTCCAATCCCTACCTCAGCCAGATCGAGCGCGGGCTGCGCAAGCCGAGCGCCGAGGTGTTGCAGCAGGTCGCCAAGGCGCTGCGGATCTCCGCCGAGACCCTTTACGTACGGGCCGGGATTCTGGACGAGCGGGAGCGGGAGGAGCTGGAGACACGGGCGGTGATTCTGGCGGATCCGTCCATGAATGAGCGGCAGAAGAGTGTTCTGCTGCAGATCTACGACTCCTTCCGCAAGGAGAACGGGTTCGAGCCCGGACCGGAATCCGGCGTTGCCGCCGGATCGGAGACCGGCGACGAGCCAGGGCCCGACGCCGCGCGTTCAAAGCCCGAGAAACCCTCACACTGAGTCTGATGATCCGGGAGGACCACAGTCATGGCCATCACCGATGACCTGCGCAAGACCCTCACCGACCCGACCCCCCTCTACTTCGCCGCCGGTACGGCCGATCTCGCCGTCGAGCAGGCGCGCAAGGTCCCGGCGCTGATCGAGCAGCTGCGCGCCGAGGCGCCGGAGCGTATCGAGGCCGTACGCAACACCGACCCCAAGGCCGTGCAGGAGAAGGTGACCTCGCAGGCCAAGGAGGCGCAGGCCACCATGCAGGCCAAGGTCACCGAGGTGATCGGGTCGTTCGACAGCGATCTGCGGAAGCTGGGCGAGAGTGCGCAGGACCTGGCGCTGCGGAGCCTGGGAGTGGCCGCGGAGTACGCGGTGCGGGCCCGGGAGACGTACGAGAAGGTCGCCGAGCGCGGCGAGCAGACCGTGAAGCACTGGCGGGGCGAGACGGCGGAGGAGATCGTCGAGATCGCCGTCGTCGTCGAGCCGCGCAAGGAGTCCAAGCCGACGGGCACCGCGCGGACCGAGCCGGTCGCCAAGCCCGGTCCGGCCAAGCCCGGTCCGGCGAAGGCCGCACCGGCGCCCAAGCCCGCGTCGAAGGCCGTCAAGCCGGAGAGCAGGACCCCGGCCGCGCCCGCCAGGAAGGCGCCCGCGCGCAAGCCCGCCGCGAAGAAGACCACTCCGCCGAGCGCGAAGTAGCAGCGGGAGCGGAGCAGGGACCGGCGGCGCCGCAGCACCCCGGCGGTGCTGTGGCGCCGAAGTGTGTGGCGGGGCGCGGGGCGGCACCTTCGGGGGTGCCGGGCCCGTTGTCCCGGTACCTTGGCGCGAGGCGCTCATCCATTTATTAGGCGGTGCACACCATGTTGCTCACAGGGTTCAACGGATTCGTCCTGCTGCTCTACGTGGCCATGATGGTGCTGGCGGTGGTCGCACTGATCATGGCCGCGCTGGCCCGTGAGGACGCCTACCTGGCCGCGGACAAGCAGAAGAAGTCCTTCTGGCTGATCATCCTCGGCATCGCGGTCGCCGTGAACGCGCTGAGCGTCTACACGTCGGTGCTGTTCCTGCAGATTGCGGGCGTGGTCGCGTCCATCGTCTTCCTGGTGGACGTGCGGCCCGCGCTGCGGGCGGTCTCGGGCGGCGGGGGCCGGCGCGGCGGCTCCAGCAGCGACGGCCCGTACGGGCCCTACAACGGCGGGCGCTGAGCGTTCGCGGAGTCCGCGGTGCGGGGCCGGGGTATGCCCCGGCCCCGTTCGCCGTCCGGGGTCCGGCGGCGGACGTTCTCCTGGTCGCGGTCGAGCAGGAGGACCGCGACGTCGTCGGTCAGTTCGCCGCCGTTCAGCTCCCGCACCTGGGCGACCGCGGCCTCCAGGAGATCCTCGCCGGTGAGCCCCTCCCCCAGCTGCCGGTTGATCATCGCGACCATGCCGTCCTGGCCCAGCCGCTGAGTGCCGACCGGGCCCATCCGTCCCTCGATCAGCCCGTCGGTGTACATCATGAGGCTCCAGGTGCCGCCGAGATCCACCTGCCGGCGCGGCCAGCGTGCGCGCGGCAGCAGACCCAGGGCGGGGCCGCCGTCCTCGTACGGGAGCAGGTGCGCGGCCTGTCCCCGCCGGGCGATCAGCGGGGCGGGGTGGCCGGCCAGGCAGAGTCCGGCGCGCCGGCCGTCGGGGGCGATGTCGACGGTGCAGAGCGTCGCGAAGATCTCCTCGCTCTCCCGCTCGTGCTCCAGGACCTGCTGGAGGGTGGAGAGCAGTTCGTCGCCGCAGAGTCCGGCCAGGGTCAACGCCCGCCACGCGATGCGCAGTTCCACGCCGAGCGCCGCCTCGTCGGGGCCGTGCCCGCAGACGTCGCCGATCATCGCGTGGACGGTGCCGTCGGGTGTACGGACCGTGTCGTAGAAGTCCCCGCCGAGCAGCGCGCGGCTGCGGCCGGGGCGGTAGCGGGCCGCGAAGCGCAGATCGGAGCCGTCGAGCAGCGGCGTCGGGAGCAGGCCGCGTTCGAGGCGGGCGTTCTCCTGGGCGCGCAGCGTGGACTCGGTGAGCCGGCGCTGGGCGACGTCGGCCCGCTTGCGCTCGACGGCGTACCGGATGGCGCGGCTGAGCAGCCGGCCGTCGAGTTCGTCGCGGAGCAGGTAGTCCTGGGCGCCGACCCGTACCGCCTCGGCGGCAAGCGCGCTGTCGTCCTCCGCCGTGAGGGCGAGGACGGCGTGGCGCGGGGCGATCCGCAGGACGTGTTCAAGGGTGGCGAGCCCGTCGGGGCCTGCCGCGTCACCGGCCCCGGAGGTGCGGGTCTCCCTGCCGGTGGGCAGGGCCAGGTCCAGCAGTATGCAGTCGATGTCGTCCGTGAGGAGCCGGCCCGCCTCGGTCAGGTTGCGGGCGGTGCGGATACGCACCCTCGTGCCGGCCGTGGCCGGGAGCTCGGGGACGGTGAAGGCGCCCGCCGGGTCGTCCTCGATCACCAGGAGGGTGAGGTCGGCGCCGTGGGAGGCCTCCGCAGCGGCATCGGCGCGTTGCTGCGGTACGGGTACGGGCATCGGTTCGGGTTTCCTTCCCTCCCCCCGAGGGCGCGGCGGATCGACGATCGACGATCCGCCAGACGGGGACGATAGCGGGCTGTGGCGGTGGAACGGAATGGCGTTCCGCGATGGGCCTCCGGCATATGCACAGCCATAAGCCGCGTCAGGTCACGGATCCGGCGAGATGGGCCGGGCCCGGGGCGGGTATCGGGACATGACAAAGGTCACGCGGGTGGTGGGCCGCAGGTGGCGCGGGTCACGCGGGTGCGGGTGCGGGGCGATCAGGGCCGCTCGCGAGGGCGCCCCGCACGTTCGCGGAGGCCGCCCGGAGCTCCGGACGGCCTCCGCGCTGCGGCGCTGCGGACCCCGCGCGGGCGTCCCGCGGAGCTTGCCGAAGCCACCCGGACGCGCCGCGGACGAGGTGCCGGGCGCCCCGCCGAGGCATCCGGCGCCTACTTGTCCGGGCGCACGACCCCGAGTATCTGCATCGAGCCCGCGCCCGCCAGCGTGACATTGCGGCCGGGGCGGGGGGAGTGGACGATCGCGCCGTCGCCGACGTACATGCCCACGTGACTGGCGTCACCGTGGTAGATGATCAGGTCGCCGGGGCGCATGTCCTTGATCGCGATGTGCGGCAGCAGCCGCCACTGTTCCTGCGAGGTGCGGGGGATCGGCCGTCCCGCCGCCAGCCAGGCCTGTGACGTGAGCCCCGAGCAGTCGTACGACTTGGGGCCCTCGGCGCCCCAGACGTACGGCTTGCCGATCTGCGCGGTCGCGAAGGCCACCGCCTCCTTGCCGCGCGCGCTCGCCTCCCGGTTGATGTCCTTGAGGGCGCCGGAGCTGAGCCAGGCCGTCTGCTGCTTGTACTCGGCCTCCTGCTCCAGCTTGAGCAGGCGGGCCAGCTCCTCCTTCTTCAGCTGCGATTCCAGCTTCTTCGCCGCGGCGATCTGCGCGTTGATCTTCTTCTTGGCCTTGGCCTGCTTGATCCGGTTGGCTTCCAGCTTCTTCCAGTTGGTGCTCGCGTCCTTGGTGTACGTCTCCAGGTCCTGCTGGGTCCTGGTCAGTTCGCCGAGCACGCCCTGGGCGGCCTGCTGGCCCTCCCTGACGCGGTTCACCCCGTCCAGGAACAGCTGGGGGTCGTCGCTGAGCATGAACTGGGCGCCGGGCGGCAGCCCTCCGGTGCGGTACTGCTCGCGCGCCTGGGCGCCCGCCTGGCTCTTGATCTCGGCGATCTTCGACTGGCCCACGACTATGGCGCGGGCCAGCTTCACGATCTCGCCGGACTGCTTCTCGGCCTTCTCCTCGGCGAGGTTGTACGCATCGGTGGCCGCCCCGGCCTTGCGGTAGAGGGCGTCGATCTCCTTGCGTACCTCTTCGAGGCTCTTCTCCGGCGCCCCGGGGTCGGAGGAGGCCGGCGGTACGGGCTTGGCGAAGGCCTGGACCGGCGTGATGAGCGCGGACAGCGCGCAGACCAGCGTGATCGCGGCTGAGGCACAGTGACGTCGGTTCACGAGATTCCCCCCGAATGAATCTGATTTACCGTCAGTAACTTTTCGCCGATGTCGAGATCGTGCCATGCCGTACCGAAAAGCAACAGAGGCGCACGGCCGCAGTCCTGACGGTCGCTCTCCCCGGTTCGCCGTGAACCCCCCTCGGAATTCCCCGGCTCCCTCATGTCTGGACGAACGATGCCCCGTCCGCGTTCCCGTCCGCCGCCCCGGACCCGGAGCCGTCGCGCCTGTTCAGTCGGAGCCGGGCTACGGGTTGGGCCGGAGGGCGGCCCATTCCACCGTGACCTCGCCCTGGCGCCACCGCCGTACTCCGTCGGCCAGCGGCCAGTCGCCCGACAGGGACCGCACCGCCGTGATCCAGCGCTGCCGAGCGCCCAGCGAGGCGTACGGGGCCGCCGCGGCCCAGGCCCGGTCGAAGTCCCGCAGGAACGCGTGGACCGGTTCGCCCGGCACATTGCGGTGGATCAGCGCCTTGGGCAGGCGCTCCGCGAGGTCGGAGGGGCGGTCCAGGGAGGCGAGCCGGGCCGCGAACGTGACCGTGCGCGGACCCTCCGGGCCGAGCGCCACCCACACGTGCCGGCGCCCGATCTCGTCGCAGGTGCCCTCGACCAGCAGCCCGCCCGGCGCGAGGCGGGCGCACAGCCGGCGCCAGACCGCGGCGACCTCGCCCTCGTCGTACTGGCGCAGCACGTTCGCCGCCCGGATCAGGTCGGGGCGCTCGGGGAGCGGGATCTCGAAGCCGCCGTGCAGGAAGGTCAGGCCCTCGCGCTCGTACGGCCTCGCCGCCGCGACCCGCTCCGGGTCGATCTCGACGCCGACCACGGCCGTGCGCGGCTCGGCGGTGCGCAGCCGGTGCAGCAGCTCGACGGCGGTCCAGGGCGCGGCGCCGTACCCGAGGTCGACGGCGACGGGGTGGTCGGCGCGGCGCAGGGCGGGGCCGTGGGTGGCGGCGATCCAGCGGTCCATGCGGCGCAGCCGGTTCGGGTTGGTGGTCCCGCGGGTCGCGGTGCCGATGGGGCGCATGACAGCGAGCGTAACGATCTCGCGAGGGGCGGCGGGCGGCGCGGGGGCCGGTCCGGCGGGCGGGTGACGCGTGCCCGGACGCCGCCGGGGTGCGGCACACGCACCGTAATGATTTGGTAAAGCGGAAATGAAAGGAGAGATTCCGCTGTTGCAGCCGTTCGCAGGGGCTCGGGTCCCTCAGCCGTCATGCCCTGAGTGAGGAGGACCGGACGACGTGAGCCAGTACGTCTCCCGGCTCGGCAGCAGCCGGGTCGCACCGCGCCTCAGGTTCCCCGCCGCGTTCCCCGGCGGCCACCGCAGACCCCGCCGCATCGCGATGCTCTCCGTGCACACCTCACCGCTGCACCAGCCGGGCACCGGCGACGCGGGCGGCATGAACGTCTACATCGTGGAGCTGGCCAGGCGGCTCGCCGCGATCAACATCGAGGTGGAGATCTTCACCCGGTCCACCACCGGCGGGCTGCCCCCGGTGGTCGAGCTGGCCCCCGGTGTCCTGGTCCGGCACGTGGACGCCGGACCGTACGAGGGACTGGCCAAGGAGGAGCTGCCCGCCCAGCTCTGCGCCTTCACGCACGGCGTGATGCAGGCGTGGGCCGGCCAGCGCCCCGGCTACTACGACCTCGTCCACTCCCACTACTGGCTCTCCGGGCATGTCGGCTGGCTCGCCGCCCAGCGCTGGGGAGTCCCGCTCGTCCACGCCATGCACACCATGGCGAAGGTCAAGAACGCGGCGCTCGCGGAGGGCGACACCCCCGAGCCGGCGGCCCGCGTCATCGGCGAGACCCAGATAGTCAGCGCGGCGAACCGGCTGATCGCCAACACCACCGGGGAGGCGGACGAGCTGGTCCGCTTCTACGAGGCCGATCCCGGGTCCGTCGCAGTCGTCCACCCCGGGGTCAATCTGGACCGCTTCAGCCCCGCCGACGGGCGGGCCGCGGCACGGGCGCGCCTCGGGCTGCCGAGCGACGCCCTGATCCCGCTCTTCGCGGGCCGCATCCAGCCACTGAAGGCCCCGGACGTGCTGCTGCGTGCGGTCGCCGTCCTGCTGGACCGCGATCCCACGCTGCGCTCCCGGATGGTCGTACCGGTCGTCGGCGGCCCGAGCGGCAGCGGGCTCGCCAAGCCGGAGGGGCTGCAGAAGCTGGCGGCGAGGCTGGGCATCGCCGACGTCGTACGGTTCCAGCCGCCGGTCGGGCAGGAGCAGCTCGCCGACTGGTTCCGGGCCGCCTCCGTGCTGGTCATGCCCTCGCACAGCGAGTCCTTCGGCCTGGTCGCCATAGAGGCGCAGGCGGCGGGCACCCCGGTCGTCGCGGCGGCCGTGGGCGGTCTGCCGGTGGCGGTGCGGGACGGGGTCAGCGGCTTCCTGATACCCGGGCACGACCCGCAGGCGTACGCGCAGGCGCTGGCCCGGTTCGCCGACGCGCCGGAACTCGTCGCCCGGATGGGTGCCGCGGCCGCCGCGCACGCCCAGGGCTTCGGCTGGGACACCGCCGCGTCCGCGACGGCCGACGTGTACACGGCCGCGATGCAGGAACACCGCCGTCGCGTACGCTCGCACCATGGCTGACGTACCCGACTGCGAGCCCGACGGAGCGGCACCGAGCGAAGCGGCGACGGCACGGGCCGCGCAGGTCATCGAGGCGTCTCTGAAGGACGCCGGGCTCGAATGGGAGAGCCCCGCGCCGGGCGATTACGTGGTCAAGCTGCCCGGCACGCGCAAGCTGTCCACCACCTGCTCGCTGCGCGTCGGCCGGCACTCGCTCTCCCTCAACGCCTTCGTCGTCCGCCACCCGGACGAGAACGACGCCGCGGTCCACCGCTGGCTGCTGGAGCGCAACCTCCGCCTCTTCGGCGTGAGTTACGCGATCGACCCGCTCGGCGACATCTATCTGGTCGGCAAGCTGCCGCTCTCCGTGGTCACCCCGCAGGAGCTGGACCGGCTGCTCGGCACGGTCCTCGAAGCGGCCGACGGTTCCTTCAACACCCTGCTGGAGCTGGGCTTCGCGAGCGCGATCCGCAAGGAGTACGAGTGGCGGGTGTCGCGCGGCGAGTCGACGCGAAACCTGGACGCGTTCACGCATCTGACCCAGCGCCCGGCCGACCGGACCGGCTGACTGCACCGCCGTCCGGTCCGGCACTCCGCCCCGGCTGACCGTCATCGCTGAACGTCCGGGAACATCGCTGGACTCCCGCGAACATCGCAGAAGTTCCGCGAGGGCTTCCGAGGGCTCCCGACCGTGGATTCGCCGGTGCGTGCCTCTTTCGGCGCCCCTGGGGGCCGTGGCATGCTCGCCGCCGACGCAGATATGAACGTCGTTCACATGGATGAAAGGCGGCTCGGAATCATGGCGATCGGATTCATCGAGAACAAGGGGCACATCAGCAGGCGCGGGCTGCTGGCCGGCGCCGTGGCCGTCGCCGCGACGGCGGTCGGCGCCACCGGCCCGGCCTCCGCCGCCACCCGGGGGACCACGGCAGCCGCCGCCGGTGCCCCACGGGCGGCCACCCCGCTCTGGCGGGAGTTCGCCGCCGCCCCGTTCACCCACCCGCAGATCCCGTTCGTCGGCCGGGCCGGCTACCGCGGCGGCTCCCGCCCGCCCCGGCACACCGGCCGGGGCTTCACCGCGGACGTCCGGCACTACGGTGCCGAGCCCGGCGGCTCCGCCGACGCCGCCCCCGCGATCAACCGCGCCATCGCCGCCGCCGGAGAGCGCGGCGGCGGCACGGTGCTCATCCCCGAAGGCGCGTACCGCATCGACGACATCATCCGGATCGGCCACAGCGACGTGGTGGTGCGCGGCGCGGGCAGTGGGCGTACCGAGCTGTACGCGACCAGGAACCTCACCGAGCTGATCGGGGCGTACGGCAGCCGGTACGGCGGCGACAAATCCAGCTGGTCCTGGGCCGGCGGCCTCATCTGGCTCTGCCCCAAGGACCGTTGGGCCTCGCTCACCGACGCGATCCGGGCGAAGGACTGGCCCTTCGAGGGCTGGACCGGCAACCGGCGCGACGAATGGCGGACCCTGACCGCCGTCGCCCCGGCACGCCGTGGCGACCGCTCGGTCACCGTCGACGACCCGACGGGGCTGCGGCGCGGCGGACTCGTCCTGCTCCGCCTCGCCGACGACGCCGGCCACACGCTCCTGGAGCACATGGCGGGCGGCGGCCCCGGTCCCGAGACGTACCCCTGGGACGACAAGACCAAGCTGACCTCGTACGTCCCCTACGAGTGGCCGGTCCGCGTCACCTCCGTACACGGTCACCGGGTCACCCTGGAGCGCCCGCTCCCGCTCGACGTCCGGCCCGAGTGGGATCCGCGGCTGACCACCCTCGTCACCCCGCTCACCGGCTCCGGCGTCGAGGGCCTCACGCTCCAAGCGGTCGAGACCCCGCAGTCGCCGCATCTGCTCGACAAGGGGTACAACGGCGTCGCGTTCCAGTGCGCGTACGACTGCTGGGCCGACGACATCACCGTCCGCCACGTGGACAACGGCTTCGGACTGGTCGCCGCATCCGCCTGCACCCTGCGCCGCACCCGGGTCGCCGGCCGGGGCTCGCACCATCCGTACTACTGCCGCGAGGGCTCGCACGACAACCTGATCGAGGACTTCACCGTCGAGCAGCGCACCGTACCGGCGCCCGCCGGGACCCAGCTGCACGGCATCAACGTGGAGGGCCTGTCCAGCCACAACGTCTGGTCGCGCGGCGTGATGGAGATGGGCACCTTCGACTCGCACCGGGGGATGCCGTTCGCCGACGTCCGCACCGACATCACGGTGAACAACAACGGGCGGCATGGCGGCGACGCGAGCGCCGGGCCGCTCTTCGGCGCCCGCTTCACGCACTGGAACATCCGGGTCACCAACGGCCGGGCGGGACTGATGCGGATCGACGGACTGGCCCCGTACAGCGCGACCGTCGGCATCAGCGAGGTGACGGAGTCCGACCAGATCGACGTCCCCGATTTCACCGGCGATCTGCACACCAGGCTGGAGGCGTACGGCACACCGGAGGCGGTGTGGCCGCCCAATCTGTACGAGGCCCAGCGGGCCTTGGACGGCTGAGGCGCACGGGGGCGGACGCCGCGGCTCAGCCCCCGGTCCGCAGTGCCGACTCCACGTCCGCCAGGGCCGATTCGAGCTGCGGGGCGACGTGTGTCCACGCCCAGTCCAGGTCCTCCTGGGCGGCGCGGCGCGGGACGGTCTCCACCAGCATGATCAGGTAGAGGTAGCAGCGGTAGAGCGCGAGCCGCAGCCGCACCGACGCGTCGAACGCCACCGGCCGCCCGCTGCCGTCCGCGTACCCGGCGAGGAAGTCCTCGTCCTCCGCCATGTTCCCGAACAGGGCGAGCGATACGAAGTCGGCGACCGGGTCGCCCCAGAACATCCGCTCGCCGTCGACGATCCCGCCGATGGTCCGCGCACCGGGCTCGCCGTCGACGAGCAGGTTGCCCTGCCACAGGTCGAAGTGGACCAGGGCGGGTCGCGTGACGTCGTCGAGCGCCGGCGACGCGGCGGCGAGCAGGGCGCGGATGCCGGCCGCCGGGCGCGGCAGCCGGGCCCGGTAGGTGTCCGCGTCGGCGAGGACGGCGTCGGTCATCGCGGTGAACGCCTGCCGCCAGGACGGGCTCAACGGGCCCACCGCCAGGGACGGATAGCCGAAGCCGGCGGGGTTGGTGACGGTGTGCAGCCGGGCGACGGTGCGCCCCAGGTCGGTGCGGAGCGTGCGGACTTCCGTGGCGGACAGCGAGCCGGGAGCGAACTCGCTCCAGGGCCGGCCGGGGCAGGCCGACATGACGATGTACGGGCCGGTCGGCGCGGCCGGGTCGAGCTCGCTGTGCAGGAGGCGGGGGACCGGTGCCGAACCGTCCGCCGAGGTGTAGAACACGGCCTCGTTGACCAGCAGGTTGCGCTCGTAGCCCATCAGGGTTCCGGGGGTCGCGGGCGGCGGTATCTTCACCACCCGGTCGCTGCCGTCCGTGAGCGTCACCCGGGAGACCGTGTTGAACGTGCCTCCGGCGAGCGGCGCGCATCGGGTGATCCGGTCCTCCGTCAGTCCAACGGAGCGGAGAACGGCCGAGGTTGTTCCGTCTGTCTGCATGGGAGCGATTGTGTCTCCGCGCCGGGCTCCGGTGTGGATCGCGGCGGCCATGGACGACGCCTTCACAGGATGATCACAGCGCCGTCACGATCACATCCCGTGCCCGACTTGATTGATCATCAAACCAATTTCTGCTCATAGAGTGAGCAAAACCGATCACCCTGCTCATAGAGACGGACCGGACCAATGCGTTCCACCGCCGTACGCCGTACCGCCGTTGCCGCCACCGCGGTGTCCCTGGCCCTGTTCGCCACCGCATGCGGCGGTTCGGACTCCGGTTCCTCCGACAAGGGGGACAAGGGGGCGGGCGCCAAGGGCAAGGACTCCGCGTCCGCCGCGCCCGCGGCCAAGGCGCTGAGCGCCGCCGAGCTGGAGAAGGCCGCGCTGACCCAGGGCGACGTCAAGGGGCACAAGATCTCCAAGGCCGCGGCCAAGGACACGATCGCCGTCGACGACATCAAGACTGGGAAGAAGGTCTGCGCCCCGTTCGCCAATGCGCTGATGGGCGCTCAGATCGGCGAGCCGGGCGCGTTCACCAAGCGCACGGTCGTCAGCGAGCCGAAGAAGGGCGACCTGGCGAAGCAGGACAGCGGAGACGCCGAGGAGGCGTTCAAGGCCGCGTTCGACATCACGACGACGCAGCTGGCCCTCGGTTCGTACGACGGCAAGGGTGCGCAGGAGTCGGTCGCCTCGCTGCGCACCGCGGCCACCGAGTGCGCCGGCGGCTTCGAGTTCACTGCGGCCGGTGAGAAGCAGAAGGTCGCCAAGATCACCGAGGAGCAGGTCAAGGGCGGCGAGGAGGCGGCCGCCTGGACCGTTCAGGTGGAGCAGGGCGGGGAGAAGGTCGAGTTCAAGCTCGTGGCGATGCGTCAGGGCGCCTCGTTCGCCTCGTTCTCCTCGATGAACCTGGCCGCGATGGGCGGTGGCGGGGACTTCGAGCTGCCGACCGCGGTGGTCGAGGCGCAGGCCGCGAAGCTGGCGTAGGGCCGGGTGCGGGGCGGGCGAGTACCGGGCGCCCCGCACGTGAGTATTCGTACTCATGATCGGTGTTTCGCGCTCCGTGCAGGCTGGTAGTACCAGTCAGCAGCGAGGAGCGACCATGTACGGGATCAGCCGAATCAGCCGGGCGGCGTCCGCGAGGCGCGGGCGTCGCCCGAGCCGCGCCGCGGCAGGACTCGCCGTGGCCGCCGCGACCGTGGCGGCACTGACCACGGGCTGCTCGATCGAGGACGCGATCTGCGGCGGTGGCGAGTACCCGGTCATGACGATCGGGGCCACCGGATCGGCCTGCGTGTCCGACGACGAGGACCCGCCGAAGGGGTACGTCCGGTACCCGAAGGGCAAGGTCCCCGAGCACGTGGACGACAAGTGGGACGTGTACTGGCGGACCCACAGCGTGGACAAGGACGGCCGGATCATCGAAGTCCCGGCCGGTTCCTAGGAGTCGGGCCGCCGGCGGTTCAGGGCAGTGGGACGAGCCTCACCACGGTGACGATCAGGACGGACCCGGAGACGTAGTAGAGCACGATCGCCCCGGCGACCGTCGCCTCTCGGCGGTCGTGCTCGCTCTTGACGGCCGACGAGCCGTGTCCGTACGGGTCGAGGCCCAGGGTGCGCGCCATCTCGGTGCGGAAGGTCTCGCCGTCGCGCATCTTGGCCAGGGAGTCGTCGGCGGGCGGTGCGTAGGAGATGCGGAAGCTCAAGCGACGCTCCGCCTCTCGGCCTCGTCCTGCGCCAGTCGGTCCAGGATCTTCTCGGCCTCCGGATCGGGTACGGCCTCCAGCATCCAGTGCCGCATGACCGCCTGGATCTCGCCCACACCTGCGTCGTTGATGGCGCGGTCGAACTCCTCGCGTCTCTCCTCGGGCAACGCGGCACGGATGGCCGGAATGCTGTTGGGCACGTCGACCTCGGCGCCGCCGACGAAGGTCTTCAGGGGCTCGCCCATGATTGCTCTCCCCGCTCTCCTTGCTTCCTCCGCACGGCCCGTCCGGTCGGTTCCGCCGTCGCGCGGGCCGGTGCTCGGGACACCGTAGCGCCAGTGCCGACGGCGAACACGCGACCCCACGCGATACGTTCGCCCCGTGACAGCGACATCATGGGACATATTGCTGATCGGTGGGGCTTCAGGCGTCGGCAAGAGCCGGGCGGCCGCCCAACTGGCCGGAGAACCGGGTGAATCGAAGGGGTTCGTGGTCGAGTTCGACGACGTCGTCAGCGCCGTCGAGGCCATGACGTCGGCCGAACACCACCCCGCACTCCACCACTTCGACGGCATCCCCGACACGGAGCGGCTCGGCGTCGACCGGGTGCTGGACCTCCAGATCGCCACCGCCAGGGCCCTCGAACCCGCGGTGCTGGGCGTGGTCCGCAACCGCCTGACCGTCGACGTACCCGCCGTGATCGAGGGCGACTACCTCACCCCGGCCGCCGCGGCGGAAGCGATCCGGGAGGGACGGGCGGCCGGTCGCCGGGTGCGGGCGGTGTTCCTGCACGAGGGCGACCCGGACCGGATCACCGCCAACTACGCCTCCCGGGAACCCGACAGCGGCGACCAGCGGCACCGGGCGGAGGTCAGTGCCGCGTACTCGCACTGGCTCGCCGGCCAGGCGGCCCGGCACGGACTTCCGGTGGTCGAATGCCGCCCCTGGGACGGCCTCGCGGGGCGCGTGGAGCGGGCGTTGGGACAGGACGGGCCGGTGATGTCAGACCCCGGCCATACGCTCGGACCATGAGCGTTTCTTTTTACTACAGCGCCCGCCGGGCACAGCCGCTGACCGGTGCCGAGTCGGCCGCCGTCGAGCGCGTGGTCGCCGCGCGCGCCGAGTCGTTCCCGTACGAAGATGAGGAGAGCCTCTATCTGTACGGCCTGGGTGGTGACGGTGACCAGGACGACGAGATCTTCGCCGGGTCCACGAAACTGCCGAGCGACCCCGGTCGGTGGCTGCCGGTGACGGCCCATGTGCTCGACTCCGTCACCGAGTTGCGCCGCGCCGTCGGGGGAGCGCAGTGGCACGTCCACATGGACGACGTCGACGTCCCGTGGGACGAGACCGAGGGCTACGCCCTGCCGGGCATGCGGGACGAGGCACTCGCCGCCGAACTGGGCGGCCTCTCCGCCACCCCGGACGAACAGGGCGGGTGAGGGGGCCGGGCGACTGCCGTCCGGCGTCATCGGGGTGGGCCGAGTACCTCGTCGGCGCTGCGGGGTTCTGTCCGCGGCTGCTGGTTGAGCTTGTGGCGCTCGATGGAGGATCGCCGGTAGACCTCCTTGCGGGCCCGCATGATGTTGCCGAGGGGCGCGTGTTCGGCGGTGACCCGCCACGGCGTGAAGGACAGCGCGTCCATCTTCTCCAGGTTCTCCGGGCCGGAGATGTCCTGCCGCGGCAGCCGCAGTTTCGCCACGGTGGTGGACGGTGAGAGCTGCTCGGGCCATTCCACGGTGGTGTCCTCCACAGGCATGCGCTCCAGGTCGGTGCAGAGCTGGACCTGGATGTCGAAGGTGTAGGGCCGCTCCCGCAGTTCGGCTTGCAGAGCCGGCCGGAAGACCTCCTGCGCGGAGGCCGGGTCGATGTCGCGCCGGACCACCGCGGCGGCGGCGGACGGGTCGGGGGTGATACGGACCTTGGCGATGTACTCCCCGTGCCGGACCGCGCCCATCGTCCAGTAGCTCGACAGCAGCAGGTTCGCCGGAGGGGTCTTCGACAGGCGCAGGAAGGCCAGGAACTCGTCCCATGCCCAGTCGTCCTGGTCGAGGGTTCCCTTTCCGGTCACGAAATCGGTGAAGAAGCGACGTGCGCCGGGTCGGCCCTGGGCGAAGTAGGACGGCGCGTTCAGGAACAATTCCTGGATGAACAGGTAGTGCTCGACCGTGTTGCAGAAGAAGACCGGGCCGTTGATGTTGGCGTAGTCGAATGTGCCTGCAGGCGGCGCCGGACCGGCTTCTCGGGGATGGTGACGCTGCCGGTTCCGCCGTGATGCCCGGCCACCGGGTCCTTCTCGCCGGGGTAGCCGATGAAGTTGCCAGCGTTGACCCACTCGGCCTTGATGAACTCGAACCGCCGTTCCAGGTGGGCCCCGATGAAGGCTCCGACCAGGCCGCGGTCGGCACCGTCGTCCTCCAGCACACCCTCGGGCATCAATCCTCACCACGGATGCGCCGCCCCGCATTTCTGGGCGTGAGGGTCACCAGGGGCGGACCCGTGAGAAATTTCGGCACGGCGAAGCCCGGCCCCCTGACCACTTCCCGTTCACCCCGCCGGAGCCGATCGCGTTCCGTGCCGCGTCCGCTCCCGAGGACAGATCGGGCCAGGCGCAGGAAGATGGAACCGGGACATGCCGAGTGCGTATGCGTCACCACTCCTAGCAGCCCCTTTCGCCACCCTGACTG
The DNA here is from genome assembly GCF_045040875.1 of Streptomyces sp. NBC_00012. Taxonomy (NCBI): domain Bacteria; kingdom Bacillati; phylum Actinomycetota; class Actinomycetes; order Kitasatosporales; family Streptomycetaceae; genus Streptomyces; species Streptomyces sp. NBC_00012. The sequence goes on along the minus strand of NZ_CP108309.1, from coordinate 4,020,841 downwards.
CCGTACGGAGGCAACCATGGGCGAAGTTCTCGGTGACGTACTGGGTTTCTCGGCCGCCGTCGCGGTCAGCCCGCTCCCGATCATCGCCATCATCCTCATACTCGCCACGCCCCGGGGACGTCTCAACGGAGTCCTGTTCACCGTCGGCTGGATCCTGGGACTCTCGGCGCTGGGTGCGGTGATGCTGGCGGTCGCTTCCCCCGCAGGTGCCTCCGCCCACAACCAGCCGGCCACCTGGGTGGGAGCCCTCAAGCTCGCTCTGGGCTTGTTCCTCGTCCTCTTCGGTGCCCGGCAATGGCATCGACGTCCCAAGGATCCCTCGCAGGCCCAGCTGCCGAAATGGATGAGTGCGATCGACCGCCTCGCGCCGGTCAAGGTCTTCGCCCTCGGGCTGGCCCTGGCCGCGCTCAACGCCAAGAACGCCCCGCTGACCATCGCTGCGGGCGCCGCGATCGGCTCGGCCGGACTGCCGGTCGGGCAGCAGATCGCATCGCTGGCGATCTTCGTCCTGATCGCCACCCTCGGCCTGCTGGCCCCGCTGGGGGTCTTCCTGCTCGGGGGAGAACGGGCCAAGACCACGCTCGGCAACTGGAAGGACTGGGCAGCTCAGCACAATGGCGCGGTGATGGCCGTCCTGTTCTTCGTTCTCGGCTTGAAACTGCTCGGAGACGGCATCTCCATCCTCGTCTCCTGAAAGAGTCTCCTGACAGACCTGCCGCCGTCCTCGATACGGCCCCGGGGCAGCGACGAGCCCCCTGCTCGCGGGCAATCCGCAGGCAGGGGGCTCGATCGTTCGGGGCTACTTCTTGCCCTGGTTCTTCACGGCCTCGATGGCGGCCTTCGCCGCGTCCGGGTCGAGGTAGGTGCCGCCCGGCTTCAGGGGGCGGAAGTCGGCGTCCAGCTCGTAGACGAGCGGGATGCCGGTCGGGATGTTCAGGCCCGCGATGTCGGCGTCGGAGATGCCGTCGAGGTGCTTGACCAGGGCCCGGAGGCTGTTGCCGTGGGCGGCGACCAGGACGGTCCGGCCGTCGAGCAGGTCCGGCACGATGTCGTCGTACCAGTACGGCAGCATGCGGTTGACGACGTCCTTGAGGCACTCGGTGCGCGGGCGCAGCTCCGGCGGGATCGACGCGTAGCGCGGGTCGTCGCTCTGCGAGAACTCGGTACCGTCCTCAAGGGCGGGCGGCGGGGTGTCGTAGGAGCGGCGCCAGAGCATGAACTGCTCCTCGCCGAACTCGGCGAGCGTCTGGGCCTTGTCCTTGCCCTGCAGGGCGCCGTAGTGGCGCTCGTTCAGCCGCCAGGAGCGGTGGACCGGGATCCAGTGGCGGTCCGCGGACTCCAGCGCGAGCTGCGCGGTGCGGATGGCGCGCTTCTGGAGAGAGGTGTGCAGGACATCGGGGAGCAGACCGGCGTCCTTGAGCAGCTCACCGCCGCGGACTGCCTCCTTCTCGCCCTTCTCCGTGAGATTGACGTCCACCCAGCCGGTGAACAGGTTCTTCGCGTTCCATTCGCTCTCGCCGTGGCGGAGGAGGATCAGCTTGTACGGTGCGTCGGCCATGGGCCCGAGCGTAATCGAACCCGTACGAGCCCCGCGCGGCCGGTCACAGGGCGGACAAGGGGACGGGCGGCGAGGTCGGGACAGGGGGCGGGGCGGGCGGCCGGAGCCGGGACGATTGACGGTCGGCGTCAATTGACTGGCGAACCGGAATCCAGGATTCGTAACGTTCGTACAGCCACCGGGACTCTTACCGGGGTGTCCGTTCCGCACTTCCCTGGGGGGATTCCGCATGTCTGTCGCCGGTCTCAGACGGGCCGCACACGAATCCGTGTCCGGGCTCCCCAGGCAGTTCTGGTGGCTGTGGACCAGCACGCTGGTCAACCGTCTCGGAGCGTTCGTCGCCACGTTCATGGCGCTGTATCTGACCCTGGACCGGGGCTACTCGGCCTCGTACGCCGGTCTGGTCGCCGCGCTGCACGGGCTCGGCGGGGTGGTCTCCTCGCTCGGGGCGGGGGTGATGACCGACCGGCTCGGCCGCCGGCCCACCATGCTCATCGCGCAGACCTCGACGGCCGTGTCCGTGGCCGTGCTCGGGTTCATGGTCCACCCGGTGGCGATCGCGGTGGTCGCCTTCTTCGTCGGCATGGCGAGCAACGCGTCGCGGCCCGCCGTGCAGGCGATGATGGCCGACATCGTCCGGCCCGAGGACCGGGTACGGGCCTTCTCGCTCAACTACTGGGCCATCAACCTCGGCTTCGCCGTCTCCTCGGCAGGCGCCGGGTTCGTCGCCGAGTACAGCTATCTCGCCGGGTTCCTCGGCGAGGCCGCGATGACGCTGTTCTGCGCCGTCGTCGTCTTCCTGAAGGTGCCGGAGTCGCGGCCGGAGATGTCGGCGAAGCCGGTGGTCTCCGGGGGCGCGGGTGACGACGGCGGGGACGAGGTCCGGCTCTCCACCGTGCTGCGCGACGGCCGGTTCATGAGCGTCGTCGGGCTGTCCTTCGTCATCGCCCTGATCTTCCAGCAGGGGTACGTGGGGCTGCCGGTGGCCATGGGGACGGACGGATTCTCCAGCTCCGACTTCGGCACCGCGGTCGCCGTCAACGGGGTGCTGATCGTGGTGCTCCAGATCCCCGTCACCCGCTTCATCCAGCACCGTGACCCGCGCCGGCTGCTCGTCGTGTCGTCGCTGCTGGCGGGGTACGGATTCGGGCTGACCGCGTTCGCCGGGTCGGTCGCCGTCTACGCGCTGACCATCTGCGTCTGGACGGTCGCCGAGATCGTCAACTCGCCGATCCAGAGCAGCCTGGTCGTCCGGCTGTCGCCGGCCCGGGGCCGGGGCCGCTACCAGGGCATGTACACGATGTCGTGGTCCGCGGCCGCGCTGATCGCGCCGCTGATGTCGGGCCTGGTGATCGACCGGTTCGGGGCGCAGTGGCTGTGGGGCGCGTGCGCCGTCCTGGGGACCGGGGCCGCGCTGGGCTACTGGCTGCTGATGCGGAACCTGTCGGGGGCGGAAGGGGCGTCGGCGCCCGAGGGCGGCAGCCGGGTGGCGGGGAGCGGCGGGGGAGAGCCCGCATCCGGGGCCGAGGCCGCCGTCGAGCGGACGGGCTGAGCGCCGCCCCCGCTCACCGCGTCCGCCCCCGCTCACCGCGTCCACCCCCGCTCACCGCGTCCGCCTCGTCACCGCGTCCGCGCACGGCGGCGCCCCGCGCGGAGCGGTCGTCTCCGCGCGGGGCGCACTCGGCATCGCGTGGCAGCCGGTCAGCCGCAGCAGCCACCGCACTGGCACGGGCCCCCGGACTGGCAGCCGCAGCCGCAGCCCGAGCCGCAGCCGCAGGCACCGAGCAGGGTCAGGTGCACCACTTCGGCGGGTGCCTCCTGCTGAGGGTCGGTCGTGGGGGAATCGGCCATGGTTCCTCCTCAAGGCGTACGACAGGGTCGTACGCCACGAAGACGCGCGTACGACCGGGGCGTACGGACAAGGCGTGCCGCCCCACCCCATTGGATGCCCACCCCGGCGGGCGCATCAACGGCGCACACACGCAGAAACATTTGTGCGACCCGATGCGCCCACGCACGCCCGTACGCGCCCCGGCAACGTTCCTCGGTCACGCGCCCCGGCTACGCGCCTTCGGCTACGCGCCCTCCACCGACGCCTGCTGCTGGATCTCGTCGGCGTGCTCGCCCGTCACCAGGTACACGACCCGCTTGGCGACCGACACCGCGTGGTCCGCGAAGCGCTCGTAGTAGCGGCCGAGCAGCGTCACGTCCACGGCCGTCTCGATGCCGTGCTTCCAGCGGTCGTCCATCAGGTGCTGGAACAGCGTGCGGTGCAGCAGGTCCATCTCGTCGTCGTCCTGCTCCAGCTGGAGCGCGAGGTCGACGTCCTTGGTGATGATCACCTCGGCGGCCTTGGCCATCAGGCGCTGTGCCAGCTGCCCCATCTCCAGGATGGTGGCGTGCAGGTCGTGCGGGACCGCTGACTGCGGGAACCGCAGCCGGGCCAGCTTGGCGACGTGCTGGGCGAGGTCGCCGGAGCGCTCCAGGTCGGCGCTCATCCGCAGGGAGGTGACCACGATGCGCAGATCCGTCGCCACGGGCTGCTGACGCGCGAGCAGGGCGATGGCTCGCGCCTCCAGGTCGTGCTGAAGGTCGTCGACCTTCTGGTCCGCGGCGATCACGCTCTCCGCGAGCTTGAGATCGGCATCGAGCATGGACGTCGTCGCCCGGCCGATCGCCGACCCGACGAGCCTGGCCATCTCGACCAGCCCTTCTCCGATCGAGTCGAGTTCCTCGTGGTACGCGTCACGCATGGAAGTCCCTCTCCAGTCCTCTGTGTAAGGCCGGGGCCAGGTTCGAACCCCACGCTGCCACCCTGAGTGGCGTACGCGTCGGAATCCGGCCGCCCAAGTGAACCAACCCTTGCTCCTCGGTGAACTCTGGGCGACGAGTGTTCGGATACGCACTCGGATGGCTGGGAGAGTCCTCCGGCACCCGCATAACCTTGACGTATGGACGTGAACGCGGCAGTCGCCGCAGCTGCGGCGATCGGCGGTGCGTGTACCGGCGTGATCGCCATGCTGGCGTTCCGTTGGAGCGAGCGCGACCAGAAGAAGCCGACGCGGACCTCCATGCGGCCCGACAGCAACGCACCCCTGCCGCCCGGGGTGGACACGGTCCTGTCCGTGCTCAGCTCCTCGGCGGTCGTGCTCGACGAGAGCGACAGCGTGGTCAAGGCCAGCTCCGCCGCCTACGCGCTGGGACTGGTCAGGGGCGGGCGGCTCGCCGTCGACGCGATGCTGAACATGGCCAGGGACACCCGCCGTGACGGTGAGATACGACAGGTGGAGCTGGACCTTCCGCGGCGCGGTACGGGCCGCGGCGAGGCCCTCGCGGTCTCCGCCCGGGTCGCCCCGCTCGGCTCCCGGCTGGTGCTCCTGCTGGTCGAGGACCTCACCGAGGCCCGCCGGATAGAAGCGGTACGGCGCGACTTCGTCGCCAATGTCAGCCATGAGCTCAAGACCCCGGTCGGCGCGCTCTCGCTGCTCTCGGAGGCCGTGATGGACGCCTCCGACGACCCGGAGGCGGTGGAACGCTTCGCGGGCCGGATGCAGATCGAGGCGACCCGGCTGACCAACCTCGTACAGGAGATCATCGACCTCTCGCGGGTACAGAACGACGACCCGCTGGAGGACGCCGAACCGGTCCGGGTGGACGAGCTGGTGGCCGAGGCCATCGACCGCTGCCGCCAGCAGGCCGGCTCGAAGCAGATCACCATGGCCTCGGGCGGTACCGCGGAGCTCCGTATCTGGGGCAACCGCGGCCAGCTCGCCGCGGCGCTCGGCAACCTCGTCGAGAACGCCGTCAACTACAGTCCCGCCCGCACCCGAGTGGGCATCGCCGCCAGGCGCGTGTCCGTGCCGGGCGGGGACCAGATCGAGATAGCCGTGACCGACCAGGGCATCGGCATCTCGGAGAAGGACCGCGAGCGGGTCTTCGAACGCTTCTACCGCGTCGACCCGGCCCGCTCACGGGCCACCGGTGGCACCGGCCTCGGCCTCGCCATCGTCAAGCACGTGGCCGCCTCGCACGGCGGGGAGGTCACGGTCTGGAGCTCGGAGGGCCAGGGCTCCACCTTCACCCTGCGGCTGCCCGAAGCGGGCTCCGTACGGGAACGGGACCGCAGCTCGGGCGGAACGCCCGTCGTCAACGGCGACGAGGGCGGCCTCCACGGACCCGCTCACCCCGACACCCTTGAACCATTCCCTGCCCCGGAGGTCCTTCCGTGACCCGAGTGCTCGTCGTCGAGGATGAGGAATCCTTCAGCGACGCCCTGTCCTACATGCTCCGCAAGGAAGGCTTCGAGGTCGCCATCGCGGCCACGGGCCCGGACGGGCTTGACGAGTTCGAGCGCAACGGCGCCGACCTCGTACTGCTCGACCTGATGCTGCCGGGCCTGCCCGGCACGGAGGTCTGCCGTCAGCTGCGCAGCAGGTCCAATGTCCCCGTGATCATGGTCACGGCGAAGGACAGCGAGATCGACAAGGTCGTCGGCCTGGAAATAGGAGCCGACGACTACGTGACCAAGCCGTTCTCCTCGCGGGAGCTGGTCGCCCGCATCCGCGCGGTGCTGCGCCGCCGCGGCGAGCCGGAGGAGGTCACCCCGGCCGCCCTGGAGGCGGGCCCGGTGCGGATGGACGTGGACCGTCACGTCGTCACCGTCGCCGGCGGCAAGGTCGACCTCCCGCTCAAGGAGTTCGACCTGCTGGAGATGCTGCTGCGCAACGCGGGCCGGGTCCTGACCCGGATGCAGCTGATCGACCGGGTGTGGGGCGCGGACTACGTGGGTGACACCAAGACCCTCGACGTCCACGTCAAGCGCCTGCGCGCCAAGATCGAGCCCGACCCGGGTGCGCCGCGCTTCCTGGTGACGGTGCGGGGCCTGGGGTACAAGTTCGAGCCGTAAACCCGAAGGTGCGGAGACGGCGGAGGGCGCCCCCCGAGAGGGAGGCGCCCTCCGCCGTCGGCGGTTGTCCGCGTGAGGTCAGTCGGTCTGCGCCGAGGCGGACGCGGAGTCCGTCGGGGTGCCCGAGTCGCTCTCCGAATCCGACGAGCTGTCGCCCTCCGCCCCGGCGGCGGGGGCCGAGGAACCGGTCGGCGTCGCCTCCGACGACTTCTTCGGCGGCTCGGGCAGCGTGCTCGGGCCGAAGCCCGTGAAGTAGCTCTTCGCCGGCACGACGAACGCGCCGAGCGGGACCTCGCCGGCCGAGCTGAACTTGAAGACGACCCGCTGTACGTTGCCCGCCTGGGCGGCCTCGCTGCCGTTCTCGATCACGGCGGAGGCGTTGCCCGCGCCGCCCAGGACCACCGAGCCGCCGGCCGGGACGACGACCGGTCCGGCGCCCTTGGCGGCGTGCAGCTGGACCGAGGCGCTCGAACCGGGCAGCGTGACGGCTTCCAGGGTCTGCGGCTTCGTGCCGTTGTTGAACAGCGTCGCGGAGACGACGGCCGGACCGGTGTCGGTGCGCTCGGGCTGGGTGACGACGTTCGCGTTCTGGATGCTGATCTCACCGATGGTGGTGGCAGCACTGTCCGGCCTGACCTTGAGCGTCGCGGCGTCATTGCCCGCGCCGCACGCGGCGAGCGAGGCGATCGAGAACACGATGGCTGTGGCGGCGAGAGCGCCGTGTCGAAGGCTGCGGCTCACGGCGGCGGCAACTCCTTGAACGTTCGGACTGCGGACGGGTGGGGAGCGACGTAAAGCCGCCCTAAGGGTGTGTCAGCGGCTTCAGGCTACCGAGCCGCCCGCCCGGCCCCGCACCCGACCCGCCCCTGAGGACGATCTCAGTCGTCCCGGCGCTCGTGGGCACTGCCCGCGGTTCTGCCCGTCGGGCGGTCCGCGTCGGCAAAGGTTTGCGGCCCGGCGGCCGCCGAAACGGCCCGACACATGCCGTTCACATATCGCCGGTGATCAATTCATGGAGCGTGGCGCATTCCGTGCGCATAAGCGATCACGCCGGGCCGTTGATCAATTCCATTGATCCGCGACACTTACCTCCGTACGGGTGATCGATCTCCGAACGGAGTACGGAAAGTCCACCATCCGGAACCCGACAAAACGGGACGTTCGGCCCCTTCGGGGGGCGGTTCGGATGCCTGTGACGTGTGCGTTTCGCCCTGCCCGCACAACGGCTCCGACCTGCGAATTCCGCCTCCGGTGAACCTTCCGCAGCACGTGCGTGTTGCTGTTGTCAAGCCCCGAGATATGCCCTGACCTGCGAAAACGCCATTCAGGAGAAGCGGTTCTCGTGTTACTCTTGATAGCCACGGAAGGGGTACCTGTCACATGACGTTCAAGGTTGGCGACACCGTGGTCTATCCCCATCACGGGGCCGCGCTGATCGAGGCTATCGAAACTCGCCAGATCAAAGGCGTGGACAAGACCTACTTGGTGCTCAAGGTCGCCCAGGGCGACTTGACGGTTCGTGTGCCGGCGGACAATGCGGAGTTCGTGGGTGTGCGCGACGTGGTCGGGCAGGAGGGGCTGGACCGGGTCTTCGAGGTGCTTCGTGCGCCGTATGCCGAAGAGCCGACGAACTGGTCCCGGCGCTACAAGGCAAATCTCGAGAAGCTCGCCTCCGGCGATGTCATCAAGGTCGCCGAAGTGGTTCGCGACCTGTGGCGTCGTGAGCGCGAGCGTGGACTCTCCGCAGGTGAGAAGCGCATGCTCGCCAAGGCTCGCCAGATCCTGGTGAGCGAGCTCGCTCTCGCGGAGAACACGAACGAAGACAAGGCCGAGGCTCTGCTCGACGAGGTTCTCGCGTCCTGAACCGGCTCGCGCCGGTCGTAAATCAATGTGCCGCGGTGCCCGCTGACAACCGTATTTCCGGTATGTCGTCGGGCGCTGCGGCATGTTCGGATCCAGCCACGGCATGTCTGAAACCCAGCCATGGAGTGGCTGGATTTCTGGCGCAGCCTGTCCGGATTACGTCCCGACGCACCGATGCGTTGGCTTCATCGGTGAAACCCCCGATACGTTGCTCGCGATCTTGCGCAGCCGATCCCGAGCACCGGTGCGGCTTGTCCGACTTCGACGGGGTGTCACGGAAAGGGCCCCGTCGAGTCAGGGCACGGCGCCCGGCTCGCTTGTGGCCATACCCACGTCGGCTGTGGAAACAAACATGCCGAAGCTCCGGAGTGCAATCGATGTCTGATCAATCGCGTCCGCACCGCACGGCCGCCGTCATTCCCGCAGCCGGCCGCGGCGTACGGCTCGGGCCGGGTGCCCCCAAGGCGCTCCGCGCGCTGGGCGGTACGCCCATGCTCATCCACGCGGTACGGGCCATGGCGGAGTCCCGTGCCGTCTCCCTGGTCGTGGTCGTCGCGCCGCCGGACGGCGCCGGCGAGGTCAAGAACCTGCTCGACGAGCACGCCCTGCCCGAGCGCACCGACTACCTCGTCGTGCCCGGCGGCGACACCCGCCAGGAGTCCGTGCGGCTCGGCGTCGACGCGCTGCCCGAGGACGTCTCCGTCGTCCTGGTCCACGACGCGGCGCGCCCGCTGGTGCCCGTCGACACGGTGGACGCGGTGATCGAGGCGGTACGGGACGGGGCGCCCGCCGTCGTCCCCGCGCTGCCGCTGGCCGACACCGTCAAGGAGGTCGAGCCCGGTGCGCCGGGGGAGCCGGAGCCGGTGCTCGGCACGCCCGTACGGGCCAGGCTGCGTGCCGTGCAGACCCCGCAGGGCTTCGACCGCGACACGCTCGTACGGGCGCACGGGACCGTCGCCGTCAGCGGCGAGGGTGCGACGGACGACGCGGGCATGGTGGAGCAGCTCGGGGCGCCCGTGGTGGTCGTCCCCGGGCACGAAGAGGCGTTCAAGGTGACCCGGCCGCTGGATCTGGTGCTGGCCGAAGCGGTACTCGCGCGCAGGAGGGCGAACGATGGCTTCTGAGGAACGGAACGCTCCCGTGATCCCGCAGGTCGGGATCGGTACCGACATCCACGCCTTCGAGGAGGGCCGAGATCTGTGGTGCGCGGGGCTGCTCTGGGAGGGCGAGGGGCCGGGGCTCGCCGGGCACTCGGACGCCGATGTCGTCGCGCACGCCGCGTGCAACGCGCTCTTCTCGGCCGCCGGGCTCGGCGACCTCGGGCAGCACTTCGGTACCGGGCGGCCCGAGTGGTCCGGCGCCGCCGGGGTGACCCTGCTGACCGAGGCGGCCCGGATCGTGCGGGCCGGGGGCTTCGAGATCGGCAATGTCGCCGTCCAGGTCGTCGGCGTACGGCCGAAGATCGGCAAGCGGCGCGACGAGGCGCAGAAGGTGCTGTCGGCCGCCGTGGGGGCGCCCGTCTCGCTCTCCGCGGCCACCTCCGACGGGCTCGGCTTCACCGGCCGGGGTGAGGGCATCGCCGGGATCGCGACCGCGCTGGTCTACCGCACCAGCTGACCCCTGCACGGCCCTGACCTGCTGTGACCCCCAGGGGCACGGCCTTGTTGCACATCGCTTGCACGTACGCCGGTTCGGCGAGCGATGTGTCGTACGAGGACGGTGGGCTCGCGGATGAGCACGACGACGGTGGCGCCGGTACGGGCCGGGACCGACGGGTACGTACCGCGCACCGCCACCGCCGCCGACCTCGGCGGTGCGCGGGCCGTGATGCTCGACACCGTCTACCGCGACCTGAGGTCCGGTTACGTACCGCGCTGGCACGCCGACATCATCGATCCCGACGGCGCCTACCTGCGCCCGGAGCGCTGCACCCTGCTGGTCGTCGAGTGCGACGGCGAGATCGTCGCCACCGGTGCGGTGCGCGACCGGGGGCCCCAGGCGCCGCCCAATCCGCAGTGGGTCGCGGACCGCTTTCCGTCCGGTACCACCGCCCAGCTCTGCCGGATCTATGTCGCGCCCGGTCGCCGCAGGAACGGACTGGCCCGGCGGCTGGTGCGCGAGCTGTGCGACTTCGTCGCGGCGACCGGCGGAGCCCGCTCCACGGGCGCCGGGCGGTGGCATCTGGCCCGATGCCACCTGCTGCCCGCCGTCGTGCCCCCGGTCCTGCGCCACGCGGTCCTGCGCGTCCCGGCCATCGCGCTGGCCCTCGCCTCCTTCGGCTTCCTCGGCCTGGGCACGCAGGCACCGGCGCCGGAGTGGGGCCGGATGCTGTCGGAGAACATGCCGTACGTGGAACGGGCCCCCGCCGCCGCGCTCGCCGCCCTGGGCGCGCTGGCCGTCCTCACGGCGGCAGCGGTCCGGGGCCGTGTCCGTACCAGGGCAGGCACGGCGTGAACGCCCCGGAGAGACCCAGCCCCCCGGAACCGACGCGGCACCCGGCTGCGTACGGCGCCCCGGTGGCACCGCCTGCCCGCCCACCCGCCCGCACACGCACGACGGCCCGGTCCGGGGCCGTGCAGGGGAGTCCCCGCAGGACGACGAACGGATACCCGGGTTCCCCGCGTACCCGCGGAACGTTCGTCGTCCGAGGAGACGCCCCGGAGGGGCCCCGGACCACCCCGCCGAAACCTTCGGCGGGATGACCCCATGACCGCAGGACCCACCGTCGAGGCGGTCACAAGCACCACCCTCGGCGGAGCGACCCCATGACCACCGAACCCACCACCGGCCCCACCGCCGAACCCACAACCGAACCCACCACCGGCCCCACCGCCGGCCCCACCCTGACCCTTCCGGTGGGCAGGACCGGGAAGCGGGAGGATCGAGACGGGGTTGGGGTACGGGTAGAAACACCACCGATCCCACTGGGAGGACGTACGCCATGACCGCCGCACTCTCCGAAGACCTCAAGGCGCTTCTCGACACCCCCGTCTTCGTCACCGTCGCCACCATCCAGCCCGACGGCAGCCCCCAGCTCTCCCCGGTCTGGGTCAAGCGCGACGGCGACGACGTACTCATCTCGACGACGGTCGGCCGCCGCAAGGAGAAGAACCTGCGCCGCGACCCGCGGGTCGCCGTCGTCGTGCAGCCCTTCGCCTCCCCGTACACGTACGCCGAGATCCGCGGCACCGCCGAGCTGACCAGCGAGGGCGGCGAGGAGCTCATCGAGGAGCTGTCCGCGAAGTACACCGGCAAGAAGTACGCGGAGTTCAACCCCGCCTCCGTCGACGACGCCCAGCGGGTCGTCGTCCGGATCACCCCGCGCAAGGTCGTCGGGAGCATCTGAGACACCCCCGCCGCGACGAACGTGTCCCCGCGATCCCCCCAAGGGGTCGCGGGGCACTGGTGCGCGCCCACTACCCTTGAGGCGTGACTATTCGCCTGTACGACACCAGCGCCCGGCAGATCCGTGACTTCGTACCGCTCACAGCGGGCTGTGTCTCGATCTACCTCTGTGGCGCGACCGTCCAGGCCGCCCCGCACATCGGGCACATCCGGTCCGGGCTGAACTTCGACATCATGCGCCGCTGGTTCCAGTACCGCGGCTACGACGTCACCTTCGTCCGGAACGTCACCGACATCGACGACAAGATCATCGCGAAGTCGGCGGAACAGGGCCGCCCCTGGTGGGCCATCGGCTACGAGAACGAGCGGGCGTTCAACGCCGGCTACGACGCGCTCGGCTGCCTCCCGGTCACCTACGAGCCCCGTGCCACCGGCCACGTCCCCGAGATGATCGAGATGATGCGGGGCCTGATCGAACGCGGTCACGCCTACGCGGCCGACGGCAACGTCTACTTCGACGTGCGCTCGTTCCCCGGCTACCTGGAGCTCTCCAACCAGGACCTGGACGACCTGCGCCAGCCGTCCGGCGACGGCGAGACCGGCAAGCGCGACCAGCGCGACTTCGCCATGTGGAAGGCCACCAAGCCGGGCGAGCCCAGCTGGGAGACCCCGTGGGGCCGCGGCCGCCCCGGCTGGCACCTGGAGTGCTCCGCCATGGCGCACAAGTACCTCGGCACCGCCTTCGACATCCACGGCGGCGGTATCGACCTGATCTTCCCGCACCACGAGAACGAGATCGCCCAGGCCAAGGCGTACGGCGACGAGTTCGCGAAGTACTGGGTGCACAACGGCTGGGTCACCATGTCCGGCGAGAAGATGTCGAAGTCGCTGGGCAACTCCGTGCTGGTCAGCGAGATGGTCAAGGCCTGGCGCCCGATCGTGCTGCGCTACTACCTCGGCACCCCGCACTACCGGTCGATGATCGAGTACAGCGAGGAGGCCCTGCGCGAGGCCGAGTCCGCGTTCGCACGGATCGAGGGCTTCGTCCAGCGCGTCACCGAGAAGGCGGGCGAGACGGTCGAGCCCGCCGCCGAGGTGCCGCCGGCCTTCGCCGAGGCGATGGACGACGACCTGGGCGTCCCGCAGGCGCTCGCGATCGTCCACACCACCGTCCGCCAGGGCAACTCCGCACTGGCCGCCGACGACAAGGAAGCCGCCGTCGCCCGGCTCGCGGAGGTCCGCGCGATGCTCGGCGTCCTCGGCCTCGACCCGCTCGACGAGCACTGGGCGGGCGAGAGCGACCGCGGCGACGATCTGCACGGCGTCGTCGACACGCTCGTACGCCTCGTCCTCGACCAGCGCCAGTCGGCCCGCGAGCGCAAGGACTGGCCCGCCGCCGACGCCATTCGCGACCAGCTCAACCAGTCCGGACTCGTCATCGAGGACAGTCCCACCGGACCGCGGTGGACACTCGGCCCGCGCCAGTAGTCCCCACCGTGTGCCGCCCGGCGTTCCGGGCGGCACACTTCACTTATACGTACGCATGTCTGAGAAGCAACGAAACAGGTAGGTCATGGCCGGGAACAGCCAGCGCAGGAACCGCCGCACGTCCAACAAGAAGGGCATGCAGGTCGGCAGCGGCGGGCAGCGACGCCGTGGCCTCGAAGGCAAGGGCCCGACGCCGCCCGCCGAGGCCCGCAAGAAGCACAAGAAGAACCGCATCGCGACCGCCAAGGCCAAGCAGGCCGCCAACCGCCGCCCCGCGCCCCGGCGAGGCGGCGCCAAGGGCACGTCCGAGATGGTCGTCGGCCGCAACCCGGTCTACGAGGCCCTGCGCGACGGCGTCCCGGCGACGACCCTGTACGTCCAGCAGTACATCGACAACGACGAGCGGGTCCGCGAGGCGCTCCAGCTCGCCGGCGCGCGCGGCAACATCAACCTGATGGAGGCCCCGCGCCCCGAGCTGGACCGGATGACGAACGGCCTGAACCACCAGGGCCTCGTCCTCCAGGTCCCGCCGTACGAGTACGCCCACCCGGAGGACCTCACCGCCGCCGCGTACGACAACGGCGAGGACCCGCTGATCGTCGCCCTCGACGGCGTCACCGACCCGCGCAACCTGGGCGCCATCGTCCGCTCCGTCTCCGCGTTCGGCGGGCACGGCGTGGTCGTGCCCGAGCGGCGCGCGGCCGGGATGACGGCGGGCGCCTGGAAGTCCTCGGCCGGCACGGCGGCCCGTACGCCGGTCTCCCGGGTGACCAACCTGACCCGCGCCCTGGAGGGCTACCAGAAGGCCGGCCTCACGGTCGTCGGCCTGGCCGCAGACGGCGAGCACACCGTCGAGGACCTGGAAGAGCTCGCCGGTCCCGTCGTCATCGTCATCGGCAGCGAGGGCAAGGGCCTCGGCCGCCTCGTCGGCGAGACCTGCGACTACCGGGTCCGCATCTCGATGCCGGGCGGCGCGGAGTCGCTGAACGCGGGTGTCGCGGCCGGGATCGTGCTGTACGAGGTCGCGCGGCGCCGGGCCTGAAATTCCACCCAGCCGGGGGGCGGCCGCCCGGGGCCCTGTCCGGCGGACGGGCCTCTGTCGCCCCCGCCGGACCCCGTTGACGGGCCTCGGACACATCGGGCCCGTCAAGGCAGTGTCCTAAACACAGATCACTCGGTTAGATGAGTGTGGACACCAGAACGCCTCGGTTCGACGAACAACCCGCCCTGAGCATGACCAAGGTGGACTGCGACCCTGCGCAGGTCATCGTCAACCACGCCAGCTTCCGGGTGCAGCTCGCCCCCGGCCAGCGCCCGCGGCTGCGCGGTCCGGCCCCCGCCGGCGCTCTCAGGATCCCCGCCATGAGCGGTGCAGGAGCGGCCCGCGGCAGGCGCTCGCCCGTCGTGTGGAGCGGCAGGTCCGCCCCCGGAGACCCCGGCGCCACCGGCCTCCTCCAGGCCGTACGGAACTCCACCGCGGGCCGCCCGGCCCCGGCCACCGGGTACGACGCGTACGACCCCTACGCCGTCCCGGAGCGCGACGGCGGACCCGGCACGGCCGGCACCCAGCTCATCGACCTCCTCGAAGAGACCCAGCCCACCCCCGTCATCACCGCCCCCCACCAGCCGGGCGGCTACGGCAACGGACCGCTGCTGCCGCCCATGCGCCGGGCGGTCGGCGCCTACGACACCGACGACGGCGCGCCGTACGCACAGCAGGCGTACGACGACGCGGACGGGTTCGACGAGGAGGCCGACGACCGTAGCGGCCGCCAGAGCGGCGACTCGGTCCGGCACGCGTACTACCCCGGCCGCCGGATGAACCTCGGCGTCGTGCTGCTTCCGCTGCGGGTCTTCCTCGGCTTCATCTCCATCTACGCCGGCATGGGCAAGCTGTGCGACCCCGTCTACTTCGACGGCGGCGACCGCGGCTCCATGGTCAAGTGGCTGACCTCGCTGCACCCCTGGGCGCTGGCCGGACCGCTGCGCGACTTCGCGCTCTCCCACCCCGTCGGCGCCGGACTCACCGTCGCCTTCCTCCAGGTCGTCGTCGGCGTCCTCACCGTCCTCGGCCTCTGGCAGCGCGTCGCCGCCTCGTTCGGCGCGCTGCTCTCCGCCGCCCTGCTGGTCACCGTGAGCTGGCGCACCGTCGCCGCCTACGACGCGCCCGACATCATCTACCTCGCCGCCTGGAGCCCGCTGATCATCGCGGGCGCACCCGTCTACTCCGTCGACGGACGACTCGCCGGTGAGGCCTGGCGCAGGCTCGGCCCGCGCTCGGCGATCTGGGACCTGCGCCGCCGGGTGCTGCGCCGGGGCGCCGTCGTCGCCTCCGTGGTCGTCGGTCTCACCCTGCTGGTGGGCTCCGTGCTCGGCGGCGCGGTCCGCTCCACGGAGGTCGTCACCGTGCCCGGCCCGAACACCGACCCGACCAACCAGCTCCCCGGCTCCCCGCTCCCGCAGGAGTCCCGTGGCGGCCGGGCCTCGCACACCCCGGACGGCCGGCGCCCCGCCCCGTCCCGGAGCAGCGCCGCCACGACGCCGTCCACCGCGCCGTCCACGCCCGCCGCGGACACCGTCCGCGAGTCCGGCCAGGTGGCCGGTGCCGGCCGGCCCAGCCAGACGCAGGGCACCGGGCAGCAGACCCCGCAACAGACGGCCCCGCAGCCGCCTCCGTCCAGCAGCTCCGGCCCGTCGTCCTCCGGTTCCACCGGTACGGGTGGCGGCTCCACCGGCGGCTCGGACAGCGGCGGTTCCACCGGCGGTACGTCCGGCGCCGGGCAGAACCCCATCGGCGGCCTGCTCGGCTGAGCCGCAGCCCCGGCCCACGACGAGAGGGGCGGTCACCGGTACGGAACTGGTGACCGCCCCTCTCGCGTACCGAGCGGGTTTCGCTACTGCCCGTCGAGCTCCTTGGCGGCCTCGGTGAGGTCCTTCGCCGTGTCGATGGCCCGCCAGTAGGCGCCGTGCGGGAGCGGGTACCCGGCGAGCCTGCGCTCGCGGGCCAGCCGGGGGAACGTCGTGCGCTCGTGGTCGCCCCGGTCCGGCAGCAGCGTCGTGAACTCCGGGGAGAAGACGTACACACCGGCGTTGATCAGATACGGCGAGGGCGGCGACTCGATGAAGTCGGTGATGTGCCCGAACGCGTCCGTCTCCACGGCACCCCACGGGATCCGGGGGCGGGCCAGGGCCAGCGTGGCGGTCGCGTCGCGCTCGGTGTGGAACGCGGCCATCTCGCGCAGGGAGAAGCGCGTCCAGATGTCGCCGTTGGTTGCGTACCAGGGCTGCTCGGGTTCGGGCAGCCGGGCGGCGGCGTACTTCAGCCCGCCGCCGCGGCCCAGCGGCTCGGACTCCACGACGGTCGTCACGCGCAGCGGCAGCACCGCCGAGTCCAGCCACTCCTGCAGCACCTCGGCCAGATGACCGCACGACACCACGGCGTCGGTCACGCCTTCGGCGGCCAGCCAGGAAAGCTGATGGCCGATGATCGGAGTCCCGGTGCCCGGGATCTCGACCATCGGCTTGGGGCGGTCGTCGGTGTACGGGCGCAGCCGCGACCCCTGGCCACCTGCCAGGACCACGGCCTGCGTCGGATACGTATGCATGCCAGGCACGATATGCGGTGCCCGGAGCGGCCGGTCAGCTGAACCGGGCGACGCCCGAGGCGAAGGACGTGTCGCAGACGGGGCGCGAGAACCGGTGGGCGTGGGTGGGGCCGTACTTCTCGACGGCGGCGCGGCCCAGTGCCCTGGCGATCGACATGCAGTGCCGGGCGAGCGAGGGGCGGCCCTCGACGGAGCGCTGGAGGTCGGTGAGCGCGACCGCCGGGTCCTTCTCCCGGAGCTCCAGGAGCAGCCGGTCACGGAGGGCGTCCTGCGGGGTGCGTGTCTTGGCGGGCTTGGAGATGTCGTGGGCCGACGCGGTCAGCACCTGCGGCTCGGTGCCGTGCGCTGCCCACGGCACGCTGGTGACGGCGAGGGTCCCGGAGAGGACCATCACGACGGGCAGTACGAAGGCGAGGGATCGGCCGATGCGGCGCGCAGTGTGGGTCACGCAGCGAGCGTAGCGGGCAGTGATGATATGGCGACAATTCGTCACTCTTGAGGGGGATGGTTCGAGGATGCTTTTCGAATCCGGTGTTGACGAACGGAGCCGAAATGACCGGTGTGCCGGGGAATCCGGCGCCCTGCGGATCCAAACCCTCCGGCGCCCCACGGCGCGCGAACGGCCCCGCACGCAGAACGTGCGGGGCCGTTGTGTCGCGGGTGTGCGGGACGTCAGTCGGTGAGACGGGCACCCGTCGAGGTCGAGAAGACGTGCAGCTCGTCCGGGCGCGGCACGACGTGCAGCTTGGTGCCCTTCTCCGGAACGGCACGGCCGCCGACGCGGACGACCAGGTCCTTGTCCTGACCGCCGACCCGCGCGGAGCCGTAGACGAAGCCGTCGGCGCCGAGCTCCTCGACGACGTTGACCGAGACGGCCAGACCGGCCGGGGCGTCGGCGCTGTCCTTCGAGAGGGACTTCGCGGCCGCGCCACCGTGCTCGACGATGTCGAAGTGCTCCGGGCGGATGCCGACCGTGACGGTCGTGTCGCCCTTGTCCGCGGCGGCGGAGAGCGCCTCGCGGGAGACCGGGACGACGCTGTTGCCGAACTTCACACCACCGTCGGTGATCGGGACCTCGATCAGGTTCATGGCCGGGGAGCCGATGAAGCCGGCCACGAAGAGGTTCGCCGGCTTGTCGTACATGTTGCGCGGCGAGTCGACCTGCTGGAGCAGACCGTCCTTGAGGACCGCGACCCGGTCACCCATGGTCAGGGCCTCGACCTGGTCGTGGGTGACGTACACGGTCGTGATGCCCAGGCGGCGCTGGAGCGAGGCGATCTGCGTACGGGTGGACACACGGAGCTTGGCGTCGAGGTTCGACAGCGGCTCGTCCATGAGGAAGACCTGCGGCTCACGCACGATGGCCCGGCCCATCGCGACACGCTGCCGCTGACCACCGGAGAGCGCCTTCGGCTTGCGGTCCAGGTACTCGGTGAGGTCCAGCATCTTGGCGGCCTCTTCGACCTTCGCCCGGATTTCGGTCTTGTTGACACCGGCGATCTTGAGCGCGAAGCCCATGTTGTCCGCGACGGTCATGTGCGGGTACAGCGCGTAGTTCTGGAACACCATGGCGATGTCCCGGTCCTTCGGGGGCAGGTGCGTGACGTCGCGGTCACCGATGCGGATCGCGCCACCGTTGACGTCCTCAAGACCCGCGAGCATGCGCAGGGAGGTCGACTTGCCACAACCGGAAGGACCGACGAGGACGAGGAACTCACCGTCCGCGATGTCGATCTCGAGCTGGTCCACGGCCGGCTTGGTGGAGCCGGGGTAGACGCGGGACGCCTTGTCGAACGTGACACTGGCCATGCTGAATCTTCTCCTCCACCGGCAGGAACGTGCCGGACGATCCGAGTGCGGGAGTGGTCTGGTCCACTTGAGTGAACCTTCAGCGACGCTACCTGGCCATTTGGAATCTGTCAGTAGTTCGATGCCCGCGAAATTTTGGGACCGCGCGGGGTGCGACGTTGGTTACACTGCTCCGGCACGCCTCCTTAGCTCAGCTGGCCAGAGCAACGCACTTGTAATGCGTAGGTCGTCGGTTCGAATCCGACAGGGGGCTCTGCCGGAACCCCAGCCCAGAAGACCTCTGAGCTGGGGTTCTCTGCTTCAGCGGACGCGGCGTCGGTGGCGGGGCCTCCCGAAGAGGCCGGGGCCGTTTCCGGACCACGCACAAGCGGCTGTCGCGGTGGGCGGTCGACGTACGTGGCAGCGGATCCTCGCGGCTGTGTCAGCAGCCGCAGACGCCCTTTCGTCCGTTCGGGTCCAACTGGCTGCCCATCGGTTTCGGCCCCGTTGGCCCTGATCATGATCCGCCCGGTGGCGCCCCCTCCGGCGCTCTGACCTTCTAGAAAAGGGCGGTTCGTATGACCACAGCAGATGGAGAGCCGATCGCGTCGATCACTGACGCGACACTCGCCGACATCGCCGCCAACGGCATTTGGCGCAGCGGCGGCCTGGATATCAACCCGTCGGTTCTCGCCGTCTCCAAGGCCCTGCTCGCGGCGGTGCAGGGCACCGCGCCGGCCGGCACGCTCCCCGAGGAGCTGCAGGAGCTGGTGAACCGTGTCCTGCGGGAGGCCGGGATCACCTTCCCGCGCGTTTCCGTGACGGAGGAGATCGGCCTCTCCGCGTTCGCGATCAAGCAGAAGGCCTCGGAGCCGCGCCCGGTGGTGATCGTGCCCGCCGGGTGGAACCCGTACGGCTGGATGCCGTTCATGGCCGGCTACCTCGCGCTGGCGGCGCGCGGTTACCACGTGCTGGCCTACACGCCGCGGGGGATCGGCAAGCCGGACCTGCCGTACACCTCCGAGGGGCTCATCAACATCGCCGGGCCGGACGACTGGGCGGACGGCTCGCGCGTGATCGACCATGCGCAGGAGCTGTTCGAGCCGAGCAGGATCGGGTTCATGGGCCTGTCCTACGGTTCCGGGATCAGCCAGCTGGTCGCCGCGCACGACCAGGAGAACCGAGTCGCCGCCGTGGCCGCGCTCAGCACCTGGGGCAACCTGGCCACCAGCCTCTACGACAACGGCACCCGGCACCTGGAGGCCGTGCGGACACTGATCGACTTCACCGGCGACACGGAGGAGAAGAAGTTCGACGAGGAGACACGGCAGATCCTCCAGGACTTCCGGGACGGCCGGAACATGGAGGGTGTGGTGGCCTGGGGCACCGAACGCGCTCCGGAAACCTACGTGGACGTCACCAACGCGCGGGGCATCCCGACCTTCTACTCGAACACCTGGCACGAGAGCCTGTTCCCGGCCGGCGAGGCGATCGCCGCCTTCGAGAAGATCACCGCCCCCAAGCACCTGAACCTGTGGATCGGCGACCACGGCGCCCCGGAAGGCGCCGGCATCACCGGCCTGGCGACCGGCATGCCCTTCCCCGGCCTGCTGACCCCGATGCGGGAGGCCTACGCCTGGCTCGACCACCACCTGCTCGGGGAGGCCAACGAGGTGCCCGACTGGCCGGTGGTCAACAGCCAGGTGATGTTCACCTACGAGACCGCCCCGGTCATCGGCGGTGGCCGGCGGATCACCGTCCCGGCGCGGCGCGAACCGCTCCGCTCCTGGGCCGAGGCCACCACCGGCAGCGAGGCCTGGTACCTGAGCGGCAACGGCGACGACGGTGACGGCACCCTGTCCGACAAGCCGTCCACGGGCTGGAGCCGTGACTTCACGGCCGGACACGAGACCGCCGCCACCGCCATGGACGAGATCATGGAGACCGGCCAGAAGGAGTGGTTCGGCAACCCCAGGAGCTACAAGCCGGCCGACTTCGAGCGGAACCAGCTGCTGCTCTGGTCCACCGAGGCACTCACGGGCGGCCGCCGGATCCGCGGCGCCACCACCATCCGGCTCTCGATCCGGTCCGACGAGGCGGACGCCGCGACCCTCGTCGCCTACCTCTTCGACGTGGCCGCGGACGACAGCGCCCGGCTCATCACCCACGAGCCCTTCACCACCACGGACCTGCGCCCCGGCACGGACCGGACCGTCAGCTGGGCACTCCAGCCCGCCGCCTACGACCTGCCCGACGGTCACCGCCTCGCCCTGGTCGTCAACAGCCGCGACAAGCTGTACGCGTTCACCGGCAAGCAGGACAGCACCACCACCATCACCTCCCTGACCGGGGAGGAAGCCGTCCTGGAGCTCCCGCTCGGCTGAGCGAAGTCCCCTACGCGAAGGGGCGGATGCGGGCTGCGCAGGTCGCGGTTCGCATCCGTCAGCGGGCTCAGGGAAACCCCGGTTCGGACAGGCTCCGGGCCGGGGTTTCGTCGTTCGCGGTCCGGGGCCAGCCGGCGGTTTCGGGTGGATTCCGGCTGTCAGCGGAATGATCCGAACCGTTCCGCGACGACCGGCAGCCGGTCCGCGGCCAGGGCGTGGGCGGCGGCTCGGGGGGTGGTGCGCTCGGACTCGGCGCGGGCCAGGGTCCGGTCGACCAGGGTGCGCATCGAGCGGCGGGTGTGCGCGAACGCCTCGTCGGCGTCGGCGCCGATGTCGCCGAACAGGGTCCACCACCACCAGGCGTTCGTACCGGAGTTGACGACGACGTCCGGGAGTACGGTGATGCCGCGTGCGGCCAGCAGCGCCTCCGCCTCCGGCACCACCGGCATGTTGGCGGCCTCGACGATCCAGCGGGCGGTGATGCCCGCCTGGTTGGTGGTGTCGATGGCGTACGAGACGGCGGCCGGTACCAGTACCTCGGCGTCGGTGGTCAGCCAGGCGTCGGCCGGCAGTTCGCGGTCCTCGGCGCGGAGTGCGGCGCGGTCCACGGTGCCGTGGCTGTCACGGGCGGCGAGCAGTGCCTCGACGTCCAGGCCGGCGGGGTTGGCGATGGTGCCCTTGATGTCGGCGGCCGCGACGACGCGCAGCCCGGCGCGGGCCAGGAAGCGGGCGGTGGCGCCGCCCATGGTGCCGAGGCCCTGCACCGCGACGCGGGTCTCCCGGTGGGCGACGCCGGCCCGGTCCAGGGCCGTGAGCACCGATTCGGCGACGCCGCAGCCGCCCACCAGTTCGTCCAGGCCGATGCCGTCCACGTCGATGGCGAACGCGTCGGCGAGGCGCCGCCGGGCGGCTTCCTCGTCGTCCAGGAGCGGGTAGACCGCCTGGACGGAGGAGACCAGGCCCGCCTCGGCGGCGGCCCGGTCGACCAGGTCCTGGGTGAGGCCGAGGTCCTCGCCGGTGGTCCAGAAGTGCTCGATGTAGGGGCGTACGGCGCGCAGGTAGCGGACGAGGACGCCGTAGGCGGCGGGGTCGCGCGGGTCGCAGTCGATGCCGCCCTTGGCGCCGCCCAGCGGGATGTAGCGGGCCTGCGGGTCGTAGTGCAGCGCCTCCTTCATCGTCATGCCGCGGGCCAGGCCGGTGACCTCCTCCAGGGTGCAGCCGGAGCGCATCCGCAGGCCGCCGCTGGAGACACCGCGCACCAGGCGGTCGATGACCAGGTGCCCCTGGTGCCCGGTCTCCTGGTCGGTCCAGGTGAGGGAGATCAGGGGAGGGGTGGGGTCGGTGGTGGCGGTGGTCATCGGGGGAACTCCTCGGGGGCGGTGGCCAGGGGGACGGTGATGAGGGTGGGGCCGGGGGTGTTCAGGGCGTGGCGCAGTGCCTCGGCCAGCGCCTCGGGGGAGCCGGCCCGCACGCCGTGGCCGCCGTAGGCGCGGGCCAGGGCGGGCAGGTCGACCGGGGGCAGGTCGACCGCGGTGGGGCGGTTGCCGCGGGACACCATTTCGTCGCGGATCTCGCCGTAGCCGCCGTTGTCGAAGACCACGACCGGCAGGGGGAGTTGCAGCTGTACGGCGGTGGCCAGCTCCTGTACGGAGAACTGGAGGCCGCCGTCGCCGCTCAGGGCGACGACCGGCCGGGCGGGGTCCGCGGTCCTTGCGCCGATGGCGGCGGGCAGCGCGTAGCCGAGTGTGCCGAAGCCCGTCGGGTGCAGGTAGCGGCCCTCCGGGGCGACGGGCAGGTGCGGGATCGCGCCGTAGTAGCAGCACTGGGCGCTGTCGGAGGTGAGCACCGTGTCCGCCGGGAGCACTGACCTGATGGCCGCCAGGTAGGGCAGCAGGGGTGTGTCCTCGCTCCTGGTCTCGGCGTTCCGCTCCGCGCGCAGGGCGGCGACGGCCCGGTGGGTTCCGGGGTGCGCGCGGGCGGCTTCGGGGAGGGTGGCGAGGAGGGCGCGCAGGGTGTGGCGGGCGTCGCCGACCAGGGGGATGTCCGCGGGCAGCCCCGCGTACATCTGCGCCGGATCGATGTCGGCCCGGACGAGGGTGCCGCCGAGTGCGGGCAGGGGTGCCCACAGGTCGGACTCGGCGAGTTCCGTGCCGACGGCGAGCACCACGTCGCGCTCGGCCAGCCAGTGCCGGACGGCCCGGCTGTGCAGGGAGACGCCGAGCGACAGCGGGTGGGTCTCGGCGACGATCCCCTTGCCGTTGGCGGTGGTCACCACGGGGGCGCCCAGCCCTTCGGCCAGCCGCAGGCATTCGGCGGCGGCTCCGCGCGCTCCGCCACCGAGCACGAGCGCGGGCCGGGTGGCCGAGCCCAGTGCCTCGCCGGCCGCCGAGAGCGCGTCCGGGTCCGCCGTCGCGGGGGAGACCGGTGGGGCGGTCCGTACCGGCCCGGCCGGTTCCTCGGCGGTGAGCAGGTCCAGTGGCACCTCGATGTGCACGGGCCGGGGGCGCCGGGTGCGGAAGAGGGTGAAGGCGCGGGCGACCGCCACGCCGATCTCCTCGACCGAGGACACCCGGTGGCTGACGGCCGCGATGCCCCGCAGCGCCTCGGTCTGGCTGCGCATCTCGTGCAGCAGACCGGTCGGCTGGCGGGGGTGGCGCAGCGGCATGCCGGGTGAGACGACGAGCAGCGGGACGCTGTCGGAGTACGCCTGGCCGACGGCGGCCGCGATGTTCAGCAGGGCCGGTCCGGTGGTGGTGATCGCCACGCCGGGCTGCCCGCAGACCCGGGCGTAGGCGTCGGCGGCGTAGCCCGCGCCCTGCTCGTGGCGGGGGTTGAGATGGTCGATCCGGTAGGCGGCCAGGTGCCGGTAGATCTCCAGGCTGTGGGTGCCGGGGATACCGAAGGCCCTGGTCACGCCGTGTGCGGCCAGGGCCCGGACCAGGGCTTCCCCGCCGGTGATCGAGGTGGTGGCGGCGGGGGGATCCGACATGGTGTCTCCAGGCACTGCACAGGCTCCTTACTGAATGAGTGTTCAGTATTTGGAGTGTGGATCGCCCCTGTCAATGCGTGCGGATATTGAACCTTTGTTCAGTTGTCCGACCGTCCGGTGGTGCGGTCAGTGCGGCTGCCGGGGCGGGAGTCGCATCGCCAGTCCGTCCAGGACGACCTCCAGGCCGTACGTGAACTTGGAGTCGCGGATCTCCTCGGGTGCGGTTTCGGAGGGGGCGCCGAAGGAGTCGGCGAGGTGGGCGTGCTCGGCCGCGGCCTGCTGGGCGGCCGGCAGGAGGCGGGCGATGAAGTCGGTCTCGGTCTCGCCGGAGCGGGCGACGGTGGTGAGCCAGGCCGCCTCGGTGGTGCTGATGCCGATGACGTAGGACATCACGGTGTCGATCGCGCGGCTCGGCTCCGGGAAGCCGGCGGCGGCGAACAGGGCTGCCAGCCGTTCGGAGAACGACATCAGGTTGGGGCCCAGGTAGGCCAGGCCCGCCTGGCCCAGCATCGAGGCCAGCCAGGGGTGGCGCAGGGCCGTCGAGCGGAAGGAGCGGGCGGCCTCGGTGGCGGCGGCGCGCCAGTCGGGGCCGTCGGCGGCGGGGATCGCGATCTCGCCGAAGGCCTCGTCCACCGCCAGTTCCATCAGCTCGTCCTTGGTCGCGACGTGCCGGTAGAGCGAGGTCGCGCCGGCGTTCAGCCGGGCGCCGAGCTTGCGCATGCTGAGTGCCTCGATGCCGTCGGCGTCCAGCATCACGATCGCCTCGCGGACGATCGCGGCCCGGCTGAGCGCGGGCTGGTCGGGCCCGCTCTGCCGGCGGGTCCACACGGACGGGATCGGTCCCTACGTTGCCCGGCATGAGGCTGAGACTCACCAACACCGGCAACTACACCGTCACCGAGGCGGATGCCGCACGCGGGACGGTCGTCAACGTGGCCGTCGCGCACGGGCAGTTCGGCCGCACGGATGTGCAGTCGGAGCCCGACGCCGTCACCCTGCGGACCGAACCCGAGACCGAGCCCGGGTTGCGGCTCACCAAGACGGTGGACGACTCGCGCACGTACAAGGTGGGCGACAAGGTGACGTACACGTACACCGTCACCAACACCGGCTCCCGGTCACCAACACCGGCTCCCGGTCACCAACACCGGCTCCCGGGAGCTGACGGGGATCTCGATCACCGACGACCGGGTGACGGGCGTGACCTGCGAGGCGACCACGCTCGCCCCGGCCGGTCAGTCCGGTGACAGCACCACCTGCACCGGCACCTACCGGGTCACGGCGGCCGACGCCGCGCGCGGCGAGGTCGTCAACCGGGCGGAGGCCACGGCCGAGAACGGCACCGTCCGGTCGAACCAGGACCAGGCCCGTATCTCCGTCGAGAAGAAGTCGTGCGAGGGCAAGCATTGCAAGCCCAAGCCGAAGCCATGCCACGACAAGCACGACAAGAAGTGCAAGCCGAAGCCCAAGCCGTGCCACGGCAAGAGCCTCTGCCGCTCGGTGTGACACGCGCGACGCGCCACTGACCGAAGCACTCACGGGCACCCGCCACCACCCGGTGGCGGGTGCCGTCCGTCGTTGCGGTCAGTGCCGGCCCGCCAGCCGGTCCGCGGCCTTCGCGATGGCGTCCGTGACGGCCTTCGGCGAGGTGAGTTCGCGGCGGTCGGCGGCGCGGTAGGCGGCGTACATGCCGTGGACGCCGATCCAGCGGAAGGGCTCCGGCTCCCAGCGGCGGACCTTGTGGCCGACCCAGGGGAGGGTGGTCAGATCGGTGGGGCCCGACTGGCCGGAGTCCTGCTGGACCAGGTCGCGCAGGGTGCGGGCGGCGAGGTTGGTGGTGGCGACGCCGGAGCCGACGTAGCCGCCCGCCCAGCCGAGCCCGGTGGAACGGTCCAGGGTGACCGTGGCACACCAGTCGCGCGGGACGCCGAGGACGCCGGACCAGGCGTGGTCGATGCGGGCACCCGCGGTGGCGGGGAAGAAGCGGACCAGGATGTCCCGGAGGGCCTCGATGGTGGCGGGCTGGGTGCGGCCGTCATTGTCCGTGCCCGAGCCGAAGCGGTACGGGACGCCGCGGCCGCCGAGCGCGATGCGGTCGTCGGCGGTGCGCTGGGCGTACATGTAGGCGTGGGCCATGTCGCCGAGGGTCTCGCGGCCGTCCCAGCCGATGGTGTCCCAGACCGAACGGGGGAGCGGCTCGGTGGCGATCATCGAGGAGTTCATGGGGAGCCAGGTGCGCCGCTGGCCCTTGAGGTTCGCGGTGAAGCCCTCGGTGCAGCGCAGGATGTACGGGGCGCGGACGGTGCCGTACGGGGTGAGGGCGTGCTTGGGCTTGATCTCGGTGACCGGTGTCGACTCGTGGATGGTGACGCCGAGCGCCTCGACGGCCGCGGCGAGGCCCTGGACGAGTTTGACGGGGTGGAGCCGGGCGCCGTGCGGGGTCCAGCTGGAGCCGACAGCTCCGGTGACGTTGACGCGTTCGCAGGTCTCACGGGCGCCGCGCAGCACGCGGTCGGTCTCGCCGAAGGCGATCTCGACGGAGTGGAAGTCCTTGAGCCTGGCCAGCTGCGCGGGTGTGTAGGCGACTTCGAGGACGCCGCCCTGATGGATGTCGGCGTCGATGTTCTCCTCGGCGGCCACCCGTACGACCTCGTCGACCGTCTCGTTCATCGCCTGCTGGAGCCGGACGGCGGCCTCGTGGCCGTGGAGTTTCGCGTAGCGGTCGCGGCCCGCGATGCCGTTGTAGAGCCAGCCGCCGTTGCGCCCGGAGGCGCCGTAACCGCAGAACTTGGATTCCAGGACGGTGATGTTGAGGAAGGGGACGGCCTTCTTGAGGTAGTAGGCGGTCCACAGCCCGGTGTATCCGCCCCCGACGATGCAGATGTCGGCGGTGGTGTCGCCGGGCAGAGGCTCCCGGGCGAGAGGGGTCCCTTGGTCCGCGTACCAGAACGATATGCCGCCGTTGACGGTGCTCATGTTGCCCCTGCTTTGTCCGGTGTGAAGCCCTGTTGGCTCTCGGGCGGGACGTTACTGCGCGGGGGGCGTTCCCGTCCTGTGCCGGGACCGGGCCAATGGGTAGCAGGCGAGGCCGATGAGCACGGCGGTGAGGTGCCCGAGGTCGGTGAACGAGCGGCCGCTGACGAGGGGGATGCCGTAGAGGACGAGGACGGCGAAGAGGTACACGTACCGCCAGGGCGCGGGGATGCGGTACGTGAGCACGGCGACGACCCCCGCGAGCGCGTAACTGACGCCGACGTCGAGGGTGTTCGCGGCCGACAGGGGCACGTGTCCGTGCCGGATCGCCCAGGCCAGGACACCTTCGCTGACGAGCGAGGCGAGGACGTGCGCCAGTACGGCGACGGCGAGCCAGCGCAGGGTGCCGAGCCAGCGCTCGGCGGGGGCGTGGAAGCCGGTGTACAGGACGGCGTAGGGGATCCAGCGGCCGCCGTCGATCCAGAAGGCGCTGGTGACCAGGACGCGCAGCGGGTCCTGGGTGAGTTCGTGGATGTTGGTCGAGCGCTGGCGCAGGAAGTCCTCTTCGAAGTCCGGTGACATCTGGTGGACGATGACCGTGGTGACGAAGAGCGCGGCCAGCCACAGGTAGGTGCCCGGTGCGCTGCGGATCCATGATCCGGCGCTGCGGAGCCACGAGCCGGCGGTGGTGCGGAGCCGGGTGGGCGGTGCGGGGCTGCTCGGAGTCATATCCGATTGACGCACGGCCCGGTGATCGTCGGCGTGATCGACATTCCGGACGGGGCGGGTCCGGCGGCGTACGGGCCCGTGTCTACCCTGCCCTCATGATTCGTACCGCTGTCCCCGCCGACGTCCCCGTCATCCACGCCATGGTCCGTGAGCTGGCCGAATACGAGAAGGCCCTGCACGAGGCGAACGCCACCGAGGAGCAGCTGCACGAGGCGCTGTTCGGCGAGCGGCCCGCCGCGTACGCGCACATCGCGGAGTCGGACGACGGCGAGGCTGTCGGCTTCGCGCTGTGGTTCCTCAACTTCTCCACCTGGCGCGGGGTGCACGGCATCTACCTGGAGGACCTCTACGTACGTCCGCAGCGGCGCGGCGGCGGGCACGGGAAGGCGCTGCTCACCGAGCTGGCGCGGATCTGTGCGGAGCGCGGTTACGAGCGTCTGGAGTGGTCGGTGCTGGACTGGAACGCCCCGTCCATCGCGTTCTACGAGTCGCTGGGTGCGCGGCCGCAGGACGGGTGGACGGTGTACCGGCTGACGGACGGGGCGCTGGCGGAGCTGGGCGGGCAGCGGTAGGAGGGCGGCCGGGCCCTTCGTCCTGGTCCGGGGCGCGTCCGTGACACCGGCGAGGGGGCGTTGTCAGTGGCATGGGCCACGATGGTGGGCATGGCACGTGGCAACAGCAGGAAGACGGACACCATCCCGGCGGCCCGGCGGCCCGAGGTGCGACTCCCACCACTCGTTCCGTACGACGGGACAGGCCTGGTGCCGGACGGGGACTACGACGGTCTGCGGTTCGACGGGACGGATCTCGCGGACGAGTCGGGTCCGGGGGCCCGGTTCATGGACTGCGCGCTGGACGGCTGCCTGCTCGACCGTACGGAGCTGGTCAGGGCCCGTTTCATCGACTCGGTGCTGACGGGCGTACGGGGCGTGGGCGCCGATCTCGCAGGGGCGTCGCTGCGCGACGTGGAGGTGGTGGACGCCCGGCTGGGCGGCGTGCAGCTGCACGGCGGGGTGCTGGAGCGGGTGCTGGTGCGCGGCGGGAAGATCGACTACCTGAATCTGCGGAAGGCGCGGCTCAAGGACGTGGTCTTCGAGGGCTGTGTGCTGTCCGAGCCGGATTTCGGGGACGCGCACCTGGTGCGGGTGGAGTTCCGTGACTGCGTGCTGAAGCGGGCCGACTTCAGCTCCGTACGGATGGAGTCGGTGGACCTGCGCACGGTCGCGGAGCTGGACATCGCGCGTGGCGTGGAGCGGCTGGCGGGCGCGGTGATCAGCCCGGCCCAGCTGATGGAGCTGGCGCCGGCGTTCGCGGCGCAGATCGGGGTGCGGGTGGAGGCGTAGCCGTCCGGGCCGGCCCGGACGGCTACGCCTCCACCGTCCGGGCCGGCCCGGACGCGGGGGTCAGATACGGGGGAAGCGGGCCTGGAGGTCCCAGATCACGGGGTTGTCGGCGAGGCCCTCGTGCATGTCGGCGAGATCGGCGATCAGGTCGTGCAGGAAGTCGCGGGCCTCGCGGCGCAGCAAGGAGTGGCTGAAGGTGAGCGGGGGCTCGTCGCCGGGCATCCAGTCGGCCTCGACGTCGACCCAGCCGAAGCGGCGCTCGAAGAGCATCCGGTCGGACGACTCGGTGAAGTCCAGCTCGGCGAACTGCTGCCGGTGCGAGCGGTTGCCGCGCGGGTCCTGGTCGATCTGCTCGACGATGTCGCACAGCGCCCACGCGAAGTCGAGCACCGGCACCCATCCCCAGGCTGTGGATACCTCGCGGTCCTCCTTGGTGTCCGCGAGGTAGACGTCCCCGGAGAAAAGATCGTGCCGCAGGGCGTGGACGTCCGCGCGGCGGTAGTCGGTCTGCGGGGGATCGGGGAAGCGTCGGGAGAGGGAGTAGCCGATGTCGAGCACGCTTCGATGGTGTCATGCCCGGCGGGGCGCCGGTGCCGGGAGACCCTCTGCCGGGGTCAGGGGCCAGGGGCCTGAGGCCCGGCGCCCGGCGGCGGGGTCTGATCCGCCGGGTGGTCCCTGCGGCAGCAGCCGGGCGGCTCCTACGACAGCAGCCGCTGCTCCTTCGCGACGGCGACGGCGCCCGCGCGGGTGTCGACGCCGAGCTTGTCGTAGATCCGGCCCAGATGGGTCTTGACCGTGGCCTCGCTGATGAACAGGGCGCGGGCGATGTCGCGGTTGCCCAGGCCCTGGGAGAGCTGGGCCAGGATGTCTAGCTCGCGGTCGGTGAGGGTGGGCAGCGGCTTGCGCATCCGCGCCATGACACGGCTGGCCACCGGCGGGGAGAGCGTCGTGCGGCCCTGGGCGGCCGAGCGGATCGCGGCGAAGAGTTCCTCGGGGCGCTCGGCCTTCAGCAGATAGCCGGTGGCACCCGCCTCGATGGCCCGGGTGATGTCGGCGTCCGTGTCGTACGTGGTGAGGACCAGCACATGGACACCGGTGGTGGCGATGCGGCGGGTGGCCTCCACACCGTCGATGCCCTCGCCGAGCTGGAGGTCCATCAGGACGACGTCCGGGGTGAGCTTGGCGGCCAGGGCGACCGCCTCCTCGCCGCTGCCGGCCTCGCCGACGACGTCGATGTCCGGTTCGCTGCCGAGGAGGGCGAGCAGACCGGCGCGTACGACGACATGGTCGTCGCAGAGCAGGATGCGTACGGGCGGCGTCGCGGTCATGCGAGGTCCTCCGGGGCGGTCGGCGGGGCGGCGGTGAGGGGGACGGCGGCGGACAGCACCGTACCCTCGCCCGGTACCGACTCGATCGTCAGCGTGCCGCCGAGCTGCTGGAGCCGGGCCCGGATCGCGGGCAGCCCGTGACCGCGCACGCTGCCGGTGGCCCCGGTGCGTTCGTCGGGTGTGAAGCCCCGCCCGTTGTCGGCGATGTCCAGGACGACCCGGTCGTCGAGGTGGGTCAGCGTCAGCGCCGCCTCC
The DNA here is from genome assembly GCF_045040875.1 of Streptomyces sp. NBC_00012. Taxonomy (NCBI): domain Bacteria; kingdom Bacillati; phylum Actinomycetota; class Actinomycetes; order Kitasatosporales; family Streptomycetaceae; genus Streptomyces; species Streptomyces sp. NBC_00012. The sequence goes on along the minus strand of NZ_CP108309.1, from coordinate 3,990,287 downwards.
GTGGCGTTCGCGTGCTCCTTCACATTGGCCAGTGCGCCCTGCGCGATGCGCAGCAGTGCGGACTGCACCCGGTCCGGCAGTGCGGTGTGCCGCTCGCCCTCCACGTGGCAGCGGACGGTGAGCCGCCCCTGCCCCTGCGCCGTCTCGCGGCCGGCCAGTGCGTGCAGGGCCGCCTCCAGGCCGCCGCCCTCCGCGAGATCGGCCGGCGCCAGGTCGTGGACGAAGCGGCGGGCCTCGGCGAGGTTGCGTTCCGCGATGCCGGTGGCGGTACGGACGTGGCGGCGGGCGGTCGCCGGGTCTGCGTCCCAGGTGCGGTCGGCGGCCTGGAGCAGCATCTGCTGGCTGGAGAGACCCTGCGCGAGGGTGTCGTGGATCTCCATCGAGAGCCGCTGGCGTTCGGCGAGGGTTCCCTCGCGGCGTTCGGTGGCGGCGAGTTCGCGGCGGGTGCGCAGCAGGTCGTCGATGAGTCCGCGCTGCCGCTCGGACAGTTCGCGCTGGCGCTCGGCCTGACGCTGCATATGGACGAAGACCGCCGTCGCGACCGCCGCCACGGCGGGCGGGGCGAGCACCAGGTTCGGGTCGAAGCCCTCGGCCAGCCGCAGCTGCGCGGCGACGACGAACAAGGTGAGCAGCGCGACGAGCGCGAGTGCGGCGCGCGGCGGGAGGATGCGCAGCCCGGTGAAGAACAGTGGCACCGCGCACCACGCGAAGCTCGGCGCGAGGACGACCAGCACCATCCATACGGCGACCAGCACCCTCAGCCACACCAGGGAGCGCGGAGTCGGACGCGAGCCGAGCACCGGCCCGATCACGTACAGCACGGCGAGGGCGACGGAGAGCGCGATGATCCACGGGGTGCGGGCCTCGCCGGGGTGGCGCAGCAGGAAGCGGGTGAGCGAGGCGCCGAGCAGCAGGAAGAACGCGGCGTGCATCAGGACCGTGAGCCACCGGGCGTCCGGGTCACCGGCCCGGTCCCGGACGGCGTCCCCGGGCGTCCTGCCCGTTCCCGGGCCCGCGCCCATGTCCATGTCGACGCCCATGCCCAGGTCCATGTGCGCGCCCGCGGCGGGTGCCGATCGGCTTCGGTGCTTCACGTCGTACCTCTCGCTCCTCACCATCAGCGGCGCCGCTGAGCTGCACGGATACAGCCATGGTCACCCCGGATGGCCACCCCCGCATCAACCGATCGGCTGACGGGGCCGTCGACCGTCCCGCGTGCGGCGTCGAGCCGGTCCGTCGACGGTGCGGGGCCGCCGGCGGACGGAGGATCGATTCCAGAGCCGAACAGCTCGTCCACCGCCCCACACACGCTCATCCACCGCTGCTGAGGAGTCCACCATGAAGAAGCTGTCGCTGCGCACCCGCGTCCTGACCGGTGCCGTCGCCGTCGCCGCCCTCGGCGCAGGCACCTTCGGCGCCGTGTCCGCCAGCGCCTCCACCCCGGCCGCGGCCCCCGCCGTCGCCCTCAAGGCCGACGCCTCGAACGACAACCTCCAGCAGACCACCCACCTGACCGTGACCGCCGCCGCCAAGGCCGCGCAGGCGACCCTCGACGCCGCGAAGAAGGAGAACCAGCGCGTCTCCGTCGCCGTCGTCGACCGCAACGGCAACACCATCGTCACCCTGCGCGGCGACGGTGCCGGCCCGCAGTCCTACGAGGCGGCCGAGAAGAAGGCGTTCACCGCCGTCTCCTGGAACGCCCCCACCTCCGAGCTCGTCAAGCGCCTGGCCAACGCCCCCACCCTGAAGGACATCCCCGGCACCCTCTTCCTCGCCGGTGGTGCCCCGGTCGCGGCCAAGGGCGCCCCGATCGCCGGCATCGGCGTGGCCGGCGCCCCGTCGGGCGACCTGGACGAGAAGTTCGCCCAGGCCGGCGTCGCCGAGCTCGCCAAGTAGCGGGCAGCCCGGCCCGTCGAGCACACCAGCAACAGGAGTACGCGATGAACGCCCTCGATCGACAACTGCTCGACGCCGCACGCACCGGCGACACCTACCGCGTGCGGTCCGCGATCGAGGGCGGCGCCCGGGTCGACTGCCGCGACGAGGAGCTGCGCACCCCGCTGCTCCTCGCCGTCCACGGCGACCACGTCGAGGCGGCCCGGCTGCTGGTCGAGGCGGGCGCGGACCCCGACGCACAGGACCGGCGCGAGGAGAGCCCCTGGCTGGCGACCGGAGTCACCGGCAGCGTCCCGATGCTCCACGTCCTCCTGCCGGCCGGCCCCGATCTGAAGCTCAGCAACCGCTTCGGCGGCATCGCGCTCATCCCGGCCAGCGAGCGCGGCCACGCCGCCTACGTACGGGAGCTGCTCCGCGTCACCGACATCGACGTCGACCACGTCAACCGGCTCGGCTGGACGGCCCTGCTGGAGGCCGTGATCCTCGGCGACGGCGGCCGGGCACACCAGGAGGTCATCGAGCTCCTGCTGGCCGCCGGTGCGAACGTGGACCTGGCGGACGGCGACGGGATGACCGCGCTGGAGCACGCGGAGCGCCGCGGCTTCGCGGACATCGCCGCACGGCTGAGGGACGCCCGGTGAACGTGCGCCACGCGGTGCCGGCACTCGCCGCGGCGACGGTCCTCGCGGGCTGTGCGGGCGGCGCCCCGGCCACACCCCGTACACCGGACAGCGCGCAGGCGGCCCCGTCCCCGACCGCGGCCGCCGCGTCCTCGCCCTCGTCGAAGCCCTCCGCCGCGGCCACCCCGCACGGCACGCTCCTCGTCGCCGACTTCGGCGCCGACACTGTGACCTTCGTCGACCCCGATCCCCGCCACGACCGGCGCACGCTCGGCTCCGTCGAGGTCGGCACCGCCCCCTACGGCCTCGTCGTCGACGACGAGGGGATCGCCTGGGTGGCGACCGCCGAGGGCGTCGCGGTCGTCGACACGGCGACCCGTACCCGCCTCGCCCGGATCCCGTACGAGACGCGGACCGGCCCGGTCACGACCGGCGAGTACCGGGGCGGTGGCATGGGCATCGCTTTGGCCCCCGGCGGCCGGCACGTCTACGTCGGCGTCAACGTGCCCGGCCGCAACGGTGTGCTGGAGATCGTCGATACCGCGACCCGCAAGGTGACCGACACGGTTCCGGTGGGCCGCCGCCCCTTCGACGTGGACGTCTCGCCGGACGGCACCGAGGTGTACGCCACCGGCCACGACTCCTTCGACGTCACGGCCGTGAACACCTCCAGCCGCAAGACGCGGCGCTTCGAGGTCGCCCCGTACGGCACCGAGGGCGGCCTGGGCTCCTGGCTGAAGCCGCACTACGCCGTCGTGCGTCCCGCCGACGGCAAGCTGCTGCTGCCGTTCGAGGGCGAACGGCTCGTCGTCCTCGATCCGCGCACCGGACGGAGCACCATCGAGCCGATGACCGCCGACACCCACCAGCACGGCGCGACGCTCGCCCCCGACGGCACCCTGCTCGTTGTCGGCACCGGCCCGATCCTCTCCGACGACAAGGGCCCGTCCCTGACCATCCGTACCCCCGAGGGTTCCGAGCGGGTCGTACCGCTGGACGGGCCGCACGAGGACGTGACGGTCTCCGCCGACAGCCGGACGGCGTACGTCACCGAGGGCTTCACCCGCGACGGGTACGGCAACGGCATCACCGTCGTCGATCTCACGGGCAGGAAGCGGCCGTTCGAGCTGGTCGCGGGCGCCCGTCCGCTGGGGATCGCGATCTTCTGAACGGCATCCGAGCGGCCTCCGAGCGGCATACCCCGAATCGGACATCCCCTGCTTAGGATCGCCGACGTGGATCAGCGAACACCCGTACGCCGCACGGCACGTGCCGCCGCTCTCGTCCTGCTGGTGCTGACGACCTCCACCGGCTGCACCGGCGGCGTCGAGGGCACCCCCGGTGCAGCCGGTCTGCGCGATCCGTACTTCCCGAAACTCGGCAACGGCGGCTACGACGTCACGCACTACGACCTCGCACTCGACGCCGACCCGGCCGCCCGGCGGCTGCGCGGCACCGCCACGATCACCGCGCGCGCCACCCAGGACCTCAGTGCCTTCGACCTCGACCTCGCCGGGCTCACCGTGGACTCGGCGACCGTCGAGGGCCGCCCGGCCGCGGTCAACCGGGCGGGGAGCGAGCTGACGCTGCGCCCCGACGCCGAGGTCGCCGGCCGCCTGCGCAAGGGCAGGACCTTCCGTACGGTCGTCCGCTACTCGGGCTCCCCGCGGACCATCACCGATCCCGACGGGTCGAAAGAGGGCTGGCTGAGGACCGCGGACGGCTCGGTCGCGCTCGGTGAACCGACCGGTTCGATGGCCTGGTTCCCCGGCAACAACCACCCCAGCGACAAGGCGTCCTACGACATCGCCGTCACCGTCCCCGAGGGGCTGACGGCGGTGTCCAACGGCGAGCTGGTCTCCCGGCGCGGCTCGGGCACCACCACCACGTACCGCTGGCACGTCCCCGAACCGATGGCGAGCTATCTCGCGACCGTCGCCATCGGACGCTTCGACACGAAGTCCTCGACGACCGCGGACGGCATCGAGGTGTTCACCGCCGCGGACACGACGGTGGCGGCGGACAGCTCGCGGATCCTCGCCAGGATTCCCGAGGTCGTGAAGTGGGAGGCGGAGCGGTTCGGTCCGTACCCCTTCTCCGCCACGGGCGCGATCGTCGAGCGCCACGGGGACGCCGGCTACGCCCTGGAGACCCAGAACCGGCCCTTCTTCCCCGGCCCGCCGGACGCCGGGCTGCTGGTCCACGAGATGGCCCACCAGTGGTTCGGGGACTCCGTGACGCCCGAGAGCTGGCGCGACATGTGGCTCAACGAGGGCTTCGCGACCTACGCGGAGTGGCTGTGGGCGGCCGACAAGGAGGGCGTCCCGATCCAGGACCTGTTCGACGCCGCCTTCGAGGACGACGACAACTGGGCCTTCCCGCCGGCCGATCCGCCGACTGCCGCGGACATCTCGCAGGCGCCGGTCTACGGGCGCGGGGCGATGGTCGTCCACAGGATCCGGCAGGCCGTGGACGACGACCGGCGGTTCTTCGCCCTCGTCAGGGGCTGGACGAAGGCCCACCGGCACGGCAACGCGTCGACCGCCGACTTCACCGCCTATGTGGAGAAGACGACCGGTCAGGACCTGACGGAGCTGTGGGACACCTGGCTGTACGGCAGGAGCCGGCCCGCCTCGAAGGACTGACCGGCTCCCGGAGCAACGCTGTTGGCGCTACTTCACGTTGACACCGCTCCAGGCGGCCTGGACGGAGGTGAGCTCGGCGCTGTCGGCCCCGTACAGGTCGGTCGCCGCCTTCTCAGTCGCCTCACGGGCGCCCGCGTAGTCGGTGGACGAGGTCATGTACTCGGAGAGGGCCTTGTACCAGATCTGGACGGCCTTGTCCCGGCCGATGCCGGTGACGGTCGAGCCGTCGGAGGTCGGGGAGTCGTAGTCGACCCCGTTGATGGTCTTCGCGCCGCTGCCCTCGGACAGCAGGTAGAAGAAGTGGTTGGCGACGCCGGAGGAGTAGTGCACGTCGAGGTCGCCGACGCTGCTGTCCCAGTAGTCGGCCGAGCCGCCGTCCTTGCTCGGCTTGTCCATGTAGCGCAGCGGGGTGCCGTCGCCGTTGATGTCGATCTTCTCGCCGATGAGGTAGTCGCCGACGTCGGTGCTGTTGTCGGCGGCGAACTCGACCGAGGTGCCGAGGATGTCGCTGGTCGCCTCGTTCAGGCCGCCGGACTCGCCGAAGTAGTCGAGGTTGGCGGTGGACGCGGTCAGGCCGTGGCTCATCTCGTGGCCCGCGACGTCCAGGGCGGTCAGCGCGCTCTTGTTGTCGGCGCCGTCGCCGTACGTCATGCAGAAGCAGCTGTCGTCCCAGAACGCGTTGACGTACGCGTCGCCGTAGTGGACCCGCGAGTACGCGGCCTTGCCGTCACCGGCGATGCCGTCGCGGCCGAACGCCGACTTGTAGAAGTCCCAGGTCTGCGCGGCGCCATAGGCGGCGTCGACGGCTGCGGTCTGGCGGTCGTTGCCGGTGCCGTCGCCCCAGGTGTCGTCGTCGTCCGTGACGAGGTCGCCGGTGCCGCTCTCGCCCTGGTTGAGGTCGTACGTCTTGTGGCCGCCGCGGTCGGCGTCGGTCAGCTCGAAGCCGGAACCGGACGCGGTCGTCGACAGCTCGACCTCGCCGCTGTACTGGCTGTTGCCGACGCCGGTCTCGACCGCCTCGTAGCTCTGGAGCTTCTTGCCGGTGATGGCGTCCGTGATGGTGTGCAGCCGGCTCGGCGTGCCGTCCTTCTGCACGCCTGTCTTCACCGTCTCCAGGGCGAGGACGGGCTTGCCGGAGCCCGCCCAGATCACCTTGCGGGCGGCGGCGGCGGTCTTGATCTTCGGCGTGGTGGACGGCACGGATATCCGGGCCTTGGTCGCCTTGGTGACGCCCTTGAGCTTTCCGCTCGGGGCGGTGTGGGTGATGAGGTCGCCGCCGAGGACGGGCAGACCGTCGTAGGTGCGCTCGTAGCGGGTGTGGACGGTGCCGTCGGCGTCCTTGATCACATCGCGGACGACCAGCTTCTCCTTGCCGCCGAGCCCGAGCGACTCGGCGGTCGAAGCGGCCTCGCTCTGCGCCGACTTGATGGCGGCGGTGCGCACCGAGGCCTTGTTCGCGCCGAAGGGGACGACGCTGCGAGTGGCGGAGGGGGCGTCATTTCCGTTGTCCGGCACGGCGTTCGCCGCACCGGTCTGCATGCCTACGACGACCATCGCGGCCACGGCGGCCAGGGCTGCGGCGCGACGGGTGTTCATGTGGGGGGTCATGCGTTCTCCGTTGCTCGTTCCGTGGGGGGTTACGAGCGGAGAGCGTGCCACCGAATGAGCAACATTGACGGTGCACTAACAAATACCTCACATTTTTTTGACCACTTCTTGTCCGAATGGAATACACATGTGTTCGTTAATCGGCAGGAGTTGGGTGCGGATGTCCGGTGAAGCCGCATGCAGGGTGCTTTGTGCCTGCTTCGGCCGTGCGCACGCGAAAGGGTGGTCGCACCCGGGAGGGCCGCGGGCACGCGAAAGCCCCCGGCTGACGGCCGGGGGCTTTCGCGATGGTGCCGGTGCGTCAGAGGTTGACGCCGAAGTCCTGGGCGATGCCGCGCAGGCCGGAGGCGTAACCCTGGCCGACGGCGCGGAACTTCCACTCGGCGCCGTTGCGGTACAGCTCGCCGAAGACCATGGCGGTCTCGGTGGCGGCGTCCTCGCTCAGGTCGTAGCGGGCGATCTCGGTGCCGCCGGCCTGGTTGATGATGCGGATGAACGCGTTGCGCACCTGGCCGAAGTTCTGGCTGCGGGTCTCGGCGTCGTAGATCGAGACCGGGAAGACGATCTTGTCGACGTCGGCCGGCAGGCCCGCCAGGTTGACGTTGATCTGCTCGTCGTCGCCCTCGCCCTGGCCCGTGACGTTGTCACCGGTGTGCACGATGGTCTGGTCGGGCGTCGACTTGTTGTTGAAGAAGACGAAGTGGCCGTCCGAGACGACCTTCCCGGCCGGGTTGACCGCGATCGCCGAGGCGTCGAGGTCGAAGTCGGTGCCGGTGGTGGTGCGGACGTCCCAGCCGAGGCCGACCGTGACGGCGGTCAGGCCCGGGGCCTCCTTGGTGAGGGAGACGTTGCCGCCCTTGGACAGGCTTACAGCCATGGGAAGTCCCTTTCATCGTCGCTTGCGGGCTTCATGCCATCACGAAGCTACCGTCACAGGTCATAACGCGGGCAGGGGACCGAGAGGTTCCTGCTCCCTTTGCTTTCTTTACCCGAATGCTCCGGACGGCCCGGCGGCCGGCATCGCAAAAGAAGGTGACGAACACCCTCGGGTCCGGGGAACATGGGTGCCATGTCCGGGCCCTATGTCATCCGCGGTTCGGTCTCCCTGCCGGAGGCCGAGCTCATGTGGCGTTTCTCGCGGTCCTCGGGGCCCGGCGGGCAGCACGTCAACACCAGCGACTCCCAGGTGGAGCTCCGCTTCGACCTCGCGGCGACCGAGTCGCTCCCCGAGGTGTGGAAGGAGCGGGCGCTCCAGCGTCTGGAGAGCCGGCTCGTGGGCGGGGTGCTCTCGGTGCGCGCCTCCGAGCACCGCTCCCAGTGGCGCAATCGCGAGACCGCGCTCGTGCGGCTCGCCTCGCTGCTCGCCGAGGCGACGGCGCCGCCCCCGAGGCCGCGCCGCAAGACGCGGATCCCGAGGGGTATCAACGAACGCCGGCTGCGCGAGAAGAAGCAGCGCGGCGACACCAAGCGCGGCCGCTCCGGCCGCGACTGGTGACGGCGCGGGTCCTCGTTCCTGCGGCGCGGGTCCTCGTTCCGGCCCCCGCCCCCGTCCTCATCCCAGCCGGCGGTACCGCCCCCGGAAGTACGTCAGCGGCGAACCGTCCCCGCTGGGCAGGGCCGCGCTCAGCACCCGGCCGATCACCAGCGTGTGGTCACCGGCCACGACCCGCTGCTCGGTCCGGCACTCCAGCGTGGCCAGCGCCCCTCCGATCAACGGCGCGGCGGTGACCTCCCCGCGCGCGTAGGGGATGTCCTCGAACAGCAGCCGGTCGCTGATCCGGCCCTTCATCGCGAACCGTCCGGCGACGTGCCGCTGGCTCTCAGCGAGCACGGACACCGCCCACAGCGGCTGCTCCGACAGCAGGTCGTCCATCCGGGAGTCGTTGCGCAGACTGACCATCACCAGCGGCGGGTCCAGCGACACCGACATGAAGGCGGTCGCCGTCATCCCGACGTCCTCGCCGCGCCCGTTCTCGTCCAGCGGTGGCTCCTGGGCGGTGATCAGCACGACTCCGGCGGCCAGCCGGGCGAGGGCGCCTCGGAACTCATCGTTGCTCACCCCCTCAGCATGGGGGATGGGCCGGGGGTGCGGGGTGGGGGTCTTCGTCTGCAACACATCCGGCACGCTAATCGCGCGGCGCGCGCCTCCGCATCGGGCCAGGGGACCAGCCGGGTCCTAGGACCCCCTGGTCCGTCCGGATCCGGCGCGGCGGCGTCGCGGAGTACGGGGGAGGCGGCATCGCCATGCACGGAGGCGGCGTCGGGGCCTGCGGGGGCTGCCCCGCAGCGTACGGATGTGCGTTCAGGAAAAGGACGGGCCGAGTCCACGAGCCACTCGCAACCCTTTACCATCTGTTGTGACTTGAGTCACAGAGAGCAATATTTGTTGACCCTGTGTACCGACTGCACAGCTCACTGTGATTCAGTTGCCGTGACACTGCAGTAAGTACGTCGATATGAAACCTGGAGTGCTGTCGAGGTCTCGGGGAGTGCGAGCAATGGAGGCCGAGTCGGAGCCGTACGTCCGCCTTGCGACGATGCGGCAGCTGCACCAGGCCGTCGCCGATCTCAACACGGCGCGGAGCCTGGCCGACACACTGCAGACCGTGGCCGACGGAATCGTCAACGGTCTCGGCTACGAACTGGCCTGCGTGAACCTGGTCCGCGCCGACGGTGACCTCGTCGTCGCCGCCTTCGCGGGCAACACCGCGGCCGAAGCGCTGATCACCGGCCGGGTCGGCTCGCGCACCTCCTGGGAGCGTCGGTTGACCATGGGGCAGCCCTGGGACGAGCTCCGTTTCATACCGCACACCGACGGCTGGGTCCTCCTCGACGACGACGTACCGCAGTGGCACACCGACGGGCCCGACCCCCGTTTCGAGGACGAGTGGCACCCCCAGGACCGTCTCTACGCCCCGATGTACGCGTCCGGCGGCGACGCCGATCTGCTGGGCGTCATCTCCGTGGACCGCCCGCGCAACGGCCGCCGTCCCGGCGCCTGGGGCCGCGAGGCCCTCCAGATGTACGCGTCGCAGGCGGCCATTGCGATCAGCAACGCCCGGCTGAGGGCAAACATGCAGCGGGCGCTGGTCCGGCTCGAACGGGAGCAGCAGGCGCTGCGGGCCAGCGAGGAGTCCTTCCGCCAGGCCTTCGAGTACGCCCCCAGCGGCATGGCCATCGCCGAGATGGGCGGCGACCAGCACGGCCGGCTGCTGCGCACCAACGACGCGCTGTGCCGACTCCTCGGCCGTCCCGCGTCCGTCCTGCGCCGCTACTCCTTCGCCGACCTCGTCCACCCCGAGGACATCGGCACGCTGCTGCGCACCTCCGCCGAGGGCGGTCGCGCCGAGCTGCGGCTCGGGCGGCGGGACGGCACCTACCTCTGGGTCTCGCTGCGCAACTCCGTCGTCGCCGACACTGCGGACGGCCCGCGCTTCCTGCTCACCCATGTCGAGGACATAGAGGAGCGCAAGCGCCACGAGCTGCATCTGGCGCACCGCGCCTCGCACGACGCGCTCACCGGCCTGCCCAACAGCGCCGAGCTGCGCTCCCGGCTGGGCGCTCGCCTCTGCGAGCGCCCCGACGCGGCGGCCACCACCCCGGTGGAGGCGCTGGACGCGGCTTACGGCGACATCGACGATCCGGACGCGCGGACGCACGGCTATGAGGTGGACTCGGCGCCCGGTGGCCCGTACGACCACCATGTGCACGCCGTCGCACCCGACACCGAGCATGACGACGGGGCGAAGGGGCTCGCGGTCCTCTTCTGCGACCTCGACGGCTTCAAGTCGATCAACGACCGCTTCGGCCACCACACTGGCGACGCCGTGCTGATCGAGGTCGCCCGCCGGCTCACCACCTGTGTCCGCGACGGCGACACCGTGGCCCGGCTCGGAGGTGACGAATTCGTCGTCCTGGCCGACGGGCTCGGCAACGCGGACGCCGCGGACCTGGCCGTACGCCTACGTAACGCCATCATCCCGCCCATCCGGGTCGACGGCCGGGCGGTGCGCGTGGGGGCGAGCTTCGGCATCGGCTGGGCCGCCTGCGGCATGACCGCCGAAGAGGTGCTGCGCTCCGCCGACCAGCGGATGTACGTGGAGAAGCGGTCGCGGTCGAAGGTTCACCGCAGGGCCGGCTGACGTTCACGGTGGCGCGGTCCGCGTGCTCCGACGCGCTTCCCCTGCCACCGACGGCAATTCTCGGTGCCGTTCGTTCGGGGTAGGCTCGGCCGGTCGGCCACGGCTGGCGATATCCGGCGACGGCTGGCGACATGGTGAGGAGTGACCCAGGGATGACGGCCGGCAACAACGGCGCAAACAAGCCCGAGGACGACGATCCGTTCGGCTACCTGTACGAGGACGGACAGGCAGCGGGCGCCCAGCCGCCGCGGCAGGGCGGCTACGGCTATCCGGGGCCGGCGGCCCCGCAGCCGGGTGTGCCCCGGACCTCGTACAACCAGGTGCGCACCGTCGGCGAGCGCCAGTACGGCCAGCAGGTGCCGCAGCAGCAGGCGTACCAACAGCCGAACGCCCAGTACGCCGCCCCGGAGACGTACCCCGGTGCCGCCACCGCGCAGGTGCCGCAGCAGGGCGGCCGCGGCCGGTCCGGCGGCTCCTCCGGCGGCGGGCCGAACACCAAGGGCCTGCTGATCGCCGCGGTCGCGGTGGTCCTGGTCGTGCTCATCGGCATCGGTGCCGCGCTGATCACGGGCAACGGCAACAAGGACAAGAAGAAGGACGAGGCCACCTCCTCCGCCGGCCCCGGTGACCAGGTCGAGGAGTCCCCGAAGCCCAAGGAGTCCGCGAGCTCCGAGGCCCCGGTCGAGCTCCCCAAGCAGGACGCGGCGACGCTGAAACTCGGCGGCTCGGCCCAGCTGGACAACGCGACCAAGGGTGCCAAGAGCTCCAACGGCCAGTACATCAACCTCAACGAGGTCGGCCGGTCGGCGACCTGGTCGGTCGAGGTGCCGAAGGCCGGTCCGTACACGCTGTTCGTGACGTACGGAGTGCCGGGCAAGGATGCCAAGACGTCCCTGACGGTCAACGCCGAGGCTCCCCGCAGCATCAGCATGGAGAACTTCGCCGAGGCCCCTGAGGGCGATCTGGAGAAGGGCTGGACGACCACGTTCTCCTGGATGCAGCTCAACAAGGGCCCGAACACGATCACGATCTCGTGCAACGAGGGTGACCAGTGCGACGCCAACCTGGATCAGCTGTCGCTGAAGGCCGGTCACGTGAAGCGCTGACCATCCCTGGACGCACTCCGGCCCCCTCGCCTCCGGGCGAGGGGGCCGGATCGCTTTCCGGGCGCGGAGCGGCTCAGCCCATCAGACTCAGGAACCCCGCCACCGTCCCCGCCATCGCCTCGCGCCCGGGGGCGATGTACTTCCTCGGGTCCACGCCCGTGGTGTTCTCGGCCAGGTACGCCCGTACCGCGCCGGTGAACGCGGTGTTCAGCGCCGTGCCCACATTGATCTTGACCATGCCGGAGGCGGCGACGGCCCGGCGGATCTCCTCGTCCGGCACGCCGCTGGAGCCGTGCAGTACCAGCGGGACCGGGATGGCGTCGCGCAGCCGGCCGATCAGCTCGTGGTCCAGGGCGGCGGTGCGCTCGGTCATGGCGTGCGAGGAGCCGACCGCGACGGCCAGCGCGTCCACCCCGGTGTCGCGGACGTACGCGGCGGCCTCGGCCGGGTCCGTACGGACACCGGGGGCGTGGGCGTCCAGCGGGGCCTCGCCCTCCTTGCCGCCGACCTTGCCGAGCTCGGCCTCGATCCAGATGCCGCGCTCATGACCCCAGGCCACCGCTTCGGCCGTGGCCCGGACGTTCTCCTCGTACGACAGCTTGGACGCGTCGAACATGACGGAGCCGAAGCCCTCGGTGTGCGCCTGGTGGAGCAGCTCCACGGACTCGACGTGGTCGAGGTGGAGGGCGAGCGGGGCACTGGACGCGCGGGCGACGGCGGCGGCCGCGGCGGCGATGGCGCAGAGCCGTCCGCCGTGGAACTTCACGGCGTTCTCGGAGATCTGGAGGATGGCGGGCGCTCCGGCGCGCTCCGCGCCGGCCGCGATGGCCTCCGCGTGCTCCAGCGTGATGACATTGAAGGCGGCGATCCCGCGTCCCTCGGCCTGGGCGGCGGAGACGAGTTCACCGGTGCTGACGAGCGGCATGCTGACCTCTTGGTGCTTCTTTCGGACCGGCGGACGGGCCGGTCCGGGACGGGCGCGGCCTCTCAGGCCGCCGGTGCGTGTTCCTCGATTCCGACGCGCGGCAGCAGTTCCTCGTAGGCCGCGCGGTCGAAGTCACCGGCCGTCGGGGAGAGCACGGTCGCCGTCGACAGTGCCACCGCCCGCCGCAGCCGGTCCGGCCAGCTCAGCCCCTCGACGAGGCCGGACAGCAGCCCGGCCACCGCGGAGTCGCCCGCGCCGGTCGGATTGCCCAGGACCCTGGCGGGCGGCGCTGCCTGCCAGATTCCGTCGGGGGTGACCGCCAGCATGCCGTCCGGGCCCAGCGAGGCGATGACCCCGTGCGCGCCGCGGCGGCGGGCGTCGCGGGTGGCGCGCATCGGTTCGCGGGAGCCGGTGAGCTGGGCGAGCTCGTCGGCGTTCGGCTTGATCAGGTCGGGACGGGCGGCGATGCCGCGGCGCAGCGGTTCGCCGCTGGTGTCCAGCAGCACGGGGACGCCGGCGGCGCGGGCCGCGCGGACCAGTTCGGCGTAGGCGCCGACGTGGATGCCGGGCGGCAGGCTGCCGCAGAGCGCGACGGCGTCGGCCCCGGCGAGGAGCTCCTCGTACCGGCCGAGGAGGGCGGTCCACTCGTCGGCGGTGACGAGCGGGCCGGGTTCGTTGAGCTGGGTGGTGTCTCCAGTCGCCCGGTCGACGACGGCGATGGTGCGGCGGGTGTTCCCGGCGACGGTGACGAGGGCGTCGGTGATCGGTGCGGGGGCGGTCCTGGGGGCGGTGCCCGGCTCGGGGGCCGTTCCCGTGGCGCGGGCCTCCGTGGGCTCCTGCGGCGACAGGCCGGCCAGCAGTTCACGGAGCACCGCTCCGGTGGCGCCCCCGGCGAAGCCGGTGACCACCGTCCGGTGGCCGAGCGCGGAGAGCACCCGGGCCACGTTCAGTCCCTTGCCACCGGGTCGCTCGGACATCTCGCTGACGCGGTGGCTGGCGTGCGGGACGAGTTCCGGGACGCCGTACGTCAGGTCGAGTGCCGTATTCAGTGTGACCGTGAGGATCACCGCGGCCGCTCCCTCGATCCCTGCTCCGAAGCGCGAGACCGTCGGACGGAATGCGCTTTCTCCAGCTGTTTTCCAGGCGATCATGCCAAAGAGGTGGCGGTCGGCCCAGAGCTGTGGACCAACCGCCGTCTCTTCGTTACTTATTCGACCCGTCGTCAATAATGGGACGGATCAGCCGATTTGAGGCTTCTTGATCCATTCGCCCTTGCGCATGACGCCCTTGAGCGCGAAGTCCGCGTCCAGGACCACCAGGTCCGCGTCCTTGCCCGGTTCCAGCGAGCCGACCCGGTCGTACACACCGAGCAGCCGGGCCGGATTGGCCGAGATGGACTGCACCACGTCGCCGACCGGGATCCGGTCGATGGTCACGGCCCGGTGGAACGCGGTGTCCAGGGTGAGCGTGGAGCCCGCGATCGAGTTGCCCTCGACCAGCCGCGCCACACCGTCCTTGACCTCGACCGCGAGCGGGCCGAGCTGGTAGAGGCCGTCGCCGAAGCCGGCCGCGTCCATGGCGTCGGTGATCAGCGCGACGCGGTGGGCGCCCGCGTGGTGGTAGGCCAGCTCCAGGGCCGCGGGGTGCAGATGCGTGCCGTCGTCGATCAGCTCTACGGTGATCCGCTCGTCCTCCAGCAGCGCCGCGATCGGACCGGGATCGCGGTGGGCGAGCGGCGGCATCGCGTTGAAGAGGTGCGTGGCGACGGTGGCGCCCGCGTCGATCGCCTCGACGGTCTGCTCGTACGTGGCGTCGGTGTGACCGATCGCGGCGATGACGCCGTGCTCGGCGAGCAGCCGCACCGACTCGATGCCGCCCGGCAGTTCGGTGGCGAGCGTGAACATCTTCGCGGTGCCGCGGGCCGCGTCCATCAGCTTGCGGACCTCGGCCGGGTCCGGGTGGCGCAGCAGGTCCTCGCTGTGCGCGCCCTTGCGGCACGGCGAGATGAACGGGCCCTCGAAGTGGATGCCGGCCAGGTCGCCCTGCTCCACCAGCTCGGACAGGACGCCGGCCCGGTGGGCGAGGAAGTCCATCTCGCCGGTGACCGTGGAGGCGACCAGCGTGGTGGTGCCGTGCTCGCGGTGGGTCCGGATGCCGGTGAGGACCTCGTCCACGGTGCCGGAGGTGAAGGACGCGCCGCCACCGCCGTGGTTGTGCATGTCGACGAAGCCGGGGACCACCCAGTGGCCGCTCAGGTCGAGTGTCCGGGTGTTCTCGGGCGCGCTGCCCGCGATCCGGGTGCCTTCGATGATCACCCGGCCGTTCTCGACGGTCCCGGTGGGAAGCACCACCCGGGCACCTGCGAGAACTGTGCTGTCTGCGCGTCCGGCCATCAGGCGGATACCTCCGTGGAGAGAAGATCCCAGGCGAGCAGCCCTGCGCCCAGGCATCCGGCGGTGTCCCCGAGGGCCGCCGGGACGATGTGGGGCAGCTTCTGGAACGTGACGCGTTCCTCGACGGCCGCACGGAGTGGTGTGAACAAGGTTTCCCCGGCCTCGGCGAGACCGCCACCGATGATCAGTGTGCGCGGGTCGAGCAGCGTCAGCGCCGTGACCAGCCCGGCGGCGAGCGCGTCCACCGCGTTCCGCCAGACCTCCACCGCCGCCGGGTCGCCGGACTCGACGGCCTTCGCGCAGTCCGCCGCGTCCGCCTCGGGGTCGCCGGACACGGCGGCCCAGGCACGGCTGACGGCGGAGGCGGACGCCAGGGTCTCCAGGCAGCCGCGCTGTCCGCAGCCGCAGTCCGGCCCGTCCGGGCGGACCACGATGTGGCCGATCTCGCCCGCGTACCCGTGCGCGCCCGCCTCGATCGTGCCCGCGATGCCGATGGCCCCGGCGATGCCGGTGCCCAGCGGTACGAAGAGGAAGCGGTCGGCGCCCTTGCCCGCGCCGATCCGGCCCTCGGCGAGCCCACCGGTGCGTACGTCGTGGCCCAGCGCGACGGGCACACCGCCGAGCCGCTCGCCGAGCAGCCGCCGCATGGGCACGTCGCGCCAGCCCAGGTTCGCGGCGTAGACCGCTATCCCGTTCTCGGTGTCGATGATGCCGGGCACGGCGACACCGGCCGCGACGGCGCTCTCGCCGAGGTGCTCCTCGCCGTACGCCCGCAGATCGGCGGCGAAGGCGAGGATCGACTCCACGACGGCTTCGGCGCCGCGTTCTCTGCCGGTGGCCCGCCGCGCCTCGTACAGCAGGGTGCCGTCGGCCCCGACCAGTGCGGCCTTCATTCCGGTGCCGCCCACATCGAGGGCGATGACGTGTTTCACGGGAAACAGTTTCGCCCGAGGAACCAAAAAGGTCTAGTCCACTATCCCGGTTTGTTGCGGATCCATACAAAATCGTGGCCACGACTTCGCGGCACGGAACCGGGGCCGCCCCGCGGGTCTCAGGGGGAAAGGATCACGCTGCGCGAGAGGTTGCGCGGACGGTCCGGGTCGTACCCCTTCGACTCCGCCAGCTCGACCGCGAGGCGCTGCACCCGGATCAGATCCGCCATCGGGTCCGTCGTGGCACGGGCGACCAGCGTGCCGCCCACCCGGGCCACATCACCGGCCAGCCCCTCGGGCAACCCGCCGAACACCCATGCCACCCGGTGCGGCCCGGTGATCGAGATCGGGCCGTGGCGGTACTCCATCGCCGGGTACGACTCCGTCCAGGCGCCCGCCGCCTCGCGCATCTTCAGCCCGGCCTCCTGCGCCAGCCCGTACGTCCAGCCGCGCCCCAGGAACGTCCACTGCTCGGCCGCGACCACCGCCTCGTCCAGCGGCTCCGTCACCGCCAGCTCCGCGTCCACCGCGGCGGCGGCGACCGTCTTCACCCTGTCCGGAAGCGGGCCCGAGGCCTCCAGACCGGCCCGCAGGAAGGCCAGCGCGGTGGTGGCGAACCGGGTCTGGACGACCGATTCCTCGTCCGCCCAGTCCAGTACGGCCACCGCGTCGGCGGCGTCCATGACCGGCGTCCTCGGGTCGGCGGTCAGCGCGACGGTGGCCACCCTGCCGCGCAGCTCGCCCAGCAGCTCCAGCACCTCGGTCGTCGTGCCGGAACGGGTGATCGCCACCACCCGGTCGTACCGGCGCCCGGCCGGGAACTCCGAGGAGGGGTACGCGTCCGTCTCGCCCTGCCCGGCCGCCTCGCGCAGCGCCGCGTACGCGATGGCCATGAACCAGGAGGTGCCGCAGCCGGTGACCGCGACCCGCTCACCGGGCCGCGGCAGCCCGTCGAACGCCGCCCCCGCCTCGGCGGCGCGCCGCCAGCAGCCGGGCTGGGTGGCAATTTCCGATGCGGTACGCGACATGCTGGACGGCTCCTTGCGGCGTGGGACGTAACGGTGCGGGCGGTACGGCACAGCGGTGGGGCGGGGTCCGGACCCCGAGGGATCCCGAGCCGAAGCCTACTCAGCGGTAGGGCCGCGGCGGGGTCATGGTCCCAGGCCCGGTACGACCGGGTGCGGTCCCGGTTACGTTGCGAAAGCGAGACCCGCTGTGGTGTAGACCATCGGCAATGGCCTGGGGGAGGATCGCACCTCGTCCGGAGAGTCCCACGACGGCGTGGCCGGCGCGGACGATGCCATAGACGAGGACGGACTGGGCTGTGCAGCTGCGCCACCGGGTACTGATCGCGGCAGTGACCGCACTGGGCATGACAGCGACGTTGTCGGGTTGCGGCAACACCGGCGGCGGCTCGGGGGACATCACCCTCAAGCTCGTCGCGGCCGACTACGGCAACGGCCCGGCCAACAGCTCCGAGAAGTACTGGAACAGGCTGGTCGAGGGCTTCGAGGCCGCCCACCCCGGCATCAAGGTCGACGTCAGCGTCTACTCGTGGAAGAAGGTCGACCGAGAGGTGGCCGCGATGGTGAAGAAGGGGCAGGCCCCCGACATCGCCCAGATCGGCGCGTACGCCGACTACGCCGAGGCCGGCAAGCTCTACCGGGCCGACCAGATGCTCTCCATCCGCACCCAGGCCAACTTCCTGCCGTCCCTCGCCGAGGCGGGCAGCGTGGACCGCACCCAGTACGGACTGCCGTTCGTCGCCAGCACCCGGCTGCTCTTCTACAACAAGAAGTTCTTCGCGCAGGCGGGCCTCGCCGCCCCGAAGACCTGGGACGACATACGCGACGACGCGACGGTGCTCAAGCAGCGCGGGGTGTCCTACCCGTACGCGTTGCCGCTCGGTCCGGAGGAGCCGCAGGCCGAGACCGCGATGTGGCTGCTCAGCGGGGGCGGCGGCTTCATGGACGACGGCGGCTCGTACGAGATCGACTCGGCCGAGAACGTCCGGACGTTCGACTGGCTGAAGTCGAACCTGGTCGACAAGGGCCTCGTCGGCCCCGTCGCCCCCGGGAAGCTCGACCGCCGGCAGGCGTTCGACGCGTTCACCGACGGCAAGGTCGGCATGCTGAACGGCCATCCCACCCTGATGCAGGAGGCCGAGCGGAAGGGCGTTTCCGTCGGCATGGTGCCGCTGCCCGGCATCGACGGCCCCAGCGATGCCTCGCTGGGCGTGGCCGACTGGATCATGGGCTTCAAGCAGAACGGCCACCGGGTGCCGCTGGGCAAGTTCTTCGACTACATGTTCACCGACAAGAACGTCATCGACTTCGCCGACGAGTACGACCTGCTGCCGGTCACCGACAGCGCCTCCGCGGCCATGGAGACCGACACCAGGTTCAAGCCGCTGTGGAAGTTCCTGGCCGCGCTGCCGAACTCGCAGTTCTACCCGTTCGGCAAGACGTCCTGGGCCCGGTCCAGCGAGTCGATCAAGGAGAACATCGGCAAGGCGGTCGAGCCGGGCGGTAGCCCCGGGAGCGTGCTGGGGCGGATCGCGCGCGACGCGGCGGCGGCGGAGCGCACGGAGTAGCGGGTGGCGGCCTTCCGGACGGGCGATATGTTGGCTGATATGACCGCCCCCACTCATGGCCCCGACGACACGGACGGCCTCTCCGACCGGGACCGTGCCGTGCTCGCCGTGGAACGGCAGTCGTGGCCCGGTCCCGGGGCGAAGGAGCGGGCGATCCGCGAACAGCTGGGCATCTCGCCCACGCGCTACTACCAGCTCCTGAACGCCCTGCTCGACGACCGTCGCGCCCTGGCGGAGGACCCGGTGACGGTGAACCGCCTGCGCCGGGTGAGGGACGCGAGACGCGAACGCCGCTGAGGCCGGAGTACGGGGCGGGGCCGGAAGCGGCGGCCGCTCAGCAGGAGACGGTGATCAGGACGGGCTCCGCGGTGCCGGTGGCACGGAGCGCCTCGACGAAGACCTCCGTGGTCCAGGCCGCCGCGTCCAGGGACCACATGGGCACCCGGCAGCGGAAGGCCAGGGCCCGGCGCATCCCTTCGGTCTGCACCTTCCCGGTCGGCGACCGGGACAGACCCGGAAGGTTCACGGCGGTGTCCACCGGCTCGACGGCCATCCGCCCGTAGGCGCACGCCAGCGCCTCTTCGCGGACGCGCCCGCCCCGGCCCGGCAGCCCCGCCTCGCGGCCCGACACGGTCACGGTGATGTTCCTGGCCGCGCCCGGATCGGCCAGCTCGTACCAATGCGCGGCGTACAGCAGAGCCGCGGCGGGATCCGGCGCCAGATGCACCGGTGCCACGGTGTGCACTCCGGTGACCCGGACGTCGCCCACCTGCCGCAGCACATCGCCGAGGACCGTCGCCACCGGCAGCACGGGCAGTCGCTGCCGGTTCAGGCCGGAGGGCACGTCCACCTGGAGCCAGCCGACCTCCCGGACGCGCCCGTCCTGCGTCCAGTCCTCCCCCGCGTCGTTGTGCCCCCACCGGCTTCCGCCGAGCTCCATGCCGGCGCCCAGCAGGGTGCTGCTCCACCCGTAGGCCTCGGCCCGGTTCACCGCCAGGCCGAAGACGTCGACGTCTTCGGCCTCCGAGGCGTCCTCGGGCGGGCCGGACGCCGAAGCGCCCTCGGGCGGTGTGAGCCAGGGGTGCCGGGTGAGGACTCCGTGCACGCCCATGAGCAGGGTCGCATCCTGCACCGCATCACCCATTGCCTCTCCCTACACACCCGCGCCGCAGTTGAAGGTCATCGTGGCAGTGACGGCCTTCTCCGGGGAGTCGGCCTCGCCGATGACGTCCACGTCGATCAGGCTCCGCCACTGCGTCTTCTTCCGGCCCTCGCACGTCTTACGGGCGTTGGCCCGATGGGTGCTGCTCGCCTTCCCCTTGGTCGGTTTCACCTTCTTCGACCCGCTGGCCACGGACCTCCACTTGCCGTGCTGGTCCTTCGCCTGGAGCCAGATGGTGACCTTGGCCTTCTCGCCGGGCCTTCCCCCCTTCACCCGCACCCACCAGCCGTGTCCGGACGCCGTCGCCGGGGGCGTACTGGAGACGTGGACATGGTCGCCGTTGGTGTAGAAGAGACCGGCGTCTGCCGCGTGCCGGGCTTTCGGACCGGCCGGTCGGGCCTGAGCCGGGGCGGGGGAGAGGGAAGCACCCGCGAGGAGAGCCGCCAGTACGGTGGAAAGGACAAGAGACCTGCGCATCAGAGCCGCTCCCGGTCGAGGTGGGGGAACTGGTCGCATTGATCGCTGTCCGCACCCCGTGGGCACCACACGCCAGGCCGGGACCGTTCATGCGTTCCCTACCTCATGCTCGCGTGGCGGCCGGCTGCTCCTCGCCCGTCTCGCCGCGGGCGAGCCGGCTCCGGGGCGCCCGCTATAGGCTCGCCCCATGGGCAGCAACCCGGAAGCACCCGCACCCGAACCCGCACCCACACCCACCTCCGCGCCGGCACCCGCACCCGCGCTCCCGGCCCCCACCACGCCACCCGGCCGCGAGGCCCTCGCCGCGATCCTCGCGCGCCCCGACCGCGCCGTGATCGCGCTCGATTTCGACGGCACCCTCGCCGACATCGTCCCGGACCCGGAACAGGCCCGCGCCCACCCCGGCGCCGTCGACGCCCTCGTCGCGCTCGCCCCGAAAGTGGCCTCCATCGCCGTGATCACCGGCCGCCCGGCCGGCGTCGCGGTCCGGCACGGCGGCTTCGCCGGAGTCCCGGGCCTCGACCACCTGGTCGTCCTCGGCCACTACGGCGCCGAACGCTGGGACGCCGTGTCCGGCACCGTCCACGCCCCCGCCCCGCACCCCGGCATCGCCTCGGTCCGTGCCGAACTGCCCGGCGTGCTCGACCGGTCCGGCTCCTGGCACGGCACCTGGATCGAGGAGAAGGGCCGGGCGATCGCCGTCCACACCCGCCGGGCCGCCGACCCGCAGGCCGCGTTCGAGGCGCTCGGCGGCCCGCTCGGCGAGCTCGCCGCCCGGCACGGACTGATCGTCGAGCCGGGCCGGCTGGTCCTGGAACTGCGCCCGCCGGGCATGGACAAGGGCGTGGCGCTCGCCCAGTACGTACGGGAGACGGACGCCGAGTCCGTGCTGTACGCGGGCGACGACCTCGGCGACCTGGCCGCGTACACCGCGGTGGAGAAGCTCCGCACCGAGGGCCCCGACGGCATCCCCGGCCTGCTGGTGTGCAGCGGCAGCGCGGAGGTGCCCGAGCTGGCCGAGCGGGCCGATCTGCTGCTGGCCGGACCGGGCGACGTCGTCGCCTTCCTGGCGGCGCTGGCCGGGCGGATCTGACCGCCCGGCGGCGCAGGCCGGGCGGATCCGACCGGCCCGGCGGGACCTGACAGCCCCGGCGGCTCAGTCCCGCCGCAGCGCGTCCAACTGGTCCAGGAACCACTGCTGCGGCGGCAGCACGACGGCCGCCGCGGCCAGGCGTTCCGTGCGCGCGGCCCGTTCGTCGTCCGCCATCGTCAGGGCCTCGTGCAGCGCCGCCGCCGTCGCGGAGACGTCGTACGGATTCACTACCACCGCGTCGCTGCCCAGCTCCTCGTACGCCCCGGCCTCCCGCGACAGCACCAGCGCGCAGCCGTGGTCGGAGACGACCGGGATCTCCTTGGCGACCAGGTTCATGCCGTCGCGGATCGGGTTGACGAGCGCCACGTCGGCCAGCCGGTACGCGGCGAGCGAGCGGGCGAAGTCGTCCTTGACGTGCAGCACCACCGGCGTCCAGCCCGCCGTGCCGTACGCGGCGTTGATCTCGTCGGCGACCCGCCGCACCTCGGCCGTGTAGTCGCGGTACACCGCGAGGTCCTGCCGGGAGGGGTAGGCGAAGGCGACATGGACGACGCGCTCGCGCCACTCGGGCCGCTCGTCCAGGAGTGCGCGGTACGCGAGCAGGCCGCGCACGATGTTCTTGGACAGTTCCGTTCGGTCCACCCGTACGATCGTCCTCCGGCCGGGGCCGGTCTGCTCGCGCAGCGCCGCCATCCGCTCGTCCACATCCGCCTCGTGGGCCCGGCGGCGCAGGAAGTCCGCGTCCGCGCCGAGCCCGTGCACCCCGATCCTGGTGTGCCCGGTGCCGCCCAGGATCTGGGTGCAGCAGCCGATGAACGCGTCCGCCCAGCGCCGGGTCAGGAACGCCGCCCGGTCCGCGCCCAGGATGCCGTGCAACAACTGCTCGGCGATGTCGTCGGGGAGCAGCCGGAAGTAGTCGACGGGTGCCCACGGGGTGTGCGAGAAGTGGCCGATCCGCAGGTCGGGGCGGAGCTCGCGGAGCATGCCCGGCACCAGCGCCAGGTGGTAGTCCTGCACCAGCACCGCCGCACCCTGCCCCGCCTCCTCGGCGAGCGCCACGGCGAAGGCCCGGTTGTAGGTCTCGAACGACGCCCACTGCCGCCGGAACTCCGCGTCGAAGACCGGCTCCAGCGGCGTCTGGTACAGCATGTGGTGGACGAACCAGAGCACCGAGTTCGCGATGCCGTTGTACGCGTCGGCGTGCACCCGCGCGTCGATGTCGAGCATCCGTACGCCCTGCTCGGCGACCCCGCGCCGGACCGCCTCCCGGTCCCCGTCACCGAGCGCGGCGCACACCCAGAGCTTGTCGTCCACGGCGCTCAGCCCGGAGACGAGCCCGCCGCCGCCCCGTCTCGCGTCGAGCGATCCGTCCTCGCCCAGGGTGTACGAGACCGGGCCGCGGTTGGACGCGACGAGGACCTGGGCATCGGACCGGACGCCGGGCCGCGCACCGGACCGGGCAGCGGGCTGGGCATCGTGCTCGGAGACCATGTTGCGGAATCTAGCCCGATCACGAACCGCCCAAACGTGCGAAGTCAGACTGCTAAGTCGGACCCCGTCAGGCCGCGCGGCGCGAAACGTACTCCTCGATCTCGCACATCGGCGGCCGCTCCTCGGTGTCCACGGCATGGGTGCGCGGCACGAAGCCGTTCTCGCCGCGTTCGAACTGGGTGAGCGCCGGGCGTATCAGGTGGCCGCGGGAGAGCCGCAGCTGCGCGGTCCGGTAGATCGCCGCCGCCATCCGGCCGAGCGCCTGCCCGTCCTGGTGCCGGTGCTTGCGCACCCCCACGTCGACCTGGGCCAGCGCGTCCAGCCCCACCGTGTGCAGCGCGTCGACCAGCAGGCCCAGTTCCACGCCGTAGCCGACGGGGAAGGGCAGCTGTTCGAGCAGCGAGCGGCGTACGGCGTATTCACCGCCCAGCGGCTGCACGAAACCGGCCAGTTGCGGCCAGTGCAGATTGAGCAGCGGACGGGCCACCAGCTCGGTCACGCGACCGCCCTGACCCGCTGTGTCACCGAACGGGCGGTCGTACATGGCCTTCACGAACTGCACGTCAGGGTCGGTCAGCAGCGGGCCGACGATGCCGGAGACGAAGTCCGCCGAGAAGTCCTTCAGGTCGGCGTCGACGAAGCAGACGATGTCGCCACCGGTCACCAGGAGCGACCGCCACAGCACCTCGCCCTTGCCGGGCACGGCCGGTATCCGGGGGAGTATCGCGTCGCGGTGCACCACCCGGGCGCCGGCCTCCCGGGCCACCTCCGCGGTGGCGTCGGTGGAACCGGAATCGATCACCACGAGCTCGTCGACCAGCCGGACCTTCTCCATCAGCTCGCGCCGGATCGTCGTGACGATCTCGCCGACCGTCGCCTCCTCGTTCAGCGCCGGCAGCACGACGCTGACGCTTCCGCGGCCGGTCTCCCCGGCCCTGGCCCTGGCGGCCAGCAGGCGGTCCAGCGGGCGGTCGGCGGCCGACCAGGAACGCCTGGGCAGCCAGCACTCGACCTCTTCCAGCACGGTCGATACTCCCTGTATGTGATCCATCTCGCGGTTCGGACGACTATCTCAAGAGTCCGGTGCTTCGGTTACAGTCTTGAACAACGCGGACGACCATCGCATGCCGGGGCCGTCCGCCGATAAATGCCCGGATCGAAGATCCGGTGCCACAGCGCTCATCCAGAGGGACTGAGGGAACGGCCCGTTGAAGTCCCGGCAACCCCCCCACCGACCGAGAGGTCCGGTGAGGAAGGTGCCAATTCCGTCTCGTGGCGAAACGCGCCGCGAGGAAGATGAGGAGAAAGGGCCTCGCCATCATGGCTGCGCAGACCGTTGCAGTAAGCACCAGTTCTTCCGTCGACGCCGAAGCCGTCGACCTCGGTCCCGCTTCGGGCCTTTCCTGCCGCGAGTGCGGCGAGCGTTTCGAACTCGGTCCCATTTTCGCCTGCGCGTCCTGTTTCGGGCCGCTCGAAGTCGCGTACGACCTGCCGAGCGGCTCCCCCGAAGAGCTGAAGAAGCGCATCGAGGCCGGTCCGGCCAACATCTGGCGCTACGCGCCGCTGCTGCCGGTCCCCGCCGATGTCGCCGAGAAGCCGAACCTGAACCCCGGTTGGACCAAGCTCGTCCAGGCCGACAACCTCGCCCGTGAGCTCGGCGTCGAGCAGGGCAGGCTCTTCGTCAAGGACGACTCCGGCAACCCCACGCACTCCTTCAAGGACCGCGTCGTCGCCCAGGCCATCGAGGCCGCCCGCGCCTTCGGCTTCACCACCCTCTCCTGCTCCTCCACCGGCAATCTCGCCGGTGCCGTCGGCGCCGCCGCCGCCCGGGCCGGCTTCCGCTCCTGCGTGTTCATCCCGCACGACCTGGAGCAGGGCAAGGTCGTCATGGCCGCGGTGTACGGCGGTGAGCTGGTCGGCATCGAGGGCAACTACGACGACGTCAACCGCTTCTGCTCCGAGCTCATCGGCGACCCGCTCGGCGAGGGCTGGGGCTTCGTCAACGTCAACCTGCGTCCTTACTACGGCGAGGGCTCCAAGACCCTGGCGTACGAGATCTGCGAGCAGCTCGGCTGGCAGCTCCCGGACCAGCTGGTCATCCCGATCGCGTCCGGCTCGCAGTTCACCAAGATCGACAAGGGTCTCCAGGAGCTGATCAAGCTCGGCCTGGTCGAGGACAAGCCGTACAAGCTCTTCGGCGCCCAGGCCGAGGGCTGCTCGCCGGTCTCGGTCGCGTACAAGGGCGGCCACGACGTCGTCCGGCCGCAGAAGCCGAACACGATCGCCAAGTCCCTCGCCATCGGCAACCCGGCCGACGGCCCGTACGTCCTGGACATCGCCCGCCGCACCGGCGGCGCCGTGGAGGACGTGAACGACGAGCAGGTCGTCGACGCGATCAAGCTGCTGGCGCGCACCGAGGGCATCTTCGCGGAGACGGCGGGCGGTGTGACGGTCGGCGTGACGAAGAAGCTCATCGAGGCCGGGCTGATCGACCCGTCGCTGACCACCGTCGTACTCAATACGGGTGACGGCCTCAAGACCCTTGACGCGGTGGCCGAAACCTCTCAGGCGACCGCGACGATCCGTCCCAGCCTGGACGCGTTCCGCGCCGCCGGCCTCGCCACCAGCTGACCACCCGAGACTTCAGGAAGGGCACCCACCATGAGCGTCAAGGTCCGTATCCCCACCATCCTCCGTACCTACACGGGCGGCCAGGCCGAGGTCCCGGCCGAGGGCTCGACCCTCTCCCAGGTCATCGAGTCCCTGGAGCAGAACCACCCGGGCATCGCCGCCCGCGTCCTGGACGACCAGGGCAAGCTGCGCCGCTTCGTGAACGTGTACGTCAACGACGACGACGTGCGCTTCGAGGGCGGCCTGGAGGCGGCCACGCCGGACGGCGCCGGCATCTCGATCATCCCGGCCGTGGCCGGCGGCTGCTGACGCCCCGTCCGATCCCTTCGCGTAATCGAATTGCCCCCTCCGCTTCATTCGCGGAGGGGGCAATTCTGCATGGTTGAGCGCGGTAGAGTGTGGGAAGTCCCCCCAGCTGCCCGCGCCGCCCGCATATGAGAATGCGCCCGGACGCGACAAGATGCAGCCAAAGTGTGCGTGGTGCTTGCGGCATAAGTCGCCTTTGCCTGGCCCGACTTGCCCAGGAATCTCATGAATTCCGCATATTCGGGCGTTCGGCGCGGCCGAGAATTCTCGTCCGATTGACCTGTTGCAGAGGGCAGTTGGGCAGATACATTCAGCCGCGGTCGACGCGTTCCGGCGCACACACCCTCTCCTGTCGGAGGGTGAGTTCTGACCCGGGTCCGCGAAGTGCGGTCCTGCGCAAGGGCCAGTAATAGGGGAGTTAGGCATGGCTCAGGGCACCGTCAAGTGGTTCAACGCGGAGAAGGGGTACGGCTTCATCGCGGTCGACGGTGGTGCGGATGTTTTCGTCCACTACAGCGCGATCCAGATGGACGGGTACCGCACCCTCGAAGAGGGTCAGCGAGTTGAATTCGAGATCTCGCAGGGCCAGAAGGGGCCGCAGGCAGACATGGTCAAGCTCGCCGTCGGCTGAGTTCGGCGCGGTCGGCCAACGACACCACTCGCGCGCTGAGGGCCCGTACCCCGGAGGTACGGGCCCTCAGTGCGTCCTGGCATGCCGCCGGGCGTTGTCCGCGTCGCCCGGCATGCCGCCGGGCGTTGTCCACAGCCCTCCGCGACCCTCGTCCACAGCCCTCCGCGGTTGTCCACATCCGGAGGGGGACGCTTGCACTCCCGGGGGTCGAGTGCTAATCATTGGCGTTAGCACTCTCCAGGTGAGAGTGACAGAACTTGGACCGGGCCGGTGAGGCCCGCAGGTCGGTGGGGCAAGGAACCACCGGTCACGCAGGCCGTCCGTCGCGGGCGCCACTCGGTCCGGAGAAATCCACCCCTGTCCGGGAGGACCACTTCACATGGCCAAGATCATCGCGTTCGACGAGGAGGCCCGGCGCGGTCTCGAGCGCGGCATGAACCAGCTCGCCGACGCCGTCAAGGTCACCCTTGGCCCCAAGGGTCGCAACGTCGTCCTTGAGAAGAAGTGGGGCGCCCCCACGATCACCAACGATGGTGTTTCCATCGCCAAGGAGATCGAGCTGGAGGACCCGTACGAGAAGATCGGTGCGGAGCTGGTCAAGGAGGTCGCCAAGAAGACGGACGACGTCGCCGGCGACGGTACGACCACCGCCACCGTTCTCGCCCAGGCTCTCGTCCGCGAGGGCCTGCGCAACGTCGCCGCGGGTGCCAACCCGATGGCCCTCAAGCGGGGTATCGAGAAGGCCGTCGAGGCCGTCTCCGCCGCCCTCCTGGAGCAGGCCAAGGACGTGGAGACCAAGGAGCAGATCGCTTCGACGGCCTCCATCTCCGCCGCCGACACCCAGATCGGCGAGCTCATCGCCGAGGCCATGGACAAGGTCGGCAAGGAAGGCGTCATCACCGTCGAGGAGTCCCAGACCTTCGGTCTGGAGCTGGAGCTCACCGAGGGTATGCGCTTCGACAAGGGCTACATCTCGGCGTACTTCGCCACCGACATGGAGCGCATGGAGTCGTCCCTGGACGACCCGTACATCCTGATCGTCAACTCGAAGATCAGCAACGTGAAGGACCTCCTTCCGCTGCTGGAGAAGGTCATGCAGTCCGGCAAGCCGCTGCTGATCATCGCCGAGGACGTCGAGGGCGAGGCCCTGTCGACCCTGGTCGTCAACAAGATCCGTGGCACCTTCAAGTCCGTCGCCGTCAAGGCCCCGGGCTTCGGTGACCGCCGCAAGGCCATGCTCGGCGACATCGCCATCCTCACCGGTGGCACCGTCATCTCCGAGGAGGTCGGCCTCAAGCTGGAGAACGCCGGTCTCGACCTGCTCGGCCGTGCCCGCAAGGTCGTCATCACCAAGGACGAGACGACCATCGTCGACGGCGCCGGTGACAGCGACCAGGTCCAGGGCCGGGTCAACCAGATCCGCGCCGAGATCGAGAACTCCGACTCGGACTACGACCGCGAGAAGCTCCAGGAGCGCCTCGCGAAGCTGGCCGGCGGCGTGGCCGTCATCAAGGCCGGTGCCGCGACCGAGGTCGAGCTCAAGGAGCGCAAGCACCGCATCGAGGACGCGGTGCGCAACGCCAAGGCCGCCGTCGAGGAGGGCATCGTCGCCGGTGGTGGCGTGGCTCTGCTCCAGGCCTCGGCCGTCTTCGAGAAGCTGGAGCTCTCGGGTGACGAGGCGACCGGCGCCAACGCCGTCAAGCTGGCGCTGGAGGCCCCGCTCAAGCAGATCGCCGTCAACGGTGGTCTCGAGGGCGGCGTCGTCGTCGAGAAGGTGCGCAACCTGGCCGTCGGCCACGGTCTGAACGCCGCGACCGGCGAGTACGTCGACATGATCGCCGAGGGCATCCTCGACCCGGCGAAGGTCACGCGCTCCGCCCTGCAGAACGCCGCGTCCATCGCCGCGCTCTTCCTCACCACCGAGGCCGTCATCGCCGACAAGCCGGAGAAGGCCGCCGCGGCCGCTCCGGGCGGCATGCCGGGCGGTGACATGGACTTCTGATCCTGACGGATCGGTAGTTCCTGTACAGCTTTACGGTGTCGGCCCCCTGGACCAGCTGGTCCAGGGGGCCGACGCTTTCGGTGCCGATGCTCGGGGCCGCCGCCCACCGTTTTGGGGCTGCCGCCTTACTGGGCGAACACCATCTCCGGGAAGCGTTCCGAGGGCCCGTCCAGCAGATGGTCGTCGTGCCCGCGCAGCCACCGGCCGAAGAACGACGCGACGTACTCCCGGTTCGCGGCCAGGGCGCGGTGCGGCGGCACCGTCCCGACCGCCCTGGCGAGCCCTCCCTCCGGCACCGCGCCCTGTCGGGCCAGCCGGGGCAGCAGCACTGCGGCGTCCGTGTACGAGGCGTGCCGCGACCCGGTCAGCGTCACATCGGCCTTCCAGCCGCGGGTGTTCGCCCAGAACGCGGCCCAGGACGGCTGCTGCCGGTAGTCGCCCGAGCTCTCGCTCCCGCTCCCCATCAGCAGCAACGGCCGGTCGAGCCCGTCCAGGGCCACGCCGCTCAGGTGGGTGCCGTCCGGCTCCCGCCCACCGACGTAGTCCATCTCGCCGTCCATGTTGATGCCTGCCAGGAAGCGCCGGTCGTCGTGCATCGTCTGTGCGGCGGTGAACCCGCCCGCGGACTGGCCGAACACGCCGACCCGGCGCAGATCGAGCGCACCGCCGTGGTCAGGAGCGCCGAGGCCGCCAGCCCGGCGACGAGGACCTGACGGCGGTCGAGGCTGCGGCGGCTGCGGTCGCGACTCGGATCGTGCGGGGCAACGGTCATCACGTCGGGCTCCCTGGAGGTCTGCGATGGACGCACCCACGATGCCCGCCGGAGCATCGTGAGCGCGTGATACCGCAGTGCCCATTCCGTCATGGCGTCCTGGCTCCCCGGTATGAGACGGGGTGTCGCGTCGGACGCCGCGCCGCCGCCCCGCCTTACGGCAGGCGGTCGAGCAGCCAGGTGCAGAGTTCCTCCGTCACGAGGGTGTGCCCCTCGTTCCGGGAAGCGAGCTTGAACTCGTCCAGCCCGCCGGTGCCCTCCGGGAGCGAGGAGATGTCCTTGTACAGCTCGTCGTCCGTGTCCGGGTCGGCGACATCGACCGCGCTGACGGACGGTACGAAGCAGTGCGACCGGATACGTACATCGGTCTTGAAGCCGAGGAACGGGTTCAGGGCATTGAAGGCGTCCGCGAGGATGCCGAAGCCCTCCAATGAGCCGCCGGGCGCGCCGTCGATCGACGGGAGCCCCTTCGTACGGACCTCGTTGGTCTTCAGTGTCAGCACCCGCAGCTTCGCGACGAGCTCGTCGAGCCCAGGTGCCTGGGTGTAGAGCTTGGTCCCCGCAACCGTCAGGCCCTTGCCCTCCAGGGCCAGTTCGCCCGCCCGCACATCGGTGCCGGTCCCGTCGGCCGTCCCGTTGGCGACACCGATCAGCCGGGGCCCGCGCGGCCATTCGCCGACCGCCTGCATCTCCGCCAGGAACGCGCCGCGCTCGTCGCTCTGGTCAGGAGTGCTGTCCCACTTCTCGATGTGCCGCCACAGCAGCTGGCGGGCGGCCGGGCTGTTGATCTGGTCGGAGAAGCGGCTGTCGAGGTCCTTGATGTAGTGCGCGAACGCCTGGAGCGCGATCGGGATCCAGGCGCCCCGGTGCGGGCTGTCGTACGAGAAGTACAGCGAGGTCTGGTGGTCGATGCCCTGGCTCTCCATCTTGGCCAGC
Organism: Streptomyces sp. NBC_00012; assembly: GCF_045040875.1. NCBI lineage: Bacteria > Bacillati > Actinomycetota > Actinomycetes > Kitasatosporales > Streptomycetaceae > Streptomyces > Streptomyces sp. NBC_00012. The sequence goes on along the minus strand of NZ_CP108309.1, from coordinate 3,959,926 downwards.
GCGTGCCGGGTGACGAGCCCGCCCATGCTGAACCCGCCGACCGCCAGCGGTGTGTCGCCCAGCCGCTCCGCGATGGCCCGCGCGATCGCGGCCTGCGCGGTATGGGAGTTGTCCAGAATCGACGCACTGCGCTCGTGATAGCCGAGCAGGACGACATCGTGGCCACGGCGGCGCAGCTCGCTGATGAGCGCGTAGTCACCGAACTCCATGATCTGCCAGGAGAATTCCAGCTCGCTCGGCCCCGTGCTGAAGCCGTCGGAGAAGATCACCGGCCGGACGAGACCGGGGTTCCCCTCGCCGTTGTAGACCCAGGCGGTACCGCCCGGCAGCTCCCACACATCGCTGGGCGGCAACGGAAGGGAGCTGGGCCTCTCGGCGTCCAGGCGGGGGCCGGGGGCCAGTGCGATGGGGGGCCGGTCGTGGAGCCCGGAGACGATCTGCTCATGGGTGGGTTCGGACATGGTTCGTTCCCCTTTGGGCCGGTTGATTACGATCCGCGCCAAGAGGAGCACGGAACGTAGCCATCGGCCGGCGAAGGCGATTCAAACCACTCCCAGGTGGGAGCCGCTTTCGGACACCTGGCGTGGGCCCGGCCCCACAGGGCAATGTGTCTAGCGACTACCCGGCCTGACGGATCGTCGCGCGAGCCCGGCCCGTACGTCGTTCATCCGGTTTCGTACGCCGTCCGCCGGTACGGCCCCGCTGGGCCCGGCGGGTGCGGCGGCCGGTTCGCCCCGGCAGGGCCTGCACCGACCGCCGATCAGGGCCTCCGCGCTGCCCGGTGAGCGGCACTCGCTGCATTCGAGGGTGCGCAACACCGTTCGCTGTTGCGGCGGAGCGACTCGTTCGGGCGGCATCTTGTCGGCGAGCCGCCTGCGGACCAGGGCCGCCGCGTGGTGGACGGGCGAGGGCAGCCCGTCGGTGAGGGCGTGCAGCAGCTCCGCCTCGGTGGCCCCGCGCTCGAACCACTCGCCGACCTGTGGCTCCAGTGCCGCGCAGTCGGCCGCCGACAGCGTGAGTGCGGTCGCGGTACGGCCCAGCGCGGCGAGCAGCGCGAACGCGCGGGACCGGGTGGGGCGTCGGGGCTGTTCGACCGGTACGTCACCCCGGGCGAACGCCGCCCACCACTTGTCGTCCCGCGCGGTCCGGGAGAAGAACGTACGGGTCACCCAGAGCAGAACCTCGTCGTTGGCGACGCACTCGCTGCCGCGCCGCAGATGCCCGGCGTCCTGGAGCCGGTTGAGGGCGGTACGCAGCGCGCACTGCCCGTACGGGAGGTGCTTGGCCAGCGTCTTCACGGAGATGTCGGAGCCCTCGGGCAGCCGGTCGAGATATGCGGCGATGGACGCCTCGCGAGCCGGAAGGTGAGCGAAATCCCGTTCGGCGCGAGGAAGTTGGTCGGGCGCGGACCGCTTGCCGTACCCCGGATTGGCCATCGGGTGCGGGGGTGCTGGCAGGGGTGCGTGCGGCGCGCACGGGGCGGCACTAAGCTGGCCGACAGCCATCAGATCGCTCCTTGTGTAAGCGGTCGAAGTGGTCAGGCCCCTGTTTGGTGTTCCACCACCGGCAGGGGCCGTTCTGCGTCACGGAGCGTCGCTCCGCATTCGGCACGCTAGAGCGTCACCACTGTCGGTGGCAAGTCGGTCACAAGAAGTCAACTCGCCGCTCGGGGTGGGTGGGTGGGAAGTGGCCCACCTCCCATTCCGCTGAAAGAGCGCTCGGACTTCGCGGCTTGAGCCCCGGGCGGAACGCCCCTGGTGAGAGGGGGCGCGCACCCCGATCCGAATGCGCCGAGCGCGCTCCAAATGCGCCTCCGCTGACGGGGTGGACCGACGGGGGCGCGACGCGGGATACGGGAGAGGGGTGGCGGGCCCCTGTGATCTTGGGTGCCGGGCCGATCGGGCCCGAGCATCCCCCCTCAGCTCGTACAAGGAGTCCCGTGCGTATCCGATCCATCCTGTCGCTGGCCGCGTCCGCCGTCGCGGTCCTGGCACTCGCCACCCCTTCCCAGGCCGCCGACGACGGCGCCTACTTCATCCGTGACGCGCGCAGCGGTCAGTGTCTCGCGGGCGGCGAAGGCATGCTCGGGGGCCATGTCGAGCCGTGCAACCTCGGCACCGTGTGGGAGATCCGCAACCAGGGCAACGGCCTGGCCCGGATTGTCGAGGCGCGCGGCGAAGGCCGCTGCCTCGCGCTCTCGCCGGTCCGGATCTACCCGCCGGTGGTGTGGGTGGACCAGTGCGGCAACCGGCCCGACGAGTGGTCGATCCAGGGCCCGGACGACGGTGCGCCGGTTGCCATCGCTCTCGGCCGGGGCGAGTTCGGCTACCTGACCACGGAGGACCGCCGCGTGGTCCTCCTCCCTGAGGGCAGGCCCCAGTGGGTCCTGGAGCGGCTCGCCTAGTCCGCCTCGCATCCCGTGACCGGGCCCGGGCCTTGAGCCCCGGGCCCGGTCACGCTTCTGTGGGGGCGCGGTGTTCCGGGACGGGGAAGACAATCCGTTGTTGCTGTTCTCGGCGTTGGGCGTGGTGGTGGTCGCGGCGGTCGGGGCGTTGCGTCGGTGGGGCGGCGGGTGAACCCCGAGCTGATCCGGTGGGGATGTTCCGGTCGGCTTGGGGTCTTCGGTGCCGGTCCGACCGCATTGAATCCGAGTGCGTGCGAGCCCGCGGCCCTGGAAGGATCGGTTCATGTCCAACGATTCGTTGCTCGTCAGGGCCCAAGGCCTGTGGCAGGAGCTGGCGTCGGCGCCGGTGTCGTTCGGGGCGGCGGGCGAGGCCGGTGTCGTAGCCTCTCCTGATTCGAGGATCTGCCCACCCGGGTGGGTGGGCATCGTGCTCCTGGGCGGAGCGGTCGTCGTGACTGCTCCGAGCGAGAAGTCCGCTGCCCGGATCCGTCAGGCCGTGGCTGAACTGCCTGTCGACAGGCTGACGGACCCGGAAGCGGTGGGGAAGGTTCTCCCGATCGGTGAGGTTCTCGGGCCCGCCGCACTCGCCTATGCAGAGGCCGGTGGCTTCCGGCCAGTGGCACTCGCAGAGCCACGCGTGGAGGTACTGCCCGCCGACCATGCGGGAGTGAGGGCCCTTGAGCAGGTGGCGGGGGCGGAGGACGCCGGAGAGGCATCCCTCGCCGAGATCACCTCACCCGCGTTCGTTCTGCGGGCCGACGATGAGGTTGTCGCTGCTTCCGGATATCGCGTATGGCCGAACTCGACGGCTCACGTGAGCGTGCTGACCTCGCCCGCCTGGCGCGGGAAGGGCTTTGCCCGCGCGACCGGATCCGCCTCGGTCCGGCACGCGCTCGCACAGGACCTGCTGCCGCAATGGCGGGCCCGCGTCCCCGCGTCGAGGAAGGTGGCGGTCGCGCTGGGGTTCAGCGAGCTCGGTTCCCAGCTCAGCATTCGGTTGGCCTGATCGGGACGGTCTCGTAGGTGCTGTGCCGCTCTGCCGCTCTGCCGCGCCGCCGATCACCGGCGGCCGGCAGGGGTGGTTCGAAGCGTCGTGCCGCGGTCCATCTCCTCGAACAGCGTCGCCGTTCGCGTGGCGGTGTCCATGGCCCAGCGACCGGTGCTGAGCAGGCCCAGGGCCGCGATGCCGAGGCCCAGACCGAGCACCAGCCACCACACGGCGTGCTCCGCGTCGATGAACGCCGGTCCGCCGCGGGGCAGGGCCGAAGCCACGATCGTTCCGGAGATGGCGACGCCCAGAGTGGTGCCGGTCTGCCGGCCGGCGGAGGCCAGGGAGGCCGCCACCCCGGCCATCGAGCGGGGCATTCCGGAGACGGCGGTGTTGGTGATCGGCGGGTTCACGGTGCTCAGGAAGACGCCGAACAGCAGGTAGACCGCGAGCAGGGCCGGCAATGGGGTGGCCGGTGTGAGCCAGAGCGATGCGCCGCCGCCCAGCGCCAGCGCGCACCCGGCGACCACCAGCGGCACTCTGGGACCGCGCGTACCGACCAGCCTGCCGGTGAACGGAGAGAGCGCGACGACCAGCCCCCCGACCGGGAGCAGGCACAGCCCGGCCGTGAGCGCCGACATGCCGCGCACGTTCTGCAGGTACTGGGTGGTGACGAAGAGGAACGCGCTGAACCCGCACAGAGCGAAGAGCGCCATCAGGATCGCCGAGCTGAACGGCACGCTGCGGAACAGACGTAGCTCCAGCAGCGGGTCCACCCGGCGCGATTCGTGGCCGAGTATGCCCAGCACGCCGAGGACGGACACGGCGAGCAGGCCCAGGATGACCGGAGAGGTCCAGCCCAAGGCCCTGGATTCGGTGATCGCGAAGACGACGCCACCCAGTACGAGGATCACCAGAGCCTGGCCCACCGGATCGAATCGGCGCACTCGCGGGGCACGGGACTCGGGTACGAACAGCGCGGTGCAGATGATCGCGGCGGCGACGATCGGCACGTTGACCCAGAAGACGGAGTGCCAGCCGAGGCCGTCGACCAGGGCGCCGCCGAGGACAGGCCCCAGTGCCAGCGACAGGCCGGTCATCGAGCCGAACACACCGATGGCCCTGGCCCGCGCGGCCGGTTCGGGGAACGTGGTGGCGACGATCGCCATCGCCACCGGATTGAGCATCGTGCCGCCGACAGCCTGCAGCACACGCGCCGCGACCAGCCAGCCGATGCTCGGCGCCAGTCCGCACAGCAGTGAGCCGAGCCCGAAGGCGGCGAGACCGACCTGGAAGACGCGCCGACGGCCGAACCGGTCCGCGGTGGACCCGGCCAGCACCAGGAAGCCTGCCAGCACCAGGGTGTACGCGTCGACCGTCCACTGCAGGCCGGACACCGAGGCCCGCAGGTCGTGGCGGATCGAGGGCAGGGCGACGTTGACGACAGAGATGTCCATCACCACGACGATCACGCTCGCGCAGCAGATCGTGAGCACCAGGAGCCGACGGCGAGGACTGAGCAAGGGCACGGATTCGGGCATGTCCGGGACGCTAGGTTCTAGAGCGTGGTCGAAGTCAACCAGCAACTTCCCGAGCCCGTACCCGAGTCGGGGCTGAGCATCGCCGAGGCCGCTCGCCGTACCGGGGTGAGCGCGCACACCCTGCGCTACTACGAACGCGCCGGCCTGGTCGTCACCCCCGTGGACCGGACCCACGGCGGCCGGCGCCGCTACCGCGCGTTCGACCTGGAGTGGATCACCATCTGCACCAGGCTCCGGGCGACCGGCATGCCCATCAGAGGAATCCGCCGTTACGCCGAACTCGTCGCGGCGGGCCGGGGCAACGAGGAGCAGCGACTGGAGCTGCTCGAATCGCACCATGACCAGGTGCTCGCCCAGATCGCCGAACTCCAAGAGAACCTGAAGCTCATCGCCCACAAGGTCGACGTCTACCGGGGCAGACTCGCCGCCGGTGACGCCGACCAGCTGTGGGCTCCCAACCGCACACCGCCCGACCGCGCACCGGTCGACCGCTGAGCAAAGCGACCCCGCCGGGCAGGCAGGGGGCGGGGTCAGTCGCGGCGGGGGCCGATCACGGTGTCCCCGTCGTGCACGGTGATCGCCAGGGCCGGGCAGATGTCGGCGGCGTCCAGGACCCGTTCGTCCGGCTCGATCCCGTCGGACCGGCTACGGGCGTGCTCACCGTCCAGGGCGAACACCTCGGGGACCGTCCCGGCGCACATGCCCGAGCCCTGGCAGAGCTGGGGGTCGACGCGTACGTTCCAGGCCATGGCGCTCACCACTCCACCGGCATGACACGCGGGCCGCGCACCAGCATCTCGGACTTCCAGGTCACGTCCCCGGCCGGCCGCAGCTCCGGGAAGCGGGTGATGAGGGCGGCCAGCGCCTCCTGGAGTTCGAGCCGGGCCAGCGGGGCGCCCAGGCAGTGGTGGACGCCGTGGCCGAATCCGAGGTGCTGGTTGCCCTCGCGGGCGATGTCGAGGACGCCCGGGGCGGTGAACCGCAGTGCGTCGCGGTTGGCGGCGCCGACGGCGACCAGGACCGGGCTGCCGGCCCGGACGAGGGTCCCGCCGACCTCGATGTCCTCGGTGGCGTACCGGGGCTGACCGGCACCGCTGCCCAGGGGGACGAAGCGCAGCAGCTCCTCCACCGCGTTCGGGACGAGCTCGGGTTCGGCCCTGAGCCTGGCCAGCTGGTCCGGGTGGTCGAGGAGGGTGAGGACGAAGTTGGGGATCTGGGACGCGGTGGTCTCGTGCCCCGCCACCAGGATGCCCACGCACAGATCGACGAGTTCGAGCTCGGAGAGCCGGTCGCCGCCGTCGCGGGCCTCGATGAGCGCCGTCATCAGGTCGTCCTGTGGTGCGCGGCGGTGCTGGTCGATCAACCCGGCCATGTAGGCGCGCAGTTCCTCGCGGCTCGCGTCGAACTCCTTGGCGGTGAGGGAGCTGGTCGACAGCGCGTCGTCGCTCCACACCCGGAAGCGCGGCCGGTCCTCGGTGGGCACGCCCAGCATCCGGCAGATCACGGCGACCGGCAGCGGCAGTGCGAACAGGTCGACCAGGTCGGCGGGCGGCCCCGCGGTTTCCAGCTCGTCGAGCAGACCGGCGGTCAGCTCCCGGACCTGGGGGCGCAGCTTCTCGACCTGGCGGACGGTGAACGCCTTGGCGACCAGGGAGCGCAGCCGGGTGTGGTCCGGCGGGTCCATGCCGAGGATGCCCCCGTCGCGCTGCCCCTCGGACTGCCGGGGCTCGTCGTGCGAGGCGGCAGCGGCGCGGCTGAAGCGCTGGTCGCCGAGGACGAGCCGGGCGTCGGCGTAGCGGGTGACGAGCCAGGCCGGTTCGCCGTACGGCATCTGGACCCGTAAGAGCCCCGGCCGTTCGCGTACGTGCTCGTAGGCCTCGGCCAGCTGGAGCCCGTCGGGGGTGTTGAAGGGGTAGGCGAGGGGTGCGGCATCTGCTGTGGTCACTGCGGCCTCCCAGATGTAAGCAGCTGCTTACAACGGTAGGAGCGGCCTTCCCGGGCAGTCAACGACGCTTTACGGCCGTTATCCTGACGGGCCGTTCGAGAGGAAAGCCGCCATGGAGACCGCTTCCGCCCCGCAGCCCGAAGAGCGCCGCAGGGACGCCGCGGCCACCCGTCGCCGCTTGCTGGAGGCGGCCCGGGACCTGTTCGCGGAGCGTGGCTACGAGGGGGCGACGGTCCGGGAGATAGCGGCGCGGGCCGGGGTCAACCAGGCCCTGTTGTTCAGGTACTTCGGCTCGAAGCGGGGGCTGCTGACGGAGGTCGTCGCGCTCGGCGGGCTGGAGCAGCTGCGGGCGACGCCGCCGGAGGAGCTGTTCGAGACCGCCCTGCGCGCGATGCTGACCCGGAGCGCGGAGGGGCCGGAGGACCGTTCCCTGGAGGTCTATCTGCGGTCGGTCGGGCGGGGCGACGAGGCGGCCGGAACCCTGCGGGAGCTGGGCGAGGCGTACCAGAGCGCGTTGGCCGGGCTGTCCGGGGCCGAGGACGGCGCGCTGCGTGCGGATCTCGCCATGGCCTGGCTGCTGGGGATCGGCCTGATGCGGACGGTCGTCGCCCGGGAGCCCCTGGCCGGGGCCGATCCGGACGACGTCTGCCGTCTGGTCCTCGGGACGCTCGGCCATCTGTGGGCGGCGCCGGAGGACCACGGCGATTAGCGCCCGTACTAGGTGTGTGGCCGGGCCCCGGGCTCAAGCCCCGTGCCCGGCCACCCGGCCCGGGGCGCTCGGGGTCAGCGGTTGTCGCGCTCGAAGACGGCGAAGGCCGCCTCCTGGCGCCACTCGGTCGCCGCCTTCGGGTTGTCGGCGAGGTAGCGGGCGCAGCGCGAGCTCGGGCGGTCGCTGCCCGGCCGGTTGCCCTGGCAGGCGGAGACCGGGCGGTAGCCGGACGGGGCGGAGCCGGTGGCCCACAGGCTGCGGCCCTCGCGGAACGCGTACTCCAGCGAGGCGCGGGCCAGGTCCTTCAGCTCGACGTAGCCGAGGCCGTACGTCTTGGCCGCGTACTGGTACTCGTGGCTGATGTCGATCCGGGAGACGCCCGGGTCGTCGGTGGCCAGGACGATCGGGACGCCGTAGCGGCGGTAGGCGTTGAACGGGTGGTCGTCGCCCGCGATGCCGAGGATCTGCTTGTTGCTGGAGAACGGCACCTCGACGGCCACGTCGCGCCGCGCCATCGTGCGGGCCAGCTGCCGCCAGTCGTCCTCGTGGACCAGGTCCACGCCGTGGCCGATGCGCTCGGCCCCGGCCACGAGCACCGCTTCACGGATGTGGAAGGTGAGGTCCTCGGGCTTGACCAGGCCGGGGGCCAGTTCACCGGCGTGCAGGGTGAGATGGGAGTCGGGGTACTGGCCGCGCAGGTACTTCAGCATCCGCATCTGGAGGCTGTAGTTGGCCAGCGCACTCTCGCCGTCCTCCGGCTGTACGAGGTTGACCGCGAGGAACCTCGGGTCGCGCTCGGCCAGTCGCATGCCGACCGCCATCTGTGTGAACACCCGTACCGGGGAGCTGCCCCGGGACACCTGGGAGATCCACCTGACGGGGAGCTTGCAGCCCGGGTCGGGGCGGGGCGTGTCGCAGTGCGCGGCCTCGCGGAACTGCACGTCGGTGTCGTCGGCCTCCTGGACCGCCTCGTCCACCACCCGGTCGAGCTGGCCACCGGCCACGAGCTTGGCGTGGAGGGCGGCCAGGTCGGCGTCGTAGCCCACCTTGTCGGCGAGCGCCCTGCTGGCGTCCGAAGCGGGGGTGACCAGGGTCTCCAAGTAGAACTGGTTCTGCTCGACCACGGTGTTGGCCACATTCGCGAGCATCTTGCCGCGGGTGTACCAGGTGGCCATCCCGAACTTGCCGAACGTGTCGAAGAAGTGGTCGTGCCCGGACTGGTCGACCGGGAAGTCCTGCATGGACCAGGCCCGGATGATCCGCTGCCGGAACGCGGCGTCGTGCTGTGCGTCGGCGGCCGGCCTCTTGCCGGGACCGCACGGCGGCGCCACGGCCGTGTCCGTCGCGTCGATGCACAGCCCGGCCTCGCTCGCGAGCTGGATCAGGTACTCGGTGGTGACCGCACCCGACAGGTGGTTGTGGAGGTCACCCCCCTTGGGCAGGGCCTTGAAGAACGCCTTCAGCCTCTCCGGCCTGCCCTGCAACGAGGCGAGGCGCGCGGAGGTCCTGGCCTCGGCCTGGGTCGTGGGGCGGTGCAGCGCCTGCGCTGCGGGCCGCGGCGACGGGTCCTTCGCGGTGGAGGCGGCGGCCGGGATCGCCGGAAGCAGGGTCAGTACGGCGAGTGCGCCGAACCCGGCCGCACGCAGTGACTTGGGACGGTGAGCCGTCCGGAATGTTGAGTTCACCGCCGAATGATCGCGTTCGGCGGGGCCGTTCCTCACTCAAACCGCATATATGGCCTGAAACGTCTACACGATCGGGTGGCAGGGTGGAAGGGCGAGAGGAAAGTACTTTCCTGCTAGGAAAGTAAATGTCAGAATGAGCAGGCGGGCCGCAGACGTAGCGGTGAAGTGATGGGCATCCCGGGAGGAACACACATGAACGCCGACTTGGCAGCCGAAGCTCTGCAGGGCATCGAGGCGTCCAGGGAGCGGGCCCGCCTCACGGCCGGGCTGACTCCCGCGTGGTACGGCCCCGCGGCGGCCGTGGCTCTGATCGTTCCCGCCCTCGTCGACGCCTGGGCCCAGGGGCGGGGCGGATGGGCGGTGCCCCTGTCCCTGCTGGTCGCGTTCGCGGGCCTGGCCGTGCTGGTGGCGCTCGTCAATGTTGTCAGGCGCAGGTCGGGAGTGATGGTGACGCTGCCCTGGTCCGCGCGCCTGCGCAGGGCCGGGGTCCCGCTCCTGATCCTTCTCGCCGCGGGCGGCGCGGCGTACGGGCTGTGCCGGCAGTTCGGTGCCGATCAGGCAGTCGGCAAGATCGCGATGTTCGCCGTCCTGGGGCTGGGCGCCTGGGCGGTGTTCGTCGCACGGAACGCGTCGATCAGGCAGAAGCTCCAGGTGGCCGGATGACCGCCGCCTCCGAGCCGGGCGAGCCCGCGATCGACGCGGCGATCAACCACCCCACCCGGCTGACGGTCGTCGCCTTCCTCTCGGCGTGCGACGAGGCCGAGTTCGCCACCGTGCGCGGCAGCTGCCAGGTGTCCGACTCGATGCTCAGCAAGATCGCCTCCGCCCTGGAGGCGATCGGATACCTCGCCGTCCGCAAGGGCTACGTCGGCAAGCGTCCCCGGACCTGGCTGTCACTCACCCCCGCTGGGCGGCAGGCCCTGGCCCTGCACGTGGCGGCGCTCCAGGGCATCGCCGCCACGGCTCGGAAGGCGGGTGCGGAGGCTAGTCGTTCTTGAGGTCCGAGACGAACGACGTCCAGGCAGCGGCCCGGAACACGAGCGTCGGGCCCTCGGCCACCTTGGAGTCGCGGACGGGGACGATGCCGGGGTGACCGTCGGCGACTTCGAGGCAGTCGCCGCCGCTGCCGTCGCTGTACGTGGACTTGCGCCAAGTCGCGGTGGACAAGTCGAGGTCAGGGCTGTTGAGTTTCATGGGCGTAGTCCTCTGCCATTGACTCGATGAGCGCCAGGGAAGCCTCTGGTGACAAGGCACTGGCTGCGGCGAGATCGTACGACAGCACGCAGCGAGCGACCGTTGCCGGATCGTCCTCCAAGCGCCCGCTTCCCAGCACTTCGAAGTAGGCGAGCGTGGGAGCGGCGGAGAACGACATCAGCTTCACGAGGCCGCTCATGGCCGCGTGGGCGCCCGCGCTGTCCGGCAGCACCTGCACGATGATCCGGCGTTCGCGTGCCAGCTTCGCCACGTGGCGAAGAGCCTCGCTCATGACCGCAGTTCCGCCGACCCTTCTGCGCAGTACGGCCTCGTCAAGCACAACCCGGACGAACGGAGTTGTTGGATCGCTCAGGAGCTGCGCGCGTTCGAGCCGTGCCGAGAGCAGTTCCTCGATGACGTCTTCCGTGGCTGTCGGCTGGTATGCCCAGAACACTGCTCGCGCGTACGCCTCGGTCTGGAGCAACCCTGGAATGAGCTGGGGAGCGTACTGCTTGATCGTCTTGGCCAGGAGCTCAGCCTCTGCGGCTTCGGCGAAGTGATTCGGGTACTTCGACTTCTTCAGGGCCGCGCAGTTCCGCACGAAGAACCCGTCCGCCTTCAGGATCTCGTCCATCTTCTGGGCCTGGTCCAACTGCATCCGGCGTGTACCGGACTCCAGTTGTCCGATGAATGATCCGCTCACGAACAGCGGCTGGCCCAGCTCGTCCTGCGATAGGCCCGCGCCCTCCCTCCGGTGGCGGAGTTCCGCACCGAGCAGGGCGCGTGGAGAGGAGGAGGGATCGAGCTTGGGCCCCGGCATGACAACTCCCTGTGACACATGTGCGGTTGTTGGTTCTGCGCCTCTTCCAGGTTAGCGACGCGTTGGACACGCTGGGTATGCATTGTCATTACTCAGCGTGGAAAGGAATGGATCATGACGATCAAGGAACGGCGCAGGACGGCGGAGGGCAGAGTGCGGGCAGCGGAGGACGCGGTGGCGCGGCTGAAGGAGGGGTTCTCGGGTGTCGGGATCACGCTGCCATCGCTGCGGATCGACCCGGTGTCATGTGCGGGGAGCGACCCGATGTCGCCGCTGGTGGACCTCGGCCGGTGCAATCTCGACACGGTGCTGCGGCTGAGTGTGGTGCTGGAGGCGCAGGGACTGGCCGGCCATGAACGGTGAAGCGCGTGAGTCGTGCGCGCCGGAGCCGGGTTCGTTCGCGGTGGACACCCGGGACGGGCGGGTGGGGCGCGTGATGGGACGCGTCGGGCCGTACGTACAACTGCGGGCGCCGGGCGGTGGGGCGGAGTGGGACTGCCCGCCGGAGTCGGTGCGCCCGGCACCGCTGGGGGAGGTGTTGCGGGCCCGGGTCCGGGAGGTCAACAGGGAGGGGAGACTGCCGTGAAGGCGTCGCTGCGCCGGGGGTGATTCGGCGATGGATATATGGATACAGGGAAGGGCGACACCCTGGTCGGGTGCCGCCCTTCGATCGGGGCGATGAGGCTGGCCGTCGGCGGAGGGTCGCTGCCTTTCTCACACGATCGTGGGACGCTGGTGGGAGCGGCGAACTGCCGCGGAACCGTCGATCTACGCTCCTCTGACAGGCCACAGGAGAAGGGACCCGCGATGACTGCCGCGATGGTCGAGAACGACCAGGCCTCCGAGAGCCGCCCGTGGGATTACCTGCTGCAGACGTGGCGTGAACTGGACGTGCCCGAGGGGTGGCGCGCCGAGATCGACGAAGGGCAGATCGTCTTGGTACCGCCGCCTCATGCGCATCACAACGGCATCGCTGAGTTGGTGCAGGACTGTCTGTACCGGGTACGCCCTGCAGGGGTGGGCGTCTACCAGACCCTCGGTGTGCATGTCGTGCCTCTCGACAAGCTCTACGTCCCCGACCTGGTCGTCATGGAGCGCGAGCTGGTCATGGCCGCCGATTCGGAGGCCAGCGGCCCCATGGACGCGGCGGACGCGCTGCTCATCGTCGAGGTCACCTCGAAGGGCAATGCCCGGGACGACCGGACGAAGAAGTACCGCGCCTATGCCCGCGCGGGCGTGCCGATGTATCTGCTGATCGACCGGTTCGACACGCGCGGGGCGATGGCCACGCTGTTCACGGAGCCCAATGAGGACGGGACGTACAAGCACTCCGACCCGGTGCCGTTCGGAAAGCCGCTCAGCCTGCCCGAGCCGTTCGGTACGACGCTGCTCACGGATGAGTTCCCGGTCTGAGCGGTCTGAGCGGACACGGATGAGGGCGACACCCGGGTCGGGTGCCGCCCTCGGTCATGTCCGCGTGCCGGGTCAGACCCCGGCCGGTTCCTTCGCGGGGGTGTCGGGTGACGCCGGGCCGCCCGTTGCCGCGACCGTGGATTCGGCCGGTTCCTGCGGGACGTTGAACTCCGCCAGCAGGTCCTTGCTGAAGCCGAAGAAGTACGTCGCGAGGAACCCGGCGAGGTAGCCGACCAGCAGGCCGCCCCCGTAGATCGCGGCCGTGGTGCCCAGGCCGTGGTTGCCGTCGAGCAGGGGGAACAGGGCCCAGCCGGACGGGCCGATGGCCGTGGAGCCGACCTTGTCGCCGAGCTGGTTGAACAGGCCGATGAAGCCGCCGCCGAACGCGCCGCCCACGCACGCCGTGATGAACGGGCGGCCGAGCGGGAGGCTGACGCCGTAGATCAGGGGCTCGCCGACGCCCAGCAGACCGGCCGGGAGGGCGGACTTGATGGTGCGGCGGATCGACTCGTTGCGCGGGAGGCGGAAGTAGACCGCCGCGGCCGCGCCGACCTGGCCGGCGCCCGCCATCGCGAGGATCGGGAGCAGCACGGTGTAGCCCTGCTGCTCGATGAGGGTGGTGTGGATCGGGATGAGCGCCTGGTGCAGGCCCAGCATCACCAGGGGCAGGAAGAGACCGCCGAGCACGAAGCCCGCACCCGCGCCGCCGTTGGAGAGCAGCCAGTCGGCGAACGTACCGATGGCGGTGGAGACCTCACCGGCCACGTACATCAGGCCGAAGATCGTCACCAGGCCGGAGACCAGGACCGTGAGGGTCGGGGTGACCAGTACGTCCAGTGCCTCGGGCACCCAGCGGCGGCACCACTTCTCCACGTACACCGCGAGCACCGCCGCACCGAGCGCGCCCAGCACACCGCCCTGTCCGGGGGAGAGCTTCTGGCCGAACGCCTCGATGTTCGCGACGCCCGGGAAGACGATGATCGCGGCGACCGCACCGCCCAGGATCGGCGTACCGCCGAACTCCTTCGCCGTGTTGTAGCCGACGAAGACGGCGATCAGCGCCATGAAGCCGGACGCCATCGCGGCGAGGGCGGGGGTGACCGAGGTCAGCCAGCCCAGGTTCACCAGCAGGCCGTTGAGGCCGGCGATGATGCCGCAGCCGATGAGCGCCGGGATCAGCGGGACGAAGATGTTCGCGATCCGGCGCAGGAACAGCTTGAACGGGGTGGCGTTCCTCGCCTTCCGGGCCGCCTTCATCGCGGCACCCTGGGAGGCCAGTTCGTCCGCCGAGGCGGAGGTGGAGGCGGAGACGGGGGCCGGTGCGGGGGTTGCTGCCCGGCCCTCCTCCACCAACTGCTCGAACTCCGGCGTGACCCGGGCGACGGTCCCCGGGCCGAGGACGATCTGGTACGTGTCGTCCTCGACCACGCCCATGACGGCGGGGACCGCCTTCAGGGCCTCGTCGTCGACGAGCGAGCGGTCGTGCAGACCCAGCCGGAGCCGGGTCATGCAGTGGGCGACGGTGCTGACGTTCGCGGCGCCACCGACGAGCGGAAGGATCGCGGCGGCGGTGGCGCGGTTCTTGTCTTCTGTTGCCATGGTGCGTGGTGCCTTGCTGTGCGGGGGTGCGGGGGCGGAGCGGGTGGTTCAGGTGGTGCGGGGGGCGGCGGCGAGGGCGGCGCGGAGGTGGCCGCCGGACGCGGTCAGGAGGTCTTCGGCGGCGGGGCCGTCCACCTGGCCGAGGATGGTCAGAATGGCGTTCTTCACCTCCCCGTCGGTCGCGGCGAGGGCGGCCTCGATCTCCTCGTCGGAGGCGCCGGTGGCGAGCGAGACGATCCGGCGGGAGCGGGCGCGCAGCTTCTCGTTGGAAGCGCGGACGTCGACCATCAGATTCCCGTACGTCTTGCCGAGCCGGATCATCGTGATCGTCGAGAGCAGGTTGAGGACGAGCTTCTGGGCCGTGCCCGCCTTGAGCCGGGTGGAGCCCGTGAGCAGCTCCGGGCCGACGACGACCTCGATGCCGTGCTCCGCCGCGGCGCCCAGCGCGGAGTCCGCGTTGCAGGAAAGACCGATGGTCAGCGCGCCCTTGCCGCGGGCGTGCTCGACAGCCCCGATCGCGTACGGCGTGCGGCCGGAGGCGGAGATGCCGACCACGGTGTCGTCGGCGGTGAGGTCCAGCGCGTCGAGGTCGGCGGCGGCCAGCTCCTTGCTGTCCTCGGCGCCCTCGACGGCCTTGACCATGGCGGTCGGACCGCCCGCGATCAGGCCGATGACCTCGGAGGGGTCGGTGTTGAAGGTGGGCGGGCACTCGCTGGCGTCGAGCACGCCGAGCCGGCCGGCGGTGCCCGCGCCCGCGTAGATCAGCCGGCCGCCGCGCGCCATGCGCTCCGCCGTGCCGTCGATGGCGGCGGCTATCTCGGGCAGCCGGGCGCCGACGGCGGCCGGGACGGACTGGTCCTCGCCGTTCATGATGCGGGCGATCTCGAGCGTGTCGAGGCGGTCGATCTCGGCGAGCTCGGGACGGAACGCCTCGGTGGTGAGCGTCGCGAGCTGGGCGCGCAGCTCCCCGTAGCCGTCGGAGGCGGTGGGGTCGGCGTCGGTGGTGGAGGTCATGGAGAGCGGCTCTGCTTTCTCGGTCTCGTGCGGTTCAGCGGGTGCGGGGGGTTGCGGGTGCCGGGCCGGTCAGCGCGGGCGTGGGGTGTGGCGGTGGGCGAGCGCTTCGTAGGAGGCGGCGAGGGCCGGTGCGGCCGTCTCGTACGTACGCTGCGCGACGCCTATGAACAGGCAGTCGACGACGAGGAGCTGGCTCGTGCGGCTCGACATGGCGGCGGGCCGCAGCTCGCTCTCCCGGGCGGTGGACGTGGTCAGTACGTGGTCGGCGTACTGCGTGACCGGGCCGTCGGGGCGGCCGGTGATCGCGATGGTCGTCGCGCCGCGGTCGAAGGCGACCCGCAGTGGCTCGATCACGTCGACCGTGGAGCCGGAGTGCGTGATTGCGATGGCGACGTCGCCGGGGCGGAGCTGCACGGCGTTGGTCACCGCGAGGTGCGGGTCCGTGTGGGAGTGCGCGATCAGGCCGATGCGGGCCAGCTTCTGCGCGAGGTCCTGGCCGACGAGGGAGGAGGCGCCCACGCCGTAGATGTCGATGCGCCGGGCGGTGGCGGCGGCGGCCACGGCGGCACCGAGCTGGACGGTGTCGAGCCCGGCGGCCGTGTCGGCGAGGGTCTGCTGCTCGTCGTAGGCCAGCTTGGCGACCACGTCGGCGATCGGGTCGTCGACCGCTATGTCGGCCGTGACGGAAGGGGCCCGGCCGGACTGCTGGTGCGCGGCGAGCCCGGCGAGGGCCAGGCGCAGATCGCGATAGCCGGGGTAGCCCAGCAGGCGGGCGGTGCGGACCACGGTCGCCTCGCTGGTGCCGGTGAGCTCGGCGAGACCGGTGACCGTGAGGGCTGCGCAGCCGGCCGGGTCACCGGCGACGGCCTCGGCGACACGCTGCATGGAACGGGTCATGGACGGCGCGAGCGTACGAACCTTGGCCGCGAGGGCCGCCGGGGCGGGCGGGGAGTCAGCGCTGAAACTTTCCTTCAGGTCATGGGTCACCTTTGAAAGATATTTTCAACCGGGTTGGGCGTCAACCCCCCTTCGTCCCGTCTTCACCGGTCCGCGGCCACTCCCTCCGACAGCGCGGAAACGGTGATGGCGGGCGCGCGAGGCGGATTCGCGGGCAGGTGACAATGGGCCCATGGAGATGAACCCCTTGGAACAGGCGCTGCATACGGCCCGTGCGCTGGTCATGGCCGATCTCGCCGCAGGTGACGTCGCCGAGGCCGGGATCGTCTCGCTGGTCGAGGACGCGGTGACGCACCGCCGCTGGTGGGTCGAGCAGTGGCCCGACGGTGCCGCGTTCGTGGTGGGCCTCGTCGCCCAGGACGTGCAGGACGCGCTGCTCGAACAGTACGGGCGGTGGCCGCTCTGCCCGGTCTGTGACGCCGGCGACCCGCACGCCCTCGACGTCGAACCCGAGCTGGGCCCCGACCCGCACTGGGTGTGCACCAAGGCCGCGGTGGCCGTGGCGCCGGTCGGCTCGCTGAACGGGATACTGCGGCGGTGACCGTCTACATCGACCCGCCCGACTGGCCGGGGCACGGGCGGCTCTGGTCGCACCTGGTCAGCGATGTTTCCTTCGAGGAACTGCACGCCTTCGCGACATCCATCGGCTGCCCGCCGCGCGCCTTCGAGCGGGACCACTACGACGTACCGGAGACGCGGTACGGGGACGCGGTGCGGGCCGGGGCCCGGCAGATCGGCTCGAAGGAGCTCGTCCGCCGGATCACCGAGGCGGGGCTGCGGCGGCCCAAGGGGCGGCCCGCACCGGGCCGAGAACGCTCGGAGCCTGTCGGGTGACCTCCGACCGGGGCGGGCCCGAGGTCACCCGGCAGCCTCTCAGGCGGTCGTCGAGGGCGCGCACGCCTCAGCCGCGTCCCGCGACGCGGCGGCCGGGGCGCCCGCCACCAGCCGGGACGAGGTGGCCCGGCCGCGCTGCAGCCGCAGCGAGAACCCCACGGCCACCAGTGCCAGTACCGTCATCGCCGCCCCGGCCCAGGCGGTCGCCGCGAAACCGAAGTCCGCGTCGATCACCGTGCCGCCCAGCCAGGGGCCGCCGGTGTTGCCCAGGTTGAACGCGGCCGTGGTGGTCGCGCCCGCCAGCGTCGGGGCGGCGCCCGCGACATTGAACATCCGGGCGTTCAGCGCCGGGGCCGTGTAGAACGCAGACAGGCCCAGCAGGAAGGACAGCCCGATCGCAGCGACCTGGTTCGACGCGAACAGGGCCAGCGCGGCGAGGAAGACCGTCGAGGCCGCGATACCGCTCATCAGCACCCCGAAGAGGTGCGCGTCCGCGACCCGGCCGCCGATCGTCGTACCGACCAGCGCCCCGATCCCGAACAGCGCGAGCACCGTCGGTACCCAGCCCGAGTCCAGCCCGGCGACATCCGTCAGCAGCGGGGCCAGATAGCTGAACGCGCAGAACACCCCGCCCGCGGCGAGTGCCGTGATCACGATCGACAGCCACACCTGGCGGTCCCGGTAGATGCTCATCTCCTGCTTGAGCCGAGGCTTCTGCTCCGGCAGCGGGATACGCGGGATCAGCGTCGCCACCCCGACCAGCGCCACGGCGGACGCCGCGCCCACGGCCCAGAACGCCGACCGCCAGCCGAGGTTCTCACCGAGGAACGCGCCCAGCGGCACGCCCAGCACATTGGCGATCGACAGACCGCCGATCATCACGGCCATCGCACGGGCCCGCGAGTTCACCGGCACCATCGCGATGGCGACGGCCGCCCCCACCGCCCAGAACCCGGCGCAGGCGAACGCGCTCACCACTCGGGACGCGAAGAGCACCTCGTACGTCGGAGCCAGCGCGCCCGCCACCTGACCGAGACCGAAGACAGAGATCAGGGCGATCAGAGTGGTGCGGCGGGGCAGCCGGAGCGTGGCCACGGCGAGCAGCGGGGCGCCGATCACCATGCCGATCGCGAAGGCGGATATGAGGAGTCCGGCGCGGGGTATCGACACGTTCATGTCGTCGGCGATGGGCGGCAGCAGCCCGGAGAGCATGAACTCGCTGGTTCCCAGGGCGAAGACCGAGAGACCCAGGATGTACACGGCCAGGGGCATGCGAGAGCGGCGAGCGGCAGAGTCGGGCATGACAGCTGCCAACAGTGATCGAGCCCCGTACATTCCCCGCTGCCGCACGCCAGGGCCTGTCCCGGGCCGGTCTCAGTGGCTGAGCAGCTCCAATTCGGTCATCAGGTTCTGCCGGGCCCGCGGCTCCCAGTGCTCCGCCCCGTACGGCGTGCGGAACAGCCGGGGCAGCCCGAGCAGCTGGCGCAGCACCGTCACCCGCCCCTCGCGGAACGCGTCGTCGGGCACGAAGCCGTACTCCTCGCGCACCTGCGCCGCGTACGCCGCGTACTGGCTCGGGGCCGCCGCGAGGATGGCCAGATCCGCGTCGCAGAGCACCTCGCCGTCGCTGTCGCCGTCCGCCGGGTCGTGGGTGACGGTGAGCCGCACGAGGCGGGCCACCTCGGCCGTGGCCCCGTCCGGCACCCCGGCCTCCGGGAGGGCGCGCTCGGCCAGCGCCGCGCTGCGCTCCTCGTTCTCGGACCGGTCGGGCCGGTACACCGCGTCGTGGAACCAGGCGGCGAGGCGTACCGCGTCCGGATCCGCCGCGTACCCGGCGAGCGTGTCGATGTGATCGAGCACCGCGACCAGATGCGCGGTGGTGTGGTACCGCCGCTGCGGCTCCGCCCAGCGCGCCAGGAGGTTGTCGGCGTACGGCAGCGGGTCGGGCTCGGGGGCACCGCCCCGGGCGCGGGTGAGCGCCTCCTGCCAGCGCTCACGGAGGGAGTCGTCGGTACGGTCCGCCCCGGGGGCACCGTTCGCACGCGAGCTGTCGGTCATGGGACGACCCTAGCCCGGGACCGGACGGCCTCGGAGCTCCGCGACGAGCCCTCGCGGTCGGCGATGCCAGCCGTCTCGGTCATCTCGGCCGTCTCAGCCATGTCGATCGTCCTGCTCGGTCCTCCGGGCGTCGAGCGTGCGCGCCCGGCCGACACGCCGCGTGCCCGCCGGGAGGTGATCCGCTCGCTCCGGCGCGTCCGTGTGCGACCCGGAACGGCCGCAGCCGTCACGACGGGGCGGGCAGCCCGAAGTGGTCCTTGATGATCCGCATGGTCACGGCACCGTCGGCGTTGAAACCGGGGTCGTCGTCGTACGCCGAGGTCTGCCGGCCGACTATCCCGGCGTCCAGCAACTCCCTTATCAGCAGGTCGCCGTGGCGCCGCGACTCGCGGCGCCGGCCGACGTTGAAGTACGACTTCTCGAACCCGCCCCGGCAGTGCATGAACTGGAAGGGGTGCTCGGGGCAGTGCGGAACCATGTAGTTCTGCCCGTGCGGGCACTCGCACGCGGGCGTGGTGGCCAGGAACACCGTCTCCACCCGGCCGGGCCCGCCGAAGCGCTCCTCGTAGCGGAAGCCGGTGATGCGGCTCGCCGTCTCCGCCACCCCCTGCCCCGGCAGGTCCGCCGCGGCGTGCGTCACCCAGGACCAGCCGGCCGATTCGCCCTTCGTGCGGGCGGGATACCCCGCCTCGGCGAAGACCTCGGCCAGCGTGGGCAGGTCCAGGCCCCGGGCGTAGGTGACGAAGGTGGCGGGGGTGATCGGGCCGCTCACCTCCCGCACCACTTCCCGGGAGAGAGGGGGCGAGGGAAGGGCGAAGAAGCCCGCGATCGCCCGCACGAGCCGGTCCTCGTCGTCGTAGTGGTGATCGAAGCAGTCGTGGCCGTCGTCCGTGTCCGCGGCCGCGCACTGCGCGTCGGGGCCTATGAGCCCGGCGGCGAGCAGCTCGGCGGACAGGTGGTCGGGATTCTCGCCGACCCGCTGCCCGACGTCCTCGAAACTGAAGCGGAGGATCAGGCGGCCGTCGCGGATGTATTCGAAGTTGGGGCCGTGCGCCTTGGCGCTGCACGGCTCGGTCTCGAACACCACGAGCTCCGTGCCCTGCGGGCAGATGTGCCGGTAGTCGACGTTGTCGTAGTCCTCGATCTCGTCGTTGAGCATGTCGTGCACCGCCCATGCCCATCCGCCCGCCTCGCCGTGCGCGAGCGGCTCGCGCCGCAGCTCGCGCAGGCCCGCGATGAGCGCGTCGAGCGGCAGACCGCGGGCGAAGACGATGTTCACCTCATGGCCGGGAAACGAATCGTGCATCCAGCTCGTCATACCGAAAAGCCTAAGCACCGCCACTGACAACGCGATCTGCCAGGAGGCCCGTTGGTCTCCTGGCAGATCGAGTCGAGGTGCGCGGTCGCCTACGCCGCTGCCTACGCCGCCGCCCTGAATCCCCGCAGCCGCAGCGAGTTGCCGACCACGAAGACCGACGAGAACGCCATCGCGGCGCCCGCGATCATCGGGTTGAGCAGCCCGGCCGCGGCGAGCGGCAGCGCGCCCACGTTGTAGGCGAAGGCCCAGAACAGGTTCGTACGGATGGTGCCGAGGGTCTTGCGCGACAGCCGGATCGCGTCCGCCGCGGCCCGCAGGTCGCCGCGGACCAGCGTCAGGTCGCCGGCCTCGATCGCGGCGTCCGTGCCGGTCCCCATCGCCAGGCCCAGATCGGCCTGGGCGAGGGCGGCCGCGTCATTGACCCCGTCACCGACCATGGCCACCGAACGGCCCTCGGCCTGGAGCTTCTTGACGACGTCGACCTTGTCCTCCGGCATGACCTCCGCGTACACCTTCTCGATCCCGACCTCGGCCGCGACCGACTCGGCCACCGCCCGGTTGTCGCCGGTGAGCAGGATCGGGGTGAGCCCCAGGGCCCGCAGCCGCTCGATGGCCTCCGCGCTGGTGTCCTTCACCGCGTCGGCGACCTCGAGCACCGCCCGCGCCTCGCCGTCCCAGGCCACCGCGATGGCGGTCCGGCCCGCGGCCTCCGCCTCGGCCTTGCGCCGGGCCAGCTCCACGGGGAGGTGGATCTCCCACTCGGCGAGCAGCTGTTCGCGGCCGACGAGGACGGCGTGGCCCTCGACGACGCCCTGGACGCCGAGGCCGGCGATGTTGGCGAAGTCCTCGGGGGTGGGGAGGGTGGTGCCGGTGCGTTCGGCGGCTCCGGCGGCGACGGCCTGGGCGATGGGGTGTTCGGAGGCGTGTTCCAGGGCGCCCGCGAGGCGCAGTACGTCGGTTTCGGTGGTGTTGTCGGCGGTGTGGACGTCGAGGAGGGTCATGCGGCCGGTGGTGACGGTGCCGGTCTTGTCGAGGACGATCGTGTCGACGCGGCGGGTGGTCTCCAGGACCTCGGGTCCCTTGATCAGGATGCCGAGCTGGGCTCCGCGTCCGGTGCCGACCATGAGGGCGGTCGGGGTGGCCAGGCCCAGGGCGCACGGGCAGGCGATGATCAGTACGGCCACGGCCGCGGTGAACGCGGCGGTCAGGCCCCCGCCGTTGCCGAGCCAGAAGCCGAGCGTGCCGAGCGCCAGGGCGATGACGACGGGTACGAAGACGGCGGAGATCCGGTCCGCGAGGCGCTGGGCCGCCGCCTTGCCGTTCTGGGCGTCCTCGACGAGCTTCGCCATCCGGGCGAGCTGGGTGTCGGCGCCGATCCGGGTGGCCTCGACGACGAGCCGGCCGCCCGCGTTGAGCGTGGCCCCGGTGACGGAGTCGCCGACGCCGACCTCCACGGGAACGGACTCACCGGTGAGCATCGACGCGTCCACGGCCGAGGCACCCTCGACGACGGTCCCGTCGGTGGCGATCTTCTCGCCGGGGCGGACCAGGAACCGGTCCCCGACCTGGAGTTCCGCGGTCGGCACGGTCACCTCACGGCCGTCGCGCAGCACGGTCACTTCCTTGGCGCCGAGTTCGAGCAGCGCCTTGAGGGCCGCGCCCGCCTTCCGCTTGGACCGGGCCTCGAAGTAGCGGCCGGCCAGGATGAACGCGGTGACTCCGGCGGCGGCCTCCAGGTAGATGTTGCCCGCGCCGTCGCTCCGTCCGATGGTCAGCTCGAACGGGTGCGTCATGCCGACCATGCCCGCCGTGCCGAAGAACAGCGCCCACAGCGACCAGAGGAACGCGGCCGTGGTGCCGACCGAGATCAGCGTGTCCATCGTCGCCGCGCCGTGCCGGGCATTGGTGAACGCGGCCTTGTGGAACGGCCAGGCGGCGTACGTGACGACCGGGGCCGTCAGCGTCAGCGAGAGCCACTGCCAGTAGTCGAACTGGAGCGCCGGGATCATCGACATCGCGATCACCGGCACGGCGAGCGCGACGGCGGTCAGCAGCCGCTGCCGCAGGGGCCGCAGCTCGTCGGCCTCGGCGGCCTGGGGGGCGGCGCCCTCCTCGGCGGTACGCGCCGGGGGAGCGGGCTCGTGCGCCGTGTAGCCGGTCTTCTCGACGGTGGCGATCAGGTCCTGTACGGAGATGTCCTCGCCCCGGTAGCTGACCTTGGCCTTCTCGGTGGCGTAATTGACGGTGGCCTCGACACCGTCCATCCGGTTGAGCTTCTTCTCGATGCGGGCCGCGCAGGAGGCGCAGGTCATGCCGCCGATCGCGAGCTCGACCTCTGCGGCGGTGCCGGTGCCGGTTGTGGCGGTGTGCGCGGACACGATGTCCTCCCTGGCGGTGACGTTGATACCCCTGGGGGGTATGTATTGCTGATTCAGGTATACCCCCCTCCCCTATAAAGCGCAAGGGGTGGGTGTGCCTCCGGGGGTGGGTCGTGATCGTTCGATCGCCCGATGTGCGGCTGACCTCACGTATCTTCGCCTGGCGTTGAGGCTGCGCCCTCGGCGTACTGACCCGTAGGCTGGCCATTGGACTAGACCTATTGATGCTTCCTGGAGGATGGGGCCCATGAGCAACCGTGCAGTCCTGGAGGTGATCGCTCTCGACGCGGAGGACGCGGTCGCCGCCCAGGCGGGTGGTGCGGACCGGCTTGAGCTGGTCACCGACATGGCGGCGGACGGCCTGACCCCGTCCTGTGCGACCTTCGCGGAGATCCGGGCGGCGGTGGACATTCCGCTGCGGGTGATGCTCAGGGTGGCGGACGGCTTCGCGGCCGGTGACATCGAGGTGCTGGTGGCGAAGGCGCGCGAGCTGCGCGCGGCGGGCGCCGAGGAATTCGTGCTCGGTTTCCTGGACGCCGAGGGTCACCCGGACCTGGTCGCCGTCGAACGGCTCGTCGCCGAGCTGGACGGCTGCCGCTGGACCTTCCACCGCGCGATCGACCGGGCCGCGGACCGGGACGCCCTGCGCAAGCAGCTGGCGGACCTGCCCGGCCTGGACACGTACCTCACCGCCGGTTCCGCGAAGGGCGTCGACGACGGCATCCCGACGCTGCTGGTGGAGGCGGCGCGCAAGGGCGAGCCCGGTTACGAGCCGCAGATCCTGGTGGGGGGCGGGCTGCGGCTCGAACACCTGCCGGAGCTGCTGGGAGCGGGCATCGACGCGGTGCACATCGGCGGTGCGGCGCGTCCTGGTGGGTGGTCGGGGCCGGTGGACGCGGCGGCGGTGCGGGAGTGGCGGACGGTGCTCGACGCGTAGCGGGGCGGGGGGTGGGTGCGGGGCGGGGCGGGGTGGATCGCCTGCGGCGGGCCTGGTCCCCTGCCCGCCCCTTCCCGTGACCGGGGGCGCTGCCCCCGGACCCCCGCTCCTCAAACGCCGGAGGAGCTGGAAGGATCCAACGCCGGAGGAGCTGGAAGGATCCAACGCCGGAGGGGCTGGAAGGATCAAACGGCGGAAGGGCTTGAAACGGGGCTCACGGGTGCCAGTTCCGCAGGCAACTCCGCCGCGTGCACCACCGTCAGTCCCGACACCGCACGCGTCAGCGCCACGTACAGCCGGCGCAGGCCCGTACGCTCGTCCGGTTCGCCGTCCACCACCGCGGCCGGCTCGTCCAGTACCACGTAGTCGTACTCCAGGCCCTTCGCCAGCGACGCCGGGACCAGGGTCAGACGGGACTCCGCAGTCGTCTCCTCGCCGGGGGAGAGGTATGCGTGCCCCGCCGCCGCCAGGGCCTCCGCCAGTGCCGGGATCCGGGCGTCGGCCGCGATCAGGCCGATCGAACCCTCCTGCTTCAGGGACTCCTCGCACTCCGCCAGCACCGCCGCGTCCAGCTCCGCCGGACCGGCCACCTCCCGCACCTCCAGCGAACCCGGCGACTCACGCACCGACTCCACCGCCGCGAGGCCCGGCGAGATCACCGGCAGCAGGCGGGAGGCGTACGCGATCACCTCGCGCGGCACACGGAAGCCCGCAGTCAGCTCCTCCACCACCGCGTCCGGCTTGCCGAGATGGTGCAGCGCCTGTGCCCAGCTCTCCGTCGACCACGGCGTCGTGCCCTGCGCGAGGTCACCGAGGACCGTCGCCGAACCGGTCGTGCAGCGGCGGCCCACCGCCCGGTACTGCATGGGGGACAGATCCTGCGCCTCGTCGAGCACCACATGGCCGAGCGAGTGCGTACGCGCCACCAGGTCGTTCGCCTCGTCGATCAGCACCGCGTCCGCCGCCGACCACTTCGCCGACTTCACGCTCCGGGCAGCCCTTTTACCGGATCCGGGCAGCGCCCACAGGATCGTCTTCTGCTCGTCCTCGGTGAGCAGCCCCTCCGCGTGGGCGGCCAGGAACTCCGCGTCGGACAGCAGCCGCAGCACCAGCTTCGCCGGGTCGACGGCCGGCCAGATCGCCTTGACGGCCGCCTTCACGGCGGGGTTGCGGGCCACCGCGTTCTGCACCCGGTCGTCGGGCGCCTCGCCCGCCTCCTCCATCCGGACCAGGACGGCGTGCGCGATGCGCTGCGGGAGCGCGTCGTGGGCGGAGCCGTACCGCATGTCGCGGGCCAGCAGCTCGTCGACCATCTCCGCCAGCTCGTACGCGGGCACCCGCCAGCGCCGCGAACCGCGCACCACCACGACCGGCTCCGCCGGGGGCGTCACATGCGAACGGATCGCCCGCCGCAGCACCTCGGCCATCCGGGCATCGCCCTTGACGACGGCGGCGGCCGCCGTGTCCGTGCCGCGCACCTCGATCCCGGCCGTCACCAGATCGTCGACGGTCGCCTGCTGCACCGCCAGCTCACCGAGGGCGGGCAGCACCTGCTCGATGTACTGGAGGAAGGACCGGTTCGGCCCGATGACCAGCGTGCCGGTACGGGCCAGCCGCTCACGGTGCGCGTACAGCAGATACGCCACCCGGTGCAGGCCCACGGCCGTCTTGCCGGTTCCGGGCCCACCCTGCACGCAGACCGTTCCGCCGAGCTCACTGCGGACGATCTCGTCCTGCTCCGGCTGGATGGTCGCGACGATGTCCCGCATCGGACCGACGCGCGGCCGCTCGATCTCCGCCTGGAGGAGCTTGCTCGTCTGCTCGGCCTCGGCGGGGTCGGTGAGGTGCTCGTCCTCGTACGCGGTCAGCTCACCGCCGGTGTAGCCGAACCGGCGGCGCTGCCCCACGTCCTGGGGGTCCTTCCTGGACGCCCGGTAGAACGGCTGCGAGACGGGCGCGCGCCAGTCGATGACCATCGGGTCGCCGTCGGCATCGTGGACATGGCGGCGCCCGATGTAGAACTGCTCTCCCTCCGCGCCCTCGGCCTGCTCGGCACCGACCCGGTGCAGATAGTCCAGGCGACCGAAGAAGAGCGGGGTGTGGGCGAGGTCGGCGAGCGACTTGATGCGCTCGTCGATCTGGGCCTGCAGGACCGCCGCGTTGACCCAGTTCGCGGTGACATCGCGGATGTCCAGGGCCTGGGCGTCCTCGCGCATGGCGCGCAGCGCGGCGCGGGACGCGGTGAGATGGGCGCGTTCGCGAGCCAGGGGATCGGTGGTGGTGTCGCTTTCGTGTTCGTGCGCGGGCACGGTGTTGCCTCCGGCTGTTCAACGCAGGACGGCGGACCGCACCCGGCCCCGGTCGGTGCTCGGGGGCGATGCGGTCCGCTCGGGGATCGATCACGGGTACGCGCAGCGGGTGCGCGTACGGCTGTCGGCCGGTTTCCGTCCGGTCGGCGGCGCTCCCCCGGCTGCCGGCGCGGACCCTCGCGGGCCGCCGGTACCACGGTGCGGGAGGCGGGCAGACCGGCGATTGTATCGACCACGTCCGCCGGTGGCGAGCGAATTGATTTCGGCTCCATCCCGTAGGGGACGGCATGCGACCGCAGACCTACCCGTGCCGCCGGCGGATTCCGTCCGCGGGCCGATGCCCGCACGGGCCGGGCGCAGGACCATGGAACACATGAGCACAGTCCTCCTGAACCCCCGCAGAACCGGCCCCGCGCACGGCGCGACCGCGGCCACCGGTCACCACCGCACCCACCGCGTCGGCGACACGGTCCGCGCCGTCAAGGTCTTCGCCCGCGCCGCGTTCGGCGTGGTCGTGCTCGGCGAGTACGCGGAGGAGGCGGGCGTCCGCCGCGGGTCCCGCTGAGTACCCGGAACCCCGGTATGAGCATCCGACCGGAGGTGGCCCGGCCCTGCCCCGGGATTGGGTAGCGGCATGGAGAATCCCGCCCGGACGAAGCCCACGCCGCCCGAAGACACCCCGTCGGACACCTCGTCGGACCCCTCGGCCACGCCGCCCGAGGACCCCATCCGCCTCGACGGCTGGATCGCCCCCGCCATCGCTACCGTGGCCGCGGTGATCCTCTCCTACGCAGCCCTGATGGTCGTCCTCTTCGCCTTCATGGGCTCCGGCGACTGCGACGTGTACGACGGCTGCTCCTGGGGCGCCGCAGCCACCCGCAACGTCATGGGGACCGCCATCAGCTCGATTCCGTACGTGACACCTTTGGGCCTGTTCGTCACGTGGGTGCTGCCGTGGCGCTCGCGCTGGACCGTGGCCCGTCGGCGGGCCACGGCCTTCGCGTTCCTGCCGCACGCGGTGATCGCGGCGTCCCTGCTGCCTCTGCTGGTCTTCGGCATCTGACCGCCGCCTTCGACCGCTGTCTCAGTTCTCGGTCAGCAGCTCGTCCGCGTCCACGATCCGGTACGCGTACCCCTGCTCGGCCAGGAACCGCTGGCGGTGCGCCGCGAAGTCCTGGTCGATCGTGTCGCGCGCGACCACCGAGTAGAACCGCGCCTCGTGCCCGTCCGCCTTCGGCCGCAGCACCCGGCCGAGCCGCTGCGCCTCCTCCTGGCGCGAGCCGAACGTCCCCGACACCTGAATGGCGACGGTCGCCTCCGGCAGGTCGATCGAGAAGTTCGCGACCTTCGAGACCACCAGGACGTGGAGTTCGCCCTCGCGGAACGCGTCGAAGAGCTTCTCGCGCTGGGCGTTGCTCGTCTCGCCCTTGATCACCGGGGCGTTCAGGTGCTCACCCAGCTCGTCGAGCTGGTCGATGTACTGCCCGATGACCAGAGTCTGCTCGCCGCGGTGCTTGCGCACCAGCGCCTCCGTCACCTTCCGCTTCGTCGCCGTCGTCGCACAGAACCGGTACTTCTCCTCGGCCTCGGCGGTCGCGTACGCGAGCCGCTCCGAGTCCGTCAGATTGACCCGCACCTCGACACAGTCGGCCGGCGCGATGTAGCCCTGCGCCTCGATCTCCTTCCACGGGGCGTCGAACCGCTTGGGCCCGATCAGCGAGAAGACGTCCGACTCGCGGCCGTCCTCACGCACCAGCGTCGCAGTGAGACCGAGCCGCCGCCGGGCCTGGAGATCGGCGGTGAACTTGAAGACGGGCGCGGGCAGCAGGTGCACCTCGTCGTAGATCACCAGCCCCCAGTCCCGGGAGTCGAACAGCTC
Organism: Streptomyces sp. NBC_00012; assembly: GCF_045040875.1. NCBI lineage: Bacteria > Bacillati > Actinomycetota > Actinomycetes > Kitasatosporales > Streptomycetaceae > Streptomyces > Streptomyces sp. NBC_00012. The sequence goes on along the minus strand of NZ_CP108309.1, from coordinate 3,931,944 downwards.
CAGGTGCGGGTAGACGCCCTTGCGACGGGTCGTCAGCACCTGGTACGTGGCGATGGTGACAGGCCGGATCTCCTTGCGCGTACCGCTGTACTCGCCGATCTCGTCCTCGGTCAGCGAGGTCCGCTTCACCAGCTCGTGCTTCCACTGCCGGGCCGAGACGGTGTTCGTCACCAGGATCAGCGTGGTCGCCTTGGCCTGCGCCATCGCACCGGCCCCGACCAGCGTCTTGCCCGCGCCACAGGGCAGTACGACGACGCCCGAACCGCCGTGCCAGAACCCCTCGACGGCCTGCTTCTGGTACGGCCGCAGCGCCCAGCCGTCCTCGGCCAGTTCGATGGGGTGCGCCTCACCGTCCACGTAACCGGCGAGGTCCTCGGCCGGCCAGCCCAGCTTGAGCAGCGTCTGCTTGATCTGCCCGCGCTCGGACGGGTGCACCGCCACGGTGTCCGGGTCGATCCGCGCCCCGACCAGCGGCTGCACCTTCTTCGACCGTAGGATCTCCTCCAGCACGGGCCGGTCGGTGCAGGTCAGCACCAGACCGTGGACCGGATGCTTGGACAGGGTGAGGCGGCCGTACCGGGCCATCGTCTCGGCGATGTCGACGAGCAGCGCGTGCGGAACGGGGTAGCGCGAGTACTGCACGAGGGCGTCGACGACCTGCTCGGCGTCGTGCCCGGCCGCGCGCGCGTTCCACAGCCCGAGCGGGGTCAGCCGGTAGGTGTGGATGTGCTCGGGTGCGCGCTCCAGCTCGGCGAAGGGCGCGATGGCCCGCCGGCAGGCGTCGGCCTGGTCGTGGTCGACTTCCAGGAGAAGCGTCTTGTCGCTCTGGACGATGAGGGGTCCGGTCACGCGCGTCGGCCCTTTCTGCGGGGTGCGGCCACGGATGCGGCCAAACGTCCAGTGTGCCGCATCCGGGCGCGGTGGTGCCGGGTGCGGGCGCGCCCGCCGTTCAGTGCGCCCACCGGTCAGTCCCCATCCGGTCAGTCCGCCCGGCGGTGGCCCCGTCCTTCGGGGAACCGGCCCAGGTGTACGGCGCTGTGGGCGGTCACCGCCAGTTGCCGGGCGTCCTCGGTGAAGGTGTCGACGCGGATGGTGCGTCCGTCGGTCAGCGTGATCCTGCAGGTGAAGCCCATGCCGCGGGCCTCGGCCAGTGCCCGGCCGTCCTCGCCCTGTGCGCCGACGGACGCGATGTCCTGCCACGGGATCAGAGTGACGGTGCCCGCCACGCGGTGGGTCAGCCCCCGCTCGTGGACGTCGAAGCTCTGCTCGCGGGTGCGGAACCCCTGGAGCAGTCGCCAGATCCCCAGGCCCAGCCCCACCAGCCCGACGCCGAGCAGCAGACCGGCCAGCTCCGGCGCCCCCTCGGTGGTGCCGATCGACGCGATGGTCACCGGCACCCCGAAAGCCATGCCCGCCGCTCCGACGAGGATCATGAGTCCGGCCTGCCGCAGCCGTCTGCCCCCGTCGGTGCGGTGCTCACGGACGAATCCCCCCAGCTGTCTGGCCGCTTCGGTGCGCCGCATGACATCCCCCTCCAGCATCGTGGACACGTCAGAGTGTGCCCTTCGACGGGCCGGCCCGCCCCCGATTCGCACGCACTGCCGAGCCCGGCGGTGACCGATGGGGGCGGGGAGGGGGACGGGGCGGGGGTGCGCCGTGGGTCACGCAGTCTGGTCGTCGGCCAGTTCGGCGACGCCGGTGATGCGGTGCAGCGGGTACGTGCGGACCTCGTCCGCCGTGTGGTCGTACGCCGTGACGAAGCCGCCCTCGACCCGGACCGGGGCGATGACGCGCTGGCTGGCGGCGCCGTCCGCGTTCACGTAGCCGATCCAGAGCGCCGAACCGGTCATCGCGGCGGCCTGGACGGTGGCGAGGGTCTCGGCGGAGGTCGTACGGGGCAGGGCGCCGGGCGCGGTCGCGGGGGCGCCGGGGGATTCCGGGGCGTCCTTGCGGACCACCGTGGCGGCCGTGTCCCCGGCCCGGATCGCCCGGACCGCCGCGCCGAGCAGGGTGCCGTCCGGCATCGGAGGGCCCTCGGGCACGGGGACGGGGGCGGTACGGGGCGGGGTGCGGCGGGCGCCCGCGCGGGTGATCAGGACGTCGCCCTCGGCGGACTCGGCGGCCGGGGCGTAACCCATCTCGCGCAGCCCCTCCAGCAGGGAGGCCGGATCGACCTGGGCGGCCAGGGCGGTCGGTGCGAGGCGGCGCAGCCGCAGGGTGGCCGAGCGTTTGTCGGCCAGGATCTCGTTCAGTACGGCCTCGTCGTCGCAGCGCACGTACGAGGAGGCGGCGCCGATCCGGAGGTGGCCGTGGCGGCGGGCGACGTCGTCGATGAGGTAGCTGAGCGGCTGCGGGACCGGCGTGCGGCTGTGGGCGGCGAGGAAGGCGTGCAGGTCGGCCGCGGACTGCCCGGCGTCCAAGGCGCGGCGTACCGAGCCGGGGGTGAAGCGGTAGACCGTCGCGCCGCCCTTCGACTCGATGTCCGCGAGGGCGGAGAGCATGTCGGCCAGGGGGCGTTCCAGCGGGCCGGGGGCGACGGCCGTCAGGTCGGCCTGGAGCAGCACGTGGTCCAGCGGCTCCGGGATGAGTGGCGCGAGCAGCGCGGCGGCTTCGGCGGGCCCGGCGCCGAGCAGGGCGCGGGTGTGCGTGGCGAGCGCGCCGCGGCCGGTGATGCCGAGGAGTTCGGACTCGTTGAGCGTCCACAGGGCGATCCGGGAACGCAGATCCGTGGTGCTCCCGGCCGAGGCGGAGGCGCCGCGCAGGGGGCGCTCCCAGCGCAGCCGGGCGAGGACGGTCTCCGGGTCGGGGGCGGTGCCGGGTTCCAGGGCGGCGAGGAGGGCGAGGACCCGGTGGCGTACTTCCGGGGCGGCGGTGCGGTCGAGTTCGGGACCCAGCGCGGACAGGGCCCGGCCCTTGGCGTCCTGGCCGCCGACCAGGCCGCAGGTGCGGGTGGCGGCGAGCCAGGCGGTGGCGAGGCGCGTCCAGCGTTCCTGGGCGGGGAGGTCGGCCCAGTCGTCGTAGGCGGGCGTCGGCGCGTACCGCTCGTCGGCCTCCCCGTCGGAGGCCAGCAGCCCGGCCGCGTAGGCGAGTTCGGCCCAGAACGCGGCGACCGGCTCGGGGACCTCCAGGGCGGCGGCGGTCTTCTTCAGTTCGCGGACGCTGAGTCCGCCGGCCCGCAGTATCGGGGGCCCGCCGCCGTTCCAGTTCTTCAGCAGCTCCTCGACGGTGTTCACGGCCAGCAGTGCCTGACCGGCCGCGGCGCTGTCCACAGCCTGTGGATCGCGGTTGGCGACCGCCTCCACGGCCGGCGGCCGCGGCTCCGGTACGCGGTGGGCGCGTCCGGCCCGCAGATGCAGGGCGGCCTCGCGGGGCAGCACCACGGTGCGGGTCGACACCGGCAGCAGCAGCCCGTGGTCGCGCAGCCACTTCACGGGCGGGGTGGGGTTCGGGGTCACCTCCCCGTACGGCGGCCCCCACACCAGCCGGTCCAGCACGGACAGGGCCTCGGCCGGGGCGGAGTCCAGCAGCTCGCCCATCCTGGCCCGGTCGGTGAAGAGCCCGGACAGGGCGGTCACGGCGGAGACCGGGTCGTGCGTGGCGGGCAGCCCGGCCGAGGCCAGGATCTCCTGGAGGCGGCCCGGGGACATGCCGGAGGTCGCCTCGGCGACGGTCGGCCCGAGACCGGTGGGGGAGGCGTGCTGCGGGGACGGCGCGAGGATCTCGCGCGCCGTGCGCACCAGCCGCAGCCGCTCGTCCTCGCCCCAGACGAGGGCCTGTTCGCGCAGCGTGGCCAGGGCACCGGGCAGCGCGTCGGCGATCGCCGCGTCCGCGTCGTCGCGGTGCTCGCCGTCGTCCCGGCCGTCGCCGGTGAGCAGGCCGAGCAGCGTCTCGTACGGGGCGGGGTCGGCGGCCACCGCCAGCGCCTCGGCGGTCTGCAGCGTGAATCTGTCGAGGTGTTCCAGCGCGCGTACGACGGAGGCGCGGGTGCCGGCCCTCGTCGCGAGCTGGGTGATGTCGCCGGGCACCGGGTTGAGGAGATCGGGGCGGGCGCGCAGCAGCCCGGCCAACGACTCGTCGTCCCGGGCGCGGAGAGCTTCGGCGAGCGTCCGCGGTGGTGTGGTCATCCCCATCCGTCCCACGGTAGCCGCTCCGGACAGGCCCGAGAGCCTGCCGGGCGGCCCCCGATCGGATGGCGGACACGGTCTGGTGCGTGCGATTCCAAGGCGGAGGAAGGAGCCGACGCGGAGAGATCGGCGACTGACGACAACGCGGGAAGCACGCGTGCCAGGGATGCCAGGGCATGGCCGTCCGGGCGGGGTCCACCCGGCAGGCTCCGATGGCGCTACCGTCGGTGCAGGGCGGTAGAGGGGAACGATCGCGTGGGGATCGAGAGCGACCAGCTTGTCTACGACTATCTGAGCCGGGTCGGGGACCTGGCACAGCAACAACAGCTGTCCGCAGCCGCCCGGATGAGGCTCGTATCGACGCTCCGGGGCGAGATCGACCGGCAGCGCGGCAAGCAGTCCGGGGACAGTCCGGCGGCGGTCCGCCGCATCATCGGGAGGCTCGGCACACCGGACGAACTGGTGGCCGCCGTGGCCTCGTCGGGCGACGGCACGGTGGAGCTCGCGGAGCGGGCGGAGCCCGCCGCGGACGAAGGGCGGAGCATTCCCCGTCCGCGCAAGGGGATGCTCCGGAAGGACGGAAAAGACAGTTCCGGCAAGGGCGCGTCGCGGCCGCAGGAGCCCGGACCCGGTGCGCCGGACGCATCCGGTGCGCCCGCCGCGCCGGCTGGCCGGGTGCCGTCGCCGCCGCACATGGCCGGTACGGACGAGCTGGGTCCGTTCGGGGGCGAGCCCGACTGGTGGCGGGTCGAGCCGGGCCCGTTCGGTGACGGGGTCGATGTGCCGGGGTTCGTCGGCGGCGTCGAGATCCCGGACATGATGAAGCCGCCGCCGCCCCGGGACGCGGTGCCGCGCCCGCGCGCGGCACAGGACGAGGAGCCGGACGGGGAGCCCGGCACCGAGGAGGAAGAGGAAGCGGAGGAGGCGCCGCGCCGCCGCCGGCTTCTGCGGCTCCGGCGCCGTGCGCCGCGCGAGGACGGGGCGGGCGGCCACGGCTTCTCCCACCCGCTGCTGCTGCTCGCCGCCGTGCTGCTGGTGGTGGGCGTCGTTACGGGATCCTGGCTGGCCCTGGCGGGCGGCTGGCTTCTCGCGTACAGCTCGCGCACGCTGTCCCGTGCGGAGGCGAAGTGGGCGGCGATGGGGCTGCCGGGCGTGGTCGCGGCGGGCGCCCTGGTCTGGCTGTGGGGCCGGACCGAAGGCCGGTGGGGCGAGCCCATCGGGGCCGGGCAGATGGGCGACGCGATCGGCCAGCTGTGGCCGTGGGTGGTGCGGGGGGCGGCCGTGGCCTCCGCGCTCTACCTGGTGTGGCGGTCGCGGAGACCACGGCCGTGACCCGTGGGCTTCGTCCGGGACGTCAGCCGGTCATCTTCGCCTGGAACTCGTCGAGGATCTGGCCCGCGGCGGTGTAGCCGATGCCCGCGATCCACAGCCGGTCGTCGACCTTGAAGACCTTGCCGTCCTTGGACGCCTTCAGCCCCTTCCACAGGCCGCTGTTCATCGTCTTCGCCGTCCCCGCCTTCGCCGGGTCGCCGTACGTCGAAGTGAAGACGACGTCCGCGTCCGCGAGGTCGATCTTCTCGGGTGACACGTCGTACGAGAAGCCGTCCTTGGCCTTGTCGGTGATCGCGGGGCGGCCCATGCCGAGGTCGGCGAGGACCGAGCCGATGTAGTTCTGCTTGCCGTAGATGCGGATGTCGGCGCCCTCGACGAAGCGGACGTAGTTGACGTCGGTGGCGGCGGCCTTCTCCTTGCCGCCGACCGCCTCGGTCACCTTCGCGACGTGGGCGTCGTAATCGGCGACGGCCTTCTTCGCCTCGGCCTGCTTGCCGAGCGCCTCCGCGTGCAGCTGGAAGTTCTCCTTCCAGGCCGTTCCGGTGGACTCCGTCATCACGGTGGGAGCGATCGCCTTCAGCTGCTCGTAGCGGTCGCCGTCCCGGACCTTGCTGGTGAGGATCAGGTCCGGCTTCAGCGAGGCGACGGTCTCCAGGTTGGGGTTGGCGATCTCTCCGACCTCCTTGATGCCCTTGGTCCGGCTCGCCGGCAGGTACGAGGGGAAGCTGTTCTCCGACGCCGAGTGCGTGGCGCCGACCGGCTGCACGCCGAGGGTCAGCGCGGAGTCCAGCTCGCCGGTGTCCAGTACCACGACGCGCTGGGGGTGCACGGGGACCTCGACGTCGCCCATGGCCGTTTTGACGGTGTGAGTCTTCGCTTCTCCGGAGTCGGAGGAGCCGCTGGCGCTCCCGCCGGACTCCGAGAATCCGCAGGCGGTGAGCGTGAGCGCGCCGGCCAGGGAGAGGGCGCCGAGGGCGAGGCGGCGGCGGACGGGACGGCGGACGGAGGGGGCCATCGGGTGCCTTTCGTAGGAATCAGGAGTCAGGGGTCGGGAGTCAGGAGCCAGGGGCCAGGAGTGGGGATGTACGCCGGGGTGGCCGGGGCCGGTGCGCGGCTCACGAGGCCGGTCCGGCCTGCCACGGCGCACCCGGCACGACGAGCGGCGAACCCGTCACCGGGCACGGGACGATCACCGCCTCCAGGCCGAAGACCTCGCGTACGAGACCGGCCGTGACGATGTCCTTCGGGTTGCCCTCGGCGACGATCCGGCCCGCCTTCATGGCGACCAGGTGGTCCGCGTACCGGGCGGCCTGGTTGAGATCGTGGAGCACGGTGACGACCGTCCGGCCCCGGGTGCCGTCCGCCGCCGGGGCGGTGAGCCGGCGCACCAGGTCGAGGACCTCCACCTGGTGGGCGATGTCGAGGTACGTGGTCGGCTCGTCGAGCAGCAGCAGGTCGGTCTCCTGGGCGAGCGCCATCGCGATCCAGACCCGCTGGCGCTGACCGCCGGACAGCTCGTCCACGGACCGGTCGCCGAGCGCGGTGATGTCCGTGCGCTCCATCGCGTCCGTCACCGCCCGCTCGTCCTCGTCCGACCACTGCTGCCACCAGTGCTGGTGCGGCTGGCGCCCGCGGGCGACCAGATCGCTGACGGTGATCGCCTCCGGGGCCACCGGGGTCTGCGGCAGCAGCCCGATCGACTGGGCGATCCTCCGGGTGGGGATCTTCGACAACTCGGTGCCGTCGAGGAGCACGGCCCCGCCGCGCGGCTTGAGCAGCCGGCCGAGCGCGCGCAGGGTGGTCGACTTGCCGCAGGCGTTCGGGCCGACGATGACGGTGACCCGGCCGTCCGGAATGTCGAGGTCCAGCGCGTCGACGACGGTGCGCTCCTCGTACGCGAGCGTCAGCTCCCGTGCGGTGAGCCGGCCGGTGGCGGCAGCCGTGGGGCCGGTCGCGGCCACCGCGGCGTCGGAGATCGGGGTCGAAGCGGTGCCGGACATCGGGGTCGAACTCATGCTGTGCCTCCACTACGGCCGCGACCGCCGCCCTGACCGCGGATGATCAGCCAGATCAGATACGGGGCGCCGACCGCCGCCGTCAGTACGCCCACCGGCAGCTCGGTGGGCGAGAAGAGCCTGCGCGCCAGCAGGTCCGCGAACACCACGATCACCGCGCCGAGCAGCGCCGAGCAGAACAGCGGGATCTGCGCGGTGCGGGTCATCCGGCGGGCGATCTGCGGGGCGAGCAGCGCCACGAAGTCGACCGGCCCCGCCGTCCCGGTCGCCACGGACGCCAGGATCACGCCGAGCGCGACCAGCCCCAGCCGTACCCGCCCCAGCCGCACCCCGAGCGCGGTCGCGGTGTCGTCGTCCATCGTGACGGTGCGCTGGGCGCGGGCGGCCCACAGCACGGCGGGCAGCAGGATCAGCAGCGTCCAGCCGATCGGCGCGGCCTCGGCCCAGCCTCGGCCGTTGAGGGAGCCGGTCATCCAGATGTGCGCCTGCTGGGCGACCAGGTAGTCGCCCTTCGTCAGGAACAGCGTGGTCACCGAGCGCAGCGCGATGGCGAAGCCGATGCCGATGAGGACGAAGCGGGTGGCGTGCAGCCCGCCGCGCCAGGCGAAGGCGTACACCAGCGCCGCCGCGGCCACCCCGCCGATCACGGAGAGGTACGGCAGCACGGTGTACGAGGTGATCCCGAAGGTCATCGCGCCGACCGTGAGCGCGCTCGCGCCCTGGCTGATGCCGATGATGTCGGGGCTTGCGAGGGGGTTGCGCGCGACGGTCTGGATCAGCGCACCGGCGATCCCGAAGGCCGCACCGACCAGCAGCCCCACGGTCATCCGCGGCAGCCTCAGCGTGCCCACGACCAGTTCGTCCGGGGACGGCTGCCCCAGCACCACCTTCACGACCTCGCCCGGCGCGACGAAGCTCTCGCCGACGCAGAGGTACGCGACACAGACGGCGGCCAGCAGCACGACGAGGGCGGTGGCGACCAGGGCCGCCCGCCGGTGCAGCAGGAACCGCCCCCGTGCCCCGATCCGTACGACGCGATACCCGGCGGGCCGCACCCGGACCTCCGTACCGGCACTCATGCGGGCACCGCCTTCCGGCGTACGAGGGTGACCAGGAACGGCACCCCGATCAGCGCCGTCATCACACCCGCCGGGACCTCGCTCGGCGGGAAGAGGACGCGGCCGATCACATCGGAGACCAGCAGCATCACGGGCCCGATCAGCGCCGCCATCGGCAGCACCCAGCGGTGGTCGGAGCCGACGACCGCGCGGGCGATGTGCGGTACGGCGAGCCCGATGAACGCGATCGGCCCGGCCGCCGCGACACCGGCACCGGTCAGCACCGTGGCCCCGAGGCCGCCGACGACGCGGACCGTCGCGACGTTCTGCCCGAGCCCCTTCGCGACGTCCTCGCCGAGCGCCAGCGCGTCGAGCCCCCGGGCGACCGACAGCACGAGCACGGTTCCCAGCAGCAGGAACGGCCAGATCTGCTGTGCCACCTCGGCCTCGCGCCCGGCGATCGAGCCGACCTGCCAGAAGCGGAACTCGTCCAGTGCGGACGCCCTGGTCGTCAGCACCGCCGAGACCACCGACACGAGCAGCGCGTTGATGGCGGCGCCGCCCAGCGCGAGCTTCACGGGGGTGGCGCCGCCGCGCCCGCTCGACGCGATCGCGTACACGGCGACGGAGGCGATCGCCGCCCCCGCGAAGCCGAACCACACGTACCCCGTCAGGCTGTGGACCCCGGCGAACGCGATGGCCAGCACCACCCCCACCGAGGCGCCCTGGCTGATCCCGAGGATGCCGGGGTCGGCGATGGGGTTACGGGTGATGCCCTGGAGCACCGTGCCGGCGATGGCCAGCGCGGCGCCGACCATCAGCCCGATCATGGTGCGCGGCACGCGCATGTTCCGGATGACTTCGGCGTTGTCGGAGTGCCCGCCGTGCAACAGGACGTCGAACACTTCGGACGGGGGTATGGAACGGGCCCCCACGGCCAGGCTGAGGAGTACCGCCACGAGCAGCGCCACGACGGCCGCTGCCGTCGCGAGTGCGCGTCTGGAGCGGCGTGGAGCGGCGGCTGACATCGGACCCAATCAAATGGCGAAGAACATCAAATGGCGAATAACAATGCGAAGGTAAGGCTTGGCTAAGTCTAAGCACCGCCGTTTCGGGCCCGAAGGCCGCACCGGGGGACGGACCCGGCGCCCGCCCCCGCGACAATGGACGTCATGCCCTCACACCCCCTGACGGTCGGCTTCGACCTCGACATGACGCTCATCGACTCCCGCCCCGGAATCAAGGCCGCCTACCTGGCGCTCTCCGCCGAAACGGGGACGCCGATCGATGCCGACCTGGTGGTGAGCAGGCTCGGCCCACCGGTCGAGGACGAGCTGCGGAACTGGTTCCCGGCCGACGCGGTGGCGGCCACCGCCGACCGCTACCGGGAGATCTATCCCACACACGCCATCACCCCGAGCCCGGCGCTGCCGGGCGCGCGGGAGTCGATGGCGGCGATCCGGAAGCGCGGCGGCCGCGCCATAGTCGTCACCGCGAAGCACCACCCCAACGCGGAACTCCACCTGACCCACCTCGGCATCGACCCCGACGCGGTCATCGGCGGCCTGTGGGCCGAGGCGAAGGGCCACGCCCTGCGCGAGCACGGCGCCCACATCTACGTCGGCGACCACACCGGCGACGTACGCGGCGCCCGCACGGCCGGCGCCCTGTCGGTGACGGTCACCACGGGCCCGTGCGACGCCGAGGAACTCCGGGCGGCGGGCGCGGACGTCGTCCTGTCCTCCCTGACGGAGTTCCCGGCATGGCTGGAGGGGTACAGGGGGTAGCGCCTCTCCGGCGGATCATGGGCGGGGCCGCTGCCGGTGGCGGCTCATCGCTGTTCGGCCGGGGCGGATCAGGTCCTGCTGTCGGCGGGGTCGCCGGACGTGGCCCGTCGCAGGAGTTCGATGCCCAGTTCGTCGGTGCGGTCGGCCTGTCCGGTGAGGCGGTGGACCAGCACCCATCTGCCGTCCGGCACGGCCCCGGCGAAAACGGAGGCGTCGCCGGTGGCGCCGTTGTGCCAGAGCAGGGTGCCGGCTCTCTGCCAGGACAGGGCGGGCTCCCCCAGTCTCCGGTCGATGAGGAGCGCGGTCACCAGATCGGCGGTGGCCCGCGGGGTGGCCCAGAGCCCGCCGGCGGGGAGGATGGCGCCGCTCATGGTCCAGGGCCGGCGTGGGCGGCCGAACAGCCCGCGGCTGCAGAGGCGTCTGTCCGGCGGCGGAGCGCCTGTCACCTCGGTGATGTCCAGAGGGGCAAGGACGTAGTGGGCCAGAAGGTCCTGGTAGGGCATACCCGCGGCGGAAACCAGCGCGGCTCCGAGGACGGCGTACCCGAGGTTGGAGTACTCCTCCGTATCGCCCGGGGCAGCGGTGGCGAGGGTGTCCAGCCCCTGGAGCACGGCGTGCAGGGCGGCATCGTCGAAGGCGGCGTACGGGTCGCGCCGTTTCACGCGCGGCGGGAGCCGCGGCAGCCCCGAGGTGTGCTGGGCGAGGTGCTTCAAGGTGATGCCGGTGCCCCGCGGAACGGGCAGGAACTGCTCCAGCGGGTCATCCGGCCGCAGCACCCCCGCGGCGGCCAGCCGGGCCAGCGCGGTTCCGGTGAGCACCTTGCTCAGCGACCCGATCTGGACGTACGCGTCGAGGGCATGCCCATGCAGGACTTGAGGGGCTTCGCTGCTGCCGAGGATGCAGGTGGGGACGGGACGCATGTCCGAGTACTCCTTTGTTCCGGCTCCTTGTGCCTGGCCGGCCTCCGGGAGGTGGCCGGTGCCGGCGCTCCCGAACGTAGTTGGGCCTTTGAACCATGTTGCCCAGTTCGAGCCACGCGCCAGGCGCGGACGACAAGCGGCAACAGCGAACTGTGACTGTGGTGCCTGGCGTACTGCCCATGGGGCCGGCCCGGGACGCGGTTGGCGTGCCGGCGGATCCTCTACACCTTCGCCGCACACTCCACCCAGAGCAGCTTCCCGCCCTGCCCCGGCAGCCCGCCCCGCATCGGGTAGGCGCCCCAGCACTCCGCGTACAGCGTGACGAGGTACAACCCCCTCCCTCGACCGGCCAGTTCCTCAGGCGCAGGCATGCCCCACCGGAACGGGGCGGGGATGCGCGGATCGGTGTCCCACACGCTCAGCCGGACCCGGCTGCGCCCGGCATCGCGCAGGCGGAGGGAGTACGGGCCCGAGGAGTACAGATACGCGTTGGTGACCAGCTCACTGGCCAACAGCTCGGCGACTTCGGTGAGTTCGAATTCCAGTTGCGGTCGCCCTGATCGGCGTCGGTGTCGGCGACATCGACGGAGTTCGGCTCAACGCGCAGGCATGAGGCCAGGGCATCGGAGACTCGGGCCGGCTGCAGGCGGTCGATGGTGAAGAGGTTGTACGTCATCGGCAGGTCCCGTTGCAGAGGTCCAGGTCTACTCGATCACGCGGGAATGTTCCTCGGGCTGGTGGAGACATGCCGCGCGGTACTGCCTTCCCGTTGCTGGATATCACGAGGTTGCAGACCTGTCGGCGGGCGCTTTCTCGTCAGAGTCTGCTGGTCAGGTCGGGGCCCAGGCCGTCCTCGTACGCGTTCGGGGTCGCGAGCCCCTCGGGCGTGGCGGCTCCGAAGTACGTCGGCTCGCCGGGCTCGGGAGGCGCGTCGAGCAGGGCAGCGAGTTCTTCCAGGGCGTCGGTGAGTCGTGGAGCGTTGTTCCGGTGGACCTCGGGGTGCGGGCGTCCCGTGAAGTCGTACCACCCCCAGATGTCGTGGTGCACCGACAGTTCGGCCAAGAGGCCGGTGGGCGGGGTCGAGAGGGACAGGGTGACCAGCTGTGGCTCTTTTCGGGTTGCCCGACCGCGTCGATCCACGTACCCGGGCCGATCACATCGATGTCCGCGATGTCGGCGGTGGGGTGTGCAGAGGGGCGGCTGCCCCGCACCCGCTCCACGACGCTCGGATCCTCCAGTGGTGTGGTGAGCTCAAGGGTGCTTGTGACACCGGTCGGTCCGATGTCCAGGACGTACCAGCTGTACTTGAGCTCGATGGGGGTGAGGAGCTCCAGTCGGGCCCAGCAGCGTTCCGCCCAGGGCCCCGACCACGCCTATGAATGCCGCCAGCACGGCGGCGATGCTCTCGTTCATGAGCACCCTGTCTAGGGCCGGTCACCCTGAACCTGTCAAGCCCGCCCGGGGCTCGTGGCCGAAGCGGCCACCCTGTGTCGCGCTGCTACCGCTTCGCCGCCCCCGCGCGCACCGACCGGATCACGCCCGCCGCGGCGATCAGGAAGCCGACGCCCATCAGCATGCACAGCGACCAGGCGATGGACGGCAGCGGGTGGGTGCCGAGGAAGAGGGGGGCCATGGTGGCCAGGGTGGACAGTGCGCCGACGAAGAAGACGATCGCGCCGATCCGGACCAGCCGGTCACCTGCGCCAGAAGGTGTAGTACTCACCCGGCCAGGGTAGTTCCCGGCGGCGGCGAACCGCCCCGCGGCCGACCGTGCCGTCAGCCCACTGCCACCGGCGCGGAACACAAGCGCCGTTTCCGGACAGAGTCCGGATGACCAGGCTTGACGAGGGGTACTCCCCCTGGGGAGGCTGCTGCCAGCAGGGGAGCACCACCACTGGATAGCCTGACCTGCTGAGGCTTTGTTCCGGGTTCCGGCATACAGGTTGCATACGGGTTGAGATGGGGTGCGTGCTTTGCCGACTGGCAAGGTCAAGTGGTTCAACAGCGAGAAGGGCTTCGGCTTCCTCTCCCGCGACGACGGCGGCGACGTCTTCGTGCACTCCTCCGTGCTCCCCGACGGAGTCGACGCCCTCAAGCCCGGTCAGCGGGTCGAATTCGGTGTCGTCGCAGGTCAGCGCGGTGACCAGGCGCTCTCGGTGGCGATCTTGGACCCGACCCCGTCCGTCGCGGCCGCGCAGCGCCGCAAGCCGGACGAGCTGGCGTCCATCGTGCAGGATCTGACCACCCTGCTGGAGAACATCACGCCGATGCTGGAGCGCGGCCGCTACCCCGACAAGGCGGCCGGGAAGCAGATCGGCGGCCTGCTGCGCGCGGTCGCCGACCAGCTCGACGTCTGATCCGGCCCGGGACCTGCCCGGGATCAGACGAATGACAGTGCGTCGGGGCCGAGGGGCGGCACCAGCCCCTCGGCCGCCGCGCGGGTCAGCAGCCCGCGGATCGCCGCGTAGCCGTCCTCGCCCAGGTCGGCGGTGAACTCGTTGACGTACAGCCCGATGTGCTGGTCCGCCACCGCCGGGTCCATCTCCTGGGCGTGCGCCAGCACGTAGGGCCGGGACGTCTCCGGGTCGTCCCAGGCCATCCGCACCGAGGTGCGCACCGAGTCGGCGAGCAGCTTCAGCGTGTCCGCGCCCAGCGACCGCTTGGCGATGATCGCGCCGAGCGGGATCGGCAGCCCGGTCGTGTCCTCCCAGTGCCGGCCCATGTCGGCGAGGTTGTGGAGCCCGTAGTTCTGGTACGTGAACCGGGCCTCGTGGATGACGAGACCGGCGTCCACCTTCCTGTCGCGCACGGCCGGCATGATCTCGTCGAACGGCATCACGACGATCTCGCCGACACCGCCCGGCACCACCTCGGCCGCCCAGAGGCGGAACAGCAGATACGCGGTGGAGCGCTCGCTCGGTACGGCCACGGTCCTGCCGGTCAGGTCCGTGTCCGCGCCCTCCCTCGTGAGGACGAGCGGGCCGCAGCCCCGGCCCAGCGCCCCGCCGCACGGCAGCAGCGCGTACTCGTCGAGCACCCACGGCAGCACCGCGTACGACACCTTGAGGACGTCGAGCTCGCCGCGCTCGGCCATCCCGTTGGTGATGTCGATGTCCGCGAAGGTGACATCGAGGGCGGGCGCGCCGGGGACCCTTCCGTGCGCCCAGGCGTCGAAGACGAAGGTGTCGTTCGGGCAGGGGGAGAAAGCGATCTGCAGTGGGCCCGACGGGCCGCCCGACGGGGCGTTCGACGGGTCAGGATTCGTGTCGGTCATGGTGGGTCCAACCTTCCAGTACGGGTACGAGCTTCCCGAACGCCTCGGTCAACGCGGCCAGCGCGTCGCCGATGCGCCAGGCGTCCCGGTCGCGCGGGCCCACGGCGTTCGAGACCGCCCTGATCTCCAGGACGGGCAGACCGACGCGCTCGGCGGCCTCCGCGACACCGAAGCCCTCCATGGCCTCGGCGGCGGCCGAGGGGTGCGCGGCGAGCAGCTCGGCGGCGCGTTCGGCGGAGCCGGTCACGGTGGAGACGGTGAGGATGCCGCCGGTGACCGCGCCGGTGGCGGCGGCCGTCGCCCGTACCAGCGACCGGGGCGGGAAATGCCGGACGCGGCCGAAACCGAGCTCGGTGACCGGCACGAAGCCCGTCCCGGTCTCGGCACCCAGATCCGCCGCGCCGATGTGGTCGGCCACCACCAGGGAGCCGACCGGTGCGACGCCGGCGAACCCGCCGCCGATGCCGGCCGAGATCACCAGGTCGTAGCGGTCCGAGGCCAGACCGAAGGCGGCCGAGGCCGCCGCGGCGGCCGGTCCGGCGCCGCCCGCGAGGACGTCGAAGAGGCCCGCGCGGTGGATCTCGGCGCCGGGAACATGGTGCACCGACGTCTCGGGAACGTCCCCGAACGCGCGCGTGACCGCGTCCCGTTCTGCTGGGACAGCGGTCACGACGAGCACACGCACGGGGGAGAGCCTCCGAGGTCAGGAGGGGATCAGGAGGTCTTCTTCAGCTCGAAGTGCCAGATGCCGACGAGCTTCTTGCCCTTCGTCTCCACGATGCTGATCTGCGTCTTGTTCGTCGTCTCGCCGGTCTGGCTGGAGAAGAAGGCGCTGCCCGGGATGGACCGGTAGGTCTTCTTGTACGGCTCCTGCTCGGCCTGCTGACCGTTGATGAACAGGGTCCAGCCGTTCTCCGCGACCTCGGGGTCGACGCCGAAGCGGACCTTGTCGTCCATCGCGACGTCGACGGACTTCTCCGCCTTCTTGTTGAGGCAGCTCTGGTACTCGGACGGCTTGAGCGCCTCGCCGTCGTTGTAGCAGGACGCCTCGGCGCTCACCGAGTTGCCGCCGACCGTTACGGTCGCGAGCGGCGTCGGCTTGTCGCAGGCGGAGAGGACAAGGAGTCCCGCGGACACGGCACCAAGAGCGACGCCGATTCGGCGGCCCTTACCGGAGAAGAACGCAACGGTCATGGGCCGAAGGCTATCGGTCGCTCCGGTTCACGCCACGCGGGGGTGCGGCGAGCCGCGGCGCGCCGCGCTCAGCAGACCCCGTACGGACGTTGCGGCACCGAGGGCGAGGATGCCCGCGGCGACCGACATGCCCAGTACGCCGTTGAGGGGGAGGGCGATGCCGATGCCGCCGCCGACCACCCAGGCCATCTGGAGCACGGTCTCGGACCGGGCGAACGCGGAGCTGCGCACCTCCTCGGGCACGTCGCGCTGGATCATCGCGTCCAGCGCGAGCTTCGACAGGGCCTGGGTGAAGCCCGCGGTGGCGCTGAGCGCGGCGACCATGATCGTGCTGAAGAAGAGCGCGGCGAGCACGGCGACCCCCAGCGCCAGGGCCAGCACCGTCACGACGATCACCTCGGGGCCGCGGGCCCGCAGCCAGGAGCCGACCGCCGTACCGATCGCGTTGCCGGCGCCGGCCGCGACGCCGGCGATGCCGAGCGAGACGGCGGCGCTCTGCCCGGCGAGCGGTTGTTCGCGCAGCAGGAACGCCAGGAAGAAGATCAGGAAGCCGGAGAGCGCGCGGTGCGTGGCGTTGGCCTGGAGTCCGTTCAGCACGGACGGGCCCACGGACCGCAGACCGGGCCGCTTCTCGCCGTTCCGGTCCCGGCGCCGCGCCCGCTTGCCGCCCCGCCCCGACTCGCTCCGGGAGGCCGCCACGCCGTGCGGCGGCACCAGCTGGGCCTTCCGCTCGCCCTTCGCGGAGTCGACCTTGGGCGGCAGCGTGAAGGCGAGCACCGTCCCGCCGAGGAAGATCACGCACGCGCCGTACAGCGGCCAGCCGGATCCGACGGTCTGGAGCCCCGCCCCGATCGGGGCGGCGATACCGGTCGCCAGGAGCCCGGCCAGCGTGACCCGGGAGTTCGCCTTCACCAGGGAGAAACGCGGTGGCAGCAGACGGGGTACGACGGCGCTGCGCACCACCCCGTACGCCTTCGAGCAGACCAGGACGCCCAGCGCGGCCGGATACAGCTCCAGACCGCCGGTGGCGACCGCGCCCGACATGGTGAGCGCGAGCACCGCGCGGGCCAGCATCGCACCGGCCATCGCGGCGCGCCGCCCGTGCGGCAGCCGGTCCAGCAGCGGTCCGATCACGGGGGCCAGGAGCGTGAAGGGAGCCATGGTGACGGCGAGGTAGAGGGCTACGCGGCCGCGGGCCTCGTCCGTCGGTACGGAGAAGAACACCGTCGAGGCGAGCGCGATCGTGATCATCACGTCACCCGCGCCGTTCACGGCATGCAGTTCGATCAGTTTGCCGAGCCCGGACTCCCCGGCGCCATGGGCGTGGGTCGCCTTCCGGATGCCCTTGGCGGTGCCGGTGAACGGTTTGTGGAGGGCATGACCGACCGCCCGGCCCGTCCTGCGGAGCGGGCCGGATTCTTTGTGCGACCTGGCGGAAGTCACTTCGTCATAGTGCCCCAGTCACGGTTGCGGCGAACCGGCATCGCGGCGGGGCGCGGGGCACTTGGTCCTGTCGGGCCAGTGATCCGCCCCGGCCGGACGGGGCCGGCCCGGCCCGGGCGGTGGCCAGGACCAGGGCTTCCGGGGACGGTTCTCGCGGGTGACGAGGCACCGGATCCAGCGGTGTTCGGCACCGGATCCGGCAGTGTTCGGCACGGGATCCGGCGTTGTTTGGGACGGGCAGGTGGGCGGGGGGCGGCGGAGAGGGTAGCGTGCGTAGCGCGCCACCGGCGGTTGTTCTCGGCCGCGCGCCTCTCGGCGATCCCGCAGAATGGGTAGCAGAAGGTGTGCCCGAGGCAGGCAGTAACGGGTGTGGACGTCGACGCGGCCCTCAGGTCCGCTCCGCCCTCACCCGTCATGGCCGAAACCGATGGATGTGCTGGCGCGCTCGTGAGACTGGCGTAGGAGAGAAGCGAGACCTGTGAGTGCTGCGACGACGCGAAGCCGTACGGCCCGTACCCCTGTTCCCGACCGTCTGTGCGCCGAGGCGGTAGACCTGGCCCGCGCGGCGGCCGAGGAGGCAGCCGCGCCGGGGGCCGTCGGTGAGCATGTGGCCGTGGTCTCCGAGGGGGACCGGGTCGTCACGCACTTCTTCGAGTGCGAGGAGCCCGGCTACCGGGGCTGGCGCTGGGCGGTGACGGTCGCCCGCGCCTCCCGCGCGAAGAACGTCACCCTCGACGAAGCAGTGCTGCTGCCCGGCAGTGACGCGCTCCTCGCCCCGGAGTGGGTGCCGTGGAGCGAGCGGCTGCGCCCCGGCGACATGGGGCCGGGCGATCTGCTGCCCACCGAGGCGGACGACATCCGCCTGGAGCCCGGCTACACCGGTGAGGACGAGCCGCCGCCGAACTCCGTGGTCTCCGAGATGTCGCAGGAGATGGCCGACCTCGTCGACGCGGAGGACGCGGAGCTGACGACGCGCCCCGCGACGACGAGCCGGGGCTCGATCGCGGCGGTCGCGGACGAGCTCGGCATGCGGCGGGCGCGGGTGCTGTCCCGGTACGGGCTGCACGCGGCGGCCGACCGGTGGGACGAGGCGTTCGGCGCGAAGACGCCGATGGCCCAGGCGGCCCCTGCCTCCTGCGTCACCTGCGCCTTCCTGGTGCCCTTGGCGGGCTCGCTCAAGCAGGCGTTCGGGGTGTGCGCGAACGAGTTCGGTCCGGCGGACGGGCGGGTCGTGTCGCTGTCGTACGGATGCGGCGGGCACTCGGAGGCGGCGGTGATGCCGAAGCCGCCGAAGCCGACGCCGCACGCGCTGGACACGATGCAGGTGGACGAGTACCCGTTGCGGCCGGCCCGGGACTCCGGCTCCGTCCCGGCGGAGGCGGACGCGCCGACGGAGGACCTCGGCCACTCGTAGGCGGTGGCCGGGGGCGGTGCGGTTCGCCGCGGGTGCGGGGCGCGGGGTCCGGGTTGTTCCGGCGGGCCGGTTGCGTCCTCAAGCGCCGGACGGGCTTGATCATGCCGCTCGGCCGGGAGATCTTGCCGCTCGTCCGAGGGATTTCGCGGCTGCCCGGCGAACCGGTTCCGCCCTCGATCGCCGGGCGGGCTTGAGCGGGATGCCGGGCGACCCCCGCCCCGGCCGGGCCGCTTTGTCCTCGATCGCCGGACGGGCTTGATCGTTCCGCTCGTCCGGGAGATCTTGCCGCCCGTACCGGGAGGCCCCCACCCGTACCGGGAATTCGCCGCCCGCCGGGCAACCTCCTGCCCAGCGGCGGAGCCGAGGGTCCGAACCGGCCGAAGCGCTGTCCGGCGGCCCCGTCCGGTGCGAGGACCCGGTACCTTCGGGCGCACACTTGGCGGCACGGGCAGTGCGCAACCGGAAAGAGCGGAGTCAGAGCGTGAGCATGAATGCGACCGAGGGGGCCGATCCGTTCGGGACCGCACGGCTGCGGCGCGGTGTGCTCGACGCCTGGGGCGCCGGCCCCGCCAGGTTCCGCGAGGACGCCAACGCCGAGGAGGACCTCGCACTCGGCGGCTACCGCGACCGCCTCGTCGTCGAGCTGGCCCAGAACGCCGCCGACGCCGCCGCCCGCGCGCAGGTCCCCGGCCGGCTCCGCCTCACCCTGCACCCGGCGACCCCGGACACCCCCGCCGTCCTCGCCGCCGCCAACACCGGCGCGCCCCTCGACGCCACCGGCGTGGAGTCGCTCTCCACGCTGCGCGCCTCCGCCAAGCGCGAGGGCCACGAAGGCGCCGTCGGCAGGTTCGGCGTCGGGTTCGCCGCCGTGCTCGCGGTGAGCGACGAGCCCGCCGTCGTCGGCCGGCACGGCGGTGTCCGCTGGTCCCTGGCCGAGGCCCGAGACCTCGCCGGGCGGGCGGCCGTCGCCAGCCCCGGGCTCGGCGACGAACTGCGCCGCCGCGACGGCCACGTACCGCTGCTCCGCCTTCCGCTGCCCGCCGAGGGCACCGCACCCGACGGGTACGACACCGTCGTCGTCCTCCCGCTGCGCGACGGCGGCGCCGAGGACCTCGTGGTCCGGCTGCTCGACGCGGTCGACGACGCCCTGCTGCTCACCCTGCGCGGCCTCGACGAGATCGTGATCGAGACCCCGGACACGGTACGGACGCTGCGCCGCTCCGAGCACGGCCCGTACACCCATGTCGAGGACTCCGCGCTCGGTACGAACCGCTGGCGCACCGTCACCCACCACGGCCCCGTCGAGCCCGCCCTGCTCGCCGACCGCCCCCGCGAGGAACGGCTGCGCCCGCACTGGTCGGTCACCTGGGCGGTCCCGGTCGACACGGAGGGCGCCCCGGTCCGCCCCCGTACCCTCCCCGTCGTCCACGCCCCGACCCCCACCGACGAACCCCTCGGCATCCCCGCGCTGCTCATCGCCTCGCTGCCGCTGGACACCGCCCGCCGCCACTTCGCGCCGGGACCGCTCACCGACTTCCTGGTGCAGCGCGCCGCCGACGCGTACGCCGAACTGCTCGCCGGCTGGCAGCCGGTGTCCGTCGACACCATCGACCTCGTACCGGGACCGCTCGGCAAGGGCGAACTGGACGGCGCGCTGCGCGGCGCGATCCTGGAGCGGCTGCCGCGCGTCGCGTTCCTGGCGCCCGCCGCCCCGCGCGACACCACCGCCGCCGAGGCGGACCGGTGGGACACCTGGGACGTGCAGGCGGACGGCCTCCCCCAGGCGGCCACCACCGCGCTGCGGCCCATCGAGGCCGAGGTGCTGGAAGGGGTCGGCGCCGAGACGGTACGGGTGCTCGCCGAGGTCCTGCCGTGTCTGCTGCCCGCCGGACTGGAACGCCGCAGCGAGCTGCGTACGCTCCAGGTCGCCCGGGTCCCGCTGACCGAGGCGATCGACCGGCTCGCCGGCCTGGAGCGCGATCCCGGCTGGTGGCGGCGGCTGTACGACAGCCTGTCCGGCATCGACCCGGACCGCCTCTCCGGCCTGCCCGTGCCGCTGGCCGGAGCGCCGGAGGCCGCGGACGCCGGGATCCCGGCCGTGCCCCGCACCACCATCGGCCCCCGCCAGGTGCTCCTCCCGCTCCCCGGCGCGGCTGCGGGACCGGTGCTGGAACGGCTCGCCCGGCTCGGGCTGAAGGTCGCCCACCCGGACGCCGCCCATCCGCTGCTGGAGAAGCTGGGCGCCTTGCCCGCCACCCCGCGCGCCGTGCTGACGACCCCGCAGGTGCGGGCCGCCGTCGCCGGGTCGCTGGACGCGGGCGAGATCTGGGACGAGGACGCGCTGGACGGCGACGAGCTCGCCGAGACCGTCCTCACCCTCGTGCGGGACGCCGAGCTGGCACCCGGCGACGAGCCCTGGCTCGGCGCGCTCGCCCTCCCCGACGAGGACGGCGAGCCCGCCCCCGCCGGGGAGCTCGTGCTGCCCGGGAGCCCCTTCGCGGCCGTCATGCGGGAGGGCGAACTGGCCCTCTGCGACCAGGAGCTGACCGACCGCTGGGGCGAGCAGCCGCTCACCGCCTGCGGCGTGCTCGCCACCTTCGCCCTCGTACGCACCACCGATGTGGTGCTGGACCCCGACGAACTGGAGCCGCGCGAGGGCGACTTCGCCGAGCCCGACGACGCCGGCCTGCTGGACGCCGTGGACGTGTGGTGCGAGGACATCCTCGACCGGCTGCCCGACACCCCGGTGCCGCCGGTCGCCACCGAGATCGTCGCCGTCCGCGATCTGGACCTGGTCGACGACGACGCCTGGCCCCAAGTGCTCGCCATGCTCGCCCGGCCGCCGCTGCGCGACGCGCTGACCCAGCCGGTGCGGGTGCTGATGCCGGACGGCACCACGCAGTCCGTGCGCCCGTACACGGCCTGGTGGCTGCGCGACCACCCGGTGCTCGACGGCCGCCGCCCCGCCGGGCTGCGGGCCGCGGGCGGCGACCCCCGGCTGGCCGGGCTCTACGACTCGGCCGACGCCACCGGCTTCGACGACGCGCAGGTGCTGCGCGCCCTCGGCGTACGGACGTCCGTGGCCGCCCTGCTGGACGAGCCGGGCGGCGCCGCCGAGCTGCTCGGCCGGCTCGCGGACGAGGACCGCCCGGTCGGCCCCGTCCAACTGCACTCCCTGTACACCGCGCTGGCCGACCTCGACCCGGAACAGGTCACGCTGCCGGACGAGCTGCGGGCCGTGGTCGACGGCGAGGTGCGGGTCGTCGACGCGGCGGACGCCGTGATCGCGGACGCCCCCGATCTGCTGCCGCTCACCGACGGGCTCCCGCTGCTCCCGGTCGCCCCGACGCGCGCGGCGGACCTGGCCGAGCTGTTCCAGGTGCGCCGGCTCGGCGAGAGCGTCGAGGCCGAGGTGTCGACGGAGGGCGAGGAGCACCGGGTGCCGGACGCGGTACGGGTGCTGCTGGGCGCCGGGACCCCGGAGGCGTACGTCGAGCACGGCGAACTGCGCGCGGGCGGCGTCGAGCTGGACTGGCGCCGCACCCCCGACGGCACGGTGCACGCCGCCACGCTGGAGGGCGTCGCGGCGGGCCTGGCCTGGGCGGCGGGGCAGTGGCCGCGCCGCTTCGAGGTCGCGGCGCTGCTGGAGGACCCCTCCCGTACGGAGGAGCTGGCCCGGGACCGCTGGTTCGACTGACGGGCGGTCAGGGGCGGTCGGGGCGGTCAGGGGGCCGGCGGGGGACGGTCTGGAACGCCGGCGGAGAGACCTCAGGTGTGTGCCGACGGAGAGATCCTCGGTGTGCCGGTGGGGGATCTTCGGCATGCCGGCGGGGGATCCAGGGCATGCCGATGGAGCGATCTTCGCAAGAAGTTCATCTCGGTGTACAACCCTTCACATGCCTCGCGGGTCTGGTTTCCCGAGTCAGCAGACTCACAGTCCGAACCAGCCCCGCCGGGGCGCGTCACGCGCCCGCGGGGCCTTTCTCCACTGGGGAAACACATGCGAATTCGTGCCACTGTTGCTGCCGTTTCCGGCGCCCTGGCCCTGTCTGCTCTGGCTGTCCCGGCCGCCCACGCGGGCGACTCCGCCCCGAACCTGAACAAGCCGACGTCGGGTGCCGAGGTCTTCGGCACCGCCGCCCGGGGCGCTTCGAAGGCCGCCGCGGCCACCGCCGCCGACGCCGCGGAACCCGTCATCTCCAAGGTCGTCGTCAACGGCGGCAAGAACGTCGTCCTGGGCACCACCGCCCTGAAGACGATCTCCATCTCCGTCACCGCCTCGCACGCCACCGGTGTCATCGACGCCTACGCCGACCTGTGGCACGGCACCAACCCGGACTCGCCGGACACCATCGACGGCGCGATCCTGCCGAACGAGGACGTGTCGAAGTGCACCAAGGTCAACGCGACGACCTCCACGTGCAAGCTGACGTTCACGATCGACCCGCGCTACGACCTGTACAAGAACTCCCTGGCCGGCACCTGGCACGTCTCGGCGGGCGTGCTCGCCGGTAACCAGGCCGACTTCGCGTACACCGACTACTACAGCACCGCCCGGGTGCAGCGGCTGTCGAAGCTGACGGTCAACGCCTCGCCCGAGCCGGTGAAGAAGGGCAAGACCATCACGGTGACCGGGAAGCTGTCGCGGGCGAACTGGGAGGACCACGCGTACCACGGTTACGCGACGCAGCCCGTGAAGCTCCAGTTCCGCAAGAAGACCAGCTCCACGTACACCACGGTCAAGACGATCAAGACGAGCAGCACCGGCACCCTGAAGACCACGGTCAAGGCCTCGGTCGACGGTTACTGGCGCTACAGCTTCGCGGGTACGTCCACCACCCCGGCCGTCACCACCGCCGGCGACTTCGTCGACGTGAAGTAGTTCCACCCGGACACATCACGGCCACCCGTGGCCACCGCGAGCAGCGGGATCCCTCCGCGAGGGGTCCCGCTGCTCACGCATCCGACCTGTGCATCCTCATCCGGCCCCCAAGGCCTTTCTCCACGGAGAAATCCATGCGCATTCGTGCCACTGTCGCCGCAGTCTCCGGCGCCCTGGCCCTGTCCGCCCTCGCCGTTCCGGCGGCGCACGCGGCAACGGCCGATCCCGTCATATCCAAGATCACCGTCAACGGTGGCAAGGACATCGTCCTGGGCACCACCGCCAAGAAGACCGTCACCGTCTCGGTGACCGCCTCGCACGCCTCCGGCATCGAGACCGGCTGGCTGCTCCTGTGGCACGGCAAGGACCAGGACGAGGGCATGGACGGCGCGCTGCTGCCCAACGAGGACGACGCGACCTGCAAGGCCGCGAGCGCGACCACCAGCACCTGCTCCCTCACCATCACCATCGACCCCAGGGTCGACCTGTACAAGAACGCGCTGGCGGGCTCGTGGCACGTGCTCGCGGGTGCGGAGGCCAAGGACGGCTCCAGCTACTACTCGGACTACGCCGCAACGGCGAAGATCCAGCGGCTGTCGAAGCTGACGGTCAACGCCTCGCCCGAGCCGGTGAAGAAGGGCAAGACCATCACGGTGACCGGGAAGCTGTCGCGGGCGAACTGGGAGGACCACGCGTACCACGGTTACGCGACGCAGCCCGTGAAGCTCCAGTTCCGCAAGAAGACCAGCTCCACGTACACCACGGTCAAGACGATCAAGACGAGCAGCACCGGCACCCTGAAGACCACGGTCAAGGCCTCGGTCGACGGTTACTGGCGCTACAGCTTCGCGGGTACGTCCACCACCCCGGCCGTCACCACCGCCGGCGACTTCGTCGACGTGAAGTAGTTCCACCCGGACACATCACGGCCACCCGTGGCCACCGCGAGCCAGCGGGGGCGGGAGTCCGCGCAGTCACACGGGGAAGCGTCGGCCGACCAGCCGCCAGGCGTACTCCAGGCCGGCCGACGCCACCACCGCGATGCCCACGGCCGCCCACGGCATCGTCGTCCCGACCAGCTTCAGTGCGAAGAACTCCTGGAGCCACGGCACCACCAGCACGATCAGGAACGCCAGCCCCATCGCAGCCACCAGGGCGATCCGCCACCAGGTGTACGGGCGGGCGATGATCGCCAGCACCCACATCGAGACCAGGAACAGCGTGAGCGTGGCCGCGCTGGTCTCCGCTTCGAGGGCACCCGGACCGGAGTAGTGGCTCCGGGCGATCAGATAGGTCGTGAAGGTGGCCGCGGCCGCGATGACGCCCGACGGGATCGCGTACCGCATCACCCGGCGCACGAAGTGCGGATGGGCCCGTTCCTTGTTGGGTGCGAGGGCCAGGAAGAAGGCCGGGACGCCGATCGTCAGCGTCGACAGCAGGGTCAGATGGCGCGGCAGGAACGGGTAGTCGACCTGGGTGCAGACCACCAGGACGGCCAGCAGCACCGAGTAGACGGTCTTGGTCAGGAACAGGGTGGCGACCCGGGTGATGTTGCCGATCACCCGGCGGCCCTCGGCGACCACGGACGGCAGCGTCGCGAAGCTGTTGTTCAGCAGCACGATCTGGGCGACGGCCCGGGTCGCCTCGGAACCCGATCCCATGGAGACGCCGATGTCGGCGTCCTTCAGCGCCAGTACGTCGTTGACGCCGTCGCCGGTCATGGCGACGGTGTGGCCGCGGGACTGGAGGGCGGCGACCATGTCCCGCTTCTGCTGCGGGGTGACCCGTCCGAAGACCGCGTTCTCCTCCATGGCCGTGGCCATGTCGTCAGGGTCGGTGGGCAGCCGGCGGGCGTCCAGGGTGTGCTCGGCGCCCGGCAGGCCCAGCTTTCCGGCGACCGCGCCGACCGAGACCGCGTTGTCGCCGGAGATGACCTTCGTGGCGACCCGCTGGTCGGCGAAGTAGGACAGCGTCTCCGCGGCGTCGGGCCGCAGCCGCTGCTCCAGGACGACCAGCGCGCTCGGTACGGCCCCGGCCGCGATGTCCGGCCCGTCGAGCAGGCCCTCGGCGCGGGCCAGCAGCAGCACCCGCAGGCCCTGCTTGTTGAGCTGCTCGATCTCGGCGAGCGCCGGGTCCTGCTCGGGCAGCAGCACATCGGGGGCGCCCAGCAGCCAGGACGACTCACGGCCGCCGCCCTCGTCGAACGCGGCGCCGCTGTACTTGCGGGCCGAGGAGAACGGCAACGCCTGGGTGCACAGCCACTGCTCGCCGTCCGGGTAGGCGTCCACGATGGCCTGGAGGCTGGCGTTGGGGCGGGGGTCGGAGGACCCGAGGGCGCCCAGCACGCTCCGTATGTACGTGTCGTCCGCACCGCCCAGCGTCCGCACCTCGGTGACGTCCATGCCGCCCTCGGTGAGGGTGCCGGTCTTGTCCAGGCAGACGACGTCGACCCGGGCCAGCCCCTCGATGGCGGGAAGCTCCTGCACCAGGCACTGCTTGCGGCCCAGCCGTACGACGCCGATCGCGAACGCGACCGAGGTGAGCAGCACCAGGCCCTCGGGGATCATCGGGACGATCCCGCCGACGGTCCGGGCGATCGATCCCTTGAGGTCGTTGTCGTTGACCACGAGCTGGCTGATGACCAGGCCGATCGCGGTCGGCACCATCATCCAGGTGACGTACTTGAGGATCGTGGAGATGCCGGTGCGCAGCTCGGACTGGACGAGGGTGAAGCGGGACGCCTCCTCGGCGAGCTGGGCGGCGTAGGCCTCGCGGCCGACCTTGGTGGCGCTGAAGGCGCCGCCGCCGGCGACCACGAAGCTGCCGGACATCACGGGGTCGCCGGGCTTCTTCAGTACCGGGTCGGCCTCGCCGGTGAGCAGCGACTCGTCGATCTCCAGACCGTCGGCCTCGGCGACCGTGCCGTCCACGACGGCCTTGTCGCCGGGGCCCAGCTCGATGAGGTCGCCGAGGACGATCTCGGAGGTGGAGATCTCGGCCGCGACCCCGTCGCGCCGCACCGTGGGTTTGGCCTCACCGATGACCGCGAGGCTGTCCAGGGTCTTCTTGGCCCGCCACTCCTGGACGATGCCGATGCCGGTGTTGGCGATGATCACGAAGCCGAAGAGGCTGTCCTGGATCGGCGCGACGAACAGCATGATCAGCCAGAGCACGCCGATGATCAGGTTGAACCGGGTGAAGACGTTGGCGCGGACGATCTCGCGCACGGAGCGGGACGAGCGGACGGGTACGTCGTTGACCTCGCCGCGGGCGATCCGCTCGGCCACCTCGGCGGCGGTCAGGCCGCGCGGATCCACTGCCGGGGCGGGCAGCCGCACCGGGTGTACCGGGTCGAGCTCGGCCCCGGCGTCGATCATGGCAGAACCCGGATGGCCGGTGGCGCCGTCTGATTCGGGGGTCTGCTCGCCGAAGGAATGGGATGCCCGCTGCGTCATGGTTCCGACGGTACGGGGGGATGGTCCGATTCACCCACTGGGCGGTCCGAAGATCAGACCGGGGGAGGAGGGGAATGGTCCTGTGGTGGTACGGGGCCGGTGCCGGACCCCGAGTACCGGATCCCGAGCGCCGGACCCTCAGGCGGTGGCGCCCTCTCCGGCGCCGCCCGGCGTTTCGGCGGCGGCGGCCGCCCGCTTGAGCGCGGCGTCACGACCCCGCACGTACCAGATGCCGATCAGGCCGAGCCCCGCACCGGCGAGACAGGTCCACAGCCACCACAGGTGGCCGTGGTCGTCGAACCAGCCGTAGAACGGGAGCTGGACCAGGAAGAGGACGAACCAGAGGATCGTGCCGCCGGTGATGGTGGCGACGACGGGCCCCTCCAGGGGCTCGGGTGCCTCGTGCTTCGGTGTCCACTTCGCCATGACCTCAGTGTATGGGGCCCCTTCGCCACCCCGTGAGGACGGCGGTGCCGAAGCCTTTCCGGGCCGGTCGACCCAAGGGTCTACGCGCGGAGATAGCGATCTTCGCCTTATGTATTCATACTGAATCTGCTTGAGGCTGGCTCGAATTGTTCGTGTAAAAGTCCAAAGCTGACTACTTTCTTCCCCCCTCTACGTACGACTGAGGTCATACATGTCCCCCTCGGCCACCGCTCCGGTCGACGCCATGCAGCCCCCGGCTCCCCAGCCACAAGGCGGCCTGGACCGTTTCTTCAAGATCTCCGAGCGGGGGTCGTCGGTCGCACGGGAGATCCGTGGCGGACTCGCCACGTTCTTCGCGATGGCGTACATCATCGTGCTGAACCCGATCATTCTCGGCAGCGCCAAGGACATGTACGGGCATCAGCTCGACAGCGGCCAGCTGGTCACCGCCACCGTACTGACCGCCGCGTTCTCCACGCTCCTGATGGGCGTCATCGGCAATGTGCCGATCGCGCTGGCGGCCGGCCTCGGCGTCAACACCGTCGTGGCCCTCCAGCTCGCCCCCCGGATGAGCTGGCCGGACGCCATGGGCATGGTCATCCTCGCGGGCATCGTGGTGATGCTGCTGGTCGCGACCGGGCTGCGGGAACGCGTGATGCACGCGGTGCCGACATCGCTCCGCAAGGGCATCGCGATCGGCATCGGCCTCTTCATCCTGCTGATCGGCCTGGTCGACTCGGGCTTCGTCTCCCGCGTCCCGGACGCCGCGCACACCACCGTGCCGCTCCAGCTGGGCAGCGACGGTCACCTCAACGGCTGGCCGGTCCTGGTCTTCATCATCGGTGCGCTGCTGACCCTCGCGCTGCTCGTCCGCAAGGTGCCGGGCGCGATCCTGATCTCCATCGTCGCGATGACGGTCCTCGCCGTGATCATCGACGCCGTCGCCGATCTGCCGGCCGGCGCGTGGGGCCTGACCGTTCCGCAGTGGCCGGGCAACCCGGTCGACACCCCGGACTTCGGGCTGGTCGGCCAGGCCAGTCTGTTCGGCGGCTTCAGCAAGGTCGGCGTGCTCACCGGCATCCTGTTCGTCTTCACCGTGCTGCTGTCCTGCTTCTTCGACGCGATGGGCACCATCCTCGGCGTCGGCGACGAGGCGAAGCTGACCGACGCGGAGGGCAACTTCCCCGGCATCAACAAGGTGCTGTTCGTGGACGGCATCGCGGTCGCCGCGGGCGGTGCGAGCTCCTCCTCGGCCACGACCTGCTTCGTGGAGTCCACGGCGGGTGTCGGCGAGGGCGCCCGCACCGGCTTCGCGAGCATCGTGACGGGCCTGCTGTTCACGGTGGCGCTGTTCCTGACACCGCTGGCGACCATGGTCCCGTCGCAGGCGGCCACCCCCGCGCTGCTGGCGGTGGGCTTCCTGATCATCTCGGGCTCGGTGCGGGACATCGACTGGAGCGACTACACGCTCGCCATCCCGGCCTTCCTCGCCATGCTGATGATGCCGCTCACGTACTCGATCACCAACGGCATCGGCATCGGCTTCATCGCCTTCTCCGTGCTGCGCGTGGTCGCCGGGCGCTGGCGCGAGGTGCCGGTGCCCATGTACGTGGTCTCCGCGGTCTTCGTCTTCTACTACGCGATGCCGGCCCTCGGTCTCACGTGACCTCTTCGGCCCTGATCCCCGCGGTCCCTTCCGGGCCGTAGAACCTCTCCGTCTCGTCGACGGCCGCCTTGAAGCGCTCGTCGAAGTCATCGCGAATGAGCGTCCGGACCACATAGTCCTGGACGCTCATTCCGCGTTTGGCGGCATGCTGCCGGAGCCGGTCGAGCAGCTCACCGTCTATCCGCAGGCTGAGCACAGTCGATCCCATGGCAAGCAGGGTTACGGCCCACCGGGTCGTTTCGCGTCACTTTCCGGATCCGACTCACTCGTTCGGGTGATCGATTGGGCGAAGCGCCACAAGCCCCTGTAACACGAATGGTCTTTAGGGCGACTAATGAGTTACGCTAATAAACATGCCTGACCTGATCCACGACGGCGACAGTGCGGCCGCCGTGAGCTCCCTTCGCTCCGCCGTGATGCTGCTCAGCCGGCGCCTCAAGCACCAGCGCGTCGACGAGTCGCTGAGCCCCACCGAGATGTCGGTGCTCGGCACGCTCGCCAGGTGCGGCTCGGCCACGCCGGGCGAGCTGGCCCGCAAGGAGCATGTGCAGCCTCCGTCGATGACCCGCATCGTCGCGCTGCTGGAAGCGAAGGGGCTGGTCAGACTGGAACCGCACCCCGATGACCGTCGCCAGAAGGTGGTCAGCCAGACCGAGCAGGCGGAAGCCATGCTCGAAGAGAGCCGCTCCAAGCGGAACGCCTGGCTGACCGCCCTCGCCGAGGGCCTGGACGAGGACGAGTGGGAGACGCTGCGCAAGGCGGCGCCCGTGCTGGAGAAGCTCGCCCACATGTAGCGGCGCGGGCCGCGCCGGACCACAGCCCGCACCGTCGCACCTCGTCAGTCAGCGAAACGTATACGCCCGAGGAGGCGAACCCTTTTGAGTACGGGATCCGGAGCAGACTCCGCCCCCGCACC
Organism: Streptomyces sp. NBC_00012; assembly: GCF_045040875.1. Taxonomy (NCBI): domain Bacteria; kingdom Bacillati; phylum Actinomycetota; class Actinomycetes; order Kitasatosporales; family Streptomycetaceae; genus Streptomyces; species Streptomyces sp. NBC_00012. The sequence goes on along the minus strand of NZ_CP108309.1, from coordinate 3,902,038 downwards.
GACTTCCACCCACGAGAGCAAGCCCGGCGGGACCTTCTCGTCGCTGAAGATCCGTAACTACCGCCTGTTCGCCACGGGCGCCGTGATCTCCAACACCGGTACCTGGATGTCCCGCATCACGCAGGACTGGCTCGTCCTGAGCCTCACCGGGTCCGCCGCCGCCGTCGGCATCACCACGGCCCTCCAGTTCCTCCCCATGCTTCTGTTCGGCCTATACGGCGGTGTCATCGCGGACCGCCTCCCGAAGCGGAAGCTGCTCCTCGTCAGCCAGGCGGCGCTCGGCCTCTGCGGGATCGCCCTCGCGGTGCTCACGCTCTCCGGTGTCGTCCAGGTGTGGCACGTCTACCTCATCGCGTTCCTGCTCGGCATGGTGACGGTGGTCGACAACCCGGCCCGCCAGTCGTTCGTGTCCGAGATGGTCGGACCCGCCCAGCTGCGCAACGCGGTCAGTCTCAACTCGGCGAACTTCCAGTCCGCCCGGCTCATCGGCCCGGCCGTCGCCGGTGTCCTGATCACCACGGTCGGCAGCGGCTGGGCCTTCATGTTCAACGGCCTGTCCTTCGCCGCCCCGCTCATCGGCCTGCTGATGATGCGTACGAGCGAGCTGCACAAGACCACCGTCGTACCCCGCGCCAAGGGCCAGCTGCGGGAGGGCCTGCGCTACGTCTCCGGCCACCCCGAGCTGATCTGGCCGATCGTCCTGGTCGGCTTCGTCGGCACCTTCGGGTTCAACTTCCCGATCTGGCTGACGGCCTTCGCGGACGAGATCTTCCACGGCGGCGCCGGGATGTACTCCTTCTTCAACATCCTCATGGCGGCCGGCTCCCTCGCCGGTGCCCTGCTCGCCGCCCGCCGCCGCTCCTCCCGGCTGCGGATGCTGGTGGCCGCAGGAACGGCGTTCGGCCTGCTGGAGATCATCGCGTCCCTGTCGCCGTCCGTCTGGCTCTTCGCGATCCTGCTGGTCCCGATCGGCATGATCGGCCTCACGACCAACATCAGTGCGAACACCAGCGTCCAGATGGCCGCCGACCCGGCCATGCGCGGCCGGGTCATGAGCCTGTACATGATGGTCTTCGCCGGCGGTACGCCGGTGGGCGCCCCGATCGTCGGCTGGATCAGCGACGCCTACGGGGTCCGTACGGGCATGGCCGTCGGCGGTGCGTTCTCGCTGGTGGCCGCACTCGGCGTCGGCTTCATGCTGGCCCGCGTGGGCGGCCTGCGCCTCCGCGTCGACCTGCGGCCCGGCCGCCCGCACGTCCGGTTCGTCCCCCGGGAGGAGCTGGCCGCGGCGGCGTGAGCGCCGTCCGACGAGGCACATGGCGCGGCCCCGACCGGTGAGCACCGGCCGGGGCCGCCGTGCGCCGGGGGAGCGTCAGTCGCGGGGGAAGTCGGCGGTTTCCAGGGTGAGGCCCACCACGGTCGAAGTGAGATCGACCGGGGTGCCGAAGTCGAGGCTCAGTACGCTGCGGTACTCGTCCTCCTTCGGGAGTGTGTGGAGGTGCCAGGTACCGGTGTACGGGTCGACGATGAGGTACACGGGTACACCGGCGGTGGCGTAGGTGGCCTTCTTCGATCCGTAGTCGTTGGCGGCGGTGCTCTTCGAGATCACCTCGGTCACGAACTCGATGTCCTGGTAATGGCACTGGCCGTCGGCGTCCTCGGTGGCACCCTCGGTCAGTGCGATGACATCCGAGGCGAAGCCGTTGAGCAGCCCCGGGAAGTCAATGCGCACATCGGACAGCAAGCGCTCCCGGGGGTACCTTGCGCGCAACTGCTCGATGATGTCGAGAATGATCCGCCAGTGTGTGCGCCGTTGCGGCGACATGTAGATGTTCCCCTCGACGATCTCGACCTTGAATCCCTCGGGGGTGGGCTCAAGCCACTCGAACATCATGTCCAGAGTGCGCTTGTCGCTGCTGTCGGCCATGTCGATCCTGTCGGTCTCTGCGACGGTCACCGTGGCGCTCCTCCGCGCTGCCGCGCGGGCGCGGGCAGCCGCGTAGTACAACGATACGTACGGAGGCCGGGACACGTCGGTACGGTGCGACACTCGGCCCATGAGCCGTCTCAGACTCTTCGTCGCCGTGCTGCCGCCCGCCCCCGCCGTCGAGGAACTGCACCGCGCCGTCGCCCCGCTGCACGCGCTGCCCGAGGCCGAGCATCTTCGGTGGACCGGTGTGTCCGGCTGGCACTTCACGCTGGCGTTCCTCGGGCCCGTGGACGAGGGGCTGCTGCCCGAGCTGGAGGAGCGCCTCGCTCGGGCCGCCCGCCGCACCGCGCCCTTCCCGCTGCGGATCCACGGCGCCGGCCGGTTCGGCGGGCGGGCGCTGTGGGCGGGGGCCGCGGGCGCGCTCGACACGCTGCGGCTGCTCGCCGAGCGCGCGGACGCCGCCGCCCGCCGCACCGGCATCCCGATGGACCAGCACCGCGCCTACCACCCGCACGTCACCCTCGCCCGCAGCCGCCGAGCCGAGGTCGATCTGCGCCCCTGCGTCGAGGCGCTCGGAGGCTTCGAGGGCACCGGGTGGGAGGTCGGCGAGCTCGCCCTGGTGCGCAGCAATCTGCCGGACTCCGGGGTGCCGGGCGAGCGGCCCAGGTACGAGGTGGTCGGATCCTGGTCGCTGGGGCACTGAGGGCGGCGGTTACGCTCGACGGGTGGACCCGAAGACCAGAAACCGCATCATGGCGGCCGTGCTCGTGCTGATGTTCGTCGTCGTCGCCGTGGCGGCCGCCGTCGGGGCGTGACCCGGCCGGACCCTCCGGACGCCGCCGTCAGCCTCCGTGCCGCAGTCGGCGGATCCGGCGGCGAAGACTCCGCAGCGCCCGGCGCGCGGGTGTCCGCCGTCGGCGTACGCCCTCCTCGGCGGGCGGCACCGGCCGCCAGGCGCCGTCCGGCGACAGGATCGGGACCTGGCGTTCCGCCTGCGCCCCGATCTCGTGGTACGCCTGGTGGGCGGTGCCCTGGTAGGCCTCGTTGTAGGAGGCCAGGGCGGCACTCAGCGCCGGTCCCACGACGCCGCGCCGCCGGGCGGCGACCGCCAGCCAGGTGAAGAAGCCCATGACGGCGGCCAGCGCGGCGGCGATCACGAGCGGCGGAACGAGTTCACCCATGACACGAGAGTAGGGGCGTCCGCCCCGGCCGGGCATCCCCCTCTCGGGCGGCGGGGGCCCGCTCTCAGGCGGCGAGGGCCCGCGCGGTCTCCTCGGCGAACGCCTCCGGGTTGTCCAGCATGATGTTGTGCCCGCAGTCCGGGACCGCCACGACGCGCACCCCGTGCCCGGCGAGCACCTCCTCGCCGGGCAGCGGCCCGTCGGCCGACGGGCGCAGGAACGTACGCGGGATCTTCAGGCCGAGCAGCAGCTCACGCATCGTCGGCGTCGTCCCGGCGGCGAGGTGCACCGCGCTGCGGTGCAGCGCCTCGGGGCCCGCCAGTCGCATGGTCGCCCACCAGTGCGGTCCCACCCGCTCGCGCACCTCGGACCGGCCGTGCGACAGGAACTCCGCCTCCGAGTAGGCCGCGATGCCGCTGCTGCCCGGCCGGGCGGGGCCGGGGGCGACCGGGTCCAGATTGGCGTCGACCAGGACCAGCCGGGCCACCAGGTGCGGATGGCGCGCCGCGAGCACGATGGCCACCGCGCCGCCCATGCTGTGCGCGATCACGTCCGCGCCGTACGCCCCGGCCGCCTCCAGCGCCGCGGCCACCGCGTCGGCGTGCTCCTCCAGGGTGTAGCCGAACTCCGTGGGGCGGTCGCTGATCCCGAAGCCGAGCAGGTCCATGAGCAGCGAGCGGCTGTCCGCCAGCAGCGGATGGGCGGCGCCCGCGGTGAAGTACGGGCCGGACGAGGCCCCGAGTCCGTGCAGGTAGACCCGGGTCCGGGACCCCCCGGGCCGGCCGGGGAGCTCCACCCACCTGATGCGCGCGCCGTCGTCGGTCACCTGGGCGTTGTGCATGTCGTCCCCCTTGTCGTCGCCATGGCTATGGCCTCGCCATCGCTATGCATCGAGGAGACTATACATAGACGCCGAGGTATTAGCTCCGTCGGGGAGGATACGCACATGCTGGAACTGGCCATCCTTGGATTTCTGTACGAGCAACCGCTGCACGGCTACGAGCTGAAGCGCCGGGTCGCCCACCTCACCGGACACGTCCGCCCCATCGCGGACGGCACGCTGTACCCGGCGATCAAGCGCCTGGAGCGCGCCGGATGGCTGGAGCGCCGTACCGAGCCCGGCACCAGGGCCGCCCCCCGGCACACCCTCACCCTGACCGGCCCGGGGCGCGAGGAGCTGCGGCGACGGCTGCGGGAGGCGGACGAGGTGGACATCAGCGACGAGAACCGCTGGTTCACCGTCCTCGCCTTCCTGCGCCACCTCTCCTCCCCGGCCGAGCAGGCGGACGTACTGCGGCGCCGGCTCGCGTTCCTGGAGGAGCCGAGCAGCTTCTTCTACGAGGGGGAGCGGCCGCTGGGCGCCGAGTCGTTCGACGACCCGTTCCGGCGCGGGCTGCTGAGGATCGCCCGCGCGACCAGCGAGGCGGAGCTGGACTGGCTGACAGCGACCCTGAAGGAACTGGACGCGTCCTGAGCCGGGTACGGAGACGGGCAGCCGCCGCCCCGCCGGAGGCGAGGACGGCAGCGGCCCGTCAGGCGGCCCGTCAGGCGGTCCTCACCAGGCGAACGCCTCCGGCGACGGCCCCGGACCCGGGAAGATCTCGTCCAGCGACGCCAGCAGCTCCGCGGAGAGGTCGAGCTCCAGCGCCCGCAGCGCCGAGTCCAGCTGCTCCTGGTTGCGGGGTCCGACGATCGGCCCCGTCACCCCCGGCCGGGTGAGCAGCCAGGCCAGGCCGACCTCGCCCGGCTCCAGGCCGTGCTGGTCGAGCAGGCCCTCGTACGCCTGGATCTTCTCGCGCTGCGCCGCGTTCTTCAGCGCGTCCGCGCTGCGGCCCGAGGCCGACCGTCCGGCGGTGCCCTTGCGCTCCTTCTTCAGCACACCGCCCAGCAGCCCGCCGTGCAGCGGGGACCACGGGATGACGCCGAGGCCGTACTCCTGCGCGGCCGGGATGACCTCCATCTCGGCGCGGCGCTCGATCAGGTTGTAGATGCACTGCTCGCTGACCAGGCCCAACGAGCCCCGCCGGGCGGCCAGCTCATTGGCCTGGGCGATCTTGTATCCGGCGAAGTTCGACGAACCCGCGTACAGGATCTTGCCCTGCTGGACCAGGACGTCGATCGCCTGCCAGATCTCCTCGAAGGGGGTGTTCCGGTCGACGTGGTGGAACTGGTAGAGGTCGATGTGATCCGTCTGGAGCCGCTTCAGCGAAGCGTCGACGGAGCGCCGGATGTTCACGGCCGAGAGCTTGTCGTGGTTGGGCCAGGCCTCGCCGTCGGCGCCCATGTTCCCGTACATCTTGGTGGCCAGGACCACCTTGTCCCGGCGTTCGCCGCCCTTGGCGAACCAGGTGCCGATGATCTCCTCGGTGCGGCCCTTGTTCTCGCCCCAGCCGTACACGTTCGCGGTGTCGAAGAAATTCAGCCCCGTGTCCAGCGCCGCGTCCATGATGGCGTGGCTGTCCACCTCGTTGGTCTGCGGGCCGAAGTTCATGGTGCCGAGGACGAGACGGCTGACCTTGAGCCCGGTGCGTCCGAGCTGTGTGTACTCCATGGGAATCAAGCCAACGCCTTCGAGTCCGCTCGAAGCAAGGGCGACCGCTCGGAGCAGAGCGACTGTTCGAAGCGGGGGCGACCGCATGCGACTGCCCCCGGCGGAGCAGCGGAGCGCCGGGGGCAGCGCGTGGTGCGCGGTGCGGATCACACGGCGCGGACTACTTCAGGTACACGATGCCGTCGGTGGTGACCGTCGGCCGGCCCGAGGTGGCGACGACGACGATCTTGACGGTGTGCTTGGCACTGGACGACCAGCTCTTCGTCCACAGCGCGTCGCGGTATTTGGTGGTGCTGGACTTCAGATCCACCGTGGACACCTTCACCCCGTCCACATAGACGTACATCTGGCCGGAGGTGGTCGCCCGGGACGCCACCAGGGCGACCGAGCGGCCGGTGAACGTCCAGCTCAGCGAGGCACCCTTCGACGAGCTGGAGTACGACTTGCCGCCGAGGTAGCTCGACGAGGACCGCGTCGTCCACGTACCGGACTTCGTCGCCGAGCTCTCCTGCACGATGACCGGCGTACCGGCGACCGAGGCGGTGGCGGTGTTGCCCGCCCGGTCGTACGCCTTCATGGACCAGGTGGTCGACACCCCGGACTTGGCGGTGTGCGAGGCGCTGGTGGTCGTCGGGCCGTAGGTCTTGGCCACCGGTGCGGTGAGCCGGACCTCCTTGAGCGAAGCGGCGTCGGTGGCCTTCCACTTCAGGGTGAGCGGGACGGCCGTGGTGTTCACCGTGCCGGTGCGCAGCGCCAGGTTCGGCTTGGTGGAGAACGTGGGCGCCGTCTGCTCGGCGACCACGGTGGCCGCCGCCGACGTGGTGACCTTGCCCGACTGGTGGGTGGCGCGGACCTGCACCTGGTGGGTGCCGACGGCGAGGGTGGCCGGCGCGGAGGTCGCGGTGCCCGCGGTGGTGGCCACGGACTTGCCGTCGACCAGCAGCTCGTACTTGGAGATGAACGCGCTCGGCGTGCTCGCCGACCAGCCCACGGTGATCACGGACCTGGTGTAGTACGTCGTGCCCGAGAGCCCGGCGCCGGTCACCGACTTGACGGCCAGCCCGGTGACGGGGCCCGCGGCGAGATCACGGATCGACTTCAGCTGCCCGTACAGCATGTTGCCGGGGCACTGGGTGTTGAAGCCGTCGCGGTGCCCGGAGATCTGCTTGAAGGAGTACTTCGTACCGGCGGTGAACTTCGTGCCGAAGTAGTTGCTGCCGGTGGCGCCCGCGGTGAGCATGGTGCTGCCCGCCGGGTCGCCCTTGTACTGGCCGAGCTTCCACGCGGCGATCCGTGCTACCGACGTGGTCACCGCGCTGGGCGCGGTCGCGTCCGTGTAGGTGCCGATGACCGCGATGCCGGCCGAATCCCGGTTGAAGCCGTAGGTGTGCGCGCCGAAGACCGGCCGGTCCACACCGCCCTTACGGCCCTCGAAGACCGTCCCGCACTTGTCGACCAGGAAGTTGTAGCCGATGTCCTTCCACCCCTCGCTCTTGACGTGGTACGCGTACAGGCTGCGCACCACCGCCGCGGAGTCGGTGCAGGAGTAGGTGTTGCTCCCGGCGGTGTGGTGGACGAAGACGGCCTTGACGCCGTCCAGGTACTCCGGGGCCTCCGGGCTGATCGACTCGTCGGCGCCCCAGCCGGCCCGCGAGACGATCGGCGGCTTCGGCACGGTCGACGGCGGCGCGGGCGGCAGGGTCTCGGCCGGGGAGGAGCTCGGCGACGCCGAGGGGCTCGGGCTCGCCGGGGGAGTGGGCTCCTCGGTGGCCGGTTCGGACGGGGCCGGTGAGTCCGGTTCGGAGGGCGTGGGCTCGGCGGACGGCTCCGTGCCGTCGCCCGGCGCGGCCGGGTCCGACGGGACCGGCTCCACCGGGTCGGTGGAGGGCGTGGCCGACGGGTCCTCGGCGGGCAGGTCGGCCGCGAAGGCGGCCGGTTCCGCGGCGGTCGAGCCGCCCCGGCCCGGGTCCACGGTGTCCAGCCGCAGCCCCGCGGGCAGCTTGGCGGAGACCTTGCCGCCCGCGTTGATCCGTACCTCCACACCGTTGGAGGGCCCCACCCAGCGGGGCTCGGTGCTCCCTCGTACGCCGGCCCGGCCGGTCTCCGTGCGCCCGTCCAGGTCGGTTTCGAGCGGCACCCAGGACGTCCAGTTCCCGCTGGCCGCGGACTTGGTGCGGACCTCCACGGCTCCGGTGACCTTGGCCGCCGGGTCGGTCCAGGTGATGCCCAGCATGCTGAAAGGTGCGGTGTCCCGCTTGCCCAGGACGGCGGACGTGCCGTCGTCGCCGACCTTCAGCGAGGTGGCGCGCACATCGGTCTTCGGCGGGCCGGACTTGGCGTCGGTGTCCACCGAGGAGTTGCCCGTCACCCCCTCGAAGACCAGGACACCGGCGACGGCCGCGGTCGCCACGGCGGCCGTGACCCAGATTCTTCGCTTCGAGAAGGGCTGATCGGTGATTCTGCGCTTCGATCTCAAGTCGTACCCCAAGGATCGTCTTCGATGTTCGTTCCATGAACCGCTGGGGCAGGCGACGGCACAGGTCACAGGTGACCGGTGGGGGGTACGAGTACCGGCGCGCGCATACAGCGGAAGCACAGCTTCCCACGCCCGTACGACAGCCCGGCACGGCCCCCCGGCCGGGCGTAGCCTGGCTGCCGTGACCTCCGTACCGCGCGTTCTTGCCGTACTCGACGAGCTGCTCCGCGAAGCGACCCCCGACCGGCGCGGGGCCCTGTGGCAACTGGCCGAACAGGGCCGTGAATTGGACGCCAACCTGGTACGCCTTCCGCCCGGCGGCGAGGTCGGTGCGCACCAGGAGGACGTACTGGACGTGCTCCTGGTCGTCGTCGCGGGTGACGGCCGGATCGACGCCGGGGACGTTTCGCTGGAGTTGACCCCCACCACCGTCGCCTGGCTGCCCCGCACCTCCCGCCGCGCCCTCGCGGCCGGCCCGGACGGCCTCACCTACCTGACCGTCCACCGCCGCCGCCCCGGCCTCACCATCAGGTCCGCGGCCCCGGCCCCTGCGGTGCCCGAGCCGCCGCACGAGGGCGGCGAGGCGCCCTGCATGCTGGACCTGGTCTGCCCTGAGTGCGGCCGGCTCTCGCCGGACCCGGAGCCGGTGTTCTGCAGCCGGTGCGGGGAGCGGTTCGCGCAGGGGTGACGGGCACGGCCGTCACCGGCCCGGAAGGCGCTCTCGAAGTGGCCGAATCGCAAGTGCTGCGGGCCACTTCGGTGTATGGCCGAGCGTCTAGTCTGTTGTCTCCATGTAGTCCACAGGGGGTCGCATGCACAGCGAGGGTACGGCCGGTCGCGATTCGGACCAGGGGCAGGGCGAAGAGTCCCCCCGCGGCGCCGGCCGCGGTCGGTCGGGCGGCTTCCCCCGGAGCGACTCGACCGAACACGCCCAGTCGTGGCCGGAGCCGGCGGCGGAACGGGCGGCCCCCGCACCGCACCATGTGATCGACGGACGTTACGAGTTGCTGCACAGCCTCGGGCGCGGCGGCATGGGGGAGGTCTGGGAGGCCCTGGACACCCGCCTCGACCGGCACGTCGCGGTGAAGGGCCTGCTGGGCCGGGACGCCATCGGGGCGGCCACGCAGGAGCAGATGATGCAGCGGGCCCGGCGGGAGGCCGCGGCCATCGCCAAGATCAAGCATCCCAACGTGGTGGCGGTGCACGACCGGGTCGAGTCCGGCAACCAGGTCTGGATCGTGATGGACCTGCTCGACGCGCGTTCGCTGGCGGACCTGATGCGTGCGGAGCGGCGGCTGCCGGTGCGACGGACGGCCGCGATCGGTCTCCAGGTGCTGAGCGGGCTCCGGGCGGTGCACGAGGCGCGGGTGGTCCACCGCGATGTGAAGCCGGCCAACATCCTTTTCGCCAAGGAGGACTTCGCGATCCTGGCGGACTTCGGGATCGCGACCTTCGACGGCGCCGCCCCGCTCACCAGGGCCGGTGAGCTCATCGGCACGTTCAAGTACCTGGCGCCCGAGCTGCTCGCCCAGACGGGGCGGGAGAGCGCCGCGACTCCCGCCTCCGACCTGTGGTCCCTGGGCGTCACGCTGTACGAGATGGTCGAGGGCAGGCACCCCTTCGACCGGCCGAACGAGTACGAGGTCCTGGTCGCCGCCTGCCAGTCCGACCCCCTGCCCATGGAACACGGCGGGGACCTGGCCGAGGTCGTGGGCCGGCTGATGCACAAGGATCCGAGCCGTCGGCTGAGCGCCGGGAGCGCGGAGGAGATGCTGCGGAAGGTCCTCCGTGACTCCGCCGCGAAGCCGGACCCCGAGCCCGAACCCGACCCCGTGCCCGAAGCCAAGCCCGAACCCCGGTCCGAGCCCAAGTCCGAGCCGGAGTCCGAGCCCGTGTCCCCGCCCGTACCCCCTCAGGCATCGCCCCTGCCGCCCCGGCAGCCGAAGAAGGGCGTCCCGGTATGGCGGAAGGTCTCGGCGGTCGCGGTGTGCGCGGCGCTGGTGGCCGGTCTCGGATGGTTCGCCGTGGAGCAGATGCGGAAGGACGGCGGGCCGACCGCGGACGACCGTCCGGGCCGCGGCTCCCCGGCGGACCCGTACATCAAGACGCACCCGAAGCTGACGGTGGGCGTCAAGGACGATCAGCCCGGACTGAGCGAGAAGGTCAAGGGCGGCAAGTACCGCGGGTACGAGATCGAGGTGGCCTATGCCATCGCGCACGACATGGGCTACAGCCGCGACCGGGTCACCTTCGTGCCCGTGAGCAGCGAGAACCGGAGCACGATACTGCAGAAGGGCGATGTGGATCTGGTCATCGCCACCTACAGCATCACGGAGGAGCGCAAGCACGCGAAGGCACCGGACTACAGCGTCGCGTTCGCCGGGCCGTACTACGTGGCCAGCCGGAGCTTCATGGTCCGCAAGAAGGCGAAGGCGGGGGCGATCGACGACTCCCGGATGCTGCGGAAGAAGCAGTTCGAAGTGTGCACCGCCAGGAGTTCGACGTACGAGTCGTGGCTGCCCAAGGCGGGCTACAACATGACGGAGTCGCTGCCGAACGGCTACGAACGTTGCGTACGCGACCTGTTGGACCCGACGTCGTCGGTCTACGCGGTGAGCACGGACGACGTCATCCTCGCCGGGTTCGTCAAGAACGACCCCGGCGAGCTGAAGCGGCTGGACAGCGGTCCGGGCGCGGAGGGCTACGGCGTCGCCATGAAGCCGGACGAGAAGGGGCTGAAGGCGGAGGTGTGCTCGGCGCTGAAGAAGATCATGACCGACGGTGTCTGGGAGCAGCTGTACGCCGGCCACCTCGCCCCGCTGCTGAACCGGGCGAGCCCGCCGAACAAGCCGAAGCTGGAGGAATGTCCGTCCTGACACCGTGATCCACGGGCCCGGTCCGGTCGCCGCCGGTTCAGCGGTCGACCGCCCACGCCGCGTCGGCGGGGGGCCGGCCGGTGGCGAGGATGTGGCGGACGATCCGGAGGGCCTCGTCGAGCGGCACGGTGTCCGCGTCGGGGTACTCGTCGCTCTGCCCGTTCGCCAGGACGAACCCGCCGCTCCAGTCCTCCGCCCCGGGGTCCGTGGCGTGCTCGCCCGGGTCACCCGGGTCCGCGAGCAGCATCACCATCGCCCGCTCGGTGTTGCTCACGACGAACAGCGTCCGCCCCGCCGAACTCTCCAGCAGCGATTCGAGCTTCCCGTCCGCGATCCTCGCCCGCAGCGCCTGTGCCACCGAGTCGTCGGACACGGCGACGGCGTCACCGGCAAAACTCCACGACTCCACTGCCCCGACCGTCTCCGCCTCCGCCGAATCCACCATGCGCGGGACGATGCCACACCGCGGTCCGGAGGCGCGATCCGCGGTGTCCACTCGTTGCGCGAACGCGTCGGTGACCTGACCCTGGCCGGTAGCCTCGCGCCATGGGGCTCGACATCACGGTGCTGATCGCCGACTGGTCATGGCTGGCCGAAGCGCCGGAGCGCGAGCGGCTGTCCCGGCTGGAGAACGCCTGGGACGCCGACGAGACAGGGCTGTGGGACCACGACGCCCCGGCCGTCGACGGCGACTGGAAGTGGCCGCAGGGGCCGAACAGCGGCCGCTTCGCCGTCTACGAGTTCCTGCACACCCTGGGCTCGTACAAGCCGCACTTCTGGGCCACGCACCGCTGGGAGCGCGTCCGGGACCACGCCGATCCGCCGGTGCGCGCCGGGCTGGACAGCTTCCTGCTCGGGTTGATCTGGGACGGCATGGACGGCGAGTCGGGCCGGACGGACGTGGACTTCTTCTCCGACGACCCGCCAGGCTCGTACGGCCTGATGATCGCCCGGTCACCGCAGGGCGTCCGGGAGCTCGTCGCGACCTGGGAGGCCGTGCGGCCGCGGCTCGACGGATTGCGCGAGGCGTTCGACGAGCACGCCGCGGTCCCCGACGGCTGGGTCCGCGACTTCGACGGGTTCGCCCGCCTGCTGGCGGAGTGGGGACGCGTCCTCACCGAAGCGGCCGGACGGGGCTGGGGCGTCGTGGGGCTGAAGGCGTAGGGCGGGGCGGCGGGCGGTCCTGCGTCAGGGCTCCAAAACATGTGGAGGCGAACCGGTGCAGGCGGACATGATGACGGCATGAGCGATCGCGCACGTCCCGTACAGGCACTGCTCGTTGTGGACGTCCAGGCGGACGCGGTCGTCGGTGAGCGGGCGGTGCCCGGGGCGGCCGGGCTCGTGGACCGGACGGCGGATCTGATCGCGCGGGCGCGCAAGGACGGGGCGCTCGTCGTGCACGTGCAGAACGACGGGCGGCCCGGGGCGGGCGACGAGCCGGGTACGCCCGGGTGGGAGCTCCATCATCGCGTCGACGCCTCGGACACGGAGGTCGTGATCCGGAAGACCCGGGACGACGGGTTCCACGGGACGCCCCTCGGGGGGCTGTTGACCGACTCGGGGGTGCGGGCGCTCGCCATCTGCGGGGTGATGTCGGAGATGTGCGTACAGTCGACGGCCCGCACGGCCCTGGCGCTGGGGTACCGGGTCGTCATGCCGCACGACGCGCACGCGACGCACGACATCCCGGCCGCGCCCGGGATCAGCGGGCCCGTCCCGGCCGCCGCGGTCTCGCGGGTCGCCGAGTGGGCCCTCGGCAGCGATCTGGAGGTCGTGGCGCGTGCCGCGGACGTGGAGTTCGCCGCGCCGGCCCGGCATGAACACTGAATCGGCCCGGCAGGAACGCTGAGCCGGCCCCGCAGGAGCGTTGAATCGGCCGGAGCGGGAACCGCGGTGCCCGGTCCTGTCGTCATCACGCGCGCGCCACCATGCGCGGGCCACGCCGAGTACTTGTGCGGGCCGCGCCACACACCCGAACCTCAAGGAGCAGCATGAGAGTCAACGGCAGCACGCGACCCCGCAGCGGCAGCCGAAGCAGCACCGATTCCTCGCCGCGACGCAGCTCTCGTGCGGCTCTCCTGAACGGCTCGAAGGCGGTACTGGCCGTCGCACTCGTCCTGGGGGCGGCCACTGCCTGCCAGAAGTCGTCGAGCGACGGGACCCACGAGGCCAAGGACTGGAAGGTCGGCGACTGCGCCGGGCCCGACAGCAGCAAGAAGGACGCCTACCAGCCGCTGGACTGCGACGACTCCAAGGCGACACTCAAGGCCCTGGAGATCAAGGACGGTGCCATATTCTCCGACTCCATCCAGTGCCCGGCCGGTACGGACGCGATCATCTCGGTGAAGGTCTCCTTCGGTTCCGGCGACGCGAGCGCCGGCATCCCCAGCAAGACCATCTGCGGCCGCAACCTGAGCGGCGACCACCCCGGTGACGCCGGTGCGGGCGGCGGGCAGCTGGTAAAGGGCGACTGCGTGAACGACCAGGCCAAGGAGGTCGCCTGCGGCAGTGGCGGCAGCGGTGTGAGCAAGGTGCTCGACCTGACGAAGACCGCCGAGCAGTGCCCGGCCGGCAGCAAGCCGCTGGAGCTGTTCCCGAGCCCGGGGCGGCCGTACGACGCCATCTGCACCGGCAAGGCCTGACCGCCCGGCGCCACGGGGCACCCTGCCCATGGACACACCGCGGCCGGTGGAGCGCATGCTCCACCGGCCGCGGTGTGTCCGGTCACTGGACCGGGGTCGGGAACGTGAACCGGACGCCGGTCAGCCGCTCCGACAGTTCCCACAGACGACGGCCGGTCCCGGCATCCGCCGCCCCGGGGGACAGCCGCACCCTGGTCGGCCCGCCGCGCAGCTCGGCCGGGCCGTCCGGCCCGATGAACTCGCCGCCCCGCACGTCCGGGTGGGTCGCCGCGTACAGCTGGGGCAGGGCGCCGCGCGCCGGCGTCTGGGCGAGCGGGGTGAGTACGCGGCCGTACAGCAGCTTCACCAGGCCGACCGGTGCGCTCGTCTGCAGGTTGGTGGAGGTGTAGCCGGGGTGGGCGAGCAGGCTGCGCACCGGGCTGCCGGACGCGGTCAGCCGCAGGTGGAGCTCCCGGCCGAAGACCGCGTTGGCGAACTTCGACTGGTTGTAGAAGCCCATCGGCGAGTACCTGCGCTCGCCCGAGAGGTCGTCGAGGAAGAGCCGCCCCTGCCGGTGGTTGGCCGAACTCACCGTGACCACGCGGGGGTCGCGCCCGGCGGACAGCAGGTCGAGCAGCAGCCCGGTGAGCGCGAAGTGCCCCAAGTGGTTGCAGGCGAACTGGAGTTCATGGCCCTGTGCGCTCAGTGACCGGGGCGGCGCCATCACTCCGGCGTTGTTGACGAGCACGTCCAGCCGTGGGCGTTCGGCGTGCAGGCGGTCGGCGAAGGCCCGGACCGATTCCAGGTCCGCCAGGTCGAGCCGGCGTACCTCCAGGCCGGCGTCCGGCTGCCCGGCGGTGATCTCCGCGGCCGTCCGGCGGCCCTTCTCCTCGTCGCGTACGGCGAGGATCACATGTCCGCCCCGGAGGGCGAGCGCCCGCGCGGTCGCCAGGCCCAGGCCGCTGTTGGCTCCGGTGACGACGGAGACCCGGCCGGTCTGGTCCGGGATCTGCTCGGTGGTCCACTGCTGTTGCCGTGTCATGTGACACACGTTGCCTTTGCTGGCACTCGGTGTCAAGGTGCGCCTTGGTGTCATGCAAGGCATGGGGTTACCATGGGTGGGTGAGCTCTCGCCCCGAAGTGACCATGGCCCAGCGCAAACGCCTTCTCGTCTCGGGCGAGCTGACCGAAGCGGCGCTGCAACTGCTGGCGTCGAAGGGCTTCGACGCGGTCACCGTCGACGAGATCGTGACCGCCGCCGGTGTGTCCAAGCGGACGTTCTTCCGGTACTTCGCGTCCAAGGAGGACGTGGTCGTCCAGTTCCTGGCCGGCATGGGCGCCGGTATGTGCGAGGAGCTGGCGGCCCGCCCCGCCGGGGAGCGCCCGTCCGTGGCGCTGCTGCGCGCCGTCTCGGTCTCCCTCGCCGCCTGCGCCCACCCCGACCACGCGGAGCGGGCGCTGCGCGTGGTCCAGCTGATCCTGCGTACGCCCGCCCTGCGGGCACGCTTCATGGAGCGTCAGGCGCAGTGGCGCGACGATCTGACGGCGGAGCTGGCGGAGCGTACGGGGCTCGGGCCCGACACGGACATGTACCCGCAGCTGGCCGCCGGAATGGCGCTGGCAGCCTTCGATGCCGTGCTGCGGCGGTGGAGCGACAGCGATGGCGCCGAGGGCCCGGCCGCGCTGCTGGACCGGGCCTTCGCCGTGATCGCCCCGGCGCTGGACGCGGACGCCGAAGCGGGCCGGGGCGGTACCGCGGCTTCCTGATGCCGCGTCCGGGCGGGTCAGTCGGTCATTCGGTCAGGCGGTTCAGGCGGGCCGGGAGGGCTCTGCGGCGGGCCTGCGGAACAGGGCCGTCCAGAGGAAGGGTTCGCCGAACAGCGGGGAGCCGGACGGCTCGTCGCGCATCCGGCGGAGCTCGATCTCCGTCAGGTCGGAGAAGATCCGGCGCAACGACCGAGGCGTGTAGGCGAGTCCGCCCTGGAGTCCGCCCCGGCCGTAGAAGGCCTCGTCGGGGAGTTCGGAGCCCATGCCGCCCTCGCCGGACGCGAAGCAGGTGAGGGCGAAACGGCCGCCGGGGGCGAGAACCCGGTCGAGCAGGGCGAGGTAGCTGACACGGCGGTGCGGCGGCAGGTGGTGGAAGCAGCCGGAGTCGTAGACCAGGTCGTACGGGCCGGTCAGCGTCGGCTCCGTCCGCGTGAGTTCGAAGACGTCGCCGTGGTGGAACCGGATGTCCGCCCCCGCCTCGCGGGCGCGGTCCTGGGCCCAGGCGAGGGCCGACGGGGACAGGTCCACGGCGTCGACCTCGAAGCCCAGGGACGCCAGATGGACGGCGTTGCGGCCGGGCCCGCAGCCGAGTTCCAGAACGCGGCCGGGGGCGATCAGCCCGCGGTCGACGTACGAGGCGAGGTTCTCGTCGGGCTTCGCCACGAAGAACGGAACGGGCCTCTCCCGGTCCGCGTAGAAGCCGTCCCACCAGGCCCCCGCGTCGGCCGTCCACCGGTCGGCGTCCCGTGCGAACAGGCCGTCCATGAGCCGCAGTACGTCATCCGTCGTGCGTATGTTCCGGTCCATGTGGACCCCCTTTCCACCTGGGGAAATCGTAGATTCGCAAGGCGTCCCGGCCCAGTCGGGCAGCGCCCGGCGAAACCGTCCGGGGGCTGCCCGGCGGGCGGGAGCGGCGGGGCCGACAACCCCGGTCGTACGTCCCCGTTCCGGGGGTGGGGGCGCTTGCGCCGAGGCGTGAAGGGGCAGGTCTCGCGCCCCCCGAGGGGTGTTTCTTGGGGAGTTGCGGAGGCGGGCGAGCCGGGGAAGTGATGGAGTCCTCAGTGCGTGGCGGACCCACCACCGGCCGCGGGGAGCGGGAAGAGTGGGGGCAGCGGTACGGACGACGAAGGAGGACCGATGGCGGGTGTCGTGGCGAGCCGGCGGAACGGGGCGGTCGGACAGCCCATGGAGCTTCTGGGAGCACGGGACCGACTCCTGCGGGCAGGGCGTGAGTTGTTCGGTGCGTACGGGTACGCGCACACCGGCGTCGAGGAGTTGTGCGCCCGCGCGAAGGTGCCCGCCCATGTCTTCCAGCAGGAGTTCCTCTCCCGTGAGGTGCTGCTGATGGCGCTCTACGACGAGGTGGCCACACACGGGCTGCGTGCGGCCGAGAACGCCCTCATGGCGGAGGGCATGGAGGACTGCCCGACGGCGGAACGGGTCCGGCTGCTCTTCGCCGCCTACGTGAAGGCGGTCACCGAGGACAAGTGCGCGGCCCGGGTCGCCTTCGTCGAGGTGCTCGGGGTGAGCCGCGAGGTGGACAGACACCTGGCGACCTGGCGGGCGATGTGGATCGAGTTCCTGACGTCCGAGGCCGAGCGGGCCGTGCGCCGGGGCGAGGCGGTGCCGAGCGACCACAAGGTCACCGTCACGGTGCTGAACCACGCGGTGGACGAGCTCATGGCCCACCACGGCCGCCGGCCCCGCCAGGTCGACGCGGAGTGGCTGACCGACGAGCTGACCCGGCTCTCGCTGGCCATGATCCTTTCGTCCTGACGCGCCCGATTGCCGGGACGGCAAATAATGGGGCCATGGAAGACGGCGCGGAGCACACGGAACGACCGGACGACGACGAGATCACGACCGTCCTGACAGGCGTCGGCCCGCGTCTGCGGGCCCTGCGCCAGGAGCGCGGCACGACCCTGGCCCGGCTCGGCGAGACGACCGGGATCTCGCTGAGCACCCTCTCCCGCCTGGAGTCCGGCGGCCGCAAGCCCACGCTCGAACTGCTGCTGCCGCTGGCCAAGGCGTACGGGGTCCAGCTGGACGAACTGGTCGGCGCCCCGGCCACCGGTGACCCGCGCGTCCACTTCCGTCCCTTCGTCCGCGACGGCATGACGTTCGTACCGCTCACCCGGCACCTCGGCGGGCTGCACGCGTACAAGCAGATCCTGCCCGGCGGCCGCGGGTCCACGGGGCCGCTGGAGCAGCGGGTGCACGAGGGGTACGAGTGGCTGTACGTGCTGGCGGGACGGTTGCGGCTGCTGCTGGGCGAGCACGATCTGGTGCTCACCGCCGGTGAGGTCGCCGAGTTCGACACCCGTACACCGCACGCGTGGGCGAGCGCCGGGCCCGATCCGGTCGAGTTCCTCAGCCTGTTCGGGCAGCAGGGGGAGCGGATGCATGTGCGGGCCCGGCCCTCTTCGGACGGCCGGTAGGAAGTCCCGGGCTCAGGCCTGGAGTTCCGGCGGGAATCCCGTCCAGCGCAGCTCGTCGGGCAGATGCCGCATGTCGTTGGAGACCAGGACCGACGCCGGGCGGCCCGGGGCGTAGCGGATCACCGTCAGCGAGGCATTTCCGTGGTTGAGGCCGAGCCAGCGCCACTTCGGCGCGTCCATGGCGTCGCGGATCAGCCAGGACACCAGGAAGCTGTGGGTGACGACGAGTTCGTGGACGTCCTCGTCGCCCTCCGGCGGACCGGTGAGCTCCGCCAGGGCGCGACGCGCCAACTCCGGCCCCCGAACCCGCTCTTCGGCGGTGCACGGTTCCAGGAACCGTATGAAGCGGTCGGCACTGTCGGCAGGCAGTTCCGCCCGGTCCGGGAAGTGCGGAACGTAGTCGTCGGCCGTCTCCGTGACCAGGACGGGGACGTCGTCGAGCTGTTCGCCGATCAGCTGCGCCGTCCGGGCGGCCCGGGGCAGCGGGCCGTGGCGCACCACCGAGATCGGGTGCTCGCGCAGCCGCCGGCCGAGCAGCTCCGCCTGGCGTTGGCCGGCCTCCGTCAGCGTGCAGTCGTCGTCCTCCCCGGCCGCCTCGCCGTGCCGGACGAGATAGAGGTGCCGGGCGGCCGTTCCTGTCATGTCAGTCCCTTTCGTTTCTGCTCATGGCCGGGGTGTGTACGGGCGGCCCAGCCCCCACGCCTGATGCATCGCGTCGGCGAACGAGCCCGCCAGCGCGTGCTCGCCGCTCGGGCCGGGGTGCGTACCGTCGTAGGTGTCCTCGTGGATGTCGTAGCCCGGCGGGCGGGAGGCCAGCAGGACCGGGGACATCGGGTCGTCCAGGTCGGCGACCGCCTTCGCGAGGAGTTCGTTGAAGCGGTCGCACTCGGCGGCGAACGAGGCGTCCGACTCGGCCCGGACGTTCGGTATCACCGGCATCAGGACCATCTTGACGTGCGGGTTGGCCGTGCGCGCCGCCGTGATGAACGCCCGCGCGTTCTCGGCCGTCTGACCACTGTCCGTGTAGAACCCGAGGTCTATCAGACCGAGCGAGACGAGCAGCACGTCCGTGCCGTGCCCGGCCACCGTCCCGGCGATCACCGGCGCCATGTGCAGCCAGCCCTCGCCCCAGCCCGCCAGATGGGCGCGGGCCCCGGCGGGGAAGTCCGGCGCGCCGTACTCGTGGCTGACGGGGGCGCCCGCCACCGTGTCGTACAGCTCGCTGCGTGGTCCGACGATCGAGAACGGCGCTTCGAGGGTGGAGGCGAGGTGCTGCCACATCCGGTAGCGCCAGGTGAAGTCGCCGGCGCAGCCGATGGTCATGGAATCGCCGACAAACGTGAACCGCATGGCGTCATCATCGCGGATCACTCCTGCCGCCTGCGACGTGACGATGGACACTTGTGCCATGCGTTCGTACCTGACTGTGTCCGGAGTTGCCGCGCTGCTCCTGTTCGCCGGGGCGGGACCGGCCGTGGCCGACGACGGAGCCGACCGGAGCTTCACCATCGAGGACCCCCGGATCACCGAGTCCAGCGGCCTCGCCGCCAGCCGCGCCCACCCCGGCATCTACTGGACGCACAACGACAGCGACGACGGGCCGTACGTCTACGCCGTCGACTCCCGGACCGGGAAGACCGTCGCGACCATCACCATGAAGGGGGTGGGCGAACCCCGTGACGTGGAGGCCATCTCGCTGGGACCGGACGGCGATCTGTACGTCGGTGACATCGGCGACAACCTCGACGGCAGCTGGGACCACGTCTGGATCTACCGCTTCCCGGAGCCGAAGGAGCTGAAGGACGCGACGGTCCGGGCCACCCAGTTCGACGTGAAGTACGCGGACGGCCCGCGCAACGCCGAGGCGCTGATGGTCCACCCGAAGACCGGACGGGTCTACATCGCGTCGAAGAACGAGGACGGCGGCGGGCTGTACGAGGGCCCCGCGAAGCTGACCACCGGCGCCGCCAATGTGTTCCGCCGGGTGGGCGAGGTGCCGTGGGTGACGGACGGGGCGTTCTCGCCGGACGGCAAGGAGCTGGTGCTGCGCTCCTACTTCAGCGCCCGCGGCTACGTCTTCGAGAACGGCAGGCTCGGCGCCGACCACGCGGTCCGGGCGCCGATCCAGCGGCAGGCGGAGTCCGTGACGTACACGGCGGACGGCTCGGCGCTGATGTTCGGCTCGGAGGGGGAGCAGAGCGACGTGGAGCGGGTGGATGTGGAGGACGGTGCTGGCGGCGGTACGTCGCCGTCCCGGGGCGGCGACTCGTCGGCCTCGTCCGCCGGAGCGGGGAGCGGGGGCGCCGGGGACGTGAAGGGGACGACCCTGACCGGGGTGCTCGTCCTCGCCGGGATCGGCTTCCTGGTGCTCATGGGGCGGCGCCGGAAGGGGAACTGAGGGCGCGATCCGTCGCACACGTGGGGCCGCGTAGGGTCGGGCCCCATGGAGAGCCGAACAGCCCCCGGGCCCGAGCCGTTCGCCACCGCCCGGCTGGACGCGCTTCCGCTGCGGGTCGCGTACGCGGACGAGATGGCGGCGGTGCTGGACGACCCGGACCTGCACACCTACACCGGAGGCGCCCCGGAGACCGCGGACGGGCTCAGGGCCCGCTACGGACGCCAGACCGCCGGCTCGCCGGACCCCGGGGCGTGGTGGTGGAACTGGGTGCTGCGGGTACGCGACGAGGGCTGTCTGGCCGGATACGTCCAGGCGACGGTGGACGTGCCGGGCGGGGCGGCGGAGATCGCCTGGGTGGTCGGGACGCGGTGGCAGGGGCGCGGGTACGCGAAGGAGGCCGCGACGGGGCTGGTGGCCCACCTGCTGGGGACGGGGGCGGTGCGTACCGTGCTCGCCCACATCCATCCGGACCACAACGCCTCCGCCGCCGTGGCCGGCGCGGCGGGACTGGTGCCCACGGAGGAGTGGTGCGACGGCGAACGGCGCTGGGAGCGCCCCGCCGTTGTCAGTGGTGGCTGAGAGAGTGGCCCACGTACGGACAGCACTTGCGGAGGGGACCTCATGGGCACCTGGGACACCGGCCATTTCGACAATGACACCGCTGCGGATTTCTCCGGGGAGATCGACGACGCGCCGGAGAACCGGCGGGAAGCGGTGATCCGCAAGGCCCTGGAGGCGGTGCTCGTCCCCACGGACTACCTGGACAGCGACGAGGGCGCTCCCGCCGTCGCGGCGGCCGCGCTGGTCGCTTCCCAGTGCCCGGGCGGTGAGCCGGTGACCACCGCGTACGGTCCCGACAAGCCGCTGCCCGTCCTCGCGACGGACCTGCGCCCCCTCGCGGTGAAGGCCCTCGACGCGGTGCTGGGCGAGAATTCGGAGCTGCGCGAGCTGTGGGACGAGGCGGGGGACAAGGCGTGGGCCCCGGGGATGGCCCGGCTCCGGGAGGTCCTGGTGGCGGCGTCCGGCTGATCAGGCGCGGGGGCGGCCGGCCTGGATGAGCTTGTCGACGTCGAGGGTCACCGGGGCGCCGATCGACTCGGGGAGGGTGACGGTCTGCCCGGGGGCGTACACCTGGTGGCTGTCGTAGCCGCCGCCCATGGGCTCGGTCAGGACGTGCACCCGCCCGTGCCTGCGGTCGATGATCACGTACACCGGGATCTTGGCCTCGGAGTAGGCGGCGACCTTGTTGCGCAGGTCGTTGTTGTAGTTGCTGGAGGTGACCTCCAGGACGAGGCGGAAGACGGCGGGGTCGTAGCAGTTGTTCTCGACCAGATGCTCGTCGAGATCGGCGTCGACGACCGCCAGGTCGGGGATGGCGTAGTCGGCCGGGCCGCCGGGGAGCCACACGCCGATCCCTTGAAGGACCTCTGCCTCGCCGTCGTCGAGACCGGCTGCGATGAACGGGCGCATGACCTTGGTCAACACTCGGGCGTGCGGGGCGTCCGGGGATGGGGCCACTGTGATGACGCCTCCGATGATCTCGACGCGGTAACCCGGGTGCTGCTCCATGAGGCTGTTGGCCGTGTCTAGCAGCGATTCCGGCTCACCGTCACAGGGGTGCTCGACTGCTGCTGCAGACATTGCGGGCCTCCTGAAGGGGTGATGTCGAGGTCATCATCGTAGGCCGGTCCGGTCGCCAGTGCCCGAAAGCCGTTCCGCCACCCGACCGAGTGAACGACGAAGGGCCCCGCGCACCGGCGCGGAGCCCTTCGTCCTGCGGGTGCTCGTTACAGCTTCTCGATCACGTAGTCGATGCAGGCGGTCAGGGCCTGGACGTCCGACGGGTCGATCGCCGGGAACATCGCCACGCGCAGCTGGTTGCGGCCCAGCTTGCGGTACGGCTCGGTGTCGACGATGCCGTTGGCGCGCAGCACCTTGGCGACGGCGGCGGCGTCGATCTCGTCCGCGAAGTCGATCGTGCCGATGACCGTCGAGCGCTTCGCGGGGTCGGTGACGAACGGGGTCGCGTACTTCGACTCCTCGGCCCAGCCGTAAAGGTTCTGCGCCGAGGCGGCCGTGCGGCCGGTGGTGAAGTCCAGGCCGCCCTGGGTGTTCATCCAGGTCAGCTGCTCGTTCAGGAGGAACAGCGTGGCCAGGGCCGGGGTGTTGTACGTCTGGTTCTTGAGGGAGTTGTCGATCGCCGTGGGCAGGCTGAAGAACTCCGGGATGTGGCGGCCCGAGGCGTGGACGCGCGCGGCGCGCTCCAGGGCGGCCGGGGAGAAGACGCCGATCCACAGGCCGCCGTCGGAGGCGAAGGACTTCTGCGGGGCGAAGTAGTAGACGTCCGACTCGGTGATGTCGACGGGCAGGCCGCCCGCGCCGGAGGTGGCGTCCACCAGGACCAGGGAGCCCTCGTCGGCGCCCGCGACACGCTTGACGGGAGCGGCGACACCGGTCGAGGTCTCGTTGTGCGTGAAGGCGTACACGTCGACGCCCGCCTCGGCCTTCGGGTCCGGGTGGGTGCCCGGGTCGGAGGCGATCACGGTCGGGTCGGCCAGCCACGGGGCGAGCTTGGCGGCCTTCGCGAACTTCGAGGAGAACTCGCCGAAGTTGAGGTGCTGGGACTTCGTCTCGATGAGTCCGTGCGTCGCGATGTCCCAGAAGGCGGTGGAGCCGCCGTTGCCCAGGATCACCTCGTAGCCCTCGGGGAGGGAGAAGAGGTCGCGCACGCCCTGACGCACCGCGCCGACCAGGTTCTTGACCGGGGCCTGGCGGTGGGACGTACCGAGAAGAGACGTGCCGGTGGCGGCGAGCGCGTCGAGCGCCTCCGTCCGCACCTTGGAAGGACCGGCGCCGAAGCGTCCGTCGGCGGGCTTGATGTCAGCGGGAATCTGGATATCGGCCACGAACCGGAGCGTAGTGCCTCCCGGACACGGCCGAGCACCGTGTCCGTCGGATGAGACGCCCGCGCCGGTCCGTGGACCGCGTACGGAGAGTGCCGGTCAGCCCAGTTCCACCGGCAGGTCGTGCAGGTCGTTCTGGGTGACGATCGGCTTGTTCCGCAGCTCGGACGCGGGTACGGCGAGCTCCAGCTCCGGGAACCGCTCGTACAGCGCGGGCAGCGCCACGCCCGCCTCCAGCCGGGAGAGCGCCGCACCCGGACAGACGTGCGGGCCGTGGCCGAACGCGATGTGGCGGTTGGGGGAGCGGGTGATGTCGAAGTCACCGGCCGTCGGACCGTGCTGCGCCTCGTCGCGGCCGAGCGCGCCGAAGGACACGATGAGCGCCTCGCCCTTCGGCAGCACCTTGTCGCCCACCTCGACGTCCTCGGTGGCGAACCGGATCAGGACGTGCGACGTGGGGGTGTTCCAGCGCAGGGTCTCCTCGATCACGTTCTCCCACGGCACCTCCCCGCCGAGCACCTGCTTGCGCTGCTCGGGGTGGGTCTGGAGCGCGACGACCGCGTTCACGATCAGACTGATCGTGGTCTCGTGACCGGCCGCGATGATCAGCTGGAGGGTGTTGACGATCTCCTCGTCGGTGAGCTGGTCACCGTTCTCGGAAGCCGCGATCAAGGCGCTGGTGAGGTCGTCGCCCGGGTTCTCCCGCTTGCCGTCGACGATCTTCGTGAAGAGCGCGCCGAGGTCCGCCATCATCTGCGGGACCTCCTCGGGCGGCGTCTGCGTCGAGAAGAACTTCTCGAACAGCTCCTTCAGCCGCGGGTGGTCCGCGCTGTCCACGCCCATCAGCTCGCTGATCACGTTCATCGGCAACGGGTAGGCGAACTCCGCCTTCAGGTCGACCCGCTCGCCCTTCGGCAGCGCGGCCAGCCGGTCCAGGCTCGCCGTGGTCAGCGCCTCGATGCCGGCCCGCAGCCGCTCCACCCGCTTCACCGTCAGCGCCTGCGCGACCAGGGTGCGCAGCCGGCGGTGGTCCGCGCCGTCGACCGTCAGCATGGAGCGGCCCGGGTTGGCGAGGCCGATCAGCGGCCAGTCCATCGGTATCTCGCCGCGCTGCCAGGCGTTCCAGACGTTGATGTCCTTCACGATCCGGCTGTCGGTGAGCAGTTGCCGCGCCTCGGTGTGGTGGGTGACCGCGTAGCAGTGCACCCCGCCGGGCAGTTCCACCTCGGCGAGCGGGCCTGCGGCCCGCAGCCGTGCGCTCTCGCCGTCGAGGTCGGTGACAAAAGGGTCGAGCGCGATCCGGGTCATCTCTGGCCTCCGGTTGTGGTTCCCGCGGCGGGTCCGAGTGCGAGGGTGGGAGTGAAGGTCAACGGCAGAGCGGTCAGACCTCGCAGCCACGGGGACGGGCGCCGGGTGAGCTGTCCGGCGGGGACGGCGAGGTCGATGTCCGGGAGCCGGTCGAGCAGTACCTCGATGCCGGTACGGGCGATGACCTCGGCGGTCTCCTGGGCGGTGAACGGACAGCGGTGCTCGCCGTGGCCGAAGGAGAGGAACGCGTTGTTGCCGCCGGTCAGGGTGGAGCCGTCGGTGCGGACCTGCGGGTCGTAGTTGGCGGCACCGATGCCCAGCAGCAGCAGGTCGCCCGCCTGGATGTGGCGGCCGCCGAGGCGGGTGTCGCGCGAGGCCCAGCGGCCCGCGACGTTCTGCGTCGGGGTGTCCTCCCACAGGACCTCGTTCATGGCCTCGGCGACGCTGTGCCGGCCGCCCGACAGGGAGGCGGCGAACCGGTCGTCGGTGAGCATCAGCCGCAGCGAGTTGCCGATCCAGTCGGCGGTCGGCTGGTGGCCCGCGGCCATCATGACCATCAGGTCCTGGGCGACCTCCTCGTCGGTGAAGTGACCGCGGTCGGCGATCATCCGCGAGGCGACGTCGTCGCCGGGCTCGGCGTGCTTGTCGGCCAGCAGCTGGAACATGGACGAGGCGAGGTGCTGCTGACCGGCCAGTGCCCGCTCCCGGCCGTCGATCATGTCGTTGAGCGAGCCGACGAGCGCGTGGGCGACGGTGTCGCCGAAGCCGTAGATCTTCGCCAGGACGAGGGCGGGCAGCAGCATCGCGTACTCGGCGATGATCTCGGATCTGCCGGTGGCGCAGAACCGGTCGATGAGACCGTCGGCGAACTCCTCCGCGCGACGCTTCAGCGCGAACGGGTCGACGGCCTCCAGCGCGTTGCTGATCATCGCGGCGCGCTCGGTGTGCCGGGGCCCGACCGTGTACAGGATCGACGGCTGCTTGCGGCCGATCATCGGCAGCAGCGGCCAGTCGTCGGGGATGCGGTCCCACTGGCTCCACAGGTCGGAGTCGCGGCTGAACAGCACCGGGTCGCCGGTGACCTGGTGCAGTTCGCGGTAGCCGATCACGAGCCAGGCGGGGACGTCGCCGTCGAGGACGACCGGCGCCACGGAGCCGTGGTCGCGTCGCATGTCCCGGTAGAGCCCGGTCGGATCGGTCTGGAACCGGGGGCCGGAGAGCGGCACGCGGCCCTGGGAGACGGGGCAGCCGGAGGGCGGTGCCGGGGGCTGGGTCACGGTGTGGGCTCCGGGGTCTTCTCCGGCGCGATCTCCGGACGGGCGGCGGCGGAACGGGCGGCGGCCCCGCTCCGCGAGAGGGTGTGGAGGTACTCGACCAGCGTGATCAGTACGTACTTGCTGGACGAACGGTCCCGGGCGTCGCACTCCACCAGCGGCACGTCGTCCGAGAGGGCGAGCGCCTCGCGTATCTGCTGCTCGGAGTGGAGCGGGCCGCCGAAGTCGTTGCAGGCCACGATGAACGGCGTGCCGTGGTGCTCCAGCCGGTCGATCGCGTACCAGGAGTCGGCGAGCCTGCGGGTGTCGACGAGCACGACGGCGCCGAGCGTGCCGGAGAACAGCCGGTCCCACAGGAACCAGAAGCGCTCCTGGCCGGGGGCGCCGAAGAGGTACAGCACGGAGCGCTCGTCGAGCGAGATCCGGCCGAAGTCGAAGGCGACGGTCGTGGACGTCTTCGAGTGCACGCCGTCGAGGTGGTCGACGGCCTCGCCCGCGCGGGTCATGGTCTCTTCCGTGTTCAGCGGACGGATCTCGCTGACGGAGCGGACCATGGTGGTCTTGCCGACGCCGAAGCCGCCGACGACGACGATCTTCAGTCCGTTGTCGGCCGTCGCCCGCAGGGCGGCACGGTCAGAGGTTGCGGAGTCCAACGAGCACCTGTTCCAGGATGTCGGGGTCGGGGAGCCGGTCCGCGACACGGGCAGTACGGGGGTGACGGGCGCTGATACGTCCGGTGTCCAGCAGATCGGACAGCATGATCCGGACGATGCTCACGGGCAGGCCGAGTGCCGCCGCGATCTCCACGACCGCGGTGGGCAGTTGGCACATCCGCAGGATCGTGACGTGCTCCGACTGCATGCCGGGGGCCGGCTCGCACTCGGAGACCACCAGCGTCACCAGGTCGAACGCGTCCGAGTCGGACCGGCTGCGCCCTCCGGTGAGGGTGTACAGCCGGTCCGGATCGTCGTCCCGGCCGGGGCGGCGGGGGCGGGTCATACGGTCGCGTCGGCGTCGGCGGCCGAGGAGGAGCGCGGCGGGGCGCTGAGGTGCTCGCCGAGCTGTTCGACGAGCTCGCTCATGTTGTGGCCGATGAGGCCGACGTCGGAGTCCTCGGAGGCGACGACCGCGAGATGGGCGCCCGCGCCCGCCTCGACGATGAACAGCACGCCGCCGTAGAACTCGGCCATCGCGGACCGTACGCCGCCGGTGCCGTCACCGAACTCGACGGACGCGCCGTGCGACAGGCTCTGGATGCCGGCCGAGATCGCGGCCAGCTGGTCGGCCTGGTCGACGGAGAGCTCGGGGGTGCGGCACAGCTTGAGGCCGTCCCTGGACAGGACGAGGGCATGACGAGTGCCGGGGGTGCGCTCCAGGAGCCCCTCCAGCAGCCAGTTGAGCTTCTCGTCGGTGGTGGCGGTCATCGGGTGTTGCCTTCTTCCGGGTGCGGGGAATTGGCCCGAACAGCCTGGCGGAAGCTGCTGAACCGGGCTGCCTGTTCCTTGGGGTCGGAGGTGCGGGGCCGGGGGGTCTCGGCGCCGTCGGTCTGGGCGTTGGCACGGGCCTCGGCGGCGGCGAGAGTACGGCCGCGGGGGCGCTTGGGCAGCCCGCTCTCGCCGAACCGGGGGAGGTTGCCGGTGGTCTCGGAGGCGGAGGAGTCCCCGGCCGGGGCGTGCTGCGGGTGCCCCGCGTCGGCCGTCGCGGTCGCCGTGGTGGTCGCCGTCGTAGCGGTCGTCGTCGTGGTTGCCGTGGGGGCCGGCGCGGTGTCGTGCGAGGGTTCCGGTTCGGGTGCCGGTCGCGACGCCGGTTCCGGGGCCGGAGCGGGGGCGGGGGCCCGGGTGAGGAGCTCCTGCGGGAGCATCATCAGGGCGCCCGTGCCGCCGCGCGCGGAGGGCCGGAACGAGACGGTCAGACCGTGCTTGCGGGCCAGCCGGCCGACGACGGCGAGGCCGAGCCGGGTGCCGGACAGCCCCGTCAGGTCCTGGTCGGTGGCCGAAACCGCACGCTCGGCGCGGCGCAGCTGCACATCGCTCATGACCAGGCCGCTGTCCTCGACGGTCAGGACGATGCCGGCCGGCACCTCCTCGACGTACACATGGACCTCGGCCGTGGGCGGCGAGAAGTTGGCGGCGTTGTCGAGGAGTTCGGCGAGCGCGTGCATGACGCCCTCGGCGGCGTGCCCGGCGACCGCGACATCGCTGGTCGAGTGGAGCCGCACCCGCTGGTAGCCGCTGATCCGGCCCATCGCGCCGCGCAGGATCGACTCCATCACGATCGGCTTCGCCCAGCGCCGCCCGGAGCGGGCACCGGTCAGCACGGCGATGGAGTCGGCGAGCCGGCCCGCCTGGGCGGTGCGGTGGTCCAGGTGGAGCAGATCGCCGAGCACGTCCTCGGCGGAGTGCCGGTGCTCCATGTCGCGAAGGTCGGCGAGCATGCTGGTGGCCAGGGCCTGCATCCGGCCCGCGGCGTTGGCGCAGGCGGCGACCGCGGCGGAGCGCTCGGTCTCGCTGCGGGTCGCGCGGGCGGTGAGCCGCTGGTTCTCGGCGGTGAGGCGTTCGGTCTCGGCGACGGCCTGCGCGGTGATCCGCGCGGTCTCGGCCTCGGCCGTGGACCTGAGCCGCGCGGTCTCGGCCGCCGCGGCGGACTTGATCCGGGCGGTCTCGGCCGTGAACCGCTGGCCCTCGGCCGCGGAGGCGGAGACGAGGCGGCTGATCTCACCGGTGAACCGCTGGGTCTCCGAGGCGAGCCGGGCGCGCAGCCGGCCGGCGTTGGTACGGGCCTGGACGGCGACGGCCACGGCGGCGGACAGCAGCACGGCGCCGGCACCCGCTCCCCAGGCCAGCTCGGTCCGTACCGAGCCGGGGGCGGCGGCGACCGCCCACAGACACAGGGATCCGGTGACGGCCAGCGATATCAGCAGGGCCACTGCGGTCGGCCGGGATGAGGGGCTCAAAGGGAGTCCTTGGGGCGGACGGGTACGGACGGGTACGAACGGGCACGGACGGATCGGGTAAGCGGGACGAGTCGAACGGTCCAGATCAGGACAGTTCGGGACAACGGGACTGAGCGTGGTAACTGGAGCTGACAATTCCAAGCTAAGTCCTGGTCACTATATGAGAATTGACGCTCTCTTTGGGAAGATCTTGTAGCGTTCTTTGTTACGTATGTGACTACGGGTCCGACGTCTTCCGGCGTATTGACGTATTCAGGGGAAACGCGCGGCGCCGGACGGCCGAGTGGCCCGATCAACGGCATCCTGGGCCGCATGGCCGCACATCGGAATCCGACGGAACGCGCCGAACTCGCACAGGCCCTGCGCACCGCGGTCCGCGGCGAGGCCGACTTCGGCACCACCGCCCGCGCGTTGACGACGATGGACGCCTCCAACTACCGCCGCGTACCGCTCGGCGTGGTCGCCCCGCGCGACGCCGACGACGTGGCCGCCGCGCTCGCGGTCTGCCGCGCGCACGGGGTGCCCGTGGTGCCGCGCGGCGGCGGCACCTCCATCGCGGGGCAGGCCACCGGCACCGGCGTCGTCCTCGATCTCACCCGGCACCTGCACCGGATCGTCGAGCTGGACCCCGCATCCCGCACCGCCGTCGTCCAGCCGGGCGTGATCCTGGACGACCTGCGTACCGCCGCCGCCCCGCACGGCCTCACCTTCGGGCCCGACCCGTCCACGCACAGCCGCTGCACGCTGGGCGGCATGATCGGCAACAACTCCTGCGGCGCGCACTCGGTCGCCTGGGGCACCACCGCCGACAACACGCACGCCCTGACCGTGGCCCGCTACGGCGGCGACACCCTGCGGCTGAGCCGGGGAACGGTCCCCGAGGCCCTGACCGGCCTCCCCGAGCTGGTCCGTACCCACCTCGCCCTGCTGCGCACCCGGTTCCCCGAACTCCCGCGCCGCATCTCCGGGTACGCCCTGGACGCGCTCCTGCCCGAGCGCGGCACCGACCCGGCCCGCGCCTTCTGCGGCAGCGAGGGAACGCTCGGCGTGGTGACGGAGGCGACCGTACGGCTGGTCGAGGCACCGCAGGCCCGCGCGCTGGCCGTCCTCGGTTACGCCGACGAGGCCGCGGCCGCCGAAGCCGCTCCCGGCCTGCTCCCGCACCACCCGCTCACCGTCGAGGGCATGGCCGCCGATCTCGTACGGGAACCGGCCGGGCTGCCGCGCGGCGGTGCCTGGCTCTTCGTCGAGACGGGCGGCGCCACCCCGGCCGAGGCGCGGGCGCACGCCGAGCGCGTCCTGCGGGCGGCCGACGCCCTGGACAGCACCGTCGTCACCGACCCCGCCGCGCAACGGGCCCTGTGGCGCATCCGCGAGGACGCGGCGGGCACCGCGACCCGGATGCCGGACGGCACCGAGGCCTGGCCCGGCTGGGAGGACTGCGCCGTACCGCCCGCCCGCCTCGGCCCGTACCTCCGCGACTTCCGCGCCCTGCTCACCGAGCACGGACTGCGCGGCACCCCGTACGGCCACTTCGGCGACGGCTGCATCCACGTCCGGATCGACTTCGACCTGCTGAGCCCGCCGGGCGTCGCCCGCTTCCGCCGCTTCTCCGAGGAGCTCGCGGACCTGGTCGTCGCGCACGGCGGCTCACTGAGCGGCGAACACGGCGACGGCCAGGCCCGCGCCGAACTGCTGCCGCGCATGTACGGGGACGAACTGGTCGCGGTCTTCGCCCGGTTCAAGGACATCTGGGACCCGGACGGCGGCATGAATCCCGGCATTCTCGCCCGCCCCGCCCGGCTCGACGAGAACCTCCGCTTCGAGGTGCTGCCGAAGCACCCGGTGGACGTCACGTTCGGCTACCCGCACGACGGCGGCGACTTCTCGGCGGCGGTACGCCGCTGCGTGGGCGTCGCCAAATGCCGTACGGCCCGGCCGACGGGCACCGGCGTGATGTGCCCGTCGTTCCGGGCTACCGGCGAGGAGGCCCACTCCACCCGGGGCCGGGCCCGGCTGCTGCACGAGATGCTCGCGGGCGAGGCGGGCGGGGTGATCACGGACGGCTGGAGGTCGACGGAGGTGCGCGACGCGCTCGACCTCTGCCTGTCGTGCAAGGGCTGCCGCAGCGACTGCCCGGTGGGCGTCGACATGGCCACGTACAAGGCCGAGTTCCTCCACCACCACTACCGCCGGCGGCTGCGCCCGGCCGCCCACTACTCGATGGGCCGGCTGCCGGCGTGGCTGCGCCTGGCCGCCCCCTTCGCGGGCCCGCTGAACGCCCTGGCCAGGGTGCGCCTCCTCGCCGCCCTCGCCAAGCGGCTGGCGGGCATCGCACCGGAGCGCGGGATTCCGGTCCTGGCGCGGGAGACGTTCACCCGGTGGCTGAACCGGCGTTGGGGCAAGGGCACGTTCATCTTCTCGAACGACGAGGTGGCCATGGTCTGGCCCGACACCTTCACCGAACACCTATCGCCCGAGGTGGGCCGGGCGGCGGTGCGGGTCCTGGAGGCGGCGGGCCGTCACGTGATCCCCGCCGGGCGCGGGCTGTGCTGCGGCTTGACCTACGTGTCGACGGGCCAGCTCGACAGGGCCCGCAAGGTCATGCGCCGCACCCTGGACCGGCTGGGCAGCACGCTCGGCACCCCCGTGGTCGTCCTCGAACCGAGCTGCGCCGCGACCCTCCGTACCGACCTGCCCGAACTCCTCCACGACGACCCGAGAGCCGCCGAACTCGCGGCGTCGGTGCGGACGCTGGCCGAGTACCTGGAGGAGTACGCCCCCGACTGGCAGCCACCCCGCCTGAACCGCCCGGCCGCCGGCCAGACCCACTGCCACCAGCACGCGGTCCTGGGCGACGCGGCGGATCGCCGTCTGCGCGAACGGGCGGGCCTGACCGGCGAGTTGAGCGGCGGCTGCTGCGGCCTCGCCGGAAACTTCGGCTTCGAGCGCGGCCACTGGGACGTGTCGGCGGCGTGCGCGGAGGAGGCCCTGCTGCCCTCGGTGCGGGCGTCGGAACCGGGTACAGCCTTCCTGGCGGACGGCTTCTCCTGCCGGACCCAGCTGGAACAACTGGGCGGTGTACGGGCCCGGCACCTGGCGGAACTGCTGGCGGAGGGCCTGGGAGAGGGTCTGACGGAGGGAGCCGGTGAGGGGAACGGGCCGGCGGCCGGATGACTACGAGGCGCGGCGCGAACCTCGTGACTACGCGGCGCGGCGCGGCGCGAACCTCTCGACGGCCTCCGGAGTGACGGGCGTGAAGAAGTTGACGAGGTTTCCGTCGGAGTCGCGGAACAGCAGCGCGCGGTTCCCCCACGGCATGGTCGTCGGCTCCTTGACGAAGTCGGTGACGAAGCCGGTCAGGTTCCGGTGGATGCGGTCCACGTCGTCGACGAGGAATTCGATGACGACGCTTCGAACCGGAGCCGCAGCCGCAGCCGGGGGCGGCCGTGGGGCGACAGCCTTCTCCCGCTTTTCTCGCGCTGGCCCATCTCGGCCGTGCCGACTCCCGCCTGGCCCTCTCGGCAGCGGACTGTGCGGCGCTGGAGCAGGCGGCCGCCGAGTGGTTCGCGCGTGGCGTGGACGCCGGCTACCTGACGCGCGCCCTCACCGCCGGGCTTCCCGCGTCCGTCGACTCGCCGTTCGGGTTCGTCCGCCGCCGCCTCCGCGACAAGCTCCCGCCCCGCCTGCCCGCCGCAACCCCGGCCGCACGGGCAACCCCCGTACGCCGTCTGATGGTCGAGTGCACCGAGTGCGGCGCCCCTGGACGGCCCCAAGCGTTCCGCGACGGCCTCTGCCGCCCCTGTCGCGAAACCGACCCGACCTGAGCGGCTGCGGCGGCACCCCCTACCAGGTATTCGCCGCCTGCCGGGCCCGGGATGCGGCCTGGCATCACGCTGTGCCCACACGGCAATTCGCGCGGTAGCTTCGACTGCAACATTCTGGCCCACGCCGACGATCACGAGGAATCCACAACCGGCGGTCTCTGCACCCGTGTTCTTCAGGCCGCTGGCGCGGCCACGGTGTCCGAGCCGTTCTGGACCGCTGCCCGTCGGCTCGACGGCAGCCGTGGAGGAGCCCCCGGCGTCGTCATCCGGCCCCGTGCGGGAGTTCCTCGGCAGTCGGCGACCACAGGCCGATGTCACCCCGGATCCAGGTCATCGGGCTCGGCACTACGCTGGGGCCGTGATGAGCAAGAGGACAGGTGGGCGGTGGCTCGTCGCCGTCCTGACCGCTTCCGCGGCATTCATCTCAGGGTGTACGGCCTCCGTCGACGCCGATGAGTTGCCCGGTGTGTACCGCAACGACGAGACGGGCGGCGAGGTCCTGCTCGATTCCGACGGGACGTTCTCCGCCACCGACGTATCGACGGACGAGTTCTCCGGCCCCGCCGACTTCAGTGGCCGATGGGAGTTCCTCGACAACCAGGCGTCCAGCGACTTCGTCTATCTGACGATCGACGACGGTGGACTCGGCAGGACCGGCGGCATCCAGCTCTACACGCGGGGCGAGGGGACGGTGTATTTCCAATACGAGCCGGACGGGCCGCCGACCCTGGTGCTCACCAGGGTCGGCGCACCGTAGATCCTGCGCGCCGGGCCGGGCGCGTGGTGGCGCCACGGCCGCCGTTTCCGGTGCCGGCCACGTGACGTCCTCGGCGGCCCGGCCACGAACCCCTCAGCCGTCGGCGGTGCCCCGTCGCAGGATCTCGTGGGCGAGTGCGGTGAGCGCCGGCAGCGCGGGGTGCCCCGGAACATCCCGCCGGGCGAGCAGCACGGGTACGGACGGGGCGTCGACGAGCGGGCGGTAGGCGACCCCGGAGTGCGGATGCATGTCGGCGGTGGACGCGGCGGAGACCCCGACCCCGCGGCCCGCCGCGATGGCGGTCAGCCAGTCGTCGGTGTTGGCGACGGTGAGAGTGGCGGCGGGCCGGCCGCCCGGCGGCCACAGGTCGACGGTGGTGGTGCCGGAGACGGTGTTGAGGACGACGGTCTCGCCCGCCAGGTCGGACAGCCGGAGCGTGGCGCGGTCCGCGAGCGGGCCGTCCGCCGCCACCGCCGCCACCCGGTCCTCGTCGAACAGCACCTCGGTGACGAGGCCGGGTGCCTCGACGGGCCCCCGCAGCAGCGCGGCATCGACCTCGCCCCGGGTCAGCCCGGCGGTGCGGTCGTCGATCCGCAGCAGTTCGAGCGGGGTCTGCGGATACAGCTCCTGCCAGCGGCGCAGCAACGGTGTGGTGTACGGGCCGAACGCCGACCAGGCGTGCCCGAGCCGCAGCGGCCAGTGGCGCAGCCCGCTGGGATCGAGCGCCTCGTCGAAGGCGGCGACCGCGGCGGCGGCCTTGTCCCGGAACGCGACGCCTTCGGGGGTGAGGACGAGATGGTGGGTGGACCGGTCGACAAGGCGGATGCCGAGGTGCCGCTCAAGGGCGGCGAGGGTGCGGGAGACCGCGGGCTGGGTGAGGCGGAGGCGGGCGGCGGCGCGCGTGACATTGCCCTCGTCGGCCACGGCGAGGAAAGCGCGCAGATGCCGCACTTCGATGCCGCGACCAGCGCTTTGTCCGGAACGCCCCATGCTCATGCGCGGGGAGCATAACCGGAGCTCGGTCGACATTTCACGTGCCACGCGGAGGTACCTACCGTAAGAGGACGTACCGCACGGGCGTAGCGCATAGGTGCAGTGCAGTATCTTCAATCGAACGGTTCATTGTATTGAACTGCCGGATTCGGGAGGAACACCGCAGGTGAACGACCAGCGCAGTGCAGCAGGGGCCGCTGTGGCCGTGGAGCGGGCCGCAGCCGTCGCCGTACCCGAGGCGGCTTCCGCCCTGGGCGACGCGGCGGGCCCCGCACGTCCCAAGGGCCGGGGGGCGGCGCTCGCCCCGGTCGCGCTGGTGGTCGGCGGCTGTCTCTCCGTCCAGTTCGGCTCCGCGGTCGCGGTGCTGCTGATGCCCCGGGCCGGTGCGCTCGGCGTCGTCACCCTGCGTCTGGCCGTGGCCGCGATCGTCCTCATGGTTGTCTGCCGGCCGAAGCTGCGCGGCCACTCGCGCGCCGACTGGGGCACGGTCCTCACCTTCGGGCTGGCCATGGGCGGCATGAACACGCTCTTCTACCAGGCTGCCGACCGCATCCCGCTGGGCGCGGCCGTCACCCTGGAGGTGCTGGGGCCGCTCGCCCTCTCGGTGTTCGCCTCCCGCCGCCTGATCAACGTGGTCTGGGCCGGGCTCGCGCTGGGCGGCGTCGTGCTGCTGAGCGGCGGAGGGCTCGACCGCCTCGATCCGGTCGGCGCCGCCTACGCCCTGGGCGCCGGTGCCATGTGGGCGACGTACATCGTCTTCAGCGCCCGCACCGGCCGTCGCTTCCCCCAGGCGGACGGGCTGGCCCTGGCCATGGTCGTCGCCGCGGTGCTCTCGCTGCCCCTCGGCATCATGGAGTCGGGCTCGAAACTGCTGGTCCCGTCCACGATCGGGCTGGGCGCGGCAGTGGCGCTGCTGAGCTCGGTGCTTCCGTACACCCTCGAACTCATGGCGCTGCGCCGCCTGCCCGCGCCCACCTTCGCGATCCTGATGAGCCTGGAACCGGCGATCGCGGCCGCGGCCGGCTTCCTGATCCTGGACCAGGCCCTGACGACCACCGACGCGCTGGCGATCGCCCTCGTCATCGGGGCGAGCATGGGCGCGGTACGGAGCCAGACGCGGCGCGGGAGGCCCCGGAAGCGCGCCTGACGGACGGGGCGCGGACTGGGCGGGGCTACTCGCCGCCGGCCTTCAGTGGAGCCGGGCCCTGACGGGCGATGCGGTCGCGGACGATGCCGAGGGTGGTCACGGCCTGATCCCTGACGGTGAGATCGTTCTCGGTCTCGCTCACGTATGTCAGCAGGGGCACAAGCTGCGGCCAGTTCAGAAGGGACGCGGCGAGCAGAGCGTTCCGCCGGACCAGCGGCTCGGGGTCGTGAAGTGCCCAGCGCAGCAGTCCGTGCGAGGCATCGTCGAACGCCCTTCCCGCGTAGTTGACGCCCAGCCTGCGCAGAGCTCGCATGAGAGCCATGTCGTCGCGGGTGTTCGCCGTCAACCGAGTCAGGGAATGGTCGGAATGAAGGGGCAGCTCGCCACGCAGCCAGTCGGCGAACGACTCCGGATCGTCTCCTTCGACCGCCAGATAGTCGACCTGGAAGCGCTGGTCTTCGATCCAGTGGACCACCACTGTTTCGACCTCCTCGGTGCTCTCGGGACTGTCGGCGTCGACAAGCCCGAAAGCCCATGCCAGTTCCTCGACGGGTCCCTCGGACATATTCACCTCCGCAGGCGTCCAGCCCTGCTCCTCGGCGAAGGCCTGGATGTCCTCCCGTCCGAACTGTCCGCGCGGAATGAGCTGGATGAGGGGTGTCATGTCGCACTCTCCTGTCGCCTGCACGTCATGGAACCCAGAGCTACCGGCGGTCTGCGTCCAGCCGGGCCCTGGCGCGCTGGGGAGTCGAGTGCACCGCCAGGCGACAGATACCGTACGGCGTCCCGCCCGAAGCTCGACCTCGTCATGCAACTGCCGTGCGAGGGAAACGCGTTGAAGGTTACCGGCACCCCTCCTTGCCGACCGGCCGCACGCACGGGATCATGGCGGGCCGTACGCATTCGGGCATTCGGCCGTCGGGCACCACGGCGAATGGAGCCGGACCGGGAACGCATTGGGGGAGCCCATGATCGTCGTCGCCGCCGTCTATTTCGTCGTCGCCGTGGGTGCGGCGATGGTGTCCGGGAGGAACCTGGACCGTCACCTCCAGGGCCCCCGGCTCCGGGCCGCCTGGGCCGAGGGCCTCACCGCCGAGGCCCGGTGCACCGCCGTGCGCACCGAGGAGGCCCAGGACGCGGAGGGCGGCTCCGTCCTGCACGTCCACCCCACCC
The DNA here is from genome assembly GCF_045040875.1 of Streptomyces sp. NBC_00012. NCBI lineage: Bacteria > Bacillati > Actinomycetota > Actinomycetes > Kitasatosporales > Streptomycetaceae > Streptomyces > Streptomyces sp. NBC_00012. The sequence goes on along the minus strand of NZ_CP108309.1, from coordinate 3,865,465 downwards.
TGGAGTTCCGTACCGGCGACGGGCGCACCGTCGTTTTCGAGGAGCGCCAGTCGCGCAGCGCCCCGGCCGAGGGCGACTTCGTGACCGTCCACTACAGCGCCGCGAACCCCGAGGACGCGACCACCAGGGCCCCGTCCTTCGGCATGCGCCACGCCAGGACCGTGATCACCGCGGCGGGCTGCTTCTTCGCCCTGCTCTCGGCGGTCATCATCACCGTGGTCGACTGACCCGCCGGACCCCCGGCCGCGTTCGCCCTCAGTCCGGGTTGACGGTGTCGAAGTACAGGGTGTCCGTCGCCGCGTCGAGGAAGAACCGCCCCTTCGTCAGGCCTTCCACCGGGCCGGGGCCCAGGAGCAGCGCGTCGTAGGAGGCGCTGGTCATCCACCGCGCGTGCGCGGGCAGGAACTCGGCCAGCACGTCCGGTACCCCGTGCGGCGCGGCCGGCCCGAAGGCGTGCGCCGGGTCCGCCACGGTCCGGGCCGCGGTCCCGGAGGGCAGTCGGGCCACACCCACCACCCGGTATCGCGGGTCCGGGCTCGGCAGATACTCACGGCCCTTCGCGTCCCGGTCGTACGCCAGCCAGTGCGCCCCGCCCAGCCGGCCCGCCTCGCCGAACCTGCGCCGCAGCGGAGCGAGGTCCGTCCGTACCCGCTCGCGGTCCGGCACGGGACCGTCGGTGGACGCGTACACCGCCCTCCCGACCGCGGCCGCCGCCGCGACGCCGATGCCCAGTGACAGCCAGGCGCGACGGCTCGGCCCCCTCGAACGCTTCATGTACGTCGCCCCCCGCGCGTCGTGTCGTCGATGGCAACGAGCGTAACGCCGCGCGGCCCGGTGCCCGTTGGGGCGTACGGAGTTCCGCAGGGGCCCCGCAGAACTTCCGCAGAAAATAATGCAAGCATGCTTGCTTGTTTATTGGTCCGCTGCCATGCTCCTGGGCACACCGCCACGCCCCGAGGGGAGCGCACCGTGCCCGATGTCGCAGCCGTGATCGGCGATCTGCGCGACGAGAGCGAGGAACTCGACGGACTTGTACGGGAGTTGAGTGCAGGCCAGTGGGCCACCGCGACCCCCGCCCCCGGCTGGAGCATCGCGCATCAGATCGCCCATCTCACCTGGACCGACGAGGTCGCGCTGCTGGCCGCCACCGATGCCGAGGCCTTCGCGGGGGAGGTGGCCAGGGCTATGGAGGCGCCCGAGTCCTTCGTCGACCGGGGCGCCGAGGAGATCGCCGCCGCCTTGGCCCCGGAGGCATTGCTCGCGCGGTGGCGGGCCGGGCGGGAGCGGCTGGAGGCGGTGTTGCGCAAGGCCCCGGCGGGCACCCGCATCCCTTGGTACGGGCCGCCGATGAGCGTCGCGTCCATGGCGACCGCCCGGATCATGGAGACCTGGGCGCACGGCCAGGACATCGCCGACGCCCTCGGGGTCACCAGGACCCCCACCGCCCGGCTGCGGCACGTCGCCCGGATCGGGGTGCGGGCCCGCGACTACGCCTATCTGGTGCGGGGGATCAAGGCGCCCGAGGAGGAGTTCCGGGTAGAGCTCGAAGCCCCGGGCCACGGGCCGGTCGTCTTCGGGCCGGAGGACGCGCCGCAGCGGGTCACCGGCCCGCTCGTCGACTTCTGCCTGCTCGTCACCCAGCGCGCGCACCGCGACGACCTCGGCGTCCGGGCGGTCGGCCCCGACGCCGACCAGTGGCTCGACATCGCCCAGGCGTTCGCCGGGCCCGCCGGACCGGGCCGCGCACCCCGGGGAGAAGGCAAGTGACCGCACCGCTGCGGATGGGCAACGCCTCCGGGTTCTACGGCGACCGCTTCGACGCCATGCGCGAGATGCTCACCGGCGGCCCCCTCGACGTCCTCACCGGGGACTACCTCGCCGAACTGACCATGCTCATCCTCGGCCGGAGCAGGCTCAAGGACCCCACGCGCGGCTACGCCACCACCTTCCTGCGCCAGCTCGAAGAGGGTCTCGGGCTCGCCCACGAACGCGGGGTGAAGATCGTCGCCAACGCGGGCGGACTCAACCCGGCCGGACTGGCCCACGCCGTACGGGAGCTGGCGCGGAAGGTCGGCGTCCCGGTGCGCGTCGCCCATGTGGAGGGCGACAGCCTCACCGTGCCCGAGGGGTTCCTGACCGCCAACGCCTACCTCGGCGGCGCCGGGATCGCCGCCTGCCTCGACGCGGGCGCGGACATCGTCGTCACCGGGCGGGTCACCGACGCGGCCCTCGTCACCGGACCGGCCGCCGCCCGGTTCGGCTGGGGGCCCGACGACCTCGACGCGCTCGCCGGGGCCGTCGTCGCCGGACACGTCCTGGAGTGCGGCACCCAGGCCACCGGCGGCAACTACTCGTTCTTCCGGGGCCACGACCTGCGCCGGCCCGGCTTCCCCGTCGCCGAGATCCACGCCGACGGCTCGTCCGTCATCACCAAGCACGACGGCACCGGCGGCGTCGTCGACATCGGCACCGTCACCGCCCAACTGCTGTACGAGACCGGCGGCGCCCGGTACGCCGGACCGGACGTCACCGCCCGGCTCGACACCGTACGGCTGACCCAGGACGGACCCGACCGGGTCAGGATCTCCGGCGTACGCGGCGAGGCCCCGCCGCCCACACTCAAGGTCGGGCTGAACCGGCTCGGCGGCTGGCGCAACGAGGTCGTCTTCGTGCTCACCGGCCTCGACATCGAGGCCAAGGCCCAGCTGGTGCGCGAACAGTTCGCGGACGCGCTCGCCCGCTCCGGCGCCGAACCCGACGAGGTGCGCTGGGAGCTGTCCCGGACCGACCGGGCCGACGCCGCCACCGAGGAGACCGCGAGCGCCCTGCTCCGGCTCGTCGTCCGCGACCAGGACCAGGAGGCCGTCGGGCGCGCGGTCTCCGGCGCCGCGATCGAGCTGGCGCTCGGCAGCTACCCCGGCTTCCACGTCACCGCCCCGCCCGGCAAGGGCGCACCGTACGGGGTGTTCGAGGCCCGGTACGTACCGGCCGGTGAGGTCCCGCACATCGCTGTGCTCCCCGACGGACGGCGGGAGAGCCTGGCACCTCCCGCGACGACACAGCCGCTCTGGGACGCCGACGGGCCGCCGCTGCCCTTGCCGCAGCCCCTGCCGGACGTCGACGGGTCGCCGCTGCCCGCACCCCTGCCGGACCCCGGGCCCACCCGGCCCGCCCCGCTCGGCCGGATCGCGGGTGCCCGCAGCGGCGACAAGGGCGGGGACGCCAACGTGGGCGTATGGGCCGTCGACGACGACGCCTGGCGGTGGCTGGCCCATGAGCTGACCGTCGAACGGTTCCGGGAGCTGCTGCCGGAGACCGCCGCACTCACCGTCGTACGCCACCTCCTGCCGAACCTGCGCGCGCTGAACTTCACCGTCCACGGGCTGCTCGGCGAGGGCGTCGCCGCCCAGCACCGGTTCGACCCGCAGGCCAAGGCGGTGGGGGAGTGGCTGCGCTCCCGGCACCTGCCCATACCCGTATCGCTGCTGGAGACCGTCCACGCACCGGAGGCGCACGCATGACCGTCCACGCACTGAAGGCGCACGCATGACCGTCCACGTACCGGAGGCGCACGCATGACCGTCCTGCCCACCGCGCTCGACACCGCGAGCCCCGAATACGCCGCCAACCGCACGGCCATGCTCGCCAAACTCGACGAACTGGCCGGCGAGCACACCAAGGCGCAGGCGGGCGGCGGGGAGAAGTACGTGGCGCGGCACCGCTCGCGCGGCAAGCTGCTGGCCCGTGAGCGGATCGAGCTGCTGATCGACGAGGACACTCCGTTCCTGGAGCTCTCGCCGCTCGCCGCCTGGGGCAGTGATTACACGGTCGGCGCCTCGCTCATCACCGGGATCGGGGTGATCGAGGGCGTGGAGTGCCTGATCACCGCCAACGACCCGACCGTACGCGGCGGCGCCTCCAACCCCTGGACCCTGAAGAAGGCCCTGCGGGCCAACGAGATCGCCTTCGCCAACCGGCTGCCCTGCGTCAGCCTCGTCGAGTCCGGCGGCGCCGATCTGCCGTCCCAGAAGGAGATCTTCATCCCCGGCGGGGCGCTGTTCCGCGACATCACCCGGCTGTCCGCGGCCGGCATCCCCACCGTCGCCGTCGTCTTCGGGAACTCGACCGCGGGCGGGGCGTACGTCCCCGGCATGTCCGACCACACCGTCATGATCAAGGAACGGTCCAAGGTCTTCCTCGGCGGACCGCCCCTGGTGAAGATGGCGACCGGCGAGGAGAGCGACGACGAATCGCTCGGCGGCGCCGAGATGCACGCCCGCACCTCCGGGCTCGCCGACCACTTCGCCGTCGACGAACAGGACGCGCTGCGCCAGGCCCGCCGGATCGTAGCCCGCCTCAACTGGCGCAAGGCACACGCCGATCCGGGCCCTGCCGAACCGCCGAAGTACGACCAGGACGAGCTGATCGGCATCGTGCCCGGCGACCTGAAGGTGCCCTTCGACCCCCGCGAGGTCATCGCCCGGCTCGTCGACGGCTCCGACTTCGACGCGTTCAAACCGCTGTACGGGGCCAGCCTGGTCACCGGCTGGGCGAGGCTGCACGGCTACCCCGTCGGCATCCTCGCCAATGCGCAGGGGGTGCTGTTCAGCGAGGAGTCGCAGAAGGCCGCCCAGTTCATCCAGCTCGCCAACCAGCGCGACATCCCGCTGCTCTTCCTCCACAACACCACCGGCTACATGGTCGGCAAGGAGTACGAGCAGGGCGGCATCATCAAGCACGGCGCGATGATGATCAACGCGGTGTCCAACTCGAAGGTCCCGCACCTGTCCGTGCTGATGGGCGCCTCGTACGGGGCCGGGCACTACGGCATGTGCGGCAGGGCGTACGACCCGCGCTTCCTCTTCGCCTGGCCCGGCAGCAAATCCGCGGTCATGGGCCCGCAGCAGCTCGCCGGGGTGCTCTCCATCGTCGCCCGTGCCTCCGCCGCCGCCAAGGGACTGCCGTACGACGACGAGGCCGACGCCGGGCTCCGCGCCATGGTCGAGCAGCAGATCGAGGCCGAGTCGCTGCCGATGTTCCTCTCCGGACGGCTGTACGACGACGGGGTCATCGACCCGCGCGACACCAGGACCGTCCTCGGGATGTGCCTGTCCGCGATCCACACCGCCCCGGTCGAAGGCGCTCGCGGCGGCTTCGGCGTCTTCCGGATGTGAGCCGGCCCTTCTCCGCGGCTGAACCGCCGCCGCTCCCGCGGAGACGGCCGCCCGCCGCGGGGTTCCTCAACCGATGGTCGCGGTGTCCTACTGGAAAGAGTCTTCCCTCATGCCAGCCATGATTCGATCGCTCCTCGTCGCCAACCGGGGCGAGATCGCCTGCCGGATCTTCCGCACCTGCCGGGCGCTCGGCATCGCCACCGTCGCGGTGTACTCCGACGCCGACGCCGACGCGCTCCACGTACGGGAGGCCGACACCGCCGTACGGCTGCCCGGCGCCGCCCCGGCCGACACCTACCTCCGCGGCGACCTCGTGGTGCGCGCCGCGCTCGCGGCCGGTGCCGACGCCGTCCACCCCGGCTACGGCTTCCTCTCCGAGAACGCCGGATTCGCCCGCGCCGTGCAGGACGCCGGACTCCTCTGGGTGGGCCCGCCGGCCAAGGCCATCGAGCTGATGGCGTCCAAGACCCGCGCCAAGGGACTGATGGCCGCCGCCGGAGTGCCGCTCCTCGCCCCCGTCGACCCGGAACGGGCCACCGCCGACGACCTGCCGCTGCTGCTCAAGGCGGCGGCGGGCGGCGGCGGGCGCGGGATGCGGATCGTAAGCGAACTCACCGAACTGCCCGCCGAGTTGACGGCGGCATCTGCCGAGGCCGCGTCCGCGTTCGGGGACGGCGAGGTCTTCGCCGAGCCGTACGTGGAGCGCGGCCGGCACGTCGAGGTCCAGGTCATGGCCGATGAGCACGGCGGGGTCTGGGCGCTCGGCACCCGCGACTGCTCGCTCCAGCGACGCCACCAGAAGGTCGTCGAGGAAGCCCCCGCCCCCGGACTCGACGACGCGCTGCAAGGCAGGCTGCACGACGCCGCAGTGGCCGCCGCGCAGGCTGTCGGATACCGGGGCGCGGGCACCGTCGAGTTCCTGCTCACCGCCGACGGACGCCCGTACTTCCTGGAGATGAACACCCGCCTCCAGGTCGAACACCCCGTCACCGAAGCGGTCTTCGGTCTCGACCTGGTCGCCCTCCAACTGCGCATCGCCGAAGGCGAACCACTACCCACCACCGCACCCCCCGCACCGCACGGCCACGCCGTCGAGGCCCGCCTCTACGCCGAGGACCCCGCCCACGACTGGCAGCCCCAGACCGGCGAACTGCACACCCTCGACGTGCCGTCCGCACCCGGACTGCGCCTCGACACCGGGTACACCGACGGCGACACCATCGGCGTCCACTACGACCCGATGCTCGCCAAGGTCGTCGCCCACGCCCCCACCCGCACCGAAGCCGTACGCCTCCTCGCCCGCGCCCTGGAACGCGCCCGCATCCACGGCCCGGTCACCAACCGCGAACTGCTCGTACGGTCCCTGCGCCACCCCGACTTCCTCGCCGCCCGCCTCGACACCGGCTTCTACGACCGCCACCTCGACGCCCTCACCCCCGCCCCGGACGAAGCGGAATCACGCCGCGCCGCCCTGGCCGCCGCACTCGCCGACGCCGCCGCCCGGCAGCACGCACCCGGCCCCGGCCCGGCCCGCTTCGGCGCCTGGCGCAACATCTCCTCCCAGCCCCGGACCAAGCGCTACCGCGCCGAACCCGACGGCACCGAACACGAGGCCGCCTACCGCACCACCCGCACCGGCCCCGTCCCCGAGACCGGCGAACGCGTCATCGCCGCCCGGCCCGGCCGCGTCACCCTCGAAACCGGCGGCATCACCCGCCACTTCGACATCGCCGTCCACGGCGTCAAGGCGTACGTGGACACCGCCACCGGCTCGTACACCCTCACCGCCCTGCCCCGCTTCACCGACCCCACCGACCGCACCGAACCCGGCTCACTGCTCGCCCCCATGCCCGGCACCGTCGTCCGCGTCGCGGACGGGCTCACCGAAGGGTCGTCGGTCGAGGCCGGGCAGCCACTGATCTGGCTGGAGGCGATGAAGATGGAACACCGCATCCTCGCCCCCGCCGCCGGCACCCTCACCGCACTCCACGCCGCCCCCGGCCGCCAGGTGGAGGTCGGCGCCCTGCTCGCCGTCGTGCAAGACGTACAGGAGGAACCGAAGCAATGAGCACCGTCCTCGAAATTGAAGAGCACCAGGCCCTGCGCGCCGCCGTAGCCGCACTCGGAAAGCGCTACGGACGCGACTACATGACCTCCGTCGTACGCGACGGCGCCCACCCGCGCGAACTGTGGACCGAAGCCGCCAAGCTCGGCTACCTCGGCGTGAACCTCCCCGAGGAGTACGGCGGCGGAGGCGGCGGCATGGCCGAACTCTCCATCGTCCTGGAGGAGTTGGGGGCGGCCGGCAGCCCGCTGCTGATGATGGTGGTCTCCCCGGCGATCTGCGGCACCGTCATCGCCCGCTTCGGCACCGAGGCCCAGAAGCAGCAGTGGCTCCCCGGCCTCGCCGACGGCAGCCTCACCATGGCCTTCGGCATCACCGAACCCGACGCCGGATCCAACTCCCACCGCATCACCACCACCGCCCGCAGGGACGGCGACGACTGGCTGCTCACCGGCCGCAAGGTCTTCGTCTCCGGCGTCGACATCGCCGACGCCACCCTCATCGTCGGCCGCACCGAGGACGCCAGGTCCGGCAAGCTCAAGCCCTGCCTCTTCATCGTCCCCCGCGACGCCCCCGGCTTCGGCCGCTCGCAGATCGACATGGAACTCCAGGCCCCGGAGAAGCAGTTCGAGCTGGTCCTCGACGACGTACGGCTGCCCGCCGACGCGCTCGTCGGCGATGAGGACGCGGGGCTCCTCCAGCTCTTCGCCGGGCTCAACCCCGAACGCATCATGACCGCCGCGTTCGGCATCGGCATGGGCCGCTACGCACTCGACCGCGCCGTCGAGTACGCGAAGACCCGCCAGGTCTGGAAGGATCCCATCGGCTCCCACCAGGCCATCGCCCACCCCCTCGCCCAGGCCCACATCGAACTGGAACTGGCCCGGCTGATGATGCAGAAGGCCGCCCGGCTCTACGACGACGGCGACGACATCGGCGCGGGCGAGGCCGCCAACATGGCGAAGTACGCGGCCGGAGAAGCCTGCGTCAAGGCCGTCGACCAGGCCGTGCACACCCTCGGCGGCAACGGCCTCACCCGCGAATACGGCCTCGCGTCCCTGATCACGGCGGCCCGCGTCGCCCGGATCGCCCCCGTCAGCCGGGAAATGATCCTGAACTACGTCTCCCACCAGTCCCTGGGGCTCCCCAAGTCGTACTGAGCCACGGCAGTCCGTCTCCCCACACCGCCGCTCCGAAGGGACCCGCCATGGCGCACGTGTTCCACAGCGACTACCCCGCCGTACCGACACTCGACATACCCATCCATGACGCGGTCCTGGGAGAGGCCACCGCCGCATACGGCGACACGGTGGCCCTGATCGACGCGGCGGACGACAGCTCCGCCCTCACCTACCGGCAGCTCGACGCCTTCCACCGGAAGATCGCCGCGGCACTCGCCGAGGCCGGGGTGCGCAAGGGCGACGTACTGGCCCTGCACAGCCCCAACACCATCGCCTACCCGGCCGTGTTCTTCGGCGCGACCCGGGCCGGCGCCACCGTCACCACCGTCCACCCGCTGGCCACGGCGGAGGAGTTCGCCAAACAGCTCCGCGACTCCTCCGCCAGCTGGATCGTCACCGTCTCCCCGCTCCTGGCGACGGCGCGCGAGGCCGCCGCACGCGTCGGCTCGATCGAGCGGATCTTCGTCTGCGACCGGGCCGAGGGACACACCTGCGTACTCGACATGCTCACCACCACCGCCCCCGAACCCCGTATCACCATCGACCCCGGCGAGGACATCGCCGCCCTGCCCTACTCCTCCGGCACCACCGGAACCCCCAAGGGCGTCATGCTCACCCACCGCTCCATGGGCACCAACCTGGAGCAGCTCCGCCCCTTCATCCCCATGGGCCCCGGCGCCCGCATCCTGGCCGTGCTCCCCTTCTTCCACATCTACGGGCTGACCGCCCTGATGAACGCCCCGCTGCGGATGGGCGCCACCGTCGTCGTGCTGCCGCGCTTCGACCTGGACCAGTTCCTCGCCGCGATCGAGAAACACCGGATCACCGGCCTCTACGTGGCCCCGCCGATCGTCCTCGCCCTCGCGAAGCACCCCTCGGTCGACCGGTACGACCTCTCCTCGCTGGAGTACGTCGTCAGCGCCGCCGCCCCGCTCGACGCCTCGCTCGCCGCCGCCTGCTCCCGGCGCCTGGGGCTGCCGCCCGTACGCCAGGCGTACGGCATGACGGAACTCTCGCCCGGCACCCATGTCGTCCCGCTCTCCGCCGGGAACCCGCCCGCGGGAGCCGTCGGCAGGCTTCTGCCCAGCACCGAGATGCGGATCGCCTCGCTCGGCGACGACCCGGAGGACGCCCCGGCCGGCACCGACGGCGAGATCCTGATCCGCGGCCCGCAGGTGATGAAGGGCTACCTCGGCCGCCCCGAGGCCACCGCCGACATGATCGACGCCGACGGCTGGGTGCACACAGGCGACATCGGACACGTCGACGCCGACGGCTGGCTCTTCGTCGTCGACCGGGTGAAGGAACTCATCAAGTACAAGGGCTACCAGGTCGCCCCCGCCGAACTCGAAGCACTGCTGCTCGGCCACGAGGCGATCGCGGACGCCGCCGTCATCGGCGTGTACGACGACGACGGCAACGAGGTCCCCAAGGCGTACGTCGTCCACCAGCCGTCCGCACCGGACCTCACGGCGGACGACGTCCTTTCGTACGTCGCCGAGCGCGTCGCACCGTACAAGAAGATCCGGCAGACCGAGTTCGTCGACGCGATCCCGCGCGCCACCTCCGGCAAGATCCTGCGCCGCGAACTGCGCGATCGGGAGAAGTCCCGCAGGACCACCGACGGCCAAGGAGACCACCGACCATGACGGCGCTCGCCGGCCCCACCCACGACCGGGGCATCACCACGCTCACCCTCGACTCGCCCGCCAACCGCAACGCACTCTCCGCGGCCCTGGTCGGCGAGCTCACCGCCGCCCTGGACGACTGCGCGGCCGACGACACCGTACGGGCCGTCGTCCTCACCCACACCGGCAACACCTTCTGCGCGGGCGCCGACCTGACCGCACCGCCCGACCCGGCGGCCTTCGTCGCCCTGATGCGGCGGATCGTCGCCCTGCCCAAGCCCGTCGTCGCACGGGTCACCGGCCACGTACGGGCGGGCGGCCTCGGCCTGCTCGGCGCCTGCGACATCTCCGCGGCCGGCCCCGGAGCCACCTTCGCCCTCACCGAGTCCCGGCTCGGCCTCGCCCCCGCCGTCATCTCCCTGCCGCTGCTGCCCCGCACCGACCCGCGCGCCGCCGCCCGTTACTACCTCACCGGCGAACGCTTCGACGCCGCCGAAGCCGCCCGCATCGGCCTGATCACCCTCGCCGCCGGGCCCGCCGAGGACATCGACAAGGCACTCGTCCCCGTCCTGGACGGCCTGCGCAAGGCCTCCCCGCAGGGGCTGGCGGCATCGAAGGAGCTGGTCACGGCTACTGTGCTGAAGAGTTTCGACCAGCATGCCGAAGACCTCATCGCCCGCTCGGCGGCCCTCTTCGCCTCCGCCGAGGCCCGGGAAGGAATGACGGCCTTCCTCGAACGACGGGACCCCGCATGGGTGTTGTGACGCCCCCCACCGACCGGACCCCCAAGCAGGACCGCAGCCGTGCCACTCGCCGCCGGCTCCTCGAAGCGGCCGTCGCCTGCCTCGCCGAACACGGCTGGGCGGGCTCCACGGTCTCCGTCGTCGCCGAACGCGCGGGCGTCTCGCGCGGCGCCGCCCAGCACCACTTCCCCACCCGCGAGGACCTGTTCACCGCGGCCGTCGAATACGTCGCCGAGGAACGCTCCGCCGCCCTGCGCGCCCTGCCCGTCCAGGGCCGCACGGACGTGGTCGCCGCCCTCGTCGACCTCTACACCGGCCCGCTCTTCCGCGCCGCGCTCCAGCTCTGGGTGGCCGCCTCCAACGAGGCCCAGCTCCGCCCCCGCGTCACCGAACTCGAAGCCCGCGTCGGCCGCGAGACCCATCGCATCGCCGTCGAACTGCTCGCCGCCGACGAGACGAAGCCCGGCGTACGCGAAACCGTCCAGGGCCTCCTGGACATGGCCCGCGGCCTGGGCCTGGCCAACGTCCTCACCGACGACACGGCCCGGCGTCAGAGGGTCGTGGCACAGTGGGCGCTGCTGCTGGACGACGTACTCGACTGACCGCGGGGGACCTGTGGGCGACCACTTCCAGACGATCGTCGACCTCGACGCCACCGAGCGGGACGCCGAACGGCTCGGCGCAGGGATCCTGGATTGGCTGATCGCCGACGGGATCGTCGCGGCCGAGCGCACCGACTGCGTCCTCGACGGGGACGGCCACGGCAACCCGCCCGGACCGTACTACGCCAGGGCCGTCCACGACCCGGAACCGGTCGACCTCTGGAGCAACGGCCTCTACATCACGACCGGAAGGACCGTCTTCGACAGCGGCCAGGGCGAGCCCCAAGCCGCCACCCGCCCGCTCTGCGCCACCGGTATCCGCCTGGTCGACGACACCTGGTCCCCGGTCGACGACGCCTGGGAACCCTTCGCGGGCCGGTTCGCGGACTGGGAGAAGGGCGGCGAAGGAACCGTGGAATGCCCCTCCTGCCACCGGCCCTCCGGCATCGACCGATGGAGCTGGGAGGACGACTGCTTCGCCTGCGGGCAGCTCGGCCTCACCTTCTGGAACTGGGCGGAGCTCACCCATGACTTCGAGCAGGAGGTGCGGCGCCGCCTCGGCGGACACCGCACCGTCACCCTCCGCGGCAAGCTCTAGAAAGCCGTCCGTAAAGCCGTCCGCCCGGAACCGGCGCTCAGTTCCCCAGATCCGCGAGCTGGTCGTAGCCCTCGATCTCCCGCGGGTCACGCGATCCCGGACCCACGTAACGCGCCGAAGGACGCACCAGCCGGCCCGTCCGCTTCTGCTCCAGGATGTGCGCCGACCAGCCCGCCGTACGGGCGCAGGTGAACATCGACGTGAACATGTGCGCCGGGACCTCCGCGAAGTCCAGCATGATCGCCGCCCAGAACTCCACGTTCGTCGCCAGCACCCGGTCCGGGCGCCGCGCGTGCAGCTCCTCCAGCGCGGCCTTCTCCAGCGCCTGCGCCACCTCGAAGCGCGGCGCGCCCAACTCCTCGGCGGTGCGCCGCAGTACCCGCGCCCGTGGGTCCTCCGCCCGGTAGACCCGGTGCCCGAAGCCCATCAGCCGCTCGCCCTTGTCCAGGGCCTTCTTCACGTACGCGGTGGCATCGCCGGTCCGCTCGATCTCCTCGATCATGCCGAGCACCCGGGACGGCGCACCACCGTGCAGCGGCCCGGACATGGCGCCCACCGCGCCCGACAGCGCCGCCGCCACATCGGCGCCGGTCGACGCGATGACGCGGGCGGTGAACGTCGAGGCGTTCATGCCGTGCTCGGCGGCCGACGTCCAGTACGCGTCGACGGCCTTCACATGCTTGGGGTCCGGCTCGCCGCGCCAGCGGATCATGAACCGCTCGACCACCGACTGCGCCTTGTCGATCTCGCTCTGCGGGACCATCGGCAGCCCCTGCCCGCGCGCCGACTGGGCGACGTACGACAGCGCCATCACGGCGGCCCGCGCCAGATCGTTGCGCGCCGTCTCCTCGTCGATGTCGAGCAGCGGCTTCAGACCCCACACCGGCGCGAGCATCGCCAGCGCGGACTGCACATCGACCCGGATGTCCCCGGAGTGCACCGGGATCGGGAACGGCTCGGCCGGCGGCAGTCCGGGGTTGAACGCCCCGTCGACCAGCAGACCCCAGACGTTGCCGAACGACACATGGCCGACGAGATCCTCGATGTCGACACCCCGGTAACGGAGCGCACCGCCTTCCTTGTCCGGTTCGGCGATCTCCGTCTCGAACGCGACGACTCCCTCTAGTCCCGGTACGAAGTCGGACATGGCGGCTCCCTCGTTCGACGGCTCTGCGGAGGCCAACAGTGGCCTGCCTCAGATACTGGCGGGTCACCCGGGACGCGGGGAAGCGTGACATCCGGCACAGCACCCCGAATCCGCCCCGCCCTGGGCCACCCTCCTTGCCGGGCCCGGCAAGCCGCTGCGGCAGGATGACTCCGTGCCCAACGCAGATTCCCCCTCCGATTCCACCACCGATCCGGCCGCGATGCGCGAGCAGTACCGCTCCGAGGGCTTCACCGAGGACACGCTGGCCGCCGACCCGATGCAGCAGTTCGCCCACTGGTTCCGGCAGGTCGCCGTCGGCGGGCTGCTCCACGAGCCCAACGCCATGGTGGTCTCCACCGCCACCCCCGAGGGCCGGCCGTCCTCGCGCACCGTGCTGCTGAAGAAGTACGACGCGCGCGGCTTCGTCTTCTTCACCAACTACGAATCCCGCAAGGGCCGCGAACTGACCGCCAACCCGTACGTCTCGCTGCTCTTCCCCTGGCACCCGATGGCCCGCCAGGTCATCGTCACCGGCAGGGCGGACCGGATCGGCCGCGACGAGACGGTCGCCTACTTCCGTACCCGCCCGCACGGCTCCCAGCTCGGTGCCTGGTCGAGCCCCCAGTCGACGGTGATCGGCTCCCGCGACGAGCTGCTCGCCCGCTACGAGGAACTGGCGGCCCGCTACCCCGAGGGCGAACACGTTCCCGCGCCCCCGCACTGGGGCGGCTACCGCGTCGTCCCCGACACGATCGAGTTCTGGCAGGGCCACGAGAACCGGCTGCACGACCGGCTGAAGTATGTGCGCGAGGAAGGCAGCGAGGACTGGCGCGTGGAGCGCCTCTGCCCCTAGGGCCTTCCGGACGTGCAGAGACCCGCAGGCTCTGGTCCCTCCTTGCGGAGGAGCCGGCCGGACTTACCGGCGAGCCTGCGGGTCGGTGACTGCTTGGGATTGGCCGACGACCGGCCTGCACTGCAAAGAGCGCGACAACGGGCGTCAGCCCGCAGCCACCTCACGAGTCCGAGAAGAAATCACTTCTGGAACACCTCCTTTCGCGTGTAGCAGCAGCCTAGGAACGCCTCTGGCACCGCACAAGCGAATTAATACGCCGGTCGATTTCCGGGAAGTCGGTGTGGGCTGGGTCACCTTGGAGTTCAATGGTCTGACGTGCGGAAATGCCGGATGCGTCCTGCGGGGGGTACGGGGTGAGTGCGTCCACAAGCAGTGGAACGACCGAGGCGCTCGGGCCCGACGAGGGGCCGAAGGGCGAACCCGGTGCCGTACTGCTCGCCGCGTTGCTCGACGGGATGGACGCCGCGCTCTGCGCGTTCGACGCGGACGGCACGATCACCCACTGGAACCGTGAGGCCGAGCGGATTCTCGGCTGGTCTGCCGGGGAGGCCGTGGGCCGGTCCGGGTTCGCCGGGTGGGCGGTGCGGCGGGCGGATGCGTTGGCGGTGCAGGGGCGGCTGATGGCGGCCATGGGTGCGCCGGGGCGTCAGGTGCATGAGTTCGCGCTGCTGCGCAAGGACGGCGGGCGGGTGCTCGTACGGACCCAGTCGGCCGGGGTCCGGGACGCGGACGGCAGACCGGCCGGGGTGTACTGCGCGTTCAGCGAGGTGCATGCGCAGATCGATCTGGAGCGGTCGATCGCACTGAGCGAGGCGCTGTTCGAGGACGCGTCCTGGGGCGTGGTGCTGGTCGACGCGGATCTGCGGCCGACGGTCGTCAACGCGCACGCGGCACGGGCGCTGGGCGGTGGCCGTACGACGTTGCTGGGGCGACCGCTGGGTGAGCTGATCGGGCAGGGCGTCGAGGATCTGGAGGGCGCGTTGCAGCATGTGCTCGCCGAGGGCGCACCACCGGCGCCCGCCGAGCTGTGGGTGACGCTGCGGACGGCGCAGGGGGAACGGCGGCGGTGCTGGCGCAGCGGTTTTCTGCAGCTGGCCTCGCCGCTCGCCGAGGAGCCGGTTCCGCTGGGGGTGGGCTGGCTGTTCCAGGACGTGACGGCGGAGAAGCTGGCGGCGCAGGAGGCGGACCGGGTGCGGTTCCGGTCGAACCAGCTGCACCGGGCCTCGCGGTCGGCGTCCGAGTGCGAGGACCCGATGGAGGCGGCGACGTCCTGTCTGGACTACGCGCTCGCGGGCTTTGCGGACCATGCGCTGGTCGATCTGGCGGCGGGGGAGCGGCTGGTGCGGGTGGCGGCGACCCCGTCCGGTGAGCCGGGGCCGTGTCTGCCGGTGGCCGGCGGTTCCATTCCGTTGCGGTACGCGGCGGGGCACCCGGCGCTTCAGGCGGTGGACCGTACGGGTTCGGTACGGGCCAGCGCGGGGGCCGGGCCCGGGGCCGGGGTGTGGGCGGCCGAGCGGCAGTGGCCGGGCGATTCCGCGCACGCGCTGTGTTCCGTGCTGCGGAGCAGGGGGCGCACGCTGGGCGTGGTGACCTTCCTGCGCTCGGCCCACCGCACCGCCTTCGAGCGCCCGGACGCGGCGTACGCGGAGACGGTGGCGGCCCGGGTCGCGGCGGCGGTCGACCTGGCGCAGGTGACGAAGGGGCCGTAGGCGACGCGGTCCGGCCAGGGGTGTGCCGGGCCCCGTCGCGGAGCCCGGCACTGCCCCCGGCCGGAGCCCTGGCACCGACCCGGCACCCACCCCGGCCGGAGCCCGGCACCGACCCCCGTCGGAGCCCTGGCACCGACCCCCGCCGGGGCCCGGCCTCACGCCGCGTGCAGCGCCAGCGTCGGTGAGAGGCGGGATGCCCGCACCGCCGGGTAGAGGCCCGCGATCGTGCCGATCACCAGCGTCGCGCCGAAGCCACCGCCGACCGCCCACGGCGGCACCACCCAGGGCAGCCCGCCGGCGTACGCGTACACCCCGGTCGCCGCCGCACCGAGCGCCACGCCCGCCAGGCCGCCCAGGCCGGAGAGCATCAGCGACTCCGTGACGAACTGGATGCGGATCTGGCCCCGGGTCGCGCCGAGCGAGCGGCGCAGCCCGATCTCGTACCGCCGCTCCAGCACCGAGATGATCATGGTGTTGGCGACCCCGACGCCGCCGACGAGCAGCGCGATGCCGCCCAGGCCCAGCAGCAGGCTGCTGAACGCCCCCTCGGTCGCCGCCTTCGCCCGGAGCGCCGACGACGGGTCGGTGACCTTCACGTTCTGCGGGTTCTGCGGGTCGACCGTCGCCGCCATCACCTTGCGTACGTCCTGCACCGCCGCGTCGGCCGAGCGCTCGTACACCGATGTCGGGTGGCCCTCGAAGCCCAGCAGGCGCTTCGCACCCTCCCAGCCGACCAGGGCGGAGCGTTCGATCTCCGGCGCGAGCGGCAGCGGGGCGAGGATGCCGACCACGGTGAAGTACCGGTCGCCCAGCCACACCTGCCGGCCCGGAGCGGTGATGCCGAGACGCTCCGCGGAGACATGGCCGAGCACGACGGAGGGGTAGCGTCCGGTCGCGCTGTTGAGCCAGCTGCCGCTGCGGACCTCGCCGCGCAGCACTCGCAGCAGGTCGCCCGTGGTCGCCTTGACGGTGATCCCGCCCGTATCGTCCTTGTCGATCTTCTCGTTGCGGCGTGCTGTCGCGTCGAGGTCGGCGGTCGCGCCCACCTCCTGGACGCCCTTGATGCGGCCCACCATCCCGACCGCGTCCTCGGGCAGCTCGACGTCCTGCCCGGCGAACATCGAATCGCCGGGGGAGGCCACGAGCAGGTTGGTGCCCAGCTTGTCGAGCTCCCGGAGCAGTTGGGCCTGGCTGGAGGCGGAGATGCCCACCACCGAGATCATCGTCGCGATGCCGATGGCGATGCCCAGGGCGGAGAGCACGACCCGCATCGGCCGGCTGCGCAGCCCCGCCGAGCCGACGTGCAGCACGTCCCGGGGGCGGAGCCGGGCCGCTCTCAGCCGCCCCCGGCCCCGGCCGTCGGCCTCGCGGTCCGCGCGCCGCGCCCTCACTGGTCCGCCCCCGTCGCGGCGGGGGAGAGGTCGTTCCCGGATCCATCGCGCACATCCGTGGATGGACCGCGCATTCCCGTGGACGGATCGGGTGCGTCCGCGGACGGACCGCGTGCGTCCGGCGACGGATTGCGTACGTCCGCGACCACCTGGCCGTCTCGGATGCGCACCTCGCGCGGCAGGTCCCGGGCGATCTCGGTGTCGTGCGTGATGACCGCGATGGTGGCGCCCTCCCGGTTGAGGTCGCGCAGCAGCTCCATCACCGCTTCCCCGGACGCCGAGTCGAGCGCCCCGGTCGGTTCGTCGGCCAGCAGCAGCGCGGGTTCCCCCACGACGGCCCGCGCGATGGCGACCCGCTGTTTCTGTCCGCCGGAGAGCTGGTGCGGCTTGTGGTCGAGACGGTCGGCGAGCCCGACCCGCTCCAGCGCGTCGGCGGCCCTGCGGCGGCGTACGGCTCGGGACAGGCCCGAGTACAGCAGGCCCTCCGCGACGTTGTCGCGGGCGCTGACGCCCGGCACCAGGTGGAACGCCTGGAAGACGAAGCCGACGTGCTGGGCACGCAGTGCGGAGAGCCTGCGGTCGGAGAGCGCCGCCACGTCGTGCCCGGCGATGTGGACGGATCCGGCAGTGGGGCGGTCCAGGGTGCCGATGATGTGCAGCAGCGTGGACTTGCCGGAGCCGGACGGGCCGACGATGCCGAGGAGTTCGCCCTCCTCGACGGTGAGGTCCACCCCGCGCAGGGCGGCGACCGGGCCCGGGTACTCCTTGGTGACGCCCCTGAGGCCGACGACCGTGCTCATATCTTCGGCACCCCGACCTTCATGCCTTCGCGCAGCCCGCCGCCGGACACCTCGACCCGGCCCTCGGCGAACATGCCGAGCTCGACCTTCACGTCGCGGACCGTGCCGCCCCGGACGACCTGGAGGCCGAAGCCGCCGCCGGGCAGCGCGAGCAGCGCGTTCACCGGGACGCTGAGGACGTCCTTGCGCAGCTCGCCGGCCAGGTTCACCGTGACCGGCGCCTGGTCGAAGCCGCCGACCTTGTCCGGCTTGTCGAAGGAGACGGTCAGGGTGACCTTGGGGCTGTTGTCCTGCGGGTCCTTGCCGGGCTTCGCCGTCCGGCCGACCGAGGAGACCGACCCGGCCGCGCTGCTGCCGTCCGGCAGATCGACGGTGACCTCGGTGCCCGCCTTGGCGAGCTCGCTCTCGGCGACGTCGAGCTCGAATGTCACGATGCGCTCGGAGCCGGTCGTGGTGAGGACCGGAGCGCCGGGCTGGGCCAGTTCGCCGACGGCCGCCTCGACGCTCCTGATCCGGACCTCCGCCGGGGAGAAGGCGATGTCCTGCGGCCCCACCGTTCCGGTCCGCTTGCTGTCGTGGGACTTCTGCCAGCGCTTGACGGCGGCCGCGGTCAGCTCGGTGTACTCGTCGTCCGGGGTGAAGCCGGTGTAGCCGAGCTCCGCGAGGTTGCGCTCCAGCTGCTCCACGTCCCGGCCCCGGTCGCCGGGCTTCAACGTCCGGTACATCGGCCCCGAGCCGTACATCAGCCACACCGCCCGGCCGTCGACCTCGTACAGCCGCTCGTTCCGCTTGACGGTCGAGCCGGTGCGCGGGGTCCAGGTCATGGTGCCTGCCGCGCCCGCGTTGACCTTGCGCTGCTTGTCGTATCCGAGCGTCCCGTCCGCCTGGGCGCTGTCGCGCAGGTCGCCGCGCTCGATCGCGGCGGTGGCCGGGGGCAGCCCGGTGTTCTCCGGGCCGCCCGTCTCCCCGGCGGAGCCGAACCGGGTGAGAGCCAGTGACCCGGCCGCCACGGCGAGCACCGCCGCAGCGGCCGCCATGGCCCGTCCGCGCCTCACCGCCCGACGCTTTCGCACGCCGCGTTGGCCTTCTCGAACTTCTTCATGTCCTTCGGCTTCATCGCGGGCGCCGCCTGCATTGCCCCGCCGTCGAACTTCGGGTCGGGCATGTCGAAGCCGTTCTTGCGCATGCACCGGGCGAAGGCGACCGCCTTGTCCTTCTCGGCCTGGGTGAGCTCCTTGCGCCCGCCGCCGACCGCCTTGTCCTGGCAGGCCTTGAACGCCTTCTCCATCTCCTCCTTGCTCTTGCTGCCGCCGCTGATGGTTATTCCGCGGCCGTTCTCACCCGGCTTCGGCTCCGCGACGTCCAGACCCTGCTTCCGCAGGCACTTGCGGTGCTCCAGGGCCTGGTCCTCGTCCGTCTTCTTGGTGTCCGAAGCAGATCCGCCGCTCTTGGTTCCGCTTCCGCCGCCGTCGCCCGAGCAGGCGGTGGCCGACAGGACGACGGCGGCGGCGATCAGGCAGGCGGCGGCGACGCCGCGACTTTGTGTGCGGGAGGTGGTCCGGCGGGAAATGGTCGGGTTCATGAGGGCTCCTCGTCCGTTGCTGACAGGCCGGGTGCGTACGGCCCGAGCGTGTGCGAGGAGGCGGTTTCGTTTCTCTCAGCCCGGATGCTTACACCGACGAAACATCGCTTTCGGCTAAACAGAACCCATGCGTGTGCTGGTGGTGGAGGACGAGGAATTCCTGGCCGGAATGATTGCCGAGGGGCTGCGCCGCGACGCCGTCGCGGTGGACATCGCCCCCGACGGCCTGGCGGCGCTGGACCGGCTTCGGTTCGGCGCGTACGACGTGATGATCCTCGACCGCGATCTGCCGGGGCTGCACGGCGACGAGGTGTGCCGGCGGGTCGTCGGCATGCGCCTGCTGACCCGGATCCTGATGCTCACCGCGTCCGGCACGGTACGGGACCGGGTGGCCGGCCTCGGGCTCGGCGCCGACGACTACCTGACCAAGCCGTTCGCGTACGACGAACTCCTCGCCCGGGTCCTGGCGCTCGGCCGCCGCGCCCGCCCCGCTCTCCCGCCGGTCCTGGAACGGGCCGGGCTGACGCTCGACACCGCCCGCCGCCAGGTCTGCCGCGACGGCCGCTACCTCTCGCTCTCCCGCAAGGAGTTCGCCGTGCTGGAGACCCTGCTGCGGGCCGAGGGCGCGGTCGTCAGCGGCGACGACCTGATCGAGGAGGTGTGGGAGGTGGACACCAGCTACCGCACCAACGCGGTCCGGGTCACGCTGTCCAAGCTCCGCGCCAAACTGGGCGCGCCCCCGGTGGTCGAGACGGTCCCGGGGGCCGGCTACCGCATCGGGGACGGCCTCGCGGACCGGCCGGGGGACCGCGGCCCCGCGAGCGGACCGGTGGGCGGCGACGCGACCGGACCGGTCGACGGGCCGGTGGACCAGCCGGACGACGGCTCCGCGAACCGGCCGGGGGAGAGCCGGTGAGCAGCGAGCGCGCCCGGCTCACCGCGCTGTACGGCGGACTGCTGGTGCTGGCCGGCGCCCTGCTTGTGGGGCTGGTCTACCTGCTGGTCAGCGAGGGCCTCTACGCCAGTGTGCTGACCGCGGTGGCCCCGGCGGTCCCCGCCGGGGCCACCGCCCCCGCCGTCCGGTCGGGCATGGCCACCGCGCCTGCGCTGTCGTCGTCGGACTGGGCGCAGACCGTGGTCATGCAACCCGGGCAGTACGCGGTGGCGCAGCGGGTCAGCACCGCCGCCGGGGACGCCGCGCTCAGCCAGCTGCTGACGGTCTCCGGGGTCTCCCTCGCCGTCTACTCGGCGCTCTCCGTCGCGCTCGCCTGGTGGATGGCGGGGCGGGTGCTGCGGCCGGTCGGCGTCATCACCGCTCGCGCTCGCCGGCTCTCCGGCAGCAACCTGCACGAACGCCTCGCGCTGAAGGCCCCGCCCGGCGAGCTCAAGGAACTGGCCGACACCTTCGACGGGATGCTCGACCGGATCGAGGAGCTGGTCGCCGCCCGGCAGCGGTTCGCCGCCAACGCCGCCCACGAGCTGCGCACCCCGCTCGCCGTGCAGCGGGCCGCAGCCGAGATCGGCCTCGCCGACGACCCGTCGCCCGAGAAGGTCGCCTGGATCCGGGACAAGCTCATCGACACCGCCGCCGACAGCGAGCAGCTCATCGAGGGGCTGCTGCTCCTCGCGGTCTCCGACGAGGGCCTGCGGCGGCGAGAACGGGTCGAGCTGGACGCGACCGCGGCCACGGTGACCGAGGCGCTGGAGGCGGAGGCGAAGGAACGGTCCATCACCGTCGAGGCGGAGGCCCGGCCGCTGTCGGTCGAGGGCGACCCGGTCCTGCTGGACCACCTCGTGCACAACCTGGTCGCCAACGCGCTGCGCCACAACCACCCCGGCGGGACGGTACGGGTCCGGGTGGGGCCGGGCGGTCTGGAGGTCGCCAACACCGGGCCGGTGGTGGAACCGGCGACCGTGCCCCTGCTGTTCGAGCCGTTCCGCCGGGCGCAGGCCCGCCGCCACGCTCCCGGTGAGGGGGCCGGCCTGGGGCTCTCCATCGTGGCGTCGATCGCGAGGGCGCACGGCGGCGAGGTGAGTGCGACGGCGAACCCGGGCGGCGGACTGACAGTCCGGGCCGTGCTGCCGACGTGCCCGTAGCGGGGCGGCCGGCGGCCCGGCGCGATCAGTGGCGGTAGAAGATCCGGTCCCGGTACTCCGTCATGACGCGCCCGTTCCACTCGTGACCGCCGTCGACGTTTCCCGACCGCAGCATCGGCGGTTCGACCCCCCGCGCCACGAGTTGTTCCACCGCGGCGGCCATCATCGCCTGCATCACCGCACTGGTGACGACCGTCGACGCGGGTGCGAACGGCGCCTCGACCCCCTCGGCGGTCAGCTCCGCGTCGCCGATGGAGATCTTGTTGTCGAGCACGATGTCGCAGTGGTCCCGCAGGAAGCCGCCCGAGCCGTGCCGGGACCGGGTGCCGTGCGCGTACGCCACCGAAGTGACGCCGATGACCTTGAGGCCGAGCGCCCGCGCATTCATCGCCATCTCCACCGGAAGCGCGTTGCGCCCGGAGAGCGAGATGATCACGAGGACGTCGCCCGCCTTTGCGGGGCTGGAGTCGAGCACCGCGCCGGCCAGCCCGTTGACCCGCTCCAGTGCCGAGCCGAGGGGCGCCGGCATGACGTCGACGCCGACGCTCCCGGGCACGGCCAGCAGGTTCATCAGGGCGAGGCCGCCCGCCCGGTAGACGACGTCCTGCGCGGCGAGGGAGGAGTGCCCGGCGCCGAAGGCGAAGAGCCTGCCGCCCGCCGCGACGGTGTCGGCGATCGCCGCACCGGCGGCCGCGATGTTGCCGGACTCCTCGTCGCGTACCCGCTCCAGCAGGCCGATCGCTGCGTCGAAGAACTGACCGGCCAGCTTGCTGTCGCTCATCGAGGAGGCCCTTTCCGGCGGGAGGAAGTGTTCACGGGTGTCCGTGCCGCGGATCACGTTGCGGTCTGGACCAGTGACATGTCAATAGCGCCCACGCGGCTCCGCTGCACGGTGTTCGGCCGGTGCGGCACGGTTGTCGGCGGTATGCGTCAGAATTGGGTCAGGGCCAGCGCGCAGCGCTACGACGTTTTCATGTCACAGCATCGAGGGGCACGAATGTCCGGACTGATCGACACCACGGAGATGTATCTCCGCACCATCCTCGAACTCGAAGAGGAAGGCGTGGTCCCCATGCGCGCCCGGATCGCGGAACGGCTGGACCAGAGCGGTCCGACGGTCAGCCAGACGGTGGCGCGCATGGAGCGTGACGGCTTGGTGCAGGTCGCGGGCGACCGGCACCTGGAGCTGACCGACGAGGGGCGCCGCCTCGCGACGCGTGTGATGCGCAAGCACCGGCTCGCCGAGTGCCTGCTCGTCGATGTGATCGGTCTGGAGTGGGAGCAGGTCCACGCCGAGGCATGCCGCTGGGAGCATGTGATGAGCGAGGCCGTGGAGCGGCGGGTGCTGGAGCTGCTGCGCCACCCGACGGAGTCCCCGTACGGGAATCCCATCCCGGGCCTGGAGGAGCTGGGAGAGAAGGCCGAGGCCGACCCGTTCCTCGACGAGGGCATGGTGAGCCTGTCGGAGCTCGACCCCGGGGCGGACGGCAAGACGGTGGTCGTGCGCCGGATCGGTGAGCCGATCCAGACGGACGCCCAGCTGATGTACACGCTGCGGCGTGCGGGTGTGCAGCCCGGCTCCGTGGTCAGCGTGACCCAGTCGGCCGGCGGCGTGCTGGTCGGCAGCAGCGGTGAGGCGGCGGAGCTGGGCACCGAGGTCGCCTCGCACGTGTTCGTGGCCAAGCGCTGAGAGCCTTGCCGCGGAGAGCCACCGCAGGCACGGCGTCGTCGAGGCGGCGCCGGTCATCGGGGTGTGGCTGAGCGGACGCCCGACGGCCGGATTCCGGCTGTCGGGGCGCTGCTTGGCCTGATGTCGCTGCCGGGGCGCCGCCGGAGCGTCGAAGAAGGGCCGCCCGCTTGCCGGATTCCGTCCGGAATCGCAGCGCCCGGACGGATCGCGTGCCAGGCTGTGCCTGAGGCATACCTGAGAGTGTCGGCCAACTGGCCGTGCGGTCGGGGAGGGAGCAGGCGCATGCACCCGTCGTACTGGCGTGTCCGGCATGTCCGGCACGCGCACCGTGAGGTGGCCGCCGCGGTTCGGGCCGTCCGCGAATCGCGTACCGGTGCCGGTGAATCGCACACCGCCGCCCGTGAATCGTGCACCGCCGCTGCCCGGAGCCGGTGCGGCCGTTCCCCCGCGCGCGGTGCCGTCGGCGGCTTCCCGGAAGCAGAAGGCCCCGGCGCCTCGCGGCGCCGGGGCCTGTCCTCCCCCGCTTCGACCTGGAGCCCCGAGCTCTCGAGGTCGATCCCCACGGGCCCTCATCCCCGAGTGGCCCGCCTCCCGGAGAAGGTCTCCCCTCCGCCACCGCGGTCAATCCTTGGAGGTGGTCACTCGAACGAGCGGTGTTGGGTGGCGGAACCCGGTTTTCGAATATGAGTTCGATAGTCTGGCGTGACGCGACCACGTGGTGATCGAGCAGTGATCGAGCGGTGATCGAGGACCAGAAGGGGGTGCCAGGACATATGGTGCGGCGCATCGATGTGACCGGGACCGACGGCGTACGCCTCGCGGCCTGGGAGTTCGCCGACCCGCCCAAGGGGCGCGCGGAGGGCGACCGCGCCCCTGGGGTCTTATTGCTCCACGGCCTGATGGGCCGGGCCGCGCACTGGGCCTCCACCGCCCGCTGGCTCGCGGAGCGGCACCGGGCGGTCGGCCTCGACCAGCGCGGGCACGGCCGCAGCGACAAGCCGGCCGAAGGCCCGTACACCCGTGACGCGTACGTTGCCGACGTAGAGGCCGCGATCGAACAGCTCGGCCTCGCCCCCGTCACCCTCATCGGTCATTCGATGGGGGCGCTCACGGCCTGGCAGCTCGCCGCGAAGCGCCCCGATCTGGTGCGGGCCCTGGTCATCTGCGACATGCGGGCCTCCGCGCTCGGCGCGGCCACGCAGCGCGAGTGGGAGGACTGGTTCAAGTCCTGGCCGGTGCCGTTCGCGACGCTCTCCGACGTACGGAAGTGGTTCGGCGAGGACGACCCCTGGGTGGAGCGGCCCAACCCGGCCCGCGGCGAGTTCTTCGCCGAGGTGATGGCGGAGCGGGCCGATGGCTGGCGCCCCGTCTTCTCCCGCCGCCAGATGCTCAGGTCCCGCGCGACCTGGGTGTTCGACGCGCACTGGGAGGAGCTGGCGCAGGTCCGCTGCCCGACCCTGGTGCTCCGCGGGCTCGACGGCGAGCTGGGCCGTGCGGAGGCCCAGGAGATGGTCCGCGTGCTGCCGCGCGGACAGTACGCGGAAGTGGCCGACGCCGGCCATCTCGTCCACTACGACCAGCCCGAGGGCTGGCGCGCGGCGGTCGAACCCTTCCTGGAGCAGTTCGCCGAAGACCCCCAGAAGGAGTGCGAGCCCGTCTCGCCGTGACGGAGCGACGCGACGGCGAGACGTGTCGGACCGTCGCGGTCGCGGCGGACCGACGCCATGGACCGACGCCACGGACCGACCCGGCGGCCCGTCGCCACGGCCCGACGCAGTCGTACCCGAGGGCCGGGCGGCGGCGGCCGGCCTCAGCCCTTGCTGACCGCCGCCAGGATCTCCGGGAGCCGGTCCGCCGTGCGTGGCGCGGCCACCCGCAGCCCCGCCCAGGAGACCAGCGCCCCGTACACGGCACCCACGGGCAGCAGCAGCCACAGCCACTGCTCGTGGTCCGCGACGTGCAACCAGATCGTCACCGCGATCAGCGGCGCGCAGAGCAGCCCCGCCGAGACCATGCCGCCGAAGATCGAGATCCAGGCGAGCCCGGCCTGCCCCGGCGCCACGTTCTTGAACGCCCCGTCCTGCGGGATCGAGTACGGGAAGTTCGCCGACGCCACCGCGCCCGTCGCCAGCATCCCGCCCAGCAGGGCGAACGAGAGCCCCATGACCTCCGGCAGCGCGGCCCAGTCGCCGAGCACCGCGGCGGTCACCACCGTCACCATGATCGTGTAGGGCAGCGTGATCAGCAGCAACGCCAGCGCCCGCGCCCGCAGTTCCAGGTAGGCGTCCCGGGTGGAGGAGATCGTCAGCGCCACCATCCAGAACGCCGAGGTGTCCTGCCCGAACTGGTTGTACATCTGGATGCCGAGCATCCAGGCGGCGAAGCAGGCGAAGTAGATCGACCCGGTGCCCTGGAGCGCGTTGAGGATCGGCACGATCAGCCCGATCGCCAGCGCCGTGGTCCAGGCGGCCTTGGTCTTCGGATCGCGTGCGATGTACCGCAGGCTGCGCTCCATCACCGTCCCGGTGCGCCCCTGGGGCAGCAGCGCGGCGAGCCCGGAGCCACCCTTGCCGGCCTTCTCGCGGCCCGGCCCGGCGGCGGCCAGGGTCGAACCGTCCGGGGCCGTCATCAGCTTCACCAGACTCCGCTGCCACAGCCACAGCAGCGCGCCCAGCGCCGCGACGGAGAGCAGCAGCTGTACGGACGCCTGCCCGTACGAGCCCCGCGACGCCGAGTCCACCGCCCCGATCGCCGAGGCGGGCGGCAGCCAGCGCACCACGTCCGCGGCCGGGTCGAGCGCGGACAGTCCGCCCGCCCGGCCGAGCCGCTGCGCGCCGAAGTTGACGACCTGGAAGCCCACCGCGATCACCAGCCCGCTGAGCACCGCGAGATCGCGGCCCTTGCGGGACGTCAGCAGCCGGGTGTTGGCCGTGGCCACGGCCCGCGCCAGCGCCACGCACACCAGCAGCGTGAGCGGCGCGGCCACCACGGCGAACACCGCGCCGCCCGCCCCTCGCGCCACCGCGAACACCGACCCGGCCGCCAGGCAGAGCGTGAACAGCGGGCCGATCCCGACCAGCGAGGACGCCAGCAGCGCCGAGATCAGCGGGCGCGGCCGCAGCGGCAGCATCACCAGCCGGCTCGGGTCGAGGGTCTCGTCACCGCTGGGGAAGAACAGCGGCATCACGGCCCAGCCGATCGCCAGCACCCCGGCCAGCAGCACGACCAGGGAGTCCGTGTGGGCGTGCCCGCGCAGCGCGATCAGCCCGATCAGCTGGCCCGCGGCGAACAGCAGGGTGACGACGACGGAAGCGATGTACGCGGCCCGCCGGCCGGCCGACTGCCGCAGCCCGTTGCGCAGCAGGGTCAGCTTCAGCCGTACGAGGACGGGGACGAGGTTCTCGCCCGTGGCCCGGCCGGGGGCGGTCCCCACGGGGGCGTCGAGCACGCTCATCGCTTGCCGCCCAGCCAGTCGAGGGAGCCGTCGGTGGCGCGGGAGCCGGCGCCGACGAGTTCGAGGAAGGCGTTCTGCAGCGAGGGCGCGTCGCCGCGCACCTGGGCCAGGGTGCCCTGGGCCCGGATCCTGCCCGCCGCCATGACAGCCACCCAGTCGCAGAGCGACTCGACGAGCTCCATCACATGGCTGGAGAAGACGACGGTCGCCCCCGAGCGGGTGTACCGCTC
The DNA here is from genome assembly GCF_045040875.1 of Streptomyces sp. NBC_00012. Classification (NCBI taxonomy): domain Bacteria; kingdom Bacillati; phylum Actinomycetota; class Actinomycetes; order Kitasatosporales; family Streptomycetaceae; genus Streptomyces; species Streptomyces sp. NBC_00012. Next base: position 3,838,521 of record NZ_CP108309.1, on the reverse strand, counting down.
CAGGACCTCGCGGATGGTCTGTGCCGAAACCGGGTCGACGCCCTCGAACGGCTCGTCCAGGAACAGTACTTCGGGGTTGTGCAGCAGCGCGGCCGCGAGCCCGATCTTCTTCCGCATGCCGGTCGAGTAGTCGACGACCAGCTTGTGCTGGGAGCCCGCCAGATCGAGTACGTCGAGGAGCTGGGTGGCCCGCTTGTCGACCTCGGCGCCCGGCAGCCCGCGCAATCTGCCTGTGTACGCGAGGAGTTCGCGACCCGAGAGCCGCTCGAAGAGCCGCAGCCCCTCCGGGAGCACGCCGATCCTGGACTTCACCTCGACCGGGTCGCGCCACACGTCGTGGCCGGCGACCTCGACCTTGCCCTGGTCGGGGCGGAGCAGTCCGGTGACCATCGACAACGTGGTGGTCTTGCCGGCGCCGTTGGGCCCGACCAGTCCGATGAACCTGCCCGCGGGCAGCTCCAGATCGATCCCGGCCACTGCGGTCTGTTCCCCGAACCGCTTCCACAGCCCCTGTACGCGAACGGCGGGCGTCGCCTCAACGGCTTCGCCCGCCTCGTCCGCTCCGCCCGCCTCGTCCGCCCGTACCGCTCTGTCGGTCTCTGCGCGGTCACGCATGATGCCTCTGCCTTTCGATGGCCCCGTGTTCCGGGACCAGCCTACGAAAGGGTGTTCCGTCAGAGGCGGGTCCGGGCGTCGGCGGCTTCCCTGGCACAGGCGTAGGCGAGCGGGCTGATGAGTTCCTCCGCGTCCGGCAGCCAGCGGTTGGCGGGGGTGGGCCGGCGGGCCCACTGCACCGCTCCACGACCGCCGACCCGGGTCGGCGGACCCGTGACGTGGTGGCCCTCGCCGCGGACGACCAGATCGATGGCGGCGGCCCGCCAGCCCAACTTTCGTACCAGCTCGACCGACTTGGCCGCCGCGCCCGGCAGCACGAAGAAGAACATCCGCCGGTCGGGACCGCAGGTGACGGGACCCAGCGGCAGACCCATCCGCTCCATCCGGGCCAGCGCCAGGAAGCCGGCGGACTCCGGTACGTCGATCGCGTCGAAGCTGCGGCCGGTGGGCAGCAGGATCGACGCCTTCGGGTGCCTGGACCACATCCGGCGGGCCGCGGCCCCGCTCCCGGTCGCCTGGCCCGCCCAGTCGGGGCCGGCGGGGTGGGCGCCGGGGGCGGCACAGCCGGTGTCGCCGCAGGAGCACCGCTCGCTCCCCTCCGCCGCCTCCAGCCAGGTGCCCGGGCACACGTCCCAGTGCCGCTCCTCCGCGTACCGCACCGCCGCGTCGAGCAGATGCTCGCCCCGCTGCTGGGGGACCTTCACGGCTTCCATGACTCCGACGGACTCTTCGACTGCGATGGGCTCTTCCACGCACAGCACAACTACGGCCAACACCCGGGGTTACGGGCGTGACGGGTGCGGCCACGGCGTATCGATCCGGCACACGGGGCGCATGGATGCATGGGCGGGGGCGCGCGTGAGGCGGTGCCGGGCAGGGCGGGTAGCCACATACGGGCAACCGCCGGACAGCCGTTGTGCGGGTCCGGAACGGTCGGCCTCTGTCATATGCCGACAGGAATGACAAGGAACACGACGCACGTGACGAACACGATGAATCTGTGCATTTTCCGCGTATTCGCCGGGCAGTGATCGGCTCAATGACCACTGCGGCCTCAGGGGGAAACATGGCAGCCAGGCCTCTCGTCGCCCGCCAGCCGAACGAACGGCTCCAGGCGCTCATTCAGGAAGCCGGAAGCTCCAACGCCGGACTCGCCCGCCGCGTCAACATGGTCGGCGCGGAACGCGGGCTCGACCTGCGCTACGACAAGACGTCCGTGGCCCGTTGGCTGCGCGGACAGCAACCACGCGGCAGGGCACCGGGGATCATCGCCGAGGCGCTCGGCCGCAAGCTCGGCCGTACGGTCACGATCGACGAGATTGGCATGGCCAACGGCAAGAATCTGGCGTCCGGCGTCGGCCTCCAGTTCGCCCCGACCGTCATCGGCGCGATCGAGCAGGTCTGCGAGCTGTGGCGCAGCGATGTCGGCCGCCGGGACTTCCTGTCCGGTTCGGCGGTCGCCTCGTCCGCGCTCGTCGAACCCAGCCGTGACTGGCTGATCACCGGTGCCGACCCGCAGGTGGCGAGGTCCGCCGGGGCCCGCGTCGGGATGCCGGACGTGGAGGCGGTGCGGGCGATGACGACCGCGCTGGTCGACCTCGACCACCGGTTCGGCAGCGGACATGTGCGGCCGGTCCTGGTGCACTACCTGAACAGCGTGGTCTCCGGGCTGCTCTCCGGGGCGTACTGCGAATCGGTCGGCCGGCAGCTGTTCGCGGCGGTCGCCCGGCTCACCGAACTCGCCGGGTACATGGCGGTCGACACCGGCCAGCCGGGGCTCGCCCAGCGCTACTACATCCAGGCGCTGCGCCTGGCCCAGGCGGCGGGCGACCGGGCGTACGGCGGTTATGTGCTGGCCGCCTCGATGAGCCATCTCGCCGCGCAGCTCGGCAACCCCCGGGAGATCGCCCAGCTGGCCCGGGCCGCGCAGGAGGGCGCGCGCGGGCGCGTCACCCCGAGGGCGGAGGCGATGTTCTACGCGGCGGAGGCGCGCGGCCACGCCCTTCTCGGCGACGCCCGCACCTGCCAGGCGGTGACGGGCCGCGCACTGGCGGCCATGGAGCGGGCCGAACCGGGCACGGGCGACGACCCCGACTGGATCGCCCACTTCGACCGCGCGTATCTCGCGGACGAGCTGGCGCACTGCCACCGCGACCTCGGCCAGGCGGAGGCCGCCGCGCGCCGCGCGAAGGAGTCCCTGGCCGGCCACCCGGAGTCCCGGACCCGCCGCCGGGGCATCGGTCTGGTGCTGCTGGCCACGGCCCAGGTCCAGATGCGCGAGGTGGAACAGGCCTGCCACACGGGCATCCGGGCGATGGAGCTGCTGGGATCGGTGCGCTCCAGCCGGGGAGCGGAGTATCTGGACGATCTGCAGCAGCGGCTGATCCCGTACGGGGACGAGTCGGCGGTGCGCGAGTTCGGTGCCCGGCTGGAGCTCCAGGCGGCCTGACCGGGCCCGGGATCGGGGCCCGGCCGGTGGACGCGTCCGGGTGCCCCCATAACTGCGTCCTGAGCGCGCTGAGCGTTACAGCGCTTGTGAAGGGCTGGTGAGTGACAACACACGCTTGGCGAACGGCGGTGACCACCCGATAGCGTGAGCCGACGATTCCGTAGGTTCACACGTAGGAGTCCCGGTGACGCAGAGCGGACAGGGTGACGAGCCGCAGCTCCCTGCTGTACGGCCCACGCACGAAGGTGTCGTGCTGCCCGCAGGTGGCGGCGAGCCCTGGATACCGGGGGGGCCGGCGGATCAGGCCGCCCCGGCGGGCGGCCAGCCGTGGGGGCAGCCCTGGGGGCCGCAGGCGGGGCACCAGGACCCCGCGCAGCAGCCGCAGCCCCAGGCGCATGCCCAGGGGCAGGGGGCGTACGGGCAGGGGCAGTACGGCCAGGTGCAGCCGGGGCAGGGGTACGGGCAGCCGCCCGCCCCGCAGCAGGCCCAGATGCCGCAGGCCCAGCCGCTGCCTCCCGTCCAGCAACAGCACATGCAGCAGCAGCACATGCAACAGCCTCAACAGCCGCAGCAGATGCAGCAACCTCAGCAGATGCAGCCGCCGCAGCACATGCAACAGCCGCCGCAGCAGGGGCAGCCGCCGCAGCAGATGCGGCAACAGTCCCAGCCGCCGCAGTCGTTCGTGCAGCCGTTGCCGCCCGAGGCCATGCCCGGGACGGGCATGGGCGGGGACGCGGAGGCCACGCAGTACATCGCGCCGGTGCCCGGTGGGCCCGTGCCGGGCGGGCTGCCGCCGGAGAACCCCGCGGAGTCGACGACGTTCCTCGGCCACGCGGTGCCGCCGCAGCAGCAGGCGTACCAGCAGCAGCCCGGCAACGGCGGTGACGCCGAGGCGACCCAGTTCATCCCGCCGGTCCCCGGCGGCACCCCTTACGGCATCAGGCCCGGAGCCCCGGGCGACCGGCAGCCGCCCGCCGAGTTCGACAACCTGTTCCGCAGCGACGAACCGGCGGGCGCCACCCAGCAGATGCCCCACCTCGACCCCGGGCAGCACCGGGGCGCCCCGCAGTACCAGGGGGCCCCGCAGGCCCAGCACCCCGCGCTGGCCCCGTACCGGCCGATGGACGAGGAGCCGCAGCAGCCGCGCAGGAAGCGGGCCCACGTCACGCTGATCGCGGCCGTCGTGGCCGGCTGCGCCGTCGTCGGGCTCGGCGCGGGTGCGCTGCTGAGCGGCGGTGGCGACGACAAGGGCAAGGACGACAAGCAGCCGGTCGCCGCGGCGAGTTCATCCGCCGATGAGACCTCCACGCAGGCCGCCGCCGATCCGGCGAAGCCGCAGGCCGAGGCGCTCGACAAGCTGCTCGCGGACAGCAACAACAGCCGTGCCGCAGTCATCGGGGCCGTCGAGAAGACCAAGAGCTGCAAGGACCTGGACCAGGCCGTCACCGATCTGAAGGGCGCCGCCCAGCAGCGCCGCGATCTGGTCACCCGGCTGGAGGGGCTGTCCGTCGACAAGCTGCCGAACCACGCCCAGCTGACCGCCTCCCTCACCAAGGCCTGGCGGGCCTCCGCCGCCGCCGACGAGCACTACGCCGCGTGGGCCGGGCAGGCCAAGAACGGCAAGAAGGTCTGCAAGCACGGGAAGGCGCGTACGACCTCCGAGACGCAAGCGGCCACCGTGCAGAGCGGCGAGGCGAGCAAGGCGAAGCGGCAGGCGTCCGGGCTGTGGAACTCGATCGCGTCGAAGTACGGACTGACCAGCCGGGCGGCCACGGAGCTGTGACGGCCCGTCCCGAGACGCCGGTCCCGCGGCGCCCGTCCCGTGAATCCGGGCGGGCGCCGCGGGTCAGCTCATCGAGCTGGCGTCCGACAACGTCTTCGAGACGTCCATGAAGCCCTTCCGGTCCGCGACGAGCCGGCCGTTCCGCACCACCTGATACGTGACCTTGGTGTTGACGATCCGGGGGTACGAGGGCGAGCCCAGCATGTCGTCGAAGCCCCAGCGCAGCACCGGGGTGAGGCCGCCGGTCCTGGCCGGGGTGCCCCGGTTGAGGGCGGAGGAGAGCTTCCAGGGGGTGATCTTCGGGGAGTCGACCGACTTCACGATCTCCTTCAGCACGGTGTACGCGATCCAGGTGGTCTGCACGCCCGTGTCGTCCGGGTCGATCCGGTTGTCGCCGAAGGCGTGCTCGCGGATCACGTCGCGCATCGTGTCCCAGCGGGCGTCGCCCGCGTCCGGGTACCAGCCGGTGATGTACGCCCCCTCGAACGGGCTGTTCCGGCCGCCGGTGCTGTCGATCAGCGGCTGGTCGACGCTGCCCAGCACGGAGGAGATCCGGACGTCCCCGTACTCCGGTTCGAGCCGCCGGAGGGAGTCGAAGAAGGTCTCCGTACGCCTCCCGAGCACGGCCGTCACACAGCCGTCGGACGCCCCTGCCGCCCGGAGCGCGGGGGCGGCGGCCCCCTCGTACGAAGTGGCCGACTCCGGGGCCCGGATGTCGGTGGGCGCGGGCCGGCCGGCCTCGGTGAGGCCGGCCCTGAGGAGCCATGCCTGGCCGTCGCCGCTCACGCTGTCGGGCCGGACCACGGACACCCGCTCGCAACTGCGGGCCAGCTGCCGGGCGTTGCCCGCGAGCAGGGCGGGCTGGCCGCCGTTGACCGGGTAGGAGTTGTAGCTGCCGAACTCCTCGTCGGAAGCGCCGTAACCGCCGATGTAGGGGATCCCGGCGGCCTCCAGCAGCGGCATGAACGCCGTCCCGTGCCGGCTGTACGAGCCGACGACCGCCACCGCCTTCTCCTTGACGGCCCGCCGGGCGCAGTTCGCCGCCCCGGCGGAGGTGTCCTTCTCGTCGCAGGTGACGACGCGCAGCTTGTGACCGTCCAGCCCGCCGTCGGCGTCGGCCCAGCGGGCGTAGGCGCGGGCCATGGCGGTCATGCCCGCCATGTTCACCGCGTCCGGCCCCGTGACCCCGCCGGGGGCCCAGGTCACAACGGTGACGGGCTCCCTGGAGCCCCCCGTGGCCCCAGGGAGTACGCCGCAACCGGTGATCAGCAACGCCCCGGCCGCCGCCGTACATGTGAGGAACTTGTAGGGGCGGGAGGAGGTGGGGCGTCGCCATCCGGTCATGGGCATGAACATTTCCGGCCTCGGGGTAACGCCGCAGTGTGCTCCGCTCAACGTTCGGTGACATCCGGGTGAATTACGGGGGCCGGTACGGGCGGCGAAAAAGGGAACGTACGATCGATGACCGTGCAGCAAGGTTCGGAGAACTCTTCCCGTCGCGGCCGTCGCTCCTCCACCATGGGCGGCATGCCGCTGAATGACATGCCTTGGTGGCGCTGGCGCAGCAACGTGCGCTCGGCGCTGCACATGCTCTCCGACCCCGTCTTCCACCACGAGTGCTGGCTGGCCGGCCGGGAGGGGTACGGCGACGTCACCGACGCCGTGTACCGCCTGGTCGAGGACACCTGGCTGGACAACTGGTCCGCCGAGAAGTACATCGGGACGATCTTCCGCGACACCGACGAGGCCGCTCTCGTGGACGTCGCCGTGCTCCGGGTGCTGCGCATCATGCACCAGGTCGGCGCCGACGCCCCCGTCTCGGCGTACCTGGAGCACCACGGCTGGCAGGAGGCCGTACAGGCCGCCCGCGAGGCCCATGTGCTGCTCGCCGGCAACGACGGCGAGGACCCCGGCACGCCGCCGCGCTCCCTCGACGTGCTCCGCATAATGACCAGGTCGGCCTGATTCCGGGCCGGTGTGGCACGCTACGGGGATGACCGCGCCGCAGCCTGCCGACACCGTCCCCGAGCAGTACGTCCTCACCCTCTCCTGCCCCGACAAAAAGGGCATCGTGCATGCCGTGTCGAGCTATCTCTTCATGACCGGCTGCAACATCGAGGACAGCCAGCAGTTCGGCGACCACGACACGGGTCTGTTCTTCATGCGGGTCCACTTCTCGGCGGACGCCCCGGTGACCGTGGAGAAGCTGCGGGCCAGTTTCGCGGCGGTCGGCGACTCCTTCCGGATGGACTGGCAGATCCACCGCTCCTCGGAGCGGATGCGGGTCGTGCTGATGGTCAGCAAGTTCGGGCACTGCCTCAACGACCTGCTGTTCCGTTCCCGGATCGGGGCGCTGCCGGTCGAGATCGCCGCCGTCGTCTCCAACCACACGGACTTCGCGGAGCTCGTCGCCTCGTACAACGTCCCCTTCCGGCACATCCCGGTGACCAAGGAGACCAAGGCCGCCGCGGAGGCGCAGCTGCTGGAGCTGGTCTGTGAGGAGAACGTCGAGCTGGTCGTCCTCGCCCGCTACATGCAGGTCCTCTCGGACGACCTCTGCAAGCAGTTGAGCGGCCGGATCATCAACATCCACCACTCCTTCCTGCCGAGCTTCAAGGGCGCGAAGCCGTACCACCAGGCGCACGCCCGTGGTGTGAAGCTGATCGGTGCGACGGCGCATTACGTGACCGCGGACCTCGACGAGGGGCCGATCATCGAGCAGGAGGTCGAGCGGGTGGGCCACGGCGTCACGCCGGACCAGCTGGTCGCCATCGGGCGTGACGTGGAGTGCCAGGCGCTGGCGCGGGCCGTGAAGTGGCACGCGGAGCGCCGCATCCTGCTCAACGGCCGCCGTACGGTGGTCTTCGACTGAGGGCTGCCCCGTAACCCCTGGCGGGCGGCCGGCGGATCACGGGACAACCCTTGGCGCGGCACGCCCTACAGGCGGCTCAGCGAGGCCGCGGCGCGGAGCACGTCGCGGATGGCCTCGCGGTCGCCCTCCTGACCGGCCGCCGCCTCGACCGGCGGCACATGACCGGCCACCAGCTGGCAGAACTCCACGCCGTCCAGCGCGACCTGCGCCACGGTGTGCGCGGGGGAGCCGAGCGCGGCCGGGGAGTCCAGCGGGATGTACCAGTCGCCGCCGCCCGAGCCCTCGACCTCCAGGTGGAGCGAACGGCCCGGTGAACCGGCCGTCACCAGCTGCCGGGCGGGCCCGGCAAGACCGGTCCTGCGGCGCTCGGCGAGGACGGCGGGCAGCAGCCGGGCCGCCAGGTCGATCATCCGGTTGAGGTGGGCGGCGGACGGCGCCTCGTACGGATAGTCCACCGCCTCCGCGATGTCGCCGCCGTGCACCCAGCACTCGAAGGCCCGGTCCAGCAGGGCGTCGTGCATCGGAAGGGCGAAGTCCCCGTACGAGACGGAGAGCTCACAGACGCCGCGGCCGGCGAAGGACACCGTGCGGATGAGGGTGTGGCTCTGCGCGCGCCACGGCTCGTGGATCGCGCGGGTGGGTGGCCGCCGGGCGGCGGACCAGTACTTCTCGGTGCGTGCGGTGGGCGAGAGCGGCCAGTCCGCGCCCCGGCCGAGGACTCCTTCGCCGAGCGGCACTTCGAGATCGAGGGCGGTGCCGATCAGTCCGTCGACGGCCATGAGATGGCCGATGACGCCCGCGACCGTGGTCCTGCGGCCGGCCTCCTGCTCGCTCTCGAACCACTTCAGGCGCACCGGGGCGTGCCACTCCGAGCTGCCGATGTCACGGAGCAGCGCGTCGAGCCGCGCGGTCTCCGCGTCGTACGGAGTGGCCCAGTCCGGCACCGGGATGTCGGCCGGGCGGCGGCTCAGGCAGGCGTCGATCACCCGGGTGCGCAGCGTCGGGTCGAGGTCCAGGCTGCGGTCGGTCTGCAGCAGCCCGACGGCGTCACGCAGCCGCAGGGCCTCGTCCGCGCAGGCGGCGCACTCGGTCAGATGTGCCTCGACGGCCTCGGTCTCCTCCGCGGAGCAGGCCGCCAGGGCCCACGCGCCGAGGAGCGCCTTGAGGACGCGGTGGGTCAGCACCGGCGGGTGCGACGGGGCTGATGGGTCCGGTGGTGCCACGGCGGTTTCCGGCGTCGGCCGCCCGGCCGGTCGCGGCTCCTCGGGCGGGGTCACGGGGACGGGCGGTGGCAGGGGTACGGCGGAGAGGTCGAAGTCGTCCGCGGCGGCCCTGGGACCCGGTATGCGCCGTGCGTCCCGCACCTCGTCGTCGCGTCCGTCGTCGCCGCGCCCGCCCGCCTCGTCGCCGTTCACAGGGGCCGTCCGTATCCGGGCGGCGATGTCCCTTCGAGCGGGCGGGTGTGCGCGGTGGAGAGCAGCTGCAGCCCGAGCCGGAGCCGGCGGCGGGCCTCGTCCTCGGTGACCCCGAGGTCGGTCGCGGTCTGCCGGTAGTCCCGGCGCTGGATGTACGCGAGCTCCAGCGCGGCCCGCAGCGGGGCGGGCATGGACGTGACGATGTAGTCGGCGCGGGCCGCGACCGTGGCCCGGTGCACCCGCTCCTCCAGGCCGTTCCCGTCGTGGTCCGGGCCGTCGTGGTGGCCGTGCTCCTCGCGCAGCCGCCGCACGGACTGGCGGTGCGTGAGCCGGGCCACCCAGGAACGCATCGAGCCCTGCTTGGGGTCGTAGGCGTCCGGGTTCTCCCACACGTAGCCGAAGACCTCGCGGGTCACCAGGTCGGCTGCGGTCTCGTCGTCCAGCATCCGGTGGGCCTGGCTGTGCACCAGCGAGGCGAACCGGTCGTAGAGCTCACCGAGAGCCGCCGCCTCACCGCGTGCCAGCCGCTGCTGCATCTTGCGGTCCCAGCGGGGCGGTGCGTTCTTGGCCATGCGACCCCCGACCCGTTTCCTCTGCTCTGTTCCCCTCGTCACATCGAATGTAGTCGGCGGCGTCGGCCGGGCACTTCCATTACGGCAAGTACGCCCCTCAAGAGGCCCGAGATGATAGGGAATGCGGCACCCGGCACCGGCGGAATCAGTCCTGAACAGATCATTTGTGCCCGATTCCCGCTGTGTTCTGCCGGACCGTTCGGTGTTTCATAGGGGTGCGGCTGGGGCAGCCGCGAGAAGGAACGGAAACTTCCGGATCGTCGGAAGCCCCGGAACGAGAGGCCCAGTCGCGTGATCAAGCCTTGCCCTCCCGGAAACCACCCCCGGGCTGCGACCAGCCACGCCCCCCGGCTCACCCAGGAACATTCCCGGAAGCCACTCGAAGTGGCCGAGACCGTGCAGGGCGGGTGGACCGTACTGCGCATATGCGGCGAGCTGGATCTGCTGACATCGCCCGCGGTGCGCCAGTCCGTCCACGACGCGGTCGCCGTCGGCCGCCACGACGTGGTGCTCGACCTCTCCGAGGTCCTGTTCTGCGATTCCAGCGGGGTCGGCGTACTGATCGCCTCCCGCCGGCTGATGCGTTCCTGCGGGGGCCGGCTGCGGCTGGTCCTGCCGGCCCGGGGCGCGGAGGAGGGCTCGCACGTCAACCGGGTGCTCGCCGCCCTCGGCGTACGCCGGCTCTTCGACGTCTACCCCGACCGGTACGCGGCCGTGGACGACCGGGCCCGGCCGCTCTCCGCGTGAGACCGCTCCGGACATCGCTCCGGCACGCCGGGGCGGGACCGCGGGCGGGCGGCGATGACCGGGCCGTGACGACGATGGAGCGCGAAGGTGACACGTGAGGCCTTCCGGCGTCGTACGCTCCCCGCATGGACAGCGCAGAGTACGAGCGCAAGATCGCCCACCGCTTCGCCGCCTTCGACCAGGACGGCAACGGATACATCGATCGCGCGGATTTCAATGCAGCCGCGGCCCGTCTGCTCGCCGAATTCGGCACGACGGCGCGTTGCGACAAGGGCCAGGCGCTCTATACCGGGGCCGAGGCGTTCTGGCAGGGCATGGCGGGCATCGCCGATGTCGACGGGGACCAGCGCGTCAACCGTGAGGAGTTCGTGGGCGGGGCCGTGAAGCGGCTGCGCGACAACCCGGAGCGCTTCGCGGAGATCGCCCGCCCCTTCCTGCGCGCGGCGATCGCGGTGGCGGACCCGGACGACCGGGGCACGGCGGCCGTACCCGCGGTGGAGCGGGCGCTGCGGGTGCTGGGCGCGGACGCCGGGACGGCGCAGCTCGCGGCGCGGAGCCTGGACGCGGACCAGGACGGCTGGATCGCGGAGAACGACGCGGTGTCGGCCTTCGCCGACTACTTCACGGTGATCGCGCCGGACGCGTAGGGCCGAGGGGGCGCGGGGCGCCGCTCCGCCCCCCTCGGGCGGGCTCCACCCGCACCCGCGCCCCGTCAGGCGAACTGCTCCCGCAGCCGGTACTTCAGCACCTTGCGCAGGGCGTCGTTGCGCGGCAGCGCCGCCACCACCTCCAGCCGCTCCGGCAGCTTGTGCACGGAGAGCCCCTCGGCCCGCAGATACCCCGTGACCCGCTCCAGCGTCAGCGGCGCGGCGCCTGCCGGCTGCTCCACGACCGCGCAGACCAGCTCGCCCCGCTCCGGGTCCGGCAGCCCGATCACCGCCGCGTCCCCGACGTCCGGGTGCCGGTGCAGCAGGTCCTCTATCTCCTTCGCGGAGATGTTCTCGCCCTTGCGGATGATGATGTCCTTCAGCCGTCCGGTGAGCACCAGATGCCCGCTCGCCCTGACGTGGCCGACGTCGCCGGTGATCAGGAACCCCTCCGTGTCGAAGACCGAAGCGGACTGCGCCGGGTCCAGATAGCCCTTGCAGACCGCCTCCCCGCGCAGCCGCACCTCGCCGTCCGTGCCGTGCGGCAGCGGCTTGCCGTCCTCGTCGGTGATCCGGATCTCCATGCCGGCGGGCGGCCGCCCCTCCGTCCGGGCGAGGTGTTCCACCGTGTCGTCGGGGGCGCCCATCGTGATCATCGGGACCTCGGTCATGCCGTACCCGTGGGTGAGCTGGACGCCCATCTCCCGGACCACCGCGTGGTAGATCTCCGGCGGTTTCGGCGCCCCGCCGCCGGCCAGCAGCCGCAGGCTGGGGATCAGCTTCCGGTCCGGCTCCTTGCGCTGTTCGGTCAGGAACATCGAGTAGAACGCCGTGGACCCGCCCGCGACCGTCACCCCGTGGCGCCGGTAGTCCGCCAGCGCGTCCGGCATCGCGAAGTGCTCCAGCAGCACCGCCGGGAACCCGTACAGCAGCAGCATCACCGCGTAGTCCGGCCCGCCGACGTGGGCGAACGGGAAGGCCACCGAGCCGATGTCGTCCGCCGTCAGGTGCAGTGCGTGGGCCAGGCAGGAGCCGCCCGCGATCAGGCTTCGGTCGGTGTGCAGCACCCCCTTCGGGTCGGAGGTGGTGCCCGAGGTCCAGTAGATCCAGCGCACCCGTGTGCCGTCGCCGGGCGGCGGCGGCAGCACCGACGGATCGCCGTCCGGCAGTGACGCGTACGCCTCGAACACCGTCACCGGCCGGTCCGCCGTCAGCCGCCGGGCCATCGCCGTGTGGTCGAAGCCGCGCCAGGTGCCCGGTACGGCGAAGAACTCCGCCTTGGACTCGCGCAGCGCGAACCCCACCTCGCGGTCCCGGTAGAACGGGATGACGGGCGACTGCACGGCCCCGATCCGGGTCAGCGCGAACGACAGCAGCACCGTTTCGATCCGGGTCGGCAGCTGCCAGGCGACGACGGTGCCCGGCCGCACGCCCTTCTCCCACAGCCCGGCCGCGACCCGCTCGCCGCGGGTGCGCAGCTCGCCGAAGGTCAGGGTGCGGTCGTCCTGGATCAGGAACGGGCGGTCCGGGGTCAGGCCGGCCCGGCGTTCGACGAGTTCCCAGAAGGTGCCCGATGCACCCAGCGCGTGCGCGGTCCCGGTCACGGCCGACCCCTCTCAGCTGACGGACAGTCAGATAGTGCGGAGAGCGTAGAGCGCTGCGCCTTGTCGGTCCAGGGGTGCGGAGCTAGCCTGATGGCGACATAGATCTGACGGGTCATCAGAAAATCGCGCGCCGGAGGGGACACCATGACGGAACTGCCTCGGATCGTCAGCGTCGACGACCATGTGATCGAGCCGCCGCACCTCTTCTCGACCTGGCTGCCCGCCAAGTACCGCGAGCGCGGCCCGCAGCCGCTCACCGCGGGCATCGGTGAGCTGGCCTACACGGGCGGCAAGTACGTCATCACCATGGACCCGGACGGCCCGCCCACCGACTGGTGGATCTACGAGGACCTGAAGTTCCCGTACAAGCGCAACATCGCCGCCGTCGGCTTCGACCGCGACGACATGACGCTGGAGGGCATCACCCGCCAGGAGATGCGGCCCGGCTGCTGGGATCCGGCCGAGCGGCTCAAGGACATGGACCTCAACCACGTCGAGGCCAGTCTCTGCTTCCCGACCTTCCCGCGCTTCTGCGGCCAGACCTTCGCCGAGGCCCATGACAAGGAGGTCGCGCTCGCCTGCGTGCGCGCCTACAACGACTGGATGGTGGAGGAGTGGTGCGGCGACAGCGGTGGCCGGCTCATCCCGCTCTGCATCATCCCGCTCTGGGACATCGGCCTCGCGGTCGCGGAGATCCACCGGAACGCGGCCCGCGGGGTGCGCGCGGTGACCTTCTCCGAGATCCCCACCCACCTCGGCCTGCCGTCGATCCACACCGGGTACTGGGACCCGTTCTTCGCGGCCTGCCAGGAGACCGGCACGGTCGTCAACATGCACATCGGGTCCAGCTCGCAGATGCCCGCCGCGTCGCCGGACGCCCCGCCCGCCGTACAGGCCAGCCTCTCCTTCAACAACGCCATGGCCTCGATGATGGACTTCCTGTTCAGCGGGGTCCTGGTGAAGTTCCCGCAGCTCAAGCTCGCCTACAGCGAAGGGCAGATGGGCTGGATCCCGTACGCCCTGGAGCGTGCCGACGACGTCTGGGAGGAGCACCGGGCCTGGGGCGGGGTGCGCGGTCTGATCCCCGAGCCGCCGTCCACGTACTACTACCGGCAGATCTTCTGCTGCTTCTTCCGCGACAAGCACGGCGTCGCCTCGCTCGACGTCGTCGGGCGGGACAACGCCACCTTCGAGACCGACTACCCGCACGTCGACTCGACCTTCCCGCACACCAAGGAGGTCGCCCTCGACCACGTCAAGGGACTGGACGACGAGACCGTCTACAAACTGATGCGCGGAAACGCGATCCGGATGCTCGATCTGGACCTCGACAAGTAGGCCCGCGATGGATCTCGCGTACACGGAGGAGGAGCAGGAATTCCGGGCGCGGCTGCGAGAGTGGCTGGCCGCCGTGCTCCCCGGGCTGCCGGCCAAGCCCCGCCCCGAGGACTGGCCGGGCCGCCGCGCGTACGACACGGCCTGGCAGCGGATGCTGTACGACGCCGGATACGCCGGCCTGCACTGGCCCGTCGACGCGGGCGGCCGGGGCGCGACCCCGACCCAGCACCTGATCTTCCTGGAGGAGACGGAGAAGGCCGGAGCCCCGTACGTCGGCGCGAACTTCGTCGGGCTGCTGCACGCCGGCCCGACGATCGCGGCCGAGGGCACGGCGGAGCAGCGGACGCGCTGGCTGCCCCCGGTGCTGCGCGGCGACGAGATCTGGTGCCAGGGGTTCAGCGAGCCCGACGCGGGCTCGGACCTCGCCGCGCTGCGGACCAGGGCGGTGCGCGACGGCGACCACTACGTGGTGAGCGGCAGCAAGATCTGGACCTCGCACGCCGAGGTCGCCGACTGGTGCGAGCTGCTGGTGCGTACGGATCCGGCGGCGCCCAAGCACCGCGGGATCACCTGGCTCGCGATGGAGATGGACGCGCCGGGGGTCACGGTCCGCCCGCTGCGCACCCTCGCCGGGTCCACCGAGTTCGCCGAGATGTTCCTCGACGAGGTGCGGGTGCCGCTCTCGCACCGGGTCGGCGCGGAGAACGACGGCTGGAGGGTCACCATGGTCACCCTCTCCTTCGAGCGCGGTACGGCCTTCGTCGGCGAGGTCGTCGCCTGCCGCCGCACCCTGGACGCGCTGGCGGCCGAGGCCCGGCGCACCGGACGCTGGGACGATCCGGTGCTGCGCCGCAGGCTGGGCAGGCTGAACGCCGAATTCCGGGCGCTGTGGCGGCTCACCCAGTGGAACGTCAGCGAGGCGCAGCGGGCCGGGGACGGCGGCGTGCCCGGGACCGGCGGTTCGGTCTTCAAGCTGCGTTACTCGCACGCCCGCCAGGAGCTGTACGAGGCGGCCGCCGAGGTGCTCGGCGCGGACAGCGCGGACCTGGACCGGGAATGGGTCCTGGACCGGCTCTCCTCGCTCTCGTACACCATCGCCGCGGGCACCTCGCAGATCCAGCGGAACATCGTCGCCGAACGCATGCTCGGCCTGCCGAAGGGGCGCTGACGCACTCATGGACTTCCAGCTCTCGGACGACCAGCGGGCCCTGCGGGCGGGGGTGCGGGAACTCCTCGCCGGGCGCTTCGGCAGGGACCGGATGCGGGCGGCACTCGACGGCGGTACGGGCATCGACCGGGCGCTGTGGCGGGAGCTCGGCGAAGCCGGGTTCTTCGCGCTGCGGCTGCCGGAGGCGGAGGGCGGCGTCGGGCTCGGGCTGCCCGAAGCGGTCCTGCTCTTCGAGGAGGCGGGGCGTTCGCTGCTGCCCGGACCGCTGATCGCCACCCACCTCGCGGCCGGCCGGGTGAAGGGCGCGGCGCAGGGCGGGACGGTGGTCGCCGTGCTCGACCCGGGGCAGCCGGTGGCACACCTCGGGGAGGCGGACGCGCTGCTGGTGCTGGGCCCCGGGGACGGGTCGCGGGCGTCCGGCGCCGCGTCGGTGAACGTCGCCCGGGTGCGGGACGCCGCTGGGGTGCGGGACGCCGCCACCCCCGTACGTTCGATCGACCCGTTCACGCCGCTGTGGCGGGTCGCGGATCCGGTGGAGGCGGGCGAGCCGCTGCCCCGGGGCGGGCGGCTGCGCGACGAGGGTGCCCTGCTGGCCGCCGCCGAACAGCTCGGCAGCGCCGCCCGGACGACCGAGATGGCCGTTCAACACGCCGGTGAACGCGAGCAGTTCGGATCGCCGATCGGCTCCTTCCAGGCGGTCAAACATCTGTGCGCAGGGATGCTGGTCCGCGCCGAACTGGCCCGCTGTGCCGTGTACGCGGCGGCCGTGACCACGGACCCGGTGGAGATCGCGGGCGCCAAACTGCTCGCCGACGACGCGGCGGTCCGCAACGCGCGTGACTGCCTCCAGGTGCACGGCGGCATGGGCTTCACCTGGGAGGCAGATGTTCACCTGCACCTCAAGCGGGCCTGGCTGCGGTCCGGGCAGTGGCTGACGGCGGCGGCGGCCGAGGAGGTGCTTGCGGGGGACCTGTGCTGAAGTCGGACGGGTTCCGTTCAGGCTTCGGGTGCCGGGCGGCGGCTGAATGCGCGGCGCACGCAGGTGACAGGCAGGGGTGCGAGCCTCACGCTGCGGAGTTACGCAGTGCAGTCGGCGGGCGTCGGCTCCGGTTTCCGGATTTCATGTCATCCGTCACGGGGTGGAGTCGGTGCCGGGCTCGGGTACGCTCCGTTGGATGCGACAGGAACTGGAACCGGGCGATCCGGGTGTTGCCCCTGCGGCGACTCCGGGTCCGGAACGGTGCCCTGCTCGCGTTCCAGGCAGAGGTGCCGGGCTCGCCCGGGAGGCGGTTCACACGGCCTCGACGCGCCTCTGTTCGACTCCCCGCAACGTGCGTCGCACAGTATGCATCACGCGTACTCCTTCGCGCTGGAATATGCCCGAAGCGCTTGTTGCGGTGACTGTACGTCAACCATGCTGTCTCGCAGGGGAATCACGTTCCGTGACCCCGAGGAGGCGCGAGGCGATGTGTCCGCCGGTTCGGATGGTGTGAGCGGTGCAGGTGCTTCAGGTTCAGCTGGAGGTCGGGCCGGATCCCGCGGAGGTCGGGCGGGCCCGTAGATGGGCCCGGTCGAGACTGGTCGGGTCAGGGATAAGGGACGACGAGCCACTGGCCGAGACGCTCATCCTGCTGATCTCGGAGCTGGTCACCAATGCGGTGGTGCACACCGGGTGCCCGGCGGTGCTGCGCATGCTGTTCGGCCTGACCGGCTCGGCCGGGACCGTCCGGGTCGAGGTGGCCGACAGCAGCTGTCGGCCGCCGCAGCAGCGCCACGCGGCGGGCGAGGACACCAACGGCCGGGGCCTGGAGCTGGTCGACGGCCTCGCCGACCGCTGGGGCTGGCAGCCGGAGGGTGCGGGCAAGCGCATCTGGTGCGAGGTCGACCGGGGTGCGCCGCTGATTCAGCTGCCGCTGCACTCCGGCGCGCAGGGCGCCGCGCCCCGCGCGGGGGACGCGGCCCGTGATGCGCACAAGGTGTCACGAGCCGTTACGAACCTTGCATAAAGGTTAAAGCAGTTCGTTCGGGCTGCTGTCCGGCGTCGGCCGGTCCCGTCACAGGACCGCGACCGGCGCCACCGGGGTGCCGGTCGCGCCGGTGAACGGCTCCGGCATGGCGGAGAGCAGGAAGGCGTACCGCTTCTCCTGTGCACAGGCTGTGGACAGCGCCTCCAGATTCCAGTTCTGGCCCTGCAGCATGCCCATCTCGACCAGGTCCAGCGCGTGCACGCCCAGCCACAGATCCTCGATCTCCGGCGGGAAGATCTCGAAGGTCAGGGTGTCGTTGGCGACCGCCGCCACATCGCGCGCGCGGAACCACTCGGGCGTCCGGAGGGACAGGCCGGGCGACGGATAGCCGTACGCGTGCTTGTCGCCCGCCAGATACACCTGCACCTGCCCGGTCCGTACGAGCACGATGTCGCCGGACCGGACCCGTACCCCCGCCAGTTCCTCGGCCGCGTCCAGGTCCTCCGGTGTGACGGCGTGGCCGCCGGGCAGCCGGTCCACGCCGTGCGCGCGCGCCACGTCGAGCAGCACCCCGCGCGAGACGATGTGCGGCGCCTTGTCGATCCCGCTGAACTGCGCGCCGCCGTGGGCGGTGATCGTCGATGCCGGGCGGCCGTTGTAGATCTTCCCCGAGTGCGAGGCATGGGTCAGCGCGTCCCAGTGGGTGGCCGTCTGCAGGCTCAGGACCGCGGTGTCGTCGCTGGTGGCGACGGTGCCGGGGCCGAAGAGCTCCTGGTTGATCTGGATCATGGTGTGCAGCGGATTGATCCGCCCGGGGATCAGCCCGCTCTGCACCCCGTCCTGCTGGAGGGGGAGCGCGAGCGGGATCCGCAGACCGGTGCGGACGGTGGCGGCCGCCTCGCGTACGACGGCGTCGGCGATCAGGTTGAGCGTCCCGATCTCGTCGTCGGCGCCCCAGCGGCCCCAGTTGCTGACCCGCTTGGCGATGTCGTGGAACTCGGCCGGCAATGACATGGCGCCTCCTGGGGCTTGTGCTCGTGGACCTGATGGCCCATAAAATCTAACGGTCCGTCAGAAACCGCGGGAAGGGGCCGGGCATGGGGAACTTCTTGGCAGGCAAGGTGGTGGCCGTCACGGGTGCCGGGCGTGGCATCGGGCGGGCGGTCGCGCTCGCGGCGGCGGCCGAGGGGGCGAGGGTCGTCGTCAACGACTTCGGCGTCTCCATCGAGGGCGGCGAACCGAGCAGCGAGGTGGCCGAGTCGGTCGTCAAGGAGATCGGGGCGGCGGACGGCGAGGCGGTGGCGGTCGCCGACGACATCTCCACGATGGCGGGCGGCCAGCGGATCGTGGACACGGCGCTCGCCCGGTTCGGGCGGATCGACGGGGTCGTCTGCGTGGCCGGCATCCTGCGGGAACGGATGCTGTTCAACATGTCCGAGGAGGAGTGGGACCCGGTGGTCGCCACCCACCTCAAGGGCACCTTCACCGTCTTCCGGGCCGCGTCGGCGGTGATGCGCAAGCAGGAGGGCGGCGGCACGCTGATCGGCTTCACCAGCGGCAACCACCAGGGCAGCGTCGCCCAGGCCAACTACAGCGCCGCGAAGGGCGGGATCATCTCGCTGGTGCGGAGCGCGGCGCTCGGCCTGCACAAGTACGGAGTCACGGCCAACGCCGTCGCCCCGGTCGCCCGCACCCGGATGTCCGCCAACGTCCCCATGGAGCTCAAGGAGATCGGCGAGCCGGAGGACGTGGCGGCGCTCGTCGTCTACCTGCTCAGCGAACGGGCCCGCCAGGAGAAGATCACCGGCCAGGTGTACACGGTCGCGGGGCCCAAGATCGCGGTCTGGGCCCAGCCCAGGGAGCTGCGGGCCGGGTACGTCGAGGGGGCGTGGACCCCGGAGCGGATCGCGGACTTCCTGCCGGGGACGGTGGGCACCGACCCGATGCCGATGCTGGCCCGGCTGGAGGAGATGGCCGCGGCGGCCGCGGCGAAGGCGCGCCCGAACGCGTGAGGCCCTGGACGGCGAGCGGCAACAGCAGGAGGCACCCGTGGACTTCAGCTTCGGCCCCGACGACGCCGCCTTCCGCGCGGAAGCACGCGGCTGGCTGGAAGAGCACCTCGTGGGCGAGTACGCGGCGGCGGCCGGCACCGGCGGTCCCGGCAGCGAGCACGAGGGCGTCGCGGTCCGCCGCGCCTGGGAGCGCGAACTCGGCGGGTACGGGTGGATCGGCCTCGGCTGGGACGACCACGGCACCGGCCACGGCAACCGCCGCGCGAGCCTCACCCAACAGGTCGTCTGGGCCGAGGAGTACGCCCGCGCCGACGCCCCCGCCCGGGTCGGCCACATCGGCGAGAACCTCCTCGCCCCGACCCTGATCGCCTACGGCAGCGAGGAGCAGCAGCGGCGCTTCCTGCCCGCCGTGGCGCGGGGCGAAGCGCTCTGGTGCCAGGGCTACAGCGAGCCGGACGCCGGATCGGACCTCGCCGCGGTGCGCACCGCCGCCGTGCCCGACCGGAGCGGCGGCGGCCACCGGGTGACCGGGCAGAAGATCTGGACGTCACTGGCGAAGGAGGCCGACTGGTGCTTCGTGCTGGCCCGCACCGAGCCCGGCTCCCGCCGCCACCACGGCCTGTCGTTCCTCCTCGTACCGATGGACCAGCCCGGCAGGATCGAGGTGCGGCCGATCCGCCAGATGTCCGGGACCAGCGAGTTCAACGAGGTCTTCTTCGACGGGGCGCACGCCGAGGAGTGCGTCGGCGGCGAGGGCAACGGCTGGACGGTCGCCATGGGGCTGCTGGCCCTGGAGCGCGGCGTCTCCACGCTCGTCCAGCAGATCGGCTTCGCCGCCGAGCTGGACCGGGTGGTCCGGGCCGCCGTCGACAGCGGCGCCGTCACCGACCCGGTCCTGCGCGAACGCCTCGTACGGCAGTGGGCACAGCTGCGGACCATGCGCTGGAACGCCCTGCGCACCCTCGGCTCCACCGGCGACCCCGGCGCGCCCAGTGTGGCGAAACTGCTCTGGGGCGGCTGGCACCAGCGCCTGGGCGAGCTGGCCGTGCAGATCAGGGGTACGGCGGCGGCCGTCGGCCCGGACGACTGGTCGGCGAAGGAACCGTACGGACTCGACGAGGCACAGCGCCTGTTCCTGTTCACCCGGTCCGACACCATCTACGGCGGCTCGGACGAGATCCAGCGGAACATCATCGCCGAGCGGGTGCTCGGCCTACCGAGGGAGCCGAGATGAGAGGCGTCGTCTTCGACGGCAAGCGGACCGAGGTCGTCGACGACCTGGAGATACGCGATCCGGGACCCGGCGAGGTGCTGGTGGCGGTGGCCGCGGCCGGGCTCTGCCACAGCGACCTCTCGGTGATCGACGGGACGATTCCGTTCCCGTCACCGGTGGTGCTCGGGCACGAGGGCGCGGGGGTGGTGGAAGCGGTCGGCGCCGGCGTCCGTCATGTGGCGCCCGGCGACCACGTGTCGCTGTCCACGCTGGCCAACTGCGGGGCGTGCGCCCAGTGCGACCGGGGACGCCCGACCATGTGCCGCAAGGCGATCGGGATGCCGGGTCAGCCGTTCACGCGGCGCGGGAAGCCGCTGTACCAGTTCGCCTCCAACTCGGCCTTCGCCGAACGGACCCTGGTCAAGGCCGTGCAGGCGGTGAAGATCCCGGACGATCTGCCGCTGACCTCGGCGGCCCTGATCGGCTGCGGGGTGCTGACGGGCGTCGGCGCCGTGCTCAACCGGGCGAAGGTCGACCGGGGCGACACGGTCGTGGTGATCGGCACCGGTGGCATCGGGCTCAACGTGATCCAGGGCGCCCGGATCGCGGGCGCGCTGACGATCGTCGCCGTCGACGCCAACCCGGCGAAGGAGGCGGCGGCCCGGCAGTTCGGCGCGACACACTTCCTGACCTCGGCGGAGGGCGTGCGGGACATCCTGCCGAACGGCGCCGACCACGCCTTCGAGTGCGTGGGCCGTGCGGAACTGATCCGTACCGCGATCGACCTGCTGGACCGGCACGGCCAGGCGGTCCTGCTCGGCGTCCCGGCGGCCACGGCGGAGGCGTCGTTCCTCGTCTCGTCGCTGTTCCTGGACAAGTCGATCCTGGGCTGCCGGTACGGATCGTCGCGCCCGCAGCGGGACATCGCGCTCTACGCGGAGCTGTACCGGGAGGGCCGGCTGCTCCTGGACGAACTCGTCACCACCACCTACCCGGTGGAGGACTTCGCCAAGGCGGCGGACGACGCGCACCACGGCCGGGTGGCCCGGGGCGTGCTGGTGTTCTGACCGTTCGCGCCGGGCGCCCCTCAGGTCCGCCCGGCGCGGAACGTGCGCCGGTACACCGTCGGGGACACCCCCAGCGCCGCCTGGAGGTGCTGCCGCAGCGACGTGGGCGTCCCGAAGCCCGCGTCCCGCGCCACCTGGTCGATCGACAGGTCCGTCGACTCCAGCAGGTGCCGGGCCCGTTCGACCCGCTGCCGGGTCAGCCACTGGACGGGGCTGACCCCGACCTCCTCCCGGAACCGCCGGGTGAAGGTGCGCACGCTCATCGACTCCTGCTGCGCCATGTCGCGCAGCAGGATCGGGCGCTCCAGCCGCCCGAGCGCCCAACTGCGCGCGGTGGTCGTGGTCGCGAACCGGGCCTCGGGCAGGGGCCGTTGGATGTACTGCGCCTGTCCACCGTCCCGGTGCGGGGGCACGACCGTGCGGCGGGCGACATCATTGGCGACTGCGGTGCCGTGGTCCCTGCGCACGATGTGCAGGCAGAGGTCGATCCCGGCGGCGACCCCGGCGGAGGTCAGGACGTCCCCGTCGTCGATGAACAGGACGTCGGGGTCGACCCGCACCTCGGGGAAGAGCTGCTGGAAGTGGTCGGCGTGCGACCAGTGGGTGGTGGCGGGGCGCCCGTCGAGATACCCGGCGGCGGCCAGCACATAGCTGCCCGTGCAGATGGAGACCATTCGGGTCCCCGGCCTGATGCGGGCGAACGCGGCGGCCAGTTCGTCGGTGAGCGTGCCCTCGTCGAAGACGGGGCCGAGTTCGTAGCTGGCGGGAACCACCACCGTGTCGGCGGTGGCCAGGGCCTCGGGACCGCGTTCGACGGTGATCGTGAAGTCCGCGTCGGTACGGACCGGGCCCGGCGGGCGGACGGAGCAGGTCACGACTTCGTACAGGCCGCGGCCCTTCTCGTGCGGCTCGATGCCGAACGCGCGGCCGAATATCCGCTGGGGGATGCCCAGTTCGAAGGGCAGTAGCCCGTCGAGGGCCAGGACGGCGATTCGGTGCGGCATTGGCGGACTCCCTTCACCCCTAGTGGTATAGACCTCAACCCTGATACATGTCACTCCTGTGAAGGAAAAGTCAGCGGAACACCCGCACATTCCCGCCGTCGAACGCGACGGTGCGCAGCCCCTTCTGGCCGGTTCGTCCGGGGTGCGCACGATGGACGAGGGCCTGGGGAGCGGCCGGTCGGAAGGGCTCTGGAACCGTAACTTCCGGCTCTTCTTCGTCGCCCGCACCGCCGCGCTCTTCGGCGACGGCATGATTCCGGTGGCGCTCACCGCGGGGCTGCTGGGCGCCGGCCGGCCGCACTCCTCGGTGGGGTTCGCGCTCGCGGCCTGGATGGGGCCGCTGGCGCTCTTCGTGCTCTTCGGTGGCGTACTGGCGGACCGGTTCACCCCGCGCCGGATGATGATCATCGCGGATGTGCTGCGGCTGGTCGGCGCCTCGGTGCTGGCGTTCTCCTTCGCCACCGGGAACCCGCCGCTGTGGGCGGTCTACACGCTCAGCGCCGTGGCCGGGGTGGGCGCCGCGCTCTTCCAGCCGGGCGTTGCCTCGACCGTGCCCCGGGTCGCCTCGGACGTGCAGCGGGCCAACGCGGTGCTGCGGGTCTCCGAGGCGCTGATGACCATGGCGGGCCCGGCCTTCGCGGGCATGCTCGTCGGGCTGGCCAGCGCCGGGGCGGTCTACGCGGCGAACGCGTCGACGTTCCTGGTCTCCGGCATCTGCCTCTTCCTGCTCCGGCTTGCCCCGGCCCCCTCGGACGAGGCGCAGCGCGGCGGCTTCGTCGCCGAACTGGTCGACGGGTGGCGGGAGTTCCGGGCCCGCAGCTGGCTGTGGGGAGTGATCGCGATCTGGACGGTGTACGGCTTCACGGTGCTCGGCCCGATGCTGCCGCTCACCGCGGTCGAGGTCACCGAGGCGCACGGCTCGGGGACGTACGGCGTGATGATGGCGGTGAACGGCGCGGGCAGCGTCGTCGGCGGGCTGCTCGCCCTGCGCCTGAGACCCCGCCGCCCGCTCGCGGCGGGCGCGGTCGCGCTGACCGGGGTCTGTGTGAACCTGCTGGTGCTGGGCCTCGGGCTGCCGGTGTTCGCGCTCGGGGCGGGGCAGTTCGCGGCGGGTGCGGCGTTCGCGTTCTGGCTGGTGATGTGGTCGACGACGGTCCAGACCCATGTGCCGCCCGAGGCGCTGAACCGCCTGCACGCGTACGACGTGGCGGGCTCGCTGCTGATGCTGGCGGCGGGCCGGGCACTGGCCGGACCGGTCGCGGACCGGGTGGGCACGCCCGAAGTGCTGCTGGCCGGGGCGGTGATCAACCTGATGGTGGTGGCGGTGCTGCTGGTGGCCCGGCCGATCAGCCGGCTGGAGCGGAACGCGTGACCGGGGGCAAGGGGGCCCGGACGGCCCTGCGCGCCCGTGCGGTCGCGGCCGCCGCCGCGGCGCTGACCGTACTCGCCGGGCTCGGCGTCAGGGCGTCCATGGACGGCGACCTCGCCAAGTACGCCGGGGACGCGCTCTACACCGTGCTGATCTGCGCCCTGGTCGCCGTGATCGCGCCCGGCGCGCGGCCGGCCGTCGTGGCCGGGACGGGGCTGGCGTTCAGCTGGGCGGTGGAACTGCTGCAGCTGACCGGGGTGCCGGCGGAGCTCTCCCGGCACAGCACGGTGGCGCGGCTGGTGCTCGGCTCGACCTTCAACGCACCCGATCTGCTCTGGTACGCGGTGGGAGCGGGGTGCGCCTGGGCGGTGACGGCCCTGGTCACTTCTCCCGGCTGCGCTCCTCGGACTTCTGCATCTCGATGATCTCGAAGACATGGGCGCTGGTCTGCCTGCGCACACTGCCGGCGACCAGCAGCCCCGCACCGAGGACGGACAGGGGCGCGGAGATCCCCAGGATGGTCAGCTGCTTCGGCACGTCGCTCTCCACCTCGCACACCGACGACATGCCGCGGTAGCAGTACATGCCCTGCGGATCCGCCATCAGGAAGCCCAGCCAGACCCACAGGGCACAGGCGATGAGCAGCAGTACAGCGCCCCAGGTCTGCATCAGCGCGGAGCGGTGGTGGAAGTGCTGGCGTGCTGCCCACTGCATGGGATCCCCCCGGATCGGCGCGCGACGAGGCCGACGGGCCCGGCTCGTCGGCCGACTGGTGATCGTACGCGCACATGGGCCCGTCCGGCCGGGCCGGAAGCGACCGTCCCGGTGGCCCGATTCCTTCGAAGGGTGTCCCTCCGGCCACTCGTGAGGAGGCGCGTCGCGACCCGATGCTGAGTGACGTGACCCAGACAACCGAAAGCGCCGCCCGGGACGACGACCGGCAGGCCACCGTCCCGGCAGCCCCCGGGCGCCCTTCCCGCCGACGTGTTCACCGCGCCTGGATCGTTGCCGCCGTCACCTTCGTGACGATCATCGGCGGCGCCGCGTTCAACTCCCTCCCCGGCCTCCTCATCGAGCCGCTCAACGCGCGGTTCGGCTGGTCGCGCGGGGAGATCGGACTCGCCGTCTCCATCGACATGGCGCTGTACGGGCTCACCGCACCGTTCGCCGCCGCGCTGATGGACCGCTTCGGCATCCGCCGGGTGGTCGTCGTCGCCCTCACCACCGTGGCCACCGGGGCGCTGGCCAGCGTATGGATGACGGCCTCCTGGCAGCTGATGCTCTACTGGGGCGTGCTCGTCGGCCTGGGCACCGGCTCCATGGCGATGGCGTTCTCCGCCACGGTCACCAACCGCTGGTTCGTGGCCCGGCGTGGCCTGGTCACCGGCATCCTCACCGCGGCCGGCGCCTCCGGCCAACTGGTCTTCCTGCCGCTGTGCGCCTGGATCGTCGAGCACCACGGCTGGCGCCCCGCCTCGGTGACGGTGGCGCTCGCGGCCCTGGTCGTCGTCCCGTTCGTCTGGTTCCTGCTCCGCGACCACCCGGCCGACGTGGGCCTCGCCCCGTACGGCGGTAGCTACGTGGAGAGGCCGGCGCCCGCGCGCGGGGCGGCGCGGCGGACCCTGCGCGTACTGACCGACGCGGCGCGCACCGGACCGTTCTGGCTGCTGGCCGGTACGTTCGCGATCTGTGGGGCCTCGACCAACGGCCTGATCCGTACGCACTTCGTGCCCTCGGCCCACGACCACGGCATGCCCGTGACCGCCGCCGCCTCGTTGCTCGCCGTCATCGGCGTCTTCGACATCATCGGCACCGTCTTCTCCGGCTGGCTCACCGACCGCTTCGACGCCCGGCGGCTCCTCGCCGTCTACTACGCGCTGCGCGGCGTCTCGCTGCTCTTCCTGCCGATGCTGATGGCGCCGACGGTGCACCCGCCGATGGTGTTCTTCATCGTCTTCTACGGCCTGGACTGGGTCGCCACCGTTCCGCCGACGCTGGCCCTGTGCCGCGAGCAGTACGGGGAGGACAGCGCCATCGTCTTCGGCTGGGTGCTGGCGTCCCATCAGGTGGGCGCGGCGCTGGTGGCGTTCCTGGGCGGGGTGGCGCGCGACGTGTTCGGCAAGTACGACGTGGTCTGGTACGCGTCCGGGGCGCTGTGCGCGATGGCGGCGTTGATGGCGCTGGTGATCCGGCGGGTCCGGGAGCCCTCGGACGCCGTTGCCGGACTCGGCTGACGGCGCTCGCCACCTGGCTGACGGCGCCTGGCGCCTCAGGCCGACGGGCTGTCCGCGCAGAGGTGCTGGGCGACGGCCAGGAGGACGTACAGGTTCGCGATGTCGCCGGCCGCGGCGCTGCACCGGCGGCCGGAGCCACCGGTCCCCATGGCGTTGACCCAGCCCGCTGATACTTGGATCTCCTGGATGTCGGACCAGGGGAGATGGCCCTTCCCCCGGGCGGTCAGGCCGGTGCGGGAGAGCGAGAATTCCCCGAAGTCGACCCTCTCGCCCGCCAGGATCGATTCCAGGGCCGCCGGGCCCTGCGCCTGGAGGACGGCCTGCTGCATATGGGGGCCCCAGGTCTCGGGGCCCTCGTAGAAGTGCGTGATCGTCGCGTGGTCCCGGCCCGGACCCACCGCGGAGTACACGTACTCGGTGGTCGACGGGATGCCGTTGATGATCTTCTGGGTGATGTTCTGGTAGAGCCGTACGGAGTCCCAGCGGATGACGACCACGCCGTCGCCGGACTGCGGGTGCACGATCATTCCGTGCTCGAACAGGTGGAGACGCTTGGCGGCCTGTCCTCGGCTGAAGTCCGGATGCCGGCGCAGCCACCAGAAGAACAGCAGGCCGGGTATCACGAGCATCGCCAGGAGGTAGAGCGTCGTGAAGATGTAGAGGGCGAAGAGCAGTCTGTTCAGGCGCTTGGGGGCGAACGTGCCTTCCAGCGCGCCGAGTCGGTGGGCGGCGGCCAGTTCGGCGGCCTCGGGCGACAGGCGGTTCGGTGCTGCTGCCATGGACGTGTCCTTCGTCTCGAAGCTCGCGAACTCGTGTCGACGCTAGGTCCGGACAAGGCATTCCACCAGCGACTAGATTGCATGTGAGCCATGCCTGGGAGGAATGTGTTCGAGATCGACGCGCTGCGTCTGCTGGTGACGGTGGCCGAAACCGGATCGTTCACGAAGGCCGCGGTCCGGCTCGACTACACGCAGTCGGCGGTGTCCCGGCGGATCGCCTCGTTGGAGAAGGAGTCGGGCGGCCCGCTCTTCGAACGGCTCGCCCGGGGCGTACGGCTGAATCCGGCCGGCCACGCGCTGCACCGCCACGCCGTGGAGGTGCTCGCACAGCTGGCGGGCGCGGAGCACGAGATGGCCTCGATCCGGGCCGGGCGGGGCGGCCGGCTCCGGGTGGGGGCGTTCGCCACGGCCAACATCTCGTTGATGCCCGCCGCGCTGCGGGCGTTCGTGGGGTCCAGGCCGGATGTCGAGGTCGTCGTGGTCGAGGGCCGGTCCCGTGAGTCGATGCGTCGCCTGGCGGAGGGGGCGCTCGATCTGGCCGTGGTCAGCGACTACCCGTCCCGTCTGCCGTCGGCCGACGCCGTCACGACCGAGGTGCTGCTGACGGACGAACTGTTCGTCGTCCTCCCTCGCGACCACCGCCTGGCCGGAGCCGGGGCGGTCGATCTGTGTGAACTGCGCGACGAGACCTGGCTCCAGGACGTGTCCGCCGACCGGCCCATGATGCTCGCCGAGGTCTGCGGACGGGCCGGCTTCCAGCCCAAGCGGATCACCAGGATCGCCGAGTGGACCGGCAAGTTCGGCTACGCGGCCGCCGGACTGGGGGTCGCGCTGGTCCCCTCGCTGGCCGCCGGGGCGGTCCCCGCCGGACTCGCTGTCTGCCGGCTCGGCGACCTCGCCCCGCGCCGGACCGTACATGTCGCGCTGCCCGCCACCGCCCCGCTCCCGGCGGCGCTGGAACTGCGGGATCTGCTGCGGGACGCGGCCCCACGCGGCGCCGCAGGCTGAACGGCCGGTGCGCTCACCCGTCGAGCGGCCCGAACCTTCCGAACGTCCCCCGGTGGAACAGCAGCGGATCGGCCCCGTCCGCCGCTCCCATCGCCGCCACCCGGCCGACGACGATCAGATGGTCGCCCCCGGTGTGGACCGCCTGGATGCGGCAGTCGATCCAGGCCGGTACGGAGTCCAGCAGCGGCGACCCGGTCGCCGGGGCGGCCTCGTACGCCACCCCCGCGAACTTGTCCGCGCCGCTCACCGCGAAGCTCCGGCACAGCTCGCCCTGGCCCGAGCCGAGGATGTTGACGCAGAAGGCCCCGGCGCGCGCGATGCGCGGCCAGGTCGTCGACGTACGGGCGACCATGAACGTGACCAGCGGGGGATCGAGGGAGAGCGAGGCGAACGACTGGCAGGCGAAGCCCGCCGGGCCCTGGGTGTCGTCCGGGTCGTGCGCGGTGACGATGGTGACGCCGCTGGCGAAGTGCCCCAGTACACGGCGGAATTCGCCCGGGTCGACGGGCGGCCGCTCCCCTTCGGCCACGGCTCGCAGATGCGGGCGCGGCAGTGGATCGACCGGTGCCGGCCCTGCGGTGGTGGCGGCGCCGACGGACCTGAGGTACCGGACGGCGATGGCGGCCATGCCTGCGTGTCCCATCACCCTTCGATTAGAGCTGACGCTGCGTCAGATGGGAAGGGCGGAGGACCGGCAGCTTGAACCTGCCGGTGCGCGCGGACGTCGCGGCTGCGTGGTTCCCCGACAGGGCCCACCCCTGACGATCGTCGGGGGTGGGCCCTGCCGTTCGGCCCGGGTCCGCGCCCCACCGCCGCTTCTAGGTTCACCTTCCATGAGACGAGAAACCGGAAGCAGAACCCGGACCGGGCAGCCGCGCCCCCTGCTCGCCTGCGCCGTCCTGGCCTCGGGAGCGGCGGCCGTCATGGCGCTCGCCCCGGGCGGCCTGGGCACGGCCCGTGCCGTGGAGGTGACGGACGGCGCCTCGGCCTCCGTCTACCGCTCGGTGACCCGGGCGGTGGCCGACGCGCCCTCCTGGACGGGACCGCTGCTGGAAGCGGCCACCGACGGAACCCTGGTGGTCCTCGGCCTGCTGCTGGCGTGGGCCTGGTGGAGCGCCGTACGACGCGGGGACACCCGGGTCTCCGCGGGCACGGTGCTCACCGGCATCGGCACCGTGGCGGCGTACGCGGTCAGCGAGGCGGCGAAACTGGTGGTGGACGAGGAACGACCCTGCCGGGCCCTGCGCTCCATCGCGGAGACGGCCGCCGAGTGCCCGCCGCCCGGCGACTGGTCCTTCCCGAGCAACCACGCCACCCTGGCCGTCGGCCTCGCTGTGGGCCTGGCCGTGCTGCGCCCGCGCCTCGCCGCCGTCACCCTGCCGGTGGGCGCGGCGGCGGCGCTGCTGCGGGTCGCGGTCGGCGCGCACTACCCGCACGACGTGCTGGCCGGCGCGGTCCTCGGGGCCTCGGTGGTGGCGGCCGTGCTGCTCGCGTTCCTGCCGCTCGCGCGGCGTGCGGCGTCAGCGATCGAGCGGCGGCTGCGCGGGCGCGACGATCCCGGCCTCGTGGGCGACGACGGCCGCGGCGGCCCGGTTGTCCACGCCCAGCCGGGCCAGGATGGAGCTCACATGCGCCTTGACCGTCCCTTCCACCAGATGGAGTCGCCGGGCGATCTGCCCGTTGGACAGCCCGCTGCCGAGGAAGGTCAGTACGTCGCGTTCCCGGGCGGTGAGCGCGCCGACCCGTTCCCGGGCGGCGGCGCGGCGGCCGGCCAGCGCGCCCGCGCCCGTGGCCGAGAGATGGGCGACGACCCGCGCCGCGACCTTCGGTGACAGATAGGCGGCCCCGTCGGCCACCGCGCGGACCCCCGCGATCAGCTCCTCGGGCTCGCCCGACTTGATCAGGAAACCGGCGGCGCCGCCACCCAGCGCCTGGAGGATGTAGTCGTCCTCGCCGAACGTCGTGAGCATCACGACCCCCGTCTCCGGCACGGTGCGCCGGATCTCGGCCGCCGCCTCGATGCCGTTCGTCCCGGGCATCCGGATGTCGAGCACGGCGACGGCCGGGCGGTGGCGGCGTACCAGCTCCACAGCGTCGCGCCCGTCGGCGGCCTCGGCGACGACGTCGATGTCCGGATCGGTGGCCAGCACGGAGCGCACCCCCGCGCGGATCATCGGCTCGTCGTCCGCGATCAGCACCCGGATCACCGCCCGCTCACCGTTCCTTCCGCGTGCGGCGCGCTCATGGAGGGCGCGCTTGTGGGGGACACGCTCATGGGGGACGTGCTCATGGGGTCAGGGCCTCCTTGGACATCAGACGGCCGTCCCGGAAGCAGAGCCGGTAGGCGTCCCCGGACCGGTCGTCGAAGCGGTCCGCCGTCATCGCGTAGTACCGGCATGCGATGCCCTCTCCCTTCGGTTCCCCGGCCACCGGCCGCTGAGTGGTCTCGCGGTCGGGCAGCAGCCGCCCGACGCTCTCCCGATCCTGTCCCACCCGCAGCCGGGCGTAGTCGCCCGGGTCCAGTACGGACAGCCGGGCCGAGCGGATGTCCCAGGCCATCAGCGCCGCACTCAGCACCGCCCATGCCGTCAGGGGCAGCACGACCGCGACGGCCAGCGCCCGGCGGGCGCGGCTGCGGGCACGCCGGTGTTCCGGGGACAGGGCCGGGGAAGCGGCCGGCGGAACGGCGGGTGCCCGACGGGCGAGTGCGGCGGGCGGGGCGTGCGGTATCCGCGCGGTGACCGCGAAGCCACCCCCGTACGGTCCGTACGCGAACTCACCGCCCGTCAGCCGCACCCGTTCGTCGAGCCCGATCAGTCCCCGCCCGGTGCCGGGGGCGTCCTCGGGGCGGGCCGGCGCGGGCGGGGGCCCGTTCTCCACCCGGACCGTCGTCTCCCCGGCCGCGTACGTCACCCGGACGTCCACCCGCGCCCGCGGCGCGTGCTTGGCCACGTTGGTCAGGGCCTCCTGGACCACCCGGTGGGCGGACCGCGCGGCCGCCGGGGACATGGGGCCGGGCTCCCCCTCGACCCGCAGGCCGACCGCGAGCCCGGCGGCCGCGGCCTCCTCGACCAGCCGGGGAATGCCGCTGCCGGACGGCTGCGTCGGCTGCGGGGACTCCTCGCCCGTCTCCTCGCGCAGCAGGCCGATCACCTCGCCGAGCCGCTCCACCGACGCGGCCGCCCGGGCCCGGATCTCCCCGGCCGCGGCCCGGTGCGCCTCGTCGAGACCGGGGGCCAGCTTGAGGGCGCCGGCGGACAGGGCGATGAGACTGAGATCGTGCCCGAGGACATCGTGCATGTCCTGGGCGATCCTGGCCCGTTCACGGGACCGCGCCTGCTCGGCGACGAGCCGCTGCTCGCGCTCCAGCCGGCCCGCCCGCTCCCAGCCCGCCCGGACGAGCTCCTGGTACTGGCGCCAGAACCGCCCCGCGAACCACGGCAGCATCGCGGCCACCACCACCACAGCGGAGAACCGCCCCGCCATCAGCAGCCAGGAAGGCACCAGGGCCACCGCCACCACACCACCGGCCAGCACCGCCACGAGCACCAGGACCGTGGGCCCGGTCCTCCCCGGCTCCCGCCCCGCGAAGAACGCCGCCACGGCCGCGGGCAGCGCCCACCACATACTGACCGCGCTCAGCCCGACACAGACCGCCGCCGCGACGGCGAGCAGACTCCCCGGGGCGACGAGGGCCCGCCGGAGCGCACCGGTCGACATCACTCTCTCCACCCGACGACCGTACGCAGCCGCGGAGCGCGCCGACACTGCCGAAAGTCACCGTTGCCGACCGCCCGGCGCCGGACAAGCGGGGAACGGCGCCGGGGCGAGCACCCCCCCCGACCACGACCGCACTCGGTTGCGGACCGCTACTCTGAGTCGTCGGACCGGCTGAGCGGGAGGAGACACCGAATGACCAGCGCGCCCGACTACAGCCAGGGCATCGATTCCGAACGCGCTCTGAAGTTCGCGGTGCAGCGGATCCGCGGAGACCGTGCCCAGATCATCGAAGGGATCATCGAGCCCGTGACGCCGACCTGGGACCACGAACGGGCGGCCCGGGTCGTCCGCAGGCAGATCGAGGACCGGGTGGACGAACTCGGCTGCGTCGAGGGCTCGGGCAACCTGGACCTGCCCGGTTCGTCGAACTGGTACGTCCCCGACATCGCCGTCGTGCCCGAGGCGCTGGCGAAAGGGGGCGGGGCCCTCCTCCCCGATCAGACCCTGCTCGTCGTGGAAGTCACGTCGGAGTCGAACGCGGAGACCGACCGTGTGGTGAAGCGGCGTCGCTACGCCGAGTACCGGGCGCCGCTGTACCTCCTCGTCGACCGGATCGAGGGCAGCGTGACCCTCTTCTCCGAGCCCGGTCACCTCGGCTACACCCACGTGGACGGCCCGCATCCGTTCGGCGCGGTCCTGAGGCTGCCGCATCCGTTCGACCTGGACCTGGACACCAGCGGTCTGTCGCCCGCGTGACCGCTCGAAGTCCCCGGGCCGCGCCTGCCTAGATCCCCCGGTACTTCGGCGCTCTCCGCTCCACGAAGCTCGCCACGCCCTCGTTGGCGTCCTGCGTCGTCATGTTGATCTCCTGGGCCATGGCCTCGGCGGCGAACGCCGTCGACCGGTCGGCGTCCAGCGACGCGTTGACGAGCTGCTTGGTGAGGGCGATCGACCGGGTCGGCCCCTCGGCCAGCCGCTGCGCCCACGCCCGCGCCGTCGCCGCCAGCTCCTCTTCCGGCACGACCCGGTTGACCAGCCCCAGGCGTTCCGCCTCCACCGCCGGGAGCGAGTCGCCGAAGAACATCAGCTCCTTGGCGCGCTGCGGGCCGATCAGCCGCGGCAGCAGATACGCACCGCCGCCGTCGGGTACGAGGCCGCGCCGTACGAACACCTCGATGAACTTCGCCGATCCGGCGGCCAGCACCAGATCGCAGGCGAACGCGAGATGGGCGCCGATGCCGGCCGCCGTGCCGTTGACGGCCGCGATGACGGGTTTCTCGCAGTCCAGGACCGCGGCGATCAGACGCTGCGCGCCGAGCCGGATCGTACGGGCCACATCGCCCGGCACCCGGTCGCCGGTCGCCGGGGCGCCGCGCAGGTCGGCGCCCGCGCAGAAACCGCGGCCGGTGGCGGTGAGGACGACGGCCCGGACCGCCGGGTCGGCGGAGGCCTCGGCGAGCAGGCCGATGACGCGCTCCCGCTGCCCCCAGGTGACGGCGTTCATTGCCTCGGGGCGGTTGAGCGTGATCCAGGAGACGCCGTTGTCAGTGGCGTGGAGTACCAATGAATGGAGCGGGTCGGCGGACTCGGTGATGTCTTCGGGGGAGGACGGCATGGGGCAGCTCCTGGGTGGGCGTGGTGACGGTCAAGAAAGCGGTCGATTCGGTCGATCCAGTCGGTCCGGTCGATTCGGGCGATGGTGCCTGCGGTGGCGGGGCCGACGGGGAAAGGACCGGTCAGCGGCAGACGGCGAGCGCGTCCAGCGCCACCGCGCCCTGCCCCCGCCCGAGCACCATCAGCGGGTTGATGTCCAGCTCGGCGAGGTCGTCGCCCAGTTCCAGCGCCATCCGCTGCACCCGCAGCACGACCTCGACGAGCGCGTCCACATCCACCGGCGGACCACCGCGCACGCCCTCCAGCAGGGCCCGGCCACGCAGTTCGGCCAGCATCGACCGCGCCTGGTCCTCGCCGAACGGCGGCACCCGTACCGCCGCGTCGTGCAGCACCTCGACGAGTACGCCCCCGAGCCCGACCGTCACCGTCGGCCCGAACAGCGCGTCCTGGGTGACGCCGACCATCATCTCGACGCCCCGCTCGACCATCTGGCAGACCAGGATCCCGTCCAGCTCGAGGCCCTCGAACCGCGCGATGTCGGTCAGTTCGCGATACGCGTCCCGCACCTGGCTCGCGGAGGTGAGCCCGACCTTGACCAGGCCCAGTTCGGTCTTGTGGGCGAGCCGGGCGCCCGACGCCTTCATGACGACCGGGTAGCCGACCAGCGCCGCGGCCCGGACGGACGCCGCGGCGCTGGTCACCAACTGCTCGCGCGGCACCCGGATCCCGTACGCCCGCAGCAGCTGCTTCGCCGCGTGCTCGCTCAGCTGCTGGCCCGGCCGCATCAGTGCCTGCGCCTTGCGGAACGAGGGCGAGGGCGTGCGCGGCGCCTCGTCGAAGGGGGAGCGGTAGGAAGCGGCGAACCGGTGGTGGTCCAGGTAGGCCTTCACGGCGGTGATGCAGTTGCCGAAGGTACGGAAGGTGGCGACGCGGGACGAGCCGAGCAGCGTCGTGCGGTACGCCTCCTCGGTACCGACGGGCGAGCCCCAGACCACGCACACCAGCTTGTCCGTGGTCTCCGCCGCGTCCACCAGGTCCTGCGCGAGCTTGTCGCTCATCGGCGGGAAGGGGCCGGTGATCGGACAGATCAGCACCCCGACGTCGGGGTCGGCGAGTATCGCGTCGATGATCTTCCGGCCGCGCCAGTCGCCGACCGGATGGCCGCCGTTGTCGACCGGGTTCGCCACGTTCAGATAGCCGGGGATCCACTCGTGCAGCTCGCGCTGCTTCGCCTCGGACAGGGTGGGCAGGTTCAGCCCGGCGCCGGTCGCCAGGTCCGAGAAGTGCGCGCCCGTGCCGCCCGAGATCGAATACACGACGACCCCTTCGGCCTGCGGCTTCCGGGCCCGCGCGAGCAGCGCCGCGGTGTCCTGGAGTTCGTCGAGCCCGTCCACCCGGATCACACCGAACTGCCGCATCGCCGCGTCCACCACCTGGTCGGCGCCGGTCAGCTTGCCGGTGTGTGACGCGGCCATCCTGGCCCCCGTCTCCGTACGTCCCACCTTGACCGCGACGACCGGAACCCCGGCCCGCGCGGCCCGGTCCGCGGCCAGCAGGAAGGAGCGCCCGTCCTTGAGCCCCTCCACGTAGCAGGCGATGGCACCGACCTCGGGGCGCTGAGAGAAGTACGAGATGAAGTCGGCGGTCTCCAGATCCGCCTCGTTGCCCGTGGGCGCCCAGTGCGAGAGCCGCACGCCCAGCTCCTGAAGGGTGTAGACGGGGCGGCCCTGGTGACCGGACTGGGTGATCAGCGCGATGGCCGGCCCGTCCAGATCGTCCCGGAACTCCTCGAAGGCGTTGAGGTTGGTGTTCGGCCCGAGCAGCCGCAGCCCGGACCGTTCCACCGCGGCCGCCAGCCGTGCCTGGGCGGCGGCCCCCTCCTCGCCGGTCTCGGCGAACCCGGAGGCGAAGGCGACGGCGAACCGCACCTTGGCCTGCGCGAGTTCCTCGATCACCGGGAGCGGGTCGCCGACCAGCAGCACGGCCAGATCGACCTGCTCCGGCAGCTGTGCGACGGAAGGAGAACAGGCCAGCCCGAACACGGACTCCCGGGTGGGGTGCACGGGATACAGCCGCGCCCCGACCCGCTCGGCCCAGCGGATCAGCTGCCGGGTGATGCCGGTGTTGGGCCGTCCCTCGGTGTCGGACGCGCCGACGACGGCCACGGAACCGGGCCGGAAGAACCGGTCCAGATCCGGTACGGCCGCGTACAACGGCCGGCCGCTGACGTCCAGCACGCCTTCCGTTGCGGCGGCGACCGTCATGCTGTGGACGGCGGCATGCGGCTCTTCGCCGCAGGCCACCACCCTGGCGCGGAAGTCGGTGGTGAGGGTGCCGTGAGTCGATCCAAGCATCGTTCCGCCCACTCCTGCTCGGGGTCCGTCGGGGTGATCGTGCCCGGCCAGCAAAAGCTGACGCTCTGTCAGGTTACTGAACTGACGGCTCGTCAGGAATGGGTGTGCAGGCAAAGCCTGAGAGAGGGAGGGGCGCGGCGACCGGAGCCGTACAACCTCCAGGTGATCTTGAAGGTCCAAGCGATCGGGCCGGACGCACCGGCCGCCGTTCGCCATCCACGGCCCACCCCTGGGAGAAACATGAGACCCGTCTCCGCCCGGCGCACCGTGCGCCTCGGCGTCTGTGTCGCCGCAGCCGCCGGACTGCTCACCGCCGGACTCGCGGCTCCCGCGTTCGCCGAGGAGCGGACCGATCAGCTCTGGATGCAGGCCCCCGGTGAGTAGAGACTGACGCCCGGCGGCAGCACGTCGGAGGGCGGCCCGCTGGACATCGGGCTCTACCACGACAACGACAACTTCGCCGTCACCGACGGAAACCGGCCGGTGAGCACCGGTCGATGTGCTGACGCTCCGGTGATCGGACCGCTGCTTCACCCTGAACGCGTCAACGCCGAGCGAACCGCGTGATCGTGACGTCGTTGGTGAACGAGGTGCGATCGGCCACCTTGAAGAGAGTGGGGTCGAACTCCCCGTCGAACACCGGGATCCCGGTTCCCGCGACCACGGGGTAGCTCTTGATGAGCAGCTCGTCGATCTCCGGTAGCAGTGCGCCGGCGAGAAGTCCGCCCCCGCAGAGCCAGATGTCCTGGCCCTCCTCCTGCTTGAGGTCGCGGACCAGGGCGAGCGGGTCTTCGCCGACCACCGTGACCGACGGGTCGGTGTCGGGCGCGAGCGTGCTCGACACGACGTACTGGCGCAGGTGGGCGTAGGGGCTGGTGAGGCCTGCCTGCAGGGCCGGGCGATAGCTTCCGAGTCCCATCAGGACGGTGTCGAAGCGCTGGTTCGGGGTGCCCGACAGGCCGTGGGCGGCGCGCATGGCGGTGGGGACTGTCTCGGGGTAGCGGGCATTGACCCACTCGGCATAGGCGGCGGCCTGCTGCTCGTCGCCTTGGGGGTAGAAGTCGAACTCTCCGCCGGGGCCGGCGATGTAGCCATCGATGGTGACGGCGACGTAGTACACGAGCTTCCGCATCTATATAACTCCAGCTGTAGTACTCTGAATGAAGTGGCTTGAAGGTAGTACTACGGATGGAGTGGTGTCAATGGTGCGCAGGAACGACGAGCGAAGGGCTGCCCTCGTTGATGCCGCGATCGAGGTGCTTGCCAAAGAGGGAGCGCGAGGTCTGACCTTCCGGGCTGTGGACGCCGAAGCCGCCGTGCCCGTCGGCACGGCCTCCAACTACTTCGCCAACCGCGATGACCTGCTCACCCAGGCGGGCGCTCGGGTCTACGAACGGCTCCAGCCCGATGAGGCGACGATCGAACGCCAGCGGGCGAGTGCGCCGGGCCGGGAGACCTACACGATGCTGATGCACGAGCTGGTCGGCCGGATCAGTGCTTTCCGCACCGGCTATCTGGCGCTGCTGGAACTTCGCCTCGAAGCCACCCGGCGTCCTGAGCTGCGCGCGGTGCTGACCGAGCGGGTCCGTGCGGACGTCGACGCCAACGTGGCCTACCACGAGCAGTCCGGTCTGCCCGGCGACGCGACTGCCGTCCGGCTGCTCTATCTGGCGTTCAACTGGCTCATCGTCGAACAGCTCACCCTGCCAGGGGTGTTCTCGGAGGCCGAGCGCGAACAGCTCGTCGAGGCCGCGGTCGAACGCATCGTGACGTCGTAACCTCCAGATCTGCCGTGCGGATTCACCTGGGTCCGGAGCGGCGGCGAAAGCGGCGGAGTGCGCGGCGCAGGGGGGTCCATCCCGCGAACGTGACACTCCACCCGGTGATCTGTCACGTTCTCGAACCGCACAGGTGGTCCGCGCCCCGGATCGCCAGTCGAAGTGCGCGTTGATCCACCGGCCCAGGCCGTCTTCGTCGTCCGGATCGACGGGGTGCATCTCCCCGAGGACCAGGAAGCTCCGGAGGTCCGGGTCGCCGAACGGGTGGCGACCGGCAGTGCGACGAGTTCGGCGACCGCGTCGGCGGTCAACGGCCGGTGTGCGAGAGCGTGTACGGGTATCGGCATGCCGCCACTTTCGGGAGCGGCCCCCGCACGGCCTCAGCCCCGGCGCGCCACCCTCTTCGCGATCTTCCGCGCGTCCAGGGCCAGTTCGCGCAGCATGCCGCTGATCGGGTTGGTGAAGCCGGTGAAGTACAGACCGGGGGCCTGCTTGGGGGTGCGGGCGCCGTGGACCACCGGCCGGCCCCGGGCGTCCAGTACGCCGAGATGGCCGACCAGCCCCTCCAAGGCACGCCGGTAGCCGGTCGCCGCGATCACCGCGTCCGGGGTGATCCGTTCGCCGTCGGCCAGTACCACCGCGTCCCCGTCGAACGACTCGACGGCCGCCACCGGCACCACCCGGCCACGCTTCACCGCGTCGATCAGCCCCACGTCCTGCACCGGGATCGCGCCGTCCTTGACCCGTGAGTACAGGCCCGTGTCCGGGCGCGGCAGGCCCTGCGCGGCGAGGTCGGGCACGGCGGCCCTGGCCATCAGGCGCCCGGCCCGGTCGACCAGCCGGACCGGCAGCCGGCGCACCAGGACGGCGGTCGACTGCGCGGGCCAGCCCGCCGTCGAGCGGCGCACGATGTGCGGCACGGTGCGCACGGCGATCCGTACCCGGGACGCCCCACCCTCGACCAGGTCGACGGCGATCTCCGCGCCCGTGTTGCCGATGCCGACGACCAGGACGTCCTTGCCCGCGTACGGGGCGGGGTTGCGGTAGTCGCAGGCGTGGAGCAGATCGCCGGTGAAGGTGTCGAGGCCGGGCCAGCCGGGGATGCGCGGGGTGTGGTTGAAGCCGGTGGCGACGACGACCGCCCGGCCGGTCAGCACCCGGCCACCGGTCGCGGTGAGCTGCCAGCCCCTGCCGTCCGGGGCGCGGTCGATCCGGGACACCTCGACGCCGGTCACCACCTCCAGCTCATGGTGCTCGGCGTACTTGTCCAGATAGCGCACCACGTCGTCCCTGGACACCCAGCGCCCGAACCGGCGCGGCATCGCGAGCCCCGGCAGCGCGGACCGGCTCCGGGTGGTGTGGAGGTGCAGCCGGTCGTAGTGGCGGCGCCAGGACGCGCCCACGTTCCCGGACTTCTCCAGCACGACCGCCCGTACGCCCTGCTCGCGCAGAGCCGCGGCGGCGGCGAGACCGCCCGGACCGCCACCGATGACGTATACGGGCCGGTCCTCGGTGAGGTCGGTCTGGGCCGATATGGAGCTACCGGTGGTAAGTGCGCTGTCGGACATGGTTCGGAGCGTAATCGCGCACCCGATTGATGGGTCTCGGTCAAGACCGGAATCTGTTGCGAATTGGTCACGCGTGTAAGTCATCTGCCGGATCCTGCCCATCTGTTGCTCGCTTCCAGGGCACTCCGTGCGCGCCTCTTGCGCGAGCCGCTCGCCATCGGGTGAACTGACGTACCGTCAGATTCGGTGAACGGTAGGCCACGGGAGGCCCCATGCAGACGATCTGGCTCGGCGGAGCCGAGTGGCTCGCCGTTCTCCGGATAGGCCTCGGCCTGTGGTGGCTGGAGAGCTGGCGGCACAAGGACAAGAAGGGCTGGTTCGAGCGCGGTACGGGTATCGCCTGGGCCGCCGACGTCGCGGACAAGCACCGCTGGGCGGCCGTACGCACCGGCTTCCGGCGGATCGTCGCCCCGCGCCCCAAGGCCATGGCCTATGTCGTCGTGTACGCGGAACTCGCCCTGGGACTCGGCCTGGTCGCCGGCGTCCTCACCCCCGTCGCACTGGTCGCGGGGCTCCTTCTCAACCTTCTCTATCTGGTGCTGATGATCCACGACTGGGCCGAGCAGGGGCAGAACGCGATGATGGCGCTCATCTCGCTCGTCGCGCTGTTCGCGATGTCCTGGCAGACCTGGTCCCTCGACAACGCGATCGGACTCTTTTTGTGACCGCGGCCGCCGTACGCTTCGACCTACCCGAGCCCGACGCCTTCAGCCGCCCGTACTGGGACGCCGCCGCCCGGGGGCAGCTGCTGCTGCGCCGCTGCCGCGCCTGCGGACGCGCGCACCACTACCCGCGCGAGTTCTGCCCGCACTGCTGGAGCGAGGACGTCGCCTGGGAACCGGCGAGCGGCGACGCCACGCTCTACACCTGGTCCGTCGTCCACCGGAACGACCTGCCGCCGTTCGGTCCCCGCGTCCCGTACATCGCCGCCGTGGTCGACCTGATCGAGGGGCCGCGGATGATGACGGAGATCGTGGGGTGCGAGGAGTCCGCCCTCGCCATCGGCATGGCGCTGCGGGTGGGCTTCCGGCGGGAGGAGGGGGAGGAGGCCGTTGCGGTCTTCCACCCCGGGGACTGCTGAGGGTGCGTGGTCCGGGGCCGGGCGCCGGCTCGTCCGGCGATCGCCGCCGGCAAGGGGCCGGTGAGCGTGCCCGGTCGGTCCAC
Source organism: Streptomyces sp. NBC_00012 (assembly GCF_045040875.1). Taxonomy (NCBI): domain Bacteria; kingdom Bacillati; phylum Actinomycetota; class Actinomycetes; order Kitasatosporales; family Streptomycetaceae; genus Streptomyces; species Streptomyces sp. NBC_00012. The sequence continues at coordinate 3,798,460 of NZ_CP108309.1, read as the reverse complement.
GCCGGGTGGGCCCGCCCGCACCGGGCGGGTCGGTGCGGATCGGTGCGGATCAGGACTCGATGGCGCGCAGCTTGCGCCGCTCGCGGAAGTTCGGGTGGCGTACGACCACACCGCCCATGCCGCAGGAGCCGGTCAGCCGGAGGAGCGGGGCGCCGGGGGTCCGCGCGTCCGTGGTCTTCTCCTTCAGTCCGCCGAGTCCGTGGTCCAGGCTGTCGGAGTTCACGGTCCAGCCCTCCGGGATCACGATCTTCACCCCGCCCATCTCGCCGCGCACTTCCAGCGCGATCTCGCGCAGCCGGCACTCGGTGCGGGTGAAGTCGATCAGGACGCCGCCGATGCCGCCCTGGGCGCGGATCACCGGGGGGACCTTCCAGACACCCGAGCGCGTCATGCCGTGCATGCCGCCCTTGAGGACCAGCGGCTCACCGGTGGCCACCTGGATGGGGACCAGGTCCTCGGTGAGGGGCGCCAGTTCGGCGTAGGTCTTGGCGGAGAGCGCCACCCCGAGCCGGGTGTCCAGCTCGTCCATGTCGATGCGGCCCTCGGCCGCCGCTTCGCGCAACTGCTCGACCACCGCCTCGCGATCGGCATCCGAAGCGCGCATACGGGCGGCGGAACGGGCGGGCTCAGCAGTCATGGAAGCGATGATACGGGCGGCTGCCGGGCCGGGCCCCCTGACTCTCGCCCTCGCTCTGCCCTGCCCGCGTCACAGCCCCGGCGCACCCCACACCGGGAACCAGCGGGTCAGGTCCTTCTCCACCCGCAGGTCGTCACCGAGCACCGCTCTGACCTGCAATTCCAGCTGGTTGTCCCGCCTCTCCATGCCGCCGGGCAGGGGCGCGAACGGGTAGAACGTGCCGCGCTTGTAGAGGTAGACGAGGGCCAGCGGACGTTCCCGGGCGTCCCGGAAACCGATCAGGGAACAGAGCAGGTGCGGGCCGAACCCGCCGTCCTGGAGCAGGGTGTTGACCGCGTGCAGGTCGTTGACCAGGGCGGCGGTGTCCTCGGCCGGGCGGCGGGAGAGCAGCCAGGTGTAGCCGTACGCGTCCTGGCTGAACTCCACCGGGATTCCGCCGCGGCCGGTGTCGGCGTCGAGCAGTTCTCGTACGTCCTGCTGGATGCGGGCGAAGGTGCCGCCCTCGACCCCCGCGAAGCAGACCGAGCCGAGACCGGTCGGTGTGAAGCCCGCGCCCGCCTGGAGGGTGAGGGCGGCGGAGGGTACGGCGAAGAGCTGGTCGAGGTCGGGGCGGACCGGTTTGCTGCGGCCGAGGATGGTGTCGAGAAGGCCCATGGGCGTTTCCTTACGGACGGGCGAGTTCGGCGGAGATCCGGGCGAGCTGGTCGAGGCGCTGTTCGAGGGTCGGGTGGGAGGAGAACAGCCGGCTCAGGCTCTCCTTGGAGGAGAACGCGGGGACGAAGTAGAAGGCGTTGTACGGCTCCGCCTTGCGCAGGTCCTCGGTCGGGATACGGGCCATCTGGCCGCTCACCTTGGTGAGGGCGGAGGCGAGCGCGGAGGGGCGGCCGGTGAGCAGGGCGGCGGTGCGGTCGGCGGAGAGCTCGCGGTAGCGGGAGAGCAGCCGGGTCAGCAGGAAGCTCAGGGCGTACACGACCGCGCTGACCAGCGGGATCAGCATGATCGCGATGCCTATGGGGTCATTGCTGCGGCTGTTGCGGGAGAGGCCGCCCCACAGGGCGACGCGGGTGATGATGCCGGCGAGCACGCCGAGGAACGAAGCGATCGTCATGACGGCGACATCGCGGTGCGCGACGTGCGACATCTCGTGCGCGAGCACGCCCTCCAGCTCCGGGGGATCCAGTCTGCGCAGCAGACCGGTGGTGGCGCAGACGAGAGCGGTCTTCTCGCTGCGGCCCGTCGCGAAGGCGTTCGGTACGTCGCTCCGGGCGATCGCCACGCGCGGTTTCGGCATGTCGGCAAGAGCGCAGATCCGGTCGACGGCGCCGTGCAGCTCGGGGGCCTCCTCCGGGGTGACCTCACGGGCGCCCATGCTGAACGCCGCGATGCGGTCGCTGAACCAGAATTGCGCGATGAACATGCCGCCGACGAGGATCAGAATGATCGGCCAGGCACCGCGCAGCACGGCGAGCAGCACGCCGACCAGGACCACGTACAACAGGCCGATCAGGAACATGGTGCCGACCATGCGTGTGGTCAACCCGCTGTCCGGCGCGTAACGCGAACGAGAACGCGTGCCGGTACGGGTGCGGGAACGGGTTCGGCTCATTTTCGCCTCCAGTCCGCCTGATGCCTTCCATATTGCTCCTTTCGAAAGAAGTGCGGAGGCAACCGGGTGGCTCGAAATGCCCGTTCGGTCCGGCGGGCGGACAATGGATCTTCCCGAGGACATTTGGCCGAACAACACCTAGACCCATTAGGTGCCCGAGGCATCTAGTGGGCGGAGATCGGTAGGACTCCCCCATCTCTTTGCGAGGTCCGCCATGGCAGATGCCGAGACCGTCTCCTTCCCGCAGAACCGCACCTGTCCCTACGACCCGCCGACGGGATATCGCGAGCACCGGGGGCAGCGGCCCGTGTCTCCCGCCAAGCTCTTCGACGGCCGCAGGGTGTGGCTGGTGACCGGGCACGCCGAGGCGCGTTCGCTCCTGGTGGACCCGCGGCTCTCGTCCGACCGGGAGAACCCCGCGTTCCCGTTCTTCGCCGAGCGGCTGGCCGAGACCACTGTGCGCCGCGTCGAACTGCTCGGTGTCGACGACCCGGTGCACAACGCCCAGCGCCGGATGCTGATCCCGAGCTTCACGGTCAGGCGGACGGCCGCGCTCCGTCCGCAGATCCAGGAGACCGTGGACCGGCTGCTCGACGCGATGGCCGAGCAGGGCCCGCCGGCCGATCTGGTCGACGCCTTCGCCCTGCCCGTACCGTCCATGGTCATCTGCGCCCTGCTCGGGGTGCCCTACGAGGACCACGAGTTCTTCGAGGCGCAGTCGCGCAAGCTGCTCCGCGGTCCGGCGGCCGCGGACGTCGAGTCGGCGCGGGACGAGCTCGACGACTACTTCCGGGTGCTGATCGAGCGGAAGCGGGCCGCCCCCGGCGAAGGGCTGCTCGACGAGCTCATCGTCAAGCAGCTGGAGACCGGGGGTGTGGACCACGACGAGCTGGTGCGGCTGGCCCAGATCCTGCTCATCGCGGGGCACGAGACGACCGCGAACATGATCTCGCTCGGTACGTTCACGCTGCTCCAGCATCCCGATCAGCTGGCCCGGATGCGTGAGTCCGAGGGGCTGATGCCTTCGGCGGTCGAGGAACTGCTCCGTTTCCTGTCCATCGCCGACGGAATTTCCCGGGTGGCCGTCGAGGAAATCGAGATCGGCGGGGTGACCATTCGCGCGGGGGACGGTGTCATGCTGACCACGTCGGTGATCAACCGGGACGAGGCCGTCTATCCGGCACCGGACGAGCTGGACCTCGGCCGGAACGCGCGCAATCACGTCGCATTCGGGTTCGGAATCCATCAGTGCCTGGGACAGAATCTGGCACGGGCCGAGCTGGAGATCGCGCTGCCCGCGCTTTTCGACCGCCTTCCCGGTCTGCGGCTCGCGGTACCCGCGGAAGAAATCCCGTTCAAGCCCGGTGACACCATTCAGGGGCTGCTCGAACTACCCGTGACCTGGTGATCGAAACGTATTGATCGAAACGTGCTGATCGGAACATGGTGATCGGAATGCGAGCGGAAGGATCTGCCGGAATGCGGATCAGTATCGACAAGGACCGGTGCATCGGCGCGGGCCAGTGCGCCCTCACCGCGCCGAAGGTGTTCACCCAGGACGACGACGGGTTCAGCGCACTGCTGCCCGGCTACGAGGAGGCCCTCGACGGTGCCACGGTGAAGGAGGCCGTCCGGGTCTGCCCGGTGCAGGCGATCACCCTGGACTGACGGACCGCCGCCCGTGCCCGTGGGGCAGGTGCCGCGCGGGCACGGGCGTGGCATGGGTGCACGCGGGCACGGGCTGGCGCAGGCGGGCAAGCGCCGGCGCGGGCGGGGGCGGGGCGCGGGCCTTACGGCCAGAGCAGCTCCCGGGTCCAGGCCGCGTCGTTTCCGGCCGCGTCCTGCCTGCGGTAGCGCAGCCGTACATGCCGGCGCGCCGCGTCGCCCTGGAAGAACTCGACCTCCCGGGCCTCGGCCACGTACCGGGTCCAGCTCGTCACCTCCGCGTCCGGCTCGGCCCGCGCCCGTTCCCAGGCGGCGTCGGCGGTGCGGGTCAGCTCCTCCAGCGAGCCCAGCACCTCGCTCTGCGACCCGGTCAGCGCGGATGCGAGCGCGCCGGTCGAGCGGGCGTGCAGATCGTCCAGGCTCTCGTCGGGTGCGCAAGCGGTGACCGGCCCCCGCACCCGTACCTGCCGGCCCTGCGCCGGCCAGTAGAAGCCGAGCGCCGCATACGGCCGGGCGGCGAGCTGGCGGCCCTTCGCACTGGTGCGATGGGTGGCGAAGTGCCAGCCGCGCTCGTCCGCGTCGTGCAGCATCACCGTCCGCACATCGGGGCAGCCCTCGGCGTCCACGGTGGCCAGCGACATGGTGTGCGGCTCCACCTGCCCGGCGGCCACCGCCTCGGCGAACCAGCTGCGGAAGAGGGGGAGCGGGTCCGGGGGCGCGGTGGCCGGGTCGAAGCCGGGAAGCTCCACGTCCCAGACACGCTGGGCATGGAGGAGGTCCAGGAAGCTCTGGTGTGCGTCGGTCATGCCCCCATTGCAGCGCACGGCACCGTACGGGGCGGGCGAGACGATCGCTGTAGAGCAGCGGGATACGCAGGGCTACCGTGGCGTGCATGAAGACCATCACCCAGCGCGAGTTCCGGAACAACTCCGCCGAAGTCATGAACGCCGTGGAGGCGGGCGAGGTCTTTCACATCACCCGCAAACGGAATCGAGGTCGCCGAACTGCGCGCTGACCCGCAAACGGCAGCTGAGCTCCGAAGAGCGGGTGGCCAGGCACCGCCGGCTGCCCCGTGTGGACGGCGAGCAGATGCGCCGCGAGGCCGATGCGCTCTTCGGAGCCGAGGACCGGGTCGGGGACGACGACCCGTGGGAGCTCGGCCCCGGCGCATGGACCTGATGATCGCGTCCATCGCCTCGGTCAGGGGGCTGCCGCTCTACACGCGCAACGCGGCCGGCTTCAAGGGGCTGGAGGGCGCGCTCACCGTCGTCCCGGTGTGACCGGCCCCCGCCGCTCACCCCCGCCCCAGCACCACCGTCCCCGAGGAGCAGAACCAGCCGCCCGTGCCCGAGGCCACCGCCAGTTCCGGGAGCCGGCCGCCGGCCTTGCGCACCTGGCGTTCGCCCGCCTCGCCGCGGAGCTGGCGTACCGCCTCCACCAGCAGGAACAGCCCGCGCATCCCGGGGTGGCAGGCGGACAGGCCGCCGCCGTCGGTGTTCACCGGGAGCTCGCCGGTCAGCCCGGTCCGGCCCTTCTCCACGAACGCGCCGCCCTCGCCCTTCGCGCAGAAGCCCAGGTCCTCCAGCGTCACCAGGGTCATATAGGTGAACGCGTCGTAGATCTCGGCGAGGTCGATGTCCGAGGGCCGCACCCCGGCCCGCTCGAACGCCAGCCGGCCCGAGACCGCCGCGGGGGAGACCGTGAAGTCGTCCCACTCCGACATGGTGGAGTGCGAGACGCGCTCGCCCGTGCCGAGGATCCACACTGGCGCCTTCGCCGTGTCCGGTACGTACTCCTCGGCGGCCAGCAGCACCGCGCAGCCGCCGTCGCTGCGGATGCAGCAGTGCAGTTTGGTGAACGGGTCCGCGATCATCGGCCCCGACAGCACGTCGTCCACCGTGACCGGGTCCCGGAACATCGCGTCCGGGTTGGCCGCCGCGTTCGCCCGCGCCTGGACCGCGACCTCGGCGAGCTGCTCCAGGGTCGTCCCGTACTCGTGCATGTGACGGCGGGCGGCCATCGCGTACTTGGCGATCAGCGAATGCCCGTACGGCACTTCGAACTGGAGCGGGCCGCGCGCGCCGAAGGAGAGGTTGGAGGTCCGCCGGCCCGCCTTGATGTCCGCGCGCGCCGTCGACCCGTACACCAGCAGTACGGCGTTGGCGCGCCCCGCCGCGATGGCGTCCGCCGCGTGGGCCGCCATCACCTCCCAGGTCGAGCCGCCGACCGAGGTGGAGTCCACCCAAGTGGGTTTCAGGCCCAGGTACTCGGCGACCTCGACCGGGGCGAGCGTGCCGAGTCCGGCGGAGGCGAAACCGTCGACGACGGACCGGTCCAGCCCCGAATCGGCCAGCGCCCGGCGGGCGGCCTGGGCGTGCAGGGCGTACGGCGTGGCCGTCTCGACGCGCCCGCAGTCGGCGAGGGATATGCCGACGACAGCGACCTTGCGGTGGGAAGAAGGCATGAATCTGACGGTACATCAGATTCGCGTGCGGGGGACCGTCCGGCGGGGTGGGGATCTTCCGGTCCCCTCCCGTGCGCGACTCTGGGCATCTGGTGAATTCGCCCCTAACATGACGCACCGTCAGATCGGAGGCCGGAGGCCTCCGAGGGGAAGGAGTCCGACGATGGATGCCGCCTTCACCGCGGAACAGGACGAGATCCGCCGCACCTTGCGTGAACTGCTGGCCGAACACTGCGCACCCGACGACGTCAGGAGCGCCGTACGGACCACCGACGGGTACGACGCGCCCCTGTGGCGACGGCTCGCCCAGGACCTCGGGCTGCCCGGACTCGCTCTCCCGCAGGAGTACGGGGGTGTCGGCTGCGGCCTCACCGAACTGGCCGTCGCCTGCGAGGAGACCGGCCGCGCCCTGCTGCCCTCGCCGCTGATCGCCACCGCCGTGCTCGCCGCGCCCCTGATCGCCGCACTCGGCACCGACGCCCAGCGCACCGCCCTGCTGCCGCGCATCGCGGCCGGCGAACTGACCGCGACCCTGGCCGTTCCCGGCGGCTCGCTCGCCACCGCACTCGGCCTCACCGGCGACCCCACCGACGGCGCCTGGGCGGGCGGCGGCCGTGCGGGCGGCGTACAGGCCCGGCCGGGCGCCGGTGCCGGGGGCTGGCGGCTGTACGGGGAGGCCGTGCAGGTCCTCGACGGGCACAGCGCCGGACTCCTCCTGGTCGCGGCCCACGCCGGGGGCTTCCCGCGCAGCCGTACGCTCCTCTTCCTGGTCCGTCCGGACGCGGCGGCCGGGGTCGTCCGCGTCCGCCGGACCTCGCTCGACGAGACCCGCCCGCTGGCCCGGATCGAACTCCGCGACACCGAGGCCGAACTCCTCGGCGCCGACGACACCGCCGACGTGACCGGCGCACTCGCCTCGGCCGGGCAGTCCGTCGCCGCGCTGCTGGCCGCCCAGGCGGTGGGGGCGGCGAGCGGCGCGCTGGAGCGGACGGTCGAATACGTCAAGACGCGCGAGCAGTTCGGCCGGGCGATCGGCTCGTTCCAGGCCGTGAAGCACCGCCTGGCGGATCTCTACGTACAGGTGCAGGCGGCCCGCTCCGCCGCGTACTACGCGGCCTGGGACCCGGCCGCAGCCGGGGGGCTCGCCCTGGCCCAGGCCCTGGAGGCGCTCCGGACGGCCACCGCCGAGGCCGTCCAGCTGCACGGCGGGCTCGGCTTCACCTGGGAGCACGAGGCGCACCTGTACTTCAAACGGGCCGCGGCCGACGAACTGCTCTTCGGCCCCGTCCACCGGCTCCGGGACCACGCGGCGCGGCAGGCCGGACTGTTCGCGGGACCGGCCGCAACCGGCACGGCCGGCACGGCCGCACCGGCCGAGCGGGTGGCGGTCTGATGGCGCCCGGTGTCCGGCTGGTCCAGAAGGTCTCCTCGACCCGCGTGTTCGCGCGGATCGCCCCGCATGTCGTGCCCGCCATGGACCGTACGGTGCACCGGCTCACGCGCGGCAAGGTGCTGCTCAGCTCCCGGATGCTGCCGGGGCTGATCCTGACGGTGCCGGGGGCGCGGAGCGGACAGCTCAGAACCACTCCGCTGGCCTGCATGCCGGAGAAGGGGACGGAGCGGAGCTGGATCCTGGTCGGCAGCAACTTCGGCCGTGCGGGTCACCCGGCCTGGACCGCGAATCTGCTGGCCGGTCCCGACAAGGCGGTCGTCAACTGGCAGGGCCGGGACGTTCCGGTGCACGCCACGCTGCTGGAGGGCGAGGAGCGGGAAGTGGTGTGGCGGGCGGCGCTGAAGTTCTGGCCGCCGTACGCGACTTACCAGGCGCGGGTGGAGCGGGAGATCCGCCTCTTCAGACTGCGCGGGCGGGACGACGACGCCGCGTCCTGACACCGGGGGACCGGGGGACCGGGGGATGGGGGGTGGGGGGTGGGGGACCGGGAGGGCTGGGGTGGCGGGGCGAGAGGTCCGGGCATCGTGGGAACGGTCCGGGTGCACCGACGGCGGACCGCATGCGTGGCCCGCCGTCGGTGTGACAGGACCTGGGGCGCCCGGGACGGCCGCGCGAAACCCGGTGCGGGAGGGGCCGTCGGCGCCTGTGCTACCTCGTGGGCTTCTTGCCGGTGATGCCCAGATGCACCAACAGGGCGAGGTTGGGCTTGAGTTCGGCCTGCTTCACGCCCCAGGTCGTGAAGCCCTTCTGGTGCGAGGCGACGGCGGCCAGCATCGCGACCAGCGAGCCCGCCATCGCGGCGGCGCTGACCTCCTTGTCGACCTTGCCCTTGGCCTGGAGCTCCTTCACCGAATCGGTGAGGGAGTTGGTGACCGAGTTCAGGATCTTCATGCGGATCTTGTAGAACCGCTTGTCGCCCTCGGCCGCACCGAGGTCGACCACGCGCAGGATCGCGTCGTGATGCCGCCAGAAGTCGAGGAACCCTTCGACGAGTTCCTCGGCCGTCTGCCAGCCGGCCTTGCCGACCCAGGAGCGGCCGGCGACCAGTTCGGTCAACCCGGCGCCCTCCTTGGCCATTTCCTCGGCGATCTCGAGGACGGCGCCCTCGACATCCGGGAAGTACTGGTAGAAGGTCGCGGGTGAAGTCCCCGCCTTCCGGGCGACGTCGATGACTTTGACGTCCCGGTACGGCGAGGAGCTGAGCATCTCGCTGAGGCAGTCGAGCAGCTTCTGCCGCGTCGCCTGTCCGCGTCGACCGGCCACGCGGCCGTCGACGGTGCGCACTTGTCCTGTCATGCCGTCAGCTTACCGAGGGGTGATCGGAGCGCGATTCGGCCGACTGCAAATGGGGATCACCGCAGACGCGGTGGGGGGAGTGGCCGGATTTCGACGTATGCGCACCACGGAGCGATAAGTCTTATCAACAGCCTGTGGATAACTTCCGTGGATAACTTTCCGTGATGCCGTGAGCATGGAACTCTTCTTTCGAAAATGAGTTCGAAGCGGGCGGCCGGGGCGCGTCGCACGCGACCCGCGGTTACGTTTGCTGTGACGAGTATCACTGTCACGACCCGTGAACGAGCGGGCTCACGGAAGGACCCGGGCCCATGGCCGCATTCGCGCGATCCGCGCCGTGCTGGGTGGATGCGCAGCTGCCCGATCTGGAAGCGGGCAAGCGCTTCTACGGTGAGCTGTTCGGCTGGACCTTCCGGGCCGGTGAAGGGCCGTACGCGGACGCCTACAGCGGTGGGAAGCTCGTCGCCGCGCTCGCCGCCAAGCAGGACGGCCGGATGCCCACCGCCTGGGGGATCTACTTCGCCACCGACGACATCGTCGCGTCCGTCGCCCGGATCAGGGAGGCGGGCGGCCAGGTGATCACCGAGCCGGTCCGGGCCGGCCGGGCCGGGGTGCTCGCCCAGGCGGCCGATCCCGGCGGAGCGGTATTCGGACTCTGGCAGGCCGGTGACCGCGAGGGATTCCAGAAGCAGAACGAACCCGGCTCCTTCTGCTGGACCGAGGTCCACACCCGGCAGAAGGACCGGGTGGACGCCTTCTACGAGAAGGTCTTCGGCTTCCAGGGCACCGACATCGACGACTCCGGCCTTGACGACTCCGGCGCGGGACCCGACGACTCCGGCACGGCCGTACCCGCGCGCGCCCCCGCCCCCGCATCCACCCCCACCCCCGCGCCCGCGCCCGCCCCCGCCTTCCGCATGTGGTCCCCGGCGGGCACCGAGCCCGGTCCGGACACCGCGGTCGGCGGCCGCAGCGTCATCACCGACGCGTTTCCGGCGGAGATGCCCAGCTACTTCCTCAGCTACTTCGCCGTCGAGGACTGCAACCGCACCGCCGGGAACGCCGTACGCCTCGGTGGCCGCATCTCCGCGCCGCCCTTCGACATCCCGTACGGGCGGATGGCCGTCCTCCAGGACGATCAGGGCGCCGTCTTCGCCGTACTTCAGCCCCCTGTGTCCGAGAACGGGGCAGAGTGAGCTGTGACACCCCGATCCGCCCCCGGGTTCGCAACCAGAGCCTCAGCCAGGAAGAATCGGGGGTGCGCACCGCCGGGTGGTGCCCAGTGGTGAGACGCCGTACAGGGCGGGTTTTCGCGGGCTTCTGTTCCTGAGGCTCGTACGGGGAGGTGGCAGGGCAAGTGGTGGAGCAGCTGACGCAGCACGACCCGAGGCGGATCGGCCCGTTCGAGGTGCTGGGACGGCTCGGTGCCGGCGGCATGGGGCTGGTCTATCTCGCCCGCTCGGCTTCGGGCCGGCGCGTGGCGATCAAGACGGTCCGTACGGAGCTCGCCGAGGACCAGCTGTTCCGGGTCCGGTTCACGCGCGAGGTGGAGGCCGCCCGCGCCGTCAGCGGCTTCTACACGGCGGCAGTGGTCGACGCGGACCCGCGCGCGGCCGTGCCGTGGCTGGCGACCGCCTACGTGCCCGCCCCCTCGCTGGAAGAGATAGTGAGCGAGTGCGGGCCCATGCCCGCCCAGGCGGTGCGCTGGCTGGCCGCCGGTATCGCCGAGGCGCTCCAGTCGATCCACGGCGCGGGGCTGGTCCACCGCGACATGAAGCCGTCGAACGTGCTCGTCGTCGAGGACGGCCCCCGGGTGATCGACTTCGGGATCGCGTCCGGGGTCTCCAATACCCGGCTGACCATGACCAACGTCGCCGTGGGCACGCCCGCCTACATGTCGCCGGAACAGGCCCGGGACTCCCGCAGTGTCACCGGCGCCAGCGACATCTTCTCGCTCGGCTCCACCCTGGTCTTCGCCGCCACCGGCCACGCGCCCTTCCACGGTGCCAACCCCGTCGAGACGGTCTTCATGCTGCTGCGCGAGGGCCCCGACCTGGAGGGCCTGCCCGGCGAACTGCGGCCGCTGATCGAGTCCTGCATGCAGATGGACGCCGGACTGCGGCCCACCCCCGCCGACCTCCAGGCCCAGCTCGCCCCGCACCTCTTCGCCTCCGGCGGCGACGACAGCGGTACGGCCTCGGCCTGGCTGCCGACCTCCGCCACGGCGATGATCGAACAGCGCCGCGGTGGCCGCAGGCCCGTGGGCCCCGGCCCGGTGCCGCCCCCGGGCCCGCCGCCCGGGCCGCCCCCGGGCATCGACCCCGGCCGGCACGGCAACACCGACCCGCGCCCGCAGGCCCCCGACCCGCGTCCCCAGGCCCCCGACCCGGTGCCCGCGCCCGACGCGGGCGGTCCGGTGCGGCTGCCCGGCGCGAAGGTGCCGATCGGCCCCGGCCCGCGGGCCCACGACGTACGGGCCACCGCCACGGCCACCGCGGACGCGGGCCCCGCGACCGGCTGGGTGCGCCCGCCCGCCGGAGTGAACGGTTCCGCCCCGGCCGCGCCGGTGCCCGGTCCCGCGCATCCGCCGGAGCCGCCGCCCGGCCCGGACCGCTGGCGGCCCTGGCGGTTCCGGATGTCCAACGACGTCTGGGGGACACCCGTCGTCGCCGGGGACCTCCTCTACGTCACGTCGTTCGAGGTGCACGCCCTGGACGTCGGCAACGGGCGGCGCCAGTTCAAGACCCGCGACGTGGCCTGGGTGATGGCCGTCGAGGGCGGCCGGATCCACGCCTCCGACGGACCGTCCCTGTACGCCCTGGACGCGACCACCGGCGCCGAGCGGTGGCGCCTGCAGACGGAGGCATGGGTGTACTCCCTCAAGGCCGACCGCGGCACCGTCGTCACCGGCACCCGGGGCGGCGGCGTCCAGGCGTGGGAGGCGTCCACGGGCGAGAAGCTGTGGGAGAGCAGCGGCGTGCAGACCGACTTCGAGACGGCGGAGGCCGGGCCCGCGGTCCACGACGGCACGGTCTACCTCTGGCAGGACGCCCGGCTGCGCGCCGTCGACGCCCGTACCGGCATCGAGCGCTGGTCGTACCCCATCGGCGACGCGGCCTCGTGCGGCGGGGTGCCGGTCCGGGTGACCGCGGCGCCGGACGGCTTCGTCTACGTCAGCGCGGGGGCCCGGGTCCTCGCCGTGGACACCGTGTCCGGTCATGTGCGCTGGCACTTCGAGTCGCCCGCGGTCTTCCTCTCCCCGCCCGCGTTCGCGCCGGGCCCCGCCGTCACCGGCGGCGGGGTGTACCTCGCCGACTACCTCGGCACGGTGTACGCACTCGACGCCTCGACCGGCAAGGACCGCTGGCGCATCGCCACGGAGGCCCGCCAGTCGATCGAACCGGTGCTGGTGACGGCCGGGAACGTCCATGTCGGCAGCGGCAGCGCGCTGTACACGCTCGACGCGGTCACCGGCACCCCGAAGTGGCGGTTCGCGGCGGGTGGCGAGGTGGTGGGCGCCCCGGTGGTCGCCGACGGCCGGGTCCACTTCGGCTCCGCCGACCACGTCCTGTACACCCTGGACGCGGCGGGCGGGCAGCTCCGCTGGAAGCTGGCGACCGGCGGCGAGATCACGGGCTCGCCGGTGGCGCAGGGCGGTGTCGTGTACGCGTGCAGCAAGGACCGCTGCGTGTACGCGCTGGACGCGCTGAAGGGAACGGGCACGGGCAGCCGGGCCAGGGCGTAGCGCGGCGAAATCCAGCCCGTCCGGCGTTTGAGGACGGAACCCCGGGCGCGGAGGGCCTCAGCCGTGCGGGCGCCCATCTGCATCAGGGCCCTCGTCCGGCGCGACGGGATGCGGGGCGGTGTCGTGCTGGTCCGGGGCCACGTCCCCGTCGTCCGGGGCCGGGCGGCGCCGGTCATCCGTGCCCCGGCTCGCCGGGTCCGGACCCGTGTACAGCTCGGGCTCGGGCTCCGGCAGGGTGCTCGTCTGCACGGACGGCCCCGGCTCCTGCGTGGGCGGCCAGGTGTCCGGGTGCTCCGAGCCGGGCGCCGTGTACGGCTGGTCGCGTCCCTTGCGGGCGGACCGGCGTCCGCCACCGCGCCGCCCCGGCATCACCACCGAACCCAACAGCATCAGCGCCCCGCCCGCCGCCGCCCCGGCCACACCCCACCCCAGCCCGGATCCGTCCCCCGCGATCGCCAGACTGCCCACCGACCCCCCCTGGCGCACCATCCACAGCACGGTGAACCCGAGCACCACCACACCCGCCGCCGCCACCAGCAGCCGCGACCGCAACACCACACCGGCCACCGTCAGCAGGGCGGCGAAGAGGAACGCGAGCAGGACCGAGTCCAGTGGTCCGGGCCGGGCCGCGGTGATTCCGGTGAACAGCTCCGCGATCCGGTAGTGACGCCCGAGACGACCGTCGTACCAGTCACGGAAGGGGCTCAGCACGGCGGCCGCCGCTCCGGCGAGAGCGAGGACCGAGCCGAGGACGTTGCGGATCATCATCGGCCTCCTGCGCGTGCGCGGACCGGCGTCACAGCTCTGCACCGCTCTCGGCTCGACGCTACGCCGGGCCCCTCACGCTCGCCACCTGCGCTAGCGTGACGCACGGTCGTTCGACAACTGCAGAGACGGACAACAACACAAGGGGGGCTGCATCGATGATGCGGCAGCACATAAAGCTTTCCGCGGTGCTGGTCGTGGTGGTACTCGCACTCACCGGTTTCTCGACCTCCAGCCACGGCGGCGGCAGCGGCAAGAGCAAGGGGTCGAGCAGCAGTGGCGGCGGCTGCTCCAACTCCAAGAAGAGCAACAACGGTTACCACAGCAGTGACTACGACGATGACGACTACGACTCGTCGAGCAGCTCGTCCGGAGGCACCGACTACGGCACGCCGACCCCGACCGCCACGGCGTCCGACGAGCCCGAGGCGTATGTCACCCGCTGCGCCCAGCCCCGCAAGGGCAAGCGCAAGGCCGTCACCGCCTCCACCGTCAGGCTCACCGCCGACGCCGGTGCCACCGGCTCCCACACCTACGAGGTCGACGTGACCTTCCTCGACGCGGTCGGCAACACCGTCGACACCGGTGACGCGACCGTGGAGGCCGAGGGCGGCGAGACCAAGACCATCTCCGTGCGGATGGACAACCCGCGCAAGGTCTCCAAGGTGAATACCTGCCGCGTGGATGCCGAGCTCAGCTACTGAGCTGATCCGAGCTGAGCTACTGATCCGAGCTGAGCCACTGAGCCACCGGCCGGCCCGTCAGCGCGTCCGGAATTCGCCCGCGCCCCGCCCCCGGAACAGCTCGGCCTGCCGCTCCGGCGGCAGATTGCCGAGTGCGACGAGGTGCGGGGCGTGGGCCATGGCCTGCGCCCTGGCCGCCTCCCGCGCCGACCACACCGCCCGTACCGTCCCCTGTACCGCCCGGGTCGGGTACGAGGCGATCACGCCCGCCGCCCGCAGCGCCGCGTCCACCGCGCCGCCGGGCGCCGTCAACTCGCTGACCAGACCGGTCTCGTACGCGCGGCGGGCCGAGACCCGTTCCGCCGTCCCCATCAGCGACATCCGGGCCACCTCGCCGAACGGCATCCGCTGTGCCATCGAGATCGCCTCGAACGCGCTGACCATGCCGTACGTGGTGTGCGGGTCGAAGAACGTCGCCTCCTCGGACGCGATCACGAACTCCGCCTCGCCCAGCAGATAGAACGCCCCACCGCAGGCCATCCCCTCCACGGCCGCGATCACCGGCTTCCACAGGTCGTTAGCCTTCGGCCCGATCGCGAGCAGCGGATCGTCGATCGTGTACGGGGACGAGGGCTGCGGCACATCCACGCCCCGGTCGATCCCGGTGCAGAAGGCCCGACCGCCCGCACCGGTGAGGACCACGGCCCGCACTCCGTCGTCGAAGCGGAACGCCCGCCAGGCGGCCGCCAGTTCGGCGGCCGTCGCCAGGTCGATCGCGTTGTGCTTCGCGGGCCGGTCGAGGGTGACGAGCGCGACCCCGGTCTCCTTGTCCGTCTCCGTACGCAGCGTCATCCGCCCCTACCTCTCCAGCTGCCAGCGCACCAGCGTGACCCCGGAATCTGCCGGGCAGAACACCGCCCGCACCGGCGCACCGATCCGCAGCCGCTCCGGATCGACCGAGTCCAGCGGGGCGTCCGGGCCGCTCACCACGTTCCCGACCAGCCTGATCTGCGGGGCGTCCGCCAGCTCGACCACGACAGCGTTGTACGGGGCCTGCGCGGCGTACGCGGGCAGCAGCGGCGGATGCGGCAGTACGTAGGACCAGATGCGGCCGCGGCCGCTCATCGGCTGCCACTCGCTCTCGAACGACTGGCAGTGCGGGCAGCACGGCCGCGGCGGAAAGCGGAGCCGCCCGCACCGAGGGGCGGCGCACGCCTGGACGCGGAGTTCACCGCGGGCCGCGTACTCCCAGAAGGGGGCGCCGTCCTCGTCCACGACGGGCAGCAGCAGTCCATCCATCCCGGTCAACTCCCTCAGCTCCTCAGCAGTACGGCGGATGTGGGGACACCCTCCCCGGCGGTGACGAGGCACGTCCCGGCGTCCGGGACCTGGGCGGTGGAGACGCCGCGCAGCTGCTTGACGCCCTCGTTGATCAGGTTGAAGCCGTGCACGTACCCCTCGCTGAGTCCGCCGCCCCCGGTGTTGATGGGCAGCCGCCCGCCGCTCTCCAGCGCCCCGCCCTCGGTGAACGCGGCGCCCTCACCGCGTCCGCAGAAGCCGTAGCCCTCCAGGGAGAGCGGGATGAGCGGGGTGAACGCGTCGTAGATCTGCGCGACATCCACGTCGTCCGGGCCGAAGTCGGCCTGCTTCCACAGCTGCCGGGCGGCCGTCCAGGCGGGTCCGGTGAGCGGGTCGTCGTTCCAGTAGTTGACCATTCCGTGGTGCTGGGCGGGCAGTCCCTGGGCGACGGAGTGGATGTAGACGGGCTTCTGCCGGCAGTCGCGGGCGCGCTCGGCGGAGACGATGACGCAGGCCAGCGCCCCGTCCGTCTCCAGGCAGTTGTCGAAGAGGCAGAGCGGCTCGCTGATCCAGCGCGAGGTCATATACATGTCGCGGGTCAGCGGCCGCTCGTACATCACCGCGTCCGGGTTCTGGTTGGCGCGGTTGCGGCAGGCGAGGGCGACGTTGAAGAGGTGGTCGCGGGTCGCCCCGTACTCGTGCATGTACCGCCGCGCCAGCATCCCGATCTCGTCGGCCGGCCGCAGCAGCCCGTACGGGCGGGTCCACTGGGCGGGGGTGGGCAGCTGCACGGCGGTGTTCTTCCAGGGCCGGGGCCCCGACCCCCGCTTCCGTGACCGCCAGGCGACACCGACGCTCGCCTGCCCGGTCGCCACGGCGGCGGCGAGATGCGCGATCGTCGCGCAGGAGCCGCCGCCCCCGTACCCCACCTTGCTGAAGAAGGTGACGTCACCGGCCCCGATGGCCTTGGCGACCTCCACCTCGTCGGTCTCCTCCATCGTGTACGAGGCGAATCCGTCCACCTCCGACGGGGCGATGCCCGCGTCGTCGAGCGCCGCGACGATGGCCCGGCAGGCCAAGGTCTTCTCGGACTCCGGCAGTTGTTTCGCGAAGGCCGTCTGTCCTATGCCGGCTATCGCCGTCGCGTCCTTGAGTGCCGTCACCGCCACCTCCCAGGCCGTCATGACTGCTGACAGCGGCTGAGGCTACAGCTAATCTGACGGATAGTCAGCTACTGCGTCAGGAGGGCGAACGATGCGCGGTGACGAGGAGTGGGGCAGCATCCCGAGGCTGATCCGGGCGGCGGCGCGACGGTACGGGGACCGGGAGGCGGTCGTCGAGGGCCGCACCCGGGTCTCGTACGCCGAACTCGGCGACCGCGTGGAGCGGGCCGCCGCCGCGTGCATGGCCTCGGGCGTGGAACCGGGGGACCGGGTCGCGGTCTGGGCCCCGAACACCCTGGACTGGATCGTCTCCGCGCTGGGGGCGGTGACGGTCGGCGCGGTCCTCGTTCCCCTCAACACCCGCTTCAAGGGCACCGAAGCGGCGTACATCCTGCAACGCAGCCGGGCGAAGCTCCTCTTCGTCACGGGCACCTTCCTCGGCACCTCGTACGTGGCGTCGCTGCGCCGGGCGGACGTGCGGCTCCCGCACCTGGAACGCGTGGTGGTGCTCGCCGACTCCGCCCCCGACGACTACGTCACCTGGAAGGACTTCCTGGCGGCGGGGGAGGAGGTGTCCGGGGCCGAAGTGCGCACCCGGGCCGACGCGATCGCCTCCTCGGACCCCTCCGACATCATCTACACCTCGGGCACCACGGGCCGGCCCAAGGGCGCGGTCATCACCCATGCCCAGACCCTGCGCTGCTACGCGATCTGGAGCGAACTGGCGGATCTGCGCGAGGGCGACCGCTATCTGATCGTGAACCCCTTCTTCCACACCTTCGGCTACAAGGCGGGCATCATCGCGTGTCTGATGCGGGGCGCGACCATGGTCCCGCAACCGGTCTTCAACGTGGACACGGCCCTGGCCAACATCGCCGCCGAACGCATCTCGGTCCTGCCCGGCCCGCCCACCCTCCACCAGTCCCTGCTGGACCACCCCGCGCGCGCCGCCCACGACCTCTCCGCCCTCCGCCTGGTGGTGACGGGCGCGGCGGTGGTCCCGCTGAAACTGGTGGAACGCCTGCGCACGGAGCTCGGCATCGCCACGGTCCTCACCGCGTACGGCCTCTCCGAGGCGAGCGGCATCGTCACGATGTGCCGCCGCGGCGACCCGGCCGGGACGATCGCCTCGACGTCCGGCCGCGCGATCCCGGACACCGAGATCCGCGTACTGGCCGATCCCGGTACCCCCGGCGAGGTCCTGGTCCGCGGCTTCAACGTGATGCAGGGCTACTTCGAGGACCCGGAGACCACGGCCGCCTCGATCACCTCCGACGGCTGGCTCCACACCGGCGACGTGGGCGTCCTCGACGAGGCGGGCAACCTCCGGATCACCGACCGGATCAAGGACATGTTCATAGTCGGCGGCTTCAACGCTTACCCGGCCGAGATAGAGCAACTCCTGGGCCTGCACCCGGACGTGGCCGACGTGGCGGTCATCGGTGTCCCCGACCCCCGCCTCGGCGAGGTCGGCAGGGCCTACGTGGTGCGCCGCCCCGGAGCGACGGCGACCGCCGACGACCTGATCGCCTGGTCCCGCCGCGAGATGGCGAACTACAAGGTCCCCAGGACGGTGGAGTTCGTGCCCGAACTGCCGCGCAACGCGAGCGGCAAGGTGGTGAAGGGGGAGCTGCGGGGGCGGGTGGGGGACTGACGGGGTGGGGTGCGCCGGCGCGGTCACTCCATGAGGTGATGTGATCACCGCATGGAGTGAAGTGGGTCGCCATGCGGGCATGCCCGGAAGCATGGTGACTGGCATGGCAACCAAGAAGTACACCGTCACGCTGCCGGAGGAGCTCCCGGAGGAGATCCGCAGCGTGGTCGGCCCCGGTGCGTTCAGCGCGTATGTCACGCGAGTCAGCGCGAGCGCGACCGGCTGGGGGCGCTGGTGGGGCAGCTGGAGGGTGAGTACGGCCCGGTGACCTAGCTAGGGCCTCTCGTTTGGATCAGGGCCCGCGTGCCCCGGTGCCGCACCTCGCCGCGACCGCAGGCGGATCTGGCTGCGGCCGAGGCCGGGCGGCGTGAGATCGAGCAACGGTTCGACGAACAGGAGTCAGGCGTGGACGCGCGCCGGAGTGCGGCCTGATGTCTGACGTCTTCTATGTGCTGGACTGCGAAGGTCTTTCCCGGGCCGCACTCGGAAACCCCGAGATGAAGGCCCGCCTCAAGGATGCCCATCGCTCCGGCCTTCGTGCGGTGACCAGTTCCATGACCTTGATCGAGGCCTACCGGCGGGACGCGCAGAGGGGCACGAGCCGGTGGCTCGTGCCCCTCTGTTGTGCGACCCCGTATTGCGGTCGTGCGTCCCCGTATTGCGGTCGTGCGTCCCCCGGACGTACGGCGGCCGCGACGGCTCCCCCTCCGCGCCGCCGCGGCCGCTCCCCCGTCGAGTGAGGTTCAGGCTGTCTCGGAACCCGCGTGGTTCTCCTGCGTCTTGAGGACGTCCTTCGGCGTGCTGCCGGCGTGGTTCTCCAGAGTCGTGATGTCCTCGCTCACGCTGCCGGCGTGGTTCTCCAGCGGCTTGACGGAGCTGCCACCGCTGCCCGGGCTGCCGGCGTGGTTCTCCTGCGTGGTCGCGGCACCGGTCTTCGGCTTCAGTGCGTCGCTCATGCCTGTCAACTCCCAAAGTTCTTGCTTGCGTGGTCGGCGATGCCCGTCCGGCTGCTCCCCCGTGGGCTGCCGGACGGGCATATCAGGGCCGTTCACCCTAGCGGTGTGGTCCCCCGTGCGACCCGTCTGCCCCCCGACACGACGGGTCGATGGGCTTAAGACTGCCGAGTGGCGATAAACGTTCGATGAACGCCGCCGGTTCTCTGCCGGTTCCGGCCTCTCAGGCAGCGCTGACCGGGGTGAGGAGGACCCGGACCTTGTCGGCCTCGGCAGCCCCGAACTGTTCGTGGATGGCCAGTGCTTCGGTCCAGCATGCATGCGCCCGGTCGATCTGGCCCAGGCGTTCGAGGGCGTGTCCCAGAGTGATCAGAACGTTGCCCCGCATCCATTCGCCTCCGATGACACGCAGGGCCAGCGCCTGCTCCGCGTGCTGGGCTGCCCGCGCCGGGCGCTCGTCGGCCAGGTGCGCCTCCGCCATCCGGAAATGGGTCGAGCCCTCCCAGAGCCGTTGGCGATTGCCCTGGAACACGCGCAGCGCCTCGTCGAGCTCCTTCAGTGCCTCGGCCGGCCTTCCGGCCTGAGTGAGCGCGATGCCCAGCGCGAATCGGCCGTTGGCGGTGCGGAGGCTGAGTCCCATTCCGTCGAAGATGGCCGTGCCCTGCTGGGCGAGCTCGACCGCGCTGGCCGTGCGGTCCATGTTCACGTGGATACGGGAGAGATTGCACAGCGCGGATGCCTCGCCCACCAGGTTTCCGTCCGCGCGGTAGTTGTCTATGGCCTCCTGCAGGAACTTCTCGCCCGCTTCGTGCCTTCCCTGGTAGAACGCGATGATGCCGCGGTCGTTGGGTGCCCAGCACGCGGGGATCGGGTCCTTGGTGCTCATTGCCAGATCCATGGCGTGCCGCGCTTCCTCGTCGGCCAGCTCGAAACGGCCGGAGACGAGATACACGGTGGACAGCGAGGCACGGGCCCGTGCCTCGGCACGGGGTTCTGCGGCAGCCATCGCCGCGTTACGGAGAGCCACGCCGGTCGTCTCGTACTGGCGGGAGTTCGCGCCCGACTCGGCAAGGTCCTTCGCCGCGCAGAGCAGGTCGACGGCACGCTGCAGCATTCCGCTCGACGCGCTCTGATGGGCGCAGGCAAGCAGTGAATCGGCCTCGCTGTACAGCCAGTCCACCGCCTCGTGCCCGTCGGTGAATTCGAGCCCCGGGTGCTCGGTGGCCACCAGGTGGGCGACGGCTCGGTCCCCCGGCCGCTCCAGCGCGTACACCCCCGCCGCCGTCGCCAGATAGAAGTCCAGCAGCCGCGACAGCGCCGACTCCCGTTCCTCCAGGGGCTCTTCGCCGCGCTCCGCGCAAGAACGCGCGTAGAGGCGCACCAGATCGTGGTAGCGGTACCGGCCGGGAGCCGCGGACTCCACGAGGCTGGTGTCGACCAGGGCCTCCAGGAGGTCCTCCGCGGCGTGCACGTCCAGGTTCAGCAGGGCCGCCGCGGCGGCCAGGGAGATGTCGGGGCCGTCCGCCAGCCCGAGGAGGCGGAAGGCGCGGGCCTGGGCGGGTTCCAGCTGGCCGTAGCCGAGTTCGAAGGTGGCCTTCACCGCGAGGTCGCCGGCCTGGAGTTCGTCGAGGCGGCGGCGTTCGTCGGCGAGCTTGGCGGCCAGGACGGAGACTGTCCAGGTGCGGCGGGCGGCCAGGCGGGAGGCGGCGATGCGGATGGCCAGCGGGAGGAAACCGCAGGCGGCGACCACGTCGAGGGCTGCCTCGCGCTCGGAGTCGATCCGCTCCTCGCCCACGATGCGGGTGAAGAGCTGGAGCGCCTCCTCGGGGGACATCACGTCCAGGTCGACGAGGTGGGCGCCGGCCAGGTCGACCATGCGGACACGGCTGGTGACCAGGGCCGCGCAGCCCGCGGTGCCGGGGAGGAGGGGGCGGATCTGGGCCGCGTCGTGGGCATTGTCGAGGAGAACCAGGATGCGGCGGCCGTCGAGCGTGGACCGGTACAGCGCGGCGCGCTCGTCCAGGGAGTCGGGGATCGCCGAGTCCGCCGTGCCCAGGGCGCGCAGGAACGCACCGAGGACCGTCTCCGGCTCCGCCGCCCGTGCGCCCGCGCCCTGGAGGTCCACGTACAGCTGGCCGTCCGGGAAGTGCTGGCGCGCCTGGTGGGCGACGTGCACGGCGAGGGTGGTCTTGCCGACGCCGCCGATGCCGGCCAGCGCCGAGACGGCCATCACCGAACCCTCGGCGGTCGCCAGCCGGTCGCCCAGTTCGCGTACGAAGGAGGTGCGGCCGGTGAAGTCCGGGACGGTGGCCGGGAGCTGGGCGGGGCGCACCGGGGCCGGGGCGGGAGCCGGTTCGTCCGCGGGGCGGGCGAGTTCCTCGTCGGCCTGCAGGATGCGCTGCTGGAGCTGGGCGAGCGCGGGACGCGGGTCGACGCCCAGTTCGTCGGCGAGCAGCCGGCGGGTGTCGGCGTAGACGGCCAGCGCCTCGGCCTGGCGGCCGCTGCGGTACAGGGCGATCATCAGGAGCTCGCGCAGCCGCTCCCGCAGCGGGTGCGCGGCCGTGAGCGCGGTCAGCTCGGAGACCGCCTCCGCGTGGCAGCCGACCTCCAGGTCCAGGTCGAGGCGGGTCTCGGTGAGCTGGAGCCGCCACTCCTCCAGGCGGGTGCGCTGGTTCTCGGCGTACGGTCCGGGCACGGAGGCCAGCGCCTCGCCGTCCCACAGCCCGAGCGCCTTCCCGAGCAGGGCCCGGGCCTGGTAGCGGTCGCCGGACGCACGGGCCTTGTCCGCGTCGGCCGCCAGCTCCTGGGCCACCGTCACGTCGAGGGCGTCGCGGCCGGTCCGGATCGCGTACCCGCCGGCATCGCTGGCCAGTGTCTGCGGGTCGAGGACCTTGCGGAGCCGGGAGGCGTACGTACGTATGGTGGCGAGCGCCTGGGAGGGCGGTTCGTCGCCCCAGATGGCGTCGATGAGCTCCGAGGCGGTGGCCGTGCGGCCGCCGCGCAGCAGGAGCGCCGCCAGCAGCGCGCGCTGCTGCGGCGAACCGGACGACAGGGCTTCGCCGTCCCGCCATGCCCGCACGGGACCGAGCACGGAGAAGCGCAGATCGACGCCGCCCGCCGACCGCTGTTGTGGAGCACGCTGCTCCGGAACACGCACGTGTGGCCCGGTGTCATGGTCCATTGCTGCCCCCTGCCCTGCTCGCCCCGCCTGTGCTGCCCATCGTGCTTGATGCTGTCCGCCCGGATTGCCCGTCCGTGTGCCGGTCCGGGGCGGGTGGATCCGGATTGCTCGGTACCGCTGGTATCGCGCTCAACAGTCTGCCTTGTCTTGGGTGGCACGTCAGCAGTGGGTGATGCTCTGCACAAGCCCTCGACAACGAATACCGAACGGGGTCGGGTCCGGATAGCTGACGGTTCGTCAGATCGACGCTACGGTGGTGTGCATGGAGACCTTCCCGAAGATCATCTCGGTGGACGACCACACGGTGGAGCCCGCTCATGTCTGGCGGGACCGGCTCCCGTCCAAGTACCTCGACCGCGGCCCGCGGATCGTCCGCGCACCGCTCAAGGAAATGACCTTCATGGGCGGGAAGTTCGCTCCCGTGATGGGTGCGAAGGGTGACGACGGGCCGATCGGCGACTGGTGGGTGTACGAGGACCTGCACCGCCCGCTCACCCGGCTCGACACCGCGGTCGGCTACGACCGGGACGAGATCAAGCTGGAGATCATCACCTACGAGCAGATGCGCCCGGGTTCGTTCTCGGTCCCCGAGCGGCTCGCCGACATGGACGTCAACCACGTCCAGTCCGCGCTCTGTTTCCCCACCTTCCCGCGATTCTGCGGCCAGACCTTCACCGAAGCGAAGGATCGCGAGCTGGGGCTGCTCGGGGTGCGCGCGTACAACGACTGGATGGTCGAGGAGTGGTGCGGGCCCGAGGCGCGGGGCCGGCTCATCCCGCTCACCCTGATCCCGCTCTGGGACGCGGAGCTGGCCGCGGCCGAGGTCCGGCGCAACGCGGCGCGCGGGGTGCGCGCGGTGGCGTTCTCCGAGATACCCCCGCACCTCGGACTGCCGTCGATTCACACGGACGAGTGGGATCCGTTCCTGCAGGCCTGTGACGAGACCGGGACGGTGATCGCGATGCACATCGGCTCGTCCTCGAAGATGCCGTCCACCTCGGCGGACGCACCGCCCGCCGTCGGTTCCACCATCACCTTCGCCAACTGCTGCTTCTCGATGGTCGACTGGCTGATGAGCGGCAAGTTCGAAAGGTTCCCGAACCTCCGGATCATGTATGCGGAGGGGCAGATCGGCTGGATCCCGTACATCCTGGAACGCGCCGACGTGGTCTGGGAGGAGAACCGGGCCTGGGGCGGCGTCGCCGACAAGGTCCACCGCCCGCCGTCGGAGCTGTTCGCCGAGCATGTCTTCGGCTGCTTCTTCGACGACGCCTTCGGGCTGAAGAACCTGGACTCGATCGGTGTGGGGAATGTCCTGTACGAGACCGACTACCCGCACTCCGACTCCACCTGGCCCAAGTCGCGAGAGGTCGGCGAGGCGCAGATGGGGCATCTGGACGCCGATGTGGTGGACCGGATCGTGCGCCGCAACGCGATCGACCTGCTGGGGCTGACGGACGACGGGCTGTGGGCGGGGCCCGGCGGAGGACACTAGGCCGACCGGGCCTGGGAGGTGGAAAAGAACGTGACACCTCAGGTATCGAGTGTCACGTTCTTTTCCGGCTACGAGTGTCCGGAGGGGCCTAGGGTCTTTCGTTTGGATCAGGCCGGATCAGGCACCGGGGCACGCGAGCCCGGCATGATCCAAACGAGAGGCCCTAGACCTCGATGACCGGCTCCTGGAGCTCCGTCACCCACTTGTCCCGGTCCTCGGGGCATTCCAGGCTGACCTCCCGGGCGTATCCCGCGGACCGGTAGCCGCTGGCGTCGATCCAGCGGGCCAGGGTCTGGGACGTCGACAGCACGCCGTCCATCGAACCCCGGTGGACGATGGTCGCCGCCTCGAACGGGGGCAGTTCGACCACCGTGATCCCGGTGTCGCCCACCGGGCCCACCGGCGCGGACACCGTGACCCCCGCGTGGACGACGACCGCCCCGCCGCCCTCCGGGGCGTCCTCGTAGTACGCGATCCCGGGGCCGTCGGGAGTGACGCCCGCCGCTCCCAGCAGCGGGAACAGCCGGTCGTACAGCGGCCCGATCACCAAAGTGATGTCCTCCGGCTCGTAACCGGCCGCGGTGCCGGTCAGTTCGGCGACCCGTACTGCGGCAACCTTCTTGATGACCACATCGTTCACGGACATGCTTCCCTCGCTCTCGATCGACCGGAGCCTCGCCTCGATCTGCGTCAGCCGTGCCGCCGCCGCCCGCATGGCCTCCTCCAGCTCCGCCCGGCGCAGCCGCAGCATCCCGCGCAGCTCCTCCGGCCCGACCTGCTCGTCGAGGATGGCCTGCACCTGCTGGAGCGTGAAGCCGAGATCCTTCAGGGCGATGACGCGGTTGAGGCGGGCGAGCTGGGCGGCTCCGTAGAAGCGGTAGCCGGTGTCGGGGTCGGTGCGGTCGGGGTGCAGCAGTCCGATGGCGTCGTAGTGACGCAGCATCCGGGCCGACACCCGTCCGTATCTGGCGAAGTCTCCGATGGTGAACATGATGTGTCCAAGCCCACCGCTTCACACGGTGTCAAGGTCAAGCGCCGCCGCCCGGGGCCCGGCATCGCGAGGAAAAGCGGGAAGGGAAGAGGGGGAGCGGAACGGGGAAAGGGAGAGGAAAAGGCAGGAGCCCCGTTCCCCGCCGAAGCGGAGGAGCGGGGCTCCTTGGGTACTACTAGCCGGCCGCGATCGGCCGACCCGGGCAACTAGGCCGGGGTGACGTTCTCAGCCTGCGGACCCTTGGGTCCCTGAGTGACGTCGAAGTTCACGACCTGGTTCTCCTCGAGGGAGCGGAACCCGGACGCGTTGATCGCGGAGTAGTGGACGAAGACATCCGGGCCGCCGCCGTCCTGGGCGATGAAGCCGAAGCCCTTTTCAGCGTTGAACCACTTGACGGTTCCGGTAGCCATAAGCCCTCCTTGGGCCAAAGGGTTGCCCTGCTCCAGAACCTGCAAAGAAGTCTGAAAACTACAAAAGCCTGCGGGTTACATGCTCCGCAGGCTCTGTACTGCAAGGGAAACCAAACTGCAACTTGCGTCGAGCCTAGCACGCAGCGTGTATCGAAGGGTAGAGGGAAAGATCACTTCACTCGGATGTTTGATTGCCGTGCTGATGAGCTGACGAAGTGGGCGTACGGGAGGGTGTCGTGGAGTCGACTTCCGGGTTACGGAGGGGGCCTCCGGGACCCGGGTGAGGGCTCCGGGCGAGGGCTCCGGGAACTCCGCGAGCGCACTGCGGGTGCTCCCGGGAGTGGGATCGGGTGCGCCCCGCGCCCCCGGTGCCGTCCCGGTCGCTCCACGGGTCTAGCCTCGCGATGTGGACAATTCAACCGTCTCAACCGTCGCAGGCGACGACCGTCGCAGCCGGCCGCGCGTCGGCCACATCCAGTTCCTGAACTGCCTTCCCCTGTACTGGGGGCTGGCACGCACCGGGACCCTGCTCGACCTGGAGCTCTCGAAGGACACCCCGGAGAAGCTCAGTGAGCAGCTGATCAGGGGCGATCTGGACATCGGCCCCGTCACGCTGGTCGAGTACCTGCGCAACGCCGACGACCTGGTCGCCTTTCCCGACATCGCGGTGGGCTGCGACGGGCCCGTCATGTCGTGCGTGATCGTGTCGCAGGTGCCGCTGGACCAGCTCGACCGGGCCCGGGTGGCCCTCGGCTCGACCTCGCGCACCTCCGTCCGCCTGGCCCAGCTGCTGCTCGCCGAGCGGTACGGGGTCAGCCCGGACTACTACACCTGCCCGCCGGACCTCGGCCTGATGATGCAGGAGGCGGACGCCGCCGTGCTGATCGGCGACGCCGCGCTGCGCGCCAACCTGCACGACGCGCCCCGGCTCGGCCTTCAGGTCCACGACCTGGGGCAGATGTGGAAGGAATGGACCGGGCTGCCGTTCGTCTTCGCGATCTGGGCGGCTCGCAAGGACTACCTGGCGGCCGAACCCGACCGGGTGGGCAAGGTCCACGAGGCGTTTCTGGCCTCGCGGGACCTCTCCCTGGAGGAGGTCACCAAGGTCGCGGAGCAGGCGGCGCGCTGGGAGGCCTTCGACTCGGAGGTGCTGGAGCGGTACTTCACGACCCTGGACTTCCGCTTCGGCCCTGACCAGTTGGCGGGCGTGCAGGAGTTCGCGCGCCGGGTCGGCCCGACGACCGGTTTCCCGGCGGACGTGAAGGTCGAGCTGCTCGGCGGCTGAGGCCCGGAAGCGGGGCGCGGTACGAGGGACATGGGCGCGAGCGGCATCGGTACGGGGCGTGGGCGCGGGCGTGGGGACGGGGGTGCGGAGCGCGGGGCGTGCGCCTCGCGCGGGAATGCCCGGGAACATAGGTGAATCCCGTACCTTTCGGGTTCGCTTATCCCTTCCCGCGCCTTCTTCCCGCCGCTTCCGCCTCATGTCCTTTGCCGGTACGGCATGCCCTTCTGTCGGTACGGCCTCGATTCGGGTTAATACGCGTCGAATAGCCGATTCCCGGATGGTGTCGCAGAGTGCCCCGGCCGGCCCCGGAATCGCTCGGGTGAACGACGCATTCACGCCTTTTGTTGTGTCGAAAGTCGTTGTTCGTTCCCTCAGGGGCGAAATAGGCGGATGGTTTCCTCTGTGACCTGATGGCCTTCGCCCCCTAGGCTTCGGTCGGAGGTCGGGCCGGTTTACAGGGGGAGTGTCCATATGCAGCCGCTGGAAGCCGGCGAACCGCTGACCATCGGTGCCTACCGATTGCTCGGCAGGCTCGGTGCGGGCGGCATGGGCCGGGTCTATCTGGGGCGCAGCGCGGGCGGACGCACCGTCGCGGTCAAGGTCGTGCATCCGCATTTCGCGCTGGACGAGCAGTTCCGCGCGCGCTTCCGGCGCGAGGTGGACGCGGCCCGGCGGATCGGTGCGCAGTGGACGGCCCCGGTGCTGGACGCCGACCCGGACGCGCCCATTCCGTGGGTCGCCACCGGCTACGTGGCCGGCCCCCCGCTCTCCGCCGCGGTCGCCGAGCACGGCCCGCTGCCCGAGAACGCGGTGCGGATGCTGGGCGCCGGACTCGGGGAGGCACTGGCCGCGGTGCACGGGCAGGGCCTCATCCACCGTGACGTGAAGCCGTCCAACGTACTTCTGGCACTGGACGGCCCCCGGCTGATCGACTTCGGCATCGCCCACGCCATCGGTGCCACCGCCTCGCTCACCTCCACCGGGGTCTCGGTCGGCTCGCCCGGCTACATGGCGCCGGAACAGATCCGGGGCGTCGACATCTCGGGCGCCGCCGATGTCTTCTCGCTCGGCGCGGTGCTCGCGTACGCGGCGACCGGTACCGCACCTTTCCTCGGCGACTCCTCGGCCGTACTCCTCTACAAGGTGGTGCACGAGGAGCCCGAACTGGGGGAGCTGGAGGGCGACCTGCGGGAGGTCGTCGCCGGGTGCCTGGAGAAGGAGCCCGAGGACCGGCCCACGCCGATGGACCTGGCCCGGCGGCTGGCGCCGGGCGGGGCCGCCGCGCTGGTGGCGGGCGGCTGGCTGCCCGGACCGCTGGTGCGCGAGGTCAGCCGGGCGGCGGTCGCTCTCCTGGACCTGGAGCCGCAGGACGCGCCGGTGCAGTCGGGGCCGGTGCCGTTCAGCGGTGCGGCGTGGGGTGCGGGCGGGGCCGACGGAATGAACGGGGCGAACGGGGGCGGGGGTGTGGGCGGCGGGTACGGTTCGCCGGCCGAGCCCTTCCCCACGCACGACCCGACCCGGCTGTCCCATCCGGGCGTACTGCCCTCGTGGCCCGCGAGCGCGGGCACGGTCGGACCCGCCGGGGCTCCGGGGGCGACCGGGCCGTCGCCGCGGACCGGCGACTCCGGGCTGCCCGGCCAGCGTACGGCCGACCCCCGTTTCTCCGTCACCGTCAGCGCGGACTCCTCCCCGGCCCGGCCGGACGCGAACCGCGGCCGGCGGCTCAGCTGCACCGTCGCCCTCGCGGTGGCGGGTGCGCTCGCCGCCGTGACCGTGGGCAGCGCGTTCCTCTTCGACCTGATGCCGGGCGGCAGCGGCGGGAACAACGCCGAGCACGGCAACGTCGGCAGCACCCCGCCCGCCGCCACGGCGTCCGACCGGCCGTCGCGGCCCGCGGACTCGGGCACGGGGAGCCCGGAGCAGATCGCCGAACTCCCGAAGGAGTTCATCGGCACCTGGAAGGGCCCGGTCACCGAGAAGACCACCGGGCAGCCGCACGGCACGCTCACCGCCGTCTTCACCGCGGGGAAGAAGGGCACGGACGTGGTCCGGATGAACACCGAGGTCACCAGCCTCGGGGTCACCGTCAGCTGCAACAGCGTGGCCAGCCTTACTTCCGGCACCGCAGAGGAACTGACGCTCCATGAACGCGTCGACCCGGACCGGCCCAGCACTCCGGCCCTGTGCACCTCCACCACCACCGACGTCCACTTCACCCTGGCCGACGACGGCACCCTGCGGTTCCGGTCCGAGGAGCGGGGTGCGGGGCTGCCGTACGGCACGTTGAGCCGGTCCGGCGGCTGACCCCACAAGGGGCTGGCGTACGCTGAACCGGTCCGTAGATCCGTTGAAAAACCGCCGAAAGGTGACAGCCCGGTGACCGAGAAGGCCGACCTTCAGCCCATCCTCGACCGAGCCGCCGAGGGCGGTCGGATCTCCCCGGAGGAGGCGCTCGACCTCTACCGTTCGGCGCCGCTGCACGCGCTGGGCGCGGCCGCCGACGCCGTACGCCGCCGCCGTTACGCCGGTACGGAGCACATCGCGACGTACATCATCGAGCGCAACATCAACTACACGAACGTCTGTGTCACGGCCTGCAAGTTCTGCGCCTTCTACGCCGCGCCGAAGGACACCGCCAAGGGCTGGTCCCGCGACCTCGACGACATCCTGCGCCGCTGCGCGGAGACCGTCGAACTCGGCGGCACGCAGATCATGTTCCAGGGCGGGCACCACCCGGACTACGGCGTCGAGTACTACGAGGAGCACTTCTCCGCGATCAAGAAGGCGTTCCCGCAGCTGGTCATCCACTCGCTGGGCGCCTCCGAGGTCGAGCACATGGCCCGGATCTCCGGGGTCTCCGTCGAGGAGGCCATCCAGCGCATCCACGCCGCCGGTCTCGACTCCTTCGCGGGAGCCGGCGCCGAGCTGCTGCCGGTCCGGCCGCGCAAGGCGATCGCCCCGCTCAAGGAGTCCGGCGAGCGCTGGCTGGAGATCATGGAGATCGCCCACCGCCTCGGTGTCGAGTCCACCTCCACCATGCTGATGGGCACCGGCGAGACCAACGCCGAGCGCATCGAGCACCTGCGGATGATCCGCGACGTACAGGACCGGACGGGCGGCTTCCGCGCGTTCATCCCGTACACGTACCAGCCGGAGAACAACAAGCTGAAGGGCCAGACGCAGGCCACGCTCTTCGAGTACCTGCGGATGATCGCCATCGCCCGGATCTTCCTCGACAACGTCGCCCACATCCAGGGCTCCTGGCTGACCACCGGCAAGGAGGTCGGCCAGCTGTCGCTGCACTACGGCGCCGACGACCTCGGCTCGATCATGCTGGAGGAGAACGTCGTCTCCTCGGCGGGCGCCAAGCACCGTTCCAACCGCCTGGAGATCATCGACCTGATCCGCAAGGCGGACCGGGTGCCGGCCCAGCGCGCCACCACGTACGAGCACCTCGTCGTCCACGACGACCCGGCGAACGACCCGGTCGACGAGCGCGTGGTCTCGCACATCTCGTCCACCGCGATCGAGGGCGGCACGGCCCACCCGGAGCTGAAGCTCCTCGACGCCAACTGAGGCAGCCTTGCTGACGGTTCATGCCGCCGACGCGGTGCACGGCGCCCCCGACGGGGCGGACTCCGTGGCCGTGGACGGCGCTGTGGTCGTCGCCGTCGGCGCGTACGGGGAGCTGATCGCCGCCCGTCCGCAGGCCCGGACCAGGCGGTGGTCCGGGCTGATCACCCCCGGGCTGCTCAACGCGGCGGCCCCGGTGCTGCTGGAGGCCGCCTACCACCCGGACCCGCGCGAGGCCGACGAGCTGGGCACCGAACCGCTCACCGGCGACGCCCTCACCGCACTCGGCATGGACGACGCCCGCTGGGGCGCCAGTGCCCGGCGCGGCCTGCAACGGATGCTGCGGCACGGCACGACCGCCGTCCGGGGCCCCTTCACCCGCCCCGCCGTGCGCACCGCGGTCGCCCGTTCGGGCCTGCGCGTCCACGCCCCCGGCCCGGCACCGGAACAGGTTTCGCTCGACCCGCTGGCGTCCGTACCGCGACCGGGCGACGCGTTCGCGACGGCGCTGACCGTCGGCGGGCCCGCGGACCTGGCGGTGTTCGACGTACCGGACCCGGCCGCGCTGCGCACCGAGGGCGCCGGGAGCTGCGTGGCGACGGTGCTCGGCGGGCGGCTGGTCTTCCGCCGCAGCTGACGCGCACGCATCACGGGCGGCCCGGGGCCGCGGCACCGGCGGACGGGCTCGCGGTACGGCACCGGCGGGACGGCTCGGGACGGCTCACGGCGCCGACGGGCCGCCCAGATAGCGGCCCCTCGCGTCGTACGGCCACGCGTTGGCGACGCACCCCTTCAGCCCGTAGATCTGCTGCATCATCGCGGGTGCGGGGCGGCCCTTGCCCGGACAGGTCTCGTGGCCGTGCCCCAGCCAGTGGCCGACCTCGTGGTTGATGATCAGGGCCCGGTACTCGGCGAGCGGGCCGTGGAACTCGGGCGATCCTTGCTGCCAGCGCTTGAGGTTGACCATGACGTCGGCGCCGACCCGGCAGTTGACCTCGCCGTGGGTGTCGAGGCCGCCCTTCCCGCAGATGGCGTCGGTGGTCGCGGGGGTGGCGATCCGGACGACGAGTCCGGCCGGTCCTTCGGAGACCCGGCGGAAGGTGTGCTCGCCGTGGTGCGACCAGCCCCGGGGCGCGGCCAGGACGCGGGCGATCTCGGCGGCGGCCCGGTCCGGATCGACGCCCGATCCGTCCTCCACCTCGACCCGGTACGCCATGCCTCTGCCCCCGTCTCCGCCGGTGTCCTGGGCGCGGGCCACGGTGAACGTGCCGGTGGCCGGCGCCCTCCCGGACGCGGACGACGCCGACGGCTTCTCCTCGGCGCCGGTGCTCCACCGGGGCCCCAGCAGGGCGGCGGCACAGATCAGCGCCGCCGGGACGAGCACGGCGGCGGACAGCCGTCTTCGCCGGCCCTCCGGCCCTGCACCTCGTGCGGACATCTGGGCTCCCCCCTGGATCCCGGCGGCTCGGTGCCCCCTCTGTACTGACCGTCGGCGGAACCGATCGGTTCAGTCCACCCGGGTCACGACTTGCGACCGGCGCCGAGCGGCGCGGACCGGGCTGCTTGAATGGGCGGGTGACCCGAGCATCCCTGGACAAGCAGCCGCACGAAGTCGCCACGATGTTCGACGGCGTGGCGGCCAACTACGACCTCACCAACGATGTGCTGTCGCTCGGCCAGGCCCGGCTGTGGCGCAAGGAGGTCGCGAAGGCGGTGCACGCCCGGCCCGCGGAGAAGATCCTCGACCTGGCCGCGGGCACGGCGACGTCCTCGCTGCCGTTCGCCGCGACCGGCGCGTACGTCGTGCCGTGCGACTTCTCCCTCGGCATGCTCCAGGAGGGCAAGAAGCGCAACTCCTGGCTGCCCTTCACCGCGGGCGACGCCACCCGGCTGCCGTTCCGCGACGAGAGCTTCGACGCGGTGACGATCTCCTTCGGGCTGCGCAACGTCCAGGACACGGACGCGGCGCTGCGCGAGCTGTACCGGGTGACCAAGCCGGGCGGCCGGGTGGTGATCTGCGAGTTCTCGCAGCCGACCTGGGCGCCGTTCCGCACGGTCTACACCGAGTACCTGATGCGGGCGCTGCCGCCGGTCGCGCGTGCGGTGTCGTCCAACCCCGACGCGTACGTCTACCTCGCCGAGTCCATCCGCGCCTGGCCGGACCAGCCCGGACTCGCGGCCGCGCTCCAGCGGGCCGGATGGTCGAAGGTCGCCTGGCGCAACCTCACCGGTGGTGTGGTGGCGCTGCACCGGGGCGTGCGCCCCTGAGGCAACGGTTCGGCGACTTCCGCCGACGGGAACCGGGCGGCGGGGAAGATGTGTCCGTTGAAGCGCACATGTCTTCCCCGACATCGCCGTCCCCCTCCCCGCCGCAGCCGCCGGAGTCCGTATGCCGTTGTACTGCCCCTTCTGTGGAACACAGGCCCCGGACGGGGCGCGCTTCTGTATGAAGTGCGGGCGCGAGCGCCCGACGGTCGCCGACGCGGCACCGGCCGCGCCGCCCGCGATGCCGGACGCACCGCCCCGTTCCGAGCCGCTCGGACCGCCGTCCCACCAGCCTCCGCCGCCCGGACCGGTGTCCCAGCAGCCCCCGCCGCCCGGTCACGCGCCGCTGCCGGGTCCGGTGGTTCCGTCGCCCCTCGGCGCGTTCTTCGGCCGGACCTTCCGGGGCGACTGGGCGGGTTCGGTGAAGGCGGCCGCCTGGCCCACCGGACTGATCCTGGCCCTCGCGGTGGCGCTCGCCATCCCCTCGTACGGGCAGGGCGACGATGTCGTCGTCGGCTGGGGCGACCGGCTGCGGATCGCGCTGGCGGTGCTGCTCCAGGCGTTCGGCGGCGGCTTCGAGCTGGTGGCCACCGGCCCGAGCGGCGACAGCGGTGGCGGCAGCGAATTCGAGGCCGGCTGGTACGACCTCCAAGGAGGCATGTCGCAGAGCGGGGCCTCGCTCTCCGTGGTCCCGCTGACCGTCACCGTGCTGTGGGTGGGCGCGCTGATCCTGGGCGCCCGAAGGGTTCGCGCGCAGGGCGGCGGGCTGGAGGCGGCGGTACGGATCGGCCTGGTGGCGTCCGCCGCCGTCCTGGTCCTGGGGCTGTTCGCCCAGCCCGATGTCGCGGGTGTGTCGGTCTCGTCCGCGCCGCTCCTCGCCATGCTCGGGGCCCTGGTCATCTCGTTGCTCGTCACCGGCGGCGTACTCCAGCGCGACGCCGCGGCGCAGTGGCTGGCCGCTCGTCCGGTGGCGTTCACCACGGTCCGGGCGGTGGGGACGGCGGTACGGGCACTGGGCGCCGTACTCCTGCTGTGCAGCCTGATCGGGTACATCGCGTACGCCAACGCCGACGACGTGGACGGCGAGTCCATGCTGATCGCGCTGCCGCTGCTGCCGAACATCGGCCTGGCGGTGCTCGGGCTCAGCTGGGGAGCTCCGTTCGAGTACGACATCCGCGGGCAGGTGAGCTTCTTCGGCGCGGGTACGGAGCACGGCAGCGTCGGACTGTCCGAACTGGGCGAGGAAGTGAACGGCTGGGCGGTGACCGGCGCGCTGGCCATCGGCGTCGTCTGCGCGCTGACCATCGGGATCTGGGCCGCGCGACGCTCCGCGGACCGGCGTGAACAGGCCACCGCGGGCGCGCTGTTCCTGGCGCTGTTCCTGGTGCTGAGCGGTCTCGGCGGGGTGTCCGTGGAGCTGGCGGGCGGCTTCGGGGACACGGGCGATCAGGGCACGGCGGAGCTGGCGACGAGTGTGTCGGACGCGCTGCTGTTCGGGCTGCTGTGGGTGGGCGGCGCGGTGCTCGTGGCGCCGCACCTGCTGCGGCTGACGGGGCGGGCCACGCCGGTCGCGCCGCAGGCGCCGATGCCGATGCCGGTGTCGATGTCGTTGCCGATGGCTGCGCCTGCGCCCGCGCCTGTGTCGATGCCGACGCCGCCGCTGCCCGGTGCGGCGCCGGAGACCCCGACCACGGTGGTCCCGGCGAACCCGGCTCCGGCTCCGTATGACCCTTCCGCCCCGGCGAACCCGGACTTGCCCCCGACCGAGGCCGTTCAGCAGGCCCCGGCTCCGGCGTCGACCCAGACCCCGACCCAGACCCCGACTCCGACCCGGACCCCGGCTCCGTACGACCCGCAGACCGTCGCCCTTTCCGCGGCGCCCGCGACGCCCGCCGCACCCACCGTGCCCGTGGCCTCTCTCGCTTCCCCGCCCGGCTCCCGCAAGCGCGCCGCCCTCATCTGGACCGGCACCCTCGTCGCGGCGCTGCTCGT
Source organism: Streptomyces sp. NBC_00012 (assembly GCF_045040875.1). Lineage (NCBI taxonomy): Bacteria > Bacillati > Actinomycetota > Actinomycetes > Kitasatosporales > Streptomycetaceae > Streptomyces > Streptomyces sp. NBC_00012. The sequence continues at coordinate 3,763,885 of NZ_CP108309.1, read as the reverse complement.
CGGCGGCGGCGCGACGGCGGGAGTCCTGGCCCTCACGGACGGTGGGGGCGGGGGCGGAACGGTCGAGGACGACCGGCCCACCACCGAGGCCCGGAGCAGCCAGGAACCCTCGGCCGAGCCGTCGCAGCAGCAGATCCCCTCCGCCGACCCGACCCCCACCGCCTCCGCTGTCTCCGCGAGCCCCTCGGCCCCCTCCGCCCCCACGGTCCCCGAGGGCTTCCGGCTCGTCTCCGACACCGCCGGGTTCTCCTTCGCCGTCCCCACGGTCTGGGACCGGCGGAGCGAGGAGAACAACCAGATCACCTACGCGGGCTCCACCGGACGGGCCGAGCTCAAGGTCGGCGTCATCCGCAACGCCCCGTACAGCTCGTACGAGAACTTCGTGACGCTGGAGCGGACCGCCGACGCCAACCAGAAGAACTACCGCCGCATCGAACTGACGGCCAACTCCTTCCAGGGGCGGCCCGGCGCGATCTGGGAGTACACGTACGAGGACCGGGAGAGCGGCGAGACGATCCACGCGATCGACCAGAGCTACATCGCGGACGACGGCACCGAGTACGCCGTCTACACCACCGAACGCGACACCGAATGGCCCGGCGCCCGGCGGATCTTCGACACTGCCCTGTCCACCTGGATGCTCAACGACATCGACTGACGCCCGAGTTCACGGCGCCAGGGTCACAGGGCCAGCCGGAAGCAGACCACTTCCTGGCCCGTCCCCGGCGTCGTGAAGCTCTCCGCCCGCTCCATCCCCAGCCGCCGGGCCACGGCTGTGGACCGTTCGTTCCCCGCGTCGATCGTCGCCACCACCCGCTCCACCCCGGCCGCGCGCAGCCGCTCCAGCGTGAGGCGCGCGGCGGTGGTGGCGTAACCCCGGCCCCAGGCGGTTCGGGCCAGCCGCCAGCCGATCTCTGTCTCGCCGACCGGCCCGTAATCGGTCCGCGGCCACGGCTGGGCGCCCGTGAAGCCGGCCACCCCGCCGTCCTCGCCCAGCACCGTCCACAGGCAGTAGCCGAGTTCGGCGTCGAGCCGGCGCTGCCGGGCGGTCCACTCCTCGTACATCGAGAGCTCCTCCGACGCACCGCCGAAGAACTCCATCACCTCGGGATCGTCGAACGCGCGATGCCAGGCGAGCGCGTCCTCGTCGATCGGGACGCGCAGCTGTACGGAGGGAGCACCGGGAAGCACGGTCGACATCTGGGAGCCCTTCGGAAAGTTGATCGGCGGACCCCCATAGACTGCACGGGACAGGTGCCGCGCGGCACGTGATTTCGAGTCTTCGGGAGATCCGACCGTGACCGAGCAGCCCCTCTCCGAACACAGCGCGGATGTGATCGTCGTCGGGGCAGGCCCGGCCGGCTCCACGACGGCGTACTACCTGGCCAAGGCCGGACTGGACGTCCTGCTCCTGGAGAAGACGGCCTTCCCCCGCGAGAAGGTCTGCGGCGACGGCCTCACCCCGCGCGCCACCAAGCAGCTCGTCTCCATGGGCATCGACATCTCCGAAGAGGCCGGCTGGCTGCGCAACAAGGGCCTGCGCATCATCGGCGGCGGGGTCCGCCTCCAGCTGGACTGGCCCGACCTGGCCTCGTACCCGGACTACGGACTGGTCCGCAAGCGCGACGACTTCGACGAGCAGCTGGCCCGCCAGGCGCAGAAGGCGGGCGCGCGGCTGTACGAGCGCTGCAATGTCGGCGCCCCGATCATCGACGACCGCACCGGCCGCATCACCGGCGTCAACGCGAAGCTCGGCGAGGAGAAGACCCCGGTCACCTTCCACGCCCCACTCGTCGTCGCCGCCGACGGCAACTCCACCCGGCTGTCGCTCGCCATGGGCCTGCACCGCCGCGAGGACCGCCCGATGGGCGTGGCCGTGCGTACGTACTTCACCTCGCCCCGCCACGACGACGACTACCTGGAGTCCTGGCTGGAGCTGTGGGACCGCCGCGGCCCCCAGGACCGGCTGCTGCCCGGCTACGGCTGGATCTTCGGCATGGGCGACGGCACGTCCAACGTGGGCCTCGGCATCCTCAACTCCTCCTCCGCGTTCAAGGAGCTGGACTGGCGCGAGGTGCTCAAGGCCTGGTGCGCCTCGATGCCGGAGGACTGGGGCTACACCCCGGAGAACATGACGACGCCGATCCGCGGCGCCGCCCTCCCGATGGCCTTCAACCGCCAGCCGCACTACACCAAGGGCCTGCTGCTCGTCGGTGACGCGGGCGGCATGGTCAACCCGTTCAACGGCGAAGGCATCGCGTACGCCATGGAGTCGGGCCAGATCGCCGCGGACGTCATCGTCCAGGCCCACGCCCGCGCGACCCCGGCCCAGCGCGAACTGGCCCTGAACAACTACCCGAAGGTGCTCAAGGAGACCTACGGCGGCTACTACACGATGGGCCGCGCCTTCGTGAAGCTGATCGGCAACCCGAAGGTCATGAAGGTCGCCACCCAGCGCGGTCTGACGCACCCGCTGCTGATGAAGTTCACCCTGAAGATGCTCGCCAACCTCACCGACCCCACGGGCGGCGACGCGATGGACCGCATCATCAACGGGCTGTCCAAGGTGGCCCCGAAGGCCTGAGCCGCGCGCGGCCTGTTCATTTGACGTACGTATACGCATGCCCACGGAGGAGCAGCGACCGCCTGCCGGTCGCTGCTCCTCCGTCGTGTTTCGGCGCCGGCGCAGCGATCGACGACGACGGTGCGCGTAGGTACGGATACTCGGGTCCGGTTCGAGTGGCGGCGACGCGATGGACCGCACGGAGGCCGCGGTCACGCCCCCGGGGGGCGTTCAGGGACGTACCAGCGCCAGCGCCCTGTTCAGGTTGTGCTCGGCGACGCCCGCCATGAACGCCCGGCCCGGGAAGTCTCCGTCGAGCAGTCGCAGCGGCCCCGCTGTCAGCGAGAGCCGCTGCGCCAGCACGTAGAACGCGAGCCGGTCCTCGTCCAGCCCGGCCACCGCCAGCGGCCGGTAGGCGTCGTGCAGGCGGATCCGCAGAAAGACGTGCTCCCACTCGACGTCGAAGTACATCAAGCCCTCGATGTCGATCACCACGGGGTTCCCGTCCGCGTCCACCAGCACGTGGTCCGGACCCAGTTCGCCGTGCACGACCGCGTACTCCGCGCGCGGCCGCACGGCTGCCGCCAGGTCCAGCAGCCGTTCCTCCAGCCGGTCGCGGGCTCCCGCGATCCGCGGATCACGCGACGCCGCCTCGGCGAGGTCGCGCAACGCGCGATCGAGGACGACCCCCTCGCACGAGGTCCCCTGCGACGAACCGCCCCCGTCGACCACGGCCGCCTTGCCGTACGCCGGCGCCCGATGACCACGCATCGCCTCCAGCGCCTCGCCGAGCCGGGCCATGACCGGGGCGGCCGAGCCCGGGTCGCGCGCGAGCAGTTCCTCCAGGTTGTCGCCCGGCAGGTCCTCGACGATCGCGAGATCGGCCGAGCAGTGGGTGCCGTCACGGTCGACGAGACGCATCGCCGGGACGTGGACGCCGAGCGCATTCAGCCGCGCGTGCGCCGCCTCGAACAGGTCCAGCCGGAGACCGGGGGAGAACGGGTCGGTGAGGTCGTCGTCGCCCTCGGCCGTCGGCCAGTAGTTCTCGGCGTCGTCCCACAAGTAGGCGATCGCCGTCGTCGCGTCGTCCATCACCAGGCGGTACACGCCCTTCTTGCTGCCGCCCGCAACCGGCTCGACCGCCTCCAGCCGCCGCCCGCCGCCCAGCGCCGCCCGCGCCGCACCCGCCAATCGCTCCCGCGTCACTGTCCTGGGTGCCACGTCCGAACCGCCTCTCCGCAACGACAGGCTGCGCACTGTACGGGAGCACCGACGTGCATCGCACCCGGTTACGGCTTCGGTCCGCGTGTTCGGGCGGCCGGTCTCGCGACGGGTCGTCAGGGACGGGGGACAGGAGGCTGTGCAGGATCGGACCGGCCGATCCGTCGCCCGTGACGCCCTGCTCGACGACGCACGCCACGGCGACATTGCCGCGCGGCGCGACGAGCCGGCCGTCACGTCGTCGCCGTCTTCACGTCGTCGCCGTCTCCACCCGCACCGCCGCCACGCCCCCCGCGGCCGACGCCGTCATCGGCAAGGCGTCGCTTCCACCGATCCCCGTCAGCGACGATCCGCCCGCCCGTAGCACCGCGCCAGTGCGTGGAAGGCCTGCTTCGGTTCCCAGTGCCAGTCGGACGTCGGGTCGTCGAGCCGGTCCTTGATCGGCTTCACCACGGCGTAGCTCGCCATGTCCAGGTCGTAGCGTGGAACGGAGGAGTGCGGAGCGTCGGCGGTGACGAACTCGAAGGCCATCGCGGCGTACAGGCCCATCTCCTCGAAGACGCCCAGGAGTTCGGTGAGATAGGCGGCCTGGGTGCGCTCGCTGCGGACCAGGTCGCCTTTGATCTCGGGCGGTTGCTTGGTGTAGTCGATGGTGTCCCACCCCATGCCACCCTGCTCGGGCGCCCCCGCGTACGTACATGTGCCGAACTCCGTGATCGCCACCGGTTTGCCCCAGCGCAGGTACGAGCGCAGCTCGCGCACGTAGTCCGCGCGGTCGGGGAAGTACGAGTAGTAGTCGATGCCCACGATGTCGAAGAGGTTCCAGTCGACCTCGTCGTCCTGGGCGGCCGCGTACGACAGGTTGCCGCCGAAGACCGACCGTCCGACCGCGGCGGCCCGCGCCGTGAACGCGGACAGGCGGCGCATCATCTGCTCCGGGTCGAAATTGCCCGCCATCAGATTGCGGATGCGTTCCTGCGCGTTGTCGCCGGGCACGATGCCCGGTACGAACAGCCAGAACTCGCACCCCACGCTCAGGTCGGCCCGCGCCCCCTGGCGACGCAGCCGCTCCAGGTGCCGGCCGGTCTCCGCGAGGTGGTCGAGGATCTCCGACGCGGGGCGGTCGCCCAGGGTCGGCTGGAGCCAGATGTGCAGGCCGAGCTCGGCGGCCTCGGACGCGGTGGCATTGAGACGGTCGACGCCGTCGCCCGTGACCTCGATCGATGTGGCGTGCAGGTCGTTCCTGATGGCGCGGAGGTCCTTGCGCATACGGGCGGTGCTCCACGCGGTGCCGGGGGTCTCGCCCGCGCCGATCGTGTAGCAGATCCCTCGATGCGTCAGTCCGCCGCTGCCTCGGCGGTCGTTCGTGGCCGCCGAGGCCGACGGGCCGGTCAGGAACGATCCGGTGGCTGCCGCCGCCCCGACCGCTCCCGCCCCGGCCAGGAACTTCGCCCGGCTGATTCCTCCACTGCGCTCGTCGCGATGCACTCTGACTCCCCGGATGGTCGGCGGTTCGTGTGTTGCCGCCAGTCTGCGGAGCGGGGGTGGGTGCGGGCGTCCCCCGAAAGTCTGCGGGTGTGCGACCAAGGTGTGAACCGGGCGCAGGGAGCGGCTACTTAGGTTGCGGCTTCCGGCGAGCGGAGTACCCCGGTCACCTGGTCGATACCCGTCGCTCCTCGTCGGCCTCGGCGCGCTTTCCGCCGGTGGCGACCACGCGCCCCCTGGGCCTGCGCGGCAGCAGGCGGCGGGTCAGGCCGGATTCGTAGCGGGGCTGGAGCAGCAGGAACAGGCCCACCGCGCAGACGAGCGCGACCCCGAAGAGCATCCAGGACTTGGCGCCCCGCGCCGAGTAGGCCACGATCCCGAACGAGAACAGCGCCGACCAGAAGTACATGAGCAGCACGGCCCGGCGGTGCGAGTGGCCGAGCTGGAGCAGGCGGTGGTGGAGGTGGCCCTTGTCGGCGGCGAAGGGGGACATTCCGTTCCAGGTACGCCTGATGACGGCCAGTACCAGGTCCGCGACCGGCAGCGCGATGACGGACAGCGGCAGCAGCAGCGGAATGTAGACCGGCACCATCGCGGCCGAGCCGGACCTGCCGTCCATCGACTGGTTGAGGAGGCTCGGGTCGACCTCGCCCGTCACGGAGACCGCGCATCCGGCGATGAGCAGCCCGAGCAGCATCGAGCCCGAGTCGCCCATGAAGATCCGGGCCGGGTGGGAGTTGTGGACCAGGAAGCCCAGGCACATGCCCGCCAGGATCGCGGAGATCAGCGTGGTGGACGCGGCGGCCTCGATGCCGTAGCCGTACCAGAGCCGGTACGCGTACAGGAAGAACGCCGACGCCGCGATGCCCACCGTGCCGGCGGCCAGCCCGTCGAGCCCGTCGACGAAGTTGACCGCGTTGATGGAGATGACGATCAGCCCCACGGTCAGCAGCGTGCCCTGCCAGTCGGAGAGGTAGATCCCGTCGGTGCCCGGCACCGGGAGCCAGAGGATCGTCAGCCCCTGGAACACCATCACCCCGGCGGCGAGCACCTGGCCGCCGAGCTTGACCAGCGCGTCGATGCCCCATTTGTCGTCGAGTACGCCGAGCAGACAGATCAGTGCCGCGCCGGACAGCAACGCCCGTGGCGTCGAGCTCTCGGTGAAGATCTCTTCCAGGTGCGGCAGGTGGGAGGCGACCAGCAGCCCGGCCAGCAGCCCACCGAACATGGCCATGCCGCCCAGGCGCGGAGTGGGCTCGCGGTGGACGTCGCGCGCCCGGACCTCGGGGACCACCCCGATCGTGATGGCGAACTTCCGCACGGGGCCGGTCAGGAGATGGGTCACGGCCGCCGTGATGAACAGCATGAGCAAGTAGTCCCGCACGGGCGGCCTCACATTCCGGCCCAGCGGGCCGATACCTGAGCCTGATCGATGCCCTCGCTGCGCCCAGGCGAGCCTAACTCATACGGATTTCTGTGCGACGGGGCGTGGGGCGGAGCGGTGGTGGGTGCGGACGTCGAGCGATACGTACGTCAGCGGGCGGACGTGCCATTCGACGTGCCGTCCACCCCGCAGCAGGAGCGTGAACCCGCAGGGTTCGCCGCGATGGAGCGCCCCCAGCGCCTGCACCCAGCCGCCCTGGTCCGCCCAGTGGTGGGCGCGGATGAGCTCGCGCGGTGTGAGGCCGAAGAGATGGTTCGCCCGGAGCTGTACGCGGATGGCGCGGACGGCCTCCTGGGGCGTGGCCATGATGCGCAGGTCGATCGGCTCGGGGACGAAGCCGGTGGCGGGGCCGTAGCGGAGGGCCTCGAACCGGTAGCCGCGCTCGACGACCGGTTGTAAGGGGGTGAGGGGTGTACGGGGTGTACGCATCGTCGACCGTCCGATCGCAGTGGGTGCGCCAAGTTGTGTGACAGCAGGGGGAGTTGTTGTGCGGCGCGGCAGGCGGTGGCGGGTGGCTCCCGCGACGGTGCGACGCAGAGCGACGGTAGCGTTACGGGAGCGTGGGGCGCAACCATGCCCCGGGGCATGGTTGCCTCCAGGTAGCAGGAGAGCCTCCGCCCGGTACGGACGGAGGCTCTCCTGCGGCAGGCGGGAGGCGTTACTGGACGAAGTGGTCGAACTCGCCTGCCTTGACGCCCTGGATGAACGCGGCGAACTTGCTGCGGCTCGTCCTGGTCACCACGCGCGGGTCGTCGCTCTCGCGCACCAGGATCTCCTCGGCCTGCCGCGAGACCTCGACACACTGTTCTCCGCCGCCACCGGAGAACGACGACTTCTGCCACTCGATGTCTGCGCTCATGCTGCGGATTATCACAGGTCTCGTGCGATGTGGTGAATGAAGCTCCGCGACTCCTCAGGGGCGAGGCCGACCCGCTGGGCGAAGTCGAGTTGCATGCGGTACCGGTTCAGATCGGCCACGGCGTCCAACTGAACGCCTCCGAACGGGGCGTCGATATGGACGGTGTCCAGCTGCGGCGCGATACCGCCCGCGTACAGCACGGTCTGTGTCACCTCGACGAATTTCTCGCTGGCGAACGGGATCACGCGCACGGTGACGTCCGGTCTGTCGGCCGCCTCCAGGAGGCGCGCCAACTGGCCGCGCGCGACCTCGCGGCCGCCGACCCGCATGCGGAGACCGGCCTCGTGGACGATGACGTCGAACTTCGGCGGCTGCTCACGGTCGAGCACGGTCTGTCTGCGGATGCGGTGCTCGACCCTCGCCTCCACCTCGTCCTCGGGCAGCCTGGGCAGCACTCCTTCGAACAGCGCCCGCGCGTACTGCGGCGTCTGGATCAGCCCCGGCAGCGTCACGGACTGAAGGCAGCGCATATGGCTCGCGTGGTGCTCCAGCTCCGCGATGTCGAGGAAGCCCGGTGCCAGCACGCCGCGGTACTCGTCCCACCAGTACTGGCCCCGATGCTCCCGGGATATGGCGCACAGCGCCTCGATCAGCTCGGCGTCGTCGCATGCGTAGAAGCTGGCCAGGCGGCGGATTCGCGCCTCGCTGATGCCGATGCGGCCCGATTCCATGTGGCTGATCTTCGACTGATCGGTCGAGATGAGTCCGGCGGCCTCGCGAGCCGTTCGGCCGGCCTGCTCCCGCAGCTTCCTCAGTTCGCAGCCCAAGCGTGCTTGGCGTGCGGTCGGATTGTCCCTCGGTGGCATGTCACCATCCTTCGTCCTCGCGCAGTCTTGCGCGGTGCGGCTGCCCCGGTCCACCCGATCGCGTGAAGCAGCAGTGGCAACCTTGCTCCGGGGCATTCTGGCGCCCTATGGTCCCAGTGGGCGACGCTCAAAGGCGTCATCGTCCGAAGTGCAGCCACCCGCAAGCGAGTTGAACGCCCACGGGACCGGCCAATGCCACGGACTACGCCCACCGCACGACGCCCCGGAGACCGCCTCACGCAGGGAGACCGCGCCATGACCCCCGTAACCGCTCCTCCGTCACCCGCCCCCTACCTCCCCCAACGCGGCGAGCGATACCGGATCGTCGCGCCGAACACCCCCACCGCCCCCAGAATCGTGCGGGACTTCGTGGCGACGGTGCTGTGGGCCGCCGGGCACCCACGCCTGGTCGACGACGCCCGGCTCTGTGTGAGCGAGGTCGTCTCCAACACGTACTGCCATACGGACTCGCCGCAGGTCCGGGTGGAGGTCACCGTCAACCACCGGCAGGTGACGGTGTACGTGACGGACGACGAACCCGGCCGCCTGCCCACGCCTCCGCCCCCGCGCACCCCCGGTGCGGATACGGGCGCGGACGAAAGCGGCCGGGGGCTTCTGCTCGTGGACGCGCTCGCCGTCCGGTGGGGGACCACCGCGTACGGGGCACGGTCGCCGCACTCGAAGACCGTGTGGTTCACCCTCGCCGCCTCCGGACGCTGAGGCGCCCCGACGTGCGTCCCGGGGCGGCGCGACCCGCGAGCGCGGCTCACCTCTCCATTTGATTTGGACGACCGTCCAGGACTATCGTCCAAACAACGGCCGACTCCCGCACGTACATGTATCGGAGAGTGAGATGAACCAATCCCTGCTGGCGACCGTGACCGCGGCACTCCTGGTCTGGGAGGCGCTTCTGCTGATTCCCATGGTCCCGGGGAAGCTGATCGATACGCGGGACTTCTCCCCGCTTCCCCGGTGGCAGTACAACAGCTTCAACGTGTATCTGACCTCTCTCGGGCTCGCCAGCTTCGTGGTGGCCGGGTTCGCCATGGCCAACCAGCACTGGGCCTTCGTGGCAGCACTGGTGCTGAGCGTCGGCTACATAGCGGTCTTCGCGGCCGACCTCGGTGCGGTCTTCCCTGTCGTGCCCGACCCCCTGCCGGTGCAATTGCTCGTTCTCGAAGCGATCGCGCTGGCCTCGGCCGGCGTGATCGCCGTGATCGCGATCCAGGGGGTGCGGCTGTGAGGAACGAGTCCACGAACCCCTCGCGCCGGACGGACACACGCGAGAAGATCATCGAAGCCGCTGCCTCCCTGATTCCCGAGCTGGGCTGGGGCGATGTGAGCAGTCGGCGGGTGGCGGAGCGCGCAGGTGTGAACACCGGAGTGATCCACTACCACGTGGGGAGCATCGGCGAACTCCGGCGCATCGCCGCAGTACGGAAAATCCGGACGTTCTTCCTCGACCGGATCGATGAAGCCCTGTCGCAGGAGGATCCGGCCGTAGCCGTGGAAACCATGCTCCGGGCGTTGTCCGCCAATGATCCGCGTGATCCGGAACTGCTGCTGTTGTACGAGTCCCTCGTCGCCGCGAGCCGGGACGACCAGCTGCGCGCCGAAATCGCTGCCTTGCTGGCCGAGTTGCGGCAGCGGCTGTGCGACTGGTTCGCGGCCCGGGGGGTCGCGCGCCCGCTCACCGTCGCGGTGACCCTCACGGCGGCGATCGACGGATATCTCCTCCAGCGGTCGCTCGACCCGTCCCTTGAGCCCGGCCCCCTCATCGAGGGACTGGTCGGCCTGGTCCGGCAACAGCTCGCAGCCGACGGCTCATGAGATGCAGAAGCGCGAGAGCCGCCTCGCGTGCGGGGCGCGCGGGCGCCGTACGCGAGGCGGCCCTCATCAGCTGCCCTGCCGGGAGAGAACCCGGGCACCTTCATGGCGCACCACCGGCTGAACGGGCACGGTGCGAATGCCCTGCGCGGCGTCAGCCTTCGGAGAGCTCTTCTCCCGTACGACGAGCAGCCCGGCCACCACCAGCGCCACCCAGAGCACCGGACCGAGCGGACTTCCGGGGGAAATGAAGCCCTGCGCGGCAAGTCCGAGGAGGCCGCCGGCGGAAAGCACGGCCGCGAGAACGACCTTGCCGAGGCTCATTTCCGATGCCGCACCGGAACGGCGACGGAATTCGAACCGGCCGAACATTCTGGTGAAGCACACCAGGAAGAATCCCGAAACGCCGACCCAAAGCGGTGCCACCGCGAACCACATCGGACTGCTGGGTGTCGGTGTCGAAAAGCCGAGTCCGACAATTGCGATTCCCGCCGTCATCACGAGCGCGGGCATGTGCCAGAGATACAGGGTCATGAATCGGGTTCCGCACCACTGCAGAACGGCGGTGGCCGACGGGCGTTCGGCGAACCGGGTGATGACGGGCTTGAGCGTCAGCCAGAGACCGAGTTGGCCGACCGTCAGCGACAGCATCAGCGCGGTCGGAGGGCTCATGTTGGAGACCGGGGCCCCGGGCATTCCGATCATGGATGCCGGGTAGGGCCCGAAGAACACAGCGGCCGCGGTGAGTCCGAAGCCGGCCGCGGCCAGCCCCGCCGATGCCCATCCGCTTCGCATGCGCAGGCCGCCGTCGGCGTAGTGGAAACCGAGCTGGTGGGCCGCCGGCCAGACGAACAGGGCGTTCAGGAAACCGATCGCGGGGCTGACTTCGAAGCGCAGTACATCGACGACCAGGGCGCAGACGGCGAGTACGCCGATCACACGCCATCCGTGCCGGTGGTACAACCGGAACATCACCGGCGTGAGCGCGACCACGAGCACGTAGACGGCGAGGAACCAGAGCAGCTGGCCGGCTATTTTGCCCGCCATCAGCACCGGTTGCTGAGGGACCCCCGCGCCGATCAACGCGTGGGGCAGCAGCAGCCACACGGCTGCCAGGGGTATGACCGGAACCAGGAGACGCGCAATTCTGCTCCGGAGCCAGATGCGCGCCGATTTCGCCGATCGGAACGAGAAGAAATTGGCGGCTCCGCCGGCGAAGAACACCATGGGCATGACCTGCGTCAGCCATGTGACAATCCACCAGCCGGGGCTCGCGAGCGCATTCCCGGTACTCAAATGCCCATTCTCGTAGGCCAGTACGGGCATGAGCCAGTGCTGGGAAATCACGGCCAGCACGCACAGTGCTCTGATGACGTCTATGAATGGATCACGACCGCGACCGCGAAAGGGTGAATGAGCCTGCGTCTGCTGCATGCAATCATCGTGCTGTCAGCAGACGAATCGGGCAGTAAAGCAGTCCCCCGAATTCATCGGGGTGCCAGCACCGCGCGCCGTGGTGGGGTTCTCCCCACCACGTTCACCCTCGCCGCCCCCGGACGCCGAGGCTCCTGGAGCGTGGCCCCGCCACGACCGCCGCGACCACCGCGAGAGCCGCGACCGCGCCGCCGAGCGGCATGACCGCCGACACGGACACGTGGTCGAGTACGGCTCCGCCCGCCAAGGCGCCGAGGGCGAAGGTCGCTTGGAAGGACGCGGTGAACAGGACGGACGCCGCTTCGGGCGCCTCGGGCGCGGCCTTGGCGAACCAGGTCTGCGAGCAGACCGGCACCGCACCGTAGGCCGCACCCCAGACGGCCAGCAGTACGACGGCTCCGGTCTCCCACCTGCCCAGAAGCGGGAGCAGGGCGGTCGTGGCGGCGATCAGGCCCGCGGCGAGAGAGACCGTGAGGCGCGGGTGGCGCGTCACCAGTGCGCCGCCGACGAAGTTGCCGACGATCCCGGCGGCTCCGTAGACCAGCAGGAACACCGTGATCAGCGCCGGACCGGCGTGCGTGACCCGTTCCAGGAAGGGGGTGACATAGGTGTACGTCGCGAAATGGGACAGAACGATGAGGAAGGTGAGGAGCAGGGCGAACCGGGTGCCGGGCCGGTCGAGCACGGCGCGGAGCAGGCTCGCTCGGGTGACCTGGGCAGGCGGCAGAGCTGGAACCACCAGGAGCATCAGGGCCAGTACGCCCACGCTCAGCACCCCCATGACCACGAACGCCGTCCGCCAGCCGGCCAGGCCGCCGATGAACGTACCGGCGGGGACGCCGAGTACGGAGCCCAGCGGGACGGCCGAGAAGATCACCGCTGTCGCCCGGCCGACCGACGCCGGGCGGACCAGCCGGCCCGCCAGCCCGGCGCCGATGGACCAGAAGCCGCCGATGGTGACCCCGACCATCACCCGGGAGACCAGGACGAGTCGGTAGTCGGTCGCGGCGGCGATGAGGAAGTCGGCCAGGGCCAGCAGGAGCATGAAGGCGCAGAGCATCAGGCGCCGGTCGACACGTGCCGTCGCCACGGTGACCAAGGGGGCGGAGACCGCCGCGAGGAGTCCGGGCATGGTCATCATCAGGCCCGCCGTGCCGTCCGAGACGGCGAAGTCGGCCCCGATCGACGTGAGCAGGCCGATGGGCAGGATCTCGGTGGTGACGATCGAGAAGATGCCCAGCATGACGGAGAGGACGGCGAGCCGGCCGCGTAAAGGGGTGCGGGCCGGGAGGGCGGTGTGTTCGGAGGGGGTGGTGGCCGCGGTGGGGGTCATGGCGGATGCCGTCCTGTGCTCGGTGACGCGAGGGCTGTTCACCTCAGTTCACAAGCGGCGGCGGACGGTGTCCGGCAGGTTCGCGACGTCAACGCTGCCGGCCGGGGGTGATGTCGCGTTTTCGCCGGAGGGCCGGGAGCCCTTCGCCACGACCGGGAAGCCCACCACCACGGCCCAAGCCCTTCACCAGGGCGGGAAGCCCTTCACCACGACCGGAGACTCCTCGCCAGGAACGGAAACGGCGAAGGGCCGTCGCTCCCGAGCGGGGGAGCGACGGCCCTTCGCCGTCTGCACACGCGTTCACGGCGCGCCTCACGCGCGCTTGTGAATCAGAGAACGCGGACCGCGCCGGACGGCGGGTCGTAGGACAGCGGACGCTGCACCACACCGGTGCCGGAGTTCTGCGCACCGACGAACTCGCCGCCGCCCACGTAGATCCCGACGTGGTACGCGCTGCCCGCGCCGCCCCAGTACAGGATGTCGCCCGGCTGGAGGTTGCTCAGGGAGACCTGGGTGCCGGCGGTGGACTGGGACTGCGAGACGCGCGGCAGGTCGATGTTGACCGAACGGAACGCGGCCTGGACGAGGCTGGAGCAGTCCCACGAGCTGGGGCCGGTGCTGCCCAGCACGTACGCGTCACCGAGCTGCGCCTTCGCGAAGGCGATGACGGCCGCTGCGGAGCCGGTCGCGTTCGACGAGGAGACGGAGGACGACGTGGCCGAGCCGGAGGTCGCGCTGAGCGTCGTACGGGCGGTGGAGCGGGAAGCGCGCTCGGCGGCCTCCGCCTTGGCCTTGGCAGCGGCCTCCGCCTTCTTCTTGGCCTCCGCCTTGCGGACCGCCTCGGCCTTGGCCTTCTTGGCGGTCTTGGCCGCGGTGGCGGCTGCGGCGTCCTCCTGGGCCTCCGTCTGCAGGTCCTGGGCGACCTGCTGCGTGGCCTGGGCGGACGCGGCGACGGCGGTGGAGAGCCCGGAGGTGATGGTGGGCATCTCGATGGTCTGGGTCACCGGCTCGGCCTGGGCCGGACCGGCAGCGCCTGCGACCGCGATGGTGCTGAGGACGCCACCGGCAACTCCGGCCCGCAGCGCCGTCTTCGAGGCGTTTCGGCGGGGCTTCCGGTGGCTGGGTATGTGAGCGGTGTGGGACATGAGTACTAGCGCTATCAGGGCCTCGGGGCTCCCATCAAGAAACGTGTGTTGCGACACAGTTACGTACGGAATCTGTGAATCCGCTTCCTGGGGACCCTTATTGACGCCGGAACGGGCAAAAGGGGCGCGCCTGGTCATGGCTGTGATCACGGGCTTTCGGTAATACGCCCGAATTGCCCGCCGCTTACCATCCGTTCACACCGATGGCCAAGCCCGCTTTTATGTGAGCATCGATGGAGTGACGCAGGTCACAGCGTGGGTGCCGGGTGAGGGGTGGTTACGAGCCACGGAGTCAAAGGGGCTCCGAGTGAACGGAGATGTTCTGTTCATCCTGAAGATCGGAAATGCTCTCGCGCGTCCACTTCGCTCCCCGTGGCGACCTCTCCCGGGTGAGGTTCGGGTGGCGGGAAGGGGTCGGGTGGGCCGAGGGAGGGGTGGGGTCCGCTCGGAGGGACCAAGATCGAGAAGGTTCCTCTATCACCCCGGGTCGTCCATCGCCAATTTGCTTGTGCTGGCCATCTCTTGATAGGGCGGCAGCCGTTTGACCAGCGGTAACAGCATCAGATGTCACGTCTCGTGATCACTCGGCCGCTTCGCGTGTGAAGATCACCGCTCATCCGACTTCATGATCCTTCGTCAGGTGGTGGAGATCACAAAGGCGTTGTCGTACCCCGTGTCGCAGATCACAGGATGACGGGCATAGGATGCGGGGCAGTCGGGCTTGTGAACTGCCTCACATGTGCACGATCTTGGTGAGGCGGTGAGCCGGTCGCCCGATGCGGTCCAACGGTCAAGGACGACTGGAAGGAGCGAGGAGCGTGAATGCCTACGCGCCCATCCTCGTGCTCGGCGCCCTCGGGGCAGGGTTTGCGATCTTCTCCGTGGTCATGGCCACGCTTATCGGCCCCAAGCGGTACAACCGGGCAAAGCTCGAAGCGTACGAGTGCGGTATCGAACCCACCCCCACTCCAGCCGGAGGCGGCCGCTTCCCCATCAAGTACTACCTGACGGCGATGCTCTTCATCGTCTTCGACATCGAGATCGTCTTCCTCTATCCCTGGGCGGTCACCTTCGACGCCCTGGGGATCTTCGGGCTCGTGGAGATGCTGCTCTTCGTGCTCACCGTCTTCGTGGCCTACGCGTATGTGTGGCGCCGCGGCGGCCTGGAATGGGACTGAGGGGCTGAGGGGCACACCATGGGACTCGAAGAGAAGCTGCCCAGCGGCTTCGTGCTGACCACTGTCGAGCAGGCCGCCGGCTGGGTGCGGAAGTCCTCCGTCTTCCCCGCCACCTTCGGCCTCGCCTGTTGCGCCATCGAAATGATGACGACCGGGGCCGGGCGCTACGACCTGGCCCGTTTCGGCATGGAGGTCTTCCGCGGATCGCCGCGGCAGGCGGATCTGATGATCGTCGCAGGACGGGTCAGCCAGAAGATGGCTCCCGTCCTGCGGCAGGTCTACGACCAGATGCCCAACCCCAAGTGGGTCATCTCCATGGGGGTTTGCGCATCATCGGGCGGAATGTTCAACAATTACGCCATTGTTCAGGGTGTTGATCACATTGTTCCTGTTGACATCTATTTGCCCGGTTGTCCGCCGCGGCCCGAGATGCTGATGGACGCGATCCTCAAGCTCCACCAGAAGATCCAGGGCTCCAAGCTCGGGGTCAACGCGGAGGAGGCCGCCCGCGAGGCGGAGGACGCGGCACTCAAGGCGCTGCCCCTGATCGAGATGAAGGGGCTGCTGCGGTGAGCGGGAACGACAACCACGACGAACAGGGCAAGAGCAACGGTTTGCCCGCGCCGCGCGCGGACACCGGTGAGGTCATCGGCGTACGCAAGGGCATGTTCGGCGCCGACAACGGCGGTGACACCTCCGGCTACGGCGGCCTCGTCCGCACCGTGACCCTGCCGGGCGCCACCGCCCGACCGTACGGCGGCTGGTTCGACGAAGTCGCCGACGAGCTCGAGGGGGCCCTGGAGGAACAGGACCTGCTTCCGGCCGGCGCTATCGAGAAGACCGTCGTCGACCGCGGCGAGCTCACCTTCCACATCGCCCGTGAGCACCTCGTCCGGGTCGCGCAGACCCTGCGCGACGATCCGGCGCTGCGCTTCGAGCTCTGCACGGGGGTCAGCGGCGTCCACTTCCTGGGCGACAAGGGCCGCGAGCTGCACGCCGTCTACCACCTGCGCTCGATCACGCACGGCCGGCTGATCCGCCTGGAGGTGTCGGCCCCGGACAGCGATCCGCACATCCCGTCCCTCGTCGCGGTCTACCCGACCAACGACTGGCACGAGCGCGAGGCCTACGACTTCTTCGGGCTCGTCTTCGACGGGCACCCCGCCCTCACCCGGATCATGATGCCGGACGACTGGCAGGGCTTCCCGCAGCGCAAGGACTACCCGCTCGGCGGCATCGCCGTCGAGTACAAGGGCGCCCAGATCCCGGCTCCGGACCAGCGGAGGTCGTACTCCTGATGTCTACTCCCCACGCAACGCCTCGGGACACGACCGAGGGGACTGTATATACAGTCACCGGCGGCGACTGGGACGAGGTCGTCGAGTCCGCGGTCAAATCGGACGATGAGCGCATCATTGTCAATATGGGCCCCCAGCACCCGTCGACGCACGGTGTTCTGCGGCTGATCCTGGAGATCGACGGCGAGACCGTCACCGAGGCCCGCTGCGGCATCGGCTACCTCCACACCGGTATCGAGAAGAACCTCGAATTCCGGAACTGGACGCAGGGCACCACCTTCGTCACGCGCATGGACTACCTGACGCCTTTCTTCAACGAGGCGGCGTACTGCCTGGGCGTCGAGAAGCTCCTCGGCATCGAGGACCAGATCCCCGACCGGGCCAGCATCCTGCGCGTGCTCCTGATGGAGCTCAACCGGATCTCCTCGCACCTGGTGTGCATCGCCACCGGTGGCATGGAGCTCGGCGCCACCACGATCATGATCTACGGCTTCCGTGATCGTGAACTCGTTCTCGACCTCTTCGAGCTGATCACCGGCCTGCGGATGAACCATGCGTTCATCCGGCCCGGCGGACTCGCCCAGGACCTCCCGCCCGGTGCGATCGACCAGCTCCGCGAGTTCGTGAAGACCATGAAGAAGAACCTGCCGGAGTACGACAAGCTCGCCACCGGCAACCCGATCTTCAAGGCCCGCATGCAGGACGTCGGCTATCTCGACCTGACCGGCTGCATGGCCCTCGGCGCCACCGGCCCGATCCTGCGCTCCGCCGGACTCCCGCACGACCTGCGCAAGACCGACCCCTACTGCGGGTACGAGAACTACGAATTCGACGTCCCCACCGCCGACTCCTGCGACGCCTACGGCCGCTTCCTCGTCCGTCTGGAAGAGATGCGCCAGTCGCTGCGGATCGTCGAGCAGTGCATCGACCGGCTCGCCCCCGGTCCGGTGATGGTCGCCGACAAGAAGATCGCCTGGCCGGCCCAGCTCGCGCTCGGCCCGGACGGACTCGGCAACTCGCTCGACCACATCAAGAAGATCATGGGCACCTCCATGGAGGCCCTGATCCACCACTTCAAGCTGGTGACCGAGGGCTTCCGGGTCCCGGCCGGGCAGGTGTACACCGCGGTCGAGTCGCCCAAGGGCGAACTCGGCGTGCACGTCGTCTCGGACGGCGGCACCCGCCCCTACCGGGTCCACTTCCGCGACCCGTCCTTCACCAACCTCCAGGCCATGGCGGCGATGTGCGAAGGCGGCCAGGTCGCCGACGTCATCGTCGCCGTCGCGTCCATCGACCCCGTGATGGGAGGCGTCGACCGGTGACCGAAGCACGTCAGGAAGTCAGTCTGGGGATGCCGCAGCTCCCCGCCCCCGCCTACCCGGCCGAGGTGCGCGCCAGGCTCGAAGCGGACGCGAAGGAGGTGATCGCCCGCTACCCCGGCAGCCGCTCCGCCCTGCTGCCCCTGCTGCACCTGGTGCAGTCCGAGGAGGGCTACGTCTCCCGTACGGGCATGGCGTTCTGCGCCGAGCTGCTCGGACTCACCACCGCCGAGGTCACCGCGGTCGCCACCTTCTACACGATGTACCGGCGCAGGCCCAGCGGTGACTACCAGGTCGGCGTCTGCACCAACACGCTGTGCGCGGTGATGGGCGGCGACGCGATCTTCGACCGGCTCAAGGAGCACCTCGGCGTCGGCAACGACGAGACGACCGAGGACGGGAAGATCACCCTCGAACACATCGAGTGCAACGCGGCCTGCGACTTCGCCCCCGTGGTGATGGTCAACTGGGAGTTCTTCGACAACCAGACGCCCGAGAGCGCGACCCGCCTGGTCGACGACCTGATCGCCGGGCGCACCGTCGAGCCCACCCGCGGCGCCCCGCTCTGCTCCTACAAGGAGACCGCCCGGATCCTGGCCGGCTTCCCCGACGAGCGCCCCGGTGCCGTCGAGGCCTCCGGAGGCGCGGGCGCTGCCTCGCTGATCGGCCTCCGCCTCGCCAAGGGCGAGGATCCGCACCCGCGCGTCGTCGCCCCGCGCGGCGAGCGCCCGAGCGGAGAGTCCGGTCACAAGGCCACGCCGCGGGACCTGGGCCACTCGTCCGGCCCGACCGCCGAGGAGGGGGAGTGATGACGTTGACGACCGAGATCAACGACAACGGAAGCGGCAACGGGGGCAGCCCCGAGAAGCTGCTCGCCCCCGTCCTCTCCGCCTTCTGGGACCAGCCGGAATCCTGGACCCTGGAGACCTACCGGCGCCACGAGGGATACGAGGGACTGCGCAAGGCCCTCGCCATGGCGCCCGACGACCTGATCGCCTACGTCAAGGACTCCGGTCTGCGCGGCCGCGGCGGCGCGGGCTTCCCCACCGGGATGAAGTGGCAGTTCATCCCGCAGGGCGACGGTAAACCGCACTATCTGGTTGTCAACGCCGACGAATCGGAACCGGGCACCTGCAAGGACATCCCGCTCCTGTTCGCCAACCCGCACAGCCTCATCGAGGGCATCGTGATCGCCTGTTACGCGATCCGTTCGTCGCACGCGTTCATCTACTTGCGCGGTGAGGTCGTTCCCGTGCTGCGACGTCTGCACGAGGCCGTACGAGAGGCGTACGAGGCGGGTTATCTGGGGACGAACATCCTGGGCTCAGGGCTCGATCTGGAACTCACGGTGCACGCCGGTGCCGGCGCGTACATCTGTGGTGAGGAAACCGCGCTGCTCGACTCTCTCGAAGGACGGCGGGGCCAGCCCCGGCTGCGACCCCCCTTCCCCGCGGTCGCCGGTCTGTACGCCTGCCCCACTGTGGTGAACAACGTCGAGTCCATCGCCTCGGTTCCCGCGATCCTGAACCGGGGCAAGGACTGGTTCAAGTCGATGGGCAGCGAGAAGTCCCCGGGCTTCACGCTGTACTCGCTCAGCGGGCATGTCGCGGGCCCCGGCCAGTACGAGGCGCCGCTCGGCATCACGCTGCGTCAGCTGCTCGACATGAGCGGCGGGATGCGCCCCGGCCACCGGCTGAAGTTCTGGACACCGGGCGGCTCGTCGACCCCGATGTTCACCGACGAGCACCTCGACGTACCGCTGGACTACGAGGGCGTCGGCGCCGCCGGATCCATGCTCGGCACCAAGGCGCTCCAGTGCTTCGACGAGACCACCTGCGTGGTGCGGGCCGTCACCCGCTGGACCGAGTTCTACGCCCATGAGTCCTGCGGCAAGTGCACGCCCTGTCGCGAAGGCACCTACTGGCTCGTCCAGTTGCTCCGCGACATCGAGGCGGGCAAGGGACAGATGTCCGACCTCGACAAGCTGAACGACATCGCCGACAACATCAACGGCAAGTCCTTCTGCGCCCTCGGTGACGGCGCCGCCTCGCCGATCTTCTCCTCGCTGAAGTACTTCCGCGAGGAGTACGAGCAGCACATCACGGGCAAGGGCTGCCCCTTCGATCCCGCCAGGTCGACCGTCTGGGCCGACGACAAGAACGCTCACCAGGGGGTGAACGCATGACAGTCACCACGAGTGCGCCCTCCGGGGGCGGCGAGGCGGCCATCCCGCCCGAGGACCTGGTCACGCTGACCATCGACGGCATCGAGATCAGTGTGCCCAAGGGCACCCTGGTCATCCGGGCCGCCGAACTCCTCGGCATCGAGATCCCGCGCTTCTGCGACCACCCGCTCCTCGACCCGGTCGGCGCCTGCCGCCAGTGCATCGTCGAGGTCGAGGGCCAGCGCAAGCCGATGGCGTCCTGCACCATCACCTGCACCGACGGCATGGTCGTCAGGTCGCAGCTCACCTCACCGGTCGCGGAGAAGGCCCAGAAGGGTGTGATGGAGCTGCTGCTCATCAACCACCCGCTGGACTGCCCGGTCTGCGACAAGGGCGGCGAGTGCCCGCTGCAGAACCAGGCGATGTCGCACGGCGACGCGGACTCCCGCTTCGACGGCAGGAAGCGGACGTACGAGAAGCCCGTCCCGATCTCCACCCAGGTGCTGCTGGACCGCGAGCGGTGCGTGCTCTGCGCGCGCTGCACCCGGTTCTCCAACCAGGTGGCGGGCGACCCGATGATCGAGCTGATCGAGCGCGGCGCGCTCCAGCAGGTCGGTATCGGCGAGGGCGACCCGTTCGAGTCGTACTTCTCCGGGAACACCATCCAGATCTGCCCGGTCGGGGCGCTGACCTCGGCGGCGTACCGATTCCGCTCCCGCCCCTTCGACCTGGTCTCCTCGCCGTCGGTGTGCGAGCACTGCGCGGGCGGCTGCGCGACCCGCACCGACCACCGGCGCGGCAAGGTCATGAGGCGGCTCGCCGCCAACGACCCCGAGGTCAACGAGGAGTGGGTCTGCGACAAGGGCCGCTTCGGCTTCCGTTACGCGCAGCAGCGGGACCGGCTCACCACCCCGCTGGTACGCAACGCGGACGGCGTCCTGGAGCCCGCGGGCTGGCCCGAGGCGCTGGCCGCCGCTGCCGCCGGTCTCTCGGCCGCGCGCGGCCGGACCGGGGTGCTCACCGGCGGCCGGCTGACCGTCGAGGACGCCTACGCGTACAGCAAGTTCGCCCGGATCGCGCTGGACACCAACGACATCGACTTCCGGGCCCGGGTCCACAGCAGCGAGGAGGCCGACTTCCTGGCCGCCCGCGTGGCCGGGCGCGGCAGGGACCTGGACGGCGCGGGTGTCACGTACACCACGCTGGAGAAGGCCCCGACGGTGCTGCTGGTCGGGTTCGAGTCGGAGGAGGAGGCGCCCGGCGTCTTCCTGCGGCTGCGCAAGGCGAACCGCAAGCACGGACAGCGCACCTACGCCGTCGCCGCGCACGCCACCCGCGGTCTCGACAAGGCGGGCGGCACGCTGCTCCCCGCCGCCCCCGGCACCGAGACCGAGTGGCTGGACGCGATCGCGGGCGGCGTCGGGCTCGACGGCGACGGAGCCGCGGCGGCCGAGGCGCTGCGGAGCGAGGGCGCCGTGATCGTGGTCGGCGAGCGGCTGGCCGCGGTGCCGGGCGGGCTCACCGCCGCGGTACGGACGGCCACCGCGACCGGGGCCGCGCTGGTGTGGATCCCGCGCCGGGCCGGCGAACGCGGCGCGGTGGAGGCGGGCGCGCTCCCGTCGCTGCTGCCCGGCGGCCGTCCGGCGACCGACCCGCGGGCCAGGGACGAGGTGGCGGCCGCCTGGGGCGTCGCCGAACTCCCGTCCCGCTTCGGCCGCGATGGCGACCAGATCGTCGAGGCCGCGGCCACCGGCGAACTGGGCGCGCTGGTCGTCGCCGGGGTCGAGCCGGTGGACCTGCCGGACCCGGCACGGGCCCTGGAGGCGCTGGACCAGGTCGGCTTCCTGGTCTCGCTGGAGCTGCGGCCGAGCGAGGTCACCGAGCGCGCCGATGTGGTCTTCCCGGTCGCCGCGGTGGCCGAGAAGTCCGGCACCTTCCTCAACTGGGAGGGCAGGGCGCGGATGTTCGAGGCGGCGCTGAAGCCCGAGCAGATGACGCGCGCGCTCGCGCCGGGCGACGCCCGGGTGCTGCACATGCTGGCCGACGCTATGGACGTCCACTTCGCGCTGCCGGACCTGAAGTCCGCACGCCGTGAGCTGGACCGGCTCGGCGGCTGGGCCGGGGCGCGCGCCACGGAACCGAACGAGTCGGCGCAGCCGCTGCCCAGGCCCGGCGACGGCGAGGCGGTCCTCGCGGGCCACCGGATGCTGCTCGACCTGGGCCGGCTCCAGGAGGGCGACGAGGCGCTGGCCGGAACCCGGCACGCCGCGGTCGCCCGGCTGTCCGCGGCCACCGCCGCCGAGACGGGTGTGAAGGACGGCGATCCGCTGGCCGTCACCGGCCCGGCGGGCAGTGTCGTCCTCCCGTTGAAGGTCACCGACATGCCGGACCGGGTGGTCTGGGTGCCGCTGAACTCCGTCGGGCGGGGCGTTCCGGCCGACACCGGTGCCCGGCCCGGCGGTCTGGTCCGGATCGGCCCCGCCGCACCGGGTACTCCCGACGTCACACCGGAGGTGGGGGCGTGAGTGCCTTCGCTCAACTGGCCGCGGCACCGCACAGTGCCGTACTCGCCGCCGAGGATCTGTCGATGTTCGGCACCGACCCGTGGTGGCTCGTCGTCATCAAGGCGGTGTTCTGCTTCGCGTTCCTGATGGTGACCGTGCTCTTCTCCATCGTGTGGGAGCGCAAGGTCGTCGCCTGGATGCAGCTGCGCATCGGCCCCAACCGGCACGGTCCCTGGGGCATGCTCCAGTCGCTCGCCGACGGCATCAAGCTGATGCTGAAGGAGGACCTGGTCGTCAAGCGGGCCGACAAGGTCGTGTACGTGCTCGCGCCGATCGTCGCCGCCATCCCGGCGTTCATGGCGATCGCCGTGATCCCGTTCGGCCCGTCCGGCAACGAGGTCTCGATCTTCGGGCACCGCACCACGATGCAGCTCACCGACCTGCCGATCGCGATGCTCTACATCCTCGCGGTCGCCTCGGTCGGGATCTACGGCATCGTGCTGGCCGGCTGGTCGTCCGGATCGACGTACCCGCTCCTGGGCGGTCTGCGCTCCTGCGCGCAGATGATCAGCTACGAGATCGCGATGGGCGCCGCGTTCGCCTCGGTCTTCCTCTACTCCGGGTCGATGTCGACCTCGAAGATCGTGGAGGCGCAGCAGGACCGCTGGTTCATCCTGCTGCTGCCGGTCTCGTTCATCATCTACATCGTCACGATGGTCGGCGAGACCAACCGCGCCCCGTTCGACATGCCGGAGTCCGAGGGCGACCTGGTCGGCGGCTTCAACACCGAGTACTCGTCGATCAAGTTCGCGATGTTCATGCTTGCCGAGTACGTCAACATGGTCACCGTCTCCGCGGTCGCCACGACCCTGTTCCTGGGCGGCTGGCGGGCCCCGTGGCCGATCAGCACCTTCTGGGAGGGCGCGAACCACGGCTGGTGGCCGATGCTCTGGTTCGTCCTCAAGGTCCAGCTGCTGTTGTTCTTCTTCATCTGGCTGCGCGGCACGCTGCCCCGGGTCCGCTACGACCAGCTGATGAAGCTCGGATGGAAGGTCCTGATCCCGGTCTCCGTGGTCTGGCTGATGCTGGTCGCGACGGTGCGGGCGCTGCGCAACGAGGGCTACGACTTCACGAGGATCGTGCTGTACGTGGCCGGGGCCGTGATCGCGATCCTGCTGATCTCCTTCGTCGCCGACATCTTCCGCGACAAGAAGGGCCGGGCCGCCGAGGCGGAGGCCGGACCGGAGCCGGCGTTCGACCCGATGGCGGGCGGGTTCCCGGTGCCGCCGCTGCCCGGACAGACCCTGCCGCCGGTGCCGCGCCGCAGGCCGCGGGGCGAGCGGGAGCTCGTTGTCAGTGGCGGGCCGGATACTCAGAGTGACGGAAATTCGAGTGACGGAAAGGAGGCCGACGGTGTCTGAGTCACCAGAGTCCTCGGGGACTTCGGGAGCCTCGGGATCCTCGGGGTCCTCGGAGGAGAAGTTCCAGAACCCCGTCGCCGGCTTCGGCGTGACCTTCAAGGCCATGTTCAAGAAGCGGCTGACCGAGCAGTATCCGGAAACGCCGAAGGTGACGGCGCCGCGCTTCCACGGCCGGCACCAGCTCAACCGTCACCCGGACGGTCTGGAGAAGTGCGTCGGCTGCGAGCTGTGCGCCTGGGCCTGCCCGGCGGACGCGATCTACGTGGAGGGCGCGGACAACACCGACGAGGAGCGCTACTCCCCGGGGGAGCGCTACGGCCGCGTCTACCAGATCAACTACGCGCGCTGCATTCTCTGCGGACTGTGCATCGAGGCCTGCCCGACCCGGGCGCTGACGATGACCAATGAGTTCGAGCTCGCCAACACCACCCGCGAGAGCCTCATCTACACCAAGGACGAGCTGCTCGCGGGCCTGGAGGAGGGCATGGTCGACACCCCGCACGCGATCTTCCCCGGGATGGACGAACAGGACTACTACCAGGGCCTCGTCACCGAGGCCGCACCCGGTACGGAGCCCCAGGTCGCCATCTCCGAGGGCGAGAAGCCGGCCGACGGCCACAGCGAGAACAACGGCTCGGCGCAGGGGGTGGGCGCATGACCGGCCTGGCCGCCGCGGCCTCCCAGACCTCGACCGGCGAGGCCGTCCAGTTCTGGCTGCTCGGCATCGTCGCCGTGATCGGCGCGCTGTCCACCGTACTGATGAAGAAGGCCGTGCACAGCGCGCTGAGCCTCGCCGGGACGATGATCGTCCTGGCGGTGTTCTACCTCGCCAACGGCGCCTATTTCCTCGGCATCGTCCAGATCGTCGTCTACACCGGCGCGATCATGATGCTGTTCCTCTTCGTGGTCATGCTCGTCGGTGTCACCGCGGCCGACTCGCTGAAGGAGACCCTGAAGGGGCAGCGCTGGCTGGCCGCCGGCTGCGGGCTCGGCTTCGGTGTCCTGCTGATCGCGGGCATCGGCAACGCCTCGCTGAACAGCTTCAACGGACTCGGCACCGCCAACACCGAGCACGGCGGAAACGTCGAGGGCCTGGCCAGCCTCATCTTCACCAAGTACGTCTTCGCCTTCGAGATCACCGGCGCCCTGCTGATCACGGCGACGGTCGGCGCGATGGTGCTCACCCACCGGGAGCGCACCGAACGGGCCAAGAACCAGCGGGAGATGTCCGAGGAGCGCGTACGCGGAAAGCAGCTTCCGCCGCTGCCCGCCCCCGGCGTCTACGCCCGGCACAACGCCGTGGACATCCCGGGTCTGCTCCCGGACGGCACGCCCTCCGAGCTCACCGTCATGCAGACGCTGCGCAACCGCGGCCAGATCCGCGATGTGTCGAACGAGTCGCTGAACCAGCTCAAGGCGCTGGAGCAGCGCTCGGAGGAACGGCTCGGCCGTGACAACGAAGAAGAGGAGGTCGCCAAGTGAATCCGGTCAACTACCTCTATCTCGCAGCCCTGTTGTTCACCATCGGTGCGGCCGGGGTGCTGATCCGGCGGAACGCGATCGTGGTGTTCATGTGCGTGGAGCTGATGCTCAACGCCTGCAACCTCGCGTTCGTGACCTTCTCCCGGATGCACGGCAATCTCGACGGCCAGATCATCGCCTTCTTCACGATGGTCGTCGCCGCCGCCGAGGTCGTGGTCGGGCTCGCGATCATCGTGTCGGTGTTCCGTTCCCGCCACTCGGCCTCGGTCGACGACGCCAGCCTGATGAAGCTGTAAGGGGACGTTGAATCGTGGAGAACCTGATCGCGCTGCTCGTCGCGGCGCCCCTGCTCGGAGCGGCGGTCCTGCTCTGCGGCGGCCGACGGCTGGACCGCTCCGGACACTGGATCGGCACCCTGCTCGCCGCTGTGTCCTTCGTCATCGGTGCCGTGCTCTTCCTCGACATGCTGGGGAAGGGCGCGGAGGACCGGGCGCTGCACCAGAAGCTGTTCAGCTGGATCCCGGTCGAGGGCTTCCAGGCCGATGTGGCCTTCCAGCTCGACCAGTTGTCGATGACGTTCGTGCTGCTGATCACCGGTGTGGGCACCCTGATCCACATCTACTCGATCGGCTACATGGAGCACGACGAGCGCCGGCGCCGCTTCTTCGGCTATCTGAACCTGTTCCTCGCGGCGATGCTGATCCTGGTCATCGCCGACAACTACCTGCTGCTGTACGTCGGGTGGGAAGGCGTCGGCCTGGCGTCGTACCTGCTCATCGGCTTCTGGCAGCACAAGCCCAGCGCGGCCACGGCCGCCAAGAAGGCGTTCCTGGTCAACCGCGTCGGTGACATGGGCCTGTCGATCGCGATCATGCTGATGTTCACCACCTTCGGCACCTTCGCCTTCGGCCCCGTCCTCGAAGCCACGGGGGAGACGAGCGAGGGCAAGCTGACGGCGATCGGCCTGATGCTGCTGCTCGCGGCCTGCGGCAAGTCGGCCCAGGTGCCGCTGCAGTCCTGGCTCGGCGACGCGATGGAGGGCCCGACCCCGGTCTCGGCCCTCATCCACGCCGCGACCATGGTGACCGCGGGTGTGTACCTCATCGTCAGGTCCGGCGCGATCTTCAACGCCGCGCCGGACGCACAGCTGGTCGTCGTGGTCGTCGGAGCGGTCACGCTGCTCTTCGGTGCGATCGTCGGTTGCGCGAAGGACGACATCAAGAAGGCCCTCGCCGGCTCGACGATGTCGCAGATCGGCTACATGATCCTGGCCGCCGGGCTCGGCCCGATCGGCTATGTCTTCGCGATCATGCACCTGGTGACGCACGGCTTCTTCAAGGCCGGACTCTTCCTCGGCGCCGGTTCGGTCATGCACGGCATGAACGACGAGGTCGACATGCGGAAGTTCGGCGGCCTCCGGAAGTACATGCCGGTCACCTTCATCACCTTCGGCCTCGGCTACCTGGCGATCATCGGCTTCCCCGGTCTGTCCGGCTTCTTCTCCAAGGACAAGATCATCGAGGCGGCCTTCGCCAAGGGCGGCACCGAGGGCTGGATCCTCGGCTCGGTGGCCCTGCTGGGTGCCGCGATCACCGCGTTCTACATGACGCGCGTGATGCTGCTGACGTTCTTCGGCGAGAAGCGCTGGCAGCCCGACGCGGAGGGGCATGAGCCGCATCCGCACGAGTCCCCGAAGTCGATGACCATCCCCATGATCGTCCTGGCGTTCGGTTCGGTCTTCGCCGGAGGCTTCTTCTCCATCGGCGACCGCTTCCTGAACTGGCTGGAGCCGGTCACCGGCCACAGCCACGGACACGCGCCGGTCAGCGCCACGACGGTCACCGCCGCCACCATGGTGGTACTCGTCATCGGCGTCGCCATCGCCTGGGCGATGTACGGCCGCAAGCCGGTGCCGGTCGTCGCCCCGCGCGGCTCGCTGCTCACCCGGGCCGCCCGCCGCGACCTCCTCCAGGACGACTTCAACCACGTGGTCCTGGTCCGCGGCGGCGAGCACCTCACCCGCTCCCTGGTGTACGTCGACCACACCCTGGTCGACGGCGTCGTCAACGGCACGGCGGCCTCGATGGGCGGGCTCTCCGGCCGGCTGCGCAAACTGCAGAACGGCTACGCCCGCACCTACGCGGTCTCGATGTTCGGCGGTACGGCGGTTCTCATCGCCGCGACCCTGCTGATGAGGGCGGTCTGATCACCATGTCCTTTCCCCTCCTGACAGCGACGGCGGCGCTCCCGGCGATCGGCGCGATCGCCACCGCCGCCGTCCCGGCCGCCCGGCGCACCACCGCCAAATGGCTGGCGCTGGTCGTCTCGCTGGCCACACTCGTACTGGCGGGCATCGCGCTCGCCCGCTTCGAGCCCGGCGGCGACCGCTACCAGCTCACCGAATCGCACGCCTGGATCAAGGACTTCGGCGTCCGGTACGAACTGGGCGTGGACGGCATCGGGGTGGCGCTCATGGCGCTCACCGCCCTGCTGATCCCCTTCGTCATCCTGGCCGGCTGGAACGACGCCGACCCACTGGAGACCAAGTCCTCGCGCTGGCGCCCGACCCAGGGCTTCTTCGCCCTGATCCTGATGGTCGAAGCGATGGTGATCCTCTCCTTCGAGGCCACCGACGTCTTCCTCTTCTACATCCTCTTCGAAGCCATGCTCATCCCGATGTACTTCCTCATCGGCGGCTTCGGGGACCGGGCCCACGCCGGCAGCGACGAGAACGCGGCGGCGCAACGCTCGTACGCCGCGGTCAAGTTCCTGCTCTACAACCTGGCCGGCGGGCTCATCATGCTGGCCGCCGTGATCGGGCTCTACGTGGTCGCGGGGACGTTCTCGCTCTCCGAGATCGCCGAGGCCCGCGCGAACGGCTCGCTCTCCATGGCGACCAGCACCGAGCGCTGGCTCTTCCTCGGGTTCTTCTTCGCCTTCGCGGTGAAGGCCCCGCTGTGGCCGCTGCACACCTGGCTGCCCAACGCGATGGGCGAAGCGACCTCCCCGGTCGCCGTCCTGATCACCGCGGTCGTCGACAAGGTCGGCACCTTCGCGATGCTCCGCTTCTGCCTCCAGCTCTTCCCGGAGGCCAGCAAGTGGGCGACGCCGGTGATCATCGTCCTGGCGCTGATCAGCATCGTGTACGGGGCGCTGCTCGCCGTCGGCCAGCGCGACATCAAGCGCCTGATCGCCTACGCGTCGATCTCGCACTTCGGCTTCATCATCCTGGGCATCTTCGCGATGACCAGCCAGGGCCAGTCCGGCGCCACGCTCTACATGGTCAACCACGGCATCTCGACCGCCGCGCTGATGCTGGTGGCGGGCTTCCTGATCACCCGGCGCGGTTCGCGGCTCATCGCCGACTACGGCGGGGTGCAGAAGGTGGCGCCGATCCTGGCCGGCACCTTCCTGATCGGTGGTCTGGCCACCCTGTCGCTGCCCGGACTCGCCCCGTTCGTCAGTGAGTTCCTGGTCCTGGTCGGCGCGTTCAGCGCGTACCCGGCGGCGGGCATCGTCGCCACGACCGGCATCGTGCTCGCCGCGCTCTACGTCCTCGTCCTCTACCAGCGGACGATGACGGGCCCGGTGAAGGCCGAGGTCCAGGGCATGGCGGACCTCAAGGTCCGGGAGCTGGTGGTGGTCCTTCCGCTGATCGCTCTGCTGCTCTTCCTGGGTGTCTATCCGAAGCCGCTGACGGAGATCGTCAACCCGGCGGTGCAGCACACCATGTCGGACGTCCAGAAGAAGGACCCCCAGCCTGAGGTGGAGGCCGCCAAGTGAGCGCAACAGCTGTCCACAGCCTGTGGACAATGGCGGGCGGGGTGACATCGGCCGCCCCGGCCGAGAAGTTCAAGGCACCGGTCATCGAGTACACCCAGCTGGCCCCGGTCCTCATTGTGATCGGTGTCGCCGTCGTGGGTGTACTCGTCGAGGCCTTCGTGCCGCGCCGGGCCCGTTATTACACGCAGGTCTTCCTCACGGTCGTCGCGCTGGCCGCCGCGTTCGCCGCGGTCGTCGGACTGGCGGCCGGCGGATACGGCACGACGAAGGCGCACATCGCCGCGATGGGCGCCATCGCGATCGACGGGCCGACGCTGTTCCTGCAGGGCACCATCCTGCTGACCTCGCTGGTCGCCGTCTTCACCTTCGCCGAGCGGCGGCTCGACCCCGCCGCGCACGGCAACCACGTCGACTCCTTCGCCGCCCAGGCCGCCTCGGTCCCCGGCAGCGACAGCGAGAAGGCCGCGGTCAAGGCCGGATTCAGCACCACCGAGGTCTTCCCGCTGGTCCTCTTCTCGGTGGCCGGCATGCTCGTCTTCCCCGCGGCCAACGATCTGCTGACGCTCTTCGTGGCCCTGGAGGTCTTCTCCCTCCCGCTCTACCTCCTGTGCGCCGTCGCCCGCCGCAAGCGGCTGATGTCGCAGGAGGCCGCGGTGAAGTACTTCCTGCTCGGCGCCTTCTCCTCGGCGTTCCTGCTCTTCGGGATCGCCCTGCTCTACGGGTACGCGGGCTCCGTCTCGTACGCGGCGATCGCGAACGTGGTCGACGGCTCCGTCACCCAGATCGACCCGGCACTCGCCGACACCATGGGCAACGACGCGCTGCTGCTGATCGGCGGCGCGCTGATCCTGACCGGCCTGCTCTTCAAGGTCGGCGCCGTCCCGTTCCACATGTGGACCCCGGACGTCTACCAGGGCGCCCCGACCCCGGTCACCGGCTTCATGGCCGCGGCCACCAAGGTCGCCGCGTTCGGCGCGCTGCTGCGCCTGCTGTACGTGGTGCTGCCGGGCCTCGCCTGGGACTGGCGCCCGGTCATGTGGGCCGTCGCGATCGTCACGATGCTGGGCGGTGCGATCGTCGCCATCACCCAGACCGACATCAAGCGGCTGCTGGCCTACTCCTCGATCGCCCACGCCGGATTCATCCTCGCCGGTGTGATCGCCACGACCCCGGACGGCATCTCGTCGGTCCTCTTCTACCTGGGCGCGTACTCCTTCGTGACGGTCGGCGCGTTCGCCGTCGTCACCCTGGTGCGCGACGCGGGCGGCGAGGCGACGCACCTGTCGAAGTGGGCCGGGCTCGGCCGGCGCTCGCCGCTGGTCGCCGCGGTCTTCGCGGTGTTCCTGCTGGCCTTCGCCGGTATCCCGCTCACCTCCGGCTTCTCCGGGAAGTTCGCGGTCTTCAAGGCCGCGGCGGACGGCGGCGCGGGCGGACTGGTCGTGGTCGGTGTGATCTCCTCGGCGATCGCCGCGTTCTTCTACATCCGGGTCATCGTGCTGATGTTCTTCAGCGAGCCGAAGGCGGACGGCCCCACGGTGGCCGTTCCGTCCCCGCTGACGATGACGACGATCGCGGTGGGAGTCGCGGTCACGCTGGTGCTGGGCCTGGCTCCGCAGTACTTCCTGGACCTGGCGAGCCAGGCGGGAGTCTTCGTGAGGTAGCGCACTCCCGCGCAGCAGCGACCGCCGCCGGGCGGGCTTGAGAAGTCAAGCCCGTCCGGCGTTGTCGTATGCGGCGCCTATCGTGGCAGGGGACGGTGGCGACACGGACGAAAAAGCGGGACGGACCCGGGGGACAGAGCGATGGGCACGACGGGCGGGACCATGGATGTGACCGAGAGCGACGCACGGCGGACGCTGCACAAGGTATTCGGGTACGAGGCGTTCCGCGGCGAGCAGGAAGCGATCGTCGATCATGTGGTGGCGGGCGGCGACGCCGTCGTGCTCATGCCGACCGGTGGCGGCAAGTCCCTCTGCTACCAGATCCCGGCCCTGGTCAGAGCGGGTACGGGCATCGTCGTCTCACCCCTGATCGCCCTCATGCAGGACCAGGTGGACGCGCTGCGGGCGCTCGGCGTGCGAGCCGGCTTCATCAACTCCACGCAGGACTTCGACGAGCGCCGCGCCATGGAGGCCCAGTTCGTCGCCGGTGAGCTCGACCTGCTCTACCTGGCCCCGGAGCGGCTCCGTCTGGACTCCACGCTCGCACTGCTCTCGCGCGGCGAGATCTCCGTCTTCGCGATCGACGAGGCGCACTGCGTGGCCCAGTGGGGTCACGACTTCCGCCCGGACTACCTGACCCTCTCCGTCCTCGGCGAGCGCTGGCCCGACGTACCGCGCATCGCCCTGACGGCGACCGCGACCGACGCCACGCACCAGGAGATCACCCAGCGTCTGGGCATGCCCGACGCCAAGCACTTCGTCGCCAGCTTCGACCGGCCCAACATCCAGTACCGGATCGTGCCGAAGGCCGACCCGAAGAAGCAGCTGCTCTCCTTCCTCAAGGACGAGCACGCCGGGGACGCGGGCATCGTCTACTGCCTCTCGCGCAACTCGACGGAGAAGACCGCCGAATACCTCTGCCGCAACGGCATCGAGGCCGTCCCGTACCACGCGGGGCTCGACGCGGGCACGCGCGCCGTCCACCAGTCCCGGTTCCTGCGCGAGGAGGGCCTGGTCGTCGTCGCCACCATCGCCTTCGGCATGGGCATCGACAAGCCGGACGTACGCTTCGTCGCCCACCTCGACCTGCCGAAATCCGTCGAGGGCTACTACCAGGAGACCGGCCGCGCAGGCCGTGACGGACAGCCGTCCACGGCCTGGATGGCGTACGGCCTCCAGGACGTCGTCCAGCAGCGCAAGCTCATCCAGGGCGGTGAGGGCGACGAGGCGTTCCGGCGCCGCGCCGCCTCCCACCTCGACTCGATGCTGGCCCTGTGCGAGACGGTCCGCTGCCGCCGCGCCCAGCTGCTGACGTACTTCGGCCAGGAGCCCGCCACGGCGGACTGCGGCAACTGCGACACCTGCCTCACCCCGCCCGAGAGCTGGGACGGCACGGTGGCCGCGCAGAAGCTGCTGTCGACCGTGGTGCGGCTGAAGCGGGAGCGCGGGCAGAAGTTCGGCGCCGGCCAGATCATCGACATCCTGCTCGGCCGCAAGACCGCCAAGGTCATCCAGTTCGACCACGACCAGCTCTCGGTCTTCGGTATCGGCGAGGAGCTGGCCGAGGCCGAATGGCGCGGTGTCGTACGCCAGTTGCTCGCCCAGGGGCTGATCGCGGTCGAGGGCGAGTACGGCACGCTGGTGCTCACGGAGGAGAGCGGCTCCGTGCTCGGCCGGCAGCGCGAGGTGCTGCTCCGCAAGGAGGCGCCCAAGCCCGCGTCGCGCTCCACGAAGGCCGAACGCAAGCCGAAGTCCCAGGCGGCCGCCGTCGATCTGGCCCCCGAGGCCGTCCCGGTCTTCGAGGCGCTGCGGGCCTGGCGGGGAGCCCAGGCGAAGGAGCAGGGCGTCCCGGCGTACGTCATCTTCCACGACGCGACCCTGCGCGAGATCGCCACGGTGCGGCCGGACTCGGTGTCCGCGCTGGGCGGGATCAGCGGCCTGGGCGAGAAGAAGCTGGCGACGTACGGGGAAGGGGTGCTGGAGGTGCTGGCTTCGCTCGGGGAGACCGAGGCGACGACTCCCGCGGCACCGGCACCGGCACCGGCACCGGCACCGGCACCGGCCCGCGAGGCCGCCCCCGCACCGGCCCCGGCGATGCCGGCGGCCCCCGAAGCGGACCCGGAGTTCGGCTGGGACGAGGAGCCGCCCGAGTACGAGTGAGCGCGGACCGGGCGGCCGGACCTACTGCGGGTCGGCCGCCCGGCGGCGTGCGGTGATCGCGTTTAGGTCGAGATCGACCGGGAAGGGGACGGAGACCTTCATCCGGTCGTGGAAGATGCCGGTGGAGGTGTAGGCCCCGGTCGACGGCTCCAGCTCGAAGACGTAGACCACCGCCCGGCCGTCGTGGTTCTCCACTCGCCAGTAGTGGGGGATCTTCGCCCGCGCGTACTTCACGGGCTTGGTCTCCCGGTCCCGGGTCAGGGATTCCGGGGAGACGACCTCGATGGCCAGCTGCACGGACTCGGCGGGGAAGCGGGTCTGGTTCGGATCCTGGATGATCTCGCCGGCCACGACGATCACATCGGGTTCGGGCCGGTTGTAGCGGTCGATGTCGATGGTGAACTCACGCACGACTTCGAATTCGTGCGGCACCAGCGACTGCAGCTGCCATTCGAAGAAGCTGACCGCCCGTGAATGGAACAGGGTCTGCGGACTCACGAAAACAAGGCTCCCGTCGATCAGCTCCGTGTGCGGAGGCAGATTCGGGAGTGTGTCCAGGTCATCAGCGGTCCAGCCGCCCACGGGCGGAACCGCCCACCTCGGCTCGGGGGCCTCGGGTTCGGCGCTCATCAGTGCTCCCATGCACGGAGTCTCGCGGGTCTGAGTCCAGCGTATCCGCCGGAAACCGGTTCCGAACCGCGCGAACAGGTGAACCAATCGTGGGACATTGACGGCCGCACCCCATCAGGAGCACAGCCGTCAACGAGCGGACGTCAGGCCGACGGAACGATCCGTCCCGTGACCTCGCCGAGCCCCACCCGGGTGCCGTCCGGCCCCGGTGCCCAGGCGGTCATCGTCACCGTGTCGCCGTCCTCCAGGAAGGTGCGCTTGCCGTCCGGGAGGTCCAGGGGGTCGCGGCCGTTCCAGGTCAGCTCCAGGAGGGAGCCGCGCTGTCCGGGCTCGGCGCCGCTGACCGTGCCGGAGCCGTACAGATCGCCGGTGCGCAGCGAAGCGCCGTTCACCGTCATCTGGGCCAGCATCTGGGCCGCCGTCCAGTACATCGTGGAGAACGGGGGCTCGGCGACGACCTGTCCGTTGATCGTGACGGAGATCCGCAGGTCGAGGCCGCCGTCCTCGTCCTCGTCCTCCAGATAGGGGAGCAGCGGGAAGTCGCGGGCCGGGGGCGCGATCCGGGCCGACTCCAGGGCCTCCAGCGGTGTCACCCAGGCCGATACGGAGGTGGCGAACGACTTGCCGAGGAACGGGCCGAGCGGGACGTACTCCCAGGCCTGGATGTCCCGCGCCGACCAGTCGTTGAGCAGGCAGAGCCCGAAGACGTGGTCGCGGAAGTCACCGAGCGGGACCGGGCGGCCCTGCTCGGAGCCCACGCCGACGACGAAGCCGACCTCGGCCTCGATGTCCAGCTTCACGGACGGGCCGAAGACCGGGGCCGCGTCGGCCGGCGCCTTGCGCTGTCCGGACGGGCGCACCACGTCCGTGCCCGAGACGACGACGGTGCCGGACCGGCCGTGGTAACCGATCGGGAGGTGCTTCCAGTTGGGCGTCAGCGCGTCGCCGTTCGGACGGAAGATCTTCCCGACGTTGGTGGCGTGGTTCTCGCTCGCGTAGAAGTCGACGTAGTCCGCGACCGCGTACGGCAGATGGAGCGTCACGGAATCGACCGGGTGCAGCAGCGGCTCGATGTCCGCGCGGTGGGCCGGGACCGTCACCCACGCGGTCAGGGCCCGCCGGACGTCCCGCCAGGCGGTGCGGCCGGCCGACAGCAGCGCCGTCAGGTCCGGCTGCGCGAGGAGCCGCGCGTAGGGCGAGCCGAGCGTGTGCGCCGCGGCTCCGGCGTCCAGTACGTGGTTGCCGATGCGGACGCCGACCCGGCGGTCCTCGGGGTGATCGGGGGTGGAGAACACTCCGTAGGGAAGGTTGTGCGGACCGAAGGGGTCGCCCTCGGCCAGATCGAGCGGGCTGCTCTGCTCGGGCATGTGTTGCTGCCTCGCTTTCCAGGTCGCTTGGGGGACACGTTACGTCGCCGCCGCCCCCTCGCGGGAGTGTCCCAACCGCCCCTGATGCCCGGAAAGTTCCGCCGTGCCCCGGGCGTTCGGGGCACGGCGGCGGGCAGCATCCAGGCCCTTTCAGCCGGCCGTGCGCGGGATCCGCTTCTCCCAGGTCCGGTGGAAGACGACCTCGCCGCCCTCCTTGCAGACCACCTCGTCGGTGGTGATGAAGTCGGTGTCGTCCGCACCGATCTCGGAGCGGGTCTCGATCCGTACGTCCCACGCCATCTCGGGCCGGTGCAGCCGGATCGCCCAGTCGGAGCGGGTGCGTGCCGAGAGCGGGTCCTTCTCCTGGATCGTGTACGTCTCCAGCGCGTCCTCGGTGAACTCCAGACCGTCCGGATAGACGCGGGTGCCGCCGTAGCGCGGGTCGACCTCCAGCCGCCATTCGCCCTTGGCGACGTCGCGGACCACCAGCCGCTCCGGGCGCTGTTCGTCGAGCGTCACGGGGTAGACGACGCCGAGCGGCTCCGACTGCTCCGGCTCCTCGAACCGGATCGCGGGGTCCTCGACGGCCCGGCGCACCGGCAGTTCGACGAGGCTGCCGTCGGCGTCCAGGACGAAGCCCACCGACCCGGCCTGCGGCCAGATCCACGGCCAGTACGAGGAGGAGACCGCGAGCCTGATCCGGTGGCCGGGCGGGAAGGTGTGCCCGATGCCGTTCAGCTCGAAGGTCACGTCCTCGGTGGCGCCCACCGGCCAGTCCTCCGACCGGTCGCGGCCATGGCGGGCGGACAGGTTGAGCGCGCCCCGGGTGACCAGCGTGGAGGAGCCGTCCGGTGCGACGTCGCAGAGCCGGGCGATCGCCTGGCCGCGCGGCACGTCCATCCGGATCCGCAGCTTCACCCGGGGGCGGCCCAGGATCTCGATCGGCGTGTCCTCGACCGGGAATTCGAAGCAGACCGACTTGGCGTCCTCGTCGCGCTGGTCGGGCGGCAGGTCGGCGTCGTTGCCGAACGGGAAGAAGCGTCCGGCGTCCAGCCCGGTCTGCTGCGGCGAGTCGACGGTCTGCGGCCCGCCCCCGAGCGCGTACGCGACCGGCGCGACGTTCGGGGACGGCCAGCTGTTCTCACCGACCCAGCGGCCCGGCAGCGTCTCGTACACCGTGGCGGGCCGGTGCGACCCGCTGATCCAGGCCCGCAGCAGCGGCTCGGCCATGACGCCGGTGTCCTCGTCCTTCAGATGCTGGTCCCACCAGCGCAGCGTCTCCTGGAGGAAGCCGATCGACGGCCCCGGCGGCAGACCGCGGTCCGGGTACTGGTGCGACCACGGCCCGATCAGCCCGCGGACCCGGCCGGGGTCCAGGTGCTCGACGAGCCGCAGCACGGTGTCGCGGTACGGGTCGTGCCAGCCGCCCACCGCGAGGACGTTCGCCCGGATCGCGGAGTAGTCCTCGCAGACGCTGCCGTGCTTCCAGTAGTCGTCGCGGGTCTGGTGCGCCAGCCAGGTGTGGATGAACGGGTCGACGGTCTCCAGCCGCTTCAGCCACATGTCCTTCCAGCCGTCGCCGACCTGAGCCGGGTCCGGCGGCCGGGAGACGAAGGCGAGCATGGTGGCCGCCCAGGCGTGCATGTCGACGCCGAGCACCGAGCCGCCCATGTAGTGGACGTCGTTGTCGTAGCGGTCGTCGGTCGAGCAGACGGTGACGATCGCCTTCAGCGGCTCGGGGGCCAGCGCGGCGATCTGGAGCGAGTTGAAGCCGCCCCACGAGATGCCGAACATGCCGACCCGGCCGGAGCACCACGGCTGCTGCGCCAGCCAGTGGATGACGGCGACGCCGTCGGCCAGCTCCGTCGCGTCGTACTCGTCGCCCGGCATGCCCTCGCTGTTGCCGTGTCCGCGCACGTCCACCCGGACGGAGGCGTAGCCGTGGCCCGCGTACCAGGGGTGGCGCTGCCAGTCCCGCGGCGCCGTCCAGTCGCTCAGCCGGTAGGGCAGGTACTCCAGGAGCGCGGGCACCGGTTCGTCGGTGATGGGCCGCCAGATCCGGGCGTACAGCCGGGTGCCGTCCGGCAGCGGGATGCGGACGTCCTCATGGGCGGTGTCGTACGGGAACGTGGTGCGGATGTGCATGGGGGTACCTCAGTGGACGGGGTGCATGGTGCGCTTGAGCCAGGGTGCGGCGGCGATGACGGCCACACCGGCCACCACCGCGATCGCGCCATTGACACCGAAGTAGGCGGGGTTGGAGACCTCGCCGTACAGCTTCACGACCTGGGCCTGGATGCCGTTGGCGAGGGCCAGCGAAAGGAACCAGAGCGCCATCGTCTGGCTGGCGAACGCCTTCGGGGCGAGCTTGGTGGTCGCGGACATGCCGGAGGTCTCCAGCAGGATGTCGCCGAGACCCAGCAACAGGTAGGAGCCGACGATCCACCAGGCGGCCATCTTGTAGGTGTCCCCGGAGTGCCCGGAGGTCGGCAGCACCATCAGCAGGAAGGACAGCCCGCCGAGGATCACCCCGATCGCGATCTTGTTGGAGGCGTGCGGCTGCCGCGGTCCCATCCGGGCCCAGACGGTGGCGACCACCGGGGCGAGCGCGACCTCGAAGGCGCCGAGCGCGGAGGCGTACCAGCTCGCCGGGAAATGGAAGCCGAAGATCTCGGTACGGGCGTTGGTCGACGCGAGCAGCATCATCGTCGAGTACGCCTGGAAGAGGATGAAGTTGAAGACGACGGAGGCCAGGAACAGCACCACGTACGGGCGAAGCCTGCCGCGTTCCTCCGAGGTGACCCGCGGACTGCGGAACATCACCACGAAGTAGACGACCGGGGCGATCACCGAGATCAGGGTGAGCAGGTCGACGAAGCGGTCCATGGTCAGCCAGCCCGCCAGGGCGAGCGCGGTGGCGGCGGCGGCGACCACGACGGCGCCGGCCACGATCAGCCGAATGGCGCGGCGCATGGGTGCTGGTTCCAGCGCGAATTCGGCGCTGTGCTTTCGCCCGGCCAGGTGACGCCGGCCCAGTACGTACTGGATCAGACCGAGCGTCATGCCGAAGGCGGCGGCCGAGAAGCCCCAGTGCCAGCTCGCGTGGTCGCCGAGCCAGCCGGTGACCAGCGGGCCCAGGAACGCCCCGATGTTGATGCCCATGTAATAGAGGGCGAAGCCGGCGTCGCGGCGCTCGTCGTCGGTGCGGTAGAGCTTGCCGACCATGGTTGCCACATTGGGCTTGAGCAGACCCGTTCCGGCGCTGATCAGCCCGAGGCCGACCCACGTCATGGTGTCGGTGGGCACCGCCATGGCGTAATGCCCGCAGGCAATGAGGATTCCGCCGTACAGGACGGCGCGGTAGGAGCCGAGGATCCGGTCGGCCAGCCAGCCGCCCGCGACGGAGACCAGGTAGACCAGGGTGCCGTAGGCGGCCGAGACGGAGGCCGCGGTGCCCGGTTCCATGCCCATGCCGCCGTGGGCGACGGTGTCGGCGAAGTAGAGGACGAGGATCGCCTGCATGCCGAGGAACGAGAACCGCTCCCAGACCTCCAGGCCGGACAGGGTCATCAACCCTCGTGGCTGACCGAAAAAGGCATGGTCGTCTTCGGGCGGCGGCTGACTCGGTTCGATATCGGTGGCCGTGTGGGACAAAGGGATGACTCCTGATCGTATGAGCTGATCCCGAACATACCGGCGGTGGCGGGAAGGCGCCCACGTTGATCCAAAGGGGACCGGATACGCTGACTTGAGTGATGACAGCGACACATCGACATTCCGTGTGATCGTCAGCAGACAGGAGATCCCCTCGTGACCGTCGTCGGGCCGTTCGGGCTGAGCGTGCGGGACCAGGCACTTGAGGCCGATGTCCAGGTCGGGTTGGCTGCTGTCGAGTCCGGGCTGCTCGACGCCACCAAGAGCGGCGTGCCCTTCATCACGGAGGCCGCGCAGCATCTCGTACGCGCCGGGGGCAAGCGTTTCCGGCCGTTGCTGGCGATGCTGGCCTCCCAGTTCGGTGACCCGGACGCGCCGGGCATCGTGCCCGCGGCCGTGGTCGTCGAGCTGACGCACCTCGCGACGCTCTACCACGACGACGTGATGGACGAGGCGGACGTGCGCCGCGGCGTGGACAGCGCCAACAGCCGCTGGGGCAACTCGGTGGCCGTGCTGACCGGCGACTTCCTCTTCTCCCGCGCCTCGCACATACTGGCCGACCTCGGCCCGGAGGCCGTACGCATCCAGGCGGAGGCGTTCGAGCGGCTGGTCACCGGCCAGATCCTGGAGACCGCGGGGCCGGGCGAGGGTGTCGACCCGGTCGAGCACTACCTGGAGGTGCTGCGCGGCAAGACCGGCTCGCTGATCGCGGTGGCCTGCCGGTTCGGCGCGATGACGGCCGGCGCGGACGATTCGGCGATCGACGTGCTCACCCAGTACGGGGAGCGGCTCGGCGTCGCCTTCCAGCTCGCCGACGACGTGCTCGACATCGCGTCCGACTCCCACGAGTCCGGCAAGACTCCCGGCACCGATCTGCGCGAGGGCATCCCGACGCTCCCCGTGCTCCACCTGCGGGCGCAGGCGCTGGCCGACGGGAAGCCGGAGGACCTGGAGCTCGTCGCGCTGCTCGACGGCGACCTCAGCGACGACGCCCGGCACGCCGAGGCGCTGCGCCGGCTGCGCGCCCACCCGGCGCTGGAGCAGGCCAGGCGGGACACCGTCCGGTACGCGGAGGAGGCGCGCGCCACGCTGGCGCCGCTGCCCGACGGCTACGCGAAGACCGCGCTGCGCGAGTTGTGCGACGCGGTGGTGCACCGCGCGGGCTGAGAGCCTGTCGGATGAACCCTGATCCGCCGTCGCGGCGTCCCCTGCCGGACGGGGGAGCCGGTGCCGTGCGGTGTCATACCGAAGAGGTACGCGGAGTTGCTCCCGCGGGCTGACGCTTCCGTGCCACCGGTTTGGTCAGATGGAGAACACAACCACTCCTGACCTGACCGGGTGAGAATGGCGGCACGGAGTGGACGAGTGCAACCGGACGGAAGCCGCCGACCACGGAGGTAGGGCACAGATGGCACCGAACGACAGCGCAGAGACCAACGGCGGGACCAGGGGCGCCGCCGGCCGCCGCAAGGCGGCGCGCTACATCGTCCCGGTCGCGGTGGCGGGAGTAGCGGCCGCGACGATCGGGCTCGTCCCGGCGCTCGCGAGCAGCGGCGACCCCGACCTGCCGAAGATCAGCGCACAGGAACTCATCGAGAGGATCGCCGCCTCGGACACCGAGCAGCTCTCCGGCACGGTGAAGATCAGCACGGACCTCGGCATCCCGTCGCTCGGCGGCCTGGCCGAATCCTTCGCCCCGGGCGGCGGGAGCGGCAAGGGCGGTTCGAGCGCCGACCCGCAGGAGCGGATGACGGAGCTGGCCTCCGGCACACACACCCTCCGGATCGCCGCCGACGGACCCGACAAGCAGCGGCTGTCGATCCTGGACAACGCGTCCGAGTACAGCCTGATCCACAACGGCGACCAGGTCTGGGCGTACGACAGCAAGTCCGACCAGGCGTACCACGCCACCGAGGACCGGGCGGGCAAGGACGCCGGCCGGGACGCCGGTCGGGACGGGAAGAAGTCCGGGCACCCGGTTCCCGAGGGCGTGCCCACCACCCCGAAGGCGCTCGCCGAGCAGGTGCTGAAGGCCGCCGGCCCCACCACGTCGGTGACGGTCGACGGCACCGCGCAGGTCGCCGGACGCGACGCGTACAAGCTGGTCATCAAGCCCAAGCAGAGCGGTTCCACGATCGGTTCGGTCACGGTCGCGGTCGACGCGGAGAGCGGCGTGCCGCTGAAGTTCACGCTGCTGGCGAGCAGCGGCGGCAAGGCCGTCGTCGACGCCGGCTTCACCGGGGTCGACTTCTCGAAGCCGGACGCCTCCTTGTTCACCTTCACCCCGCCCAAGGGCACCGAGGTGACCGAGGCCGACGACGTGAAGGCGGAGCACAAGGCCGACAAGGGCCTCGGCGACCTGATCCCGGGCGCCGACGCCGCGCAGCTGGGCGCAGGCGGGCAGGGCGCGGAGAACACGAAGGTCATCGGCGAGGGCTGGAGCGCGATCGCCGAGATCACCACCCCGGGCGGCACCGGACTCCCCTCGAAGAAGTCGGGCGATGTCCCGGCCGAGGCCCAGCAGTTCCTGGACACGCTGGGCGACAAGGTCACCGGCAAGTTCGGCTCGGGCACGGTCTTCAAGACCCGCCTGGTCAATGCCCTGCTGACGGACGACGGCAAGGTGTACGTCGGCGCGGTCACCAAGGACGCGCTGGTCAAGGCGGCGAACAGCGCCTCCTGACACCGGGGCGCGCCGCGCTCTCCCGCACCGCCGGCCCGCCCCGCCGTACGCTCCGTACGGCGGGGCGGGCCGCCATCGCCCGTCCGGCGGACCGGTGCCGGACAGGCCCCAGGAGGCCCGGCCCCGGTCCGCCGGACAGGACCCCTGCCCGACCCATGGGGAGTACGCATGACAGAGTCCGGGACCGTCGTCGAACCGACGGCGGTGACCGAGCCGGGAGCCGTGATCGAGACCCGGGGCCTCACCAAGCGGTACCGCGGCGGCCAGCTCGCCGTCGACGGCCTCGACCTCACCGTTCCCGGCGGCAGCATCTTCGGCTTCCTCGGCCCCAACGGCTCGGGCAAGACCACCACCATCCGGATGCTGATGGGCCTGATCGA
The DNA here is from genome assembly GCF_045040875.1 of Streptomyces sp. NBC_00012. NCBI lineage: Bacteria > Bacillati > Actinomycetota > Actinomycetes > Kitasatosporales > Streptomycetaceae > Streptomyces > Streptomyces sp. NBC_00012. The sequence goes on along the minus strand of NZ_CP108309.1, from coordinate 3,722,024 downwards.
CCCGACGTCCGGCACCGCACGGCTGCTGGGCCGGCCCATGCCGGGCGCCGCCCGCACCGTGCTCCCGCAGGTCGGCGCGCTGATCGAAGGGCCCGCGCTGTACGGCTTCCTGAGCGGCCGGGACAATCTGCTGCGCTACGACTCCGCGGACCCGACCGCCGATCCGCGCACCCGCGGGTCCCGGGTGGGGCAGGCGCTGGACCGGGTCGGGCTGGCCGCGGCGGCCGGGAAGAAGGCCAGGGCGTACTCGCTCGGCATGAAGCAGCGCCTCGGCCTCGCCGCCGCCCTGCTCCAGCCGCGCCGGCTGCTCGTGCTCGACGAGCCGACCAACGGCCTGGACCCGCAGGGCATGCGGGAGATCCGCACCCTGGTCAGGGAACTGGCGGCGGACGGCACCACGGTCTTCCTCTCCTCGCACCTCCTCGACGAGATCGAGCAGGTCTGCACGCACGCCGCGGTGATGGCCAGGGGCCGGCTGATCACCCAGGGCCCGGTCGCCGAACTGGCGGCGGGTGCCCGCGGCCGGCTGGCCGTCACCACCCCCGACCCGGGCGACGCCGCCCGGGTCCTCAAGGAACTGGGCGTCACCGGGATCACGGTCGACGGCGACCGGGTGAGCGCCGAGGCCCCGCCGGGCGACGTGGAGCTCGCCGACCTCAGCGCGGCGCTGGTGCACGCCGGCGTACGGCTGAGGTCCTTCGGCGTCGAACGGGCCTCGCTGGAGGACGCCTTCGTCGCACTCACCGGAGAGGGTTTCGATGTCGCAGGCTGAAGCCGCGGTCGCCGCGGCGGGAAGGGCGCCGAGCCCGCTGTGGACCTTCGGGCTGCTGCGCTCCGAGCTGACCATCACGCTCCGTCGCTGGCGCACCCTCGCGCTGCTCGGGGTGCTGGCCGCCGTGCCCGTACTGATCGGCATCGCGGTGCGGATCGAGACGAACGACGGCTCCTCGCCCGGACCGGGCGGTGGTGGGGGAGGCCCGGCGTTCCTCTCCCAGGTCACCAACAACGGGCTCTTCCTGGTCTTCGCGGCCCTCGCCGTGACGCTCCCGGTCTTCCTGCCGATGGCCGTCGGGGTCGTCGCGGGCGACTGTGTGGCGGGCGAGGCGAACGCGGGAACCCTGCGCTACCTGCTGGTCGCCCCGGCCGGCCGGACCAGGCTGCTGCTGACGAAGTACGCCTCGGTGCTGGTGTTCTGCCTGGTCGCGACCCTGGTCGTGGCGCTGTCCGCGCTCCTGGTGGGCTCGCTCCTCTTCCCCGTGGGCGAGGTCACGACCATCTCGGGGACCCGGATCGGCTTCGGTGAGGGACTGCTGCGGGCCGGGCTGATCGCGGTGGTCGTCGCGGCGTCACTGATCGGGTTCGCGGCGATCGGCCTGTTCGTCTCGACCCTCACCGGCAGTGGCATCGCGGCCATGGCGGCCACCGTCGGGCTGCTGATCACCGTACAGATCGTGGACGGCATCCCGCAGTTGAGCGCGATGCACCCGTATCTCTTCCCGCACTACTGGATGTCGTACGCGGACCTGCTGCGCGCCCCCGTCTACTTGGACGAAGTGGTCAAGAACCTGGAGCTTCAGGGCTTGTACGCGGCGGTGTTCGGCTCGGCGGCCTGGGCCCGGTTCACGGCGAAGGACATCACCGCCTGACGCCGGGAACTCCCCGACGCACGGGGTGCAACGCTCGCCCGCGCCGTCGGCCGGGCGAGCCGTCCCCCGATCGGCTCGTCGCGGCACGAACGGCACGAACGGTGCGAATTGTGGGAACGATACGACACGGCACGTTCCGTTTCCGCCTGGGTATTGTTCGACCTCTGGCGACAGGCTGTCAACAAGGGTCGGTTCGAACACGCTTATGCTCACCGAATGATCACATCGCCGAGTTCACTGCGCCGCAGCGAGAGATCACGGAGAGCGACCCTGGAGGCCGCTCTCGCACTGTGCACGGAGAAGGGGTACGGCCGCGTCACCGTCGAGGCCATCGCGGCCAGAGCGGGTGTCAGCAAGAAGACGATCTACCGCTGGTGGCCGTCGAAGAGCGCGGTGATCCTGGAGGCGTTCGCGGACGCGCTGGTCGGCACGACGCCGTTCGCCGACACCGGTGACATCGCCGCCGATCTGCGGACCAACCTGACGGGCGCGGTGAAGCTCATCAACACGCCGCCCTTCGGCCCCGCGTACGCAGGGATCCTCTCCGAGATGCACCACGACGACGAACTCGCGCGGACCGTCCGGGCGAAGCTGGTCGACCCCCGCTTCGACGAGGCGGTCGCCCGCCTGCGCCGGGCCCAGGAGCAGGGGCAGATCCCACCGGACGCGAACCTTCCACTGGCCGTTGAGATGCTGTACGGCCCGATGTACTACCGGCACGTCCTGCGCAAGCCGATTCACGACGAGAAGGAGATCGCGGCCCTGGTCACGCAGGTGCTGCGGGCGATCGGGGTGCCGCCGGAGCCGTGAGGGCGGGGTGGCTGTCGGACCGGCGTGCGAGCATGCGGCGTATGGGAAATCTGTACGACTACTTCAGCGCACCGGACGACCCGACGGCCCTGGCGGCCTTCGACCAGGGCGTCGAGGAGGCCGGCCATCCGGTGCTGCCGGTCAAGGGGATCGACCCTTACGTGCAGTTGGGCCAGGCCGAGGGCCTGCTCACCGGCACGCCGTACGACGAGGTCTCCTCGCTCCCGCGCTTCAACCGGCTGCTCAGCTCCCCCGAGGACGAGTCCCGCTGGCTGGTCACGCTCACCGACGAGCTGCGCGACGCGCTCGCGGCCGAGAGACCCGGCGGGTTCGGTGCGGTGGCCGAAACCTGGTCGCGCATCGAGGAGTTCGGCGGTGTTGTCCCGCCCGACGAGCTGGCCGGCTTCCTCATGGGGCTGGCGGACCTGGCCGAGCGGGCGCGGACCCACCCCGAACCGCACCGGCTCTACTGCCTGATGTCGCTCTGACCTCCTGTGGGCCGGTACGCGCGGCTCGGCCGGTGCGCGAAGCTCGGCCGCACAACTCGACCGGTGCGCGTAACTCAGCCGAACACCCGCTCCAGCACGTCCGCGACCCCGTCGTCCTCGTTCGACGACGTCACCTCGTCCGCCGCCGCCCGTACCTCCGGATGGGCGTTGGCCATGGCCACGCCGTACCCGGCGGCGTGGAACATCGGCAGGTCGTTGGGCATGTCCCCGAAGGCGATCGCGGAGTCCGCGGCCACTCCGAGGTACTCGGCGGCCAGCGCGAGCCCGGTCCCCTTGTCGACGCCGAACGGCTGGAGCTCGACCGTGCCGGGGCCGGAGTGCGTGACGCCGGCCAGATCGCCGACGGCATTGCGGGCCGCCTCGGCCAGCGCGCCGTCCGCGAGCTCCGGGTGCCGGATGAGCACCTTCACCACGGGCGCGGACCACAACTCGTGCCGGTGCCGGGTCCGTTGGGCGGGGAGCGTGGGGTGGGGCATCAGGTACCCCGGCTCGATCAGGGTCCGCCCCTCGGCCCCGTCCTGGTCCACGGCCGCGAAGACCGGCCCCACCTGTGCCTCGATCTTGCCGAGCGCGGTGCCGGCCGCCTCCCGGTCCAGGGTGAGCGCCCGCACCAGCCGCCCTGACCCGGCGTCGTACAACTGGGTCCCCTGCCCGCACACCGCCGGCCCCCGATAGCCCAGTGCGTCGAGCAGCCCGCGTATCCCGGGCACGGGCCGCCCGGTGACCACGAGATGCCGGGCCCCGGCGCGGGCGGCCAGGGCGAGCGCGGCGCGGGTGCGGGGACTCACGGTGTCGTCGCCGCGCAGCAGGGTGCCGTCCAGGTCGGTGGCGACGAGGGCGTATGCGGGTGGGGTGGGCATGGCACAAGACTAGGAGCACCCGGAGCGCGGGCGGGCATGCGTTGACAGGTCCCCGCCGGGGTGCGTGTAATGAACCCGGTGTCGCGTGACGCCGGCCAAAGAGCAGTGGGCCGGCCGGTGCTCGGGCGAACACCCTTCACCGAGGGGCCCGTCATGAGTTCACACTCCGCGCCCTGTATCTGACGCACCTGTATCCGACGTAGCGATGTCCGCTCGTCGCGGTCTGCCGTCCCGCATGCTCCGGCGCCGTGCACCGTCATGGGCCGCGCATCGCGATCACTCGTTCCCATGGAGACACAGAACGTATGCCCACATCTTTCAACCAGTCCGTCATCGAGGAGTTCCGGGCCAACGCAGGTAAGGTCGGCGGCCCCTTCGAGGGCGGGGACCTGCTCCTGCTGACCACCACCGGCGCGAGGTCGGGGAAGCAGACCACCACGCCCCTCGGCTACGTCCGCCACGGCGACGCGTTGCTGGTCGTCGGCTCCAACCTCGGCGCCCCGCACCACCCCGACTGGTACCACAACCTGCTTGCCCACCCCGTGGTCCAGGTGGAGCTCGGTACCCGTACGTTCCAGGCGCTCGCGGTCCCCGCGGAGGGGGCGCGGCGCGAGCAACTGTTCGCGCACGCCGTGCAGGCCGCGCCCGGATACGGCGACTACCAGGACCGGACGACCCGGCCCCTCCCGGTCGTGGTGCTGGAGCGGGCCGAGCCCGACGGCTGGGAGCCGTCCCGCGAGATCAACACCCTCGCCGGCAAGGTGATGGAGATCCACACCTGGCTGCGGGGCCAGTTGCGCCACGTGAAGTCGGAGGTGGACGCCCACTTCGCCGCACGGGCCGCGCACCGGGTCCCCGGTGCGCCACCGGCTCCGGGGCTCGGGCTCCAGATCAGGCAGCGCTGCCTGGCGTTCTGCCAGTCGCTGGAGTTCCACCACGTCAGCGAGGACGAGCACCTGTTCCCCGGCATCGCCCGCCACCACCCGCACCTGACGGACACCTTCGCCCGGCTCGCCGACGAACACCGCACGGTCGCCCGCCTCCAGAGCGAGCTGGTGGCCCTGCTGGCGGACATCGCGACCGCCGACCCCGAGCGCTTCCGTGCCGAACTGGACAGGATGTCCACGGAGCTGAACGCGCATCTGGACTACGAGGAGGAGCAGATCCTGCCCCTGCTGGCCGGTGTCCCGTGGCCTCCCGCACCTCCGGCGTGAGTCACGCTGCGCAATCATTGACTACGCATGGTAATCATTGGCGAGAGGGTGCACCGGGCGCCCTCGTGACAGCCAGGAGAACCCTCATGCGTCGCGCCCTCACCGCGTTCGGCACCCTCGCCGCTGCGGCAATGCTCTCCGTATCGGTCACCCAGTCGGCCGGCGCCGCCACCGGAGACCTGATCATCAACGGGAAGGTCCACAGCAACCCCTCCGGGTGCTTCGACTCCGACCGCTGGCCGCTCGGCGTCGACAACAGAACCGATGACCTGGTGCTGATCTTCGAGGACGCGAGCTGCTCCGGCTCGGTCATCGCGGTCGTCCCACCGGGGTCCCGGCAGGTGTCGGAGTTCGGCGCGAGCGTCTTCGTCCGCTGATCCTGCTCGGCACTCTTCCCTTCCCGAGCCCCGGCGGCCCTCGCGGCCGCCGGGGCTTTCGCCGTATCCGCAGGTCGTGGTGGGGCCGAACGGAGGGACCACGCGCACCGCCCATCCGGGTGAGCGGTACGGCCGCCCGAATGGAAGCGTTTCGCGGATCCTGTTCCGGTCGTGACCCGAGCCCGCAGGGATCGTTCCCCAACCATGAAAATGATCTTGGCTGCCGCCGCGCTCGCCGTCCTGAGTATCGCCGTCGCCGCCCCCGCCCACGCCGCCACCCCCTCGGCGGCGAAGCCCCTGCACGCGAGCTCTGCCGTCGCTCCGATCACGGGGGCGGAGATCCCCGAGTCGAGCAGGTACGTGATCCACAACGCGGGTTCCCCCGCGGGGACGGGCCTCGGTATCGGCCCCGTCCCGCTGATCTACCCGCCGATCGACGTCCCCGTGCGGAACCTCTCGGGCTACTCCGTCGAGCGGTGGGTGGTGAAGCCGGTCGGGAACGGCCTGTACGCGATCACCGCCGGACAGGGGCGGCCCGCCGAACCGGGGCGCCCCGGTGACTACGCCCTCGTCGAGCGGGGCGACGACGTCTTCGTCTCGGCTGTGCAGGAGCCCGGCCAGTGGGCGATCCAGCCGGCCGGCGGCGGCAAGTGGACCATCGGAGTCCCCAACAGCGACAGGGTCATCACCCTGAACGAGGAGGGCGGGTTCCCGCCGGTCGTCCTGGCCCCGAGGGACGGGTCGGTCGCCCAGCTGTGGGACTCGGTGCGCGTCCCGGGTCTCGACTAGGGTTCGTTCCCGCCCGTGGCGCCGGGCGCCGGCAGCCGGGTGCCACGACAGCGTGACCGAAGAAGCCCCGCCATGCCCCCGATTCGGGGGCGTTGCGGGGCTTTCGTCATGACGGGACCGGCGCGCGCGGAGCCCGGTGGTCAGACGGCGCCGAACTCTCCGGCTTTGGCGCCCGCCACGAACGAGGCGAACGAGGCGGCGGAAGTGTTCAGCACCGGGCCGCTCGGGTTCTTGGAGTCGCGGACGGGGACCACGCCGCCCATTTCGCCCGTCCTCGCGCTGCGGTGGCTCGGCGGGCAGGCGTCGTGGATCGTGGACCGGCTCGATCCCGATCCGCAACGGTCGTCGTGGGTACGGCCGTTCATGCTCCTGCCGGCCGCTGCCCCCGCCCTCGACCGCCCTGCGGAACTCCGCGCCTGGTACGAGGACCGCGAGAGCCGGCGCGCCGCCCACGCACACATCAGGAGCGGCGCCCCGCTTCTCCTCGTCGTCCCGGTCGCTGACTGCGCGTACACGCTGTCCGTGCGGCCCGTACGGGCAACCGAACCGCGACCGCCCTGTCGGCCCCTGTCCGGTACGGACGAGGAAGGAATCCGGGCCGCCGTGCCGGGGTCGGAGTGATGCCGCGGCGGACGTCGCCTGCGGGACGCCAACGCCACGCGCCCGTAAGCCGGTTGGTGTCACTGCACGCAGAACTCATTGCCCTCGGGGTCCGCGAGCGTGGTCCAGGTGCCGCCCTGTTCCGCCACTTCGCGCAGCACCCTCGCGCCCAGCCCGACCAGGCGCTCCACCTCGGCCACGCGGCGCTCCGGGCCCGCGTGCACGTCCAGGTGGAGCCGGTTCTTCACCGTCTTGGCCTCCGGGACGCGCTGGAACAGGAGTCGTCGCCCGAGGCCCGCTCCGCTGTCCTTGTCGTACGGGTCGTCGGGGTGTCGGACCCCCGCGAGGTCGCGCCAGGCGCGGCGGTCGTGCGCGATGAGGGTGACGTCCTCGGGCACCGCGCCGAAGCCGAGCAGCCGCTCGATCAGGACGCTGTGGTCCTCCACGAGGTAGCCGAGGGCCTCGCCCCAGAAGGCGGCCTGGGCGTGCGGGTCGGCCGAGTCGATGACGACTTTCCAGTCCAGAGTCATGGAAACCGTTTATAGTGGTTACATGAGCGAGTCGTCAACGGACGCGCCGGGGCTGGTACTTCACACACCGGGGGGCCGCACCTTCCGCTTCGATCCCGGGGCCCTGTGCCTGGAACTGCTGCCCACCGGCGGGTACGCGCGGTACGCGGCGTACGAGGTGCTGCACGCCCCCGAGGACCTGGTGCGCTGGGCGGGGGAGAGCCGGCTGCCGGACGGTCTGTCGCTGTCGGTGAGCGCGGAAGAGCTGGTGCGGGCACACGAGTTGCGTGGAGCGCTGTGGAATCTGACCGCCGACCGGGCGCACGGGCGCCCTCTCGCCCGGTCGGATCTCGCCGTGGTGAACGCGGTGGCGGCCGAGCCGCCGCTCGTCCCCCGCATCGACCCCGGCAGCGGGGCCCTGGCCGTGGCCCCGGGCGCCACCGGAGCCGCCCTGCTCTCGACGGTCGCCCGTGACGCGGTGGAGCTCTTCACCGGTCCCTGCGCCAACCGCGTCCGTGAATGCGGCTCCGACAACTGCAAGCTGCTCTTCGTCGACACCTCGCGGCCGGGCAGGCGGCGCTGGTGCTCGATGGAGCGCTGCGGAAACCTCCACAAGGTGCGGGCGCACCGGGCCCGGCAGGCTCCGACGGAGGCATGAAGCCCCGCAGGGACCGGGAGGGCGGCTGCGGCTCGGGCCGGCGCGCCCCGCAGTCAGGCCGTTGCGGCCAGGCGGTCGAGGTAGTCGCTGATCGCGGTGCCCTGCGAGGCCGGGGCGATCAGGGCCACGTGGTTGTCGGGGCGGACCAGGACGAGGAGGGCGGCGTCCGGGGCGACGCCGTACGCCGTGCGGGCGTGGCCCGCGTCGTCGGTCAGGTCGCGGGGGGCTCCGGCGTCCACCCCGTACGCCCGCACCGTGTCGCCGTACGCCGCTTCCGTCGCCCGCAGGGCTTCCGCGGTGTCCGGGCCGAAGCCCAGGAGGGTGAAGTGCGGGCCCGCGAACGCCTCGAACAGGCGGACCCGCGCGCCCGTCGCGGCGTCGCGGCAGGGGGCGTCCGGGGCGCGGTCGCCCGCCCGGAGCCGGGGGGTGGAGCCGGGGGCGGAGAGGGAGCTCCAGGGGTGGCCGAGGCCCAGGCCCGCCGTGTCCCCGGAGACCGCCGAGTCCAGGCCGCCGCCCGGCCGGCGGATCGCGTCGAGGGTCGCCCGCAGCCGATCGGCGGTGATGTCCAGAGTCCAGGCGGCGACGGGCAGCCGCTCCTCCTCGTAGGTGTCCAGCAGGCGGGCGTCCGACCGGCCCTCGACGACCCGGGCGAGCTTCCAGCCCAGGTTGTACGCGTCCTGGATGCCGGTGTTCATGCCCAGCCCGCCCGCGACGGAGTGCACATGCGCGGCGTCCCCGGCCAGCAGCACCCGGCCCACCCGGTAGCGGTCGGCCATGCGCTCGTTGACCCGGTACGTGGACAGCAGGGCGGCCTGCGAGAGGCGGGCCGCCGGGAGCCGGGTGTGCTTGGCGAACAGGCGCCGGAAGCTTTCGAGCGAGGGCGGTACGAGGGCTCCCGTGCCGTCCCGCTCCGGGCCCGCCTGGAACCACCAGCCCGTGCGGGTACCAGGGATGGGGCACAGCATCACGGCGCCGTCCTCGTCGAACCACTGGTGCCAGAAGCCGCGGTCGAGGCCGTCCACCTCCACGTCCCCGCAGACCATCGCCTGCTCCTCCGTCGTCTTCCCCTCGAACGGGACGCCGAGCATCTTGCGCACCGGGCTGTGGCCGCCGTCGCACCCCACCACGTAGCGCGCCCGGACGCTCCGGCCGTCGGCGAGCGCGACGGTCACCGCATCGGGCCCCTGCGACAGGCCGACCGCCTCGGAGCCGAGCTCCACGTGCACGCCGTACTCCGTCAGGCGGTCCCGCAGGATCTGCTCCAGCCGCCACTGGGCGATGAGCCGGCCGTGGGCGTACGGGGCGTCCGGCGTCGGGTGCGAGGCCTCGGACGGATCGGTGTCGGCGACCGGCAGCCCGTCGCGGTACTTGCGCATCGGCAGCGGCCCCGATCCCGCGGCCAGGACCCGGTCGACGACGCCCAGGTCCTCCAGTACCTCCAGGGAGCGGGGGTTGGGGCCCTTCGCCCGTGAGCTGCGCGGGAACCCGTCGGACTTCTCGATGACCCGCACGCTGACGGAGCGCCGTGCCAGGTCGCAGGCGAGGGTCAGGCCGGTCGGGCCCGAACCGACGATCAGTACGGGGGTGGTGGTGGCGGGCGTGGTCGCGGGCATGCGGGCTCCTCGGTCGCGGTTCCGTGGACACCCAGAAAAACGCAACCGAGTCAAAAAAGCAACTGGGTAACTAAATTTGTGCGCGCGGGGTGGGCCCGTCGGCCGGTGTGTTCGGGTGGGAGGCCTGCTGCGCCGCCTGCCGCGCCTCGTGCATCCGCGTCCTCGTCCGCCGTGCCGCCCGGAACGCGTCCCACGTCAGCAGAGTGAGCGCCAGCCACACCAGGGCGAATCCGGCCCACCGCTCCGGCGGCATCGCCTCGTGGAAGTAGAGGATGCCGAGGGCGAACTGGAAGACCGGCGCCAGGTACTGCAGCAGGCCCAGGGTCGAGAGCGGCACCCGTATCGCCGCCGCCCCGAACAGGACGAGCGGGACGGCCGTGACGAGGCCCGCCGAGGCCAGCAGTGCCGCGTGGCCGATGCCCCCGGAGGTGAACGTCGATTCGCCCCGGGCGCCCAGCCACAGCAGGTAGCCGAGCGCCGGCACGAACACCACGGCGGTCTCGGCGGTGAGCGACTCCAGGCCGCCCATGTTGACCTTCTTCTTCATCAGCCCGTACGTCGCGAAGGAGAACGCCAGGACCAGTGAGATCCACGGCGGACGCCCGTAGCCGATCGCGAGCACGAGCACCGCCGCGAAACCGGTGCCGACCGCCACCCACTGCACGGGGCGCAGCCGTTCGCCGAGGAGCAGCACGCCCATGGCGATGGTGACCAGCGGGTTGATGAAGTAGCCGAGCGACGCCTCGACGACATGGCCGTTGTTCACGGACCAGATGTACAGGCCCCAGTTGACCGTGATCGTGGCCGCGGCCACCGAGATCAGGCCGAGCTTCTTCGGCTGACGGATCAGCTCGCCGATCCAGGACCAGCGGCGCAGCGCCAGCAGCGCGACGGCGACGAACGCGAGGGACCAGGCCATGCGGTGGGCGAGGATCTCGATCGCGCCTGCGGGCTTCAGCAGCGGCCAGAAGAGCGGGACGAGCCCCCACAGACCGTATGCGCCGATGCCGGACAGAAGTCCCGCCCGCTGTTCGTTGATCCCCTTCACGGGCCCTCCAGGCATGTCTGTGTCAACTGCACGAAGGTAGCGCCGGGGAGGGCCTCATGTCATACCCGTATCGCGATACGGTCATGACATGAGGCCCCTGAGGTGCGGGGGAGTGCTGTTACGCCGTGGCCACCGCGGCGGCCACCGTCTCGGCGAGCGGCGTCGTCGGGCGGCCGATCAGCCGGGCCAGATCGCCGCTCGTGGCGGCGAGCAGACCGCGCCCGATCGCCTCGTCCACGTCGACGAGGATCGCCGCGAAGCCCTCGGGCACCCCGGCGTGCTCCAGGATCTCCTGGAGCGCGGCGGCCGGGACGTTCTTGTACTCGATCTCCTTGCCGGTGGCGGCGGAGACCGCGGCGGCGTACTCGGCGAACGACCAGGCGACATCGCCGCTCAGCTCGTAGACCGCGCCGATGTGGCCCTCGCCGGTCAGCACGGCGGCGGCCGCGGCGGCGTAGTCGGCCCGGGCGGCGGAGGCGACCCGGCCGTCGCCCGCGCTGGCGACGACGGCGCCGAACTCCAGGACCGGGGCGAGGTTCGCCGTGTAGTTCTCGGTGTACCAGCCGTTGCGCAGGAAGGTGTGGGGCAGCCCGGAGTCGAGGATCAGCTGCTCGGTGACCTTGTGCTCGGCGGCCAGCTGGAAGTCGGCGTCGGGGCCGCCCAGTACTCCGGTGTACGCGAGCTGGGCGACGCCCGCCGCCTTCGCCGCGTCGATGACCGCGGTGTGCTGCGGTACGCGCTTGCCGACCTCGCTCCCGGAGATGAGCAGGACCCGGTCGCCGGCCCGGAAGGCGTCCTTGAGGGACTCCGGCCGGTCGTAGTCCGCGACGCGGAGCTCGATGCCGCGGGCGGCGAGGGGTGCCGCCTTCTTCTCGTCGCGCACCACGGCGGCGATCCCGCTCGCGGGCACGGTGGCCAGCAGTTCCTCGATGACGAGGCGGCCGAGCTCTCCGGTGGCTCCGGTGACGACGATGCTCATGGGGTTTCTCCTCCTGGGCGGAACTGGCGGCGCTGATCGCACTTGTGGCACTTGCCGTTTGCCCTTGTCCGGGCTCGTACGGCTCACTGTAGGGGGTGCACTAACCAATCGAAAGTACCTACTTTGAAGTAAGGTACTGGTGTGGACGTAAGTGAACGGGGTGCGCGGCCCGATGTGAACCGGCAGACGTGCCCCTCCCGGCTGGTGCTCGAACACGTCACCAGCCGCTGGGGCGTACTGGTACTGGCCGCCCTGCTGGAGCGCTCGTACCGCTTCAGCGAGCTGCGCCGCGAGGTGGGCGGCGTCACCGAGAAGATGCTGGCCCAGACCCTCCGGACGCTGGAGCGCGACGGCTTCGTGCACCGGGACGCGAAGCCGGTGATCCCGCCGCGGGTCGACTACTCGCTCACCGACCTGGGCCGGGAGGCCGGCGAGCAGGTGTGGGCGCTGGCCCGCTGGACGGAGCGGCGCCTGGACGCGGTGCACGCGGCGCGCGAGATGTACGACGAACACAAGGCGCACGCGGAGCGCGAGACGTAGAACCGGTCCCGCCGAGGCGCACGCCCCGCGTGGTCAGTCCGGCTGAGGGGCGCGTCCCTCCTCCAGCGCGTGCAGCGCACGCGACACGTCGAACGGCAGGATCGTCACCGCCACGTGCGGGAGCTGCCCCAGCGCCTTCGCCATCTGCTCGCCCGTGCCCCGGTGCAGCAGCTTCCCGAGCACATTGGTGTACATCCGCCGCGGCACCAGCACCGTCAGCGAGGTCCTGCCGTCCTCTGTGGTGCGGACGGCCAGCTCCTTCATCGCGTGGCGCAGCCGACGGTCCGGGCACTCCACCAGCTCCAGGGCGACGGACGTGGCCGCCGTCGCCTCCCACCGGGCGGCCAACCGCCGGCCGTGCGCCTCGTCGATCGCGAAGTGCACGGCCCGGATCTCGTCGGGGCGCAGTTCGTGTGCGTACCGCAGCGCCTTGATCGTCGCCAGATCCAGCGTCTCGACGAGGACGAAGACCAGATGGCGCAGGTCCCGGGGCCGGTCGGCCCCGGGCGGCTGGAGACTCTGCAGCGCCGCGGCCTCACGCCGGTACTCGCGGTTGATCCGGGTCAGCGCCCACATCCCGAGCGGGAAGACCACCACGACCAGCCAGGCGCCCTCGGTGAACTTGGTGACCGCGAAGATCAGCACGACGGCGGCCGAGATGACCGCGGCGAGCCCGTTGACGGCGATCTTCACCCGGCGGTACGGCTCGCGGCGCCGCAGGTGGTACGCGGTGAGACCGGCCCCGGCCATGGTGAAGGCGGTGAACACTCCGATCGCGTACAGCGCCACCAGCCTGTCCACGCTGGCCCCGGTGGCCAGCAGCAGCGCCAGCGAGACGACGGTCAGCGCGATGATGCCGTTGGAGAACGCCAGCCGGTGTCCGCGCCGGGTCAGCTGCCGTGGCAGGAACCGGTCCTCGGCGACGAAACTGGCGAGGAACGGGAACCCGGTGAACGGTGTGTTGGCGCCGGTGTAGAGGACCAGCGCGGTCGCCAGCTGTACGAAGACCAGCCCGGCCGTCCCGAGCGGCCCGCCGCCGAAGGCGAGATGGGCCTCCTGCGCGATGACCGTCGGGGTGCCGTCGGCGTAGGGGACGGCATGGGTGAAGTGCGCCAGCGTGGAGACGCCGAGAACCAGTACGCCGAGCACACAGCTCATCGCGATCAGGGTGCGGCGGGCGTTGCGGCCCTGCGGTTCGCGGAACGCGGAGATGCCGTTGGAGATCGCTTCGAGCCCGGTGAGGGACGAGCCGCCGTTGGCGAACGAGCGCAGCACGATGAAGAGCGAGGCGCCGTAGAGCCAGCCCTCGCCCGGGGTGCCGAGCGGTACGACTCCGGCGGCGTGCAGGTCGGCGTGCGGCAGCTCGCCCGTGAGCCCGCGCACCGCGGCGACGAGGAGGACGAGACCGACGGCGGCCATGAAGAGATAGGCGGGCAGCGCGAAAGTCCGGCCCGCCTCGCGGATCCCGCGCAGATTCCCGTATGCGAGCAGCACGATGACGCCGACGGAGACCGGGATCTGGAGGTGGTCGAGGCCCGTGAAGTCGCCGCCGATCAGATGGGCGAGCGAGATCAGGGCGTTGGTGCCCGCCGAGACCTGGACGGCGACGGTGACGATGTAGTCGACGAGCAGCGCCACGGCGGCGATCTGCGCGACGTTCGGCCCGAAGTTCTCCCGCGCGACGACATAGGACCCGCCCGCCCGGGTGTAGATCATGACGACATCGCTGTAACAGAGCGTCAGAAGCAGCAGCACCAGCAGGATCGCGCCGGTCACCGGCATCAGCAGGGTGAAGGCGGCGGCCCCGACGACGGGCACGAGGACCCGGAGCATCTCCTCGGAGCCGTACGCGGACGAGCTGATGCAGTCGGAGGCGAGCACCCCGAGCGCCGTCCGGTTGTTCAGCTTCTCCTCACTGATGCGCTCGGTGGTGAGCGGCTTGCCGAGCAGATGCCGTTTGGCGCGGTACGCGGGACGGTCGAGGGTCATGGCCACATCGTGCGCGGCGGCCGGCCGCACGCCCGGTACGCCGTCGCCGGACAGGCCGAAATTCAGCCCGTCCGGCGACGGTGTGATCCAAACGGGACGAATCAGCCGACGACCGTCCAGGTGTCGTTGCCGGCGAGGAGGGCGGCGAGGTCGCCCTTGCCGTTCTGTTCGACGGCGGTGTCGAGCTGTTCGGCCATCAGGGTGTCGTAGACGGGGCGGTCGATGTCGCGCAGGACGCCGATGGGGGTCTGGTGGAGGGTGTCGGGGTCGGCGAGGCGGGAGAGGGCGAAGGCCGTGGTCGGCGACGGGTTGTGGGCGTCGTGGACCAGGATCCGGGACCGGTTCTCCTCGGTGACGGCCACCACCTGGAGGTCTCCGGTGGCGGGATCGCGGACGACGCCCTTGCTGTTGTCCGTGCCGAAGAGGATGGGCTGTCCGTGTTCGAGGCGGATGACCGCGTCCTGGGCCCGTTCCTTGTCCTTGAGGGCCTCGAAGGCGCCGTCGTTGAAGATGTTGCAGTTCTGGTAGATCTCCACCAGCGCCGTGCCCGGATGGTCGGCCGCCGCGCGCAGCACGCTCGTGAGGTGCTTGCGGTCGGAGTCGATGGTGCGGGCGACGAAGGAGGCCTCCGCGCCGATGGCCAGCGAGACCGGGTTGAAGGGGGCGTCGAGGGAGCCCATCGGTGTGGACTTGGTGATCTTGCCGACCTCGGAGGTGGGGGAGTACTGGCCCTTGGTGAGGCCGTAGATCCGGTTGTTGAACAGGAGGATCTTGAGGTTCACATTGCGGCGCAGGGCGTGGATGAGGTGGTTGCCGCCGATGGACAGGGCGTCGCCGTCGCCGGTGACGACCCAGACGGACAGGTCGCGGCGGGAGGAGGCGAGCCCGGTGGCGATGGCCGGGGCGCGGCCGTGGATGGAGTGCATCCCGTAGGTGTTCATGTAGTACGGGAAGCGGGAGGAGCAGCCGATGCCGGAGACGAAGACGATGTTCTCCTTCGCCAGGCCGAGTTCGGGCATGAAGCCCTGTACGGCGGCGAGGACTGCGTAGTCGCCGCAGCCGGGGCACCAGCGGACTTCCTGGTCGGACTTGAAGTCCTTCATGGACTGCTTGGCCTCGGCCTTGGGCACCAGGTGCAGGAGCTGGTTGGCGTCAGGCATCGAGGGCCTCCTTGAGTGCCGTTGCGAGCTGCTCGGCCTTGAACGGCATGCCGTTGACCTGGTTGTAGCTGTGTGCGTCGACGAGGTATCTGGCCCGGATGAGGGTGGCGAGCTGGCCGAGGTTCATCTCGGGGACGACGACCTTGTCGTAGCGGCCGAGGACGTCGCCGAGGTTCTTCGGGAACGGGTTGAGGTGGCGCAGATGGGCCTGGGCGATGGGCTGTCCGGCGGAGCGGAGCCGGCGGACGGCGGCGGTGATGGGGCCGTACGTGGAGCCCCAGCCCAGGACGAGGGTCTTCGCTTCGTCCGGGTCGTCGACGTTGAGGTCGGGGACCTCGATGCCGTCGGTCTTGGCCTGGCGGGTGCGGACCATGAGCTCGTGGTTGGCGGGGTCGTAGGAGATGTTGCCGCTGCCGTCCTGCTTCTCGATGCCGCCGATGCGGTGTTCGAGACCGGGCGTGCCGGGCACCGCCCACGGCCGGGCCAGGGTGTGCGGGTCGCGCTTGTAGGGCCAGAACACCTCGGTGCCGTCGGCCAGTTCGTGGTTGGGGCCGGTCGCGAACCGGACCCGCAGATCGGGCAGCTCCTCGGTCTCGGGGATCTTCCACGGCTCGGAGCCGTTGGCGAGATACCCGTCGGAGAGCAGGAAGACGGGGGTGCGGTAGGTCAGGGCGATCCGGGCGGCGTCGAGCGCGGCGTCGAAGCAGTCGGCCGGGGTCCTGGGGGCCACGATCGGGACGGGGGCCTCGCCGTTGCGCCCGTACATCGCCTGGAGCAGGTCGGCCTGCTCGGTCTTGGTCGGCAGACCCGTGGACGGGCCACCGCGCTGGATGTCGACGACGATCAGCGGCAGCTCCAGGGAGACGGCGAGCCCGATCGTCTCCGACTTCAGCGCCACCCCCGGACCGGACGTGGTCGTCACCGCGAGGGAGCCGCCGAAGGCCGCGCCCAGCGCCGCCCCGATCCCCGCGATCTCGTCCTCCGCCTGGAACGTGCGCACGCCGAAGTTCTTGTGCCGGCTCAGCTCGTGCAGGATGTCGGAGGCCGGGGTGATCGGGTACGAGCCCAGATACAGCGGCAGGTCCGCCTGGCGGGACGCGGCGATCAGTCCGTACGACAGCGCCAGATTCCCCGAGATGTTGCGGTACGTGCCCGGCGGGAAGGCCTGCGAGGCGGGCGCCACCTCGTAGGAGACGGCGAAGTCCTCCGTCGTCTCCCCGAAATTCCACCCCGCCCTGAACGCGGCCACGTTCGCCTCGGCGATCTGCGGCTTCTTCGCGAACTTCGCCCGGAGGAACGCCTCGGTCCCCTCGGTCGGCCGGTGGTACATCCACGACAGCAGACCCAGCGCGAACATGTTCTTCGACCGCTCGGCCTCCTTGCGGGAGAGCCCGAACTCCTTCAGCGCCTCGATCGTGAGCGTCGTCAGCGGCACCGGATGGACGCTGTAGCCGTCCAGGGAGCCGTCCTCCAGCGGAGAGGTCTCGTAGCCGACCTTCGCCATCGGCCGCTTGGTGAACTCATCGGTGTTCACGATGATTTCCGCACCGCGCGGCACGTCGCCGATGTTCGCCTTCAGCGCGGCCGGGTTCATCGCCACCAACACGTTCGGCGCGTCGCCCGGCGTGAGGATGTCGTGGTCCGCGAAATGCAGCTGGAACGAAGAAACCCCCGGCAGCGTGCCTGCGGGGGCGCGGATCTCGGCGGGAAAGTTCGGCAGCGTCGAAAGGTCGTTCCCGAACGACGCGGTCTCCGAAGTGAAGCGGTCACCGGTGAGCTGCATACCGTCTCCGGAGTCACCCGCGAAACGGATGATCACCCGGTCGAGGCGGCGGATCTCCTTGTCGCCGGCACCCGCATGATCGGAGCGGGGGGCACGCTGCCCCCCGACGAGCGCCTCACTGGCCTCATCGGCCTGTTCGGCTGGGCTACTGACCTGGCTGGTCACTGAACTGGACCTCCCTCGGGGCGGCGGCTCTGGTCCCGCCGGCCCGCCGACGGTCCCATTGCCCACCCTACGTCGGTAAGGGTCGCCTTCCCTTGACCGATCACATGGTGGACGCCATTTTGGGACGCGATTTGATACCGGTTTGTCATGCTTTGCAAGCCCCCCAGCCGTTCGATGAAGACGCTGCGCAGTCATCCTTTGGTGCTAGGACGTGTTCTCCGGTCCCGGAGCGTGTCCGCCCCGGGACCCGGTCGTCGCGATGGCCGCGACCGGCTCCCGCGACGACCTTCACCAGGTATCTGACAGGGTGTCAGTTCGTCAGGAGTTCAGGTAGGTCAATACGGCCAGTACCCGGCGGTGATCCCCGTCACTGGGGGACAGGCCCAGCTTCAGGAAGATGTTGCTGACGTGCTTCTCCACGGCGCCGTCGCTCACCACCAGCTGCCTGGCCACCGCGGAGTTCGTCCGCCCCTCCGCCATCAGGCCGAGCACCTCGCGCTCGCGCGGGGTCAGCCCGGCCAGGACGTCCTGTTTGCGGCTGCGGCCCAGCAGCTGCGCCACCACCTCCGGGTCCAGAGCCGTCCCGCCCTGCGCCACCCGGACCACCGCGTCCACGAACTCCCTGACCTCGGCGACCCGGTCCTTCAGCAGGTACCCCACGCCCCGGCTCGATCCGGCCAGGAGCTCGGTCGCGTACTGCTCCTCGACGTACTGCGAAAGGACCAGGACCCCGATCCCGGGATAGTCCTTCCGCAGCCGCACGGCCGCCCGCACGCCCTCGTCGGTGTGGGTCGGGGGCATCCGTACATCGGCGACCACCACATCGGGCAGCGCGTCCTGCCCCGCCAGGTCGCCCACCGTCTTGATCAGCGCCTCGGCGTCCCCCACACCGGCGACGACGTCATGCCCGAGATCGGTCAGCAGCCGGGTGAGTCCTTCCCGGAGCAGCACCGAATCCTCGGCGATGACTACTCGCACCCTGTCCTCCACCATGAAGCCGTTGCCCTCACTGTTCGCTGGTCTCGCGCGTACGGTCCCCAGCATCCCAGTATCGGCGGTGCGGTGTCCTCGGCCGCCGGGTGGACTTCACGGTTGGACTTCACCCGTCCCCGGGTGGATCCACGGGCGGTCTCCCCGGGTGGATCCACGGGTGGATTCCACCGTCCCCGGGTGGATCCACGGGGGGATCCCATCCGCCCCCGCCATGCCGTGTCCGCCCGTCCTCAGCCGCGCCACGGCAGCTCGGCCGTGATCCGGGTCGGGCCGCCCTGCGGGGAATCCACGATCAGGACGCCGTCCACCGCGTCCAGCCGCTCGGCCAGCCCGGCCAGCCCGCTGCCCGCCGCCGCGTCGGCGCCGCCGCGCCCGTCGTCGGTGACCTGGAGCAAAAGCCGGTCCGCCGCCCGCCACACGTCGACCGAGGCGCGGGTCGCACGTGCGTGCTTGCTCACGTTCTGCAACAGCTCGGAGACCGTGAAGTAGGCGATCCCCTCGATCGCCTGGGCCGGCCGGGAGGCCAGATCCACCTCGACCGTGACGGGGACGGTGCAGCGGGAGGCGATGGCGGAGAGTGCGGCGTCGAGTCCGCGGTCGGTGAGGACGGCGGGGTGGATGCCGCGGGCGAGGTCGCGGAGTTCCTGGAGGGCGACCTTGACCTCGCCGTGGGCCTCATCGACCATGCGGGCGGCGGCTTCGGGGTCGTCGGTCAGTTTCTCCTTCGCCAGGCCCAGATCCATGGCGAGGGCGACGAGGCGGGCCTGGGCTCCGTCGTGCAGGTCGCGTTCGATGCGGCGGAGGTCGGCGGCGGCGGTGTCGACGACGACCCCGCGGTCCGACTCCAGCTCCGAGACGCGGGTCGCCAGCCGGGACGGCCCGAGCAGTTCGGCCACCAGCACCCGGTCCACGCTCGTCAGACCGCGGATGATCCACGGCGTGACGAGGACGAACACCAGGCCGAACGCACTGGTCAACGCCATCTCGACGGAGGAGTCGAGGTGGACCTCGTGGCCCTTGTCGCCGTACAGCTGAATGCCGCCGCTGCCCACGTACGCCGGGAAGATCCACTGCCACAGCGGATAGGTGAACGCCGTCCACCCGCACAGCCAGAACGTCACCGAGACCCCGAACGCGAAGGTCGCCCACGGGAGGTACAGCAGCGAGTAGAGCAGATGGCGCCAGGACGCCCCGCTCTTGAGGGCCGCGCCCATCCAGGACATCAGGCCGCCGGTCTTGCCGCGTACCGGCGCCGGGGCCGCCACGTCCAGCTTCAGCAGGCCGCGCGCCCGTGCCCGCTCCATCGCACCGAAGCCGCGGCACATCGCCAGCGTGGCGGCCAGGATCGGCACCCCGAGGAAGGTGATCAGCATGCCGACACCCAGCGACGCCAGGGTGATCGAGAGGCCGAACAGGACCAGCCCGATCGGCAGGCCCAGCAGCAGGTAGGTGAGCTCGCGCCAGGCCCTGCCCTCGACGGGCGCGCGCAGCGCGGCGGGGAAGAAGTGCTTCACCGGGGGGCGGTCCCCGAAACCGGCTCCGGACCGCTGGTGGTCCCGAGTGTCCGGTCCGTATGCCGTGGCCATGGGTGGTTTCCGTTTCGGTGGTCGGCGGGTGCCGGGTGTCGGTTGCCGGGCCGGGTCGTCGGTGCTCGGCGCCTGCTCCGGCCCTTACTGCAAGGGTGCTGTCTCGCGGGCCGGCGCACCATGAGGGGGGTATCCCTCTTCGGCCGGGGGTTTTCCCCACCCCGAGGGCCCGGGCCGCGCCCTACTTCTGCAGGCGCGTCCGCTCACGCTTCTGTTCACGCGTCGGTTCGTGCTTGTGCTCACGGTCCCGCCAGGGCAGTTCCGCCGTGACCGTCGTGGGTCCGCCGACCGGTGAGTCGAGGACGAACAGCCCGTCGACGGCGCCCAGCCGCTCGGCCAGCCCCGCCATTCCCGTACCGCCGTCCATCCGGGCCCCGCCCCGGCCGTCGTCGGTGACCTGGATCAGCAGCCGGTCCCCCGAGCGCCACACCTCGACGGACGCCGAACGCGCCGCGCTGTGCTTGCTCACGTTCTGCAACAGCTCGGAGACCGTGAAGTACGCGATCCCCTCGATCGCCTCCGCCGGGCGCCCCGGCAGGTCCACGCCCACCGTGACGGGGACGGTGCAGCGGGAGGCGATGGCGGAGAGTGCGGCGTCGAGTCCGCGGTCGGTGAGGACGGCGGGGTGGATGCCGCGGGCGAGGTCGCGGAGTTCCTGGAGGGCGACCTTGACCTCGCCGTGGGCCTCGTCGACCATGCGGGCGGCGGCTTCGGGGTCGTCGGTCAGTTTCTCCTTCGCCAGGCCGAGGCCCATGGCGAGGGCGACGAGGCGGGCCTGGGCTCCGTCGTGCAGGTCGCGTTCGATGCGGCGGAGGTCGGCGGCGGCGGTGTCGACGACGACCCCGCGGTCCGACTCCAGCTCGGCGATCCGGCGTTCCAGTTCGTCGGAGGGCGAGAGCAGCGCGCGCACCATCGCCCGGTCCCCGTTGCTGAGGAGCCGGGTGATGTGGGGGAGCAGCGGCCACAGCACGAAGAAGCTCACGAGCGTCACCGCGAAGGTGAGCACGCCCCAGGGCAGCCGGACGAAGGAGTACAGCACCGCCCGCCAGCCCACCGGATCCTTGAGGCTCGACCACAGCCAGGAGAAGAACCCCGTCTCCCGGCGGGACAGAACCGCCGGGCTCGGCTCGTCGATCTGCAACCCGAGCATCGCCCGCGCCCGGCCCCGCTCGGCCTTGCCGATCAGCCGCGCGCCGTGCAGACCGGCGGCTAGCAGCGGCAGACCGATCACCGTGACCGCGAGCCCCACACCGACGCCGATCATGAACACGGTGTAAACAAACCCGGCCAGGGCCATCGGGAGATCGGCCAGGAGATGGCCGATCTCCTTCCAGGTCCACCGGTCGGGGATGAGACGGGCGGGCGGTGGCCGGTCGTTGTCCGGCACCGTGGGGCTCAGGGTCATATGCCCAGCCTGCCGGGCCGGACCGGCGCACGCCATGGGGCTCGTGGGTGGGGTGAAGTGGGGATAACCCCACCCCGTGTCCGATGCGGCTGCTTACCCTCTCTTTAACAGGGCCTAGACTCCCGTGCGTACGGATCACCGGACGGATTCGAGGGAGCGAGGGGCGGACGTGGCGGACCTGCCGGAATCGACCGTTCTCGCGTCGGACTACTTCCACGGCTATTCAGTGGTCGGACTGCTCGCCGTGATCGGCGTGCTGTTCGTCGCCGTCGCCTTCGGGGCCGGCCGACTGCTGCGCCCCGTGGTGCCAACGCCGGAAAAGCTCCTGACGTACGAGTGCGGCGTGGACCCCGTGGGTGAAGGATGGGCACATACCCAGGTCCGTTATTACGTCTATGCCTTCCTGTACGTGATCTTCGCCGTCGACTCGATCTTCCTGTTTCCGTGGGCGACGGTATTCGCCGCCCCCGGATACGGGGCGACCACGCTCGTCGAAATGTTCATCTTCCTCGGTTTCCTGACCGTAGGACTGCTCTACGCATGGAAGAAGGGCGTCCTCGAATGGACGTGACCAGCCCGCAGGCCGACGAGGGTTCCGAACCCCAGCCCGTGCCGACCTTCCTGCCGGAACCCAAGCGGCTCGGCGTCCTGTCGCGCCTGGCGCCCGAGCCGATGAAGGTGGTCCTGAACTGGGGCCGCCGCTACAGCCTCTGGGTCTTCAATTTCGGACTCGCCTGCTGCGCCATCGAGTTCATCGCCGCGTCCATGGCCCGGCACGACTTCATCCGGCTCGGCGTGATCCCGTTCGCGCCCGGCCCGCGCCAGGCCGACCTCATGATCGTTTCCGGCACGGTGACCGACAAGATGGCCCCGGCCGTGAAGCGGCTGTACGAGCAGATGCCCGAGCCCAAGTACGTCATCTCCTTCGGCGCCTGCTCCAACTGCGGCGGCCCGTACTGGGACTCGTACTCCGTGACCAAGGGCGTCGACCAGATCATCCCGGTCGACGTCTACGTACCCGGCTGCCCGCCCCGGCCGGAAGCGCTCCTCCAGGGCATCCTCAAGCTCCAGGAGAAGATCGCCCGGGAGTCGCTGGGCGAGCGGTACGCCACCGGCGGCACCCGTCCCTCCACCACCGCACTGCGCAGCGGCCTGGTCGCCGCCCCGCCGGCCCCGGGGAAGGGCGACGCATGACCACCACCCCTGTCGCAGGCACCCCGTCCGCCGACGACGCCCGCAACGCCTACGACCGCCTGCCGGACGCCGCCGCCGAGCTCTTCGGCGAGGACGCGACGGCGGAGTACGCGTACGACCTGCTGACCGTCGACGTACCCGCCGCCTCCTGGATCGCAGCCCTCGAAACGGCCCGCGACCAGCTGGGCTGCACGTACTTCGACTGGTTGAGCGCGGTCGACGAACCCGGCACCGGCTTCCGGGTCTGCGCCCATGTCGCGGCCCTGGCCGAGGGAAGCGTCCGACGGCTCCTGATCCGTACGACCGTTCCGCACGAGGCGGCGGTCCTCCCCACCGCCATCGACGTCTACGCGGGCGCGGCCTGGCACGAGCGCGAGACGCACGAGATGTTCGGCATCGGCTTCGACGGTCATCCGCACCTGGTTCCGCTGCTGCTCCCCGAGGGCTTCGAGGGCCACCCGCTGCGCAAGGACTTCGTGCTGGCGGCGCGCGTCGCGAAGGCATGGCCCGGCGCGAAGGAGCCGGGCGAGTCGGAACACGGCGGCCCGAAGCGACGCACGATGCTGCCGCCCGGTGTCCCCGACCCGAACGAATGGGGCCCCCTGAAGGGCCAGCTCCCACCCGCCCCCTCCCGCCCGGCCCGCACCCCGCGCGCGGCGGGCGACCGCCCGGTACGCCGCACCCGCAGCGCGAGCGAGGGCTCGGCCGCCCAGCGAGCGGCAGCGACTCCGACGGCTGAGCCCCCGGCGGCTGCGACTTCGACGGCCCCGGCGGCCCCGGACGCGGGCGCGGCGGTGTCCCTCAGCCCTGGGACGCCTCAGCCCACGACCCCGCGCTCCACCACCCCGCGCCGCACCCGCAGCGCCTCACAGGGGTCGGTCAGCCAGCAGCGGGAACGGGGTGCGGCGGAGCCGGGCACGGGTGCCGGCACAGAGGCAGGGCCCGGGGCCGGGGCGGAGGCAAAGGCCGCACAGCCGAGCCCCGAGACCGCGACCGGCGACGCCCCGTGGCACCACGCCCGCCCGGCCTTCGACGCGGGTACTTCTCAGGGTCCCGCAGATGCTTCAGAGGACTCCGGGGGTGCTTCCAAGGACTCTGCGGGCACGTCCGAGGACTCCGCGGGTGCTTCCGAGGACCCCGCGGGCACTCCCGAGGACCCCGCGGGTACTTCTCAGCCCCTCCGGCGTTTGAGGAGCGGGGGTCCGGGGGCGGAGCGCCCGGTTCGGGAAGGGGCGGGTAGGGGAGAAGCCCCGCGCAGCGGCACCCCCACCCCCACCCCCGAAACCGAAACCGACACCACCCCCGCGCCCGAGCCCACCCCCTCGGCGACCCCGGAAACTCCGGAGGCCCGGGAGGCCCGGGAAACCAGCGAGACCCCAGAAACCCCCGACCACCCCGCCGGAGGCGATACCGCGTGAACGACGTACTCGACGTCGCCCTCCGCCTGATCATCGTCTTCGCCGTGTTCATGGTCCTCCCCCTCGTCGTGGGACAGACCGAGCACAAGGTGATGGCCCACATGCAGGGCCGCCTCGGCCCCATGTACGCGGGCGGCTTCCACGGCTGGGCCCAGCTCGTCGCGGACGGTGTGAAGTTCGCGCAGAAGGAAGACATCGTCCCGGCCCAGGCCGACCGCCGTATCTTCCAGCTCGCGCCGGCCGTCGCGCTGCTCCCGTACCTCCTGGTACTCGTCGCCATCCCGATCGGTCCGGGCGAGGGCGCGGTAGGACAGGTCGTCGACGCGGGCATCTTCTTCGTGCTCGCCGTGATGGGCGTCGGGGTGCTCGGCTCGCTCATGGCCGGCTGGGCCTCGGCCAACAAGTTCTCCCTCCTCGGGGGCCTGCGTACCGCCGCCCAGCTGCTCGCGTACGAGCTGCCGATGCTGCTCGCCGCCGCCTCCGTCGCGATGGCGGCCGGCACCGTCTCCCTCCCGGGCATCCTCGATGCCTTCGAGTGGTGGTGGCTGCCCTGGCAGATCGTCGGCGCACTCGTCTTCTTCGTGGCCGGACTCGCCGAGCTCCAGCGTCCGCCGTTCGACATGCCGGTCGCCGACTCGGAGATCATCTTCGGCGCGTACACCGAGTACACCGGCCTGCGTTTCGCGCTTTTCCTGCTCGCCGAGTACGCGGGCATCGTCGTGCTGTGCGGACTGACCACCGTCCTCTTCCTCGGTGGCTGGCACGGCCCGTTCGGTGCCGATGGACTCGGCTGGGTCTGGACGCTGCTCAAGACCGCGGCCCTCGCCTTCGTCGTCATCTGGCTACGGGTGTCCTATCCCCGGCTCCGCGAGGACCAGTTGCAGAAGCTCGCCTGGACCACGCTCATCCCGCTCGTTCTCGCGCAGATCGCGCTCACCGGCATCGTGAAGGTGGCGATCAACTGATGGCTGCGTCGCCCCAGCCCTCCCGGCCCCGCATTCCCGGCTCCGGCCTGGCCAAGGGGCTGGCCGTCACCCTGCGGACGATGACGAGGAAGACGGTCACCGCGCAGTACCCGGACGTCCAGCCCGAACTGCCGCCCCGCTCCCGCGGCGTGATCGCGTTGTTCGAGGAGAACTGCACGGTCTGCATGCTCTGCGCCCGCGAGTGCCCCGACTGGTGCATCTACATCGACTCCCACAAGGAGACGGTGCCCGCCGCCACCCCGGGCGGCCGAGAGCGCAGCCGCAACGTCCTCGACCGCTTCGCGATCGACTTCTCGCTCTGCATGTACTGCGGTATCTGCATCGAGGTATGCCCTTTCGACGCGCTGTTCTGGTCGCCTGAGTTCGAGTACGCGGAGACGGACATCCTCGAACTCACCCATGAGCGCGACAAGCTCCGTGAATGGATGTGGACGGTGCCGGAACCGCCCGCGCTCGACCCGGGCGCCGAGGAGCCGAAGGAGATCGCCGCCGCCCGCAAGACGGCGGAGAAACTCGAAGCCCAGCGCGCCCAGGAA
Organism: Streptomyces sp. NBC_00012; assembly: GCF_045040875.1. Taxonomy (NCBI): domain Bacteria; kingdom Bacillati; phylum Actinomycetota; class Actinomycetes; order Kitasatosporales; family Streptomycetaceae; genus Streptomyces; species Streptomyces sp. NBC_00012. The sequence goes on along the minus strand of NZ_CP108309.1, from coordinate 3,696,657 downwards.
GCCCAACAGGCCCAACAGCCGCAGCAGGACCACCAGACGCACCAGGCCCAACAGCCGCAGCAGGACCACCAGACCCGCCAGGACCACCAGAAAGCAGAGGGGGAGGAGTGACACTCGCAGCCACCGCGGCGCACTCCGCCCATTCCGCCCACTCCCTCCTCGCCGCCCGCCCGGACGCCCCGGCCCCCTCCGGCTTCCTCTCCCCGACCGGCATCGAGATCGCCTTCCTGCTCGTGGGCATCGCCACCCTCGGCGCGGCCCTCGTCACCGTCACGACCAAGCAGCTGGTGCATGCCGCCCTCTGGCTGGTCGTGGCGCTCGGTGGGCTCGCCGTCGAGTACCTCCTGCTCACCGCGGAGTTCATCGCCTGGGTGCAGGTACTGATCTACGTCGGTTCCGTCGTCGTCCTCCTTCTCTTCGGGCTGATGCTCACCAAGGCCCCGATCGGCCGCTCCCCGGACGCAGACTCGGGTAACCGCTGGGCGGCCCTCGCCGTGGCGGCAGCCGCCGCCGGCGCACTCGTCTGGGTCGTCGTCGACGCCTTCCGCACCACCTGGATCGACCTGGACGGACCGGCCCAGGGCTCGACCGAGTCGACCGGCTCCTTCCTCTTCCGGCACTGGGTGCTGCCCTTCGAAGCACTCTCCGTCCTGCTGCTCGCCGCCCTCGTCGGCGCGATCGTCCTGTCCCGCAAGCGCGGTAAGGAGCAGAGCTGATGCACCTCGCCTATCCCGCGGTGCTCGCCGCCCTCCTCTTCTGCACCGGGCTGTACGGAGTGCTCGCCCGCCGCAACGCGATCCTGGTCCTGATGTCCGTCGAGCTGATGCTCAACGCCGTCAACCTCAACCTGGTCGCCTTCGACGTCTGGCTCCGCGACGCACTGCACTCCGGCCAGGCCCTCACCCTCTTCACCATCGCCATCGCGGCGGCGGAGATCGGCATCGGTCTGGCGATCGTCCTCGCCGTGTACCGCAACCGCGGCAGCTCGGACGTCGACCGGCTCCGCGACACCGCCGAGACCGACGCCGCCGAAGCCCTCCCGGACGACGAGTCCGGCACCGGCGCCGAAGACCAGGCCACTGCTGCGGCAGGGAAGGCCAAGAAGGCGGAGGCCACCGCGTGACCACCACGACCCTCGCCGTCCTCGTCCCCCTCCTTCCCTTCCTGGGCGCCGCGGCCGGCCTCCTCCTCGGACGTACCGCCCCCGGCTTCGTACGGCCCCTCGCCGTACTGCCCACCCTCGCCGCCGCCGCGATCGCGGCCGTCGTGGCGGCCCGTCAGGGCGGCGGCCGGGCCATCGACGCCGCGACCCAGCTCACCCCCACCGGCTCGGTCCCGATCGACCTCGCCCTGCACCTCGACGGCTTCGCGGTCCTCGTCGCCGTCCTGGTCGGGCTCGTCGCGAGCTGCGTGCAGATCTACTCGACCGCCTACCTGCGCGACGACCCCCGTTACCCCTCGTACGCCGCACTCGTCTCCCTCTTCACCTCCGCGATGCTGCTCGTCGTCTACTCGGGCGACCTGATGGTGCTGCTGGTCGGCTGGGAGATCATGGGCATCTGCTCGTACTTCCTCGTCGGCCACTACTGGGAGACGCCCGAAGCCCGCGCCGCCTCCCTCAAGGCCTTCCTGATCACCAAGCTCGGCGACGTCCCCTTCCTGATCGGTCTGTTCGCGCTCGCCGCCGACACCGGCACCTTCCGCATCACCGGCATCCTGGGTGCCGTCGCCCACGGCGGCCTGGACCACCCCACCCTCATCGCGCTGCTGCTCCTCGCGGGTGTCGCCGGCAAGTCGGCGCAGTTCCCCCTGCACACCTGGCTGCCCGACGCGATGGCCGGCCCCACCCCCGTCTCCGCGCTCATCCACGCCGCGACGATGGTCGCCGCCGGCATCTACTTCGTGGCCCGGCTCCTCCCCGTCTTCGCCGAGTCCGGCGCCGCCCTCGTCGTACTCGCAGTGATGGCCGCGATCACGATGATCGGCTCGGGGCTCGCCGCCCTCGCCCAGGACGACATCAAGCGGGTCCTCGCCTACTCGACGATCGGTCAGCTCGGCTACATGGCCGGCGCCCTGGCCGTCGGCGACCGCGGGGCCGCCGTCTTCCACCTCCTCTCCCACGGTGCGTTCAAGGCCGTCCTCTTCCTCGCGGCCGGCGTCGTCATCCACGCCGCCGGGACCAACTCGCTGGCCGCCATGTCCCGCATGGGCGGCCTGACGAAGCGCATCCCGGACGCCTACTGGACGATGACCGTCGCCCTGCTCGCGCTCGCCGCCATCCCCCCGTTCGCCGGCTTCTTCTCCAAGGAAGCCGTCCTCGTCGCCGCCGAGCACACCGCGCTCGGGGACCGGCACGTCGCCCCCTCCGCCGCCGGCTGGACCGTACTCGTCGCCGGACTGCTCGCCGCCGTCCTCACCGCCGCGTACGCCACCCGCCTCTGGCTCCTCGCCTTCCGGGGCCGCGGTGCCGAGGCCCCCGACCACGGCAGGCAGCCCGTCGCGATGACCGCCGTCCTCTGGGTGCTCGCCGTCCCCACCATCGCCTTCGGGCTGACCGTCGGCGCGATCACCGACTGGTTCGACGGACACGCCCTCACCCCGACCGTGACCACCGCCGTCCTCTCCACGGGCGTCGGCCTCGTCGGAGGCCTCGTCACCTACGGCGCCTGGCGCCACACCTCGGCGCTCGCCGCCCGCACCCCCGTCGGCACCGTCGTCGCCCACCCCGACGCCGAGCCCGCCCTCGTCGAGGCCCAGGCCATGACGGCACACACCGCCGCCTACGGAGCCGACGGGGACGCCCCCGACCCGGCCGACCCCGGCCGGCTGCTGCTCGGCCCGCTCCACCGCCCGGCCGCCGCGGGCTTCCACCTCGACGCCCTGTACAGGGCACTGTTCGTCCGCCCCGTCCAGGCCGCGGCGAGCCTCGTCCGCTTCCTGGACCGCGAGGTAGTCGACACCTACGTACGCGGCTCCGGAGCCGTCGCACGCGGGCTCGGCGCCGCCGTCCGCCGCGCGCAGACCGGCAACGTGCAGACCTACCTCAGCGCACTGCTCGCCGGTTCGCTGGTCCTGGCGATCGCCGCCGTCGTCTTCGCCAACGCCAACGCCGGGTCGTGAGCCGTGATCGATATCAGTGAATCCGTGATGCAGTTCCTTCTCGCGTTCATCGTCGTCGCCCCGCTCGTCGGGGCCGTGGCCGCTCTCCTGCCGGCCCCGCCCGGGCTCAAGGGATCCGGCCCCGACCGGGCCGTGCTCCGCCACGGCGTGACGGTCACCGGCGCGATCCTCGTCGCCGCGATCGTGCTCGCCGCGGGCTTCGACCACGACCACCCGTCGAAGATCCAGGCCACCACCGACATCAGCTGGATCCCGGCGCTCGACGTCCGCATCCATCTCGGCATCGACGGCATCTCGCTCCCCCTTCTCGTGCTGACCGCGCTGCTGACCTTCCTCTGCGCGCTCTACAGCTACTTCAAGATGCCTGCGGGCCCCTCCCCGAAGGCCTTCGTCGCTCTCCTGCTCGTCCTGGAGTCCGGCACCCTCGCGACCTTCGCCGTCCTCGACCTGCTGCTCTTCTTCCTGGCGTTCGAGATGGTGCTCATCCCGATGTACTTCCTCATCGCCCGCTGGGGCGGTGCGAAGAAGCAGGCCGCCGCCTGGAAGTTCATCCTCTACACACTGCTCGGCTCGGTCGTCATGCTGCTGGGCCTGCTCCTCATCGGACTGAAGAGCGGCACCTTCGACATGGTGGCACTCGCCACTGACAACGGCCGTGGGCTCACCTCGTCCGTGCAGGTCATCGCCGTTCTCGCGATCGGCATCGGGCTCGCCGTGAAGACCCCGATGTGGCCGCTGCACAGCTGGCTGCCGGACGCCCACACCGCGGCCCCGACCGTCGGCTCGGTCCTGCTCGCGGGCGTCCTGCTGAAGATGGGCACGTACGGATTCGTCCGCATCCTGCTCCCCGTCACCCCCGACGGGATGCACACCTTCGCGCCGTACCTCGCCGCCTTCGCGGTCGTCGGCATCATCTACGGATCGCTGGCCTGCCTGGCACTGGTCCGCCCCGGCTCCAAGGGCGACCTCAAGCGCCTGATCGCGTACTCCTCCGTCGGCCACATGGGCTTCGTGCTCCTCGGCATCGCGAGCATGACACCCACCGGGGTCAACGGCGCGCTCTTCGCCAACATCGCCCACGGCCTCATCACCGGCCTGCTGTTCTTCCTGGTCGGCGCGGTCAAGGACCGGTACGGCACCGCCGACCTCGACACCCTCTCCGGGGCCACCGGAGCCGCGCTCTACGGCCGGGCCCCCCGCCTCGGCGGCCTCCTCGCCTTCGCCGCCGTCGCCTCCCTGGGCCTGCCGGGCCTCGCCGGATTCTGGGGCGAGATGCTCGCCCTGTTCGGCTCCTTCGACCCCGCCGACGGACTCAGCCGCCCGGCCTTCCTCACCTTCATGTCGATCGCCGCGTTCGGCACCCTGCTCACCGCCGCGTACATGCTCATGGTCGTACGCCGGGTCTGCATGGGCGAGAAGCGTGAAGAGCCGCAGCTCGCCGACGTCCAGACGTACGAGTTCGCCGCCTGGACCCCGCTCGTCGCGCTCACCGTCCTCGCCGGTCTGTGGCCCGCCGCCCTCCTCGGCCTCACCGACCCGGCCGTACAGAAGCTCCTCGCAGGAGGCAAGTCGTGACCACAGCCGTCGTCACCCCGGGCGCAGTCACCCAGGACCTCGTCACCACCGCGGCCGAGAACACCACCAGCCTCATCCAGTCCGTCGACTGGCTCGCGATCGCACCCCCGGTCGTCGTCGCGGCCATGGCCCTGATCGTCCTGGTCACCGATCTGTTCCTGCCCGAGCACCGTAAGCCGCTCCTCGGCGCGCTGACCATCGGCGGGCTCGTCGCCGCCCTGGCCCTCCTCGTCCCGCTGCGCGCCGGCGACCGCTCCACCTTCTGCCTCAACGCGGCGGCCACCGGACCCGGCTCCGCCAGTGCCTGCAGCTACACCGCCGACCACTTCGCCCTGGTCATCCAGGCGCTCGTGCTCGGCGGCGCCCTGCTCACCGCCCTGCTCTCGCTCGGCGACACCCGTAAACTCCCCGCCGGCGAGTTCTGGTTCCTGCTGCTGTCCTCGGCGTCCGGCGCCGCACTCCTGCCCGCCGCCCGAGACCTCGCCACGCTCGTCGTCGCCCTCGAGGTCGCCTCGCTGCCCGCGTTCGCCCTGGTCGGCATCAAGCGCGGCGACCGGCGGTCCTCCGAGGCCGCCCTGAAGTTCTTCCTCTCCTCGGTCGTCGCCACCGCCGTCATGCTGCTCGGCGTCAGCTTCGTGTACGCGGCCACCGGCACCCTGCACCTCACCGAGATCGCCGCCCGGCTCGACGACGTACCCGGTCAGCTCGACACCCTCGCCAAGGCGGGCGTCGCCCTCACTCTGGTCGGCTTCGCGTTCAAGACGGCCGCCGCGCCCTTCCACTTCTGGGTCCCCGACACCTACATCGGCGCCCCCCTGCCGATCGCCGCCTACCTCTCGGTCGTCGGCAAGGCGGTCGGCTTCTCCGGCCTCATCCTCGTCACCGTGATCGCGTTCCCGGCGTACGCCGACGTCTGGGGACCGGCCCTCGCCGTCCTCGCCGCGCTCACCATGACGATCGGTAATGTCGCCGCCCTGCGCCAGAACGCCGGCCGGACCCGCAGCGCGGTGCGCCTGCTCGCCTGGTCGTCCGTCGCCCAGGCCGGCTACCTCCTGGTGCCGATCGCCGCCGCCGCGTACTCGAGCGACGAGCACATCGGCTCCACCGTCGCGTACGCCCTCATGTACGCCGTCGTGAACCTCGGGGCCTTCGCGGTCGCCGCACTGGTCGCCCGTACCAGCCCGGGCAACCGGCTCACGGACTACCGGGGCCTGTACGCCACCCGACCCCTCGCCGCCCTGGCGATGGCCTTCTTCCTGCTCTGCCTGGCCGGCCTGCCGCCCGGCATCATCGGCCTCTTCGCCAAGGTCACGGTCTTCTCGGCGGCCGTCGACGCCGGACTCGGCTGGCTCGCCGTCGTCATGGCCGTCAACGTCGTGATCGCGCTCTACTACTACCTCCAGTGGACCGCGACGCTCTTCCGCGCCCCGGCGGAGGCCTCGGAGGAAGCTCCGGCGAAGGCCCGCGAAGAAATTCCGGCGGAAGGCGCCGCACCCGCCCCCACCAGGCACGGAGCCCCAGCCTCCCTCACCGTCGCGATCGCGCTCACCGCCGTGGCCGGTGTGGTGCTCTCGGGCGCTCCGCAGACGGTCCTCCGGTTCGCCGCCGTCAGTCTCTTCTGACATACCGAAGATCGGTTTGCCCGGGACGGTCCGTACAGGGCAAGGTCTTGCCGGCACACCCCCCACACGTACGCATTACAGAGGAGCAAGAGCGGTGCTGAACGGGTTCAAGGACTTCATCCTGCGCGGAAACGTCATCTCCATGGCCATCGGTCTGGCCGTCGGAGCGGCGTTCACCGCGGTCGTCACCGGCTTCAGTACGGCCTTCATCACCCCGCTGATCGGCCTCGCCACCGGCTCCGTCGGAGACTTCAGCTCGGCGGAGTTCTCGGTCGAGGGCACCATCTTCCCGTACGGGAAGTTCCTCGCCGCCGCCATCGCGTTCCTGATCACCGCCGCAGTTCTCTACTTCTGCGTCGTCGTGCCCATGGCGAAGGTCCAGGCCCGCTTCGCCAAGGCGGAGAAGCTCGACATCAAGGCCGCCACGCGCGACTGCCCCCGCTGCTACACCGAGATCCCGGCCATCGCCTCCCGCTGTGCCCACTGCACCAGCGAGATCAAGCCGGACCCCGAGGCCCTCGCGGTCGCCGAACTCCCCGCCCAGCGCTGAGTCACCCCGGGGCGGACCGGCACACGCACAGCCACTGACCCGTACGGCCCAGAGCCTGATCCGGCCACAAGCGCCGGACAGGCCCGGCCCTGCGGTGGCGCGCACAAGGGAACTAGCTCCTCTCGCCTGGCGTTGACCGGTACGGGAGGCTCCACTGGGGGAGTGGAGATCACCAAGCAAAGGGTTCCCCTGCTGCACCACTTGGAGGGCGTACCGTGCACCGCCGGCACAACGGGCTGAGAACCGCCGTACTCCTCGGGGGCCTGTCCGCACTCATCATCGTCATCGGAAGCTTCTTCGGACGTACGGGCCTGATCGTCGCGCTCCTCGTAGCCGTCGGCACCAACGCCTACGCGTACTGGAACAGCGACAAGCTGGCGCTCAGGGCCATGCGGGCCCGACCCGTCAGCGAATTCGAGGCGCCACAGCTCTACCGCATGGTCCGCGAGCTCTCCACAGCCGCACGCCAGCCCATGCCCCGGCTCTACATCTCCCCGACGCAGGCGCCCAACGCCTTCGCCACCGGCCGCAACCCGCGCAACGCGGCGGTCTGCTGCACCGAAGGGATCCTGCAGATCCTGGACGAGCGGGAGCTGCGCGGCGTACTGGGACACGAGCTGAGCCATGTCTACAACCGGGACATCCTGATCTCGTCCGTCGCCGGGGCGCTCGCCTCCGTCGTCATGTTCCTGGTCAACTTCGCCTGGCTGATCCCGGTGGGCCGGTCCAACGACGACGACGGACCGGGCATCTTCGGGATGCTGATGATCATGATCCTCGGCCCGATCGCGGCCTCCGTCATCCAGCTGGCCGTCAGCCGCTCCCGCGAGTACGAGGCGGACGCCTCCGGCGCCCAGCTGACCGGCGACCCGCTGGCCCTGGCCAGTGCCCTGCGCAAACTCGACGCAGGAACGAAACAGCTGCCGCTGCCCCCGGAGCCGAGGATCGAGACCGCGAGCCACATGATGATCGCGAACCCGTTCCGCCCCGGCCAGGGCATGTCCAAGCTGTTCTCGACCCATCCGCCCATGGCCGAACGCATCGCCCGACTGGAACAGATGGCCGGCCCTCGCTCCTGAAGCCGTTCAGCGGGCTCCGAAGGCTTCGTCGCTCGGGACGACCTCGCGGCCCAGCGGCATGAGCGAGATCGGGATCATCTTCAGGTTCGCCCAGCCGAAGGGGATGCCGATGATCGACAGGAACAGCGGGATGCTGGTGATCAGGTGTCCCAGCGCGAGCCACCACCCGGCGAAGACGAGCCAGATCACATTGCCGACGAAGGAGGGCGCCCCCGCGTCGGGCCGCTCCACGGTCGTCCGCCCGAACGGCCACAGCACGTAACCGGCGATGCGCAGGGAAGCGATGCCGAACGGAATCGTCACGATCAGCACGAAGCAGATGATCGCGGCGACGACGTACCCGAGGGCCATCCAGAACCCGCAGAACACCACCCACAGGATGTTCAGGATCAGCTGTAGGAGCTTCATGGTCACTCGCCTTCCGGGGGGTCGCCCGTCACCGCTCTGCATGGTCAGTATCAGCCCTGGTCACGGAGAGGAGTAACCGGAGCGGGCCCGTGGAGTGGCCGCCCCGCCGCCCCACCGCAGCCGCCCCGCCGTCCCGTCCGGTCGTCGGCGCCGTCACTGACCATGAACGCATGAACGGCACCGAGTGGTTGCTCGCAGCCCGCTCGCAGCCCGCTCGCAGCCCGCTCGCAGCCCGCTCACAGGCCGCTCACAGGCCGCTCAGGCAACCGCCCGACCGGCGCGGGCGTCTTGGATTCCAGGAACGAGTGACGGGTAGGTTCGCACGCATGAGCATTATTGGATGGATCATTCTCGGACTGGCGGCCGGAGTCATCGCCAAGGTCCTGCTCCCGGGCCGCGACCCGGGCGGCCTGGTCGGCACCACCCTCATCGGGATCGTCGGTGCCTTCCTCGGTGGCTGGATATCGTCGCGCTTTCTCGACCGCCCCATCAGCAACGACTTCTTCGACATGGCTACTTGGGTCGCCGCCATCGGCGGTTCGCTGGTCCTGCTGATCGCCTACCGGCTGCTGTTCGGGAACTCCCGCGAACGCCACTGACCGCCGTCCGTGCCGAAGGTGCCCAACCCGGTCTCGCGCAGGGTCAGATTGAGCCGGCCTTGGCTCATCCCCGTCGCGGGGTCGGCGGTACCGGGGCAGACCTTCGGCACGCCGTGGAAGGCGAAACGCGACGGACCGCCGAAGACGAACAGATCGCCGGAGGCCAACTCCACATCCGTGTAGGGCCTTCCACGGTTCTCCGTGTTCCCGAAGCGGAAGACACAGGTGTCGCCGATGCTGAGCGACACCACCGGAGCGCCGGACCGCTCCTCCTTGTCCTGGTGCATGCCCATGTGCGCCGCTGCGTCGTAGAAGTTGATGAGCGCGGTGTCCGGCGCGTACGTCCGTACCGGGCTCTCGTCCCCGTACGCCGCGACCAGCGCCTCACGTCCCAGCTCGGCCAGCCAGTCGGGAAATCCGGCCACCCGCGCCCCGTTCACGTCGTCGGCCGTCCGCGAGTACCGGTACGGCTGCCAGTGCCACCCCACACAGACCGTCCGCACGGACATCACCCCGCCGCCCGGCAGAACCGTGTGCCGCAGCGGCACCGGCCCGCGCGCCCACTCCCGGCACGCCGCCACCAACTCCCGCTGCCGCTCCGGCGACAGCCACTCGGGCACATGCACGGCCCCCGGCGCGACGACGGCACGAGGTCTCGGGAAGAGTCCGGACATCTCAGCGCACCGCCGGGGCGCCTTCCAGCCGCAGCAGCCGTTCCTTGCGCTCCAGGCCGCCCGCGTAACCCCGCAGCGCCCCGTCCGAGCCGATCACCCGATGGCACGGCCGCACGACCAGCAGCGGATTGCGCCCGATAGCCGTCCCCACGGCGCGTACACCCGCCCCGGGGGTGCCGATGCGTTCGGCGATCTGTCCGTACGACACGGTCTCCCCGTAAGGGACGGCGTCCAGGGCGGTCCACACCCGGCGCTGGAAGTCGGTGCCCACGCCGTCCGCGTACACGATGTCGAAGCGGGTCAGCCGGCCCGCGAAGTACTCCCGCAGCTGAGCGGCGATCCCCGCGAACGCCTCCGGTGCGCGGGCCCATCCGTCCTGGACGACCGCGGCGCCCTTCTGGCCGGGCAGCGAGAGCGAGGCGAGCGCCACGCCGCCGTCGGTCTCCTCGCCGACCAGCAGCAGCTCACCCAGCGGGCTGTCGACCGTTGCGTACATGGTCATGACTCGTCCCTTTCCTGCATGTCACGCCGGGATCCGACCGGATCGTCGCCCGACAGGACAAGTCTGCGTTCCCCGATCCGCCGTGACCGGCGGTTTTCGGACATCGCACCCCGGGTGCGGAGCGGTGCGTCCCGCTCCGCACTCCGGCGAAGGGCGGGACCTACCGGTAGTTCACGAACTGCACGGCGAAGTCGAAGTCCTGGCCCTTCAGCAGCGCCTGCACGGCCTGCAGGTCGTCCCGGCTCTTCGAGCTGACCCGCAGCTCGTCGCCCTGGACCTGCGCCTTGACGCCCTTCGGGCCCTCGTCGCGAATGATCTTCGCCACCTTCTTGGCGTTCTCCTGGGAGATGCCCTCCTCGATCGTGGCGAAGATCTTGTACTCCTTGCCGGACAGCTGCGGCTCGCCCGCGTCCAGCGACTTCAGCGAGATGCCCCGCTTGATCAGCTTGGACTGGAAGATGTCGAGGATCGCCTTGACCCGCTCCTCGCCGTTCGCCTCCATCAGGATCTTCTCGCCGGACCAGGAGATCGAGGCGTTGGTGCCCTTGAAGTCGTAACGCTGCGAGATTTCCTTGGCGGCCTGGTTGAGGGCGTTGTCGACCTCCTGCCGCTCGACCTTCGAGACGATGTCGAAACTGGAGTCGGCCATGACGTGTGGCTCCTTGTATCGGGGGTTCGGGGACGCGGTGCATAAGGGCGGCAACGGGCCTGTCGGCCCCGCGACGCCGATCAAAGCCTAGCCACCCGCGCCCGATCGGGCCGCTGATCAATCCGGTGGCGAAGCACCCCTGGGCATCGGGTATCGTTTACGTCGTTGCCGAGGAGCACCGCCGAAAAGCGGTTCTCACGGCGGCAATCCCTGGCGGTGTGCCCGAGTGGCCAAAGGGAGCAGACTGTAAATCTGCCGGCTCAGCCTACCCAGGTTCGAACCCTGGCGCCGCCACATGGTAAGGCCCCTGTCTCAGGACAGGGGCCTTCTTTGTTTTCTGCTGCGAGGGGCCCCGAACGTGGAATCCGTACTGGTCAGCGCCTGTCTGCAGGGTGTGCCCTGCCGCTTCGACGGCCGTGGCAAGGCCTCCGCCGAGGTGACCGCGGCCATCGGCGACCGCCGCCCCGTGGCCTTCTGCCCCGAGGTCTCCGCCGGACTGCCCACCCCGCGCCGCCCCGCCGAGATCGTCGGCGGCGACGGCCATGACGTGCTGGACGGCCGCGCCCGGGTCGTCGACGACACCGGGCACGACGTGACGGACGCGTTCGTGGACGGCGCGGGCCGGGCGCTGGCGGCCGCGCGCCGGACCGGGTGCACCGAGGCGCTGCTGATGGCGCGCAGCCCTTCCTGCGGGCGCGGAGCGGTCTACGACGGTACGTTCACCGGCGAGCTCCGCGAGGGCGACGGCGTCACCGCCGCGCTGCTGGAACGCCACGGCATCACCGTCCGCCCGGCACCCCGCGCCTGATCCCGGACCACTCGCGCCCGGCGGCCCCGCCGAAGGGCCGGACCGCTCGCTCAGTTGCCCGCGATGTCCTTCACCGCGACCGCCACCGGCACGTTCCCCGAGATGAGCTCCAGCGTCAGCCCCGCCGTCGCCGGGGTCTCCAGCAGCTCCAGCAGCGCCGCCGCCACGTCGTCGCGCGGCACCGGACCGCGGCCGGTCGACACAGTCAGCAGAACCGTCCCCGTGCCCGCGTCGTTCGTCAGCATGCCGGGGCGCAGGATCGTCCAGTCGAGCCCCGTCCTGGAGCGCACGTACGCGTCCGCCGCCCCCTTGGCCCGCAAGTACGCGTCGAAGACCTCGTCGCCCGGGTGGTCGGGGTCGGCGCCCATCGACGAGACCACGACGTAGCGCCGTACGCCCGCCAGTTCGGCGGCGTCGGCGAAGAGCACCGCCGCCCCGCGATCCACCGTCTCCTTGCGTTCCGCGCCGCTGTCCGGGCCCGCGCCGGCCGCGAAGACCACCGCGTCGGCACCGCGCAGCACCTGGGCCACCTCCTGCACGGAGGCGGATTCGAGATCCAGGACCACCGGCTCGGCCCCCGCCTCCCGGAGATCCTTGCCCTGGTCCGGATTGCGGATCACGCCGACGGCCTCGTGCCCGCGCGCGGTGAGGAGCCGCTCCAACCGCAGCGCGATCTGACCATGTCCACCTGCGATGACAATGCGCATGGTCACGACCGTACGCCGCGAGGGCCCGCCGCGCTCAGGGCCCGCCGCAGGAACCGGAATCCGGTCTTCCCTGGCGGGGCAGATCGAGGGCGACGACGGTCTCGGAGTCGCAGTACTCGCGCACCGAGCTCGTCCGCGCCACGACCCGGCCGCGATGCACCACGATCCGGCTGTAGGCGAGCGACAGCACCCCCGGCAGGTGCTCCCCGCGCACGGCGAGCAGCTCGGCCGGGAAGCCCGCCTCGACCCTGACCCCGGGCAGCCCCATCGCGGCCCTGGCGGCCGAGGACACCGCCTCGTACGCCTCCGTGGCCGGCAGGCCGTGCTGCGAGGCCAGCAGGTAGGCCGCCTCCAGCGGATCGCCGCGGCCCACGGGGTTCGCGATGTCCCGCAATGCCCCGCTGCCCGCCGCGACCCGCACCCCGGCCGCCCGCAGCAGCCGTACGGGCGCGGTGCCCAGGCCCTCCACGCCGCAGCAGCCGCCCTGGGGGAGGCAGATCACCGTCACCCCGGCCGCGGCCAGCTGGTCGGCCGCGCGGGCCGCGGCCTGCGGGGGAAGCCGGGAGAGGCCCGCGCACGGGCCGAGGGAGACGCCGGTCCGCAGCCCTCCGGCCATGGCGGCCAGCCGGCCGAGCCGGGCCGGATCGGCGCCGTCCGTGTGGAGGTCGACGGGGCAGCCCTGCTCGGCGGCGACCCCCAGCACGGCCTCCGCGTACCCCGCCGGGTCCGGATCGAGGTCCGGGCAGCCGCCGACCGCGCCGGCCCCCATCTTCACCGCGTCGCGCAGCATGGCCAGGTTGCCGGCGCCCGCGACGCCGGTGAGCAGCCGGGGCACGGCGACAGGGGTCAGGTCGGCCAGCCCGCGCAGCGAACGGTGCGCCTGCAGTACGGCTTCGAGCGGGGCGAGGCCCTGGAACTCCCCGATCCGTACGTGCGAGCGCAGCGCCGTGGCGCCGTGGCCGAGCTGCGTCAGGGCGGCCTCGGTGGCACGGCGCCGGATGTCCTCCGGGCGGTGCGACGCCGGTCCCGGCACGCCGGGGCCCGCGCCGTCGGCGGTCAGCGCGGTGTCGCTGTGGGCGTGGGGTTCGGCGGGGGCGGGGAGCAGCAGGTAGCCGCGCAGGTCCAGTCGCGGACCGGGGGTGGCCAGACTGCCCGCCGTGCCGACGGCCTCGATGCGGCCGCCGTTGAGCCGTACGTCCACGACGCGGCCGTCGGTGAGCCGGGCGCCGCAGAGCACCAGGCCGGTCCCGGCCGGGGCGGCGGTGTCGGGGCTGCCGGTCGCATCGGCCGCGTCGGCGGCACGGTCGTCCGGCTGCCACGGCTGGCTGTCGGGCATCGCGCTCCTGGGAATGGGGACAAGATCACGCAGAGTGAGTCGAGCCTAGGGGCGTGTTCGGCCCGGTTCGAGGAGGAGCGAAATTGTCGTACCGGTGTGGCCCGGGAGGCGCATGGGGCGGGTGGGGCCGACCGTGACGGCGGTGCCCCGCGGGGAGACCGAGGCGCTGCTCAGGCGGCCGGCGGGCGGTCCCGGAGGCTGTTGACCAAGGGATCGGCGAGGTGTCGATCAAGGGCTCCGGAGGGGGCCTCGAAACGGATTTGGGCGATCGGCGAAAGACCGTGTAATGTCTTCATCGCTCGCCCCAATAGCTCAGTCGGTAGAGCGTCTCCATGGTAAGGAGAAGGTCTGCGGTTCGATTCCGCATTGGGGCTCTGGTGATCGGGAAACCCCGCTTCGGCGGGGGGACTCATCATCAAAGCGGTGTAGCTCAGTCGGTAGAGCAAGCGGCTCATAATCGCTGTGTCACCGGTTCAAGTCCGGTCACCGCTACTTACGGTAGCCGATTGTGGGGTCGGTCCTTCGATCGGCTACTCTTTTTTGCGTTCATCCGTCCATCCGTCCGTCCAAGGAGCACTCACGTGGCTGCCACCGACGTCCGCCCGAAGATCACGCTGGCCTGCGTGGAGTGCAAGGAGCGGAACTACATCACCAAGAAGAACCGGCGTAACAACCCGGACCGTCTTGAGATGAAGAAGCACTGCCCGCGCTGCAACTCGCACACTGCGCACCGCGAAACGCGCTGAAACAGGCTCGTACACGAGGCCGTCCCCATTGGGGGCGGCCTCGTGTCGTTGTATGAAGGCTGTCCTTCGGCCTGTTCATCATTTCTTCGGCCTGTTCATCTTTCATCAGGAGGTAGCGAGCTCATGGCGCTCGACCAGTCCTTCGTGGGGCGGACCTATCCGCCCACCCCGCCGTACGAGGTCGGCCGGGAAAAGATCCGCGAGTTCGCCGAGGCGGTGGGCGACGCGAATCCGGCATACGTCGACCCCGAGGCCGCCAAGGCGCTCGGCCACAGCGATGTGATCGCACCGCCGACGTTCGTCTTCTCCATCACATTCAAGGCAGCCGGGCAGGTGATCCACGACCCGCAGCTGGGTCTGGACTACAGCCGGGTGGTGCACGGCGACCAGAAGTTCGCCTATGTGCGTCCCGTGCGGGCGGGGGACCGGCTGACGGTCACCTCGACGATCGAGGCCATCAAGTCGCTGGCGGGCAACGACGTCCTGGACGTCCGTGGCGAGGTCCACGACGAGTCCGGTGAGCACGTCGTGACCGCGTGGACGAAGCTGGTGGCGCGCGCCGCCGAGGAGGCGTGATGACGGCGAAGATCGCATACGAGTCGGTCGAGGTTGGCACGGAGCTGCCGGCGCAGTCCTTCCCGGTGACCCGGGCGACCCTGGTGCAGTACGCGGGTGCCTCCGGCGACTTCAACCCGATCCACTGGAACGAGAAGTTCGCCCGCGAGGTCGGACTGCCGGATGTGATCGCGCACGGCATGTTCACCATGGCCGAGGCGATCCGGGTGGTCACGGACTGGGTCGGTGACCCGGGTGCGGTCGTCGAGTACGGGGTGCGGTTCACCAAGCCGGTCGTCGTGCCGAACGACGAGGACGGCGCTCTGATCGAGGTCAGTGCCAAGGTGGCTGCCCTGCTGGACGACAAGCAGGTACGGGTGGACCTGACGGCCATGAGCGAGGGCAAGAAGGTGCTGGGCATGTCCCGTGCCGTGGTGCGGCTCGGCTGAGACCGTCGAGCGTCGGCGTGAGCCGGGCGTGGCGTGAGGGGCACTGTCCGATTGGGCGGTGCCCCTTCTTGCGGGATCGGTGAACCGATCGCCTTCCGGGCGGTGCCCGGGCACGTCCGGCCCGGTCTTTCGGCTGCCTGCGCCGCCCTGCCGATCCCGCGCCGCCGCAGTACCCCGGTCCCGACGCCCACAGTGGCCGAGAGGCTTGCCAGCGCCGCCGTCCGGGCCTCGGCTCCGCTCCCACGGTCTGTGCCCCGCCCGAGCGGCGGGTGCACGGACCGTACCCTTGTCCCGTGCAGGAACTCCATGACGCCCCCCTCGCCCCCCTGACCACCTTCCGGCTGGGCGGTCCCGCCTCCCGCCTCCTCACGGCGACGACCGACGCCGAGGTGATCGAAGCCGTGCGTGAGGCCGACGAGAGCGGCACCCCGCTCCTCGTCATCGGCGGCGGCAGCAACCTGGTCATCGGCGACAAGGGCTTCGACGGCACAGCCCTGCGCATCGCGACCAGGGGCTTCGTGCTGGACGGCACGACGCTGGAGCTCGCCGCCGGCGAGATCTGGACGGACGCCGTGGCCCGTACCGTCGAAGCCGGTCTCGCGGGCGTCGAGTGCCTGGCCGGAATCCCGGGCTCCGCGGGTGCGACACCGATCCAGAACGTCGGCGCGTACGGCCAGGAGGTCTCCTCCACCATCACGGAGGTCGTCGCCTACGACCGGCGCACCGAGGAAACGGTCACCATCTCGAACGCCGAGTGCGAGTTCTCGTACCGGCACAGTCGTTTCAAGGCAGAACCCGACCGTTTCGTGGTGCTGCGTGTCCGCTTCGAGCTGGAGGACGCGGGCGGTCTGTCCGCACCGCTGAGGTACGCCGAGACAGCCCGCGTCATGGGCGTCGAACAGGGTGAGCGGGTGCCCGCGGCGGCCGCCCGGGAAACCGTACTCGGGCTCCGCGCCGGCAAGGGCATGGTGCTGGACCCGGAGGACCACGACACCTGGTCGGCGGGCTCGTTCTTCACCAACCCGATCCTGGAGGAGGCGGAGTACGAGGCGTTCCTCGCCCGCGCCAAGGACCGGCTCGGCCCGGAGACGACGCCCCCCGCCTTCCCCGCGGACGGGGGACGCGTCAAGACCTCCGCGGCCTGGCTGATCGACAAGGCCGGATTCACCAAGGGATACGGCACGGGACCGGCCCGCATCTCCACCAAGCACACCCTCGCCCTCACCAACTGCGGCGAGGCGACCACCGAGGACCTCGTCGCACTCGCCCGCGAGGTCGTCGCTGGAGTCCGCGAGGCATTCGGCGTCACGCTCGTCAACGAACCGGTGACGGTCGGCGTGAGCCTCTAGGGACTCTCAGTACGCCACGCCCACGCCCTGCTTCACCGATGCCGGTTCGTCGACCAGTGCCAGCATCGCGTGGGCCACATCGGCCCGCGCGATGGTCCTGCCACTGCGCGGAGTGCCGCCGATGGCGGTCCGGTACTTTCCCGTCAGCGGCCCGTTGGTGAGCTTCGGCGGCCGTACGGACGTCCAGTCCGTCGCGCTGCGGGCAAGCGCGGCCTCCATCTGCGTCAGGTCCGCGTAGACCTCCTTGAGCATCGCGCCGACCACCTTGCGGACCAGCCGGTCCAGCAGCGGGTCGTCGGCCGGCCGCGGGCCGACCGGGGCCGCGCTGACCACCAGCAGCCGCCGCACCCCTTCCGCTTCCATCGCCGTCAGCACCGATCCGGTGAGCCGCTCGGCGACCCCGTCCGCCTTCCGGCCGCGCGAGCCGAGTGCGGAGAGCACCGCGTCCCGGCCCGCGACCGCCTCGCGCAGCACCTCCGGCTCGTCCATGCGCGCGACCGTGTGCACCTGTACGTCGGAGAGGGGGACGGGCAGCCGCGCCGGGTCACGGACCACCGCCGTCACCTCGTGGCCCGCCGCCACCGCCTGGCGGACGATCTCCTGACCGACGCCGCCCGTGGCGCCGAACACCGTGATCCTCATTGCGCACTCTCCCAGGGTGGGTAAGTATTCACTCACCCATAGAGTGAGTGGACACTCACCACCTCGTCAAGCTTCGTTGGAGTGCACATGGAGCAGAAGCCGGCCCGCGTCCGCATCATCGACGCCGCCCATCAGCTGATGCTCACCATCGGCCTGGCCCGCGCCACGACCAAGGAGATCGCCAGAGCCGCAGGCTGCTCGGAGGCCGCGCTCTACAAGCACTTCACGAGCAAGGAAGAGCTGTTCGTCACCGTGCTCAAGGAACGGCTGCCCAGGCTCAACCCGCTGCTGAAGCAGCTCATCGCGTCCCCGGGGTCGGGGGAGCGGACCGTCGAGCAGAACCTCACCGAGATCGCCCGCCGGGCCGCGCTCTTCTACAAGCAGGTCTTCCCGATCGCCGCCTCGCTGTACGCCGAGCCCAGACTCAAGGAACGCCACGACGACGCGATGCGGGAGCTCGGTACCGGCCCGCACATGCCCATCAGGGGCCTGGACGCCTATCTGCGCTCCGAACAGGCCGCCGGCCGGGTCCGGGCCGACGCGGACACCTACGCGGCCGCGTCGCTGTTGCTGGGAGCCTGTGCCCAGCGGGCCTTCGCCTACGAGGCCACGGCGGACGGGGAACCGCCTCAGACCCTCGACGAGTTCGCCGCCTCCATGGCGAGGACGCTGATGCGGGGCATCGGGGCGTAACCCCGCGGACCCGCCCCGCGCTACCCCGCGGGCTTCGCCAGCCAGTCGTCGACGCCCGCCAGGAGCTGGGCCTGCACCGCGGCCGGCGCGGCGGAGCCCCGTACCGACTGCCGGGCCAGTTCGGCCAGCTCCTCGTCCGTGAACGCGTGATGACGCCGCACGAGGTCGTACTGCGCGGCCAGCCGCGAACCGAAGAGCAGCGGATCGTCCGCGCCCAGCGCCATCGGCACCCCGGCCTCGAACAACTGGCGCAGGGGTACGTCGGCGGGCTTCTCGTAGACGCCCAGCGCCACGTTCGACGCCGGGCACACCTCGCAGGTCACCCGGCGCTCCGCCAGCGTGCGCAGCAGCCGCGGGTCCTCGGCGGCCCGTACGCCGTGCCCGATCCGGGCCGCGTCGAGGTCGTCCAGGCAGTCCCGCACGCTGGAGGGGCCGGACAGCTCGCCGCCGTGCGGCGCCGCCAGCAGGCCGCCCTCCCTGGCGATGGCGAAGGCCCGGTCGAAGTCCCGGGCCATCCCGCGGCGCTCGTCGTTGGAGAGCCCGAATCCGACCACACCCCGGTCCACGTAGCGCACCGCGAGCCGGGCGAGCGTCCGGGCGTCCAGCGGATGCTTCATCCGGTTCGCCGCGATCACCACCCGGATCGGCAGCCCCGTCTCGCGCGACGCGCTGTCCACCGCGTCCAGGATGATCTCGATCGCCGGGATGAGCCCGCCGAGCAGCGGTGCGTACGAGGTGGGGTCGACCTGGATCTCCAGCCAGCCGGAGCCGTCCGCGACGTCCTCCTGGGCCGCCTCGCGCACCAGCCGCTGAATGTCCTCGGGGGCCCTGAGACAGGACCGGGCGATGTCGTAGAGCCGCTGGAAGCGGAACCATCCGCGCTCGTCCGTGGCCCGCAGTTTCGGCGGCTCGCCGCCGGTCAGGGCATCCGGCAGGTGCACGCCGTACTTGTCGGCGAGTTCGAGCAGGGTCGTCGGCCGCATCGACCCGGTGAAATGCAGGTGCAGGTGGGCCTTGGGCAACAGCCGTACATCACGCTCCATTCCAAGATCCTGCCGCACACCGGGGGTCCAGCGGTAGCCACTTTCCCCATCGAGTTGACCCTCGAACAAGCAACCGGCCCCCGGCAGGGCCGGGGGCCGGTCACTGAATTCAGCAGTTGCTAGGCCTTGGCCTCGCCCAGCAGCTTCTGGAGCCGCGAGACGCCCTCGACGAGGTCCTCGTCGCCCAGCGCGTACGACAGGCGCAGGTAGCCCGGCGTGCCGAAGGCCTCGCCCGGTACGACCGCGACCTCGGCCTCGTCCAGGATCAGCGCTGCCAGCTCGACCGAGGTGGCCGGGCGCTTGCCGCGGATCTCCTTGCCGAGCAGCTCCTTCACCGAGGGGTACGCGTAGAACGCGCCCTCGGGCTCCGGGCACAGCACCCCGTCGATCTCGTTGAGCATCCGGACGATGGTCCGCCGGCGCCGGTCGAAGGCGGTACGCATCTCGGCGACCGCGTCCAGGTTCCCGGAGACGGCGGCCAGCGCGGCCACCTGGGCCACGTTGGAGACGTTGGACGTGGCGTGCGACTGGAGGTTGGTCGCGGCCTTGACGACGTCCTTCGGGCCGATGAGCCAGCCCACCCGCCAGCCGGTCATCGCGTACGTCTTGGCGACGCCGTTGACCACGATGCACTTGTCGCGCAGCTCGGGCACGATCGCGGGCAGCGAGGTGAACTTCGCGTCGCCGTAGACCAGGTGCTCGTAGATCTCGTCGGTCAGCACCCACAGGCCGTGCTCGACGGCCCAGCGGCCGATCGCCGCGGCGTCGGCCTCGCTGTACACGGCACCGGTCGGGTTCGAGGGCGAGACGAACAGGACGACCTTCGTGCGCTCGGTGCGCGCCGCCTCCAGCTGCTCGACGGAGACCCGGTAGCCGGTGGTCTCGTCGGCCACGACCTCCACCGGGACACCGCCGGCCAGCCGGATCGACTCGGGGTAGGTGGTCCAGTACGGGGCGGGGACGATGACCTCGTCGCCCGGGTCGAGGATCGCGGCGAACGCCTCGTAGATGGCCTGCTTGCCGCCGTTGGTCACCAGGATCTGCGAGGCGTCGACCTCGTAGCCGGAGTCGCGCAGCGTCTTCTCCGCGATGGCGGCCTTGAGCTCCGGGAGCCCGCCTGCCGGGGTGTAGCGGTGGTACTTCGGGTTGCGGCAGGCCTCGACCGCGGCGTCGACGATGTAGCCGGGGGTCGGGAAGTCGGGCTCACCGGCACCGAAGCCGATCACCGGACGGCCGGCGGCCTTGAGGGCCTTGGCCTTGGCGTCGACGGCGAGGGTGGCGGATTCGGAGATCGCACCGATGCGGGCGGAGACCCGGCGCTCGGAGGGGGAAGTTGCAGCGCTCATGGTCCCCATGGTTCCAGACCGTGATCCCAGTCGGCACAGCGGTTTCAGGGACCGGACACGACTCGGACAGCATGCGGACAACATGCGACCAGGAGCGGTCGGGACCTATCTGTTCGACGCCGGGCCGCTGAACACGTACACTCACCTGTCGTTGGCCTTCACCAGCCACACCGTTCCTGCACCTGGACCATCCGGGGAGATGCGGTAGGTTGGTGGAAACCACAAAGGGTCGTAGCTCAATTGGTAGAGCACTGGTCTCCAAAACCAGCGGTTGGGGGTTCAAGTCCCTCCGGCCCTGCTACACACTCCTTCGCCAGGATGTGTGCGCATGTACGTACTTCTATGCACCGCCGTGCGGCTCCACCGGGCGCGGCACGGCCATGACCCGGAATCAGGTGAGAAGCGTGACGGACGCCGTGGGCTCCATCGACATGCCTGATGCCGAGGATGAAGTACCCGAGTCGAAGAAGAAGACCCGGAAGGGCGGCAAGCGCGGAAAGAAGGGCCCTCTGGGCCGCCTCGCGCTGTTCTACCGTCAGATCGTCGCCGAGCTGCGCAAGGTCGTCTGGCCGACTCGCAGCCAGCTGACGACATACACCAGTGTGGTGATTGTCTTCGTCGTCGTCATGATCGGTCTGGTTACCGTGATTGACTTCGGATTCCAGCGGGTCATCAAGTACGTCTTCGGCTGATCCCGCGGAGGGCGCCTCATGGGCGCCCCTTTCGCATGTTCCACCCATTTGTAACCAGGAAGAAGCAGCCACCGTGTCTGACCCGAACCTGAACGACGCCGACGAGCCGACGGCGGGCGCCTTCGAGTCCGCCGAGGACGAGCTCGACATCGTCGAGGCGGCGGACGCCGAGGAGCCGGACCAGGCCGAAGCTGCCGACGCCGCCGCAGGTGAGCCCGCCGAGCAGGCCGCCCTGCACGTCGAGGACGAAGAGGAAGAGGCCGCGGAGGCCGGCGCCGAATCCGAGAGCGACGAGGACGACGAGGAAGAGGCCGAGCCGGCCGAGCCCGTCGACGCCGTCACCGCCCTGCGCGACGAGCTGCGCGGCCTTCCCGGCGAGTGGTACGTCATCCACACGTACGCCGGTTACGAGAAGCGTGTGAAGGCCAACCTGGAGCAGCGCGCCGTCTCGCTCAACGTCGAGGACTTCATCTACCAGGCCGAAGTGCCCGAGGAAGAGATCGTCCAGATCAAGAACGGCGAGCGCAAGAACGTCCGCCAGAACAAGCTCCCGGGCTACGTCCTGGTGCGCATGGACCTGACGAACGAGTCCTGGGGCGTCGTCCGCAACACCCCCGGCGTCACCGGCTTCGTGGGCAACGCCTACGACCCGTACCCGCTGACCCTGGACGAGATCGTCAAGATGCTCGCCCCGGAGGCCGAGGAGAAGGCCGCCCGCGAGGCCGCCGAGGCCGAGGGCAAGCCGGCTCCGGCCCGCAAGGTCGAGGTCCAGGTGCTCGACTTCGAGGTCGGCGACTCGGTCACCGTCACCGACGGCCCGTTCGCGACGCTGCAGGCGACGATCAACGAGATCAACGCCGACTCGAAGAAGGTCAAGGGCCTCGTCGAGATCTTCGGCCGCGAGACCCCGGTCGAGCTCAGCTTCGACCAGATCCAGAAGAACTAGCGGCTTCCCGCCAATTTCTGGACATATGCCTACCGAGCAGGTCAGACCGGCTGAGAAGCCCGTCTGACCTGCTCGGTTTTTGGTCGCGCAGCTATACCCGTTATCGTTGTGCGGTATGCCTCCATCCGGATGACCGGAAGGCGGCGAAACACTCTCACTAGGACCCGGAGAGAGCAATGCCTCCCAAGAAGAAGAAGGTCACGGGGCTTATCAAGCTCCAGATCAACGCCGGTGCGGCCAACCCGGCCCCGCCGGTCGGCCCCGCGCTCGGCCAGCACGGCGTCAACATCATGGAATTCTGCAAGGCCTACAACGCCGCGACCGAGTCGCAGCGTGGCATGGTCGTGCCGGTGGAGATCACGGTCTACGAAGACCGTTCCTTCACCTTCGTGACCAAGACTCCGCCGGCCGCGAAGCTGATCCTCAAGGCCGCGGGCGTGGAGAAGGGCTCCGGCGAGCCGCACAAGACCAAGGTCGCCAAGCTGACGGCTGCCCAGGTCCGTGAGATCGCCACGACGAAGCTCCCCGACCTGAACGCCAACGACCTCGACGCCGCGTCGAAGATCATCGCTGGCACCGCCCGTTCCATGGGCATCACGGTCGAAGGCTGATTCAGCCCCTCACATCCCCAGTGGTAGGGCCAAGCGCTGGCCCGCACCACGACTCCACACCCTGAAACCAACAGGAGTAGAAGTGAAGCGCAGCAAGAACCTCCGCGCTGCGGACGCCAAGGTCGACCGGTCGCGCAACTACGCGCCGCTCGAGGCCGTCCGTCTCGCCAAGGACACCGCCTCCACCAAGTTCGACGGCACCGTCGAGGTCGCGTTCTGCCTGGGTGTCGACCCGCGCAAGGCCGACCAGATGGTCCGTGGCACCGTGAACCTCCCGCACGGCACCGGCAAGACCGCCCGGGTCCTGGTCTTCGCGACCGGTGACCGTGCTGCGGCCGCGGAAGCCGCGGGCGCCGACATCGTCGGCGCCGACGAGCTCATCGACGAGGTGGCGAAGGGCCGTCTGGACTTCGACGCCGTCGTCGCCACCCCGGACCTCATGGGCAAGGTCGGCCGCCTCGGCCGGGTGCTCGGTCCGCGTGGTCTGATGCCGAACCCGAAGACCGGCACCGTCACCCCCGATGTCGCGAAGGCTGTCAACGACATCAAGGGCGGCAAGATCGAGTTCCGCGTCGACAAGCACTCGAACCTGCACTTCATCATCGGCAAGGTCTCGTTCGACGACACCAAGCTGGTGGAGAACTACGCAGCGGCGCTGGAGGAGATCCTCCGTCTGAAGCCGTCCGCCGCCAAGGGCCGCTACATCAAGAAGGCCACCCTGGCCACCACGATGGGCCCCGGCATCCCGCTGGACGCCAACCGCACCCGTAACCTCCTCGTCGAGGAGGACCCGGCCGCCGTCTGAGCCCCAGCGCTCGGCAGCAAGCCGCGTCACGTGTGACATTGACGGGCCCCGCAACCTTTCGAGGTGCGGGGCCCGTCCTTGTATCCGTATTGCCAGAGGCTTGTCGTACCCGTGCGTTAGCGTGAGGCACCGACAGAGCCGAACGAGGGGTGGAAGCTGACATGAGGACCAGTACCGTGCGACGCGTGTGTCTGTCGGTGGCGGCGGCAGCGGCGCTGACATCGGTCGCGGCCTGCAGCGGATCGGACAGCGGCAAGAGCGACAACAAGGGCAGAGGCGTAGTCAAGGCCGACCCGATCGCCGCGCTGCTCGATGTGCAGAAGAAGACCGGTGGGGAGAGCTCGGCGAAGGTCGAGGGCACCACGCAGATGGGCGACACCATGTCCATGGAGCAGACCGGCACCATCGACTGGAGCGACGGCCTCACCGGCGCCATGGAGATCACGTACACCGGTGGCAGCATGGCGGACGCCATGAAGCAGAGCGGCGGCACCGGCACGATGCAGGCCCGCTACTTCAAGGACGGCTACGTCGTCAACATGGGCGACGGCTTCGCGAAGCAGACCGGTGGCAAGCACTGGATCCACTACGGCTACGCCGATCTCGCCAAGATGGCGGGCGCCTCCGGCGAGGCGATGAAGCAGCAGATGCAGAACACCACCCCTGACCAGGGCGTGAAGTCGCTGCTGGCCTCCGGTGACGTGAAGAAGGTCGGCAAGGAGGACGTCCGGGGCGTCTCCACCACGCACTACTCCGGCACCGTCGACGTTGCCGCGCTGACCGCGAAGAACTCCGAGCTCGACGCCGATCAGCTGGAGCAGCTGAAGAAGCAGCTGAGCGACGCCGGCATCACCACGGAGACGGTCGACATCTGGGTCGACGACAACGACCTGCTGGTCAAGAAGAGCGAGCGCGGCCAGATGAAGACCGGCGAGCTCAACTCCACGGTGTACTACAGCGACTACGGCACGAAGGCGTCCGTCGAGCAGCCCCCGGCCTCCGACACGGTCGACTTCGCCGAGCTCCTGAAGCAGCAGCAGGGGGCGGGCTCGGGCACGTCCTGAACCACCCGCACCGCCGCTCGGCCCAGTACTCGAACTGCCGCCGTCGCCCGCAGGACGGCCGCGCGGCAGACGACCACAGGGCCGAGCGGGACGGATTTGCTCGGCGCGACCCCGGTCGCGTATTCTCCTACAGAAGCCAAAGACCGCTGGTCGTTGCTGTGCTCTCGCAAGAGAGAACAGCAACCGAAGGATCCGTTGAGTACGGGCGACCTGCGCAGGTGACTGTGGAAAGCTCCCGGGTTTGTTCGGTCGAGCTACGCCCTGGCGCCTGCGCCGGGGCGTTTCGTCTTTCCCGGCCCCTTCTGAGCGGTCCTCATCACCCGGAAGGAGGCCGACGCTCATGGCAAGGCCCGACAAGGCTGCCGCGGTAGCCGAGCTCGCGGACCAGTTCCGCGGCTCGAACGCCGCCGTGCTGACCGAGTACCGGGGTCTCACCGTGGCGCAGCTCAAGACGCTGCGTCGTTCGCTCGGTGAGAACGCCCAGTACGCCGTGGTGAAGAACACGCTGACCAAGATTGCGGCCAACGAGGCCGGGATCACTTCGCTGGACGACCAGTTCACTGGTCCGACGGCGGTTGCCTTCATCACCGGTGACCCGGTGGAGTCGGCGAAGGGTCTTCGTGACTTCGCCAAGGAGAACCCGAACCTGATCATCAAGGGCGGTGTCCTTGATGGCAAGGCGCTGTCCGCCGATGAGATCAAGAAGCTTGCGGACCTCGAGTCCCGCGAGGTTCTGCTCAGCAAGCTGGCCGGTGCCTTCAAGGGCAAGCAGTCTCAGGCTGCTTCGCTCTTCCAGGCGCTGCCGTCGAAGTTCGTCCGCACCGCGGAGGCGCTTCGCGTCAAGCTCGAAGAGCAGGGCGGTGCCGAGTAATTCGGCTCGCGCAATGATCGTCGCCCACTAGGGAGACGGTCGCAGCGGGCCGAACGTACGCCCGCCTACATGTACATCCGGCACCTGCCGAATTAGTGGAAGGACGCCATCATGGCGAAGCTGTCCCAGGACGACCTGCTCGCGCAGTTCGAAGAGATGACCCTCATCGAGCTCTCCGAGTTCGTGAAGGCCTTCGAGGAGAAGTTCGACGTCACCGCCGCTGCGGCCGTCGCCGTCGCCGGTCCGGCCGGCCCGGGCGCCGTTGCCGAGGCCGTCGAGGAGAAGGACGAGTTCGACGTCATCCTCACCGGCGCCGGCGAGAAGAAGATCCAGGTCATCAAGGTCGTGCGTGAGCTGACCTCGCTGGGTCTGAAGGAGGCCAAGGACCTCGTCGACGGCACCCCGAAGCCGGTCCTCGAGAAGGTCGCCAAGGAGGCCGCCGAGAAGGCCGCCGAGTCCCTCAAGGCCGCCGGCGCTTCCGTCGAGGTCAAGTGACTCAGGGAGTCTGCTGACTCCTCCTGACGCCTCCTGCCGTATGGCAGGGACGTCACATCACGAAGGGCGATCACCCATCCGGGTGGTCGCCCTTCGGCGTACCCGAGGCGGCTGCCTTGCTCTTCCGGTGGCGACGAGTATGGTGATCTTCGCCGTTGCCTCTCCGGGGCGGCCGACCGGCGCCGGGAGGCGGTCGGGTGAGGACCTCGGGGCGTTGTCCCCGCAGGGGGGCCTTGACGAACCGCACGCGGCGCGCAATTCTCAGGACGCGTCGTCATATCGATCCGAATCCGAGGCATGGATCGTGGGCGAAGCGGGCAGTAAAGAAGAGCGCACCACGCGCAAGGGCTAGCCATAGGTGTTGAGAACAGCTGTTGAGAGCAACGTGGGTCTCTGAGAACCCCGACTGGACATCAGTGTGCCGTTTGGCTACACTGACCCTTTGCGCTGCCTGTTAGCTGCCTCCTGCCCGTCACCAGGGGCATGCCCTCGCTTGAGCACCGATGACTGATCGTCTCTGACCTGGCCTTATCCGGTCGAATCAGGAACCGACTGTCACCGTGTCCGGCTTGGGACCGGTACGCGCGTAGTGAGTCCGAGCCCTCGGAAGGACCCCCTCTTGGCCGCCTCGCGCAACGCCTCGACCGCGAATACGAACAACGGTGCCAGCACCGCCCCGCTGCGCATCTCCTTTGCAAAGATCAAGGAGCCCCTCGAGGTTCCGAACCTCCTCGCGCTGCAGACCGAGAGCTTTGACTGGCTCCTCGGCAATGCCGCATGGAAGGCTCGCGTCGAGGCTGCTCTGGACAGTGGACAGAACGTCCCGACCAAGTCCGGCCTGGAAGAGATCTTCGAGGAGATCTCGCCGATCGAGGACTTCTCCGGGTCGATGTCGCTGACTTTCCGCGACCACCGCTTCGAGCCCCCGAAGAACTCGATCGACGAGTGCAAGGAGCGCGACTTCACGTTCGCGGCCCCGCTCTTCGTCACGGCTGAGTTCACCAACAACGAGACCGGCGAGATCAAGTCCCAGACGGTCTTCATGGGCGACTTCCCGCTCATGACCAACAAGGGCACCTTCGTCATCAACGGCACCGAGCGTGTCGTCGTGTCGCAGCTGGTCCGCTCGCCGGGTGTCTACTTCGACTCCTCCATCGACAAGACGTCCGACAAGGACATCTTCTCCGCCAAGATCATCCCGTCCCGGGGTGCCTGGCTGGAGATGGAGATCGACAAGCGGGACATGGTCGGTGTCCGCATCGACCGCAAGCGCAAGCAGTCCGTCACCGTTCTCCTGAAGGCTCTCGGTTGGACGACCGAGCAGATCCTGGAGGAGTTCGGCGAGTACGAGTCCATGCGCGCCACCCTGGAGAAGGACCACACCCAGGGCCAGGACGACGCGCTGCTCGACATCTACCGCAAGCTGCGTCCGGGTGAGCCGCCCACCCGTGAGGCCGCTCAGACGCTGCTCGAGAACCTTTACTTCAACCCGAAGCGTTACGACCTCGCGAAGGTCGGCCGCTACAAGGTGAACAAGAAGCTCGGCGCCGACGAGCCGCTCGACGCCGGTGTGCTCACCAGCGACGACGTCATCGCGACGATCAAGTACCTGGTCAAGCTGCACGCCGGTGAGACCGAGACGGTCGGCGAGTCCGGCCGCTCGATCATGGTCGAGACCGACGACATCGACCACTTCGGCAACCGTCGTATCCGCAACGTCGGCGAGCTGATCCAGAACCAGGTCCGTACGGGTCTCGCCCGTATGGAGCGCGTCGTGCGCGAGCGCATGACCACCCAGGACGTCGAGGCGATCACGCCGCAGACCCTGATCAACATCCGGCCGGTCGTCGCCTCCATCAAGGAGTTCTTCGGCACCAGCCAGCTGTCCCAGTTCATGGACCAGAACAACCCGCTGTCGGGCCTGACGCACAAGCGTCGTCTCAACGCCCTCGGCCCGGGTGGTCTCTCCCGTGAGCGGGCCGGCTTCGAAGTCCGTGACGTGCACCCCTCGCACTACGGCCGCATGTGCCCGATCGAGACGCCCGAAGGCCCGAACATCGGTCTGATCGGCTCGCTGGCCTCGTACGGCCGGATCAACGCGTTCGGCTTCATCGAGACGCCGTACCGCAAGGTCGTCGACGACCAGGTCACCGACGAGGTCGACTACCTGACCGCCGACGAGGAGGACCGCTTCGTCATCGCGCAGGCCAACGCGCCGCTGACCGACGATCTCCGGTTCGCCGAGTCCCGCGTGCTGGTCCGCCGCCGTGGCGGGGAGGTCGACTACGTGCCCGGCACGGACGTCGACTACATGGACGTCTCGCCGCGCCAGATGGTGTCCGTCGCGACCGCGATGATCCCCTTCCTGGAGCACGACGACGCCAACCGTGCCCTCATGGGCGCGAACATGATGCGTCAGGCGGTGCCGCTGATTAAGTCGGAGGCCCCGCTCGTCGGCACCGGCATGGAGTACCGCTGCGCCACCGACGCCGGCGACGTGCTCAAGGCCGAGAAGGACGGTGTGGTCCAGGAGGTCTCCGCGGACTACATCACCGTGACCAACGACGACGGCACGTACACCACGTACCGCATCGCCAAGTTCATGCGCTCCAACCAGGGCACCTCGGTCAACCAGAAGGTTGTCGTCTCCGAGGGCGACCGGGTCATCGCCGACCAGGTCCTCGCCGACGGTCCGGCCACCGAGAACGGTGAGATGGCCCTCGGCAAGAACCTGCTCGTGGCGTTCATGCCGTGGGAGGGTCACAACTACGAGGACGCGATCATCCTGTCGCAGCGCCTCGTGCAGGACGACGTCCTCTCCTCGATCCACATCGAGGAGCACGAGGTCGACGCCCGTGACACCAAGCTCGGCCCGGAGGAGATCACCCGGGACATCCCGAACGTCTCCGAGGAGGTCCTCGCCGACCTCGACGAGCGCGGCATCATCCGTATCGGTGCCGAGGTCGTCGCCGGCGACATCCTCGTCGGCAAGGTCACGCCCAAGGGTGAGACCGAGCTGACCCCCGAGGAGCGCCTGCTCCGCGCGATCTTCGGTGAGAAGGCGCGCGAGGTGCGCGACACCTCGCTGAAGGTGCCGCACGGTGAGATCGGCAAGGTCATCGGCGTCCGCGTCTTCGACCGCGAAGAGGGCGACGAGCTGCCTCCGGGCGTGAACCAGCTGGTTCGCGTCTACGTCGCGCAGAAGCGCAAGATCACCGACGGTGACAAGCTCGCCGGCCGTCACGGCAACAAGGGCGTCATCTCGAAGATCCTGCCGATCGAGGACATGCCGTTCCTGGAGGACGGCACCCCGGTCGACATCATCCTCAACCCGCTGGGTGTCCCGTCCCGAATGAACCCGGGACAGGTCCTGGAGATCCACCTCGGCTGGCTCGCCAGCCGCGGCTGGGACGTCTCCGGCCTCGGTGACGAGTGGGCCAAGCGCCTGCAGGCCATCGGCGCCGACCAGGTCGCCCCCGGCACCAACGTCGCCACCCCCGTCTTCGACGGTGCGCGCGAGGACGAGATCTCAGGTCTCTTCGAGGCCACGATCCCGAACCGCGACGGCGACCGCCTGGTGCAGCCCTCCGGCAAGGCCCAGCTGTTCGACGGCCGCTCCGGCGAGCCGTTCCCGGACCCGGTCTCGGTCGGCTACATGTACATCCTGAAGCTGCACCACCTCGTCGACGACAAGCTGCACGCTCGTTCGACGGGTCCGTACTCCATGATCACCCAGCAGCCGCTGGGTGGTAAGGCTCAGTTCGGTGGTCAGCGATTCGGTGAGATGGAGGTGTGGGCCCTTGAGGCATACGGCGCCGCATACGCCCTCCAGGAGCTCCTGACGATCAAGTCCGACGACGTGACCGGCCGCGTGAAGGTCTACGAGGCCATCGTCAAGGGCGAGAACATCCCCGAGCCGGGCATCCCTGAGTCCTTCAAGGTGCTCATCAAGGAAATGCAGTCGCTCTGCCTCAACGTGGAGGTGCTGTCCTCGGACGGCATGTCCATCGAGATGCGCGACACGGACGAGGACGTCTTCCGCGCGGCGGAGGAGCTCGGTATCGACCTGTCCCGGCGCGAGCCGAGCAGCGTCGAAGAGGTCTGACGGGTTGGCCGGCCGGATCTCCGTGATCCGGCCGGCTCTCCCCGGACCCGTTCAGACCATTGCTGAAGTGCCCCGATTTCTCGCCTGACGCGAGGGGGCTCGAACCCCCGAAAGAGGGATTGACGACAAGTGCTCGACGTCAACTTCTTCGACGAGCTGCGGATCGGCCTTGCCACCGCGGACGACATCCGGACCTGGTCCCACGGCGAAGTGAAGAAGCCGGAGACCATCAACTACCGCACGCTCAAGCCCGAAAAGGACGGACTCTTCTGCGAGAAGATCTTCGGTCCGACCCGGGACTGGGAGTGCTACTGCGGCAAGTACAAGCGTGTCCGCTTCAAGGGCATCATCTGTGAGCGCTGTGGCGTCGAGGTCACGCGCGCCAAGGTGCGCCGTGAGCGCATGGGCCACATCGAGCTTGCCGCTCCCGTCACCCACATCTGGTACTTCAAGGGCGTCCCGTCGCGCCTGGGCTACCTCCTCGACCTCGCGCCGAAGGACCTCGAAAAGGTCATCTACTTCGCCGCGTACATGATCACGTTCGTGGACGAGGAGCGCCGTACGCGCGACCTGCCGTCGCTGGAGGCGCACGTCTCCGTCGAGCGTCAGCAGATCGAGAACCGCCGCGACGCCGACCTCGAAGCCCGCGCCAAGAAGCTCGAGACCGACCTGGCCGAGCTGGAGGCCGAGGGCGCCAAGGCCGACGTGCGCCGCAAGGTGCGCGAAGGTGCCGAGCGCGAGATGAAGCAGCTGCGCGACCGTGCGCAGCGCGAGATCGACCGTCTCGACGAGGTGTGGAGCCGCTTCAAGAACCTCAAGGTCCAGGACCTGGAGGGCGACGAGCTGCTCTACCGCGAGCTGCGTGACCGCTTCGGCACGTACTTCGACGGCTGCATGGGCGCTGCCGCCCTGCAGAAGCGCCTCGAGTCGTTCGACCTCGACGAGGAGGCCGAGCGCCTCCGCGAGATCATCCGTACCGGCAAGGGCCAGAAGAAGACCCGTGCGCTCAAGCGCCTCAAGGTCGTCTCCGCGTTCCTGCAGACCAGCAACAAGCCCAAGGGCATGGTGCTCGACTGCGTGCCGGTCATCCCGCCGGACCTGCGTCCGATGGTGCAGCTGGACGGTGGCCGCTTCGCGACCTCCGACCTGAACGACCTGTACCGCCGTGTGATCAACCGCAACAACCGCCTCAAGCGTCTCCTTGACCTCGGTGCCCCCGAGATCATCGTGAACAACGAGAAGCGGATGCTGCAGGAGGCCGTCGACGCGCTGTTCGACAACGGCCGCCGCGGTCGCCCGGTCACCGGTCCCGGCAACCGCCCGCTCAAGTCCCTCAGCGACATGCTGAAGGGCAAGCAGGGTCGATTCCGTCAGAACCTTCTCGGTAAGCGTGTGGACTACTCCGCGCGTTCCGTGATCGTCGTCGGCCCGCAGCTCAAGCTGCACCAGTGCGGTCTGCCGAAGGCCATGGCGCTGGAGCTCTTCAAGCCGTTCGTGATGAAGCGCCTGGTCGACCTGAACCACGCGCAGAACATCAAGTCGGCCAAGCGCATGGTCGAGCGCGGCCGCACGGTCGTGTACGACGTCCTCGAAGAGGTCATCGCCGAGCACCCGGTTCTCCTGAACCGTGCGCCGACGCTGCACCGCCTCGGCATCCAGGCCTTCGAACCGCAGCTGGTCGAGGGCAAGGCCATCCAGATCCACCCGCTCGTCTGCACCGCGTTCAACGCGGACTTCGACGGTGACCAGATGGCCGTGCACCTGCCGCTCTCCGCGGAGGCGCAGGCCGAGGCCCGCATCCTGATGCTGTCCTCGAACAACATCCTGAAGCCGGCCGACGGTCGTCCCGTCACCATGCCGACCCAGGACATGGTGCTGGGCCTGTTCTTCCTCACCACGGACGAGGAGGAGCGCAAGGTCATCGGCCAGGGCCGTTCCTTCGGCTCCACGGCCGAGGCGATCATGGCCTTCGACGCCCGCGAGCTGTCGCTCCAGGCGAAGGTCGACATCCGCTTCCCGGTGGGCACCATCCCGCCGCGCGGCTGGGTGCCGCCGGTCGCCGAGGAAGGCGAGCAGGAGTACCAGCAGGGCGACACGTTCCGGCTGCGTACGTCCCTGGGCCGCGCGCTCTTCAACGAGCTGCTGCCCGAGGACTACCCGTTCGTCGACTACTCGGTCGGCAAGAAGCAGCTCTCCGAGATCGTCAACGACCTCGCCGAGCGCTACCCCAAGGTCATCGTGGCGGCGACGCTCGACAACCTGAAGGCGGCGGGCTTCCACTGGGCGACCCGTTCCGGTGTCACCGTGGCCATCTCCGACGTCGTGGTCCCCGAGGCCAAGAAGGCGATCGTCGCCGGCTACGAGGCGCAGGACGAGAAGGTCCAGAAGCAGTACGAGCGCGGTCTGATCACCAAGGACGAGCGCACGCAGGAGCTCATCGCGATCTGGACCAAGGCGACCAACGAGGTTGCCGAGGCGATGAACGCGAACTTCCCCAAGACGAACCCCATCTTCATGATGGTTGACTCGGGTGCCCGAGGAAACATGATGCAGATGCGTCAGATCGCCGGTATGCGTGGTCTGGTGTCCAACGCCAAGAACGAGACGATCCCGCGTCCCATCAAGGCGTCCTTCCGTGAGGGCCTCACCGTTCTGGAGTACTTCATCTCCACGCACGGTGCCCGTAAGGGTCTGGCGGACACCGCCCTGCGTACCGCCGACTCGGGTTACCTGACCCGTCGTCTGGTGGACGTCTCGCAGGACGTGATCATCCGCGAGGAGGACTGCGGCACCGACCGTGGCCTCAAGCTGAAGATCGCCGTCAAGGGTGCGGACGGTGTGCTCCGCAAGACGGAGGACGTCGAGACCTCGGTCTACGCCCGCATGCTCGCCGAGGACGTCGTCGTCGACGGCAAGGTCATCGCGCCTGCCAACGTCGACCTCGGTGACGTCCTGATCGACGCCCTGGTGGGCGCCGGCGTCGAGGAGGTCAAGACCCGTTCGGTCCTGACCTGTGAGTCCGCGGTCGGCACCTGTGCCTTCTGCTACGGACGCTCGCTCGCCACCGGCAAGCTGGTCGACATCGGTGAGGCGGTCGGCATCATCGCCGCCCAGTCCATCGGTGAGCCCGGTACCCAGCTGACGATGCGTACCTTCCACACCGGTGGTGTGGCCGGTGACGACATCACCCAGGGTCTGCCCCGTGTCGTCGAGCTCTTCGAAGCCCGTACGCCCAAGGGTGTCGCCCCGATCTCGGAGTCCGCGGGCCGGGTCCGGATCGAGGAGACCGAGAAGACCAAGAAGATCGTGGTCACGCCGGACGACGGCAGCGACGAGATCCCCTTCCCGATCTCGAAGCGCGCCCGTCTGCTGGTGGGCGAGGGCGACCACGTCGAGGTGGGCCAGAAGCTCACCGTGGGTGCCACCAACCCGCACGACGTGCTGCGGATCCTCGGTCAGCGCGCGGTCCAGGTCCACCTGGTCGGCGAGGTCCAGAAGGTCTACAACTCGCAGGGTGTGTCGATCCACGACAAGCACATCGAGATCATCATCCGGCAGATGCTGCGCCGTGTGACGATCATCGAGTCCGGCGACGCGGAGCTGCTGCCGGGCGAGCTCGTCGAGCGCTCGAAGTTCGAGACCGAGAACCGTCGTGTGGTCACCGAGGGCGGTCACCCCGCCTCCGGCCGTCCGCAGCTGATGGGTATCACCAAGGCCTCGCTGGCGACGGAGTCGTGGCTGTCCGCGGCTTCCTTCCAGGAGACGACCAGGGTCCTGACGGACGCGGCGATCAACGCCAAGTCCGACTCCCTGATCGGCCTCAAGGAGAACGTCATCATCGGTAAGCTCATCCCGGCCGGTACGGGCCTGTCCCGCTACCGCAACATCCGGGTCGAGCCGACCGAGGAGGCCAAGGCCGCGATGTACTCGGCCGTCGGCTACGACGACATCGACTACTCGCCGTTCGGCACGGGCTCCGGCCAGGCCGTTCCGCTGGAGGACTACGACTACGGTCCGTACAACCAGTAAGCGAGTCGCTTGACCGACCGGAGGGCGGTCACCCCGTTTCGTACGGGGTGGCCGCCCTCCGGCGTTTTCCGGTGGGCCGCTCATAGGTAGTGCCGCAGGTGGTGCAGCCGGGTCGGGACGTCGGGGTGGGTGGAGAGCAGGCGGGCGGGCGTCGACTCGCGTTCCAGCCGCTTTCCCGTGATGGCGAGGGCCTCCTGGTGGGCCCGGGCCTCGTTCGAGTGGATCGTCTCCAGCACCTCAGCCAGTTTCGGCGCGAATCCGAGTGCGGCGGCGTGGCGGTCGGCACGCAATTCGGCGCGGCGTCCCACCGCCGCCGACAGATACGGAAGCCCGAGCAGCAGCGGCAACCCGTACAGGAGCGCGGCAACAGTGGAGGCGAGCCCGCCGATCGCTAGGAGCAGGACGCCGACAGCGAGGTAGACGGCACACCTGGTGGGCGTGACGACGGAACGGGCCATCACACGCAGGACGCGCCAGGCCGCTCGGCCCGGCAGCCCGTACCAGTGACCCAACAGCAACGTCCAGGTATGACCGCCGGTGTGGTGACCCAGTTCATGGGCGAGTACAGCGGCCAGCTGGCCATCGGGCAACTGCTCCAGTGCGAAGCGGGTGACTCCCACGATGTGGCCCGCAGCGGCGTACGCGTTGAGGTCGTCGCTCTCCTCGATCCAGAGCTGATACAACGCTCCGTCCACCCCGGCGATGGCAGTCACCTCCCGCCAGACCGGCTCCAGCCGGGCGGCCTCCCGAGGCATCGGACGCCGGAGCCCGAGCAGGTAGCGGGCGAGCAGATCCTCTGTGGGCCGGTGGAAGACCAGTGCGCCGGATGCCAGCCAGAACAGGGTCGGTATCCAGAACGGCAGCCCGAGGCAGCCGTCCAGGACCGCGCTCACGAGCAGTACCACCAGCGTGCTCATCAGGAAGGTCGGCAGAGCCAGCGTCAGCCGTCCCAGTGCGGTGACATCCACTCGCCGCTGGTGTGCTGTGTAGTACACCCGCCGGCCCGGCCCGTGTTCGTAGATCAAGTCATCGGGTGCGGTCGGTGAGGTGGCGGTCCGGTGCGGATCCGGGGGCGGTACGGGTTCGTCGTCCGGCGTTGTGGACCCGTTGCTCGGGTCCTGGGGCTGAGATGTCGGTGGATTCATGGTCGTCCTTTGGCACGAGGAGTGTCAGCCGAGGAGTAGTGAGGCGGGGAGCAGGACGGCGCCGACGGAGTAGGCGAGCAGCCCCACCCGTATCCACTGGTGCTTGCAGACGGCGATCCGGCTGGTTTCGGTCAGGGCCGTGACAAGCGCGGCGGCCGGGGCCCTCTCGGTGGCTTCGAGGGCTTCGGACAGCCGGTTCTGTCGGGCGGCGCGCCGGATGTCCGCGAAATAGGTGAGTGGGGCTCCAGGGCCCCAGGCGCTGCCGCGGTAACGCGGGAGTATGGCCATCAGCATGGAGAGGAGCGCGGTCGCCAGCCCGCCGACGCCTGTCCACCACAGGACTGTGCCGGGGACGGAGAGCGCGTTCGGGCGCCACTCGCTGCCGGCCAGCCATCCACTGATCAGGCCTGCGGTCATGCCGAGCGCGGCGACCAGTACGGACGCCTTGCTGTCGGCCCGTGCGATCTCGGAGCGCAGATCGAGGAGGAGCCGCGCCCCGGTATCGGTGTTCCGGCTCGATGGGCTGTCGGTCATGTGCTGCGGCCCTCCTGATTCGGCGCTCCGGCGGCGTCCGGCGTCGTGGCGTCGGAGGGAACGGAGGCCGGAGAGGGGAGGTGAGAGCCTGCCGCGGTCACCGATCTTGTCTTCGGCACACCGGCTACGTCGGCTGCTCCGGGCATCCCTTCCGCAGCAGCCGATGGCGTGGCCGTGCCCGTCGGTTCCAGGGGAGTTCTGCCGTAGCCCGGCGGCGGCTGCCAGCCCGGCAAGGGGCTCAGCGGGGCGCCTGCATCCGGAGCGGCCTCGGTGCCGCCGGTCAGGTCGAGGTCCGGCCAGGGCGTGCGTCTCATGACCGCTTCCGGCACCGGGCCCGCTGCATCCTGCGGCATCGACACGGTCAGCCTGCCTTCGGCCGTGCTCTGCGCGCTGACTCCGGGAAGGTGCTGGTTCAGTACGTCGATGAGCGCCTGGAGAGCCCTCTTCTTCGGCGCCTCCAGCTCGTGGCTCTCCACGCTGTCGCCCTTCAGCAACTCGCCTGCCAGTTCCATCTGCGCTTTGATCATGTGCAATTGGTCCTGGCGCAGGCTGGTCACCACGAGCCGGGTGTCTTCGGGATGGTCGGCCAGATGGAGCGCCCACGCGCGGACGCCGCCCTGTTCCAAGTGCTTTTCGTAGAAGGCGATCTTTTCCGCGTTCACCTGCTGAAGCTCCATCTGCCGTCGGGTCCGGCCGACCGCCTCCGCGTGCTGCCACTTCTGCTGTTGCAGCCTCAATTCGTGCTGCTGAAGCTCGAATTCGGCCGCTCGGCCCCACTGCAGCGCGTCCTGCTCCCTGACGCGCCGGTCGATCGCGGCATCGTGCTCCCTGCCGCGCTGCTCGGTGTGGACCTGCTCGGTGGCCGCGTGATCGATGGACCTCATGCGCCGTACGTGATCGATAGCCCCCTGGTCCCCGCGCAGCCGTACGGTCCAGGTCACCAAGAGTCCCGCCCGGATGCCGAGCGCACCCTGGGCGCGCACTTCCCGCAACAGAGCCTCCTCGGCCTCCGCGCTTCGGGAAGCGGGGTAGCGGCGGGTGACGGCCCGCGCCGGCTGTTCCAACTCGCCGATCAGCAGCCGTGGCACGTCGCGGTGCCGGCTCGCCACGAACAGCGCGGGATCGGCGACCTGCCACGACAGTTCGACGACCACTCCGAACTCGAAGGCGTCGTCGTCGCTGGGCAGGCCGATCTCCTCGCGTACGGGATGGACACCCATGTCGACCTCGTACACCGAGGTGTATCGCTTCGCGGCAGCTCCGGCCCGGGTCGGCCGCCGCGGCGGAAGATAGGTGTCGTACGAGCCGTCCGGGGCCGAGAAGACCAGTGCGTGGTCGATGCGCGTGAGCGGGCGGCGGGCGAATCCGAAGCGGGACAGCTGCCGGACCGTGACCACCGGGTCGGTCAGCCGCGTTCCTCGGTCGGCCCGTTGGTCCCAGTCGGGGGCTCGGCGGAATTCGGGCATGGGCACTCTCCTGTGGCTGAGGTCGCAGGTCAGGGATGGGGCAGGACGGCCAGCAGCCGGCTTGCCACGGGTGGAGGATCGGTGCCGTCCTCGCCCGGCATCGTCCGCAGGAGGTGGCTGAGCCGCTGGTGCTCCGACGACGTGGTGACGAGTGAGGGCAACAGCGCGGCGAGCGCCCATTCCGTGCCGGGGGCGCGGTCCGCCGCCAGCGTCCAGCGGCGCAGTACGTCCAGGGCTTCCCGTGTGTGGCCCCGGCTTTCCAGAGCGGTGCGCCACAGTTCGGCGATGCTGGCGGCGGCCGGTGCCCGCGAGGCCGACGCGCGTGCGTACCAGGACAGAACGAGCGGCTGCCCGTGGCGTTCGTCCTGCTCGGTCCGACGGCAGGCGCTGATGAATCCGCCGAGTGCGAGATCGGTCGCCGGGCGGTCGTCGTGCAGCGTCCTGAGCAACCCCGCGAGCACGTCGTCGCCTGCCGGTGACAGCAGCAACAGTTCTACGGACTCGGCGAGTTGCCCCGAGAGCTCCGTGTCGGGCTCCGGCTGTCCTGCCTGGTGCCGGGCTGCCGCGCGCAGCGCCGCCAGAGTCTCGGCGGGGCGTTCCGGACCGATCAGCCCATGGGCGCGAATCGCCACCCAGCGCAGCGGCGATTCGTCGCTCTCGCACCAGGCGTCGAGGATGCGAGGCACATTGGGAGTGCCCAGCACATGAGTGAGCGTGAGCGCGTTGACGGCGACGACACGGTGCCGGTAGAGGTGGGAGGAGGCCCACGGCTCGATGACCAGTGCCATGGCGGACGGCAGATCGGTATGGGCGAGGACGGCGACGGTGGAGGCGGCGCGGGTGCGGACGAACGGCCGGCCGTCCCCCGCCAGCCGTTGCAACCAGTGCACGAGCGCGGGCCGTGCCGAGGGGTGCCCGGTCCATACCTCGCGCAGCAGGACGAGCGCGGCCCGCTCGTCCCGGTAGGCGGCCTTCACCTGCCGGACGGGTCCCCACTCGGTGGGCTCCTCGTCCTCGAACCGATGGGCCCTGGCCAACTGGAGCCGCTTGCCGATGTGTGTACCGAAGACCGGGACGGTGGGGAACCGCTTCCCGTCCTGGGTCTCCTGGAGGAAGGCGTAGAGGAGATCGCTCAGTTCCGCCGTCAGGGCGTACGGGCCTTCGTCGAAGGAGGCCAGGGCGACGAGGAACGCCTTGTCCCGCAGGTGGAGCACGGTTCCGTCGTCCTCGAACCACTCCCGCACCTGGTTCTCCAGCGCGACCAGGGAGAAGTCCCCGAGTTGCGCGGCGTCGGCGTCCCCGGCCGCGTACCTCGCCAGGAGCCGGGCGAACTCGGCGGCCTCCCGTGGCTGATGGCTCCGTTCGAGGAACGTGGTGGCGGCGGGCAGCGACAGCAGCTCCGGCACGCGCTCCTCGCCCACCAGCACCGCCAGGTGCGCAGCGAGGACATCACCCGGTGGGGGAGCCTGCCAGCTCACCACCGGTACGTCCTCCAGCAGGGCCGTCGGTCCCACGGTGATCACCAGATACGCGTCCTCGCCCAGTTCCTTGCGGGCGGCCAGCAGGTCCGCCTCGCGCAGCGGCCTGCCCCGCTCGGTGATCAGATCGCAGAGGACATGGCCGATTCGGCCGTCCCGCGCCTCGCTGCCGCCGAGACCGGCCGTGAGCTGTCCGGGGGTGGTGTCCCGGCCGATCGCCCGGACCGGAACGGCGCCGAGCCGGTGCAGCAGCATCAGCGCGACGGTCCGCCGGCCCGCGAAGTAGGGGCCCGAGACCACCAGGACATGCTCCTCACGCAGCCGGTCGACCAGCGCGTCGAAGTCGGCGCGCGCGGGCACGAAACAGGCCGACAACTCATCCAAGGTGGACTGCGCGATCTCGCCCGAGGCATGGAGCGCGGAGGATGCGCCGACCTGGTAGACGATCTCGGTCCTGTCGACCAGGACGTCCCCGTAGAAAGTGCCACCGCCGATGCCGTGGTTGATGCCGCCGAAGATGCCCCCGCCGACCTGGGTGCCGTCGCCGAATCCCATGGTCCGCGGGGTGTGGCTCTCCAGGTCACGCCGGGCCGCCCAGGCGGGCTGCGGCAGGTCGGATTCCTCGGCGGCCTCCCCGTCGCCCTGACGGCCGTCCTGCGCCTCGGAAGGCTGGTCGCCCCCGGTCGGGGGCTGGGAGCCGGGCGGCTGCTCCTCGGTGCTCACCGGCGGTTCCCCCAGCCACCATCACCGAGATGGATGTCCCCGGAGAATGTGCCGCCGCCGATGCCGTGGTTGGTCCCGCCGAAGACACCACCATTGACCGTGGCGCCGCCGAAGTCGAACTCCTTGGCCGGCGATTGCGGGGCAAGGCCCGGGGCCGACGGGGTCTCCAACCGCCGGCTCGCCGGGAACGGGTGCTCACCCGGGAGCGGACCGTGCAGCCACGCGGCGAGCGGACCGTTCTTGCTGTCCACCGTGATGGAGCGGAACTCCTCGGCCGGGACGCCGACGTGGCTGTGCCGCACGACCCCCCGGTAGACCGGATCGGACACACACAGCGCGAAGTCGCCCGGGTGTTCCCGCAGCGCCGTCCTCAGCAACTCCGCGTCAAGCAGTCTGCACGCGTGGTTGAGGTCGCTGCCGACCCACCCGTCGAGCCGGTCCACCGCGACGTACCCGGAAGCGACCACTCCACGAAGCCGCATCTGTGCCGAGGCGGACGCGCGCCGGTTCTGGCCGTGCAATTGGGCCGGTACCTCGGTGAGCAGCGCCCGCAGCAGAGCGATCACCGAGCAGTTGGCGTCGATCAGCTCCATCACGGAGTCACCGCGGTCCGCCCGCCTGCGTCGGGTCTCGTCGATTCCGGCAGCCAGGAGCGTCCGGTCGGTGAGGTCGTAGAGCATGCGGCGCAGATACGCCTGCTCGACATCGTCACGCTCGCTGTACTTCTCGATGTCGAGCAGCAGGATCGTGCTGTTCACGGGATCGGTCATGGGGTGCCTCTCGCTCGGGTCTCCGTGGGCCGAAGACACGAGAGTGAGGCTGATGGGGCCGCGGCGGTGAGGGCGGATGACTCACTCGGAGTGTGACCGTGTGCACAGAGTCACCTGCGGCCGCGGGCGGCGTGCGGAGCCTGCTTCTACGGAGCCTGCGGAGCTTCGAGGCGGACGACCGGGTGGAAGGCATCCTGAGCCCGCGCGATTCGGCGGAGCGCATCCGGCCGCACGATCACCATCGCCCGCCGCCCCGTCAGCACGATGCCCCGTTCGCGCAAGTCCTTCAGCAGCCGCTGGACCATTTCCCTGGACGCTCCGACCGCCCCGGCCAGCTCCTGCTTGCTGAGCGGTATGTCGAGTTCGATGCCTTCGTCCGTACGGCCGCCGTGGGTGTGGGCCAGATCCAGCAGCAGGACGGCGAAACGCTCCCGTACCGTCATCGCCGCGAACTCCAGGCTGCGCCGGTCCGCGGCGCGCGTTCGGTCGGCGGACAACGCCAGGAGCGTGAGCGAGACCGTGGCGGAGCCGGCCACGAACGCGCGGAACTTCTCGTGCGCCACGACCACGGCCCGCACAGGGGAGAGCGCGGTCACCGTCGCCGAGCGTGGCCGGCCGGTCAGCGCGGCCGCTTCGCCCACGATGTCGCCGGGGCCGCGCAGGGCGTGCAGCGCCTCGTAACCGTTCGGCGCGGATGTGGTGACCTTCGTCCAGCCGTTGACGATCAACAGGACGTACGCGGATGGCTCGTCCTGTCTGAGCAGGGGGGATCGAGAGGCGAAAGTCAGTTCGCGGCCCAGTCCGAGCAGGGACACCCGGTCCTCACGCTCCAGGCGGGCGAGGAAGGGCACCCGATCGTCGAGTCCGTCGCCGTCGGGTACGTATGCAGCCGCCATCCCGTCCCCCCGATCGTCCGCCTCGCGGTTCAATGTACTGAGAACACGTATTGCCGGACCGCCAAGGTTGCTTTCCTGCCGTGCGCCTCCGGTCGGCTGTCTCGATTCCGTCGTCCGTGACCTGTGGAAGTCCGGCGTGTCCTGGTGGACAGCATTTGTTTTGACCGGAGTCGACGAGGTAGGTACGCTCAGACCTTGTGCCTGGGGTGTGCCTGGGCTCGTGTGCGTGTCCTCAACCGCACGGCGAGTCCGTCAGTGGCTACCGCAATCTGCGCTCCTTCTGCCTCGCGGCAGGAGCTTGCAGTATTCGACACACCCGACCGCGTGGGTCGGTGACGTTCCAGGTTAGTTTCACGAACGGCACACAGAAACCGGAGAAGTAGTGCCTACGATCCAGCAGCTGGTCCGGAAGGGCCGGCAGGACAAGGTCGAGAAGAACAAGACGC
Organism: Streptomyces sp. NBC_00012; assembly: GCF_045040875.1. Lineage (NCBI taxonomy): Bacteria > Bacillati > Actinomycetota > Actinomycetes > Kitasatosporales > Streptomycetaceae > Streptomyces > Streptomyces sp. NBC_00012. Next base: position 3,655,129 of record NZ_CP108309.1, on the reverse strand, counting down.
CCGCACTCGAGGGTTCGCCCCAGCGCCGCGGCGTCTGCACGCGTGTGTTCACGACCACCCCGAAGAAGCCGAACTCGGCGCTCCGTAAGGTCGCGCGTGTGCGTCTGACCTCCGGTATCGAGGTCACGGCCTACATCCCGGGTGAGGGACACAACCTGCAGGAGCACTCCATCGTGCTCGTGCGTGGTGGCCGTGTGAAGGACCTGCCGGGTGTTCGTTACAAGATCATCCGCGGCTCGCTCGACACCCAGGGTGTCAAGAACCGCAAGCAGGCCCGCAGCCGCTACGGCGCCAAGAAGGAGAAGTAAGAATGCCTCGTAAGGGCCCCGCCCCGAAGCGCCCGGTCATCATCGACCCGGTCTACAACTCTCCTCTTGTCACCTCGCTGATCAACAAGATCCTGCTGGACGGCAAGCGTTCCACCGCCGAGCGGATCGTGTACGGCGCCATGGAGGGCCTCCGCGAGAAGACCGGCAACGACCCGGTCATCACGCTGAAGCGCGCGCTTGAGAACGTCAAGCCCTCGCTCGAGGTCAAGTCCCGCCGTGTCGGTGGCGCCACCTACCAGGTGCCGATCGAGGTCAAGCCCGGTCGCGCCTCCACCCTCGCACTGCGCTGGCTCGTGGGTTACTCCCGCGCCCGCCGTGAGAAGACCATGACCGAGCGCCTCATGAACGAGCTGCTCGACGCCTCCAACGGTCTTGGCGCTGCCGTCAAGAAGCGTGAGGACACCCACAAGATGGCCGAGTCCAACAAGGCCTTCGCGCACTACCGCTGGTAGTCGCTACCCACATCGAGACCGAGAGAAGATTGAGCCTTATGGCCACCACTTCGCTTGACCTGGCCAAGGTCCGCAACATCGGGATCATGGCCCACATCGACGCGGGCAAGACGACCACCACTGAGCGGATCCTCTTCTACACCGGCGTCTCGTACAAGATCGGTGAAGTCCACGACGGCGCTGCCACGATGGACTGGATGGAGCAGGAGCAGGAGCGCGGCATCACGATCACGTCCGCCGCGACGACCTGCCACTGGCCGCTCAATGATGTTGACCACACCATCAACATCATCGACACCCCGGGTCACGTCGACTTCACCGTCGAGGTGGAGCGTTCGCTCCGCGTCCTCGACGGCGCCGTCACCGTGTTCGACGGTGTCGCCGGTGTCGAGCCGCAGTCCGAGACCGTCTGGCGTCAGGCGGACCGCTACGGCGTGCCGCGTATCTGCTTCGTCAACAAGCTCGACCGCACCGGTGCCGACTTCTTCCGCTGCGTCCAGATGATCACGGACCGCCTCGGCGCGACCCCGATCGTCATGCAGCTCCCGATCGGTGCCGAGGCCGACTTCACGGGTGTCGTCGACCTCGTGACGATGAAGGCGTTCGTCTACCCCGTCGAGGCGACCAAGGGCGAGGCGTACGACATCGTCGACATCCCCGCGGAGCTCGCGGAGAAGGCCGAGGAGTACCGCGGCAAGCTCCTCGAGGCCGCCGCGGAGAACGACGAGGCGCTCATGGAGCTCTACCTGGAGGGCGAAGAGCCTTCTGCGGAGCAGCTCTACGAGGGCATCCGTCGCATCACCATCAACTCGGGCAAGGACGGCGAGACGACCGTCACCCCCGTGTTCTGCGGCACCGCGTTCAAGAACAAGGGCGTTCAGCCCCTGCTCGACGCCGTCGTGCGCTACCTCCCCTCCCCCCTGGACGTCGAGGCCATCGAGGGCCACGGCGTCAAGGACCCGGAGGAGATCGTCAAGCGCAAGCCGTCCGACGACGAGCCGCTCGCGGCCCTCGCGTTCAAGATCATGAGCGACCCGCACCTCGGCAAGCTCACCTTCGTCCGGGTCTACTCGGGCCGCCTGGAGTCCGGCACCTCGGTGCTGAACTCCGTCAAGGGCAAGAAGGAGCGCATCGGCAAGATCTACCGCATGCACGCGAACAAGCGTGAGGAGATCGAGTCGGTGGGCGCCGGCGACATCATCGCCGTCATGGGCCTGAAGCAGACCACCACCGGTGAGACGCTGTGTGACGACAAGAACCCGGTCATCCTGGAGTCCATGGACTTCCCGGCGCCGGTCATTCAGGTCGCCATCGAGCCCAAGTCCAAGGGTGACCAGGAGAAGCTGGGTGTCGCCATCCAGCGCCTCTCCGAGGAGGACCCGTCCTTCCAGGTGCACTCCGACGAGGAGACCGGCCAGACCATCATCGGTGGTATGGGCGAGCTTCACCTCGAGGTGCTCGTCGACCGCATGAAGCGCGAGTTCCGCGTCGAGGCGAACGTCGGCAAGCCCCAGGTCGCGTACCGCGAGACGATCCGCAAGGCCGTCGAGCGCATCGACTACACCCACAAGAAGCAGACCGGTGGTACCGGTCAGTTCGCCAAGGTGCAGATCGCGATCGAGCCCATCGAGGGCGGCGAGGCCTCGTACGAGTTCGTCAACAAGGTCACCGGTGGCCGCATCCCCCGTGAGTACATCCCCTCGGTGGACGCGGGTGCTCAGGAAGCCATGCAGTTCGGCATCCTGGCCGGTTACGAGATGGTCGGCGTCCGCGTCATCCTTCTCGACGGTGGCTACCACGAGGTCGACTCCTCCGAGCTGGCGTTCAAGATCGCCGGTTCGCAGGCGTTCAAGGAGGGTGCCCGCAAGGCGTCCCCCGTGCTCCTCGAGCCGATGATGGCCATCGAGGTGACCACGCCCGAGGACTACATGGGCGATGTCATCGGTGACATCAACTCCCGCCGTGGCCAGATCCAGGCCATGGAGGAGCGCAGCGGCGCTCGCGTCGTGAAGGGCCTCGTGCCCCTTTCGGAGATGTTCGGCTACGTCGGAGACCTCCGCAGCAAGACCTCGGGTCGCGCAAGCTACTCGATGCAGTTCGACTCCTACGCCGAGGTTCCGCGGAACGTCGCCGAGGAGATCATCGCGAAGGCCAAGGGCGAGTAACTCTCCCGAGCTCACGCTTTAGGCTTGTCACCGGAGCCTGGTGGGGCATTCCTCGCAGAGCGAAAGCAATGTGTTGAATGCCCCCGGCCCCGGCATCCCAGCAAAGATCACCTGGCGCCGATGAAGCAAGGCGTACAGAACCACTCCACAGGAGGACCCAGTGGCGAAGGCGAAGTTCGAGCGGACTAAGCCGCACGTCAACATCGGCACCATCGGTCACATTGACCACGGTAAGACGACCCTCACGGCCGCCATTACCAAGGTGCTGCACGACGCGTACCCGGACCTGAACGAGGCCTCGGCCTTCGACCAGATCGACAAGGCTCCCGAGGAGCGCCAGCGCGGTATCACGATCTCGATCGCGCACGTCGAGTACCAGACGGAGTCGCGTCACTACGCGCACGTCGACTGCCCGGGTCACGCGGACTACATCAAGAACATGATCACGGGTGCGGCGCAGATGGACGGCGCCATCCTCGTGGTCGCCGCCACCGACGGCCCGATGCCGCAGACCAAGGAGCACGTGCTCCTGGCCCGCCAGGTCGGCGTTCCGTACATCGTCGTCGCCCTGAACAAGGCCGACATGGTGGACGACGAGGAGATCCTGGAGCTCGTCGAGCTCGAGGTCCGTGAGCTCCTCTCCGAGTACGAGTTCCCGGGCGACGACCTGCCGGTCGTCAAGGTCTCGGCGCTCAAGGCGCTCGAGGGCGACAAGGAGTGGGGCCAGACCGTCCTCGACCTGATGAAGGCCGTCGACGAGAACATCCCGCAGCCCGAGCGTGACGTCGACAAGCCGTTCCTGATGCCGATCGAGGACGTCTTCACGATCACCGGTCGTGGCACTGTCGTCACCGGTCGTATCGAGCGTGGCATCCTGAAGGTCAACGAGACCGTCGACATCGTCGGTATCAAGCAGGAGAAGACCACCACCACGGTCACCGGCATCGAGATGTTCCGCAAGCTGCTCGACGAGGGCCAGGCCGGTGAGAACGTCGGTCTGCTCCTCCGTGGCATCAAGCGCGAGGACGTCGAGCGCGGCCAGGTCATCATCAAGCCCGGTTCGGTCACGCCGCACACCGAGTTCGAGGCCCAGGCCTACATCCTGTCGAAGGACGAGGGTGGCCGTCACACCCCGTTCTTCAACAACTACCGCCCGCAGTTCTACTTCCGTACCACGGACGTGACCGGCGTCGTGACCCTCCCCGAGGGCACCGAGATGGTCATGCCGGGCGACAACACCGTCATGTCGGTCTCGCTGATTCAGCCGGTCGCCATGGAGGAGGGCCTGAAGTTCGCCATCCGTGAGGGTGGCCGGACCGTGGGCGCCGGCCAGGTCACCAAGATCGTCAAGTAATTACCTGACTGTCTGACCTGGTTGCTCCGCACAGAGCACCGAGAAGGGCCCCGGCCCGCCGCGCGAGCGGTGGACCGGGGCCCTTCTTCACGTCCGGACCCTTTTTCATGTCCGGGCGCTTCTTCACGTCCGGGCCCGGACCTGCCTCGGCCTCAGGGGCGCCAGATCCAGGGCAGGGCGTCGGGCCCCATGGCCACCACCGTCGGCCTTCCGTCCGGACCGACGTGCAAGGCCGGCCCGTCCAGCGCCACCGGCCCGCGCCGTCGCACGAAGAGTCCTCCGGGCGTACGGAGCTGGACGAGGCCCTCGGCGGTGCGGCCGAGCAGTACCGGGGCGGCCGACGACCCGGCGGCGGCCACCGGCCCGTACCCGTCGAAGCCCGCCCGGTCCGGGATCCGGCGGCCGAAGCCGTCGATGCCGGTCTCGTCGGCGGTCTCGCTGGTCCGTACGGTCGTCAGGGCGGCCTTCGCCGCCGCGCGGTAGAACAGCTCGATGCTGCCGTCCGTCCCCGCCAGCGCCGCCGGTCCGTCCCCGGGCACCGGCACCCCGGTGATCTGGGTGCGGGCCGTCACCGCCTCGCCGGGCGCGTCCTGCGTCCAGTGGTGCACCGCGAACCGGCCCGCCGCGAAGACATGGACACACCCCGCGGCGTCCACCACGGCACTCAGCCCGTCCTGGATCTCGCCGCCGCCCACGTCCAGCCACCCGCTCCACCGGCCGGCCGTGTCCCGTACCCGGGTGCTGAGGCCCTTCTCCGCGTTCCGGACGAAGAGGTGCACCCGCCCGTCGGGGGCGGCGACCGCGACCGGGACACCGATCCGGCGTCCGTTGTCGTGGCCGCGCTCCGGATTGCCCAGCCCCTGCCAGGCGCGGAAGGCACCGCCGGGGGAACGCTGCTCCAGCGCGACGATCTCGCGTTCGTTGTCCGCGCCGTGCCCGCCGAGCGCCGAGAACCGCAGCCCGAAGAGCAGATGGCGCCCGTCCGGCAGCGTCGCGCTGCCCAGCACCGGTGCGAGCGGGCCGCCGCCGAGGTCGTCCGGCGCGTCCCACACCCCGCTGCCGGGCGCGCTCTCGCGCCGCCGCACCGCCCGCAGGCCCAGCACGCCGTAGGCGACGAGCCGGCCGTCCGGTTCGGCGGCGACGGCGGGCCGGGGGCCCGGGTAGCGGTAGTGGGTGGAGCGCACCCAGCCCTTCCGGTTGGTCAGCGGCCGGTTGCCGCCCACGTTGTAGTCCCCGCAGCCCGCCGGATTGCCGCACCGCCAGTCCGCCGAGCCGCCGTACGGCACCAGGTGCGAGGCCTTCTCGGCCAGCACGGCGGGCGGCAGGTTCTTCGGCCAGTGCCGGTTGTAGTAGGCCCGGAACGCGGTGGCGGCGAAGCTCGGCACCTCGCCGCCGTTCTTGGTGGTCCGCGCCACCCACCGGATCAGCGCGGCCCAGGTGAACAGTGCGGCGGCGGTGTGGTCGGGATGGTCGGAGTAGCCCTGCTGCTCGCTGTCCCGGCGCCGGACGGCCTCGCTGCTGTGCTGGATGTCGGGGTCCGGGTCCATGGTGTGCAGGGCACTCGGCCGGTACCGCTCGAACAGCCCGGCCAGGACGTCGATCAGCCCGTCGTAGGTGTACGAACCCACCTTCCTGAGCGGTGAGCCGTCGGCGACGACGGTCGGCAGGACCAGCCGCCGGTCCTGCCAGAGGCTGGGCAGTCCGAGCCGCCCGTACGTGGTGTGCATGGCGGTGTTGATGAAGATCAGCTCGACCCTGCGGCCGCGGTGGGCGAGGGTGTCGAGCTCGGCGCGGTGGCCGCCGTGCAGCTCGATGACGGACTTCTGCCACGGGGTGAACCTGCCCAGGCCGAGCAGGGTCGCGTACGCCTGGCGGAGTCCCTGATGACGCGAGGAGGAGTACGCCGCCTTGTCGGGCGCGGGCAGCGGGCGTCCCGGCACGCGGTTGACGCCGGTGGCCTCACCGCCGGTCAGATAGACGCAGACCAGCGGCGTCCCGGCGTCGAGCGCCTGCTGGGTGTCCGGGTTCATGAAGTACAGGTCGTCGTCCGGGTGGGCGAGGATCTGCATCATCAGCGCCGGGTGCGAGGTACTTATCGGCAGCCCGGGCATCGGGTCCGCGGCCGGATCGCGGCGGCGGGGCGGCGAGGGCGCCGTGCAGGCGGTGAGGGCGGCCAGTCCGGTCGCGCCGGCCGCGGCCATCAGGGTGCGCCGCGGCATTCCCAGGCGGGATGCGCGCAAGGCAGGTCGATCCGTCACACCGTGCTCCGTCCACTTCCCCCGCAGCGGGCGGTTGGGCGGCCCTGTGCTGCGTACTGAATCCGTGCAGGTCGCGGCGGGTGGAGAGCCGCTGCTGCGGGGGGATAGACGGAGATTCCCGGAGGTGGGTTGCCTGGATATCCGATGATGTGACCCGGACGGTTCAACGCACGGGTGTACGCACCATGAACACATCGATCGCGTCCTGGCGCTCCTCGGTGAACCCGTGCCGTTCGTAGAGCGCTCGGGCGGCGCTGCCCTGGAGCACGTCCAGCCGTACGGTCGCGCCCTCCTCGTCGGCCCGCGCGAGCAGCGAGCGGAGCACCGCAGTGCCGATCCCGCGCCCCTGGAGGGCGGGGGAGAGGTAGAAGTTCTCCAGCCACAGGCCGTCCTCGACCGGGCGCAGGGTGACGGCCCCCGCGAACTCGCCGTCCACGACCACGAGCGAGGTGTGCTCCGGCGCGTAGACGTCGCGCAGCCTCTGGCGTACGCGGTGCTCGTCGTAACGCCCGAGCCGCTCCAGGTCGGGGCGCATCGCGGTGGCCCTGAGCTCGGCCAGGACCTCGACGTCCTCGGGCAGGGCGGGGCGCAGGGCCCAGGTCCTGGGGGTGCCAGTCGTCATGGACGGATTCTTACAGGGGCGACGAGGTCGTCTCCCGTCGCCTCCCGACCGCCGTCACCGCAGCTCGGGCGCCTGACCGCGGTCAGCCCGGCGCAGCCCCGCCTCCGGGATGCCGTGCAGCAGCTCGGCGCCGATCTCCGCGAGCCGGGCCCCGTCTGGCGGGGTGCGGCCCAGGCCGATGGCGTACTGGACGTGGGAGGCGCCGGTGCCGCACGGGCGCGGCCAGGCGTGCGCGTCCGGGGAACCCGCCTCCGCCAAGGCGGCGAGCAGAGCCAGGAGGCGGCCGCGGAAACGGCCCTCGTCCTCGCCCTGCCGCACGGAGACGATCGCCCAGGCGGCGTGCCGCAGGTGCAGCGGCGGCGGGGTGCGGAGCAGGGCGTGCGGTACGGGGCCGGCGTCGTCGGCGGACTCCAGGATCTCCCAGGCGCGGAAGAGCTCCTCGGCGAGGAGGTCCCGGCCGGCCGGAGAGACCTGTGCGGTGCAGGGGCGGACGGGGTCGGTCGGGGTCAGCACGGTGAGGGGGAACGCTGCGGTCACACCAAGGCCATCGGTCCCGCCGGTCCCGCCGGTCCCGACCGGGCGGTCCCAGTCCCAGGTCGCCCAGGTCGCGAAGAAGTGCCTGAGCAGGGGGAGCGGAGGCAGCTCGCCCGACTCGCGGGCGGTACGGGCCGCGAGCACCGACCAGGCGAGGCCCGGCAGGCCGCCGCACGGTGCGGAGTCCAGGCCGCGCGCCCGCGCCCAGCCCTTCACCCCGCGGGCGAGCCGGGCGAACGCCGCCCGGTGCGGGTCCGCCGCCGCGAGCACCGCGTCCGCGTCGCTCACCGCGCTGAGCGCCGTGGCCGCCGCCTCGCCCAGGCCGGCGCGCCGGGCCACCGCCTCGGCCGGGGCGAGGGCGCCCGTCGACACGGTCACCAGGTCCACCTTCAGGCCGCCGAGGGCGAAGCGCAGACCCGGTACGCGGGCACCGGGCACCTCGCGCAGGCCGACGGCGTCCGGCAGGGCCGAGGCCAGCCGCTCCCGTACCCCCGGCAGATCCACCGAGCCGGGCAGCGCCGCGACCAGGTCCACGTCCGCGCCGGGCAGCGCACAGCCCATCCGCCGGGAGCCGGCCAGGTGGACACGGCCTTCGGGCAGGGCAGCGGCGATCCGGCGCACGACATCGGCCGCGCACGCCTCCTCGGCGGCGATCCGGCGTACGGCATCGGCCGCGCACGCCGCCTCCGCCGCTTCCCGGGCCGCGTCCCGCGCCGCCTCGGCGGCCAGCTCCACGCGCACCCCGAAGTGGTCCGATACGTACAGCCCGTCCGCCGTCGGTACGTCGCCCAGCAGCACCGCCGAGGAGGACCGCAGCCGCTCCGAGCGGACCAGTACCCGGTCCAGCCGGGACACCCGCCCGGTCAGGGAGGAGACCGCGGCCAGCGGGTTGACCGTCGGGTCGAAGGTGGGCGTCCGGTCGTCCGTGCCGTGCACCCGGCTCCAGGCGTCCGCCATCCCCAGCCGGTCCTGCGGGGTGTCACCGCCGTCGTTGAAGTCGCCGAGCAGCGTCACATCGCCCTCGACCGCCGCCAACCCCGTTGCCAGATCGGCCAGTTCGGTATCGCGCCGGGCGGCGCCGTCGGCCGAGTGGTCGCTGCTGAGGTGGGTCGCCGCCACCGTGACCGGCCCGCCCGGCCCGTCCACGACGACCGCCGCGACCGCCTTGTGCGGGCCGAGGGCATGCAGGCCCGCCTCGCGCACCGGCACCCTGCTGAGCAGCAGCAGCCCGCAGTCGGCGACGTCCCGGCCCGCCGGGTCGGCCCAGAACGTGTAGCCGGCGCGGACCCACGGCGCCGCCAACAGCAGGGTGAGCAGGGCGGGTTCGGCCTCCTGGAGGGCGATGACGTCGGCGTCCGCGGCGCGCAGGGCGTCCAGCAGGAGCGGGCGGCGCCGGGCGGTGTCGATGCGGTCGCTGTCGTAGCGGTCCCAGAGGGTGTTCCAGGTCAGCAGCGTCAGCGAGGCGGGCGGTCCGGGCGTCGGCGCGTCCTCGGGCACCGGCGTCCAGGCGGCCTCCGGTGCCGAGAACGCGTGCGGTGTGCGGGAGACGAAGTACGGGGACGGCAGCCGGCGCGGGGCGCGCACCCGCCCGGCCTCCGTCGCGTCGATCCGGTCCACGCCCGAGGACCGGTCCCACACCACCTCGCCGTCCGCCTCGAAGAACAGCACCCGGTGCCAGGGGATGTCCCCGCCGGGTGTGAAGCGATGCAGCGGCACCCGCTTGGGCACCGTCCCGCGCTGCGCCACGCCCATCACGAAGCGCGCCGGGTCGAACCGGGAATCCCAGCGGACCCGGTGGTAGATCTCCTCGCTGGTACGCATCAGGCCCTGTCCTCCACGGTGCCGCTCGCGCCGATGTACCAGGTCCGGTGCGCCTGGCCGGGGTACGGGGGCACGAATCTGTGCAGCTGGGAGGCCAGCACCTCGGGCGGCACGGGGTGGCTGCGGCACCCGTTGCGGCGGATCAGCTCCGCCTCGTCGACCAGCGCCACGGCGTGGGTGAGCAGCGCGTCCCTGCGCCGGGCCACCGCGTGCACCAGGGAGCGCTGGTGGGTGTTGAGCGAGGTGGCGTCCCAGACGACCGCGGAGCCCGCCGTGAGCGCGGCGTCGAGCCGGTCGAGCCCCTCACGCAGCACGTCCCCGTTGGCCTTCTGGTCGGCGCGCGAACCCCGGGCCAGGCGTAGATCGTCGAGCGAGAGGTACGTGTCGACGCCGGGCAGGGCGCGGGCGAAGGTGCTCTTGCCGCTGCCGGACGGGCCGACCAGCTGGACCAGGCGCGGGAAGTCCCCGGTCCGCCAGCGCCAGGTCGCGGCGACCGCCTCCTCGGCGGTGGTGACCCGGCCCAGGGCGTACGCCTCACGGGCCTGCGCCAGGCAGCGGTCGGCGGCGTCCGGTTCCAGATCCGCGAACGCCTCCCGCAACCCGGCCGGTTCGCTCACGTCCCGCGCGTGCAGCTCCGACCACTCCACCTGTTCGCGCGCCTCGGCGGTGTCCGCGACCGTGGCGGCCAGCGCGTGCAGCAGCGGCAGACCGGCGGCGAACGACATCCGGACCAGCCCGGTGCGGCGCTCCTCGTCCGGGTACGGGCGGTGCAGGGCGGGGTGCAGTCCGACGAGGTCCGCGACGCGGCGGGCGAGCGGCATCCCGAGCGAGGGGGCCAGCGCGGGCGCGAGTGCGGGGCGGCGGGAACGGTGCAGCAGCGCGGCCAGTACCCCGGTCAGCCGGTCCTCGCCCGTCCGGCCCAGCGCGTCGAGGGCATCGGCCATCGCGGCGGCGGCCCCGGCGTCCCCCGCGTCCGTGCCGGTGGCGGCGGCCAGTGCCGCCGCGTCGACCGGGGCTCCGGACCGTACGGCCCACAGGGCGGCGGCCGGGCCGAGGCCGTTCTCCACGACGGCGGCGTGCATCCAGTGCGTATCGGTCTGTACGTGTCCGGGCCGCACCCACTTGGCCACCAGGTGCCGGAAGTCCGCCGCGCCGAAGCCGTCCGCGGGCCGTACGACGTACCCCTCCTGCCGGCCGGTGTCCAGCTTCATCGCCCGCAGTGCCTTCTCCGCGCGGGCGTCGAACACTCCGCGCCACAGTACCGGCGGCACCGGTATCCCCAGGTCCCGCAGGAACGCGGTGGTCCGGTCCCAGTCCAGGCAGTGCTCCCCGTCCCAGACGGAGAAGCCGTAGAAGAAGCTCTCCAGGTCCTCGTACGGGATCGAGTGGCGGGCGAACATGTTCTCGCCGCAGACCCGCCACCCGTCGGGGATCCGTGCCCCGACCCGGCCCTGGAGCGCCTTCACCCAGCCCCGGGAGGGGTGGTGGGCGGAGTCCAGGGAGCGGGCGTGGAGACCGTCGGCGTAGAGCGTGGTGTTCTCGCCGTCCAGCTTCTCGGTGACGACGACCTCGCGGCCGGTCAGCGCGGCGAGACCGGCGATCCGCACGTCGTCCGAGGTGGTCCCGGGGGACCAGGGCAGATGGGCGGTGCGCGGATAGTGCGTACGCATGATCGATGCCCCTGGTGACGACGGTTTGCCCGGCCGGTCACTGTAGGCACGGGGGTGCGGACGGCTCGACCCAATTACGATGAGGGCGCCCGGCACGGCCTCCGCTGCGCGCCCGCGTTTGACCGAGCGACCACGCGGGGTAAGATCCTCGGCCCGATTGGCCAGGCTCACTCCCCGTATGGCACACTGACCAGGTTGCTCGGTTGAGTGTCAATGCTGCGCGCCTCCCGCCGGGAGGACCGGAAGCGAGTCCCACAGTACTCGTCGACCCCTTGCGGGTCGGACGTACGGGAATCTTCCGGGAAGCGTCAGTGGGGCACCGGCCAGGCGCCCGGTGGGTGTTTCGCCCCCGGTCCTGCGGTCCTCGGGCCCGCACCCCCTTGGTTGGGAAATCCTTCGGGAGATCTGCGTAGAGGGGATGCGACACGCCCGACCGCGTGGGTCGGAGGTGGAGTCATTAGAACTCCCGGGTTCCAGAGCGTTAGCGAGAGACAGGACTACTAGTAGCCATGGCGGGACAGAAGATCCGCATCCGGCTCAAGGCCTACGACCACGAGGTCATCGACTCCTCGGCGAAGAAGATCGTCGAGACGGTGACCCGCACTGGTGCGTCGGTCGCAGGCCCGGTGCCGCTGCCCACTGAGAAGAACGTGTACTGCGTCATCAAGTCGCCGCACAAGTACAAGGACTCGCGCGAGCACTTCGAGATGCGCACGCACAAGCGCCTCATCGACATCCTCGACCCCACGCCGAAGACGGTTGACTCGCTGATGCGTCTCGACCTGCCGGCGGGCGTCGACATCGAGATCAAGCTCTGAGGTGACGCGCGAGATGGCTAAGAACATTAAGGGCGTCCTGGGCGAGAAGCTCGGCATGACCCAGGTCTGGGACGAGAACAACCGGGTCGTCCCGGTGACCGTCGTCAAGGCCGGGCCCTGCGTCGTCACCCAGGTCCGCACCAACGACAACGACGGCTACGAGGCAGTCCAGATCGCCTTCGGCGAGATCGACCCCCGCAAGGTGAACAAGCCCCTCAAGGGCCACTTCGCCAAGGCCGACGTGACCCCGCGCCGCCACCTGGTGGAGCTCCGCACCCCTGACGCCAGCGAGTACACGCTGGGCCAGGAGGTCACTGCCGAGGTGTTCGAGTCCGGCGTCAAGGTCGACGTCACGGGCAAGAGCAAGGGCAAGGGCTTCGCCGGTGTGATGAAGCGTCACAACTTCAAGGGTGGCAAGGCGTCGCACGGTGCCCACCGTGTGCACCGTATGCCCGGATCCATCGGTGGCTGTGCCACCCCCGGCCGTGTCTTCAAGGGCATGCGCATGGCGGGTCGCATGGGCAACGAGCGTGTCACCACCCAGAACCTGACCATCCACGCGGTTGACGCGGAGAAGGGTCTGCTCCTCATCAAGGGCGCAGTCCCCGGTCCGAACGGCGGCCTCGTCCTGGTCCGTACCGCGGCCAAGGGGGCTTGAGGTAATGAGCACCATTGACATCCTTTCGCCGGCAGGCGACAAGGCCGGTACCGTCGAGCTCCCCGCGGAGATCTTCGACGCGAAGACCAGCGTTCCGCTGATCCACCAGGTCGTCGTCGCACAGCTGGCAGCTGCCCGTCAGGGCACGCACAAGACCAAGACCCGCGGCGAAGTCCGTGGTGGTGGCCGCAAGCCGTACCGCCAGAAGGGCACCGGCCGCGCGCGCCAGGGTTCGACCCGTGCGCCGCAGTTCGCCGGCGGTGGCGTCGTCCACGGCCCGCAGCCGCGTGACTACTCGCAGCGGACCCCGAAGAAGATGAAGGCCGCCGCCCTGCGCGGTGCCCTCTCCGACCGGGCCCGTCACTCCCGCATCCACGTCGTCACCGGCGTGGTCGACGGAGCTGTCTCCACGAAGGCCGCCAAGACGCTGTTCGGCAAGATCTCGGAGCGCAAGAACCTGCTCCTGGTCGTCGACCGTGCCGACGAGGCCGCGTGGCTGTCCGCCCGCAACCTGCCCCAGGTGCACATCCTGGAGCCGGGCCAGCTGAACACGTACGACGTGATCGTCTCTGACGACGTGGTCTTCACCCAGGCCGCCCTCGAGTCCTTCGTGTCTGGCCCCCAGACCGCTGAGACCGAAGGGAGCGACGCCTGATGAGCGAGGCGACCGTTACCAGCAAGACCTACTCGGACCCGCGCGACGTTCTCGTCAAGCCGGTCGTTTCCGAGAAGAGCTACGCGCTGCTCGACGAGAACAAGTACACGTTCATCGTCGCGCCCGGCTCCAACAAGACCCAGATCAAGCAGGCCGTGGAAGCGGTCTTCTCGGTCAAGGTCACCGGGGTCAACACGATCAACCGGCAGGGCAAGCGCAAGCGCACCCGCACCGGTTTCGGCAAGCGCGCCGACACGAAGCGCGCCATCGTGACCCTCGCCGAGGGCGACCGTATCGACATCTTCGGCGGCCCGACCTCCTGACGGAGGTCGAGTCGTCCGGAATCGGACGAGGACTGAGAAATGGGTATCCGCAAGTACAAGCCGACGACCCCGGGCCGTCGTGGCTCCAGCGTCGCCGACTTTGTCGAGATCACGCGGTCCACGCCGGAGAAGTCGCTGGTCCGCCCCCTGCACAGCAAGGGCGGCCGTAACAACGCCGGTCGTGTGACCGTTCGCCACCAGGGCGGTGGCCACAAGCGCGCCTTCCGAGTGATCGACTTCCGTCGTCACGACAAGGACGGCGTGCCGGCCAAGGTCGCGCACATCGAGTACGACCCCAACCGCACCGCGCGCATCGCGCTCCTGCACTACGCGGACGGCGAGAAGCGCTACATCATCGCGCCGCGTGGCCTGACGCAGGGCGACCGTGTCGAGAACGGCCCGACCGCCGACATCAAGCCCGGCAACAACCTGGCGCTGCGCAACATCCCGGTCGGTACGACCATCCACGCCATCGAGCTGCGGCCCGGCGGCGGCGCGAAGTTCGCCCGTTCCGCGGGTGCCTCCGTGCAGCTGCTGGCGAAGGAGGGCACCATGGCCCACCTTCGTATGCCGTCGGGTGAGATCCGCCTGGTCGACGCCCGCTGCCGCGCCACCATCGGCGAGGTCGGCAACGCCGAGCAGTCGAACATCAACTGGGGCAAGGCCGGCCGCATGCGCTGGAAGGGCGTTCGCCCGACCGTCCGCGGTGTCGCGATGAACCCGGTTGACCACCCGCACGGTGGTGGTGAGGGCAAGACCTCCGGTGGTCGCCACCCGGTCTCGCCGTGGGGTCAGAAGGAGGGTCGTACTCGTTCGCCGAAGAAGGCATCGAACAAGTACATCGTCCGCCGCCGCAAGACGAACAAGAAGCGCTAGGAGCGGGTTTAGATGCCGCGCAGTCTCAAGAAGGGGCCCTTCGTCGACGGCCACCTCATCAAGAAGGTGGACGTACAGAACGAGGCAGGCACCAAGAACGTCATCAAGACCTGGTCCCGTCGCTCGATGATCGTCCCGGCCATGCTGGGTCACACCATCGCGGTGCACAACGGCAAGATCCACGTCCCGGTGTTCGTCACCGAGTCGATGGTCGGCCACAAGCTCGGCGAGTTCTCGCCGACTCGCACCTTCCGCGGCCACGTCAAGGACGACCGGAAGTCGAAGCGCCGCTAACCGCGGGGTGGAAACGACTATGACTTACACCGAAGGGACAACCATGGAAGCCAGGGCCCAGGCGCGGTACATCCGCGTCACGCCCATGAAGGCCCGCCGCGTGGTGGACCTCATCCGTGGCATGGATGCCACGGAGGCTCAGGCGGTCCTGCGTTTCGCCCCGCAGGCCGCGAGCGTGCCGGTTGGCAAGGTGCTGGACAGCGCCATCGCCAACGCCGCACACAACTACGACCACACCGACGCCTCTTCGCTGGTCATCAGCGAGGCGTACGTGGACGAGGGCCCGACCCTGAAGCGGTTCCGTCCGCGTGCTCAGGGCCGTGCCTACCGGATCCGTAAGCGGACCAGCCACATCACCGTGGTCGTCAGCAGCAAGGAAGGAACCCGGTAATGGGCCAGAAGGTAAACCCGCACGGGTTCCGGCTCGGCATTACCACGGACTTCAAGTCCCGTTGGTACGCCGACAAGCTGTACAAGGACTACGTCAAGGAAGACGTCGCCATTCGTCGCATGATGACGAAGGGCATGGAGCGGGCCGGCATCTCGAAGGTCGAGATCGAGCGCACCCGCGACCGCGTCCGCGTTGACATCCACACCGCCCGCCCGGGCATCGTCATCGGCCGCCGCGGCGCCGAGGCCGACCGCATCCGTGGCGAGCTGGAGAAGCTGACCGGCAAGCAGGTCCAGCTGAACATCCTCGAGGTCAAGAACCCCGAGGTGGACGCTCAGCTGGTGGCCCAGGCCGTCGCCGAGCAGCTCTCCTCCCGCGTCTCCTTCCGTCGTGCCATGCGCAAGAGCATGCAGAGCTCGATGAAGGCCGGCGCCAAGGGCATCAAGATCCAGTGCGGTGGCCGCCTCGGCGGCGCCGAGATGTCCCGCTCGGAGTTCTACCGCGAGGGCCGTGTGCCCCTGCACACGCTCCGCGCGAACGTCGACTACGGCTTCTTCGAGGCCAAGACGACCTTCGGCCGCATCGGCGTGAAGGTCTGGATCTACAAGGGCGACGTCAAGAACATCGCCGAGGTCCGCGCCGAGAACGCCGCTGCCCGCGCAGGCAACCGCCCGGCCCGTGGCGGCGCTGACCGCCCGGCCGGCCGTGGTGGCCGTGGTGGCGAGCGTGGCGGCCGCGGTCGCAAGCCGCAGCAGCAGTCGGCTCCGGCTGCCGAGGCCCCCAAGGCCGAGGCTCCCGCCGCTGCCGCTCCGGCTGCCGAGAGCACCGGAACGGAGGCCTGACCGAAATGCTGATCCCCCGTAGGGTCAAGCACCGCAAGCAGCACCACCCGAAGCGCAGCGGTATGTCCAAGGGTGGCACGCAGGTTGCGTTCGGCGAGTACGGCATCCAGGCGCTGACCCCGGCGTACGTGACGAACCGCCAGATCGAGGCAGCTCGTATCGCGATGACCCGCCACATCAAGCGTGGCGGCAAGGTCTGGATCAACATCTACCCGGACCGCCCCCTGACGAAGAAGCCGGCCGAGACCCGCATGGGTTCCGGTAAGGGTTCTCCCGAGTGGTGGATCGCGAACGTCAAGCCCGGTCGGGTGATGTTCGAGCTGTCCTACCCGAACGAGAAGATTGCTCGTGAGGCGCTCACCCGCGCTGCTCACAAGCTTCCGATGAAGTGCCGGATCGTTCGGCGCGAGGCAGGTGAGTCGTGATGTCGGCCGGTACCAAGGCGTCCGAGCTGCGCGAGCTGGGCAACGAGGAGCTCCTCAACAAGCTCCGCGAGGCCAAGGAAGAGCTGTTCAACCTCCGCTTCCAGGCGGCGACCGGGCAGCTCGAGAACCACGGCCGGCTCAAGTCCGTCCGTAAGGACATCGCCCGGATCTACACCCTGATGCGCGAGCGCGAGCTGGGCATCGAGACGGTGGAGAGCGCCTGATGAGCGAGAAGACTGTGACTGAGACGAACACCGACCGCGGTTTCCGCAAGACCCGTGAGGGCCTGGTCGTCAGCGACAAGATGGACAAGACCGTCGTCGTCGCTGTCGAGGACCGTGTCAAGCACGCGCTGTACGGCAAGGTCATCCGCCGTACGAACAAGCTCAAGGCGCACGACGAGCAGAACGCCGCCGGCGTCGGCGACCGCGTCCTCCTGATGGAGACCCGGCCGCTGTCCGCCACGAAGCGGTGGCGCGTCGTCGAGATCCTCGAGAAGGCCAAGTAATTCCTGAGGGGCATTCCCCTCAGGCAAGTTCCGCCAGGCTCGGCGGGGGCTCGCTCCGGTGACGGAGCGGCCCCCGCCGGGAACCGGCAGACGATCAGGAGATAGACGTGATCCAGCAGGAGTCGCGACTTCGCGTCGCCGACAACACGGGTGCGAAGGAAATCCTCACCATCCGTGTTCTCGGTGGTTCGGGTCGCCGCTACGCGGGCATCGGTGACGTCATCGTCGCCACCGTCAAGGACGCGATCCCCGGTGGCAACGTGAAGAAGGGTGACGTCGTCAAGGCCGTCATCGTTCGCACCGTCAAGGAGCGTCGCCGTCAGGATGGCTCGTACATCCGCTTCGACGAGAACGCCGCCGTCATTCTGAAGAACGACGGTGACCCCCGCGGCACCCGCATCTTCGGCCCGGTGGGCCGGGAACTGCGCGAGAAGAAGTTCATGAAGATCATCTCGCTCGCGCCGGAGGTGCTGTAAGCATGAAGATCAAGAAGGGCGACCTGGTTCAGGTCATCACCGGTAAGGACAAGGGCAAGCAGGGCAAGGTCATCGTGGCCTACCCCGCTCAGGACCGCGTCCTCGTCGAGGGTGTCAACCGGGTCAAGAAGCACACCAAGGCCGGTCAGACCGCTCGCGGTTCGCAGACCGGTGGCATCGTCACGACCGAGGCCCCCATCCACGTGAGCAACGTTCAGCTCGTCGTGGAGAAGGACGGCAACAAGGTCGTCACGCGCGTCGGTTACCGCTTCGACGACGAAGGCAACAAGATCCGCGTTGCCAAGCGGACGGGTGAGGACATCTGATGGCTACCACCACCACTCCGCGTCTGAAGACGAAGTACCGCGAGGAAATCGCCGGCAAGCTGCGTGAGGAGTTCTCGTACGAGAACGTCATGCAGGTCCCCGGTCTGGTCAAGATCGTGGTCAACATGGGTGTGGGCGACGCCGCCCGCGACTCCAAGCTGATCGACGGCGCCGTGCGCGACCTCACCACGATCACGGGCCAGAAGCCGGCCGTGACCAAGGCCCGCAAGTCCATCGCGCAGTTCAAGCTGCGCGAGGGTCAGCCGATCGGCTGCCACGTCACCCTCCGCGGTGACCGCATGTGGGAGTTCCTGGACCGTACGCTGTCGCTCGCGCTGCCGCGTATCCGTGACTTCCGTGGTCTGTCGCCGAAGCAGTTCGACGGCCGTGGCAACTACACCTTCGGTCTCACGGAGCAGGTCATGTTCCACGAGATCGACCAGGACAAGATCGACCGGGTCCGGGGCATGGACATCACCGTGGTCACCACGGCGACCAATGACGACGAGGGTCGTGCCCTCCTTCGTCACCTCGGCTTCCCGTTCAAGGAGAACTGACCGTGGCGAAGAAGGCTCTGATCGCTAAGGCCGCCCGTAAGCCGAAGTTCGGCGTTCGCGGGTACACCCGCTGCCAGCGCTGCGGCCGGCCCCACTCCGTCTACCGCAAGTTCGGCCTGTGCCGCGTGTGCCTTCGTGAGATGGCTCACCGTGGCGAGCTGCCGGGCGTGACCAAGAGCTCCTGGTAAATCTCCTTCGCCCTTTGGGCGTTGGGATTACCCGGAGACTCTCGGTAAGCATCTGGTCGGCAGGAGCCCGCCCTCACATGCCGTAGGCTTGTGGGGTTGGGCGCCTGCCGCCCAAGACCGACTTACTACGCCGTAGGTCCCCGCACCGCACCCGTCCTGCCTCTGAGTGGGGAGAGGGATGGCGCATACAGGAAACCCCGGCGAGAGAGGCCGAAGGCCAACTCATGACCATGACTGATCCCATCGCAGACATGCTCACGCGTCTGCGCAACGCGAACTCGGCGTACCACGACGATGTCGCGATGCCGCACAGCAAGATCAAGTCGCACATCGCGGAGATCCTCCAGCAGGAGGGCTTCATCACCGGCTGGAAGGTCGAGGACGCCGAGGTCGGCAAGAACCTCATCCTCGAGCTGAAGTTCGGCCCGAACCGCGAGCGATCGATCGCCGGCATCAAGCGAATCTCGAAGCCGGGTCTGCGTGTATACGCAAAGTCCACCAACCTGCCGAAGGTCCTCGGCGGCCTGGGCGTGGCGATCATCTCCACGTCCCACGGTCTCCTGACCGGCCAGCAGGCCAGCAAGAAGGGCGTAGGTGGGGAAGTCCTCGCCTACGTCTGGTAGTCGGGAACGGAGGAATAGCTCATGTCGCGAATCGGCAAGCTCCCCATCCAGGTTCCCGCCGGTGTGGACGTCACCATCGATGGCCGCACGGTCGCGGTGAAGGGGCCCAAGGGCACCCTCTCGCACACCGTTGCGTCGCCGATCGAGGTCACCAAGGGTGAGGACGGCGTTCTCAGCGTCTCCCGCCCGAACGACGAGCGTCAGAACAAGGCCCTTCACGGCCTGTCCCGCACGCTGGTGGCGAACATGATCACCGGTGTGACCCAGGGATACACCAAGGCGCTCGAGATCAGTGGTGTCGGTTACCGCGTCCAGGCGAAGGGCTCCAACCTGGAGTTCGCCCTGGGCTACAGCCACCCGATCCTGATCGAGGCCCCGGAGGGCATCACCTTCAAGGTGGAGTCCCCCACGAAGTTCTCCGTCGAGGGCATCGACAAGCAGAAGGTCGGCGAGACCGCGGCCAAGATCCGCAAGCTGCGGAAGCCTGACCCGTACAAGGCCAAGGGCGTCAAGTACGCCGGCGAGGTCATCCGCCGCAAGGTCGGAAAGGCTGGTAAGTAGCCATGGCATACGGCGTGAAGATCGCCAAGGGCGACGCCTACAAGCGTGCCGCCCTCAAGCGTCGCCACATCCGCGTCCGCAAGCACATCTCCGGTTCGCCGGAGCGTCCGCGCTTGGTCGTGACGCGGTCCAACCGCCACATGGTGGCTCAGGTCATCGACGACATCGCGGGCCACACGCTCGCGTCGGCGTCGACCCTGGACGTCTCCATCCGTGGTGGCGAGGGCGACAAGAGCACCCAGGCCAAGCAGGTCGGCGCCCTGGTCGCTGAGCGCGCCAAGGCCGCAGGCGTCGAGGCCGTCGTGTTTGACCGCGGTGGTAACCAGTACGCCGGGCGGATTGCCGCTCTGGCTGACGCCGCCCGTGAAGCCGGTCTGAAGTTCTGAGCCCGGTTCCTACGCACAGCGGACGTAACAGAGAGAGGTAAATCCAATGGCTGGACCCCAGCGCCGCGGAAGCGGTGCCGGTGGCGGCGAGCGGCGGGACCGGAAGGGCCGTGACGGCGGCGCAGCTGCCGCCGAGAAGACCGCGTACGTTGAGCGCGTTGTCGCGATCAACCGCGTCGCCAAGGTTGTGAAGGGTGGTCGTCGCTTCAGCTTCACCGCGCTGGTCGTGGTGGGCGATGGTGACGGCACCGTCGGTGTCGGTTACGGCAAGGCCAAGGAAGTTCCCGCGGCCATCGCCAAGGGTGTCGAGGAAGCCAAGAAGAACTTCTTCAAGGTTCCGCGCATCCAGGGCACCATTCCTCACCCGATCCAGGGCGAGAAGGCTGCGGGCGTCGTCCTGCTGAAGCCTGCTTCCCCCGGTACCGGTGTTATCGCCGGTGGCCCGGTGCGCGCCGTTCTGGAGTGCGCCGGCGTTCACGACATCCTGTCGAAGTCGCTCGGCTCCGACAACGCGATCAACATCGTGCACGCGACCGTGGAGGCCCTCAAGGGCCTGCAGCGTCCCGAGGAGATCGCGGCCCGCCGCGGTCTGCCGCTCGAGGACGTCGCCCCCGCGGCTCTGCTTCGTGCGCGTGCGGGAGCGGGTGCGTAATGGCTCGCCTCAAGATCACGCAGACGAAGTCGTACATCGGCAGCAAGCAGAACCACCGCGACACCCTGCGTTCGCTCGGGCTCAAGCGCCTGCACGACGTGGTTGTCAAGGAGGACCGCCCCGAGTTCCGCGGCATGGTGCACACCGTCCGCCACCTCGTGACGGTTGAGGAGGTCGACTGACATGGCGGAGAACAAGCCGCTGAAGGCCCATGACCTCCGGCCCGCCCCGGGCGCCAAGACCGCCAAGACCCGTGTGGGTCGTGGTGAGGCGTCCAAGGGTAAGACCGCCGGTCGTGGCACCAAGGGCACCAAGGCCCGTTACCAGGTTCCGGAGCGCTTCGAGGGTGGGCAGATGCCCCTCCACATGCGTCTCCCGAAGCTCAAGGGCTTCAAGAACCCGTTCCGCACCGAGTACCAGGTCGTGAACCTGGAGAAGCTCGCGACGCTCTACCCCGAGGGTGGAGAGGTCACCGTGGCCGACCTGGTCGCCAAGGGTGCGGTGCGCAACAACCACCTCGTCAAGGTCCTCGGACAGGGCGAGATCTCCGTGGCACTGCAGGTTTCGGTTGACGCCGTCTCCGGCTCCGCCAAGGAGAAGATTGCCGCCGCTGGCGGCACCGTCACCGAGCTCGTCTGAGACAACTCGATGGCCTGAACATCCGACCGGGGATGCCTCTCATATGGGGCATCCCCGGTTGGTCGTTCCTAGGGGGGCATGGTCGCCGGTAAGGTGGCGTGCGTTGTTGTGTGGTATCCCTCTGGGCACCCGCCCCGGGGACTTTGACTTTTACGTATTCGTCGATCCTCAAGACCGTCACCTCTACGCTTTGCGCGGGGGTCGCAGGAGGCACCGTGCTCACCGCGTTCGCCCGGGCGTTCAAGACGCCCGACCTGCGCAAGAAGCTGCTCTTCACGCTCGGCATCATCGTGCTCTACCGGCTCGGGGCACACATCCCGGTCCCGGGAGTGAGCTACGAGAACGTCCAGACCTGTGTTGATCAGGCCAGCAAGGGCAACAACAGCCTCTTCGGCCTGGTGAACATGTTCAGCGGTGGTGCACTGCTGCAGATCACGATCTTCGCGCTCGGTATCATGCCGTACATCACGGCCAGCATCATTCTTCAGCTGCTGACCGTGGTCATCCCCCGACTCGAGGCGCTCAAGAAGGAGGGGCAGTCCGGCCAGGCGAAGATCACGCAGTACACGCGTTATCTGACCGTGGCGCTCGCCATCCTCCAGGGCACCGGCCTGGTGGCCACCGCCACCAGTGGCGCGCTGTTCAGCGGCTGCCCGGTCGCCGACCAGATCGTGCCGAACCAGTCGATCTTCACGACCATCGTGATGGTCATCACGATGACCGCGGGCACCGCGGCCGTCATGTGGCTCGGTGAGCTCATCACCGACCGCGGCATCGGCAACGGCATGTCGATCCTGATGTTCATCTCGATCGCCGCCAGCTTCCCCGGCGCCCTGTGGGCCATCAAGACCAGCGGCAAGCTGGCCGACGGCTGGATCGAGTTCGGCACCGTCATCCTGATCGGCTTCGTGATGGTGGGCCTCGTCGTCTTCGTCGAGCAGGCCCAGCGCCGTATCCCGGTGCAGTACGCGAAGCGCATGATCGGCCGCAGGTCGTACGGCGGTACCTCGACGTACATTCCGCTGAAGGTCAATCAGGCGGGTGTGATCCCCGTCATCTTCGCTTCTTCGCTGCTCTACATCCCCGCCCTGATCGTTCAGTTCTCCAACTCCACCGCGGGCTGGGCGACCTGGATCAAGGACAACTTCGTCAAGGGCGACCACCCGTACTACATCACGGCGTACTTCCTGTTGATCGTCTTCTTCGCCTTCTTCTATGTGGCGATTTCGTTCAACCCCGAGGAAGTCGCCGACAACATGAAGAAGTATGGTGGGTTCATCCCGGGTATCCGGGCTGGTCGACCTACTGCCGAGTACCTGAGCTACGTGCTCAACAGGATCACTTGGCCGGGCTCGCTGTACTTGGGTCTGATCGCTCTTGTGCCGACGATGGCGTTGGCCGGCTTCGGTGGTGCGAACGCCAACTTCCCGTTCGGCGGGACGAGCATCCTGATTATCGTGGGTGTGGGGCTGGAGACCGTGAAGCAGATCGAGAGTCAGCTCCAGCAGCGCAATTACGAAGGGTTCCTCCGCTGATGCGAATCGTCCTCGTCGGGCCGCCCGGTGCCGGCAAGGGAACGCAGGCTGCGTACCTTGCCAAGAACCTGTCGATTCCGCAGATCTCCACGGGCGATCTCTTCCGTGCCAACATCAGCCAGGGCACCGACCTTGGCAAGCAGGCCCGGTCCTTCATGGACGCGGGCAAGTTGGTGCCGGACGAGGTCACCATCGGGATGGCCAAGGACCGCATGTCCCAGCCCGACGCCGGGAACGGCTTCCTGCTGGACGGCTTCCCGCGCAATGTGGGTCAGGCCGAGGCTCTTGACGCCATGCTGAAGGACGAGGGCACCAAGCTCGACGCGGTCCTGGACCTCGAAGTCCCCGAGGACGAGGTGGTCAAGCGCATCGCCGGCCGCCGGATCTGCCGGAACGACGGCTCGCACGTCTTCCATGTGACGTACAACCCGCCGAAGTCCGAGGGCGTCTGTGACGCCTGCGGCGGCGAGCTGTACCAGCGCGACGACGACACCGAAGAGACGGTGCGCACTCGGCTGGAGGTCTACCACACGCAGACCGAGCCGATCATCGACTACTACCGGGCGCAGAACCTGGTGGTCACCATCTCCGCGCTCGGCAAGGTCACCGATGTGACCGAGCGCGCGATGGAGGCCCTCAAGTCCGACAAGGGCTGAGCGCAGAACCCGCAGTACTTGTGCAGTCGGCCGCGGCGTCCATGGGCGCCGCGGCCGACTGTTTGCGCCGTATCGTTGTGTGAGTACGCCGCAGACATCACCCGTTCGATGCAGTCCGATGCAGAGAGGCGCCGCTCAATGGTGCAGATCAAGACCCCCGAGCAGATCGCGAAGATGCGCGAGGCGGGGCTGGTGGTCGCTGCCATTCACGCGGCCACCCGCGAGGCGGCGGTGCCCGGCGCCACCACGCTGGACCTGGACCAGGTCGCCCGCAAGGTGATCGCCGATCACGGTGCGAAGTCGAACTTCCTCGGTTACGGCGGGTTCCCCGCGACCATCTGCACCTCGGTCAACGAGGTCGTCGTCCACGGCATCCCGGACGAGAAGACGGTCCTCAAGGACGGCGACATCATCTCCATCGACGCCGGCGCGATCATCGACGGCTGGCACGGCGACGCCGCGTACACGGCCTTCGTCGGCACCGGTCACGCTCCGGAGCTGGTCGAGCTCTCCCGGGTGACCGAGGAGTCCATGTGGGCCGGTATCGCCGCGATGAAGGTGAACAACCGCCTCGTCGACATCTCGAAGGCGATCGAGTCCTACATCCGCCGCCAGCCCCGCCCCGCCACCGGCAAGTACGGGATCATCGAGGACTACGGCGGCCACGGCATCGGCACCGAGATGCACATGGACCCGCACCTGCTGAACTATGTCGCCCGCAAGCGTGGCAAGGGCATCAAGCTCGTCCCCGGTGTCTGTCTGGCCATCGAGCCAATGGTCTCGCTCGGTACGGCGCAGACCGAGGTGCTCCAGGACGACTGGACGGTCATCACGACGGACGGCACCTGGTCCTCCCACTGGGAGCACTCGATCGCCCTCACCGAGCAGGGCCCCCTGGTCCTGACCGCCCCCGACTGCGGCAGGGCGAAGCTGGCGCAGTACGGGATCGAGGCGGCGCCCGACCCCCTGGGCTGACGGTGCCCGGGGGATTCGACCCGCTTGTCGAGGTCTAAGGATCTCCTCCGGTGGGCAAACTTGACGGATTCGTCTTTTGGGGTCCGCTGACGTAGACTGACTCGTCGGCCGTCGTGCATCAGTGTGTCCGCATGCGATGCCGAAAGTCGATCAAGGTAGCCGATTCGAAAGGCGAAGCGTGGCCAAGAAGCAAGGTGCCATCGAAATTGAGGGCACCGTGATCGAGTCCCTCCCGAACGCCATGTTCAAGGTGGAACTCCAGAACGGTCACAAAGTCCTCGCGCACATCAGCGGCAAGATGCGGATGCACTACATCCGGATCCTCCCGGATGACCGGGTCGTCGTGGAGCTCTCCCCGTACGACCTGACGCGTGGTCGGATCGTCTACCGCTACAAGTAGATCTTGCCTCCACCGCGCCTTTCGCGCGGTGACGGCACTGACCCGGAGAACCTGACATCCCATGAAGGTCAAGCCGAGCGTCAAGAAGATCTGCGACAAGTGCAAGGTGATCCGCCGTCACGGTCGGGTCATGGTCATCTGCGACAACCTGCGCCACAAGCAGCGCCAGGGCTGACGCACGACCCCCTGCATCTCGCAGCACTTCGCGCGACGCACGTAAAACGTACATACGCAGAGTCCGTCCAAGCTTCGGCTGACGACACCTCCGGTGGGGGCCGGGGACCCGGGCGTACCACCTCTCGTCACGAGAGGTCGGCGATCGGGAGTGGCACTGCGGAAGACCCCCGAATTAACAACTGGAGCCATTGAATGGCACGCGTTTCAGGTGTTGACATCCCGCGTGAAAAGCGCGTGGAGGTTGCCCTCACCTACGTCTTCGGTATCGGGCGCACCCGGTCCAAGGAGATTCTCGCCACCACTGGCGTGAACCCCAACACCCGCGTTCGTGACCTGGCCGAAGAGGACCTGGTCAAGATCCGCGAGTACGTTGACGCCAACCTCCGCACCGAGGGTGACCTCCGTCGCGAGATCCAGGCCGACATCCGCCGCAAGGTCGAGATCGGCTGCTACCAGGGTCTGCGTCACCGCCGCGGCCTGCCGGTCCACGGCCAGCGCACCAGCACGAACGCTCGTACCCGCAAGGGCCCGCGTCGCGCGATCGCCGGCAAGAAGAAGCCGGGCAAGAAGTAGTCCTCAGCGGACGCACTGCGGGCGTCCGGGCCACCGGTCATCCGCAGCAACCAGCGGTCTTCGCTGTAGGACCGATCACCTCCCCTCTCCATCTGGAGTCAAGACATGCCCCCCAAGGGTCGTCAGGGCGCAGCCAAGAAGGTGCGTCGCAAGGAAAAGAAGAACGTCGCTCACGGCCACGCGCACATCAAGAGCACGTTCAACAACACGATCGTCTCGATCACGGACCCCTCGGGCAACGTGATCTCCTGGGCCTCCGCCGGCCACGTCGGCTTCAAGGGCTCGCGCAAGTCCACCCCCTTCGCCGCGCAGATGGCCGCCGAGTCGGCCGCCCGCCGCGCGCAGGAGCACGGCATGCGCAAGGTTGACGTCTTCGTGAAGGGTCCGGGCTCCGGCCGCGAGACCGCGATCCGTTCGCTCCAGGCCACCGGCCTGGAGGTCGGTTCGATCCAGGACGTCACCCCGACGCCGCACAACGGCTGCCGTCCGCCGAAGCGTCGCCGCGTCTGATCCGTCACGGCCGGTGACGGCCGTGCGTCAGTAGCGTGGGTACGGGCGGTATGCCCCCTGCGGGGGTGTGCCGCCCGTACCCTTGTTTCATCCGTCGGGTGTCAAATAGTGGGCGCCCACGACTGAAGGATTCACACCATGCTTATCGCTCAGCGTCCGTCGCTGACCGAAGAGGTCGTTGACGAGTTCCGCTCCCGGTTCGTCATCGAGCCGCTGGAGCCGGGCTTCGGCTACACCCTCGGCAACTCTCTCCGCCGTACGCTCCTCTCCTCGATCCCCGGCGCCGCTGTCACCAGCATCCGGATCGACGGTGTCCTGCACGAGTTCACCACCGTGCCGGGCGTCAAGGAGGACGTCACCGACCTCATCCTCAACATCAAGCAGCTGGTCGTCTCCTCGGAGCACGACGAGCCGGTCGTGATGTACCTGCGCAAGCAGGGCCCCGGCCTGGTCACCGCTGCTGACATCGCCCCGCCGGCCGGTGTCGAGGTCCACAACCCGGACCTGGTCCTGGCCACGCTCAACGGCAAGGGCAAGCTGGAGATGGAGCTGACCGTCGAGCGCGGTCGCGGCTACGTCTCCGCCGTCCAGAACAAGCAGGCGGGCCAGGAGATCGGCCGCATCCCGGTCGACTCCATCTACTCGCCGGTGCTCAAGGTCACGTACAAGGTCGAGGCGACCCGTGTCGAGCAGCGCACCGACTTCGACAAGCTGATCGTCGACGTCGAGACCAAGCAGGCCATGCGTCCGCGTGACGCCATGGCTTCGGCCGGTAAGACCCTGGTCGAGCTGTTCGGCCTGGCGCGCGAGCTCAACATCGACGCCGAGGGCATCGACATGGGCCCGTCCCCGACGGATGCCGCGCTCGCCGCCGATCTGGCACTGCCGATCGAGGAGCTGGAGCTCACGGTCCGTTCGTACAACTGCCTCAAGCGCGAGGGCATCCACTCCGTGGGTGAGCTCGTGGCTCGTTCCGAGGCCGACCTGCTCGACATCCGCAACTTCGGTGCGAAGTCGATCGACGAGGTCAAGGCGAAGCTGGCCGGTATGGGCCTCGCGCTGAAGGACTCGCCTCCCGGCTTCGACCCGACCGCCGCCGCCGACGCCTTCGGCGCCGACGACGACGCGGACGCCGGTTTCGTGGAGACCGAGCAGTACTGATTCGCCTCCGGCCGGGGTGCCCGGGTTTTCCGGGTGCCCCGGACCGGGGTGAGGCTTTGTCCTCGATCGCCGGACGGGCTCGAATGTGTCCGTCGGCTCTTGAACTTCCGGGTGGCATCCGCCGCACGGGAACTGACACCGGTACCTGATACGGCCGGTGCAGCACACAAGGAGAAAAACCATGCCTCAGCCCGCCAAGGGTGCCCGTCTGGGCGGCAGCGCTGCGCACGAGAAGCTTCTTCTCAACAACCTCGCGAAGTCGCTGTTCGAGCACGGCCGCATCACCACGACCGAGGCCAAGGCCCGTCGCCTGCGTCCGGTCGCCGAGCGTTTCATCACCAAGGCGAAGAAGGGCGACATCCACAACCGTCGCCTGGTGCTGCAGTCGATCACGGACAAGGGCGTCGTCCACACGCTCTTCACCGAGATCGCCCCGCGGTACGAGAACCGCCCCGGTGGTTACACCCGCATCACCAAGATCGGCAACCGTCGTGGCGACAACGCCCCGATGGCGGTCATCGAGCTGGTCGAGGCGCTGACCGTGGCCCAGCAGGCCACCGGTGAGGCCGAGGCCGCCACGAAGCGTGCGGTCAAGGAAGACGCCCTCAAGAAGGACGAGGCTCCGGCCGAGGCCGTCGAGGACGCCAAGCCGGCCGACGACGCCGAGTCCAAGGACGCCTGAGCGTTCTGAGACCACTGGACGGGCCCGCATCACCCTTCGGGGCGGTGCGGGCCCGTTCCGTATGCATCTGTGTGCACTCGCAGGAAAGGACCCATGGGTGAGTGACGAAGTGGAGCCCGGCTCCGTACGGGTGCGCCTGGACCTGGCGTACGACGGCAAGGACTTCTCGGGCTGGGCGAAGCAGACCTCCAGGCGGACCGTCCAGGGCGAGATCGAGGACGCGCTGCGGACCGTGACGCGGTCCTCGCGGACGTACGACCTGACCGTCGCCGGCCGGACCGATGCCGGGGTGCACGCCCGGGGCCAGGTCGCGCACGTCGATCTGCCGGACGAGGTGTGGGCCGAGCACGGCGACAAGCTGCTGCGGCGGATGGCCGGGCGGATGGCGCCGGACGTACGGATCTGGCGGATCGCGCCGGCACCCGAGGGCTTCAACGCGCGGTTCTCGGCGCTGTGGCGTCGTTACGCCTACCGCGTCGCCGACCGTCCCGGCGGGGTGGATCCGCTGCTGCGTGGTCATGTGCTGTGGCACGACCGGCCGTTGGACCTGGCCGCCATGAACGAGGCGGCCGCGCTGATGCTCGGCGAGCACGACTTCGCCGCGTACTGCAAGAAGCGCGACGGTGCGACGACCATCCGTATGCTGCAGAAGCTGAGTTGGGTGCGGGACGGGGAGAGCGGGATCCTGACGGCGACCGTTCAGGCGGACGCGTTCTGCCACAACATGGTCCGCGCGCTGATCGGTGCGGCGCTCTTCGTCGGGGACGGGCGACGTCCGGCCGAGTGGCCCGCGCAGGTGCTTGCGGCCAGGGTCCGCGACCCGGGCGTGCACGTGGTGCGCCCGCACGGGCTGACGCTGGAGGAAGTGGCCTACCCGGCGGACGAGTTGCTGGCCGTCCGTGCCCGGGAAGCGCGCAATGTGCGGACGCTTCCCGGGGGCGGGTGCTGCTGAGTGCCTCCCCCCGGGGCGAGGCGAGGGTGCGGCGTCAGCCGGTCTGCGCGGTGGCCGCGGCCGAGGCCTGGAGCTCGCCGCGGTGGTGGATCTGACGGAACGTGAAGTTCGTCAGGTCGTCGCCGGTGGCGTAGGCCTTCTTGTCGGCCGTGGTGACGCTCTTGCCGTTGGTGAACCCGCTGATGGCGAAGTAGGCGTAACGGCCGTAGGAGTTGGCGGTACGGCGGCAGACCGATCCGGCGGGGCAGAAGGCCGGTACGCCCCCGCCGCTCAGCGTGGCGATGCTGCCGCTCGCCTGCCGGGCCGCCTTCTTGGCCTGGGCCTCCGTCCGGAAGACCGCGAGTCCGACGGTGACGGCGACGCCGTCCTTGCTGTAGGTCGCCCGGATGACCTGGTCGCAACCGTTGTTCACGAGGACCGAGCCGAGCGCGCCCTTCGTGGTCGCGGCGCAGTTCTTCGTCTGCTGCGTCGCGCCCTTGGCGTAGACGCGGTCGCCCATCGTCAGCTTCTTGCCGGGGAAGAACGCGTCGACGGTGATCGGCGCCCGGTCCTTCTTCGCGTCGGAGATGTAGTCCTTCGGATCCGGCGGGGGAGGCGGCGCCACCGAGGAGAAGGACGGCTCCGGCTCGGCGGTCTCGTGCGGCAGGTCGCTCGGCGCGGGCAGCTCGCTCGCGTTCTTGCCGGAGCCGGTGGGGCTGTTGTTCTTGTTGGTCGTGATGACCGCGGTGGCCACGATCGCGCCGATCGCCGCGGTGGCGAGCACGCCCCCGCCGATCAGCAGCCACTTCTTGCGCCGCTTGCGCGCGGCGGACTCGTCGGCCAGCGCTGCCCAGTCCGGAGTCTGCGTGCCCCCGGGCCCCCAGGAGGGCCCCCCTTGCCCAAAGCTCATGCCGCGATCCTAGAGGAGACGTAAACCGGTTGGGCCAGGGCTTCGCGGGCCGTGACAATGCTGTGCATGGGACATCTTGAAGCGGGCCACCTCGAGTACTACCTACCGGACGGGCGGGTGCTGCTCGGCGATGCTTCGTTCCGGGTGGCGGACGGGGCCGTGGTCGCCCTCGTGGGGGCCAACGGCGCCGGCAAGACGACGCTGCTCAGACTGCTGGCCGGGGAGCTCCAGCCGCACGGCGGCTCCGTCTCGGTGAGCGGCGGGCTCGGGGTGATGCAGCAGTTCGTGGGCTCGGTGCGGGACGAACGCACGGTCCGGGACCTGCTCGTCTCCGTGTCGCAGCCGCGGATCAGGGAGGCGGCCCTGGCGGTCGACCGGGCCGAGGAGCTGATCCTCACCGTCGACGACGAGGCCGCGCAGATGAAGTACGCGCAGGCCCTGAGCGACTGGGCGGAGGCCCGGGGGTACGAGGCCGAGACCGTCTGGGACATGTGCACCATGGCCGCGCTCGGCGTCCCGTACGAGAAGGCGCAGTGGCGCGAGGTGCGCACGCTCTCCGGCGGTGAGCAGAAACGCCTGGTGCTGGAGGCGCTGCTGCGGGGTCCCGACGAGGTGCTGCTGCTCGACGAGCCGGACAACTATCTCGACGTGCCCGGCAAGCGGTGGTTGGAGGACCGGCTCAAGGAGACCCGTAAGACGGTCCTCTTCGTCTCGCACGACCGCGAGCTGCTGTCCAGGGCCGCCGAGAAGATCGTCAGCGTGGAGCCGAGCCCGGCGGGCAGCGACGTGTGGGTGCACGGCGCCGGCTTCGACACGTACCACCAGGCCCGCAAGGACCGGTTCGCCCGGTTCGAGGAGCTGCTGCGGCGCTGGGAGGAGGAGCACGCCCGGCTGAAGGCGCTGGTCCACCGGCTGCGGCAGCAGGCGGCGATCAGCCCCGACATGGCGTCCCGCTACCGGGCGATGCAGACCCGCTTCAAGAAGTTCGAGGACGCGGGCCCGCCGCCGGAGCCGCCGCGCGAGCAGGACATCAGGATGCGGCTGCGCGGCGGCCGGACCGGGGTGCGGGCGGTGACCTGCAAGAACCTTGAGCTGTCCGGGCTGATGAAGCCGTTCGACCTGGAGGTCTTCTACGGGGAGCGGGTCGCCGTCCTCGGCTCGAACGGATCGGGCAAGTCGCACTTCCTGCGACTCCTCGCGGGCGAGCAGGTCGCGCACACCGGGGAGTGGAAGCTCGGGGCCCGAGTCGTGCCGGGCCACTTCGCGCAGACCCACGCCCATCCCGAGCTGCTCGGGCACACCCTCGTCGAGATCCTGTGGACCGAGCACGCCAAGGACCGCGGCGGGGCGATGTCCGTGCTGCGCCGCTACGAGCTGGAGCGGCAGGGCGACCAGCCCTTCGAGAAGCTGTCCGGCGGTCAGCAGGCACGGTTCCAGATCCTGCTCCTGGAGCTGGCCGGCACGACCGCGCTGCTGCTCGACGAGCCGACGGACAACCTGGACCTGGAGTCGGCGGAGGCCCTCCAGGACGGCCTGGAGGCCTACGAGGGAACCGTGCTGGCCGTCACGCACGACCGCTGGTTCGCGAAGTCCTTCGACCGCTATCTGGTGTTCGGCTCGGACGGCGTCGTGCGCGAGACGGCGGAGCCGGTGTGGGACGAGCGGCGGGTGGAGCGGGCGCGGTAGCGCGGTTGCTCCACGGTCCGGGGTGCGCCTTGTCCAGGTGGGTGGGGGTGGTGCCCCTCCGAGGAGTCTCCCCGGAGGGACCCCGGACCCCCACACGACGGCCCAAGGCGCACCCCCACGGGGAACCCGCACCAACAGCCCGTCCGGCGATTGAGGACGGAACCCCCGGCAGCGGGGCCGGCCAGGCCGGGGAACCCCGCTGGCGCCCGCCCGAGGACCACGCGTTTTGACCCGTCCGGGGCGGGGCGGGTAGTCTCGTTGATTGTTATGCGTATTGGCTTCGTCGTTCTCACGCGTAGGGCCCTTACGTAGGTTCTCTGGAGCAGTTACCAGTGGCTCGCATACGGGCAGTGTCCCGGCATTGTGAGCCCCAGCTGCATGATCGCTTCAGAGGTGCCATGTGTCTGGACCCCATCCACTGAAGAAGCGAAGGCTACGAAGTGCGTACGTACAGCCCCAAGCCCGGCGATGTGACGCGCCAGTGGCACATCATTGACGCGCAGGACATCGTCCTGGGTCGTCTGGCCACCACGGCTGCGAACCTCCTCCGCGGCAAGCACAAGGCGATCTACGCCCCCCACATGGACATGGGCGACTTCGTCATCATCATCAACGCCGAGAAGGTTCACCTCTCCGGCAACAAGAAGACCCAGAAGATGGCGTACCGCCACTCCGGGTTCCCGGGTGGTCTCCGCTCCGTCCGTTACGACGAGCTGCTCGCCAAGAGCCCCGAGAAGGCCGTCGAGAAGGCCATCAAGGGCATGATCCCCAAGAACAGCCTGGGCCGTCAGATGCTCTCGAAGCTCAAGGTCTACGCGGGCGACCAGCACCCGCACGCTGCTCAGCAGCCGGTCCCGTTCGAGATCACCCAGGTCGCGCAGTAGTTCCGGCCTCCCCCTAAGACCAAAAGAAAGATCTGAGGAGAATCGTGGCCGAGACCACTGTTGAGAACCCCGTCGAGGGCACCGAGGGCGAAGAGGTCTTCGCCGAGGTGACCACCTTCGAGTCCGAGGTTCCCGTCGAGGGCGAGTACACCAGCGAGTCGCTGGCCTCCCGCTTCGGCGACCCGCAGCCCGCCGCCGGCCTTGGCCGTCGGAAGAACGCCATTGCCCGCGTCCGGATCGTTCCGGGCACCGGCAAGTGGAAGATCAACGGTCGCACCCTTGAGGACTACTTCCCCAACAAGGTGCACCAGCAGGAAGTCAACGAGCCCTTCAAGGTGCTCGAGCTCGACAACCGCTACGACGTCATCGCCCGCATCTCGGGTGGCGGCGTCTCGGGTCAGGCCGGCGCCCTGCGTCTCGGCGTGGCCCGTGCGCTGAACGAGGCGGACGTGGACAACAACCGCGCCCCGCTGAAGAAGGCCGGCTTCCTCTCCCGTGACGACCGTGCGGTCGAGCGCAAGAAGGCCGGTCTCAAGAAGGCCCGTAAGGCCCCGCAGTACAGCAAGCGCTAATCCGCCTGCTCTTCTGCTTTACACGTTCGCCCCGGCGGCACACCTCGTGCTGCCGGGGCGTTCGTTTATCGGCACCCTCAGGCGTATAACGGCATAAGACGTTCATAGGCTTTGTCGCGATGGCTGCGATGGCTGCGATGGCTGCGAGGCCTTGTGTTGGCCGGGGGACGGTGCGCGGTGCTGTGCGCATCCGGTTGCCGTGTTGCTTTGCTTTGGTTGATTTGGTTTTTGCGGTTTCGGAGCATCTTCGGAGGACACCAGTGGGACGACTCTTCGGCACGGACGGTGTGCGCGGTGTCGCCAATGCGGATCTGACGGCCGAGTTGGCGCTCGGTCTCTCGGTCGCTGCGGCGCATGTTCTCGCCGAGGGGAGCACCCTGGACGGGACCCGGCCGACAGCCGTGGTGGGCCGTGACCCGCGCGCGTCCGGAGAGTTCCTGGAGGCAGCCGTCGTGGCCGGTCTTGCCAGCGCCGGCGTGGATGTCCTGCGCGTCGGCGTGCTGCCCACCCCGGCGGTGGCGTACCTCACCGGCGCGCTGGGCGCCGACCTCGGCGTGATGCTCTCCGCGAGCCACAACTCCATGCCGGACAACGGTGTCAAGTTCATCGCGCGCGGCGGTCACAAGCTCTCCGACGAGCTGGAGGACCGGATCGAGTCGATCTACCAGCAGCACCGCGCCGGTGAGCCGTGGGAGCGTCCGACCGGCGCCGGTGTGGGACGA
The DNA here is from genome assembly GCF_045040875.1 of Streptomyces sp. NBC_00012. Classification (NCBI taxonomy): domain Bacteria; kingdom Bacillati; phylum Actinomycetota; class Actinomycetes; order Kitasatosporales; family Streptomycetaceae; genus Streptomyces; species Streptomyces sp. NBC_00012. The sequence continues at coordinate 3,621,352 of NZ_CP108309.1, read as the reverse complement.
GTCACCGAGTACGCGGAGGGATTCGACCGTTACGTCGCCCACCTCGTCGCGGTCCTGCCGAACCGGCTCGACGGGCTGAAGGTCGTGCTCGACGAGGCGCACGGCGCGGCCGCCCGGGTCTCGCCCGAGGCCTTCGCACGGGCCGGCGCCGAGGTGATCATGATCGGTGCCGACCCGAACGGCCTGAACATCAACGACGGCTGCGGCTCCACCCATCTGGAGCCGCTGAAGGCCGCCGTCGTCGAGCACGGCGCCGACTTCGGCATCGCGCACGACGGCGACGCCGACCGCTGCCTGGCCGTGGACGCCGCAGGCGTGGAGGTCGACGGCGACCAGATCCTGGCCGTCCTGGCCCTCGCCATGCGCGAGGCCGGACAGCTGCGCAAGGACACCGTGGTCGGCACCGTCATGTCCAACCTCGGCTTCAAGATCGCGATGGAGCGGGAGGGCATCCAGCTCGTCCAGACCGCCGTCGGCGACCGCTACGTGCTGGAGTCGATGAAGGCCGAGGGCTACGCGCTCGGCGGCGAGCAGTCCGGCCATGTCATCGTCCTGGACCACGCCACGACCGGCGACGGCACGCTGACCGGCCTGCTGCTGGCGGCCCGGGTCGCCGCCACCGGCCGTACGCTCGCCGATCTGGCCGGGGTCATGCAGCGGCTGCCGCAGCTGCTGATCAACGTCCGCGACGTCGACAAGTCCCGGGTCGGGACCTCCCCGGAGGTCGCCGCGGCCGTGGCCGAGGCCGAGCGTGAGCTGGGCTCCACCGGCCGCGTGCTGCTGCGCCAGTCGGGCACCGAGCCGCTGGTGCGGGTCATGGTCGAGGCGGCCGACATCGAGCAGGCGCGGGCGATCGCCGAGCGGCTGGCCGATGTGGTGAAGTCCGCGCTGGGCTAGCTGGTCCAGGCGTTGTCCGCCGGACGGCCGTCGGCCGTCCGGCGGGCGCCGGCCGCCGGACAGGCGCCGGCCGCCGGACAGGCGCCGGCCGCCGGACAGGCTCCGGCCGTCGGGCGGGTGCCCGCCCGTCGGGCAGGATTCAGTCGCCGGACGGGCTCGCGACGCGGCCCGTCCGGCGGCGGTGTGCCGCCCACAGCACCTTCTGGACCAACAGGGTCAGCGTCCCCGCGACCACGATCCCGCCGAGGTTCGCCAGCAGCTGGGCCGTGGAGCCCCACATCTGGCTGTAGTCGCTGTAGCTGAACGCCACCGCCGCGTTGGCCGCGGCCGGCACGGTCGTCACCGAGATGGCGACACCGATCAGCGCCCCGGACTTCGCCGAGGTGAGCGAGAGCGTCCCGGCGATCCCGGCCAGGAAGGCCACCACGAAGGACATCGCGTCGGGCTTCCAGATGAACGCCGTGTTGGGGCGGCCGGCCTCGATCATCGAACGGGTGAACAGCCCGGAGGCGTCCATCAGCCAGGCGAACCCGGCCGTCAGCACCATCGCGAGGGCGAAGCCGCCGATCAGCGCGTAGGACGAGCGCAGCGCCAGTCGTGGAGCACGCTGGACCAGGGCCGTGGAGATCCCGGCCAGCGGCCCGAACTCCGGGCCGACCGCCATCGCGCCCACGATCAGGATCGCGTTGTCGAGCATCACACCGCAGGCGGCGAGCATCGTCGCGACGGTGAGGAACGCCACGTACGTGACGCTGAACGTCGACTCCTCGTGGGTCGCCTCCGTCAGCTCCTCCCACAGCACCGCGTCCGCGCCCTCGCCCGGCGCGTCCTCCTCGGCCTTGTCGGCGTGCGCGGAGAGCGTCAGATCCATGTTCTCGACGGTGATCGAACCGGACTTGTCGATGCCGAGCCGGCGCAGCGCGGAGATCAGCTCGTCGCCCGCCTCACGGGCCACGTCGCACAGGACCATGTCGCCCGCCGGGTCGCGGGCGGCGCCGGTCAGCACGACGAGATGTGCCGTACCGAGGGTGGACTCCACCAGTTGCACCACCTCGTCCGTGCGCTCGGCGGGGACGATCAGGCGCAGATGCAGCACGTGGCCACTCCCGGGGGGCTCGCAGGTTCAGAGTTTGCGCAGGGACAGCCGTTGGACCTTGTGGTCCGGGCCCTTGCGCAGCACCAGGGTGGCACGGCCCCGGGTGGGTGCGACGTTCTCCACCAGATTGGGCTTGTTGATGGTCCGCCACATCGTCGCCGCGTACTCCATGGCCTCCTCCTCGGAGACCTGGGTGTACTTGCGGAAGTACGAGGACGGGTCCTGGAAGGCGGTGTCGCGCAGCTTGTGGAAGCGGTCGAGGTACCAGGTCTCGATGTCCTCGGTGCGCGCGTCCACGTACACGCTGAAGTCGAAGTAGTCGGCGAGACCGACCCTGGTCCGGCCGTCCTTGCCGGGCATCGCGGGCTGGAGCACGTTCAGCCCCTCGACGATCAGGATGTCGGGACGGCGCACGGTGAGCCGCTGGTCCGGCACGATGTCGTAGATCAGGTGCGAGTAGACGGGCGCCGTCACCTCGTCCTTGCCGGCCTTGATGTCGGCGACGAACCGGGTCAGGGCGCGCCGGTCGTACGACTCGGGGAACCCCTTGCGCGACATCAGCCCGCGGGCCCGGAGCTCCTTCATCGGCAGCAGGAACCCGTCAGTGGTCACCAGCTCGACGCGGGGATGCTCGGGCCAGCGGGCCAGCAGCGCCTGGAGGATGCGTGCGGTGGTGGACTTGCCGACCGCGACACTGCCCGCGACGCCTATGACGAACGGGGTGCCGCGCTGCGCGCCGTGGCCGTTTCCCGCGTCCCCGAGGAAGGTGTTCAGGGCGCCGCGCAGGCCCGAGGTGGCCTGGACGTAGAAGTTGAGGAGCCGGGAGAGCGGCAGGTAGACGTCCCGCACCTCGTCGAGGTCGATGACGTCCCCGAGCCCGCGCAGCCGCTCCACCTCGTCGGCGGTCAGCGGCAGCGGTGTCCTGTCGCGCAGGGCGCTCCACTCGGCGCGGGACAGATCGACGTACGGCGTCGCCGCATGCTCGGCGCGTCGGTGGGTGCTCCGTGGCGGCGAAGTGATCACGGGTTCATTGTTGCGGGAGTTTTGACGCGGTGGGAGGTGGGCTCGATCACTTAGGGGAGGCGATAGGGGTGCCGCCGCCGCTCACGGCCGTGCGTCCGCCTTCTTCAGCACACAGAGCCCTCCGCTGTCGGGGTCGCCGACGAAGGTCCACAGGAGCGGGGACTCGGCTGTCCCCCTGGCCGTGAGCTGCCCGCTGACATGGCCGGGGGCGAATTCGGTGAACAGCCCGGTCACGCGGTCCGGTTCCGTGTACACGTCGGACTCCCACGTTCCGGTCCCGGTCATCGTGGCGGGGAGGCCGAATCCGGAACTGTCGCCGGTGACGTCGTCCGAGTAGTCGCCGCAGATGGTCGTGGCGGTGAAGGTGCCGTCCGCGGCGAGGACGATCCGGCCGCCTTCCTCGTCCTGCCAGGTGCCCTGAAGCCGGCTGTACGGCAGCACGAGCGGCGGGCCGTCCGGCTCCGGGGGGACGTTCACGAGGCGCAGGAGGATGACCAGGGCGAACAGGCCCACGGGTACGAGTACGACCAGGACCGCGCCGGTGAACAGCCCCAGCAGGACGGCGGCCCGGTTCGACATCCGGCGTCGGCGCGGAGGGAGTGCGGGGAATGGCTGGGAGGGCCGGAGGTCCCAGGGCGGACGTGGTGACGGTGTGACCGGTTCTTCGGCGCCGGACATGCGCCCCACCCCCCGATTCTCGGCCGATCTCGGGCGGCCGGAAACGGTGCCGGTCGGCGGCGAGGCCATGATGCACCCGGAGTCACTCGCCGCCCTCGGCGGGGTCCGGTGTCCGCACCCCTGTGACGGACACCGGACCCGGTTCGTGTCCCCGAGGTATCAGGGCTTCTCGCCCTTGGCGTCCACGACGGCGGCCGCGATCCGGGACTCGCTCGTCAGGACCTGTCCCGCCTTGAACCTGAACGCCGGGCCCTCCGCCTTGCCGTTGGAGAGCTTGTACGTGTAGTCCTCGGCGACCACGAAGCGCGTACCGGCATAGCTGAAGTCGTGCGGGCTGAGCAGGATCTCCCGCTGTTCGTGGCCGCCGTCCTCCTTCCGGGTGATGGCGATGGACTCGCGCCCGGCCGCGTCCTTCACCAGGTGGTCGGTGACGCGCACTCCGGGGATGGTGGCCATGGCCCGGTAGATCCGGGCGAGGGCGGCCGGGGCGATCGGATACGCCTCGGCCATCAGCCCGATCGCGCGGAAGCTGTGCTGCGCCTTGCCCTCGGCCGGGCTCTCGGCCGTGTCGCCGGTCGGGTAGAACGAGCGGATCTCCGCCAGCAGCCGCGCCGGGTCGTCGGGCAGCGCGTCGGCGGTCCGGTAGACCTCGCGGGCCGTGCGGTAGTCGGAGTCCTTGCCGTTCATGGCCGCGGCGGAGTTGTCGTACGGGACCCAGCTGTCGGGGTCGTACGTGACGGGGCCGACGGACGAGCCGTTCTGGTCGCCCTGCGAGGCCACCTGCGCCGTCCTGGTGTAGATCCACTGGTCGTCGTGAGGCTCCGGCCCGGCCTGCTGCTTCTCCAGAGCGTCGGCGGCCCGGTTCAGCACCTCGGCCGGGCTGTCCAGCCGCAGGGTGCCCGCGGTGGAAGCGGGTCCGGAGCGGGAGGGCGCGGCGGCGTCCCCGAGCTGGGTGCCGAGCACGGCCGCCACGGTGATCGCCGCTGCCGCACCGGCCGCGGCGACCCGCCAGTCGGCCCGCAGCCGGCGGACGCGACGTCCCGAGGCCGCGGCCTCGGTGAGCCGCCGCCGGCCCGGGGCGAGCGCTCCGCGGCCGGGAACGGGCGCGTCCGCGCGGAGCTCGCGCAGCTTGGTCATTTCGTCCATCACGGGGTCAGCTCCATGGCGTCGGGCGTGAACGAGGGGTCCGTGCTGAGGGTTTCGCGGACCTTGCGGCGGGCGCGGTTGAGCCGGGACCGCACGGTGCCGAGCGGGATGCCCAGCGCCTCGGCGACCTCCTGGTACCCCAGGTCGGCCCAGGCGACGAGCAGCAGCACATGGCGGTCGCCGGGCGAGAGCGCGGCGAGCGCCGCCGCCAGCGGTGCCTGGGTGGCGATCCGGTCGTCGGAACGGTCGCTCCAGGACGCGGCCACCGGGTCATGACCGGTACGGGCCAGGGCCCGCAGCCCGCGCTCCTCGCTGCGCCGGTGCTTGCCGATGAGGTTCGCCGCGATGCCGTACAGCCAGGGACGGGCGCTGCGACGGGAGCCGTCGTAGCGGCGTCGGCAGCGGAAGGCGACGAGGAAGGTCTCCGCCGTGATGTCGTCCGCCACGCCGTGCCCGAGGCGGCGGGCGGCATAGCGGTGGATGTCCGGTGCGTGACGGTCGTAGAGCCCGGCGAAGATCTCGGGTTCCTCCAGCGACTGCGCGATGACCTCGGCATCGTCGTCGGGGCCGGCGGGTGGTCCGGTCACATCGGCTCCTGGGGCTCGTCGGGTGAGCGTGTCACCCCTTGTTCCCCGCAGGGGCCGGAAAGGTTCACAGGGTATGCGGGGCGCTCACCCCGCACACCACTCCGGCCCCGGGCACCGCACGCCACCCCCGGCCCCGGGCACCGCTCGGCCCGCCGCACGCTTCACGGGCTCGCCGATCCGCCGTGCCCTCGGCGGACAGCTCCTTCAGGGCGTGGTCCGCGAGCCCGTCCTCGCTGCCGCCCCGTTCGGCTTCTGCGACGATGCGAAGAAGAAGGGGGAGTGGCCATGAAGGGAACGGTATGTGTGGAATCGTCGGTTACGTCGGTGGGCAGTCGGCGCAGGACGTCGTCGTCGCCGGGCTCAAGCGGCTTGAGTACCGGGGCTACGACTCGGCGGGCATCGCCGTTCTCGCGGACGGCGGCCTGGCCGCGACGAAGCGGGCCGGCAAGCTCGTCAATCTGGAGAAGGCACTGGCCGAGGCGCCGCTCCCGGCCGGGACCACCGGCATCGGGCACACCCGCTGGGCCACCCACGGCGCCCCCACCGACACCAACGCCCACCCGCACCTGGACAACGCGGGCCGGGTCGCCGTCGTGCACAACGGGATCATCGAGAACTTCGCCGCGCTGCGCGCCGAACTCGACGGGCGCGGCCACGATCTGGCCTCCGAGACCGACACCGAGGTCGTCGCCCATCTGCTCGCCGAGGCGTTCTCCTCCTGCGCCGACCCGGCGGAGGCGATGCGACAGGTCTGCCGCAGGCTGGAGGGCGCCTTCACCCTCGTCGCGGTGCACGCCGACGCGCCGGGCACGGTGGTCGGGGCCCGGCGCAACTCACCGCTCGTGGTGGGGGTGGGGGAGGGCGAGTCGTTCCTGGCCTCCGACGTCGCCGCGTTCATCGCGCACACCCGCTCCGCGATCGAACTGGGCCAGGACCAGGTGGTCGAGCTGCGCCGGGAGGGCGTCACCGTCACCGACTTCGACGGGCGTCCCGCCGAGGTCCGCGAGTACCACGTGGACTGGGACGTCTCCGCCGCCGAGAAGGGCGGTCACGACCACTTCATGCTCAAGGAGATCGCCGAACAGCCGAAGGCCGTCGCCGACACCCTCCTCGGCCGGATCGACGGCGCGGGCTCGCTCCGCCTCGACGAGGTCCGTATCCCGCCGCACGAGCTGCGCGAGGTGGACAAGGTCGTCATCGTGGCCTGCGGCACCGCGTTCCACTCCGGGATGATCGCCAAGTACGCCATCGAGCACTGGACCCGCATCCCCTGCGAGACCGAGCTGGCCAGCGAGTTCCGCTACCGCGACCCGATCCTCGACCACCGCACCCTGGTCGTCGCGATCTCGCAGTCCGGGGAGACGATGGACACCCTGATGGCCCTGCGGCACGCCCGCGAACAGGGCGCCAGGGTCCTCGCCATCTGCAACACCAACGGCTCCACGATCCCCCGGGAGTCCGACGCGGTGCTCTACACGCACGCCGGGCCCGAGATCGCCGTCGCCTCCACCAAGGCCTTCCTCACCCAGCTCGTCGCCTGCTACCTCGTCGCCCTGTACCTCGGACAGGTCCGGGGCACGAAGTGGGGCGACGAGATCCGCACCGTCATCCGCCAGCTCTCCGAGATCTCCGGCGCCGTCGGACGGGTCCTGGAGACCATGGAGCCGGTGCGCGAACTCGCCCGCTCCCTCGCCGGTCACGACACCGTGCTCTTCCTGGGCCGTCATGTCGGCTACCCCGTGGCCCTGGAAGGCGCGTTGAAGCTGAAGGAGCTCGCGTACATGCACGCCGAGGGCTTCGCCGCCGGTGAGCTCAAGCATGGCCCGATCGCGCTCATCGAGGACGGCCTCCCGGTCGTCGTGGTGGCGCCCTCGCCGCGCGGCCGGTCCGTGCTGCACGACAAGATCGTGTCGAACATCCAGGAGATCCGCGCCCGCGGCGCCCGCACCATCGTCATCGCCGAGGAGGGTGACGAGGCGGTCGTCCCGTACGCCGACCATCTGATCCGGATCCCCGTTACGCCTACGCTGCTCCAGCCGCTGGTGTCGACCGTGCCGCTCCAGGTCTTCGCCTGTGAACTGGCCACGGCCCGCGGCAACGACGTGGACCAGCCGCGCAATCTGGCGAAGTCCGTGACCGTGGAGTAGCGAGGGATGAGGGAACACGCGTGATCATCGGGGTCGGGATCGACGTGGCCGAGATCGAACGGTTCGACGCGGCGCTGGAGCGTACGCCGCAGATGGCCGACCGGCTCTTCGTCGAGCGGGAGTTGCTGCTGCCCAGCGGTGAGCGGCGGGGCATCGCCTCGCTCGCCGCCAGGTTCGCCGCGAAGGAGGCCCTCGCGAAGGCGCTCGGCGCGCCCGGCGGACTGCTCTGGACGGACGCCGAGGTGTGGGTCGAGGACAGCGGGCAGCCCCGGCTGCGGGTCAGCGGTACCGTCGCCGCCCGCGCCGCAGAGCTGGGCGTACGGCACTGGCACGTGTCGCTCAGCCATGACGCGGGGGTGGCGTCGGCCGTGGTGATCGCGGAGGGTTGAGCACATGCGTACCGCCTACAGTGTTCAGACCGTACGGGCCGCCGAACAGGCTCTGATGGCCCGGCTCCCCGAGGGCGCGCTGATGCAGCGGGCCGCCGCCGGACTCGCGGCGGCCTGCGCCGATGTGCTGCGGCGGCGCGGCCGGGTGTACGGGGCCCGGGTCGTCCTCCTCGTCGGCAGCGGTGACAACGGCGGCGACGCGCTGTACGCGGGCGCCCGGCTCGCCCGCCGGGGCGCCGGCGTGCGCGCCGTGCTCACCGCGCCGGGCCGCGCCCACGAGGGCGGCCTCGCGGCCCTGCTCGCGGCCGGCGGGCGGATCGCCGAGGGCGCGGACGCCTGGGGCGGCCACATCGATCTCGTGGTGGACGGGATCACCGGCATCGGCGGCCGGGGCGGGCTGCGGCCGGACGCCGCCGGGCTGGTGCGGGCCTTCGCCGCGACCGGTGCGCCGCTGGTCGCCGTGGACCTGCCCAGCGGGGTCGAGGCCGACACCGGCGAGGTGCTCGGCGACGCGGTGCGCGCCGACGCGACCGTGACCTTCGGCACGTACAAGCCGGGCCTGCTCATCGACCCGGCCGCCGAACGGGCGGGCGCGCTGCACCTCGTCGACATCGGGCTCGGGCCCGAACTGCCGGACGTGCCCGAGCTGGAGGTGCTCCAGTACGCGGACGTCGCGGCCCTGCTGCCGGTCCCCGGTGCGGAGAGCGACAAGTACCGGCGCGGGGTCGTCGGCGTCGTCGCCGGTTCCGCCCGCTACCCGGGCGCGGCGGTGCTGGCCGTCTCCGGGGCGCTGCGGGGCGGCGCGGGGGCCGTGCGGTACGTCGGTCCGGGCGCCGGCGCGGTGATCGCCCGTCATCCGGAGACGCTGGTCCACGCGGGGCCGCCGTCGAGGGCGGGGCGGGTGCAGGCGTGGGTGGTCGGGCCCGGACTCGGTGACGGCGCGGAGGCCGCCAAGGCGGTCCGGGACGTGCTCGCGACGGAGGTCGCGGTCCTGGTGGACGCGGACGGGCTGCGGCTGCTGGACGCCGGTGCCGTACGGGAGCGCACCGCGCCGACCGTCCTCACCCCGCACGCCGGTGAGGCCGCGGCCCTGCTGGGCGTGCCGCGCGAGGAGGTCGAGGCGGGGCGGCTCGCCGCCGTACGGGAGCTGGCCGCCCGCTACCGTGCCACGGTCCTGCTCAAGGGATCGACGACCCTGGTCGCCACCGACGACCCGGCGGCTCCCGTACGGGTCAATCCGACCGGCACCTCCTGGCTGGCCACGGCCGGCAGCGGCGACGTCCTCTCCGGACTGACCGGCTCTCTGCTCGCCGCGGGCCTCGCCCCGCGCGACGCCGCGTCGGCCGGTGCCCATCTGCACGGACTCGCCGCCCGCCACGCCTCCGACGGCTCGCCCGTCGCCGCGCAGGACGTCGCCGAGGCGATCCCGGCGGCGTGGCGGGACGTACGGGCCTGAGTGATCCTGGGCGCAGGCAGGCACCGACCTCAGAGGCTGACAGGAGGACCGACCGTGGGCAGCAGCGATGTACGCGTACGCCGGGTGTACGAGCCGAAGGAGGACGCCGACGGCACCCGGGTCCTCGTCGACCGGCTCTGGCCGCGCGGCGAGTCCAAGGAGAAGGCCGCGATCGACAAGTGGCTCAAGGACATCACCCCGTCGAACGAGCTCCGCGACTGGTACCACGAGGACCGCACCGAGACCGGCTACGACGAGTTCGTCGACCGCTACCGCGCCGAACTGGCCGACCCCGTCCACACGGCGGCCGTGCGGGAGCTGGTCGAACTCGTCCGGGAGGGCGGCCCGGTGACGCTGATCACGGCCGTCAAGGACGTACCCCACAGCCATGTCCCGGTCATCGTCGACCACCTGGAGCACGAGCTGCGCCATCGCTGAGGTGCCACGGCAGCGGGCGGACACCCCCCGCGGCGGGGCCTTCCGGCCCGCCGCCCGAAGGCCCCGCCGGGCGCCTCTGAGAGACTGGGCGCGATGAACGAGACAGCGTCCTTGAGAGCCCGTGCCGAGATCGACCTCGCCGCATTGCGCGCCAACGTGCGTGTGCTGCGCGCACGGGCGGCGGGCGCGCAGCTCATGGCCGTCGTCAAGTCCGACGCGTACGGGCACGGGGCGGTGCCCTGCGCCCGCGCCGCGCTGGAGGCCGGCGCGACCTGGCTGGGCACCGCGACGCCGCAGGAGGCGCTCGCCCTGCGGGAGGCCGGGCTAGGCGGCCGGGTGATGTGCTGGCTGTGGACCCCGGGCGGTCCCTGGCGCGAGGCGATCGAGGCCGACATCGATGTGTCGGTGAGCGGGATGTGGGCGCTGCGCGAGGTCGTCGCCGCGGCCACCGAGGCGGGCATCCCGGCCCGGATCCAGCTCAAGGCCGACACCGGCCTCGGGCGCAACGGCTGCCAGCCCGCCGACTGGCCGGAGCTGGTCGCCGCCGCCCGCACCGCCGAGAAGGCGGGCACCGTCCGGGTCACCGGCCTGTGGTCCCACTTCGCCTGCGCCGACGAGCCGGGCCACCCCTCCATCACCGCCCAGCTGGCCCTGTTCCGGGACATGGTGGCGCACGCGGAGAAGGAGGGCGTCGAACCCGAGGTGCGCCACATGGCGAACTCCCCGGCGACGCTGACGATCCCCGAGGCGCACTTCGACCTGGTCCGGACCGGGATCGCGATGTACGGCATCTCGCCCAGCCCCGAGCTGGGCACCCCGGCCGACTTCGGGCTGCGCCCCGTCATGACGCTCATCGCCTCGGTCGCCCTGGTCAAGCAGGTGCCGGCCGGTCACGGGATCAGCTATGGCCACCACTACACGACCTGTGCCGAGACCACCCTGGGCCTGGTGCCGGTCGGCTACGCGGACGGCATCCCGCGCCACGCCTCCGGCCGTGCCCCGGTCCTGGTCGGCGGCGTCACCCGGCGGATCGCCGGCCGGGTGGCCATGGACCAGTTCGTCGTCGATCTCGACGGGGACGAGATCGAGGTGGGCAGCGAGGCGGTGCTCTTCGGCCCGGGTGACCGGGGCGAGCCGAGCGCCGAGGACTGGGCGCAGGCCGCCGACACGATCGCGTACGAGATCGTCACCCGGATCGGCACCCGCGTACCGCGTGTGCATCTGCACGCCACCCCCGCCGAGTCCTGACCGATCCTGCGCCGCTGACCAGGCACGATCGGATCACGACCGGAACAGACCGGCCCTGACCTGACGGATACGACCGACGAGGAGCGCGGCACGGTGAGCGAGATCGGTGCGGGGGACGCGGTGACGACGGCTGCTGCGGCGGTCGGCTGGCGCCGGGCGGGGATCGCCGGAGCCGCCATAGGCGTGATCGCGGCGGGCGCGGCCGCCGGTGTCGCGGTCGAGCGGCTCACCGTCGGCCGGGGCATGCGCAGAAGGGCCAGGCTGGCGCTGGACGCCACCGGACCGTACGGCTCGCTGCGCGGCCTGCCGGGCCGGGCCACGGCCGACGACGGCACCGAGCTGTACTACGAGGTCGACGAGGTCGAACCGGACGGTACCGCGGGCACCGACGCGGGCAGCGGGGGCGACGCCGCCGCCCCCGGCACCCGCCGCCGCAGGCTCTTCGGCCGCAAGGCCCCCGCCCCCGTCACCGTGGTCTTCAGCCATGGCTACTGCCTCAGCCAGGACTCCTGGCACTTCCAGCGCGCGGCGCTGCGCGGCCTGGTCCGCACCGTCCACTGGGACCAGCGCAGCCACGGCCGCTCCGAGCGGGGCCGGGCCCAGGCACAGGGCGTGACGGTCGGCATCGACCAGCTCGGCCGCGACCTGAAGGCGGTGATCGACGCGGCGGCTCCCGAGGGCAGGCTGGTGCTGGTCGGGCACTCGATGGGCGGCATGACGATGATGGCGCTCGCCGACCAGTACCCCGCGCTGATCCGGGACCGGGTCGCAGCCGTCGCCTTCGTCGGCACATCGAGCGGGAAGCTGGGCGAGGTCGACTTCGGGCTGCCGGTCGCGGGCGTGAACGCGGTGCGCCGGGTGCTGCCCGGGGTGCTCAGAGCGCTCGGCTCCCAGGCCGAGCTGGTGGAACGGGGCCGACGGGCGACCGCCGACCTCTTCGCCGGGCTGATCAAGCGGTACTCGTTCGGATCGCGGGACGTCGATCCGGCGGTGGAGCGGTTCGCCGAGCGGCTCATCGAGTCCACCCCGATCGATGTGGTCGCCGAGTTCTACCCGGCCTTCACCGAACACGACAAGAGCGGCGCGCTGCCCGCCTTCCTCGACGCCCCCGTGCTGATCCTGGCGGGCGACAAGGACCTGGTGACGCCCAGCTCGCACAGCGAGACCATCGCGGACCAGCTCCCGGACGCGGAGCTGGTCATCGTCCCGGACGCCGGCCATCTGGTGATGCTGGAGCACCCCGAGACGGTCACGGACCGGCTGGCGGACCTGCTGGTACGCGTCGGTGCCGTGCCGGCAACGGCTAACGTTGGCGGACATGGAAGCACCGCACAACAGCCCGGCGACTGAGGTCGCCGAGGACGCCGCCGTCACCCTGAGCCTGGCCGTGGAGTCCCCCGAACGGATGCAGGCGCTCGGCCGCCGGATCGCCGGGATCCTGCTCCCCGGCGACCTCGTGATGCTCACCGGAGAGCTCGGCGCCGGGAAGACGACGCTGACCCGGGGTCTCGGCGAGGGCCTCGGCGTGCGCGGCGCGGTCACCTCCCCCACCTTCGTGATCGCCCGCGTCCACCCGTCGCTGACCGGCGGTCCGGCGCTGGTCCACGTCGACGCGTACCGCCTGGGCGGTGGGCTCGACGAGATGGAGGACCTGGACCTGGACGTGTCGCTGCCGGAATCGGTGGTGGTCGTGGAGTGGGGCGACGGCAAGGTCGAGGAGCTGTCCGAGGACCGGCTCCAGGTGGTGATCGACCGCGCGGTCGGCGACACGGACGACGAACGGCGCGAGGTGACGCTGGTCGGGATCGGCGCGCGCTGGGCGGGACTGCGCGAGGCGATGGCCACCGGGGTGCCGGGACCGGCGGCCCGGTAGGGGCGACGCGTTCCCGCCGGACGGTGCCCCGCTCACCGCGCCGCCGGTCTTTCGGAAGCTCGTCCGAGTGGTAATCCGGCCGTCCGGCATTCTTTCCGACAAGCCGTCGGTAAATTGTTGCGCAGAGAGAGGCGATCGTGGTCACATGGACGGGAGACCTGGTTAGGTCTGCCTAACCACGCCCTCCACCGGAGCTCCAGGAGGCATCCATGCCGACGCCCGAGCGTGACTCGCAGCCGCGGCCGCAGCCGCCGTCCGCCCTGTCGATGAAGGATCTGCTGGCCTCGTGCGCCGCCGCCACGGCGGTGTCCACACCCCCGGTCGAGCCGGCTGGGGAAGAGGCGGAGGAGCTGCCGTCCCGGCGCGACGCGGCATAGCCCGTGCGCGGCGCCCCGCTACGGGACGCGGCGGCCGGCGGCTACGGGACGACGACCACCTTCGTGTTCACCATCGCGAAGTCCCACATGGCGTCCCCGTCGGCCCGGGACATCCGCACGCCACCGGTCTTCAGCGTCGGGTCCGGGCTCTCCATCGAGCCGTCCACCGCCGCGCTGAACCCCACGGCCACGTTGTCCACCATCGCGAACCGCACCACGTGCTCGATCATCACGCCGTCCGAGCCCTTGGTGGGGGATCCCGTGCGCGGGGTGTTCACCCGATAGGTGCCGGGGAGCGGATTGAGGGCACTCGGCATGACCTCGAACGTCCGGATCGCCTTGCCGGTCCCGTCCACGAGCCACACGCGGCGGTCCTCCAGGGCGTACACGACCCGCTTCCCGGTGCCGGAGTCCGAGGGGAGCGCGGCCGGGCGGGACTTCTCCTTCGGCTTCGCGTGCTCGGTGGCGGTGCTGGACACCTTCGGCCTGGGGGCCGCGAGGCTGTCGGGGGCGTTCGCCGATGCCTGGTAGGCCAGGACGCCGACGGCGACGAGTGCCGCCGCAGTGAGCCCGGCCACGATTCCCGAGCTGCCCCTAGACACCGTGCGCGCCCCTTTCGCTTCCGTATGTCGTACAAGCGTTTAGCGTTTACGTCGTACCCGCGTGTGCACGGTGACGGTAGCAGCCGGGGCCGGGCGTGCCGGGACGCCGTACGGGGCGCCGTACCCCCGTCGGCGGAGCCGTAGGCTGTTTGCGTGCTCTTGCTCGCCGTGGATACCGCAACCCCCGCCGTCACCGTCGCCCTGCACGACGGGACCTCCGTCGTCGCCGAGTCCGGTCAGGTCGACGCCCGAAGGCACGGGGAGCTGCTGCTGCCCGCCGTCGACCGGGTCCTGGCCGAGGCCGGGGTGAAACTCGACGCCGTGACGGACGTGGTCGTCGGCGTCGGCCCCGGTCCGTACACCGGGCTCCGGGTCGGTCTGGTCACCGCCGCGACTTTCGGCTCCGCCCTCTCCGTGCCGGTGCACGGGCTGTGCACCCTGGACGGTCTCGCGTACGCCGCGGGCCTGGCCGGGCTGGCGGGACCGTTCGCCGTCGCGACGGACGCCCGCCGCAAGGAGGTCTACTGGGCGAGATACGACGACGCGCGCACCCGGGTCACCGAGCCCGCCGTCGACCGGCCCGCCGACATCGCCGGGCAGCTCGCCGGACTGCCCGTCGTGGGCGCGGGCGCGGTGCTCTACCCCGAGGCGTTCCCGGACGCCCGGCAGCCCGAGAACGTCAGCGCCGGAGCGCTGGCCGCCCTCGCCGCCGAGCGGCTCGCCGCGGGCGCGGAACTGCTGCCGCCGCAGCCGCTCTACCTCCGCAGGCCCGACGCCCAGGTGCCGAAGAACTACAAGGTGGTCACCCCGAAGTGACGACCACGACTGCCGTTCTGCGCGAGATGCGCTGGTGGGACATCGATCCGGTGCTGGAGCTCGAACACGAGCTTTTCCCGGACGACGCCTGGTCGGCCGGCATGTTCTGGTCCGAGCTGGCGCACTCCCGCGGCCCGCGGGCCACCCGCCGCTACGCCGTCGCGGAGGACCCCGCCACCGGCCGGATCGTCGGCTATGCGGGGCTCGCCGCGGCCGGCGACCTCGCCGACGTACAGACGATCGGGGTCACCCGCGGCCACTGGGGCGGCGGCCTCGGCTCCGTGCTCCTGACCGACCTGCTGAAGCACGCCACCGCCTTCGAGTGCGCCGAGGTGCTCCTCGAAGTCCGCGTCGACAACACCCGGGCCCAGAAGCTGTACGAACGCTTCGGCTTCGAACCGATCGGCTTCCGCCGCGGCTACTACCAGCCGGGCAACATCGACGCACTCGTCATGCGCCTCCACGTACAAGAACATGTGCAAGAGCACGTACAGGGAACAGAGACTGACTGATGGCTGACGAACCGCTCGTACTCGGCATCGAGACCTCCTGCGACGAGACCGGCGTCGGCATCGTCCGGGGCACCACCCTGCTCGCCGACGCCGTCGCGTCCAGCGTCGACACCCACGCCCGCTTCGGCGGCGTCGTCCCGGAGATCGCCTCCCGCGCCCATCTGGAGGCGATGGTCCCCACCATCGAGCGCGCCCTGAAGGACGCCGGGATCAGCGCCCGCGACCTCGACGGCATCTCCGTCACCGCGGGCCCCGGGCTCGCGGGCGCGCTGCTGGTCGGAGTATCGGCGGCGAAGGCGTACGCGTACGCCCTGAACAAGCCGCTCTACGGGGTGAACCACCTCGCCTCGCACATCTGCGTGGACCAGCTGGAGCACGGTCCGCTGCCCGAGCCGACGATGGCGCTGCTGGTCAGCGGCGGCCACTCCTCGCTGCTGCTCGCGCCGGACATCACCAATGACGTGCGGCCGCTCGGGGCGACCATCGACGACGCGGCGGGCGAGGCCTTCGACAAGATCGCCCGGGTGCTGAACCTCGGCTTCCCCGGCGGCCCGGTCATCGACCGGCTGGCGAAGGAGGGCGACCCGGCCGCGATCGCGTTCCCGCGCGGGCTCACCGGTTCGCGCGATCCCGCCTACGACTTCTCCTTCTCCGGTCTGAAGACCTCGGTGGCCCGCTGGATCGAGGCCAAGCGCGCGGCCGGCGAGGAGGTGCCGGTACGGGACGTGGCGGCGTCCTTCCAGGAGGCCGTGGTGGACGTGCTCACCCGCAAGGCCGTCCGGGCCTGCAAGGACGAGGGCGTCGACCACCTGATGATCGGTGGCGGGGTCGCGGCCAATTCGCGGCTGCGGGCGCTGGCCGAGGAGCGGTGCGAGCGGGCCGGCATCCGGCTGCGGGTGCCGCGCCCCGGGCTGTGCACGGACAACGGCGCGATGGTCGCGGCGCTGGGCGCTGAGATGGTGGCCCGCAACCGCCCGGCCTCGGACCTGGAGCTGTCCGCGGATTCCTCGCTGCCGGTGACCGACACCCACGTGCCGGGTGCGCACGCCCACGATCACGACCACGTCCACGAGATCAGCAAGGACAACCTCTACTCATGACCGTCGCCCTCATGTGGGAGGCCCGCGCCACCGATGGCCGGGGCGCCGAGCTCCTGGAGTGGGCGCGGGCCCGTTCGGCCGAGCTGGCCCGCGAGCCGCTCCGCCGCGAACTGCTCCGCGCCCCGCAGGACCGGGTCCTGGTCATCACCTGGTGGGAGGGCGCGTACCACGACGAGCTGCCCGAACTCCCCGAGCCGGACGCCGAGCTGATCACCCGCCCGGTGCACCGCTGGCGCTTCGAGTCGCTGGGAGACGCCGGCTGACCTGCCTTCAGCCGGAAGCGGTCCCCCGGGCCGTCAGCCCCCGGATGATCGCGTCGAGCTCGTCCGCCACGTCGTAGTCGGCGGCGTACGCGCGCCAGTCGTCCTTGATCGCGGCGAGCCGGGGCAGCGTCGCCGCGTCGTCCTCCGTCACCATCTCGGGGAAGCAGCGCCTGCCCGGCGGGGTCTGCGCGCGGCGTTCGGCGGCCCGGCGGAATATCAGGTCGCCGTAGACGTAACTCCAGATCGTCCGGTACGCGCGTACTGCCCGGGCGGGGGAGAGGCCGCAGGCGAGCGCCGAGTCGATGATCTCCTCGACCATCCACAGCGCGTTCCGGTCGGTCAGCTCGCCCAGCGCCAGGATGTCCAGCACCCACGGGATCCGCTCCAGGATGCCGTGCATGTACACGGCCACGGCGAGCATCCGCTCGCGCGGGTCCTCGGGCAGCTCGGGGCGGGGGAAGGCGGCCGCGGTGCCCGACAGGGTGAGCATCAGCAGCTCGTCCTTGTCCTGTACGTAGTGGTAGAGCGCCATCGGCGTGGAGCCGAGCTCCTTCGCCACCCGCCGCATGCTCAGGGCGTCCACGCCTTCTTCCTCGATGATGCGGCGCGCGGTGGCGACCATCGCGTCCGGGTCGAGCCTGCGCGGCCGTCCCACGGATCGTTTCGCAGGGGCCCGGCCGGCCGCCGGCCCCTGCTTCTTCTCTGTCCCTGACACCCGGGCATTGTCTCCCGCCGTGCTGTTCCCGTGCCTTCCGGGGGTCCCTGGCGATTAATTTCTATACGCGTATAGTAATGCTGCGACCGGAAGACCGTGAAGGAAGGGGAAGTCGTGGACGAACAGTCACGGCACACGCGTTGGCTGCTGGTGGTGGCTCTCGCCGTGCAGTTCATGGTGGCGTTGGACATGTCGGTGGTGAACGTCGCGCTGCCGGACATGCGCGGCGACCTGGGCTTCACGCCCCAGGGGCTGCTCTGGGTGGTGAACGCCTACGCGCTGGCCTTCGGCGGGCTGCTGATGCTCGGCGGGCGGCTCGCCGATCTGCTCGGCAGCCGCCGGGTCCTGATGGCGGGCCTGGTGCTGTTCGGCGTGGCGAGCCTGGCCGGCGGGTTCGCCCGGTCGCCCGGCGCGCTGATCGCCGCGCGGGCGGTGCAGGGCGCCGGTGCCGCCGCGCTCGCCCCGGTCGCCTTCGCGCTGATCGCCCTGGCGTTCCCGGCCGGGCCGGCCCGCTCCCGCGCCCTGGGGCTGTGGGGCATGGCGGGCGCGGCGGGCGGCGCGGTCGGCGTGCTCGCGGGCGGAATGCTCACCGACGCCGCGGGCTGGCGCGCGGTGATGCTGGTGAACGTGCCGATCGTGGGCTTCGCGCTGGTGGGAGCCGCGCGCGCCGGACTGCGGGGCGAACGGGCCCGGACCGGCGCCCGGCTCGACGTGCTGGGAGCGCTGCTGGCCACCACGGGTACGACGCTGCTGGTCCTCGGACTGGTACGCACCTCGGCCGACGCCTGGGGGTCGCCCCGGACGCTGGGCACGCTCGGCGCCGCCGTGCTGCTGCTGATCGCCTTCGTCGCCGTCGAACTGCGGACCTCCACTCCGCTGCTCCGTCCCGGGCTGCTGAAGCAGCGGCCGGTCCTGGCCGCGAACCTCATCTGCCTGCTGCTGAGCTCCGGGCAGTTCGCCGCCTTCTACTTCGTCTCGCTCTACATGCAGCAGGTGCTCGACTACGGCCCGACCGCCGCCGGTGTCTCCTTCCTGCCGTTCACGGCGGGCGTCGTCGCCGGTTCGGTCGTCGCCACCCGTACGGTCGCGGCGCTCGGCACCGGACGGCTGCTGGCGCTCGGTGCGTCCCTGGCCGCGCTCGGCCTCGCCGGATTCGCGGCGACCGCCCGGGCCGACGGCGGCTTCCTGTACTCGGTCCTCGGCCCGTCACTGGTCTGCAGCATCGGCGTCGGGATGTGCTTCGTACCGCTCGGCACGGCGGCCACGACCGACGTGACACCCGAGGAGACGGGCATGGCCTCCGGGCTGCTGAACAGCGCCCGCCAGGTGGGCGGCTCGCTGGGCCTTGCGGTCCTGGTCACCGTCGCCGCCCGGGTCACCGGCGACGGGCGTCGCCCCGCCGACCTGGCGGCCGGGTACGCGGCGGCGTTCTGGGTCTGCGCCGGGCTGCTCGTGGTCGCGGCGCTGGTGGCCCTGGCGCTGCTCCCGAAGGCGCCGGTGCGGAGTGCCGGGACGCCCGACGCGAAGCCGGCTCCGGTGGCCGGGCCGGAAGATTCCCAGAAGAATCTCCCGGGAGCTGTCGATCCGTCCGGGTCCCGTTCGACGCAAGGATGAGAGGCGGGGAGAGCCCCCGCCCTCCCGGCCCAGGAGTCACCATGCCGCGCTTCATGTCACTGATCCGCATCGACGAGCAGAGCCCCTTCGACGCCCCCGACCCCGAGTTCGAGGCGCGCATGGGCGCTCTGTTCGAGGAGATCACCAAGGCCGGCGTCATGCTGGAGACGGCCGGGCTCACCCCGACCTCCCAGGGGACCAGGGTCACCTGGTCCGGCGGGAAGCTCACCCACACCGACGGGCCCTTCACCGAGACCAAGGAGGTCGTCGGCGGCTACGCCATCCTCCAGGCCAAGGACAAGGAGGAGGCCCTGGAGTGGACCCGGCGGTTCCTGCAGATCCACCCGGCGCACTGGACCGTGACCTCCGAGGTCCGCCAGATCGACGAGGCCACCCTGGGCGCCTGAGCGCCCTGTCGGGTGGCCTCCGGCCGGGCGGCCATGCCCTGGCGCGCTTCTCCCGCGTTGTCGCCGGTCGCCGACGCTCCGCGTCGCTTCCCTCCTTCGCCTCGGAATCGCACGTACCGGCCCGCGTCGGCCATCTGATCGGAGGCCACCCGATAGGAGGTCACCCGGTCGGGGGCCGCCCGGCCCGAGGCCATCCGGTCGGAGGTCACCCGACAGGCTCTGACCTGCCCGCTTGCCCCGCCCCGGCACGGCTGCTGTGATGAGTGATCATGACGGCAGCAAGCCCGGGAACGGCGGCCGAAGCGGTCGAGGCGGTCTTCAGGATCGAGTCGGCACGGATCATCGCGGGTGTCACCCGCATCGTGCGGGACGTCGGCATCGCCGAGGAACTCGCGCAGGACGCCCTGGTGGCCGCACTGGAACAATGGCCGGAGTCAGGTGTCCCGGACCGGCCGGGCGCCTGGCTCATGGCCACCGCCAGACACCGCGCGATCGACCTCGTACGCCGCAAGGAGACCTATGCGCGCAAGCTCGCCGAGGTCGGGCGGTCCCTGGAGGACGTGCCGCCGCCCGAGCCCGCCGAGGCCGACGCCATCGACGACGATCTGCTCCGGCTGATCTTCACCGCCTGCCACCCGGTGCTCTCCACCGAGGCCCGGATCGCCCTCACCCTGCGGCTGCTCGGCGGACTCACCACCGAGGAGATCGCCCGCGCGTTCCTGGCCCCCGAACCGACCGTCGCCCAGCGCATCGTCCGGGCGAAACGGACCCTGGGCCGCGAGGGCATCCCCTTCGAGGTGCCGTACGGGCCCGAGCGCGCCGCCCGCCTCGGCTCCGTGCTCGAAGTCATCTACCTGGTCTTCAACGAGGGCTACGCGGCGACCGCGGGCGACGACTGGCTGCGCCCGGCGCTCTGCGAGGACGCGCTGCGGCTGGCCCGGGTGCTCACCGGCCTGATGGACCGGGAGCCCGAGGTCCATGGACTGGCCGCGCTGCTGGAGCTCCAGGCCTCGCGCACCGCCGCCAGGACCGGCCCGGACGGTGCGCCGGTGCTGCTCGCCGACCAGAACCGGGCCCGCTGGGACCGCCTGCTGATCCGGCGCGGGATCGCGGCCCTGGAGCGGGCCGTGGCGGCGACCGCGCAGGGGACCGGGCTCGGCCCGTACACCGTGCAGGCCGCGATCGCCGCCTGCCACGCACGCGCCGTGACGAACCAGGACACCGACTGGACCACCATCGCCGCCCTCTACGACCGCCTCGCCGCGATCGCACCGTCCCCGGTCGTCGAGCTGAACCGGGCCGTGGCCGTCTCGATGGCACGGGGCCCGGCCGCCGGACTCACCCTGGTCGACGCCCTGACCGGCGACCCGGCGCTAAGGAACTACCACCTGCTGCCCAGCGTGCGCGGGGACCTGCTGGCCAGGACGGGGCGTACGGACGAGGCGCGGGCGGAGTTCGTACGGGCGGCGGGCCTGGCCCGCAACGAACGGGAACGGGCGATGCTTCTGGGCCGTGCGGAACATCCGGCCCGCGACGGCCGATGAGTTCCGGCCGCCGGACGAGTCCACCCTTCACAGCTTCCCGTACCACCCGACAGGAGCAGACCATGCAGAAGATCACCACCTTCCTGTGGTTCGACACCCAGGCCGAAGAAGCGGCGAAGTACTACGTGTCCGTGTTCGGCGGCGACTCGAAGGTGCTCGGGACGACGTACTACAACGACGCCGCGCCGGGGCGGACGGGGTCGGTGATGACCGTCCGGTTCCGGCTGGCCGGTCAGGAGTACGTCGCGCTCAACGGCGGCCCGCAGTTCCCCTTCACCGAGGCGGTCTCGCTCTCCGTGGACTGCGCCACGCAGGAAGAGGTGGACGCCCTGTGGGCCGAGTTCACCGCGGACGGCGAGGAGGGGCAGTGCGGCTGGCTCAAGGACAGGTACGGCCTGTCCTGGCAGCTGGTGCCCCGCGGGTTCGAGGAGGCGATGTCCGACCCGGATCCGGCCAAGGCCGAGCGGGCCATGAAGGCGATGATGGGCATGCGGAAGCTGGACATCGAGGCGCTGCGCAACGCCTGAACCGGCCCCGGGGCGCGGTCGGTAGGGTCATGCCCATGTCTCGTCGCGCACAGCTGCCGCCACCGCCGCCGCCCGTGGAAATACGCGCCTGGCCCGACCGGGAGGCGCTGCTCGCCGACCGGGCCGCGGTGCTCGGGGAGCTGGTGAAGGCCCATGTGTCGCCGGGGCGGCTGGCGATGCTGTGGCTGTGGGGTGCGCTCTGCGCGTTCGGCTGGCTCCTGGTGGGCACGGCGCTCGTCACCTTCGAGGAGTCGTACGACGCCATCAGCGCCGGGATCGGCGTGATCATCGCCGCCATGGGTGCCTGCTGCGCGGTGCCCGCGGTCATCCTCGTCGTCGTCGGCCTGCGCCGGGACCGCAGGATCCGCCGACTGCTCGACGCCTGGGGCGGGTTGGACCGCGATCCGGCACGTGACGCGGCGCTGCGGATGCCGGGCGTCGGCACCGCCTGGCTGCTGATGTCCTTCGTGCTGTGCGCGGCCGGGTTGTACGCCTGCTTCGCCGTCCCGGCCAGTGGCGTGCTGAACGGCGGTGCCTACGGCCTGGCCGTCCTGGTCATGGGGCTCGGGCTGACCGGCTGGATCATCGGACTCATCGGCCTCGTCAAGGCGTTCGCCCACCGTCGCTGGGTGCTGCGGGTACTGGCCGGGGTGCCCGCCCCGGAGCCGCTGATATCCGTCGGGGGCGGCGCCCACCGCTGATCGCGGACCTATCCTGACGGGACACATGGGTCACGCCGGGGGAGGGCGACATGGAGTGGTACTGGTGGGTGCTCATCATCTTCTGGACGGGCGGCTTCGGATGGGCCGTCGACAACGTCCGTACGGCGCTGCGCAATCGGCACGACCGCAAGCTCGAACTGCTGGAGGCGTCCCAGCAGGAGCGGCTGGCCCTCGAAGCGGCGAACAGGCCGCCGGAGCCGGTCTGCGGCTGCACGCACCATCTCGCCAAGCACGACAAGCAGGGCAAGTGCCATGAGCGGGTCGAGGTGCCGACGGCCTGGGACGAGTCCAAGAAGCCGGTCCGCTTCGAGTCCGGACAGTGCAACTGCCAGCAGTACGTGGGTCCTCAGCCGCTCTCGCAGGTGTACGCCGAGGACCTGACCGACCTCGCCTGACGGCCGCCCGGTCAGGCCGGGCGGTCAGGCGGGGTGGTCAGGCCGGGTGGGGCAGCGGGTGGCCGATCAGCATCGTCGGTGCCCCGGCCACCCGGGTCAGGAAGACCGTCGCGGAGTTGGGGCCCTGGAGCTTCATCCTGCGTCGCAGCTCCTCCGGTTCGACCGCCGAGCCGCGCTTCTTGACGGTCAGCACGCCCACCTTCCGCTCCCGCAGCAGCGCCTTCAGCTTCTTCATGTTGAAGGGGAGCCGGTCGGTGATCTCGTACCCGGAGGTGTACGGGGACTCGTACGGCTCGTCGCCCGTGATGTACGCGATCGTCTCGTCGACCAGCCGGCCGTCGCACCGCCTCACGAGGTCGGCGACCAGATGGGCGCGGATGACGGCGCCGTCCGGCTCGTACAGATAGCGGCCCACCGGGCCGACCGGCGGGGCGGGCGGAGGGGCCGCGGACCACAGGGTGGCCCCGGCCGGGAGCACGGTGGCGCGGTACGAACCGGCCGCGAAGCCCTCGCCGAACCAGAGCACCGCCTCCTTCACGTCGCCGCCGTCCGAGATCCACTCGGCCTCCGCCTGCGCCGGGATCGCCTCGTGCGGGATGCCCGGGGCGATCTTCAGGGCGGCCCGGGGGGCCGCGAGCGCGGCGCCGGTCGCCCAGGAGAGCGGCGGTGAGTACGCCTCGGGGTCGAAGATCCGTCCCCTGCCGCCGCGCCGGGCCGGGTCGACGAAGACCGCGTCGTACGGCGAGGTGTCGATGCCGGTGACATCGGCGCACCGCACCTCGATCAGACCGTCCAGGCCCAGCGCGGCGGCGTTGGCGCGGGCCACCTCGGCGGTCAGCGGGTCGCGGTCGACGGCGAGCACGCGGATGCCCGCCCGCGCGAGCGCGATCGCGTCGCCACCGATCCCGCAGCAGAGATCGGCGACGCTGCGCACCCCGCCCGCGGCGAACCGCCGCGCGCGATGGGTGGCCACCGACGTACGGGTCGCCTGCTCGACGCCGTTGGGCGTGAAGAACATCCGGTACGCGTCCTCGGCGCCGAACTTCGCCTCCGCCCGCTGCCGCAGCCGCGCCTGTCCCAGCGCCGCCGAGACCAGGGGGGCCGGGTGGGAGCGGCGCAGCCGGGTGGCGGTGGCGAGTTCCCGGGAGGGGTCGTACGACCGCAGCCCGTCCAGGAGCGCGGTGCCCTCGGGGGTGCGCAGGGCGAGGAAGGCGGCGATGGGGTCGGGGGCGTCGGACCGGTCGTCGGCGTCGGACGGGTCGTTCGGGGCGAGAGCGTTCACCCGCCCCATTGTGAGCCAGCCGGGTAGACCGGCGGGCCCGGCGGCGGTGTCGGGCGGGGAGGCCCCCTCCGTGCTGGCAGTATGCGGCGCCATGCAGCTTGTACGACAAAACGAAAAAAACATCACGAAATGGTGCAGGGTGGACGTGTCCCGGTCCGGGCACGACCGGGGCTCCGGCCCGCACCGGCCCGCCTGCGTCGTCCTGGCCGCTCTCCTGGTCGCCGCGGTCGGCTCCGGCTGCGCCTCCGGGTCCGGCGGGCAGGTGAGCGACACCGAGTACCGGGACCGACCCCTGGCCGGGAACCCGGGTGCGAACCCGGAACCGAACCCCGGCGTGACCCCCGGTCCGAACCCCGCCGCCGGACACCCGGGCGGCCCCGGACGGCGGACCGGCCGGGGCGGTGCACCCGACGGGGCCCATGAGAACGCGAAGCTCGCCCCGGCCGTGCGGGCGGCGCTGGCCAAGAAATGGGGGCTGGACAGGACGCCGCTGATCGCGCCGCGGCCGCCCGCCGTGAAGCCGCGCATCACCACCCGCGAGGGATTCGAGGTGAAGGGCGGCGACGACTCGCTGCCGCCGGTCTTCACCACCGTCCCGACCAAGGACCGGGTCGTCTTCCTGACGATGGACGACGGTTCCGAGAAGGACCCCGAGCTGCTGCAGATGATGGACGAGCTGGACATCCCGTACAGCGCGTTCCTCAGCGACTACGAGGTGAGCGACAACTACGGGTACTTCGGCGAGGCCCAGCGGCTGGGCGTCACCATCAACAACCACACGCTCAACCACCCCTATCTGCCCGGACTCTCGTACGACGAGCAGGAACGCGAGATCTGCCACTCGCAGGAGATCATCGAGAAGAAGTTCGGCAAACGGCCCACTCTCTTCCGCCCGCCGTACGGCAACTACAACGGGGACACGCTGCGCATCGCGCAGTCCTGCGGGATCAAGGCCGTGCCCCTCTGGAACGCCGAGGCGTTCCCGGACCACATGGAGTGGCGCGAGGAGGACGAGGACCTGCACCCGGGCGACATCATCCTCACCCACTTCCGGGGCCGCGACGAATGGGACGGCAGCATGGCCGACCTGGTCCGGGCGGTCATGAAGACCGTCACGGACAGGGGATACGCCGTGGCCCGGCTGGAGGACTACGTATGAGAAGGGCGCACCGGCTGCTGGCCGGACTGCTGGTGGCCGGTGCGCTCCTCGCCGCCACCGGCTGCGCGCAGTCGGTGGACCCGATCGAGCGGCTGGGCCGCAAGGCCGTCCAGAAGGTGAACCACCCGCCGCGGACGCCCGCGGCGGGCCCGCCCGCGCACGGTGATCACGGCGAGCCGGGGTCGATGGTCGTGGTCTCCTGCCGTCAGCCGCCGGAGTCCAGGCACTCGCGGTCGTCACCGCCGCTGAGGCACTGGTGGCCGTTCCGGCCGGGGTCGTACGCGGGGGGTGCGGGCGCCGGGTGCGAGCGGCGGTAGTCCTCGTAGCCGGCCTGCAACGTGATCACGCACAGCGCCAGCGCCGCCAGCAACTGGACCGCGCCCGCCCACGGCCACCTGTCGCGGATCAGTACGACGGCGACCAGGCAGATCACCGCGGTGATCCCGGCGAGGACGAGGGCGGGAGTCCAGTCCATCGGCGGCGGCTCCGTCGTTTCCCGGCCGTCGGGGTCCCGCCGCGAGAAGGCTTGCTGGAACGCGGCGACCGCACAGATCAGCCCTTCCAGGAGAACCAGCAGCAGCCCCAGGACCACATCGAGGCAGCCGTTCACGGCGCGCGATCCGTACGGGCGCCGCCCGGACGCGGGGTCTGGCTGCCGGTACGGGGAAAGGCGGGTCATCTCCACACGGTCGTACGGAACGGTCCGGTCCGTCCGTACGTTGCCTCCATGTTGTCCGGACTGTTGTCCGGACTGTTGTCCGGACGGTGTCGCGCCACGATCGCCTGAATTGGCACTCCGCTTGACCGAGTGCTAATCCCGGTCATAGTCTCGGTGCTGGCACTCACCACTGGAGAGTGCCAGCAGTACTGCGCGACTGGCAGGTCCGGCACCCGCGACGACGGATCGACCTGGTCGCCACCCAAGACTGTTACCCCGTGAGATCTCCGAAGGGGGAGACCGGATCGTGTCGACCGCCAGCACCAAGGTTGCGATCAAGCCGCTCGAGGACCGCATTGTGGTCCAGCCGCTCGACGCCGAGCAGACCACGGCCTCTGGCCTGGTCATTCCGGACACCGCCAAGGAGAAGCCCCAGGAGGGCGTCGTCCTGGCCGTGGGCCCGGGCCGCTTCGAGAACGGCGAGCGCCTTCCGCTCGACGTCAAGACCGGCGACGTCGTGCTGTACAGCAAGTACGGCGGCACCGAGGTGAAGTACAACGGCGAGGAGTACCTCGTCCTCTCGGCCCGCGACGTGCTCGCGATCGTCGAGAAGTAATTCACCCACGTTTGCTTCTGTTCTGCGCCCCTGGCCCCCGCGAATAACCAGCCGGGTGGTCGGGGGCGCAGTTCGTTCGAGAGGAAAGCTCAGCTCCCATGGCGAAGATCCTGAAGTTCGACGAGGACGCCCGTCGCGCCCTTGAGCGCGGCGTCAACAAGCTTGCCGACACGGTCAAGGTGACGATCGGCCCCAAGGGCCGCAACGTCGTCATCGACAAGAAGTTCGGCGCTCCCACCATCACCAACGACGGTGTCACCATCGCGCGCGAGGTCGAGCTCGACGACCCGTACGAGAACCTCGGTGCCCAGCTGGTGAAGGAGGTGGCGACCAAGACCAACGACGTCGCGGGTGACGGTACGACCACCGCCACCGTGCTGGCCCAGGCGCTCGTCCGCGAGGGTCTGCGCAACGTCGCCGCCGGTGCCTCCCCGGCCGCCCTGAAGAAGGGCATCGACGCCGCGGTCAAGGCCGTGTCCGAGGAGCTCCTCGCGACCGCCCGCCCGATCGACGACAAGACCGACATCGCCGCCGTGGCCGCGCTCTCCGCGCAGGACCCGCAGGTCGGCGAGCTCATCGCGGACGCGATGGACAAGGTCGGCAAGGACGGTGTCATCACCGTCGAGGAGTCCAACACCTTCGGTCTGGACCTCGACTTCACCGAGGGCATGGCCTTCGACAAGGGCTACCTGTCCCCGTACATGGTGACCGACCAGGAGCGTATGGAGGCCGTCCTCGACGACCCGTACATCCTGATCCACCAGGGCAAGATCGGCTCGATCCAGGAGCTGCTCCCGCTGCTGGAGAAGGTCATCCAGGCCGGTGGCTCCAAGCCGCTGCTGATCATCGCCGAGGACGTCGAGGGCGAGGCGCTGTCGACCCTCGTCGTCAACAAGATCCGTGGCACCTTCAACGCCGTCGCGGTGAAGGCCCCGGGCTTCGGTGACCGCCGCAAGGCCATGCTCGGCGACATCGCCACCCTCACCGGTGCGACCGTCATCGCCGAGGAGGTCGGCCTCAAGCTCGACCAGGCCGGTCTGGACGTGCTGGGCACCGCCCGCCGCGTCACCGTCTCCAAGGACGACACCACGATCGTGGACGGCGGCGGCGAGCCCGGCGACGTCAAGGGCCGGGTCAACCAGATCAAGGCCGAGATCGACGCCACCGACTCCGACTGGGACCGCGAGAAGCTCCAGGAGCGCCTCGCGAAGCTGGCCGGCGGCGTGTGCGTGATCCGCGTCGGTGCCGCCACCGAGGTGGAGCTCAAGGAGAAGAAGCACCGTCTGGAGGACGCCATCTCCGCGACCCGCGCCGCGGTCGAGGAGGGCATCGTCTCCGGTGGTGGCTCCGCTCTGGTCCACGCCGTCAAGGTCCTGGAGGGCAACCTCGACAAGACCGGCGACGAGGCCACCGGTGTCGCGGTCGTGCGCCGCGCCGCGGTCGAGCCGCTGCGCTGGATCGCCGAGAACGCCGGCCTCGAGGGCTACGTCATCACCTCGAAGGTCTCCGAGCTCGACAAGGGCCAGGGCTTCAACGCCGCGACCGGCGAGTACGGCGACCTGGTGAAGGCCGGCGTCATCGACCCGGTCAAGGTCACCCGCTCCGCGCTGGAGAACGCCGCGTCCATCGCGTCGCTGCTGCTCACGACCGAGACCCTGGTCGTCGAGAAGCCGGCCGAGGAAGAGGCCGAGGCCGGCCACGGCGGCCACGGTCACTCGCACTGACGCGTAGCCACTGAGGGCTCGCAGCCCGCAGCAGGCAGACAGCCGAAGAAGGCCCCCTGTCCCACCGCCGAGCGGTGGGACAGGGGGCCTTCGGGCGTCCGGAGGACGTGGTGCCGAGGCGGACGAGCGCGGTAGGGGCCCGGGGGGCCGGGCCGGTCGGCCCGGCGGACCGGTCAGGCCGAGTGGCTCAGGCTCCCGGAGTGCACCGGGTCCGCGAAGGGCAGGCCGGCCGCGAACCGCTCCAGCTCGTCCAGTGCCTGGTCCGCCATCCGGTGCAGCTCGTCGCCCAGCGAACCCGCGATGTGCGGGGTGAGCAGCACGTTCGGCAGCGTGTACAACGGTGAGCCGGCGGGCGGGAGTTCGGGGTCCGTCACATCCAGCACCGCCTGGAGCCGTCCGGCCGTCAGCTCGGGCAGCAGCGCGTCCTCGTCGATCAGCGATCCCCGCGCCGTGTTGATCAGCGTCGTCCCGGCCGCCATGGCGGCCAGCTGCGCCGCACCGATCAGATGGTGGGTCTCCGGGAGCTGGGGCGCGTGCACCGAGACGACGTAGCTGCTCGCGCACAGCTCGTCGAGCGAGGTGAGCCGTACGCCGAGCCGTGCCGCCTCCGCGCCGTCCACGTACGGGTCGTACAGCAGCACGTCCAGGTCGAAGGGGCGCAGCAGCTCGATCACGCGCCGGCCGATCCGGGAGGCGCCGACGATGCCGACGGTGCGGCGGTAGTTGCCGGTCCCGTCGAGCTCCGCGAGCCAGTCGTGGTCGGCGCGCAGAGCGCGGTAGCGCTCCGCGGAGTGCAGCACCCGCTTGCCGGCGAACAGGATCGCGGCGAGGGTGAATTCGGCGACCGGCAGGGCGTTGGCCCCGGCCGCGGAGGTGACGGTGATGCCGCGTTCCCAGCAGGCGTCGGTGATGTGGTGCTTCACCGAACCCGCGGCGTGGACGACGGCCCGCAGCCGGGGCGCGCCCGCCAGTACCCCGGCGGTGAGCGGCGTCGCGCCCCAGCAGGTGAACAGCACCTCGGCCTCGGCGAGCGCGGCGGCCACCTCGGGCGTCGGGTCGGCCAGGTCGTGGGCGACGAAGGCCGGGTCGGTGCGGGTGAGGGCGGCCAGCCGGGTGCGGTGGCGGTCGGCGAGGAGGCGGTCGGCGATGCCGGGGCCCATCGCGAGCAGGGCCGTCGGCCGGTTGTCAGTGGCGTGGGGCATGGTGGGACTCGTACTCCTCAGGGCTCGCGGTGAGGTCACTTGACGCTGCCGGCGGTCAGTCCGGCCTTCCAGTGCCGCTGCAGCGAGACGAAGGCGACGATCAGGGGGATGACGGCGAGGAGCGACCCGGTGACGACGAGCGGGTAGAAGCTCGGCTCGCCGTGCGTGTTGGTGTTCCAGGAGTACAGACCGAGGCTCAGCGGGAAGAGCTTGCGGTCCGAGAGCATCACGAGGGGGAGGAAGAAGTTGTTCCAGATCGCGGTGAACTGGAAGAGGAAGACCGTCACGAAGCCCGGCATGACCATGCGCAGTCCGATGGACCAGAAGACGCGCAGCTCGCCGGCCCCGTCGATACGGGCGGCCTCCAGGGCCTCGTTCGGTATGTAGCCGGTGCTGAACACCCGGGCGAGATACACGCCGAACGGGTTGACCAGCACCGGGATCAGCACGGACCAGTAGGTGTTGACCAGGCCGGTCTTGGAGGCCAGGAGATACATCGGCAGGGCGAGCGCCGTGGTGGGCACCAGCACACCCATCAGGACCAGGGCGAACAGCTTCTCCTTGCCCCGGAATTCGTACTTGTCGAAGGCGTATCCCGCGGCGACGCAGATCAGCGAGCAGACGATCGCCCCGCCGCCCGCGTACATCAGGCTGTTGAGGTACCAGCGGAAGTAGATGCCGTCGCCGTAGGAGGCCAGGTTCGAGAGGTTCTCGCCGAGGTTGAAGCCCTCGAAGGAGAAGGCGTTGCCCGCGAGCAGACCGCCGGTGTCCTTCGTGGCGGCGGTGACCAGCCAGACGAGGGGGAAGAGCATGTAGACGACGGCGAGCACGAGAAAGCCGTTGACGGCGGTCTTCGACATCCAGCGGCTTCGGGAGGCGGGGGAGTTCATGCTTTCTTGCCCTTCCGGCCGGTGAAGCGGGTGACGACGAAGGACAGCAGCGCGGCCGTGAGCGCCAGCAGGATGGAGGCGGCCGCGGCGAGACCGTAGTCGTTGCGCTCGAAGGCCGCGGTGTACGCGTACATGTTCGGCGTCCAGGTGGAGGTGACGGCTGAGCCGGTCCCCTTGTTGAGGATCAGCGGCTCGGTGAACAGCTGGAGCGAGCCGATGACCGTGAACAGCGCGACCATCACGACGGAGGCGCGGATCAGCGGAACCTTGATGCTGAGCGCGACGCGCCAGGCACCGGCCCCGTCGACCGTCGCCGCTTCGAGCACGGAGCGGTCGATCGCCTGCAACGCGGCGTAGAAGATCACCATGTTGTAGCCGAGCCACTCCCACAGGGCGATGTTGACGATGGAGGGAAGGGCGCCTTCGGGGGAGAAGAAGTCGAAGCCGATCCCGCCGGACTCCATGGCGCTGACCACCGGGCTGAGCTGCGGTGTGTAGAGGTACACCCAGATCAGCGCGGCGATGATGCCGGGCACGGCATGCGGCAGGAAGAGCGCGAGCTGGAAGAACCGGCGGGCGCGGGCCAGCGTGGAGTCCAGCAGCAGGGCGAGGGCGAGGGCCCCGATGAGCAGCAGCGGAATGTAGAACAGGCAGTATCCGAGGAGTACGCCGAAGCCCTCGCGGAACGCCCGGTCGCCCAGGGCCGCCGTGTAGTTGTCGAGTCCGCTGAAGACGGTCTCGGTGCCGCCGAAGCCCAGTCCGGACTGCTTCTCGGTGAACAGGCTGAGCCAGACCGCGTAACCGATCGGCAGCACCATGGCCACGGTGAACAGTACGAAGAAGGGCCCCAGCAGGATGGCGGCGGCTCTGGTCGTCCGGGCGCGCTTCATCAGCCTGCGTCCTCGACCTTCAGACCGCGCTTCTTCAGCTCGGCGACCGTGGCGTCGTGCCCGGCCTTCACGGCGTCCTTGATGGTGGTGCCACCGCTCGCGACCTTGCCGAACTGGTCCTTCATGGTGGTGTTCGTGGTGCCGGTCGTCGGGCCCCAGTTCCAGTTCGGGCCGATCGACGTCGCGGCGCCCTCGAACACCTGGTAGATGTCCTCGCCGCCGTAGAAGCCGGCGTCGAAGGACTTCTTGGCCACCGGGCGCAGGGCCGCCGCGGCCGGGAAGGCGCTCGAAGTGCCGGACTCGA
Organism: Streptomyces sp. NBC_00012; assembly: GCF_045040875.1. NCBI lineage: Bacteria > Bacillati > Actinomycetota > Actinomycetes > Kitasatosporales > Streptomycetaceae > Streptomyces > Streptomyces sp. NBC_00012. The sequence continues at coordinate 3,590,055 of NZ_CP108309.1, read as the reverse complement.
TGCGGGCCTTGATGCCTTCCTCGGTGGTCGACATCCAGGTGGCGAACTCGACCGCGGCCTTCGCCTTCTTGCTGGTCTTGGTCACCGCGAAGGTGGAGCCGCCGAGCATGCCGCTGGCCGGCTTGCCGTCCCAGCTGGGCATCGGGGCGACGGCCCACTTGCCGCTCTGCTCGGGCAGCGTGCCCTTGAGGACACCCGCGCCCCAGGCGGCGCCGAGGTAGCCGACGGTGCCGCCGTTCTTGAGGGAGTTGGTCCACTCGGGGCTGAAGGAGGCGTTGGCGCGGATCAGGTCGTCGTCGAGCAGACCCTGCCAGTAGTCGGCGACCTTGTTGGTGGCCGCGTCGGCGGTGCTGACCTTCCAGGTGTCGCCCTCGGGCTTGTACCACTGGGCGCCGGCCTGCCAGGCCATCGCCTGGAAGGTGGTCGGGTCATCGGGGAAGAAGGTGCCGATCCGGGCCTTCTTGTCGGCCTTCTTGACCTTCTCGGCGGCCTTGCGGAACTCGTCCCAGGTCTTGGGGACCTCGACGCCGTACTTCTCGAAGAGGTCCTTGCGGTAGTAGAAGGACTGCGGCGAGGCGTCGAACGGAACGGCCCAGTTCTTGCCGCCGAGCGTCGTCAGCTCGACCGCCTGCGGCAGCAGCTTCTTCCGGATGTCCTCGGTGAAGTACTGGCCGATGTCCTGGAGCGCGCCCTGGCTGACGTACTCCGGAAGCTGCGGGTACTCGATGGAGACCAGGTCGGGGGCGTTGCCCGCCTTGACCGCGTTGGAGATCTTGGCGTAACCGCCCGCGTTGCCGGACGGGATCTCCTCGTACACCACCTTGATGTTCTTGTGCGAGGCGTTGAACGCGTCAACGACCTCCTTGGACCCCTTGGCCCAGCCCCAGAAGGTGATGCTGACGGGCTTGCCGTCGCTTCCGGCGGCGGAGTCGTCGTCGCCGCTGCCGCCACAGGCCGTGAGAAGGGCGAGGGCGGTGGCGGTGCCGACTACGGCGAGGGACGTTCTGCTCGGACTGCGGCTCACAGCGAGGCTCCTGAACTGGCGGCGACATTGGCGTTGGCCGTGATCCTTGGACCAGTCGTGACCGAAGTCAAGAGCGAAAGATCGATTGATCGAAAAAAGATCAGATAAGTTATCTACGGACGTACGTGGGATACCCTGCGGAATCGGGCACGCGAGCCGTGGGGACGCCGGCCCGCGGGCCTGCTCCGGCGCCTACGGGAGGCGTGCCCCGCACGAGTCCCTGACCCTCAGCTGCGGCAGCAGTGTCAGATGCCGCCGGGGAGCGCCCGCGCTCTGGCCCAGCCGCTCCACCAGCAGCTCGGTCGCGTGCCGTCCCACCTCGCGCTTGGGCGGCGCCACCGCCGTGAGCGGGGTGTCCGCGAGGGCCGCCACCTCGTCGTCGTAGGCGATCAGCGCCAGGTCCTCCGGCACCCGCACGCCCAGCTCGGCCAGGCGCTGCACCACCTGGATCGCGTCCACGTCGTTGTGGATCAGAGCCGCCGTCGCCACCCCCGACAGGACCGCCTCGCGCAGCGCCCGCACGGCCTCCTCGAAGGCGTCCGGGGCGAGTTCGGCCGGTACGGAATCGATCACGTCCTGCGGTGCGCGCAGCCCGAGCACGGCCAGGGCCTCCTGGTACCCGGACCGCACCGCGACGGCGGTCGGGGAGTCCGCGCGGGCCATCAGCAGCGGCGCCCCGTGCCCGAGGTCCACCAGGTGGCGGACGGCCAGCAGCACGCCGTGCGCGTGGTCCGAGCAGACCCGGTCCAGGCAGTCCAGCGGGGAGCCCGCGGTGGGCCTGCGCTCCAGCAGCACGGTCGGCACAGGCAGCGAGGCGATCCAGCCGCCGAACGCGGCGGGGTCGCCCGGGTCCTGCCAGCCGGGCGCGACCAGCAGTCCTTCGGCACCCGCGGAGAGCAGGCCCTCGGTGCGGGACTGGTCCTCCTGCGGCCGGTAGTCGGAGATCCGCAGGATGAGCCTGGCCCCGGCCCTGGCGGCGGCCTCGTGCGCGCCGCGGATGACCTCGGCGAAGTAGTAGGTCGACGAGGGCGCGAGCATGCCGAGGACCAGTCCGCTGCCCGTGGAACCGGGTCCGGCGGCGGCGCCCGGGGTGGCGTCCTGCGGCCAGGACACCGATCCGTGGACCCGGTCGAGCAGGCCGCGGCCGGCCAGCTCCTCCACGTCCCGGCGCGCCGTGACGGGCGAGACCCCCAGCAGTGAGGCCAGGTCCGAGACCCGGGCCGAACCCCGTTCCCGTACCAGCCCGAGCAGGCGGTCATGACGTTCAGCGGCACTCTCGCGCACGGCAGCAGTCCCCTCGCAGTGTGTGACCCGGACCCCGCTCCCCGATCCGGCCTGGCCCAGACAGAAGACCCTAGACCAACGTGATCGAACGACGGGAGTTTCGATCATTCAAACGTTATCCATTGACGTTCGATCAATCCGAGTCCAGGATTCCGGCGATGCGGACTCGGCCCCGCCCCATTCCGACTGTCCGCCCCACTCCGACTGTCCGTCCCGACCCTGACTGTTCGTACGGAGGAATTGTGAGACATCGCCTCACCGCCGCGGCGCTCGCGGCCCTGACCGCCGCCGGCGGCCTGACCGTCGTGAGCCAGACCGCCGCACAGGCCGCGCCCACCGGCCGCACCTTCCACGTCGACTGCGCCGCGGACCCGGCCGGTGCCACCGGCAGCAAGAAGCACCCCTGGACCTCGCTCGCCGAGGCCAACGCGCAGACCTACGGCCCCGGCGACCGGCTTCTGTTCAAGCGCGGCGCCACCTGCACCGGCACCCTCGCCCCCACGGGCTCCGGATCCGCCCGCGCCCCGTTCACCATCGCCGACTACGGCAGCGGCCCGGCCCGCGCCAGGCTCGACGGCGCGGGCGCCCACGACGTCGTCCTGCTCGCCAACACCCAGTACCTGCACCTCAAGGCGCTGGAGATCACCAACGCCGACAACCCCGGCAGCGAGCGCAACGGTGTCCGCCTCCGCCTCACCGACTACGGAGTCGCCCGCGGCTTCGACATCTCCGGCCTCTACATCCACGATGTGCGCGGCGGCGACTACAAGACGGTCTCCGGCTCCAGCGCGATCCACATCGCGGTCGAGGGCAAGGCCAAGGCCAGCTGGTACGACGGCCTGGACATCGGCCACAACCGCATCGAGGACGTCGACCGCGAGGGCATCTACTTCAAGTCGACCTTCTCCAAGCGCGATCTGGTCGGCCAGCAGCAGGACCCGAACGTGTACCCGGGGGAGTGGACGCCCAGCACCGGCGTCCGTATCCACCACAACACGCTCAAGTCCCTGGCCGGCGACGGCATGAAGCTCGACACCACCAGCGGCGCCCGCGTCGACCACAACCGGGTCGACGGCTTCCAGCTCCGCTCGCCCTCCGCCAACGCGGGCATCTGGACCTTCAACACCGACGACACGACCGTCGAGTACAACGAGGTCTCCGGCGGCGGCAACACCCACGACGGGATGTCCTTCGACGCCGACGGCGCCTCCCAGAACACCGTCTTCCAGTACAACTACAGCCACGACAACGAGGGCGGCTTCCTGCTGATCTGCCCGTACAGCGGCGCCAAGACCATCGGCACGGTCGCCCGCTACAACGTCAGCAGCAATGACGGCGCCCGCCTCGTCCAGAACTGCTGGGGCCCGATCCTGGGCACCGAGATCTACAACAACACCTTCCACAACAAGGAGCAGATCCCCGGCTACCTCGTCCAGGACGACGCCGGCAGCCCCGCCACCACCCAGCACGAACTGTCCATCCGCAACAACATCTTCGTGAGCGAGGGCACCGGCGGCTACGCCTTCAAGAACCCGACCCCCGGGCTCTCCTTCGACCACAACGCCTTCTACGGCATCGACATGACCCGTCCGAACCCCGGCGGCATCACGGCCGACCCGAAGCTCCGGGCCGACTTCCGGCTCGGCGCCGGCTCGCCCGCCCTCGCCGCCGGAGCCGTCATCGAGAACAACGGCGGCAAGGACTACTTCGGCAACGAACTGAAGCCCGGCGCCCCCAACATCGGCGCCTACGCAGGCCCCGGGGTGCGGTAACCGGCCGCTCACTGAGGACCGTACTTGCGGCCTGTCTTGGAGGTCATCCCTCCGAGCAGGCCGCGCGGTGTCACCTTCACGACCCCCATCAGCGCCTTGTACCGGGGATCGGGGACCGAGAGCGACTTGCCGCGCGCCAGGTCCGCCAGGGCCGTCGCCACCAGCTTGTCCGCGTCGAGCCACATCCAGCCCGGGATGTTGCCGGTGCCCATCCCGGCCCTCTCGTGGAACTCCGTCCGCACGAACCCGGGGCACAGCGCCATCAGCCGAACCCCCGTACCGGCCATGTCCTTCGCCGCGCCCTGGGTGAACTGCACGACCCATGCCTTGGACGCGCCGTACGTCCCGCGCGGCACGAACGCGGCCACCGAGGCCACGTTGACCACGCCGCCCCGGCCGCGCTCCCGCATCCCGGCGGCCGCCGCCGAGGTCAGCCGCAGCACCGCCTCGCAATGCACCTTCAGCATCTTCAGCTCGTCGGCCATGGGCACGTCCAGGTAGTGGCCCTTGTTGCCGAACCCGGCATTGTTGACCAGCAGGTCGACCGGATGGCGACGGTCCGTCAACCGGTCCTCGACCGAGGCGATCTGGTCGTCCTCGGACAGATCGGCCCTCAGTACCTCGGCCTCGATGCCGTGCCGGTCGTGCAGCTCCGTCGCCTGCTCGCGCAGCCGCTCCGTGTCGCGCGCCACCAGCACCAGGTTGTGCCCGTCCGCCGCGAGCCGCCGCGCGAAGGCGGCACCGATCCCCGCGGTCGCGCCCGTAATCAGTGCAGTCGTCATACGCGGCACGTTAGTGCTTGTCCGGCACCTCGTGATCAGCTGTCCGCCGCCGACTTCCCGACGTACTTCCGAACGGCACGCAGCGTCCCGGGATGCAGCGCGTCCCCGGCCGAGAGCAGCTCCGGCAGCAGGTCCCGTCGCGTCGTCGAGGCCAGGAACTCCATCTGCACGGTGACGTCGTGATCCGGGCGGTGCACGATCTCGACCGGATCCCCGGCCCGGATCTCCCCCGGCTCGATCACCCGCAGATAGGCACCGGGGGCCGCGGCCTGCGTGAACCGCTTGACCCAGCGCTCCTCGCCGACATGACCGGCGAACGTGCGGCACGGAATCCGGCCCGACGTGACCTCCAGCACCAGGCCGGCGCCGATCCGCCAGCGCTCGCCGATCCTCGCGCCGCTCACATCGACCCCACGGGTCGTCAGGTTCTCGCCGAACGCGCCGTTGGCCAGCGGGTGCCCGAGCTCCCGCTCCCACGCGTCGAGCTCCTCGCGGGCGAAGGCGTACACCGCCTGGTCGGAGCCGCCGTGATGGCGCAGATCGCACACCGAGTCCCCGGCCAGACCGCTGCCGCCGGTGCCCTTGGGTCCGGGGTCGGCGACCCGTACCGGCCCATCGGCCGGCCGCTTGTCGATGCCGGTCACGCCGGCGGGGGCGTCGGTGTAGGGGACGGCCTTCGGGCGCCCCGTGTTCACGGTCAGCAGCCGCATCGGCCCGGTCGGTTCCATGGACTTCATACCGACAACGCTAACCAGTCCACGCTCAAAGATGTGCAGCAATTATTCGCACCCGACCCAAGAGCCGCTTATGGTTGAAGGGTGATCGAAGCCCGTCATCTCCGTGTCCTGCGTGCCGTGGCCGCCACCGGCTCGTTCTCCGCCGCCGCCCGCGAACTGGGCTGCACCCAGCCCGCGGTCAGCCAGCAGATGAAGGCCCTGGAGGCTTCGGCGGGCACCACGCTGCTGATCCGTACCGGACGCGAGATGCGGCTCACCCAGGCCGGCGAGGCCCTCGTCCGGCACGCCGCCGGCATCCTCGCCGGTCTCACCGCCGCCGAGGAGGAGGTCGCCGCCATCGCCGGGCTGCGGGCCGGCCGGGTCCGGCTCGTCTCGTTCCCCAGCGGCAGCTCCACGCTGGTCCCCGGCGCCCTCGCCGCACTGCGCGTCGCCCACCCCGGCACCCGGGTCTCGCTGGTGGAGGCCGAGCCGCCGCGCTCGGTCGAGATGCTGCGCGAGGGCGACTGCGACATCGCGCTGGCGTTCCGCTACGGAGCCTCCGGCGCCGAATGGGACGACCTGGTGGTGCGCCCGCTGCTCACCGACCGGCTGATCGGCCTGGTCCCCGAGGGGCACCGGCTGTCGCGTTCCGCCGAGGTGGGCATCGCCGAGCTCGCCGAGGAGTCCTGGATCGCGGGCTGCCCGCGCTGCCGCCGCCAGCTCGTGGAGGTCTGCGAGGCGTCGGGCTTCACCCCCCGGATCGACTTCGCCACCGACGACTACCCGGCGGTGGTCGGCCTCGTCGGCGCCGGACTCGGGGTCGCCGTACTGCCGGAGCTGGCCATCGAGTCGGTACGCCCCAAGGGGGCACGCACCGTGACGGTGGAGCCGGCCATCGAGCGCGAGATCGTCGCGCTGACCCTGCCCGACCTGGCCCAGGTCCCGGCGGTGGCGGCCACCCTGGACCGGCTGTCCTTGGCGGCCGCCCGCTGAGGAGCCTGCCTGTGCCCCGGCCCCCAGTCGGTGGCCGGGTGCGTCGCACCCTCAGCGCGGAAACGATTCTCTTTTGTCTGTGCGGGTGTGGCGGGATCAGCCGTGCCCCGGAACGCCCGACGGTGCCGCGGCCGCGATCAGCCGGCTGCGGGCCCGTCCCATGAGCTCCTCGCGTTCGTCCTCGGTCAGCCCGCCCCACACTCCGTAGGGCTCTCGCACCGCCAGGGCGTGTGCCGCGCACTCGGCGCGTACCGGGCATCGCATGCAGACCTCTTTCGCCGAGTTCTCGCGGGCGCTCCGTGCCGCCCCGCGCTCACCCTCCGGGTGGAAGAACAGCGAGCTGTCCACCCCGCGGCAGGCCGCCAGCAGCTGCCAGTCCCAGAGGTCGGCGTTGGGTCCGGGTAGGCGGGAGAAATCTGCCATTGCTTGTCCCCTCGAAACCATGCTGAGTCGGAAACGTCGTTGTCGTCCGTCATCGACCGTGCCCACGACCGTACATCTACGGTGTAAGTAGATGTAAATATGACTGATTGCGAATCTAGCCATAGAAACCAGTAAAAGGGAAGAAAACCCGCTAAATGGGGCATACCTTCATGTGAAGTTTCGGTTGACGATTGGATGATCCGCGTCGCTCTCCTCCGTGTGCGGCCCCTCACGTAGAGTGCCGAACTCGATTCCCCGACCCGTAACTCTTTCGAGTGACCATCGTTGAGAGGGCGGAGGCGGTTGACGAAAAATGCGATCGGGCAGGTGTCCGAGAGTGTCAACCGCACAGGTGACGACTTGTAACAGCCTGGAGGCTCAAGGTGACGCGCATCAGCTTCGGAGGACGGTCATGACATCCGTCCTCGTCTGCGACGACTCCCCGCTTGCCCGAGAAGCGCTTCGTCGCGCGGTCGCGACCGTGCCCGGCGTGGAGCGGGTGACGACGGCGGCCAACGGCGAGGAAGTCCTCCGCCGCTGGGGCGCCGATCGTTCGGATCTGATTCTGATGGACGTACGCATGCCCGGTCTCGGGGGTGTGGAGACGGTCCGGCGGCTGCTCTCCGCCGACCCCGGCGCCAGGATCATCATGCTGACCGTCGCCGAGGACCTGGACGGTGTCGCGCTCGCGGTCGCCGCCGGTGCCCGCGGCTATCTGCACAAGGACGCCTCCCGCGCGGAGCTGCGCGCCACCGTCACCCAGGCGCTGGCCGATCCGACGTGGCGGCTCGCCCCGCGTCGGCTGCGGTCGGCCGAGATGGGTGCTGCGCCGACGCTCACCGCACGTGAGATCCAGGTGCTCGAAGGAATGAGCCACGGCCGTTCGAACGCCGAGATCGGCCGTGAGCTGTTCCTCTCAGAGGACACGGTGAAGACGCACGCCAGGCGTCTGTTCAAGAAACTCGGCGCCTCGGACCGGGCACACGCCGTGGCGCTCGGCTTCCGCTGGGGCCTGGTCCGCTGAGGTCCGGCCGTGGCCGGCAGTCGATGGACTCCCCGTCCGCGCAGCGGCGGACGGGGCGACGTGGCCGACGTGCGCGGGACGGGTTCCGCCCCATCGGCGGAGCCCGTCGCGCCGACGCTATGTGACGCTTCCCGGCCGATGCCGCATCCTTGAGATGTGGAGTTCCTCGGGAACGATTCGGTCGAGCGGAAGGGGAGGGCGCAGGACATGACTTCCGGCGCACCCGCTCATAACGCTTCGGTGCACAACTACGGACGCGGCGGCACGGATGGTGCGGCTCCGGGGCACCATGGTCCGATGCGCGACGACGAGACGACGGCGATCGGTGCCCTGGTGCACCGTGCCGTCGAGGGCGACGCGCAGGCCACCCATGATCTGCTGGCCCATGTCCACCCCCTCGCGCTGCGTTACTGCAGGTCGCGGCTGAACCGGCTGCCCGGTGATGCTCGCCACTTCGTGGAGGACCTGGCGCAGGAGGTCTGTGTCGCGGTGCTGATGGCGCTGCCGCGCTACAAGGACACCGGCAGGCCCTTCGAGGCCTTCGTGTTCGCCATCGCGGGCCACAAGGTCGCCGATCTCCAGCGGGCCGCCATGCGGCACCCGGGATCGACGGCCGTGCCGTCCGACGAGATGCCCGAGCGGCCGGACGATTCGCTCGGGCCCGAGGAGCGTGCCCTGCTCAGCAGCGATGCCGCCTGGGCGAAGAAGCTCCTGGCCAACCTCCCGGAGAACCAGCGCGAACTGCTCGTCCTGCGGGTCGCCGTGGGGCTCACCGCCGAGGAGACCGGACAGATGCTGGGCATGTCGCCGGGCGCGGTCCGGGTCGCCCAGCACCGGGCCCTGAGCAGGCTGCGAGCGCTCGCGGAACAGTGAACGGGCGCGGTCCGGCCCGTACGCGAGGTTCCGTACGAAGCTACAGAACCTCTAGGTGATCTTGATCGTGGAATGAGACACCCCCGGAGGCCGTTAGCATGGACATCCGCACCGATCAAGGCCATTTGGGGAAGGTGTCATGACTGCAAACGTCGACGGAGTGCCCGAGAAATTCGCGACGCTCGGGCTGACATACGACGACGTGCTGCTGCTGCCCGGCGCATCCGAAGTGCTGCCCAACGCAGTCGACACCTCGTCCCGCATCTCCCGCAACGTACGCGTGAACATTCCGCTGCTCTCCGCGGCGATGGACAAGGTCACCGAGTCCCGCATGGCCATTGCCATGGCGCGGCAGGGCGGTGTCGGTGTGCTGCACCGCAACCTGTCCATCGAGGACCAGGTCAACCAGGTCGACCTCGTGAAGCGCTCCGAGTCCGGCATGGTGACCGACCCGATCACCGTGCACCCGGACGCGACGCTGGCCGAGGCCGACGCGCTGTGTGCCAAGTTCCGCATCAGCGGTGTCCCGGTGACCGACCCGGCGGGCAAGCTGCTCGGCATCGTCACCAACCGCGACATGGCGTTCGAGTCCGACCGCACCCGCCAGGTGCGCGAGGTCATGACGCCGATGCCGCTCGTGACCGGCAAGGTCGGCATCTCCGGCGTCGACGCCATGGAGCTGCTGCGCCGCCACAAGATCGAGAAGCTTCCGCTGGTCGACGACGCGGGCGTGCTCAAGGGCCTCATCACGGTCAAGGACTTCGTGAAGGCCGAGCAGTACCCGCACGCGGCCAAGGACGCCGAGGGCCGGCTCCTCGTCGGCGCGGCCGTCGGCGCCAGCCCCGAGGCCCTGGAGCGCGCGCAGGCACTGGCCGGGGCGGGCGTGGACTTCCTCATCGTCGACACCTCGCACGGACACAACAGCAACGCGCTGAACTGGATGGCGAAGATCAAGTCCAGTGTCGGCGTCGACGTCATCGGCGGCAACGTCGCGACGCGTGACGGCGCGCAGGCCCTGATCGACGCCGGTGTCGACGGCGTCAAGGTCGGTGTGGGCCCCGGCTCCATCTGCACCACGCGTGTGGTCGCCGGCATCGGTGTCCCGCAGGTCACCGCGATCTACGAGGCCGCCCTCGCCGCCCGTGCGGCCGGCGTCCCGGTCATCGGGGACGGCGGTCTGCAGTACTCCGGCGACATCGGCAAGGCGCTCGCCGCCGGTGCCGACACGGTCATGCTGGGTAGCCTCCTCGCGGGCTGCGAGGAGTCGCCCGGCGAGCTCCTCTTCATCAACGGCAAGCAGTTCAAGTCGTACCGCGGCATGGGCTCCCTCGGGGCGATGCAGTCCCGCGGGCAGGGCCGTTCGTACTCCAAGGACCGCTACTTCCAGGCCGACGTGGCCTCGGACGACAAGCTGGTGCCCGAGGGCATCGAGGGCCAGGTTGCCTACCGCGGCCCGCTGGCCAACGTGCTGCACCAGCTCGTCGGCGGCCTTCGCCAGACCATGGGCTACGTGGGCGCCGCCACCATCGACGAGATGGAGACCAAGGGCCGCTTCGTCCGCATCACGTCCGCGGGGCTCAAGGAGAGCCACCCGCACGACATCCAGATGACGGTCGAGGCACCGAACTACAGCAGGAAGTAACGCATTCACGCAGCTGAGGGGCGGACCGGGGTTCCCGGAACCGCCCCTCAGCCGTGTGTCGGGGATACTGGACAGCGCAGACGTAGAGGGAAAGGCCACATCATCGTGACTGAGATCGAGATCGGGCGCGGCAAGCGCGGCCGCCGGGCGTACGCATTCGACGACATCGCCGTCGTTCCGAGCCGTCGTACCCGTGACCCGAAGGAGGTCTCGATCGCCTGGCAGATCGACGCCTACCGTTTCGAGCTGCCGTTCCTGGCCGCTCCCATGGACTCGGTGGTCTCCCCGCAGACCGCGATCCGCATCGGTGAGCTCGGCGGCCTGGGCGTCCTCAACCTCGAGGGCCTGTGGACCCGGCACGCCGACCCGCAACCGCTGCTCGACGAGATCGCCGAGATGCCCGTCGAGTCGGCCACCCGCCGCCTCCAGGAGATCTACTCCGCGCCGATCCAGGAGGAGCTGATCGGGCAGCGCATCAAGGAGGTGCGCGACTCCGGTGTCGTCACCGCCGCCGCGCTCTCCCCGCAGCGCACCGCGCAGTTCTCCAAGGCCGTCGTCGACGCGGGCGTGGACATCTTCGTCATCCGCGGTACGACGGTCTCGGCCGAGCACGTCTCGGGTGCCGCCGAACCGCTCAACCTCAAGCAGTTCATCTACGAGCTGGACGTCCCGGTGATCGTCGGCGGCTGCGCCACGTACACCGCCGCCCTGCACCTGATGCGTACCGGTGCGGCCGGTGTCCTCGTCGGCTTCGGCGGCGGCGCCGCGCACACCACGCGCAACGTCTTCGGCATCCAGGTCCCGATGGCGACCGCGGTCGCCGATGTGGCCGGCGCCCGCCGTGACTACATGGACGAGTCCGGCGGCCGGTACGTGCACGTGATCGCGGACGGCGGCGTCGGCTGGTCCGGCGACCTGCCGAAGGCCATCGCCTGCGGTGCGGACGCCGTGATGATGGGCTCCCCGCTGGCCCGTGCGACGGACGCGCCGGGCCGCGGCCGGCACTGGGGCATGGAGGCCGTCCACGAGGACGTGCCGCGCGGCAAGCTGGTGGACCTGGGCTCGGTCGGCACCACCGAGGAGGTCCTGACCGGTCCTTCGCACACCCCCGACGGCTCGATGAACATCTTCGGCGCGCTGCGCCGGGCGATGGCGACGACGGGGTACAGCGACCTCAAGGAGTTCCAGCGCGTCGAGGTCACGGTGGCGGACTCGCAGCACCGCCGCTGACGCTGTGTCGTAGCGGGCTGTGTCGTTTCAGGACGTGATGGGGGCCCCACCGGATCGGTGGGGCCCCCATCACGTGCGTGCCTTGGGAGGTGGTTCCCCGCTCGCCAGTGTTGTGACGGAGCTCAGATCTCGCTCAATTCGGGTGGGAGAGTCGTGTGCGGAGCCGCGAGCTGGACTAGCGTCGGGGGTGCTGCTCTGACCGGCAGCCACGACGAGGGGGAAGCTTTGCGATTCACAAAATCGACTGTCGCCCGAGGTATGGGCGCTGCAACTACCGTTCTTGCTGTGTTCGTTGCGACGATGGGCACGGCTGGTGAAGCCCAGGCCGTCAGCAAGCGGGCTTGCCTGAGCATGAAGGGGCACTTCGTCTACTGCAAGCTCAAGAACGTCAAGTACGAGGGTGTGGTCCAGGGGAAGAAGACCATCGCCATCGTTCAGGGGCGGGGGCCCATGACGCTCACGCTGACTTCCATCGAGACGGTGAGCAACACCAAGAGCTCGACGGTCACGGTAACTGCGGGGGCCGTCTCGGGTGCTGTCGGGTTCGACGTCACGAAGTCCCGCACGAAGAGCATGTCGGGAAGCTGGAACGTTCCGAAGGGCAAGTTCGGGACGCTGAAGGCGTACCCGCTCTACAAGTCGTACTCCTTCAAGATCTACAGCAAGCTCGACGGCAGCTACGTGGGTAAGGGCACGGCACGCAAGGCGATTGGGTATCGCTACAAGCACTCGGTGTAGTAATTGCGCCTTCGACGGAAGGTGCAGACAGAGGTGGGCCCCGCCGAATCGGCGGGGCCCACCTCTGTCTGCACCAAGTCCGGGACTACAGTGCGGCCTTCTTCGAGCTGCTGAACGCCGCGATCGCGCCGATCGCCATGAATACGTAGGTCAGGACGTCAGCGTTCGACTTCCACGCCTCGTTGACGATGTCGAAGCGGTCCGTGAGTATCGTGAAGAACGAGACATTCGCGTAGTCCGCGAACGACATCGCGTAGCCGGAGATCTGACCCGCGTACACCGCGACCAGGGAGATCACGGCGCAGATGAAGGGCAGCGCCTGGTTGCGGCCGCCGATCTTGCCCGCGGCGAAGCCGACGACGGCGCCGACGGCCACGGCCGCGTAGCCGATCTCGTGCTCGGTGGCCTTCATGATCGCGCCGTAGATTCCGGCGAGTACGAGGGCGACGACCACGGCGGCGAGCACGGCCAGGCCGACGTTGCCGCTGCGGCCGGCCGGCGGGGGCGGGAAGCCCATGGGCTGGGGGGCGCCCTGCTGCTGGGGGTAGGGGGCGTAGGGCTGGCCCTGCGGGGGCTGCTGCTGGGCGTACGGGTTGCTGTCCTGTGGCGGTGGCGGCTGAGTCATACGGTTCCCCCGAAGGCGCGAAAGCTGGCACGGATGTACGCAGCGGGGCCGCACTGTAGCAGTCAGAGACGGTGTGCCGCGCCTGCCGGAGTGACGCCCCGGGTGTCCAGGAGGAGCTGGGCCTTCACGGCGAGGCCCTGGAGGTCGTACGTCCGGTGGTGCTGGAGCAGCACCGTCAGGTCGGCGCTGGAGGCCGCCTCGTACAGCGAGTCGGCGCGCGGGACCGGGAGCTCGCGTACCCGCCAGTCCAGGACGTGCGGGTCGTGGTAGCCGATCTGGGCACCCATGTCCATCAGGCGGGTCGCGATCTCCCGGGCTGGGGAGCCCTCCTGGTCGGCGAGGTCGGGCTTGTAGGTGACCCCGAGCAGCAGTACCCGGGCGCCGCGGACGGACTTGCCGTGCTCGTTCAGCAGGGTGGCGCAGCGCTGGATCACGTACTGCGGCATCCGGCCGTTGATCTCCTGGGCGAGCGAGACCATCCGCAGGGGGTGGCCGGGGGTGCGGCTGTTGTACGGGAGGTAGCCCGGGTCGACGGGTGCGCCGTGGCCGCCGACGCCGGGGCCGGGGCGGAACGGCTGGAAGCCGAAGGGCTTGGTCTCGGCGCAGCGGATGACGTCCCACAGGTCGACGCCGAGGTCGTGGCAGAGCACCGCCATCTCGTTGACCAGGGCGATGTTGACGTGCCGGAAGTTGGTCTCCAGGACCTTGGTCATCTCGGCCTCGCGCGGTCCGCGCGCCCGTACGACCTTGTCGGTGAGCCGGCCGTAGAAGGCGGCGGCGGATTCGGTGCAGGCGGGGGTGAGGCCGCCGATGACCTTGGGGGTGTTGGCGTGGACGTGGGTCCGGTTGCCGGGGTCGAGGCGGCTGGGGGAGCAGGCCAGGTGGAAGTCGCGGCCGGCGCGCAGCCCCGAGCCCTCTTCGAGCAGCGGCAGCAGGTAGTTCTCGGTGGTGCCGGGCGGTACGGCGGATTCCAGCAGCACGGTGGTGTGCGGGCGCAGCCGGGCGGCGAGTGCGCGGGCCGCTTCGCCGACGGCGGTGAGGTCGATGGTGCGGTCGGCGCCGAGGGGGGCGGGCGCGCAGATCACCGCGGTACGGACCCGGCCCAGTTCGGCCGGGTTGGTGGTGGGCCGGAAGCCCCCCGAGAGCATCCGGCGGATCTCCGAGGCGGTGAGCGATCCCTCGACGGGGGTGCGGCCGGCGGAGAGTTCCGTGCAGGCGCGTGGGTCGGTGTCGTAGCCGACGGTCTGCACGCCCGCGGCCACGGCGGCTTGGGCGAGGGGCAGGCCGAGGTGGCCGAGTCCGATGACTGCGAGGTCTGCGGGCATGTGGATGGGCCGTCCTTCCCGGTCGGACTATGACCATGAGGGCAGAAAGCGCAACCGCTGTGGACAGCGCAATGTCACACTAGGCTTATATATGACCTATATGTCGCATTGCGCGCCTCCCGCGGTGCTGGTGTTGTCCACAGGCGGTGGCCGAAGTCGTGGACGCCGGACAGAATCGAGGGGTGGGCGCGGGCCGCCCCGGCCGCCGGGCCGGGTCGCGTCCCCGTGCCGGACCACCCCGATCTACCCGGGAGGCAGCAGTGAGGACAGCGACACTGGGACCTGCGGAGCGCGCCGAGGCGCTGGCCGCGATGGCCGAGCGCGAACTGGACGTGCTGGTCGTGGGAGCGGGCGTGGTCGGCGCCGGCACGGCGCTGGACGCGGCGACGAGAGGACTCTCGACCGGGCTGGTCGAAGCCCGCGACTGGGCGTCGGGCACATCGAGCAGGTCGAGCAAGCTGATCCACGGCGGGCTGCGGTATCTGGAGATGCTCGACTTCGCGCTCGTCCGCGAGGCGCTGAAGGAGCGCGGGCTGCTCCTGGAGCGGCTGGCCCCGCACCTGGTGAAGCCGGTGCCGTTCCTCTACCCGTTGCAGCACAAGGGCTGGGAGCGGCTCTACGCCGGCTCCGGCGTGGCGCTCTACGACGCGATGTCGGTGTCGTCGGGCCATGGCCGAGGCCTGCCCGTGCACCGCCATCTCTCCCGCCGCCATGCCCTGCGCGTCGCCCCGGCGCTGAGAAAGGACGCCCTGGTCGGGGCGTTGCAGTACTACGACGCACAGATGGACGACGCCCGCTATGTGGCGACCCTGGTGCGCACCGCCGCCGGTTACGGCGCGCATGTGGCCAACCGTGCGCGGGTGATCGGCTTCCTCCGGGAGGGGGAGCGGGTCGTCGGCGTCCGGGTGGAGGACGTCGAGGCGGGCGGGGAGTACGAGGTCAGGGCCAAGCAGGTGGTCAACGCCACCGGGGTCTGGACGGACGACACCCAGGCGCTGATCGGGGAGCGCGGGCAGTTCCACGTCCGGGCGTCCAAGGGCATTCACCTGGTCGTCCCCAAGGACCGCATCCACTCCTCGACCGGCCTGATCCTGCGGACCGAGAAGTCCGTCCTCTTCGTCATCCCGTGGGGGCGGCACTGGATCATCGGGACCACGGACACCGACTGGGACCTGGACAAGGCGCACCCGGCGGCGTCCAGCGCCGACATCGACTACCTGCTCGAACACGTCAATTCGGTCCTCGCCACGCCCCTGAGCCGGGATGACGTCCAGGGCGTCTACGCCGGGCTGCGGCCGCTGCTCGCCGGTGAGTCCGACGCGACCAGCAAGCTCTCGCGCGAGCACACGGTGGCGCATCCGCTGCCGGGCCTCGTGGTGGTGGCGGGCGGCAAGTACACGACGTACCGGGTGATGGCCAAGGACGCCGTGGACGAAGCGGTGCACGGCCTGGACCAGCGGGTGGCGGCCTGTGTCACCGAGGAGATCCCGCTGCTGGGGGCGGAGGGATACCCGGCGATGTGGAACGCCAGGGCGAGGATCGCGGCCAGATCCGGGCTCCATGTCGCCCGGGTGGAGCACCTGCTCAATCGGTACGGCTCGGCGACCGAGCAGATCCTCGAGCTGATCCTCGCCGATCCGGTGCTGGGGGAGCCGCTGCCCTCGGCCGACGACTATCTGAAGGCCGAGATCCTCTACGCCGCCTCGCACGAGGGGGCCCGCCATCTCGACGACGTACTGACCCGCCGGACCCGGATCTCCATCGAGACCTTCGACCGGGGCACGCGCAGTGCCCGGCTCTGCGCCGAGCTGATGGCGCCGGTGCTGGGCTGGGACGAGGACCAGATCGACCGGGAGGTCGAGCACTACGAGAAGCGGGTGCAGGCGGAGCGGGAGTCGCAGCGCCAGCCGGACGACCTCACGGCGGACGCGGCGCGGCTCGGGGCACCGGACATCGTGCCGATCTGAGGGCTGTTCCCGCACACCCGCCAGGGATTACGGAACAGTCCTCAGGAGCTCCGCGGGCTCTGCGGCCGGTCACAGAACTCCGCTTCGAGCAGTGCGGGTTCGAGGGTCTCCGCATGGGCCGGTGTGTCCGTGTCGACGCGGTACGTCAGGGTGTGCCGTCCGTCGCGCGTTGCGGCGGTACGGACGTAACTGCCCGCTATGCGGCCGTTGTGCCCCCAGACGGTGGTGCCGCAGGAGAGCTTCTCCGGATAGATGCCCAGTCCGTAGACGCCGTGTGCGGCCCGGGTGTTCAGCAGGACCGCCTGCTGGGCGGGCGCGAGGAGACGGCCGCCCAGCAGGGCCGCGTAGAAGCGGTTCAGATCGTCGAGCGTGGAGATCAGCTCGCCGGCCGCGCCCGCCGTGCGGGGGTCCAGCGCGGTGACGTCGCGCAGGCTGCCGTCGGCCGGATCGCGGGTGTAGGCGCGGCCGTGCGGGGAGGGCAGGGCGGTGCGGGCACCCGGGAGGGAGGTGCCGGTGAGGTGGAGGGGGGTGATGAGGCGGTTGCGGATCTCGGTGGCGTAGCCGTGTCCGGTGACCCGTTGGACGACGAGTCCGAGTACGGCGTAATTGGTGTTGGAGTAGGCGTAGCGGCCGGGGGAGTTCGTCGGACGGTGGGCCAGGGCGACACGGACCGCCGCGACGGCCGAGAGGGGGCGGGCGGATGGATCGGCGGTGTAGTCGTAGAGGCCGCTGGTGTGGCTGAGCAGGGCGCGCAGGGTGATGCGGCGGCCGTCGTTGCCGTTGCCGCGCACCAGTCCCGGCAGCAGTCGTTCGACCGTGTCCGTCAGGTGCAGCCGCCGTTCCCGGGCGAGTTGGAGCACGACCGTGGCGACGAACGTCTTGGTGATGCTGCCCGCCCGGAACCGGTCCGCCCGCCGGATTCCGGGACCTGTCGAGCGGTAGGTGTCGTACGGTGCGGTGGAGGAACGACGGGCCAGCAGCGCCGCCGTGGGCGCACGGCCTTCGGCGACGAGCCGGGGGAGGTAGGTGGCCGCGGGGGTGAGGTGTGGTTCGCTGGGCAGGGGCACTGTTGCCAGGCCGAGCAGCGCCAGCAGCAACGGGGCGGCGAACAGCGCCCTGAGTATTGGCATGGCGGGGATTCCCTTCCTCGGGGCACATCATGGCGGGCCCGTGGACCCGGCACCATGACCGGTGCCGGGGTGAGGGACAATGAACGCTCTGCCAGGGCGGGTTGATCGCAGAGGGGACGCATGTCGGAGGCGGAGCAGGCACGGGAGCCCCAACGGGACAAGGACGGACGTCTCCTTGCGGGGCGGTACCGGCTCGGGGAGGTGCTCGGCCGGGGCGGCATGGGCACGGTCTGGCGTGCCGTCGACGAGACGCTGGGCCGCACGGTCGCGGTCAAGGAACTGCGGTTCCCCTCGGCCATCGACGAGGACGAGAAGCGCCGGCTCATCACGCGCACGCTGCGCGAGGCGAAGGCGATCGCCAGGATCCGCAACAACGGCGCGGTGACGGTCTACGACGTGGTCGACGAGGACGACCGGCCGTGGATCGTGATGGAGCTCATCGAGGGCAAGTCCCTCGCCGAAGCCGTGCGCGAGGACGGTGTGCTGACGCCGAAGCGCGCCGCCGAGGTCGGCCTCGCCATCCTCGACGTGCTGCGCGCGGCGCACAGCGAGGGCATCCTGCACCGCGACGTGAAGCCGTCCAACGTGCTGATCGCCGAGGACGGCCGGGTCGTGCTGACCGACTTCGGTATCGCCCAGGTCGAGGGCGACCCGTCGGTCACCTCCACGGGCATGCTCGTCGGCGCCCCCTCGTACATCTCGCCCGAGCGCGCCCGCGGTCACAAGCCGGGGCCGCCCGCCGACCTCTGGTCGCTCGGCGGACTGCTGTACGCCAGCACCGAGGGCTCCCCGCCGTACGACAAGGGATCGGCCATCGCCACCCTGACCGCGGTGATGACCGAGCCGCTCGACCCGCCGAAGAACGCCGGTCCGCTGGAGGAGGTCATATACGGCCTGCTCGCCAAGGATCCCGAGCAGCGGCTCGACGAGGCGGGCGCCCGTGCCCTGCTCAACGATGTGATCCACGCCCCCGAGAAGCCGGACCCGGTGGTGGTGCCGCCCGCCGACGCCACCCAGGTCATGGCGCTGCCCGGGAAGACCGACGAACCCCGTGGCAAGACGAAGCCGGCCCCCGCGGAACAGGGCGAGGGCGCGCGGGACCGGCTGCGGGGCGCCCTGCGCTCCGTACGGAACGCGAAGACGGCACCGGCCGCCGCGGCCGCGGCGGCGACCACCACGCCGCCTCCGCCCTCGGCTCCCCCGTCGGTCTCCCCCTCGGCGGCCGGAGTGGGCACCCCCGCCAAACCGGCCAAGCCTGCGGCCACCGCCGCCGTACCGTCGCCGCGCCCGGCCACGTCCCCTGCCACCCCGCCCCGGGCGTCCATCACGGACGTGGTGCCGCGCCGCACCCTGGCGATCATCGCCGCCGTGATCGTGCTCGCCGTGCTCGGCACGGTCCTCGCGCTCACGCTCGGCGGGGACGACAAGAACGACGCGGGCGGCTCCAAGGGCAAGGGCGACAAGTCCACCTCGGCCGGGCCCTCGACGGCTACCGGCGGCTCCACGGACACCGACAGCGGCAGTGGCAGCGGCAAGGACCAGGACCAGAACGGCAATCAGGGCCAGGGACAGGGCGAAGGCAAGGACAAGGACAAGACGGACAAGGAGTCCGGCGGCTCGAAGGGCGACAAGCCACAGGACGCGCTGCCCGCCGGATTCCGGATGATCACGAACAAGCAATTCCACTTCAAGATGGCCATGCCGGAGGACTTCCGCTTCGACAAGCCGGCGGGCGACAACTCCGGCGGCATCTACAACGTCAGCGGCGGCTTCCCCCGTATCCAGGTCGACTACACCGATTCGCCCGGCGGGGACGCGGCCGCCGCCTGGAACGCGGCGAAGGCCGCCGTCGCCGCCAGCAGCAACGGCTACCACCATCTCGGTATCAACAAGGTCCAGTACAACGGCTACCCGACCGTCGCCGACTGGCAGTTCGAGCGCACCCAGTACGGCCAGCGGGTCCACGTGATCAACCGGGGCTTCAAAGTCGACGGCAAGCACGGCTACGCGATCATGATCAGCTGCAAGGCCGACGAGTGGGACAGCAAGGAGTGCCGGACGCTGCGCAAGACCGCGTTCGACACGTTCAAGCCCATCGACTGAACGTTCAGACCCACCGGCTGATCCGTGGGTGGAGGGGGCCGGGATGCGCCGACCCGGCCGCGTGGCCGGCACTTGCCACGTATCGTGAGAGCCTGAAGACCGTACGCAGCCGGAGACGGTGGATCAATTGCACGGTGAGTGACCGCAATTGATGGATTGATCCGGTCTTTCGTGGCCGGGGGGACAGCGCGCTCTGGGGAGGCGTCGTGGACGACTATGCGGGTCGGGTACTTGCCGACCGCTACCGCCTTCCGCTGCCTCCGAGTGATGAGTACGAAACGATCGAGACCCGGGCATTCGACACATATAGCGGTCAGGAAGTCCTGGTCCGGCAGGTGCCGTTGCCCGAGGTGGTGGACGCCGAGGTGCTCGACGCCGAGGACCTGGCCCCGGCGGCCCGGCGGGCCACCGGGCGGGCCGTGCGGATGCCCGCCGACCCGGCGGTCCGGCGCGCCGTGGAAGCGGCGCAGGCGGCGGCCCGGGTGCCTGACCACCCCAGGCTCGGCCAGGTCTTCGACGTGTTCGCCGAGGAGGGTTCGCTCTGGATCGTGAGCGAACTCGTCGAGGCCCGCCCGCTCGCCTCGCTGCTCGCGGAACGCCCGCTCAATCCCTTCCGGGCCGCCGAGATCGGCTCCGACGTGCTGACCGCGCTGCGCGTGCTGCACGCCCATGGCTGGACCCACCGGAACATCACCGTCCGCACGGTGCTGATCTGTGACGACGGGCGGGTCGTGCTGACCGGTCTGGCGGCCGGGGCGGCGGAGGAGGCGCTCTGCGGGTATGTGACGACACCGCAGCCCGACGAGGACGAGGACGAGGGCCGGGGCGGATACGAGAGCCGGGGCGGATACGGCCGCGAGGACGACTACGGCCACGAGGACGACTACGGATACGCGGACGGGTTCGGCCGCCCGGCGCTCGGTACGGGGCCCGCCGACGCCTACGCGCCGCCCCCGCCCGTCCTGCCGCCCCTGCCCGCCCCTCCGGTCGAGGTGCCGGCCTCACGCGGCCCGGCGGCGATCGAGACGGGCCGGGGGGCCGACGCCCCTCGTGGCGATGACGATCCGTACGCGGACGACGACCCGTACGGCGACCCGCACGGCGAAGGCGACGGCTCCGATACGCCCGACGCCCCCCACGGAGGCCCCGGAGACGCCGCGCAGCTGCGGGCCGAGCGCACCGGTGCGATCACCGCCTACCGCGAGGGCGCCCGAGCCGCCACACGCGTCGGCGAGGACCGGCGGCGCGCCGGGGCGGGCGACGCGGGGGACACCGGAAGCCTGCCGGTGCAGCGACCCGCACGGCCGCAGGACGCGGACCCGTCCGACCCGGACCACGGCCGTCCCCGGCCGCCCGCCCCTTGGAGCCGCGCCACCGACGACCCGTACACCAAGGACCCGTACGCCAAAGCCCCCCACGCAGCGGATCCCTACGACGACGTGGACGACGCCGACGGCGGTTACGGCAACGACGGCCACGACGACGGCGACGATGGCTACCCGCCCCCGCGGCGGCTGCATCTCACCGGTTCCTGGAGCGACGGCCCCGGTTCCGGCCGCCCCGTCCCCGCCGGAGGTTCGGGCGAGGACGCGCTGCGCGCCGACGCCCGGCGCCACGGCGACTCCCCGGCGCTGCCCGCGCACCGCCCGGGTCACCAGCAGCAGCCGGGCCGCTGGGACGAGCGGGCCGCGAGCGACCGCACGGACTCCGTCTACCGGGGCCCCGCCACCCCGCTCGCCGCCGAGCGCGCCCGGCAGACCCGGATCGCCGTGGTCGGCGCGGTCACCGAGCGCTGGGCGCCCGAGCAGGCCGGCCCCGTCCACGAGAACTGGCGGCTGGCACCGCCGATCGGGCCCGCCACCGACCTCTGGGCACTGGGCGCGCTGCTCTACCGCGCCGTCCAGGGCCACGCCCCCTACCCCGAGGAGAACGCGGCCGAGCTCGTCCAGATGGTGTGCGGGGAGCCGCCCGCCTTCGCCGAGGAGTGCGGTCCGCTGCGCCCCGTCGTCGAGTCCCTGCTGCGTCAGGACCCCACCGAACGCCCGGACTTCGAGGAACTGAGCGGCTGGCTGCGCTCCCTCGTGCGGTCGGCGCCCGAGCCCGAGGCTGGTCTGGATGTCGTACCCCTGCCGTCCGCGGACACCGCCAAGCTCCCCGTCGTACGCCGCCGGGGCGAGCTGGTCCGCAGGCGGCGCGGCCGGAACGCGGCCCACGGTCGTCACCGCCACACCAAGGACAAGCCCGACCGGCAGGGCCGGCAGGTCGTGCCGGACATACCCGGGGACGACCGGCCCGCCCGGCAGCCTCACCCCTCCCGGTCTCCCCGGGCGCCGCGTGAGCCCAAGGGTCCCAAGGTGCTGCGCACCCCGCCCCGCCCCCACGAGGGCGGCGGCCGGGCGCCGCGGCGGCTCGGGCGGCTGCTCCTGCTGCTGATCCTGCTGGCCCTCGCCGCGGCCGTCGCGTACGCCGTGATGTTCATGCCCGAGTCGGGCAGCGAACCGGGCAACGGCTCCCCGGGCCCGGCCTCCTCGGCATCCGGTTCGCCGGAGCCCGGCACGGGGGAGTCCGGCGGCCGGGAGTCCTCCGGGTCGCCCGGCGCCCAGAAGCCGCAGACCAGCCGCTCCGCCGTCGCGCTCGCCCCCGGCTACACCCTGCGCAAGGACAAGGAGGGCTTCGAGGTCGGTGTGCTCAAGGGCTGGCAGCGCAGCCCCGCCAACGCGGACCGTCAGATCCGCTACGGCAGCGACGGCTTCAGCCTGCTGATCGTCCCGGGCCGCGACACCGTCAAGGCCAACGGCGACGACCCGCTGGCCTACCAGGCGGGCAAGGAGCTGGAGTTGCAGCCGTTCCGCGATTCCAGCTGGTCGGGGTCGAGCGGGCTGCGCCGGATCGACGTCGGACGACAGGCCATGGCGGAGGGCCAGTTCACCTGGCAGGACGAGTCGGGACGCGAGGTGTACGCCCGCAACCTCGTGATGATCGTCGAGGGCAGCTACCACGTCATCCAGGTCATCGGCCCGGAGAGCCGGCGCGACAAGGTGTCGGACATCTACGAACAGGCCGTCGCCTCCTACCGCGTGACGCCCTGACCCCTCTCCGTGCAACTCCCGGGCCGTGACGGAGCGACAAGCATCACAGTGCGGTCTCGTGCGCGGTGCGAGGTTCCGTGGCCGTGCATCCCCTCCGTAATCTGGCACCCGAGGAACGGGGCGGGGATACGTGGATCGATCACAGAGCACGGACGCGGGACTGTTGCTGGCCGGAAGGTACCGGCTGGGCGAGGTCCTCGGGCGCGGCGGCATGGGCAAGGTCTGGCGAGCCCACGACGAGGTGCTGCACCGCACGGTCGCGGTCAAGGAGCTGACCGCCGGTCTGTACGTCGCGGAGGCCGACCGGATCGTGCTGCACGCGCGCACGCAGAAGGAGGCCCGCGCGGCAGCCCGGATCACCCACCCGGGCGTGGTGACCGTGCACGACGTGATCGAGTACGACAACCGGCCCTGGATCGTCATGCAGTACGTCGACGGCCCGTCCCTCGCCGACGCCGCCAAGGAGTCCGGCGAGATCGAGCCGCGCGAGGCCGCCAGGATCGGCCTCCACGTGCTGAGCGCCCTGCGCGCCGCGCACGGGGCCGGGGTCCTGCACCGTGATGTGAAGCCCGGTAACGTGCTCCTCGCCAAGGACGGCCAGGTGCTCCTCACCGACTTCGGGATCGCCGCCATCGAGGGCGACTCGACCATCACCCGGACCGGTGAACTGGTCGGCTCCATCGACTACCTGGCGCCCGAGCGGGTGCGCGGCGGCGACCCGGGACCGGCCTCCGACCTGTGGTCGCTCGGTGCCACGCTCTACACCGCGGTCGAGGGCCGCTCGCCGTTCCGCCGTACGTCCCCGATCTCCACCATGCAGGCCGTCGTCGCCGACGAGCCCCCGCCGCCCGGCCGGGCGGGCCCGCTGGCCCCCGTGATCACCGCGCTGCTCCGCAAGGAGCCGGACGAGCGTCCGTCGGCCGCGGAGACGGAGCGGATGCTGCTGGACGCCATGGAGGGCCGCGAGCCCGTGGCCGCGCAGGCGTTCGTACCGACGCAGAGCGTCCCCGACGAGGTCCTGCGCTCCCTGGGCACGGACGGCCCGCCCGGCCCGTCCGCCCCCGGCACCACCCAACTGCCCTACCCCACCGCCCCCGCACCGGCCCCGACGACCCGGCGCGGCCGCGGCCGCTGGCGCACCGTGGTCCTGGTCATCGCGGCCGCGGCGCTGGTCGGCGGCGGCGCGGGACTCGCCGCGATGAAGTACAGCAACCGGACGGACGACACCACCGGCCGCGACGGCACGCGCACGCACGCACCCGTCGACCCCGGCAAGCCCGACGCCGAGACCCCACCCTCGGCCAAACCCGACACACCGGTGAGCGACGTGCCCAAGGGCTGGAAGCGGGTGGAGGACCCCGAGGGCTTCAGCCTTACCGTGCCCGAGGGCTGGGAGCGCCGGGCGGACGGCAACCAGATCGACTACACCCCGGACAACGGCGTGCACTACATCCGGATCAGCATCGACCCGGCGCCCGACTTCGAGAACCCGTACATGCACATGGTGACGAGCCTGGAGCCCCAGCTCGCCAAACGGCTGCCCGGCTACGAGCGCAAGACCCTGCACTCCAACACGTACCGGGACCGGCCGGGTTCGCTCTGGGAGTTCACCTGGACCGAGACCAAGGACCATCCGGGCCCGCGCCACGCCATCGACCAGATGTACTTCGGTGAGGAGGGCGGTCCCGAGTACGCGCTGTACATGACGGGCCCGGCGGAGGACTGGGACACGACCCGGGCGCAGTTCGACACGATGCTGCGCGGATGGCGTCCGCCGGGCAGCTCCGGCTGACGCCCGCCGGGCCTGCCGGACCCCGCCGTGACGACAGGGCTCCTGATCAGGGGCTTTGTTGCCAGTGATCGCTGGCTCGTTTGTGGGGACTGTGAAAACCCGTTACCCACGGGTACCCAAAGTGTGCGGCTGGACGTACTCTCGCCCTCATGACGGACTCGCAGGCCTCCACATCCACCTCCGCGGCCCCGGTCGGCACCAACCCGGTGGCCGCCGCCCCCGCGGGCGTACGCACCGCCGCCGATGTGGTGACTCCCGAGGTGATCGCCCAGCTGACCCGAGGCGTGGCCGGCTCCGGCCGTACGGCCAACCACACGCCCTTCACCGGGGAGAAGCTGGCCGACCTGCCGGAGTCCACCCCCGAGGACGTGGCGAGCGCCTTCGAGCGGGCCCGCGCCGCCCAGTCCGCCTGGGCCGCGACGCCCGTCCGCGCCCGGGCCGCCGTACTGCTCCGCTTCCACGACCTGGTGCTCAGCCGCCAGGCCGAGGTGCTCGACCTCATCCAGCTGGAGACCGGCAAGGCCCGGCTGCACGCCCACGAGGAGGTGCAGGCCGTCGCCGTCGCGGCCCGCCACTACGGGCGCAAGGCCGGCTCGTACCTGAAGCCGAAGCGGCACACCGGGGTCGTACCGACCCTCACCAAGGTCACCGAGCTGCGCCAGCCGCGCGGCGTCATCGGGCAGATCGCGCCGTGGAACTACCCGTTCGAGCTGTCCGTCGGCGACGCGCTGCCCGCGTTCGTCTCCGGCAACGCCGTCGTGATGAAGCCCGACACGGAGACCGCGCTGACCGCGCTGTGGGCCCGTGACCTGCTGATCGAGGCCGGACTGCCCGCCGAGGTCTTCCAGGTCGTCCTCGGTGAGGGCCCCGTCGTCGGCCCCGAGGTCGTCAAGCACGCCGACTACGTCTCGTTCACCGGCTCCACCCGCACCGGTCGCGAGGTCGCAAAAGGCGCGGCGGACCGGCTCGTCGGCGTCTCGCTGGAGCTCGGCGGCAAGAACGCCATGCTGGTCCTGAAGGACGCCGATGTGGAGAAGGCCGCCGCGGGCGCCGTCCGCGCCTGCTTCTCCTCCGCCGGCCAGCTCTGCATCTCCATCGAGCGGCTGTACGTCCACGAGTCGATCGCCGACGACTTCGTGGCCCGCTTCGCCGCCCGTACGAAGGCCATGCGGCTCGGCAACTCCCTCGCCTACGGTGCCGACATGGGCTCCCTGGTCGGCGAGCGCCAGCTGGAGACCGTCACCCGGCACGTCGCGGAGGCCGTCGAGAAGGGCGCCAGGCTCGTCGCGGGCGGCGTCGCCCGCCCCGACATCGGCCCGCTGTTCTACGAGCCGACCATCCTCGACGGCGTCGAGGCGCCGATGGCCGTGTGCAGTGAGGAGACCTTCGGCCCGGTCGTCTCCATCTACCGCTTCACCGACGAGGACGAGGTCGTGGACCTCGCCAACGCCACCCCGTACGGCCTGAACTCCAGCGTCTGGACCAAGGACTCCAGGCGTGGCCACCAGGTCGCCGCCCGGCTGCGCACCGGCACCGTCAACATCAACGAGGGGTACGCCCCCGCGTACGGCAGTGTGCAGTCCCCGATGGGCGGCATGAAGGACTCCGGCCTCGGCCGCCGGCACGGCTCCGAGGGCATCCTCAAGTACACCGAGGCGCAGACCGTCGCCCAGCAGCGGCTGATCCCGCTCGCCCCGTCCTTCGGCATGGACGACGAGAAGTACGCGGCGTTCATGAGCGTCAGCCTCAAGGCGATGAAGGCGTTCCGCCTGCGCTGACACCGGGTACCGCGGCACTTCCCGGTACCGCAGCACTTTCCGCCCGTTTCGCACCGAGGAGAGCCATGTCCCAGGACAGCCCTGCCCAGAATCGGCCCGCCGGCCAGGAAACGGCCGACGACGACGCCGCTTACGACTACGACGTGCTCGTCGTCGGCTCGGGCTTCGGCGGTGCGGTGTCGGCGCTGCGGCTGACCGAGAAGGGGTATCGGGTCGGGGTGCTGGAGGCGGGCCGCCGCTTCACCCGGTCCGAACTGCCCAGGAACTCCTGGGACCTGAAGAACTTCCTGTGGGCCCCGGCGCTCGGTCTGTACGGCATCCAGCGCATCCACCTGCTGGGCAACGTCATGGTGCTGGCGGGCGCGGGCGTCGGCGGCGGTTCGCTGAACTACGCCAACACCCTGTACGAGCCGCTCGCGCCGTTCTTCGACGACCCGCAGTGGAAGGACATCACCGACTGGCGCGAGGAGCTGGGCCCGTACTACGACCAGGCCAAGCGGATGCTGGGGGTCCGGCTCAATCCGACCATGACCCCCTCGGACGTCCACCTGAAGGCGACCGCGCAGGCCATGGGCATCGGCGACACGTTCCACATGGCACCGGTGGGCGTCTTCTTCGGGGACGGCGAGGACGGCGACGGTACGGCGAAGGCCCGGCCGGGCGGCGAGGTCGCCGACCCGTTCTTCGGCGGGGCGGGGCCCTCCCGCAAGGCCTGCACCGAGTGCGGCGAGTGCATGACCGGCTGCCGGCACGGCGCGAAGAACACCCTCAACGAGAACTACCTCCACCTCGCCCAGAAGGCGGGCGCGGTCGTCCACCCGATGACCTTGGTCGTCGCGGTCACCGAGAACTCCACGGGTGGCTACGCGGTCAAGACCCTCCCCACCGACAACCGGAAGAAGGGGAAGGGCCGTACGTTCACCGCCCGCAAGGTCGTCGTCGCCGCGGGCACGTACGGCACCCAGACCCTGCTGCACCGGATGAAGGACACCGGCCTGCTGTCCCGGATCTCGTCCCGGCTCGGCGAGCTGACCCGCACCAACTCCGAGGGCCTGGTCGGCTCGCAGACCAGCGACCGCCGCTACCGGAAGAAGCACGGGGCCGCACGGGCCGACTTCACCCGCGGTGTGGCCATCACCTCCTCGATCCACCCGGACGAGAACACGCACATCGAGCCGGTCCGCTACGGCAAGGGCTCCAACTCCATGGGCGCGCTGACCGTCCTCCAGGTGCCGTACGGCGCGCACCGGGTGCGCAGGTGGCTGCTCGAACTGGCCAAGCACCCCACCCTCGCGGCGCGGTCGCTCTCCAACCGCCGCTGGTCGGAACGGACCATCATCGGGCTCGTCATGCAGTCGCTCGACAACTCCCTGACGACGTACCGCAAGCCGGGGGGCGCAGGGAAGGGCCTGCTCACCGCCAGGCAGGGGCACGGAGCGCCCAATCCGACCCAGATCGAGGCGGCGACGCGCAGCGCCAAGCTGCTCGCCGAGGAGATCAACGGCTTCGCGGGCTCGAACGTGGGCGAGCTGATGGGCACCCCGCTCACCGCGCACTTCCTCGGCGGCTGCCCCATCGGCGCCACCGCCGACGACGGGGTGATCGACCCGTACCACCGGCTCTACGGACACCCCGGCATCTCGGTCGTCGACGGCTCGGCGGTCTCCGCGAACCTCGGCGTCAACCCGTCGCTCACCATCACCGCGCAGGCCGAGCGCGCGATGTCCTTCTGGCCCAACAAGGGCGAGGCGGATCCGCGCCCGGCGCAGGGTGAGGCGTACGAGCGGCTGACCGCGGTCGAGCCGCGGTCACCGGCCGTGCCGAAGGACGCCTTCGGCGCGCTGAAGCTGCCGTTCCTCGGGCTGCCGACCGTCCCGCCGAAGAAGAACCCGCAGTAGTCCGGGGAGATGACCGGCGGCTTTCCCGGGCGATGACCGGCGGCGGTCCTGCGCGATGACTCGCGGGGGTCCTGTGCGATGACCGGCGGCTTTCCCGGGCGACCGGGGCAGCGGAAAGGGGGAAAGGGGCTGCACCCCCCTCCGAGTGCAGCCCCTCACGCTCACGGTGACCGGACGCGTCACACGCCGGCCTCACCGTTCCCGCGGCGCCGCACGATGAACATCGCGCCCGCGCCGAGCACCACGCCGCGCAGTCCGCGGCGGCGAACACGGGCCCGCCGTGCGGCAGCACGAGCGGGGCCGGTGGTTCCGCATGGTTGACCCGTGGTCCGGCGCAATGGTTGTCCGGATGCTCACAGAACCCTTATGTGACGCCCCTCACGTCCGGGGATCGCGCGTGACCTGGGGGGCACGGAAAAGGGCCCCGCGGACCGGGAGCCGGCCGGCGGGGCCTCGTACGTCGGTGCCGGGACGCGGCCCGCGCCGTGCGGGCTGTTCTCGCGGGCTCTGAACCGGAAGCGGCCGGCCCCGGGCGTCCCCGGAGCCGGCCGTTTCCTGGAGTGACCGGGCTGCTGTCCCCTGCCGACCGGTCACGCACGCTGGGGCGCGGTCCCACGGCGTACCTGCGGTACGCCACACGCACCAGCGGAGCCACGCGTGGTTTTCCTTACCGGAGCCGCCCCTGGCTGGCACGGACACCGGGACCAACGAAGCCGCGCCGGACCCGGTCACGCGCCGTACGGGTGAGAGGCGGCCCGAACTGGGATACGCCGGAGTACCCCCGGCCCGCGGGGTGTCACGCCCGGCCGCGGCACAGCTCCAGCAGCGTCATGGCGAGGGAGGTGCCGGGCCTGCCGAGCGCGTCCCGGTACGAGCCCAGGATCTCCATCTCGCGGGAGAGGTTGATCCGTCGGCCGCCCGAGGTGATCCGGGCCTCCTGGACGACCGCCGAGATGGCCATCCGCTCCTGGACGAGCCCGATGATCCGGTCGTCGAGGGTGTCGATCCGGGCCCGCGCGTCGTCGATCAGCGCGGCGGCCTCCTCGGTGTGCGCGCCGGTCTTCTCAGTGCCGGTCTTCTCGGCGGTGCTCTTCGCGGGGGCGGTGCTGGTCATGGTGGTGACTCCTCGTGGGGTGTGGTCCCCGAGGCCGGCCGGTCCGTAACGCCAAGGCGCCCCGGGCCTTTCGGCCCGGGGCGCCTGGAACGTTGCTTGTCGGTGGGATCAAGCAGCACGACCATGGCAGCCGGCGGGCCGGATGCCATAGGTAAAGTCGAAGGTCGTGTGCTGAAGCATGGAACCAGTATGGCCCGGTCGTGGTGGGCGGACCAACACGACGCCCGGATGCTGAGACGCCTGTCCGGGGAGACCGTCGTCCCGCACCTCCGTACGGGCGGGACGACGGCGGACTCCGCAACCCCGGTAGAATCGACAAAACAGACCCCCCTTCACCGCCGGAAGGCCGCCCGTGCCAGCAGCACCCCCCGCCGCCCCCGACACCGCCACCGACGTGGTCCTCGTTGTCGACTTCGGCGCGCAGTACGCCCAGCTCATCGCCCGACGCGTCCGTGAGGCCCGGGTCTACAGCGAGATCGTCCCGTCCACCATGCCGGTGGCCGAGATGCTGGCCAAGAACCCCCGGGCGATCATCCTGTCCGGCGGCCCCTCCTCGGTGTACGCCGAGGGCGCGCCGTCCCTCGACCGTGCGCTGTTCGAGGCCGGGGTCCCGGTCTTCGGCATGTGCTACGGCTTCCAGCTGATGGCCACCACGCTCGGCGGCACCGTCGACGACAACGGTGCCCGTGAGTACGGCCGTACCCCGCTCGCCGTCTCCAAGACCGGCTCCACGCTCTTCGAGGGCACGCCCGCCGAGCAGTCGGTCTGGATGTCGCACGGCGACGCCTGCTCCGCCGCCCCCGAGGGCTTCACCGTCACCGCGTCCACCGACGTCGTACCGGTCGCCGCCTTCGAGAACGACGAGAAGAAGCTCTACGGCGTCCAGTACCACCCCGAGGTCCTGCACTCCACGCACGGCCAGCAGGTCCTGGAGCACTTCCTCTATCGGGGCGCCGGCATCGAGCCGACCTGGACCACGACCAATGTGGTCGAGGAGCAGATCGCGCTGATCCGCGAGCAGGTCGGCACCAAGCGCGCCATCTGCGGCCTGTCCGGCGGGGTGGACTCCGCGGTCGCCGCGGCCCTCGTGCAGAAGGCCATCGGCTCCCAGCTGACCTGCGTGTACGTCGACCACGGTCTGATGCGCAAGGGCGAGAGCGAGCAGGTCGAGAAGGACTTCGTGGCCTCCACCGGAGTCCAGCTGAAGGTCGTCGACGCCGAGGAGCGCTTCCTGACCGCGCTGGCCGGGGTCTCCGACCCCGAGCAGAAGCGGAAGATCATCGGCCGCGAGTTCATCCGGGTCTTCGAGCAGGCCCAGGCCGAGATCGTCGCCGAGGGCGCCGCCGGCGGCGAGGAAGTCGCCTTCCTCGTCCAGGGCACGCTCTACCCGGACGTCGTCGAGTCCGGCGGCGGCACCGGCACCGCCAACATCAAGTCGCACCACAACGTGGGCGGCCTCCCCGAGGACATCGAGTTCCAGCTCGTCGAGCCGCTGCGCCAGCTGTTCAAGGACGAGGTCCGGATGGTCGGCCAGGAGCTCGGCCTGCCGGAGGAGATCGTCCAGCGCCAGCCGTTCCCCGGCCCCGGCCTCGGTATCCGGATCGTGGGCGAGGTCACCAAGGAGCGGCTCGACCTGCTCCGCGAGGCCGATGCCATCGCCCGCGAGGAGCTGACCGCGGCCGGCCTGGACCGCGACATCTGGCAGTGCCCGGTGGTCCTGCTCGCCGACGTCCGCTCGGTCGGCGTCCAGGGCGACGGCCGCACCTACGGCCACCCGATCGTCCTGCGCCCGGTCTCCTCCGAGGACGCCATGACGGCCGACTGGTCGCGCCTGCCCTACGAGACGCTCGCCCGTATCTCGACCCGCATCACCAACGAGGTGGCCGACGTCAACCGCGTCGTGCTCGACGTGACGAGCAAGCCGCCGGGCACCATCGAGTGGGAGTGACCCCTCCCGCAAGGTCAATGCCGATGCCGTCGCTCATTCGTTTGGGCGGCGGCATCGTCGTATGAGCTGGGTACGCTGGCTGAGGAGACGAGACTCTGCCCCATGGGAGCAATCATGAGTGCCGCACCCGAGTACGAGCTGGACGAGAAGTACAACTACCCCGTCCCCCCGCCCGAGGGCTGGACTGCGGAGGATCTCGACCGGCTTCCGAATCTGCCTCGGCGCACTGAGCTGATCGATGGGAGTCTCGTCTTCATGAGTCCGCAGACCAGGTTTCACATGCGGACCATGCGTCTGCTGGAGAATTCTCTCCTTGAGCAGGCGCCGGACGATCTCGATGTCTTTCGTGAATTCAGCGTCAGGCTGGACAGCCGGAACCGGCCGGAGCCGGACGTGCTCGTGGTTCCGCTGGGGGCGGATACCGGTCCCAAGCAGACATCACTCAGGCCGGAGGACGTCATCTTGGCGGTGGAGGTCGTCTCGGAAGAGTCTGCGGACAGGGACCGGGAGGTCAAACCCCGGAAGTACGCAGCTGCCGGGGTCGTGCACTTCTGGAGGGTGGAGGCGGGCGGGGACGGTCTGCCGATCGTGTACGTCTACGAGCTCGATCCGGCGCTGAAGGCCTACACGCCGACGGGCATCCACCACAACAAGCTGAAGCTGGACGTTCCCTTCCCTCTTGAAATCGACCTCACCGCGATCAACCAGCGGCGGCGATAGACAACGCTCGGGGGCGGTTCCGCGCAGCCCATCCGCCCCCGTACCCCTGGCCACTTGCGGCAACCGGCGGTAACTTCCGATCCCGTACGTCCTGGGAGCCACGAGGAGCCGCCATGTCCGAGCCCACACCCATACCCGTGGACCAGCTCCATTTCGCGATGCCGCCCGTCCACGAATCCGTGGCCGACGAGCGCGCCCACCGCAAGGAACGGCTGGCCGGGGCGCTCCGGCTGTTCGGGGAGTACGGGTACGAGGACGGCGTCTCCGGGCACATCACCGCCCGGGACCCGGAGTTCTCCGACTGCTTCTGGGTCAATCCCTTCGGGGCCCCGTTCGCCGGGCTCGCACCGGACGAACTGATCCTGGTCAACGGCGAGGGCCAGGTCGTCGAGGGGCGTCACCACGTCAATCAGGCGGCGTTCGCCGTCCACGCGCAGGTGCACCGGGCCCGCCCGGACGTCGTCGCCGTCGCCCACACCCACTCCGTGCACGGACGGGCCCTGTCCGCGCTCGGTGAGCTCATCGAGCCGATCACCCAGGAGTCCTGCGCCTTCTACGAGGATCATGTCCTCTACGACGCGTACACCGGGGTCGTCGTGGACGAGGACGAGGGGCGCCGGATCGCCGCCGCGCTCGGCGGACACAAGGCGATCGTGCTGCGCAACCACGGGCTGCTGACCGTCGGTGATTCGGTCGACGCGGCCGCCTGGTGGTTCATCGCGTTGGAGCGCTCCTGCCAGGTGCAGCTGGCCGCGCGGGCGGCCGGGAAGCCGGTGCTGATCGAGCACCCGGACGCGCTCGCCACCCGTGAACAGCTGGGCAGCGACCTGGTGGCCTGGATCAACTACCAGCCCCTGTGGCGCCGGATCAGTCGCACGTTCTGACGATCCGGTCGCACATTCGGGCGGTCGCCGCTCAAGAGCCGCCCCGATGCGGTCCGGAGCCCTTTCGTACGGCACAATTCGCAGCAATCACAGCAGAGTTGGCTGTACCGGGGGTTGAAAGGGCGGCGTTCCCAGTGGCGTTGGACGAGGCGAGGGCGGGCAGCACGCACGGGGGCGGCTGCACGTGCGGAGACTGCCCGCACGGGGCGCGCGAGGGCCACCGGCGCGCGGTGGCCGTGTTCCTGGCCAAGCGGGACGAATTCGCCGCCGGCCAGGGGCTGCCGCCCGGGGTCGCGCAGTCCGCCTCGGCGACCCGTCAGTGGGTCTCGGACGAGCTGACCCAGTCCGCCAGGACCGTCGCCGAACGGGGCCGGGAGGAGGGCGACGCCTGGCTGTACCGGGTCTGGCGGCGCACTCTGATCGCGGTGTGGGCGGGCGTCGCCCTGCTGGTCATCGGTGAGGCCGCCACCGCCATCGGCGCGGGCTGGACCAACGCCCGTACGGCCGGGCTGGTCGCCGGACTCGTCACCGCGGGCCTGCTGACCGGCGCCGCCCATGTCCACCGTGCCCGGGGCGGCCTCCTCGCCCCGCTGATCGGCGAGGACAACCGGCTCTCCACCTCCCGGGCGGTCGCCGCCTCCTGGGTCCTGCTCGCGGTTTTCTCCGTACTCGTGCTGGCGCTCCAGCTGGCGGGCGCATCCGGCCACGCCGAGCGGGACGGACTGATCGAGGGGCTGGACCTGGCCCGCGGCGCCGGGGTGGTGACCGTGCTCGCGCTGGTCTGCGCCGTCGCCGTCGTCGTACGCCGGGTGGTGACCGTAAGGACGCTGGCCGGGCGGCTCCAGAAGCTGCGGGCCGTCCGGCCGCGCGCCGCCGACCTGCTCACCGACGACTCCGGGCGGGGCAGCTTCACGGATGTGCAGTATGTGCTGGTGAGCACCGTCGCCGTGCTGTTCGCCGCGGTCCGCCTCGCCCGCCGGCCCGAGCAGCTGCCGGACCTGCCCTGGGGCCTGGCGCTGCTGGTCACCGTCTCGGCGCTCGCCTACTTCGCCGGGAAGTACGCGGAGGGCGGGCGCCCGGTGATCCTCTCGGTGGTCCGGGCCCGCGAGGCCGGGGACCTGGACTCGCCGGTCCGCACCGGCGACGACATCGAGATCCGCGGTGCGGGCTTCGTGCCGCCCGGCGCCGGGACCCCGGAGCGGCTGGCCCGCATGGTCGTCCGGATCGGCCGGGTCCATGTGCATGTGCCGCTGATCCCGGTCACCGGCGGCTTCGCCAACCCGACGGACGGGGTCCTCACCGTGCCGGTGCCGGTGGAGGTCGAACCGGGGGTGGTGGAGGTGCAGGTGGTGACCGCCGCCGGGGTGGAGACGAACCGGGTCGAGATCGACGTGACGGACTGACCGCCGTACCACGTGGCGGGCACCGGCCGGAGTACCCACCGAGTGAGTAGAGCGTTCGTTGCGTACGTAAGGTCAGGTGACGGGTCTACGGAAGGCGGTGCGGCCACATGCAGGGATACGGCACGAACATACGGGGTCTGGGCGAGTCGAGAGGGCTCAAGGACCTGGCGCGGGAGCACGCCCTGCTGCCCCTGCGGATCTTCCTCGGTGTCACCTTCGTCTACGCCGGGCTCGACAAGCTCACGGACAGCGGCTTCTTCAAGGCGAGCGGCGCCGGTTCCATCGGCGAGACCATGCACGCGGTCCGCGACTCGTCCGCGATCCCGGCCCTCGTCGACCTCGCGCTGAA
The DNA here is from genome assembly GCF_045040875.1 of Streptomyces sp. NBC_00012. NCBI lineage: Bacteria > Bacillati > Actinomycetota > Actinomycetes > Kitasatosporales > Streptomycetaceae > Streptomyces > Streptomyces sp. NBC_00012. Next base: position 3,555,429 of record NZ_CP108309.1, on the reverse strand, counting down.
GAGCCCCGGCGCCTTCGGCTACGCCATCGCCATCGGTGAACTCCTCGTCGGCCTCGGCACCCTCGTCGGGCTGTGGGCACGGCTCGCCGCGCTCGGCGGGGCGCTGATCTCGCTGAGCCTGTGGCTGACCGTGAGCTGGCAGGTCTCGCCGTACTACTTCGGCAACGACCTGGTCTATCTCATGGCCTGGCTGCCGCTGCTGCTCGGCGGGGCCGCGGCGTTCTCCGCGGACGCCCTTCTCGCGTCACGGCGGCGACGGATCCGGTAGTTCACCCAGGTCGCGGTGGCGGCCAGCCAGAGGCCGCCGAAGAACAGCGGGAAGAAGAACACCCACGGGGCGTCCCAGAGCCCTGCGGCGTCCGCCGCGTATCCCGCCGCCAGCGCGAGCATGACGACTCCCGCCACCGCCCGTCCCGGACGGATCTCATGACGCAGCACGGGTGACCTCCACCTGTCCGATGCCGACTTCGAGAGTGAGCTCCACCGTGCCCGCCGGTCTGCTGCCCGGGGACGGCGGCAGCGTCCGGTGCTCGTTCTGCGACGGCCTGATGTCCACCTCGGCCGGCGCCTCGGCGGCCGGGGCCCCGCCGGGCCGGCTGACCGGCAGGGTGATGTCGCCGAGGCCCGACCTCGCGTCCACCTTCACCGTCACCTCCTTCGGCACGATCACGACCACACGGCCGGCCCCGACGCCCACCTCGGTCGCGAGGGTGTCGCCCCGGGGCACCGTGATCCCGGTGAGGTCCAGCCGGGCCACTCCGGTGCCCAGCTGGTAGCGCGGCTGGACGGCGGCCACCGAGGCCGGGCGCCAGCCCTCGCGCACCCACTGCGTGGAGATGTCCTTGGGCAGCGCGGAGGCGCACGCCAGCAGGACGGCCGTGATCATCGACAGCATGACCGTGCCGAACCCGGTCCGCCCCAGGAACGCGCTGACCAGCATGCCAAGACCGAACACCGCGAGCGCACCGGCCAGGCCGAACTGCAGACTCGTACCGAGAGGCTGGGACTCCCAGCTCAGCCCAGTGCCGAGCCCGCCCGCGATCAGCGCGAACAGGAAGACCAGACCACCGATCGAGGTCGGGCCCCTGGTGCCGGGCTCCCGTCGGGGCGCGCGGAACGGATCCTTCGGCGCGGCACCCGCGGGGCGCGGCGCACGGGGCGGGACCACCGCGTCGGCCGGGCCCCACAGATAGCCCGCGCCCACCGGACCCGAGGTGCCGTCCTTGACGATCGGATCCCGCCACCACGACGGGCTGCCCGGCGTCGGCGGCGCCTTCACCTCGGGGGGCGCGTCCGCCACCGCCTGCGCGGTCGCCGGATGCAGCGGGTCCTCGGGCGCCGCGGTCCTGCGGGCTTGCGTCCACACGGCGAAGCCGACGACCGCGAGCGACAGCATCGCGGAGAACGCCAGCGTGCCGCCGTTGCCCAGCATGGAGAGGAACAGACCGCAGCCGATCAGCGCGAGCAGCACCGCGATCAGCGACGCCCCCTCCACCCGGCCGGACAGCAGCCTGCGCGCCTCGTTCTCCTCCTCGCCGTCCACCGGGACCAGCAGCCAGGCGAAGCCGTAGAAGATCAGCCCGATGCCGCCGGTCACGGACAGCACCCCGAGCACGATCCGGAAGATCACCGGATCGACGTCGCAGTACCGGCCGAGCCCGCCGCACACCCCGGCCACCACCTTGTGCTGCGGACTGCGCCGCAGCAGCGGGGCCGGTTCGGGGGGCGGAGCGACACCGGGGGAGGTGTCCTGGGGAACGGTCATGGCTCCATGGTGACGGGCCGGGAGCCCGTCCGGGACCCGAGCCGACCCTGGCCGATCCCTGATATTGGCCGGCCGGGCCCCTGAGGGCCACCCCGGAACCGGGCTCTCAGGGTCGATTCGGGGGCCGACCCTGATGCCCTCACCCGTACGGGCATGTGACGATCGGGGCATGCCAGCCGCCACCACCCGAGCCGCCAGCTCCCGCAACCCCGCCCCGGAGGAGCCGCCGCTGCGCAGGCTGTACCGCAGCGCCGACGGACGGCTGCTGGGCGGCGTCGCGCGCGGTCTCGCCGGGCACCTCGGGCTGCCCGTCGTCTGGGTGCGGTTCGTCTTCCTCGGACTCTTCTTCGCGGACGGCCTCGGCTCGCTGCTCTACGCCGTGTTCTGGATCGTCGTCCCGCTCGGTGTCGGCGGCGTCGAGGCACCACGCTCGGTCTTCGAGACCGCCCCGGACGGCAGGCGTCGGCTCCGCAAGCCGGACCGGGGCCAGGTCTTCGCCCTGATCGCGCTGCTCCTGGGCGCCATGATCTTCGTCGGCAACGTCGACATGGGCAGCGGGGCCAACCGCTACATCTGGCCCACGCTGCTGATCGGCGCCGGTTCCGTACTGGTGTGGCGGCAGGCCGACAACGCCCGGCGCGCCCGCTGGATGGAGGTCGGCAGCCGCCGCCGGGTGCTGCATCTGGCCCGGGGGCTCGCGGGGGTCGCCCTGGTCGGCCTGGGCCTGGCCGTCTTCATGGTGGTACGCGGCTCCGCCGCCCAGCTCGGCAACGTCATGACCGCGGCCATCGCCGTCCTCACCGGCATCGCGCTGCTGGCCGGCCCCTACCTCGTACGCATGACCCAGGACCTCTCCGAGGAACGCCTGATGCGCATCCGGGCCCAGGAGCGCGCCGAGGTGGCCGCCCACGTCCACGACTCGGTGCTGCACACCCTCACCCTGATCCAGCGCAACGCGGACGACGCCGGCGAGGTCCGCAGGCTCGCCCGCGCCCAGGAACGCGAACTGCGCAACTGGCTGTACAACCCCGAGGGCACCGGCAAGGACGAGGACGACGAACCCGAGACCCTCGCCGAAGCGGTCAAGCGCGCCGCCGCCGAGGTCGAGGACAAGCACGGTGTCCCGCTGGAGGTCGTCGTGGTCGGCGACTGCCCGCTGGACGAGAAGCTGACCGCACAGATGCAGGCCGCGCGCGAAGCGATGGTCAACGCCGCCAAGTACGGTGGCGAGGGCGGCGCCGTGCAGGTCTACGCCGAGGTCGAGGGCCGCACGGTCTTCGTGTCGGTGCGCGACCGGGGTCCGGGATTCGACCTGGACTCCGTGCCGGGGGACAGAATGGGCGTACGAGAATCGATCATCGGCCGGATGCAGCGCAACGGCGGTACGGCGCGGCTGCGTTCGGTGCCCGGTGGGGGCACGGAAGTCGAGCTGGAGATGGAGAGGGCGAGCGATGACCAAGATCACTGAGGCGACCGGGGGCCCGGAGCGCCGGGTACGGGTCGTGCTCGTCGACGACCACCGGATGTTCCGCACCGGAGTCCAGGCCGAGATCGGCCGCACCGAGGAGACCGGCGTCGAGGTGATCGGCGAGGCCGCCGACGTCGACCAGGCGGTCACCGTCATCACGGCGACCCGCCCCGAGGTCGTCCTGCTCGACGTGCACCTGCCCGGCGGCGGCGGCGTCGAGGTGCTGCGCCGCTGCGCCCCGCTGATGGGGGCCGTCGAGAACCCGGTGCGGTTCCTGGCGCTGTCCGTGTCGGACGCCGCCGAGGACGTCATCGGCGTCATTCGCGGCGGCGCCCGCGGCTATGTCACCAAGACCATCACGGGCGCCGACCTGGTCGACTCGGTCTTCCGGGTCCAGGACGGCGACGCGGTGTTCTCGCCCCGGCTGGCCGGCTTCGTCCTCGACGCCTTCGCCTCCACGGACGCGCCGCCGGTCGACGAGGACCTGGACCGCCTCACCCAGCGCGAGCGCGAGGTGCTGCGGCTGATCGCCCGGGGCTACGCCTACAAGGAGATCGCCAAGCAGCTCTTCATCTCGGTGAAGACCGTCGAGTCGCACGTCTCGGCGGTGCTGCGCAAGCTCCAGCTCTCCAACCGCCACGAGCTGACCCGGTGGGCGACGGCGCGACGGCTGGTCTGAGCCGGCCGAAGGGCGGCGGGTGCGTCAGGCCGGTTCGAGCGAGATGTTCAGCTTCTCGCCGACCCTGCGGTAGCCGATGCCCGCGTAGATCCGCTCCACGTCGGCGTCGCCCGGCTCCAGCCACACCACCCGGCAGCCGCGCCCGAAGGCGGTCGCGGTCAGATGCGCGGAGAGCGCGGCGCCGATGCCGCGGCGGCGGTAGGCGTCGGCCACGGCGAGACCGGCCAGCTCGGTGAGGCCGTCGACCGGGACGGAGCAGCCGCCCGCGCCCGCCGGCACGCCGTCGACCGTGGCGAGGGCGGCGACCCCGCCGTCCCGGGCCGCGGTGCGCAGCCAGTCGGCCATGCCGCCCTCGGGTTCGCCGGTCCCGCCGTAGCCGTGGTGCTGGACGAGCGCGGCGGCGTCGAACTCCGCGTCGGTGGCCGGTTCGGCGATCGTGAGGGAGCGCACCGGCTTCGGTATCCGCAGCTCGTCCGGTGCGCAGGCCATGACCGGGGCCCGGTTCTCGACGGTGAACCCGGCGGCGAGCAGCGCGGGTTCGACCGCCGGCGCCGAGCCGGGCAGGAACTCCAGCCGGGGCAGCCGGTCGTGCTCGCGGAACGCCGCGATCAGCGCGTCGATATCGGCGGGTGTCGGCTCGGCGTCCTGGTCGGGGATGGCGTAATTGGCGTACTTGAGCGACCAGTTCGGGTTGTAGTGGACGGTGAACGGTCCGACCCGGAGGTGGTCCGGGGAGCGCTGGGCGAGCGTACGGGCATGGGTCTGGACATCGGCGTCCATGGGCATGTGGGGTGGTCCTTTGGCCGGTCGGGCGACGGCGGGCCGGTCCGATGGCGGTCCGGCCCGAAGGCGGTTGCTCCGATGACGGATCGGCCCGAAGACGATTGCTTCGGTGGCGGGCCGACCCGGATCGGGGACGGGAGCCTATGCCACCCGGGTGGCCCCGGCGAAGGGCATTTGGTCGATCGGCGCGATCCGGACCGGTGACCCGGTGCGCGGGGCGTGGATCATCTGCCCGTTGCCGATGTACAGCCCGACATGGCTGATGCCGGAGTAGAAGAACACCAGGTCGCCCGGTGCGAGTTCGGAGCGCGAGATGCGCCGTCCCGCGTTGATCTGGGTGTACGTGGTCCGGGGGAGCGAGACACCGGCGGAGCGCCAGGCGGCCTGGGTGAGCCCGGAGCAGTCGAACGAGGAGGGGCCGGTGGCGCCCCAGACGTACGGCTTGCCGAGCGCCCCGTACGCGAAGGCGACGGCCTCGGCGGCGCGGGCGTTCGGCGCCCGGACGGCGCCGCGCGCGGCGGAGCGGTCGGCGTGACCGGCGAAACGGGTGCCGTCGGCCGATCCGTGGCCGGCGTTCTCGTAGGCGGTGCGCTCGGGCGGGGTCAGCCGGTCGAGCAGTCGCCGGGCGTCGGCCAGCTTGGTGGTGATCGTCGCCTTGTGCTTCTTCAGCTCGGCCCGGCGGGAGGTGAGCGCGGCCAGCTCCCCCTTGGCCTGTGAGCGCAGTGTGGCGATCTGGGCGACCTGTCGCCGGACCTTGCCGAGCGCGGCGGCCTGGCGGTCGCCCATCCGGTCCGCGTACGACGCCCGCTCCAGGTACTGGTCGGGGTCGGAGGAGAGCGCCAGCTGCACGGACGTGGAGAGGCCGCCGGAGCGGTACTGCGCGGCGGCGAACGAACCCAGTGCGTCGCGCGAGGCGTTGAGGCGCCCGGTCCTGCGGGCGGCCTCGTCGCGCAGGTCGTCGAGGGCGTCCTCGGCGGCGGACGCCTTCTCCTTCGCGCCGTTGTACTGCTCGGTGGCGACCTCCGCGTCGTGGTGCAGCCGGTCCACCTCGGCCTTGACCTGGGCGGGGGTGCGCTGCGGGTCGGCGTGCGCCGGGCCGGGCAGCACGGCGGCGGTGGCGGCCCCGGTGAGGGCGAGGGTCGCCGCGGTGCGGGCAGCAGGGCCGGTGTACAAGCGCTGCTTGGGTTTTCGATGCGCTGCCACGAGGGCGTGCGTCCTTCCTGACGACTGCCCGCCGGGGGCTACCGACGGGCCCGCCGCAACTCTCGGCGGGGCGACCGGTGCGCCGTCCGCGTACGGAGCGGAGGTGAGCCGGTCGTCTGGTCAGCGACGCTAATCCCGGGGCACAGGCAGGAGTCGTAATGACGCTTATTGTCTGAATTTGGCGTGGCAATGGCGTCGAGTGATCGGAAAAATTGCACCAGAGTCAGGCAATTGGTACAGACGCGAGTGAAGTGGTCAGGAAGGCACACCTGCCTGCCGGGGGGTGATATGGCCGGGGCTAGGCTGCGGCCTCATGGACGTACTCATTCATGTCTTCGTCGCCCTGCACATCATCGGAATCGCCTCCCTGCTGGGCGGTTTCCTGACCCAGATGAAGGCGATGGGCGCGGGCACGGCCCGGTTCGTCCCGGCGATGCTGCACGGTGCGCTGACCATGCTGGTCACCGGTGTCGCACTGGTCGGGCTCAACCAGGCCGACGGCAACCATGTCAACAACATCAAGATCGGCGTCAAGCTGCTGGTCCTGGTCGTCGTCCTCGCGCTCGTCTACATCAAGCGGGACGAGGAGAAGGTCGACAAGGGCGCCTTCGCGGCGGTGGGCGGACTGACGATGCTCAACATCTTCATCGCCACGCTCTGGACCTGATCCCGCCCGCGCCGTGCCGTCTCGGCACCGGGGCGGCACGGCGCGCGGAGGCCGGCTAAGCGGGCCGCACGCTGCCGTAGATCGGCATGTAGTAGATCGACTCCTCGCGCACGTTCGCCCCGGGCTTCGGCGCGTGGATCATCATCCCGTCGCCCTTGTAGATGCCGACGTGGCTGATGTCGTCGTAGAAGAAGACGAGGTCTCCCGGCCGCAGGTCCGCCGTGGCGACCCGGGTGCCGATCTTGACCTGGTCCCAGGTGGTGCGCGGTATGTCCACGCCCGCGGACTTCCACGCGGCCTGGGTGAGCCCGGAGCAGTCGTACGACGCCGGGCCCGTCGCGCCCCAGACGTACGGCTTGCCGATCTGGTCCCTGGCGAAGGCGAGGACCTTCTCCGCCTTGGTGGTGGAGCCGCTGTCCGAGCCGGTTCCGGACCCCGTCCCCGCGCCGCTGCCGCCGCCCGACTCCTTCGCGGCCTCCTCGGCCTTGCGGTCCGCCTCGGCCTTCGCGGCGGCCTGCCGCTTCGCCAGCTCCTCGGCCTTGCGCTTGGCCTCCGCCTCCTTCTTGCGCTCGATCTCCGCGAGCCGCGCCTTCTCCTCGGCGGTCAGCTTCGACAGCAGCGTGCGCGCCTCGCCCAGCTTCGTCTGGACGTTCTGCTTGCTGGTGCGCAGTGTGTTCTGCGTCGTCGTCAGCGTCTCCAGGCTCCGCACCGCCTCGGCCCGCTTCTTCGCCGTTCTGGCCTGCTGCGTACGGAAGTCCGTGATCGCCTTCTGCTGCCGGCTGGTCATCCGGTCCATCAACTGGCTCTGGTCGAAGTACGACTGCGGGTCGTCGGCCAGGAAGAACGTGGCGCTCGGTGTGATGGAGCCGCTGCGGTACTGCGCGGCCGCGTAGGTGCCGAGCGTCCTGCGGGCGTCGTTCAGCTTGTCGGCGCGCTCGGCGACGTCGTCCAGCAGGGCGTCGACCTTGCCGCGCTGGGCGGCGGAGGCCTCCTTCGCCTGGTTGTACTGCTGGGTCGCGGTGCCCGCCTGCCGGTAGAGGTCGTCGACCTTCTTCTGTACGTCCTCGACGCTGGGCTTGGGATCGGGCGCGGCCATGGCGCTCTGCGTGGAGAGCAGCGTCACGGACGCCAGGGCCGCCGTGGTGAGCCCGACGGCCGGTGCGGTGGTGCGCACCCGGGTGCGCGGCTTGCGATGGGATGCCAAGGCGGCATCTCCTTCCGTGGACCGCCTACCGGGTTAGCTGTCGGGTTCGGGCGGAACGGAAGGCTGCCCTACGGTCCGAGTGGGGGATAAGGACCGATTCACCCCAGTACTGCGTGTGGGTCCCCGGTTCCGAGCTCCCTCGGGGGCAGCCCGGATTCGGCGGAGGCGCCCGCTCGGCGTGGTTCGCCTCAAGGGGGTACGGGCCGCCCGGTCGAGCACGGTAGCCAACCCATGGTGCTGCTGTGAAGGTTGATGTTCGATATGCCCGATACGTTTTCGTGACCTTGTCGGAGTGGGCGATGGGGACCGGGAATTCCTCACCCGCTGTGGGCGCGCACCTCCGCTGGGTGTCCGTCGCGATGCGTGGTTCGCCATGCGGCCGACGCCTGTCGGTCCGGCGCCCTAGACTCGACTAGCGATGAGCAGCCTCTTTGACGACAGCTTCCTGGCCGGCCTCCAGAACACGGAGGAAGAGCCCCCGCCGCCCCCCGAGGACTCCGCACCCGAAGAGGTGCCGGAGGACCTCTTCGCGGGCGTGTTCGACGGGCCCCCGCCGCCCAGGGACGCCTACTACCGCGACGGCGCGCACCGCCCCGTCATCGACTCCGCGGCGCTCCTCGACGGGCTGAACACCGAGCAGCGCGCCGCCGTCGTCCACGCGGGCTCCCCGCTGCTCATCGTCGCCGGGGCCGGCTCGGGCAAGACCCGGGTGCTGACCCACCGGATCGCCCACCTCCTCGCGGAGCGCGGGGTGCACCCCGGCCAGATCCTGGCGATCACCTTCACCAACAAGGCCGCGGGCGAGATGAAGGAGCGCGTCGAGCAGCTCGTCGGACCGCGCGCCAACGCCATGTGGGTCATGACCTTCCACAGCGCCTGTGTGCGCATCCTGCGCCGCGAGTCGAAGCGGCTCGGCTTCACCTCGTCGTTCTCGATCTACGACGCCGCCGACTCCAAGCGGCTGATGGCCCTGGTCTGCCGCGATCTCGACCTCGACCCGAAGCGCTTCCCGCCGAAGTCGTTCACCGCCAAGGTCTCCAACCTGAAGAACGAACTGATCGACGAGGAGACCTTCGCCGGCCAGGCGGCCGACGGTTTCGAGAAGACCCTCGCCCAGGCCTACGCGATGTACCAGTCCCGGCTGCGCGAGGCCAACGCGCTGGACTTCGACGACATCATCATGACGACGGTCCACCTGCTCCAGGCGTTCCCGGACGTCGCCGAGCACTACCGCCGCCGCTTCCGCCACGTCCTGGTCGACGAGTACCAGGACACCAACCACGCCCAGTACACCCTCGTGCGCGAGCTGGTCGGCCCGGCGGGCGAGAGCGACGCCCCGGCCGAGCTGTGCGTCGTGGGCGACGCGGACCAGTCGATCTACGCCTTCCGCGGCGCGACCATCCGCAACATCCTCCAGTTCGAGGAGGACTATCCGAACGCGACGACGATCCTCCTGGAGCAGAACTACCGCTCCACGCAGACGATCCTGTCCGCCGCCAACGCGGTCATCGAGCGCAACGAGAGCCGTCGCCCCAAGAACCTCTGGACCAAGGCCGGCACGGGCGCCCGCATCACCGGCTACGTCGCCGACACCGAGCACGACGAGGCACAGTTCGTCGCCGACGAGATCGACCGGCTCACCGACGCGGGCGACGCCAAGGCCGGTGACGTCGCGATCTTCTACCGTACGAACGCGCAGTCCCGCGTCTTCGAGGAGATCTTCATCCGCGTAGGCCTGCCCTACAAGGTCGTCGGCGGCGTGCGCTTCTACGAGCGCAAGGAGGTCCGGGACATCCTGGCCTACCTGCGCGTCCTCGCCAATCCGGAGGACACCGTCCCGCTGCGCCGCATCCTCAACGTGCCCAAGCGCGGCATCGGCGACCGCGCCGAGGCGATGATCGACGCGCTGTCCATGCGCGAGAAGATCACCTTCCCGCAGGCGCTGCGCCGGGTCGACGAGGCGTACGGCATGGCGGCCCGGTCGGCCAACGCGGTCAAGCGGTTCAACACGCTGATGGAGGAGCTGCGCACGATCGTCGAGTCGGGCGCGGGCCCCGCCGTGGTCCTGGAGGCCGTCCTGGAGCGCACCGGCTACCTCGCCGAGCTCCAGGCGTCCACAGACCCGCAGGACGAGACCCGGATCGAGAACCTTCAGGAACTGGCCGCCGTGGCCCTCGAATTCGAGCAGGAGCAGGGAGCGGCCGGCGCGGCGGGCGAGGACGGCGCGGACACGGCACCCGGCACCGGCGCTGGGACGGGCACGCTCGCCGAGTTCCTGGAGAAGGTCGCGCTCGTCGCCGACTCCGACCAGATCCCCGACGAGGACGAGGACGGCTCCGGCGTCATCACACTGATGACGCTGCACACCGCGAAGGGCCTCGAATTCCCGGTCGTCTTCCTGACCGGCATGGAGGACGGCGTCTTCCCGCACATGCGGGCGCTGGGACAGGTGAAGGAGCTGGAGGAGGAGCGGCGGCTCGCCTACGTCGGTATCACCCGGGCCCGCGAGCGGCTCTATCTGACCCGGGCCGCTATGCGCAGCGCGTGGGGGCAGCCCTCGTACAACCCGCCGTCGCGGTTCCTGGAGGAGATCCCGGACCAGCACCTGGAGTGGAAGCGGACCGGGCCGATGGCGGCTCCGGCCGGACCGACGTCGGGGATCACGTCGTCGCTGTCCTCCTCGCGTTCGCGCTCCGGACCCTCGGGCTTCGCGACCCGGCGGACCTCGGACAAGCCGACGATCACGCTGGCCGTCGGGGACCGGGTCACGCACGACCAGTTCGGGCTCGGCACGGTCACGGTGGTCGAGGGCATCGGCGACCAGGCGAAGGCGACGGTCGACTTCGGGGACGAGCGGCCGAAGAAGCTGCTGCTGCGGTACGCGCCGGTCGAGAAGCTGTAGACGGGGGCGGTGCGGCGGCCGGGACTGTCGTCCCTGGCCGCCGCACGGGCTCCGCTGCTCCGCCCCTTCGGCTCAGGTCGGGTTGACGCCGTGGCTGCGGAGCCAGGGCAGCGGGTTCACTGCCACTCCGCCACCGGGGCGCACCTCGAAGTGCAGGTGCGGGCCGGTGGAGTTCCCCGAGTTGCCGGAGTAGGCGATGACGTCACCGGCCTTGACCGGGCCCGAGCGGATCTTGGTGCTGCTGAGGTGGCAGTACCAGGTCTCGGTGCCATCGGCCATGGTGACGATGGCCATGTTCCCGTAGGCGCTGTTCCACTGGGTACGTACGGTGCCGTCGGTCGCGGCCATCACGGGGGTGCCGTACGAGACGGGGAAGTCGATGCCCGTGTGCACGGACATCCAGTTGACGCCCGCCTGGCCGAAGTACGCGCTCAGGCCGTGCTCGGCGACCGGGATGACGTACTTGGGCCGCAGCGCCTCCTTGCGGGCGGCCTCTTCCTCGCGCTTCTTCTTCTCGGCGGCCTGCCGCTCCCTCAGGTCGATGCGCTCCTGGGTACGGCTGGCACGGTCGGCGAAGTTCTCCGCGTCGGCGCTGAGGTTGGCGAGCTGGGTGTCCAGCTTGTTGTTGGCGGCGACCGGCTTGACGGTGCCGGGATCGGCGGCCGCCATCGTGGACTTGGCGTCGTCCTTCTTCTCCTCGCCGCCCAGGCCGCCGACGGAGGCCGCGGCGATACCGGCCACGCTCATCACACAGGCGGAGGGGACGGCGACGGTGAGCAGTGCGGAACGCTTCGCGGGGGAGCGCCGCCTGCTGCGGCCGCCACCGCCGTTGCGGGTGGCGGGACGGCTGGGCGTGCGGCGCGAGCCGGGCGCGATGTCCGTGAGCTCTGTGGGCTCTGTGAGATCCGTGATGTCGGCGGTGTCCGCAGAGTCTGCGGCGTTCGCGACGTCCATGGTCTCCGCGCCGTCCGCGTCGCCCGTGCCGGTGGCGTGGTGGAGCTCGTAGGGGTCGTGGGAGTCCAGGTCGGTGTAGGACTCGTACGATCCGTGCGCCTCGTACGAAACCTGTGCGGTTTGCGTAGTTTGCGCGATTTGCTGATCGTGCTCGGGCGTGGCGCCCGTGTTCCAGGCGGTGGCGTCGTACGCGCCGGAGTCGTAGACGGCCGTTTCTCCGGTGGCCCACTGGTCGTTCGTGTGCCAGCCGGTGGTGTCCCACTGGCCCGTGGCGTCCGGGGCGCCGCCCTGCGCCGGGATCCCGGCGAACGTGGCGGTGGCGGTCGCTTCCGTGCCGTAGTCGGCCGCGGGCGTCCAGGTGGCCGTGGTCTCGTACGTCGGCCCCGCCTCGTACTGCTGCTGGGGCTGTGCGGCGTACGGGGCATAGGCGTCGTACGAGGTGGTCGGGTGCGCGCCCGTGTCCCACTGCGTGGAGTCGTACTGGCCGCTGTACCCGGGCTGTCCGGCGCCGTAGCCGCCGCAGTATGCGCCGTCGTGGCCGCCGGGGAGCGAGCCGAAGAGCGGGTCGCTGTCGAAGCTGCCGGTCGCATCGCTGTCGTATCCGGCGTACCCGGCGTGGGGGTGCTGGTCGTTCACCAACTTCTCTCTCGCCTCGGCAGCAGGACCTGTGCTCTGGGGTACCGGTAGGGGTGGATCCCAGGGGGAGCAGTGGCCGCGACTGTACCCGGCGGTACGCGACGCCGACAATCTTCGGCGGGCACGGGCCGCTCAGGAAACGGGCAATCGGCCGTCTTTCGACGGAGTGCGCACACAGCCTTGGCCTTATGTTCGAAACTCGTTCTATTTGTGGGGTCCCTGTCGGCCTGTCTGCGGGCTCCTGCCGGCTCCGCAGGACCGTCCGGCCGCGCCGATTCACGCGGCTCCTGCGGTTCCGGTGGCCTCGGCCGTCGGGTCGCGGGATTCCAGCGCCTGCCGGACGGCGGTGGCGACGGCCGGATGTACCGGCAGCGCGAGATGGCCGATCCCGGTGACGCGTACGTTCTGCGCGTCCAGATCCGGATGGTCGATGCGGCCTGCCTCGGCCGGGACGATCACCCGGTCCAGCTCGCTCCAGAAGCTCACGAACCGGGTGCGGCAGCCGGGCGCGGGCATACGCAGCTCCTCGATCGGTGCGGAGCCCGCACGCATCTGCCGCACGATGGGGTGAGCGCTCGCCAGCGGGGCGACGGCCGTGCCGCCGTGCGGTGTGCCGAGGGTGACCAGCGTGCGGACCCGCTGGTCACCGCCCAGCCGCTGTACGTAGTAGCGGGCGATCAGGCCGCCCAGGCTGTGCCCGACGATGTCGACCTCGTGGTGTCCGGTGCGGGCGCAGATCTCCTCGACATGCCGCCCGAGCAGTTCGGCGGCCGTCCGGATGTCGCAGGTCAGCGGTGAGTAGTTGAGCGATTCCAGGTGGTGCCGTCCGTGCCGGGCGAGGCAGCGGCGCAGCAGGACGAAGACCGAACGGTTGTCGATGAAGCCGTGCAGCAGGACGACCGGGGGGTGCTCGTCGCCCTCGGCGGGGCGGGCGCTGGCGCCGGCCGGGGCGGTGGCGCCGGGAGGTGGGGTGGCGCCGGAGGGCGAGATGGTGCGCGGAGACGGGGTGGCGCCGGGGGGTGAGGTGGTGCCGGGGGGCGGGGTGTGCGGCCCGGTCCGCCGTTCCCCTGCTATGCCGGTGGGATAGATGAGCAGATGCCCGGCGAGAACCGCCAGCTCCAGGGCGGTGGCCTTCAGCAGCGCGGAGGACGGCCGGGCGGCAGGGAGCGGACACGGCATGCGCAGCAGCGAGGGAAGAAAAGGCAGGTCCTTCATGGCCGACCTCCTGCTCCGGCAGGCGGGGGAGGCGGCTCCGGCCCCGGATGCCCTCTCATGGGGTGCCGTCGCGGCGGTGCGGTCGGCCGGGCGGCCGGACGGATGACCCGAGCGGCCGGGTCCGGCCGAATGCCGGGCCTGGCCGTACCACCGTGCCGCGCGGCTGACGGCGCGGTGGTACGGCGACCTCGCAGCGGCTCCCCTGGCGGCCGGTCCCGCACGGCAGGTCTGCCGCGTGATTACGGGAACGGCGCCCGGCGAACATGTCCCACGTGTGATTTCCCCCTCCCCGTCCACCGCGAAACGACGGCTTGCGGGATGCTGTAGATAACGTTCGTTCACATCCCCGGCCCTTCAGGCACGGGAGACGCATGTGGAGGCAGTGATGGGTGTGACCGGTCCGATCCGTGTGGTAGTGGCGAAGCCGGGCCTGGACGGCCATGATCGCGGGGCCAAGGTGATCGCGAGGGCGCTGCGGGATGCGGGCATGGAGGTCATCTACACCGGGCTCCACCAGACGCCCGAGCAGATCGTGGACACCGCGATCCAGGAGGATGCCGACGCGATCGGTCTCTCGATCCTCTCCGGTGCGCACAACACGCTCTTCGCCAAGGTGATCGAGCTGTTGAAGGAGCGCGAGGCGGAGGACATCAAGGTCTTTGGCGGCGGCATCATCCCGGAGGCGGACATCGCACCGCTGAAGGACCAGGGCGTCGCGGAGATCTTCACCCCGGGCGCCACGACGACGTCGATCGTCGACTGGGTCAACGCGAACGTCCGTCACCCCGCGGAAGCCTGACCTCCGTCGGACTCGGGGCCTTCCTCGCCCTGCTCCCGCGCTGCTCCCGTCCTGCTCCCGTCCTGCCCCCGCGCTGCTCGGCGTTGCGTTGCGGGAGGGACGGGGGTGGGATGCCGCCCGGCCGCCGGCATTGCCCGGCCCGACTCGACCCGGCCTGATCCGGCCCGACTCGGCTCGGCTCGACTTGGCCTGATCCGGTCCGGCCAGGTCCGGTCCGGGCGGGCCCGATCCGCCCCGTTGTGCGTCGGCTTCGTCAGGCCGAGGTCAGTTCCGAGTCCATCGCCGCGCGCAGCCGCAACGTGGAGACCAGCCGCTGGAAGGCCTCGGACCAGTAGCCGTTCGCGCCCGGTGAGGCGTCCTCCGGTTCGTCCGGGGTGGTGGTGAGGACCTCCAGGCGGTCCGCCTCGGCCGGGTTCAGGCAGCGTTCGGCGAGGCCCATCACGCCGCTGAAGCTCCACGGGTAGCTGCCCGCGTCCCGGGCGATGTCCAGGGCGTCGACGACCGCCCGGCCCAGCGGCTCGGCCCAGGGGGTCGGGCAGACTCCCAGGAGCTGGAAGGCTTCCGACAGCCCGTGCGCGGCTATGAAGTCGGCCACCCAGTCGGCCCGTTCGGCCGGGGGGAGTATGCCGAGGAGCTTCGACCGCTCGGCGAGCGACGCCGTGCCGGGGCCGTGGGACGGAGGTACGGAGGGGGCGCCGAGCAGTGCGCGGGCCCACTCGGGGTCCCGCTGCCGCACCGTTGCCCGGCACCACGCCGCGTGCAGCTCCTCGGCCCAGCCGTCCGCGACCGGCAGGTCGACGACCTCCCTGGCGGAGCGGCCTGAGAACCGTGCGGGCCAGGTGGCGAGCGGGGCCGCCTCCACCAACTGGCCGAGCCACCACGACCGTTCCCCCCGGCCGGACGGCGGGACCGCTACCACGCCGTCACGCTCCATCGCGGCGTCGCATTCGTGCGGTGCCTCCACGGCGACCGAGGCCCCGTCGCCGGTGAGGTCCGGGCTCACGCAGGACAGTGCACGGGACGCCATCCGGCCGGCGAGCGCCGACTCCGGCAATGCGGAGAGCAGTTCGGCGGCCGTCGAGCGGACGTTGCGACTGCGGTCGGAGAGCGCCTGTTCCAGGAAGGGCTCGTCCACCGCGGACAGTCCGGTGCGCAGCGAGTCCAGAAACATCAGCCGGTCCTCGGCCCGCTCGGTGGCCCAGGTGGTCGCGAGCAGCGCGAGTGCCGCCGAGGGATCGTGCGCCCGAACGGCCCCGAGCAGGGCGACCCGCTCGGCGAACAGCCCCTCCTCCCATAGCCGGGTGACCGCTTCCGGATCTGTCGGGTCGGGCAGCGGCGAGCCGCCGGAGGAACCGCGCAGCGCGAACTTCCACTCCGGGTTCAGCCCGGCCAGCCACAGTCCGCGCGGCCCGGCGAAGGCCAGGACCTGCGGCCGCAGGTCGGTACGTGACCTGGCCGCGTCGAGCAGGGCCGGGAGCAGCGCGGCCGGGGCCTGGAAGCCCTGCTGGTTGGCGGTGGCCAGCCACTGCGGGATCAGCTCCGTGAGATCGGGCGCCGTACCGCGCCGGCCGCCCGAGCCGCCCGACGCCGACCGGTCCGCCAGCAGTTGGGCGAGCCTGCGCCGGGCGGCCGGGGGCAGCGGCGGCCTCGGGTCGGCGGGCGCCGGCTCTGGCCGGGCGGCAGGGGCGGCGGGCAGCAGACCCGCCCTGCGCCGCACGGTGTGGAGCGCCGCCGCGTCCAGCAGCCCGGCAGGTCCGCCGTCTCCCGCCGCCGGGCGGCGGTCGGTGCCGAGCAGCGCCGTGGTGACGAGCTCTTCCCACGGTGCGGGTGTGATGGTGCGAGGCATCGGTTCCCCTTGCATTGATCCCCCTGCGAGCTTCGAGTCCAGCGTCAGATGAGCGGCACGGTCCTGGACGACGCTCCGGCACGGCCGATCCCGGCATCGGTATCGGCGTCTGCTCCGGCTCTGGCTCCGGCTCCGGTACAGGCGTCGGACCCGTCGGACCCGTCGGACCCGGCGGGCCAGGCCGCGAACGGGTCGAAGCCGCGGTGGCCGCACTCGCCGAAGACCGTGACCGGAGAGCCGCCGGAGAGTGCGACGAGCTTCCACAGCCCGGGGCGGGACAGGGCAGCCGGGACGATGGGCAGCGCCGCATCGCCCGCCGCGTCCACCAGCTGCCAGCCGTCCCCGGACGGCACGGGTATGACATCGCGCAAGGTCACCGGCCAGGCGTCCAGCCAGGGGTCCTCCCGCAGGGCGTCTCCGTACGCGGCCGTCGCGGCCGCCGTGGTGTCGCCCGGTGGCGGTGTGCCGGCCGACGACGGCACACCGAACTGTCGGCCCAGCTCCGCCCGTAGCCGGCCGGAGCCCGGATGCGGCGTGAGCTCGGCGTCGATCGTGACGCCGACCGGCAGCGCCAGGCCGGGGGAGCGCCCGGCAGCTCCGAAGGAGAGCAGCAGGGCAGTGCGGCCCGTCTCTCTCCCGTGCAGCCAGATGCGGCGGGCGACGATCTTGCCGTCCGGGGTGTCGTACTGGGCGAGGACCAGCCAGTGGTCGCGGACCGGCGGGCCCTCGGCGGAGGCCGTCAGCCCCACCCGGGTACGGACCGTGGCCGCCAGTGGCTCCGGCAGCCGGGCGATCCCCAGCCACGCGCTGTCCAGCAGATGCAGCAGCGCGCACTCCTCCAGCAGCCGTGCGGGCCAGCCCGGACCGGATGCCGGTATGGAGCCCAACTCCCGGACCCGGGAAGCGAGTCCGGGCGCCTGGGCGTCGACCATGCGGGCCGCCGTCTCCTCCCAGAGCCCGTACCCCGGCTGATCGGCCGCCGCCAGCCCCCCGCGCAGCAGATCGGTCAGCCGCTCCTCCAGCTCCTGTGCGCCGCCGGTGATCCGCTCGGCGCGGCGCTCGGCCCGCCGCCGGGCGGCCTCCGGGTCCGCCGGACCCGCGGACGGGGCCCCAGCCATCCCCGCAGGCTTCTCCGTCTTCTCGGCCGACCGCTCACGGCGGCCCGTCAGCCACTCTCCGGCCCAGTCCGGCACCTCGCCCTCGGGCAGGGACGACTCGCCCGACGCCCAGACCAGCAGCAGTCCCAGCGCGTGCTTGCACGGGAACTTCCGGCTGGGGCAGTTGCACTTGTACGCGGGGCCGGTGGTGTCGATCACGGTCAGGTACGGCTTGCTCCCGCTCCCTTTGCACTGGCCCCACACCGCACCCGAACCGTCGCACCCGCCGCCCGACCACGGACCGGCCGAACCGAGCCTGCTCCCTGCCTTGCGTGACGCATCGTCAGGAGCGAGGGCCAGTACCTGCTCCACCGTCCAGCGCGCCACCGGGTCGGTGGTGCGCAAGGGTTCTCCCCCGTGAGATAGCAGCATGGGGACGACGGTAGAGCGCCCCACTGACAATCGCTCCGACCTGCTGATTCCTCGTCACGCGCGCATCTTGACTTTACTCGCCCTTTGCGATTCGCTGCGACTGACAGACCCATGGATCCGGGGGGATCAGCCGATGAAAAACACCACTCGCAACACCCGCAGCGTCCGTAACCTTCGCACCGTCAGGACCGCCGTCGGCGCGGCCGTCGTGCTCGGCCTCGGCCTGGGCCTCGTCGGCTGCTCCGGGACGGCCGACGAGGTGGGCAAGGCCGTGGACGAGGCGGTGGACGAGACGTACGAGGTCACCTACGAGGTCACCGGCACGGGCGTCGACGAGATCCAGTTCCACGGCGGCGGGGGCAAGGCCATGGAGCCGAAGATCGAGACGGTCAAGTCGCCCACTCTGCCCTGGCGGAAGACCGTCACGCTGCGCGGGATCATGCCGCCCGCGGTCATGCCGATCGCCGTCGACGCGGACGGGGCCGACGTCTCCTGCTCGATCACGCACAAGGGCAAAGTGATCAAGGAGGCGAAGGGCGAGGGCATGCTCACCGCGGGCGGCTGCGTGGCCGTATCGCCGGTGGCCGGCTGAACCGTCCGTCCGCAACTCGTCGCCCGCAGCCGGTGGATCGGCCCTGACCTGCAGTCGGGGCCGATTGTCAGTGCCATGGTGCACGGTGGGAACCACATCGGGTCGACCGATCCGGAGGGGGATCCATGACCGTGTCCGAAACCACTGCCGCCGTCGGCGTACAGGCTCTGCGACCGCATGCCGAGGACGCCTTCGCCCATGAGCTGAAGGCCCTCGCCGCGGCCGACGACCGCCCGCGGCCCGCCCGTTGGAACCTTTCCCCGTGGGCCGTCGCCACCTACCTGCTCGGTGGCACGCTGCCGGACGGCACCGTGATCACACCGAAGTACGTGGGCCCGCGCCGCCTCGTCGAGGTCGCCGTGACCACGCTCGCCACCGACCGGGCCCTGCTGCTCCTCGGCGTTCCGGGCACCGCCAAGACCTGGGTCTCGGAGCACCTCGCGGCCGCCGTCAGCGGCGACTCGACACTGCTCGTCCAGGGCACGGCGGGCACCCCGGAAGAGGCGGTCCGCTACGGGTGGAACTACGCGCAGCTGCTCGCGCACGGGCCCAGCCGCGACGCCCTGGTGCCCAGCCCGCTCATGCGCGCCATGTCCGAGGGCATGACGGCGCGGATCGAGGAGCTCACCCGCATCCCCGCCGATGTGCAGGATTCGCTCATCACGATCCTGTCGGAGAAGACGCTGCCCGTCCCCGAGCTGGGACAGGAGGTCCAGGCGGTCCGCGGGTTCAACGTCATCGCCACCGCCAATGACCGTGACCGCGGCGTCAATGAACTGTCCAGCGCCCTGCGCCGCCGGTTCAACACCGTCGTGCTCCCGCTGCCCGCCACCCCGGACGCCGAGGTCGACATCGTGTCCCGGCGCGTCGACCAGATAGGGCGCTCGCTCGACCTCCGGGCGGCACCGAACGGCATGGCCGAGATCCGGCGCGTCGTCACGGTCTTCCGCGAACTGCGCGACGGAGTCACTACCGACGGCCGCACCAAGCTCAAGTCCCCCTCGGGGACGCTGTCGACGGCCGAGGCGATCTCCGTCGTCACCAACGGCCTGGCCCTGGCCGCGCACTTCGGCGACGGGATGCTGCGCCCCGGCGATGTGGCGGCGGGCATCCTCGGCGCGGTCGTCCGCGATCCCGCTGCCGACCGCGTGGTCTGGCAGGAGTATCTGGAGACCGTGGTCCGGGAGCGGGACGGCTGGAAGGACTTCTACCGCGCCTGCCGCGAGGTATCCGCATGACCGGGGACGAGCGTCCTGCGGGACCACTGCTGCTGGGGGTGCGGCACCACGGACCGGGTTCGGCCAGGGCCGTCCGCGCGGCGCTGGACGCCGCCCGCCCGCAGGCCGTGCTCGTCGAAGGCCCCCCGGAGGCCGACGCACTGCTGCCGCTGGCCGCCGACGACCGGATGAGGCCACCCGTCGCGCTGCTGGCCCATGCCGTCGACGACCCGGGGCAGGCGGCGTTCTGGCCGCTGGCCGCGTTCTCGCCCGAGTGGATCGCGATCCGCTGGGCCCTGGAGCACGGCGTTCCCGTCCGGTTCATCGACCTGCCCGCGGCGAACTCCCTGGCCATGGCGCAGGCCGCAGAACGCGAGGCGGCCGGCGGCGAGGACGGGAACGCGGAAGCGGACGGGAACACGGAAGCGGACAGAGAGAACGGGACAGCAGACGGAGACGGAGGGAGCGGGGGAGCTGGAGGAGCGGACGGCGGGGAGGGCGCGGGCGGTTCGACCGAGCGGGCCCCGATCGACCCCATCGGTGCGCTCGCCGGGGCGGCGGGCTACGACGACCCGGAGCGCTGGTGGGAGGACGTCGTCGAACACCGCGCGCGGGACGGCGAAGCCGTCGACCCGTTGGCACCGTTCGCCGCCCTGGCCGAGGCGATGACCGCTTTGCGCGAGGTGTACGGGGACGGCGGCCACCCCCGTGACGCCGTCCGCGAGGCGCATATGCGCATCCAACTCCGCAAGGCGGGCAAGGAGTTCGGCGACGACATCGCGGTCGTCTGTGGTGCCTGGCACGTGCCCGCGCTCGGCACGGGGACCACGCTCACCGCCGACCGCGCGCTGCTCAAGGGGCTGCCCAAGGTCAAGACCGAGCTGACCTGGGTGCCCTGGTCGCACCGGCGCCTCGCCCGGCACAGCGGTTACGGGGCGGGCATCGACTCGCCCGGCTGGTACGGACACCTCTTCGACGCCCCGGACCGCCCGATCGAGCGATGGATGACCAAGGTCGCCGGACTCATGCGCGACGAGGACCGGTTCGTGTCGTCCGCCCATGTCATCGAGGCCGTGCGGCTCGCCGAGACCCTGGCCGCCATGCGCGGGCGCCCGCTCGCCGGACTGAGCGAGACGACCGACGCGGTCCGCGCCGTGATGTGCGAAGGCTCCGATGTGCCGCTCGCGCTCGTCCAGGACCGGCTGATCGTCGGCGAGACCCTCGGTGAAGTGCCGGACACCGCCCCCGCCGTTCCCCTGCAGCGCGACCTCACCCGTCAGCAGCGCACACTGCGGCTCAAACCGGAGGCGCAGGAGCGGGAGCTGGAGCTCGACCTGCGCAAGGACAACGACGCGGCCCGCAGCAGGCTCTTGCACCGGCTGCGTGTCCTCGCCGTCGGCTGGGGCGAGCCCACCGCCGGACGGGCGAGCACCGGCACCTTCCGGGAGAGCTGGCGGCTGCGCTGGGAGCCCGAGCTCTACGTACAGGTCGCGGAGGCCGGGACCTGGGGCACCACCGTGCTCTCCGCGGCCACCGCCAAGGCCGGGGCGCAGGCGGCCTCGGCGACCGCGCTTGCCGAGGTCACGGCACTCGCCGAGCAGTGCCTCCTGGCCGAACTGCCCGAGGCGCTCCCCGTCGTGATGCGGGCCCTCGCCGACCGCGCCGCGCTCGACACCGACGTCGGCCGTCTCGCCGACGCGCTCCCCGCGCTGGCCCGCACCCTGCGCTACGGCGACGTGCGGTCCACGGACACCGCGGCACTCGCGGAGGTCGCGGCCGGGCTCGCCGAGCGGATCTGCGTCGCGCTGCCACCCGCCTGCGTCGGGCTCGACGCCGACGGAGCCGCCGAACTGCGCGGCCGGGTGGACGGGGTCCACACCGCGATCGGGCTGCTCACCGGGGCCGACCCGGCGAACGCCGGCACGGACGCGGACGGGCTGCGCGAGCGGTGGACGGCCGTACTGCACAAGCTCGCCGCCAGGGACACGGTCGCCGGGGTCGTCCGGGGGCGCGCGACCCGCCTGCTGCTCGACGACGGACGGCTCGCGCGGGACGGCGCCGCACGGCTGATGGGGCTGGCCCTCTCGCCCGGCACGCCCCCGGCCGATGCCGCGGAGTGGATCGAGGGATTCGTCGGCGGAGCCGCCGGTGGAGGCATGCTGCTCGTCCACGACGAGCGGCTGCTCGGCCTGGTCGACGCCTGGCTCACCGGGGTGCCCGCCGACCGGTTCGCCGATGTGCTGCCGCTGCTGCGGCGCACGTTCTCGGCGTACGAGGCGGGCGTACGGCGCACCCTGGGCGAGCTCGTGCGGCGCGGCCCGGCCGCCGCAGGACCGGCAGCCACGGGCACGGGGGCCGGGGCGACGGCACCCGGGTTCGGCCCGCGACTGGACGAGGCCCGGGCCGACGCGGTCGAGCCGGTGCTGCGCCTGCTGCTCGGAGTGCACGACGATTGGGGCCCGGACGGCGGCGCCCGGTCCGGGCAGGCCGAAAGAGCCGCGAAAGCCGAGGAACCGCTGGGGGCAACGGGATGACCACGGACACGACCGGCACCACATCACACCCGCCGCACTCACCGGGCGCACCGCACCCGTCTGACGGAGCACACCCACTGCATGCGCCGGACGCAGCACATCCACCGCGTACACCGCACGCACCGGACGCGCCGCACCCGCCG
This sequence comes from Streptomyces sp. NBC_00012, assembly GCF_045040875.1. NCBI lineage: Bacteria > Bacillati > Actinomycetota > Actinomycetes > Kitasatosporales > Streptomycetaceae > Streptomyces > Streptomyces sp. NBC_00012. The sequence continues at coordinate 3,533,293 of NZ_CP108309.1, read as the reverse complement.
CAGCCCGGCCCGGTGAACGACGAGCGGCTGCGGCGGTGGCGGCTGGTCCTGGGCGGGGACAGCGCCGAGAGCACCGGCTGCACTCTCACCGGGCGCGACGCCGCGATGGACGGCGCACTGACCGCGCTGTACGGCGACGGAGGCAAGCAGAGCGGCCGGGGCCGGAACAGCCGCTCGGCCGGACTCGGGGCCTCCGCCCCCTCCGTGGCCCGCTGGCTCGGCGACATCCGCACGTACTTCCCCAGCTCCGTCGTCCAGGTCATGCAGCGCGACGCGATCGACCGGCTCGGTCTCTCCGCACTGCTCCTCGAACCGGAGATGCTGGAGGCGGTCGAGGCCGACGTGCATCTCGTGGGCACGCTCCTCTCGCTCAACAAGGCCATGCCCGAGACGACGAAGGAGACCGCCAGAGCGGTCGTGCGCAAGGTCGTCGAGGATCTGGAGAAGCGGCTCGCCGCCCGCACCCGGGCCACACTCACCGGCGCGCTGGACCGCTCGGCGAAGATCGACCGGCCCCGACACCACGACATCGACTGGGACCGAACCATCCGGGCCAACCTCAAGAACTACCTCCCCGAGTACGGCACCGTCGTACCCGAGCGGCTCATCGGCTACGGGCGGGCCGCCCGGTCCGCGAAGAAGGACGTCATCCTCTGCATCGACCAGTCGGGGTCGATGGCCGCCTCCGTCGTCTACGCCTCCGTCTTCGGCGCGGTGCTCGCCTCCATGCGCACCCTGCGGACGAGGCTCGTGGTCTTCGACACCGCGGTGGTCGACCTCACCGACCAGCTCGACGACCCCGTGGACGTGCTCTTCGGCACCCAGCTCGGCGGCGGCACCGACATCAACCGCGCGCTCGCCTACTGCCAGTCGAGGATCACCCGCCCGGCCGAGACCGTCGTCGTGCTCATCAGCGACCTCTACGAGGGCGGCATACGCAACGAGATGCTGAAGCGGGTGGCCGCGATGAAGGCTTCCGGTGTGCAGTTCGTGACGCTGCTCGCGCTGTCCGACGAGGGCGCGCCCGCCTACGACCGCGACCACGCGGCGGCGCTCGGCGCCCTGGGCGCACCGGCCTTCGCGTGCACCCCGGACCTCTTCCCGGAGGTGATGGCGGCGGCCGTCGAGAAGCGGCCGCTTCCCGTGCCGGACAAGGAGACCCACCGGTGACACGCTGCCGTTCTGTCCACTGACACACGGCCACCGGCGTGATCTGTGACCGTAATCACCGCTCAGGTGTGATCTCTGATTTAGGGTCCTGCGGACCACGGGGATAACCTGCGAGATGGACATGCCGCGTATCCGGGGTCACCGTGTGCGCATTCCTAGTGACAGAGCAGTCACGTTGCCTCTCGCGGCACGCCCACGCAGAAAACCAACCGCGAGACCATTGATTAAGGGACGGACGCGCGTGGACCTGTTCGAGTACCAGGCGAGGGACCTCTTCGCCAAGCACGGTGTACCGGTGCTGGCCGGTGAAGTCATCGACACGCCTGAGGCAGCCCGCGAGGCGACCGAGCGGCTGGGCGGCAAGTCTGTCGTCAAGGCGCAGGTGAAGGTCGGTGGCCGCGGCAAGGCCGGCGGCGTCAAGCTGGCCGCCACTCCCGACGAGGCGGTCGCCCGCGCGACCGACATCCTCGGCATGGACATCAAGGGCCACACGGTCCACAAGGTGATGATCGCCGAGACCGCGCCGGAGATCCTTGAGGAGTACTACGTCTCGTACCTCCTCGACCGCACCAACCGCACCTTCCTGGCCATGGCTTCGGTGCAGGGCGGCATGGACATCGAGGAGGTCGCGGAGAAGACCCCCGAGGCCCTCGCGAAGGTCCCGGTCAACGCCGTCGACGGCGTCGACATCGAGAAGGCCCGCGAGATCGTCGCCCAGGCGAAGTTCCCGGCCGAGGTGGCCGAGAAGGTCGCCGAGGTGCTGGTGACGCTGTGGGACACCTTCGTCGCCGAGGACGCGCTCCTCGTCGAGGTGAACCCGCTCGCCAAGGTCGCCTCCGGCGACATCCTCGCGCTCGACGGCAAGGTGTCTCTCGACGAGAACGCCGACTTCCGTCAGCCCGAGCACGAGGCTCTCGAGGACAAGGCCGCAGCCAACCCGCTCGAGGCTGCCGCCAAGGCCAAGAACCTCAACTACGTCAAGCTCGACGGCTCGGTCGGCATCATCGGTAACGGTGCCGGTCTGGTCATGTCGACCCTGGACGTCGTCGCGTACGCCGGTGAGAACCACGGCAACGTGAAGCCCGCCAACTTCCTCGACATCGGTGGCGGCGCCTCCGCCGAGGTCATGGCGAACGGCCTGGAGATCATCCTCGGCGACCCGGACGTCAAGTCCGTCTTCGTCAACGTCTTCGGTGGCATCACCGCCTGTGACGAGGTCGCCAACGGCATCGTCCAGGCGCTCGCGCTGCTCAAGTCCAAGGGCGAGGAAGTCACCAAGCCGCTGGTCGTGCGCCTCGACGGCAACAACGCGGAGCTGGGTCGCAAGATCCTCTCCGACGCCAACCACCCGCTGGTTCAGCGCGTGGACACCATGGACGGCGCGGCCGACAAGGCTGCCGAGCTCGCCGCGGCTGCGAAGTAAAGGACGAGGGACTCCAACACCATGGCAATCTTCCTCACCAAGGACAGCAAGGTCATCGTCCAGGGGATGACCGGCGCCACCGGCATGAAGCACACCAAGCTGATGCTCGGTGACGGCACCAACATCGTCGGCGGCGTGAACCCCCGCAAGGCCGGTACCTCCGTCGACTTCGAGGGCACCGAGGTTCCCGTCTTCGGGACCGTCGCCGAGGCGATGGAGAAGACCGGCGCGGACGTGTCCGTCCTCTTCGTGCCGCCGGCCTTCGCGAAGGCCGCCGTCGTCGAGGCGATCGACGCCGAGATCCCCCTCGCGGTCGTCATCACCGAGGGCATCGCCGTCCACGACTCCGCCGCCTTCTGGGCGTACGCGGGCTCGAAGGGCAACAAGACCCGGATCATCGGCCCGAACTGCCCCGGCCTGATCACCCCTGGCCAGTCCAACGCCGGCATCATCCCGGGCGACATCACCAAGCCCGGCCGCATCGGTCTCGTGTCCAAGTCCGGCACGCTGACCTACCAGATGATGTACGAGCTCCGTGACATCGGCTTCTCGTCCGCCGTCGGCATCGGTGGCGACCCGGTCATCGGTACGACGCACATCGACGCCCTCGCGGCGTTCGAGGCCGACCCCGAGACCGACCTGATCGTGATGATCGGCGAGATCGGCGGCGACGCCGAGGAGCGCGCGGCCGATTTCATCAAGGCCAACGTCACCAAGCCGGTCGTCGGTTACGTCGCGGGCTTCACCGCCCCCGAGGGCAAGACGATGGGCCACGCCGGCGCCATCGTCTCCGGCTCCTCCGGCACCGCCCAGGCGAAGAAGGAGGCCCTCGAGGCCGCCGGCGTCAAGGTCGGCAAGACGCCGACCGAGACCGCCAAGCTGGCTCGCGAGATCCTCGGCGCCTGATCGCTCCTCCACTCCGGAGCAGCACCGCAGTATCGCGTCACCGCACAGACGGCGCGGGTCCGTACCCGATCAAGGGGTACGGACCCGCGCCGTTTCTGTCGCTCCTCCTCCGCGTCCCGGGGACGGCTCAGCCCACCGCGGGGACCAGCCGGGCCGGGCCCCGCACGAGCTCGCCGTGCAGCTGCTTGTGCAGCTTCAGGTCCTGTGGCGTCAGCTTCTGCGGACCGCCGCGCGGCGGCACCCCGCCGACCTGCTGGGCGGGTGACTCCGGAGTCTCGTGCCGGGTCGGGGCCGTACCCAGCGTGAACAGTGTCAGCCCGGTGATCAGCACCGTGAACGAGACGGCCGCCCGGGTCCACAGCTGGGCCTTGCGCTCGCTGTCCGTGCGGATCACGGCGGACGAGGGCAGCGAGCCGGCGGGCTCGGCCAGGGCGAGCGCACCCAGCCGCTCGTGCAGCAGCGCCGACTGCTCGGCCGGCGACGAGCCCGCCGCCAGCTCGGGCAGCCGCTCGGCGACCGCGGCGCGGGCGTTCATCAGCCTGCCCGCCGCCGCCGGAGTGCTCGCCTCCGTCTCGGCCGCCGTCTCCGGCAGGTCCAGGCCGACACCGTCGTAGAGCAGCAGGGTGCGGCGGTAGGACGGCGGCAGCTCCAGCAGCGCGTCGAGCAGGGCCCGCGGACCGGGTTCGGCCGGCGGCGGGTCGAGCCGGCGGTGGGCGCGGCGCAGCCGGTGCCACGGCGACATGGCGTACTCGTACGCGGCGGCCCGCACCCAGCCCACCGGGTCCCGGTCCACCGCGACCTCGGGCCAGCGTTCCCAGGCCAGCGCGAAGGCCCGTGCGACGGACTCCCGGGAGAGGTTCCGGCGCCCGGTCAGCAGAAACGTCTGGCGGAACAGGGCGTCGGCGGAGTGCTTGTACAAGGCGTCGAACGCCTCGTCGGGGGAGAGCCCACCGGGGGTCGGTCCGGCGGTTTCGGCCGCGGGGGCCGGGTCGGGCATCGTGGATGAGTCGGGCAGATCGGGGGTGGTGCCAGGCTCGGTCGGGGCCATGACGGTGCTCCCGGTGGCTTCGACGGGGGTCGGCGGACGCGACGGCGACTTCGTGGACGTCACCGGCTTGGACAGCCTGGCGACCGTCTTCGGCGCCGTCGGACGTGCCGCACGTTTGACCGCGGCCTTCGGCCGGGTGTTCGGGGCGCCCGGCTTGGTCCGGGCGCTCGACGGGGTGGCCTGCGGGTTCGGCCGGCCACTGCTGATCAGCCTGGCGTACGCTTCGCGTTTCCGCCCCCTGGGCGTGGTGCGACCGGTCTCCCAGGACCGGACCGTGGCGCGGGTGACGCCCACGGCCGCCGCGACCTGCGCTTCACTCAGTGACTTCGCCTCACGCAGTCTGCGCCGCTCCTTGGGGGAGGGGAGCGGATGCGCGGAGGCCGTATCGGTCGAGTTCTGTGTCATGAAGGACCCCCGGCCGGGCTGCACTGGGTGGAAAAGTACATAAACGCATATTGAGCGACACGGCGGCCATTCGCCTGTTACGCGGAATAAGTGCGTGTCGTTGGGAGCATGGCCATGTGACCCAAGTGACCGGAAGCAGCCCGTCGTTGTCGGCCGAGCAGAGCCGGTCCGCCGCGCTGACGTACGCCCTCCTGCGCGGAGCGATTGCGGCCGGGCTGGGACTGGGCTCGATCACCGTTCTCGTCCTGGTGCTGTGGATCAGCTCCCCCACCTCCGACAGCAGCCCCGGAGGGGCGCTCCACGCGGCGGCCGGGCTCTGGCTGCTCGCCCACGGCGCGGAGCTGATCAGGGCCGACACGCTCAGCGGGGTTCCCGCCCCGGTCGGCCTCGTTCCGCTGCTCCTCGCCGTCGTGCCGGTGTGGCTGGTGCACCGGGCGGCGCGGGACGTCCTGGTGCCGGACGAGGGGCGCCCGGTCCCCTCGGCGGTGGGGGCGTTCTCCATGGTCGTCACCGGATATCTGCTGGTCGGGGCCGCTGTCGCGTATTACGGGTGGGACGGTTCGCTGTCCGTGCACCCGCCGTCGCTGATCTTCCCGTCGGCCATCGTGGTGACGGGCGCGGCGGCGGCCGGGGTCTGGACGGCGGCCGGGCGACCGGTCGGGCCGCCGCCGTCCTGGGCGCCGGTGAGCCTGCACGAGGCGCTGGCACGGGGTCGGTTCAGGGAGCACGCGGGGACGGCGTTCCGGGCGGCGGCGGCCGGGGTGGCGGTGCTGCTCGGCGGCGGGGCGCTGCTCGTCGCGGTGGCGCTGGTGTGGCATGCGCACCCCGCCCAGCAGTCGTTCGGCCACCTCTCGGGCGACTGGGCGGGCCGGGCCTCGGTCTTCCTGCTCGCGCTGGTGCTGGTGCCGAACGCGGCGGTGTGGGGTGCGGCGTACGGGCTCGGGCCGGGCTTCGCCCTCGGCACGGCGTCCACGGTCACCCCGCTCGCCTTCTCGGGGCGCCCGGCGCTGCCCGGCTTCCCGCTGCTCGCCGCGATGCCCGCCGCGGGCCCGGGAACCGCCCTGAACTGGTCGGCCGCCGCGATTCCGGTCGCGGCCGGGGTGACGATCGCCTGGTTCACGGTCCGGCTGGCCGCGCCCTCGCACGCCGCGCGGGAGGACGCCTGGAGCCCGCGGGAGACCGCGCTGACGGCCGCTCTGGCGGCGGTGGGGTGCGGGGCCGGGACGGCGGTGCTCGCCGCAGCCGCCGGGGGGCCGCTCGGCACCCGGACGCTGGCGGAGTTCGGGCCGGTGTGGTGGCTCACGGGCGCGGCGGCCCTGGTGTGGACGGCGCTGCTCGGCGTCCCAGGCGCGCTGCTGCTGCGGGCCTGGCGGCTGCGGGAGCGCGGAGCGGGCGGGTGGTGGCGGCGAGTGCGCGTGGTGCCGACGGAGGCGGGCGAGGCTGGCGAGGCCGGCGAGGAGGGACGGGAGTCCTGGAAGCCGGGTCCGCGACCGGATCGGGTCCCGGCGCCGGTCTCCGCGTCCGCGCCCGCACCCGCGTCCGCGCCCGCACCCGCGTCCGCACCCGCACCCGCACCCGCACCCGCACCCGCACCCGCACCCGCACCCGCGTCCGCCTTCACGCCCGCGTCCACACCCGCCCCCGCCGCAACGCCCGCCCCCGCGTCCACGTCCGAGCAGGCGCGGCGGGAATCGCACGGCGGTGACCTGCGCTGGTGGCGGCGGTCGGGGCGTCAGGGCGGCGGAGCGGTGGCCGGGCCGGAGCAGGGGGACGAGCCGGACGCCGGGTCCGTGAGCCCTTCCGGGACCGCTCCCGCCGCGGCGCCGCCACCGCCCGCGAAGCCCGCCGCCCGCACGTCCGTTCCGGACGGGGACGAGGGCTTCGAGACGTACGACTTCCTGCCGACCGACCCATGGCACGAGCGGACGGCCCGGCCCGAAGAGGCCGGGCCGTCCGGAACCACCTGAACGCCTGGGGCGGCCCGGGGGCGTGCTCGCCCCAAGGCCCGAGCGACTAGCTCTTGACGCCGAAGAAGGGCTCCAGCGGCTTCGGCAGCTTGTCGTTGCAGGACAGCTGGCCGGTCTTGGTCAGGGCGTCGTTCACGCAGGTGTAGTAGTCGCGGTAGACCAGCTGCACGGTGTACGTCGTCGCGACGATCGAGAGCGCGAGCAGTGCCGTCACCAGGCCGCTGACCGCGGCCGTGGTCTGCTGCCGACCGCCCGGAGCGGCGGCGGCGCCGGCCGCCGGAGCCCGCCCGGCAGCGGCGGCACCGGATGCCCGAGCCGGGGCGGCCGGGTCCGACGCCCGGCCGGAGCCGTCGGCAGCCGTGGCGGAGGCGCTCTTCGGCTTGGCCCGGAGCGCGCTGATCGCCCAGTACACGGAGAGCGCGCCGAGCAGCAGGGCGATCTCCGGGAAGTCGAAGAGGGCGAAGAAGAAAGCCCACATGCCGCCCAACAGGGCATAACGTGCACGGCGCTGGGCGGGGTCGGTCGGGTCCCAGCGCAGCCCGCCGGGGCTGCCCTCGGGCCCGCCCTGGCCGTTCGGCCCGCCCTGGCCTCCGGGACGGCCGCCGAAGCCGCCGCTCTGGCGGCCGGGCTGCCGGCTGCTCCACTGGCCGCCCCAGGCCGGCCGGTCGTCGGAGGAGCCGTCCTCGGAGGAGCCGTCCCCGTTGCCCCGGCCGTCTCCGTCGGCGTCGCCGTTGCCGGTGTTCGAGGGGCGGCGGGGCTGCCAGGGCTGGTCGGGCCGGTTCGCGGGCGGTGCGGCGAACGGGTTCTCCTCCGCCTGGCCGGAGGACCCGGACGTGCCGGAGGAGGAAGAGGAGCCCGTGGGGGACTGGCGTTCTCGCATCAGCAGTGAGGTCCGCTCGGGCAGCGGCTGGCGGAAGGCGGTGCGGCGGCGTCGGTCCGGCATGTGGTGAACGTCTTCCCCATCTCGTCATTTCCGCCCTGTGGACGGTTCGCTGTCCCCTGACGCTACCTCCCGCCCAGGAGCGGCCGAAAGCTGGGAGCGGGGCCCGGGCAGCCGATATCCGCCCCCTGGACCTGTTGTTCCTCCCCGGAGCCCGGCCGGCCGCCGTTCACCCCCGTCCCGTGGGGGTCCCCCGAGGTGCCGGTATCGTTGCTGACGGTCGGCTGGTTCGTAGGGTTCCCCGTATCGAGGGGTTCAGTTCTTTCGTACGTCCATACAAATCAGCGTCCATACAGATCAGCGTCGCTCTGCTTCACGACGCGAGAACCACCACGCGAGAAAGGGCCCAGCCGTGGCCTCCCCGCCCCCCTCCGCCGCCCCGGCACGCCTGGTCGTACTGGTCTCCGGTTCGGGTACGAACCTTCAAGCCCTGCTCGACGCCATCGGCGACGACCCCGAGGGCTTCGGCGCACGGATCGTCGCGGTCGGCGCCGACCGCCCCGGCATCGTCGGTCTGGAGCGGGCGGAGCGCGCCGGACTGCCGACCTTCGTGTGCCGGGTCAAGGACCACGCCACCCGCGAGGAATGGGACGCGGCGCTCGCGGCCGCGACGGCCGAGCACCGCCCCGACCTCGTGGTGTCCGCGGGATTCATGAAGATCGTGGGCAAGGAGTTCCTCGCCCGGTTCGGCGGCCGGTTCATCAACACCCACCCCGCCCTGCTCCCCAGCTTTCCCGGTGCCCACGGAGTGCGCGACGCGCTCGCGTACGGCGTGAAGGTCACCGGGTGCACCGTCCACTTCGTCGACGACGGCGTCGACACCGGTCCGATCATCGCGCAGGGCGTGGTCGAGGTGACCGAAGAGGACACGGCGGAGGGCGAAGAGGCCCTCCACGAACGCATCAAACAAGTCGAGCGCAAGCTGCTCGTCGAGGCCGTGGGGCGGCTCGCCCGTGACGGCTATCGCATTGAGGGACGAAAGGTTCATCTCGGTCATGTCGGTGAATAAGCCCATCCGCCGCGCCCTGGTCAGTGTCTACGACAAGACGGGGCTCGAAGACCTCGCCCGCGGTCTGCACGAGGCGGGTGTCGAGCTGGTCTCCACCGGCTCCACCGCCGGGAGGATCGCCGCCGCCGGGGTGCCGGTCACCAAGGTCGAGGAGCTCACCGGCTTCCCCGAGTGCCTCGACGGCCGCGTCAAGACGCTGCACCCCCGCGTCCACGCCGGCATCCTCGCCGACCTCCGTCTGGACACCCACCGTGAGCAGCTCGCCGAGCTGGGCGTGGAGCCGTTCGACCTGGTGGTCGTCAACCTCTACCCGTTCAAGGAGACCGTCGCCTCCGGCGCCTCCGCCGACGAGTGCGTGGAGCAGATCGACATCGGCGGCCCGTCGATGGTCCGCGCCGCCGCCAAGAACCACCCGTCCGTGGCCGTCGTCACCAGCCCCGACCGGTACGCCGATGTCCTCGCCGCGGTCGGGGCGGGTGGCTTCGACCTGACCACTCGCAAGCGCCTGGCCGCCGAGGCGTTCCAGCACACCGCCGCCTACGACGTGGCCGTGGCCTCCTGGTTCGCCGACGACTACGCCGCAGCCGACGACTCGGGCTTCCCCGACTTCTTCGGCGCGACGTACGAGCGGAAGAACGTCCTGCGGTACGGCGAGAACCCGCACCAGCCCGCCGCGCTCTACACCTCCGGTGCCGGTGGCCTGGCCGAGGCGGAGCAGCTGCACGGCAAGGAGATGTCGTACAACAACTACACGGACACCGACGCCGCGCGCCGGGCCGCGTACGACCATGCCGAGCCGTGCGTCGCGATCATCAAGCACGCCAACCCGTGCGGCATCGCGATCGCCGACGACGTCGCCGAGGCGCACCGCAACGCGCACGCCTGCGACCCGCTGTCGGCCTTCGGCGGTGTCATCGCCGTCAACCGTCCGGTGACCGTCGCCATGGCCGAGCAGGTCGCGGAGATCTTCACCGAGGTCATCGTCGCCCCGGCGTACGAGGACGGCGCGGTCGAGGTCCTGGCCCGCAAGAAGAACATCCGCGTGCTGCGCTGCCCCGACGCCCCGACCGCCCCGGTCGAGGTCAAGCCGATCGACGGCGGCGCGCTGCTCCAGGTCACCGACCGCCTCCAGGCCGAGGGCGACGACCCGGCCAACTGGACCCTCGCCACCGGTGAGGCCCTGACCGCCGACGAGCTGAAGGAGCTCGCCTTCGCGTGGAAGGCCTGCCGCGCGGTCAAGTCCAACGCGATCCTGCTCGCCAAGGGCGGCGCCTCGGTCGGCGTCGGCATGGGCCAGGTCAACCGCGTCGACTCCGCGAAGCTGGCCGTCGAGCGGGCGGGCGAGGAGCGGGCGCGCGGTGCGTACGCCGCCTCCGACGCGTTCTTCCCGTTCCCGGACGGGCTGGAGATCCTGACCGCAGCCGGTATCAAGGCCGTGGCCCAGCCCGGCGGTTCTGTCCGTGACGAGCTGGTCGTCGAGGCCGCGGAGAAGGCGGGCGTGACGATGTACTTCACGGGCACGCGGCACTTCTTCCACTGACGGTCCACAGCCCGAAGGGCCGGAACTCCGCGAGGAGTTCCGGCCCTTCGGGTGTTGTGCGCGGTGCGTGCTACTTCTTGATCACCAGGGTGCCGGCGGCACGGTCGTGCCAGCCCTGCAGCTTCCCGGAGTTGTCGAAGAACGGCGAGAGGTAGACCAGGAGCGCGCCGATGTAGCAGAGGAACACGCCGACGATCGGGATGATCCAGCGGATGAACCCGCCGCCGAGGCCCGGGTTCAGGCCGGTGTTCTCCTTGACGACCTTCAGGCCGAGGGCCATCTTGCCGACGGTCGCGCCGACCAGCGAGATCATCAGCCACTCGTAGAGCAGCGTGATCAGACCGAATATCAGGATCATGCCGAGCATGGTGGCGATGAAGCCGCTGCTCGCCTCGTTCACACAGGACTGGTAGCCGGGGTCCAGCGAGGAGCCGCACTCGTCGACGCTGTCCGCCACGCCCATCGCGCCGGCCAGGCCGATCGCGCTGAGGATGCCGTAGAGGACACCGATGACCACCGCGTCGATGCAGCGCGCGCCGAGGCGGCGGCCCATCGAGGCGACCTGGACGGTGCCCAGGACCGGGACGTTGATGTACCCGTTGTTGGCCTGGAGGGTGCCCGGGGCCTGCTGCGGGTAGCCGTAACCGGGCTGGCCCTGCGGCTGGCCGGGCTGCTGCGGGTAGCCGTAGCCCGGCTGGCCCTGCGGCTGGCCCGGCTGCTGCGGGTAGCCGTAACCGGGCTGGCCCTGCGGCGGCTGGTTCGGCTGCTGGCCGTACGGGTTGTTCGGATTCGGGTTCGGGTCGCCGAAACTCATCTGGGCGTTCCTCCAACGTGCGTGCGGGGACGATGCGGCCGCACGGAGGAAAGAAGAGTCAGTGGTCCGCCCCCCGGTACTTCTGCGGCACTGCGGTCATAATCGTTATAAGCGGAATGTAAGTTTGTCCAGCCACGGCGGTCGATGTTGCGCAAGTGCAACATCGCGTACGCCCCCGGTACCCGAATTGGTACGCGGGCGGGGTCATCCGCGAGTATGGGGACATGACTGCCCAGATTCTCGATGGCAAGGCCACCGCAGCCGCGATCAAGTCCGATCTCACCGTCCGCGTGGCGGCCCTCAAGGCACAGGGCATCACCCCTGGCCTGGGAACCCTGCTCGTCGGGGACGACCCGGGCAGCCGGTGGTACGTGAACGGCAAGCACCGCGACTGCGCGCAGGTCGGCATCGCCTCCATCCAGCGCGAACTCCCCGACACCGCCACCCAGGAGGAGATCGAGGACGTCGTACGGGAGCTCAACGCCAACCCCGAGTGCACGGGTTACATCGTGCAGCTGCCCCTGCCCAAGGGGATCGACACCAACCGCGTCCTCGAGCTGATGGACCCGGCCAAGGACGCCGACGGCCTGCACCCGATGAACCTCGGCCGCCTCGTGCTGAACGAGACGGGCCCGCTGCCCTGCACCCCGCAGGGTGTCGTCCAGCTGCTCCGTCACCACGGAGTGGAGATCAACGGGGCGCACGTCGTGGTCGTCGGCCGCGGCGTCACCATCGGCCGGTCCATCCCGCTGCTGCTGACCCGTAAGTCCGAGAACGCCACCGTCACCCAGTGCCACACCGGTACGCGTGATCTCTCCGCCCAGCTCAAGCAGGCCGACATCATCGTCGCCGCGGCCGGGGTGCCGCACATCATCAAGCCCGAGGACGTGAAGCCGGGCGCCGCCGTGCTCGACGTCGGCGTCAGCCGGGACGAGAACGGCAAGATCGTCGGGGACGTCCACCCGGGCGTGGCCGAGGTCGCCGCCTGGCTCTCCCCGAACCCGGGCGGAGTCGGCCCGATGACCCGTGCCCAGCTGCTCGTCAACGTGGTCGAGGCGGCCGAGCGCAACGCGGCCGCGGCCGTCTGAGCCGGCCGACCCGATCCGGAGGGAACCCCATGGGTGCTGGTACGAGTCCGGCCGACCCGTCCGCCTCGGCGGACGGCACGTCCGCGTCGCCGTCCCGCGCGGACGCGCCGGGCACGACTGAGAGCGCGGCGGACGGCACCGCACCGGACCAGGCCGCGACCCGTGACGACGGGGCCCGTAACGACGAGGCCCGTGAGGGTGCGGGCGACGGCGGCACGGGCTCCGGCTCGCGTCGGTCGCGGCGCTTCCCGTCGTTCACCCGGGACACCGCGCGCCCCGAGGGCGGCGGCCGGGCCGCGTCCGGGGACGCGCCCGCCCCGGCCCGTCAGTGGCCGCTGCTCGCCGTGCTCTGCACGGCCGGGATCGGACTGCTGATCGTGGCGGTCGACCCGTTCGCCGAAGCCTTCCGGGTCGGCACGATGCTGATCGGCGTGGCACTCCTCGGGGGCGCCGTGCTGCGGCTCGTGGTGCCGTCGGTGGGCATGCTGGCGGTACGTTCCCGCTTCACCGACCTGGTGACCTACGGGCTGCTCGGCTTCCTCATCGTGATGCTCGCGCTGGTGGCGCAGCCCGAGCCGTGGCTGGACATTCCGTTCCTGGAACAGGCGGTCCACTTCACCATCCGCTGAGCCGGCGGTCCGCCGCGCCCACAGAAAGCGGAAGGTGTCCGTCCCCTCCCCCGAGGAGGGACGGACACCGGTATCGGGGCCCGCCGGAACGTGGACGTCCCGGAACGCGGTGACTTGAGCGGCCTCGCCCCGTCCGGACTTCAGCCTGGTCGACGGGGTGAGACCGGTTCAAGGGATGCCTGTGGCCTGTGGCACGGAAGTGACCATTCCGCCACTGTGTGATCGTCCGGCAACGGATCTCCGGACCGAGGGGGTGCGGCTCTCCGGGCCGAGGGTGCTTGGCTCTCCGGCCCGAGGGCGTGCGGCGGGGGGCGCGCGGCAGCCGGGTGCGCGGTTCCGGATACCCCCATGCGCCCCGTGCCGATGACCCGTTGCCCCACGTTGACGCCCGCTCCTGGGTAGTCCGGAACGGATTACGACCGGATCCGGGCAAGGGGGAGCAATGCCTCGCTGGTAGGCGCTGTCGGAGGAACTCGATCCGCAGGGGGCTGAGCATCGCCGCGGTGGCCGACCGCACGGGATACAGCAGGACCTCGTGGGAGCGGTATCTGAACGGGCGGTTGTTCGCGCCGAAGGGGGCGGTAGTCGCGCTCGCCGAGGCCATGGGCACCAGCCAGGCGCATCTGACGACCATGTGGGAGCTGGTGGAGCGGGCCTGGAGCCGTTCCGAGCCGCGCCAGGACAAGACGGTGCTGAGCGTCAGGATCCCCGGGGCGGGAGATGCGGGCGATGCGGGTGATGCGGGCGGCGAGGGCCACGCAGGCGGTGCGGGCCACGCGGGCAGCGCGGAGGTGCGGGAGGTGCGGGCAACGCGGGGATACCGCCCAGGGACCCGGTCACGGTCCGCTTCAGCGGCGGCCGCACACGGCCGGCCGTGCTCCTCGCGGGTGTGGTCGGCGTGCTGCTGGTGCTTGCCGCGGTGCTGCTGCTCCTGACCGGTCCTGGGCTCTGACGGCGGACCGCACGGGAGCCGCCGGCGGGCCGTCACCGGGCCGCCGCCTCCCGGGTGACCGGGGTTCGGCCGGGTGAGCGCTGTGTGACGGGTTGTGTGCGGTGCCACAGGGGGCAGGGCGGCCGGGAGGTTCCGGGTCGGATAGCCTGATCGCTGGATATCTCTTCACATCAAGATTCAGACCAGGGATGTCCAGCACCAGGGGCAGGGACCCCCACCGCCAGCTGTCTAACGGAGATCGCCATGACCCGCACTCCCGTGAATGTCACCGTGACCGGCGCAGCCGGCCAGATCGGCTACGCGCTGCTCTTCCGCATCGCCTCCGGCCACCTGCTCGGCCCGGACGTGCCGGTCAACCTGCGTCTCCTGGAGATCCCGCAGGGCCTGAAGGCCGCCGAGGGCACCGCGATGGAGCTCGACGACTGCGCCTTCCCGCTGCTGCGCGGCATCGAGATCACCGACGACGCCAACAAGGCGTTCGACGGTGCCAACGTCGCCCTGCTGGTCGGCGCCCGCCCGCGTACGAAGGGCATGGAGCGCGGCGACCTGCTCTCCGCCAACGGCGGCATCTTCAAGCCGCAGGGCAAGGCCATCAACGACAACGCCGCGGACGACATCAAGGTCCTCGTCGTCGGCAACCCGGCCAACACCAACGCGCTCATCGCGCAGGCCGCCGCCCCGGACGTACCGGCCGAGCGCTTCACCGCGATGACCCGCCTGGACCACAACCGCGCGATCTCGCAGCTGGCCGCCAAGACCGGTGCCGCCGTCTCCGACATCAAGAAGCTGACGATCTGGGGCAACCACTCGGCGACCCAGTACCCGGACATCTTCCACGCGGAGATCGCCGGCAAGAACGCCGCCGAGCTCGTCAACGACGAGGCGTGGCTGGCCGACACCTTCATCCCGACCGTCGCCAAGCGCGGCGCCGCGATCATCGAGGCCCGTGGCGCGTCCTCGGCCGCCTCGGCCGCCAACGCCGCCATCGACCACGTGCACACCTGGGTCAACGGCACCGCCGCGGGCGACTGGACCTCCATGGGTATCCCGTCGGACGGCTCCTACGGCGTGCCCGAGGGCATCATCTCGTCCTTCCCGGTCACCACGAAGGACGGCAAGTACGAGATCGTCCAGGGCCTGGACATCAACGAGTTCTCCCGTGCGCGCATCGACGCCTCGGTGAAGGAGCTCACCGAGGAGCGCGACGCGGTTCGCGAGCTCGGCCTGATCTGATCCGTACGCCCTGATCTGATCCGTGCGCCTCTCCAGGCGCACCCCGCCGCCCCCGGCAGCGACCGACCGCTGCCGGGGGCGGCGGCGCATCCGAGCGGCGGTGGCCGGGAACTGACCGCACCACTTCCCGAGTCTGCGCTGTCATGCGCGTGACGATGATCCTTCCGGCACTGACCGAGGCGACCAGCCCGCTGTTCCGCCCCATCAAGTACTCGCTCTTCCCGCCGCTCGGCCTGGCGACCCTCGCCGGGTACCTCGACCCGGACGACGAGGTGACGCTCCTCGACGAGCACGTCGAGCGGGTGGACATCGAGGCGCTCGACACCCCCGACCTCCTGGTCGTCCAGCCGTACATCACCTCCGCCCGGCGCGGCTACGAGATAGCCGACCACTTCCGTGCCCGGGGCGTCCACGTCGCCATGGGCGGTCTCCATGTGACCTCGCTCCCGGACGAGGCCGCGGCCCACGCCGACACGATCTTCACCGGGCCGGGCGAGGACACCTGGCCGCTGTTCCTCAAGGAGTTCCGCGACGGGGTGCCGGGCCGCCGGTACGACTCGAAGCTGCGCACCCTGGCCGGACTCCCGCCGGTGCGGCGGGACCTGATCAAGCGGCAGCTGTATCTCGTACCGAACTCGATCGTCGTCTCGCGCGGCTGCCCGCACCACTGCGACTTCTGCTACAAGGACGCCTTCTTCGAGGGCGGGAAGTCCTTCTACACCCAGGCCGTGGACGACGCGCTCGCCGAGATCGAGCGGCTGCCCGGCAGGCACCTGTACTTCCTCGACGACCATCTGCTCGGCAACCGGCGCTTCGCGGAGGCGCTCTTCGACGGGATGGCCGGCATGGGACGGCTCTGGCAGGCCGCCGGCACCGTGAAGTCCGTGCTCCAGCCGGACCTGCTGGAGCGCGCCGTGGACGCGGGGCTGCGCAGCCTGTTCGTCGGCTTCGAGACCGTCAACAGCGCGAACCTCGCCGAGCGGCGCAAGGACCAGAACATCGGCAAGGACTACGCGGCCGCCGTCCGCCGGCTCCACGACGCCGGGGTCATGGTCAACGCCAGCTTCGTCTTCGGGCTCGACCACGACGGCCCGGACGTCTTCGACCGTACGGTGGAGTGGGCCGTCGAGCAGGGCATCGAGACGGCCACCTTCCACATCATGACGCCGTATCCCTCCACCGGTCTGTGGAAACAGATGGAGGCCGAGGACCGGATCGTCCACCGGGACTGGGACCTCTACGACACCCGCCACGTCGTCTACCGCCCCAAGGGTATGACGCCGCGCCAGCTGGAGGACGGGTACTGGCGGGCGTACCGCGACTTCTACCGGTGGTCCAACATCTGGCGCGGTGCGGCCGCCCAGCCGGGCACGCACGAACGGCTCAGGCACCTGGCGTACTCGGGCGGCTGGAAGAAGTTCGAGCCCGCCTGGGACGCCCTGATCCGTTCCCGCCGGGTGGTGCGGGCCATGCCGATGCTGGAACGGACCCTGGCAGCCTTCGGCGGCAGACGGGCCTGAGCGCTCAGCCCTTCCGGAGGCCGTCCGCGATCTCGCGCAGTGCCGCCATGGCCCGGTGCTGCAGCCCGGGGCCGAAGGTGATCCGGGCGGCGCCCAGCTCGCCCAGCCGGCGCGGGGCCGGGCCGTCCGGCCGGGCCAGGGCGTTGAGCGGGGCCGGGACGGCGGCGGCCAGCACCGGCAGCGCCTCGGGCGGGGCCATGATCGGGTAGACGCAGTCCGCGCCCGCCGCCACGTACAGCAGAGCGCGCCGGACGGTCTCCGCCTCCGGGTCCGTGCCCTCGGGGACGCCCCGGACGTAGGTGTCGACGCGGGCGTTCACGAAGAGCGCGTCGCCCGCGGCCGCCCGCACCTCGGCGAGCCGGTCCGCCTGCCGCTGGGCGTCGACGAGGGTGCCGTCGGCCGAGTCCTCCAGATTGCAGCCGACGGCCCCGGTGCCGAGGAGCCGTTCCACCAGCTCCTCGGGTGCCAGCCCGTACCCCGCCTCGATGTCCGCCGAGACGGGCACGGAGGCCGGGACGGCCCGCACGATCCTGGCCACGGCCGCGAACATCTCGTCGGCGGGCGTCGCCCCGTCCTCGTAGCCGAGCGAGGCCGCGACCCCGGCGCTCGGTGTGGCGAGCGCCTGGAAACCCGCGTCGGCGAAGACGCGTGCGCTTCCCGCGTCCCACGGGCCGGGGACGATCAACGGGTCGCCGGGGGTGCGGTCGTGATGCAGGGCGCGAAGGACGGATGCGGTCACGCGGGGCTCCTGGGAGGTGTCGGGGAGTGGCGCCGGGCGTCGGGTCCGGCGGGCTCAGTGCTTGATGTCGCCCGGCGTGTAGTGACCGGGGGCCATGCGGGTGGTCACCGCGAAGCGGTTCCAGGCGTTGATCGTCGTGATCGCGGCGATGAGGTGGGCGAGCTCCGTCTCGTCGAAGTGCTTCGAGGCCTTCTCCCACACCTCGTCCGGCACGAAACCGTCGGTCAGCACCGTCACGGCCTCGGTCAGCTCGATGGCCGCGATCTCCTTGGGCGTGTAGAAGTGCTGCGACTCCTCCCAGGCACTGAGCTGGATGATCCGCTCGACGGACTCACCGGCCGCCAGCGCGTCCTTGGTGTGCATGTCGAGGCAGAACGCGCAGTGGTTCAGCTGCGAGGCACGGATCTTCACCAGCTCCCCGATGACCGGGTCGAGGCCCCGGCGGGACGCCGCGTCCAGCCGGACCATCGCCTTGTAGACATCGGGGGCGAGCTCGGCCCAGGACGGCATGCGGGGGGTGTGCTCGGGGTTGAGCCCGGAGGTCGGGTGGCTGTGCTCGTTCGTCGTCATGGGTACGACGTTAGGGGGCTGATGGCGCAACGGTATGGTCCATTCCCATGACAGATCCATGGGCCACTTTCGGTGCCGACCTGCATCTCGAAACCACCGGTGCGGCCGGACTGCGGGCCGGGCTCATGGACGCGCTGCGCGAGGCCGTGCGGACGGGGCGCCTGACGCCCGGCACCCGGCTGCCGTCGTCCCGCAGCCTCGCCGCCGACCTGGGCATCGCCCGGAACACCGTCGCCGACGCCTACGCGGAACTGGTCGCCGAGGGATGGCTCACCGCCCGGCAGGGCTCGGGCACCCGGGTGGCGCAGCGGGCCGAGCCGCGCCGTCCGGCCGCCCGGTCCGTACGGGCCCGCACGGTGCGGCCCCGGCCCACCCACAACCTGCTGGGCGGGTCGCCCGACCTCTCGACGTTCCCGCGCGCCGACTGGCTCAAGGCGTCCCGGCGCGCCCTGACGGTGGCGCCGAACGACGCGTTCGGGTACGGCGATCCGCGCGGGCGCGCCGAACTGCGCACCGTACTCGCCGACTACCTGGCACGGGCCCGCGGCGTCTACGCCGACCCGGAGCGGATCATGATCTGTGCCGGTTTCGTGCACGCGCTGAAGCTGATGGGGCCGGTGCTGCGCAAGCGGCGGGTGCGGGAAGTGGCCGTCGAGTCGTACGGGCTGGACATCCACCGGAACCTGCTCGTCGACGCCGGGCTGCGGCTGCCCTGCCTGCCGGTCGACGGACTTGGGGCGAGGACCGGCGAGCTGGCCGGGATGCGGGGCGTGGGCGCGGTCCTGATGACGCCCGCGCATCAGTTCCCGACGGGTGTGCCGCTCCACCCCGACCGGCGGGCCGCGGCCGTGGACTGGGCGCGCGGCACGGGCGGGCTGATCCTGGAGGACGACTACGACGGCGAGTTCCGGTACGACCGGCAGCCGGTCGGTGCGCTCCAGGGCCTCGACCCCGAACGCGTGGTGCACCTGGGCACGACGAGCAAATCGCTGGCACCCGGGCTGCGGCTGGGATGGATGGTGCTGCCGGAGGCGCTGGTGGGGGAGGTGTCCGGGGCCAAGGGGGTGAGCGACTGGTCGTCGAGCGCGCTGGACCAGCTGACACTCGCGGAATTCATCGCATCGGGTGCGTACGACCGCCATGTGCGCTCGATGCGGCTGCGCTACCGGCGCCGCCGCGACCAGCTCGTCGCGGCGCTGGCGGAACGGGCCCCCGGTGTCCGGGTCAGCGGCATCGCCGCCGGGCTGCACGCCGTGCTCGAACTGCCCGAGGGCACCGAGCCGTCGGTGCTCCGGTCGGCGGCGTGGCAGGGCCTGGCCCTGGAGGGGATCTCGCGCTTCCGGCACCCCGATGCCGGTCCGGGCCGCGACGGGCTGGTCATCGGTTACGGGAGACCCACGGACAGTGCCTGGCCGGGTGCGCTGGACGCACTTCTCCGGGTGCTGTCCTGAGGCGGCGGGGCCGGATGCCCGTCGCTCTCAGTCGCCGAGCGCCAGCCGTACACCGAACGCGGCGATGACGGTCCCGGTGATCCGGTCCAGCACCCGGCGTGCCTGCGGTCTGCGGAGCCAGCCGTGCAGCACGCGGGCGAAGCCCACGAGCACGGCCGACCACACCAGGCCCATCAGGATGTGTACGGCGGTGAGCAGGAGCCCCATCGTGAAGTGACCGGTGTCGGCCGGGATGAACTGGGGCAGGACGGCGACGTAGAAGGCACCCATCTTCGGGTTGAGGAGGTTGGTGAGCACCCCCTGCCGCCAGCCACCGGCGAACGAGTCCGCGCCGGCCAGGAGAGCGGCTTCGTCCGTGCCGGTGACGGGCAGCCCCCGGAAGGTGTCGCGGAGCATGCGGACGCCCATCCAGACGAGATAGGCCGCGCCGGCCCAGCGCAACGTCACATAGGCGAGATGCGAGGCCGTGAGGAGTGCGGTGACCCCGAGGGAGGTGAGCACGCCCCACAGCAGGGTGCCGGACTGGATTCCGAGGACGACGCCCCAGGCCCTCCTGCGCCGGCCGAGGGCCGAGGTGCGCAGGACCAGAGCGGTGTCGAGTCCGGGAGTGAGAGTGAGAAGCCCTACGACGAGGGCGAAGGACCACAGCGCGGTGCCAATTGCCATGGAAGGCCAGCGTACGCCACCTTTTCGGCGGGGCGGCCCGGCCGGCCGGGCCGCGGCGCGGGTCACTTCTCGCAGCGATCCCGCTCGGCCGCGCTCTCGGCCGGACCCGGGGCGTCCGCCGGGGCCTCGCCGAACCGGGCCAGGGCCAGTGCGCCCGCCACCGCCACCACGAAACCGGCGACCGCCACCCACTCCAGGCCCTCGCGGGTGCGGTCGCCGAGCCAGATCACGCCGACCAGCGCCGGTCCGATCGTCTCGCCGAGCACCATGCCGGCCGTCGCCGTCGTCACCGAACCACGTTGCAGGGCCGAGGTGAGCAGCAGGAACGCCGAACCGCCGCCCAGCAGCAGCGCGTACGCGGCAGGGTCGGCGAGCAGCGCCGTCGGGGACACGTCGTCGATCAGCCGGACCGTGACCTCCACCACCCCGAAGCCGCATCCCGCGCCGAGCCCCAGCACGAGCGCCCGCGGCCTCTCCGGGAGGCGGCCGGCCGCCGCGCCGATCAGCAGGATGCCCAGGGCGATCCCGAGCATCGACCAGGCCAGGGCCGCGGAACCGGCCCCGTGGCCCTCGCCGCCGGATGCGAGCCCCAGCATGCCGAGGCCGGCGCAGACGACGCCGACGGCGGTCCACTCGACGCCGCTCAGCCGCACCTTGAGCAGCCGGGCGGCGACCACCGCCGTCACCGCGAGGCTCGCGGCCAGCGCGGCGCCGACCGCGTAGATCGGCAGGGAACGCAGGGCGATGATCTGGAGGACGAAGCCGCAGCCGTCCAGGGCGAGTCCGGCGACGTACCGCCACTGGCGCAGGGCGCGCAGCAGCAGCGCCGGATCGACCCCCGCGTCCGACCCCGGCTCGGCGGCGGCCCGCGCGGCGACGGCCTGGAGGACCGAGGCCGTACCGAAGCAGACGGCGGCGCCTAGTGCGCAGATCATCCCGAAGATCACATAGTGACTCTACTTGTGGACATCCGGTGCACCGGCTTCCCGCCGTCATCGACAGGCATTTAATCTGACGAGTGGTCGCATTGGCTTGATTCGTACGACGGGGGAGTCGGAAACATGGCGCGCAGGCTGAGGTCGAGCACGGTCGTGCTCGGCGGCATGGGGGTGCTCGCGGCGATGATCACCTCCTGCGGTTCGGAGCCGGACAAGCGGTGCGTCGACCCGCTGACCCGCGACAAGCTGCCCAGCTACGAGTGCAAGAACGGCAAGGGCTCGTACTACTACGGCGGCAGCAGCAAGAACGGCAAGGTGGAGGGCGGCAGTTTCGACAAGTCCGCGGTCGACCGCGGCGGTTTCGGCTGCTCGGGCACCGGCGGCGGCTGAACCGGCATGGAACGTCGCACCGCAACGCCCCGCCCCGACTGGCAGCGGACGGTGGAGGAGCAGGGGATCGTCTTCCCGCTCACCCGCTACCCGGACGGATCGCTGCGCCCGTACTGGGACGAGAGCGCCTACTACGTCTTCTCGCTGCCAGAGGTCGAGGCACTGGAGGACGTCGTCGAGGAACTGCACACCATGTGCCTGGCCGCCGCCGCGCACATCGTGGAGTGCGACCGGTTCGCCGAACTCGGCATCACCGACCGGCGGTTGGCCGCTCTGATAGCCCAGTCCTGGCAGCGGCGGGACGAACTTCCGTCCCTGTACGGCAGGTTCGACCTGCGCTACGACGGCACCGGCCCGGCGAAGATGCTGGAGTACAACGCGGACACCCCCACCTCCCTGGTGGAGGCCGCGAGCGCCCAGTGGTTCTGGATGGAGGACCTTTTCCCGGGCGCCGACCAGTGGAACTCGCTGCACGAACGGCTCGTCGCGGCCTGGAAGCGGCAGGCCCCCCTGCTGCCGCCGGGCCCGCTGCACTTCGCGCACTCCGACGGCGACGAGCTGGGCGAGGACCTGATGACGGTCGCGTATCTGCGCGAGACCGCGGAACAGGCCGGCATCGACACGGAGGCGCTCTCCGTCGAGCAGATCGGCTGGGACCGGCTGAGCGGGCGGTTCGTCGACGAGCGGCTCCGCTTCATCCGGAGCTGCTTCAAGCTGTATCCGTGGGAGTGGCTGGCGACCGACCGGTTCGGCCCGCATGTGCTCGACACCCTCGACAACGGCGGCGGTACGGGCACCACCTGCTGGATCGAGCCCGCCTGGAAGATGCTGCTGTCCAACAAGGCGCTGCTGGCGATCCTCTGGGAGCTCTACCCCGGCCACCCGAACCTGCTGCCCTCCTACCTCGACGGTCCCCGCGAACTCGCGGCGGACACGGGAGACGGCGGCGGCCGCGGATACGTCTCCAAGCCCCTGCTCGGCCGCGAGGGCGACGGGGTCGTGATCCATGAGCCGGGAAGCCCCGCGGCGCCGCGGGACGAGCCGTGCTGTTACCAGGAGCTGGCACCGCTGCCGGACTTCGACGGCAACCGTGTGGTGCTGGGCGCGTGGGTCGTCGAGGACGAGGCGGCCGGGCTCGGCATCCGCGAATCGGCAGGCCCGGTCACGGACGAGTACGCCCGCTTCCTGCCGCACGTCATCCTCTAGGGACTCCAGGGACTCCAGGGATTCCAGGGACTCCGGCTCAGTCCGGCAGGGGTGCGCCCGCGCGCAGCCAGCCGAGCAGGTCGTCCGTGACCCGCTCGCCCTCCGCGGCGACATCCGCGCAGACCGCGCCCAGGCCGAGCCGGTGGACGGAGACGCGGTCGCGGCCGTGGCGGCGCATGAGGAGTCCGTCGCCCCCGCTGTCGTCGCCGACCAGCACCCAGCCGGGCGCGTACCGGGGCACCTCGAAGGTCTCGTTGCGTTCCTGGATCAGGTGCGGGCCGTAGATGTGCACGCCGTTGTCGAGCAGCACGCCCGGAGTCGACCGCCACAGCCGGGCCACCGCCGGAACGGGCCCGTCCCGCAGGCCGCGCGACAGGGCCGCCCGGACGGCCAGGAACCCGGCGAAGGACTCCGCCACCGGGTACTCGCAGCCGTCCGCGCCGTCACGGCACACCACCGGGTACTCCCCGGCCTCGCCGGCCCGGCCGAGGACGAAGTGGTAGCCGTCGCCGCAGTCAGGCTCGACGGCGAAGCAGAGCCGGTCGCCGTCCAGCCGCCACCCGGCGGTGACGGACTCGTACATGTCGTCGTACATGCCGTCGTCGGTTCCGCCGGGCCCGACCGTCGCGATGTCCGCGTCCCCGGCCCGTCCGTGGCCGTACTCGGCCAGCCACCACCGGTACGACGGCGGCAGCGGGCCGACGCGTGCCTCGGCCTCCCGGATCAGGGCCTCCGGCACGGCGCCCGCGGGTCCGCGTCCGAACCCCGGTGATCCTTCGATCAGGTCCCGCAGCAGTGTCAGGTCGGGTCTCACGGTGCGGAGTCTGCCAGGGCGGGCCGGCCGGACGGGCCCGGGGCCGGCCCGGCCCCTCAGCCGTCTGGCCGGCCAGTCGTCCAGTTGTCCGTCCGTCCAGCCGTCCGGTCGTCCGGCCGCTCAGCCGCGCAGGACGGCGCGGAGCTGTTCGAGGCCCCAGTCCAGGTCCTCCTTGCTGATCACCAGCGGCGGGGCGATCCGGATCGTCGAGCCATGGGTGTCCTTGACCAGCACCCCGCGCTCCATCAGCTTCTCGGAGATCTCCCGGCCGGTGCCGCGGCGCGGGGCGATGTCGACCCCCGCCCACAGCCCGCGGCCGCGCACCTCCTCCACCGCACCGCCGCCCACCAGCAGCCCGAGCTCCTGGTGCAGGTGCTCGCCCAGCTCGGCCGCCCGCTGCTGGAACTCGCCGGTGCGGAGCATCGCGATGACCTCCAGCGCGACGGCGCAGGCGAGCGGATTCCCGCCGAACGTCGAACCGTGCTCACCGGGCCGGAACACCCCGAGCACGTCCTGCGACGAGACCACCGCCGACACCGGCACCACACCACCGCCCAGCGCCTTGCCGAGCACGTACATGTCCGGCACCACACCCTCGTGCTCGCAGGCGAAGGTCCGGCCGGTCCGGCCCAGGCCCGACTGGATCTCGTCCGCGATGAACAGCACGTTCCGCTCGCGGGTGAGCTCGCGCACCCCGGGGAGATAGCCGGGCGGCGGCACCAGCACCCCGGCCTCGCCCTGGATCGGCTCCATCAGCACCGCCACGGTGTTCTCGGTCATCGCCTCCCGGAGCGCCGTGAGATCCCCGTACGGCACGATCTCGAACCCCGGCGTGTAAGGGCCGAAGTCCTCCCGTGCCTCCGGGTCCGTGGAGAAGCTGATGATCGTGGTCGTCCGGCCGTGGAAGTTGTTCGCGGCGACGATGATCTTCGCCATGCCGTCCGGGACGCCCTTCACCCGGTACCCCCACTTGCGGGCCGTCTTGACCGCGGTCTCCACGGCCTCCGCCCCGGTGTTCATCGGCAGCACCGACTCCATGCCGCACAACTCGGCGAGCTGCGTACAGAAGTCGGCGAACCGGTCGTGGTGGAAAGCACGTGAGGTGAGTGTCACCCGCTCCAGCTGCGCCTTGGCCGCGTCGATCAGGCGCCGGTTGCCGTGACCGAAGTTGAGCGCCGAGTAGCCGGCCAGCATGTCGAGGTAGCGGCGGCCCTCGACATCGGTCATCCAGGCCCCGTCCGCCGTGGCGACGACGACGGGCAACGGATGGTAGTTGTGCGCGCTGTGCGCCTCGGCGGAGGCGATGGCGGTTTCCGTGGTCGACACGGGATCTCCGTTCGTCGTGCGGCGTGGGCAGGGGGGTGGTGCCCACTTTGTATCGTTGGTCGGATCAGTGGCGGGGAAACCTGTGTTTCCCGGCGCGCCAGGCCGGTCGGGGCCCGGTGCCCGCACCTGAGACAATGAGTTCCATGGCCTCTGAACGCCCCCGTGTGCTCTCCGGGATCCAGCCCACCTCAGGCTCGATCCACCTCGGCAACTACCTCGGCGCGGTCCGCCAGTGGGTGGCGCTGCAGGACTCCCACGACGCCTTCTACATGGTTGTGGACCTGCACGCGATCACCGTCCCGCAGGACCCCGCGCAACTGCGCGCGAACACCAGGCTCGCCGCCGCCCAGCTGCTCGCCGCCGGGCTCGACCCGGAGCACTGCACGCTCTTCGTCCAGAGCCACGTCCCCGAGCACGCCCAGCTCGGCTGGGTCATGAACTGCCTCACCGGCTTCGGCGAGGCGTCGCGGATGACGCAGTTCAAGGATAAGTCCGCCAATCAGGGCACCGACCGGACCACGGTCGGTCTCTTCACGTACCCGATGCTGATGGTGGCCGACATCCTGCTGTACCAGGCCGACCAGGTCCCGGTCGGTGGGGACCAGCGCCAGCACCTGGAGCTGACCCGCGACCTGGCCGAGCGGTTCAACGCCGGCTACGGCGACACGTTCACCGTGCCGAACCCGTACATCCTCAAGGAGACGGCGAAGATCTACGACCTCCAGGACCCGTCGGCGAAGATGAGCAAGTCGGCGGCCACCCCGAAGGGCCTGATCAACCTTCTGGACGAGCCGAAGGTCACCGCCAAGAAGGTGAAGAGCGCGGTCACCGACACCGACACGGTCATCCGCTTCGACCCGGTGGAGAAGCCCGGGGTCAGCAATCTTCTGACCATCTACTCGACACTCACGGGCACCGGTATCGCGGACCTGGAGCAGAAGTACGAGGGCAAGGGCTACGGTGCGCTCAAGACCGACCTCGCCGAGGTCGTGGTCGAGTTCGTCACACCCTTCCGGACCCGCACCCAGGAATACATGGACGACCCGGAGACGCTGGACTCGATCCTGGCCAA
Source organism: Streptomyces sp. NBC_00012 (assembly GCF_045040875.1). Classification (NCBI taxonomy): domain Bacteria; kingdom Bacillati; phylum Actinomycetota; class Actinomycetes; order Kitasatosporales; family Streptomycetaceae; genus Streptomyces; species Streptomyces sp. NBC_00012. The sequence goes on along the minus strand of NZ_CP108309.1, from coordinate 3,507,477 downwards.
GGGCGCGGAGAAGGCCCGTGCCGTCGCGGCCGAGACCCTGGCCCGGACGTACGACCGGATGGGCTTTCTTCCCGCGAAGCACTGAGTCCAAGGACCCTGGCGGTTTCGCTGCCGCAGGCGTCACACTGGCGACGGGAAGCTGAACCCGGGTGGGTGGCCGGAAGCAGGCCATCGACCATCGAGCATTGAGGAGGACGACGTGGGGACCGTAACGCTCGGCGTTTCGATCGCGGTCCCGGAGCCCTACGGCAGCCTGCTCCAGGAGCGGCGCGCGAGCTTCGGGGACCCTGCCGCGTACGGCATTCCCACCCACGTCACCCTTCTCCCGCCGACCGAGGCCGAGGCGGCCGACCTGCCCGCGATCGAGGCGCATCTCGCCCGGATCGCGACGGGCGGCCGCCCCTTCCCGATGCGGCTGTCCGGCACGGGGACCTTCCGTCCCCTCTCGCCGGTCGTCTTCGTCCAGGTCGTCGAGGGCGCCTCGGCCTGCACCTGGCTGCAGAAGCGGGTCCGGGACGCCTCCGGACCGCTGGTGCGCGAGCTCCAGTTCCCGTACCACCCGCACGTGACCGTGGCGCACGACATCGCCGAGGAGGCGATGGACCGGGCGTACGCCGAGCTCGCCGACTACGAGGCGGCCTGGAGCTGCGATTCCTTCGCGCTGTACGAGCAGGGCCCGGACGGCGTCTGGCGCAAGATCAACGAGTTCCCGTTCGGCGGCGGGGGCGGCACGCCAGCCGTGCCCGCGCAGGGCGGCTCCTCCGTGGACGAGCCCTCCCTGCGCCCCTGAGCGCCCCCGCGGGTGCGGGCTTCCCGCGCGTGCGGCCTCAGATCGGCAGACGCCGGAACAGCGGTCGCGGCACGTGCCGCAGCGCCGACATCACCGCACGGAGCGACCCCGGCACCCACACCGTCTCCGAGCGCCGCCGCAGCCCCGTCACGATGGCCTCCGCGACCGCGTCCGGCGTCGTGGTGAGGGGCGGCGCCTCCAGCGGCGCCGAGGCGAACCGGGCCGAGGCCGACCGCGCCGCGGTGATCCGGGCCGACGCGAGCAGCGCCGTCCCGCCCCGGGCTCCCGCCGGTGACCCGGCCGGCGCCGTCTCCCCGGCCGGCTCCGGTCGTACGACGCCGGGGCGCACGACCATCACATGCACCCCGGTCCCGTGCAGCGCGTCCCCCAGCCCCTGCGTGAACGCGTCCAGGCCCGCCTTGCTGGACCCGTAGATGAAGTCCGCGCGGCGGGCGCGTTCGCCCGCCACCGAGGAGAGCACCACCAGCGAGCCGTGCCCCTGAGCCTGGAGTGCGCCGGCGCACACCAGCCCGGCGGAGACGGCTCCGGTGTAGTTGGTCTGGGCGACCCGGGCCGCGGCGAGCGGTTCCTCCTCGTCGCGCCCCTGGTCGCCCGCGATGCCGAAGGCGAGCAGCACCATGTCGATGTCGCCCTCGGCGAAGATCTTGCCGAGCGCCTCCTCGTGCGACTCGATGTCCAGGGCGTCGAAGCCGGCGGTGCGGACGTCGGCGCCGCGGGCGCGCAGTTCGGCGGCGGCCGCGTCCAGGGCGGGGCCGGGGCGCCCGGCCAGCCGGACCGTGCGGGTCCGCAGGGCGATCAGCCGCCGGGCGGTGGCCAGCGCGATCTCCGACGTGCCGCCGAGGACGAGCAGGGACTGCGGGGCTCCGAAGGCGTCCTTCACGGGAACACTCCTTGCGACGTGGGGGAGGAAGGGGGCAGCGGTGGTCAGAGCGACAGGCGGCGCGACAGGTCCGAGCGGAAGGCCCCGTCCGGGTCCAGCTCGGCGCGCAGCGACCGGAAGTCCGCCAGCCTCGGATACATCGCGGCCAGCAGCTCCGGCCGGAGCCGGGAGTCCTTCGCCAGGCAGACCCGGCCGCCGGCCGCCGCCACCTCCTCGTCCAGCGAGTCCAGGAACCCGGCCAGTCCGGGCAGGGCGGCGGGCAGGCCGAGGGCGAGCGTCCAGCCGGGCACCGGGAAGGACAGCCAGCCGGGGTCCCCGGCGCCGAACCGTTTGAGCACGGCGTTCACCGCCGGGCAGCGCCGCCGGGAGATCCGGTGCACGATCCGGCGCAGCGTCTCCTCCTGGCCGTGGCCGACGGCGAACTGGTACCGCACGGATCCGGACCGCCCGGGGATCCTGCTCCGGTGCGGCAGGCCGTCCAGGGGGTGGAAGAACGCGGTGAGCCGCTGGAGTTCACCGATCCGGTATCTGGGCGCGCCGCGGTACCGGAGCTCGCCCAGCAGGGCGGCCGGGGCGCCGCCGAGCAGCGCCTCCGGTACGAGGGCGGGGGAGGCCGGCAGCAGCCCCGGGCGGAACGAGAGCGGTGTGCGCCGGGCGCGCGCCGGGAGCGCGTACCGGGGCACGTGCTCCCCGCGGGTGAGCACGGAGCGGCCGGTCGCCCGGCCGCGGGCGCGGAGATCGATCCAGGCGGCCGAGTAGCGGTAGCGGTGGTCCCCGGCGGCGAGCCGTTCCAGCAGGTCGTCCAGGTCGACGGCGCGTTCGGTGTCGACCGACATCCATGAGCTGGTGACGCGGTGGCACCGGAGCGTGACCGAGAGGATCACCCCCGTCAGGCCGAGGCCGCCCGCGGTCGCGTCGAAGAGAGCGGTGCCGGGCCGGACCGTACGGATCTCGCCCCCGGCGGTCAGCAGCTCCAGCTCCTGGACGTGCCGGGAGAAGGAGCCCGCGACGTGCTGGTTGTGACCGTGGATGTCGGCGCCGACCGCGCCGCCCACGGTGACGTAGCGGGTCATGGGCGTGACGGGGACGAACCAGCCGAGCGGCAGCAGGACTTCCGTCAGCCGGTGCAGGCTGACCCCGGCGTCGCAGACCACGAGTCCGGCGCCGGAGTCGATGGCGCGGATCCGGTCGAGCCCGGTCATGTCGAGGACGGAGCCGCCCGCGTTCTGGGCCGCGTCGCCGTGCGCCCGGCCGAGGCCCCGGGCGATGGAGCCGCGGGGCCCGCAGCCGCGTACCGTCGCCGCCGCCTCCTCGTACGAACGGGGGCGGAAACGCAGGGCGGTTGTCGGGGCGGTGCGGCCCCAGCCGGTCAGGGACACGGTGTCGACGGACATGACGGTGACCGTATCGCCCGAGAAAACCCTTTCGAGGCATTTGTTACAACACTCACCGGTATGGGTGATTGAAGAAGCGTCGGGCCGTGCGGCCCCGGGGCCGGTTTCGGTTTTCCGGGCCCGGAAGGGTAGTCGTACGTCATGGACTGGCTGAAAAACCTCCCCGTCATCGGGCCGATCGTCTCCCGGCTGATGGCGACGCACGCCTGGCGCTCCTACGAGACGCTGGAGCGGGTCCATTGGGCCAGGCTTTCCGCCGCGATCACCTTCATCAGCTTCCTGGCGCTCTTCCCGCTGATCGCGGTCGGTGCGGCGATCGGTGCCGCGCTGCTCTCCACCGGGCAGCTCCACAAGATCGAGGACAAGCTGGCAGAGCAGGTGCCGGGCATCTCCGACCAGCTCGGCATCTCGAGCCTGGTGGCCAATGCGGGCACGGTGGGAGGGGTGGCCGGTGTGGTGCTGATCTTCACCGGCATCAGCTGGATCGGCTCGATGCGGGACTGCCTGCGCGCCGTCTGGGGCGTGGACGACATGGACCTGGGCAATCCGGTCCTGCGCAAACTCAAGGACGCGGGGCTGTTGTTCGGGCTCGGCGGGGCGGCGCTCGCCACCTTCGCCGTGTCGTCGGTCGGCTCCGTCGCCGTCGGCTGGGCCGCCGATCTGCTGGGTATCTCGGACCGGGGCGCGGGCGGTGTGGTGCTGCGGGTGGCCGCCATGGTCGTGGGAGCGCTCGCCGGCTTCCTGCTGCTGCTCTATCTGCTGACCCTGCTGCCCGGCGTCGAGCCGCCGCGGCGCAGGCTGCTGGTCGCCGGCGCGATCGGCGCGATCGGCTTCGAACTGCTCAAGCTGCTGCTCGGCAGCTACATGAAGGGCGTGGCGTCGAAGAGCATGTACGGCGCCTTCGGGGTGCCCGTCGCGCTGCTGCTGTGGATCAACCTCTCGGCGAAGCTGCTGCTGTTCTGCGCCGCCTGGACGGCGACGCAGAACAGCGAGGAGGGTGAGGAGGACGAGAAGGACACCGAGGAGGTGCCGAGGACGGTCAGCGGCGAGGAAGGCGACGCACCAGGTCCGGCAGCGGCCAGCGCCGGTTGACCAGGAACACCGCGCCGGCCAGCAGCACCAGGGCGCCCCCGGCGATGCCCAGCGCGATCCCGGCGCCTCCGCCGCCGCCCTCGGCCGCGGCGGTCTTCGCGGTCGGCGCGGGGCCGTTCCTGCCCTCGTCCTCGCCCTGCTCGCCCGCGGGGCCCTTCCCGGTACCCGTGCCGGTGGTGGCGGACTTGGGGGGCACCAGCTCGCCGACCGGGGACACCTTGCCGCTCGCGTCGAAGCCCCAGTCGAGGAGGCTGGCGGCCTCGTCGTAGACGGCGTGGGCCTTGTCGGACGACGGGTTCATGACGGTGACGAGCAGCACCTTGCCGTTGCGTTCCGCGACTCCGGTGAAGGTGTTGCCGGCGTGTGTGGTGTAGCCGTTCTTGACGCCCGCGATGCCCTTGTACGGGGCGACGCCGCCCGCGCCGGTGAGCAGCTTGTTGGTGTTCTGGATGCCGAAGCTCTCGCGCTTGCCCTTCTTCTCCGCGCCGGGGAACTGCGCCTCGGCCGTCGAGCAGTACTCCCGGAAGTCCGCCTTCTGCAGCCCGCTGCGGGCGAACAGCGTCAGGTCGTACGCGCTGGAGACCTGGTCGGGCGCGTCGTACCCGTCGGGCGACACCACCTTCGTGTCGAGCGCCTGCAACTCCTCGGCGTGCGCCTGCATCGCGTCGACGGTCTTGGGGACGCCGCCGTACATCGCGGAGAGCACATGCACCGCGTCGTTGCCCGAACGCAGGAACACCCCGAGCCACAGATCGTGGACGGTGTAGGTGAGGTTCTCCTTGATGCCGACCAGGCTGCTGCCCTCGCCGAGGTCGGCGAGATCCTCGTCCTTGACCGTGTACTCCTGGGTCTTCGGCTGGAGCGCGGGCATCACGGTGTCCGCGAAGAGCATCTTCAGGGTGGAGGCGGGAGGCAGCCGCCAGTGCGAGTTGTGCGAGGCGAGCACCTGGCCGCTCTCCGCGTCCGCGACGATCCAGGACCTGCCCGTGAGGCCCTTCGGCAGCACCGGGGCGTCCGGTCCCAGCTTGACCTGCGTACCGGCCCGGCCCAGCAGTTCGCCGCCGACGTTGGACATGCCCGCAGGCGGCTTCGGCTGTTCGTCCGAGGTGTCCTTGCCGAGCGCCGATGCCGGGCTGACAACAAACGTGGACAACAACGCGGCAGAGATGACCGTCAGCGCGGTCTTTTTGAGAGCAGGCACGGTCGAAAACGTACCGTGTGAAGATATGAAAATAGGTGCGGACGCCTTGACTCGCCGGGCATACCGCCGGGACAGCCCACCCCGGGCGGCTCCGCCGGACTGCCGCGGAGATACTGAGTCCATGAAGCTCAGCCGCCCCGTCTCCTGGTTCCTGCTCGCCTTCGGGGTGTGGAGCTGGTTCATCTGGATCACTTTCGTCAAGAACCTGTGGAAGGACGGCAGCGGACTCGCCTTCGACGACGCGGGTGACCCGACTGCGTACTTCTGGGTTCATCTGCTGCTCGCCATCACGTCCTTTCTCCTGGGGACGGCCGTCGGAGTGATCGGGTTCCGTGGCGTCAGGGCCCTGCGCCGCGAACGCGCATAACAGGCCGTAGAGCGGCGGAGGGGAGCAGGCGGCGGTGGCCGGTCTCGTGCTGATGGTGATCGTGGTGCTCACGCTGCTGGCCGGCGTGCACCGCTATCTGTGGCGCCGCTTCGTCGGTGACACGACGGCCGAGGGCGGTGCCCTGCGCAGGGCCGGCACGGTGGCCGCGTACGTGCTGCCGCTGCTGAGCATCGGCGCGCTGGTCTCCGGGCGCGCGGGCGCGCCCTTCTGGCTCCAGCGGGTGCTGGCCTGGCCGGGCTATCTGTGGCTGGCCGCCGTGCTGTACCTGACGCTGGCTCTGCTGGTGGGCGAGGCGGTACGTCCGGTGCTCCGCCGGGCGCTGTCGCGCCGGGCGGACCGGGCCGGGCGGCCGGAGGGCACGGACACGGCGCCGGCGGACGGTACGCCCGGTACGGATCCGGCAATTGGCGCAAACCGATCGGACCTCCCGCCGGGTACGAGCGCTTCCGCCGCACCGGCCTCCGGCGGCGCCGCCCCGGACACCCTCGTCGCCGAGGTCGCCGTTCCGGTCCCGCCCCGCCCCGACGGCCCCACCCGCCGGCTGTTCGTCGCGCGGGCCGTCGGCGGGGCCGCCGCCGTCGCCGGGCTCGGTACGGTCGGCTACGGCACCTACGGGGTGCTGCGCGGGCCGCGGGTCAAGCGGATCACCGTCCCGCTCGCCAAACTGCCGCGCTCCGCGCACGGCTACCGGATCGCCGTCGTCAGCGACATCCACCTCGGCCCGACCCTCGGCCGCGCCCACACCCAGCGGATCGTCGACACCATCAACCGGGCCCAGCCGGACCTGGTCGCCGTCGTCGGGGATCTCGTCGATGGAACCGTCGCCGATCTCGGGCCGGCCGCGGAGCCGCTCGCCCGGCTGAAGGCCCGGCACGGGAATTACTTCGTCACCGGTAATCACGAGTACTACTCCGGTGCCGCCCAATGGATCGAGCACGTAAGAGAATTGGGGCTTCATCCGCTGGAGAACGCCCGGGTCGAGATCGCTGGATTCGATCTTGCGGGCGTCAATGACGTGGCCGGTGAGAGCGAAGGGCGGGGCCCCGACTTCGCCCGGGCGCTCGGCGACCGGGACCGTACTCGCGCCGCCGTTCTCCTGGCCCATCAGCCCGTCGTGATCCATGACGCGGTCGCCCACGGAGTGGATCTCCAGCTCTCCGGCCACACCCACGGCGGCCAGCTCTGGCCGGGCAACTACATCGCGGATCTGGCCAATCCCACGGGCGCCGGGCTCGACCGGTACGGCGACACCCAGCTGTACGTGTCACGCGGCGCGGGGGCCTGGGGGCCGCCGGTACGGGTCGGCGCGCCCTCCGACATCACCGTCGTGGAGCTCGCCTCGCTGCGGGCGTGACTCTCCGTCGACGACAGGTTCCGGACGTTCGAATGCACCCCAGGTTTCAACTGTCCAACAAAAGGCTATGAGTCACAGTTTTACTCTTCCAGATGTGAAAATCGTGTGATTGGCTGATCGCGAGCATGGGGTGTTGTGCGTATCTGAGCGCAACGTCGAGGTGGGGCTGGTAAGGGAGAGCACGTCAATGCGGTCGGTCCGGCTACGGATTCTCGCGATTCTCGCGGTTTTGGTCATCGCAGGCGTTCTCGCCTGGCAACTGCTCCCCTCGGACGAGGTGAACGACGACCCCATCGCGGTCGGCACGACGGACGAGGTCACCTCGCTCGACCCGGCCGGTGCGTACGACGCGGGCTCCTGGGCGATGTACAGCAACATCTACCAGTCCCTGCTGACGTTCAAGTCCGGGGCGGTCGTGCCCGAGCCCGACGCCGCCGAGAGCTGCGGGTTCATCGGCCAGAAGCTCCAGACGTACCAGTGCAAGCTCCGTGACGACCTGACGTTCTCCAACGGCCGCAAGATCACGGCCGAGGACGTCAAGTACTCGATCGAGCGCATGATCAGGATCAAGACGGACGTCGGTCCCTGGGTGCTCTTCCCGAGCCTCAAGAACGTGGTGGCCGACGGCCGCACCGTCACCTTCAACCTCTCCTCGCGCGACGCGACCTTCCCGCAGAAGCTCGCCACCGGAGCCGGTTCGATCGTCGACCGCGAGTCCTACCCGGCGGACAAGCTCCGCAAGAGCAACACCGTCGACGGCTCGGGTCCCTACCTGCTGAAGACGTACCGGTCGGGCGAGATCGCCGAGCTGGTTCCCAATCCCCTCTACAAGGGCGCGCTGAGCAAGACCGGCGTCCCGGTCACCGTGCACTACTACGACAAGTCGGACGACCTCCAGGCCGCCTGGAAGGCCAAGCAGGTCGACGTCACGCACCGCGAACTGCCGCCGGCCACGCTCGCCGAGCTGAACCCCGGCGACCCCGACCTGCGCGTCACCGAGGCGGACAGCGCCGAGATCCGCAACCTCGTCTTCAACGTCCGGCCCGGCACCCCGCTGGCCAACAAGAAGGTCCGGCAGGCCATCGCCTCGATCATCGACCGCGGGCCGCTGGTGAGCGATGTCTACAAGAGCAACGTCGAGCCGCTCTACTCGCTGATCCCGCAGGGCTACATCGGGCACAGCACACCGTTCTTCGACGCCTACCCCTCGCCCGACCCGGCGCGCGCCAAGCAGCTGATGAAGGACGCCGGAGTGCAGACGCCGGTGAACATCAGCTTCGGCTACCGCGGCGGGGACGAGGCCTACGCGAAGGAGACCGCGGAGCTGCGCAGCCAGCTGGAGGCCGACGGGCTGTTCAAGGTCACGGTCCACGCCGTCGAGTGGACGAAGTTCCAGAAGGCGTACGCGGCCGGCAAGTACGACGCGTACACGATCGGCTGGCTCCCCGACTACCCGGACCCCGACACCTTCAGCCAGCCGCTGGTCGGCCGCGACAACAGCCTCCACAACGGCTACTCCAGCAAGAAGGTGGACAGCCTGATCAGCTCCACGCTGCAGTACAGCGACCGCGGACGCACCGCGGCCGACTTCAAGGAGCTCCAGGCGCAGGTCGGCGAGGACGTGCCGCTGGTCCCGCTGTGGCAGAAGAAGGACTACGTCGTCAGCACGACGGACGTCTCCGGTTCGCAGTACCTCTCGGACGGCACCGGCCTCTGGCGGCTCTGGGAACTGAAGCGGATCTGACGGTCCGCCGCACGTGACAGCGGGGGCGGTCCGCCGGCACTTGCCGGACGGCCGCCCCGTCGCCGTTCCGAGACCGGCAGGCGATCGGGGGCGATTGCCGGCCGGTCTAACTTGATCTTTAACCTGTGCGGCGTGGACGTGGGGTCGTTGGCTTCTTCGTTCGTCGCTTTGCGGGGGCCGTTTTGCCGACCGTGTGCACGTCGTGGCGTGGGGTTGGCCGGGTGTTCTTGCGGCCGGGTGGCCGGCCTGGGCCGGGGTGGGAGGATTTCGGTGCTCCGGCGGGACAGGCTGCCTTGGGGCGGAGGTGCCGGAAATCGCGGCGGACTCGTGCGGGGGTGAGTCTGTCGGGCGGGCTCGGTTTCTCCCACGGCCGCCGGAGGTCGGCTGCCAGCGGGCGGGCCAGACGTAGCTGGGTGAAGACGGCGAGGATCAGCCAGGTCCAGCGGTCGGCTGCTTCGGGGGTGCGGATCTTGGGGCAGGTCCAGCCCAGGGTCTGCTTGAAGAGGCGGAAGGTGTGCTCGATGTCGAAGCGCCGCAGGAATGCCTGCCAGAGCAGGTCGACCTGGGTGGCGGTGGCGTCGGTGCCCGACCACCACAGCCACACCGGCTTCGGTGTCGCGCCGCTGGGCAGGTGCTCGACCTGCAGGCGGATCACGGTCCCCTCGATCACCGGCAGGGAGCCCAGCTGGGCAGTCCAGGCCGAGCGGTGGGTCAGTCTCGGGTGGAGCCGGTCCCAGGCCCGTGCGGTGGCGGTGCCGTAGAGACGGGTTGCGGTCACCGTCTGCGCGTCGGGTGTGTTCCAGGTGGTCGGGTCGCCGAAGACGAACTCGCCGCCGTGGCGGGGCGGGCGGCCCCGGGCGCCGGGCTCGCGGGGCGGGACTGCACGGCGCAGGACGCGGTCCGAACGCATCCGGCCCAGCACCTGCACCGGCAGATCCTTCAGCAGGAAGGCCAGCCGTGGCACGTCGTATCCGGCGTCCACCACGATCAGAACGTCCGGATCGCCGTCCTTCCACTGCCCGGCCGCCATCAGCCGCTCGACGAGCTCACGCATCTGCCCGGCCGTGACCGTGGCAGCATCATCCCCCGGGGCCAGACGCAGCGCGTCCAGCGGCGCCGTCCACGAACTGCGGCCCGTCTCCAGTGCGCAGATCACCGAGTACGGCCAGCCGGGCACGGGAATGTGCTGGTCCTTGCCCCGCCCGTAGGTGTGACACAGGATCCGCTGCGGTGAGGTGTGCGCGCTGGGCCGCAGCCAGCAGGTGATATCGGCGGCCAGGACCAGCCGGCCGTCCGCCGATCGCGGCAGAGGCACCGCGGTCAGGGCCCGCCGAAGCCGGGCCACATCGACCTCGCCCGCGGCCAGAGCGTCGTAGAGCCCACCATGCCCGCGACGATGCTCGCCCACCAGCGACAGCTCCACCAGCGACCGAACCGGACCATCGGCGCACAACACGGCGTCCGCGAGCTCGAACAACGCATCCGCCCGCCTGGTCAGACAGGAATAGAACTCACCCCGGAAGCGTGACAGTTCCGCAAACGGATCCTGCCGTACGACGCGATGCGACAGACTCATTCCCACGGCCTTCGTGCTGAGTGTTGTGTGTTCCTTGGTCGGATCACATGCTCAGACGAAGGCCGCCTGCACGTACGGCAGTTACCGGTCCGAGTGATCAAGTACGAGGACTCGTTCGGGCCCCGAGGTTAAAGATCAAGCTAAGGCTTGTCCCGGTTCTTGGGCTTCGCGGCGCCGGGCAGGAACTCCTCAAGCACCTCGTGGATTTGCCGCACCAGCGGCCGCAGCACCCGGAACCGGGAGAGCGCGATGGCGCGGGCGCCGATCGGGGCTGAGCGCTCGACCAGGCGGCGGCTGCGTTCGGTGTGCTCCGTGCGGTCGTACACCCAGAACAGCACCAGGCCCATCTGTATCAGCCACATCAACTGTGGCAGCAGTTCGGCCAGTTCGGGGTCGGTCTTGGTGTCGGACCCGGCCAGGCACCGCCGGTGGATGGAGATCGCCGCCTCGCGGGCCGCGACCGACTCCGCCGAGAACGGGCTGAGCGGGCTCTCCGGGTCGGCGGCGTTCTTGAAGAACTGGGCGGCGAAGCGGTGGTACGGCTCCGCCACGTCCAGCCAGGTGAGCAGGACCCCGCGCATGCGCACCGCGAGGTCCTTGTCGCCGTCCAGGACCGGCTGCACGGCCGCCGCGTGCTCGGCTGCGAGCCGGTCGTAGAAGCCCTGGACGAGGTGTTCCTTGTTCGTGAAGTAGTAGTAGGCGTTCCCCACGGAGACGCCGGCCTCCTGGGCGATGGCCCGCATCGTCGTCTTGTCGTAACCGCGTTCCTGGAAGAGCCGGAGCGCCGTTTCGAGGATGAGTGTGCGGGTCTGCTCGCTCTTGGGAGCCTTGACTTCCTTCACGTCCTTCGCTTCCTTCACCACAGTCCCGAGGGTATCCGGCGCGCTCAGCCCTCGGATCCGGGGACCGTACAGGCACCGCCTCCGTCCGCCCGGCCGCACGGTGGAGCGGTCAGGGAACGGTACTTCGCTGCGGCGAGCACGGTGGCCCGGGCGAACGGGCGGCCCGCCGGTGTGGTCAGCCAGTGGGCCCTGGGCCGGTGTTCGGCCAGCGCCCAGAGGCAGACGATCCACGCGGAGGTCCCGCGGTAGATCTGCCCCCGGTCGCCGATCACCGTGATCTCGTCCAGCGTCCCGGCGTGGTCGAGCCCGGGGAAGCGGTGCCGCGCCTCCTCGGAGGCCGCCGGGACGAGGTCGAGCGGGACGAGCTGACGCTGCTTCGTCAGCCACTGGCGCAGATGGAGGCAGAGCGGGCACCGGGCGTCGTACAGCACCGTCAGGCGCTCGACGGAGAGCCGCTGCCCGCCGGGTCCGCCCGTCATGGCGCTCAGGCCCTCGGGGCGGGCGCCGCCCACGGGCCGTTGCCCGGTCCCGTCCAGCCCTGCGGGGCCACGGGCGGGGTCTGCTCGCGCTCCATCAGACCGCGGCGGCGGATCTTGTTGAGCACATAGACATTGCCGAGGTGCAGCACACCGAGGACGAGCAGGACGACGCCGAGCTTCACCGACAGTGCCTCGAAGAGCCCGCGGGCGTCGGTGATGCCGTCGGAGTTCCTCAGGTAGAGGGTGACGAAGCCCAGGTTGACCAGGTAGAAGCCGACCACCAGCAGATGGTTGACGGCATCGGCGAGCTTCTCGTTCCCGTGCAGCACATCGGCGAGGAACACCTTGCCGTTGCGGCTGAGCGTGCGCGCGACCCAGACGGTCAGCGCCACGCTGATCAGTAGGTAGATGACGTACGCGACAACAGTGAGGTCCATGCCCCACCCTCCCTTGAACGCGTTCAAAAGCTGTTGTCATGGACTGTAGACCTGTAATTGAACATGTTCAAGCGAGGGGTGCGGCGGCCCGCTCCGGCTTCGTTCGGGTGTTGTGAAGTGCCGTAGGCCAGGGTGTCGTGAAGTGCCGTACACCCGGGTCTCGTGAAGGCCGTAGTCCCGGGCGTCGTGAAGTGCCGTACACCCGCCCCCGTCACCGGGACCGGGGCGGGCGCCTGGGACCGACGGGCGCTCAGCCGGTCCGCTCGGCCCCGCCGGCCCGGCCTGCCGTGTCGTCGGGGCCGGTGACGAGCTGGTCGGCCAGCTCCGCGCGCAGCTCGTCGAGATCCTTCGCGAGGATCTGCCCGAGCGCTTCGTTCCACTGCTGGGCCGCCTGCTCCACCGAGGACCGGAAGCCGCGGCGCAGCGGTACCCGGGCGAGCAGCAGCGCGAACGCGGCGACCGGCCGCAGCAGCAGCCGCCCGTGCACGCCGAGCGTGACATCGATGTGCCAGAGGCCCTGCTCGGCCCGGCGCGGCCGCAGGTACAGGCGGGCGATCCCCAGCCGGTGCCTCAGCCGCGCCTGGGCCGGTGCGCGGGCCACCGGGGGCGCCCCGGGCGCGAGGGCGGCCGCGGCCCACCAGGCGGTCAGATCGAGCGATGCCCTGCCCGACAGCCGGTACAGCGAACCCGAGCCCTCGGGACCCCGGACCCGCCCCTCGATCTCCAGTGCCGCCGGGCGGTCGGGCTCGCGCAGCCGCACGGTCATCCGCCCCGACAGCTCCGGTGACCGCATCAGCTGTTCGACGGCGATCGCGCTGCCGCGCCGCCACTCCCGTATCACCGTCGTCTCCAGCTCCCCGGTGTCGGAGCCGCTGGACTCGTACCGGGCGCCCGGCCGCAGATGGCGGCCCTTGACGAGAGCGAGGCCGGGGACCGCACGCCCGTCCGGCAGCACGATGTTCCGGCCCCGGGCCCGGGTGGACTCGGCGAGATCCCAGAGCAGCGGGGCGCAGGCGTCGAGCAGCTCGCGGTCCGGTGCGACGACGATGACGGTGTGATCCAGGCGGGCCATCGTGGCCGTCTGTCAGACGCTCATCGCGCGAGCCGTGTTGAGCTGGGCCATCACCATGGGGAAGGTGTCCTGGCTCACCGCCGGGATCATCGTCGAGTGGTGCCGGCCGCCGCTGGTCACCGAGACCTGGACGAAGCCGGTAGTCCGCTTCTCCTTCATCAGGAGGAACAGCAGACCGACCAGGCAGAAGAGCGCGAAGACGATCGCGAGCACGATCGCCACCGTCGGGATCTTCTCCTCGGTGCGCGTGAGGTCCGTCGCCGTCCACACCGCGCCCTTGAGCGGCATCGGACCGGCCGGGGTCACGATCTGGTCCTGCATCACGGCGATGTCGCCGAACGTCAGGACCGGCATACCGGCGCCGCCCACCGGAGCACCCGGATGCTGCGGGAAGCCGCTGCCGGGCATGGTCGGCTGGGCGGCGACGCCCTGTGGGTAGCCGTAACCGGGGCCGGGCTGGACGGCGGAATCGGGCAGCGGCTGTGGGTAGCCGTACGCCGGGGCGCCCGGACCGGGCTGGGCCTGGCCGTCCGCGACGGTGGGCGGATTGCCAGGCTGCTGGGGAGCCGGCCCCCACTTGTATGAGTCGTCCGCGTACGGATTCGGATCGCTCAACGTTCCCCGCTCTCGATCAGGCTGTGTGCCCCGGGCCTGCCGCGCCGGCGGCGAACCGGTGCCGGTTCCGCACGACCGTACCGTCAAGCCCGCGGCGGCGCAGCAAGAGGCCCCGTTCCCCGCGGTGTTGCCGCGGAGAACGGGGCCGGATGCGACTGCCGTGCCGGTGGCGGTCAGAAGCGGCGCGTGATCAGCGCCCGCTTGACCTCCTGGATCGCCTTGGTGACCTCGATGCCACGCGGGCAGGCGTCCGTGCAGTTGAAGGTGGTGCGGCAACGCCACACACCGTCACGGTCGTTGAGGATCTCCAGGCGCTGCTCGCCGCCCTCGTCGCGCGAGTCGAAGATGAAGCGGTGCGCGTTGACGATCGCCGCCGGGCCGAAGTACTGGCCGTCGTTCCAGAACACCGGGCACGAAGACGTGCACGCGGCGCACAGGATGCACTTGGTGGTGTCGTCGAAGCGCTCGCGGTCCTCGGCGGACTGCAGGCGCTCGCGGGTCGGCTCGTTCCCCTTGGTGATGAGGAAGGGCATGACGTCGCGGTACGCCTGGAAGAACGGGTCCATGTCGACCACGAGGTCCTTGAGGACCGTGAGGCCCTTGATGGCCTCGACCGTGATCGGCTTCTCCGGGTTGACGTCCTTGATCAGCGTCTTGCAGGCGAGCCTGTTCTTGCCGTTGATCCGCATCGCGTCGGAGCCGCAGATGCCGTGCGCGCAGGAGCGGCGGAACGTCAGCGTGCCGTCGATGTCCCACTTGACCTTGTGAAGGGCGTCGAGCACACGCTCCTTCGGGTCGATCTCGATCTGGAAGTCCTGCCACTGGGTCTCGTCGGAGACCTCGGGGTTGAAGCGGCGGATCCGGAGGGTGACCGTGATGTACGGGGAGGCAGGGGATGCCGAGGGGTTGGTCTCGACCTTGTCCAGAGTCGGGGTAGCCATCAGTACTTACGCTCCATCGGCTGGTAGCGGGTCTGGACGACCGGCTTGTAGTCGAGTCGGATCGACTCGGTGCCGTCGGCCGAGACCTCGCGGTACGCCATGGTGTGGCGCATGAAGTTGACGTCGTCGCGGTTCGGGAAGTCCTCGCGGTAGTGACCACCGCGGGACTCCTTGCGGGCCAGCGCGGAGGTCGCCATGACCTCGGCCAGGTCGAGCAGGTTGCCCAGCTCGATGGCCTCCAGGAGGTCCGTGTTGAACCGCTTGCCCTTGTCCTGGACGGACACGTTGAGGTAGCGCTCGCGCAGCTCGGCGATCTTGTCGACGGCCGTCTTGATGGTCTGCTCGGTGCGGAACACCATCACATTGGCGTCCATGCACTCCTGCAGCTCCAGACGGAGCGCCGCGACCCGCTCGGTGCCCGTCGAGGTGAGCAGCCGCTCGACCTGGTCCTCGACCATCTGCGCCGGGTTCTCGGGAAGCTCGACGAAGTCGTGCTTCGCGGAGTACTCGGCGGCGGCGATGCCCGAACGGCGCCCGAAGACGTTGATGTCGAGCAGCGAGTTGGTGCCCAGCCGGTTGGCGCCGTGCACGGAGACGCAGGCGACCTCGCCTGCGGCGTACAGGCCCGGGACGACGGTGGTGTTGTCGGCCAGCACCTCGCCCTCGACGTTGGTCGGGATGCCGCCCATGGCGTAGTGCGCGGTCGGCTGGATCGGGATCGGGTCCGTGTAGGGCTCGATGCCGAGGTACGTACGCGCGAACTCGGTGATGTCCGGGAGCTTGGCGTCCAGCTGCTCCGGCGGGAGGTGCGTGAGGTCGAGGTAGACGTGGTCGCCCTCGGGACCGCAGCCGCGGCCCTCACGGATCTCCGTGTAGATGGAGCGGGACACGACGTCACGGGACGCGAGGTCCTTCATGACCGGCGCGTACTTCTCCATGAAGCGCTCGCCGTCCTTGTTGCGGAGGATGCCGCCCTCACCGCGGGCGCCCTCCGTCAGCAGGATGCCCATGCGCCAGATGCCCGTCGGGTGGAACTGGAAGAACTCCATGTCCTCCAGCGGCAGGCCCCGGCGCCAGGCCGCGGCCTGGCCGTCACCGGTCAGGGTGTGCGCGTTGGACGTCACCTTGAAGAACTTGCCGGTGCCGCCGGAGGCGAAGATGATCGCCTTCGCCTGGAAGACGTGGATCTCGCCGGTCGCCAGTTCGTACGCGACGACGCCGGCCGACTTCTTGACCCCGTCCACGTCCTGGAGCAGCAGGTCCAGGACGTAGAACTCGTTGAAGAACTCCACACCCTCCTTGACGCAGTTCTGGTACAGCGTCTGGAGGATCATGTGGCCGGTGCGGTCCGAGGCGTAGCAGGACCGGCGGACCGGGGCCTCGCCGTGGCTACGGGTGTGACCGCCGAACCGGCGCTGGTCGATCTTGCCCTCGGGCGTGCGGTTGAACGGCAGGCCCATCTTCTCCAGGTCGAGGACGGCGTCGATGGCCTCCTTCGACAGGATCTCGGCGGCGTCCTGGTCGACCAGGTAGTCGCCGCCCTTGATCGTGTCGAACGTGTGCCACTCCCAGTTGTCCTCCTCCACGTTGGCGAGCGCGGCGGCCATGCCGCCCTGCGCGGCGCCCGTGTGGGAGCGGGTCGGGTAGAGCTTCGTGAGCACGGCGGTACGGCTGCGCTTGGTGGACTCGATGGCCGCGCGCATGCCGGCGCCGCCGGCGCCGACGATGACGGTGTCGTACTTGTGGATCTGCATGATTTCCTCTGGTCCCTCTGGCCCGGCGCCTAGCGGATGTTCGGGTCGAAGGTGAAGATCACCAGCGTGCCCAGCAGGACGGTGAACACCGTGGCGGTGTACAGCAGCATCTTCAGCCAGAAGCGGGTGTTATCCCGCTCGGCGTAATCGTTGATGACCGTACGGAGGCCGTTGGCGCCGTGCAGCATGGCCAGCCACAGCATCGCCAGGTCCCAGAGCTGCCAGAACGGCGAGGCCCAGCGGCCCGCCACGAAGGCGAAGCCGATCTTGGAGACGCCGCCGTCCAGCACCAGCTGGATCAGCAGGTGGCCCAGGACCAGGACGACCAGGACGATGCCCGACAGGCGCATGAAGAGCCAGGCGTACATCTCGAAGTTGGTGCGCGAACCCTTGGGGGTCTTGCCGGTCCGCTTGCGCGGCGGCTCGATGACCGGGGCCGGGTTGTCTACGTCGTACAGGCTCACGCCTTCGACGGAGCCGATCGCGGCGGAGGACTCGGTGGACATTGGCCTCAGCTCCCGAATACTTCGCGTACGGCGTGGCCGAGGACCGGGTACAGCGCCCCGACCATCAGCACGACCCAGATGCCCACGACCGACCAGAGCATCTGCTTCTGGTAGCGCGGGCCCTTGGCCCAGAAGTCCACGGCGACGATACGGAGACCGTTCAGCGCGTGGAAGAGAATCGCGGCCACCAGGCCGTATTCGAGGAGCGCGACGATCGGCGTCTTGTACGTGGCCACGACGTCGTCGTAGGCCTCGGGGGAGACGCGGACGAGAGCGGTGTCCAGGACGTGTACGAACAGGAAGAAGAAAATGAGGACACCGGTGACTCGATGAGCCACCCAGGACCACATGCCTTCCCGGCCGCGGTACAGCGTTCCAGCCGGCACGGAAGAACCCTCCGGGAGCGGGGATTGGGGCCGGCCGGCTTGACTGTCGGTCTGACCCGGCCGGGTACGGTCCACCGGCCCCGGCCATCGTAGCGACGGTTTGTCGGTTCGTTCGCGCGGGGGCCCGCGGTGTGATCAAAGTGGCAATCAAACAGGCACGGACGGGCTAGAAAGGGCTGCTGCCCCGCTTTATCGAGCCCGTTCCGTTATGAAGCCGATACCAGCTCGATGATGCGGCCCCGGGCGAGTCGGCGCATCTCCTCCGCGGTCACCACCCGCTCCTGGTCGGGTTCGTGGGCCAGCCTGGTCCGGATCCCGGCGAGCACCTGGTCCGGCTGCTCGGCCGGTCCGATGCCGTCCAGGCAGATCACGAAGACATGCCCGAAGCGCGACTCGTACGCGGCGTGCGCGGCCCGCAGCGCCAGATGGGCGGAGTGCGGCGCGGCGTGGTGAAGTCCGGCGGAGACCTCGGCGGTGAGCGCCTCGGAGAGGTCCGCCGGGGCCAGGTCGTAGCCCGCCTCGTCGGCCGCGGCCAGCAGCGCGTCCAGGTCGGGATAGGGGCGATGGGCGGCCAGCCGCTGCGCCCAGCGACGGCTGCCGCAGCACTCCAGCAGGGCGGCCTCGGCCTCGGCGGGCGGCACGGCGTTGAAGCGGTCGAGGCCCGGGACGTGGGCGGGGACCTGCTCGGCGGCGGAATTCTGGATGGGCAGGGCCGTCCGGGTGGCCGGTTGGCGCAGTTGCTCCGGGAGGCCGGCGTGGGACTCGCTGGACCTTGTCAGCGTGGGCTCCTCGGATCAACGGCATCTGTGACCCTGGAGAGGGATGGGGGGAACGAAACCAGGCAGATGCAGGGTGAAGGGAGAGACGAATGTGCCTCAAAGCTAGCGAGGCGGGGCAACAGACGTCCGACAGATGCGCGAACTTCACCCGGACGGGAGAGTTTCGGATCGCCTGACGGACCGTACTCCAAGGAGAATGCCCGGCTGTCTCCCTGCTTCTGCCTCTTTTTCCGTACATAACGGAGGTTCCTTACCGATGTCGCCCTCACGTGGCGCTCTCGCGACCGGCGCGGTCCTCACCGCGGCGGCCGCCGCGACGATCGCCGTCGTCGTCTGGCCGGAGGGCTCCGACAACGGACTCGCCGGCCGGTCGTCGAACGCCCGGACCCCCGCGCCCTCCTCGGCCGCCCCTTCGCCCACCCGGAGTTACCCGCTCTCCACCGCCCCGCGCACCATCCCCGCGGTGCGCGAGCACATCGCGGCCCGCGGACCCGGCTGGCGCCCCGGCCCGGACGGCGGGGTCGTCATCGCCCGTGGCAGCGGGACGCTCGCCGACGAGGGCCGGCTGCTGGCCCAGGAGCTGAAGTTGCATTACCGGGGCGACGTCCCCGCCCGCGCGGGCGACGTGGAGCTGGCCCTCGCCCCGGGCAAGGGCACCCCCGAGTCGTACACCCTCGGCGTCCACGACGGACGGGTCACCATCAGTGGACCCGACCAGGCCGGCGTCTTCTACGGGACCCGCACCCTGAAGCAGTCGGTGCGCGCCGACGGCCGGATGCCGGAGGGCGAGGTGCGCGACCGCCCCGACCGGCCGCAGCGCGGCCTCAACCTCGACATCGCGCGCAAGTACTACACCGCCGCCTGGATCGAGGACCGGCTGCGCGAGATGGCCGACCTCAAGCTCAACCAGCTCGGCCTGCACTTCTCCGACGACCAGGCCTTCCGTATCGAGTCCCGCACCCACCCCGAGGTGGTGTCGCCGCTCCACCTCACCCAGGCGGAAGTGCGGCGGATCGTCTCCCTGGCGTCCCGGCTGCACATCGAGGTCGTCCCGGAGATCGACTCCCCGGGCCATCTCGGCGCGGTGCTGCGGGCGCACCCCGACCTCCAGCTGCGCAATGTGTCGGGCACGCGCTCGCCCGGCTCGCTCGACATCTCCGATCCGGGCTCGGCCAAGCTCGTCGACGAACTCCTGGGCGAGTTCACCGAGCTGTTCGGGGGCGCGTACTGGCACCTGGGCGCCGACGAGTACCTCGCGCTGATGGCGCGGAACCCGGCCGCCTCCTACCCGCAGCTGCAACGCGCCGCCCAGCAGAAGTACGGGGCGCGGGCGGGCATCAAGGACCTGACGACCGGCTGGCTGAACGACCGCGCGGCGGTGGTACGCCCGCACGGCAAGCGGCCCAAGGCGTGGAACGACGGCTTCTTCCGGGACGGGATCGTCCACGCCGACAAGGACATCGAGGTCGAGTACTGGACGGGCAAGGAGTACGGCGCCCGGCCGCCGGAGGAGTACCTGGGCGAGGGCCGGCGCGTGGTGAACCTCAACGACGAGTTCCTCTACTACGTGCTCGGTCAGCCCAACCAGTTCGTCTACCCGACGGGCGAGCGGATCTACGAGCAGTGGACCCCGCTCGTCCTGCGTGGCACCCGGCCGGTCCCGGCGCGCTACTCCGGTCAGATCCTCGGCGGCCGGTTCGCGGTCTGGGGCGACCTCCCGCAGGCACAGACCCCGGCGCAGGTGGCGCAGGGCATCCGGATGCCGCTGCGCGCGACCGCCCAGAAGCTGTGGGTGCCGGGTAAGCCCGCGCTGAGCTGGGACCGTTTCCGGGCACTGGCCGCACGGATCGACGGGACGGGTTGAGCGCGATCGTCGTGGGCAGCCCGGCGGGACGGTGGTGCCGGGCGGGATCACTCGTGGACAGCCGGGTAGCGGGAGGCTAGGTTCCGGATGCCGCGCGCTCCGGGGAGGGGCGCGCGTTCTCGCGTCCGTTTCAGAGCCTTGGGGGGTTCCACTTCATGCTGTGCTCCACCTGCCGCATCAGACCGCCGGTCACCGACGACGGACGGTGCCTGCTCTGCGCCGGTCCGGCCGGAGCGGCGTCCCCGATGCCGCCACCCCCGGCCTTCATCGCCCCGCAGCAGTATCTGCGTTCGCCCGAGGGGCTCGCGAAGGCCGTCGTCGTACTGCTGGCGGTCGTCGCGGCGGCGGATCTGCTCGCCGTGGCGGCGGGCCTGAACACCCGCCGTGTGATCGCGGCCGGGGTGGAGAACGACTTCGCGGCGTACGACGAGGCGGAGGCGACGCTCGCGGACAATCTGTACGGGTCGGCGGGCGCGCTGCAGAGCCTCGCGAGCCTGGCCACCGCGGTCGTCTTCATCATCTGGTTCCGGCGGGTACGGCTCAACGCCGAGGTGTTCGACCCGAGCACACAGCCGATGCGGCCCGGCTGGGCCGTCGGCGCCTGGTTCGTCCCGATCGCCAACCTGGTGCTGCCGCGCCGGATCGCGGGCGGCATCTGGAACGCGAGCGCCCAGACCAACACCGACGGCAGTTGGCGCACGGTCCCGGCCACCGTGATGAACCTGTGGTGGGGGTTCTGGGTCGTCTCGCTGATCACCTCCCAGTACGCGGCCCGGCGGTACTGGGCGGCCGAGCAGCCGCAGGAGATCCTGGACACGGCGGGCCTGGTGGTGGCCACCGACGCCTTCGACATCGTGGCCGCGGTGTTCGCCGTCCTCTTCGTCCGCAAGCTGACCCGGATGCAGGGGGAGCGGGCGGCGCTCGGCATGTTCCCGCTGGCTGCCCAGGGTGCGCCGGGGCGCGATGCCTGGGGCCGCGCCCACTGAGCGATGCAATTCGGCCCTCCGTAGTGACGGTTTTGAGCCACTCGGCGCTGAACTCGGTAACAGGAAGCGCCTCGTCCCCATGTGCGCATACGGGGGCGTGCCGACGGGAGACGCCGATGAGCCTGCTGGAACTGATTGCCGCCGCCGACGAGCGGGGGCTCGCCGCGAGCGCGGTGGCCTGTCTCGACCGCTGTCTGCCGCAGCCCGCGGACGGAGCGGACCCGGATCCGCTCCGTCCGCTCTGGGCGGGCTGCGCCGACGCGGCGGCCTGGCCGGACCGCCTCGCGGAGGTCCGTGCGGCACTGGACGCCGCGGCCGACGAGGAGGGCGCCGCCCCGCGGATCCGGAAGCTGCTGGTCGAGGCGCCCGCGGACCGGGCGGCGCCGGGCCTGCGGGACTGGGCCGACGCGTGCTCCCTGCTGGCCCTGGAGGTCCACCTCGACCCGGACGCGGCGCCGGGCACCGCTGCCGAGGCGGTGCGGTGCCGGGACCAGGACGATCCGGACGCGGCGGGCCCGTTGCCGGCCGGGGAACTGCGCCGGCAGATCCGGATCCTGGAGATGCTGGCCGACGCCCCGGACGCCGCGCCGGCCGGTGCCGGGCTGCGCCAGGTGCTGGAGGTGTCGGCGGAGGGGCAGCGGGTGCTGCGCGCCGCGGTCTCGCGGCGGGCCCGGGGGCGGGGCTGAGACGTGTCCCGGCCCCGGGACGGGCCTGGGACGTGCCCCGCCCCGGGACACCCCGGGGTCAGTCCGCCCCGTCGGCGAGCGCCTCCCCGGCCTCGTCCCGCAGCAGCCGCACGTACTCCCGTGTCCAGGTCTCGACCGTTTCCCGGTCCCACAGGTCGGCCGAGTACTCCACGGCACCCTCCAGCACGTCCCCGACCGGGGTCAGCACCATGATGAACTCCGACCGGGACGCGGCCGGGGCGATCTCCGCCACCGTGGTGGTGAGTCCCGGCAGTTCGATCCCGGTGTCCAGTGAACTCTCGTAGGCCAGACCGACGGCCAGGCGGTCCGGTATCTCGACGCCCCTGCGTTCCCGCATCGCCGGTGCCACCCGGCGCGGTGGCATGGCGTGCTCCATGCCCAGGACCGTCGTACGGGTGACCCGGTCCGTCAGCGCCGCGAAGGAACCGGTGCGCGCGTCGCGGACCCGCAGGGCGAACCCGATGGCCGTGCAGCCCACCAGGGACTCGAACTCGCGGCTCTCGCGGCCCGCGTAGGAGATGTTCATCACCACGTCCTCCTGCTCCGCCTTGGTCGCCAGCAGCCGACCGAGCGCCGCCGCGGTCACCACGAAGGGAGTGGTCGCCCGCCGGACGGCCAGCCGTTCCACACCGGCCCGGATCCCGGCGGGCACGGTGAACTCGACGACTCCGCCCCGCCCGCTGAGCGAGTCGGGCCTCGGCCGGTCCAGCGGCAGGTCCACCGCGAAGGGGGCGTCGGCGAGTTCGTCCAGCCAGTAGTCCGTACGGCGCCCACCGGTCGCCGCCTCGTGGGCGATCTGCCAGTGCGCGTACTCCACCTGTTGCGGCGCCTCGGGCGACAGACCGTGTCCGGTTCCGGTGGCAGCCGTACGGTAGAGCGCGGCGAGTTCCTTCAGCAGCGTGGTCAGGGCCCACCCGTCACAGGTGCAGTGGTGCATCACGAGCAGCAGCACCCACTCCTCGGTGCCGGTGCGCAGCAGGCGGGTGGAGAACACGTCCCCCTCGAAGAGGTCGAGCGGTGTCTCCGCCGCCCGCTCGGCGAGCCGTCGCACCTCGGCCTGCCGTTCCGGCTCCGGCCGTGAGGTGAGGTCGTCGACGGGCAGGTCGAGGGGGCGGGATTCGAGCACTTCCTGCCGCCAGGAGCCGAGGTCCTCCCGTACCAGACGGGTGCGCAGCGATTCATGGCGGTCCGTCAGTTGCTGGAGTGCGGTGCGGAGCGATCCGGGGTCCAGCCGGCCGGAGAAGGTGATCCGCAGGGCGACGTTGAAGACCTGCGGCTTGGCGTGGCGGGCGTGCAGGGCGGCGAAGCGCGACTGCTGCTCGGTGGCCGGGCCCCGGCGGACGGCCCTTCTTGATCCGGCGCCGTGCACGAACTCCGTCATGGCGCGCAGCGTGGGCTCCTGGTAGAGGCGCGAAAGCGGGTATTCGATGCCCCACGCCTCTCTGATCCGGTTGACCAGCCTCATCGCGGTGAGTGAATGTCCGCCCAGGTCGAAGAGAGAGACATCCGGATCGATGCCCGGCGCGGTGAGGCCGAACTCGGCCGCCCAGAGATCACGAAGTCCGTTCTCCACGGCGGTGAGGGGTCCGGCCGCCGGCGCCGGGCCGTCGGCCCGCCGGGCCCCCGCTCCGTCCGCCGGGGGGAAGGGACCGTCCGCCGGGAGGAAGGGACCGGCCGGCGGGAGCTGCGTCCGGTCCAGCTTGCCGTTACCGGTCAGCGGCAGTTCGGTGAGGACCCGCCAGGCGCGCGGCACCATGTACTCCGGCAGGTGGTGGTGCAGTTCCTCGGCCCACCGGTCCGTGCCGGACCGTTGCTCCGCCGCACCGTCGCGGCCCGGCTCGGTGGGCACCACATAGGCGGCCAGGAAGGTCTCGCCGTTCGCGCGGCGCAGGCCGACGACGGCCGCCCGGCGGACACCGTCGAGACGGCCCAGCACCTGCGCCACCTCCTCCGGCTCGACCCTGAAACCGCGGATCTTCACCTGGTCGTCGGTACGGCCCACGAACACGAGCCGCCCGTCCGCCGTCCAGCGGACCAGATCACCCGTGCGGTAGAAGCGGGCCTCCGCCCCGCCCTCCGGGTCGGCCACGAACCTCTCCTCGGTGAGGTCCGGCCGGTGCAGATAGCCCGCCGCCACCCCGGGACCACCGACGAGGAGTTCCCCCACCGCACCGATGGGCACCGGCTTGTCCGACGCGTCCACCACGCGCAGGGTCACGTTGTCGGCCGGACGCCCGATCGCGATCACCTCCGCTCCCTCGTCCGGGACAGGCCCGTCGGCCCCGGGCGAGACCGTGTCGACGACGCACAGCACGGTCGCCTCGGTCGGGCCGTAGATGTTCAGCGTCTCGTAGGGCGTCCCGGGCCCGGGACGGCTCCGGAGCGCCTCGCCGCCCAGCAGCAGATGGCGCAGCGGGGGCTGATCGGCCACCGGCAGGCGCAGCACCTCTTCGCCCAGGGCCGTCGGCAGGACGCTGAAGGTGATGCCCCGGTCCGCGTACCACCGGGCCAGGGCTAGCGGATCGCGGCGGATCCGCTCACCGGCCACGACGACCGCGCCGCCCGCCGTCAGCGCCGGCCAGATCTCCAGGAGCGAGGCGTCGAAGCTCTGGCTGCACACGACGGCACTGAGGTCGTCGCCGGTGAACGCGAAGCGTCCGTGGTGCCACTGGCAGAGGTCCACGAGGCCGCGGTGGGTGAGCACGACCCCCTTGGGCGTGCCGGTGCTGCCCGAGGTGTAGATGACGGAGCACGCGGACGAGGCGGAGCAGGGGGACGAGCCCCCGGTGCCGGTCGTCGGCGGGGTGCCCGGCCCGGAGTCTCCCGTCGGGGCGGCGTCCGCCGAGACGACGGTCACCGATCCGGGCAGCCGCAGGTCCCCCGGTCCGTCCGCGCCGCTGATCACCGTGCGGGCGCCGCTCTCGGCGATCACCTGCGTGGCGCGGACGGCACCGAGCGACGGGTCGAGCGGCACATACGCGCAACCGGCCCGCAGCACGGCGAGCAGCGCCACGACGAGCTCCGCGGAGCGTGGCAGCCACACCGCCACCAAGGGGTCCCGGTCGTCGTCCGCCCGGTGTTCGGCGAGCACGGAGGCGAGCCGGCCGGCCCGCTCGTCCAGCTCCCGGTAGGTCAGTACGGCGTCCTCGCCCACCACCGCGGTCCGCGCGGGGTGTTCCGCCGCCTGCCGGGCGATCCAGTCGTGCACGGTGGTGTCCGCGACCGGCCGCACCGGGCCGTGTTCCCAGCTCTCCGGCACCTCGTCACCCTCGACCGCCGTACGCGCGAGCAGGGACAGCGGCGTGCCGGGCTTGTCGACGGCGGCGGCCAGGAGGTCGCGGAAGACCGTGAAGAACATGTCGACGGTGCCCGGATCGAACAGCTCCGCGTTGTACTCCAGATGACAGCGGACGCCCTCCGGCCGGTCGGTGAAGTAGACCGTCAGGTCGGTCAGCGCCTTGTCGGGGCCCGCGTCCAGGGCGACCGCCTCGATGCCGGGGAGGTCGAGGCGGAACGGCTCCGCCGACTGGAATTCGGCGCACACCTGGAACACGGGCGTGCGGTCCGTCGTGCGGGGCGGCGCGAGCGCGCGGACCACCTGCTCGAACGGTGTCCCCGCGTGGTCGTAGGCGTCGAGCGCGACGGTACGCACCCGGTCCAGCAGCGTCGCGAACCCGGGATCACCGGCGAGGTCGACCCGCAGGGCGAGGGTGTTGACGAAGAAGCCGATCAGATCCTCGGCCCGCTGGGGCCGGTCCGAGACCGGGATGCCGATGACGACGTCCTCCTGCCCCGTGACCCGTTGCAGCATCGCCGCCCAGCCGGCCACCAGGGTCATGAACAGGGTGGCGCGGTGGCCGCGGCTCAACTGCCTGACCTGTTCGGACAGGCCGGGGTCGAGGGAGCGGAAGACGGCGCGGCCCTCGGAGGTCATCTCGGCCGGCCGGGGGCGGTCGGTGGGCAGTCCGAGGACCGGCAGATCACCGCCGAGCACGCGCAGCCAGTGGGCCAGGTCCTGCGCGGTGCCGGGGCCGTCCGCCGCCGCGCGCTGTTCCCGTGCGTGCCGGGCGTAGCTCCACGTCAGTGCGGGCAGACCGGCCTGTGTGCCGTCGCGCTCCGCCCGGTAGAAGGCGGAGAGGTCCCGGCACAGGACGGTCGCCGAGGCCGCGTCGACCACGATGTGGTGGAAGGACAGGACCAGCACGTGCTCGTCGGCCGCGGTACGCACCAGCCTGCTGACGAACAGCGGGCCGTTCTCCAGGTCGAAGCGGCGGGCGCTCTCCGTCGCCAGCGCCTCCTGCACGGCGGCTTCGGCCCGGAGCGTGCCGTCCACCACGTCGAAGTCGGGCTCGGCGTCCTCGCGCACCAGCTGGACCGCCGAATCACCGGCCTGCCGGAAGACGGTGCGCAGCCCTTCGTGGCGGGCGACGAGCCGGCGCAGCGCGGTGCGCAGCGCCTCGGTGTCGAGCGCGCCGCGCAGCCGGATCGCCTTCACCTCGTTGTAGGCGGTGCGTCCCGGGAGCAGGCGCTCCAGGAACCAGATCCGCTCCTGGCCCAGGGACAGGGGTGCACCCGGGTCGGGTGCCCGCCGCTCCCGGTGCCGGCGGCGCAGGGCGTCCAGCCGGGGGAGACCGGCGCGCAGCCGGTCCGCGGAGACGCCGAAGTCGACCAGCGCGACGATCTCGTCCGCGCCCGCGTCGGCCACCGCCTCGACCACCGGCAGGACGCTGTCCGCATCGCCGATCAGGGCCCGTTGGTCGCAGTAGCGGCCGTAGGCGCGCCGGAAGACCACGTCCAGGTCGTCCTCGCTGAGCGACCTCAGGTCGGTGGTGACCCCGAGGCTGTTGGTGACGCCGCTGAACAGGGACAGGGAGGCCTGCATGTAGCGGGCCATCGGCGCGAAGGCCTCGGCGCGGGCGGTTTCGTGGTCCTCGGCGAGGTAGGTGTGCAGCAGGACGGCGACCCGCCCGGCGTCCGGGTCGAGGCCGTGGCGCGCCCGGGCCCGGCGGTAGCGGGCGATGTTGTCCCCGAGCTGGTCGATGTCCTGGGTCATCAGGTTGGTCACGATGCCCAGGTCGTGCGCGGCGGCGCGCTCGTACGACTCCGGGTTGGCGACCACCGCCGTGTAGAGCGGCGGCATCGTCTGGACGGGGCGCGGGAAGAGCCGGACCTCCCGTTCGCCGTCCCCGGTGGTGCGGCGCAGTGGCTCGCCCCGCCAGAGGCTCCGCACCTGTTCCAGCCGGTCGTACATCTCCTGCTTGTGCGGCCCGAAGCGCTCGGGGAAGAAGACGAAGTCGTTGGCGTTCCACCCGCTCGCGACACCGAGGCCGACGCGTCCGCCGGAGAGGTTGTCCGCCATGGACCACTCCTCCGCCACCCGGATCGGGTCGTGCAGCGGGAGCACGACCGAGCCGGCGTTGAGGCGGATGCGCCGGGTCTCCCGGGACAGCGCCGCGGCCAGGACGGCGGGGTTCGGGAAGAGACCGCCGAACGAGTTGAAGTGCCGTTCGGGCATCCACAGCGCCTCGAACCCGTGGTCGTCGGCGAACCGGGCCGCCTCCATGAGCAGTTCGTAGCGGCCCTCCTTCGGGCCGGGCCCGTCGTCCGGGTAGTCGCCGAAGAAGTAGAGGCTGAAGTCCGCGCGGCGCGGCGTCGTGGGCGCCGCGGAATCCGGGGCGGCCACGGGAACGGAGGGAGTGTCGGCCACCGGTTCGGCCACGGGAACGGGAACGGAGGGAGTGTCGGCCACCCCTCCGGCCACCGCTCCGGCCGCCGGGGCCGGGAGGGCCGCCGCCGGTGCGACGGCCGCCCGGCCGGGAGCGGGCCTCGGGGACGGGGCTTTGCCGGTGCGGAAGAAGCCGGCCTTCCGCAGATCCCTCAGCGACCCCCGCACGGCGTCGGCCACGTGCTCGATGTCGCCGTCGGTGTGAGCCGTGGAGAGGAAGAAGTTGCGCCACTCCCACACATGCACGCCGCGCAGCATCAGGTGGTAGTAGAGGAGCTCCATGTCGGCGCGGTGCTCGAAGCGGAACTGGGAGCCGAACCAGCCCATCCGCAGGGGGAATTCCTCGGTCTCGAAGAAGTCGTTGAGGCCGGTGGCCAGTTCGGTCGTCCGGGCGTTGAGCCGTTCCTGAAGGTGCGGACTGTGTTCCTTCAGATGGGTGAGCACGGCGTGCGCCGCGGTCATCGACACGGGGTGCTGCAGGTAGGTGCCGCCGAAGAAGGTGGTGTCGGCGGTCGGGCCGCTGTCGTCCCCGTAGGTCCAGTGGCCGCCGTCGATCCCGTCCATGATGTCGCAGCGGCCGGCGACCGCGCCGATGGGGAATCCGCCGCCGAGGAGCTTGCCGTAGGTGGCGAGATCCGGGGTGACGCCGTAGAGCTCCTGCGCGCCACGGAGAGCGGGACGGAAACCGGTCAGCATCTCGTCGAACATCAACACGATGCCGTGACGGGCGGTCAGTTCGCGCAGCTTGCGGACGAACGCGGCCGGCTGGAGCGAGGGATGCCTGCTCTGCACCGGTTCGACGATGACCACCGCGATCCGCGACGCGTCCCGTTCGATCGCGTGAAGGGCCTCCTCGCTGCCGTACTCGAGGACGGTCAGCTCGGATACGGCACTGTGCGGGATGCCCCGGGAGACGGGCACGGTCCCCTCCTGGTCACCGTGGCCGGCCGGTCGGCCCAGCACCTGGTCGGCATGACCGTGGTAGGAGCCCTGGAAGGTGACGATCCGGTCGCGGCCGGTGGCGGCGCGGGCGAGACGGATCGCCGCCGCGTTGGCCTCCGTACCGGAGTTGGCGAAGGCCACCCGTTCCATCCCGGTGAGTTCGCACAGCAGCTCCGCGGCCGCGCCCGTCTCGACGCTGCGGGGGCCGAGCCGGATGCCACGGGAGAGGTGTTCGCGTACGGCCTCCCGGACGAAGCCGGGCTCGTGGCCGAAGAGGAGCACACCGAAGCCCATGGTGATGTCGGTGTAGCTGTTGCCGTCGATGTCCTCGATCCGTGCGCCGTCCGCGCGACGGGCCGCCACGGGATAGAGCATCTCCTTGGTCGACCTGCGGAATCCGACGACCGCTCTGCTGTCGGCGAGTCTTCGGCGGTGGCGCTGGGCGAGTTGCCTGGAGGCCGCCGTCCGTGCCGTGTACCGGCGTACGAGGTCGTCGAGATGTTCCTGCTGAGTGCGGGGCGAGGTGGGGCGGACCATGCCGGCGTCGGGGGCGATCACCACGCGCGGCCCGTGTGCCTGGGGCTGTGGTGGAGCGCCGGCCGTGGCCCGCCCGGCGTCGATGTGTTCGGTGATGCGCTGTGCGAGTCCGGCCATGTCGGCCAGGTCCCGGTCCAGGCCGGCGGCGAGGCTCTGCTGCTCGTTCACCGGGCCACCTCGTCGTTCGGCAGGGCCGCCGCCGCGTTGCTCTGGAGCGCGAGTAACTGGGAGAGCTGGGAGATCTGGGTGAGCATCTGGAGCTGGATCTGTGACAGCTGCTGGACCCGTCGGGTCAGCTCCAGCAGCTCCTGCCGGGTGACGAAACCGGCGTCCGTGACGGCGTCCGCGACGGCGTGTTCGACCGGCGCTGCCACGCCGTTCGGCGCGGTGTGGGCGGGCGCTGCGCCGGGGGAGAGGGGTGCGCCGGGGGAGGGTGGCGCGGTGTGCTGCGCGGGTATCGGCGCGCGGGTGAACGGTTGAGGGGTGTGGGCGGCCGGCAGGGGGTCGGCCCCGGGCTGTCGGGGCAGCCGCGCGGCGACGAGTTCGGCGAGCAGCCGGGGCGTTCCCGTCTCGTCGAACAGCTCTCGCATCGTGATCTTGACGTGATGCTCCTGTTCGATCTCCCGGAGC
Organism: Streptomyces sp. NBC_00012; assembly: GCF_045040875.1. Lineage (NCBI taxonomy): Bacteria > Bacillati > Actinomycetota > Actinomycetes > Kitasatosporales > Streptomycetaceae > Streptomyces > Streptomyces sp. NBC_00012. The sequence continues at coordinate 3,477,835 of NZ_CP108309.1, read as the reverse complement.
ACATTGATCATGAGGAGCGAGTCCGCACCGAGATCGAAGAACGGGGTGTCGGCCGGGACCGAGGCGAGGTCCTCTCCGAAGGTTCTGGAGAGCACACCGAGGATGCTGTCCAACAGGTGCCTGGTCTCCGTCGCTTCTGACGTCATGGTGCGTTCCTCTCTCGCCGGGGAAACGGGTTCGCGGGGCCGGGGTGGGGCCCCGACCCAGTGGTGTCGGTGCTGGAAGCGGTAGCCGGGCAGCGGGACGCGCCGCCCTCCGGTGCCGGCCAGGAACGTCTCCCAGCGGACGTCCGCTCCCGCGCAGTGCAGAGCCGCCGCCGCGCCGAAGAGCGCCGTGAGTCCGGTGTTCCGGTGCAGGGAGGGAGCCGTCCGCACCGCCGGCAGGGAGCGGCGGGCCAGGCTGCTGAGCGTGGTGTGCGGGCCGATCTCCAGGAGTACGTCGGGCCGTTCACCCGCGACGGCACGCAGCGACGCGTCGTAGCGCACCGGCTCGCGGGCATGGCGGACCAGATGCTCCGGGTCCGGCGTCCAGCCGGGCTCGCGGGTCCGGCCGTCGAGAGAGCTGATGAAGCGGGTCCGTACCGGTGCGAAGGGGGTCTTCGCCAGTACCGCCGCGAACGCGTCGAGCATCGGCTCGGTGGCAGCGGTGTGGAAGGCCCGGTCCACCGCCAGGCGTTCGTACGGGATGCCCCGGTCATCGAGCACGGCGCACAGCCGGTCCACGTCCGCGACGGGACCGGCCAGCACCTGGGAGCGTTCCCCGTTGGTCACGGCGAGCTCCAGGCCGGGCTGCGAGGCGGCGAGCTCCGTGGCGGACCCCCGCTCCAGCGCTACCGCCACCATGGCGCCAGGCAAGCAGTGATCCCGCATCAACCGGCCCCGGTGCGTGCTGAGTTCCAGGCCGTCCGCGAGCGACAGCGCCCCGGCCGCGAAGAGCGCCGCGTACTCACCGATGCTGTGGCCCGTCACGGCCCAGGGCCTGACGCCCGCCTCCTCCCACAGCCGGACCAGGGCGCACTGCAGGGCGAAGAGGGCCGGCTGCGCGGTCGCGGTCGGCCAGACGGCCCCCGCGTCGCCCGCCGCCTCGGTGAGGAGTCCGGCCAGCATCGGCTCACCGGTGAGACGGCGATGCCACGCCTCGCAGGCGTCGAGGACCTCACGCACGACGGGAAACCGTTCGTACAGGGCCGCTGCCGCTCCGGGGCGCAGCGAACCCTGGCCGGTGAACTGGAACACCACCCGGGTGGGTGCGTCCCCCGGCGGCACAGGGCCCACGTCGGCCGCGAGCGGTGCGGGGCCGGAGAGCCAGGCGTCGAGAGCGTCGGCCAGCGCGGACGGTGCGCTGCCCCGGACCGCGATCCGGTGCCGGCCGTGCGAGCGCCCGAGGGCGGCGGTCGTGACGAGATCCGCCAGGGGCAGAGCGGTCCGCCTGCGGAGCAGGTCGCGCAGGGACCGTGCGTTGTCGGCGAGGGCTTCCCGGCTCGTCGCGGAGACCAGAAGCACGTCCGGCGGGGCCGCGGCGGCGGAACGCGGCCGGGGTTCGGGGGCTTCCTCGAGGACCAGATGGACGTTGGTGCCGCCGATCCCGAGCGATGTGACACCCGCCCGCCGGGGGGTGCCGTTCTCGGGCCACGGCTGGAGGGTGCGGGGCGCGTAGAACGGGCTGTCCGCCAGCCCGAGCAGCGGATTGGGATCGCCGAAGCCCCCGATCGGCGGGATCACACCGTGTTTGAGCACCAGCAGGGCCTTGACGAGACCGGCCAGTCCGGACGCCACGTCGAGGTGCCCGATGTTGGTCTTGACGGCTCCGAGAGCGCAGTAGCCGGTCCGGTCCGTGTCCTGCCGGTACGCCGCGCCCGCCCCTTCGAGCTCGATGGGATCGCCCTTGAGGGTGCCGGTGCCGTGGGTCTCCAGATACCCGATGGTGTCCGCCCCGACGCCCGCGTGGTCCAGCGCCCGGCGTACGGCTTCCTGCTGGCCCCGCGCACTGGGTGCCGCGAACGCCTGCTTGCCGGCGCCGTCGTTGCAGATGCCCCAGCCACGGATGACGCCGTGCACGGTGTCGCCGTCCGCGAGCGCACGGGTCAGCCGCTTCAGTACGACGGCCACCACACCGGTGCCTCCGACGGTCCCGTTCGCGGCCGCGTCGAACGCCCGGAGCCGGCCGGTCCTGGAGAGGATCGAGCCCTTGACGTAGTGGTAGCCGAGGACCTGCGGGACATGGATGGCTCCGGCGCCGGCCAGCGCGATGTCGCACTCGTCCAGCAGCAGGGACTGGGCGGCCAGGTGCACACCCACCAGCGAACTGGAGCAGGCCGTCTGTACGTTGACGGCGGGGCCGGTGAGACCGAGCCGGTAGGCGACCCGGGTCGCGTTGAAGTCGGTGTAGTTGCCCACCAGGACCTGCATGCCGGCCAGCCAGTCGGCGATGTCCTCGTTCGGCAGGACGTTGTTGAGCAGATAGGACTGCATGTTGTAGAGGTGGTAGCCGGTGCTGGCATAGACCCCGATCCGCTTTCCGTCCCGCTCGTCGGGGTAGCCGGCGTTCTCCAGGGCGTGCTGCGCGCACTCCAGGAACAGGCGGTGCTGGGGGTCGGTCAGGCGGGCCTCGCGGGCGCTCATCCCGAAGTGCCGGGCATCGAACCCGGTGATGTCGTCCAGGACGGCCGAGGCGCCGATGAAGTCGTCGCGCCGGTACAGCTCCTCGGGGACGCCCGCGGCCTTCAGCTCGTCCTTCGTGAAGCGGGTGAAGCGGTCCTCGCCGTTGCGGATGATGCGCCACAGGTCCTCCGGCGTGTCGGCCCCCGGCAGCCGGAACGCCATCCCGACCACGGCGATGCGCGGGTCCTGCCCGCCGCCGCCCATCAGCCGCGCCCTTCGCGCAGGGTGCCGCCGGGCTCTCGCACCCGGTCGGGCCCGGCCGGGGAACGGCGCAGCACGAGCAGCGTCAGCAGGGCGAGGCACAGCACGACGGCGAGGCCGTGCAGGGAGGCGACCACCTGGAACGGGGAGAAGGACTCCAGCAGCGATCCGCTGATCAGCATCCCCAGTCCGAACCCGGCGTTCTCGGCCGAGGCGGAGAGCCCGAAGAGGCGTCCGCGCTGCTCGTCGGGGACCGCCTGGAGCCGTGACACATAGACGACTTCGGTGAACCCGTCCGCCGCTCCGGCGACGAGCGCCGTGGCGAGCACCGGCACGGTGGGCAGCCCGCTGAACACGATGATGAACGCCCCCGACATGACGCAGGCGCCGACCGCGAAGGCCCGCTCGCCGAAGGTGCGCCCGGTCCGGCGGGTGTACCGGGACAGCACCTGCTGGGCGATGATCGTGCCGACCGCCCATGTGGCCCAGAACTGGCTGATGAAGGTGGCCGGATGACCGGGGTCCAGCAGGCTGGAGTAGACCGGCAGCGCGACGTTGTGCGAGGAGGACCCCAGCCCGTCGACGGCCCGCACGGCGATCATCGCCATCAGCACCGGCGCACCCGCCCACAGCAACCGCAAGGAACGGGGACCGGCGTCCGGCGTGCCGTCCTTGCCGCCCCCGGGCGCCTCGGACCGGGCCCTCGTACGGATCGGCAGCGCCAGCAGCACCGACGCGGAGACCAGGAACGTGACCGCGTCCAGGACGAACGCCGCCGTGTACCCGAGCTGCGCCACCACCACACCCGCCGAGGAGAAGCCCGCGATCATCGCGAGGGAACGGCCGGTGACCAGCTGACCGTTGGCGCGGGTCCGGTGCTCGGCCCCCACGATCTCCGGGATGCTGCTGCGCAGGGCGACCTGCGAGAGCGTCGAGCAGCCCCCGGTGACCACGGCCAGGCAGTACAGCAAGGAGATCCGGCCGGCCTCCGGGGCCAGCAGCAGCGCCAGAAGGGCCAGCGCCTGCCCGAGATCCGCGCCGACGATCAGCCGCTTGCGGTCGTACGCCGAGACGAGGCGCCCGCTCACGAACCCCGACGCCACACTCGTACCCAGCCGTACCGCCATGAAGAGCCCTGCGGCCAGGGCGCTCCCGGTGACGTCGTAGACGAAGACGTTCAGCGCGACCATGTTCAGATAACTGCCGTACGCAGAAACGCCGTTACCGAGAACGAGCAGCCGGAAATGCTTCATGCACACCCTTTCGGAACCACGAGGGAAGCAGGGGCCGTTCGCACGTCGCCCCGGCCTCATGCGCCGGACCGGTCTCCCAACACCCCGTCCCCCTCGCTGAGTTCACCGGGTCGCGCATGTACCTGCCAACCCCGTCAGCCTTGCCCGTCTGTCACAGGCTTCACACCAGGCCGCTGACATTTCCGGGCTCCGGCCGGTCCGCGGACGCACGGGTGATCGGCGATGCGGGTACGGGCTCCGCCTGCCGGAGGGATTCCGCGTCCACGGCCGGCGACGCGGCGGGCTCACCGACGACCTGGACCGGGGGAGAGAACACCGTCGCGGTCCGGGCCCGTGCGAGAGATCGCTCACCGGGCCGGGTACTGCCTGGCCGGAGCGGGGAAAACGAGGACGACCGGGGCCGCCACCCCCCACAGGAGAGGCCCCGGTCGTCTTCCGCGGGGCCGTAGGACGACCCCGTACTCCTCTCAGCGCCGTCGCTGCGTTTTCTGTCACACCACACGGTGCCCGAGGAACGTTGCGGGTTGTACAAGACATGGACGCGACCCCCGCCGAGGACGTAGCGTGCGGAGTCGCGCAGGGTGGCGCGGCAGTGATGACCAGCTGCGATTCGGGACAGCAGGGCAGGTTGAGGGAGTGCTGGGGGACGACGCGGAGCTCACTGCCGCAGTGCTCGCGGCGCAGGACGGGGACGAGGACGCCTTCCGTACTGTGTACCGCGCTGTGCAGCCACGGCTGCTGGGCTACATAAGGACACTGGTGGGGGAGCCGGACGCCGAGGACGTGGCGTCCGAGTCCTGGTTGCAGATAGCGCGCGATCTCGACCGGTTCAGCGGCGACGCCGACCGCTTCCGCGGCTGGGCGGCGCGAATAGCCCGCAACCGTGCGCTGGACCATCTGCGGATGCGCGGCAGACGCCCCGCGGTCGGCGGCGACGAGTCGGAACTGTCCGAGCGGCCGGCCGATTCCGACACCGCCGACGAGGCGATGGAGGCCCTGGCCACCGGCCGCACGATGTCCCTCATCGCCCAGCTGCCGCAGGACCAGGCCGAGGCCGTGGTGCTGCGGGTGGTCGTGGGCCTGGACGCGAAGGGCGCCGCGCAGACGCTGGGCAAGCGTCCGGGGGCGGTACGCACCGCCGCGCACCGGGGCCTGAAGCGGCTGGCCGAGCTGTTGCGCACGGACGGCGACGACGGTGACGACGGCCGGGGCGGTGCCGCGGACGGTGCCCCCGAAGGAGATCCGGCGGCCCCGTCCGCCCCGCACCGGAGCAAGGCGGACCGGACGGCGGAACTCGACGCGGTGCCCTCCCAGCGCCCCGCTCGCAACGGCCTGGCGGCGCCGGCCGGTGTGACGCATTCGCGTCCGTGGACGCAGAAGGACATGTGATGGCCGACGAGCGGTACGAATGGCTTGACAAGGACGCCGCGGAGAGACTGCTCCGCGGTGAGCCGGTCGATCCCGTCGGCGGCCGGTCGTGTACGGACGCCGAGAGGCTCGTGGCCGCGCTCGACGCAGCCCGCGCCACCCGTCCGGCCACCGGTGAACTGCCCGGCGAGGCCGCGGCGCTCACCGCCTTCCGTACGGCTTCACGCTCCGCGCGGGCGAAGACGCGGGCGGACGCGCGGGCGGCCGGCGCCGAGGACGGCCGGCCCGCCGGTGCCGAGGCGCTCGACCCGGTCAGCATCGAGGCTGCCGCCGGCGGCTCCGTCCCGCGTGCCACCGCGCTCGCGGCCTCCCGACGTACCCGCCCATCGCGCTGGAGCCGGCCCGTCCGCTTCGGCCTGGTCGCCTCCCTCGCGGGCTGTGCGCTCGGCGGGGTGGCCGTGGCGGCGGGAACCGGAATGCTCCCCGGACCGTTCGGTGGGCACACCCCGCTGCCGGCGGCCTCCGTCTCGGCCGCGGCGACGCCCGAGGAGCTCGGCTCCGGGGTCACCACGGACGAGACCGCGCAGCCGCCGTCCGCCTCCCCGAGCACGGGCACCTCCACGTCCCCCGGGGATCCCTCGGCCCCGGCCGGTGACCAGGACCACGGCAGCTCCGGCAGGGCGACGGATCCGGGCGGCGGCGACAAGCGGAAGCCCGGTGGCGCCGCGACCGGCTCCCCGGGCGGCAGCCGGAACGGCGAGCAGCCCGAGAACCCCGGGAACGGCGACTCCGCCGAGTGGTACGCCAAGGCGCTCCAGGCCTGCCGCGACTACCGCGACGGCAAGCTGAGCGAGAAGCGCAGACGCAAGCTGGAGGCGCTGGCCAACGGTGCCGAGAACCTGGACCGGTTCTGCGACCGCATGATCGAGAGGGCCGAGGAGGGCCAGGGCCACCAGGGCGGCGACAGCGGCGACGAGCAGAACGGCGGGGGCTCGAACGGGAACAACGGCTCCGACTCCGACTCCGCCTCCGACGCCGCCTCGCGCACCCCTTCGTCGATCCGGTTCGCCCACGGTGTGCGGCTTACCCCGGCCCCGGTCTCCCCGACGCCTTCGGCCCGTACTCCCGGCGCGGGCGTCGGTGCACTGGGCTGAGCGAAGCCGCTCGCGACAGGCTTTTTTCGGCCTGTCACCACCGGGTGTGACATTTTTCGAGGCTGCGGCGCAGTACAGAGTGAGCCGACTGGTCATCGGCAGCGCACAGAGCCGGGGTTCCCCCCGTACCTACGGCTCAGCGCACATGGCGCGGGCGGGACACGTTCCCCCGGTCCCGTCCGCGCCTCTTTCTCCTTCTCCGGCCGCTCGGCCCTACCCGTGGACCACGACCTTGTCGCCGTTCTTCACCTGGGCGAAGAGCGAGGCGATCTTCCCCTCGTCCCGGACGTTGACGCAGCCGTGCGAGGCGCCGTTGTAGCCGCGGGCCGCGAAGTCCGCCGAGTAGTGCACCGCCTGGCCGCCGCTGAAGAACATCGCGTACGGCATGGCCGTGTGGTAGATCGTCGACACGTGGTGACGGGACTTCCAGTAGACCGAGAAGGTGCCCTCACGCGTCGGCGTGTACTGGGAGCCGAAGCGGACGTCCATCGACGACATGACGTGGCCGTCGATCATCCACGACAGGGTCCGGCTGTTCTTGCTGATGCAGAGCACCCGGCCGGTCATGCAGCGCTTGTCCGGCTTGGCGACCGGCCGGGTGGTCGGCGGATTCAGCTCGGCGGCCGTCGGCTCGTGCGTCATGCCGAGCAGCTTCTGCCAGGTGAGGGTGTCCGCCCTGCCCGTACGGGTCAGGCCCCGCTTGCCCTGGAAGGACTGGACCGCGGCGACCGTGACACTGCCGTAGTAGCCGGTGGGGCTCCGGTCGAAGTGGCCTGTCTGCCGCAGCCGGGCCTGGAGTTCCCGCACCTGCTTGCCCTCGGAGCCGCTCGCCATGAGCGGTGTGCCCTGCGGGTCCGGCTTCGGCGTGGGCGACGCCGTGGCCGTCGGCGGCGGTGACGACGGCGAGGCGGTGGGCGAGGACGGCGGTGAGGGCGGCGGCGAGGCGGGCTTGCCGTCGGCGGTGGCCGGCGGCGGCGAAGGGGCCGCCGGTGTGCTGCCGGCGGCCTGCGCCTTGCAGCCGGCCGTAGCGGCGGCGACGGTGAGAACGGCGAGCACCGCCGCCCCCGCCCGGCCCCGCTTCGCGTTCCGTGAGGTGCTTCTGGTGGTGCTGCCTGTCATCTCGGCCCCCTGTGTGTCCGGTGCGTCCGGTGTCCCATTGGACGGATTCCCGCTCTGCCCGGTTGCCAAAGCCCGCGCATGATGGGGAAGAGCGGCGACGAGGACCGCGGGCAGGGGCTGTGAGCAAGGTCCCAGCCGCTGCCCCTCCAACGGTCTCTCGCCCACCGCTACAGTCCGTCGCGGGAATCGTGGTTACCAGCAAGTAGCTTTACTGAGCAGCTTCAGCGGGAGGCACAGCAGATGACGCGCGAGTCGGAGTCGGGACTGCCCATCGAACCGGTCTACGGGCCGGACGCACTCGACGGCTGGAACCCCGGCGAAAAGCTGGGAGAGCCGGGTGCCTACCCCTTCACGCGCGGCGTCTACCCCACGATGTATACCGGCCGGCCGTGGACGATGCGCCAGTACGCGGGTTTCGGTACGGCCACGGAATCCAACGCCCGCTACAAGCAGCTGATCGCCAACGGGACGACGGGCCTGTCCGTCGCCTTCGACCTGCCCACCCAGATGGGCCACGACTCGGACGCGGCGATCGCGTCCGGCGAGGTCGGCAAGGTCGGGGTCGCGATCGACTCGATCGACGACATGCGGGTCCTGTTCGACGGGATCCCGCTGGACAAGGTCTCCACGTCCATGACGATCAACGCCCCGGCCGCGCTGCTCCTGCTGCTGTACCAGCTGGTCGGCGAGGAGCAGGGCGTCCCGGCGGACCGGCTCACCGGCACGATCCAGAACGATGTGCTCAAGGAGTACATCGCGCGCGGCACGTACATCTTCCCGCCCGGACCCTCGCTGCGGCTGATCGCCGACATCTTCAAGTACTGCCGGGCCGAGATCCCGAAGTGGAACACCATCTCCATCTCCGGCTACCACATGGCCGAGGCCGGGGCCTCGCCCGCGCAGGAGATCGCCTTCACCCTCGCCGACGGCATCGAGTACGTACGTACCGCCGTCGCGGCCGGCATGGACGTCGACGACTTCGCGCCCCGCCTCTCCTTCTTCTTCGTCGCCCGTACGACGATCCTCGAAGAGGTCGCCAAGTTCCGTGCCGCGCGCCGGATCTGGGCCCGGGTGATGAAGGAGGAGTTCGGCGCCGAGAACCCCAAGTCGCTGATGCTGCGCTTCCACACCCAGACCGCGGGCGTCCAGCTCACCGCCCAGCAGCCCGAGGTCAACCTGGTACGCGTCGCCGTCCAGGGCCTGGCCGCAGTCCTCGGCGGAACCCAGTCGCTGCACACCAACTCCTTCGACGAGGCGATCGCCCTCCCCACCGACAAGTCCGCCCGGCTGGCCCTGCGCACCCAGCAGGTCCTGGCGTACGAGACGGACGTCACGGCCACCGTCGACCCGTTCGCCGGTTCGTACGTCGTCGAGAGGATGACCGATGCCGTCGAAGCTGCGGCGGCCGACCTGATGGCCAAGGTCGAGGACCTGGGCGGCGCGGTCAGCGCGATCGAGCGCGGCTTCCAGAAGAGCGAGATCGAGCGCTCCGCGTACCGCATCGCGCTGGAGACCGACAGCGCGGAGCGCGTCGTGGTCGGCGTCAACCGCTTCCAGCTCGACGAGGAGGAGCCGTACGAGCCGCTCCGCGTCGACCCCGCGATCGAGGCCGAACAGGCGGCCCGCCTGGCGGAGCTGCGCGCGGGGCGCGACCAGGACGCGGTGGACACCGCGCTGGCCCGGCTGCGGAAGGCGGCCGAGGGCACGGACAACGTCCTGTACCCGATGAAGGACGCGCTCAGGGCGCGGGCGACGGTGGGCGAGGTGTGCGACGCGCTGCGCCAGGTGTGGGGGAGGTATGTGCCGTCGGACGCGTTCTGAGGGGGCGGGTACCCGTGCGGGCGATCTCTCGCTGAATGTCCGCGACCCTGGATAAGCTCATGAACAGTGGTCCCCGAGAGGAGGATGCCGTGGCCGTCATACAGCACGAGGAGCAGGTGCACGTGCAGGAACAGCCGGAGCTGACGCTCGGCGAGGCAGCCGACCAGCTCGCACGCTCGCTGCCTGGGCATCGCGTGGAGATTCTCCAGGGGAGGCTCACTGTGACACCACCGGCGGACGTATCGCACGCTCTGGCCCTGTCCTGGCTGGGTGAGGAGTTCGGCGCGCGGGCGCGCACCGTGGGGCTCAGACTCGTCCAGGGGGTCGGGCTGTGGTTGCCCTCCGGGCCGGAGGACTACGCGATTCCCGACCTGTCGGTCGTCGAGGCCGACATCAAGGACGCCCATGTCATGAAGAACTGCTACGCCGCCCACGTCTTCCGCATGGTCGTGGAGGTGACGTCGACCAACTGGGCGGACGACCTCGGCCCCAAGGTCGAGGACTACGCCCAGGCGGGCATTCCGGTCTATGTGGTGGCCGACCGCAAGCACGACCAGGTGCTGCTCTGCACCGACCCCCGGGGCGGCGAGTACAAGAACAAGGCGCACCACAAGCGCGGGACCTCGTTCACCGTGCCGGACGTGGTCGGAGTCGAGATGAAACTCTCCGTCGACCGCCTCCTCGACGGCGACGAGGACTGACCCCTCGCCTTCCCGAACCCCCTGGACGGAGTGTCGTACCCGCGTGCGACACTCCGTTTCATGCTGGGTGTCACCGATCTTCCGACCTATCTCGCCGGCCTGGTGCTGATCGTCCTGCTGCCGGGACCGAATTCGCTGTACGTGCTCTCCGTCGCCGCCCGGCGCGGGGTGCGGACCGGGTATGTGGCGGCGGCCGGGGTGTGGACCGGGGACACCGTCCTGATGACGCTGTCCGCGCTCGGGGCCTCGTCGCTGCTGCAGACGACGCCGGTGCTCTTCGCCGTCGTCAAGTTCGCCGGTGCGGGCTATCTGACCTGGCTGGCGATCGGCATGCTGCGGGCCGCGGTGACCATGTGGCGCGAGCGGCACCGGCGGATGGCCGAGCTGACCGAGGAGAACGCCGGGCCCGCCGCCGCGGCGGCGATGGAGCGGCCGTACCGGCGGGCGCTGGTGGTCAGCCTCTTCAACCCGAAGGCGATCCTCTTCCTGATCTCGTTCTTCGTGCAGTTCGTGGATCCCCACTACGCCTACCCGGCGCTCTCCTTCCTGGTGCTCGGCGCCCTGCTGCAGATCGCCAGCTTCCTCTATCTGTCGATGCTGATATTCGGCGGCACCCGGCTGTCCGCCGCCTTCCGCCGGCGCAAGCGGCTGTCGGCCGGGGCCACTTCGGCGGCCGGTCTGCTCTTCCTGGGGTTCGCGGCGAAGCTCTCGCTCAGCAGCGTGTGACCGCGGCGGCGTCCAGGGGTGTCCGGTGCCGCGCCAGGCCCGGGGCGTCCTCGCCCGCCCGGTGCGCGGACCACGGGCAGGGGGTGCGCTGAAAGGGCCCGTACCAGCGGGGTCGTTGCGCAGTTTCCTGTACCGAAAGGGCGAGTTCATCCGGCGGCCGTACAGGTTTCTTAGCGTGACGTGGAACCGAACACGCGCGTCCGGCATCCGCCCCTCGACGGGGCAGGGCCCCGGTGCGCCCCGGTGACCGTACGACCGGACACGCCCCCCCCTCCCCCCACGGGCACAGACGCTTGGAGCGCCATGAGAGAAGCCCGCCCCCGTTGGCCACGGCAACGTGACGCGGCCCCGCCCGGGAGCGCCGCCTCGCCGCTCGCCTCCGTCACCCCGACCGAGGTGGACGTGTGCCTGCGGGCCTGTGCCGCGCACAGCACCAAGCTGGTGGCCGGGCTCGACCGGCGGCGTACGGCACTCGCGGAGGCGCTGCGCCACCTGCTGGCCGTGCACGCCGCGACGCGGCCCGCGCCGTCCGCGACCGCCGCGCCCTCGATCCCGCTGGTGCGGCGGGCCGGAAAGGCGGGTGCGAGCTCCGCCCCGGCCCTCGCCGACGAGCTGCTCGACCCGCTGCTCGCAGTCGGCAACAAGGCGCTGGACTGCGGGTACGAGGACGAGTTGAAGCTCGCGGTGCTCATCGGCGACGCCGTGCTGACCCAGCGCAAGGGCTCCCGGGCCGGCTGGCGGCTGCGGGCCAGGACGCTGGAGGCGATGGGCGCGGAGGCCGCGGCCATCGAGGCGTACGAGCGCTACCTCTCGTTCACCGAGGACGACGGCTTCGGCGTCGCGGCCAAGGTCGTCGGGCTGCGGGCGGGCGCGCGGCTCCAGGACGAGCTGCTGCGGAGGCTGGAGCGCGACTGCCCCGCCGCCGCAGAGCACGCGGCCCGCCCCGTCACCGAGTCCTGGGCCGAGGGCCTGGCCCTCCAGGCACGCGGCGACTGGCGCCGGGCCGAGCCCCTGCTCGTCGGCGCCCTGCTCGCCCAGGAACGCACCGGGGCCCCGGTGACCGAGCTCCAGGAAGCCACGTCCCAGTACCTCGGACTGGCCATGGAGGCGGCCGGAACGGACCCCGCCGCCGTGGCCGGGCTCACCGGGATCGTCGGCCTCTACGCCGAACAGCGCCGGAGCCGGATGCGCGGCCCGGTCGCGGACCCCACCTTCGGTGGTGTCGAGTGGACCACGGTCGGCGAGTTGCGGAACCGGATCGCGGGTAAATCGATCTGCCTCATAGCCAACTCCCAGCGCGTCGGCAGCAGTTCGATGGGCGCCGAGATCGACGGCTACGACCTGGTCGTACGCTTCAACTCGTACCGGATCGACCCGGCGGCGACCGGCCGGCGCACCGACATCCACGCCACCATCCACAAGCACGGGTTCAACTGGGACCAGAAGGTGCACACCCGGCTGGTCTTCGGCGGGGTCTCCGGAGACTGGAAGCACTCCCTGCGCAACCGCCTCGTCCCGGGCGCCCAGCAGTACCTGGGCGACGAGTCGCTGCGCTGGCCGCTGCGCGACATCGGGCGCGTCGGCGCCGACGTCTGGCCGGCCATCCCCACCACCGGCTTCAACATGCTGTGGCTCCTGGACCACCTGGACGTCAGCAGCCGGCTCGACCTGATCGGCTTCGACTTCTACGAGAGCGGCGCCTACCGCCTGCCCGGCGCGATGCGGATGCCGATCACCTCCGTGCACGAGTACACCAGCGAAAAGGCGTGGGTCATGGAACGCGCCCAGAGCGTCACCGACATGAGGATCCGGCTGCGATGACGACGACCGTTACGACCCCGTCCGCGACGGCCCTGCCCGCCTCGCCCGCGCCCGCGAACCCGCTCACCGGCAAGCGCCGGGTCGCCTTCGCGAGCTTCGTCGACGAGAACTACCTGCCCGGCTTCCTCGCCCTGCTGCGCAGCCTGGCCCTGTCCAACCCCGACGTCTGCGAGGACTTCCTCGTCCTGCACGACGGACTGCGCCCCTCCTCCGTCGCGCAGATCCGGGCCCTGCACCCGCGCATCGACTTCCGCCGTGTCGACGCCGATCACTACGACTCGTACGCCAAGGGCGACCAGGACAACTACCTGGTCCGCAAGGCCTACTTCATCCTCGACATCTTCCGGGTCCGCGACTACGACACCGTGATCACCCTGGACACCGACATGGTCGTCCTCGACGACCTCGGTGAACTGCTCGAACTGCGCGACGGACTGGCCGCCGTGCCGCAGTTCTTCTACGGGCGGCACAAGCTCAACAGCGGACTGCTGGTGATCCAGCGCGAGTATCTGAGCGACGCGTTCTGCGCGCGGCTCGACGAGGTCGGGCGGGCCGGCACGTACGAGCTCGACAAGCACGACCAGGGCATCCTCAACGCCGTGCTCGACGGTGACTTCGTCCAGCTCGACGCCCGCTACAACTTCGTCAAGCGGCGGCTGAGCGGCGACCTCCCGGTCCCCGACTCCACCGCGATCCTGCACTTCACCGGGCGGCACAAGCCCTGGCAGGGCGGCGAGGCCGGATACCGTGAGGCCGAGGACCGCTGGCACGAATTCGAGCTGTCGGACGCCGAGTTCCACGCCGCGTACGTGGCCCTGCCCGGCGCCAAGCACCACGACCTGCTGGTCCACTACGGCACCCCGCACGTGGCGCGCACCGGCTACCCGGAGGACGCCCGCAAGGTCGCCGCCGCCCACATCGCCGCGGGCGAGTACCAGGAGGCGGCCGATCTGCTGGGCCGGGTCCGGATCCCCGTCGACGAGTCCTGGCCGCACGAGGTGCTCGGCCACGCGCTGATGAGCGTCTCCCGCTACGAGGAGGCCCGCGCCCGGCTGCTGCTCGCCACCGCGGCGCCCAACCGGGCCGCCACCGCCTTCGCCCGCCTCGCCCAGATCGCCTGGATCCACGGCGACGACGACGCGGCGGCGGAGTACGCCTTGAAGGGCCTCGCGGTCGACCCCACCCACCGGGCCAACCGGCTGATGCGCAAGCGCACCACGGACCTGACCCCGCCCGTGGAGGGCCCCGCCTCCGGCCAGCTCGCCCATGTCGCCTTCTACATGGAGCGCCAGGGCAACGCCGGGGACAAGCTGCTGCCGGAGAGCGTACGGCTGGCCTTCGGCCGGGACACCGGCCCGCAGCGGTGGCACTCGATCCACGCCCACCGGCTCTTCGACGAGGCCGCGCTGGAACGGGTCAACGAGCGCCGGGGCCTGGTCATCGGCGGCGGCGGACTCTTCATCCCGGACACCGCGCCCAACGGCAACAGCGGCTGGCAGTGGAACGTCCCCGACGAACTGCTCGACCGGATCGACGTACCCGTCATGGTCTACGCGGTCGGCTTCAACGCCTTCGACGGCCAGGCGTACGGGCACGGGCGGGAGAGGTTCCTCTCCAGCCTGCGGCGGCTTGTCGAACGGGCCTCGTTCTTCGGGCTGCGCAACCACGGCTCCATCGAGAAGGTCCGCGAACTGCTGCCCGCCTCGCTCCACGACAAGGTGCGCTTCCAGCCCTGCCCGACCACGGTCACCCGGCAGCTGGTGGACGGCTGGACGGACCCGGAGCGGCGCGAGGACACCGTGCTGATCAATGCCGCGTACGACCGTTCCGGGCTCCGCTTCGGGCACGATTACGGGCACTTCCTGGCCGAGATGGCGACCGCGGTGCGGGAGCTCGGCAGGCGGGCCGAGGTCCGGTGCGTCGCCCACTCGCTGGACGACGAGCGGATCGCCTTCGACCTGCGGCGCGAGCACGGCATCGCGCTGCCGGTGATCCCGATGTACGACTTCGACAACGACGCGATCCGGGACACCTACGCCAGGACCAAGCTGGTCATCGGGATGCGCGGACACGCGGGGATGATCCCGTTCGGCTGCGGTACGCCGATCATCAGCCTGATCTCGCACCCGAAGATGGCGTACTTCCTGGCTGACATCGACCGTCCGGAGTGGGGCATCTCGGTCCACGACCGACACCTCGGGGCCCGGCTCACCGAGCGGGCCGCCGGACTGCTCGACGACCACGCGGCGACCGTCGCCGATGTGCACGGCCGGCAGCGGGAGCTCTGGAAGGTCACCGAGGCCAACGCGGCCGACCTGCGGGTGATCCAGGGCGGCGTGCCTGTCTGACCGGTCG
The DNA here is from genome assembly GCF_045040875.1 of Streptomyces sp. NBC_00012. NCBI lineage: Bacteria > Bacillati > Actinomycetota > Actinomycetes > Kitasatosporales > Streptomycetaceae > Streptomyces > Streptomyces sp. NBC_00012. The sequence continues at coordinate 3,462,656 of NZ_CP108309.1, read as the reverse complement.
CACGACAGTGGGGCGGGGCGCCCGGTCCGGCACCCCGCCCCACCCCGTGGCCCCGCTCCCGGCGCCTACTGCCGCACCACCCGGCGCCGCACCGACCGCGCCACCCTGCGCACCACCGCGTTACGCGGCAGGAACGCGAGCTGCGCCGGCACCGCGCCCGGCAGCGCCAGCGAGGTCAGCCGCTTCCGCTTGAAGTACCGCCGGGTCGTGGCGTCCAGGTGGGCGGCCAGATACCGCTCGGCGGCCGGCCGCAGCCCCGGGTGGATCCTCGGCTGCATCGCGAAGCCGACCGCGGCGACCAGCCCGGTCAGGTCGGCCGTGTCCACCGCCTCCGCGCCCTGCGCCGTCCCCGCCCGCCCGACGGCCGCCCGGTCCGTGACCTCCGGCAACAGCGCGTCCACCAGCGTGACCGGGATGCGGTTGCTGTTCTCGTACGGGGCGAGCCGGTCCAGCAGCATCTCGGTGCCGACCCGGGCCACCGGCAGTCCGTAGAACGCCGAGGCGGTGAACAGCGCCGTCGAGAAGCAGCCGACGACCAGCGCCGGCCGCATCCGCTGGTAGAGCACCTCGGCCAGGACCGGCGCGGTGAGCACTCCGTCGTCCAGCACCGTCAGCTCGGCGCCCAGCTTCCCTGCCTCCGCGTCCATCGCCTTCGACCACTGGGCCGGGGCCGTGGGATGCGGCTTGAAGACGAGGCGGGTATGGCCGAGCGCGACCGCGCCGCGCATCATCCGCAGATGCAGCTCCTCCTCCTCGGCCGCGCTGATCAGCCCGAGCGCCGAGAGGTACTGGCCGAGCAGCAGCGCGGGCGCCTCCACGGACGGAACCCCGCCCCCGGCCCCGGGCGCGTCCGCCAGCTCACCGAGCACCTTGAGGAACACCTCGGTCGGCACGATCTGCGGCGCCACCCCGAACTCCGTGAGCAGCAGCGGCTTCAGCCCCGGCACCAGATCGAGGTGGAGCAGCCGGCGCACCCGCGTACCGACCAGCGGGTCGATCTTGTTGCGGGTGGGGCCGTAGCTCATCAGCCCGTCCGCGTACACATCGACCGGCGCACCGGTGAAGATCTGCGCGACGGCCAGCGCGGGGTTGACCTGGATCGACTCGACGGCGAGCTCGATGTCGTCGTCGCCGAGCCCCCAGGCCAGGCGCAGATGCCGCTCCCACAGGGGCACGTCGTCGGGGCGCGGCGCCCAGCCGCCCGGATGGAACGGGGCGATCGTCGTGTTCCACGACACCACGTCGTCGAACCGGCCGCGCAGCGCGTCGAACCCGGGCATCGCATCGAGGGAGGCCGTCGTCTCCGGCACGGCCGCGTTGTTCGAGACGAGCAGGATGCGCCGGTCGGCGTCCGCGAAGCAGCCCGCGTCGAGCGCGGCGGCGAGGGTGGCGGTGCCGTAGAGCGTGGAGGCGAAGAAGATCTGCGTGGTGCGGGTCCGGGCGGTGTTCACGCGGCCGATACCTCCTTGGCACCCGCGACGGCCGGGCGGCGGCGCAGCCGGCGCAGCAGGGTGGCGCGCTGCACGTCCATCGAGTCGAGGGCGTCGTCGAGCACCTGCTGCGGCATTCGCCTGAGCGCGGCGGCACTCATGGACTTCAGGGTGCGGGCCACGGCGGGTTCGAACCTTTCGATCGAGCTCATGTGGTGAGAAATGATCGCGCAATAGGTGCGGACCGCTTTAGGCAGCAGTGCCTGTGCGTCGCGGTCTTTTGAGGTTTCCCGAATGACCTGGTCGAACGAGCGAATAAAATCGAGCTGCCGTACGTCACCGATCTGTGTGAGCGAAGAAGCGACACCGCGCCGGTAGAAAATTCCGAGAAGCCCCAGCACCGCGAAAGAATCCGCCTCGCGATGCAGCCGCCAGATCCACGGGCGGTCCTCCGCCGTGCGCAGACCGTCCGTGAAATGCAGCAGCCCGCGGTCCAGCAGCCGCCGGTGGTACAGCCCGGCCCAGGCGTACGGGTAGTCGACCGAGGTGGACCGCTCGGCGGGCAGGATCGCGTCCCGCGGGTCCAGCACCTCGCCGCGCCTGCCGTGCGGGACGCGGTGCACCGTGCGGTTCCTGTGCTCGACCTGGACGTGGTCGGTACGGACGAAGTCGCAGCCCAACACCTCGGTGCGGGACAGGAGTTCGGCGTAGTACCCGGGGGCGAGCCAGTCGTCGCCGTCCAGGAACGCGAGGTACTCGCCGCGCGCGGCGTCCAGGCCGGTGTTGCGGGCGGTGGCCAGTCCGCCGTTCTGCTTGTGTCTGCGTACGACCACCCCCGGAATCTCGTCCTCGGCGCGGCGCAGTATGTCCGCTGTCCCGTCGGTCGAACAGTCGTCGACGAGGATGAATTCGAAGTCCTCGCGGGCGTTCGCCCGCAGGCTTCTCAAGGTGTCGGGGGCGTATGTCTGCACGTTGTAGAACGGCACGATGACCGAGAGCTTAACCACCCGTCTCACGCTAGGCGTGAGCCCGTCATTTGCCTTGGCGCCGGGTGGGACGGCGGGTGAACGGCGAATGTCGGAATGATGAACCGGGTCGAATCACGGGTGATTGAGTCCCCTTTGTGAAGGTGATTCGCCAAGCGTCGGCGGGCTGTTAACCAGCTGTTGCCGTCACGTTGGGCCGCGAATCGAAATGCCTTCCTAAGTTCTGGGACGTGCCCCCACGTACCGAAAAGACGACCGCCCTCCGGGTAGCCGTACTCGCCGACTCCGACACCCGGTGGAAATGGGGCGCGCTCACCGCGCGCCGCCTCACCGCCGGCGCGTCCGGGACGCCGGCGCAGCACGTCGAGATCAGCGGACTGCTGCTGCGCGGCCGGGCCACTCCGACCCCGCGCCAGCTCGCCGAGGTCGGCGACGTCGGTATCGAGACCGGCCGGGTCCGCGAGGTGACGGCCGTCGAATTCCTGCACACCGTGCGGGACGAGGGGTACGACGTCCTCGTCCTCGCACTCGTCGGCGGAGCCGTCCAGGCGATGCTGCACGGACTGGCCGCACTGCGGCTGCCCGCCAGACCCGTCGTCGTCACCGGCTACGTCGGCGTCGTCTACGAGAAGCTGGCCGACGGGCTGCTGCTGCGGCACGGCGCGGACATCGTCCTCGCCAACTCCCGTCATGACGCGGAGCGTTTCCGCGCGGTGTACGAGGGAGTGGGCGCCGACGCCTCGGCGGTCACCGAGGCCGCCCTGCCGTTCCTCGGCGGCGAGCCGCACCGCCCCAAGGAGGGCCGCGACACCGTCGTCTTCGCCGCCCAGCCCTCCGTACCGGCCTCCCGCGACGACCGGAGGTACCTGCTGCGCAGGCTCGTCGAGCACGCCAGGCTGCACCCGGAACGCGAGGTGCTGCTGAAGCTGCGCTCCAAGCCCGGCGAGCACACCACGCACATCGAGGAACTCCCGTACCAGCGGCTCGCCGAGAAGCTGCCCGGCGGCACGCCGCCCAACTTCCGCCTGGTGTACGGGCACATGGGCGAGGTCCTGGACCGCACCGACCTGCTGGTCACGGTCTCCTCGACCGCCGCGCTGGAGTCCCTGCACCGGCGCGTCCCGACCGCGGTCCTCACCGACCTCGGCGTCCGCGAGGCGCTGGGCAACCACCACTTCATCGGCTCCGGCCTGCTCACCTCCTGGGACCACCTGGACGGCGGCTATCGCCCGGAACCCGACCCGCAGTGGCTGGCCGGCCAGGGCGTCGCCGCCGACGGCACGTACGCCACCGCGTACGACCACGCCCGCGCCCGCGTCGACGCGCTGCTCGCCGCGGCCCGGCTGCCCGACCTCGCCCCGTACTACACGCCCGCCACCGCCCCCGGTTACCTCCCCGGCATCCTCGCCCGCCACCACCTCGCCCCCGACGGCCACCCGCTGCCGGGCGCCGAGCGGCCCCGCGAGACCGGGGGAGTGCGCGGCGCGGTCCGCGAAGCGGTCCGGGAGGCGGCGCGCGGAGCGTACCGGCACGGCGTCCAGCGGGTCGCCCCGGTGATCCGACGGATGGGCGAGCTGTGAACACCACTTCAGGAGCAGAGATGACCCCGACCCCCACCGTGCTCGCCGTGATCCCCGCCCGCGGCGGATCCAAGGGCGTACCGGCCAAGAACCTCGCCCAGGTCGGCGGCGTGCCGCTGATCGCCCGCGCCGTACGCGCCTGCCTGGCCTCCCGCGAGGTCACCGATGTCGTCGTGACGACCGACGACGCGGCCATCGCGGACGCGGCCCGCGCAGCCGGCGACACGCTGGACGCCCCCGAGCGACTGCACATCGTCCAGCGCCCCGCGGCGATCGCCGGGGACAGGTCCAGCAGCGAGGACGCGGTGCTGCACGCCCTGGACGCCTACGAGGCGATGCGCGAGCGGACCGCCGACGTGGTGCTGCTCGTCCAGTGCACCAGCCCCTTCGTGCTGCGGGAGGACATCGACGGCGTCGCCGCCGCGGTCGCCCACGACGGCGCCGACACGGCGGTCACCGTCGCCCCCTTCCACGGCTTCCTCTGGCGCGACGGCGGCGCCATCGAGGAGGACAACTACGGCGTCAACCACGACAAGTCCGTACGGCAGATGCGCCAGGACCGTCCCGAGGACCTCCTCGAAACGGGCACCGCCTACGCCATGAACGCGTCCGGCTTCCGCACCCACCGCCACCGCTTCTTCGGCCACACCGCCCTGGTGCGCACCGAAGCCGCTCGGGTCCTGGAGGTCGACGACCCGCACGACCTGGCCCGCGCCCGCGCCCTCGCACCGCTGCTCGACCCCTCGCCGCTGCCCACCCTCGACGACATCGACGCGGTCGTCCTCGACTTCGACGGCACGCAGACCGACGACCGGGTCCTCATCGACGCCGACGGACGCGAGATCGTCGCCGTCCACCGCGGCGACGGCCTGGGCATCGCCGCCCTGCGCAAGACCGGAATGCCGCTGCTGATCCTCTCCAGCGAGCAGAACCCGGTCGTCGCCGCCCGCGCCCACAAGCTGCGCATCCCCGTCCTGCACGGCATCGACCGCAAGGACCTGGCGCTCAAGCAGTGGTGCGACGAACAGTCCATCGCTCCCGAACGTGTCCTCTACGTCGGCAACGACGTCAACGACCTGCCGTGCTTCGCACTCGCCGGCTGGCCCGTCGCCGTCGCCAGTGCCCACGACTCGGTACGGGCGGCCGCCCGCGCCGTCACGACCACCCCCGGCGGCTCCGGCGCCATTCGCGAGATCGCGGCCTGGCTGCTCGGCCCCACCCTCACGGCCACGAACCCCACTCAGTCCCCCAAGTGACCCCGGGTCCCCCAACCCACCAAGTCATCCGAACTAAGGAAACACATCTCATGAGCACCTCCCGTCTGCGCACCCTCGGCACCCGCACCGCCGGCCCCGGCAACCCCGTCTACGTCACCGGCGAGATCGGCATCAACCACAACGGCGACCTCGAGAACGCCCTCGCCCTGATCGACGTGGCCGCCGAAGCCGGCTGCGACGCCGTCAAGTTCCAGAAGCGCACCCCGGAGATCTGCACCCCGCGCGACCAGTGGGACATCGAGCGCGACACCCCCTGGGGCCGGATGACGTACATCGACTACCGCCACCGTGTCGAGTTCGGCGAGGCCGAGTACCAGGCCATCTCCGAGCACTGTGCCAAGCGCGGCATCGACTGGTTCGCCTCCCCGTGGGACACCGAGGCCGTCGCCTTCCTGGAGAAGTTCGACGTCCCCGCCCACAAGGTCGCCTCCGCCTCGCTCACCGACGACGAGCTGCTGCGCGCGCTGCGCGCCACCGGCCGCACGGTCATCCTCTCCACCGGCATGTCGACCCCGCGCCAGATCCGCCACGCGGTCGAGGTCCTCGGCTCGGACAACATCCTGCTCTGCCACGCCACTTCGACCTACCCGGCCAAGGCCGAGGAGCTGAACCTCCGGGTCATCAACACCCTCCAGCAGGAGTACCCCAACGTCCCGATCGGCTACAGCGGCCACGAGACCGGCCTCCAGACGACGCTGGCCGCCGTCGCCCTCGGTGCCGCGTTCGTCGAGCGCCACATCACCCTCGACCGCGCCATGTGGGGCTCCGACCAGGCCGCCTCCGTCGAGCCGCAGGGCCTCACCCGCCTGGTCCGCGACATCCGCACCATCGAGGCCTCGCTCGGCGACGGCGTCAAGAAGGTGTACGAGTCCGAGCTCGGCCCGATGAAGAAGCTCCGCCGGGTCGCGGGCGTCGTCGCCGAGGGCACCGAGGCGGCTCCGGCCGCCGAACCGGTCGCGGTCTGACGGGCCGACCGGTGAACCTCGCCTTCGTCGAGAGCCCGGTCCAGCTCCTGAACGTCCTGGAGTGGGCCTACGCAGAGGGAGGCGACGACCGGGTCCTCACGGACATCACGGTCGTCGTCCTCCCCCCGGTCGACCCGATGTCGCGCGGTCAGCTGCGCCGGATGGCGGAGCTGGCCCGCGACGAGGGCATCAACGTCCGCTGGCAGGAGGCGCGCGGTGGCGCGGGCGCGCCCCTGAAGAGCCTGCGCGACCTGTCCGGACTCGTCCGCAGGGCGCAGCACATCGTCATCGGCGACCCGTTCTCCCGGTACGTACAACTCCTGCTCACCATGGTCCGGGCCTGCCGCCTCACCGTGGTCGACGACGGCACGGCCACCATGGAGTTCGTCGCCCAACTCGCGCGCGGCGAACGTCTGGTGCGCTGGCACCGCAAGGGCAGCTCGGGCCCCCGCGATCTGGTCCTGGCCCCGGTCACGGCCCGCGCCCGCAGCCGCTTCACCCCCTCCGCCAACCGTACGGTCGAGGTCTTCACGGCCATGCCGGTCGAGGCTCCGCCCGGCGTGACCGTCACCCCCAACACCTTCGCCTGGACCCGCTCCCGCTTCGGCCCGCCGCTGCTCACCAAGGGCGCCGACCTGGTCGGCACCTCCCTGGTCGAGACGGGCGTGGTCGACCGTGACCAGTACCTGGAGGCCGTCGGAGCCCTGGCCCGCACCCACGGTGCGACCCGCTACTTCGCCCACCGCCGGGAGTCCACCGAGAAGCTCCACGCCCTGGAGGCCGCCACCGGCCTGGAGATCGTCCGCCCCGACCTCCCCCTGGAACTCATCGCCCGCCGCGGCCCCATCGGCCGCAAGGTCCTCAGCTTCCCCTCCACGGTCGTCCACACCCTCCCCCTGGCCCTGGCCGGAACCGAGGTGAAGGTCGCCGTCTGCGACATCGCCCCCGAATGGCTCCGCGACACGGCCTCCCCCCGCGCCCAGGGCTTCCTGAGCGGCGTCACGGAAACCGCCCGCGACGTCCAGCGCCTGGCCCCCTGGCGGGCCACGGCGGTGACGGAGGCGTAGCCGGCCGGCGCCATCGCTGTTGTCCGGAGGGCATGCGGGGTGCTCGACGGGGGAGCCGGCCGAGGGTTTCAGCCTTGGGCTCCACTCGGTGCAGGTCGGGCGTTCCCCCGACGTCATGGATCACCCTGATACGTAAGTGGCGCACGCCCAGGGTCGGTTGGGGGTAGTCCCCGATAGCGGGCAGGGTCGGCCGGACGCGAGCATCGACGCATGACGACGATGCGGACGGCGACGGAGCGACAGCGCGGTACGCCCGGTGGGCCCGGCACACCTGGTGCCCCAGGTACGGATGGTGTGGCCGGAGTGACGTTCGGAACGGCCCTCCTCGCGGGGCCGGTCCTGATGGCGGGGTACGGGGTGGTGCGGCTGGTCGGGCGGGCCGTCGGTGACTACGGGCCCGGGGTCTGGTGGACGGTGGCGCATCTGCTGTTCCTGGCCGGGGTGCTCGCCTTCGTGCCGGTCTTCCTCGGGCTGCGGACACTCGGCGGGGAGCGCGGAGGCGGACGGGTCGCGGGCGAAGCGGCCGCCTGGACCGGGCTGCTCGGTGCGGCGGCGGTGGTGGTGCAGGCGGTGATCGATCTGGGGGCCGGGTTCGTCGCGGCGGACAAAGAGGCCATGAGCGAGATGTTCGACCGGGTGCAGGGCATGCCCGGTGTGATGCCGTTGGTCTACACCGTGGTGCCGATGCTGTTCTGGCTCGGGCTGCTGACCCTCGTCACCCTGCTCGCCTTCCTCCGCCGTGACCTGGTCCGGGCATGGGCCCCGGCGCTGGTGCTGGCGGGGACGGTGGTGATGGCCGTGAGCCTGGATCTGCTGCCGGTCGGAGCCCTGTGCATCGGGGCGGCCCTGCTGCCGGTGCGACGGGGGCTGTCCGGCTGACGGAGCCCGAGGCCCCCCGCCGCGAACCTGCCGCGGAAGGGGCCTCGATGTGCCGGCCGCAGGGGCGGTGGATCAGACGCAGTTGACCCACTTGCTGGACTTGATGAAGTGGGCGGCGGACCCGGTCAGCTCGGAACCCCGCTTGATGACGCCGCTGCTGCCCTTGTAGTTCTGACGGCCGCGGCGAACTTCCTGGTCATGCGCATGTGTTACCCCCTTCGTCCGGACCGCGCCCCGTGCCCCGGCATTCCCCCCGGGCGGGCGGCCCGTTGTCGTGGAACCACGATGGCGCAGACTGGCACATCCCCGACAGGACATTCGACGCTGCTCCAAAGAGGCAGCTCAGGGTGTGGTCCGTGGAGAGGCCGGCGGCTCGGCGGACTCAGTGGGGCGGGCGCAGCAACGCCGCTCCGGCCGGGGTCACCGTGTGCAGGGCCGGTGTGTCGTCCGGGTCTCCGGGCGGTGCGCCGTCCGCGTTCGGCCGGTGGCGGGTTCCCGCCGATGCCCGCGGGTTCCGGCGGATGCGCCGGAGCGATGTGCCGGGACGCCTCGATGGCGCGGGGCGCACCCCGGAGCGGCGGCGGAGTTTACCCATCCCCCTTCCGCGCCACTCGCCTTCACGCCGTCTTTTGTTCGTCTATGTGGCTGAACTTTTCTTGTTTCATGGTCAGTTGAAGGGGGAAGGGCCTTACCCTTCACCAGGTGAACCCGTTGATGTCCCGCGATTCCGATGTCCAGCTGTCCGGCGACGAGGTGCTGCCCGGCACTCTGCCCGAGGACCTGCGTGCCGAGCTGATCGCCTTCCGGCGCGACCTGCACATGCATCCAGAGCTGGGCAACCAGGAGTTCCGTACCACCGCGGCCATCAAGGCCCGGCTGGAGAAGGCGGGACTGGAACCCCGGGTGCTCGACACGGGGACGGGGCTCATCTGCGACGTGGGCACGCGGGACGACTCCACCCCGCCGATGCTCGCCCTGCGCGCCGACATCGACGCCCTGCCCATCCCGGACACCAAGGCGGGCGTCCCGTACCGCTCCACGGTCCCCGACCGGGCGCACGCGTGCGGGCACGACATCCACACCACCTCGGTGCTCGGCGCCGGGCTGGTGCTCGCCGGTCTGGACCGGCAGGGGCTGCTCCCGAACCCGGTGCGGCTGATCTTCCAGCCGGCCGAGGAGGTGCTGCCCGGCGGGGCACCCGACACGATCCTGTCCGGGGCGCTGGAGGGCGTCGGGCGGATCATCGGGGTGCACTGCGACCCGAAGGTGGACGTCGGGCGGATCGGGCTGCGGGTGGGGGCCATCACCTCGGCCTGTGACCGGCTGGAGGTGTCGCTCGACGGTCCCGGCGGCCACACCGCCCGCCCGCACCTGACCACCGACCTGGTCACCGCCGCGGCCAAGGTCGCCACCGAGGTGCCCGCACTGCTGGCCCGCCGGGTCGACGCACGGGCCGGGCTCGCCGTCACCTGGGGGCGGCTGGAGGCCGGGCACGCCTGCAATGTGATCCCGCAGCACGCCGAGCTGTCGGGCACCGTGCGCTGTCTGGAACTGACCTCCTGGCGCGAGGCCCCCGACCTGGTGCACGCCGCGATCGACGAGGTGGCCGGGATGCACGGCGCCAAGACGGTGATCAACTACGTCCGGGGCGTCCCGCCGGTCGTGAACGACGCCGCCGTGATCGACCTGCTCGCCACGGCGATGACCGCGCGCCGCGGAATGCATGCGATCGAGGACACCGAACAGAGCCTGGGTGGCGAGGACTTCTCCTGGTACCTGGAACACGTCCCCGGCGCCATGGCCCGGCTCGGGGTCCGCACGCCCGGCGACACTGCCCGGCTCGACCTGCATCGCGGTGATTTCGACGCCGACGAGGAGGCGATCACGGTCGCCGTGGAGCTGTTCACTGCCTCCGCGTTGCTCGACCGCAACCATCTGTAACCGGCCACGTCGCCCCTGGTTCACGACGATCCGATAACGGCTTCCGTACGGGGCTTTATCTGACATCTACGCGCGTTACGATCGCGGCGAAACCAGCGCCGGAAGAGGCGCTTCGGTCAGGTTTGAAGGAGCCTTCCCTTGCGCCGGATCACCCGGATCACCACCGTGGGCCTTGCGTCCGCGGCGCTCGCGCTCAGTGTCACGGCCTGTGGCGGCAAGTCGTCGTCGGATACTGGTTCCGACTCCAAGGAAGCCAAGGCGGCCCTCTCGTACGACGTCGGTGGCCGCGGCGACCAGTCGTTCAACGACGCCGCCTTCGCGGGCCTGGAGAGGGGCGAGAAGGAGCTCGGCTTCAAGGGCACCGAGGCCGAACCGTCGGACGGCGAGTCGGACGCCGACAAGGTGCAGCGTCTCACCATGCTGGCCCGCGCCGGCAACAACCCGGTGATCGGCGTCGGCTTCGCGTACGCGCCCGCCATAAAGAAGGTCGCGCCGAAGTTCCCGAAGATCACCTTCGGCATCATCGACGACGCCTCGGTGACCGGCAAGAACATCGCCAACCTGGTCTTCAACGAGGAGCAGGGCTCGTACCTCGCCGGCGTCGCCGCCGCCAAGGTGAGCAAGACCAAGACGGTCGGCTTCATCGGCGGTGTGGAGACCCCGCTGATCAAGAAGTTCCAGGCGGGCTTCGAGCAGGGCGTGAAGGACACCGACCCGTCGGTGAAGGTCCTGTCGCAGTACCTGACCCAGCCGCCGAACTTCGACGGCTTCTCCAAGCCCGACCTCGGCAAGGCCGCCGCCCAGGGCCAGCTCGACAAGAAGGCCGACGTCATCTACCACGCCGCCGGTCTGGCCGGCTCCGGGGCCATCGAGGCCACCGCGAAGGCGGGCAAGTGGGTCATCGGCGTGGACTCCGACCAGTACAGCCAGAAGGGTCTGGTGGCGTACAAGGACCAGATCCTGACCTCGGTCACCAAGGACGTCGCGGACTCCGTCCTCAACCTGATCAAGTCGGTCAAGGACGGCAAGCCGCTGTCCGGTGAGATCCGCTACGGCCTGGACAAGGACGGCGTCGGCCTGGCCGATTCCAACCCGGCCTTCACCAAGATGACCGACGTCACCGCCGCTGTCGACAAGGCGAAGAAGGCCATCATCGACGGCACGATCACCGTCAAGACCACCCCGTAACGGCGACCGCGCAACCGCAACTGCCGTACGGCTGGTTTCCCCGGGCCCGGAGCGCGCATTCCCGCTGCTCCGGGCTCAGGGGGTGTTCGTCCGAGAAGTTCCGCCCGTCACAGTGTCTCTCCAGCACGGGGCCGACCCCGGTCTCCCGCCGTGCTGTGCACAAGCGCCTTACGATTTGGCAGCACTACGCGTGTAGACGGCCCTCCGGCGCGATAACTTCACCCCGCCCCCTGCCCCTCCGCCCCCGCTCCTGCCCGGCCATGGAGAGTGCGTCATCAACGCGTCCAGCCCCCCTGCCGTAGAACTGCACGGCATCACCAAGCGCTTCCCCGGTGTAGTCGCCAACCGGGACATCGACATCACCATCCGCAAGGGCACGGTTCACGCCCTCGTCGGTGAGAACGGTGCCGGTAAGTCCACACTGATGAAGATCCTCTACGGCATGCAGAAGCCGGACGAGGGCACCATCACGATCGATGGGACCGAGGTGGTGTTCGGCAGTCCGGCCGACGCCATCGGCCGCGGCATCGGCATGGTGCACCAGCACTTCATGCTCGCCGACAACTTCACCGTCCTGGAGAACGTGGTTCTCGGCGGGGAGAAGCTGCACGGCATCGGCGCCGCCGCACGCAAGAAGATCATGGAGATCTCGGACGCGTACGGTCTGGGGGTCCGGCCCGACGCCCTCGTCGAGGACCTCGGAGTCGCCGACCGTCAGCGCGTGGAGATCCTCAAGGTCCTCTACCGGGGCGCGCGCATCCTGATCCTGGACGAACCGACCGCCGTGCTCGTGCCGCAGGAGGTCGACGCGCTCTTCGACAACCTGCGCGAGCTCAAGGCCGAGGGCCTGACCGTCATCTTCATCTCGCACAAGCTGGGCGAGGTCCTGTCGGTCGCCGACGACATCACGGTGATCCGCCGCGGTACGACGGTCGGCACCGCGGACCCGGCCGACACCACCACCAAGCAGCTCGCCGAGCTGATGGTCGGCAGCGAGCTGCCCTCTCCCGAGACCCGTGAGTCCACGGTGACGGACGTTGCGATGCTGCGCGTCGAGAACCTCGCGCTCACCGTGACCGACCCGGACGGCGCGGTACGCGACGTGCTGGCCGGCATCAACCTCACCATTCACAAGGGTGAGGTGCTGGGCATCGCCGGTGTGGAGGGCAACGGCCAGACCGAGCTGATCGAGGCCCTGATCGGCATGAAACAGCCCGACGGCGGAGTGATCACCCTCGACGGCGAGGACATCTCGCACATCCCCACGCGCAAGCGGCGCGAGAGCGGCATCGGCTACATCCCGGAGGACCGCCACCGCCACGGCATGCTGCTGGAGGCGCCCCTCTGGGAGAACCGTATCCTCGGCCACGTCACGGAACGGCCCAACAGCCGGGGCGGACTGCTCGACATCAAGGCGGCCCGCGCCGACACCGAGCGGATCGTGCGCGAGTACGACGTCCGCACCCCCGGCATCGAGGTCACCGCGGCCTCCCTCTCCGGCGGCAACCAGCAGAAGCTGATCGTCGGCCGGGAGATGAGCCACGACCCCAAGCTCCTGATCGCCGCACACCCCACCCGCGGTGTGGACGTCGGAGCACAGGCGCAGATCTGGGACCAGATCCGCGAGGCGCGCCGCGAGGGCCTCGCCGTCCTGCTCATCTCGGCGGATCTGGACGAGCTGATCGGGCTCTCCGACACCCTGCGTGTCATGTACCGCGGTCGGCTGGTCGCCGATGCCGACCCCGGCACCATCACCCCGGAGGAACTGGGCTCGGCCATGACCGGCGCCGCCACCGGTCATCTCGAGGCAGCACCGGAGGACGAGGACCGATGAAGAAAATCGACAAGGACCGGCTGATCCTGGGCTTCGCCGGCCCCGTTCTCGCCCTGGTCGTCGCCTTCGCGCTCACCACCGTGGTGCTGCTCGCCTCGGGCAAGAACCCGTTCGAGCCGTACCGGCTGATGTTCGACTCGGCGGCCTACGCCGACGTGCAGGTACTGATCATCAACCAGGCGGGTACGTACTACCTCGCCGCCCTCGCCGTCGCTGTCGGCTTCCGGATGAACCTCTTCAACATCGGCGTCGACGGCCAGTACCGGCTCGCCGCGATGATGGCCGCGCTGGCCGGCACGAGCTTCGACCTCCCGGGGCCGCTGCAGATCGCGCTGATCGTGATCGTCGCGATGCTGGTCGGCGCCTTCTGGGCAGGGATCGCGGGCTTCCTCAAGACCACGCGGGGGGTGAGCGAGGTCGTCTCGACGATCATGCTCAACTCCATCGCGACCGCGCTGATCGCCTGGCTGATCCTGCCGAAGAACTTCGGTGTGCAGCCCGCCGGCTCCAACAACCTGACCACCGGCGACATCCCGGAGTCCGCCTGGTTCCCCGGCCTGTCCATGGGAGCCGAGGCGGGGGAGATCTACGGATTCACCTTCGTCGCGGCGGCCTGCGGCGTCGTCTACTGGTTCGTCCTGAACCGCACCCGCTTCGGCTTCGACCTGCGGGCCACGGGCGAGAGCGAGAGCGCCGCCCAGGCCTCCGGTGTGGACGCCAAGAAGATGATCCTCACCTCGATGCTGATCTCCGGAGCCGTCGCCGGCCTCGCCGGCATGCCGACGCTCCTCGGTGACACGCACACCTACAGCCTCGACTTCCCGACCGGAATCGGCTTCACCGGCATCACCATCGCCCTGCTCGGCCGGAACAACCCGATCGGCATCGCCTTCAGCGCCCTGCTGATCGCCTTCCTGGACAAGGCGTCCGCCTCGCTCGACCAGTTCGGGTACGAGAAGGAGATCGCCACGATCATGCAGGGCCTGATCGTGATCTCGGTCGTCGTCAGCTACGAACTCGTGCGCCGATACGGAACCCGCCGCCAGCAGCAGAAGGTCGGCGAGGAACTCGCCGCCGGCCTCGCCCTCAAGACCGAGAAGGAGGCCGCACTGTGAGCGCAACCCAGGTTTCCGCCGCGAGCGTCGCCCCCAAGAAGGGCGGCGGCCGCCGCAAGCTCACCCTGCCCGTCATCCTGCTGATCATCGCGGGCGGGCTCGCGCTGGTCTCGCTCGTCCGCCTGATCAGCGGCGCCAACGACGTGACCTCCGTGGGACAGGTCGCGGGCGCCCTCGAACTGGCGGTCCCGATCGGACTCGCCGGACTCGGCGGCCTCTGGGCCGAACGCGCGGGCGTCGTCAACATCGGTCTCGAAGGCATGATGATCCTGGGCACCTGGTTCGGTGCCTGGGCCGGGTTCCAGTGGGGCCCGTGGGTGGGTGTCCTGTTCGGCATCATCGGCGGCGCTCTCGGCGGCCTGCTGCACGCGGTCATCACCGTCACCTTCGGGGTGAACCACATCGTCTCCGGTGTGGCCATCAACATCCTCGCGGTGGGAGTGACCCGCTACCTCTCCAACTTCGCCTTCGACGGCGTGGAGGGAGGCTCGTCGAAGCAGTCCCCGCGGATCGAGGCGATCGACCGGATCACCATTCCGGGGCTGTCGGACTGGCTTCTCGACCTCCAGCAGAAACACTGGTTCCTCGTCTCCGACATCGCCGGGGTCGTCGGCGGCCTGGTCACCAACCTGTCCTGGCTGACCGTCGTCGCGCTGCTGCTGATCCCCGGCACCTGGTGGGTGCTGTGGCGCACCTCGTTCGGCCTGCGGCTGCGTTCCTGCGGTGAGAGCCCGGTCGCCGCGGAGTCGCTCGGCGTCAACGTCTACAAGTACAAGTACATCGCCGTCGCCGTCTCCGGTGGTCTGGCCGGGCTCGGCGGCGCCTTCCTGGCGATCGTCTCCACCGGCATCTACCAGGAGAGCCAGACCGGTGGCCGCGGTTACATCGGTCTCGCCGCGATGATCTTCGGCAACTGGATGCCCGGCGGGATGGCGCTCGGTGCGGGCCTGTTCGGCTTCACCGACAGCCTCAAGCTGCGCGGCGGCGCCGAGAACGTGCACGCGATGGTCCTGCTGCTCGCGATCCTGCTGGTGGCCGTACTGCTCTGGCAGCTGTACCGGAAGAAGTACGTGGCCGCGGTGGTCTCGGCAGCGGTCTCCGCGCTGCTCTTCACCTGGTACGCGCTGACGGACCAGGTACCGAGCCAGTTCGTCGACGCCGCCCCGTACGTCACGACGCTGCTGGTCCTCTCGCTCTCGGCACAACGCCTGCGCATGCCGAAGGCGGACGGTCTCGTCTACCGCAAGGGCCAGGGCAAGTGACGGCCGCCGCGGAGGTCGACTGGGCGGCGCTGCGGAGCGCCGCACGGTCCGTGATGACCCGTGCGTACGTCCCGTACTCGCACTACCCGGTCG
This sequence comes from Streptomyces sp. NBC_00012, assembly GCF_045040875.1. Classification (NCBI taxonomy): domain Bacteria; kingdom Bacillati; phylum Actinomycetota; class Actinomycetes; order Kitasatosporales; family Streptomycetaceae; genus Streptomyces; species Streptomyces sp. NBC_00012. The sequence continues at coordinate 3,447,039 of NZ_CP108309.1, read as the reverse complement.
GCGCCGCGGCGCGCGTGGACGACGGCCGTACGGTCTCCGGCTGCAACGTCGAGAACGCCTCGTACGGCATCGGCCTGTGCGCCGAATGCGGACTGGTCTCCCAGCTGCACGCCACCGGCGGCGGCCGGCTGACCCACTTCACCTGCGTGGACGGGGCGGGCGAGATCCTGGTGCCGTGCGGCAGGTGCAGACAGCTGCTGTACGAGTTCGGCGGCCCCGAGCTGGTCCTGGAGACGCCCGACGGGCTGCGCACGCTCGCCGAGATGCTGCCGCAGGCATTCGGTCCGGACCATCTGAAGTAGCACTCCCGTGGCCCTCCCGCACGTCGGGAGGGCCACGCCCGTTCCCACCCTCTATGCGCGTAGAGTCATTCGGGACTCTTGCGTACCGCACGCACGTACTCCCGTACGTACCGGCCGGAAGGACTCCCAGGACATGGACGCCATCTCCGTCATCCGCACCAAGCGCGACCGGGGCGAGCTGACCCCCGAGCAGATCGACTGGGTCGTCGACGCGTACACCCGCGGTGAGGTCGCCGACGAGCAGATGTCCGCGCTGGCCATGGCGATCCTGCTGAACGGCATGAACCGCACGGAGATCGCCCGCTGGACCGCCGCCATGATCGCCTCCGGCGAGCGCATGGACTTCGCGTCGCTCTCCCGCCCCACCACCGACAAGCACTCCACCGGAGGCGTCGGCGACAAGATCACCCTGCCGCTCGCCCCGCTGGTCGCCGCCTGCGGCGCCGCCGTGCCGCAGCTCAGCGGCCGGGGCCTCGGCCACACCGGCGGCACCCTCGACAAGCTGGAGTCCATCCCCGGCTGGCGCGCCCACCTCTCCAACGAGGAGATGCTGAACGTCCTGGACACCACCGGCGCGGTGATCTGCGCCGCCGGTGACGGGCTCGCCCCCGCCGACAAGAAGCTGTACGCGCTCCGCGATGTCACCGGCACCGTCGAGGCCATCCCGCTGATCGCCAGCTCCATCATGTCCAAGAAGATCGCCGAGGGCACCGGCGCGCTCGTCCTGGACGTCAAGGTCGGCTCCGGCGCCTTCATGAAGACCATCGAGGACGCCCGCGAACTGGCCTCCACCATGGTCGCCCTGGGCACCGACAGCGGAGTGCGCACGGTCGCCCTCCTCACCGACATGGCCACCCCGCTCGGCCTGACCGCGGGCAACGCCCTGGAGGTGCGCGAATCGGTCGAGGTGCTCGCCGGCGGCGGCCCGAGGGACGTCGTCGACCTCACCCTCGCCCTGGCCCGCGAAATGCTGGACGCGGCCGGGCTCAAGGACGCCGACCCGGAGAAGGCCCTCGCGGACGGCTCCGCGATGGACGTCTGGCGCCGGATGATCTCCGCCCAGGGCGGCGACCCCGACGCCGCGCTCCCGGTCGCCCGCGAGCAGCACGTGGTCATGGCCCCGTCCACCGGTGTGCTGACCCGCCTGGACGCCTACGACATCGGCGTCGCCGCCTGGCGCCTCGGCGCGGGCCGGGCCCGCAAGGAGGACCCGGTCCAGGCGGGCGCGGGCGTCGAACTGCACGCCAAGCCGGGCGACACGGTGACGGCCGGCCAGCCCCTGCTGACGCTGCACACCGACACCCCCGAGAAGTTCGACTACGCCCTGAAGGCGCTGCCCGACGCGTACGACATCGCCCCGTCCGGCACGGCGTTCACCGCCACCCCCGTGGTGCGGGAACGTATCGCCTGACCTGCGGTTTCCTCGTACGGGTGAACGGGATCGGTGGACCGCCGCCGGTCCCGTTCGGCATGCTGGACTCGGTGACGCACCGATAAGAGGAGACCGCCATGGGCGCACTCACCGTCGACCCCGGCCACGGCCAGGAGTAGGACGACCTCGTCCGGATCTGGGAGGAGACGGACGCGCCCGAGGGTTGCAAGGTGGAGATCATCGAGGGGATCGTCACCGTGTCGCCACCGCCGTCCAAGGACCACAATCTCACTGCCGCCCGGCTGCAGCGCAGGCTCTACTCCGTGCTTCCGGAGGACTGGGAGATCTTCCAGACCCTCGGCGTCTCGGTGCCGGGGCGGGCCGGGCTCTACGTCCCCGATCTCGTCGTCGTGCCGGACGCAGCGGCGACCGGGCCGGGCAACCGCATCCCGGCCGAAGAAGCGCGGCTCGTCGTCGAGTTCACCTCGCAGGCCAACGCCAACCACGACCGCATCGGCAAGGTGCACGGCTACGCGAAGGCCGGTGTCGAGCTGTTCCTGCTGCTCGACCCGTGGCACTCGGGCCGCCCCACCGCCACGCTCCACGGAGCACGCTGATTACCCTGGCCCGCGACCTCAATGCCGGGCGTACCGCGTCCTACGGCGTCGCCGACCGCATCAGGGCCTGGCGAATCTGAGAGCTGACAGAGAGAAGCGTGCCCCTCCTCGGGAGCGGTAGAGCTGGGGCTGTCACGCCAGTTGGTGAGAGGGGCCGTTTGTCCATGACGTCGGCCCGGTAGAGATGGACTTCCTCTTGGCCGGGTTCCTTGCGGAGAGCTTGTCCACCTTCACTGCGGTCTTCCTCCAGGTCACAAATAACGGGAGTTGACGGAAGTCCATCGGTCCGGGTCCGTCCGAGGACGCGTGAACTGCCCGGGGCCGCGGCCTCCGGGGGAAAGTGCGGATCGGGGCAGCGATGAGTTTCGGTCGCCGGACCGGTCTGCCAGATGTGGAACCCATGACCCCGAACCTTCTCGTCGTCACCGGCCGCGTCACCAGGGCCGCGGTGCCGGGACTCTGCGCCGAGCTGGAGACGCTGCTGTACGACCCCGACGGCGCCGTCCGCGACCCGGACGCGGGGGTGGACTGCGACGTGGGCGGGGTCGTGCACGTGGATCTGGCCCTGGTCGAGGCGATAGCGCGACTGGGGCTCGTCGTGCGCCGGGCGGGCGGCAGGAGACTGCGGCTGCGTAATGTGCCGCCCGAACTGCAGAGCCTGCTCGACCTGGTCGGGCTGGCCGATGTGGTGGACCTGGAGTGCGGGACGGGGACAGGGGCGGGGGAGGACGGGGGCTGAGCGTACGAGCAGCCCCCGGCCTCGCCGCGCTCAGTCCCTTGCTCGGTCCCCGGCCCCGCCCCCGCTCAGTCCGCGAGCCTGGCCTCGTCGCAGACCACCTGCCGGAACCGGACGGTCCCGCCGTCGACCGGGGCCGCCGACGCCTTGAGGAGCGGGGCCGCGGTGGCGGTGGGGCGCCGGGACGCGGCGCTGATGAGGTCGTCGCAGTCGGACTCGGGCTGCGGTCCCGGTTCACCGCCTGGCCCGGCGGTCCGGGACGACCCGGGCCCGGGGCCGCCGGTGGCGGACGGCTCGCCCATCCACTGGGCCAGCCCCCAGCCACCGGCCGCCAGCACCACCCAGCCGGCCACCAGCCCGTTCCGTACGCCGCGCCTCACGCCGCGTCGTCGTCGAGATGATCCGGCAGTCCGAAGAGCGGGAACCAGCGCGGGGTGTCCAGGAAGCAGTGCATCCCGGTGATGGCCCCGTCCGAGATGTCGATGACCTGCACCGCCCACGGCACGAACCCGGGCCCGTCCGGATTCGGCTTGTAGTGCGCGAACGCCGGGGTGCCGTTCGCCGACGTCGTCACCAGACGGGAGCCCGCGCAGCTCGCGCCGATGGAGAGCATGAAGCCGGTGATGTCGTCGTGCCCCTGGAGCCAGAGGTCGAACGGCGGCATGGTCATCACGGCGTCCTCATGGAGCAGCGCCGTCAGCGCCGCCATGTCGTAGCCCTCGAAGGCCGCGACGTACCGCTCAAGGAGCTTGCGCTGCTCCTCGTCGAGCGGATCCGCGGTGTCGGCCGGCTTGCCCTCGTGTTCGGTGAGGGTGGCACGCGCCCGCTGGAGAGCGCTGTTGACCGAGGCGACCGAGGTGTCGAGCAGCTCGGCGACCTCGCTGGCCTTCCAGGCCAGCACCTCGCGCAGGATCAGCACGGCACGCTGCTTGGGCGGCAGATGCTGGAGCGCGGCGACGAAGGCCAGACGCACCGACTCCCGCGCCACGGCGGCCTCCGCCGGGTCGGCCACCGTCGGCAGGATCCGCCCGTCCGGCATCGGCTCCAGCCAGGTGTTCTCCGGCAGGGGGTTGAGCGCCGCCTGGGCGAGCGGGGTCGGGCCCGTCAGATCGACCGGACGGGCCCGCTTGTTGCCCGCGTTCAGCATGTCCAGGCAGACGTTGGTGGCGATGCGGTACAGCCAGGACCGCAGCGAGGAACGCCCCTCGAACTTCTCGAAGTTGCGCCAGGCACGCACCAGCGTGTCCTGCACCGCGTCCTCCGCCTCGAAGGCCGAGCCGAGCATCCGGTAGCAGTAGCCGGTCAGCTCGACCCGGTGTCCCTCCAGACGACTGTCGATGTCCGTCGTCGCTGTCAGATCACTCATCGCTCCACCCCTGTTGCGCTGTGGCACCGCTCACTTCGGCACTCTGGAAGCTACCGCAGGGCACTGACAGCGAGGGTGGGATGTGCCCAAGCCGCCCGGATTCCGGTCACGTTCCGGGCTTGCGTCCGTACACGTATACGTCGTCGCCGTTCTTCAGCAGTTTCCAGTACGACTTGGCGTCGGCGGAACGCATGTTGACGCAGCCGTGCGATCCCGGCGGGTTCCACATCTTCACCCCCACCGCGTGGAACGCCTGACCCCCGTCGAAGAACTGGGAGTACGGCATCGACACGTGGTAGATCGACGAGACATGGTCGATGTGCCGCCAGTAGATCTTCTTCGACCCGGTGCGGGTCTCGTAGCCGTTGCGTCCGGTCCGCACCGGCACCGGACCGAACTTCAGCTTGCTGCCGTCCTGGATCCAGCTCAGCTGCCGGGTCAGGTCCACGCACGCGATGCGCCCCTTGTTCGTGGGGCACTTCTTGTCCTTGTTCGGGGTCTTGCCGGCCGCCTTCTGGGCGGTGAGCGTCTTCATCGTGCGCCAGGTGACCGGACCCGCGTACCCGATGGTGGGGGTGACCCCGTACGTGCTCTGGAACGACCTGATCGCCTTGCAGTCGGCGGCCGACTGCCTGCCGTCGACCGGCCGCTTCAGATACTTCTCGACCTGCTTCTGGTACGGCCCGGTGGACGTCGTGCAGGACGCCGCCTGCGCCGACCCGCCGGTGGCCAGTACCAGCGCCGGTACCGCGGTCAGGCCCGCGACCGACAGCGCGAGCCCGCGCCGCAGCCGGACTTTCCGTGTGTTCCCCGCCACTCCCATGTACGCCAACTCCCCTTCGCGCGCCGTGAGGTGATTCCGCCTGCTAGACGCGCGTCGGGGAGTGGATGGTTGTGCGCCGTATGTCTCAGTTCTGTACGGAGGCCATGCCCCGGTGCTGTACGGACGCCACCGGCACCGTCCGGCGCCGCTCCGCGCGGGCGGCCCGTGTCCCGTACAGGGTGATCGAGACGACGCCGAGGACCGCGAGCAGTCCCAGCGAGACGGTCCCGGCCCAGCCCCCGGCGTGGAAGGCGACCGCGCCCAGCGTGCCGCCCGCGCTGGAGCCCAGGTAGTACGCGGACTGGTAGAGCGCCGACGCCTGGGCGCGGCCCTTCGTCGCGGTACGGCTCACGGACGAGGAGGCGACCGCGTGCCCGGCGAAGAAGCCCGCCGTGATCAGGACCAGGCCGAGGAGCACCGCGGCCAGCCGGTCGGCGAGCGAGAGCAGCAGACCGGCGGCCGTGGTGGAGACGGCCAGGTACAGCGCGCCCCGGCGGCCGAGCCGGGCGACCAGCCTGCCGGCCGCGGCGGAGGAGACCGTACCGACGAGGTAGACGAGGAAGATCGAGCCGACGACGCCCTGGGGGAGGTTGAACGGCGCCTCCACCAGGCGGTACCCGATCACCGTGTAGACCGCGCCGAACACCGTCATGAACAGCGCGCCGATCGCGTACAGCCGGCGCAGCAGCGGATCGGCGAGGTGCCCGCCGACGGTCTTCGCGAGCGCCTTCGGGTTCAGCGTCCCCGGGGTGAAATTCCGTGCCCGGGGGATCATGAAGTGGAAGACGACCGCGCAGGCCACGGCCAGCACTCCGACCGCGCCGAGCGCCGCGCGCCAGCCCCACAGCTGGGCGATCCAACCGGTGAGGATGCGGCCGCTCATGCCGCCGATGCTGTTGCCGGCCACGAACAGCCCGATCGCGGCGACCAGTGCCTTCGGCCGTACCTCCTCGGCCAGGTACGCCATCGCCGAGGCGGGAAGCCCGGCCAGTGCCGCGCCCTGGACGGCGCGCAGCGCGATCAGCCAGCCCAGCGAGGGGGCGAAGGGGACGAGCAGCCCGACCAGCACGGCGACCGTCAGCGAGGCGGTCATCATCTGCCGCCGTCCGAACCGCTCGGAGAGCGCGCTCATCGGCAGTACGCACAGCGCCAGTGCGCCCGTCGCCGCGGAGACCGTCCAGCTGGCCTGTCCGGCCGTGGCGCCGAAGGAGGCGGAGACGGCGGGCAGCAGGGCCTGCGTGGAGTAGAGGAGTGCGAACGTCGCGACACCTGCGGCGAAGAGCGCGAAGCTCATCCGGCGGTAGCCGGGGCGGCCCGGTTCGAGACGCTCCGGCCCGGCGGTGGCGGGGGAGTCGGCGGTGGCGACGGGGGACGGCTGGGGCGAGGCGGCCACGGTGAGCGTGGACGCCCCGGTACTGGCAGGAGGCATGCTTCGAAAGTAGGCTCTCCGCTTTCATGCGTCCAATGCACGAAGTGGCGATAATCAATCCCATGGCGCATGAACGCAGCTCACAGCCCCGGCTGTCACCCAGTAGTTACGAAGAAGACATTCGCGCCGTGCTCGCGCCGCGACTGGCCCACTTCGAGGCGGTGGCCCGCCACGAGCACGTCACGCGCGCCGCGCAGGAGCTCGGAGTCCCGCAGTCGACGCTGTCGCGGGCGATGGTCAGGCTCGAACAGGATCTGGGAGTCGCCCTGTTCGCGCGCAAGGGCCGCACCGTCTCGCTCACCCCGGCGGGCCGCACCTTCCTGGGCTCCGCCGAGCGGGCCCTGGCCGAGGTCGAGAAGGCCGCCGACTCGGTACGGGCCGACGCCGACCCGGCCACCGGCAAGGTCGCCTTCGGCTTCCTCCACACCATGGGCTCGGAGACCGTCCCCGCACTCCTGCGCGCCTTCCGCGCCGATCACCCCCGGGTCCGCTTCCAGCTCGTGCAGAACTACGGCGAGGCGATGATCGAACGCCTGCGGGCCGGCGGCCTCGACCTCTGCCTCACCTCACCCGTCCCGGACGCCCCCGATCTCGTCGCCCGCCGCCTGGACGAACAGCGACTCCGCCTGGTCGTCCCCGAGGACCACCGCCTCGCCACGCGCCGCCGCATCCGCCTCGCGGAGGCCGCCGACGAAAAGTTCGTCACCCTCGAACCGGGTTACGGCCTGCGGCGGATCACCGACGACCTGTGCGCCGAGGCGGGCTTCGCGCCCCGGGTCGCCTTCGAGGGCGAGGAGGCGGAGACACTGCGCGGCCTGGTCGCGGCCGGGCTCGGCGTGGCCCTGCTGCCGCCGCCCGCGGTGGCCCGCCCCGGCGTCGTCGAACTGACCGTCACGGCCCCCAGGGCGGCCCGCGAGATCGGCGTCGCCTGGCTGGACGGCCACCCCGACACCCCACCGGTGGCCGCCTTCAAACGCTTCCTGCTGTCGAGGCGGGGGCATCTGCTGCCGGACTGACCCGGAAGGACGTGACAGCGAAACGTCCGATTCGTCGAGCCCTGTGGCGGAGCGCCGCTGCCTGCGTGTTACGGACAGGCGGACGGGTGGACAGGTGGGCCATGGGCTTCGGGAAGAGACGCAACTGCTGCTGCTCGTAGCAGCCGGCCGGACGGCACCGAGCCGGCGGACGAAGCGGGACAGGCCCTCGGCATCGGCGCGGCGAAAGGGCCGCAGGCCGCCCACGACCTCGCGGGCGGCGAACTCGACTGCGATGCCGATGCCCGGTCACCCCCGCAGCGACTTCCCGAACCCCGCCGCCAGCGGCATCCGCAGCCCCAACGGTGGCGGCGCCGCCAGCGCGTCGGCGACCGGTCGCGCGTACGCCCGGCCGAACAGAGAACCGCACACGAAGTCCGCGGCCAGAGCGGTCACTTCGGCCCGGTGCTGGCGCAGCCCGTGGCCGTCCGAGTGGACTTCGAAGCGGCAGGTGTCGCGGTTGGCCTTCTTGGCCCGCTCGGCCAGACGGAAGGACAGCTCGGGGTCGGTACGGGCGTCGTTGGTGCCGTGGACGAGCAGGACCTGGCGGCCGAGCAGGTGCTTCACCGGCTCCGCCCCGTCGGCCCCGCCCTCGGGGAGCCAAGGGGCCATCGCCAGCACGGAGTCGACCGCCGCGTGGCCGCCCGCCCGGAGCGCGGCCCGGCCGCCCATGCCGTGGCCGGCCAGGCAGACGGGGACATCGCCGTAGCGTCGTACGACCTCGTCCACCGCCCACTCGGCGTCCGCCGCCAGCTGCGCGTCGGTGGCGTTCCAGCCCCGGCAGCGATAGCGCACGACATGTGCGGCGAGTCCGTCGTCCTGCCCGGCGCGGGCCAGGGCGCGGGCCAGCGGCAGCTGGAGTGCGTAGGAGAGAGGGGATGGGCGGCGGTGCGAGTCGGCCTCGCCGTCCGGGAGCAGCAGAACAACGCCGCTGACCGCGGTTGGAGCTCCGGCCGTCCTGACGGCCCGTCCCAGCCTTGCGTCGGGCAGGGGGAGTGCGCGCTGTGCCATGACAGAACAGTGTCAGAAGGACAGGTGTACTCCACCCGTATTCGCGGTCACTGTTACGCATCGACAAGCGACAATCTACGCGCGTAGGCGCTAGAGTGCGCAAATGATGAGCCCGACCCTTCATGTGCCCGGCCAGGATCAGATCCGGCGTGCACCCAAGGTGCTTCTGCACGACCATCTCGACGGCGGCCTGCGTCCGGGGACGATCGTCGACCTCGCCCTCGCGAGTGGATACGAAGGACTTCCCGAGACCGAGCCCGACAAGCTCGGCATCTGGTTCCGCGAGGCGGCCGACTCCGGTTCGCTGGAGCGCTATCTGGAGACGTTCGCCCACACCTGCGCCGTCATGCAGACCCGCGAGGCGCTGGTCCGGGTGGCCGCCGAATGCGCCGAGGACCTGGCCGCGGACGGTGTCGTCTACGCCGAGGTGCGGTACGCCCCCGAGCAGCACCTGGAGGGCGGGCTGACCCTCGAAGAGGTCGTCGAGGCGGTCAACGAGGGGTTCCGTGAGGGCGAGCGGCGCGCCCGCCGGGACGGCAACCGGATCCGGGTGGGCGCACTCCTCACCGCGATGCGGCACGCGGCGCGCTCCCTGGAGATCGCCGAACTCGCCAACCGCTACCGCGACCAGGGCGTCGCCGGCTTCGACATCGCGGGCGCGGAGGCGGGCTTCCCGCCCACCCGGCACCTCGACGCCTTCGAGTACCTCAAGCGCGAGAACAACCATTTCACCATCCACGCGGGCGAGGCCTTCGGCCTGCCGTCGATCTGGCAGGCGCTCCAGTGGTGCGGTGCGGACCGGCTCGGCCACGGGGTCCGCATCATCGACGACATCGAGGTCACCGACGACGGCGTGAAGCTCGGCCGCCTCGCCTCCTACGTACGGGACAAGCGCATCCCGCTGGAGCTGTGCCCGACCTCCAACCTCCAGACCGGCGCCGCCTCCTCGTACGCGGAGCACCCCATCGGGCTGCTGCGGAAACTGCATTTCCGGGCCACCGTGAACACGGACAACCGGCTGATGAGCGGTACGAGCATGAGCCGCGAATTCGAGAAGCTGACCGAGACCTTCGGATACACGCTCGACGACATGCAGTGGTTCACCGTCAATGCGATGAAGTCGGCGTTCATTCCTTTTGATGAGCGTCTGGCGATGATCAACGATGTGATCAAGCCCGGATACGCCGAGCTGAAGTCCGAGTGGCTCTTCGAGCAGACCGCCGCGACCAGCGTTTCTTCCACTTCGGTGGGCTGACCGACGCCCATGCGGAGAAAGGCCGGGACGTCGGATTCCCGGCCTTTCCCGGCGTGTCGGCATGTTTGCGGGAAAGGCGGTGGGCTGGCTACTTTTCGGAGCCCCCCACGTCCCTCTCCCCAAGGATGAATTTCACATGAAGCAGTCTGCTGCCAGGACTCTCGGCGTCGCCGCTCTCGGCACCGCTTTCGCCGCCGCCGCCGCGGGCACCGCCTCCGCCGCCATGCTGCCGACCGACGCCGCGACCACTGCTCTGCCGGTCGCGAGCGCGGCACTGGGAACGGCGACCCAGAGCCTGCCGGTGCAGGAGACGGCCACCAAGCTGCTCGGCACCGACCAGCAGAAGCTCGTCGGCGAGGTCACCACCCCGGCCAAGGGCCTGCTCGGCGGCATGCCCGCGGGCGGCCTGCAGACCGGCGGCCTGTCGGCCAACGGTCTCCCGCTCGGCGGCTGATCCCGCACACACGTCCGTGGGGCGGACACCCGGACCGGGTGTCCGCCCCACAGGCGTATGCGTACGAGGTCACCAGGCGGCGGCGGCCGACGACGTCTTCTCGGACGGGAACAGCAGCCACAGCGCCAGGTACAGCAGAAACTGCGGCCCCGGCAGCAGGCAGGAGACCAGGAAGATCACGCGCATGGTCCCCGCGGAGGTGCCGAAGCGCCGTGCCAGCGCTGCGCACACTCCGCCGATCATGCGTCCGTCACGGGGGCGGGCAGGTGCGGCCATGGTGGGCTCCTTCGCGAACCGTTGCTGGGGAGCAGCTCCGTCGTGCTCCCGATGTATCCATGGTGGCCCGGCGAAGGGGGGCAAAGCGTCGCTCTACGGGGCGATCCCGACCCTGGGAATCGTCGGGGTCGAACCCTGGCCCGCCTCGTCCCTCGGGTGGGGTACCACCCCGACCCGCTCCTGCTTCCGGCGGCGCAGCCGCGCCCGGCACATGGGAACGACGAGCAGATGGGCGATGGCCACGCCGGTGGTGTTCAGCAGCAGCGAGTCGACGTCGACGACCTGACCGGGCACTCCGGTCTGGGCCAGCTCGATGGTCGTCGAGATCAGCGAACCCGCCGCGACGGTACGGGCCAGCGAGGCCCACGGGGAGACCGTGAGCCGGCCCCCGGCCATCGGCAGCAGCACACCCAGCGGGGCGAGCAGCAGCAGCTCCTCACCGATCCGGCGGGTGGCCTCGACCGGGTCGAGGGACAGGTCGGCCCTGATACCGGCGAAGGGTCGGAGATTCGAGGCGCCCATCCATGGCACATCGAGCGGGCGCAGGGTCAGCCACCCGACGAACAGCAGATGCGCGAGGAGGAGAGTCACCCCGGCCGCGCGGAAGCGGATGACGGCTGTACCGTCCGAACCTTGACGCACGCCCCCCAAGACGCCACGAACGGCAGGATCGGTTCCGCCGCTCCGGAATCGGCCCCGTCCGGTGCCGGAGAGCGGACCGCCGGGCGCTCAGGCCCCCGTACCGGTCCCCAGCGTCGCCACGGCCTTGGGGTGTGCCTTCATCTCCGAGGTGCACAGGTATCCGCGCGGCGGATAGCTTCCGGGCCCGCCCAGCACCACCGTGCCCTCGGGGGCGAGCGAGTCGCTCTCCGCGTACGTGCACACGATCTGTGCCAGCGCCTCGGACCGCAGGTCCTCCGGCTGCTCGCTGAGCCGCAGCGTGTCCGCCCGGTCACCGCTGCGGGCCCCGCCGACCCGCAGGGCCTTCGGGACGGTCGTGGAGTACCCGGCCCGCCGTTCGGCGGCGGGCGGCTTCAGCAGCAGCTCGTCCAGGAGTGCCTGCGCGATCCGGACCCGGTCCGAACCGGTCTCGTCGACCCGCACCGTACGGTCCACCGTGACCAGCTGCGAGGAGCAGACCAGATAGATCTGTACGGGGATGCCCTTGAGGGCCTGCGTCGTGACGTTCTCCGCGGACATCGTGCACGGCACCTGGGACGGTGCGGCCCCGGCGTCCACCGGCACCGTGGTGGACCTGATCCCGCAGCCTGCGGCCAGCACGGCCCCGACCACGGCCCCGGCCAGTGCCACGGCCGGGCGGCGTGCCCGGCGATTCCTGCTGTCCATCACGTCGCGTCGCCCTCCTCGTCCCGGTCCCCGGCCTCGTGCCCATCGCCGGAACGGGTGAGCGCTTCGGCGTCGCGCGGCAGTCGCAGCACGAACACCGCGCCGTCGCCGTCCGGCGAGTTCGCGGCCGTGATGTCACCGCCGTGGATGTGCGCGTTCTCCATGGCGATCGAAAGACCGAGACCGCTGCCCTCGGAACGCGGGCGCGAGGCGCTGGCCTTGTAGAACCGGTCGAAGACGTGCGGCAGCACGTCCTCGGGGATGCCGGGGCCGTGGTCCCGGACCTCGATGACGAGCTGGTCGCCCTCGGTCCGCACCGCGACCCGCACCGGTGAACCGCCGTGCTTGAGCGCGTTGCCGATCAGATTCGCCAGGATCACATCGAGCCGGCGCGGGTCCAGACGCACCATCATGCCGCGCTCGGCGTCCAGATCCACCGCGTCCAGCCAGGCACGGGCGTCGATGCAGGCGGTGACCTGGTCGGCGACGTCCACGGTGTCGAGGACGAGCCGGGCCGTACCCGCGTCGAAGCGGGTGACCTCCATCAGGTTCTCCACCAGGTCGTTGAGGCGCCGGGTCTCGCTCACCACCAGCCGCACCGCGGGCGCGATCATCGGGTCGAGGCTGTCCGCCTCGTCCTCCAGCACCTCGGTGACGGCGGTCAGCGCGGTGAGCGGGGTGCGCAGCTCGTGCGACATGTCGGCGACGAACCGTCGGCTCGCCTCGTCCCGCGCGCTCATGTCCGCGACCCGCTTCTCCAGCGAACTCGCGGTCCGGTTGAACGTACGGGAGAGATCGGCCAGTTCATCCGTGCCGGAGACCACCAGCCGGGTGTCGAGCTTGCCCTCGCCGAGCTTGCGGGCGGCGTCGCCGAGCCGCTGCACGGGCCGCAGCACGGTCGTCGCCGCGGCCTGCGCGAGCAGCGCCGAGCCGATCAGCGCGAGCCCGGTGGCGATGCCCAGGGACCAGGCCAGCGAGTTGAGGTCCTGCCGTTCCTGGTCGAGCGACTTCAGCATGTAGCCGGTCGGGCCACCACCGATGATCTTCGTGCCACCCACCAGGTACGGCGTGCCGCGGATGCTGGTCCGCTGCCAGAACAGGTGGTACTCGTACTTGTTGCCCGTCTCCACCGGCTGCTTCTTGTTGACCGCCTTCTGCAACGACAGCGGTACGTTGTCGAGCGTGAAGGTGTCCAGGTCGGAGTTGCCGACGATCGGCTTGCCGGTGTCGCGCTCGTCGACCAGCAGCACGCTGTAGCCGGGCGAACTGCTCGCCATCTGCACGGCGGCGTTCTGCAGATCGTCCCTGGTGGGGTGGAGCGGCAACGAGGCCGCCCGGCCCTGCATCTCCTGGCGGAAGTCCCCGAGCGCGGAGTCCTGGGTACGGGTGAGCACGGCCTCGCGGTTCAGCCAGTACGCGATCCCCGACGCGGACACCGCGGCGGTCAGCGCCACCAGGGCGAACACCACGACGAGCCGCAGCCGCAGACTGGTCCAGCGAAGCCCGGTGAGCAGGCTCCGTTTGACGGCATCGCTCACTGAGGCGAGTCCAGCCGGTAGCCCACACCCCGGACGGTACGGATCAGCGTCGGCGAGGACGGCACGTCTTCGACCTTGGCCCGCAGCCGCTGTACACACGCGTCCACCAGCCGGGAGTCACCGAGGTAGTCGTGCTCCCAGACCAGCCGCAGCAGCTGCTGCCGGGACAGGGCCTGACCCGGCCGGCGGCTCAGCTCCAGCAGGAGACGCAGCTCCGTCGGCGTGAGCTGCAGGTCCTCGCCGTTCTTGGTCACGGTCATCGCGGAACGGTCGATCACCACGCTCCCGAACGAGGCGGAGTCGGTGGACTCGCGCTCGCCGCGGCGCAGCACCGCGCGGATCCGGGCGTCGAGCACCCGGCCCTGCACGGGTTTCACCACGTAGTCGTCGGCGCCGGACTCCAGCCCGACCACGACGTCGATGTCGTCGCTGCGCGCGGTCAGCAGAATGATCGGCAGCTGGTCGGTGCGCCGGATCCGCCGGCACACCTCGAAGCCGTCGATCCCGGGCAGCATCACATCCAGCACGATCAGGTCCGGCCGCTGCTCACGCAGCAGTTTCAGGCCGTCCTCTCCCGTCGCCGCAGTGGCCACACGGTGGCCCTGGCGCGACAGCGAGAGTTCGAGGGCCGTGCGGATGGCGTCGTCGTCCTCGATCAGCAACAGGAAAGGCACGCTGGTCATTCTGACCCATGGTGGTGCCCCAGTTCGACAGTTGGGGTCGACTCATACATCCCGCGCGCCCCGGCCGCACCATCGGCAGGCCCTGTGACAGGCCTGTGACAGTCGGCGGACAACGCCATGAAACTGCCCCGGCAAGCTCATTGGCACAAGGAACGGACGGACTCCACCGATGGGGGGCGCGAGATGAACGCAACTCACAGCACCACCGCAAGCGCAGTTGTCACGCGTCTCCACGACATCGGCCGGAGTGCCGAGAAGTCCGGCGCCGGAGGGGGTGCCTCCCTGGTCGAGCGCAGCCGAGACCTCGGGGGAGGGCGGGGGTGCGTTCGTGGCGCCGGGCGTCAGCACCTGTCGTACATGACGGTGGTTGACGCGCCTGTGGGGGGCAACGGGGGGAACAACGGGGGCAGCGCGTACGGGGAGGTCACTGGGGAGCGGAAGGCCCCGGCGCAGGGCGAGGACGCCGAAGCGGCGTTCACGGCCTACGTCCGGGAGCGCCGCGCCTCCCTGTACGCAACCGCCTACCACCTGACCGGCGACCGGTTCGAGGCCGAGGACCTGCTGCAGAGCGCCCTCTTCTCGACGTACCGGGCCTGGGACCGGATCAGCGACAAGGCGGCGGTCGGCGGCTATCTGCGCCGCACCATGACGAACCTGCACATCAGTGCCTGGCGCAGGCGCAAGCTCAACGAGTACCCGACCGAGGAGCTGCCGGAGACGGCGGGCGACACGGACGCGATGCGCGGCACGGAACTGCGCGCCGTGCTCTGGCAGGCGCTGGCGCGGCTGCCGGAACTCCAGCGCACGATGCTGGTCCTGCGTTACTACGAGGGCCGCACCGATCCGGAGATCGCGGCCATCCTCGACATCAGCGTCGGCACGGTGAAGTCCAGCATCTGGCGGTCGCTCCGCCGGCTGCGCGAGGACGAGGTCCTCAGCTTCGGCCGTGACGAGGAGGAGTCCTTCGGCGAGTTGGTGGCCTGAGGCGAGGGGGACACGGGGGAGAACGGGGCCGCTGCTTCGGGGGAGGCGGCGGAACACGGGGGAAGTGCTGCGGGGTCGGATGGGCCGGGGGGTCCTGTCCGGCCCCGTTCGCGTGTGCGGGGGAGGCCCGGGCGCACGCGACTCGATCTCGCGGTGGCCCTCCCCGTCGCGCGTGTGCGCGGGAGGCTCGGCATCGGGACGCCGACCTGGGCGCAACCGTCCCCCGTCGCGTGCGTACGCGGGAGGCCCGCTATGCCGTCCCGCGTGCGGCGGGCGCCCGCCGGCACCGCCCCGCCGCCGCCGCGGCCAGCCGGCCCAGGGCCTCTTCCTTGCCGCACGGATACGCGCCCAGGGCCGTCTGGCGTGCCACGATCCGGCGCTCCGCCCGCATCAGCCGCCAGCCGCGCCGCAGCAGGAACGGCACCGACTTGCGGCCCTCGCGCAGATCGCGCAGCAACCGGCGGCGGAACGTCGTCGTCGGGCGGCCGCGCAGGCAGAGTGCGTCGGCCAGGACGCCGAGTTCCTGGCACCGCTCGACTATGTCCGCCGCGAAGATTCCCTCGGCCACGAACAGCGGCGTGCGCTCGATGTGGAGGGCCTCCCGGTCGACCCGGGAGCTGGTGGTGATGTCGTAGACCGGGACGTGGGTGCGGCCGGTGCGGCACAGCTCCGTGATCGCGGTGACCGCCGCGTCGGCGTCCCAGGACTGTGCGGAGTCCCAGTCGATGTCCGTACTGCCGGGGACGAGCGGCAGCGTGGGGTCGTCGCCCTCCTTGTAGAAGTCGTCCAGGCGCAGCACCGGGAGATCGGTGCGGGCGGCGAGGGAGGACTTGCCGGAGCCGGAAGGGCCCGCGAGCAGTACGACGCGGGTCGGGATCGGTTGGGAATTCACAGAACACGAGTGTGAGGCATTGACCCGCGCAGGGGATCCCCCGGTGCCCTTGTTGGTATCGAGCATCACACCTCAACTACTCTACGCATTCACGTGATTACTCGATCGTCTCGATCAGGTGGGAACTCCATGGCACGTCATGCACTTTCCAAGTCCCGTCGCCGCGCTCTGCTGCGAGCAGGTCTGACCGTCACCGCGGTGGGTGCCGCGCTCGGTGCGGGGGGTGCGGCGGCCCAGGCGGCGCCGCTGCCCCACGTGCCGGTCGTGGGCGCCGACACCGCCCTCGGCGAGGCCGGTGATGCCACCGGTGGCGCGGTGACCGGGGCGCTCGGTCACTCGCTCCGCAACGGCATCGCCCCGGTGACACATCTGCGGCTCGATCCGCTGGCCGGCACGGGCACGGACCCGCTGAACAACGCGGTGGGGACACAGATCGCCGACTTCAAGCCGCTCTCCACGGCCGCCGTCACCGACCCGCTGACCAGTGGTGGCGCGCTGAAGGACCTGCCGGTGGTCGGGCCGGCGGCGCAGGCGCTGCACGGCGGCTGAGCAGCCGGCAACGGCCTGTTCCTCCGGGGGCCGGAGGAACAGGCCGTTGCCGTGCAGGGGACCGGTCAGTACGAGGAGCCCGAGACGCCCAGGGCGCCCGTCGGGTGCCAGACCGTCTTGGTCTCCAGGAAGGCCGTCAGGCGGTGGGTGCCCGGATCGGCCGTCCAGTCCGCAGCGCCGCCGTCCACAGGCTGTGGACGCAGGACCCGCTTCAGGTTGTCGGCCGCCGCGATCTCCAGCTCCTTCGCCAGCGCGGCGTCGGCGCCCGTGAGGTCGATGGCGTTGACGTCCTGGTGGGAGGCGAGCGGCGTCGCGATCTCCGCCGTCCTGCCGGACAGGATGTTCACCACGCCGCCCGGCAGGTCGGAGGTGGCCAGCACCTCGCCCAGGGACAGGGCCGGGAGCGGGGAGTCCGCCGAGGCGATGACGACGGCCGTGTTGCCGGTCGCGATCACCGGGGCGATCACCGAGACCAGACCCAGGAACGACGACTCCTGGGGCGCCAGGACCGTGACCACACCGGTCGGTTCGGGGGTGGACAGGTTGAAGAACGGGCCCGCGACCGGGTTCGCCCCGCCCACGACCTGGCCGATCTTGTCGGTCCAGCCCGCGTACCAGACCCAGCGGTCGATCGCCGCGTCCACGACGGCCGCCGCCTTGGACTTCGACAGGCCCTCCGCGTCCGCCACTTCCCGTACGAACTGGTCCTTGCGGCCCTCCAGCATCTCCGCGACGCGGTAGAGGATCTGGCCGCGGTTGTACGCGGTCGCTCCCGACCAGCCGCCGAACGCCTTGCGGGCGGCCACGACCGCGTCGCGCGCGTCCTTGCGGGAGGACTGGGGGGCGTTCGCCAGCCACTTGCCCTTAGAGTCCGTCACCTCGTACACCCGGCCGCTCTCGGAGCGGGGGAACTTGCCCCCGACGTACAGCTTGTAGGTCTTGAAGACGCTCAGACGGTTATCGGACATCGAGGTACGCCTCCAGGCCGTGACGGCCGCCTTCGCGGCCGAAGCCCGACTCCTTGTAGCCGCCGAAGGGCGAGGTCGGGTCGAACTTGTTGAACGTGTTGGCCCAGACGACGCCCGCCCGGAGCTTGTTCGCCACCGCGAGGATGCGGGAGCCCTTCTCCGTCCAGATGCCGGCCGAGAGGCCGTACTGGCTGTTGTTGGCCTTGGCGACCGCCTCGTCGGGCGTACGGAACGACAGCACCGACAGCACCGGGCCGAAGATCTCGTCGCGCGCGATGGTGTGCGCCTGGGTGACGTTGGTGAACAGCGTCGGGGCGAACCAGTAACCGGCGGAGGGGAGCTCGCAGGGGGCACTCCAGCGCTCGGCGCCCTCCGCCTCGCCCGTCTCGGTGAGCGCGGTGATCCGGGCGAGCTGCTCCGCGGAGTTGATCGCGCCGATGTCGGTGTTCTTGTCCAGCGGGTCGCCGAGCCGGAGCGTGGACAGCCGGCGCTTCAGCGCGTCCAGCAGCTCGTCCTGGACCGACTCCTGGACCAGGAGCCGCGAGCCCGCGCAGCAGACCTGGCCCTGGTTGAAGAAGATGCCGGTGACGATGCCCTCGACGGCCTGGTCGATCGGGGCGTCGTCGAAGACGATGTTGGCGCCCTTGCCGCCCAGTTCGAGGGTGACCCTCTTGTCCGTGCCGGCGACCTGGCGGGCGATGGCCTTGCCGACCGCGGTCGAGCCGGTGAAGGCGACCTTGTTCACGTCCTCGTGCGCGACGAGGGCTGCGCCCGCGTCCCCGTAGCCGGGAAGGATGTTCACGACGCCCTTGGGCAGGCCCGCCTGGCGGCAGATGTCCGCGAAGAACAGCGCGGAGAGCGGGGTCGTCTCGGCGGGCTTGAGGACCACCGTGTTGCCGGTGGCGAGCGCCGGGGCGATCTTCCAGGCCAGCATCAGGAGGGGGAAGTTCCAGGGGATGACCTGGCCCGCGACGCCGAGGGGGGCCGGGTTCGGTCCGTAGCCCGCGTGGTCCAGCTTGTCGGCCCAGCCCGCGTAGTAGAAGAAGTGCGCGGCGACCAGCGGGAGGTCCGCGTCGCGGGTCTCCTTGATCGGCTTGCCGTTGTCGAGGGTCTCCAGGACGGCGAGCTCGCGGCTGCGCTCCTGGATGATCCGGGCGATCCGGAAGAGGTACTTGGCGCGCTCGGAGCCGGGCAGCGCCGACCACTTCTCGAAC
This sequence comes from Streptomyces sp. NBC_00012, assembly GCF_045040875.1. Classification (NCBI taxonomy): domain Bacteria; kingdom Bacillati; phylum Actinomycetota; class Actinomycetes; order Kitasatosporales; family Streptomycetaceae; genus Streptomyces; species Streptomyces sp. NBC_00012. The sequence continues at coordinate 3,428,189 of NZ_CP108309.1, read as the reverse complement.
GCCTTGCGGGCCGCCTTCACGGCCCGGTCCACGTCGGCCGCACCGGCCTGCGCGACCTCGGACAGCACCTCCTCGCTGCTCGGCGAGACGGTCTTGAAGACCTTGCCGTCGGCCGCCTCGGCGAACTCGCCGTCGATGAACAGCCCGTACGACGGCGCGATGTCGACGACCGAGCGCGACTCGGGGGCGGGGGCGTACTCGAATACAGATGCCATGGGGATCAGTCCACCGTCACGTAATCGGGGCCGGAGTAACGGCCGGTGCTGAGCTTCTGGCGCTGCATCAGCAGGTCGTTCAGCAGGCTGGAGGCGCCGAAGCGGAACCAGTGGTTGTCCAGCCAGTCCTCGCCCGCGGTCTCGTTCACCAGTACCAGGAACTTGACCGCGTCCTTGGACGTGCGGATGCCGCCGGCCGGCTTCACGCCGATCTGCACGCCGGTCTGCGCGCGGAAGTCGCGCACCGCCTCCAGCATCAGCAGGGTGTTGGCGGGCGTGGCGTTCGTCCCGACCTTGCCGGTCGAGGTCTTGATGAAGTCGGCGCCCGCCAGCATGCCGAGCCAGGAGGCGCGGCGGATGTTGTCGTACGTGGACAGCTCGCCGGTCTCGAAGATCACCTTCAGGCGGGCGTCGGGGCCGTCGGCCCGTGCGCACTCCGCCTTCACGGCGAGGATCTCCTCGTACACCTTCAGATAGCGGCCGGAGAGGAACGCGCCCCGGTCGATCACCATGTCGATCTCGTCGGCCCCGGCGGCCACGGCGTCACGGACGTCCGCGAGCTTGACGTCGAGCGCGGCTCGGCCGGCCGGGAAGGCCGTCGCCACGGAGGCCACCTTCACACCGGAGCCGGCCAGCGCGGCGACGGCGGTCGCCGCCATGTCGGGGTAGACACAGACCGCCGCGGTGCGCGGGGCCGTGCGGTCGGTCGGGTCGGGATTGACGGCCTTGGCGGCGAGGGCCCGGACCTTGCCCGGGGTGTCCGCGCCTTCCAGCGTCGTCAGGTCGATCATCGAGATGGCCAGGTCGATGGCGTACGCCTTGGCCGTCGTCTTGATCGAACGGGTTCCGAGGGACGCGGCGCGTGCTTCGAGGCCGACGGCGTCGACGCCGGGCAGCCCGTGCAGGAAGCGGCGCAGCGCACTGTCGGACGCGGTCGCGTCGGAGAATGCAGGAGCTGTGGTGGGCATGGTCACCAGAGGAGCATATCTACGCGCGTAGCGACCTGTACAGGGGGACCACCTCTCCGCGCGGGGCGCGGTCCGCCGGGCAGCCCCATGCCTCCGTCAGGCAGAATCGGGCCCATGACGAGCCCCACACCACCCGCCGAGCCGGTCTACGCCGACCGGACCTTCCGCTCGCCCGCCGGGATCGTCGGGGGTGTCCTGCTGCTCCTGCTCATCTGTTGGATCGGCGGGGACGCCCTGATCAGGGGGGACGGCCGGGTGCCGTGGCTGGCGCTGGCCGGGATGCTGACCGCGGTGCCGATGGTCGTCGCCTTCACGCTGCGGCCGGTCGTGCTCGCCAACGAGCAGCGGATCCGGATCCGTAACCCGTTCCGGACGATCGGCATGCCGTGGACCGAGGTCGCGGATCTGCGGGCCGGGTACTCGTGCGAGCTGTTCACCGAGGGCGGCGCCAAGTACCAGCTCTGGGCCGTACCGGTGTCGCTGCGGCAGCGGAAGAAGGCGGCCCGGCAGCAGTCCCGGCGGTCGCTGGACGACCCGTACGACCGTACGTCCGTGCACGCCGACGTCCGCGACACCAAGGCCCGGACCGCGACGGCCGACCAGACCATGGCCGACCTGCGGGAGCTGGCGGAGCGGGCGAAGGAGGGCGGTGCGGGCGCCGCCGCGGGGTCCGCGGAGTCGTCGGTGTCGGTGCGCTGGGCGTTCGAGGTGATCGCTCCGGCGGTGGTGGGCGCGCTGCTGCTGGTGGTGCTGCTCGCGACCGGCTGAGGCGGGCCGCAGTACCCGCGTACGGCGGCCGGGCGTCGTCGTACGCACGCGGGCGATCAGCGACTCCGGCCGCCGCATCGCGTCCGGCACCCCGGGCGACGACGGGCCGCCCCGGAATGTCACGAGGTGCGCCCGGTCGGTCCGCTGCCGGGCCCTGCGCGCGCATGAACCCGTGGCTCCGCTCCACCTCCGCCACATGCGGCGCGCAGCTCCGGTGCCACGCGTCCTGCCTGTGCCTCTGCGCCGCGCGGTGCTCGGCGTCGCTCCGTGGCGGCCCGGCTCTCCTCCGGCTTCCGGAAGCGGTCACCGGCCTGCCGGCTCACGGAACGGCGCGAGGGACGGGGAGCACCGGGGCGGACGTAGGCCGACGCGGCATCAGTCCTCCGGTAGCCGGCCCCAGAAGTGGTTGACGATGTCGTCGATGTAGCGTCGCCCGATTTCGCCGGAGGCGGTGGTGCCACCGGCTCGGCTGAGGGTGGCGGCCATGATCGTCTGGTACTCGTGGTGCATGTCGCGCAGGGGTCCCTGGAGCGCGCGTCGGTCCGTGGAGATGAGGCGGGCGATGGCGCGGATGTGGGCCTGCCAGCGGGTGGAGACGGCTTCGGCGAGGAGGCGGGCGAGTTCGTCCTCCAGGCCGGTGATGGCGACGAAGTCGCGTGGGGGGAGTTTGAGGAGGTCGCCGAGGCTGGCGGACTGTCTCTTGTCGCCGGCCCACTGGCCGGTTTCTTCCATGCGGTGGTAGGCGTCGAGGTCGACGCCGGTGGCGCGGGCGACGTCCTCGGCGGCCAGTCCGCGGGCGAGGCGGTGTTCCCGCAAGGTGCGGGGAGCGCCCATGAGTTCGTGGGGGTTGCACCACAGGGCGCCGGCCAGTGCGGTGAGTTCGCTGGGGGTGGGCAGCGCGGTGCCGCGTTCCCACGCGGTGATGTGGTCGGGCGTGATGTGGGTCGTGCCGTAGGAGGCGCGCATGCCGTAAGCGACGTGGCCGGGGGCCATCCCGAGTTTCTCGCGCAGGATGCGGGCGGCGCGCGCGTTGAAGGGGAGCGGTGGATGCACGGACCGAGAGTAAGGAGTTACCAGGGGTGAACTCCATGGCCCGTGTCGCCCGCATCCCGGTTTGGCTGGATAGGTCGTCGGCGATTTTGGAGGAACCGACAGGGGCGGTGCGAGAAGGACAAGCAATCGATACCGCAAAGCAATTGAGAAAACGCCCCTGCCGCGTAAGATCCGCTGCCCAGGCGCCGTATGTGTGTTCGCACAAGCGATTTATGTACTCCGGCGCCACCGCCATGTTTTCCCTCGTACTTGCAGCTCCAGGAGACACAGTCATGCACACCAGCACGACAGGCTCGGCTGAAGCGCCGACGACCGGATCCGGTGGCCCGGTCAACCGGTTCTTCCGTATAGGTGAACGCGGCTCGACCTTCGGCCGTGAGATACGTGGTGGATTCGCCACCTTCTTCACGATGGCGTACATCCTCGTACTCAACCCGATCATCCTCAGCAGCACCGAGGACAAGTTCGGTCATCAGCTGGACGCCGGCCAATTGGCCACCGCCACGGCACTGGTGGCCGCGGTGATGACCGTGATCATGGGTGTGGGCGGCAACCTGCCGCTCGCCCTGGCCGCGGGCCTGGGTCTCAACGCTGTCACCGCCTTCCAGATCGCCCCGCTGATGGGCTGGGACGACGCGATGGGCCTCATCGTGCTCGAAGGCCTGCTGATCTGCGTACTGGTGATGACCGGTCTGCGCGAGGCGATCATGCACGCCATCCCGCAGCCCCTCAAGCAGGCCATCAGCGTCGGCATCGGCCTGTTCATCGCCTTCATCGGCTTCGTGGACTCCGGGTTCGTCACCCGCATCCCCGACGCCGCGAACACCACTGTTCCCGTTCAGATCGGCACGGGCGCCCTCACCGGCTGGCCCATGCTCGTCTTCTGTCTCGGCGTGCTGATGACGATCGTCCTCCTGGCCCGCAAGGTGCAGGGTGCCATCCTCATCAGCATCATCGTGATGACCGTCGTCGCCGTCGTCATCAACTCGATCGCCGACATCAAGTCCTGGGGTCTGACCGAGCCGTCGCTGCCCGACAAGCCCGTCGCCTCACCCGACTTCGCGCTCCTGGGCAATTTCGATCTGTTCGGCTCGTTCGGTCAGGTCAGCGTGCTGACCGTCGTCCTGCTCGTCTTCACCCTCCTGCTGTCCGACTTCTTCGACACGATGGGCACCGTCGTCGGCATCACCGCGGAAGCCGGACTCCTCGACGAGCGCGGCCAGGTCCCCGGCCTGGGCCGGGTGCTGCTGATCGACGGCGCGGCCGCCGTCGTCGGCGGTGCCGCCTCCGCCTCGTCCGCCACCACGTACATCGAGTCCGCCGCAGGTGTCGGCGAAGGCGCGCGCACCGGGTTCGCCAACCTCATCACCGGCGGTCTGTTCGCCCTCGCCCTCTTCTTCACCCCCGTGCTCACCATCGTGCCCCTCCAGGCGGCGGCCCCCGCCCTCATCGCCGTCGGGTTCCTGATGATGACCCAGGTGAAGCACATCGACTGGGACCGGTACGAAGTCGCGATCCCCGCCTTCCTGACCATCGCGGTCATGCCGTTCACGTACTCCATCACCAACGGCATCGGCGCCGGCTTCGTCTCCTACGTGGTCATCAAGGCGTGCCTGGGCAAGGCCCGCGAAGTCCACTGGCTGCTCTGGGGCACCGCGGCGCTCTTCCTCGTCTACTTCGCCATCGACCCGCTGGAGCAGCTGCTCGGCACCAAGTAGCCGCACGGGCACCCGCGATCGGGGTACGACGCGGTGGACCCGGAACGGAGCGGGGGACGGCCCGGTGGACGCGGTGTGCTCGCACATCACGTCCACCGGGCCGTCCCCCGCTCGTACGGGCGCCCGGCCCCGGCCCCCGGCCGCGCCGGGCGTCCGGGGGCCGGACGTGGAGCCGGTCGTCGCGGCCGCTCAGATCCCGGCCGCGGCCGCCAGATCGCGCTTGATCCCGTCGAGCAGCTCGGCCCCCCTGGCCCGGGCCGCCGGCAGTTCGTCCGCCGAACCGACCGGCACCACGACCTCCAGATAGCACTTGAGCTTCGGCTCGGTGCCGCTCGGGCGGACGATCACCCGCGCGCCCCGGAGGTGGTAGCGGAGCCCGTCGGTGGGCGGCAGCTCGGCGGTGCCCCGCGCCAGGTCCTCGGCCGAGGTGACGGCGAGGCCCGCGAGCGCGGCCGGCGGCTGCTCGCGCAGCCGTGCCATGGCGTCGGAGATGACCGACAGGTCCTTCACCCGGACCGACAGCTGGTCGGTGGCGTGCAGCCCGTGGGCGACCGCGAGGTCGTCGAGGAGATCGAGCAGCGTGCGCCCCTGCTCCTTGAGCACGGAGGCGAGCTCGGCGACGAGCAGCGCGGCCGTGATCCCGTCCTTGTCGCGTACGCCCTCGGGGTCGACGCAGTAGCCGAGCGCCTCCTCGTACCCGTAGCGCAGTCCGTCCACCCGGGCGATCCACTTGAAGCCGGTCAGCGTCTCCTCGTGGCCGAGCCCCGCCTTCCGGGCGATCCGGCCGAGCAGCGAGGACGACACGATCGACTCGGCGAAGACGCCGCTCACGCCCCGGGCCACCAGATGGGCGGCGAGCAGCGCCCCGACCTCGTCGCCGCGCAGCATCCGCCAGCCGCCCTCGGCGGCGGGGTCCGGGACGGCGACGGCGCAGCGGTCCGCGTCCGGGTCGTTGGCGATGACGATGTCGGGGTCGGTGCGGCGCGCGGTCGCGAAGGCGAGGTCCATCGCGCCGGGCTCCTCCGGATTGGGGAAGGCGACGGTGGGGAACGCCGGGTCGGGCTCGGCCTGTTCGGCGACGAGCACCGGAGCGGGGAACCCGGCCCGCTCGAAGGCGGCGGTCAGCACGGACGCGCCGACACCGTGCATCGCGGTGTACACGACCCGGGCGGTGCGCGGCGAACCGGCGGAGAGCACGGTGTCCGTACGCGCCAGGTAGGCCGCCAGGACCTCGTCGCCGAGGGTCTCCCAGCCGCCTTCGGGGCGGTCCACGCCGTCGAGCGGGCCGACCGCGGCGATCTCGGCGGCGATCTCGGCGTCCGCCGGGGGGACGATCTGTGAGCCGTCGCCGAGATAGACCTTGTAGCCGTTGTCGCGCGGCGGGTTGTGGCTGGCGGTCACCTCGACGCCCGCGACGGCGCCCAGGTGCCGTATGGCGTACGCCAGCACGGGGGTGGGGAGCGGGCGGGGGAGCACCGCCGCCCGCAGGCCCGCGCCGGTCATCACGGCCGCGGTGTCGCGGGCGAAGTCGGCGGACCTGTACCGGGCGTCGTACCCGATGACGACGAGCCCGCCACCCTGCCCCTGCGCCTTGAGGTGGGCGGCGAGCCCGGCCGCGGCGCGGATGACGACGGAACGGTTCATCCGCATCGGCCCGGCCCCCAGCTCACCGCGGAGCCCGGCGGTGCCGAACTGCAGGGTGCCGGCGAACCGTGCGGCGAGCTCTTCGGCACTCCCGGATTCGATGAGCCCGGCGAGCTCGGCGCGGGTCTCGGGATCGGGGTCCTCCGCGAGCCACGTCCTGGCCTGCGCGATGAGGTCCTGCTGCACGGTTTCCGCCTTCCTGCGGGTGGGTCGTGGGTGGGTGCGCGATCCGGCCGCGGCCGGTCAGATGCGTTCGAGGACCCGGGCCAGCAGCGCGCCCATGCGCGTGGCGGAGTCCCGGCCCGCCTGGAGCACCTCTTCGTGGTTGAGCGGCTCCCCGCTCAGCCCCGCCGCGAGGTTCGTGACCAGCGAGATGCCCAGCACCTCGGCGCCCGCCTCGCGTGCGGCGATGGCCTCCAGCACGGTGGACATGCCGACCAGGTCGCCGCCCATGACCCGGACCATGTTGATCTCGGCCGGCGTCTCGTAGTGCGGGCCGGGGAACTGCACGTACACACCCTCTTCGAGGGTCTCGTCGACCTCCTTGCACAGTGCGCGCAGCCGCGGCGAGTACAGGTCGGTCAGGTCGACGAAGTTGGCGCCGACGATGGGGGAGGCCGCCGTCAGGTTGATGTGGTCGCTGATCAGCACCGGCTGACCGGGGCGCATGCCCTCGCGCAGACCGCCGCAGCCGTTCGTCAGGACGACGGTCCCGCACCCGGCCGCGACGGCGGTACGGACCCCGTGCGCGACGGCGGCGACGCCCCGGCCCTCGTAGAAGTGGGTGCGGCCGAGGAAGACCAGGACCCGCTTCTCACCGATCCGGTACGAGCGGATCGTCCCGCCGTGCCCCTGCACGGCGGGCGCCGGGAAACCGGGCAGCTCGGTCACCGGGAACTCGGCCTCCGGAGCGCCGAGCGCATCGCCCGCGGGCGCCCAGCCGGAACCCATCACGAGCGCGACGTCGTGGGTCTCGGCACCGGTCAGCTCGCGCAGGCGGGCGGCGGCGTCGGCGGCGGCCGCGTACGGGTCGCCCTGGATGTTGTCCGGAATAACTGATGAGTTCACGCGGATGAGGGTAACCGGTGATTCCCTACGCGCGTAGATGCCCATGGGCAGAGTCTGTACGCAGTTGCTTGTACATTCACACAAAAGTGCTGGCCGGCCCGGTCAGCAGGGGTGCTTGCGGAGTTCCATCACATAGTCGTGCGGCGCGCCCGCGGACTCCGCGGCATCGGCGATCTCGCCCAGGTACCGCGCGGACGGAAGCCCGCCCTCGTAGCCGTTCAGCACGTACATCCAGGCCGGCTCCTCGCCGTCCAGGGTGTGCACCCGCACCCGCATCCGCCGGTAGATGTCGAGGCCGACACCCTCCCACCGGTCCATGGAGTCCTCGTCCATCGGAGCCAGGTCGTACAGCGCGACGAAGACCTGGGAACGGGGCGCCTCCACCACGGTGGCCAGCGCGCCCTCCCAGCCCATCTGCTCCCCGCCGAAAGTCAGCCGCCAGCCGTTGAGCCAGCCCGTGCCGCGCAGCGGGGAATGCGGTGCGCGGCGCGTCATCAGCCGCGCGTCGAGGTTGCCGGCGTACGCGGCGTAGAGCGACATGGGTTCGAGGGTACGGGAGGTGGCGGGAGGAACGTCGATTCCGGTCGGAAGACCACTCGCGGGGTTCCGCTTCCCGCTCCTGGGCCCCGGCGCGCACGCCCCGGCGCACGTATGGAGGGCCCCGGGGCGAAGCACCTTGGCGCGTGCGGGACAATGAAGTACGTACTGCATTCCCCCGGGGCGCTCCCCCGGACCCCCGGCCGGGGCAGCAGACGGCCGCGGGATGACATACGCGAGGCGGACTTTTCGTGACCCGGATCGTGATCATCGGCGGCGGACCCGGCGGCTACGAGGCGGCACTGGTGGGCGCCCAGCTCGGCGCGGAGGTGACCGTCGTCGACTGCGACGGCCTCGGCGGCGCGTCCGTGCTCACCGACTGCGTGCCCTCCAAGACCCTGATCGCGACGGCGGAGGTGATGACCACCTTCGACTCCTCGTACGAGGAGCTGGGCATCATCGTCGCGGACGACACCCCGCACATCGAGCAGGCCGCCCGGGTGGTCGGCGTCGACCTGGGCAAGGTCAACCGACGGGTGAAGCGCCTGGCGCTCGCCCAGTCCCACGACATCACCGCCTCCGTCACCCGCGCCGGCGCCCGCGTGATGCGTGGCCGCGGCCGTCTGGAGGGCCTCCAGGCCGCCGACGGCTCCCGCAAGGTCGTCGTCACCGCCGCCGACGGCACCGAGGAGACGCTCACCGCCGACGCCGTGCTGATCGCGACCGGCGGCCACCCCCGGGAGATCCCGGACGCGCTCCCCGACGGCGAGCGGATCCTGAACTGGACCCAGGTCTACGACCTCGACGAGCTGCCCGAGGAGCTCATCGTGGTCGGCTCCGGCGTGACCGGCGCCGAGTTCGCGGGCGCCTACCAGGCGCTCGGCTCGCGCGTCACCCTCGTCTCCTCCCGCGACCGGGTGCTGCCGGGCGAGGACCCGGACGCGGCCGCCGTGCTGGAGGACGTCTTCCGGCGCCGTGGCATGAACGTCATGGCCCGCTCCCGCGCCCAGGCCGCCAAGCGCGTCGGTGACCGGGTCGAGGTCACCCTCGCCGACGGCCGGGTCATCTCCGGTTCGCACTGCCTCATGGCGGTCGGCGCGATCCCCAACAGTGCGGGCATGGGCCTGGAGGAAGCCGGGGTCCGGCTCAAGGAGTCCGGCCACATCTGGACCGACAAGGTCTCCCGCACCAGCGCCCCGGGCGTGTACGCGGCCGGTGACGTCACCGGGATCTTCGCCCTCGCCTCGGTCGCCGCCATGCAGGGCCGGATCGCGATGTACCACTTCCTCGGTGACGCGGTGGCCCCGCTGGACCTGAAGACGGTCTCCTCGAACGTCTTCACCGACCCCGAGATCGCCACCGTCGGCTACACCCAGGCCGATGTCGACGCGGGCAAGATCGACGCCCGGGCGGTCAAGCTGCCGCTGCTGCGCAACCCGCGCGCCAAGATGCAGGGCATCCGCGACGGCTTCGTCAAGATCTTCTGCCGGCCCGGCACCGGAATCGTGGTCGGCGGCTGTGTCGTCGCGCCGCGCGCGAGCGAGCTCATCCACCCCATCTCGATCGCGGTCGACAACAATTTGACGGTGGAACAGATCGCAAACACTTTCACCGTGTATCCGTCCCTGTCGGGTTCGATCGCGGAAGTGGCCAGGCAGTTGCACACCCGTAAGCGAGCGGGCGAGGCGTAAGCGCTTTCGAGGACCGGCAATCCCCGGCATCTCCCGGCAACTCGGGCGGTCCGGTGATCGCCGTCCGGTCAGTACGGAACAACAACGGGGCCGCCTATATCACTTGGCGGCCCCTTGTATGTACAACTTCCGCTATTCGGAGCAAATCGCTGAAACCACTCGGGCGATCACGTTACTGTCAGTTTCGTGTTCGCTGCAGAACGTCGTCAGTTGATCCTCGAAATGGTGCGTGCCAACGGGGCGGTATCGCTCCGTGAGCTCGCCCGCGTCGTCCAGACCTCCGAAGTGACCGTACGGCGGGACGTGCGGGCACTGGAGGCAGAAGGACTCCTCGACCGCCGGCACGGCGGTGCGGTACTGCCGGGCGGTTTCACGCGGGACTCCGGCATTCCGCAGAAATCCCATCTCGCCACCGCGGAGAAGACGGCCATCGCCGACCTGGCCGCCGGCCTCGTGGAGGAAGGTGAGGCCATCGTCGTCGGTGCCGGTACGACCACGCAGGAGCTGGCCCGCCGGCTCGCGCGGATCCCCGGTCTGACCGTCGTCACCAACTCCCTGCTGGTCGCCCAGGCGCTGGCCCATGCCAACCGGGTGGAGGTGGTGATGACCGGCGGTACGCTGCGCGGCTCCAACTACGCCCTGGTGGGCAGCGGTGCCGAGCAGTCCCTCCAGGGGCTGCGGGTCTCTCGCGCGTTCCTCTCCGGGAGCGGGCTCACCGCGGAGCGCGGCCTCTCCACGTCCAACATGCTCTCCGCGAGCGTGGACCGGGCGCTGGTGCAGGCCGCAGCCGAGGTGGTGGTCCTGGCCGACCACACCAAGCTCGGCTCCGACACCATGTTCCAGACGGTGCCGACCGACCTCGTCACCCGCCTGGTGACGGACGAACCTCCCGGCAACGACGACCGCGCCGCCACCGAGCTGCAGGCCCTCGCCGACCAGGGGGTTCAGATCGCGGTGGCCGGGTCGGGAAGCGGCACCGCGACGCCCGAGCCCCTTCCGCACGGGCGGCAGGGCCGCCGGGACATGCCGCTGCCCGGACAGCGCCGGACACACGGGGGCGGGCCCGGCCCGCAGCAGCTGCGGAGCACGGCGTCCCTGTCGGAGTCGGGCCAGGGGCCGGGAGACCGGGCGAGAGTCGCGGATCTGCGACGCCGGTAGGACCCGGGGACGAGAATTCAGCCTCGCCGGTGTGCGGGGCAAGGGGCCGGGACCCGGGGGGAGCCCGGTCACGGGAAGGGGCGGGCAGGGGAACAGGTCCGTACGGCGGACCGCAGAGCCTGCCCCGAACCGCCTGCGGCTGCCCAGCCCCTCAACCCACCAGCCCCCTCAACCGCCCTCCGCGTTCGGCCCCTTCAGCCCCTGCAGGGTCAGCATCAGCAGCCGCCCCGCCAACTCCGGGTCGTCCGGCGACTGTTCGGCGGCGAGCGCGATCGCGTTCGTCAGCTGCATCAGGTCGTCGATCGACACGTCCGGCCGCACCGACCCGCCCGCCTGCGCCCGCGCCAGCAGCACCGCCCCGGCTTCGCGCAACGGCACATTGCACTGGGCCAGGGCCGAAGTCTCGTCCCTCGACGTCGACATGAGCGCCTGCGCCAGTCCCCGGTACTCACCCGCGTGGGTGATGATCGCGCCCAGCCACTCCACCAGGCCCGCGCACGGCTGCCGCGCCCCCGCGAGCTCGCGGGAACGGGCGATCAGGGACGTCAGGGCCTCCTGGAAGACCGCGCTCATCAGCGCGTGCCGGTTCGGGAAGTGCCGGTACAGCGTGCCGATCCCCACCCCCGCGCGCCGCGCGACGTCCTCCAGGGACGCGTCGGTGCCGTGCTCCGCGAAGGCGGTCCGGGCCTCGTTCAGCAGCCGGTCGTAATTCCGGCGCGCGTCGGCCCGCATGGGCCGGGGCGGCGTCTGTGCCGTACTGATCGCCATGGCGCGGTCGTCCCTTCTTCCGCCTCGGGGTCCAGGATGCCACCGCGCGTCAGCGGGAGTGACCGTACGACCGGGCCCCCGCGCAGTCGTACGACTGCGCGGGGGCCCCGGGGTGGTGCGGATACTGCGGCGGTCAGTCCTTGATCTCGCAGATGACGGCGCCGGAGGAGACCGAGCTGCCGACCTCGGCGGCGAGGCCCTTGATGGTGCCGGAGCGGTGCGCGTTGAGCGGCTGCTCCATCTTCATGGCCTCCAGGACGACGATCAGGTCGCCCTCCTGGACCTCCTGACCCTCCTCGACGGCGATCTTGACGATGGTGCCCTGCATCGGGGACGCCAGGGTGTCGCCGGAGACCGCGGAGCCGGACTTCTTCGCGGCGCGGCGCTTGGGCTTGGCGCCCGCGGCGAGTCCGGTGCGGGCCAGGCTCATGCCGAGCGAGGAGGGGAGGGAGACCTCCAGGCGCTTGCCGCCCACCTCGACCACGACCGTCTCACGGCCGGCCTCCTCCTCGGCCTCCGTGTCGGCGGTGGCGGTGAAGGGCTTGATGTCGTTGACGAACTCGGTCTCGATCCAGCGCGTGTGGACCTGGAACGGTTCGCTGGTGAACGCCGGGTCGACGACGACCGCGCGGTGGAACGGGATGGCAGTGGCCATGCCCTCCACATTGAACTCGGCCAGCGCACGGGCGGCGCGCTGGAGCGCCTGCTCGCGGGTCGCGCCGGTCACGATCAGCTTCGCCAGCAGCGAGTCCCAGGCGGGGCCGATGACGGAGCCGGACTCCACGCCCGCGTCGAGGCGGACACCGGGGCCGGTCGGCGGGGCGAACGTGGTGACGGTGCCCGGGGCGGGCAGGAAGCCGCGGCCCGGGTCCTCGCCGTTGATCCGGAACTCGAAGGAGTGCCCGCGCACGGCCGGGTCGTCGTAGCCCAGCTCCTCGCCGTCGGCGATGCGGAACATCTCGCGTACGAGGTCGAGGCCGCTGACCTCCTCGGTCACCGGGTGCTCGACCTGGAGGCGGGTGTTGACCTCCAGGAAGGAGATCGTGCCGTCGGTGCCGACCAGGAACTCCACCGTGCCGGCGCCGACGTAGCCGGCCTCCTTCAGGATGGCCTTGGACGCCGCGTACAGCTCCGCGTTCTGCGCGTCGGACAGGAAGGGGGCCGGTGCCTCCTCGACCAGCTTCTGGTGGCGGCGCTGGAGCGAGCAGTCACGGGTGGAGACCACGACGACGTTGCCGTGGCTGTCGGCCAGGCACTGGGTCTCGACGTGGCGCGGCCGGTCCAGGTAGCGCTCCACGAAGCACTCGCCCCGGCCGAACGCCGCGACGGCCTCACGGACGGCGGAGTCGTACAGCTCCGGGATCTCCTCCAGCGTGCGGGCCACCTTCAGCCCGCGACCGCCGCCGCCGAAGGCGGCCTTGATCGCGATCGGCAGCCCGTGCTCCTCGGCGAACGCCACGACCTCGGCGGAACCCTCGACCGGATCGGGCGTGCCGGCCACCAGCGGAGCCCCGGCGCGCTGCGCGATGTGCCGGGCGGCGACCTTGTCGCCGAGGTCCCGGATCGCCTGCGGCGGCGGGCCGATCCACGTCAGACCGGCATCCAGCACGGCCTGCGCGAACTCGGCGTTCTCCGACAGGAAGCCGTAGCCCGGGTGGATCGCGTCGGCACCGGAGTCCTTGGCAGCCTGGAGCACCTTGGCCATGTCCAGGTAGCTGGCGGCCGGGGTGTCACCGCCCAGAGCGAATGCCTCGTCGGCCGCACGCACATGCAGAGCGTCGCGGTCCGGGTCTGCGTAGACGGCCACGCTCCCGATCCCGGCATCCCGGCATGCCCGAGCAACTCGGACAGCAATTTCGCCACGGTTGGCGATGAGCACCTTGCGCACGATGGCTCCCTCCTTGAAACAAGCTGAGTTTAGGGACTACCGACACGGCCTTACGACCCGTCCCCAATGGTGAGCTTGCCCACACAGAGTGTGATTCGAGGCTTGCTCAAGTCGCGAAATCCCTTGTGGCACCACGGTACGCCCGGTTGCATGACCGCACAGTAGCCACAAGGTGTGGTCCAGGTCTCTGTTCGCGCGAGCTGCGACTCCGCGCGTTTCTTTGTCGAGTCCCCACTAATGGGCGAACGATTCTTTGCCCGACGCACGAGGGCCGGGGCAAGGAGGGTGCGGGAACAGTGCGCCCGCGTGCGCCACGAGCGCGGGGCGGAAGCGGAGATCGCCGGACCCTTGTCCGGAGCGTTACCGGTTAGTAGGGTCCGCGCTATCGCACGTACTGCAGGTAACAGGGGGTGAACACCGTGGTGCGCAGACCGGTGGCGTTCGTGGCCGCGATCGCGCTGTTCGTGGAGGCCGTGGGCATCGTGCTCATCAACGCCATCCTGGCGACGGTCGTCAAGAACCAGGACATGTCACTGGCCGGGATGGACCCCGCCGTCATGTCGAACGGCACCTGGGCGATGGGCGGAGTCTTCGGCCTGTACCTGCTGCTGTGCGGCCTGTTCCTGCTGCTGGCCGGCATCCGCGACCGGGCCCCCGGCCGGTTCGCCCGCATCGTCCTGATCATCTGCGCCGTGGTGCACGCGGTGCTGGGCGCGCTGACGGTCGGGCTGGTCGGCTGGGCCGCGTTCGCGGTCATGATGGTGGTGTTCGGGCTGATAGTGCTCACGCTGGTGGCGTACGGCGCCCGGTCCGAGGAACCCGCCGAGGAACCCGCAGCCGACGCCGGAGCGGGCGCTCCGGCGGCCGTCTGACCGGGCGGCGCCCGCCTCAGACCCAGAGCTCGGTGACGGAGATCCCCAGCTCGCCCAGCAGCCGGCGCAGCAGCGGCAGCGAGAGCCCGATGACATTGCCGTGGTCGCCCTCGATGGAGTCGACGAACGGTGCCGAACGGCCGTCCAGGGTGAAGGCGCCGGCGACATGGAGCGGCTCGCCGGTGGCCACGTAGGCGGCGATCTCGGTGTCCGTCGGTTCGCCGAAGCGGACGGTCGTGGAGGCGGTCGCCGATGCGGTACGTCCGGTCGCGGTGTCGATCACGCTGTGGCCCGTCCGCAGCACACCGGCCCGGCCGCGCATGGACTTCCATCGGGCGATGGCCTCCTCGGCGTCGGCCGGCTTGCCGAGCGCCTCGCCGTCGAGTTCGAGCACCGAGTCGCAGCCGATGACCAGGGCGCCCGCCGCCTCCGACCGGCCCGCCACCGACGCGGCCTTGGCCTCGGCGAGCACCAGCGCCAGCTCGGCCGGGGTCGGGGCGCTCAGCGCGTCCTCGTCCACCCCGCTGACGATCACCTCGGGCGCGAAGCCGGCCTGCCTCAGCAGACCGAGGCGGGCGGGGGAGGCGGAGGCGAGTACGAGACGGCGCTGATCATTCATACGGGCCATCGTAGAAGAGCCGCACCGGCCCCGGCCCCGTACGGCGGCCCCGCGGGACCGCCCCTCAGCGCATCCCGACCGCGAACATCGCGACCACCATCGCGAGCGCAAGCACCAGCCCCGCACGACGCATCATGTCCTGGGCGTCGCGCAGTTCCTTCGGCGGCTTGTTCTCGGGGTCGGACCACAGCATGGAAACGATCCTGCTGCCGCGGCCGGCGGCGCGCCTGAGTACGGGTACTCAGCCGCCCTGGTGCGTACGGACCAGATCGCGCCCGGACGCACCGGAGGCCCGGACCCGAAAGGGCCCGGACCTCCGGAAACGCTGTGCGGGGACGCCTTGGCGGCTACCCGGGCCAGTACGTCCTGGCCCAGGCCCGCGGACCCGGCAGATGACGGGTGCGCCGGGCGATGCGTCCCGGGTCGGACCACTGGCCGGGCAGCGCAGACCCGGTGGCCGGTCCACCGGCCGACTCGTCGGACGTCGACGCCGCGGCGCGCGCCCGCACCACCGCCAGTGCGGCTGCCAGCTCCTCCGGGGTCGGGTTGCCCCGTACGACCTTGATCATGGCCAGGACCCTTTCTAGAGGGGGATGTTGCCGTGCTTCTTCGGGGGCAGCGACTCCCGCTTGGTACGCAGCTGGCGCAGCCCCTTCACGATGTGGGCGCGGGTGTCGGACGGCATGATCACCGCGTCGACGTAACCGCGTTCGGCCGCCACGTACGGGTTGAGCAGCGTGTCCTCGTAGTCGGCGATCAGCTCGGCACGGGTGGCGTCCTGATCCTCGGCGGCGGCGATCGTCCGGCGGTGCAGGATGTTCACCGCACCCTGCGCGCCCATCACCGCGATCTGCGCGGTCGGCCAGGCGAGGTTGATGTCGGCGCCGAGGTGCTTGGAGCCCATGACGTCGTACGCGCCGCCGAACGCCTTGCGGGTGATCACCGTGATCAGCGGGACGGTCGCCTCGGCGTAGGCGTAGATCAGCTTGGCGCCGCGGCGGATGATGCCGCCGTACTCCTGGTCGACGCCGGGCAGGAAGCCGGGGACGTCGACGAAGGTCAGCACGGGCACGTTGAAGGCGTCGCAGGTGCGGACGAAGCGCGCGGCCTTCTCGCTCGCGTTGATGTCCAGGCAGCCGGCGAACTGCATCGGCTGGTTGGCGACGATGCCGACCGGGTAGCCCTCGACGCGCCCGAAGCCGGTGATGATGTTCGGCGCGAACAGGGCCTGGGTCTCCAGGAACTCACCGTCGTCCAGCACGTGCTCGATGGCGGAGTGCATGTCGTACGGCTGGTTCGCCGAGTCCGGGATGAGGGTGTCGAGCTCGCGGTCCTCGTCCGTGGTGGCGAGGTCCGCCGTCTCGGGGAAGGCGGGCGCCTCGGACAGGTTGTTCGAAGGCAGGTACGACAGCAGCGACTTGACGTACTCGATGGCGTCCTTCTCGTCGCCCGCCATGTGGTGCGCCACACCGGAGGTGGTGTTGTGGGTGCGGGCGCCGCCGAGCTCCTCGAAGCCGACGTCCTCACCGGTGACCGTCTTGATGACGTCGGGGCCGGTGATGAACATGTGCGAGGTCTGGTCGACCATGACCGTGAAGTCGGTGATCGCGGGGGAGTAGACCGCGCCGCCCGCGCACGGCCCGACGATCAGCGAGATCTGCGGCACGACGCCCGAGGCGTGCACGTTGCGGCGGAAGATCTCGGCGAACAGCCCGAGCGCGGCCACGCCCTCCTGGATCCGGGCGCCACCGCCGTCGTTGATGCCGATGACCGGGCATCCGGTCTTCAGCGCGAAGTCCATCACCTTGACGATTTTCTCACCGTAGACCTCGCCGAGCGAGCCGCCGAAGATGGTGAAGTCCTGCGAGTACACGCAGACGGGGCGGCCGTCGACCGTGCCGTAACCGGTGACGACGCCGTCTCCGTACGGGCGGTTCTTCTCGATGCCGAAGTTGGTCGAGCGGTGCCGGGCGAATTCGTCGAGCTCCACGAAGGAACCCTCGTCGAGCAGCAGTTCGACCCGTTCGCGTGCGGTCAACTTGCCCTTGGCGTGCTGCTTCTCGACCGCGCGCGCGGAGCCCGCGTGCGTCGCCTCGTCGATACGGCGCTGCAGGTCTGCGATCTTGCCCGCGGTGGTGTGGATGTCGGTCTCTTCCGGCTCGGACATCGGGTGGCGGCTCCCTGCCTGGTCACGGGGACGACTGTGCTGCTGATCAGGTACTGAAACACCTACTGATCCGTAGCGTATCGGCGCGGATACGGTTCGGCAGTGCGTCGTTTGCCACACCTAGTCTGGCTTGCATGACACCTTCGGATGCGCCACAGAGCCGTTGGTCGGACCTGGACCGACCGCCCCTCAACGTCCCCGCGCTGCGCCGCGGACTGCTGCGGCCGGGCGGGCTGTGGACCTCGCTCGACGTCGTGGAGACCATCGGGTCCACCAACTCGGAGCTCGTCCGGCGAGCGGCGGCCGGGCTCGACGAAGGAACCGTGCTGGTCGCCGAGGAACAGACCGCTGGCCGCGGCCGCCTCGATCGCACCTGGACGGCTCCGGCCCGTTCGGGCCTGTTCTTCTCCGTCTACCTGGAGCCGGGCGATGTCCCCGCCGAACGGTGGGGCTGGCTGCCGCTGCTCACCGGCGTCGCCGCGGCGACCGGCCTGGCGAAGGCCGCGGGCGTCGACACGGCCCTGAAGTGGCCCAACGACCTCCTGGTCACGGTGGAGGGCGCGGAGCGCAAGGCGGGCGGCATCCTGGCCGAGCGCGCCGGGGACGGCGTCGTCGTCGGCATGGGCCTCAACGTCTCCCTGCGCGCCGATGAGCTGCCCGCCCCCACGGCCGCCTCGCTGGCCCTGGCCGGTGCCGTGTCCACCGACCGCGAGACGCTGCTGCGGGGCGTGCTGCGCTCGCTGGAGCACTGGTACGGCCAGTGGCGCACGGCGAAGGGCGACGCGGCGGCGAGCGGCCTCCAGGAGGCGTACGCGGCGGGCTGCGCGACGCTCGGCCGGACAGTACGGGCCCAGCTGCCCGGCGACCGCACCGTCGTCGCCGAGGCCGTGGCGATCGACGGCGACGGCCGCCTGATCCTGTCCACCGAGGACGGCCTCCGGGAACCGGTGTCGGCCGGCGACATCGTGCACTTGCGAGGCGTGGGGGGCGGTTTGGTCTGAGGCGGAGGCGCCTGCCCGCGCGGAGCCCCCCCGGCTCGCGCGGGGATCGTTCCGGGTGGCGCCGGGGCTTGAAAACCGTGCCTTCGTGGAAACCACCCACCGGCCGCTACCACCCACGCCCCCCGGCTCACCCAGGAACATTCCCGGGTGCCATAGGGGCGTGAGCCACGGCACACCTGCCGTATCGTTGAGGCGATCCACCGACAGATCGGCAGGGCAGTGCGCAGGGAACGGGCAGGAGGCGGCTGGTGACCGTCGACGACACGACCTCCGGTGCGGGCACACAGCCCCCGTCGGAACCCTCGGTCCACGCGACACCGCATCACGAGGTCGACCATACGGTGGAACCGACCGACGACCCCCTCGCGATCCGGCTGGAACAGCTGATCCTGGGGGCCGACCGTCGCTACACGCCGTTCCAGGCGGCCCGTACCGCCGGTGTCTCGATGGATCTGGCCTCCCGGTTCTGGCGGGCCATGGGCTTCGCCGACATCGGGCAGGCCAAGGCGCTCACCGAGGCCGATGTGCTGGCGCTGCGCCGGCTCGCCGGTCTCGTCGAGGCGGGGCTGCTCAGCGAGCCGATGGCGATCCAGGTGGCCCGGTCCACCGGGCAGACCACCGCCCGGCTGGCGGAGTGGCAGATCGATTCCTTCCTGGAGGGGCTGACCGAGCCGCCCGAGCCCGGAATGACCCGTACCGAGGTCACCTACCCGCTGGTGGAGCTGCTCCTTCCGGAGCTTCAGGAGTTCCTGGTCTACGTGTGGCGGCGCCAGCTGGCCGCCGCCACCGGGCGGGTCGTGCAGGCCGCCGACGACGAGGAGATGGTCGACCGCCGCCTGGCCGTCGGCTTCGCCGACCTCGTCGGGTTCACCCGTCTGACCCGGCGGCTGGAGGAGGAGGAGCTCGGCGAGCTGGTCGAGGCCTTCGAGACCACCTCGGCCGACCTGGTGGCCGCGCACGGCGGCCGCCTCATCAAGACCCTCGGCGACGAGGTCCTCTTCGCCGCCGACGACGCGGGCACCGCGGCCGAGATCGCGCTGCGCCTGATCGAGGCGATGACCCAGGACGAGACCATGCCGGCGCTCCGCGTGGGCATCGCGTTCGGCACGGTCACCACCCGGATGGGCGATGTCTTCGGTACGACGGTGAACCTCGCCAGCCGACTGACGTCGATAGCGCCGAAGGACGCCGTGCTGGTGGACGGGGCGTTCGCGGAGGAGCTGACCCGTACCGGCGACGCCCCGGCCTCCGAGGCACAGGTGGCGGAAGAGGCTGCGGCGGCCGAGAAGGAGCGCCAGGAAGGCGTGGAGCCGGCCGCCGTGCCCAAGTACCGCTACGGGCTCCAGCCGATGTGGCAGCGCCCGGTGCGCGGGCTCGGTGTGGTGGAGCCCTGGCTGCTGGCCCGCCGCGGCACCTCCTGAGCCCGGTACATCCCGGAGCCCAGCCCTTCCCGAAGCCCGGCTCTTTCGGCAAGACGGCGCCGGACGCACCCCTGACCGCCGTCCGGGCCGCGCCATAGGATCTCTCCGGTAACGATCGTTAACCGGAGGGGTGCAGTCATGACCGTCACGTCCGAGCAGCGGTTCGGGGAATTCGTCGCCGTACGCGTCCACGAGGGGCAGGAACACGTCGCCGAGCTGGTGCTCGACCGGCCCAAGGCGATGAACGCCGTGTCCACCGACATGGCCCGCTCGATCGCCGCCGCCTGCGCCGCGCTCGCCGTCGACCCCGGCGTACGGGTCACCGTCCTCACCTCCAGCCACGAGCGGGCCTTCTGCGTGGGCGCCGACCTGAAGGAGCGGAACTCCTTCACCGACGCCGAACTGCTGCGCCAGCGTCCGACCGCCCGCGCCGCGTACACCGGGGTGCTCGAACTGCCGATGCCGACCATCGCCGCCGTGCACGGCTTCGCGCTCGGCGGCGGGTTCGAGCTGGCCCTGTCCTGCGACCTGATCGTCGCCGACCGCACGGCCGTGGTCGGCCTGCCCGAGGTGTCGGTCGGTGTCATCCCGGGCGGCGGCGGTACGCAGTTGCTGCCGCGGCGGATCGGTGCGGCGCGCGCCGCCGGGCTGGTCTTCACGGCCCGGCGGGTGGAGGCGGCCGAGGCGCTCGGCCAAGGGCTGGTCGACGAACTGGTGGAGGCCGGCCAGGACAGGGAGGCCGCGCTGGCGCTCGCGGGCAGGATCGCGGCCAACTCCCCGGTGGGGCTGCGGGCCGCGAAGCGGGCGCTGCGACTGGGGCACGGCCTCGATCTGCGGGCCGGTCTCGAAGTCGAGGACGCTGCCTGGCGGTCGGTGGCCTTCTCCGGCGACCGGGCAGAGGGTGTGGCCGCGTTCAACGAGAAGCGGAAGCCGAACTGGCCCGGCGAGTGACACGGCGTGACCGCCTGCTGCCGAACAGACACGCAGTGAAGGCAATCCGCACCCCAAACTGATCAAATCACCACAATCTACATAAGCTGTAGCGATGGGTGGTGATGATGCACGGCTGCGGGCCGTGGTTTCGCTTGCGCAGACGATGGCGGCGGCACACACCCCGCGGGGGTCGTGGCGAGCGGCTGCGCTGGGGGCGTGCGAGGCGCTGGGCGGCAGCTTCGCCGCGCTCTCCGTGTGGGAGCGCGGTCGCGGGCAGCTGCGGGTGCTGGTGAACGCGGGTGAACGGGCCGAGGGGGAGGAGGAGTTCCCCGAGGCGGAGGCGTATCCGGTCCACCAGTTCCCGGAGATCGCCGAGTTCCTGCACGAACGGTGGGCCGGGGGCGGTGAGCCGGACGCCTGGGTGGAGACCGCCGATGGCGCGGCGGACGCGGACGTGGGTGCCGGTGCGGGGGTGCGGGAGTACGGGAGCGGGTACGGCCAGGAGCGGGTGGCCGCCCTGCGCCGGCGCGGCCGCGGCTGCTGCGTGGTCGCGCCGATCGTGCTGCACGGACGGGCCTGGGGCGAGCTGTATGTGGCCCGCCCGGTGGGGGCGCCGGTCTTCGGGCGGGAGGACGCGGACTTCGCGACCGTGCTGGCCGCGGTCGTCGCCGCGGGGATCTCCCAGAGCGAGCGGCTCGAAGAGGTCCGCAAGCTCGCCTTCACCGATCCGCTCACCGGTCTGGCCAACCGCCGCGCCGTCGACGTGCGGCTCGACGAGGCGGTGGAGCGGCACCGGGCGGACGGGGCGGTGGTCAGCCTGGTCGTCTGCGACCTCAATGGGCTGAAACAGGTCAACGACACCCATGGCCACGCGGTCGGCGATCGCCTGCTGGAACGTTTCGGCTCGGTGTTGTCCCGCTGTGGTGCCATGCTGCCCGGTGCGCTCGCGGCGCGGCTCGGCGGCGATGAGTTCTGTCTGCTCACGCTGGGCCCGGAGGCCGACGACGTGGTCCGGGTGGCCATCGAACTCTGCGAGCGGGCAGCCGAGTTGGAGCTGGGGGACGGGGTGGCGTGCGGGATCGCGTCGACCGGTGACCCGATCGGCCCGGTGGTGTCGGCGCGGCGGCTGTTCCGGCTGGCGGACGCGGCCCAGTACCGGGCGAAGGCGGCCCGTTCGGTCAAGCCCGTGGTGGCGGGGCGCGACGACGAGGTGCTCCGGCTGGCCGACTCGCCGCCCAGGTCTGCGCACGACCGCCGCCACCTGCGCGGCAGCCGGCCCTGAGCGCCGGGCCGACAGGTAAGGGGTCAATCGTCGGATCGCTGGTGACATGACTGATGGCATGGCTAGTGACATGAAGGGATTCAGTCCGTACGATTCTGAATATGGATATGCACACAGTCGTGGTGGGGACGTCCGGTACCACCGCTCAGGACGTCATCGCCGTGGCCCGCGGCAACGCCCGCGTCGAGCTCTCCGCAGCCGCCGTCGGAGCGCTCGTCGCCGCCCGCGAGATCGTGGACGCGCTCGCCGCCAAGCCGGAGCCGGTCTACGGCGTCTCCACCGGATTCGGGGCACTGGCCAGCCGGCACATCAGCCAGGACCTCCGCGCACAGCTCCAGCGCAACATCGTCCGCTCGCACGCCGCCGGCATGGGCCCGCGCGTCGAGCGCGAGGTCGTCCGCGCGCTGATGTTCCTGCGGCTGAAGACGGTCGCCTCCGGACACACCGGCGTACGCCCCGAGGTCGCGCAGACCATGGCCGACGTCCTCAACGCGGGCATCACGCCCGTCGTCCACGAGTACGGCTCGCTCGGCTGCTCCGGCGACCTGGCCCCGCTCTCCCACTGCGCCCTGACGCTGATGGGCGAGGGCGACGCGGAGGGCCCCGACGGCACCGTGCGCCCGGCCGGCGAACTGCTCGCCACCCACGGCATCACCCCGGTCGAGCTGCGCGAGAAGGAGGGCCTCGCCCTCCTCAACGGCACCGACGGGATGCTCGGCATGCTCGTCATGGCCCTGGCCGACCTGAAGACCCTCTACACCTCCGCCGACATCACCGCCGCGCTCTCCCTGGAGGCGCTGCTCGGCACGGACAAGGTGCTCGCCCCGGAGCTGCACGCCATCCGCCCGCACCCGGGCCAGGGCGTCAGCGCCGACAACATGCTGCGGGTGCTCGCCGGATCAGGCCTCACCGGCCACCATCAGGACGACGCGCCCCGCGTGCAGGACGCCTACTCGGTGCGCTGCGCCCCCCAGGTCAACGGCGCGGGACGGGACACCCTCGACTACGCCGGGATCGTCGCGGCCCGCGAGCTGGCCTCCGCGGTCGACAACCCCGTCGTGCTGCCCGACGGCCGGGTCGAGTCCAACGGCAACTTCCACGGCGCCCCCGTCGCGTACGTACTCGACTTCCTGGCGATCGTCGCGGCCGACCTCGGCTCCATCACCGAGCGCCGCACCGACCGGCTGCTGGACAAGAACCGCTCGCACGGGCTGCCGCCGTTCCTCGCCGACGACGCCGGGGTGGACTCGGGCCTGATGATCGCCCAGTACACCCAGGCCGCCCTGGTCAGCGAGATGAAGCGGCTCGCGGTGCCCGCCTCGGCCGACTCGATCCCGTCCTCCGCGATGCAGGAGGACCACGTCTCCATGGGCTGGTCGGCGGCGCGCAAGCTCCGTACCGCCGTCGACAACCTCGCCCGGATCGTCGCCGTGGAGCTCTACGCGGCGACCCGCGCCATCGAGCTGCGCGCCGCCGGGGGCCTCACCCCCGCGCCCGCCTCGCAGGCCGCCATCGAGGCGCTGCGCGCCGCGGGCGTCGAGGGCCCGGGACCGGACCGCTTCCTGTCGCCGGACCTGGCCGCGGCGGACGCGTTCGTACGCGCGGGGAAGCTGGTCGCGGCGGTCGAGCCGGTGACCGGACCGCTGAACTGAGGGCTGTCCCGGTTATCGGGCGGGCAGGGTTTCGGTGCGGCGTGCCGAGTGGGAGACGAACGCCGCGCCGATGCCCAGGAACGCGACGCCGCCGATCAGATACGGGGTGGTGTCGATGCCGGTCCCCGTTTCGGCCAGCCTCGGACCGGCCGCGGTGTCCTCGGCGGCGGCGGTGGTGGTGGTGGTGGTCGGTCCGCTCCTGGCGCCCGACGGGCCGGCCGGTCCGTCCGTCGCGTTGGCGGACGGTACGAACCACAGGGCGGCCAGCAACGTGCCCGCGGCGGTGGCGGTCAGGAGCGGGCGGCGAGCGATGACCACGGAATCGATCCCCTTGTCACGGCCGTGAGTTGGACCGACCGGCAAACTGCCGGCCGGTCTCAGTCATGTGCACCGATGCTAGTGAAAGCAGCGGGTCGTGGGAAAGCCGGGAGTTCGGGGAGCTTACGCTCCGGCACATGAGCACTTCTGAGACATCACGCTTTGTTCGACTTCGAGTTGAAATGGTGCTGGAGATCACCGACCCCGCCGCCCTCAGCGGCACCGCCCTGGAGTCGATCGCCGCCGAGTACGGGGAGCCGGGCGGCGAGTCCGCCGAGGAACGCACGCACGCCGAGGACGCCGTACGGGAGGACGGCGCGGAGGCCCTCGCCTCCCTCATCGACCCGTTCGACCTGGTCAGCGAGGTGCCTGGGGTAGAGCTCGCGCAGGCCTCCTGGAGCAGCGAGAGCGTCGACTACGACCCCGACGACCCGGACGCCTGGGACCTCGATGACGAGGACGGCGAAGAGGACGAGGACGACGACGCGGGGAGCGGTGGCGGCGTCCCGCACAATGGGTGAGGACGACGACGGTCGCGTCGCCGCGAGCGGCGGGACCAGCAGCTGGTGAACACCGGCCCCGGACCGTTTCGTACGCGGTCCGGGGCCGTGTCGTTCGCCGGTCGCCCCTACGTGACCGGCGTCGGGAACCACCGCAACCGCGGACGCGTCGATGAGTGTTGTTCCCCACATCTTTCGTGGATGTGGAACTGAGGACCCTTTCCATGGGTTCTAGGACCATTGACGGGTTTCGCCGGTCGACGGCGGCTTCGCTCGGGGTTCTTTGGGGATTCGGCAACGATGGAGAAGCGTGTGATGACGGACAGCAAGCGGCGCAGGGGCCTGATGGCCGCGTCCGCACTGCTCGGCGGCGTTCTGGTGCTCACTGCCTGCAACGACGGCGGGGACAGCAGTGCCGAGGGCTCGAAGAAGTCGCAGGCGGCCGAGGTCGACAAGGCCGCGGCCCAGGACGCCTCGGAAGCGCAGATAGCGATCTCGCCGAAGAACGGCGCGACCAACGCGAGCATCAACAACGACGCCAAGGTCACCGTCACCAAGGGCAAGCTGTCCGAGGTCACCATGGCCACGGCGGCCGGGGACACGGTCAAGGGCACGCTCGCCGCCGACGGCACGAGCTGGAAGCCGGACGTCCAGCTGGAGCGCTCGACCACGTACAAGATCAGCGCGACGGCGAAGGACTCCAAGGGCCGCGAGGCGCACGAGAATTCCTCCTTCACCACCGTCTCGCCCGCCAACAGCTTCATCGGGAACTTCACCCCGGAGGACGGCTCCACCGTCGGCGTCGGCATGCCGGTCTCGATCAACTTCAACAAGGCGATCACGGACAAGAAGGCCGTCCAGGCCGGTATCACCGTGACGTCCAGCAGCGGCCAGCAGGTCGTCGGTCACTGGTTCAACTCGCAGCGTCTCGACCTGCGCCCGGAGAACTACTGGCAGGGCGGCTCCACCGTCACGCTGAAGCTGGCGCTGGACGGCGTCGAGGGCGCGGACGGCGTCTTCGGCGTGCAGCAGAAGACGGTCACCTTCAAGGTCGGCCGCAACCAGGTCTCGACGGTCGACGCCAACACGAAGATGATGACCGTCACCCAGGACGGCAAGACGATCAAGACCATCCCGATCTCTTCCGGCTCCTCCGCCAACCCGACGTACAACGGGCAGATGGTGATCTCCGAGAAGTTCAAGGAGACCCGGATGAACGGTGCGACGGTCGGCTTCACCGACGACGACGGCAAGGGCGAGTACGACATCAAGGACGTGCCGCACGCCATGCGGCTGTCCACCTCGGGCACCTTCATCCACGGCAACTACTGGGGCGCGCGGTCGATCTTCGGCAGCGCCAACACCAGCCACGGCTGCGTCGGCCTCGCCGACGTGAAGGGCGCGGGCGACGCCAACCAGCCCGCCGCCTGGTTCTACAACAACTCCATCGTCGGCGACGTGGTCATCGTCAAGAACTCCCCGGACAAGACCATCACCCCCGACAACGGCCTCAACGGCTGGAACATGAACTGGGCGGAGTGGACGGCGGGCTCCGCGGCCTGACCCGACCCACGCGTCCATCCCCGGCGCGGCCCGAACCCCGTACGGAGGCGGCGGCACCCGGATCCCCTCGGATCCGAGGTGCCGCCGCCTCCGGCGTTCGTGAGCTCTCTCATGGGGTCAGGGCCGCCGACACGGAGAACGCGACGGCTCGATACAGGACGTGAGGTATCCGGGGAGCGGGCTCACGGGCCCCGCCGGGCGGCTTTGGGGCCGGCCTCAGCGGTGGGCGGCCACGGTGGCGGTCCGGTGGGCGGTGAGGTCGCTGCGGCGGACCAGGCGCAGGCCCAGCGGATCGGCGCGCAGCTCACCGGCCCCGCCGTTCCGGAGCGTGGTGCGGGGCAGGACACCGGGGCCCGAGAGGAGCGAGCGCAGTGCGTACCAGGGCTGCAGCGGCAGCCGGCAGAGCCCGTACAGCCAGCGCAGCAGCAGCGGCCAGGGCCCCGGGCGCCCGGCGTCGGGCAGTCTGACCACCCGTATCCCCATGATCAGCTTGCCCGCGCCGGCCCCGGTGAGCGCGGTGAGGACCACGTGGTTGAGGAACGAGAACACGAGCGCCGGGCCGAGCAGCAGGCCGGCCGCCTCGGCGACCCCGGCCGTGTCCACGTACGGCCGGGCCAGAAGGCCGACCGTGACCAGGCAGAGGTAGCAGTCGAGGCCGACGGCGAGATAGCGGCGCATGTCGCCCGCACGCGGCGGGACGCGCGGCGCGGGCGGGTTCCAGGGTGCGGGCGGGAGGGCCGGCAGGGCCGTCGGCAGAGGTGATCCGGAGAGGTTCCGGGTACGTCTCGTCCCCCGTGGAATTGTCATGACAGCATCATGTCTGATGTGCCGTCACCACGTGCCCGGGAACCGCACGTACGCCGCGCGGCGGCCCCACCGGGCCCTGTCGTCGAACTGCCGTCGTCGCCCGGACGCCGTGCGGCAGACGGCAGTTCGACGACAGGGCCTAGTCTCGCAGCCATGACCGCCGCCATCACCGCCATGATCACCGCAGTCGTCGGGGTGCTCGGCACCCTCCTCGCCCCGGTGTTCGTACAGCGGCTGACCGTACGCCAGCGCACCGAGGAGACCCGACTGGCGGACGAGCGGCGGACGTTCGAGGAGCGGCGCACCCAGTACACGGCCATGAACCGGGCGTCCCGGCAGTTCCACACCCTCCTCAAGGACGCCCTGCACCGCATCCGCGACGACGTCTACACGGAGCAGGAACGCAACCAGCTCGAAGAGGCCCGCCTCGACCACCGCGACCGCTACGCCGAGGCGCAGATGATCGTCCCCGAACGGATACTGCAGGCCTCCCGCGACCTCAACCGGGTGCTCGCCGCCGGTGACGCCGTCGTCAAACGCCTGGACCGGGGCGTGACCCGCGACGGCGAGAACGTCGAGCAGGCCCTGGAGGACCTGAAGGCGGCCGACCCCTGCCTCGACACGATGCGGCAGCTGATGCGCCAGGACCTGGGCATCACGGACTGAGCCCGGGTGGAGATCCCCTCCGCCCCGGCCGCTCCCGCCCCGGGGGCCCTTGGGCCCCGCCCGCCCAACCCGCCCCGCCCGTCCCGTCAGCAGGCTCCGAACGGCCACAGCCGGTAGTGCGAATCGAGCCGGTACTCCCCGCCCCGCTCCACCGTCAGCCGCGTCCACTCGCCGTCCTGCCGCAGGCACCCGCCGCCGGCCGCCCGAAGCCACGGCGAGTAGGCGATCCGTACCGTCACCGACCCGGCGGCGGGCACCCGTACCACCAGGGAGGCATCGTCCCCGCGTACGACGGAGCCCGGCGCGGAGACCAGCGGTACGGGCTCGCGCACCCGGTAGATCCGCCACCCGGCGTCCTGCCACACCGGCTCCAGCCAGTCGGCGCCGCGCCGGACGATCTCCGCCTCCGCCTCGGCCGGCCCGTCCGGCCTGCCGCTGTGCAGCACGACCAGGCCCACGCCCCACCGGTCCAGCCAGGCCCGGTACGCCGCCGGGGCCGGCGTCCCCTCGTAGAACAGCCGGCCGCGCTCCACATCGAGCTGCCGGTTCCAGCCGCGCGCCATGTTCACGTACGGGGCGAGCGCGGTCGCCTCGCGGTGGTTGCGGGCCGGTACGACCTCCACCCGCGTCCGCTCGGCGCCCAGCCGGCGCAGCTCGGCGACCACACCGTCGGTGTGCTCCGCCCAGGCGGGCACGGAGCCGGAGACCCGCAGATCGTCATCGGTCTTGTCGATCAGCCAGCCCGTGTTGTACACCAGCATCCCGGCCAGCAGCAGGGCCTGCACCCGCCCCGGTGCCCCGCCCCGCGCCCACCGGGGTGCGACGGCCGCCAGCGCAGCCAGCAGCACGGGCGGGCCCGCCACCCCCACCAGCCGCTCCACGTTCGTCCCGATGGGCGAGGCGACCAGGAAGGTCAGGACGACGCCGACCGCGTACACCGCGCCCGCGAACCGGACCACCCGCCAGCCACCCTCGCGCGGCGCCGCGAGGCACAGCGCCGCGCAGACCGCCAACGGCATCCACAACTTGCCCGCCGCCATGGGCTGTTCACCCGTGAACGGGAACACCAGTGTCGTCGCGGCCACCACCACGAACGGCGGCACCACGAGCCCGGTCGCCCGCCGCCACTGCCGGTCCAGCCCGTACGCCGCGCCCGCCACCACCAGGAACAGCCCCGCCACCGGACTCGCCGCCGTCGCCAACGCGGCGCAGCCCGCCGCGATGCCCGCGCGCCGCCGTACGCACACCAGCGCGACCAGTCCGATCGCGACACCCAGCGCGAACGTGGTGCGCCCGGACGCGACATTGCACCAGAGCGTCAGCGAACCCAGCACCGCGACCGCGCCCGGCCACCGCACCCCGCTGCGTACACAGAGCCGCCCCAGCGCCCACGACCCGCAGAGACCGGCGGCGACGGTCACCGTCCGTACCCCGAGCGCCGCCATGAGCGGCGGCGTCAGCAGGCTGTAGTTGGCGGTGTGCGTCCCTCCGTACCAGGAGAGGTTGTACGCGGACCCCGGATGCCGGGAGGCGAAGCCGGCCCAGGCGAGCTGCGCCGCCAGATCACCGCCGCCGGTGGCCAGCACCAGCGCCCACAGCAGGTACAGCGGCACGACGACGAGCACCGCGATCCCCGGCACCCACCACCGCGCCGGGTGCTCGGCCGCACCGATGGAGGCTCGCCCCTCCTCCCGGTCGCGTTCCTTCTCGCGCGTCCCGGTGCCCTCGGTGATCCCCACCCGGCAAACCCTAGTGGGGCAATCCGGACATGGGTGCCGCCTCCGGTCACCCGGGCCCGTGGTGTAGCCAGCTACACCACGGGCCCGGGTGACCGGCCCCTCGTGGTGGCGGCCTTCCGCCAACAGAATGGAGACATCACCTGGTCACCCACACGGAGGAACCCCATGAAGGCACTGCTCTGGTTCGTGCTCTGCGCCGCGCTCGCCGCGAACCTCTCGCTCAACCTGCTGGAGAACAACGCTCTGCACATCGTGCTGAGCGTGGTCTCGGGGCTGGTCGTCATCGGGTCCGGAGTGGGGTTGTGGATGCTGCGCCGCGAGGCGCGCGCGTGAGGGCCGCGCCCATCGCGCGGGGTCCCGTTGAAAGAACCTCCGGGGCGACTGGGACAATGGGTGGGCCACAACGGTTCTGTACGTCGCTTCCGTGAGCCGCAGAGCGTGCGATGTCTGGGCGACGCCCTCAATGGGGAGGGGGACCGCTGGTGCCCCTCGGGACGGGGGGCACCTTCGCGCGCGTTGCCTACCCACGGAAGGTCTTGATCAGATGCAGACCACCCCTGACTCCGTCACCCCGCACGGCACCGGGAACAGCGTCATCGAGCCGCTCTACGCCGAGATCCTCCGGCGCAACCAGGGCGAGAACGAATTCCACCAGGCGGTACGCGAAGTCCTGGAGACCCTCGGCCCGGTCCTCGAGAAGCGGCCGGAGTTCGTGGACGCCAGGATCATCGAGCGCGTCTGCGAGCCCGAGCGCCAGCTCATCTTCCGGGTGCCGTGGTCGGACGACTCCGGCGACATCCACGTGAACCGCGGCTTCCGGGTCGAGTTCAGCAGCTCGCTCGGACCGTACAAGGGCGGCCTGCGCTTCCACCCCTCGGTCAACCTCGGCATCGTGAAGTTCCTCGGCTTCGAGCAGATCTTCAAGAACGCGCTCACCGGCATGCCCATCGGCGGCGGCAAGGGTGGCGCGGACTTCGACCCGAAGGGCCGCTCGGACGCCGAGATCATGCGGTTCTGCCAGTCGTTCATGACCGAACTCCACCGTCACCTCGGCGAGTACACCGATGTCCCCGCCGGTGACATCGGCGTCGGCGGCCGCGAGATCGGCTACCTGTTCGGCCAGTACAAGCGGATCACCAACCGCTACGAGTCCGGTGTGCTCACCGGAAAGGGCCTCGGCTGGGGCGGTGCCCAGGCGCGCACCGAGGCGACCGGCTACGGCTGTGTCCTGTTCACCGCCGAGATGCTGCGCAGCCGCGGCGAATCCCTCGACGGCCAGCGCATCGTCGTCTCCGGCTCGGGCAATGTCGCGATCTACGCGATCGAGAAGGCCCAGCAGCTCGGCGCGACCGTGGTGACCTGCTCCGACTCCACCGGCTACGTCGTGGACGAGAAGGGCATCGACCTCGCCCTCCTCAAGGAGATCAAGGAGGCCGGCCGAGGCCGTGTCTCCGAGTACGCGGAACGCCGCGGCGAGCACGTCAAGTACGTCCCCGGCACCGGCGTCTGGAACGTACCCTGCGACGTGGCCCTGCCCTGCGCCACCCAGAACGAGCTCCACGAGGCCGACGCGGTGGCCCTGGTGCGCAACGGCGTGAAGGCGGTCGCCGAGGGCGCCAACATGCCCACCACGCCGGAGGCCGTACGCGTCCTCCAGGAGGCGGGCGTCGCCTTCGCCCCCGGCAAGGCCGCCAACGCGGGCGGCGTGGCCACCAGCGCCCTGGAGATGCAGCAGAACGCCTCCCGCGACTCCTGGACCTTCTCCCACACCGAGGAGCGCCTCGCGGAGATCATGCGCCACATCCACGACTCCTGCTACACCACCGCGGAGCGCTACGGCAGCCCCGGCAACTACGTGGTCGGCGCCAACATCGCCGGCTTCGAACTGGTCGCGGACGCGATGCTGGCCCAGGGCCTGATCTGATCCGGGACCCTGATGTGACTGTGGCCCGGCCGCCTCGCGTGGCCGGGCCACAGTCATGAACGTCAGGCCGTCGGCACCGCGCGACGCCGAAAGGTCTCCGCCAGCCCCGTGTTCGCGACCACCACCACTGCGAAGAACACCGCCGCCACCGGATGACCAACGGCGTGGACCGCGTACACACCACTGCCGAGCACCACCGTCTTGACCACCAGGACCCCCACGAGCGGCGGCCGGAAGCGAGCGCGAGGAGCGGCGAACATCCCCCAGACCACGGCGGCGACAACGGGCGCCCCGATCCCCAGCAGCAGCCGGGCAGCCACACCGTCCCCGGTGGCGAACCCCCACCAGGCCAGAGCGGCCAACGCGGCCAACTCGACGACGAACGCGAGAAGCTCATTGGCCATGAACCAGGGCGGCCCGGACGGGGTGGCAGGAGTGCTGCGGCCTTCGCTGGACATCGGGGGAGCTTCTCTTCCGCTGGATCTGATCGACGTGCAAGGCATGGCCAAAAGTCTGTCCTCAGACCTGGGGTGCGAGGTGGTGGCCAGAGGATATCCCGACTGACTGATGAAATAGTCTGAAAATCGCCGTTTCGCTGCGCAATGCCACTTGCTCTCAAGCGGGCGGGACGGTGGTGGCGGGATTGTGTTGGCCCAAAGCGGGTCACCTTCGAGGAATCATGAGGGTGGCTTGCTTGACGTGAAGGCGCGCAGCGTCCCGCACGGCCGGGTTGCGACCGGCGCATCCGCTCCACGAGCGGCCGCCGCTCGCTCCTCCTTCAGCCCCCGACCGGCCCTCGCGCGGGAAGGCCTGACGGAGTGTGCCCGTTTCCCAGAGCGCGCCACAGCGCGATATGGGTCAGCCAGGCCATCCCGAAGGTGAAGGGCGCGGCGGTGTTGTCGGCAGGGCCGGGAATGGCGGAGCAGATCACCATGACGGCGAGCGGGATCCAGACCCGGAGCAGCGCGTGCCGAACGGCCGTCGAGCTTGGCGCGAGTCTGGTCAGGAAGGGGGCGAGGAGCCCGATCACGGCGAACGGGATGGTGAGGCCCGTGTGCTTCGCCGCCTCGAAGACCGTCCAGGCGAGCAGGAGGAGCCCGAGCGCGCCCCAGGCGAAACGTGCGGCCCAGGACACCGGACTCGTCGCGGCACTCGCGGTCTCGCGTGTCATGGTGTCTCTCTTCCCGTGTAGTGCGCTTCACGTGCCTACGTGCACGGGGCCAGCTCGGGCCAGGCGGCGCGGGTGAGGCCGGTCGGTCGCTGGGCGAGCGAGGGCTTGGTGACCTCCCCCGGGCATGCTCTCATCCTGTCCGGTGGGCCGGTGGGCCGGTGGGCCGGTGGGCGCGCGTGGCGTGTGGCGTACGCCGGCCACGACGCGTCATGCTGCGTTCGTCGTGATCCACTTGCCGCCGACCGCCAGGTGTCTCCGACGGCTGAGAGGCGCTGCCTAGGCAGGCCGGACAGGGGCGGGAGCGCCGGTCCGGTCCGGTACCCGGCCGACAGCTCGCTGAAGGCGGAGCTGGCCGATCTCTGCGACGTTCTTCATCAGCTCGGCGTTGACCCAGGCAACCATGTGGGCGACGGTGTGCCGGGGATCATCCGGCCACGGGAACGGGCCGGCGGTCTCCAGACGGGCAGTGGTGAGCTGGTCCAGCGCCGCCAGCCAGTCCTCACGCAGGCCGCGCAACCACTCGACGGTCGGCTCACCCGGGCCGGGCCAGGCGATGTCCGCCCGCTCCCGGGGCGTTCTCCCATGGGCGTGATCCACGGCCACGCTCCACCACCAGCCGATGTGCCAGCTCAGCCAGCCGATGGTCGGCACAGGAACGGGGTCGGGCTCGGTCTCCGCCCAGTCCACTGTCCATGTGCCGTCGTCGGCGCGGTGCACCGTCCAGCAATCCGCAACGGGTTCCCACAGGAAGTCGTCGGGAACGAGCCGCCCCAGGTGGTACTCGAACAGCGACCATGTGAGGTCGAACTGCCAGCGCAGCAGGTCGAGTTCGCGGGCAGAGCCAGGGTGGGATCCGGTCACCGTACGACTCTCGCACGGGACGGTTCCGGTGCGAAGCGAATATCCGGCGGGGCGGGCCCGCCCCGCCGGCCTGCGGTGCCGAGGAATCGACGGGGCCGCGGCCGGGCCGGCCGGGTCCGCCGGAGTCGTACCAGCCCCCGTGCGAGCCCGGCGCTCATCCCTCGGCCGGTGCCACCCCGATCGGGCACGAGACGCCGGTGCCGCCGATACCGCAGTAGCCCGCCGGGTTCTTGTCGAGGTACTGCTGGTGATATCCCTCGGCGGGCCAGAACGTGCGGCCCTCCGCGGGGAGGATCTCCGTGGTGATCGCGGAGTGGCCGGCGGCCGTGAGGACCTTCTGGTACGCCTCGCGGGAGGCCGCCACCGCGGCCTCCTGCGCGGGGGAGTGGGTGTAGATCGCCGAGCGGTACTGGGTGCCCACGTCGTTGCCCTGGCGGAAGCCCTGGGTCGGGTCGTGGGACTCCCAGAACAGCTTGAGCAGCTCGGCGTACGAGACGGTCTTCGGGTCGAAGACGACACGGACCGCCTCCGTGTGGCCGGTCAGGCCCGAGCAGACCTCTTCGTACGCGGGGTTCTCGGTGTAGCCGCCCTGGTAGCCGGCGAGCGTCGTCCAGACGCCGTCCTTCTGCCAGAACTTGCGCTCGGCGCCCCAGAAGCAGCCCAGCGCGAAGTCCGCGACCTCCAGGCCCTCCGGGTACGGGCCCAGCAGGGGGTTGCCGAGGACCGTGTGGCGGGACGGGACGGTGAATTCGGGGGTGGGGCGGCCCTTCAGGGCCTCCTCCGGGGTGGGGAGCTGCGGGGTGCGGCGTTGCAGGAACATGCGGGGGCTCCTCCTGGGGTGGGTGCGGTACGTACAACGCGGCGGGGGTGCCGTGGATTCCGGGCCGGTCCGAAGGAGAGGACCTGGGGTCTTTCGTTTGGATCAGGCCGGATCAGGCACCGGGGCACGCGAGCCCGGCATGATCCAAACGAGAGGCCCTAGTGCGGCAGCGTCGCCGGGTTGCCGCCGTTCGCCTCGTAGCCGGCCACCGCCAGCGCCCGGTAGACCGTGTACTCGGCGGCCGGGTCGGGATCCTGCGTCCACGGCAGGGCGCCCACATGGCCGTCGATGTGGACGAGCTGGGCCATCGCCTCCGACCAGCGCTCCATCCGGACGAGGAAGAGGACGAGGAGATGGCGGACGTGGGCGAGCATCGGGTCGTCCGGGCGGGCCGCGTGCACCGCGAACAGGGCGCCCTCGACCGCCTTGGTCACCACCAGGCCGCGGTAGAAGCCCTGCACCAGATTGACCTCGGGCAGGTGCTCGTACACCGCGAAGAGCGGCAGCGCGGCCAGCAGCGAGCCCTGCGGGGCGCGGGCCGCGGCCGCGGTGGCGAAGCGGTCGGCCTCCTCGCGCGAGCCGTGCCACTTCTCGCACCAGTAGTGCAGTGCGGCGATGTGCGCGCCCATGTGGGACGGGGCCCGGTCCATCACCTTCGCCCAGAGCTGGTCGAACTCCTCGTGGGAGTAGCCGAGTCCGCGGGAGACGGCCAGCTCGACGATGTACGGAACGGGGTCGCCCGGCGCCAGCAGGGCCGCCTCGCCGCAGACCGTACGGGCCTCCTCCAGGATGATCCGGAAGTCGTCCGTCCCCGCGGTCGACGAACGCCACGCCTGCTGCACCAGGAACTCGGCGTGCACCGCCGCACCGCCCGCGTCCTTCGGCGCCTCGGCCCGCCACTTGCGCAGCCACGCACCACCGACCCCGGGCTGCTGCGCCAGCTCCAGCGAGGCGGCGCCGGCGAACGCCTGCACCCGCTGCCACCGGACCTCGCCCTCCCCGGGCGTACCGGCCAGCAGCTGCGAGGCCGCCCGCCAGTCCTGCGAACGCTGCACGACATCGAGCACATCGAGAAGATCCTGGTCCGGGCCCGGCAGCCGGATGTCCAGCTCCTCCTGGCGCACGAAGCCGTAGGAATCCGGGTCCGCGGCGTCCGGGGAACCCGGCGCGACCTGCCGGATTCCGCCCCGGCGGCGCAGCACGAAGGGGCCGACGACGGCCGCGAGCATGCACAGGGCGATCAGGAACCAGAGAATCTCCATGCCCCCATTGTCACCGGACGGCCCGGTAGTCCGGTGGGCGCCCTCGTGACGAACTACGCTCGGGCCCCATGAGCGACCAGCACAGCTTCGAGACCCTCGCGATCCACGCGGGAAACACCGCCGATCCCCTCACCGGCGCCGTTGTTCCGCCCATTTACCAGGTGTCCACGTACAAACAGGACGGCGTGGGCGGACTGCGCGGCGGCTACGAGTACAGCCGCAGCGCCAACCCGACCCGTACCGCCCTGGAGGAGAACCTCGCGGCCCTGGAGGGCGGCCGCCGCGGACTCGCCTTCGCCTCCGGCCTCGCCGCCGAGGACTGCCTGCTCCGTACGCTGCTGACCCCCGGCGACCACGTTGTCATCCCGAACGACGCCTACGGCGGCACCTTCCGGCTGTTCGCGAAGGTCGTCTCGCGGTGGGGCGTGGAGTTCTCGGTCGCCGACACCTCGGACGTGGCGGCGGTACGGGCGGCGATCACCCCGCGCACCAAGGCGATCTGGGTGGAGACCCCGTCCAACCCGCTGCTCGGCATCACCGACATCGCCGCGATCGCCGGTGTGGCCCGTGCCGCGGGCGCGCGCCTGGTCGTCGACAACACCTTCGCCAGCCCCTACCTCCAGCAGCCCCTCGCCCTGGGCGCCGATGTGGTGGTGCACTCCACCACCAAGTACATGGGCGGCCACTCGGACGTCGTCGGCGGTGCGCTGATCGTCAACGACCCTGAACTGGCGGAGGAGTTGGCGTACCACCAGAACGCGATGGGCGCGGTCGCCGGGCCGTTCGACGCCTGGCTGGTGCTGCGCGGCATCAAGACCCTGGCGGTCCGCATGGACCGGCACAGCGAGAACGCCACCAAGGTCACCGATCTGCTCACCCGGCACCCCAAGGTGACCCAGGTCCTCTACCCGGGGCTGCCCGAGCACCCCGGCCACGAGATCGCCGCCAAGCAGATGAAGGCGTTCGGCGGCATGGTGTCCTTCCGGGTCGAGGGCGGCGAGGAGGCCGCGGTCCAGGTCTGCAACCGGGCGAAGCTGTTCACCCTCGGTGAGTCGCTGGGCGGCGTCGAGTCGCTCGTGGAGCACCCGGGCCGCATGACGCACGCCTCGGCGGCGGGCTCCCCGCTGGAGGTGCCGGCCGACCTCGTACGTGTCTCCGTCGGCATCGAGAACGCCGACGACTTGCTGGCCGACCTCACGCAGGCGCTCGGCTAGGGTCTTTCGTTTGGATCGAGCCCGGCATGATCCAAACGAGAGGCCCTAGGGCGGAGAGCGAAAGATCCGAGCGGGCCCGAGTCTTCGGGCCCGCCCGGCCGTCCGGGGCCTTGTCAGGCGTTGACCTGCTCGTCCTCCAGCATCGCCCGGATCTGTTCGCGCAGTTCCGGGCTGTCGGTGTGTTCGTGGACGGAGACCGCGTGCTCCGCCGCGGCCCGTACGACTTCCTCCTCCTCACCGGAGATGGTGAGCGAGCAGTGCGACACACTCGGATGCTTGCGGCAGTCGGCGATCTTCCTGGTCATGGCAGCCTCCTGGGGACCGTCACGCATTCCCGTACGTTCCAGGATAGTTCGGGCCCTTATCGCCGCTCACCAGCCCTCCAGCGGCGTCGTCTCGGCCGGAGGTACCTGCCAGGGGTGTACCACCATCGCCCAGACCGCGAAGGCCACCACCGCCGCGCACGCCAGCAGCAGCATCAGCCGACGGGCGAACAGCCGCCGGCGCAGCAGCCTGCCGCCGCGCTGCGACGCCCGCTGGGCCAGATCGGCGGGCACCTGCGGATGCGAACCGTCCAGCATGCGCCGGACCTCGTCCTCCCGGTCGCCGCTGCGGCTCACCGCGCGACCCCCAGCGGGCCGGCCGGGCCCCGCCCGGCCGTGGGCCGGCGGGTGCCTCGCATGGTGGCCACCGAGCGGTTGCAGACCGCCCGCACCCGTTCCACCGTGAGGCCGAGCAGAGCCGCGGTCTGCTCCTCCCCGACCCCCTCGTACAGCCGCAGGACGAGGACGAGGCGCTCCTGCGGCGTCAGCGGGTCCAGCAGGCCGCCGCGCGGCCGGTGGTGGTGCCAGACCTCGTGGGCGAACCGGACGGCGAGTTCGCGCCGGGTGCGGTCGTACGGGTCCTCGCCGCGCAGCCGGTCCCACTGCGCGTACGTGCTCGCCAGCGCGGCCGTCAGCATCCGCTGGGCCCGGGGGTTGGCCCCCGGCGGCCGCACGGGCTCGGCGGTGAGCAGCGTGGCGGTGTGCAGCAGGCGGCCGGCCGCGCCCGCGACGAACATCTCGAACTCCTGGGCACGGCGCCGCTCCCGGCCCGACTGGCGCTCTCGCACAGTCCACATCCGAGCCGTTGCGGGGCTCCGGGTCAAGAGGTATGCCGCAGTCCGCCCGGGCCGGGCGATCGCGTCAGCCGGCCGGAGGCGCCTGGTGCGAGGTCTGGCGGGCGGCCAGCGACGTGTTGAACCGGGTGAGCAGCGCGCAGAACGTCTCGCGCTCCTCGGCCGTCCAGCCGTCCGTCACCTGTGTCATGAGCTCGCGGCGGGAGCCGCGGACCTCGTCCAGCCGGGCCTGGCCGCGCGGCGACAGCTGGAGCACGACGGCCCGGCCGTCCTCGGGATGCGAGGTGCGCTTGACCAGTCCGGTGTCGACGAGCGGTGCGACCTGCCGGGTCACGGTCGAGGAGTCGATCCCCATGCCCGCGGCGAGCGCCTTGACGCCCATCGGACCTTCCCGGTCCAGCCGGTTGAGCAGCAGATAGGCGGCCCGGTCCATCGAATTGCGCACCTGGCCGACACCGCCGAGGCGGGTCTGCTCGGCACGGCGGGCGAATACCGCGACCTGGTGCTGCAGAGCGTCGAGGACGCCGTCGGAACCCGTGGGTTCGGGGGCGGCGCCCCCGGAAGGAGACGCAGCTGTCGTCATGTCCTGAGGGGGCATGGCCGGGGGCTCTCTTCGTGCGGTGTCGGATGGGTGGGGGACAGAGTACGCGGCCACGGGGCAACGCGTACCAGCGCTGCGCAAACCCGTGGACAACGGCCCAGGAGGGGACGGGACGCGTCGGCCGGTGCCCTGCCGAGCTGCAAGACTTGCCGTATGAACTTCCGCGCGACCGGCCACTTTCCCCCGCTGATCCTCGACGACGTCCGCGGAGCGCAGAAGATGCTCTCGGGCGTGGCCAGGATGACCGCCATGGAAGGCAGCCGCCACCTGACCGACCTGGTGGGCGCGCCGGTCCACCTCAAGTGCGAGAACCTGCAGCGGACCGGCTCGTTCAAACTGCGTGGCGCGTATGTACGCATCGCGGGGCTGTCGCCGGTGGAGCGGGCGGCCGGGGTCGTCGCCGCGAGCGCCGGAAACCATGCGCAGGGTGTCGCACTGGCGTCTGCGCTGCTCGGCGTACGGTCGACGGTCTTCATGCCGGTCGGGGCGCCGCTGCCGAAGGTGGCCGCCACCCGCCAGTACGGGGCCGAGGTCCGGCTGCACGGACATGTCGTCGACGAGACGCTGGCCGCCGCGCAGGAGTACGCGCAGGAGACCGGTGCGGTCTTCATCCACCCCTTCGACCATCCGGACATCATCGCCGGACAGGGCACGGTGGGCCTGGAGATCCTCGAACAGTGCCCCGAGGTGCGGACCATCGTCGTGGGGATCGGCGGCGGCGGGCTCGCGGCGGGCATCGCGGTGGCGGTCAAGTCGGTCCGGCCCGATGTGCGGATCGTCGGGGTGCAGGCGGCGGGCGCGGCCTGCTACCCGCCCTCGCTGGCCGTGGGTCATCCGGTGTCGATCGATTCGCCGACCACGATGGCGGACGGCATCAAGGTGGGACGCCCCGGCGACGTGCCGTTCGAGCTGGTCAGGGAGCTGGTCGACGAGGTTCGTACGGTCTCCGAGGACGAGCTGTCCAGTGCGCTGCTGCTCTGCCTGGAGCGCGCGAAGCTCGTGGTGGAACCGGCGGGCGCGAGCCCGGTCGCGGCGCTGCTGAGCGATCCGGAGTCGTTCCACGGGCCGGTGGTCGCGCTCCTTTCGGGCGGCAACGTGGACCCGCTGCTGATGCAGCGCGTCCTGACCCACGGCATGGTGGCGGCCGGCCGGTACCTGAGCCTGCGGCTGCGGCTGACCGACCGCCCCGGCGCGCTGGCCACGCTGCTGGGTGTGCTCTCGGTGGTCGACGCCAATGTGCTCGACATCGGTCATGTGCGGACCGATCCCCGGCTCGGTCTCACCGAGGTCGAGGTGGAGCTCCAGCTGGAGACGAAGGGGCCGGAGCACTGTGCGGAGGTCTCGGCGGCCCTGCGGGAC
This sequence comes from Streptomyces sp. NBC_00012, assembly GCF_045040875.1. NCBI lineage: Bacteria > Bacillati > Actinomycetota > Actinomycetes > Kitasatosporales > Streptomycetaceae > Streptomyces > Streptomyces sp. NBC_00012. The sequence goes on along the minus strand of NZ_CP108309.1, from coordinate 3,388,844 downwards.
GCGGGCTATCTGGTGATGGGCTGACCCGTACCGTCGCTGCTCCGACGCCTTGCCCGGCGCGACGCTTCACCCCCGGGCAAGGCGTCGCCCGGGAGTGTCGCGGGCGCGTTCGCCGCGGTCGACGAGCGCGCGACCGGCGGGTCCCGTGGCCCGGGGACATCCGGCCACGAGGGGCCGGCTCGTCCGAGCCGCACGATGCCAGGAGCCCCCGGCGGGCCGGGGGCTCCTGGCATCGGTGTGGGGGATCAGCCGGTGTACGGCTTCGCCGCGAGGATCTTCACGGTGGCCGTCTTGCCGTTCGGCAGCTCGTACTCGGCGTCGTCGCCCATCCGCTTGCCGTTCACGCCGGTGCCGAGCGGCGACTGCGGGGAGTACGTCTCGATGTCCGAGCTCGCGTACTCGCGGGAGGCGAGCAGGAAGGTCATCGTGTCGTCCAGGTCGCCGTCGAAGGCGATCGTCACGACCATGCCGGGCTCGACCACGCCGTCGTCGGCAGGCGCCTCGCCGACCTTCGCGTGCTCCAGGAGCTGGGTCAGCTGGCGCACCCGGAGCTCCATCTTGCCCTGCTCCTCCTTGGCGGCGTGGTACCCGCCGTTCTCGCGCAGGTCGCCCTCCTCACGGGCCGCCGCGATCTTTACGGCGATTTCCGTGCGCGCGGGACCAGACAGGTACTCCAGCTCGGCCTTGAGCTGGTTGTACGCCTCCTGCGTGAGCCAGGTGACGTTTTCGCTGGTCTGGGTCACAGGGTGCTCCTCGTCGGTACTGGGAATACAAAGCATCGCCCTACCCGTAAGCATGTGCTTCCACGGGTGGGCGAAACCACGAGCCTAACAATTCCGCAGGAAAAGGGGGAGAAGGTAAATCGTCGGGACCGCATGTGCGCAGGTCAGTACGCAGGTCAGGCCCGGACGTGGTGGTTCAGGGCCGGGGCGCGCCGGTCAGCGCGAGGCCCCGTCGTCGGTGGTGCAGCCCAGCAGCTCGACGCTGGTGGCCCTGGACGTCGTACGCAGGGACAGGATGCGGTCGATCCGCTCGGAGCGGTCGTCGAACCGGAAGTCCTTGCGGGCCACGTCGCCGCCGTCCTCCTGCTGCGCGCGCAGCGTGCAGTAGCCCTTGGCGTCCTTGTCCTTGCGGACTTCCAGGTGCACGTCGACCCGCTGGTCCGAGACGATCTGCCGCTTGATCACCTCGGCGCTGATGCCCTGGCCGGTGACGTAGTCGTAGCCGATCCAGCCGACCACGCCGAGAAGCACGACGCCCAGCACCGAGCCGATGATCTTGAGCTTGCGGTCCGCGCGCTGGTCCGCGGAGCGGCCGTAGCGGTTCTCCGGAAGCGCGTCGCGCACCGCCGTCATGATCGTTCCTCCTGTGCCGGGGATCGAGGAATTTTCCGCCCCCCGGTTCGGTCACTATAGAAGCCTGCCCACATGCCGAATCACTGAGGATCGAGTCTTGACCGAGCAGCTGCGACTGATGGCCGTTCACGCCCACCCCGACGACGAGTCGAGCAAGGGCGCGGCCACCATGGCCAAGTATGTGTCCGAGGGGGTGGACGTGCTGGTGGTGACCTGCACGGGAGGCGAGCGCGGCTCCATCCTCAACCCCAAGCTCCAGGGGGACGCGTACATCGAGGAGAACATCCACGAGGTGCGCAAGAAGGAGATGGACGAGGCCCGGGAGATCCTGGGCGTCGAGCAGGAGTGGCTCGGCTTCGTCGACTCGGGCCTGCCCGAGGGCGACCCGCTGCCGCCGCTGCCCGAAGGCTGCTTCGCGCTGGAGGACGAGGAGAAGGCCGCGGGCCGGCTCGTCCGCAGCATCCGTGCGTTCCGGCCCCAGGCCATCACGACGTACGACGAGAACGGCGGATACCCGCACCCCGACCACATCATGACGCACAAGATCACGATGATCGCCTTCGACGGTGCGGCGGACACCGAGAAGTTCCCCGAGTCGGAGTTCGGCCCGGCCTGGCAGCCGCAGAAGCTGTACTACAACCAGGGCTTCAACCGGCCGCGCACGGTGGCGCTGCACGAGGCGCTGCTGGCCCGCGGCCTGGAGTCGCCGTACGGCGAGTGGCTGGAGCGCTGGAAGGAGTTCGGGCGCGACGAGCGCACGCTGACCACGCACGTTCCGTGTGCGGATTTCTTCGAGATCCGTGACAAGGCGCTGATCGCGCACGCCACGCAGATCGATCCTGACGGCGGCTGGTTCCGCGTCCCGATGGACATCCAGAAGGAGGTCTGGCCCACCGAGGAGTACGAGCTGGCGAAGTCTCTCGTCGATACCTCCCTCCCCGAGAGCGACCTCTTCGCGGGCATCCGCGACAATGCCTGATATGTACGCGACCCAGGCACTGACCGACCTTGTTCCGCTTGCCGCAGAGCTCGACAAGAACAAGGTGACCCCAGGCGTTCTCGGCTTCATCGTTTTCGCGGCGCTCGCCGTGGGCGTGTGGCTGCTGATGAAGTCCATGAACCGGCACATGGGCAAGGTCGACTTCGAGGAGGCTCCGGACCCGGACGCGGTGGCCGAAGCCCCCGTGGCGGCCGGTTCCGCGAAGCAGAAGTAGCCGGAAGCAGCGGGCGAGGGCGGTTACGCAGTTCCGGAGCCGTCCCGGCACGAATCCGGCCGGTCGGTGACCGGCCGGATTCAGGGCTGTCCTCGGGCCCGCGGCTGCCCTCAGCCGCCGGACGGGCCGTACGCGGCCGGCACCGGCACGCCCATGACCTCCCGGGCATGGCGCGTCGGCGTCATGCCCAGGCGCCACGCCTGCCACCCGTCCTCCAGGTCCACGCCGCGGTTCAGCACCACCGTGAACGCCGCCGCGCAGTCCTCCAGCTTGCCGTCCCGCGCCGGGTGTCCGGCCCGCAGCAGCTCGGCGAGCTCCTCCTGGGCCACCGCCGTGCCCACCTCGCTGCCGCCCGGCGACGCGTAGGGCAGCAGCGTGCAGCGCAGGAAGCGGGCCCAGTCCGCGCCCCGCGCGTCGCCGTACGAGTCGAACAGCTCCACCGCCTCGCCGCACAGCTCCAGCGCCTGCGGGGAGCGGTTGTTGCCCGCGTCGATCAACGCCAGCTCCAGGCACGTCCACGCCTCGCCGTGGGCGACCCCGATGCGCCGGAAGTCGGCGCGGGCGTCCATCAGGAGCTGGCGGGCGAAGCCGGAGTTGCGCAGGTTCCCGGTCTGGGCCGCCCGCTGGTCACGGGTGACCCGGCCCGAGTGGTGGCGGGCGCACGCCAGCCCGTACACGTCCCGCATCCGGGAGAACATCGTGCGGGCCCGCTCCAGCTGCCGGACCGCCCGGTCCGCGTCGCCGCTCTCCTCCAGGGCCTGGCCCAGGTAGAACAGCGTCCACGCCTCGCCGCGCGCGTCCTCGTTGTCCCGGTGCCGCTCCAGCGCCAGGTTCAGCTGCTCCACGGCCGGGGCCGGATCGCCGTCCAGGAGCCGGGCGCGGGCCAGCTGGGTCAGCGCCCATGCCTCGCCCCGCTCGTCACGGGTACTGCCATACAGGTCCAGGGCCCCGCGCAGCGCCTCCTCGGCCCGCTCCACATCGCCCATCCGCAGCAGGGTCTGGCCGAGCTGGAACCGCGTCCACGCCTCACCGTGCAGCGACTCGCCCTCCCGGTGCAGGGCCAGCGCGGTCTCCAGCAGGGTCAGTGCCTCCGCCAGCCGGGCCCGGTCGCGCTCGACGGCCGCCAGGGCGTGCATCGACCAGGCCCGGTCCTCGGCCTGTTCCTCGGAGGACTGGAGCTCGATCGCCTCGCGCAGCCGCGCCGATGCCTCGGTCAGATTGCCCTGGTGGTGCAGTGTGATGCCGAGCGAGCAGAGCGCCAGCGCCGTGCCCGCCCCGTTCTGCGCCTCGCGGTAGAGGCCGACCACCGACGACAGGGTGGTGCGGGCCTTGTCCAGCTCGCCGAGCTGACGGGCCGCGATGCCGGTGCGCCACTGGACGGACCGCTCCAGCAGCCCCTTGTCCACCGCCTGCGTCAACTCGCTGATCTCGCCAAGCCGGTAGAGGTCGCCGCGCAGCAGGCAGTAGTCGCACAGTGCGCCCAGCAGGTCCAGCACGGCGCCCTGGTCGACGCCCTCGGCGTGCCGCAGCGCGGAGGTGATGAAGCTCGACTCGTCGTCCAGCCAGCGCAGCGCCGAATCCAGCGAGCCGAAGCCGTGCGAGCCGAACTGCCCGGCCCGGGTGGACATCTTGCCGTCCACCATGCGGATCACCGCACCGGCCAGGTCCGCGTAGTTGCGGATCAGCCGCTCCTGCGCGGCGGTACGGTCCGCCGTCTCCTCCTCGTCCCGCAGTCGGGCCAGCGCGAAGCCCCGTACGAGGTCGTGCAGCCGGTAGCGCGAGCCCCGGACATGGGTCAGCAGGCCGGCCCCGGCCAGCGCCTTCAGCAGCCGCTCGGCCTCCTGCTCGTCGGCGGAGAGCAGCGCCGCCGCGGCGGCGGCGCCCAGACTCGCACGCCCGGCCAGCGCGAGCCGGCGCAGCAGCCGCCGCGCCTGTTCGGACTGGTCGGTGTAGCGCAGCCACAGCGCCCGATCGACCGGCGCGAGGGGACCGTACTCGGCGAGGCCGGCGGCGAGGTCGTCGCGGGTGCGGGTCCCGAGCGAGGAGCCCGCGATGCGCAGCGCGAGCGGCAGCCCGCCGCACAGCTCGGCGACGGTGTCCGTCGCCCGGGAGTCGTACGGCCCCTCCTCCCGGGTCTCGGCCGCCTCGCGCAGCAGCTCCTCCGCACCGGCCGCGTCGAGTGCGCCTACCGGCAGCTGATGGACCCGGGCCGGGATGTCCTCCGGCAGCCGGAGGGGCTCGCGGGCGGTGACCAGGACCAGGCTGTCGGAACGCTCGGGGATCAGGGTGCGCACCTGCGCCGCGTCGCCCGCGTCGTCGAGGACGACCGTCACGGGGGTGCCGGTCAGATGCTGGTGGTACAGCTCGCTCAGCCGCCGCACCTGCTGCTCGGCCGACGCCCTGCCCCGGGCCGACAGGTCCGTCCCGCCGGGAGACGCCGCCCCGTCCCGGAACAGCAGCTGCTCACGGGGCGCGCCCAGCCGGTTCAGCAGGTGCAGCAGCGCGTCACGGGTCGGCAGCGGCGCCTCGCCGGCCACGTCGCCGCGCAGATCGACCACGCAGGCGCCGCGGAACAGGTCCTTCAGGCTGTGCGCGGCCCGCACCGCGAGCGTGGTGCGCCCCGAGCCCGGCGTGCCGTGCAGGACGACGACGGTGGGTTTGGTCTCCGTCGACGCGCGGGCCTCCCGCACCCACTGCGCGATCTGTGCCAGTTCGGTGCGCCGCCCCGCGAACGGCCCGTCGGAGGCGGGCAGATGACCGAACGACTGTTCCAGGACCGCGCGCGTACGGGCCGCCGCGCTGCGGTCCGTACGGCGCAGCGACGGGGCGGTCCGCGACTGCGGGGGGACCTTCTTCGCCGGGGTGCGGGACGAGGCGGTGAGCATTCGCTGCTGGTCGATGAAGGGGCGGATGCCCCGCACCTCCAGCGCCGCCAGCCACTGCAGCCGCAACTGCTCGGCACCGCCGGGCTGTCCGAGCGCCCCGGCCCGCCGGTGGGCGGCGGGCCAGTGCGAGGCGGTGACCTTGGCGACGGTGGCGGTGGCCCCCGCGACCGCGACGACGGCGCCCGCGCCGAGGGCCGGACCGGCCGCCGTACCGAACGCGACATCCGCGCCGAAGGCGGCGACCGCCGCAACTCCGGTGACCAGCAGGGGAGTTCCCAGCGCGGCCCGGCTGAAGCGCTGCGACAGCGGCTGCGTCCCCGCCTCCGCGGCGTCCAGCGCCTGGAGATACGCGGTGTACTCGTCGTCGGCGGCGGCCGTCAGCGAATCCAGCGCCGCCCGCCCGCGCGCCGTCAGCGTGGCGGCGTCGGCCCGGCCGCCCGAGCGCCGTACCTCTTCCTCCACGGCGCGCGCCAACAGCCGTTCGGCTTCGGCCCGATGGCTGTCCCGCATTGTGCCCTCCTCCGGATACGGCGTTCGGCCCTGCCTCGGCCGGGATCGCCGCCCAGTCTCCTGCTTACGGCGCGCCGACGCGAGGGAGCGCGGCGAACGGCGCGTCCTCCGGGCGCCGCCGGGCCGGTTCGCGCGCCGTACCCGTGGCGTGCGGCCGGGGCTTCGCCGCGTGCGCCAGGATTGGGGCATGGCCAACCGACTCGCGCACGCCACTTCTCCGTACCTGCTCCAGCACGCGGACAACCCCGTCGACTGGTGGCAGTGGGAACCCGCCGCCTTCGAGGAGGCCCGCCGGCGCGATGTGCCGGTCTTCCTGAGCGTGGGCTACAGCTCGTGCCACTGGTGCCACGTCCTCGCCCACGAGTCCTTCGAGGACGGCGACACCGCCGCGTACATGAACGAACACTTCGTCTCCGTGAAGGTGGACCGCGAGGAGCGCCCGGACGTCGACGCCGTCTACATGGAGGCCGTGCAGGCGGCGACCGGGCAGGGCGGCTGGCCCATGTCCGTCTTCATGACGCCGGACGGGGAGCCGTTCTACTTCGGTACGTACTTCCCGCCCGAGCCCCGGCACGGGATGCCGTCCTTCCGGCAGGTGCTCGAAGGTGTCCACGGCGCCTGGACCGGCCGGCGCGAGGAGGTCGGGGAGGTCGCCGAGAAGATCACCCGCGATCTGGCGGGGCGGCAGCTGGACCACGGGGCCGGCGGGGTACCCGGCGAGGCGGAGCTCGCGCGGGCGCTGCTGGGCATCAGCCGGGAGTACGACCCGGAGAGCGGCTGGCTCGGCTCCGGCGACACCAGGTTCCCGCCGAGCATGGTGATCGAGTTCCTGCTGCGGCACCACGCCCGGACGGAGTCCGAGGGGGCGCTGGAGATGGCCGGAGGGATGTGCGCGGCCATGGCGCGGTCGAGCCTCTTCGACCAGCTGGGCGGAGGCTTCCACCGGTACGTGCTGCGCCAGCGGCCCGAGGGCGTCCTGGTGCCGCACTTCGAGAAGATGCTCTACGACAACGCGCTGCTCTGCCGGGTCTACGCGCACCTGTGGCGGGCCACCGGATCGGAGCAGGCCCGCCGGGTCGCCCTGGAGACCGCCGACTTCATGGTGCGCGAACTGCGCACCGCCGAGGGCGGTTTCGCCTCCGCGCTCGACGCCGACAGCGCGGACGGCGACGGGCGGCACGTCGAGGGCGCGTACTACGTGTGGACGCCCGGACAGCTGCGGGAGGCCCTCGGCGATCAGGACGCCGCCTTCGCCGCGGAGTACTTCGGGGTGACGGAGGAGGGCACGTTCGAGGAGGGAACCTCGGTGCTCAGGCTCGCGCGGGAGGGTGCCGGGGCGGACCCGGACCGGGTCGCCCGGGTGCGGGCCGCGCTGCTGGCCGCCCGTGAACCGCGCCCGTGCCCCGGCCGGGACGACAAGGTGGTCGCCGCCTGGAACGGCCTGGCGATCGCCGCGCTCGCCGAGACGGGTGCGTACTTCGGCCGGCCCGACCTCGTCGAGCGCGCCACCGAGGCCGCCGATCTGCTGGTCCGGGTCCACCTCGGCGAGGTCGCCCGGCTGGTCCGGACCTCGAAGGACGGGCGGCCGGGCGGCCATGCCGGGGTCCTGGAGGACTACGGCGACGTGGCCGAGGGCTTCCTCGCGCTGGCCTCGGTCACCGGCGAGGGCGTCTGGCTGGAGTTCGCCGGTTTCCTGCTCGACATCGTGCTCCAGCACTTCACCGGCGAGGGCGGTCAGCTGTACGACACGGCGGACGACGCCGAGCAGCTCATCCGCCGCCCGCAGGACCCCACCGACAACGCGACCCCGGCCGGCTGGACGGCGGCGGCCGGGGCGCTGCTCTCGTACGCCGCGCACACCGGCTCCGAGGCCCACCGCACCGCCGCGGAGGGCGCGCTCGGCGTGATCAAGGCGCTCGGCCCGCGGGCTCCCCGGTTCACCGGCTGGGGGCTCGCGGTCGCGGAGGCCCGGCTCGACGGGGTGCGCGAGGTCGCCGTCGTCGGACCGGTCGGCGGCGAGCTGCACCGTACGGCGCTGCTCGGCACGGCGCCGGGCGCGGTGGTGGCGGCTGGGGAGACGGGCGGGGCCGAGTTCCCGCTGCTGGCGGACCGGCCGATGGTGGACGGGGCGCCGACGGCGTACGTGTGCAGGCACTTCGTGTGCGATGCGCCGACGACGGACGCGGGGGAGCTGGCGCGGATTCTCGGCGGCCGGTGACATCCGCTCCGACCGGGGGCCGCCCTGCCCCCGGTCGGAGCGTCAGGCCGCTCGGCGGGATGTCCTGGGCGGGCGGCCGGTGACGCCCGCCCCGACCGGGCCCCTGCCCCGGGTCAGAGCGTCAGGCCGCCCTCCAGGGTGTCCAGCGCCCGGCCGATCAGCGCGACGAGGTCGTCCTCCTGGCCGTGCTCGCCCCAGTACAGCGTCACCTCGCACAGCGTGCCCAGCACCGCCGCGACGAACACCCGGACCGCCAGGTCACCGGGGGCGCGGCCGCTGCGGGCGGCGAGCGCGCCGGCCAGCACCTCGGCCGTGCCCGACATGCTCTCCGCCATCCGGACCCGGATCGCCGGCACCTCCACCAGCAGCCGGGTGCGCTGCCGGAGCTCCTCCTCATCGGTCGCCAGGAACGCCGTGAGCGTCTCGGTCAGGACGTGCCGGAGCGACTCCAGCGGCGGCTCACCGGCCGGGCGGCCGCGCAGGGCGGCCTCCAGGATCCGGTCATACCCGTCGGTGAGGACGATGTCCTCCTTGGTTGGGAAGTAGCGGAACACGGTGCTGGGCGACACCTCGGCCGCCGCCGCGATCTGCTCCACCGTCGTAGCGTCGTACCCCTGCTCGGCGATCAGCCGGTACGCGGCCTGCCGGATCGCGATCCGGGTCCGGAGCTTCTTCCGCTCGCGCAGCCCCGGCTGCGGGGGCGTTTCCGGGGCGGAAACGGAAGCGGTACGGGAGGTGACGGCCATGGCCGCCATTGTCCGGCATCGGCGGGGAGCCGGCACCGGTCCGGACGCTGCTCAGTGGTGGTTGTAGGCCACCAGCGAGATGCCGACGTAGTGCACCACGAAGGCCGCCAGGGTCAGCGAGTGGAACACCTCGTGGAAGCCGAACCAGCGCGGCGAGGGGTTCGGGCGCTTGATGCCGTAGATGACGCCGCCGGCGCTGTAGAGCAGCCCGCCGACCACGACCAGCACCAGCACGGCGATCCCGCCGGTCCGCATGAAGTCCGGCAGGAAGAAGACCGCGGCCCAGCCCATCGCCAGGTAGCAGGGCGTGTAGAGCCAGCGCGGGGCGCCGACCCAGAACACCCGGAAGGCGATCCCCGCGGTGGCCGCCGCCCAGATCGCCCACAGCAGCGGCGTTCCGGTGGACGCGGGGAGCAGCAGCAGGGTCAGCGGGGTGTAGGTGCCCGCGATGATCAGGAAGATGTTGGCGTGGTCGAGCCGGCGGAGCACCGCCTCGCCGCGCGGGCCCCAGGTGCCCCGGTGGTAGAGCGCGCTCACACCGAACAGCAGGCACGCGGTCAGGGTGTAGATCCCGCAGGCGATCCGGCCGAGGGCGCTGTCCGTGAACGCGATCAGCACCACCCCCGCGACGATCACGGCGGGGAACATTCCGGCATGCAGCCAGCCGCGCATCCGCGGCTTCACCGGGACGGGGTCGGACTCGGCTGGTTCCAGCCCGGCGGACCCGGGCGCGGCGGCGGCAGCAGTCATTCCCGCATCGTACCTACGCAACCGTAAGTCGGACCGACCGGCAATTGGGGGCGGCGTCGCGGGGCCGGGCACGCGCATCTGCGGCGTTGTCGTCAATCACCATGGCCCTGCCATGTTTCAATCCTCCGCCATGCAGCTGCACGCACCCAGCCCCGCTCCTTCTCCCACCTCCCCGACTGCCGGTCGGTCTGGCCGGTACGAGTGGCAATGCTCACGTGTGCACCCCCCTGGACATATGGGCGAAACGGTCGGATGATCAAATGAGTGCGGTCGGCACCGGATGAGCGCCAACGAGATTCGAAGGGGTCGAAGCATCCGGGTCGCAGCCCCCACGGGGCAACTACCAAACAGACACCCTCAACAAGGAGCGATCGTGGCGCGCGACATCGCGGCTCCCCTCACCGTCCCCACCGATCACCAGGACCTCATCTCCTGGGTGAACGAGATCGCAGCCATTACCGAGCCGGACCAGGTGGTCTGGTGCGACGGCTCCGAGGCCGAGTACGAGCGCCTGTGCGGGGAGCTCGTGGCCAAGGGCACGTTCACCAAGCTCGACGAGGCCAAGCGCCCGAACTCGTACTACGCCGCGTCCGACCCGAGCGACGTCGCCCGCGTCGAGGACCGCACGTTCATCTGCTCCGAGAAGGAGGAGGACGCGGGTCCGACGAACCACTGGAAGGCCCCCGCCGAGATGCGGGAGATCTTCATCGGTGAGAAGGGTGTCTTCCGCGGCTCGATGCGCGGTCGCACGATGTACGTCGTCCCGTTCTGCATGGGCCCCGTCGGCTCCCCGCTCTCCGCGATCGGCGTCGAGATCACCGACTCCGCCTACGTCGCCGTCTCGATGCGCACCATGACGCGCATGGGGCAGGCCGTCCTGGACGAGCTCGGCACCGACGGCTTCTTCGTCAAGGCCGTCCACACCCTGGGCGCACCCCTGGAGGAGGGCCAGGAGGACGTTCCGTGGCCGTGCAACTCCACCAAGTACATCTCGCACTTCCCCGAGGACCGCGAGATCTGGTCCTACGGCTCCGGCTACGGCGGCAACGCCCTGCTCGGCAAGAAGTGCTACGCGCTGCGCATCGCCTCCGTCATGGCGCGTGACGAGGGCTGGCTCGCCGAGCACATGCTGATCCTCAAGCTCACGCCGCCGCAGGGCGAGGCCCCCAAGTACGTGGCGGCCGCGTTCCCGTCCGCCTGTGGCAAGACCAACCTCGCCATGCTGGAGCCGACGATCCCCGGCTGGACCGTGGAGACCATCGGCGACGACATCGCCTGGATGCGCTTCGGCGAGGACGGCCAGCTGTACGCGATCAACCCCGAGGCGGGCTTCTTCGGCGTCGCGCCCGGCACCGGAGAGCACACCAACGCCAACGCCATGAAGACGATGTGGGGCAACTCCGTCTTCACCAACGTCGCGCTCACCGACGACGGCGACGTGTGGTGGGAGGGCATGACGGAGACCGCTCCGGCCCACCTCACCGACTGGAAGGGCAACGACTGGACGCCCGCGTCCGACACCCCGGCCGCCCACCCCAACGCCCGCTTCACCGTCCCGGCCGGCCAGTGCCCGATCATCGCGCCCGAGTGGGAGGACCCGAAGGGTGTGCCGATCTCGGCGATCCTCTTCGGTGGCCGCCGCGCCTCGGCCGTCCCGCTGGTCACCGAGTCCTTCAACTGGCAGCACGGCGTCTTCCTCGGGGCAAACGTGGCCTCCGAGAAGACCGCCGCCGCCGAGGGCAAGGTCGGCGAGCTGCGCCGCGACCCGTTCGCCATGCTGCCGTTCTGCGGCTACAACATGGGCGACTACATGAACCACTGGGTCAAGGTCGGTGCCGACAAGGACCAGAGCAAGCTCCCGAAGATCTACTACGTGAACTGGTTCCGCAAGAACGACGCGGGCAAGTTCGTGTGGCCCGGCTTCGGTGAGAACAGCCGCGTCCTGAAGTGGATCGTCGAGCGCCTCGAAGGCAAGGCCGAGGGCGTCGAGTCCCCGATCGGCATCCTGCCGGCCAAGGGCTCCCTCGACACCGAGGGCCTGGACCTCTCCGAGTCCGACCTGGACTTCCTGCTCAACGTCGACAAGGAGGTCTGGCGCGAGGAGGCGGCGCTGGTCCCCGAGCACCTCAACACCTTCGGCGACCACACGCCCAAGGAGCTGTGGGACGAGTACCACGCGCTGGTCGAGCGCCTGGGCTGACGCCCCCCGGGCGCACCCCGCGCGGGTGCGCCCCGCACACCCCCGCGGCCGGGCCTCGGACATCCGCCCTGACCTGTGGGGTCAACAGCCCGCCGCGGTACGGCCCCCGGAATCCCCTCACGATTCCGGGGGCCGCCCCCTTTTCTCGTCCCTTTCCCGCCCTTTCGCGGCGAACATCCGAAGATCACCCAGGGCTTGCCCACAAGACCTCCACAACGCTTCGATGTTTCTTCACAACACCTCCGGCTGGGTCGGCCGGAGGCCAACGCAGCCTGTGGGGGACTCAGTTGAGGACGAATCAGCACCATCGACGTATCGCGGCGACACTGACCGCGCTGACACTCGCCACCGCGGGGCTCACCGCCCTCGCACCACCCGCCGCCCTCGCGGCCGACGGCCCGGTGCCCGGTGACACCGTGGCCAAGCTGCCGATCTCCTCGTACTCGGCGATGGTCGTCGACTCGGTGCACGAGCGGGTCTACATCACGGACGACCGCCGGAACCAGTACGCGAACCAGGTCCACGTCTACAACTTCCAGGGCCAGAAGGTGGGTTCGCTGCCCACCGCTTCCGCACCGTCCGGCATGGCCCTGAGCGCGGACGGCGGAACGCTCCATGTCTCGCAGTCCTCGGGCATCCTCGCCTTCGACACCGTGACCCAGGAGCGCACCGGTTTCACGTACACCGCGTACGACGTGCCCTGCCCGCGCGATGTCGCCTTCGCGGGCGGCAAGGAGTGGCACACCGAGACGCCGTACCTCACCACCGAGTGCGATAACCGCCAGACCTGGCTGTACGGCTCGGCGGGCGACCGGTCCACCAGCACCGGGTGGAACGCGACGGGCCGGCTGCGGCTGACGAGCGGCCCCGAGGTCCCGGACCGCGTCGTGATGGCGCAGGCCCGCAACACCGGCGAGACCAACCCCTTCCTCACCACGCTCGACGCGAGCGGCGACACGCTGGTGCGCGGCCCGGAACGCCGGTTCGCGGACGCCGAGGGGCGGGGCGCACTCGACATGAAGGACGTGGCGCAGTCCCCCGACGGCCGGCGGATCGCCGTCGCCGACGCCGCGTACGGCACCCGGCTGCTGGACGCCGCCGACCTGTCCGACGCGCCGGCCGGGTACCAGCCGCTGCCAGAGGGGGCCGTGGCGTCCGCCGTGGCCTTCAGCGGCGACGGCGCCCACGTGGCGCGGGGCGCCGCCGCGGCCGGGAGCACGGCCGACCTGCTCGTGCAGCCGGCCGACCCGGCGGCCGGTACGGCCCCCCTGGAGTTCGCCTTCGAGGGCGCTCTCGACGGGGACCGGGTCGCGCCGCGCGGGCTGGGCTGGTCGAAGGACGGCTCGCGGCTGTTCGCCGTCACCGCCAACACCACCGGCACCGAGTACTGGCTGCATGTCATCCAGCCTCCGGCCGCCCAGTACGACTCCCGCTTCACCGGCACGCTGTCCACCACCCCGGGGCAGCCCGTCGTCGGCGAACCGGTCGGGATCAGGGGCCGGCTGGAGCTGGACGGGCCCGCGCCCGCCGAGCCGGTCAGGGTGTCGGCGGTACGGCACGACGCGAACGGCGACCGCAAGCTCGCCCCCGTCGAGGTCGACGCCGATGGAACGTTCACCGTTCTCGACGTTCCTTCGCTGGTCGGCGACGCCACCTACACCGTCTCGTTCACCGGTGACATCACCCACCGCCCGGCCGAGGACACCACGCTCGCCGTCACGGTCGACAAGGCCCCGACCACCATCGCCCTCACCGCCCCGGCGGAGGCGAACAAGAGCGCCGGGCTGACGATCACCGGCACCCTGACCGGCCGGGGGCGGGCGCTGCCCGCCGGAATCACCCTGTCCGTGGTGCGCACCGACCGGAAGGGCACCGGCACGCTGACCTCGGCCGCCGTCGCCGCCGACGGCACGTTCACCATCAACGACCTGCCTCGCGCCACCGGACAGGTGACGTACGAGGTCGGCTACGCCGGTGACGCCCTGCACAGCGGAACGACGGCATCGGCGACGGTGCGGGTGCGGCTCTGACGGAAGCCGGCGCCGCGCTCCTGACACCCGCGCGGCCCGCGGGGCGGAACGGGCCCTACCCGTTCCGCCCCCGGTCCTCCAGATAGCGGGTGTGGGTCTGCTGCCGCCGCGCCTCCGCCTCCCGCAGCGCCGTCGCCAGCTCCTCGACCTCCCGGTGCAGCAGCGTCAGCTGCCGCTCCAGATGGCGCTCGGGCGGCTCCGTGCCCGGCACCATCCGGGTCCACGGGCGGATCCGTACGAACGCGTCGACCGACTCCAGGATGTCCTGGCGCACGGCGCGCGCCAGGACATGCACGCCCTCCGGGTCGGCGGCCAGCGCCTCGGCCACCGGCCCGGGGGCGAGCAGCCCGTCGAGCAGATCGGTCAGCTCGGTGAGCCGGCCGGACGCGGCGGGCGGCAGCTCGACCTCGTCCAGATACCCGCACAGGGCCAGGTAGTCGGTCCGCACCGCGTCCAGCTGGGTCGACGGGTCGGGGAAGACCGGTACCGGCGGCCGCTCCGGAGGGGCGATCAGTGCCCCCGCGCCGTACAGCCCGACGACGACCACCGGCCAGTACGCCCCGGCGAGGCCGGTGAAGGTGAGGGCGAGACCGGCGATCCCGCAGGCGCTCCCGGTGAGGTTCTTCCGCGACTCCAGGTACGCCAGGACCCGGTGGGCGGGCCTGCCTCCCGGTCCGCTCCGCGGGCTACTGGTATCCACGGATCTCCTCGAAGGCGCCGTCCAGGGAGCCCGGCCCCTGCTCCTTCGTCGCGTCGAAGAGCCGGCCGCCGGTCAGTTCGGCGATCCGGTCCAGCTCGCCCCGGTCCGAGTCGCCGAAGACGATCGGGAAGACCGGGGTGACCTGCCGCGCGGCCGGGAGAGCGCGGTAGTAGGAGGCGAACTGGGCGGCCGTGTCGCCCGTGGTGTTCTCGCCGTCCGTCATCAGCACGATCGAGGTGAACGCGGACTCGGAGCCGTCGCCGATCCGCTCGTAGGCCGACTCCAGGCTCGAATAGACCGCCGTCTCGCCACCGGCCGTCAGCGCGGCGGTGTCCGCCTCGATCGCCGCCAGGCCCCGCCGCGGATCCGCGGGGTCGACCGTGTGCGTACGGACCTGCTTCACCGACGAGCCGAACGGCAGCAGCGTGACCTCCTCCCGTTCCCGGAAGTCCCCGGTCAGCCCGGTCAGCGCCGCCTTCAGCGCCTTCAGCCGCTCGCCGGCCATCGAGCCGGACGTGTCCAGCACGTACACGGTGCGCGAGGGCCGCCGGAGCTTGTTCTCGTAGCTGTGCAGCAGCCCGTCGGCGACCGATCGCGAGCCGGGGAAGGGCAGTTCGCGACGCGCCCCGGTGTCGAGCGGCGCCGCGGGCCGTACCGAGGGCACGACCGGGCGGCGGAAGGTGTCCCGGGTCAGCTGCCGCTGGACGTCCGGGGTCCGCAGGTACGCGGTCAGCGCGCGGACCGAGTCCTTCGCCTCCGGAGCGGCGGCGGCGAGCGCGCTGAGCGGGTAGTCGGCCGTCACCACCCCGTCGCGCGGGCGGATCACGGTCAGCCCGGTGTGGCTGTCGCGATTCAGCGAGAGCAGCACCGACTCGTAGTTGATCAGCGCGTCGACGGTGCCGCGCCGGGCGTACGCGGTGGCCAGCCAGCCCGAGGAGCCGGAGGTCAGCCGCTGCCCGGCGAAGAACTCCTTCAGCTTCCCGCTCGCGCCGCGGACATCGGCGTCGGTCAGTGCGGACTGCGCGCCCGAGAGCCCGGAGGCGACCGAGACCAGCGCGGAGAAACCGGAGTTGGAACGCTCCGGGTCGGTCATCCCGTACGTCAGCCGGCCCTCGGCGACCGCCCGGTGCACCTGCGACCAGGTCACGTCCGAGGGCTTCCAGCCCAGCCGCTTCACGGCCGCCGGACGGACCCCGAGGGCGACTGGCGAGGCCATCAGCGGGGTCTCCGACGTGATGCGCCGCGCCGCGTCCGGGTGCAGCCGCAGATAGTCGTCGGACGAGAGCCACACCGCGTCGTACGCCCCGTCCGCCTTCCCCGAGCCGAGCAGTTCGACGGCGTCCAGGGTGCCGGTCCAGGTGGGCCGCACGGTGATCCCGGTGGCCTTCCTGGCTTGCTCCAGCAGGGGCTTCATATCGGCGAGTTCACTGGAGGCGAGGACGCGCAGCGTGCCGGCCCGAGGTTCGCCGTCGTCCTTCCCGGCCTGGCCGGAAGCGCCGCCCGACGGCCCGCCGTCCGAGCCGGAACAGGCGGCGAGCGGCGCGAGCGCGGCGACGGCCAGCAGCGCGACGAGCGAACGGGCGACGCGGCGACGCAGCCGTCTCAGCCGCCGCCGGGGACGGCCGGGTCCTCCCGTCATCCGAGACCACCGCCCTCCGGCGCGCCCGCCGACCGGCTGCGCTCCAAGTGGGTGCCGGCCTGCTGGAGTTCGGAGGTCAGCGACTCCACGGTCGCCGCCATCGACTCGGTGGCCTGCGCCTTGTACGTGTCGATGGCGTCGAGCGTCCGGTAGATCTGCTGGAACGCGGTGCGCAGCGTCTCGACGCCCACCGCCGGATCGGCCGCGATGCGCTGGATCTCGCCGCTCTGGCCGGCCAGCATCTCCGCGTTGCCGCGGATCAGGTCCTCGGTCGTGGAGCGCAGCACCTGCACCTGCTCGGTGACCTTGCGCTGGTTCTCCAGCGCCGAGGCGAGCATCACGGCGATCCGCAGGGCGGAGACGGTGGTGGTCGCGGCCCGGTCGACCCCCCTGATGAGCTCGTCGTTGTTGCGCCGTACGACATCCATCGCGAGGTACCCCTGGGCGCAGACGGCGAGCTGGGTCAGCAGGTCCTGGTGCTTCTGCCGCACGGGGAAGAGCACATCGGCCCGCAGCGCGTCCGCCTGCGCCGGGTCGGCCGCCGCGGCCTCGGCGATGCGCTGCTCGACGGCGCCGTCCAGTGCCTCGGTGAGCACCACGTACTCCTGGAGCTTGCCCATGGTCTCCCAGAGCCGGGTGCGCTCGGTGTGCAGGGCGGCGTTGTCGCGGCGCAGCTCGTCCTGTCCGCCGCGCAGCGAGCCCACGATCCGGTTCAGGGTGGCCTGGGAGGAGGCGTACTTGGCGACGTGGTCGCGGAGCCTGTTGCCGCCGGGCAGCCTGGACAGCAGCCGGCGGGCGCCGCGGCCCGGGGTGTCGCGCGGGTCGAGGTCCTCGACGGTACGGCGCAGCTCGACCAGGGACGAGCCGACCTTGGACTGCGCGTCCGCGCCCCCGACCCCGGCCAGCGAGCGGACGGTGCGGTCCAGCATCCGGTTGGACTGCTGGGCGGCGCTGCGGATGTCGCCCTGCCCGAGCGCCGTGATCTCCCCGATCCGGGTGGTGAATTCGGGCGACCGGGCGTCGAGTCCGGAAAGGGTGCCGATGTACTCGGTGGCGCGGCGCGTCATCTCGGTCCGTACCGATGCGTCGACCGGTACGAGACCGGCGGCCTGCTCGGCCCGGACCGGGGCGACCGGCTCCGGCGGGGTGAGGACGAGCGGCGGGGCGGAGTCGCCCGGTGGGGTGAGGGTGAGCGGTTGCGGATCTTCGGTCATGGCTGAGGTCTCCAGGAAGGCGTGTGTGGTCAGCCGCGGGTCCGCCGGGCCATCGCGCGCAGCACCTCGGCGGTGGGCACGGGCGCCTGGCGGACACCGGTCAGCTTCTGGTCGATGTAGTCGGTGTGGTCCGCGGTGGCGGCGGTGAACTCGGCCGCGGCACCCTGCGGCCGGAAACCGTGCCGTACGGCGAGCTTCCGCAACGTCGGCTCCGTGGAAAGGAGTTCGCCCAGCTGCCGCCCGCCGTCGGTCAGCGGTACGAGGGTGTGGTCGCTGGAGACGGTGGTGTCGGGATAGAGGAGGACCAGGTCCCCGGCGTCCTGCCGCTGCATCAGCAGCGAGGCGACCTGCGACTCGTACACCAGGACCAGCGGATTGCCGACCCCGCTGATGAAGTCCCGGAACGGGGCGTCACTGCTGGTCTGCTGCGCCCCCTGCACCTGGATCAGCTTCTTCAGCAGTGGTGCGGTGCGGTCGATCGCGGCCTCGTCCGAGGCGACCCGGCCGCCGTCGGCGACGTACGAGGCGGCGGCGAGGTAGAGGGCGCCGGAGTTGGACGAGACGGGGTCGGTGCTGGCGATGAAGACCGTCCCGGTCAACTCGGCGTGCTTTCCCGCCCCTTTGAGCTGCTGCCAGGTCCGGTCCGACCCGGCGGCCCGGAGGTAGGGCCCCATGAGCAGTTTGCCGCTGGGCTTTCCGTTCAGGGTGGCGAGTCCGTTGTCCGCCAGGACCTGGGCGGCGGCGCGGTGCGCCACGACGACCAGCGGCGAGTAGAAGGGTCTGAGCGGCCCGCCCTTGACGGCCGGTCCGCGCTGCAGCTCGTCGGCCGGGGCCTTCGATCCGGGGAAGGCGAAGTCGTAGCCCTTGAGGGGGAGTCGGTCCATGGCCCAGGAACCGGACGTCTCCGCCTTGACGGTGAGCCCCTCGGCGGCGAGGGCCTTCACCACGTCGGGGTCGGCGAAGAACTCCGCCTTCTCCGAACCGATCACTCCACGCACGGTCTTCGTTGCCGTGCTCTTGTCCTCGCTGTCGCGGCCTGCTGCGACGGCCACTGCCACTCCGCCGATCAGCAGCACCGCCAGGACGATTCCCACGATGCGTCTCACACGCGAAGCCTGCTCGCGGAAACCCACATTCCAGGCGGAGTTGGGTGGACGGAAGGTTAAGCGATGATCCCAGTACGCAACGGAGGCGCAACGGGCACGGGAACGGCTGCCCGCCGGGCGGGGATGAGTGGCACCCGGCCCGCGCGCCTCGACGGCCCGTGGACCGGGGCCGTCAGTGGGCGCCGACCAGTCGCGCCGAGGCGGCGGGGGCGGCGGCGAGCGCCGCGGTGTGGGCGTCCATCCGCTCGGCCGCGAGGATCGCCGCGGCCGTGTCGGCGCGGGACGCGGCCACCACCAGTGCCCGGCCCGCGAGGGCGTGGGCGCGGCGGTGCAGCGCCGGTGCGGGTGCGTCGGTCCGGCCGGCGTGCCGGGCGGGCGGCGTGCCGCGCAGCCTGGCGACCTGCTCGGCGATGCGGTCGCCCGCCTCGCCGATGCCCAGCTCGTCGGTGACCGCGAGGAGCGCGGCCAGGTGCCCGGCGAGCTGGATGTCCAGTTCTTCCTCACGGGAGCGGTGCGGGAAGTCGTCGGCGTGGTCGGCCGGTGTGTGGACCGATTTGGTGCGGATCGGTTCGTACATGGATGGCCTCCTGGTGTTGCAGTGGGACCATCCTACCTTGGATTCAGTCTAAAGTTGTCTGCGATCGATTCTGGTGTCCGCGGAATCCGCGGCGGGCGGGGTTCAGGGCTGGCCGTAGCCGTCCAGGAAGTGTGCGATCCGGGTCACCGCGTCCGTCAGATCCTCGGTCGTCGGCAGCGTGACCACCCGGAAGTGATCGGGTTCGGGCCAGTTGAACCCCGTGCCGTGCACGACCATGATCTTCTCGGCCCGCAGCAGATCGAGCACCATCTGCCGGTCGTCCTTGATCTTGTAGACCTTGGGATCGAGGCGCGGGAAGAGATACAGCGCCCCCTTGGGCTTCACACAGGTCACGCCCGGGATCTGCGTGAGCAGGTCGTACGCCGCGTCGCGCTGCTCCAGGATCCGCCCGCCCGGCAGCACCAGGTCGTCGATCGACTGCCGGCCGCCCAGCGCGGTGGCCACGGCGTGCTGCGAGGGCATATTGGCGCACAGCCGCATGTTGGCGAGGATCGTCAGCCCCTCGATGTACGAGGAGGCGTGCGCCTTCGGGCCGCAGACCGCCAGCCAGCCCGACCGGTAACCGGCCACCCGGTAGTTCTTGGAGAGCCCGTTGAAGGTGAGCACCATCAGGTCGGGCGCGATCGTCGCGGTCGGGGTGTGGGTCGCCCCGTCGTACAGGATCCGGTCGTAGATCTCGTCGGAGCAGACGACCAGGTTGTGGCGCCGGGCGATCTCCGTCAGCCCGCGCAGCATCTCGTCGTCGTACACCGCACCCGTCGGATTGTTCGGGTTGATGATCACGAGGGCCTTGGTGCGGTCGGTGATCCGCCGCTCGATGTCGGCGAGGTCCGGCATCCAGTCGGACTGCTCGTCGCACCGGTAGTGCACGGCCGTGCCGCCGGCCAGCGACACCGAGGCGGTCCACAGCGGATAGTCCGGAGCCGGTACGAGGACCTCGTCGCCGTCGTCGAGCAGCGCCTGCATCGACATCTGGATCAGCTCGGAGACGCCGTTGCCCAGGTAGATGTCCTCGACGTCGAGGTCGATCCCCTTGGTCTGGTAGTGCTGCATCACCGCCCGCCGCGCGGACAGCAGCCCCTTGGCGTCGCCGTAGCCGTGCGCCCCGGAGAGGTTGCGCAGTATGTCCTCGAGGATCTCGGGCGGGCACTCGAACCCGAACGCGGCAGGGTTGCCGGTGTTCAGCTTGAGGATGCGGTGACCGGCTGCTTCCAGCCGCATCGCCTCCTCGAGCACGGGGCCCCGGATTTCGTAACAGACGTTGGCGAGCTTCGTGGACTGGATGACCTGCATGTCCGGGAGCTTACGACCGCGTCCCGCGCGCTGCCCGGCGTTGCCCGGCAGGTTGCCCCACCCGGGTATTTCCACCCGCCTGCCCCGTCTTCCATAGCCATGCGCCCACCCGTCCGTGACCGTGGGAACGCCGGGCGGGGACGGCGGCAGGGCTTCGAATGCGGTGGAACGGGGGCGTGACGGACACGGACGGGTGAGATGCGCCACGGCCCGGGGGTGTTCGAGGCGTGAGGGCGTGACACATGGCCTCGATGTCGCGCCTCGTGCGACCTACTGGATTGCCCCGGCGCGCACCATCGTGCTGCTGACCGTGTTCCGTAAGACCAGGCAGCACGAGCAGGGACAGATCGACCGCGCCGTGCGCGCCCGGAAAGTCTGCGAAAAGGCATTGGCCCTCGGCAAGGCTCTCTACGGCCGCCGAACCGCGCTCGGGCTCAGTGCGGCCGAGCTGGCCGGACGTACCGGCATGGAGGAAGACGACATCGAGTGCATCGAAGAGGGCGGAACAGCGCCGACGATCGAACTCCTCAGGAGCCTCGCGGCCGCCCTGGACGCCGATGTGCGCCTCACGCCCGGCCGTGATCTCGGCTCTCTCTGGTTCGAGGCGCACGCGGCCTGACAACATGCGGGCGCGGAAGCGGGGTGGGTGTCCGCGCCCACGCGGTGTGCGAGGTCCGGCTTCCGTCACTCCGGCAGCCGGGTGCCCGGAGGGAGGCGGATGCCGAAGTCGGCCGCCAGTACGCGCAGCACCTCGGGCCCGTCCGCCAGCTCCCGTTCCTCGTGGGTGCCGTCCTGGGCCGTGACCGTGAGGGTGCGGCCGGTCAGCGCCAGGTGGGCGTCCGGGGTGATGCGCTGGGCGTACACCCGGCGGCTGAACGGGGAGCGCGGGTTGGTCGCGATGTGCCAGTTGATCACCTCGTAGTCCGGCGCCTCGAAGGGCTCCAGGGTGAAGGCGTACTGGGACTCCCATGTCCCGCCGGCGGCGCGGGCCTGGAGCTCCCACTGCTCCAGCGGCCCGTCGTGCGGGGTGGTCACGAGCCGGTGGCGGCGCGGGTTGTCGTGCAGCTCGGCGCCGGGGACCAACGGGATCGGCTCCAGCAACGCGCCGAGGGAGCCGAAGCCGACATCCGCCAGGTACGGCGTCGCCTCGCCCGGCACCTCGGCCAGCATCAGCATGTGCGTGCGTGGCCGGATCTCGCCGGGCCGGGTACCCACCACGACCCGCGCGCACAGCAGCGTGATCCTGAAGCCGAGCGCGGTCAGCGCGGCGGCGAGCAGGGTGTTGTGCTCGTAGCAGTACCCGCCGCGCTCACCGCGTACGAGCTTCGCCTCCAGGTCCGCGAGCGCGAGCGAGGGTGCGCTGCCCAGCACCGGGTCCAGGTTCTCGAACGGGATGCCCAGCGCATGGGCCCGGTGCACGGAGCGCAGCACCTGCGCTGTCGGCCGGCGCTCCCCGCTCCAGCCGATGCGGGCGAGGTAGGCGTCGAGGTCGAGGCCGAGGCGGGGGCCGTGCTCGGCGGCGCGGTCGCAGGTCATGCGCCGACCGTAGCCAACCGGGGCGGGAGGAGTGAAGGTCCTGGTCCTCAGGTTCTGGTCCTGAAGGACCCGTGCCGGGCCGTCACGGCTTCAGCTTGTCGGCCTCCCGGACCTCGTGGAGGTGAATGAGAACGTCGTAGGACTTGGCGAGCGCGACATCGCGCGGCTCCTCGGGGAACCGCGTGCCGACGCCGAGCGTGGGCCGGGCGACGTTCATCCAGGTGCGCGCGGCGGCCGGGGCGGTGCGGGTGTCCAGATAGAAGTCCCGGTAACGGACCTGGTCGAGGGTGTGTTCGTTCCTGCCGGGGCCGGCCGCACCCACGGTGTACTTCTTCCACTCACCGCCGATGGCGTCCTCCTTCGAGAGGAAGGAGCCTTGGTTGAAGGTGAAGCCGATGGGCAGGTAGCTGCTGCCCATCGTGTCGCGCAGGAACGATCCCTGCGTCTTCGGGTACAACTCCGGATTGCCGGCGAGATAGCCGACGTGGTCGTTCTGCGCCGACAGCAGGATCTTGCCGCCGGTCCGCTTCTGCCACCAGGTGACGTTCTGGGCCATCACCTCGTCGCGGAAGCGCTGGAATTCGGCCATCGAGTCCGTGTCGGCGGGGTTCATGGTGAGGAAGCTGGTGGTCTGGGCGATCGAGCGGGCGTTCTGCTCGGCCCAGTCGAATGCCTCGCCGCCCGAGCCCTTCCAGCTGCTGACCAGTTGCAGGGCCTGCTGCGCCCTGGCGGCGAGCCGCTGCCGTTCCGCGAGCGGTTTGCCCAGGTAGGCGAAGACGTCGTCGATCGGGCGCAGTCCGGTGTAGAGCTCGTTGAGCTGCGGCAGCGCCTCCGGGTGGTTCTCCTTCACATAGCCGGTCACCCGGCCGAAGAACTCGTCGTTGATCGCAGGGGCGCCGATGTCGTCACCCATGAAGTGGACGGGGCGGTCGGGGTGGTGGCGGTTGTAGTCACGCATCCACTCGACGAGACCGACGAACTCCTCGCGCTCCCACGGGGAGTTGGCGAACACCTCTTTGGCCAGCTTGCGGGCGTCGCCCTTGCCGGTCTGGAGGTAGTCGTCGACCTGGAGACCCCCGGACCAGCTCAGCTCCAGGGCGAAGGTGGTGAAGCCCTTCTTCTCGACGAGGTGGCGGAAGACCCGCTCCTTCATGGTGAAGAACTCGTGGGATCCATGGGTGGCCTCTCCGAGGCCGACCACCTTGGCGTCGCCGACCATCGCGCTCAGGGCCCGCAGGTCGGCCGTGTTCCCGCCCGGTTCGGTCGAGCGCAGCGGATGGGCCGCCCGCTCCAGCGCGTGGACGGGGCTCTGCTTCCCGCCGGGTGTGCCTGTGGTGTCCGCGGAGCCGGCCGTGGCGGCCTGGACTGCCGCGGGAACGAGGACCGCTCCCGCCGCGACCACCGCGGTCGCCAGCAGTGCGCGCCGGCTGATGCGCTTCCGGTGCTCGGCCATGTTCGTACCCCTCAACTTGTTCTGTGCTTGAGAGGGATCTTCGCCCGTGATTGCCCTGCCCCGCGCTGGGGCCAGCTTCCGAAATGCCTCGGGGGATACCCCCCGGACGGCAGTGCACCTGACTCCACTGATCCGGGAATGGAGCGTCCGGTTGCACCGGGGCACACTCCGCCCAGCGAGTGGGACGCTCTTGCCGTGGGCGAGCGTGCGCGCCGACCGGGGCGTCGGTGTGGCCGTGTCCCAGGCTGTGCTCGGACCTGAGCCGATCGACGATCTCCATGGGCTTGGTCAGCGGCGAGGACAAGTCGGTCGCCCGGAAGAACCCGCATGACGTTCCGCGCGCGCCGCCGTAGGGTCACCGCCATGGACTGGCAGGCGTGGCACGACGCGTACGACGTCCCCGATTCGTGGCTGGCACGGCGGCTGGGGGCCGTCCAGGACAGGATCCGGGACGCCCTGGACACCGCACCTCCGGGCCCGCTGCGCGCGATCAGCGTGTGCGCCGGCCAGGGTCGCGACCTCATCGATGTGCTGGCGGACCACCCCCGGCGCGAGGACGTGCGGGCCCGGCTGGTGGAACTGGACTCCGGAAACACCGCACTGGCAAGGGAGTCGGCCCGCGAGGCTGGGCTGACGCAGGTGGACGTGGTGACGGGAGACGCCTCGCTCACCGATCACTATCTCGATCCTGCACCGGCCGATCTCGTGCTGGTCTGCGGGGTGTTCGGCAATGTCGTCGATGCCGGTATCGAGCGCACCATCGACACATGCACCCGGCTGTGCAGGACCGGCGGCACCGTCGTCTGGACCCGCAACCGTGCCGCACCCGACCGGGTGCCGCTGGTCTGCGACTGGTTCGAGGAGCGCGGATTCGAGCGCCTTTGGCTGTCGGAACCGGACGCGGGGTACGGAGTCGGCGCGCACCGCTTCACCGGTGAGCCGCGCGAACTCGTCCCGGGACAGCACATGTTCGACTTCGTCGGTTACGACGTCCTGAAGGCGGCGAGGACGGCCTCACCGGCCTCCGGTCGCTGAACAAGGTCCGGCACCGCCTGGCTCGCTTCGGTGCGCCCCGCGCCGACCCGACCGCAACGGGCACAGGATGTCGGGTGCGCGGGGGTGCGCGGTTCCTAGCGTGGGTGCTCGTAAGGGAAGGGGGCCGGAGTGCTGGAGAAGCTGAACCAGGCCATGGAGTACGTCGAGAGCCGTCTCGGTCAGGAGATCGAGGCGGCCGAGCTGGCTCGGATCGCCATGACGTCGGAGTACCACTTCCGGCGGATGTTCTCCGCGCTGGCCGGGATGCCGCTGTCGGAGTACGTACGGCGCAGGCGGCTGACGCTCGCGGGGGCCGAAGTGCTCAGTGGGGAGCGGACGTTGCTGGAGGTCGCCGTCCGCCACGGCTACTCCTCGGGGGAGGCGTTCGCGCGGGCGTTCCGTGCCATGCACGGCGTCGGTCCCGGCGAGGCCCGGCGGACCGGTGCGGTTCTGCGGTCGCAGCCCCGGATGTCCTTCCGACTCGTGGTCGAAGGGAGCAGCAGCATGGAGTACCGGATCGTGACGAAGGACGAGTTCCGGGTGGTCGGCAGGAGGGCGCGGGTCCCCCTGGTGCACGAGGGGGTCAACCCGGCCATCGCCGAGTTCATCCGGGGCATCGGGAAGGAGACCGTGGCGCGCATCGCCGCGCTGTCCGACCAGCAGCCGGAGGGCATCGTCCAGGTCAGCGACAACCTCGCGGCGAGCCGTGCGGAGGGGACCGAACTCGACTACTACCACGCCGTGGTGACCGGTGCGGATGCGCCGGACGACCTGGACGTGCTGGAGGTCGCGGCCGGCACATGGGCCGTCTTCGAGAACACCGGGCCCTTCCCGGAGGCGCTCCAGTACCTGTGGCGGGACGTGTTCACCCAGTGGTTCCCGTCCAATCCGTACCGGAGCAGGCCGGGGCCCGAGATCCTGCGCGTCCGGGTCTCGGAGGACGGTGCGCAGGGCGAGGCGGAGCTCTGGATCCCGGTGGAGCCGACCACCGCCTGAGCCCGACGGCTTGAAACCGCCCCTTGTGGGGGCCCCTTCAGTGCGCCAACATGCGCATGTCAAATCCGAAGGAGACTTCGGTGGGCGGGGGCCATCAGGACCCTGCCCAGGTCACTTGAGGGGACCCCCACATGAAGAAGCCTCTCGTCGGTGCGCTGTTCGCTGTCCTGCTCCTCGGGGCAGGTGTCGCGCCCGCAACCGCTGCAACCGGCCACGACGCGTCGTCGCCCGCCGCGGTCAAGGAGAAGGTCAGGCCCAAGGCGGTCAACTTCGCCGGGACCGTGGCGCTCAGCAACTGTTCCGGCTCCGTCGTCCGCACCCCCGACTCCCAGCCCGGCGACCCCGCGCTGGTGCTCTCCAACGGGCACTGCATGGAGACGGGATTCCCGGGCCCCGGTGAGGTCGTGTTCGACCAGCCGTCCACCCGTAGCTTCACCCTGCTGAACGCCTCGGGCAGCGGTGTCGGCACCCTGCGGGCCAGCAAGATCGCGTACGGGACGATGACCGACACCGACATATCGGTGTACGAACTCACCAGCACCTACGCCCAGATCGAGAGCAAGTACGGCATCAAGGCGCTGGAGCTCAACACCGCGCACCCGGTCCAGGGCACCGCGATCACCGTCGTGTCCGGGTACTGGAAGCGCACGTACGCCTGCAACGTCGACGGCTTCGTCTACCGTCTCAAGGAAGGGGAGTGGACCTGGAAGGACTCGGTCCGCTACACCTCCGCCTGCCAGACCATCGGCGGTACGTCCGGCTCCCCGGTGATCGACAACGCGACCGGCAAGGTCGTCGCCGTCAACAACACCGGCAACGAGGACGGCCAGGAGTGCACGGACAACAACCCGTGCGAGGTCGACGAGAACGGCAATGTGACGGTGCGCGAGGGCATCAACTACGCCCAGGAGACGTACGGCATCGTGCCGTGCATCGGAGCCGGCAACGCGTTCGACCTCGACCGTGCGGGGTGTGCGCTGCCCAAGCCGTGACCGTGTGAGAGTCCCGTCGCCGCCGCGATGCCCGTCACCGGGTGTCGCGGCGGCGACGCGCGTTTCGCTGCCCGCTGGTTGCTGCTCGCCGTTCGGGGCTCATGGGGTCGCCGTGCGTCCGATCGTCGCCTCGATCCCGTCCAGCAGCACCCCGAGTCCCACCTCGAACGTCTCCCTCGCCTCGCGCTCCAGGTGCGGCACCGGCTCCTCGCCGGGCGCGGGGGCCGGGGCCGGTGGCTGCGGGACGGAGCCGGTCTCCATCGCCATCAGGTTCGGATAGCGCTCCGCGAAGTCCGGGGCCACCTCGCCCAGCAGCGCCGAGCGGGCGAACCACCACTCCTCGTCCGACTCGCCCGTCGCCGCGGCGGCCTGCCGTGCCTCGGCGACCGTCCCGGCGCAGCCGCGGACGAAGTGGGACAGCGTGCCGACCAGTCGCCGCAGCAGCCGCGCTTCGAGCCCGGTCGCGCTCAGCAGGCGTACGAGGGTGTCCAGTCCCGCGTACTCGTGCGGGCCGAGCACCGGGCGGGCCTGGGAGACCTGGAGCACCCAGGGGTGGCGGAGGTGGAATTCGAGCCTGTCCCTCGCCCAGTCGGTCAGCCCCGCACGCCAACTGCCGGTGTCGGCGTACTCCGTCGGCAGTTCGGCGTGGACCGCGTCGTACATCAGGTCGAGCAGTTCGCTCTTGCCGGGGACGTAGGTGTAGAGCGCCATCGCGGTGCGGCCGAGCCGCTCGCCCACCGCGCGCATCGACAGCGCGGCCATGCCGTCCTCGTCCGCGGCAGCGATCGCGGCGGTCACGATCGCGTCGACGCTCAGCCCCGGCCGGGGGCCGGGACCGGGGCGCCGGTCCTGCTGCTCCGGCCGGTCGGAACGCCAGAGCAGGGACATCGAACGGCGGGCGTCGCCCTGTCCGGCAAAGACCACCACTTGCGACTCCTTACGTCGTAAAGTAACTTCGCCCGGGTAATTCCTTACGGCGTAAACTATCAGTCGGAGAGGGCGGGAGCCGCGATGGGGCAGGCGTTGGCCGTTTCGTACGTACGGGTCGTCGGCGTGGAGCGGATCACTCCGTGGACGGCGCGCGTCACCTTCGCCGGTGACGCGCTGGCGGGGCTGATGGAGGACCGGCCCGACCAGCAGATGAAGCTCTGCTTCCCGAGGAAGGGGCAAGCGGTGCCCCGGCTGCCCGAGCCGGAGGCCGACGACACGTACGGCATGCGGTGGTACGAGGCGTACCTCGCGATCCCCGAGCCCGAGCGGCCGCTGCTGCGGAGCTTCACCGTCCGCGGGTACGACCGTCGATCGGACGTCATGGCCGTCGACTTCGTGCTGCACGGCGACGACGGGCCCGCCGCCCGCTGGGGCCGGGACGCGCGACCGGGCGACGTGCTCGGCATGGTCGGCCCGTCGTCGCTGTACGCCCGGCCGCTGCCCGCCGCCGACTGGCTGTTGCTGGCCGGCGACGAGGCGGCGCTGCCCGCGATCGCGACCCTGCTGGAGTCGCTGCCGGCCGGGGCGCGGGCGCTCGTCTGCGCCGAGGTCGCCGACGCGGCGGAGGAGCGGCCGCTCGACTCGGTCGGCGACGTGAGCGTCCACTGGGTGCACCGGGACCGGGGCGGGTCGCTGGCGGACGCGGTGCGGGCGGCGCCACTGCCCGCCGGGACCGGGGCCGCGTGGCTGGCCGGTGAGGCGGGGGCGGTACGGGCCCTGCGCCGCCACCTGGTCGAGGAGCGCGGACTGCCCAGGAAGGCCGTGCAGTTCAGCGGCTACTGGCGGCGCAGCCTCACCCAGGACGACGCCCCGACCGAGGAGGACCTGGCCTGGGCGAAGGAGCAGGCGGGGGAGTGAGGGCCGGGGAGTGGGGGCCGCGTGCGCTACCGGGCGGCGCGCCCCGTTCCCCGGACGGCCCGGCCCGCCAGTGTCTGGGTGCGGCGGCCGTCCTTGATGACGAACCGGCCGTCGATCAGTACGTGCGGGATGCCGGTCGGCAGGGTGCGCGGCTCCTCGAACGTGGAGCCCGCCGCCACCGTCGCGGGATCGAAGAGGACCAGGTCGGCGCGGTAGCCCTCGCGGACGTACCCGCGGTCGGTCAGGCGCAGCCGCCGCGCCGGGCGCGAGGTGAGGTGGGCGACGCACTCCTCCAGCGAAAGGGTGCCCAATTCCCGTACGTACCGGCCGAGATACTGCGGGAACGTGCCGTAGGCGCGCGGGTGCGGCTTGTCGCCCTGGAGGATGCCGTCGCTGCCCCCGGTGTGCACCCGGTGGCGCATGATCTGCCGCACGTTCTCCTCGTGGCCCACGTGCTGGAGGATCGTCGGGCCGAGCCGGTCCTCGACGAGCAGCCGGCGCGCGGTCGCCCAGGGCGCCTCGCCGCGCAGCCGCGCGGACTCGGCCACCGTGCGCCCGACGTGGTCGGCGAGGGCGGGGACGCCGACCCCCGAGATCTCGATCGTGTCCCACTCGATCGGCACGCCGTGGCAGCCGTCCGAGCCCAGCACCTCCATGTGGTGCCGGATGCGTTCCGCCGTGGCGTCGTCGGCGAGGCGGGTGAGCACCGACTCGGGCCCGCCCTCGCTCGCCCAGCTGGGCAGCATCGCGACGAGCGTCGTGCACCCGGGGGTGTACGGGTAGGTGTCGAGGGAGATGTCGGCGCCCGCGTCGAGGGCGTCGTCGAGCAGGGCGAGCAGATCGGGCGCCCTGCCCTTGTTCACGCCGAAGTTCATGGTGGCGTGGGCGAGATGGAGGGCGCAGCCCGCGTTCCTGGTGAGCCGCACCATCTCCTCGTACGCGCCGAGCGCGCCCGCCCCGTACGAGCGGTGGTGCGGGCAGTAGTAGCCGCCGTACTGGGCCACCACCCGGCACAGTTCGGTGAGTTCGGCGTCGTTCGCGTACATGCCGGGGGTGTACGTCAGCCCGGAGGACATGCCGACCGCGCCTTCGGCCATCCCCCGGGCGACGAGTTCCTTCATCCGGTCCAGCTCGGCCCCGGTGGCGGGGCGGTCCTCCCAGCCCACCGCGTACATCCGGACCGTGCCCTGCGGGATCAGGTAGGCGGCGTTGACGGCGATGCCCCGGCCGTCGAAGTTGCGGTCCAGCCGGTCCAGGTACTCGCCGACCGTGCGCCAGTCGAAGTCGATGCTGGTGTCCTCGGGCGCACCGCCGTTCCAGCCGGTGATGGATCGGCGGACCTCGGCGAGGGTCCGGTCGTCGACCGGGGCGTACGAGAGGCCGTCCTGGCCGAGGACTTCGAGGGTGACGCCCTGCGCGGCCTTGGCGCTGTGGTCCGGGTCGCGGAGCAGCGCGAGATCGCTGTGCGCGTGCATGTCGATGAAGCCGGGCGAGAGGACGAGCCCGTCGGCGTCGAGCGTGCGGCGGGCGGAGGGGCGCGGGCCGGGGGAGCCCTCGGGGTGGATCCCGGCTATCCGGCCGTCGGTGACGGCCACATCGGCACGGCGGCCGGGGGCGCCGGTGCCGTCGACGACATGGGCGTTGCGGATGACCAGGTCCATGGGGGCTTCCAAATCACGCTTCTCGGGCGGGCGGGGGTTCTCAAGCCTCTCCGGCGTTTGAGGAGCGGGCGGTCCGGGGGCGGAGCCCCCGGTTGCGGGAAGGGGTGGGCAGGGGCACAGCCCCGCAGGGCAGTCACCCCCGCCCACCCCCACCGGCATCAGAAGAACGTGCGGATGTAGTCCGTGACCGTGCCGTCCGCCGCGACCAGCGGAATCAGCTGCCACTTGTCGAAGCTGGTGCACGGGTGCGACAGGCCCAATCCCACCCAGTCGCCGACCTCCAGCTCCGCACCCGGCTCCGTCCGCACCCATGCGTGCTGGTCCGAGAGGCCGGTGACCGAGACACCCGTGGCGGGCCGGACGGTGCCGTCCCGGCCGGACCGCACGACCTGCGCCTCGGGCAGGTCGAGGTCGTACGCCGCGTCCCGCTTGCCCGCGTTGAGGAACGCCTGCTCGGCCGACGGGCGCGAGACGACCTGCGCCCACAGCCGGAAGGCGGGCTGCAGCGCCCCCTCCTCGGGCACCCGGTTGAACGGGGTCAGATGGCGGTAGTGGCCGTCGTCGTGCGAGACATAGGCGCCCGAACGCAGCAGCTTCAGCACTGGCGCGGAGAGCTCCGGGATCCGCGCGAACACGTCCGCCACCGCGTCGAACCACGCGCTGCCGCCCGCGCTGATCACGATCTCCGCGCCGGGCGCGAAGCGCCCCGCGCGGTCGAAGCCGACGGCCAGCGCGACGAGCCGGTCCAGCCAGTCCCGTACCCGCTCGCCGGACGCCTCCGGCACCTCGCCCTCGTAACCGGCCACGCCCACCAGGCGCAGGGTCCCGGCTGCCGCCACCGCGTCGGCCACCGCCGCGCAGTCGGCCTCGGTACGGGCGCCGGTGCGCGCGCCCTCGCCCGCGCCCAGCTCCACCACGACGTCGACGGCGCGTGAGGCGCCCGCCGCGCGCAGCGCCTCGTCCATCAGCTCGACGCCGCGCACGGAGTCGACGTAGCAGACGAAGCGGAACTCCGGGTCGGAGTCCAGCTCGGCGGAGAGCCAGCGCAGGGCCGCGGCGTCGACGAGCTCGTTGGCGAGGAAGATCCGCCGGATCCCGTACGCCCGGTACACCCGCGCCTGGTGCGGCACGGCGGCGGTGATGCCCCAGGCGCCGTACTCCAGCTGGCGGGCGAAGAGCTGCGGGGACATGGAGGTCTTGCCGTGCGGGGCGAACGCGAGGCCGTGGCGCTCCGCGTACGTCTCCAGGAGGGCGAGGTTGTGCTCGACCGACTCGGCGGACAGGGCGAGCACCGGGGTGGTGAAGCCGCCCGTGAAGAGGCTGCGGCGCTCGGCGGCGAGGGCGCCGACGGTCAGGCCCTCCGCGTCGGGCGGCAGCGCCTTGAAGCGGTGGTCGACCAGCTCGTCGGCGAGTCCGGACACAGGACGGTCGGCGGCCAAGGGGGCCTCCTCGATCGAAGTCGTCGTTGCATCATGTGCAACACCCATTGCGTATATCGCTTAACGCTGTCTAACATCCGAGCCGACGCCGGGTCAATGGCGTGCAACCCCCGCCGTGCCCCGAACCGCACCACCGAACCCGCAAGGAGCCCCGAGTGTCCGGAACCCCGGCCAGGACCGCCGACGCCGCCACGGCCGCCGAAGTCGTGTGCCTCGGCGAGTCCATGGTGACGTTCCTGCCGTCGCAGCCCGGACGCCTCGCCGACGTACCCTCCTTCGGCCGGGGCATCGGCGGCGCCGAGTCCAACGTCGCCTGCGCGCTGGCCGCCGCCGGGCACCGGACGGCCTGGGTCAGCCGGGTCGGCGCCGACGGCTTCGGCGACCACCTCGTCGAGGCGATCGCCGGCTACGGGGTCGACACCTCCGGCGTGCGGCGCGACACCTCCCGCCCCACCGGGATCTACTTCCGCACCGCCACCGACCGGGCCACCGATGTGCACGAGGTCGCCTACTACCGGGCCGGCTCCGCCGCCTCCACGATGTCGCCCCGGAACATCCCGTACGAGACGCTCCCCGGGGCCCGGGTCCTGCACCTGTCCGGCATCACCGCGGCGCTCTCCGGTGACTGCCTGGCCCTGCTCCACGACCTCACCGCGCCCCGCCCCGGCCGCCCGCTGATCTCCTTCGACGTCAACCACCGGCCCGGCCTGTGGCGCGACGCCGACGCGTCCCCCGAGGTACTCCTCGACCTGGCCCGCCGCAGCGACCTGGTCTTCGTCGGCGAGGACGAGGCGCAGGAGGCATGGGGGGTGACCGGCGCGGAGGCGATCCGCGCGGCGCTGCCGGAGCCGGCGACCCTGGTTGTGAAGCGGGGCGCGGACGGCGCGACGGTCTTCTCGGGCGCCGGCGACGTCACCACCGTCCCCGCCCTCCGGGTGGACGTCGTCGCCCCCGTCGGCGCGGGCGACGCCTTCGCCGCCGGGTTCCTCTCCGCCACCCTGCGCGGCCTCCCCGTACGCGACCGCGTCCGGCACGGCCACCTCATGGCCGCCGCCGTCCTCACCGTCCCCGGCGACCTCACCGCCCCGCCGGCCCGCGCGCACGCCGACTCCCTTGCCGCACTGGACGACGAGGCCTGGGGGAGACTTCGTCTCGGCCCCGGGTGGACGGGGGACGACCAGGAGGTACGTACGACATGAGTCAGACCGTCGACCGGGCGCTGAGCATCCTGCCGCTGCTCGCCCAGGGACCCGCCGACCTCGGCCAGGTCGCCGAGCGGCTCGGCGTCCACAAGTCCACGGCGCTGCGCCTGCTCCGTACGCTCCACGAGCACGGGCTCGTCTACCGCCAGCAGGACCAGCGCTACCGCCTCGGCGCCCGCCTCTTCGCCCTCGCGCA
The DNA here is from genome assembly GCF_045040875.1 of Streptomyces sp. NBC_00012. NCBI lineage: Bacteria > Bacillati > Actinomycetota > Actinomycetes > Kitasatosporales > Streptomycetaceae > Streptomyces > Streptomyces sp. NBC_00012. The sequence goes on along the minus strand of NZ_CP108309.1, from coordinate 3,356,028 downwards.
GGAGGCCGTCGAGAACCTCGACGTACGGGAGATCGCCCACCCCCACCTCGTCGAACTCAATGAGAGCTGCGGTCACACCGTGCATCTCGCGGTGTACGAGGAGCAGGAGGTCCTCTACATCGACAAGGTCGAGAGCCGCTACCCGGTCAGGATGTACTCGCGGATCGGCAAGCCCGTCGCGATCACCGTCGCCGCCGTCGCGAAGCTGCTCCTCGCCGACCTCACCGAGCCCGAGCGGCGCGCCATCGCCGAGAAGCTCGACTACCCCATGTACACGTCCCGTTCGACCCCGAACGCCGGTGCCTTCCTCAAGGAGCTCACCGTCGTCCGCGAACAGGGCTGGGCCACCGACCTCGGCGGCCACGAGGAGTCCATCAACTGCGTCGGCGCCCCCATCCGGGGGGCGGACGGGCGGGTCGTCGCCGCGATGTCGGTCTCCGCGCCCAATGTCGTCGTCACGGCCGAGGAACTCCTCACCCTGCTCCCGCTGGTGCGCCGCACCGCCGACTCCATCAGCCGGGAGTACTCCGGCACCACCCGACCCAAGAAAGCCTGAACAGCCATGACCGAGAAGATCGCCCTCACCCCGAGCACCCACACCACGCCCCCCGCGAAGTTCTCGCACGGGGTGAAGAAGGGGAACATCCTCCAGGTCGCCGGCCAGGTCGGCTTCCTGCCCGCAGACCGCGCTGGAACTGGCCAGGCCCCGACCCCCGCCGGTCCCACGCTGCGCGAGCAGACCCTCCAGACCTTCGCCAACGTCAAGGCGATCCTGGAAGAGGGCGGCGCGAGCTGGGACGACGTGATGATGATGCGCGTCTACCTCACGGACGTGGACCACTTCGCCGAGATGAACGAGATCTACAACGCCTACTTCGGCGAGCAGAACCTCAAGGCCGCCCCCGCCGCCCGCACGACGGTCTACGTCGGCCTCCCCAAGGGCCTGCTCATCGAGATCGACGCGCTCGCGGTACTCGGCTGAACCAGCTGATCCACTTGCCGCGACCGCACCACCGCATCACCGCGCACGGCACGGCGCTCCGCCCCAAGGGAGCGCCGTGCCTTGCGGAACTGACGGGTCAGACACAGCGTCGTGTTCATGTCGTCCTTCGCGGCGTGGTACGAGGCGTACGGGGGCACTGGGGGCGTGGGGCGTTGTGTTGTGCCGCTGCCGGTCAGGCCGCCGAGGCGCAGATGATGCTCCGGCCGTTGTTCACCTGCCAGTACCAGAACCGCTCCCCGCTCCCCGCCGGGCAGGTCCACTTGGTGCCCGCCGAGGGCGCCCGGTAGTACCCGGTGATCCGCAGGATCGACTGGCCGGCCCGGGGAACGGTCGACGAGTTGCAGGACAGCACCACCGTCAGATCGGCGTTGACGGCGCTCTGGACCTGCGCGGGGAAGCACTGGCCCACCTGGTACACCCGGTCGAGGCAGAGCGTTCGTTCGATCCCGTCCTCACCGGACTTGTGCCACCAGGTGAAGCCCTGTCCCGTGTCGCAGGAACTGGAGCCGCCGGCCCGGGAGGTGACGCGATTGACGTGCATATAGGCGTTCCAGGAACGGCAGTTGACCCGGACCGGGGCTTCGGCGCTCATCTTGCCGTGCCCGTCGCTGTACACATTGAGGCAGTCACCGGCGCGGACGGCGCGGAACGCCAGGTCGGTGGCGTCGGGAGTGGGGGTCGGCGTCGGTGTGGGCGTGGGAGTGGGAGTCGGAGACGGCTCGTCGTCGGTGCTGTCCGAATCGTCCGAGGCACCCCCGGAGTCGTCGCTGCTCTCGTTGTCGTCGGTGCCGGTGGACTCGTCGTCGGAGTGCGTGTCGAGACTGCTGCCGGACGTGACGGCGCCGGAAGCGGTGGTGCCGGGGGAGGACCCGCCGCTGTCGCTCGCCTTCCCCGAGGTTTCCCAGGGCTGCCAGATCACCAGGGCGACGACGACGGCGATGGCGATCAGCCAGCCCCAGTTCGAGGAGCTGCCCGAGGAGGCGCCTGCCGGGCGCGTCGTGCCCCCGGCGGGTGAGGCGTTGGCGGACGAGGCCGTACGTGCCCTCGCGGCACGGCTCGCCTGCTCGGCGCGGGCGGCCTCCTCCGCGCGCTGCCGCTCGGCCCGCTCCCGCCTGGCCCGTTCCTGCGCGGCCGCTTCCCGCCGGGCCTGGTTGTGCGCGGCGCGGCGCCGCTCGGCACGGGCGGCCTCCTGCCGGGCGGCCTCCGCGCGTTCGCGCTCGACGCGCCGCGCCTCCCGCCGGGCCGCCTCCGCGCGTTCGCGCTCCGCCCGTTCCTGTTCGGCGCGCTCGGCCTGTTCGCGCTCCGACTGCTCCCGCTCGGCCTGCTCCGCCCGCTGCCGCTCCGCCAGCTCCGCGAGGGCCGCCATCTCCTGCCGGGTACGGTCGCGACGGGCCCGGTCGCGGGCGGCGCGGGCCTTGCGCTCCTCCGTGTAGACCATCGTCGGGCGGGGCGGCGGCACCACGCTCGTAGCTCCGTCGACGGTCGGCGCCGCCGGGTCCGAGCCGCGGCCGTTCGCGAGCTCCAGGCCCTGGGTCGCGTACGCGCCGATCAGTTCCGTCCACCGCGGCGGCAGCCAGCGGGTGCCGCTGTGCGTCGTGGGCAGGCCGGCCTGGTCCCGGCGGAAGCGGGCGAGCAGCTCGGCCGGCTTCGGACGCCGGGCCGGGTCGGCGGCCAGGCAGGGCCGGACGGTCGGGGCGAGTTCCTTCGGCAGGCCGTCGAGGTGGAGTTCGCCGCGTTGGACGAGGGCGAGCAGTCGCAGGGTGTCGCCGTCGGCGGCGTACGGGGGGCGTCCGGTGGCGAGCAGGAAGAGGGTCGCGCCGAGCGAGTAGACGTCCGAGGCCGTCGTGGACGCCTCGCCGCGTGCCTGTTCGGGGGAGGTGAAGGCGATCGTGCCCAGCGTGAGACCGGTGAGCGTGAGGTCACTGGCGTGCGAGATGCCGAAGTCGATGACCCGGGGACCCTCCAGCGGCAGCAGCACGTTCTGCGGCTTCACATCGCGGTGGACGATGCCCACCTCGTGCAGCGTGACCAGTGCCTCCGCGATCCCGGCGGCGATCCACCGCACGGCGGAGGCGGGCAGCACTCCGCAGGTGCGGACGAGTTCGGAGAGCGGGGGAGCCGCGATGTAGTCGATGGCCATCCACGGCCGCTCGGCGTCGGGGTCGGAGTCCCGTACGCGCGCCGTGTACGCGCTGTCGACCCGTTGTGCGAGCGACACCTCGCGGGCGAAGCGCCGCCGGTCGGTCTCGCCGACGTTCCCCTCGGCCAGCAGCGTCTTCACGGCGACGAGTCCCCGGCCGCCGCGCTCACCGCTGCGGGCCAGGTAGATCCGCCCCATGCCGCCGGACGCCAGCCGTCCGATCAGCCGGTACGGTCCGAGCGTCGCCGGATCGTCCGCGCCCAGTGCCTGTACCCGCGCCCCGGCCATGACCCTCCCCCTGTCGCATCACCGTCGAGCCTGACAACGGTGCCATGTACGCGCCGGAACAGCCATGGAATGCGGGAAGTCCCGGGCAATCTGTTGCCGGTCCGGGACAGGCCCGGGACGCCCCACGGACGGGCTCCGGGCCGGGCTCCGGCCCCCGGACATGCGGCAGCGCCGCCGGGGGAGCGGCGGCGCTGCTGGTCAGGAGGTACGGCGGCGTTCGACTGCCGCCCACCGGATACGGGCTGCCGGGCACCGGCCCGGCTGTCGGCGACCGGGTGCCGGCTACGGCAGGCCGTGCACGTGCGGGCCCACCGCGTTCGACCAGGCGTTGCCCGACTTGGCGTCCCAGTTGGTCGACCAGGTCATCGCCCCGCGCAGCCCCGGGTAGGTCTTCGAGGGCTTGAAGGAACCGCAGCCGGTCCCCTTGGCCAGGCAGTCCAGCGCCGCGTTCACGACCGACGGCGCGACGTAGCCGCCGCCCGCTCCGCTCGGGGAGGCGGGCACACCGAGGCCGACCTGGGACGGGTCGAGACCGCCCTCCAGCTGGATGCAGGCGAGCGCGGTGAGGAAGTCCACCGAACCCTGCGAGTAGACCTTGCCGTCGCAGCCAAGCATCGAACCGCTGTTGTAGTACTGCATGTTGACGACGGTCAGGATGTCCTTGATGCCGAGTGCCGTCTTGAAGTACTCACCGGCCGTGGACTGCATGTCGATGGTCTGCGGCGCCATGGTGATGACGAGGCCGGAGCCCGCCTTCTGCGCCAGCGAGCGCAACGCCTTCGTCATGTACGTGGAGTTGAGGCCGTTCTCCAGGTCGATGTCGACGCCGTTGAAGCCGTACTCCTGGATGAGGGAGTAGACCGAGTCGGCGAAGTTGGTCGCGGAGGCGTCGCTGTTGACCGAGACGGAGCCCTTCTCGCCGCCGACCGAGATGATGACGTTCTTCCCGGCCGCCTGCTTCGCCTTGATGTCGGCCTTGAACCGGTCGACGGTGTAGCCGTTCAGGCCCGCCGTGTCCAGGTTGAACGTGACGGCGCCCGGCGTGCTGGTGGCATCGGCGAAGGAGACCGCGATGATGTCGTAGTTCGCGGGCACGTCGCTGAGCTTCTGCACGGTCGCGCCGTTGTTGAAGTTCTGCCAGTAACCGGTCACCGCGTGCTTGGGCACGGAGGTGCCGGGGTTGGGGTTGCCGCCGCCCTCCTTGGCCGTACGGCCGCTGACCGTCCCGGACTTGACGGACTCACCGGCCGCGTTGGTGGCGGTCACCGCGAACTGGTACGCCGTGTCGGCGGCCAGCCCCGTGACCGTCGCCGAGTTCCCGGTGGTCGTGGTCGCCTTCGCGCCGTCCCGGTAGACGGTGTAGCCGGTCGCGCCGGAGACCGCGTTCCAGGACAGGGTCACGGACGAGGAGGTGGTCGCGCCGACGGCGACCCCGGCCGGGGCGGACGGGATGGTCGGCTCCGGGTCGGTGCCGCCCCCGCCGTCGGGGCCGTTGACCGACACGTCGTCCACCAGATAGGCGGACTGCCCGTACCAGCCGTGCGTGTAGACGTCGACCGAGGTGGTGCTCGGCCCGGTCTTGAAGGTGGTGGTGAGCTGTGTCCAGTCGCCGGAGCCGGGCGACCAGGTCGACACGTCGGTGGTTCCGGTGCCGCTCGCGCCGAGGTACGCGTACCCGCCCTGCACCCAGGAGCTGAGCGTGTACGTCGAGTCGGGCTTCACGGCCACGGCCTGGGTGCACCGGGCGGTGTCCTGGCCGGACGGGGTGGCCTTGAGGGCCGCGGTGCCACCGTGCACGGGGGAGGAGACGGTGGTGCCGCTGCCGCCGGAACAGGTCCAGTTGGCGAGCCCGGATTCGAAGCCCGCGTTCTTGGCGACGTTGATATCGGCGGCCTGGGCGTTTCCGGCGAAACCCGTGGCGGTCAGCGCGCCGGCCGCGAGGACGGCCACGACGGCGCCGACGAGGGGGCGGTTGTAACGCCTGCGGATTCTGTGGCCGTGGACGGGGGAAGGTTCCACTTGCTGCCTCCGTGGGGAGTCGGGGATGCCTGCCGGGGTACCCGTGAAAAGCCGGCGGGGTGGACCGGCGGTACTCGGGCCGTCCGGCGGGTGACGGGCAGAAGAAGGGGATGTGGAGTTGAGGAACGGTGGCCACCGCTGGGCGACAAAACTGGTCCAGACCAATCGAGTTGTCAAGACCTCTGGCAACGGGACCTGCGACGACCCGGTCCACCCGGTCGCCTCCGAACCGGCCCGCCGATGGCTCGCGAGCCTCCGCTTGGGCTCCGAACCGGCCTCGGTCTCCCTGTGAATTGACGTTTTGTTGACCTCGTCGGGCTGCGTCGGGCCCCGTGCGGGTGAAGTGCCTGGAGTGCTCGGACAGTGACCGTCCGGCCTCCGCGGGGGGTGGGTGCGGCAGGTTCCGCATCCGTGCTGACGTGCGGCGATGAATTCAGGGCCCGGGTAACCGGAAGGTGTATCGGTAACCCTCCGCAGTTGTACAGAAGTTGACGATTTTCGATTTGATCCGATTTAGCACCGGGGCGTTACGCGGGCGCCTCGCACACGTTGTCGGACTGGCCTCCGAAAAGTGTTCTCTGCCAGGTAAGACGTGGATAAAGTGCTGAGGCAGAACCGCGGAGCAGGAGCGATTGCGGCCGACGTCATGACCGGCGTCCGGCCGGAGCCGAAACGGGGAACAGCGTGCCGACCGCAATAGCAGTGACCAGTGCTGACTTGGTACTACCTCCGACCGATCAGCAGACACCGACAGCCGCCCTGTTGCAGGCTCCGGATGCCCAGGCGCTGGAGATGGCCATCGGTGACATGCACGTGCTGCTCGAACAGCACGGCTATGTCGTCGCCGTCTATCCGACCGGCATCTCGCCCGCCCACGAGCGCCGGCTCTACTCCGTCCGCTCGGTCCTGGAGAGCGATCGCATCGCTCTGGTGAAGGTGGACCTGCCCCCGCTCGGCGTGGCCGTACTCGTGAGGCAGCTGCGCCAGTTGTCCATCTGCGACTTCAGCCCCGGAGTGGTGGCCTCCGCCGCCCGGCTGCTGGCGCACTACATCCACGCGGGTGCCCTGCTCCACTCGGTCACCAAGTTCGACCGGGTCCCGGTGGACCTCAGGACCCATGCCAAGTCCTGGGTGCCCGGCTCGCAGTTCGCCGTGGTCGCGGGTCCCGAACCGCAGCTCGTCAGGGTCGGTCCGAAGGCGGAACTCCCGACCGGCCCCGAGTTCGCCACTCATCTGGTGGCCGCCAAGGGGCAGTCCCAGTCCGAGTGGGTGAAGGAGACCCTCGCGCCCGCGTGGAAGGTCCAGTCCATACACGAGGCCGCACTCCCGTCCGATTCCTCCGCATGGTGGGGAACCGGGAAGCTGGTGGAATTCGCCGCCTATCTGCCAGACATCTCCGTCCTGTACCAGTTGGTGTCCTCGGTGCGCCGGGAGAACTGCCACTGGTGCCGAATGGAACTCATCGGTGATCGCTGCGGGTTCTGCTCCTCCCCGCTTCCCGCAGCCGAGAACCGAAAGCACCCAGCCGGTGTCCTCAGCCATGGAGCGCTCGCACCACCGCAGTCCTAGCACCACCGCAGTCCCAGCGCTTCCGCTTTCCTCCGTAGACGCCCTTCTGTCCGCTGCCCCACGCATCCGAATCGAACGAGGTTGTCCGGCCCATGAACTCCCGTCAGCGCCGCGGCGTGATACTCCTGCTTTTGTCGGTTCTGTGCGCCTTCGGCGCCTTCGCCGGCGTGCTCTCGGTGATCAGCGACGTCAATTCCAAGGTCGGGCCGGAGGTCTCGGCCTACCAGCTGAAGTCCGACGTCGCTCCCTATACCGCCCTGTCCTCCGGACAGTTCGAGAAGATCTCGATGCCCAAGCGCTGGCTCTCCACCAACGCGGTGACGGACCTCTCCGAGGTCAACGGCAAGATCGCCGTCACCCAGCTGCGCAAGGGCTCGCTGCTCCAGTCCGACATGATGCAGCGGCGCCCCGAACTGCAGCCCGGGGAGCAGGAGATCGCCATCATGATCGACGCGGCGACCGGTGTCGCGGGCAAGATCACCCCGGGTGCCACCGTCAATATTTACGCCACCTTCGCCAGTGAGCGCGACGGCGACCCTTCCCAGTCGAAGGTCATCGTCTCCAACGCCAAGGTCCTGGACGTCGGCAAGCTGACCGCCCTGGAGCCCAGCAGCGACGGCAAGTCCAACATGGGCACCGAGGCCGTCCCGATCACCTTCGCGCTCAACACGCTCGACACCCAGCGCATCGCCTACGCCGAGTCCTTCGCGGAGCACGTACGCCTCGCGCTCCTCGCCTCCGGCAGCGACAGCACCATCCGTCCGGGCGACCGCACCTACACGCTCGACAAGGACAAGTGAGGATCGAATGACCACGAGGATCCTCCCGGCCGTCGGTGACGTCGACGCGGCCAGATCCGTCACCACTCTGCTCAGCCAGCTCCCCGAGGCGGAACCGGCCGCTCCGGTCACTGACTCGACGCAGCTCATCGACACCCTCGCCCGGCTCGCGGGTGAATCGCTCGACGATCTGCCCGAGGTCGTGCTGGTCCACGAGCGGATCGGTCCGGTGCCGGCGCTGGAACTGATCCGGGAGGTCTCCCTGCGCTTCCCCGCCATCGGGGTCGTGCTGATCACCGCCGATGTCACCCCCGGTCTGTTCTCGTCCGCGATGGAGTCGGGTGCACGTGGTGTCGTCACCCTCCCCCTGAGCTACGAGGAATTGGCCAGCAGGGTTCAATCCGCGGCCCAATGGTCCGTCGGCGTCCGCCGCCACCTGACCACCGGGGCCGATGTCTTCACCGGTCCCGGCGGTACGGTCATCACCGTCAGTGGCGCCAAGGGCGGCGTCGGGACCACCGTCGCCGCCGTACAGATCGCCCTGGCGGCGCAGGCATCCGGGCGCAACGTGGCCCTGGTGGACCTGGACCTCCAGACCGGCGACATCGGCTCGTACCTCGACGTGCAGTTCCGGCGTTCCATCGTCGACCTGTCGACGATCACCGACATATCGCCGCGCGTCCTGTCCGACGCCGTGTTCAGCCACAGCACCGGCCTGGCGCTGCTGCTGGCCCCCAACGAGGGCGAGAGCGCCGAGGAGGTCAGCGACCGCTCGGCCCGGCAGATCGTCAGCGCCCTGCGGTCACGCTACGAGGTCGTGGTGATCGATTGCGGCAGCCAGCTCCAGGGCGCCAGCGCGGCGGCCATCGAGATGGCCGACACGGCACTGCTGGTCACCACACCCGATGTGATCGCGGTGCGCGGTGCGAAGCGGGCCGTACGGATGTGGGAACGGCTCCAGATCCGCAAGGCCGAGGACACGGTCACGCTTGTCAACCGCTTCATCCGCAACACCGAGATCCAGCCGCAGCTGATCGAGAAGATCACCGGAACCACGACGGCCAACACCGCCGTTCCTGCGAACTTCAAGGAGCTCCAGGCTGTCGTCGACGCGGGCCGGCTGCACGAACTCGACTCCAAGAGCGCGGTCAAACAGGCCCTCTGGGCCCTTGCGGGCGAGCTCGGCATCGTCAAGGTTCCTGAGAAGGCGGAAAAGAGCGGCGCGAAGAGCATCGCGAAGTTCAAGAACGACCGAGGCTCGATCGGGCGCAGACGCGACCGCGACAGCGACTCCCGGAACCGGCAGACGACCTAGGGGGCAAGTTGACCAATGGCACTTACCGAGACGAGAGACACGGAGATACGGGGAAGGCGGCACGGTGACTCCGCCCCGGCGGGGGGCGGGATGCACGTCCGCCTCTTCGGCCGGGGGCGTGACCGCGGCCAGACCGCGATCGAGTTCCTGGGCGTTACACCGCTGATCATCCTGTTGTGCGTCGCGCTCTGGCAGTGCGCGCTGATCGGCTACACGTTCTCCCTGGCGGGGAATGCGGCCGACGAGGCGGCCCATGCGGGCGCCATCTCGGAGGGATCGCGGGGCCGTGCCTGCAGGGACGCGTCCGAGAAGAACCTGCCGAAGGTGTGGCGGGAAGCGATGAAGCGGACGAAGTGCGATGACTCGTCCGGGCTGTACAAGGCCACGGTGAAGCTGCGGGTGCCGGTCCTGGTGCCCGGAGTCTTCAATCTGCCGATGACCATCGAGGGCAACGCCGCGTCGCCGCTGGAGGCCGAGCGATGAGCATGCACACGCACACGCCGGGCCGGAGGCCCCCTGCGTCCCGCCGTGACCGCGGGCAGGTCGCCTTTGAGTACATGGGCTTCATCCCGCTGATGCTGCTGGTGGGTCTCTTTGCGATCCAGCTGGGGGTCGCTGCGTACGCCGCCAACCAGGCTGGCACCGGCGCTCGCACGGCGGCGCGTGCCGCCTCTCAGGACGTGCCGCGAGGGGATTCCGAGCGGGCAGGCCGCGACGCAATGAGTGACTGGCTCGGCAGCTACAAGAACTCGAAATTCAGCCGCCACGGCGGGTCCGGCAAGGTGACGTACACCACTCGCGTGAGGATCCCTTCCGTAGTTCCCGGTATCGACGACTGGGGTTGGGCCAAGCGCAGTTCCACCATGCCACGAGGGTGAGCGGGGCCCACATCGCACGACCGGAGCACCACAAGCAAGTCTGAGCGAGGAGTTACGCAATGAGTCTGCGGGCACGCATGACTGCCCCCGAGAACAACGGCGGGGCGCGGGAGGACAGCCACATGGTGGCCACCTACCGCGCCAAGCTGCTCGAAGAGATCGACCTGGCGGAGATGTCCTCGCTCGCCGCCGCAGACCGGCGGGCTCGGCTGGAGCGTGTGCTCAGCCACATCATCAGCCGTGAGGGCCCGGTCCTCTCGACGGTCGAACGCACCCAGCTGATCCGCCGGGTGGTCGACGAGGCCCTCGGGCTCGGCATTCTGGAGCCGCTCCTCGAAGACGCGTCCATCACCGAAATCATGGTGAACGGGCCGGACCAGATCTTCGTCGAGCGCAGCGGCAAGGTCGAGAAACTGCCGATGCGCTTCAGCTCGCACGAGCAGCTGATGCAGACCATCGAACGCATCGTGTCGACGGTCAACCGTCGTGTGGACGAGCAGAACCCCATGGTTGACGCGCGTCTACCCAGTGGCGAGCGTGTCAACGTGATCATCCCGCCGCTGTCGCTGACCGGGGCCACGCTCACCATCCGACGGTTCCCGAGGGCCTTCACGCTCCAGGAAATGATCAATGTCGGCTCGCTCGACGACCAGATGCTGATCCTGCTGGCCGGACTCGTCCAGGCCAAGCTCAACGTCATCGTCTCCGGCGCCACCGGCACCGGAAAGACGACGCTCCTCAACGCGCTCTCCGGCCTGATCCCCGACAGTGAGCGCATCGTCACCATCGAGGACTCCGCGGAGCTCCAGCTCCAGCAGAGCCACGTAATCCGGCTGGAGTCCCGGCCGGCGAACGTCGAGGGGAAGGGCCAGATCACCATCCGTGACCTGGTCCGCAACTCCCTGCGTATGCGACCCGACCGCATCGTCGTCGGTGAGGTCCGTGGCGGGGAGTCGCTCGACATGCTCCAGGCGATGTCGACCGGTCACGACGGGTCGCTCGCCACGGTTCACGCCAACAACGCCGAAGACGCGCTCATGCGTCTGCAGACCCTGGCGTCGATGTCCGAGATCAAGATCCCGTTCGAGGCACTGCACGATCAGATCAACAGCGCCGTCGACGTCATCGTCCAGCTCACCCGACATGCCGACGGTTCCCGAAAGATCACCGAGATCGCCGTCCTCGACTCGCACGGGCGCGATCCTTACCGCATCGTGACCGTCGCCAAGTTCGACGCCCAGCCGATGGACGCCGAGGGACGGATCAACGGCGAGTTCAACTACCTCCCGATCCCGCGCAAGATCGCCGAGCGCCTCTACATGGCCAGCCAGCCCGTCCCGCAGGCCTTCGGGGTCGCCGCATCCGCCGAACAGCTCGCCACCCGAGAGGCCAACTAGGTACCGTGCCATGACGAATCTTCCTCTTCTCACCATCGGCGTGACGCTGCTCGCTGGCGTCACCGGGGTCGCGGGCCTCCACGCCTACTCCGGTGGAAAAGCCGACCGGGATGCGTTGGTGGACCGCCTTTCGCACACCGGCCACATCCCGGAGACAGGGCGCCACCGCCGATTCCGCAGCCTCGACAGCAGGCTTCGCAAGACTGGTCTGGGTCGGAAGCTCGAACTGAAGCTGGCCGCCACCGGTCTCGAAATCACCCCGGGGGAGTTCTTCGTTTACGCGATCGCAGCCATGGCCGGGCTATGGATGATTGCTTCGTCGATCCTGGCAAGCTTCTTCGGTCCGGTCGCGGCACTCATAGGGCTCTGGGGTACCAACGCCTTCCTGAACTGGCAGCGAACCCAACGCACCGAACGCTTCATCAACCAGCTGCCCGAGCTCGCACGCATCCTCGCCAACGCAACCCAGGCCGGTCTCGCGCTGCGGACCTCCATCAGCATGGCGGCGGACGAGATGGAGAACCCGGCAGGCGAGGAGCTCGCCAGGGTCTCCCGGCGCCTCGCTGTAGGTGAACCCCTCGACGACGCGCTGAGCGAGCTGACCGACCGGCTGCCCTCCCGCGAACTCGTCGTCCTCGTCACCACCCTCGTCCTGTCCAACCGGGCCGGCGGTACGGTCGTCAGCTCGCTGCGAAACCTCACCGAGACGCTGGAGGAGCGCAAGGAGACCCGGCGAGAGGTCAAGACCCAGCTTTCCCAGGTCACTGTCACCGCGTATGCCGTCCCCATCTTCGGTCTGGGCGCCATGTTGCTGATGAATGCTGTCATGCCCGGTGCACTCGACCGCATGACCGGCGCCTTCATTGGCCAGGTGGCGGTGGTCATCGCCATCACCCTCTACGCGATCGGGTTCATCGTGATCCGCCGCCTGTCCAGGATCGACGTCTGATGGGCGGGGCGAACATGGACCTGCTGCTCGCAGGCATCATGGGTCTTGCGGTGTACGGCGCCATTGCCGGTGTCCGCATGTACCGGGCGGACGCGAAGCTCCCTGGTGACCTTGCGATCGCTCTGGAAGTCGGCTCCACGCGCACCAGTGCGGTCGGTTCCGGCATCGACCGGCTCGGCATGCGCTGGGCCCCCGCGATTCTTCGGATGATGGGCCCAAAGGCCGTCAACAAGAAACGTCGCCAGATCGACATGGCCGGAAACCCGGGCGGTCTGACCATCGACCGTTACGCCGCCCGTCGCGCTGTCTATGGTGCCCTCGGTGGGTTCGGGGCGTTCGCGATGATCATACGTGGGCAGTTGTTCCTCTCCCTGATTCTGATCGCCTTCGGTCTGTTCTGGGTCGAGGTCGGACTCTGGTCGGCGGTGCGTGTCCGTCGCGACCACATCGACCGGACGCTCCCGGACTTCCTCGACGTCCTCGCCGTCGTCGTATCGGCAGGTCTCGGCTTCCGCCAGGCGCTGGGACGGGTCGCCGAGAAGTACGAAGGCCCCTGGGCCGACGAGCTCCGCATCACACTGCGCCAGATGGACATGGGTGTCAGCCGCCGTGAGGCGTTCGAGCAGCTGCGCAAGCGCAATGACTCGGAGCAGGTCGCGATGTTCGTGACCACGCTTCAGCAGGGCGAGGAGCTTGGTGCGCCGATCGTCGAGACGCTGATCCAGATCGCCAACGACATGCGGCGCACGGACGCCCAGAACGCCCGCCGGAAGGCGGCCCGGGCGGTCCCCAAAGCGACCTTCGCCGTCACCACATTCCTTCTTCCCGGAACCCTGGTGCTGCTGACCGTCGGCTTTGTCTACGGAGCCAACGTCGACCTCAGCTTTCTCTAGGACTGATGACGTGAACGACGCGGGCGGCGGGCAGAACGGGAAGAGGGAGGTGACAGGCTCATGTCTTTCCAACTCGGCAGCATCCAGACCGGAGTGAACGCGGAGGTGCGCCGAGCCATCGCCGATCCCGGATCACGCCCGGCGTTCGCCATCCAGCTCAACGCCCTCCAGGCGATGTGCCGGCAGGTCTTCGGCTTCCGGCTAGCGATGATTGCGATAGCCACACCCTTCGCCATCGACCACACGGCCTCAGGACCGGCCACCTGGCTGATCGGCTCGGCCATCCTCGTCACGTTCATGGGCTCGTACGTTCTGTTCCGCGACTGGGAACGCTTCGGCCCCGTACTCCTGCGTCACCCCTGGCTGCTGGGCATAGACGCCTTCTTCGGAGCCCTGCTGCTGATCACCGCGAGCCCCGAGTCCACCCTTGCCTACGTCACCGTCTGCACCCCCCTGCTGGCCGGACTCGTCTACGGCTGGCGGGGTGCGGCGGTCTTCGCCGCACTCCAGATCGTCATCGTCCTCGGGGTTTACGGAACCAATCCGAAACTGCAGCCCACCAATGCCACGGCGCTTTTGCTCCCCGGTTTCTGCGTGATTGCGGGTGCCGTCGGCGTTACTCTGCGTAACCTGCTCCTCCGCTTCGGGACGGCCAGCCAGGCGCTCACCGAGACCCGGGCCCGTCTCGCCGTCAGCGAGGCCGTGGAGGGCGAGCGCACCCGGCTCGCCCGGGAAATGCACGACTCGGTGGCCAAGACCCTCCACGGCCTGGCACTGGCGGCCGACGGCCTGGCGGTGTCCTCCGGCCGGATGGACCCGCTCACCGTCAAGCATCAGGCCGAACTGGTCGCCCGCGCTGCCCGCCGGGCCGCCGCCGAGTCCCGTGAACTGCTGACCGACCTGCGCCGCGAGTCCGGACTGGACGGAGGAGTGGACGTGACACGCGAGCTGCGGGCCCGTGCCGACGACTTCACCCGGCGCCACGAGCTCACCGCCACCTTCCGACTCCTCAGCGACGTCCCGATCCCACTGGTCCCGCAGGTGGTCGCCCGCCAGCTGCTCACCATTGCCTCCGAAGCGATGGAGAACGCCCACCGTCACGCACAACCCACCTACCTCGTCGTACTCGCAGGTGTGAAGGGCGACGTCCTGCGCGTCAGCGTGTACGACGACGGGCGCGGCCTGCCCCCTGGCACAACGCTCGACGATCTCCGGCACGCCGGGCACTTCGGCCTGGTCGGAATGGTCGAGCGTGCCGCGTCCATCGGCGCCCGTATTCGTATCGGAAAAGGGGAGGCGATCAAGGGCACCGAGGTCCGCCTGGAACTCCCGATCGCCGCTCTGCTCGACACTTCCGGCGCGGAGCAGCCCGGCTGAACCGCTCCGTTTTCACCCTCACCCCCCATCAGACCCTTGAGAGGAGGTCGCAGATGCCGGACGACGTCTCCCGCGCGTCGGGCCAGAACTGGGCCGCACAGCACCACGCGTCCCAGCACACGTCCCCGCACGCCACACCGCTCACCTCGGAGCCCAGCTCCCACGCGTTCCCTGTCTCCCAGCAGCCCGCGGCATCCGAGCCCCTGTCCCCCTTTCCCGCGGCGGTGCCCGTGGCCGTTCCCAGCGCACTGAGGGTCGTCGTCGCCGATGACAACCCGGTGGTCCGAGCCGGCCTCGGCGTCCTGCTCTCCGGCCGCGACGACATCGAGGTCGTCGCAGAGGCCACGGACGGGCGCCAGGCCTACGACATGGCCGTCCAGCACCGTCCGGACGTCGTCCTGCTCGATGTCCGGATGCCCGGCGTGGACGGCATCTCCGCGCTGCCACACCTTGTGCAGATCGCCCCCGTGATGATGCTGACCTACAGCCGTGAGAACGAGATCGTCCACGAGGCACTGCGCCTGGGCGCGAGCGGCTATCTGGTCCACGGCGAGTTCACGGCCGATCAACTGGTGCTGGCCGTACGCGACACGAAGAACGGCCGGGCCCACTTCACCGCCACCGCGGCGAACGCACTCCTCGCCCATATGCGCCAGGGCCCGGGCGCACAGGGACGACCGCTTCCCGAGGGGCTCGGGACGGCTCTGACTACGGGCGTTCCGTACCAGGGGTCAGGGTACGACGGCCATGCGCCGAGTTCCGTTCAGCAACACGGTGCGCCTGCACATGTGGCCAAGTCAGAACCGTCTCCACCTGCGCCGCGACCCGTCCGTACACCGCAGGGTCTTTCGCATCTGCAACCAGTTGTGGCACAGTCTTCCATGGCCGGGGAACCGGGTGCGATGCTCAACAGGCAGCAGTACGGGCTGAGTTCACGGGAGGTGGAGGTCATGGAGCTGATCGCTTCCGGCATGAGCAATCAGCAGATCGCCGCCACCTGCTTCATCAGCGAGAAGACGGTCAAGAACCACATCAACCGCATCTTCACCAAGCTGCACAGTGCGAGCCGCAGTGAGGCCATCGCCCGCTGGCTCGGCACGGCCCCCTCGGCGGGGCATGGAGCGCGTGAGGCCGGTGGTCACCGTGGCTGAGTGGCAGGCCGGGACGGGGCGTGCGGGGCGTGGGGCCCGACAGCACGCATCGGAGTCGAAGACCCAACTGACCTTTTGGGCCCGGGAATGGGTCCTGGGACCCTCCGGCGAGCGGGGCGCGCCGCCGTATGTTTCTCATGTCGCCAGCGGCACCGGCCAGGAGGAAGCCGGTACCGCAGGCGGCACCAAAGAAACTTGCGAGTCGGCCGGCTACCGGTCGGCCGAACCCGGAGGGGAACACCATGTCGGACATCACCCTGAAGACTGCCGTTCGCATCAACGGCTGGGCCAACACCGCCGTGACCCGCATCCAGAAGCGCTACGAGAACATGGACCGCGGCCAGACGGCGTTCGAGTACCTGGGCATCATCCTGGTGGTCGTGGCGATCATCGGTGCGATCGTGGCGACCGGCATCGGCTCCGCGATCAGCGAGAAGATCAAGGGCTTGGTGGGCACCATCGCGACCAAGTAATGAGGCGTCGCACTCGTACCGATGCAGGGCAGGCCTTCCCCATCTATGTAGCGATGGTGGCGGGCCTGCTCTTCCTCGCGTTCGCATTCTTTGCCGTCGGCAAAGCCTCGGCCTTGCGTAACGGAGCCCAGGGGGCCGCGGATGCTGCGGCTCTGGCTGCCGCCCAGCAGACTCGTGAGCAGTTCGGGGCGCCGTTCTACGCTTCGCTGCCCGGAAAGATGCTGGACCCTTTTCTGAATGCCCACCCGGTTCTCGGCTGCCCTGCGGCTTATGGGCTCGCCTCGGCGAATCGGGCAACCGTCACGGGCTGTTACCCGACGCTCGGTGGCCTGCGGGACCGGATCAGGGTTGAGGTCAAGGGGCATGACTCGGTGGACTCGCCGGTCGTTCGCGATACGGAGAACGTGGTCGGTGAGGCCAAGGCCACCGCTGTCATCGAATTTCGCTGCCCCAACTGGGAGTCCGTGGACTTCAACGACGACGGCGTCCAGGACATGTACTTCTTCACCTGCAGGGGCGGCGAGATGCTCGAAATCGAGCCTGCCAAGCCAAAACCCTGGTCAAAGGTGAGCAAGATTCTCTACGACGTGCACCTGGTCGACAACTGACGGCGAACGACGAGTAAAGGAATCAGAATCCATGAGCATTCGGTGCTCCACCAAGTCCCGAAGGGCAATGGCTGCGGTGTCTTTGGCATCCGCCCTGGCTCTGGCCGTCACGGGCTGCGGCACTGACGGTGGTGGCGACAAGGCGAACGGTGCCAGTTCGTCACCGTCCTCCGAGCCGTCCAAGCCTTCAGACGGGGATAAGGCGGCGAAGAAGGAGGACACCGCTGCCGGGGACAACGTGGACCCGAATGTGAAACTCGCCGAGATCAGGGGAAGCGGACTGACTCTCGTGATCAACCAGGTGAAGCGTGACTCCGGAGGGTTCGTCACGGTTCAGGGCGAGATCAAGAACGTGAGCGACCGGGCACAGAACTCCGGTTCGTGGGCCGGCCAGGAGACTGCGATTGCCACGAAGAACCCGAACTCCGTGGCCGGTGCGACGCTGGTGGACAAGGTAGGAAAGAAGCGTTACTACGTTCTCCGGGACACGGAGAGTCGTTGTCTCTGCACCACCAACATCCTCCCGGTGTCGCCGGGTGAGTCGACCCCGATCTTCATGCAGTTCCCGGCACCTCCGAGCACGACGGCGGAGGTCGACTTCACCCTGCCGACGTTTGCGACGACCTCCTTGAAGATCTCAGGGTGACGGCCGACATGACCCAGACTCAAACCCGGTTGAAGCCCATCAGTGCTGCTGGACTCACCGTCGCGGCAGCCGTGGTCGTTGTGAGCACCACGCTGTTCGGAGCGGCCTCGGCGTTCGCCGACGACGGTCCGAGCGTGCCCCCGGGCACCGAGGCGACGTCGGTGCCGCCGGTGAAGCTCGACGCCAACGATCCCGACCTGAAGATGCCCGAGGGCGGCACGCTGGCCCCCTCCAAGGTTCTCGACATCGTCCAGGTGATTGAGGACGAGGGCGGCGAAGAGCGTCGCGAGGACAGCAACGCGAACATCAAGTTCGCGCTCCAGGCCGAGGTCCTCTTCGGCAAGGACAGCGCGAAACTGAGTGCCGCGGCCAACTCCCGCATCGCGGCCATCGCTACAGAGATCAAGAAGCAGAACGCCACCAAGGTGCGCGTCTTCGGCTTCACCGACGACCTCGGCTCGTCGGAACATGGCGATGTGCTGTCCAAGCAGCGTGCCAACGCCGTGCAAGAGGTGCTGGTGAAGGATCTCGGGTCGACCGTCACCTTCGAGATCCGCGGCTACGGAGAGCAGTACCCGATCGCCGACAACAGCACGGAAGAGGGCCGGAAGAAGAACCGACGCGTGGAGGTCTCCTTCCCGCGCGGCACGTCTTCCTGAGGAACCGCGCCACAGCAAGCCTGGCCCGGCACCGCGAGCGCCTGCGGTGCCGGGCCCTTTGCGCGCTTACAGCAGGTGGTCGGCCTTGCCGGCCTTGATGTCGCGGATCAGTTGCTGGAGCGCTTCGCGGCTGTCGACGAGGTAACGATCCTCCTCGCCGCGAACGGCGATGAATCCATTGCCTTCTATGTCTGTGCCGAGCCTGAAGCAGTTGTTCCCCTCGCCGCAGTACGGCTCTTCCCAGTCGATCTCGGGCATGCTGAACGTCCTTAGAGTTGGCGGGAGACGGCGCGAATGAAGTGCCGGGAGTCGACGGAAGGCAGCGAGGCTTCCTCCATCCAGTCCAGGTGTGCGCGGTACTTGGTCAGCTGCGCATCCGCGTGCATGAACTCGGGTCCGTGAGCTGAGTCGAGCTGCACGGTGTCGAGTTGGGGCACGACACCATGGGCGTAGAGGAGTGCGTGTCCGGCTCCGGGGAACGCGCCTCGGTCCACCGGAATCACCCGCACATCGATGTGCTCGCGCTCTGACATCTCGCACAGGTGCAGCAACTGCTCGCGCGTGACGTCTCGGCCTCCGAACTGCATGCGCAGGGCGGCCTCATGGACGTATCCGACATAGTCGGTGGGAGTCTCGCGGTCGAGCACCTGTTGCCGTTCCATGCGGTGTGCGACCCGCAGTTCGATCTCCAGACGGGTCAGTTCGGGCAGAACGGCGCCGAACACCGCGCGGGCGTACCCGTCGGTGTGGAGCAGGCCAGGAAGGTGGACGGTCTGCGCAGTACGGATACGCGTTGCGTGCCATTCGAGTTCGGCGATGTCCAAGAGGCCTGACGGGAGTGTGCCCCTGTACTGCTCCCACCACCCACGTTCGCGCTGCTCGGCCATCTCGGCGAGCGCGTCGACGTAAAGAGACTCGGCGCAGGCGTAGTTGCAGGCCAAGGTGCGTACGCGAGCGGGCGTAATCGGGCGGACTCCGCCCTCCATGTTGGAGATCTTCGTCCGGTCGATGCCCAGTAGTCCGGCCGCGTACGAGGTGGTCGCCTCGGCTGCGGCGCGCATCTTGCGCAGCTCGGCGCCGAGCCGCTTCTGGCGCTCTGTCGGGGTGGAACTGCTTGGCATAGGCCCTCTCTTCCGCGGACTGTGGGAACAGTCTGCCGCTGCGGAGGGTGCCCAGTCCAACACGAGAGAGGCAATTGCCTCTGATTCAGCGGCACGCGTGCCGATGCTGCGCTACGTTAGGTCACGCACCGCTCACACAGCGCCGACGAGCCGGAAGTGCATCACGCGGTTCCGCCCGCAACCTCCTGCCCTGGGAGGGGCAGTCCCGCGTCAGGGAGACAGGCCACTGCTCGTCCACAACACAACAACGTGAGCCACCCGTGCGCGCCCACGCGAAAGAGAGAAGCCGCCAACTCGCCACCCGTACCAGGAGAGTCACTCATGCATTCATCTCCACTTGCCGTACTCTGCCCGGCCGTTGCCGAGGCACGCACGCCGGCCCCGTATCCCCACCGCACTCTGCGACCGGCCCCGCAGCCCGCCCCTCGGCCGGGCGGCTCCGGTCGCGGGCTCGTCCTCAGCTTCACGCTCCCCGGTGACGTCCGCAGTGCGTTCATCGGTCGTACCGCCATCTCCGCCGCGTTGGAGGTCAACGGGCTCGCCCCGTACGTCTGGCCCGCCACGCATGCCGTCGCCGAACTCGTCGCGGTCACCGCCAGGATGAGCCCGGGGCGGGAGCTCTACGTCTCTCTGCGCCACCGGGACGACGCGGTCCGCCTTCTCGTCTGGGACCAGCATCCGCACCACAGCGATCGTGACCTGGCGACGCTCTGCGAGACGCGGCGGCGGCGGGCGTTGTGGTTGCTGGCGGCCGTGGTCGACGACTGGGGCGGGGAATGGGGTGCCTGCGAGGCGGAGCCGCCGCAGCGGGGCACCAAGTCGTGGGTGGTGCTGCCGCGCTGACGCTCGCCCCGTGATGTCGGGCAGCCGTCCGGCGGCGGCCCATCCTTTGCGAGGCGGCGGAGGTGCCTTCTGGGCCTTGCGGGCGCTGCGCGAGGCTGGTCGACAAGACAGCCAGGAACAAGTATGGATATCCGCGATCAAGGCCGCGAAGATGGGGCGTGGGGCCTTCAGGAAGTCTGTTGACGGCCTGTCCGGCTGGAACCCGCCGAAGTGGGCCGTCACAATTGCGCCCGCTTACGCGATCGACGAGGTCATCGCGTACGTGATCAGCAACTTCCAGTACGGCCGCGCGCTCATTGGCCCAGGAGGTTTTCGTTGTCGGAACGTCAGGAAACGATCGAGCGTAACCTGTGGGCTGCACCAGCTCTCTTTGTATTTGTGGCATGGGTGCTGTTCAAGGTGGATTCCAGTCCGGTGATGCCGAAAATCGCCTGGATCGTTTATGCGGCTGGTTGGATTCCGGTTCTGGGGATGCTCGGCCGGACTGTCGCGCAGCGAAGAAACCCTGGGATCGGTGCGGTCTTCGGCTGCGGAATCCTCCTGATCATGGGTGCCGTGTTCCTGGCCAACCATGGATGACGCCTCGGGTTCACCCGCGCCCGTGCAGCGGCCCGGCACCGCGTGTGCATCGCGGTGCCGGGCCCCTGTCGTTGTCCAGCTGCAACAGGCGCTCAGCTCTTCGGCTGGGTGAAGCGGATGCGGTTGCCGAAGGGGTCGCGCAGGCCGCAGTCGGTTCCGTAGGGGCGTTCCGTGGGCTCCTCGGTGAACTCGACGCCCTGGGCCAGCAGCGTCTCGTACGTCTTGCGGCAGTCGTCCGTGGTGAAGATGAGCCAGCCGCCCATCGCGCCCTTGGTCACCAGCTCCCGTACCTGCTGGGCCGTTTCCTCGGACATGGCCGGGGCGCCCGGCTTCTCCAGCATGATCTGACGCTCGGGGTGGCCGGGGACGCTGACGGTCAGCCAGCGCATGATGCCCATGTCGACATCGGCGGCGACCTCCAGGCCGAGCTTGCCGACGTAGAAGTCGAGGGCCTCGTCCTGGTCGAGGACGTATATCTGCGATTGCGTGATGGCGTTGAACATGTGCATCACGCTACGGGTCACGCTCGCAGAAAACTTATCCAAATCTGCTCAGCTGCTCGGCCGCATCCAGGCCATGGTGAAACAGGTCGGGACGCCCGTGGCCGTCGATTCCGTGCGGTACGTCCTGGGCGAGCGGCCGACGATGTCGTGGAACGTACGGCTGAACGTCCCCGGGCTGCCGAAGCCGACCTCGTAGCAGATGTCCGTCACGCTGCGGTCGGTCTCCCGCAGCAGGAACATCGCGCGCTCGACGCGGCGGCGTTGCAGATAGCGGTGGGGTGTCTCGCCGAACGTGGCCCGGAACGTACGGGCGAAGTGCGCCTGGGACACATGCGCGATCCGGGCCAGGGCCGGGACGTCCAGTGGCTGCGCATAGGCGCGGTCCATCGCGTCCCGCGCCCTGAGCATCCGGCGGTTGGTCTCTTCCACGGCGCGGTTCACGGAGCCATGACATCACACGGCATGCGCGTCTAACGGTCAGCCCTTGGGTGATCAAGTCCGATGTGTGCCGTTGGATGCCGCGCCTGACCGGACGGTGCGTGCGTCGGTTTCGCAGCGACGCCGGCAGCTGCCTGGCACGGCAATGGCATGCTCCTCGCCATGTATGGAGATCTGCAGGGCAAGACCACACCGGGACTGTGGGGGCGTATCGCGTGTACCTGGGCGGTTGCTTTCGCTGGGCTTCATTTCTACTGGGCGCTGGGCGGAGCGTGGGGCCTGAGTGTCTCGGCGGGACCCCTGGCCGAGGAACGCCCTGGCTGGTTCGTGGCGGTGGGTCTGTGGGGCGTGGGAATGCTGTGCCTTGTCGGCGGCGTGCTGGGACGGCTTCTCGCCCGGCCGGGGCTTGGTGGCCTGGCCGGACGGGCCGTCAAGGCGCTGGGCTGGTGCGTTTGCGCCGTGCTGCTGATGCGCGGCATCACCGTCGAGGTACTGCTCCTGACCGGCACGGCCGGCCCGGAGATGGACGTCAGCCCGGAACAGCGGCTATGGACGTTGACGCTGTGGAACCCCTGGTTCCTGGTCGGCGGCCTTGCCTTCGGTCTGGCCGCACGAGGCTTCGGAAGAGCGGAGAGCCCGAGTGGCGCCGCTTGACGTTGCGTCGGGTCGTGGACTCCACGCCGGTGCCAAGCGGCATGTCCCGCCCGACGGTGAAGCGGTCGGAACTGGCCGACTGGGCCGGATACGGGTACTGCGCCTCGCATTCCCGGTTCTTCTGAAGGCAGGCAAGCCGGTCACGCGGTCTCTGATCGCCTTCGATCACTGAGCACATCGGACTTGACCACCCAGTGGTCGGTGCTCTCCTGGCGGGCCCTTGCCCACTGTTCCTCGAAGTCGCTCCGGCTGATCTCCCGGTCCACGAGTGCCGGGTCGAAGAGATCCACGACCGGCGTGTTGAACAGCCAGTCGTCGGGGGTGCTGCGCACGGCGGTTCCGTCCTCGGCCACCTCCACCTGGCGGAACCGGCGCCCGTCGGGTCCGACCTCCACCAGCTGGTCGACCGGTTCGCCGTCGTCGTCACGGAGGCGCAGGTGGACGATGTCCCTGTCGGCCAGCGCGCCGAAGTTCGCCAGGCCGCGTTGGGCGGCACGCTCGACGTGCAGGCCGTCCAGTCCCGGCGGCATCCGGGACGCTTCGATGTCGACCTCCTCCAGACCCTCGTCCCTGTACCCGGCCAGGGTCTCCGGGTCGGTGATCACCTCGACCCAGGCGAACGTTTCGAGCACCTCCCGCGCGGAGCGGGCATGGACCCACCACCACAATCCGCCCATGCCGTAGTCGTGCAGAACGAGGAAGGTGCGCTTGGGTGTGATGTCTTCTGTGCCGGCCATGGTGCGTGATCCTAGCCAGGCGCGGCGCGCCACTACGGCGAGGCGTCAGCGGATGACGTCGAAGACGTTCATCTGCAGGCCGTTGGAGTACGCCGCGTGCTCGACGAGCTTCAGCTTCTGGGTGTCCTTGTCCGTGTCGCTGAACAGCCGCTTGCCCGCGCCGAGCAGCAGGGGGAAGACGAGGAGGTGGTAGCGGTCGATCAGGCCGGCGTCCGAGAGGTTCCGGTTGAGGGTGGCGCTGCCGTGGATGATGATCGGGCCGCCGTCGGTCTCCTTCAGGGCGGCGATCTCGTCGAGCGAGCGCAGGACCGTGGTCTCGCCCCAGCCGGGGACCAGGTCGTCCTCGGTGAGGGTGGTGGAGACGACGTACTTCGGCATCGTCTTGTAGTCGGCGAAGTCCGCCATGTCCGGCCAGACCGGGCTGAACGCCTCGTAGCTGACCCGGCCCATCATCATCGCGGTGGCTTCCTGCTGCTCCCGGCCCTTGATCTCGAACGCCTCCGGGACGAACTCCATGTCCTTGAACGTCCACCCGGAGTTCCGGTATCCGGGCTCGCCGCCCGGGGCCTCCACCACACCGTCGAGCGAGACGAAGG
The DNA here is from genome assembly GCF_045040875.1 of Streptomyces sp. NBC_00012. NCBI lineage: Bacteria > Bacillati > Actinomycetota > Actinomycetes > Kitasatosporales > Streptomycetaceae > Streptomyces > Streptomyces sp. NBC_00012. Next base: position 3,332,413 of record NZ_CP108309.1, on the reverse strand, counting down.
CAGTGCTGATCAGGGTGCGCATCTTGGGACTCCTTGTTTCACGAACCATTGCTTACTTGCTTGTTTACTCGTTTGCTTACTTGCGTACTGACTGCGGGACTACGAGAAACTCATCGGTCCGGTGCGGATCAGGGACTCTATTTTGCGGAGGTACGCCTCCAGCTCGGCGGCCCCGGACAGCATCGCGCGCCCTCGGGCCGACAGCCGGGAGTGCCAGTCGCGCAGGGTGGCCTCCAGCGGCTCCGGCCCGCCCGCCGCACGCACCTGGGCGATCAGTGGGGCGATCTGCTCCAACAGGTAGCCACCCCGGCGCAGTTGGTGGGTGAGGCGGGCGTCCCGAACGGCAGCCTCGTCGTAGACGCGGTAGCCGGTCCCCGGGTCGCGGAGCGGGTGCACCAGTCCGGCGCGCTCCCACTTGCGCAGCGTCGCGGGCCGGATTCCGAGCTTCCCTGCCAGTGGCCCGATGAACGTGCTCCCGCGCCCGGACCCGGTAGCGGGAACGGACCCCGGCCCCGCAGCGCCGTCCAGGTCCTGGAGGGCGCGTTCCACGGCACGGAGGGTCTGTCGGTCGTCGAGGAGCTGGGCGTGACTCTCGTCGATGAGGTGCAACGCCTCGTCCACCGCGTCCCGGTTCACCGCCCGCATGATCGACGTCGCCGTCCGGTGGCCGTGGCCGGGGACCAGGGCGAGGAACGCGCGCAGGGCGCCCGCGTGCAGCGGGGTGTAGGCGCGGTAGCCGTGGGGTGTGCGATCGGCGGCCGGGAGGATGCCGGCCTCCTCGTAGTTCCTGACCGCCTGTGTGGACAGGTTGTGCTCGCGTGCCAGATCGACCGGCCTGAGCCGACCGCCAGTTTTAAGGTTCTGCCCCATGACCCTGCCGATATCGCGGAAAAGTTTCAATCGAAGGTTCAACGATAGCGTTGAAGGCATGGCTACCGACATCGCTACCGACATCAAGGACATCGCCCGTACCGTCGATGCTGCCGCCGTCATGGGGCTGCTCCCCGGCCGGCCCCGGCTGCTCGCCCTGGGCGAGCCCACCCACGGCGAGGACACCCTGCTCGACGTGCGCAACGAGCTCTTCCGGCAGCTCGTCGAGCAGGAGGGCCACCGGACCATCGCGATCGAGAGCGACTGCCTGATGGGCCAGGTCGTGGACGACTACGTCACCTCGGGCGCGGGCACACTCGACGAAGCCATGGAGCACGGATTCAGCCACGGCTGGGGCGCTGCCGAGGGCAACCGCGAGCTGGTGCGCTGGATGCGCGCCCACAACGTCCGCGCCGACAACGACGGCCGGCCCGCGTCCGAGCGGCTCCGCTTCGCCGGATTCGACGGCCCGCTGGAGATCGCCCACGCCGCGAGTCCCCGGCAGGCCCTCACCGCGCTCCACGGCTACCTCGCGGCCAGGGTGGACGCGGACCTGCTCCCTTGCACCGCGGAGACGCTCGACCGCCTGCTCGGCGCCGACGGCCGGTGGACCGAGCCCGCCGCGATGATGGACCCCTCCCGGTCCGCGGGACAGTCGGCCGAGGCCGGCCGGCTGCGGCTGATCGCCGACGACCTGGTGGCACTGCTCGACGCGCAGACACCGCACCTGATCGCGACGGACTCGCGGGACGACCGGGACCGGGCGCAGCTGTACGGGCGCACCGCGATCGGCCTGCTGCGCTACCACTACTGGATGGCCGACCCCTCACCGGCCCGCCTGACCCGGCTGGTCGGCCTGCGGGACCAGATGATGGCGCACAACCTCCTCGCCCTCGCCGAACGGGGTCCGGTACTCGCCCACGCCCACAACTCGCACCTCCAGCGGGGGAGGAGCGCGGTGCGGATGGGCGGGGCGCTGCTGGAGTGGTGGGGGGCCGGTGCGCTGGTGAGCGCCCGGCTGGGTGAGGAGTACGCCTTCGTGGCGACGGCCCTCGGTACGATCCGGCACCAGGGTGTGGACGCCCCGCCGCCGGACACCGTCGAAGGACTCCTGTACGCGCTCCCGGAGGACCGGCACGTCATCGACGCCCGCCGACTGGCCGCCGCCCTCGGCGATACGCCGCCCGTCGCCCGCGTATCGCCCTGGTTCGGCTACGCCCCGCTCGACCCGGCCCAGCTGGCGGACAGTGACGGGGTCGTGTTCGTCAAGGACGTCCCACGGGCTTAGGAATGTCCGGCGTGTCGGGGCCGGGGCGAGGCGTCGGCACGCCACCTCGCGGTGTGCCGACGCCGCGCCCCGGCCGGCGGCGGGTAGGCCCGCACCGCTCGCGGGTTCGCCGGGTTCCCGGGTTCGCGCCGAGAGAGTCCCGCTTCCTCGCCCGACTACGGTGGCCCGCATGACCGATACCAAGTACTGGACTTCCGCCCCGGACCGGACCGTTCGCGGCTCGATGGGCCTGTGCCATCTCACCGTGGCTCAGCCGCCGCTCGACCTCGACGCCCGCAGCCTCCCGGCCAACGACCCCGATCAGGCACGCCTGTTCGTCGAGTCGATCGACGGCATCGAGGAGGTCCTGGAGGATCTCGGGCCGCGCTCCGTGCAGACGCCGCTGCCCTCGTCGGTCCGTTCCGACCTGGACATCGTCCATGCCGCCGCGTGGGGCGGCATGCGGGCCATCTCCACCCCTGTCTTCGCCGACGACGGCAACGGAAACCCACTGCTGGCCGAAGCCGAACGGATGCGGAAGCGCTTCCCCGCAGCGCGGATCGTGGGCCACGTCACCTACTACGGCGGCATGGAACACACCGAAACCGTCGTGATGCTCCCCGACGGCGCCATGTTCCACGCCTCCGGCTGGCCCGACGACGAACCGTTCGTCGTCCTGGGCGACCCCTACGCCGTCATCGCCTCCCTCGGCCTGAGCAGTTGGATGCTCACCGCCGCCGACATCGACATGGACCAGCCCCTCCACGAGGTCGAATGGGCCTCCCTGGCCGGCCTGGCACTGGGGCACTCCGACCCCTGGGGGTGGGAGGAGATACAGACCACCGCCTTCCGCGTACAGCACAGCGATCTGTCCGTCTGCTCGATGGAGGGCCTGTACTTCGTCTGAGAGGTCCGCGCAGACGGGCGTGCGTTCATGGGCGGTGAACCGGCCCCGGAGCGGTTCGGCCGTCCGTGCGACCGATCGGCCCGCGCTCGACTCACACCCAGTCGTTCTCCGGAGTCGCCGCCCGCAGTACCTCGCTCGCGCCCTTCGGCACCGGCTCGCCGTGCGGGACGCACAGCGCTTCCACATCCAGCGACGCCAGCCGTCGGAAGGAAGCGATGGCCTGCTCCCTGTCCACGTTGAACGGGCCGAGGATCGCCCGGCCCTCCGCGGTGGCGACGATGTCGCCCGGGAAGAGCACGCCGCTGGAGGGAAGGTGCAGCGCGATGCTTCCCGGGGTGTGTCCGGGCACGTGCAGAACGTGGACGGGCTCGCCCCAGCCGTCAATGGTGTCCCCGTCGTGCAGTTCCACATCCACCGGCACATGTTGCGGGGGCCGGACGTCCGCTTCGGCGAAGCCCGCCATGATCTGCTCGTGAAGCGCGTGTTCCGGGGCTGTGTATACCGGCTGGGGTTCGGGTGCGGTGCCCCGGATGAACGGGGCGTCCACGGCTCCGGCGAGGACGCGAGCGCCGGTGGCCCCGACGAGATCCGCAGCCGAGCCCATGTGGTCGATGTGGGAGTGGGTGAGCACGATCTGCCGCAGGTCTTCCGGGCGGCCGCCGAGCCGCGTCAGGGCATCGAGGATCGCGGGGGCGGAGCCTGGGACGGCGGTGTCGATCAGCCCGTAACCGTCCGGCAGGCGCACGAAGTGGACGTGCCCGACCGGGAAGGCCAGCTGCCAGACAGCGGGGGTGACCTGGGAAAGTTCCATGATTCGACGCTAACAAGGGGCCGGCGGATGTCCGGGTACTTCCGCCGACGGTGAATTAAGCGCAGCGTGAACGAGGCAGCCGGACCCAGCTCGGTCGGACCCAGCTCGGCCGGATCCACCTCGGCCCGACCCGCAGTGAGTCAGACGCCCATGAACGCACGTCTGTCCGCGCAACCTCCAAGGCGCGAGGAAGCGGCGGCCACGGTGTGAAGAGGGCGGGGAGCTGCAGTGCCGACACGCCATTAACTCCTCTTTGCCCAGGTGCAGTTGAGGCTATGGTGTCCGGGCGGCGCGTACACGTCACGGGGGCCCAACGTGCCGCCCACGACCCCTCAGGCCCCATCCGAGGGAAAGACGAGCTCTTGAACAAACTGCTCCGCATACCGTCCCGGTGGCGGTTCGCGGTCCGTTTCACGGCCGCCTTCGGCCTGACCGCGGCCGTCACCATGACCGGACTGCCGGCCGTCCAGGCCGCGCCGCCGAAGCTGCCGCCGGTCTCGGCGAAGATGAAATCCGGCTCCGGCCAGCGCTGCGATACCCGTAACAATCTCCCGCCCGCCGCGAAGACCCCGGCGAACTCCGGGTTCCCCAACGACCTGACCGACAACCTCTACAAGGACACCGCCCTCCCGCGGAAGTTCGAGTACGACCTTCCGGGCCAGGCGTACGACGGCCTGAAGACGCCGACGGCCGCCCAGAAGACCGAGGCACTGTCGAAGGTCCCCGGCGACCTGGAGAAGAACGTGGCGGCCTGGAAGAAGGCCGCCGACCTCTCCAAGAAGCCCGAGGACCGGGCCATGGAGATCTACGCCCGGTACTTCGCGAACAAGGAGGGCCTCGGGTTCAAGCACTGGTTCGACAAGCGGTACATCCGCAACCAGATCAACAACCACAAGGGCTCCGGCTTCGAGCGTCAGCTCGTCAAGGACTACCGCCTGATCGGCCCGGACTGGCTGTGCGAGGTCACCGTCGAGCTGTTCGACAAGAACGGCGACAAGGTCGGCGAGCGCCGCTACGACGCCTACAACAAGAAGACCAAAGAGTTCAACGAGTTCAAATCCAACAGCAAGCTGACCGCCAAGCAGCTCGAGAAGGACCGGGTCGTCGCCAAGTCGATGCCCAAGCACACCTTCCGCTTCACCGGCGCCAAGAAGTTCACCCGGGGCCAGGTCAAGCACATCAACGACCTGGAACGCGATGTCCGCGCCATGCGGGGCGGCAAGACCGGCCAGGTCCGCGGCAACCAGCGGTTCTACAACCCGGTGCCCAAGACCACCCCGATCCGAGGATTCTCCGACCACCAGCGGTGGTTCGCCCCCGCCTGCCAGACCGGCGGCACACAGACGCGGCTCATGGCGGCCGGCGCCAACAACTGCGGCACCCGCGGCCCCGCCAACCAGCGCGCCATCTCCTCCGGGAAGACCCTGGAAGAGGCCAAGCGCTTCCAGCGGGATGCCAACCGCCTCGACCCGAGGGGCACCCTCCCCAGGGGCGGCCCCGGCGGCGTCGACTTCACCACCATGGAGCTCCGCTACGTCGGTGGCCTCGGCAAGGGCAAGGGCATGCAGTACTCCATGCGTGCCGACCAGATGCCCGATCCGGACAACAACCCCGGCTTCGGCGGCGAGAGTAGGATGCAGCTTTCCTCCGACGCCCTGTTCACCTGGCTCGCGCTGACCCCCGACAAGTTCTGGGTCAACCTGAACCCGGACCAGCCGGGCAAGGTCATGGACGCGAAGTTCGGCAAGACCGACGCCGGCCGTGTCCTTCTCGACGCGGATCTGCTCATGAAGTACGACTTCTCCGAGGCGCTGAACCCGGACAAGCACGCTGAGGGCAAGCGCTACTGGGACACCGCGCCGCGCCGCAACGGCATGCCGTGCTTCCCCGGTACCCGGTTCTGGATCGAGCCCGACGAGGCGAAGGTCCGTGAGCAGGACGGCGGGATCTACATCCTCGACTCGCCGATGGACGTCTCCGCCCAGTGGCTGGACGTCGACTACACCGTCCCCGGCTCCACCGAGTGCACCGACCTCTCGGACGCCGAGAAGAGGCAGATCGAGGTGTCGGTCAACGCCAACATCGTCCCGGTCATCCAGGAGCGGGTGAACAAGGACCCCAAGTACGCCGATCTGCGCGCCGTCTACAACGCCCGCGTCGCCGCCGAGTACATCCGCCAGACCGACGCCAAGTCCCCGACGGACTTCCACCGGATCATCAACTCCAATGACGTCTCCGCGTGGCCGATCCGGGCCCCGCACCAGGACTGGACCCGCGAAATGGTCTGGGACAAGTACATGAAGACGTACAAGGAAGGCATCGAGTGGTTCGAGCTGAAGTACGGCGGCAAGATCTACAAGCAGGGCGTCGGCGGCGTCGACTTCTCCAAGCAGCCCAAGCGCAACATCAGTAAGACGCGCTTCAACCTGGAGAACCGGGACCTGGACAACACCACCCGCGACTCCCGCGAATCCGACGACACCTCCTACCGGGACACCGACACCCTCTACCTCGGCGCCGGGCCCAGCGGTGGCGAGAGCGGCGAGGACCCGGGCGGCGATCCCACTCCCACCCCGTCGCACACCGGCAAGCCGACCCCGACCGGCAAGCCTTCCACGCCGGGCACGCCGGACCCGACCCACAGCAACGGCGGACAGCCCCCGACCACATCCGGACCGGGCGGCCCTGACGGCGATCTCGCCGACACCGGCAGCGACACCCCCATCGGCCTGATCGCAGGCACCGCCGCGGTGCTCGCGGCGGCCGGCGGTGGCCTCATGTGGTGGATGCGTCGACGCCGCACCGCCCAGCACTAGCCTGGCCGGCAGCACACCTGGCAGGAAGGGCTCCACCCGTGACCCGGGTGGAGCCTTCCGTCTCTCAGGACACCAGCGCCTGTCCGGCGCAGGGCCTACGGCGTCGGGGCCTTGCCGCAGAACTCGGCCTCGATCACATCGACGTAGACCGCCCCGCTCCGCAGCCAGTCGCCGTTTATGTTGAACGTCAGCTGGTGCTTCCCGTCCTGCGTGCCGACCATCGCGGACAGGGAACCGTTCGTACGGCCGCTCTTGCCCACCACCTTCACGCCGCAGGACAACTGCGCGAACTCGACGCCGAGTCCGTACCCGGTCCCGTCGCCGTCCGGCACCTCGTCGAGCATCTCCTTCATCTGTGCAGGCGGCAGCAACTCGCCGCTCAGCAGGGAGCGGTGGAAGCGGTTGAGGTCGCCGGCGGTGGAGATGATGTCGCCGGACGCGCCCAGCCAGGTCATGTTCTGCTCGGTGGCGTCATGGATCTCGGCGTCCGGGGCCTCCTGGTGGAGGCGGGAGTAGCCGACGGGGTGCGGGTCGGGCATCTGCGGCGCCGTGCCGGGGAACGACGTCCCGCGCAGCTTCAGCGGCCGGATGATGCGGCGGGTGGTCTCCTGCGCGTACGAACGGCCCGTCGCCTTCTCGATGACCATCCCGGCTATGACGTAGTTGGTGTTCGAGTACAGCGGCGTCTTCTCCGGGTCGGGGACCGGCGGGTGCTTCAGCGCGACCGCCACCAGCTCCTCAGGTGTATGGGTGTCGTACCGGTGCTCAGGGAAACCGGGGCCGGCGGCGTCGTGCACGAACGCGGGGTCCGAGGTGTGGTCGGCGATGCCGCTGGTGTGGTTGAGGAGTGCGCGCAGGGTGATCCGGTTCCCGTCGTACCCGTTGCCCCGCACCAGGCCGGGCAGCCAGTGCTCGACCGTGTCGTCGAGGCTCAGCCTCCCCTCCGCCTCCAGCTGGAGCAGGACGGTCGCGATGAACGTCTTGGTGATGCTGGCCCCGCGGAAGTGGTCGCCGGGTGAGCGTTCGCGGCCGGTCGCGGTGTCGGCGTGACCGGCCGCTCCGTACCAACTTCCCTTGTTGTCCCGCGCGATGGCGGCGACGCCGGGCAGCTCGCCCTGCTCGACCACGGCGCGCAACGCGGCACGGGTCGCCTCGTGGCCGCGCGGCGCCTGCGTCCCGTGCGGAGACTGTGCCTCGTGCGCCGGTGCGGTGAGCGCGGGGGCCGCCTGCGCGGAAGGGCCGAATGCGGCCGTTCCCACGGTCGCGGCCACCGCCAGGGCGAGCGAGGAGATACGTGCGGTTCGTTGCCTCATGCGCCTTGCCTCCAGATCACCGAGGGGGCGCGGTGCCGCCCCCTCGGTGCCATTGACGCGCAACGCGGGCCCCAGGGTTGATCGTTGGGGCTGTTCGCCGGGGTCACTGCTCGGGCGGCCTGGCCGTGATCATCAGGCCGGCGATCACGCTCGTGAGCAGGGTGAGGCCGACCGTCCACCAGAGGGCGACGGAGTACCCGCCCATCACCGCGGTGTTGATCTCATCCAGGGTGCCGGAAAACGATGCCGGAAGGCTCTGCCGGCTGATCGGGAATCCGGCCTTGGCCGCTTCGACCAGAGGCGCGGGAATGTCCGACGCATTGGTCAGACGAGCGGAGATCGCCGAGGCGAGGACGCTGATGAGCAGCGGCCAGGCGACCCAGCCGCCCACGCTCTGGGCCGCGAGGACCATGGCCGAGGTCCCGCCGGAATCCTGTGCGGCGACTTTGCCGGTCGCGGTGGTGAACAGCGGCGTGAGGGCCAGGCCGGCACCGAAGCCGATGAGCAGTGTCCCCGGCAGCACCTGGGAGGTGTACGCGCTGTCGGCATCGATCCCGGTCAGGATCGCCAGGCCGACCGCAGTCAGCAGCAGGCCCGGCACGATCAGATTGCGGGGCGCCAGCCGGTGGCACAGACGGGCGGCGACCTGGGTGGAGGCGACGACGGTCGCGCCGGCCATGGGCAGCAGGGCCATACCGCTTTGGGCGATGGGGGATTCGAGGACGCCCTGGAAATACCTGGTCAGGATCAGGAATGTGACGAGCAGGATCAGGCCGAGGATGAACAGTGTGAGGAGCGAGCCCACACGGTTGCGGTCCCTGAGGACGTACGCCGGGACGAGCGGGCTGGGCGAACTGGTCTGCCACCACACGAAGGCCAGCAGCAGGAGGCCACCACTCGTCAGGAGGATCAGGGTCAGCGGGGTGGCCCAGCCGGACGCCTCGGCCCTGTCGAAGCCGAAGGCGAGGGCGATGAGCGCGCCGGAGCCGATCACCAGGCCCGGTGCGTCGAGGCGGGCAGGGGTGCGGACCGGGTGGGGGTCGTGCACCAGAGGGGCCGCGCAGACCGTGATGACCAGAGCGAGCCCGGCGGCGGCGTACATGCACACGCGCCAGCTCAGGCTCTCGACCAGCGTGGCGCTCGCGAACAGGCCGAACGCCATGCCGCCGCCGGCGACCGCGGCGTAGATGCCGTAAGCCCTGTCGCGTTCCTTCGGATCGCTGAATCCGGCGGAAACCAGGGCCAGTGCGGAAGACGAGAGCAGCGCGGCGGACATGCCCTGGAGCGCGCTGGCGAGGATGAGCAGGGTGGAGGAGGGGGCCAGGCCGCCGACCGCGAAGGCCACGGCGAGACCGGCCGAGCCGATGATGAACATCCGTTTGCGGCCCAGGAGATCGCAGAGGTGCCCGCCGAGCAGCAGCAGCAGGCCGAAGGACAGCATGTAGGCGGTGGAGAACAGGCGCATGTCGTCGGAGGAGGCGCCCAGTTCGGCGTAGATGGACGGCAGCGCGGAGTTCGTGATCGACGTGCCGATCAGCACCAGCAGCTGTGCCGTCGCGGCCATCCCCAGCCCCCACCACCGCATGGGGTGCGGAGCCGGCGCACCCGCCGGGACGGGGGCCGTCGGCAGGCCGCCGGGCGCCTTGCTCAAGGACGGCCCGAACCCCGGTGACGGGTGGCGGTCCGCCGGTGCCGTCGGGGCGTACGCGGGCTGCTGGGGGAGCGGCTGGGGCCGGTCGGCGTACTGCGGCTGGGCGGGGACACGAGGGTCCGGCTGCGTGGTCCTCGTCTCCGGGGCGAAGTCCAGCAACTGGGCGGCATGTCGCCCGAGTTGGGCGAGCACCGAGCCCGGCAGCCATTCGCCGCCCTGGTCACCGGCCGTGCGGGCGGCCACGTCGGCGGGCGTGGGCCGCTGCGCCGGGTCCTTGTGCAGACAGGCGCGTACGAGGTCGACGAGTGACTCCGGTACGCCGGTCAGGTCCGCTTCCTCCTCCGCGATCCGGAACAGGTGCGCGTTCAGACCGGTCTCCGTGGCGCCGAAGAGATGGCGGCCGGTGGCGGTGTAGACCAGGACCGCGCCCAGGCAGAACACATCGCTGGCCGGGGTGAGGTCGAGGCCGCGCACCTGCTCGGGCGACATGAAGCCGGGGGAGCCGATCAGCATTCCGGTGCGGGTGTGCAGGCTGTCCCCGGCGAGGCTGTCCATGGCCCGCGCGATCCCGAAGTCGATCACGCGCGGCCCGTCCACCGTCACCAGCACATTGGACGGCTTCAGGTCACGGTGGATCAGGCCCGCGCCGTGCACCGACTCCAGGGCCGTGGCCAGGCGGTTGGCGAGGGTGCGGACCGAGTGCTCGGGCAGCGGTCCGAAGTCCTTGGCGACCACGGTGGTCAGATCGGGCCCGGGGATGTACTGGGTCGCCACCCAGGGCACCTGGGCCTCGGTGTCGGCGTCGAGCACGGCAGCCGTCCAGGTCCCGCCCACCCGTCGGGCGGCGGCCACCTCACGCGTGAACCGCTTGCGGAATTCGGGGTGCTGGGCGTGTTCGGCCTGCACCACCTTCACGGCCACGGTCCGTCCGGCTTCGGAACGGCCGAGGTACACCAGACCCATGCCGCCCGCGCCCAGCCGGGCTATCAGACGGTAGGGGCCGATGTGCTGGGGATCTTCGGCAGTCAACTGGTCCACGGCGATAAGATAGTTGAGGTATCCAAGCCGTGGTGCCCGGTTGCGGTGAACGATCGGTGTACGTGTACGTGCATGCGGTACGTGTACGCGGTACGGGGCTCAGTCGGGGGACGGCATGAGCGGCGGACCGTCGGATTCCGCCGCCGAGGCGATCTTGCGCAGCAGGGCCACGAGCTGTTCCCGCTCCGTCTCGTCCAGCGGGGTCAGGAGCGCGCGCTCCGTCTCCATCTGCTCGCCGATCGTGGACGACCAGGCTTCGGCCCCCTTCTCGGTGAGTGCGACGAGCAGGCTCCGGCGGTCCTCCGGCGCGGGCTGCCGGGTCACGTAGCCGGACTTCGCCAGGCGGTCCAGCCGGTTCGTCAGTGTTGCCGGATGGGTGCCCAGGCCCTCGGCCAGCTGTGTCGGCGTCATCCGGTACGGCTCGCCGGCGGAGCGCAGCCGCCAGAGGATCTCGTACTCCCACAACTTCAGCCTGCGCTGCGAGAGCCCGGCTTCCTTGCGGCCCTGTAGGTACTGCACCAGCGTCTGCATCCGGGTGACGGCGCCCTCGACGAGCGGGTCCAGGTCGGGGACCTCCCGCTGCCATCGGGCGATGTGCCGGTCGATCGAGTCGGCGCCGGCGGCCGGATCGCGCGTGGTCTCCATGGCTCCAGCATAGAAGCGGTGATCCCGATTCAGATATTTTGAAATCGTAGTAAGCTCCGGTCCTCGCTCCGCGCCCTCGACGCGCGCACCATCGGCGGCGCTCTCCGCTGCGCGACGGTCCGCCCGGTGGTCCGGACGTAAACGTCGTCTCATTTGGTGGGGGCCTGATGGGGATCGTCGAGCGGCTGGTGCCGGACGAGTTGTGGGAGCTGTTCCAGCGAGTGGTGCCGGGGGCGCCCTCGCGGCCGCAGGGCGGCGGGCGGCGCCGGCACGGTGATCGTGAGGTGCTGGCCGCCATCGTGTTCGTGATCATGTCGGGCTGTACGTGGCATCAGCTGCCCACGGCCTCGTTCGGTCCGTCGGGGGCGACCGCCCATCGGCGCTTCTGCGAGTGGGCGCAGGCGGGCGTATGGGCCGAGCTCCAGCGCCTGGAGCTGGAGCGCTCCGGCTTCCGCGGTGCGTCGGAGTGGTCGCGCGCCGCGATCCGTTCGGTGAGCATGCGGGCCCTGGGCAGAGGCGTCTGACGGGCCCGGACTCCTTCGGCCGGGGCGCGCGCGGGGTGCTGATCCATCGGGTCGCGTCCACGGGTTCCTGGCAGTCCGTGGGCGCGAATGACGCACCCGCTTCCGCCTGTGACTCAAAGGTCGTCGATGTGGAGCCCGACAGCTCGCTCTGCCGAATCCACATCTGGGCCGAGGACGGCGGCGTGAAGGTTTCCGGGAGCGACAGGTACGGTCCGGAATTCAACGCCACGCCGTAATCGCACGCCGTGATCGCGCCGCGTAAATCGCACGGCGATCGACGTTGTGCGTCGTGACCGGCCGCCGGCTTCGGCTGGCGGCCGGTCCGCGGCGCCGATGCAAGATGCAACGCGAAAGTCCCCGCTGTGACGGTCCCCGCCCGACATGCCGATGGGTGCCGCCTCGCGTAGCGTGAAAGTCCCCGGCCGCGACGGCGCCGCAGTCCCGCGCCCGAGCCCCCTCGGCCTTCGAAGGGCGGACATGAAGCTCGGCCTGCACTACTGGAACTACTCGACACCGGCCGACCCGGCGCTCATCGCGCCCACGCTCGCGGAGTCGGTGCGGGTCGCCGAACAGGCCCAGATCGCGTCCTTCAGCGTGATGGACCACTACTTCCAGATGGAGACCGGGCGGAGCGTCGCCGACGAACCGATGCTGGAGGGGTACACCACCCTCGGCTACGTGGCGGCGGTGAGCCAGCGGATGACGCTCGGCCTGATGGTCACAGGCGTGATGTACCGGCACCCCGGTCTGCTGGCGAAGATCGTCACCAGCCTCGACGTGCTCTCGGGCGGCCGGGCGAGGCTGGGCATCGGTGCCTCCTGGTACGAGCGCGAGCAGTACGGCCTCGGCGTGCCGGTGGTCCCGGTGGCCGAGCGGTTCGAACGGCTGGAGGAGACGCTCCGTATCTGCCTCCAGATGTGGAGCGACGACAACGGCCCGTTCCGGGGCCGTCATTACCGGCTCGCCGAGACGCTGTGCGTGCCCGAGCCGATCGGCGGGCATCCGCCGATCATGATCGGCGGCGGGGGCGAGAAGAAGACCCTGCTCCTGGTCGCCCGCTACGGGGACGCGTGCAACCTCTTCGCCACCGGCCAGGAGGAAGTGGCCCACAAGCTCGATGTGCTGCGAGCGCACTGCGCCGCGGAGGACCGCGACTACGACGCCATCACGAAGACGGTGATGTACGGGGGCCCGGTGCTGGACAAGCCGGCCGCGTTCCTCGCCGACGCGGAGGCGTACGCGGGTCTGGGCATCGGCGAGATCCAGGTGCTGCCCGACCGGCACCCGGTCAGCTTCACCCACCAGATCGCCGAGCACATCGCACCCGCCGTCGCCGAAATCGGATAGCCGACGGCCGACGGGTGCGCCACGGGCCCCCGCCCGCACGTTCCAGCGCGCCCACGCCCCCGCGTCCCTGCGCGCCCACGCCCCGCGTCCCTGCGCCGGAACGGGCCTCGGCGGGCCTACACGCCGGTCGTGCCGTCGACGATCTCCCGGATCATGTCGAGGTGGCCGTTGTGCCGGGCGGTTTCCTCGATCAGATGCATGACGACCCAGCGCAGATCGGGGTGCCTGCCGTCGCGGCGCGGCTGCGCGGCCGGTGCGTCCAGGTCGGTGGAGGCCACCAACTCGCTGTAGCGGGAGGTCCGTTCCTCGTAAAGCGAAAGTACATCGGCGAGCGGCATGTCCACCGCGATGCGCATCTCGCGGTCGGGGTCCTCGTCGGTCCACGGACCCTCGTCCGGGCCACCGAGGAAGGCCACCTCGAACCAGTAGTACTCGACCCAGCTCAGGTGGTTGATCAGCCCGGCGATCGTCATCAGGGGCGAGCCGGGCAGCGGGGCTCTGCGGGCGTCCTCCAGCGAGACGCCCTCGCACTTCGCGCGTGCGGTGGCGCGGACATAGTCGAGGAAGGTGGCCAACTGGGTGCGCTCGTCCCATGCGGGAGGCGAATCGGTGCGTGTCATCGCCGTACACGATGTGCGATGGGCCGTCCCCTGTCCACCGCATTGTCCAATGGGGCCCGCCCCTGGGTCCGTGGGCCCACGCCCCGGCGATCCGGCCTCATTACGCTCGGGTTCGACCAACTGTGAGCCATCCGGCCGGCGCCCATGACGAGCGCCTGTCCGGCGTGCCCGCAGGTATCCGAACTGCACGCTCCACCTGTCTCCACCGGGCGCCGCCTCGTCCGAAGCGTGGTGTCCACACTTTCATGGGGTGATGTGTCGATGAGTGATGGTTTCTTCTACTCGTACCACCTCGGCTGGAGCCGCCCGGACTCCGAGTCGCTCTTCAATGATCTCGACGCGGCGGGGCTGCGACTCAGCCACCCGGTCACCAGGCGGGTCACGTTGCTCGGGCCGGGGCCCGGCCCGCACGGCATTCCGTCGTGGGTGACCAGGGAGCAGCTCGTGCTCCTCGCCGGCCTTCAGCGGCTGGACAGCGTCGACTTCGTGCTGTGGATGAACAGCGGAACCGAAGTGCCCGCACGGATCCGTCGGATGGGGGACGGAGTGGTCGCGCTGGAATTCGGGTTCGGCCGGCTGAGCAGGGACGAACAGGAGGTGGCCGCGAGGGCGATCAGGGAGGCGATAGGGCGTGCTTCCGTGCTCTGCATCGGCTTCGTCGTCGACCGCGAGGGCGCCTCCGTGGCGACGGACTGGAGCGGTGTCGTCATCAACGGCACGACGTGCTTCGACAGTTGGCCGGACACGCTGGCCGTGCGGCACGAGATAGCCGCGACACAGCCGCAGCTGGCCGGGGTGGCCTCGTTCGACCAGTCGCCCTGGATGCTCTTCGGGAGCGAGGTCCCCGTCCGGTAGCGGGCTCCCCGTCCGGTAGCGGCTCCCCGTCCGGTAGCTACGACTTTGAGCCTTGCATTGGGTCCTGAGGCCCATGCCCCGATGGGTGCCGGTGTGGTCGGATGCGTGGAGTGGCTGAACTGTGGCCGTTCACCGGCAAGGTGGGGGACTCGTCGTGTCTGGCATAGGCGGATTTGCGGTTTCGGGTGGCGCGGGCGGGGGCGTCGCCGTGGGCCGGCAGGGCAGACAGTCACTGCCGCGCCCGTTGCAGGCGGTGCTGATCCTCGTACGGCTCCTCTTCGCCGCCGCGGCCCTGGGCGGCATCGGTGTGCTGACGGTGGCATCGGCGGTCGACGAGGTCGACGGCCAGCTCTTCGGGCTGCTGCTGTACGCGGCGCTGCCGAGCGTGACCGCCTTCGTGCTCTCGCTGTATCTGCGCACCGGCGGCGTCTGGATCTGGCGCGGACTGCTGGCCGTACACGTCTGGCTCACCTTCGGCGCACTGGCGAACCTCGGCGGGGACGGCGGCGGACGCGCGGTCACCCAGCTGGTGATGCCGGTCGCCGTCGTCGCCCTGCTGTTCCGCCCGAGCTCGCGCGAATGGTTCGAGCTGCCCCTCGAACAGCGGTTGCCGCACCGGCGGTTCAGCATCGCGCGGATGATCAAGTGGCGCCGGGACGACGCCGGTCAGACCGCGATGGAATACCTGGGCATGGTCCTGGTGGTCGTGGCCCTCATCGGCGGGCTCGTCGTCACGGGCATCGGCGCCCAGCTGACCGGCGGGCTCCAGGACGCGATCTGCCGGCTCACCGGGAGCGCCTGCCCCGCGCCCGGCAGCAATGTGGAGGCGGGGCCCGGCAAGAGCTCCGGCGGCTCGACCACGTCCGGTGGCAAGGACTCCGGCGGATCGGTGACCGCGGGCGGTACGGACTCCGGCGGCTCGGGCCCGGCAGGATCCGGCTCCGGCGGCTCCGATACGGCCGAAGGTTCGAACGCGGCCGGCGGCACCGACACGGCCGGCGGCACCGACACATCGGGCAGCTCGGGCAACTCCGGCAGCACCGGCGACTCGGGTGACTCCAGCGGCTCCGGGAGCTCCGGCAGCTCCGGCGGGGACGTCGTCCAGGTCGACGACGGCGGCGACGACGTGGACACCTCCGGCGAGCCGGACGGCGGCGACGGCCAGGACGACGGCACCGGCGGCGACGAGGAGAAGTCCGACGAGAGCTGCACCTCGGGCGTCGGCGCGTTCTTCTCCTGCGCCGCACACCAGACCGGCGGCTTCTTCGAGGGCCTGATCGGCGACGGGCTCTGGGGAGACATCACCGGCACGATCGACACGATCTTCCACCCCGTCAAGGCATGGAACGGCCTGATGGACTACGGCAAGAGCCTCGGCGACAAGTGGAGCCAGGACTCCAAGGACGCCGGGGACAAGTGGTCCGACGGCGACTACCTCGGCGCGGTCTGGGACTGGACCAAGGCGTCCGGCGGCACCGGCCTCAAGGTCCTCGACGACATGTTCATCGGCGACGAAGTCCGTGACATGTGGAAGAACGGCGACGAGGGCCAGGCGATCGGTACCGGCCTCTGGAACATCGGCTCGCTGTTCATCCCAGGTTACGGCGAGGCCAAGCTCGTCGGCAAGTTCGGAAAGCTGGGCAAGCTCGGGAAACTCGGCAAGCTGGGCGAAGTCGCCGAGAAGGCGGGCGAGGCCGCGAACAAGGCGAAGAAGGCCGCCAAGGCGGGCGATGTCACGGCCGCGGAGAAGGCCGCGAAGGAAGCGCAGCAGCACGCCGACGACGCCGCCGAGCAGGCCGGGCTCAAGGGCTGCACCGTCGGGATGGGCGGTCACGTCCGGGTCCCGTACGGCAGCGGTGCGGGCGTCGGACTGTCCGGCTCGGGCACCGGCACCATCGCAGCGCCGCCCATCTCGGTGCCCGTCGGGTTCCTCATGGGGAAGTGCGACGAGGTCGACCCGGAGAAGAAGGCCGCCGCCGACGAGGCCCAGCGGCTGGCCGACGAGGCGAAGAAGGCCGCCGACGCGGCCAAGCGCCGGAAGGCCCTGGAAGACGCCAAGAACCAGCCGAAGCCGGCCTGGTACAAGGACCTCAAGGACCCGCCGGCCGGGGCCAAGGACGGCGGCGAGGGCAACTGGCAGGAGATCAAGCCCGGCGTCTGGAACTACCCCACCGAAATGGGTGCCCGTTACCAGGAGCAGATCTCCAAGGTGGGCCGTGGCAAGGAGTACCGGGTTCCGCTCGACAAGCTCACGGGGAAGCCGGTCGACTTCGACGGCTGGGACGCCTCGCGGGGCACCTACCTGGAGGCGAAGTACGGGTACAAGGGCAAGGACTTCTACAACGCCGAAACCGGGACGCTCACCCCGAAGGTCGCCGACCGGTGGGCGGACCAGGCGGCCCGCCAGGTCGACGCCGCACGCGGCAAGCCGGTCGAGTGGCACCTGTCCGACCCGGACGTCGCCGAGGCGGCGCGAGAGATGTTCGAGGACCGGGGCATCCCGGTTAAGGTGATCCACACCCCGGGGGACGTGACCGGCTGAGCGCCGGACGGGGTGTGGAACAGCGGACCGGAGCCCGAGGAGAACGTGTCGTGCTGAACGTCGTGGTCAACGGCTTCTGGGGCCTTCGCGGGGAATCCGTACCGGCCGTCGCCGAACGCTGGGCCGGCACGCTCGCCGCGCTCAAGGACATCGACGGCCCGACGTTCGACGTATGGCACGAGGCCGGTGACGACCTCCCGTCCGATCCCGTGCTGGAGCCCTCGGCCCCCGCACTGGCGGAGTACATCGAGCGGAGGAACACGGGCCCCGACCTCGACGTGGTGGGCTACACGACGTCGCTGTGGGCGCGGAACCCCGCAGCGGCGCACGTGTCCATGGCGATTCACGCGGGCAGCACCTCGCAGTACGCGGTGAACTCCGTATCGCTCGCCTTCCGCTCGCGCGAGGTGGACGAGACGGCGGAGGTGATCCGGCGCGCTCCGGAGATCCTGCGCCTCCTCGCGGAGCACTGGGAGTTCGACGCCGGGCAGGTGTACGACAGGCCCCAGTACCGGGCGGTGGCGGAACGGTTCGAGCTGGAGAACTCCGACCCCCGCTGCGGCCGGGCGGTCTTCCTCTCCGCCGGCCGAGCCGCCCTCGCCCCCGATGACCTGCCCGGAACGTACGTCCGCACCGCGCACGGCGGACTGGTCATCGACCTCACCCGTGGCGGTACGGAGTCCCCGTCCGTCGAGACGGTCATCGAGGCGAACACGCGACTGCGGGCGGCCGGGGCGCTGGAGAAGCTCCCGGCGCCGTTCGACCGGGACACGTTCTGAGACCCGCGCCGCCCGGGAGCGGGCGCGCCCCTCAGAGCCATCCCCGCATCGCCGCGAACCCCAGCAGCAGCCCCACCGCGAACGCCCCGAGCGCGAGCGTGAACACCGCGGGCATCAGCACCGGACCCCACGCCCCAGACCCGGCCACCGTGGCGTTCCCCGCCGGGTCGGCCGGGTCGTAACTGACCCGGACCGGCGCCCCGACCTCGAAGCCGAACGGGCCCGGGGCGTGGTCGGTGAACTCGATGTCGCGGCCGTCACGGGTGCGGAACGCGAAGACGTACTCGGTGGCGTGACCACGCTCCGAGCCCGGCCCCCGGTCGGCCGTCCGGCGGTCCGAGCACCGGCCCTCGGCGCGTTCGCCGTGCCGCACCAGCCGCAGCACCCGGCTCAGCCGCAGCGCGGACCGGACCGCGAACGCGCCGAGGAACAGGCCGAGCAGCAGCAGGAACGTGGCCGTGCCACCGGGCAGGATCTGCATGAACGAGCGCTCCCGGTCCGCTACTTGACCGTGATCGAATCGACGAACGCGTCGAGGTCCTTCGGGCTCAGCGAACCCTTCACCGCGTTGATCCGGACCGCGAACGGCACATCCTTCGAATCGACGCCCGCCACCACGACCCCCGTCATCCGGGTGCCCTGCGCCGGCGTCCGGTCCTCGCCGCTCGACGTGAACTCGTAGTCGATCCGGCGCGCCTCACGGGCGCTCTCCGCACCCGCGAGCCGCACATCCTCGGTCGCCTTGCGGGTCGCCCCGAGCCCGATGCCCGCGCCCGCCGCGGACGCCGCCTCGTCGGCGTCGTCCACGCCGGTGGCGAAGTCGAGCTGCACGGAGACCATTCCGGTGCGCAGCCCGCCCTCCTCCTTCAGCGCGACGGCCGCGTTGGACTCGGCGCGGCCGGCCGCGGGCTGCTCCTTGTAGCCCTTGTCCCCGGGGTAGCCGACGGAGAGGCTCTTGGTGTCGAGCTTGTCCCAGCCCTGCGGGAGCGCGGCGCTCTCCCCGCCGCAGCCGGTGAGCAGGGCGAGGCCGATGGCGGCGGCCGCGGTCGCGCCGATGGTCCGGTACGTCTTCTTGGTCGTCGTCATCGCCTATCGCCTCTTCGTCGTGCCCGGTCGGTCTTTCCGTACCACTACTTCGCGCAGTAGCTGTACGGAAGGTACGAGCGCTTGTCGCCCTGCGGAGCACCGAGGAACTCCGCGTCCGTCAGTGTCTCCTTCTTGTGCTCGTCGGAGATGGAGAACCCCAGACTCATGCCGAGCGAGACCTCGAAGCCGAACTCCTGGGCATCCGTCTGACCGTTGTAGTTCATCTTGCTCGACAGGCCGTCCTGGTACATCAGCTGGTCGAAGGGGTCGGTCCCGGTGGGCTGCTGCTCCAGCGAATGATCGCCGAACATGTACTCGAACGGGGCGGTGTTGTTGCCGGAGCCGTCCAGCCACTGCTCGGCGATGGCCCGCTTGTCCTCGGTGGCCTTGTCGGTGTCCTTGCCGAAGACGATCGAGTTGGTCAGGACCTCGATGCCGGTCTCGCCGGAGGAGTCGGAGCCGCTGACCTTGCCGCCCCGCTTGTCCTTGCCCTTCTCGCCGTTGTCACCGCTGATGTCGCCCTTGTTGGACGTCGAGCCGTTCTCGACGGTCTGGGTCATGTCGATCCGGACGATCTTGCCGGTCTTCTGGTCGCGGGTGACGGTGACCGCCCCGGTCCGGTTGTCCTTCGCGGACGCCGCGCCGCCCAGCGGACCGGCCGAACCGCTGACCTTGCCCTCCAGCTCCAGCTTGGCGGTGTACGTGTACGACTCGTTGCCGTTGACGTCGTCCTTGGTGATGGTCACCTCGGGGGAGAATTTGGCCTTGCCGCCGAGCTTCGCGCCCAGCTTGGACTCGTCGCCCGCGCTGATGGAGAGGCCGCCGTCCGCGTACGCGTTGAGACCGATGGTCGAGTACGAGATCTTCTTGTCGCCGATCTTGCTCTCGACGTCCTTCTTCTTGTCGGCCCACTTCATCCCGGAGTACCAGCCGCCGCCGTAGCCGCCGCTGTACTTCGTGGAGGTCTCCCACATCTTCATTTCTTCGATGTCGTCACGCATCTTCTGGGCCTCCTCCTCGCTCTTGAAGACCCAGGTGTCACCGTTGGTGATCTTGATGCCGCCGCCGACGTCCACATCCGCCTTGCCCAGCTTGCCGAGCTTGACGCCGGGGGTGCTGGCGGTGGCGCCGGCCGAGGCGGCGTCCGTGAACGTCATGTAGACCAGCTTGTCGTTCTCGTCGACCTTGCCGTCCTCGTTCACATCGGTCTTGGCCTGGCTGACCTTCTGCTGGAAGCCGTACTCGTTGCCCCACTCGAACCAGCCGATCTTGACCTTGTCGCCGACGGTGTCGGAGATGCTGGAGACCTGGCACATCTTGGGCTCGTAGTCGGCGTCCGTCTTCGGCTTCGCGGTGGTTTCCCCGCCGCCGGTGGAACAGCCGCCACCGCCGCCGCCCATGGAGCTGATCGCGCAGCGGATGCGCTCGCCGATCCGGCCGCCGACGCCCGCCATGGACATCGCGCCGATCAGCGTCACGACGAGGACGACCACCCCGAGGTACTCCATGGCGGTGGCACCGCCGTCCCGCCAGGAGTACGGCCGGTACGGGGCGGGCTCCGGCCGGTCCGCGCGGTCGTCCAGGAGCCGGTCCACGGCCAGGCCCGCCGCCGCGCCGGTCGCCAGTGAGACGAGCGGCATCAACGTGCCCTCGACGTCCACGAGATGCCAGGACACGGCCAGTCCGTAGACGAGCGCGGCCAGCGGGACGGTGAGGGAGGCGGCGAGGGTCAGTAGCCGGGACTCGCGGTACTCCTCGGGCAGGACGCGGGCGGACGCCAGGACCGTGAGAACGGTCGTGATGACGGCGGGTACGTGGATCAGGGCCAGGCGCCAGCCGAAGCCGGCAAGCCGCTCGTCGGTGGCCAGCAGCTCGACGAGTCCCCGCGAGACCAGATAGCCGGCGGCGATGTAGACCAGCGCGCCGGCGGCCCAGCTACGGGTCAGTGCGAAGAACACCCCGCCGCTCGCGCCGGATCCGCCACCCCCGCTCCCCGGCGGTATGTGGCCCGCGCTTCCGCTTCCCCAGCCCCCGCCACCAGTCACGGTTCTTCCTCTCCGACGCCCACTTGCCATGCCTGTGCCCGCAGTTCCGCATTCGGGTCGACGTGAGCGTACGGGTGTACGAGCCGGGTGACCTGGGCCCTTGGCCCCAAAGTCGGGCCCAACGCGGCCGGTGCCCCGCCCCGCCGCGAGGAGCGGAGGGACGGGGCACCGGGGGAGGGGAGAGAGGTACGGCCGGGTCAGTCCAGGTCGTCCGCGAACGTTCCCGCCCGCTCGGCGACCTCCGGTCTGCGGACCCGCAGGACGGCGAAGCCGACGATGCCGAGGACCAGCGCGCCGACGAACACGTACAGCAGCACGTTCAGCGGCCAGGCCGGGGCGGGCCACAGATTGCGGTAGAAGACGTAGACCATCGCGGCGGCGCCGATCAGCCCCAGGCCCCAGGTGAGCAGCAGACCGCGGGCCCCGATCCGGCGCACGAACAGCGGCGCGGCCAGACACACCAGGGTGTAGCTGAGCATGTAGCCGAAGACGCCGACGGTGTCGATGTATGTCGTCGCGTTCAGCGGTTCGGTCCCGGCGCCGACCACGAGCACCGCGGGCAGGGCGACGAACGGGGCGACGGCCCAGATGGCCGCGGACGGGGTCCGGTGGCGGGGGTGGGCCACACCGAGCCGGGCCGGCATCACACCCTCCTTCGCCATGCCGAACAGCAGCCGGGCGGCGACGGTGATGCAGGCCATCACCACGGCCACGAACGAGGCCGCGAAGCCCGCGTGCAGGAAGAACTTGAGGAAGCCGAGACCGGACAGCTCCGCCAGTTCGTCCATCGGGTCGGTGCTCTTCGCCAGGGCGTCCGCCCCGCCGAACCCGGCGACCTGCGCGTAGGTGGCGAACATGTACAGCACACCGGCCAGCACCGCACTGCCCATCACCGAGCGGGGGATCGCCTTGTAAGGGTCGGTGGCCTCGGCGCCCAGCGACGCGGCGCCCTCGAACCCGACGAAGCCGAGCACACCCAGCACCACGGCGAAGACGACACCGTCGAGAGTGGAGCCGCTGAGGCTCAGCTGCTCGGTGTCGATGATGTTCCCGCTCTTGAAGAAGGCCGGGACCAGCACTACGACGATCAGGACGATCGACACGACCTCCAGCACGGAGGCGACCCGTGCCGCGGTCCGCACACTGGCGATGGTCAGCCGGATCGCGACGGCGGCCAGCAGCACATCGAGCAGGATCTGGCCGGGGATGCCGGTGAAGAGCCCGATGCCGATCTGGTCGAGGGCGCGCGCCGTGTAGTAACCGGCACCGGCGAGCGAGCCCGAACCGATGCACACCGCCCCGATGAGCAGCGCCCAGCCGGTCACGAAGGAGCCGGGCGCCCCGAGCGAGAGCCGGGAGAAGGCGTACAGCGAACCGACCCCGGCGCGCCTGCGGGCGAAGACGCAGATGCAGTACGCGATGGCGAGGACGGCGGCCATGGCCAGGAAGAAGGAGAACCAGGCGCCGTTGCCCGCGGACGCCGCCATGCTGGCGGGGGCGAAGGCGATGACGGCGCTGGGCGCGACGTTGGCGACGCTCTGCGCGCCGACCTCGAACGTGGAGACGGAGCGATGGGCCAGGCCGTCGGCCGGCTTCTCGGCGGTGGACTGCTGTCCGGCGGTGCTCATGTCCGGTCCTCCATCATCAGCAGCTGGCGCAGGGCGTGGCCGGCGGCGAGGTCGGCCAGTGCGTCGCCCGCCTCGTCCAGCGGGCGCCGTGCCGAGATCATCGATTCCACGTCGAGCTCGCCCGACACCACGAGGTCCACCAGTGCCGGGATGTCCCGGGCGGCGTCGACCGAGCCGTAGTTGGAGCCGAGGATGCGCTGGTCGGCCTCGGCGAGCGCCAGCGGGTCGAAGCGTGCGGTGCGGCCGGCCGGCGGGAGGCCGACGATGACGGCGGCGCCGCCCTGGCCGAGCGCCGCGATGGACTGCTCCGTGGTCTCGATCTTGCCGATGGCGTCGAACACGTAGTCCAGGCCCTCCGGGACCAGGGTGCGCAGCGCCTCGACGACATCGCCGTCGCGGGCGTCGACCGCGTCCGTCGCGCCGAGCCTGCGGGCCAGCTCCAGCTTCTGGGGGACGACGTCCACGGCGACGATGCGGCCGGCCTTCGCCAGCCGGGCGCCCTGTACGCAGGACAGGCCCACGCCGCCGCAGCCGATGACGGCGACGGTGGCCCCGGCCTCGACGCCCGCCGTGTTGCGGACCGCGCCGACACCGGTGGCGATGGCGCAGCCGACCAGGGCGATGACGTCCAGCGGCGCGTCCTCGCGGACCTTGATCGCGCCGGAGGCGGGGACCACGACGCGCTCGGCGAACGAGGAGACGCCCAAGTAGTGGTGGGCCCGCTCGCCGTCGACCGAGAGCCGGCTGGTGCCGTCGTACAGCACCCCGCCGGGCGCCACGACCTCGGCGACCAGGCTGCACGCGGCGGGGCGTCCGGCGAGGCAGAAGCGGCAGGTGCCGCAGGACGGGACCCAGGAGAGCACGACGTGATCGCCGATCTCCAGCCCGGTGACGCCCGCGCCGAGCGCGGTGACCACGCCGGAGCCCTCGTGTCCCATCACGACCGGGGTGGGGTGGTCCCACTCGCCGCGCAGGACATGGAGGTCGGAGTGGCAGACGCCGGCCGCCGTCACGGCGACCTCGACCTCACCGGGGCCGGGCGGGTCCAGGGTGACGTCGGTGACGGCCACCTCCTGGCCCGGGGAGCGGAAGACGACGCCGCGCACGGTGCGCGCGGTGCTCTCTTGGAAGGACGGGGAGCTCATCGGCTTACTCCTCGGGTGGTGCGGAAGGGGCGGGGGAGCGCGGCACGGCCGGTGCTCGGCAGGCGGACGGCACAGCGGTCCGCAGGGACGCCTTGTTTAGCGCCATTAAACTTTCGTCAAGTTTTACAGCACTAAACTCGATGGGTAAAGACCCTTTCGGCAACCCTTGTGACCTGCGCCTTCACCCGGCCACCGGCTGTGACGTCCCCGACAGGTAGCGTGTCCGCCATGTCCGAAGCCCCTGACAGTCACATGTCCACGATCGGCCCGAGGCTGCGTGAGCTCCGCCTGGCGCAGGGCCTGACACTCGCCCAGGTCGCGGAAGCGGCGGGAGTGACCAAGGGGTTCGTCAGCCTCGCCGAGCGCGGCAAGACCTCGGTCTCCGTCCCGACGCTGATCCGCATCTGCGAAGCCCTGGGCACCGGCATCGCCACGCTCTTCGACTATCCGGACCAGGACGTCGTCAGGGGCGGCGTGGGCGCCAAGCTGGAGATGGGCGGCCACGGCATCGAGGAGTTCCTCCTGACGCCCGCAGAGGAGCGGCACGTCCAGGTCATGCGCACGATCCTGCGGCCCGGCGGCGGCTCCGGCGGCGCGTACAGCCTGGAGGCCGAGACGGTCTTCGCCTACCTGGTCCGCGGCACGCTGCGGCTGAGCGTGGACGGCGAGCCCAGGCTCCTGGAGGCCGGCGACTCGACTACGTTCTCGGCACGGGCCGCGCACGCCTGGGACAACCCCGGCGAGGAGGAGGCCGAGGTCCTCTGGTCGATCGCCCCCGCCCTGCCGCTCTCCCGTACGAAGCTCCGGCCGTAGCTTCGCCCAAGGGCTGCCCCGTGATCCCCGGTGGGCCGGCGCACCGCGTCAGACGCGGTGCGCCGCAGGGCGGCGGCCGCTCACTTCCGGTCGGTCCCGCTCTGGACGATCGCCACCCGGACCCCCGGCCGGATCCCCCACTTCGCCATGGCCCCGGCCTCCGCCTCGACCACATGCCGGGCCCGCAGCCGGGGCATTCCCAGCCGGCCGGGCTTCATCGTGTGGACCGCCACGACCTTGAACTTCCGGTCCAGGTACGCCACATCGATGGTGAACCGCATCCGGAAGCTGTGCACACTCCCGCACGGGGTGATCAGCAGGGCGCCGTCGATCCCGTCCTGCCCCAGCAGCCCGCGACTCCGGGCCCGGTAGGAAGCCGCGATCCGCAGCGGTATCTCCTCCCCCTGCCCGCCCTCCGCGTCGGTGACCGTCAACGTGCCCTTGCCATTGCGCCATTGAGACATGGCCATGAAGGTAGCGCCACGTGACGGCCGCTGCGAGAGCCCCTGGGTCCGGAACGGTGCGCAGTGGGCCCCAGGACCCATGCCGCGCGCCCGGCACCCGCCTAGGCTCGGCTCCGTGGACGCCATGCTGACAGTGCTCGCCGCACTCTGGGGCGCAGCGGCCGGACTGCTGGTCCCGCGCGCCGCCTACCGGTTCTCCGTCGAACCGGAGGACCCCTGGCGAGACGCCTGCCCCGAGGGACACGCCCTGACCGGGGCCGCCCGCGGCTGGCTCGGCTCCACCCGGTGCGCGCAGTGCGCGGCGGTGCCGGTACCCGCCACCGCGGGCGACGAGCCGGGCGACCGGGGCGACGGGCCGGACCGCCCCCGGCCCGTCACGCGTTACGCCCCCGGCGTCCTCGTCCCCGTCGTCACCGCGCTCGCCTGCGCCGTCCTCGCGGCGGCCACCGGACTCCGCCCCGAACTGGCCGTCTGGCTGCTGATGGCACCCGTCGCCGTACTCCTGGCGACCATCGACCGCCGCGTCCACCGGCTGCCCGACCGGCTGACGCTGCCCGCCGCAGGGGCCGTCGCCGTACTCCTGGGCGCCGCCGCACTCCTCCCCGAGCACGCCGGATCCTGGCCGTCCGCCCTGCTCGGCGGTGCCGCGCTCGGAGGCTTCTACTTCCTGCTGTTCCTCATCAACCCGAACGGAATGGGCTTCGGGGACGTCAAGCTCGCCCTGTCGCTGGGCATGGTCCTCGGCTGGTACGGCTGGGCCGTGGTGTTCGCGGGAGGCTTCGCCGGGTTCCTGCTCGGCGCGGCGTACGGGTTCGGGCTGATGGTCCTCAAGCGGGCCGGACGCAAGACCGGCATACCGTTCGGCCCGTTCATGATCACGGGCGCGCTGCTGGGCCTGCTGCTCGGCGCCCTGGCCGCCTGACCCCGGCGGACGTCCGGCCCGCCGTATTCGAGTCGCGCCGCCCGGCGCCCGGCTGACACCATCCGGGCATGTCCGGAACCCCCGAAGAAGCGGCAGCCGAAACAGAGCACGCCCGGTTCGAAACCCTCGTCCAGGAGGCGGCCACCGTCTCCGTCGACGGCTGGGACTTCTCCTGGCTCGACGGCCGGGCCAGCGAACAGCGCCCCTCCTGGGGCTATGCCCGCGCCATGGCGGACCGGATGGGGCGGGCCAGGGCCGCGCTCGACATCCAGACCGGCGGCGGCGAGGTCCTCGCCTCCGCGCCGAAGCTGCCGCCGCTCACGGTCGCCACCGAGTCCTGGCCGCCGAACATCGCCCGCGCCACCGCCCTCCTGCACCCGCTCGGCGCGGCCGTGGTCGCCGACCGGGACGAGCCGCCGCTGCCGTTCGGCGACAACGCCTTCGACCTGGTGGTCAGCCGGCATCCGGTGACCACCTGGTGGGCGGAGATCGCACGGGTGCTCACCCCCGGCGGCACGTACTTCTCGCAACAGGTCGGCCCGGCCAGCGTCTTCGAGCTCGTCGAGTACTTCCTCGGCCCGCAGCCACCCGAGGTGCGCGGCGCCCGCGATCCCGAGCAGGCGCGCGCGGACGCCGAGGCGGCCGGGCTGGAGGTCGTCGGTCTGCGGGCGGAGAGACTGCGCACCGAGTTCCTCGACATCGGTGCCGTCGTCTACTTCCTGCGCAAGGTGATCTGGATGGTGCCGGGGTTCACCGTCGAGGAGTACCGGCCGCGCCTGGCGGAACTGCACCACCGGATCGAGACCGAGGGGCCGTTCGTCGCCCACACCACCCGATTCCTGATCGAGGCCCGCAAACCCGACAGGTCCCGGCCCTGAGCAGCTCCCGCCACTCGCGGCCCGGGGATGCGACCCTTGACGGTGAGCGCCTGGGGAAGGACTTGGCCATGACGGTGGGGAACGAAGAAGAAGCACCGCGGGTCCCGCGGCAGGGGAGGGCCGACTGGCTCAGGGGCGCGCGGATCATCGCGGTGGTCGGTGTCTTCTACCGCCCGGAAGGACGGCTGGGGGAGCCCGAAGCCGTCGAATTCCTGCTGGCCGACGGCCAGTCGGTGCTACTGACCTGCGCATCCGATTGGACCCTGCGCGTCGGTCCCGGTGCCTGGCCACGGCTGCCCGACTGGTGTGTACCGTCGGGGCAGTGGGAGTTCGCCATCATGTCGAACCTGCCGGAACCGCCCGACGGCGGCTGGACGGTCACCCGCACCGAGGAACGCGGGGACGAGAACGGCCAGGTGCGCGAGGCCGTCATCCGCTGCGAGGGCGGCAGTTTCGTGGTCATCGGCGGAGACGCCATGGCGATCCGCTTCACCCGGGGCCACCGCGGCGCACCGGCCACCACCTGAGCACCCGCCCCGCACCCGCCCCTGCGTGTGTGCCCCCACCGTCACCTGAGCACCCGCCCCGCACCCGCCCCTGCGTGTGTGCCCCCGCCGTCACCTGAGCACCCGCCCCGCACCCGCCCCTGCGTGTGTGCCCCCACCGTCACCTGAGCACCCGCCCCGCACCCGCCCTACGCGTGTGCCCCCACCGTCACCTGGCCCACCGTCAGCTCCGCGTTCCCCTCCAGCACCGCCCCCACACGTGCCACCTCCGCCTCAAGTTCCCGAAGCTGCCGGGCCGTCAGCGGCGCCAGCGGTTCGACGGTCACCGCGATCCGGCGGCCCGAACGCCGCTGGTGCCACACCCCGGCGGCCGTGCCGTCGACCAGCAGCACGGGGAAGTTCCCCGCCTGGCCGCCCGCCAGCGCACGGGTGTACGCCGCACCCGGGAAGAGCAGCTCGCGCGGCTGGGACGCGATGAGGAAGGCGTCGAAGTAGGGCAGCAGCCGCACTCCGCGCGGCGGCTCCGCCGAGAAGTCGGTGTCGCCCGCCACCACCCAGGCCGGGCCGCCCTCGTATGTCACCTGCTCGATCTCCCCGCGCGCGGCCGTCCCCGCGAACAGCTCCCCGGCCCAACCGGAAGGCACCGCGAGCCACTTCGCGAAGTGCGCGGGTGTCGCGGGCCCGTACGCGTGCAGATAGCGGCGCACGAGACCGGCGAGCGCCTCGGGCCCATCGAGCGGTACGACGCCGGGGCGGGTGTAGGTGACCTTGCGGCCGCGGTCCGGCGCGAAGCACAGCACCCCGCGGTGACCCGCCAGATGCATCACCTGCCGCCAGCGCGGCCACATGCCCTGGAACGCGGGCATCACCGGGTCCCCCGCCCACGCCCCGGCCCGCTCCACCACCGCATCGGACAGCTCGTCGCCGGTCAGCTCGGCCCCGGTCAGCGCGTCCTCGATCGCGGCGAGCACCGTCGCGGTCTGCTCCGATGTCATCCGGGCATCCTTGGAAAGCGAGTTCCGCCCGGTCGGCAGTGCGGACAACGCGCCGGTCCACATCGGGAGTTCGGCCATCGGCAGCAGATGCACGGTGCCACGCGGCCCGAATGTCTTGACCAGCGCGCGGTCCTTCCACAGCGCGGCGCGCACATCGGTACGGGTCACGTCCGTGGTCCGCAGCCCGACGGAGAGCTCGGCGGCCGAGAGCACCTGGGCGTGCGCGGCCGGCAGCGCAGCGACGACCTCGGCGGGAGCGAGACGGCCGGGGGACGCGAGCCCCTGGCGTGCCGTCCGGCGAGCGTTCGCGGCGGTCCAGGTCACATTTGCGGTTCGGCTTGTCATGACGGTGAAACTATCGGCCCATCAGGTCAGGTCCTGTCCCACACTCGGCCCATGACCTCTTCGAGACGTACGGCCCGGATACTCGCCGCAGCGGCGGCGCTCGCCCTCTTCTCCGCTCTCGCCGGCTGCGGCACCGAGCGTGCGGGATCCGGGGCGGCTGCCGAGGGCCCCGGCGCGAGCGGCGGCTCGCCCTCCGAGGGGGCCTCACCCCACGCAGACCCGGTCGACGGCAGCGACGCCTCGAAGTACCGGGAGAACCACGCCTTCCAGTCCACCGCCGAGCTGTCGCCGGCCGACCGGACCCGGGGCGATGCCGAGGTGGAGAAGGTCAAGGCCGGCCTGGCCGGGATCGCGGAGGGCCGCAGGACCACCGAGCCCCGGATCCGGGCGGCCCTCACCGGTCTGGGCTACAGCTCCGGAGCCATCACCACCGGCACCTTCGGCCCGCACCGCAACACCTTCGTGCTCGACCTCGGCACCATCTGCGTCGAAGGCGCGCTGGACGGCATGGTCAACGGCCTGGTCACGGCCGAGGCGCACGGCAAATACCTCGAAGGAACCGGTTGTGTGAAGCCGGTCGGCGGGCACTGAGACGTCAACCCGGTGATGCGCGCAACGGAGTCCGGTGAATCCGGAGAGTGATTGTGGAGTGGCGTGGCGCCCACCATCACTTACGAAGGGTTATGGTGGAAACCCCCCCTCGGGCCGGTCCGTATCCCCCCCCACGGACCGGCCCGTTTTTTGTCGGGCGCGCGGCGCCGGGCTCGTACCGGCCCCGCGGGACCACCCGCCCCGTCAGCCCCGTCCGGCCCAGATGTTGGTGCCCGCGGTGTCCACGGCGAAGGCGTCGATCTCCTTCAGCTCCTCGGCGGACAACGGTTGTGCGGCGAGCGCCGCGACGTTCTCCTCCAGCTGCTGCACGCTCGACGCGCCGATCAGCGCGGACGTCATCCGGCTGTCGCGCAGCACCCAGGAGAGCGCCAGCTGGGCGAGCGACTGACCGCGTCGGCGGGCGATGTCGTTCAGCCCGTTCAGCCGGCGCACCACCTCCTCCGAGAGCAGACCGGGATCCAGGGACTTGCCCTGGGTGGCGCGGGAGCCCTCCGGGATGCCCGCCAGGTACTTGCCGGTGAGCAGGCCCTGGGCGAGCGGCACGAAGGAGATACAGCCCATGCCGGCCGTCTCCAGGGTGTCGAGCAGGTCGTCGTCCTCGATCCAGCGGTTGATCATCGAGTACGACGGCTGGTGGATCAGCGCCGGTACGCCCATCTCCCGCAGCAGCCCGGCCGCCTCGGCGGTCTGCTCCGCGTTGTACGAGGACACCCCCACGTACAGCGCCTTGCCCTGCTGGACGGCGGAGGCCAGTGCCCCCATCGTCTCCTCCAGCGGGGTCTCCGGGTCGAAGCGGTGGGAGTAGAAGATGTCGACGTAATCCAGCCCCATCCGCTTCAGCGAGGCGTCGAGCGACGACAGCAGGTACTTGCGGGAACCCCATTCGCCGTACGGGCCGGGGTGCATGTCGTAACCGGCCTTGGTGGAGATGATCAGCTCGTCCCGGTACGGGGCGAAGTCCTGGTGGAACAGCTTGCCGAAGTTGAGCTCGGCGGAGCCGGGCGGCGGTCCGTAGTTGTTGGCCAGATCGAAGTGGGTCACACCGAGGTCGAAGGCGCGGCGCAGGATCGCCCGCTGGGAGCCCAGCGTGCGGTCGTCGCCGAAGTTGTGCCAGAGGCCGAGGGAGACGGCGGGAAGCTTGAGACCGCTGCGGCCGGTGCGGCGGTACTCCATCGAGTCGTAGCGCGAACCGGCGGCCCGGTAGTGGAGAGGAGAATCAGTCACGTTTCTCTCCTTATCACGGACTTGTGACAGGCCGGGTTGGGCCAGTACGCCGCCCGCGCAGTAATGTGGCGGCTTCGGGGACTGCTACGGCACGGCGGGGCGACGGACTCTGTGGACCTGTGCGGCGATCCCCAGGGGGACGACCCCGGACCCCGGGCAGAGGGGCGGGTGGGCCCGCACGGAACCGAGAGGTGAACTCAGTGAACTTGCGCGACCTGGTGTACGGGCTCTACGCGCGCCGGGTGGAGGCCCGCCTCGACCACACCCAGGTGCCCAAGCACATCGGTGTCATCCTCGACGGGAACCGGCGCTGGGCGAAGGCGTCCGGCGGCACGGCCGCGCAGGGGCACCAGGCCGGCGCGGACAAGATCAAGGAACTTCTCGGCTGGTGCAGCGAGACGGATGTGGAAGTCGTCACGCTCTGGCTGCTCTCCACGGACAACTTCGACCGGCCCGAGTCCGAGCTGAAGCCGCTCCTCGGGATCATCGAGAACACCGTGCGCGACCTCGCGGCCGACGGCCGCTGGCGGGTCCACCACGTCGGCACGCTCGACCTGCTGCCCGCCCACACCCAGACGGTGCTCAAGGAGGCCGAGCAGGCCACGGTCGGTGTCGACGGAATACTGGTCAACGTCGCCGTCGGCTACGGCGGGCGCCAGGAGATCGCCGACGCGGTCCGCTCACTGCTGCTGGACCACTCCGCCAAGGGGACCTCGTTCGAGGACCTGGCGGAGATCGTCTCCACCGACATGATCTCCGAGCACCTCTACACCCGGGGCCAGCCCGACCCGGACCTGGTCATCCGCACCAGCGGCGAGCAGCGGCTGTCCGGCTTCATGCTCTGGCAGACCGCGCACTCCGAGTACTACTTCTGCGAGGTCTTCTGGCCGGCCTTCCGCAAGGTCGACTTCCTCCGCGCACTACGCGACTACGCCGCCCGGGGCCGCCGCTACGGCGGCTGACCCTCCGGCATCTCCAGCCCCCTGGCATCTCCAGCCTGTCCGGCATCTCCAGCCCGTGCCGGCATCTCCGGTCCGCACCGGCATTTCCAGCCCGTCCGGCGCTTGAGGACGGAACCGCGCGGTGGCGGGCCCGAACCCACGTGCCCCGGAGCACAAATCCCAGCTCACCCGCCCGCCTCGGGGCGGCATGGCTTCGCGTGTTCGAGGGAATACCCCTGACAGGTCGACGTCCGGTCAAAAACCAGGCGGACGTCGTGTCCAAGTGAGCGGCATGGAGTCCGCTCGCCCGGGAGGCCCTTTGCACACGAAGGACCGCACGACCAACGTGGCCGACGCGGAGGGCCGGTACCCGGCCCGTGCTTCGGGGCCCGAACCCGGTCCGTCCTCTCCCATTGGGATGCTCCGCGACGCCGTCGCACCCCAACCTCGTCCGAGGGGGTACGTCCTTCCGTGGTGACCAGCACAAAGCGCCGCATGCCCGACAGGCGCACCTATGTTCTCGACACCAGCGTCCTGCTGGCCGATCCCAACGCCATGGCCCGGTTCGACGAGCACGAAGTGGTGCTCCCGATCGTCGTGGTCACGGAACTGGAGGCCAAACGGCACCATCCGGAACTCGGCTACTTCGCCCGGCAGGCCCTGCGCCTGCTGGACGACTTCCGGGTCCGCTACGGCCGGCTGGACGCCCCGATCCCGCTCGGGGATCTGGGCGGGACGCTGCGCGTCGAACTCAACCATTCCGACCCCGGCGTACTGCCAGCCGGCTATCGGTTGGGGGACAACGACTCACGGATCCTCGCGGTCGCGCGCAACCTCCAGGCCGAGGGGTACGACGTCACCGTCGTCTCCAAGGACCTGCCCCTGCGCATCAAGGCGTCCTCGGTCGGCCTCCTCGCCGAGGAGTACCGCGCCGAACTCGCCATCACCGACTCCGGCTGGACCGGCATGTCGGAGGTACCGCTCTCCGGCGAGCAGGTCGACCTGCTCTACGGGGAGGAGACGCTCTACGTACCCGAGGCCGCCGAACTGCCCGTGCACACCGGACTGGTCCTCCAGTCCGAGCGCGGCAAGGCGCTCGGCCGGGTCACCGCCGAGGGCAATGTGCGCCTGGTCCGCGGCGACCGGGAGGCCTTCGGCATCCACGGCCGCAGCGCCGAACAGCGCATCGCCCTCGATCTCCTCCTCGACCAGGACGTCGGCATCGTGTCGCTGGGCGGCCGGGCCGGCACCGGAAAGTCGGCGCTGGCGCTCTGCGCCGGTCTCGAAGCCGTCCTGGAGCGCAGACAGCACCAGAAGGTGATGGTCTTCCGCCCGCTGTACGCGGTCGGCGGGCAGGAACTGGGCTATCTCCCCGGCACCGAGGCCGAGAAGATGAGCCCCTGGGCGCAGGCCGTCTTCGACACGCTCTCGGCGGTGGCGGGGCGCGAGGTCATCGAGGAGGTGCTGGGGCGCGGGATGCTGGAGATCCTGCCGCTCACCCACATCCGGGGCCGCTCGCTCCACGACGCCTTCGTGATCGTCGACGAGGCGCAGTCGCTCGAACGGAACGTACTGCTGACCGTGTTGTCCCGGATCGGGGCGAATTCCCGGGTGGTGCTCACGCATGACGTGGCCCAGCGGGACAACCTCAGGGTCGGCCGGTACGACGGAGTCGTCGCCGTGGTGGAGAAGCTGAAGGGGCATCCGCTCTTCGCGCATGTCACCCTCACCCGCTCCGAGCGTTCGCAGATCGCCGCACTGGTGACCGAAATGCTGGAGGAAGGCCAGATCTGATACGGGATATGACAGTTGGTGCCGCCTGGCGGGCGAAGGAGTTTAGCCGGGCGGCACCGTGCTGCGGCGTCATTTCCGTAAATCACTTGCTCCAAACGAGGTGTGAGCTTTCACACGCAACAGAGAATTGCTTCCCGGTGTGCCGTTCCGGCAAAGTCTTGCTTCCGTCAGGCCCCGCATACGGCACACCCGCACCTCCAGAGGTGCCACGCACCACACAACTCAACAAACGCCGTCCGTATGCCGCCCGCGAGCACCACGCGGCGCTTCCTCTGGGAAGTCGCCCACCGGGCCCGTGCCTCCCGTGACCCAGGCAGTAGGGAGGCCAGCGCCAGGGGCACGATTGCGTCCGCGAGGTCACCTAAGCGGGCGATGCTGGAAGGACACCGTGTGAGCCGGATCTCGGTCCGGGGGTTCGCCGTGGCATCCGCCACTGCCGTAACCACCGTTGGCGCCGTCGTAGGCGTTGCATCGGGCAGCACCCCTGCTGTCGACGACAACAACTTCGAGGCGACCGCAGCCGACACCACGCTGCTCGCAGACATCCCCGCGGGCCAGCAGGCCCAGGTGCAGACCGCCTCGCTGACACAGCAGGCCGACGCCCAGGCCTCCGCGGCCGACGCCGCCGCGAAGAAGTCCGTGGAGGAAGCGGCCCGCATCCAGGCTGCCAAGGACGCCAAGTCGAAGAAGGCGGCGGCCGAGGACAGGCTGGAGAAGGAGCGCCAGGAGAAGAAGGACCGCGCCGAGCGCGCCAGCCGCTCCTCGGTCCGCAGCGCCTCCGCCTTCGCCACGCAGAGCTCGTACACCGTCGCCGAGGTCCAGGCGATGGCCCGTCAGATGGTTCCTGGCGACCAGTTCCAGTGCTTCAGCAACATCGTGAACCACGAGTCGACCTGGAACTACCGGGCGAGCAACCCGTCTTCCGGCGCCTACGGCCTCGTCCAGGCGCTGCCCGGTTCCAAGATGGCGTCCGCCGGTGCCGACTGGCAGACCAACCCGGCCACCCAGATCAAGTGGGGCCTCAACTACATGGACAGCCGCTACGGCAGCCCGTGCGGTGCCTGGTCGTTCTGGCAGGCCAACCACTGGTACTAGAACCCGGAACCTCCCGAGGTTCGCGTTCCTCTCGTGCGAAGCCCCCCACCGTCCTACGGTGGGGGGCTTCGCACGTGTACGGTCGGTCCGAACCGTCCAGTGGGGGAGCGGTGGGGAGAGAAGACGGGGGAAGAGAAACGATCATGTCGAAACTTCCGGGCTGGCTCGGCCGGCTGGGCGCCGAACTGACCGAGCTGGGCGACCGGTTGGAGCGGCGCAGGGACGAGGCCGCGGGCCAGGGGGCCGGGCGGACCGAGGTGCCGGGGTCCGCCGGGGACGTGACCGCCTCCGCCGTGCCCGCCGTGGACGTTCCGGCCTCAGCGGTGCGGGACGCGGACGACCGGCGCGGTGCCGCGGCCGAACGTGTGCCGCCGCCGCCCTCGTACGCCCCTTCCGTCGCCGCCCGGCCCGATCCGGTCGCGGCGATCCCCTGGGGGATGCGCGTGGCGGCCGAGGCGGGCTGGCGGCTGCTCGTCCTGGCGGGCACCCTCTGGGTGCTGATGCGGGTCATCAGCGCCGTGCAGCTGGTGGTGCTGGCGTTCGTCGCCGCGCTGCTCGTCACCGCGATGCTCCAGCCGACCGTCGCCCGGCTGCGCGGTTACGGGCTGCCGCGCGGCCTGGCCACCGCGGTCACGGCGATCCTGGGCTTCGTCATCATGGGCCTGGTCGGCTGGTTCGTGGTCTGGCAGGTCATGGACAACATCGACACCCTCTCCGACAAGGTGCGGGACGGTATCGAGGAGTTGAAGCACTGGCTGCTCGACAGCCCCTTCCATGTCACCGAGCAACAGATCAACGACATCGCGAAGAACCTCAGCGACACCATCGGCACCAACACCGAGCAGATCACCTCCGCCGGGCTGCAGGGCGTCACCGTGATGGTGGAGGTCCTCACCGGGATACTGCTGGCGATGTTCTCGACGCTCTTCCTGCTGTACGACGGAAGGCGCATCTGGCACTGGTTGCTGAAGCTGGTACCGGCCCAGGCCCGGCCGGGGGTCGCGGGCGCCGGGCCGCGCGCCTGGCGGACGCTGACCGCCTATGTGCGGGGGACCGTCATAGTGGCGCTGATCGACGCGATCTTCATCGGGCTCGGGATCTTCTTCCTCGATGTGCCGATGGCGGTGCCGCTGGCCGTCTTCATCTTCCTCTTCGCCTTCATCCCGCTGGTCGGTGCCGTGATCTCCGGGGCGCTGGCGGTGGTCGTCGCGCTGGTCACCCAAGGCGTGTTCACCGCCCTGATGGTGCTGGCCGTGGTGCTCGCCGTGCAGCAGATCGAGGGCCATGTGCTCCAGCCGTTCATCCTGGGACGCGCGGTACGGGTGCATCCGCTCGCCGTGGTTCTCTCGGTCGCCGCGGGCGGCATGATCGCCGGAATCGGCGGTGCGGTCGTCGCGGTGCCGCTGGTCGCGGTCACCAACACGGTGGTCGGCTATCTGCGGACGTACGGGCAGGAACAGGCCCTGAGATACGCGCCGTCCCCGCGCGGGGCGACCGCGGTCGACGTCGCTCCGACCCCCGCGCCGGGATCACCGCCCGAGGACACCGACCAGGCCGACGGCGAGGACGGCGGCGGTACGAAGGGCAGCTCTTAGGGCCACGGGCAGAAAGGGAGAAGGGCCCCGGGGACGGTCGGTCGTCCACGAGGCCCTTCTCGTACAGGGGGTACTGCTGGTCCTACTCGGCGAGCACGGCCTCGGCATCGAGGGTCACGCCGACCGCCTGGATCACCGAGGCGATCTTGACGGCTTCCTGAATGGTCTCACGATCCACGCCGGCCTTGCGCAGCACCTGCTCGTGGGAGTCCAGGCACTGGCCGCAGCCGTTGATCGCGGAGACGGCGAGCGACCACAGCTCGAAGTCGATCTTCTCCACGCCGGGCTTGCCGATGACGTTCATCCGCAGACCCGCACGGAGCGTCCCGTACTCGGGGTCCGACAGCAGGTGCCGGGTCCGGTAGAAGACGTTGTTCATCGCCATGATGGCGGCGGCCGACTTCGCGGCGGTGTACGCCTCCGCGGAGAGGTTGGCCTTCGCCTCCGGCTCCAGCTCGCGCAGCACCTTCGGCGAGCGCGAGGCGATCGCGCAGGCGAGGACGGTGCCCCACAGCTGCTGCTGCGGGAGCTCGCTGTTGCCGATGACCGAGCCGAGGTTCAGCTTCAGGTCCTTGGCGAAGTCCGGGACGGCGGCCTTCAGTTCGTCGAGTGCCATGTCGCTGTCAGCTCACTCGCCCGAGAGGAGCGCGACCGGGTCGAGGGTGTTCTCGCCCTTGGTCCAGTTGCACGGGCACAGCTCGTCGGTCTGCAGGGCGTCCAGGACCCGCAGGACCTCCTTGGGGTTACGGCCCACGGAACCGGCGGTCACCATCGTGAACTGGATCTCGTTGTTCTGGTCGACGATGAAGACGGCGCGCTGGGCGAAGCCGTCCTCGCCCTCGATGCCGAGGTCACGCATGAGCTCGTGCTTCGAGTCGGCCAGCATCGGGAACGGCAGGTCGGTCAGGTCCGGGTGGTCCTTGCGCCAGGCGTGGTGCACGAACTCGGAGTCACCGGAGAAGCCGAGGATCTGGGCGTCACGGTCGGCGAACTCTTCGTTCAGCTTGCCGAAGGCGGCGATCTCGGTGGGGCAGACGAAAGTGAAGTCCTTGGGCCACGCGAAAATGACCTTCCACTGACCCTCGTAGGTCTTGTGGTTGATCTGCTCGAACTCCTTGCCGCTCTCCAGCGAGACACAAGCAGTCAGGTCGAACTCGGGGAACTTGTCACCGACAGTGAGCACGCGCTCTCCTTGCAGCGTTGGAATTCCCTTTTGGGGGATTTCCTGAGGGTTGGACGGGATCCACCTTGGCACAGAGTGCATTGATCACGGAAATAGCTACACTTGTCCTTGGTGATCGGAGGTGCCTATCAGTGGCTCAGAACAATCAGGGCAGTCGACCCAAACAACTCAGCCTGTCGCAGCTTCGCGCCTTCGTGGCCGTCGCGGAATATCTGCACTTCAGGGACGCCGCGGCAGCAATCGGGATGAGTCAGCCGGCGCTGTCCGGGGCCGTGTCGGCGCTGGAGGAGGCACTGGGTGTCCAGCTCATCGAGCGTACGACGCGAAAGGTTTTGCTGTCGCCGGCCGGGGAGCGGCTCGCGGTGCGGGCCCGGGCGGTGCTGGAGGCCGTCGGTGAGCTGATGGAGGAGGCCGAGGCGGTCCGGGCGCCGTTCACCGGGGTGCTCAGGCTCGGGGTGATCCCCACCGTCGCCCCGTACCTGCTGCCGACGGTGCTGCGGCTGGTCCATGAGCGCTACCCGGAGCTCGACCTCCAGGTGCACGAGGAGCAGACCTCCTCGCTGCTGGAGGGGCTGGCCGCGGGAAGGCTCGATCTGCTGCTGCTCGCCGTTCCGCTCGGGGTGCCGGGCGTCACCGAACTCCCGCTCTTCGACGAGGACTTCGTCCTGGTGATGGAGCAGGACCACTGGCTGGGCGGGCGCGCCGACATTCCGCGCGAGGCGCTGCGCGAGCTGCCGCTGCTGCTGCTCGACGAGGGGCACTGCCTGCGCGACCAGGCCCTGGACATCTGCCGGGAGGCGGGACGCACCCAGGGGGCGCCGGTCACCACGACCGCGGCCGGGCTCTCCACGCTGGTCCAGCTGGTGGCCGGCGGGCTCGGCGTGACGCTGCTGCCGCGCACCGCGGTGACGGTCGAGACGGGCCGCAACGAGGCTCTGGCCACCGGGTACTTCGCGGAGCCAGCGCCGTCCAGGCGGGTGGCGCTGGGGATGCGGACCGGGGCGGCGCGGCACGAGGAGTTCGAGGAGTTCGCGGCGGCGCTGCGGGAGGCGATGCGGGGGCTGCCGGTACGGGTGGCGGAAGGGCCTTAGCCCTTGGGGCGAGTCAGGCGCGGGGTGCCGCCTCTGAATGGACCGTGTCCTCGCGGCTCGTCACTCCGTACATGGTGGTCTCCGACCGGTCCGCGCGAGACGTCGCTTGAATCCGTTGCCCCGCTTTCGATGGTGAGCGCCGTCGACGCCCACTGCCCCTGACGAGGACACCGAGCCTGCGAGTACGCGCCCGCGAGAACGCGTACCTGTTGAAGCGCCCTCGCTGTCTCCGGCTTTCGGTGGAGGGCGAGGCAGCGACTCAACGAGGCCTGTCGCTTCAACGAGGCCTGTTTGAGATGTAGGTGAAGGTCTTCCGCCCGGGTGGCCGGCCGAGGGTCGATTGAGCCCGAGCAGAGGGTACGCCCCTGTGAGTAGCGGCACAGTGCCGGGAGACCTCGGAAGCCATGGTGATCGCCCCGGATGGTCCGTAATCGGCAATACTTCAAGCCAATTTACCTATACAAAACCTCTGAAATTTGAGTGACTGTACGTCACTTAACGTACTGAACACTAAGATCTGCGACTGCAACCTCAAATGAGCGCGACGGACTCATGGGGGGGAGCCTGCCCGGATGGCATCCGGGGCACTGGGGGAGAGGGGCCAGGCATGGCGTGGGATGAATGGGAACAACTCAAAGCCGATGCGGCGCAGCGCCACACTACGCACATGGAGATCAACAGCCTCCAAGGTGAAGGCGGATATGCGACGTCGACCGGGGGCGGGGCGGGCAGGCTCAAGCACAAAGGTGGACCGTGGACCGAGGCAGCCGGTACGGCCGATGACCTGCAGACCACTACGAGCACGTGCAGAGTGGAGCTCCGCTCTGCTCACGAGGGTATCGGCGGAGGGCTCGAAGGGCTGGCCAGCCTTGGCTCGCTGAAGACCGTGCTCAACTCTTGGGAAGAGCGCCTCAAAGCAGTCCGGGAAGAGTGCAGTTCACTCGAACCCAAGCTGCGCCAAGTGGCTGTCGACTTCAGGGAGGTGGACGCTGAGGTGGGCGACAAGACCAAGGCGGTGAAGGTTCCTGGCGCGAGGATGGGGCAGTAGCCATGGCGTTCGGACTCACGTGGCAGCAGCTCCGCGACCTCAAGCTGTCCGAGCTGACCGAAGCAGCCGACGGTTGGGCTGCGCTGATGCGTCGTGCTGATGTCGCGCGCGAGCGCGTCGATGGCGACATGAGCGGCAAGCTCAGCAAGACGCAGGAAAGCGAGTCGGCGGAATCAGCCGTCAAGCGACTGAAGCGACTTAGTGAGAACTGCCACTACATTCAGACCGAGGCGGGCTTGATCCGAGGCGCACTTGATGGCCTGGCCACCGAACTCACCGCCCCGCAGCGCCGACTGCGTGATGCTCTCGACGATGTGGCCTCCCTTGGCTACAAACTCAACGTGAACGGCAGCATCGACTACCCGGCCGGCGGCAAGGACACGTTGACTGGTGACGCGATACCGGGTGGCTCCGTGATGGGCAACAACGGTTTGATCGGCGCTGGAAACCCTGGCCTGTACCGCGACAGTAACGGCATGTACAACCCTGCTCTGGGGCCGAATGCCCCGCAGCCGGGGATTCTCAATCCTCACCGAGCCAAGGCCCAGGACGTGGCCGACCGCATCGCTCATGCCCTGAGTGAGGCCCGCGAAATCGATGAGCGATACAGTTCGGCTCTTCGGGACCTCAAGGCCGCGCCTGGTCTCACGGTTGACAGGAAGACCTGGGCGAACGTGGCGGGGGATGTTACTGCCGTTGGAAGCGCGGCCCGTGAGTATCTGGCAGATCAAGTGCTGGACAAGTCACCGGCTGAGCGCAAGGAATGGTGGGACCACTTGAGCAAAGAAGAGCGCCAAGAGTACATCACATCCTTCCCCGACGTGATCGGGTACCTCGACGGCATTCCGGCTGCGGCGCGCGATGAAGCGAACCGGGCGAACCTCCCCTTGGTGATCGCCAGCCTCGAAGGTCAGACGGCCGACGGCGCTCAGGACAAACTCGCGGGACTGAAGGGTATTCAGACCAAGCTGTCTGAGAATTCAGTCCCACCCATGTACCTGCTTGGAATCGGTACAGAGGGGAATGGCCGTGCCATTGTCAGCTACGGAAACCCCGACACCGCCAGGAACGTGTCCTCGTACGTGCCGGGCCTCGGTACGGCTCTCGACGCAGACTTCGCGGACGACACCGTGCGCAGGGCCATGCAGACCGCGAAGGACGCCCGACAGTACGACTCGTCCAGCGCCTCCATCGTCTGGCTGGGATACGACGCGCCGGGCTTCACGGACGTCACGTCGACGACCGACGCGAACAATGGCGCTCCTGCCTACAACTCATTCATGGACGGCATCCAGGCGACCAACAAACACGAGAACCCGCACGTCACAGCGATTGGCCACTCCTACGGATCGCTCACGGTAGGCACCGCGGCCCGGCAGGACGGCGGTGTCCCAGGCGTTGACGACATCATTCTGCTGGGCAGTCCGGGCACCGGGGCCGACAACGCTTCGGAACTGAACGTCGGCAAGGGGCACGTGTTCGCCGCTTCCGCTGACAACGATCCCGTGTCGAGGCTACCCAGTATGAAGGATCTTGTCGGCCCAGGGATCTTGGGGGCAGCCGTAATGGGAAGTAACGATCTCTGGTTCGGTACGGACCCGACGAGTAAGGAGTTCGGGGCCACGAGAATGGAGAGTGGCGACGGCCCACTCCCGCTCTGGCTGTCGGGCCAAGGGCCAACTCCCGCGCATTCTGGTTATTTCGACGAGGACAGGAACCCTTCAGCGGCAGACAACATCGCTCGTATCGTCGGCGGACGTTCAGACTCGATCACTACAGAGGCCCCGCGGTGAAGTACTTTTCCAATCGCATCGCCGTCCTTGTGCTTGCCATGACTTTCGTAGCTGGCTGCGGGAGCGGCAGCAATAATTCCCCTGCTCCCCAAAGGACTTCCAGCGTGAATATGCAGCAGGCTGCAGACAAGGCTGACATCCTCGTCGGCGACACACTGTCCTCTGTGGACCCTCCTCTGGAGTGGACGCACGATCTATCCGATAGTGGAATGTGCACTGGCGCCCCGGAACTCGGCGATGTCACGCGCCGTGCTGTGGTCATGACTCAGGTTTCCGAGGGACGCAGAGGTTCGCTTCTCGGAATCATTGAGCGGGCATGGGAGAAGTCGGGCTACACAATCACCAAGGTCAACCCCGATAAGAAGTTCCCTGCCATCTTTGCCGATGCCGGTGACGGTGTATTGAGGATGGGGTTGACCGTCGGGTACAAGGGGCAGTTTTTCCTGAAGGTTCAAACGGCTTGCGTGGACAAGTCGAAGGTGGCGCAGCCCTCCGCTCCGGGGAAGGGCACTGACTACCGCGGGAAGGAAGTGCCCACTCCCAACGTGCACTCCGACTTCTGGTCGTCCGACAAGCCGGTCGCTTCTGGTTCTCCGAGCTGAGGCTGACGGTACTGCCTTCGGTAAGTCCGGTACGAGCGCCGACCAGCGCCGGCTCAAGGCGAGGGGGCGCGGCTCCCGAGGAACCGCGCCCCCTCGTCGCCTCGCACAGGTCACTCCGTGCGCAGGCCCTCCGGCCGCATCAGGCGCCACAGCGAGGGCAGGGACACCAGCGTGACCAGCAGGATCAGCGCCGCGCCCGCGCCAGTCATCGGCAGGAACAGCCACCAGTTGGTGATCTTCTTGTCGAGCATGGTGATCAGCGCCGCGCCCAGGCCGATCCCGCCGGCCACGGCGACCGTCAGCCCGATGAGCACGGGCACGGCGGTTTGCCAGAGGATCGACCAGGCGAGGGTGGACCGCCGGGTGCCGAAGGCGACCAGGACCGACAGCAGGCGCTTGCGTTCGCGCAGCTGCTCCAGCTGGGAGACCAGCATCGCGGCGGCGATCAGCAGCAGCGTCGCGGTCGCACCGACCTGGAGGCCGCGCTGCACACTGGCGTACTTCTCGTCACGGGTCTCCGACTTGAGGGTCGCGACCCGCATCGCGGGGTCGATCCGGGCCGCCGTGTTCCGTACGTACTCCGCGGCGTCCTCGACGCTCTCGTCGACCCGGATCTGCGCCTGGGTCGTCGCGCCCGGCAGCTTGCTCGGGTCGAGGGCGCCGATGGTGGCCATGATGCCCCAGGAGTCCTCGCCCAGCGGATCGTGGCGGGCCTGGACCGTCCGGGAGCCGGCGGGCAGGGTCCACCGCATCGGCTTCTGGCGGTAGCCCGAGCCGATCAGGACCTCCTTGCCCTTGCGGGCCGTCTCATCGACCCAGTCGGACATCTCCTTGTCGTTCCTGGGGTGGGCCACGAAGGTGTCGCCGTCCGTGCAGGAGTCGATCCGGGCGAGTTCGCGCAGGGTCGCGCAGTCGCCGACGATGAGACTGGTGGTCGGCTGGACGTCGGACTTCGTGTACTTGCCGGGCCGGGTGGCGTACGTCTCGACCTTCCCGATGACGGCGTCCACGCCCTTGGTGGCCTTGAACTCCTCGATGGTCCGGGTGGCCGCCCCGGGTTCGACCTTCTCGGAGTACGTGTAGAACTGGGCCCGCGACGGGTCCTGCCCGGTCACCCTGCTGAACTCGTCGCCCACCGCGGCGAACAGCATCTGCAGTGCCACCGCTCCCGCGACCGCGACCGTGATGCCGCTGACCGCGCGGGAGGCGGCCCCGCTGCTCAGCTGGAGCCTGCGGGTGGCGAGCTGCCAGGGCACCGGGCCGCCGTGCAGCCGGTTCACGCACGCCTCGACCAGCCAGGGCAGCAGCAGGGCGAGCCCGACCAGGACCAGCACGGCACCGCCCGCGATCGGATACGGGTTGACCGGGGTGAACTCGTCGACCTTGCCGGTCAGTCCGAGCACCGCCAGACCCGCGACCGGCATCGGCAGCCGCCACCAGAGCCTGCGCCTGCGGTCGCCGCCGCCCCGTACGACGCCGAGCGGTTCGATCACCACCGAGCGCATCGCGACCAGCGTGACCAGCACCGCCGCCACCGGGACGGAGACGACGACCAGCGCCGTCAGCGCGGGGTCGGGCACCAGGTCGGACGGGAAGACGCTGACGTTCCACACCTCGATGTGACCGACGAATCGGCGCCCCACCAGGAAGAGCACCGCCCCGGTCAGCACGCCCAGGAGCGCCCCGAACAGGGCCTCGCCGGCCGCGATCCGACGGGTCATCCGGATGTCCGTACCGACCAGCCGCAGCGCGGCGAGCCGGCGGTCGCGGCGATCGCCGCCGAACCGCACCGCCGTCGCGATGAAGATCGCGACCGGCACCAGCAGCACCACACAGATCATGATGATCAGCACGATGAGGACGGGCGGCATCTCCTCGCCCTGCCCCGGGTTGCCGTAACCGGCGATCCGGTGGCCGCCGTCGCCGGACGTCAGGGTGGCGCTGCCCGCGTAGTAGACCAGGTCGCCGGGCGAGACCAGACCGGCGTCGGCGATCGTGCCGGTGATCCGGTACGGCAGCCGCTCCTTGAGGAGACGGCCCTGGGACGAGTCCAGCAGCTCCTTCAGGGCGGGGGAGACCACCATCTCGTCCGCGCCCGGGAAGCGCGCGACGCCCGGCGGGAGGACCGGGTGCGCACCGTCCGCCCGCATCAGGTAACCCTCGACGGTGCGGCTGTGGTACTCGGTCTCCGCGCTGACCCGCAGCACCGAGGTGTCGGTCTTCCTGGCCTGTGCGTCGGGCCCGCCGGGAACGGAGCTCTCCGCGCGCGCCTCGCTGCGCGCGGAACGCTCCTGGAGCAGATGCGGTGCGGAGGCGGCGGTCAGGAGCAGTGCCACACCGAGACCGACGCCGACGGCGGTCAGTACGGTGCGGACCCAGCCCTCGCGCCCGCCGCCGGAGGCGAACCGGATGCCGAGG
Source organism: Streptomyces sp. NBC_00012 (assembly GCF_045040875.1). Classification (NCBI taxonomy): domain Bacteria; kingdom Bacillati; phylum Actinomycetota; class Actinomycetes; order Kitasatosporales; family Streptomycetaceae; genus Streptomyces; species Streptomyces sp. NBC_00012. Next base: position 3,288,205 of record NZ_CP108309.1, on the reverse strand, counting down.
CCGAGGTCGCGGAACCAGGCGGCGACGCCGGTGGGTCCGGCTGGCCCGCGCGGGGCGGCGGCCGGCGCGTTCTTCCGGTCGAGCAGCGTCATACGGCGTGCTCCAGGTCGCGGGTCCGGCCGTCGCGCACGGTGACGTCACGGTCGGAGTACGCGGCGACCCGGGCCTCGTGGGTCACCAGGACCACGGCGACGTTGGCGGACCGGGCCGCCTCGGTGAGCAGCTCCATGACCCGTTCCCCGTTGAAGGAGTCCAGGGCGCCGGTCGGCTCGTCGGCGAAGATCACCTTGGGTGAGGCGGCCAGCGCGCGGGCCACGGCGACGCGCTGCCCCTGCCCGCCGGAGACCTCGCCGGGACGCTTGGCGCCCACGGTGTCGACCTCCAGGCGCTCCAGCCAGTGCCGGGCGGTGCGTTCGGCCTCCTTGCGCCTGGTGCCGTTCAGCCGGAGCGGGAGGGCGACGTTCTCCACGCAGGTCAGCTCCGGGACGAGCTGGCCGAACTGGAAGACGAAGCCGAACTCGGTACGGCGCAGGGCGCTGCGTTCGGCGTCCGACATCGCGGAGAGCTCGCGGCCCCCGTAGGTGATCGTGCCCCGGTCGGGGGTGACGATGCCGGCGAGGCAGTGCAGCAGGGTCGACTTGCCGGAGCCGGAGGGGCCCATCACGGCGACGACCTCGCCGGGGTGGATGGAGAACGAGGCGCCGTCGAGCGCGGGCGTGTGGCCGTACGCCTTGTGCAGGCTGTCGGCGCTGAGCAGGGAGCCGGCGGGGATCACGCACCCACCTCCGCGGCGAGCCGGTCGAGCCGGGCGGCGGTCAGTTCCAGCCAGCGCAGATCGGCTTCGAGGTGGAAGAGGGCGTGGTCGCAGATCAGCTGATCGGCGAGGTCGCCCTTGCGCTTGCGGTCGGTGAGCATGCGCATCAGGCGCAGGTGCTCGGTGCGCTGGCTGTCCAGCAGGGCCTCGGCGCTGCGGCCGGTGAGCAGGGCCAGGACGACCTTGGTGTAGAGCGTCGACTGGAGGTACGGCTCGGGCTTCTCCGGCTGCGCGAGCCAGGCGCCGACATCGGTGATCCCGGCCTCGGTGATGGCGTACCGCTTGCGTTCCGGGCCGCCGCCGCTCTCGACGCCGTCGACCTCGACGAGGCCGTTCTTGAGCAGCCGGGACATGGTCGAGTAGACCTGGCCGTAGTGCAGGGGGCGGTCGTGGCCGAACTTCTCGTCGAACGTCCGCTTGAGGTCGTAGCCGTGGCGGGGGCCGGACTCCAGGAGCCCGAGCAGGGTGTGGCCGATAGACATGCCAGGCACTGTACACGGCGTGTATACCCCCGGTGTATACCCGGGTCCCGTCCCGGGCTCTCAGGTGTCGGCCGGGCCCGACGCGTCCTTCGGGGGCCGCCCTCGGCGGGGGATCGGCCCCGCCGAGCCGGGCAGGCGGCCCGCCTCCGCCAGTGCCCTGCGCAGCAGGAACTCGATCTGGGCGTTCGCGCTGCGCAGCTCGTCCGAGGCCCAGCGGGCCAGCGCGTCATGCACCGCGGGATCCAGCCGCAGCAGCATCTGCTTGCGCTGCGGCGGGGTCCTGCGGGCCGGCGGGGTCTGTTCGGTCACTGGTAAAGAGTGCCCGTGTTCAGGACCGGCTGGGCCGCGCGGTCACCGCACAGCACCACCATCAGATTGCTGACCATGGAGGCCTTGCGCTCGGCGTCGAGCTCGACGATGTCCTGCTCGGCGATCCGGGTGAGTGCCATCTCGACCATGCCGACCGCGCCTTCGACGATCTGCTGCCGGGCCGCGACCACCGCACCGGCCTGCTGGCGCTGGAGCATCGCGGAGGCGATCTCGGGGGCGTACGCGAGGTGGCTGAAGCGCGATTCGATGATCCGTACGCCGGCGGCCTGCACCCGGGCGGTGAGCTCCACGGCCAGCTTCTCGGTGATCTCCTCCGCGTTGCCGCGCAGCGAGAGGCCGCCCTCCTCGTGGGCGTCGTACGGGTACTCGATCGCGATGTGCCGGACGGCCGCCTCGGTCTGGGTGGCGACGAACTCCAGGAAGTCGTCGACCTCGAAGAGCGCCTGCGCGGTGTCCTCGACCTTCCAGACGACGATCGCGGCGAGCTCGATCGGGTTGCCGTAGGCGTCGTTGACCTTCAGGACCGCGGTCTCGTGGTTGCGGACCCGGGTGGAGATCTTCCGGCTGCTGGTGAGCGGGTTGATCCAGCGCAGCCCGTCGGTGCGGATCGTGCCGACGTACCGGCCGAAGAGCTGGATCACCCGGGCCTCGCCCGGTGCGACCATCTTCACACCCGTCATGCAGAAGAACGAGGCGATGACGAGCAGGACGCCGAAGATGCAGACCGGGATGCCCAGGCCGTTGTTGCCGTTCGAGCCGACGACGCCGCCGATGATCGCGAGGCCGATGCCTACGATTACGCCGACCACGGTCAGCAGCAGGCCGAGGCCGCCGGGAATGCTGTGCGCCGTCACCTCTCTCACCTGCGGTTCGGGCATCTGTGGTGCGTCGGGCGTGAGGTCTGCGGCAAGAGTGGTCGCGGCGCGCGGATTGTCATGGTCGGACATGGGATCCCCCGTTTCGAAAAGACTGACTCGGTGCTAGCAATGTGATTACACATTACCTGTGTTCGCAACCTTGGGCACCCTTCATGAGTCGGTTCCCTTGAGAACGGGTGCTGATTGTCACGTCCGTAAAAGACCGCATCGCTCGCTTTTTGTCCTGGCCGACGGTGTTAGCTGGTTTGGCTGAGCGGATCTGGTCGAGCAGAGAAACAGGAGCAAAACAGCGATGGGTCGAGCGGATGCGCGACGAGCCCAGCGGCGCGGAGCGCGGCGGGCCGCGAAGAGCGGCGGCATACGCAGACTCTTCACCTGGAAGAAGATGCTGGGCACCTTCTTCGGATTCTGCCTGCTGATCATGGGCGCCTTCGTCGCCCTCTACATGTACGTGGACATCCCGAAGGCCAACGCCCTGGCCGAGCGGCAGAGCAACGTCTACCAGTACAGCGACGGGTCACTGCTGACCCGGACCGGCAACGGGGTCAACCGCCAGATCGTGGACCTGGCCGAGGTGCCGCTGAAGGTGCAGCACACCTTCGTCGCCGCCGAGAACAAGTCCTTCTACGACGACCAGGGCATCGACCTGAAGGGCACCACGCGCGGGCTTCTCAACACCCTCAGCGGCAAGGGCAAGCAGGGTGGCTCGACCATCACCCAGCAGTACGTGAAGAACTACTACCTGACGCAGGACCCGACGATCAGCCGGAAGCTCAAGGAACTGGTGATCTCGCTCAAGGTCGACAGCAAGAAGAGCAAGGAGTACATCCTCGCCGGGTACATCAACACCGCGTACTACGGGCGCGGGGCGAGCGGCATCCAGGCGGCCGCGCAGGCCTACTACGGGGTCGACGCCAAGGACCTCACCGTCTCCCAGGGCGCCTACCTGGCCTCGGTGCTCCAGGCGCCCAGCCAGTACGACTGGCAGACCGCGAGCAAGACGGGCAAGAAGCTGGTCAAGGAACGCTGGGGCTACACCCTCGACAACATGGTCGAGATGCACTGGCTCGACAAGGCCGAGCGCGACAAGCTCGAATTCCCGGCCCCGGGCAAGGCCAAGCCCGCCAAGGGCATGGAGGGCCAGACCGGTTACCTCGTCGAGGCGGCCAACAACGAGCTGGAGAAGCAGGGCATCACCGCGGAGATGCGGCAGGCCGGCGGCTGGACCTTCACGCTCAACATCGACAAGAAGCGGCAGAAGGAGCTGGAGAAGTCCGTCGACCGCCAGCTGGAGTCCAAGCTGGACCGCGAGGGCAACAAGGTCGACGCGACCGTCCAGGCGGGCGCCACCTCCGTGAACCCGAAGACCGGCGGCGTCGTCGCGATGTACGGCGGGGTGGGCTACACCAAGCACTACGTCTCCAACGCCACGCGCCGGGACTACCAGCCCGCATCGACCTTCAAGCCGCTGGTGCTCGCCTCCGCGCTGGAGAACGAGTCGAAGACCCAGGACGGCGACCTGATCGGCGTCAACACCCGCTACGACGGCACCAGCAAGCGGCCGGTGGTGGGCAGCGACACCCCGTTCGCCCCGGAGAACGAGGACAACCAGAGCTACGGCGACGTCACCGTGCAGAAGGCGATGAACGCGTCGATCAACTCGGTCTTCGCCCAGATGGTCGTCGACGTCGGCCCGCCCGCGGTGAAGAAGACGGCCCTGGCCCTCGGCGTACCGGACAAGAACTTCCCCGAGCGCCCCGCCATCACGCTCGGCACCATGAACGCCTCGACCTGGGACATGGCGGGCGCGTACGCCACCCTCGACAACCACGGCAAGAAGGTCACCCCGTTCATCGTGAAGTCGGCCAAGCACCGTGAGCGGACGGTCGACCCGGTCGAGGGCATCGGCAGCCAGGTGATCAGCCGCAAGTCCGCCGACACCGTGACCTCCGTCCTGACCGGAGTGGTGGACGCCGGCTCCGGCCGGGCGGCCAACACCTCGGCGTACGAGGCGGCGGGCAAGACGGGTACGTCGGAGAACAACAAGTCGGCCTGGTTCGCCGCCTACACCCCCGAGCTCACCACCGTCGTCGCGCTCTTCGGCGAATCGCCCAAGGACGGCGGCGGCCAGGTCAGCCTGACCGGCACGGCCAACTCCGGCCGGGCCAACGGTGGTGGCTTCCCGGCGCAGATCTGGGCGGACTACACCCTCGGCGCGCTGGGAGGCGGCTCCAGTGCCCGGTTCGACCTGGAGGACGTCGAGCGCGGCGAGGTCACCGTGCCGGCCTCGCCGTCGACGACCCCCTCGCAGTCGGCGAGCACCGACACGACCCCGTCGCAGTCGCCGGACAAGCCCTCGCAGAGCCCGTCCCAGTCGCCCGACGTGCCGCCGTCCCAGTCGCCGGACGTACCGCCGCCGTCGCAGTCGCCGGACGTGCCGTCGAGCCAGTCCCCGGATCCGCCGGGCGGCGGGGTCCCCGGCAAACCGGCCGACGGCAACGAGAACAACATCGTCAACAACGCTCCTCCCGCGCGGTGAGTGCCTGAGAGCCTGAGCCGACGATGAACACATGGGTCAGGGGCGGTGCCGGCCGGCACCGCCCCTGACCCGTTTCCCGTACGTACGGCGGTGTCAGCCGCCGTTGACCTTCTTGGCGATCCGGTCGCCGAGGTCCTTGTCCACGTTGCGCCAGTACTGCAGCGCGCGCTCCAGGACCGGGGCGCTCACACCGTCCAGCAGATGGCCGGAAATGTTCCCTACCAGTCGCTCGCGGGCCGCGTCGTCGAGCACCTTGCGCACCATGGTGCCCGCCTGGCCCCAGTCGTCGTCCTCGCTGTGCAGCTTGTACGCCTCGTGGACCATCTCGCCCGCCGTCGCCCAGCCCGCCGGGTCGCCGTAGCGCGCGGTGTCCGCCGCCGGGCCGCCGTACGAGTTCGGCGCGTAGACCGCTCCCGTACGGCTCGGCTCGTACCGCATCGGGCCGTCCTTCGCGTACGAGTTCCGGCCGAACCGCGGACGGTTCGGGGGCAGCTGCGCGTAGTTCGGGCCGATCCGGTACCGGTGGGTGTCGGGGTACGAGAAGAGCCGGCCGAGCAGCATCTTGTCGGGCGACGGACCGATGCCGGGCACCAGGTTCGACGGCTCGAAGGACGCCTGCTCGATGTGGACGAAGAAGTCCTCCGGGTTCTCGTTCAGCGTCATCCGGCCGACTTCGATCTCCGGGTAGTCGCCGTGCGGCCACACCTTCGTGAGGTCGAACGGGTTGAACCGGTAATCGGGTGCGTCGTCGAACGGCATGACCTGGATGTACAGCGTCCAGCTCGGGTGGTTGCCGCGCTCGATCGCCTCGAACAGGTCGCGGCGGTGGACGTCGCCGTCCACACCGGCCATCCGGTCGGCCTCGTCCTGCGTGTAGAAGTCGATGCCCTGGTCGGTCTTGAAGCGGTACTTCACCCAGAACCGCTCGCCGCCCGCGTTGACCCACATGTAGGTGTGCGAGCTGTAGCCGTTCATATGGCGGTACGTCTTCGGGATGCCCCGGTCGCCCATCAGCCACGTCACCATGTGCGCGGACTCGGGGGACAGGGTCCAGAAGTCCCACTGCATGTCGTGGTCGCGCACCGCGCTGTCCGGGCGGCGCTTCTGCGAGCGGATGAAGTCCTGGAACTTCATGGGGTCACGTACGAAGAAGATCGGCGTGTTGTTGCCGACCATGTCGTAGTTGCCCTGCTCGGTGTAGAACTTCAGGGCGAATCCACGGGGGTCCCGCCAGGTGTCGGGGGAACCCTGCTCCCCGGCGACCGTGGAGAAGCGGGCGAGCATGGCGGTCTGCTTGCCCGGCTGGAACAGGTCGGCCTTGGTGAACTGGCTGACGTCGTTGGTCACCTTGAAGGTGCCGTACGCGCCGGAACCCTTGGCGTGAACCACTCGTTCGGGGACCCGTTCGCGGTTGAACTGGGCCATCTTCTCGATCAGGTAGTGGTCCTGGAGCAGGATCGGTCCGTCGGCTCCGACAGTGAGCGAGTGTTCATCGCTCTCCACCGGGATTCCGGCGTTGTTCGTGGTGTACGGGGTGTTCTTGGTCTTCGATTCCTCGGACACGAGCGTCCTCCCGTCGGTGGGGGTTCGGTCAGGCCGTCTCGTTCACGACTGAAGTCAAACCCGCCGACAGGAGGTCGGCAACATTTCGCTACCGTGCGTACAGGGCTCTGCCCCGTGCCCTTCCGCCGCTCCTTCGCCGGCCCGGCTACTGACCCCGGGACGGCATCTCGAACCAGACCACCTTGCCGGTCGAGAGGCGCGTCGCCCCCCACCGCCTGGCCAGCCGGTTCACCAGGAACAGGCCACGCCCGCCCTCGTCCATGTCACGCGCCCGGCGCTGCCGGGGCAGCTGCGGGGAGTCGTCGCCGACCTCGCAGCGCAGGATGTCGGTACGCAGCAGCCGCAGTGTCACCGGTCGCTCCGCGTAACGCACCGCATTGGTCACCACTTCGCTGACCAGCAGCTCCACCGAGTCGGAGAGATCGTCGAGACCCCAGCGGCTGAGTGCCCGGCGGGCCAGCCTGCGGGCCCGGCCCGGCGCCGTCTCCTCCGGTTCCAGGTGCCAGTACGCGACATCGCTCGGCGCGATCCCGTCGAACCGGGCGGCGAGCAGCGCGATGTCGTCGTCCCGGTCGCCCGGACCGAGCATGTCCAGCACGTCGTCGCAGAGCGCCTCCAGCGGCGGCGAGTGGTCCGGGCCGGTCAGCCGGGCGGTGGCGGCGAGCCGTTCGCGCAGCTGCTCGATCCCGGTCCAGACGTCCCGCAGCCGGGACTCCACCAGGCCATCGGTGTACAGCAGCAGCGTGGCGCCCGCGGGCGCGTCCAGCTCGACGGCCTCGAAGTCCACCCCGCCGACTCCGATCGGGGCGCCCGGCGGCACTCGCAGCACCTCCGCACGGCCGCCCAGATGGAGCAGGACGGGCGGCGGATGCCCGGCGTTGGCGATCGTGATCCGGTGCGCGACCGGGTCGTAGACCGCGTACAGGCAGGTCGCCATGCGGTCGCTGCCGAGCCGCTGGGCCTGCTCGTCGAGGTGGTGCAGCACCTCCTGCGGCGGCAGGTCGAGCTGGGCCAGGGTCTGCGCGGTGGTGCGCAGCTGGCCCATGATCGCCGCGGACGTCATGGAGTGGCCCATCACATCGCCGACGACCAGGGCGACCCGGCTGCCGGGCAGCGGGATCGCGTCGTACCAGTCACCGCCGACCCGGGCCGTCTCGGCGGCCGGGAGGTAGCGGGAGGCGAGCCGGACTCCGGTCGGCTGCGGCAGCGAGTCGGGCAGCATGGTGCGTTGGAGCTCGTCGGCGATGTACGCCTCGCGCCCGTACAGCACGGCCTTGTCGATGCCGAGCGCGGTGTGCGTCGCCAGCTGGGCCGCGACCAGCAGGTCGTTGGACTCGAACGGCGGTCGCTCCGTCCCGCGCAGGAAGACGGCGGCGCCGATCACCCGCCGCCGGCCGCGCAGCGGGGCGAGGATCGCGCGGTGTCCGGTGGGCACGGTCCGGCCGGCGCCGAGCAGCTCGGGCAGCGCGGCACGGGCCGCCGCCGAGTCCCCGAAGACCGGCCGCACCCCGCGCAGCACCTCGGCCAGCGCGCCGCCGGAGCGGATCTCGCACAGCTCGGCCGCGGGCGTCAGATCGCCGTGCGGATCGATGACGGGCAGCCGCAGCCGCTCGGTCTCCGACGAGCTGTCCGTCTCCTCCTCGCTCAGCCGCAGCCGGTCGGACCGGCGCAGCCGCAGCACGAAGGGGGAGACCGGCCGCTCGTCGCCGACCGGGAGCGGGTCGCGGAGGTAGACCAGTATGGCGTCGGAGAACGTCGGCACGCTGGCCCGGCACAGGCCCAGCACGATCTCGTCCAGGTCTATGCCGCGGGCGATCCGCCGGGTGGCGGCCCCGACGAAACGCAGCCGGTCGCCCTCGCGACGGGCCGCGGCCTGTGGGTCGAGTCCTGCGGGGCCGGTGCCCGCCGCAGGAGTCGCGGGGCCGGCTGCCGACCCCGGAGCCGCGGCCGGGGCGGGGATCGCGGCGGAGGCAGGCGAGGCGGCCGGCGCGGCGTCCTGCTGCCGCGGCCGGGTGCGTTCCTGCGACCGGGCTGCGAGAGGCTGCCGGCCTTCGTGGGAGGTGGGATGCTCCGTCACGCGTGGGGTTCCGTCCGTCCGGGCCGGTTGTATGAGGCAATCACCTCGTGGGGCGTTACTGTGCCCCGGCAAGAGCGGCGATAACAACGGCTGTCACCGGATGCCCCGGAACGAGGGGCTGAAACCGGATGCCCGCGGGACGGGCCGGTGACAACGTTTCCGGCGACGGGGCGGGCAACAGCGAGCACGTCTCCACCCCCTCGTAGTGGTTCATACGATTCATACGACTGATGTGGCTCATACAGCTCATGCAGTACGCGGTGCTCGTGCGATGACTTGTGGTCAGGTCGGGTGCCGCGCCTCCCGGTTGGGGCGGAGCGGCACTCCGGAGGACGATCCTACGTTTGTCCCCCTGGGGTGCATCAAGGGTCTCACGACGGCGTATACGAGGGGGTGCGGTCCCAGTCATCCGGAAGCGCGGGAACCCGCCATTGTGGATCGGGCCGCCAGTTCTCCCAGCCGTCCCGGAACGGAGCGCCCCACTCCTCGATCAGCCCGACGGCCGCCCGGCTTGCCTCCCGCACCCGCCGCGCGGTCCCGGGGGCCATCAGACCGGCCCGCTGGGCCATGGCGAATTCGTCCTCGTCGCGCCAGACCCAGCTGCGGTCCGGGTAGACGGAGATGTCGAGAAAGTGATCCTCGGAATCGACGCCGCCCTGCCAGCGGGTGTGCGGTTCCTCCAGATTCACGTACCAGCTGCGGAACTGCCAGACCGGCTCCCAGAACAGCCAGACCGACCACGGCTCACCGGGCCGGGCGAGCTTCAGCACACCGTTTCCCAGCCAGGGGGAGCGGGCGGTGGTGCGCGGGGCGGTGTAGCGGGTGGCGAGCGGCTCGGCGTGCACGTCCCGGCCGTTCGCCAGCACCGGCTTCACGCACTCGGTGCCCGGCGCCACCCACACCGCGAGCAGTTCGCCGGTGTCCTGGACCACGGTGACGGGGCGGCAGATGTGGAACGGGTCCGGGGCCCGCTCCGGCGCCCCGGACCCCGCCGGCGCGCCGTTGCGGCGGTAGCGCCACAGGATCTGATCACCCGGCGCCCAGTGCTCGATGTCTCCGGTACCTGCCATGGACGGATCTTAGAGCGTCCGGCCCGGGGGGCTCGGAGCGTCCGGCCCCGGGTTCGGAGCCCCCGGCCCCGGAGACCGCCGCCCCGGGGCCGGAACGCGGCTCAGGGGTGGGTCATGCGCAGCACGTCGAGCGCCTCGTCGAGCTGTTCCACGGTGAGGTCGCCCCGCTCGACGTAGCCCGAGTCCAGTACGACCTCGCGAATGGTCCGGCGCTGGGCGAGGGACTTCTTGGCGACCTTCGCCGCCTCCTCGTAGCCGATGTACTTGTTCAGCGGGGTGACGACGGAGGGCGAGGACTCGGCGTACTCCCTGGCCCGCTCGACGTTGGCCGTGATCCCGTCGACCGTGCGGTCGGCGAGCAGCCGGGAGGCGTTGGCCAGCAGCCGGACCGACTCCAGCAGGTTCTTCGCGATGACCGGGAGCATCACGTTCAGCTCGAAGTTGCCCGCGGCGCCCGCCGTGGCGACCGTCGTGTCGTTCCCCGTCACCTGGGCGGCCACCATCAGCACGGCCTCGGGGATGACCGGGTTCACCTTTCCGGGCATGATCGACGAGCCCGGCTGGAGGTCGGGCAGATTGATCTCGGCGAGTCCGGTGCGCGGTCCGGACGCCATCCAGCGCAGATCGTTGGAGATCTTGGTGAGCGAGACGGCGATGGTACGGAGCTGGCCCGAGGTCTCCACGAGCCCGTCCCGCGCGCCCTGCGCCTCGAAGTGGTCCCGGGCCTCCGCCAGCGGCAGCCCGGTGGCGGACGCGACCTCGGCGATGACGGCGGCGGAGAAGCCGGGCGGCGTGTTGATGCCGGTGCCGACGGCCGTGCCGCCCAGGGGCAGCTCGGCGAGGCGGGGGAGCGAGGCGCGCAGCCGCTCGATGCCGTACCTGACCTGTGCCGCGTAGCCGCCGAACTCCTGGCCGAGGGTGACGGGTGTGGCGTCCATCAGATGCGTACGGCCCGACTTCACGACCGTCGCGAACTCGGCGGACTTGCGCTCCAGGGCGGTCGCCAGCCGGTCCAGCGCCGGGATCAGGTCGCCGGTGACGGCCGCCGTCGCGGCGATGTGGATGGAGGACGGGAAGACGTCGTTGGACGACTGCGAGGCGTTGACGTGATCGTTCGGATGGACCTCGCGGCCCAGCCGTTCGGTGGCGAGGGTGGCCAGCACCTCATTGGTGTTCATGTTGGACGAGGTGCCCGACCCGGTCTGGAAGACATCGACCGGGAACTGGTCGTCCCAGCGCCCCGCGGCGACCTCGGCGGCGGCCTCCTGGATGGCCGCGGCGATGTCCGGGTCGAGCACCTTCAGCTCGGCGTTCACCTTGGCCGCGGCCGCCTTGATCCTGGCCAGGGCCTCGATGTGGGCCCGTTCCAGGCGCTGGCCGGAAACCGGGAAGTTCTCCACCGCGCGCTGCGTCTGGGCCCGCCACTTGGCCTCGGCGGGCACCCTCACCTCGCCCATCGAATCGTGCTCGATACGGAAAACTCCACCGTTCGCGGGGGACTGCCTGCCGGTCCGTGACTCGTCCATCTCGTTCAACCTCCTGAAAAAGTTGAGCACTTGTCTTGTTCTGTCTATTCCCAAGTCGACTACCGACCAGTAAATACCGGGGGTAACCACAACCCGGGGAGGCGCAATGAGGCGCACCAGGCACAGACTTCGCTGTACGGTCGCGGCCGCCGCGGCCATGGCGGCGGCGATCGGCGGCATGACCGCGGCCGCCGGCCAGGCCGGCGCGACGGACCGGTCCGGTTCCAGCACTACCGCATCCACCCCCCTGTCGCCCGAACTGGAGGCCATCCGCGCGGCGGAGGCCACCAAGCTGTACGGCGACCCGGCCGAGCGGCCGCTCGCGGACCGCAAGACCGGGCTGATCTCGCTCGGCGACAGCGAGATCTCGGGCGAGGGCGTCGGCACGTACGAGGCCGGCACCAACGGCCCCGACAACTGGTGCCACCGCTCGCCCGACTCCGCCATCCACCGCACCGGCATCCCGGCGGACGTCACGTACAACGTCTCCTGCTCCGGCGCGTACACCGGCAACATCGTGATCGGCGGCTCGAAGCAGTACTCCGACGAGCTGGTGCAGAGCGACAACCTCGCCATCAAGGCCCGCAACACCCGCATCAAGATGATCGTGCTCGTCGCGGGTGCCAACGACGACCTCCAGTTCGGCCCGGTCATGACGGACTGCGTCGAGCGCTGGGTGCTCTCCCAGGGCACCTGCCAGCCCAAGTACGAGGGCGGCTGGCAGGCACGCGTCGACGGACTCGTCCCCAAGGTCGAGAAGTCGGTGCGCGACCTGAAGACCGTCATGTCCGGCGCCGGGTACGGCGACAACGACTACAAGCTCGTGGTCATGGGCTACCCGAGCCCCATCGGCCCGGACTTCTACGACAACCCGAGCTTCCCCGGGAAGCTTCCCGGCGGCTGCGCCGGGTACGACTCCGACGCGGCCTGGGGCCGCAACGTGGCCGTCCCCGCCTTCGAGCGCGGCATGCGCAAGGCCGCCACCGACACCGGGGCCGTCTACCTCGACAACTCCCGGCTCTTCCACGGCCACGAGGTCTGCAGCGAGTCCACCTGGGCCCGCGGTCTCTACATCGACCTCGGGCACTTCCCGCCGGACTCCAACTCCCTGCGGCAGTCCTACCACCCGAACGCCAGCGGCCACGGCGCCTTCGCGTCCTGCCTGACCCAGATCTACAACTCGAACCTGCGCCAGGCGAGCTGCGCCGACCCGGCGAGCACCGGAAAGCCGGTCCTGCAGGCCGGGGCGTGGGACGACGCCTTCAAGCCCCTGAAGAACGAGGCGACGGGCACCTGTGTGGACGTCCCCGGCTCGGTGACCCGCAATGACACGAAGATCGGCGGCTGGGACTGCCACGGCGGCCGCAACCAGGGCTGGTGGTACGACTCCGGCACGAAGACCCTCCGCACGGAGCTGAGCCACGACCGGTGCCTGGACGTGCCGGGCGCCGACTACAAGGCGGGCGCCACGGCCATCCTGTACAACTGCTCGGGCGCGGCCAACCAGCAGTTCGTGAAGCAGTCGGGCACCTTGCGCCCGGCGGCCTCGACCGGACTGTGCCTGACGCTGGCGGCGGCGAAGGACCCGCTGAAGCTCCAGGCCTGCGACGGCAGCGCGCAGCAGCGGTTCGTGTAGCAGCGGTTCGGGCAGCGGGCACCGTTCCACGCGTGCGTGGAGAAGGGGCGGGGCGGCCGGGCCGCCCCGCCCCTTCGGGCTGTTCGGCGCGGATCAGCCGGACGTCACGAACGCACCGAGCGCGGCGGCCAGATGACCGGGGTCCTCGACCCCGCACAGCTCGCGCGCCGAGTGCATGGACAGCCCCGGCACCCCCACGTCGACCGTCTCCACGCCCAGCCGGGCCGCGGTGAGCGGGCCGATCGACGTACCGCACGGCATCGCGTTGTTGGAGACGAACGGCTGCCACGGCACGCCCGCCCGCTCGCACGCCGTCGCGAACACCGCCATGCCGGTGCTGTCGGTGGCGTACCGCTGGTTGACATTGACCTTGAGCGTGGGGCCGCCGCCGGGCAGGGGACGGTGGTCCGGGTCGTGCCGCTCCGCGTAGTTGGGGTGCACCGCGTGGGCCATGTCGGCGGAGACGCAGAAGGCCCCGGACAGGGCCCGCGACCAGTCCTCCGGACTGCCGCCGCGGGCGGTGACCGAGCGGCTCAGGACCCGCTCCAGCAGCGGGCCCTGCGCCCCCGTCGCCGAACCGCTGCCGACTTCCTCGTGGTCGAAGGCGGCCAGGACGGGGACGTAAGCCGGCTCGTCGGCCGCGGTCGCCGCGGCCGCCAGGGCCGTGACCCCCGCGTGCACCGAGACCAGGTTGTCCAGCCGCGCCGACACCACGAACTCCCGGTCCGCGCCCAGGTACCCGGGCGGCTGGACGTCATGGAGCATCAGGTCCCAGCCGAGCACCTCGTCCGGGTCCACCTCGGCGGCCGCCGTGACCCGGCGCAGCAGTGCACCCTCCTCGCGCGATCCGAGCGCCCAGACCGGGGCGACATGGAGCTGCCGGTCCAGCGCGAGCGCCTCGTTGACCGTACGGTCCAGATGGATGGCCAACTGGGGTACCCGCAGCAGCGGTTCGTCGATCTGGACGAGCCGGGACCCGACCCCGCCGCCCGGCGCGCGCACCGCGAGCCGCCCGGAGATGCCCAGGTCGCGGTCGAGCCAGGTGTTCAGCGGAACGCCGCCGTAGATCTCCACGCCGATCTGCCGCCAGCCCGCCGACGAGGTGTCGGGAGTGGGCTTGACCCGCAGGTTCGGGGAATCGGTGTGTGCGCCGATGATCCGGAACGGGGTGTGCGCCGGGGCGCCCTCGGGGACGTACCAGGCGATCAGCGCACCACCGCGGGCGACGAAGCTGCCGCCGGTCGTGCCCGTCCAGTCGTCCGTGCCGCGCAGTTCACGGAAGCCCGCCTTCTCCAGGCGCTGGGCGGCACTGGCCACCGCGTGGTACGGGGAGGGGCTGGCGCTGATGAAGGACAGCAGGTCGTCGGTGTGGCTGCGGTGGGTAAGCGGCGTCATCGGGCGTCCGCCTTTCCGGTGTTCGACGGTGAGGGTGAGGTGCCCGCGCCGTCCGCTGGGTGCGATGCGGTGCGGGTGGTGTTCGAGGAGGGGCCGGTCTCCGCGCACCCGGGCGATCCGGTGAGGTCGCCAGGGTGCTGCGGGTGTCCGCCGGCCCTCCGGGGCGGGTTTCCCGGGGGCGGGCCGGCCGAGTGGTGCGAGTGACGTCCGACAAACCACCAAAGCGGGCCGGTACGGCGCAAGTCCGTTGCGCGGCCCGCTGCGTGAAAGCGGCGGTGCCGGACCGGCCGCGGCGACGGCGGTCTCCGGGGCGGGCGGGGGTGTGCCGGGGCAGGCACGGGGAGCGTGCGGGACGGCACGGCGGGCGCCCGGCCCCTCGCCGTTCCCTCCGAGATTGGCCGAATAACGCCGTACGGGAAACTCACCGTTCCGGCCCGACGCGATCGGCGCCGGAACGGGGTGCGGGGACGTCGGCCCGCCCGCGCGCCCCGGACACCCTGATCAGGAACACCACGGCGACCACGACGGCCGCCCCGTGCGACCAGCCGACGACGGCCGGCGGGCTGTACCTGTCGAGGGCCGCGGCGACCAGGATCATGCCGACGCCGAACCCGAGGTTCTCGACGGTCGCGGAGAGCCCGAAGGCACGAGCCCGCAGATCGGCGGGGAGCGTCTGTAGATGGGAGGTGCACGAGACCTCCGTGAGCCCGTCGGCCGCCCCCCCCGCCACCAGTGCGATCACGGCGGTCGCGGCCCACGGGAACCCGGCGAACGCCAGGATGAACGCCCCGGACATCAGACAGGTGCCGTACCCGAAGCCCGGTGCACCCACCGTGCGCCCGGTGCGTCCGACGTACCGCTGGATCACCTGCTGCGCGGCCACGTTCCCCAGCGCCCACAGACACCAGAACGCGCTGACGAACACGGCCGGGTGGCCGGCGTCGAGTGCGGCGGAGTGGACCGGCAGCGCGGCGTGGGAGGACGAGCCGAAGGCGTCGACACTCCGCAGCACCACCATCAGACCGAGACCCGGCGCGGCCGGCGACGCGAGGAACGCGCCCGGCCGCCGCCACCTCCCCGGCTTCCCCCGGCCACCGGTCCACTCCTTCCCCCCGTCCCCGCCCGAATCCCCCTCCGATTCCGGCCGGGCGTCCCTTCCCCGGCCCCCGCCCGGGATCGGCAGCAGCGCCACCGTGACGGCGCAGATCACGAAGGTGGCCATGTCCACCACGAAAGCGGCGGTGTAACCGACCAGCGACACCACCACGCCCGCGGAGGCGAAACCGGCCATCATTGCCAGCGAACGCCCGGTTATGGAAAGGGAGTTCGCCCAGGACCGGCGGTCGTCGCCGACCAACTCGGGAATGGAACTGCGCAGCGACACCATGAAAAGCGTTCCGCAGCCGCCGACCACCACGGAAACAGTCATCAGGGCGGCCGTCCGCATCCCTTCGGGCGCGAGCACCAGCAGCAGCATCACCGCCGCCTGCGTCACATTCGTCCACAGCATGACGCGCTTGGCGCCGTACCGGTCGAGAAGACCACCGGCGATCAGCCCGGCGACAAAACCGGACGCCAGACGCACGGCCATGAACAGGCCCATCGCGAGCGCCCGCCCCGTCGTCTCGTAGACGAACAGATTGAGCGCCACCATGTTCAGGAAGGTGCCGTAGGAGGACAGGGAGTACCCGGCGACGAGGAATCGATATCGGCGCTCCCCGCGCACGGTACCGGCCCCGTCGCCGTCCGGTGCCAGGTCCGGCCCGCCGTCCGCCTGTTCGCTGTCGCGCGTCACCGGCCCATATTCACCGAGCGGTCGCGCTCACCCATGACCGCGCGATTGCACGAATGTAATCTGCATGCTTGTGAAGGACGATCCTGGTCGCGACATCGGGCCTGCTGGAGGAGTGAGAACGGCCCCGAGGGAGCGCTCCGGCCGGAACGCTCCCGCAGGGCCGGCCTTCTGCCGACCGGTCAGGCGAGACCCGGGCCCCGCACCGGAATGCTGGTGAAGGTCGGTGCCGGGGCGGGCTCGGTGAAGAAGTCGTTGCCCTTGTCGTCGACGACGATGAACGCGGGGAAGTCCTCGACCTCGATCCTCCAGACCGCCTCCATGCCGAGCTCCTCGTACTCGACGACCTCGACCTTCTTGATGCAGTCCTGCGCGAGGCGGGCCGCCGGGCCGCCGATCGAGCCGAGGTAGAAACCGCCGTGCGCGTCGCACGCGTCGGTGACCTGCTTGGACCGGTTGCCCTTGGCGAGCATCACCTTGGAGCCGCCCGCCGCCTGGAACTGCGCGACATAGCTGTCCATGCGGCCGGCCGTCGTCGGGCCGAAGGAGCCGGAGGCGTAGCCCTCGGGCGTCTTCGCCGGGCCCGCGTAGTAGACCGGGTGGTCCTTCAGGTACTGCGGCATCTCCTCGCCCGCGTCCAGTCGTTCCTTGATCTTGGCGTGCGCGATGTCGCGGGCCACGACCAGCGGGCCGGTCAGCGAGAGCCGGGTCTTGACCGGGTACTTGGTCAGCTCGGCGAGGATCTCGTCCATCGGCCGGTTGAGGTCGATCTTCACGACGTCGCCCGAGTCCAGGTGGGCGTCCTCGGTCTCCGGCAGGAAGCGCGCCGGGTCCTTCTCCAGCTGCTCCAGGAAGACGCCCTCGGCGGTGATCTTCGCGGTGGCCTGGCGGTCCGCCGAGCAGGAGACGGCGATCGCGACGGGCAGCGAGGCGCCGTGCCGGGGGAGGCGGACGACGCGGACGTCGTGGCAGAAGTACTTGCCGCCGAACTGGGCGCCGATGCCGATCTTCTGCGTCAGCTCGAAGACCTTCTCCTCCAGCTCCTTGTCCCGGAAGCCATGACCGGTGGGGGAGCCCTCGGCGGGCAGCTCGTCCAGGTAGTGCGCGGAGGCGTACTTCGCGGTCTTGAGCGCGAACTCGGCCGACGTACCGCCGACGACGATCGCCAGGTGGTACGGCGGGCAGGCGGCCGTGCCCAGCGAACGGATCTTCTCCTCCAGGAACTTCATCATGGAGGCCTCGTTCAGCACGGCCTTCGTCTCCTGGAAGAGGAACGACTTGTTGGCCGAGCCGCCGCCCTTCGCCATGAAGAGGAACTTGTACGCGCCGCCGTCGGTGGCGTACAGCTCGATCTGGGCGGGCAGGTTCGAGCCGGTGTTCTTCTCCTCCCACATGGTGAGCGGAGCCATCTGCGAATAGCGCAGGTTGAGCTTGGTGTAGGCGTCGAAGATGCCGTGCGACAGCGCCTCCTCGTCACCGCCCTCGGTGAGGACGTTCTGCCCGCGCTTGCCCATGACGATCGCGGTGCCGGTGTCCTGGCACATCGGCAGCACGCCCGCCGCCGCGATGTTCGCGTTCTTCAGCAGGTCGAGTGCGACGAACTTGTCGTTGGACGAGGCCTCGGGGTCGTCCACGATCCGCCGCAGCTGCGCCAGGTGGGCGGGGCGCAGGTAGTGCGAGATGTCGTGCATGGCCTCGGAGGCCAGGGTGCGCAGCGCCTCCGGCTCGACCTTGAGGAACGTACGACCGTCGGCCTCGAAGGTGGAGACACCCTCGGAGGTCACCAGGCGGTACGGCGTGGTGTCCTCGCCCAGGGGGAGCAGATCGGAGTACGCAAACTCTGGCATTACGGCCATTCCTCACTCGGCAGACGGCGGCTGACCTCCCTTGGGCAGCGCACCCACCAGGGTAGAACGCCGCAGGAGTGCCGAAGCTGTGAGGTAAGGCTCAGTTCGGCCGTCCCCGGGCGGCCGTCGCGGGGGGCGGGGTGCGACACGGCGGAGGGCCGGGCGGGGGCTAGTCGCGATCTATCGCGTTTGGGTACGCTGGGTCGGTGGACCTCGAGAAGCAGCCCCAGCAGCCAGTGGCCCCGGTGGAGCCGGCCGGTATCCGCGCCTCCGACGCGGACCGTGACCGGATCGCGGACATCCTGCGGGAAGCCATGGCCGAGGGCCGGCTCACCGCCGACGAGCACGCCGAGCGGGTCGACGCGGTCTACCGCGCCAAGACCGTCGGCGAGCTGGAACCGCTGGTACGGGACCTGCCCGCGCCGGGAGGCGCCGCCCGTACGACCGCCGTCCCCGGCGTCCATGGTCACGACAGCCCCACGGGCCCCGCCGACAACCTGGTGGCGATCTTCAGCAGTTCGACCCGCAAGGGGCGCTGGCGGGTCGGCAGCCGTACGAACGCCTTCGCGCTCTTCGGCAGCGTGGAGGTCGATCTGACCGAGGCGCTTTTCGGTCAGAGGCTCACGGTCATCAACGCGACCTCCGTCTTCGGGAGTGTCGAGGTCAAGGTTCCCGAGAACATCTCGCTGCGCGGCAGTGGCACGGGCGTCTTCGGCAATTTCGAAGTCGCCACACTGGAATCCGCCGACCCCGAAGCACCGGTGGTCGTCGTCAACGGCTATTCCGTGTTCGGCAGCGTGGAGGCGAAGCCCAAGCGCGGGAAGTTCATCGCGGACCTCCAGGACCGGCTGCGCAAATACCTCGGATAGTCCGCCGGAACTCCGCGGGAACTCCCTCGAATCCCCTTCGAAAACAAGCCAAATTCCTGGCCGACCGCTATTTCGCAGCCCGGCCCCGGTGCCACTCAGTGCTTAGGCATGCGCACAGCGGGTAGGGAATGCTGCATCGTCTCTCGCTCGCGAAGCCGTCGTCAGGAGTAGACCGTGCTGCAACTGCCGCATCAGCCCCTGCAGGTCGCCGCTGTCCCTTCCCAGCGCACCCCCGCGCGGGAGGAGCAGGCCGGCCCCTGGCATTCGGAGGCGGTGTGCCGCCGGGACGAAGCCGGGCTGTTCTTCGCCCCGTCGAAAGAGCCGACTGCTGCCAGACTCGCGCGCGAGGATTCCGCGAAGCGGGTCTGCGCGCGCTGCCCGGTGATGATCGAATGCCAGGAGCACGCGCTCATACAGCCGGAGCCGTACGGGGTGTGGGGCGGCCTCACCGCCGCCGAGCGCCGGGTGGTGCTCGCCCGTCGCAGACGTCGCGAGATGGAGCGCAAGGCCTCGGCCGTTTCCTCCGGCGCGACGGGCCGGATCGCCGCGGCGGGCTGACCGGATCCGGCCGATCCGGGCCGTACGCGTCGGTATCGCGTGGACCCCGCGTCGGTGGCCGCGTCCGCACCTGCATGCGGCGCCCCCGCGTCGGCCCCGTGTCCGCACCCGCATCGGCACCCGCGTCCGTACGGTCCCGCATTCGCGCGCACTGTCTCGCCGGCGACCACGCGAAGAGGCGCCCCCACCGCACATGGGGGGCGCCTCTTCGCGTGGTGCTTCCGGAGACCTTCCCGGCTTCCGGAGGCCTCGCCCGGCTTCCGGAAGGCGGGCGGGACCAGGTCTACTTCGCGCGGTCGAAGTCGATCGCGCTGTAGGCGCGCAGCTTCGAGAGCCGGTGCGTGGAGTCGATCTTCCGGATGGTGCCCGACTTGGACCGCATGACGATCGACTCGGTGGTCGCCGTCTCCGCGCGGTACCGCACGCCGCGCATCAGCTCACCGTCCGTGATGCCGGTCGCGACGAAGAACACGTTGTCGCCGCTGACCAGGTCGTCGGTGGACAGCACCCGGTCCAGGTCGTGCCCGGCGTCCAGCGCGCGCTGGCGCTCGGCCTCGTCCGTGGGCCAGAGCTTGCCCTGGATGACACCGCCGAGGCACTTTATGGCGCAGGCCGAGATGATGCCCTCGGGTGTGCCGCCGATGCCCATCAGCAGGTCGACGCCGGTCCCCTCGCGGGCGGCCATGATCGAGCCGGCGACATCGCCGTCGGAGATGAACTTGATCCGGGCGCCGGTCTCGCGGATCTCCTTCACGATGCCCTCGTGACGCGGGCGGTCGAGCACGACGACGGTGACGTCCTCGGGGGCGGAGTTCTTCGCCTTCGCGACCCGGCGGATGTTCACCGAGACGGGGGCGTTGATGTCGACGAAGTCGGCGGCCTCGGGGCCGGTGACCAGCTTGTCCATGTAGAAGACGGCCGACGGGTCGAACATGGCGCCGCGGTCGGCGGCGGCCAGTACGGCGATCGCGTTCGGCATGCCCTTGGCGTTCAGGGTCGTGCCGTCGATCGGGTCCACGGCGATGTCGACCTCGGGGCCGGTGCCGTCGCCGACGCGTTCGCCGTTGAACAGCATGGGGGCTTCGTCCTTCTCGCCCTCGCCGATGACGACGACGCCGTTCATCGAGACGGTGGAGACGAGGGTCCGCATGGCCTTCACGGCGGCGCCGTCGGCGCCGATCTTGTCGCCGCGGCCCACCCATCGCCCCGCCGCCATGGCGGCGGCCTCGGTGACCCGGACCAGCTCCAGGGCGAGGTTGCGGTCGGGGGCCTCGGGGGAGACCTCGAGCTGGGACGGCAGATGATGCTCGGACATCGGAGCGCACCTTTCTGTACGGCGACGACCGGAAGAGGGTGCTGCGACTCTATCGTCAGGTCGACAAAATGAGCAGACCGGGTCACTTATGAGCGGCTGCCCCCGGGGCGGGCCCATCGGGGCCAATGCGACCATGGACCCGTGGCTAGCAAGCGAGGCAAGCAGACGGTGCGGGACATGTTCCTGTCGATGGCGGTCATCTCCGCCGCGGCAGGGGTTGTTTACATCTTCGTTCCGCACGACGAGAACGCCAACCCGGTCGAGGCGGTCGACTACCGCGTGGAGCTCCTGACGGCCCGCCGGGCGGCGCCGTACCCCGTGGCCGCCCCGGACGGCTTGGCCGAGAAGTGGAAGCCGACCTCGGTCAGCTACGACCGCAAGGCGGGCAACAGCTGGCACCTGGGCTTCCTCGACCCGGAGGGCAAGTACGTCGCGGTGGAGCAGTCGACGTCCCCGGCGAAGAAATACGTCACCGAGGTCAGTCAGGACGCCAAGAACACCGGGCGTACGCAGCAGGTCGCGGGCGAGACCTGGCAGCACTGGGAGGGCCCGAAGTACGACGCCCTCGTGCGCCACGACAAGGACTCGACCACCGTGGTGACGGGTTCCGCCTCGCCGGAGCGGCTGGCGGAGATGGCCGCCGCACTCAAGTCGTCCTGACGCCGCGCCGGGCGTCACCGCCGTACGGAGAAGGGCGTCGCGGCCGTACGGAGAGAGTCGCCGTGGTACGGAGAAGGGCCCTGGAGCACCGAGTGCTCCAGGGCCCTTCTCCAGGTCCTTCTTCCGTACGCCGCACACGCGGCGACGGCCGGACTCAGACGGTCTTGACGACCTCGTCGTAGGCGAGACGCGGCAGACGCGGGAACCAGGCGTCCTCGCCCGGCTTGCCGATGTTGACGACCATCAGCAGGCTGTGGTCGCTGTCCAGGAACTCCTTCTCGATGCCCGCGGTGTCGAGGCCGGTCATCGGGCCCGCGGCCAGGCCGGCGGCGCGGACGCCGATGATGAAGTACGCGGCCTGCAGCGCGCCGTTCAGCGCGGCGGCCGACTCGCGGACCGGGCGCTCGGAGAAGAACGCGTCCTTGGCCTGCGGGAAGTGCGGGAGCAGGGCGGGGAGCTCCTCGTGGAACTCGTTGTCGGTGGCCAGGATCGCGACCAGCGGGGCGGTCGAGGTCTTCGGCTGGTTGCCCTCGGCCATGTGCTTCACGAGGCGCGCGCGGGCGTCGTCGGAGCGGACCAGGACGACGCGCAGCGGCGACTGGTTGAACGCGGTCGGCCCGAACTTGACCAGGTCGTAGATCGCCTGGACCTGCTCCTCGGTCACCGGCTCGTCGGTGAAGGTGTTGGCGGTGCGGGCCTCACGGAAGAGGAGGTCCTGGGCGGCGGGGTCAAGAGCGAGGGACATCGTGCGTATTGCCTTCCGGACGGACGCGTGGATCGACTGACCCGGATCACGGTAGTCGAAAAGTAGGTTAATGTTCAACTAAAAATGGGCGGGGTGATCCGTTCCACAGCTCCCCGCCGCCCCCGCAGCGGCCACGGGCAGTCGCTAGTGGCCGGAAGGCGGCCTCGGAGGCAGAGGCCAGAAGGTTGCCTCGGAGGCGGAGGGCGACCTCAGCCGTTGTCGGCCGTTGCCGTGCCGCCGCTCTCTCCGGAGTCCGCCGGCCCCGCAAGGGTCGCGTCCAGCCGGGCGCGCGCGCCCTCCAGCCAGTGCCGGCACACCTTCGCCAGCTCCTCGCCCCGCTCCCAGAGCGCGAGGGACTCCTCCAGCGTCGTACCGCCGGCCTCCAGGCGGCGCACCACCTCGATCAGCTCGTCACGGGCCTGCTCGTAGCCGAGCGTGCCCGTGGCACCCGCCGCCGTAGTCGCGTCGTCCGTCATGCGCCCCACCCTACGTTCCGGCCCGCCAGGGGCCTGCGACCCCGGGCCTCTCGTCCGTCCATGATCCCGACCCCGTTCACTCGCTCACCCGCACCGCGAACTCGCCCCCCGAAACCCGTGCCCGGAGCACCTCGCCCGGCGCCCCCGCGTCCGCCGGAGCCCGTACGACGTGGCCGTCGGCCCGCTGCAGCACCGCGTAACCGCGCTCCAGCGTCGCCGCGGGAGACAGCGCGACCACCCGGGCCCGGGTGTGGGCGAGCTCCGAGTCCGCCCGGTCCAGCAGATGCCCCAGCACCCGCCGGCTCCGCCCGACCAGCGCGTCGATCTCCGCCGCGCGTTCGTCCACCATCCGCTGGGGGCGCTCCATCGACGGCCGGCCCAGGGCGTGCGCCAGCCCGCGCTCCTCGCGGTCCAGCAGCCCCCGTACGGTCCGCAGCGCGCGGTCGCGCAGCTGCCGCACCCGGTCCAGCTCCTCGCCCACGTCCGGCACGATCTTCTTCGCCGCGTCGGTCGGCGTGGAGGCGCGCAGGTCCGCGACCAGGTCGAGCAGCGGGGAGTCCGGCTCATGACCGATCGCCGACACCACCGGCGTACGGCACGCGGCCACCGTCCGGATCAGTTGCTCGTCCGAGAACGGCAGCAGGTCCTCCACGCTGCCGCCGCCCCTCGCCACGACGATCACGTCGACCTCCGGCAGGTCGTCCAGCTCCTTCACCGCCTGGACCACCTGATTCACCGCGTGCACACCCTGCACCGCCGCGTTGCGCACCTCGAAACGCACCGCGGGCCACCGCCGCCGGGCGTTCTCCAGCACATCGCGCTCGGCCGCCGACGCCCGCCCGCAGACCAGGCCGATCAGCTGCGGCAGGAACGGCAGCGGCTTCTTCCGGTCGAGAGCGAAGAGCCCCTCCGAGGCCAGCGACTTCTTCAGCTGTTCCAGGCGGACCAGGAGCTCACCGATGCCGACCGGCCGTATCTCCGTGGCCCGCAGGGACAGCTGGCCGCGCGGCGCGTACCACTCGGGCTTGGCCAGGACGACGACCCGCGCCCCCTCCGTCACCACATCCGCGATCCGGTCGAAGACCTGCCGGAAGCACGTCACGCTCACCGAGATGTCCTGTGACGGGTCGCGCAGCGTCAGGAACACGACCCCGGCGCCGGGCCGGCGCGACAGCTGGGTGATCTGCCCCTCGACCCAGACCGCCCCGAGCCGGTCGATCCAGCCCCCGATGAGCCGCGACACATCACCTACGGGCAGCGGAGCTTCCGCGGACGTCTGGAGAGCCATGCGAGCGAGCGTATCCGCCCCCACCGACAACCGGGCGCCCACGACAGAACAGAACCGCCGGGCCCTGTCGTCGAACCACCGGACACCGCGCTCAGGGCACCGCGCTCAGGATGGAACGTTCGGGACACCGTCCGCACTCGGGAACGCCGACTCACCCCGCCGCCCCGGGCCGTACGCCGCGCCCCCACTGCAAGGCCAGCACCACCAGCCCCACCGCGAACCAGCACACCCCCACCACCTGGGCGCTCGGCGTCGCCTCCACGATCACCGCGATCAGCACCCCCGCACCCACCACCGGCACCAGCACATGCCGCCACCAGCTCGGCGGTCCCGCCATCCGGCGTACGGCGAACCAGCCGACCACCGACGCGTGCAGCAGCACGAAGGCCGTCAGCGCACCGATGTCGACGACCGACACCAGACGGTCGAGCCCGTCGTCCCGCCGGGCCGCCCACACCGCGGCGATCAGCGTCACCGTGGCGGCCAGCAGGATCGCGATCCGCGGCACCCCGGACCGCGGGTCGACCCTGGAGAGCAGCGAGGGCAGCCGCCGCTCCCTGGCCATCGCGAAGAGCAGCCGCCCCGCGGCCGCCTGCCCGGCCAGGGCCGCGAAGGCCGCCCCGATCGCCTTGCTGACGGCCACCAGATCGTGCAGCCAGCTGCCGACCGCCGAGTCCACCGTGTCGTAGAACGCCGACCCCTGCGCGGCCGGATCGGCGCCCAGCTCCGCCGACGTCATTGGTTCGAGCAGCGCCGCCAGATACGCCTGCGCCACGAACAGCACACCCGCCAGCACCAGACAGAGCAGCAGCGCCCGCGCCACCTTCGCCGAGCCCCCGGTCACCTCCTCCGCGAACGTGGCGATCGCGTCGAAGCCCAGATACGACAGCACCGCCACCGACACCGCCCCCAGCACCGCCGAGGCCGAGAAGCCGGAATCACCGGTGAGCGGAGTCAGCCAGCCGCGCTGCGCCCCGTCCCGTACGAGCACCACCACCGCCGACACCAGGAACACCAGCAGCACCGCGATCTCCATCGCCAGCACCGCGAAGCCGACCCGGGCGGCGGCCCGCACACCCCAGAGGTTGAGCAGGGTGGTGACGACGACGGCGAGCGCCGTCCACACCCACCGCGACACCGACGGCACCAGTGCATTCAGCGCGATCCCGGAGAAGAGATAGGCGACCGCCGGGATCAGCAGATAGTCGAGCATCGCCATCCACCCGGCGATGAACCCCGGCCCTTCCCCGAGCCCCTTGCGCGCGTAGGCGAAGACCGAACCGGCCAGTGGGAGGACCCGCACCATCTGGGCGTAGCTGAACGCCGTGAACGCCATCACCACGGTCGCC
Organism: Streptomyces sp. NBC_00012; assembly: GCF_045040875.1. Taxonomy (NCBI): domain Bacteria; kingdom Bacillati; phylum Actinomycetota; class Actinomycetes; order Kitasatosporales; family Streptomycetaceae; genus Streptomyces; species Streptomyces sp. NBC_00012. Next base: position 3,262,996 of record NZ_CP108309.1, on the reverse strand, counting down.
GCCACATAGACCAGCGCGACGGCACCGTCGGACTTCGCGTCCAGCGTGCCGAAGACGCCGACGGGAGCCATCGGTGCGATGAACAGGAGCCCGTAGACCACCAGGTCCCGGAAGCCGAGTGTCCGCCGCAGCCGGCCGCCCTCCTGATGCGCGCCCGCCGCTTCCGCCGTCCCAGTGGTCCCGTCCCTGCCACCGCTGCCACCGCTGCCGGTGTCCGGCATGAGCCCTCCCTGGGTCGCGTACGGATCAGTCCTGTCAGTCCTGTCAGTCCCGTCAGTCCCGTCAGTCTCGCCACCAGGCTGATCTTCCGCGCGCTCGACTCGGCCTTACGATGGGTCGCATGACTGCTACGACACCTCGCCGCGTCCTGCTCGCCGCTCCCCGTGGCTACTGCGCGGGCGTGGACCGTGCCGTGATCGCCGTGGAGAAGGCCCTGGAGCAGTACGGCTCCCCGGTGTATGTGCGCCACGAGATCGTTCACAACAAGTACGTCGTACAGACCCTGGAGAAAAAGGGCGCGATCTTCGTCGAGGAGACGGCGGAGGTACCCGAGGGCTCGATCGTGATGTTCTCCGCGCACGGGGTCGCACCGACCGTGCACGAGGAGGCGGCCGAGCGGAAGCTCGCCACGATCGACGCGACCTGCCCCCTGGTCACCAAGGTCCACAAGGAAGCCGTCCGCTTCGCGCAGGACGACTTCGACATCCTCCTGATCGGCCACGAGGGCCACGAGGAGGTCATCGGCACCTCCGGCGAGGCCCCCGACCACATCACGCTGGTCGACGGCCCCGAGGACGTCGCCGGTGTCGAGGTGCGTGACCCGTCCAAGGTGGTCTGGCTCTCCCAGACCACGCTCTCCGTCGACGAGACGATGGAGACGGTCGGCGCGCTCAAGGAGAAGTTCCCGCTCCTGATCTCGCCGCCCAGCGACGACATCTGCTACGCCACGCAGAACCGCCAGATCGCGGTGAAGCAGATGGGCGAGGACGCCGACCTCGTGATCGTCGTCGGTTCGAAGAACTCCTCCAACTCGGTCCGCCTGGTCGAGGTCGCCCTGGGCGCCGGTGCGAACGACGCCCATCTGGTCGACTTCGCCGAGGAGATCGACGAGGCCTGGCTCGAGGGTGTCTCCACGGTGGGTGTCACGTCCGGGGCGTCGGTCCCCGAGGTGCTGGTCGACGGCGTCCTCGCCTGGCTGTCCGAGCGCGGTTTCGAGGACGTGGAGATCGTGAAGGCGGCCGAGGAGTCCATCACCTTCTCGCTGCCCAAGGAACTCCGCCGCGACCTGCGCGCCGAGGCCGCCGCCCTCTCGGAGCAGTGACACCAGGCTCCGCGCCGTCCCACCCCCCGGGACGTCCCGCCCCCGCGCCGCCCCGCCTCAGGGACGCCCCGCTTCAGGGACGTCCCGCTTTCGGGAAGTGAGCCGGGCTGCCTGCCCGTACCGTGGACTGCATGCAGATCTTCGGCGTGGACATCGGCGGATCCGGGATCAAGGGCGCTCCCGTGGACCTGGACCGCGGAGACCTGGCGCAGGAGCGCCACAAAGTACTGACACCGCACCCGGCCACGCCCAAGGACGTGGCCGAGTGCGTGGCCGAGGTCGTCGGCCATTTCGAGTGGTCGGGCCCGGTGGGCGTCACCTTCCCGGGCGTCGTCACCGGCGGGGTCACCCGTACCGCGGCCAATGTCGACAAGGGCTGGATCGACGCGGACGCCCGCGGACTGCTCGGTGACCGGCTGGGCCTCCCCGTCACCGTGCTGAACGACGCGGACGCGGCCGGCGTCGCGGAGATGACGTTCGGCGCGGGCCGGGGCCGCAAGGGAACCGTGATCGTGCTGACGCTCGGTACGGGCATCGGCAGCGCCCTCTTCGTGGACGGCCGGCTCGTACCCAACACCGAGCTGGGCCACCTGGAGCTGAACGGCCACGACGCGGAGAAGCACGCCTCCACCAAGGCCAAGGAGGACGAGGACCTGAGCTGGCACCACTGGGCGCACCGGGTGCAGAAGTACCTGGCCCATGTGGAGATGCTGTTCTCGCCCGAGCTCTTCATCATCGGCGGCGGGGTCAGTCGCAAGGCCGACAAATTCCTGCCCCTGATCGAGCACGTACGGGCCGAGATGGTGCCCGCGGAGCTTCAGAACAACGCGGGCATCGTCGGCGCGGCGATGGCGGCCGGGGGCCACTGAGCACCACCCCGCACTCCCGTCCACCCGCGAGGCCGGCGCCTGGAGCCCCCGCCACGCGGCCCGCACACTCACCGCCGCGGGCGGCGTGCTCCCTGAGAGGAGGGGCGGGCCGTCTGTGCGGCGAGGAGCATGCGGCGCTGCCGCTGACGCATCAGCCGTACCTTCCGTACGGTCGCGATGAGCCCGGCGATGAGCGTTCCGCCGTACAGCCACCCGGCGTGCACGGCGAGCGCGGTGACGACCGCCATGATCCGGCCGCCGAAGCCGCCCGTGCCGCCCGCGATCGGCACGACCCCGACGGCGAACGCGATCGGCACGATGATCGGCGCGGTCACCAGGTCCGCGGGCCGCACCCACAGTGCGGTCAGCGCGCAGACCGGCAGGAACAGCACACCGAACACCACCGACGAACCGTCGAGGGCCAGCAGGTCGAGACAGGCCAGTACGAACATGGTGGCAGCGGCGAAGAGTCCGGCCCCGATCCCCGTCAGCCGGGGATTCGGCAGCCTGCGCAGCGCGAGAACGACGGGCGGCACCGGACGCGAACGGCCCTCCGGCGCGCTCACCACCCGGTAGACGGTCGCGGTCTCCTCGATGGTGCCCTGAGGGGACAGCGGGGCCTGGCGAGACTGCCTGCGCTGCGGGGGACGTGTCCTGTGCTGCTCCACCGGGACAACGTAGGTCGCCGGGCAGCAGGAACCAGGTACGGGACACGCCCTTTGCGCGACCTAGGGGGATGAGTTCGATGCCACACGGCCGAACGGGAACCGGATCGGCACCCGACCGGACCCGTGGGGGCCCGCCCGCCCCCGCCCGTAAACTGGAGAATCGACCACCCGGTCCGCGGTACCTCTCACCTCATCACCACCTCCCTCCTCACTCCTCAGGAAGTCGCCAACGTGTCGCTCACGATCGGAATCGTCGGTCTGCCGAATGTCGGCAAGTCGACCCTGTTCAACGCCCTGACCAAGAACGACGTGCTGGCGGCCAACTACCCGTTCGCCACGATCGAGCCGAACGTCGGCGTCGTCGGCGTCCCGGACGCCCGGCTGAACAAGCTGGCGGATATCTTCGGCTCCCAGCGGCTGCTCCCCGCGACGGTCGACTTCGTCGACATCGCGGGCATCGTCCGCGGCGCCTCGGAGGGCGAGGGCCTGGGCAACAAGTTCCTCGCGAACATCCGCGAGTCCGACGCCATCTGCCAGGTCATCCGCGCCTTCAAGGACGAGAACGTCGTCCACGTCGACGGCAAGGTCTCGCCCAAGGACGACATCGAGACGATCAACACCGAGCTGATCCTCGCCGACCTCCAGTCCGTCGAGAAGGCCGTCCCGCGCCTCACCAAGGAGTCCCGCCTCCAGAAGGAGAAGGTCGCGGTCCTCGCCGCGGTCGAGGAGGCCCAGAAGATCCTGGAGTCGGGCCAGACCCTCTTCGCCTCGGGCATCACCGCCGGCACCGAGAAGGGCAAGCTCCTCCACGAGCTGCACCTCCTGACCACCAAGCCCTTCCTCTATGTCTTCAACGTCGACGAGGACGAGCTGGTCGACGAGGACTTCAAGAACGAGCAGCGCGCCCTGGTCGCGCCCGCCGAGGCGATCTTCCTCAACGCCAAGATCGAGTCCGAGCTGATCGAGCTCGACGACGACGAGGCCCTGGAGCTCCTCCAGTCCATGGGCCAGGAGGAGCCCGGCCTGGCCACCCTCGGCCGCGTCGGCTTCGACACCCTGGGCCTCCAGACCTACCTCACGGCGGGCCCGAAGGAAGCCAGGGCCTGGACGATCAAGAAGGGCGCCACGGCCCCCGAGGCGGCCGGTGTGATCCACACCGACTTCCAGAAGGGCTTCATCAAGGCGGAGATCGTCTCCTTCGAGGACCTGATCGAAACCGGCTCCGTCGCCGAGGCCCGCGCCAAGGGCAAGGCCCGCATGGAGGGCAAGGACTACGTGATGCAGGACGGGGACGTGGTGGAATTCCGCTTCAACGTCTGATTGGACGTGAATAACGGCCTGACCTGCGAGAAGGCAGGTCAGGCCGTTGTGCTGTCCGCAGTAGTCCGCAGAACCTGAAGCGGCTGCGTGTCGTAGACCGTGGAGCGGTGTCCGACGTGTACGACCCACACCACTAGTTCCCCGTTGTCGATGGTGTAGCAGACGCGATAGTCGCCGACTCGTAGGCGGCGGCGCTCAGGCTGGGATACAAGTGCCGTGGTGTTGAAGCCGAAAGGGTCGCTCTCCAGCTCTGTCAGTTTGGCCAGGATACGAAGCGCCATGTCGCGAGGGATCTTGCGAAGCTCGGCCTGGGCCTCGGGTCGGAACACCGTGCGGTAGTCACTCACTGCGTGCCAGCGTCTCCCTCATCACGTCCTCGATCGGGACGCCGGCGGCCGGGCTCGCCATGCGTTCGTCGATGATGCGGTTGATCTCGCGCTCTTCCCACTCCTGGTACTTGCGCAGCACCTCGATCGAGACCACGGCGGCGACCTGCTTGCCGCGGCGGGTGATGACAGTGGGCATGTCGTCGCGGTCGGCCCGTTCGACGACTTCGGCCAAGTGAGCGCGTACGTCGCGGATGGACTCTATGGGCAGCGGCTGAGTCATGCCCCAAAGGTACCGAGTGTGCCATGTGTACACAATCTGGGTTGCATGCCTCGTTGGGATGAGCTGCCGATTGGGTGGCTGATTCCGGGACAGAGATCCGGGAGCAGTTCTTTCTATGACCCATGCCGGCGCGGTCCGGGTCTTCAGTGCCCAGGATCGATGCGCCGTGCCCCGTTCGGTGCTGCCGCGTTGCCACCACCGAGGCGGGGCTGACGCCGTCAGCTTTCCCAGTCGACGGAAACCACGGCCCCGTCGCGGGCCACCTTGACGGCGAGGAGTTCGTCACTGGTCGCAGCGTCGATCGTGTAGTCCATGACGATCCGGGCCTTGGCCTCGCCGATCAGGTGCCACAGTCCGATCCGAACGGGGTGCATGGCTGCAGTGAACGCGTCGGCGCTGATCGCTTCGCCGTTCGCTTCCCGGGTGAGGCGTTTGATCGCCTCGGCGTCGTCGAGTTCGGCGGCGTGGTGGTCGATGAAGCGGCGATCCCGCTGCAGGTCCTCACGGATTGCCGCGCGAGCCGCGGTGTCCAGAGCCGGCAGGTGGGCCAGGTGCGTCGCGAACGTATCCAGTTCTCCCGCATCCAGCCCGGAGCTGGGTTCGGCCCACAGTCGGACTTCGACCTCACTGCTTCCCAGCGCGGCTGTGCCTTCCCAGATGACTTCCGTCTCGCCCACCGGCGGAACCTCAAGGTGCCCGAAGTGAGGGTGATCGATACTCTTCATGGGGCCTGTCATTTCGATGGGCGGGGACGGCTTGAGAAGCAGTGAACGTTCCTGGTCCAGGTTACGACCTCGATCATTCCGTGCGCGGGTACCGGTTCTGTCGGTACAGCGCCTCCGGTGTCACCTGCCCGTACGCGATGCGCACGCGCGCGGTCTGCTCGAAACGACAACCTTGAGTGCACACCAGTGCGCAGACTGCCACCGCGTCTTAAGGCTCAGTCGACACGTCGGTCGAGGGTCACGAAGGCAATCACTAACCTCTATGTTGCTAACATTGTTGTTAGTGTCACGGGTGGAGGTCGACCGGGCGTGGTGGATTTTGTAGGACGTCGCCAGGAGCTGGCGACGTTGGAGCGAGAGCTGCAGAAGGTGGCGGCAGGGATCGGCGGGGAGCGGCCCGGTCGGTGCGTGATGTTGCGTGGGCGGCGCCGGGTGGGTAAGTCGCGGCTGGTCGAGCGCTTTGCGGAGCGCTCCGGAGCCCCTTTCTTGTTCTTCGCTGCGACTGGTGCATCCCCCAGGGATGATCTGGCACGGCTGGCCAGGGACGCCGAAGTGTCGACGCTGCCGTTGGCGGGGCTGGTGGCCGCCGCGCGGCCGGAGAACTGGGATGCCGCGTTCGATGTGCTGGCCGCGGCGCTGCCTGCCGACCAGGCGAGCGTTCTGATCATCGACGAAGTGCCGTACCTGATGGATACCGACGGCGCCTTTGAAGGGATGCTGCAACGGGCCTGGGACCGGGTGCTGGAGACCAAGCCGGTGCTGCTGGTCCTCATCGGCTCCGATCTGTCGATGATGGAGGCACTGAACAGCTACGGACGCCCCTTCCATCAGCGCGGCCGGGAGATGGTGCTGGGACCGCTCAACCCCGCCGAGGTGGGGCAGATGCTCGGGCTGGATCCGGCGGAAGCCTTCGACGCCGCACTGGTCACCGGCGGGCTGCCGCTGATCTGCGCAGAGTGGCCGCGCGGCGCAGGGCTGTGGGACTTCCTCGGCGAGGCGCTGAGCGATCCGGTCTCGGCCCTGCTGGTGTCGGCCGAGCGTTCGCTGGCCGCCGAATTCCCCCCGCAGGTACAGGCGCGCAAGGTGCTGGCGGCCATCGGGAGTGGCGAGCGGACCTTCACCAATATCGCCCGTGCAGCCGGCGGGATCGGGGCCACGCCGCTGCAGCGAGCTCTGGAGCTGCTTACGCAAAAACGGATCGTCGCCGGCGAGCTGCCTGTATCGCTGCGCCCGTCGAAGGACCGCCGCTACCGGGTGACAGATCCGTACCTGCGGTTCTGGTTGCACCTGCTCGGCCCGTCGATGGAGGAGGTCGAGCGGGGGCGGGGCGATCTGACCTTGGCGCGCATCCGGGAGAACTGGACCAGCTGGCGTGGTCGGGCCGTCGAGCCTCTTGTCCGTGAGGCCCTGGCGCGGATACTGCCCGACGACCGGCTGCCCGCGGCCCCCGCCGTGGGCGGCTACTGGACCCGCACCAACGACATCGAGATCGATATCGTCGGGGCCGACCGCGCACCCATCGCCAAGGAGCTGTTCTTCGTCGGCTCCATCAAGTGGCTGGAGCAGTCGCCCTTCGACCGGCATGACTTGGCCGCTCTGCATCGGCACCGGGCTGCCCTCACCGACGAACCTGTTCCAGTCGTGGCGGTTTCGCGTAGTGGAGTCGACTGTCCGGGGCTCGACGCCACCTACGGCCCTGGCGATTTGCTGACCGCCTGGCCGCTGTGAGTGGCGGATGTCAGGTGAGGTACGGGAGTCGGTGAGGCCTCGGTCGCTTACCGGCGCTGTTGTGCAGCGTTGGCGGTCCTGAGCCTCCTCGTGCCCAGGTCCCGGGACAGGAAAGGCTCCCCCGCCGCGGTGTGCGGTGAAGGGGGAGCCTCGGAGGACCGACCGTAAGAGGTGGTCGGGCCGCCCGACGGCCAGGGACCGCTCGCCGAAGCGGACGACGACGTTCACCCGGTCGTCGGTGGTCAGACCGCGGAGCCCGGCGGCATGGCCGATCCAATTCCTGAGGTCGTCGCGCGTCCCGGGGAAGTTCGCCCAGAAGTACGTCCGTACCGCGTCGGCGTAGGCCAGCCGCCCGAAGTGGAGCCGCCCTTCCAGGTCCCGCTCGATCCCGAGCGTCGCCAATCGCTCCCCGAAATCCGTCCGTGCGAGCTCGGTAGTCGTCTCTTCTTCGTGCCTCACCGTCCTCATCAAGCCGTGCCACGCCTCGTAGACGGTGTCGGCGCGGGCCTCCTCGAACACTGCCGCCGCAAGCAGCAGGGCCCGCTCGGGCGCGGTGCGGACCGTGGCCACCTGCCGGCCCACCTCACCGGCACGGTCGGTCACCGCGTGCATCGCCTGGTCGAGCCATCCCGCGAAGTCGACGCCGAACCGGCCGCTGTCGCGAGCAGACCTCACCAGCCCCGCGAGCCGCGCCAGTTCCCGCATGGGGGAGCGTTCGCACAGGCGCTGGAGGTCGTAGCTCCCCAGGTCCGTGGAGTGGAAGGCCATCCGGTCCATACGGAGGTACCGGGTGACGACGGCGATCCCCCGAGGGCGCCCCAGCATCACCGTGTGCGGTTCGAGCTCCGGCGCGTGGGCGTGCTCCATGTCCGACGGCAGGACGACCACCATGTGGGCCCCCGCCTCCTGGGCCTGTGACCGGCGCACGACCAGGAGGCGCTGGGCCTTGGCATAAGCCTCCTCGTCGGCGATCCCGGAGAGGTCGAGGAGGAAGCGGTCCCCCTCGCCGGGGGCGAGAGCGGCCTCGTCCTTGTCCGTGGCGGGAAGCTCCTCGAACCGGTCCTCCTCCTGCTCCTCTTCAGCGCCTGCGTCCTCACCGAGCTCGTGCAGCAGCATGATCGCTGCGGCGCGCCGGCCGCTGCCGGGCGCAGCCTCCAGCAGCACCACCGATCCGGGCTTCTCCAGGCAGTCGGCGGCGATGCGATAGCCCACCGGCCGAACGAACCGGTCGGCCAGGCGTACCCGGTCCTCGCGGGGGATCCGGAGGGACTCGACCCCTTTGCGGATCATCCAGTCCGCGCCGACGCCGTAGAAGACGTACTGGTGCCCCTCGCCGTTGTTCACCGGGCCGCGCGGATCGTTGACGGTGACGCGGTCCTGCTCGGTCATCGTCCGTCGTCCGAGCGCCGACGCTCGCGCTCGAAGCGTTGGTGGACCGTACCGCTGTTGTCGCCCGCGGTGAACTGGACCCCGGTGTTGTCGCCCTCGAAGTGGGGAGCGTTGTACTGGTGCCCCCCACCGGTGTTCACGGGCCCCTGCGGTTCGTTGACGAAGGCGCCGGACAGTTCTCCGTTGAGGTTTCCGATGCCGCGCACGCGCTGTTCGACGTCGCGCGTCCGCATCCTGGTGTGCCTGGTGTGCCTGGTGTCCCGGGCCGACTTCTCACGGGACTTCGCCTCCGCCCGCTCCCGCACCGCACGGGCGTCCCGGTCCATCGCACCCAGCTCGGGCAGGAGCCGGGCGAGGGCGTCGCCGAGCGCCGTCAGGTCCGATTCGGCGTTGCGGTGGTCGAACCGCCTGTACTGGCAGTCCGCCAGCTCCAGCAGATCGTCCGGAAGGACGGAGCGGTCGATCCGCGTGGCCTTTCCGACGAGCACGGGGATCACCAGGACCCCGCGGCCGAGCGCGGTCTGGATCTCGCGACGGGTCCAGTCCTGCTCGGCTTCGAGGGCGGGGCGGCCGTCGGCCCCCCGCACCTCCGCCCAGCGCGGGCCGATCACGGCGAGGAGAGCCTCGCACTCCTCCACCGCCCTGACCAGTTCCACTGGGAAACGGCGTCCGGGCTCGATCGAGTTGCTGGCGAAGAAGATCCGCTCGTCGCCGAACCGACGGGCGAGTTCCCGAGCGATCATGGTCGCTGCGGACTCCTCGTCGCCTGTGCGGTAGTTGACGAAGACGTCGGGCATGAAGGTTCCCTTCGTGAGAGGAAGACAGGGTGAACGGGCGCGGGGCTGTGGACCGGGGCTCCGGTCCGCCCGGGCCATGAGGTCCCGACTGTGTGGACGGCACGGCGCATCCACGGGAGGGCATGCGGATGGGGGGCGTCGTCTGGTGCGTCACTGGTCGCGGGCAGCCCGAAGAAGCCGGGGGCGCGATGCGACGCGTCGAGCGGTGATCAGAGGGTTCCGCCGGGGATCGTGGGATCCGGAGGGCCGGAGGGACCGGGTAGTCCGGCGAGCCGGGCGGCTCGAGTCCGTGTCGGTCGTGGAGGGGCTGTCAGTCGTGCGCGGGGGCGAGCACGCGTGCCAGCGCGGGCTGCAGATCACGTACGGCGCGGCTGCTCCGGAACCGGGAGAGTTCCCGTGCGAGACGCCGGACGTCGCTGTTCACCGTCGCCGAGGGCACGGCCGGCATCACTTCCAGGAGATCCCCGGCGATCGCGCACGCGTGCTCGACCTCCACGGAGGCGGCATGGGCCAAGGACCGGCGGAAGCCGTACCGGGCGCGGGTACGCAGCGCGTGCGGCGGGAGGCGGCGGTACTCCCGGTCGAGTACCTCGGCGGCGGCCTTGGGACGGCCGAGGTCGTGCAGGCACCAGCCGGTCGACATCGCCGCCGGATCGCTTACATGGGAGGTGCCGATCACGGGCTCGGCGCCATTACGGGCGTCGTCGCTGGCAAGCAGTTCCCGCGCCCTGTCGAGGCTGCGGAGGCAGTCGACTTCGTTGCCGACGAGCGCGTGCCCCTGGGCCTCCCGCTGGGCCGCGAGTCCCCGGATGCGCGGCGGGAGTTCGCTGCTCTGGGCGCGGCGGGCCAGGGCGACGGTGCCAGCGGCGTCCCCGCCGTACATTGTGACCAGGGCGCGTCGCACCAGTGCGTAGGAACCGACTCGTAGGCGGCGGCGTTCGGGCTGGGAGACGAGTGCGGTGGTGCTGAAGCCGAGCGGGTCGCTTTCCAGCTCGGTCAGTTTGGCCAGGATGCGGAGCGCCATGTCGCGGGGGATCTTGCGGAGCTCTGCCTGGGCTTCGGGCCGGAAGGCGGTGCGGTACATACTCACTGCGTGCCAGCGTCTCCCTCATGATGTCCTCAATCGGGATGCCGGCTGCCGGATTCGCCATGCGCTCGTCGATGATCCGGTTGATCTCGAGCTCTTCCCACTCCTGGTACTTCCGGAGCACCTCGATGGACACAACGGCGGCGACTTCTTTGCCTCGGCGCGTGATCACGGTGGGTACGTCGTCCCGGTCGGCCCGCTCCACGACCTCGGCCAAGTGTGCGCGCACGTCGCGGATGGACTCTATGGGCATGGGCTGCGCCATGCGCTCAAGTGTACCGAGTGTACACAATGTCGCCGAGTCGGCCGGTCCTGACCCTTTACCGCGGCCTGATGTGCTGGATGTGCTGGATGAACCCGCACCGTGCTGGATGGGTGCTGAATCGCCTGGGTGGCTCCGTCTTGCAGTGGCAGGACGGCGAAGACCGGCACGTCGCTCTCGGTCGTCTCCTCGCTGGGGAACCCGAGGGCAAGGTAGCTGCCGACGGAAACGGCGTGGGGATCCGGATAAGCAACCTTGCCCAGGGCTTTGGAGGCCGTGGTGTTCAGCGATTCGTGTTTTGTTGCTGAACCGTCTGTCGCAGCCAGGGAGTATATGGCGGTCGGACTCAGTGTCTCGTATGTCAGGACCGTCACGCCCGACTTGCCGGCCGTCAGTAGTCGCCCCGAATAGTCGTTGGGGAGTTTTCTCACCCACAGCTGTTTTCCTGTATCCATGTTCACGGCTACGACACCGGTGTCCATTGCCGAAGACATCGGTTCCAGGAGGTACAGGGTGTTGTTGAACATGCGGATTTCGCTGCCCAAACTATTGGCTGAGATCATGTTCGAAATGACGGTCAATTCCACTGGGGTAAGTCTGGTCGATTCGGCTCGCAAGGTGTAGAGGTTGTCACCGCCAATGTCCGCGCTGCAACCGATCAGCAAGTGATCGGCGCCCGCGACCAGGAAGTCCATGGTCCGCACGGTTGCCAGCGCGGTCACTGAACCTGATTCGCCGCCTTTCGGGTCGCAGCTCGGAAGCGCCGACACCGCAGAAGCCGAGGAGGGAGATCGGCCATCGAAAGCAAGCAGCTTGACGCGGGTGTAGTTGTCGCACATGCCGAATGCGTATATCTTGCCGTTGAATTCCTGCGCCTTGCCGGTGAGCCTGCACCCATTGGGCATTGAGGTGTCGCCGTAATTCGTCGACCAGTTGACGGTGCCGCCATGTACGGCGACGCTGATCAAGTCAGTTCTACTGTCGGATTCGTGCCTGAATGGTGCGGTCACCATGCCGTCGCCGATGGATAGGGATTCGTTGATTTCCCCACCCATGGTTCCGGGTGTGCCGCTGGCCACGCCTGTGACGGCTTTGGTCCAGTTGAGCGTTCCGGAGGATAGGGAGATCGTTTGCAGGTGATCGCATTGCGATCCGTAATCCGCTTCGCTCGTTCCGTAGATGAAGGCGCCTATGCCTTCGGAACTGCGACGGCTCATATTGCACAATGAGCTGCCTTTGGGGGGCAGCCAGGACCAGAGCTTCGCCCGGGTGGCAGGGTCGTACGCGGTCAGGCCGGTCGAGGTCCCGAGCACCACGCTCGAGGGCGTGCTCCACAGACCGACGTAGTCACCTGCCGCGCCCTTCGTCAACGACCAGAAAGAGCCCGGCGACCATGAAGGGCTCGACCGGTTGCTCCGAGGGCCGGAGTCGGGTGGCTCATTGGCGATGCCGATACCGAGGCCGATGCCGATCGCGGCCAGCAGCGAGAGTACGCCGACCAGAGCCGCGACCTTGCGATTGACGGCCGCGACGGCCGCGACGGCCGCGACAGTCCGGCGGAACCGCCGACGTGCCCCATGGCGATTCCGGGCAGGTGGCCCATCGGCTTCGACGTCGTCGGCCTCGGCGGCGTCGTGTGGTCGCGCCAAAGCCCGGTGCAGATGTATCAACAGGTTCTCGGAGGTGGGCCGAGCCGCCGGATCCGTTGCGAGGCACGCGGAGATCGACTCCCGCAGGAGGTCGTCGGCGACCCCGCTCAGGTCCGGCTCGGAGCGCACCATGGGGTGGCCGGGTTCGCTCGTCCCGCCGCGGCCGTGCGGACCCCGGCCCGTCGCCAGGAAGTGGAGGACCGCGCCGAGTGCGTAGATGTCCGAGGCCTCGGACGCGGCGTCGCCCAGCAGCCGCTCCGGTGAGGTGTAGCCGGGGTCGGCCATCAGCCGGATCGTGTCCGCGTCCAGCGCTCGGGTGACCCCGAAGTCGATCAGCCGTGGACCGTCCTTGAGTACCAGAATGGTGGACGGTCCGAGGTCGCCGTGGATCATTCGCGCGCGGTGTACGGCGCCGAGCGCCTCGGTCAGTGCTGCCGCGAGCCGCCGCACGGAGTGCGCCGACGGCGGTCCTTCAGCGGCGATCACCATGTCCAACGAGGGAGCGGCGAGGTAAATGGCCGCAATCCAAGGCGTCGTCGCGTCGGTGTCGGAGCCGACGACGGGCACGGTGAAAGCCCCGCTCACGCGCTGAGCGGCCGCGACCTCACGCCGGAGCCTGGCGCGGAATTCAGGATCGCGTGCCATCCCGGCATGGACGACCTTGACGGCTACTCGGCGTCCGCCCGGAGAATGTGCCAGGTACAGCCGGCCTGTCGCATCCGCACCCAGTCTGCTGAGCATCCGATAAGGCCCCAGCCGTACCGGATCCCCCGCGACAAGCGGCTTTTCTTCGCCGAATCCGCTTTCCCTCATCACCCCGCCCCCTCATTACTCCGCCCGTCAGAACAAGGAGTCATCTTCACCACGGCGCCACGGAACTGCCGCGGAGCAGTGAGCGGCCGCCCCGCCGCCGTGCGACCGGCGGCCCGGGGAGAGTACCGGAGAGAGACGTGGGGGACATTTTTCGACAGGATCTCCAAGTCGGGCCGCAGATTCCGAGCTCGTGTGATGATGGTTCAACAGCGGCCGCCCGAGAAGCGGTTGACAGAGGAGTCGATGTGCGGGAGCTCGTCTACTTGTCGGAACAGAAGCTTCAGTACATGTTCGCGGACTCGGGCCGGGGCAGCTCGATGCCGAGTATTGGGGCAACGGTCGGCGTGCCCGGAGTCACGGTGACAATGGCCACCGCATCGCCGGCAGCTGCGCCGGACAGCCCGGCAGACATGGCCCGCAAACTCGACGAGGTGATTCGGTTCCTCGAACGGGATCACCGTCCCGTCGACTTCTCCGCCCCAGGAGTCCGAGCGGGCCAGTGGGTCTTGTTCGACCTGCCGATGGGATGGGGCACGGGTCCGGAAGCCACTGGAACCACCTCGGGCGGCATCGCCCTGTTCGTCGGGACGGCGTCGACCGGTACCGAAGGACCGGACGGCGTCACCGATCTCCTGCTGTGCGGTACGGCCGGCCACTTCCGCCACCGCGCCCAGGCCGCCTCGCGTCCGGGTTCCGACATGGACTCGGTGTATCAGTACCTGGCCGACCTGGAGGCGAACGCGAGCGTGGAGAGCGGACCGGAGGGTGAGTCCCGGGCCGACCGCGCACCGGCCGGGCGTGACCTGGACGAGGACGTCGTGCGCAGCGTCTTCGACGTCATGTCCGAACGCCGGCCACCCCCGCAGCGCGGCCGACTGCGTGGTCACGCACGGGTATTGCTCACCGCCGACCGTGAAGGCCGGTCGCCGCGCCTCGTCGTCGCGACACCGCTGTATGTCGAGAACCCGCCTCCACGCCTTCCGGCCCGTTGGTTCCGTCCTTGGCGTCGTCGCGACGTCGATACGGGTTCGTAGGGAGGGTGCGCCGTGCTTCCACTGACACCTGAGGATCCGACCTTGATCGGGTCCTACCAACTCCTGAAAGTACTCGGGGAGGGCGGCATGGGCCGGGTGTACCTGGCCAGATCGCCCGGCTTCCGCCTGGTCGCCCTGAAGGTCATCCACCGGGAATACGCGACCGACCCCGGCTTCCGCGAGAGATTCAGACGCGAGGCCGCGGCTGCCAGGAGCGTCAGCGAGTTCTACACCACCCCGGTGATCGAGGCCGATCCCGACGCAGAGCAGCCGTGGCTGGCCACCGTCTACCTCCCCGCTCCTTCACTGGAAGAGTTCGTCGACCGGTTCGGAGCCATGAAGGAACCTGCGGTGCGAACGCTGGGTGCCGGGCTTGCCGAAGCACTCTCGGCGATTCATCAGGCCGGGCTCGCTCACCGCGATCTGCATCCCGCTAACGTGCTGCTGACGCGCGAGGGCCCTCAGATCATCGACTTCGGGATCAGCAGGGCGCAGGAAGTGACGCGGGTGACCCGCACCGGCGCGATGATCGGAACGCCGGGGTACATGTCCCCCGAGCAGATCGTCCGGGAGCGTTCGTCCGAGCCGGCCGCCCGGGAACCCGGGGCCGGACATCCCGGCGATGTCTTCTCACTCGGCTGCGTGCTCGCCTTCGCGGCCACCGGCTCGGGTCCGTTCGGCACCGGCAATGCCAGGGCTCGCCTGCGCCGCGCGGTGTACGAGGAGCCGAGTCTGGAACACCTGCCGGGCTCGCTCCGTCCGATCGTCGCGGCTTGTCTGGACAAGAATCCCGCCCGCCGTCCGGGTGCGGCCGACTTACTGAAGCAGCTCTCGCCCGTCAGTCCGCACACCCTGCTGAACGCGCGGCTGCGGGGCGAACTCGACGAGCGTGAGCGACGCGCGGACCTGATCAGCAGAGGTCCCGTCCACCCCGAGCCAGGGGAGGGGGAGCCCCCGGCGGAGAAGAAAGCCGCGGGACATGGGGTCCGTCCGCGCGGTCCGTCGTCGTGGCTGCGCGGACGCGGTCGCCTCTTCGGGATTCTGGCCGGAGCAGTAGCCCTGCTGACCGTCGTCGGCGTCGTTCTCGCGTTCACGCCGTCCGGTTCGGACCCCGACCCCGGCCCCGGCTCAGGCGAATCGGCGCCTCCTGAGGTAAAGCCGAACTCCCCCTGGTCGCTGACTGTCGGTCAGGCCGACATTCTCAAGGGCATGTGGAGCACCCCCTCACGCGTGGTGCTCGGCACACCTTCCGGCCTGACGGCGTACAACCCGGATACCGGCGCGAAGCTATGGTCCTGGAAGCCGCCCGGCGGCGTTCTGTGCAACATGAGCCACACCACGTCCGGTGGGATCGGCGCCATCACCTATGGCACCTTCAACAACACCGTCGGTGGGGAGGAGTGCGATCGTCTGCAGACGATCTCCGTATCCTCCGGGGCCCTCAACTGGACCGAGGCGATTAGCCTGGAGGGCCGCGGTTCGACAGGAATCCCGAACCTGGCCGGTGGCGAATCCCTCTCCATCGGCGGTGGAGTGGTGAGCGCGCCCTTCGCCGGAGCCGCTGACCTGATCAGCGTGTCCGTCCGCACCGGCAAGGTCGGATGGTCCACGGGGTCCACCGAATCCGGCATCAAAGCGATGGTCGACGGGTGCTCACTGAGCGGCCTGGCGCAGGTGCTCAAGGGCACCGTCTACGCACTCGGCCAGTGTGGCGACGGTCAGGGCGAACTCCTTGCGTTCCGCAAGGGTTCGACGCCCTCGATCCAACGGGTCGCGTCGCTTCCCGGCTGCGCCGGTGTTTCCAACACCACCATCTCGGGGTTCATGACCGCGAACGAGGACTACCTCCTCATCGGCTGCGGTGGGGGCCATCCGTCCAGCAGGGTGTACACGCTGGCGGCCGGCTCGACTGTCCCGAACGCCGTGGACCTGAGCGGTGTGGCCGTCACCAGCCTGGGAGCTCTCTACAGTGGCGATCTGCCGCCGGTGAACGTCCTCATGGCCGACAGCACGTTGTACTTGGTGAAAGGACAGAACGTTCCCCTCGGGGGAACGCAGGACGGTGTCGTCGCGGTGGACATGGCGACGGGTGAACAGCGGTGGGCGAGGAAAGTGGCCGGGACCTCCTCGGTGCGGCTGCTCGCGGCGACGGGTTCGGGTGTCTTTGTCCTGGGACGGGGGACGGGGACACCCGCGCTCTACACCCTTACCGCGGCGAACGGTGAGGCGACCAAGAAATACGCACTGAACACTTCGCAGGCCGACACCTTCAACAACCCTTACGATTCCCAGATCCCGTATGCCGTGCCCACGCACGCGCACGTGGCCATCGGAATTCCCTGGGCCCTCAAACCGGACCAGACGGTCCTGGTCGTCCTGCCGACGACGCCTTCGGTCGATGTCCTGTGATGCGCTGTCTGCCCGGACGACGTCCGCGAGGCACGGAGGCACCGTGCACGACGGTCAGCGCAGGGACTTGAGCACGTCACGGGCGACAGCGGTCAAGGCGGCCTCCGCCTCCCGTCGGGGGACCGGCGTTCCGCCGACGCCCGGGCCTTCGCGCGTTCCGGAGTAACTGATGGTGAACTCGACATTGCCGGATCGGGCGACGAGTTCGGCGTCCGCCCGATCCGAAGCTGTCGAGATGCCGTAGTAGAGATGGGCCTCGTCCCCGACTCCCGTCAGCGGATGCGAAGCCTTGAGAGTGAGGAGATCGCCGTCGTACATGTCTGCGGCGACACTCTTGTTCATTCTGTACTTGTCCCGCACGAGGGTGAACATGTGCGCGGTGCTGTCCTTCTCCGAGCTGTACGTGTCCAGCACACCGGAACCCATGGAGAGATCGACGCCGATACTCACATAGCCGTTCGCCCCCGAGGAAGAGTCGGTACTCCACTCGGGCCGCCTCGTGGTCAGTCCGGGGACGCTCGGCTTGTCGAACGGCGAGGGTGTGCATGCGGCCCCGGGCGCGTAGGCGTCGATCGTCGCCGGTTTCAGCAGCGAGCATCCATCGGGCGCATCGGTGAAGACGCGACCGGAGGTCGTCCGCGAACTCCTGGCGGTGTCGCTCTTGCCCGAGCCGTCGAGGACGATGGCAACGGCGACCCCGCACGCCACTGTCGCCACACCGCCGCCGACCAGCCGGAGCAGCCGCTTGCGCCGGGCAGAGCGGTGAGAACCGGCCGTCGTCGCACCCGGCCGGTCTTCGCCCTGTGGCGGTTGTGAGAGTCCCGGCCACCAAGGAGGCGGCCCCGGCGAAGAACCCGCGGACCGCGACAACGCAGGAATCGTCGGCTGCTCCGCTTCACCCCGCGGAGCCTTCGGGGACGTGTCACCCATCCCGAGCTCTCCCTGCGTCGTCGAAGTGCCCCACCATAACGGGGCGTGTGCGGGGGCGGGGCGGAACCTGCCTTCTCGCCCGGCCTGACGACGGCCGGTGGACGCGATGTCGCAGTGTGGTGTATCGGATGGCGCCCCACCGTGCTGGATCGGTACCGGAGGGGTTCGGCTTCGCGGGAGTGCCTGTCCTCGGGGAGCCTCGTCCGCGAAGTGCCTGTGGCTGACGGTCTGGCGCTAGCCTGGCCGCCCGGGGTCGCCGGTCTTGCCGGGTGGACCGGAGCCGGGGAACCGAAGGGGAGCGCGCTGTGCGGGGTGAGGGCGGGAACCAGGAGCGGAGTGGGCCGGACCGTAGTCGGCCGGAACGCAGTTGGCCGGACCGTAGTCTGCTGGCGGTGCTCTCTGCACCCGCCCGTGAGGAACTGCTGTCCCTCGGAGCGGAGTTGACGCTCCGGTCAGGGGAAGTGCTGCTCACCGAAGGGGCCACCGACCGGCATCTGTACGTGATTCTCAGCGGGTTCGCGAAGGTCACCGCCACTGTGGAGAACGGGCAGGAGTCGCTGCTCGCGGTGCGTGTCGGTGGCGACAGTGTGGGGGAGATGGCCGCACTCGACGGAGCGCCGCGCTCGGCCGGGGTGGTGGCCTGCGGACCGTTGC
Source organism: Streptomyces sp. NBC_00012 (assembly GCF_045040875.1). Taxonomy (NCBI): domain Bacteria; kingdom Bacillati; phylum Actinomycetota; class Actinomycetes; order Kitasatosporales; family Streptomycetaceae; genus Streptomyces; species Streptomyces sp. NBC_00012. The sequence goes on along the minus strand of NZ_CP108309.1, from coordinate 3,244,732 downwards.
GGGCGCGGGTGATCAGCCCCGGTGCGCTGCACGGTCTGATGATGCGGCGGCCCGAAGTGGCGGTGGCGTTGACACGGATCGTCGCCGACCGGCTTCGTTGGGCCAACCGCAGGCGACTGGAGTTCCGCGGCTACTCGGTCAAGATACGGCTGGCCCGGCTTCTGCTGGAACTGGCCATGGCGTACGGCCGGCCGGAACGCGACGGTGGCCGGGTCATCGGATTCCAGCTCACCCAGCCCGAGTTGGCCGCGCTCACCGGAGCCGCCGAGACCACCGTGCACAAGGGGCTGCGCCAGCTGAGGGACGAAGGGCTGCTCGACACGGGGTACCGCACGACAACGCTGCACGACCTCTCCCGGCTTGCCCGGGTGGCCGAACTGGCCGATCCGGATGACGCCGCGGGGTGGCGGGACGGGTGAGGCCGGTCCGGCGGCACTGTGGTCGCGGGACCGGTGACCGGCCTGCTGCCCGGCTGGGGCGGGTCAGCCGAGGGCCGGCTTCAGCAGCAGGCACAGGCCGGCGGCGGTGGCCATCACCGCGGTGCACACCACCGCGGCGGTGACGCAGCGGTACTTCCGTACGGCCACCCCGGACAGGAAGCGGATCATCGCGCGCAGTTGCCGGTCGTCCTCGTCCTCGTCGGTGGAGGCGGGCGTGGGTGCGGTGGACGGGGGCGGCTCCGAGGCCGAGGCCAAGTGGATGAAGCTGTAGTCGTTGGGGGCGCTGGGGCGCCACACCCGGGGGCGCAGTGCCAGGGCGAGCGACACGGCCCCACCGAACAGCCCGCCGACGAAGAGCATGAGCAGCAGTCCCGCGATCCAGCCGGCTGCTCCACCGCTCCGCCAGCCGTCCAGAGCGGCTTTGCTCCAGGTGCCGGCCGTTCCCACCAGCGCCGCCTGCACCGCGGAGAGGATCCCGGCCTTGGAGTCGGCGTGCTGGTGCGCGGTCTGCAGCGCGGGCAGCATCGCGTGCGAGGCGCGGCCGGAGGGCGTTCGAGCGGGAGCGGGAGCGGGAGCAGGAGCAGGAGCAGGAGGGGGAGCAGGGGAGGGACTGGGGGAGGGGGCCGGTGGTGTCATGGAGGCTCCAGTGGGACGTGGTGGCAGGGGCGTTGCGGGACCGGTGCGGCGCCTCACTCCATTGGGTGGTCTCCGGTGGGGGCGGACCAGGCACTTGTACGGGATTCGCCACTGCGGGGCGCATTGGCCCTGTGAGACGGGAGATCCCGTATTTCCACCAGGTGCGCAAGAGGGCTCCGGGTGTACGACTGGCAGGGCGGCCGGTGCCCCACGGGGGTGGGCACCGGCCCGGGAACGGCATGCCGTATCGCTTCTGCACCTCGTAACAGCCTTGATTTGCAAGTGAGTTGACGGTGCGGCATGTTGTCATCCCCGTATGACGGACGAGGAGGACTGGATGTCCGTAGGTGCGATGGGCGTGTTCAACAGGCGGCTGCTGCTCGCTGTCGACGCGCGAGGATATGGCAGTGCTGACACCGCGCGGCAGCGGGACATTCAGACGGTGCTGCCACGCCTGCTGGCCGACGCGGCCGAGGCGGCCGGGCTGGACCGCGAGACCTGGGTGCGGCAGCCGGGCGGGGATTCGGAGTTCGCGGTGCTGCCGGCCGGATCCGACGAGCAGGCGCTGGTCGAGCCGTTCATGCGGAGGCTGGACGCGGGACTGCGGGCGCACAACCGGGACCGGGTGCCCGGAGCACGGCTCGCGCTGCGTGTAGCGGTGCACTTCGGACCGGCGTCCGAGGCGCCCAGCGGCTTCGTGGGCCCCGGGCCGGTCGAGGTGTCCCGGATCCTGGAGGGCGACCCGCTGCGCCGGGCGCTGGCTGCCGCGCCGGAAGCCGCGCTGGTGGTCGCGCTGACGGCGCCGGTCTTCACGGAGTTGGTGGCCCAGGGGTACACCAACTTCCGGCCGGAGGAGTTCCGCGAGGTCCTCGTCGAGAAGAAGGAGTACCGCGGCAGGGCCTGGCTGTGGGTGCCGGGGCACGACGTCCACCGGCTGGACCTCGGTGATCACGGACGGGACGGTGGTCATTCGGCCGCGGAGCCCGCCGGTCCCGTTGAGCCCGCCGGTCCCGCCGATCCCACCGGACCTGTTGAGCCCGCCGGTCCCGCCGATCCCACCGGACCTGTTGAGCCCGCCGGTTCTACCGGTCCTGTTGAGCCGGCTGGGAATGCCCGGGCCGCTGCCGTCGCCGGGCCGGCGAAGACCGCAGAGGCGGCAGGTGCCCCGGGTACCGCAGAGGGCCCGGTGATCAACAAGATCGTGAACAACCACATCCACGCGCCCCTGCACACGGACGGGAACATCGTCTTCGGCTTCTCCGACTGAGGGCGGGCCGAGGGAATCAGGGTGTGCGCGTGAGACCGACGGACCAGCCGGTGGACAGCAACGAGAACGGTAGCGAGGGAGGCGGAATGTCGGACGGAGCGGGAGACAGCGATCTCGGACACTGCTCGGACGATCAGCACAACGGTGGGCCCGGACCGGCCCCCACGGCAGCCCCCGCCCCGGCGACCACAACCACAGCCGGCCCGTCGTCCGTGCCTGCGTCCGGGCCGGGATCCGACGGCGGGCAGCACGTGTACAACAACTTCTACGGCCCCCAGTACCACGGCCGGGCCCACTTCGGCATCGGCGCCGGCGCGGGGAAGGGCGGCCATGCCCGGGCGACCGGTCTGCTGGAGGCCGACGAGATCGACGCGCTGCTGCGGTCCTACGTGCGGCCCGACTGCTTCGACGACGCGGCCCGGGAGCTGACGCGTACCGGTGTGGTCGTCCTGGCGGGCCCCCAGGGCACCGGGAAGCGGTCCGCCGCGGTCGCCCTGCTGCGCGAGACCGTCGGCCCGTCCGCCGACTACGTGGTGCTCTCGCCCGACATCGGCCTCGATCAGCTCGCCGAGCGGAGCTTCGACTCGGGAGTCGGCTATGTGGTCCTGGACCGTACGGCGGGCGGCGACGCCCCCGGCCGCTCCACCGACTTCGACTGGCGGCGCGTGCGCGACCAGGTCCGACGGCACCGCGCCCATCTGGTGATCACCACGGTGCACGGGCTGGACGGGCCGCCACCGGAGGCCGTACGCCATCTGCAGTGGCAGCCCCCGGCGGTGGAGAAGGTGGTACGGGCCCGGCTCGTCCAGGGACGCGTCCCGCAGGAGACCGTCACGCGGGCGGTGGCGGACATCCCGGCCCGCTGCCCGGTCGCGGTCGCCGCCGAAGCGGCGGACCGGATCGCGGCGGGGGACGACCCCGGCCAGGTGTGGAAGGAACACACCGGCAGCGCGCCCCGAGCCGTGCAGGACTGGTTCGGCGACGAGGGGGAACGCACACTGCACGAGATCGCCGAGGTGACCACCCTCGCCTTCGCCCCCGGCGTCGGGCGGCGCGACTTCGAGTCACTCCAGGAGATCCTCGAACAGCACCTGGAACCGGTGTACTTCACGCCCGAACCTCCCCCGTCCGCCGAGACCGGCACCGCCACGCCGGGCGCGGAGCCCGGGGCTGCCCCGCCCACCCCGCCCCGCCGCCGCGCCCGCCCCGCCGACCGGCGCCGCTCGCTGGCCCGTAACGCGCTGGTCACCACCGAGATGCAGCTCTACGGCTCGACCACCCGTGAGGTCATGGTCTTCGCCGACCCCGAGCTGCGCCGCTGGGTGCTGCGGGAACTGTGGCGCGGCTACCCCACCGAGTACTGGGACGCGGTCCGCGACTGGCTGGCGACGGTCATCGACGGCAGGCCCGGTCCGGACCTCCAGCTCTCCATCGCCTCCGGCCTGGCGCTGCTCGGCCACGTCGCCTTCGACGAGGTCGTGGAGTGCTATCTCGGCCCCTGGGCGCGGGGCGTGGGCGGGGAGAGCGGGCAGGACACCGCGCTGTACGTGCTGTGGTACATGTGCCTGGAGGAGACTCCGGCGGCCGCCGCGCTGACCCTGGCCCGCACCTGGGCGCAGTCCGCCAACCCGAGGCTGCGGAGCACCGCACTCGGCGCGTTCGGCGGACAGCTCGGCGTCAGTTTCCCCACCGACGCGGTGAGATGGCTCTGGGTTCTGCTCCAGAGCAGCCTCCACACCGAGTACGCGGCGCGCGAGGTGATGGACGCGTGGGCGCGCCTCTTCCTCGTCCTGGTCGACTGCCGGCAGGACGCCGGGATCGTGCTCGAAGCCCTGGCGTACCGGATCGGCAGGGAACAGCGGACCCGGTCCGCCGCCTACTCGCCGACCGGCGTCCTGGTGCTGGGTGTCTGCCTGCGGGTCCTCACCGTCCGGGAGCCGCTCTCCGGGCGCTCCGCCATCGCCCGCTACACCGCCGACCGGCCCGGCGAGACGGCGCTCGCCGCCCAGCTGTGGGCGGCGGTGATCTGCCACCGGCCGCTGCGCCGGAACGCCCTGACCGCACTGCTCGGCACGGCGCGCACACTGCCCACCGTCACCTCCGACCCCACCGCGGCGGCCGAGCGACTCGGCCGCGCGCTCGCCGACGCGCTCCCGCCCGTCGAACACCCGTTGTTGGCAAGCGAGTTGAGCCGCCTAGCGGCCGCCCGCCAGGTGCGTCCCACGGACCCCGACTGCGTCGCGGTCCTGCTCGGCGCCCTGAACCGTGCGAAGGACAGTGACCCGCAATGACCACGAACCACAAGACCTATCCTCTGGTCGAGGAACGAGTACTGACCCCCGTGCCGCACGCCGGCCGGCGGTTCTGGAACCGGACCCGCCGGGCCCACGACGAGATTCCCCGGGTCTCCGCCCACCAGGTGCTCGTCTACCGGCACGGCGACCAGTACATCACCGACCACGGCGTTCGCGGCCCGGAGGACGACGTCGTGACCGGCGCGGCCTCGGTCACGGTCGTCGACTGCAGTGTGGCGGTGCCCGTCATGGCCGGCACGAGCGTGCCGTCCGCCGAGACCGACGGCTTCACCGTGCAGGTCGCCTTCCACTGCACGGTCACCGACCCGGTGGCGGTGGTCCGCGAGGGCGTCACCGACGTGGAGTCCCGGCTGGTCGGCTACCTGCGGGCGCTGCCGGGACTCACCGATGTCACCCAGGAATGGCCGCTGGACGCCGGCAAGGAGGTGACCAGGCTGTTGACCGCGCGCCTTACCGCGTACCTGGAGATGGAGCCGCCGCGGATCGCCGGGCTGACCGTGGCCGACCCGTATCTGGAGGTGCTCACCCCGGAGGAGTTCGCCGCCCAGCGGCGCGTCGCCGACGAGGAACGGCGGGCCCGGGAACAGGACCGGGTGAAGGAGGAGGTGGCCCGCGAACGCGCCCGGATGGAGCATCTGCGCAAGCGGGAGCAGGAGCAGATGGACAGCGAGATGCGCGCCATGGAACTGCGGCACGCACAGGACCTGGAGGACCTCAAGCGGCTGTACACGTACGAGAGCAGCGCCGAGGACCAGCTCCACACCCACACCCGCCAGCAGCGCGACAACGAGTTCCACCGCACCGAGGCCCGCAAGGACATCGAGGAATTCGGCGCCGACGCCGAGAAGACCGACGTCCTCGCCCTGCGCAACGGGGAGATCAGCTACTCCGACCTGGCCGCACGGCAGCGCGAGGACGCACGCCATCGGCAGGAGCAGCAGCGGCAGGAGGAGGAGAACCGCAGGCAGCACGCCGAGCGGATGCGCCACGCCGAGCAGGAGGAGCTCCGCATCCGCCTGGAACGCCAGGACCGGCGCCAGGAAGTCGGCCGCCAGGACCGCCGCGCCGAGCTGACATCGGACCGCGAGGAGCAGCGCGAGAAGTGGCGCTCCGAGCGCGAGGACCGGCAGCGGCGGCACGCGGAACGGCGCGAGGACGAACTGGCCGCCCGCGCCGAACGGCGGCACCGGGCCGACCAGCGCGCCAAGATGAACCAGGAGTTCACCATCCAGGCGGTCAACCGCGGACTCCTCGACAACGTACCGCTGGACGCCCGGGCCCTCATCGAACGCCTCGGCTCCGACCAGAGCATCGAGGAACAGGGCCTGCCGCTGCGCGAATTGGCCGACAACGAGGTCCCTCAGCTGGAGAAGGGCGGTGACGGGACGAAGGAGGCGGACGCGAACACCGAGGACATGCCCGGCGACGGGCCGTACGAGGAGGACGGTCGCCGCGGCGGCGGGCACGACGCCGGACACGGTGAGGAGCAGGCTTACGACCGGGCGGCCGAACAGCCCGGTCAGGAACATCGCGGCGGCCGGACACCGCAGGAGACGGACGGCGAGGCACCGGCCGACGGCGGGCCCGAGGCGAGCGCATCGGCGGCGGCCGCCCGCGAGGCCGCGTCACCCGGACGGCCCGGACCGGTCGACGACCGGGACGTCTACGCCGGCGGCGACGACCCGGAACCGGGCCTGAAGTACGCCGACGGCGACCTCGGCCAGGCAGGGAGGGAGGAACGTGGCCGCTGACACCCCGGTACGGTCACCGGAGGAGAGTCACGACTCGTGGTCCGGCCCCGAGCCCGCCCCCGGTTCCCGGTCCGTGCGCAGCCCCGCCCGAGGTCCCGCCGCCCACCTGCGCCGCCTGATCGGCATCCGCGAGGAGGTCCTGGACCGCGAATCCGCCGAGCGCGCCCGCTACACCTGGTACGGGGCCATCGTCCTCAACACCGCGCTGCTCGGCGGGGCGTCCATGGCCCTGGCGCTCTCCACCATCCGCGAGGGCACCCCCGTCGTGGTGGCCGTCGTCGTCGGCGCGGTCTGGGCGTGGATCGTTCTGGCCCTGGACAACTGGCTGGTCTCCAGCACCCACGGATACACGGGCGGCCGCGCGGTCCGCCTCCTGCTTCCCCGGCTGCTGCTCTCCGTGGTGCTCGGCCTCACCATCGCCGAACCCCTGCTCTTCCAGATCTTCGACAGGGAAATACGACAGGAGATGGCCGTCACCCGGGAACGCGACCTGGCCGACTACCGGGGACGCCTCACTGCCTGCAACCCTCTCGACGGCAAGGACACCACCGCCCGCCCCGGATGCGTCGACCACCAGCTCACCGTCAAGGGCGCGCCGGCCGCGATCAAGTCCGACATCGACGACAACAACGCCGCCGTCGCCCGCCTCGACCGGCAGATCAAGACCGCCAACGCCACCCTGGACGCCAAGAACGCCGCCGAGCGGCGGGAGTGCGGCCGCGACCGGTGGATCTGGCGGGGCAACGGGTGGGACGTCACCGAGACCTGCGAGCGTGCCCGCGCCGACACCAGCGCGTACCGGAGAACCAGCAAGATCGCGGAGTACGAGGAGAAGCGTGCCGAGCTGGTCGCCAGGGGCAACACCCTGTCCGACCGGCTGACCAGCACCGGCACCGCCTACCGCGTCGACATCAAGAAAGCCATCGACAGCAAGGTGGCGAAGCGGGAGCGCGAGCAGCAGCACGACGGACTGCTGCTGCGCGCCGATGCGCTTTCGACGGTGGCCTGGTCCGACGGTTTCGCGCTCTTCATGATGTTCCTGCTGCACGCGGTGCTGCTGCTGGTCGACGCCATGCCGGTGCTCGCCAAGCTGATGAGCGGTCCGTCCGAGTACGACCGCAGGCTCGCCGAACGGCGCGAGGCCAACCAGCGGATCCATCTGGAGGACCAGGACGTGCTGCGTCAGTGCGCCACCATCGAGCACGAGGTCCAGCGCTACCGCACCGAGCTGTGGGCCGAGGAGGAGAAGGCCCGCATGGGGCACGCCCGCTTCAAGGCCCGCACCGAACACGCCCGGATCCGCCGCGAGGAACTCGATGCGCGCACCGCCCGGCTGTTGAACGACGGGTGATGACCGCGAGGCCCACGGGCTCTGTGGACGTTCACGCAAGGGCCTCGGGAGGCGATCCGTTTCGGCGGTGAATCTCCAGGTCAAAGGTGTTTCGTGAGATCCGTCGAAGGCCGGCGGCGGCCGTGACCGCCGTCGGCCTCTCCGTTTCCTCGTCACTCTTCGTGGTCGCCGTGCGGGGGCCGGGCCGCTCGCCCGCCTGCACTAACCCGGCGCGCGGGGCGGAACCGCCGCCGCAAGGCTGTGGGCATACGCGCTCCCGCCGGCCTCCCGGCGAAAGACGAAGAAGGTTTTCCCTGTGCGTCTGTACCGAATAGCGCTGTGGGCCACCGTTCCCGTGGCGCTTCCCCTCCTTGCGGCACCCGCCGGAGTCACGGTGGCCCGGGCCGTCCGGGACGCGGCTCCGGAAGGGGCACCGTCCGTGTGGCGGCCCGGAGCGACCGCTCAGCAGGTCCTCGACGCCGGGCGGCCGTTCCCGGCACTCGGGGCGGTGTCGATGGCGCTGCCCCGTGCGGTGCCCCGGCCGGCCATCGTGTCGCGTGCGCGGTGGCGGGCCGACGAGACCAAGCGGGACCGCCATGCGCACTACGCGGGAGGGATCAGGGCGGTCTTCATCCATCACACCGACACTCCCAACGGCTACGACTGCGCCGACGTCCCCCGCACCCTGCGCAATCTGTACACCGGCCAGACCCGTGACCGGAGTTGGGGCGACCTCGGCTACAACTTCCTCGTCGACAAGTGCGGCACCATCTACGAGGGCCGTGCCGGTGGCACCGACCGCCCCGTCGTCGGCTCCCACACCATCGGGTTCAACCAGGGCACCACGGGGATCGCGGCCATCGGCACCTTCGGACCGGGGGCGTCGGTACCGGCGGCCATGGAGCACGCCATCGCGGCCCTCGCGGCCTGGAAGCTCGGCCTGGGCGGCGTCGACCCCGCCGGCAAGGTGCGGCTCACCTCCACGAACGGCAAGAGCCGTTACGCCAAGGGCACTTCGGCAACGTTCGACGCCATCTCCGGTCACCGCGACGGCTTCGCCACCAACTGTCCCGGGGAGGCGCTGCTCGCGCGGCTCCCCGCCATCCGCACCCTTGCCGCGAGTCTCCAGGGCAGGCCGTCCCCGCGCCTCCCCTCCGGCGTCCGGCTTGCCGCGAGCCTTGGAGCGCCTCGCCGCGACGGCAGCGGCTGAGTCCGGCGCCGCATGCCCGCACGCGGTTCCGGAGCCTGCCGGTCCTCTTCCCGACGGCCGTTCCGCCGGGCGGGCCCGGATGGCATGATCGACAGCGCTCGCCGCACCCCGTGCGGCGTGCCGATATCGATCAGGGGGAAACATGGAACAGCGTCCGGCCACGAGATCCGGCTTCAACTGGTGGCTGCCCAGCGTGTACGCGGCGGCGGTCGTCCTCACCGGGGCCCTCGGCTCGGGCCGCGCGACGGGGATCGTCGCGGCGGTGGGCGGTGTGCTGCTCGGCCTCTACTACGGCTTCGGAAGCAGGTTCCGCGCCCGCGGCTGACCCCCTTCCACGCTCCGCGAGCCCGCCCGGCCACGACCCCGACTACGGCTGCGTGATTCTCAACTCCCGTACGCCCGCGGGTTTCTGCGGGTCCTCGGACTCCACCGTCAGCCGTACCCTCCGGGCGATGGCGCCCGCCCGGTACGGCTGCCAGTGCGTGCCGTCGGACGATGTCTCCAGGTGGTACGAGAACGGCCGTACGTCCGCCCACTCCGGCACGGCCGACGTCACCGCGGCCGCACGCCCCAGGTCCACCGTCAGCGCGCCCTTCGCGCCGTCCGGGGCCCAGACGGTGGCCGGACTGCCGTCCACCGCGGCCGCCGCGTACAGGCCGGGGGCCTCCGATGTCGCCGTCACCGGGCGGCAGCGGGCCGCGTCGGTGGTCGCGGCGAGGTCCGGGCGGCGGGTGGGGAGAGTGAGTGTGCGGGTGAGCAGACGTGGGCCGGCGGGGGAGTGGACGGTGAAGGGGGCGCCGGCGGCCAGCCGGACCGTGGTGGTCCGGGGGCCGATCGCGAGGTCGTACGTGCGGCCCCCGTAGCGCAGGCCCGTCAGTGTGACGCCGCTGCCCAGTTGAGGCGGCAGCATCGGATCCAGACGCACCCCGTCCTCCCGCAGCCGCAACCCCGTCAGGCCGTGCGTGAAGACCTGGAGGAAGCCGCCCTTCCCGGTCAGGAAGTCGTCGGCGGGGAAGCCCGACAGGGGGTCCTGGGCGCCCGCCTTCGCGCCCCGGGCCTCGCTGAACAAGGCGTACGGGCCGCGCATGAACGGGCGTACGGCGCGCTGGAGGTAGGTGTACGTCGCGCAGCCGGGCTCCCCGATCGCCGCCGCGTCGATCGCGTGGACCGAGTCGGTCATGGCCGGGCCGTCCGGGTCGGTGCGCGCCGCGTAGTGGTCGAGCGTGGCCGCGGCGGCGCCCGGCTCCATCGGCCACTCCAGCGGATAGATCAGCAGCACCGTGTCGGCCTGCTTGATCGTCTGGTCGTTGTACCCCGCGTACTGGAGGAAGAGCTTGCGCCCCGGGTCGTACGGGATGCGCAGGCCGTCCGCCACCCGCTTCCACCGGACCGGTGCGGTGCGGCCGAGCAGTTGTGCCGCACGGGTGGCGTTGCGCAGCGCGGTGGCGGCGACCGCGTTGGTGAAGACCCCGTCGGTGACGCCGTTGCTGTACTCGTCGGGGCCCGCGACCTCCTTCACCGAGTAACTGCCGTCGTCATTGGCGGTGGCCCGCGAGGCCCAGAAGTCGGCGATCCCCTCGAGCAGCGGCCAGCCGCGCCCGGCCAGCCAGTCGCGGTCCCCGGTCGCCAGGTAGTACTGCCAGACGGCCAGCGAGACATCGCCCTGGAGGTGGTTCTGGGTGACGCAGTGCGGCGGGTTCCAGCTCTGGCACTCGGACCACAGGTCGCCCCTGCTCGCGCTCGTCCACGGGTAGAACAGGCCCTGGAATCCCAGCTTCCGGGCGTTGGCGCGGGCGGCGTCGCGGGTGCGGTAGCGGTACTCGACGACCGGGCGGGCCAGCTCGGGGCGGGTGGCGAGCAGCCCGGGGTACATCCAGATCTCGGCATCCCAGAACACCATGCCGGCGTAGTTGTCGCTGGTCAGACCGGCCGGAGCGATGCTGTCGCGGGACCCGGCCCGGGTGGAGGCCAGCAGTCCGTACTGTGCCGCCCGCAGCCACTTCTGGAGTTCGGGGCTGCTCGGTACGGAGACGTCGGCCGCCCAGGCCCGCCGCCAGGCGGCCGCGTTCGCCGTGAGCACCCCGGACCAGCCGCGCCCGGCAGCGCGCCGGGCGGCCTTGCGGGCGGAGGCGCGCGGGGCGGCGGAGGTGAGCGCGGTGTCGACGCCGACGTACTTCTCGAAGGTGTACGTGCGCCCCGCGCGCACCCGGTGAGTGCTCCGTGGTGCGAGGGGTGCTCCGGTCCCCGGCCCTCCGGTGCGCAGCGTCTGGACGATCGCGCCCTCGGTCCCGGTGCCGAGGGTGCGGAACGTGCCGTCGCCGGCGAGGGCGATCCGGCGCGCGCCCCTCGGGTCGAGCCGGCCGGTGACGGTCGCGGTGCCGTTCCAGCGCGGGGTCATGCGCAGCCGTACGGCGCCCGTGTGCACATCGGACCGGTCGGCGAGCAGCTCGTACGTCAGGTCGGTCGCGCGGCCGTCGGACGTGGTCCACCGCAGCGACGTACGCACCAGTCCGCAGCGCAGGAAGAGCGTCTGGCGGTAGCGCGAGATCCGGCCCGGGGGCGTGTCCGAGCCGTAGGTCTCGTGGCCGACGCGCACGTCGAGATCGGTCCAGCTCGGCAGTGCGGCGGCCACCTCACGGCCGCCGGCGAGATCCTTGTCGCGCCCGAAGAGACCGGAGACGAACGCGCCGTCATAGCGCGGGGTGAACAGCGGCCAGCCGGTCTTCTCGCCCGACGCCGCGTACCCGGCGCCCGCCGCGGGCACCCGGTGGCCCAGGTATCCATTGCCGGTGTAAGGGTCGTAACCGGCCGCCTCGCCGAACCGGGTGGACGTCGGAGCCCAGGCGGGATCGGTGTCCCGGCCACAGGCGGTGGCCGCCGCGGCGAGAGGCGCCGGCGTCGCAGGAGGCGCCGCGTACGGGACGGGGGCGGGAAGCGCGATCAGGGCGCTCGCGACCAGGGACGTGAGGGACGTGAGGGACGTGAGGAGAACGGGGCGCGAGAGGCTCACCGTACGAAGGTAGGGAAGCGCGCGCCGCGCGGCGGTGCGCGGCGCGCGGGGTGAACGGCTGACGGGGCGCGCGACTGACGGGGCGGGGGGTGAACGGCTTGTGGGGCGCGCGGGCGCCGGTGGCCCGGTGGGTCGGACCGTCCCCGGCCGCCCGCTCCGGCTGCCCGGCCGTCCTGGTCCGCTCCGTCGGCCCGCTTCCTCAGCCCGCGAGGCCGGTCTTGAGACCCGCGCCGCACAGCGGGACGACGACGGTCCGGTCCGTCCAGTCACCGACCGCCGCCCAGCAGGCGACGCCCGTCGTCTCCACGTAGAAGCCGCGCGCCGCCAGATCCAGCTGCGCGGCGCGGATCTGATCCTCGGTCACCGTGAGGAAGGTGCCGCCCGATTCCCTGACCGCGGCCAGGATGGCCCGCGCGCGCGGCGGGCGCGGGATGGCGATGCCCTCGGCGAGGGTGGCGGCGGAGCCGGGCGGACCGCCGGGAAGCAGGTCGTCGGCGTCCGCACGGAAGGCGGCCGCCAGCGGTGAGACGGCCGCGGCCTGGACGGCGATCAGCGCCGGGCGCCGGTCGATCAGCCCCCGGGCATGGAGCTCGGCGGTGGCCAGGGCCGCACCGAGGAGCAGGGTGCCGTTGCCGACGGGTACGGCGATGGCGTCCGGGAGACGGCCGCCGAGGTCCTCCCACAGCTCGTACACGTACGTCTTCGTGCCGTGCAGGAAGTACGGATTGTAGACGTGCGAGGCGTAGAAGGTGCCGGGGATGTCGGCGGCGGCGCGGGCGGCGGCCGCGGTGGCCTCGCGGTCGCCGGGGACGATCTCCAGGCCGGCGCCGTGGGCCCGGATCTGCTCGGTCTTCTTCGGCGAGGTGCCCTCGGGGACGTAGACCGTGCAGGGGAGCGAGGCGCGGGCGCAGTACGCGGCGACCGCCGTCCCGGCGTTGCCGCTGCTGTCCGCGACGACGCGTTCGGGCGACAGCCGGCGGGCCAGCTCGGCGAGCATCACCGCGCCGCGGTCCTTGAAGGAGAGCGTCGGCATCAGGAAGTCGAGCTTGGCCGAGACCGTGCCGGTGAGCGGCACGAGCGGGGTGCGGCCCTCGCCGAGTGTGGTTGTGGGCGAGGAGAGCGGCAGCACCTCTTCGTAACGCCACAGTGAATTGACGCGCCCGGTCAGGGAGTTGACCGAGAGCGTGCCGGCGGCTTCGAACTCGAGATCCCAGGGGCCACGGCAGACCGGGCAGCACCAGGTGAGAGCGGTGGTGTCGGCGCGGGTGCCGTCCTGCGGGCAGATGTATGCGGGCATGCCGGTCAGCATGTCAGGCCCGTGGCGAAGGTATTGCAGGGCCCGGCGCACCCTTGTGCGATTCCCAAGAATCGGTCAATCTTTCGCTGTCGGCAGGGAGCGAGCGGTGCGGAATCCGCAGCAGTTGCTTGTCATGCCCATGCCGCTGAACTCTGCTCTCTGTTGCCGCGCCATGCGCAACCCCCCACCAGTGCACCGCGATCGAGGAGGACCCCTCACATGTCAGTGATGCGTCACACCCCCCACACGCGTCGAAGACTTGCCGCGGCGAGTGTCATAGCCGGTGCCGCTCTCGCGCTCTCCACCGCGGCGGTGCTTCCCGCCTCCGCGTCCGGTACCGCGGCGGAAGGCCGGATCGAGAACGCGGGCGCCCCGGGCACCATCAGCGGCAGCTACATCGTCACGCTCGAGGACTCGGCGGCCAGGGCCGGCTCCGCGCAGGGCAAGGCGCTCGCCGAGGAGTACGGCGCCAAGATCAAGAAGACCTACCGCGCCGCCCTCAACGGCTATTCGGTCGAGCTCTCCGCCTCGCAGGCGAGGAAGTTCGCCGCGGACCCGGCCGTCAAGTCCGTCGTGCAGAACCGGACCTTCAGGGTCACCGGCACCCAGCCCTCGCCGCCCTCCTGGGGACTCGACCGGATCGACCAGAAGTCCCTCCCGCTGAACCAGAGTTACACCTACCCCGACAACGGGGGCCAGGGTGTCACGGCGTACATCATCGACACCGGTGTGCGGATCACCCACAGCGACTTCGGTGGCCGGGCCTCGTACGGCTACGACGCCATCGACAACGACAACACCGCGGACGACGGCTACGGCCACGGCACGCACGTGGCGGGCACCGTCGCCGGTTCGGCGTACGGCGTCGCCAAGAAGGCGAAGATCGTCTCCGTCCGGGTCCTCGACGACAGCGGCTCCGGCACGACCGAGCAGGTCGTCGCGGGCATCGACTGGGTGACGGCGAACGCCGTCAAGCCCGCGGTGGCCAACATGAGCCTGGGTGGAGGGGCGGACTCGGTGCTCGACGCCGCGGTACGCAAGTCCATCGCGTCCGGCATCACCTACGCCGTCGCCGCGGGCAACGAGTCCACCGACGCCTCCACGAAGTCCCCGGCACGGGTCACCGAGGCCATCACGGTCGGCTCCACCACCAGCACCGACGCCCGCTCCAGCTTCTCCAACTACGGCAGCGTGCTGGACATCTTCGGCCCCGGCTCGTCGATCACCTCGGCCTGGAACACCGGCGACAACGCCACCAACACGATCTCCGGTACGTCGATGGCGACGCCGCACGTCGCGGGCGCCGCGGCCCTCTACCTGGCCGACCACCCGAGCGAGAGCCCGGCCCAGGTCTCCGCAGGACTGGTCGCCGCGGCCAGCACCGGAGTGGTGACCAGCCCCGGCACGGGCTCGCCGAACCGGCTGCTGAACGTCGGCAGCGGCACCACCACGCCGCCGGGCAAGAAGTTCGAGAACGCGACGGGCTACACCATCGCCGACAACTCCACAGTCGAGTCGCCGATCACCGTCAGCGGTGTCACCGGCAATGCGCCGGCCACGCTGAGCGTGCCCGTCGACATCTCGCACACCTACATCGGCGACCTGAAGATCGACCTCGTCGCGCCCGACGGTTCGGTCTACAACCTGAAGGCGTCCGGGAGCGGTGGCAGCGCCGACAACGTGAACACCACCTACTCCGTGAACGCCTCGGCGGAGGTGGCCAACGGCACCTGGAAGCTGCGGGTCGCCGACAACGCGGCGGCGGACACCGGGAAGATCAACTCCTGGGGTCTCCAGTTCTGACGAAGGTTCCGGCGGCGCTCCGACGACTGCTCCGACGATCGCTCTGACGGCGTTCTGACGACGGTTCCGACGACGACGGTTCCGAGTGCCGTGCGTCCCTGACGCGTCGGACATGTGGGGCGGCTGCTTCGGCGGCCGTCCCATTCGTCTGTGTGCGGACCCATGGGAGAACCCGGGGGAATGGCGGACGCGATTGCGGTGAACCGGAGGAGGGGAGGAGGCGTGAGAAGAGCCGAGAACCCTCTGGCGGCCGATGGCCGGATATGCGCAAGGACCTGGCGAATCATCACTTCGAGTGAATCTTTGGCCTGTGCTTGCGGTTCACAACCGACGGTTGTCAGGCTGTTGCAGACTGTCAACCTGTTGGGAGTGGCCTGTGACTTTCGGTGAGCAGCCCGCGTATCTGCGCGTTGCGAGCGACCTGCGAAAGAAGATCGTCAACGGTTCGCTGCCGCCGCATACGCGCCTGCCTTCGCAGGCCCGTATCCGCGAGGAGTACGGAGTCTCGGACACCGTCGCGCTGGAGGCGCGCAAGGTGCTGATGGCCGAGGGCCTGGTGGAGGGGCGTTCCGGTTCCGGCA
This sequence comes from Streptomyces sp. NBC_00012, assembly GCF_045040875.1. Classification (NCBI taxonomy): domain Bacteria; kingdom Bacillati; phylum Actinomycetota; class Actinomycetes; order Kitasatosporales; family Streptomycetaceae; genus Streptomyces; species Streptomyces sp. NBC_00012. The sequence continues at coordinate 3,229,092 of NZ_CP108309.1, read as the reverse complement.
CCTATGTGCGCGAGCGCCCGGTCCCGCGGCGGATCGCCCGCTCCGGATACCGGTCCGCGGCCGGCGCCAGCCCGTTCCGCCAGGAACAGACGGCGGAGGGGGTGCACGGGACGTGGGAGTCCCGCAGTGAACAGGAGGGGGCGAGCGTCGAGATCGCCGAGCGCCTGGGCATCGAGCCGGGCGACCGGGTGATGCGGACGAGGTACACCTTCCGCGAGGCCGGGGAGCCGATGATGCTCTCCACCTCCTGGGAGCCGCTCACCGTGACGGGGCGTACGCCGGTGATGCTGCCGGAGGAGGGCCCGTTGGGCGGCTGCGGGGTGGTCGAGCGGATGGCCGCGATCGATGTCGTCGTGGACAACGTGGCCGAGCAGGTCGGCGCGCGTCCGGGGCTGGCGGAGGAGCTCCTGGCGCTCGGCGGCGTGCCCGGGCATGTGGTGATGGTGATCGAGCGGACCTACTACGCGTCGGGCCTCCCGGTGGAGACGGCGGACGTGGTGGTGCCCGCCGATCGCTACCGGGTCGCCTACCACCTTCCTGTCAGGTGACCGGCGCGCGGCGGGCGCCGTCCGTCGTCGTGGCCGGGCCGCCGCCCGGCCGGGTCCCGTGACCGGGGGACGATCGCCGGTCCCGTTTGATGGTCCTGTCCCGCCCGTGCCTTCCGGTCCGTACCCGCGCATCGGAAGGCGGCGGCGAAGCCGTCGGCGGCCGACAGGACACAGCCACGCGAAGCCCGGCCGGTGCACCGGCCGGGCTTCCGTCGTCGACGGCGGGCGCCTTGGGCGCACAGGGGGCGTACCCGGCCGGGTACGCCCCCTCTTGTTGACCGGATCGGTATCTCTTTGTGTAATTACGTATCCGTTGAGTGAAGGTCAGGCGTACGCTCGGGCATATGCGTACTGCGGTTTCCTGGGGATCTTTACTGATGTGCACGCCGTTCGAGGGAGGGGCGCAATGCTCGGGAGGGACACGATGAGCGACAGCGGTGCCGTGCTCCCGTGGCTGGTGATAAGGCAGGACGACAACGGCAATCGCTATCGCGTCGGCAGGTATGCCACGCAGGGCGAGGCCCAGAAGATCGCCGACAAACTCGATGAGCACGGGCACAAGCAGCTCTACTGGGTGGAGCGCGTCGGGGAGAGCGCCCGGCCGTAGGGCGGGCGCGAGGAGTGCGGCGGCGCGGCGATCGCGCTCCGGCGCACGGCTGTGCCCTCGTTCACCCACCCGTCGGGAGAGGACCTGCGCGACAGCCCTTAGGGTCCTGTCCGACGGGGTTGCACAAGAACGAAGGCGGAGTGATGTCGGTCCTGATCGACACGGTGGCATGGGTGCGGGTGGAGAACGGCAGGATTCTCTGCGCGCGGCCACGGGGGAAGGACGTCTTCTACATCCCCGGTGGCAAGCGGGAGGGCCGGGAGACCGACCTGCAGACCCTGCTGCGCGAGGTCGAGGAGGAGCTGGCCGTGGCCATCCTGCCCGCGACGGTATCCCACATGGGTACGTACGAGGCGCAGGCGCACGGCCATCCGGACGGCGTGGTCGTGCGCATGAGCTGTTACGCCGGGGAGTACCGGGGCACGCTGACCGTCAGCAGTGAGATCGAGGAGATGGCGTGGTTCTCCTACGCCGACCGGCCGCTCGTCCCGCCGGTCGATCAGCTGCTCTTCGACGACCTGAAGGCTTCGGGCGCGCTGGCCTGAACCGCCCGGCCGTGCGCGCCGCCCTGCTGCCCCGCCATGCGCGCCGTCCCGCCGCCCGCCGCGCCGCCCGCCGCGCCGCGCCGCCCGCCCCGCCGCGCCGCCCGCCCCGGCGGGCCGAACAGGGCGGGGACGGCAGAGGAGTTGGCCCGCGCGGCCGGGCCCGGGGCGCGGGCAAGCAGGGGCGTCGGGGGTGGTTGACCGAGGCAGACGCCAAGGCGGCAGCGCGTGCCCGCCGACTCGTGCGCCCCTTCCTTCCGGGCGCATCTGTTCGTGCGCACGGCCGTACACCCGTACGCCCCACGTGTCGATCCCGGCGATAGTTCACCCCAAATATCGGGTATGTGCTGAATAGCCCTTGTAAACAGGGTTCCCCGCTGTTGGTCTTGGGAAGTGATCGGCGTGATCGACAGTGAAGGCGACTGTGCCGAGTGGACCTTTCCGGCCGAGCCGGGTGCCGTGCGATCCGCACGGCACGCCGTCCACGGGGCGTTGGCCGCCTGGGGGCTCGACGCCGCCGTCGGGGATGTGACCGTTCTGCTGGTCAGCGAGTTGGTCACCAATTCCATGCGCTATACATCGGGGCCCATCGGCGTACGCCTGGTACGCCCTCATCCCAACGGTGACGCCCCCTCCGCCCGCCCGGGACTGCTCGTCGAAGTCTCCGATCCGCTTCCGGATCCGCCCACCGAACGTATGGCAGGACCGGAGGACGAAGGGGGCAGGGGGTTGCAGCTGGTGGCGTGTTCCGCCCGCCGCTGGGGGACCCGGCGGGGAAAGACCGGCAAGACCGTGTGGTTCGAGCTGGCCCTGCCTGGTTAGGAGTGGGGTGGGACGGACAGCGATCACCGGAGGTCGGCCAGAACCTGGCTGAAAGGGACTGAGACCGTGCTGTGATCGTGAACGCCGTGTCGGTTGGGGCCGGAGTGCTGAATACTGCGGGCATGACCGGTCCGGTGTGTGAGCTGGAGGGGACGGTCGCGTGAGCGAAATACCTGGGACAGCGGGCGGCATCGTGTGGCAGAGCAGCCCGCCTGGCTCGATCTACGACTACATCAAGGTCGCCTCCTTCTCGATCGGCCCCGACGGCCTGATCGAGCAGTGGAGCCGCCGGGCCGCCGGCCTCTTCGGCATTGCCGCGGACAGAGCGGTGGGCATGGACCCGGTCGAGGCATTCATGCCCGCCGAACTGCGCACGGACGGCCGCCGCGCGGTCGGCGAGATCCTCGACGGCCGGGAGTGGACGGGCCTCGTCCCCTTCCGGATACCGGGCGAGGAAGCCGTGCGGGGGCTCGCCGAGATCTATGTGATGCCGAGCGAGACGGCCGGCGGGGAACGGGCCGCGCTCTGCATCGTCGTGGACGTCCGGGCCCTGCGCCACATCGAGACGGACCTTGCCGCGTCACAGGCGATGTTCGGCCAATCACCCTTCGGCTTCGTGCTGTTCGGTACGGACCTCGCAGTGGTCCGCGCCAACCAGCGCTTCGCCACCGTCTTCGGCGGCCGGGCCGAGGATCACCGCGGCCGCACGGTCGAGGACTATCTCTCCGGCCCCGAGGCCGACCGGCTCACCGACACCATCAGGCGCGTACTGGAGAGCGGAACGTCCGTCATCGATCTCCAGATCGTCGGCACCGCCCCCGGCGAACCCGGCAGCCGCAACTGGTCCATGAACCTCTACCGCGTGCACAGCGGATCCGGCCGCCCCATCGGCGTCGCCGGACTGGCCACCGACGTCACCCGCAGACACATCGCCGCCCGAGAGGCCGCCAGCGCCCGCCGCAACCTCGCCCTGCTCAACGAGGCCAGTGCCCGGATCGGCAACTCCCTCGACCTGGAGACCACCGCCCGCGAACTCCTCGACGTCGCCGTGCCCGGCTTCTGCGACCTGGCCTCCGTCGACCTCTACCAGGGGCTGCTCACCGGCGACGACGCACCGCCCGGGAGCTGGGATTCGCTCCGTCAGGAATCCGTCGGCGGCTCCGCCGAACTGCGCCGCGTCGCCCAGGCCAGCGCGGTGGCGGACGTCCTGCCCGACACCGCCGCGGAGACCGGCTCGCCCGAGCTCGGCTCCGTACACCGCTTCTCGTTCAGCTCGCCGTGCGCCATCGCCCTGCGCACCGGCCACGTCGAGGACGTGCCCGGCGACGACCGGGGCTTCGTCCAGTCCACGCTCGCCGTGCCGATGGTCGCCCACGACACGGTGGTCGGTCTCGTGCAGTTCTCCCGCACCAAGGGCAGCGAACCCTTCGGCGAGCGGGACCGGGGCCTGGCCACCGAACTCGCCGCCCGCGCCGCGGTCTGCATCGACAACGCCCGCCTCTACCGGCGCGAGCACGAACGCGCCCTGATCCTCCAGCACAGCCTCCTGCCGCCCGGCGACCCGGTGGCCGCCGGCCTCGACATCGCCTGCCGCTACCTGCCCGGCAACACGGCCACCGAGGTCGGCGGCGACTGGTTCGACGTGATCGAGCTCCCCGGCCACCGCACCGCCCTCGTCGTCGGCGACGTCATGGGCCGCGGACTGCGGGCCGCCGTCGCCATGGGCGAACTGCGCACCGCCGTACGGACCCTGGCCCTGCTGGACCTGGAACCCGCCGAGGTGCTCTCCGCGCTCGACGAGGTCGCCCGCGGACTCGGCACCCCCGGCGGCGGCAACGCGTCCGGCGGCTCCCAGTGGCCCTCGCGGGCCGCCAACAAGTCCCGGGAGGCGGACCTCTCCGAGGTCTATTTGGCGACCTGCGTGTACGCGGTCTACGACCCGGTCACCCGGCGCTGCACCTTCGCCAACGCGGGTCACCTCCCGCCCGCCGTGGCCGAACCGGGCGAGGCCGCCCTGCTGCTCGACGTGCCGCCCGGCATGCCGCTCGGCGTCGGCGGCGAACCCTTCGAGGAGGTCGAGGTCGAACTGAAGGAGGGCTCGCTGCTCGCCCTCTACACGGACGGGCTCGTCGAGTCCCGTGACCACCCGCTCGACGAAGGCCTCGAAGCCCTGCGCGCGGCGCTCGTCGAACCGGAACGGCCGGTCGAGGACGTCTGCGACCACGTGCTGACCACCCTCGACACCGGGCACGGCGAGGACGACATCGCCCTGCTGGTGGCCCGTATCCAGGGACTGCCGGCCGACGCCGTCGGCGACTGGCAGCTGCCCCGCGAACCCCGCTCCGTCGGCCGCGCCCGCGAACTGGCCCGCGGCCGGCTGCTCGCCTGGGGCCTGGACGACCTGGTGGACACCACCGAACTCCTGGTCAGCGAGCTGGTCACCAACGCCCTGCGGTACGCGGAGGGCGAGATCCGGCTCAGACTCCTGCGCGACCGCACACTGGTCTGCGAGGTGTGGGACGCCGGACTCGTCCAGCCCCGGCGACGGCGGGCCCGCGACACCGACGAGGGCGGACGCGGGCTCCAGCTGGTCGGGCTGCTGAGCGTGGCCTGGGGGTCGAGGCGGACCCCGCGCGGCAAGACCGTCTGGTTCGAACTGGCCCTGCCCGACGGGGCACCCGCCGCCGAACTCTCCGTCGACCAGCTGCTGAGCATGTACTGAGCCGGTCGCCGGACAGCCCTCAGGCCGTCTTGAGCGCGGCCAGCCGGGCGTCGATCTCGGCGCTGTCGCCCAGGCTGTCCAGCTGCTCGAACTGGGCGTCCAGGGACGAGGCGGCCAGCTCCTGCTTGCCCAGCGCCTTCGCCTCCTCGCGCCGGACCTTGTCCTCGAACCGGCTGAGCTCACTGGTCGGGTCGAGCACATCGATGCTCTTCACGGAGTCCATCATCCGGTTCTGCGCCTCGGCGGACTTGGCACGGGCCACCAGCTCGTCCCGCTTGGCCTTCAGCTCCGACAGCTTGGTCTTCATCTGGTCCAGGCCGGACTTAAGCCTGTCCACCACCTCGGTCTGCGCGGCGATGGTCGGCTCCGCGGTCTTCGCCTCCTTCTCCGACCGGAGCTGACGGCCGAGCGCCACCTTGGCCAGGTTGTCGAACTTGTCCGCCTCCGCCCCCGACCCGGCCGCCCGAAGCTCGTCGGCCTTGCGGCTCGCGGCGAGCGCCTTGCCGCCCCACTCCTTCGCCGCGTCCACATCCTCCTGGTGGTCCTGTTCCATCAGCCGCAGATTGCCGATGGTCGTGGCGACCGCCTGCTCGGCCTCCGAGATGTTGGCCGTGTACTCGCGGATCAGCTGGTCGAGCATCTTCTGCGGGTCCTCCGCCTGATCGAGCAGCGCGTTGATGTTGGCCTTCGCCAGCTGGGTGACGCGGCCGAGAATGGTCTGTTTGGTCATGGAACTCTCCTTGCACGAGTGCGGTCTTGCGGACGAATCCCCGCGGATGAAGCTGCGAATGAAGCCTTGGGCCGCGCCACCGCGACGCTCAGAAACGGCCGCCGCCACCGCGCCGGCCACGTGTGCCACCGCCGCCGAAACTGCCCGGCCCGGCGGTCCCTCCGTGCCCCCCGCCGCCGAACCCGCCACCGTGAACGCCGCCGCCGCGCCCGCCCCCGCCGCCCAGGAGGCCGCCGAGGATGATGCCGCCGAGCACCGCGCCGCCGACCCCGCCACCCGTCCCCCGCGCACCGCCCGGACCGTTCCGGTCCCCGTACGAGCGCACATCCTGTTCGGCCAGGCTCCGGGCCTGCCCGGCCAGCGAATCCGCCTGCTGCGCTTCGGCCAGCGCCCCCTGCGGATCCTTCGACCCGGCCAGCTCGCGGGACCGGTCCAGCCGCCGCTGGGCCTCCGCCAGCCGGGTCCGGGCCTGGCTGCCCACCGCTCCCCGGTTCGTGGTGATGAAGTCGGCCGCCGCGGCGATGGCCGAACGGGCCGTGAGCACCGCCCCGTCCAGGAGGGAGAGGGCCCGCCGGTCGCCTCCTTCGCGTTCGCGGACACCGGCCAGCGCCGCGTCGAGCGCCGCGTCCGCCTCCTCCACCCTGCGCAGCGCGTCGATCGGGTCGTACGGACCGGCCCGCATCTCCTCCCGCACATCGCCGAGCACCGACTTCGCGCGGGCGATCCGCCCCCGCAGACCGGCGGTCGGCGCGCCTTCCCCGGCGCCTTCGAGCAGCCCGCCCGCATCGGCCAGATCGGTCTCCGTCTCGGTGAGGGCGGCGGGCAGCCGCCCCGCCGCCTCCGCGAGCTCCCGGCTCCGCCGCTCCACCGCGTCGACGAGGGTGGTCGCCTGGTCGACGGCTCCCTCGGTGGCCCGGATGTACACCGCCGCCGCGGCATTGCTGTCGCTGTCCACCGACTGCCGGCCCCGGTTGAGGCTCGACGTGGCGAAGACGAGCCGGTCCTTGGCCTGCTCGATGTCACCGGCGACGGCGGCGAAGGCCGATTCCGCGTACTCCTCGCGCATCGTGGTCAGGGTGGCCTCGGCCGCGGCGACCCGCCCGGCGAGCGCCCGGAACGCCGCCTCGGCCGTGGCCAGGGCCCGCGGGGCGTCGCGTTCCAGGGCACGCAGCCGGTCGAAGTCCTCGGACACGGCGTCCAGCCGGGCCCCCGCGTCCGCGCAGCGGCTGATGATCTCGTCCAGCATCCGGCGTCTGGTCGCCTCGTCCTCGGGAATGGCGTCGTCCAGTTGCTGACGCAGCCGGAAAGCCGCCATCAGCCCGGCCTTCGCATGGCCGACGGCCTCGGTGAACGGGGCCGCGGCCTCCTCGCCGAACTGGGCGGTGGCGAAACCCAGTTCCTCCTCGCTGGTGCGCACCGCGTCGTCGGTGTCCACCAGCGCCTCCTTCGCGCGGGCGTCGAGCTGCGGCAACGGCGTCGGCTCGGGCACCCCGCCGGGCGAGGCCGGGCCCCAGCCCTTCGCGCCGGGCGTGGTGCGGGTCGTGGCGCGCCGCCTGCGCCGGGTGTACGCGTAGCCGGCCACCGCCGCCGCCCCGCCGACCACGACCACCGGAAGAATCAGGTCCCCTGCGCCGGTCCCGGCGGAGCCACCGGATCCGGGATCGGCGACACCGGGTGTGACGGCCGGGGTGGGCACGGCCTTGCCCGCCAGCACGGCGGAGTACCCGTCCGCCGCGCCGATCGCCGCCCCGGCCCAGTCGTTCTCCCTGAGCGCGGGATCGATCGCGGTGCTCGCCACGTCCTGGAGCTGGGCGTCGGTGAGACGGGAGCCCTGTTCGACGGTGTACGCGTACTGCCGGTCGTGGGTGGCGACGGCGAGCAGGACGTCGTCGCGGCCGAGGCCGTTGCGGTCGGCCGTCGCATCGGCCCAGCTCTGCGCGGACCGCCCGGAGAAGTCGCGTACGTACACGACGAAGAGCTGTACCCGGCGGTCCGCGTACAGCCGGTCGAGTGCGGCCCGCACCTGGTCCCTGCGGTCCCCGAGCGCCCCCACCTTGTCGGTGATCTGACCGTCCCGGGACAGCGTGACGGGATCGTCGGCGCGAGCGGCCGGCGCTGCGGGGAGGGCCGACGCTGCGGGGAGGGCCGGCCAGCACACCGCCATCAGCACGGTGAGCACGGCCCGGCCCGGTATGGATATCCGGGTACGGCTCACGGGCGGCATCACATTTGTGAGGCTATGTCCACCCTCCGTCACCCGCGACCCGGCGACCGGGCCGGCCGGGGGCACCCGGGCGGTGCGTCATGATGCCCTACTACAGCGACGGCACACCGACACACAGGGGGAGACCGACGTGCTCACGGGGATCAAGCGCGGGGCCGGGCGAATACGTGAACGGGCGGCCCGGTTCCGGTGGACCTGGCCCAGGAGGATCGCACTGGGAGCGGTCCTGGTGATCGTGGTGCCGGTCCTCACCGCGGGCATCGCGCTGCGGCTCAACTACTCCGGCGACCCGGGCGACGACACCCGCACCCGGGGCCGTGACGCCATCTGGCTCGGCCACGCCTGGGTCGACGGGCGCAAGGACGACGCCGATCTTGCCGCCTTCGCCGCCCGGATCGAGGGGACGGGGATCAAGGACCTGTACGTCCACGCCGGACCGCTGGAGCACGACGGCAGCCTGCCCGCCGACCGCTACCCCCGGGCCCGGTGGCTGATCGACGCAGTGCACCGCACCCTGCCCGGCATCCGGGTCCAGGCCTGGCTCGGCGACGTACTGGCCACCGAGGGGCCCGACGGGCTGCGCCTGGAGCGGGCCGCGTCCCGCACCGCCGTGGTCGCGTCGGCCCGGCAGATCCTGGACGCCGGGTTCGACGGCGTCCACTTCGACCTGGAGCCGCTGCACTCCGGCGACCGCCACTACCTCTCGCTCCTCGACGACCTGCGAGCGCTCACCAGGTCACGCCGGGCACAGCTGTCGGTCGCCGCCCACCAGATCGACCCGCTGCCCGCGGCGCACCGGGTGATCGGTGTGGTCAGCGGCGGCAGCGAGAAGTGGTGGTCGCAGAAGTTCTTCGGCCAGGTCGCGCGCCGGGTCGACCAGATCGCCGTCATGTCGTACGACACCTGGATGCCACTGGAGGGGATGTTCGGCGGCTATGTCGCCCAGCAGACGGCGCTCGCCCTCGAAGTGACGCCGAAGGACACCGATCTGCTGATGGGACTGCCGTTCTTCCACGAGGACGACCTCGGACACCACGAGTCGGCCGAGACGGTCACGGCCGCGGTCCGGGGCACCCGACTGGGACTGGGACGCACCGACCGGGGCCGTGAACGCTTCGGGGTCGCGCTCTACGTCGACTTCGCGGCCCGCGAGGGCGACTGGGCGGCGTACCGAGCGGGCTGGAACTGAGCGACGGCGTACCGGGCCGGGGCCGGGCCCCGAGCACTCCGCCCCGGACCGGTACGCCGCCACGCTACGAGGCGGTTCAGATGGAGAACCGCTCCTTGGCGAGCAGCGGCCGCACCTTCGACCGGAACCCGCCGGTCCGGAACGGCCGTTGCAGCAGACCCGGGCGGATCGCCTGGGCCAGTGCCGCGGCGATCATGCCCTGGTCGAGCGCGAGCAGGTAGTCGCTGACCCGGCCGGTATCGACGTTGACCGAGTCCCGGAACCCGTATCCGGCGTGGTAGGCGCCGAAATCGCGGTCGAGCGCGCGCAGGTTGGCGATCGCCTCGTCCGGCGCGTAGGGCAGCGCGAGGAAGGAGGCGTGCGGGGTGACGACACCGTTGGTGAACGCCGAGGCGGGCGGCAGCGGCCGGCCGTCCTCGGTGTACGTGCGGTCGGTGTTGGAGGCGTAGCCGTCGATCTGCATGCCGATCGCGTCGACGCCGTACTCCTGGTAGCCGCCTTCGGGGATGTTGGCGGGGGAGAAGCCCCAGTACCCGTACCCCGCCTCCTCCATGCCGTGCTCGATCTGGCTGCGGACGTAACGGTGGTGGGTGAGGCCCCAGGACCTCGGCGACCACTCCGCCTCCGGCACGAACAGCGGCACCATCAGGGCCTCGAACATCGACCCGCCCCAGGTGGGCACGATCTTCCGGCCGCGATGGGTGTAGTGCCCCTGCCAGACGCGTACGCCGTCCATGGCGACGTAACTGCCCTGGGGGTACTGCTCCTGCCCGTGCTCGGGCAGCATCGTGCGCAGCAGGTGCCAGTAGTGGTCGGCGGGCAGCGAGCCGTCCGCGATGCCCAGGTAACTGGCCATCCGGGGCTCGGTGTTGAGCGCGCCGTAGTGGTGCCCGGTGGGCTCCTCGGTGTCGGGCCAGAACCCGCCGCGCAGCTGGCCGGGGCCGGCGACCGGGTCGGCGGGGTCGTACGGCGTGTAGTAGTACGACCAGTCGGCGGTGGCCAGGATGCGGGCGATGCGGGGGCCCAGTGCGGGCGCGGCGTCGGCGGCGATGCGCAGGCCGGTGACCAGCCAGGCATTGTCGACGGAGGAGAGGAACGGGCGGACCGGATCACCGGTGCCGGGCCACTGGGTGAGGACCGAACCGTCGTGCGCGTCGTACCAGTTGAGCCAGAAGCCGTGGTGGCGCTCCAGCTTCTCGACGGCCCGCACGGTGTGCTCCAGCCGTCGGCGCATCGTGTCGTCGTCGATCACCCCGAGCCCGGCGGCGGCCACCGTCGACCAGAGGCCGCAGCCGATGTTGGTGGGGGAGGTCTGACGCGACTGGACGGGGGCGCCGGGTCCGCTGACATCGATCTTGTCGACGGCGAGACCGAAGTCCGTCGTCATGGCCTCGATCGAGCGATACGTGTCGCGGAACCAGCGCAGCAGCAGCGGCGCGTGCGAGCCGCGCACCGGCTGGGCGGCGCCCGCCGGGGAAGCGGTCACGGCTCCCAGCGACAGGGCGGCGGCCCCTGTTCCCGCTGCGGTGAGAAACGTACGACGGTCCATCAGAACCCCTCGAAGAAGAGCCACCGGCTGTGCGGTGGGCGGATTTCGTTCGTCGGTCGTGATCGTGGGCGCGGGGCGCCGTGCCGCGTACGGCACCCGCGTGCGCCGCCGCACGTGAGCAGGGCTGGACACGAGCGGCACCGCACGCGGGCACAGGGCCCGAAAGGCCCTGCTGCACGGGAACCGGCGTCCGTCAGGTGCCTCCGGTTCCCGTGCGGGCGGGAGCCGTCAGGTGGCTCCCGGTCGGGGGGAGCCGGCATCGGCCGGCTCGGGGGCCGACGTCAGTCGGCGATGCGCGGCAGGGCGCGGGTGCGGCCCATCTCGCCCAGCCAGACGGCGGACGGCTTGGGCAGCCGCTCGAAGGTCTCCGGGTCCCAGCCGATCAGGCCGAAGGTGGGCTTGTAGGAGCCCCACTCGTAGTTGTCGAGCGCGCTCCAGGCCAGGTAGCCCTGGACGTTCAGGCCGTCCTGGATCGCGGACGCGACCTCGTTCAGGGCGCCGGTGTAGTAGTCGACCCGGCGGCTGTCGACGTCGGTGGCGATGCCGTTCTCGGTGACGATCAGCGGCACGTCGTTGCCGAGGACCTCGGCGGTGTGGCGCAGCGCGTAGCCGACGGCGGAGGGGTAGTACTCCCACTGCGTGAGGGTGCGCTCGACGCCGTCGGCGGTGGGTATCGGGCCGTCGGTGCCGATCTTGGTCCGGGTGTAGGACTGCACACCGATCCAGTCGTCGCCGCGGGCGGCCTCGATGAAGACGTCCTCGCGGGGGTGACGGTAGGCCGCGGTGACCTCCTCGGCGCCGGGCAGGGCCTGGTAGACCTGGTTGGCGATGGTCCAGCCGACCTGGATGCCGGGGTTGATCGCCCGGACCTCCTTGACGGCCGCGTGGTGGGCGGCGATGACGGCCTCGGTGGTCTCGTCGTCGGGGGTCGGCAGTCCGGCCGGCGGGAAGCTGTTGTCGCCCCGCTTGGCCTGGCCGGCCATGACGGCGATCATGTTCGGCTCGTTGATGGTGCAGACGTGGCTGACGCCCTCGGCGATCACCGGCGCGCAGGCCGCGACGTAACGCGCGAAGAGCTCGGTCGCGCCCTCGGCGGTCCAGCCGCCGCGCGCCTCGAACCACTGCGGCACGGTGAAGTGGTGCAGGGTGATCATGGGGCGCAGGCCGCGCTCGATGGCGCCCTCGACCATGCGGCGGTAGTGGGCGAGCTCGGCGCGGGAGAAGCGGCCCTCGGCCGGCTCGATGCGCGCCCACTCGATGGAGAACCGGTAGTCGGTGAAGCCCAGACCGGCCAGCACGTCCATGTCCTCGTGCCAGCGGTGGTAGCTGTCGCAGGCGTCCAGGCTGGGCTCCTGGATGTGGGTGCCCGCGGCGTGCTCCTTGACCCACCAGTCGCTGTTGGTGTTGTTGCCCTCGATCTGGTGGGCGGCCGTGGAGGCGCCCCACAGGAAGTTGTCGGGGAACGGTACCTGGGTGTGCGTCATCGCAAACTGTCTCTCTGGTGATGAAGGGGTGTGGCCGCGGAGTGTGGGGCCGCGGCCCCGTACGTTTCGGTGGGGCTGCCGGGCGGGCTACTTCATGCCGGCCGTGGCGATGCCCTGGGTGAAGTGCCGTTGGAGCGCGATGAACAGGATCAGGACGGGCAGGACGACCAGCAGGGAGCCGGCCATCAGCATGCCGTTGGAGCCGCCCGCCTTGTTGGGGTCGGTGGCGAAGGTGGCCAGGGCGACCGGCAGGGTGTACTTGTCGGGGTCGTTGGTCGCGATGAGCGGCCAGACGAAGTTGTTCCAGGAACCCAGGAAGGTGAAGATCGAGAGCGTCGCCAGAGCGGGCTTCACCAGCGGCATCACGATCCGCCAGAAGATGTACCACTCACCGGCGCCGTCCATCCGGGCCGCTTCCAGCAGCTCGTCCGGGATCGACTGCATGAACTGCCGCATCAGGAAGACTCCGAAGGCTCCGGCGGCGAACGGCAGCACCAGACCGGCGTACGAGTCGATCAGGTGCAGCTTGCTCATCAGCACGAACAGCGGCAGCAGCATCAGGTTGCCCGGCACCATCAGGGCGCCGAGGACCAGGCCGAAGATCTTGTTGCGGCCGGCGAAGTTCAGCTTGGCCAGTGCGTACCCGAGCATCGAGCAGAACACCAGGTTCGAGACGGTGACCAGCACCGCCACGATCACCGAGTTCATGAAGTACAGCGGCAGATCGAGCTTGTCGAGCAGCTCCCGGAAGTTCTCCAGGGTCCACTCGGTCGGGATCCACACGGGCGGGCTGGCCGTCAGTTCCTGTTGTGTCTTGAAGGCCGAGAGGGCCATCCACAGGAACGGCGCCGACATGATCAGCAGGCCGGCCGACAGCAGGACGTAGACCAGGACGCGCTTCGGGTTGCGGGTCTTCTTCGGTGCGGACGGCGGCGTGTCGCCGGGCTTCTTCGACGGCGCCGTCGAGACGGCGCCCGGTGCACTGGTGGCGCTCATTTCGTGTTGTCCTTCAGCAGTCGGAGCTGGAGCACCGTGATGCCCATGATCACCACGAAGAGGACATACGCCATGGCGCTCGCATAGCCCATGTGGAAGAAGTTGAAGCCCTCGCGGTACATGTTCAGCGAGACGGTGAGCGTGGAGTCCGAGGGACCGCCCTGGGTCATCACGAACGGCTCCTCGAAGACGTTGAGATAACCGATGGTCGTGATCACCGTGGCGTAGAGCAGCGTGGGCCGCAGCAGTGGCACGGTGATGCCCTTGAACTCCTGCCAGACACCGGCGCCGTCCAGCCGCGCGGCCTCCCGCACCTCGGTGGGGATGGCCTGCAGACCGGCGATGAAGAGCACCATGACCGTGCCGAGGTTGCGCCAGACCGCCATCGCGATCATCGACGGCATGGCGAGCTTCTCGGAGCCCAGGAAGTCGGGCGAGGTGAGCCCCACTTCGGAGAAGAGCCCCGCGATGAGCCCGTCGCTCGGGTCGAGCACGAACCGCCAGACCACGGCAACCGCGACGATGGTCGTGACCACCGGGGCGTAGAAGCCGACGCGAAAGAAGGTCCGCGCCCGGTCGATGCCGTTGTTCAGCAGTACGGCGACGACCAGACCGAGGCCGATCGTCAGCGGGACGCCGATCACCACGAAGTACGCCGTGTTGAAAAGCGACTTGAGGAACTTCTCGTCGCTGAACAGCTTGACGTAGTTCTCGAAGCCGATGAAGTTCGCGTCCAGCGGGTGCGTCACGTTGCGCAGCCCGAAGTCGGTGAAGCTCATCACCAGCGTGGCGACGATCGGGAACGCCATGAAGACGAGGAAGAGGACGAGGAAGGGGGTGGAGAACAGCCAGCCGGCCACGTTCTGCACGCCCATCGAGGCCTTCTTGCCGCCCCGGCGACCCGCGGGCCCGGTGGCCGGGGACCCGGAGGCCCCCGGCCCGGCCTGCGCCTTGGCCGACTCCGCGGCCTTTGCGGTCATGGTGCGCATGACTCCTACTTCATCCGGCCTTCGACTACTTCAGAAGGCCTTCGATTTGGGACTGGGCCGTCTTGAGCGCGTCCTCGGCGGACGCCTTGCCCTGGGTGACCTTGGCGATGGCCTGGTCGACCTTGTCGGTGATCTCCGTCCAGTTGGACAGCGACGGGGATGCCTTGGCGGTGTCCATCTGCTTCTTGAACACCTGGAGGTTGGTGTCGTCGGCGAGGTCGCCGGAGGTCCAGGCGGCGGTGTTGGCCGGCAGGTCCTTGGTGCGCTCGTACCAGTCGGCCTGGCCCTTGGTGTCCGTCAGGTACTTGATGAACTCGGTGGCGGCGGCCTTGTGCTCGCTGTCCTTGGAGATCACCAGGGAGGAACCGCCGGCCATGGAGGCGGAGGCCTTGTCGGCGGGCACGTTGGCCACGGCCCACTTGCCCTTGATCTGCGGCTGGCCCTCGTTCAGCAGGGTGACGTGCCAGGGACCGCCGAAGAACATCGGGACGCGGCCGTTGCCGAAGTCCTTCACCACGTCGTAGCCGGGCTGCACGGACTTGTTGGAGAGCCCCTTGTCGAAGTACGAGCCGTACTCCTTGAGCGCCTTGACGGCCTCGGGGCTGTCGATGACGGCCTCGCCCTTGTCGTTGACGATCTCGCCGCCGGCCGAGTACAGGAAGGAGTAGAAGTTCTGCACTGTGTCCAGGCCGCTGGGCTGGATGGACAGGCCCCACTTGGTTTCGGCCTTCTTCTGGTAGGCCGAGGCGAGGTCCTGCATCTCCTTCCAGTCGGTCGGAGCCTTGGTGACGCCGGCCTTCTCGGCCAGGTCGGTGCGGTAGTACAGGACGCGGGTGTCGACGTACCACGGCACGCCGTAGGCCTGGCCGTCCACCTCGCCCTGCTTCCAGCCGGACTGGAAGAAGTCCTTCTCGTCGAAGGTCTTGGTGTCGACCGGCTCCAGCACACCGAGCTCGGCGAACTCGCCCATGTAGCTGCCGCCCATTTGCGCCACGTCCGGCAGGGTGCCGGCGGCGGCCGCGGAGACCAGCTTCTGGTGGGCGACGTCCCAGCCGACCGGGGTCACCTTGACGGTGATGTTCGGGTTGGCCTTCTCGTAGACCTTGGCCACATCCGCGAGCTTCTCGCCCTCGGCCCCCATGGCCCAGACGGTGAGCGTCTGCTTCTTGTCCGCGGCGACGTCGTCGCCGGAGCTGCCGCAAGCGGTCAGGCCGAGCGTGAGCGCGGCGGCGACAGCGATACCGATCGAGGCGTTTCTGGCGGTGCGGGGCATGGAGGGCTCCTCCTTGAGCAATCCTGATGTATGCGCTGCCTGTAAGCGCATACATCACTCTGCGGCAGACATTCGGGAATCCGCAAGAGGGTGCTAGGTCACACTCGTGCAACGTGCTGGACATCTGAATGTTCAACTTGCACGGTAAGTATGCCAATTGTGAAATTGGGGATGATGTGACCGATTTCGCTGGCCGTCCACCGATGATCAAGGACTGTGCCGCCGGGGCCGGGACCGTTACGGTCGTGCTCATGGCTTCGTTCGAACATGACTTCCCCTTCGATCCCGCGTACGGCTATACGCTCCAGGACCTGCTGAGCGTCCCGGCTCCCGCCGCTCCGGACGATTTCGACGCCTTCTGGCGGGACCGCCACCGGGAGGCCCGCAAGGTCGCCACGGAGCCGGAGCTCGGCCCGCCGGAGGAGGAGCGCGACGGGGTGCGGATCCACGGTGTGACCTTCACCTCGGTGGGCGGGGTGCGGCTCGGCGGCTGGGTGGCGCTGCCCGTCGAGGGAGCTGCGGAGTACGGATTCGTCATCGGGCACGGCTACGGCGGCCGCGAGCAGCCGGGCCCCGACGTGCCGCTGCCGCTGCCCCGGGCCGCGGCGATCCTGCCGTGCGTACGGGGCATGAAGTCGCGCGGACTGCACCCGGGCATCCCGGACGTGTCCGCCGCGCATGTGCTGCACGGCATCGAGTCGCGCGACACGTATGTCATCGGCGACTGCGTGGCGGACCTGTGGTGCGCGGCGTCGGCGCTGCACGAGCTGGTGCCGGAACTGGCGCCGGGGGAGGGCGGCCCCGGGCTGGGCTACCTCGGGGAGAGCTTCGGCGGCGGGCTGGGCGCACTCGCGCTGCCCTGGGACGACCGGTTCGGGGCCGCGCAGCTGACGGTGCCGACCTTCGGCAACCAT
This sequence comes from Streptomyces sp. NBC_00012, assembly GCF_045040875.1. Classification (NCBI taxonomy): domain Bacteria; kingdom Bacillati; phylum Actinomycetota; class Actinomycetes; order Kitasatosporales; family Streptomycetaceae; genus Streptomyces; species Streptomyces sp. NBC_00012. The sequence goes on along the minus strand of NZ_CP108309.1, from coordinate 3,212,503 downwards.
CCCTTGCGGCTCACCCTGCAGTGCATCGGCAGCGGCGAGTCGGTGCGGGCCCACCACCAAGGCCACCCCGAGGTCACCGAGGTGCTGCCGTACTTCGACGCCGCCACGGCCGCGACGCGGCTGGAGACGCCCACCCTGGTGGCCGCGGCGCTCTTCGACCCCTCGGTGCCGCCGCCGGGGCAGTTCGCCGTGCACAACGCGCTGGCCGGTGAGCACGAGCTGCACGTGCTGGACGCGGGGCACTTCGAGTACGAGGGAACGGCGGCCGAGGTGGCGGAGCTCCAGGCGGCCCGGCGACGGTTCTTCGGAGCGCGGCTGGGGCGGTGACGCCGGGCCGCGAGGCGGTGCGGTGACGCCTTCGGGAGGCGGCCGGGCGGTGGTGTGGCGGGGTGGTGGCGCGGGGGAGTGGCGCCGGGCGGTGGTACGGGGCCGCCCGGCCGGCCGATCCCGTCAGCCGCAGCCGCAGCTGGCGCGGCGGATCAGGGACACCGGGAGCATCAGCGACACCGGCTCGCTGCCGCTGTTGCCCAGCCGCTGGACCAGCAACTCGACTGCCTGCTCGCCGAGTTGGCGGATCGGCTGGCGTACGGTCGTCAGCGGCGGCCGGACGATCCGGCTCAGCGGAATCCCGTCGAAGCCGGTCACCGCGATGTCCTCGGGCACCCGCACCCCGCGCCGCTCCAGCGCCCGCAGCGCGCCCACCGCCATCTGGTCGTTGGCGAAGAGCACCCCCTGCGGCCGTTCGCCGGGCCGGTCGAGCAGCGCTTCCGCCGCCCGTGCGCCCTCGGCCTGCGTCATCATCTCGGCCCGCAGATCGGGCGCGTCCGGCACCGGCAGTCCGGCGTCGCGGCACGCCTGCCGGAAACCGAGGAACCGCGCCTCGGCGTCCGGCGACTCGGCCTCGCCGCCGACGAAGGCGAGCCTGCGCAGCCCGTGGTCCCCGATCAGGTGGCGGGCCAGTTCGCGCTCGCCGTCGGCGTTGGCGACGACGATGTGGTCGAGGTGGTCGATCTCGCGGGGCCCGGCGAGCATCACCACCGGCAGCCGGCGCGATATCACTTCGAGGTCCTCGGTCGGCACGGTCCGCGCCAGTACGGCGAAGCCGTCGACCCGTCCCGCGACCTTCGCGACGCTCTCCGGTCCGCCCTCCAGCGAGGCGGCGATCAGCAGCGCGTAGCCGTGCCGGCGCGCCGCCCGCTCCATGCCGCGGATGATCTGGTCGGAGTAGAGCATCACCGCGTCGTCGGCGTCGCTGTCGGCCTCCGCGTCGGCCTCGGCGTCGGGATCGGCCATATCGGGGAAGCAGAGACCCAGTACGCCGGTGGTCCGGCTGGCCAGGCCGCGGGCATTCCCGCTGGGTACGTAACCGAGCTGGCGGGCGGCTTCGAGGACCCGCTCACGGGTCTGGGCGCGTACCGAATCGGGGGTGCGGTAGACCCGCGAGACCGTGGCAATGGAGACGCCCGACCGCTCGGCGACGTCGTACACCGTGGGGGCGCTCACTCGACCGACCGTCCGCTTCTTGTTCCGTACCGAAGCACCTGCTGTTGCATGTACCGACCCTCTTCTGAAAGCGCATTCACCCTAGATCGCGGGCCGCGTGACGGGCAAGACCGCTCGAAAGAAGACAGGTAACCTTGCAAGTTGCTCTGTGCACCTTTTACGTTGGGGGCATGCCGGAACCGACTGGAACCACCCCCGCCGGGCGTCGCGCGGCCCCGTTCGTCGAGCCGGATGCCGAGCAGCTTGCGACACAGCTCACCGCCGTGGTCGGCCGGTTGCTGCGGCGGCTGCGCAGCACGTCATCGGGCGGCCTGCTCACACCGACGCAGCGCTCGGTGCTCGCCCGCCTGGACCGCGAGGGGCCGGCCACCACGGCCGCGCTGGCCCGCGCGGAGTACGTGCGTCCGCAGTCCATGCGGCTGACCCTCGGTGCGCTGGAGAGCCAGGGGCTCGTGGCGCGCGCACCGGATCCGGCCGACGGCCGCAAGGCGGTGATGTCGCTCACGGAGGCCGGGGCCGCTTCGCTCGCCGAGGTCCGGGCCGCCAAGCACGACTGGCTCGCCGAGGCCATCGCGGCCGGGCTCGACGGGGCCGAGCGGCGCACCGTGGCCGAGGCCACCGAGCTGATCGACCGGCTGACCGGGAAGTGAGGCCACCGGCTCCCGGCGCGCCGGGCAGCCGCCCGCACCCGTGGGCCGCCCCGTCCCGGCCCCGTATCCACCGCGCATTCCCACCGTTCCCGCCATCGCACAGGAGCACCACCATGACCGCCACCACCCTGGACCCGAGGACCGCCCTGGTCGTCATCGACCTCCAGAAGGGCATCGTCTCCCGGGAGACCGCCCCCCACCCCGCCGCAGGCGTCGTCGCCAACTCCGTCGCCCTCGCCGATGCCTTCCGCGCCAAGGGCCTCCCGGTCGTCCTGGTCCATGTCGTCGACGGCGCCCCCGGCCGCAACGAGGCATCCGCGGGGTCCGGCGGCCGGCCGGCCGCCGACTGGGCGGATATCGTGCCCGAGCTCGGCCCGCGCGAGGGCGACATCGTGGTCACCAAGCGCACCTGGGGCGCCTTCCACGGCACCGACCTCGACCTCCGGCTGCGCCGCGCCGGCGTCACCCAGCTCGTCCTCACCGGCATCGCGACCGGCATCGGCGTCGAGTCCACCGCCCGCTCGGCGCACGAGTACGGCTACCACGTCACGATCGCCACGGACGCGGTCACCGACATGGACGCCGACACCCACCGCAACAGCGTGGAGAGGATCTTCCCGCGCCTGGGTGAGACGGACACGACGGAGGCGATCATCAAGCTGCTCGGCTGATCACCGCGGCCGGCCGGTCCCCGGTCTTCCGGGGTCGGCCGGTCCTTTCTTTCCCGGGGCGGCCGGGTCTCAGTCTCCCGGGGCCGGGCGGCTGCCGTACGGAGCGGCGGCCGACCGGGGCGTTGCGCCGCACGGGTGAGGTTCGGGGCCCTCGCGCCGTGTCTGCGCCGCCGCTCGCGCGGGGGCGCTTTCAGTGGGTGGACGAAATCGGTGTGATCAACTGCATATGCCACCAGAAACGCACAATCCGGCGCACCCTCGCGGACGGGTGGGTCGGGCCGGCCCCGGAGGTATCAGCCATGTCCCACGTCGGCGTCCCGCGGGGGACGGCCCGAAAGCGCCGCTCCCTCGCGCTCCTCACGACGGGCGTGCTGACGCTCCCGGTGCTCGCCGGCTGCAGCTCCGACGGCAGTGACGCGAGTGGTGCGACGGCCCCCCAGGACATCGCGGTCGCCGCCCGGAACATGGTCGCGGAGGGCGGGACGGTCAACTGGGCCATCGATGCCGTGCCCACCACCCTCAACGCCTTCCAGGCGGATGCCGACAGCACCACCACCCGGATCGCCGGCGCCCTGCTGCCGACGCTCTTCCCACTCGACGCCAGGGGCAGGCCGCAGCTCAACCCGGACTATCTGAAGTCCGCGAAGGTGGTCGAGAGCGAGCCCAGGCAGGTGGTGCTCTACCGGCTCGGCCAGCAGGCGGTGTGGAGCGACGGCCGGGAGATCGGGGCCTCCGATTTCGTCGCGCAGTGGCGGGCGCTGAGCGGCAAGGACTCGGCGTTCTGGACCGCCCGCAATGCCGGCTACGACCGCATCGAGAAGATCGAGCGCGGCGCCGACGACCTGGAGGTACGGGTCACCTTCGCCAAGCCGTACGCGGACTGGCGCTCGTTGTTCTCCCCGCTCTACCCGAAGGACGTGACCGGTTCCCCGGACGCCTTCAACGACGGAGCCCGGATCACGCTCAAGGCCACCGCGGGACCGTTCCGGCTGGGCGGTGTGGACAAGAAGGCCGGCGAGGTCACGCTGGTCCGCAACCCGCACTGGTGGGGAGGCCGGGCCAAGCTCGACTCACTGGTCTTCCGGGCCGTCGCCCCGCAGAACCGGACCGAGGCCCTGGCCGCGGGCAAGGTCGACGTGGCCGACATCGACGCGGCGGCGGCCCACCGGATCGCCCAGGCGGCCGGCGGCAAGGGCGCCGGCGGGCAGCCGCTCGCCCAGGGGCCCGGCGCACAAGGGCCCGGCGCACAGGCGCCCGGCGCCCAGGAGGGCCCGGCCGCGGCACTGCGCTCCTGGGCCGTTGCGCACGGTTCGAACGCCGAGGCAGCGGCCGCCGCGCGGACCGCCAGGGAGAAGAACCGGGCCGCCGCCCAGGTGTACGCCACCGAGCAGGCCGGGCTGCGCGCCTATGCGGTGCGCAAGTCGCTGGAGCCCGCCTACACCCAGCTGGCGCTGAACGGTGAGTCAGGACCGCTCGCCGACGACCGGGTGCGCCGGGCGGTGGCCCGCGCACTGAACCGCCAGGAACTCGTCGACACCGTACTCAAGCCGCTCGGCCTGCCCGCGCGGCCGCTCGGCAGCCACCTGGCGCTGGCCGGGCAGCCGGCGTACAAGGACAGCAGCGACGCGCTGGGCGGCCAGGACACCGAGGAGGCGCAGGCGCTGCTGGCCGACGCGGGCTGGACGCCGGAGGGCGCGGTCAAGAAGTCGGACGGCACCAAGGCGGGCAGCGAGGCCGGCAAGAAGGACGCGGAGAAGAAGGGTGCGGGCGCGGCCGCCGAGAAGGACGCGGAGAAGAAGGGTGCGGGCGCGGCCGCCGAGAAGGACGCGGAGAAGAAGGGTGCGGGCGCGGCCGCCGAGAAGGACGCGGAGAAGAAGGGTGCGGGCGCGGCCGCCGAGAAGGACGCGGAGAAGAAGGGCGCGGGCGCGGCTGCCGGGAAGGCGAGCAGTACGGACGGCAAGACCGGCGACGGCGCGGAGCGGCCCGAACCCGATGCCCACGACGGCCTCTACATCGTCGGCGACGACGACAAGCCCGGCGACGGCGACCCGGCGGGCGGCACCACCCACGTACTCGCCCCCGCCCCCGCCGCCGCGTTCCACAGCTCCGCGCTGCTGCGCCAGGCCGGCCACCTCTCCGGGTCGGGCGCGTCCGAGGACGCGCCCGCCAGGGCCGCCGCCCAGGACAAGCGGCCGGGCGGCGCGGCCGGTGCGTACGCCCCCGCGGGCACCGCGGCCCCCGCCCCGGCGGCCGACGGGCGCCGCGGTCCGCTCGGCAAGGACGGCAAACCGCTGACCCTGCGCTTCGTCCTGCCGTCCGGTCCCGGGTCGGAGCCGCTGCGCAGTGTCGGGGACAAGATCTCGGCGATGCTCGAATCGGTCGGCATCCGCACGGAGATCACCAAGGTCCCCGACGAGAGCTACTTCAAGGACCACATCGCCTCCGGCGACTACGACCTGGCCCTGTACTCCTGGCCCGCGACCGCCTACCCGGCCACCGACGACCGCCCGATCTTCGCCAAGCCGGTGCCCGCCACCGACGGCTCGCTGCTGGTCGAGCAGAACTACACCCGCGTCGGGACCGACCACATCGACCAGCTCTTCGACCGGGCGGCCTCGGAGCTGGACGAAGGCACCGCCCAGGACCTGATGAAGCAGGCCGACGCCCGGATCTGGGCCGCCGCCGCGTCGATTCCGCTCTACCAGCGCCCGCAGCTGGTGGCGGCGAACAGGAAGCTGGCGAACGTCGGCGCCTTCGGCTTCGGGGCGCCCCACTACCAGGACATCGGTTTCAAGAAGCCACAGGCCGCCGGAGCCCCGGCGAGCAAGGAGAAGTAGCAGGTCAGAAGAGGACCGGAAGCTCAGAACTGGCTCAAATCCCTTGCCCGCCGGCTTGCCCGGCGGGCAAGGTCGTCGCTACCCGTTGACCCGGGTGGCCGCTCGATCCCCCCACCTCTGAGACCCCCACCCCGGAGCCCCTGCTCCGGCCTCTCGGAGATTCCGCTTCGGAGCCCCACCTCCGAAGCCCCGCAGGTCCCGTGTCCGCCTCCGTCGTCTCCGCCCGCGGGACCCTGGTCATGACGCCGGTGAAATTCTCCGGAAGAACCGGCCGCGGGGGCGCGAACGCGAGGCGGACGCGGGCCTTCGCCGCCGGATCCGCACGCGTTCCCGCTCGGTGCGTCCGTCGTCCACGCCGGCCCGGCGGAGCGGGCGGAGGCCCGTCCCGGGGCCGGTAAAACTTGCCCGGGAAGCCGCGGCGGCGCCAGCCCCGTACCATTGGACGAGCCGTGGCGTGTCCGCCCGGCGGGCGTACGAGGACTTGAGACCGACTTAGACGCCTGATCCCACGATCCGAGAGAAGCGCAAGCCACCCATGCCCACGCGCCACGACATCCGTAACGTAGCCATCGTCGCCCACGTCGACCACGGCAAGACCACGCTGGTCGACGCCATGCTCAAGCAGGCCGGCGCCTTCGCCGCGCACGCCGCCGAGCACCTCGACGACCGCATGATGGACTCGAACGACCTGGAGCGTGAGAAGGGCATCACGATCCTCGCCAAGAACACGGCGGTGAAGTATCACCCCAAGGACGGCGGGGACCCGATCACGATCAACATCATCGACACCCCCGGCCACGCCGACTTCGGCGGCGAGGTCGAGCGCGGTCTGTCGATGGTCGACGCGGTCGTGCTGCTGGTCGACGCCTCCGAGGGCCCGCTCCCGCAGACCCGCTTCGTGCTGCGCAAGGCGCTCTCCGCGAAGATGCCGGTCATCCTCTGCATCAACAAGACCGACCGCCCGGACTCCCGGATCGCCGAGGTCGTCGACGAGACGTACGACCTCTTCCTGGACCTGGACGCGGACGAGGACCAGATCGAGTTCCCGATCGTCTACGCCTGCGCCCGTGACGGCGTCGCCTCGCTGACCAAGCCGGAGGACGGCACCGTCCCGGCCGACAGCGACAACCTGGAGCCGTTCTTCTCCACGATCCTGGCGCACGTCCCGGCCCCGGAGTACGACGAGGCCGCCCCGCTCCAGGCCCACGTCACCAACCTGGACGCCGACAACTTCCTCGGCCGTATCGCGCTCTGCCGCGTCGAGCAGGGCGAGCTGCGCAAGGGCCAGACCGTCGCCTGGATCAAGCGTGACGGCACGATGTCCAACGTCCGCATCACCGAGCTGATGATGACCGAGGCGCTCACCCGCAAGCCGGCCGAGAAGGCGGGCCCGGGCGACATCTGCGCCATCGCCGGTATCCCGGACATCATGATCGGCGAGACCCTGGCCGACCCCGAGAACCCGATCGCGCTGCCGCTGATCACGGTCGACGAGCCGGCCATCTCGATGACCATCGGTACCAACACCTCGCCGCTGGTCGGCAAGGGCGGCAAGGGCCACAAGGTCACCGCCCGCCAGGTGAAGGACCGCCTGGACCGCGAGCTGATCGGTAACGTCTCGCTCCGCGTCCTGGACACCGAGCGCCCCGACGCCTGGGAGGTCCAGGGCCGCGGTGAGCTCGCGCTGGCCATCCTCGTCGAGCAGATGCGCCGTGAGGGCTTCGAGCTCACGGTCGGCAAGCCGGAGGTCGTCACCAAGCAGATCGACGGCAAGACGCACGAGCCGATCGAGCGCATGACGATCGACTCCCCCGAGGAGCACCTCGGCGCGATCACCCAGCTGATGGCGACCCGCAAGGGCCGCATGGAGACGATGACGAACCACGGTTCGGGCTGGGTCCGCATGGAGTGGATCGTTCCGTCCCGCGGCCTCATCGGCTTCCGTACGGAGTTCCTGACGCAGACCCGCGGTACGGGTATCGCGCACTCCATCTTCGAGGGCCACGAGCCGTGGTTCGGCGAGCTGCGCACCCGGCACAACGGCTCGCTGGTCGCCGACCGCTCGGGTTCCGTGACGCCGTTCGCCATGGTCAACCTCCAGGAGCGCGGTGTCATCTTCACCGAGGCCGGCACCGAGGTCTACGAGGGCATGATCGTCGGCGAGAACTCCCGCGCCGATGACATGGACGTGAACATCACCAAGGAGAAGAAGCTCACCAACATGCGTGCGGCTTCCGCCGACACCACGGAGAACGTGGTGCCGGCCCGCAAGCTCTCGCTGGAGCAGTCCCTGGAGTTCTGCCGCGAGGACGAGTGCATCGAGGTGACCCCGGAGACGGTCCGTATCCGCAAGGTCGTCCTCGACCAGAAGGAGCGCGGCCGCGCCGCGTCGCGCGCCAAGCGCTGATCCGACGCCGCGCCGAGCGCGGCGGCACGTGCAACGAGGCCCGGCCCTCCGTCAGTTGACGGGGGGCCGGGCCCCGTTGTGCGATGGCCTGACGAGGCGTCCGGACGTATCCATGTGCATCAGCAACCGGCCGGAAGTAGATGGGTGCTTTTTGGCAGGCCCATTACGCCGTTGTCCAGTGGTTTTCTTCGGCGATCCGTCCGCATATCGATCGTCGCTCTCCGAAAGCTGCGTTAACGGTCCGTTTCGAGCGTGTCTGTCTGGGATCGCTTTGTCCGGATTTCGGGCAATCGCGATTCCTTGATGTTGTCAAAACGAGACCCCTTAAGTGTGGTTTACAGCCCGGTCGTACTTAATAGTTGGCTCCATTGAGCTCGGGTCAATGGGTCACGCACTGTGGGGAGTGCCGACTCACGAGCACACTAGGGGCACTGAAACGATCACCGTCAGGGGTGTCGGTGTATCAACTCCAGTGCCCTTCTTGTAGTCAAAAGTGGACTCATGAGGAGGAAACCCATGCGTGGTGCCAAGAGCGCCAAGTGGGTCGCGGGAGCGGCCATCATCGCCCTGGCCGCGACCGCCTGTGGTGGTAGCGACAGCGGCAGCGACAAGAGCATGAACTCCGGCAAGGCGGACCCGAACGGGATCCTGACCGCCCAGCTGAGCGAGCCGCAGAACCCGCTCCAGCCGGCGAACGCCAAGGAGAGCCAGGGCAGCCGTGTCCTGCGCACGATCTTCTCCGGCCTGGTCGACTACGAGCCCGGCACCGGCAAGCTCGTGAACGTGAACGCCGAGTCCGTGACGCCCAACGCGGACTCGTCCGTGTGGACCGTCAAGCTCAAGCCGGGCTGGAAGTTCCACGACGGCACCACGGTCACCTCCAAGTCCTTCGTGGACTCCTGGAACTGGTCGGCCAACGTCAAGAACAACCAGACCAACTCCAGCTGGTTCCAGGACATCAAGGGCTACGACGACGTCCACCCGGAGAAGGGTGCGCCGAAGGCCGACAAGATGTCCGGTCTGAAGATCGTCGACGAGAACACCTTCACGATCTCGCTGAAGGGCTCGGTCTCGTACTTCGCGTACAAGCTCGGCTACGACGTCTGGGCGCCGCTGCCCGAGTCCTTCTTCAAGGACCCGGCCGCCGCCGGCCAGAAGCCGATCGGCAACGGCCCCTACAAGTTCGTCTCGTGGGACCACAAGAAGCTGATCAAGGTCCGGAAGTTCGACGGTTACCAGGGCCCGAACAAGGCCAAGAACGGTGGCATCGACTTCAAGAACTACACCACCGCCGACGCCGCCTACTCGGACCTGCGGTCGAACAACCTCGACTGGATCGAGCAGGTCCCGACGACCTCGCTGACCAGCTACAAGCAGGACCTCGGCGACCGCGCCATCGACGCCGAGTACTCCGCGGTGCAGTCGATCGTCCCGGCGTTCTACACCAAGCAGTTCAAGGACATCGACCCCAAGGTCATCCAGGGCCTGTCGATGGGCATCGACCGTGACACGATCACCAAGACCGTGCTGCACGGCACCCGTACCCCGGCCGACTCGTTCGTCGCCCGCGGCGTGCTCGGCTACAAGCCCGGTGCCCTCGGCGACGTGACGAAGTTCGACCCGGCCCAGGCGAAGAAGCTCATCAAGGAAGGCGGCGGCGTTCCGGGCAACAAGATCTCGATCCAGTTCAACGCCGACCAGTCCCACAAGCCGTGGGTCGACGCGGTCTGCAACAGCATCCGCAAGGCCACCGGTGTCGAGTGCGTCGGTGACTCCAAGCCGGACTTCCAGGCGGACCTGAACGCCCGCGACAACAAGCAGGTCAAGTCCATGTACCGCGGTGGCTGGGTGCTCGACTACCCGGTCAACTCGAACTTCATGCGCGACCTGTACGGCACCACCGCTGCCGGTAACACCTCGGGCTACTCCAACAAGGAGTTCGACAAGCTCGCCGACAAGGCCGACAAGGCCAAGACGCTCGACGAGACCGTCAAGCTCTACCAGGACGCCGAGCAGCTCCTGAAGAACGACATGCCGGCCATCCCGCTGTGGTTCTACAAGAACAACTCGGGCCAGTCGGTCAACGTCTTCGGCAAGATTCCTTACGGCCAGGACGGTGACCCGATCTTCACCGACGTCCAGGTGAAGGCCAAGAAGTAACCATCGGGATCCGAAGGCCGGTTCCGCCGCCGCCCCCCTTCGAGGGCGGCGGCGGAACCGGCCCGTAGGCGTAGGCCCCGGGGCTCTCCCCCCACACCCCCGCGGCGGAGACCACTCTGAAAAGGCCATCGCCGACCCCTCACGGCATGGAGGCATGATGGGGCGTTACGTCGCAAGGCGACTGCTCCAGATGATCCCGGTATTCATCGGGACCACTCTGATTATTTTCCTCATGGTCCACATCCTTCCCGGAGACCCAATCCGGGCGATGTGGGGAGACAAGGCGGCAGACCCCGCACAGGTCGCGTCGCTGCGCCATGAGTTCGGACTCGACCAGCCCCTGTGGAAGCAGTACGTCGACTACATGGGCAATCTCTTCCAGGGCGACTTCGGCAAGACCTTCGGTGGTCGCCAAGTCATCGACGAGATGTCCGAGTCCTTCCCGGTGACGCTGCGGCTCACCGCGGTGGCGATGCTCATCGAGATCATCGTCGGCATCGGGCTCGGCGCCTGGGCGGGCCTGCGGGCCGGCAAGGCCGCCGACACCGGCGTGCTGATCTTCACCCTGATCGTCATCTCGATCCCGGTGTTCGTGCTCGGCTACCTCGCGCGCTTCGTCCTCGCGGACCAGCTCGGCTGGGTGGCACCGAACGTCCAGGACTCCACGAACTACGCGCAATTGTTCCTACCGGGCTTCGTGCTGGCCATGCTCTCCATGGCGTACGTGGCACGGCTGACCCGCACCACCTTCGCGGAGAACCTGCGCGCCGACTACATGCGTACCGCCATGGCCAAGGGCCTGCCGCGACGCCGCATCGTCGGTGTCCACCTGCTGCGCAACTCGCTGATCCCGGTCGTCACCTTCCTCGGTACGGACGTCGGCGGCTTCATCGGCGGCGCGGTCGTGACCGAGGGCATCTTCAACGTCCAGGGTGTCGGGAACCTGCTCTTCAAGGCGCTGCAGCAGCGCGAGGGTTCGACGATCGTCGGCGTTGTCACGGTCTTCGTCCTCGTCATCCTTGTGATCAACCTGCTCGTCGACCTGCTGTACGCGGTCCTGGACCCGAGGATCCGGTATGCCTGACGTCACCGAGACCAAGACCGAAGCGGCGGTGGACGCGGCTGCCGCAGCCACGGCCGCGGACGGCAAGGGCAAGACCCAGGACAAGCCGCGCAGCCTCTGGGGCGACGCATGGTTCGACCTGCGCCACCGCCCGATGTTCTGGATCTCCTCGATCCTCCTGCTGCTCCTGCTGCTCATCGCCGCGTTCCCGGGGATGTTCACCGGTGCGGACCCGCGCGACGGCGACCTGACCAACCACTTCCTGACCAAGCCGGAGCTGGGGCACTTCTTCCAGGCCGACTGGTTCGGGTACGACGGTCAGGGACGCTCGATCTACTCGCGTGTCATCTACGGCACCCGCGCCTCGATCATGGTCGGCGTCGGCGTGACCGCCGCGGTCACCCTGGTCGGCGGTCTGCTGGGCATGCTCGCCGGTTACTTCGGCGGCTGGCTCGACTCGATCATTTCCCGGGTCACCGACATCTTCTTCGGCATCCCGTTCCTGCTCGGTGCGATGGTCGTCCTGAACGCCTTCACCGACCGCAAGGTGTACGTGGTGATCCTGGCCCTGGCCTTCCTGGGCTGGACCTCGATCTGCCGTGTCATGCGTGCCTCGGTGATCACCGCGAAGCAGGCGGACTACGTGACGGCGGCGCGCGCGCTCGGCGCCGGCACCACGCGGATCCTCTTCCGGCACGTCCTTCCCAACGCGCTCGCCCCGACGATCGTCGTGGCCACCATCGCGCTCGGCGGGTACATCTCGGCCGAGGCGACGCTCTCGTTCCTCGGGCTCGGGCTCGCGGACCCGACGATCTCGTGGGGCATCGACATCGCGGAGGGCAGCCAGGCCATCCGTGACAACCCGCATGCGCTGCTGTTCCCGGCAGGAATGCTCAGCCTCACGGTCTTCGCGTTCATCATGCTCGGCGACGCGGTCCGCGACGCCCTCGACCCGAAGCTGCGCTGAGGAGGGCGTACGACGTGACCATCATGGACAAGACAGCAGACATCCCGGCGCCCCGCTCCGGGGGGCCGGACGACGCCCGACTCCTCGAAGTGCGCGACCTGCACGTGGAGTTCCACACGCGTGACGGTGTCGCCAAGGCCGTCAACGGTGTGAACTACAGCGTCGACTCGGGCGAGACCCTGGCCGTGCTCGGTGAGTCCGGTTCCGGCAAGTCCGTGACCGCTCAGGCGATCATGGGCATTCTCGACATGCCGCCCGGGAAGATCCCGCAGGGCCAGATCCTCTACCGCGGCCAGGACATGCTCACCATGAGCTACGAGGAGCGGCGGAAGATCCGTGGCCAGAAGATCGCGATGATCTTCCAGGACGCGCTCTCCTCGCTCAACCCCGTGCTCTCGGTCGGCTACCAGCTCGGCGAGATGTTCCGTGTCCACCAGGGACTCTCCAAGAAGCAGGCCAAGGTCAAGGCCATCGAGCTGATGGACCGGGTCAAGATCCCCGCCGCCAAGCAGCGGGTCGACGACTACCCGCACCAGTTCTCCGGCGGTATGCGCCAGCGCATCATGATCGCCATGGCGATGGCGCTGGAGCCGGACCTGATCATCGCGGACGAGCCGACCACCGCGCTCGACGTGACGGTCCAGGCCCAGGTCATGGACCTGCTCAAGGAGCTCCAGACGGAGTTCAACATGGGCCTGATCCTGATCACCCACGACCTCGGCGTGGTCGCCGACGTCGCGGACAAGATCGCGGTCATGTACGCGGGCCGGATCGTCGAGACGGCACCGGTGCACGAGCTGTACAAGCGGCCCGCGCACCCGTACACCCGCGGTCTGCTCGACTCGATCCCGCGGCTCGACCAGAAGGGCCAGGAGCTCTACGCGATCAAGGGCCTGCCGCCCAACCTGCTCAAGATCCCGTCCGGCTGCGCCTTCAACCCCCGCTGCCCCAAGGCGGAGGACATCTGCCGCACGGAGATCCCGGCCCTGGTGCCGGTCTCCGAGCAGGACGGCAGCGAGCTGCCCGGACGCGGCAGCGCCTGCCACTTCTGGAAGGAGACGATCCATGGCTGAGCTCGACAAGACGGACGGTTCCATGGACGCCACCCCGAACGTCACCGAGGTCGTGACGGTCGACGCCGTCGACGACACGGCGGCGGTCGCCGCGATCGAGGCACCGGTGGAGCGCGGTGAACCGATCCTCCAGGTGCGCAATCTGGTCAAGCACTTCCCGCTGAGCCAGGGCATCCTGTTCAAGCGCCAGGTCGGCGCGGTCAAGGCCGTGGACGGGGTCTCCTTCGACCTCTACCAGGGCGAGACCCTCGGCATCGTCGGCGAGTCCGGCTGTGGGAAGTCCACCGTCGCCAAGCTGCTGATGATGCTGGAGACGGCGACCGCGGGCCAGGTCTTCTACAAGGGCCAGGACATCACCAAGCTGTCCGGCCGCGCGCTGAAGGCGGTCCGCCGGAACATCCAGATGGTGTTCCAGGACCCGTACACCTCGCTGAACCCGCGTATGACGGTCGGCGACATCATCGGCGAGCCCTTCGACATCCACCCCGAGGTGGCCCCGAAGGGCAGCCGGCGGGCCAGGGTCCAGGAGCTGCTGGACGTCGTCGGCCTCAACCCGGAGTACATCAACCGCTACCCGCACCAGTTCTCCGGCGGCCAGCGCCAGCGCATCGGCATCGCCCGCGGCCTCGCGCTCAACCCGGAGATCATCGTCTGCGACGAGCCGGTCTCCGCGCTCGACGTGTCGGTGCAGGCGCAGGTCATCAACCTGATGGAGAAGCTCCAGGACGAGTTCAACCTCTCCTACCTCTTCATCGCGCACGACCTGTCGATCGTCCGGCACATCTCCGACCGGGTCGGCGTGATGTACCTCGGCAAGATGGCCGAGATCGGTACGGACACGGAGATCTACGACCACCCGACGCACCCCTACACCCAGGCGCTGCTGTCGGCGGTCCCGGTCCCGGACCCCGAGGCCCGTGAGCGCGGCGAGCGGATCATCCTGACCGGTGACGTCCCGTCGCCGGCGAACCCGCCGTCGGGCTGCAGCTTCCGTACGCGGTGCTGGAAGGCCCAGGACAAGTGCTCCACGGAGGTGCCGCTGCTGGCCGTCCCCGAGCGCTTCAAGGGCTCGGACACCCACGCGGCGCACGAGTCGGCGTGCCACTTCGCCGAGGAGAAGGACATCGTCGGCGCGGCTTCGTAGTACGGCCCGAAGCGGCTTCGCAGTACGGCCGAAATGACGCGAAAGCGCCCGGAACCCGCCGGTTCCGGGCGCTTTCGCGTCGTGTCCGGCAGGCGCACCGTCATCCTCCGCTGTTCATGACGGTACGTGCCCGACGGCCCCGACTACTTGTACTGGATGCCCCACAGGTTGCTGCTCTTCTTGACGGGGGCGACGTTGTTGGACTTCTTCCAGTTCTTGACCTTCTTGCAGCCGCCGCCGAACTTCGGCTCCAGGTGGGACTTCGTGACGCTGAAGCCCTTGGCCTCGTGGTACATCATCAGGCGGCCGCGGGTCTTGCCCTTCTTCTTCTCGACCTTCGCCGAGTAGGTCCAGGTGTCCGACTTGGACCAAGTCTTGCCGATGGCGACGCTGAACGAGGTGGACGCCTTCGCGAAGATGACACCCGCTTCGGCGCCGACGGTCGCCGTGCCGGTGGCGGTCCAGGAACCCGTCTTGTTCTTGGCGTAGCTGATGGTCACGCCGGGCTTCGCCCAGTCACTGTGCACCTGGGTGGCGCGCCAGACGGTCTTCTTGTCCCCGATGGAGTAGATCGGGGTGTCGTCGCACTTCGTGCCCGCCGATGCGGGTGCCGCCGCTCCGGCCACGACGCCGGCGCCGAGCAGAGCGCCGGTGACGACGGTACTGATGACACGCTTCACGCAGGTCCTCCTGATTTGGGGCCTTGTTGTGCGGTACGCGTCATACGTTATGGGTCAACTTCTGTGCGAGATAAGTGAGTTGAGGGACTATTGAGGTTTCTTTATGTGGAAGTGCGGATTCCGTAGGTTCTCGTGATTCCCGCCGGCGGGGGCAATGCGAAGACGCCTGGAGCCGGTCGATTCCAGGCGCCTTTTCCCGTGTGTCCGGCAACCGGGCTCGCCGGTGGCTCGGGTCAATGGGCGCCGACGTGCTCGGTTTCCCGGTCAGGGGCGAGGAGGGTCAGTCCTCGGCCTCGGGGTCCTTGCCCTTCTCCTTGGCGAACGCCACTGTGGCTCCGTCGCGGGCCTTCGGGACGGCCGCGACGGACCGGGTGTCCTCGGGGTAGTGGCAGGCCGTCAGATGGCCGTCCCGGCTGCCCTCCACCCGCACCAGCGGCGGGGCCTCGCTCGCGCACTTGTCCGTCGCCTTCCAGCAGCGGGTGCGGAAGCGGCAGCCCGACGGCGGGTTGACCGGGGAGGGCACGTCGCCGGTGAGCAGGATGCGCTCGCGGGACGGGGTGTCGTCGGCGGTCGCCTCGGGCACGGCCGAGAGCAGCGCCCTGGTGTACGGGTGGCGCGGGTTGCCGTACAGGTCGTCGCGGTCGGCGATCTCCACGATCCGGCCGAGGTACATGACCGCCACGCGCTGCGAGAAGTGGCGCACGATGGCCAGGTCGTGGGCGATGAACAGGAACGCGATGCCGAGTTCCTTCTGCAGCTTCTGCAGCAGGTTCACCACCTGGGCCTGGATCGACACGTCCAGCGCCGAGACCGGCTCGTCGGCCACGATCAGCTTCGGCTCCAGGGCGAGCGCGCGGGCCACCCCGATGCGCTGGCGCTGGCCGCCGGAGAATTCGTGCGGGAAGCGGTTGTAATGCTCCGGGTTGAGCCCGACGGTCTCCAGCAGCTCCCGGGCGCGCGCCTCGCGGCCGCCCGCCGGGTCGATACCGTTGATCTCCATCGGCGCGGTGATGATCTTGCCGACGGTCTGCCGCGGGTTCAGCGAGGCATACGGGTCCTGGAAGATCATCTGGATCTCGGAGCGGACCGGGGCCAGCTGCTTGCGCGAGGCGTGGGTGATGTCCTGCCCGCGGTAGGAGATCCGGCCGGCCGTCGGTTCCAGCAGCCGGGTGATCAGCCGGCCCGTGGTCGACTTGCCGCAGCCGGACTCGCCGACCAGGCCCAGACTCTCGCCCTCGGCGACGCTGAAGTCCAGCCCGTCGACGGCCTGGACCGCACCGACCGTCCGCCGGATCGGGAAGCCCGCCTTGATCGGGAAGTGCTTGGTGAGTCCGGAGACGTCCAGGAGAGGATCTTTGCTGCTCATTGGTGGGGAAATCCCGTCTCTTGTACGTCAGTTGGACCGGGTGCCGGCGAAGTCCGCGAAGAACTCGGCGCGCTGCTCCGCGGTGAGGTGGCAGGCGGCGCCGCGCCCGGCGGTGAGCTCCAGCGGCGGCTGGTCGGTCGCGCAGCGCTTGCCGCCGACCTGCTCGGTGAATGTGCACCGGGGGTGGAAGCGGCAGCCGGTCGGCGGGTTGAGGAGGCTCGGCGGGGAGCCGGGGATCGGCGACAGCGGTACGTCGACCGGCCCTTCGAGACTGGGCATGGAGCCCAGCAGCCCCCAGGTGTACGGGTGCTGGGGCGCCCGCAGCACCTCCTTCTTCGTACCGCGCTCGACACAGCGCCCGCCGTACATCACCAGCACGTCGTCCGCGATGTCGGCGATGACGCCGAGGTCGTGGGTGATGAAGATGATCGAGGTGCCGGTCTCCTGCTGGAGGTCCTTCAGCAGGTCCATGATCTGGGCCTGCACGGTGACGTCCAGCGCGGTGGTCGGCTCGTCCGCGATCAGCAGCTCCGGGTCGCAGACCAGGGACATGGCGATCATGGCGCGCTGGCGCATGCCGCCGGAGAACTGGTGCGGATAGTCGTCCACCCGCATGTCGGGCTGCGGGATGCCCACCTTGGTGAGCATCTCCACGGCCCGCGCCCTGGCTTCGCGCTTGGAGGCCCCGGTGTGCTTGCGGTACGCCTCACCGATCTGCTTGCCGACGGTGTGGTACGGCGAGAGCGAGGCCAGGGCGTCCTGGAAGATCATGGCCATCTTGTTGCCGCGCAGCCGCTCCAGCTCCCGCTCCGAAGCGGCGAGCAGATCCTGTCCGTCGAGCAGGATCTCACCGTCGATCTCGGTGTGGTCGGGGTGGTGCAGGCCCAGGATCGTCAGGTTGGTGACGGACTTCCCGGAGCCGGACTCACCGACGATGCCGAGGGTCTTGCCCTTCTCCACGTCGAAGGAGAGGCCGTCGACGGCCTTGACGACGCCGTCCTCGGTCGAGAAGTGGACGTGTAGATCCCTGACGGAGAGGAGTGGCTGCTGATCGGTGCTCGTCACGGGGACGCTCCAGGAGGATGTTGCGGGAGAAGAGGTGGGCCGGAACGGGAGTGGGGTCAGGCGAGCCGGATCCGCGGGTCGATGAGGCCGTAGACGGCGTCGACGACGATGTTGGCGAAGACGATCGCGCCCGCCGCGACGATGGTGACGCCGAGCAGCATGGGCAGGTCGCTGGTGTCGACGGAGCGCACCGAGAGCTGGCCGAGGCCCTGGAGGCTGAAGGTCATCTCGGTGATGATGGCACCGCCGATCAGGGTGCCCAGGTCGATGCCGAAGATCGTGACGATCGGACCCATGGCGCCGCGCCAGGCGAAGCGGAAGAAGACCGAGCGGCGGGACAGCCCCTTGGCGCGCGCGGTGCGGACATAGTCCTCACTGAGCTGCTCCACGAGCTGGGAGCGGGTCATACGGGTGTAGTTGGCGGTGAAGATGATCGACAGCACCAGCCAGGGCAGCAGCAGGCCGGAGGCCCATTTGCCGGGGCTCTCGGTGAACGGGGTGTACGAGGGCTGTGCGAGCAGGCCCATCTGCTGCACCAGGAGGAACATCGCGATGTAGCCGACGAAGTAGATCTGCAGCGAGGAGCCGAGCAGCGAGGCCGAGCTGGCGATCTTGTCGAGCAGCTTGCCCTGCTTGACCGCGGCGAGCATGCCCGTGCCGACACCGAAGATGAGGAAGAAGAAGGCCGCGCCCAGCGAGAGCGAGAGCGTCAGCGGCAGCCGGTCCATGATCGTGCCGAACACCGGCTGGCGGTTGGTGAACGAGTAGCCGAGGCAGGGCGCCGGGCAGTGGCCGTAGTTGCCGTAGTCGCGCCCGACGAAGATGCCGGACAGCCAGTTCCAGTACTGGACGGGCATCGGGTCGGCGATACCCAGGTTCTGCTTGATCTGCGCGATGAGCTCGGGCGTGCAGACCTTGCCGCAGGCCAGCCGGGCGGGGTCACGGGGTATCGCGTAGAAGAGGTAGAAGGTGATGGCGCTGATGACCAACAGAATGACGAGAGCGCCGGTCACGCGGCGGAGAAGAAATCGAAGCATGGGGTCGTGACTTTCCGGGTGAGGCGCCGTCGCCGGGGGGCAGTGAGCGGGGGAGTGACCGGGGACGGCCTGCCGGTCCGGCAGGCCGTCCCCTCGGGATCACGCCTTGGCGTAGAGCTTGGTGATCGCGATGCCGTTGTTCCCACCGTCGTAGACCACGCCGCCGACCTTGGAGCCGTGCAGCCAGTTACGGATCGGCCAGTAGTCCGGCACGCACGCGGCCAGCTCCATGATCTGCCGGTCGATCGCCCCCCAGGCCTTGTTGGCCTCCTCCGTGTCGGTGATCTTGGCCGCCGCGTCGATGGCCTTGTTGACGCCCGCGTCGTTCAGCTGCGGCCAGTTGGACGCGCCGTCGGCGATCACCCGGCCGTCGAAGGTCGGCTGGAGGGCCGTGTAGCCACCCGGCCAGTCGGCGGACCAGCCGGCCGCGAACATGTCGTAGTGGTTGTCGATCTGGGCGATCTGGCTGTAGAAGGAGGTCTTGTCGACCTGCTTCGTCACCACGTCGAATCCCGCCTTGGTGAGCGCGTTCTTGATGGCGACCGCCTGCTTGACCGCGTTGTCGGACTGCTGGAAGGCGATGACGATCTTCTGGCCCTCCTTGCCGGCCTCCTTCAGCAGCTCCTTGGCCTTGGCCGGGTCCCCCGCGGGCTTCTTCTTCTTGCCGTAGAGGTCGAAGTCGATGTGACCCGGCGTGAGCGGGCTGATGATGGTGGTGGCGATCTCGGAGGAGGAGGCTCCGCCGCGGATCAGCTGGGTCTGCTGCGCGGGCCAGGCGTGGTTGAGCGCCTGACGGACCTTCACGTCGGGGATCCGCTTGGTGTTGATCGCGTAGTAGTACGTGGCCGCGTCGAGGTGCGTCATGATGCGCTTCTTCAGCGCCGGGTCACCGAGGGCCTTCTGGATGCGCTCGGCCGCGACCTCGTTGAAGATCGACACCGTGTGCTGGTCGTTGCCCTGGTCCGCGATGTAGCGGTCCGTCGACGCCAGCCACTGGAAGCCGAACTGCATCTGGAACTTGTCCGGGTACGCGTTGCGGATCGGGTCCGTCTTCGGGTCCCAGTGCGGGTTGCGCGACAGCGACATCGACTTGCCGACCTGGCGGGCGTCGATCTTGTACGGGCCGCAGGAGAACGGCTTCTTGTCGTAGTCCTCCTTGTTGTCGTGCTTCTTCGGCACCAAGGAGAAGGACCGCATGCCCAGCGTGAAGTTGAAGTCGGCGCGGGCCTCCTTGAGGTGGAAGATCACGGTCTTGCCGTCGATCTCGATGGAGTCAAGGTGCTTGCCCTCGTAGGGGCCCTTGTACTTCTCGCCGCCGACGAGCCACTCCTGCGGGTAACGCGGGCCGAACGTCACGAACTTGGCGAAGAGCCGCTCGAAGGTGTGGCGGACATCCTCCATCGTGATGTCCGAGCCGTCCTCCCACTTCCCGCCGTCCTTCAGGGTGAAGGACCAGGTCTTGCCGCCGTCCTTGGTGGTGCCGGCGTCGGTGGCGAGGTCGCCCACGAGCGTGGTGGTGCCGTCGTCGGCCACCTTGTAGCCGACCAGGCCACGCATGAACAGCGGGGTGAGGAGGCTCTCGTAGGACGACCAGATCTGTGCCGGGTCCAGGTGGTCGCAGTCCATCGTCTCCATCGTGTAGAGCGTGCCGCCCTTGACCGCGCCCGGGACCTCGGGGGCGGGGCCGGTGGAGTCGGCCTTGGTGCCGACCAGGATCTCGGCGCCCTTGTTGCCGGTGACCTTCTTGGGGCCGTCGCCGTTCCCCTTGCCGCCGCCCGCGTCACCGCTGCTGCATGCGCTCAGGACAGTGGAGCTCGCGGCCGCCACACCGGTGGCGATGAGGAAGTTTCTGCGGGAGAAAGACATGCGTATCGGTCCTTGAGGTCGGTGGACGAAGCAGGAACGACAGGCCGGACCACGGGGACCGGGCTGTACGGAGAGAAGGCTCAGCCCTTGGACTTCGGGTCGAGCGCGTCGCGTACGGAGTCGCCGAGCAGGTTGAAGGCGAGCACGAAGATGATCATCGAGATGCCCGGGAAGAGCATGAAGGTGATGTCGTCCGTGTAGAACGACGCTCCGCGCTGGATCATCACGCCCCAGTCGGGAGTCGGGTCGATGATGCCGACACCGAGGAAGGCCAGACCCGCCTCGGCCGTCACGAAGGCCGGCAGGGCGAGGGTGGACTGGATCAGGATCGGCGTCCAGAGGTTCGGCAGCAGTTCCTTGAAGATGATCCGGGCGGGAGAGGCCCCGGTCACCTTCGCGGCCTCGACGAACTCCCGCTCACGCAGGGCAAGTACCTGGCCGCGGAGCAGGCGGGCCATCGAGGCCCAGCCGAAGGCGGTGAGGGCGAGGATCAGACAGGTGGCCCGCAGCGACGTCGGGATGTCGTCGTCCGGCGAGACGAACAGCCCGTAGATGACCGGCATGAAGGCGATGAAGAAGAGCGTCGACGGGAACGACAGCAGGATGTCGATGACCCGGCCGATGAAGTAGTCCGTCTTGCCGCCCAGGTAGCCGGCGGTGATACCGATGGCCACGCCGATGACCGTGACGAGAATGGTGGCCGCCGCCGCGAGGAGCAGCGAGGTGCGGATCCCGTACAGCAGGAACGTGAAGACGTCCCGGCCGAGCTGGGGCTCGATGCCGAACCAGAAGTCGCCGCTGATACCGCCGTTGGGCAGGGCCGGATAGCCGAAGCCGTTGAGCAGTTCCGGGTTGTCCTGGCCGTACGTCGTGTACGGATCCTTGCCGTAGAGCTTGGCGATCAGTGGTGCGCAGATGGCCAACAGGAAGAAGACGACGACCACATAGGCCGAGATCACACCGGTGCGGTCGCGCTTGAAGCGCCGCCAGGCCAGTTTCCCCGGCGAGCGGCCTTCGGCACCCTTGGGTGTCGAGGCGCCCGGTATCTGCGACTTGGCGTCCACCGCTTCAAGTGGCGTGGCTGCGTTCGTGGTTGGACTTGTCATGGTGCTCCTGGCCCGGAGGGTCGAAGGACTCCGCAGGGCAACACCTACGGGCTACCCGGACTTTTTCAACGCAATTCATGCAGGGTCAATGAATGTCCGACGCCCTTGGCGCGCTCTTTGGAAATTTGACTAGTTCATGACCTTATTTAGGGGGTGGCATTGCTTCCGTTTGGCTTTTTCGAAGGTGTGTTCGCGACTTAACGGGTGAAGTCCGGCAATGAGTCCGATATGCGGGCGTGGTTGTCTCGGAATTCGTACATCCGGTCAGACCGGCTCGCGGTCGATGCGTATTCGATGCGCGGCCGTTATCGCTCCGCCGTCTGCCGGGGGGCACGCCCGGAGCTTCTTCTGCCGTGGAGTGCCACTCGGGTGGGCTCCGACTCGCCCGAATGGGTGGAGTAAATGTGCGTGATATCCGATATGCGGTGATATTTGACCCTACGTATGACGGAGCACTACGAGGAGGCACTCCATGCGCGGAGCCACACAGGCCAGGTGGGCCGCATGTGCGGTCGTCGTCGCCCTGGCGGCGACGGCATGTGGCGGAGGGGGCAGCAGCAGTGGCGGCGGTGGGGCGAACGGAATCGTGAGCTCTTCCTGGGGTGACCCGCAGAACCCGCTCGAACCCGCGAACACCAATGAGGTGCAGGGCGGCAAGGTCCTCGACATGATCTTCCGGGGGCTCAAGAGGTACGACCCGAAGACCGGCGCGGCCGACAACATGCTCGCCGAGAAGATCGACACCAAGGACAACCAGAACTTCACGATCACCGTGAAGGACGGCTGGACCTTCAGCAACGGCGAGAAGATCACCGCCAAGTCGTTCGTGGACGCCTGGAACTACGGTGCCCTGCTGAAGAACAATCAGAAGAACGCCTACTTCTTCGGATACATCGACGGCTACAAGGACGTCCACCCGGACACCGGCAGCGCCACCGCGAACACGCTCTCCGGCCTCAAGGTCGTCGACGGCAAGACGTTCACCGTCAAGCTGTCGCAGAAGTTCTCCCTCTGGCCGGACACCCTCGGCTACCCGGCCTTCGCCCCGCTGCCCAAGGCGTTCTTCACCGACCACGCCGCCTGGGTGGCCAAGCCGATCGGCAACGGGCCGTACACCGTCGACAAGTACACCAAGGGCTCGTCGATGAACCTGCGCAAGTGGGACAAGTACCCCGGGGACGACAAGGCGCAGAACGGCGGCATCGACCTCAAGGTCTACACCGACAACAACACCGCCTACACGGACCTGACGGCCGGCAACCTCGACCTGGTCGACGACGTGCCCGCCTCGCAGCTGAAGAACGTCAAGGCGGACCTCGGCGACCGCTACATCAACACCCCGGCCGGCATCATCCAGACCCTCGCCTTCCCCTTCTACGACAAGAAGTGGGACACCCCGAACGGTGCCAAGGTCCGACAGGGCCTGTCGATGGCGATCAACCGCCAGCAGATCACCGATCAGATCTTCCAGAAGACCCGCACCCCCGCCTCCGACTGGACCTCCCCGGTCCTCGGCGCGGACGGCGGCTTCAAGGAGGGGCTGTGCGGCGCGCCCTGCGAGTACAACGCGGCGAACGCCAAGAAGCTGATCCAGGAAGGCGGCGGCATCCCCGGCGGCCAGCTCAAGATCTCGTACAACGGTGACACCGGCTCGCACAAGGAGTGGGTCGACGCCGTCTGCAACAGCATCAACAAGGTGATGGGCAACAACAAGGCGTGCGTCGGCGCCCCGGTCGGCACCTTCGCCGACTTCCGCAACCAGGTCACCCAGCAGAAGCTGACCGGTGCCTGGCGGGCCGGCTGGCAGATGGACTACCCGCTCATCCAGAACTTCCTCCAGCCCCTGTACTACACCGACGCCTCGTCCAACGACGGCAAGTGGAGCAACAAGGAGTTCGACGGGCTCGTCGACAAGGCCAACGCCGAGTCCGAACGGGCCAAGGCCGTCTCCACCTTCCAGGACGCGGAGAAGGTCCTGGTCGCCCAGATGCCCGTCATCCCGCTCTGGTACCAGAACGGCAGCGCCGGCTACTCGGACCGGATCTCCAACGTGTCGCTGAACCAGTTCAGCGTCCCGGTCTACGAGCAGATCAAGGTCAAGTGACCCGCTGAGGCCGGGTGGCCGGTGCGCTCCTGGCACCGGCCACCCGGCTTGCCCGTCCCCCCGACGCGTCACTCCCCAGCCCTGAGCCCCTGACCCCCCGCGATCTCCGGAGCCCTGCATGGGACGTTATGTGATCCGGCGGCTGCTGCAGATGATCCCGGTCTTCTTCGGCACCACGCTGTTGATCTTCCTCATGGTGAACGTGATGGGCGACCCCATCGCGGGCCTCTGCGGCGACCGCGCGTGCGACCCCGCGACCGAGGCCCAGCTCCGCGCGGAGTTCGGCCTCGACAAGCCCGTCTGGCAGCAATACCTCACCTACATGGGCAATGTCTTCACCGGCGACTTCGGCACCGCGTTCAACGGGCAGAAGGTCACCGAGCTGATGGCCACCGCCTTCCCCATCACGATCCGGCTCACCGTTGTCGCGATCGTCTTCGAGATCGTCATCGGCATCAGCCTCGGCGTCGTCACCGGCCTGCGCCGCGGCCGTCCCGTCGACACCACCGTGCTCATCCTGACCCTGGTCGTCATCTCCATCCCGACCTTCGTCACCGGCCTGCTGCTCCAGCTCCTCCTCGGAGTCGAATGGGGCATCATCAAACCCTCCGTCTCCCCGGAGGCCCCCTTCAACGAGCTGCTCGTACCCGGACTCGTCCTCGCCTCGGTCTCCCTGGCGTACGTCACCCGGCTCACCCGGACCTCCATCGCGGAGAACGCCCGCGCCGACTACGTCCGTACCGCCGTCGCCAAGGGCCTGCCCAGGCGCCGCGTCGTCATCCGGCACCTGCTGCGCAACTCGCTGATCCCGGTCGTCACCTTCATCGGCACCGACGTGGGCGCGCTGATGGGCGGGGCGATCGTCACGGAGCGGATCTTCAACATCCACGGCGTCGGCTTCCAGCTCTACCAGGGCATCCTGCGCCAGAACTCCCAGACCGTCGTCGGCTTCGTCACCATCCTGGTCCTCGTCTTCCTGGCGGCGAACCTGATCGTCGACCTGCTCTACGCCGTACTCGACCCGAGGATCCGCTATGCCTGAGCAGACACCGGACGAGGCGATCTCGTCGGCCGGAGCGGGAGGTGTGATGGATCTCGCCCTGGAGGAGGGCACGACCCTCGAAAGGACACCCGGCGGCCCCGAGGGCACCGGCCCCGCGGAGAAACCGCGCAGTCTGTGGTCCGACGCCTGGCGGGACCTGCGCCGCAACCCGGTCTTCATCATCTCGGCCCTGATCATCCTCTTCCTGGTGATCATCTCGATCTGGCCGTCGCTGATCGCCGATCAGGACCCCCTCAACTGCGATCTGGCCAAGGCCCAGCAGGGCTCCCAGCCCGGGCACCCCTTCGGCTTCGACGGACAGGGCTGCGACGTGTACACCCGTACCGTCTACGGGGCCAGGAACTCGGTGACCGTCGGCGTCTGCTCCACCCTCGGCGTCACCCTGCTCGGCGGCGTCCTCGGCGGACTCGCCGGCTTCTTCGGCGGCTGGTGGGACTCGATCCTCTCCCGCCTCACCGACGTCTTCTTCGGCATCCCCGTGGTCCTCGGCGGCCTGGTCTTCCTCTCCGTGGTCACCAGCTCCACCGTCTGGCCGGTGATCGGCTTCATCGTGCTGCTGGGCTGGCCGCAGATCGCCCGCATCGCCCGCGGCTCCGTGATCACCGCCAAACAGAACGACTACGTACAGGCGGCGCGGGCGCTCGGCGCCTCCAACAGCCGGATGATGCTGCGCCACATCACCCCGAACGCCATCGCGCCGGTCATCGTCGTCGCGACCATCGCGCTCGGTACGTACATCTCGCTGGAGGCGACCCTCTCGTTCCTCGGCGTCGGCCTGAAACCGCCGGCCGTCTCCTGGGGCATCGACATCTCAGCCGCGTCCCAGTACATCCGCAACGCCCCGCACATGCTGCTCTGGCCCGCCGGAGCCCTGGCGGTCACCGTGCTCGCCTTCATCATGCTCGGCGACGCGGTGCGCGACGCCCTCGACCCCAAGCTGCGCTGAGGAGCCCGCTGCCATGTTGCTCGAAGTGCGCGATCTGCACGTGGAGTTCCACACCCGCGACGGAGTGGCCAAGGCCGTCAACGGGGTCAACTACTCGGTGGCCGAGGGCGAGACGCTGGCCGTCCTCGGCGAGTCCGGCTCCGGCAAGTCGGTCACCGCCCAGGCCATCATGGGCATCCTCGACATGCCCCCGGGAAAGATCAGCGGCGGCGAGATCCTCTTCAAGGACCGCGACCTGCTGAAGATGAAGAAGGACGAACGCCGGAAGATCCGCGGCCAGGAGATGGCCATGATCTTCCAGGACGCGCTCTCCTCCCTCAACCCCGTGCTCAGCGTCGGGGAGCAGCTTGGCGAGATGTTCGTCGTGCACCGGGGGATGTCCCACAAGGACGCGAAGCTGAAGGCCGTCGAGCTGATGGACCGGGTCCGCATCCCGGCGGCGAAGGAACGCGTCGGGAACTTCCCGCACCAGTTCTCCGGCGGCATGCGCCAGCGCATCATGATCGCCATGGCGATGGCGCTGGAACCCTCGCTGATCATCGCGGACGAACCCACCACCGCCCTCGACGTGACCGTCCAGGCCCAGGTGATGGACCTGCTCGCCGAGCTCCAGCGCGAGCTGAACATGGGTCTGATCCTGATCACCCACGACCTGGGCGTGGTCGCGGACGTCGCCGACAAGATCGCCGTGATGTACGCGGGCCGGATCGTCGAATCCGCCCCGGTCCACGAGATCTACCGGGCGCCCGCCCACCCGTACACCAAGGGCCTGCTCCGGTCGATCCCGCGCCTGGACCAGAAGGGCCGGGAGCTGTACGCGATCAAGGGCCTGCCGCCCAACCTGCTGCACATCCCGCCCGGCTGCGCCTTCAACCCGCGCTGCCCGATGGCCCAGGAGATCTGCCGGGGCGAGGTGCCGCCGCTGTTCGAGGTGGCCGAGCACCGTGAGAGCGCCTGCTACTTCTGGAAGGAGACGCTCGATGCACGCTGACCACTCGGGGCGCAGGGAAGCGCGCGAGGAGGGCGAGAAGGCGCGGGCGCTGCTCGCCAAGTCACGAGCCGGGTCCGCCGCGGCGGGCGGCGATCCCATCCTGGAGGTCCGCGACCTGGTCAAGCACTACCCGCTGACCCAGGGCATCCTGATCAAGAAGCAGATCGGCGCCGTCAAGGCGGTCGACGGGGTCTCCTTCGACCTCGCGGCGGGCGAGACGCTCGGCATCGTGGGGGAGTCCGGCTGCGGCAAGTCGACCGTGGCCAAGATGCTGGTGCATCTGGAACAGCCGACGGCCGGCGCGATCAGGTACAAGGGCGAGGACATCACCAAGCTGTCGGGGCGGGCCCTGAAGGCCGTGCGCCGCAACATCCAGATGGTGTTCCAGGACCCGTACACCTCGCTCAATCCGCGCATGACCGTCGGCGACATCATCGGGGAGCCGTACGAGATCCACCCCGAGGTGGCCCCGAAGGGGGACCGGCGCCGCAAGGTCCAGGACCTGCTGGACGTCGTCGGGCTCAACCCGGAGTACATCAACCGCTATCCGCACCAGTTCTCCGGCGGCCAGCGCCAGCGCATCGGCATCGCCCGCGGTCTGGCCCTGAACCCCGAGATCATCGTCGCCGACGAACCCGTCTCCGCCCTCGACGTCTCCGTACAGGCACAGGTCGTCAACCTGCTGGACCGGCTCCAGGCGGAGTTCGGGCTCGCTTACGTCTTCATCGCGCACGACCTGTCGATCGTCCGGCACATCTCCGACCGGGTCGGGGTGATGTATCTGGGCCGGATCGTCGAGATCGGCTCCGACGAACAGATCTACGACCACCCCACGCATCCGTACACCCAGGCGCTGCTGTCCGCGGTCCCGGTGCCGGACCCGGCGGCCCGGGAGCACCGGGAGCGGATCATCCTGCACGGAGACGTCCCTTCTCCCGCCAACCCGCCCTCCGGCTGCCGTTTCCGCACCCGGTGCTGGAAGGCGCAGGAGCGGTGCGAACTCGAGGTGCCGCTGCTGGCGGTCCCGGCCGTCTTCCGGCTGGCGGACACCCCGGCCGGGCACGATTCGGCCTGCCACTTCGCGGAGGAGAAGCAGGTGGTGCCGCCGGAGGGGCTGCTGGAGACGCCGGGGGAGACGGTGGTGGAGGACGGTCCGCCGGAGGGCGCGGACGGTTCGGAGGGTGCGGACGGTTCGGAGGGTGCGGACGGGGAGAACGGGCCGGCTCCGTCCGGGAGCACCCGGGCCGGCTGACGCGGGCGCGTTAACGCGTGGGCAACCCGGGCGTCCCACGTCCGATATACGGACCGGCCAGCATGTCCGGGTACGGCCGTGCGGGTGCCGTGTACCGGTCGGGAGGCCGTCAAGTCCTCCCGACCGGTTGCCCGTTGGCGCACCACGCCGACGAACCCCTTGTCCGGCGGGCGGGGACGGTGAAGTATCGCTCGGGTGATACTCACTCGGGGGGCAAGGGTCACAGGTGCCGTTCTCTGCGCCGCGCTCGCGCTGATCGTCGCGGGCTGGGTCGTACGGGACGTCAGGGCGGCCGACGGCATCGAGCACTTGTGGCACTACTGGGCCAGCTATCGCGACGCGCGGATGTCGCTGAGGCCGGCGACTTCGCCGTACGACGTGGTGCTGTTCGTGGTGTACGTCGCCGCGGCCGTGGCGTCCCTGCGGTCCTCGGTGGCCGGCGCCACGCTGGTCGCCACCGGCGTGCTCACGCTCGTGGTACGGCTGCCCGGACTCTGGAACATCGGCGAGCCCCGGATGGACGGCCGGTTCGCCGACGACATCCGCACCCGCGCCCTGCTCTGCGCCTTCGCGTCGCTCGCGGCGGGCATCGCGCTGGTCATCACCGCGGCGGCCGGCCGCCGGGCACCGCACGACTCCTCCGAAGGCGTCCCGGCCCGGCCGGGGCTGGGTGCCGGGGTGATCTCCTTCCTCTGTCTCGGCACGGCGGGAGCGGTCACGATCGCCTGGGAGATCCGCCAGGCGGTGCGGATCCCCTCCATCTACCCCGACTGGTTCCTGGGCGGGGACCGGATCTTCCAGGTACTGACCGACCCGCCGCCCGGCTGGTTCACGGCCGTCCTGGCGCTGCTCTGCCTGTTCGCGGCGGCGAGCGCGCTGTTCCGCGCCGTGCACGCGCGGCCGTTCGGCCTGATCGCCGCCGCGCTGCTGCTGGGCGGCGGAGGGGTGGGCGTGGCCCGGTCGGTGCACGAGGATCTGCTGGAGCACTTCGCCGATCTGCCGGTCGAGGGCATGCTCACCGTGGCGACCGGGTTCTTCGAGGTGTTCGCCGGTGCCGTGGTGCTGCTGGCGCTGTCCCTGCCGGGCCCGGCCGCACCCCCGCCGCTGCCCGACCCGGGCTACGGGCAGGGGTACGGCTATCCGCGCCCCGACGTCTTCGGACCGCCGCCCCCGTCCCAGCCGCCGCCCGGCTGGTGACGGGAAGGGCGACCGATCAGCCCAGCAGCCCCAACGACCGCTTCAGGAAGTCGACCTGGAGCAGCAGCAGATTCTCCGCCACCTGCTCCTGCGGGGTCATGTGCGTCACCCCGCTGAGCGGCAGCACCTCGTGCGGGCGCCCGGCCGAGAGCAGTGCCGACGAGAACCTGAGCGAGTGCGCGACCACCACGTTGTCGTCGGCGAGGCCATGGACGATCATCGTCGGCCGCACCTGCTCGGCGGCCTCCGAGAGCCCCTCGTCGGTGATCACGGAGTTGTGCGCGTACACCTCGGGCTGCTTCGCCGGGTCGCCGAGATAGCGCTCGGTGTAGTGGGTGTCGTACAGCCGCTGGTCGGTCACCGGGGCGCCGACCACCGCCGCGTGGAAGACATCGGGCCGGCGGGTCACGGCCAGGGCCGCCAGATATCCGCCGAACGACCAGCCGCGGATCGCGACCTTCCCGAGGTCCAGCGGGAACCGGTCCGCGAGCGCGTGCAACGCCTCGACCTGGTCGTCCATGGAGAGCACCAGGTTGTTCTTGACCGCCTTCTCCCAGCCCGGCGAACGCCCCGGCGTGCCCCGGCCGTCCGCGACCACGACGGCGAAGCCCTGGTTCGCGAACCACTGCGACGTCAGATGCGGATTGTGCGCGGCGACCACCCGGCGGCCGTGCGGTCCACCGTACGGATCCATCAGTACCGGAAGCGGACCGTCCGACTCCTTGTACCCCTCGGGGAGGAGAACGGCGCACGGAATTCGCCGTGCGCCCCCCTCGGTGAGGTGCACCCGGGCGGAGAGAACCGGCTCCTGCGCGTGGCTCGCCACGGTCGCGATCCGCTTGCCGTCCCGGACCACCTCGACCCGGGCCCCCGGCCGGTCGAGGGAGTGGGTGACCAGCACCGTGACCCCGCCCGCGCGGACCGCCGAGTGCAGCCCGGCCCCCTCGGACACTCGTTCTACGCCCAGTTCGTTGACCCGGTAGACGTGGGTCTCGCCGAGCTCCGGCGCGGCCGCCTCCTCACCGGCCGAGGCCGACACCAGGATGTCCGACTCACCGATGTCCAGCACCGCCTGGAGCTGCAGCTGCGCTCCGGTCAGCAGCCGGTCGCCGACCGCGAGCACCCGCGCCCCGCCCTCGTCCGCGATCCGCACCAGCCGGCCGTCCGGCGCCCAGGCGGGCACACCGGGGAAGATTTCCAGCCATACCGGGTCCTCGTCGGCATGCACCGTCCGCGTCGAGCCGGTCTCCGGGTCCACCGCGAGGAAGAGGTGACTGCGCTGGTCGCGGGACTGCACCAGCAGCAGCGGCGCCCCGTCCGACGACCAGTGCACCTGCGCCAGATAGGGGTGGCGCGCCCGGTCCCACGCCACTTCGGTACGGGCGCCGTCCAGGCCCAGCACGAAGAGCCGCACATCGGCGTTGGGCGTCCCCGCCGCCGGGTAGGCCACCTCGGCGGGCCTGCGGTCCGGGTGCGCGGGATCCGCGATCCACCAACGCTGCACGGGGCTGTTGTCGACCCGGGCGACCAGCAGCCGGTCCGAATCCGGCGACCACCAGAAGCCGCGCGACCGCTGCATCTCCTCGGCCGCGATGAACTCCGCGAGACCGTACGAGACGTCGTCCCCGTCGGGCTCGGCGAGCGCCCGGCCGCCGTCGCCCTCCGCGCCCACGACGTGCAGAGCACCCTTGGACACATATGCGATGTGTCGTCCGTCCGGTGACGGCCGGGGGTCGATCACCGGGCCCGGCACCGGCAGCGCGCGGGCCGTACCCGCCCGCAGTTCGGCGACGTACACCTTCCCGGAGAGCGCGAAGGCGGCCAACTCGGCCGCCGCGTCGACCGCGTAGCCGACGATCCCCGAGGACCCCTCGCGGCTGCGCTCGCGCCGGGCCCGCTCCTGCGCCGACAGCCGCTCCGCCGAACCCCCCAGCAGGGCCCGGGGATCGGCAACCACGCGCTCCTCGGGCGATCCGCCCTCGGGCAGGTCGAGCACCCACAACTGGCCGGAACGGTCCGTACCGGAGCCCGAACGAAGGAAGATCACCCGCTCCCCGTCGGGTGAGACGGTGAACGACCGAGGGGCGCCGAGAGTGAATCGCATCGTCCTGGCGTGCTGACGGGGAAAGGAGATCTTCTGCGAAGTCATGCACCGAACCTAGTCCCCGACCGCCCGGTCGTGCGCCCCTCGTGCTGCTGTGCCCCGATCAATGCGTTAGGACGGATAGTTATGATCCGTAGCGCTCGGTGGGTATGAACCTGCTGGCTCCATGTGTGCTGCCCGTCCCGACCGTACTGATGGAGGTGAACCGCCGTGGCACTCTCGATTTCGGCGGTGGTGCTGCTGGCGATCGTCGTCTTCCTGCTGATCCGGAAATCCGGACTGAAGGGCGGACATGCGGTGGTCTGCGCACTGCTCGGTTTCTATCTCGCCAGCTCGTCGATCGCGCCGAGCATCTCGAACCTGACCACGAACGTGGCGGGCATGATCGGAAGCCTCAAGTTCTGAGGACCGGCTCGTCGGCGGTCGGAGCGCGGGGCGGTGACGCGGGCGGTGATCGGTGCGCCCGGCTCGTAGGGTGGTCCCCATGACGGACCATCCCGCCCGGCGCCTCCTCCTGGTGCACGCGCACCCCGACGACGAGTCGATCAACAACGGCGCCACCATGGCCAAGTACGCGGCCGAAGGTGCCCAGGTCACCCTGGTGACCTGCACACTCGGAGAGGAGGGCGAGGTCATCCCGCCCTCCCTCGCCCATCTCGCGGCCGACCGGGACGACACCCTGGGCCCGTACCGCCGGGGCGAGCTCGGCGCGGCGATGAAGGAGCTGGGGGTCACCGACCACCGGCTCCTGGGTGGCCCCGGACGCTTCCGCGACTCCGGAATGATGGGCGCCGAACAGAACCACCGCCCGGGAGCCTTCTGGGCCGCCGACGTGGACGACGCCGCCGGACACCTCGTGGAGGTGATCCGCTCGGTGCGACCCCAGGTCCTGGTCACCTACGACCCCGACGGCGGCTACGGACACCCCGACCACATCCAGGCCCACCGCGTCGCGATGCGCGCCGCGGAGCTCGCCGCCGACCCCGGGTACCGCACCGGGTCCGGTGCCCCGCACACCATCGCCAAGATCTACTGGAACCGGGTGCCCCGCACGGTCGCCGAGGAGGGCTTCGCCCGCCTCCGGGAGGCGGCACCGGACGCCTTCCCCGCCATCGCCGCCATCGACGACGTACCGGGCGTGGTCGACGATTCCACGATCACCGCGCGGATCGACGGCTCGGCCCACGCCGCCGCCAAGAGCGCCGCGATGCGGGCCCACGCCACCCAGATCGCCGTGGACGGCCCATTCTTCGCCCTCTCCAACGACCTCGGCCAGCCCGTCTTCACCACCGAGTACTACGAGTTGGTGCGCGGCGAATCCGGAGCCCCCCGAGGCGTCCGGGAGGACGACCTGTTCGCGGGCGTGGCGGGAGCGGAGCGATGAGCGGCGGCAAGCAGCGCGCGCCGCGCCCCACGAACGCCGCCGGGGGCGGCGCGCCCACCGGCCTCGCCGCGCCCCTCAACCCCGGGCGGATCGCCGCCTATGTGGGCCTCGCCGTGCTGGGCGCGCTCGTCGGGATCGCCGGGGCGCTCGTCCAAGCCGCCTGGTTCCCCGCCGGTTTGCTGCTCGCGCTGCTGGCCGCCGCCGGGCTCTTCCACGGTGGACGTCTGGTCTTCGGCACCCAGCTCGGCGCCCTGGCCCCCGCCGCGGGATGGCTGATTTCGATCGTCGTTCTGCTGGGCGGACGTCCGGAGGGCGACTATGTCTTCGGAGACGAACTGGGCCTCACTCTTTTCATGCTGGGCGGGATGGCCGTCGCTGTGATCTGTGCCACCATGTCGCGGTCGCCCCAACAGGGCGCCGACAGCGGCCGACCTGGCAAGTAATGTGCCACGTCCGATCCCGTGACGCCCCCTCTCCGTCCGGTGTCCGCGCGGCCGTTTCCCCCGGTCGCGGGGTGTGCGTCGGCGGCGGCCAGTATGGTGGTTCGCGCGCCTAGTCGGGTGCTGAAGATCTTGGCCGGGCTCGCGACGCCTGGCACGCACATCTGCGGCGTTACCGAAACGCCCTAATAGCTCCGCTATGAGGACGCTCCGGCGCCTTGCAGCTGCACGCGCCAGGCGCCGCTCCCCGATCCGGCCAAGATCTCCAGTACCTTCCTGGGCGTCCCCTGGCCTGCGGCATGGGGGAAGTACGGGCGGCGGAGCCAATCGGGAGAACCTGCTTTGAGTCGTGAAACTGACAGTTCGTCCTCCGGGCCCCAGGGGCACGGAGGAGCCGCGTACCCCTCGGGGACGCCGCCGTACGGATCCCGCCAGTATCCGTCGCTGCACCCTTCGCAGGATGCCCCGGAGGGGGCCCCGGAACCTGCGGACCCGTCTCAGTCCGAGGAGCCGAGGACCGAGACGACGCTGACGACGCGTATCCGGATCAACATTCCGGGATCGCGCCCCATCCCGCCTGTCGTCATGCGTACGCCCATGGGCGACGCCGAACAGCGCGACGATGCCGACGCCGAGCGCACCGGCAGCATTCCGCGCCCCGGTTCGCCCGCGACGGACCGCGCGCCGGGCGCGTCCGACGCCGCGTCGGCCGCCGAGGCGCGGACCGGTTCCGCGAGCGCGGACCCGGCTGCCGAGAAGCCGGCCAGGGAGAAGAGCGGCAGCGACTGGTTCGCCCCGCGCAAGACCCCCGCGAACACCTCGGTCGCCGGTGGCGGTGCGCCGGTCGGCGGTGCGTCCGGTGGCGGTACCGCCGGTGGTGCCGAAGGCATCGGAGGTGCCGCGCCCACGCCGCCCCGCGCCGATCTGCCGTACTTCTCGGACGGTCCGCAGAGCAGCGGGGACCAGGGCGCGCCCCGCCCCGACGAGTTCGGGACCGGCGGGCCCGCGTCCGGCGGCTCGCGTCCGACGCCGAACCTCGGCGTACGTACCCCCGGCCCCGCCGGACCCACCACGGGCCCGGTCACCGGGACTTCGTCCCTCACGCCGAACCTCGGCGGACCGGGCGGCCAGGGCCCCATGGGTTCCGGCCCGATGGGTTCCGGCGCCGGTTCCGGTTCCGGTCCCATGGGTTCGGGTCCCGGCCCGGTGGGTTCGGGTGGTCCCGCAGGCCCGCAGGGGCCCGGTGCCCCCGGCGGCCCGCCGCGGATGTCCGACGACACCGCGGTGCTCACGCCGCAGTTCGCGGCCCCGGCCCCTCCCGGTCCCGGCGGCAACGTCTCCGGTGACACGCTCACCAGCGGCATCCCCGTCGTTCCGCCGGAGCGCCGGGCGGCGCCGTCCCTGTTCCCGGGCACGCCCGGGGCCGGCGGCCCCGAAGCGGCGACCCGTGTCCCGGACGACCCGATGGGCACCGGACCGGCCGGACCCGGCGGTCCCGCCGCCGCGTCGCCCGCCCCGCGTCCCGAGCCGGCGCCCGCGCCCGTGAAGAAGCAGGGCCGCTCCAAGCTGGTCCTCCTCGGTGCCGGAGTCGTCGCGCTGGTCGGTGTCGCGTACGGCGCCGGGCTGCTGATGAACCACTCCGACGTACCCAAGGGCACCACCGTCCTCGGTGTCGACATCGGCGGCGGCACGAAGGAAGAGGCCGTCACCAAGCTGGACGCCGCCCTCGGCAAGCGTGCCGTGACCCCGCTCCAGCTGTCCGTGGACGGCAAGAAGACCGAGCTCGCGCCGGACAAGGCCGGGCTCGCCCTGGACAGCCAGGAGACCGTGCGCTCGGCGGCGGGCAGCGACTACAACCCGGTCTCCGTCATCGGCTCGCTCTTCGGCGGCAAGCGCGCCGTCGACCCGGTGATCCCGGTCGACAAGGAGAAGCTCGGCGTCGCGCTGACGGACCTGGCCGGTGTCTCGGGCTCGGCCAACGACGGCACGATCAAGTTCGAGCCCGGCAAGGCCGTCGCCGTACCCGGGAAGTCGGGCAAGGCGCTGGACGTCAACCAGTCGATGACCTCGGTGCGCGACGCGTACCGCGCCCAGGTGCAGACCGGCCGGACAAAGGTCGTCCAACTGCCCGTCACCACCAGCGAACCCACCATCACCCAGGCCGAACTGGACCGGGCGATGAAGGAGTTCGCGAAGCCCGCGATGTCCGGTCTGGTCACCATCAAGGCGGGCGCCAAGGAGATCCAGTTCGGCCCGGCCAAGTCGCTGCCGCAGATCCTCTCGATGGTGCCGGTCAAGGGCCGGCTGGTGGAGCACTACGACAAGAAGGCCATCGACACCCTCTGCGACGGCGTCTTCGACGGCATCATGATCACCAAGGGTGACGGCAAGAAGCACCAGCTCGGCGCGGACGACGTGGCACACGCCATGCAGAGCGCACTGCTCGGCAAGAGCCCCGCCGAGCGGACCGTCGTCATCGACCTCGGCGGCAACGGCTGACCGCAGGCCCCGGCGAACCGCACCGCACACGCCCGCCCCCGACCGGACCCCCGGCCGGGGGCGGCGCCGTATCCGGACCACACCCCCGGGCCCCGCCCCCGGCGGTGGAGTCATGCGCACGGCATGACATCTGTCATTCCGTTTCCACGACCCGCGGCCCTGCCGCGGCCACCCCCTCCTCCGCCACGCTTGACGCATGACAACGACAACCGCCGAGGCCACCGGGGCGAGGACCGCCGCGGTCCGCTTCGATCAGGTCAGCAAGGCATACGGAGCGGTACGTGCCGTCGACGGGCTCACCCTGGACCTGCACCCCGGCGAGACCGTGGCCCTCCTCGGCCCCAACGGCGCCGGGAAGTCCTCCACCCTTGATCTGCTGCTGGGCCTGCGCACCGCCGACTCCGGTTCGGTCCGGGTGTTCGACACGACCCCGCAGAACGCCATCGCCGCGGGGCGGGTCGGCGCGATGCTCCAGACCGGCGGCCTGATGGAGGACGTCACGGTCAAGGAACTGGTCGGCCTCGCCTGCGACCTGCACCCCAGGCCGTTCCCGGTGGCGGAGGTGCTGTCCCGCGCCGGTATCGCGCAGATCGCCGACCGGATGGTCAACAAGCTCTCCGGCGGCCAGGAGCAGCGCGTCCGCTTCGCGCTGGCCACCGCCGGTGCCAACGACCTGATCGTCCTCGACGAGCCGACCACCGGCATGGACGTCACCGCCCGGCAGGCCTTCTGGGCCACCATGCGTGAGCAGGCCGAGCAGGGCCGTACCGTCCTGTTCGCCACCCACTACCTCGAAGAGGCCGACGCGATCGCCGACCGCGTCCTCGTCCTCCACAAGGGCCGGCTGCTCGCCGACGGCACCGCCGCCGAGATCAAGGCGAAGGCCGGGGCCCGCCGGATCTCCTTCGAGCTTCAGGGACCGGTCGACGAAGCGGCACTGCGCGGCCTGCCGTTCCTCGCCGCGCTCGACATCACCGGCAACCGGGTCCGGATCCAGTCGCACGACGCCGACGCGACCGTCCACGCCGTGTACGGACTGGGCCTCTACCCGCGCGAACTCGAAGTCGCCGGACTCGGCCTGGAGCAGGCCTTCGTCGCCATCACCGAGGCCGAGGAGGCCAGGAACGCATGCTGAGTTTCTTTTCTTGGGCTCTGATCAAGCTCGAAGTCACCCGCACCCTGCGGAACAAGAAGTACATGTTCTTCTCGGTCATCTACCCCTCGGTGATCTACCTCCTCATCTCCGGCACCCAGAACACCACCGATCGGATCCCGCACACCGAGCTCACCTTCCAGGCCTTCTTCATGGTCTCGATGGCCTCCTTCGGGGCGCTGACCGCCGTCCTCATGGGCAACAGCGAACGGATCGCCAAGGAGCGCGAGAAGGGCTGGGTCCGCCAGCTGCGGCTGACCGCACTGCCCAGCCGCGGCTACATCCTGGCGAAGATCGCCAGCGCGGCGACGGTCACCCTGCCCTGCATCGTGGTGGTCTTCCTGGTCGCCGCCGCCGTCAAGCACGTACGGGTCGAGACCTGGCAGTGGTTCGCGCTGGCCGGGGTCATCTGGGCCGGTTCGCTGGTCTTCGCGGCGCTCGGCGTCGCCATCGGCTACCTCGCCAGCGGGGACGCGGTCCGCCCGCTCACCATGATCATCTACTTCGGGCTCTCCATCCTCGGCGGCCTGTGGATGCCCAGCGCGACCTTCCCGCAGTGGCTCCAGAACATCTCCGAGTGGCTGCCCACACACGCGTACGCTTCTCTCGGCCAGGCGATCGAGATGGGCGGATCGCCGCATGCCAAGGACGTCGCCATCCTCTGCGCCTACTTCCTGGTCTTCGCGGGCGGCGCTGCCTGGCTCTACCGGAAGGACAGCCTGAAGGCGTGAACGACGACGAGACGTCCGTGGGCGTCGGGCGCCCGCCCACCAACCGCAAGCAGGTCTGGATCAAGCTGTTCTGGGTCGGTATCTGGCTCGCGTTCATGAGCGCCCCGGTCAAGGACCTGGCCGACGGCAACCACACCCCCTGGGCGACGGTGCTCGGCACGTTCGGCCTGCTGACCTTCGTCGGGGCCTACCTGCTCCTGGTCTTCCGCCACACGGCCAAGCCCCTGGACCGCCGTCTCGTCCATTCCACGATCGCCTTCCTCGGCGCCCTCTCCGTCATCCTCACCCTGACGCTCGGCACCCCGTGGCTGGTCCTCTTCGTGTACGTGGCGGTCTCCGTCGGCGCCACCCTGCCGCTGCGGACGGCCCGTTGGCTGATCCCCGTCGTCACGTCGGTCCTGGTCGCGGTCGGCCTGACCGGCGACCACCCCCGCGAGATCATCAGCGCGCTTATCTTCCCCGCGCTGCTCGGCGGCTTCTCGATGACCGGCGTACGGCAGCTGATCCGTACGACGATCGAGCTGCGCGAGGCCCGCGCCACCGTCGCCCAGCTCGCCGCCAACGAGGAACGGCTCAGGCTCGCCCGCGATCTGCACGACCTGCTCGGCCACTCGCTCTCCCTGATCACGCTCAAGAGCGAGCTGGCCGGCCGGATGCTCCCGGACCACCCGGAACAGGCGGCCGCCCAGGTCGCGGACATCGAACAGGTCAGCCGCCAGGCCCTGATCGACGTACGCGGCGCGGTCACCGGCTATCGCCGCCCGACCCTCCCCGGCGAACTCGCGGGCGCCCGCACGGCGCTGGCCGCCGCGGGCATCACCGCCGACATCCCGGCCGAGGCCCCCGACGACCTCCCCGGGAAGCCGGAGGAGGTGCTCGCCTGGGCACTGCGGGAAGCCGTCACCAACGTCGTACGGCACAGCGGGGCCCGCCGCTGCACGGTCACCCTCGTCCGGCGCCAGACCCTGGACGGCAGACTCCTCGAACTCACCGTCTCCGACGACGGCGTCGGCCCCTCGGGCACGAAGCCGGGCAACGGCCTCACCGGCATCGGTGAACGCCTCGCCACGGTGGACGGCACGCTGCGGACCTCGGCCGGTGACGCCGCCTCCGGTTCCGGCAAAGGCTTCACCCTGACCTTGAGCGTTCCGCTGGATTCCGGCCTAGGATCCACGGAATGAGCATGATCAGACTTCTCCTGGCCGAGGACCAGTCCATGGTGCGCGAGGCGCTCGCGGCTCTCCTCGGCCTGGAACCCGACATCGAGGTGGTGGCCCAGGTCGCCCGCGGGGACGAGGTGCTGGCCGCCGCCCACGAACACGACATCGACGTGGCGCTCCTGGACATCGAGATGCCGGGCATGACGGGCATCGACGCGGCGGCCGCCCTGCACCGCGAACTCCCGGCCGTGAAGATCGTCGTCGTCACCACCTTCGGCCGCCCCGGCTATCTGCGCCGGGCGATGGAGTCGGGCGCCGACGCCTTCCTGGTGAAGGACGCCCCGGCCGCCCAACTGGCCGAGGCGGTACGCAAGGTGCTCGCCGGCGAACGCGTCATCGACCCCACCCTCGCGGCAGCGGCCCTCGCCGACGGGGCGAGCCCCCTCACCGACCGCGAACGCGACGTACTGCGCACGGCGGCGGACGGCTCCACCAACGCGGAGATCGCGGCCGCCCTCCACCTCTCGCAGGGGACGGTCCGCAACTACCTCTCCATGGCGATCCAGAAGATGGCGGCCCGCAACCGGGCGGAGGCGGTCCGCATCGCCCGCGAGAAGGGCTGGCTGTAGCCGGCGGGCGGGCAGGCGGCGTCAGCCGGTGCTCGCCGCGGGGGAGAAGGGGCCGTCCAGGGCGGCCCATTGCAGGAGCAGGACGGTCTTGCCGTCGGCGATGCGTCCGTCGCGGATCATGGACAGCGCCTCGGTGAAGGGCAGTTCGAGCACCTCGATGTCCTCGCCGTCCTCCTCGAGACCGCCGCCGTTTCCGGTGCGGTCGGCCGGGGTGTAGGGGGCCGCGAAGAAGTGCAGGCGCTCGGTGACCGAGCCGGGGCTCATGTAGGCGTCCAGGACGTGGGTGATCGCGCCGAGTGCCACGCCGAGTTCCTCGGCGCTCTCGCGGCGGATCGCGGCGAGCGGGTCGTCGCCGTCGAGCAGCCCGGCCGCGGCCTCGACGAGCATGCCGTCCGGGTGGTCGTTGACGTAGGCCGGGTAGCGGAACTGGCGGGTGAGCAGCACCCGGCCGCGCTCGGTGTCGTAGGGCAGGACGACCGCGCCGTTGCCGCGGTCGTAGGTCTCGCGCTGCTGGGTGTCCCAGCGTCCGTCGCGACGCCGGTAGTCGAAGGTGGTGCGGCGCAGTACGTGCCAGCCCCGGGAGGTGAGTTCCACGTCGCGGACCACGACGTCGGGGTTGCGGTCCAGGTCACGCCCGGCGCGGTCCAGGCCGGTGCGGCCGCGGTGGTCGGGCGCCTCGATGCCGGGGCGGGCGTTCGGCTTGTCGGTCATGGCGCGCTACAGTACACGCAGAAACGTGCAAGAACAGGAGAGACTGTGCATGCTGGCTGCTGAACGGCGCGACCACCTGCTGGGCCTGCTCGCCCGCGAGGGCAAGATCATCGCCAAGGATGTCGCCGCGGAGCTGGGCATCTCCGAGGACAGCGTGCGACGCGACCTCCGCGACCTCGCCGCCGAGGGGCTCTGTCACCGCGTCTACGGCGGAGCGCTGCCCGTTTCCCCGGCCGTGGCGGACTATGCCGCGCGGAAGACCGTCACTCCCGACGGCAAGCAGAAGGTCGCGGCGGCGGCCGCCGCGCTCGTACGGCCGGGCAGCGCCGTGATCCTGGACGGCGGCACCACCGCCCTCGCCGTCGCCCGCACGCTCCCGCACGATCTGGCCTGCACCGTGATCACCCACAGTCCGACGATCGCCGTCGAACTGCTCGGCCATCCACGGGCCGAGGTCTTCCTGCTCGGCGGCCGCGTCTTCAAGCACTCTGCGGTCGCCTGTGGTGCCGCCGCGGTGGAGGCCGCCCAGAACGTCTCGGCCGACCTCTGCCTCCTCGGCGTCACCGGCGTCCACCCGGAGGCGGGGCTGACCACCGCGGACGCCGAGGAGGCCGCCATGAAGCGCGCCCTGGCCGCACGGGCCGCGGACACCTACGTCCTCGCCTCGTCCGAGAAGATCGGCACGGCCTCACGGTTCCGCGTCCTGCCCTGGGCGGAGATCAGCGGACTGATCACCGACGCCGAGCCCGGCCACGCCGTCGTCGAGCAGCTCACGGCGCGTGGTGTGGAGGTCCTGGCGGCCGGCTGAGAGTTGGTGCGGGAGAGGGATCAGGGGCTCGGCTCGTCCCGGCAGGACCGGGCGTCTATCGAACCCGGGCTGGGCTTCGTACGGTCGATCCAGTCCGGCTCGGCCCTGACGAGCAGCGGAAGGTTGGCCTGGATGCCGGTGATCCAGTCGTTGCTCTCGACGAACTCCTTGAGGAACTTCTGCAGCCGGCGGCACTCGGAACGCTGTCCCTTGGGCAGTCCGATGCCGTAATGCTGGGGCGCCCCGAAGGTGGCTCCGGGCACCACCCGCACACCCTTGTCCTCGTACAACTGCGCGTAGCCGTAGAGGATCAGCTGGTCGGTGGAGAGCGCGTACGCGCGTCCGTCGGTGAGTGCCTCGAAACAGTCGGACGCGTCGTCGAGGACGAGCGGGTCGATCCCCTGGCGGCGCAGCTGCTCCTCGGAAGTGGATCCTTCCCAGGCGCAGACGGTCTTGTGCCTGAAGTCGTCGAGCTCCTTGGCGCCGGCGCCCTGTCTGCCGACCAGGAAGCCCTGCCAGGTCGTCGCGTAGGGACCCACGAAGTCGATCTTGTTCATCCGGTCGTTCGTGATCGAGAAGGCCGAGACGGCGAGGTCCGCGCGCTTGTCCTCGATGGCCGTGACCCGCTCCCCGGTGGAGACGTCGAACTGGGTGAGCGTCTTGATGCCCATGGCCTTCTTGATCTCCTGCACGAGCAATTGATCGAAGCCGGAGCGGGTGTTGTTCTTCGTCCTGGTGAGCCCGGGGAGGTCGTTGACCATCGCCACGTTGATCCGGTCCTTGCCCATGAACTGCGGTTCGTCCTTGCCGCAGCCCGTCGCCGTGAGCAGGAGCACGCACGCGGAGACGAGGGCCGCCGTCCGGCGGATTGTGAACATGGGGTCCTCTCAGTCGTACAGTACGGCCTTGGTCACGGACACCCTCATCAGGCAGCCTGGCGACGTGCGCACGGTGACGAGAGCCCTGGCGGTCTTCGTCCTGCCGCCGAGTGCCAGCTCCACCGACTCGCCGGAGCGCGCACGGGGGATCTCGGCCTCGCTCCGGCCCGCGAGCCCGACGTCGACGGTGGTCTCCGGCTCGCAGTACTGGGCGCCGGGCGCACCGTCGGTCACGGTCAGGACCAGTCGCAAATGGCTGCGCTCGGCCTCGGCGCGGACCGTGACCACGGAC
Organism: Streptomyces sp. NBC_00012; assembly: GCF_045040875.1. Lineage (NCBI taxonomy): Bacteria > Bacillati > Actinomycetota > Actinomycetes > Kitasatosporales > Streptomycetaceae > Streptomyces > Streptomyces sp. NBC_00012. The sequence goes on along the minus strand of NZ_CP108309.1, from coordinate 3,170,566 downwards.
TTCCCGCCGTCCCCGAGCGGGGTCGAGGGCTCGATCGTGGTCGTCGCGGTGACGAGGAGGTCCCCCTTCTCGCGGAGATCGAGCATGCGGGCGGAGGCGAAGGCGGTGAGCGCCAGGGCGAGCATGGTGACGACGGCACGCAGCGCCTTCTTCTCCGTGTCCGCCAGCATGCGTACGACGGTGAGGGCGACGGCCGCGATGAACGTGCCGTACATCAGCCAGAGTTGACTCTGCGGGCCCTCGGCCCGGTACACGTAGGCGAGCATCCAGAAGGCGACGACCGTCAGGAACGGTGGCCAGTTCCATCCCCGCGGCCCGGCGAACAGGTTGATGATGATGTTGCCGATGTGCTGGCCGATCGTGACCGTGTTGTCGCCCGTGCTCCTGACCCGGTTGCCCTGGCGTCTGCTCATCGGTCGCCGCCCTCGCCCGGTGCTCTCCCGATGTTGATGTCGCCGATGTTCTGACCGATGGCGACCGCGTGGGTGCCGTGCGCCTCCGTCCGGAACTCGGTGCCGGCCGGGCCGCGCAGCACGGCCCAGAGCGCGTCCTGGCCACGCGCCCCCGATTCGAGCCACAGCCCGACGGCCTCGGCGAGCCGGATCCGATCGGCCTCCGGCAGCCCTTCGAGCGCGCCCGCGAGGGCCTGCCGTTCGGGGGAGTCCTCGATCCCGTCCGTCGGGTCGTCACCGCGCCGGAACACCACGCGGTCGATGAGGAGCCGTCCGCGTTCGACGACACTCTCGGCGGCGCGGGACTGGGCGGTGGCGAGCACCGAGGCGCCGAAGCCGCTCACGTAGGGAATCAACTGGCCTGCAACATTGAACAGTTCGGACATCGGTACATCCCCCGTCGCGTGTCTTCCGTCCCAACAACCAGTCCAGAAAGGGTAGTTACCCCGAGCTGTCAACGGTAGGCACGTATTTGCGACGACGGCATCGATTTTCGATACCGGTTCCTCCGGGAGCCCGGCAGGGCGGGTGGGACGGGTGGGGCGGCGAGATGCCGGGATGCTCATAACCTGGTTCGGAGGAACGGGAGTTCGCTACGGTGGACCCGCCGCGGGACACCAGGAGCCATGAGGAGTGGGTGGATGAGGGGTCGGGATCTGCTGGTCGCCTGCGTCGCGCTGATGACCGTGTGCGGCGCGCTCTCCGCATGCTCGTCCGACCCGGAGCCGCCTCCGCCGCGGCCCTCCGGCATCGCGGAGATCAAGCCGTGCGACTTCTTCACGGCGGACGAACTCGACGAGTACGAGCTCCATGACGCCAAGCCGCTCACCGCTTCGGGCGACTGCATGTGGGAGGGCACGAAGTTCTTCGAGGGCGCGAGCACCGTCCTGATCCTCACGCTCCGGAACCGGTCCGCCGACCGGGAGCTGGAGCTGCTCGGTTCGTCCTCCGGGGAGCGGATCGCCGAACGGAAGGCCGTCGACGGCCGCCGGGTCTGGCGGAACACGACGCCCGGCAAGGACATCGGCTGCGCACTGCTCTTCGAGATCGACGGCTCTTCGTCCGCCGAGCTGAAGCTCTCGGAGTTCCTGGGCGTCTCCGACGTCGAACCCACCCAGCAGGACCTCTGCAAGGGCCTCGACGAACTCGCCCCACGGGTCGAGGAGAAGCTCCCCGCCGTCCGGGGCTGACGGCGCTGACGGCCGGGCTGCCGGTTGTGTCCGGCAGCCCGGGGCCGGTGCGTCAGTCCGTCAGGGTCTCGCTGAAGCGGGACGGGCCGGACGGGGCGCCGATCGTGGCCGCGCCGAACGAGACGGACCCCTTGGCGACGATGCCGCCGACGTCCGTACCGAAGATCCACAGGGCGCCCCTGCCGCTGTTCTCCGTCGGGGCGCCGGCCACCATCTCCGCGCGGCCCCTGCCGTCGTAGTCGCCCAGCGCGACGGCCCCGCCGAACTGGTCGCCCGCCTCGGCGACACCCGGAACCCCGGCCGTGTACTGGCCGAACTCCTTGGAACCCGCGCCGCTCACACCCTTCGGGCCGCCCTTGAACACCAGGACCCGGCCGGCGTCGGCGATCCCGTTGATCTTCTCGTTCGGCAGGCCCGTGGCGATGTCGGGGTAGCCGTCGCCGTCGGTGTCACCCAGCGCCAGGCTGTAGCCCATCCGGTCATGGAACTCGGCCGTGCCCGGGACGCCCTCGGTGTCCTGGTTGATCCAGACGGGCTTGCGAGCAGTGCTCCGCCCCTTCGGGCCGCCGTACGAGATGAACAGCGCGCCGCCCTTCTTCACCGGGGTGTCCGACTGCGCCCACTCGTCGCCTCGGCCGATGACGATGTCCCCGTGGCCGTCCTTGTCCAGGTCGGCGATGCCCACGGCGGTGCCGCCGACACCCGAACCGTCCGCGTCCTTGATCTCGACCGGTGCGGCGAACCCGGTGCGGCCGCCCTTCAGCAGATACGTGTGCTGCTGCCACGGGTCGTCCGGGCCGAAGCCGAGGATGACCAGATCGCCCACGCCGTCGCCGGTCACGTCACCGACGGCGATCTCCGAGGTGTCGAGCACGGCGGTGCCGTCGATGGAGAACGAGCTGACCCTGCTCCACTTGCCGGTACGGCCGACCGGGCCGTGCAGGACGTGGCCGCCGCGCCGTACGTCGCCCACCGCGATGTCGGTGGTGCCGTCACCGTCGACATCACCCACGTCCAGGTCGCCGGTGGCGTCGCCCTGGTCGCCGGGGACGGGCTTCAGAAGCGTGGCGTTCTTCGAAAGCCCGGAAGCGCCGCCCCAGTTGACGGCCAGCACGATGCCCCGGTCGCCGTCGGTCGTGGTCGCCCGGAGCCGGCCGACGAGATCCGCGTAACCGTCGTGGTCCAGGTCGGCGCTGCGCAGGTTCGTGCCGTATCGGGCGTCCTTTGGGTTGTTGATGCCCGGGCGGTCCTGCCAGGTCAGCACCTGCTTGTGCGCGGCGGACAGGCCGCCGGGGCCGCCGAAGAGGACGCTCACCGCACCCGCCCCGCCCTCCGTGCTGCCGAGGGCGGCCATGGGGGAGCCGACGGCGACGTCGGGGTGGCCGTCGCCGTTGAAGTCGTCGCGCAGCCGCTTCGGGCTCGGGGTGCTCGCCGCGGCGACGGCGGACTGCGCGGCCGTGACGGGCGACTTCGCGGCGGCGTGGGCGGGGGCCGCGACGGCTCCGGCGACCAGGACGATGCCGGTCGCGATCGCCAGGCGGCGGTGGGGGACAACAGGCACGTCGGTCAACTCCGGTGGTCGGGACGTCGGTCGGGGCAGTGCGGAACGAGCTCCCGTACTGCCCCGTACGACCTCGCGGCCCGGCGGATGGTTGTGCCGCGCCAACGGTGACCGCCTGCGTTCAGCCGTTCGTGAAGGTGTCGAGGTGGGCGAAGGCCACCACGTTGTCCTCGTAGTCCTTGGCGGTCTTGTTGTACGCGCCACCGCAGGTGATCAGGCGCAGCTGGGCGGAGTTGGTGTCGGCGTAGACCCGGTCGTCCGGGAACTTCGCCTTGCTGAACTGCTCGACGGAGTCGACCTTGAACGTGGCGACCGAGCCGTCCGTGCGCGTGATGTCGACCTTGGCGCCGGGCCGGAGGTACTGGAGCTGGAGGAAAACGGCCGGGCCGGTCATCGTGTCGACGTGGCCCGCCACGATCGCGGCACCGCGCTCGCCGGGGGTGGCGCCGTCCTTGAACCAGCCGACCAGGTTGTTGTCGTTGGGGGGCGGCGCGTCCAGCTGACCGGTGGCGCCGATGGCCAGATCGGTGAACGGTGCGTCGACGCCGATCGCCGGGATCCGCAGCCGCTTCGGCTCGGAGCGCGACATCGCCGGGCCGACGGTGGCCTTGGACGAGGTGACGGGATCGGGGGCGGCATGGGAGCCGAGGACCTCGGGGACGGTGGACGAGACGGCTGCGGGCGGAGCCGGCGGCTTGTCGTCGACCGGGGTGCCGAAGGAGTTGTAGATCAGGACCATGCCGAGCCCGGCTGTCACGGCGGGCCACATCAGGGCGCGGCCCAGTGTGGTTCGGGAGGCAGTCCGGGTGGGGGTGGAGCCGGTCGACTGCGGGGCGGCCATGAGAACGTGCCTTTCGGTCGTGCGGTGTTGAGGAGGAGAACGAGGAGGGGAGGCGCGGGGAAGGTGCAGGGGAGGGGGCTGGGTTTATCCAGGGCTTATCAGGGGGGAAACGAAGCCGTCGCGGCCGCCGCCCCGAAGGGCAGCGGCCGCGACAACGAAACGACCGGCTGGAGGGTTGGCCCGGTCAGGCCATCGCACCACCCGCCGACTGACGGCGGCGCAGCTTGTACGCGCCGACGCCGACACCGCCGAGCAGCAGCGCCGAGCCGGCGGCCAGGCCGCCACCGGTCATCGCCATGCCGCCGCCACCGGCGTGGACGCCGCCACGGGGCCGGTCGCCGCCACGGTCGCCGCCACGGTCGCCGTAGCCACCACGGTCGCCGCCACGGTCGCCGTAGCCGCCGCGGTCGCCGCCACGGCCGCCCTCGTCGCCGCCGCGGTCGCCGCCGCGGCCGCCCTCGTCGCCGCCACGGTCTCCACCACGGCCGCCTTCGTCGCCGCCGCGGTCTCCACCGCGACCGCCCTCGTCGTCACTGGTGATCACGGAGGCCATGAAGCCGCCGCCGGCGTGGACACCGCCGGACGGACGGCCGTGGTCGCCACGGCCGCCGCGGTCGCCGCCACGGTCGCCGTAGCCGCCACGGTCTCCGCCACGGCCGCCTTCGTCGCCGCCGCGGCCGCCGCCACGGCCGCCCTCGTCGCCGCCACGGTCTCCACCACGGTCCCCGCCACGGCCGCCTTCGTCGCCGCCGCGGCCGCCGCCACGGCCGCCTTCGTCGCCGCCACGGTCTCCACCGCGGCCGCCCTCGTCGTCACTGGCGATCACAGCAGCCATGAAGCCGCCGCCGGTGTGGACGCCGCCACGGGGTCGGTCGCCGCCGCGGTCGCCACCACGGTCGCCGCCGCGGCCGCCTTCGTCGCCGCCGCGGTCGCCACCACGGTCGCCGCCGCGGCCGCCTTCGTCGCCACCACGGTCGCCGCCGCGGCCGCCTTCGTCGCCACCACGGTCGCCGCCGCGGCCGCCTTCGTCTCCACCACGGTCGCCGCCGCGGCCGCCTTCGTCGCCACCACGGTCGCCGCCGCGGCCGCCTTCGTCGCCGCCGCGGCCGCCGCCGCGGCCGCCTTCGTCTCCGCCGCGGCCGCCCTCGTCGCCGCCGCGACCACCTTCGTCACCGGCGATCACCGCGGCCATGAAGCCGCCGCCGGCGTGGACGCCGCCGTAGGGCCTGTCACGGTCGCCGCGGTCGCCACCACGGCCGCCGTGGTCTTCCCGGCCACCACGGTCTCCGCCGCGATCGCCGCCGCGGTCACCGCGGTCGCCGCGGTCACCGCCTCGGTCGGACTTTCCGTGGTCGTCGCCGTGCGAGGACGAGTAACCGTTGTCGTGGCCCGAGTCGCCCGACGCGACCATGGCGTAGGCGGACGGGCCGGTGATGGCGAGGACCGCTGTGACAGCGGCCGAAGCGAACAGTGTGCGGGCAGAGCGCATCTGAACACATTCCTTCCAGCGCAACTGCGAAGAGTGACTGGATGTCGACTCAATGTGGCGCAGTAGCGACGTGATCCACCGTCAGTCGGAATGGGAATTCGCGCCATCTGGGACACGCGGCATTGGAGCTACACCGTGGTCTCTTCGGGTGGAGTGCGGCCGATAATCACCCGTTGGACTGCACGCGGCGACGCGTGAGGTTTGGGCGACGGGGCGCCACCCGTTTGCTGGCCCCGCCACGTGGTGGAGCCGCCCGCTTGGCCCGCCCCTCGGACTTCCTCGAATGGCCGTCAACAACGCCTGCGAGCAGGCAAGTTGAAAAGGTGTGGGCAGTGTGCCGGTCGGGCGGTGCGACCTCCGTGACCCGCTGGACTTCCGCGCGGACACCCCCGGACCCGCGTCGGCGGCGGACTCGAATCCGGCGACGCGCCGCCATGCCGACCTGCTTGCCTTCGGGCGGTAAATCGCTTGCCCGGGGCCCGGATCCCCTGCTGTACTCGCCCGCGGAAATCGATCGATGAAGGAGCGGGTCATGCGAGGAACTCACATGTTCATTCAGGCGGGAATTGCCACCGATCTTGAGGACATGGAGTTTCGTGCACACGCTGAATCTGGGAATTCTGGCGCATGTCGACGCCGGTAAGACGAGCCTGACCGAGCGGCTGCTCCACGCCGCCGGTGTCATCGACGAGGTCGGCAGCGTCGACAAGGGCAGCACCCGGACCGATTCCCTGGCGCTCGAACGGCAACGCGGCATCACGATCAAGTCCGCCGTCGTCTCGTTCGCCATCGACGACACCACGGTCAATCTGATCGACACCCCCGGCCACCCGGATTTCATCGCCGAGGTGGAACGGGTACTGGGCGTGCTCGACGGAGCCGTGCTGGTCGTCTCCGCGGTGGAGGGCGTACAGGCGCAGACCCGCGTACTGATGCGGACGCTGCGACGCCTGCGCATTCCCACGATCGTCTTCGTGAACAAGGTCGACCGCGGTGGTGCGCGGTGCGACGCCGTCCTGCGGGACATCTCCGAGAAGCTGACCCCGGCCGTGATCGCCATGGGATCGGTCGACGCCGCGGGCGGCCGTGATGCCCGCTGCACGCCGTACGGCCACGCCGACGCCGGCTTCACCGACCGGCTGACCGAGCTGCTCGCCGACCACGACGACGCGCTCCTGGCCGCGTACGTCGAGAACACCTCGACGCTCCCGTACGGCAGGCTCCGCGAGGAGCTGTCGGCGCAGACCGGGCGTGCGCTGGCGCATCCGGTGTATTTCGGCTCGGCGATCACCGGGGCCGGGGTGGCTGCCCTGATCGGCGGGGTCAGGGAGCTGCTCCCGGCGAGCCGGGGCGATGCGGACGGTCCGGTCTCGGGCACGGTCTTCAAGGTGGAGCGCGGACCGGGTGGCGAGAAGACGGCGTACGTCCGGATGTTCTCGGGCACCGTACGGATCCGCGATCGGCTGCCGTTCGGACGGGGCGACGGACGCGCCGAGGGCAGGGTGACCGGGATCAGCGTCTTCGACCAGGGCTCGGCCGTCCCTGCGGCGGAGGTCGCAGCGGGCCGGATCGCGAGGCTCCGGGGGCTCGGGGACGTCCGGATCGGCGATCCGGTCGGCGCACCGGACGCGGCCCCGCCGGGCCGTTGGTTCGCCCCGCCGACGCTGGAATCGGTCGTGGTTCCCAGCCCTCCGGCGAGCCGGGGCGAGCTGCTCTTCGCGCTCGCGCAGCTCGCCGAGCAGGACCCGCTGATCGGTCTGCGGCAGGACGACATCCGTGAGGAGGTGTCCGTCTCCCTCTACGGCGAAGTGCAGAAGGAAGTCATCCAGGCGACGCTGGCCGACGAATACGGAATCGGTGTCACCTTCCGCGAGACCACGACCATTTGCCTGGAACGGCCGAACGGCAGCGGAGCGGCACACGAGATCATCGACCAGGGCGGAAATCCCTTTCTGGCCACCATCGGTCTCAGGGTCGACCCCGCCCCGGTCGGCAGCGGTATCGCCTACCGGCTGGAGGTGGAGCTCGGATCGATGCCCTTCTCCCTGATGAGGGCTGTGGAGGAGACGGTGGGGGAGACCCTGCGGCAGGGAATTCACGGCTGGCGGGTCACCGACTGCGTCGTCACCATGACGCATTCCGGCTACTGGCCCCGCCAGAGCCATTCCCACGCCGTGTTCGACAAGAGCATGTCGAGCACCGCGGGGGACTTCCGGAATCTGACCCCGCTGGTCCTGATGAGCGCGCTGAAGGAGGCGGGCACCACGGTGCACGAACCGATCCACCGGTTCCGTCTGGAACTCCCCGCGGACCTCCTCGGCCCGGTCCTGCCCGTACTCGCCCGGCTGCGCGCCGTCCCGGGGACACCGGCAGTGCGCGGTTCCCTGTGTGTGCTGGAGGGAGAGCTCCCGGCGGCCCGCGTCCACGAACTCCAGCAGCAGCTGCCGGCCCTGACGCGTGGCGAAGGGGTCCTGGAGTCCGAGTTCGACTCCTACCGGGCGGTCGTCGGCACGGCCCCGGACCGGCCGCGCACCGACCGCGACCCGCTCAACCGCAAGGAGTACCTGCTGCGTACGGCACGCAGGGTCGCCTGAGGCCCGTCCCACTGGGCGGGGCGCGCGGTGATCCGCCGCCCCGTCACCGGGACCACCCTCAGTTCAGCAACGACCGGGCGGCCCGCGCCCGGCGGCGGATCGCCTCCGCGGCCGCGGGCTCCACCCCGTCGACCACGTCCGCGTACTCCTCCATCTCGGCCGCCCCGCGCAGGAACTGCCCGCTCTGTACGAGCAGCTGGGCGCGCTCGTACCGCAGCCTGGCGGGGTGCGAGGGGAGCAGCAGCGACAGGTCCACCGCCCACAGCGCCACGTCCGTGCGCTCCGGACGGGCCGCCGCCCAGGCCCTGATGTTGTTCAGGATCCGCAGCACGATCTCCAGCGGCCGGGCGGGCACCAGCATCGACTCCTCCAGCGGCTCCCCGGTGGCCCCGGCCACCAGCAGCTCCGCGTCCTGCCCGGTCATCGGCCGGCCGCCGTCGAACGGATCGGCCAGCACCCGCTCGGCCGGATCGCCGAAGCCGACGACGAAATGACCGGGCAGCGCCACCCCGTACACCGGGGCGCCCGCCCGCCGCGCGACCTCGATCCACACCACCGACAGCAGGATCGGCAGCCCGCGACGCCTGCGCAGCACCTCGTGCAGCAGCGACGACTCCAGCCGCTGGTAGTCCGCCGACGAGCCCGCGAAGCCGTACCGCTCACCCAGCAGCTCGGCCAGCGCCGAGGCCCATGCCCGGCCGCCCCGCACCCCGTACGGAAGCCGGCCCGCCAGCTCGTCCAGCTCGATCTGCGCCGCGTCGATCCCGTTCTCGTCCAGCGCCGGATCGGCCACCGCGCCCAGCAGCAGGCAGAGCAGCGCGAGGTCCGGCCGTTCGGCGCGCGCCTCCTCGGCGAACCGGCGGCGCAGCTCGTCCGGGTCCGGGCGCCCGGCGGGTTCAGGGTTCATCGGGTCCGTCCGCCTCCATCACGCCGGCCGGAAGTGGTGGTAGAGGTGATGGACCGCGAAGCCCATCCCCTCGTACAGCGCCCGCGCCCCCTCGTTGTCCGTCTCCACCTGGAGCCAGGCAGCGGAGGCGCCCTCCTCCAGGGCCCTGCGGGCGAGCGCGGTCATCACGGCGGTGGCGAGCCCCCGGCGCCGGTACGCCGGATCGACCTCGACGGCCATGAAGCCGGCCCAGCGGCCGTCCACCACGCACCGCCCGATCGCGGCGGGTGCCGCGCCCTCTTCGTCACCGGGCACCGAGGCGAACCACACCGAGGGGCCGCCGCGCAGCACCGCCAGGACGTGCGGCCCCGGGGTCTCGAAGCGCTGGTAGCGGGAGAGCCACGCCTCGTCGAGGTCCCGGCTCAGCCGCACCCGGGACACGTCAGCGTCCAGGTCGCCGATCGGTGCGAGCCCGCCGGTGCGTACCTCCGCCGTCACCTCGCGGGCCCAGCCGCGCTCCTCCAGCTCCGCGCAGAGCAGCTCCTGGGTGCCCGCGGCGCCGGTCGCGGTCTGGACGTACGCGGGCAGGCCCCGTTCCCCGTACCACTGCCGGACGTGCCCGAGCGCCTCGTCGAGCGGGACGCCCGGATCGCCGAGCGGCAGCACGGAGTTGGCGCGCCGGGTGAACCCCCGCGCGGCGCGCAGCCGCCAGTCGCCCAGAGGTTCGCTCTCCACCGGCTGCCAGGCCCGGGCACAGACGGCCGCGAGCTCCTCGAAGGAGGCCGCCGGACCGCGCCGCCGGGCCGGAGCGGCGGGCACGACCTTGCCCGCCACCAGTTCCGATTCCGCGATGCGGACGGATTCACCGCTCTTCGGTGTGATCGAAAGCACACCATCGTCCCACGATGTGAGAACCCCTACCGTGTCGGTGAACGTCGCTCCTTGTGGGGCGGTCTCGCACACACGCCGGACTGATACCCGTTTGCCCACGTCAGCCGGTGTGATTCGGACCCTGAGCTGTCCGCCGATGGTGAATTCCACAGCTCTGTACGCCCCTCCTGTTCGGTTCGTGCCCCGGAACGGAGATACTAGGGGCGGGCATCGACGACGCCGCGCTCCCGCGCGAGAGCCAACGCCCTACCGAGGAGGAACGACAGCGTGACCTACGTCATCGCGCAGCCTTGTGTCGACGTAAAGGACAAGGCCTGCATCGAAGAGTGCCCCGTCGACTGCATCTACGAGGGCCAGCGGTCCTTGTACATCCACCCGGACGAATGCGTCGACTGTGGAGCCTGTGAGCCGGTGTGCCCGGTCGAGGCCATCTTCTACGAGGACGACACCCCGGAGGAGTGGAAGGACTACTACAAGGCGAACGTAGAGTTCTTCGACGACCTCGGGTCGCCCGGTGGTGCCTCCAAGCTGGGCCTGATCGAGCGCGACCACGCGTTCATCGCCGCGCTGCCGCCGCAGAACCAGTAGCCGACGGCCGCACGTGCGCCGCCCCGGTCCCGTACGGCTCGTCACCGTGCGGGACCGAGGTGTTTCCACGCCCGGGTGACGAGAGCGTCTCGCGACCCCGTGCGTGCCCCGCGTGACCCCCGTACGAGAAAGCAGAGTCCCGTGTCCGCAGTCTCCTCCCGTCTCCCGGTCTTCCCCTGGGACAAGCTCGCGCCCTACAAGTCGACGGCCGGGGCCCACCCCGACGGCATCGTGGACCTGTCCGTCGGCACGCCCGTCGACCCGGTGCCCGAGCTGATCAGGCGGGCGCTCGTCACCGCTGCCGACAGCCCCGGCTATCCGACGGTGTGGGGGACCACCGAGCTGCGTGACGCGATCACCGGGTGGGTGGAGCGGCGGCTCGGCGCGGTCGGGGTGACGCACCACAACGTCCTGCCGGTCGTCGGCTCCAAGGAGCTGGTGGCCTGGCTGCCGACCCAGCTCGGTCTCGGCGCGGGCGACAAGGTTGCCTACCCGCGCCTCGCCTACCCGACGTACGAGGTGGGCGCCCGGCTCTGCGGCGCCGAGCCGGTGGTCTACGACGACCCGACGGAGCTGGACCCGGCCGGGCTCAAGCTGCTCTGGCTCAACTCGCCGTCCAACCCGACCGGCCGCGTCCTGGCCAAGGACGAGCTGATCCGGATCGTCGCCTGGGCCCGCGAGCACGACGTGCTGGTCTTCAGCGACGAGTGCTACCTGGAGCTGGGCTGGGAGGCCGAACCGGTCTCCGTGCTGCACCCGGACGTCTGCGGCGGTACGTACGAGGGCATCGTCGCCGTCCACTCGCTCTCCAAGCGCTCCAACCTGGCCGGATACCGCGCGGCCTTCATCGCGGGCGACGCGGCGGTGCTCGGCGAGCTGCTGCTGATCCGCAAGCACGGCGGCATGATGACACCGGCCCCGGTCCAGGCGGCGACGGTCGTGGCGCTCGGCGACGACGAGCACGTGTCCGAGCAGCGGACCCGGTACGCGCAGCGGCGCGCCGCCCTGCGTGCCGCACTGGAGGCGCACGGTTTCCGGATCGAGCACAGCGAGGCGAGCCTCTACCTGTGGGCGACGCGCGACGAGCCGTGCTGGGAGACCGTGGCGTACCTGGCGGAGCTCGGCATCCTGGTGGCGCCGGGCGACTTCTACGGACCGGCCGGCGACCGCTTCGTGCGGGTGGCGTTCACGGCGACGGACGAGCGGGTGGCGGCCGCGGTCAAGCGGCTGGGCTGAGAGGGCGGCGGCATACGCGAGCCGCCGGCATACGCGAGGGGCCTCGGGAGTGCGCACTCCCGAGGCCCCTCGCGTATGTGATGTACCGGCCGGCGGCCGGTGCGGGTCAGCCGCCGATCGGCAGGCCCTGGGTGGGCAGGCCGCCCTTGGTCGAGGCACCGGCGGCCTCGCCGATGAGCTGGCCCGCGCTGCCCGCGGCACCGCCCGCGGCCTTCTGCACGGCGGGGGTGGTCTCGGCGCCGGCCTTGCCCACGGTCCTGCTCGCGGCCGGGAGGGTCGTCCCGACGATCTTGCCGCCGGTGTCGCCCGCCACCTGGGTGCCCTGCTGGGAGGCGCTGTCGGCCGTCTTGCCGAGACCGGCACCGTCGACGGTGGTCAGACCGCCGAGCTCCGGGGCCTGCGGGAGCTCCGCGGCACCCGCGGCTCCGGCCGCGCCGACCACGGGGGCGGCACCCGCGGCGATCAGCAGCGCGGCACGGGCGATCCGGCGGGTCAGGGGGAGGGACATGATGCTCCTTCGACGGGATGAGAAGTGGGTCTGTCCGTTGATCGGACGCAATGACAACCGTCGAAAGGGCGGGGGAGGTTGCGGTGGGCCGAGGTAAAGAGTCGGCAATGCGTCACATGATCTGCAATGGAGGAACCCGGGCGGACGCAGCATTCCCGGGAACGCAGATGAAACGTCACTTCTCTTCTGCCACAAGGGAATTGAGATGGCGGCAGAGGATTTCGGGAGGTGTTGCCGGAGGGGATGTCCGGACGGGTTCGGATGACACCCCCGGGTGATCGCACGAACTAGTGCGCGAGCTCGATCCGTACCTCTGTGGTGCCCGATTCCTTGCGCTCCGTCCGCCAGCCCGACCCGGCCTCCCACACCTGGCCCGCGTACGAGACCTTGCCGAGGCGGAGCGCCTCGGACTGCGCGACCGCCCAGTGCGCCAGCTCCCAGCCGCGCCGGGCCGAGCCGTCGTTCTCGGACGCCCGGGGTGCCGGCACCGGCACCGAGACCGTGCTCGCCGCCGCACCGGCCGCGCCCCCGCCGCCTCGCGGGGCCGTCCGCGCCGCGGGCAGCACGTCCTTGCCGAAGGCGCGCACCAGCTCCGCCCGCACCTTCGCCGCGTCGGCGCTCGCCGCCGTCGCCCGCGGCGGCGCGCAGTTCAGCGCGGCGGGGGTGCGACCGGTCAGCGCGGCCGCCAGCAGGGCCGCGTCCGGCTCGTGCTTCGCGTACGCCTGCGGGAAGCCGCTGCGCTGGACCCGCTGCGCGGCGACCGTCAGCGGCAGCCGCGAGTAGCCGGGGACCTCGGCGAGATGCCGGTAGAACTCCCCGGCGGAGTAGACGGGGTCCAGGATCTGCTCCTCGGTGCCCCAGCCCTGCGAGGGGCGCTGCTGGAAGAGCCCCAGCGAATCACGGTCGCCGTGCTCGATGTTCCGCAGCCCGGACTCCTGGAGCGCGGTCGCCAGCGCGATCGTCACGGCGCGCTCCGGCATCCCGCGCGAGGTGCCGACCGCGGAGATCGTCGCGGCGTTGACGGCCTGCTCCGGGCTCATCCGGTACGTACGGCCCTTGCCGTCCGAACCATCCGCGGACCGCACGGTGCATCCCTCGATGACCTGGCTGCCGGTTATGTACTGAACGGTCAGATAGCCGCCGAGTGCGGCGAGCACGACAAAGGCCGCCGCGATGCGCAAGGGGCGGCTGCGGCCGGTGTGTCGGCGGGCGGGGGAGACGGTCCGGGGCACGGGCCCACCGTACTGGAGTGACCGACCGGGGCCGAGGGCCCAGTCCCTTAGGGTCGGTCCCATGCCCGAAACCACACTTGACCTCACCCTGGACGGCCCGGAGCTCACCGCCCGGCTCGTCGACTTCCCGTCGGTCAGCGGTCAGGAGAAGGACCTCGCGGACGCGATCGAGTCGGCGCTGCGCACACTCCCGCACCTGACTGTCGACCGGCACGGCAACAACGTCGTGGCCAGGACGAACCTGGGCCGCGCCGAGCGGGTGGTGCTCGCCGGGCACATCGACACCGTCCCGATCGCCGACAACGTGCCGTCCCGGCTCGACGACAACGGGGTGCTGTGGGGCTGCGGCACCTCCGACATGAAGTCGGGCGTCGCCGTCCAGCTGCGGATCGCCGCGACCGTGCCCGCGCCCAACCGCGACCTGACCTTCGTCTTCTACGACAACGAGGAAGTCGCCGCGCACCTCAATGGGCTCGGCCACATCGCCGACGCCCACCCCGACTGGCTGGCCGGCGACTTCGCGGTCCTGCTGGAGGGGTCCGACGCCGAGGTCGAGGGCGGCTGCCAGGGCACCCTGCGGGTCTTCCTCCGTACGCAGGGGGAGCGGGCCCACTCCGCGCGCGGCTGGATGGGTTCCAACGCCATCCACTCCGCCGCCCCGATCCTGGCCCGGCTCGCCGCGTACGAACCGCGCCGCCCGGTCATCGACGGCCTCGAATACCACGAGGGCCTGAACGCGGTGCGGATCGAGGGGGGCGTCGCCAACAACGTGATCCCGGACGCCTGCACGGTCGTGGTCAATTTCCGGTACGCGCCCGACCGGACCGCCGAGGAGGCGCTGGCCCACGTCCACGAGGTCTTCGCGGACTGCGGCGTCGCCGAATTCGTCGTGGACGACCACTCGGGCGCGGCCATGCCCGGTCTCTCGCACCCGGCGGCCGAGGCGTTCATGGCGGCGGTGGGCGGCACCGCCCGGCCCAAGTTCGGCTGGACGGACGTCTCCCGCTTCGGCTCCCTCGGAGTCCCCGCGGTGAACTACGGACCGGGAGACCCGCTCTTCGCCCACAAGCGCGACGAGCACGTGGTGGTCGAGCGGATCACCCGGTGCGAGGAGCGGCTCCGCTCCTGGCTCACCGCCTGACCCACGGCATTCCCCCGCCCGTAACCTCGGTCGATCTACCCTGACCTGACAACGGATGGTCATCGGCAGATGGCCGTCGATCGTCGGAGGGAGCAGGTCATGGGCAACCCCGAGGGAGCACGCGTCCCCGAGGAGCAGCGGCTCGGACCGGTACTGCGCCGCAGGGAACAGGTGCAGCCCGGCACCACCGACCAGCGGCTGCTGGACACCGAGGGCGACTCCGAGTGGGTGCACACCGACCCCTGGCGGGTGATGCGCATCCAGTCGGAGTTCGTCGAGGGATTCGGCGCGCTGGCCGAACTGCCGAGCGCGATCAGCGTCTTCGGCTCGGCCCGCACCCCGGCCGGCGGACCCGACTACGAGGCGGGTGTACGGATCGGCAAGGCCCTGGTGGAGGCCGGTTTCGCGGTGATCACCGGAGGCGGGCCGGGGGCCATGGAGGCGGCGAACAAGGGGGCGCGGGAGGCGAAGGGCGTCTCGGTCGGTCTCGGCATCGAGCTGCCCTTCGAGTCCGGCCTCAACCCGCACGTCGACATCGGCGTCAACTTCCGCTACTTCTTCGTCCGCAAGACGATGTTCGTGAAGTACGCGCAGGGCTTCGTCGTGCTGCCCGGCGGGCTCGGCACCCTGGACGAACTCTTCGAGGCGCTCACCCTCGTCCAGACGGGCAAGGTCACCCGCTTCCCGATCGTGCTGTTCGGCACCGCGTACTGGAGCGGTCTCGTGGACTGGCTGCGGGACACGGTGGTGGCGCAGGGCAAGGCGTCCGAGCACGACCTGTTGCTGTTCCACGTCACCGACGACGTGGACGAGGCGGTCGAGCTCGTGACGAAGGAGGTCGGGCGGTAGGGACCGCGCGAGGAGCGGCGCCGGGCGTGTGACGGGGCGGAGCGGGCCCCGGGGCGGCCTGCTCCGCACCGGTCAGGCCAGTCCGCGCCGTGCCACGGCCGGCTCCCGGTGCCCCGCGATCGACGCCACCATGTCCAGCACCTGCCGGGTCTCCGCCACCTCGTGCACCCGGTACACCTGCGCCCCCAGCCACGCGGAGACGGCCGTGGTCGCCAGCGTCCCGATGACCCGCTCCTTCACCGGCCGGTCGAGCGTCTCGCCGACGAAGTCCTTGTTGGACAGCGAGACGAGCACCGGCCAGCCGGTCTCCGTCATCTCACCGAGCCGCCGCGTCGCCTCCAGGGAGTGCCGGGTGTTCTTCCCGAAGTCATGACCGGGGTCGATCATGATCCCGTCGGGCCGCACCCCGAGCTCCACCGCCCGCTCGGCCAGCCCCACCGTCACCCGCAGGATGTCCGCCATCACGTCCTCGTACGCGATCCGGTGCGGCCGGGTCCGCGGCTCGGCGCCGCCCGCGTGCGTGCACACCAGGCCGGCTCCGTACCGCGCGGCGACCTCCGCGAGCCTGGGGTCGACGCCGCCCCACGCATCGTTCAGCACATCGGCGCCGGCCTCGCAGACCGCCTCGCCCACGTCGTGGCGCCAGGTGTCCACGCTGATCACCACGTCCGGGTGGCGGCGGCGCACCTCAGCGACGAATCCCACCGTGCGACGCGCCTCCTCCTCGGCGGTCACCTCCTCGCCCGGACCCGCCTTCACACCGCCGATGTCGACGATCGCCGCACCGTCCGCGATCGCCTGCTCGACCCGGGCGAGCGCCGGTTCGTCCCGGAAGGTCGCACCCTGGTCGTAGAAGGAGTCCGGGGTACGGTTCACGATCGCCATGATCACCGGCTCGTGCGCACCGAATTCGCGCCGCCCCAGCCTGAGCGCACCGCTTCGCATACCGCGTCTCTCCTTTGGTAGTTCGCCACGTGAGTCACCTGCGACCCTATGGGCTGTCCGGGCGGCCACCGGTTGTCGGCGCCGCATGGCACGATCGGACCCGGACAGGTTTCCGCTCCCGGGGAGATGCGCGTGTTCTGGTTCTTGCTGGTGACGATGGTCGTGGTCGTGGCCGCGGTCACGCTAGCGGTGGTCGGCGGGGGGAGGAGCGCCGTCCTGCAGGACGTGGCTCCCGAGCAGCTGACCGACCCGCTGCCCGAGACGCGACCGGTCGGCCGCGCGGACGTCGACGCGCTGCGCCTGCCGGTGGCCGTGCGCGGTTACCGCATGGCGGACGTCGATCACGCGCTCGGCCGACTCGGTGCCGAGCTCGCCGAGCGGGACGCGCGGATCGCGGAGCTGGAATCGGCGCTGGCCGGTGCGCAGGCGACCGCGGTCGGCGGCCCCGACCTGATCGAGCCGCCGGAGGGACGGCCGCGGCAGGAGTGGGAGCGGCCCGAGGAAACGCCGCGGCAGGAGTGGCAGCCGCCCGAGGACCGCCCGAAGGCGCCGTGGGAGGCGCCCGGGCCGGACCAGCGGCGGACCGGGCACCCCGGAGAGGAGCCCGGGGCATGAGCGGGGCCGAAGCGGCCCCGGACGGCGGCCTGCGCTGCCCGTGGGGGCTCTCCACCGAGGACTACCTCGCGTACCACGACACCGAATGGGGCCGGCCCGTCCACGGCGACGACGCCCTCTTCGAACGGCTCTGTCTGGAGGCCTTCCAGTCGGGCCTGTCCTGGCTGACGATCCTGCGCCGCCGGGAGGGCTTCCGCTCCGCCTTCGCCGGGTTCAAGATCCCCGCCGTCGCGGAGTTCACCGACGCCGACAAGGAGCGCCTCCTCGCCGACGCCGGCATCATCCGCAACCGCGCGAAGATCGAGGCGACCCTCGCCAACGCCAAGGAGCTGGCGGGCTGGGCGGACGGCGAGCTGGACGAGGTGATTTGGTCCCACGCCCCCGACCCGGCCGGCCGCCCGGTCCCGCGCACCACCGAGGACATCCCCGCGGTCACCCCTGAGTCCACCGCGCTGGCCAAGGACCTCAAGAAGCGCGGGCTGCGCTTCGTCGGGCCCACCACGGCCTACGCGCTGATGCAGGCGTGCGGCCTGGTCGACGACCACCTGGCCGACTGCGTGGCACGCCGCACCGGCGCGTGAGGGCCGCCCCGGGGGCTCACCGGCCGAGGTACTTCGGCCGCTCCTTGTTCAGGAACGCCTGCACCGCGATCGTGTGGTCCTCGGACGCGCCCGCCCGGGTCTGGAGCTCGTCCTCCTTCTCCAGTGCCTCGCCCAGTGTGTGACCGGCGCCGTACGCCAGGGACTCCTTGAGCGCGGCGTACGCCACCGTGGGGCCGGACGCCAGGGTGCGGGCCACGGCGGCGGCCTCGGCGGCCAGGTCCGCGGCGGGCACCAGCTTGTTCACGATGCCCAGCTCATGGGCGTCCTGCGCGGAGACCGAGCGCGGGAAGAGCAGCAGATCGGCGGCGCGGCTCTGCCCGATCAGGCGCGGCAGCGTCCACGAGACGCCCGAGTCGGCGGTGAGGGCCACGCCGGCGAAGGAGGTGTTGAACGAGGCGGTATCGGCGACCACCCGGTAGTCGCAGGCGAGCGCGAAGCCGAAACCGGCACCGGCGGCGACGCCGTTGACCCCGGCGACGACCGGCTTGGGCATCTCGGTGATGGCCCGCACGATCGGGTTGTAGTGCTCCTGCACGGTGCTCAGCGCGTTGCCGCTGCCCGACTCACGGGTGCTTTCGAGCGTGGCCACGTGCTCCTTCAGGTCCTGGCCGACGCAGAACGCCCGCCCGGTCGCGGTGAGCAGCACGGCGCGTACGGCGGTGTCGGCCGCCGCGGACCGCAGCGCGTCCCGGAGCGCCACCTTGGCTGCGGTGTTCATGGCGTTCATCGCGTCGGGACGGTTGATCGTGATCGTCGCGAGTCCGTCGCTCACTTCGTAGAGCACGCTGTCCGCCATGTGGTCGGCCATTTCGTTGTCCCTTCGCGCCTCGGGCAATGCCTGTCCAGGCAAGCATGGCCGACTCGGGCGGGAGCCGATATGTGACCTGCGTCTAACAATTGCGCTCCGATGCGGGGGTGCGAGTGGCGGAGTATCGCAGGCCGATCGCCGAATTGGGTGGTTTTGAGAGAGCGCGTTGCGCAAGCGATGCAGACCGATGTTGGTCATTGGGGTCTGTGATGCGGGATAATGGCCTGGAAGCAATGTGTTCGATGCCGGTGACACAGCGCCTGTCATGGGGCCGCCGGTTGCGATGAGCTGGTTTCAGGAAGGGGAACGAGCATGGCGGCCATGAAGCCGCGGACGGGCGACGGCCCGCTCGAGGTGACAAAGGAGGGGCGGGGCATCGTCATGCGCGTTCCGCTCGAAGGCGGCGGTCGGCTTGTCGTGGAGCTGACTCCGGACGAGGCCGATGCACTCGGCGATGCCCTCAAGAAGGTCGTCGGCTGAGCAGAGGCGCCCACACTTCAGCACTGCCCCGGCACGGAGTCCGTGCCGGGGCAGTGCTGCGTTCATGACCGTTCACGGCGTTCACGATCTTTCACGGCCCGGATCGCTTTTCACGGCCCGGATCGCCGGACGGGCCGGCGCGGTCCCGGGGCCTCAGCCCCGGCGCACCGCGCACAGCAGCCCGTCGCCCACCGGCAGCAGCGTCGACATCAGCTCCTGGCTCTCCCGCACCGCGCGCAGCAGCTCCCGCAGCCGTAGCACCTCCGCGGGCTGGGCCGCGGAATCGACCGTACGGCCGTCCGCGAAGACGCCCTCGAAGCAGACCAGGCCGCCGGGACGCAGCAGGCGCAACGATTCAGCGAGGCAGTCCAGGCTCTCCAGCCGGTCGCCGTCGCAGAACACGAGGTCGTATCCGCCGTCCGCGAGCCGGGGCAGTACGTCCAGGGCGCGGCCGGGAATGAAGCGGGCACGGTTGGCGGCGAACCCCGCGGCCCGGAACGCCTCGCGGGCGAACTGCTGGCGCTCGGGCTCCGGGTCGACCGTGGTCAGCACGCCGTCCGGCCGCATTCCGTGCAGCAGATAGAGGCCGGACACGCCGGTCCCGGTGCCGATTTCGGCCACCGCTTTCGCGTCCGTCGTGGCAGCGAGCAGGCGCAGCGCGGCGCCGGTACCTGGCGACACCGAGCGGAGCCCCGCCTCCTGGGCCCGGTCCCGGGCCCAGTGCAGTGCTTCGTCCTCGGCGACAAAGGCGTCGGCGAACGCCCAGCTCGTCTGCCGGTTGGCGGTAATGACCCTCTCCTGTCCCCGTAGTTGGCGCAACGGTGACTGTATCCGCTGCACCCGGGAACCCGCAGATGGGACCGGGCGTTATGGAGGGACAGGGGAAAGCCTGTGGAATCGGCCCGCGGATCGGGTCCGGGAGCCATGGGCCGGCGGTTCCCGGGGCGATCCCCGGCCCCAGCAGGAAAAAGGCTTATCCGGAGCTAACGGGCGAGGTGGCTATGGTAGGGGCTCCACTGGACACCACCAGAGCCGATAGGGGAGGTGCGGCTGCGCCTGTGGATCGGGGAGGAGCGCTGCGGCGCTTTCTCAGGTCGGCGGGTGAGCCGAAATCCGTGACCAACATTGCTGACCGTTCTTCCAACGTCTCCGTAACGACCGCGACCTTCGCCTCAAATGCGGACTCCCAGGCGTGGACGCCGCCCTCATGGGAAGAGATCGTCAGCACGCACAGCGGCCGGGTCTACCGCCTGGCCTACCGGCTGACGGGCAACCAGCACGATGCCGAGGACCTGACCCAGGAGGTCTTCGTCCGCGTGTTCCGGTCGCTGTCGACCTACACGCCGGGCACTTTCGAAGGCTGGCTGCACCGCATCACGACCAACCTGTTCCTGGACATGGTCCGTCGCAAGCAGCGGATCCGCTTCGACTCCCTCGGCGACGACGCCGCCGAGCGGCTGCCGAGCCGTGAGCCGTCCCCGCAGCAGGTCTTCAACGACACCCACTTCGACGCGGATGTGCAGCAGGCGCTGGACACCCTCGCGCCCGAGTTCCGTGCCGCCGTCGTGCTCTGCGACATCGAGGGCCTTTCGTACGAGGAGATCGCCGCGACGCTGGGCGTGAAGCTCGGCACCGTGCGCAGCCGTATCCACCGCGGTCGTTCGCACCTGCGCAAGGCCCTGAAGCACCGTTCGCCCGAGGCCCGCGCCGAGCAGCGCTCGCTGGCGGGCGCGATCCTGGCAGGGGAGGGCGGAACGGCGTGAGTGGCACAGGTCCGACCCCCGCGGAACAACACCTGGGGGACCGCCTCGCCGCGCTTGTCGACGGCGAGCTGAAACACGACACCCGTGAGCGGGTGCTCGCCCACCTCGCGACCTGTGCCAAGTGCAAGGCCGAGGCCGCGGCGCAGCGGCGCCTGAAGAGTGTCTTCGCCCAGTCCGCCCCGCCGTCGCCGTCCGAGGGGTTCCTCGCCCGGCTGCAGGGCCTTCCCGGGGGGCCGGGTGGTGACGACGACGGCCCGGACAGACCATTCGGCGGCTCCGGGCGCTTCGCCGACGGGCTCTTCCCCGTGATCCAGCCGTCCGGCAGCCGCCCGGACTCGCCGGAGAGCCGGTCGTTCGGCGGCTTCGGCTTCCTCCCGGCCCCGCACGGCTCGGCCGCCGTACTGCCGGGCGGGTCCTCGCGTTCCGGTTTCCGGATCCATGAGGTGAGCCGGGACGGCGACCGGTCGCCCTGGCGCGGCCGGAGATTCGCCTTCGCGGCGGCGAGCGCCGTCTCGCTGGCGGCCATCGCCCTCGGCGGCGCCCTGCCGACGGGTGCGGGCCCCAGCTCCGCGGCCCGGGCCACGGGCGCCGGAAACACGGTGACCCCGCTCGATACTCCTTCGCGCGGTGAGAGCGGCAGCCCGGCCGGCCGTCGCGGTGCCGGCCACGGCACGCTCGCCACCAGGGGATCGGGCGAGCGCTCGATCGCCGCCGTCCCGGCGACCGCCCCGAGCGTCGCACCGGCGGCCCCCTCCGCCACTCCCGTGGTGCTCTCCACCGCGAGCCTCGCGGGGAACCCCTACGCCACACACGTCCTGACCAATGTGTCCGCGCCGCCGTTGATACGCCCGACCGGCACGACCCCGCTCTTCGCCCAGGTGTTCGGGCGGCTGGCCGCACAGTCACCGGCACCCTCCGCGCCACCGTCCGGGACGCAGTCGTCACCACCGCCCTGGGCTCAGTCGTCGGCCTCGGCCCTCCCCACCCCCGCCGATCTCGGTCTGCCGCTTTCCTCCCGGCGCTGACCGGGGTCTGCGCAAGTATTCGCAAACCTGGTTGAATTCCGGGAGCAGTTCCGGGAGGGACGCCCCTGCAGGGGCGTGCAGAGGCCAGTTGCGGCAGTTGCGGGGAGAGCATGGAAGACGGGAAGTCCACCGGGCCGAAGGCGAAGTGGTGGAGCCGGCCGACGCCGGGACGCACCACCCGCACAGCGCCGGAGGAGCCGTCCCCCGTAATGGACACGGCGCCCACCGCCGAGCCGACGGACGCGGACCCGGCGAGGGACTCGGTTCCGGCGACGGAAGCGACGGCTGAGAGCCGCGTGACGGAGCCGGCAACACCCACGGCCGACGTGCCGGTCCCGGCCCCGGTTCCTGACGTACCGGCCGCGCGGCCCGCGACGCCGCTGCACCAGCCCGACGAGTACAGCACCCCGCCCTACGGCGGTCCCGGCCCCTGGGCGCCCGCACCCCCCGTGCAGCGGCCAGTCCCGACCCCGGCACACGGCACCCTCGTCCCCCCGCAGTACGCGGGGACGAACGGTGCGGGCATCCCCGCGCCGTCCGCCCCCACACCGCCGGCCCCCGCCCAGCCCGCTCCCGCCGGCTTCACGCCCCCGCCCGGCGCGCCTCAGCAGCCCCAACCCCAGCAGCAGGCCCAGCAGCCGCAGCCGCACGGGGCATCGACGCAGTGGCTCCAGTACGACCCCTGGGGCGCGCCCAGGCAGCCGCTCACAACCAACCCGGGCCCGCCGCTCGGGGCCGACACCGGCCGCAAGAAGGACCGGCGCGGCTCGCTCCTGATCGGCGCGGTGCTGCTCGCGCTGGTGGCCGGCGGCATCGGCGGCGGCATCGGGGCCTACATAGAGCGCAACGGCGGCCTCACCCAGGTCGAACTCCCGCAGGCCGGCCGCAGCAGTGGCGGCCGCGCCCCGGACAGCGTCGCAGGCATCGCCGCCAGCGCCCTGCCCAGCGTGGTCACCCTCCACGTCAGCGGCTCCGCCGAGTCCGGCACCGGCACCGGCTTCGTCCTCGACGACTCCGGCCACATCCTCACCAACAACCACGTCGTCGCCCCGGCCGGTCAGGCCGGCGAGATCACCGTCACGTTCAGCGGCGGCGAGACCGCGCGGGGCGAGGTCGTCGGCAAGGACAGCGGCTACGACCTGGCCGTGGTCAAGGTCACCGGCGTCTCCGGCCTCAAGCCGCTGCCGCTGGGCAACTCCGACAATGTGCAGGTCGGCGACCCCGTGGTGGCCATCGGCGCCCCCTTCGACCTGTCCAACACCGTGACCTCCGGCATCATCAGCGCCAAGGACCGGCCGATCACCGCGGGTGGCGAGAAGGGCGACGGCAGCGACATCAGCTACGTCGACGCCCTGCAGACCGACGCGCCGATCAACCCCGGCAACTCCGGCGGTCCGCTGGTCGACACCGACGCCCATGTCATAGGCATCAACAGCGCCATCCGGGCCGCCGACAGCGGTGCGTCCGAGGAGGGCGGGCAGGCGGGCTCCATCGGTCTCGGCTTCGCCATCCCGATCAACCAGGGCAAGCGGGTCGCCGAAGAGCTGATCAACACCGGCAGGGCCACCCACCCGGTGATCGGTGTCACGCTCGACATGAAGTACACCGGGGACGGCGCCAGGGTCGGGGAGAAGGGCGCGGCCGACAAGCCGGCGGTGACGCCGGGCGGTCCCGGGGCCAAGGCCGGGATCAGGGCCGGGGACGTCATCACCGAGGTCGACGGTCGGCGCGTGCACAGCGGCGAGGAACTGATCGTCAAGATCCGCGCGCACCGCCCGGGCGACCGTCTGGACCTCTCACTGACCCGCGGTGGTAAAGACCTGTCCATCTCTTTGACGCTCGGCTCCGCAAGCGGCACGTGACGGGCCCGGCACGCTACCGCGCGGACAGTTCCGACGGGTACCGTGGGCCGGGTCCGGACCTCGACCGACATGGTCTCGGAGAACACGAAGGGCAACAGGGTGTTCAATGACATAGGCGCACTCGAGCTGGTGACGCTCGCGGTTCTGGGCGTGCTGATCTTCGGCCCGGACAAGCTGCCGAAGGTTATCCAGGACGCCTCGCGCTTCATCCGTAAGATCCGCGAGTTCTCGGAGAGCGCCAAGCAGGACATCCGTACGGAGCTCGGCCCGGAGTTCAAGGACTTCGAGTTCGAGGACCTCAACCCCAAGACGTTCGTCCGCAAGCAGCTCATGGACGGCAAGGACGACCTGGGGCTGAAGGAGATCCGCGAGAGCTTCGACCTCCGCAAGGATCTGTCCGAGGTCACCGACGCGGTGAACGGCCGGGAGAACAAGGAAGTGGAGACCGCGGACTCCCGGAGCAGCGTGTCGAGCGGCTCCGCGATCACCGCCGCCAATGGCTCCGCCGGTGCTCCGGACCTGCTCAAGAAGCGTGACCAGCCCGCCAAGGACGACCGGCCGCCGTTCGACGCCGACGCTACCTGACCCCCCGCCAATCCCGGCTCGTCCGGAGGGTATGGCTATTCTCCATCTGTCCGGTTGTGAGTACGCCCGCTGGGGGGCGGGCCGCTCCGGACCCAACGGATCGAGGAGGCGGCCGGGCAGATGGAGACGACAAGTCGGGTGGGCGCGGAAGATGCGCCGAGCACAGCCACGGCAGAGGGGATGCCGGCGGCCCGGCGTACTGTCGACGGCTATCTGGCGGCCACGTTCCCCTGGTACGGACTGGACGAGGCCTTCACCGGGCCGCGCCGGCTGATGCAGGTGGGCACCGCGGCGGACGGCACGGTGCAGCACGGTTCCATCGGTCACGGTGACGAACCGTCGGTCCGGGCCGACGCGGGTGCCGAGAAGCAACGGTTCGCCGTCGTCGTGTCGATGGCCAGCAGCCCGGTACGGCACAGCGGCGACGGCACGGGGGTGCTTGACGCGACCACGGTGTCCTCCGCGGCCTGGCTGGCCGGGTCGGGTCTGCTCGCGTGCACCTGGCCGCCGCAGATGGACCATGGGCTGCGCGACGACTGGCTGGACCAGCAGACGGAGACGGCGTTCGAACTCGCCGACGACCTGGACGGCCCCGCGTGGTCGGTGCTCTCTCTGCCGGTGGACGGCGTCCCCGTCCCGTTCCACTACCGCGAGTCCGAGTTCGGCTGGGTACTGGCGGGATCGGCGTCCGGTGGGATGCACATCGGCGCGTACGGGCGTGGGATGAGCGCGTACGGGCTGGGCTTCTCGGTGATCGGCGACATCACGACGTACGCATAGCCGCGACGTGCACAGAGCTGCGACGTACGCGTAATCACGACGCATGAGTAGTCACGGCGTGCGCGTGGTCACGACGTAGGTGCCGTCGCGCTGCAGGCACGGCGTACACGCGGTACGCGGCGGTGACCGGCCGGGGCCGGTCACCGCCGCGCCGTTTCAGAACTTGTTGCGCGGGGTGATGCCCAGCGACATGCCCGACAGGCCGCGCTGACGGCCGCCCAGCTTGTCCGCGATGGTGCGCAGCGCCTTGCCGGCCGGGGAGTCGGGGTCGGACAGGACGACCGGCTTGCCCTCGTCGCCGCCCTCGCGCAGCCGTACGTCGATCGGGATGGAGCCGAGTACCGGCACCTCCGCGCCGACCGTCCTGGTCAGGCCCTCGGCGACCCTCGCGCCACCGCCGGTACCGAACACATCGACCATCTCGTCGCAGTGCGGGCACGGCATGCCCGACATGTTCTCGACGACACCGACGATCTTCTGGTGGGTCTGCACGGCGATCGACCCGGCCCGCTCGGCCACCTCGGCCGCCGCCTGCTGCGGGGTCGTGACGACCAGGATCTCGGCGTTCGGCACGAGCTGCGCCACCGAGATCGCGATGTCGCCGGTGCCCGGCGGCAGGTCGAGCAGCAGGACGTCGAGGTCGCCCCAGTACACATCGGCCAGGAACTGCTGGAGTGCGCGGTGCAGCATCGGCCCGCGCCACACCACCGGGGCGTTGCCCGGGGTGAACATGCCGATGGAGATGACCTTCA
This sequence comes from Streptomyces sp. NBC_00012, assembly GCF_045040875.1. Taxonomy (NCBI): domain Bacteria; kingdom Bacillati; phylum Actinomycetota; class Actinomycetes; order Kitasatosporales; family Streptomycetaceae; genus Streptomyces; species Streptomyces sp. NBC_00012. The sequence goes on along the minus strand of NZ_CP108309.1, from coordinate 3,144,891 downwards.
CGCCGTGCGAGGACGGCGGCATGATCATGTTCTCGACCTGGGTCGGCTTGCCGTCCGCGCCGAGCATCCGAGGCACGCTGTGCCCGTAGATGTCCGCGTCCACGACGCCGACCTTGAGGCCGTCGGCCGCCATCGCCGCCGCCAGGTTCACCGTCACCGACGACTTGCCGACGCCGCCCTTGCCGGACGCGACCGCGTAGACCCGGGTCAGCGAGCCGGGCTTGGCGAACGGCACCTCGCGCTCCGCCGTGCCGCCGCGCAGCGAGGACGCGAGCTCCTTGCGCTGCTCGTCGCTCATCACGTCGAGCGTGACGTCGACCCGCGAGACGCCCTCGACGCGGGCCACCGCGTCCGTCACGTTCTTCGTGATCGTCTCGCGCATCGGACAGCCGGAGACGGTGAGATACACCGTGACAGCGACCACACCGTCAGCATCGATCTCGACCGATTTCACCATGCCGAGCTCGGTGATCGGGCGGTGGATCTCCGGGTCGTTCACTGTCGCCAGTGCTTCAAGCACCGCGTCTTCCGTAGCCATACGGACGATGTTACGGCGCTTGTCGCTACGCGCGAGTAGCCCCCGTCAGCGGTCTTCGTCACTCTCGGCCGGGAACAGGGCCCGCCGGTCGTCCAGGTCCCTGACGAGGTCCTCCAGCTCGGAGCGGATCCAGTCGCGGGTGGCGACCTCGCCGAGCCCCATCCGCAGCGAAGCGATCTCCCGGGTGAGGTACTCGGTGTCCGCGATGGAGCGCTCGTTCTGCTTGCGGTCCTGCTCGTGGGTGACCCGGTCGCGGTCGTCCTGCCGGTTCTGCGCGAGCAGGATCAGCGGTGCCGCGTACGAGGCCTGGAGCGACAGCATCAGGGTCAGGAAGATGAACGGGTACTGGTCGAAGCGCAGGTGCACGGGTGCGAAGACGTTCCACACCACCCAGACGATGATGACCAGCGTCATCCAGACGATGAACCGCCCGGTGCCCAGGAAGCGGGCGATCCGCTCGGAGAACCGGCCGAACGCCTCGGGGTCGTAGTCGGGCAGCATCCGCCGGCGCGGGTCCTTCGGCTGGTCCAGCCGGGAACGGGGCGGGCGCGCGATGCCCGAGGCTCCCGTCGGCGCCGTCTTCGAGCGTTCCTCAGCGGCCACGGGCTACCCCCTCCTCGCTGTGGAAATCCGTCTCCCGCCAGTCCTCGGGCAGCAGATGGTCGAGCACGTCGTCGACCGTCACCGCGCCGAGCAGCGACCCGCTCTCGTCCACGACGGGCACCGAGACCAGGTTGTACGCGGCCAGATAGCTCGTCACGACCGGCAAAGGGGTGTCCGGCGTGAGGGGGACGAGATCGCTGTCGACGATCGAGCTGACCAGGGCGTACGGCGGATCCCGCAGCAGCCGCTGGAAGTGCACGGTGCCCAGGTACTTGCCGGTCGGCGTCTCGTCGGGCGACCGGCACACGTACACCTGGGCGGCGAGTGCCGGGGACAGGTCCGCCTGCCGGACCCGGGCGAGCGCGTCGGCGACCGTCGCGTCAGGCCGCAGGATGATCGGCTCGGTGGTCATCAGCCCGCCCGCGGTCCGCTCCTCGTACGACATCAGGCGCCGCACATCGGCCGCGTCGTCCGGCCGCATCAGCGTCAGCAGCCGCTCCTTGTCCTCCTCCGGCAGCTCGGACAGCAGGTCGGCCGCGTCGTCCGGGTCCATCGCCTCCAGGACGTCGGCGGCGCGTTCTTCCTGGAGCTTGCCGATGATCTCCACCTGGTCGTCCTCGGGCAGCTCCTCCAGGACGTCGGCGAGCCGGTCGTCGTCGAGCGCGGCGGCGACCTCGGCCCGCCGCTTCGGCGACAGGTGGTGCAGCGCGTTGGCCACGTCCGTCGGGCGCAGCCGCTCGAACGTGGCGACCAGGGTCTCGGCGCCCTGTCCGACCTCCTCCAGCGAGAACCCGCTGACCGCCGACCACTCGACCGTCAGGGTCTCGCCCTTGCGGCGCAGCGCCCCGCCCTTGCCCTTGCGTACGAAGTACTTGTCGATCTCCCAGTCGCGGCGGGCCGGGAGCTGCTGTATGGAGACGTCGAGAACGGTGACCTCCTCGCCGGTCTCCACGAGGCGGACCCGCCGGTCGAGGAACTCGCCGAGCACCAGACGTTCGGTGGGCCGCTGTTCGAAGCGCCGCATGTTGACCACGCCGGTGGTGATGACCTGGCCGGACTCGATCCCGGTGACCCGGGTCATCGGGAGGAAGATCCGGCGGCGGCTGAGCACCTCGACGACGAGCCCGAGCAGCCGGGGCGGCCTGCCACCGACCCGGAGCATCGCGACCAGATCGCGGACGCGGCCCACCTGGTCGCCGTTGGGGTCGAAGACCGGGACACCGGCGAGATGGGAGACGAACACCCGGGGGGCGCCTGCCGCCATGACGCGCCTCCTTCTTCCGTGTACGACTTCGCCGACTGGTCCGTTTGGCAGTCAATCAACCGTTATGACGGGATCAGGCTAGCCCGTACCGCTCCGGGTTGCCCCGGTGGAGCCGTCCGTACGGCTCCCTGCCGGAAGGCGCGTACGGCACAGGTACGCTGCCGTCTGCCACCCCCGCGATGCAGATGAGAGGCAGTGCGCCCGTGACCTCTTCCGTTCCGCCCGTCCGGGCCCGCCGCCGGACCGTTCTGGTCGCTCTGCTCTGTGCGGGGCTGGCCACCGCCCTCACGGCGTGCGGCGGCGAGGATCCGGACCAGGGAACCAACGGTGTCGGCAAGCTGAGCGCCACGGAGATCGAGAAGAAGGCCCAGGGCGCGGCGGCCGCCGCCGGTACGGTGCGCCTCGCCGGCACGCTGGTCAGCAAGGGCGGCACGTACAAGCTCGACATGCAGCTCAAGGAGAACGGCGGCACCGGCTCGGTCGCCTCGAAGGACAGCACCTTCGAGCTGCTGCGGATCGATGACGAGCTCTATCTGAAGGCCGGCTCCGGGTTCTGGAACCACGAGGAGAAAGCCAGCACCGACAGCGAGGCGGGCGGGGCGGCCGCGGACAAGCTGGACGACAAATATGTGAAGGTGCCCGAGGACGACCCCACGTACAAGCAGCTGCGCGGCTTCACGGACAAGAAGACCCTGCTCGACGGGTTGCTCACGCTGCACGGCACCCTCAACAAGGGCGACCGGGAGAAGGTCGGCACGACCCGGACCGTCCAGATCATGGGCGGCAAGGGCGAGGGCGGGACGCTCGACGTCTCGCTGGAGGGCACGGCGTATCCGCTGCGGTTCGCCCGCGGCGGTGGCGGGGGAACCGTCACCCTGTCGGACTGGGGCAAGGACTTCCCCCTGGAGGCCCCGGCGCAGGGGGACACGGTCGACTACGGGAAGCAGCTGCCCAAGACCTCGTCCTGAGCCAGGACCGAGCGGCCAGGATCGAGCCGCCAGGGCCGAGCCGCCCGGACCGGCCCGGTCATCCCTTCTTTCCGCGCCCCTGCTTCAGCAGCCGCGGCAGCCCCGCGGGCACCGGCCGTCGCGTGGTCGCGGACGTCGGCAGTGGCGCCGCGGCCAGCGAGCCGTCCGGCAGCTCCGTACGGAACTCGCCGGGCGCCAGCCGCAGCACCCGGCACTCGCGCGCCCACCGCTCCGTCATCTGCTCGGCATCCGGTGCGTTCAGCCGCTTGCCCTTGAGCTCGGCGACCGCGGCCTCCCACTCCTCGGAGTGCGGGGCGAGCTCCGTGACGGCGGCCGTCCAGGCGACCAGCCGGCCGCCCTTGTCCTTGCTGCGCACGGTCACCTCGGCGGCGGATCCGTCGGCGAGCCCGGCGGGCAGCGGCTGCTCGCCGGGGCCGTCCCCGACCAGGTGCGCCGCGCCCTCGTGCCATACGTGCCACAGCGCCCGAGCGGGCCCGGTGCCCCGCACCCAGATGAGGCCCGACTTCTTGGTGGCCTCCTCGACGAGGGCCCGGCCCAGCGACACGTCAGCGGCAGCAGCAGTCATGCCCAAACTCTATGGGAGGCGCACAAGGGCCGGGATCAGAGCCAGCCGTTGCGCTTGAGCGTGCGGTGGATGGAGAAACAGACCACCCCGATGACGCCCAGCACCATCGGGTAGCCGTACCGCCAGCCCAGCTCGGGCATGTGCTTGAAGTTCATGCCGTAGACGCCGCAGATCATCGTCGGTACGGCGACGATGGCCGCCCAGGACGTGATCTTGCGCATGTCCTCGTTCTGCGCGACGGTTGCCTGCGCCAGATTGGCCTGGAGGATCGAGTTCAGCAGTTCGTCGAAGCCGACGACCTCCTCGTGCACCCGCGCCAGGTGGTCGGCGACGTCACGGAAGTACTTCTGGATGTCGGGGTCGATCAGCCGCATGGGCCGCTCGCTCAGCAGCTGCATCGGCCGCAGCAGCGGCGACACCGCCCGCTTGAACTCCAGCACCTCGCGCTTCAGTTGGTAGATCCGGCCCGCTTCCGAGCCGCGCGAGCTGCCCTTCGCCGGGGCGGAGAAGACCTCGATCTCCACCTCGTCGATGTCGTCCTGGACCGCTCCGGCCACCGCGATGTAGCCGTCGACGACATGGTCGGCGATGGAGTGCAGCACCGAGGACGGACCCTTGGCGAGCAGCTCGGGGTCGTCCTGCAGCCGGTGGCGCAGCGCGCGCAGCGAGCCGTGCCCGCCGTGCCGCACGGTGATGACGAAGTCCCGGCCGGTGAAGCACATCACCTCGCCGGTCTCGACCACCTCGCTGGTGGCGGTGAGTTCGGTGTGCTCGACGTAGTGGATGGTCTTGAAGACGGTGAAGAGCGTGTCGTCGTACCGCTCCAGCTTCGGCCGCTGGTGGGCGTGGACGGCGTCCTCGACGGCGAGCGGGTGCAGCCCGAACTCCCGGGCGATACCGGCGAATTCCTCCTCGGTCGGCTCGTGCAGACCGATCCAGGCGAAACCGCCCTCCTCCCGCACCTGGAGCATCGCCTCGTGCGGCGTGCGGCAGTTGCCGCTCTCCAGGCGCCGGCCGTCGCGGTAGACCGCGCAGTCGACGACCGCGCTGGAGGCAGACGGGTCACGGGTGGTGTCGTAGACGTTGTGCAGGGCGTTGCTCTTGCGCAGGGACGGGCGCACGACGGCGCGCAGGTCGCGGATCATCGACATGGCTGGCTCCTTCACGGAGGGCCGTCGTCGGGCACGTGGAACAGCCCGGAATGGGGACGTGTGCTCACGTCCGCAAAGCGGGCGGCACCGCGGCGGCGCGATGACGGCGTTCGCTACAGACAGGCAAAAAAGGAGTGCTCTTCCGTCGTGCGCAAAGCCATGGGCCTCGACCGGGAGGCGCGGGAGGCTTCAGATCACCAGGAAAGGTGGAGTGCGGAAGAGCGGTTGGTACTGCACGATCGACTTCGATCCATTGCAGCCCCACCTCCTCCAGCCGGTCCCCCTTGGGGGATGACGTGTCGTCGGGGCTGAGAGCGACGCTTCTGCGTGCTGCCCCGACCAGCGGCCAAGACTATCAGCCGACTGACGGCCAATCCCTTACTTTGCCCGTTCCATACGCGTCCTATGCTCGCGGGATGGGAGAAATTCTTGCTCTGGTCGAGGCCCGTCTGCTGACGGCCCTCGGTGAACCGGACGCGCGCGCGGCGGTGACGTTTCTCGGTACGGACCGGATCGAGGTGCTCCGCTTCGTCGACGGCGACGTGGTGCGCTACGCCACGCTCGGCATGTCCGCGCAGCCGATGGCCGATCCGACCGCGGTCCTGGCGGACCCGGTGAAGGGGCCGCGCGCCGAACTGGTCCTCTCCGTGCGTGCCGGACTCGCCGACACCGACAAGGTGCTCCGCCCGCTCGCCGTGCTGGCGGCCGCCCCGCAGGTGGAGGGGGTGATCGTGGCGCCGGGTGCCTCGCTGGAGGTCGGTGAGCCGCTGTGGCCCGGAGCGCCGTTCAGCTCGGTGCTGGTCGCGGAACCGGGGGGCCTGGTCGAGGACCTGGAGCTGGACGAGCCCATGGACCCGGTGCGGTTCCTGCCGCTGCTGCCGATGACGCACAACGAGGCCGCGTGGAAGCGGGTCAGGGGTGCGCAGGAGCTCCAGGAGCGGTGGCTCTCGAACGGCACGGATCTGCGCGATCCGCTGCGTGGCTCCGTACCCCTGGACTGATCCGCATCGCCTCGGACGACCGGCCCGCATCGCCTCGGACGACCGGCCCGCATCGCCTCGGACGACCGGCCCGCATGGCCTCGGACAACTGATCCGCACCACCCCGGACAGGGGGAAGCCCCGCCGCGCGGCCAGGAGGGTAGCCGCGGGCGGGGCGGTGCGGGGGGCGTGGAGGGTCAGTCGGCGAAGACCGTGACGCCGTCCTCCGTCGCGTGGACCGGCTCCAGCTCCGCCGTCTCGCGGGTCAGCGCCGAACGCCGGATCCAGACGACGACCGCGCCGGCCACGGCCGTGACCGCGGCGACCACGAACGGGATGTGGATGTTGCTCCACTCCTCGATCTTCGGCGCGAGGTACGGGGCGGCGGCCGCGGCGAACCAGCGGACGAAGTTGTAGCCGGCGCTCGCCACCGGGCGCGGTGCGCCGGACACGCCGAGCGCCAGCTCCGTGTAGACGGTGTTGTTCATGCCGATGAAGGCGCCGGAGACGATCGTGCAGACGATGGCGGTGGTGTGGTCGCCGTATCCCAGGACCAGGAGGTCGGCGGCGAGCAGCACCAGCGAGGCGCCGAGCACCTTCAGCGAGCCGAAGCGCTCCTGGAGCCGCGGGGCGACCAGCACCGAGAAGACCGCGAGCAGCAGACCCCAGGCGAAGAACACCGCGCCCGACTTGTACGGCGTCATGTTCAGCACGAACGGGGTGAACGCCAGGATCGTGAAGAACGAGTAGTTGTAGAAGAACGCCGAGGTCGCCACCGAGGCCAGACCGCCGTGGCCGAGCGCCTTGATCGGGTCGAGCAGCGAGGTCTTCCTGGCCGGCCTGGGCTGTTCCTTCAGGAACGCCGTGATGCAGATGAAGCCGATGGCCATCAGCGCGGCCGTGCCGAAGAACGGGTAGCGCCAGCTGGCGTCCCCGAGCAGGGCGCCGACCAGCGGCCCGCAGGCCATGCCGAGGCCGAGCGCCGACTCGTACAGCAGGATCGCCGCCGAGCTGCCGCCGGCCGCCGCGCCGACGATCACGGCCAGCGCGGTCGACACGAAGAGCGCGTTGCCCAGCCCCCAGCCGGCCCGGAAGCCGACGAGTTCGCCGACGGACGACGAGGTGCCGGAGAGCGCGGCGAAGACGACGACGAGCGCGAGGCCGGCCAGAAGCGTCTTGCGGCCGCCGATCCGGCTGGACACGAAGCCGGTGACGAGCATTGCCACGGCGGTGATCAGGAAGTACGAGGTGAAGAGCAGCGACACCTGGCTCGGCGTCGCCTCCAGCCCCTTGGCGATGGACGGCAGAATCGGGTCCACCAGGCCGATTCCCATGAACGCGACAACAGAGGCGCCCGCCGTGGCCCAGACGGCCTTCGGCTGGCGCAGGATGCTGCCCGCCCCCTGATCGAACGGATCCTCTCCCTGCATGGGTCTTCTCGCTCTCCACTAGGTAGTTGCGATATACACAGAATAAGTTAGGGAATCTAATGAATGCAAGTTACATCTATTTCCGCAGGTGGAGCCACGCTGCGGACGGGTGATCTTGCTTGACGCGGCGGCGGTCCTGGAGGACCGTTGGTCGCTATGAGGGGCGAACCCAGTTGCCCGAAGTGCGGAGGCCGGGTCAGGGCGCCCGGTCTGTTCGCCGACACCTGGCAGTGTGGCGTGCACGGCAGTGTGCAACCGCTCCAGCCGGTCGTCCCGCCCAGCGTCGAAGCGCTGGGAGTGGTGGTGCGCCGGGCCCAGGTCCCGGTGTGGATGCCCTGGCCGCTCCCGGTGGGCTGGCTGTTCACCGGTGTGGCGAGCGCGGGTGACGACCGCAGCGGAGGCCGGGCCACCGCCGTCGCCTGCTCCGGTCCCGGCCCGGTCGGCGGTGTCGGCGAACTGCTGCTCGTCACCGAGGAGCTCGGCGTCGGACTGGGCGCCCGCTACGCCGGGATCGACGGCCCCGACCCCGGCCCGCATCTGGACGTCGGGGGGGCGCCGGACGTGAAGATGCTCGCCGCCGGACGCCCCACCCCGCTCTGGAACGTCAAGGGCGCCCCCGCGGACCGGGCGGTCTTCGCGGGCGAGGCGCGCGGGCTCTGGCTCTGGGCGATCGTCTGGCCCGAGCAGTCGGGGCTGCTGATGTACGACGAGCTGGTGCTCGCCGATCTGCGCGAGGCCGGGGGCGAGATGGAGCTCGTACCCTGCGGGGCGCTCACTCCGCGCCTGCTCCGCTGAGGGCCGCTGCCGGGCCCCCGCGCCCGGCCGGGCGCCGCTCGAACGGCGGTTATCCTAGAACGTCCCCTTGTCCCGCCCCGAGCACTGGAGTACGCGTCGTGCGCATCGACCTGCACACCCACTCCACCGCCTCGGACGGCACGGACACCCCCGCTCAGCTGGTGGCGAATGCCGCCGCCGCGGGCCTGGACGTCGTCGCGCTCACAGACCACGACACCCTGCGCGGCCACGCCGCGGCGGCCGCCGCCCTTCCCGAGGGGCTCACCCTCGTCACCGGCGCCGAGCTCTCCTGCCGGCTCGACGGCGTGGGCGTGCACATGCTGGCGTACCTCTTCGACCCCGAGGAGCCCGAGCTGGCCCGCGAGCGCGAACTGGTCCGTGACGACCGGGTGCCCCGCGCCCGGACCATGGTGCGCAAGCTCCAGGAGCTCGGCGTGCCCGTCGAGTGGGAGCAGGTCGCCAGGATCGCCGGGGACGGATCGGTCGGCAGGCCGCACGTCGCCACCGCGCTCGTCGAGCTCGGCGTCGTCAAGACCGTCTCCGACGCCTTCACGCCCGAATGGCTCGCGGACGGCGGACGGGCCTACGCCGAGAAGCACGAGCTCGACCCCTTCGACGCGATCCGGCTGGTCAAGGCCGCCGGAGGCGTCACCGTCTTCGCCCACCCGGCGGCCGTCAAGCGCGGCGAGGTGGTGCCGGAGTCCTCGATCGCGCGGCTCGCCGCCGCCGGGCTCGACGGCATCGAGGTCGATCACATGGACCACGACGAGGCGACCCGGGCCGGACTGCGCGGGCTCGCCCGCGATCTGGGGCTGCTGACGACGGGGTCCAGCGACTACCACGGCAGCCGCAAGACCGTCGGGCTCGGTGAGTACACCACTGACCCCGAGATCTACGGCGAGATCACCCGGCGCGCCACGGGAGCCTTCCCGGTGCCGGGAGCTGGCGGGCTGGGCCCCGCGTAACGACGCACGCGCCGGGGCCGGAGCACGGACCCCTTCACGTACCGCCGTCCCTTCACGTTCCACTTCCGCGCACCCGGCCGTCGGGCCGCCGTCATGGCTTCGGGGTGCGCTCCTTCAGGCCGTTTCTCTTCTCTCTTCTCGCAAGGCTCACTGTGTTCGACGTCGCTGTCTTCGGATCCCTTTTTCTCACGCTTTTTGTGATTATGGATCCCCCTGGGATCACCCCGATCTTCCTCGCGCTCACCGCGGGCCGCCCCGCCAAGATGCAGCGCAGGATGGCGTTGCAGGCGGTCGCCGTCGCCTTCGGCGTGATCGCCGTCTTCGGTGTGCTCGGCCAGCAGATCCTCGACTATCTGCATGTCTCCGTACCCGCCCTGATGATCGCGGGCGGACTGCTCCTGCTGCTGATCGCACTCGATCTGCTCACCGGCAAGACCGACGAGCCGACGCAGACCAAGGACGTCAACGTGGCGCTCGTGCCGCTGGGCATGCCGCTGCTCGCCGGGCCCGGTGCGATCGTGTCGGTGATCCTGGCGGTGCAGCACGCCGACAGCGTGGGCAGCCAGATCTCGGTCTGGTCGGCGATCGTCGCCATGCACATCGTGCTCTGGCTGACCATGCGGTACTCGCTGCTGATCATCCGGGTCATCAAGGACGGTGGCGTCGTGCTGGTGACCAGGCTCGCCGGAATGATGCTCTCCGCCATCGCCGTGCAGCAGATCATCAACGGTGTCACCCAGGTCATCCAGAACGCCTGACGGCTCTCCTCGACGCCACAGCGCCCCCGTACGGACCTTCCGTACGGGGGCGCTTCGTCTTTGAGCGTCGTCAGGCGTTACGAAGCCGAGGTTTCGGCCGGGCGGATGTAGATGCGCTGGCCCACGGCTGCGGCCTGCTGCACGATCCGGTTGACGGAGGCGGCGTCCACGACGGTGCTGTCCACGGCGGTACCGTCGACATCGTCGAGTCGCATGATCTCGAAGCGCATAGGGCTTCCCTTCGTCTGATCCTCCTGCTGGAGAACTACTGGGAGGACGGGTGTCCCGTCCGCAAGGATGAGAGCACCGGACATCTCCGTCCTGTGCTCCACGAGGTGTACAACGGCTTGTCCCCTGCAAACATTCCCTACGCTAAGGAAATTTTTTGGATGTCTAAGTATCAGCAGGTCACCGACCATGCGCGGGCGACGAGGCCCGAATGAACGAGGCAGAGATCCGCGAGCGCCTGGACCGCACCAACGAGCTGCTCCAGCGTGTGCTCGCCGAGGTGTCGAAGACCCCCTCGACCCACGCGATCTTCGTGGACGCGGGCTATGTGTACGCCGCGGCCGGGCTGCTCGTCACCGGCACCGAGGACCGACGCTCCTTCGACCTCGACGCGGAAGGACTGATCGAGGCCTTCATCGACAAGGCCCGGACGATCTTCGCGGACAGCAGGCTGCTGCGCGTGTACTGGTACGACGGAGCCAGGCGGCGCATCCACACCGTCGAGCAGCAGTCCATCGCCGAACTCCCCGACGTCAAGGTCCGGCTCGGCAACCTCAACGCCAACAACCAGCAGAAGGGCGTCGACTCACTCATCCGCACCGACCTCGAATCGCTCGCCCGGCACCGCGCCATCAGCGACGCCGCCCTGGTCGGCGGTGACGAGGACCTGGTCTCCGCGGTGGAGGCGGCGCAGGGGTACGGGGCCCGGGTGCACCTGTGGGGCATCGAGGCGGGGGAGGGGCGCAACCAGGCCGAACCGCTGCTCTGGGAGGTCGACAGCCAGCGCACCTTCGACCTGGACTTCTGCCGTCCGTACGTCACCAGACGCCCCGTCACCACGTACGAGGACGACACCCCCGCGCCCGCGCGCGACGACGTCCGTTTCGTCGGCGCGCAGATCGCCGCGGCCTGGCTGGCCGCCCGGGGCCGCGAGTCCCTCGCCGACCTGCTGCCCGGCCACCCCTACCTGCCGGGCTCCGTCGACCAGGACCTGCTGGTCGAGGCCGAACGGCTGCTCCAGCACTCGCTGCGCGGCCACGCACATCTGCGGCGGGCCCTGCGCGACGGTTTCTGGCAGCACCTCCAGTCGCAGTACTGAGCCGCCGCGGCCCCGCCTCGCCCCGTCTACAGGCTGTCCCAGAACGCGGCGAGCGCGGCCGCGGTCCGCTCCGGGCGGTCCGTGTTGGGGGAGTGCTCGGCCCCCGCGATCCGGGTGCGGTGCGCGCCGAGCCGCTGTGCCATCCCGTCGAGCAGCGGCACCGGCCAGGTGTCGTCGCGCTCGCCGGAGAGCACATGCACCGGCAGCGGTACGGCGGCGAGTTCGGCGACCCGGTCCGGCTCGGTCGCCAGTTGGCGGCCGGTGGCGATCAGCTGGGCGGGTCGGTGGCGCAGCCAGCGCCGGCGCAGCGCCTCGCCGTTCTCCGTCGCCGTTTCCTCCGGCGGGTCGAGGGCGCGAATCGCCTCCCACACCCGGGCCATGCTCATCGTCGCGAGCGCGTCGCTGAGCACCTTCACCTTGAGCTGCTGGGCCTCGACGACCTCGGCGGGCCCCGACGACATGAGCGTCAGCGAACGGAACGGCGAGGCGTCGAGCAGCATGGCGGCGCGGGCGATCTGCCCGCCGAGCGAGTGCCCCAGCAGGTGCACGGCGCCCCCGCCGCCGAGCGCGGTGGCCTGCGCGAGCACGTCGCGGGCCAACTCGCCCTGCGCGTAATCCTCCTGACGGTCCGTCCCGTCGCTCTCGTACTGTCCGCGGCCGTCCACGGCGACGATCCGGTACCCGGCGGACGAGAGCGGTTCCAGGAGCGCCATGAAGTCCTCCTTGCTGCCCATGTAGCCGGGCAGCAGGAGGGCGGTGCCGCGGGCGGTGCCGGGCGGCGAGGCGTCCAGCACGGCGAAGTCGCCGCGTGAGGTGTGCAGCTGGTGGGCGTGGGCGCAGGGGGGCGGGGTGAAGGTGTGCGGCCGGCTCATGGGACGAGGTTATGCCGCGGCACGGCCCATGGGCAGCGCCGGAGGTCCGAGAACGCCGGACGGGCCCGAGGATGTCCTCGGGCCCGTCCGGCGTCGGTCGGCTGCTGCTGCTCAGCCTTCGGTCTTGGCGGCGGCCGCGCGCGGCGCCCGGCGCCTGCGCGGCTTCGCCTCGCCCTCCTCGGCGGCCGGGGCCTCGGCCACGGTCTCCGACTTCGGCTTGGCGGCCGCACGGGTGCGGCGGCGCGGCTTGGTCTCCGGGGCGGGCTCGGAGATCGGGGCGATCTGGAAGTCGACCTCGTCCTCGGCGGGCTTGACCACACGGGCGCGACGGCGCGGCTTGGTCACCGTCCTCGTCGCGGCCACCGGCTCGGAGACCGGGGCGATCTGGAAGTCGACCTCGTCCTCGGCCGGCTTGACCACACGGGCGCGGCGACGGCGGGGCTTGGTCTCGGCCACGGGCTCGGCCTCGGCCGTCTTCGGCTCCACCACGACCTCGACCACGGCCTCCACCGTGCTCACCACGGCCTCGGCGGCGGCCTCCGCGGCACCGACACGGGTGCGGCGACGGCGGCGCGGAGTACGCGGCTCCACCGGGGCGTCGGCGGCCTCGGCGGACGGGGCCGGCACCGCGGCGGCGGTCGCCGCGTCGGAGACGGCGGAGCCGCCCCGGGTGCGACGTCGCTGACGCGGCGTGCGCGGCGCGCGCTCCTCGCGGACGGCGGGCGCCGAGGCAGCGGCGGACTTGCGGCCGCGGCCGCCCGTCTCGCCGAGGTCCTCGATCTCCTCGGCCCGCAGACCCGCCCGGGTCCGCTCGGCGCGCGGCAGGACACCCTTGGTGCCGGCCGGGATGTCGAGCTCCTCGAAGAGGTGCGGCGAGGTGGAGTAGGTCTCGACCGGGTCGTTGAACTTCAGGTCGAGCGCCTTGTTGATCAGCTGCCAGCGCGGGATGTCGTCCCAGTCGACCAGCGTGACCGCGATGCCCTTGGCACCCGCGCGGCCGGTCCGGCCGACGCGGTGCAGGTACGTCTTCTCGTCCTCCGGCGACTGATAGTTGATGACGTGGGTCACACCCTCGACATCGATACCGCGCGCCGCGACGTCGGTGCAGACGAGCACGTCCACCTTGCCGTTGCGGAACGCGCGCAGCGCCTGCTCGCGGGCACCCTGGCCGAGGTCGCCGTGGACCGCGCCGGAGGCGAAGCCGCGCTTCTCCAGCTGCTCGGCGATGTCGGCCGCCGTGCGCTTGGTACGGCAGAAGATCATCGCGAGCCCGCGGCCGTTGGCCTGCAGGATGCGGGAGACCATCTCCGGCTTGTCCATCGAGTGGGCCCGGAAGACGTGCTGCGAGATGTTCGCGACGGTCGCGCCCTCATCGTCGGGCGAGGTGGCGCGGATGTGCGTCGGCTGCGACATGTAGCGGCGCGCGAGGCCGATGACGGCGCCCGGCATCGTCGCCGAGAACAGCATCGTCTGACGCTTCGCCGGAAGCATGGTGATGATCTTCTCGACGTCGGGCAGGAAGCCCAGGTCGAGCATCTCGTCGGCCTCGTCGAGCACCAGCGCCCGGACGTGCGAGAGGTCGAGCTTGCGCTGTCCGGCCAGGTCGAGCAGGCGGCCCGGGGTGCCGACGATCACATCGACGCCCTTCTTCAGGGCCTCGACCTGCGGCTCGTACGCACGGCCGCCGTAGATCGCGAGAACGCGGACGTTGCGCACCTTGCCTGCGGTCAGCAGGTCGTTGGTCACCTGCTGGCAGAGCTCACGGGTGGGGACGACGACGAGCGCCTGCGGCGCCTCGGTCAGCTCCTCGGGCGCGGCCCGGCCGGCCTCGACGTCCGCGGGGACGGTGACGCGCTCCAGCAGCGGCAGACCGAAACCGAGGGTCTTGCCGGTGCCGGTCTTGGCCTGGCCGATGACATCGGAGCCGGAGAGCGCGACGGGAAGCGTCATCTCCTGGATGGGGAACGGGGACACAATGCCGACGGCCTCAAGGGCCTCGGCCGTCTCGGGAAGAATCCCGAGTTCACGAAACGTAGTCAGGGTGCTGCCTCTTCTGTGAGACGCGGCCCGAGGCGAACGCTGGGGGGTCGTACCGTACCGGGGTTGGTCATCCGGCCGTGGATGGGCCGGGTGGCGCGGGACCACTGCCGTCGCTCGAGCGCTCGTGCCGCTGAGGGGGCCCCTCATCTGCGGTCGTACGTGTCGTACGCCCCGCGTGGAGGGCTGTCGGGTCGGAGCCGATCGGGCCACCGACCGGGCATCCTCATTCGTTTTCACCTTTTCACGCCACCGGTACATCCAAAATACTCAGTAGGCGCAATACCACTGTACCCCGGATTTGCGCATGTGTGTTGGGCGAATTCATCGGAACGGTGTGATGTCACTGGCCGGCCAGGCCCTTCCGCCCCCCGCCGGGCGGGCTATTCTGCGCTTCATGGAGACGCCTGACAACGCCACTGAAACCTCCGGACCCACCGGAATCGCCGCCCAGGACTGGGCCACCGCGTCCGCGGAGCCGCAGTACCGGGCAGCGGTCGTGGACCTGCTGGGAGCACTCGCGTACGGGGAGCTGGCGGCCTTCGAGCGGCTCGCCGAGGACGCCAAACTCGCGCCGACGCTGGCCGACAAGGCGGAGCTGGCAAAGATGGCCTCCGCCGAATTCCATCACTTCGAGCGGCTCACCGACCGGCTGACCGCGATCGACGTGGAGCCGACCGGCGCGATGGAACCCTTCGCCAAGGCGCTCGACGACTTCCACCGCCAGACCGCGCCGTCGGACTGGCTGGAGGGCCTGGTCAAGGCTTACGTCGGCGACTCGATCGCCAGTGACTTCTACCGGGAGGTCGCGGTCCGCCTCGACACGGACACCCGCTCCCTCGTGCTCGCCGTGCTCGACGACACCGGGCACGGGAACTTCGCCGTCGAGAAGGTGCGCGCCGCGATCGAGGCGGACCCGCGCGTCGGCGGCCGGCTCGCGCTCTGGGCGCGCCGGCTGATGGGCGAGGCGCTCTCCCAGGCGCAGCGGGTGGTGGCCGACCGCGACGCACTGTCGACGATGCTCGTCGGCGGCGTGGCGGACGGCTTCGACCTGGCGGAGGTCGGCCGGATGTTCTCGCGGATCACCGAGGCGCACACCAAGCGGATGGCGGCGCTGGGACTGGCCGCGTAACCGGATCATCGGGGCCGGCCCGCCGGGCCGGCCTCAGGCCGCCGCTGATCGGCTCAGATGCCGGCTCCGTGGCCGGATCAGCAGCGAGAGCGTCACGGCCCCGATCAGTGCCGAGCCGACCAGCGTGGCCACGACATGGCCCGGACCCAGCACCGAGTGCATGAGATACACGCCGAACAGGGCTCCCAGGGCGCCGGTGGCGAGCACGGCACGGCGGGACGGGAGCCGGTCCGGCAGGGAGCGGAGCGCCATCCAGGCGAGGGCGAGTCCGAGCACGACGGAGCCGAGTGGTTCCAGGATCACAGATGATCACCTCGCGAGTTGCGGGGCGGGTAAATCGGTCGTTAGCGGTCCTACCCGGGGGTCGCGGAACGCAACCCTCCTCGGCACAGGCTTCACACAGTCAACGCCGGAACGGGCAGCGGCCCGGCGGGAATCCCGCCGGGCCGCTGCCACGGTCACTGCTGAGGGCGTGCTGGACTACAGCGCGCCGAACCCCACGCGACGCGTGCTGGGCTCGCCGATCTCCACGTAAGCGATCCGGTCGGCCGGCACCAGGACCTTGCGGCCCTTCTCGTCCGTGAGGCTGAGCAGCTGCGCCTTACCGGTGAGAGCCTCGGCGACCGCGCTCTCGACCTCTTCGGCGGAAAGTCCGCTCTCCAGAACGATCTCCCGGGGCGTGTGCTGCACCCCGATCTTGACCTCCACGGCTATGTCCCTCCGACGGTCAGTCCCTGCGCGGTGAGCCGCGCCGTACGCAGCACACACTAGCCCGCTGAGGGGAGCCGCCAGTGGTCGGCGGGCAACGCCCGCAGCGAACACGGGCGCGGCCGCGCCGGGCGGCCCGCATCAGTGCTGATCGATGCCGTGCAGCGGGAAGCCCGCGATACCCCGCCAGGCCAGCGACGTGAGCAGCTGGACCGCGGTGTCGCGCGGAATGGCCGACCGGCTGGAGAGCCAGTAGCGGGCGACCACCTGGGAGACACCGCCCAGGCCGACCGCGAGCAGCATCGACTCGTCCTTGGACAGCCCCGTGTCACCGGCGATGACGTCGGAGATCGCCTCCGCGCACTGCAACGAGACCCGGTCGACGCGCTCGCGCACCGCCGGCTCATTGGTCAGGTCGGACTCGAAGACCAGCCGGAAGGCGCCGCCCTCGTCCTCGACGTACGCGAAGTACGCGTCCATCGTCGCGGCGACCCGCAGCTTGTTGTCGGTGGTCGACGCCAGTGCCGTACGGACCGCCTGGAGAAGCGATTCGCAGTGCTGGTCGAGAAGGGCCAGATAGAGCTCCAGCTTGCCCGGGAAGTGCTGGTAGAGCACCGGCTTGCTGACCCCGGCCCGCTCGGCGATGTCGTCCATCGCGGCGGAGTGGTAGCCCTGCGCCACAAAGACTTCCTGCGCGGCGCCCAGCAGCTGATTGCGTCGGGCGCGGCGAGGCAGGCGAGTGCCTCGCGGGCGCGCCGCCTCGGTCTGCTCGATGGCTGTCACGCCGCCTCCCAAAATTGTGATCGGACACAGCTTTTCCGTGCACGCTGCGCCGTGCAGCCATCGTACTTTTGGGTAACCCGGGTACGCGCGGCGCGGACGCAGAATTTCATGGACCGGACGGCTGCGGTAGCCACAGATTCCTCGGCCACCGGAACAAATCAGGTTGTATCAGCGGTATTCGTCCTCATCCTGTGCGACGACGCGGGCCTGTTCCGCGGCATCCGCCTCGTTGGCGCCGTCCCGGTCGATCTCCGTGAGCGGCTCGTCGCTCCGCTGCTGGAGATCGGCCCGCTGCTCGGCGGCGTCCGCCCGGGGCGTCTCCTGGTCCGGTTCGTCGGGCTGGATGTCCTCGAAGGTCTCAGGGTCGCTGGGGTCGACCGTCATGGTGACTCCCTTCCTTGCTTCGAGCCTAGGAGCTACCCCCGCGGGCCGCTACGCGGTCTGTGACCGCGAACACATGAATCGAGGTGTGATCGTCTCGTAACATTGCCGCATGTCTTCGACCGAGCTGCCGGGAGTCCGTGCCGTCGCCGCCGCGGTATCGCCCGCGGTGGGCACCGCCCGGGTTGCGGAGGGGGAGGAGCTGCGCTCCGTCGCGCTGCCCGGGCTGACGCTGAGTGTCCGCTCCCGGCCGCCGGAGCGGACCGGGCTGCCGCCCGCGCTCTACGTGCACGGGCTCGGCGGCTCCTCGCAGAACTGGTCGGCGCTGATGCCGCTGCTCCAGGACGTGGTGGACGGCGAGGCCGTCGACCTGCCCGGCTTCGGTGACTCGCCGCCGCCGGACGACGGGAACTACTCGGTCACCGGGCACGCCCGCGCCGTGATCCGGTTCCTCGACGCCGGGGAGCGCGGGCCGGTGCACCTGTTCGGCAATTCGCTCGGCGGTGCCGTGGCCACCCGGGTCGCCGCGGTCCGTCCCGACCTGGTGCGCACCCTCACCCTCGTCTCGCCCGCGCTCCCCGAGATCCGGGTGCAGCGGTCGGCGCTGCCGACGGGGCTGCTCGCGGTGCCCGGTGTGGCCGGTCTGTTCGCCCGGCTGACCAGCGACTGGTCGGCGGAGGACCGTACCCGTGGGGTGACCGCACTCTGTTACGGCGATCCGGCGCGCGTCTCCGAGGCGGGCTTCCGCGCGGCGGTGGCCGAAATGGAGCGCCGGATGGAGCTGCCGTACTTCTGGGATGCGATGGCGCGCTCGGCACGTGGCATTGTCGATGCGTACACGCTCGGCGGTCAGCACGGACTGTGGCGCCAGGCCGAGCGGGTGCTCGCACCGACCCAGCTCGTTTACGGCGGACGGGACCAGCTCGTCTCGTACCGGATGGCGCGCAGGGCGGCCGCGGCCTTCCGCGATTCACGGCTGCTGACGCTGCCCGACGCGGGGCACGTGGCGATGATGGAGTACCCGGAGGTGGTCGCCCAGGCCTTCCGGGAACTGCTCGACGAACGCGGCGGGAGCTGATCCGGGGCGTGGGACGACATAGCCGAAAGGGCCCCAAACCCCCAGGGTCCGACAGCGAGGCCGCCGCCGCGGCCGCGGGCGGCGACCGCGAGGGCGTCCGCCCGCCGGGCCCCGGCACCGGCCGGCGGCGAAGGGCGGCCGACGCGCCGTCCGGCCCCGACGGGCACTCCCCGCTCCAGCAGACCGGACACGTCCGCGGCGGCCACCCCGAGCAGCGCGAACCCGGGGGCGGCTGGGGGACCGGGCCCCAGCCCCGGTTCCGGGCCGAGGACCACCGGACCGCGGGGCGGCAGGCGCCGGCCCGGCCGCAGACGGCGCCCCGGCAGCAGCCGCAGACCGGCACCCGGCCGCTCATACCGGGACCGCGGCGCGAGTTCGTCGATGCGTTCGACGCACCGCCCGCTGCGCCCGCACCTCGCGGGCCCTCCGTCCCGCCGGCCCGCCCCGCCGATCCGTACGCCTCGGTCGGCGAGTGGGACGAGAGGCCGCCCGGCGGCACCGACGATCCGGCGCCCGGCAAGGAGAGCAAGGAAGGCAAGGGCGCCAAGGGGCGCACCTTCACCGGGATCGCGGCCGCCGCCGTGACCACCGTGCTCGCGGTGGTCGTGGCCGGGCAGGTCGCCCAGGACGACGGGGGTGGGACCACCGCCGCGCAGCCCGCGGGCGTCGACCGGGACGGTCCCGACGGCACCTCCCGCTCCGACAACCGGGCGACCCCGACGCCGGTGCGGGTCAAGCCGCTCTCGTACGCGCAGAAGATGGCCAAGGCCTATCCGCTCGCGCCGGAACTGAAGGCGTCCGGAAAGTTCGAGACGATTCCCGGGACGGCGAAGGCCCCGGGCCGGGGGCACAAGTATCGCTACCGGATCGATGTCGAGAAGGGCCTCGGACTCGACTCCGCGCTCTTCGCCAAGGCCGTCCAGGAGACGCTCAACGACGACCGCAGCTGGGCGCACGGCGGGGCGATGACGTTCGAGCGGGTCACCGAGGATCCCGATTTCGTGATCACCCTGGCCAGCCCGGGGACCACCGGTGAATGGTGCAAGAAGTCCGGTCTGGACACGATGGAGGACAACGTCAGTTGCGACTCCGCGGCGACCGAGCGCGTGATGATCAACGCCTACCGCTGGGCACAGGGGTCGTCGACCTTCGGCCCGGACAAACTCTTCGCCTACCGCCAGATGCTGATCAACCATGAGGTCGGTCACCGGCTGGGCCACAACCATGTGAGTTGCGGCACGGCCGGAGCCCTCGCTCCGGTGATGCAGCAGCAGACCAAGTCGCTGAACATCGACGGGATCAAGTGCCGTCCCAACGCCTGGGTGTATCCGCCCAGTTGATCCGGGAAGGGGTGGGTCCGCCAGTGGGGCGGGCCCACCCCTTCGGCGTGCCGGGCCCCGTGGTCGCGTACGGAACAGGCGTACGCATGCCCATACTCGGTCCACATGGTGAGATCGCTGTCTCAATTCGCGTTGACATCCCCTGGGCGGTGATCCATATTTCTCGGCATGTCACACGGCCCCGTCCTCCCCGATCGCGCAGTCATAGAGCTGGCGCTCATCGGTGTGACCGGGCACAGTGTCGCCGACATCGACTGTTGCTGACGCCTGCCCGAGCGCGCGTCCGCCCGCCGTCCGAGCCCTGAACGGGCCGGGCCGCCACGCATGACCGCCGCGCCGGGCGCATTTCCTCCGCAGGCGCGGCAGCTCGTTGTTCCCGGTCGGCCCCTCCAGCCGCCGACCGGCTGTGTGCACTCGCTCTCGTCGCTGCCTGCGCGGACCCTTCCGCCCTGTTTTGTCCAGGCAGTACACCCGAGAGGTCATCTTCCGATGCGTCAACCGTCCGTCATATCGCGCCGCGTGGCCGCGGCCACCGCAGTACTCGTCGTGGCGGCGGGTGCCGCGGCCTGCGGGCCCAAGGACAACAAGGGCGGTGACAGCGGCTCCGGCGCGGCGGGCAAGCCGCAGAAGGGCGGCACGCTCACCGTCCTCAACAGCAAGCCGCAGGAGGACTTCGACCCCGCGCGGCTCTACACCTCCGGCGGCGGCAACGTCCCGTCCCTGGTCTTCCGCACGCTCACCACCCGCAACCGGGAGGACGGCGCCGCCGGCGCGAAGGTCGTCCCCGACCTCGCGACCGACCTGGGCACGCCCAGCAAGAACGCCACCGTGTGGACGTACACCCTCAAGGACGGCCTGAAGTACGAGGACGGCACCGCGATCACCAGTGCCGACATCAAGTACGGCATCGAGCGCTCCTTCGCCGCCGAGCTCTCCGGCGGCGCGCCCTACCTGCGCGACTGGCTGATCGGCGGCGCCGACTACCAGGGCCCGTACAAGGACAAGAAGGGCCTCGACTCGATCGAGACGCCCGACGCGAAGACGATCGTCTTCCACCTCAACAAGCCGGAGGGTGAATTCCCCTTCCTGGCCACCCAGACCCAGACCACCCCGGTGCCCGAGGCCAAGGACAAGGGCACCAAGTACGAGGAGCACCCGATCTCCTCGGGCCCGTACAAGGTCGTCAAGAACGAGGGTGACGGCGAGCGCCTGATCCTGGAGCGCAACCCGCACTGGTCGGCGTCGACCGACGAGGAGCGCAAGGCGTACCCCGACCGGATCGACGTGCGCTCCGGGCTCGACTCCGCCGTCATCAACCAGCGGCTGTCCGCCTCGCAGGGCGCCGACGCCGCCGCCGTCACCACCGACACAAACCTGGGCCCGGCCGAGCTCGCCAAGGTCACCGGCGACAAGAAGCTCGCCGACCGGGTCGGCACCGGCCACTTCGGCTACACCAACTACATCGCCTTCAACCCGAAGGTGAAGCCGTTCGACAACCCGAAGGTGCGTCAGGCGATCTCGTACGCCGTCGACCGCTCCTCCGTGGTCAACGCGGCCGGCGGCTCCTCGCTCGCCGAGCCCGCCACCACCTTCCTGCCCGACCAGGCGGCCTTCGGCTACACGCCGTACGACCACTTCCCGGCCGGGAAGAACGGCAACGCGGCCAAGGCCAAGGAGCTGCTGAAGGAGGCCGGCTACCCCAAGGGGCTGACCGTCACCCTCACGCACTCCAACGACAAGGACTTCGCGACCAGCCCGGAGATCGCCACCGCGCTCCAGGAGGCGCTGAAGAAGGCCGGAATCACCGTCAAGCTCCAGGGCCTGGAGTCCAACGACTACTCCGACACGGTCTACAACGTGAAGAGCGAGCCCGGCTTCTTCCTCGGCGGCTGGGGCGCCGACTGGCCGTCCGGCGGCCCGTTCTTCGCGCCGATCTTCGACGGGCGCCAGATCGTCAGGTCCGGCTACAACTTCAACTCCGGCCAGCTGAACGACCCCGCGGTCAACAAGGAGATCGACGAGATCAACAAGCTGACCGACCTGGGCGCCGCCGCGAAGCGCTGGGGCGCGCTCGACAAGAAGGTCGGTGAGCAGGCGCTGACCGTGCCGCTGTTCCACCCGGTCTACAAGCGCCTGTACGGCGAGGCCGTCAAGAACGTCGTGATCAGCGACTGGACCGGCGTGCTCGACATCTCGCAGGTCGCGGTCAAGTAGTCATGACAGAAGCAATTCCGGTCGAGGAGGCGGGGGCCGCGAAGGTCCCCGCCTCCGGGGCCAATCCGTTCTGGCGGCGGCTGCGCGCCCGGCGCGCGGCCCTCGTGGCGGCCGCGATCGTCGCCCTGCTGGTCCTGGCCGCGCTCGCCGCACCGCTGCTCGCGGGCATCGAGGGCCAGGACCCCACCACGTACCACCCCGACCTCGTCGACTCCGCCACCGGCGGGGTGCCGGTCGGCTCCTTCGGCGGGATCAGCGCCGAGCACTGGCTCGGCGTCGAACCGCTCACCGGACGCGACCTGTTCGCCCGCGTCGTGTACGGCGCACGCGTCTCGCTGGGCGTCGCGCTCGCCGCCACCCTGCTCCAGGTGATCATCGGGGTCGGCATCGGGCTCGCCGCCGGGCTCGGCAACCGCTTCGTCGACCAGGCGCTCAGCCGGGTCACCGACGTCGTGGTCGCGCTGCCCGTCATGGTGATCGCGCTCGGCGCGCTCGCCGTCGTACCCGCGAGCTTCCCCCGCCCGGTCCTGATCGCCGTGATCATCGGCCTGGTCGGCTGGTCCGGGACCTCGAAGATCGTGCGCGCCCAGACGCTCTCGCTGAAATCGCGCGACCACGTCGCCGCCGCCCGGCTCAGCGGCTGGGGCTCCTGGCAGATCGCCAGGCGCGAACTGCTGCCCGCGCTGGCCGCACCCGTCATCACCTACGCGGTGCTGCTCTTCCCGTCGAACATCGTCGTCGAGGCGGCCCTGTCCTTCCTCGGCGTGGGCATCAAGCCGCCCACGCCGTCCTGGGGGCAGATGCTCAGCGACGCCGACACCTGGTACCAGGCGGCGCCCACCTATCTGCTGATCCCCGCCCTGCTGCTCTTCGTCACGGTGCTGGCGCTGACCGTTCTCGGCGAGGGCGTACGCACCGCGCTCGACCCGCGCGCCGAGTCCCGGCTGCGGATCGGCACCGGACGGAAGAAGGAGGCCGACGCGTGAAGTGGTTCCTGCTCAGACGCCTCGGCGGGGCGGTCTTCGTGCTGCTCGCCCTCAGCGTCGTCGTCTACGCCGCCTTCTACGTCGCCCCCGGCAACGTCGCGCAGATCGCCTGCGGTCCGCGCTGCTCGCCCGCGCAGGTGGCGCAGGTCAGCGAACAACTGCACCTGGGCGACCCGCTGTACCTGCAGTACGCGCACTTCCTCCAGGGGATCTTCGCCGGCCGTGACTACTCGACCGGTACCGGCGTGCTGCACTGCCAGGCGCCCTGCCTGGGGCTCTCTTACCAGAGCGACCAGCAGGTCACCGAGCTGATCCTGGCCAAGCTCCCGGCCACCGCCTCGCTCGCTGTCGGCGCCTTCGTGCTGTGGATGCTGCTCGGCGTCGGCACCGGACTGCTCTCGGTGTGGCGGCGCGGCCGGCCCACCGAGCGCATCCTGACCTGGATCACCCTGGCGGGCATGGCGACCCCGGTCTTCGTCATCGGACTGCTGCTGATCATCATCCTGGTCACGGCGCTGCAGATCCTGCCGTTCCCGGACTACGTACCGCTCACCGAGGACCCGGAGCAGTGGGCCTGGAACCTGCTGCTGCCCTGGATCTCGCTGGCCCTGGTGTCCGCGGCCCCGTACGCCCGGATGACCCGGGCCTCGATGATGGAGACCCTGGCCGAGGACCATGTGCGCACCTTCAGGGCGTACGGGGTCGGCGAACGGGCGCTCGTGGGGCGGCACGCGCTGCGCGGTGCGCTGGCGCCGGTGATCGCGCTCGGCGCACTCGACATCGGCTCGATGTTCGGCGGCGCAGTCCTGACCGAATCGCTCTTCGGGATTCCGGGGGTCGGCCGTGAACTGGTCGACGCCGTGAAGCACGTGGACCTTCCGGTGGTCGTCGGTCTGGTGCTCGTCACCGGATTCTTCGTGGTCCTCGCCAATGCCGTCGCGGACATTCTCCAGGCGATGGCCGACCGACGGGTGGTACTGGCATGAGCCTGGTCGAAGTCTCGGATCTCTCGATCTCGTTCGGTGACGTGCGGGCGGTGGACGGGCTGTCGTTCTCGCTGGAGGCCGGCGGAGCCCTCGGTGTGGTCGGCGAGTCCGGCTCCGGCAAGAGCGCCTCGGCGTACGCCCTGCTCGGACTGCACCGGGGGACCGGCGCGAAGGTCGGCGGCTCTATCCGGGTCGCCGGGGTGGACGTGACGGGCGCGGACGACGCGGAACTCCGGGCCCTGCGGGGCGCGAAGGCCGCGATGGTCTTCCAGGACCCGCTGTCCTCGCTGGACCCGTACTACGCGGTGGGCGACCAGATCGCCGAGGTGTACCGGGTGCACAACCGGGCTTCCCGCCGGGCGGCGCGGGCGCGGGCGGTGGAGGTGCTGGACCGGGTCGGGATCCCCGACGCGGCACGGCGCTCCCGGTCCCGGCCGCACGAGTTCTCCGGCGGGATGCGGCAGCGGGCGCTGATCGCGATGGCCCTGGCCTGCGAGCCCCAGCTGCTCATCGCCGACGAGCCGACGACCGCCCTCGACGTCACCGTCCAGGCCCAGATCCTGGACCTGCTCCACGACCTGCGCCGTGAGACGGGCATGGGGCTGCTCCTGGTCACGCACGACGTGGGCGTGGCGGCGGAGTCGGTCGACGAGGTACTGGTCATGCAGTCGGGCCGGGCGGTGGAACGGGGGCCGGTGGGCGAGGTGCTCGTGGCGCCGCGCGAGCCGTACACCCGGGCGCTGCTGGCGGCGGTGCCGCGGGTGGCGGAGCCGCGGGTCCCTTCGGGCGCGAAGCCGGCGGACGACGCGGGGGCCCCGCTCGTCGAAGCCGACGGCGTCCGGCAGGTGTTCGGCAGGGGGAAGAGCGCGCTCGCCGCCGTCGACGGGGTCTCCCTCACCGTCCGGCGCGGCGAGACCCTCGGCATCGTCGGGGAGAGCGGCAGCGGCAAGACCACCCTCGGGCGGATGCTCGTCGGACTGCTGGAGCCCACCTCGGGGCGGCTCACCCGCGATGCCCGGGTGCAGATGGTCTTCCAGGACCCCGTCTCCTCCCTCAACCCGCGCCGCTCGGTCGGCGAGTCGGTCGCCGACCCGCTGCGGGCCTCCGGGCAGCGCGACGAGACGGCGATCAGGGCACGGGTGCGGGACCTGCTGACCCGGGTCGGGCTCGACCCGGACAGCTACGACCGCTATCCCCACGAGTTCAGCGGCGGGCAGCGCCAGCGCGTCGGGATCGCACGGGCGCTGGCCGCCGAGCCGGAGCTGATCGTCTGCGACGAGGCGGTCTCCGCGCTCGACGTGACGACCCAGGCACAGGTGACCGCCCTGCTCGCGGAACTCCAGCGGGAACTGGGACTCGCCCTGGTCTTCATCGCGCACGACCTCGCCGTCGTACGGCAGGTCAGCGACCGGGTCGCCGTCATGCGGCAGGGCCGGATCGTCGAGGAGGGCGCGGTGGACAAGGTGTACGGGGACCCCCGGGACCCGTACACCAAGCAGCTGCTGGCGGCCGTTCCCGCGCTCGATCCGGCGCTCGCGGCGGTGCGCCGCGCGGCCCGCAAGGAACTGGCCGCTGCCTGACCCTGAGTGACAGCTCGCTCCCATAGCGCGACAGAACGCCACGGGGGCGGGAAAGTTACGACGGTTCACCCCTTTCGGTGGTGCGACGGACAACCGTCCGTCGCGCCACCGGCGTATCCGCTTACGGTCGTCCCGCTGTGAGCCGCCGTTCCAACGGCGGCCGCCCACAAGGGAGATCGGGGGTGTGCTCGTGCGGATCGGACTCGTCACCGACGGTGGTTACCCGTATGCCAACGGTGAGTCCGGACTCTGGTGCGACCGTCTGGTGCGCGGGCTCGCGCAGCACGAGTTCGATCTCTTCGCGCTCAGCCGCTCCGCCGAACAGGAGGAGCGGGGCTGGGTCCCGCTCCCGACGCAGGTCGGCCGGGTGCGGACGGCATCGCTCTGGACGCCCGACGAGGACGTACGGGGCGCCCGGCCCTCCAAGGGGCTGCTCGCCCGGATGGTGACGGGCGGCGGCGCCCGCCCGTACGGACGGCGCGAACGGCGGCGCTTCACGGCACACTTCGCGGATCTCGCGGCCTCGGTCTGCGCGGCGGGGCCGGCCGGCGGCGAGGACGATGCGGCGGCCGGGGGCGCGGTTTCCGGTGAACCGGACGGTGACGGGCGTACGAGCGCCGCCGCGGCGGACGAGCGGTTCACGGACGGCCTGTACGGACTCGCCGAACTGGCCCGCGAGCACGGCGGACTCACCGCAGCCCTCCGCTCCGAGGCCGCCGTGCGGGTACTCGAAGCGGCCTGCCGCGCCCCGGGTACCGGACGCACCGTCCAGACCGCCGCCGTCCCCGACCTCCTCGCCTTCGCCCGGGAGCTCGACCGGTTGCTCCGCCCGCTCTCGCTCGACTGGTACGACGAGGAGAGCCTCGGCGCGGTCGACCTCTGTCACGCGACGTCCGGCGGCGCCGCCGCGCTGCCGGGGCTGCTGGCCAAACGCTTTTTCGGGGTGCCGCTGCTGGTCACCGAGCACGGCGTGCAACTGCGGGCGCACTACCTCGCGGCGACCGGCAGCGCGCTGTACGCGCCGGTGCGCGCCCTGCTCGCCAACTTCCACGGGCGGCTGGCCACCGAGGTGTACCGGCAGGCCGCGATCCTCACCCCGGGCGACACCCACGCCCGCCGCTGGCAGGAGCGGTGCGGCGCCGAGCGGGAGAAGCTGCGGACCGTCCACCCCGGCATGGAGTCCGACCGATTCACGGCGCTGGGGGAGAGCGGTGACAGCGGCCCCGACGACACCCTGGTCTGGGTCGGCCGGATCGAGCCCGCCAAGGACCTGATCGCGCTGCTGCACGCCTTCGCGGAGGTACGGAAGGCCGAGCCGGATGCCCGGCTGCGGATCATCGGCGCTCCGGCAGGGGGCGCGGAGGGCGCGGAGGGCGCGGGGGGTGCGGAGGGCGCGACCTATCTCGCGCACTGCCGGGCGCTCGCCGCCCAGCTGTTCCCCGACGAGGCCACGGACGCGCATGCCGTCGGCGACAACCCGGTCTCCTTCGAGGAGATCGGCGGGGCCGAGGTGCCCGAGGTGACGGACGCCTACGCGGCGGGCGGGGTCGTCGTCCTGTCGAGTGTGATGGAGGGCTTT
The DNA here is from genome assembly GCF_045040875.1 of Streptomyces sp. NBC_00012. Classification (NCBI taxonomy): domain Bacteria; kingdom Bacillati; phylum Actinomycetota; class Actinomycetes; order Kitasatosporales; family Streptomycetaceae; genus Streptomyces; species Streptomyces sp. NBC_00012. Next base: position 3,117,850 of record NZ_CP108309.1, on the reverse strand, counting down.
CCGGCCGGTCTCGTCGAGGCGATGTTCTGCGGCCGGGCCACGGTGTCGACGGATGTCGGCGCGGTCGTCGAGGTCATCGGCGGCACCGGGCTCGTGGTGCCCCCGCGCAACCCCAGGGCGCTGGCCGACGCCTGTCTCGCGCTGCTGCGGGACCCCGAGCGCCGTGCACGGCTCGGAGCGGCGGCGCGCGCCCGCGCGCTCGAACTCTTCACCGTCGAACAGAACCTCGCGGCATTCCGCGGCATCTACCTGGAGCTGATCTCGCACGCCCCGGTGCGCCGGGAGGCCGAGACGGTGGACACCGACGGCGAACCGCGTCCGTTCGCCACCCCGCCGGAGGCGCGTGTCCCGGGTCCGTGGACGGTCTCGGGCGCCAACCCGGCGGGCCGCACGCCCAGCTGGGCCGCCGCCGGGCCCCGGGCCGTCTGCGCGGGGGCGCGGGGAGCGGGTGGCGGCGATGCGTGAACAGGGGCAGGAGCCGGCCGGGCCGGGACTCGGCGGACCGGAGCGGGCCGGCGCGGCCGGCGACGATCACGGAGGAACCACCATGGGCCGCCCGACCGAGGTGTCCGACGCACCCGCCGCACCGGCCACCGGCGGAAGCTGGGACCTCCGCTCCCGCGCCCTGGTCTCCGGGCCGCTCGCGGCCCGGGACACGGCCGGGGATGCCGCCGGGGATCCGGAGCCGGAATCGGGTCCGGTGGGGGCGGCGGGTCCGGCGGGGGCGGGCGTGCCCGTGGGGCCTGCGGTGCCTGCGGCGCCTTCCGGGCTAGCGGTGCCTTTCGAGCCTGCGGTGCTTGCGGAGACCCCCGCGGCTTCTGAGACCCCTGAGCCCGCGGTGTCCTCCGAGCCTGTGGTGTCCTCCGAGCCTGGGGTGCTTGCGGAGACCCCAGAGGCTCCAGAAGTCACTGCGGCCCCCGCGGCACCCGAGCCCCCCGCGGCACCCGAGAACCCCGCGCCCCCCGCAGCCCCCCGCCCCGCCCGCGCCCCCGAGATCGCGCGCCCCGCCCCCGGGCGTCGGCCCAACGCCTCGCGCCGCGGCCCCGCCGACCCCGTGAAGTCGCTGATGCACCAGCACCGCGAGCTCTGTGAACGGGCCGTCGATCCGCTGGAGGTCGCCGCCGGGCTCGAAGCCCATGGCGTCACCGACCGCGCAGCCGCCCGCTACCGCCACCGTGATGTCTTCTCGCTCGCCGAGGAGCTGTTCGCACGAGTACCCGGCGTGGCGGGGGAGGCCACGACCGCCCCCGACGCGCCGGAGCGTGACGTAGCGACACGCGCCGCCTGGTCACTCCGCGCGCTGCTGCCGGGCGCCGCCTGCATCGCGACCGTCGGCGCACTCAGACTCACCGAGGGGCTCGACGGCCGGGCCCGGCTCGCGATCGCCCTCGCCGGGGCGCTCCTCGCGCTCACCGGGCTCGCGCTCAGCCTGCGCAGCGGCCCCTTGCACACAGAACGCCGCCCCTCGGGCACGGCCAATGTGTACGGATGCTGGCTCCTCGGCTACGCCATGTACGGCGAACCGCTGCTCGGCCAGGTGCTCAGCGGCGGTCCCGAAGGCCCCTGGGAAGTCACCCCGGCGCCGCTGGTGGGCCTGGCCCTCGCCCTCGCCCCGGCCACCTGGTGCGCCCACCTCTTCGCCGTACACGCGCACCGCAGACTCATCGGCAGCCGCGCGCTGGAGGAGTTCGCCGCGGGTGTGCGCCCCCTGCTGTTCGGAGCCGTCGCACTTCATCTGTGCGCCGTCGCCGGTCTGCTGTATCTCGCGCGCCTGGCGTACGGGGGCGGCGGGGCGTTCGTCGGGGCCGCCGCTCTCGGGGTGCTGCTCCTGCTGGCCCGGCTGCTGACCGTGCACGGGTTCCCCGAGCTCGCCGCCGGCGGACTGGCCTTCGCCTGCGCGGTCGAGGCACTGGCTCCCGTACTGGTCCTGGCCGGGCGGCTGCCCGGTCTGCACTTCCTCGCCCGCCCCGTAGACCTTCTCGTCATGACGTCCGGTACCGGATCCGTACCCGCCATCGCGTGCGGGGGAGCAGCGCTCGGGCTGCTGACCGCCGCCACGGTCGTCCTCTCCCGGGCATCCGCCCACACCACCGCCCGGCCGGTCGACGAAGGCCCGGCCGACGCGTAACCACAGCCGCACCACCGCCATTGCACGCCCCGCGGAGCCGACGCCGCGGGTCATTGCCCCGCAACCGCACCTCACTTCTCAAGGAGACACCGGACATGACCCCCCAATCCCCTTCACCGGCAGCTCGCCGTCGGCGCCGAGGGGGCGCGCGATGAGGGTGCTGCTGCTCGGAGCCAACGGATTCCTAGGCCGGTTCGTGGCCGACCGCCTGCTCGCCGATCCGGCCGTGCACCTCACGGCGCTCGGCCGCGGCGACGACGCCGACGTACGGTTCGACCTCGCCGGCGGGAGCCCCGGCGCGCTGACCCGCTTCCTGGACGCCGTCCACCCCGGAGTGGTCGTCAACTGCGCGGGCGCCACCCGCGGCGGGGCCCGTGATCTCACCCGCCACAACACGGTCGCCGTCGCCACGGTCTGCGAGGCGATGCGGCGCAGCGGCTGCACGGCCCGGCTCGTCCAGGTCGGCTGCTCCTCGGAGTACGGGCCCTCGCAGCCCGGATCGTCCACCGCCGAGGACGCGATCCCGCGCCCCGGCGGCCCGTACGGCGTCAGCAAGCTCGCCGCCACCGAACTCGTTCTCGGCTCCGGCCTCGACGCGGTCGTGCTGCGGGTCTTCTCCCCGGTCGGTCCGGGCACCCCGGCCGGTTCTCCGCTCGGCAGGCTCGCCGAGGCGATGCGCCGGGCCATGCAGTCCGGCGACGGCGAGCTGAAGCTCAGCGGCCTCGGCGTGCAGCGCGACTTCGTGGACGTACGCGATGTCGCCCGCGCCGTGCACGCCGCCTCGCTCTCCGCCGCCCAGGGCGTCGTCAACATCGGCACCGGCCGCGCCGTGCGCCTGCGGGACGCGGCTGCCGTCCTCGCCAGGGTCGCCGGGTACGGGGGCGCACTTCACGAGCTCGACTCGCCCCCGCCCCGGCTGCCCATCGGCGCCCCGCGCACCTCGACCGAGTCGGTCATCGAGCACCTCTCGGCGACCCCGTCCCCCTATCCGGACGGCTGCGGCGCCTGGCAGCAGGCCGACGTCCGCACCGCCAGGGACCGGCTCGGCTGGCGCCCCCGGATCAATCTTGAGGAGTCCCTCGCCGACATCTGGATGGAGGCGGCGTGCCGTATCTGACCAGCACCGGAACGGCCCGCCGGACCGGCGGCGCCGAACAGCTCGGCTTCGGCGTGCCCGGTTACGCGCACCCGCTGCTCGCACCGAACGAGTGGGCCGAACTGGCCCGCCCCGGAACCCCGCTGCACTGGGCCGTCCTCAACATCGACGACGGCCCCGGCACCCGCCCCGATCCGCACTGCCTGGAGGCCGCGGGCCGGCTCCGCAACGCGCGCGAGCGGGCCGTGCACGGCGAGGAGCCGCAGGACTCGGTACGGGCGGCGGGCGGCCGGCTGCTCGGTCATCTCGATCTGGCCTTCGGCCGCCGCCCCTTCGGGGAACTGATCGCCGACGCGCAGTCGTTCCTCGACTGGTACCGCGTCGACGGCTTCTATCTCGGCCACTGCCCGGCCGGGCGCGCCGAGCTCCCGGCGGTGCGCCGTCTCACCAGCACACTCGCCACGCTCCTGGAGCACGGCGACCCGCCGTACGGAGAGGGGAGCGGGCCGTTGGTGCTCGGGCTCGGCACCCACCCGCACCCCGGCTACGCCGAGGCCGCCGACCAGCTGGTCACCTTCTGCGGGCCGTGGACGGACTACCGCTGGTCGCAGGTGGCGGAGTGGACCGCCTCCTATCCGCCGGAGCGGTTCGCGCACTTCGTCCACGGCGTTCCGCGCACCCACCTCGACGAGGCCATGCGCATCGCCCGCTGGCAGGGCGCGGGCACGATCTTCTTCACGGATCGAGACGGCCAGCAGGGACAAACCGATCCATTCGCGGCGCTGCCCAGGTACTGGGACGAAATCGTCTCGCGGATCGGACCTGGTATCTCGGAATGAGGAGGGGCGTGGCAGTGTTACCGGAAGAACAACCGTACGTAGTCGAAGTACGTAGAAACCGACCACCTGCATTGTTGAGGTTCCTGTGTCGCTGCCACCCCTGGTCGAGCCAGCCGCTGAGCTCACCGTCGACGAGGTCCGCAGGTACTCCCGCCACCTGATCATTCCGGATGTCGGGATGGACGGACAGAAGCGGCTGAAGAACGCGAAGGTGCTCTGTGTCGGCGCCGGCGGTCTGGGGTCGCCGGCCCTGATGTACCTGGCCGCGGCCGGTGTCGGAACGCTCGGCATCGTGGAGTTCGACGAGGTCGACGAGTCGAACCTGCAGCGCCAGATCATCCACAGTCAGGCCGACATCGGGCGGTCCAAGGCCGAGTCCGCCAAGGACTCGGTGCTGGGCATCAACCCGTACGTGAACGTGGTCCTTCACGAGGAGCGGCTCGAAGCCGACAACGTGATGGACATCTTCGCCCAGTACGACCTGATCGTGGACGGCACGGACAACTTCGCCACCCGCTATCTGGTCAACGACGCGGCCGTACTGCTGAACAAGCCGTACATCTGGGGCTCGATCTACCGGTTCGACGGCCAGGCGTCCGTCTTCTGGTCCGAGCACGGCCCCTGCTACCGCTGCCTCTACCCGGAGCCGCCCCCGCCGGGCATGGTCCCGTCCTGCGCCGAGGGCGGCGTGCTCGGGGTGCTCTGCGCGTCCATCGGTTCCATCCAGGTCAACGAGGCCATCAAGCTGCTCGCCGGCATCGGTGACCCGCTGGTCGGCCGGCTGATGATCTACGACGCCCTGGAGATGCAGTACCGCCAGGTCAAGGTCCGCAAGGACCCCGACTGCGCGGTCTGCGGCGAGAACCCCACCGTCACCGAGCTCATCGACTACGAGGCCTTCTGCGGCGTCGTGTCCGAGGAGGCCCAGGAGGCGGCGCTCGGCTCCACGATCACTCCCAAGCAGCTCAAGGAGTGGATCGACGCGGACGAGAAGATCGAGATCATCGACGTCCGTGAGCCGAACGAGTTCGAGATCGTCTCGATCCCGGGCGCGAAGCTGATCCCGAAGAACGAGTTCCTGATGGGCAACGCCCTCCAGGACCTTCCGCAGGACAAGCGCATCGTCCTGCACTGCAAGACGGGCGTCCGCAGCGCCGAGGTCCTCGCGGTCCTCAAGTCGGCGGGCTTCGCCGACGCGGTGCACGTGGGCGGCGGCGTGATCGGCTGGGTCAACCAGATCGAGCCCGAGAAGCCGGTGTACTAGTACGAACGCTCCGAAGGGGCAGGTCCGCAGCCGCGGACCTGCCCCTTCGTCGTGCTCCGGACCGGTGCTACGAGCAGGTCTTCCCGTCCTCCGGGACCATCCCGTCGAGGAAGTACGCGTCCACGGTCGATGTCACGCAGGAGTTCTGGCCGTACGCGCCGTGTCCCTCGCCCTTGTTGGTGAGCATGATGCCCACGCCCTTGCCCAGCTCGTCCGCCATCTTCCGGGCACCCTCGTACGGTGTCGCGGGGTCACCGGTCGTCCCGACGACCAGGACCGGACCGGCGCCCGGAGCGCTCGCCTCCGGGTTGTCGTGCTCACCCTCCACCGGCCACTGCGCGCACCAGCCGGCCGTGTCCCACGCCAGGAACGGGCCGAACACCGGGGACAGCTTCCGGAACTCCGGCAGCAACGCCCTGGCCTCGTCCGCCGTCGGCCGGAGCTTGCTGTCCGCGCAGGAGATGGCGCGCTGCGAATGGTTCTGGGTGTCGTAGTGCCCCTTCTCGTCGCGCCCGTTGTACGAGTCGGCCAGCTGGAGCAGCATGTTCCCGGTGCCGCTCTTCTCGGCCTCGTCCAGCGCCTGCGTCAGGAACGGCCAGTTGCTCTTGGCGTAGAGCGGCGTGACGATGCCGGTGACGGCCAGCGAGTCGTTGAGCTCGCGGCCCGAACGGGTCGGCAGCGGCTTCCTGTCGATCCGCTCCAGCAGCTTCGCGATCCGCTGCGTACCCGCCTTCGGGTCCTGGCCGCGGTCCTTGAGGTAGTTCTCCAGCGCCCGCTGGAAGCCGGTCGCCTGGTTGCGGGCGTGCCCGATCGTGTCAGCGGTCGGGTCGACGACGGCGTCCAGCACGGTGCGTCCGACGTTCGCGGGGAAGAGGTGCGCGTAGGTGCCGCCGAGCTCGGTGCCGTACGAGATCCCGAAGTACGTGAGCTTCTTGTCGCCGAGCACCGCACGGATCAGGTCCATGTCCCGGGCGGCGTTCGTCGTACCGACGTGCGGCAGGACCTTGCCGGAGCGGCGCTCGCAGCCGGCGCCGAAGTCCGCGCCGTCCTTCATGAACGCCGTCTCCTCGGCCGCCGTGTCCGGGGTCATGTCGACCTTCCGGTAGGCGGCCTCCTGCTCCTTGTCGGTGCGGCAGCTCACCCCTTCGCTGCCGGCGACCCCGCGCGGGTCGAAGCCCACCAGGTCGTAGCGGGAGTTGAGGTTGTCGTACGAGCCGGCGGCGCGCGGCAGTATCGAGACGCCCGAACCGCCGGGGCCGCCGAAGTTGAACAGCATCGAGCCGAGGCGCCGGCCCGAGTTCCCGGCCTTCTTGCGGATCAGCGCGATCCCGATCGTCGCGCCGTCGGGCTTCGCGTAGTCCAGCGGCACCCGGACCGTCGAGCAGCGCCAGTCGGATCCGGGCGCGCTCTCGCCCGCGCGGGCCTCGCAGCCCTTCCAGTCCAGCCGCTGGGAGGTGAGGGCGGCGGGCAGCCGGGGGGTGCCCGGCGCGGTGGACGGCCGGCCGGCCGAGGACGCGGGATCGCGGTCCGTCCGGTCGGCCGGCTTGTCGTCCGTAGCCCCGCCGCAGCCTGCGAGCAGCCCCGTCAGCAGAAGTGCGGCGCCGGCCAGAGCCCCGGCGCGTGCGTGTGCGACCACGTGTGCGTCCTCCCCGATGTGCCTGTACTCGGCCGTACGGACGTGCCCGTACCCGCGACGTACAGAAAGTCCGCCCATGCTAAGGGCTGCCCCGCAACCCCCGGCGGGCGTGCGGCCGATCCACCGGGGATCACGGGCCGGCCCTCAGGCCGCGCCCGCCCGGCGTACCGCGCCTACTTGCAGACGGTCCCGGCGGCCGGAACCTTGCCGTCCAGCAGGTAGCCGCCCACCTCCTTCTGCACGCAGGCGTTGCCGCTGTTGTACGCGCCGTGCCCCTGGCCCTTGTACGTCATCCGCACGCCGACACCCTCGCCCAGCGCGTCGGCCATCGCCTTCGCGCCCTCGTACGGCGTCGCCGGGTCACCGGTGTTGCCGATCACGAGGATGGGGGCCGCGCCCGGGGCGCTGACGTCCGGGGTCTTCCAGGCGCCCGGCACCGGCCAGCCGGTGCAGGCCATCAGGGACCAGCCCAGATAGTTGCCGAAGACCTTCGAGGCGGACCGGAACTCGGGGAGCTTGGCCTCGGTCTGGTCCGCGGTGAACCGCTGCTTGGAGTCGGCGCAGTTGATGGCGGTGTTGGCGGCCATCGAGTTGTCGTACTGGCCGTTGTCGGACCGGCCGTTCAGCGAGTCGGCGAGCGCGAGCAGCAGCGCGCCGTTGCCGCCGTCGGCCTCGTCGACGCCCTGCTCCAGCAGCGGCCAGGTCTGCTTGGAGTAGAGGGCGGCCGCGATCCCGGTCGTCGCCAGGGTCTCCGTCAGCTGACGCGGGCCGAGCCCCGGGATCGGCTTCTTCTCCAGGCCCGTGAGAAGGCCGGAGATTCCCTGCTCGACCTCCTTCGAGGTGGCACCGGGAAGCTTGCATGCATCGCCGCGGTCGACGCAGTCCTGGGTGAAGTTGTCCAGCGCGAGCTGGAAGCCCCGGGCCTGGCCGAGCGAGGACTGCTCGGAGTCCTGGGTCGGGTCGACCACCGCGTCCAGCACCGACCTGCCGACGTTCTTCGGGAACAAGTGGGCGTAGACGCCGCCCAGTTCGGTGCCGTACGAGATGCCGAAGTAGTACAGCTTCTTGTCGCCGAGCACCTTGCGCATCAGATCCATGTCACGGGCGGCGTCGGTGGTGCCGACGTACGGGAGCTGCTTGCCGGAGTTCTTCTCGCAGGCTGCCGCGAAGGTCTTGGTGCTCTTGACCAGGGTGTTCACCTCCGCGGGGGTGTCCGGGGTGCCGTCGATCTCGGCACGGGCGTCGAGCTGCTTGTCGGTCTCGCACTCCACCCCGTCGCTGCGGCCCACGCCGCGCGGGTCGAAGCTGACCAGGTCGTAGCCGGCGCGGAGCTTGTCGTAGTCGGTGCCGAAGGCGGGCAGGGTGGCGACACCGGAGGCGCCGGGGCCGCCGAAGTTGAAGATGAGGGAACCGATCCGCTTGTCCTTGTTCTTGGCCCTGGCCCGGATCAGGGCCAGCTCGATCGTCGCGCCCTCGGGCTTCGCGTAGTCGAGCGGGGCCCGCATGAACGAGCACTCCCAGGTGGCGCCGCCGGGCAGCGGGGTCGGCGCCGTCCCGCCGCCCTGCGCGGTGGACGGGGCGGGGCAGGGCTTCCACGTCAGCTTCTGGGAGGCGAGGTCGCCGGAGCTGCTCGCCTCGGCGGCGTTCGCCGCGAGCGGCGAGCTCTGCGGCCCGTCCGGGCCTTCCTCGGTGCCGCTCTCCGAGCAGGCGGTGATGGGCAGGAGCACGGTCACGACGGCGGCCAGTGCGGCGGCGCGCAGGGCAGGGGAGGTCCTCATGGCCCCATGGTGCGGCGGGAACCCGGTCGCTGCACGGGGCACCGGTCCAAGCGGGTGGCGGGCGCCCGGGCCGTCCCCCGACCGGCCTTGCGGACGGTCCCGCACTACGGCTGAGGGGGTGTCAGAGCTCGCCCTTGCGGGTCAGATGGTTGAAGCAGAGCCAGCCGGGAAGCACCGGCAGCCACAGCGTCAGCAGGCGGAACAGCAGCACGGCGGGTGCCGCGACCTCCTTCGGCAGGCCGACCGCGATCAGCCCGAGCGTCAGCGCGCCCTCGACCGCGCCCATTCCGCCGGGTGTGGGCGCCGCCGACCCCAGCGCGTTGCCGGCGAGGAAGACCACCGCGATGCTGGCGTAGCTGAGATGCGGCACGTCCGGACCGCTGAACGCCCGGACCGAGGCGTCCAGGCACATCACGAACATGCCGGTCAGCAGCAGCATCCCGCCGATGCCGGTCAGCAGCTTCTGCGGCCGCTGCACCACGTCGAGCATGCGCGGTACGACTCCGGCGAACAGCGACCGTACCCGTGTCACCACGAACTTCCGCAGGAACGGGACCGCCGTCACCACCAGCACCAGCACGGCGACGGTCAGCAGCCCGGCGATCACCGTCCTGGACGGGGTGAGCGAGGACGGGGTGCGCTCGGTACCGGTCAGATAGCCGAAGGCCGCCAGCAGCAGGATGTGGCAGCCGAGTCCGAACAGCTGCGAGGCGCCGACGCTCGCCACGGCGAGCCCCGGGCGTACCCCGGCCCGCTGGAGGAAGCGGGTGTTCAGTGCCACACCGCCCACCGCGGCCGGGGCGACGATCTTCACGAAGGAGCCCGCGACCTGGGCCAGCACCGTCTTGCCGAACGACACCCGCTCGGGCACGAAGCCCAGCAGGCTCATCGACGCCGCCACGTAGCTGAGGGCGGAGAAGCCGACCGCGGCCGCCACCCAGCCCCACTCCGCCTGCTCGACGACCGCGCCGAAATCGGCCTGGGTGACCTGCGAGATGAGGAAGTACGCGGCGATCGCACCGGCGATGCAGCTGAGCAGGGTGCGGGCCTTGATGCGTTCGAGCCGCACCGGCTCGACCGGGGCCTGCGGCCGGATCAGCAGCACCTGCTGCCGCATCTGGGAGAGCAGGTCCTCCTCGCGGGCCCCGTCCAGGGCGTCGTCCAGGGCGCGCTTCTCGGCCTGCTTCTGGTTGCGCAGTGCCTTGCGGTCGGCCTTGCGGTCGCCGTCGGCCGCCCCGTGTTCGTGCGCCCTGGCCCGCTTGGCCGCGTCCGACGCCTCCAGTACCGCCTCGCGCTCCCGCTGCGAGCGCTCCCGGGCGAGCCGGCGCAGGGCCGCCCGGGTGGAGCGGCTCAGCGCGATCGGCTGGAGCAGCGGCAGACAGTCCGCGACGGCGTCCGGACCGAGCACCTCCAGCGCACCGGCGACGGCCCGCTCGGCACCCACTCGCAGACCGGTCGTGGTCAGCAGCTGGGCGACGTCCATCCACAGCACCAGATCACCGGCTGCGATCTCGCCGCCGCGCAGATCGGTGACGAACACCTTGCCGGAACGATCCACCAGGATGGCGTCGCCGGTGAGCCTGCGGTGCGCGATCCGCCGTGACTGGAGCGCCTTCACCTGACGCCAGGCGCCGTGCAGCAGCTCGTCGGTGATCTCCGAGTCCTCCAGAGCGTCCAGCGAACGGCCGCCGATGTGCTCGTACACCAGCATCACGGCGTCGGGCCCGAGCTCGGACGTGGCGATCAGCTTGGGCGCGTTGGCCCCGGCGGCGATCGCCGCGTAGGCGAGCAGCGCCTCCTGCTCCAGGGCCTGGCGCAGCGACTGGATGGAGCGGCGCTGGGTGATGCCGCGCAGGGTGAGCCTGCGCCACACCCGGTAGAAGAAGCCCTGGGCCTGCTGCTCACGGTCGACGACCGTGACGTCGAGCGGTGGCCCGTCCTCCAGGGAGACCAGATAGCGGCGCCCCCGGTCGCTCTGGTCGCCCGAGTCCGGGGCGTCGTCGGCGCGCATCGCGCTGACCGGACGGAAGCCGACATGGCGCAGACCGGCCATCAGATGCTGACCGGTCGGCCGTACGTTCGGCGAGCCGACCGCGTACAGCGTGCCGTACGCGACGGTCCAGCCGATCAGCACGGTGAGGATGATCGAGAACGGGGTCGTGTAGCCGCCGACCAGCATCGCGAACGCGTCGAGCAGCAGCACCACCCACAGCACGACCCGCCAGCGCGGCCGTCTCGCCATGCCGACCGCCGTCATGTACGCGATCACCGGCGCGAGATAGCCGTGCACGGGATCGGTGAGCGCGTCACCGGGCTGCGGCTGGGTCAGGGCGTCCTGGATGGTGCCGGGGGCCGAATTGGCGACCCAGAGGTCGGTGGCGAGCGTGACGCCGTGGGCCAGTACGGCGGCGAGCACCCCGTCGGCGATCCGCAGCCCGTCGCGCTTGATCAGCCGCTCGATGGCGAAGGCGACCGGGACGAGCAGCACGGCGATGCTGGAGACCAGACCGGCCATCTTGATCAGGACGTCGGGCGCCTGACCGGTGCCCTTGTTGATGTCCTGTTCGAGACCGGTGGTCGTGCCGTGGGCGAACGCGGCGATCGAGAACAGGACGACGATCGCCAGGACCCCGATGAGGAGCCGCATGAGATCGGAGGGGCGGTGCACACGGGCGGGCAGCAGCGGTTCGTCGCCGGAGACGCGTTCGGCCTGCTCCGCCGCGGCGGACGAGAGCGTCGAACCGGTCAGGTGCCCGGGGGCTTCCCCGGTTCCTTCCCGGTCGGCACCGGGCGTGGGGGCGGGTGCGGGGGTCTCGTCCGGGTGGGGTTCGGCGTCAGGGGCGTCCGCCGCCTTCGGTGGCTGCACGCCCTGCTCCTTCGTCGCCTCTGATTGGTCTTCGTGTTCTCGTATCACCGGTCACCGCCCGCACGATGGTGGCACGGCCCGGCGACGGAGGGGGGCATCAGGGTGCACTGCTCGGACACGCGAAGCGCAAGATACGCTCCTTTGCTCCCGCGCGCACGCCGTGTGAACAGGCGCACACGGACCGGGCCGGGATGTCGGTGGCGTACGGCAGGATGGGCCGGATGAGCCAAGACCGGACGAGCGGCGACGGGGCGAGCGGCGACCCGACGGGCCACGCATTGCCGGAGTACGCGGAGCGGGTCCTCGACGTCGCCGACCTGATCCCGCCCGGCCGCGTCATGACGTACGGAGATGTCGCCGAGTGGCTGGGCGAGGGCGGGCCGCGCCAGGTCGGCCGGGTCATGTCGCTGTACGGGTCCGCGGCGCCGTGGTGGCGCGTGGTGCGCGCCGACGGGGCGCTGCTCCCCGGCCACGAACTGCGGGCGCTGGACCACTACCGGGCGGAGGGCACCCCGCTGCGCGAGGCGTCGCGGGTCGCGGAGGGCCATCTGCCGCGCCTCGACATGAAGCGGGCGCGATGGGACGGCGTCACCGCGGGCGGCGGCGCGGACCGGGACAAGGGCGGAGGTGCTCACATCTGACAGCTTCGGCCATCCGGCGGCACGGCGGGCGGCGCCGGGGCCGTACGAAGCGCCGGAAGTGGCGCGCGCACCAGGAGTGCCCGGCGCACCGGAAGCGACCGGTGACGGGCCCTGTGACACGGGACGCGACGGGATCCGGAAGGCGCATCGTGACGGATGCGGTGACGGAACCCACGACGCGGCACGTGACGCGGAACACGGCGGAGTGCGCCGCGCGGGGCGCGGCCGGGGCGGGACCGGACCCGCGACGGCATCCGTACCCCGCAACGTGACGAGGCACGCAGCGCACTCGTCCCGCATCGCGCCCTCGCTGGCGTAGCTTCGTAAGTTCGCGGCACGCACCGCACCCTCGGCACCCTCGGCATCAGCACACCCACCAGGACCGGCGATCCACGTGAGCTCCTCCTCCTTCACCCGGCACAGTCCGCACCGCCAGACACGGCAGCGGGCCGCCGGAGCGTACCGGCTGGTGCGCACGCCGCCGGGCTCCGTGGACCCTCCTCTCCTGGACGCAGCGCAGCGCGCGGTGGTTGATCACTCCGGCGGACCGCTTTTGGTCCTCGCCGGACCCGGCACCGGCAAGACGACCACGCTCGTCGAGTCGGTCGCCGCACGCATCGCGCGGGGCGGCGACCCGGCCCGCGTCCTGGTGCTCACCTTCAGCCGCAAGGCCGCCGTGGAGCTGCGCGACCGGATGGCCACCCGCCTCGGCGCCGCCCGCGGCCCGCAGGCCACCACGTTCCACTCCTTCTGTTACGCACTGGTCCGCGCCCACCAGGACGCCGACCTCTTCGCCGAACCGATGCGGCTGCTCTCCGGGCCGGAACAGGACGTCACCGTCCGCGAGCTGCTCGCCGGCCAGCTCGGACTGGAGCGGGACGGCTTCGCGCACATCCGCTGGCCCGACGAGCTGCGGGCCTGCCTGACCACCCGTGGCTTCGCCGACGAGGTGCGAGCGGTGCTGGCCCGCAGCCGCGAGCTGGGCCTGGGACCGGACGCGCTGGCCGCCTTCGCCCGCCGCACCGGCCGGCCCGACTGGGGCGCCGCCGCCGAGTTCCTCGCCGAGTACCTGGACGTGCTGGACGCGCAGGGGGTGCTGGACTACGCGGAGCTGGTGCACCGGGCCGTGCTGCTCGCGGAGCGCCCCGAGGTGTCGGCGCTGCTCGCGGGGCAGTACGACGCGGTGTTCGTCGACGAGTACCAGGACACGGACCCGGCGCAGGTGCGGCTGCTGCACGCGCTGGCCGGCAACCGGGGGAGCACCCCGGGTGCGGGGGGCGGCCGGGACCTGATCGCCTTCGGTGACCCGGACCAGTCGATCTACGCGTTCCGGGGCGCCGACGTGAACGGCATCCTCGACTTCCCGGAGACGTTCCGGCGGGCGGACGGCGCCCCGGCCCCGGTCGGCGTGCTCACCACCTCGCGGCGTTCCGGCGGACAGCTGCTGGCCGCCACCCGGCTGCTCACCCGCCGGATGCCGCTGACCCGGCTGCCCGCGGCGAAGGTCCGCGCCCACCGCGAACTCGCCGCGGTCCGCGAGGGCGGCAGCGTGGAGGCGTACACCTACCCGACCGCGTCCACCGAGCTGGAGAACATCGCCGATCTGCTGCGCCGGGCGCATCTGGAGGACGGCGTCCCGTGGAACGAGATGGCGGTGCTCGTACGGGCCGGCGGCCGCACGCTCCCCTCACTGCGCCGGGCCCTGACGTCGGCCGGTGTGCCCCTGGAGGTCGACGGGGACGACCTCCCCCTGCGCCACGAACCGGCGGTGGCCCCGCTCCTGACAGCCCTGCGCGCGGTCGCCACGGCGGCCCTGCACGGGAGTGCGCCGGGAGCGGAGGAGGCTTCGGTGGCGGAGGACGCGGAGGGGGCTCCGCCGGCGGAGGACGCGGGGGGCGCGGAGAAGGCGGGGGAGGCTTCCCCGGCGGAGGACGCGGCGGCTCCGGTGCCGGCGGAGGGTGCGGGCGCGGGGGCTCCGGTGCCGGCGGAGACGTCCTCCTGGCTGGACACCGAGACCGCCCTGACCCTCCTCGCCTCCCCCCTCGGCTCCATGGACGCGGCCGATCTGCGCCGCCTCGGCCGGGCCCTGCGCGACGAGGAGCGGGCCGCCGGGAACCGCGTACCGGCGCCCTCCGGCGATCTGCTGGCCCGAGCGCTCGCCGAACCCGAGCGGCTGGTCGCGCACGATCCGGCGTACGCCCGCGGTGCCCAGCGCCTCGGCGCGCTGCTGCGCAAGGCGCGCGAGCTCCTCGAAGGCGGCGGCACCGCGGAGGAGGCCCTGTGGACCCTGTGGTCCGGCACCCCGTGGCCGGGCCGGCTGGAGCGCGCCGCGCTGCGCGGCGGCGCGGGCGGCCGCAATGCCGACCGCGACCTCGACGCCGTCTGCGCGCTCTTCGACACCGCGGCCCGCGCCGAGGAACGCACCGGCGGGCGCGGGGCGCTCAACTTCCTGGAGGAGGTCGACGCCCAGGACATCGCCGCCGACACCCTCTCCAGGCGGGCGGTGAGCCGCGACGCCGTACGGCTGATGACCGCGCACCGTTCCAAGGGCCTGGAGTGGCGCCTCGTCGTCGTCGCGGGCGTGCAGGAGGGGCTCTGGCCGGACCTGCGCCGCCGCGGTTCACTGCTGGAGGCGGACCGGATCGGCCGCGACGGCCTGGCCGAACCGCTCACCCCCGGCGCCCTCCTCGCCGAGGAGCGCCGGCTCTTCTACGTCGCGGCGACCCGTGCCCGCGAACGGCTCGTCGTCACCGCGGTCAAGGCGCCCGCCGACGACGGCGACCAGCCATCCCGCTTCCTCACCGAGCTGGGCGCCGAGCCGCGCGACGTCACCGGCCGGCCACGCCGCCCGCTCGCCGTCGCCGCGCTGGTCGCCGAACTCCGCGCCACCACCGTCGACCCCGAAGCCTCCGACGCCCTGCGCGAGGAGGCCGCCCGCCGCCTCGCCCGCCTCGCCGCGCTCACCGACGACGAGGGCCAGCCGCTCGTACCGGCGGCCCACCCCTACCGCTGGTGGGGCCTGTACGAACCGACCCGCTCCGCCGTTCCGCTCCGCGACCGGGACCAGCCCGTGGCCCTCTCCGGCAGCGCGCTCGACCAGCTCGCCAACACCTGCGCGCTCCAGTGGTTCCTGGGCCGCGAGGTGAAGGCGGACGCCCCGGCGACGGCGGCGCAGGGCTTCGGCAACGTGGTCCACGTACTCGCCGACGAGGTGGCCTCCGGACGTACCCCCGCCGATCTCGCCGTCCTGATGGAGCGGCTGGACTCGGTATGGGACGGGCTCGTCTTCGACGCCCCCTGGAAGTCCCGGCAGGAGAAGGAACAGGCCCGCGCCGCGCTCGAACGCTTCCTGCGCTGGCACGTCATGGACCGCACCGGCCGCACCCCTGCCGCGAGCGAGCACGATTTCGACGTGACACTGGGGGCGGGGGAGTACGAGGTGCGCATCCGGGGCTCCATGGACCGCGTCGAACAGGACGCCGAGGGCCGCGCCTACGTCGTCGACTTCAAGACCGGCAAGCAGTCCCCGACCAAGGACGAGGTGGCCCGCCACCCCCAGCTCGCCGTCTACCAGCTGGCCGTCCGGGAAGGCGCCCTCGACGAGGTCTTCGACGGCAGACGCCCCGAGCCCGGTGGCGCCGAACTCGTACAGTTGCGCCAGCCCGCCCCCAAGAAGGAGGGCGGTGAAGCGCTGCCCAAGGTGCAGGCGCAGGAACCGCTCGCCGGTGAATGGGTCTCCGACCTGCTGGCCACCGCCGCCGGCCGGGTCCTGGACGAAAGCTTCACCCCCACGACCGGCCAGCACTGCACGCACTGCTCCTTCCGGGCCTCGTGCAGCGCCCAGCCGGAGGGCCGCCACGTCCTGGAGTGAGCGGGCGGGTGTTCACCGGCCCGGACACTGCCGTCCGCACGTTGTCAGCACGTCCGGTTAGCCTTTCTGGGGTGTCCTCACGTATCACCGATCCCGAGCAGCTCAAGGAGCTCCTCGGGATCCCGTTCACCCCGGAGCAGACGGCCTGCATCACCGCGCCGCCCGCCCCGCAGGTGATCGTGGCCGGAGCCGGGTCGGGGAAGACCACGGTGATGGCGGCCCGCGTGGTGTGGCTGGTGGGCACCGGCCAGGTCGCCCCGGAGCAGGTCCTCGGGCTGACGTTCACCAACAAGGCGGCCGGTGAGCTCGCCGAGCGCGTCCGCAAGGCCCTGATCGCGGCCGGGGTCACCGATCCCGACGCCATCGACCCGGACAACCCACCGGGCGAGCCCAGCATCTCCACGTACCACGCGTTCGCCGGCCGGCTCCTCACCGAGCACGGACTGCGCATCGGACTCGAACCCACCACCCGCCTCCTCGCCGACGCCACCCGCTACCAGCTCGCCGCCCGCGTGCTGCACGAGGCCCCCGGCCCCTACCCGGCCCTGACCAGGTCGTTCCCCACCCTGGTCAGCGATCTGCTGGCGCTCGACGCCGAGCTCGCCGAACACCTCGTACGCCCCGAACAGCTCGCCGAGCACGACACCGGCCTCCTGCACACGCTCGAATCGGCCCGGCTCAGCAACGCCGAGCTGCGCCGGATCCCCGAGACCGCCGAGGCCCGCCGCGAGCTGCTCCAGCTGACCCGGCGCTACCGCGAGGCCAAGAAGAGCCGCGACCTCCTCGACTTCGGCGACCAGATCGCGCTCTCCGCCGAGCTGGCGCTCACCCGCCCCGAGGTCGGCGTGATCCTGCGCGACGAGTTCCGGGTCGTGCTGCTCGACGAGTACCAGGACACCTCCGTCGCCCAGCGGCTGCTGCTCTCCGCCCTCTTCGGCAGCGGCCCCGCGGGCACGACCGGGCACGCCGTCACCGCCGTCGGCGACCCCTGCCAGGCGATCTACGGCTGGCGCGGCGCCTCCGTCGCCAACCTCGACGACTTCCCGCTCCACTTCCCGCACGCCGACGGCGCCCCCGCCACCCGCTACTCCCTCAGCGAGAACCGCCGCAGCGGCGGCCGGCTCCTGCACCTCGCCAACGGCCTCGCCGCACCCCTGCGTGCCATGCACGAGGGCGTCGAGGCGCTGCGCCCCGCCCCCGGTGCCGAGCGCGACGGCATCGTCCGCTGCGCACTGCTGCGTACCCACGCCGAGGAGATCGACTGGCTCGCCGACTCGATCGCCCACCTGGTGCGGGCCGACAAGGAACCCCGCGAGATCGCCGTCCTGTGCCGCACCGCGGGCGACTTCCCCGAGATCCAGGCCGCGCTGGTGGCCCGCGACATCCCGGTCGAGGTCGTCGGCCTGTCCGGGCTGCTGCACCTGCCCGAGGTCGCCGACCTCGTCGCGGTCTGCGAGGTGCTCCAGGACCCCGGCGCCAACGCCTCCCTGGTCCGGCTGCTCACCGGCCCCCGCTGGCGGATCGGCCCCCGCGACCTGGCCCTGCTCGGCCGCCGGGCCAGACTCCTGGTGCACCGCGCCGCCCACGGCGACGACGAGGACTTCGACCCCGACCGGCGGCTCGCCGAGGCCGTCGAGGGCATCGACCCGGCAGAGGTGATCTCGCTCGCCGACGCACTGGACACCTTCCTCGCATCGGGCGGCGAGGAGGACGACGGACTTCCGTTCTCCACCGAGGCCCGCATCCGCTTCGCCCGCCTCGCTGCCGAACTGCGCGACCTGCGCCGCTCGCTGGCCGACCCGCTGATGGACGTGCTGCACCGGGTCCTCGCCACCACCGGCCTGGAGGTCGAGCTCTCCGCTTCGCCGCAGGCCCTGGCCGCCCGCCGCCGAGAGACCCTCGCCAATTTCCTCGACGTCGCGGCCCGCTTCGCCGCCGTCGACGGCGAGGCCACGCTCCTCGCCTTCCTCGCCTTCCTGCGCACCGCCGTCCAGTACGAGAAGGGCCTGGACAACGCCCTGCCCGGCGGCGAGAACACCGTCAAGGTCCTCACCGCCCACAAGTCCAAGGGCCTGGAGTGGGATGTCGTCGCCGTGCCGGGCCTGGTCACCGGCCAGTTCCCCAGCGGCCAGTCCCGCGACGCATGGACCGCCCAGCCGAAGGTCCTTCCGCACGCCCTGCGCGGGGACCGGGCGACCCTCCCGGATGTCCACTCCTGGGACGCCAAGGGGCTCAAGGCGTTCAAGGAGGAGATGAAGGAGCACCAGCACACCGAGGAGCTCCGCCTGGGATACGTCACCTTCACCAGACCCCGCACCCTGCTGCTCGGCTCCGGCCACTGGTGGGGCCCGTCCCAGAAGAAGCCGCGCGGCCCGTCCGGCTTCCTGCACGCGCTGTACGAGCACTGCGCGGCCGGACACGGCGAGATCGAGGTCTGGGCCGACGAACCGGCCGAGGACGAGGAGAACCCGGCGCTCGACGGGAAGTCCGCCGACCAGGCGTGGCCGCTTCCGCTCGACGGCACCGCGCTGACCCGCCGCAGGGCCGCCGCGGACACGGTGATGGCGCACCTGGAGGCTCTGGCCACGGCGGGGGGCGTGCCGGACACGTACGCGGCGCTGCCCGACGAGGCTCCGGGGCCGGACGCCGACGGATACGACGCCCCTTACGACGACGCCTACGACGCCCCTCGCGGCGACGCTCACGAAGCCCCTTACGACGACGCCCCGTTCCCGGACGACGAGGCGCACTCCGACGACGCCGACGACTGGGACGCACTGTCCACGGAGCGCCCGCCGTCCCCCCGCCGCACCGCCGCGCCCGTGCCGCACGTGCCCGCGGCCCGCACCCCGGAGCCCGACGGGGCGCGACGCCTCACTCCGGAGGAGGCCCGCACCCTCGCCTCCTGGGACCGCGACCTCGACGCGCTCGCCGGCGAGCTGCGCCGCGCCCGTGCCACCGTGCGCGACGTCCTCGTACCCGCGTCGCTCTCCGCCACCCAGCTGCTGCGCCTCGCCGACGACCCCGACGGCTTCGCCCAGGAGCTGGCCCGCCCGATGCCGCGTCCCCCGCAGCCGGCGGCCCGCCGGGGCACCCGCTTCCACGCCTGGGTGGAGTCCCGCTTCGAGGAACTGCCGCTGCCCATGCTCGGGCCCGACGAGCTGCCCGGCGGCCACGGGAGCGACGCCGAGATCGCCGACGAGCACGACCTCGCCGCACTCAAGGAGGCCTTCGAGCGCACCCCGTACGCCCGCCGCACCCCGTACCGCGTCGAGACGCCGTTCCAGATCACCCTGGCCGGCCGGATCGTCCGGGGCCGCATCGACGCGGTGTACCGCACCGGGGACACGTACGAGATCGTCGACTGGAAGACCACCCGCACCAACACCGCCGACCCCCTCCAGCTCGCGGTCTACCGCCTGGCCTGGGCGGAACTGCACGACCTGCCGCTCACCGACGTCACCGCCACGTTCCTGTACGTGCGCAGCGGCGAGACCGTCCACCCCACGCACCTCCCGGGCCGGGCGGAGCTGGAACGGATCCTGCTGGACGAGAGTCCCTGAGGGCTGTCCAGACCCTGTCGATCAGCAGCTGGGCGCGGGCGGTCGCGAACAGCCGCCGCTGCGCCGCGAGCCTGCCGGGGGTGGCGGCGGTGTCGAAGACGGCTGTGACGACCCCGAGGGCATGGTCTCGGGATCGACCGTCGCGTCCGGGGAGCCGGGCGCCGGTGTGGACGAGGCAGGGGCAGCCGGGGCGTCGGCATTGTCGGCGATGGTCCGATTCACCGAGGAGCCACTGATGAGCGGGACCCCGAACACCGCCAGCAGCAGACCGACGACAGCGGTGATCGCCGAGGCCCACGCCGCTGTCTCACCGGTCCGCCGGCCCGGTGGCGTACCCCGCACCCGAAGCGCCCAATTCCCTCTCCCCCTCGTCCTCGTGCACCCGGCACTGCCCCGCAAGGCCGGTCAAGAGGCCATCCAACTGGAGGAGCGGCCGGTGCCGACAGGTATTTGGCCACAACGGGGCGGGGAAGGCCCGGTACCGCTTGCGGGAGGACCCCGCCGGGCGAGGCACTAGGCTCAAGGCCATGAGCGACACCCCGGACAGCGCCGTCCGTACG
Organism: Streptomyces sp. NBC_00012; assembly: GCF_045040875.1. Lineage (NCBI taxonomy): Bacteria > Bacillati > Actinomycetota > Actinomycetes > Kitasatosporales > Streptomycetaceae > Streptomyces > Streptomyces sp. NBC_00012. The sequence goes on along the minus strand of NZ_CP108309.1, from coordinate 3,097,608 downwards.
TACACCGAGCAGCACCGCACAGCCTTCCTGGACGACCTCGCCGCCTGGCTGCGCATCCCGTCCGTATCCGCCCAGCCGGAGCACGACGGGGACGTACGGCGCAGCGCCGAGTGGCTGTCCGCCAAGCTCACGGAGACCGGCTTCCCGGTCGCCGAGATCTGGGAGACGCCCGGCGCCCCCGCGGTCTTCGCCCACTGGCCGTCCGACGACCCGGACGCCCCGACCGTCCTCGTCTACGGGCACCACGACGTGCAGCCCGCCGCCCGCGAGGACGGCTGGGACACCGACCCGTTCGAGCCGGTGATCCGCGACGGCCGCATGTACGGGCGGGGCGCCGCCGACGACAAGGGGCAGGTGTTCTTCCACACCCTCGGCGTCCGCGCCCACCTCGCAGCCACCGGCCGCACCGCCCCCGCCGTCAACCTCAAGCTCCTGATCGAGGGCGAGGAGGAGTCCGGTTCGCCGAACTTCCGTGCCCTGGTCGAGGAGCGGGCCGGGCGGCTCGCCGCCGACGCGGTGATCGTCTCCGACACCGGCATGTGGGACGAGTCGACCCCCACGGTCTGCACCGGCATGCGCGGCCTCGCCGAGTGCGAGATCGAGCTGTACGGCCCCGAGCAGGACATCCACTCCGGTTCGTTCGGCGGCGCGGTCCCCAACCCGGCGACCGCCGTCGCCCGGCTCGTCGCAGCGCTGCACGACGCGGACGGCCGGGTCGCGATCCCCGGTTTCTACGACGGTGTGGCCGAACTCACCGACACCGAGCGCGCGCTCTTCGCGGAGCTGCCCTTCGACGAGGCCACCTGGCTGCGCACCGCCAAATCCCGCGCGGCGTCGGGCGAGGCCGGCTACTCCACGCTCGAACGCATCTGGGCCCGCCCCACCGCCGAGGTCAACGGCATCGGCGGCGGCTACCAGGGCGCCGGAAGCAAGACCATCATCCCGTCCTCCGCCCTGGTGAAGATCAGCTTCCGGCTGGTCGCGGGCCAGGACCCCGACCGCGTCCAGCAGGTGGTCGGGGCCTGGGCCGCAGCACAGGTCCCGGCCGGTGTCCGGCACCGGATCACCTTCGCCCCGGCAACCCGCCCCTGTCTGACGCCGCTGGACCACCCCGCCCTGCAGGCGGTGGCCCGCGCCATGGGACGGGCCTTCGGCCAGAAGATCCTCTTCACCCGCGAAGGGGGCTCGGGACCCGCCGCCGACCTCCAGGACGTGCTCGGCGCTCCCGTCCTCTTCCTGGGCATCTCCGTACCGTCCGACGGCTGGCACGCCCCCGACGAGAAGGTCGAGCTGGACCTTCTGTTCAAGGGCGTCGAGACGACCGCGCACCTCTGGGGCGAGCTGGCCGCCGCACTCCGCTGAATCCTCTGAACACCCGATCCATCCCGGGGGAGTAGGAAGCACCTGTGAGCACCTTCGACAACGCCACCGCAGACCGTCCCATCGGTCTCACCGCGCCCAGCGGCATCGACCGCGCCGCGCACCACCGCCTCGACGAGGCCTGGCTGTCCGCCGCGTGGAGCCACCCGACCACCCGCGTGTTCGTCGTCTCCGGCGGCCAGGTGCTGATCGACGACACCGCCGACGGCGGTACGGAGATCGTCATGACCCCGGCCTTCGAGGCCCCGGTCACCGAGACCCACCGCTACTTCCTCGGTACCGACGAGGACGGCGTGAGCTACTTCGCGCTCCAGAAGGACTCCCTGCCCGGCCGCATGGACCAGCCGGCCCGTCCGGCCGGGCTGCGCGAGGCCGGTCTGCTGCTCGGGCCGCGCGACGCGGGCCTGATGGTGCACGCGGTGGCCCTGGAGAACTGGCAGCGCCTGCACCGCTTCTGCTCCCGCTGCGGCGAACGCACGGTCATCGCGGCGGCCGGCCACATCCGCCGCTGCCCGGCCTGCGGAGCCGAGCACTACCCGCGCACCGACCCCGCGGTGATCATGCTGGTGACCGACGACCAGGACCGCGCCCTGCTGGGCCGCCAGGTGCACTGGCCCGAGGGCCGCTTCTCGACGCTCGCGGGATTCGTCGAGCCGGGGGAGTCGATCGAGCAGTCCGTGGCGCGCGAGGTGTTCGAGGAGGCGGGGGTCACGGTCGGCGAGGTCGAGTACATCGCCAGCCAGCCCTGGCCGTTCCCGTCGAGCCTGATGCTCGGTTTCATGGCCAGGGCCACCTCCTCCGAGATCAATGTGGACGGCGAGGAGATCGAGGAGGCCCGTTGGTTCTCCCGCGAGGACCTGAAGGCCGCCTTCGAATCGGGCGAGGTCATGCCCCCGTTCGGCATCTCGATCGCGGCGCGCCTGATCGAGCTCTGGTACGGCAAGCCGCTCCCGAAGCCGGGCAGCGTCGGCTGACACCCGGGCAGGTACGCGAACGCCCCCTCCGGTGCTCCACCGGAGGGGGCGTCGCCGTACGGCGGGAGCGCGCGTCCTGACCGGGCGGCGAGCGCCGGGGCCAAGCGGCGAGCTTGCCTGGATCAGACGGCGAGCGCCTGCTTCACCTGAGCCAGGGACGGGTTCGTCATGACGGCCTCGGCACCCGTGGAGCCGACCACGAGGACGGTGGGAACGGTCTGGTTGCCCCCGTTGGCCTTCTCGACGAAGGCCGCGGACTGCGAGTCCTGCTCGATGTTGATCTCGGTGTACGCGATGCCCTCGCGGTCCATCTGGCTCTTGAGCCGACGGCAGTAGCCGCACCACGTGGTGCTGTACATCGTCACAGTGCCCGACATGTCCTGGCGCTCCTCTGTCTCGTCCGTTGTCTCGTCGGTCTTCTCAGACCCGTCCGTCTCATCCGTCTCATCCGTCATGCGGAGAAGCCGGACCGTGCGTCACCGCACGGAAGGGGAACGTACGCGAGGCAACCACCATTCCCGCCACCACCCCGCATCGGCGTCGTCCTCCGCAGGACTGCGCGGTCACCTCGCATCGCACGAGGCGGGTCACCTCACGCGAGGCGGGTCACCTCACATGAGGCGGGTCACCTCGCATTAGTACGACAGATACGGCTCCCCTGTGGACAACCTCCGCGTCCGCCGCTCCCGACCTGGCAGCATGGCGGGGTGACAGCAGCAACGCATTCCTCCCTTTTCCCTCAGGTCCCCGAGTCGGCCGACGCCGTGCTCGACGGCCTGGACCCCGAGCAGCGCGAGGTCGCCACGGCCCTGCACGGCCCGGTGTGTGTGCTGGCCGGAGCCGGTACGGGCAAGACGCGTGCGATCACCCATCGCATCGCCTACGGGGTGCGCGCCGGGATACTCCAGCCGACGAGTGTGCTTGCCGTCACGTTCACCAACCGCGCCGCCGGCGAGATGCGCGGACGGCTGCGCGAGCTGGGCGCGGGAGGGGTCCAGGCCCGGACGTTCCACTCCGCCGCCCTGCGCCAGCTCCAGTACTTCTGGCCGAAAGCGGTCGGTGGTGACCTGCCCCGGCTGCTGGAGCGCAAGGTCCAGCTGGTCGCCGAGGCCGCGGCCCGCTGCCGTATCCGGCTCGACCGGAACGAGCTGCGGGACGTCACCAGCGAGATCGAGTGGTCCAAGGTCACCCAGACCGTGCCCGGCGACTACCCGGCCGTGGTCGCGAAGACCCAGCGCGACGCCCCGCGCGATCCGGCCGAGATCTCCCAGATCTACGCGACGTACGAGGAGCTGAAGCGCGACCGATCGGTGATCGACTTCGAGGACGTGCTGCTCCTCACGGTCGCCATCCTCCAGGACCGCCACGACATCGCCGACCACGTCCGCCGCCAGTACCAGCACTTCGTCGTCGACGAGTACCAGGACGTCAGCCCGCTGCAGCAGCGGCTGCTGGACCTCTGGCTCGGTGACCGGGACACCCTGTGCGTCGTCGGCGACGCCAGCCAGACGATCTACTCCTTCACCGGAGCCACCCCCGACCACCTCCTGAACTTCCGCACCCGCCACCCCAACGCGACGGTGGTCAAGCTGGTCCGGGACTACCGGTCCACCCCCCAGGTCGTCCATCTGGCCAACGGACTGCTCAGCCAGGCCCGCGGCCGCGCCGCCGAGCACCGGCTCGAACTGGTCTCGCAGCGCGAGCCCGGCCCCGAGCCCGCCTACACGGAGTACGCGGACGAGCCCTCGGAGGCGGAGGGCACCGCCCGCCGGATCCGGGATCTGATCGCCGTGGGAGTCCCGGCCGGCGAGATCGCCGTGCTCTACCGGGTCAACTCCCAGTCCGAGGTCTACGAGCAGGCCCTGGCGGACGCGGGCGTGCCGTACCAGCTGCGAGGCGCGGAGCGGTTCTTCGAACGGGCGGAGGTGCGGGAGGCCGGAGTCGCCCTGCGCGGCGCCGCCCGCGCCGGGGGCAACGACTCCCTGCTCGACGACGCGGAGGGGCTGCCCGCGGAAGTGCGCGCGGTGCTCTCCACCAAGGGATGGACCACGGAGCCCCCCGCGGGTTCAGGGGCGGTGCGCGACCGCTGGGAATCCCTGGCCGCCCTGGTCCGGCTCGCCGAGGACTTCGAACGGGCCAGGCCCGGCGCGACCCTCTCCGATCTGGTGGCGGAGCTCGACGAGCGGGCCGCCGCCCAGCACGCCCCCACGGTCCAGGGGGTCACTCTCGCCTCGCTCCACTCCGCGAAGGGCCTGGAGTGGGACGCCGTGTTCCTGGTCGGCCTGACCGAGGGCATGATGCCGATCACCTACGCCAAGACCGACGAGCAGATCGAGGAGGAGCGCCGGCTGCTGTACGTCGGCGTCACCCGGGCCCGCCTCCACCTCTCGTTGTCATGGTCGCTCTCCCGCTCGCCCGGCGGCCGCGCCGGACGGCGCCCGAGCCGGTTCCTCAACGGCCTGCGTCCGGGCTCGGTGCCGCTCGGCGCGCGCGGCACGGCCGGTGGCGGCGGGATCGAGCGGGGCCCGGCCGGGCCGGTGGCCAAGCGCAGCCGTCGCGGCCCTGCCCGGTGCCGGGTCTGCGGCAGGACCCTCACCGACGCCGGCGAGATGAAACTGATGCGCTGCGAGGACTGCCCCTCCGACATGGACGAGGCGCTGTACGAGCGGTTGCGCGACTGGCGGGCGGTCAGGGCGAAGGAGATCGGCCAGCCCGCGTACTGCGTGTTCACGGACAAGACACTGATGGCGATCGCCGAGGCCGTACCGGGCAGCGAGGGCGAACTGGCGGTGATCCCTGGTGTCGGCGCGCGGAAGCTGGGCCGGTTCGGGACCGCCGTCCTGGCCATTTGTGCAGGTGGGACGGTGGAGGAGGCACTCGGGGAGGCGGCTGGCGAGATGTGAGAAAAACTCGTCGAAAAAATAGTTTGCGCCCGCCCCAGTCATCACCATAGGTTCTTAACCACGGGAACAGCGACTTCTCTGAAGCCCTGGCCCTGTGCTGTACTTATCCGAATACGTAGGACCGGCCCGCCGGTCCGCCCGAGACGCCGAGAGGAGGCGATTGAAGTGATCAGCATCATCAAGACCAACAAAATGACCGATCTTTCGGTCGTCTCCGCCTGCTCGCTCGGCCTCACCCGCTCTTCCGAGTCCTCGCTCCGTGGCACCGGTCTGTCCGGCATTTCTGTCGCCCGTCCGCTGTCCCCTGCGAGCCTCCCTGTGCGGGAGCGCAATGAGCGACCGGCTCAGGCACCGGCAGCAGCAGTAGCGAAGGGACAGGCCCCGGCCTATGCCTTTGCGGCCGTCGGTGCGGGAGCGGAATCCGGCGCCAAGAAGCAGACGATGCAGCACCACACGATGTGGGCCTTCCGTGGGCCTGAACCCTGGAGTGATCCAGCCTGATTCACCATCAGGCCGGCGCCTTCAGGGCCGCGGAACCCCACTCGGGATCCGCGGCCCTTTTGTTTTGTCCCAACGGACGAGACAGCACGAAGGAGCCTCGGGACAAGCAACACCCGGTACCAGCCGCCACCCGGCCAACAGGCCGGAACGACCAGACGAGGACACCACCCACCGTGCAACTCGAAGCGCACGCCCCGTCCGTACCGCCTTCCGAAACGATCCCGCCGCCCGGCCTCACGGAGGACTCCACCTTGTTCCCCCTCACTGCGCTCACCGCGCTCGACGACGCCATCGAGAACCTCGGCGTGCCCGTCCCGTGCCGCTCCTATGACCCGGAGGTCTTCTTCGCGGAGTCGCCCGCCGACGTCGAGTACGCCAAATCCCTCTGCCGCACCTGCCCGCTCGTCGAGGCCTGCCTCGCCGGCGCCAAGGAGCGTCGCGAGCCGTGGGGCGTCTGGGGCGGTGAGCTCTTCATCCAGGGCGTCGTCGTCGCTCGCAAGCGGCCGCGTGGTCGTCCGCGCAAGAACCCGGTCGCGGCGTGATCGCCGGACTGGGGGCCACGGCCCCCAAACCCATGAAGCGCATCGGAACCATCGACCGTCCCCACACCCACGATCCCCGAAATCAGGCAGCAATGTCCGTCCCCACCAACGAGCCCGTCGGCTCCGCAACACCGAACGTCAAGATCATCGGCGCGAACGACTCGCGTCAGAACAGGACCCGCGAGATGCAACTCATCCCAGAAGCCCTGGCTCGTGCTCATATGCACGACCGCATGAGGGAGGCCGATACGGAGCGCCAGGCGGTACGCCTGATCAATGCGCGCCGTATGCAGCGCCGGGCCGAGCGCGCTTCGATGCGCGCCCGTCGTGCGCTGGCCATGGCCGTCATGCACTAGTCGGGCCGTACACCAGCAGCACCCGCTGCCGGGCAGCCGCTCTGCCCGGCAGCAACCAGTACCCACAGGCAGTACCCCTTCCGCGGGGCCGGTCCGCAACGGACCGGCCCCGCGGTCCTGCTGCGCGACGGTCGTGCCGCGTGGCGGTGCGGCGCGGCGGCGGCGGAGTTATCGTCACGAGGTGGACGAGGAGACTCATCACCGGATTCAGCGACCCGCGCCGAGCGAGAGCGACGCCGCAGTCGTCACCTGTGCCCTGTGCGGTACCTCCGCCGACGGTGACACCGCACCGCCGACCTGGATCTGCTCCGTGGAGAACGGCAGACGGCAGTACTTCTGCGAAGAGTGCGCCCGCACCCACATCAGGGCGATCGAGGGCCGGCTGGACTCCGCCTGGTGGTGACCCGCCCGACGGCAGCGCAATCACCGTCGGCAAGGCCCCCACCAGCGCTCAGGCCGTTACCAGTGGCACAAGGCCCCTCACCAGCGGCAACGCGCCCACCAGCGGCAACGCGTAGGCCGCGACGCCCCGGCCTACGCCCCCAAGGGCGCCTCGCCCGCCAACTCCTGTACCTCGAGCTCCTGTACCTCGGGATCCTGAATCGTGGGCTCTTGTACCTCGGGCTCCTGCTCCTCCTCCAGGAGAAGGCCCGGCAACCAGGATTCGAGCTCGTCGCGCAGACGGACCGTCGCACCCAGCTGGCACAGCACCCCGATCGTGCTCAACGTCACCCGGTGTATCAGCAGATAGGCCGGCGGCAGATTCAGCTGCTTGCCGAGCTGGTGGGCGGGGGAGCGGGGATCCGCGATCCGCGCCGCCTGATTGCGCATCCAGCTCCGGGTGAACGTGAACTCCTCCACCTGCGCCGGTTCGATGATCGGGAGGAGATAGTCGAGCACCGCGTCCGGGTCCAGGTCGATCGTGTCCTTGACGAACCCCTCCTCGCGCAACAGCTCGTAGACCGCTTCCGCCTCGCCCGCCAGTGTCAGCCGCAGGGAGTCCCCGATGGTCTGCGGCAGACCGCCCGGCAGCCGGTCCACCGTCCCGAAGTCCAGCACTCCGAGCCGCCACTGCCCGGCCTCGCCGGATTCCTCGTCCGGAGGCAGCAGCCGGAAGTTTCCCGGGTGCGGGTCCGCGTGCAGCAGACCGGTGCGCGCGGGTCCCGAGAAGAGGAAGCGCGCCAGCAACTGGCCCGCCCGGTCCCGCTGCTCCGGAGTGCCCTCCGCGATCACGTCGGACAGCGGAACACCGTTCATCCACTCCGTCACCAGCACCTGGTCGGACTGGTGCACCACACCGGGGATCACGACATCCGGGTCGCCCGCGAACTCCTCGGCATGGTCCTGCTGCGACCGCGCCTCCTGCTCGTAGTCCAGCTCCTCCGAGACCCGGTCACGCAGCTCCGTGATGAGCGGATTGATGTCCATCCCGGGGATCAACGGGCCGAGCAGGCGGGCGAATCGGCTGAGCTGGGTCAGATCCGAGAGCAGTGCCTCTCCGGCGCCCGGATACTGCACCTTCACCGCGACGTTCCGACCGTCGTGCCACACTGCCCGGTGCACCTGGCCGATCGAGGCCGCGGCCGACGGCTTGTCCTCGAATTCGAGGAACAACTCCCGCCAGTCCTCGCCGAGCCGTTCCTCCAGCACCGCGTGGACGGTAGCGCTGGGCATGGGTGGTGCGGCTTCCTGGAGCTTGGTGAGCGCCGCCCGGTACGGTCCGGCGACCTCCTCGGGCAGGGCCGACTCGAAGACGGACAGGGCTTGCCCGAGCTTCATCGCCCCGCCTTTCAACTCGCCCAGAACCTTGAACAACTGGTCCGCGGTGCGCTGCTGCACCTCCCGGGCGACCAGCTCCGCCGATCTCCCGCCGATCCGCTTGCCCAGCCCCCACGTCGCACGGCCGGCGAAGCCCAGAGGCAGGGCGGCCAACTTGGCGGTACGGGTGACCGCTTTCCGGGGTAGATCAGACATGAGCCCCTCCAAATCCCAGACTGCCGTACCGCGCGTGGCGGTTACCCGGCCATTGTGTCCTGCATCGCCTCGGACCCGGAGGAGCCCTCCCGGTCAGTGTGCCCAGCCGCTCCGCAGGAACAGCCGAGGTGCGCCCCCAACCGCTCGGCCCGCCAGTCCAACAGCGGCAGTGCGGTCTCCCATCGGGTCCCCGTACTCGCGGGCAGTTCTCCGTCCAGAAAGGACAGCGCATGGGCGGCCGCCAGCCCCGCGACCGCTGTCGCCAGCCCCAGGTCACAGGCCTGAACGGCGGTGCGCCGCCCGGACTGCCACTGGGACAGCATCCTGGTCCAGTCCGGATCCCGGTCCGCGCGGCCCAGCGCCAGACAGCCGGCGCAGGCCGTCCCCCCGGGCAGGACCAGGGGCCCGACGACCCCCGTCGCCTCCAGCACTCCGGCGTAGAGATGAGGAGTCCCGGACGCGATCCACGGCTCGGCCGCACGGAGGTCGGGGACGTACGCCGAGAAACCGTCACGAGGGGCCACCACGATCAGCGACAGCCCCGGCTCACCACCGGCCGGGGAACCCGCGGTCTCCGCGGCCCGGGGAGCCGGTCCCGCGGCGGATCTGCGCACCAACTGCCGGGCGGCGGTGTCCCTGCGCTCCCCGACGGACGCCGGCGGAAGTCCGCCGGGTGACACGTCGCCCGGCTCGGCGTGCCCGCCGTCCAGGACCTCTACCCGGCCCACCCCGGACCCGGACAGCACCGCCGCGATCGCGGCACCGACCCGCCCGGCACCCCGCACCTGGACCCGCATCCCCCGACGGGCCGCCAGCCGCCGCATCCCGCCGCCCGGTTCGGGGTGAACGACGGAGAGCGACGCCAGATCGGGGCGGTGCCGGTCCAGGGCGCCGGGCCGGTTCCGTAACGCGTCGGCCTCCGGGCCGGCGGCTCGGACATCGTCGATGAGTCCCGCGTTCGCCAATCGACGGACCAAGGTGTCCACTTGATGGTCCGACAGGTCCAGCGTGCGGGCTTCCTCGCGCAGCAGCGGCAGGCCGCGTGTGCCGTCGAGCAGTTCCAGAAAACTGCCCGTGGCGATATCCAGCGGGCCGAACTTCACCGCATGAGCGTGAGTCACGCCGAATTGCACGGTGCCCCGGCTGCGCCATGCGCGGCGCAGTGCGGGCTTCAACATCGGATGCACGGCTACCCCCGGTCTGTGTTCCTTGATCCCCGTGCGCGGGATGCTGCACGGGATCTTCGCGAGATCCGTTGTCAGAATGCAGGCAGGCGCCGAAGCGTGCAGAAAGTTATCCACAGGCATGGGGTATTAGTCGTTCAAATGGTGCACGCCGTGGAGCGGATCAAGTGTGAGTGGAGTGGATCAGGTGTGAACCGTCCCGGAGGCGGGACTTCCCGCACCGTCACCGGGTAACGTCGTGGCGTGCCCGCCGACCCGTCACCCGGAATCGCCGGGGAGACCCCCACGCGCAGCGCCGGAACCCAGCAGCGCAGCGCGGTGGACCGTCCGCCCCGCGCCTCGGCGACGAGCGCGGTCGAGGTCCGCAGGAGCAATCGCCGCAGCAGAACGGTCTCCGCGTACCGGGAGGGTGACCGCACCATCGTGCTCATCCCGGCCCGGATGTCGGAGGCCGAGGAGCAGCGCTGGGTGGGTGTGATGCTCGACAAGCTCGCGGCGCAGGAGAGCAGACGCGTCTTCGGCGACAGCGAACTCGCCGAGCGGGCCGAGCGGTTGTCCGCCCAGTATTTCGAGGGCCGGGCCAGGCCCGCTTCGGTGCGGTGGGTGACCAATCAGAACACCCGCTGGGGGTCCTGCACCCCGGCGGAGGGCAGCATCCGTCTGTCGCACCGCTTGCAGGGCATGCCCGAGTACGTCGTCGACTACGTACTGGTCCATGAGCTGGCCCACCTGCTCGTTCCCGGTCATGGTCCGCAGTTCTGGCGGCTGCTGGAGGCGTATCCCCGTACCGAGCGGGCACGCGGTTACCTGGAGGGCGTGGTGGCGGCCGGCCGGCTGCCCCAACTGCCCGCCGCGCGCGGTGAGTGACGTCCACCGATTCTGTACCGGGTGTGTACCGACTTAGCCCGATGCCGGACTTTGCGGTTAGCCTGGCGCGACGCATTCACATTCGGGATGGGGGACGGTCGTTACGCATGGCCAGGGAATTCCAACGCGGCCACAAGGCCAAGATCAGCGATCTCACGCCGGGGACGGATCTGTACGTAGGTGTGCAGATCGCCGGTCAGGGACTGACCTTTGACATCAGCTGCTTCGGCCTCGACGCCAATGAGCAGCTCTCCGACGACCGGTATTTCATCTTCTTCAATCAGCCTAAATCGCCCGAGGAGTCCATTCAGCTCCTCGGCGCCCAGGCCGGCGACACCGAGTCGTTCCGCGTCACCCTGGACCGCATTCCGGCGAACATCCACAAGCTGTCGTTCACCGCGACGGTCGACGGGGCCGGACAGATGTCCCAGATCGGCCCCGGATACATCCGGATCGTCGCAGGTGGCGAGGAAGTCGTCAGGTACGCCTTCAACGGTTCGGAGTTCACCACCGAGCGTGCGGTGATGCTGGGCGACTTCTACCTGAAGGACGTCTGGCGGTTCGCCGCGGTCGGCCAGGGCTTCGACGGTGGCCTCGAAGCGCTGCTGAAGAACTTCGGCGGCGAGGTCGCCGAGGAGGAGCCCGCCGCGCCTGAGCCGCAGGCGGCGGCACCGTCGTTCGCCCCGCCCGCCCAGGCTGCCGCACCGGCCCCCGCCCCGTCCTTCGGCGCTCTGCCCGCGCCCCAGGCGCCCCAGCCCGCCCCGTCCTTCGGCGCTCCGCCGGCCCCGGCGCCGGCCCCCACCCCGCAGCAGCAGTTGCACGCCGCGCCGACCATGGCGGCGCCGCTGGCGCCGCAGGGCGGCACGGTGCCGCCGCCGGCCCCGGCCCCCGCTCCGTACGGGCAGCCGCCCCAGCAGCCGCAGTTCGGACAGGTCCCCGGCCAGGTTCCCCCCGCTGCCCCGTACGGCCAGCAGCCCCCGGCCCCGTACGGGCAGCAGCCGCCCGGAATGCAGCCGCCCGGTATGCCCCAGGGTGTGCCGCAAGGTGTTCCGCAGGCCGGTGCCGGTCTCCAGGCGGCGCTCCAGCCGTACAAGGAGGCGCCCACCGGTCAGCGCTGGACCCCGCAGAACCAGCAGCTCATGCGGGTCGACCTCACCATGGGCGGTACGCCCGTGCTCGCCCGCCAGGGCAGCATGGTGATGTACCAGGGCAAGGTCGACTTCGGCTACAAGGGCGCCGGTTTCGCCGGCCGCATGGTCGGCAACGCCACCGGCCAGGAAATGCAGCTGATGCGCTGCACCGGCCGCGGACAGGTCTTCCTCGCCGAGGACGGCTCCCATCTGCACGCCATCGAACTCCAGGGCGACGGCATCTGCGTCTCGGCGGAGAGTGTCCTCGCCTTCGACGAGTCGCTGCAGCACGAGGTCCGCAGGATCGAGGGCCACGGCATCCCCGGCGGAGCCCTGTTCACCATGCAGTTCCAGGGCTCCGGCACGGTCATCGTCAAGACCCGTGGCGTCCCCGTCGTCCTGCCCGTCACGCCGACGACCTTCGCCGACTGCAACGCGGTCGTGGCCTGGTCGGCAGCGTCCCAGGTGATCATCTCCAGCCAGGTCCGGCTGCGCCGCAACGCGTACCCGGGACACAGCGGCGAGACCGTGAACCTCCAGTTCCGGGGCGCTCCCGGCAACTTCATCGTCGTCCAGCCCTACGAGGTCTGAGGGAGCCCGTCATGAACCAGCAACTCGCGGGCTACGCCCCGACCCCCGTCACGGCCCGTATGGAGAACCACGGCCGCACGATGCTCAAGGTCGCCATGGCCACCGGCCAGGACCTCTACGCACGTACCGGCTCGATGGTCGCGTACGAGGGCTTCATCCAGTACGAACCCAACCCGCCCGCCGTTCGTCAGATCGCCTCCCAGTGGATCACCGGCGAGGGCGCACCGATCATGAAGTGCGCCGGCGACGGACTGCTCTACCTCGCCGACTACGGCGCCGACGTGGTCGTCATCAACCTCAACAACGACTCCCTCTCGGTCAACGGCACCAACGTCCTCGCCTTCGACGGCCACCTCACCTGGGGCGTGGAGCGGGTCAAGGGCCTCGCCAAGTTCGCCGGCCAGGGCCTGTGGAACGTCTGCATCTCGGGCACCGGCTGGGTCGCGATCACCTCGCGCGGCACACCGATCGTCGTCGACTGCGGACGCGGCGAGGACGAGACCTTCGTCGACCCGGACGCCCTCGTGGCGTGGTCCCCGAACCTCAAGGTGAAGGGCAAGCGCAGCTTCAAGGCCTCCTCGCTCATCGGGCGGGGCAGTGGCGAGGCGTACCAGATGGCGTTCTCCGGCCAGGGCATCGTGGTCGTACAGCCGAGCGAGGACAGTACCGACCGCCTGCGGGTCCGGAACTGACGGGGGAGGAGAAGACACCATGCAGAGTCCGCTCTTCAGCTACACGGAACAGCAGTCCCAGGACCGGTACACCATCCAGAACCCGCAGCTCCTGCGGGTCTCGCTGACCGGCCACGACGACGTCCTCGCCCGCAAGGGCGCCATGGTCGCGTACCAGGGCCTGATGGAGTTCGACGGCGAGTACCAGTCGCACGGACAGCGACGTGCCCGCGCGAACACCGGTGAGGGCCTCGACCTGATGCGCTGCTCCGGGCAGGGCACCGTCTACCTCGCCAACCTCGCGCAGTACATCCACGTCGTGGATGTCGACCACGACGGCATCACGGTCGACAGCGCCTATGTCCTGGCGCTGGACTCCTCGCTGCACACCGAGGTCATCGCGGTGGACAGCCAGTACGGCATCTCGGGCACCGGGAAGTACCAGCTCAACATCTCCGGCAGCGGCAAGGTCGCGCTGATGACCTCGGGCCAGCCGCTGATGATGCAGGTCACGCCGGACAAGTACGTCAACGCCGACGCCGACGCGATCGTCGCCTGGTCCAGCTCGCTGCGGGTGCAGATGCAGGCCCAGACGCATTCCTCGGGCGTCTGGCGGCGGCGCGGGAACACCGGCGAGGGCTGGGAGCTCAGTTTCCTCGGCCAGGGCTTCGCCCTGGTGCAGCCGAGCGAGGTGCTGCCCCCGCAGAACCACGAGATCGGCCAGGGGGTCCGCGCCCAGTACGGCATGGGCCAGCAGGGTGCCCACGGCCAGAACCAGAACAACTCCTGGAACTGAGCCACCGCGCGCCGACACGCGCAACACGGGTGAGGGGCGGTCTCCGCGGAGACCGCCCCTCACCCGTGTCGCAGGCGGTTCCTACCGGCGCAGCTCCAGCTCGGCGCGGGTCCGCTCCAGCAGCCGTACGACCGATGTGTCGGCCACCGAGGCGACCTCGTCGTAGGGGAACCAGCGCAGGTCCAGCGACTCGTCGCTGATCTGCTCCGTCGCACCCGAGGGCGCCAGCGCCGCGTACTGCACGTCCAGGTGCCAGTGACAGGGGGCGGGGATCGAGTGGCGGTCCAGCGTCACCGGGCCGCCCGCAAGCAGGGTCAGGCCGGTGATGCCGGACTCCTCGGTCGCCTCCCGCAGCGCCGCGGCGGCGAGCGACGCGTCCTGCGGCTCGCAGTGACCGCCCATCTGGAGCCACATCCGCAGCTTGCGGTGGAGAGTGAGCAGGACCCGGCCGCGCTCCGGGTCGACGACCAGCGCGCTGGCCGTCAGATGGCCCGCTTCGCAGGCCTTCCACATGCCGCCGGGGTGCTGTGCCAGGTGGTCGAGATAGCCATGGCGCAGCTCGTCCTGGACCGGGTCCGGGTTCTCGTACCCCTTCAGTACGAGAACGGCGTCGTCGTGCAGGCTCACCGGTCGGTGTCGCCCTTGCCGTCGTCCTTGCGGCCCTCGGTCTCCCCGGTGCCGGGCGCGTCCTTGCCGTCCGTGTCCGCGGCGGGCTTCTGCGGGCCCTTCGCGGCCTCGCCGAGCATCTTGTCCAGCTCGGAGAAGTCCAGCTGCTCGTGGTGCACGAAGCCGTCCGGGTCGTCCAGGTCCTGGGCCGTGGGCAGCATGTCGGGGTGCTCCCACAGGGCGTCGCGCCCGTCGAGACCGCGCGCGTCGGTGAGCGACGCCCACAGGCGCGAGGCGTCACGCAGCCGCCGCGGGCGCAGCTGCAGACCGATGAGCGTGGCGAACGTCTGCTCGGCGGGGCCGCCGGAGGCGCGGCGCCTGCGCATCGTCTCGCGCAGTGCGTCCGCCGAGGTCAGACGGGACTTCGCGGCCTCGTGGACCACCGCGTCCACCCAGCCCTCGACGAGCGCGAGAGCCGTCTCCAGGCGGGCCAGGGCGGCCTTCTGCTCCGGGGTGTCCTCCGGCTGGAACATGCCCTGCTGAAGGGCGTCCTGGAGCTGCTCGGGCTGCGACGGGTCGAACTGGCCGACCACGTCCTCCAGCTTGCTGGTGTCGACCTTGATGCCGCGCGCGTACCCCTCGACGGCACCGAAGAGATGCGAGCGCAGCCAGGGGACGTGGGCGAAGAGTCGCTGGTGCGCGGCCTCGCGCAGGGCGAGATACAGCCGCACCTCGTCCTGCGGCACGCTGAGGTCCTTGCCGAACCGCTCCACGTTCAGCGGCAGCAGCGCGGCCTTGCCCGCCGGGCCCAGCGGCAGGCCGATGTCGGTCGAACCGACCACCTCGCCCGCCAGCACCCCGACGGCCTGCCCGATCTGCTGGCCGAACATGGCGCCGCCCATCGACCGCATCATGCCGATCAGCGGGCCGGCCATCGCCTGCATCTCCTCGGGCAGCACATCGCCCATGGCGAGACCGACGCGCTCCGCCACCGGGTCGACCAGCTTCTGCCAGGCCGGAAGGGACGCCTCGACCCACTCCGCACGGCTCCACGCCACGGTCGAGACCGAACCGGAGGGCAGTGACGTCACGCCGTCCAGCCAGAGGTCGGCCAGGCGCAGTGCCTCGTCGACCGCGGATCGCTCGGACGGGCCGACGCTGGCGTCCTTCGTGCCGTCCGGCGTGCCCTGCGAGACCGTCTGGCGGGCGATCTGCTTGGCCATGTCCCAGTTCACGGGACCGCC
Organism: Streptomyces sp. NBC_00012; assembly: GCF_045040875.1. Taxonomy (NCBI): domain Bacteria; kingdom Bacillati; phylum Actinomycetota; class Actinomycetes; order Kitasatosporales; family Streptomycetaceae; genus Streptomyces; species Streptomyces sp. NBC_00012. The sequence continues at coordinate 3,081,889 of NZ_CP108309.1, read as the reverse complement.
CTCGTAGCTCAGCATCTGGCCGAGCTGCTGGAAGGCGGCGCCCAGGTCGTTGGGGTTCATCGAGCCGAACATCGCCGCGAACGGGTTGTCCCCGCCCGCGCCGGGCCCGAAGCCGAACGGGTTCGCCGGCCCGCCCGAGCCCTGCCCACCTCCGGTGGGGTCCTTCTTCTTGCCCTCGTCGCCGTGCTCCGGCTCCTCCGGCGGAAGGCCGAATCCGAATGGGGTGTCACTCACGGGTTTCCTCGGCTCGTAGGGCCGCCGGCTCGAACCGACGGCGACTGCCCGACATCACCATCCAGCGTAGACACCAAAACTCCGCTCAGGGCCTCAGTGCTCCGCCGGCTCCCGGCCTGCGGCAGGATGGACGCCACCTGGTACGCACGCGTCATTCGGGTACGTACTGAAGACAACCGCTGGAGACGCCCGGTGAGTTCCCCAGATCCTCAGGTTCGCGCAGCGCGAAACCTGCCCGCCCCCTCGACCGAGAACAAACCAGAAAAGAGCCGCTCGAAGAACCGTGGTCCCGTCGTCGCGGTCACCGGAGCGGCGGGGGGCGTGGGCGAGCTGCTCACCGCACGCCTCGCGGCCTCCGAGGAGATCAAGCAGGTCATCGCCATCGATGAACGCCGCGGCGAGGTCTCCGAGGCGACCTGGCACATCCTCGACGTACGCGACCCCGCCATCGCGGAGAAGCTGCGCGGCGCAGATGTCGTGGTGCACCTCGCACTCGATCTCGACCTGGAGACCGACCCCGCCGCCCGCACCGCCTACAACGTGCGCGGCACCCAGACCGTGCTGACGGCCGCCGCGGCCGTCGGCGTGCACCGGGTCGTGCTCTGCACATCGGCCATGGTCTACGGGGCGCTGCCCGACAACGACGTCCCGCTCGCCGAGGACGCCGAGCTGCGCGCCACGGCCGAGGCCACCGGCGTCGGCGACCTCCTGGAGATCGAACGGCTCGGCCGCCGCGCGCCGCGTGCCCACCCCGGACTCAACGTGACCGTGGTCCGGCCCACCGTCCTGGTCGGCGGTACGGACACCGCGCTGACCCGCTACTTCGAGTCGCCGCGCCTCCTGGTCGTCGCCGGATCGCGTCCGGCCTGGCAGTTCTGCCATGTCGACGACCTGGTCACGGCCCTGGAGTACGCCGCGCTGGAGAAGATCGACGGCGAGTTCGCGGTCGGCTGCGACGGCTGGCTGGAGCAGGAGGAGGTCGAGGAGCTCAGCGGCGTCCGCCGGATGGAGCTGCCCTCCGCCGTGGCTCTGGGCGCCGCCGCCCGGTTGCACCGGATCGGCCTCACCCCGTCCCCTGCGGGCGATCTGGCGTACACGATGCACCCCTGGGTGGTCAGCGTGAGCCGGCTGCACGACGTGGGATGGCGCCCCGCCTGGACCAATGAGGAGGTGCTTGCCGCCCTCCTCGAAGAGGTCGAGGGCAGGCACACCGTCGCCGGACGACGGCTCGGCCGCAAGGACGCCACCGCGGCGGGCGCCGCCGGTGCGACCGTGGCACTGCTCGGCACCGCTGCTCTGGTCCGCCGCGCCCGCAAGGCCCGCCGCCGCATCTGAGGACCGTCCGGCGGGAGGCCGTCCGAGCGGGAGCTTCTGTAGAAGGCTCCAAGGTCAGGGGCGGTCCGCCGGTGGAAAACGCAATTCCGCCTTGTCGGCGCCGTACGGCACCATGGGCCCCATGGCTCCCACCTACGACCACCCCGGCGAGCAGGCGGCGGACGACCCCGTGCGGCTGCTGGAGATTCGCGACACCCCGCTCTCGGTCGACGAGGTCTTCCGGGCCGTCGGGGACGACGCCGCGGGCGGCACGGCGCTCTTCGTCGGCACGGTGCGCAACCACGACGGCGGTCAGGACGTCGGCGCGCTCGGGTACTCCTGTCACCCCTCGGCGCAGGACGAGATGCGCCGAGTGGCCGAGAAGGTCGTCGCGGACTTCCCGGTCCGGGCGCTGGCCGCGGTCCACCGGGTGGGTGACCTCCAGGTGGGCGATCTCGCGGTGATCGTCGCCGTCTCCTGCCCGCACCGTGCCGAGGCGTTCGAGGCGTGCCGGAAGCTCATCGACGACCTCAAGCACGAGGTCCCGATCTGGAAGCACCAGCGCTTCTCGGACGGCACCGAGGAATGGGTCGGCGCCTGCTGAGCGCAAGCCGGCAAGGCGGCCGTCCGGCCCGATTTGCGTAACCCCACCCCTGCCGTGAGCGTTGGTTCTCCAGACGGTTAATCTGCTGATCGGTCAGTTGCGGTCGCTCATAGGGTAGGGAGGTCGTAATGGCAGCACTTGCCTGGTTGCTGATTCCGCTTTTCGCTGCGCTCGGCGCTGCGATATGGGGAAGCTGGGCCGCCCGTAATCGAACGACCGGCGATGTCTCCGAACTCGCCGGCTATGCCAGGTTCCGTGAGGCGATGGAAAAGCCGCACTCCGGTTCCGACGTCGCCTGACAACTCGTCGCGCGTACGCAGTTGCCAATCCGCATCGCGGCTCCGACTGCCGACGCCCTCCGGCGCAGCCCGCGCCCGGTTCCCAGCCCCGTACGGACCGGCCCCGGCAGTGCACTGACAGACCCTTCCCGTACTGTCGTTCCATGCCACGCCGCACCGCGACGATGCTCGCCTCCACCCTGATCCTCATCGCGCTGCTCTGCGCAGGCGTGCTGATCAAAGTGCCGTATTCGGAGATGTCTCCCGGGCCGACCGTGAACACCCTCGGTGAGGTCGGTGGCGAACCCGTCCTGCAGATTTCCGGGCACAAGACGTACCCGACGTCCGGCAACCTCAATATGACGACGGTCAGAGTCACCGGTGCCGACTACAACATGAATCTCGTCGAGTCCGTCTACGGCTGGCTGGCCCACGACAGCATGGTCGTACCGCACGACACGCTCTACCCCGACGGCAAGACCGAGCAGCAGTCGACGCAGGAGAACGCCGAGGAGTTCAGCCAGTCCCAGGAGAGCGCCAAGGTCGCCGCGCTGACCGAGCTGAAGATCCCGGTGTCGTCGCGCGTCGTGGTCTCCACGGTCGTCAAGGGCAGCCCCGCCCAGGGCAAGCTGCACGCGGGCGACGTGATCAAGCAGGTCGACGGCGCGCCCGTCGAGCAGCCCGAGGACGTCGCGAAGCTCGTCACCCGCCGCGACCCCGGCCAGAAGGTCACCTTCACGATCATCCCGGCCCGGACAGCGGCGGCGGCCGAGAAGGCCGGCAAGGAGCCCGAGGGCAGCCGGAAGATCGTCATCACCACCGCGAAGGCGCCCAAGGAGGACCGCGCGATCGTCGGCATCCAGGCCGGGACGGACCACACGTTCCCGTTCCGGATCGACATCAAGCTCGCCGATGTCGGCGGCCCGAGCGCCGGTCTGATGTTCTCGCTGGGCATCATCGACAAGCTGACCCCCGGCAAGCTCACGGGCGGCAGGTTCATCGCGGGCACCGGCACGATCGACGACAAGGGCAAGGTCGGTCCGATCGGCGGCATCAACATGAAGCTGGTCGGCGCGCGCAACGCGGGCGCCAGGTACTTCCTGACACCGGACGAGAACTGCAAGGCCGCCGCCTCCGACACCCCGAGCGGACTCACGCTGGTGCGGGTGAAGACGATCGACGACGCGACGAAGTCGCTGGAGAAGATCAAGGCGGGGGACACGGCCGGGCTGCCGAGCTGCTCGGCAGGCTGACCGCGCCCCCTGCGGGGGAGGCGCGACCAGGGCCTCTCGTCCGGATCATGCCGGGCTCCGGCCTGATCCGGACAAAAGGCCCTGGGTCAGGCCTCGAAGGTCGCGGCCAGCGCGTCGGCCAGCCCGGGCACCAGACCGGCGCCGGTCCGTACCTCGCTCGGGGTGTCCTTCGCGCGCAGCCGTACGGCCGACTCACGCGTACCGTCCCGCAGGACCGCCACGGTCATCCGTACCTCCTGCCGCTCCGGGTGCTTGGCGACCCACTTGGTCAGCTGTGCGTCGCTCAGCCCCTCGGGCACGGAGGCCTCGGCGGACGGCGGCAGCATCAGCCGCTCCACCGTCATCGCGCATCCGATCACCGCGTCGGGCCAGGCGATCGTGGCGAGGAACTCGTCCAGGGCGGTGCCCGGCGGCAGCTCGTCCTGCTCGATGGGGGTCAGTGCGGAAGTCGGGGATTCGGCGCTGCCCAGGCCGAGCTGGGCGGCGAGAGAAGGCTCCTGGACCCGCAGCTTGGCGGTGTCGACCAGGGCGAAGAGGCGGGCCGGCTGGTCCCAGCCGAGGCCGGAGATGTAGTCGTCGATTTCGAGCACGGCGACGGTGAGCGGGCTGGCGGCCATCGGAGGGCCTGAGGGAGAAACGTTGGGCATGGTCAATATCCTGCCTCCTTCCGCCCCGGGAACGGGAACTAGGTAAAGCCTCAGTAAGTTGCATAGGTGGGCTCTACGATCGCTGGGCCCGCTCCACACGACCCGCGAACTTCGAGGTGCGCACGTTGGCTTTCCAGATGCCGGACCGCGGCGGAGGCCCGACCGGGCCACGGATCAGAGTCGGCCGCCCGTCCCGGCGTGCCCGTACCCTGCTCATGACACTGGGCGTCCTGGCGGTTCTCGCCATGGCGTTCGTCATGTTCGCCGGGTTCTGGACTGACTGGCTGTGGTACCGGTCGGTCGCGTATTCATCCGTCTTCACCACCACTCTGTGGACCAAGATCGGGCTGTTCCTCGTCTTCGGACTGCTGATGGCTTTCGCCGTCGGCCTGAACATCTGGCTCGCGCACCGGCTCCGGCCGCCGCTGAGCGCGATGTCGCTGGAACAGCAGAGCCTGGACCGCTACCGGATGAGCCTCGCCCCGCACAAGAAGTGGGTGCTGCTCGCGATCACCGCGCTCGTCGGTCTGATCGCCGGGGCATCCGCCTCCGGCCAGTGGCGTACCTGGCTGATGTATGTGAACGGCGTGGCGTTCGGGCAGAAGGACCCCCAGTTCCATCTGGACGTGTCCTTCTACGCCTTCGACCTGCCCTGGTACCGCTTCCTGCTGGGCTTCGGCTTCGCGGCCACGGTGCTCTCGCTGATCGCCGCCGCGATGACCCACTACCTGTACGGCGGGCTGCGCGTCACCAGCCCCGGAGCGCGGGCGACCGGCGCTGCCACCGGCCATCTGTCGGTGCTGCTCGGCGTCTTCGTCTCGCTGAAGGCCGTGGCGTACTGGCTCGACCGGTACGGCCTGGCCGTGAAGTCCAGCGACTTCAAGGCCACGGACAACTGGACGGGTCTGCGGTACGTCGACGCCAACGCCTATCTGCCGGCGAAGACCATCCTGTTCTGCATCGCCGCGATCTGCGCCGTGCTGTTCTTCGCGACGCTCTGGCGCCGCACCTGGCAGCTCCCGATGATCGGCTTCGGCCTTATGGTGCTCTCGGCGATCCTGATCGGCGGGCTGTACCCGGCGATCGTGCAGAAGTTCCAGGTCCAGCCGAACGAGCAGGCCAAGGAAGCCCCGTTCATCCGGAAGAACATCGAAGCGACGCGTGACGCGTACGACATCGATGACGCGCAGGTCGACGACTACTCGGGCAAGAGCACGACGGACGACGACGCCAAGCTGCGCGCCGGCGCGAACGACGCCGCCAGCTACCGGGTGATGGACCCCAATGTCGTCTCGCCGGCCTTCCAGCAGCTCCAGCAGAAGAGGAACTACTACCAGTTCCCCAAGACGCTGGACGTCGACCGCTACAAGGACGCCGCCGGCAAGGACCAGGACACGGTCATCGGTCTGCGCGAGCTCAACCTCGACGGCATCCCCAAGCGCAACTGGATCAACGACCACTTCACCTACACCCACGGCTACGGTGCCATCGCGGCCCGGGGCACGACGACCGGCAAGAACCCGAAGGGTTCCCCGGACTTCACCGAGTCCGGTCTGCCGACGAGCGGTGAGTTCCCCAAGTACGAGCAGCGGATCTACTACGGCGAGAAGACCGAGCAGTACTCCATCGTCGGCGGGCCCCAGAAGGAGCTCGACTACGAGGAGGACGGCGAGAAGACCACCAGCTACCAGGGCAACAGCGGGGTCAGTCTCTCCAACGCGTTCAACCGCGCCGCGTACGCCGTCTCGTTCAGCGAGCCGCAGATCCTCTACTCGGGAGCCATCGGCGAGGGCTCGCGGATTCTCTACAACCGCACGCCCAAGGAGCGCGTCGAGGCGGTCGCCCCGTGGCTGACCATCGACGGCGACGCCTACCCGGCCGTGGTGAACGGCCGTATCCAGTGGGTCGTCGACGCGTACACCACCACCAACGGCTACCCGTACGCCTCCCGTACGACGCTCGGCGACACCACGGCCGACTCGCTGACCACCAACCAGCGTGCGGTCGTCGCCCAGCAGAACCAGGTCAACTACATCCGCAACTCGGTGAAGGCCACCGTCGACGCCTACGACGGCAAGGTCAAGCTCTATGAGTGGGACACCGAGGACCCGGTCCTCAAGACCTGGCGCAAGGCGTTCCCGGGGACGGTGGAGCCCAGGGCCGACATTCCGAAGGACCTCATGGACCACCTGCGGTATCCGCAGGATCTGTTCAAGGTGCAGCGCGAGCTGCTCACCCGCTACCACGTCACGAACCCCGCGCAGTTCTACAGCGGCAGTGACGCGTGGCAGGTCCCGGACGACCCGACCAACAAGGAGTCCGGTGCCGTCCCGCCGTACTACCTGAGCATAAAGATGCCGGACCAGACGGCTCAGAAGTTCTCGCTGACGACGACCTTCACCCCGAAGGGGCGGCCCGACCTCGGGGCGTTCATGGCGGTGGACGCCGATGCGGCCAGCAAGGACTACGGCACGATAAGGCTGCTGAGAGTCACCACCACGGTGAAGGGTCCCGGACAGGTACAGAGTGAGCTCAACGGCAACGACGACGTGGCCGAGTTCGTGAGAAACCTGAAGGGAACCGACTCCGACATCGAGTACGGCAACCTGCTGACCGTGCCGCTGGAGGGGGGCTTCCTCTACATCGAGCCGGTGTACACGCGCGGCGGCACGCAGAACTATCCCCTGCTGCGCAAGGTCGCCGCCTCGTACGGGTCGAAGACCGTCTTCGAGAACAGCCTCGGGGAGGCGCTCAACGCGGTCTTCGGGGTGACGGACTCCGGCACCACTCCGCCGGACACCACCAGGCCTCCGGGCACCACGGAGCCGCCGGCCACCGGTGACGCGGCGCTGAAGAAGGCGATCGCGGATGCGCAGAAGGCCTACTCGGAGGGCGAGGCGGCCCTGAAGGAGCAGGACTGGACCGCGTACGGCAAGGCCCAGGCGGATCTGCAGGACGCGCTCCAGCGTGCGGCGGCCGCCCAGCCCAAGTCGGGCAGCGCGAACAACGCGAGCGGTGCGAACGGCTCGAACAGCGCGAGCGGTGCGAATAGTGCGGACAAAGCGGATGGCGCGGACAAGAAAGACAAACCATCCAGTGCTGACAGTGGTGGCTGAGTAACCCGGTAAAGGCTCACCCCCGCGTCGTGGTACGGTTGCAACACAACGACGCGGGGTGGAGCAGCTCGGTAGCTCGCTGGGCTCATAACCCAGAGGTCGCAGGTTCAAATCCTGTCCCCGCTACTGAAAGACGAAGGCCCGGATCCTTTCGAGGATCCGGGCCTTCGTCATGTCACGGCGACTTTCTTGTGCAAGGTGCGTGAAGTGCGGTTCGCGGGGCACGAGTTGGCTCCGGACGTGTTTGACTTATCTCTCTGTGGGCATGTCGACAAAACGCTGAAGTGACCTAACTGGCCGCGCTATACCAGGTGTACGCGGGTGGCAGGCGGTGCGACGATGGTATTTATGGGGGACAGGGCAACTCTGTTGGAGACAGGGCGGTTTGTGCAGCGTCGCGGTCATCGGTCGGGGAACGCGGCGAATGTGGCTTTTGGCATTGCCGCCGCGGAGGGCAACGAGACCACTGGCACATCTGAGACACCCGAGACACCTGAGATCATCAAGGCGACCGAGACTGCCGAGACTGCGGGGTGTGCCGCGACCGTCGAGAGCACGGAGTTCACAGAGAACACGGGAAGCGCCGGGGCCGGCGGGGGCATCGAGGGCGTCGGGGCCACGGGGACTCACGGCAGCGCCGAGAGCCCGGAGAGCGCCGAGAGCGAGGCGCGTCACCGTCGCGCCGCCGACGCCGGGGACACCGCGTCGATGAGCGTTCTCGGCGCCCTTCTGCTGCGCCGCGGCGACCTGGATGCCGCCGAACCTTATCTGCGTGGGGCCACCGCGGACGGCGACCGGGCCGCGGCCAACAACCTCGGCGTACTGCTCCACCAGCGCGGATACACCGACGACGCGGCCGGCTGGTGGCGCATCGCAGCCGTCGCGGGGTCCGCCGCCGCCGCGCACGCGCTGGGCCGCCACTACCGCGAGCGCGGCGACGAGCCCGGCGCCGAGTACTGGCTCCGGCAGTCCGCCGAGCAGGGCCACGCGCTGGGCGCGTACGCCCTGGCCGACCTGCTGGAACACCGCAGTGACGTCGGCGCGGAGCGCTGGCTGCGCGCCGCCGCCGAGCAGGGGCACCGGGAGGCCGCGTACCGCCTCGCGCGCATGCTGGACCGCAACGCCGCCGACGACCCGCACGACGCCTTCGGCCGTCCGGGGCTGGGCCCCGGCGCGGGCGACCGCCCCGATGCGACCGCCCGGCCCGTGGCACGCAGGGACGACGGCCCGGTGGCGGGTCCGGCGACCGGGCGGGTGGGCGAGGCCGAGCAGTGGTACCGGCAGGCCGCCGCGCGCGGCCACGGGCGTGCCGCCCTGCACCTCGGCGCCATCCTCGAACAGCGCGGTGAGCCCAGGGAGGCCGGCCGCTGGTACCTCATCTCCGCGAAGGCGGGCGAGGCTCGCGCCGCCTGCGCGCTCGGCTTCCTGCTGCGTGACGCGGGCGACGAGGAGAGCGCCGCCGTGTGGTGGCTGCGCGCGGCCCAGGACGGCGACGGGAACGCCGCCAACGCCCTGGGGGCCCTGCACGCGGCCCGTGGCGAACAGCAGACCGCCGAGCGCTGGTACCGCGCCGCGATGGACGCGGGCGACGTCAACGGCGCGTACAACCTCGGTCTGCTCTGCGCGGCCCAGGACCGTACGCCGCAGGCCGAGCAGTGGTATCGCCGCGCCGCGTACGCGGGCCACCGCGAGGCCGCCAACGCGCTGGCCGTGCTCCTGCTCCAGGCGGGCGACGCGACCGGCGCCGAGCCCTGGTTCTCCAAGGCGGCCGAGGCGGGCAGCGTCGACGCGGCGTTCAACCTCGGCATCCTGTACGCCGGGCGCGACGAGGACCGTGCGGCACTGGTCTGGTACGAGCGTGCCGCGGCGGCCGGCCACACCGAGGCCGCCCTCCAGGTCGGCATGGCCCTGCTGCACCGGGGCGAGGAGCGGGAGGCGGAGCGCCACCTGCGCTGTGCGGCCGGCGGTGGCAGCGCGGAGGCCGCCTTCCGGCTGGCCGGGGTGCTGGACTCGCGGCAGCCGCCGCCCGGCCCTCCCGCGCTCGGGGAGCCGATGCCGGAGAAGACCGAGTGCGAGGAGTGGTACGAGCGGGCCGCCGAACAGGGGCACCGCCGTGCCCAGGTACGGGTCGGGATGCTCGCGGCCGCCCGGGGCGACGTGGACAGCGCCGCCCGCTGGTACCGCGCGGCCGCCGAGTCCGGCAGCCGCAACGGTGCCTTCAACCTCGGCCTGCTGCTCGCCCGCGAGGGCAGCGAGCGCGAGGCGGCGCTGTGGTGGAGCCGCGCCGCGAACGACGGGCACGGGCGGGCCGCCCTGCGCCTCGCCCTGCTGGCCGCCCGGCGCGGCGAGCTCACCGAGGGGCAGCGCTGGTGCGCCCGGGCGGTCGAGCTGGGCCCGGCGGAGGTCGCCGAACGGGCGGCCCGGCTGCGGGAGGCGCTCCATCAGGAGCTGACCGCGTAGGGCAGAAGCCGGCCGGGGCGTCGTGCGAGCGAGGCCCCGGTGGCCGTCCCGGCGGGGGCGCCGCAATCGATTTGCACTGGTCGACAGCGGTGACGTACAGTTCTAAACACAACGACGCGGGGTGGAGCAGCTCGGTAGCTCGCTGGGCTCATAACCCAGAGGTCGCAGGTTCAAATCCTGTCCCCGCTACTGAAGACAGAAGGCCGGATCCTTTCAGAGGATCCGGCCTTCTGTGCATGCGCGGTGCGTGAGTCAGAGTTTGTGGCCCACCGCCTCCGAGTACATCGCCCGGTCGACGGCCTTCGGCTCCGGCACCGAGTCGCCCTTCGAGACGCCCGAATCGGCGTACGCCTGCTGGAGCCGGTCCGTCGTGCCCTTCCGTATCTCCCAGTCCATCCGCATCGACGGGGTCGACCGGAGTGTGGCCTCGTCGGTCTTCATCAGCTTCGCCAGTTCGGTGACGAACGCGGGATCGGACTTGTAGTCCGCGGCGAAGTAGGTGTTCACCGTCCGGATGTAGGCGCGGAGGAAGGCGACACCCGCGTCCGGGTCCTTGTTCAGCAGCGTCGGGCCGAAGAGCAGGCCGCCGAGCGGTTCACCGACGGGCTGGCCGCCCAGGAAGGCGTACCTCTTGTCGCCGTCCACCTTGCGCCAGATCGGGTCGAGCAGCCAGGCCGAGTCCACGCCGCCGTTCTGCAGCGCGGTCAGCACGTCCGCGGAGCCGAGCTGCTGGAAGCTGATCCTGTCGAGGCCGCCGCCGTGCTTCTTCAGGGAGGTGTCCATCGGGTACGCGATGACCGAACCCTTGCCGATCATGGTGCCCAGCTTCCGGCCCGCCATCTCGACGTGACCGGCGCTCTCGCCGTCCTTGAGGCGCACCCACAGGCCGCTCTTGGAGGTGGGGTCGGGGGAGAAGTTCCCCGCGACCCACTTGATGTCGAAGCCCCCGTTGATGCCGTTCATCACGGCCGCCTCGGGAGCCGCCCACTGGGCGTCCACATCGCCCTTGGCGAGCAGCGGCAGCGCGTCCGGGGTGGGCAGCACCTTCAGTTCGACATCCAGTCCCTCCTTGGCGAACTCGCCCTTCGCCACCGCGACCTGGAGCGGAGCCACGTACTCCGCGCTCAGGGTGCCGGTGGCGACGGTGATCTTCCGCCGTTTCGCCAGGGGCTGGGCCGCCGGGGCGCCCTTGTCGCAGCGGGCCGCTTTCCGGTCGGGGGCGAGTTCGGCCGGGTCGGTCCAGCTGCCGGCGCCACAGCCCGCGACGGGGCGGACGGTGCGGGGCGCGGCGGCGCTGTCGCCGCCGGACTCCTGCCCGGCGCAGCCCGCCGCGCCGAGCAGGGACGCCGTGACGAGCACGGCGGTGCGGATGAATGGGGTGTGGGTACGCACAGTGCCTCCGTACGAAGAGCGTGGGGAGCCGTCAGAGCGTGGGGAGCCGTTCAGGACCGGCCGCGGCCGCGGTCGCGCGGGGCCCACGGCGTGAGCAGCCGTCCGGCGATCCGCACCACTTCGGAGAAGACGACACCGAGGATCGCCACACACACGATGCCGACGAACATCACGTCGTTCTGGAAGAGCGCCCGGGAGTCGAAGATCAGGTGGCCGAGACCGTCGGCCGCGGCGATCTGTTCGGAGGCGACGATGACGAGCACCGCCACCCCCGCCGCGATCCGCGCCCCGACCAGGACCGCGGGCAGCGAGGCGGGAAGCAGTACATGGCGGAACATCTGCCAGGGCGAGGCGCCGAAGACCTGACCGGCGTCACGGTGGCCGACCGGGACGGCGAGCACGGCCGCCATGGTGGAGATCCAGACGAAGAAGAAGACGGTCGCGGCGACCAGGGCGATCTGCGGTCCCTCGCCGAGGCCGAACATATTGAGGAAGACCGGCAGCAGGGCCAGTTTCGGCACGACGTACAGGGCGTCGAGCAACGGCTCAAGCGCCGCCCGTACGAGGGAGAGCGAGCCCATCAGCAGGCCGAGCGCGTACCCCGCGACGGTGCCGATCGCATAGCCGCCCAGGACCCGCTTGAGCGTGGCCCATACATCCGGCCACAGTTCACCGGCGCCCGCCCGGTCCAGGCCGTCCGCCAGGATGGTGGAAGGGGCGGGGTAGACCCGGGCGTCGATCCAGGACTGTGCGGCGGCCAGTTGCCAGAGCAGCACGAGGAGCAGCGGTACGGCGACGGCGAGCGCGATCTCCAGGGTGCGGCGCCTTCGATGGGTGCGTACGGGATGCAGCTCCTGCGGGCCCGGCCTGCGGATCAGGACGCCGTCGTCGGGCTTCGTGGCGTTCACGGTGATGGTCATGCCGGGACCGCCTCCCGGTGCACCTCGCCGCGCAGAAGTTCCCACAACTCGCTCTTCAGCGCGGTGAACTCGGGGGCCGACCGGACTTCGCCGGTGCGCGGCCGGCCGAACGGCGGGCGGCGCTCGGCGATGATCCGCCCCGGTCTGGCGGACATCACCAGCACCCGGTCCCCGAGCACGATCGCCTCTTCGAGGCTGTGCGTGATGAAGAGGGTGGTGGTGCGGGTGGTCTGGGTGAGGTCGAGCAGCTCGTCCTGGAGGATGGTGCGCAGCTGGGCGTCGAGCGCCGCGAACGGCTCGTCCATCAGCAGGATCTCGGGTTCGACGGCGAGAGCGCGGGCGATCGCGACCCGTTGCCGCATCCCGCCGGAGAGGGTGGCCGGATACGCCCCCGCGAAGTCGGAGAGCCCCATCCGGGTCAGCCAGTCGCGCGCCCTGGCGTCGGCCTCCTTGCAAGGTACGCGCTGGATGTCGAGACCGAACCGGACGTTGGCGAGCACGGTCTTCCAGTCGTAGATGCCGTAGTCCTGGAAGATCATCGCCGCCGGACGGGGTGAGGCCGTACGGATGGACAGCTCGCCGGAGCTGGGGCGGAGCAGTCCGGCGGCGATCCGGAGCAGCGTGGACTTGCCGCAGCCGGACGGGCCGACGATGCAGGTGAATTCGCCGGGCGAGGCGGAGAGATCGAGTGGGCCGAGGGCGGGCAGGGCCTTGACGCCGCGCCCGAACGAGCGGGTGAGCGCGGTGGCGCGGAGTTTTGGACTGGTGGCTGCGGTTGCGGGTGGGGTCGGGTGCGGATCTCCCACGGGTCTCTCCTCGCGCGTATCGAGGTGCGGTCCGCCGCGGGGCGGACGTGATCGCCGCAGACGATATGACTACCCGTCAGATTCGGGAAGGGGGTGCGCACGTGCCGGTGGCGGGGAGGTGCGTCGTCCTGTGCGTGGGATCACGCGAAAGGCCCTGGTGCGAATGATGCTCGCACCAGGGCCTTCGTCGTGAAGAGCGGATCGGCTCAGCCCGTCGCCGCGCAGTTGGGGCAGATGCCCCGGTAGGTGACCTCGACGCCGGAGACCGTGAAGCCGAAGCGTTCGTCGCTCGGCAGGTCCGCCATCGGGTCGCCGGCCGGGTGCACGTCGCGGATCGTGCCGCAGTTCGCGCAGACGAGGTGGTGATGGGGGCGGTGGGCGTTCGGGTCGTACCGCTTGGCGCGGCGGTCCGTGGAGACCTCGATGACCTCGCCGAGCGACACCATCTCGCCCAGCGTGTTGTAGACGGTGGCGCGGGAGATCTCGGGCAGCTTGGCCACGGCCCGCGCGTGGACCTCGTCGGCCGTCAGGTGGACATGGTCCCCGTCGAGGACCTCGGCCACCACGCGCCGCTGTGCAGTCATGCGCCAGCCGCGTCCGCGAAGTCGTTCCAACAGGTCACTCATGGAAACAAGCCTAACAGTGAAGGGACCAGGTCCCGAACGAGTGTGACTTTGGATGCTCGCTTGACTTGGACTAAGTCCATTGTAGGATCGGCAACGGCATACGCCAAGGGACAGGCTGTGCAGTTCGATACGAATGTGCAGGAACGACGCAGGAGGCGCACGTGACGCAGGGACCGCTCACCACGGAGGCCGGCGCGCCGGTCGCCGACAACCAGAACAGCCAGACCGCGGGCGTCGGCGGTCCGGTCCTGGTGCAGGATCAGTCGCTGCTGGAGAAGCTCGCGCACTTCAACCGCGAGCGCATTCCGGAGCGCATCGTGCACGCCCGCGGCGCCGGCGCGTACGGCACGTTCACGCTGACCCGGGACGTCTCGCGGTGGACGCGGGCCAAGTTCCTCTCCGAGGTCGGCAAGCAGACCGAGACCTTCCTGCGCTTCTCGACCGTGGCCGGCAACCTCGGCTCGGCCGACGCGGTGCGCGACCCCCGCGGTTTCGCGCTGAAGTTCTACACCGAAGAGGGCAACTACGACCTCGTCGGCAACAACACCCCGGTGTTCTTCATCAAGGACGCCATCAAGTTCCCGGACTTCATCCACACCCAGAAGCGCGACCCGTACACCGGCTCGCAGGAGGCGGACAACGTCTGGGACTTCTGGGGTCTGTCGCCCGAGTCCACCCACCAGGTGACCTGGCTCTTCGGTGACCGGGGCATCCCGGCCACGCTGCGCCACATGAACGGGTACGGCTCGCACACGTACCAGTGGAACAACGAGGCCGGCGAGGTCTTCTGGGTCAAGTACCACTTCAAGACCGACCAGGGCATCAAGAACCTCACCCAGGCCGAGGCCAACAAGCTCGCCGGTGAGGACCCGGACAGCCACCAGCGCGACCTGCGCGAGGCGATCGAGCGCGGCGAATTCCCGTCCTGGACGGTGCAGGTCCAGATCATGCCGGCGGCCGAGGCGGCCACGTACCGCTTCAACCCGTTCGACCTCACCAAGGTGTGGCCGCACGAGGACTACCCGCCGATCGAGATCGGGAGGCTGGAGCTCAACCGGAACCCGGAGAACATCTTCGCGGAGACCGAGCAGTCGATCTTCAGCCCCGCGCACTTCGTGCCGGGCATCGGTCCGTCCCCCGACAAGATGCTCCAGGGCCGTCTCTTCGCGTACGGCGACGCCCACCGCTACCGCGTCGGCATCAACGCCGACCACCTGCCGGTGAATCGCCCGCACGCCACCGAGGCGCGTACCAACAGCCGGGACGGCTACCTGTACGACGGCCGCCACAAGGGTGCGAAGAACTACGAGCCGAACAGCTTCGGCGGTCCGGCCCAGACCGACCGGCCGCTGTGGGAGCCCACCACCGTCTCCGGCGAGGTCGCCACGCACGCGGCCCCGAGTCACGCCGAGGACAACGACTTCGTGCAGGCCGGAAACCTCTACCGGCTCTACTCCGAGGACGAGAAGGTTCGGCTGATCGAGAACCTCGCGGGGTTCATCGCCAAGGTCTCGCGCGACGACATCGCCGAGCGCGCGATCAACAACTTCCGCCAGGCGGACGGCGACTTCGGCAAGCGTCTGGAGGCCGCGGTCCAGGCCCTTCGCGGCTGATCCGGGCGGCTGTCGTCGGCGGTGGGCCGGTCTCCTCCGAGGGGGAGACCGGCCCACCGGTCGTTCCCGGGGGCTCAGCCGATGAGTTCCGCGTGGTGGCGGCGCCTGACGGGCGCCCAGCAGCGCAGGATGTCGCGGACGGAGACGATGCCCACGGGGCCGTGGCCGTCCAGCACGATCAGGTGGCGGAACCCGCCGTGTGTCATGGCCTCCGCGGCCTCTTCCAGGGTCCAGGTGGGCGAGGCGAAGACCACGTCGGTGGTGGTGTGGGTGGCGGCGGTCTCGACGTCCGGATCCTGGCCGGAGCCGACCGCGTTGAGGATGTCGCGTTCGGTGAGGATGCCGAGCCCGCTGTCGTCCTGGTCGAGGACGACAGCGGCTCCGACATGGCGGACCGCCATCAGCCGGGCGGCTTGGCGGAGCGTATGGGCGGGCCCGATGGTGAGGACCAGCGTGCTCATGGCGTCACGGACGAGCATGAAGAGGGCCACCTCCTTGGCGAACGGCCATGTGAGCCGATTCACAAATTCACAAGCGGGGGGACTCTCAGAGTTGCACCGATACGTGGACGGAACAAGGGGGGGCGAAGCTCACCCGGGGGCGCGCGACAGTGCGCGACGCCCCCCCGGGGACACGGTCCGGCGGAGGATCCGGGTCAGTAGCGCTGGTTCAGGTAGCCGAGCAGTTCGTGGTGGAGCAGGCCGTTCGAGGCCGCGGCATTGCCGCCGCCCGGACCGGAGACCCCGTCCAGGCTGGTGAACTTCCCGCCCGCCTCCTGGACGATGATCACGTTGGCGGCCATGTCCCAGAGCGAGAGCTCCGGCTCCGCGCAGATGTCCACCGAACCTTCGGCGACCATCATGTACGGCCAGAAGTCCCCGTACCCGCGAGTGCGCCAGCAGGCCCGGGTCAGGTCCAGGAATCCGTCGAGGCGGCCCTGCTCCTCCCAGCCGCTCAGCGAGGCGTACGCGAACGAGGAGTCCGCGATCCGCTCCACCTTCGACACCTGGAGCCGGGTCGCGGAGGTCAGGCTGCGACCGGTGTACGCCCCGGCCCCCTTGGCCGCCCACCAACGCCGGTTCAGCGCGGGGGCCGACACCACGCCGACCACCGGCTGGAACCCGTCCTCGCCGGCCTCCATGAGCGAGATCAGCGTCGCCCAGACGGGCACGCCGCGCACATAGTTCTTGGTGCCGTCGATCGGGTCGATGACCCAGCGCCGCGGCCCGGTGCCCTCGATCCCGAATTCCTCGCCCAGAATCGCGTCGCGCGGGCGGGCCCGATGCAGGTGGCCGCGGATCAGTTCCTCGGCGGCCTTGTCGGCCTCGCTCACCGGCGTCATGTCCGGCTTGGTCTCGACCTTGAGGTCGAGGGCCTTGAACCGGTCCATCGTCGCCGCGTCGGCGGCGTCAGCCAGTACATGGGCAAGGCGCAGATCATCGTGGTAATCGGGCATGCCGTCACAGTATCGACCGAAGGTGAACGGAGCCATACGGCCCGGAGCCACGCGGACCATTGACAGTCCCGGGGAGCGGGCCGACGCTGGGACGCGGAGCCCTCGGCGCGGGAGGCGACGATGCCCACAGCGCGGGAAGTACTGCTGGACGCCGCCCTCTCGGCGCTGGCGACCCTGCCCTGGACATCGGTGCGCATGGTCGACGTGGCATCCGCCGCGGGCGTCTCCCGGCAGACCCTCCACAACGAGTTCGGCGGCAAGGACGGCCTGGCCCGCGCCCTGCTACGGGACGCCGCCGACGGCTATCTGGCCGGGGTCGAGCGCGCGTTGGGATCAGCCGGCGGTACGGCGGACAGGCTGGCCGCCACCGCCGTCTGGACCGTCCGGGCCGTACGTACGAACGTGCTGGTCAAGGCGTTGCTCACGGGCTGCTGGAGCGAACGGTTACCCCGCCCCGGACCTCTCGCGGCCGGGTACGCGTCCCCGCTGCCCGGCCCGCGCGGCGCCGGTCCCGGCCCGCCGGCCCCCGCCGAAATGCTCCGCCGGGCCGGTGAACGCGCGGTGGCCGCCCTCGGCGGGGAACGGCCACCGAGAGACCCGGAGGAACTGGCCGTGACCTGCGAGATCGTGCTGCGGCTCGCCCTGAGCTACGCACTGGTGCCCGCCCCTGCGGGGGCCGGGGGAGAGCCGGTGCCGCTGGTGCGCCACATCGTGGAGCGGGCGCCGGACCCGGTCGCGCGGTGCGCGGTCAGTGGGACGAGCCCGAGAGCTGGAGCCCGATCACCCCGATGATCACCAGGGAGATCGAGACCAGCTTGAGCGTGGAGACCACGTCGTCCAGGAAGACCATGCCGTAGATCGCGGTGCCCGCCGCGCCGATGCCGGTCCACACCGCGTAGGCGGGGCCCACGTCGAGTTTCTTCAGCGACATCGTCAGCAGACCGAAGCTGCCGAGGGCGAAGACGCAGAACGCGATGGTCGGCCAGAGCCGGGTGAAGCCGTGCGAGAGTTTCAGACAGACGGCGAAGCCGGTCTCCAGAAGTCCTGCGACCACGACCAGCAGCCACGCCATCGTCAGTGCCCTCCCACGTCGGTGACCGGCTTGCCACACTGAATGTGATTATGCACTTGCCGGTGACAGCGCATCGCAAACGTGCCCGGGTCAGTCGCCCTCACGTCGTTCCCGCGTGGACAACAGGCGGTGCAGCGAGTCCAGCCGGGCAGGATCGGCGTGGCCGTCCGCGACCCAGGCGGCCAGGGCACATTCCGGTTCACGGCTGTCGTGGGTGCAGCCGCGCGGGCACTCCTCGGTACCGGGCTCCAGGTCCGGGAACGCGTGGATCACCCGGGACGGGTCGATGTGGTTCAGCCCGAAGGAGCGCACACCGGGGGTGTCGATCACCCAGCCGCGGTAGTCGGGCAGCGGCAGCGCCAGCGCCGACGTGGTGGTGTGCCGGCCGCGCCCGGTGACCGCGTTGACCACTCCTGTCGTACGCCGCCGGTCCTTCGGCACCAGTGCGTTGACCAGCGTGGTCTTGCCGACGCCGGAGTGCCCGACGAAGGCGGTGACCCGGTCGTGCAGCTGCTCGCGGACCCGCTCGGCCGCGTCGCCGTTCTCCAGCTCCTCGCGGCTGGTCACGATGAACGGGACGCCCAGCGGCGTGTACGCCTCCAGGAGCTTGTCCGGGGAGGCCAGATCGGACTTGGTGAGGACCAGCAGCGGCGAGAGCCCGCCGTCGTACGCGGCGACCAGACAGCGGTCGATCATTCGCGGCCGGGGTTCCGGATCGGCCAGGGCGGTGACGATCGCCAGCTGGTCCGCGTTGGCGACGACCACCCGCTCGTACGGATCGTCGTCGTCCGCGGTCCGGCGCAGCACCGAGCGGCGCTCACCGATGCGGACGATGCGGGCGAGGGTGTCCTTGTCGCCGGAGAGGTCACCGACGATGGAGACGGTGTCACCCACCACGGCGGCCTTGCGGCCCAGCTCACGGGCCTTCATCGCCATGATCGTACGGCCGTCGACGAGACAGGTGAGGCGGCCCCGGTCGACGGTGAGGACCATGCCCTCCTCGGCGTCCTCGTGTTTCGGGCGGGTGTGGGTGCGAGGCCGGTTGCCCTTTGGGTTGGGGCGGAACCGGATGTCGTCCTCGTCGGGGTTCTTGCCGTAGCGGCGCATGTCTCAGGCCCCGAGCATTCCGGTCCACATCTGCGGGAAGTCCGGCAGGGTCTTGGCGGTGGTCGCCACGTTCTCGATCTCCACTCCGGGGACGGCTAGGCCGATGATCGACCCCGCGGTCGCCATCCGGTGGTCGTCGTACGTGCGGAACGTACCGCCGTGCAGCGGCCGGGGCCGGATGTGGAGGCCGTCGGCGGTCTCGGTGACATCGCCGCCCAGCTCGTTGATCTCCTTGGTGAGCGCGGCCAGCCGGTCTGTCTCGTGCAGCCGCAGATGGGCGACGCCGCTCAGGGTGGAGGGGGAGTCGGCCAGGGCCGCGACCGCCGCGATGCCCGGGGTGAGCTCCCCGACCTCGCCGAGGTCGACGTCGATGCCGTGGATCCGGCCCGAACCGGTGAAGGTGAGACCGCGCTCGGTCAGCTCGCAGCTGCCGCCCATCGCGGTGAAGATCTCCCGCAGCGCGTCGCCCGGCTGGGTGGTGCGCTCGGGCCAGTCGGGGATCGTGACCCGGCCGCCGGTGACCAGCGCGGCCGCGAGGAACGGCTGGGCGTTGGAGAGGTCGGGCTCGATGGTCAGATCGCGGCCGAGCAGGGCGGAGGGGGAGACCCGCCAGACGTTCGGCTCGCCACCCGTCTCCGGCTCGTCGACCTGCGCGCCGACCGCCCGCAGCATGTCGACGGTCATCCGGATGTGCGGCATGGAGGGGAGCCGGGCGCCGGTGTGACGCACCTCCACCCCCTGGTTGAAGCGGGGCGCCGACAGCAGCAGCGCCGAGACGAACTGGGAGGACGAGGAGGCGTCGATCGCCACCGGACCGCCGTCCAGCGCACCGCTGCCGTGCACGGTCATCGGCAGCGAGCCGCGCCCCTCGTCGTCGATCCGGGCGCCGAGCACCCGCAGCGCGTCGATCACGCCGGTCAGCGGGCGCTCGTACGAACGCGGGTCGCCGTCGAAGCGGACCGGGCCGTCGGCGAGGGTCGCGACCGGCGGCAGGAAGCGCATGACCGTACCGGCGTTGCCGACGTCGAGCGTGGTCGGGCCGTGCAGCCCGGCCGGGATGACCCGCCAGGCCTCGCCGGAGCCGTCCGGGCCCACGCCCTCCTCGATGCCGACGCCCATCGAACGCAGCGCCTCGGCCATCAGCAGGGTGTCGCGGGAGCGCAGCGGGCGGCGCAGCCAGCCGGGCTCGGCGGCGAGCGCGGCGAGCACGAGCGCGCGGTTGGTGACCGACTTCGATCCGGGCACGGTGACGGTCGCGTCGACCGCCCCCGTCGCATGCGGGGCGGGCCAGAGAGCAGGGTGCACGGAGCTTTCGGTCATGGATCTCACTTTAGACCGACCGGCAATCGGGGGGCGGCGTCGCGGGGCTGGGTGCGCGCATCTGCGGCGTTGTCGTCAATCATCATGGCGCCGCCATGCCTCAATCCGCCGCCTTGCAGCTGCACGCACCCAGCCCCGCTCCTTCTCCCACCCCCCGATTGCCGGTCGGTCTCGGACCGACCGGCAATCGGGGAACGCCTTCACCGGCCCGGGCCGAGGCCCTCGCACGCCTCACATACCGATCACATACCGAGCAGCCAGCGCCCGCCGCCGATCAGCGAGCAGAGCGACACCGCGTGGAAGAGGAAGAGCCAGAGCACGGCCGGCACGTCCGTCAGCCGTGACAGCTGGTCCGCGTCCGAGTCCGGCGCACCACCGTGGCGCCGCTTGGACTGGAGCTCGAAGGCCGGGCGCACACCGCCGAGCAGCAGGAACCAGACCACGGAGTACGCGAACAGCGACTGCCAGGCGGGTGAGGCCAGCCAGGAGACCAGCAGGAAGGCCGAGCCGGTGAGGATCACCGTCAGCGCCCCGTACACATTGCGGATCATCACCAGCATCGCCGCGAGCAGCGCGGTGGCCGCCCACAAAAGCAGCGTGATCCTGCCGTCGACCAGCAGCCACGCGCCGCCCAGGCCCAGCAGCGGCGGGGCGGTGTAGCCGGCGGCCGCGGTGAGGATCATGCCGATCCCGGTCGGCTTGCCGCGGCTGACGGTCAGGCCGCTGGTGTCCGAGTGCAGCCGGATGCCGGACAGCTGCCGGCCGGTGAGCAGCGCGATCAGCCCGTGGCCGCCCTCGTGCGCGATGGTGATCGCGTTGCGGGTCAGCCGCCATATCGGGTTCGGTACGACGGCGATCAGTGCGAGCGTGCCGGTGACCACCACCAGCCACTGCTCGGGGGCGGGCTGGGTGCCGAACACGCGGTCCCACAGATTGCCCAGTTCGGTGCTGTCCATGGTGCGGGCGGCTCCTTGAGGTATCGGCTTGCGGTATCGGCGTCCTGCCGGTGTGGCGGTCGTGGCAGTCTGGCACTCATGTGCGGACGGTATTCAGCGAGTCGGCGGCCCGAGGACCTGACCGGACTCTTCCAGGTCGAGAAATGGGAGCCGGCCGAGGCCCTGGCACCCGATTGGAACGTGGCGCCCACCAAGGAGGTCTACGCCGTACTGGAGCGTCCTCTCAAAGACGCAGACGACCAGCGTCCGGTTCGCCAGCTGCGCGCGCTGAAATGGGGACTCGTACCGTCCTGGGCGAAGTCCCCGGAGGGCGCCGCGCGGATGATCAACGCCCGCGCGGAGACCGTCCACGAGAAGCCGTCCTTCCGTCGCCCCTTCGTCTCCCGGCGCTGCATCCTGCCCGCGGACGGCTACTACGAGTGGGTCACCGGCGCGGACGAACGGCAGCTGGAGGAGAAGGGGAAGAAGAAGCGCCCGCGCAAGCAGCCGTACTTCGTGACCCCCGCCGACGGATCGGTCTTCGCGATGGCCGGGCTGTACGAGTTCTGGCGCGACCGGACACTGCCCGACGACCACCCGATGGCCTGGTGGGTGACGTGCACGGTGATCACGACCGAGGCGGAGAGCACCCCGCTCGCCGTCGCCCCCGCGGACGGCCCGGCCGCGCTCGCCGACATCCACCCCCGGATGCCGCTGATGCTGACCCCGGACCGCTGGGACGACTGGCTCGACCCCTCGCGCACCGACGTCGAGGAGCTGAAGGCGCTGCTCGCACCGCCGCCGGGCGGGCTGATGCGGGCCTATCCGGTGGCCACGGCCGTCAGCAACGTCCGCAACAACGGGCCCGAACTGCTGGAAGAACTGGCCGCGCCGGAGGTGGGCACCCTGTTCTGAGCTCCGGGCGGGGAGGATGGGGTATGTGAGTACTGCAGAGACGGGCCGCCGGGCCGAGACGGTAGAAACGGTCGACACCGATGCCGGACCGGCCAGGATCACCTGGTTCCCCGCCACGAGCCCGACCAAGGCCGGGACCGCCGCGAGCGCCCGTCTGGTGCTCGCCCTCGGCCACGGCGCAGGCGGCGGCATCGAGGCCCGTGACCTGCGGGCCCTGGCCGACGCGCTGCCCGCCCACGGGGTGACCGTCGCCCTGGTGGAACAGCCGTGGCGGGTCGCCGGGAAGCGGCTGGCGCCCGCCCCGAAGACCCTGGACACCGGGTGGCGGGGGCTGTGGCCCGCGCTCGGTGCCGCCGGGCTGCCCGTCGTCGCGGGCGGGCGGAGCGCCGGGGCCCGGGTGGTCTGCCGGACCGCCGCGGAGCTCGGGGCCCACGCCGCCCTCGCGCTCAGCTTCCCGCTGCACCCTCCGGGCAGGCCGGAGAAGTCCCGCGGGGACGAGCTCCTCGGCACCGGGGTGCCCACGCTCGTCGTGCAGGGCGGCCGCGACCCGTTCGGGCGGCCCGCCGAATTCCCTCCGGGGGCGTACGAGCTCGCCGAAGTGCCGTACGCCGACCACGGCTTCGCCGTACCGAAGAAGGCCGGCCCCGGCCAGGACGAGGCGATGGGGATCCTGACCGCCGCCGTGACCGGCTGGCTGTCCGCCCTCGTGTGACGTACACCCCGGGAATGTTGGCGCAGGGGCCACTGTTGTCGGTGTCATCGGTACATCAACGTCGTACGTGGAGAGGGAGTCCGTCGCATGGGTTCGACCATCTGCCCGCGCCGCTCGAACGCCGCTGACCTGGAGTGGACGGTGCTGCACGCGGCCAGGACCACTCCCGAGCGGGCCCAGGGCGGATCGGAACGACAGCCCGTCTCGAAGCAAGGTCGACTATTCTCCGATTCGAGCGGGTCCGGTTTCGGCTCCGCCACAGCGTTGGAGGAGGTGGGTCCGGTCACTGGGACCGATACAGGGACCGACGACGGCCGCGCACAGGAGACGTCCGCCGAGCGCAACGCGCGCTTCGAGCGGGACGCGCTCGGTTTCCTCGACCAGATGTACTCGGCCGCGCTGCGCATGACGCGCAACCCCGCGGACGCCGAGGACCTGGTCCAGGAGACGTATGCCAAGGCGTACGGCTCCTTCCACCAGTTCCGTGAGGGCACCAACCTCAAGGCGTGGATGTACCGCATCCTCACCAACACGTTCATCAACTCGTACCGCAAGAAGCAGCGCGAACCCCAGCGCAGCGCCGCCGAGGAGATCGAGGACTGGCAGCTGGCGCGCGCCGAGTCGCACATGTCGACCGGTCTGCGCTCCGCGGAGTCGCAGGCGCTCGACCACCTGCCCGACTCCGACGTGAAGTCCGCTCTGCAGGCGATTCCCGAAGAGTTCCGCATCGCTGTGTATCTCGCCGATGTCGAGGGCTTTGCCTACAAGGAGATCGCGGACATCATGGGGACTCCCATCGGTACGGTGATGTCCCGACTGCACCGGGGCCGCCGCCAGTTGCGCGGCATGCTGGAGGACTACGCCCGCGAGCGCGGGCTCGTCCCGGCCGGTGCCGGAGAGTCGGACGATCGGAAAGGCTCGGGCTCATGAGCTGCGGAGAGCCGCACGAGACGGACTGCTCAGAGGTCCTCGATCATCTCTACGAGTTTCTCGACCACGAGATGCCCGACAGTGACTGCACCAAGTTCGAGGTGCACTTCGAGGAGTGCTCCCCGTGCCTGGAGAAGTACGGCCTGGAACAGGCCGTCAAGAAGCTGGTGAAGCGTTGCTGCGGCCAGGACGACGTGCCCAGCGACCTGCGGTCCAAGGTGATGGGCCGGATCGATCTGATCCGCTCGGGACAGGCCGTGCCCGAGCAGGATGTGACGGCGGCCGAGAGCGGACAGCCGACCGCCGCCAAGGAGTGAGCCCCGGCGGCCGGCGCGTGCCCGGCCGCCGCCACCGAATCACCCGAATGTGCTAATCGGGCTCATTGACGCTCGACCGGTCGCACAACTCGCTAGCGTGACGCCTCCATTGACCATGTCGGAGGGCGGGCCGAGCGGGTGAGAACCACACGCGGGGCGGCGCGCGCGTACATCGCGGCGGTCGCGCTGGGTGCCCTGTGCTGTGTGCTTCCCGCGCTGCGGAGCGGTGCCGGGACCCCGTGGATCACCGTCGCGCTGCTCACCGGGCTCTATCTGGCCTGTGAACTCCCCGGGCGCTGCCCCTTCTTCGGCAGCTCCGTGCCGATCCGTGCCGGCTCGTTCTTTCCGTTGCTGCTGGCCGCGGCCTTCCTGCTGCCGCCCGCCGCTGCCGCCCTCGTCGCCGTGCCCGGATCGCTCGTCGGCCGGGTCGAACGGCCGCCGTTCACCGCACGGCGCGTCTGGCGGGCCGCGCAGCTCGCCGTCACGGTCTGGGCTGCCTCGTCCGTCCACGGGCTGTCCGGCGGCACCGCCACGCTCGGCGGGAGCGGTACGGGTCCCGACCTGCCCTACGCGATCCTGCCCGCCTGCGCCGCCGCCCTGGCCTTCAGCCTCGTACTGACCGTGCTGGACGGCTCCATCCTGGTCGCGGCCGAACGGCTGCCCCTGCGGCGGGCCTGGAGCGGGCTGCTGCCGCGCTCGCTGGGACCGCATCTGGTGCACGGACTCGCCGGGCTGATGATGGCGGTCCTGTGGCGAGGCCCGTACGGTCCGCTGTCCGCGCTGATCGTGCTGCTGCCGATGTACATCTCCTGCTGGGTCTTCGCCCAGTACCACCGCGAGCACGCCGTCCACCGCGCCACCATCAGGGCGCTGGTGCAGGCCGTCGACATCAAGGACACCTACACCCGGGGCCACAGCGAACGGGTCGGGCGGGCCTCCGTCCTCATCGCCCGCGAACTGGGCATGGACCCCGGCCGCCTGGAGGTCGTCCGGTTCGCCGGCATCCTGCACGACGTCGGCAAGCTCGGCGTCCCCACCCGGGTGCTCCGCAAGGACGGTCCGCTCACGTCCGAGGAACGGCAGGTGATCGAGCTGCACCCGGAGTACGGGCACGAGATCGTCCGCGGCATCGGCTTCCTCGGCGAGGCACGGGCCGCGATCCTGCACCACCACGAACGGCTCGACGGCAGCGGCTACCCGTACGGGCTCAGCGGGCGCGAGATCCCGGAGTTCGCCCGGGTCGTCGCGGTGGCGGACGCCTTCGACGCGATGACCTCGACCCGGTCCTACCGGCGGGGGAGGCCGGTGCCGGCCGCGCTGGAGGAGCTCAAGCGGTGTGCGGGCACGCAGTTCGACCCGCAGATGGTCCGGGCGCTGGCGCGCGGGCTCGAACGGCACGGCTGGTCGGCGGTGACGACGGCCGGGACGGCGGCCGGGCCGGAGGTCCCGGGGTCCCGGGGCGAGTGCGAGCAGGCCGTCCCGGGCCGCCCCCGGCCCTCCGGCGGGCTCGGCCACATACCGCCGCCGCAGCCCCCGGCGGACGGGCTCGGCGTGCTGCCTGGTCCGCAGCCGTCCGCGGACCGTCGCCGGTGACCCGGGCCAGTGCCGGGACCCGGCTGCCCGCCGCCGTCCTGGTCGTCCGCGCCGCCGCGGCCCTGTTCGCCGTCGCCGGGCTGGGCCACACCCTCTGGACCGGCGTCCACGACCCCGGCCACGCCCTCGCCTTCGGGGTGCTCGTCGGCGTAGGTGAACTGGCCCGCTGGGGCGCGCTGCCCGGCGAGCGCGAGCCCGCGCCGCTCGGCGCCGCCGGAGCCCTCGCGTACGCCCTGCTGGGCCGCAGCGGCGGCGAACCGACCGAGCACGGTGTCCTCCAGGTGGTCGCGGTGCTCGTCGCGGCGCACCTGGTCGCCTGTGTGCCCCATGTGGCCCGTGGTACGGGGCCCGCCCCCGACCGGGTGGCCCGCCGCATCCTGACCGTCACCTTCGCCGCCGTGTGCTTCCAGCCGCTGTACAACAGCGGGCGCGCCGAGGGCTGGCTCCGTGAGGGCCCGTACTACGTGCTCGTCCTGCTCCTGATCCTCGTCCTGACCGCCCTGTGCGACGCCGTGCTCGCGGCCCTGCTGCTGCGTTCGCGCACCCGCCACCCCTACCCGCCGCTGCTGCGGGACGAGCTGCGCGGTCTGGTCGGCATCGGCTCGGCGGTCTGCGCGACCGGGGTCGTGATGGCCCTCGGGGTGGCCGTCGCCGGGCTGTGGGCGTTGCCCGTCCTGTGCGTGCCGCTGCTGCTGACCCAGGTCTCGTTCCGCCGATTCGTCGCCGTGCGCACCACCTACCGGCAGACCATCGCCTCGCTCGCCAGGTCCACCGAGATCGCCGGGTACACCCCGCACGGGCACGCCCGCCGGGTCGCGGTGCTCTGCCGGGCCGTCGGCCGTGAGCTGGGGCTCTCCGGGAGCCGGCTGACCGTGCTGGAGCACGCCGCCCTGATGCACGACATCGGCCAGCTCTCGCTGGTGGACCCGGTCCCGGACGGGGCGACGGCCACCCTGCCCGCCGCCGAACAGCGCCGCATCGCGCTGCTCGGAGGGGCCGTGGTCCGGCAGACCGGGGTGGACCCCGAGGTCGCCGTCGTCGTGGAACGGCAGGCCGACCCCTACCGCGAGCAGCCGTTGTCCGCCAGGATCGTCAGGGCCGTCAACGCATACGACGACCTGTGCGGGGAAAGTCTCATCGGGCCGCTGGGCGCGCTGGAACAACTCAGGCTCGGGACCGCCCACGACTATCAGCCCGAAGTCGTGGAATCACTGGCCAGGGTCCTGGCCCGGGGCGCTCCGGCCCCGGTCCTGCCCGGGTAACCCATGGGTAATGAGCGGGCGTCCGGCTCGGCATGGTTGGATGCGAAGAAGAGCGGAAAACGAGGGTGTCCAGTCGGGACAGGCGGGAATCGTGAGGATCTTCGGGAAGGTACGGCATCGGCCCTCCGCCTCTTGGCGGCAGGCCACGGACCGCGCGTTCACGCTGATCGGCGACGGCCGGTACGAGGACGCGGGCGCACTGCTGACACGTGCGGCGGACCTGGAACCCTGGCTCTCGGAGTCGTGGTTCAACCTGGCGCTGCTGCACAAGTTCCGGCATGACTGGGAACAGGCGAGAGCCGCCGGCCTGCGGGCCGTCGCGCTGCTCGACAAGGAATCCGGCGCTCCCGACTGGTGGAACGTCGGGATCGCCGCCACCGCGCTGCAGGACTGGCCGCTGGCCCGCCGGGCCTGGCAGGCGTACGGCCTGAAGGTGCCGGGCGCAGGCCAGCACACCTCGGCGGCCAACAGCGAGCCGGTCGGCATGGAGCTCGGCAGCGCCGCGGTGCGGCTTTCGCCGGAGGGCGAGGCCGAGGTCGTCTGGGGCCGCAGGCTCGATCCGGCCCGGATGGAGGTGCTCTCCATCCCGCTGCCGTCGTCCGGCCGCCGCTGGGGCGAGGTCGTCCTGCACGACGGGGTGCCGCACGGCGAGCGGGTCACCGCGGCCGGGCCCTCGTACCCCGTCTTCGACGAGATCGAGCTGTGGGCGCCGTCCCCCGTACCCACCTGGGTGGTGCTGCTCGAAGCGGCCACCGAGGCGGACCGGGACGCGCTGGAGCAGCTGGCGTCCGACGCCGGGTTCGCCGCCGAGGACTGGTCGTCCTCCGTGCGGCTGCTCTGCCGGGCCTGCTCGGAGAGCCGGATGGAGAGCGACGAGGGCGACGGCGAACACCTCGACCCGCACGACCACAGCGAGCCGGGGCATCCCGGGCCGCTGGGCCACCGCACCGCCGGTGAGCTGTGGGTGCCCGAGCGGGAGTGCGGGATAGCGGCACCGGCCGGGCTGGTGCGCGGTCTGCTGGACGGCTGGGTGGCGGACAGCCCGGACAGCCGCGAGTGGCGGGATCTCGAGGAAGTCTGCTGACCGGTGCCCGTAGGCTGTACGGGCACCGGTCGCGGTGCTCGGGCCCCGGAACTGCCGGACGGCCGGGTTTCAGGTAGGGCCGGGCTTCAGGCCCAGGGCCCGGTTTCAGGTTTTGAGGAAGGCGTACGGCGGACATGGCGCAGCAGGAGACGGACGAGCAGATCAGCCTCGACGACGAGGGTTTCGTCGTGGACACCGAGGACTGTGAGGCGCGCGAGGCGGCACATCGCGAGCGCGGCACCTCCCGTCCGATCACGGTCGTGGGCAACCCGGTGCTCCACAAGGAGTGCAAGGACGTCACCGAGTTCGACGACGAGCTGGGCCGGCTGATCGACGACATGTTCGCGAGCCAGCGGACGGCGGAGGGCGTCGGCCTGGCCGCCAATCAGATCGGCGTCGACCTCAAGGTCTTCGTCTACGACTGCCCGGACGACGACGGTGTGCGGCACGTGGGCGCCGTCTGCAACCCGGTGCTCGAAGAGCTGGCGCCCGAGGACCGGATCCTGGACGACTCCAACGAGGGCTGCCTCTCGGTCCCGACGGCGTACGCCTCGCTGGCCCGCCCGGACTACGCGGTGGTCCGTGGACAGGACGCCAAGGGCAACCCGGTCAGGATCCGGGGCAACGGCTACTTCGCCCGCTGCCTCCAGCACGAGACGGACCACCTGTACGGCTACCTGTACATCGACCGGCTCTCGAAGCGGGACCGCAAGGACGCGCTGCGGCAGATGGCGGAGAACACGCCGCGCTACGAGGTCGTGCCGAACGACTGAGCGCGCACCCGGCCATCACCGGTGGGCCCGGCCTCCTCGCCGTCTCGCGAGGGCCGGGCCCACCGGCCTTCGCTCGCCAGGACCCGTCAACCGCCATTCATCCATGGGTAGTTGACGCGCGTCGACTGGTCCGACAAGCTCTCTCACCACACTTCCGTCACAGCGGGGAGCCCCCACATGCTCAGACGCGCCGCACGACTCCTGCTCGGCCTTGTCATGACCATGGCGTTCGCCTTGGGCGGTGCCGTGGTGACCGCCGGCACCGCACAGGCCGACGGCTGCTACACCTGGACCCGCACGATGTCCCCCGGCGCCACCGGCAACGACGTCGTCCAGCTCCAGATCCGGGTGGCCGGCTACCCCGGCTACAACTCCGTACTCGCCATCGACGGCTCCTACGGACCGGCCACCACCGCCGCCGTCAAGCGCTTCCAGGCCGCCTACGGCCTCGCCGCCGACGGCATCGCGGGCCCGGCCACCCAGGCCAAGATCTACGAGCTCCAGGACAACGACTGCACCCCGGCCCACTTCACGTACGCCGAGCTCAACCACTGCAACAGCACCTGGGCCGGTGGTGCCGTCGCTGCGGGAACGGCCAAGGCCAACGCGCTGAGCACCATGTGGAAGCTGGAGGCGCTGCGCCACGCGCTCGGTGACCGCCCCATCACCGTCAACAGCGGCTTCCGCTCCACCTCCTGCAACAGCGCGGTCGGCGGGGCGTCGAACAGCCGCCATCTGTACGGCGACGCGGCCGACCTGGGCGGGATCGCCTTCTGCACCCTGGCCACGCAGGCCCGCAACCACGGCTTCAACGGCATCCTCGGCCCGGGCTACCCGGACCACAACGATCACGTCCACGTGAACCAGGGCCCCAGCCACTTCTGGTCCGCGCCCAACTGCGGCATCTGACACGCGTGTGGGGCCCGCCGGCACCGGCGGGCCCCACCTGTGCGCAGGACGGTCAGGCCGTCTTCGCCGTCAGTCGCGTACCGCCCGTCGTCTGGACCGCGGCGCCGTCCGCGGCCCGCTCCGTCAGGGAGAGCTGCGAGACGGCGTTGCGCAGGGTCAGTGCCCCGGCCCCGGGCTCCAGCTGCCAGCGCTGGGTGCGCGCCGTCGCCGAACAGGCGCCGAGCGACAGCTCGGCCCCCACTTCGAGCGGTGCGCCCAGATACGTCTTGCCGCGCACCGCGTCCAGGCACCGGTCCGCCCCGGCCGCGCACCGTGTAGTACCCGTCGGCGGTGGCCGTCAGCGTCCAGGCGGCCGCACCGTCGCGGGCCAGGGAAACGCCCGAGTCCACCCCGGGGGCGAGGGCCCTGTCCCCGGCGGTCAGCCGGTACGTGCCGTCGGGGAGCGGGGTGCGGTCGGTGTTCGACCATCCCGGCGCGTGGCCGATCCTCCTGGCCAGCGCCTCGAAACCGTCGTACGTCCCGCTGGGTTTCGGGCCGCCCCAGGTGGCCTGCGCCAGGAAGCGCAGCGGTATGAAGGTCTTCGCCTCCACCTCGTTCTCGGTCTCGGCCGCGGCGCTGTCCGGCCACAGGCTGATCTTGGCCCCGGTGAGGTTCGCCGCCGTCGCGGGCAGCGTCTCGCCCTCGAAGCGCAGCGGGGTCCAGCCGCTCTCGTAGAGCTTCCGGGTCTGCGTGGTGTAGCCGCCGCGCACCAGGTACAGCGCGTAGGCGGAGTTCATGACCGGGCGGCCCTCGGCGAGCAGTGCGGACGGCTTCTGGATGCTGCCGCCGCCCAGCCAGTGCTCGACGGTGATGTCACGGTTCAGCGGGACCACGCCGTTCCGGCCCGCCAGGCCGTCGTTTCTGCGGGCGACGGAGTGTGGGTCAGGCCGCAGGGGTCATCGCGGTCGGGCCACGGAAGGTGCGGCGGTACGCATTCGGCGTGGTGCCCAGGGAGCGTACGAACTGGTGGCGCAGGGCGGCGGCGGTCCCGAAACCGGTCCGCCCGGCGATCGTGTCCACCGTCTCATCGGATGTCTCCAGCAGCTGCTGTGCCAGCAGCACCCGCTGGCGCAGCAGCCAGCGGTACGGAGTGGTGCCCGTCTCCTGCTGGAAGCGGCGGGCGAAGGTGCGCGGCGACATGTGGGCCTGGGCGGCGAGCTGCTCGACGGTCATCTCCTGGTCGAGGTGGCGCTCCATCCAGACCAGCGTCTCGCCCACGGTGTCGCAGCGGGTGCGGGGCAGCGGCCGCTCGATGTACTGCGCCTGGCCGCCGTCCCGGTGCGGCGGCACCACCATGCGGCGGGCGATCGCGTTGGCGGCGTCGGGGCCGTACGCCTGCCGGACCAGATGGAGGCAGGCGTCGATCCCGGCCGCCGTGCCCGCCGAGGTGATGACCTGGCCCTCGTCCACGTACAGCACATCGGGCTGGACGACGGCCCGCGGGAAGCGGCGGGCCAGCGCCTCCGCGTGGCGCCAGTGGGTGGTGCAGCGGCGGCCGTCCAGCAGTCCGGCCGCGCCGAGCACGTACGCGCCGGAGCAGACGCTCATCACCCTGGCTCCCCGGTCCACGGCCCGGCGCAGCGCGTCGAGGACCTCCTCGGGATACTCCCGGTCCCTGAAGTGGCTGCCGGCCGGTACGGCGATGAGGTCGGCCTCGTCCAGGCGGTCGAGGCCGTGCGGCGTACTGATGGTGAAGCCGGCATGGGTCCGGAGCGCCGGGCCCTCGGCGGAGACCACGGCGAAATCGTGGACCGGCAGGCCCTCGTCGCTGCGGTCGAGTCCGAAGACCTCGCACAGCACGCCGAGTTCGAAGGGGTGGACCTCGTCGAGCAGCAGAACGGCGACATTTTTCAGCATGGAGCCAGTGTGGCAGTAATTCGATGCTCCATGACAGTCCTGCCACTGCCGCGATGTGTCCGCGCGGACGAGAGTAGAGCCATGAACACATTCCAGAACGTCCTGGGCATAGCCGCACTTATCGCTCTCGTCCTGCTGCCCGCCCTCGCCGGGCTCGCCCGCGAGCGCCGCATCGACCGCGAGCTGCGCGCCGCGGAACGGGCGCGGAGCGACGGACCCCCGCGAACGGCAGGCGCCGCGCGGCCCGTCACGGCTGCGCGGCGCCCCCACCTCAGAAGCTGGGCCAGGATCTAGGCCCGAAAAGGGATCTAGAAGTCGTCGTCGAAGGCGACCGAGCCCTCCACCGCCACCTGGTACGCGGACGGCCGGCGCTCGAAGAAGTTCGTCAGCTCCTGCACGCCCTGGAGCTCCATGAACGAGAACGGGTTCTCCGAGCCGTACACCGCCGGGAAGCCGAGGCGGGTGAGCCGCTGGTCGGCGACGCACTCCAGGTACTGCCGCATCGACTCGGTGTTCATGCCGGGCAGCCCGTCACCGCACAGATCGCGGCCGAACTGGAGCTCCGCGGCCACGGCCTCCTTCAGCATGTCGGTGACCTGCTGCTGGAGCTCGTCGTCGAAGAGGTCGGGCTCCTCCTTGCGGACGGTGTCCACGACCTCGAACGCGAAGTTCATGTGCATCGTCTCGTCACGGAACACCCAGTTGGTGCCCGTGGCGAGACCGTGCAGCAGGCCCCGCGAGCGGAACCAGTAGACGTACGCGAACGCGCCGTAGAAGAACAGCCCCTCGATGCACGCCGCGAAGCAGATCAGGTTGAGCAGGAAACGGCGGCGGTCGGCCTTCGTCTCCAGCCGGTCGATCTTCTCGACCGAGTCCATCCACTTGAAGCAGAACTGCGCCTTCTCACGGATCGAGGGGATCTCCTCGACCGCGTCGAACGCCGCCGCCCGGTCGTCCGGGTCGGGCAGGTAGGTGTCCAGCAGCGTCAGATAGAACTGGACGTGCACGGCCTCCTCGAAGAGCTGCCGCGACAGATACAGCCGCGCCTCGGGGGAGTTGATGTGCTTGTACAGCGTCAGCACGAGGTTGTTGGAGACGATCGAGTCACCCGTCGCGAAGAACGCGACCAGCCGGCCGATCATGTGCTGCTCACCGGGGGACAGCTTGGCGAGGTCGGCGACGTCGGAGTGCAGGTCGACCTCCTCCACCGTCCAGGTGTTCTTGATCGCGTCCCGGTAGCGCTCGTAGAAGTCCGGGTAGCGCATCGGCCGCAGGGTCAGCTCGAAGCCCGGGTCGAGCAGGTTCTTCTCGGAGTTGGTGGAGCTCATTACTGGCAGGCCTCGCAGGACTCGGGGTTTTCGAGGGAGCAGGCGATCGCGTCCGCGTCGGGCGCCGAAGCCTGCTGTACGGGAATGGGGGCGGCGGCCGCGGTCTGGCCGGAGGCGGCACGGGCGATCCGGGTCGCCGGGCGCGAGCGCAGGTAGTACGTCGTCTTCAGCCCCTGCTTCCAGGCGTACGCGTACATCGAGGAGAGCTTGCCGATCGTCGGCGTCTCCAGGAACAGGTTCAGCGACTGGCTCTGGTCCAGGAACGGCGTACGGGCCGCCGCCATGTCGATCAGGCCGCGCTGCGGGATCTCCCACGCCGTGCGGTACAGCGCCCGCACGTCCTCGGGGATCCAGGCGAAGCCCTGCACCGAGCCGCTGGCCTCGCGCAGCGCCTCACGGGTGCGCGCGTCCCACACCCCGAGCTTCTTCAGCTCGTCCACCAGATACGCGTTGACCTGGAGGAACTCACCGCTGAGCGTCTCGCGCTTGAAGAGGTTGGAGACCTGCGGCTCGATGCACTCGTAGACCCCCGCGATCGAGGCGATCGTCGCCGTCGGCGCGATGGCGAGCAGCAGCGAGTTGCGCATCCCGGTCTTCGCGACCCGGGCGCGCAGCGCGTCCCACCGCTCCGGCCAGTTCAGCTCGGTGTCGTAGTGGTCGGGGTGCAGCACACCGCGCGCCGCCCGCGTCTCGGACCAGGCGGGCAGCGGTCCGGACCGCTCGGCGAGGTCGCAGGACGACTCGTACGCGGCGAGCATGATCCGCTCGGAGATCTTCGTGGAGAGCGCGCGGGCCTCGGGGGAGTCGAACGGCAGCCGCAGCTGGAAGAAGACGTCCTGGAGACCCATGGCGCCCAGGCCCACCGGGCGCCACTTGGCGTTGGAGCGGCCGGCCTGCTCGGTCGGGTAGAAGTTGATGTCGACGACCCGGTCGAGGAAGGTCACGGCGGTGCGGACGGTGGCGTCCAGCCGCTCCCAGTCGATGTCGCCGTCGGCGACGAACGCGCCGAGGTTGACCGAGCCCAGGTTGCAGACCGCCGTCTCGCCGTCGTCGGTGACTTCGAGGATCTCGGTGCACAGGTTCGACGAGTGGACGACGCTGCCCGGCTCGGCGGTCTGGTTCGCGGTCCGGTTGGAGGCGTCCTTGAACGTCATCCAGCCCTGGCCGGTCTGCGCGAGGGTGCGCATCATCCGGCCGTACAGCTCGCGGGCCGGCATCGACTTGCGGGCCAGGCCCTTCGCCTCGGCGGCGCGGTACGCGGCGTCGAACTCGTCGCCCCACAGGTCGACCAGACCGGGCACGTCGGCGGGGGAGAACAGCGACCAGTCGCCGTCCGCGTCGACCCGGCGCATGAACTCGTCCGGGATCCAGTGCGCCAGGTTGAGGTTGTGCGTACGCCGCTGGTCCTCACCGGTGTTGTCGCGCAGCTCCAGGAACTCCTCGATGTCCGCGTGCCAGGTCTCCAGGTAGACGGCGGCGGCGCCCTTGCGGCGGCCCCCCTGGTTGACCGCGGCGACGGAGGCGTCGAGCGTCTTCAGGAACGGCACGATGCCGTTGGAGTGCCCGTTGGTGCCCCGGATCAGCGAACCGCGCGAGCGGATGCGGGAGTACGACAGACCGATGCCGCCCGCGTGCTTCGAGAGCCGGGCCACCTGGTGGTAGCGGTCGTAGATCGAGTCGAGCTCGTCCAGCGGGGAGTCCAGCAGATAGCAGGAGGACATCTGCGGGTGCCGGGTGCCGGAGTTGAAGAGCGTGGGGGAGGAGGGCAGGTAGTCGAGCCGGCTCATCAGCCCGTACAGCGCGGCCACTTCGTCCACCGCGCGCTGCGACTCGTCCTCGGCCAGCCCGGCCGCGACCCGCAGCATGAAGTGCTGGGGCGTCTCGATGACCTGGCGGGTGTGCGGGTGGCGCAGCAGGTAGCGGCTGTGCAGGGTCCGCAGCCCGAAGTAGCCGAAGCGGTCGTCCGCGCCGTCGGCGAGCGAGCGCTCCACCAGCGCGTCGAGGGCGGCCGCGTGGGTGGCGACGAACCCGGCGGTGCGGTCCGCGATCAGGCCCTCGCGGTGCCCGACGGCGACCGAGGCGGAGAAGGAGACCGCGCCCTGGCCGGCCGCCTCGTCCGCGATGGCGAGGGTCAGCAGCCGGGCGGCGAGCCGGGAGTAGGCGGGGTCCTCGGAGATCAGGCCCGCGGCGGCCTCGGTGGCCAGCGACCGCAGCTCCGCCTCGTCCGCCCGGGCGCTGCGGCCGCGCAGCGCGGCGGCGGCGACCCGGCCGGGGTCGGTGTCGGGCAGATCGGCGGTGAGGTCGGTCAGGGTCCGCAGCAGTGCGGTTCCCGGTCCGTCCTGTGCGGCTGCCTCGTACTCGGCTGCTGCGGACGCGGCGACTGAAGCCGGATCGGCTGGCGCGATGGTCACGTGGTGCTCTCCCTCGCTCGGCTCGGGGCCGGCGGGGAACGGGGCAGCCCTGCGGACGCGCACACCCGGGGCAGGGCAGCGCTCCGCACGGCGTCCACCGGCCCAACCGCGAGGCCCGGACGTCTGGGCATCCGGTTCGGTCGAGCCG
Source organism: Streptomyces sp. NBC_00012 (assembly GCF_045040875.1). Classification (NCBI taxonomy): domain Bacteria; kingdom Bacillati; phylum Actinomycetota; class Actinomycetes; order Kitasatosporales; family Streptomycetaceae; genus Streptomyces; species Streptomyces sp. NBC_00012. The sequence goes on along the minus strand of NZ_CP108309.1, from coordinate 3,046,458 downwards.
GATGCGCTGCCGGCAGGTCATCGGACTGACTCGGGGGTGCACAAAAGCGCACTGAATACACCGTTGCGGGACAGTTCCGGATTCGCACCGGATTCCCCTGCGGCGACAGCGAGGACGAGCATACATGTGGGGGCTGCCCGATGAGGCAGCCCCCACATGTAGTGTCGGGCGGCAATCGCAGCGGCCGCAGGACGCCTTCTGCGGCCCTTTCGGGGAGACGGCGGACGGCCCGTCGCGCCCCTTCGGGAAAGGGGCTCGACGGGCCGTCGGCAGGCCGTGCGGCGCGGTCGTCAGTGGCCGCCCGGAGCTCCCGCCGTGGCCGGCGGGAGCTCGGTGGCGACGCCCGGGTCGCCCGCGTCGGCGGTGTAGTCGGCCGGGGAGGTCTCGTCGATGCCGGCGGGTGCCTTCATGGCGTTGAGGACGAAGGTGAGTACCACCGTCACCACCACGTTCAGCACGAACGCGGTGAGGCCGATGTAGCCGATCTCGCCGATCCCCGGGATCTCCTTGGACGAGCCGCCGAAGTGCGCCTGGGTCGGGCTGGCGACCCCGTACGCGGCCACCGTCCCGTACACCATGCCGACCGCCCAGCCGGCGAGCAGTGCCCAGCGGTGGAACCAGCGGGTGAACAGGCCGCCGACCAGGGCGGGCATCGTCTGGAGGATCCAGATGCCGCCCAGCAACTGGAAGTTGATCGCGACCGTCTTGTCCATGGTGAGGACGAAGGCCAGCGCACCGACCTTGACCAGCAGCGACACCAGCTTGGAGACCTTGGTCTCCTGCTCCGGGGTCGCGTCCGGCTTCAGGAAGTCCTTGTAGATGTTGCGGGTGAACAGGTTCGCCGCGGCGATCGACATGATCGCGGCGGGCACCAGCGCGCCGATGCCGATGGCGGCGAACGCCACTCCCGCGAACCAGTCCGGGAACATGTTCTCGAACAGCTGCGGGATGGCCAGCTGGCCGTTGTCCACCTTGATCCCGGCGGCGATGGCCATGAAGCCGAGCAGCGCCAGCAGACCCAGCATCAGCGAGTACAGCGGCAGGATCGTGGTGTTGCGCCGGATCACGTTGCGGCTGCGGCTGGAGAGCGTCGCCGTGATCGAGTGCGGATACATGAAGAGCGCCAGCGCCGAGCCCAGCGCCAGGGTGGCGTAACCCCATTGCCCCGCCTCGCCCGGTGCGAGCGCGCCGCGCGGTTTCCCGGTGGCCGGGTTGGTCTGCGAGAACGCCTCGCCCGCCTTGGCGAAGATGTCGTCGAAGCCCCCGAGCTTGATCGGGATGTAGATGATCGCCACCGCGATGACCAGGTAGATCAGCCCGTCCTTGACGAACGCGATCAGCGCGGGCGCGCGCAGCCCGGACGAGTAGGTGTACGCGGCGAGCACCGCGAACGCGATCAGCAGCGGCAGATCCTTGATGAACCAGTGGGTGTTCTCGCCGCCGCCGACGCCCATCACGTCCAGCACCGCCTGGATGCCGACCAGTTGGAGCGCGATGTACGGCATCGTGGCGAGGATGCCGGTGACGGCGACCGCCAGCGAGAGGCTCTTCGAGCCGAACCGCCCCCGGACGAAGTCCGAGGTGGTGACGTAGCCGTGCTTGTGCGAGACCGACCACAGCCGCGGCAGGAAGGTGAAGATCAGCGGGTACACGAGGATCGTGTACGGCACGGCGAAGAAGCCCGCCGCGCCCGCCGCGTAGATCGCCGCGGGAACGGCGACGAAGGTGTACGCGGTGTACAGGTCGCCGCCGAGCAGGAACCAGGTGACCCAGGTGCCGAAGGACCGCCCGCCCAGGCCCCATTCGTCGAGGCTGGCCTCGTTCTCGGCCTTGCGCCAGCGCGCCGCCAGGAAGCCCATGACCGTGACGGCCACGAAGAAGAAGATGAAGACGCCGAGCGCGACGCCGTTCACACCGTCCTTCATGCCGACGCACCCCCCTTGCGGGCGCGCTGGTCACGCTGCCACAGCTTGTACGCGGTCATCGTGAGCGCGGTGGAGATCAGCACCCAGAGCATCTGGTACCAGTAGAAGAACGGAATGCCGATGAAGGTGGGGTCCACCTTCGCGTACGAACTCACCCAGAGCATCGCCACGAACGGCGCGACGAGGCAGAGAGCGATGACCACCCGCACCGGTGTGACGGTCGGCGGTTTTCCTTCTGGGCCTGCTGGCATGCGGCGACTCCGTCCCCTCGCTGAGCACCTTGTGATGCGCAGGAAATCTAGGGGAGGCTTCCGGTCACCGTCACCCCCTGTCCGCATTGCGGTCCGGCAACGGTCGCCTCAGTGGGTATCCGTGCTCGAAATCCGGCCAAACATACGGAGGTTGGTCCGTACTAGGGCGCGCGAAAGGCCCCCGCGGAGTGTTGCGTTCCATGGGGGCCGTGACCGGTCGTGCGGGCTCGGGCCGGCCTGCGGCTGCCGGCCGGTCTCAGTCCGTGGGCCGCTTCAGGCGTGCCACGAACTTGTACCGGTCGCCGCGGTAGACCGAGCGCACCCACTCCACGGGTTCACCCCGGCCGTCGAGCGAGTGCCGGGAGAGCATCAGCATCGGCAGGCCGACGTCCGTACCGAGCAGCCCGGCCTCGCGCGGGGTGGCCAGCGAGGTCTCGATGGTCTCCTCGGCCTCGGCCAGCCGTACGTCGTACACCTCCGCCAGCGCGGTGTAGAGAGAGGTGTACTTCACCAGTGAACGGCGCAGCGCCGGGAAGCGTTTGGCCGAAAGGTGGGTGGTCTCGATCGCCATCGGCTCGCCGCTGGCGAGCCGCAGCCGCTCGATCCGCAGCACCCGGCCGCCCGTGGTGATGTCGAGCAGCCCCGCCAGGGTGTCGTCGGCCGTCACATAGCCGATGTCCAGCAGCTGGGAGGTCGGCTCCAGCCCCTGGGCACGCATGTCCTCGGTGTACGAGGTGAGTTGCAGAGCCTGCGAGACCTTCGGCTTGGCGACGAAGGTGCCCTTGCCCTGGATGCGCTCCAGCCGGCCCTCGACGACCAGCTCCTGGAGCGCCTGGCGCACGGTGGTGCGCGAGGTGTCGAACTCGGCGGCCAGGGTCCGCTCCGGCGGCACAGGAGTGCCCGGCGGCATGGTGTCCGTCATGTCGAGCAGATGTCGCTTCAGCCGGTAGTACTTCGGGACGCGTGCCGTCCGTGTGGCCGCGCCCGTCTCGTTCTCCGTACTGCCCCCGTCGGCACCCATGGTCCGCCTTCCCGACGCTTGCGTTGCTGCCGTCACCGGCTCCTCCGTCTGTCGCGGCTCACATGGTGGCACGGTCCGGTCACGACTGGTCGCCCTCCCATAGGTGTCGGTCCTATAACGGACGCGAGTGCACTTCTTATACACCCTTGACACCCCTAAAGGTCTAGGCCAAGCTCCCGGTACTGGTCTAAACCATTAAAGACCAGGTCCAGCCCCAGCAGTACTCGTCGAATGTCTTCGCGGTGGGCGGGGTTGCAGTATCCCTGAGGAGGGTTTGGCGTGAAGCGCAAGCTCATCGCGGCGATCGGCGTCGCGGGCATGATGATCGGCCTCGCGGCGTGTGGTTCCGACGACGGCGGCGACAGCGGTAAGAAGGCCGGTCCGGACGCGTACAAGGGCCAGACCCTGACCGTGTGGACGATGTCCGGCTCGAACCCGCCCGGGTGGACCAAGACGGTCACCGAGGAGTTCGAGAAGAAGACCAAGGCCAAGCTGAAGATCGAAGTCCAGGACTGGAACGGCATTCAGCAGAAGGTCACCACCGCGCTCTCCGAGTCCAACCCGCCGGACGTCCTGGAGATCGGCAACACGCAGACCCCGGCGTACGCCAAGACCGGCGGTCTCGCCGATCTCGGTGACCTGAAGAAGGAGATCGGCTCCGCCTGGGCCGACGGCGTCAACCAGCCCTCCGTCTTCGACGGCAAGCAGTACGCCCTGCCGTGGTACGTGGGCAACCGCGTCGTCATGTACAACAAGAAGGTCTTCAAGGACGCCGGTATCACCGAGACGCCGAAGACCCGCGCCGACCTCTTCAAGGCCTTCGAGGCCATCGAGAAGAAGGGCGACGCAGAGCCGATCTACCTGCCCGGCCAGAACTGGTACTTCTTCGACGGCCTGCTCGTCGGCAAGGACGTCTCGCCGGTGAAGAAGGAAGGCGACAAGTACGTCTCCAACCTGGCCGACCCGAAGGTCGCCGAGGCCATGGACGTCTACAAGCAGTACCAGGCCTTCTCCAAGGCCCCCAAGGACAAGGACGAGGCCACCCCGCAGCAGGCCGAGGTCTTCGCCAAGGGCAAGACCGGCGCCATCATCGCCATGGGCTACGAGGCCGGCACCGCCATCAAGGCCAACCCGAAGCTCAAGGACGACATCGGCTTCTTCACCATCCCCGGGGAGACGGCCGACAAGCCCGAGGGCGTCTTCCTCGGCGGCTCCAACCTCGCCGTGGCCGCGGGCAGCAAGAACCAGGACCTGGCCAAGGAGTTCCTGAAGATCGCGCTCTCCGAGCAGAACGACGGCGCGCTCATCAAGGAGGCCGGCTGGTCCCCGAAGAACGACGCCATGCAGAAGTACACCGTCGGCCAGCCCGCCGCCGAGGCCGCCGGTCCGGCCGCCGCCAAGTCCGGTGGCACCACGCCGCTGATCCCGGAGTGGGCGCCGGTCGAGAACCCGCCGAACCCGATCAAGACCTACATGACGCTGGTCCTGCAGGGTAAGTCGCCGGCCGACGCCGCCAAGCAGGTCGAGGGCGAGCTCAACAAGCGCCTCAGCCAGCAGCAGTAGTCGCAAGCAGCGCGTCCCGCGCCGGGGCGGCGGGTCCCGACCCGCCGCCCCGGTCGTACGCACCGTTCCGTGTAGGGCTTTGTTGGAAGAGATGGCGAGCATGGCAGTGCACACCGAACCCTCGGATGTGGCCAAGAAGGCCGCAGCCCGGGGGCAGGACGGGGAACCACCCGTCGGGCAGCACGGGGGAAGCAAGCGGAAACTCGGTATCGGCGCCGCGCCGTACCTCCTGATGGTTCCCGCACTCGCGGTGACGGCGGTCTTCCTCGGGTATCCCCTGGTGAAGAACGTCCTGCTGTCGTTCCAGAACCTCAACATGGGACAGCTGATCCAGCATGTCACCGAGTGGAACGGCTTCAAGAACTACCAGGAGATCCTCACCGGTGAGGACTTCTGGAGAGTCACGCTCCGCACGATCGTGTTCACCGGCGTCAACGTCGTCCTGACCATGGTCCTCGGCACCCTGATCGGACTGCTGCTCGCCCGCCTCGGCAAGAGGATGCGGTTCACCCTGATGATCGGCCTGGTGCTCGCCTGGGCGATGCCGGTCGTGGCCGCGTCCACCGTGTTCCAGTGGCTGTTCGCCTCGCGCTTCGGCGTGGTCAACTACGTGCTGGACCACCTCGGCTGGCACTCGATGGCCGAGTACAACTGGACCGGATCGCAGTTCTCCACGTTCTTCGTGGTCACCCTGCTGATCGTCTGGCAGTCCATCCCGTTCGTGGCGATCAACCTGTACGCGGCGACCACGACGATCGCCAAGGAACTGTACGAGGCCGCCTCGCTCGACGGCGCCGGCGCCTGGAAGAGCTTCACCTCGGTGACGTTCCCGTTCCTGCGGCCCTTCCTCTACGCCACGACCTTCCTCGAAGTCATCTGGATCTTCAAGGCGTTCCCGCAGATCTTCACCCTCAACGAGGGCGGCCCCAACCGCCTCACCGAGACACTGCCGGTCTACGCCTTCGTCGAGGGCGTCGGCAACCAGCACTACGGCATGGGCGCGGCGATCTCGCTGCTGACCATCCTGATCATGCTGGGGCTGACCTCGTACTACCTCCGCATCGTTCTCAAGCAAGAGGAGGACGAGCTGTGAAGCGCTCACTGTTCGGCCGCATCTGGCCCAACGCGACGGCGATCATCCTCTTCGTCGGCCTGGTCTTCCCCGTCTACTGGATGTTCAGCACGGCGTTCAAGCCGACCGGCGACATCATCACCGAGACGCCGGTCTGGTTCCCGACCGACGTCACGTTCGAGCACTTCAAGACGGCGTACCACGCGCCGAACTTCCTGAAGCTGGTCGGGAATTCGCTTACCGTCACCCTGCTCGCCGTGGCCTTCTCGCTGATCATCGCGCTCTTCGCGTCGTTCGCGCTGGCCCGGATGCGGTTCAAGGGCCGCAAGAGCCTGATCCTGGTCTTCATGATCGCCCAGATGGCGCCGTGGGAAGTCATGGTCATCGCGATCTACATGCTGGTCCGCGACGCGGACATGCTCAACAGCCTGGTCCCGCTGACCCTCTTCTACATGGTGATGGTGCTCCCCTTCACTGTCCTGACGCTGCGCGGTTACGTTGCCGCGGTGCCCAAGGAACTGGAGGAGTCCGCCATGGTCGACGGCTGCACCCGACCGCAGGCGTTCGTCAAGGTGATCCTGCCGCTGCTCGCCCCCGGCCTGATGGCCACCTCGCTCTTCGGCTTCATCACCGCCTGGAACGAATTCCCGCTGGTCCTCATCCTCAACAAGGACCCCGAGGCCAAGACGCTGCCGCTCTGGCTCTCCCAGTTCCAGAGCCAGTTCGGCGACGACTGGGGTGCCACCATGGCGGCGGCCTCGATCTTCGCCATCCCGATCCTCATCCTGTTCGTCTTCCTGCAGCGCAAGGCCGTCAGCGGCCTCACCGACGGTGCCGTGAAGGGATAACGCCGCCCATGACCACCCTGATATCCGCCACGGACACCGTCACCCGCGACGCGCTCGCCGTCCTGCAGCCCGGATTCACCGGCACCACCGCCCCGGACTGGGTGCTGCGCCGGGTCGACGAAGGCCTCGCCTCCGTCGCCCTGTTCGGCCGCAACATCCGCACGCCCGAGCAGGTCACCGCGCTCACCGCCCAGCTCAGGGCCGGGCGCGACGACCTCCTCGTCGCGATCGACGAGGAGGGCGGTGACGTCACCCGCCTGGAGGTGCGCACCGGCTCCTCGTTCCCCGGCAACCTCGCCCTCGGCCACGTCGACGACCTCGCCCTGACCCGCGCGGTCGCCCAGGAGCTCGGCCGCCGGCTCGCCGAATGCGGCGTCAACCTCAACTGGGCGCCGTCCGCGGACGTCAACTCCAACCCGGGCAACCCGATCATCGGCGTACGGTCCTTCGGCGCCGACACCGCTCTCGTGGCCCGGCACACCGCCGCCTACATCGAGGGCCTCCAGGCCGCCGGCGTCGCCGCCTGCACCAAGCACTTCCCGGGGCACGGCGACACCGCGATCGACTCGCACCACGCGATGCCGCGCATCGACGTGGACCTGGAGACCCTGCACACCCGTGAGCTGGTGCCCTTCCGGGCCGCCATCGCGGCGGGCTCCAAGTGCGTGATGAGCGCGCACATCCTGCTGCCGGCACTCGACCCGGACCGCCCCGCCACGGTGAGCCCGCAGATCCTCACCGGCTTGCTGCGCCAGGAGCTGGGCTACGACGGTCTGATCGTCACCGACGCCGTGGAGATGCAGGCCATCGCCGCGACGTACGGCATCGAGCAGGGCTCCGTCCTGGCGATCGCCGCGGGGGCCGACGCGCTGTGCGTCGGCGGCGGCCTGGAGGACGACGGCACGGTGCTCCGGCTGCGCGACGCGCTGGTCCGGGCCGTGCGCAGCGGCGAACTCCCCGAGGAGCGGCTCGCGGACGCGGCCGCACGGGTACGTGCCCTCGCGTCCTGGACGCAGGGGGCCAAGGGGGCCGGTCCGGGTGCGGCAACGCAGGAGGGGACCGCGCCCGGCACCGGAATCGGCTCCGACATCGGCCTGGTCGCCGCCCGCCGGGCGGTGCGGGTGACCGGATCCGCCGCCCCGCTGACCGAGCCCGCCTACGTCGCCGCGTTCACCTCGGCCTCGAACATCGCCGTCGGCGACGAGACCCCGTGGGGTGTCGCCGCGGAGCTGGGCCGGCTGCTGCCGGGCACGGAGACCGACACGTACAGCGGCGAGACCGAGACGCCCGCCGCCGCGGTGCTGGCGGCGGCGGGGGAGCGGCGCATCGTCGTGGTGGTCCGCGACGTCCACCGCCACGCCTGGATGGGCGAGGCGCTCGACGCACTGGTGGCCGAGCGCCCCGACACGGTCGTCGTCGAGATGGGTGTACCGCAGGCGGCCCCCAGGGGCGCCCTGCACATCGCCACCCACGGCGCGGCCCGCGTCTGCGGCCTCGCGGCGGCGGAGGTCGTCGTCAGGGGCACGGACGGCCCGACGGCCTGAGCCTGCGGCCGTGATGCGGGCCGGGGGCCGCATCACGCCCGGCCGGGCCCTCAGAGCCTGTCCGGCGGCATAGGAAAGGGCCGGGGCACCCAGCGTGGGTGCCCCGGCCCTCTCGTATGTCCGGGGAGTCCTACAGCCCCTGCCACCGCGGCTTCGCCGCATACGTGGCGCGGAAGTAGTCCGCGAGCTTCAGCTTGGACGCGGCGGCTTCGTCGACCACCACCGTCGCGTGCGGGTGCAGCTGGAGCGCCGATGCGGGCACGACCGAGGCGACCGGCCCCTCCACCGTCAGCGCCACGGCGTCCGCCTTGCCCTCGCCGGTGGCGAGCAGGATCGGGTGGCGGGACTCCAGGATGGTGCCGATGCCCTGGGTGATCACGTGGTGCGGCACCTGCGAGATGTCGTTGTCGAAGAAACGCGCGTTGTCGACCCGGGTCTGCTCGGTGAGCGTCTTGATCCGGGTACGGGAGGCGAGCGAGGAGCACGGCTCGTTGAAGCCGATGTGTCCGTCGGTGCCGATGCCGAGGAGCTGGAGGTCCACGCCGCCGGCCTCGGCGAGCGCCTTGTCGTACGCCAGGCAGGCCGCCTGGACGTCCTCGGCGGAGCCGTCGGGGCCCATGAAGGAGGCCTCGGACAGGCCGAGCGGTTCGACGACCTCGCGCAGCACCACCGAGCGGTAGGACTCGGGGTGGCCCGCGGGCAGCCCGACGTACTCGTCGAGCTGGCAGATGCGCGCGCGCGAGGCGTCGACGGCACCGGAGCGGACCTTGGCCGCCAGTGCCTGGTAGATGGGCAGCGGGGTCGAGCCGGTGGCAACGCCGAGAAGGGCGTCGGGCTTGCGGCTCAGCAGGGCGCCGACGGCCTCCGCGATGAGTTCGCCGCCTGCCTTGGCGTCCGGGACGATGACAACTTCCACGCGGGGCCTGCCGATCTGAAGAGTTGAGTCATGTGGTATAGACCAATCGGTCTCCAATCTAGCAGACCGGGTCCACGTGAGCACGGTGCCGTACCTGTTCCGGCCGCGGTCCGCTGGCGGCCGTCAGGGGCCCCGTGGTCGACTGGTCCGAACGGCGCTGCCGGCGCAACCGGACCCCGCTGGGAGGCAATTCGACATGTCCGCCACTTCTCCGGCCCGGGAGAGCGAGCAACCGGGCCGGATCATGTCCGGCGAGATGGCCGAGCAGCCCGCGATGCTGCGGCGCATCCTCGACGAGGGCGCCCCCAGGATCCGCGAGGTGGCCGCCCGGATCGCGGCGAGGAAGCCGCGCTTCGTGCTGCTCACCGCCCGCGGCACCTCGGACAACGCCGCCCTGTACGCCAAGTACCTGCTGGAGATCCGGCTCGGCCTGCCCTGCGGCCTCGCCTCGATGTCGACCACCACCGCGTACGGCGCGAAGCCGGACCTCAGGGACGTCCTCGTCATCACCGTCAGCCAGTCCGGCGGCTCGCCCGATCTGGTGGAGGCCACCGGATCGGCGCGCGAGGCCGGTGCGATCACTCTGGCCGTCACCAACAACCGGGACTCGGCGCTGGCCGCCGTCTCCGAGCACCACATCGACATCCTGGCCGGCCCGGAGAAGGCCCTCCCGGCCACCAAGACGTACACCGCCTCGCTGCTGTCCCTCTACCTCTTCGTGGAGGGGCTGGCCGGCGGCGACGGCTCGGCCGCCGCGGTCCTGCCGGAGCGGGCCGGGGAGATCCTGGCTCGCAAGGACGAGGTCAGGGCCCTGGCGTCGCGCTACCGGTTCGCCGAGCGCATGGTCATCACCTCCCGCGGCTACGGCTACCCGACCGCCAAGGAGGCCGCCCTGAAGCTGATGGAGACCAGCTACATCCCGGCGCTCTCGTACTCGGGCGCCGATCTGCTGCACGGCCCGCTCGCCATGGTCGACAACATCTCCCCGGTGATCGCCGTGGTCACCGACGGCCGGGGCGGCGAGGCGCTCCAGCCGGTCCTGGACCGGCTGCGCGGCCGCGGCGCGGACCTCTTCGTGGTCGGTCCGCAGGCCCAGGTGGCGGCGGCATCCGCGGGCTTCGTGCTGCCGACGGCCGGGGTGGCGGAGGAGGTCCAGCCGGTGCTGGAGATCCTGCCGTTGCAGATGCTGGCGTACGAGGTGACCATCGCCCGCGGTCAGGATCCGGACGCGCCGCGCGCCCTGGCCAAGGTCACCGAGACCCGCTGAACGCGCGGGGAACGGCCCGGAAGCACCGGCTGGAGAACTGCCCGGAAACACCCGCGGGCCACGGCGCCGGGACGGGACCCTCAGCCCGTCCGGCACCGCAGCCCGGAGCAAGGCCGGCCATCACGGCCGGACCGGTCGGCCGGCGGTGTGCGGTGCCCCCGGCCGGGGAGAGGTACCGGCGCGGTCAGGGCAGAGAGCGCGGTACCTCGATCCGCCCTCCTGTGCGGGGAGAGCGGAAGCTCTGTCTTCAGCATTGTGGACTAGACCATTCGCCCGTGTCCATCCGTCGGAGCGCCAAAATTTTCCGCACTCCTTACCCTCTTCCCCGCGCGTACGGTCCGGTCGTCCGGTTCGGAACCACTGCCGGTCCGCGGGTACGCTCGCACACGTGCCCTCCATGAACGACCTCGTCCGCCAGCACACAGCCCTCGGTGACACCGACCTGGAGTGGCTGCACCTGCTGGTCTCGGAGTGGCAGCTGCTCTCCGACCTGTCCTTCGCCGACCTCGTGCTCTGGGTCCCCACCCGCGACGGCACCCGCTATGTGTCGGTTGCCCAGATGCGCCCCAACACCGGCCCCACCTCCTACCAGGACGACATGGTCGGGCACCTGGTTCCGCGCGGCCGCCGTCCGCTGCTGGACGCGGCGCTGGACGAGGGCCGGATCGTGCGCGAGGGCGACCCGGAGTGGCGTGAGGAGGTGCCGGTACGGGTCGAGTCGATCCCCGTACGCAGGGAGGGCCGGGTCCTCGGTGTGATCGCCCGCAACACCAACCTGCTCACCGTCCGCACCCCGTCCAGGCTGGAGCTCACCTACCTCCAGTCGGCCTCCGATCTGGCCCAGATGATCGCCGCGGGCTCCTTCCCCTTCCCCGGCCAGCAGGTCGACATGGACGCGTCGCCGCGCGTCGGCGACGGGCTGATCAGGCTCGACGCCGACGGGGTCGTCCAGTACGCCAGCCCCAACGGCCTCTCCGCGTACCACCGCCTCGGCCTCGCCTCGGACCTGGTCGGCCAGCACCTGGGCGGCATCACCGCCGAACTCGCCCCCTCCCGGGGCCCGGTGGACGAGGCCCTGGTCAAGCTGGCCAGCGGCTACGCGCCCCGGGAGTTCGAAGTCGAGTGCGAGGGCGGGGTGATCCAGCTCCGGGCGATCCCGCTCAAGCCCAAGGGTGTGCGCATCGGCTCCCTGGTCCTGCTCCGGGACGTCACCGAACTCCGCCGTCGCGAACGCGAGTTGATCACCAAGGACGCCACCATCCGGGAGATCCACCACCGGGTGAAGAACAACCTCCAGACCGTCGCCGCCCTGTTGCGGCTCCAGGCCCGGCGGATGGATTCGGTACGGGGCCGCGAGGCGCTCAACGAGGCTGTGCGGCGCGTCGGTTCGATCGCCATCGTTCATGAGACGCTGTCCCAGAATCTGGACGAGCGGGTGGAGTTCGACGAGATCGCCGACCGAGTCATCGCGATGGTCGCCGAGATCTCGCCGGGCAAGGTCACCTGCCGCCGGACGGGGCGCTTCGGCATCCTCGACGCCGAAGTGGCCACCCCGCTGGCGATGGTGCTCACGGAGGTCCTGCAGAACGCCCTGGAGCACGCCTTCACGCTCGCCGAGTCCGGCACGGTCGAGGTGTCCGCGGTGCGCGGCGGATCTTCCGCGGGGGCGCGGCTGCTGATCACGGTCCAGGACGACGGGTGCGGTCTGCCGGAGGGATTCGACCCGCAGCGCGCCGGCAATCTGGGGCTCCAGATCGTCAGGACTCTGGTGGAGGGCGAGTTGGGCGGAACCTTCGGCATGGTCCCGGCCCCCGAGCGCGGCACCCAGGTCGTGCTCGACATCCCGGTCCGGTCCGACAAGTAGCCCCGCCCGACCCTCGGTACGGGCGGAGGCGCCCCGGACACAGCAGTGAGCCCGGACCGTTGTTCACGGTCCGGGCTCACTGGTCATGCATGCGCTTCGGGGGTACTGCGCGCTGCGACTCGGGGGGCGGGGTTGTGCGTACGCTCTGTACGCGCCGCCTGGCTGAGGCTCGTAGCGGTGGCGTCGGTCAGGCGCTGGCGTTACGCGCCCGGTTGCGAGCGGCGCGGCGCTTCATTGCGCGGCGCTCGTCCTCGCTGAGGCCACCCCAGACACCGGAGTCCTGGCCGGACTCGAGCGCCCACTGCAGGCACTGCTCCATGACGGGGCAGCGACGGCAGACGGCCTTGGCTTCCTCGATCTGCAGCAGCGCAGGACCGGTGTTGCCGATGGGGAAGAACAGCTCGGGGTCTTCCTCACGACAAACGGCGTTGTGACGCCAGTCCATGGCTGCTACCTCTCCTTGGTATTACATACTGTCTGCTTGTGAATGTGAACGCTTTCACGAATCCCCCCGCAGATGACGGGCCGACGCCCAGACGAACTGGTTGTGGTCCTGTGAAGTGAGGAGGGGTTCTGGCTCTCAGTGGAGGCCGGTGTTGCGGGCCGTCCCGATCGCCATGTAGAGATTCGCAAACCTCAGCGGCGGATACAACCCCTTCTGGAAACTTTTTTTTGATTCCTCGGTGTCGACTAGGTCACAGCCGTACTTCTATGGGGTGGAGCCCAGCCCAAACGTTCGAGTTAAAGGACTTTGGTCCCTTCCACTCACACAATCACACGCAGTGCACGGCGTACGCCTGTGAACGTCACACTTGTGCGCACTCCCAGGTGGTCGCCGTCCATCTGGAAGGGCAGTGGAACCTTTGAATGCAAGGTGAAGTCCGTGAGGTCGTGAAGTGAAACCGCGTGCTTGCCGGACGGGCCCTTCTCCGGGCTCGAAGTGAGCAGCTGGGTGCCGTACCGGGCGACCGCCGGAGTGGAGAGCCGCTTCAGTCCGAGCACGTCCAGTCCGGTGTCGAAGGTGGCCTTCGGGGACGCGTACAGCGGGCGATTGCCCAGGTAGGACCAGGGGGCGGTGTTGGAGATTATGGACAGCGCCAGATCGGTGACCGGTTCCTGCCCCGGAGTCTCCAGGGTCATGACGCCCTGCCTGCGGTGCGGCTCGTCGATGAACTGCCGGACCACCTGGCGCACGTACAGCGCGTGCGTCGAGCGCTTTCCGCGTTCGCGCTGCTGTTCGACCCGGCCGACCACGCCCGCGTCGAACCCGAGTCCGGCGCAGAAGGTGAACCAGCGCTCCGGGACCGACTCGTCCTCGGTGCCGGGGGTGCCGGCCGCCAGCCCGAGACCGACCGTGCGTTCGGTCCGGTTGGCGAGTGCGTCCAGGATCGCTCCGGTCGCCTCCACCGCGTCGTTGGGCAGACCCAGGGCGCGCGCGAACACATTGGTGGAGCCGCCGGGAACCACCGCGAGGCTCGGCAGGCCGTCCGGATCGGGACCGTTGTGGAGCAGGCCGTTGACGACCTCGTTGACCGTGCCGTCGCCGCCCAGCGCGACCACCAGATCGATGTCGTCGGAGTCCGCGGCCCGTCGTCCCAGGTCCCGTGCGTGACCGCGGTATTCCGTGGTCACGGCCTCCAGCTTCATCTCGCTGGCCAGCGCATGGATGAGCACATCACGGGTCCGCGCACTGGTGGTGGTAGCAGCTGGATTGACCACGAGGAGTGCGCGCATGACCGCCAGACTACCTACCGCGCGGTATCACTCTGAAGTCCTGCCCCATGACCTTCACGCACGGTGACGGCCCGATGTCCATTCCGACCCCGGCTTCGCTTTCGCGGCGCCGGGATGCCAACCTGCAAGGGTGAGTACTCAGCAGAACACGCCCGACTCGCCGCCCGCGCCGAGGCTCGAACCGGCGAAGCCGAGCAGGATCACTCTCGTTGCCGGACTCACCGCCCTGGAAGGGGCGGCGCTCGCCATCGGCGGGATCTACATGCTGGTCATGGGTCTGCTCGGGCACCCCGAGAGTCCGCAGCAGGCGGAGATGGGCGGGCTGACGCTGATCGCGCTGGCCCTGATCCCGTTGGCCGCCGCCCGCGGTCTGCTGCGGCGGCGCAGCTGGAGCCGCGGTCCCGCGCTCATCACGCAGATCATCGCGCTCCCGGTGGCGTGGACGCTGCTGAGGTCGCACGGCGTGCTGATCCCGGCCGGGATCGTCCTCGCCGCGGTGACCCTGACGGCGCTCTACCAGCTGGTCAGGCCGACGACGGTCGAGGCACTCGGCATCCGCCGCCCCGGCACCACCCCGGAGAACTGAACCGCCCCGCCGGAAGACCTGGCGGGGCGGAACGGCGGCACCGGGCGGCCGCGGGCGCGGGAAGGACCACGCCTGCGCGTGGCCCCGCCCACTACTCCTCGACGAGCAGCCGCTCGCGCAGCTGCGCCAGCGTGCGGGCCAGCAGTCGCGAGACGTGCATCTGCGAGATGCCGACCTCCTGCGCGATCTGCGACTGGGTCATGTTGCCGAAGAAGCGCAGCAGCAGAATCCGCTTCTCGCGCGGCGGCAGGTCCTCCAGCAGCGGCTTGAGCGATTCCCGGTACTCGACGCCCTCCAGCGCCTCGTCCTCGGAGCCCAGCGTGTCCGCGACCGCGGGGGACTCGTCGTCCGTGTCCGGCACGTCCAGCGAGAGGGTGCTGTACGCGTTGGCCGATTCCAGGCCCTCCAGGACCTCTTCCTCGGAGATGCCCAGCCGCTCCGCCAGCTCGTGCACCGTCGGCGAGCGGCCGTGCTGCTGGGAGAGCTCGGCGGTGGCCGTGGTCAGCGAGAGCCGCAGCTCCTGGAGCCGGCGAGGCACCCGGACCGCCCAGCCCTTGTCACGGAAGTGGCGCTTGATCTCGCCGACGACCGTGGGGGTCGCGTACGTCGAGAACTCGACGCCGCGGTCCGGGTCGAACCGGTCCACCGATTTGATCAGGCCGATCGTGGCGACCTGGGTCAGGTCGTCCAGCGGCTCTCCGCGGTTGCGGAACCGGCGGGCCAGGTGCTCCACGAGCGGCAGATGCATCCGCACCAGCCGATTGCGCAGCTCCGCCTTCTCGGGCGACCCGTCGGGGAGCGCGCGCAGTTCGATGAACAGCGCCCGCGCCCCGCTGCGGTCATGTGGATCGTGGTGCCCGTGCTCGCTCATCTGGCCTGCCCGCTCCGCCTGCGACTGCTCCACCGCGACCGTACGGCCCGCGGGCCCGTCCGCCCCGTCCACCGGATGGGGCAGGGCCTGCTGCTCCGGGATGCCTGCTGCGCGCACCACCCCTGGTCGCGTCGTCTCGTCCCGCACAGGACCGTCCCCGTTCCCGTTGCTCACGCCGGCCCGGGTCCCGCGCCGCGCTGTTTGTAGAGGCTGATGCTGACCGTACGGTCGTCGGCCACCGAGGAGTCGACCTTGCCGGCCAGTGCGGAGAGCACCGTCCAGGCGAAGGTGTCGCGCTCCGGCGCCCGGCCGTCCGTCGTCGGGGCGGCCACCGTCACCTCGAGTGAATCCTCGACGAGTCGGAAGACGCAGCTGAGGACGGAGCCCGGCACGGCCTGCTGAAGCAGGATCGCGCAGGCCTCGTCGACCGCGATGCGAAGATCCTCGATCTCGTCGAGGGTGAAGTCCAAGCGCGCTGCGAGACCGGCCGTGGCCGTACGCAGCACCGACAGGTAGGCACCCGCAGCGGGCAGCCGGACCTCTACGAAGTCCTGATTCCCGGGCTCGCCTGCGATCTGGGACACCCTCACCTCCAAGGTGGCACAAACTCTTTCGAGGATCCGGGAAGGGTGCCCCGGAGCCATGTGGTACGTCTTCGGTTCTGGTCCGCGACGCTATCGCGACCCATGATGCCGTGTCGCCAGAGCCCCAGCCCATGGCTGTCACTCATGGTAAGCCCATGAGTACACACAGTGGCTAGGGGTCTGCGGCGGTCAATTACGAACAACCGGCGCCGGTTTGACGTACCCAGGCGTCACACGATCGAACCGTCCTCGAAGCACCATCGCCAGCTCTCGCCGGGTTCGAAGCTCCGCATCACCGGATGACCGGTCTCCTTGAAGTGTCCCGTGGCGTGCTGGAGGGGCGACGAATCGCAGCAGCCGACGTGGCCGCAGACCAGACAGAGCCGCAGCTGCACGGGGTGGGTGCCGGCGGCCAGGCAGCCCGGGCAGGTCTCGCCGAGCGGGGCCGGTTCGGGGCGCGGCAGTGCGGACACGTGAGGGCAGTCACTCATGATTGCCAGGTTACGACGGATGCGTGGCCCGTGAATTGCGGATGCGAGGACCCTGGAATGGACGTATTGCCGCTGGTTGGACTGGTCGCGGCCAGTGCGGCGGTCGCGGGGGCGGCCCGTCGCACCCCCGTGCCGGCCCCGCTGCTGCTCGTCGCGGTGGGCCTGATCGCCTCCTATCTGCCCGGGGTACCCACCTACACCCTGGACGCGCACGTCGTGCTGCCGCTGCTGCTGCCGCCGTTGCTCTACACGGCGGCCGTCGACAGCTCGTACCTCGATCTGCGGGCCAATGTCCGGCCGGTCGCGCTGCTCTCGATCGGCTACGTCCTGTTCGCGACCGTCGCGGTCGGCTGGCTGGCGTACCGGCTCGTGCCCGACCTGCCGCTCACCGCCGCGCTGGTGCTCGGCGCGGTCGTCGCCCCGCCGGACGCGGTCACGGCCGCCGCGATCGCGCGCCGGGTCGGTCTGCCAGGCCGGGTCACGACGGTCCTGCAGGGGGAGTCCCTGGTGAACGACGCCACGGCGATCACCGCCTACAAGGTGGCGATCGCCGCCGCCGTGGGCGAGGGCATGAGCTGGGGCGCGGGGGTCGGCGAGTTCTTCCTGGCCGCGGTCGGCGGTGTCGCGGTCGGCCTGGCGCTGATGGTGCCGCTGCACTGGCTCCGCACCCACCTCAAGGAGGCGCTGCTGCAGAACACGCTGTCGCTGCTGATCCCCTTCGTGGCGTACGCGGCCGCCGAACGCGTACACGCCTCCGGGGTGCTCGCCGTGGTCGTGGTGGCGCTCTACCTCGGCCACCGGTCCTGGCAGGTCGACTTCGCCACCCGGCTCCAGGAGGGGGCCGTCTGGAAGATGGTCGCGTTCATCCTGGAGTCGGCGGTCTTCGCGCTGATCGGGCTCCAGTTGCCCTTCGTGCTGAAGGGGCTCGGCGCGTACGCGGTCGGCGACGCCGTCCGGTACGCGGTGATCGTGTTCCTCGCCGTCGTCGTGGTCCGCTTCATCTGGGTGTATCCGGCGACGTACCTGCCCCGGTGGCTGTCGAGACGGATCAGGGAACGCGAGCCCGACACCGACTGGACGGCGCCGCTGATCGTCGGCTGGGCCGGAATGCGCGGTGTCGTCTCGCTCGCCATCGCCTTCTCCATCCCGTTCGTGATGTCCGACGGTAGCCCCTTCCCGGCCCGCAACCTGGTGCTCTTCCTGACGTTCACCACGGTCATCGGCACCTTGGTCGTCCAGGGGCTCAGCCTGCCGCTGCTGGTGCGGGTCCTGAAGCTCCCGGGGCGCGACGCGAAGGCCGAGACGCTGGCCGAGGCGCAGGCCCAGAGCGAGGCCTCCGCGGCCGCCGAGGCAAGACTGGAGGAGCTGCTCACCGACCCGCGCAACCACCTCCCGGGCCCCCTCGCCGACCGGCTGCGCACCGTCATGGAGCGCCGCCGCAACGCCGTGTGGGAGCGGCTGGGCGCGGCCAATCCGGTGACCGGGGAGTCGGCGGACGACACCTACCGTCGGCTGGCCCGGGAGATGATCGAAGCCGAGCGCGAGGTCTTCGTGACGCTGCGGGACGAGCGGCGGATCGACGACGAGATGCTGCGGACGCTGCTCAGACGGCTCGACCTGGAGGAGGCGACGGCCTACCGCGAGGAGTCCGACGCCCCCTGAGGACTGCCCGTGACGACCGCCGCGACCGCGGTTCCCGGAGGGAACGCGCCCTCCCCGGCGAGCTCGGTCAGCGCGTACAGCAGCTTGGCCACGTAGAGCCGCTCGACGGGCAGACCGTGCCGCTGCTCGAAGTCGTCGGCGAAGGCGTGCAGCGCCGGGGTCGTACGGGCGTAGCCGCCGAAGTGGAAGCGTTCGTCCAGCGACCACACCCCGGCCGGACCGCCGAAGGCCTCCTCCTGGAGTCCCCGCACCGCGTCTCCCAGGAAGCCGCCGCGCAGCACCGGAACGCCGAGGGCCCGCTGCCCCGGCGCGAGCCCGGCGGCGAGCCCGGCGAGGGTGCCCCCGGTGCCGCAGGCCACCGCGACCGCGTCGGCCCGGCCGCGCAGCTCGCGCCCCAGCTCCACGCACCCCTGTGCGGCCAGGGCGTTGCTGCCGCCCTCCGGGATGACACAGCACTCCCCGAAGAGGCTCAGCAGCCCCGCCAGGACCTCAGGATCACCCTTTGCGCGGTACGTCGCGCGGTCCACGAAGTGCAGGGTCATCCCGTCGGCGGCGCACCGGGCGAGCGAGGGGTTCAGCGGCCGGCCGGCCAGCTCGTCGCCTCGTACCACTCCGATGGTGGGAAAGCCGAGCAGCCGCCCGGCGGCGGCGGTGGCCCGCAGATGGTTGGAGTAGGCGCCGCCGAAGGTCAGCACGGTGCGCCCGGCGGCGGCCCGCAGATTGAGGGAGAGCTTGCGCCACTTGTTGCCCGGCAGATCGGGGTGGATCAGATCGTCCCGCTTGAGCAGCAGCCGGACGCCGTGGCGGGCGAAGCGCTCGTCCTCGACCGGCTGCAGGGGCGAGGGGAGCACCGGCTGCAGCCGGGGCGCTTTGGGGGTCATGGCGCAATTGTCGCCGTGACGGGCGGGCGCCGGTCACTTGAGCCGGTCGTGGATGCGGGCCCGCATCGAGTCCATCGTGAAGCCGCGCGGGTCGACCTTGCCCGGCTGCCACTCCTTGTGGCCGATCACCGAGCGGGAGTTCCAGTCGTGGTGGCGGCAGATCGCGGCCGCGGCCTTCTCGACGGCTTCGAGCTGGGCGTCGGGCCAGGGGTCCTTGCCGTCGCCGAGGTTCTCGCACTCGAAGCCGTAGAAGTGCCGGTTCCCGTCGGTGTTGGCCTCGTTGTCGCCGGGGAGGCGCTTCTCGGCGACGACGGCGCGCAGTACGTCGTTGTCGCCGAGACCGGCGTGGTTGGCGCGGCCGTAGCCGACCAGGTGGACCCGGCCGTCCTTGGCGATCACACCGTGGCAGAGCGGGCCGGGCAGATCCGGGTAGCCGTCGCGGCAGATGCGCACGGTGGACTCGGTGCCGCTGGTGACCGTGTGGTGGATCATCACGCCGTTGACCGGGCCCCAGGGGCCCTGGCGGTTGCGGTTGTGGGCGCGCCAGTCGCCGACCTGGACGACGGTGAGCCCCTCGTTCATCAGGACTTCCAGGAACCTGCTCGCGGACATGGGCGAGGACATGGCCGTCTCCTTCGTGCGTGGGGGGAACGAGCCTTGATCCGCTTTTACCGGAATGCAGCTCTCCGGGCCATGCCTTCGGTGGCTGTTCGGACCGTGTGCGATCCGAACCGGTCAGTTCCGCGAGCAGGGGGCCGGATTCAGCCCTGTGCCAGCCACATGTCGGGGCCGAACACCTCGTAGTGGATGTCGGTCGACGGGATGCCCTTGGCCAGCAGCTGGGTGCGTACGGCGCGCATGAAGGGCAGCGGGCCGCAGAGGTAGGCGTGGGTGCCGGGGGCGACGGCGAGGTCGCTCAGGTCGACCAGGCCGGTGCGGTCGGCGGGGTGGCCGGGCTCGGGGTCCTCGTACCAGAAGTGGGCGGCGGCGTCGGGGAGTTTGCCGGTGAGCAGGGAGTGGTCGGTGCGCATCGCGTGGGTGGCGGGGGAGCGGTCGCCGTGCACGACGGTGACCGGGGCGCGGTGACCGGTCGCCGCGAGGTGCTCCAGCATCGAGATCATCGGGGTGCAGCCGATGCCCGCGGAGGCGAGCAGCAGCGGTGCGTCGGCGGAGTCGAGCACGAGATCGCCGTACGGGGCGGAGACCCGAAGCACGTCACCGGCCTCCACCTCGGTGTGCAGGTGGCGGGAGACCTCGCCGTCGGGCGAGCCGCCGCCCTGCACCTGCTTGACGGTGATCGAGCGGAGCCGGGAGCCGGGGGCGCAGGAGAGGCTGTACTGGCGTATCTGGCGGGCCCCGTCGGCGAGTTCCACCTGTACGGAGACGTACTGGCCGGGCCGGAAGACCGGCGCGGGCGCTCCGTCGGCCGGGCGGAGCTGGAAGGTGGCGACGTCGGCGGTCTCCTCGATCCGGGCGACCACCTCCCAGTCGCGCCACACGTCGCCGGCGACGACGCCCTGCTGCGCGTACAGCCGTTCCTCGATCGAGATCAGGGCGCCGGCCATCAGCCAGTAGACCTCGTCCCAGGCGGCGGCGACCTCAGGGGTGACCGCGTCGCCGAGCACCTCGGCGATGGCGGCGAAGAGGTGGGTGTGCACGATGTCGTACTGGGCGGGGGTGATGCCGAGCGAGGCGTGCTTGTGGGCGATCCGGCCGAGCATCACGTCGGGGCGGGTGTCCGGGTGCTCGATCAGCTGCGTCGCGAAGGCGGCGATGGAGCCCGCGAGGGCCTGCCGCTGGGCGCCGGATGCCTGGTTGCCCCGGTTGAAGAGGTCGCGCAGCAGCTCGGGGTGGGCGTCGAAGAGCTTGCGGTAGAAGAGATCGGCGATTTCCCCGATGGCCGCGCCCACGGCGGGCAGGGTGGCGCGGACGGTGGCGGTCGACGTCTCGGAGAGCATCGGGACTCCTCGCATGTGAATTGGTATTTGAGATTCGTATTTTCGGGCAGCGCGAAGCCGGGCGTTGGGCCCGTGGCGCGGTGTGTGGTGGTTCAGCTGGTGTCCGGGCGCACGCTGCTGATGCCGATCAGCAGCGGTCCGGTGGGGGACGCGACGAGTTCGGTGACGGTGAGTGGATCGAGGGAGGCGTAGAAGGCCTCTTCCGCGAGGCGCAGTGCGCCGCGCAGCCGGCAGGCCGAGCGCAGGGGGCACGGGGCGGCGCCCTCGCAGTCGACGACGTCACCGGGCCCTTCCAGCTCCCGGACGAGTCCGCCGATCGAGGCGGAGCGGCCCGCTCCGGTGAGGCTGAGTCCTCCGCCGCGGCCCCGTCGCGCCTCGATCAGGCCGAGGTGCTGGAGCCTGGCGACGACCTTCGCGGCGTGGGTGTACGGCACCTGCATGGTGGCCGCCACCTCTCGGGTGGTCGGCGGATCCTCGTTCTCCGCGACGGCGAGGCGCATCAGTACGCGCAGCGCCACGTCGGTGAATCTCGTCAGCCGCATGACAGCCACCGTAGATAACTTGCATCGAGGATGCAAGTTAAGGCGGCTCGCGAACGTCGCTGTGCGTTGTGCCCAGCCCAAAGCCGATTAGTCACACTCTTTTGTGTAATGGCGCGACCGCTCTCCGTGCTGAAAGGCTTCTTCTCGCAGGTCAGCCGAAGAATCGAGAGGACGACAGATGTCCGTTGGTGAAGAGGTTCAGAACGCGTCGTTGCCGCCGCAGCAGAGTCTGGGGACGGCAGCGGCGCGGAACCTCGCGACGACCACCAAGTCCGCCCCGCAGATGCAGGAGATCACCTCGCGGTGGCTGCTGAAGATGCTGCCGTGGGTGCAGGTGCAAGGTGGCACCTACCAGGTGAACCGACGGCTGAGCTACTCGGTCGGGGACGGCAGGGTGACCTTTGTGCAGACGGGTGACCGGGTCGCGGTCATCCCGGCCGAGCTCGGTGAGCTCCCCGCCCTGCGGGACTTCGGCGACGAGGAGGTGCTGGGCGAGCTCGCCCGGCGCTGCGAACAGCGCGAGATCGCGGCGGGACAGGTGCTCGCCGCGTCGGGGGACGCGGCGGACAGCGTCTATCTGCTGGCGCACGGCAAGGTCGAGAAGACCGGCACCGGCCCGTACGGGGACGAGACGGTGCTCGGGGTCCACGCCGACGGGGCCTACTTCGGGGACCAGGCCCTGGTCGACGGCGACGCCGTGTGGGAGTACACCGCCCGTGCCGTCACCGCCTGCACGGTGTTGACGCTGAGCCGGGCCGACGTGCTGAACCTCGCCGAGCGGGCGCAGCCGCTCCGCGACCATCTCGCCGGACTGCTCGCCATCCCGGAGCAGCGCACCAACAAGTACGGCGAGGCGGCGATCGACCTCTCCGCCGGCCACGTCGGCGAGGCCGTCGTCCCGCACACGTACGTCGACTACGACGCGTCCCCCCGCGAGTACGAACTGAGCGTGGCCCAGACCGTGCTGAAGGTCCACAGCCGGGTCGCCGACCTCTACAACCAGCCGATGAACCAGACCGAGCAGCAGTTGCGGCTCACGGTCGAGGCGCTGCGCGAGCGCCAGGAGCACGAGCTGATCAACAACCGTGAGTTCGGGCTGCTCAACAACTGCGACTACGGGCAGCGCCTCCAGCCGCACGACGGCGCACCCGGCCCCGACGACATGGACGAGCTGCTCTCCCGCCGCCGCGGTTCGAAGCTCTTCCTCGCCCACCCGAGGGCCATCGCCGCGTTCGGCCGTGAGTGCAACAAGCGCGGTCTGGTGCCGGAGAGCGTCGACATCGGCGGACACCATGTTCCGGCCTGGCGAGGGGTGCCGATCTTCCCGTGCAACAAGATCCCGGTCACCGACGCCCGGACCACGTCGATCATCTGCATGAGGACGGGTGAGGCCGAGCAGGGCGTCATCGGGCTCCAGCAGACCGGCATCCCCGACGAGATCGAGCCCAGCCTCTCGGTCCGCTTCATGGGGATCGACGAGCAGGCGATCATCTCCTACCTGGTGACGGCCTACTACTCCGCGGCCGTCCTCGTACCGGACGCCCTGGGCGTCCTGGAAAACGTCGAGGTCAGCCGCTGGCGGTAACCCCTCGGGGGCCCGGACGACGATGTCCGGGCCCCGTCAACCTCCGCCACCGGGCAGCCGTGCCCGGGGCGGCCTCGGGAGGACGCCCCAGTGAAGACCCACCACGTACCCCAACCACCCACACCCCGGGCCCCGGGCGACGACGCCCTGGCCGCCCCCGTGGCGCAGGGCCAGGAGGCCGGGGTTCTCCTGGAAGAGACCCGGGCCCTGATCGATCCCCGACTGCGCGCCGCCGTCGAATCCCTGCCCGGATCGATCCGCCGCGTCGCGATGTACCACTTCGGCTGGCAGGAGGCCGACGGCACCCCGTCCTCGGGGCCGGCCGGAAAGGCGATCCGGCCCGCACTGGTCCTCGCCGCCGCCCGTGCGCTGGGCGGCGATCCGCAGCGGGCGGTCCGGGCCGCCGTCGCCGTGGAGCTGGCGCACAACTTCACACTGCTGCACGACGACGTCATCGACGAGGACCGGACCCGTCGGCACCGGCCCACGGCCTGGGCGGTCTTCGGCATCCCCGACGCCGTGATCGCGGGCGACGCCATGTTCGCCCTCGCCCAGCGGCTGCTGGCCGAGGACCCGGACCCGGCCTCGGTTCGTGCCTCGGCGCGGCTCTCGACCTGTGTCATCGAGCTGTGCGCGGGCCAGCAGGCCGACTGCGCCTTCGAGGACCGGGGCCCCGACGAGGTCACGCTGGACGAGTGCCTGACCATGGCCACCGCCAAGACCGGAGCCCTGCTCGGATGCGCCTGCGCCCTGGGAGCGCTGTACGCGGGCGCGGAGGAGCGGGCGGTCCGCGGCATGGACGGCTTCGGCCGGGAGGCGGGCCTCGCCTTCCAGCTCATCGACGACCTGATCGGCATCTGGGGAGACCCGGCGCGGACCGGGAAGCCGGTCGGAGCGGATCTCGTCGCCCACAAGAAGTCGCTGCCCGTCGTCGCCGCGCTGGCCTCGGGCACCCCGGCCGCGGCCGAACTCGCCACGCTCTACCGGGGATCGATGAACACCCCGGGTGAGGTGAACCGGGCCGCCGACGCCGTCGACCGGGCCGGCGGCCGGGACTGGGCGCAGATCGCCGCGGCGGACCGGATGGCCCGCGCCGTCCACCACCTGTCCCGGGCGGTCCCCGACCTGGCCCGGGCCGGAGACCTCCTGACCCTGGCGGAGTTCGTCACCCGCCGGACGTACTGACCGCGAAGAACCGGGAACGGCGAAGGGCCGGAGGAAGGAGAACGGACAAGGCGAACGGACAAGGCGAACGGACAAGGCGAACGGAACCGAGGAGAACGGAACCGAGGAGAACAGGGCGAGGTGCCGAGGTCACAAGGCCCGTGACGGGAAACGGAGGGCGGCCGGGCGAATGTCATGGGCACGGGCTACAGTCCGTGCCCATGACAGATGAGT
This sequence comes from Streptomyces sp. NBC_00012, assembly GCF_045040875.1. Lineage (NCBI taxonomy): Bacteria > Bacillati > Actinomycetota > Actinomycetes > Kitasatosporales > Streptomycetaceae > Streptomyces > Streptomyces sp. NBC_00012. The sequence continues at coordinate 3,021,895 of NZ_CP108309.1, read as the reverse complement.
CATGGGCGGGGTGGTACCGGGACCGACAGGGTTCCGACGCCGTCGTCCTCACCACCGACGGACAGCAACTACGCCTCCGGACAAGAGGCATCGACTTCGAGGGCGCGAGCTTCGACGGCCTCACCCCGGCCGTCGGCACGCCACCGGCCGACGGCCGGTTCGTCCTGGTGGACGGTGCGCTGAGCGACTGCGTCCTGGAATGGGACCTGCCGCTCCCGGTCATCTGGGACGGAGCCGTCCACCAGGCCACGCTCAGCTGCCTGTTGTCGCTGCGCCGGCCCGATTCGCACCTCAGCCTTGAGCTGCAGTTCGGCGGCGCGGCCTACGCGTCCCACCGCGCCGAGAGCGACTTCGCGTCCGCACTCGCCACTATCCAGCGCGCACTGCCGTCCGGGGTGCGACTCCAGACCTGCATCGCCTGTGCCTTCTCGGACTACTTCCCGGCCCCGGCCGCGGTGCGCGGATTGTCCGGCGGCCTCGCCTGCTTCCGGGGCGCCAAGGACGCCTACCGCGGGGCGGCCGGTCAGGGCGACGTCCGGGACCTGTGGGACCGGCGTACCGGATTCGTCCAGGAGATCTGGAGCTGCCGCGAGTACGAGCCCCGCCCGGAGACCGGTGCGGGCACCGGACACCGTGGCGCGTTCCCGCTGGAACTCGCCTGAGCTGCATGCCCGGAGGACACGCCTGATCGCCGCCGCCTCAGCCCTGGCATCCGTCTCTGCCTCAGCCCTGGCTTCCGCGCCGGCCCCGCTCAGCCCGGTCCGGGCAGAGAGGAGCCGGGCCGGGAGGGCGGCGTGGTGGCGTGCCAGTCGCCGGTGGCGTCGATGTTGGAAGTGGCGCTGAGAGCCGCGCGATCGGCGTCGCCGGCGCGCAGTGCGTCGAGGAGGTCCTCGTGCCCGCGGGGGTCCGCGCCGTCGAAGCCGTGGTCCGCCCAGTGGGCCGCCACGGAACGGCGCAGGGCCGGACCGAGGGCGGCGTAGAGGTCGTTCAGCAGGCTGTTGCCGCCACCGGCGGCGACCGCCTGGTGGAAGCCGTGATCGGCCTCGATCCATGCCTCCCGGTCGCGCTGCCGCCAGGCGGTGGCGCGCCGGGTCAGCAGCGCGTCGAGACCGTCCAGCCCTTCGGGGGTGATGCGGGCGGCGGCCAGACGGGCGGCCTGGGCGTCCAGCCCCTGGCGGACCTCCAGGACCTCGCCCAGCTCGCTGCCGAGGCGCTGGATGGCGCCGGACAGCTCGCTGGTGGCGCGCACATAGGTGCCGTCGCCCTGCCGTGCCTGCAGAAGCCCCGCGTGGATGAGTGCGCGAGTCGCCTCGCGGAGCGTCCCGCGGGCGATCCCGAGCTCTTCGATGAGTGCCGTCTCGGTCGGGATGCGGGCCCCCACCGGCCATCTTCCCGAGGTGATCTCGTCGCGCAGTCGCTGGATGACGTCGTCGACCAGCACCGAGCGGCGGACGGAGGGGAGAGCCACGGATGGTCCTTCCTGGTGGTGGGCGGGTCCGGCCGGGCGAGCGGGTCCGGCGGCAGTCGAGCGGCCTGCTGAGCGGGTACGGAGGCAATCGTACCTTTAAAGGTTGGACGTTAAAGGTCAGACGTTTTATGTTTCTGCCATGCTGCTCACCCGCCGCCCCCCGAACGCCACCCCCCGTCCGGCCTCCGCCCGGCTGATGTCCCGTGCCGCCGCGACCTGGCTGACCGCCACCGGCATCGTCCTGATCGCCCTCAATCTGCGGCTGGGCATCAGCAGTACGTCCGCGCTGCTGGAACAGCTCCGGGCCGAGCTGGGGTTCGGGCCGTTCGTCGCATCCATGGTCCCGGCGCTGCCGACGCTGTGCTTCGCGGCGGTCGGCGCGACCAGTGCCATGCTGGCCCGGCGCGTGGGCACCGAGCGTGCCGTCCTGCTGGCGCTGGTGGTGCTGTCCGCCGGGCTCGCCGTGCGCGCGGTGCCCCGGACCGGGGCGTTGCTGGCCGGCACCCTGCTGGGTGCGGCGGGGCTGGCCCTGTGCAACGTTCTGCTGCCCGCGGTGGTCAAGACGCACTTCCCCGCCCGGGTCGCCCTGATGACCGGGGTGTACACCACCGCGATGGCGCTCGGCTCGGCCGTCGCGGCGGCCGCGGCGGTCCCCGTCGCCGACCTGGCGGGGAAGCCCTCGTCGGGGCTGGCGGCCTGGGCCCTGCCCGCCGTGCTAGCCCTGGCCGTGTGGGGGCTGCGGTCGGGCTCCTGGCGGGCTGCGGCATGGCGTGCGGACCGTGGCGCGGTCTCGGCCCGGAGCGCCGGGCGCACCCGCTTCGGGCTGCTGGTGACCGCGTTCTTCGCCCTGCAGTCCCTCAACAGCTACGTGGTCATCGGCTGGCTGCCGACCGTCCTGTCCGACCACGGGATGAGCTCCGACCGGGCCGGGGTCATGCTGGGGCTGGCGCTGATCGTGGGCGTTCCCTCGACCTTCGTCCTGATGCCGCTCACCAGGACGGCGGCGCGGCTGCGGTCGGCGTTCGTCATGGTCGGCGTCGCGCTGTCGGCCGGATATCTCGGCCTGCTCTGCGCCCCGTTGGCCCTGCCCGTCCTCTGGGCGGTGCTGACCGGCTTCGGACTGGGGGCGTTCCCGCTGGTCCTGGCCGTCATCGGGGCGAGCGGCCGGAGCGCGCAGGAGACCGCGGCGCTGTCCACCTTCTCGCAGAGCACCGGCTATCTTCTCGCCTCGGTGGGCCCCATGGGCATCGGGCTGCTGCGCTCGGCCACCGGCGACTGGACGCTGCCCCTGGCCGTACTGCTCGCGCTCGCCGCCCTCCAACTGCTCGTCGGACTCCGCCTGACCCAGACCCTGCCCCGTACCGAACCCGAAGGCCGGTAGGACCCACAAGGATCGGTGGGCCGGCCCGGAGGCCGTAAGCCGCCCCGAAGGGGCCACCCCGTCCTACGGGGCGGCCCCATCGGTGTGGTGCGTCCGGACCGCGGGGGTCAGGAGGCGCTGCGCGCGAGTCCGGCCGCGAAGCCGTTCTGCCAGAGGTAGTTGACCTGGCTGCGCTCACTCGTGTTGGGGTACGGGTTGGTGCAGGACGTGCCGGGGCCGCCGCCCGACATCAGCTCGCTGCACGGACCCGAGTAGTGGTCCGGAAGGCCGAGCACATGCCCCGTCTCGTGCGCGGTGACGCGGGTCGAGTCGTACTGCTGGTTCTGCGCGTAGTCCAGGAAGATGTACCCGTTGCCGTGCCCGTCGGTGCTCGCGTACGAGCCCCTGGAGTCATTGCCCTCGTAGTAGGTGAAGTCGGCGTTCGAGCCTTCCTGCAGCCGGACGCTGGAGACGGAGCTGTTCCAGATCTGCGCGCTGTTGGCTATCTGGGTACGGAAACTGGGCGCGTTGGCCGTGCTGTAGACGACGGTGACCGACTGGGCGCCGGGGTTCGCCGCACGCTTCTTCGCCACGGACTTGGCGACCGCCTCGAAGAACGCCTTGTTCGCGGCGGCGTTCTCGTGCGACCCGGCGTAGGCGGTGTAGTCCGCCCGGGCCTGCGAGACGGTGTCGGCGGGGGCCGAGGAAGCGGCGATGGCGGGGGCGGTGCCGAGCGCGGCCGCGAGGCCGAAGCCGAGGCCGACCACGGCCGACATGACGGTCCTGGGGTGCTTCATGGGGGGTCTCCTACCGGTTACCGGTCCGATGAACCCGTCCGATGATCGGACTCGGACGGGTGCGGTACGGAGAGAGTGTCGGGGAGCGGAAGCCCGGGCGGATGATGTCAACCGTCGATAACACCGCCCTATCGCCACCACCGGTACTGCCGTCGAAGCATTCCCCAACTCCAGGTGAATTAAAGGTTTTTGAGGCGATTGGGGAGTCTGGTGCGACAGTCGCCCGCAGCCCTACGCTCGACCGTATGGAGCTTGAGGTGAGACACCTCAGGGCGCTCTGCGCCATCGCGGACACGGGCAGCCTGCATCAAGCCGCCCGCCGACTGGGCGTGAGCCAGCCCTCCCTGACCACCCAGCTGCGCCGGATCGAGAACACCCTGGGCGCCGAGCTGTTCAGTCGCGAACGGACCGGCTGCAGCCCGACGTTGCTCGGCCGCGCCGTCCTCAGCCGGGCCCGCCCCCTGGTCGACGGGATGACCGCCCTGGTCAGCGACGCGAAGGCGGAGGCCGACGTGATCCGTGCCTCAGGGCCGCGGCTGCGCATCGGCTGCACCGCGAGCCGCGTCATCGGCGGCTGGCTGCGCAGGCTGCGGCTCCGGCTGCCCGGCACGGACATCTCGCTGCGGGTCGACGTATCGGCCCGCGCACTGCTGCGCGACATCGCGTCGGGCGCGCTCGACGTCGCCTTCGTCCACGAGGTCGAGGGCTGCCCGCTGGCCGTTCCCGATGGTCTGGAACAGCGCGTGCTCCTGGACCGCGAACCGCAGTTCATCTCCATGGCCAGGGATCACCCGGCCGCCGCCCGGCCCGTGGTCGACCTCGTCGATCTGGCCGGCGACCGGTGGATGGTCGATCCCACGGTGGACGGCGAATGGGACGGGCTGCGCCGGGTGTTCGGCGAGGCCGGGCTCGCGCCGACCGTCCTGCACGGCGACTACCTCACCGCCGCTTCCCTCGTCGTGCTCGGCGAGGCGGTCGCCCCCTGTCAGCCCACCTCCGGACCGCGCGACGACATGGCGATCCGCCCGCTGCGCGACGACCCGCTCGCCGTACGGCTGCTGCTGGTGTCCCGGCCGGGCGCCGACATGGGGGCGGTGTACGGGGAACTGGAGGCGGCCTACCGGGAGGCGGCCCGACGTGCGGCCGGGTATCACCAGTGGCTGCTGCGCAACCGCAGCCCGCTCGCCCGCACGCCGTGACGGCCCGGTTCCCGATTCCGCCGAGAGCGAGGACCGGTTCCCAGCGCGCCGCCCGGCGGGCAGAGTCGGGCACATGAGGCTTCTGATGCTGGGCGGTACGGAATTCGTGGGGCGCGCCGTCACCGAGGCGGCGCTGGCGCGGGGCTGGGAGGTCACGGTGTTCCACCGCGGCCGGCACGCGCCCCCGCCGGGCGTGGCGGAGCTCCTCGGTGACCGCACCGCCGAGGACGGACTCGCCGCCCTCGCGGGCGACGGCGACGGGTACACCTGGGACCTGGTGGTCGACACCTGGAGCGGCGCCCCCTCGGCCGTACGGGACGCCGCCCGTCTGCTGGCGGACCGGGCCGCCCGGTACGCGTACGTCTCCAGCCGCTCCGTGTACGAGCATCCGGCACCGGCCGGTCTGCCCGAGGCCCCGTTGGTGGCCGGTGCCTCGCCCGACGCGGGCGGGGACGTCCCGTACCCGCTGGCCAAGCGCGGCGGCGAGCTGGCGGTGCTCGACGCCTTCGGCGACCGGGCCCTGTTCGCCCGCGCGGGGCTGATCCTGGGCCCCTGGGAGAACATCGGCAGGCTGCCCTGGTGGCTGCTGCGGATCGCCCGCGGCGGACCCGTACTGGCCCCGGGCACACCGGACCTGAGGCTTCAGTACATCGACGCCCGCGACCTCGCGAACTGGCTGCTGGACGCGGCCGACAGCGGTCTGCGCGGGCCGTACGACCTGGTCGGCCGGACGGGGCACGCCACCATGGGTCAGCTGCTGGACGCCTGCGTACATGTCACCGGCTCCGACGCGGAACTGCGCTGGACACCCGCGGAGCGGATCCTCGCGGCAGGTGTGGAGCCATGGACCGATCTGCCGGTCTGGCTGCCGCCGGGCGAGCTGTACGAAGCGATCCACGGGGCCGACGTCAGCAGGGCGTACGCGACCGGCCTGCGCTGCCGCCCGGTCGAGGAGACGGTCGCCGACACCTGGAAATGGCTGGAGGAGCTGGGCGGGGTGGCTCCGCAGCGGCCGGACCGGCCCGCGGTCGGCCTGGATCCGGACGTGGAGGCCCAACTGCTGGCGGAAGGGGCCTGACACACCGCCAGGGGCCGTGACGCGCCGCCCGGGTGCGCCCTCGGGTGCCGGGGGTCCATCGGGGTTGGTCCGGGCGTGGCATTCCTATCGTTTCGTAGGTAAAGCTGCATATTGCCCTTTATGGCAACACATGCGCGTACGCGCGACAACGGTATCCGGGCGGCGGTGGCCACGGCGGCGGCCGCGGCAATCGTGGGGGCGACGGCGTCCGTCGCTCTCGCCGACCCGCTGCCCGGCGGGCTCGGTCCGTGTCTGGGCAGCGACTGCCCGACGACCTGGCTCGATCCGAACAACGGGCCCGTCACCCACCACGACAGCAACATCAATATCTTCGTCGGCGGCGACTTCCTGGTCCGGGAGGCCGCCGCCGAGGCCGAGGGGAAGATCGTCACCCTCGGGCGGTTCGACGTGAACAAGCGCGCGGGCGCCTCGCAGATCTACAACGTCGGCGTGGCCGGCGTGGGCTCCCGGGTGCCGCCGCCCGACGGCTCCGACTACCTGACCGTCGGCGGACCCCTGTCCGTCGCGGACGGGCAGCGGCTGCTCGCCGAGGAGGGGACGAACGTCGGTGTGGTCAAGTACGCCCGGACCGTCAGCGGAACGGTGATCCCGGCCCCGCTGCGCGACCCGGACGCCACGGACCCGTACACGGCGCTGCGCGACCAGCTGAGCGCGGCCAGCCACTGCTACGCGTACGACGACAACCAGGACCACCGCCGTCCCGTCACGGGCACCGTGGTGAACACCGGTTCCGAGACCGTCTTCACCGGTGACGGCACCTCGGCCCTCCAGGTCTTCGCCCTCGACGCCGACATGGCCACGGCCCAGGGCGGCCAGCAGGGCATCACCTTCAATGCGATCCCGGACGGCGCGACCGTCCTGGTCAACGTCTACGGCAGCGCCCGCAGCATCAGCACATACATGGGCTCGCTGCCGCAGGCCGGACTCCGCGAGCGCCTGCTGTGGAACTTCCCGGACGCCACCGAGGTCGGGCTGCACGGCACCGGCCAGTTCCAGGGCAGCGTGCTGGTCGGCCGGCAGTCCAGTACCGCCACCCTGGACATGAGCGGCACCAACGGCCGTTTCTGCACCGCCGGTTCGCTGACCCACACCTCGGCGGGCGAGTCGGGCGGCCAGGAGCTGCACGCCTACCCCTTCGACGGCGATCTGCCGACCTACGGCGAGGAGCCGACCCCGACGCCGACGGACACGCCCACGCCCACGCCGACCCCGACGGACACGCCCACGCCGACCCCGACGGACACCCACACCCCGACCCACACCCCCGGACCGACCCACACCCCCGGACCGACCCACACCCCCGGACCGAAGCCCGTACCCAGCCACACCTGGCCGCACAAGCCCGACGGTCCGGACGAGCCCGGCGGCTGGCCGCACAAGCCCCATCCCGGAGGCGAGCTCCCGCACACGGGCGCGCGCGGCGGTGAATGGATTCTCGGCGGTATCGCCGCCGCTCTGCTCGCGGCCGGATCGGCGGCCACGCTGGTGGCCCGCAGGGCGCGCCGACGCGGCTAGTTTTGGCCCATGGCCGAACTGCTGCTGCACCTCACCGAAGGTCCCCTGTGGGAGGCGGCCCGCGGGATCGGGACGTACGAGATGTCCACCCGCGGCCGCACCCTGCACGAAGAGGGCTTCATCCACTGCTCGCTGCCGCACCAACTCCCCGGCGTGGCCGAGATGCTGTACGGCGCCAGGAGCGGGGCCGGGACCGGCGACCAGGAACTCGTGGTCCTCGTCATCGATCCCGATCGGCTCCCGGCGCCCGTACGGTACGAGGCCGTCGCGCCCGGCGGCGAGGAGTTCCCGCACATCTACGGCCCCGTCCCGGTGGACGCGGTCGTGGAGGTGCGCCCCTGGCTGCGCAAGGAAGGCGACCCCGCATGAACAACCCACCACCCACCGGCCCGGAGAACCCGGACGCCCCCATCGTCGCCGTCACCGGCGCGGGCGGAGCCATCGGCGGCCGGGTCGCACGGCGCCTGGCGCGGGCCGGCGTGCCCGTGCGGCTCCTCGGACGCGACCCGTCCCGGCTGCCCGAACTGCCCGGCACCGTGGCCGCGCCGCCCGCCCCGTACGGCGACGGCGAGGCGATGCGCCGCGCCCTGGCCGGGGCGCACACGCTGTTCCTCGTCTCGGCGCACGAGAGCCCGTACCGGGTGCGCGAGCACACGACGGCCGTGGACGCGGCGGTCGCCGTGGGCGTCGAACGCATCGTGTACGTCTCCTTCCTGGGCGCGGCGCCGGACGCCACGTTCACCTTCGCCCGGGACCACTGGCACACCGAGGCGCACATCAGGGCCGCCGATGTCCGCCACACGTTCCTGCGCGACAGCCTGTACCTCGCCGGGATCCCGGCCATGACCGGTGCCGACGGGGTGCTGCGCGGCCCCGGTGGCGACGGCCGGGTGGCGGCGGTGGCGCACGACGACATCGCGGACGCCGCGGCCGCCGTACTGCTGGCCGACACCGAGCACGCCGACACCCGCCACGACGGGGTGACGTACGACCTCACGGGCCCCGAGGCGTTCACCCTCGCCGAGGCGGCCGAGGAGTTGAGCAGGTACACCGGCCGGACCGTCACCTACCTGCCGGAGACCCGGGAGGAGGCCTACGCGTCCCGGACGCAGTACGGTGCCGAGGACTGGGAGGTGGCCGGCTGGGTGACGTCGTACGAGGCCATCGCCACCGGCGAGATGGCCACGGTCTCGGACGCCGTGCCGGAGCTCACCGGGCATCCGGCGACGAGCCTGGCCGCGTTCCTGCGGGAGCATCCGGACAGCTACCGGCATCTGCTGGCGACGGACTGACCCCGCCCCGCGGCGGGTGAGGTCGTGGAGGGAAAGGGACCTGCGGCCATGCGTACGGAGACTCCGTGGGGCCCCTGGGATCCGCCCCCGCCGGACGAGGCCGCCCGCCTCTTCGCGCCGCTGTGTGTCCCCTGGTGGATCGCCGGGGGATACGCGGTCGAACTCGCCGTGGGCCACGCCTTCCGGGACCACGCCGACGTCGACGTACTGCTGCTCCGCCGCGACCAGCTCGCCGCCCAGCGGCTCCTGGCGGGCTGGGAGTGGTGGGCCGCGGACCCGCCCGGCACCCTGCGCCCGTGGCTCCCGGGCGAGATCCTGCCGCCGCACGTGCACGACATCTGGTGCCGCCCCGGCCGCGCCGAGCCCTGGCGCGTCCAGCTCATGCTCGACGACACGGAGGACGGCGACTGGCTGTTCCGCCGTGACCCCCGGGTCCGGCTGCCGGTCGACCGGCTCGGAGGGGTCTTTGAGGGCGGTGTTCCGTACCTCCGCCCCGAGGTGCAGCTGCTGTACAAGGCCGGCTCCCCGCGCCCCAAGGACGAGCAGGACTTCGCGGAGGCGCTGCCGGTGCTCGACGCGGACCAGCGTGCCTGGCTGACCGGGGCCATCGCCCTGGCCGAGGGCGCCGGGCATCCGTGGGCGGCGCGGTTGCGGGCCCGCCCGGCGGGCTGACGGGGCGCGGGGCGCCGCCACCGGGACGGGCGGCCGGCCCTCAGCCCACGTACGCGCCCGCCCGGGCCGCCGCCTCGGCGGCTCCGGCGGCCCGGTCCGCCGCCGCCTCGTCGAGGGGGTCGCCGCTGGCCAGCAGCCGGTAGTAGAGCGGCGCCGACACGGCGCGGATCACCTCGTCCGCGTCCGTGCCCGCGGGCAGCTCCCCGCGCTCGACGGCCTCGGTGACGCAGCCGGACCACTCCTTGATCCGGATCGCGTAGAACCGGTGCAGCGCCTCGGCGGTGCGCGGATCGCAGGTGGCCGCGGCGATCACGGACCTGAAGAGCGCCCCCTGCCGCGGGTCCGAGAGGGTCCTGACCACCAGCCGGGCGTTGGCCCGGAGATCCTCGGCCAGCGAACCCGTGGCCGTACGGGGTGAGGACTGCTCGGCCATGTCGTCGAGCAGGTCCGCGATCAGGCCGGTGGGGGTGGACCAGCGCCGGTAGACGGTCGTCTTGCCGACCTCCGCCCGGCGCGCGACATCGGCGAGGTCCAGCCGGTCGAAGCCGTGCTCGGCCAGGGCGTCGCCCGCCGCCCGCAGGACCGATTCCCGGACCCGGGCGGTACGGCCCCCGGGCCGGACGCTGCCGGGCTCCACACCCTCAGAAGCCATAACGGGTCTCCAGTTCCATTAGTAACCCTTTCCCTGCTACGGTGACTCCATCTTAACGGAACTCTAGTCCTGTTAAAATCTCTTCGTGGAGGAGTCTCATCATGTCCGCACCCAGCCCGGCCTCGCCCGCCCCCTCGGCCTCGCCCGCCACTCCAACCCCATCCGCCCCGGCCGGCGCCGCCGCTCCCGCCGCCTCCTCGTCCGGAACCCGGATGACCGGACGCCAGAAGCTCGTCCTCGCGCTCCTCCTCGGCGCCCAGTTCATGATCGCCGTGGACTTCTCGATCCTGAACGTGGCGCTGCCGGTCGTCGGCGAGGGGCTCGGTTTCTCCCTCTCCCGTCTCCAGTGGATCGCCACCGCGTTCGCGCTCGCCGCCGCCGGCTTCACACTGCTCTTCGGTCGCATCGCCGACCTCGTCGGCCGCAAGAGGCTGTTCCTCGCGGGCATGGTCGTCCTCGGCCTCTCCTCCGCCCTCGGCGGGCTCGCCACCTCACCCGAAGTGCTGCTCGTGGCAAGGGTGTTGCAGGGGCTCGCCACGGCGGCCGTCACCCCGGCCGGGCTCGCCCTGCTGACCACCGCCTTCAAGGAGGGGCCGCTGCGCGAGCGCGCCCTGGGGCTCAACGGGGCGCTGATGTCCGCCGGATTCACCGCCGGGGCCATCCTCGGCGGCCTGCTCACCGATCTGCTCTCCTGGCGCTGGGCGTTCTTCATCAACGTGCCGGTGGCCGCCCTGGTGGTCGCCCTGGCACCGGCCGTCATCACCGACTCGCGGCCCGCCGTGCGCCCCCGGCTCGACGTCCCGGGCGCCGTGACCGTGACCGGCGGTCTGCTCCTGCTCGTCTACGGGCTGACGCAGGCCGGCGAGTCCGGCTGGACCCGGCCCGCCACCCTGGCCGCACTCCTCGTCGGGCTCGCCCTCCTCATCGCCTTCCGGGCCGTCGAGAAGAAGGCCGCGGCACCGCTGGTCCCCGTACACGTCCTGAAGAGGCGCAGCGTCATCTGGGGCAACACCGCCGGTCTGATCGCCTTCGTCACCGAGACCTCGCTGGTCTTCCTGCTCACCCTCTACCTGCAGGAAGTCCTCGGCTACTCACCGCTCGCCACCGGTCTCGCCTTCGGTGTCCTGGGCATCGGCACCGTGATCGGCGGCACCCTCGGCGGCCGCGCCGTCGGCCGGTTCGGGAACCGTACGACCATCGTCACCGGCGGGGCCGTCCAGGCCGTCGCCACCCTCTCCCTGGTGGCGCTCGGAACGTCGGGGGGCTGGATCGCGCTGCTGCTGGCGGCCACCTTCGTCGGCGGCATCGGCAACATGCTGATGATCGTCGGCTTCATGGTCACCGCGACCTCCGGCCTCCCCGACGAGGAACAGGGCCTGGCCACCGGCCTCGCCACCATGACGCAGCAGGTCGGCATCACCATGGGCATCCCGGTCATGAGCGCGGTCGCCACCGCCCGGATGTCCGCACTCGGCGACACCGGCCCCGAGGGCGTTCTCTCGGGGGTCTCGGTCGCGATCCTGGTCAACTCGGCACTGGTACTGGCCGGGGCGCTGCTCACGGGCGCCTTCCTCGGGCCGCGGCGGATGAGTAGCGAAGCGCGGCGGTGAGGGGGAGTGCGGCGATGCCGGGCGGGGGATCCGAGGGACCCTCTTGCCCGGCGTCGCCGCTCCCGGTCCTCGACCGGGATCCGACGGACCCTCCTGCCCGGCGTCGCCGCTCCCGGTCCTCGACGTGTGTCAGCCCCCGTCGTGGGCCTTCCGCAGCGCGGCGATGTCCAGCTTCTTCATGGTCATCATCGCCCTGGTGGTCCTGGCGGCCTTCGCCCCGTCCGGGTCGGTGACCAGCCCCAGCAGCACCTCCGGCACGACCTGCCAGGAGACGCCGTACCTGTCCTTCAGCCAGCCGCAGGGCCCCTCCTCGCCCCCGTCGGTGAGAGCGCCCCAGTGGTAGTCCACCTCGGCCTGGTCCGCGCAGGGGATCTGGAACGAGATGGCCTCGTCGAACGTGAACTCCGGACCGCCGTTCACCCCCACGAACTTCTGGCCGTTGAGTTCGAACTCGACCGCCATCACCGATCCGGCGGGCCCCGGCCCCGCCTCGTTGTAGCGGCCGATCGCCCCGAGGCGGGAGTTCTTGAAGACCGAGACGTAGTACTCCGCCGCCTCCTCGGCCTGTCCGTCGAACCACAGACATGTGGTGAAGCCCTCGGTGGTCATCGCTGTCTCCCCTCAAGTACGCAGCCCCGTCGCCTGCGCAGGTCCACCCATATCGACTGAACCCGTCCCGAAAACTCATCGCTGTATGGGAGGTGACCCAACGGGGGCAGGTGTCAGCCGACTTCATATCGTCCCTGTGAATGGCTCGAAATCGCCTCGGCGACACGGCTGCACCGCGCATCGAAACGGCTGAACGGCGTGGCCGGCGCGCGGATCATACCCAGGCCCGACCCCGAGGTCCGGGCCCTGGTCCGATGCCCCGGCCGGGGGAGGGACGGCATCGTCGGGGTATGACGAACCGAACCGCCCCCATGGGCCCCCGACGACCGCCATCGGCGCCCGGCTGCGCGTCGCGCTGCCGGTGGAGCGGGCGGGCACCGCCGGGCGTACTGGTCGATCACACGCCCGGCATGACGGCGGTGGGTGAGGCGGCGACCGGCGCGGAAGCCGTCGAGCTGGCCCGCCGCGAACGGCCGGACGTGGTGCTGATGGACATACGCATGCCGGAACTCGACGGCATCGAGGCCACCCGCCGCATCTGCTCGGACCCCGCCACGTCCCGGGTCCGTGTCCTCGTCCTGACCACCTTCGACCTGGACGAGTACGTCTATGCCGCACTGCGCGCCGGCGCCACCGGCTTCCTCCTGAAGGACACCCCGCCGGCCGAGGTCCTCACCGCCATCGGAGTCGTCGCCGCGGGGGAGTCGCTGCTCGCGCCCTCGGTGACGAGCCGCCTGATCGCGGAATTCGCCCGCCGCCCGGAGCCGGGCCGTCCACCGGCCCGTTCACTGGACGGAGTCACGGACCGGGAACTGGAAGTGCTGGGCCTGATCGCGCGCGGCCTGTCCAACACGGAGATCGCGCAGCACCTCCATCTGAGCCCGGCCACGGTCAAGACACACATCGGCCGCCCGCTCGCCAAGCTCCGGGCGCGCGACCGCGCCCAACTGGTCATCGTCGCCTACGAGACCGGGCTGGTCGACGCCCGGAGACGTGACGGTCTCAGAGCGTGACCTTGGGGTCAGCCGGCCCGAGGTACTGCACGGCGGTCTGTCCGCAGTGCGGCGCGAGCAGGCTCCGCAGCTCCTCCGCCGCGGTCCTGACGAGGTCGCCGTCGTGGGTGGCGCGGAGGGTTTCGAGTACGAGGACGACGCGGGCGGAGTCCTCGGTGACCCGGGTGCGGTGGGCGTCGCGGTGGTTCCAGTGCCGGGTCAGGACGCCGGTGGCATCCGTGTAGACGATCTCGCCGGGCTTGGGATTCTCGACGGCGTCGGGCTCCCCGAGCGGGGTGAACTCCTCGCCGCCGTCCGCGTACCGGATGTCGACGTCGCCGGTGACGTGGTCCAGGTCGAAGGCGCCGGCGGGCAGACCGTGACGGACGGAGACGGCGTTGTACGAGTCGACGGCCGGGTTGATACGCGGCAGGGTCCCCCGCTTCGCGAACCGGCGGCCGAGCGCGTCGACGCTGGGCCGGACGCGGCGCGGGTTGGTGCCGAAGGAGCGGTAGGCGGTGTGCCACGCCTCGATGCGCGGGTCGGCCTCGTCGGCGGGCTGCCAGACACCGTCGGCGAGCCGTTGCTCCAGGTCCGCCAGGGCGGCGTCGGTGTCGGGCCAGGGTTCGCGGCCGCGCAGGCCGGTGACGGTGACCAGGGCGATGAGCGTGTCGGGGAAGGCGTCAATGACGGCGGGGGCGATGCGGAAGGCGGGCATGAGCGGAATTTCCGTTTCTCGGGTACGCGGGTGCGTCGGGGTCAGGTCAGGGCGAGGAGGCCGACGGCGACGGCGGCGGTGCCCAGCCCGACGAGCTGGCCTCGGTGGATGCGCTCGGCGAGCACACCGCGGGCGAGCAGGACCGTGCCGGCCGGGTAGAGGGCGGTGATCACGGCGACGACGGTCAGGTCCCCGCTGCGGGCGGCGAGCAGGAACATCAGGTTCGCCATCGAGTCCAGGACGCCCGCGGCGGCCGACATCGCGTAGGCGGGCCGCTCGGAGCCGAGCCTGCGATACATCAGCCCGGCGGCGGCCAGGGTGACGGCGGAGGAGACCGCCCGGCCGACGATCAGCGGCGCCACACCGCTGTCGGAGGGCGCCTGGTGCAGGAAGATCAGCTGGAGGGCTATGGCGGCGCCCGCGCCCAGGGCCAGCAGCAGCGCGGTACGGGACGGGCGCGCCGACCCGGCGCCGTGCCCGGCGCTGACCAGTACCACCGCGAACAGCGCGAGCGGCAGGCCCATCAGTCCGGCGACGCCCAGGTGCTCGCCCTGGAGCAGGCCCACCCCGACGGGCAGCGCGGCGGAGACCAGTGCGGTCACCGGCGAGAGCACGTTCATCGGGCCGATCGCCAGGGTGCGGTAGAGAAGGGCGAACGCGGCGGCGGAGACGACCCCCGACGCGGCACCCCAGCCGAGGGCGCCGACGCTGAACGAGGCCCCGAGCACCGGCCACAGCATCAGCTCGACCGCGAGCGAGGCCGGGGCAGCGATCATCACGGTACGCAGGACATGGGCCTTGCGGGCACCGAGGCCGCCGAGGAAGTCGGCGCACCCGTATGCGAGTGAGCTGCCCAGAGCCAGCAGCAGAGCGATCACAGCACATCCCTTACCATTATTGGAACGACCGAACCGTACAACGGATCGACCGGTCGTTGTCAACCAAACGACCGCACGGTTCATTGCAGTAGTCCGTGGCGAGGATGGAGATCAGATGGCCGAGACGGCCGCAGCCCTGCGGACGGTCGCGTACAACGTCAGGGCGGCCCGCACCCGCGCGGGCCTGTCCCTGGACGAACTCGGTCGGCGCGCCCAGGTCAGCAAGGGGGCCCTGGTGGCGCTGGAGAAGGCCCAGGGCAACCCCAACCTGGCCACCCTGGTCCGGCTGGCCGACACCCTCGGCATCTCGGTCTCAGCCCTGATGCAGGGACCGTCCGAGGGCCGCGTCCGCGTCGTGGCCGCCGAAGCCGTCGCCCCCCTGTGGACCGGACCGCAGGGCGGCGAGGCCCGGCTCATGCTCACGACCTCGGGCCCGGCCCCGGTGGAGATCTGGCGCTGGCGACTGGAGCCCGGCGAGGAGTACCCCAGCCACCCTCACCAGGCCGGAGTCACCGAAACCATCAGCGTCACCTCCGGCAGGATGACCCTGGTGGTCGACGGCGTCGAGCACCCCGTCGAGGCCGGACAGACCGCCACCTTCGACGGCGACTCCCCGCACACGTACCGCGGCTCCGGCACCGGGACCTGCCACCTGATCATGACGGTCCACCTGCCGCCGGGCCCTGCCGCCGCGACCTGACCGGCAGACACGAAGAAGCCCGCACCCGGACCGCCGAGGGCGGCGTCGATAGACTGCCGCCGTGCCGTATCCGCCGATGTCGTGCCAACTCGAAACCGCCCGGCTGACGTTGCGTCCGTGGACCGAGTCCGACATCGGCGCCCATCGCGGGCTCGTCGCCGAACGGGGCGACGGCATGCCGTCGATCGAGCGCGACCGCCGGATGATCGAGGACGAGCGCGTCGCGTCGGCACGGACAGGCATCGCTCTGCTGGCCGTCGTCCGTCGCGATGTGGGCGACTTCATCGGGTACTGCGGGCTCACCGTCAGGACCGGCCGGCCGGAGGCCGACGGTTCCCGGCACTCGGCTCAGGTCGGCGAGGTCGTGACCTGAGTTCTTCGGGCGCACCCTGCGGCGCGGCCATCGAAGCAGCAACGCCCACTCGCCTCCACGCAAAGAAACCCGCACCCGGACCGCCAAGGACGCCGTGTTCGGCGGCCTGCGGGCCGGGTGCGGGCGGGGAGACCGGCGGTCGGAGGGATCGCCGGTCGAGGAAGCCTGACCGGGGGTCAGGCCTTCTTCGTCTCCCAGAAGATCTTGTCGATCTCGGCGATGTAGTCCAGCGCCTTCTGGCCCGTCGCCGGGTCCGTGGAGGCCTTCGCGGCCGACAGCGCCTTCAGGGCGTCGTTGACCAGCTGGTGCAGCTCCGGGTACTTCTCGAAGTGCGGGGGCTTGAAGTAGTCGCTCCAGAGCACCGAGACGTGGTGCTTGGCGAGCTCGGCGCGCTGCTCCTTGATGACCACCGCGCGGGCCCGGAAGTGCGGGTCCTCGTTGGCCTGGTACTTCTCCTGGACGGCCTTGACGGACTCCGCCTCGATGCGGGCCTGGGCCGGGTCGTACACGCCGCAGGGCAGGTCGCAGTGGGCGCTGACCTTCACCTTGGGGGCAAACAGGCGGGAAAGCATTGAGCTGTCCTTCCTCGTGATCGTCTTCTCAGGTGGGACATTACTCCGTGAGAGACGTGTTTCCGTGGGTGCCCCCATGGGCTTAGGCCAAAAGTCCAGGGCGAGTATGAGACCAGTGGCCGAATGTACGGAACGCTGTACGGGACGGTGTACTGGACGGACCGGGGAGGTGCCGGAGAGATGCGGGAGGTGCCGGAGGTGCCTGAGCTGACGCAGGAACAGCCCGGGCGGGGGCTGGCGGCGCGTGTGCCGTTCCAGGTGGTGGAGGTGACCGGGCCGTCGATGGTGCCCACGCTCCATCACGGCGACTGGCTGCTGGTGCAGTACGGGGCGGTGGTGCGCCCCGGGGACGTGGTGATCCTGCGGCATCCGTTCCAGCAGGACCTGCTGGTCGTCAAGCGGGCCGCCGAGCGCCGCCGGGGCGGCTGGTGGGTGCTGGCCGACAACACCTTCGCGGGCGGGGACAGCACGGACTACGGGACGGTGCCCGAGGAGTTCGTACTGGCCAGGGTCCGGGCGCGCTACCGGCCGCTGAAGAAGGATCAGCGGTCGGTGCGGGGTGTGGTGACCTGGGCGGTCTCCGCGCTGCGGCCGGTGTCGGCCGCCCGTTCCGTCTCCAGGCGCTTGCGGGCCCGGTAGGCGGCCACATTGGCGCGGGTCGCGCAGCGGTCCGAGCAGTAGCGGCGGGAACGGTTGGTGGACGTGTCGAGGTAGGCGTTGCGGCACGGCGCTGCCTCGCACAGGCCGAGCCGGTCGACCCCGTACGAGGTGAGGTGGAAGGCGAGGCCCATCGCCGCGATGGCGGCGTACCCGGCCGTCGCGTTGGACGGATGGTCGGCCAGATGCATGTGCCAGTCCGGCTTTCCGTCCTCGTCCCGGGTCTCGTGGCCGGAGATCTGCGGGCTGACCGGGAACTCCAGCAGCAGTGAGTTGAGCAGGTCGACGGCGAGTGTCTCGTCCCCGCCGTCGGCCGCCTCGAAGACCGAGCGCAGCCGTGCCCGTACCGACCTGAAGCGGGTCACGTCCGCGTCGGTCGCCCGCCGGGCCGCCTGGCCGTTGGCGCCGAACAGCTCGCGGACCGCCTCCACGGAGGTGAGGGAGTCCTTGTTGCGGGCCGGCTCCTCGGTGTTGACCAGACGGACGGCGTAATCCGAGTAATAGGCCAGTTCCACTTGTAGTCCTTACGGCGTCGGTCTATGGTCGGTGCGGCGAACGATGTAATGGGCCTTTTAAGGTCCAGGGTATTACATGGAGGTTCCTGGTGGCTGAGACATCGATGGGTACGGACTGGCGGGCCTGGCAGGAGAGCTGGGACCGGCAGCAGGAGTGGTACATGCCCGACCGCGAGGAGCGGTTCCGGGTGATGCTGGACATGGTCGAGGCCCTGGTGGGACCGCGGCCGAGGGTGCTGGATCTCGCATGCGGTACGGGAAGTATTACGGACCGGCTGCTCAAGCGGTTCCCGGAAGCCACCAGTACCGGCGTGGATCTCGATCCGGCGCTGCTCGCCATCGCACGTGGCCACTTCGACGGCGACGAGCGCGTCAGCTTCGTCACCGCCGACCTCAAGGACCCGGACTGGGCCGGGCGGTTGCCGTACGACTCGTACGACGCCGTCCTCACCGCGACCGCCCTGCACTGGCTGCACACCGAACCGCTCGCCGCGCTCTACGGGCACATCGGCGGGCTCGTCCGGGACGGCGGGGTGTTCATGAACGCGGACCACATGATCGACACCGCGACGCCCCGGATCAACGCGGCCGAACGTGCCCACCGGCACGCCGCCATGGACCGTGCCAGGGCCGCGGGCGCGCTCGACTGGGCCGACTGGTGGGCGCTGGCCGCCAAGGACCCGGTCCTCGCCGGGCCGACCGCCGAGCGGTACGAGATCTACGGCGAGCACGCGGACGGTGACATGCCCCCCGTGCGGTGGCACATCGACACCCTGCGCGAGGCGGGATTCGGGGAGGCGCGGACCGTCTGGGCCTCGCCCTCGGACACCCTGGTGCTCGCCGTGAAGTAGCGGCGTACGGGAAGGGACGGGCGGTACGGCCTCGGGTCGTACCGCCCGTGATCCATTTCCCGGTGTCTGCTGCAACCCGCCGTGCACCCCACCGCACTGGAAGGGTGAGACGGTCCGCACCCGCGGACCCGGAGAGGGGCGCCGACGATGCGGATCGAAGACGATGCCGCGCTGCACGCCTTCGTCGAAGGCAGACGTACCGCGCTGTTCCGCAGCGCGTATCTGCTCTGCGGCGACCGGCACGAGGCCGATGACCTGGTCCAGGCGACGCTGGTCAAGGTGGTGCTCGGGGGGCGGCGGTACGGACGGCTCGACGACATCGAGGCGTACGCGCGCAAGACGCTGATCAACACCTTCATCGCATCCCGCCGCAGGTTCTGGCGGCGCGAACAGTCCTACGGCGAACTGCCCGACCGCGCCGACCTGGCGCCGGACACGGACACCGGCCTGGCGGTGCGGGCGGCACTCGCCCGGCTCACGGACCGGCAGCGGGCCGTACTGGTCCTGCGCTACTGGGAGGACCTGAGCGTCGAGGCCACGGCCGGACTGCTCGGGATGCGGGAGAACACGGTCAAGAGCCACGCGGCTCGGGGGTTGGCGGCGCTGCGCGCCGAGATGGCGGAGGAATTGGTATGAGCAACGACGTGCACGAGCTGCTGGGGCGGGCCGCGGACGACGCGGGACAGCCGGCCACCACCACCCGGACGGTGTACGCCGGGGCCGCCCGGGTACGGCTGCGGCGCCGGGTCACCGTCTCGGTCGCGGCGGTCGCCGCGGTCGCGGCCGGAGCCGTCGTCGTGCCGAACCTGGCACCGAAGGGCGACACGCAGGAGACCACCGTGGCGGCGCCGGTCGAGCTGGTCGGGAACGGCGGCCGGGCGAAGCAGCTGGCGAAGGTGCTGCCCGAGGGCGTCGGGGACATCGATCAGGTCTCGCTGTCCGTCATCCGCGACGGGGACACCTCCGAGCGGGAGATGCCGCACCTCCAGGGGCCGCTGGACGGGCACTTCTCCGTACGCAAGGACGGCGGTGTCGGCTATCTCGTCATCGGCTACATGAACACCGGCAACCCCGGTGGGGGGGACGACCCGTGCAAGCCCGCCCAGGGGATGCCGGGCATGCCGGACTGCGTGAACGAGGAGCTGCCGGACGGACGGGTGCTGACGACCTGGAGCGACCCGATGAACTACGGGGTCACTCCGCAGTGGGGGAAGGAACTGGTCGGCCGGCTCACCCTGAAGGGCGGCGGGGTGCTGGCCGTCCGTGACAGCACCGGTTTCAAGGGCGAGCGGGCGCAGGGCCCGCTCCTGAAGACGCCGCCGCTGACCCGCGCCCAGCTGCGGGAGCTGCTGCTCAGCCCGGAGATGCTGCCGAAGAAGTAGGGGACGGCGGGCGCGGAGGAGGGGCGGTACGGAACTCTCGGCTCCGTACCGCCCCTCCCTCTGCTGCTACAGCACCTTCGACAGGAACGACTTCGTCCGGTCGTGCTGCGGGTTGGTCAGCACGTCGCGCGGGTGGCCGGACTCGACCACCACGCCGTCGTCCATGAAGACCAGCGCGTCGCCGACCTCGCGGGCGAAGCCCATCTCATGGGTCACGACGACCATCGTCATGCCGTCCTCCGCGAGACCGCGCATGACGTCCAGGACGTCTCCCACCAGCTCCGGGTCGAGCGCCGACGTCGGCTCGTCGAAGAGCATCAGCTTCGGCTCCATGGCCAGGGCCCGGGCGATGGCCACCCGCTGCTGCTGTCCGCCGGAGAGTTGGGAGGGGTAGTTCTTCGCCTTGTCGCCGAGGCCGACCCGGTCCAGCAGCCGCTCGGCCCGGGCCCTCGCGACGGCCTTGGACTCGCGCCTGACCTGGACGGGGGCCTCCATGACGTTCTCGATCGCCGTCATGTGCGGGAAGAGGTTGAAGCGCTGGAAGACCATGCCGATGTCCCGGCGCTTCAGCGCGACCTCGCTGTCCTTGAGCTCGTAGAGCTTGTCGCCCTTCTGGCGGTAGCCCACCAGCTCGCCGTCGACGTACAGCCGGCCGGCGTTGATCTGCTCCAGGTGGTTGATGCACCTCAGGAACGTCGACTTGCCGGAACCGGACGGGCCGATCAGGCAGAAGACCTCCCGGGGCGCGACCTCCAGGTCGATGCCCTTGAGGATGTGCGCGGCGCCGAAGGACTTGTGGACGCCCTCGGCCTTCACCATGGCGGTGGCGGTCATGCCATGCCCCCCTTCGGGCGGCCGATGGACAGGAGGTTGGCCCTGACCTTCTGGAACGGGGTGGGCGGCAGGTTGCGGCTCGAACCGCGCGCGTAGTACCGCTCCAGGTAGTACTGGCCGATGCTCAGCACCGAGGTCATGATCAAATACCAGGCCGCGGCCAGGAAGTACATCTCGACCGGGGCTCCGGACCCCTGCCCGATGTCCTGGGCGTACTTGAACAGCTCGTAGAACTGCACGGCCGCCACCAGCGACGTCGTCTTGAGCATGTTGATCACTTCGTTGCCCGTCGGCGGCACGATCACCCGCATCGCCTGCGGGATCACGACGCGGCGCAGGGTCTTGCCGTGGCTCATGCCCAGCGCGTGCGACGCCTCCGTCTGGCCCTCGTCGACCGAGAGCAGCCCCGCACGGCAGATCTCGGCCATGTAGGCCGCCTCGTTCAGACCCAGGCCGAGCAGCGCCGTCAGCAGCGGCGTCATGAAGCTCGACCAGTAGTCCTTGTAGATCGGCATCAGGTTGATGTACTCGAAGACCAGGCCCAGGTTGAACCAGACGAACAGCTGGACCAGGACCGGGGTGCCGCGGAAGAACCAGATGTAGAACCAGGCGATCGACGAGGTCACCGGGTTCCTCGACAGCCGCATCACGGCCAGCAGGATGCCGCCGACGATGCCGATGACCATGGACAGGGCGGTCAGCAGCAGGGTCTGGGTGACACCCTTGAGGATGCGGTCGTCGAAGAAGTAGTCAGGGACCGCACCCCAGTTGATCTTGCCCTGGCTGAAGGCGTAGACGATCGCGGCGAATGCCGCGATGGCGACGACGGCCGAGACGTACCGGCCGTAGTGCCGGACCGGAATGGCCCTGATCGCCTCGGGTCCGAAGGACGGAGTGGGGGGTATGGGCGGCTGGTCGGCCAGGCCCGTCTTCTTGATGTCAGTCACAGGAAGAACCTTTCAGCGCCGGTGCCTGCTCAGGATCCGCCGTTCAGCTTGGCTTCGGTGACCGCGCCGGCCTCCACGCCCCACTTCGAGATGATCTTGTCGTACTCGCCGTTCTTGATGATCGCGTTCAGGGCCGCCTGGACGGCCTTGGTCAGCTGGTCGTTGCCCTTGGCGACGGCGATGCCGTACGGGGCGGCCTCGACCTGCTCGCCGACGATCTGGAAGTCCCTGCCGCCGCCCGAGGTCTTCACCGCGTACGCGGCCACCGGGAAGTCGGAGGAGCCGGCGTCGGCGCCACCGCTGCGCAGCCGGGTCTGGGCCTCCAGATCGTTGTCGAAGGTCTCGATCGCGATCGACTTGCCTGCCGGGCACTTCTTCGACTCGGTCTTGGCGAGGTCGTGCGAGACGGTGCCGCGCTGGACGGCGATCTTCTTGCCGCAGAGATCGGCCCAGGACGAGATTCCCTGGTCATCGCCCTTCCGGGTGTAGATCGAGACGCCGGCGTTGAAGTAGTCGACGAAATCGACGCCCTCGCCGACCTTCTTCTTCGTCTCGGAGTCGATGCCCTGCTGGCGGTCCTTGGTGTCGGTCATCGACGACATCGCCAGGTCGTAGCGCTTGGAGCGCAGCCCGGTGATCAGCGTGTCGAACGTGCCGTTCTGGAACTGGAAGGTCACGCCGAGCTGCTTGCCGAGCGCGGCGCCGATGTCGGGGTCGATGCCGACCGTGTTGCCGGACTTGTCCTTGAATTCGACCGGCGGGTAAGCGATGTCTGAACCGACCTTGATGACGCCCTTGTCCTTGATCTCCTTGGGCAGGAGATCAGCGAGCGGGGCCTGGGCCGACGCCGAGTTGTTCCGCGGGCCGTTCTTGGTCTGGTCGCCGCAGGCGGCCAGCAGCATCGTGCCGGCGACCGCGATGGCGCAAACCGCTGCGATCCTTGATTTCGCGGCCGTGCGACGAGTGGTGCTTGCGGTCATGATCGGGGTGCCTCCGGCAGGTGAGGGTGGTGTTACCAGGCGGTATGGACACACGACTTCGGATGTCGCCCCCCTGTGGGATTAGGGCATCTTGCCATTCGGACTGGCTCAAATTGGTCGCCGATCGTGTCAAAATCAGATAACGGGCGATCCCCGAACCTCACGAGGCCGGTACACAGGGCCGGACCATCTGTGGGGATTCCATCATCGCGCCGGAAGATCTGCGGCGCGTCTCGACTGGTGGACACTTTTGTCGCTTGGCGGACTTGTCCAGATATTCGACTATGAGTCACGTCACCGAACCGATATGGACTCGTCCATGAAGCGGTTCGTCCGGTAAGAAAGACCTTTACACCCCTCATCCGGGGCTCAGGGCGCGTGTGCGGCGCGCCCGCGCGTATGTATTTCCCCCTGCCGGGGCGGGCCAACCGCCGACGTGGGGCACGTACGCGGTGCCCGCCCACCCCTCCTCAACCAGGAGTGGCCACCCTCAAACGATGAAGACTTAAGGGGTCAACACCATGGCAGCGGAGATCGTCAATCCTCGCAGCGACAGCACCACTGACAGCACCACCGATGAGCCGTTCGATCCGGCCTTCGCTCTCCACCGCGGGGGGAAGATGGCCGTGCAGGCCACCGTTCCCATCCGTGACAAGGACGACCTGTCCCTCGCGTACACGCCCGGCGTCGCCAAGGTGTGCAGCGCCATCGCGGAGAATCCCGACCTGGTCCACGACTACACCTGGAAATCGCAGGTCGTCGCCGTCGTGACGGACGGCACCGCGGTTCTCGGTCTCGGTGACATCGGACCCGAGGCGTCCCTCCCGGTGATGGAGGGCAAGGCGATCCTCTTCAAGCAGTTCGGCGGCGTCGACGCGGTGCCGATCGCGCTCGCGACCACCGACGCGGACGAGATCGTCGAGACCGTCGTCCGGCTCGCGCCGTCCTTCGGAGGCGTGAACCTGGAGGACATCTCGGCGCCGCGCTGCTTCGAGATCGAGCGCAAGCTCCAGGAGCGGCTCGACATCCCGGTCTTCCACGACGACCAGCACGGCACCGCAGTCGTGACGCTCGCGGCCCTGCGGAACGCCGCGAAGCTGTCCGGCCGGAGCCTCGGCGACCTGCGCGCCGTCATCTCCGGCGCCGGCGCCGCCGGCGTGGCCATCGCGAAGTTCCTGCTGGGGGCGGGGCTCGGCGACGTCGCCGTGGCCGACCGCAAGGGCATCGTGAGCCGGGACCGCGAGGACCTCACGGAGGTCAAGCGCGAGCTGGCCGAGCTCACCAACCGGGCCGGTATCTCCGGTCCGCTGGAGAGCGCGCTGGCAGGCGCGGACGTCTTCATCGGCGTCTCCGGCGGTACGGTCCCCGAGGAGGCCGTCGCCTCGATGGCCCCCGGCGCGTTCGTCTTCGCCATGGCGAACCCGAACCCCGAGGTCCACCCCGACATCGCGCACAAGTACGCGTCCGTCGTGGCGACCGGGCGGTCGGACTACCCGAACCAGATCAACAACGTGCTGGCCTTCCCCGGCATCTTCGCGGGCGCACTCCAGGTCCGGGCCTCCCGGATCACCGAGGGCATGAAGATCGCCGCGGCGAACGCGCTGGCCGACGTCGTGGGCGACGAGCTCGCGGCGGACTACGTGATCCCGTCGCCGTTCGACGAGCGGGTGGCACCGGCGGTGACGGCCGCGGTGGCCGCCGCCGCGCGGGCGGAGGGCGTGGCCCGGCGCTGAGTCGGTGGGGCGGGGCGGAGTGGGGCACGGATAAGGGGTGCCTGCGGCCGGCTCCGCCCCCGACCCCGCTCCTCAAACGCCGGAGGGGCCGGTTCCACCCCGCGCGGCGCGCGTCACACAGGCGGCCGGTTACGCCCGGCCCCGCCCCGGCCTATCGTCGGGGCCATGTTCGCCGCCTACGCATCCCGCATCGACCGCGACCAGCCACTCAACGGCCTTGAGCTGGGCGAACGCCCCGCCCCCGAGGCCCGGCCCGGCTGGACCACCGTCAACGTCCGGGCAGCCTCCCTCAACCACCACGACCTCTGGTCCCTGCGCGGCGTCGGCCTCGCCGAGGACAAGCTGCCGATGATTCTCGGCTGCGACGCGGCCGGAACCGACCAGGACGGCAACGAGGTCGTCCTGCACTCCGTCATCGGCCAGACCGGTCATGGCGTCGGCCCGGAGGAACCCCGCTCCATCCTCACCGAGCGCTACCAGGGCACCTTCGCCGAGCAGGTCACCGTCCCCAGCTGGAACGTGCTGCCCAAGCCGAAGGAGCTCACCTTCGAGGAGGCCGCCTGCCTGCCGACCGCCTGGCTCACCGCGTACCGGATGCTCTTCACCAACGCCGGGGTGCGCCCCGGCGACTCGGTCCTCGTCCAGGGGGCGGGCGGCGGTGTCGCCACCGCCGCGATCGTGCTCGGCCGGGCGGCCGGCCTGCGGATCTATGCCACCAGCCGCGACGAGGCCAAGCGCAAGCGTGCCGTCGAGCTCGGCGCGATCGAGGCGTTCGAGCCGGGCGCGCGGCTGCCGCAGCGCGTCGACGCGGTCGTCGAGACGGTCGGCGCGGCCACCTGGTCCCACTCAGTGAAGTCGCTGCGCCCGGGCGGCACGCTCGTCATCTCCGGCGCGACCAGCGGCGACCGGCCCTCGCACGCAGAGCTGACCCGGATCTTCTTCCTGGAGCTGAAGGTCGTCGGCTCGACCATGGGCTCCAAGGACGAGCTGGAGGACCTGCTGGCGTTCTGCGCGACCACCGGTGTGCGGCCCGTGATCGACGAGGTGCTGCCGCTGGACCGGGCCCGCGAAGGGTTCGAACGGCTCGCGGCGGGCGACCAGTTCGGAAAGATTGTGCTCACCTGCCCTTGAGGAGTGCGGGGTGAGCTGCTCTGATCTGCGCCATGCGAATACGGATGCGGATGGGCAGCGTACTCACCTCGGTCGTCACTTCGTTCGTGCTCGCGGCGGGGGCCCCCGCCCCCGCCGCCGACGCACACCCCGCGCCACCGGAACGGGCCGGCATCCCCCGCCTCACCGACGACGGGGGCCGCACGCTCACCCTGCGCGGCTGGAACGTCGAGGACAAGGCGAACAGCGGTGACCAGGCACTGACCGCCATCACCGAGAAACACTTCCGCGATCTGCGGGCCAAGGGCTTCAACTTCGCCCGGCTGCTCTTCTTCTGGGACGACCTGGAGCCGAGCCGGGGCCACTACAGCGCCGAGTATCTGCGCCGGATCGACCGGGTCCTGGACTGGGCGCGCAAGTACGACATCCAGGTGCTGCTCGACGCCCACCAGGACGTGTTCGGCCCGGCGTTCGGCCACCGCGGCATCCCGGCCTGGGCGACCCGCACCGACGGGCTGCCCTTCACCCCGCACCCCGACGACTGGTTCTCGGAGTACTTCGAGCCCGCCGTGCAGCGCGCCTTCACCCACCTCTACGAGGACGCCGACCTCCAGCGCGCCCAGGCGCGGATGTGGCAGGTCGTGGCCGAGCGCTTCGGGCGCCACCCCGCCGTCCTCGGCTACGACCTGATCAACGAGCCGATGGGGGAGCTCGGCCAGGGCGAGGACCTGCCGGCGGCCGCCCGCCGCATCGAGGCCCGGCAGCTCACCCCGATGTACAACCGGCTGGCCCGTGCGGTCCGTTCGGCCGACCGCGACAACTGGCTGTTCGTCGAGCCCACCCCCATCGTCGGCGAGGGCGTGCCAACCGGACTGGGAGCGATCAGGGACCACCGGACCGTCTACGCCCCGCACTTCTACAACACCGCGATGGAGGCCGGTGCCGACTACGACCCGGCGGCCGGCTGGATCGAGTCGTACGAGGCGGCCGTCACCGCGTACCCGAAGCAGCAGCGGATCCCGGTCGTCGTCGGCGAGTGGGGCCCGCTGAACAACAGGCTCCCGCAGATGGGCCGCTTCTACCGGGACGCGATGGCCTCCTTGAGCCGCTACAGCTCGGGGTGGGCGGGCTATGTGTGGTGCTACGGCGGCGGCTACTGCGCCCTGGACGAGAACGGCGCCTTCGCGGCCAACAAGGAGCGGACCGCCACACCGTACGCACCCGCCGTCGCCGGAACCGTCCACTCCGACACGTACGACGACAGCGCGCGCGTCTACCGGCTCATCTATACGGCGGGCCGCCGCGGCACCACGGAGATCTCGCTGCCGCCGACCGCCGGGCGGTGGCGGGTCTCGGTGGACGGCCGCGCCGAGGTCCGCCGGCACGGGGGAGAGGTGCGCGTCCATGCCCGGAAGGGGGCACGCGTCACGGTGACGGCGACCGGGACGGGGCGCGGCTGAGCGGCCCGCGCGCCACGCGTCGACACACCCCACCCGTCAATCAAGGTTGACAGGCGGGGTGTGTCAACCTACGTTGACACCATGACTGAAGCGACGGATCTCGCCGCGCGAGCCGGTGACCGCGACCCGCGGGTGGGGCTGCGGGCGGTCGCCGCACTGCGCCGGCTGCTGGAGCAGCTCGAAGCCGTACAGGTCAGAAGTGCCCGCGTGCAGGGCTGGTCGTGGCAGGAGATCGCGGCCGAACTGGGCGTCAGCAGGCAGGCCGTGCACAAGAAGTACGGGAGGCAGTGATGTTCGAACGATTCACCAAAGGCGCCCGGGGAGTCGTGACCGGCGCCGTGACCCATGCCGAACGGACCGACGCGGCATCCATCACCGAGGAGCATCTGCTGCTCGCGCTGCTGGACCGGCAGGAGGGGCGGGCCGCCTTCGCCGTCGCCTCGCTGGGCCTCGTGGACCGCCGCGCGGCCGTCGAGGCCGAACTGGCCACGGCCCGCCGCCGCGGCGGACTGACCCGGGCGGACACGGACGCGCTCGCCGGACTCGGCATCGACGTGACCGAGATCGTCGCCCGCGTCGAGGAGGTCCACGGGGAGGGTGCACTGGACCGGGCCCGGCGGCGCGGCTCGGGGCGCCGCCCGTTCACCCGCGGGGCGAAGGGCGTCCTGACGCGGTCGCTGCGGATCGCGGCGGGGCGCGGGGACCGTTTCATCGGCGACGAGCACCTCCTCCTGGCGCTCACCGCCTGCCCCGGAGTGGCCGCCGACGTACTCGCCGCACATGGCGCGACGTACGGGACGGTGACCCGTGCGCTGTACGGGGGAGGGGAGGAGGAGCGGTTCGAGGAGGCGGGCTGAACCCGGACCCTCCGGCCACCCCCCGCCCGGTCACTTCTGGCCGTCGTCGCCCTTCCGCAGCAGCGCCCCGATGTGGGCCGCCGCCGTCGACAGGTGGCGGCGGGCCTCCGTGAGCTGCTCCTCCGTGACGCCGCGGTCGCGGGCCGTGTCGCGGATGTCGTCGCGGAAGCGGTCGAGCAGCCGGTCCAGGTCGCGGGCCGGGTCGCCGGTGCGGGGGGTGTCCTTGCCCCAGTCGGCGTCGGCCCCGGCCGGCTCCGGCTTGACGTAAGGAGCCCAGCCGCCCGTCCTGGCGAAGCCGCCGAGCTGTCCGGTGATCTCGGCCAGCCCCTCCCGTACGCCCGAGGGCCAGTCGCCCCGCGCGAAGTGCTCCTGGACCTGCCGGGCGGCGTTCTGCATCTGCTCGCGAGCCCTGTCCTGGGCCTCCTTGGCCTGGCGGCGGGCCTGCTGGGCGTCCTCACGGGCGCGGCGGGACTCATCCTTCGCCCGGCGGGCCTGCTCCTTCCACTCCTGCTTGGCCTTGCGCAGCTCCTCCTTGGCGGCGCGCCAGGCCTCCTTGTCACCGAAGTCCCCGAGGTCGCCGAAGGCGGACTCCCGGTCGCCCTTGTGGCCGGAGCCGGAGCCGGAGCCCGAGCCCGAGCCGGTGTGCCTGGTTTCGTGCGCCGCAGCCCGCATCTCGCTGCGCAGCTTGCCGGCGGCGCCGCGTACGTCGTCCCGTATCTCGGCGGCCAGTTCGGAGACGGAGTCCCGGATCTCCATTTCCAGATCGGCCAGTTCGCCCGTGCGGCCGGCCAGTTCGGCCCGGCCCGCCTCGGTGATCGAGTAGACCTTGCGGCCGCCCTCGGTGGCATGGGTGACGAGACCCTCGGCCTCCAGCTTGGCGAGGCGCGGATAGACGGTGCCCGCCGAGGGGGCGTACAGCCCCTGGAAGCGCTCCTCCAGGAGCCGGATCACCTCGTACCCGTGGCGAGGGGCCTCATCGAGGAGCTTCAGCAGGTAGAGGCGGAGGCGGCCATGGGCGAATACGGGGGGCATGTCAGAGCACCTTTCCGGTCGGCTCGGCATCGTACGGGCCGTCCTCGGCCGGCGGGCGGCGCAGCAGGGCGATCGATCCCGAGACGGTCGTCGCGCGCAGCTTCCCGGTCCCGGCGCCGAGCGTGCCGGTGATCTTCTTCGCGCCCCACTGGCCGCTGACCCGCAGGTCCTCGAACCCGTTGGAGACGGAGCCGCTCGCGGTGTTGGCCTCGACCGTCGCGTCCGCCGGGTGCGGCAGCCGGATGGCGACCTCGCCGGAGACCGTGGTCAGCCGGATGTCCGTGGGCCTCCCGGTCGGGTCCAGGTCCAGCACCATGTTGCCGCTGACCGATTCGGCCCGTACCGAGGCCCCGGCGCCCTCGACGACCGTCAGATCGCCCGAGACCGAATGGAAGCGGAGCTCACCGGTGACCGACTGGGCCTCCACGCTGCCCGAGACCGTGTCGGCCAGCACCGGCCCGGCGAGCCCGACGAGTGTGGTGTCGCCGGTGACGCCCCGTACGTCGGTGCGCCCACGGATCCCGGAGACGACGGCGCCCGCGCCGACGACACCGACCTCCACCGCCGACCCGTCCGGGACGGCGAGCGAGACGACCGCGCTACGGTGCCAGCCCTTGCGGTCGAACCACTTGAGGAAGTTCTGCCAGGGCAGGTCCTCGTACGCGACCGTGAGCGTGCCGTCCTCCAGGGTCACGATCAGTGGCGGTCCCTCGATCCCGGAGACCTCCAGCCGGGCGGCCGGCTCCTCGGTGCCGACGACGTTGACGGTGCCGCCGACGATGCGCACGTTGAGCGACGTCACGGGGTCGTCGAAGGTCAGTTTCTGCGGCTCGGCGATGGCCCATGTCGACACAGGCATGGATCTGACCTCCTGGGGAGCGCGGCGTGACGCAATATATCGCATCTCTTGAGGAACACGATATATCGCGGATCGGGGAAGTCAAGGCGCGTCGCGATGCCGCGGGCGGACCATCGGGGAGTCAAAGGGCGTCGAATGAGGGCAAATTGCCCTAGCGTGTGAGTCATGAATGCGACATCTCCCGCGGGGGCGCTGCTGCTGTGCCGGGCCGAACCGGAGACCGTACGGCCGGTGGCCCATCTGCTGCGCGAGCGGATGCTGCTCGCCCCCGCCGGAGACGGCTGGTCCGTCCTCGTGCCCGAGGGGAGGCCCTGGCAGGGTGGGGTCGCGGAGACCGGTGCCGCGGACGTGGTGGAGCCGGTCGACCGGGTCGTGGCCGGCTGGATCACCGCGCTCGCGGTCGGCTCGACGTGGCCCGTGCTCGCCCTGTGGTGGGACGGCGACCGGGCCGGCTGCGCACTCGCCGCCGGATTCCGCCGCCCGGTCGGCTACGTCTGGCTCGCGGACGGCACGCCGGCCGGTGAGGACGAGGCCATGCGTACGCTCGCCGAACGCCTCGGCCTCGACCCCGTGCTGGATGTCCAGGCCCTCGAAGAGCTGATCCGCCCGGACCCGGACGCCGACGCGCGCATCCGGCTGCGCGGGCTGCTCGCCGTACTGACCCGGATCGGGCTGATCCTGCCGCCCGGACTGGCCCCGGACACGCCCGGCGACCGGCTGTACGCGGCGGCCGACGACCGGCCCGAGGCGGAGCCGGTGAAGGCCGAACTCGACGTGGTCGAGAACAGCCGCCTCGGCCCCTGGATGCGCGGCCCCAGGGCCCGGATGCTGGCCGGTGCCCAGTTCGCGGCCGGACTGCCGCTGACCCTTTGGGGGATCAGACGCCGCGGCGGCGGATGGGTGCTGGCGGGGGTGCTGCTGCTGGCGCACGGGGCGCTCGGGCTCGCCTACGACCGGATCAGGGGCGCCGAGGAGCCCGCGGACGGGCGCGGTTGACCAGTCGCCCTGGCTCCAGCCCCAGCCCCAGTCCTAGCCCCAGCCCCAGCCCCAGCCCCAGTCCTAGCCCCAGCCCCAGTCCTGGTCCTAGCCCCAGTCCTAGTCCTCGTCGTCCTCGTCGTCGAGCCGGGCCAGCCAGGTCGCGAGGCGCTCGACCGGCACCTCGAAGTCGGGGTTGAGATCGACGAACGTACGGAGCTGCTCGGCGAGCCACTCGAAGGTGACCTCTTCCTCGCCTCGCCGCTTCTCCAGCTCCTCGATACCGCGGTCGGTGAAGTACATGCGGCAAGCCTAATGCCTGGTGGCAGCCCCACGAAGGCCGGGAGCGGGTCCCCGGGCCGTGCGTTCGGGCAGTTCCGCGACGCGTCGGGGCCGGCCCCCACCGCCCCCGCGACCCCGCCGAGAACCGCCCCGCACCACCCTCGCGTCCTGGTCCGTGTACCCGTCCATGTACCTCGCATCGGGCGCGTACTGCCGTTAGCCTGCGGGTAGTTGGGGAACGGGGGGTTTCATGGGTGACAGTGACGCCCGTATTACGCGCATTGAGATGCCCGACGGTACGGAGGTCTGGGCGCGCATCTCCGGCGCCGAGGAGCTGGCGCAATCCGGATCGGGCCCGTCGTTCACGGACATCGGCGCCGGGAACATCGCGGACCGGGTGCAGGCCCGGGTCGAGAGCCTGCAGGGCGTCGTGACCAGCGTGGCGCGTTCGCTCGCCGAGCCGCTGCGGGCAGTGCGGCCCGACGAGGTCAGCGTCGAGTTCGGGATCGAGCTCACCGCGAAGTCCGGCAAGGTCGTCGGGCTGCTCGCGGACGGCGAGGCCAAGGGGTCCATCAAGGTCACGCTGACGTGGAACGGCGGCGGGCCGCCCCTCGACCCGCCGCCGCCCGCGCAGCCGGCCGCATCGTCCGGCCCGCCCGCCGCCATGCCTTCCGCACCGCTGCCCGCCCCCGCGCCCTTCGCACCGCCGCCCGTCCCGTCGACGCCGCCCGCCGGCGCGGTCGCCCCCGATCCGTCCGCCGGGGCACCCACCGGCGCACCGGCGCACGCGGGCGGCAGCGGGCCGGACGACGGAAGCGGATCGTGACGCGGCCGCCGGGCGGGGGCGCGTGGCAGGGGCCGAGCGGCGCGGAATCCGCGCTGATGAGCCTCGTGAAGGACGCCACCGTGCGCATCCATCGTCCGGAGCCCGGGTATGCCCCTGACGGATCCGACGGCGACTTCCTGGGGAGCGGCTTCTTCATCGCTCCGAGCTGGGTCCTCACGTGCGCGCACGTGGCGATGGAGGGGAGGGGGCGTCAGGTGGACGTGGTCTACAAGCCCGCTCGTGGCGGCGACGCCGTCCGGGTCGGGGGCACGGTCGTGGCGGCCCTGCCCGAGGAGCGGCCCGGCACGGGCGGCTGGCCGGCCCCCGACCTCGCGCTCATCCAGCTGCTCCGGCCCGTCGAACACCCCTGTGTGTACCTCAGCGAGCGCTCCATGGGCATGAGCCGGGGGGCGTACTACTTCGCGGGCTGGGCGGACGGCGGGGCCGGAGCGCTCAAGCGGCTCGGCCGGGAGTGTCGGGTGGTGGGCACCGTCGACGACTGGGCCGACGGCGACGAACAGGTGCTGATCGAGGCGAGCCAGCTGTACGCGGGCATGTCCGGCGGACCCGTCGTCGACCTGGCCCGGGGCGAGGTCGTCGGCGTACTCAAATCACGCTCCATGGACGCGAACGGCGGTACGGCGATCGGCGTGGAGCGGCTGCGCACGCTGCCCGTGCCGGCCGGGTCCGCCACGGCCGAGTCCGACGACCCGTACCAGGCCGTGTTCCACGCCCACGACCGCTACCACGCCGACCGGCACAACAACCCCGTCGACGACGAGGAGACCTGGGCGGACGTCCAGCGGGACCTGGGCGCGGGGGCGGGCCCGGCGCTCACCCCGCAGCAGCGCGTCGACCTGCTGGGGCGGCTCGCCAAGCTCCCTCCGCCGGTCAGCACCCGCAGCCTGCTCGACATCCTCGGCGGCCTCGGGCACGGATACCGGACCGTCGGCGTCCCGGCCCCCCGGGGCTGGCGCGACGGGCTGGGCGTCCTGTACGACGCCCGCGAGGGCGACGAGGCGCTGGAGCGGATCCTGCGCTACTGCATGAGCGCCATCGCCGCCGAACGCCCCTATGTGGTGCCCTCCACCCAGCTCGCCGAGGACGCCCTGTGGGACTGGGTGCGCGAGATCGCGAAAGACCGGCTCAAACAACCATTCCGCCGAGAGATGGCCAGGCTCCGGTACCAGGGCCGGTACGCCCGGGGCACCGAGCACCTGCGGACGCCCGAA
Source organism: Streptomyces sp. NBC_00012 (assembly GCF_045040875.1). Classification (NCBI taxonomy): domain Bacteria; kingdom Bacillati; phylum Actinomycetota; class Actinomycetes; order Kitasatosporales; family Streptomycetaceae; genus Streptomyces; species Streptomyces sp. NBC_00012. The sequence continues at coordinate 2,988,857 of NZ_CP108309.1, read as the reverse complement.
CCGGCCGCCGAGCCGGTCCGTCCGGCGCGGGCCCCCACGTTCGTCGTGCTGCATCTGGAGCCCCGCGCCTGGCAGCCGGACCACTACGACTGGCGGGTCGTCGCCCGTCTGACCGCCGACGACCTGCCCGTCACCGAGAACTACCAGGGCACCAGGGCCGACGAACTGCCGGCCAGGCTCGCCGCCTCCCTCGGGAAGGCGTTCCGGATGTGCGACGAGCCCGACAGCCCTGCGATCCTTGAGGTGGTGGTGCCGCCGGCGCTGCTCGACCTGGAGGTCGAGAAGTGGCAGCTGCCCGCGGACAGCCGGCCCCTCGGTGTCCAGCGGCCGGTGGTCGTCCGGTGCTCGGACGACGGCCCCGCCCCGTCCGACGACGCCGTCCGGGAGCGCGAGGCGCGCTGGAACCGCATCCACACCGGCCCGACCCGGGCCGCCGTCCTCGACTGCGACGAAGGAATGCGGGTACCCGTGCCCGTGACGGCGAAGCTGCGCGGACTGCCGTACGAGACCGTCCCGGTCCTCTGCCGGTACGGCGGCCGGGCCGACGCCCAGAGCGTCGCGGGGTTCGCCCGGGTGCTCGACGACGGGTTCGGCGTGGTCCTGTGGCGGCGCCCCGGGGCCGAACGGGCCGCGTCCTGCACGGAGTTCCACCTCCGGGTCGTCGACACGGTCGACGGGGCGGGCGTGGCCGACCGGCTTCCGCGGAAGATCCATGAACTGAGAAAAGGGGTGTGCGAGGGCCGCCCCGACATGTTCTGGTCGGACGGCATCGCCCTGGTCTACGGAAACCCGCAACCGCCCCCGCCCGGACCGTTGTTGCAGGCGCCGTGAACCCCCTTTCGGGGGGTGTCCCGGATGACTACGGTGAACCACGTTCGACTGCTGCCCCTGGCGGACGAGTGATGACGAGGAACACGTTATGAGTGAACCCAGCGAGTGGCTCATCTACCGAGGGGCCGGCGAACCGCACGAAGGCATCGAGCAGTTGCCGCCGCCACCGCCCTGGCGCGATTTCGCGAGCCGTGGCGCCCCGGCGCCCGACGAGCCGGACGGGGACGGCTCGGCCGACCGGCGCCTCGGCGGCCACCGGCACATCGCCGAACTCCACCGGCCGGGCGCCGAGGAACTCGAAATGATCAACGCCGCGCTCTATCTGCGGCGCCCGCTCCTCGTCACCGGAATCCCCGGCGCGGGAAAGAGCACCCTGGCCCACTCGGTCGCCCACGAGCTGGGGCTCGGCCGGGTGCTGCGCTGGCCGATCGTGAGCCGGACGTCACTGCTGGACGGCCTCTACCACTACGACGCGATCGCCCGGCTCCAGGACGTGCAGATCGCCGCCCACAGCGCCGCGGCCGGAGCGGGCGGCACCCCGGCCACTGACGACGTGGGCAGTTACATCAGGCTCGGACCGCTCGGCACCGCGCTGCTTCCCTCGGACCGGCCCCGCGTGCTGCTCATCGACGAGCTCGACAAGAGCGACATCGACCTGCCGAACGACCTGCTCAACGTGTTGGAGGAGGGCGAGTTCGGCATTCCCGAGCTGGAGCGGATCGCCGACCGGCTGCCCGACGGCGAGGCGTCGGTCCTCGACGACGACGGCAACAAGGTGACGGTGCGGGGCGGCCGGGTGCAGTGCACCTCCTTCCCGTTCGTGGTGCTCACCAGCAACGGGGAGCGGGACTTCCCGGCGCCCCTGATGCGCCGCTGCATCCATCTGGAGCTGGGGCGCCCCGACCACCAGCGCCTCGCCACCTTCGTACGCGCCCACCTCGGCGACGAGGCCGCACGCTCCGGGGACGACCTGATCGCCCACTTCCTGGAGCGGTCCCGCAGCGAACTCCTCGCCACGGACCAGCTGCTGAACGCCATCTACCTCACCGACGCCGCCGCCCCGGCCGGCCGCGACCGCCTCGCCGATCTGCTCATCCAGCGGCTCGACCGGCCGAGGTGATGTGCTGATGGCGGGCGCGGAGCCCGAGGACACCCCCGACGCGCGTGGCGCCGACGACGCGGGGCTCCACCCCGACGCGCGTGGCGCCGACGACGCGGGGCTCCACCCCGACGCGCGTGGCGCCGACGACGCGGGGCTCTACCCCGCCTTCGTGGCGCGGCTGCGCGAGGCCGGGCTCGACCCCGACGTCGAGCAGCTGCGCGACGCGCTCTGGCTGGCCCGCTGGGCCCGCCACCCGGACGCACCACCCGCCGACGCCGAGGAGCAGGGGTACGTTCCGGCCGTCGGCCTCTCTTCGGAGCCGCCGACGAGCGGGCAGCCCGAGGCCCCCGGGCCCGACGCCGTGAAGCCCGCGCGCGAGGTACCGGACGACGAGTCCGTGCCGCGGGCGGACCCCGGGGACCCCGGCCGGCGGATCACGCTCTACCCCGTGCCGCGTAACGGCCCCTCGGACCGCGCCCGCTCCGGCGGTCCGTCGGGCACGGGCCCGGGCCCGGGTGCCGCCCGGAAGGGGCGCACGGCCGCCCTCACCTTCGGCGTGCCCGCCGCCCCGGCACTGCCGGCACCCCTCGAACTCCAGCGGGCGCTGAGGCCGTTGCAGCGCTACCACCCCGCGTCGCCGCCGCTGCGCAGCACCCTCGACGAAACGGCGACCGCCGAACTCAGCGCCCGCGCGGGCGGGTTGATCATTCCTGTGTTCCGCGGCGTGTCCCGGGGCGAGGCGATCCTGCAGTGCGTCATGGACGCCTCGTCCTCGATGCTGGTTTGGGACCGGATGTTCGGCGAACTCCAGCAAATATTCGGCCAGTTGGGCGCCTTCCGGGACGTCCAGGTTCGCTATCTGCACCAGGGCCCCGACGGCGCGGCCGCGGTGAGCCGCAGCCCCGACCCGGCCGCCGCGCCGCTGAACTCCGCGGACCGGCTGAGCGATCCGACCGGCCGCCGGGTCACCGTCCTGGTCAGCGACTGCGCCGGTCCGCTCTGGCACAGCGGCCGGGCCCACCGGCTGCTGCACCGGCTGGCCGCGCAGGCCCCGGCCGCCGTGCTCCAGCCGCTGCCGCAGCGGATGTGGAGCCGCACCAGACTGCCGGTCACCTACGGCTCGCTGTCGCGGGGCGAGGGACCCGGCGGAGCCGCCGTGCTCAAAGTCGTGGAGCAGCCGGGTACGGGTCCCGCCGTGCACCCGGGGGCCCTCGCCGTACCCGTTCTCCCGCCGGTGGAAGGGGCGCTGGCGGCCTGGGCGCGGCTGCTCTCCGGCACCGGCTCGGGACAGATCTCCGGCGCGGTCGGCTGGGTGCGGGCCGACCAGCCGGCGGCGGCCGCGCAGCGCTCGGGCGGCGGGCTCTCCCCGCTCCAGCTGGTCAGCCGCTTCCGCTCGGCGGCCTCACCCGCCGCCGGGCAACTGGCCGTCTACCTCGCGGCGGCCCCGCTGCACCTCCCGGTGATGCAACTGGTGCAGCGCACGATGCTGCCCCACTCGGGCCCCTCCGAACTCGCCGAGGTGCTGCTCAGCGGGCTGCTGTCGCGGAGCAGGAACGAGGACGGCGGCGAGCACGACGGGCAGTGGTACGAATTCGTGCCCGGCGTCCGGGACGCGCTGCTCGGCCCGCTGGGCCGCGACGAGGCGCTGCTCGTGCTCAAGCACTGCTCGCAGTACATCGAGCAGCGGTTCGGCAGGGGCGGGCCGAACTTCCCGGCCCTGGCCTTCGCCCAGCTCGGCGAACGCCGGCACGAGCGCAGACACCTGCGGGCGCCGGCCACCGCCGGCGCGGACCCCATGGAGAACGGTGCACCTGACGGGGAGATCGAGGAGGGTGGCGAGAACGGGGAGAGCGGCGCAAGCGGCGGGTCGCACGTCCCCCACCCCTTCGCCGAGGTCGCGGTCCGCGTACTGGAGCGTTTCATGCCCCTGCCCGAGCAGTTCGTGATGCAGACCGGACGCGGTGGCCACCCGAGCCCCGTCCGGACCCCGAACACCGCGGTGGAGAGCGCCCGCGCCCTCTTGCGGCAGTTCGAATCGGACAGCATGGTGCAGTCCCTCATCGATGCCGTACAGCTGCTGCGCGGCGCCGCCGTGCGCGAGGAGCAGCCGGACACCGACCCAGGACTGTGGGCGGAGTACTCCCGCTGCGTGCTGCGGCTGTGGGAGGTCCAGGGCGACGCGGAGCTGCTCCGCGAGGCCGAGTACGCCGCCGAACGGGCCGCCGCGCACCCCGCAGCGGTACGCGAACGCGCCGTACTGGCCAAGGTGTTGCACGTCGCGGCCGACGACCGGCGGCGGCGCGGTGACCGGCGCGGCGCGCTGGAGCTGCTGCGCCGTGCCGACCGCGAGTACACGGCCGCCTGCTCGGCCCCCGGCCTGGAACCCGCCGAGGCCCTCCGGCTGACCCTGGAACGGGTCCGGGCCCTGGAGGCGCAGTGGCGGCTCGACGGCGACACCGCCCTGCTCCAGGCCGCGTGCGGGATGCTGGAGGCGTTCGCCGACGTCTGGCCCGACCAGGAGAACCGCCCCACCACCCTGCCACTGGCGCACGGACGGACCATGCTGAAGCTGGCCGGGGCCACCGTCGACACCGAACAGTCGCGGGTGTACGCGGGCCAGGCCGCGCGTTCCCTGCGCACCGCCTTCGAACAGGGCGGCGGCCGGCACACCCTGGGCACCGAGGTACGCATCCTGCTGGATCTGGTGGACGCCCTGCTGGGCTCCGGCGAGGAACCGGACGAGGCCGCGACACTCGTCGAGCAGGCCCTGGCGACCGTACGCGACCAGCGGCAGCTCGCCGCGCTCCGGATCAGGGCCGGCCGGGTCCGCGTCGCCCGGTACGAGCACACCGGCGAGCCCGACGAACTCGTGGCCGCCGCCGACTGGTTCGCCCGCGCCGCCCGGGGCGTCCCCCGTGACTCGCGGGCCCATGCCGATCTGCTCGCCGAATGGGGCGGCACCCTGCTGCGCCGGGCCCGGCTGCCGGACGGCCGCCCGCACATCGGCGCCGCGATCCGGGTGCTGCGCGACTGCCGTACGGAGACAGCGGCGGGCGGCACCCGCCAGGCTGATCGGCTGCTCATGCTGGGCCGCGCCCTGATGCTCCGGCACCGCGCCACCGAGGACCGGGTCGACCTCCGCGAGGCCGAGCACCTCTTCGGCCTCGCGGCCCAGGAGGCGGCCGATCCGCTGACCGGTGCAGGCTGCTGGCTGGAACTGGGCCGCGCCCGCCTGGACGCCGCCCGGGTGCTCCAGCGCCCGGCCCGGCTCGACGACGCGGCCGACGCGTTCCGGGGCGCGGCCGAGGCGGCGAGCACGGCGGCGCAGGAGCTGGACAGCCCGCAACAGGTCTGGCAAGCGGTCGAGCTGGGGGCCACGGCCGACCACTGGCGGGGCGTGACGTACGAGAGAGCGGGCCGTCCCCGGGCCGCACGCGAGGCGTACCGTTCGGCCCGCCAGGAATGGCGCAAGCTGCCGGACGGCGGCGGCTCGGCGGGCGCGGCGACCGCCGAGCGGCTGGCGGAGCTGGAGCGCTGAGAGCCTGTCGGGGGATGCGGGCGGCGTGGGGTGCCGGGAGGCGTGCCGCCGCCGTGCGACCGGCGCACGACCGGCGCCGCGCGACGGCAGGTCCGGCAAGGCGTAGCCCGGGTCCTGCGGGGCATCCGTACATTGGTGGCCGCCCCGGGGGAACCGGGCCGGCGCACAAGTGACCAGGGACAGGGACAGGGACACGGGCCCGGCCGGGCGCTCAAGGGCGAGCGCGCCGGTGCGGGCACGAGGGGTGTTACGGGGAGGCGTGATGAACGAGCCGGTGCACAAGGACATGCCAGACAGCGGTCCGTCCGGCGGGCCGGACGCGCTGCCGGACCTGCTGGAGCTCGATCTCAGGTCGCTGCGGACGCTGGACCATCCGGTGCTCGCCGAGGTGGTCGCGGATCTGCGCGGCCGGGTCGGGCAGCCGCGGGAGATGCTGTGGGGGTTCAACAACTCCTTCTGAGGGCCGCGCCTCCGTCCCCCCGTGGCCCGGCCCCGGGGGGACGGTGCCGGGGCCGCACGATTTCGGTCCGGGGCCCGGATGAACAGGACATCGTGACAGGGCACGGGTTTGTCCCCGCGGCGAGCCAGGGATACTCGCCTCGGGGCGGCGACGGGGGCCGTGCCGCGGATGCGAACGGCACGGGGGTGCGGGAGTGTCTAGAAAAGCGACGCCTGAAACGCCCCCACGTGCCGGGCACGACCGACTCCGGCCCTCCTTCGGGCAGTTCATCGTCAAGGTGCACGGCCGCTGCAATCTCGCCTGCCGCTACTGCTACCTCTACGCGGGCCCCGACCGCACCTGGCGCGACCGCCCGGCCGCCGCCGCACCCGCCGTCCTCGACCGCACCGCTCACCGCATCGCCGAGCACGCGGCGGCCCACGGCCTGCGCCACGTCGCACTCGTCCTGCACGGCGGCGAACCCCTTCTCGCCGGTGCCCGCCGGCTGGCCGCCTTCGCCGACCGGGTACGCGACCTGGCACCCGCCGGCTGCACCGTCCACACCACCGTCCAGACCAACGCGACCCTTCTCACCGAGGCCCGCACCGCCACCCTCGCCCGGCACGGCATACGCATCGGCATCAGCCTCGACGGCGGCCTGGCCACCCACAACACCCAGCGCACCGACCACGCGGGACGCCCCTCCTGGCCCGCTGCCTCGCGCGGCGCCCGGCTCCTCGCCGACCGGCACCCCGACGCGTACGCGGGCATCCTCACCGTCGTCGATCCCCGCACGGATCCGGTCGAGATGTACGAGTCGCTGCTCGGCCTGCGCCCCCCGGCCATCGACCTGCTGCTGCCGCACGGCAATTGGACGAACCCCCCACCGGGCCTGCCGCGCACGGGCGGCTCCGCGCCCGGCCGCCCGACCCCGTACGGCGACTGGCTCATCACCGTCTTCGACCGCTGGTGGCGCACCGGACGGCGGGAGACCCGGGTCCGGCTCTTCGAGGAGTGCATCGCCCTGCTGCTGGGCCTGCCCGGCGCCACCGAGTCCCTCGGCCTCGACCCCGTCGACGCGATCGTGGTCGAGACGGACGGATCGATCGAACAGGTCGACTCCCTCAAGTCCGCCTACGACACGGCCGCCGCCACCGGGCTCGACATCTTCCGCCACACCTTCGACGACGCCCTGCACCACCCCGGCGTCGCGGCCCGCCGGGCAGGCACCGACGCGCTCGCCGCCGCCTGCCGCGCCTGCCCGCTGCTGACCGTCTGCGGTGGCGGCCACTACGCACACCGCTACCGCGCAGAGAACGGTTTTGCCAACCCGTCCGTCTACTGCGCCGACCTCGAACGGCTGGTACGCCATGTCGCCGCCCGGCTGTCCGACGCGACCGCAGGAGAACGCCGATGATCCCCCCACTCCCGGACCGCATGCTGCGTCAACTCGGCCGTACCGAGGGCGATGCCGACACCCTCGGCGTCCTCGTACGGGATCAGGACACCCGGCGGCTCGTCCTGCTGCGGGCCCTGCTCGACGCGGCCGAGGCGGCGCCCGCCGACGTCCTCCCGGCCCACGCGCTCGACCGCCTCCGCCAGGACTGGGCGCTGCTGGAGCAGGCCGAACGCGCAGACCGGACCGCCGTACGCACCGTTCTGCTGCACCCCCTCACAGGCCCCTGGGCGGAGCGCTGCCTGCGCGGCCTGTCCGGCCCCGGCCCCGCGTCCGTGAGCGCCCCCCATCCCGAACTCCGGGCAGACCTGGACCACTTGAGCGCGCTGGCGGCCGCGGCCGCGATCCGGGCCGGAATCCCGTTCACGACCCGGCTCGCCGAACACGACGGGTTCCTGTCGCTGCCCACCCTGGGCGCTCTCCGCGCCGCGTCCGAAGCGTCCGGCACGGTCGGGGCGGCCTTCTCCGACGGCGAACTGACGTTGCGTCAGGTCTGTACGGGGTCGCCCCTCGTCGTGCACGCGCAGCCGGACGGGGCGACCGGATCGGCCGACCCCCGCTGGCTGCCAGTGCACGTCCTGCCCGCCGTGCGGCGCGGCATCGGCCCCGTGCCCCTGGACGACATCGACCCGTACCGCACCGACGGCCGCGGACTCCGGCGGCACGGACTGAGCACCGCCACCGCCATCGACGATCACGCACGCAAGTCCTGGACCGAGTCCTGGGCCGGGGTGGCACCGCTGCTCCGCATCGGCGGCGAGCACCGCCTCACCGAAGTGGCGGTCCTGCTGCGCTGTCTGGTCCCGCTGGGCCCGCCGCCCGGTTCCGGATCCGCCGGCGAGAGCGCGGCACACTGCAGCGGCACCAGGCGGGAAGCGTTCGGCGCCGTCCTCAGCAGCAGGCCGTCCGGCCCCGCCTACTTCGCCTCCACCCTCGTCCACGAACTCCAGCACACCAAGCTGGCCGCGCTCTGCGCCCTCGTACCGCTGCACCGCGAGGACGCGGCCGCACGCCACTTCGCCCCCTGGCGCCCCGACCCCCGCCCCTTCGACGGCCTCCTCCAGGGCGCCTACTCGCACATCGCGCTCGCCGACTACTGGCAGCGGTTCGCACTCGGAGCGCGACGCGTCACCCAGCGGGACCTGGCCTGGGCCGAGCACGCCCGCTGCCGCGAGCAGGTCGGGGCCGTGCTCCCCGTGCTGGCCGGTTCGGCGGCGCTGACCCGGGAGGGCCGAATACTGGTCAACGAGATGATCGCGCTCTACGACCGTCTGGACGATTGTCCGCCTCCCACGGGGCACCTCGCGCGCGCGGAGGCGTATGTGGCCACCACCAAGGTGATATGGCAGCAGAGGAACGGCTCGCACAGGCCGTGAGAGACCCCGGGATTGTCCGCCGGAGCGACCGGGCTCCGGTGTATGTTGACAAGGCTCGAATCGAGGCAGGGAGACGGTTGAATGCCCGGAACGCGTAGGCAAGTTGGAGCAACCGGGGCGCAAACCGTCACCATCAGTTTCGCCGGTTTCAACCGGGCCTGGGCGACATGGATCGGGGACCGCCTGGAACGACGCGGAGTGACGGTCGTCCAGCAGCGCTGGGACCCCCCGGTGGAGGTGCCGCTGGAGGAGTCGCTGCGCGATCTGACGCTCTCCAGGGGCCGCGTCCTGATGGTCCTCAGCGACTGGTACTTCCAGCTCGGCCCCCGCACCCACGACGAGTGGAACAGGGCGCTGCGCGAGGTCGTCGCCCCCGACCCGGACCGCTTCGCCGCCGTCTGCCTCACCACGTCGGCATTGCCCGGTGCCACCTCGGTCCTCGGCACCGCCGACCTCACCAACGTCGGCGCAGACGAGGCCGAGCGGCGGCTCCTGGTCCGCCTGGGCCTGCCCACCGACCCGCTGCCCGAGCAGGTCGAGCAGCGGCCGGGCCCCCGCTACCCGGCCGACACCCCCGAGGTGTGGGGCGGCGTACCGCGCCGCAACACCCGGTTCACCGGCCGTGAGGAACTGCTCAACAAGACGTATCAGGCCCTCCAGGACGCCGGGTCGGGCGCCGGGGTCGTGGCGCTGTACGGCATGTCCGGCGTCGGCAAGACCCAGCTGGCCGCGGAGTACGTCTACCGCTTCGGTTCCGAGTACGACGTGGTCTGGTGGGTGCCCGCCGACCGGCGTGCGCTCTACCGCCAGCGGCTCGCCGAACTCGCCCCCGAGCTGGGCCTGTCCACCGGCGTCGAGTACGGCGAGCGGCTGCGCGCGGTGCGGGACGCGCTGCGCCGGGGCGAACCGCACTCGCACTGGCTCCTCGTGCTCGACGGCGCCGACGAGCCCGAACACATCTGGGACCTGGTGCCGACCGGCCCCGGGCACGTCCTCATCACCTCGCGCAATCCGGAGTGGGGCGAGCACAACAGCAACCTCGTCGAGGTGCCCGTCTACAACCGGGACGAGTCGGTCGCCTTCGTCCGGCGCCGCGCACCGCGCCTGGACCCCGCCGAGGCGGACCGGCTCGCCGAGGCGCTCGAAGACCTCCCGCTCCTCCTCGACCAGACCGCAGGCTGGCTGAACGACTCCGACCTCTCGGTCGAGGAGTACATCGAACTCCTCGAAGGCGGCATCGACCAGGACGTCGTCAAGGTCTCCGCCGACTTTCCGCTCGCCTTCCAGACCGCCTGGTCGATACTGCTGAACAAGCTCAAGGACACCGTCCCCGAGTCCGTCGACCTGCTCCGCCTGTGCAGCTTCTTCGCGCCCGGTTCCATTCCGGTGCGGCTGCTGAAGGAAATGCCCGCGGGCGAGCTGCCGGAACAGGTCTCCGGCCTGATGAACGACCCGCTGCTGTGGAACAGGGCGATCGCCCAGCTCCGCCAGTACTCCGTGGTCCGGCTGGAGTCCCACGAGTCGGCCGTCGACGAGGCGTCGTCCGGCGAATCGCTCTACATGCACCGCATGGTCCACCAGATCGTCGGCCACGACATGACGGAGCGGGACCGCAAGGAGTTCATCGACGTGGTCCGCCGGGCCCTCGCCGCCGCGGACCCCGGCAGGCCCACCGACACCCGCCTGTGGCCCGCCTACGCCGAGATCACCCCGCACCTGAAATGGGCCGACGTGCTCAGGAGTGCCGACCCGGCGGTGCAGTCGCTGGTGCTCAACTGCCTGCGCTACATGTACCTCTCGGGGGAGTACCGGGCCGGCATCAAGCTGGGCGAACGCGCCATGAACGCCTGGCGGGAACTGCTCGGCGAGGACCACCCCAGGATCTGGGACCTCAGCTACCACTACGCCAACCTGCTGCGGGCCGTCGGCGACTACGCCGGGACGGAAGCGATCGAACGCGCCGCCGTGGACCATCTGCGCACCGAACGCGGCGTACAGGACCTGGAGCACCTGCGCGCCGCCGGAGGCCTCGCCGCCGACCTGCGCGGCCTCGGCCGGTACGACGAGGCGCTGGAAATGTCCGGCTGGGTCCTCGCCGCCTACCGCGAACTGCTGGGTGACCAGGACTCACGCACGCTCAACGCGCAGAACAACCTGGCCGTTTCGCTGCGGCTCCTCGGCCGGTACGAGGAGTCCCTGGAGCTCAACCGGCGGACCTTGGAAGCCCGGCGGCAGTTCCTGGGCCAGCGTCACAACTGGACCCTGGCCTCCCAGACCAACTACGCCACCGACCTGCGGCTGCTCGGTCGCTACAGCGACGGGCTGTCGCTCCAGAACCAGAGCGTCCGGGTGCACCGGCTGGTCCTGGGCCACGACAACCCGCAGACCCTGCGGGCCGAATACAACCTCGCGCTGTGCCACTACCGCTCGGGAGAGCGCGCCAAGGCCTCGGCCCTGTTCACCCGGGTCCTGGAGCGGTGCGAGCGCGTGCTGGGCGAGGACGACCCGCTGACCATGATGTTCGCGGCCGGGCAGAGCTGCTTCGCCCGCGAGCACGCGGACATCGACCAGGCCAGGGCCATAAGCGAGAAGGTCGTCGACGGCTATCTGAACATGCTGGGGGAGGAGCACCCCTTCGTGGCCGGGACGCGGGCCAACCACGCCCTGATCCTGCGCAACGTGGGTGAACGGGACCAGGCCCATGCCCTCCTGGAAGGGGCCCTCGCCGCGCTGACGCAGGCCGTCGGCGAGTACCACCCCTGGACCCTGGGGTGCGCCATCAACGCCTCGGCGCTGCGCAACCTGGTGGGAGACCCGGAATCCGCGGCCTCGCTGACGGACGCGGTCATCACCAGGGCCACCGAGACCCTGGGACGGACCCACCCGCTGACCCTCTCCGCCCGGATCGCCCACGCCGCGGACCTGCGTGGCGTACGGGAGCGGCAGCGGGCCGAGAAGGTCGAGAACGAGGCGCTGGGCGACCTGGTGACCACCCTCGGGGCCCAGCACGTCCACACGGTCTCGGCCCGCTCGCGCAACCGCCCGTACTGGGACTTCGAGCCCCCGATCGTCTGAGAGCCTGCCGGACGGACCGAAGGGCCCGGCCCCCGCGAGTTGCTCGCGGGGGCCGGGCCCTTCGGTCCGTTCAGCAGCGGGTCAGGCCTCGAAGACCTCGGCGACCAGCTGTGCCTGCTCGGCCTGGTGACGCTTGGCCGAGCCGACCGCCGGGGACGAGCTGTGCGGACGCGAGATGCGGCGCAGGCGCTCGCCGTGCGGCACGTCCGCGCCGACGGCCAGGTCCAGGTGGTCGATCAGGTTCAGGGCGATGAACGGCCAGGCGCCCTGGTTGGCCGGCTCCTCCTGGGTCCAGAGGTACTTCTCGGCGTTCGGGTACTTGGCGATCTCGGCCTGGAGCTCGGCACCCGGCAGCGGGTACAGGCGCTCCAGACGGATAATCGCCGTGCTGGCAGCTGCAGCGTCCGTGACGCCGCGCTTCGTACGCTCGGCCTCCAGGTCGTAGTAGACCTTGCCGGCGCAGAAGACGACCTTGCGGACGTCGGCCGGGTTCACCGAGTCGTCGCCGATCACCGGGCGGAAGCCGCCGGTGGTGAACTCCTCCGCCTTCGACGCGGCCGCCTTGAGGCGGAGCATCGACTTCGGGGTGAAGACGATCAGCGGCTTGTGGTGCGGGTTGTGCACCTGCCACCGCAGGAGGTGGAAGTAGTTCGACGGCAGGGTCGGCATGGCGACCGTCATGTTGTTCTGCGCGCACAGCGTGAGGAAGCGCTCCGGGCGGGCGGACGAGTGGTCCGGTCCCTGGCCCTCGTAGCCGTGCGGCAGCAGCAGCGTGACGCCGGAGGTCTGGCCCCACTTCTGCTCGGCCGAGGAGATGAACTCGTCGACGACGGTCTGCGCGCCGTTGACGAAGTCACCGAACTGGGCCTCCCAGACGACCAGCGACTCCGGACGGGCCAGCGAGTAGCCGTACTCGAAGCCCATCGCCGCGTACTCGCTGAGCAGCGAGTCGTAGACGTTGTAACGGGCCTGCTCGTCGGAGAGGTAGAGCAGCGGGGTGTGGTCCTCGCCGGTCACCTGGTCGACGAGGACCGCGTGACGCTGGCCGAAGGTGCCGCGGCGGGTGTCCTGGCCGGCGAGCCGGACCGGGGTGCCCTCCATCAGCAGCGAACCGATGGCCAGGGTCTCGCCCATGCCCCAGTCGATCGTGCCGTTCTCCACCGAGGCCGCGCGGCGCTGCATCTGCGGCATCAGGCGGGGGTGGACGGTGATCCGGTCGGGGATGTTGACCTGGGATTCCGCGATGACCTTCACGACCTCCGGGGAGATCGCGGTGGTCACGGCGACCGGGAACTCCGGCTGGACCTCGGGGGTGTGCGCCGGGGCGGGCAGCGAGGTGGCCTCGCGGACCTCCGCGAAGACCTTCTCCAGCTGGCCCTGGAAGTCCTGGAGCGCCTGCTCCGCCTCTTCCAGGGTGATGTCGCCGCGACCGATGAGGGACTCGGTGTACAGCTTGCGCACCGAGCGCTTCTTGTCGATCAGGGTGTACATCTGCGGGTTGGTGAACTCCGGGTTGTCGCCCTCGTTGTGACCGCGGCGGCGGTAGCAGATGAGGTCGATCACGACGTCCTTGTTGAACGCCTGGCGGAACTCGAAGGCGAGCCGCGCGACGCGGACGACGGCCTCGGGGTCGTCGCCGTTGACGTGGATGATCGGCGCCTCGATCATGCGCGCCACGTCGGTGGCGTACATCGAGGAGCGCGAGGACTCCGGGGCGGCGGTGAAGCCAACCTGGTTGTTGATCACCACGTGCACGGTGCCACCGGTGCGGTAGCCGCGCAGCTGCGACATGTTGAGCGTCTCGGCGACGACGCCCTGGCCCGCGAAGGCCGCGTCGCCGTGGAGCGCGACGGGCAGGACCGTGAAGTCCGTGCCGCCCTTGTTGATGATGTCCTGCTTGGCGCGGGCGATGCCTTCCAGGACCGGGTCGACCGCCTCCAGGTGCGAGGGGTTGGCGGCCAGCGAGACCTTGATCTGCTCGCCGTCCAGACCGGTGAAGGTGCCCTCGGCGCCCAAGTGGTACTTGACGTCGCCGGAGCCGTGCATCGAGCGGGGGTCGAGGTTGCCCTCGAACTCGCGAAAGATCTGGGCGTACGACTTGCCCACGATGTTGGCGAGGACGTTGAGCCGGCCGCGGTGGGCCATGCCGATGACGACCTCGTCGAGGCGGGCCTCGGCGGCGGAGTCGATGACCGCGTCGAGCAGCGGGATGACGGACTCGCCGCCCTCCAGCGAGAACCGCTTCTGGCCGACGTACTTGGTCTGCAGGAAGGTCTCGAACGCCTCGGCGGCGTTCAGCCGGCGCAGGATCCGCAGCTGCTCCTCGCGCTCGGGCTGCTGGGCGCGCGGGCGCTCCACCCGGTCCTGGAGCCACTTGCGCTGCTTCGGGTCCTGGATGTGCATGAACTCGATGCCGGTGGTGCGGCAGTACGACTCACGCAGCACACCGAGGATGTCGCGGAGCTTCATCATCGACTTGCCGGCGAAACCGCCGACCGCGAAGTCCCGCTCCAGGTCCCACAGGGTGAGGCCGTGCTCGGTGATGTCCAGGTCGGGGTGCTTGCGCTGGCGGTACTCCAGCGGGTCGGTGTCGGCCATGACGTGGCCGCGGACCCGGTAGGAGTGGATCAGCTCGAAGACCCGCGCGGCCTTGGTGACGTCGTTGTCGTGCGAGGCGTCGATGTCCGTCAGCCAGCGGACCGGCTCGTACGGGATGCGCAGCGACTTGAAGATCTCGTCGTAGAACTCGTTCTCGCCGAGCAGCAGCTGGGCGACGATCCGCAGGAACTCGCCGGAGGCGGCGCCCTGGATGACCCGGTGGTCGTACGTCGAGGTCAGCGTCATGACCTTGGAGATGCCCAGCTTGTTCAGGGTGTCCTGGGAGGTGCCCTGGAACTCGGCCGGGTAGTCCATCGCGCCGACGCCCATGATGAGGCCCTGACCGGGCATCAGGCGGGGCACCGAGTGGACGGTGCCGATGCCGCCGGGGTTGGTCAGCGAGGCGGTGACGCCGGTGAAGTCGTCCATGCCGAGCTTGCCGTTGCGGGCGCGGCGGACGATGTCCTCATAGGCCTGCCAGAACTCGAAGAAGTTGAGCGTCTCGGCCTTCTTGATGGCCGCGACGACCAGCTGGCGGTCGCCGTTCGGCTTCACCAGGTCGATGGCGAGGCCGAGGTTGACGTGCTCAGGCTTGACCAGGGTCGGCTTGCCGTCCTTCAGTGCGAAGGAGTGGTTCATCGTCGGCATGGCCTTGAGGGCCTGCACCATCGCGTACCCGATGAGGTGCGTGAAGGAGATCTTCCCGCCCCGGGCGCGCTTGAGGTGGTTGTTGATGACGATGCGGTTGTCGAAGAGCAGCTTCACCGGGACGGCGCGGACGGACGTGGCCGTCGGCAGCTCCAGCGAGGCGTTCATGTTCTTCGCGACGGCGGCCGAGGGGCCACGCAGCGTGACGTACTCGGGTCCGGCCGGGGCCTCGGTGGCCGGCGCGGCCGCGGCCTTGGCCGGGGCGGGCTCGGCGGCCTTCGCGGCCGGAGCCGGGGCGGGCTTCGCCGGGGCTGCCGGAGCAGCGGCGGCGGGGGCGGCCTGTGCGGGGGCCGGGGCCGCGGGGGCCGGAGCGGGTGCGGCCGGGGCCTTGGCCGGCGCCGGCGCGGCCGGGGTCACCGCGGCCGCTGCGGCCGGGGCACCGGGAACGGGCTTGTCCGCCGTGCCGGACGTACCCGGCTTGTAGTCGGCGAAGAAGTCCCACCAGGCGCGATCGACCGAATTGGGATCCTGGAGGTACTGCTGGTAGATCTCGTCGACGAGCCACTCATTGGGCCCGAAAGCAGCAGCCGGGTTCGAACCCGGGCTGGCTTGGTCGGTCGAGATGCTCGAGTTACTGGGGGACTGAGACGACACGGCGGCAACCGCCCTCTTCCGCTTCACAAGGTGATGGACAGCGGAAATCAAGGCTACGCCTCCCCAGCCGTTCCACGCAGGCCGGGCCGGTCTTCGTCGCGCAAGTCACATCGGAAGGCGGGTTTCGGTGCGGGAATTGGCGGGAAACAAGCACGGTTCCGCTTTGTTTTGGGTACGGGGGACCACGGCTACGGCCCACTGGGCCGCACCCCTTGAACGGAACACGCAGAACGTGCCCTTCCGGTTCGAACCCTATGTCAACCGCGCTGCTGAGGGATCCCCGGAAGAGTGACCTGAATGCGGCAGCCGCGAACGGATTCGGCCACGCCGATGCGTCCGCCGTGCAGATCCACCGCCCAGCGGGCGATCGCCAGGCCGAGGCCCGTACCGCCGTCGCTGCCCGGACCGTGCGGGGAGGGCACCTCGCCGCGGTTGAAGCGCTCGAAGACCCGGTGCCGCTCGGACTCCGGAATGCCCGGTCCCTCGTCCATGACCTCGAGCGTCAGGGATTCCGGGGCGGTCCCGCGCCGGGCCAGCACGGTGACCCGGCCGTGCGGCGGGCTGTGCTTTACCGCGTTGTCGATCAGATTGGCCACCACCTGGTGCAGCCGCTCCGCGTCCGCGTGCGCGGTCAGCTCCGGCGGCGACACGTCCAGGTGCAGATGTACGTCCTTGCGGGTGTGGTTCCCGGAACCGGAGGACAGCCGGCGGTGCCCGGCGGCGAGATTCGCCTCCTTCAGCACGCCCGACAGATACGGCCACACCTCGAAACGGCGGGCCTTGAGCGTGACCACCCCGTTGTCCAGCCGGGACAGGTCCAGCAGCGTCTCCACCAGCCTGCCGAGCCGCTCGGTCTGCTTCAGCGCCGTGCGCATCGTCTCGGGATCGGCCGAGGACACCCCGTCCACGACGTTCTCCAGCACGGCTCTCAGCGCCGCGATGGGTGTTCGCAGCTCGTGCGAGACATTGGCCACCAGCTCCTTGCGGTGCCGGTCCACGGCCTCCAGGTCGTCCGCCATGCGATTGATCGTCTGGGCCAGGTCGCCGAGCTCGTCGCGCCGGTCGGCGCCGCTCACCCGTCTGGTGTAGTCGCCGTGCGAGATCGACCGGGCCACCGTCGTCATCTCGTCCAGCGGCGAGGTCAGACCGTGTGCCACGAACTGGGTTATGAGCAGGGTCGCGATCACCGAGAACACCGTGATGAACCGCAGCTCGGTCCTGGTGCGCACGGCCACCATCAGCAGCCCGGTGGTGATGAACACCGAGACCACGACGAGCGTGCTCATCTTGGCCTTGACCGAGAAGGGACGCAGTCCGGAACCGGGCCGGGTCATGGAGCCGGGGTCTCCAGGGCGTAGCCGACACCGTGCACGGTACGGATCCGCTCCGCGCCGATCTTCCGGCGCAGCGCCTTGATGTGGCTGTCGACCGTACGGGTGCCGGAGGCGTCCGCCCAGTCCCAGACCTCTGCCAGCAGCTGCTCCCGGGAGAGCACCGCCCGCGGCGTATTGGCCAGACAGACCAGCAGGTCGAACTCGGTCGGCGTGAGGTGGACGTCGTCGGCGCGGACCCGGACCCGGCGCTGCGCGTGGTCGATCTCCAGCTCGCCGAGGCGCAGTATCCCGCTGCGCGGCGTCACCGCGGCCAGCGCCGCGCGCTCGACCCGGCGCAGCAGGACGTGGACCCGGGCCGCCAGCTCGCGCATCGAGAACGGCTTGGTCATGTAGTCGTCGGCGCCGACCCCGAGGCCGACCAGCATGTCCGTCTCGTCGTCCCGGGCGGTCAGCATCAGCACCGGCACCGGCCGCTGGGCCTGCACGCGGCGGCAGACCTCCAGACCGTCGAAGCCGGGAAGCATGATGTCGAGCACCATCAGATCGGGCTGCCACGCCTCGGCCGCGTCCACCGCCGCGGGACCGTCGAGTGCGGTCTGCACCAGAAAGCCCTCGGCCCGCAGCCGGGCGGAAATGGCATCGACGATCGTGGCGTCGTCCTCGACCACCAGCACCCGGCGCTGCGCGCCAGGGGTGGCCGCGACACCGTTGTGGGTGGTGTGTGTCTGTTCCATCGCCCCGCCCCTGCCCGTTCTCGCGGGGGCCATTCCCCCGGACGCACGGTCTTCGCTTGTGGATTTCGTGGGTGATCCCGTTATCGGTCAGCAGCGTAAAGGCAGCGGACTGCTCTCGGCTACGCAGGGTGTAACGCCTCGGACGCGAAGAGGTGGCGGAGTGTCTGTCTTGTGGCGCTTGGCCCCCGGACTTCCGGGGGCCGGGGATACCCGGTGGGGGGTCTCAGGTTGTCCGAAGTGCGAGATGCACCACGTCGGGCACACCTCGGGCAACGCTGATCTCTTCGGTTCTTACCCCATCGAATCCGGCATTCCGTAGGGCCTGTTCGAAGTCGGCGGACGGTTGTGCGGACCACACTGCGAGAACGCCGCCCGGTGTCAGCCGCTCCCGGCAGTCCGCCAGGCCGGCCGGGGAGTACAGGCTCGTGTTGTCCTCGGTGACGGTCCAGTCCGGCCCGTTGTCGATGTCCAGGCACAGAGCGTCGTAACGGTCCGTAGTCATACGCAGGTACTCGACGAGATCCGTCGTCAGGATCCCGGTCCGCGGATCGGCGAGCGCCGCTCCGGAGATCGCGGCCAGCGGTCCCTGAAGATGCCAGTCCACGATCGCCTGCTCCCGCTCGGCCACGACGATCCGCCCCCACCTCGGCTCGGCGGCGGCCCGGACGAGCGAGAAGCCGACGCCGAGACCCCCGATGAGCACCGACGGGGCGGTCCGGCCGACCGGCAGCGCGGCCAGCGCCGCGTCGATCAGCAGCCGTTCGGAGCGCCCGTCCGAGGTGTCCATCAGGAAGCACCCGTTGGCGATGATCTCGAAGTCGTCACCCCGCTCCCGCAGCACGACTTCGCCGTACGGGCCTTCGCGGCGGTCGAGCGTGACGGGAGCGGCGGGGGTGAGGGTGTCGGAGCGGTGAACGTCGGGCATGGCACGGGTCTCCGATGGACGGCGGGCGGGTTCCCCGCCATCCTGTCCGGTCGGCGCGGCCCGGTGCCAGTGGATTGCCGCATCTGCCCCGAGTGCCGGGAGGGCAGCGGCGGTTAGGGTCTTCGTTTGGATCATGCCGGGCTCGATCCAAACGAAAGACCCTAACCGCGCTCCGGGCGTGCGCCGCGCACCGCGAGGAGCGCCGCCCCGGCCACGTACGCCGTCACGGCCACCGCCCACGCCGCACCCTGCGGGCCCGGTTGCATCGGCCAGGCCCACACCGCCGCCGCGCCGCCCGGGGTGCGGGGCGCCGCCAGATAGACGGCGCCGCCGTAGACCGTCATCGGCAGCCAGCTCAGCCGGGCACCGATCAGGGCGGCGGAGGCCGCGGCCACCCCCGTGGCGCCCAGCACATTGCGCACCATGGCCGGCACGCCGAATTCCTCCGGGTGCCCCGGGACCGCTGCCGCGAGGGCCCCGGCCGCCAGCGCGGTCAGCGCCAGCAGATGCAGCAGCCGGCGCGGCCACCAGCGGCGCACGGCCGTCCGGTCCAGCTCGTCGGAGTGCGAGTGCAGGCTGGTGCCGATCGCGGCGGAGACGAGCAGCGGGGCCAGCACGACGACCGGGACGCGGGCGGTGTGGTCGAAGTACGGCTGGTCCTGGAGCCAGTGGGCGGCCCATGCGGCGACGAGCGTGACGCAGGTCAGGGTGGCGGCGGTGAGGGGGAGCGCGCGGGAACGGATGTAGAGGAGCGGGGGAGCGGCATGGGGCGGCTGGATGCTCACAGGGCCGGGACCTCCGCGGGTGCGCAGCTCTTCAGAGCGGCCAGGAAGCGGCCGAGCCAGACCTTGCGGTCGGCGTCCGGCATGGCCTCGAGACGGGTGACGAGGGGGCGGGCTTCCGGGTCCCACGGGGAGTCGTCCCCGGCCAGCCAGGTCCGTACGGCGTCGTCGGTGAGCTCCACCCGCTCGGCCGCCTCGCGGTCGCTCGTCCTCGAACCGCCCGGACAGTCACGGCTCACCAGGGTCAGGACGGTGTTCGAGGCGTACGCCTGCGGATCGGTCAGCCGGTTCCGCGTGACGCTCCAGCCGCGCGTCGCCGAGCCGAGAACGGCTTCGCCGCCCTTCGGGCGGAACATGGAGTCCACGTATCCGACCGGAGCGCCCGGCACTCCCTCCAGGCGCGAGAACATTCCGGCCAGGGCGGCGGACACGCTGGGCAGCACCGGTGCGTCGGGGGCCTTCACGCAGAGCTGCGGTGTGCCGGGCGCCGGTGCCGAACAGACCTTGCGTGTCGCGGTCGGGTCGTCCCGGAGCAGGCCGGCGCCCGTGGACGCGATCACCGCCCCGGCCGCCACCGCCAGCGCGAGCGGTACGACGGCCGACAGGCGCCGCCGCGCCGCGTACGCGAGCAGCACGGCGGCGGCGATGCCGCCCGTCCAGGCCAGCATGACCGGTGCGAACCACCACACCGGGACGGACCAGCCGAGCTGGTACTGCTCACCGGGGCTAAGGAACCGGCCGCCCGCCTCCATATAGCCCGGGGCCCCCAGGAGCACGTAGAGAACGACCGCGAGCACCGGGGCGGTCAGCCGCCACCGCACCAGCCGCCCGACCACGAAGCCGACGAAGCCGATGGACAGCAACAGACCGAGATCCGTGACGGCGACCGCGAGGGACGGACCGCCCGCCCCGGTGTACGGAGCCGTCGCCGCGAACACCACGCCCAGCGCGAGCAGATACCCGGCCGCCGCCCACAGCGCGATCGGCGCCGCGGCCGTCGTCACCTGGGCCAACCGGCTGCGCGGGACCGAGAGCAGCAGCTCGGTGGTGCGCCGGCGGTGCTCCCGGCCGCCCTGCCAGCAGGCGGCCGCGGCGACGAGCGGGCCGCCGAGCAGCGCCGCCGCCGCGTGCAGTTCGCTCTGTGTCGTGCCCCAGCTCCCCTGCCACTGGGCAGCCTTGCTCCACATCGGAACGAGGAGGGTGAGGGCGACGGCGAGACCCGTCCAGGGGGCGATCCCGCGCCGGAGTTCGGTCCGCAGGGCGGTGCGGGCCGGGGGCCTCCCAGCCGCGGCCTTCACGGACGTGACGGAGGCGGTCATCGGTTCGTCACCGCCGCCCGGTGCGCCCGCAGCGCGCAGGTGTAGCCGCGCTCGATCGGGTTGCCGTCGGGCAGTCCGGCCCCACCGTCCCCGGTGCCGCCGAGCTCCGTCAGCTCCCGTGTCGTGCCCCGGTACGCGATCCGGCCCGACTCGATCAGCGTGACATCGGTGCAGGCGGCGGCGACGTCCTCGACCAGATGGGTCGAGACGATCACGGTGGCGGAGCGGCCCAGCTCCCGTATCAGTGCCCGGAATTCGACCCGTTGCTCCGGGTCGAGACCGGCGGTCGGCTCGTCGAGCAGCAGCAGGTCCGGATCGTTGACGATCGCCTGGGCGATGCCGACGCGCCGCACCATGCCGCCCGACAGGGTCTTCACCCGGGCGTCGATCCGGTCCGCCAGACCCACCCGGTCCACCGCGCGTTCCACGGCCGCCGGGACCGCCGCCGCGTCCATCTCCTTGAGCCAGGCCACGTACGAGACGAACTCGCGGACCGTGAAGCCCGGGTAGTAGCCGAACTCCTGCGGCAGATAGCCGAGCCTGCGCCGGACCGCCGCCCGGTCGCGGTGGTCCGACCCGGCGCCGACCTCGCTGCCGAGCAGCTCGACCCGGCCGCCGGAGGGCGCGGCGACGGTGGCGAGCACCCGGATCAGCGAGGTCTTGCCCGCCCCGTTCGGCCCGAGCAGCCCGTGCACGCCGGGCGCGAAGTCGAGGTCGACGGCGTCGAGCGCGGTCGTCCTGCGGTGCCGGACGGTCAGTGCCCTGACCTCGACCGTGTGCACTGCCTCGGTGCCGCTCATGCGTTCACGCTCACAACGTCTCCAGATGGTCGAAGGATCTACGGCGTACGGCGAGCAGCGCGGCGCACACCAGCGCGCCCGCCGCCCAGCCGGCCTGTGCGGCGGGGCCCGCGAAGTACCGCGCGGCCGCGGCAGCCGCCGCGACGGAGGCCGGGGGCGACGCGGCGAAGGCTGGCAGGACGACGGCCGCCGCCCAGGCCACGGCGACGGACGTGGCACCGGTGCGGCAGCCGACGTACGAGCCGAGAACGAGCGCCGCCAGCGTCATCGCGAGTCCGGGCAGCAGCCACGCCGCCGCACCCGGGCGCCCGGCGGACGCGGGCAGCACCGCTCCGGCGAGCGTGAGCGCCGGGATGCTCACGGCGAGCACCGCGGCGGTCCTGGTCAGCAGCAGCCGCACCCCGCCGGACGGGGTGGCGGCGGTGATCTCGTGCATCGGGTCCGCGTGCCGGCCGTACGAGAGGGCCACCCCGGCCAGCGGCAGCACCGGCGCGACGACGAGGAGCAGCGGGCGGACGGCCTCACCGGCCCCGGAGCCCGCCCCGTACGCCAGCGCTACGGCCCCGACGGCCACCAGCGCCAGCGCGAGCAGCCACGGTCCGCGCAGCGCGGGCCCGGCGGCCCACAGCAGCCGCCCGGCGCGGGTGGCGGCCCCCGGAAAGCGGAACGGGGCGCTGCGGACCGGCCCCGCGTCCTCCACCGCCGGTGCCGGCATGCCTGCCGCCGTCGTCGCGGCCGATGCCGCCCGCGCCGTCACCGCGGCCGGTGCCCCCTGCGCCACCACCGCGGCCAGCACCCCCGCGCGCACCCCGGCCAGCACCGCCCCCGTCTCCGGACGTGCCCGTACCGCCGCCGAGAGCCGGGCCGCGCACCCCCCGCACGCCTCCACGTGCTTCTCCACGGACCAGGCGTCCGTCTCCGGCACCGAACCGGCGGCGTACCGCCCGGCCAGCTCCTCGCTCACGTGCCAGCGGGGCATGCCGTCGTCTCCCATCGTGGTCATGCCGTTCCTCCCAGCGGTCCGGCCGCCGGGGCCGACAGCTCCAGTGCGGCCCGCAGCTCCCGTCTGGCCCGCATCGCCCGGGTCTTGACCGTGCCCTCGGGTATGCCGAGCAGCCGGGCCGTCTCGCGGGTCGTCAGCCCGTCGATGACCGTGGCGCGCAGGACCTCGCGCAGCTCGGGCGAGATCCGGTCGAGCGCGGCGCCCACATCCCCGTACTCCAGCCCGGCGAGCACCCGCTCCTCGGCGGACGGCGCGGTGGCGGCCCACTCGTTGCTCCCGGTCCGCTCGGCCCGGTGGGCGAGATCGGTACGGGCATGGACCCGCTGGGCGTCCACCAGCCGGCGCGAGGCGATCACCCACAGCCAGCCGCCGACCCGCGCCCCGCGGTGCGACGCGGCGGAGCGCCAGACCGTCACGAAGGTGTCCTGAAGGACCTCTCGTACCGTCTCCGCGTCCGAGCACCGTCTGCTCAGCCGGGCGAGCAGCCAGCCGGCGTGCCGGTCGTAGAGCGTCGCCAGGGCCTCCGTATCCCCCTGTGCGACGGCCCGCAGCAGGGCGTCGTCGTCGTTCGGATCCTCCCCCGAGGGGCGCAACAGCTTCACACCTCTTCTATCGGGTGACGTCGTCCGACCGGTTCACGGGCGGCGTGTGTGGCTCACGCCATAGACGGCGCCGGGGAAGATCGCAGAAGGTAGGACGTTGCTTTGGGGGGCTTGTCATGGAAAGGGGCCTCGCGCGGTGCATCAGCGTACGGACAGGGCGGTCCGCGAAGAACCCTCCGCGGCTCCGCTGCTCGACGCCATCCCGCTCCAGCCCCGCACGGACCGCCCCGCCGCCCCGCCGCCACCTCCGGACAGCGGGGCCCGCCGGTGGCTGCGGCTGCTGCCGACACCCGCAGGTACCCCGTTCACCTTCGGGTACCTGCTGGTGCTGGTCGCCACGTCCCTCTTCATGGAGTTCGCCGATCCCGCCACCGTCGCCGCCGTGCTGCGCGAATCGAGCACGGACGTCGCACACCTCGGCGAGCGGCCGCTGCTCGTCCTGACCGCCAGCGCACTGTGGGCCGTCGGCGGGCTCGGCTCGCCGATGGTCCTCGTCCTCGCGCTCGTCCTGACCGCGCTGGAACGCCGCATCGGAGGATGGCGGACCGCCGCGGTGTTCGTGCTCGGCCATGTCGTGGCGACGCTCGCCACGGAGATCCCGGTCGGGATCTCCGTGGTTGTCGGACATCTGCCGGAGTCGTCGCTGCACCGGCTCGACTACGGCATCAGCTTCGGGCTGATGGCGAGCGTGGGCGCGCTCACCGGGCTGTTCACCCCGCTGGTCCGGACGCTGGTGCTCGGCGGGCTGGGCGTGATGCTGGCGCTCGATCTGGTCGACCTGAGCAACCCGCTCACCGACTGGGGCCATCCGCTGGCGCTGCTGCTCGGCGTGGCCTGCTGGCCGTTGCTGCGCCGGGCCGGTGCGGTCGGGGAAGCGGTGACCAGGGGTGTGGCGGCGAGGGGCGAGGTGATCAGGGGCGCGGTGCCTTCTCGCCGTGCACCGCGAGGTACTCGGTCGCCAGCCAGGGCGCGAGGTCCTCGATGAGCGTGGTGAGGACGGCCGGATCGGCTGAGGGAGCGCGGCCGACGCGGGCGGCCAGCCGCATCTGCTCGACCCGCTCCGGATGGTCCGGGTAGTAGTGGGCGAACACCTCGGCGGACTCGGCCAGGTCACTGGTCCAGCCCCGCCACCGCGGCATGACCAGGGTGAAGCCGGACCGGACGATCCGGCGGGCGGCCCCGCGGCAGAGGCTGCGGCGTTCGGCGTCCGTCGCCGCCTCGGCGGCCCTGCGCCGCCAGCGGGGCAGGGCCAGCACCAGGTCCCCGTTGGTCTCGCGGGCGAGCAGCGGGGTCGGGCGGTAGTGCGGCAGCCGCCCGGCGAGGTCCTCGCCCAGCAGCGGGGTGCAGAGGCAGGCGAGGAAGAAGCCGAGGTCGTGCCGTTCGAGCTCGCTGGTGACGGCTTCGGTACTGGTGAGGAGGGCCCCGACACCGTCGATCTGCCCGAAGCCGGCGTCCAGAGCGGCCTCGACGGCACGGGCCGCCGCCTCGTCGGCCCCGGTGGGCCGGGTCCGCAGAATCAGCAGCAGATCCAGATCGGAGACACCGGGAACGGCCGTGCCGCGCGGAATGCTGCCGTAGACGTACGCGCTGTGCAGCCGCGTACCGTCGAACGCTCCGGTGATCCGCGACCGGGCCGCCGCCACCACGGGGGCGAACGCCGCGGGCACCCGGCTCAGCGAGCCCTCCCGCCGGATCGTCCCGTCCTCGTTCAGTCCACGGCCACCGCTGTCGTCGTCCATGGGGGCACTGTGCCCGTGCCTCCGCGACGCGACGAATGATTTTCGCGCTCGCGTCGGGTCCGTTCCGCGTCGGGCCCTTTCGCGCCGGGGCCCTTCCGTGACGAAGCCTTCCGCGACGGCCGGAGTGGTTTTCGCGCCCGCCGAGGGTCGCGGGGCGACCTCTCAGCCAGCCTCCCGGCGGCGCACCAGCTCGGCGATCCAGACCGGTGCGAACGGGGACGTGCAGTTCGGGGGAGTCGGGTAGTCCTTGAGCACTTCCAGGCGCTCGCCGATGCCGATCGCGCGGGCGCGGTACTCGGCGTGCTCGATCCCGATCTGCGCCAGACAGTGGTTCATCGCCCACTGCAGTCGGTCCGGGGCGTCCTTCATCTCCGCCTCGATGACATCGAGCAGCCCCGCGAGGTCGAGACCGTCGGGCCTCTTCGCCACCCGCTCGGTGGTCAGCGCCCAGCCGGCGCTCGCGACCACCGGATCCGGGTCGGCGGACCAGGACAGGCGCAGCTCCTCGGCGTGGGGGTTCTTCTTCACCACGTAGTTCACGAGCCAGTCGTGCACCTTGGGGGCGCGCGTCTCACGCACCATGGCGTCAAGCTCCTCGCGCCCGAACGTCTTCGGGCGGCAGATCAGGATCGCCAGGAGCCTCGCCGCGATGTCGTCCGTCGCCCAGAGCCCGCCCGCGAGCTCCTGCTGCGTCTTGAGCCGCTTCGCGAGCGCGCGCAGCTTGCCGAGGTTCACTCCGTGATCGTCGCCGCGCTTCTCGTTCGCCCTGCGCGTCTTCGGGTCGTCGAGCTCGGCCAGCTCGGCCATGACCTGCGCCACCGTCGTCGTCCCGGTCACCCCGGCGTCCGCCCTCCGCGCGTGAAATTCCAGCGTACGGGCGGAAGTTCCGCAAGCGCCTGTGGGCCCGGCGGCCTAACCCCGGGTAGGGGCAGGGGTCTCGGCCGTCACCATCCGGCCGGCGACCAGGCCCGCGAGGAGCAGGCAGACGACCGCCCACCAGGGAGGGCCGTTGAGGCTGTCGTACACCGCCGTGCCGAGCCCTTGCCCCACGAACTGGCCCGCGATGAGGGCGCCCGCCGCCGTGCCGGAGTGCTGGGGGGCGACGGCGGTGGTCGCGGTGGCGAAGAGCGGTGTGAAGACCAGGCCGATGCCGAGGCCCGCGATGATCACGCCGGGCAGCAGCTCCACGTACGGGGCTTCGGCCCCGATGGCGATGATGCCCAGGGCCAGCCCGAGCGGCGTGATCAGCAGGCCCGCCACGACGATACGGCGAGGCGGCACGGCGCGCCGCAGCAGACGTGGGGAGATCTGGGTGGCGCCGATGACGATCGCGGCGAGCATGGGCAGCATCGGCAGGACGAGCGGGCGCGAATGGCCGGACTCTTCGCCCATCATGAGAGCCAGGGGCGGCATCAGGCAGAGGATGCCGATACCGACGAGGAACATGGCCAGGAAGCCGCCGAGGCGGCTGCGATCCCGGAGGACGTGCGGCGGGAGGAGCGGGGCCGGAGTTCTGTCCTGCCACCACAGGAAGGTCATGAGCAGGACGAGGCCGCCGAAGATCGCGACGGTCACCTGGGGGGTGTCCCAGCCGTCCCGCGGGGCCTGGGCGAGGCCGTAGGCGAGGGCGGCCGGCCCGAGGGAGCCGAGCAGCACGCCGGGCAGGTCGAAGCGGGCGCCGGTGCGGTCCGGGCGGTCGTTCGGCAGTACGCGGATGCCGGCCAGGGCGATCAGGGTGAGGAGGACGCCGATGCCCAGCATCGGGCCCGGGCCCAGCGGTTCGGTCGCGAGCAGCCCGAGCACCGGACCGCAGACACTGACCGAGGCGTAGAGACCGAAGGCTCTGATCCGTTCTTTCGGTTCGGTGAAGCCGGTGGCCACCATGGCCAGCGCCGCCGCCGTCACGAGTGCGCCGAAACCGCCCTGCAGGACGCGGCCCAGAATGATCGCCGCCATGCGGGAGGACTCGGGGAAGACGGCGGACACGGCGCACAACAGGCCGGCCGCCGCGAAGCCCGCCAGGCCGATGACCAGCGCCCGTCTGCGCCCCACGCGGTCCGCGACATGTCCGCCGGGCAATAACAGCCCGACGAAAGCGACCGCGAAGGGGTAGGACATCACCGAGTACTCGCCGTAGACGTGGTACCAGTCACCGATCGTCGTTGCGAACAGCACCGCCAGTTGTGCCAGAGCGATCACCGCCAGGCCCCACCCGCGGCGGGGTGCCGGGGCGGGGGCGGCCGGGGCGGGGGCCGTCGGGGTGTACGCGGGTGCCGCGGAGGGGGTGGCGGGGGCCGTCTGCGTCACGGGCTCGGCGGCGGGCGCCTCGGCCCGCGCCGCTGGCACGTAGTCCAGTAACTGGGCGGTGCGGCGGCCGAGTTGTGCCAGCACCTCACCGGGCAGCCATACGCCGCCGCCGTCCCCGCCGGTGCGGGCGGAGATCTGCGCCGGGGTCGGCCGCCTGGCCGGATCCTTGTCCAGGCAGGCGCGTACGAGGTCGACGAGGGACTCCGGTACGCCGGTCAGGTCGGGGTCGTCCTCGGCGATCTGGAAGAGGTGGGCGTTCAGGCCGGTGTCGGTGGCGCCGAAGAGAAGGCGTCCGGTGGCGGCGTACACGAGTACGGCGCCGAGGCAGAAGACATCGCTGGCGGGGGTGAGTTCACGTCCCCGGACCTGTTCGGGGGACATGAAGCCGGGCGAGCCGATCAGCATGCCGGTGCGGGTGTGCAGGCTGTCGCCGGTCAGGCTGTCCATCGCGCGTGCGATGCCGAAGTCGATGACCCGCGGCCCGTCCACGGTCACCAGCACATTCGACGGCTTGAGGTCGCGGTGGATCAGACCCGCCTCGTGCACGGCCCGCAGTGCGAGGGCGAGGCGGTTGGCGAGGACGCGGACCGAGTGCTCGGGCAGCGGGCCGTAGTCCTCGGCGACGACTGTCGTCAGGTCCGGGCCGGGCACGTACTGGGTGGCCACCCATGGCACTTCGGCCTCGGTGTCGGCGTCGAGGACGTCCGCCGTCCAGTTCCCGCCCACGCGCCGGGCCGCCGCCACCTCGCGGGCGAAGCGCTTGCGGAACTCGGCCTGTGCGGCGTACTCCGCCTGCACGACCTTGACCGCGACCGTACGGCCGATCTCGGAGCGGCCCAGATAGACCAGGCCCATGCCGCCGGCGCCCAGGCGGGCGATGAGGCGGTAGGGGCCTATGTATGTGGGGTCTTCTGCGGTCAGCGGGTTCACTCCAGGAATCTAGCCCGAGGCGGCTGGCGCAGGCGGGGAAACGGATGAGATCGACGATGCTGTGCGTGCCCCTTTCCTCCGTGCAGATTCACGCGAAGCCGTCGAATCCCGATCGCTGCTGACACCCTCGCTGAGTAGGGTTGCGGCCGTGTCGATTCTCTTTCTCACCTGTGGGTTGCCCGGCTCCGGCAAGACGACGTGGGCCAGGCGCCTGGAGCGGGAGTGGTCGGCCCTTCGGTTGACGGCTGACGAGTGGCTGCATGAGCTTCATCCGCACCTCTCCGGTGACGAGCTCGACACCATGCGTGATCCGGTCGAGCGGGTGCAGTGGCGCGTCGCCGTACGTGTTCTTGAGACGGGCGGCAACGTGGTGCTCGACTGGGGGCTGTGGTCCCGGGAGGAACGCGATCACTACCGGAGCGAGGCTCGGGCTCTGGGGGCCCAGGTCGTGCTGTGCTTGCTCGATCCGCCACCGGATGAACTGCGGCGTCGGCTGTCCGAGCGCAACGGGAACCTGCCGCGAGGCACGTTCCACATCACTCAGGACCATCTCGATGACGCGATCCGGTACTTCCAGCGGCCGACGGCCGAAGAGCTGGCGGAGTTCGACCCGTTTCCAGCAGCTGTGGAGCAGTGACCCGTCTGGTCAGGGCGCTTGGGCAGGGCAAGTCAGGGCGCTCCGGGCGGTGCAAGGTCACGCCGGCCTGTGCAAGATCATGTGCAGTTCGGAGCTGAGCTGCGCAAGATCCGCCATTGCAGGACGGCAGCACGCG
Organism: Streptomyces sp. NBC_00012; assembly: GCF_045040875.1. NCBI lineage: Bacteria > Bacillati > Actinomycetota > Actinomycetes > Kitasatosporales > Streptomycetaceae > Streptomyces > Streptomyces sp. NBC_00012. Next base: position 2,959,892 of record NZ_CP108309.1, on the reverse strand, counting down.
ATCGCTCACAGCGAACGCACCCCGGGGAACAATGTAAGGCTCACGAGCATTGAGTCTGCATAGCTCAACTTGACTGCCGAAGGGGAGATCATGGCTACCGATTCCAATGCGGTCACTCCGCTCGCCCTGCCCGTGCTGCCGCTCGACGACGAGGTCGTGCTGCCCGGGATGGTGGTGCCTCTGGACCTGTCGGACACCGATGTACGTGCCGCCGTGGAGGCCGCACAGGCCACGGCCCGTGCCGGTGGCGGCAAGCCCGAGGTGCTTCTTGTGCCGCGGATCGACGGTACGTACACCGGCACCGGTGTCATCGGCACCGTCGAGCAGGTCGGACGGCTTTCGGACGGGGATCCGGGCGCGCTCATCCGCGGCCGGGGCCGGGTGCGGATCGGGGCCGGGACCAGCGGGCCGGGCGGAGCGCTGTGGGTGGAGGGGACCCGGGTCGACGCGGTCGTTCCCGATCCGCTCCCCGGCGCCGCCGCCGAGCTGGTCAAGGAGTACAAGGCGCTCGCCACCAGCTGGCTGAAGAAGCGCGGCGCCTGGCAGGTCGTGGACCGGGTCCAGCAGATCGAGGACATCTCCGCGCTCGCCGACAATTCCGGTTACTCGCCCTTCCTCACCACCGCCCAGAAGGTGCAGCTCCTGGAGACCACGGACCCGGTCGCCCGGCTGAAGCTCGCCATCCAGTGGCTCGGCGAGCACCTCGCCGAGCAGGACGTCGCCGAGTCCATCGCCAAGGACGTCCAGGAGGGCGTCGACAAGCAGCAGCGCGAGTTCCTGCTGCGGCGCCAGCTCGAAGCCGTCCGCAAGGAGCTCTCCGAACTCAACGGCGACCCGGAGGACGAGTCCGACGACTACCGGGCCCGCGTCGAGGCCGCCGACCTTCCCGAGCACGTCCGCGAGGCCGCGCTCAAGGAGGTCGACAAGCTGGAGCGCTCCTCCGACCAGAGCCCCGAGGGCTCCTGGATCCGGACCTGGCTCGACACCGTCCTCGAACTGCCGTGGACCGAACGGACCGAGGACGCCTACGGCATCCGGGGCGCCCAGGAGATCCTCGACGCCGAGCACGCGGGGCTCCAGGACGTGAAGGAGCGCATCACCGAGTACCTGGCCGTCCGCAAGCGGCGCTCCGACCGGGGGCTCGGCGTGGTCGGCGGGCGGCGCGGCGGTGCCGTGCTGGCGCTGGTGGGGCCTCCGGGCGTGGGCAAGACCTCGCTCGGCGAGTCCGTCGCGCACGCCATGGGCCGCAAGTTCGTCCGCGTCGCCCTCGGCGGTGTGCGGGACGAGGCGGAGATCAGGGGCCACCGGCGTACGTACGTGGGTGCGCTGCCGGGACGTATCGTGCGGGCCGTCAAGGAGGCCGGTTCGATGAACCCGGTCGTCCTGCTCGACGAGATCGACAAGGTCGGCTCCGACTTCCGGGGCGACCCGGCCGCCGCTCTCCTCGAAGTCCTCGACCCGGCGCAGAACCACACCTTCCGCGACCACTACCTGGAGGTCGAGCTCGACCTCAGCGACGTCGTCTTCCTGGCCACGGCCAATGTGCTCGAAGCCATCCCGGAGGCCCTGCTCGACCGCATGGAGCTGGTCAGGCTCGACGGCTACACCGAGGACGAGAAGGTCGTCATCGCCCGGGACCACCTGCTCCCGCGCCAGCTGGAGCGGGCCGGTCTGGAGAAGGACGAGGTGACGCTCGACGAGTCCGCGCTGCGCAGGCTGGCCGGCGAGTACACCCGCGAGGCAGGCGTACGCAACCTGGAGCGGGCCGTCGCCCGGCTGCTCCGCAAGGTCGCGGCCCAGCACGAACTGGGCGACCGGGAGCTGCCGTTCACGGTCACCGAAGCGGATCTGCGCGGTCTGATCGGACGTCCGCACCACGTCCCCGAGTCCGCCCAGGACCCGGCCGAGCGCCGTACCTCGGTGCCCGGCGTGGCCACCGGACTCGCGGTGACCGGCGCGGGCGGTGACGTGCTGTTCGTGGAGGCGTCGCTGGCCGACCCGGAGACCGGGGCGTCCGGACTGACCCTCACCGGCCAGCTCGGCGACGTCATGAAGGAGTCCGCGCAGATCGCGCTGAGCTTCCTGCGGTCGCACGGCGCGGAGCTGGAGCTGCCGGTCGCGGACCTGAAGGACCGCGGCGTGCACATCCACTTCCCGGCGGGCGCGGTCCCCAAGGACGGTCCCAGCGCCGGTATCACCATGACGACGGCGCTGGCCTCGCTGCTCTCCGGACGGCTGGTGCGTACGGACGTGGCGATGACCGGCGAGGTCTCGCTGACCGGACGGGTGCTGCCGATCGGCGGCCTGAAGCAGAAGCTGCTGGCCGCGCACCGCGCCGGTATCACCACCGTGGTGATCCCGAAGCGGAACGAGGCCGACCTGGACGACGTCCCCGCCGAGGTCCTGGACACGCTGGAGGTCCACCCGGTGACCGATGTCCGCCAGGTGCTGGAGATCGCCCTGGCCCCCGCCTCGGCCCGGTCCGACGAGAGGATCCCGGCCGCGGCGTGACCGTCACGGCGTGACGGACGTGGCACCACGTACGCGACCGGTACGGACGGCCCGCCTTCCCGGCAACGGGTGGGCGGGCCGTTCCGCGTCCGTACGCCGCAGGCCGTTCCGGGTCCGTGCGCCGCGGGCCGTTCCGCGTCCGTGCCCCGTGCGGGCCGCTCCGGGTCCGCGACGCCCGCGCACGCCGCCCCCGGCCCGCACCTCCAGCCCCCCACGTACCGCGCGGCGCCCCCGGTTCACACCTCCAGCCACCCCCACAGCGTCGCCTGCGCCCCGCCGGTTCACCGCTTCCGGCTCAGGGGCGGTAGATGGTCCCCGGGACCGGCTCGGCGGGCGCCATCAGCTGAGGGACGGTGACGAAGGTGTAGCCCTGCTTCTTCAGTTCGTCGATGATGCCCGGCACCGCGGGCACCGTGCCCTTGTAGATGTCGTGCAGCAGGATGACGCCGTCCTTGCTCGCCTGATCCAGGATGCGCTTCTTGATCAGCGCCGAGTCGGTCGTGGAGTAGTCCTTCGCCGTGGCGCTCCACAGGATCTGGGAGAGCCCCAGGTCCTTGCTGATCTCCGAGACGGTGTCGTCGGTGCGGCCCTGCGGCGGGCGCATCAGGCGCGGCTTCTTGCCGGTGATGTCCGCTATCGCGTTCTGCGTCTTCTCCAGCTCGGCCCGTATCTCGGCGGGCTTGCGGTCCGTCAGCACCTGGTGGGTCCAGGTGTGGTTGGCCACCTCGTGCCCCTCGGCGGCGATCCTGCGGACCGTGTCGGGGTGCTTCTTGACGTGGTTCTTGCCCAGCAGGAAGAAGGTCGCGTGCACCTTCTTCTCCTTGAGTATGTCCAGCAGGTGCGGGGTGTCCTCGGCCGGTCCCGCGTCGAAGGTCAGCGCTATGCACTTCGCCTTGCGGCAGTCCACCGGCCCGAAGGAGCCCTTGGCGTCGGAGCCGGCGTCGCCGCGCGCCGAGGCGGGCGCCGTGGTCTGCATGGAACACCCGCTCAGCGTGAGGGTGAGCGCTGTCACAAGGGCGGCGGCCAACCCCGTACCGATCGACTTCGTCTTCATGGCCAAGGCGGGTCACTCCTCCGTTGCTGAACAGCTGGACACGGCGCACGGTGTGCGGCAGAGAAGGACTATACATAGGGTGTATACACCGGATGTATAGGGGGGTCCGCTTTCGGCCCGGAGTGCGGAAAACCCTGGTCGCGGGGGTGAAAAGGCGAGAGCCCCGGCGGGTGACCGGGGCTCTGCGGTGTGAAGCGGCGGGGGCGCGGCGGGCGGGCTCAGCCGTTGGCGAGGGCCTGTACGCGGTCGAGGGCGCCGTTGAAGCGGTCGTGGTCGCCGACGGTGGGGCCGGACGAGGTGTACTGCCATATCGTGTAGAAGCCCCAGCCGGCCGGGAGCTCACCGACCGTGGAGGCGTAGCGGGCCACCCACAGCGGGTTGGTCGCGCCGAAGCTCGCGTTGTTGCCGGTGCAGGTCTTCCACCAGCTGGTCGCGGTGTAGATGACCGCGTCACGTCCGGTGCGCGCCTTGTACGTGTTCACGAAGTCGCGGATCCACGAGACCATGCCGGCCTGGCTCAGGCCGAAGCACTGGTCGCCGTACGGGTTCCACTCGATGTCGAGCACTCCGGGCAGCGTCTTGCCGTCCCGCGACCAGCCGCCCCCGTTGTTCACGAAGTAGTTGGCCTGGGTGGCGCCGCTCGTGGTGTTCGGGGTGGCGAAGTGGTACGCGCCCCGGATCATGCCCACGTTGTACGAGCCGTTGTACTGCTGCGCGAAGTACTCGTTCTTGTAGTACGTGCCCTCGGTGGCCTTGGTGTAGGCCCACTTCACGCCGCTGTTCCAGAGTGTCGACCAGGCGACGTTGCCCTGGTGGCCGGAGACGTCGACGCCCTCGGTCTGGACGGCGCGGGTGTCCCGCGGCAGTCCGTCCTGGCCGTCGTGGGCGATGACGCCCATGCCCATCGTGGCCGAGCCGCGGGCGGGCTTCTTGGCGGCTGCCGCGTCATGGCTGCCGGTGGCGCTCGCCGCGCCGGGCAGGGTGAGCAGGAGCGAGAGGGCCGCGAGCAGGGTGCCGGCCGCCGCGAAGCGCGAGCGGCGGGACGTCTTGGCGGTGGATCTGAGCACCGGCATGGGAGTGCCTCCGAGGACGTGGTGGGGGGACGTGCTGATCCCAGGGAGACGCGGAGCGCACCCTGTCGGCATGTAATGGTGTGAACATGCCAGGACTGACGCTACGCACGTAGACCCGTGCTGCGGAAGGGGGCCTGGTCGCTGCCGTTGGTCTACGCCTGCGAAATACTGGCGGAGCTGCGGCGATGACCAGCGGCGAAAGAAATTTTCAGCGACAGGAAAGCTCACGAGGGGTGTTGACGTGCACGGGAGCGAAAGCGGTAGTGAACCCGGCGCGACGGGCGGAAGTGGTGTGGACCACGCATTCCTTGCCCTGGAGCGGGAGTTGGCCGTCTTTCTGCGCCGGGCGCGGTCCAATTCCGGCGAGATGGCGCGAGAGGTCCATCCGGAACTGGAAGCCGCCGCGTACGGGCTGCTCGTCCGGCTGGAGTCGGCCGGGCAGCAGCGGGCCACCGATCTGGCGGCCTACTTCGGGGTGGGCAAGGCGACCATGAGCCGTCAACTGCGCGCCCTGGAAGGCCTCGGACTGGTGGCCCGTGAACCCGATCCGGCCGACGGCCGGGCCATTCTCGTCCGCCTCACCGCCGAGGGGCTGGCCCGCTACCGCAGCGTGCGCGACGCCCGCCGTGAGCGCTACGTCCGCAAGCTCGACGACTGGGACCGGGCCGAGGTGGCCGAACTGGCCCGGTTGCTGCACCACTTGAACGCACGGGCCGAGGACTGACGCGCACCGGGGCGCGGCCTTCCGGTGCGCCGTCACAACACTGCGTAGACCGCCGTCGCGTCGTCGTGGGTCTTGCTGCCGCGCAGCCGCACGCGCTCCGTGTCCGCGTCCTCCAGGGCCCTGACCCGGTCGATCAGTCCCTGCGTGCCGTCCTTGTGGAGAACCCCGAGGCAGTCCGCCCAGTCGCCCTCGCCGAACATCTCGGTCCAGCGGGCCGCCCCGTCGGTGAGCGCGGCGATCGCCCGCACCCGGTCGCGCGGGGTGCGCCCGGTGACCGCTCGGGCCGCCACGGAGGGGTCGGCCGCGGCGGTGAAGAAGCCGCCCTCCTTGTTCCGGAAGGAGTCGGCGACGGCCTCGGTGCTCAGCGAGCCGGGCGGCAGGCGGTCGAGTCGGTCGTCGAGCAGGGGGCGCACGCTCCCGTCGTGCGCCTCGAACAGAAGTGCAGAATCGGAGAGCACCAGATGCTCGACCTCGTGGTCGTCCCACCGCGCCATGACGACCGTCGCCTGAGGCGTACGCACGTGAGAAAGGTCACACAGGGAACGGTGCGTGTCGGCGGTGCGTCGGATGGACACTTCCAGGATCTCCTGAAGGGTCAGATCCCGCCGCGAACCGGACAGTTCGACCAGCGCGCCGCCCAGTCGGGCGGTGAACCAGGGGACCGAGTGCACACAACCGTCGTCGCCCCGGGGCGGCGTCACCCCGTCGAGCACGACCAGCGCCCCGCCCTGGCCGGAAGCGGGCAGCGTGGTGGCGGCCCAGTCCTCGTTCGGGCGTTCCGGGCTGCCGGCGACGGTGGCCAGTTCGATGCGCATGCGACCAGTCTGCACGGTGCCTTCACGAGCCCTGCACCCGGCCGGTATTGGACTGCACCAGCAGGTCAGACAGACGTCCCGAGCGGAAGGAACGGCTCCGCAGGGCGTGCGGGTGGGCATCCTGCCAAAGCCTGCGCGGAAGTTCCAGCTGAAGTACCAGGTGTGGCCGAGGTGCCTCCGGGGCAAACTTGTTCGCCAACTCTGGAGTGATGTTCACTCGTTCAGGTGGCGGAGTGGTTGATGCACGCCCCCCTCTCAAAAGCACTGGAATGGTCAGAAGCCGTACCAGGGGTCGGGGCGCTCGTTACATGTGACCGTGCGTCACCTCTGCTTCAAGGGCGGACGAGTCAAGATTGCGAGCACCGGTGCAGAAGAAGCGGCCTCGGAGCAAGGGCGGCAAGCAGAGCGGTTCCGGGGTGACGCCACCGGCACCTGCCGAGAGCGGAAGCACCCGGCGCACCGTGCGGGTGCGGAGCCGGCTGGTCGCCGGTGTCGCGGTGGTCGGCATCACGGTCATCGCCGCGGGCACCCCCGCGATCCTCGCCGCCTCCTCCGAACTGAACGAATCGCAGCGGCTGGTCACCCTCGCCGAGCTGAACCAGCAGGCCATCGCCCTCGCCCACGCCCTCGCGGACGAGCGCGACGAGGTCACCGCCCGGATCGCGGCAGGACGTGACGAGGCGTCCGGCGGCAAGGACGACTCCCGCGACCGCAGCGCCCGCGTCGACCAGCAGGTCGACGAGATCCGGGCCACGGCCCCGGCCGCCCTGCGCCGCGACCTCTCCACCATCCCGTCCCTGCGCCGCGACGCGCTCAGCGGCAAGGGCACGGCACTGGAGGCCCACCAGGCCTACGCCGAGGTCATCGCCAAGCTCCACGAACTCGCGGACGAGCTCGCCGAGAAGACCCCGCCGCGCGCGGTCGAGGCCACCCGCGCCCCGCTCGCCCTCGGCCAGGCCACCGAGCAGGCCTCCGCCACCCGCGGGCTGCTGATCGCCGCCCTCTCGGTGCCCCGCAAGGTCACGGTCCCGCAGCTCGACCCGGTGACCGGACTGCCGGTGCAGACCACGGACGGCGGCAGCGACAAGGACGACCGCACCCGCGACGAGCTGAGTGCCGCGGCCCAGCAGTCCCGGGTGCGTGAACTCGCCTCGCTCGCCGACTTCGACCAGGCCGCCGGCGCCACCGCCCGCGACAAGCTGTCCTCCACCGTCACCGGGCCCGAGGTCAACAGCGCGGAGAAGTACCTCAACAGCCTCACCGACCGCCCCGAGCTGTCGGACTCCGACCAGCGGACCAGCCGCAAGAAGGCCGAGGCGGCGCTCTCCGCCCGGATCGACCGGATGCGGAGCGTCGAATCCGCCCTCGGCACCGAACAGATCCAGCGCCTGGAGCAGTTGCGCGACGACGACGTCACCGCGCTCGAACTGCGCATCGCCCTGCTCGGCGGCTGCCTGCTGATCGCCGTCGGTGTCTCCACCGCGGTGGCCCGCACCCTCACCCAGCCGCTCGCCGTGCTGCGGATCGGCGCCGCCCGCCTCGCCACCGAGCCCGACACCGCCGAACCGGTCCGCTACACCGGCCGCAACGACGAGTTCGCCCAGGTCGTACGGTCCCTCAACAGCCTGCACGGTCGGCTCCAGGGACTCCTGACCGAGTTCAACGGCCGCTACGAGAGCCTCCGGGCCGAGCACGGCGAGCTGATCGCCGGGCGCGAGACCCTCACTCTCCAGCGTGCCGAGCTCCAGGTCGTGGCGTCCGACCTCACCGCCCAGCTGGAGCGGCTGAAGAACACGGTCCACCACACCTTCGTCAACCTCTCGCTGCGCACCCTCGGCCTCGTCGAGCGCCAGCTCGGGGTCATCGAGAGCCTGGAGGAGCGCGAGCACGACCCGGAGCGGCTCGCCACCCTCTTCAAGCTCGACCACATGGCCACCGTCATGCGCAGGCACAGCGAGAACATGCTGGTCCTCGCGGGCGCCGAGCACAGCCACGGGCACGCGGGACCGATCCCGCTGGTCGATGTGTTGCGCGCGGCCGTTTCGGAGATCGAGCGGTACGAGCGGGTCACCATCCAGTCCCTGCCGCCGCACGCCCAGATCGCCGGCTTCGCCGCCGACGACCTCAGCCACCTGGTCGCCGAGCTCCTGGAGAACGCCACCTCCTTCTCGCCGCCCGACTCCAGCGTCCAGCTCTCCGGCTGGCTGCTGGAGAGCGGCGAGGTCATGCTCTCCGTCCAGGACGAGGGCATCGGGATGTCGACCGTACGGATGGGCGAGCTCAACACCCGGCTCGCCGACCCCACGCTCTTCGAGGCCGGGGAGCAGAGTGCGGACGGGGCCGGCCTGGGCCTCCAGGTCACCTCCCTGCTGGCCGCGCGCCACGGCGTCCGGGTCCAGCTGCGCGAGCACAAGGGCAGCGGGATCACCGCGGTCGTCGTACTGCCCCGGACCCTGCTGCCGAAGGCGCCTCCGGCCGCCACCCCGCCGCCGGTGAAGATCCCCGGGGACGCCCCCGCGCTGAACCTGCCGGGATCGGTCGCCGAGGCCAACTCCAACGCGCTGCCGAGCCGTACCCTCGCGATGCCCGACGACCCGCTGATCGCCGCCGCCGAGCAGACGATCCGCGAGGCGGAGGCGGAGCCGGCCCCCGCCGTTCCCGAGCCCGCCGCGGTCCCCGCCCCCGCCGCTCCCGAGCCCGCCGCGGTTCCCGTCCCCGAGCCGGCTGCCGCCCCCGAGCCCGCCCCGGCCGAGGCGAAGGCCCCGGCCGAGACGGAGGCCGAGGTCACGATGCAGGTCCGGCTCCCGGTGGTGCCGGAGTTCGCGGACGCCCCCGGGACCGAGGCCCCCGGCCCGTACGCCATCGGCCCCGACCGCCACGAGCGCACCGCGGACGAGGCCCCGGAGCCGCACCCCGCCGCCCCGGCCGCCACCCCCGTGGCCGACGCCCTGCCCGGCCCCCGGCAGCCGGAACAGCAGTCCCGGCCCCCGCAGCCCGCCGAACGCGTCACCGACAAGGGGCTGCCCAAGCGCACCCCCAAGGTGGTCAAGCCCGCCACGGCACCCACCGCCGAGCGCAAGGGCAGCCTGGACAAGGACGCCCTGCGCCGTCGGCTCGGCGGCTTCCACCAGGGCGCGAAGGACGGCCGCCGGGACGTCGAGGCAGAGATCGCCGAGAGCACGGCCACCCGGACGCTCCCGGGATCCACCGCACCCGGCGGACGCCCCGTACCGACCGAACACAGTGAGGTGGCCGGCCTCGATGGCGGCCGGACCGACCGGACCGACGAGACGGGGGACACAGTCGAGGAGGCACGCAGTTGACTGCGCCCAGCACATTCGGGCTGAGTAACGAGGCCCGTAACCTTCACTGGTTGCTGAGCAATCTCGTGGAGGAGGTGCCAGGGGTCCACTCGGTCACCGTCGTCTCGTCCGACGGACTGATGCTGCTCTCCTCCGACCCCGGCCATCTGATCGCCCGGACGGGCGACCAGGGCGGCCCCAGGGGCTCCAGCGCCGACCTGGCGACCATCGTCTCCGGCATCGGCAGCCTCACCATCGGCGCCGCCAAGCTGATGGACGGCGGTGGCGTCAAGCAGACGATGGTCGCCATGGACGAAGGCAGTGTCTTCGTCATGTCGATCAGCGACGGCTCGCTGCTCGGCGTGCACGCCACCCCGGACTGCGACATGAGCGTCATCGCCTACCACATGGCGCTCTTCGTCGGCCGGGCCGGACACGTACTCACCCCCGAACTCCGCAGTGAACTGCGCAAATCGATGGAGAGCACCCAGTGAAGCCCGCTGCTGAATCCGCCCGCAGGCTCCCCGTCCGCGGGGCCGACCGAAGGCCCGCACGGGTCCGTCCGTACTCGCTCACCGGCGGACGCACCCGCTTCGGCCACGTCCTGCTCGTCGAGACGTTCGTCGCCGCGCTCGAAGCGCCCGAGGAACGCCGCGAGCTGACCAACGGCAACCTGGCCGGCCGTATCATGCCGGAGCTCCAGGCCATCGTCGAAATCTGCCGCCGGATGCGTACCGTCGCGGAGATCTCGGCCCTGTTGAAGATGCCGCTCGGCGTGGTCCGGGTGCTGCTCAGCGACTTGGCCGACCAAGGAAAGATCCGCGTGTACGGGACCGGTCACGGCACCGGCCAGCCCGACCGCGCACTGCTCGAAAGGGTGCTCAATGGACTCCGCCGTCTCTGAGTCGCCGCTCTTCGCCCCGCGTCAGCCGGGCGCCAAGGACCAGGCCGAGGAATCGCTCCAGGCCTGGCAGCTGGACCACACCCGGGCCCCGATCGCCACGAAGATCGTGGTCGCCGGCGGGTTCGGCGTGGGCAAGACGACCTTCGTGGGTTCGGTCTCCGAGATCACCCCGCTGAAGACCGAAGCGATGATGACCCAGGCCAGCGAGGAGACCGACGACCTCTCCGCGACGCCCGACAAGGTCACCACGACCGTCGCGATGGACTTCGGCCGGCTCACGCTCGACGACGACCTCGTGCTGTACGTATTCGGCACACCGGGCCAGCAGCGTTTCTGGTTCATGTGGGACGACCTGGTGCGCGGCGCGATCGGCGCCGTGGTGATGGCCGACACCCGCCGGCTCGCCGACTGCTTCCCCGCACTCGACTACTTCGAGAGCTGCGGGCTGCCGTACATCGTGGCCGTCAACCACTTCGAGGGAACGCCCGGATTCGAGGCCGATGACGTGCGGGAGGCCCTGACCGTCCTCCCGCACGTGCCTGTTGTGATCATGGACGCGCGTAACCGGATCACCGTCGTCGAGTCGCTGCTGGCCCTGGTGGGCCACGCGCTCGACGCAACCCCGGCCTAGGCCTACCCCGCACCAGCAACACACAACGGAGAAACCGCGATGCGGAAGATACTCATAGTCGGAGCCGGCCAGTCCGGGCTCCAGCTGGCTCTCGGGCTGCAGTCCCGCGGGTACGAAGTCACCCTGATGTCCAACCGCACCGCCGACGAGGTCCGCTCCGGCAGGGTCATGTCGACGCAGTGCATGTTCCACACCGCGCTCCAGCACGAGCGTGACTACCAGCTCAACTTCTGGGAGTCCCAGGCCCCGCGCATCGAGGGCCTCGGCGTCTCCGTCGCGGCGCCGGACTCCTCGCGCGCCGTCGACTGGGTCGGCAAGCTGAACGGCTTCGCCCAGTCCGTCGACCAGCGCGTGAAGATGGCCGGCTGGATGGAGACGTTCGCCCAGCGTGGCGGGCAGCTCGTCATCCACGGCGCGGCCGTCTCCGATCTGGACTACTTCTCCCGCACCTACGACCTGGTGATGGTCTCCGCGGGCAAGGGCGAGCTGGTCTCCATGTTCGGCCGGGACGCCTCCCGTTCGCCGTTCGACGCCCCGCAGCGTGCCCTGGCCGTCGCGTACGTCCACGGCATGGGCCCGCGCCCGGAGCACCCCGACTTCGACGCGGTCCGCTGCAATCTGGTCCCCGGCGTCGGCGAGCTCTTCGTGATGCCGACCCTGACCACGTCCGGCCGCGCCGACATCCTGTTCTGGGAGGGCGTCCCGGGCGGCCCGCTCGACGTCTTCCAGGGCATCAAGGACCCCTCCGAGCACCTGGCGAAGACGCTGGAGCTCATGGAGCGGTTCACGCCGTGGGAGTACGCCCGCGCCACCAAGGTCGAACTGACCGACGCCAACGGCACCCTGGCGGGCCGCTACGCCCCGACCGTCCGCAAGCCGATCGGCCGGCTGCCCAGCGGTGGTCTGGTGCTCGGCGTCGCGGATGTCGTCGTCGCCAACGACCCGATCACCGGCCAGGGCTCCAACTCGGCCTCCAAGTGCGCCAATGCGTACCTGGACTCGATCATCGAGCACGGTGACCGGGAGTTCGACGCGGAGTGGATGCAGGCCACGTTCGACCGCTACTGGGACACCGCGCAGCACGTCGTGAAGTGGACCAACGCGATGCTCGGCGTACCGCCGGAGCACGTGCTGAACCTGATCGGCGCCGCCGGCCAGCTCCAGCCGGTCGCCGACCGCTTCGCCAACGGCTTCAACGACCCGGCCGACTTCGACAACTTCTTCTTCGAACCGGAGAAGACCAACGCGTACCTCGCCGAGGTGTCGGGCGCCGCGTAGGCGCCTGATCACCGAGGCGGGGCCGGGACCGGTCGGGCGACCGACGGACCCGGCCCCGCCGGTGTTCCGTGCCCCGCCGGTCACTTCCCGGAGGCGGCGGGGGCCGATGACGAGCTGTACCCCGCGTCCGAGCCCGAGGAGGCCCCCTGCGGGAGCCCCGGCGGCTTGTACGCGGACAGCGGCACGTTCCGCGGGTCGGGCCGTACGGCGCCGAGCAGCGGATTCGACGCCAGCGGCGAGACCTTCACCCGCGAGCCCGGCCGGGGCGCCTGCACCACCAGGCCGTTGCCGAGGTACAGCGCCACATGGGTGGCCTTCGGGAAGTAGATCACCAGGTCACCGGGGCGCAGCGCGTTCACCGGGACCTTCCGCAGCTGACGCCACTGCTCCTGCGAGGTCCGTGGAATGACCAGGCCGGCCTTGGCCCAGGCCTGCGAGGTGAGCCCCGAGCAGTCGAACGAGTCCGGCCCCTCCGCGCCCCACACGTACGGCTTACCGACCTGTTCGACGGCGTACCGCACCGCCTTCCCGCCGGCTTCGGACGGCGGTCGTGTCGAGGACAGGGCCCCGGAGGAGGCCAGGGCGCCCTGTGCCTTCTGCACGTCCCGCTGTTCGAGCCGGGACAGCTCGGTGAGCTGCGGGCCGGAGAGCGTGGCCAGCATCGACTCGACGGCCTTCAGCCGCTTCCGGACCTTGTCCCGCTGCTTCTTCTGCTTCGCGGCCAGGACCTGCTGCCGGTCGAGCACCTTGCGGGACTCGGTGGCCAGCTCGTCGGCGCGCTTCTCGGCACCGGTGAGCCGCTTCACGGTCGCCGCCCGCCCGGCCGCCGCACGCCGGATCACATGCTCCTGGTCCAGGAGGTGTTCGGGGTCCCGGGACAGCAGCAGCCGCAGGTACGTGGAGAAGTCGGACCGCCCCTGGTACTGCTCCCGGGCCAGCCGCCCGGCCTCGTCGCGGCTGTCGGCCAGTGCGGTCCGGGCGGCGACGAGCTGGATGTCGAGCTTCTTCGCCTGCGCCTTACGCTTCTTCAGCTCCGCGGCGGTCCCGTTGTACGTCTCGGTGGCCTCCTCGGCCTGCTGGTACAGCTGCCGCAGCTCGGACAGGAGCTGGGCGACGCTCCTGTTCGCACCCGCGGGCGCGGCGGGAGCCTTCGCCGTGCCGCCCGCGTCGGGGTCCGGGGCCACGGGTGCGGCGGCCGCCTGCGAGGTCACGACGAGCGTGGCCAGGGCTGCGGCGCAGACCGTACGCAAGACTCCGCCTGACACGACATCACCTCCGATGACGGGGCGACCATGGGACTACCCCACGAGTGAGCGCAACGGGACAATACGGTCACTCGGTGTCGGGAGATGCAAGAACCGTGCGGCGCGGCGGCGGACGGGTTCGCCCGGAAGGCCGTGGGGTACTCCGGTCGGGTCCGGGCGCAAAACACGGCAGGGCCACCGGGACCTCTGAGGCCTTGCGCCCGTGTCGGCCCGAGTGTCCGAGAGGTCGAGCCCCATGACTCGATTCGTTCGGTGGCGCGAGCCTTTCGGCCGTCCCCGATCGGAGTAACCCGCCGCCCCTGGTGCGCCGCAGCTACAACTGCGACCGGGGCGACGGCGACAGCGGGCTGATCTTCTCCTGCTTCCAGCGGGACCTGGCCAAGAGGTTCGAGGCCGCGCAGAGACGTCTGGAGGGTGAGGCCATGGCCAAGTACATCCTCACCACCGGTGGCGGTACTTCTTCATGCCGCCACCCGGGGACGCCTGGATCGACGCGCTGTTCGGTCAGTCGACCGGGAACGCGTAGAAGATCCGGTCGCGTTGCACGACGGCCGTCCGGCCGGCCGCCAGTACCCGGTACGGGGCGGTGACCGTGGGGCCCTTCGGGTCCTGGGTGCCGATGTCCTGGAACTTCCACAGCCGCCGGCCGTCCTCGGCCGCGAACGCGGTGACCTGGGAGCCGTCCGCGGCCAGCAGTGTCCCGCCGGTCGTGCTGAGGGTGACGGCGGGGGCGGCGGTGCCGATCGCGGCCTCCGTGGAGCGCCGCCAGCGCAGTCGGCCGGTCTCCCGCTCGACCGCGCCCACCTCTTGGTTGCGGTTGGTGGTGTGGAGTACGGCTCCGGTGGCGACGGGGGTGCCGTACGGGGTGCCGCCGGTGCCGTTCAGCGTCCACTTCGGCTTGCCGGACGAGGTCTCGAACGCCTGGAGGTCGTCGCCCGCCGCCGCGTACAGCAGGCCCCGCTCGTCGCCCATGGCCGCCGCGTCCGGAGCGACCGTGCCGAACTGCTTGCTCCACAGCGCCTTACCGGTCTTGCGGTCGAAGCTCCGGAACACTGCCTTGCCCTTGGCGGCCCTGACGTCGCCGGGGGCGAGGGTGGCCGGGCTCTGACGTACCACCAGGTCGTTCCGGCCGACCGCGATCAGCCGGTGGGCGGGGGTGCCGCCGCGTCCGGCGGGTACCGGGGCCCGCCACAGCTGCTCGCGCCGCACGATGTCGTACGCGAAGAGGTAGGCCCTGACCACCTGCTTGTCCTTCCCGCGCTTCTTGCCCTTCTTCGGCGGCGGGGCCTTGACGGTGACCGTTTCGGAGCCGGTGAACCAGATCACCGGCCCGGACGCGCCGACGAACGCCGGCGCCGAGAGCTTGGGCATCCCGGGGGACAGGGCCGCGTGTTCCACCCGGTGCACCGTCTTCCCGTCCTTCGGCGACAGCCAGAGGAAGCCGGACGGGGCGGCGACGAAACAGAGGTCCTTCCCGGCGGGGAGGGCGGCGGCCCCCTCGGCGGCGTCCGCGCTGTCCCAGGCCCGGCGTCCGGTGCGCAGATCGACGGCGGTCGCGCCGTTCTTGCCGGTCAGCACCAGTAGCCGGTCGTTCCAGACGGAGGCGGTGAGCGGTGCGGGTTCCGCCGCCGGGTGCGTGTACACCCAGCGGGGCTGCGGCGGCAGTCCCGCGACGGTGGGACCGCTGCGGCTCGGCGTGGGCTTGGGGTCGTCGGTCGTCCCGTCGCCGCCGCCCAGGGCGAGGGCGCCGCCGCCGCCGACGACCAGCCCTGCGGCCCCGGCGGCGAGCCCGATGAGCAGGGTGCGACGGCCGGCAGCGGGGGAGGCGGTCCTGGTGGCGGAGAGGGCGGAGAGGGCGGGGCGCCCGGCGGGGACCGGCAGCGGGGCCGTCGGAACCATCGGCGGGGGCACGGCGGGCACCCCGCCGGGGCCGGCGGGTAGCGCCGTAGCGGGTCCGGTGGGTCCCGTGGGTCCGGCGGGTCCCGTGGGGAGGGCCGCCGCGGCGGCGCCGGCCGGGCGGCCGGTGAGCTCGGGCGGGACGGAGAGCTGGGTCGTCGGCCGGTCGGTCGTGGGGACCTGGCGCCCGAGGTTCCCGAACTGGGCGGTCCGCGTGTCCGGGATCGGGAGCGGCTCGACGGCCCCGGCCCCGGGGGCGGCTGTGTCGGCCGGTGAGCCGGGCGGGGTGTCAGCCGGTGCGACGGGCGGGGTGTCGGCCGGATCATAGGGCGGGGTGTCGGCCGGGCCGTCCGCCGGGCCGACGGCCGGGGTGTCGACGGGGCCTTCAGCTGTTCCGTCCGCCGGGCCGTCCACCAGCCCGCCCACCGGGCCTTCGGCGGGCCCGTCCACCGGCCGGCCCGCCGCGACCGTCTCCCGTGCCTGCGTGCCCTGCTCCGCCACCGCGGCCGCCAGCGCCTCCGGCAGCCAGCCGCCCTTCGCCAGGCCCGCCGCCCCCTCCAGGGCGAGTTCGGCCGCCACCGTCCCGGCGCTCGGCCGGTCGGCCGGGTCCTTCTCCAGACAGCGGGCGATCAGATCGCGCAACTCCTCCGGAACCGCGCCGAGTTCGGGTGCGGTGCGGGCGATCCGCTCGGCGCCCTCGGCGGCCGGGCCGTCGGCGAGCGGGGTCGTGCCGGTCGCCGCGTACGCCAGCAGCAGGCCCAGCACGAAGAGGTCGGAAGCCGGTCCGGGCTCCTCGCCCGCGACCTGTTCGGGGGTCAGATAGCCGAGCCGTACGGACAACTGCCCGCCGGGCCGGGCCTCCGCCGCGGCCGCGGCGCCCAGCGGGCCGAACGCGGTGAGCCGCGGCCCGTCCCCGGCCAGCAGCACCGTCCGGGGAGCCAGGCCCTGGAGCACGGCTCCGGTGGCGTGCACCCGGGAGAGGGTCTCGGCGATTCCCGCGCCCAGTATCCGCACGGCGCGCTCGGGAAGCGGCCCGGTGGCCTCGATCGCCTCGGCGAGCGTCAGCGCGGCCACGTACGGGCCCGCCGTCCACAGCAGGTCCTCGCCCGTGGCGTCGTCCGGGCCGCCCAGCTGCGGCTGGACCCAGCCGCCGGTCAGCCGGTCCGCGGTGCGGGCCTCCGCCTGGAACCGGCGCCGGAAGGCGGGCAGCGCGGCGAGTTCGGGGCGGGCGGCGGTGACCACCACCGCGTCCTCGGAGGCCGTGTCGCGCGCGAGGTACTGCACACTGCTCGCGGTCCCGCGCAATCTCGCCAGCACGGTGTACGGGCCGAAGCGGCGTGGATCGTCCTGACGCAGCGCCTCCATGGCGCACCCCCCTCGCTGACCGTGCCAGAGCACCGGAGCGTCGATCTTAGACCGACCGGCAATCGGGGTGCGGCGTCGCGGGGCCCTCAGCCCGGCTTCGACCAGGGCCACTTGGGGCTGTGACGCTCACGGCCGTCGGGGGCGTACTCGTACACCCAGCCGCGCGGCAGCCCCAGCCGCTTGGTGTGACCGGCCGACACCCTGCGGTACGCGTACACGGTGGCGGGACCGCCGTCGGCGGCCGGTACCGGGACCTCGTACCACTTGGGCGGATGGCCGGTCGGACCGACCAGGACGGGCAGTACCCGGCCGTCCAGGGGGCCGCCCCTGAAGGCGGTGTTCTCGCTTCGCACCGTCCCAGTCTGACCGATCAGTCCGCGGGCAGCAGATGGGCCGCCTCGCCGAGCACCGGCACCAGCCGCTCCGCCAGCCGTCCGGCCGGACCCGCGGGGCTCTCCAGCGGCAGCAGTGCCGCCACCGCCGACGCGGTCTCCGGATCCGTCGCCGCCGTGGCCGCCAGCAGCACCATCAGCTGGTCGACCAGCCAGTCGCGCAGCTCAGCCACGGCGGGCTGCTTCCCCTCGTCCAGCCAGATCAGCGACGCCGCCTCGACGGCCGCGATCCAGGTGCGCACCATCATCCGCAGCCTGGGGCCCGGCGCAGACCCGTCCCTGCCCAGGTGCAGCAGAATCTGCTCGGCCGCCGCCCGCCGTACCTCGTCGACGATCGCCGACGTGCGGGAGGTCTCGACGACGGAGCCACCGCGCAGCAGCGCGCTGAAACCGGTGTCGTGCTCGTCGACGAAGGCGAGGTAGCGGTCGAGCACCCGCGTCACCCGCTCGGTGGGCGGGCCCACGGGCGGCTCGCCGAAGCACAGGATCAGCTGTTCGGCGGCCGACCTCAGCGCCGCCTCGTACAACTGCTGCCGCCCGCCCGGGAAGTAGCGGTAGACGAGTGGGCGGGACACCCCGGCGACCGTCGCGACCTCGTCGAGCGAGACCTCGTCGGGCGCCCGGTGGGCGAAGAGGGTGAGGGCCGCGCCGAGGAGCTGGGCGCGGCGCTCCTCGACGCCGAGCCTTCGGTACGCGCGGGCCGGCGGCGCGGTGGCGGCAGCAGAGGTCATACGCCGAAGCCTAAGCCCGGCCGGCGATCCGGGGGCGGCGTCGCGGAGCGGGGCGGCCGGCTCAGGCCAGCAGACCCGAGCTCTTCCACAGCCTGCGTCCCATCCCGTTCAGCACCCCGATGTCGTCGAAGAAGTCCGTCAGCCGCTTCGCGCCCGACTGCATGACCTCCGCCCGGTGACCGCTCGCCTTCACCTGGGCGACCGCCTCGTGGCGGTCCAGGCCGACGTTCTCGTACACCCGGGGGTTGATGAAGCAGACGGAGAAGACGCGGGCCGCCTCACCGCAGCTCACCCGGGTCAGCTCGCGCTCCCAGCGCGGGGCGGTCACCATCTGGCGGCGCAGCTCCTCGCGGGCGTAGCGGACGTGCCGGGCCTCCTCGACCACATGGATGCGGGTCACGCCGCGCACCAGCGTCTGGACGCGCTCGTCCGGGAAGGTCAGCCGCTGCATCCAGTCGAGGATCTCCTCGCCGAGCAGGGTCGCGGCGAACGAACCGGGCGTGGTGGAGATGGTCTTCAGTACCCGCGCGAGGTTGTGATAGACGCGCGGCACCGGGTAGTCGGGAGAGCCGCCCCACTTGATCATGCGGCCGAACATCATCGAGTGCCGGCACTCGTCGGCGATCTCGGTGAGGGCGTAGCGGACGTGGTTGCTGGTCACCGGCCGGTCGTAGATGTGGCGGACCAGCAGCTGCATGAGGATGATCTCGAACCAGATGCCCAGCGAGGCGAGCGAGGCCGCCTCGTGCCGGGACAGCTCCATCCGCTGCTCCTCGGACATCTTCCGCCACAGCGGGGTGTCGTAGAGCGAGACCAGCTCGGGCGGCCAGAACCACTTGCCGTCCTCGACCGGCGCGTCCCAGTCGAGTTCCTTGTCCGGGTCGAAGGAGTGCTTGGCCGAGGAGTCGAGCAGCCGCTCGGCGATCTGTTCGCGGTCCCGGAGCGGGCCGAGTGCGTCGCGAAGCAGCTGGACGTCGCGTTCGCTCACTGTGGTCATGCTGGAGGCACCTCGCACATGGGTTACCGGCGGTCACCCCTTATGAGACTCCTCGTCAGCAGGGCCGTCAATCCCTTGCGCACGACTTGTTGACCCGGTGTCTACCAACGTGTGAACCTGCCAACTGACGCAACCGCCAAGGGAATTGCCGGAACACGCCAGGCGAAGGAGCCGTCCGTGTCGACACACGACCTCTACACCACCGCCCCCGAAGCGCCGTCGTGGCAGGTGCCCGCCTCCGGCGCCGCCCGCTTCAGCTGGGACTACGACGACGGCCGCGAACGCCTGCTCGCCCTCTACCAGAAGGGCAAGGACAAGCAGTGGGACGGCAACAAGCGCATCGACTGGTCCCTGGAGGTCGACCCCACCGACCCGCTCGGCACCCCCGACGAGGGCATCCCGCTGTACGGCACCCCGCACTGGGCGAAGATGACCGAGAAGGACCGGGGTGAGCTGCGCAAGCACTACACCTCCTGGCAGTTCAGCCAGTTCCTCCACGGCGAGCAGGGCGCCATGGTCTGCGCGGCCAGGATCGTGGAGTCCGTCCCAGACCTGGACGCGAAGTTCTACTCCGCGACCCAGACCATGGACGAGGCGCGGCACGCGGAGATATACGGCCGGTTCCTGCACGAGAAGGTCGGGATGCTCTACCCGATCAACGACAACCTCCAGGGGCTGCTCGGCGACACCCTGCGCGACTCCCGCTGGGACATGCCCTACCTCGGCATGCAGGTCCTCATCGAGGGGCTCGCGCTGGCCGCGTTCGGCATGATCCGCGACACCACGACCAGGCCGCTGCCCAAGCAGATCCTCGCGTACGTCATGCAGGACGAGGCCCGGCACGTCGCGTTCGGACGGATGGCGCTGCGCGACTACTACAAGCAGCTGAGCGACGCCGAACTGCGCGAGCGCGAGGAGTTCGTCATCGAGGGCTGCTACCTGATGCGGGACCGGCTCAGCGGCGTCGAGGTGCTGGAGAACTTCGGCATCGCCAAGCAGGAGGCCAAGGACCTCTCCGAGCACTCGGAGTTCCTGCAGCTCTTCCGCAAGCTGCTGTTCAGCCGGATAGTGCCGTGCGTCAAGGACATCGGCCTGTGGGGCGAGCGGCTCCAGAAGGCCTATCTCGACATGGGCGTCTTCGACCTCGGCGACTCCAATCTGGACCTGCTGATGACCCAGGACGAGGAGATAGCCGAACAGCTGGACCGGGACCGCTTCGCGGCGGAGGAGCAGGCCAGGGTCGCCGAGGTCGAGGAGGCGATAGCCCAGGGCGCACCTGGAGAATGACCTGGAGCGGCGCCCTCGCGGGGGCGAATCCCATGTACGCCATCGGCCCGTCGGGGGAGCACGGCGGGCATGACGACCTCGACCCCGCCCCTCGCCGCAGGCTCTGCGGCGAGCCCGTCGGAGCCTCGCAGAGCTGCCCCTGCGCCCCGAGCCGCCGCCTGTCCGCGCACGGGCCGGTCAGCCCTGTGCCGCCGACACCTCCTCCACCGCACCGGCCATACCGAGCAGCGGTACATCGGCCCCGCGCTCCGCGACCAGCTGGAGCCCGACCGGGCAGCCGTCCGCCGTGAACCCGGCGGGCAAACTGGCCGCCGGATGCCCACTCAGGTTGAACGCCCAGGTCAGCGCGGTCGAGTAGAGCTCACCCGGACCGTCGTGGCCGTGCGGGCGGTTGGGGGTGGCCGGCGTGAGCAGCAGCGGCGTACGGGCGAACAGGGCGTCCAGCACGGTGTCGTTCGCTCGCCTGATCTCCTCGGCGCGCGGGGACGGCGACCCGCCCCGGACCGACAACCACGCCTCGCACGGGTCGAGCAGCTCGCACCCACGGTCCACGAGCCGCACCACCCCGGCCGCCACCAGCCGCCCCACCGCACCCCGGACGACCGCCGCGACCTCCGGGTCGACCTCCGCGTACCCCAGATCCGGGCTGAAGACGGCCGGTACGGGGAGGACGGGCGGCACCGGCTCGTAGGCGTCCAGGACGCAGCGCAGGTACGTCGCGGCCCCGGCGGCCGACCGGGTCAGCACCCCGGCGGAGGCCAGCCCGGTGCGGTCGGGGGAGGGCAGCAGACCGTTCGTCGTCTTCAGGCCGAACACCCCGCACCACGCCGCCGGGATCCGTACCGACCCCGCCCCGTCGCTGCCGGTCGCCAGCCCCACGAGGCCGGCCGCGACCGCGACCGCCGAACCCGCCGAGGAGCCGCCGGGCGTGCGGTCGGGGCGCCAGGGGTTGACCGTACGGCCGTGCGCGCCCAGACCCCAGGTCTGCCACCGCGTGCCGGGGCCGGGCACCGACGTCGCACCGACCGGGACCGCGCCGGCCGCGATCAGCCGCCGGGCCGCGTACGACCGGATGCCGGTGCGCCCCTTGACCGCGAACGGCATCCCGGCCGCCGGGAGTCCACGGGCCCGCCCGGCGTCGGCGAGCGCCCGCTCGGGCCACACCTCGATGAACGCGGACAGGCGGGGGTCCTCCCGCGCGATGCGCTCCAGCACCCGGCCCACCCCGCCCACGTCTGCCACGCGGTCAGTCTCGCAGGGCCGCCTCCATGACGGAACGGGCGATCGGGGCCGCGCTGCCGCCGCCGCTGATGTCCGCCCGGTTCGCCGCCGCGTCCTCGACGACCACCGCGACCGCGACGGCCGGCTGCGCCGAACCGGGCGCCTGCGCCCAGGAGATGAACCAGGCATACGGACGGCCCGAGTTGTCGATGCCGTGCTGTGCGGTGCCGGTCTTGCCGCCGACCGTCACCCCGTCGATCGCGGCGTTGGACCCGGTGCCGTTCTCCACGACGTCCACCATCATCTCCCGCAGCTCCGTCGCCGTGCGCGGGTTCATCGCCCGGTGGTAGGTGCGCGAACCGTTCCGGTGGACGGTCGAACCGCCGCGGGTGGTCGTACGGTCGACCAGGTAGGGATATTTGAGATCGCCGCCGTTGGCCACGGCGGACGCCACCATCGCCATCTGGAGCGGGGTCGCCGTCGTGTCGAACTGCCCGATCGACGACAGCGCCAGCTGGTCCCGGGTCATGTCGGTGTCGAAGTTGCTCTTCGCCACCCCCGAGGGGATCCTCAGCCCGGTGTCGTTGAAGCCGAACTTCCGCACCGCGTCCACCATGGAGTCGAGCCCGACCCGCACCCCCAGATCCGCCATCACGGTGTTGCAGGAGACCCGGATCGCCTCGGCGAGCGAGGCCCCCTCGCAGCCCCGCGCCTCGTTGGGCAGTGTGGTCGAGGTACCCGGCAGCACATACGGGGACGGGGTGCCGGTGTCCGCGTACGGATCGGTGACGACCTCCGAGTCGAGCGCCGCCGCCGCGGTCACGATCTTGAAGGTGGAGCCCGGCGGATAGGTCTGCCGGATCGCCCGGTTGAGCATCGGCCGGCTCTTCGCCGCGTTCAGCCGCGCCCAGGCGTCGGTGACCGACGAGCCGGTGCCCGAGAGCTGCCCGGGATCGTACGAGGGGGTCGAGACCAGCGCCAGGAGCTTCCCGGTGGACGGTTCGACGGCGGCGACCGCGCCCCGCCGGCCGCCGAGCCCCTCGTACGCGGCGCGCTGCATCGAGTCCTTGACGGTCGTGACGACGTTGCCGCCGGGCTGCCGGCTGCGGGTGATCTCGTTCCACAGCGGGAACGGGGCGAGCATCGAGTCGGTGCCGGAGAGGACGGAGTCCTCGGCGTTCTCGATCAGGGTCGTGCCGTACGTCTGCGAGGCGTAGCCCGTCACCGGCGCGTACAGCGGACCGTTGACGTAGGTGCGCTCGTACTTGAGCTGTTCGCCGGTGTCCTTCGAACCGGTCACGGACCTGCCGCCGACCAGGATGCCGCCGCGCGGCTGGTCGTAACGGGCGATCGTGAGGCGGCGGTTGGCGGGATTGTTGTCCAGGCTGTCGGCGTCGAGGACCTGGATCCGGGCGGCGTTCAGCAGCAGCGCCACGAGCAGCAGCAGCAGGAGCCCGGCGGCCCGCCGGATGTAGCGGATCACCGCTCGTCCTGCGCGATCGGTGCGATGATCCCGGTCTCCGCCTGGCCGGGCTGGGGTCTGCGGGCCAGATCGCTGAGCCGGATCAGCAGTGCCACGATGATCCAGTTGGTGACGACGGACGAACCGCCCTGGGCGAGGAACGGCATCGCCATGCCGGTCAGCGGGATCAGCCCCATCACCCCGCCGGCGATCACGAAGACCTGGAGCGCCAGGATCGAGGCGAGACCGATCGAGAGCAACCGCCCGAAGGGGTCGCGCAGGGCGAGTCCGGCCCGGTAGCCGCGCGCCACCAGCAGCGCGTACAGCAGGAAGATCGCGGTCAGCCCGGTCAGCCCGAGCTCCTCGCCAGCGGTCGCCAGGATGAAGTCGGACTTGGCGGCGAAGCCGATGAGGATGGAGTGGCCGAGACCGAGGCCGGTGCCGAGCATCCCGCCCGCGGCGAACGCGAACAGCGACTGGGCCAGCTGGCCGGGGCCCTGGCCGGCGTCGATGGAGGCGAAGGGGTCGAGCCAGTCCTGGACCCGGCTGTGCACATGCGGTTCCAAGGAGCCGACCACGAACGCGCCGACCGCGGCGAGCAGCAGACCCACCGCGATCCACCCGGTCCGGCCGGTAGCCACGTACAGCATGATCACGAAGAGGCCGAAGAAGAGCAGCGAGGTGCCCAGGTCGCGTTCCAGGACCAGCACGCCGACGCTCAGCAGCCAGATCGCCACGATCGGGCCGAGCACCCGGCCGGTGGGGAGCTGGAGCTTCCAGATCCGGCGGCCGGTGTAGGCGAGCGCGTTGCGGTTCGCGGCGAGGTACGCGGCGAAGAAGACCGCGAGCAGGATCTTGGCGAACTCGCCCGGCTGGAAGGAGAATCCGCCGACCCGGATCCAGATCTTGGCGCCGTTCACCGCGGGGAAGAAGATCGGCACGATCATCAGGACCAGTGCGGTGGCGACCGAGAGGTACGCGTACCGCTGGAGCACCCGGTGGTCGCGCAGCAGCACGACCACCGCGATGAACAGCGCCACCCCGAGCGTGGACCAGATCAGCTGGGTGGGGGCCGCCTGGTCCTTCGGCGTCTCCAGGTCGAGCCGGTAGATCAGCACCAGGCCGAGCCCGTTGAGCAGTACGGCGATGGGCAGCAGCAGCGGATCGGCGTACGGGGCACGGAAGCGGACCGCGAGATGGGCGAGGAGGGCGAGCAGCCCCAGGCCCGCGCCGTAACCGGCCACATCGGGCGGGACCGCGTCGTTCCTGGCAAGGCCGACGGCGGCGTAGCCGTAGACGGAGATGAGGACGGCCCCGATGAGGAGCAGCAGCTCGACTCCGCGCCGCTTGGGCAGACGTAGATCGGGCGGGGGTGCGTCCGCCGTCGTTGCGGTCATGCCAGGCAACGTAGCAAGAGCAGGTGAATATTTCCCTTATGTCGTAGTAGGTATGTCCGAAGGTGCAGTGGTGAACGGCCGCCCCGTGTCCGGTGGCGACCGGCGCGCGTTCCGACGGGCCGTCATTCCTCGTGACGAGGTGCGGGCTCCGTGCCGGTCCCGGGCTCCGGCGCCCCGTCGTCCGGTCCGGTGTACTCGGGCAGTGTCACCCGGGCCACCGCCCCGCCGTCCGGGGCGTTGCGGAACTCCAGGACGGCGCCGATCACCGCGGCCTGCCCGGCGGCGATGGTCAGCCCGAGGCCGTGCCCCTTGCCGCCGGCCTCGGTACGGAACCGCTGCGGGCCGTCGGCGGGCAGATAGTCCGGAAAACCCGGGCCGTGGTCGCGTACGGTCACCACCGGTCCGTCGACCGTCAGCACCACCGGGGGCCGGCCGTGCCTGTGCGCATTGGTGATCAGGTTGCCCAGCACCCGTTCCAGGCGCCGCCGGTCGGTCACGACACGTACCGGTCCGGCCTTCCCCGGCCGCTCCTTCCGCGCCGCCCCGACCCGGACCGCGGTCGGCGTCCCGGAGTCGCGCACCACCCGCTCGACCAGTGGCACCAGTTCGTACACATCGAGATCGACCGCTTCCGTGCGGGCGTCGAGCCGGGAGATCTCCAGCAGATCCTCCGTCAGCGCCCGCATCGCCCGGACCCGGTCCCGCACCAGCTCGGACGGCCGCCCCGGCGGCAGCAGCTCGGCGGCGGCCGAGAGGCCGGTCAGCGGAGTGCGGAGCTCGTGTGCCACATCGGCGGTGAAACGCTGCTCGGCCTGGAGCTTGCGCTGGAGCGTGGACGCCATCGTGTCCAGTGCCCCGGCGACGATCGCGACCTCGTCCTGCGGGCGCGAGGGGTCCGCCGTACGCGGGTCGCGGACGCGGGCGTCGAGGTCCCCGGCGCTGATCCGGCCGGCCACCCGGGCCGTCTGGTGCAGCCGCCGGGTGACCCGGGTGACCGAGAAGGCACCGACCAGCAGGGTGGCGCCGATGGCCAGCAGGGAGGAGCCGACGATCGCCCCGTCGAGGCTGTCGATGGTGCGGGCGCTCTGGGTGTAGTCCACCTGCGTTGCCAGGGCACGGCCGTCCGCCGGGCCCGCCGCCCACATGGCCGGATGCCCGTCGTGCTCGCCGACGAGCGTGCCGCGTTCGCCGCTTCTCGCCAGGGCACGCAGGGCGGCGGGCAGCCCCGGCGCATCGATCCCGGAACCCGGCGGCAGCGCCTCGCCGGTCTCGTACGCGGCGGTGACGTCCGTCAGCCGGGACAGGGCCTTCTCGCGGGCCCGGCCGACGGTCTGGCGGGTCACCTCGGTGTGGACCAGCGCACCCAGCAGCGCGGCGAGCGCACAGCACATCACGGTGAGGAAGACGGCCGACTTCCAGGTGAGCGTCGCGGCCCAGGAAGGCACCCGGAGCCGACGCCGCCGCGTCCGCTGCCCGCCCGCGCCGGTCCGGCTCATCGGCGCTCCGCGGAGATACCGGCGGACGGTGTCGCGGTGGGGGCCGTGGGACCGGTGGGAACGGGACCGGTGGGCGCGACGGGCGCGGCGCTCGGCCCGGTGGTGGTGAGCCGGGGGCTCGGCGCCGGGGACGGGGGGATCCGCTGGATCTCGTCCTGGGTGGGCAGCATCGCCCGCTGCCGGGCGTCCCAGGACCAGGCGGTGCGGTACTCGTACCCGGTGATCGCCGACGGCGCCCGCATGATCAGATCCCGTCCGGCCAGCTCGACGCTGATCACCGCGTCCGAGGTGGACAGGATCCGGGTCAGCCCGCCCGCGTCCGGCATGTAGACCCGGACCGAGATCTGGTGGTCCGCCAGCCGGATGCCGAGCACCAGCTCGTCCCTGCCGTCGCCCGTCAGATCGCGGTAGTACGGCCGGAGCACGGGACAGGAGGCCGGTTTCGTCCGGCAGGCGTTGATCTTCCGTACGGTGTCGGCGGGCAGGTCGGCCGTGCCGCTGGACCGGTTGGGCCGGGCCCGCAGGCCGGCCCGTACCACCGCCACCGGATCCAGCCGGTGCACATCGCCGTCCGGCACCACGATGCCGGGGATGCGCGCGGTCTCGCCCTCGCCGTAGTCGTACGGCGCGGCGGAGGCGGGCGGCAGCTCGGGCCAGAGCCGGGCGGGTCCGACGGCTGTCGGGGTCGGCCCTGCGCTCCGCAGCCCGCCGCCGTTGCCGCAGCCGGTCAGCAACGCCATACCGGCGACGGCCCCGAGGGCCGCCGCCGTGCGGCACCGCAGCCGGCGACGCGGACGCATGACTGCCTCCCTTCCCGAGGTCCAGGTCTCAAGACCTTATTCGGAAGGAAGTCCGTAATGCCTATTTAATGCGAGCAGGAGCGTTTTTGATGCGGGCAGGAGCGTTCATTCGGTATCGGCAGGGCGCGTATCAGCTCTGGTAGGGATTCTGCCCCTGCCCGTTCGGCGCGTACCCCGGCTGCCCCTGCGGCTGCCCGTACGGATTGCCCTGCTGCGAGGCCGCGTGCTGGGCCAGCAGCTGGTCGGCCTGCTCCTTGGGGATCTGCTGCTCACCGCCGCAGAACGTGCACTGGGTCGCGAACTTCGTCGAGAACGGGAAGAGCGGCACGAAGAACAGCGTGAACTTCGTGACCCTCTTGCGCAGCGTGTGCGCGGCCGGGTTGCCGCACCACCCGCAGACCAGCGTCAGTATCGCCAATTGGTACAGATAGCCTCGCGTACCGAAAATGATCATGTTGCGGGTCCCTTCCCCGTATGTCCCGGAAGCGCTCGCCGGCAGAGCGCCAGCAGTTTCTCGTCCTCGTATGTGTCATGGCTGCCGTACCCCCCGTCCATCGCGTTGTGACGGCGTACGGAGGTGAGTTCGGCGCGCAGCACATGTGCCGCGTCCGACCCTGCACCAGCGGCACCCATCCGCGCCAGGCCTTCCGCCACCCGGACGCGCACATGACGGTTCTGCTCCCAGGCCGCCAGGAGCACCGGCACCGACTCCTCGGCCCGCCCGGACACGTCCCACAGCGCGATCGCCGCGTCCACCCGCAGCCACGGCTCGTCGTGGACCAGCAGCGCGCGCAGCCTCGGCGCGACCACCGAGGCCCGCGCCCCGAGCCCGCCCAGCGCGTCGACCGCGGACCGGACCTCGTGCACGCGGTCCGCCCGCAGCCCCTCGATCAGCACCGGCAGCACGGCCTCGGCGTCACCCTCGACCGCCCACAGGGCCTTCGCGGCCTCGGTCGCCGAAGTCGCCCCGGGGCTCCGCAGCAGCGCACGCAGCTCCGGCAGGACGCCGCGCGCCGCCGGCCCGAACGAGCCGAGCGCCCGCAGCGCCTCGGTACGCACCCACTCGCCCCGGTACTCCGGCGCGCCGTGCAGCACCCGCAGCACCTCGGGCAGCGCCTCGTCCGCCCGCAGCGCGGCCAGGCCGGTGAGCAGCGGGCCCGCCCGGTCGTGCACCCGCTCGTCGAGCGGGACCTCGCCGAGCCGACGGCGCAGCACCCCGGCCAGCGGGGCCGCCGCCTTCCCCAGCCGGCCGATGGCGAACCCCACGTCGTGCGGCACCTCGGGCCGCTCCAGCGCGGCGGCCAGCGCGGGCACGGCACGGGCGTCGCCCAGCCTGGCCAGCGCCTTCACCGCACTGCCCAGCGCCGGCGGCCCGCTCGGCCAGTCCCGCACCCAGGCCCCGGGATCCGCCGCCACCCGTGCCGCCAGCGCGTCCGCGGCGGGCGCGGCGAGCCCGAAGAGGTCCTCCAGTACGTGCGAGGCGGCCTCGGCCAGCAGCGGGTCGGGGGTGGCGAGCTGCTCACCGACCAGCCGGACGAGCTCCCCGTAGGAGCCCCGCCAGGTCCGGATCAGCCCGCTGCACATCCGCAGCGCATCGATCCGCTGGCGGCGGTCCGGGCTGCGCAGCTGATCCGTCAGCAGCGCGGTCCGCTCGGCGACCCGGTCGTCGAGCCCCACGTGCAGCGTGCGCAGCAGATCCGCCGTCCAGGGCCCGGTGCGCACCGGCTCCTCCTCGTCGGACAGCGCCCGCAACCGGCCCACCCGGGCCACCGGCGCGACCCGCTCCTCGGCGGCCGGCTCCCCGGCCGCGTCCGGGTACGCGTCGACGGCCGCGACCGCCTCGGCCGCAGCGGCCGGCGCGTCGACCGCGGGGGCCGGGCCGGAGCGGCGTCCGGGCGCCGAGCGCAGCTGCCGCAGCAGCCCCGTCACCACCCGTACGACGTCGCCGGGCAGCGCGTCCGGGGCGCACCGGGCCAGCTGGGCCAGCGCGGCCAGCCGCAGCCCCGGCGGGAATCCCTCACCGGCCAGCCGGCTCAGCCAGGCCGCCGCCTCCCCGGCCAGCAGCCGGTGGCGCAGGGCCACCCGCCCCGCGGCCTCGACCAGGGCGAGCCGGACCTCCTCGTCCGGCTCGATCGGCAGGCGCTCCCGCAGTATCGCGAGAACCCTGTCCGGATGGCCGTGGAGCGCGGCGAGCGCCAGCGGCGCGCTGAGCCGTACCCCCGGGTCCTCGTCGGCCATCAGCTCGAAGAAGACCCCGGCGCCCGCGGTGACGGCGGACGCCGCCATCGCGTAGTTGGCCGCGCCCTCGATCTCGTCCTCGTCGATCTCGTCCTCGTCGTCCCCGTCCAGATCGATACCGCCGATGCTGGTGAGTAGTTCGACGATGCTGCCCCGGTCCTGGATGCCCGGATCCACGGCCAGTTCGAAGAGGAACGGAATACTGGCCAGCGTGCAGGCGTAGACGTCACCCTGGTGGTGAACCGCCCCGTACATCCCGTCCAGCGCCGCCTCGCGCTCCGCCGGATCGGCGGACGCGAGACCCCGCAGCATCACGGGCACATCACCGGCCGGCCCGTAGGCGTGCTCCATCGAGGCCCAGTCGACCTCGTCGATCCCTGCGAACACCCCATCGCCTCCCCACGCATTTCAACGAAGCAGTGTCTGCGAGGAGTCTGCACCACGGGCCGGACGATCCGCCCTCCACATGCGGTCTTTTCCTGGCGAGCATGACAAAGATCCATGCCATGCGCTATCGGCGGACAGTGAGAATCGGCCGCGCCGAGTGATGGAGTGACAGAAAGGCTTCCGGCGGGGGAGAGGAAGGAATCTGACGGGGGAGAGGAAGGAATCTGACGGAGCGACAGGAAGGGAGAAGGGGGAAGGGAGAAGGAGGAGACGAGAGAAAGGAGAAACGAGAAACGATAAAGGAGGCGGGAGGCGGGAGACGGAGACCTCTACGGGGCGGCCGGCAGGCGTCCGGCCCGGTCCGGGTCGGCCAGTGGTCCGAGCAGATCCCCGTACCGCTCCAGTCGCGCCCTCATCGCGCCCAGTGGGAAGACCAGCTCTCCGGGGGTCCGGCACTGCTCGATCTCCGCCCAGGTGACGGGCGCGGACACGGTCGGTTCGGGCCGGGCGCGCAGTGTGTAGGGCGTGGCGGTGGTCTTCGCCGCCGCGTTCTGGCTGAAGTCGACGAAGACCTTCCCCGGCCGCAGCGCCCGCTTCATCCGGTGCACGACCAGGTCGGCGAGCCCCTGCTCCGCCCGGACGGCCAGCCCCTTCGCGTACGCCGAGACCCGGTCGGAGGGGGTCGGTTCCAGCGGTACGAGCAGATGCAGCCCCTTCGACCCGGATGTCTTCCCGTACGCGCTGAGCCCGTCCGCCGCCAGTCGCTCGCGCAGCCACAGTGCCACCGCACAGCACTCCACGACCGTCGCGGGCGGGCCGGGGTCCAGGTCGAACACCATCCGGTCGGCGATCCCCGGCGCGCCGGCCCGCCATTGCGGGGTGTGGAACTCCACCACCAGATTGGCCGCCCACACCAGCGAGGCCAGATCCTCCACGACCACCTGCCTGGCCTTCTCGTCCTCGCGGTGCGGCACCGGAGCGGTCCGTACCCAGGACGGCGTACCGGGCGGCGGATTCTTGGTGAAGAAGCGCTCCCCGTCCGGCCCGTCCGGATAGCGCAGGAAGGACACCGGCCGGTCACGCAGATGGGTGAGCAGGGCCCCCGCGACGGTGGCCGCGTAGTAGTGCAGCACCTCGCCCTTGGTGGTCCCGGTGGCCGGATACAGCACCTTGTCGAGATTGCTGAGCGCCAGCCGTCGCCCCTCCACCTCTGTGATCGGCGTCATACGATAAGAATCACACGATTCACTGACGTATTGGTACCCAAGCGGACGCAAGGGGTGAACGGTGAGGTCCATCTGGAACGGCGCCATCTCCTTCGGGCTGGTCAGCATCCCCATCAAGCTGGTCAACGCCACGGAGAACCACTCGATCTCCTTCCGCCAGATCCACCTCGCCGACGGCGGCCGGATCCGCTACCGGAAGGTCTGCGAGATCGACGAGCAGGAGGTCACCGCCGCCGAGATCGGGAAGGCGTACGAGGAGCCCGACGGGTCGATGATCCCGATCACCGACGAGGACCTCGGCTCGCTGCCGCTGCCCACGGCCAGGTCGATCGAGATCGTGGCCTTCGTGCCGGCCGCCTCGATCGACCCGCTCCAGATGGACGCGGCGTACTACCTCTCCGCCAACGGGGTCCCGGCGGCCAAGCCGTACACCCTGCTCCGCGAGGCGCTGAAGCGGAGCCAGAAGGTCGCCCTGGCGAAGTACGCGCTGCGCGGCCGCGAGCGGCTGGGCATGCTGCGGGTGGTCGACGACGTGATCGCCATGCACGGCCTGCTCTGGCCGGACGAGATCCGCAGCCCCGAGGGCGTCGCCCCGCAGACCGAGGTCAAGGTCCGCGACGCCGAACTCGACCTGGCGGACGCGCTGATGGACACCCTCGGCGAGGTCGACATGGACTCGCTCCACGACGACTACCGCGAGGCGGTGGAGGAGCTCATCGCCGCGAAGGCCGACGGCCGGACCCTGGAGCCGGCCCCGGCGGACGACTCGGGCGGCAAGGTCATCGACCTGATCGCGGCCCTGGAGAGCAGTGTCCGGGCGGCGAAGGAGGCCCGCGGCGAGGAGCCGGAGACCGGGGAGGAGGCGGCGGACGCTACCGTCGCCGAGGTCACCTCCCTCAGCGGCCGCAAGAAGTCCGGCGGCACCGGGGCGAAGAAGAAAACCTCGGCCGCCGCCAGGAAGACGGCCGGGGCCACGAAGAAGACGCCCGCACCGGGCCGGGCGCCCGCCGGCAAGACCGCGGCACGGTCGACGACGAAGAAGACCGCCAAGTCGACGGCGAAGAAGGCCACCGCGAAGGCGGACCCGAAACCGGCGGCGAAGAAGGCGGCCCCCCGCAAGCGTGCCTCGGCCTGAGCCGCCGGTCCGCCTCCCCGCGCGCACGGCCGACGGCCGCCCCGGAGCTCAGGCCCCCGGACGGCCGTCCCGGAGCTCAGGCCCCTGGACGGCCGCCGGTACCGCACCGGTGGCTCAGTGCCTGCGGAACGGGAAGCGGTACGAGTCCACGTAACCGGCCGCCGGAGTCCCGACACCCGTCACGTCGTCGTACCCCTTGACCGCCTTCAGCGAGGCGTCCTTGCCGAGGCCGCGCAGCGACGTCAGCAGGCCGTCCGCCGCGTCCACGCCGTTGGCGTAGTCGACCCGGACCACCGCGAGATCGCGGTTCGGTCCCAGCGGGTGGTCGGTGACGTCGTGGTACGCCTTCGAACCGTACCGGGCGTAGATCCCCGGGTTGGCGAAGCCGATCGGCAGCCCGTGCCGGGCCTGCTGCGCGAGCGCCTGGACGCCGGCGATGACGGGCGCGGCCAGTGACGTACCGCCGATCCGGTACTCGTCGTAGCCGAGCGAGCCGTCGGGCAGCGTCTGGGTCTGGCCGACCAGGAAGCCGGTGTTCGGGTCGGCGACGGCCGCGATGTCCGGGGCCGTGCGCATCCGCTGCTTCCCGTTCGCCTGCGCGAGCGAGTCGGGCACGACACCGCGCTGGTAGAACGGCTGCTTCACGGACGAACTGGTGCCGCCGCCCGCGCCGGAGGTGTACGCGCCGGGGAAGCCGTCCCAGCTCTTCCCGTCGGCGGAGAGGTTCGACTTGAGTGTGCCCCAGCCGGTCTCCCACTGGTACTTGTCGTTCTTGCCGACCGCCAGCGCGGTCCCGCCGACGGAGGTCACCCAGGCGGAGTTGGACGGTACGTCGATCTGCTTCGTGCCCGTCGAGGCGACGTTGTCGCCGTCGTCGCCGGAGGAGAAGTAGAAGCCGATGCCCTCGACCGCGCCCATCTTGAAGACCTGGTCGTACGCGGCGGCGACGTCCGGCGTCTCATTGGCCTCGATGTCGCCCCACGAGTTGGAGACGATGTCGGCGAGCCGGTTGTCGACGATCTTGTTCAGCGAGTCCAGCAGATCGGCGTCGTAGCAGGAGGCGCCGCCCACGTACACGATGTCGGCCGCGGGGGCGACCGCGTGCACGGCCTCCACGTCGAGGGTCTCCTCGCCGTACCAGCCGGAGGCTCCGCACTCCTCGGTCTTCGTGTAGTCGTCCGGCAGCACCTGGGTGAGCTGACCGCGGCGGTAGGGCGCGTCGCCGTTGCGCTCGGCGTACTCGGCGGCGTCCTTCGCGATGGTCGGCGAGGCGTACGCGTCGGTGATCGCGACGGTGACGCCCTTCCCGGTCCAGCGCCCCGCACCGTAGGCGGCGCGCAACTGCTTGCCGGTGTACCCCTTCACGGCGTACGGCGCCTTGGACCCGTAGGCGCTGGGCAGCGACGACGCGGTCTTCGAGCCGTAGTACGTGGAGAAGGGGCCGGAGTTGCGGAACACCGCGTCCGGCGGCGGCAGGGCCTCGTCGTGGCTCGACTTGTGCGGTGCGTTGTCCAAGCCGGAGACGGCGAGCACGGCGTCGCTCAGGGCGGCGGGCACGGAGGCGGTGGAGGCCGGGGCGCGGTAGGTGCGGCCGCCCTTGCGGTAGTTGCGCAGCTGGGTGCCGAACGCCTTCTCGGCGGCGGCGACTTCACCGGTGGCCGAGACGTAGTGCTGGTTGGTGCCGGTGACGGTCAGCCCGTTCGACCTCAGCCACTGGCCGACCTGGTCGATCTGCTGATGGGTCGCCCCGAACCGGGCCTGTGCCTGTCCGGCGCTCAGGTACTTCCCGTACGAGGCGGACTGCGGGTCGGACACGGCGGCGGCGTAGGCGGCCAGCCCCTTCGCGTCCCGCCCGGCCAGATGGACCCGTACGCTGACCTTGCCGCTGTCGGACGTGGCTCCCAGATCCGCCCCGGCGGTGGCCCAGGCGGGCTTGGTGCCCTGCAGCGCGTCCCGCCCGCCCGGCGCGGAATCGGCGCTGGCGTTCGGTATCCCGAGGGCGAGCGCGCCGGCCAGCAGCGGCAGCGTCGCTGCCATGCTCAGCGCGGCGCGACTTCTCGCGCGGCTGGTTCTCATACAACCCCCTGCGATGTGGGTCTACGCGTGTGGAACATGTGCCGGATGATGTGCACATGTAATGCGCCACTCTGGCGAGGAACGCCTCATGTAAGGGGCATGTACTGACCAAGAATCGACCAAGTGTGCCAATGTGCAGGGCAGTTCGCCGAGAAATCTACGAAATGCGCTGTTGTGGAACCCTGTGTGCCCACCAGGCGGTCACCAACGGCCGCAGGTGGAGGAGCTGATGGGCGGATGTCCGGCGCCGGGGCTGCCGGTGGGGTGACTGTGTGCCGCAGTGGCCGTCCTGCCGCGGCGACCGTCTCTCCGTGGTGACCGTCCTGCCGCGGCGACCGTCTCTCCGTGGCGACCGTCTCTCCGTGGCGACCGTCCTGCCGCGGCGACCGTCTCTCCGTGGTGACCGTCCTGCCGCGGCGACCGTCTCTCCGTGGTGACCGTTTCGCCGCGGCGCGGTGAGCTTTGCCGGCAGGTGTTGAACGCCCGCACAAATATGATGGTGCGACCTGTCGTGCTCGCGGTAACGTCTCGAACCGCAACCCCGCCAAAACGGCTGGGTAGGCTTCAACTCATGTACTCAACAAGGACGTTACTGCAATGAAGCAGAACCGGATCCGTGCCCTCACGGTGTCTGTCGCCGCCGCTGCCGCCACCTTCGCCCCGGGCGTCTGCGGCCTCGCCCATGCGCAGGGCGAAGCGGTGTCAGGTCTCCGGTCCGTGGCCGAGCAGCCGAGCGCCGGAGGCCCGTACGCCGTGATGGCGCAGGCGGAGCCGAAGCGGTGGATGCGGGCGGATCAGTGGATGTGGTAGTCGCCTGATGGCGGGCCGGCTCCCGGGCGCGGGTGCTCAGGAGCCGGCCACCTCGGGGTGTTCCAGGAGCAGGCGGCGCAGTTCGTCGGCCTCCTCCCAGGCCTCCAGTCTCCGGTACAACGCCATCGCCCGGGTGCCGTAGCGCCGGACCGGGCCCCAGCGGCGCGCGCCCAGCGCGGTGCGGGCCAGTCCCGCGAGGGCCTGCGCCGCACCGGGCAGTGACCCTATTCGTCTGGCCTCCGCCAGGCCCAGCTCAAAACTCTCCGAGGCCGCGGCGAACTGCCCCGACGCGCGGTGGGCGTCGGCCGCCCCGAGCAGGGCCCGCATGTACTCGTAACCGCTGTCGATCCGGCGGGCCACCCCGCCGGCCGTCCGGAAGTGGGCGAGCGCCTCGCCGGCGCGTCCCGTCTCCGCGTACAACGTCCCCAGGCTGATCAGGGCGTTGGCCTCGCCCAGCGCATCGCCGTGCGCGCGATGGCTTTCCAGGGAGCGCCGGAAGCAGACCAGGGCCCGCGCGGTCTGTCCGGTCGCCTGGTACACCGCCCCCATATTCGTGTCCAGGATGTCCAACTCCTGTCGGCCACCGTGCCGTTCGGCCAGTGCCCGGGAGCGTTCGTAGTGGGCGAGAGCCTCCTCGTACTGTCCCTGGCTCTGATGGAACTCGCCCAGATTGTTCTGGGCGCGGATCTGCCCGAGCAGATTGCCCGTCTCCTCGTAGATGCCGAGAATCACCAGGGCCCTGCCCAGTGCCTCCCCGTACTGACCGGCCTGGAAGAACGCCGCGCCCTGGACGTTCAGGGCGCCCGCCTCGCCCTCCCGGTCCCCGGCCTGCCGGTACCCGGTCAGGGCCTCTTCGAGGACGCGCAAGGACGCGCTTCCGTGACCCGCCGCCAGATGCGCCCGGCCCGCCTGGAGGAGGGCGTCCGCGCAGCCGTGCGGATGGCCGAGACCACGGAAGAGCTCCAGCGCCTCGCTCGCACAGCTCAGCGCCTCGTCGGGACCGGTCTGCGCCAGTACGTCGGCGGCCTCGACCAGCGTCTGTGCCAGCGCGTACGGGGTGCCGAGGGTGCGCAGGGCGTGAACGGCCGCTCCGTAGAGCTCGTTCGTGACGGCCCAGGTGCCCCAGCGCTTGAGCACGGGGGCGAGCACGTGCGGGAAGAGGGCCGCGTACGCGGGAGCCTCGTCGGCGGCCGTACGGGCTACCGCGAGGAGGTTGGCGCGCTCCCGGGCCAGCCACGCCGAAGCGCTGTCGGCGTCGCCGAATTCCGTGGCGTACGCCGAGGTGCACTCCGGCCCCGGGGGCAGCCTCCGGCGACGCGGTTGGGTGTGCAGGTCGGCTTGGTGCGCCGCGGTGAGGTAGTGGCCGAACAGCCTGCCGGCCGCCTCCGTCCGGGCCTCCTCCGGCTCCTCCCGGGCGAACATGCGCAGCGCGAAGGCCCTGGTGAGATCGTGCAGCCGGTACCGGCCCGGGGTGGGCTCCTCAAGGAGGTGGAAGTCGTGGAGTTCGTCCAGGCCGCGGCGGATCCGGGCGTCGTCGGGGGGTGCGCCGACCAGCGCCGTGGCGGCGGCGACCGTGATGTCCGCGCCGGGATGAAGCGCCAGATGCCGGATCAACTTCCGGATGGGGGACGCGAGTTCGGCGTACGAGAAACGGAACGCGGAGACGAGTTCGCCGTCGTCGAACTCGTCCAGCGGGTCGGCCGCCTCGGCCAGCCGGTCCAGCAGATGGCGCAAGGTCCAGGACTCCCGGTGCCGGAAGCGGCTGGCAAGCCAGTGGAGGAGAAGGGGGTGGAAACCGCAGGCCCGGGTCACGAGCGCGAGCGCCTCGGGGTCGGCGGAGACCCGGGCGGCGCCCGCGATCCGGGTGAAGAGGGCGGCGGCCTCCTCGTCGGACAGCCCTTCCACCAGGAGCGAGGAGGCGCCGTCGAGCCCGGCGAGCCGGTTCCGGCTGGTCACGATCGCCCGGCAGGTCGCGGCGCCGGGCAGCAGCGGACGTACCTGGGCCGCGTCCCGCGCGTTGTCCAGCACCACGAGCACCCGGTGACGGGCCGTCCACTCACGCCACCGCGCCGCCCGCTCGTCCAGTGAGTCCGGCAGGTCACCGCCGGCCCCGGCCGCGTGCAGCAGCACCGCGAGGGCCTCTGCGGGGTCGTACGGCGCCTGCCCGCTGAACCCGTGCAGATCGACGTAGAGCCGGCCTCCCGGATAGGCGTCGTGGAGCCGGTGAGCGGCGTGCACCGCGAGCGTGGTCTTTCCGATCCCGGGCATGCCGTGAATGACGGTGAGCGGCATCGCGTACGCGGCGGAGCCGGCCGACTGCCCGGAATCGCGCGCGCCGGAGCCGTCCGGTTGCCCGGAGTCGGCCAGCAGTACCCGGAGTTCGCCGGCCCGGCCGGTGAAGTCGCGGCTGTCGCGCGGAAGGTTGCTGCGCGGCCCGGGGCCCGCCGGCCGGTCGACGCGTACGGCCGTCTCCAGCAGCGTACGGTCCTGTCCGAGGACGCGCCGGTGGAGTTCTTGCAGGTCCGAACCCGGTTCGATGCCGAGCTCCGCACGCAGCCGGGTCCGCGTGTTGCGGAAGACGGCGAGTGCCTCGTCGTGCCGCCCGGACCGGTACAGCGCCAGCATCAGATCGGCGATCACCTGCTGGGCCAGCGGATTCTCCGAGGCCAGTCCGTGCAGCTCACCGACGAGATCGGCGTGCCGCCCCAACTCCAGCTCCAGCCCGATGCGTTCCTCCCGCACCCGGCGCAGGTCCTCGACCAGCCGGCCCCGTACCGAGGCGGCCCAGTCGCTCCTGGACTCGGGCAAAGGTTCCCCGCGCCATCTGTCCTCGGCCGTGCGCAGCAGACCGATCGCCAGCTCCCGCTTGCCCTGCCCGGCCGCCACGCGGGCGTCCTTGCGCAGCCGCTGGAAGTGCGAGACATCGACCTCGGCCCCGGCACGGGCGTCGATCCGGAGCTGGTACTGACGCGGCGACGGGCGCTCCACCTGGATGAGGTCGCCGACCGAGTCGCGCAGCAGCCCGCGCAGCCTCGACACATAGCTCTGCATGGTGCCCACGGCCGACTCGGGCTGTTCATCGCCCCAGACCCGGTCGATCAGCGCGTCCATGGAGACCGGCTCACCGAGCGAGTGCACCAGAACGGCCAGTACACAGCGTGTTTTGACCGATCCGAGCTTGCACTGCTGTTCTTGGTGCCATAGTTCAAGAGGTCCCAGAGCAAGAAGTTCCACATCGCCCCCGCTGGGTGCGCTGCTTCCTGCCGTCGACGGCAGCGCCCGCACCTGTGTGCAGGACCTTCCACTGTCACCCCCGGTGCGGGGAGCAAGCAGGGGCGCACGGGCGCGTACAGGGCGCACCTCCCGTCACCGTTCCGAACTCCCCGGGGGCCGCCCGGAATCGGCCCCGAGCCGGGCCCGAAGCGGCCCGGAGACGGCCCGGGAACGCCCGCACCCGGAGTGCAGGATTCCTGCAAGCAACCCGTCAAACACGTCGGGCATGACTTCGGCGTGCGCCGCGAAACGACGCGGCCGTCTCGGACGGGTGCACCGGTCCGAGGACGAGGAATCGGGGGATCGATTCAATGACTCTGACAATGGCCGAAACGCATCGGCCGCACGTGCCGATGCGTCTGGACGTGGACCGCTGGGCCACCCGGCAGATCCGCCGGAGGGTGCTGGCCGTCGTGCATACGGTGACCGCCGGACAGCGGCTGCTGGACGCGGTGCGGCTGCTGGAGGGCGACGCCCGGGTGCAAGTCTTCTTCACACCGGCGCCCGACGTGTTCAGCCATGGGGTGGACTCCTTCCTGGAGGAGCTCGGCGGGCTGGTCCTGCCTTGGCACCAGGCGGTCCAGATGCCCTTCGACCTGGCGCTGTCCGCGGCCCACGGCGGGCTGAACGACCTGCACGCCCCGGTGATCGTGCTGCCGCACGGAGCCGGACACAACAAGCTGGTCCCGGGCGGGCAGCGCGGACGTCCGGTCGCGGAACGCGGGGTGTACGGGCTGAACCGGCAGTGGCTGGTCCAGGACGGCAGGCTGGTGCCCGAGTCGATCGTGCTGGCGCACCACGAGGAACTGACCCGCCTCGGCCGCGAGTGCCCCGAGGCGCTGCCCGCCGCGGAGGTGGTCGGCGATCCCTGCTTCGACCGCATCGCTGCGAGCATGTCCCTGCGGGCGCTCTACCGCGAGGCACTGCACACCAAAGCCCGGCAGCGGCTGGTGCTCGCCTGCTCCACCTGGGGACCGCGCTCCCTGTTCGGACAGAGCCCGGAACTCCTGGAACGGCTGGTCACCGAACTGCCCCGGGACGACCACCGGGTCGCCGTCCTGCTGCACCCCAACATCTGGAACGCCCACGGGGAATGGCAGATCCGCAGCTGGCTGGCGACCCTGGGCAGGATGGGCCTCACCGTGATCAGCCAGCACGCGGACTGGGTCGGCGCACTCGTCGCCGCCGACTACATCGTCGGTGACCACGGATCCGTCTCGCTCTACGGATCGATGACCGGTGTCCCCGTGCTCATGGCGGGCGCACCGGAGGCGGACGTGGACCCCGGTTCACCGGTGGCCGAACTGGCCTCGCTCGTCCCCAGGCTGCACGGCGACCGCCCGCTGGGCCGCCAGCTCGCCCGCTCCTCCGCGCTCTACCGACGGCAGCGGTACGAGCGGATCGCGGACCGCATCACCTCCGAACCCGGCCGGTTCGCCGGCCGGATGCGCGCGCTGATCTACCGCAAGCTCCGGCTGCGCGCCCCGGCGGTGCGCCTCGGCCCGGAGCACGCACCGCTGCCGTTCGGTGTGCGGTACGACGAGCGGGGCGGGGGAGTGCGATGACCGCGCTCACCGTGGTGCTGTACGAGGACCCCGAGGCCCGGGGGCCGGTCCGCCGCACCGAAGTCACCCTGCTGCACCCGGACACCGGCGCCCCGGTCGTGGACGAGCACGTACGCGTCCGGCTGCCCGCCCCGTCCCCGCTGCCGCTGCTCGCCGACGTGCTCGTGGCCGGGGGAGACGGGCCCGGGTCCGCGACGGCACTGGCCGCCCGTCACCCCGGGGCCCTGGTGGTGGCCGTGCACCGTGGCCCCCGGTGCTGGCTGCTCCTCGGCGGGCAGGGCCGCCCGATGGCGCTGGACGCGCGCCGGCCGGGTACACCGTGGGCGGTCTGGGCCTCGGTCGCCCACGCCTGGCTGGTGGCGGGGCTGCCCGTGGCGGAGTTCGGCACGACAGCGGTACGGGTCATCGGGAACGCGCGCACTCAGCCGGCCCCGGCGCCGGCACCCGTGGCGGCGCTCTCCCCGGCCTCCGGTTCCAGGGCGCCCAGCCTGCCCCGCACCTCCTGCGCGTCGGCCGAGTCCGGCCCGCCGACGGCGGAGTACAGGATCAGCGCCTCCCGGTAGCACTGCCGGGCCAGTCCGGGCTGCCCGCGCCGTTCGGAGACCAGGGCAAGACCTTCCAGCGCGCGGGCCGTCTCGTGGCCGGCGGACATGGGCCGAAGCGTGTCCAGCGCCGCCCGCAGACCGGCCTCGGCCCGGTCGAGCTGTCCCAGGCCGAGGTACGCCCGCCCGGCCAGCGCGTCGGCGCGGGCGGTGTTGTACGCGTCACCGGCCTCCCGCAACACGGCGCGGGCGGCCTCGGCGCCGCGGGCGGCATCCTCGTGCAGCCCGCGCGACAGCGCGACATCCGCGAGGTTGAACCGCGCCAGCGCACCGGCCCGTCGGTCGCCGCAGGCCGGCAGCTCCTCGGCCGCCCGGCCGAAGAACTCGGCCGCCAGGTCCGGCTCGCCGAGCCGCTGATGGGCCAGACCTCGGTAGTTGAGCGTCCGGGCGTGCCCGAGCGCGTCCCCGGTCCGCCGGAAGGAATCGGCGGCCCGCTCGAACATCCCCAGAGCCTGTTCCGGGCAGTCCATGTCGAGTTCGCCCAGACCGCCCGAGGTGAGCATCCGGCACACCGCCGCCGCGTCGCCGCACTCCTCGGCCGCCAGCAGCCCTTCCCGGTGCGCCTCGCGCCACTCCGCGTAGAACTTGCGCCGCAGGAACAGCGGCCACATGGCGTCGGCCAACTGCCAGCACAGCGCCGGAATCCCGGTGCGACGGGCGAGCCGGAGCACCGCCATGAGGTTGGGCAGTTCGTGTTCGAGCCAGTCCAGCGCGGCGTCCGCAGCCCCCGCGCCGTCGCCCGTTCCGCCGTCACCGAACTCCGCGACCGTGACCGGGTCGGGGCCGAAGTCCCGGGCCATGGTGCGGTGCTGCGGGTCGATGACCTCCTCCGCGCGGGTGGCGTTGGCCAGATAGTGGTAGCCGATGCGGCGCAGTGCCGCGGCCCGTTCCTCGGGGGACTCGTCCCGGTCCGCCTGCGCCACCGCGTGCAGCCGTACCAGGTCGTGGAAGCGGTAGCGCTCGGCCCCGGCCGCCTGACCGGCGTCGATGAGCAGGCTCGCGTCGTACAGCACATCGAGCGCGTCGGCGGCGTCCGAGCCCAGCACCGCATCGGCCACCGGCCCGCCGAACTCCCGCCCGGGGTGCAGCCCCAGCAGCCGGTAGAGGTGGGCGGCCCCGGCCGGCAGCCCCTGGTAGGAGAGGTCCAGCGCGGCCCGCACATCGTGGTCGCCGTTGATGGCCAGCGCCTCCAGCCGGTCGTGTTCCTCGGCCAGTGCCCGGACCATCGTGGTGATGCCGTGCCGGGGGCGCGCCGCCAGCCGGGCTCCGGCGATACGCACCGCGAGCGGCAGCCCCGCGCACAGATCGACCAGGGCCCGGGCCTCCTCGGGCTGCGCGGCCACCCGGCCGTCGGCCAGGGTGGAATCCAGCAGCTCCATCGCCGCCTCCGGCCCGAGCGGCTCCAGATGGATCACATGCCCGCCGTCGACGCTCAGCCCCGGCAGCCGCCGCCGGCTGGTCACCGCGGTCACACACTGCCCGGCCGGTAACAGCGGCCGGACCTGCGCGGCGGTCGCCGCGTCGTCCAGCAGGACCACGAGCCTTCGGTCCGCGGTCAACGACCGGTACAGCGCGATCCGTTCGGCGAGGACCGGGGGCACCTGCGGGGTCGGCACGCCCAGGGCCCGCAGGAACCGCCCGACCACTTCGCCCGGGTCCACCGGACCGCCTGGCGACTGGGCCCCCAGATCCGCGTACAGCTGACCACCGGGAAAGTGCGGGCGAATGGTGTGCAGCCACGCCAGCGCGACCGCTGTCTTGCCGACACCTCCCAGCCCGCTGACCGCGGCCAGCGTCGGATGCCCCTCCCGGGTGGCCCGGGCCCGGTGCCCCTCCAGCGTGCTCACCTCCGCCGAACGGCCGGTGATCCGGATCGAGGGCGGGAGCTGCCAGGGCGGCCTCGGCCCGCGGGCCTCCGGGGCGGCCTCCGTGCGGAAGTGAATGCCGCCGTACACGGTCCCCGACTGAATCGCGGGGCCGTGCACCGTACCGCTCAAGTCGTTGTCACTGCGCTCGTGCCCCAGCACCGGTCCCCCTCCGGACAGCCACCCGGGAATCTCCTGGAGAACATCCTTTCCGCACAGGCGAGCGATATCCGGCTCGCCGGGGGTCGGCCTCTCCCGCATGTCCTGATATTGCTCAGGGTGCCGTGTGACGGATGTACCGCAGGCATATTCAAGACATCGTTCGAAGACGCCGAAATGATGGCGACGAACGGTCCCGTCCGGCCCGGACCGCCGATGGGAAAGGCCGATTGATCACCGGTCGCGGGGCCGCGCGCCTATGCTCGCCGGATGGAGCAGAGCGAAGTGGTGAAGCGGGTGGTGGGCATCCTCACGGAGGCGGGCGAGATCCGTCGGCTCCTCGAAGAGAATGTCGACCGCGACGACCTGGAGACGGATCCCAGCGTGGTGACCGTGCTCCTGAACGAGACGATGCCCCGAATCTCCGTCCCCGAGGACGCCTCGATCGAGGAGATCGCGACGCTGGTCGGCCGGGAGGTCGGCGGTGCGGTGGAGCAGCTGGTGGGCGCGTTCACCCTGGCCTTCGCGATGCTGGCCCAGGTCCACGACTCCGGGCAGACGGACGTGACCTCGGCCGATGTGCTCCAGGACCTGGCACTGCGGGCCGAACAGATCGGCTCCGACGGACCGGACGACGTGGGGCCGTAGACGTACGCACGCCGACGTGGGGCCGTGGACGTACGCACGAGCCTTCCCGGCCCCGCGGCCTACGGCTCGCCCGCACCCGCCCGGGAACAGGCCGGCCGCACCCCGTCGGCCATCCCGCCCGTCCTACCCGCCCAGCCCGCCCGGTCCGCGCGCCGCAGCAGGACCACCGCCGACACCGCCGCGACCAGCGCGACCACCG
This sequence comes from Streptomyces sp. NBC_00012, assembly GCF_045040875.1. Classification (NCBI taxonomy): domain Bacteria; kingdom Bacillati; phylum Actinomycetota; class Actinomycetes; order Kitasatosporales; family Streptomycetaceae; genus Streptomyces; species Streptomyces sp. NBC_00012. Next base: position 2,917,108 of record NZ_CP108309.1, on the reverse strand, counting down.
CCGCGACGGCCCCGGCCTCCCCGACCGCTGCCGTGTACTCCCGCCGCCCGGGAGCACGGAGCCCGACGAACAGCCCGCCGCACACCGCGGTACCCAGCGCGAGACCCACCTGGCGGGCGGTGTTGGCCACGGCCGCGGCCGTGCCCGCGCGGCCCGGATCGGCGTCCCGCATGGCCGCGGACAAAAGCACCGGCGAAACCATGCCCGCACCGATCCCGGTCAGCAGGAGCGACGGCACGAGCGCCACCGGCCCGTATGAGACGCCCAGCAGTGCGAAACCCGCGCACCCCACGGCGCAGAGCGCGGTGCCGGCACCCAGCGGGATCCACAGCGCCACGCGCTGGAGCACCGCCCCGCACGTGGCGGAGACGACGAAGAAGACCGCAGGCTGGAGGGCCAGCAGCAGCGAGGTGTCGGCCGCGTCCAGGCCCGCACCGTCCTGGAACCACGACGACATCACCGTCAGCGGTCCGAACGCGGCGAAGTAGTAGCCGAACGCCACCGAGACCACGGCCAGGAACCCGGGGTGGCGGAACAGCGCCGGATCGATGACGGGATCCGGCGTACGGCGCTCGTACGCGACGAAGGCGAGCATCGCCACGGCCGCCACGACGGCGGCGAGCCCCGGGCCCGCTCCCGCCCCGTGTTCGCCGAAGAGGAGCGCACCGACGACCAGGGCGGCGATGCCCGCACTCAGCAGGACCGACCCCGGTACGTCCATCCGCCCGGCCCCGCGCCCCGGATCACGGGGCAGGAACACGACGGCGAGCACCAGCCCGGCCGCACCCGCCGGCACGGCGAGCAGAAAGATCCACCGCCACCCCAGGGCCTCGGCGAGCAGCCCGCCGCAGACATTGCCGACGGCGGCGGCCAGCCCGGCCACGGCGCCCCAGACGGCGAAGGCCCGGTGCTGGTCCCGCCCCTGGTACGACGCCCTGATCAGCGGCAGCGTGGTCGCGAACATGGCGGCCCCGCCGACCCCCTGCGCACCCCGGAACGCGATGAGTTCCCGCACACCGGGTGCCAGCCCGCAGGCCAGCGAGGACACCGTGAAGAGAGCGAACCCGGCGAGGAAGACCCGGCGCAGGCCGAACGCGTCGCCCACCGCCCCGCAGACGACCAGGAGCGCCGCGAGCGCGAGCGTGTAGAGGTCCACGACCCACTGCAACGCCGCGAAATCGGTGTGCAGATCAGCGGCGATCGCGGGAATGGCCACGGTCGCGACCGTGGCGTACGCGAGCAGCAGAAACGTCGCCGTGCAGGCGACGACCAGGGGAGCGAAGCGACGGGGTGCCATGGACTCGGTTCCTCCGGAACGGCCGTTCGTACGCGTCCGGGCACCGGCCGTGCCCGGACGGCGGCCATGGCGAGCCGGCCCGTCACGGGGTTCCGGCAGGTCCCGTACTCGCAGGCCGCCCACCCATCCTCGGAACGAACGCCGTGGAACGTGTACGGAGAGCGCGACCACGAAATGTGGAGCGGGCACCCGCGCGGATCAGGAACGGGCCTCCCGGGCACCGGCCGTGGCCCGTGCCACCCGGTACTGCCGGGGCGTTCGTCCGTAGCGCTTCTTGAACGCGTGGCAGAAGTTGCTGGGGCTGGAGTAGCCGCACCTGAGCGCGACGGCGGCGACGCTGAGATCGGTCTCCACCAGCAGCAGCGAGGCCCGGCGCAGGCAGGCGTTGCGGTGGTGGTTGAAGACGGTGTCGCCGTAGAGCTGTTTGAACCCCTCGTTCAGCCGCTTGGGAGTCATCCCCAGCGCTCGCGCGAGCGACTTCCCGGTGTACTGCTCGTGGAGGTTCTCCATCAGCAGCTCCGGCACCCGCCGGATCCGCTCGATCTCGTACTCCGCCATGGGCGGCCGGGCCTCGCCACGCGGGGGCTCGGTGCCCGCGACGATCCGGGCAAGGATCTCCATGACCTTGGACTCCAGATACAGCGCACGGAACCGGGCCGGCAGCGCACAGGTGAACAAGTCGGCGAACGCGGCCGCGAGTTCGGGCGGAGCCTGCCGCCCGAGATAGTGCGCGTCGCGCGAAGCGGCGGACATCTCCTCGACGCTCTCCTCCCAGGCCGCCGCGCCCAGACTCCCGAAGAAGACGGTGACCGCCTCCCGGCGGGCCGCGATCGACACACCCCGATATCGCTGCCCCGCAGGCCGGACGAGACGCCCCGCCGAAGCCCGCGAATGCGATATCGACAGCTCGTTCGCCCCGAAGACCGTCGCCCCGGTCGTCCGCTCCTCCAGATGCATCAGCCCGTCGACGCAGTACTCCAGCTCGAAGCAGTCGCCCGCGAGGTCGAAGTCGAGGACCAGCTCGTCGTGGAACATCAGGTCGTACAGGGTGAGCGTGACCCCGTGCAGCAGCTCATGGACGGTGATGCTCCCGGCCCCGGTCTCCGGCCGCAGCTCATACACCCGGGCGCCCTGAGCGCCACCGCCGCGGCAGTCCCCGATCGCCGCGTAGAAATCCCGGTACTGCCGTCCGAGTTCCGCGTACCCGTGCGCGGACGTGAGCGAGAAGCGCCTGGTCACACCGCCTCCAGAGCCGTGGGAAACACCCCCTCATATCTCTGATTAGGGTAGCCTGAGTTCGCCTCTGGTCCTCAGGCCGGGCGTGGAGTGTGCTCTACGGGCCGGGGCTCACCGGTGGCGGTGTCATCGCTGGTTCGATGGTCGACCGGAGATAGATCCGAGTGGTGCCGGGCCTGAATTCGTGCGTGAACAGGTCGATGCAACGCCTGAGGTACTTGCCTTCGGGGGAGTCGAGTTCATCGGGGCAGAGGCTGGTCTTCCGTAGTCCTTCGACGAACGTCTCCGGCTCGGCCAGCCCAAGATGGGAGAAGGCGGCAGCGGGCCGGTATCCCTTCTTCTCGGGATGAGAGTTCCCGATCATTTCGGTGCCCTCCCGAACGAGTCGGCCCGTGTAAGCGCCCGCCTCCTTGCTGGACAGAACGAAGGACAGCAATCCGGTGTCGTAGCGCTGCCCGGCCTTGTAGCCCGCACGCCGGTCCGAAGCCGCCTCCGGGATGCGGATGCCCATCTGCTTGCTCACCCAGGCCGGGTTGGCTCCCTCCTCCCAGCAGCACTTCATCTCCTGGTTCGTCAGGTCCGACGACGCATCATCGGCAACGCAGGCGACCACGCCAATCGCAGCGGCGACGCAGGCGACGAATGCCAGGACGATGACGACGGCGACCGGCAGCCGCCGACGACGCGCGGGTTGCTCGTCGGCGGCATTCTGGCTGGAGCTGTTCATCGGATGGATCCCTATCGCCCTTCCTGTTGTTCGCGGCCAGGGTCCGCGCGGTCACCTTCACGCCCGGGCTCGTCCGGCTGCGGCAGAGGGTCGTGGTTCGAGGCGGATCGCCCAAGTCGTAATGCTTGACCGAACTGCTGCCCGCCATGCCGAATTCGCGGGCGATGCCCGTGGTGCGGAGACGGGCCATCTGACCGTCCGGAATGGCTGCGCCGCGGGAAAACTACAGATCGGGAAAACTACAGATGGGGAGTGGTTGCCCGAGTCCGGCCAAGCGCGACGGCCGCCGCCCCGCCTCCAGCCAGCATGAAAAAGACCCCCCGCTCAGCGTTTCCGCTGGTCGGAGGGTTTTTCGGAAGTGCCCTCGGCAGGATTCGAACCTGCGCACACGGCTCCGGAGGCCGATGCTCTATCCCCTGAGCTACGAGGGCGTATCGCTGTGTTGCTCGGCGACGGGTGAAACACTACCAGCTTCCGCAGGGTGTCCGTGAACAGGTATTTCCGGGTCGGCCGGGGAGGCTGAGCGGGCCGGGTGGAGGGGGGCGTGCGGTGTGTTCCGGACGCATCCGGCCACCCCTCGCGCCACCCGTCCGGGGGCGGAAGTGGGTAAAACCCGGACGCAGCCACGGAGCCGCCCCTACTCTCGAAGTGTGTCAGGGGCATGTGGCCGCGTGCTTGTTGTCGACGACAACAAGGTCATCCGGCAGTTGATCAGGGTCAACCTCGAGCTTGAGGGCTTCGAGGTCGTGACCGCGGCCGATGGTGTCGAGTGTCTTGATCTGGTGCATCGGGTCCTTCCCGATGTGATCACCCTCGATGTGGTCATGCCCAGGCTGGACGGTCTGCAGACCGCCACCAGACTGCGCTCCGATCCCCGGACCAGACACCTGCCCGTGGCGATCATCAGCGCCTGTACGCCGTACGAGGTGGACAGCGGGGTCGCCGCGGGGGTCGACGCGTTCCTCGCGAAGCCCTTCGAGCCGACCGAGTTGGTGCGGCTGGTCCGGCAGTTGATGGAGCGGAAGGATCAGCCGTCGCTCGACGGCAGACGGAGCGCCGGGACCGCGGAGCGCGCCGCGGGGTGACCGCATGGCGAAACGGGGTCGCGGGATGCCCCCCTTCCTCCCATACGCTTGTCCTGTGACCCCCGCCGATCTCTCCAGGACCGTGCTGCACGCCGTGCGCCGCGCGGTCGACGAGGACGCCCTGCGCGCGCCCGTGCCCGCGCGCGTGCGGGTGGAGCGGACCAGGCCCGGCGGGCGTGGGGACTACGCCTGTGCGGTCGCCCTCCAGCTGGCCGGGCCCGCCGCGCTGCCGGCCAGGGACGTCGCCGAGATCCTCAGGGAACGAGTGCTGGGGGCGCCGGGGATCGGGGACGTCGAAGTCACCGGACCGGGATTTCTGAACTTCACGCTGAGAGCCGGTGCGCGCGGCCTCGACACCCTGGTGCGCAGTGTCGCCGAGCGCGGTACGGCGTACGGGCACGGGGACGCCCTCGCAGGTGCGCCTGTCTCCTTCGCAGCCGTCGAGGAGCTTCGCGCCCGGGTCGTCACCGGGACCGTCGAGCGGCTGCTCCGGGCCCAGGGGGCCGAGGTCGGGGAGCGGACGGCGGGCGGGGAGGCGCTGCACGTGATGCCGGTGCCGGCCGCCGACCGTGATCTCTTCGAGCGGCTCGGGAGCGACGCCGCCCGGTGGGCGCTGCTGCGGGCCGCCCCGCACGACCGGCCCCGGGCCACCGGGAGCGACGAGCTCCTCGTACAGCAGGAGAGCAATCCGCTGTTCCGGGTGCGGTACGCGCACGCCCGGATCCGCGCGCTGGGACGCAACGCCCGGCAGCTCGGCTTCGACGCGGCGTACGAGGAGAGCGTGGCCGCGCCCGTGCTCGGCGCGCTGCTCGCCGACCACCCCGGGGTGCTCGCCGCCGCCGCCCGGCACCGCGAGCCCGACCGGGTCGCCCGGCAGTTGGAAGCCCTCGCGCAGGCGTTCTTCGACTTCCACGACAGCGCCTCGCCGCTGCCCGTCGGTGACGAGAAACCCTCGGCCGCCCACCGTTCCCGGCTCGCACTCGCCGAAGCCGCCGGGACGGTGCTGGCAGGCGGCCTGACCCTGCTCGGCATCAGCGCACCCGAAGTCCTCTGAGAGATCCGAGAGAACAGAGCAACACCATGAGCCGATCCGCACACCCCGCCGGGCCCCGTCACGCCGATGTCATGACGGAGGGGCACTACACCGCCCCGCCCGCCGATCTCAACGCCCTGGACGAGAAGGTCTGGGCCCGCACCGTCGCCCGCGACGAGGACGGCGCGATCACCGTCGGGGGCATCGAAGTGACGCGGCTGGCCGAGGAGTTCGGCACCCCCGCCTACTTCCTCGACGAGAGCGACTTCCGGGCCCGCTGCCGCGCCTGGGCCGACGCCTTCGGGCCGGACGCCGATGTGTTCTACGCCGGTAAGGCCTTCCTGTCGCGCGCCGTGGTGCGCTGGCTCCAGGAAGAGGGGCTCAACCTCGACGTCTGCTCCGGCGGTGAGCTGACCACCGCGCTGGACGCCGGGATGCCGGCCGAGCGCATCGCCTTCCACGGCAACAACAAGACCGTCGCGGAGATCGAGCGGGCCGTCGGGGCCGGCGTCGGGCGGATCGTGCTCGACTCCTTCCAGGAGATCGCCCGGGTCTCGCACATCGCGCAGCGGCTCGGCAAGCGGCAGCGCGTACAGATCCGGGTGACCGTCGGCGTCGAGGCGCACACCCACGAGTTCATCGCCACCGCGCACGAGGACCAGAAGTTCGGGATCGCGCTGGCCGGGGGACAGGCCGCCGAGGCGGTGCGCCGGGCGCTCACCCTCGACGGTCTGGAGCTCATCGGCATCCACTCGCACATCGGCTCGCAGATCTTCGACATGGCCGGCTTCGAGGTCTCCGCCCGCCGTGTGGTGCAGCTGCTCGCCGAGGTGCGCGATGAGCACGGGGTGGAGCTGCCCGAGATCGACCTCGGCGGCGGGCTCGGCATCGCATACACCTCCGAGGACGACCCGCGCGAGCCGCACGAGATCGCCAAGGCGCTCGGCGACATCGTGACCCGCGAGTGCGAGGCCGCCGGCCTCGCCACCCCGCGGATCTCCGTCGAGCCGGGGCGCGCCATCGTCGGCCCGACCGCCTTCACGCTGTACGAGGTCGGCACCATCAAGCCCCTGGAGGGGCTGCGTACGTACGTCAGCGTCGACGGCGGCATGTCGGACAACATCCGTACCGCGCTGTACGACGCCGAGTACACCGTCGCGCTCGCCTCGCGCACCTCCGACGCCGAGCCGATGCTCGTCCGCGTCGTCGGCAAGCACTGCGAGAGCGGCGACATCGTGGTCAAGGACGCGTTCCTGCCGTCCGACCTCGCCCCCGGCGATCTGATCGCGGTGCCCGCGACCGGCGCGTACTGCCGTTCCATGGCGAGCAACTACAACCACGCCCTGCGTCCGCCGGTCGTCGCCGTGCGCGACGGAGCGGCGCGTGTCATCGTCAGGCGCGAGACGGAGGAAGATCTCCTGCGTCTCGATGTCGGCTGATGAAATAGATGTCTCAGGATCCGGACGGGTGGCAGAAACTCCCGTCCGGTGAGTGAGACTGGTCCACACATCAGATGTAAAGGAAACGAGGTCGGATGATGCGTACGCGTCCGCTGAAGGTGGCGCTGCTGGGCTGCGGAGTGGTCGGCTCAGAGGTGGCGCGCATCATGACGACGCACGCCGACGACCTCGCCGCGCGCATCGGCGCGCCGGTCGAGCTCGCCGGTGTCGCCGTGCGCCGGCCCTCCAAGGTGCGCGAGGGCATCGACCCCGCACTGATCACCACCGATGCGACGGCCCTGGTCAAACGGGGCGACATCGACGTCGTCATCGAGGTCATCGGGGGCATCGAGCCCGCCCGCACGCTCATCACCACCGCCTTCGAGCACGGCGCGAGCGTCGTCTCCGCCAACAAGGCGCTGCTGGCCGAGGACGGCGCCGCGCTGCACGCCGCCGCCGAGCAGCACGGCCGGGACCTCTACTACGAGGCCGCCGTGGCCGGTGCCATCCCGCTCGTACGGCCGCTGCGCGAGTCGCTCGCCGGTGACAAGGTCAACCGGGTCCTGGGCATCGTGAACGGCACGACCAACTTCATCCTCGACAAGATGGACACGAGCGGAGCCGGGTACTCCGAGGCGCTCGACGAGGCCACCGCCCTCGGGTACGCCGAGGCCGACCCGACCGCCGACGTGGAGGGCTTCGACGCCGCCGCCAAGGCCGCGATCCTCGCCGGCATCGCCTTCCACACCCGGGTGCGGATCGGCGACGTGCACCGCGAGGGCATCACCGAGGTCACCGCCGCCGACATCGCGTCCGCCCGCCGCATGGGCTGCACCGTCAAGCTCCTCGCCATCTGCGAGCGCGCCGCGGACGGGCAGTCGGTCACCGCGCGCGTCCACCCGGCGATGATCCCGCTGAGCCACCCGCTGGCCTCCGTCCGCGAGGCGTACAACGCGGTCTTCGTCGAGGCGGAGGCGGCCGGGCAGCTCATGTTCTACGGCCCCGGCGCCGGTGGCTCGCCGACCGCGTCCGCGGTCCTCGGCGACCTGGTCGCGGTCTGCCGCAACAAGCTCAACGAGGCCACCGGCCCCGGTGAGTCCGCGTACACGCGCCTGCCGGTCAGCCCCATGGGCGACGTGGTCACGCGGTACCACATCAGTCTCGACGTGGCCGACAAGCCTGGCGTACTCGCCCAGGTCGCGACGGTCTTCGCCGAAAAGGGCGTATCGATCGATACGGTCCGCCAGCAGGGCAGGAATCCGGGCAGCGGCGACGAAGTCGCCGTCGAGCAGGGTGGCGGCGGGCGACGGGTGGGCGGCGAGGCGTCCCTCGTCGTCGTCACCCACCGCGCGTCCGACGCCGCCCTCTCGGCGACCGTCGAGGCGCTGCGCAAGCTCGACACCGTGCGCGGTGTCGCCAGCATCATGCGTGTTGAAGGGGAGTAAGGACCCATGACCAGCAAGGGCACCCACCAGTGGCGCGGCATCATCGAGGAGTACCGGGACCGCCTTCCGGTCACGAGCGCGACGCCGGTCGTCACGCTCCGTGAAGGTGGTACGCCGCTCGTCCCCGCTCAGGTCCTCTCCGAGCGCACGGGCTGCGAGGTGCACCTCAAGGTCGAGGGCGCCAACCCGACCGGTTCCTTCAAGGACCGCGGCATGACGATGGCCATCACCCGGGCCAAGGAGGAGGGTGCGAAGGCGGTCATCTGCGCCTCCACCGGCAACACCTCCGCCTCCGCGGCCGCGTACGCGGTGCGGGCGGGCATGGTCTGCGCCGTCCTCGTGCCGCAGGGCAAGATCGCGCTGGGCAAGATGGGCCAGGCGCTGGTGCACGGCGCCAGGATCCTCCAGGTCGACGGCAACTTCGACGACTGCCTGACGCTGGCCCGCTCGCTCTCGGACAACTACCCGGTGGCGCTGGTCAATTCGGTCAACCCGGTCCGTATCGAGGGCCAGAAGACCGCCGCGTTCGAGATCGTCGACGCGCTCGGCGACGCCCCGGACATCCACGTCCTCCCGGTCGGCAACGCGGGCAACATCACCGCGTACTGGAGGGGTTACAAGGAGTACGCGGGGGACGGCATCTCCACGCACACCCCGCGCATGTGGGGCTTCCAGGCCTCCGGCTCCGCTCCCATCGTGCGCGGCGAGATCGTCAAGGATCCGTCGACCATCGCCACCGCGATCCGGATCGGCAACCCGGCCTCCTGGCAGTACGCGCTGGACGCCCGGGACGAATCGGGTGGTTTCATCGATGAGGTGACGGACCGACAGATTCTGTCCGCCTACCGGCTGTTGGCTTCCCAGGAGGGCGTCTTCGTCGAGCCCGCCTCGGCCGCCTCCGTCGCCGGCCTGCTGAAGGCCGCCGAGGAGGGCAAGGTCGACCCCGGCCAGAAGATCGTCTGCACCGTCACCGGCAACGGCCTCAAGGACCCCGACTGGGCCGTCGCGGGCGCCCCGCAGCCGGTCACGGTCCCGGTCGACGCGGCCACCGCCGCCGAGAAGCTGGGCCTGGTCTAGGGTCTTCCGTTCGGATCGGGCCGGGTCCGGCCCGATCAAGCCGGACCCCGCGACCCCGGCATGATCCGAACGAGAGGCCCCAGGGCCTGCCCCGGCCCGTCGGGCATGCCCGACGGGCCGGGCAAGAACCCAGCTCAACCGCCTCTTTTCGGGGCGGAGAGCGCATAGGAGGCGGGCGACACGCATCGTGCGCCTCCTGTGCGCCCTATGTCGCCACAGAACCTTCCTTCGATAAGCTGTACCCAACCCGCCCCGCCGCATCTGCCGCGGTGCTTGGGCCGTTGTGGCCGTCGGGTTCCCCGGAATTCCACTCCCCGCCGCGCCACGACCTCCCGCCACCGAGAAACCGCTTCACCACCCCCGCTGCCTCACAAGGAGAGTCCTCCAACCGATGGCCGGTCCCGCTTTCCGAGCCGCCGCCGTCCGGGTGCGTGTCCCCGCGACCAGCGCCAACCTGGGCCCGGGTTTCGACGCCTTCGGCCTGTCACTGGGGCTGTACGACGACGTCGTCGTCCGCGTCGCCGACTCCGGACTGCACATCGACATCGCGGGTGAGGGTGCGGACACGCTGCCCCGCGACGAGCGCCACCTCCTCGTACGCTCCCTGCGCACGGCCTTCGACCTGCTCGGCGGACAGCCCCGGGGCCTGGAGATCGTCTGCGCCAACCGCATCCCGCACGGACGCGGCCTCGGCTCCTCCTCCGCCGCCATCTGCGCCGGAATCGTCGCCGCCCGCGCCGTGACGACCGGCGGTGACGCCCGGCTCGACGAAGCGGCCCTGCTGGAGCTCGCCACCGAGATCGAGGGTCACCCCGACAACGTCGCGGCCTGCCTGCTCGGCGGGTTCACCCTCGCGTGGATGGACGGCGGATCGGCGCGTGCCATCAGGATGGATCCCGCAGAATCCATCGTTCCGGTGGTTTTCGTCCCCGGCAAGCCGGTGCTCACCGAGACCGCCCGAGGGCTGCTCCCGCGCACGGTGCCGCACGTCGACGCCGCCTTCAACGCGGGCCGTGCCGCGCTGCTGGTCGAGGCACTGACCAGGAGCCCCGAGCTGCTGCTCACCGCCACCGAGGACCGGCTGCACCAGGAGTACCGCGCCCCGGCGATGCCCGAGAGCGTGGAACTCGTCAACAGACTGCGCGCGGACGGCGTCCCCGCGGTCATCTCCGGTGCCGGGCCGACCGTGCTCGCACTGGCCGAGGACGGTGCGGCCGACAAGGTCGCACAGCTGGCGGGCGAGGGGTGGGCGGCCAATCGCCTCGCTCTCGACGCCCCGGGCGCGAGTGTGCTGCCGCTCGCCCCGTAGCCGAGAAGTGATTGCCGGTGAGTGAGAGGGGGAATGTTTGTTGGAGCCGGTAGTGTTAACCTCAAGTCTGCAACCGACGTCTATGTGGCGCGTTGCTTCGTGTCCCTTTCCGGGACCACCAATTCTTCCGGGAGCCTCCCCAACTGCCTGAGCAGCCTGCCTGAGCAGTTTCGTGCACGCTCCGGAACCGGCACGACACCCCTCGCTCGTCCAGGAGTGGGCCGAGCAGGGGGATGCTCGCGCCGGGCCCATGCACACCTTCATCTCTCCGCCGTACCCGGCGGACCACCGCCCCGGCACGGTCCGCAAGAAAAAGACCGCAGTCGGACAGCACAACCGGTCGCCGAGCCAGAAGGCCGACGTCCGCTCCAGGGAAGGACCCTTCGTGAGCGACACCACCGATCTGATGGGCGTGACTGCCGACAAGAGCGTCGACAGCGCCGCGCCCGCCGAAGGTGCTGCCACTGGCACCACCGCACGGCGCCGCCGCTCCGGCACCGGCCTTGACGGCATGGTCCTGGCCGAGCTGCAGCAGGTCGCGTCCGGCCTCGGCATCAAGGGCACTGCGCGGATGCGCAAGGGCCAGCTGATCGAGGTCATCAAGGAGGCGCAGGCCGGTAACTCCGCCGCGCCCAAGGCCGCCGCGCCCGCCGCGACGACCGAGACCAAGCCGAAGCGCCGTACCACCTCCAAGGCGCGCACCGGGGACGAGCCGGCCGCCGACGCGCCCGCCGAGAAGGCCGCGGCCCAGCAGCAGATCGACATCCCCGGTCAGCCGGCCAGCGACGACCAGCCCGCGGGCGAGCGCCGTCGGCGCCGTGCGACCGCGCAGGCGGGCAGCCCGGAGACCAAGGCGGACAGCAAGCCCGCCGAGGCCAAGGCGGACACGCAGGCCGAGCCCAAGGGCGACGACCGCGCCGATGCCAAGGCCGAAGCCGCCGCCGACACGGCCGAGGGCCGCCGGGGCGACCGCCAGGACCGCGGTCAGCGCGGCGACCGGGGCGACCGCCAGGAGCGCGGGGAGCGCGGGGAGCGCCGCGACCGTCAGCGCGACCGCCGGGGCAAGGGCGACGAGCAGGGCGGTGGCCAGGGCCAGCAGCAGGGCGGCCAGCGCCAGCAGCGCCAGGGCCAGCAGCAGGGCGGCGGCCCGCAGGACGACGGGTACGACGACGAGGCGGGCGGCCGCCGTGGCCGTCGCGGCCGCTACCGCGACCGCCGTGGCCGCCGTGGCCGCGAGGAGTTCGCCAACGAGGTCCCCGTCTCCGAGGACGACGTCCTGATCCCCGTCGCGGGCATCCTGGACATCCTCGACAACTACGCGTTCATCCGGACCTCCGGCTACCTGCCGGGCCCGAACGACGTGTACGTCTCGCTCGCCCAGGTCCGCAAGAACGGCCTGCGCAAGGGTGACCACGTCACCGGTGCGGTGCGCCAGCCCAAGGACGGCGAGCGCCGGGAGAAGTTCAACGCACTGGTCCGCCTCGACTCGGTGAACGGCATGGCGCCCGAAACCGGCCGAGGCCGCCCGGAGTTCCAGAAGCTGACCCCGCTCTACCCGCAGGACCGGCTCCGTCTGGAGACCGACTCCAACGTCCTGACGACGCGGATCATCGACCTGGTCGCCCCGATCGGCAAGGGCCAGCGAGGGCTGATCGTGGCCCCGCCGAAGACCGGCAAGACCATGATCCTGCAGGCGATCGCCAACGCGATCACCGTCAACAGCCCCGAGTGCCACCTGATGGTCGTCCTGGTCGACGAGCGTCCGGAAGAGGTCACCGACATGCAGCGGTCGGTGAAGGGCGAGGTCATCTCCTCGACCTTCGACCGCCCCGCGGAGGACCACACCACCGTCGCCGAGCTGGCCATCGAGCGCGCCAAGCGTCTCGTCGAGCTGGGTCACGACGTGGTCGTCCTGCTGGACTCCATCACCCGCCTCGGCCGTGCGTACAACCTCGCGGCCCCCGCCTCCGGCCGCATCCTGTCCGGTGGTGTCGACTCGACCGCGCTGTACCCGCCGAAGCGCTTCTTCGGTGCCGCGCGCAACATCGAGGACGGCGGTTCGCTGACCATCCTGGCCACCGCGCTCGTCGAGACCGGCTCGCGCATGGACGAGGTGATCTTCGAGGAGTTCAAGGGCACCGGCAACATGGAGCTCAAGCTCGACCGGAAGCTCTCGGACAAGCGCATCTTCCCGGCGGTGGACGTCGACGCGTCCAGCACCCGTAAGGAAGAAATCCTGCTCGGCAGCGACGAGTTGGCCATTGTCTGGAAGCTGCGCCGGGTGCTGCACGCGCTTGACCAGCAGCAGGCGATCGAGCTCCTCCTGGACCGGATGAAGAAGACCCAGTCCAACGCGGAGTTCCTGCTCCAGATCCAGAAGACGACGCCGGCCCCGGGCAACGGCAACGACTGACGTCGCCCCGGACCGCGCCGGACCACAGGGCCGCCCCCGTCACCTCGGTGACGGGGGCGGCCCTGTGTCATGGGGCGGCGCGGATGTGACGCAGCCGACCCGGTGCCCGTGGCCGATCCGAGACCTTTGCCACATGCCGGACGTGCCGCAGGGCCCGCAGCGATGTCTGCATCTGCCAAGAAACCGCAGGTGAGCGCCGGATTACCGACTGTTGGGCCGAGTTGATGTCCGTTTCGTCCCTCACGCGGAAGCAACGGGTGTCTGTGCAACCCTTCTTCGTGCCGCAGCGTCGTACGCATTACCGACATGTCGACGTCGCAGTGCCCGAACACCGCTGCTTGGGGGGGGGAGGGCCTGCCCGGGCCGGGAAAGCCGACGACCGAAGGAGACCCATGACCGAGCAGAACGGGAGCGGCGGCCGAATACGCCCCACCGGCAAGCGCCGGAAGAAGCCCTCCCGTCGCCGCAGGGCGACGGTGATCGCGGCCTGGACCCTGGCCGGTGCCGTGGTCATCGGCGGTGCCGGACTGGGATTCGCCTACGTCAAGCTCAACGGCAATCTCAAGGCCGTCGACATCAACGCCGCGCTCGGCAAGGACCGCCCCGACAACATCGACAACGGCTCCCAGGACATCCTCGTGCTCGGCTCGGACTCCCGGTCCGGCGCGAACTCCGAGTACGGCGCCGACGAGGGCACGGCCCGCTCCGACACCGCGATGGTCGTGCACATCAACAAGGGCCACAAGACGGCCTCCGTCGTCTCCATCCCGCGCGACACCCTCATCACCCGCCCCGAGTGCACCAGCGACACGACGGGGAAGTCCGTCGCGGGCCAGCAGCGCGCGATGTTCAACACGGCCTACGAGGTCGGCGGACCGGCCTGCGCGGTCAAGACCGTCGAAGCCATGTCCGGCATCCGGATGGACCACTACCTCGAAGTCGACTTCACCGGATTCAAGAAGCTCATCGACGAGCTGGGCGGCGTCGAGATCACCACCACCGCGGCGATCGACGACCCCAAGAGCCATCTGAAGCTCGAACCCGGCACCCACACCCTGGACGGCGAGCAGTCGCTGGGCCTGGTCCGTACCCGCAAGAGCGTCGGCGACGGCAGCGACCTCGGCCGTATCCAGCTCCAGCAGGCATTTATGAAGGCGCTGATGGAACAGGCCAAGAGCGTCGGGGTGTTCTCGAACCCGAAGACCCTGTACGACCTCGCGGACACGGCCACCAAGACCATCACCACCGACTCCGACCTGGGCTCGGTCAAGGAGCTCACGTCCTTCGCCAACGGCCTCAAGGGGCTCGGCTCGAAGGACGTCCACATGGTCACCCTGCCCGTGGAGTACGACCCGGCCGACCCGAACCGCGTCGTCCCGCTGGAGGAGTCCGCGCAGCAGGTCTGGTCCGCGCTCGTGCAGGACAAGGCCATCCCCGCCTCCGCCACCGAGAAGTCGGCGGGCGACAAGGGCGCCGCGGGCGACGTCGTGCGGTGACCGGGCGGGCCGGGAATAGTTGCGGCCCGCCCCCGGTTTTGGGAGATACGGCCGGTCCTGGCAGACTGGTACGTCGGCCCCGGTTCACGGACGCGCAATCCGCGCGTACGACCCGGCGCCCTCCCGAACCTAGGAGAAACCCTTGAAGCGCGACATCCACCCCGAGTACGTCGAGACGCAGGTCAGCTGCACCTGTGGCGCGTCGTTCACCACCCGGAGCACCATCGGTGGCGGCACCATCCGCGCCGACGTCTGCTCCGAGTGCCACCCGTTCTACACGGGCAAGCAGAAGATCCTCGACACCGGTGGCCGCGTGGCCCGCTTCGAGGCCCGCTTCGGCAAGGCTGCCGGCTCCGCCAGCAAGTAGCGAGCCACTGCGCCGGTTCCCGGTGCCCTCTTGCGGGGGCGTCGGGACCGGCGTTTTTTTCCGGCCGGGGGTACGCGGCCCCGTTCCGTACCCCCGCCCGGCCGGCATCACGCCGTCCAGCAGGCACGCACGAGTGAAGAAACCAGGAGCCCGAAGATGTTCGAGGCGGTCGAGGAACTGATCGGCGAGCAGACCGATCTGGAGAAGAAGCTCGCGGACCCGTCGGTCCACGCCGACCAGGCCAACGCGCGCAAGCTCAACAAGCGCTACGCCGAGCTGTCCCCGATCGTCGCGACTTACCGCTCCTGGAAGCAGACCGGGGACGACATCGAGACGGCGCGCGAGTTCGCCGCCGACGACCCCGACTTCGCCGCCGAGGTCAAGGATCTCGAGAAGCAGCGCGAAGAGCTCACCGAGAAGCTCCGCCTCCTCCTGGTCCCGCGCGACCCCAGCGACGACAAGGACGTGCTCCTGGAGATCAAGGCCGGCGCGGGCGGCGACGAGTCCGCCCTGTTCGCCGGCGATCTGCTGCGCATGTACCTGCGCTACGCCGAGCGCGTCGGCTGGAAGACCGAGATCATCGACTCCACCGAGTCCGAGCTCGGCGGCTACAAGGACGTCCAGGTCGCCGTGAAGACCAAGGGCGGCAACGGCGCCACCGAGCCCGGCCAGGGCGTGTGGGCGCGGCTGAAGTACGAGGGCGGCGTGCACCGCGTGCAGCGCGTCCCGTCCACCGAGTCGCAGGGCCGCATCCACACCTCCGCCGCCGGTGTCCTCGTCACGCCCGAGGCCGAGGAGGTCGACGTCGAGATCCACGCCAACGACCTCCGCATCGACGTCTACCGCTCCTCGGGCCCCGGCGGCCAGTCCGTCAACACCACGGACTCGGCCGTCCGCATCACCCATCTGCCGACCGGCGTGGTCGCCTCCTGCCAGAACGAGAAGAGCCAGCTCCAGAACAAGGAGCAGGCCATGCGTATCCTGCGCTCGCGACTGCTCGCGGCCGCCCAGGAAGCCGCCGAGCAGGAGGCTTCGGACGTACGTCGCAGCCAGGTGCGCACGGTCGACCGTTCCGAGAAGATCCGTACGTACAACTTCCCGGAAAACCGGATCTCGGACCACCGAGTCGGCTTCAAGGCGTACAACTTGGACCAGGTGCTCGACGGCGACCTGGACTCCGTGATCCAGGCGTGTGTCGACGCCGACTCCGCCGCCAAGCTCGCCGCCGCATAAGCAAAGCCCGCCCAGCCCGTAAACCGTACGGAGAACCGCGATGAACCTGCTGCTCGCCGAGGTGGCCCAGGCCACCCAGCGGCTGGCCGACGCCGGTGTGCCCTCGCCGCGATTCGACGCGGAGGAACTCGCCGCGTTCGTCCACGGCGTCAAGCGGGGCGAGCTGCACCGGGTGCCGGACGCGGACTTCGATGCCCGCTACTGGGAGGCCATCGCCCGCCGCGAGGCCCGCGAACCGCTCCAGCACATCACCGGCCGCGCCTTCTTCCGCTACCTGGAGCTCCAGGTCGGACCCGGTGTCTTCGTCCCCCGCCCGGAGACCGAATCGGTCGTCGGCTGGGCGATAGACGCGGTGCGCGCGATGGACGTCGTCGAGCCGACCGTCGTCGACCTGTGCAGCGGATCGGGCGCCATCGCCCTGGCCATGGCCCAGGAGGTGCCGCGCTCGCGCGTGCACGCGGTCGAGCTCTCCGACGACGCCATCGAGTGGACCCGGAAGAACGCCGACGGATCCAGGGTCACCGTCCACCAGGGAGACGCGCTGACAGCCCTCCCCGAGCTGGACGGCCAGGTCGACCTGGTCATCTCCAACCCGCCGTACATCCCGCTCACCGAGTGGGAGTACGTGGCGCCGGAGGCCCGCGACCACGACCCGGAGATGGCCCTCTTCTCCGGCGAGGACGGCCTCGACACCATCCGCGGCATCGAACGCACCGCACACCGCCTGCTGCGCCCCGGCGGCCTCGTCGTCATCGAGCACGCCGACACCCAAGGCGGCCAGGTGCCGTGGATCTTCACCGAGGAGCGTGGCTGGGCGGACGCGGCCGACCACCCCGACCTGAACAACCGGCCGAGATTCGCCACGGCCCGCAAGGCCATGCCGTGACCGGCGGCCACCACTCGCACGACCCGTCCCCGCGACACCCGTACACGCTTGAGGAGGCCGGCTGATGGCACGGCGATACGACTGCAACGACGCGACCGACCGTACGACGGGTCTGCGTGAGGCCGCGTCGGCCGTCCGCCGCGGCGAACTGGTCGTGCTGCCCACCGACACCGTGTACGGCCTCGGTGCGGACGCCTTCAGCTCCGAGGGCGTCGCCGACCTGCTGGAAGCCAAGGGCCGCGGCCGCAACATGCCGACGCCCGTCCTGATCGGCTCCCCGAACACCCTGCACGGCCTGGTCACCGACTTCTCCGAGCAGGCCTGGGAGCTCGTCGACGCCTTCTGGCCCGGCGCCCTCACGCTCGTCGCCAAGCACCAGCCGTCGCTCCAGTGGGACCTCGGGGACACCCGTGGCACCGTCGCCATCCGGATGCCGCTGCACCCGGTCGCCATCGAACTGCTCACGGAGGTCGGCCCGATGGCCGTCTCCAGCGCCAACCTCACCGGCCACCCGGCCCCCGAGGACTGCGACGCGGCCCAGGAGATGCTCGGCGACTCCGTCTCCGTCTACCTGGACGGCGGCCCGACGCCCGGCATCGTGCCCTCGTCGATCGTCGACGTGACCGGCAAGGTCCCGGTGCTGCTGCGGGCCGGCGCGCTCTCCGTGGAGGAGCTCCGCAAGGTGGTACCCGACCTCGAGGTGGCCAATTGACCGCCCCTGAGGGGCGTGGCATAGCGGGGCGGGCCGACTCTTTCCGCATCCTCCACGTCAGCACCGGCAACGTCTGCCGCTCGCCCATCACCGAGCGGCTGACCCGCCATGCCCTGGTGGACCGCCTCGGCGATCCGCTCAGCGGCGGACTGATCGTGGAGAGCGCGGGCACCTGGGGCCACGAGGGCGCCCCCATGGAGGCCAACGCCGAGACCGTCCTCGCCGACTTCGGCGCCGACACCACCGGCTTCGTCGGCCGGGAACTGCTCGACGAGCACGTGATCCGCGCCGACCTGGTGCTCACCGCCACCCGCGACCACCGCGCGCAGGTGATCTCGATGGGTCACTCGGCCGGCCTGCGCACCTTCACCCTCAAGGAATTCACCCGGCTGGTCCGGGCGATAGACCCCGCCACGCTGCCCGACGCACGGGACGAGGGCGTCGTCGAGCGCGCCCGCGCACTGGTCCGCGCCGCCGCCGCGCTGCGCGGCTGGCTGCTGGCCCCCACCGCCGAGGCGGACGAGGTCTACGACCCGTACGGCGCCCCGATCACGTTCTTCCGCTCCATCGGCGACGAGATCAACCAGGCCCTCGACCCGGTCGTCACCGCGTTGACGGGCATCACGACCCACCGCTGAGGATGCGGCCCCGACGGCCGGAGGCCGGCGCAGCGCGCCGAAGCCCGGGAGGCCCTCCGGGGCCGAGCGGTGCGAGGGGCGCGTCGGGAATGGTGCTCGACCAGGCCCTCGACCCGGTCGTCACCGCACTCACCGGCGTACCCGTGCAGCACTGACGGGCGGGCCTTCCGCGCCACTCCGACGGGCGTACGCACCGCCCGGGCAGGGAGGGCCCAATGGGTGCACGACGGCGCCGCACAGCGGGCAGGAGGCCCTTCGCGGGCCTACATTGGATCTGACGCCAGCGCACCCCCTCCCCAGGCCCGGAGCCCATCGATGCCGGTCACCACTCCAGCCGCACCGCCCTCCGCCCCCCAGGCCGCCCTGCCGCAGGACTTCGACGCCCTGCTCCGGGAGGATCCGGAGATCGCCGCCGTGCTGCTGGGGGAGCTGGGCCGCCAGTCCACCACCGTGCAGCTGACCGCCGCCGAGAACTTCACCTCGCCCGCGGTCCTCGCCGCCCTCGGATCACCCCTCGCCAACAAGTACGCCGAGGGCTATCCCGGCGCCCGTCACCACGGCGGCTGCGAACAGGCCGACGCCGCCGAACGCATCGCCTGCCGCCGGGCCACCTCGCTCTTCGGCGCCGAGCACGCCAACGTCCAGGCGCACTCCGGCTCCTCCGCGGTCCTCGCCGCGTACGCCGCCCTGCTCCGCCCCGGCGACACGGTGCTGGCGATGGGCCTCCAGTACGGCGGACACCTCACCCACGGTTCGCCCGCCAACTTCTCCGGCCGCTGGTTCGAGTTCATCGGTTACGGGGTGGACCCGGAGAGCGGCCTGATCGACTACGAGCAGGTGCGCGCCCTGGCCCGCGCCCACCGGCCCAAGGCGATCGTGAGCGGCTCGATCTCCTACCCCCGCCATCCCGACCACGAGCTGTTCCGGGAGATCGCCGACGAGGTGGGCGCATATCTCATCGCCGACTCCGCGCACCCGATGGGGCTGATCGCCGGGGGAGCGGCGCCGAGCCCGGTGCCGTACGCCGATGTGGTCTGCGCGACCACGCACAAGGTGCTGCGCGGGCCGCGCGGCGGAATGATCCTGTGCGGCGCGGACCTGGCGGAGCGGATCGACCGGGCGGTCTTCCCGTTCACCCAGGGCGGTGCGCAGATGCATACCGTCGCCGCGAAGGCCGTCGCGTTCGGGGAGGCGGCCACCCCGGCGTTCACGACGTACGCGCACCGGGTGGTGGCCCATGCCCGGGTGCTGGCGGCAGGTCTGGAGGCGGAGGGCTTCGAGGTCACCACCGGCGGCACGGACACCCACCTGATCGTTGCGGACCCGGCCCCGCTGGGCGTGGACGGGCAGACCGCCCGCGCCCGGCTGGCGGCGGCGGGCCTGGTGCTGGACACCTGCGCGCTGCCGTACGGGGACGCCCGGGGTATCCGGCTGGGCACCGCGGCCGTCACCACCCAGGGCATGGACGACGCGGACATGGCCCGGCTGGCGGTGCTCTTCGGAACGGCGGTGCGTGAGGAGGGCGACGTCAGCGCGGAGGTGCGCGAGCTGGTGGAGAACCATCCGCCCTACCCCGGGTAGGCGTCAGATGCGGAACCGGCCTGTCCCGGGTGGGTGTCCGATGCGGAACCGAATCCGTCCCGGGTGGGTGTCCGATGTGGAACCGATGGGCCCGATCGTTGTGTCCTCGGTCATGAGGCCCGTGCAGCGCGGCCGTCGGTGATGTCCGGACGGTTTATGGTGTGGGCTGAGATGGCCGGCGAAATCTATGAGGCAGCCCGTGCGTGATTACCTGCTGACGCTCTGTGTCACGGCCGCGGTGACCTATCTGCTGACCGGTCCGGTGCGTAAGTTCGCCATCGCGATCGGGGCGATGCCCGCGATCCGTGCGCGTGACGTCCACCGAGAACCGACACCGAGGCTCGGTGGCATCGCCATGTTCGGCGGGCTGTGCGCCGGACTGATCGTCGCGGCCCATCTCCACAACCTCGACTGGGTCTTCCAGCTCTCCACCGAGCCGCGGGCGCTGCTCTCCGGCGCCGCGCTGATCTGGCTGATCGGTGTCCTGGACGACAAGTTCGAGATCGACGCCCTGATCAAGCTCGGCGGGCAGATGATCGCCGCCGCGGTCATGGTCATCCAGGGTCTGACGATCCTGTGGCTGCCGATCCCCGGCGTCGGCACCGTCGCGCTCACCCAATGGCAGGGCACGCTGCTCACGGTCGCCCTGGTCGTCATCACCATCAACGCGGTCAACTTCGTCGACGGTCTGGACGGCCTCGCGGCGGGCATGGTGTGCATCGCCGCCGCCGCGTTCTTCCTGTACACGTACCGGCTCTGGTACGGGCACATGATCGAGGCGGCGGCCCCGGCGACGCTCTTCATGGCGATCCTGATGGGCATGTGCCTGGGCTTCCTGCCACACAACATGCATCCCGCGCGGATCTTCATGGGCGACTCGGGTTCGATGCTGATCGGGCTGGTGCTCGCGGCCGGCGCGATCTCCGTGACGGGCCGGGTCGACCCGGACACGATGACGCTCTTCGCGGGCAGTGAGCGCGAGGCCACCCAGGCGATGCTGCCGGTCTTCATCCCGCTGCTGCTGCCGCTGACGATCATCGCGATCCCGGCCGCGGACCTGGTGCTGGCGATCGTGCGGCGGACGTGGAACGGGCAGTCGCCGTTCGCGGCGGACCGCGGCCATCTGCACCACCGGCTGCTGGAGATCGGGCACTCGCACAGCAGGTCCGTGCTGATCATGTACTTCTGGTCGGCCCTGATCGCCTTCGGTGCGGTGGGTTACTCGGTGCACTCGACGTCCCTGTGGATCGTGCTGGTGATCATGGGGATGAGCACGATCGGCCTCGTACTGCTGCTGATGCCCCGCTTCACCCCGCAGGCCCCGTACTGGGCGGAACGCTTCGTACCGCCCCGGTACCGCCATCGCCGGAGCAAGGGCGAGGAGCCCGGGGAGGAAGCCGCGTCGGCGCCCGAGGCCCAACAGGAGCCGCAGGAAGGCCCGATGGGGCAGAAGGGTTCCGAGTCGCAGGAGCGCACCCCGGTGGTCGTGGGAGTGTCCGGCGTCAACGGGGCGACCGCGATCGGCCCCCGTTCGCGTCTTTCGGACAGAGACAAGGCTGAATCCGCACGTTGAGAATTCGGGCACCAAGGGGCAATACCAGACAACTAATTGAGTTGCCTTGCTCACATGCGCGAATTCACTCTCACGTGTGACTGTAAGCACACTTTCTTGGTAAAGACCTCATCAAATAGTTTGTGATACCGTTCACGAAGCCCGGTGACGGAGCCGAAGGACTTGAGTAGCACGGTCTCTTGGCCCGAGGCATCGACTCGGACCGGGCCTACGCTCGTCCATGACGACACACTGCCCACCCCCTGCAAGCGGAGCTGCCGCCATGCCGTCCAACGACGCCCGGACTCTCCTTCAAGCCGCCGTACCCACCGCTGTCGCCGGTGCTGTTGCCGTCGCCGTCAGTGCTGGTGTCGCCGGTGGTAAGGGAGCCCTTGGCGCGGGCGTTGCGACGATCGTGGTGATCCTCTTCATGGGGATCGGACTGCTGGTCCTGCAACGGACCGCGCGGTCCCTGCCTCACCTGTTCCAGGCGATGGGGCTGATGCTGTATACGACTCAGCTTCTCCTTCTGTTCATCTTTGTTGCCGCCTTCAAGAACACGACGATGTTCAATCCGAAGGCGTTCGCGATCACGCTGGTCGCGATGACCCTCGTGTGGATCGGCGCACAGACGCGCGCACACATGAAGGCCAAGATCCTTTACGTCGAACCCGAGTCCGACAAGGCGGAAAAGCCCAAGAACACGGGCTCGAAGTCGTGAAGGGTAGGGGCGGGATAAGTGCAGGTTCCAGACCCTGCTATCGTCCGGTTCCAACTGCGGCACTGCGGGCGCGGGCATGTGAGCTGACGCCTGCTCGATCGCGAGGCTCAATGCCTGACTGCCGCTCACACATCCGTAACACCAGTCCAGTGCCGAACCGCGGCTGCGCGCCGCGCCGACACAACGAGGTTGCCGTACCTATGCGCCACGCTGAAGGAGCCCGCGGTGAGTGCTGACCCGACACAGGTGCTCGCCTTCGAGACCGATTGCCACATCTTCGACGGTTGTGGTTTCCCGGGTCCTGGCTTGCACTCTTTCCTGTTCGAGCCGATCTTCGGTGACGCGGACAGCAACGTCTACTTCAACAAGACGATGCTGCTGGCGCTCCTCGGTACGGTCATCATCGTCGGCTTCTTCTGGGCCGCCTTCCGTAAGCCGAAGGTCGTTCCGGGCAAGCTGCAGATGGTCGCCGAGGCCGGCTACGACTTCGTACGCCGCGGAATCGTCTACGAGACGCTCGGCAAGCGCGAGGGCGAGAAGTACGTCCCGCTGATGGTGTCGATCTTCTTCTTCGTGTGGATGATGAACCTCTGGTCGATCATCCCGCTCGCCCAGTTCCCGGTGACGTCGATCATCGCGTACCCGGCCGCTCTGGCCCTGATCGTCTACGTCCTCTGGATGAGCATCACGTTCAAGAGGCACGGCTTCGTCGGTGGCCTCAAGAACCTGACCGGCTACGACAAGTCGCTCGGCGCGGTCCTGCCGCTGATCATGGTCATCGAGTTCTTCTCGAACGTCCTGGTCCGCCCCTTCACGCACGCGGTCCGACTCTTCGCGAACATGTTCGCCGGTCACACGCTGCTGCTGCTCTTCACCATCGCCAGCTGGTACCTGCTCAACGGCATCGGTATCGCCTACGCGGGTGTGTCGTTCGTGATGGTCATCGTGATGACGGCCTTCGAGCTCTTCATCCAGGCCGTTCAGGCGTACGTCTTCGTGCTCCTGGCGTGCACCTTCGTCCAGGGCGCTGTCGCCGAGCACCACTGATCGCGCCCCCCCATACCCCCAGTCGTCCGGTGGCCAACCCCCGCCGGTCCGTGAAAGAGAAGGAAGAACTGGCATGTCCCAGACCCTTGCCGCCGTCACCGGTTCCCTCAGCTCCGTCGGTTACGGCCTGGCCGCCATCGGCCCCGGCGTCGGCGTCGGCATCATCTTCGGTAACGGCACCACGGCCCTCGCCCGTCAGCCTGAGGCTGCCGGCCTGATCCGCGCCAACCAGATCCTCGGCTTCGCCTTCTGTGAGGCGCTCGCCCTCATCGGTCTGGTCATGCCGTTCGTCTACCCGTAATCGGTCACGAACAGACCATTCGACGGAAGGCACTGACGTGAACCCTCTGGTTCAGCTCGCGGCGGAGAAGCCGGAAAACCCGCTCATCCCGCCGATCCCTGAGCTCGTCATTGGCTTCATCGCCTTTGTCATCGTCTTCGGTTTCCTCGCCAAGAAGCTCCTCCCGAACATCAACAAGGTTCTGGAAGAGCGCCGCGAGGCCATCGAAGGCGGTATCGAAAAGGCCGATGCGGCCCAGACCGAGGCCCAGAGCGTGCTTGAGCAGTACAAGGCTCAGCTCGCCGAGGCCCGCCACGAAGCCGCGCGCCTGCGCCAGGAGGCGCAGGAGCAGGGTGCCGTGATCCTGCAGGAGATGCGGGCGGAAGGCCAGCGGCAGCGCGAGGAGATCATCGCTGCCGGTCACGCCCAGATCGAGGCCGACCGCAAGGCCGCGGCCTCCGCGCTGCGTCAGGACGTGGGCAAGCTCGCCACCGACCTGGCCGGCAAGCTCGTCGGCGAGTCCCTCGAGGACCACGCCCGGCAGAGCGGCACCGTCGACCGTTTCCTCGACGAGCTCGAGGCGAAGGCCGAGGCTGTCCGATGAACGGCGCGAGCCGCGAGGCACTGGCTGCCGCACGTGAGTCGCTCGACGCGCTGACCGACAACACATCGGTCGACGCGGCGAAGCTCGCCGAGGAGCTGGCCGCCGTAACGGCGCTGCTCCAGCGCGAGGTCTCACTGCGGCGGGTCCTGACCGACCCGTCGCAGTCCGGCGAGGCCAGGGCGGAGCTGGCCGGACGACTGCTGCGCGGTCAGGTGGGCGGCGAGGCCGTCGACCTGATCTCCGGCATGGTCCGCTCCCGCTGGTCGCAGTCGCGTGACCTGGTCGACTCGGTCGAGGAACTGGCGAACACCGCAGACCTCACCGCCGCCCAGCGCAGCGGAGACCTCGACGACGTCGAGGACGAGCTGTTCCGGTTCGGCCGGATCGTCGCCTCCGACAAGGAGCTGCGCGCCGCGCTCACCAACCGGTCCGCGTCCGCGTCCGCCAAGGGGCAGCTGCTGCACAGCCTGCTCGGCGGCAAGGCACGGCCCGCCACCGAGCGCGTCGTCACGCGGCTTGTCACCCAGCCGCGTGGACGTAGCCTTGAAGAGGGACTCGAGTCCCTCTCCAAGCTCGCCGCGGGGCGCCGGGACCGCATGGTCGCCGTGGTCACCTCGGCCGTGCCGCTGAGTGATCGGCAGAAGCAGCGCCTCGGCGCCGCACTGGCGAAGATCTACGGCCGCCCGATGCACCTGAACCTCGACGTGGACCCCACGGTCCTCGGCGGGATCGTGGTGCGGGTCGGTGACGAGGTCATCAACGGCACCATCTCGGAGCGCCTCGAAGAGGCGACCCGACGCATGGCCGGCTGACCGGCGCAGCGCAGCAACAGAACAGAGCAAGACCAGCGGCCCGGTTGGGCCGTGCAGAAATTGCAGAAGATTCCTGGGGGTCGGCCCCCAGACCCCCTTAAGAAACTTCGGGCCCAACAAGGAGAGCAGGGAACCCAGATGGCGGAGCTCACGATCCGGCCGGAGGAGATCCGGGACGCGCTGGAGAACTTTGTCCAGTCGTACAAGCCGGACGCGGCCTCGCGCGAGGAGGTCGGTACGGTCAGCGTTGCCGGCGACGGCATCGCGAAGGTCGAGGGTCTTCCCTCGGCCATGGCGAACGAGCTGCTGAAGTTCGAGGACGGCACCCTCGGTCTCGCCCTCAACCTCGAGGAGCGCGAGATCGGTGCGATCGTCCTCGGCGAGTTCAGCGGCATCGAAGAGGGCCAGCCGGTGCAGCGCACCGGTGAGGTGCTCTCCGTCGGCGTCGGCGAGGGTTACCTCGGCCGCGTCGTCGACCCGCTCGGCAACCCGATCGACGGTCTCGGCGAGATCGCGACCGACAGCCGCCGCGCCCTCGAGCTGCAGGCCCCTGGCGTCATGGTCCGTAAGTCGGTGCACGAGCCGATGCAGACCGGCTACAAGGCCGTCGACGCCATGGTGCCGATCGGCCGCGGCCAGCGTCAGCTGATCATTGGCGACCGTCAGACGGGTAAGACCGCTCTGGCCGTCGACACGATCATCAACCAGCGCGACAACTGGCGCTCGGGCGACGTGAACAAGCAGGTGCGCTGCATCTACGTCGCCATCGGTCAGAAGGGCTCCACCATCGCCTCCGTGCGCGGTGCCCTCGAAGAGGCCGGCGCGCTCGAGTACACGACCATCGTCGCCGCCCCGGCGTCCGACCCGGCCGGCTTCAAGTACCTGGCGCCGTACACCGGTTCGGCCATCGGCCAGCACTGGATGTACCAGGGCAAGCACGTCCTGATCATCTTCGACGACCTCTCGAAGCAGGCCGACGCCTACCGCGCCGTGTCGCTTCTGCTGCGCCGTCCGCCGGGCCGCGAGGCCTACCCGGGCGACGTCTTCTACCTCCACTCGCGTCTGCTGGAGCGCTGCGCGAAGCTCTCCGACGAGATGGGCGCCGGTTCGATGACGGGCCTCCCGATCGTCGAGACCAAGGCGAACGACGTGTCGGCGTTCATCCCGACCAACGTCATCTCCATCACCGACGGCCAGTGCTTCCTGGAGTCCGACCTGTTCAACGCCGGCCAGCGTCCGGCCCTGAACGTCGGTATCTCGGTCTCGCGTGTCGGTGGTTCCGCCCAGCACAAGGCGATGCGCCAGGTCTCCGGCCGTCTCCGTGTCGACCTCGCCCAGTACCGCGAGCTGGAGGCGTTCGCCGCCTTCGGTTCCGACCTGGACGCGGCCTCGAAGGCGTCGCTGGAGCGCGGTAAGCGCATGGTCGAGCTGCTGAAGCAGCCGCAGTACTCCCCGCTTCCGGTCGAGGAGCAGGTCGTCTCGGTCTGGGCCGGCACCACCGGCAAGATGGACGACGTCCCGGTCGAGGACATCCGTCGCTTCGAGAGCGAGCTGCTGGAGTACCTGCGCCGTGAGCGCAAGGACCTCCTGACCAGCATCGCCGAGGGCGCCAAGATGTCCGACGACACGCTGCAGTCGGTCGCCGACGCGGTCGCCGCCTTCAAGCAGCAGTTCGAGACCTCGGACGGCAAGCTCCTGGGCGAGGGCTGATCGATGGGCGCTCAGCTTCGCGTTTACAAGCGCCGCATCCGCTCCGTCACCGCCACGAAGAAGATCACCAAGGCGATGGAGATGATCGCCGCCTCGCGCATCGTCAAGGCGCAGCGCCAGGTGGCGGCGTCGACGCCGTACGCGACCGAGCTCACCCGCGCGGTGACCGCGGTGGCGACCGGCTCCACCACCAAGCACCCGCTGACCACCGAGGCCGAGACTCCGGCACGGGCCGCGATCCTGCTCATCACGAGCGACCGCGGTCTGGCCGGCGGTTACTCCTCCAACGCCATCAAGGCCGCGGAGCGACTGACCGAGCGGCTCCGGGGCGAGGGCAAGGAGGTCGTCACCTATGTGATCGGCCGCAAGGGTGTCGCCTACTACGGCTTCCGTGAGCGCAAGCTCGCGGATTCGTGGACCGGCTTCACCGACAGCCCGACGTACGCGGATGCGAAGCGGGCTGCGGCCCCGCTGATCGAGGCGGTCACCCAGGAGACCGCCGAGGGCGGCGTGGACGAGCTGCACATCGTCTTCACGGAATTCGTGTCGATGATGACGCAGAACCCGGTCGACGACCGGATGCTGCCGCTCAGTCTCGATGCCACGAACGTCGAGGACGGCAAGGGCGAGATCCTGCCGCTGTTCGACTTCGAGCCGTCGGCGGAGGACGTCCTCGACGCCCTGCTTCCGCGGTACGTCGAGAGCCGGATCTACAACGCGCTGCTGCAGGCCGCTGCTTCCGAGCACGCCGCCCGCCGCCGCGCGATGAAGTCGGCCACCGACAACGCCGGTGAGCTCATCAAGACGCTCTCCCGGCTTGCCAACGCGGCCCGCCAGGCCGAAATCACCCAGGAAATCAGCGAGATCGTCGGTGGTGCCAGTGCGCTGGCCGACGCGACCGCGGGGAGTGACAAGTAATGACGACCACAGTTGAGACGGCCGTTGCCACGGGCCGCGTCGCCCGGGTCATCGGCCCGGTCGTCGACGTGGAGTTCCCCGTCGACGCGATGCCGGAGATCTACAACGCGCTGACCGTCGAGGTGGCCGACCCGGCCGAGGACGGCAAGCTCAAGACGCTGACCCTCGAGGTCGCCCAGCACCTGGGCGACGGTGTGGTCCGTGCGATCTCGATGCAGCCCACCGATGGTCTGGTCCGCCAGGCCGCGGTGACCGACACGGGCACCGGCATCACGGTCCCCGTCGGTGACATCACCAAGGGCAAGGTGTTCAACACCCTCGGTGAGATCCTGAACAAGCCCGAGGCGAACGCCGAGGTCACCGAGCGCTGGCCGATCCACCGCAAGGCGCCCAACTTCGACCAGCTCGAGTCCAAGACCGAGATGTTCGAGACCGGCGTCAAGGTCATCGACCTGCTCACCCCGTACGTCAAGGGTGGAAAGATCGGTCTGTTCGGTGGTGCCGGTGTCGGCAAGACCGTTCTGATCCAGGAAATGATCTACCGCGTGGCCAACAACCACGACGGTGTGTCGGTGTTCGCCGGTGTCGGTGAGCGCACCCGTGAGGGCAACGACCTCATCGAGGAAATGGCCGACTCGGGCGTCATCGACAAGACGGCCCTCGTCTTCGGTCAGATGGACGAGCCGCCGGGCACGCGTCTGCGCGTCGCGCTGGCCGGTCTGACCATGGCGGAGTACTTCCGCGATGTGCAGAAGCAGGACGTGCTCTTCTTCATCGACAACATCTTCCGGTACACCCAGGCCGGCTCCGAGGTGTCCACCCTGCTCGGCCGTATGCCGTCCGCGGTGGGTTACCAGCCGAACCTGGCCGACGAGATGGGTCTGCTGCAGGAGCGCATCACGTCGACCCGTGGTCACTCGATCACCTCGATGCAGGCGATCTACGTCCCCGCGGACGACCTGACCGACCCGGCCCCGGCCACCACCTTCGCCCACCTCGACGCGACGACGGTTCTCTCCCGTCCGATCTCCGAGAAGGGCATCTACCCGGCCGTGGACCCGCTGGACTCCACGTCCCGCATCCTGGACCCGCGTTACATCGCGGCGGACCACTACGCGGCCGCCATGCGTGTCAAGGGGATCCTCCAGAAGTACAAGGACCTCCAGGACATCATCGCGATCCTCGGTATCGACGAGCTGGGCGAGGAGGACAAGCTCGTTGTCCACCGTGCCCGTCGTGTCGAGCGCTTCCTGTCGCAGAACACCCACGTCGCCAAGCAGTTCACCGGCGTGGACGGTTCGGACGTGCCGCTCGACGAGTCGATCGCCGCGTTCAACGCGATCTGCGACGGCGAGTACGACCACTTCCCCGAGCAGGCGTTCTTCATGTGCGGTGGCATCGAGGACCTGAAGGCCAACGCCAAGGAGCTCGGCGTCTCCTGAGCCCCTGGCTCACCGAGGGGGGTGGGGTGTGTCCCGCCCCCCTCACCACGCCCCGTAGAATTGACCCAACACCCGGCTCGAACGGCCGGGTGGTGACCCGAGGAGCCACCCTTGGCTGCTGAGCTGCACGTCGAGCTGGTCGCCGCGGACCGCAGTGTCTGGTCCGGCGAGGCCACCCTGGTCGTCGCGCGCACCACGTCCGGCGACATCGGCGTCATGCCCGGTCACCAGCCGCTTCTGGGTGTGCTGGAATCGGGCCCGGTGACGATCCGTACGAGCGACGGCGGGACCGTGGTCGCCGCTGTGCACGGCGGTTTCATCTCGTTCGCGGACGACAAGCTCTCGCTGCTCGCGGAGATCGCGGAGCTGGCGGACGAGATCGATGTCCAGCGCGCCGAGCATGCGCTGGAGCGCGCGAAGTCGGACACGGACGCCGCCTCCGAGCGGCGCGCCGAAGTGCGACTGCGTGCGGTGGCGGTGCGCTAGCGCCCCGCGACCACGTAGCTTTACCCTCAGCCGCGGCCCGAGCTGGAGACCACTCCAGACCGTGTCGCGGCTGAGGCGATGCAGGTGCGGTTGTAGTTCTGGCGGTATCCGTTACTCGACGACGCGAGGAGGTCGGTGGAGATGTTCCTCGCGCTGTGGGTGGGCGGGTTGGTCGTCGCACTGGTCCTGATTGGACTCTTCGTCTTCGGTCTGCGTCGGCGGCTGATTCAGCGCTCCGGCGGGACCTTCGACTGCAGCCTGCGATGGAACGTATCCGAGGAGCCCGATCTGTCGGGCAAGGGCTGGGTGTACGGGGTCGCCCGGTACAGCGGGGACCGGATCAAATGGTTCCGGGTCTTCTCCTACGCTCCTCGACCCCGCCGGGTCCTGGAGCGTTCTGCGATCGAGGTGGTCGCCCGGCGGCTGCCCGAGGGCGAGGAGGAGCTGGCGCTGCTCTCCGACGCCGTGGTGCTCGGCTGTCTCCACGGGGAGACCCGCCTGGAGCTGGCCATGAGCGACGACGCGCTGACCGGGTTCCTCGCCTGGCTGGAGGCGGCGCCGCCCGGCCAGCGGGTCAACGTGGCCTAGAAACGACCGGCAATTGAGGGCCGGCGGAAAGCGGCCCAGCAGAAGGAAAACCGGGGAGACGGGGGGCGGACCCGTCTCCCCGGCTGCTTTTCCGGGGTGTTGCGCGGTGCTGGTGGGGGGTTGTCTCAGACCGTGAGGGTTACTTCAGACCGCTGTTGATCGCGCCGACGAGTTCACCGTTGGCGGTGTCGCCGCTGAACTCCCAGAAGAACGCGCCTCCCAGGCCCTGGCTCTTCGCCCAGCTCATCTTGGACGTGATGGTGGCCGGGGTGTCGTAGCTCCACCAGTTGGTGCCGCAGTGGGCGTAGGCGGTGCCGGCGACGGTGCCGGTGGCGGGGCAGCTGTTCTTGAGGACCTTGTAGTCCTCGATGCCGGCCTCGTAGGTGCCGGGTGCGGCGCCGGTGGCGGTGCCGCCGGGGGCGTCCTGGGTGACGCCGGTCCAGCCGCGGCCGTAGAAGCCGATGCCGAGCAGCAGCTTGGACGCGGGGACGCCCTGGGCCTTCAGCTTGGCGATGGCGTCGGCGGAGTTGAAGCCGGCCTTCGGGATGCCGTTGTACGAGGTGAGCGGGGAGTGCGGGGCGGTCGGGCCCTTGGCGTCCCAGGCGCCGAAGAAGTCGTACGTCATCACGTTGTACCAGTCCAGGGACTGGGCGGCGCCGGCGTAGTCGGCGAGGTCGATCTTGCCGCCGTCGGAGCCGTCGGCCGTGATGGCGGCGGTCACCAGGTAGTCCTTGCCGAACTTGGTGCGCAGCGCCGAGGTGAGGCCCTTCAGCGCGGCCGGGCCGCTGGTGTCACAGGTCAGGCCGCAGGCGTTGGGGTACTCCCAGTCGATGTCGATGCCGTCGAAGACATCGGCCCAGCGCGGGTCCTCCACCAGGCCGTAGCAGGACTCGGCGAAGGCGGCCGGATTCTTCGCGGCGTCACCGAAGCCGCCGGACCAGGTCCAGCCGCCGAACGACCACAGGATCTTGATGTGCGGGTACTTGGCCTTCAGCTTGCGCAGCTGGTTGAAGCTGCCGCGCAGCGGCTGGTCCCAGGTGTCGGCCACGCCGTCGACCGACTGGTCGGCGGTGTACGCCTTGTCGTAGTCGGCGTAGGAGTCACCGATCGTGCACTTGCCGCCCTGGACGTTACCGAAGGCGTAGTTGATGTGCGTGATCTTCGCGGCTGAGCCCGAGGTGTCCAGGTTCTTGACGTGGTAATTGCGCCCGTAGACGCCCCAGTTGGCGAAGTAGCCGAGGTTGACCTTGCCGCCGGTGCCGGGGTCGGGGTTCCCGCCGCCGGTGGTGTGGACCTTGACCGCGCCGCTGACCGGGCCGGTCTGGTCGGCGGTGTCACGAGCCTGCACGGTGTACGAGTAGTCCGTGCCGGCCTTGAGGCCGGAGTCCGTGTACGTCGTGCCGGTGACCGTCGAGACGACCGCGCCGTCCCGCAGGACGTCGTAGTTCTTGATGCCGTTGTCGTCGGTCGCGGCGGTCCAGCTCAGCTTGGCCGAGGTGTCGGTGACGGCGCTCGCGGTCGGGGTGCCCGGTGCCGAGGGGGCGTTGTCGCCGGGGACGCTGCCGCCGTCGCAGGAGGCGCCGTTCAGCTTGCAGCCGGTGGGGGCGCCGGGGCCGGTGCCGTTGAAGCCGAAGCTGACGGAGGCGCCGGGGGCGACCGAGCCGTTCCAGCCGAGGTTCTTGGCGGTCCAGTGGGTTCCGGAGCTGGTGACGGTGGCGTCCCAGGCGGAGCCGACCGCGGTGCCGGAGGGGAAGTCCCACTCGATGATCCAGGAGGACAGGGCGGTGGTGCCGGTGTTCTTCACCGTCCACTGGCCCTCGAAACCGCTGCCCCAGTCGGACTTCTTGACGAAGGAGGCGGTCGCCGAGGTGGCGGCCTCGGCGGGGGATGCCAGGCCGACCATCGCGGCGAGTGGAAGCAGCAGCGCGGTGAGGCCCGCTACCGCTCTGGATCTGGTGGCTCTGCCGGTCCCGAGTCTGAATCGGGTCCGGCGTAGGGGGGTTTCAGTGCTCAACGGTGCTCCTCGGGTGAGGTCCGGACAATCGGGGGTGGTCCGTGGACTGCAAACCCTGCGCCGCCCTGAGCCCGCCTTGTCATGGCGTGCTCACCGCAGTGTGCTCGGTGAGATTAGGAAGGTCTGGACCAATCGTCAAGAGGTCTGGACCAAAGTTCCCCGCAAAACCTCAGACGCCCAACTCCTGTGCCAGCACGGCCGCCTGCACCCGGCTGCGCAGCTCCAGCTTGCCCAGCAGCCTGCTCACATGGGTCTTCACCGTCCCCTCTGCCACGGAGAGCCGGATCGCGATCTCGGCGTTCGACAAGCCCTCGCCGAGGCAGCCCAGAACCTCCCGCTCCCGCCGGGTGAGCCCGTCGAGCACCGAAGGGTCGGGCGCGTTCGCCGGCCGTACGGGCGAGGCCCCGGCGAACTCGGCGATCAGCCTGCGCGTCACAGCCGGCGCGATCAGCCCCTCGCCGCGCGCCACCGTCCGTACGGCGTCGAGCAGATCGCGCGCCTCGGTGTTCTTCAGCAGGAAGCCCGCGGCCCCCGCCCGCAGCGCCCCGAAGACGTACTCGTCCAGATCGAAGGTGGTCAGCACCAGCACGTCCGCGAGCCGTTCGGCAACCACCTGCCCGGTCGCCGACACCCCGTCCAGCCGCGGCATCTGAATGTCCATCAGCACCAGGTCCGGCCGCAGCGTGCGGGCCAGCCGCACCGCCTCCTCGCCGTCCCCGGCCTCGCCCACGACCTCGATGTCGGGGGCGCTGCGCAGAATGAGCACCAGCCCCGCCCGGACGGCCGACTGGTCCTCGGCGACCACAACCCGGATCGTCATGTCCTCGACGTCCCTTCCTCCACGGGCAGTTCGGCCCGTACCCGCCAGATCTTCGTACCGTCGCCGGTGGTCGACGGGCCGGCCTCGATCGTGCCGCCCAGCAGCGCCACCCGTTCCCGCATCCCCACCAGCCCCGCCCCCGAGCCGGGTGCGCGCGGCCCGGAACGGTTCCCGAACACACTGCTGACCTCCACCGTGAGCAGCTGCCCGGACTGCCCGAGCCGCACCGCGACCGGGCCGGGCGCGGCATGCTTGAGCGCGTTCGTCAGGGACTCCTGGACGATCCGGTACGCGGCCAGCTCGACCGGCGTGGGCAGTGCGCCGCCCTCGCCCCGGTCGTCCTCGAACGTACAGGTCAGCCCGCTCGACGCGGCGTTCGCGCGGGTCTGCTCCACCAGTGCGTCCAGCGAGGCGAGGGTGGGTGAGGCGGCCGGTTCCCGCGCCCCGCCGCCGGTACGCAGCAGCCCGATCAGCCGGCGCATCTCGGCGAGCCCGTCGACGCTGTTCTCCCGGATCACCCCCAGCGCGTCGCGGGAGGTGGCCGGGTCGTCGATGGAGAGCGCGGCGGTGGAGTGGATGGCGATCGCCGACAGGTGGTTGGCCACCATGTCGTGGAGCTCGCGGGCCATCCGGGTGCGCTCGGCGGTCACCGCCTGGACCCGGTCCATCTCGGCGAGCAGCGCGGTCTGTTCGGCGTGCAGCCGGGCCGTCTCGGCGGCGTCGCGGTGGTTGCGGACGCTCACCCCGGTGAGGGCGGGCAGGAACGAGACCATGCCGGTGACGACACCGATGAGCAGCGCCTGGGGGCTGCGGAGCCAGGCCAGGAACCCGATGGTGACCGCGACCGTGATCAGGAACGTGGTCACCGGGATGCGGCGGGCGGCGGACGGTGTCCCGTACAGCACGGCCGCGTACATCAGGTCCGTGAACATCAGCACCGTCGCCAGGTTCCCGACCGTGAACTGGTCCGCGACCAGTGCGAGCGTGCCGATGGCCAGGGCCGTCTGCGGGGCGGTCCGGCGGACCAGTTCGAGCCCCGACACGACGGCGAGCGGCAGCAGGCAGACCCACGGGGCGACGAAGAGCCGGTTGCCCTGGAGATACAGGCCGAGCGCCCACAGGGCGAGGCCGCCGAGGAGACCGATGGCGGCCATGAGCACGTCGTGGCGGTGCGGCCGCGGAAGGGAGAACACCCCCCCATCCAACACGGCGGCCGGCGCCCGGACCTCCGTACCAGGGGCGAAGCCCGAGTACATCGAAGGATGCAGTCGCGGTTCGTCACGACAGACGACGAATCGGGGCCGCGCGGCCGGGAGGCTGGAGGAAACGGGAAAGGGGAAGTGCCGTGATCGTCACGCTGATCGTGCTCTGCGAAGTCGCCTTCTGGGTGCTGCTGGCCGCGGGGCTCGCGCTGCGGTACCTGGCGAAGAAACCGAGGCTGGGCGCGGCCGTGCTGCTGTGCGAGCCGCTGTTGGAGGTCGTACTGCTGGTGGTGACCGCCATCGACCTGAAGAACGGGGCGCAGCCCGACTGGAAACACGGGCTCGCCGCGGTCTACATCGGCTTCACGGTGGGGCTCGGCCACTCCACGATCCGCTGGGTCGACGCCCGGGTCGCGCACCGCTTCGCGGGCGGGCCGCCGCCGGTGAAGCCGCCGAAGTACGGCATGGCGCGCGCGGTGCACGAGTGGAAGGTGGCGGCGCGCTGGACGGTCGCCGCGGTGACCGCGCTGGCGCTGCTCCAGGCGGCCGTCTGGTACGTGGGCGGGGACGGTGATGTGTCCTCGCTCCAGGCGTGGCAGCAGACGATGCTGTTCGTGATCGGGATCAACGTGGTCATCGCGGGGAGTTACACGCTGTTCCCGAAGACGGCGCCGGGGCCGTCGAGCTGACCCCGGCCCGTCCCGGCCCGCGGACCGGGACGGCTACCGCTCGCCGCCCGGCACCCACAGCACGTCGCCGACCTCCTTGTTCGCCGTCCTCGCGAGGATGAACAGCAGGTCGGAGAGCCGGTTGAGATACGTCGCGGTCAGCGCGTTCATCACCTCGCCGTGCACCTCCAGCGCCGCCCAGGTGGACCGCTCCGCGCGCCGGACCACCGTGCACGCCTGGTGCAGCAGCGCCGCCCCGGGGGTGCCGCCCGGCAGGATGAAGCTGCGCAGCTTCTCCAGCTGCTCCAGGAAGTGGTCGCAGTCCGCCTCCAGCTTGTCGACGTAGCTCTGCTCCACCCGCAGCGGCGGGTATTTCGGGTCCTCGACGACCGGGGTCGACAGGTCCGCGCCCACGTCGAACAGGTCGTTCTGCACACGGACGAGGACCTTCACGACGTCCTCGGGGAGCTGCCCGAGCGCGATCGCGGTACCGATGACGGCATTGGCCTCATTGGCGTCGGCGTACGCGGAGATCCGCAGATCGGTCTTGGCGGTCCGGCTCATGTCGCCGAGGGCGGTGGTGCCCTGGTCGCCGGTGCGCGTGTAGATACGTGTCAGATTGACCATGCGGTCAGCCTAAGGGCTGTCCCGCCAGGGACCGCGGGACCGCCCTCGGTCAGGCACCCGCCCGCCGGAAGACGCGGGCGCCCACCGCCACGGAGACCGCCGCGAAGCCGAGCGAGACCAGCACCCCGTACAGCATGTGCGCGGTGGCGTACGACCCCACGTACGCGTCCCGCACCGCGTCCACGAGGTAGCGGAACGGCGTGAGGTGCGAGAGCACGTCCAGCCAGCCGGGGCCCAGTGTCATCGGCAGCATCAGACCGGAGAGCAGCATCGCCGGCATGGTGATCGAGTTGATCACCGGGCCGAACTCCTGCGGGGTGCTGACCTTCATGGCCAGGGCGTACGAGAGCGAGGCCAGCGAGACCGTCAGCAGGCCGACGAACGCGAAGCCGATCAGCACCCCGGGCAGGGGAGCGCGCAGCCCCATGAGCAGGGCGGTGAGCACCAGCAGCACCGCCTGGAACATGAACAGGAGCGCATCGCGCAGGGCCCGGCCCAGGAGCAGCGCCAGCCGGCTGACCGGGGTCACCCGCATCCGCTCCACGACCCCGGTCGACTTGTCGATGATGATGGCGAACCCGGCGAACGATGCGCCGAACAGGCCCAGTTGGAGCAGCAGTCCGGGGACCAGGACCTGCCAGGAGTCACCTGCCGAGCCGAGCGGCAGCCCGGTGAGCAGTGGACCGAAGAAGAGCAGGTAGAGCAGCGGCATCAGGATGCCGAAGAGGATCTGGAACTTCGAGCGCAGGGTCTGCCGGGCGTACCGCCCGAAGACGAGCGCGGTGTCGTGGAGAAGCATCGGACTCGATTCCTAGACGGCGACGGGAGCGGTGTCGGCAGGCGCGGGGGAGCGCCCGGTGATCGCCAGGAACGCCTCCTGGAGCGAGGCGGCGGGCGAGCCCGCGTACCGGGTCTTCAGCGCGGCCGGTGTGCCCTCGGCCACGACCAGGCCGCCGTCGACCACGACCAGCCGGTCCGCGAGCGCGTCGGCCTCGTCGAGGTAGTGGGTGGTGAGCACGACGGTCGTGCCGTACGTGTCCCGCAGTCGGCGCACCAGCTCCCACAGGTCGGTGCGGCTGCCCGGGTCGAGCCCGGTGGTCGGCTCGTCGAGGAAGAGCACGGCCGGGCGGTGAGTGAGCCCCATGGCGATGTCGAGCCGGCGCCGCTGGCCCCCGGAGAGCGTGGCCGTCCTGCGGTCGAGCAGCTCGGAAAGGCCCAGTCCGGCGGCGAGTTCCGTGGCCCGGGACGCTGCCGCCGCCTTGCCGAGCCGGTAGAGCCGGCCCTGGGTGACCAGTTCCTCCCGGACGCTGATGTGGGGATCGACGCCGCCCGACTGAGCCACGTACCCGCACTTCTTCCGTACGCCCGCCGGGTCCGCGAGCAGATCGCAGCCGGCCACGGTGGCGGCGCCGCCGGTGGGGGCGAGCAGCGTGGTGAGCATGCGCAGGGTGGTGGTCTTGCCCGCTCCGTTGGGGCCGAGGAGGCCGCCGATCTCGCCGGCCGCGACCGTCATGTCGATGGAACGTACGGCCTCCACCGGACCGGCCTTGGTGACGAAGGTCCGGGCGAGCCCGGCCGTGCTGATGATTGGCATAGTGACCACAAAAACAGAGTGACTGAAAAATTGCAATGACACCAAATATTGAGGAACCCCAGAGGAGTCCTACGATGGGGGCCATGGCTGAGGGACTCAGGGAGCGCAAGAAGCGCCGGACCAGACAGCACCTCTCGGACGTGGCCACCGGTCTCTTCCTGGAGCGGGGCTTCGACGCGGTCACGATCGCCGAGATCGCCCGCGCCGCCGACGTCTCGGTGAACACGGTCTACAACTACTTCCCGACCAAGGAGGACCTCTTCCTGGACCGCGGCCGCGACATCGTCGACCGCCTCTCGCGGTACGTCCGGGGCCGGGACAGGGGCGAGTCCGCGGCCGACGCGGTCCTGCGCGAACTGCGCATCCAGGTGGAGGGCGTGTCACCCACCGTCGGCCTGATGGAGGGCTACGAACGCTTCATGCGGGTCATCGAGGGCGCGGACGGCCTCAAGGCCCGCCTCTGGCACATACAGCAGGAGGCCCTTCAGTATCTGGAGACGACGCTTCAGGAGGAGTGCGGGACGGGGCCCGGGGATCCGGCCCCGATCCTGGTGGCCGGTCAGCTCTCCTGGGCGCACAGCACGCTCATGGCGTACATCGGCCGCGAGATGGTGGCCGGCCGCAGGGCGGCCGAGGTGTCCAGGGACGCGCTCGTCCTGCTCGACGAGATCGAGGAGCTGCTCGGCGAAAAGGTCCTCAACTACGCCCGGCGCGCCGCTGAATGACGGGTCCCGGTGTGATGTCCGTCATGTGAGACGTGACGCGCATCTCTTCACGGCCCCAGCGCCCCTCACGGGTACTAATCTCCGCCGGAGAGCATGTGAAGAACCGTTGAGACCGGCCGTGCAGGAACCAGCTGCAGAGGCGAACAGAAACCAAGGGGTGCAGACGTGGCCAGGAAGCTCGCCGTCATCGGAGCCGGACTCATGGGGTCCGGCATCGCGCAGGTCTCCGCCCAGGCGGGCTGGGACGTGGTGCTGCGCGATGTCACCGACGAGGCCCTGGGCCGCGGACGTGGCGGCATCGAGGCGTCGTACGGCAAGTTCGTCTCCAAGGGCAAGCTGGACGCGGCCGACGCCGAGGCCGCGCTCGCCCGCATCACGACCACCACCGACCTCGACGCGGTCGCCGACGCGGATGTCGTCGTCGAGGCCGTCTTCGAGAAGCTGGAGGTCAAGCACGAGATCTTCCGGGCGCTCGACAAGATCGTCCGGGACGACGCGGTGCTCGCCTCCAACACCTCCGCCATCCCGATCACCAAGATCGCGGCCGTGACGGAGCGCCCCGAGCGCGTCGTCGGTGTGCACTTCTTCTCGCCGGTCCCGATGATGCAGCTCTGCGAACTCGTACGGGGCTACAAGACCAGCGACGAAACCCTCGCCACCGCGCGGGAGTTCGCCGAGTCCGTCGGCAAGACCTGCATCGTCGTCAACCGCGACGTCGCCGGCTTCGTCACCACCCGCCTGATCTCGGCGCTCGTCGTCGAGGCCGCCAAGCTGTACGAGTCGGGTGTCGCCTCGGCCGAGGACATCGACATCGCCTGCAAGCTCGGCTTCGGCCACGCCATGGGCCCGCTCGCCACGGCGGACCTGACCGGCGTCGACATCCTGCTGCACGCCACGAGCAACATCTACACCGAGTCGCAGGACGAGAAGTTCGCCGCTCCGGAGCTGATGCGCCGGATGGTGGACGCAGGTGACATCGGCCGCAAGAGCGGGCAGGGCTTCTACACGTACTGATCGTTTTCGGTCCTCCGGTTGCCTGATCTGCCGTCGGTCAGGCCCGGAGGTACGGGGGGAGTCTCCCGGAATCAATGGATCCGAGCGGGCTCCCGCCGCGCCGCAGTCACTCCGCGGAGTGAATTCGGTATCGGTTCGCTTACAGACGGCAACTTCCCTGTCCCCGCCGCAGTCAGTTGTGGCAGAGACAGAACAGACAGACGAACCTTGCCACGGAGCATTCCAGGGGAGCGCATATGCACATCAGGGGCGACCACGCCGAGCTGGTCGTCGGGGGCCGCCTCGACGTCCGAAGCGCGGCGGACGCCCGTACGGCCCTGCACTCGGCCCTCGACGACGGCGTCGGCGACCTGGTGCTCGACCTGACCGAGCTGGATTCCTGGGATGCCACGGGGCTCGGCGTCATCATGGGCGCACACCGCCGGGCCGGACGGGCCGGGCGGCGGCTGGTGCTCCGCGGCGTGCCGCCGCAGATGCAGCGCCTGCTGGTGGCGACCCGGCTGCACCGCATCCTGGCGATCGAAGGCGGAATCGCCGCGGACTCGCTGCCGCGCGTGTAGCGGCGCCCGCGCCGTCCCGAGGGCTGCCCGCTCCGGGGCCGGCACGGTTCCGGTCCGGCGAAGGGTCCCGGTCGCGCGCCACGGCCGCCCGCCCGGGTCGCGCTCCCCGGTCGCCCGCCGCGGCCGAAAGCGCACAATCCGCATGAGAACGCGCGCTTCGGGCGGCGTGACCCCCCGACTGTGCGGGGACACCGCGCGACGGTCTAGGGTTCGCCCGTCCGCCGATTGACGAACCCACCGGGCGGACACCGGACCGGAAGCGACAGCGGGGCGTGCGAGGCCGGAGGGGCAATCGTGCGCGACGCGTCTGGGGGCTTTGGCGATGGACCCGACACACCGGGGACCGGAAGAGTACGGCCGGGACAACGGCGGCTTCGGTGAGGAGCCCGGCCGCAGACGGCCGGCCCGCGACCAGCTGACCCCGGAGCCCGGCCAGCCGACACCCCAGGCGCGCGTCGTCCGGCTCATATCGGGCGACTACCTCCTCACCGTCAATCCGATCGACGGCAGCGAGGTCGAGCTGTGCCCGCCGGGGGAGCAGCCCGGCCCGCCGGCCCGGCGCACCGTGACCGGCCGCGCCGACCGTGAACGCGCCACCGCGCCACCCGTACCGCCCGGCCCGCCCGCCCCCCAACTGCCGCTCCTGGAGCGCGCGCAGGAACGCGAACGGCTGGTGCGGCTGCTGTCCCGGGGCCGCTCCGTGCGGCTCACCGGACCGGCCGGATCGGGCCGTACGGCACTGCTCGACGCCGTCGCGTCCGACTGCGCGGACCTCGCACCGGACGGAGTCGTACGGCTCAGCGGCTACAAGCGGACCGTCACCGACCTGCTCTACGGGCTCTTCGAGGCCGTCCATGACGCGCCGCTGCACCGCCCCGACCGCGACCGGCTGCTCGAACGGGTCCGGAGCATCGGCGCCGTCGTCCTGCTCGACGACCTGGAGTTCGGCGGGGCCGCGCTGGAGGAGCTGCTCGACGCGACACCGGAGTGCGCCTTCCTGTTCGCGACGGTTCCGGACGTCGCCGCGCCCACCACCGACTCGCACCTCGAAGAGGTCTTCCTCGCGGGCCTCGGCCGCAGCGCCGCGGTCGACCTGCTGGAGCGGTCCGTCGAGCGCCCGCTCACCGAGGAGGAGGCGAACTGGGCGGGAGACCTCTGGTTCGAGTCCGAGGGGCTGCCGCTGCGCTTCGTCCAGGCGGGCGCCCTGCTGCGCCAGCGCGACATGCTGCGTACCGACCCCGAGGCGTACGGCGTGTTCGGCGGGGACGGCCTGCCCGCGGACGCGCCCTTCGGGCACGATCAGGCCGTCGACGGTGTCCACATCCCGCTGCCCAGCCTCGGGGAGGGGGCGGCGCCCGCCGCGCTGCTCGCCTCGCGGCTGAGCGGGCCGGCCCGTGACACCCTGCGCTTCGCGGTGGCCCTGGGCGGCGAGGTGCCGCACCAGGCCCATCTGCCGGCGCTCATCGGGGACACCCACGCGGACGCCGCGCTCGGTGAACTGGCCGGCTGCGGGCTGCTCTCCCCGGCCGGTTCCCGCTACCGGCTCGCCGCCGGTGTCGTCACCCAGCTGGAGGCCGCCGGATACGGCGAGGACACCACCGAGCGGGCCCGCACCGCGGCCCAGCACTACGCCTGGTGGGCGGGTCACCCCTCGGTGACCCCCGAGCGGGTGACGTCCGAGGGCGACGCGGTCATCGCGGCGATGGCACAGCTGGTGCCCGGCGACGGGGCGGGGCAGACCAGCGTGGCCGTGCTGCTGGCCCGCAGCGCCACCCCGGCCTTCGCGGCGGGCCTGCACTGGGGAGCCTGGGAGAAGGCGCTGCGGATCGGTCAGGAGGCGGCCAGGATCGCCGGGGAGGTGGCCGAAGAGGCTTACTTCCACCACGAGTTGGGGGTTCTCGCGCTCCTGGCCGGAAACCCGGACCGGGCCAGGGCCGAGCTGGAGACCTCGATCGGCATGCGCGGGGCGCTCGCCGACAAGTCCGGGGCGGTGGCCGGACGGCGCGCGCTCGCCCTGGTCGCGGACCGTTCCGACGGCCCGCTGCCCGTGATCCTCACCCCGCCCGGGGACGAGCTGCCGGTCCCGAAGGCCGAGGAGCCGGCGACGCCGCCCGCCGGTACGAAGCCGTCCGTGACGCAGACGCTGTCGAAGCCGTACGAGGGTGCCACCGCGGTGATCTCGCGGCAGAGCGCCCCCGGGGCCGGCCGGGAGACGCGGCAAGGCCGTTTCGCGCTGCTCGCCGGGGCCCGGCGCAACCTGGTCGCCACGGCCGCGGGCGTACTCCTGACCGGTGTGCTCGGCACGGTGGTCGCGCTGGGGTTGACCTCCGGTGACGACGACGTCCACGGGAACCAGGACGTCACGACCGAGCAGTCGCAGAGCCAGGACGGCGGCGAGGACGGAGCGCCGGCCGACGATCCGGCGGACGGCCCGGCGGACGGTTCGACGCCCGCCGACACGGCATCCGGCGGCAGTTCGGCGACGCCCGGACCGTCGGGCAGCGAGATCACGCCGAGCGGCAGCGGCACACCGTCCACCGGCCCGACGGAACCGAGCGACACCCCGTCCTCGGGCACGTCGTCCAGCAACAGGCCGTCGAACAAGCCGACCAAGTCGCCGACCTCGACGAAGTCGCCCTCGCCGACGAAGACCCCGAGCCCGACCGGGAGCCCGACGGACACCGGATCCCCGAGCCCGTCGGACACGGCCACCGAACCCGAGCCGTCCTCGCCCGACACCTCCGACTCGGCGAGCGGGCCCTCCTCGTCGTCGGCGGCGAGCGCGGACAGCGGCCCGACGGCCGCCTGAGCCGCCCCGGGAACCGACGAACGCCGGACGCGACACGCACGTCCGGCGTCGGGGACCGGGAACAACAGGGGAGCGGGAAGGGTCAGAAGAGCCGGAGCTTGTCGTCCTCGATGCCGCGCATCGCGTCGTAGTCGAGCACGACACAGCCGATCCCGCGGTCCGTCGCGAGCACCCGCGCCTGCGGCTTGATCTCCTGGGCCGCGAAGATGCCCTTCACCGGGGCGAGGTGAGGATCGCGGTTGAGCAGTTCCAGATAGCGGGTCAGCTGCTCGACGCCGTCGATGTCGCCGCGCCGCTTCAGCTCCACGGCGACGGTCTGGCCGTCGGCGTCCCGGCACAGGATGTCGACCGGTCCGATGGCGGTGAAGTACTCACGGCGGATCAGGGTGTAGCCCTCGCCGAGTGTCTCGATCCGGTCGGCGAGCAGTTCCTGCAGGTGCGCTTCGACGCCGTCCTTGATCAGGCCCGGGTCGACACCGAGCTCGTGGGACGAGTCGTGGAGGATTTCCTCCATCGTGATGATCAGTTTCTCGCCCGCTTTGTTCACCACGGTCCAGACGCCCGCGGTGTCGGCGGTGCCCTCCTTCAGGGTGCAGGGCGGCGACATCCAGTTGAGGGGTTTGTACGCCCTGTCGTCGGCGTGGATCGACACGCTCCCGTCCGCCTTCACCAGGATGAGACGGGGAGCGGAGGGCAGGTGGGCCGTGAGCCGGCCGGCGTAGTCCACGGAGCAGCGGGCGATGACGAGACGCATGGTCGGCAACGCTACTCGACGAGGGGTGTTCCACGCGATTCTCCCCCTGCCACTTCCGTCGCCCCTCTTTCGTCCAAGGGGCGCAGTCGGGGCTTGCCCCTCTTTGCGCCCCTTCGTTATTGGCCGGTTGTGTTCCCAATCTCCTGGTGCGGCCCGGACCGCACCCTTACCGTGTAAGCAGGAGGTCGCCGTCCGTGTACGCTGCGTCGCCGTCCTTCTTCCCTGCCCGTAAGGCCCCGGCCCGGCGTCGGGGTCGCGAGAGGAGAACCCATGTCGCTCGACGTCTCACCGGCGCTGTTGGAACAGGCCGAGCGAGGCGAGGTCGACGAAGCCGACTTCGTCGACTGCGTCCGGACCTCCCTGCCCTACGCATGGGAGATGATCAGCTCTCTGGTGGCTCAGCTGAAGGTGGACGGCGGAGAGTTCGCCGACAACCAGACGCCCCCGCCGGACGAGCAGGCACGTGGTCAGCTGCTGCGCGCGCTCGCGAGTGATGCGATCCGCGGCGCGCTCCAGCGGCACTTCGGGGTGCGTCTGGCATTCCAGAACTGCCACCGCGTCGCGGTGTTCCCGCTGGACCCGTCGGTCGACGAGCGTCTGGCCCGCTTCACCTCGGTGAGGGGCCAGTTGCTCAACCAGTCGCCCGAACTACGGGACTGCTAAACGCTTGCTGCCGTTCCGGGCCGAGATCGTGCAACTCGCTCCGGAGCGGCAGCCCCCGTACCTCCTACTACATGTCAGGTGAGCAGCGGGAGCACTTCGGTGCCCAGCCGCGCCACGTTCTCCTCCGTGGCCGTCAGATCTCCCGAACCCTCCACCAGGAGCGCGAAGCGGGTGATGCCCGTCCGCTCGGCAGTGGCGGCGAGGCGGTCGGCGGCGAGCCGGGGCGGGCCCACCGGATGAAGACCGCACAGCAGCTCCGTGTACGCGACCGGATCGCGCATCACCCGGTGCCGGCCGTCGACGGTGACATGGGCCTCCAGCCCCTGTCGCAGCCAGCCCGGCATCGTCTTCACGAGTGTCTCCACCGCCTCCTCGGGGCGGTCGGCGATCTGGGCCACCCCCGCGGACACGTGCCCGGCCGCGTGGACGCTTTCGGGCGAGCGGCCCGCGGCGAGCGCGGTGGAGCGCCACAGGGCGACCATGTCGGCTTTCTCCTGGTCCCCGCAGTGCATCCCGAGCAGCATCGGCAGGCCCTTCTCTGCGGCGAGCTTCACCGTCTTCGGAGAGGTGCACGCGACGACGACCTCGGGGCCGCCGGGACTCCCGCCGCCGTCCTCGGCGAGCAGCTCGTCGGCCCGGGGGACCACGGCGACCTCGCGGAAGCCGTACCGCTCACCGCGCCCGGCCACCCTCGGCCTGCCCAGCCAGTCGAGCAGCAGCTCCAGGGATTCCGGGAAGCCCTTCTCGTACGCCTCCAGGCCCCCGCCGAACACCTCCAGATCCACCCAGGGGCCGCCCCGGCCGACGCCGAGCGTGAACCGGCCGCCGCTGGTGAGATGGAGCAGCGCGGCCTGCTCGCCGAGCGCCACCGGATGCTGGGTCGACAGCACGCTCACCGCCGTGCCCACCCGGATTCTGCGGGTGCGGCCGAGCAGCAGCGCGGCCAGCGTGACGGCGGACGGGCAGACCCCGTACGGCACGAAATGATGCTCTGCCAGCCAGACCGAGTCGAGGCCGGATTCCTCGGCGACCTCGGTGGAC
This sequence comes from Streptomyces sp. NBC_00012, assembly GCF_045040875.1. Classification (NCBI taxonomy): domain Bacteria; kingdom Bacillati; phylum Actinomycetota; class Actinomycetes; order Kitasatosporales; family Streptomycetaceae; genus Streptomyces; species Streptomyces sp. NBC_00012. The sequence continues at coordinate 2,872,483 of NZ_CP108309.1, read as the reverse complement.
CGGACAGCGCGGTGCAGCGCTTCCCCCGGCCCCTGCCCCGGAAACTGGGCTGCCAGTACGAACGTTCCCACACGCATCGCCAATTGCCTCCTTGCGGCCGACGCGGCTCTCCCCTATTGAGCAACAACGTCTGACACGTGCCAAAGGCACGGTCCACCGGCAGGTTGTTGCGATTTTCCGGTAACTCACCCCGCCGGGACTCCGTCCCGCGAGGTGCCGGACGACCGGCTCGGCCAAATGGCCCTACGCTGGACGGGAACTGCCCAGCCTGCCCCGTGAGGTGTCACGTGTCCCCGCGCCGCAACCGCCCCCGAGGCGGCGAGAGTCCCCACGACAGCACAGTGGAGCCGGGGGGCCGCTACGGCGGCGGCGGACGTGCCGAGGAGTGGCAGGGCGAGCAGTGGTCGGTCCGCCCGGTCAGCGGCGCGAGCGCGGCGGGCAAGCGGTACCGCTGCCCCGGCTGCGACCAGGAGATCCCGTCCGGCGTCCCGCACCTGGTGGCTTGGTCCGAGTACGGCGGGATCGACGACCGCAGGCACTGGCACAAGGCGTGCTGGAACGCGAAGGACCGCCGCACCACACAGATGCAGCGGTCCAGGAACGCGCCTCGCTACTGAGCCGCTCGGGACAGGCCTCAGACGTCCCGGCGGTCGAGCGCGGCGAACGCCCCGAGCAGCGCTACGGCCGTGACGCCGAGCATGATCCACAGCGGGTCCCAGCCGGACGGTCCCGAATCGGCGACCGAGGTGGAGTAGAACGCGCTGAGCTGGTTGGGGATCGAGTACTCGAAGAGCTTCATGCGCAGGCCGGAGAGCGACTGGGCGAACATGAACATGGCCAGCACGAGTGGCAGCAGCACCACTCCGATCATGATCGTGATCGCACCGGCGGAGTGCCGGATGAGAGCGCCGACCGCGAGCGAGAGCAGCCCCAGCGTCGCGATGTAGAGGCCGACACCGACCGTCGCGCGCAGCCAGTCGCCGCCGGAGGGCGCCGCGCTGTCGATGATCGCCATCTGCAACACCGCGACCAGCGCGGTCGTCACGGTCGTGATCACGAAGGTGAGCAGGAAGAAGACGATCGCCTTCGCGCTCAGCACCCGGGCCCGGCTCGGGCAGGCGGTCAGCGTCGTACGGATCATGCCCGTGCCGTACTCCGACGCGATGGTCATCACACCGAGTGTGATCACGCAGATCGAGCCCAGCAGCACGCCGAAGAAGCCGAAGCTGAGCACCGGCGTCGAGTCGAGTCCGGCCCCGGAGGTGTTGACGGCGACCGCGGCGAGCAGCCCGATCCCGAGCAGCAGCACGATCATGACGCCGAGCGTCCACATCGTGGAGCGCACCGAGCGGATCTTGGTCCACTCGGAGGCGATCGCGTCGCCGAGCGTGGCCCGGCGCACCGGGATCGGTGAGGTGTACGGACCGGTCGGTGCGGCCGAGGGGCTCTGCGGCGCGGCCTGCTGCTGGTGCGGCGCCTGCGGGGTCGGCGGCGTTGTCATCGGGCGTCCTCGCTGGTTTCGCGCTTGGTCAGGTCCGGGGCGGCCGGGGCCGGCTCGGCCGGGGGTCCCGCGTACGGGTTCTGTCCGGGCGGCGGCGGGGCGTACCAGTTCTGCTGCGGCATCTCCGGTGGCTGCTGCGCGTACCCGTGCTGTGCGTACGCGTCGGGTGCCGGCTGCTGCAGACCCGCCTTCTGGTCCGCCGTCGAGCGGTAGTCCACGGCGCCCTGCGTCATCCGCATGTACGCCTCCTCCAGCGAGGCCTGGTGCGGCGAGAGCTCCCACAGCCGGACATCCGCCTCGTGCGCCACGTCGCTGATCCGCGGCAGCGGCAGCCCGGTGATGCGCAGCGCCCCGTCCGGCTCGGACATGACCTGCCCGCCCGCCTCGGTGAGCGAGGCGGTCAGCTTCTCGCGCCGCTCCGCGAGGCCGTCCGCGACCCGCACCCGGGCGAAGTCGGCCGAGTTGGCGGAGATGAAGTCCTTGATGTTCATGTCGGAGAGCAGCTGGCCCCGGCCGATCACGATCAGATGGTCGGCGGTGAGCGCCATCTCGCTCATCAGATGGCTGGAGACGAAGACCGTACGCCCCTCGGACGCCAGCATCTTCATCAGATTGCGGACCCAGAGGATGCCCTCGGGGTCCAGGCCGTTGACCGGTTCGTCGAAGAGCAGCACCTGCGGGTCGCCGAGCAGCGCCGCCGCGATGCCGAGCCGCTGGCCCATGCCGAGCGAGAACCCCTTGGACCGCTTCCGGGCGACGTCCTGGAGGCCGACGACCCCGAGCACCTCGTCGACCCGGGCAGCCGGGATTCCGGCGAGCTGGGCGAGCGAGAGGAGGTGGTTACGGGCGCTGCGCCCGCCGTGCACCGCCTTCGCGTCCAGCAGCGCACCCACCTGGCGCGGTGCGTTCGGCAGGCTGCGGAAGGGGTGGCCGCCGATCGTCACATGGCCGGAGGTCGGCTGGTCCAGGCCCAGGATCATGCGCATGGTGGTGGACTTGCCCGACCCGTTGGGACCGAGGAATCCGGTGACGGCGCCCGGCCGCACCTGGAAGGAAAGGTTGTGCACGGCCGTCTTCGCGCCGTAGCGCTTGGTCAGGCCGACTGCCTCGATCATGCTCCAGCCCCATCGACTCACATCTGTCGTCGGGGCCCAGGCCGAGCGGCCGCACGCCCCCGTAAGAGTTAGGAGGATATCCAGGCATTGACGGTTCCGGCCAAGTCGTTACGATTGCGCGTCGCGCCGGTCCGAGCGGACGGAAGGCTTCCGGAGAGGCCGGGGACACCGCCCGCCCGCGCCCCGCGAGCGGTCAGGCGTCGCGCTTCTTCAGTACGACATAGCCGCCGATCAGCGCGGCCACCACCCAGGCGACCAGAATCCCGAGCCCGCCCCAGGGCCCGTACGGAGCCGGGTTGCTGTGCATCGCGTCGGGGACCACCTGCATGATCTTGGACCCGGCCTGGTCGGGGAAGTAGCGGGCGACCTTCTTCGCCCCCGGCACCGCCGACAGGATCTGGGAGACCAGGAAGAAGAACGGCATCAGGATGCCGAGCGACAGCATGGAGCTGCGCAGCATCGTCGCCACGCCCATGGAGAAGATCCCGATCAGCCCCATGTAGATGCCGCCGCCGATGACCGCGCGCAGCACGTTGTCCGCGCCGATGTCCGTGTGGTGGTCGCCGAGCAGGGCCTGTCCGAGGAAGAACGAGACGAAGCTGGTCGCGAGGCCGACCACCAGGGCCAGCACCCCGGCCACCGCGATCTTGCTGAACAGGAACGAACCGCGCTGGGGCACCGCCGCCAGCGAGGTGCGGATCATGCCGGAGCTGTACTCCGTACCGACCACCAGCACCCCGAAGACGACCATGGCCAGCTGGCCGAGGACCATGCCGGAGAAGCTGATCAGGGTCGGGTCGAAGGTGGCTCGCTCCGCCACCGGGAGGTCGTCGAACTGGGCGTTCATCAGGGCGCAGAGCGCCGCGCTCATCGCGACGGTGACGACGAACGCGGAGATCAGTGTCCAGACGGTCGAGGAGACCGTACGGATCTTGGTCCACTCGGAGGTCAGGACCGCGGGTACCGATGCCATCGTCGTCACACCTCCTTGCCGCTGCCGGCGGCGGGGCCACCGGTCTGCTGGTTCCACTGTTCGCCCCACTGCGGGCCCGTCGGCGGTGGCGCCGCGGCATGGTCCGAGTGCGCGTGGTACTCCACGGAGTCCGCGGTCATCTGCATGAACGCTTCCTCCAGGGAGGCCCGCTGGGCACTCAGCTCGTGCAGCACGATCTGGTGCTGCGCGGCGAGCTCGCCCAGTGCCTCGGTCGTGGCGCCGTCGATCTCCAGGACGCCGCCCCCGGTCTCGACCACGATCAGGCCCGCCTCGTGCAGTACGTCGCGCAGCCGCTCCTGCTGCGGCGAGCGCAGTCGTACGTAGCTGCGGGAGTTCTGATGGATGAAGTCGGCCATCGATGTGTCGGCGAGCAGCCTGCCCTGGCCGATCACGATCAAGTGGTCCGCGGTGAGGGCCATTTCGCTCATCAGGTGCGAGGAGACGAAGATCGTCCGGCCTTCCGAGGCGAGTGTCTTCATCAGATTGCGGATCCAGTGAATGCCCTCGGGGTCCAGGCCGTTGACCGGTTCGTCGAAGAGCAGCACCTGCGGGTCGCCGAGCAGCGCCGCCGCGATGCCGAGCCGCTGGCCCATGCCGAGCGAGAACCCCTTCGACTTCTTCTTCGCCACCGGGGTCAGCCCGACGGTGTCCAGCACCTCCGCGACCCGGCTCTCCGGGATGCGGTTGCTCTGCGCGAGACAGAGCAGATTGTTGTACGCGCTGCGTCCGCCGTGCATCGACTTGGCGTCCAGCAGCGCCCCGATGTACTTGAGGGGTTCCTCCAGGTCGCGGTAGTGCTTGCCGTCGATGCGCACCGAACCGCTGGTCGGGTTGTCGAGATCGAGCATCATCCGCATCGTCGTGGATTTGCCCGCCCCGTTGGGCCCCAGAAAACCCGTCACCATTCCGGGCCTGACCCGGCACGAGAGCCGGTCGACGGCAACCTTGTTGCCAAAGCGCTTGGTGAGGCCATCCAGCTCGATCATGCGTTCACGCTAGAACGGCCGCGCGCCCGGCGCCACCACAAGGGCGGAACCGGGCGCGCAAGGGGGACTTTCGGTGTCCTCCTGTAGTGCAGCTGAAGTACTCGGCGTCAGCGGCCCTGCTGAGCCGGGACACCACGGGTGACCGGCTCGTCGTCGGCGGGGGTGCCGGCTGCGGCGACCGCGGCACCGGTCAGCGTGGCCAGCATCTCGCGGACGTTGGTCAGCTGGGCGTTGATCGAGTCGCGGCGGTTGGTGAGCGCCGCCAGCTCGCGCTCCGATTCGCTGCGGATCCGGTCGGCCTTGGCGTTCGCGTCGGCCACGATGTCCTCGGACTGGCGCTGCGCGGTCTCCACCGTCTGACGGGCCCGGCGCTCGGCGTCCGTACGGAGCTTCTCGGCCTCCAGACGGAGCTGCTCGGCGCGGTGCTCGATCTCGGCGAGACGCTTCTCGGCCTTGGCCTGACGGGACGCGAGGTCGCGCTCCGACTGGTCACGGCGCTTGGCCAGGTTGGTCTCGAAGTCCGCGGCGGCCTGGGCGGCCTTGGCGCGGGTCTCCTCGAAGAGGGCATCCGCCTCCTCGCGCTTCTGCGCGGCGTCCTTCTGGGCCTCCGTACGCAGCGAGCCGGCCTCACCCTTGGCCTTCTCGACGATCCGGACGCCCTCGTCCTCGGCCTTCGCCTTGCGCTCGGCGGCGAACGTCTCGGCGTCGTTGCGCACCTGCTGGGCGGCCGACTCGGCGAGCTCACGGTGCTGCTCGGCGGCGCGACGGGCCTCCTCGCGCAGGTCCTTCGCCTCCTCCTCGGCCAGGCGGAGGATCTTCTCCACGCGCGCGCCGAGACCGGCGTACGACGGCTCCGCGTCGTTCACCTGGGCCTGGGCGTTCTGCGTCTCGAGGTGGAGCTCCTCGATGCGCTTTTCCAGAGACGTGATGCGGGTCAGAGCACTATCACGGTCGGCGACGAGCTTGGTAATGCGGTCATCCACCTGACCGCGGTCGTATCCACGTCGCACGAGCTCGAAGCCGAAGGGGGAGGAAGGGTCGCTCATGGGGTTCCTGTCGAATGAGACCGGTGAGGTGTTAGGGGGAATCCTAGGGGCCGGAACGGCGTGTCATCGAGCGGATGCCCTTTTGATCTGGAGAATGACACCTCTTTTGAGTGGCTAACCCCCGCAACTCTTGCCACTCGGAGGATGGAACGTTCCTGTCGAAGCACGGGAACTGACAAGGCGACTACCCCTCGGACGACTTGCCACTCGATCGAGTGCCCGCCGCAGCCCCGGCCTTGACGCTACCGGAGGAGCCGCCCGAGCCCTTGCCGCCGCCCGCCGGCGTCTCGAAGGACTCCAACGCCTCCAACACGTCCTGGACGCGGGAGATCTCGGTGTTGATGTCCTCGCGCCGGCGCACCAGCAGATCGAGCTCGCGCTTGCCCTCGTCGACCGTACGCTTCGCCTCGGCCTCGGCGTCGGCCCGCAGCTTCTCGGCCTCGCGGACCAGCGTGGCCTTCTTCTGCTCGGCCTCCTTCAGCAGCGACTCGGCCCGCTTCACCGCGGCGATCCGGACCTTGCTCGCCTCCGAATTGGCGTCCGCCAGCAGCTCCTTGGCCTTGGCCGCCGCGTCGTCGCGCTGCTCCGTCGCCGCCTTCATCAGGTTGTCGACGCGCTCGCCCGCCGTCTTCATCTGCTCGGACGTCTCCCGCCGGGCGCGGTCGTGCAGCTCCTCGATCTCGCCCTCGATCCGGGCCCGCAGCTCCTCGGCCCGCTCCCGGATCGCCGTGGAGTCCCGGCGCGCGCCGACCAGCAGCTCGTCCGCGTCCGTACGGGCCCGCTCGACCAGGGAGTTGCCCTCGACCGTCGCCTCCGAGGTGATCCGCACGGCCTCCTTGCGGGCCACGCCGACCATCGTGTCGGCCTGCTCCTCGGCCTCGGTGGCGGCGCGAAGCGCCTCCTCCTGCGCCTTGCTGATGAGTTGATCGGCCTGCTCGGCGGCATCGGCCCGGCGCTTCGCCGCGGCCTCCCGGGCCTCGTCGAGCAGCCGGTCCGCCTCCTGGCGGGCCTCCGCCCGCATCTGCTCGGCCGCCGCCTCCGCGTCGGCGCGCAGCCGCTCCGCCTCCTCGCGGGTGCGGGCCGCGTGCTCCTGCGCCGAGCCGACGGTGGCCGACGCCTCGGCGCGCAGCCGCTCGGCCTCGTCCACGGCCTCGCCCGACAGCCGGTCCGCCTGCTGCTTCGCCTCGTCGACCAGGGTGGTGGCCCGCTGCGTCGCCTCTTCCACGAGCCCGGTGGCCTGCTGCGTCGCCTCTTCCACGCGCTGGGTGGCCTGCTGCGCCGACTCCGCGCCGATCAGCTCGGCCTCGCTCGTCGCCTCGCCCACCAGCCGGTCGGCCTGGGCCGCTGCGTCGGAACGCATCCGGTTGGCGTCCTCGCGGGCCTCGGCCCGGCTGCGCGACGCGTCCTGCTCGGCCGAGGCCAGCGCGTCGGAGGCCTCGGTGCGCATCCGCTGGCTGTACTCGGCGGTGTCCGCCCGCAGCCGCTCCGACTCGGCGATCGCGTCCGCGACGGTCCGCTCGGCCATCGCCTTCGCGGCCTCGGACTCCTCCTGCGCCTCCCGGCGGATCCGGGACGCGTCCTCACCGGCCCGCTCCCGCTCGGCGTGCGCGTCGGTGCGGACCCGGTCCGCCTCCTCCTGCGCCTCGGACTTCGTCCGCTCCGCGACGTGCTCGGCGGTCGAACGCAGCCCGGCGATCTCCGCCTCGGCCTGCTCCTGCAGCCCGCTGACCGAATCCCGTACCTGCTGCGCGGTCTGCTCGGCCGCGGAGACCAGCTCGGTCGCCCGGCTGTCCGCCTCCTCGACCAGCCGCTGCGCCTCGGCCTGCGCCTCCTCGACCCGCTTGCGGGCGGAGGCGAGCAGCTCCTCGCTCTGCTCGCGGGCCCGCTCGCGCTCCTGGTTCGCCTCGGTGCGCGCCGCGTCGAGGGTCTCCTCGGCCTCCCGGCGGCGCCGGTTGGCCTCCTCCTGGGCGGCGGCCAGCGCCTCGGCGGCCTCCGTGCCCACCCGCTCCGCGGCGGCGGCGGCCTCGGACCGCACCCGGTCGGCGCTCTCCTGCGCCTCGGACTTGAGCCGCTCGGCCTCGGCTGCCGCCTCGGAGCGCAGCCGTACGGCGACGGCCTCGCCCTCGGCACGCGACTGCGACGCGTCCGCCGCGGCCTCGTCGCGCAGCCGCTCCGCCTCGGTCTCCGCCTGCTCCTGCAGCGTCCGGATCCGCTCGGCGGCCTCCGCGCGCTGCCGCTCGGACTCCTCGTTCGTCTCGCGCCTCAGGCGCTCCGCCTCGGCGCGCGCGTCGGTGAGCGCCTGCTCGGCGGTGGCGACCCGGGTCTCGGCCTCGGTGTGCAGCCGGGTCAGCTCCTCGGCCGCCTCCGCCTGCCGGGCCGCGACCGCGCGCTCGGTCTCCTCGCGCAGCTCCGCCGCCGCCCGCTCGGCCGCGGTGGTGGTCGAGGAGGCCTGCTCCTCGGAGTCGGTACGCAGCTGCTCGGCCTCGGCGCGGGCGCGCTCCAGGGCCTCCTCGGCCTGCTTGCGCAGTGCCGCGGCCCGCTCGGCCGCCTCGCTGCGGACCCGCTCGCTCTCGGTGCCCGCTGCGGACCGCAGCTCCTCCGCGTCCGCCTTCGCCTTGGCCAGCAGCTCCTCGGCGGTCTTCGCGCCCTCCTCGATCTGCTGGACCGCCTCGCGGCGGGCCTCGCCGCGGATCCGCTCGCCCTCGGCGACCGCCTCGGAGCGCAGCTGCTCGGCCTCGCCGCGCAGCCTGCGCGCCTCCTCCTGGAGTTCGACCGTCTTGGCCCGGTACTCCTTGGTGTCGTCCTTGGCCGCGCCCTTGAGCTGATCGGCCTGCTCGGCGGCCTCGCCACGCAGCCGGTCCGCCTCGGCCTCCGCCTCGTGGCGGATCCGGTCGGCCTCCTCGCTCGCCGCCCTGGTGGTGGACCGCGCGTCCTCGGACGCCTTGGTCAGCACCTCCTCGGCGCTCCTGGCGGCCTTGGCCAGCTGGGCCGCGGTGTCCTCGGCGGCGGCCGTGCGGGCCTTCTCGGACGCCTCGGACTTCAGCCGGTCCGCCTCGGCGCGGGCGTCGGCGAGCGCCTGCTCGGCCTCCGCCTTGAGCGTCTCGGCGTCCTTGGTGGCCTCGCCGACCAGCCGGGCGATCTCCGACCTGGCCGTGCGGGTGCGCTGCTCGTTCTGCGACTCGGCGGCGGCCAGCCGCTTGACCGCGGCCTCCTTCGCCTCGGCGGTGACCTTCTCGGCCTCCAGCCGGGCCTCGCGCAGCTGGGTCTCGGCCTCCTGCATGCGCTGCTCGGCGGCCCGGTTCAGCTCGGCGGTCCGCTGCCGGGTCTGCTCGGTCTCGGCCGACGTCGACGTACGCAGCTGCTCGGCGTGGCTGGTGGCCTCCTGCGCCTGGCTGGAGGCGGCGGCCAGCAGCCGCTCGGCGTCCTTGCGGGCGCGCAGCAGGATCGCCTCGGCCTCGGTCCGGGCCGTCTCCGCCTCGGAACCGAGCCGCTGCCGGGTCTCCTCCGCCAGCCGGCCCGCCTCGGCGCGCGCGGCCGACAGGGACTGCTCGGCCTCGGCCCGGGACTCCTCCAGCAGCCGGCGGGCCTGGGACTCCGTCCTGGCCCGGAGCTGCTCGGCCCAGGCGACGTTCTCGTTGACGTGGGACTCGACGGTCTGACGGCGCTCCGCCAGCTCCTGGTCGAGCCGCTGGCGCCGCTGCACCGCCTCGTTGTGCAGCTCGGCCTGGAGCCTCGCCTGGTGCTCGGCGTGCTCCTGGAGGATCCGCTGCGTCTGCGCGCGGGCGTCGCGGAGCTCCCGCTCGGCGTCGGTCCGCAGCTGCTCCGCCTGGACCTGGGCGTTACGGAGCAACTGCTCGGCCTGGTAGCCGATGTCCGCGCTGTCGTACGCGGGACGGGTCGCGAGATTGCGCCGAGCCTCGTGCAGCTTGGCGCGCAAGACCTCGACCTGGTAACCGAGGTCCTCGGCGTGCTGGACGGCCTTCTCCCGGTCGGTCTTCAGCCGGTCCATCTCGGCTTCGAACCGCGAGAGGTGGTCGTCGTCAGCTCGGTGGCTCTCCTGGCGTTCGTAGCCCCGCACTGCGCGGTCCCATCCGTCCCCTGGTCGCAACTCTCCAACGAGTACCGTTCACCGGTGAACGGTCCCCCGGGGAATGGTGACAGATCAACGGCTGGGGACGCGGCGCGGCCCCGACCCGGCCCCGGCCCGGAACAGCCCACTCTACCGGGCCGGGTATCCGGAGGTCAGTGCTCCGCTGCGGACGTGACCAGTTCGGTGAGGACGCCGTGGCAGTCCTTGGGATGCAGGAAGGTGATCCGGGACCCCATCGAACCGGTCCTGGGCTCCTTGTACAGCACCCTGACCCCCTTCTCCCGGATGTCCGCGGAGTCGGCGTCGACGTCCGCGGTGCCGAAGGCGATGTGGTGGACGCCCTCGCCGTTCTTCGCCAGCCACTTGCCCACGGCCGAGTCCTCCCGGGTCGGCTCCAGGAGCTGGAGGTAGGAAGCGCCGCCGTCCGACGTATCGTTGATCTTGAGCATGGCCTCCCGTACGCCCTGCTCCTCGTTGATCTCGGAGTGGAACACCTCGAACCCGTAGGTCGAGCGGTAGAACTCGACGGTCTTGTCGAGGTCGAAACAGGCGATCCCGATGTGATCGATTCGCGTCAGCATGGAACCAGTGCAGCGCCACATGGATGGTTACGCAACGTGCGCGCCGTCACACCCGCTGCCGGATGACGGGCGAGGTACCGCTCAGTACATTCAAGTAAACCCTCGTTCACTCCTCATCCCAAGGGGCGCCCCTCATGTCTGGAACGACCGGTACCACCTCAGTGATCGTCGCGGGCGCGCGTACGCCCATGGGCCGCCTCCTCGGCTCGCTGAAGAGCTTCTCCGGCGCCGACCTCGGCGGTTTCGCCATCAAGGCCGCGCTGGACCGGGCCGGCATCGGCGGCGACCAGGTCGAGTACGTGATCATGGGCCAGGTGCTGCAGGCCGGTGCGGGCCAGATCCCGGCCCGCCAGGCCGCGGTCAAGGCGGGCATCCCGATGAACGTCCCCGCGCTCACCGTGAACAAGGTGTGCCTGTCCGGGCTCGACGCGATCGCGCTGGCCGACCAGCTGATCCGCGCGGGTGAGTTCGACGTCGTCGTGGCCGGCGGCCAGGAGTCCATGACCAACGCCCCGCACCTGCTCCCCAAGTCCCGCGAGGGCCACAAGTACGGCGCGATCGAGATGCTCGACTCCATGGCGTACGACGGTCTGACCGACGCCTACGAGAACATCCCGATGGGCGAGTCCACCGAGAAGCACAACACCCGCCTCGGCCTGAGCCGCGCCGACCAGGACGAGATCGGCGCCCTCTCGCACCAGCGCGCCGCCGCGGCCCAGAAGAACGGCCTCTTCGAGGCCGAGATCACCCCGGTCGAGATCCCGCAGCGCAAGGGCGACCCGGTCCTCTTCGCCAAGGACGAGGGCATCCGCCCGGAGACCACCGTGGAGTCGCTCGGCAAGCTGCGCCCCGCGTTCGCCAAGGACGGCACGATCACCGCGGGCACCTCCTCGCAGATCTCCGACGGCGCCGCCGCGGTCGTCGTCATGAGCAAGGCCAAGGCCGAGGAGCTGGGCCTGGACTGGATCGCCGAGATCGGCGCCCACGGCAATGTGGCGGGTCCGGACAACTCGCTCCAGTCGCAGCCGTCCAACGCCATCAAGCACGCCCTCAAGAAGGAGGGCCTGGAGGCCGGCGACCTCGACCTGATCGAGATCAACGAGGCGTTCGCCGCCGTCGCCGTCCAGTCGATGAAGGACCTCGGCGTCACCCCGGACAAGGTCAACGTCAACGGCGGCGCCATCGCGCTCGGCCACCCGATCGGGATGTCCGGCGCCCGCGTGGTGCTGCACCTGGCGCTGGAACTGAAGCGGCGCGGCGGCGGCACCGGTGCGGCGGCGCTGTGCGGCGGCGGCGGTCAGGGCGACGCACTGATCATCCGTGTTCCGGGCAAGTAGCTCCCGGCAAGTAGTTCCGGGCAGGGAACAGGCAGTACGCGGTACACGTAGAGCACCCGGCGAGTGAACGGAGCGGTGATGGTGGACGTCCCCACCCTGGTCGAGCAGGCACGTGCGGGCCGGCCGCGGGCCGTGGCCCGGCTCATCTCCCTGGTGGAGGGGGCGTCGCCACAGCTGCGCGAGGTGATGGCGGCCCTGGCGCCGCTGACCGGCAACGCGTACGTCGTCGGCCTCACCGGCTCGCCCGGTGTCGGCAAGTCGACATCGACGTCGGCGCTCGTCACGGCGTACCGGCGGGCCGGCAAGCGGGTCGGCGTGCTCGCCGTCGACCCGTCCTCGCCGTTCTCCGGCGGGGCGCTCCTCGGCGACCGGGTCCGGATGTCGGAGCACGCCTCCGACCCGGGCGTCTACATCCGCTCCATGGCCACCCGCGGACATCTGGGCGGCCTGGCCTGGTCGGCACCGCAGGCCATCCGGGTGCTGGACGCGGCGGGCTGCGAGGTGATCCTCGTGGAGACGGTCGGCGTCGGCCAGTCGGAGGTGGAGATCGCCTCCCAGGCCGACACCTCCGTCGTCCTGCTGGCCCCCGGCATGGGCGACGGCATCCAGGCGGCGAAGGCCGGAATCCTGGAGATCGGCGATGTGTACGTCGTCAACAAGGCCGACCGGGACGGCGCGGACGCCACCGCGCGCGAGCTCAACCACATGCTGGGCCTCGGCGAATCGCGGGGCCCCGGCGACTGGCGGCCGCCGATCGTGAAGACGGTCGCCGCCCGGAGCGAGGGCATCGACGAGGTCGTCGAGGCGCTGGAGAAGCACCGGGCGTGGATGGAGGAGCACGGCGTGCTCGCCGAGCGGCGCACGGCCCGTGCCGCCCGCGAGGTCGAGACCATCGCCGTGACCCGGCTGCGCGAACGCATCGGCGATCTGCACGGCGACCGCCACCTCGGCGCGCTCGCCGAACGCATCGTGGCGGGCAGCCTCGATCCGTACGCGGCGGCCGACGAGCTGGTGGCGGGGCTCACCGGCGGGGCTTGATCCCGACGGGACGGCCGGGCGGGTCCGGGAGCGGTGTGCGGGCCGCTCACGGACCCGCCCGTGCGTCTGCCCCGGTCGTTCCGCCGGGCGCTGCCACGGATGACGTGTCCGTGGCAGGATTACCGCCGGACACGGGCACGGGGTGCCCGTCGATCCACGCGTAACGACGGGGGGAGTGGCGCATGCTGGGTCCGTTGCGGGAGGGCTCGCCCGGAAGGATCGGGCCGTACGGGATACGGGCCCGGCTCGGCGCGGGCGGCATGGGAGAGGTCTTCCTCGGCGTCCGCGACGGCGGCGGCGACCCGGTCGCCGTCAAGACCGTCCGCCGCGACGTGGCCAAGGATCCCGGCTTCCGCAGCCGCTTCCGCCGCGAGATCACCGTCGCCCGGTCCGTCGCCGGACCCCATCTCGCCCTGCTGCTCGACGGGGACGCCGACGCCGAAGTGCCCTGGCTCGCCACCGGATACGTGGCGGGGCCGACCCTGTCCGCCGCCGTCCGCCGGGCGGGCGCGATGGACGAGGCCGAGGTACGGATGCTCGGCGCCGGACTCGCCCGCGCCCTGGCGGCCGTCCACGCGGCCGGGATCGTCCACCGCGACGTGAAACCCGGCAACGTGATGCTCGCGGCGGACGGTCCGAGCCTGATCGACTTCGGGATCGCCCGCGACTCCGGCGCGACCCCGCTCACCACCACCAGCCGCATGGTCGGCAGCCCGGCCTTCATGTCCCCGGAGCACGTGGCGGGCAGCGGACGCGTCGTGCCCGCCTCGGACGTCTTCTGCCTGGCCTCCGTGCTCTGTTACGCCGCCACCGGACGCGACCCCTTCGGCGACGGCCCGGTCGCCGCCGTGCTCTACCGGGTCAAGTACGTCGAGGCCGATCTCGACGACGTGCCCGACGCGCTGCGGGCCGTGCTGGACCGCTGCCTGATCGAGGACCCGGCCGCCCGCCCGGCCGCCGCCGAACTCGCGGAGCTGCTCGACCCCGGCGCGGCCGGGCGGTGGCCGGACGCGGTGGCGCAGCACATCGCGGAGCACGAGCGCGAACTGGCCCGGGTCGTCGCGCTGGGCGGCCCGCTGCTGCCGGGGTACACCCCGACCGAGGCGACCGCCGACAGCCGGCCCGCGCTCCATCAGCTGCCCACCCAGGGCCCCGCCCCCGTCCAGGCCCCGCCCGCCGCCCCCGACCCGCACAGCGCGCCCACCCAGGGTCCCGGTATCGCCCCGGGCACCACCCAGGCCCCGCCCCCGCGCCGCTCCCGGCGCACCCTGGCCGTCGCGCTCGCCGCACTGATCGTGCTGGGCGCGGCGACGGGCGGGATCCTGGCCTGGCGCGACAAGGGCGGCACCCCCGGCGGGACGGCCCGGGACGGTGGTCCGGCCGAGGGCGTCAGGATCGTGGCGGGCGTGGACGAGAACGGCGGCCCGGACGCCTCGGGCGCGGTCCCGTACGGTCGCGACGTCCGGCCGACGGGGTGGAAGAAGTCCTGGAAGGGGAAGTTCACGGGGTCCCCGATCGGCTGTTCGGCGGGCCGGGATGTGGTGGTCTGCCGGATGGTGGACGGCACGTACGAGGCGTTGTCGGCCGCCGACGGGCACCGGATGTGGACGTTCGACTCCGGAGAGTCCGGACGGAGCGCGGGCTACGGGCCCCGCGGTCAGTTCTTCATGCCGGCCGGTGCCACCCGCCCCACCGTGTACGACGACACCGTCCTCCTCGCTGCGGGCGACCGGCTGCAGTCACTGGACGCCAGGACCGGCAAGGTCCGTTGGGAGGCCCGGTCGGGCGGCGCGCACAATCTGGACAGCGCGCCGGTCGTCGTCGACGGCCTGGTCTTCGCCGCCACCACAGCGACTCCCGAGGGAGCGGAGCTTGCCGCGTACGACCTGAGGACCGGCGTCGAGAAGTGGCGCGAGCAGCTGGCTCCGCAGGACATCTCCAATGCGCAGAAGGGCAACTTCTGGCCGGTCGCCACCGACGGCAAGGTGGTGTACGCCGTCGGCGAGGACGCACCCAAGGCGTTCCGGCCGAAGGACGGCACGGTGCTGGGAACGGCCGGCGGTGAGGCCGTCCAGGGAGCCGGCGACGTGACGAACTCGGGGTGCGGATCGCTCCGGGTGCGAGGACCTTTCGCCTTCTGTACGACATACGTCACCAACGATGATCCTTCCGGCTTCGGCGATGACATGGTCGTGCTGCGGTTCGCGGCGGGGACGCTCCGGACGCAGGGCCGGGTGTCGGTCGATTCCTCGCTCGTCGCCGGGGCGAGGTTGACCGCGCTCGACGACCGGGTGATCACGATCCGCCGGGGCGACGAGTACGTCGAGAGCGTGCCCGACGAGGTCGTCGTCGTGGGCCGTGACAGCGGCCGACCGCTCGGTCGGTTCCCGCTCGGCGGGAAGGTGGCACAAGGCATGAGCAACCCGGTCTCCAACCCCATGATCGACGCGGACACGGTGGTGTGGGCGGACAGCACGACGCTGTACACGGTTCCGATGCGCCCCGACGGCAGCCTGGGCCCACTCGCCGGGACCCGGATTCCGGGCGCTCCGGGCCCGACCAGGACGCCGACGTACGACTCCGTCACCAACGGCATCGATCTGGAGCAGGAACTGGTCGACCCGCAGGTGCTGCCGGTCGGTGGCGTCGTGCATGTCGTGTACGACGACGGCACCACGGTCTCCGTACCGCTGCCCGGATGAACGACGAACCGCTTGAGGGGACCGCACAGTGATCGAGCCGCTTCCGCCCGGCCGCGCCCGGCTGATCGGCCCCTACCAGCTGCTCGGACTGCTCGGCGCGGGCGGCATGGGCGAGGTGTATCTGGCCCGGCCCGCCGGTGCGCCGGATCCGCTCGCCGGGCTGGTCGCGCTGAAGACCGTACGCGCCGATCTCGACCTCGACGACGGCTTCCGGATCCGCTTCCGACGCGAGATCGACGCGGCGGGCGCCGTGCGCAGCCCGCACACCGCGTCCCTCGTCGGCGGCGACTCGGGCGGCCGGCTGCCCTGGCTGGCGACCGAGTACGTCCCCGGCCCCTCGCTCGCCGAGGCGGTGATCCGCGGCGGGCCGATGCCCGAGCCGGTGGTGCGCGAGATGGGCGCCGGTCTGGCCCGCGCGCTCGCCGACATGCACGCGGTGCGCGTACTGCACCGCGACCTCAAGCCGGGCAATGTGCTGCTCGGCGCCGACGGGCCGAAGGTGATCGACTTCGGGATCGCCCAGGCCTTCGACGCCACCCAGCTCACCCGGACGGGTGTTGTGGTGGGCAGCCCCGGCTACATCTCGCCGGAGCACGTCAACGGCTCGCGGGCGCTCGTGCCCGCGTCGGACGTCTTCTGCCTCGGTGCGGTGCTCGCCTTCGCGGCGACCGGCCGGGGTCCGTTCGACGACTCCGACATGGCTGCCGTGATCTTCCGGATCGCCCAGGGCGAGGCCGAACTCTCCGGCGTGCCACCGCAGTTGCGCGCGGTGATCGAGGAGTGCCTGCGCAGCGAGGCCGGGGCCCGGCCGACGCCCCAGCAGCTGGCCGAGATGCTGGTGCCGGGCCGGGCGACCCCAGGAGCCTTCCCCTGGACGGAAGCGGTACGGGGGCAGCTCGCCGCGCACGCGGCGGCGGCGCGCGCCGCCGCGGAGGCGGCAGCCCCGGCCGCCGTCGCACCGCCCGCCCCGTCCGGCGCCCCGCACCCCGGCGGGCCCGCCTTCGCCCCGACACCCGTCGTGCCGGTGGCCGTACCGGGTGACCGCAAGGGCAACAAGGGGCTGTGGATCGCGTTGGCGGCGGCGGCCGCGGTGGTGTGCGTGGTGCTGGGCGCGGTGCTGCTGCCGGGACTTTTCGAGGGGGACGGCGGGAGCGACGACAACGCGGGCGGAACCGGCGGCGGCGCGGGGCCGACCGCTTCCGCCTCGGACGCCGCGCGGACGAAGGCGGGGCCGGCGGTCGTTCCGGGCGCGGACGCGGGCCGCACCGGGGACTTCGGGGCGGCCGCCACCGACGTCTCCAGGAAACCGGCGGACTGGAAGGCGTGGAAGACCAAGGTCGAGAACGGGCCGGTGGAGTGCGTACTGGCGGACACTTCCCTGGTCTGCGGCGGCCCGCAGCGCATCACCGTGCTGGACGCCGCGAACGGCGAACAGCGCTGGCGGACCGAGCCGGGCGGGGCGGGCAGCGGACCGGCCTCGGTGGCCGCCGTCATCGGCACCACCGTCTACGCCTTCCAGGACGGTGCCCTGGTGGCGCTCGGCCTGGACGACGGTGCGCGGAAGTGGCGGGAGCCGCTGCCCGAGGGGACGCAGGTGACCGACTCGGTCCAGTCGGACGGAGTCCTGTACTACGCCACGAGGGCCACCGGCACGGGCGCGTCCCGGCTCGTCGCCCACCGGCTCACCGGCAAGCAGACCCGCAAGTGGGACAAGCCGTGGGACGACCCGGCCGACGAGGCGGAACTCTCCTTCGCGGACGGCCGGCTCGTCGCGGTCGGAGACGGTATCACCGTCCTCAAGGGCGCGGACGGCGCACGGCTGACAGCCGTCGGTGCCGGTGACATCACCTGCCGTACGCCGGTCCTGAAGGGCAAGGAACTCCTCTGCGCGGGCTCGAACGGCCTGACGGTCGTCGATGTGACGGCCCCGCAGAACCGCCGCACGCTCGCCGACGGCTTGGACATCGCCTACCGGCCCGCCGTGTCACACGACGGCAGGGTCGTGGTGAGCGACCGGACGCGGGTGTACGCGTTCGGCCTGGCCGACGGGAGGCAGTACTGGGCGTCGTACGACGGTGGCGAGACGTTGAGCAACGGGGGCGGGCCGGCCGTGGCCGGTGACAAGGCCGTTGTCGTGAAAGAACAGAACATCGTCGCGTTCGCCATGGCCTCCGAGGGCGAGGCGGAGGACGCAGGCTCACGCCTACCCTCGGAGTGGCCCGACGAGAAGCAGGACCCGGCGTCGATCTCGTACGTTGCCCGGGGCGACGCGATGTTCCTCAGCTTCGATGACGGGACGGTCATCTCCGTCTACATGCCCTGATCTCTCCTAGTCGTCGTCCCCGTCACGGTCGTCGGCGTGGTCGTCGTCCGACCGGTCCACCGTCACCTTGCCCGACTTCGCGTCCACGTTCAGCTCGTGCCGCTTGCCGTCCTTGCCCCGGACGTCGACCTCCCAGTGCAGCGCCTTGCCGCTCCGGCCGTCGTGGTCGTCGTCCAGGTCGACCGAGGTCACCGTCCCCGGGTTCGCCTTCAGCGCGGCGTCGACCGCCTCGTTCAGCGACACGGGGGCCGACCGGGGCGCGTGCCGGTCGCGGTCGTCGCCGTGGTCGTCGTCATCGTCGGAGGTGTGCTTGCCGAGCACCTTGGCGTTGCCCGCGTCCACCGTCACGTCGTGCCAGACCTTGTCGGAGCCGTACACGTCGAGCTCCCAGACGAGCCCGCCGTCCTCGTCGTCCAGCTCGGCCTCGGTGACCGTGCCGGGGACGGCCTTGACGGCGGCCGCGGCCGCGTCCTTCACGTCCACCCGGGCGGTGCCGTCGCTCGCCACGCTGCTCCTGACCTCGCGGCCGTGGCCGTCGTCGTCCGCGAAGGCGACCGCCGTGGCGGCTCCGCCGCCGACGAGCACGGCCGCGGTGACTGCGGCGATGACGATCTTGCGCTTCATGTGGGTTCCTCCCCGATCGGGTGGCCGGTTTCGACGAGGACCACAGTGCCGGGGTGATGCTGAACGCAGCCTGAAGCCACCTGAAGCCGTCTTCAGGTTCGGTTTGCGACCCTGTGCGTATGCGCCTGTTGATCGTGGAGGACGAGAAGCGGCTCGCGACGGCCCTGGCCGCGGGGCTCACCGCCGAGGGCTTCGCCGTGGACGTCGTGCACGACGGGCTCGAAGGGCTGCACCGGGCCGCCGAGGGGGCGTACGACCTCGTCGTCCTCGACATCATGCTGCCGGGGATGAACGGCTACCGCGTCTGCGCCGCCCTGCGCGCCGCCGGGCACGAGACGCCGATCCTGATGCTGACGGCGAAGGACGGGGAGTACGACGAGGCGGAGGGCCTCGACACCGGGGCCGACGACTACCTGACCAAGCCCTTCTCGTACGTCGTGCTGGTGGCCAGGATCCGGGCGCTGCTGCGGCGCCGGGGAGGCGGCTCCGGCTCGCCGGTGGTCACCGTCGGCGCCCTGCGCATGGACACCGCCGCCCGCCGCGTCCACCTCGGCGAGGCCGAGATCACCCTCACCACCAAGGAGTTCGCGGTGCTGGAACAGCTCGCGCTGCGGTCCGGACAGGTGGTGAGCAAGGCGGACATCCTCGAACATGTCTGGGACTTCGCCTACGACGGCGACCCGAACATCGTCGAGGTGTATGTGAGCACGCTGCGCCGCAAGCTCGGCGCGGCCGCCATCCGCACGGTGCGCGGCGCCGGGTACCGGCTGGAGGCGCTGTGAGGTCGGTACGGGCCAGGGCCGCGCTCGGCGCCACCGTGGTGGTCGCCCTCGCGCTGATCGGCGCCGGGCTCTCCGTGCTCCTCGTCCTGCGCGCCAACCTCACCGACCAGGCGGGGCTCCAGGCCGAGGTGGTGGCCCGGGAAGTGGCCGGGCAGCTCGCCCTCGACGTGCCGTACGACCGGCTGGAGATGCGTGACGAGGAGGACCATCCGGTCCAGGTGACCGACGAGGACGGGCGGGTGGTCGCCGTCTCCAAGGACCTGCGGGCGATCTCCGGCACCGGCACGGACCGGGTCACGCCGGTCCCGTCCCGGGCAGCCGGAGCGTCCGGCGGCGGGAGCGGCGACGACGACGGAAGCGGCGACGACGACGGAAGCGATGACGACGACTCCCACGCCGCCCCCGGCCGCGGCGAAGTCGACTCCGACGAGCCGCACTTCGCCAACGGCACCGCGAATGTGGACGGCGAGACGGCCGACTACCGTTTCGCGTCCGTGCGGGCCACGACCCCCGCCGGGGTGACGCTGACCGTCCACGCGGGCGCCCCGCTGGCCGCCGAGCAGGAGGCCGTGGGCACGGTGCGCGGCGCGATGCTGATCGGGCTGCCGGTGCTGCTGCTCGTCGTCGCCGGAGTGACCTGGCTGGTGACCCGGCGGGCGCTGCGCCCGGTCGAGGGCATCCGGCGCGAGATGGCCGCGATCACCGCGTCGGAGGACCTGAGCCGGCGGGTGCCGGAGCCCGGCTCGCGCGACGAGGTCGCCCGGCTGGCCCTTACGACCAACGAGACGCTCACCGCCCTGGAGGCCTCCGTCGACCGGCAGCGGCGGTTCGTCGCGGACGCCTCGCACGAACTGCGCAGCCCGATCGCCTCCCTGCGCACCCAGCTGGAGGTGGGGGCGGCCCATCCGGAGCTGCTGGACGTGCCGGGCGCGGTCGCCGACACCGTGCGGCTCCAGGCACTGGCCGCCGATCTCCTGCTGCTGGCCAGGCTGGACGCGGGGGAGCGGCCGGGCCGTACGGTGCTGGACCTGGGTGCGCTGGTCCGTGAGGAGGTCTCGCAGCGCGGTGGCGACCGGATCGCGGTGACGGTGTCCGTGCCGGACGCCGGGCCGTTCGAAGTGGCCGGATCACGCGGGCAGTTGGCGCGGGTGATCGGCAATCTGCTGGACAACGCGGAGCGTCACGCGCGGAGCGCGGTGACGATCTCGGTGCGGGCGGCGGAACGGGGCGGCGTGGTCGTCGCCGTCACCGACGACGGGGCGGGCGTGCCACCGGACGAGCGCGAGCGGATCTTCGAACGCTTCGTACGGCTCGACGACGCCCGCACCCGGGACGACGGCGGCGCGGGTCTCGGCCTGGCCATCGCCCGGGACGTCGCCGTCCGGCACGGGGGCCGGCTGACGGTGGACGGTGCGCCGGAGGGCGGGGCGAGGTTCGAGCTCGGGCTGCCCGGAGCCCGCTGACCGGCCGCCGGTGGGGGCTCGGGCTGCCAGGAGCCCGCCGACCGGCCGCCGGTGCGGGCTCGGACCGGCCCGGTGCCGGGCCGGCCGGCCCGGCGGTGGGTCACGCCTTGCCGCGTCGTCCCCGCAGATGCTCCGCGATCGGGGACAGCGCCGCGTGCAGGTTCGCCAGCGACTCCGGCGTCAGCAGGTCCATGAAGTGCTTGCGGACCGACGCCACGTGGTGCGGCGCCACCTTGCGCATCGTCTCCGCGCCGTCCTCGGTCAGGACCGCGTACAGACCGCGCCGGTCGGACTCGCAGTTCTCCCTGCGGACCAGGCCGGCGTTCTCCATGCGGGTGATCTGGTGCGAGAGCCTGCTCTTGGACTGCAGCGTCGCGGCGGCGAGGTCGCTCATCCGCATGCGCTGGTCGTCCGACTCCGAGAGGTTGACCAGGATCTCGTAATCGTTGTTGGTCAGGCCGAACGGCTGGAGATCCTTCTCCAGTTGGTGCATCAGCAGCCTGCTGACGTCCAGGTGGGTGCGCCAGGCGCACTGCTCCGCGTCGTTCAGCCAGCGGGTGGCCGTCTCGGTCTCCATATATGGATTCTACCTAAGAAGTTGAAAGCCGGACGAAGTGGGAGGGTGTGACGGTCCGCACGGGTCCGGAGACGGGTCCGGGTACGGGGCGCAGACGTTCGACGTCACGCTCCGCAGACTACCGTTCACAAACCGAAGCGACGCTGGAGGTCCCCGAGCTGGCCGGGCATACGGGGTGAGGCGCCAGGTTGACCCGCGGCCGGGGGAACCCCGGGCTGCCCCGGCACCGGACCCGTCGGCTGTTCGGCCATCAGGATCTCCGTCGACTGGAGCAGCACCGTGCCCGCGCCGACGAACTCGAACTGGTGCTCCTCGCCCGAGGTGCCCCCGATCCCCGTGAGGGACCGCAGTCCGCCCAGTACGCCCGTCATGTAGCCGTGGTCGTAGTGGTGGCACGGCGAGGGGCAGTCGGCCCAGCCCACCAGGGCCTGCGGGTCGACCCGCAGCGGCGGCTCCATGAAGACCACCGGGCCGTTGGAGGCGGCCACGAACTTCCCCGTACCGATCAGGGTCAGAAATCCCGGCACGATCGACTGCTTGAGTGCCAGGGTGGGCTGGTAGGCGAGAAGATTGCCCGACCGGATCGTCAGATTCCCCTCGTCCAGGTCGTAGGAGTTCACGTCGAAGGCCCGGTCCGCGAGCAGCATCTTGCCGCTGCCCTCGGCCACCACCCAGTCGCTCGCGTGCAGCGGCGAGTGGAAGCTCGTACGGACCAGCCGCTCGAAGCGGCCGTGACCGATGCCGTTGAACTCGATCCGCCCGTAGTAGGCGATCATCTTGCCCTTCTGCAGGAACCACTGGCTCCCCTTGAGCTCCACGCAGAAGGTGTACGCGTTGACGTTGTCGTCCGACGGCAGCGTCATCGGGTCGAAGACCACGGGCGTGCTCACAGCTTCTCCTCCGAGGCCTGTACGTACACCGCGCCACTGCCGCTCAGCTCCAGCTGGAACGCCTCGCCGGAGCCGCGCCCCACCATGTCGCGCCAGCCGAGCGCGGTCGAGAGCTTGTTCCGTATGTCGCCGTGGTGCGCGACGTACGCCTGCGGGTCCACATGCACATCGCGGCCGGGCGTGATCGGCAGCTCGATCACCCCGCCGTGGGCCATCACCGCGACCGCGCCGTGGCCCTGGAGCGTGGTGGTGAACAGGCCCTGCCCGGTCACCTGGCCGCGCACCATGCCCATCACACCGCCCTGCGATCCCATGAACATCGTCCCCTGCTGGAGCGTCCCGTCGAAGGCGAGCAGCCGGTCGGCCTCCACATAGAGGGTGTCCCCGGCCAGATCGATCACCTGGATGTGATGGCCGCCGTGGCCGAACATCACCGTTCCATTGCCCTCGACCGTCATCAGCGGGGTCGCCTCGCCCGCCACCCGCCGGCCGATCATGGACATCACGCCGCCCTGGCCGCCCTGGATGTTCGGCGTGAACGACACCTCGCCGCGGTAGGCGAGCATCGCACCCCGCTGGCTGTACATCTTCTGGCCGGGAACCACCGTCGCCTCGACCATCTTCGAGTTGATCTCGCGGAACGGCATCAGACATCGCCCCCGATGGTGTTCCGCTCGCTCGGCTGGACGTAGACGACGCCCTCGCCCTCGAACCGGATCTGGAAGGACTCCCCGGAGCCCTCGCCGATCAGCGTCCGGAAGTTCACTCCCGACTGGAAGTGCTGCTGGAGCTTGCCCTGGTGGGCGATGTAGGCGCCGGGGTCGACGAACAGCGGGTACTGCGCCGAGACCCGCAGCGCCACCGCCGAGCCGTCCGACATGATCGCCACCTGGCCGGTGCCCTCGACGGTGGTGGTGAACAGGCCGTTGCCGCTCGCCCCGCCGCGCAGGCCGGTGAAGGTGGTGCCGGTGCGCAGCCCGGCGTCGGTGCACAGCAGATTGCTCGCCTCGACGTAGAGCTTGTCGCCGTGCAGCGTGACGAGGTTGATCTCGCTCGCGCGGTCCGCGAAGTAACAGGTGCCCTGGCCGGTCACCTCCATCACGGACATCTGCTCGCCGGTCAGCCGCCGGGTCACCATGCCGCGCAGCCCGTCACCGCCGCCGGTCATCTTCTTGAACGTCATCCGGCCGTCGTAGGCGACCATCGAGCCGTTCTTCGCCTTGACGGCGTCACCGGCCAGGTCGACGGCGAGCGTTCTGCTGCCTTGGAGTCGGAACATTGCCACGGAGCGACGTTAACGGCAGGCACCCCGGCCCGGACAGGGCCCGGAGGAGTATCTCCCGCCCCGAAAGGCCCCTGATACGCATCCGGTACCGGACCCGTACGCAACCGGGACGTATGACCCGGTGCGCACGACCCCGGTATCGGGCCCCGGCGCCGAGCACCGCCCGCGGCGATGCCACAATGGGGCGAGCTTGTGCCTGTATTCACAAGCTGTCACCGTCCTCCCACCGAAGGTGCCCCCGTGGACATCAAGACCGCTACCGCCCTGCACCGGCTGCGCCTCATCTCGATTCCCGAGGCGCTCTCCTTCCCGGCACTGATCATCTTCGGCTCGGTCCTCAGCCGGGTCTCCGACATCGACTTTCTGATGATGCCGCTCGGCATCCTGCACGGCGTGCTCTTCGTGATCTACGCCGTCCTGCTGCTCGACGTCTGGGCCAAGACCAAGTGGCCGCTGAAGCGGGTCGCGCTCTTCTTCCTGCTCGCGGTGCTGCCGTTCGGCGGGCTCTACGGTGACAAGCTGCTCAAGCGCTACGAGGCCGACGGCGTCATCGCAGCCCGCGCCCGCCGCGAAGGCGTGGTCAGCGCGTGATCGTCGCGTTCTCGGTCAGCCCGCTGGGTGTGGGTGAGGACGTCGGTGAGTACGTCGCCGACGCCGTCCGGGTCGTCCGCGAGTCCGGACTGCCCAACCGCACCGACGCCATGTTCACCTCCATCGAGGGTGAGTGGGACGAGGTCATGGACGTAGTCAAGCGGGCCGTCGCCGCCGTCGAGGCCCGCGCCGGCCGCGTCTCCCTCGTACTGAAGGCCGACATCCGCCCCGGCGTCACCGACGGCCTGACCTCCAAGGTCGAGACGGTCGAGCGGTACCTCGCGGACTGACGCCCCGCCGCGCAGTGCCCCTGTGACGAGCCCCCGGCCGGGGGCTCGTCTCATTCCCGTCCGCCGTGCTCCGGTGCCGCCAGGGCGATCCCGAGCGGAGTCCGCTCGTACAGCACCTGATGCCCGTACCGGCGCGACGTCAGCAGTCCCGCCGCACGCAGCACCGACAGGTGCTCCGACACGGAGGACACCGCGAGGCCCAGGCGGTGCGCGAGCGCGCTCGGGCCGGCCGGTTCGTCGAGCGCGCATAGGACGTCGGCCCGGCCGCGCCCCAGCAACCGGGCGAGCGCCTGCGGGGTGCGGTCGGCGGGCTCCGTCCACAGCCCGCCGATGCCCCGCGCCGGGTAGACGATCGCGGGCTGCCACGGCGGCTCGAAGCCGCTGACCGCGTCCGGCCAGCAGAAGACACTGGGGATCAGGACCAGCCCCTGCCCGCCCAGCACCCGGGTGTGCCTGCCGCGCGTCCCGACGATGGTGAGCGTCGAATCCGACCAGCTCAGCTGTGGGCTCAGCTCACCCAGCAGCCGCTCGAAGCCGACCGCGGCGAGCCGCCGCGAGTGGTAGGCGATGTCCGCCTCCAGCAGTGCGCGCAGCCGCGGCCAGTGCGGCTCGATCAGCACCCGCCAGGCCTGTTCCAGCAGGTCGGCCAGGTCCCGGGCGGTCCCGACCGGATCGGCGAGCATCGCCTGCCCGGTGGGGGAGCGCAGCAGCTCCGGCCGGTTCGCCAGCGACAGCGCGATGTCCTGGCGGGCGACCTCCGGATCGACGGACCGCACCCCCGCGATCTCCTCCTCGAAGGTGGTGACCGGACCGGGCGGCGGCGGGCTGAAGAAGTCGGGGTTGTGCCCGTGCCGTGCCATCAGCAGCCACAGCGGCCCGAGTTCGAGGCCGTCGGCCGCGTCGCGGATCAGCCGGAGCCACGGCAGGTGGTACCCATGCCGCTCGGGCTGGGCCAGGACGCGCACGGCCGCCTGGGTCTCGCCGAGCGGTGACAGCGCGAACCGGCAGCGCAGCAGATCGCCCTCGTCGAGGTGCAGATGGAACGGCACGCGCGGACCTTCCCCGGAACTTTCGGCGTGGGCCGAAAGTCTACGGAGGGCCGCCGCCGGGCCCCCCAGGCTGCGACCATGCCGTCAGACACCGGAAACCCAGCGGTCCCTCCCGCCCCCGACACGACAGCCCCCGGCACGACTGACGCCGGTACATCCGGCGGCTACCGTGCCGTCTTCGCCGTACGGGAGTTCCGGGCGGTCTTCGCCGCGCACCTGCTCTCCCTCCTCGGCGTCGTCGTCAGCGAGCTCGCCCTCACCGTCCTGGTGTACGGACTCACCGGCTCGCCCCTGCTCAGCGCCCTCACCTTCGCGCTCGGCCTCCTCCCGTACCTCGTGGGAGGCACCCTCTTCGCCGGGGTCGCCGACCGGTACCCCGCCCGCCGGGTCCTCGTCGTCTGCGATCTGATCTGTGCCGGCTGCGTCACAGTGATGGTGCTGCCGGGCACCCCGGTCGGCGGGCTGCTCGCCCTGCGCTGCCTGATCGCCGCCGTCTCACCGGTCTTCACCGGGACGCGGATGGCCGCCCTCACCGACATCCTGGGCGAGGGCGAGCGCTACATCCTCGGCCGCTCGTTGCTGCGGATCGTCTCGCAGAGCGCGCTGCTCGCCGGCTTCGGGGCGGGCGGGGTGCTGCTCGCCCTGTTCTCGCCGCGGGGTGCGATCACGATCACCGCGGTGACCTTCCTCTGCTCGGCGGCCCTGCTCCGCTTCGGCACCCGGGACCGGCCCGCCAGATCCGGCGGGGACGACCGCGGCGCCCTGCTGCGGGAGTCGCTCGCCGGGGCCCGCAGCCTGCTCGGAAACCGCAGGATCCGTGCCCTGATGCTGCTCTTCTGGCTGCCCCCGCTGTTCGTCGTCGCACCGGAGGCGCTGGCCGCCCCGTACGCGGACGAGATCGGGGCCGGCCCCGTCGTGCTCGGACTGCTGATGTGTGCGATGCCCGTCGGCCAGATCGTCGCCGAACTCTACGTCGGCACGGCGCTGAGCCCCCGGCTGCGCGCCCTGATCGTGCTGCCGGCCGCCGTCGCGGGACTGCTGCCCCTGGTGGTGTACGGACTGTGCCCCGGCACGGTCGCGCTGGCGCTCGCGCTGGTGCTCGCCGGGGCGGGCGGGGCGTACGTCATCGGCCTCGACCAGTGGTTCGTCGAAGCCGTCCCGGAGGCACTGCGCGGGAGGGCCATGACCCTGCTCACCGCCGGACTGATGACGCTCCAGGGGGTCGGCATGGCTCTCGCCGGGCTCGCGGCCGAATTCGTCCCCGTGCATCAGGTGGTCGCCGGAGCCGGGGTGGTCGGCGCCCTCTGTGTGCTGCTGCTCGTCCTGGAAGTCAGGAGAACCGCGCCCAACGGTCGCATTCGGACCGAAGTTCGAGACGGGGCTGACCAGCATATGACCAGTGGGTAAGGTCGGTGCCGTGCCGAAGCCGCTCAGTCTCCCCTTCGATCCCATCGCCCGCGCCGACGAACTGTGGCAGCAGCGCTGGGGCCCCGTGCCCTCGATGGGGGCGATCACCTCGATCATGCGCGCCCAGCAGATCCTGCTCGCCGAGGTCGACGCGGTCGTCAAGCCGTACGGGCTGACCTTCGCCCGGTACGAGGCACTGGTGCTGCTCACCTTCTCCAAGGCCGGCGAGCTGCCGATGTCCAAGATCGGCGAGCGGCTCATGGTCCACCCCACCTCCGTCACCAACACCGTGGACCGGCTGGTGCGCTCCGGCCTGGTCGCCAAGCGTCCCAATCCCAACGACGGCCGCGGCACCCTCGCCTCCATCACCGAGAAGGGTCGCGAGGTCGTCGAGGCGGCCACCGAGGACCTGGTCGCGATGGAGTTCGGGCTCGGTGTCTACGACGCCGAGGAGTGCGCGGAGATCTTCGCCATGCTGCGCCCGCTGCGGATCGCCGCGCAGGATTTCGAAGAGGCGTAGCGGAAGCGGCACGGGGCGTAGAACGGCGTTTCGAGAGCCCGGCCCGCTGCAAGATCGCCCCGGTCGTCCGGTTACGCTCGATGCCATGAAACGCAGTGTGCTGACCCGGTACCGGGTGATGGCCTACGTCACCGCCGTCATGTTGCTGGTGCTCTGCACCTGCATGGTCTTCAAGTACGGCTTCGACACGGGTGAGAGTCTGACGCTCGTCGTCTCCCAGATCCACGGTGTGCTCTACATCATCTACCTGATCTTCGCCTTCGACCTCGGCTCCAAGGCGAAGTGGCCGATGGGCAAGCTGCTCTGGGTGCTGATCTCCGGCACCATCCCGACGGCCGCGTTCTTCGTCGAGCGCAAGGTCGTCCGCGAGGTCGAGCCGCTGATCGTCGACGGCGCCCCCGCGACCGCCAAGGCCTGACCCGGCCGGACCCCGGTCCGGTCCGCGTCTCCCGAACCGCCCCGTGCGAAGCACCGGGCGGTTTGCCATCGACATTTACTAGGACGTCCTAGTAAATTCGATGGTATGGACGCTGACGCGATCGAGGAAGGCCGCCGCCGCTGGCAGGCCCGTTACGACAAGGCCCGCAAGCGTGACGCGGACTTCACCACACTCTCCGGGGATCCCGTGGAGCCCGCGTACGGCCCCCGCCCCGGGGACACGTACGAGGGATTCGAGCGGATCGGCTGGCCCGGCGAGTACCCCTTCACCCGGGGGCTCTACCCCACCGGCTACCGCGGCCGGACCTGGACCATCCGCCAGTTCGCCGGCTTCGGCAACGCCGAGCAGACCAACGAGCGCTACAAGATGATCCTGGCCGCAGGCGGCGGCGGGCTCAGCGTCGCCTTCGACATGCCGACGCTGATGGGCCGCGACTCCGACGACCCCCGCTCGCTCGGTGAGGTCGGGCACTGCGGCGTGGCCATCGACTCCGCCGCCGACATGGAGGTCCTCTTCAAGGACATCCCGCTCGGCGACGTCACGACGTCCATGACGATCAGCGGCCCCGCCGTCCCGGTCTTCTGCATGTACCTGGTCGCCGCCGAGCGCCAGGGCGTCGACCCGGGTGTGCTCAACGGCACGCTCCAGACCGACATCTTCAAGGAGTACATCGCGCAGAAGGAGTGGCTCTTCCAGCCCGAGCCCCATCTGCGTCTCATCGGCGACCTGATGGAGCACTGCGCCCGCGACATCCCCGCCTACAAGCCGCTCTCCGTCTCCGGCTACCACATCCGCGAGGCCGGGGCGACGGCCGCGCAGGAGCTCGCGTACACCCTCGCGGACGGCTTCGGCTACGTGGAGCTCGGCCTCTCCCGCGGTCTGGACGTCGACACCTTCGCGCCCGGTCTCTCCTTCTTCTTCGACGCGCACCTCGACTTCTTCGAGGAGATCGCGAAGTTCCGCGCGGCCCGCCGGATCTGGGCCCGCTGGATGAAGGAGACCTACGGCGCCAAGACCGACAAGGCGCAGTGGCTCCGCTTCCACACCCAGACCGCCGGTGTCTCGCTCACCGCCCAGCAGCCGTACAACAACGTGGTCCGGACGGCCGTCGAGGCGCTCTCCGCGGTCCTCGGCGGCACCAACTCGCTGCACACCAACGCCCTCGACGAGACCCTCGCGCTCCCTTCCGAGCAGGCCGCCGAGATCGCCCTGCGCACCCAGCAGGTGCTGATGGAGGAGACCGGCGTCGCCAACGTGGCCGACCCGCTGGGCGGTTCCTGGTACGTCGAGCAGCTCACCGACCGGATCGAGGCCGACGCCGAGAAGATCTTCGAGCAGATCAAGGAGCGCGGCACCCGGGCCCACCCGGACGGGCAGCACCCCATCGGGCCGATCACCTCCGGCATCCTGCGCGGCATCGAGGACGGCTGGTTCACCGGCGAGATCGCCGAGTCCGCCTTCCGCTACCAGCAGTCGCTGGAGAAGGGCGACAAGCGGGTCGTCGGCGTCAACGTCCACCACGGCTCGGTCACCGGCGACCTGGAGATCCTGCGGGTCAGCCACGAGGTCGAGCGCGAGCAGGTCCGCGTCCTCGGCGGCCGCAAGGACGCCCGTGACGACGCCCGGGTCAAGTCGGCGCTGGACGCGATGCTGGCCGCCGCCCGCGACGGCTCCAACATGATCGCGCCGATGCTGGACGCGGTACGGGCCGAGGCGACGCTCGGCGAGATCTGCGGCGTCCTGCGCGACGAGTGGGGCAGCTACACGGAGCCGCCCGGCTTCTGAGTACTGAGCGCGGGCGCTACGCGGAGGCCGCGGCCTTCAGCCCCGCGAGCAGCAGCACGGTGAAGCGCCGGGCCCAGTCCGCGTCGACGGGCTCGGCGCTCACCAGGGCCCGGTGCACGACCGCACCGGCGATCACATCGAAGATCAGATCGGCGGTCGCCGCCGCCGTGTCCTCGTCCTGCTCGACGGGCAACTCCCCGCGCTCCTGCGCCCGTCGGCGGCCCTGGAGCACCAGCCGCTTCTGCCGGTCCACGATCGAGTCACGGATCCGGGTCCGCAGCGCCTCGTCGCGCGTCGACTCCGCGACCACCGCCATCAGCGCCGTCTGGGTCTCCGGCCGTTCCAGCAGCGCGGCGAACTGCAGTACCACCGCCTGCACATCGGCCGACAGGCTGCCCAGATCGGGCAGTTCCAGCTCGTCGAAGAGGACCGCGACGGCGTCCACGACCAGCTCGTTCTTTCCCGCCCACCGCCGGTACAGGGTCGTCTTGGCCACCCCGGCCCGCGTCGCCACATCGCTCATCGTCAGCTTCGACCAGCCGAGGTCGACCAGCGAGGCCCTGGTCGCCTCGAGGATCGCTTCATCGGCCGCGGCGCTGCGCGGACGTCCCGTTCGAAGGGGTTTGGGGTGGCTGCGGCTCAGCATGCCGTGACCATACCGGTCAGTAAGTAGAACCGGCCGGTCCCGATCGCCGTGAGACAGATCACCGATAGCACCTGTGCGCGAGGGGTGGTCGGCAGTTACGCTACGGGTCGTAGCGTAAGGACGACGGCCATGCCGTCGTGACGCCGCAACCGATTGACAACCACAGGCACCGGGTGGGGACCCGGCGCCGAAACGGGTCTTTCAGGGGCCCTCGGCCGTGTCTGTCCGTGCGTCTCGCATACCGGCGGGGGCGGCGGACGGGCGCGGTTCACGTATCGCTTTCCGGATCGGCGCACCAAGGGGGGAGGATGTACGTATGCAGCCTAGGAACATGTCCATGAGCGGCGTCGTCGACCTCGCCGCTGTGAAGGCGGCCGGCGAGGCCAAGGTGAAGGCGGAGCAGGCCCGTGCCGAGGTCGCCCGGCAGGGTGGTGGCGGCGCCGTACCGCCGTCCGCCCTGGTGATCGATGTCGATGAGGCGGGCTTCGAGAACGAGGTCCTCCAGCGTTCCGCCGAGGTCCCGGTCGTCATCGACTTCTGGGCCGAGTGGTGCGAACCGTGCAAGCAGCTGGGCCCACTCCTCGAGCGCCTGGCCCATGAGTACAACGGCCGCTTCGTGCTGGCCAAGGTCGATGTCGACGCCAACCAGATGCTGATGCAGCAGTTCGGCATCCAGGGCATCCCGGCGGTCTTCGCCGTCGTCGCCGGGCAGGCCCTCCCGCTCTTCCAGGGCGCGGCCCCCGAGGCCCAGATCCGGCAGACGCTGGACCAGCTGATCCAGGTCGGCGAGGAGCGGTTCGGGCTCACCGGGATCGTGGTCGACCAGGACGCCGCCGACGGGACCGCCGACCAGGCTCCGGCCGAGGCGCCCGCGGGTCCGTACGACGCTCTGCTCGAAGCGGCCGTGAAGGCCCTGGACGCCGACGACTTCGCCGGTGCCGTCCAGGCGTACCGGAACGTCCTGTCCGACGACCCGGCCAACACCGAGGCCAAGCTCGGCCTCGCCCAGGCCGAACTCCTCTCCCGGGTCAAGGAGATGGACGCCCAGCGGGTCCGTGAGGACGCCGCCGCGAACCCGGCCGATGTCCCGGCGCAGCTCGCGGCCGCCGACCTGGATCTGGTCGGCGGTCATGTCGAGGACGCCTTCGGCCGGCTCGTCGAGACGGTGCGCCGCAACTTCGGCGACGACCGGGATGCCGCGCGGGTGCGGCTGCTGGAGCTGTTCGAGGTGATCGGCCCCGACGATCCGCGGGTCGGCGCCGCGCGTACGGCGCTGGCGCGGGTCTTGTTCTGATGTGACAAGCGGCCGCGGTGCCCCGCCGGGGACCGCGGCCGTTTTCGCGATCGGGCGATAAGAGACGCCTCTGCTTTACCAAATCTTGATAAAGCAAGGGCCTGTTACTCGCAGTAAATCAAGCACTGGGATCTGTCCGTATTGGCACATCGATCCCCCTATTCGTCCTTCACTTCGACACCACCCTGTGTGGCCGGGCGGTACCAGCCGGTCGCGCATCGGTTATCGGGCCGTTACTAGCGAGTAACGAACCCCCTTGTGCCACGGGCGGGAATGCACCACGATCGGCCACGCTCGGTCCAATAACGCCAGCCCGGCTGCCAGTCGGTGCGGCGGCCCCGTTGGGTCCCCACCGAGTGGGCCGGCGGCAATGGCGCGGGCTCCGGGCAGGGGGGTTCCTGTCGTCCGGCAGGGCCTGTCCGATACAGGTTGCGCGAATGCGTGGCCAGTGGTTGTCGCTCGGGGGTGATCGCCGGTGATTCGGACGCGGTTCATGCCTCCGTCCGCAGGCGCTCTCCTTTCCGAGGACGTAGCACTTCTCCCATCCCAGGACGGGCCCAGGCCCGGACCGGAGATGTACGTCCGAGAAGGAGGAAAAAATATGAGTTCCCAGGTTCGTGGCGGCACCAGATGGAAGCGTTTCGCTCTGGTCATGGTGCCGAGCGTCGTCGCGACCGCGGCGGTGGGTGTCGGTCTCGCGCAGGGTGCCCTCGCGGCGTCCTTCAGCGTGTCCGGCCAGAGCTTCAAGGTGCGTGCGGACAAGCTCGTCGGCCATGACTTCGTGCAGTACGGCTCCGTCGCCACCGGTATGGACCCCGAGGGCAAGAACGGGGCCCACGCCGTTGCCGTGTCCGGCTTCAGCGATGCCACGATCACCAACATGTGCCAGTCGGTGGTCACTCCGAACCTTCCGTTCGGTCTGGGCAGCGTCACGCTGCAGCTGAAGGCGGGTACCAACCCGGAGAAGCCGGTCGAGGCGACCAACCTGTACCTCGATGTCGCCGAGCTCGACGCCGACGCGTACTTCGAGAACATCGACATCGGTGTCGCCGCGGGAGACATGGGCAAGCCCGGCATCCAGGCCGGTACCGAGAAGGCCGTCAACCCGAACGGCTTCGCGCAGCGCGCCAAGACGGCGACGCTGACCAATGTGAAGCAGACGGCATGGGCGACCACCGCCGGCACCTTCAAGCTCAGCAACCTGAGCCTGCGGCTGCACAGTGGCGTCAAGGAGTGCTACTAAGCACCCGCCGGGTGGCCGGAGCGCTCCCTGGGGGACTCCGGCCGCCCACCTTTTCTCTTCTCACAGCAGTACCGGTTCCAGGGAGCTGTTTTCCATGAGCCCCGAGTCCACAGGGCAGAACGAGCACTACCTCCGCGTCTTCTGGCGGAGATTCCGCACCTGGCGGGGTAACCGGCCGTTCTGGGCGGGCCTGTTCACCATGGTGGGTGGTCTACCCATCGCGTATTTTCCATACGCCAACATGCACCTCGGCAACGTCACACTGGCGATGTCCACCACTGCCGGTGCCGGTTCCCTGATCATCGGGATCCTGCTCGTCACGCTGGGTCTCACCATGTGGTTCCACCACATCGTGAGGGTGTTCGCCGGAGTCGCCGCGATCCTGCTGGCGCTGATCTCGATACCGGTCGCCAACATCGGCGGCTTCCTGGTCGGCTTCCTGTTCGCCCTGCTGGGTGGGGCGCTCTCCGTCTCCTGGGCCCCGGGCGAGCCGAAGCCGGATACCGTGCCGGCCGGCCCGGCGGGGGAGAAGTCCGGGGCCGGTCCCGGTACGCAGGAGTCCGGATCCGAGTTCCACAGCACGGCAGCGGTGCCCCAGCAGCAGCCGGAGCAGTACGACACGACAGTTGAGGTCGACGGCGGGAGGTACCGTGCGGGGTGACGAGAGGCAGCTGAACTCGACCGGGCAGGAGCCCGGGACGAGAGGCGGACCGCGCCACGCGGCCCCCAGGAAGTCCTTGCTGACCAAGCTGCACATACCTGCGGGCAAGGCGTTCGCGCTCGCCGCGATGCCGACGGCCGTCTTCGTGGGCATGGGGCTCACCCCCAAGCTCGCGCTGGCCGACGACAGCTCCGACATCCCCTTCGCGCCCGGCCCCTGTGTGACCCGCTCCGACGAGCCGAGCGAGGAGCCCTCGCCGTCCGCGTCGAAGTCGGCGTCCCCGTCGCCGTCCGCCACCGACTCCGGTGACAAGGGCGGTTCGGCGACCCCGAAGCCCTCGACGACCCCGTCCGCGAGCGACTCGGCCCAGCCGGAGGCGAAGGCTGCCGAGGCCGACGCACCGGCCGCCACGCCGAGCGCCTCGCCCACCCCGACGAAGACGAGGAACCCGCTCGACCCGCTGGGCGTCGGCGACGCGCTCAGGGACCTCTTCGACGGACCGGACGAGGAGACGGCGAGCCCGTCCCCGAGTGCGAGCACCGCTTCCCCGAAGCCCTCGGCGACCGACACTGCCGAGAAGGACGGGAAGAAGCCCGCCGAGAAGGCCACCGACGCCGCGAAGGAGACGGCCGACAAGACCGCCGCCGCCATCCGCGAGGCCGCCGGCAAGGCCGGCGAGTCGGTCGAGGAGCTCGACGAGGACGTCAAGGGGCTCGACGCCAAGAAGGACGAGGACATCCCGGACGGCGCCAAGGAGCGCTTCCCGTGTCCGACCGCCGACCCGAAGGCGCTGGCCGCGGCCGATCTGGAGACCGGCATCCCGCTGCTCCCGAGCGACCCGTGGATCCTGGAGAGCTCGATGCTCACCCTCAACGGGCTCGACTACAAGGGCATCGTCGAGGTGAAGACGTACGACGGCACGGTCAAGAAGGCGCTGAAGTTCACCGCCAGCTCCATCGACATCGACAACCTTCACCAGAAGACCGTCGGTCCGGCCGGTACGACGACCCATGTCGAGGCGCGGAAGGGCTCCAAGTCCACCATCCGCAACGGCACGGTGACGATGTACACGGAGGAGCTGAAGGGCAACCTCTTCGGTCTCATCCCGGTGACGTTCAGCCCGGAGACACCGCCTCCGCTGAATGTGCCCTTCGCCTTCTTCACCAAGGTCAAGGTGACCCAGGCCGGCCAGTTCGGCGGCTCGCTCAAGGTGCCCGGGCTGCACAACTACTTCACCGGCGGCAACAGCTAGGGTCTTTCGTTTCGGGTCGTGCCGGACCCGGCGGGCCCGGCACGACCCGGACGAGAGCCCCCGTGGCCGGCACAGTCCCGTCCGGGAGCCGCACAGGGCCGTGGGCCGCACTCCTCAGGAGTGCGGCCCACGGTCGTTGCCCGGGGTGACGGGTACGTCAGTCGCGACCGCCGCCGCCGACGTGGTGCACCCGGACCATGTTGGTGGTGCCCGGGATGCCGGGGGGCGAGCCGGCCGTGATGACCATGGTGTCGCCCTCGTTGTAGCGG
This sequence comes from Streptomyces sp. NBC_00012, assembly GCF_045040875.1. Lineage (NCBI taxonomy): Bacteria > Bacillati > Actinomycetota > Actinomycetes > Kitasatosporales > Streptomycetaceae > Streptomyces > Streptomyces sp. NBC_00012. The sequence goes on along the minus strand of NZ_CP108309.1, from coordinate 2,837,703 downwards.
CCCAGCTTCAGCAGCTCGCCGTCGACCAGGTCGACCATCGCGTCCGTGTTGTCCACGTGCGGCACGACGTGGGCCTCGACGCCCCAGCTCAGGGCGAGCTGGTTGCGGGTGGACTCGTCCGTGGTGAAGGCCAGGATGGGCTGTGCCGCGCGGTAGCGGGAGAGCCTGCGGGCCGTGTCACCGGACTTGGTGAAGGCGACCAGCGCCCTGCCGTTCAGGAAGTCCGCGATCTCGCAGGCCGCACGGGCCACCGAACCACCCTGGGTGCGGGGCTTCTTGCCCGGCACCAGCGGCTGCAGGCCCTTGGAGAGCAGCTCCTCCTCGGCGGCCACGACGATCTTCGACATCGTCTTGACCGTCTCGATCGGGTACGCGCCCACACTGGACTCGGCCGACAGCATGACCGCGTCCGCGCCGTCCAGGATCGCGTTGGCGACGTCGGACGCCTCGGCGCGGGTCGGCCGCGAGTTGGTGATCATCGACTCCATCATCTGAGTCGCGACGATCACCGGCTTGGCGTTCCGGCGGCAGAGCTCCACCAGGCGCTTCTGCACCATCGGGACCTTCTCCAGCGGGTATTCGACGGCCAGGTCACCACGGGCGACCATCACACCGTCGAACGCCATGACGACGCCCTCCATGTGCTCGACGGCCTGCGGCTTCTCGACCTTGGCGATGACGGGGACGCGGCGGCCCTCCTCGTCCATCACCTTGTGGACGTCCTTGACGTCGTCGGCGTCCCGCACGAACGACAGCGCCACGAGGTCGCAGCCCATCCGCAGGGCGAACCGCAGGTCGTCGACGTCCTTCTCGGACAGGGCCGGGACGTTGACCGCCGCGCCGGGCAGGTTGATGCCCTTGTGGTCGGAGATGACGCCGCCCTCGATGACGATGGTCTTCACCCGGGGACCCTCGACCGCGACGACCTTCAGCTCGACGTTGCCGTCGTTGATCAGGATCGGGTCGCCCTTGGCCACGTCGCCGGGCAGACCCTTGTAGGTCGTGCCGCAGATCGACTTGTCACCGGGGACGTCCTCCGCGGTGATGGTGAACTCGTCCCCGCGGACCAGCTCGACGGGGCCCTCGGCGAACTTCGCCAGGCGGATCTTCGGGCCCTGGAGGTCGGCGAGCACACCGATCGCCCGGCCGGTCTCGGCGGCGGCCTTGCGGACCCGGTCGTAACGACCCTGGTGCTCCCCATGGGTGCCGTGACTGAAGTTGAAACGGGCCACGCTCATGCCGGCCTCGATCAGAGCGACGAGCTGCTCGTGCGAGTCGACGGCGGGACCGAGTGTGCAGACGATTTTGGAACGGCGCATGAGGCGGATCCTATCGGTTTGTTTCGCTACGGAATATTCCGTCTGGTGGAAGGTACAAAGGGGCGCGGGGGTGCTCAGTTGTGGGCCTGCCCTACTCGGCCGGGGCCCGCCCGACGAGCGCGAAGGTCTGTACGGCGATCTCCAGTTCCTCGTCCGTCGGCACCACGGCGACCGCGACTCGCGCGTAGTTCGGTGAGATCAGCCGGGGCTCGTCGGACCGTACGGCGTTCAGATCCGCGTCCACCGCCAGACCGAGCTCCTCCAGACCGGCGATGGCAGCCTCCCGCACCGGTGCCGAGTTCTCCCCGACCCCCGCCGTGAACACCACGGCATCCACCCGGCCGAGGACCGCCGAATAGGCGCCGATGTACTTCTTCAGCCGGTGCACGTAGATGTCGAACGCCAGTGCCGCGCGCTCGTCGCCCTCGTCGATCCGGCGCCGGATCTCCCGCATGTCGTTGTCGCCACAGAGGCCGACCAGGCCGCTCTTCTTGTTGAGCAGTGCGTCTACCTCGTCCGCCGACATCCCCGCGACCCGCATCAGATGGAAGGTGACGGCCGGATCGATGTCCCCGGAGCGGGTGCCCATCACCAGCCCCTCCAGCGGGGTCAGGCCCATCGAGGTCTCCACGCACCGGCCCCCGGCCACCGCCGACGCCGAGGCGCCGTTGCCCAGGTGCAGCACGATGACATTGACCTCCTCCGGGGTGCGCCCCAGCAGCTCGGCCGTCCTGCGGGAGACGTACGCGTGCGACGTGCCGTGGAATCCGTAGCGCCGGATGCGGTGCTCGTCGGCGGTCCCGGTGTCGATCGCGTACCGCGCCGCGTACTCCGGCATCGTCGTGTGGAAGGCCGTGTCGAAGACCGCCACCTGCGGCAGATCCGGCCGCAGGGCCCGAGCGGTACGGATGCCGGTGATGTTCGCCGGATTGTGCAGCGGGGCCACCGGGACCAGGCGCTCGACCTCCTGCAGCACCTCGTCGTCGATCACCACCGGCTCGGTGAACCGCAGCCCGCCGTGCACCACCCGGTGACCGATCGCCGCCAGCTGCGGGGAGTCCAGCCCGAGCCCGTCGGCCGCCAGTTCCTCCGCCGCCGCCTTCAGCGCCGCCGCGTGGTCGGCGACCGGGCCGGTGCGCTCACGCCGCTCGGCGCCGCCGCCGGTCAGCGGGGTGTGCACCAGACGGGAGGTCTCCTCGCCGATCCGCTCGACCAGCCCCACCGCGAGCCGGGTGCGGTCGCTCATGTCCAGCAGCTGGTACTTCACCGACGAGGAGCCGGAGTTGAGGACCAGCACGCGGTACGCGCCCGCCGTGGTGGAACCCGCTGTGGTCGGGGTGGTCATCCGTTCACTCCTTGCCCTGCGCCTGGATCGCCGTGATGGCCACGGTATTGACGATGTCCTGGACGAGCGCGCCGCGGGACAGGTCGTTGACGGGCTTCCGCAGTCCCTGGAGCACCGGTCCGACGGCCACCGCGCCCGCCGAGCGCTGCACGGCCTTGTAGGTGTTGTTGCCGGTGTTCAGGTCCGGGAAGATCAGCACCGTCGCCCGGCCCGCCACCTCGGAGCCGGGCAGCTTCGTCGCGGCGACGCTCGGCTCCACCGCGGCGTCGTACTGGATCGGGCCCTCGATCAGCAGATCCGGCCTGCTGGCGCGGACCCGGTCCGTCGCCGCACGCACCTTGTCGACATCGGCGCCCGATCCCGAGGTCCCCGTCGAGTACGACAGCATCGCGATCCGCGGGTCCACGCCGAACCGGGCGGCGGTGGCCGCCGACTGCACCGCGATGTCGGCGAGCTGTTCCGCGTCCGGGTCCGGATTGACCGCGCAGTCGCCGTACACCAGCACCTTGTCGGCGAGGCACATGAAGAAGACGGAGGAGACGATCGAGGCGTCCGGCTTCGCCCTCCCGTCGCCCGCCACCGCCCTGCCTGACGAGCTTTGCTCGGCTGCCTTCGTCTTGATGATCTCGAAGGCGGGACGGATGGTCGCCGCGGTGGAGTGCACGGCCCCGGAGACCATGCCGTCCGCGAGCCCCTCCTGGACCATCAGGGTGCCGAAGTAGTTGACGTCCGCGACGACGTCGTACGCCAGCTCCACCGTGACCCCGCGGTGGGCCCGCAGCTGGGCGTACCGCTCGGCGAAGCTCTGGCGCAGCTCGGAGGTCTGCGGGTCGATGAGCTGCGTACCGGCGAGGTCGATGCCGAGGTCGGCGGCCTTCTTGCGGATGATGTCGGGGTCGCCGAGCAGGGTGAGCTCGCAGACGTCGCGGCGCATCAGTACATCGGCGGCGCGCAGCACCCGCTCCTCGGTGCCCTCCGGCAGCACGACCCGGCGCCGGTCGGCGCGGGCCTGCTCCAGCAGTTCGTGCTCGAACATCATCGGGGTGACGCGGCCGCTGCGGGCCACCGAGATCCGCTCCAGCAGGGCGCCGGTGTCCACATGACGCTCGAAGAGGCCCAGCGCGGTCTCCGCCTTGCGGGGCGTCGCGGCGTTCAGCTTGCCTTCCAGGGCGAAGAGCCGGGCCGCGGTGGGGAAGGATCCGCCGGCCACCGACACGACCGGGGTGCCCGGTGCGAGTCGCGCGGCCAGCCTGAGTATCTCCTCGCCGGGACGCTCGTCCAGGGTCAGCAGCACCCCCGCGATGGGCGGTGTCCCGGCGCTGTGCGCGGCCAGCGAGCCGACCACCAGGTCCGCCCGGTCCCCGGGCGTGACCACCAGGCAGCCCGGCGTCAGCGCGTTCAGCATGTTCGGCAGCATCGCGCCGCCGAAGACGAAGTCCAGCGCGTCCCTCGCCAGCCCGGAGTCGTCGCCGAGCAGCACCGTGCCGCCGAGCGCCGCGGTGATCTGGGCGACGGTCGGCGCGGAGAGCGCCGCGTCGTCGGGCAGGACCGAACAGGGGACGGGCAGCGTGGCCGCCAGCCGCTCCGCGATGGCGTCGCGGTCCTCGGCCGCCACCCGGTTCACGATCACCGCGACCACGTCGCAGCCCAGTCCGGCGTACGCGCGGTAGGCATTGCGGGTCTCGGCCCGCACCGACTCCGCGGTCTGCCCCTTCCCGCCGACCACCGCGATCACCGAGGCGCCGAACTCATTGGCCAGCCGGGCGTTGAGGGCCAGCTCGTCGGGGAGCTGGGTGGCGGCGAAGTCGGTGCCGAGCACCAGCACCACCTCGTACTTCTGCGCCACCTGGTGAAACCGGTCGACCAGCCGGGAGACCAGCTCGTCCGTGCCCTGTTCCGCCTGGAGCGCGGACGCCTCGTGGTAGTCCAGCCCGTAGGCCGAATCGGGGTCCTGGGGGAGCCGGTAGCGGGCCCGCAGCAGCTCGAAGAGCCGATCGGGTCCGTCGTGGACGAGCGGCCGGAACACCCCGACCCGGTCCACCTGACGCGTCAGGAGCTCCATGACTCCCAGATCGACGACCTGTCGGCCGTCTCCCCGGTCGATCCCGGTCACGTACACGCTGCGCGTCACGCGTGTTCTCCCGTCCAATTGCGGTTTGGGATGGTATTGCCATGTTGACGATACCTGCGGGGACCGAGGCGTCGCCCGCCGGGCGAAGCGCCCCGCGCGGCGGCCGCGGAGACGTCCCGGAGGACGGCGAATACGAGGTCCAGACCAGACGTGGGACAATCGTCGTGGCTCACGGTACGGGGGATTCAGTGGACGGCCCCCGAAACGCACGGCACTAGCGAGCAGGAGACAAGGCACGATGCGCATCGGAATTCTCACCGCAGGCGGCGACTGCCCAGGTCTGAACGCAGTGATCCGGTCGGTCGTGCACCGCGCCGTGGTGGGCCACGGCGATGAAGTCATCGGCTTCGAGGACGGATTCAAGGGGCTCCTCGACGGCCACTTCCGCCCCCTCGACCTCAACGCGGTCAGCGGCATCCTCGCCCGCGGCGGCACCATTCTCGGCTCGGCCCGGCTGGAGCGCGACCGGCTGCGCGAGGCCGCCGAGAACTGCGCCGAGCTGAGCCGCCGTTACGGCATGGACGCCCTCATCCCGATCGGCGGCGAGGGCACCCTCACCGCCGCCCGGATGCTGTCGGACGCCGGAATGCCCGTCGTCGGCGTCCCCAAGACCATCGACAACGACATCTCCGCCACCGACCGGACCTTCGGCTTCGACACGGCGGTGGGCGTCGCCACCGATGCCATAGACCGCCTCAAGACCACCGCCGAGTCGCACCAGCGGGTCATGGTCGTCGAGGTGATGGGCAGGCACGCGGGCTGGATCGCGCTGGAGTCCGGAATGGCGGGCGGCGCGCACGGCATCTGTCTCCCCGAGCGCCGCTTCCAGGTCGAGGACCTGGTGAAGATGGTCGAGGAACGCTTCGCGCGCGGTAAGAAGTTCGCGGTCATCTGCGTGGCCGAGGGCGCGCACCCGGCGGAGGGCTCCATGCCGTACGCCAAGGGCGAGATCGACCAGTTCGGCCACGAGCGCTTCCAGGGCATCGGCAACCGGTTGGCCATCGAGCTGGAGACCCGGCTCGGCAAGGAGGCCAGGCCGGTCATTCTCGGCCATGTGCAGCGGGGCGGCACGCCGACCGCGTACGACCGGGTGCTCGCCACCCGCTTCGGCTGGCACGCGGTGGAGGCGGCGCACCGGGGCGACTTCGGCAGGATGACGGCACTGCGCGGCACCGACATCGAGATGGTTCCGCTTGCCGACGCGATCACACAGCTCAAGACGGTGCCCAAGGACCGGATGGATGAGGCCGAGTCGGTCTTCTGACCCCGGCTGACCCCGGCCGCGCGGCAGCGGCCCGGCTCGAACGGCCCGGCGGCCCTGACTGTCCCCCCGTGGACGGTCAGGGCCGCTTGCCGTTCCCCCGGCGTCCGGGGCCGTTCCGGATGGTCGGATCCGGACGGGCCGCGGTGCCGGAAACAACTCTTGAGCCCGTGGACCGGATCAACAAGGCTTGTCCCTGTCCGGGACATGTCCCAACTTTGTCCGGGCGTGGAATCCAGGGGAGAGGCACAGCAGATGGTCATCGAGGGCAGAGCTCCGGATCCTCGTGGGGCGCGCAACGCGCCCGAGTTCATAGCCCTGTTGGGGGTGCTCAAGGAGGCGTCGGGTCTGACGTACCGCGAGCTGGCCCAGCGGGCCGACGCGGTCGGGGATGTGCTGCCGCGTTCCACGATCGCCAACATGCTGGGGCGTACGTCGGTCCCGCGCGAGGAACTCCTCGCCGCCTTCGTACGGGCCTGCGGCTGCGGTCCCGCGGAGGCGGCGGAGTGGCTCGCCGTACGCAAGGAACTCGCCGTGCACGGGGAGCGGGCCGGGGCAGGGAGCGCGGGGGAGGCCGGGCCCGGCGCGGAGGAGCCCGGGGCGACACGGGACGCGACGGCCGGGCAGCCCTCCCAACAGTCCTCCCGGCAGTCCTCCGGGCATTCCGAGGAGCCGCCCACCGTCCCGTTCCCTGAACCGGCCCCGGCCCGGCGGCCCCGGTCCAGGAGCGTTCTGGCGGCCGCCGTCGCGCTCGTCGTGCTCGCCGCTGCCGCGGTGACCGTCACCCTCCTCGTACGCGACGAGGGGAAGGAATCCGCCCCCGTGAGCGGGCCCGTGGCCGGGCGTACGGTGCAGATCCGCTCCGTCCACTCCGGGTTCTGCCTCTCCGAGAAGCGCAAGAGCGACAGCGGGCGGCTGTACCAGATGCCGTGCGACGGGGAGACGATCCTGGAGTTCTCCCTCAGGCCGCTCGGCGACGACGTCTGGCGGCTGGTGACCGACCACCCGGACTACGGCCCCGGCTGCACCGGCATCTGGAACGGGACACGCGAGGCGGGCGCCTCGTTGCAGGACCAGACCTGCGGCAGCCGTGGCGACGCGGAGGCGTTCTGGATCGAGCCCGTGGGCCGTCCCGTCGAGGGCTACCGGCTCCGCCCCGCCCACACCCATCTGTGCGTCGGGCCCGAGGGCGGCAGCGGCAGGCGTGACGCCGAGCTGGTGCAGCTGGGCTGCGACGGCGTGGACCGGGGGAGCCTGTTCTCGTTCGACCCGGTGGTAGCGGAGACGGCCGGCGGCTGAACGTGTACGAGGCGGGCCGGGCGGTTCAGCGGCTGTCCGGCCCCGGCACCCCCGCCGCCCGCCAGAACCGTTCCAGGATCTCCGCGAGGAACACCCGCCCCGAGTCGCCCGTCGCCCCGGCCCGCTCGGTGCCCGTGCTGCTCCAGCTCAGCGTCGACACCATCAACGCCTGGTAGTCGGTGTGCAGTTGTTCCAGCACGTCCTGGAGGAACCCGCGCTCCAGCGGCACCAGCTTCGCCACCGGCCGCAGCTGGGCCTGCCAGCGTGTGGTCACCGCGCCGCGCAGCAGCTTCGTCAGCTCCTCGTCCCGCCCGGACACCGTCACGAACCCGGCGGGCGTCAGCCCCAGCACCTCGGCGAGCACCGCTGACTGGCGTTCGTTGCCGCGCCAGCGCCCCGACTCCTCCATCCGCAGATACGCGGAGGTGGTCAGCCCCAGCAGCCGCGCCAGCTCCTCCACGGCCAGCTCCCTGGCCACCCGGTGCTCCCGCAGGGTGCGTGCGGCGGTGATCAGTTCGCCCGGCGAGCACCACAACACTCCGGCCAGCGCCGTGAGTTCGTACTCGGTCGGCGAGGCGAGCCCGCGCTCCCAGGCGACCACCGTCTCGGTGCTGACCCGGAGCCCGTACTGGGCCCCGAGACCGTAGGCGACATGGCCGGGAAGCATCCCCAGGGCCTCGCGCAGTCGGCGCGCGGCGGGGGCGTTGAACGGCGGGGACTCGTGCACGGCCCCACCGTAGGAGTCAAGGCGTGCAATGACTACGGTGTGTTCCACCGATATCCACGGATCGTAGGAACGTCCTAGACGTACGCCCGGCTTCCCGTCCCGCCCCGCGTCAGGGCAGGCGGGACCATCCCGTGGGCCCGGCAGTGGAGCGGTCCGCGGGATGGTGGTCGAGGCGGGGTCAGAGCGGTCGGGCCGTGGCGACCAGGCGTCCCTCGTGGTCCATCACGGAGATGGACCGGATGTCGGGAAGGCGCACTGCGCTCGCTCCCGTCACGGCGGCGCTGCCGTTGGGAGTGATCGCCCAGGTGGCCGCCTGCTCCTTGCGGCCGTCCACCGAGGAGACCTGGAGGATGAAGGGGCCTGGTGCTCCTGCGGGCAGGTCGGCCAGGGTGACGCTCACCGCGGTGCCCCAGGGCTTGTCCGTGAGCGTGGCACGGCCGGACACGGAGTACCCGGCGGCCGAGGTGAAGGCGGTGGCCGGGCCGGTCGAGTGCCGGAACTGCAGCATCGACCCCAGTCCGAGCCCGGCAACCACGATCAGGGCCGCGGCCAGTGCCAGCCACTGCCGACGAGCCCGGCGCCTGCGTACGGCATCGGCGGCGCGGGCCTGCTCCAGCAGGCGGCCGAGCCCGGCCGGCGGAGCCGGCGGCGCCGCATCGGTGCCGGCCTCGCGCGCGGCCGGGGGACGGGGCGCGGACATGCCCGGGACACGGCGGAGCAGTCCGGCCAGCGGGGCCGAGCGCGCGAGCTCGTCACGGCATTCCTGGCACGTGGGCAGGTGGGACTCCAGGGCGCGGCGGTCGGTCTCGCTGAGACCGCCCAGCACATATGCGCCGATCAGCATGCGCACGTCATCGTGGTCGGTGCTCACCGCAGAACTCCCATTTCTTCAAAGGCTGCGCGCAGGTTGCGTACGGCGTAGTAGGCGCGGGACTTGACCGTTCCCTCCGGGATCGTGAGTCGTGACGCGGACTCGGCAACGGTCAGCCCCTCGAAGTACAGCGCCTGGATCACATCACGATGCTCGCCGGACAAGCGTTCCAGGGCCGCGGTGATCACGTGCCCCTCCAGCGCCGCCTCCACGTCATCGGCAGAAGGTACGGCCGCGAGCGCCTCGTCGTCGTAGAGCGGTTCCGGACGCCGCTGCTCGGCGCGCCAGCTGTCGGTGAGCACATTGCGGGCGATCGTGAAGAGATAGGAGCGGATGGTGACGTGGCTCGGCTCGATCTTGTCGATGCTGCGCCATGCCCGCAGCAGCGTCTCCTGCACCATGTCCTCCGCCTGCTCAGGGCTGCGCACGTACCTGCGCACGAAGGAGAGCAGCACATCGTGGTGCTCGGTGTACAACGCAGTCATCAACTGCTCGTCCGGCGTCACGCTCGATGTCCTCGTCTCGCGGGCTGGGGTCGCTCGGAGCATCGCCGGGCCCGAACCGCGGGCGGCGGACAGTCCGCGCCCCGGGGAGGCGCGGAACCAGATCCGATCCATCCGACTCACTTCCATACCTGACCGCATCGGCTGCGCTGTCTTCGAGGACGGCTGCGACCTGCGGCTTCCTGTGTCCTGAGGCACTGATCGTGTGCCTTGCAGCTATGTGTACGACGAGCGGGGGGTCCAAGTTCACCCGCGGATTGAACCGGGTGCCGCAGGCGGTCGTACACATGGCCGCAAGCCTTCCGACACTCAGGAGAACAAGTCATGAGGAAGAACAAGCTCGGCTGGACCCTCGGCGCGAGTGCGGCCGTCATCCTCGGCCTCGGCGCCACGGCCTTCGGGTTGTCCAGCGCGAACGCGTCGAGCCCGGACGAGTCCGCCGCCACCGCGAAGCACCCGGTCAAGGTGAAGGTCGTCGCGCCCCGGCGCGGGGACAATGCGGGCGTGGAGGGCAAGGGCTGGATCGTGGACCTGAAGCTCTCCTTCCGGGGCAAGACCCTGGCCCAGACCGGCTACAACGGGCTCCAGCTCACCGGCCCGGCCGCGCACAACGGCACCGCCCCCTTCCCCGGCACGTTCTCCACCGGCCGGGACGAAAAGGTACCTGGACTGGTCGTGCTGGACTCCACCACCAACGGCACCCTCCCCGGCTTCTCCGGGCCCGGCACCAACCTGGCCAATCTGTTCAACCTCTCCGGCGTCACCGACCGCACCCCGCACACGACCGAACTGTGGGACACCTGGATCGTCGGTGCCCCCATCGCGGGGCAGAACGTCGACACCACCCTGACCGTGGCCGTCGTCGACGACCTCGACCACGACGGCATCTACAACGACGCACCCGCCGTCGTGAAGGACCTCGACGGGGACGGGAAGATCGGCGCCAAGGACCTGGACCGGATGGGCGTCGCCTCCAACATCGTCACCGTCCCCTTCCACATCGACGCCGACCCCGCCTGAACACCACCAGGTCAGGAGGAACACCGCTGCCGGCATCCGGCCCCACCCCATCAACAGGAGCTACTCCCGTGAAACTTCCGAAGACCCGTGCGGCCCTGGCGGCCGCCACGGCACTGCTGGTCGCCTCCGGCGCAGCGCCGAGTGTTGCAGCCCCCGCGCCTGGGCACGGCCGCACCTCCGTGGCGCTCGCCTGGTACGACACCACGGCCGACACGATCGCGACGGCCGGCTCAGCACTGCCTCCGGTGGCCAACAGCCGTACCTGGGCGATCAGTTGGATCGCGGCGGCGCGGGCCCTGCAACATGTGCCGTCCGGGGTCGACCGCGGGGACTACCAGGACGCGGCGCTGGCCACCGCGGTGCACCGCGCACTGGTCGAGCTGGTGCCCACCCGTGCCCCGGAGCTGGATGCCGCCCTGCGGCAGACCCTGGACCGGACTCCCGACGGCCCGGCCGAGACCCTGGGCGCCGCGGCCGGCGAACGCCAGGCGCTGGAGGTCCTGCACGACCGCGAGGGCGACGGCCTCGACGCGGCCTCCGTGAACGCCCCCTTCACCGTGCCGCCGGCCGCGCCGGGCGTCTGGCAGCCCACCCCGCCCGCGTTCGCCCCCGCCATCCAGAACGGCAGCCGGTTCGCCCGGCCCTTCCTGCTGAAAAGCGCCGACCAGTTCCGGCTGCCCGCGCCGCCCGCTCCGACGTCCGAGCGGTACCGGACCGACCTGAAGGAGGTCCGGGACCTCGGCGAGCTGAACAGCACCGCGCGCACCGCACGGCAGACCGACACGGCCAACTTCTGGTTCGACTCGTCGCTCGCCCTGTGGACCAAGCCGATTCGCGTCGCGCTCGCCGCCACGTCCCACCAGCCGCTGGCCAAGCAGGCCGAACTCGTCGCCCTGACCCACGCCACACTGGTGGACACCCAGATCGCCACCTCCGACAGCAAGTACACCTACCCGCTGTGGCGCCCTGTTACCGCGATCCGAACCGGCATCGGCGAGATCGCTGCCGACCCGTCATGGACCCCGCTGCACACCACCCCGGCGCACCCGGACTACCCCAGCGGCCACAACACCTACGCGGGCGCGACGGAAACCGTTCTCACCGCCCTCGCGGGACCGCGCACGGCCCCGTTCACCCTGACCAGCGGCACAGCACCGGGCGTCGTCCGTACCTACACCGCATGGCACCAGCTCACGCTGGAGAACATGGACGCGCGGGTCTGGCTGGGCATCCACACCCGACTCGCGGACGAGGCCGGGGTCGAGCTGGGAACCGATGTCGCCAGGTACGGCCTGAACCACGCCCGGTCGCTGTTCCAGGAGCGCTGAATCACCCGGGCGAACACCGCCGCCCGCGCCCGCGCCCGCGCCCGCGTCCACGTCGAGTCGGCGAGGACGCGGGCCCAGGTGCCGTCGCTCCGTCAGCCGTTGCGGGTCACCCACCGGTAGTGCAGCTCCGGGCGCCCGATCTGGCCGTACTGCGGACTGCGCACCGCGCGTCCCACCGTCACCAGATGCTCCAGATAACGGCGCGCGGTGATCCGCGAGATGCCCAGCTCCTCCCCGGCCGCCGACGCCGTCACCCCGTCCGGGGCGGCCCGCAGGGCGCGGGTGACGGCCTCCAGCGTCGGGCTGCTGAGCCCCTTCGGCAGCTGGGCCGGCTCCGGGGCGCGCAGCACACCGATCGCCCGGTCCACCTCGTCCTGGCCGCTCGCTTCACCGGCCGTCGCGCGGAACTCCGCGTAGCGCACCAGCCGGTCGCGCAGGGTGGCGAAGGTGAACGGCTTCAGCACGTACTGGACGACCCCGAGCGACACCCCCTCCCGGACCACCGCCAGATCGCGCGCCGAGGTCACCGCGATGACATCCGCCGAGTGCCCGGCCGCGCGCAGCGAGCGCAGCAGTTGCAGACCGTGCCCGTCGGGCAGGTACAGATCCAGCAGCAGCAGATCGACCGGGGTGCGGTCCAGCGCCCGCACCGCCTCCGCCCGTGAATTCGCGACGGCCGCCACCGTGAACCCGGGGACACGGCCCACATACAGCCGATGGGCGTCCGCGGCGACGGGATCGTCCTCGACGACCAGTACCTGGATCACGCCGTGGCCTCCTTCGTGGTGTGCGCCGTGCGCCCGGCGAAGGTCAGCGGCAGCCGCACCGTGAACCGGGCGCCGCTGCCCGTACCGCCGTCGGTGCCGCTGTCCGGGCCGGCCTCCGTGCCGTCGTCCGGGCCGTCGTCCGGGCCGTCGTCCGGGCCGTCGTCCAGGGCGACCGTGCCGCCGTTGCGGTGCACCGCCTGCTTGACGAGGGCCAGGCCGATCCCCCGGCCGGTGCCGTGCGTGGACCAGCCGCGGTCGAAGACCAGGGCGGCCTCCTCCGGGCCGATCCCGGCACCGGTGTCGGCGACCCGCAGCAGCAGTTCGCCCTCCCCGGCCAGCGCGGTGACGGTGACCCGGGCGCGGGCGGCCCGCCCGCCCCCCGGTCCCCGCTGCCCGGGCATGGACCCGGGGCCCGGTGCACCGGTCACCGCCTCCGACGCCGCGTCCACCGCGTTGTCGATCAGATTGCCGAGGATCGTCACCAGATCCCGGTGCGGCAGCGTCGCGGGCAGGTCGCCGTCGTCGATCAGGCTGTCCTCCGCGAGCACCAGCTCCACCCCCCGTTCGTTCGCCTGTGCCGCCTTGCCGAGCAGCAGCGCGGCCAGCACCGGTTCGGCGACCGCCCCCACCACCCGGTCGGTGAGGGCCTGGGCCAGTTCCAGCTCGGCGGTGGCGAAGCCCACCGCCTCCTCGGCCCGGCCCAGTTCGATCAGCGAGACGACGGTGTGCAGCCGGTTCGCCGCCTCGTGGGCCTGCGAGCGCAACGCCTGGGTGAACCCCCGCTCGGAGTCCAACTCGCCGGACAGCGCCTGGAGTTCGGTGTGATCGCGCAGCGTCACGACGGTGCCGCGCTGCTCCCCGCCCACCACCGGACGGGTGTTGACCACGATCACCCGGTCCGCCGTCAGATGCAGTTCGTCGACCCGCTCCTCGGAGGCGAGCAGCGCACCGGTCAGCGGCGCCGGCAGATCCAGCTCGGCGACCCTGCGCCCGACCGCACCGGGCCCAAGACCGAGCAGCTCTCGGCCCGCGTCGTTGATCAGCGCGATCCGGCGTCGTCCGTCGAGCATCAGCAGCCCCTCGCGCACCGCGTGCAGCGTGGCCTGGTGGTAGTCGTGCATCCGGCTCAGCTCGGCGGCGTTCATTCCGTGCGTGTGCCGCCGCAGCCGGGCGTTGATCACGTACGTGCCGATGCCGCCGAGCGCGAGCGCCCCGCCCGCCGCCAGCCCCAGCGCCCCGAGCTGCGCCCGCACCTGCGAGGAGACCCGCTCGACCGTGATGCCCGCGCTGACCAGCCCGGTGATCCGGGAGCCGTCCCGGATCGGGGTGACGACCCGGATCGAGGGGCCGAGCGTGCCGGTGTACGTCTCCGTGAACGTCTCGCCGCGCAGCGCCTGAGCCGTGTGCCCGAGGAACGTCTCACCGATCCGGTCGGCGTCCGGGTGCGTCCAGCGGACCCGCTGCGGGGACATGATCGTGACGAAGGCGATCCCGGTGTCCCTGCGGACCTTCTCCGCGTACGGCTGGAGCACCGCGGACGGGTCCGGGGTGCGGATCGCCTCCCGTACCGACGGCGAGTCCGCGATCGCCAGCGCGGCCGCCGTGACCTGCCGGGTCGCGGTCTCCTTCGCCTGCGCGCTGCCGGAGGCGTAGGCGAAGAACGCGCACCCCGCCACCACGGCCGCCACCAGCACCACCTGCATGGCGAAGAGCTGACCGGCCAGGCTGCGCGGGCGGGTACGGGGGCGGGGGAGACGCATGGCCCCAGTCTGCCTGGCCGAAAACACATGAACGAAATGCACGCAACGGTGACCGGTGTCACAGAGAGCGAGATATTCGCCAAGGGTTTTTTCCGGTCGATCCGCCGGACAGCCCTTGCGCCCCCAGGGACGGGGGAGCGACCGGACGAGTCGAGGAGAACCCCCGTGGGAGTGGCAGCCGCCAAGCGGGACCGCACGCACTATCTGTATCTGGCCGTGATCGCGGCCGTGGGGCTCGGCATCCTGGTGGGCTTCGCGGCCCCGGGCGTCGCCGTCGAGCTCAAGCCGATCGGCACCGGCTTCGTGAACCTGATCAAGATGATGATCTCGCCCATCATCTTCTGCACGATCGTGCTGGGCGTCGGCTCGGTGCGCAAGGCCGCCAAGGTCGGCGCGGTCGGCGGCCTCGCCCTCGGCTACTTCCTGGTGATGTCGACCGTCGCGCTCGGCATCGGCCTGCTCGTCGGCAACCTCCTGGAGCCCGGCCAGGGCCTCCATATCACCGAGGCCGTGCGCGCCGCCGGTGAGAAGCAGGCGGCCGGGGCCGGCGAGTCCACCACCGACTTCCTGCTCGGCATCATCCCGACCACGATCGTCTCCGCCTTCACCGAGGGCGAGGTGCTCCAGACCCTGCTCGTCGCCCTCCTCGCGGGCTTCGCGCTCCAGGCCATGGGCTCGGCCGGCGAGCCGGTGCTGCGCGGCATCGGCCACATCCAGCGCCTCGTCTTCCGCATCCTCGCCATGATCATGTGGGCGGCCCCGGTGGGCGCGTTCGGTGCGATGGCGGCGGTGGTCGGCGAGACCGGTGTGGACGCGCTGAAGTCCCTCGCGATCATCATGATCGGCTTCTACCTCACCTGCGCGATCTTCGTCTTCGTGGTGCTCGGCGCCATCCTGCGGCTGGTCGCCGGGGTCAACCTGATCGCCCTGCTGAAGTACCTGGGCCGCGAGTTCCTGCTGATCCTCTCCACCTCCTCCTCCGAGTCCGCCCTGCCGCGGCTCATCGCGAAGATGGAGCACCTCGGGGTCAGCCGCCCGGTCGTCGGCATCACCGTGCCGACCGGCTACTCCTTCAACCTCGACGGCACCGCGATCTACCTCACGATGTCCTCGCTCTTCATCGCCAACGCGATGGGCGACCCGCTGAGCGCCGGTGAGCAGATCTCGCTGCTGCTCTTCATGATCGTCGCCTCGAAGGGCGCGGCCGGGGTCACCGGCGCGGGCCTGGCCACCCTCGCGGGCGGCCTTCAGTCGCACCGCCCCGGCCTGGTCGACGGCGTCGGCCTGATCGTCGGCATCGACCGCTTCATGAGCGAGGCCCGCGCCATGACGAACTTCGCGGGCAACGCGGTGGCCACCGTCCTGGTCGGCACCTGGACCAAGGAGATCGACAAGGAGCGGGTGGACAAGGTCCTGAGCGGCGCGCTCCCGTGGAACGAGCAGATGCTCAACCAGGACGCCGACGCGCACGGCGTCCCGGAGCAGCGCGACGGCGACGAGCAGCACGCGGTGGCGAAGGCGTAGCCACCACGGAGCACCATCGGCAGGGGCCGTCGCGGGAAATCCCGCGGCGGCCCTTCGCGCTTGCCTTGACGTCCGCGTCAAGGTCTACCGTCGAGGACATGCGAATCGGGGAGCTGGCCGAACGGGCCGGGACGACCACGCGGACTCTGCGCTACTACGAGTCCCGCGGACTGCTGGCCGCGCGGCGGGCCGACAACGGCTACCGCGCGTACGACGAGGACGATCTGCGGATGGTCCAGCAGATCCGGACCCTGCAGGACTTCGGGTTCGAGCTGGAGGAGACCCGGCCGTTCGTGGAGTGCCTGCGCGCCGGCCATCCTGCCGGTGACGCCTGCCCCGCCTCGCTCGCCGTCTACCGGCGCAAGCTCGGCGAGCTCGACTCGCTCATCGCACAGCTCCGGACGGTCCGCGACGAGGTGGGCGCCCAGCTCGCCAGGGCCGAGCTGGAGGCCGGGGCGGCGCTCCCCGGCGGTCCGGAACCACGTTGTGAACTGGGAGGATGACAGATGATTCATGCAGAGGGCGTGGCCGAGGTCACCGATGCCACCTTCGACACCGCGGTGCTCGCGGCGGACGGACCGGTGCTGGTCGAGTTCACCGCCGACTGGTGCGGCCCCTGCCGCCAACTCGCCCCCGTGCTCAGCGCCGTCGCCACCGAGCTGGCCGGGCGCATGGAGGTCGTCCAGCTGGACATCGACACCAGCCCCGGCGTCGCGAGCAGGTACGCGGTGCTCGCGGCGCCGACCCTGATGGTGTTCCGGGGCGGCGAACCCGTGAAGTCGATGGTGGGCGCCCGCCCCAGGCGCAAGCTGCTCCAGGAACTGGAGGACGTCTTCGAGACGGCGTGAGGCGGGCTCACCGGGACTGCGGAACGTCCCAGGAAGAAATCCCTACAGGATTTCGATGGCATCGACCTTCGGCACGTTCGAATATTTAATATTCGACCACCGGGGGATTTTCACCACGTCGCCATTGGCGTCGTAGTACTTCACGTCGTTGTTCCCCGTGGAGATCTGGTCGACCCACCACCCGCCGAAGTTGATTTTCCCGCGATTCGCATAGCAGTCCACGCTGTCGCGCCCGCTGCCGTTGTGCGACCAGATCTTCAGGAAGCCCGCGTCCGGGTCGCAGGTCACGTGGTCGATGGCGGAAGCGGTTCCAACCGGTCCGACCAGGGTGAACGCGGCGGCTGCGGCAAGCGCCGCAGCCGTCGTGCGCACAACGGTCCTCGTTCTAGAGATCATAGTTTCCCCTTGAATTGAATACGGAACCAAGAGCCCACTCCGACGACGTGGACATCGGCGCTGAACAAGCATCGTACGAAGTGGGCCATCCATTCAGGGGGGACCTGAAGAGAAATCACCTGAACGTGAATCCCTGACCGCATGCGCCGGGGTCGGAGCGATTTCGAAGTCTCGTGATCCCGGATCGGCCCGGGCCTGGCGGCCGGGCCCGGCTCGGGCTCGCGGCAGGCGCGGCAGAGGCCGTCGGGGAGCGCTTCGGACGGGCACGGGGCGGGGCCCGCAACCACGTGGTCGCGGGCCACGCGCCCGCGCCTCAGACCGGCCGGAACCAGACCGTCGCCAGCGGCGGCAGCGTCAGCAGGATGCTGCCGGGCCGCCCGTGCGCGGCCACCGGCTCGGGCTTCAGCGGTTCGCGGTGGAGTACGTCGCTGCCGCCGTACCGCGCGGCGTCGGTGTTGAGGACCTCCGCCCACGCGACCCGGTCCCCGGGCACTTCCGGGACGCCCACGCGGTAGTCGTGCCGCACCACCGGGGAGAAGTTGCTGACCGCGAGGAGCGGCGAGCCGTGCGCGTCGTAGCGCAGGAAGGCGAAGACGTTGTCCTCGGCGGCACCCCCGTCCACCCAGTCGAAGCCCTCCGGCACGGTGTCGCGCTGCCAGAGCGCCGGGGTCTCGGCGTACACCGCGTTCAGCTCGCCGACCAGGGTCCGTACGCCCCGGTGGTCGCTCTCCGCCGCGTACGAGGGGTCGAGCAGCCACCAGTCCGGGCCGTGCCCCTCCGACCACTCCGCCCCCTGGGCGAACTCCTGGCCCATGAACAGGAGGTGCTTGCCCGGATGGGCCCACATGAAGCCGAGGTAGGCCCGGTGGTTGGCGCGCTGCTGCCACCAGTCGCCGGGCATCTTGCTGACCAGCGAACGCTTGCCGTGCACCACCTCGTCGTGCGAGATCGGCAGTACGTAGTTCTCGCTGTACGCGTACACCATCGAGAACGTCATCTCGTTGTGGTGGTACTTGCGGTGCACCGGCTCCTTCGACACGTACTCCAGCGAGTCGTGCATCCAGCCCATGTTCCACTTCAGCCCGAAGCCGAGCCCCCCGAAGCCGCCGTGTCCGACATGGTGGGTGGCGCGGGTGACGCCGTCCCAGGCGGTGGACTCCTCGGCGATGGTCACCACACCCGGATTGCGGCGGTAGACGGTGGCGTTCATCTCCTGGAGGAAGGCGACGGCGTCCAGGTTCTCCCGGCCGCCGTGCTCGTTCGGGGACCACTCGCCCTCGTCGCGCGAGTAGTCGAGATAGAGCATCGAGGCGACGGCGTCCACCCGCAGCCCGTCGATGTGGAACTCCTCGCACCAGTAAGTGGCGTTGGCCACCAGGAAGTTGCGCACCTCGGTGCGCCCGAAGTCGAATTCCAGCGTGCCCCAGTCGGGATGCGCGGCCCGCGACGGGTCCGAGTGCTCGTACAGCGGACGGCCGTCGAACTCCGCCAGCGCCCAGTCGTCGCGCGGGAAGTGCGCGGGCACCCAGTCGACGATCACCCCGATCCCGGCCCGGTGCAGGGAGTCGACGAGGAACCGGAAGTCGTCGGGTGTGCCCATGCGTGACGTCGGGGCGTAGAACCCGGTGACCTGATACCCCCAGGAACCGCCGAAGGGATGCTCGGAGACCGGCATCAGCTCGACGTGGGTGAACCCGAGATCCCTTACGTACGCCGGGAGCTGGGCCGCCAGCTGACGATAGGTCAGCCCCGGTCGCCAGGACGGCAGATGCACCTCGTACACCGAGACCGGCGCCTCGTGCACCGGGACGTCCCCGCGGTGCGCCATCCACTCCTGGTCCCGCCACCGGTGGTGCGAGGCCGTCACGATGGAGGCGTTGGCGGGCGGGACCTCGGCGTACCGGGCCATCGGGTCGGCGCGCAGTGTGTGCGAGCCGTCCGGGCGGCAGACGTCGAACTTGTAGAGTGCGCCCTCCCCGATGCCGGGCAGGAACAGCTCCCACACCCCGGTGGAGCCCAGTGAGCGCATCGGGAAGCCGGTGCCGTCCCAGTAGTTGAAGTCCCCGACGACCCGCACACCGCGGGCGTTGGGTGCCCACACGGTGAACCGGGTGCCCGCCACCCCCTGGTGCTCCATGGGCCGCGCGCCGAGGGCGGTCCACAGCTCCTCGTGCCGCCCCTCGCCGATCAGATGCAGATCGAGATCGCCGAGCGCGGGCAGGAAGCGGTACGGATCCTGCACCTCGATCTCGTTGTCGTCGTAGGCGACCAGGAGCCGGTACTCGGGCAGCGTGGGCATCGGCAGCAGCCCGGAGAAGAACCCGTCGCCGTCGTCGTGCAGCTGCGCCCGCAGCCCCTTGGCGAGCACGGTCACCGACCGGGCGTGCGGGCGCAGCACCCGGAAGGTCACCCCGCCGCGGACCGGGTGGGCACCGAGCAGGTCGTGCGGGGCATGGTGCTCACCGGCGAGCAGCCGGCCCCGGTCGCCGTCGTCGAGGGGGAGCGCCTGCCGTACGCCGCGGGCGGCGGTGTTACGGCGGGGGCGCGGCGGCGCGGCGCCGGACCGCTCGGTCGCCGGCTTCTTCCGTCCGGCCGGGGCGGCCGGTTCCGGCGACGGCGGCGCCGCCACCGCCACCGCCTCGGCCGGTTCTGCCGGTTCTGCCGGGGACGCCGGTCCGGCCGGGGGAGCCGGAGGCGCCGGGGAAGCCGTCGCTCCGGGTGCCGGTGGCAGGATCCGGGGGGCCTCGGTGGGTGCGGGCGTTTCGCGGGACGGCTTGCGGGCGGTCACGGGGACAGCCTCCTCGGAGGGGGTCGGCGGAGCGGGGCGGGGCCGGGCGGTGGGGCGGGTACGGCGGTCGCCGGGCCGCGGACGCGCGGCGGCGTCCGGGCCGTCAGTCGTCGGCGGCGGCCAGGCGGTGGATCGCGGCCATCGGGACCGGCAGCCAGTCGGGCCGGTGCCGTGCCTCGTACAGCACCTCGTACACCGCCTTGTCGGTCTCGTGGGCGCGCAGCAACTCCGGTTCGCCGCGCGGGTCGGCGCCCGAGGCGCGGGCGTACCCCTCGCAGTAGGCGGTCCGGCAGCGGGACGCCCAGTCGGCGTTCCACGGGCGGTGCGAGCGGGCCGCGTAGTCGAAGGAGCGGAGCATCCCGGCGATGTCCCGCACCGGGAGCTGCGGCCGGCGGCGCTCGGGCAGCGGCTTGGCCGGTTCGCCCTCGAAGTCGATCAGTGACCAGAAACCGTCGGCCCCGCGGAGCGTCTGGCCGAGATGGAGATCGCCGTGCACCCGCTGGGCCGCCCAGTCGCGCCCCCGGTGCCCGAGCGCGGCCACCGCGTCGAAGGCGGTACGCAGCCCGGGGACGTACGGCACGAGATCCGGTACCGCCTGGGCGGCGGCCTCCAGCCGGCGCACCATCGCGGCGGCCAGGTGCTCCGTCTGGGCGCGGTGCAGGGCGGGCGTCGGCAGGGCGGCGGCCAGCGCGGTGTGCACCTCGGCGGTGGCCCGGCCCAGCGCGTGGGCCTCGACGGTGAAGTCCCGGCCCGCCGCCAGGGCGCGCAGCGAGAGCTGCCAGCCGTCCTGCGCACCGCTCAGGAACGGCTGGAGGACCCCGAGGGTGAGCGGCTCCGCGGCGGTGGCGGCCTCGAACCAGGCGACGGGGGCGGGCACCCGTCCGCAACCCTCCCGCGCCAGCGCGAGCGGCAGCTCCAGATCGGGGTTGGTGCCCGGGAAGATCCGGCGGAAGATCTTGAGGATGTAGGCGTCGCCGTAGACCAGCGAGGTGTTGGACTGCTCGGTCTCCAGCAGCCGCGGTGCGAGCCCCGCCGCGATGGCCGGGCCGTTCCGGTCGAAGCGCAGCGAGCCCAGGGTGCCGGGGGTACGGAATCGTTCCAGCAGGAGTTCGGCCAGGCGCGGATCGTGCAGCGCCTCGTAGACGGTGCGGCCGGTCAACGGCCCCTCGGTCACCCGGCCGATGAGCGCGGGCGCCAGCCGGGGCGGCAGCACCGCCCGTACGCCGAGCAGCAGTTGGTAGCAGTCGTCCGGCGACTGCGCGGGTGTGGCCGGCTGATGGACCCGGACCAGCAGATGGAGCAGTCCGGTTCCGGTTCCGGCGGCGACGGAACCGGTGCTCACCGGCAGTATCTCGGTTGCCGACACCAGCGAGAACGCGGTGACCGGCCGTCCCTTGCCCGCGAACCACCGCTGCCGGGGCAGCCAGTCGTGCAGCAGGGGGGCGAGAGACGGGAGCAGGGCTGGGCTGTCGGCCAGGGCGATCCGAAGGGATGCAGCCTCCGACATGACATCGCGTCCTTTCCCCGGGCACACCACAGGATGCGAAGAGTGTCCCGGATTGCGGCAATAGCTGTCCGGCTGTGCGGGACGTGTCGGGTCAGGATGGTCCGTACGGACTCGACCCGGTGGGATCGAAAAGCCGAATGGGGCCCGGAAGGGGCTGTAAGTGTGCGATGCGGGGGAGGGTGCCCCGTGCGGGGCGGCGGAAACCGCCCCGCGATCTGGTGGTACGACGTGCTGTCCGGTCAGCTCGGCGGCGCGTCCTTGCGCAGCCGGAACCAGTAGAAACCGTGTCCCGCGAGAGTCAGCAGGTAGGGCCACTTGCCGATGGCGGGGAAGCGCACCCCGCCGATCAGCTCCACCGGATGACGCCCCTCGAACGACCGCAGATCGAGCTCGGTCGGCTGCGCGAACCGCGAGAAGTTGTGCACGCACAGCACGAGATCGTCCCCGTGCTCACGGGTGAAGGCGAGCACGGCCGGGTTCGACGACGGCAGTTCGTTGTACGAGCCGAGACCGAAGGCGGGATTCTGCTTGCGGATCTCGATCATCCGCCGCGTCCAGTGCAGCAGCGACGAGGGGGACGCCATCGCCGCCTCGACGTTGGTGACCTGGTAGCCGTAGACCGGATCCATGATCGTGGGGAGGTAGAGCCGCCCCGGGTCGCTGGAGGAGAACCCGGCGTTGCGGTCGGGCGTCCACTGCATCGGGGTGCGTACGGCGTCCCGGTCGCCGAGCCAGATGTTGTCGCCCATCCCGATCTCGTCCCCGTAGTAGAGGATCGGGGAGCCGGGCAGTGACAGCAGCAGCGCGGTGAACAGCTCGATCTGGTTGCGGTCGTTGTCCAGCAGCGGTGCGAGCCGCCGCCGGATGCCGATGTTGGCCCGCATCCGCGGATCCTTGGCGTACTCCGCGTACATGTAGTCGCGTTCTTCGTCCGTGACCATTTCGAGGGTGAGTTCGTCGTGGTTGCGCAGGAAGATGCCCCACTGGCAGTTCTTCGGGATCGCCGGTGTCTTCGCCAGGATCTCGGAGACCGGGTAGCGGCTCTCGCGCCGCACCGCCATGAAGATCCGGGGCATCACGGGGAAGTGGAACGCCATGTGGCACTCGTCTCCGCCGGCCTCGTACGCGCCGAAGTAGTCGACGACGTCCTCCGGCCACTGGTTGGCCTCGGCGAGCAGCACGGTGTCCGGGTAGTGCGCGTCGATCTCCTTGCGGACCCGCTTGAGGAAGCCGTGGGTCTCGGGGAGGTTCTCGCAGTTGGTGCCCTCCCGCTGGTAGAGGTACGGCACGGCGTCGACCCGGAAGCCGTCGATGCCGAGGTCCAGCCAGAAGCGGAGCGCGGAGATGATCTCCTCCTGCACCGCCGGGTTCTCGTAGTTGAGATCCGGCTGGTGGGAGAAGAACCGGTGCCAGTAGTACTGCTTGCGCACCGGGTCGAAGGTCCAGTTGGACGTCTCGGTGTCGACGAAGATGATCCGGGCGTCCGGGAACTGCTTGTCGTCGTCGGCCCAGACGTAGTAGTCGCCGTACGGTCCCTCGGGGTCGGTGCGGGACTGCTGGAACCAGTCGTGCTGATCGCTCGTGTGGTTCATGACGAAGTCGATGATCACGCGCATGCCGCGCTGGTGCGCGGCGTCGACGAACTCCACGAAGTCGGCCAGATCGCCGAACTCCGGCAGCACGGCGGTGTAGTCGGAGACGTCGTAACCGCCGTCGCGCAGCGGCGACTTGAAGAACGGCGGCAGCCAGAGGCAGTCGACGCCCAGCCACTGGAGATAGTCCAGTTTGGCGGTGATGCCCTTGAGGTCGCCGATGCCGTCGCCGTTGGAGTCCTGGAAGGACCTGACGAGGACCTCGTAGAAGACGGCACGCTTGAACCAGTCGGGATCGCGGTCCTTGGCCGGGGTGTCCTCGAACGTGTCGTGGACAGGCTCATTGACGATCATGGTGTGGGTGACCCTCCGGTCGGCGGGGACGGTCGCAGGACGGCGATGTGCGCGGGCGTGACGCCCGGCTCCAGACGCACATAGAAGGTCCTGCCCCAGTGATAGGTATCGCCGGTGAGCTCGTCGCGCACCGGCACGCGCTCGTGCCGGTCGAGGCCGAGTCGCGGCATGTCCAACGAGACCGTGGCCTCGTGGGTGTGGTGCGGGTCGAGGTTGACGACCACCAGAACGATGTTCGAACCCGAACGCTTGCTGTACGCGATCAGCGCGTCGTTGTCGGTGGAGTGGAAGTGCACGTCGCGCAGCTGCTGCAGAGCCGGGTTGCGGCGTCTGACGCGGTTGAGCGTGGTGATGAGCGGGGCCAGTGAACGGCCCTCGCGCTCGGCGGACTCCCAGTCCCTGAGCCGGATCTGGTACTTCTCCGAGTCGCGGTACTCCTCACTGCCGGGCCCGGCCGGGGTGTTCTCGCACAGCTCGTAGCCCGCGTACACACCCCAGGAGGGGGAGAGGGTCGCGGCGAGGACGGCCCGCGCCTCGAAGGCCGGGCGGCCTCCGTCCTGGAGATAGCCGGACAGGATGTCCGGGGTGTTCACGAAGAAGTTGGGCCGCATGTAGGAAGCGGTCTCGCCCGACAACTCCGTGACGTATTCGGTGATTTCCTGCCGGGTATTGCGCCAGGTGAAATATGTGTAGGACTGCTGGAAGCCGATGGCCGCGAGGGTCTTCATCATCGCGGGCCGGGTGAATGCCTCGGCCAGGAAGATCACATCGGGATCGGTCTTGTTGACGTCCGCGATCACCTTCTCCCAGAAGATCACCGGCTTGGTGTGCGGATTGTCGACGCGGAAGATCCGTACGCCGTGATCCATCCAGAACCGCAGAATGCGTACCGTCTCGGCGACCAGTCCGCGCAGATCCCTGTCGAAGGCGATCGGGTAGATGTCCTGGTATTTCTTCGGCGGATTCTCGGCATGGGCGATCGTGCCGTCCACGCGGTGGTGGAACCACTCCGGGTGTTTCTCCACCCAGGGGTGGTCGGGAGAACACTGGAGCGCGAAATCCAGGGCGATCTCCATGCGCAGGTCGCGGGCGGTCCGGACGAAATGATCGAAGTCGTCGAGGGTGCCGAGTTCGGGATGGACGGCGTCGTGGCCGCCCTCGGCCGAGCCGATCGCCCACGGCACGCCCACGTCGTGCGGGGCGGCGGAGAGCGCGTTGTTGGGGCCCTTGCGGTGGGTGGTCCCGATCGGGTGGACGGGTGGCAGGTAGACCACGTCGAATCCCATCGCGGCGACCGCGGGCAGCCGTTCGGCGGCCGTGCGGAAGGTGCCGCCGACGATCCTTGTCGGGACCTTCGCCGCCCGCCCCGTCCCGCCCTTCCGCCTCGCGGGCGGACCGGCCCGCTCGACCCTGGCGCCCTCCGAGCGGGGGAACAGCTCGTACCAGGAGCCGAACAGGGCCCGCCGGCGCTCCACCGCCAGCGGCAACGGCCCGGACGCGCTGACCAGTTCGCGCAGCGGATGACGGGCGAGCGCGGCCAGCGCCTTCGGGGCGAGCGCCGCGGCCAGCCGGGCGGCGGCCGGACGGGACCTGTCGCGCAGCGCGTCCACGGCGGCCAGCACCGCCTCGCGCCCGTCCCGCTTCGGCACGCCCCCGGCGGCCCGCTCGTACAGCTCGGCACCCTCCGCCAGGACGAGCGCGGTGTCGGTCCCGGCCGGAATCTTGATCCCGGCGTGCTGCCGCCAGGTGGCGACCGGATCGCTCCAGGCCTCGACCGTATACGTCCAGCGGCCCTCCGAATCCGGGGTGACGTCGGCCCCCCAGCGGTCGGTGCCGGGGGCCAGCTCGCGCATCGGGGTCCAGGGACCGGGGCGCCCGCCGGGGTCCACCAGGACCACGTTGGCGGCGACGGCTTCATGGCCCTCGCGGAAGACGGTCGCGGTGACCTGGAAGGTCTCACCGGCAACGGCCTTGGCGGGCCTTCTGCCGCAGTCGACGAGGGGACGGACGTCGAGGACGGGAATGCGACCGATCATGGAATCACCTGGGGACGGGGACGGGGGCCGGGGCTGTGACTGGGGCGGGGACTCGGGCTCGGGCTGAACGGGGCGCGGCACAGCGGCGGTGCGCGAAATGCGCGCACCGCGACCGATGGGGTCCGTCCTTTCTAGCTGCTCCATTGACGACTGACGGTGTGTGGGCATGGCCGCTCCTGTCCGCATTCACTCGAATGGCAGTCGAATGGCTGGGGCACGGGTATGTTTCGCGGATGTGAACCGGATGAAAACCGGCTCGTGGATGCCTCGCATTCGTGCTGCGTCCGGGAATCGTTCACATGGCACCCGGTGCGCACTCGGGCTGTGTACCGGAGAGGCCTTTCCGTGATTCCCGGTGGGCCGATCCGGTGATTTGTCAATTGCTCGGGCGTATCTCCGACGACCTGTTTCGCGTCGGACACCGACCCGCGTTCGCGGGCCGCCGATGGCTCTTTGGACGCCACTGGGCAGCTTTCCTTCTGGTGCGGAGCGCCACAAGGCCGAACGGGGGAAGGGAATCGGCCATTACCTGTGTGGCCGATGTGCCGGAACGGGCGTGGGGGACGCACCGCGGTGCGTCCCGTCGGATCCGTACGTCCCCTGCGAAGGTGGAACACGTGAAGGCCATTCGTCGATTCACCGTGCGTCCCGTCCTCCCCGACTCCCTTCAACCTCTCAGCGACCTCGCCCGCAATCTGCGCTGGTCCTGGCACACCGAGACCCGTGAGCTGTTCCAGGCCGTCGACCCGGAGACCCGGGAGGCGGCGGACTCCGACCCCGTGCGGCTGCTCGGTGCCGTGTCCGCGGGCCGGCTCGCCGAGCTGGCCCGGGACCAGCAGTTCCTGCACCGGCTGGCCGAGGCGTCCCAGGACCTCCGGGACTACCTGGACGGACCCAGGTGGTACCAGGAACAACTGGAGCTGGGCGCGGAACTCCCGGCCGCCATCGCCTACTTCTCGCCCGAATTCGGGGTGACCGCGGCGCTGCCGCAGTACTCCGGCGGGCTCGGCATCCTCGCCGGCGACCACCTCAAGGCCGCCAGCGACCTCGGCGTCCCCCTCGTCGGGGTCGGCCTGCTCTACCGGCACGGCTACTTCCGCCAGAGCCTGTCGCGCGACGGCTGGCAGCAGGAGCACTATCCGGTGCTCGACCCGAACGAGCTCCCGGTCACCCTGGTGCGCGAGGCCGACGGCACCCCGAGCCGGGTGGTACTGGCCCTGCCCGGCGGCCGTTCGCTGCACGCCCACATCTGGCAGGCCCGGGTCGGCCGCGTACCGCTGCTGATGCTCGACTCCGACGTGGAGGAGAACGCGCCGGGCGAACGCGAGGTGACCGACCGGCTGTACGGCGGCGGCAGCGAGCACCGGCTGCTCCAGGAGATGCTCCTCGGCATCGGCGGGGTGCGCGCCGTGCGCACGTACTGCCGCCTCACCGGACACCCCGAGCCCGAGGTGTTCCACACCAACGAGGGGCACGCCGGCTTCCTCGGCCTCGAACGCATCCGGGAACTCTCCGGCAGCGGCCTGGACTTCGACTCCGCGATGGAGTCCGTCCGGGCCGGCACCGTCTTCACCACCCACACACCCGTGCCCGCCGGGATCGACCGCTTCGACCGCGAACTCGTCGCCCGGCACTTGGGCGACGACGGCGAACTCCCGGGCGTGTCCGCCGAACGCATCCTGCAACTGGGCACGGAGACCTACCCCGGCGGAGAACCGGGCGTCTTCAACATGGCGGTGATGGGACTGCGGCTCGCCCAGCGGGCCAACGGGGTCTCCACCCTCCACGGCTCGGTCAGCCGGGAGATGTTCGCCGGACTGTGGCCGGGCTTCGACCCGGCCGAGGTGCCGGTCACCTCGGTGACCAACGGGGTCCACGCGCCCACCTGGGTCGCGCCCGAGGTCTTCCGGCTGCGCAACCGCTACGGCGGCACACCCGGACGCTGGGACTCCGCCGCCGAGGTCCCCGACCGCGAGCTGTGGGAGCTGCGCCGGTCGCTGCGCGCACAGCTGGTCACCGAGGTCCGCGAGCGGCTGCACGCCTCCTGGCGGGCCCGGGGCGCGGAGCCGGCCGAGCTCGGCTGGATCGACTCCGTGCTGGACCCGGACGTACTGACCATCGGCTTCGCCCGCCGCGTCCCCTCGTACAAACGGCTGACGCTGATGCTGCGCGACCGCGACCGGCTCCGGGAGCTGCTGCTCCACCCGGACCGTCCGATCCAGATCGTTGTCGCAGGCAAGGCCCACCCCGCCGATGACGGCGGGAAGCGGCTGGTGCAGGAGCTGGTGCGGTTCTCCGACGACCCCCGGGTGCGCCACCGCATCGTGTTCCTGCCGGACTACGGCATGGCCATGGCGCGGAAGCTCTACCCGGGCTGCGACGTATGGCTGAACAACCCGCTGCGCCCGCTGGAGGCCTGCGGTACGAGCGGCATGAAGGCGGCGCTCAACGGCTGCCTCAACCTCTCGGTGCTCGACGGCTGGTGGGACGAGTGGTTCGAGCCGGACTTCGGCTGGGCGATCCCGACCGCCGACGCCCTGGCCCTGGACGAGGACCGCCGCGACGATCTGGAGGCGGCAGCCCTCTACGAGCTGATCGAGGACCGGGTCGCGCCGCGCTTCTACGACCGGGGCGGCGAGGAGGGGCTTCCGGGGCGCTGGATCGAGATGGTCCGCCGCACGCTGGGCACGCTGGGTCCGAAGGTGCTGGCCGACCGGATGGTCTGCGAGTACGTGGAACGGCTGTACGCGCCCGCCGCGCACGCCCGGCGCGCGCTGGACCCCGGGACGGCGCGCCGGCTGGCCGACTGGAAGGCCCGGGTCCGTGCCGCCTGGCCCCGGGTGGCCGTCGACCACGTGGAGGCCGTGGCGCCCACCGCGGCGGACGGCTCGGCCGAGCTGGGTTCGACGCTGCTGCTCCGGGCCAGGGTCGCCCTCGGGGTGCTCGATCCGGACGACGTGGAGGTGCAGGCGGTGGCCGGCCGGGTGGACGCCGCCGACGGGATCTCGGACGCCCAGGTCTTCCCGCTGAAGCCGGCCGGGGGCCAGGACCTGGAGGGCCGCTGGCTCTACGAGGGACCGCTCGCCCTCGACCGCACGGGGCCGTACGGCTACACGGTGCGGGTGCTCCCGGCCCACCCGCTGCTGGCGACCGGGGCGGAGCTCGGCCTGGTGGCGCTGCCTGCGGAGGCGGCGGGCGACGGCGCGGGGGTGCTGATGCGCTGAGCTCGGCCGTGTCGGGGATCTCGGGGTTCACCGGCGCGTCGGCGTGATCAACGGGCACGCTCGGGGCTGGTCTAAGTCCAGTGCGGCTATTGAGGTGTCCGTTGTCGATCGTGTCGTCATGCCGCCCCGTCTCTGCCCGCCCGGCCGCCCGATGCTGCCCGTCCGTCCCTGGTGCCGGCGGATCGCGCCGCGTATGCAGAGGGAGTCGACAGAACGAACCAGAGGTGAGGCTCCCTTGCGCGACCATGAGAAGAAGCGGGACACCGCAGCCCCCACACGCCGTGCCCCGGCCCCCTCACCATCGCAGGCAGTTCCCCGGGGCGGCCTGTTGGGCCGTCAGGCCACGGTAGGCAACGCCGTCGTTCTCCAGATGCTCCTCCGGGCCGCCGAGGACCGGCACCAGCACTCCGCCGGCTGCGGCCATCAGCCGGACGAGCAGCCCGCGGTGCAGCGCTCCGCCGTCCACGAGGTGCTGCGCACGCCCGGCCGTCCGCTGGACGACGCGACCCGCAGCGACATGGAATCGCGGCTGGGCGCGGATTTCTCCGATGTGCGCCTGCACACCGATGCCGCTGCCAAGGCCTCCGCGGGCGAGGTGGGTGCCCGCGCCTACACCTCCGGCAGCCACGTCGTCATCGGCGAGGGGGGCGGGGACCGGCACACCCTCGCCCATGAGCTGACCCATGTGATCCAGCAGCGCCGGGGCCCGGTGGCCGGTACGGATCACGGCGACGGCCTTTCGATCAGCGACCCGTCCGACCGCTTCGAGCAGGAGGCGGAGGCCAACGCACACCGCGCCCTGTCCCGATCGGGCACACGCCCCGTGCCGCCCGGGCACGAGTCCGCCGGGGCGGGCGGGACACACGGTCCGGGCATGACGGTCCAGCGTTTCATGGCCCCCGACCCCGTCGGCAACGAGACCGAGTGGAAGGCAACGGCTCAGGCCTATGTACGGGCCAACTTCAAGGAGATAGCGACTCGTTACGCACGTACGGTGGAGCAGAGCGAGACCGTGGGCCAGGAGGAGATGACGCGCGCGTTCAAGGAGATGCGGCGTGCCGATCCGGCCTGGGCGGGGCTGAAAATGGTCGAGGTCCTGCGTCGGGTGAACGGCACCGCCCCGGCCGAGGCGACGGACATCACCGTGATACTCCGCTGCCTGAACATCATGGAGGAGGAGTCCGAGCTGGCGAAGACCTCTTCCGAGCAGGACTGGACCGCGCCGCTGGGGGAGAGCCTGGTCGGCACCGAGTTCACCTTCAGCGACTCCGTTCTCAACGGCCAAGCGGGTATCGGCAAGAACCCGGCCTATCCGCTCCGGGTGGACACCGGCGGGCTGACCGGGGTGGAGGATGCCAATGCCGAGCGGACCCTCACCTACGCGTCGAACAAGGCGGGAGCGTGGCGGGACCGGGTGGTCGGGCTTCCGGCGCCGGGGGGATTCGCTCTGACGGTGACGGGCGTCACCGTGAAGGCGCGCCCCGGATTCCGGTTCACCTACACCAACGGCAACTCCACGTGGTGGTGGGAGATCACCATGGATGACGGCTGCCTCGAAACCCGCACCGCCCCGCTCTCCATCGATGGACTGGGCGCCAACCACATCAGGTCCATCGTCCGTACCCACATCTTCGAGGCCGCTGAGAGCGTGGGGCTCGCGGTGGACCAGTCCCGGTTCGGCGGCGGCGGGCACCTCTCCCTGGACAGCAGGACGACGTTCGGCGGAAGCGTCGAGCTGTTCATCGAGTCCATGCGGAAGTGGGAGACCGACTGGGAGGAATGGGTGAAGGAGTTCGGCTCCGGAGAGCGTGAGGCCGACACGGTGAACGCGCCGTGGACCGGCGATCTCCCCGGCGACCACCTGTCGGCCCTGCTGGACCGGCTCACCGAGATCCGCGACGAAGCACGGTCCGGCCACACGAACCTGACGAAGGCGATCCAGGACCTCCAGGCGCACCTGGTGGACCTCCCCCTGCACGCCGACGCCACCCAGACACTGCGCGACAAGGTGCACGAGCACCGCGAGGACCGGCTGCACTACCAGGCCGTGAACCTCGAACACATGGGAGAGGACACTCAGCAGGCGGAGCGCCGGGTCGAGTTCCGTGACATCCAGGCGCAGCGGGACTACGCCCAGCTCATCGAAGACCTGGGCTACCTCAGCCGACTCCTGATCGGCGTACGCGCCGAGGTCCGGGGCACCCAGCTCGAGCGTCTGGGGGACCGCCACCGCAGATGAGCCGCGGAAGACACCGGAGCACACGGCGATGGCCATGAGTGCGTGTCGCAGGTGGGTTCTCGGCCGCTGTCGAGCCGGGAGCCCGCCGGGCACCGACACGGAACCGCCCGGCAGGGGCGTGAGCTCCTGCCGGGCGGTGGTCACCGGGTCATGACCGGTGAGGGGTTCAGAAGGTGAGCTTGAAGCTGTTGATCTTGCCCGTGTCACCCGAGTAGACGTCCTGGACCTTGAGCTTCCAGGTGCCGTTGGCGACCTCGGACGACGCGTTGACCGTGTAGGTGCCGCGGACGTCGTCCGCCGGGTCGCCGGCCGAGGAGTTCTTCAGCCGGTAGGCCGTGCCGTCCGGGGCGACGAGGTCGACGACCAGGTCACCGCGGTAGGTGTGGGTGATGTCCACGTCAACCTTGAGGGTGCTGGGCGCGTTGCCGGTGACACCGGTGACGTTGACCGAGCTGTAGACGGCCGCACCGCGGTCCGGGATGGCGACCGTCGTCTTGCTCTCGAAGACCTTGCCGCCCGGGTCCGGGTTGCCGCCGTCACGGGTGCCGACGTTGATGGCCGCCCAGGCGTCGCCGACGGCCTTGTACTCGGCGCTGGTCGTGCCGTACAGCTCACCGGCCACGGCGAGGGTGCCGGTACGGGCCGCCGCGTAGTTGGTGGTGGAGGTGAACTTGGTGGTGAGCGCCTTGAACCAGATCTGCTCGGCCTTGGCGCGGCCGATGCCGGTCACCGGCAGGCCGTCGGAGGTCGGGGAGTCGTAGGAGACCCCGTTGACGACCTTGGCGCCGCTGCCCTCGGAGAGCAGGTAGAAGAAGTGGTTCGCCGGGCCCGAGGAGTAGTGGACGTCGATGTTGCCGATGCCCGAGTACCACGCGTCCTTGGACGCGCCGTCCTTGCTCGGCTTGTCCATGTAGCGCAGCGGAGTGCCGTCGCCGTTGATGTCGATCTTCTCGCCGACGAGGTAGTCGCCCGGGTCCGCGGTGGTGTTGGAGTAGAACTCCACGCCCGCGGCGAAGATGTCGCTGGTCGCCTCGTTGAGGCCACCGGACTCGCCGCTGTAGACCAGGTTGGCGGTGGCGGCGGTGACACCGTGCGACATCTCGTGCGCGGCCACGTCGAGCGAGGTCAGCGGCTTGACGTTGCCCTCGCCGTCGCCGTACGTCATGCAGAAGCAGCTGTCCTGCCAGAAGGCGTTGACGTAGGCGTTGCCGTAGTGGACGCGGGAGTACGCGCCGACACCGTCACCGCGGATACCGGTGCGGCCGTGCACGTTCTTGTAGTAGTCCCAGGTCTCGGCCGCGCCGTAGTGGGCGTCCGCGGCGGCCGTCTCGGCGTTCGACGGGTTGCCATTGCCCCACACGTCCGTGGAGTTGGTGAACAGCGTCCCGGTGCCGGACGACCCGTGGTTCAGGTTGTAGGTCTTGTGGTTGCCGCGGCCCGTGTCGGTCAGCGTGTACGACGGGGCGGTGCCGAGGGTGACCTGGCCGTTGTACTGGGTGTTGCCGGTGCCGTTCTCGACACCCTGCCACTCGTACAGCTTCGCCCCGGTGGCCGCGTCCGTGATGACGTGCAGCTCGTTGGGGGTGCCGTCCTGCTGGAGGCCGCCGACGACGGTCTCGTAGGCGAGCTGCGGCTTGCCCTGCGCCATCCAGACCACCTTGCGCGGTGCCCGGTCGGCCTCGGCCTTCTTGGAGCCGTCGGCCTTGGCGAGGCCGAGCGCCTGCGACTCCGCCTTGGCGGGCGCGACGTCCGCCTTCAGGTCCACGGCCTTCAGCTGACCGCTGGTCACCTTGGAGGCCTTGGTGACGGCCTGGGTCGCCCCGGCCTTGGACTCCTTGACGACCAGGTCGCCGCCGAGCACCGGGAGCCCGGCGAAGGTGCGCTCGTAACGCGTGTGCGTGGTGCCGTCGTTGTCCTGGATGACATCCCGGACGACGAGCTTTTCCTGGGATCCGAGACCGAGGTCCTTGGCCGTGGCCGCCTTGCCGGCGTCGGCTTCGCGGATCAGCTCGGCGCGCTGGGACGGGGAGAGCTGCTTGGCGAGGGAACCCTGGTCGACGCCGGCGTAAGCCGGTACCGCCGAGGTCGTGCTGCCGGGGGTGGCAGTGGCTGTACCGGTCTGGACTCCGACTGCGATGAGGGCTGCTGCGGCTATCAGAGCGCCGGTCGCGGTGGCACGACGGCTGGGCGTGGATCTCACGCGGACTCCTTCTGCGAGGGGGGTGCCGGCGGCCAGGTGAGCCGCCCGGGGTGAGCGAGAAGTGCGCAGAACGGGGTGAAGAGTGTCAGCCGGAGGCCGTTCCTGTCAGGACCGCGTCAACAAGTTGGCCGGAAGTCGTTCGTTGCCGGAAAGGTCATGTTCGTTAAGCGGACGTTTCGCCGGGCATCACCGCGATGCCGTCCGGCGTCCCGCGAAGCCCGAATTCGAAGAGAGTGTCCAGGTCGGGTTCGAACACATCGTGTTCGAACAGAGTGCTGAGGGAGGGGTGGCCGCCGCTGGCCGAGATGGCGTCAGAATGTGGCTGATTCCTTTCCATCCGCTCCTGGAGCGGCGGATGGATGTACGGCTTCGTCTGCGGCGGCAGTCCCGTGCCGGCGAGGACGCGCATGGATCGCGCAGGAATGCCTCGGCCGGAGCCGGGGCCTATCGGAAGGCGGCGATGTGGCGCCGGGCCCAGTCGGCGAAGGTGCGGGGCGCGCGGCCGAGGACCCGCTCGACGTCGGGGCTGATGCGCTGTTCGGCGGGGGCGGGCTCGCCGAGGATGGTCAGCGTGGTCCCGACCACGGGCTCGGGCATGAACCGCAGCATCTGCGCGCGGGCCTCGTCGCGGGTCTGCTCGATGAACCGGACGGGTTGGCCGAGTGCGTCGGCGATCGCCTCGGTCTGCCGACGAGGTGTGTTGAGCGCGGGTCCGGTCAGCTCGTAGATCTGTCCGGCGTGGCCGTCCTCCCGCAGGGTTGTGGCGGCGACCTCGGCGATGTCGTCCGGGTCGATGGTCGGCAGTCCGATGCCGGCGGACGGCGCGGCGACGGTCCTTCGGGCGCGGACCGACTCGGCCCAGGCGTACGCGTTGGAGTTGAAGCCGCCGGGCCGCAGGATCGTCCAGGCCATGCCTGATCGCTGGACGGCCTCCTCGATGGCGCGTGCCGTGCCGCCGCGGGAGGCCGACCCGGGCCGGGTCGCGACTCCCTGGGAGGACAGCAGGACGACCCGCCCGACGCCGCCGGCCTTGGCGACGTCGAGGATGTCCTGCGGGCTCAGCAGATGTGCGCTGGGGCCGCCGTTCTGGAGGAACAGCGCGTCGGCTCCGTCGAATACGGGCCGAAGGCTCTCGGGCTCGACCAGGTCCGCCCGCGTGTATTCGACGCCCTCCGGCACATCCGCATCCGAGATCCCCCGGGATGTCGCGGTCACCTGTGCACCGGCTGCCGCGAGGGCCCGCACGAGCGATCGGCCGACGTTGCCGGTTGCACCCGTCACTACAAACACGAACAACTCCCGTGTCGAATCAGCACGGTTGTTGCCACCCGAGCGGGCGGGACCGTCGCGGAGAGCTGCTCTCCGGGCGCATGGTCGTGTGTACGTGCCACCCGGAGGTCCCCCCTCGGGTCGAGTACGAGATCAGCGAGCTGGGCCGCAGCCTGGCCCCACTCTTCGCGCACCTCGCGGAATGGGCTGCCGGCAACCTGGACAAGGTCGAGCGGGCCCGGCACGACTACGACACCGATCCGTCCCGGTAGCTCGCCGGCGGGAGGGCTCGGTCCTCGTCGGATCCTCCGCTGCCCGGCTGACCGGCAAGCGGGTGGAGCGAAGAGCCGGGCCGGCGGTCTTCACGGCGCGACGTCGGTGGCGGTGGCCCCTCGGGAAGATCCGGAGGGCTCGCCGAGCACGGTTGCCGGCCCTCGGTACCGGTGCGGGCCTCAGGCGGTGGTGAGCACCATCCGGAACCGGGCCGCGCCGGACATCATCTTCTGGTACGCGGCCTCCGCGCCGTCCAGCGGCACGGTCTCGGTCATCGGGCGGATGCCGTGCAGGGCGCTGAACGCCAGGGTGTCCTGCACGTCCTGCGCGGTGCCGGACGGGTGGCCCCGGACGACCTTGCCCGACATCAGCAACTGGTTCGGGCTGATCCCCAGCGGCTCCGGGTCCGCCCCGATGACCACCAGCTCGCCGCGCGGCGCGAGCCCCTCCACGGTCGCGGTGATGGCGGCGGAGTTGGCGGCGGTGGCCAGCACGACCCGGGCGCCGCCCAGGGCCTGCAACGCGTCGGCCACGCCGGTGCCCGCGGTGCTGTCGATGTAGTGGTGCGCGCCGAGCTCCTTCGCGAAGTCGGCCTTGGCGGCCCCGCGGGCGATCGCCACCGTCTCGAAACCCATCGCCGCCGCGTACTGCACACCCAGGTGTCCGAGACCGCCGATGCCGAGCACGGCGACCAGGTCCCCGGGCCGGGCGGCGCTGCGCCGCAGCCCGTTGAACGTGGTCACCCCCGCGCACCCCATCGGCGCCGCCTCGACCGCGGACAGCGCGTCGGGGATCCGGGCCAGGGCGTCCGCCGGGACGACCACGCTCTCGGCGTAGCCACCGTCGTACGCCCACCCGGGCACCTTCAGGTTCTCGCAGACCATGAAGTCGCCCCGCCTGCACGGTGTGCAGTGGCGGCAACTGCCGCCGAACCAGCCCACCGCCACCCGGTCGCCCACGTGCCAGACGTCCTGCGTGCCCTCGCCGAGCTCCTCGATCCGGCCCGCGATCTCGTGCCCGGGGACCACCGGGAACCGCACGCCCGGCAGCGCGGCGTTCACGAAGAGCGCGTCGCTGTGGCAGACCCCGCAGGCGTCCACGGACACCCGGACATGCCCCGGACCCGGCTGCGGCACCGCACGCTCGACGATCTCGAATGGACCGCCCGCGGCGGTGGCCTGCGCGGCACGGTAGGTGCTGGAGACACTCATCTGGATCTCTCCGGGTTACGGGTGGACGGCCCCCGGAACCAGCAGACCAGCTCCGGCCCCGTCGCGCGCGCCGGGCGGGGCGGACGGGGGGTCTTGCGCCACGGACCGTACGGACAGCGTGTATGTGCAGTCCTCGTCCGGGACGACGACGAGCAGCGGGGCTCCGCCCTTGATGTGCGCGTGGGCGGTGCGCTGGCTCTCGCGGTCCTCGTACCAGGCGCGGAGTTCGGCGAGGTGGTCGACGAGATCGAGCAGGTCCACGATCCACAGGGCCTGTCCGCCGAGCCAGCGCAGCGCGAGAACGGGGGAGATCGTCCAGAAGGTGCCCAGGACGTACCGCGCCGTTTCGCCGGTCTCGCACACGAGCCCTTCGGCGAGTGCCTCGCACCGGTAACTCGCTTGTTCGGGTGAGGTGTTCACCTCGCCGGTCACAGGATCCGCCCCTCGCTCCGGGCGTTGCACCGCGCGATCTCGGCCCGCAACCGTTCCATGGGGCTCGGCTCCCGAATGTTCGCAGGTTCCGCCTCCCACTCCCTGCCGCCGCTGACCGGCCGCAACGACCAGTAGGGGCCGGCCGTCCCCCGGAACTCCCCGACCTGGTCACGACGGCCGGTGTCCACCAACAGGGTTCCTGTGGACGGGACTTGTTGGGGCTTCTGCTCACCCAGGGGGTCGCCTTCCGCACACACGAGCCACTCCTCTCCGTAACGGTTCCGCTACCAAGGGGGATCAGCGTGGCCTAGAGTCGGAAGGTCTTCAACTTGCACAAGTTGTTCGGGGAATCGGGCGGTGGCCGTTGAATCGGAAAGAGTTGGACCCTGAGGAATCGCCGAGTGCGCAGTTCGGGCAGCGCCTGCGCCTGCTGAGAGATGAACGAGGCTGGACGCAGGACGAGCTGGCCGCACGCATCGGATGCTCGGGAACGCATATTTCCGCCGTGGAAACTGGCAGACGCCCTCCAACTCGCCGATTTGCTGCAAGCGTTGACAGGGTGTTTGGCACTGGGGACAGGTTCGAGCGTCAGAGCCTGGCTGTGCGGCAAACAGCGCTCATCGGAGGGTTCCCGGAGTACGTCGCGTACGAAGCGCGAGCCTCGGAGATCAGGCTGTACGAGGTGGGCGTCATCCCTGGTCTGCTTCAGACGCTGGAGTACGCCGCGGCGCTCGAAGCAGACGCAGTGCGACGGGAAGCGATCACCCCTGAGCAGGCCGACGAGCGCGTCGGGCTGGTGGCAAGGCGCCAGACCTCCCTCGTGCGGTCGCCATCGCCCCTGATCCTCGCGGTACTTGACGAGGGATGTATCCGCCGCCCCATGGGGTCTCCCGCCGTCACGGAGGCTCAGTTGGCGCGCTTGCTCGAGTTCGCGGAGCTGCCGAACACCGTGTTGCAGATCGCGCCGTTCTCGATGGGCGAGCGCAGACCGTTCAGCCTGCCCATCACCGTGCTCACCATGCCGGACCGCTCGCTGATGTCGTACGCCGAGTCCACTCACCGGGGCCATCTCCAACGGGAAAGTGCGTTCGTGCTGCCGATACTGACGGCCTACCATCAGCTACAGGCTGAGGCGCTCTCCCAGGCGGCATCCGTAGCCTTGATCGAGCAGGTACGAAAGGGCACCCCGTGACTACCGAATCCCCCCGTTGGTACACGTCCTCCTACAGCGGCAACGGCGGCCAGTGCATCGAGGTCGCCGCGAACCTCGTCGCCCCGCTCGGCGTGGTCCCCGTCCGCGACTCGAAGGATCCGAGCGGCCCGGTGCTGAACGCCTCCGCCGCGTCGTTCGCCTCGTTCGTGGCGGGCGTCAAGGCCGGAGAGTTCGGCACGCACTGATCCCGGCGCGACCGAGAGCCCCGCACGCACCCCTGAACCGGGAGCGTGGCGGGGCTTTCGCCAGTGGTGGCCGGCCCCTCGGCGCCAGGAGGCCGCGCCAAGTGCCCGAATTTGTTCGCGATGCAGCCGACACCGGCATGAGACAGCTGTTCTGTCTAATTCAGCCGAGAGATCGCTTTCCTGCCAATTACGGGTGAGTCAGGCGCACATCTGCTGTTTGTGGGTATCCGATCGGAAGCAGTTGGATCGTCCACCTGTGTTGATCCGGAGGTGCTCGCTATGAACGAGACGCTGAACATCGAGACCGCTGACGTGTACGAGACCCCACTGCTGGTCGAAGTCGGCTCTTTCGCCGACCTCACTCAGGGCAACGCCGGGGACAAGGTCGAGGACGGCGCTACCTGGTACCAGTGGTCGTGACGTGATGTGCGGGTGCCGGTGCACGGCCGCCATGGGGCGCGGGCCGGCACCCGCACGTTTCCCTCCGGCGGTCCTCGCGGTTCAACCGTCGGCGGGAGGGATGCCGGGCGCGAGCGGAGCCCGTTCGCGGTTCGGGCCAGGAGCGCCG
Source organism: Streptomyces sp. NBC_00012 (assembly GCF_045040875.1). Lineage (NCBI taxonomy): Bacteria > Bacillati > Actinomycetota > Actinomycetes > Kitasatosporales > Streptomycetaceae > Streptomyces > Streptomyces sp. NBC_00012. The sequence continues at coordinate 2,799,513 of NZ_CP108309.1, read as the reverse complement.
GGCAGCGGGTGCGAGACGTCAGGAGCGAGGTGCTGAATGAATGACGCGGTGGCGTGCTGGTTCGTGGCCTTCCCGGATCAGGAGACACGGCAGGGATTCGCGGAACGGCTGCGTGAGGGGGCCGTCGACGTGGTGTGTCATCCGTCGGGCCGGCCGTGGCTGATGGGGTCCTGGCCACCGGAGCAGATGGTTCTGGCTTCGCAGGGTGGACGGATGCTGGCGGTCGTGGGCACCTCGTCGACGACGCCCGTGGACCTGTCGGCCCGTCTGAAGCGGGTCCGTACGGTCGCCGACATCGAATCCGCACTGCACGGGGTGTACGGCAGCTACCACGTAGCCGCGTCCGTGGACGGCCATCTGTACGTGCGCGGAAGCGCCTTCGGGGCCCGGCGCCTGTTCCGGGCTTCGGCCGGGGGAGTGACGGTGTGCGCGGACCGGGCCCGCACGCTGGCCCACCTCACCGAGGCCGGCCTTGATCCGGCCCGGGTCGCCGCCCGTCTTGCCGCGCCCTACCTGCCGCACCCGTTGGCCGACGCCACGATGTGGGCCGGGGTGGAAGCCGTCGAGCCCGGCCGCGCTCTGCGCGTCGCTCCTGACGGATGTGCTCACACCGTCACGTGGTGGCGGCCACCGCCCGCGCACCTGCCCATGGCGGATGCCGCGGGTCTGTTGCGCGAGGCCCTGCAAGCCGCTGTGGTGCTGCGCGTGCGTCCGGGCCGGGTACTTGCCGCGGATCTGTCCGGCGGCATGGACTCGACATCGCTGTGCTTCCTGGCTGCTGAAGCCGGCGCTCATCTGGTCACCTCGACCCAGCACTGGAACAGCCCCGGCAATCAGGATCACCACTACGCCCGCTTTGCCGCCGACCGCCTGTTCCATGTCGAACCCCTGATCTTCACCTCGGCCGACTTGCCCGCGTGCTTCACCGGTCTCGACCAGCGTCGCGAGCCCCTGGAAGAGCCCTCGGGCCTCCTGCGCAACCGAGCACGGCTCTGCCACACGGCCGACGCGCTGCGCGCCCGAGGGGCCGGACTACGCCTGTCGGGACACGGGGGCGACCACGCCGTCGTGCCCCCCGACGCCTACCTCCACACCCTCTGGCGACGTAGCCCCCTCATCGCGCTGCGGGCCACCAACGGATACAAGGCCCGCGGTCGTTGGAGCCTGTCGGCAACCGCGCGGACGCTGCTGCGCACCCGCTCCTATCCCGCCTGGCTCGCCGACGCCGCAACACGCCTGTACGAAGACCCCAGGACGAATCCGGGCCCCGCCCCGTGGGGGCCCCGGCCGGCCCTGCCACCCTGGGCGAGCGACCAAGCCGTGGACCTGATTTCCGCAGCCCTGCGCCGCGCAGCCGAGAACACCGAGCCGCTGGACCCCGACCCCGGCCGACACGCCTGGCTCCACCAGATGCGTGAGGCCGGACACGGCGCCGCCCTCCTCCACGAGGCATCCGCCAACCACGGGCTGCCGACGGACAGCCCCTTCTGCGACGACGCCGTCCTGACCGCCTGCCTGACCGTCCGCCCCCACGAAGCGGGCCACCCCTGGGCCTACAAACCACTGCTGACCGCCGCGATGGACGGCCTGGTACCCGAGCACATCCTGCGCCGCACCACCAAGGATCACTGCGGCCCCGACTGGTACTTCGGCCTGCGTACCCACCGCCGCCAGCTGGCCGACATCGCCGACACCTCACACCTCGCCGCCATCGGCCTCGTCGATCAGGAACTCCAGCGCCGCGCCCTGATCAGCCCGGAACTGAACATCGGCGGTGCACCGGAACTGGAGAACACACTGGGCGTCGAGGCATGGCTGCGTGACCTGGCCTCCTACCCCGACCCCGCTCACCTCGTCCCCCAACACCCACACGAGGAGTACCACGTTGACACGGCTACGCACTGACGTCGCCTGCTGTCCCACCGACGACGGCATGGTCCTGCTCGACGAACGTGACGGCCGCTACTGGCAGCTCAACGCCACCGGCGCCACCGTCCTCCAGGCCCTCCTCGACGGCGCCGGCCTCGAGCAGATCGCCGACCGACTCTCCGTCACCCGCCCCGTCCCCCGCGGCCGGGCCGCGGCCGACGTCACCGCCCTGCTCGAACACCTCACCCGCTGCGGACTGGTGGTCGACGGCCCGTGAGCCAGATCCTCAGCACCGACCACAACCGTCCCCCGCTCGGTCGCCGCACCGCCGCCCGTACCGCCGTCGCTGCCGCACGGATACTTGCCCACCTGCCTCCCAAGCACTTGCAGGCCCTGCTGCGGGCCGTGCGCCGCGGAGCGCGGCCCGCCGACCACGCCACGGCCCTGCGGGCCCGGCAGGACGTCACGGCCGTCAGCGTCCTGTGCTCCGGGCGCTACTGCCTCCAACGTTCTCTCGCCACAACCCTGTTGTGCCGACTCGGCGGTACCTGGCCCACTTGGTCCACCGGAGTACGCACGCCGCCCTTCGCCGCCCACGCCTGGGTAGAGGTCGACGGCCGACGCGTCGGCGAACCCGACGACGCGGCCACCTACCGCACCCTGCTCACCGTCCCCCCGCTCGACGACCACCTCCCGTAGCACCGGGCCGCGCATCCCCCCACGGCCGTGCGTCGATCCCGTGCTCCCGGCCATGCCCGGAACACGGTGCCGCGCCCGGCTACCGGCCCGAGCCGCCGGCCGGAACGGCTCGGCTCGGCGAAGACCCTCCGCACCGCAGGATCGCGGATCCTGGATGGCTGTAGGGAGCGCGACTTCGTGAGCACGGACTCCTGCGGAAACACCAGAATCCGCATCTGATGAGCAGCGCACGCGTCGGCTGAGCATGGGCAGAATCGCCTGCCAGGCTCTGAGTGGTGGTCACCGCCGGTAGCGGGCCCTGGTGTCGAGGGCCGTCGGGGTTCAGGAAGGACGCGTCTTCCATGTTCTCCGCGGGAAGTTCCGGGGTGCGGGGTGAGCTTCGACGATCGCCGGCTACCCCAACGGGCGATGTCAGCTAGGTCGCGGTTGCTTGGCAGGGGCAGCCGAAGTCGTTCACGTCCACGGACGTGGTGTACGGCTGAAGACGTGAAGGCCGCTGGAGGCGATCCCCCCACATCGCTCAATGCCCGAGGGCGGGGCGGCCGACCCTCGGACTCGGGTGCGCTGCGCTCGGCTGACTTGCCGGAGAGGCACTCGGCGAGGACGTCCGGCCTGATATGGCGCTGTCCGGTCCATCCGTCGGTCTACTCCGCCAGGACCGCGGTGACCAGGCGGAGGACCGCGCCCCGGTCGGGGAAGAACCCGACGACATCGGCGCGACGGCAGACTGACTCAGCTGGTGCGAGGGTGCTCAGCTTTCGGTCAGGGAGATCCTCCCCGCGTGCAGGCGTCCGTCTCCGCCGTCGAAGTAGGCGCGGTCACCGGAGATGGTGAGGAGCGGGTCCGTGCCGGTGGTCAGGGGGGCTTCTCCCAGCGATTTTCCGGTGCGGGGGTCGAGGGCCCGCAAGGTACCGGCGTCGCTGAAGTGGAGCGCGCCGCCGGTGAGTACAGGTGGTGAGGCCGCGCCGGTCGTTCCAAACTCCCACAGCCGTTTGCCAGAGCTGGCGGTGAACGCGTACACGCGGCCGGCGCTGTCGTCGGTGTTGAATCTGGCCTTGACGCTGGCGTAGACGACGCCGTCGGCGACGAGGGGCGGGCCGTTCCATTCCGCGTCCTTGGATTTCGACTGGTACTTCCAGCGCACTTCGCCGCTGGAGGCGTCTGCGGCGTAGAACGTGCCCTCCTCACTGCCGAAGTAGACGGTCCTTTCGGCGACCGAGAGTGAGGTGACCTTGCCTCTGTTGCTGCCGCCGGTCTTGATCCGCCACAACTGGTCGCCGGTGTCCGCGTCCAGGGCGTAGAGGTAGTTCTCGTAGTCCTTTCCTCCGAGGCCGCAGTAGATCACTCCGTCTGCCACGGTGAGCGCGGTCGACAGGCCGGGGCTGACCGGGCGATTCCACAGCTCCTCACCGGTCTCGGCGTCCAGCGCGTAGAGGGCGGGCTGCCCCTTCGGCCAGGGGAGGGTGAGTAGGTAGACGGTTTTTTTGGCAGCAGCGACATTGGTGATCCCGTATTCGGTTCCCTTGGGAGCGGCGCCAGTTGAGGCGTCGTCAATCTTGAAACTCCACCGTCTGTCACCGGTGTCCGCGTCCACGGAGTGCAGCGCGCCTGTGGCTCCGCTGAAGGCATAGACAGCCCCGTCGGCAATGGTGACGGGGCGTGCCCCCTGCAACCCGTCGTACTTCCACATCTGAGTGCCGCCGGCGGTGTCGAGGGCGTGCAGGGTGCCGCCCTGGTCGCCGAAGTAGACCTTCCCGTCGACGATCAACGGAGGGCCGGCGGGATCCTCCTCGTAGGACCACAGCTCTTGGAAGGCCAGCTCCTTGGCCGCAGCGATGGGTTCCTTGCCCTGGGCGTTGCTCTGGTCCCCGTCGGGGAGGCCGTCGGGCAGGAGCAGTGTGGCCGCGAGGACCGCCAGGACCGCGGCGACGGCGAGGCCGATCAGGGCGTGGCGCCGGGGCAGGCCCAGCAGTCGGCCGGCGGAAACCGGCTGAGGAGGCGGCGCGAGGAGCCCGGCCGCCGGGGCGGGCCCGATTGCCGCGGTGTCGACGGCGGTTCGGGACACGCCACCGGCTGGGGACTGTTCGGCGGCGGGTGGGGCGCCGGCAGGAGGCGCTGTGAGGGGTACGGTGCCGGTGGCCGGCTCCGGCAGCGGCGTCGCCTGAATGCGGGTGACCTCGGTGGCCACCGGTGCGGGAAGCCAGCCCGAACCGCTGATCACACCTTCCGTCGGGCGAGCCGCCGACAACTGGCCCAATTTGTCGACCAGTTCCGGCACCGACGGGCGTTGCTTTGGATCCTTGGCGAGGCACCGGGCGACGACATCCGCGAGTCGGACCGGTACGTGGCTGAGGTTGGGTTCCTCGTGGACGACCCGATAGGCCACGCCGTGCGCGGCGCCGCCTGCGAAGGGTCCGCTCCCGGTCACCGCGTACACCAGGACCGCGCCGAGGGCGAATACGTCGCCGGCGGGCCCGACGTCTCTACCGACGAGTTGCTCGGGCGGCATGTAGCCGGGGGTGCCGACGGCAGTGCCGGTCAGGGTGAGTTTGGTGTCGTCGGCGGCCACCGAGATCCCGAAGTCGATGACGCGTGGGCCGTCGTCGGCGAGCAGCACGTTCGAGGGTTTCAGGTCGCGGTGCACCACCTCGGCGCTGTGGATGGCCTCCAGTGCCTCGGCCAGCGCGGTGCCCAGCGTCAGCACCGGCTGCTCCGGCCAGGCGCCATGTGCGGCGACTGCTTCGGTCAGGGACAGGCCGGGCACGTAGGCAGTGGCAAGCCACGGCGGGTCGGCCTCCGGCGCGGCGTCGACCACGGCGGCGGTGAAGAAGCCCGTGACGCGCTGTGCGGCTTCGACCTCGCGGGCGAACCGTCGCCGGAACCCGGGGTCGTCCGCGAGCTCCTCCCGGACGACCTTCACCGCGACCGTCCGGCCGCCCGGCGACCGGGCCAGGTACACCCGGCCCATGCCACCCGAGCCGAGCCGGCCGACGATCCTGTACGGGCCGGCCTGACTGGGGTCTCCTGCCTCCAGCGGTGCGAACGCCGCCACCTGTCCTCCCTCACTGTCCCGTGCGCGGCACGGATCGACGTGTCCGATTTCGCTGGTACGCCGACGACTTGGCGACGGCTCGCAGGTGCGCGCTCCGACCGGTGCCAGATCACTGGGTACGTCGCTCCACAGCACCCTCGCTCATTGAGGGCTAGTTCACCAGCGAGACGGCGCGCAGTCGGTCGCCGTCCTCGAAGTAGACAGTTCCGTTGACGATGTACGGGCGCCACTGACCGCTGGAGGTCATCAGGTTCTCCTGCCACTTCGGTCGACCGCTGCGGGCGTCCAGGGCGTACAGCGTCCCGGTCTCGTCGGTGAAGTAGACGGCGCCGGCGGCCACCGACAAGGTGTCGATCTCATCCGTGTCCTGGCGGTGGCGCCACAGCGGCTCGCCGGTGCCGGCGTCGAAGGCCGACACGTAGGCGTCGTTCTCGAAGTAGACGACCCCATCGGCCACGACCGGGGTGTCCGCCCCGCTCGCGATCCGGGGGTTCCACAGCTTCCCGCTGAATCCGCGCTGCCACACCTTCTGGCCGGTTCGGGCGTCGACGGCGTACAGGGTGCCGTTCCGGCCACCGCAGTAGACCGTGTTGCCCGCCGCGGCCGGTGCCGTGATCAGGGCACTGTCGGCCTCGAACGTCCACTGCTTCTTGCCGGTGCCGGTGTTCACGGCGAACAGCTCCTGGTCGCCATGGGCGTAGGCCCTGCTGCCGGCAACGGCGAAATCCCCCTCTGCTGCCCCGGCGCCGAGCTGGTAGGTCCACAGGATCTTGCCGGTGCTGAGGTCCTGGGCCAGTAGGAAGCCGACGATGACGGAGTACGCCGCGTCGTCGAGGGTGGCAGGGGAGGTCAGGATGCTTTTGGCCTTCCAGCGTGTCTCGCCGCTGTCCGCGTCCGCGGCGTACAGGGCGCGGCCGCTGATGTAGAAGAGCGTCCCACCGGAGGCGGAGACGACACTCGTGTCGTCCCCTTCCGCTTGCCGTTGCCACAGCCGGCTGCCGTCCCTGGCGTCCAGGGCCCGCAGGGTGCCTTGGTCTCCGCTGCTGAGGTAGACCGCGCCGTCCGCCACAGCACCCAGCGTCAGCTTGCCGTCCAACGGGCGGGACCACAGCTGTTTCGCCTTCGCCTTCGGTGTGCTGGGAGACTTCTCGTCGTCGCCACGCCCGAAGTCGTTCAGGAGTGCTGTCGTAGTGACGATGGCGAGGGTCGCGGCGATGGCGAGGCCCGCCAGAACGCGGCGCCGGGCCAGGCGTCTCGGGCCGCTGGGGGCAGGTGGCGCAGCGGCAGATGCGTCAGCGGGCTCCGCCGCGGGCGGGGCGGTCGCGGGAGCGAGCTTGAGGGTGGCCCTCTCCTCCTGGGCGGGTGCGGCGGCGTCCGGCAGCGGGGCGGCCTGGATGTGGGCAATGGCATCGGCCACTGGTCCGGGCAGCCAGTCGGCCTCCGTGAAATGGCCGTCGGGCCGGTGGCCCGGGACCTGCGCCAGCTCTTTCAGCAGCTCTGGCACTGCGGGCCGATTGTCCGGGTTCTTCGCCAGGCATCGGGCCGCCACCTCGGCGAGTCCGGACGGCAGGCCGCCCAGGTCGGGCTCCTCGTGCATGACCCGGTAGTTCACCGCATGCCCCGCGCCGTTTCCGAACGGGCCCGTGCCTGTCGCCGTATACGCCAGCACCGCACCCAGAGCGAATACGTCAGCGGCCGGGCCGGTCTTCTCGCCACGCAGTTGTTCGGGCGGGATGAACCCGGGGGTGCCGATCACCACGCCCGCCTCTGTGAGCAAGGTGTCCTCGGCCGCTACCGAGATTCCGAAGTCGATCACCCGGGGTCCGTCCGCCGCCAGCAGCACGTTCGACGGTTTGAGATCCCGGTGCACCACGCCTGCGCGGTGGATGGCTCCCAGCGCCTCGGCCAGCGCGGCCCCCAACTGTCGCACTGCTTGCTCCGGCCAGGCCCCGTGCTTGGCCAGAGCGTCCGCCAGGGACAGTCCGGGGACGTACTCGGTGGCCAGCCACGCCGGGCGGCCCTCCGGGGCGGCGTCGACCACTGCGGCGGTGAAGAAGCCCGATACCCGGCGGGCCGCTGCCACCTCCCGAACGAACCGCCGCCGGAACCCCGGGTCGTCCGCCAAGGCGGCCCGTACCACCTTCACCGCGACCATGCGTCCGCTTGGCGAACGGGCCAGGTACACCCGGCCCATGCCTCCCTGGCCCAGCCGTCCCGCCAGCCGGTATCGGCCGACCTGTTCGGGGTCCCCCGAAGTCAACGGTGCGAACGCCGCCACCACGTACCCCTCCTGTCATCTCGCCCGTGCGAGGATCCAACTCCCCTGTACAACGAAGGACTTGAGCAACACGACCATGGTTGCGGGTCCGAGGCCCCAGTATTCACGCCTCGGGAAACCCTTGTCAGAACCTCACTCCTCAAGGCCCGCTGGATCCGCCCCACCTGGCTCTCCCCGGCAGATGGCCAGCCGCATGCCCAGACCGCTTCTGACGGCTCTTGAAAGGTGGCCGTCCGCCGCGTGAGCCCTTGCGCAGGCGGGCGGCCCGGGCTGTCGGTCTTCTCCGGGATCGTGTGCCGGATTCCCCGGCGTCGCGGGTACTCACGCCAGGGGGTATTGCTGTGGGGCCTTGTCGGCCGCGACGCTGTCGGGCTTGTTGCGGGGCCTGCCCGGCCCTGGCTTCAGGATGCGGATCTCGGGCCGCGGCTCGCCTGGATGAGCAAGGACCGGGTCGCCGAGCTGGTACCCCGTCAGGACCTCTTGAACGTGGTGGAACCTGCTGCTATGGCTGCACTGGAGGGAGACTTGAATTGTTGTCCGTCGACCAGCTCAATCGTGAAGCCTTCTGTTACGCGTGCAGCATGTGTTTCACCGATGCGTGGCCGCTCAAAGGTGAGCTGCGCTCCCACCGTGAGAAGTTCGGCCTTCACTAGGTCCGCGATGCTGACGCGCCGCCCCTCAAGCAGGTACGAGGCTCTCGCCTGGGTGCCGCTCGAATCAGAGTCGCTCGCAAGATCTGTCATCGTGCTTGTCCCCTCTGCCCCAGCACAACGTCCGACCCGGTCATCGTAGAGTGTCAGCGGAACCATCAAGGGCGGAATGTTGGCCCGGCAGGTGGAGCGTGCGATCGAGGTGCACGGACGCGTCGGGCGCCGTCCGCGGTGTGGAGGATCTCGCGGGCTTCGCGCAGGAACTCGCGTCCGCGTTCGGTGGGTGCGAGGGGCGTGGCGGAACGGTCGGTGATCTGGAACCCGACCGTCTATTCGATCCGGATCACTCGCTGGCGGAGGGCCCGATCGCTTCCCGTGGAGTTCCTCCGGGCTGCGGCGGCGAAGCTGGGGTGGCCGAGAACCCGGGTGATGGCCCGTAACCGGTCGATGGCCTGCGGGGGCGTGATCACTTTGCGCATGTCCTCCGACAGTGGACGGCGAAGGTCCAGGTGCCCGACAGCGCTGTAGGTGTGGCCTCCGGAAGGACGGATCGGGATGCCCCAGGCTCTGGCCATCTTTGTGAGAGGACATTCTGAACCGATATGCCCGATTCTGGCGTTGACTCGGAGATGAGGCGCTGTCCAGGCGATCGCTTGGTCCTTCGGCGGCTTCTACAGTGTCCCGTGGTGAAGGGGTCGGGTGAGGATCGGTAGATCAGAAGGGTCGGCTCAAGGACGTGGTGCAGATCGAGCGGTTGGTGGACCTGAAGCCCGCCTACCAGCGTCAGGCTGCCGTCCTGGCCCTGTGGCGGTGGCGTGCGCCAGTACTCGCGTTCGAGCTCGATGCAGAGTGGGGCGTCGACCAGGCTGCGCTGGAGTCGCTGTTCCGACGGGCAGCGTCACCTGCTGGTGAACAGTCGGATCGCGCATACCGGCGAGCAATCGCCGAGCTGTGCACCGCCCCGCTCTTCACGTCTGAAGTGGACCCGGACACGGTCCAGCTCTTCCAACTGGAGACCATCAGCAGCCTGCTGGCTTTCGGAGGGTTGCTGGACAAGCCTGGCGTGGACGAAGCAGAGCGAGTGGTCGAATCCTCGGCCGGCCTGGCGAACTACCTCGACGACCTCGTCGAGGGCTCGTTCTGCTCCCACCCCTCGGAGGAAGCCCACCGCCAGTACCTCGCCGGCCTGGCGGACCGGGCGAGCGAGGGCTATTTCGGGTCACGAAATTTCGCTGTCGAGTCCGCCTGCCACGGTGTTCTCCGGGCTCTCCCCGATTCCGCAGGGCTGCTGGACTCGTCCATCGGTCGCGAGTTGCTCGCGCTTTGCGAGGACTTCGGCGAAGAGCTCGTCACAACGATGCGGTGGCTCCGCACGACGGGTCACTAGCGATCGCGTCGTGAGCCGGATGACGAATGCGGCGGCCGTGATGGACGGGTGGTTCGGAGCGGAGGGCAGCTACGGGCGGCGCTGGGCGAACAGGCCCGGTTCGGTCTCGGTAAGGCTGACCAGACGCTTGAGCTTGTGCCGGGCGCTCTCGATGGTCTTCGGCGTGAGCGGGAGGTCCAGGACCTGGCACAGGTCGCGGGCGCGCTTCGGCCCAGGAGTCTCGGCGAAGGCGTTGAGGATCTGCTGGTAGGCCGGGAGGTTCGGCAGGACGGGCGGCTCCTCGGTCGGCTCCGGGGCCGCCGGCGGGAGGGCGAGGAGGGTCTTACGGGTCACCGCCAGGTTCCCGATTTCCTCGTCGAGTTCACGCAGGCGCGCGGTGAGCTCGTCCATCTGCGCGCGGATCTGCTCCGCATCGCCGACGAGTTCGCGTTCGCGTGCGTCAATCCGCTCCAAGAGCGGCGTGACCTGAGCGTCCACGGGGTCACCCGCGCCAGGTGGGCGTCGTCTGGCCGGTGAGCCGACGCGCTATTACGTCGATCATGGCCCAGCGCACCCGGGACTCGGAGGATGCCGGCCTGCCCTCGTAGTCCCGCACGAGCCGCCGGAACAGCATGAGGATGCCGAGCGTCTGCTCCACGATCCACCGCTTGGCCTGCGGGACGAAGCCGGTGCCCTTGTCCGTGGGGTTGCGTTCGACGATCTCGACGTCGATACCGACCGTGGTGCCGTGCTCGACGACGGTCTTCTTGAAGCCCTGGTCCACCAGGGCCTTCTTGATGGTGCCGATGGAGGCGACCTGGCCGAGCAGGGCGATGGACCCCATCACGAGGAGAAGGTCCGGAACGTGACTGCGCACCTTGCCGTCGATCCGCGCCACCATGCGACAGGGCTGGGCAAAGATGCCGCACACCACCGGATCGAAGTCGGCGAGCAGCAGGCGCGCCAGCTCCAGCCTGCTTTCGTAGACGACCTGACCGCCCGTCGTCGAGGACGCGTAGTCGCCCGAGTAGTGCGCCATCCCGTGTACCGAACGAACCCGGCGCCACGGCTCGGACTCGGTGAAATCCCTCAACCGGGGCTGAGCGAACGGGAACTCACGAGTCGATCCGTCCCCGTACCGGATCGATGCCGTCGGGACCGTGCGCTTGCTGCGGCCCTCGCGTGGACGCTCTGTCACCATACTTGAACGATGCGAACGCCTCGCACCACCCAAACCCGGGAGATCGTAAACAGCCGACTACTGACAACTACTGAACGTAACCACTGCCCGTGATCACGCGGAAATGCTCGAACGGTGCTCATGATCACGCGGAAGTGCTCACGAACTGCGGATCCTGGAATGGCGGCCGCTCACGTCAGGCTCTCCCGCCACGCCCGGTGCAGCCCCGCGAAGCGGCCGGTGCCCGTGATGAGTTCGGCCGGGGCGCCGTCCTCCACGATGCGGCCGTCCTCCATCACCAGGACCCGGTCCGCGATCTCCACCGTGGAGAGGCGGTGGGCGATCACCACCGCGGTGCGGCCGTGCAGCACCGTGTCCATGGCCCGTTGCACCGCCCGCTCGCCGGGGATGTCGAGGGAGCTGGTCGCCTCGTCGAGGATCAGCACCGCCGGGTCGGCGAGCAGGGCGCGGGCGAAGCCGACCAGCTGGCGCTGACCGGCCGAGATCCGGCCGCCCCGCTTGCGTACGTCCGTGTCGTACCCGTCGGGCAGTCCGCTGATGAAGTCGTGCGCGCCGATCGCCTTCGCGGCCTGCTCGATCTCCGCGCGGGTCGCGTCCGGGCTGCCGATCGCGATGTTCTCGGCGACCGTCCCGGAGAACAGGAACGCCTCCTGGGTCACCATCACCACTCCGCGCCGCAGCTCCGGCACGGCCAGGTCGCGCAGATCCGTGCCGTCGAGCAGCACCCGGCCGTCCGTCGGGTCGTAGAACCGGGCCAGCAGCTTGGCCAGCGTCGACTTGCCCGCGCCCGTCGACCCGACCACGGCCACGGTCTGCCCGGCCGGGATCGTCAGATCGAAGCGGGGCAGCACCTCGCCGCCCGTGCGGTAGGCGAAGCGCACCCGGTCGAAGACGACCTCGCGGCCCGGGTGCTCGCCGGTGAGGGCCGGCAGCTCCCGCGGGTTCGACGGCTCGGGGACGGACGGGGTCTGGGCCAGCAGACCCGCGATCTTCTCCAGTGAAGCGGCGGCCGACTGGTAGGAGTTGAGGAACATGCCCAGCCGGTCGATCGGGTCGTACAGACGGCGCAGGTAGAGCACGGCCGCGGCCAGCACCCCGAGCGCCAGGGTGCCCGAGGCCACCCGGTACGCACCCCACAGCACGATTCCGGCGATCGCCGTGTTGGCGACCAGCCGGGAGCCGACGACGTAGCGGCCCATCTCCAGCATCGCGCTGCCGTTGGTCCACCGGTGCGCGTTGTTGAGGCCCTCGAAGCGCGCGTCGTTGACGGGTTCTCGGCGAAATGCCTGCACGGGGCGGATGCCGTTCATCGTCTCCGCGAACTTCACGATGACCGAGGCGATCGCCGAGGACCGCTCGGCGTACAGCACTCCGGCCCGCCGCCGGAAGCGCCGCACCAGCAGATACAGCGGGATGAAGGAGAGCACGGCCAGCGAGCCCAGGCCGAAGTCCAGCCAGAGCAGCATCAGCGAGATGGAGACGAAGGACAGCACGACGCCGATCAGTTCCTGCAGCCCCTCGCTGAGCAGCTCCCGCAGCGACTCCACGTCCGTGGTGGAACGCGAGATCAGCCGGCCCGAGGTGTAGCGCCCGTGGAAGTCCACGCTCAGCGCCTGTGCATGACGGAAGATCCGCCCCCGCAGATCGAGCAGTGCGTTCTGGTTGACCAGCGAGGAGACCCGTACGAACGCGTACTGCGTGCCCCCGCCCGCCGCCGAGCACAGCGCGTAGGCGACGGCCACCGCGATCAGCGGTCCGTAGTCCGCGTCCCGGAACGCGGGCACCCCGCTGTCGATGGCGTAGGCGACAAGCAGCGGACCGGCCTGGAGCGCGGCCTGCTGGACCAGCAGCAGCAGCGCGATCAGCGCCACCCGGGCCTTCATCGGCCGCAACAGCGACCGCAGTAGCTCCCCGGTCGCGCCGGGCGGGGTGGGCAGGTCGTCCTGGTCGAAGCGGTCCCGGGCGGCCTCGGCGCCCGGGGCGTCCGCCGGCTCCGCCGCGCCCTGCGGGTCCGCGGCGCCTTCGGAGGAGCCTGTGTCCGTCGTCGTACTGGTCATCGGGTGCCCTTCTCGGCGAGGTCCTCGGCGGACCGGTCGGGGAAGGCGCCCCCGGCGTCCTTCTCGGGTGCGTCCGGTGCGCCTTCGGCGCCCGACATCAGCCAGGCGTACTCGGCGTTGCCGCGCAGCAGTTCCTGGTGCGTGCCGACGGCGGCGATCCGGCCCTCGGAGAGCAGTGCCACCCGGTCCGCGAGCATCACCGTGGACGGCCGGTGCGCGACCACGATCGCCGTGGTCCGGGCGAGGACCTGCCGCAGCGCCGCCTCCACCAGCGCCTCCGTGTGCACGTCCAGCGCGGAGAGCGGATCGTCCAGGACCAGGAAGCGCGGCCGGCCGACCACGGCGCGGGCCAGCGCGAGCCGTTGCCGCTGGCCGCCGGAGAGGCTGAGGCCCTGCTCGCCGACCTGGGTGCCGACACCCTCGGGCAGATCGTGCGCGAAGTCGGCCTGGGCGATGGCCAGCGCCCTGCGCAATTCGTCGTCCCCGGCGCCGTCGGCGCCCATCAGCACGTTCTCCCCGACGCTCGCCGAGAAGAGCGTCGGCTCCTCGAACGCCACCGACACCAGCTCGCGCAGTTGCTCCCGGGGCATGGTGGCGATGTCCGTACCGTCCAGCGTGATCCGTCCCGCGGTGGCCTCGTGCAGCCGCGGCACCAGGGCGGTGAGCGTCGTCTTGCCGGAGCCCGTGGCCCCCACCAGGGCCATCGTCTCGCCGGGCCGGATCCGCAGATCGATCCGGGACAGCACGGGCACGGAGCCGGGTTCCGCGTCGGGGTAGCGGAACTCCACGCCCTCGAAGACCATTTCGCCCCGGGCCGGGTCGCTCTCCCGGGCCGAGTCGCCCTCCCCGACCCTTCCGTCCACGCCGGAGGCGTCCGTCTCCTCGGCCACGTCCATCACCTCGAAGAACCGCTCGGTCGCCGTCGCCGACTCCTGGCTCATCGCCAGCAGGAAGCCGATCGACTCCACCGGCCAGCGCAGCGCGAGCGCCGTGGAGAGAAAGGCGACCAGGGTGCCCGCCGAGAGGTCGCCGTTCGCGACCTGGACCGTGCCGAGCACCAGCGCCGCACCGATGGCCAGCTCCGGGAGCAGGGTGTTGGCGGACCAGATGCCCGCCAGCAGGCGGGCCTTGCCCAGCTCCGTGGTGCGCAGCCGCTCCGAGAGGGAACGGAAGGCGAGGGCCTGGCTGCGGTGCCGGCCGAAGCCCTTGATGATGCGGATGCCGAGCACGCTCTCCTCGACGACCGTCGTCAGATCGCCGACCTGGTCCTGGGCCCGGCGTGCCACCGTCGAGAACTTCGTCTCGAAGAGCAGGCAGATGACTATCAGCGGCACCGCCGGAGCGAGCAGCACCAGCCCCAGCGTCCACTGCTGCATCAGCAAAATGGCGACGCCGATCAGGATCGTCGCACCGTTGACCAGCAGGAAGGTCAGCGGGAAAGCCAGGAACTGACGCAGCAGCATCAGGTCCGTGGTCGCGCGCGAGAGCAGCTGCCCCGATGCCCAGCGGTCGTGGAACGCCACCGGCAGCCGTTGCAGATGCCGGTACAGATCGGCCCGCATCGCCGCCTCGACCCCGGCCAGCGGGCGCGCCACCATCCACCGCCGCACCCCGAACAACGCGGCCTCGGCGATGCCCAGCAGCAGGAGATACAGCGCGCCGAGCCAGACCCCGCCGGGGTCGCGGTCCGCCACCGGGCCGTCGACGATCCACTTCAGGACGAGGGGGATCACCAGCCCGACGCTGGACGCGAGGATCGCGACCAGGGCGGCGCCGAACAGCCGCTTGCGCACCGGCTTCACATAAGGCCACAACCGCAACAGGGACTGAACGGTGGACCGGTCCTTGGGCTCTACATGTTCTTCGGGCATCACAGACGAGACTACGGTTCACCCCTGACATCGCTCATGTGGTTTTCGGCGCCGACGGGCGGCAGCAGGGACGGGGAAGCGCAGGTCGTAGCCCGTATCAACCGATCGGCTGATGCCGCTTCGAGCGCGATGGACGATGGTGCGCCGGCCCCCGCGAACCGATGCTCGTGGGCATGGCAATCATCGAAGTGAACGGGGTGCGGAAGGCGTACGCCGGGCGCACCGTGGTCGACGGGGTGAGCTTCGCTGTCGACGAGGGGGAGATCTTCGGGATCCTCGGCCCCAACGGCGCGCCCTGTTGCGGATCGCCGGGGAGGCCCTCGCCAACGTCGGCCGTCACGCCGGGGCCTCCCGGGCCGGTGTCACGCTGTCGTTCATGGGGGACGAACTCACCCTGGACGTGCGGGACGACGGCTGCGGCTTCGACCCGGCCGCCCTGGCGCCGGCCGGCGGTGCGGGCGGCTTCGGGCTCGGCGGCATGCGGGCCCGCGCCGAGCGCATCGCGGGCACCGTCGAGGTGGAGACCGAGCCGGGCCGGGGCACGGCGGTCAGCGCCCGGGTGCCGCTGGTCCGGCACAGCCGATGACCAGTACGGTTGTCCTGCCATGGCTCAGGAATCCGCACACGTCATCACCCTCGTCGTCGTCGACGACCACCCCGTCGTACGGGACGGTCTGCGCGGCATGTTCGACTCGGCCCCGGACTTCGAGGTCCTCGGGGAGGCGGCGAACGGGGTGGAGGGAGTCGAGCTGGCGGTCCGGCTGGACCCCGATGTCGTCCTGATGGACCTGCGGATGCCGGGCGGCGGCGGGGTCGCCGCCATCGCCGAGCTGGCCCGGCGCGGCGCCCGGTCCAAGGTCCTGGTCCTCACCACGTACGACACCGACTCCGACACCCTGCCCGCGATCGAGGCCGGCGCGACCGGCTACCTGCTCAAGGACGCGCCCCGCGACGAGCTGTTCACCGCCGTCCGCGCCGCCGCCGACGGCCGCACCGTGCTCTCGCCCGCCGTCGCCTCCCGGCTCATCTCACGGGTGCGCACCCCAGCGGCGGGCGGCGAGTCGCTGTCGGGCCGCGAGCGCGAGGTGCTGAAACTCGTCGCGAAGGGCACGTCGAACCGGGAGATCGCCGCCGAACTGTTCATCAGCGAGGCCACCGTGAAGACCCATCTCACCCATGTCTTCGCCAAGCTGGGCGCCAAGGACCGGGCCGCCGCCGTGGCGATCGGCTACGACCGGGGCATCCTGGGCTGACCCCGGCGCCCGCCCACCCCGCTCATTCCACGACGCGCAGCAGCCGCACCGACCTGGCCGGCACGGTCAGCGTCCCGTCGCCAGGGTGGACGGTGCCGGGGGCCGTGGCCTGGTCCTCCCGCGAGGTGTCCAGGACCAGCTCGTAGCTCCGCGCCCACGGCGGCCCGGGGAGACGGAAGCCGGACGGGCGGTGACCGGCGTGCAGGACCGCCAGGAAGCTGTCGTCCGTGATCTGTTCGCCTCGAGCGTCCCGGCCGGGGATGTCGCGCCCGGAGAGGTAGAGCCCGACCGTGGCGGCCGGTGCGTACCAGTCCGCCTCCGTCATCTCGCTGCCCCCCGCGGTGAACCACGCCAGGTCCCGCAGCCCGTCCGCCGCCTGCGGCAGCCCGGAGAAGAAGGCCCGGCGGCGCAGCACCGGATGGGTGCGCCGCAGCCGCAGCACCCGCGCGGTCAGCTCGGTCAGCGCCCGCCAGCCGGGCTGTTCGAGCAGCGACCAGTCCAGCCAGCCGATCTCGTTGTCCTGGCAGTACGCGTTGTTGTTGCCGCCCTGCGTACGGCCCATCTCGTCGCCCGCGACCAGCATCGGCACGCCCGTCGACAGCAGCAGCGTGGTCAGCAGATTGCGCAACTGGCGGCGGCGCAGCGCGTTGATCCCCGGGTCCTGGCTCTCGCCCTCGGCGCCGCAGTTCCAGGCCCGGTTGTCGTTCGTGCCGTCCCGGTTGCCCTCGCCGTTGGCCTCGTTGTGCTTCTGCTCGTAGCTCACCAGGTCGCGCAGGGTGAAGCCGTCGTGCGCGGTGACGAAGTTGACCGAGGCGTACGGGCGCCGGCCGCCCCACGCGTAGAGGTCGCTGGATCCGGTCAGCCGGTAGCCGAGGTCGCGTACGTCGGGCAGGGCGCCGCGCCAGAAGTCCCGCACGGCGTCGCGGTAGCGGTCGTTCCACTCGGTCCACAGCGGCGGGAAGGCGCCCACCTGGTAGCCGCCGCTGCCGACGTCCCACGGCTCGGCGATCAGCTTCACCCGGCGCAGCACCGGGTCCTGGGCGATCACCGCGAGGAACGGCGAGAGCATGTCGACGTCGTGCATGGAGCGGGCCAGCGCGGCCGCCAGGTCGAAGCGGAAGCCGTCGACGCCCATCTCCGTCACCCAGTAGCGCAGCGAGTCCGTGATCAGCCGCAGCACCTGCGGCTGGACCACGTGCAGGGTGTTGCCGCAGCCGGTGTAGTCCGCGTACCTGCGGGCGTCGGGCTGGAGGCGGTAGTAGCCCCGGTTGTCGATGCCGCGCAGCGACAGCATCGGACCGAGCTCGCCCGCCTCCGCCGTGTGGTTGTAGACCACGTCGAGGATCACCTCGATCCCGGCGTCGTGCAGCGCCCGCACCATCCGCTTGAACTCGCCGACCTGCTGGCCCGCGGTGCCGCTCGACGAGTAGCCGGCGTGCGGGGCGAAGTAGCCGATCGAGTTGTAGCCCCAGTAGTTGCGCAGCCCGCGCCTCAGCAGATGGTCCTCGTGGGCGAACTGATGCACCGGCAGCAGCTCCACCGCCGTCACCCCGAGCCGTCGCAGATGCCCGACGGCCGCCGGGTGCGCGAGGCCGGCGTACGTGCCCCGCAGCTCCTCGGGGATCGCCGGGTGCAGCTTGGTGAAGCCGCGTACGTGCAGTTCGTAGATGACGGAGTCCGCCCACGGGGTCTTCGGCCGGTGGTCCTCGGCCCAGTCGTCGTCGTCATGGACCACGACGCCCTTGGGGACGTGCCGGGCGGAGTCCCGTTCGTCGCGGACGGTGTCGGCGACATGCTGCTGCGGCCAGTCCCTCACATGGCCGTACACCTCGGCCGGAAGGGTGAACGAGCCGTCCACCGCCCGTGCGTACGGATCGAGGAGCAGCTTCGCCGGGTTCCAGCGGGCCCCGGTCCAGGGGTCCCAGCGGCCGTGCACCCGGTAGCCGTAGCGCTGCCCCGGTCCTACGCCCGGGACGAAGCCGTGCCGGATCTCATGGGTCAGCTCGGTCAGCGTGAGCCGCCGCTCGGTCCCGTCCTCGTCGAAGAGGCAGAGCTCGACGGCCTCCGAACCGCCCGCCCAGAGTGCGAAGTTGGTGCCCGCGACCCCGTCGGGGCCCACCCGGAACCGGGCCCCGAGCGGTGTCGGGGCGCCGGGCCACACGGCGGGCGGCCGCCCCTGCCCGGCTGCCGTACCCGGCTCCCGCACCGCTTCCTGCTCGGCTGCGCTCGACACCTGCTCGCCTCCCGCGGATCATGGGGACCGGCGCCGAGGAGGAGCGCGCGGCGTCCCGGCCGCGACTCCCCGAGTGTGGTCCTCCCCCCTGTTTCTGCCCACCCGGGCGCCCGCACTCACGTTTCCCCCGACCGGCCCCCGTCGTTGGGCGGGCGTGAACCACGTAGCGAAGAGGGCGGTGGCGAACCCGGCCGCCGTGTCGACATGGGCGGGACTGCTCGTCGTGCTGGCCGTACTGACCGGCTGCTCCGGCGTCGGATCGATCTTCAGCGGGAAGGCGGGTCCGCCGCAGGAGGCGATCCAGATCACCCCGCGGGACGGGGCGAAGAACATCGGTGCGGACAGCCGGCTCGCGGTGAAGGTTCCCGACGGCCGGCTGGAGAGCGTCGAGGTGACCCGGATCGAGGACGCGCAGCGCCAGAAGGTGCCGGGCCGGATCGCGGACGACGGTCTGTCCTGGGCGCCCCGGGGAGCGGAGGGCCGGCTCAGGCTCGCCGCCAAGTACAGCGTGGACGCGGTGGCCGTGGACGGCGCGGGGAACCGCCAGGCCCGCCACACCACCTTCACCACGGCCGTGCCCGAGCACCGCTTCATCGGCTACTTCAAGCCGGAGAACCGGTCCACGGTCGGCACCGGGATGATCGTCTCCTTCGACTTCAACCGGCCGATCAGCAACCGCGCGGCCGTCCAGCGGGCCATCAGGGTGACGGCCGTACCGCCGGTCGAGGTGGTGGGGCACTGGTTCGGCGACGACCGGCTCGACTTCCGCCCCGCCGCGTACTGGAAGCCCGGCACCGAGGTGACCGTGGATATGGCGCTGCGCGACGTGGAAGGCGCGCAGCACGTCTACGGCACCCAGGACAAGAAGATCGCCTTCGAGGTGGGGCGCTCCCAGACGTCCCTGGTCGACGCGGCCGCGCACACCATGGAGGTGCGCCGCGACGGCGAGCTGGTCTCGACCTTCCCGATCACGGCGGGCGCCGCGGGGAAGACGACCACGTACAACGGGAAGATGGTGGTCAGCGAGATGCACGAAGTGACCCGGATGAACGGCCGCACGGTCGGCTTCGGGGGCGAGTACGACATCAAGGACGTCCCGCACGCCATCCGGCTCACCGATTCCGGCACCTTCCTGCACGGCAACTACTGGTCGGACGAGAGCGTCTTCGGCTCGGACAACGTCAGCCACGGCTGTGTCGGGCTGGAGGACGTACGGGGCGGCAGCAGCGACACCCCGGCCGGCCGGTTCTTCGACCGGACGCTCATCGGCGACGTGGTCGAGGTGGTCAACTCCGAGGACAAACAGGTCGCGCCGGACAACGGACTCAGCGGCTGGAACCTGGACTGGACCCGGTGGAGGGCCGGCTCCGCCCTCCGCTGAACCCCGCCGGCCGCCCCGGCCGGCCGCCTCCGTGCCACCCGGTGAAGCCCCGGGACAACTTGGGACTGAACGGTGACATCCGGGGGGTCATTTCCCCATGGCCGGTGTGATTATCTTTCGCTGAGCGTGCATGTGCAGCGCGCGGGGGAGGGAGCCTTCGGGCTCCCGGGGGCCTTGGCGGGGCCAGGCCGTGTGAGGGGAGACGACCACATTGAACGGGCAGCCGATATCGGGGACATCGGCCGGGGCGAACGGCGTACGGGGCGGGCGAGGATCCACCGGACCGCTGGCTCTGGTTCTGGGCGCGCTGTTGTTGCTGGTGACGGCGTGCGGCGGGGGAGACGACGCCGGTGGCGGCAAGGGCGGCGGCGCGGGGAAGGCCGAGGACACCTCGGCCTCGCAGGCCGTGGTGACGGTCGCGCCGAAGGACGGCGCGGACTCCGTAGCGACGAGCGGGGTGCTGAAGGTCTCGGCCGACCAGGGGAAGCTGACCACGGTCAAGGTCTCCGACCCCAAGGGCACCGAGGTCGAGGGGAAGATCGCGGCCGACGGCGCGAGCTGGGCCCCGGACCAGCACCTGGCCGCCGCGACCAAGTACAAGGTCCACGCGGTCGCCAAGGACTCGAAGGGCCGTGAGTCGGCGAAGGACACCAGCTTCACCACGCTGGTCCCGCAGAACACCTTTGTCGGGCAGTACACCCCGGAGGACGGCTCCACGGTCGGCGTCGGGATGCCCGTCTCGATCCACTTCACCCGCGGCATCACCGACCCGGAGGCGGTCGAGAACGCGATCAAGGTGACGGCCGAGCCGTCCGTCCCGGTCGAGGGCCACTGGTTCGGCAACGACCGGCTCGACTTCCGCCCCGAGGACTACTGGGCCGCGGGCACCAAGGTGACCGTGAAGCTCAACCTCGACGGTGTCGAGGGACGCCCCGGTGTCTACGGCAAGCAGGCCAAGACGATCTCCTTCACCATCGGCCGCAAGCAGGTCAGCACGGTCGACGCCGCCTCGCACCGGA
This sequence comes from Streptomyces sp. NBC_00012, assembly GCF_045040875.1. Taxonomy (NCBI): domain Bacteria; kingdom Bacillati; phylum Actinomycetota; class Actinomycetes; order Kitasatosporales; family Streptomycetaceae; genus Streptomyces; species Streptomyces sp. NBC_00012. The sequence continues at coordinate 2,778,584 of NZ_CP108309.1, read as the reverse complement.
TGAAGGTCGTCCGCGACGACCAGCAGATCAAGGACATCCCGATCTCGGCGGGCGCCCCGGCGACCACCACGTACAACGGTCAGATGGTCATCAGCGAGAAGCTCAAGGTGACCCGGATGAACGGTGACACCGTCGGATTCGGCGGCGAGTACGACATCAAGGACGTGCCGCACGCGATGCGTCTGTCCACCTCGGGCACCTTCATCCACGGCAACTACTGGGGCGCCTCCGGCATCTTCGGCTCGACCAACACCAGCCACGGCTGTGTCGGTCTGCAGGACGTGCGCGGCGCCTGGAGCAAGAAGACCTCGGCGGCCTGGTTCTTCGACAACTCGCTCATCGGTGACGTCGTGGTCGTGAAGAACTCGCACGACAAGACGATCCAGCCGGACAACGGCCTCAACGGCTGGAACATGTCCTGGTCGGAGTGGACCAAGTAGCTCTCCGAGCGAGCAATGCGGAGCGGGCCCGGTGCTGTGACCAACAGCACCGGGCCCGCCCTCGTTAGCGCCGGTTAACGTACCTCCCATGACCGCAAATCTCGAAGTACGCGACGGCGTCGGCACGATCCTTCTGGACCGCCCGCCCATGAACGCCCTGGACGTCGCCACCCAGGACCGGATCCGGGAGCTCGCCGAGGAGGCCACCCGGCGCGACGACGTGCGCGCCGTGGTCCTCTACGGCGGCGAGAAGGTGTTCGCGGCGGGCGCGGACATCAAGGAGATGCAGGCGATGGACCATGCGGCGATGGTCGTACGGTCCAAGGCGCTGCAGGACTCGTTCACCGCGGTGGCCCGGATCCCCAAGCCCGTCGTCGCCGCCGTCACCGGCTACGCGCTGGGCGGCGGCTGCGAGCTGGCGCTCTGCGCCGACTTCCGTATCGCCGGCGACAACGCCAAGCTCGGCCAGCCCGAGATCCTGCTCGGGCTGATCCCGGGCGCCGGCGGCACCCAGCGCCTGGCCCGGCTGATCGGCCCCTCCCGGGCCAAGGACCTGATCTTCACCGGCCGCCACGTGCGGGCCGAAGAGGCCCTGGCGATCGGCCTGGTGGACCGGGTGGTGCTCGCCGCCGAGGTGTACGAGCAGGCGCACGCCTGGGCCGCCGGACTGGCCAAGGGACCGGCTCTGGCGCTGCGTGCCGCCAAGGAATCCATCGATGCCGGCCTGGAGACGGACATCGACACCGGGCTCACGATCGAGCGGAACTGGTTCGCCGGACTGTTCGCCACCGAGGACCGGGAGCGCGGAATGCGCAGCTTCGTCGAAGAGGGGCCGGGCAAGGCCAAGTTCCTCTGACCGAAAGTCAGTTGGGCACAGACTGACGCGCATTCATCCGTGCGGGCGGATTGGCCGGACCTTGAGGCAACCTTGAGGCCCGGCATCCCGACGGTTCCTCGCGTCGCGCTCGGAGGGCGCATCCATGCAGGTCAGATGGGTTGCCCTGGCCCGCATTCTGCCTCCGGCATATGCCTTTCCGCCGTCACGGAACGGTGAGTTCCGGGGTACGGATTCCTCCGGAACGGCCCCGGCGCGCCGGTCTTGAGGCCATGATGGTGCTCATGGCGGGCCTGGAGGGTGTGGAACAGCCGCGGCCGCGCAGCGGTGCGACGGCGGCGCGGTGGATGCCGGCCGTGGAGGACGAACAGGCGTTCAAGGCGCTGGAGTTGTTCGGGAATCCGACAGAGGGCGAGGTCCGGCTGCCCTCCCGTCCGGAGTCCGCGGCCACCGCCCGGCGGCTCACCTCGTGCGTGGTGCAGCGTCAGTGGGCGCTCTCCGCGCAGACCGCCGAGTACGCCGTGCTGCTCGTCTCGGAGCTCGTCGGCAACGCGGTGCGGCACACCGGCGCGCGGGTCTTCGGGCTGCGGATGATGCGCCGCCGCGGCTGGATCAGGATCGAGGTGCGCGACCCCTCGCGCGGGCTGCCCTGTCTGATGCCCGTTCAGCCGATGGACGTCAGCGGGCGGGGCCTCTTCCTCGTCGACAAGCTCTCCGACCGCTGGGGCGTGGATCTGCTGCCGCGCGGCAAGACCACCTGGTTCGAGATGCGGATCACCGACCGCTGACCGGGCTCCGGCCGGGTCCGTACCCGTATCCGGAAGCACAGCAGCCCCCGTCCGCCGTGGTGGGGCGCTTCGGGGGCTGCTGTGTGGGGGCCGTGAAATGGGGGGTGTGTTCACGGCCGCTGGTGACGACCTGGCTCGGGTCATGCGGTCGTGTGACCGACTATGGCAGACGGGCGACCTCTTCGCCAAAGGTGCAATCGTTATATCCAGTGTCATAATGGGGCGTTTTCCGGGTGAATTGCAGGTGTGATGGGTCACTTGCCTGCAAAAGTGTGAATATTTATGGGATTGGGTGAGTGATTCATTCGCTTAGCCCGTATGCCAAAATTGTTATTTTCTTCTCATTTCGCCCCTACTGTGTCTGCATATGAACGCCTCCGACACTCCGGTGCACCGCCGCAGCGCCCTGCGCGCGGGAGCAGGGGCCGCCCTCGCCGGTGTCCTCACCGCCGGATGCGCGGACCGCGACGCCGCCGGCCCGCCGGCCGCGGCCGTCACGGACACGGTGAGCCCGAAGAACTCCGCCGACGTGACCGCCCGGTCCCCGTCCCCGAACCCCGCTCCCGGACCGCACCGCTTCCCCGGACAGCCGGTCCAGATCGACCACGGCCCCCGCGACCGCGCCCGGGTCGCCCTCACCTTCCACGGCCAGGGTGACCCGGCCATCGCCCGCACCGTGCTCGCCGAGGCCGAACGGGCCCACGCCCGGGTCACCGTCCTCGCCGTCGGCAGCTGGCTCGACGAACACCCCGGCATGGCCCGGCGCGTCCTCGACGGCGGCCACGAACTCGGCAACCACACCCAGCACCACGCCGACATCTCCTCGATGGGCGAGGCCGAGGCGTACGCGGAGATCGACGGCTGCGCCCAGCGGCTGCGCAGGCTCACCGGCTCCATCGGCACCTGGTTCCGCCCCTCGCGCGCCCGGCAGGCCACCCCGCTCGTCCAGCGGCTGGCCGCCAGGGCGGGCTACCCGCACGTCCTCTCGTACGACGTGGACTCCCTCGACTTCACCTCTCCCGGCGCCGCGGCCGTCACCCGCAAGGTGGCCGGGGAGATCCGCAACGGATCGGTGGTGAGCCTGCACTTCGGCTACGCGGACACGGTCGCCGCGCTGCCCCTCCTCCTCACCGAAATCGACCGCCGCCGACTGCGCGCGGTGACGACCACGGAGCTGCTGACCTGATGTCTCCCTCCACCAAGCACACCGCGGCCCTGCTCGGGGGCGTCCTGCTGGCCGTACTCACCGGCTGCGGCACCTCCGCCGAGAAGACGAACGTCCAGGCCGTCGGCAGCGAGGCCGCCCGGCCCGCCGAGCCCGACCGCGTCGCGCCGCCCGCACCACCGGGGCTCCCCGGGATGCCCCCGGTGCTCGACGCCAAGGACGTCTACTCGGCCGACCGGGGAAAGCTGTCCCCGGTCGTCAAGGACTTCCCGTCCCGGGTGTACGTCCCCAACACCAACTCCGACACCGTGTCCGTGATCGACCCCGCCACGTACAAGGTCATCAAAACCATCAAGGTCGGCCGCCAGCCGCAGCACGTCGTCCCCTCGTGGGACCTCAAGACCCTCTGGGTCAACAACGACATCGGCGACAGCCTCACGGCCATCGACCCGGCCACAGGGAAGACCGGCCCCACGGTGCCGGTCTCCGACCCGTACAACCTCTACTTCACCCCGGACGGCAAGTACGCCGTGGTGATGGCCTCGATGGACCGTCAGCTGGTCTTCCGCGACGCCCACACCATGAAGACGGCCAAGACCGTCCCGGTCGACTGCGCGGGCGTCAACCACGCCGACTTCACCCCCGACGGCCGGTACTTCATCGTCTCCTGCGAGTTCTCCGGCGAGCTCCTCAAGGTAGACACCGCGAGGATGAAGGTCGTCGGACAGCAGAAGCTGCCGCTCAGGGGCGCGATGCCGCAGGACGTGAAACTGTCGCCGGACGGCGGGACGTTCTACATCGCGGACATGGTCGCCGACGGGATCTGGGTGCTGGACGGGAAGAAGTTCACCACCCCGAAGCTGCTGCACACCGGCAAGGGCACCCACGGCCTCTACGTCAGCCGCGACTCCAAGCAGATGTACATCTCCAACCGCGGCGAGGGCACCATCTCCGTCTTCGACTTCGCCAAGCGCAAGCTGGCGACGAAGTGGCGGCTGCCCGGCGGCGGCAGCCCCGACATGGGCGGGGTCTCGGCGGACGGCAAGGTCCTCTGGCTGAGCGGGCGTTACGACGCCGAGGTGTACGCGATCGACACCGCCACCGGCAAACAGCTCGCCCGTATCCCGGTGGGCAGCGGCCCGCACGGACTCGCCGTCTACCCGCAGCCGGGCCGCTACTCGCTCGGCCACACCGGCGTCTTCCGCTGACGGCCTGGCGTCAACCCTCCGCCCGACACGCTCGCCTTCGGGTGATGCTCCGTGGCCCGGCGCCGCACCGCCGGGACAGTGATCATCATGATGATCACTTCTCGTCTGCGGCGCCGGACCGCACTCGCCGTTCTCGCCCTCTCCGCCGTGCTCGTCCCGGCCGCCGCCACTCAGGCCGCCCCCGCCGCCCCGGCCGCCGCCGCCCCCGCAGCCGCGTTCAAGCCCGGCGGCTGCCCGGCCGTCGCCGACCACCTCTTCGCCGCCGCCGACCCGGTGGACCTCGACCGGATCACCCCGCAGCCCGTGTGGCGGGACAACTGCCGTCAGCTCTACCGGGCGGACGGCCGGGGCCCGGCGACCATCTTCGACGAGGGCTTCCACGCCAGGGACATCGTCTACGGCCAGTACGACGTGGAGAAGTACGTCCTGGTCAACCAGCCGTCGGCGTTCGTCTCCACCACGTACGACCACGACCTGTACAAGCGATGGAAGAGCGAGTTCAACTACTACATCGACGCCCCCGGCGGCATCGACGTGAACAGGACGATCGGCGACACCCACAAGTACGCCGACCAGGTGGAGGTCGCCTTCCCCGGCGGCGTCGACCGGAAGTTCGTCGTCGGGGCGTGCCCGATCGACCGGGCGACCAAGACCGAGGTCATGAACGAGTGCGTCGACAACCCGAACTACCAGCCGTGGCGCAGCTGACCCGGCGAGCGCTCACCCCATGACGAACAGGGCCTCCGCGCCCACCGGCCGGTAGCCCGCCGCCTGGAACGTCCGCACACTGCGGGCGTTCCCCGGCGACTGCTGGGCCCACACCACCGCGTCCGGCACCAGCTTCCGGGCCGCCCGCGCCAGCCGCTCGCCCAGCCGCCGGCCGCGCGCCTCCTCGGCCACCTCGACCGCGGTCTCCCAGCGGCCCGCGACGCCCCGGCCGAGGATCACCACACCGCCCTCGGCGGACCAGACCCGTACCTCGTCGCGGTACTCCATCGCCCGCGCCACCCGGGGGTGCTCCGGGTCCTCGATCTCCCGCAGTCCGATCTCCGGTACGCCGGGCAGGGCCCCGGCGACCGTCAGCAGATCGATGGTGTTCATGTGGCGGCCGCTCCGGGCCGTCAGCGCGTTGAGGAAGTGCGGGTTCATCGTCGCCGAGAGCTCGTCGCCGGGAGTGCCGGCAAGCACGGACCGCACCCAGTCGGGGTCCTCGTCGGTGAAGACCACCGAGTGCGCGGTGAACGCCAGCACTCCCGCGTCCCGGGCGCCCGGCTGCGCCACCACGGTCGTCGAACCGTCCGGCGGGGGAAACCGCCCCTGCGCCGCGGCCGCCAGGATCCGCGCCGGCGAGTCGTCCATCGGCGTTCCGCCTCCCCGTCCGGTCCGGGGGGTCCGCCGGGCGGCGGCCCCCCAACCCATGATCGACTACCGGCCGCCGCGAACGCCATCGGTCGCGACCGTTAATCTGACCCCCGTCGGTCAGGCACCGGCCAGGCACTGATCAGGCATTGATCAGTAGTGATCAGGCATTACGAAGGGGCGGAACTGTGGCGGACATAGAGTCGGCGCGCAAGGCATTCGAGCGGTTCGATCTGAACGGCGACGGGCTGATCTCGGCCGCCGAGTACAAGAGCGTGATGGCGCAGCTCGGCGACCCCTACGTCACCGAGCCGGTGGCCCAGGCCGTCATCAACTCGCACGACGCCAACGGCGACGGGCTGCTCACGTTCGACGAGTTCTGGGCGGCCCAGAACAAGGACTGAGTCCGGAAGGACCCCCGGCCCTCGGGCCGGGGGCCGCCGTTCAGGCGCTCTCGCGGTACGGAGTCCAGCCGTGCAGCTCCTCGTCGCGCGGGGCCCGCACCACGGCGGGCCTGCCGGGGCCGAAGGCCATCACCGGGCGCGAGGTGTCCCAGGCCGGCCAGCCGGGGTCGCCGGACGCGGCGAACGCCACCCACGCCGCGTGCATCGCGTCGGCCAGCTCCTGCGGGGCGTCCGCACCGGCCAGCGCCACCGCGTCGGGCTTGTCCAGCGTGTCGAAGACGAAGCCGATCTCCAGCGCGTGACAGGCGCCCAGCCGCAGCACCGGGGACGGCCAGCCGAACTCGTAGACATGGGTGCTTCCCGGTCCGTCCGCGTGGGCGTCGGCCACCCGGTTCAGCGGGACCCGCAGCAGCAGATCGGTGGCGAGCGCGCCGAGCAGCTCACCCGGCGTGGCACCCGGCCGGTTCGCCCGGTACGTGCGCGTCGTGGCGCCCGGCACCTTGAACTTCAGCAGCGCCAGCCTGAGCTTGAACGCGGACAGCCGCTCCGTCAGACCGCTGGGTACGAACCAGAGCCGGTACTCCTCGCTGTTCGAGCCCAGCAGCAGATCGACACCGGACGCGGCGCCGTCCAGCAGCGCTTCGAGCGGATCGCGGGGCAGCAGCTCGCCGTCCACCACGATCTGGAAGGAGTTCCCGCCGGTCAGCGGCGAGCCGCCGGCTGTCACCTCGGTCTGCGCGGCCAGCAGCGCGGCCGGATCCACCGCGGCCAGCGCCCCGGCCGTCGCCTCGACCCCGAGCCGCCTGGCGATCAGCTCCGTGGTGCGGCGGGCGGACGCGCCCGGCGGCAGCGCGGTCGGCGCACCGCTCTGGAGCACCGCCCGCCGGAACAGGCCCCTGGCCCGAGGGGCGGCCAGCAGGGCGCCGATGCTGATCGCCCCCGCCGACTCGCCGCACACCGTGACCAGGTCCGGATCGCCGCCGAACGCCGCGATGTTCTCCCGCACCCAGGTCAGGGCCGCGATCTGGTCGAGCAGCCCCCGGTTGGCGGGCGCGTCCGGGAACACCCCGAACCCCTCCATGCCGAGCCGGTAGTTGACCGACACCAGGACCACACCGTCCCGGGCGAACGCGGTCCCGTCGTACAGCGGCACCGCCGACGAGCCGTGCAGCAGCGAACCGCCGTGGATCCAGACGACGACGGGCAGCCCGGTGGCGTCCGGGGACGGCGTCCACACATTGAGGTTGAGGCAGTTGTCGCCCGGTACGTCGGGGTCGGGCAGCAGCCGGTCCAGCGGCGGGTTGTACGGCCGCTTGGGTGCGGTCGGCCCGAACGCCACCGCGTCCCGCACCCCGTCCCAGGGCTCCGGCGGCCCGGGTGCCCGAAAGCGCAGGGCGCCGACCGGCGCGGCGGCGTACGGGATGCCGCGGAAGACGGCGACGCCCTGCTCCAGCGTGCCGCGCACCGCCCCGTGGACCGTGCTGACCCGGGGCGACGTCCCGGGTATCGGAGTGGGTACGGCAGCCATGTGGTTCAGCCCTTCTGCGCTGCGGTCGCGGACCGGTGACCGATGTGTACCCGGTCCGGGGCCGCGTCGACCCGGACCGGCTCCGCCGCCATGAGGGAGCGGGGTCAGGAGGAGGAAGGGGCCACTGCCAGGGCCCGCTTGAGGACCTTGCCGGTCGGACCCAGCGGCAGCGAGCCGGTGAACCGCACGATCCGCGGATACTTGTGCCGCCCCAGACGCTCCCTGGACCAGTCGATCAGCTCCTGCTCCGTCAGCGCCTCCGCCCCGGCCCGCACCACGACGACAGCACAGATCTCCTCGCCGCGCGCCTCGTCGGGAACGCCGATCACCGCGACCTCGGAGACCGCCGGATGGCGGACCAGCACCTCCTCGACCTCCCGCGGATAGATGTTGAAGCCGCCCCGGATGACCAGGTCCTTCTTCCGGTCGACGATGCTGAGGAAGCCGTCCTCGTCCCGGACCCCGAGATCCCCGGTGCGGAACCAGCCGTCGACCACCGCCGCGGCCGTCGCCGCCGGATCGTCGAGATACCCGGCGAACACGTTGTGGCCGCGCACCACGACCTCGCCGACCTCGCCGTCCGGGAGCAGCACCACCGCGTCCTCCACCGCCGCGTCCGCCACCCCGGTCTCCACGCCCCAGACCGGGTGGCCCACCGTGCCGGGGCGGCGGCCGATCTCCGGCTGGTTGAACGTGGCGACCGGCGAGGTCTCGGTCAGCCCGTAGCCCTCCAGGACCTGCGTCGCGAAGGTCTCCTCGAAGCGTTCGAGCACGGCGACGGGGAGGGCCGCGCCGCCCGAGACGGCCGCGCGCAGGGTGGGACGGCGCGCCGGGTCGCCCTGCGCCGCCGCCTCCACGAGGGCGTGGTACATCGTCGGTACGCCCATGAAGACGCTCACGCCTTCGGCGGCCAGCAGCTCCAGCGCGCCCGCGCCGCTGAAGCGCGGCATGAGCACGAGCGTCGCCCCGGCCCGCAGCGTCGCGTTCATCGCGCAGGTCTGCCCGTAGCTGTGGAACAGCGGCAGGCAGCCGAGGACCACGTCGTCGCCGTCCAGCCGCAGCAGGTCGTGGGCGATCACGGAGGCGTTCATCACGATGTTGAGGTGGGTGAGCAGCGCACCCTTGGGGCGCCCGGTCGTGCCGCTGGTGTAGAGGATCACCGCGGTGTCCTCGGGGGCGGCCGGCTCCGGCGCGGGCAGCGGGTCGCCGCCCTCCGGCACGCCGTGCACGGCCCGGACCCCGGTGGCACGCGCCGCCTCCTCGGCGACCGGCCACATCGGACCACCACTGATCAGCGCGACGGCACCGCTGTGCCGCAGCACGTACGCCACCTCCTCGGCCACCAGCAGCCCGTGCACCGGCACCACCGTCGCCCCGGCGGCCAGCGCGCCGTAGTACGCGTACAGGAAGTCGGCCGAATTGGGCAGCAGCACCGCGACCCGGTCGCCCGGCCGGACCCCGGAGGCCCGCAGCGCGCCCGCGCAGCGCAGTGCCTCCGCCCACAGCTCGCGGTAGCCGATCCGGTTGCCCGAATCGACCACCGCCACCCGGCCGGGGTACTTGCGGGCCGACTCACCCAGGACGGTTGCGACGCTGAGAAACATGACAGGCTCCAGGAAACACGGCGTTCACACGGCTGTTCTGCTCAGAATCGGCCGTGGCCCCGGCTTCGCACAATGTGCAGTTGCCTACCATGCGCACCGCTCACCTGGGCAGCAGCCACTCGGCGCGGTAGATGGCGAGGCATCCGCATAACATGCGGAGTTAGCCTTCGGTCATGGCGCAGAACCCGGGTGCCCGAGCCCCGCGCACCGAAGGCCCCCGACCGGACGGCACCGACGACGGCGGGCTGCGCCGTGCCCTGGCCGTCGCCCTCCTGCCGGGGATCGACGAACTGACCCGGCGGGTCGTCGACGACATCCACGTGCACAGCGGTACGTACGCCTCCGGCTCGCCCGTCAGCCGGGACGACCTGCGGGACATCTGCCGCGACAACCTGCTGCGCGCGCTGGAGGACTTCGGCGGGCTGTCGTCCGACGGGGGCGACGCCGAGTACGCGGCGCGCGAGACGGGGCGGCGGCGCGCGGAGCAGGGCGTACCGCTGGACACGGTGCTGCAGGCGTACCGGCGCGGTGGCCGGGTGATGTGGCAGGTGATGGCCGAGCATCTGCGGGCGACGCGCGGGACACCGGACGCCGTGGGGCCGGTCGCGGCCGACCGGGACACCGAGCTGGACATGGCGGGCGCCGTGTGGGAGACCATCGACCGCTACTCGCTGGTCATGGCCGAGTCGTACCGGCTCACCCAGCTGGAGATGCAGGGCCGGCAGGACACCCGCCGCGTCGCCCTGTTCGAGGCCCTGCTCGACGGGCGCGGCGACGATCCGGCGGTCGCGGCGGCGGCCTCCGCCGCGCTGGGCGTGCCGGTCCACGACCGGTACGTCATCGTCGTCGCCGCCCAGGACCCGGCCGCACCGCCCAACCCGGCACCCGTCCTCGACGAGCACGGCATCTGGTCCTTCTGGCGCCCCCGGTCGGGCCGGTACGCGGGAATCGTGCGGCTGGCCTCGGGGGAGTCCGCCGTCCTGCTCGACCTGCTGCGCCACCGCACCGGTGCCACCGCGGGCGTGTCACCGGAGTTCGACCGGCTCGCCAGGGCTGGGCGGGCACTGCGGCTGGCCGAGCAGGCGCTGCGCACGCTGCCCGCCGGAAGCGGTGAGGTGGCGGCCTTCGACGACCGGCTCGCGGAGGTGCTGCTGGTCGGCCGGCCGGAGATCGCAGAGCGGATCGTGACCACGTGGCTGGGCGGCGTACTGGACACGGCGGCCGAACGCGACGTACTGCTCGGCACGCTCCGGGTCTGGCTCGACCACGGCTGCTCGGCGGCGCGGGCGGCCGAGGAGCTCTACTGCCACCGCAACACGGTCCTCAACCGGATCGGCCGGATCGCCGAACTCACCGGCGCTTCCGCGGAGTCGGGCGAGGTGCGGCTGGGGTGGGCGCTGGCCCTGCGGGCGCTCGGGCTGCCGGCCGACGACGACGGACGGGCTCCGGGCGAAGGTGACTCGGGGCGGCCCTGGGCGTGAGGCACGCCGCGCGGGACCGGAGGCCGTTACCGGCCCCCGGTCGGCGGTCCCGCGCGTACTGACGGTGGGTCAGGCCGCGAAGTGCCCGGACAGGGCCTCCCGTTCGTCGACCTCGACGAGATCGGGGCGGGTGTAGCGCTCCGCTCGGGCGTGATAGTCGAAGTCGCCCCGGACCAGCCCCCGGTAGTCCCGTACGCACCGCTCCAGCGCGATCTTGGTGGGGCCCTGGACACCGGCCGCCTCGATCTCCTCGATCAGCTCCTTCTCGGCGCGCTGCACCCGCTGCGCGATCTCGGCGAGCTGCGCTCCGGCCTCGTCGACGGCCTCCTGAAGCGTGCAGTCGCGATCACGCTGGATGAGGCGCACCGCATTGTGTTCGTACCCGAGCAGCGCCTCCTTCTCGAAGGAGCAGATGTCGTTGCAGAGCCCCGAGTGATCGGTGACCGCGTTGCGCAGGGCGATGTACGCGGGCAGGCTCCGGGCCGACTCCGGAAGGTCGATCCCGGCGGTGATCTCATGGAGGTCCAGGAAGGGCTGCATGGCCACCGAATCCCGGCGGTGCTTCACGAACTCGCTCCGGGTCGGCGCCTGTCCGGCGGCCCGCTCCACGGCCTCGGCGTAGTAGGTCCACAGCCAGGCGACCGTGTCCCGCCGGAACTGCCGGATCCAGCGCGCCGACCGGTCCCGGTACGTCCGGGCCCGCAGCCCCACGAGCGCGCGCTCCATGGCGCCGCGTGGCAGGCCGCCGTCGAGCACGGTGACCAGCCGGTCGATCGCTGCCTCGCACATGCGCGGGTCACGTCCGGCGGGCCCGTCGTCGAACTCGTCGTCGACGAGGAAGGCCCAGAAGAGCCACTGGCAGAAGAGATCCAGATGCTGCTGCGAAGCAGTGGGGAATATGAGGGATATCCAGAGCTCGGGCCTGGTCCGGATCATCTTCTTCCGGGCCACTGCGGAGAGCATGAGGTCGTTGGATTCGGCCCATTTCCATGTTGCCTCCCTGGTCTCCTCGATGCCTGGATTGCATCCGGTGCTCTGGAACGGCATATGAAACGTCGGCAGCACAATCTGGCTCATTGGTGCCTCTCGTCGAAGCGATTCGGATGAACAATACGAACGGGTGTCCGGCCGGACTCGGGTGTCGTCGCCGGGTACGCATCGGGGGACGGGCCGCCCGCACTCACTGACTCTGGCCAGAGGCTCACCGTGCGAGACGAGGCAGTCATTCCTGCTCACTCTCCTCCGCCGGGGGTCAGGGCATCGAGGCCGGGCCCGTCGGCCCGCGGTGGCAATCGCCCCTGATGCAAGACGGCGGCATCACCATGCGTGACTCCCAGTCAACCCCGTGTGGGTGTGAGAGGGAAGTCGTATGTGACCGAAAGTGCTTGATCATCTCGAATGAGTGAACACCTCTGAGCAATTGGTGACCTCTTGTGGTGAGCGCCTCCGGACGGCGAGGGGCCTGCCCGGGCATTCCGCACCGTCGATTTCATGCCGCCGCTCCGCAGCCCCCTTCCCGCTGCTCCGGCCGTCCCTTCCCGCCCGCCCCGCCGTCGCTTCCACCGCCCCGCGCAAGCCGACGGCCCCGGCCCGGTTTCCCGGGACGGGGCCGTGAACCGCGTCTTGCTCAGGCGCCCTTGAGGTGCCGCATCAGCCGCTCGAAGTCCTGCCAGCCGGACAGGTCCGACGGATCACCCGGCAGCGGGTAGTACAGCGCCGGACGGGACCTCGGGCCGAGCTGGACCGGCGGTTCGGAGAGCGGGATGCGCCGGGCGCGGTCGCCGGGCATCTCGCGCACCTCCTCCGCGCCGAGCACGAAGGCCAGCGGGACCCCGGGCCCCTCGAAGCGCGGCGGCACGGCCAGGTCGCGGCGGGCCTTGCGGAGCTGGACCAGCATCGACTGGAGGTGATGGCGGGTGGCGAGCACCTCCGCCACCCGGGGCAGGGCGTCCAGCGGGGGTTCCTCGCCGGGGCCGTAGCCGAACGCCAGCGTGACGTCCTCCTCCACCCCCGCCTTCGTACGGCTGATGCGGACCGTGGCCAGGCCGGGCCGGTCCGGGCCGCCGACCACCACGAGCCAGGTCGGCTCGGGCGCCCGGTCGAAGGCGACATCGGTCAGCCGGCGCAGCGACCACGGCAGGTTCGCGGGCTCGGCGGTGCCCCACCCCGCCGGGGGCTGCCCCGTCAGCTCCTGCCACACGGACTCCAACGCCCCGCCCAGCACCAGCCGGTCGTCCGCCGGGTGGACCGTGCGGAACGAGATCGCCAGCTGGCGGTCACCGGTGTCGCTGACCTCCTGGTAGGCGGCGGCCACCGGGGTGCGCGGGTCCTCGGGGGTGGCATCGGGCGACTCGACCGTCGCGAACATGCCGTGCTGCCAGCGCAGTACGGCACCGGACAGGCCGTCGTAGTAGCCGTCCTTCTCGTCCTGCACCACCCAGCGCGAGGGCCAGCCGCTGAGGCTGTTGCGTACGGCGGGGGAGAGCGTGGCGCCCGGCGAGGTGACGATCTGGAGCCCCAGCTCGGCGTTGGCCGCGGCCCGGAACGCGTCCGAGAGCCAGGCCGTCATGGCGACCACCGGACGGTCCTGGATGATGACGGCCACCTTGTCGGTGAGCGCGTCCACGGCGGGCTGCGCGGCGGCGGGCGTGGGCGCGACGCTCACCCCGTCGGTCTTCACCACCGCGAGGGAGCGCGCGGCCTCGGGCGGCCAGGCGGAGCCCCCGGCCAGCGTGGCGATCCGGGCCGCGAAGGTGCCCGCGAGCAGCTCGGCCTCCTCGACCCCGGTGGTGGCACGGGCCTCCGTCCACCAGAACGGGACCGGCGGCGCGGTGGCCCCGAGCAGCCGCTCGGCCTCGCCCGCGACCTGCACCAGCAGCGGCGCCTCGATGGAGACGAGCGGCCGGCCCTGGTCGTCGCAGAGCTGCACGACGGCATCCTCGCCCGTCGTCCCCACCAGCTTGTCCGGGCCGCCCGCGAGGAGACCCGCGAGCACGGTCAGCGGGTCGGGCATGCGCGGGGTGAGGGCGATGACGTCCTTGGTCATGTGGTCGGCCGTTCCTTCTTCGTCCGGGGTGCGGATGTGCGGTGTACACGGTCTGGATCAGACGGTTGGGCTGGCCCCTGCGGATGAACACACCGCGGCCCGGCGGCTGCTGGGTCGCGTACACACCGGGGAACAGCTGGCCCTCGCTGCGGTCGCCCGCCATCAGGAGCGCCGAGGCACCCGACTCGCGCAGCCCCAGCATCAGCGGGTCGTACATGCCGCGCGAGGCGCCCGCGACCCGGCGGGTCAGTACGAAGTGGAGCCCGATGTCGACGGCGGAGGGGATGTACGGCAGGAACGGGTCGAGCGGTGCCTGCCCGGCCGTGGTCAGCACGTCGTAGTCGTCGACGAGGATCACGATCCGCGGACCGCTGCCCCAGCTGCCGGGCTCCAGATCCTCGGTGTCCGCCCGGTCGTCCGGCAGCCGCTTCTCCAGCTCGGTGGCGATACCGGCGGCCAGCCCCGCGCACATCTTGGGGTTGTACGCGTAGCCGCCGCGGAACTCCTCCGGGATCGCGCCGCGCAGACCGCGTCGCGGGTCCATGACGGCGAAGACCAGCTCCTGTTCGCCGTAGCGCTCGATCAGCCCGCCGGCGATCGTCTTCAGCAGGTTCGTCTTGCCGCACTCGCTGTCGCCCAGGACCAGCAGGTGCTGGTCGTGGTGGAACAGGTCGAGCACCGCGGGCGCCAGCGCCGTCTGGTCCAGGCCGATCGGCACCCGCTCGGGCTCGGCGACCGGGCCCGGCAGCAGGTGCGGCTCCAGGACGTGCGGCAGGATCCGGACCGGCTGGGCGACCTCGCCGCTCCAGGTGGCGCGGATCGTGCGGGTGGTGTGCTCCAGGACCGCGCCCAGGTCCGAGACGTCCGCGACACCGTCCGTGCGGGGTAGCGCGACCTGCGCGAAGAGCTTGCCGTCGGTGAGGATGCGGCCCGGCTCGTCGGGCGACAGGGTCTGCGCCAGCTTGCGGTCGATGCTGGACTCGCTGGGGTCGTTCAGCCGCAGCTCGACCCGGGTGCCGAAGTTCGACTGGGTGGCGATGCGCACGTCGTTCCAGCGGAGCATGCCCGCGACGACGTGGATGCCGTAGCCGCCACCGCGCTTGAGGATGTCCACGACGGCGTCGTCCAGCTCGTCGAAGTCGTCGCGCAGCGCGCCGAATCCGTCGATGATCAGCACGATCTCGGCCGAGGCCAGCTGGGGCAGCCGGCCTGCCGCGTGCAGCGAACGCAGCTGCTCCACGGAGTCGATGCCGTGCTCGCGGAACAGCTCCTCGCGGACCGCGAGCATGCCCCGGACCTCCTCGACGGTGCGCCCCGCGCGCTCCCGGTCCGCCCGCCCGGCGACGCCGCCGACGTGCGGCAGCCCCGACACGGCCTGGAGGCCGCCGCCGACCAGGTCGAGGCCGTAGACGCCGACCTCCTGCGGGGTGTGGGTCAGCGAGATCGCCAGCGCGAGGGTGCGCAGCAGCGTCGTCTTGCCGGTCTGCGGACCGCCGATGACCGCGGCGTGCCCGCCCGCCACCGTGAGGTCCAGGTACCACTGGCCCTGCCACTGCTTGGTCGGGTCGTCGAGCAGGCCGAGCGGCACCTGCAGCGGACCGCGCCGCGCGGCCAGCTGCATCCCGCGCGGGCCCACGTCCAGCGGCCCCGCGACCTTGTCCAGGGAGATGGCGCCGGGCAGCGGCGGCAGCCAGATCCGGCGCACCGGACCGGCCGCCTCCCGCAGCTGGTCGACGATCACACCCATCTCGGTCGGGCCGGTCTCCCGACGCCGTACCTTCGGCTCCTCGCCCGAACTCTCCGGCTCGGCCAGGGTGTTGAACGCCTCGTACTCCAGGGCCAGCGGCCCGCTGTCCTGCTCCTCGTCGCGCTGCACCGGCCCCCGGTACGCGCCCGAGACATAGCTCGCCTTGAAGCGCTCGTAGTGGCTGGTGTCGACCTTGAGATAGCCGAAGCCGGGCAGCGGCGGCAGATGGAAGGCGTCCGTGGTGTCCAGGACCGTGCGCGACTCGTCGGCGGAGAACGTGCGCAGCCCGAGCCGGTACGAGAGATAGGTGTCCAGGCCCTTGAGCTTGCCGCCCTCGATGCGCTGGCTGGACAGCAGCAGATGCACACCGATGGAGCGGCCGATCCGGCCGATGGACAGGAACAGGTCGATGAAGTCCGGCTTCGCGGTGAGGAGTTCACCGAACTCGTCGATCACGACGAACAGATGCGGCAGCGGGTCAAGATCGGGCCGCCGGTCCGCGCGCAGCGCCGCGTAGTCACCGATGTCGGCGACGTTGCCCGCGTCCTTGAGCACCTGCTGGCGGCGCTTGACCTCACCGGCGAGCGAGGCGTGCACCCGCTCCACGAGGCCCGCCTGGTTCTCCAGGTTGGTGATGACCCCGGCCACGTGCGGCAGCTCCGCGAACGGGGCGAAGGTCGCACCGCCCTTGTAGTCGACCAGGACCAGCGCGAGGTCCTCCGGCGGGTGCGTGGCCACCAGGGCGAGGACCAGGGTGCGCAGCAGCTCCGACTTGCCGGAACCGGTCGCCCCGACACACAGTCCGTGCGGACCCATGCCCAGCTCGGAGGACTCCTTGAGGTCCAGGAGCACCGGCTGGTGGGAGTCGCTGATGCCGATCGGCACCCGCAGGAAGGCGCGTTCGCCGCGCGGCGACCACATCCGCGACAGGTCGAGCCGTGCCACGTCGTCGATGCCGAGCAGGTCGGCGAAGTCCACGGGGCCGGAGAGCGGGGCGTCCACCAGCGATTCGGCGGACAGCCGCATCGGCGCCAGCATCCGGGCCAGCCCCTCGGCGAACGGGATGCCGACCTCGTCCACGGTGCCGTGGGCGCTGATCGGTTCCTGCTCGCGCAGATCCTCGATGACCACCCCGTCGCCGTCGACGGTGATCCGTACGCTGACGTGTCCCGGCTCCTGGACCCGGTGCTCCAGCAGGTGCAGCACGCTGACGCCCATCTCGCGCAGCCCCACCGCGTCGTCCGGGCGCGGCAGGTCGACGGCGTCCTCGCCGTGGCCGTCGGCGACGACGAGCAGCCGGGACGTCATGGACAGCGCGTCCTTCCCGGACAGACCGCGCCGCACCTCGGCCGCGTACGAGGCGCGGCGGCGCAGCTCCGGGCCGATCTGGCGGGCGAGCTGAGGCGCGGACGGAGCGATCCGGCGGGCGGCGACCGGACCGTCGAACTGCTCGGTGTCGAGCAGGTGCGGCATCCACTTGGCCCACTCCCAGTCGGTCAGCCGCTCACCGGGCACGGCGAGCGCCATCGCGACGTCGTCGGGGGCGTGCGTGGCGGCGGTCTGGACGAGCAGGGCGCGCGCGACGCGCAGACAGGCCTCGCGGGGGCCGATGACGCTGATGTTGCCGACCCGGTCGAGCGGGACGGTGAGCGGGAGTTCGGTACCGGTACGGAAGCGGTCCATCAGCGCGGACGCCTCGTTGAGCATGAAGGTGTCGGGCGGCGAGAGGACGGACGAACCCTGCTGGGCGACCTTCAGATCGCGTACCGGCATCTCACCCGTGCCGACGCGTACCCGCAGGAAGTCGCCGTCGAGCCGGCGCCGCTCCCAGACCCGGGCGGGGTCGCGCACTATGTCGTACAGGGCGTGCGGCGGCGGATTGAGGACATCGGCCCGTTCGGCCCGCCGGCGCTCCTCGACGGAGAGCTCCTCGCGCAGGTCCTCCAGATAGGCGAGGTAGGCCTCGCGCTGGGTGCGGCGGGTGCGCTGGGCCTTGCCGCGCTGCGAGAAGACCAGCGCCACCGAGCCGATGACGGTGACGACGAGGATGATCGCGCCGAGACCGGCGAACTGACTGTTGCGCACGACCGTCATCATCACGACGGAGGACATCACACCGGCGACCGGCAACAGCGACATCGCGATGTTGCCCGACTTGCCCTCGGGCAGGTTCGGCGGGGCCTCGATGGTGCGCGCCTCGGAGGCGGCCGGCGGCCGGGTGGTCCTGGCCGGGCGGTGGATCAGTCGGGTACTCATCGTCGTCCGTCACTCGGGGTCGGGTCAGGTCGGCATCGGGACCGGTGGGTGCTGCCGATCGTGATCAGTGCTGCTGCTGGGAGAGCCGGAACACGTCCGCGGCGAGCCGGGTGGCGGCCTCCCGGGTCGTGTGCGCCAGGAGTTCGGTACGGATCCGGCCGCCGGCCGCCAGATGCCGGTCGTACGGCAGCACCTGCACACCGGCACCGGTGGCCTTCAGCTTCTGTGCCGCCTCGTCGAGATCGAGCCCGGGGTGCGGCACCAGTTCGCTGAGCACGACGACGGTGCCGGCGATCACCTGCCGGGGCAGCGACTGCATCCACTGCAGGACCGCGTACGTGCTGGTGATGCCCTCCAGCGTGGCGGGGGCGGCCAGCACCCGGGCCTGGGCGGCGGACAGCGCGACCCGGGCGACCTCGGCGGGCAGCGTCTCGCAGTCGACGACAGTGACGCCGAAGTAGCGGCGCAGCGAGACCATGACCCGCTCGTACGCCCTGCTGTCCAGCATCGCGCCGATCTGGCCCTGGCTGCCGGGCAGCAGCCAGGCGTTGCCGGGGAGCTGGACGAGATAGCCGGTGATGTCCAGCAGCGACATCTGCGGCTCGATGATGCCCGCCAGGTCACCGGTGGTCCAGCGCAGCGACTCGGCGCCGAGCCGCAGCGGCAGCGAGCCGAGCGCCGGATCGGCCTCGACGAAGAGGACCGGGTCCTGGCGGTAGTGCGCGTACGTGGTTCCGAGCAGCGCGGCGACGGTCGACTTGCCCGCGCCGCCCCGGATGGAGGTGACGGCGATCTGCCGGCCGGTCGTCACGGGCTGCTGGAGCGTCTCGGCGGTGGCGGTGGTACGGGCGACCTCGCGCGCGGCCGACGAGGACACGCTCACCCGCAGGGCGCGCGCGGCCCGAGCGGCGAACGGCTCACCGCGCCGCGCCTTGCGCCCGACGGAGGCCAGCCCCCGGTCCACCACGGGCCGGGAGTCGGGGGTGTGCTGGGCCCGGGTGCCGGGGGTGTACGCGTGCTGCTGGGCCTGGGCCTGTTGTGGCTGCGGCTGCTGTTGCGGCTGGGCGACGGGGTGCGCGGCGACCGCCTGGTGCTCCGCGTGACCGGGGTGCTGCGGCTGTTGTTGCGGCTGTTCCTGATGGCCGAGGTGCTGGTATTGGGGCCGGGGCTGCTGGGCCGGCTGCTGTTGTCCCTGCTGGTAACCGGCGTACTGCTGCTGGGGCGTCCCGTAGGCGTGGGCGTTCTGCGCGGGAACGCCGGGGCCCGACGCGGCGGCACCGTACTGCTGACCGCCCTGACCGCCCTGACCGCCCTGACCGCCCTGAGCCTGCGCGGGCGCGCCGTGCCCCTGGCCGCCGGGGCCCTGCGCGCCCTCCTGGGCGGCGCCGCCCCTCATGGCGCGCAGCACATCGCCCTGCCAGTTGTCTTCGTTCGGCATGTCTGCCCTTCTCTTTCGCCCTGCTGCCCCGCCCGGAGCACCTGCGCGTCGACTCAGAACTTGTTGAGCAGCTGTCCGTACACGCCGAACACACCGACGGCCAGCGGGAAGAGCCCCACCACGCCGATGGATTCGACCAGATCGGCCATGCGCCGCAGCCGGACCTGCACATGCTCGGGCGGGTGCACCGCCAGGACGAGCAGCGGCAGCACCGCGGCCACGACCAGCAGGGCGAGCGGTCCGGCACCCCCGGCGTGCTGCATCCACAGCATGACCAGGCGCACGACCAGGACCGCGGCGGCGGCGAAGAGCGCGACGACCTCGGCGACCAGCGGGAAGGCCCGCGCCCGGGAGAGCAGCACGAGGGCCACCAGCGAGGGCAGCGCCACGGTCCACACGGACGGCTTGCCGGCCGTGGTGAGCAGCCAGCCACCGGCCGACGCGGAGACCGCGGTGACCACCGTCGCCAGGGCGAGACCGCGATGGGTGGCCGCCAGCGCGTTGCCCACCTGGTGGCGGCTGACGGAGGTGCCGCCGGAGCGGCGGTCGTCGAGCGCGGTGAGGCCCGAGGCCGCCAGCGCGAGCCGGGGGAGCAGTCCGAGCAGTACGACGGAGAAGACGGCCATCACCGCGCCGAGCCGGGCCGGATCGTCCTGGACGGCGGCGACGGCCTCCCACACCACGGCGATCACGGTGGCGGCGGCGGCGCCGATGAGCCCGCCGCGGCCGAGCGGGGAGAAGTAGCCGAGCAGAACCAGCGTCAGGACCAGCGCCGCGGCGACAGCGGCGAGCCGCGCGGTCCCCGACCAGTCGTAGGCGTCCGCGGCGGTCCAGGCGGTGAGGACGCCGAGGCTGCCGGAGGCGAGCAGGAGCGCGGTCGCCAGGCCCCGGTTGCCCTGCCCGATCTTCGCGACGAGCGCACCGGCCGCCAGCAGGACGAGCGTGGCGGCCGCGAGGGCGGCGGTCAGCGCGTCCAGGGCGAATTCGCGCCGGGCCATCAGCGCGGCGACCACCGCGAAGGCCACCGACGCCACGCCCGCACTCGTACGACGGGCGGCGGGACGCCAGCGCCAGGTCTGCAGATCGAGGTCGTCGGCCACCAGATCGGTGACGTCGTGCACGACCGGGGCGGGGGGCGCGGAATGGGCCCGGACCAGCCGGAGCACCGCGCCGTCCGCGATCCCCGCCGAGGACAGTGTGCTGTCGTGCGGAAGCGCGGAGCCGTCCGACGTGATCAGCTGCCGTGTCATCGGGCGTGCCGCCGCCCGGTCGTCCAGCAACTGCAGAATGTCCGGCAGCAGCTGCCCGATCGGTGTGTCGGACGGCAGGACGATGTCGGCCCGGCGTCGCTCACCGACCAGAGTCACCCGGCTGAGCTGCGCTCGGGAAGTCGTTGCTGTGCTCACCACTTTACGGGAACCTATCATCGCGACGTTTTGAGGAGTCGGGCAGCTTGGCGTGCCCATGCTACTGGCGCCTTCTCAGTTCCCTTCGCGGGGAACTCTTTCTGAATTCGCCGGAGTTGCTGAGTTATTGGGGATTCTTCGCCGAATCCCCGGATTTCTCCGGTTGCGCCGTTTTCGCCGGCTGCTGGTACTGCTGTTCCTGGCGCTGCTGCTTCTGCTGTTCGGCCTTCTGCTTCTCCAGCATGTTCTGGACAAAGGACCATCCCACGCATCCCGCGCACAGCACGGCGGCAATGGCGATCCCCGCGAACACCTTTCCGAGCCGCTCGTCCGCCGTGCGCCGCGCCCGCTGCACGCCGAACAGCAGTGCGTCGCGCATCCTGCGCCGGCGTACAGCCACCGACTCCAGAAGCTGGCTGTCGTAATCCCGTGCCATTCGTCCTGTCGTCCGTTGCTTCAGTCGTGCGTTGCGTCGGTCATGGTCGCCGCGTCCTCGCCTGTCGACGCGGGGGAACGGCGGCCGGGGCCGGGGTACTCCCGCGCACTCCGGGGGAGCGGCATATTCCGTACCGGCCGGCGGGCACCGTATGGGAATCCCCTAATTCACCCGTGCAACATAAGGCATGGGCGAGCGGGCAGTACAGCCCGGCCTCGGCACGAGCGAGCACGGCGAACCGGCATTCCGCATTCGTCAGGGAACGCCGTGCGGGCCGCCCGTTCCGACCTCGTACCAGACACACAACGACTCGGCCACGGCGTCGAGAAGACCGCTCTTCGCCGCCTCGGCGATCGTCCCGTCGCAGAAGCGTTCCCCGCGCACCACGGCTGTGGCCGCGCGCACCGCGTCGGCCGGACTCAGCCGTCCGTCGGCCGGCACGGCCGGCGGCGGGTTGTCCTGCCACAGGTACGCGGGCGTCACCGCACCGACGGCGGGCAGCGCGCGCACCAGGCGTCGGAGCCGCTCGCCGTGGAGCGGAAAGCTCATGCGCCAGGTGCCGTCGGGCTGCTTCCCGCCCTGGGACCACCGCACGTCGCGGTCCTCGTCCGTGAGCGCGGTGAGTGCCTCCCTCAGCTCATGCCACGCTCCGGCGTTCCCACGGTCGAGCTGAGCCAGCAGACGCCGGTCGTCGGCCCCGGTGACGACATGGGCCAGCTCCGTGAGTGCGGCCAGGGACGGGGCCGTGGCCAGGGAGCCCGGGACGACATGGCTGACGCACCTCGGGTCCGAGCCGCGGACCAGCTCGGCGAGCGCGGCCGTGGGCGCGAGCCCTCTCGCCTTGGCGGCGTTGAGCTTCGCGGACCACTCCAGCCCTTCGCTCAACCCCGCCCGGTCACCGGCCGGCCGCAGGCACCAACCGGCGGCGTCGTCCTCGTCATTGGCCCACAGGTAGCCCATCGCCTCGCCGCGGGAGCCGGCGACGGTGAGGTGGTGGACCGGCCTGTCGGTCGTGCCGCGGTAACGCGGTGCGTCAGCCCGGTTCACCATCACTCATTCCTGCCTCGGACCGCCCGGCCGTCGGTTCATCGGGAACCGGTGAGCTTCTTCGTCGTCGATTCGATGAATGCGGCAGCTTCCCGTTCGGAGATCTGCACGTGGTCGACGTCGTTGTGCCCGAGTTCGTAGAGCCTCAGGTACTCCGTCGGCTCCCAGCGAAGATTGCGGGTGAAGGCTTCGTCGTGCGTCTCCCCCTCCTTGCCGACGAGACGTCGCCGCAGGATGCCGCGTGGGCTGCTGCGCGGATATCCCTCGCTGATCTTCGCGTAGTACGTGATCCTGCCGACCGCTCCGGCATCGAGGGCGTCGAGTGTGCTCGGGGCCAGCGTGAGGAACGGCTCGGCGTTGAGATTGGACTCGAAGTTCCCGTACGGGATCATCACTCCGTACAGGTCGATGAACTCCTCGATCGAGTAGCCACCGCCTCGCCCGTACATGAGCAGCAACGGCTCGTACGGGTCCGGGAGCTCCGGAAGACCGACCTTGTCTTCGGCCCGGAGCGCCACCCAGCGCACGGCACCTCGGCACGTCCTTGCCGTGGACGGCGTGCCGACGTTGTGCGCCACGTAATCCTCCAGCTCGGACTCGACCTCCGGGTCCAGCCGGAACGTCGGGTCGACGAACTCGGTGACGTCGAAGAAGGGCCACTTCTCCTCGGCGCCGTACGCCTGAGCCCACAGCGCCGCGCGACGCATGTACTCCCGCATCAGCAGGGCGCGGGAACGCGAGTGGCTGTTGGCCATGTCCCAGTCGCCGTACCAGTCGACCGCGCGCAACCGCTCCAGCACCTCGCGTGACAGCTCAGTACTCACTTCAGATCAAGTCCCTTCAGGCGCAGCTCCTGATGAATAGCCTTCACCACGTCATCGACATTGGACAAATCATCGGCGAGCTGGACCTTCGGCGGTTCCATCCCCAGGGACCGCCAGTGCCGGAACCCGCCGATCTTGTCGTTCGGCGCGAGGTCATGGGCGCCCGCGTCAGTGATGTCCTGGGGGAATTTCGGGCGGTAGTACTTGCCGTCGGAGGGGTCGAGCTCCCACAGGTGGTCGTATTCGCGGATGTAGGGCAGGCCCGACTTCATGAGACGGCTCTCGACGTACTCGTGCGCCATGAGGTGCTTGAACTGCTGCACGCCCTCTTCGCTGAGTTTCCCCTCACGCGCCGCGAACCACATCTCGCCGATGTCGATGCGCGGGGTGAAGAGGCCCTTCTTGAACGTGTCGGGACCGATGGCCACTTCGTGCTGCGACCGGAAGAGATGGCTCTTGACCTGGCGGAGCACGGACTCGTCCACCCCGGTGCTCCGGGAGATCGCCGGAAGCTCGACCTTGTTGTCCGTCGACCTGATGTTCTCGTACATCTCCGCCGCGGCCACGGAGTCCGGGTCGTGGATCGGATCGGGCTTCTCTACCCAGCCGGCGCCGCTCCAGCCACCGCGCGGACCATCGGTGTACGGGCCGCCGTCGTGGTCATCGGCCCGCGCGCCGTCCGCCGCGTCGTCGCCGAGGTCCGTGGCGTCGTCGCCTACGTGTGCCGCGTCGTCGCCGAGGTGCGTGGCGTCGTCGCCCAGGCGTCCGACATCGTCCGCCGCCGACCCGACACCGTGCACTGCCGAGTCGACGTCCTTGCCGATGGTGGAAACGACGTCGTCGACGCCGCGTCCGCCGATCTTGATGTCGCCCGCCCCGTGCGGCACCGGCACCTTGCCGAAGAGCTCCGCCTGCTCGGCCTTGATCGCGGCCAGCTCGTCCGGCGAGACGCCGGGCAGACGCTCCTTCTCGTACAGGACGTGGCCGTCCATCTTGGCCGTGAAGCTGTCCGCGGTGTGGAACTGCAGCTCGAAGGTCTGACCACTGAGCGGGTCGCGCCAGGTCGAGTTGATGCCCTTGTAACCGGTGGAGTCCCAGGTGTTCTTGAACGTGACGTTCTCGAAGCCCTTGGCCTGGAGGTCGTCGATCGCCTGCTGCACACCATGGGTGTAGCCGTTGCTCGGGACCTCCATCGTGTAGCGGACGGAGTCCTTGATGTCGCCGAGGGCCCGCGCGGGGTCCACGCCGATGTCTTCGAGCATGTCCGTGGCGAGCTTGCGCTTGAGCGAGTCCTCGCCCTTGAGACGGTACTCAAGGCCGATCAGCTTGCCGTTGTCGACCTTGCCCGCGATGCCCTGCATCGACTCGGTGATGCGCGGCTCCGCCTCGGTGGACCTGCGCATGAAGTCGTCGGCCGCTGCGTTCGCCTCCCGGTCCAGGCGCAGGCCGTTCTCGCCTGCCCAGGAACCGTCGGGCAGGTTGCCGCGGGGACCGTCGGGGGTGATCCCGCCGGGAACTCCGCCGTCGCCGCCATGAGGGGGACCCGGAACGTCCGACCCCGGACCGTTCGACCCCGGACCGTCCGGAACGTGGTCGCCACCGGTGGACGGCCCGTCGTGGCCGGGGCCTCCGGTGCCGTCGTGGCCACCGCCGACGGGGTCCTCGTGCCCGCCGCCGTGGCCGCCGTTGCCGTCGCCGTGATGCCCGCCGGCGGGCGGTTCGTGGCCGGCCGAGGGGCTGTGCCCGAGGTCGTGCGCGTTTCCGCCGGGGAGGTTGTCGCCGGTGTGGCTGCCGGGCAGGTCGTCGGCGAGGCGGCCGGTGTCGCCGAGGTCGCTGCCGAGGTGGACGGCGTTGTCGCCGACGTGGGCCGAGACATCGGCGGTGTGGGCGCCGGCGCCGACCAGGACCGGTTCCTTGACCGCGGTGGTGGGGGAGTTCTCCTTGGGCGCGTCGTCGGCGTGCTGGACGATGCCACCGTTGTCGTCGAGGAGGTTCCCGTCGTGGTCGAAGTACTGGACGGGTGTGTCGGTGTGGGTGGGGAGTTTGGTGGTGTTCTCGGGCAGGAGGGGGACGTCGTCGGGGAACTTGACGTTTCCGTCCGGGAGTTTGACGCCGCCCTCGGGGATCGCCGCACCCTCGGGAAGGTGGAAGGTGCCGTCGGGGAGTTTGAGGGAGCCCTCGGGCAGGGTGATCGCGTCGTCGGGGAGCCTGGGGATCTCGATGTTGCCGATGCCCTTGAGGCCCTTGGTGATGTCGCCGATCTTCGACAGGCCCGCACCGGCGCCCTTGGCGATGTAGGTCATCGGGTCGATGACCTTGCCTGCCTTGCCCGCGACGGACAGTACCTTCGCGACGGCTCCGGCCTTGCCGGCTCCCGCGGCGGCGCCGCCGGCGCCTCCGGTGAACACGGTGGTCAGGACGTTGAACGTGACCGCTCCGGCGGCCCGGCCGGGGTTCTTGCCCCACTCGTCCCAGGCGACCAGAGCCTTGCCGGTCTCCTTCATCGCGGTGCGTGAGTCACGCAGCCAGGAGGGCAGCTTGTCGTCCGGCAGGGTCCAGAACAGCGTCGAGGCGCCGGGGACGGCGCTGATGACGAGGCCGGTCGCGAGCTGGGCCAGGCCCTTCCAGGCCTGTCCCATCGCGTCCCAGCCACCGAACCCGACGAGGGTGCCCAGGCCCTTGATGGTGCCCCAGATCCCGTCGACGATCAGCCCGTCCCAGACGAACGACTTGACCCAGTGTCCGACCTCGTACCAGTGGTGCTTCTCCTCGACCGGGTCGCCCCAGGGGAGTTTCGCGTTCTTGAGGTCGTCGGCGTTGAACCCGTATTGGTCCTTGCGCTCGGACCCGTCGCCGGCGACCATCTGCGTCCCGCCGAACAGGGCGGTGATCTTGTTGTGACAGGTGCGCTCGGCGGCCCAGAACGCGGCGACGGTCGCGGTGATGTCGTCGCGGAGCTTGTTGTGCTCCTCGACCTTGTCCCCGTCGTACTCCCAGTCGTCGTCGTCCTTGTTGTCGTTCACGAACGTCGTCGCGTCGGTCTTGAGCCGCGCGAGCTTCGTGACCAGCGGACGGATCTCGCTCGCGTAGTCCGACAACGAGGAGGCGACCTTCTCCAGATCGTCCGCGAAACCGTCCGCCCGGTCCTTCACCGGCTTCGTCGACGCGAACAACTGCTCCGCCTCGGGCGCCTTGTAATACGCGGACAACGCCTGGAAATGGGTATGGACGGACGAACCGGTGTCCCGGATCTGACCCGCGTCCTTCGTCAGACCCGCGTGGTCCTTCTCCAGCTGACCCAGATCACCCGTGTACTGCGGAATCGCCTCGGGCTTGATCACCGCGACTGCACCCCAGGCTTCTTCGGGTCCAGATCCACCGCGCCCAGCGCCTTGCGCTGCGCCTCGGCGGCCATGTCCAGGTCACCGTTCAGATACGCGGTCGTGGCGTCCACCGCACCGGTCAGGGACTTCCCCGCCCGCGCCGCGATGAACTTCAGGTCCCCGGTGGTGTGCTCGGCGAACTGCGACAACGCCAGCGCGACCAGACCACCCACGGCCCCTTCCCCGTCCTTACCGCCACCACCGCCGTCACCGCCGCCCTCCGCGGTGATCGTCCCCGCACTCGACGCCGCCGACGACAGATGGTCCCCGTACGACGTCGCGTGCGTCTGAATCTTCGACGCGACCTCACCCGTCGTCTTCAGCACACCCTGAATACCCTGAGGCTTCAGATCCCAGCCGGTCATGCCCTACCTCATGCTCCCCGTTACCGAACCGACCCCGAACCCACCCCCGGGCGGGCATCCAGGCCGAGTCAGCCGATGTTGTCGACCGCTGCCTTCGCGCGCGTGATCGTGTGCTGCGCGGTGCCGTCGTTCTGCTCCAGCGTCGTCTTCAGCAGCTGGATGATGTTCTTGACCTCCTGCGACGAACGGTTCCACCGCAGTTCCTTGCCGTGGTACTCGTCCGCCACGCCATCGGCCGCGAAGTCCGCCATCGCCGCCTTGACCTGGCCGTCCCGCGCCGCGATCACTTCCTCCAGCCGCGCGATCACCACCTGGATGTTGCCCTGCGCGTCCGAGGACGCACCCGTGTCGTACGCGCGACGGTCACCGTCACCAGCCATCAGAAACCCAACCCCCGTATGTCACCGGCCGCCGAAGCGCGCCGCATCGAAATTC
The DNA here is from genome assembly GCF_045040875.1 of Streptomyces sp. NBC_00012. Lineage (NCBI taxonomy): Bacteria > Bacillati > Actinomycetota > Actinomycetes > Kitasatosporales > Streptomycetaceae > Streptomyces > Streptomyces sp. NBC_00012. The sequence goes on along the minus strand of NZ_CP108309.1, from coordinate 2,751,389 downwards.
GCCGCGGACATCTGCTGCCGCGCGTTGTCACCCTGCTCCTGATCACCCGAACCGAACGCCTGCTCCATCCCCGACTGGCCACCGAGAAGAGCCGAAAGCGAACCGTTCAACGCCGCCGTGATCTCGTCCGAACGATTCTTGAACGAATCGAACGCCGTACGCCCCGCACCGTGGAACTTCCCCTCCAACGGCGCCGCCGCCTGAACCAGCTGACGAATCAACGTACCCAGATCATCACTCGACCCACGCGACTTCGAAGACAGGCTCGTCAGAACCTGCGCCCCCATGTCGAACTTCATTCAATCCCCCTGCCGAACCCGAGCAAACAAATGTACTGAACATCCCTATCAACTCCCCGGGCGCGGAGGCAATTGAGACCTGTGGTGCTGTTGAGAGGCTGTGACAGAACCACCGGTGGGCCGGTGCGGGCAAGGAGAGCCTCGCACGGATCACCGGCCCCGGCGCGGCGTGCTCATGATCACAGGCCGCCGTTCTTCGGGCCCCGCAGGCCGGATCCGATGCCGCCGGGGCGCCGCTTGCTCACGCTCTGAGACAGAATGCCGTTTGGCACAAGCCGTGTCGCCGCCGGCCACGATCCACATCCGCGCCTGCTGCACAGCTGTTTCACGTCCGCACCGTGTGTGCGGACCGCGCGACGACTCATGGAGTGCAGATTGACTACGACGTTCCGCTCTCGTATCACCGCCCGGATCGGGCGCAGTTACCTGTCCAGGATCCAGAAGTACGGGATCGGGTCATCCACGGTCAGGCTGCTGCCCGACGACCTGCTGATGATGATGCGCAGGGACGGCCTCGACCCGGTGGACAAACTTGCCAGGACCCGGGCGAAGCGGCCGGTGCACAAGGTCTCGTTGCCATTCGGTATGGACGCCTGGGTGGTCAGCGGCTACGAGGAGTCGAAGGCCGTCCTCGGCTCGGCCGACGGATTCAGCACCGACTTCGCCCACCTCGCGACGAACGCCGGAGTGGCCGCCGAGCAGAGCCCCGGCGGGCTAGGGTTCAACGATCCGCCGGTGCACACACGACTGCGCCGCATCCTGACCCCGGAGTTCACGATGCGCCGGCTGCGGCGGCTGGGGCCCAGGATCGACGCCATCGTCGAGGAGCGCCTCGACGCGATGGAGGCCGCCGGGGGACCGGTCGACCTGGTGAAGGAGTTCGCGCTGCCGATCCCCTCCCTCACGATCTGCGAACTGCTCGGCGTGCCGTACGAGGACCGCGACGACTTCCAGCAGCTCGCCATGGACCGCTTCGACCTCTTCGCCGGAACGACCGCGCCCTTTGGCGCGATGTCCGAGTCGCTGGCGTACTTCAGGGACGTCGTCAGGGCACAGCGCGAGAATCCGGGCGACGGCCTGCTCGGCATGATCGTGCGGGAGCACGGCGACAACGTCGACGACGAGGAACTCGCGGGCCTGGCCGACGGTGTGCTCACCGGCGGGTTCGAGACGACCGCCAGCACCATCGCCCTGGGCACCCTGGTGCTGCTGCAGAACCCGGACGTCCGCGAACGAATACGTCACGACGACGCCATGACCGCTCCCTTCGTCGAGGAGGTGCTGCGTTACCTCTCGGCGGTGCAGATCGCCTTCCCCCGGTTCGCCCGACGGGACATAGAGATAGGCGGGGTGGTCATCCCGCAGGGCGACATGGTGCTCTGCTCGCTCAGCGCCGCCAACCGCGATGCCGGGTACGTCGACGACGACGGGCGCTTCGACCCGCACCGCACTCCCGCGGCCGGCGGTCACCTCGCCTTCGGCCACGGCATCCACCGCTGCATAGGCGCTGAACTGGCCCGCATGGAACTGCGCACGGCCTACCCGGCCCTGGCCCGGCGGTTTCCCCGGATGCGGCTCGCCGTCCCGCCCCAGGACCTGGCCTTCCGCAAGCTGTCCATCGTGTACGGCATCGAATCGCTGCCGGTGCACCTGCGCTGAGGCGGACTGCTGCGCGTACCGCGTGATCGTTCCGCAACTCACCCGCCCCGTCTCTCGAGGCAGCACACTCGCCCTGCTTCCGCAGCGCACCCGCCCCGCTTCTCAGGAAGGAAATCTGCGTGTCTTTCGGGGGACAGAACCCGTACGGCCCGGCATGGCCCCCGAACGGGGGTCAGCCGCCGCCACCGGGCGTGCCACCGCAGCCCGGCCCCCACCCGTACCCGGGGCCGTACCCGCATCCCTACCCGGGGCCGTACCCGGGGCCCTACCCGGGGCCGTACCCGGGTCCGGGGTACCCGCCCCATCTCCCGTACGTGCCGCCCCGTTCGCTGTGGCAGCAGTTCCGCGAGGGCGACTGGCCCCCGCTGATGGAACTGCTGCGGCGGCTGCCCGTCCACGGCTGCGTGTGGGCCGCGCTCCTGTTCTGCTTCTGGCCCCTGCTGCTGCCGGTCCTGGCCTATCCGCTGGCCCGGTCGGCCCGCGGACAGGCGCACCTGAGATTCCCTCCGCACACCCACCGCCGCATCCTGGATCCGCAGGTGGCGCGCGTGCAGAAGGCCAGGGCGTGGACCGCGCTGGTCACGTCAGGCCTGATCCTGGTCGTCTACGGCACCGCGTCGGACTTCGAGGAGATCCAGGAGCAGTACACGATCCGGCTCGCCCTCACGCCGTGGCTGCTGCTTCTCACCGCGCCCCTGGTGATCGTGGCCCTGTTCCGGCTCGCACCGCCGGCCGAGCGGCCGGGGATGCGGGCCAGGCTGCGCCCCGCCGTGCGCTCGGCCCTGTGGTACTTCGCCGCGTTCACGGCGGTGCCGCTGCTCTTCGTGGGGCAGGTGTTCCTCGGCCGGAACTTCCAGCAGTACCTGATCGGTCCGCTCGTCACGCTCGCCCTGCTCACCCCGGCGGTGTGGATGCTCTTCTTCGTCTGCTTCGCCTCCGCGACCGTGGTGCGCACCGTGTTCGGCACCTCCGAGGTGCACGCCGCCCTCCCCGCCCTGCTGACCGGTGTGCTGGTGTGGGAGCTGGCGGCCATCAACCTGGTCATGGCCGGGATGCCGCCGGGCCCGCCGCTCGTCCGGATCTGCGCCCTGATCGGCGGCCCGGCGTCGGTGTCCGCGGTGGCGTGGTGGGAGATCGCCCGCCTGCGCACGAGGTACGGGGTGACGCTGCGGGGCCGGCCGGCGCCGTGACGGGGCGACCGCTCAGTGGCTGCCGGTGAGTTCGCCGCTGAGGGTCTTGTGTATCTCGGCACTCGGCTCGTTCAGGCCGATGATCTCGACGGTCTTGCCGCGCTGTTCGTACTTGGTGGTGATGGCGTCCAGCGCGGCGACGGAGGAGGCGTCCCAGATGTGGGCGGCGGACAGGTCGATGACGACCAGGCCGGGGTCGGTGGCGTAGTCGAACCGGGTGACCAGGTCGTTGGCGGAGGCGAAGAAGAGTTCGCCGGTCACGGAGTAGACGATCCGGTCGCCCCCGGGGTCGGTGACCGTCGTGACGTCGGCCAGGCGGGCGACCCGCCTGGCGAAGACGACCATGGCGACGAGCGTGCCGACCACGACGCCGATGGCCAGGTTGTGGGTGCCGACCACGCAGGCCACGGTCACGACCATGACGAGGGTCTCCCCGGCCGGCAGCCGCCCGAGGGTCTTCGGCGCGACGGAGTGCCAGTCGAAGGCCGCGACGGACACCATCACCATGACGGCGACGAGCGCGGCCATGGGAATGCGGGAGACAACGGGTCCGAAGGCGATGCACAGGACCATCAGGAAGGTGCCCGCGAGGAAGGTCGACAGCCGGGTGCGGGCGCCGGACACCTTCACGTTGATCATGGTCTGGCCGATCACGGCGCAACCGCCCATGCCGCCGAAGAAGCCGGTGACGATGTTGGCGATGCCCTGGCCGATGGACTCGCGGGTCTTGCTGGAGCGGGTGTCGGTGATGTCGTCGACCAGCTTGGCCGTCATCAGCGACTCCATCAGCCCCACCAGCGCCATGGCGAGCGCGTAGGGGGCCACAGTCGTCAGCGTGCCCACCGTGAACGGCACGTCGGGCAGGCCGGGAACCGGCAGCGCGGAGGGCAGCTCGCCCCTGTCGCCCACGGTCGGGACGGCGATCTGGGCGGCGACGGTGATGACCGTGAGGACGACGACGGAGACCAGCGGTGCCGGGACCGCCCTGGTGACCCTGGGGAAGAACACCAGCAGCAGGATCCCGCCGACGACCAGCGGGTAGACCGCCCAGGGCACGTCGTGCAGCTCGGGGATCTGGGCCATGAAGACCAGGATGGCGAGGGAGTTGACGAAGCCGACCATCACACTGCGCGGCACGAACCGCAGCAGCTTCGCGACACCCAGCGCGCCCAGGGCCATCTGGAGGACACCGCCCAGCATGACCGCGGCGACCAGGTAACCGAACCCGTGCTGACGGTTGAGGGGCGCGAGGACCAGGGCGACCGCGCCGGTGGCGGCGGAGATCATCGCGGGGCGTCCGCCGACGACGGAGATGACCACCGCCATGGTGAACGAGGTGAACAGTCCGATCGCCGGATCCACCCCGACGATCACCGAGAAGGAGATCGCCTCGGGGATCAGCGCCAGTCCGACCACGAGGCCGGCCAGCAGCTCGGTGCGGAACACCTTCGGGGACAGCCAGGAGGGGCGGAATCCGCGCAGCCTCGCGGCCGGGGACAGTACGGAGGAGGACAAGAGCGGGAAACCTGTCGTGCAGGGGGTGTGCGGCCAGGCACAGGAGGCCGGGGCGGCATCCGCGACGCCCACGGGCAACGGACCACTCTACCCGCACGCCCGGCGGCCGTCCGGGGTGAAGCCGCTCGGCTCCCGCCCCGGACGGTCAGGGGTGTTCGCTCAGCACTCGATGATGTTCACCGCGAGGCCGCCCCGCGCGGTCTCCTTGTACTTCACGCTCATGTCCGCGCCCGTCTCCTTCATGGTCTTGATGACCTTGTCGAGGGAGACCTTGTGACTTCCGTCGCCGCGCAGCGCCATCTTCGCCGCGGTGACCGCCTTGACCGCGGCCATGCCGTTGCGCTCGATGCACGGGATCTGGACGAGACCGCCGACCGGGTCGCAGGTCAGGCCCAGGTTGTGCTCCATGCCGATCTCGGCGGCGTTCTCGACCTGCTCGGGGGTGCCGCCGAGGACCTCGGCGAGGGCGCCCGCGGCCATGGAGCAGGCGGAGCCGACCTCGCCCTGGCAGCCGACCTCGGCGCCGGAGATGGAGGCGTTCTCCTTGAAGAGCATGCCGATGGCCCCGGCGGCGAGGAGGAAGCGGACGACGCCGTCCTCCTTCTCCGCTTCGGTGGCGCCGCCGGCCGCGAAGTTCATGTAGTAGTGCAGGACGGCCGGGATGATGCCCGCGGCGCCGTTGGTGGGCGCGGTGACGACCCGGCCGCCCGCCGCGTTCTCCTCGTTGACCGCCATCGCGTAGAGGGTGATCCACTCCATCGCGTGGGTCTGCGGGTCGCCCTCGGCCCGCAGCTGGCGGGCGGTGTTCGCGGCGCGGCGGCGGACCTTGAGGCCGCCGGGCAGGATGCCCTCGCGGGACATGCCGCGCGAGACACAGGCCTGCATGACGCGCCAGATGTCCAGCAGACCCGAGCGGATCTCGTCCTCGGTGCGCCAGGCCCGCTCGTTCTCCAGCATCAGCGAGGAGATGGACAGCCCGGTGTCATGGGCGAGGCGCAGCAGCTCGTCACCGGTGCGGAAGGGGTGCTTGAGCACGGTGTCGTCGAGCACGATCCGGTCCTCGCCCACCGCGTCCTCGTCCACGACGAAGCCGCCGCCGACCGAGTAGTACGTCTTCTCCAGGAGCAGGTCGCCCTCGCGGTCGAAGGCGAAGATCGTCATGCCGTTCGCGTGGTACGGGAGGGCCTTGCGGCGGTGCAGGATCAGCTGCTCGTCGGCGTCGAAGTCGATCTCGTGCATGCCGAGGAGGTTGATCCGGCCGGTGGTGCGGATCTGCTCGACCCGGTCGTCGGCGGACTCCACGTCCACGGTGCGCGGCGACTCGCCCTCCAGGCCGAGCAGGACGGCCTTGGGGGTGCCGTGGCCGTGACCCGTCGCACCGAGCGAGCCGTACAGCTCGGCGCGTATCGAGGCGGTGTGGGCGATCAGGCCCTCGTTCTTCAGCCGGCGAGCGAACATACGGGCGGCGCGCATCGGGCCGACCGTATGGGAGCTGGACGGGCCGATGCCGATCGAGAACAGGTCGAAGACCGAGATGGCCACGGGTGACTCCTCAGGGGTTGGTAGACGCCGTCGTCTGCCGGGTGGTGCGGTACGGGCCGGACGGCCCGGAGGGCGGGGCATGGGACGGGGCACCGCGCTCACAGTTCAGTGTGCGCGGTGCCCCGCCCCAACGTGTAACGAGAACTTGTCCGGACTACTTCAGGCCGGGGTACAGCGGGAACTTCTCGGCCAGCGCGACGACGCGGGCCTTCAGGGCGTCCGCGTCGTAGGACGGCTTGAGGGCGGCGGCGATGATCTCCGCGACCTCGGTGAAGTCCTCGGTCTGGAAACCGCGGGTCGCCAGGGCCGGCGTACCGATCCGCAGACCCGAGGTGACCATCGGCGGCCGCGGGTCGTTCGGGATGGCGTTCCGGTTGACCGTGATGCCCAGCTCGTGCAGCCGGTCCTCGGCCTGCTGGCCGTCCAGCTCGGAGTTGCGCAGGTCGACCAGGACCAGGTGGACGTCCGTACCGCCGGACAGCACGGAGACACCGACCTCGGTGACGTCCGGCTGGACCAGGCGCTCGGCGAGGATGCGGGCGCCGTCCAGGGTGCGCTGCTGGCGCTCCTTGAACTCATCGGTCGCAGCGACCTTGAACGAGACCGCCTTGGCCGCGATCACGTGCTCCAGCGGGCCGCCCTGCTGGCCCGGGAAGACCGCGGAGTTGATCTTCTTGGCGAGCTCCTGCGTCGACAGGATGACGCCACCGCGCGGACCGCCGAGGGTCTTGTGCGTGGTGGTCGTGACGACGTGGGCGTGCGGCACCGGGTTGGGGTGCAGCCCCGCGGCCACCAGGCCGGCGAAGTGCGCCATGTCGACCATCAGGTACGCGCCGACCTCGTCCGCGATGCGGCGGAAGGCGGCGAAGTCCAGCTGACGCGGGTACGCGGACCAGCCGGCGACGATCAGCTTCGGCTTGGACTCCTTGGCCAGACGCTCGACCTCGGCCATGTCCACGACGCCGGTCTCGTCGACGTGGTACGGGACCACGTTGTAGAGCTTGCCGGAGAAGTTGATCTTCATGCCGTGGGTCAGGTGACCGCCGTGGGCCAGGCTCAGGCCCATGATCGTGTCGCCCGGCTTGAGCAGCGCGAACATCGCGGCGGCGTTGGCCTGCGCACCGGAGTGCGGCTGGACGTTCGCGGCCTCGGCGCCGAACAGCGCCTTGATGCGGTCGATGGCGATCTGCTCGACGACGTCTACGTGCTCGCAGCCACCGTAGTAGCGGCGGCCCGGGTAGCCCTCGGCGTACTTGTTGGTGAGGACGGAGCCCTGGGCCTCCATGACCGCGACCGGAGCGAAGTTCTCCGAGGCGATCATCTCGAGGGTGGACTGCTGACGGTGGAGCTCGGCGTCGACAGCGGCGGCGACGTCCGGGTCCAGCTCGTGGAGGGAGGAGTTGAGAAGCGACATCAGGTGGTCCCTTTGGGTCTTTAGTTGCCGGAGAACTCGGTGTACTCGTCGGCGGAGAGCAGGTCGTCCGGCACCTCCGCGACGCGTACCTTGAACAGCCAGCCGCCCTCGAAGGGAGCGGAGTTCACCAGCGACGGGTCTTCCACGACGTCCTGGTTCGCCTCGGTGACCTCGCCGGTCACCGGGGAGTACAGGTCGCTGACCGACTTGGTCGACTCCAGCTCACCGCAGGTCTCGCCCGCGGTCACCGGGTCACCGACCTCGGGAAGCTGGACGAAGACGACATCGCCGAGCGCGTTGGCCGCGTGCTCGGTGATACCGATCGTGGCCACACCGTCCTCGACGGCCGACAGCCACTCGTGCTCCTTGCTGTAACGCAGCTGCTGGGGGTTGCTCATGACCTGAATTCTCCTGTACGCGGGGGAGTGCTGATGAACGGTGGTCTTACGGTGTGAGACGCGACTGCGTCACTTCTCGATGAGCGCCGACGTCACTTCTGGCGCTTGTAGAACGGCAGCGCCACGACCTCGTACGGCTCGTGGGTGCCCCGGATGTCCACTGCGACGCCCTCGGTGCCGGGCGTGGCGTGCGCGGCGTCGACGTAGGCCATGGCGATCGGCTTGCCCAGGGTCGGGGACGGGGCGCCCGAGGTGACCTCGCCGACGACCTCACCGGCGGCGACCACCGAGAAGCCGGCGCGCGGCACCCGGCGGCCCTCGGCGACGAGCCCGACCAGCTTGCGCGGCGGGGCGGTCTCGGCGCGCTCGGCGGCGGCTTCGAGGGCCTTGCGGCCGACGAAGTCGCCCTCCTTCTCGAACTTCACGACCCGGCCGAGACCGGCGTCGAACGGGGTGAGCCCCGTGGTCAGCTCGTGCCCGTACAGCGGCATGCCCGCCTCCAGGCGCAGCGTGTCGCGGCAGGAGAGCCCGCACGGGATCAGGCCACGGGAGGCGCCCGCCTCGGTCAGCGCCTTCCACAGCTGCTCGGCGTGGACGGGGGCGACGAACAGCTCGAAGCCGTCCTCGCCGGTGTAGCCGGTCCGGGCGATCAGCGCGGGGACACCGGCGACCGTGCCGGGCAGGCCGGCGTAGTACTTCAGACCGTCCAGGTCGGCGTCGGTGACGGAGGCCAGGATGGCCGGGGACTCCGGGCCCTGGACGGCGAGCAGCGCGTACGCGTCGCGGTCGTCGCGCACCTCGGCGTCGAAGCCCTCGGCGCGTGCCGTCAGCGCGTCCAGCACGATCTGGGCGTTACCGGCGTTGGCGACGACCATGTATTCGGTGTCACCCAGGCGGTAGACGATCAGGTCGTCCAGGATGCCGCCGTCCTCGGCGCAGATCATCGTGTAGCGGGCCCGGCCCACGGCGACGGTGCCGATGTTGCCGACCAGCGCGAAGTTCAGGAAGGCCGCGGCCGCGGGGCCGGTGACGGTGATCTCTCCCATGTGCGACAGGTCGAAGAGGCCGGCCCTCGTGCGCACCGCGTTGTGCTCGTCGCGCTCGCTGGCGTACCGCAGGGGCATGTCCCAGCCCGCGAAGTCGGTCATGGTCGCGCCCAGCGAACGGTGCAGGGCATCGAGGGCGGTGAGGCGGGGGGCGGTGCTCATGGATATGGCTCCCAGGGCATGACGACGAGGACGATCCCTCCCCATCTGTCATCGGAACCTGAGAGGTTCGCCGAGAGCCCCTGGAGGGCTTCGGCTTGCACCTTGGGTGGAGCCGCGAAGCGGCCCGCTTTTCAGATCTGCCTCATCCACGCGGTACGGGGCCTGAGAGATTCAAGGGAGGAACTTGCTCCTTCGGCGCCCGGCACAGAAAGTGACCGGAACTCTCCCGCGCGGATTCAAGCGGCCTTTATGCAGTTGGCCGGGTCATCATCGCACGCATCGGGCCGGAGTGGGGCCCCGGTCCCCCGTGGGAAATCAGCGGCGTGGGCGGTTGTGTCGCATTACCTTTTCTTTACACTTCAGGGGCATGCGTGGGGTGAGCCGACAGGGGAGGGCGATGACGTTGCAGCGGTACGCGACGACCGCGGGGGTCGCGCACGGCGCGATGCCCGCACAGGCGGGTGCCCCGGCGAGGGCGGCGTCGGGCGCGCACGCGCCCGTGGTGCGGGATCTGCGGCAGCGGTCCGGGCGCAGCCCGCGCGGCCTGCACTTCGCGGCGGGCGATGTGGTGGTGGTCTCCGGGCTGCCCGGCAGCGGCAAGTCGACGCTCATCCGGCGGGCGGTGACCACGGCGCACGCCATCGACTCCCAGGACACCCGGGACCGCTGGGCGCGGGTCGTGCCCCGCTTACTCCCGTACGCCCTCTACCGCCCGCTCGTCCGCGTCGCCCACTACTGGGGGCTGTGGCGGGTGCTGCGTTCCGGGGAGTCCGCCGTCGTCCACGACTGCGGAACCCAGGCGTGGGTGCGCGGCTGGCTGGCCCGTGATGCCCGCCGCCGGGGCCGGGGCCTGCACCTGGTCCTGCTCGACGTCACGCCGCAGACCGCCAGGGAGGGCCAGCGCGAGCGCGGACGCGGCGTATCGGGATACGCCTTCGCCCGGCACCGCAGGGCGGTGGGCAGGCTGCTGCGGGCGACCGAGGCAGGCGTGCTGCCGCCCGGGTGCGCCTCGGCGGTGCTGCTGGACCGGGAGGCGGCAGGAAGGCTCGGCCGGATCGCGTTCGCGGACGGGCGGCCCGGGGACCGATAAGGCTGTTCCGTGATCCCTGGCGGGCGGGACGGCCCTCAGCCGGGGCCGCGGGGCCGGGGCGGCGGCGGAGCCGGGCGTTAATCTTCTGCCGGAAAGCTTGGGCGAGAAGGGGAAGCAGTGGACGTTCCGGCGCAGGTCCGGTCCCATCCGCAGGGCGGATGGCCGGCCAATGAGCTCGAAGAAGTGCTGATGGCCTCGGTGGGCAGCCCGGAGGCGGGCGGACGGCTCGTCGAGGTGCTCGGCCGCAGTCAGGTCTGGGTGCCGCTGCCCAACGGCGGGGGGCCCGACTCGGCGGCCCTGGATCTGCCGACGGTGGAGATCGAGGGCGCGGCGTACGTCCCCGTCTTCAGCTCCGAACAGCAGTTCCTCGCCTGTGTCGGTACCCATATGTCCTTCACCGTCGCGCCCGCCCGCGACTTCGCCCGCGGACTGCCCCCGCAGCTCGGCATCGCGGTGAACCCGGGCGGCGCGGTCGGGATGCCGCTGCCGCCGCCCGCCGTGGCCGAACTCTGCCGGGCCGGGCGCACCCCGCTGGACGGGCCGGCCAGCGGCGGCAGGGTCCGGCTGTACGAGCCGGACTGGAAGGAGGAGCCGGTCGACTTCCTCGCCGCGGCGGCCGGTGAGTTCGAGGAGAGCGGCGTCGTGCTCTCCGCCCGCCGGGCGCTGGCCAGCATCGAGGGCGGTGACCCCGTGCTCTTCATCGGCGTCGAGTTCTCCACCTGGGAGGGCGCCGGCCGCAATGCCCCGATGGACGCCCTCGGCCGCGCTCTTGGCCGGGTCGAGGTGCCCTGGCAGGTCAATCTCGTTCTGCTCGATGTGGCACAGGACCCGGTCGGCGACTGGATGCGGGAGCGGATCCGGCCGTTCTACCAGCGAGCGGGCATATAAGACCGGCCTGTCCGTGGAACACCGCTTCGACCCATGGCGTCAAGTCGGTGTCAGGACCGGCGCATAAGCTGGTTTCATGGCTGGTGCCTCGGCATCACGCCGCACCCGTGTGCCCGGGGCGGCGGGGCCGACACAGTGGATCGAAGAGGGGCGGGACCAGGTGAGTGCGTCAGGCACCGCGGCGGCCGGACAGGTCGAGCACATGCTGCGCCAAGTGACGCCCGGGCGCTACGACGCGTACGAGGCGCTGCTGCAGGCCCTCGCGAACGGCCGGATCTGGATGCTCCTCTGGCAGGGCCAGGCGGGCTCACCCGACGCCCAGTACGGAAACATGGAGATCGACGGCCTCGGCTACGCCCCCTGCGTGACCTCCGCCCAGGAGCTCTCGGCCAGCGGCTGGAACCGCGCCCACGAGCTGGTCGGCGGCCGGGACATCGCCCGCACCCTCTTCCCCGACCGCTGGGGCATCTGGCTCAACCCGCACGCCCCGGGCGGCGGAGTGGGCATCCCCTGGCTGGATCTGCGCCGGGTCGCCACCGGCCTCGACCGGATGCCCGCGGGCCCGCTCCGGCTCACCGAGCCGGCCATCGAGATCCCGCAGTTCTACGCCCTGCTCACGCAGAACGCCCACCACACCCCGGCGATCCGCTCGCTGCGCCGCGCCTGGGTGCAGCCCGCGCTCGGGGTCCCGTACCTCACCGTCGGCCTCGACCTCTACGACACGAGCCCGCCCTCGGTGGACGCGGCGCGCGCGATGATGCAGCAGTCGATCTCCGCCGTCCCGGAGGGGCTGCCCGTCTCCACCGTCGCGATGTCCGACGAGTACGACCCGGTCGCGATGTGGCTGCGCGCCAACGCCCGCCCGTTCTACGACCGCGAGGCGCATGCCCCGGCGGCCCCCGTCGCGGGGTACGGCTACCCGCCGCAGGGCGCGTACTGACCCGTGCGGGACCGTTCCGTCCCCGTGGTCCGGAATGCGCGTGTACGCGCCGGATTTTCCGTAACGCGGCCGTAAGGCGCCAACTCCCCGAATGTGTCCGCACGTTCACCGGCCCGATGACCCCGTCCGGTCGTCCATGTCCGAGATTTCCGTGCTCGGCATGTCTGGTGATGAAAGCGACGCGTATCCGATCGCGTGCCCCCTTCCGTATCAACTGACCTGTGTTCGGCGGGCGTTCACATCCGTCCGGATAACGGAACACCCCAGGGCGCATCACGGTTAGGCATCCATTCGCCTGTCGGTATGGCTACCAGTCGTAACGGCAATGAAGACTCCCGCAGCAAGGGCGTCTTGCCGCCTCTGCGTACGACTGACTGATCGCGCCGCCACAGCGGCCAGTTCGGCCCGGCCACCGCCGGTTGAGAGGGGTCCTTGCCACGATGACGGCACCACTGCACGAGCCGACCAAGGAAGCGGATCCGGTCGCAGCCGGCGGTCCCGCCGTCGACTCCGGGGTGAAGAAGGTCGAGGGACGGTCTCTCAAGCAGATCGCCTGGAACCGCCTGAAGCAGGACAAGGTTGCTCTGACGGGTGGCATCGTTGTCCTCGTCCTGATCGTGGTGGCCGTCTTCGCGCCGCTGATCGTGAGCCTGTTCGGGCACCCGCCGAACGAGTTCCACCAGGACATGCTCGACCCGCTGACCAATCTCCCCACGGGCAGCCTCGGCGGCGTGAGCGGCGACTACCTGTTCGGCGTCGAGCCGAACAAGGGCCGCGACGTCTTCAGCCGGATCGTCTACGGCGCCCGGATCTCGCTGCTCGTGGCCTTCCTGGCGGCCCTGGTCGCCGTCGCCCTCGGCACCCTCTTCGGGATCATCGCCGGATACTTCGGCGGCTGGGTGGACGCGGTGATCAGCCGGGTCATGGACGTGCTGCTCTCCTTCCCGCAGCTCCTCTTCATCATCTCCCTGGTCTCGGTCCTCCCCGACGATCTGCTCGGCCTCACCGGCAGCGGCGTACGCATCGCCGTGCTGGTCGCCGTCATCGGCTTCTTCGGGTGGCCGTACGTCGGACGCATCGTCCGCGGGCAGACGCTCTCGCTGCGCGAGCGCGAGTACGTGGAGGCGGCGCGCAGCCTCGGCGGCGGGCGCACGCACATCCTCTTCCGCGAGCTGCTGCCCAACCTGGTGGCGCCGATCACCGTCTACGCGACGCTGATGATCCCCACCAACATCCTCACCGAGGCGGCCCTCAGCTTCCTCGGCGCCGGTGTCCGGCCGCCGACGGCCTCCTGGGGCGGAATGCTGCGGGACGCCCTGGAGACCTACGAGCACGACCCGATGTTCATGGTCTTCCCCGGCGTGACGATCTTCATCACCGTGCTGGCCTTCAACCTCTTCGGGGACGGGCTGCGCGACGCCCTGGACCCCAAGGGAACCCGATAGCCCACGACTTGCCCCTGCCGCATCGTCAGGTGGCTCTTCCCATGGTTCTCCGGCAAGCAACGGCCAGGGACCGCGATCTCGGAGGTTACGAGAAAATGTCCACAGTTACCTCGAAACGACGGCTCACCGCTGGTGCGGCCCTCGTGGTCGCGGCGCTGATGACCACCACGGCGTGCGGCGGCGGCGACGGCGACAACGAAGGCGGCGGCAGCTCGAAGGGCGCCGGCTTCAACGCGGCGTTCAACAAGGTCGCCAACCCGTCCACCAAAAAGGGTGGAACGCTGAAGATGGTCGGCAAGCAGGACCTCGACTCCGCCGACCCCCAGCGTGCCTACTACGGCATGGCCTGGGACTTCATGCGCTTCTACACCCGCCAGCTGGTCTCGTACGACACCAAGCCGGGTGCGGCCTCCACCAAGCTGGTCGGCGACCTGGCCACCGGCCCCGGTGAGATCACGGACGGCGGCAAGACCTACACGTACAAGCTGCGTGACGGTCTGACCTGGGAGGACGGCTCCAAGCTGACCTCCAAGGACGTCAAGTACGGCATCGAGCGCATCTGGGCGACGGACACCATCACCGGTGGCCCGCAGTACCTGATGCAGACGCTGGACCCCAAGGGCGAGTACAAGGGCCCCTACAAGGACAAGTCCGCGGACAAGCTCGGCCTCAAGTCGATCGAGACGCCCGACGACAACACCATCGTCTTCAAGCTGCCCAAGCCCAACGGTGACTTCGAGCAGTTCCTCGCCATGCCGTCCGGCTCGCCCGTGAAGGCGGACAAGGACACCGGCGCGAAGTACACCCAGCGCCCGTTCTCCTCCGGCCCGTACAAGTTCCAGGAGTACAAGCCGGGCAAGAGCATCGTGCTCGTCCGCAACGACAAGTGGCAGAAGGCGTCCGACCCGCTGCGCGCAGCGCTCCCGGACAAGGTCACCGTGACGATCTCCGCCAACCTGGAGGAGAACGACAAGAAGCTGATGGAGGGCGACTACGACGTCGACCTCAACGGCACCGGCATGACCCAGTCCGGCCGCGTCACCGCCGTCCAGGAGCACAAGGACAGCGTCGACAACATGCAGACGTCCTTCGTCCGCTACGTCGCGCTCGTCCACACCGCGAAGCCGCTGGACGACGTCCACTGCCGCAAGGCCGTCTTCTACGCCACCGACTTCGCCGGTCTCCAGCAGACCCGCGGTGGCGAGATCGCCGGTGGTGCGATCGCCAACAGCACCCTGCCGGTCTCCATCAAGGGCCACAGCGACTACGACCCGTACGGCGTCCTCGCCCGCAAGGGCAAGCCGGACGTCGCCAAGGCCAAGGACGAGCTGAAGCAGTGCGGTCACCCGACCGGCTTCTCCACCAAGCTCACCGCCCGTACCAACAACCCGGGCGAGGTCGACACCGCCGAGGCGCTCCAGGAGCAGCTCGGCAAGGTCGGCATCAAGATCGAGGTCGACCCGATCGACGGCGCCGAGGCGTCCAGCATCACCGGCTCGCCGTCCGTCGTGAAGAAGCGCGGCTACGGCATGACGATGAGCGGCTGGGGCCCGGACTTCCCGTCCGGCCAGGGCTTCGGCCAGCCGCTGTGGGACAGCCGGTTCCTCGCGGACACCGGTAACTACAACGAGTCGCAGCTGAACGACCCGCAGATCGACAAGATCTTCGACCGGGCGATCGCGGAGACCGACCCGGTCAAGGCCGGCGAGATCTACAAGGAGCTCGACAAGCGGATCCTCGACCAGGCCGACTGGATGCCCTTCATCTACGAGAAGAACATCACCTGGCGCGGCAGCCGTCTGACGAACGCCTACATGTCCGACGCCTACAACGGCCGTTACGACTACGTCTCGCTCGGCGTCGTCAAGTAGTCGCTGTAGTCAACAGCATTCGCAGTCAACCCGTTTGACTGTTCCACCGCCGCCGAAACCCGCCAGTCCGAAGGGCAGGTGAGGGCCGGGGCGATGGCCGGGAGCCCCCACAAGGGGTTCCCGGCCACCGCCGGGCCGCACACAGTGCTTGCTTATCTCATCCGGCGCCTGTTCGCCGTAGTCATCATGGTGCTCGTCGTACTGCTCGCGACGTTCACCATCTTCTTCATGCTGCCCAAGTGGGCGGGTCAGGACGTCGCAGTCCTCTTCGCCGGCAAGGCCACGGGTGTCGAGCAGCTTCAGGGCATCCGCATCAAACTGGGTCTCGACGACCCCCTTCTCGTCCAGTTCTGGGACTTCGTCAAGGGCATCCCGATGGGGCGCGACTACGCGAACGGTGCGGATGTCACCCACTGCGCGGCGCCCTGCTTCGGCTACTCCTTCCGCACGGAGGTCCCCGTCTGGACCACCCTCAAGGACGCGCTGCCCGTGACCGGCGCGCTCGCCGCCGGTGCCTGCGTGCTGTGGCTCCTCGGCGGTGTCGCCACCGGTGTGGTGTCCGCGCTCCGGCGCGGCAGCATCTGGGACCGTGCCGCGATGACCACGGCGCTCGCCGGTGTCTCGCTGCCGATCTTCTTCACCGGCATGGTCGCGATGGGCCTGTTCGTGCACAACTTCGGCTGGGTGAAGATCGCCGACAACCTCTCCACGGACGACGGCATCGGCACCTGGTTCCAGACCCTGATCCTGCCGTGGATCGTGCTCGCCTTCCTGAACGCCGCGATGTACGCCCGCCTCACCAGAGCCACCATGCTCGAAGTGCTCGGCGAGGACTACATCCGCACCGCCCGCTCCAAGGGCCTGGGCGAGGGCGCCGTCATCACCCGGCACGCCCTGCGGTCCGCGATGACGCCGATCCTCACCGTCTTCGGCCTCGACATCGGCGTGCTCCTCGGTGGCGCCGTCCTCACCGAGTCCACGTTCAACCTGCCCGGTCTCGGGCTCGCCGCGGTCCAGGCGATCAGCAACAAGGACCTGCCGGTGATTCTCGGCGTCACCCTGTTCGCGGCTCTCGCGATCGCCGTCGCCAACCTCGTCGTCGACATCATGTACGCCGTCATCGACCCGCGAGTGAGGCTGGGATGACCGAACTGCACAAGAGCGGTGCCGCGCTGGGCGAACCTTCCCCGGCCGGCTCGCCCGCTCCCACCGCCTTCCTCGAAGTGCGTGACCTCAAGGTGCACTTCCCGACCGACGACGGCCTGGTCAAGTCCGTCGACGGGCTCAACTTCCAGCTGGAGAAGGGCAAGACCCTCGGCATCGTCGGCGAGTCCGGCTCCGGCAAGTCCGTCACCTCGCTGGGCATCATGGGCCTGCACACCGCCGGCCAGTACGGCAAGCGCAAGGCCCAGGTCTCCGGTGAGATCTGGCTGGACGGCAAGGAGCTGTTGTCCGCCGACCCCGACGAGGTCCGCAAGCTGCGCGGCCGCGACATGGCCATGATCTTCCAGGACCCGCTGTCCGCGCTGCACCCGTACTACACGATCGGCAAGCAGATCGTGGAGGCCTACCGGGTCCACCACAGCGTCGACAAGAAGACCGCGCGCAAGCGGGCGATCGAGATGCTCGACCGGGTCGGCATCCCGCAGCCCGACAAGCGCGTCGACAGCTACCCGCACGAGTTCTCCGGCGGTATGCGCCAGCGCGCGATGATCGCCATGTCGCTGGTCAACAACCCCGAGCTGCTGATCGCCGACGAGCCGACGACCGCGCTGGACGTCACCGTCCAGGCGCAGATCCTCGACCTGATCCGGGACCTGCAGAAGGAGTTCGGCTCCGCGGTCATCATCATCACCCACGACCTGGGCGTCGTGGCCGAGCTCGCCGACGACATCCTGGTGATGTACGGCGGGCGCTGCGTGGAGCGCGGACCGGCCGAGAAGGTGTTCTACGAGCCCCGGCACCCCTACACCTGGGGCCTGCTGGGCTCGATGCCGCGCCTCGACCGCGACCAGACCGACCGGCTCATCCCGGTCAAGGGTTCCCCGCCGTCGCTCATCAACATCCCCTCGGGCTGCGCCTTCAACCCGCGCTGCCCGTACGCGGACGTGCCCAAGGACGACGTCACCCGCACCGTACGGCCCGAGCTCCAGGAGGTCGGCAGCCGGCACTGGGCGGCCTGCCACATGTCGCAGGAGCAGCGGGAGCGTATCTGGACCGAAGAGATTGCGCCCAAGCTGTGAGCGAGGACAAGGCCGTGACGAGCGAGGACAAGGGCGTGGACGTTCCGGCGCAGAGGTCTGCCGGCGGCGCGGCGGCCGGTGACACGGCCTCCGGCGAGGTGCTGCTCAGGGTCACCGGGCTGCAGAAGCACTTCCCCATCAAGAAGGGGATGCTGCAGCGCAACGCCGGTGCCGTGAAGGCCGTCGACGGGATCGACTTCGAGGTGCGCTCGGGCGAGACCCTGGGCGTCGTCGGCGAGTCCGGCTGCGGCAAGTCGACGATGGGCCGGCTGATCACCCGGCTGCTCGAACCCACCGCGGGGAAGATCGAGTTCGAGGGGAGGGACATCACGCACCTCGGCGTGGGCGGCATGCGCCCGATGCGCCGGGACATGCAGATGATCTTCCAGGACCCGTACTCCTCGCTGAACCCGCGGCACACGATCGGCACGATCGTGGGCGCCCCCTTCAAGCTCCAGGGCGTCACGCCCGACGGCGGCGTCAAGAAGGAGGTGCAGCGGCTGCTGGAGGTCGTGGGCCTGAACCCCGAGCACTACAACCGCTATCCGCACGAGTTCTCCGGCGGTCAGCGCCAGCGCATCGGGATCGCCCGCGCACTGGCGCTCAACCCCAAGCTGGTCGTGGCGGACGAGCCGGTGTCGGCGCTGGACGTGTCGATCCAGGCCCAGGTGGTGAACCTGCTCGACGACCTCCAGACCGAGCTGGGTCTCACGTACGTGATCATCGCCCATGACCTCTCGGTGGTCCGGCACGTCTCCGACCGGATCGCGGTGATGTACCTCGGCAAGATCGTGGAGCTGGCCGACCGCGAGTCGCTCTACAGGGCGCCGATGCACCCGTACACGAAGGCGCTGCTCTCGGCGGTTCCGATCCCGGACCCGAAGCGCCGTTCGGCCAAGAGCGAGCGGATCCTGCTCAAGGGCGACGTGCCCTCGCCGATCTCACCGCCCAGCGGCTGCCGCTTCCACACCCGGTGCTGGAAGGCGACGGAGGTCTGCAAGACGCAGGAACCGCCGCTGGCCGCACTGAAGACCGGGCACCAGGTGGCCTGCCACCACCCGGAGAACGCGCCCGACCAGGTGCCCGGCGAGACGGTCACGGCGGCGGCGCGCGATGCGATCGAGATCGTCGAGGTGCGCAAGCCCTCGGTGGACGAGCCCGAGGCTGCTGAGGCTGCGGCGGACGAGACCGCTGCGGCTGCCGAGCCCGAGGCTGCTGAGGCTGCGGCTGCTGAGCCCGAGGCCGCCGGGCCCGCGGCGGATGGTGGCACCGCCTCGCCCGATACGCCGGAGGACAGCACGAAGGAGTAGTACCGGCACAATTGCCCGGTGCTCAACGAACTGTTCACGCCCTCCGTCCAGCATGCGCTCGACATCGTCGGAATCTTCGTCTTCGCGATCTCGGGCGCTCTGCTCGCCGTACGCAAGAACTTCGATGTCTTCGGCATCGCGGTGCTCGCCGAGGTGACCGCGCTGGGCGGAGGGCTGTTCCGTGACATCGTCATCGGGGCGGTCCCGCCCGCGGCGTTCACGGATCTCGGCTACTTCACCACCCCGCTCCTCGCCGCCGTCCTGGTGTTCTTCCTGCACCCGCACGTCGAGCGGATCCAGGTGGGCGTCAATGTCTTCGACGCGGCGGGCCTCGGGCTGTTCTGCGTCACGGGCACGGTCAAGGCGTACGACTACGGCCTCGGCCTCACCGCGTCGGCGGCCCTCGGGCTGGCCACCGCGGTCGGCGGCGGTGTGCTGCGTGACGTGCTGGCCAACGAGGTGCCCTCGCTGCTGCGCTGGGACCGCGATCTGTACGCGGTGCCCGCCATCGTCGGCGCCACGACGACCGTCCTGTGCATCCGCTTCGGGGTGCTCAACGCGTTCACCAGCGGCACCGCGGTGATCGCCGCCTTCCTGCTGCGGCTGCTGTCGATGCGCTACCACTGGCGGGCCCCGCGCGCCTACAACCGGAAGTCCGCGACGGCCGAGGAGAGCTCCGCGACCACCTGAGACACATTCCGGCCAAAAAGCTACCGCTCAGTAATACGATCGGTGTACGGTGCATCGCATGGCACAGGCAGCAGAGCAGGCGGCGCAGACCGGACCGGCGACCATCGGGGACAGCGAGTTCGATCGTGACACTGCCGTCACCCTTCGCGAAGAGGGCGTCTACGACGCCGAACTCTCCGCCGGATGGACGATCATCCACGCCGTCAACGGCGGATATCTGCTGGCCACACTGGGCCGCGCACTCGGCCAGGCGCTGCCGCACCCGGACCCCTTCTCCGTCTCGGCGCACTACCTCACCGCATCCGTCCCCGGCCCCGCGGTGATCCGGACCCAGACCGTCCGCACCGGCCGCACCCTCTCCACCGGCCAGGCCTCCCTCTTCCAGTTCGCGGAGGACGGTACGGAGGTCGAGCGCATCCGGGTCATCGCCACCTACGGCGACCTGGACGGCCTGTCCGACGAGGTCCGCACCTCGGCGAAGCCGCCGGCCATCCCGCCGATGGAGCACTGCCTCGGCCCGAGCGACGGCCCGGCCCCGATCCCCGGCAGCTCCGCCATCACCGGACGGCTCGACATCAAGCTCGACCCGGCGACGGTCGGCTGGGCCGTCGGCGCACCCTCCGGCAAGGGCGAGATGCGCGGCTGGTTCGGCCTCGCGGACGGCCGAGACGCGGACCCGCTCTCGCTGCTGCTCACCGTCGACGCGCTGCCGCCCACCTCGTTCGAGCTGGGCCTCAAGGGCTGGACGCCGACCATCGAGCTCACCACCCACATCCGCTGCCGCCCCGCCCCCGGCCCGCTGCGCGTCTCCATCACCACCCGCAACCTCGCGGGCGGCTTCCTGGAGGAGGACGCGGACGTCTGGGACAGCGCGGACCGCCTGGTGGCCCAGTCCCGCCAGCTGGCACGCGCACCGCGCTCCTGACGGCCGGCGACGGGGAAGGGGCAGTGGCCGGGAGAAGCTGGTGAGGTGAAATCCGACCGGCTGCTCTCGATCCTCCTGCTGCTCCAGACCCGTGGCCTGGTGCCCGCCACCGAGCTCGCCGAGCGCCTCGAAGTCTCCGTACGCACCATCTACCGGGACATCGAGGCGCTCTCCGCCTCCGGCGTCCCGGTCTACGCCGAACGCGGGCGGCACGGCGGCATCGCGCTGCTGCCCGGGTTCCGTACCGATGTCACCGGGCTGACCGCCGACGAGGCGCGCGCCCTCTTCGTCCTCGCCGCCGAGGGCGCCCACGCCGCGCTCGGCCTCGACGAGGCACTCGGCTCCGCGCTGCGCAAGGTGATGGCCGCCCTGCCCGAACCGCACCGGCCCGCCGCCGAACTGACCAGCAGGCGGATCCTGGTCGACCCGACGCGCTGGATGAGCGGCCCGCAGCCGGCCGTCGACGTGGCCGAACTGCACGACGCGGTCTTCGCCGACCGACGGTTGCGGCTGCACTACCGCCACAGCGGTACGAGCACCCCGCGCACCTACACCGTCGACCCGTACGGCCTCGTCGTGAAGGCGGGCGTCTGGTACCTGGTGGCGGACCTGGACGGGGTGCCCCAGCTCTTCAGGGCCGACCGGGTGCGGCGGGCCGGCCTCACGGACGAACCGGTCGTGCGCCGGCCCGGGGTGGAGCTGGCGGACCTGTGGGACGAGCTGCGCAGGCAGGTCGAGGAGCGGCCCGGACGAGTACGGCTGCGGGTGCGCGTGCACCGCTCCCGGCTCGATCTGTTCGTGCGCCTGCACGCCGGGGCACTGACGGGGGCGCCGCGCCCGGAGGGGCCCGAGGCGGGTGAGGAGCTCGGGGAGTGGCTGCGGGCCGAGCTGGCCGTCGACTCGGTCGAGTGGGCCCGCTCCCTGCTCTCCTTCGGCCCGAACGTGGAAGTGCTCTCGCCGCCCGAGGCGCGGGACGTCCTCGCCCGCCACGCGGCGGCGGTCGTGGCGCTGTACGGGCAGGCGGGCACGGCCTGATCCGTACGAGAGGCCCTAAGGGGTATCGGCCTTGTCGGCGTCGTCCAGCCAGTGCAGCCTGCCGAGGGTGACCAGTCTCAGCCGGCGGCGGGCCACCCCGGCCACCTCCCGCTCGCCGTCCGGCCCCGCGTCCAGCAGCGCCGACGCGGTGATCACCATGTGGTCGACATAGAGGCCGCCGAGCATCAGCAGGTCCTCCTCGCTCCAGCCCCGGGACTCCGGCTCCTTCGCGAGCGCCGCCGCCACCTCCTCGGCGAACCGCCGCAGTTGGGCCGCTATGGCCGCGCGGACCGGGCCGACGCCACCGTGCCGCTCCCGGGCGATGAAGCGGAAGTGGGCTGGCTGGTCACCGACATGACGCGTGATCAGCTCGATGCTGCGGTCCAGGCGTTCCTCGCTGTCGC
Source organism: Streptomyces sp. NBC_00012 (assembly GCF_045040875.1). NCBI lineage: Bacteria > Bacillati > Actinomycetota > Actinomycetes > Kitasatosporales > Streptomycetaceae > Streptomyces > Streptomyces sp. NBC_00012. Next base: position 2,729,323 of record NZ_CP108309.1, on the reverse strand, counting down.
CGGTCTCGGCGAGCGCAGCGCCGATCATTCCGTGCAGGCTGCCCAGCGCCTCCTCGACGAGCGCCACACCGAGCGCCGCGGTGTCCTCGAAGTGCCGGTAGAAGGCGGTGGGCGTGACGCCTGCGGCCCGGGTCACCTCGCGCAGCCCGAGGCTGCTGAGGCTCTGGTGCTCCAGGAGTTCCAGTGCGGCATCCAGCAGTGCCTGCCGGGTTCTCAGCTTCTGGGTCTGGCGGATGCCGACGGTGTGACTCATGCCATTCAGTAAACAACTGTTCTCCGGGGTGGGGAAGTGGTGAACGGGTCTAGACTGGCAAGTCAGTGAACAGTCGTACTCTCAAATGCTGGTGGAGAGCCCGCGGAAAGGCTGAACATGATCGTCCTCGTCGTTGCCCTGCTCCTGCTCGGGGTCGTGCTCGGAGCGGTGGTCCAGATTCCGCTGCCGCTGAGCCTCGTATGCGGCGCCGCGATCGGCTGCTGGCTGCTGGTCTTCGCCGTGCGGGAGCGGGCGGGTGCGCGGCGCCGTTCGCAGTGACCGCCGCCCGGGCTGTCCCGGCTGCCCCTGCCGTCGCGGCCGTTGCTCCGGCCGCCGGTCCGATTCCCCTTCCGACCATCGATACGAAGGAGCCCGTGCCATGACACTCACCACACCGATCCGCCGGTCCGGGGTGGACGGGGCGACTCCCGCCGGAACCGCTCCAGGAGCCGACGTCGCCACCGCCCCGAAGGGGCCGTCGCGCAGCACCCGGGACGCCGATGGACTGGCCGTGGCCTCGTTCGTGCTCGGGCTCGTCGGCCTGCTGGTGATGAACATCCTGCTCGGCCCGGCCGCCATCGTGATGGCGATCCTCGCCCTCGTCCGGTCCACCTCCCGCCGCGGCCGCGCCCTGCTCGGGCTCGCGCTCGGCATCGCCGACCTCGTGGTCCTCGCCTTCCTCGTCGCCGGGAACGGCGTCGTCGCCTGGAACTTCGGCGGCTGAACCGGGCGGAGCGGACCTCGCCGCCGCGGTGCTCGGGTCCCGGGACACCATGTGCCCGCCGTACGCCCCGCCTCGGGCTCGCGGAAACTGTGGTGCCTTCTGATCGCTCGACAGGACCGCCCGCATCCTGTTCGATCATGGATGGCACAGCGGGCGTCCGTCTGGGGTGGGCTGCGGCGAGGGAGAGGGTGCGTGCTGGAGATAGCGGGGATCGGGGCAGCGGAGGAGCGGGTCTACCGCCACCTGGTGGAGGTACGAGGTGCGGGCGTGGACGAGATCGTCCAACGGCTCCACATCCGGGAACGCGAGGCGGCGTCGCTTCTGTCCTCCCTGCATGACAAAGGCCTGGTCGGGCGGCTGCCGGGCGACGGCGGCATACGGTACGTACCCGTCCCGCCGGACGTGGCGCTGCAGCCTCTGCTGGCGCGCGGCCAAGAAGCGCTGGAGTGGGCGCGGCGTGGAGTGGAGCAGCTGGCCGAGGAGTACCGGGCGGGCGGACGGCGCCATGACGCCGGGCAACTGGTCGAGGTGATCACTGGGGCCGGAGCCATCCGTCAGCAGCTGCGCCAACTCGCCTACGGGGCCCGCAGTGACCTGCGGTGGTTCTGCAAGGCCGATCCCGTGGCGCTGCGCGCCCAGGACAACGACGAGGAGTTCGAGCTGCTCGCCCAGGGCATCCGCTACGAGGCGATCTACGAACGGGCCTGCCTGGAGCAGCCCGGCATGGTCGACAACGTCGCCCAGGGCATCCGCGCCGGTGAAGTGGCCCGTGCCACCAGCGCACTCCCCGTGCGCATGGTCATCGTCGACAGCTCTGTCGCCGTCTGCCCGCTGATGCCGGGCAGCACGACCGGCGCCCGCGGCGAGCCGACTGCCGCGATCATCCGCAGCAGCACTCTCCTGGACGCCCTCGTCGCCCTGTTCGACATTCAGTGGGCGGCGGGGACCCCACTGCACGTCACGGAGGCGGGCGAGCTGGCCGACTTCGCCGACGGCATGGGACCGGGCGGCAGTCTCGCCGACGACGAGCGCTATCTGCTCTCCCTGGTCGTCGCGGGCGTGACGGACAAGGCGATCGCCACCCAGCTGCGTGTCAGCCACCGCACGGTGCAGCGCCGGATCACCGCGCTGATGCAGCGGGCGGGCGCGACGACGCGTACGCAGCTGGTGTGGCAGGCGGCGCGGCGCGACTGGCTGTCCTAGGACGCACGGAAGCCGCGACCGGGGCCGGTCGCGGCTTCCGGATCTCGCGTACTACCTCAGCGCGTACGCCCGCTCGATCTCCTGCGCCACCTCGTTGCCCGCGTCGTCCCAGGCGCGGACCCGCAGCGTGACGTACCCGCTGGTGCGGGCAGTCGAGGGGTGGGTGACCCGGACGCGGTAGGCGCCGTCGCCCCGGGCGGAAGCCCTCGCCGCCCGCCAGTGCCCGCCGTCGTCGTACGAGACGGACACCTCCATGCCCTTCACGGAACGGCCCGTCAGACCGTCCTGGTGACGGGCGCTCACTCCGAAGGCGAAGGACCCGGAGTCAGGGGCGGAGCCCTGGAGGTCCGTGGCCACGTCGTAGTCGAGCTGGAGGAGGGGAAGCAGGGACTCCTTGCCCTCGGCCGGGCGAGGGGCCGTGAACGACCAGCGGGTGCTGGTGGCCCGCGAGAGGGTGCCCTCGGGGCTGGTGCGCTTCACGTCCAGGTCCAACCGGTAGCGGCCGTCGTCCCCGCCCGCGGGGAAGACGCCCCACGCCCGGGAGCCTTCGGCGAGGATCTCGCCGCCGCGACGCAGTACGGCCCGGGTCTCGTCGGGGTAGGGGGTGTCGGCGTCCTTGCGGGGCAGGGCGTAGCCGTAGTGGCCGGAGGCGGTGTCGGCGAACTCGGGGATCCCTATGGTCAGCTGGTCGCCCTTGCGGTGGGCGAGCCCTTCGACACCTCGGGGGATCGCCGGACGCACCACGGGGGCGTACCAGCTCTCCGTGGCGTGCTCACCGGGCCGGTAGGTGCGCAGGGGGCCCAGCATGCCGGTCCCCACTGCCTGGATCGCCCAGATGTTGCGGGGGTTGACCCAGTGCAGCCACCGGGTGTCGGCGGGACCGCTCAGGTACTCCGTCCGCGCCTGCCCGGTGCGGACGTACCGGGACCGAATGGAGAGTTGCACATCCTCCCCCTCCCACGGACGCCAGGACAGCCGGTCCTCCGCGACGTAGCGCGCCCCGCCCGTGTCCGGGTAGCGCGAGACCACGGTGGCCGTGTTCTTCGGCCCGACCTTGTGGACCACGTGCTCGGGGACGCGCTGTTGGGCGACCTGCACGACGTCGTAGAGGTAGGGGCTTTCCGGGGTCCCCTTCAACTCCAGCACGGTGCCCGGCGCGCGCAGCCGCTGCGCGGTGGCGTGGGAGGCGTACAGCCCGATCGCGGGCAGCCGCCGGCCCACCGGCTGCCAGGTCGCGGCCGCGTACCTGTTGCCGCCGGCGGTGGTGACGGCTGCCGCGGCTCCGGCTCGGGCGGCCGAGGTCACCGCCTCGTCGTACTCCACCCCCTCCAGTTCCACGAGCACCGCCGCTCCGCGGACGTCCGTGCCCCGTGCGCGCAGCGCCGCGTAGTCCTCGGGGCGTCCGTGACCGGCGTCCACCACCCGCAGGCGCCGCACGCCTTCCACGGCGGGGGAGTTGTGGAGCAGACGGACGGGGACACCGGCCGCGGCGGTGGGGGAGACCGCGCGTGCGCGGAGCATCGGTGCGGTCAGCTGCCAGCGGGAGGAGAACTCGAAGGTTCCCTCGGTGAACTCCTCGGTGGGCGTGACGTAGAGGAGCTGTCCGCCGCTGTGTCCGCTGGTGAAGAAGCTGGCGAACTCCCGCTCGCCGTCTTTCCAGTGGGTGGAGAAGACCAGCGGGCCCCGCTGCTCGGCCCGCTTGGGGGTCCGGATCTCCACGGGGACCGCCTTGCGTGCGTCGAGCACCAGCTCCGTGGCGCCGCCCACCCGCAGGTGGGGGTTGACCACCAGGCTGTTGGTGACGTTGTCCTCCGTCGACTGCGTGATGACGCCGTGCAGGTAGTACATGCCCTCGGGCATGTCCACCGTCAGGCTCTGCCCTGCCGGCACCTCCTGGACGACATCGAAGCGGCCCGTGGGACCCAGCAGGATCAGCGGGAAGACGGTCGCCGGCTGCCCGGCGCGGTCGATGCCGCGCACGGTGACCTTGTGCGTGACCGGGTCCATCACCGCGGAGAGAACGGTGTGCGTGACGGCCTGCCCGTCGGCCGAGGTGGCGGTGAGGCGGCCGCTGTAGACGCCCTCCGGCAGCGCGGGCGCGTCGAGGGTCACGGTCACGTCGGTGGTGCCATGGGCGTCCACGGTGACCTGCGCGGGGGCGCCTATGGTGCCTGCCGGGGCCGGGGAGCCGTAGAGTTTGTCGAAGGTGGTGTCCAGGGTGAGCGACACGGGCGCGTCGCCGTCGTTGGTGTAGGTGACGCTCACCTGCCGCGGGCCCGCGTCCGGTGCCAGGGCGCCGAAGGTGGTGGTGCCGGTGGCGCGCACCTGCTGGCGCACCGAGCGGGCCACGTCCACCCGGCCGGTGCCCTGCTCGTAGACCGTCTGATCGGGGGCGGTACGCGTCGTGCTCATCAACGCGTCCTTGAGCTGCTGGGCGCTCCAGTCGGGGTGGCGCCCGGCCAGGATCGCTGCCGCGCCCGCCACGTGCGGGGTCGCCATGGACGTACCCGACGCGGCGGTGTAGGCCACGTCCACCGGGTTGCCCATGGACGTGCCGGCCGCGCGGGCGGCGACGATGCCGACGCCGGGGGCGGTGAGGTCGGGCTTGACGCCGTTGTCCCCGACGCGCGGGCCGCGGCTGGAGAAGGGGGCCAGCTTGTCGTCGCGGTCGACGGCGCCCACGGTCAGTGCGCTCGCCGCGGCGCCCGGGGAGCCTACTGAGTAGTCGGAGCCCGTGTTGCCCGCCGCGACGACGAAGAGGGTGCCGGTCTCCTCGCTGAGGCCGTTGAGGACGAGGCTGAGTACGTCCGTGCCGTCGGTGGGCTGGCCGCCCAGGCTCATGCTGACGATGTCGGCGCCCGAGTGGGCGGCCCAGTCCATGCCGCCCATGATGGCGGAGTACGAGCCGGAGCCGCCGTCGTCGAGCACCTTGCCTATCAGCAGCCGTGCCCCCGGTGCCACGCCCTTGCGCGAGCCGCCCGAGGCGGCGCCGCTGCCGGCGATGGTGGAGGCGACATGGGTGCCGTGGCCGTGGCCGTCGTTCGCGGTGGGCTCGTCGGTGAAGTTGCGTACTTCGCCGAGTTTCCCGGCCAGGTCGGGGTGGGTGGCGTCGGCGCCGGTGTCCAGGACGGCGACGGTCGCGCCGTTTCCGTCGTAGCCGGCCTGCCACGCCTCGGGCGCACCGATCTGCGCGGTGCTGCGATCGAGGGAGGCGTGGACCTTCGCGTCCAGCCACAGCTTCTCGACGCCGCCCTCGAAGGCCGCGTTCTTGAAAGCAGAGTTCTTGGAAGAAGAGTTCTTGGAAGCGTTCTTCGCGCCGCCCTCGGCGCTGCTCTTGGCGAGCGCGTCGTCGTCGATGGCCTTCCAGAAGCGCCCGGCCTGCTTCTTGTCCGCCTTCAGTGCCGAGCCGCGCAGGCTCTTGATGACCAGGCCCTTGCGCGAACCGGTGGGCGCCCCTTTGGACGTGGGGTTCGTGCCGCCGGTGTAGCGGGCGATCAGCGGGATGGCGGAGGTGTGGGCGTCGTCGTACCCCTGCTTGACCAGGGAGGTGATGTTGAACAGCTGCCGGTCCAGTTTGCCGGAGGCGATGTACGGGAGCGCGGCGCGGGGCAGCACGTACAGCTGCTTGTCGATCTCCAGTTGGGTGAAGTCGGCCTGCGAAGCGTCCGAGGCCGGCTCGACGGAGACGGCCTTCCGGCCGCCGGGGAAGGTCTCCAGCCGCACCCGGTCACCGGTCACGAGTGTGACGGAGCTGACCTGGGGACGGCCGGCGGAGTTCGCGCCGACGGAGGCGGGCGCGGGGGCGGCGCTCGCGCCGGAGGAGGTGGGGGCCAAGGTGGCGATGAGGACTCCTGCCGCCAGTACGGCGGCAGAGCGATACCGTCTGTGCATCGGAACCTTTCCAGGAGGCAAGGAGATGGACACGCGGTGCGGCTCAAGACTGGGGCCCCACTGATCGGCCGCACCAGCCTTTTCCCTGCCGCGCTTGCGACATGTCGCCAAAACGACACGGCGCGCTCCACCGCGCGTACCGGCAAAGTCACCGGGGCCGAGCAGCCCCTCCTCGTCACCGGCAACGGCCTCGTCGCCCGGGACCTCGCCGGCTGAACCGGGCGCGGAGCCCGACGCCCTCCCCGCCCGGACGGGCCCGGGAACGGGGTGAGGAAGACCGCACCGGGCCGTGCGCGGGTGCCGGGGCACCATGCGCCCGCCGTACGCCCCGCCCCGGGCTCGTAGAATCGAGCCCACCATGGCTTACCTCGACCACGCCGCGACCACGCCGATGCTTCCGGAAGCGATCGAGGCGATGACCGCCCAGCTCGCCGTCACCGGCAACGCGTCCTCACTGCACGCCGCCGGGCGCCGGGCCCGCCGTACCGTCGAGGAGTCGAGAGAGACCCTCGCCGATGCCCTCGGCGCACGCCCCAGCGAGGTGGTCTTCACCTCCGGCGGCACCGAGGCCGACAACCTCGCCGTGAAGGGCCTGTACTGGGCCCGCCGCGACGCCGACCCCCGCCGCACCCGGGTGCTGGCCAGCCCGGTCGAGCACCACGCGGTGCTGGACGCCGTCGACTGGCTCGCCGAACACGAGGGCGCGAACGTCGAATACCTCCCCGTCGACCGGCACGGACGCGTCCACCCGGACGCGCTGCGCGAGGCGATCCTCCGCGATCCCGGTGATGTCGCGCTGGCCACCGTGATGTGGGCCAACAACGAGATCGGCACCATCATGCCGGTACGTGAACTGGCCGCCGTGGCCGGTGAGTTCGATGTGCCGATGCACGCGGACGCGGTACAGGCGTTCGGACAGCTGGAAGTCGACTTCGCCCGGTCCGGGCTGGCCGCGATGACGGTGAGCGGGCACAAGATCGGCGGCCCGTTCGGCATCGGCGCGCTGCTGCTCGGCCGCGAACACACCCCCGTACCCGTGCTCCACGGCGGCGGCCAGGAGCGGCACGTCCGCTCGGGCACCCTCGATGTGCCGGCCGTCGCCTCCTTCGCCCTCGCGGGGCGGCTGGCCGCCGACGGGCGGGAGGAGTTCGCCCGCGAGATCGGCGGGCTCCGCGACGAACTGGTCGCGGCCGTGCTGGCGGCCGTGCCCGACGCCGTCCTCGGCGGCGACCCGGCCCCGGGCGGCCGGCTCCCCGCGAACGCCCACTTCACCTTCCCCGGCTGCGAGGGCGACTCCCTGCTCCTGCTGCTGGATGCCCAGGGCATCGAATGCTCCACCGGCTCCGCGTGCACCGCCGGGATCGCCCAGCCCAGCCACGTACTGCTGGCCACCGGCACCGATCCGGACCTGGCCCGCGGCACCCTGCGCTTCTCGCTCGGCCACACGTCCACCAAGCAGGACATCGACGAGGTGGCCCGCGCGATCGGACCGGCGGTGGAGCGGGCGCGCACCGCGGGACTCAGCTGAGTCCGGCGGGACCTGGCCCGTCCGGCGCCGCCCGGACGGGCCCCGCGGTCACCGCCCGCCCGCCGCCCGGACCAGCTTCAGATACCGGTCCCAGTCCCAGTGCTTGCCAGGATCGGTGTGGTCCGTGCCCGGCACCTCCACGTGCCCGATGATGTGCTCCCGGTCCACCGGTATCCCGTACCGCCCGCAGATCGCCGCCGTGAGCCGCGCCGAGGCCCCGTACATCGCCGCCGTGAAGTCCTGCGGCCGGTCCACGAAGCCCTCGTGCTCTATGCCGACGCTGCGCTCGTTGTACGACCTGTTCCCCGCGTGGAACGCCACATCCAGCTCGCGGATCATCTGCGTCACATGACCGTCCTTGCGCACCACGTAGTGCGCGGCCGCTCCGTGTCCCGGGTCCTGGAAGACCTTCACCGCGCTTTGGTAGCTGCCCTGGGTGACATGGATGACGACCCGGTCGATCGTGTAGTCGTCGGGGCGGTCGGCCCGCCGCCAGTTCGCCGAGGAGGCCGCTATCCACTGGGCCCGCGCGAAATCCACCTCGCCGGGCTTCCGGGGCTTCTCCACTCCCGGCAGCCGCCACCAGGCATGCTGCAGCTGCTCCCGCGCCAGCGCGGCGGTGCCCACGGCCGTGACTGCGGCGCCGATCAGAAGTCCGCGCCGGCTGATGCCGCGCCCGGACTTCGCGCCCCCGGAGCTCTTGGTGCCCGGTGTCCCCTTGGTCCCCATGTGATCCACAACGCATATCCGAGAGCGTTCGGTTCCCGGCGCCCCGTACCCTGGTGGAGCTATGACTGAGACTTCCCAGCGCCCCCTCCGTGTGCTCGCCGCCATGTCGGGCGGTGTCGACTCCGCCGTCGCCGCGGCCCGCGCCGCCGAGGCGGGCCACGACGTGACCGGTGTGCACCTCGCCCTCTCCGCGAACCCGCAGTCCTTCCGTACCGGGGCGCGCGGCTGTTGCACGATCGAGGACTCCCGCGACGCCCGCCGGGCCGCGGACGTGATCGGCATCCCCTTCTACGTCTGGGACCTGGCGGAACGCTTCCGCGAGGACGTCGTGGACGACTTCATCGCGGAGTACGAGGCGGGGCGCACGCCCAACCCCTGCCTGCGCTGCAACGAGAAGATCAAGTTCGCCGCGCTCCTCGACAAGGCCCTCGCGCTCGGCTTCGACGCGGTCTGCACGGGCCACTACGCCACCGTCGTCCTCAGCGAGGACGGCAGCCGCGAACTGCACCGCGCCTCCGACATGGCCAAGGACCAGTCGTACGTCCTCGGCGTCCTGGACGAGAAGCAGCTCGCCCACGCGATGTTCCCGCTCGGCGACACCCTCACCACCAAGGACGAGATCCGCGCCGAGGCCGAGCGCAGGGGCCTGGCCGTCGCCAAGAAGCCCGACAGCCACGACATCTGCTTCATCGCCGACGGCGACACCCAGGGCTTCCTGGCGGACCGCCTCGGCGGCAAGGCGGAGGGCGACATCCTCGACGAGTCGGGCACGAAGGTCGGCACCCACGAGGGTGCCTTCGGCTTCACCATCGGCCAGCGCAAGGGCCTGCGCATCGGCCACCCCGCCCCCGACGGCAAGCCGCGCTACGTCCTGGACATCTCCCCGGTGAACAACACGGTCACGGTCGGCCCGGCCGAGTCCCTCGACGTCACCGCCCTCACCGCCATCAAGCCCCGCTGGTGCGGCACGGCCCCGACCGACCCCGGCACGTACACCGCCCAGCTCCGCGCCCACGGCGGCGAGACCGAGGTGACGGCGGAACTGCTCGACGGCACGCTCCACGTCGCCTTCACCGAGCCGGTCCGGGGCGTGGCCCCCGGCCAGGCGGTCGTCCTCTACGACGGCACCCGCGTCGTCGGCTCGGCGACGATCGCCACGACGGTACGGCGGGAGACGGCGGCGACCGGCTGATCGCCGGGGCCCGGGCCGGGGACGAGGCCAGGGCAACCGTCACAATAAACGTATCGAGTCGTACCCGCGTGTCCGGGTGTCGGGTGGCGGCAGAGGGGGCATCTCGCAGGCCGGCTGAGTCCTGCTGGGTGGAGACAGCCCGCCGTACGGGCATGGCCGCCGGGTTGTCCGCAGCGCTCGCGCCCTGGCGCAAGTCCAGAGCGGTGCACGACCCCGGCAAGATCCTGCCGGTCATCGCACTCGGCGTCGCTCCGGGCGGCGACTGCCGCCTGCTGCGGGCCGAGCCCGCCGTCTTCGGACCGGTCGCGTCCGATCAGACCGTCTTCCGTTCCCTCGACATGCTCGCCGCGGCCGGTCCCCGCGCGCTCGCGGCCATCCAACGCGCGCGAAGCGAAGTCCGCGAGCGGGCCTGGCACTTGGCGGGCCAGGCGGCCCCGAACGCGGGCGGCGAGGTGATCGTGGACATCGACGGGGTCCTGGTCCTCGCGCACTCGCAGAAGGAACACGCGGCCGCGACCTGGCGGAAGACCTTCGGCCATCACCCGCTGTTCGCGTTCGTCGACCACGGCCGGGCAGGGACCGGCGAGCCCGTCGGCGCTCTGCTGCGGCCGGGGTCTTGTGGGTGGCCGACGGATGCCGGGCCGCCGCGCCAGGTGGGACTTTCGTCGTTGGCCGTCGCGACCAATGGCCGACGCGGAGCGGGTTGAGAGGGTCTTAACGTAGCCGGGTGACTCGTGTGGAATCTACGGCCCCAAAAGCATCGGCGCGCCAGGCGCTGGCGGCGAGGCTGCGTTCGGCGACCCCGCGGCTGGCCGCCCTGGGCAGGGCTCTCTTGGCTCCCGGTATGTGGTCTCCCTGGCGCATCGTGGGCGAATCGCTGCTGAGCGTGGCGTTCGGGCTGCTGGGAGCAGGTCTCGCGGCCCTGGACCAAGGCGGCACCGTACGGATCGCTGCCGCCGGGCTGGCGATCGCTGCGCTGTCACTTTTGCGCCGGACGCTGCCCGCGACCGTGCTGCTGGTGACCGCCGTCGGCTCTGTCCTGTTCGGCGGTCTCGCCCCGTTGGTCCTTGTCGCCGCCTGGTCGGCGGGGCGGCGGATCGACGGGGTCGGCAAGGCCGTCGGCACCTTCGCCCTCGCGTACGTCCTCAACCTCGGCCTGGCAGTCGTGCAGGCGCTGCCTCACCTCTCACTGCCCCGCTTGGTCTTCGACGTCCTGTGGCCGCTGGTCGCGATCATCGCGCCCGGCCTGGCCGGCCGCCACCGGTCGCAGCACCATACGCTGACCGACACGCTCCGGGAGTACGACGCCCAGCAGCAACGCGAGCGCGCGATGATCGCCGGACAGGCCCGGGCGCGGGAGCGTCAGCGCATTGCGCAGGACATGCACGACAGCCTCGGCCATCAGCTGGTGCTCATCTCGGTGCACGCGGGCGCGCTGGAGGTGGACCGCGAGCTGACCGGACGGCAGCGGGAGGCAGTGGGGGTGCTGCGCGAGGCGTCGGTGGCCGCGATGCACGAGCTGCGCGAGGTGGTACAGGTGATGCGGGACAGCACGGAAGTCCCCCACCAGGACCGCACCACCCCAGGCGTCGCGGCTGCGGCGGCGGAGGACACCACGGCGCTGTCGCGCGGGGTGGCGGGCATCGAGGGCCTGGTGGGAACGTCCCGGAGCGCGGGCGCGGCCGTGGAGCTGCGGCACTCCGGCGAGCCGTGCCCGCTCCCCCCGACCGCCGATCACGCGGCGTACCGCATCGTCCAGGAAGGCCTGACCAACGCCCACAAGCACGCCCCGGGCGCCCCGATCACCGTCGAGCTGCGGTATGAGCCGGACGCGCTGGTCGTGGAGGTCGCCAACGGACCCGCAACCGGGACGACGGACAACGGCCGGGACGTGGTGAGCGGCGGCCAGGGGCTGACCGGGCTCGGTGAGCGGACCCGGCTCATCGGGGGCATGGCGCACGCGGGCCCGACGGCGGACGGCGGTTTCCGGCTGGCGGGCGTGCTGCCGTACACATCGCCGGAAGGCGGTGTCCCGAGCCCCGAGCCCGGCAACGTGACGACGACGTTCGTTGATCCAACAGGCGCCTTTTGGCAGCAGACCCCGGGGGACTCCTTGGACGAGGGTGGTCCCGTCATGAACGGGAACGGTCTGAAGGAGCTGGCCAAGGCAATGAGCAGGAAGAACGGAAGCGGCATAGCCATCGGCTGTGGGATGGCGGTACTGATTTCTCTGCTGCTGGTGATCGCCGCCGTCGGCGTCGGGGGATACGTCCTCCTGGACAAGGCGGAAAAGACCAGGATCGAGCCGAAGCAGTACGACGCGGTGAAGGTGGGCCAGTCCGAGGCAGAGATCCGCAAGCAGTTGCCCAAGGAGAACCGCTTCCTGACCGACGGCCTGGAAATGGGTGCGCCGCCCGTGCCCAAGGGCGCGAAGTGCCTCAGCCTGACTTCCACGGAGTCCAGCAGCAATCCGGACATGGAGCCGGTCTTCCGGTTCTGCTTCAAGGACGGCAAGTTGACCGAGAAGAAGTCCTTCGAGGTGAGGAACTGAGGAGTGCCGGGCGCTCGATCAGGGATGATGGCGAGTGACCGCAGGTAGACACTCAAGGACCGCGCAGGGGAATCATGATCAGGGTTCTCGTCACGGATGACGAGCCGCTCATCCGGGCAGGCGTCAGGATGATTCTCTCCTCCGCCGACGACATCGAAGTCGTCGCCGAGGCGGTGAACGGCCGTGAGGCGGTCGAACTGGCCCAGACCCGACGCGTGGACGTCGTGCTGCTCGACATCCAGATGCCGGTCATGGACGGACTGACGGCCCTGGCCGAGCTGCACCGGACCGTGCCTGACACGCGGGTGCTGATCCTGACAACCTTCGGGGAACAGCAGAACGTACTGCGCGCCCTGACCGGGGGCAGCGCGGGCTTTCTGCTCAAGGACTCGGCGCCCGCGGAACTCATGCGCGCGGTCCGGGCCGCCGCGGCCGGAGACGCGTACCTGTCGCCGGGTGCCACCCGCCGTGTCGTGGACTCGTTGGCGTCCAGCCAGAGCGCCCACCGTGCCGAGCAGGCACGCCGCCGGCTGGACGCGCTGACCAACCGTGAGCTGGAGGTCCTGGCGCTGCTGGGTGAGGGCCTGTCCAACGCGGACGCCGGTCGGCGGATCCACATGAGCGAGGCCACGGTCAAATCGTACGTGAGCCGGATCCTGACCAAGCTGGACTGCGAGAACCGAGTGCAGGCCGCACTGCTGGCACGCGACGCCGACCTGGGAACCTGACCACACCACTCGATGACGTTGAAGCAGAGCCCGCTTCGGTGGCCGCGCTGCTGCGCCCCGGCAGCGCAGGCTCCAACACCGCGAGCGACCACATCACCACCACTGGGCTCGCCCTGGCCCAACTCCCCAGACACCTGCGCCGGGGACGGCAGACACTGATCCGCACCGACTCCGCCGGCGGCACCCACGCCTTCCTCGACCGGCTCACCCGCCGGGGCCGGTGGTTGTCGTATTCCGTCGGAACGACCATCACCGACACCATCCACCAGGCCGTCCTGAAGATCCCGAAGAAGGCGTGGACACCGGCCTGCGACGCCGACGGCATCGAACGGCCCGGCGCCTGGGTCGCGGAGATCACCGCCATCCCCGACCTGAGCACCTGGCCGAAGGGTATGCGGCTGATCGTCCGCAAGGAACGGCCGCACCCCGGCGCCCCGTTGCGCTTCACCGACGTGGACGGGCTGCGGCTGACCTGTTTCGCGACCAACACGACCGGCGGTCAGCTCGCCGACCTTGAACTGCGTCACCGCAGACGGACCCGCTGCGAGGACCGCATCCGAAACGCCCGCGACGGCCTGCGCAACCTGCCCCTGTACTACACCGCACAGAGCCGGATCTGGCTGGAGATCGTCTCCCTCGCACTCGACCTCCTTGCCTGGATGCCGATGCTTGCCCTGACCGGCAGGACCCGCCGCTGGGAACCGATGAGTTTTGCGGTGTCCGGCGGTCGTACTGTCGAACCCGTTACCGAGGAGGGCTTCTGATGCGCAGCGTGACCTATTCGATGAGCGTCTCACTTGACGGCTACATCGTCGGGCCGGACGGCGACTTCGACTGGACGGCGCCCGGCGAGGATGTCTTTCGCTCCTGGATCGACGAGATTCGACAGGTCGGCGTCCACCTGTTGGGACGACGGCTGTACGAGACGATGCTGTACTGGGAGACCGCCGACCAGGATCCATCGCTCGACGACGCCATGCTCGAGTGGGCCGCAGTCTGGAAGCCGCTCCCCAAGGTGGTGTTCTCCACCACGCTGTCGGCCGTGCAGGGCAATGCCCGCCTGGCCTCCGGCGGCCTGGCGGAGGAGATCGAGCGGTTGCGAGCCGAGCCGGGGGAGGGCGACATCGCGATCGGCGGCGCGACTCTCGCCGCCGAGGCGGCCGCGCTGGGCCTGATCGACGAGTACCGGGCCAGGGTCTACCCGGTGCTGGTTGGCGGTGGCATCCCGTTCTTTCCCCAGCGCGAGCGCCGGGTGGATCTCGAACTCGTCGAGACCCGCACCTTCAGCTCCAGAGTCGTCTACCTCCGCTACCGCGTGGCGCGTTAGCCGGCTCGTCCGCCGAGCCCTGGGAAGAACGGGCCAGTCAGTGAGCAACAGGCGCGGCCGTCCCTCGTTCAGCCGAGGCCGGCGTTGCCGGCCTTCACCGCCAGTACAAGCGCGCGGAGTGCGGATCGGTTCGTCGTGAGGATGTGCTCCGGGGTTTCGCTCTCGCGGATCGCGATGTCTGTACCCTCTGCGGCGGCAACCTCGACGCAGTTGTTCCCTCCTGCGTCGGAGAACGATGACTTCAACCAATGCAGGCCGGACACGTGAGACACCTCTACAGCTCTCTGACGACTGAGCGGATGAAATCCCTGGACTTGACGGGAGTCAACGCCACCTTCTCGACCATGTCCAGCCTGGTGCGAAAGTTCGCCAGTTGCGTGGGGGAGTCGATGAAGACGGCTCCGGTGGGCGAGTCCAGCTGCACGGTGTCCAGATGCTGATTGGCAGCCTCTGCGTACAGGACGGACGAGTCGCCGAGGAGCGGGAATCCACCGGCTGCGAACGGGATGACGTGCAGGTTGACATTGGGGCGTTCACTCGCATCCAGCAGGTGCAGCAGCTGAGCGCGCGTGACGTCGGGGCCACCGATCCGCATTCTGATCGCAGCTTCGTGGATCACGCCGGTGTAGGGGATCGGGTGCTCTCCAGTGACTACGGACTGGCGGGCCAAGCGGTGTGCCACGCGTAGTTCGATTTCGAGGCGCGGCATGGGCGGGACGAAGAGTTCAAAAATCGCGCGTGCATGGTCCTCGGTGTGGAACAGGCCTGGAAGGTGCGCGATCTGGACAGTTCGTAGGCGCACGGCGAGGTGCTCAAGTGCCGATACATCCAGAAAGCCTGGTGGGATCTTGCCCCGGTACTCCTCCCACCAGCCTGACTTCCGCCCACCGGTCAGCCCGGCGAGTGCGTCGATCAGGGACGAGTCGCTGCACTCGTAGATGCTGGCGAGCCGGCGCAGACGCTCTTCGCTGATGCCGAAGCGCCCGGCTTCCACATTGGAGATGACCGTGCGGTCAGTGCCCAGGAGGTCGGCTGCTGCGGGGGCGGTCATGCCTGCCCCTTCGCGAAGCCGCCGAAGTTCGATGCCGAATCGGCGCTGAAGGATGGTTGGGGTCTGTCGCGGCGCCATGTGCACTCTCCTCGGTTCGCGCACAGTGTGCCTACTCAGAGCCCGACGTTCCACCAAGAACAGGAAGTTAACTCTTCGGAGTGACTTGGTATCACGGTTATGAGTTTCTCTCTTACTCTGTGATGTGTGCCACTTGCGCAGCTGATGGCGGAAGCGCACCGATCCACCCCGCCCACCCGGGAAGGCGGGCCCCGGACCGGCATTGCCACCGCCGCCCAGGCTGCAACCACCCTTGGCGCAAGTCCACTTGAGACCACTCGCACGCACCCCAGGAGGTGCCCGTGAGGACCGAAGACACCCCCTACATCCCGTACGACCACCAACACCCCGCTCCCATTCCCTTCGCCGAACCCTGGCAGTACGAACTCGCCTTCCCCTGCGACCCGCGCAGCCCCCGGATCGCGCGTACCGCCCTCCGCGCCATCCTCAACGCCCACGAACTGGCCGAACTCAGCTACCGGGCCGAACTGTTGACGTCCGAGCTGACCACCAACTCCGTACGGCACACCAAGGGGCCGGCCGCCGTGCGGCTCCAGTGGCGGCACCCAGTGCTCCGGATCAGCGTCTGGGACATGAGCCCGGACCTGCCCAAGCCGTACGTCCCGCCCGTCGCCCCCCACGCCGAAGCCGGGCGGGGCATGGCCATCCTCGAACTCGTCGCGGACCGATGGGGCGGGTGCGCCATAGGGGAAGGGGCGCTCGGGCCGGGTGGCAAGACTGTCTGGTTCGAGCTCGCGCTCGGTGCCTGAGCCGCGGATGCGGCGGCGCCCCGCGCGACCACGTCCGACCCCCGTACGGGCGTTGGTCGCGCGGGGCGGGTCGTGGGGTCAGGAAGTCTGGCGCAGGCGGACGGGTCCGGCGAAGAACTCCGTGAGGACCGGGGCCACCGCCTGCGGGGCCAGGTCGCGGGTCTGGCCCGTCAGGGTGCGGTGGCGGGCGCGGGGGAGGGTCTCTGCGAGGGCGCGGGTCGCCAGGTGGGTCCGGGTGGGGCTGGAGCCGCCGCAGATCACCAGGGTGCGGGCCGTGACGGAGGCAAACCGGGCGGCCGGGATCGCGCCGGTGCCGAGGATCGCGTCGTCGTACGCGAGGGTGTGGGCCATCGCCAGCAGGTCGCTCCACAGCGGGGCGCGGCGCATACGGGCGATCATGTCGGCCGGCACGCCCGTCACGGACAGGAACAGCTCGACGGCTCCCGCGCGGTCCCCGGTGGACAGCAGCCGGTGCAGACGCGAGGTGCAGCACGCCTTGTACTGGAGGCCCGCGGCGCCCGGCGTGTAGGGCGGTTCGTACACCGCCAGCAGGTCGACGGGGAGGCCGGCGGCCTGTGCCTCCAGGGCCAGGGCCCCGCCGGCGCCCATGCCGAAGACGGAGGCCCGGCCGCCCGTCGCGGTGACGAGCGCGGCCAGGTCCTCGATCTCGCGTTCCACCGCGTACGGGCCACTGTCGCCGCTGGAGCCGCGGCCGCGCCTGTCGTACGTGACGACATGGAAGTGCGGCGCGAGCAGCCGCGCCAGCGGCGCCTCGGTCGCCGCCGTGCCCAGCGAGCCGCCCACCAGGATCACCGGCGGCCCTTCACCCCGGTGCCGGTACGCGATCATGGTGCCGTCGCGGGAGAGAATCTTGTCCATGCGAGGGTGGACCGCCGGGCCCGGAGAAACTCATCGCTCCGGCCGAAGTTTTTTTGAAGTTCTTCGAACTCCCAGGTCAGGGACGTTCTTGACGATCAGTCGGGACGGTCAGGCGGTGACTGTCTCGGTTTCGTAGAAGCAGAAGTGGTCCTTGATCGCGGCGACTTCAGGCTTCGGGTCCGGGTAGGCCCAGACGAGGTCTGCGGCGCCCGGCAGCGACCAGTAGGAGGCATCTCCCTTGAACGGGCAGTGGGTTCGGGTGTCCGAAGTCGCCAGGAGGTCCGTACGGACGTCCTCGGGCGGCAGGTAGTAGCGGACCGGACATCCGGTCTCGCGCAGGACGAGCGGGCGCCGGCTCTCGGCGAGCACCTGTCCGTCGCGGACCACACGTACATGCTCGGTGCCGGGCTCGACCGTGATGCGGTGTCCTGGTGACGTAGTCATACGAAGGTCAGCCGTTTCGCGGGCCCGTTTCTTCCCCGGTCCCGGTCCTGCCTGGTGGCCGGGTGCAGGGGTGTGTCGGTGGTGGCCCTTACGGTTGCTCCATGAAGATCTGCGTATTTCTCTCCGCCGCCGACCTCGACGAGTGCTACACCCGGCCCGCCCGCGAATTCGCCGAGCTGCTCGGCAAGGGCGGACACACCCTGGTCTGGGGAGGCTCGGAGAGCGGGCTGATGAAGGTCGTCGCCGACGGGGTCCAGGAGTCGGGCGGGCGGCTGGTGGGGGTGTCGGTGGACTTCCTGGCGGCCAAGGCGCGGGCCAATGCGGACGAGATGGTGATCGCGCGCGATCTCGCCGAGCGCAAGGCGCTGCTCCTGGAGAAGGCCGACGCGGTCGTGATCATGGTGGGCGGGACCGGGACGCTCGACGAGGCGACCGAGATCCTGGAGCTGAAGAAGCACGGCAAGCACGACAAGCCGGTCGTGCTGCTCAACACGGCGGGCTTCTACGACGGGCTGCGCCAGCAGTTCCAGCGCATGGAGGACGAGGGCTTCCTGCCCCTCCCGCTCGCCGACCTGGTGTTCTTCGCCAAGGACGGCGTGGGCGCGCTGGCCCACCTGGAGGAGTGGTCCGGCCTGCAGTGACGGGGCGGCGGGGTGCGATCATGGGGCGCATGCCCACTCATGTCATCACCGGTGCCGGCTCCGGCATCGGAGCCGCCGTCACCCGCCGTCTGCTGGAGCGCGGTGACGAGGCCGTGCTGTTCGCCCGCGACGCGGGCCGCGCCAAGGAACTGGCCGCGCTCCACCCCGGCGCGCGCACGCTCGTCGGCGATCTCTCCAACCCGGACCGGCTGTCGTGGGCGCTCGCCCAGCAGGCGATGCCGGAGCGGGTCGACTCGCTGCTGCACATCGCGGGCGTGGTCGAGCTCGGCCGGGTCGGGGATCTCACACCCAAGGCATGGCACTTCCAGCTCAACGCCAACCTGGTCGCGCCCGCCGAGCTGACCCGGCTCTTCCTGCCGCTGCTGCGCGTCGCCCAGGGCCGCGTCCTCTTCGTGAACTCGGGCGCCGGCCTCGCCGCGCACGCCGAGTGGAGCGCGTACGCCGCGAGCAAGCACGGCTTGAAGGCCCTCGCCGACTCGCTGCGCCACGAGGAGCACGCCAACGGCGTCCGGGTCACCTCCGTCTACCCGGGGCGCACCGCCAGCCCCATGCAGGCCAAGGTCCACCAGCAGGAGGGCAAGGAGTACGACCCCTCCCGGTGGATCGACCCGGAGTCGGTGGCCACCACGATCCTGATGGCCATCGACCTGCCGCGCGACGCCGAGGTCAACGACCTCACGGTGCGCCCCGGACGCTGACCCTGCGGGCCGGGCGTGATCCGAACGAGAGGCCCTAGGCTTCCCGTGTGAGCGAGAAGAGCGAGTTCAGGGGTTGCCCGGCCACCGGGATCGGGTCCATGCCCGGGGGAGACGCACGGGAGGCGGCGAAGACCGTCACCGGTTCCTTCGCGGGCGGCGAGGGCCTGCCGTATCTGGCGGAACTGCCCGCCCGCGGGCCCGGCGCGGACATGATCGGGCGGACCATCGGCCTGCTCGTCGACCTGTACGGGCACGTCGAGCCCAGCGGCTGGCGGATCAGCGACCGGCCCGGACGGGACACCCGCCGGGCCAGGTCCTGGCTCGGTGAGGACCTGGACGCCCTGGAGGAGTTCACCCAGGGGTACGAGGGGCCGCTCAAGGTCCAGGCCGTCGGGCCCTGGACGCTGGCCGCCGCGCTGGAACGCCGGGGCGGCGAGGCCGCGCTCGGCGACCCGGGGGCCTGCCGTGACCTGGCGGGCTCACTGGTGGAGGGGCTGCGCGCCCACCTCGCCGAGGTGCGGCGCAGGGTGCCCGGCGCCGAAGTGATCCTCCAGCTCGACGAGCCGTCGCTGACCGCCGTACTGCGCGGGCGGGTCCGGACGGCAAGCGGCTACCGCACCTACCGGGCCGTGGACCGCCAGGTCGTCGAGGGCACCCTGCGCGATGTCCTGACGGCGGCCGGGGAATCGGCGACGGTCGTGCACACCTGCGCGCCCGAGGTGCCGTTCGCGCTGCTGCGCCGGGCCGGGGCCGACGCCATCTCGTTCGATTTCTCACTGCTCACCGAGCGTGAGGAGGAGGCGATCGGGGAAGCCGTCGAGGGCGGCACCCGGCTCTTCCTCGGAGTGGTGCCGGGCACCGACCCGGCCTCGGGCGGATTGTCGGACCCGGGCGGTAGCGTCATGGGTGTCAGGACGCTGTGGCGCAGGCTGGGGCTGAATCCGGGGACTCTGGCGGAGTCCGTGGTGATCACCCCGTCGTGCGGGCTCGCGGGTGCCTCGCCCGCGTACGCGCGCGCCGCGCTCGCCCACTGCGTCCGGGCCGCGAGATCGCTCGCAGACAACCCTGAGTAACGGGGCAACGGGTAACGGGAGGACGAGACGATGGCCGGCGAACAGCAGACGACGGTGCCCGCACAGGCCCAGGAGCAGCACATGCTCCTCGCCGAGCAGGTCGAGGAGCACCGCTTCCGGTACTACGTGAGCGATCAGCCGGTCGTCAGCGACGCCGAGTTCGACCGGCTGATGCGCGAGCTGGAGGTGCTGGAGGAGACGTACCCCCAGCTGCGCACCCCGGATTCGCCGACACAGAAGGTCGCGGGCCCGTACCGGACGGAATTCACCTCCGTCGAGCACCGGGAGCGGATGCTCTCGCTGGACAACGCCTTCGACGACCTGGAGCTGACCGCCTGGGGCGAGCGGATCGCCAAGGAGGTCGGCACCACCGAATACCACTTCCTGTGCGAGCCGAAGGTCGACGGACTGGCGGTCAACCTCACCTATGAGCACGGGCGGCTGACCCGGGCCGCCACCCGCGGCGACGGCCGCACCGGCGAGGACATCACCCCCAACGTCCGTACGATCGCCGAGATCCCGCACCGGCTGAAGGGCGACCGGATCCCGGCGCTGGTCGAGATCCGCGGTGAGGTCTTCTTCCCGATGGAGGCCTTCGAGGAGCTCAACGCCCGGCTCGTCGAGGCCGAGGACAAGCCGTTCGCCAACCCGCGCAACGCGGCGGCGGGTTCACTGCGCCAGAAGGACCCGAAGGTCACCGCCACCCGCCCGCTGCACATGGTGGTGCACGGCATCGGTGCCCGCGAGGGCTTCGACATCGACTGTCTGTCGCACGCCTACGAGCTGCTGCGCGAATGGGGTCTGCCCACCGCCAAGTACAACAAGGTGGTGGATTCCCTCGACGGGGTACGGGAGTTCATCAGGTACTTCGGCGAGAACCGGCACTCCGTGGAGCACGAGATCGACGGCGTCGTCGTCAAGCTCGACGAGATCCCGCTCCAGGGCCGGCTCGGCTCCACCTCGCGCGCCCCGCGCTGGGCGATCGCCTGGAAGTACGCCCCGGAGGAGGTCAACACCAAGCTGGTCAACATCCGGGTCGGCGTCGGCCGGACCGGCCGGGTCACGCCGTACGCGCAGGTCGAGCCGGTCGAAGTGGCGGGCTCCGAGGTGGAGTTCGCCACCCTGCACAACCAGAACGTGGTGAAGGCGAAGGGCGTCCTCATCGGGGACACGGTGGTGCTCCGCAAGGCGGGCGACGTGATCCCGGAGATCCTCGGCCCGGTCGTCGACCTCCGTGACGGCACCGAGCGGGCGTTCGTCATGCCCACCGAGTGCCCCGAGTGCGGTACGGAGCTGCGGCCCATGAAGGAAGCCGACATCGACGTCCGCTGTCCCAACGCCCTTTCCTGCCCTGCCCAGTTGCGGGAGCGCCTCGCCTATCTCGCGGGCCGCAAGTGCCTCGACATCGACCACTTCGGCTATGTCGCCGCCGCGGCCCTGACCAAGCCGCTGGAGCCCGCCGAGCCGCCGCTGCGCGACGAGGGCGATCTCTTCGGGCTGACCGTCGAGCAGCTGCTGCCGATCCGGGCCTACGTCCGGGACCAGGACAGCGGGCTGCCCAAGCGCGACCCGAAGACCGGCGAGGAGAAGACCGCCTGGGTCTTCGCCAACCAGCAGGGCGAGCCGAAGAAGAACGCCCTCGCCATGCTCGACGCCATCGCCGCGGCCAAGGAGGCACCGCTCGCCCGGATCCTCACCGGGCTCTCGATCCGCCATGTGGGCCCGGTCGCCGCCGCGGAGCTGGCCCGTCAGTTCCGTTCCATCGACCGGATCGACGAGGCCACCGAGAAGGAGCTGTCCGACGCCGACGGGGTCGGCCCCATCATCGCCGCGTCGGTGAAGCAGTGGTTCGCCGAGGACTGGCACCGGGAGATCCTGCGCAAGTGGCGGGAGGCCGGGGTCCGGATGGCCGACGAGGGGGCGGGGGAGGAGGAGGGGCCGCGCCCGCTCGATGGGCTCACCGTCGTCGTCACCGGCACGCTGGCCGGCCACACCAGGGATGGCGCGAAAGAGGCGCTCCAGAGCCGCGGGGCGAAGGTGACGGGTTCCGTTTCGAAGAAGACGTCCTTCGTGGTCGTCGGTGACAACCCCGGTTCGAAGTACGAAAAGGCCATGCAGCTGAAGGTGCCGGTGCTGGACGAGGACGGCTTCGCCGTGCTGCTCGATCAGGGTCCGGATGCGGCGCGCGAGGCGGCGGTGCCGGCCGAGGTACCGGCGGAATAGGGCGGATCCTGCCCGGGGCGGGGATCGGGCAAGGAACCGGGCGGGGTCCGGGGTGGGCATCCGGGCGGAGCGACGGGAGTGCGAAAAGGGGCGGGCGAACGGTGAGCAAGGGGGCGATAAAGGGTGTTGCGGGGCAGGTCGGGGCAAGGGTTTCGATGCGCCGGCCGATTCACCCGATCGGCGCATAGCAGATGCTGACGGACGGTCGGTCCGCATTCGGGCAAGAGCGTCAGAGCGCTGCCCGTAGAAGCCTTCCGCGGCCTACTGTTGAGACGTGCACCTGCCGTGTCCGGCCGCGGGGTGGGAAACCGGGTCGTCGCGGAGTGGCGCGAACCATCAGGTGACATCGGCACCGCCGGCTGTGAGAGGGACGGAATGAAACCGACCGAGAGCGCCGCACCGGTGTCGCGGCTGCAAGGTTTCGTCGGCCTCACGCCAAAAGTGGGTGCCGTTGCCATCGTGATCGCCGTTGTTCAGATCGCGACCGGTTTCTATCGGACCGTGAGCGAAGGACACGCGCTCTTTCCCGACGGCGAGGCCGGCTGGTCCCTCGCCGCACTGACCGGAATCATCGTCGGCCATCTCGTCGCGCTCGGCCGCGACCGCTGGTGGGGAGGGACCGGTTCCGGAGCCTCGCTCACCCTGGCCGTGCTGCTGCTCTACGGCTGGGTGCCCGCCGGGCTGGTCTCCCTGGTCGTCGTCGTCCTCGTCGGCGTCGCCCGCCGGCACCGCTGGTGGCAAGGGCTGCTGCACGGTGCGGTGGACATCCTCGGGATCGGCGCGGCGGCCCTGGTGCTCGCCGCGTTCGGCGAGGTGCACACCGTCGAATCACCATGGCAGCCACTCCACTGGGGCATCGACGCCGTCCCCGAGGTCCTGCTGGCCGCCTCCACCTACCTTCTGGTGACCCGGGTCCTGCTGTGGTACGTCCGGAGCCCCCAGGGCGGCGGACTGCCGACCGTCGCCCGCACCGCACTGCTGCGCCAGGGCCTCGTCGCGGTCGCCCTGCTCGGTATCGCGCCGCTGATCTGTGTCGTCGCGATGACCACCCCTCTGCTCCTGCCGCTCTTCGCCGTCCCGCTGATCGCCCTCGACTCCGCCCTCTGGATCGCCCGGGCCCGCGCGGAGGAGCAGCTGCGCGACCCGCTGACCGGACTGCCCAACCGGCAGTGGCTGCTGGAGCGCACCTGGACGGCCCTGGAGGACGCCGAATCCGCCGGTACCAGATCCGCTCTGGTCCTGATCGACCTCGACCGTTTCCGCGCGGTCAATGACACCCTCGGCCATCTGGCGGGGGACCGGCTGCTGTTGCAGATAGCGGAGCGTCTCCGGCTCGCGCTGCCCCGGGGAGCGGAGGCCGCGCGGCTCGGCGGCGACGAGTTCGCGGTGCTCCTCCCGGCCGCCGATTCCACCACCAGCGCCCAGCGGGTCGCCCGCCACCTGGTCGCCGAGCTGTCCTCCCCGCTCGATCTCGACGGACTGACCCTGGTGCTGGAGGCCAGCGCCGGAGTGTCCGTCTACCCGGACCACGCGCTGGACGCCGAGGGGCTGCTCAGGCGTGCGGACGTGGCGATGTACCAGGCCAAGCGGGACCGTACGGGCGTCGAGGTCTACGAGTCGAAGCGGGACAGCAACACCCCGGACCGGCTCGGGCTCCTGGGCGATCTGCGCCGCGCCCTGGACGCCGGCGAGGTCGAGCTCCACTACCAGCCGAAGGTCCGCTTCGACGGCCAGGTGGCCGGCCTCGAAGCCCTGGTGCGCTGGGTGCACCCGGAGCGCGGCAGGGTCCCCCCGGACGAGTTCATAGCCATCGCAGAGTCGTCCGGGCTCATGCCGCACCTCACGGAGTACGTCCTGGAGACGGCGCTGGCCCAGGTCGCCCGGTGGCGGGCGCAGGGCCTGTTCGTCCCCGTCGCGGTCAACGTCTCCCCGCGCGACGTCCACACTCCCGGGTTCGCGGGCGGCGTCGCGGCCCGGCTCGCCCGGCACGGCGTCCCGCCCGGGGCGCTGCAGCTGGAGATAACGGAACACGTGCTGCTGGAGGACCCGCAGCGCGCCGCCGACACACTCGCCGGACTGACCGGGCACGGCGTGAAGATGTCCCTCGACGACTTCGGTACGGGGTACTCCTCGCTCGTCCATCTGCGCCGGCTGCCGGTCAGCGAGCTGAAGATCGACCGCTCGTTCGTCGCCCGGCTGGCCGTGGACAACGAGGACGCGGAGATCGTCCGCTGCACGATCGACCTGGCCCACTCGCTCGGCCTGCTGGTCGTCGCGGAAGGCGTCGAGGACGACGAGACCTGGGAACGGCTGCGGGATCTGCGCTGCGACGCGGTGCAGGGCTGGCTGGTCGCCGCGGCGATGCCGCCGCAGGAGACCACGGCCTGGCTGCGGGCCCGCGGCGAGCACGGCTGGCGGCGGCCGGCCGAGCTGGCCGCAGCGGCAGCCGCCGCAGCGGCAGCGGCCGGTAAGCCACCGGAGCTGGAGCAGCGCCAGGCCGGCCGGACGGTCAATTCGCGGCCCGCGACGACCTGACCCCGCAGGGGCCACCGGCGGCACGTCCGGTGGCCCCCGCCTCCCCGGAGGCGGCGCGGGAGCCGGAAATCCTCGTCCGACCAGGGTGTTCCCCCGGGTGGCGGGAGTGGCGGCGGGCGACCCCATAGGATTGGGGGTCGGCGGCACATTTCCACCTGCCGCGCGACGCTCGGCACGCACACTCGCCGCGTTGCCGAATCGCCCACGTGGCTCCGTCACGAGGGCGCTCCGGCGCCTTGCGATCGCACGCACCGGACGCCGCGCGGCCCGTCCTTCGGACGGACGGTGGAAAAAGTGCCGCCGGCCCCGGCCAAAACCACACACCAACCCCTGAGGATCGCTGCATGCCTGGCATCACGCGCGAGGAGGTCGCCCACCTCGCCCGGCTGGCGCGTCTGGAGCTGAAGGGCGAAGAGCTCGATCACTTCGCCGGTCAGCTCGACGACATCATCGGCGCGGTCGCCCGCGTCTCCGAGGTCGCCGACCAAGACGTACCGCCGACCTCCCACCCGCTGCCGCTGACCAACGTCATGCGCGCGGACGAGGTCCGTCCGTCGCTCACCCCCGAGCAGGCGCTCTCCGGCGCCCCGGCCCAGGAGCAGCAGCGTTTCAAGGTGCCGCAGATCCTGGGGGAGGACTAACAGCCATGACGGACCACAGCACCATCATCAAGCTCACCGCCGCCGAGATCGCCGCGAGGATCGCCTCCGGCGAGCTCACGGCCGTCGAGGTCACCGAGGCCCACCTGGCCAGGATCGACGCGGTCGACGAGAAGGTCCACGCCTTCCTGCACGTCGACCGCGAGGGCGCGCTCGCGCAGGCCCGCGCCGTCGACGCCAAGAAGGCGGCCGGCGAGAAGCTCGGCCCGCTGGCCGGCGTCCCGCTCGCGCTGAAGGACATCTTCACCACGCAGGACATGCCGACCACCGTCGGCTCCAAGATCCTCGAAGGCTGGATCCCGCCGTACGACGCGACCCTCACCAGCAGGCTGAAGGCCGCCGACGTCGTCATCCTCGGCAAGACCAACATGGACGAGTTCGCCATGGGGTCCTCCACCGAGAACAGCGCCTACGGACCGACCGGCAACCCGTGGGACCTCACCCGCATCCCGGGCGGCTCCGGCGGCGGCTCCTCGGCCGCGCTCGCCTCGTACGAGGCCCCGCTCGCCATCGGCACGGACACCGGCGGCTCCATCCGCCAGCCCGCCGCCGTCACCGGCACCGTCGGCGTCAAGCCCACCTACGGCGGCGTCTCCCGCTACGGCATGGTGGCCTTCTCCAGCTCCCTGGACCAGGGCGGGCCCTGCGCCCGTACCGTCCTGGACGCGGCCCTGCTGCACGAGGTCATCGGCGGGCACGACCCGATGGACTCCACGTCCATCGACGCCCCGGTCCCGCCGGTCGTCGAGGCCGCCCGCAACGGCAGCGTCGAAGGCATGCGCGTCGGTGTCGTGAAGCAGTTCGCCGGTGAGGGCTACCAGGCCGGTGTCGTCCAGCGCTTCAACGAGTCGGTCGAGCTGCTGAAGTCGCTCGGCGCCACGATCGTCGAGCTGGACTGCCCGTCCTTCGACCTGGCCCTGTCGGCGTACTACCTGATCGCGCCGTCCGAGTGCTCCTCCAACCTGGCCCGCTTCGACGCGATGCGCTACGGGCTGCGCGTCGGCGACGACGGCACGAGGTCGGCCGAGGACGTCACCGCGCTCACCCGCGAGGCCGGCTTCGGCGACGAGGTCAAGCGCCGCGTCATCCTCGGTACGTACGCCCTCAGCTCCGGCTACTACGACGCGTACTACGGCTCGGCGCAGAAGGTCCGCACCCTCATCACGCAGGACTTCGAGAAGGCCTTCGAGCAGGTGGACGTCATCGTCTCCCCGACGACGCCCACCACCGCCTTCCCGATCGGCGAGCGCGCCGACGACCCGATGGCGATGTACCTCGCGGACCTGTGCACCATCCCGACCAACCTCGCGGGCAACTCCGCCATGTCGCTGCCCTGCGGCCTGGCGCCCGAGGACGGCCTGCCGGTCGGGCTGCAGATCATCGCCCCCGCCATGAAGGACGACCGTCTCTACAAGGTCGGCGCCGCCGTCGAGGCCGCCTTCGTGCAAAAGTGGGGTCACCCGCTGCTGGAGGAGGCTCCGTCGTTGTGAGCGCACTGACCAAGGCCAAGGGCTTCAAGAAGTCCAAGACCGGTACGTACCTGTCCATCGGCACCACCGCCTTCGGGGCCGTCAGCGTGCTCAAGCAGGCCAAGAAGGCACGCTATGAGCACGACACGCTCCGACTGATCGACGCCGTCGTCTCCGCCGCCGCCATCGCCACGGGTGTCGCCCTGCTGCTGCGCGAACTCAAGCGCCTCGGCGACGACGACGTACTGCTGGGCTGAGAGGGAAGTTTCACCGTGACTGTCACCGACCTGGTGTCGTACGAGGACGCGCTCGCGTCCTACGACCCCGTCATGGGCCTGGAGGTCCATGTCGAGCTCGGCACCAAGACCAAGATGTTCTGCGGCTGCTCCACCGAGCTCAAGCAGGACGCCAACTCCCAGACCTGCCCGGTCTGCCTCGGCCTGCCCGGCGCCCTGCCGGTCGTCAACGAGATCGGCGTCGAGTCCGCCATCAAGATCGGCCTCGCGCTGAACTGCGAGATCGCCGAGTGGTGCCGCTTCGCCCGGAAGAACTACTTCTATCCGGACATGCCGAAGAACTTCCAGACCTCCCAGTACGACGAGCCGATCGCCTACAACGGCTATCTGGACGTCCAGCTGGAGGACGGGGAGATCTTCCGGGTGCAGATCGAGCGCGCCCACATGGAGGAGGACACCGGCAAGTCGACCCACGTCGGCGGAGCCACCGGCCGTATCCACGGCGCGTCCCACTCCCTGCTCGACTACAACCGGGCCGGCATCCCGCTCATCGAGATCGTCACCAAGCCGATCGAGGGCGCGGGCGCCCGCGCCCCCGAGGTCGCCAAGGCGTACGTCGCCGAGCTCCGCGAGCTCATCAAGGCGCTCGGCGTCTCGGAGGCCCGCATGGAGATGGGCCAGATGCGCTGCGACGTCAACCTGTCGCTGCGCCCCAACGGCACCGAGACCTTCGGTACGCGCTCCGAGACGAAGAACGTGAACTCGCTGCGTTCCGTCGAGCGTGCCGCCCGTTTCGAGATCCAGCGCCACGCGGCCGTGCTGAACTCCGGCGGCACGATCGTGCAGGAGACCCGGCACTTCCACGAGGAGGACGGCTCCACCACGGCCGGCCGCATCAAGGACAACGCCGAGGACTACCGCTACTTCCCCGAGCCGGACCTGGTGCCGGTCGCCCCGGCCCGCGAGTGGGTCGAGGAGCTGCGCAAGGGCCTGCCCGAGCTGCCGCGGCTGCGCCGGGCGCGGCTCAAGGAGGAGTGGGGTGCCTCCGAGCACGACATGCAGTCCATCCTCAACGCGGGCGCGGTCGACCTGATCGTCGCCACGACCGACGCGGGCGCCCCCTCGGACCAGGCCCGCAAGTGGTGGATGGGCGAGCTGGCCCGTAACGCCAACGAGACCGGCCGCGGCCTCGACGAGCTGCCGATCACCCCGGTGCAGGTCGCCAGGGTGGCCGAGCTCGTCACCTCGGGCGACCTCAACGACAAGCTGGCCCGCCAGGTCATCGAGGGCGTCCTCGCGGGCGAGGGCGACCCGGACACCGTCGTCGAGAAGCGCGGACTGAAGGTCGTCTCCGACGAGGGCGCGCTGTCCACGGCCGTCGACGAGGCCATCGCGGCCAACGCGGCCATCGCGGACAAGATCCGCGGCGGCAAGGTCGCGGCGGCGGGCGCGCTCGTCGGCGCGGTCATGAAGGCCACCCGCGGCCAGGCGGACGCGGCCCGGGTCCGTGAGCTGATCCTGGAGAAGCTCGGCGTCGAGGGCTGACCCCTAGGAGCCCGGCCGTCCCGTACGGCCGGGCGCTTCCCGTACGTCCGACAAGGGGCGGCGCATCCGTGAGCCGGGTGCGCCGCCCCTTGGACTTCCCGCACGACCTCTTGGACGTTCACCGCCGAGCCGTCCGGAGTCCTTCCGCGCGCCACCCGGCTTGATTAGCTTCCCGGCTGTACGACCGGACTCGGGAGGCTCACTTGACCACGGACATTTCACGGCGACGGCTCTTCGCGCTGGGCGGCGGTGCGCTCGGCGCCGCGGCGGCGGGGTCGCTGCTGCCGCCGTCGCTGCAGGCCGCGATCGCCGCGCAGCCGGCACACTCGGCGGGGTCCGGCGGCCGGGACGGGCTCGGCGCCATCAAGCACGTGGTGATCCTGATGCAGGAGAACCGTTCCTTCGACCACTACTTCGGGACGCTCCGGGGCGTACGCGGATTCGGTGACCGCAACGCCGTCGAGCTGCCCTCGGGCAAGCCGGTCTTCGAGCAGCCCGCGGCGCTCGGCACCTCCGTGCTGCCCTTCCCGGTGCGTGACGCCGCCGAGACGCAGAAGAAGGACCTCCAGTACATCGGCGCGCTCGACCACTCCTGGAGCGGTGGCGGCAAGGCGTGGGCCGGCGGGTGGATGAACGGCTGGGTGAGCGCGAAGACGGCCGCCACCATGGCGTACTACGACCGCCGCGACATCCCGCTGCACTACGAACTGGCCGACACCTTCACGGTCTGCGACGCCTACCACTCCTCCATCCACACCTCGACCAGCCCCAACCGCAACCACCTGTGGAGCGGGAAGACGGGCAACGAGCCGAACGGCAAGCGGGCCGTCGGCAACGACGCGTACAACGAGGGCACCCACCCCGGCTACGACTGGGGCACGTACGCGGAGCGGCTGGAGAAGGCCGGGCGCAGCTGGCGCACGTACACCGAGTGGGAGAACTTCACCGACAACCAGATCGAGTTCTTCGCCACCTTCAAGGCGGTGGCCCGCAAGGCGCTGTCGAAGACCGGCGGGCACACCTTCATGGAGTCGTTCTACTCCGCGGTGCGGGACGCGGACGCCACGGAGCGCGAGCGGCTGTTCGGCCTGCTGGAAGAGGGCGTCGCCACCCTCGACAAGACCGAACGCAGCCTGTTCGAGCGGGCGTTGCGCCGGGTGGAGACCGGAACGCTGGCCGACGAGTTCGCCAAGGACGTGGCGGCGGGCACCCTTCCGGAGATCTCCTACCTGGTGCCCTCGGCGGTCGACTCCGAGCACCCGAGCGTCTCCTCGCCGATCCACAGCGCGACGATCGTCTACAAGGTCCTGGACGCGCTGGGCAAGCACCCCGATGTGTGGCGGCACACCGCGGTCTTCATCAACTACGACGAGAACGACGGCTTCTTCGACCACGTGCCGCCGCCCGTCGCCTCGCCCGAGGTGACCGAGGAGCAGTGGGAGGGCAAGCCCACCGGTCTCGGCATGCGGGTGCCGATGCTCGTGGTGTCGCCGTGGACCATCGGCGGCTACGTCTGCTCCGAGGTCTTCGACCACACCTCCGTGGTCCGCTTCCTGGAGCGCTGGACCGGGGTGGAGGAACCGAACATCAGCGACTGGCGGCGCACCGTCACCGGCGACCTGACCTCGGCCTTCGACTTCTCGCGCGCACGCCGACGGCCCGAGGTGGAACAGCCGGGCGCCATCCCGCCGTTCAGCGGCCGCTGGTCGCCGAAGCCGCCGGCCGTGCAGCAGATGCCGGTGCAGGAGCCCGGCGCACGCCCGGCCCGCGCGCTGCCGTACCAGCCGGACGCGCAGGCGAAGGTGGTGAACGGAGAGGTGCGGGTGGCACTCAGCAACACGGGGCGCTCCTCGGCGCACTTCGCGCTGTATCCGTACGCCGGTGAGTTCCCCGTACCGCAGCACCGGGACGTGAAGGGCACTGCGCAGTGGACGGTGCCGGTCACCGGCGCGGCCTACCGGTTCACGGTGACGGGGCCGAACGGCTTCCGCCGCGAGTTCGCCGGACCCGTGAAGGACGGCGCCGCGGCCGGGGCCGAGGTGGCGTCGCGGGTCGACGCCCATGAGCGCGACCTGCATCTCACGCTGCGCAACACGGGCCGGACGACGCTCACCTTCACGGTGCGGCCGCTGGGCTATGTCGACGAGGCGGACCTGCGGGACTGGACCCGGACCGTCAAGGTCAAGCCGGGACGCAGCCGCACGGTGGTGCACTCGGCGGCCGACGCGCACGGCTGGTACGACCTGGACGTCACCGTCGACGGGGACGACGCGTTCCGGCGCCGGCTGATGGGTCACATCGAGAACGGCCGGGCGAGCGTCTCGGGCTGACCCGCACGGGAGTCCGGCGCCCACCGGAACCACCGCGGCGCGGCCTGCGTTTCCTTGATCATGACCGAACTGATCGAGAAATGGGCCGGAGTCACGGCGGGCGCCGCTCCCGAGGAGGCGGACCCCGTCGTCCTGGAGTGCGCCCGCCTGCTCGCCGCCGAACCGGACGGCGAGCAGGCGGTCCTGCTGACCTTCGGGCTGGTGAACATGGCGCCGTACGTCCTCGGGCGACGCGGCGCCGACGTCGAGCGGGCCGTGGTGGACGCGCTCGGCGCCGCCGCCGAAGCCATGGACGAGCAGTGTCTTCAGGCTGGCGGGTGCGGGCACGCGGCCCACCCGTACACCGAGAGCCTGGAGGAGTGGGACACGGACGCGGACGGGCTGCTCGACGCGCCGGACGCCGAGATTCCGCTCGCCGAGTGGGACGGGGCCGAGGCCTGCCCCCGCAATGCCGCCGGATGGGCGCGGACAGCCGCCGATGTGATCCTGCCGGGCAGCACGGGCGGCATCCCCGAGATCATCCCCGAAAGCCACCGGAGGAACATCCGCAGCCTGGGCAGTGTGCTCAACGACTATCCGAACGGTGATCCGTTCTGGGACCTGGAGATCCACGCCGTACCACCCGGCGGTCTCTCCCGGGCCGCTCTCGCCGGCTATGTCGTCGTCGCCCATGCGAACTGCTGGTACGCGGCGTCGGGCCGGATCAGACAGCGGTCGCTGCTCGACGACATGATCGAGGGCCTGGAGTCCGTACTGCCGCTGCTGCCGGACGAGGCCTGCGCGCACGGGGTCGGCGAGCACCCGGCACTGCGATCCGGCAGCGACGAGCAGGCCTCCGAGGGCATCCACCTGCAGAGCCCCGGCGGCCGGACCGTCCTGCGCGAGGAACACGAGGACGGATACGGCGCCTCGCTGGAGGCATGGACGTGCACCACCTTTCTGCGCGCCCTCGCCGTCGAGGCCCGCGACCATCTGCGCGAAGCGGTCGACGCACTCTTCGGCACCCGGGAGACGGCACATCTGGACCCGGTGTATCTGCGCCCCGACGGCCGGCTCGACATCAGTCAGCTGAGCGAGCGGCATGTCCCGTTCAAGAACGAGACGGCCTCCGAGGAGGCGGCGCTCTGGGCGGCCCGGCGGTACGAGCGGCTCGGCCCGGACGGCCCCGCGCTCGACCGGACCGTCCTGCTGCTCCTGATGGCCACGGCGGCCGATTCCCTGGAGCTGTCGTACGGAATCGCCCGCGAGATCCTCGGCATCCTCCGTACCACTGCCGCCACCCTGCCCGGCGGCGCATGCGACCACGCGGACGGCCATGCGCCCGGCCATGAGCGCACGTCCGACCGCGTGGCACGCATCGCGCACCTCTACGCCCCCGACGCAGGCCCCGCCCCTGGCCCGGACTCGGGCCAGGGCTTCAGGAGCGAGGTATTGACCTGCCCCGTCCATCTGGCGGAGGTCGTGGCGAAGGGCATCGCGGAGATCGAGGAGCAGTTCGAGGAAGAACTGGAGGCGGAGGAGGAACGACTGGCCGAGTGAGGTGGCCGGAGGTCATTGCGGCGCGGGCCACAGTCATTCCTGCGGCCATTGTGAGTAAGGCCACGAAAGAGACAAAGGATCACTTTCGGCTGCCAGAGTGACGGTTCTCAGGTCATGCGTTCTTTGCGGCTCATGCGTGTTTTGTGCTGCCGGAGAACCGCGAACCAGCAGGGAGCACGTCCGTTGGCTGCCATCGCCCGCTGGTGCATCAGGCACCGTCTCATCGCCGTCCTCATCTGGCTGCTCGCCCTCGGCGGCGCCGCCACCGCGGCCGGCTTCGCGGGCTCCGCGTACTCCAACGACTACGAGGTGCCCGGCACGGAGTCCGGCCGGGCCACCGAGCTCCTGCGGAGCGGCTTCACGGATCTGGGCGGTGACACCGACACCATCGTCTGGCACACCTCCGACTCCACCGTGCGGGCCGACGACGTCCGGCAGACGATGACCCGGACCCTGCACGCGGTCGAGGAGCTGCCCGGGGTCGGCGCGGTCACCGGCCCGTACGGGGCCTCCGGCGCCGCGCAGATCAGCGCCGACGGACACACCGCCTACGCCACGATCACCTTCGACCAGCAGGTCGAGGAGATCCCGGTGCAGCAGGCCAGGGCCGTCGTCGACACCGCGAAGGCGGCCGCCGCCGACCATCTCCAGGTGGAGCTGGGCGGCCCCGCCGTCGCCCTCACCGAAGCACCCTCCGTCCATCTCAGCGAGGCCATCGGGGTCGTCGTCGCGGCGGTCGTCCTCTTCCTCGCCTTCGGCTCGCTCGCCGCCAGCATGCTGCCCATCGCCACCGCGCTGGTCTCCGTCGGCACCGCCTACGCGGGCACCGTACTGCTCGGGCACCTGATGACGGTCGCCGACTTCGCGCCCATGCTGGGCATGCTGATCGGGCTCGGCGTCGGCATCGACTACGCGCTGTTCATCGTCACCAGACACCGCAGAGGACTGCGCAGGGGGCTGTCGGTCACCGAGGCCGCGCAGAACGCCGTCGCGACGACCGGCCGCGCCGTGGTCTTCGCCGGGGCGACCGTCTGCATCGCACTGCTCGGCATGCTGATCCTGCGGCTCGGCTTCCTCAACGGTGTGGCGATCGCCGCCTCGCTCACTGTCGTCCTGACCGTGGCCGCCTCCGTCACCCTGCTCCCCGCCCTGCTGTCCTTCATCGGGATGCGGGCCCTGAGCCGGCGCGAGCGCAGGCGGCTCGCCGAGCACGGCCCGCAGCCCGAACCGCCCACGGGCTTCGCCGCCCGCTGGTCCGCCTTCGTCGAACGCCACCCCAAGCTGCTCGGGGCGTGCGCCGCCGTCGTGATGCTGGTCCTCGCACTGCCCACGTTCTCCCTGCACCTGGGCAGCTCCGACCAGGGCAACAACCCCGCCTCGTCGACCACCAGGCAGGCGTACGACCTGCTGGCCGAGGGATTCGGCCCCGGCGTCAACGGACCGCTGACGATCGCCGCGCAACTGGACGGCGCGGACGACCGTCTCGCGATGGACGGCCTGCCCGCCACACTGCGGTCCACCGAGGGCGTGGCCTCGGTCGGCCCGGTCACGTACAACAACAGCGGTGACACGGCCTTCGTCACCGTCGTACCGAAGTCGTCGCCGCAGTCGGAGAAGACCAGCGCGCTCGTCGACCGGCTGCGTACCGACGTGCTGCCACGGGCGGGGGAGAACACTTCGCTCCAGGCCCATGTCGGGGGAGTGACGGCCAGCTACGACGACTTCGCCCGGATCATCATCGGCAAACTCCCGCTCTTCATCGGCGTGGTCATAGGGTTCGGCTGCCTGCTCCTGCTGCTGGCCTTCCGGTCGATCGGTATTCCGCTGAAGGCCGCCGCGATGAACGTGGCCGCCGTCGCCTCCTCGTTCGGGGTCGTCGTCGCGATCTTCCAGTGGGGCTGGGGGAGCGAACTGCTGGGGCTCGGCAGCTCGGGGCCCATCGAACCGTTCCTGCCGGTGATCATGGTGTCCGTGCTCTTCGGGCTGTCCATGGACTACCAGGTGTTCCTGGTGGGGCGGATGTACGAGGAGTGGCTGGAGACGGGGGACAACCGGCGGGCCGTCCGGGTGGGCCTCGCCGAGACCGGCCGGGTGATCAACTCCGCGGCCGTGATCATGATTTCGGTCTTCCTGGCGTTCGTCCTCAGCGGGGACCGGGTCATCGCCATGTTCGGGATCGCGCTCGCCGCCGCCGTCCTGCTGGACGCCTTCGTCCTGCGCACGCTGCTGGTCCCCGCGCTGATGCACATGCTGGGCGGGGCGAACTGGTGGCTGCCGCGCCGGCTGGACCGGCTGCTGCCTCGGATCAGCATCGAGCCTCCCGAGCATGGCCTCCCGCATGCGAAGATCCCGCAGGCGGCGCAATCGTCCGAGGTGGCGCAGCCCGCGCAAGCGGTGGAAGCGGTTCGAGAAGGAGCATGATGTTCGCGGTATCCCTGG
Organism: Streptomyces sp. NBC_00012; assembly: GCF_045040875.1. NCBI lineage: Bacteria > Bacillati > Actinomycetota > Actinomycetes > Kitasatosporales > Streptomycetaceae > Streptomyces > Streptomyces sp. NBC_00012. The sequence continues at coordinate 2,694,588 of NZ_CP108309.1, read as the reverse complement.
GTGACGACGGAGCGGAACTGCGTCCGCTGGAGATCTGGCAGGCCCAGGAGTTCCTGGACCACATGGACCGGGCCCGCGAGCTCATCGATCCGTGGATCCCCTTCGCCTCCTTCGCCACCGACCTGGACTCGGCGCGGAAGCTGCTGCGGCGGTACGCGGAGAAGCAGGCGGCGGACACGGGGCGGATCTACGGCATCTGGCTGGAGGGCACGCTCGTCGGCGGCGTCCTGTTCCGGATCTTCGACGTGGAGTCCGGGAACTGCGAGATCGGCTGCTGGCTGGAGCCGGCGGGCCAGGGGCGCGGCCTGATCACCCGGGCGTCCCGAAAGCTGATCGACTGGGCGGTGTACGAGCGCGGCATGCACCGCGTGGAGTGGGACGCGTCCGCCGCGAACACCGCGAGCATCGCCGTGGCGAAGCGGCTCGGCATGACGCGCGACGGGGTGCTGCGCGAGAACTACCTGTACCGGGGCGAGCGGCACGACTCGGAGATCTGGTCGGTGCTGGCCCCGGAGTGGCGGGCGCGGCAGGACTGAGCGCCGGCCGTGCCCGCATTCATGCCCCGGGACCGAACCGGGCCGGTGCGTACTTGCTCTGGTGCTCGCGGTACGAGCGGGCGAGGTGGTGCTGGAGCCGGATGTGGCGGAACTGGTACACCGCGCCGGTCTGGCGCAGGACGCCCCGTCGGTAGGCGTCGTCCAGGAAGGCCACCGTGTCCCAGGGCAGCCTGCCGGTCAGGGGCAGCCAGACCCGCGACAGGACCAGCCAGCGTCCCCAGGCGGTGAACGAGAGCGCGTACGAGCACGTGCCGCCGATCCCGCCGATGGCACCGATGACGAGCCCGTCCGTCACGTTCCAGACCAGCGGTCCGAGGATTCCGTCGAGCAGGTCGGTGATCAGGTGCCCGCCGACCGCGATCGCCAGGGTGAGCATCGGTACCAGTACGAGAACCTGCCGGAGCACCGTCGCCCGGTTCGCGGCCAGCAGACCGGCCGGGGTGGCCGCGGAGGCGACGTCCAGCGGCGCTTCGAGCACGGCCATGATCCCGAAGACGAGTCCGGCGGCCGCGCCGAAGATCAGGCCGAGCACCAGCATGTTGATGAGGGTGCCCTTGATCACCAGCTCGTTCGCGAGCGGGATCCCGTAGTACAGCCGGCGCTGGAGGGCGAGGGCACTGGCGCATCCGACGCCCATCACGAATCCGCCCGGCAGAACGGCGCCGAACCGGGCGACGAACGTACGCACCGGTCTGCGGCCGACGCCGGTGCCCCCGCCGGGCAGCCGCAGCCGCACATGGGCGGGTTCGAAGGCCGTGGTGCCGAACCGGACCAGGATCGCGTGGACACACCCGTAGGCGAGACCGGCGGCCGCCCCCATCGAACAGCCCGACATGAGGGCCTCGCCGACCGGGAACGGCACGTTGATCAGGTTGACGATCCACACGGCGAGCGCGACACAGAGAGCCGAGGACACCACCACCGACAGCAGCCGTGTGGACAGCCGCAGCGAATCACCGATCCGCCACCACGCGAGGTCCTGCTGGTCGCCGTCGAGCCGGGCCAGATGGTGCGCGAGATGGCCGAGCCAGTGCTCGGCGCGCTCCGGATCGCGGTGCCGCTCCGGGCGACGGGTGGCGCTGCGCTCGGCGACGCGGCGCCGGTAGACCGTCGGTACGAAGCCCGCCAGCAGATGCTCTTCGAGGGAGTTCTCGTCGGGGAAGCGCTCGGCGTCCAGCAGCTCCTCCGGATTCCTGTCGGGCGCCTCGCTGTACATCGTCCGCGCCAGGATGATCATGAGCGGGGTGCTCAGGACCCTGGCCAGAGGGGTGGCCGCCCCGCTCTCCCGGGTGCGCAGCCGGTCCAGTAAGGGGGTCCAGACCGCCGCGCTCCCGCCGTCGCCGCGGGGGACCGGCCGGGCCGTCCGGGGCAGGTAGTCGGCGAGGTCGTCGAGAGTGAGATCGGTCAGTTCGAGACCGGCGGCCCAGACCAGCGGGGCACCGGCCTCCCGGACGGCCTCGGCGAACTCGCCGCGCCGGCTGGTCAGGACGAGCGGGAGCGAGGTGGCGTTGAGCACCTCCAGGGCCGTACTCCGCAGGCCTTCCGCGATCTCGTCGAACCCGTCCAGGACCGGCAGTACGAGATCCGCGTCGACCAGGGCGGCCGCCAGCGTCGACCCGTCGGGGGCCCGGCGGGTGAGATGCGGGTGGTCGCGCAACAGCCGGTCGATCAGCCAGTCCCGCAGCGCGACGGCCGTGGGGTCCCAGGAGCCGATGCTGAAGATCACCGGCACCCGGTCGTGCGGCTCCCGGGCCTCCAACTGGTCCAGGACGAACCTGATCGTCAGGATCGACTTGCCGGATCCGGCCCGGCCGAGGACCACGAGCCGCCCGGATCCGATCCGCCGGTAGACCTCGGCCACGCTGCCCAGATCGCCGCTCAGGTCCATTCGGTCCGGCGTGGCTCCCGGCGGCAGACGCTGAATGTTCTCCGAATGGTCGGTCAGCGATTCGGGGGCGTCCTGCCAGCGCACCGGAAGCGGAAAAGGGTCGTGCACCCGGCGGTGTTCCTCCTCGCGCTGCCAGCGACGCCTGATTTCCCGGGCCAATTCGGTGGCGGCGGCGACAAGTTTGTCGTGAACGGGTGAGGCGGCGGGAGTGGGGCGGACTTTTGGTCCGGGATTCTGCCGGGAGCTCTGCCCGGAATTATTACCGGAGTTCTGTGCAGGTACGGATGCGGGTACGGCGACGGGCGCGGATTCCGGTGCGGGTGCGGGTACGGGCGCGGATTCGGGTTCGGCCACGGGTGCAGGCGCGGGTTCGCCGGCCGGTTCGGCCTTCGACTTCGCGAGCGTGGCGGCGAGCCGCTGACGGTCCGCGGGGCCGGCCTCCAGCGCGTCCGCCAGCAGGTTCACCGTACCCAGCCGGTGATCGCTGGATCTGCCGTTCTCCAGTCTGCGGATCGTGCGCACGCTCACTCCGGACCGTGCCTCCAGCTGCTCCTGCGTGAGCCCCGACCGATTACGCAGCCGACGCAGCAAAGTGCCGAGCTGATCCGCCACTTCGACATCCCTCCACCACCGAGCGCGGTCGCGACGACCCTACCGGTGGCGACCGGTCATATATGGCCGGTCGCCTGTCCTGTTCGCGGAATGGCGAGAACAGCACGATCAGTGGTGCCCGGCCGGTGCGCCGACACGGGGCGGCGCACCCCGCCGGGCATCCGGGAAGCAGATGGCGTCCATGGGGCCTGACCGGCACCGGCATCGGACCTGATCGCCTCTCATGAATTTCTCCCGCCAAGACTCATGAGGAGTTGACATGGCCTACCGATTCTGGTGCGGCGAATGCGGATTCAAGACCGCTTGGCTCGCCGAGTCCGAGGGCGCGGAACGCCAACTGGAGCACTACGCCAAGCAGCACCCGGGAATTCTCGCCGGTGGCCATGTGGAGACCAATCGGAAAAATCCACAGGGCGGACTCGGCTGCCTCCAAGTGGCGGGAATTCTCGTCCTTCTGCTGATCATCGCGGCCGCCTGTCAGCGCTGAGGCGCGGCCGAATACCGCCAGACAGCCGGAATGACCGACCGACCGAAAGGGACAGGAATCAGAATGAGCATGCGCGAGATCTCCGGAGCAGGCATCGAGGCCGGCACGGCGAACCAGTCCACCGGTGGCACGGCCCGACGCTCCTCGCGGGTGCGCGGGCACCGGCGATGGCTGCTCCCGGTGGCCACCGCGGCCTGCCTGCTGATGACCGGTGTCGGCACGGCGACCGCCGCCGCCCCGGCCACCGGTTCCTCGGCCGCCGAGTCCTCCGCCGCCGCGGCCCAGACCCCGGCCGACATCCTGCAGGCCGGTGCCCAGCAGGGGATCGCCGACGGATACCCGGGCGTGATCGGCATGGTCCGGCAGGGCGATACCGCCCAGTACGTGCACGCGGGTGTCGGCGACCTCACGAACAAGGTGCCCGCCGACCCGAAGGCGAAGTTCCGGATCGGCAGCAACACCAAGGCGTTCATCTCCACCGTGTTGCTCCAGCTGGAGGGTGAGAAGCGGCTCTCGCTGGACGACACCGTCGCCAAGTGGCTGCCGGGGGCGGTCGCCGCAAACGGCTACGACGGCTCGAAGATCACGATCCGTCAGCTGCTCAACCACACCTCGGGCCTGCCCGACTACTTCAAAGCCATACAGATCAACGGGCCGTACTTCCTCAACACCAACCCGAGGGAGGTCTTCCCGCCGCAGAACCTGGTCAACGTCGCCCTCGGCATGCGCGCGCCGACGACCGAGCCGGGCGAGAAGTTCGACTACTCCAACACCAACTACGTGCTCGCGGGCATGGTGATCAGGGCCGTAACCGGCTCGGAACCGGCCGCGGAGGTCCAGCGGCGCATCATCGAACCGCTGGGTCTGCGTGATACCAGCTTCCCCACCGCCGACCCCGCGCTCTACGGCAACTACCTCCACGGCTACGCGATCCGGACGATCTTCATCAACGACGCGACGGCCTCCAACGTGCAGGTCTTCGGGAGCGCCGGGGCCATGGTGTCGACCATGGACGACCTGGCCGCGTTCTCCCGGGCGCTGATGACCGGAAAGCTCCTTGAGCCCGCGCAGATGGCCGAGCTCAAGACCACCGTTCCCGTGACCGCCGATGTCGGCTACGGGCTGGGCATCGAGCGTATAAAGCTGTCCTGCGGGAAGTGGGCCTGGGGACACAACGGCGCGGTGCTCGGCTACTTCAGCGAGTGGCTGAGCAGCGAGGACGGCACCGAGCAGGTGCTGCACACGAACAACGAGTACCACCTGCTTGCCGGTACGCCGGGACAGGCCCATACGGGCAAGGCCATGACGGACGCGTTCTGCGCTCTCTGAGGACCGCGACCGGAAGGGCCTTCCCGGCGGCCGGGCCGACACCCGGCCCGGCCGCCGGGCCGGGACCTTCCCCCACAGCGAGAGCCACGCGCTCTCGGAGAGGACACCCGATGAGAACACCGCCGACCACCTGGCGGGCCCGGGCGCGGACGGCCGTCGCCGCTGCCGCGCTGGCCATGACCGCGACCCTCACCACCCCGCTCGCCCACGCCGACGGCGCCGCCCCTCCGGTGCTGTCCGACGGCTTCGGCCTGACCCAGGTCGCCGGGGGCACCGAGGTGCACTCGGACACCGACTTCACCATCACCGTGACCACCCCGCAGGTGGCCGGGAAGCACAAGATCCGCATCTTCCTGCCCAGCGGCTACCGCACCGAGCCCGGCAAGCGCTGGCCGGTGGCGTACTTCCTGCACGGCGGCCCCGGAAACCCGGACGATGCCGCGGCCGCCCCGGCGCTGCGCTCGGACTCCATGATCACCGTCGCGCCGGACGGCGGCCGCAAGGGCTGGTACGCCGACTGGCTCATGCAGAACACCGCCGAGGGCGCCGCGAACTGGGAGACCTTCCACCTGAAGCAGGTCGTCCCCTTCATCGACGCCAACCTGCGCACCATCGCCGACAAACGCCACCGCGCCGTCGTCGGGCTGTCCATGGGCGGGTTCGGCGCCCTGCACTACGGCGAGGCCCGGCCCGATCTCTTCGGCCATGTCGCCTCCCTGTCCGGCGGCATCGACTTCGGCATGGCGGAGGTCCGCGCGGCGGTCCTGGCCACGGAACTCAACATCACGGGCGCCTGGTGCGCGGTGAGCACCTCCACCCCGTCCGGGACCGGCCAGTGCACGGGTTACGGGCCCACGGTCGACAGCGACGCGATCTTCGGTTCCCCGTACCCGGTCCTGAACGCGGACCGGATCTGGAAGGCGGTCGACCCGGCCGCCCCGGCCAACCTGGCGAAGCTCGCCGGTGCCGAGGTCACGCTCTACACCGGCGACAACGACGTGATCGACCACTTCACCGCGATCGCCTCCAGGAACGTCAAGACCCGCATGGACACGCTCGGTCTGCCCAGTCGCCTGGTCGACTACGGCGACGGGGCGGCGCTGGCTCCCAGCTGCGACGGCGGCCACAACTACGGCTGCTGGGCGCCCGCGCTCGCCGACTACGTCCCCCGCCTCCAGGACTCCTTCGACGCGACGGGCTGACCCGGACGAAGGAGGCCGGGCAACGGCCCCGGCCCTGACTCCGGCCCTGACTCAGGCCCCGGCCCTGGCTCCGCCCTGGTTCCGCCTTGGCTCCGGCGGGCGAACGCTCGCCGGGGCCGGGGCCGTTGTACGGGCCGGCGCACGGGGCGGACGTTAAGGGGGTTCTCATACAGGCCGCCTAGCGTGCGCGACATGAACCCCGGAACCCCCACGAGCCCCACCGCTCCCGCAGATCCCGAAGCAGCCGAGGCATCCGACGCCGAGAAGACCGTGACCAAGAAGGCCCCGGCCGAGGGCGCCTCGTACGACATGGACAAGACCGAGGCCGAAGCACTCACGGCGGCCGAAGCCGAAGACGAGGCAGAGGACGACGACCTGGACCTGGACGGCCTCGACGACGACTCCGGCAAGGAGCCCTCCGGCCTCGGCGCGGCCGCCGCCGCCGTGGTCGCGGCCGGTCTCGGTGTCGTCGCGCTCACCGGGTCCTGGACCGGCAAGGTCGCTGCCGAGCGCGAGACCCTGATCGGCCAGATCAAGACCTCGGGCGGCGGCACCGCGGCCCAGCAGATCTCCGAGATCTACGGGGACGCCTGGCACTCCACCGCCCTGGTCAACGGGCTCTTCGCCCTGCTCGCCCTGCTGGTCGGAGTGTTCGCCCTGGTCCGCCCGGCCTTCGGCGCACCCTCCACGCACCCGCAGCCCGGCTGGGTCCGCGCCGTCGCGACCGCCGGCATCGCACTCGGTGTCCTCGGCCTGCTGATCTCCGTCGGCATGTACTTCGACCTCATCGTGCCGCTGCCCACCGCCACCGGCGCCGCCGGCTGAGCACGAAGGCGCGACGCCGCCTACGCGGCCCTCCTGACCGTGGAGCCGCGCACCGGAACCTCCACCCGTGTCCCGCTGGAAGGCACCGTGCGGGGAGCGCCCCGCATGATCGACGGCACGGTCTATTTCGTCCGGCCGGACGGCACGGTCACCGCGATCGACATCACCTCGGGCGACCGGATCTGGCAGAAGAACACACGGATCGAGAACCTCTCGGCACCCACGCGGTCCAAGACCTACGACACCCTCGTCTTCGCCAACGCGAGGCCGCCGGTTCCCGACCCCGCCCACACCGCGTGAGGGCGGGGTGACGGCGTCCGGTGCCCGGCGACCGAGGACCGCCGCACCGGCGCCCGGCGGCCCCGGTCGCGGTTCCGCGCGGCCTGACCCGTATGCGATGCCCGGCGCCTCAGGCCTGGGCGGGGCCGCAGCCCTCGCCCACCGTCTCCGCCCGTACCGGCCCGGAGCGACACCTGACGGGGCTCACCCGGGACTACGCGTCCGGACCGTCCGCCTCCGGACCAGCCGCCTCCGTGCCCGCGTCCGGTCCCGCTCCCGCTTCCGCGTCCGTACCCGCGTCCGCACCGGGCGCTCTGACCACGACCTTCCCGGAGGCCAGGTCTATCGGCCCGCGTCCAGGGTCGCCGACGCCGAGATCCACCCGGGTCAGCTCCAGCCGCTTCTGTTCGTCGGAGGTGTGCTTGCGGCCGGGCGCGAAGAGTTCCTCGAAGAAGTTGAACACCGGCCGCACGCCCTTTCGTCCGCTGTAGCCGCTTATCGCACCGCCAGCACCAGGATCCTGTCGTCTCCCGGCTCGGGGGTGCCACGGGTGTCCGTATTGCTCGTGACGAGCAAGAGCTTGTCGCCGCCCGCAGCGAGCACGGTGCGCAGACGGCCGTACTTTCCTCGCAGGAACGACTGCGGGGCCGCCAGAGGTTCCTTCTTGTCGTTGCCGGACAGCGGGATCCGCCAGAGCCGCTCACCGCGCAGGCCCGCCATCCAGATCGAACCCTTGACGAAGGCGATCCCGCTCGGGGACGCCTCGGACGTCTTCCACTGTGCCACGGGATCGATGAAACCCGGCTTTCCCGTCTTGCCCTCGGCCTCCGGCCAGCCGTAGTTCCCACCCGGCTCGATCCGGTTCAGCTCGTCCCAGGTGTCCTTGCCGAACTCGGAGGCCCACAGCTGCCCCTGCCCGTCCCAGGCCAGCCCCTGCACATTGCGGTGCCCGTACGAATACACCACGGAGTCGGCCTCCGGGTTGCCGTGCAGCGGCTGCCCGTCCGGGGTCATCCGAAGGATCTTGCCGGCCAGCGACTTCTTGTCCTGCGCGAGGCCGTCGTCGCCCGTCTCCCCGGTGCCCGCGTACAGCATGTGGTCCGGGCCGAAGGCGATCCGCCCGCCGTTGTGGATCGACCCCTTGGGGATGCCGCGCAGGATCGTGTCCGGCGCGCCCAGCAGCCGGCCGGGCGTCGTGCCGTTCTCGTCGTACTGCATGCGGGCGATCCGGTTGTCGGACTCGGTCGTGAAATACGCGTACACCATGTGGTCCGCGCCGTACGTGGGGGAGACCGCGATCCCCAGCAGCCCGCCCTCACCGGCGGGCGACACCCCGGGCACCGAGCCCAGCAGGGTCTTCTCGCCGGTCTTCGCGTCGATCCGGGTGATCGTGCCCTTGTCGCGGGAGGAGACCAGCAGATCGCCGCCGGGCAGCTCCGCCAGCCCCCAGGGCGACTCCAGGCCCTCGGTGAGCGTCGACACCACCTCGACCGAGCCCTTCGCGGGAGGCAGGGACGGCGAGGCGGGCGGCTTCGAGGCCGACGGCTTCGGGGCGGAGGAGGAACGGGCGGCCGACGGCGTCCCCCCGACGCCCGCCGCGCTGCCGGAGCCGCCGCCCGAGGAACACCCCGCGCTCAGCACCAGCGAGCCGGCCGCCAGCGCGGCCACCGTCCCGCGGCGCAGGCCCCGCGCCCGCGGCCCGGCGGGGCCTCGTACAGATCCGAACAGAACACCGCGCACAGCACCGATCCCTTCGACGGCCACCTGACTACTGTTCTTACACCGCGACCCCGCCCGGAGTTCCCGATGCCCGCCAATTCCGCCGACCGGAGACGCGCGCGGGTGGAGCCGACGCGCGCTGGCGGATCTCAGTCCCAGGACCCCTGCGCACCGGGCAGCGCGGCGATCTCCGCCAGGTCCCGCGCGGTCAGGTTCAGCCCGGCGGCCCCCGCGTTCTCCACCGCCCACCGCTCCCGCTTGGTCCCCGGCACCGGCACCACGTGCGGCCCCTGCCGAAGCACCCAGGCCAGCGCCACCTGCGCGATGGTCGCCCCGTGCCGTTCGGCGATCCGCCGCAGCCCGACGACCACCGGCTGGTTCGCCGCCATCATCTCCGCCGTGAACCGGGGATGCCGGGCCCGCAGATCGTCCGGCTCGAAACCCTGCCCCGGCGTCAGCGTGCCGGTCAGATAGCCGTTGCCCAGCGGCATCGCCGCCAGCAGCCCCACACCCCGCGCCGAACACCACGGAAGCAACGACTCCAGCGCCTGTGGCGACCAGACGGAGAGCTCCGCCTGCACCGCGCTCACCGGGAAGACCTGCTGCACCCGGTCCAGCTGACGGATCGTTTCGTCGTACATCCGGGACCCCGGCCGGCGCGAGGCCCGGGCCCCGACGGCGCAGAGCCCGAGCGCCCGCACCTTCCCGGCGGTCACCAGCTCCGCCATCGCACCCCAGGTCTCCTCGACCGGCACCTCGGGGTCGGCCCGGTGCAGCTGGTACAGATCGATCACATCGGTCTGGAGCCGGCGCAGCGAGGCGTCGCAGGCCCGCCGCACATAGCCGGGACGGCCGTTGGCCACGATGTGCTGGTCGCCCACCAGCAGCCCGCACTTGGTGGAGACGAACGCGTCCGACCTGCGCCCCTTCAACGCCCGCCCCACCAGCAGCTCATTGGTGAACGGGCCGTACATGTCGGCCGTGTCGAGCAGTTGGACACCCGCGTCGAGCGCGGCGTGCACCGTACGCAACGCACGGTCACCGCGTTGCTGCGAGGCGCTGTACGCCCAGCTCATCGGCATGCAGCCGAGACCGACCGCCCCCACGGCGAGCGCCGCCGCACCGAGACTCCTGCGCTCCAACTCCCCGACCCTCCCCAGGCCCGCCGCCGAACCGGGCCCATGCCCCGCCGTCACGGGACCGCACCGCACCCCAAAGTAACCTCTGCCGCCCACCGCCCCTCGCACGGCCTCGACGATCAAGGGCTGTCCCGCAATACCTGCAATCCCTGGCGGGGGTGCGACGACGGCCACGGCACCTCGCCGCGTTGCCGGAACGCCCGGATACATCCGGTATTCGGGCCTCCCTCCGCCTTGCGACGCACCGCGTCCGATGCCGCACACCGGTCCACCGGGGGCCACGGGACAGCCCTTAGCCTCCTGACCATGACTTCCACGAATGCTTCCGATGTGACGAATACTTCCGACGTGACGAAGACGCCCGACGTATGGCTGCCGTTCCCGGCCGACGAGATCGACGGGCTCCCCGAGGGGCTCAACTACCGGCTCTGGGACGGCGAACCGGACTACCCCGCGGACCCCGCCGACTGCGCCTTCTACGTCGTGCCGTACATGAAGGGCGCCGAGGTCGCGGTCCGTCCGCTGGCCGGCATGGCGGACGTCCAGGTCGTGCAGACGCTCTCCGCGGGCATCGACCACGTCGAGCCCGCACTCGGCCCGCTGCCGGCCGGGGCGTTGGTCTGCAATGCCAAGGGGGTCCACGAGGCGTCCACCGCGGAGCTCGCCCTCACCCTGATCCTCGCCTCCCTGCGCGGTGTTCCCGGGTTCGTCCACGGCCAGGACAAGGAGGAGTGGCGGTCCGGCTTCTACCCCGCGCTCGCCGACAAGTCCGTGCTGATCGTGGGGTACGGATCGATCGGCGCCGCCATCGAGGACCGGCTCGCCCCCTTCGAGTGCGCGCGGGTGGTGCGCGTCGCGCGCTCCGCACGGGCAACCGCGCGCGGCCCCGTGCACGCGCTCGACGACCTGCCCGCACTGCTGCCCGACGCCGATGTCGCCGTGCTGTCCACCCCGCTGAGCCCTTCCACGCGGCGGCTGGTCGGCGCGGGGTTCCTCGCCGCGATGAGGGACGGGGCGCTGCTCGTGAACGTCGCCCGGGGCGGCGTCGTCGACACCGAGTCGCTGCTGCTCGAACTGGAGTCCGGCCGGCTGCGTGCCGCTCTCGACGTGACCGACCCGGAACCACTGCCTGCCGGCCACCCCCTTTGGCATGCTCCGAACGTCCTGATCACTCCTCATGTGGGCGGCAGCACGTCGGCCTTCCTGCCGCGCGCCAAGCGCCTGCTGGCCGGGCAGCTGAGCAGGTTCGCCGCGGGCGAGCCGGTGGAGAACGTGGTACGCACCATCGGCTGATCACGCTGCGGAGGCTCTCCGTCGCACACTGTTCCGATCAACTCCCTGATCGTCACGGAGAGTAGAGGAGCTATGTCCCTGCGTGACGAGTCTGGTGTATCGTCCCGAAAGGGGCGCTGCGCCGTGGAAGGGACGGCGCCGGGGAGGACGCGACACGCGAGGGGGCGACGGGCGATGTACGGCCGATGGGTGCACGATCCGACACCGCCGGACAGCCGACGGGGGCCGGCGGGACGCCGGGTGCGCGCGCACCCGACGACACCGGGGGCGCCCCGGTGAGCGCGCCGGCCGACGCCCTCGGGGCGCTCCTGACCCGGAGGTCGGCCATGGGCGGCGCATCCGCGCTGGTCTGGCAGATCCTCCTCGGTGTCGTCTGGGCCGGATACGCCGCGGGAGCGGCCCTCGGCTGGGGCTCGCGGCAACTGGCGTTCATCATGGGGGATTTCGGACTCAGCGCGGCGGCGCTGATCGCCGCCATCTCCTGCTTCCGCTACGCCAGGGCCGGCTCCAGCCGGTTCCGGCCCGCCTGGCTGCTGTTCGCGCTCTCCTCGTTCATGGCCTCCGCGGGGAACGCGGTCTGGGGTTGGTACGAGGTGGTGCTCGGGCTCCCGGTGCCCACCCCCTCCCTGGCCGACGTCTTCTTCCTCTGCTTCGCGCCGCCCGCCATCGTCGGCCTGCTGGTCCTCGCCAAGCGCCCCGTCACCAGGGCCGGCTGGCTCTGTCTCGCGCTGGACTCCTGGCTGATCGGCGGATCGCTGCTCACGCTCGCCTGGAGCCTGGCGCTCGCCCACACCGCGCATCTGGCCGAGGGTGCGAGCGTGGCCCGGGCGGCGCTGGCGCTGGCCTATCCGCTGCTCGACATCGTGCTGGTCTCCATGGTGCTGGCGCTGCACTTCCGGCGCTCCAACGTCAACCGCTCCGCGGTGAACACCGCCGTCGCCGCGCTCGCCCTGACGGTCCTGTCCGACGCCCTGTTCACCTCACCACTGCTGCGCCAGACCTACCATTCCGGCCAGATGCTGGACGCGGGCTGGTTCGCCGGCTCCCTGCTCCTCGCGTACGCCCCCTGGGGCGCCGGCAAGGCCGCGGACAATGCCTTCCCGCCCGGGAGCACACAGCCCACCAGCCGTCCCGTCGCGGGATCGCTGGCCGCGCTGACGCCCTATCTCGCCGCCGCCGTCTGCACCCTCGGCATCCTCTACAGCGCCGTCGAGGGCCGCCGGGTGGACCGCGTGGTGGTCCTCACCGGCTGCACGGTGGCCCTCGCCCTGGTCGTGCGGCAGGGCATCATGCTCGTCGACAACATCGCCCTCACCCAGGAACTGGCGCAGAAGGAGAACCACTTCCGCTCCCTGGTCCAGGGCTCCAGCGACGTCATCATGATCGCCGCCCCCAACGGTGTGCTGCGCTACGTCAGCCCCGCCGCCGCCGGGGTCTACGGGCGCGAGGCCGACGAGCTGGTCGGCGCCGAGCTGTCCTCGATCATCCACCCCGACGATCTGGGGCGGGTGGTCCACGAGGTGCGCCGGTTCCTCGCCGCCCCGCCGGGCGAGGAACCCACCACCCGGATCGAGTGCCGCTTCAGGTCCGGTACGGGGGACTGGCTCAACGTCGAATCCACGGTCAACCGCCATCAGGGCGGGCTGATCCTCAACAGCCGCGACGTGACCGAACGGGTCAGGCTCCAGGCCCAGTTGCAGCACAACGCCGAGCACGACCCGCTCACCGACCTGCCCAACCGGGCCCTGTTCACCAAGCGGGTCCGCCAGGCCCTCGGCGGCCGCCGCTCCGGCGACTCCGGCACCGCCGTCCTCTTCATCGACCTCGACGGCTTCAAGGCGGTCAACGACCGCCTCGGCCACCAGGCGGGCGACGAACTCCTCATCCAGGCCGCCCGCCGCCTCCACGAGTCCGTCCGGGCCGGCGACACCGCCGCCCGCCTCGGCGGCGACGAATTCGCGACGATCATCCTCGGAGACGGCACCCGCGACCAGCCCGCCCGGGAGTGCCAGGTCCACGAGATCGCCGACCGGCTGCGCCTCACTCTCTCCCAGCCGTACCGGATCGGCGCGGGCGAGGTCCGGGTGGCCGCGTCCATCGGGGTCGCCTTCGCCGAGCCCGGCATCTCCCCCAGCGACCTCATGCGCAACGCCGACCTCGCCATGTACCGGGCCAAGGCGGGCGGCAAGGACCGCGTCGAGCTGTACGCCCCGCAGATGCAGGCCGACGTGGTGCGCCGCTCCGAGCTGGCGGCCCGGCTGCGCACCGCCCTGCGCGACGGCGAGTTCGCCCTGCTCCACCAGCCCGTCGTGCACCTCGCCAGCGGCAGGGTCGCCGCCGTCGCCGCCCAGGCCCGCTGGCGCTCCGCCCAGGGCATCCTGTTCACCCCGGCCGAGTTCCTCCGCGTCACCGAGGACGGCGACCGCACCGCCGAGCTCGGCCGCTGGCTCCTCGAAGAGGCCGTCGAGCAGGCCGCCGACCGGGCCAGGGCCGGACACCCGGTCTCCGTCGCCGTGCGGCTCTCCGCCCGCCGACTCCTCGACAAGAGCACGCCGTTCGGCTCCGTCGAGGCGCTGCTCACCCGGCACGGCCTGCCCTCCGGCGCCCTGATGATCGAAGTCGCCGACAGCGACCCCCGGATCTCCTTCGACGAACTGGAGCAGCGTCTCGTGGCCCTGCGCCGCATAGGTGTCCGCATCGCGCTCGACGGCTTCGGCAGCGGCTACGCCGCGATCAACGCCCTGCGCCGCCTCCCCATCGACGTGCTGAAACTGGACCGCGGTCTCGTCGAAGGGGTGGTCGAGTCCGCCCGGCTGCACAAGATCACCAGCGGCCTGCTGCGCATCGCCTGCGACCTCGGCATGCAGTCCGTGGCCGACGGGGTCGACGTACCGGAGCAGGTCCTCGCGCTGCGTGCCATGGGCTGTACGCACGGCCAGGGAATGGCCTTCTCCGGACCGCTCGACGAGTACCGGCTGCGCCGCGCCCTGGCCCGCGGCGAGTTCCCGGTGCCCGGCGCCGGCATGGTCCAGCCGGTCCTGACCGGCGGCTCGATCCCGCTCCTCAGTGGCTCACATGCTGAGACGCCAATCCCACCCACTTGACACGTCGAGTGCGTCGGAGAGAGGGTCATTGCCATGCGCACCCGAATTCTCGTACTTGGAAAGCGCGTCGGCTGAAGCAGAGTCCCACGATGGCACTCTGCAGACCGCACCGACGCGCTCCCCTCGCTTGCCTCACGGCACGAGGGGTTTTTTGTTGCACCGGCACCACGCAAACTGTTGCAAAACACCCGCAGAAACCCTCAGCTTCGAGAAGAGAATGCCGATGACCGAGCAGGCCACCGGGGCCCACCATCCCCAGCCGCGGGCCCGTAACGGCGGATCGTCCCCCGCCACCGTTGAGCACGTCACGGGCGCGCAGTCCCTCATCCGCTCCCTCGAGGAGGTGGGGGCCGACACGGTATTCGGCATTCCCGGCGGCGCCATCCTGCCGGCGTACGACCCGATGATGGACTCGACCCGGGTCCGCCACGTCCTGGTCCGCCACGAGCAGGGCGCCGGGCACGCGGCCACCGGCTACGCACAGGCCACCGGCAAGGTCGGCGTCTGCATGGCCACCTCGGGCCCCGGTGCCACCAACCTGGTCACCCCGATCGCGGACGCGTACCTGGACTCGGTGCCGATCGTCGCGATCACCGGTCAGGTGGCCTCCGCCGCCATCGGCACCGACGCCTTCCAGGAAGCCGACATCTGCGGCATCACCATGCCGGTCACCAAGCACAACTTCCTGGTCACCAAGGCCGAGGACATCCCGCACACGATCGCCGAGGCCTTCCACATCGCCTCCACCGGCCGCCCGGGACCCGTCCTCGTCGACATCGCCAAGGACGCCCTGCAGGCGCAGACCACGTTCAGCTGGCCGCCGACCCAGGACCTGCCCGGCTACCGGCCGGTGACCAAGCCGCACGCCAAGCAGATCCGCGAAGCCGCCAAGCTGATCACCCAGGCCAAGCGGCCGGTGCTGTACGTCGGCGGCGGTGTCATCAAGGCGGGGGCCACCGCCGAACTGAAGGTCCTCGCAGAGCTCACCGGAGCGCCCGTCACCACCACACTGATGGCGCTCGGCGCATTCCCCGACAGCCACCCGCTGCACGTCGGAATGCCGGGCATGCACGGTGCGGTCACCGCCGTCACCGCGCTGCAGAAGGCCGACCTGATCGTCGCCCTCGGAGCCCGTTTCGACGACCGCGTCACCGGCAGGCTGGACAGCTTCGCCCCGTACGCCAAGGTCGTCCACGCCGACATCGATCCTGCGGAGATCGGCAAGAACCGGGTCGCCGACGTGCCGATCGTCGGGGACGCCCGCGAGGTCCTGGCCGACCTGGTCCAGGCCGTCCAGGCCGAGCACACCGACGGCCACGTCGGCGACTACGAGGCGTGGTGGAAGGACCTCAACCGCTGGCGCGACACCTACCCGCTCGGTTACGACCTGCCCGAGGACGGCAGCCTCTCGCCGCAGCAGGTCATCCAGCGCATCGGCGAGCTCGCCCCCGAGGGCACGATCTTCGCGGCGGGCGTCGGCCAGCACCAGATGTGGGCCTCGCACTTCATCAAGTACGAGCAGCCCGCCACCTGGCTGAACTCCGGCGGCGCCGGAACGATGGGGTACGCGGTCCCGGCCGCGATGGGTGCCAAGGCCGGCATGCCGGACCGCACCGTCTGGGCGGTCGATGGCGACGGCTGCTTCCAGATGACCAATCAGGAACTCACCACCTGCGCGCTCAACAACATCCCGATCAAGGTCGCGATCATCAACAACGGCGCGCTCGGGATGGTCCGCCAGTGGCAGACCCTGTTCTACAACCAGCGGTACTCCAACACCGTGCTGCACTCCGGCGCGGACACCGAGGGCGTCCCGGCCAAGGGCACCCGCGTCCCGGACTTCGTCAAGCTGTCCGAGGCCATGGGATGCCACGCGATCCGCTGCGAGGACCCGGCCGACCTGGACAAGGTCATCGAAGAGGCCAACGCGATCAACGACCGCCCCGTCGTGGTGGACTTCATCGTCCACGAGGACGCCATGGTGTGGCCGATGGTCGCCGCCGGCACCTCCAACGACGAGGTCATGGCCGCCCGCGGGGTCCGTCCCGACTTCGGCGACAACGAAGACGACTGAGAGACAGAGAGAGACCGACTCCATGTCCACCAAGCACACGCTCTCCGTCCTGGTCGAGAACAAGCCCGGTGTCCTCGCCCGGATCACCGCGCTGTTCTCCCGCCGCGGCTTCAACATCGACTCGCTCGCGGTCGGCACCACCGAACACCCCGACATCTCCCGCATCACCATCGTCGTGGGTGTCGAGGACCTGCCCCTGGAGCAGGTGACCAAGCAGCTCAACAAGCTGGTCAACGTCCTGAAGATCGTCGAACTCGAGCCGTCCGCTGCGATCCAGCGCGAGCTCGTCCTGGTGAAGGTCCGCGCCGACAACGAGACCCGCTCCCAGATCGTCGAGATCGTCCAGCTGTTCCGCGCCAAGACCGTGGACGTCTCCCCGGAGGCCGTCACGATCGAGGCGACCGGCGGCGCCGACAAGCTGGAGGCCATGCTCAAGATGCTGGAGCAGTACGGCATCAAGGAGCTGGTCCAGTCCGGCACCATCGCCATAGGGCGCGGCGCGCGCTCGATCACCGACCGTTCGCTGCGCGCCCTCGACCGTACGGCGTAGTCACCGCCACCTCGCCGCTCGTATGGCGAGACCCGAAAACGTATCTGACGCACCCCGCCGTACGGTGGGACGCAACACCTGCACACCAAGGAGAAACCCAGTGGCCGAGCTGTTCTACGACGACGATGCCGACCTGTCCATCATCCAGGGCCGCAAGGTCGCGGTCATCGGCTACGGCAGCCAGGGCCACGCCCACGCGCTGTCGCTGCGTGACTCGGGTGTCGACGTCCGGGTCGGCCTGCACGAGGGGTCGAAGTCCAGGGCGAAGGCCGAGGAGCAGGGCCTGCGCGTGGTGACGCCGTCCGAGGCCGCGGCCGAGGCCGACGTCATCATGATCCTGGTCCCGGACCCGATCCAGGCCCAGGTCTACGAGGAGTCCGTCAAGGACAACCTCAAGGACGGCGACGCGCTGTTCTTCGGCCATGGTCTGAACATCCGCTTCGACTTCATCAAGCCGCCGGCCAATGTCGACGTCTGCATGGTCGCCCCGAAGGGCCCGGGCCACCTGGTCCGCCGTCAGTACGAGGAGGGCCGCGGCGTTCCGTGCATCGTGGCCGTCGAGCAGGACCCCTCGGGCAACGGCCTGGCGCTGGCCCTGTCGTACGCGAAGGGCATCGGGGGCACCCGCGCCGGTGTGATCAAGACGACGTTCACCGAGGAGACCGAGACCGACCTGTTCGGTGAGCAGGCCGTGCTCTGCGGTGGCACCGCCGCTCTGGTGAAGGCCGGTTTCGAGACGCTGACCGAGGCCGGTTACCAGCCGGAGATCGCTTACTTCGAGTGCCTGCACGAGCTGAAGCTCATCGTGGACCTGATGTACGAGGGCGGCCTGGAGAAGATGCGCTGGTCGATCTCGGAGACCGCCGAGTGGGGCGACTACGTCACCGGCCCGCGGATCATCACCGACGCCACCAAGGCCGAGATGAAGAAGATCCTCGCGGAGATCCAGGACGGCACCTTCGCCAAGAACTGGATGGCCGAGTACCACAACGGTCTGCCCAAGTACAACGAGTACAAGAAGGCCGACAGCGACCACCTCCTGGAGACCACCGGCCGCGAGCTGCGCAAGCTCATGAGCTGGGTCAACGACGAGGACGCGTAACACCGACGCCCCGGGGGCGGGTCCATGGACCCGCCCCCGGGGCGCGTTTCTTCTTCACCGCTGGAAGAAGCGGCGTCGTACGTGTGTACAAGTCGTCCACCCCCGTGTGGGTGATCCTTCCAACGGGGCGCAGTATGCGTCCTGGCGCATGACTACACTTCTCCACACATACACGCGTCAGGCCCACAGTGTCGTGCGTCTTCCACGCGGCAAGCCCCTCCACCGCCTGCGGCCGTCGGGACGGCCGTCCGCACTGGACCTGTGAGGACTCACGTGAGCTCGAAACCTGTCGTACTCATCGCTGAAGAGCTGTCGCCCGCCACGGTTGACGCGCTGGGCCCGGATTTCGACATCCGGCATTGCAACGGCGCGGACCGCGCCGAGCTTCTCCCGGCGATCGCCGATGTCGACGCCATCCTGGTGCGCTCCGCCACCAAGGTCGACGCCGAGGCCATCGCCGCCGCGAAGAAGCTGAGGGTCGTCGCCCGCGCGGGCGTCGGTCTGGACAACGTCGACGTCTCCGCAGCCACCAAGGCCGGCGTGATGGTCGTCAACGCGCCGACCTCCAACATCGTCACCGCCGCCGAGCTGGCCTGCGGTCTGCTGGTCGCCACCGCGCGCAACATCCCGCAGGCCAACACCGCCCTCAAGAACGGCGAGTGGAAGCGCTCCAAGTACACCGGCGTCGAGCTCAGCGAGAAGATTCTCGGTGTCGTCGGCCTCGGCCGCATCGGCGTCCTGGTCGCGCAGCGCATGTCGGCCTTCGGCATGAAGATCGTCGCGTACGACCCCTATGTGCAGCCGGCGCGCGCCGCGCAGATGGGCGTCAAGCTCCTCACGCTCGACGAGCTGCTGGAGGTCGCCGACTTCATCACGGTGCACCTGCCCAAGACCCCCGAGACGCTCGGCCTGATCGGCGACGAGGCGCTGCACAAGGTGAAGCCCTCGGTCCGCATCGTCAACGCCGCCCGTGGCGGCATCGTCGACGAGGCGGCGCTCGCCTCCGCGCTCAAGGAGGGCCGCGTCGCCGGCGCCGGCCTCGACGTGTACGCGAAGGAGCCCTGCACGGACTCCCCGCTGTTCGAGTTCGACCAGGTCGTCTGCACCCCGCACCTCGGCGCCTCCACCGACGAGGCCCAGGAGAAGGCGGGCATCGCGGTCGCCAAGTCCGTGCGCCTGGCCCTCGCCGGTGAGCTCGTGCCGGACGCGGTCAACGTCCAGGGCGGCGTGATCGCCGAGGACGTGCGCCCGGGGCTGCCGCTCGCCGAGAAGCTCGGCCGGATCTTCACCGCGCTCGCGGGCGAGGTCGCGGTCCGCCTCGATGTCGAGGTGTACGGCGAGATCACCCAGCACGACGTCAAGGTGCTCGAACTCTCCGCGCTCAAGGGCGTGTTCGAGGACGTCGTCGACGAGACCGTGTCGTATGTGAACGCCCCGCTCTTCGCGCAGGAGCGCGGTGTCGAGGTCCGCCTCACCACCAGCTCCGAGTCGCCCGACCACCGCAACGTGGTCACCGTGCGCGGCACGCTCTCGGGCGGCGAGGAGGTCTCGGTCTCCGGCACGCTGGCCGGACCCAAGCACCTTCAGAAGATCGTCGCCGTCGGTGAGTACGACGTGGACCTGGCGCTGGCCGACCACATGGTGGTGCTGCGCTACGAGGACCGTCCCGGTGTCGTCGGCACGGTCGGCCGGATCCTCGGTGAGGCCGGTCTGAACATCGCGGGCATGCAGGTCTCGCGGACGGGTGCGGGCGGCGAGGCGCTGGTCGTGCTCACCGTCGACGACGACGTCCCGGCGTCGGTGCTCGCCGAGATCTCCACCGAGATCGGTGCCAATTCGGCCCGCACGGTGAACCTGACCGACTGACGGTTCCGGAGCCCCTCCGCGTACCCGGCATCTAGACGTCCGTCTTACACGAACGTCTGCATGCCGGGTACGCTGCCATCATGGGACATCGTGAGGATCTGCTCGAAGGCGCCAAGCGCTGCCTGCTGGAGAAGGGGTACGCCCGGACGACGGCACGCGACATCGTGGCCGCCTCCGGTACGAACCTCGCCTCCATCGGCTACCACTACGGCTCCAAGGAGGCGCTGCTCAACCTCGCCTTCCTCAAGGTGACGGAGGAGTGGGGCGATGTGCTCACCGAGGAGGAGGAGCGCGAGGAGAGCGACGACGCGTCCCGGCCGCCGCTCGACCAGTTCCGCGACACCTGGCGGCGGGTGATCGACAGCTTCGAGGAGGCCCGGTCCGTCTGGCAGCTCCAGATGGAGGTCGTCTCCCGGATCGACCGGGACCCGGAACTGCGGAAGGCCCTCCTGGGCCCGCAGCGCGAAGGTCGTGACGGGCTCGCCGAGAACATGCTCGGCATCGACCCGGAGAAGGACCCCGAGAAGGCGCGGGTGGCCGGGCTGTTCTGCCAGGCGCTGCTCGTCGGCGTGATGGTCCAGTGGCTGATGGACAGCGAATCCGCCCCGTCCGCACAGGACTTGACGGACGGTCTGAAGGTCGTGCTGGAGGGCCGGGCGGATCCGGACGAGAGCGCCTAGCCTCCGAGCCGCGCGCTCTTCAAGGCCATGTGCAGCAGCAGTCGGTCCTCGCCTTCGTTGAGGTCGAGGCCGGTGAGCTGCTGGATCCGGGAGAGCCGGTAGTAGAGCGTCTGGCGGTGGACGCCGAGTGCGGCGGCCGTCCGGGACGCCTGGCCCGCGCAGTCGAGGAACACCTCGGCGGTGCGGGCCAGATCCTTGTGCGGCGGGGTGAGCAGGGTGCGGACCACCGGGTCCGCGACCGCTTCCGCGGGGAGCGAGGTCAGCAGCCGGTACGGCCCGATCGCCGGCCATTGCGCGACCGGGCCGAAGCGGGACTCGGCCGTCGCCGCGCGGGCGGCGGCCACCGCCTCGTGCCAGGCCGCGGCCAGCTCCGCGAGACCCCGGCGGGGCACCGAGACCCCGGCGGTGGCGCCCCGGCCCGCGGCGGAACGCAGCCGGTCGGCGGCGGCCAGCGCCGGATCGAGGACATCGGTGGAACGCAGCCGGACCAGCGCGGCCAGCGAGGGGAGCCCCCCGGCCCCGGGCACCGAGGACAGCGCCGCCGCCGACGGGACCGTACGGACCGACGGCGGATCGTCCGGCCACGGGAGCACGCACACCACCGTGTGCAGCCCCTTCGCGTCCGGCCCCAGCGCCTCGTCCAGCGCGGCCACCGCCATGTCGCGCTGCCAGCCCCGCCCGGCGGTCAGGACCGCGCCGAACTCCCGGGACGGATCGGTGCCCGCCCGTGACTCCTCGGCGAGCAGCGCCCCGATCCGGGCCGCCACCTCCATCGCGGCCTTGAGCTGTTCGTCGGTCGGTCCGGGGTCCGCGTCGAGCAGCCATACGTAACCGAGCACGGCACCCCGATGGCGTACCGGCAGACAGATCCGGTCCCGGAAGACCCCGGCCTCCGGGGCCGCCGGAATACGGACCGGGCCGGTGGCGCGGGTGATGCCGAAGCCCTCGAACCAGGCTCGGACGGCGGGCGTGGAGCGGCGGGTCAGGATCGACCGGGTGCGGACCGGGTCCATCGCGGTGTCGTCGTCGCTGTCGTGGGCGCCGAAGGCGACCAGGCCGAAATCCCGGTTCTCCAGCGTCGCGGGAGCGCCGAGCAGCCCGGAGATCTCGTCGACCAGCTCCTGGTAATCGCCCTTCACCCGGCCATTCTCGCACCCCTTCAGACATATGTCTGAGAACCGGGGAACGGATGCGTGACAGCTGTCGATGGCACACGATCGGAGAGATCCTTAGATTTCACGGTGGTTCTCCGTGCTGTACCGGTCTGTTCCCCATCTTCCGGTATGGCCTTCGTTCGTACTTTCCGTGGAGGTGCCCCGTGCTGGGTCCCGTGATTCTCGCCGCGTCCCGCAGCGACAAGATGCGCCGTTTCGTCTCGGCCGCACCTGGCACCAAGCAGGTCGTCGACCGGTTCATCGCCGGTGAGACCGTCGACCAGGTCATCCCGATCATCGAAGACGCCACCGGCAAGGGCCTCGAAGTCACCCTCGACGTGGTCGGCGAGGACATCACCACTCCCGAGCAGGCCGCCGCGGCCCGCGACGCCTACCTCGAACTGATCGAGCGCCTCAAGGACCTGGGCCTGGGCACCAAGGCCGAGATGTCCGTCAAGCTCTCCATGTTCGGCCAAGCGCTGGACGGCGGCCACGAGCTGGCGCTCGCCAACGTCCGCCCGGTCGTCGAGGCCGCCGCCGCGATCGGCACCACGGTCACGCTGGACGCAGAGGACCACACCACCCTCGACTCGATGTTCGCCATCCACGAGGAGCTGCGGAAGGACTTCCCGCAGACCGGCTGCGTGATCCAGGCCTACCTGTTCCGCACCGAGGACGACGCCCGCCGCCTGGCCGACGCCGGAAGCCGCGTGCGCATCGTGAAGGGCGCCTACAAGGAGCCCGCCTCCGTCGCGTACCAGGACAAGGCCGAGATCGACAAGGCGTACGTGCGCATCCTGCGAACCCTCATGGAGGGCGAGGGCTACCCGATGATCGGGTCCCATGACCCGCGCCTGATCGCCATCGCCCAGGAGCTGGGCCGCAAGGCCGGGCGCAAACTGGACGAGTACGAGTTCCAGATGCTGTACGGCATCCGCAGCGAGGAGCACCTCCGGCTCGCGGCCGAGGGCCACCGGATGCGCGTCTACACGGCGTACGGCACCGACTGGTACGGCTACTTCATGCGCCGCCTCGCCGAGAAGCCGGCGAACCTGCTGTTCTTCGGCCGCTCCATCCTCACCAAGGGCTGAGCACCCCTCCACCTCTCTCCCAAAGGAGCAACGGACACCATGGACGCTGTCACCCAGGTCCCCGCGCCGGTCAACGAGCCGGTCCACTCCTACGCCCCGGGCTCCCCGGAGCGTGCCCGCCTGGAGGTGAAGCTCAAGGAGCTCGCCGAGAACCCGATCGACCTTCCGATGACCATCGGTGGCGAGCAGCGGATGGGCGGCGGCGAGCGCTTCGACGTCGTGCAGCCGCACAACCACAAGGCCGTCATCGGCACGTTCGCCAATGCCACGCAGAAGGACGCGCAGGACGCGATCGACGCCGCGCTCGCCGCCGCCCCGGCCTGGCGCGCGATGTCCTTCGACGACCGCGCCGCGATCATCCTGCGCGCCGCCGAGCTGCTGTCCGGCCCGTGGCGCGAGACGATGGCCGCCTCCACGATGCTCGGTCAGTCCAAGACCGCGCAGCAGGCCGAGATCGACACCCCCTGCGAGCTCGTCGACTTCTGGCGCTTCAACGTGCACTACGCGCGCCAGATCCTCGCCGAGCAGCCCCCGGCCAACTCGCCGGGCGTGTGGAACCGCATGGACCACCGGCCGCTGGAGGGCTTCGTCTACGCGATCACGCCGTTCAACTTCACGGCCATCGCGGGCAACCTGCCCACCGCCCCCGCCCTCATGGGCAACGTCGTGGTGTGGAAGCCGTCCCCGACGCAGACCCACGCCGCCGTGCTGCTGATGCAGCTCCTGGAAGAGGCCGGGCTGCCCAAGGGCGTCATCAACCTGGTGACCGGTGACGGCATCGCCGTCTCCGAGGTGGCCCTGAACCACCGCGACCTGGCCGGTATCCACTTCACCGGCTCGACCCCCACCTTCCAGCACCTGTGGAAGACGGTCGGCAGCAACATCGCCAACTACCGCACCTACCCGCGGCTCGTCGGCGAGACCGGTGGCAAGGACTTCGTCGTCGCCCACCCGTCGGCCGACCACGCCGTCCTGAAGACCGCGCTGACCCGTGGCTCCTTCGAGTTCCAGGGCCAGAAGTGCTCGGCCTCCTCCCGGGCGTACGTCCCGGCCTCCATCTGGAACTCCGGTTTCAAGGAGAAGTTCGCCGCCGAGGTCGACTCCATCACCATGGGTGACGTCACCGACCTGTCGAACTTCATCGGCGCCGTCATCGACGACCGCTCGTTCGCCAAGAACAAGGCCGCGATCGACCGGGCGAAGGCCGACCCGTCCTGCACGATCGTCGCGGGCGGCACGTACGACGACTCGGTGGGCTACTTCGTCCGCCCGACCGTCATCGAGTGCACCGACCCCTCGAACGAGGTCTTCACGACCGAGTACTTCGGCCCGATCCTCGCCGTGCACGTCTACGAGGACGACAAGTACGACGAGATGCTGGAGCAGATGGAGTCGGTCTCCGACTACGCGCTGACCGGTTCCGTCATCTCGAACGACCGCGCCGCGGCCGCGTACACGATGGAGAAGCTGCGGTACGCCGCGGGCAACTTCTACATCAACGACAAGTCGACCGGCGCCGTCGTCGGCCAGCAGCCCTTCGGCGGCGGCCGTGCCTCGGGCACGAACGACAAGGCGGGCGCCCCGCAGAACCTGCAGCGCTGGACCCTGACCCGGGCCATCAAGGAGACGCTGGTCCCGCCGACCGAGTACACCTACCCCCACCAGGGCTGATCCCCCGGGGCGCCCCACCCCTGGCGCCCCGCCACGAATTCCGCCTCCCGCCCGGTTCCCCTGCCGGCCGGGAGGCGGTTTCCATTCCAGGGCCGCCCCTCAGTACAGGAATCGCTTCACCACCGCGTCGCCCCCGCCCGCCGTGCGTTCGTAGAAGTCCACCAACCGCCGGAAGTGGGCGGCGAACACGGCGCGGACCTCGGGCTCCGGCCAGCCCCAGTGCGCGGCGACGCCACCGGAGGCCGCGTCCCACAGCCCGTCGAACGGATGGGTGCGGAGGAACTCCACCGTCTCCCGCACCTGCGCCGCGGTCAGCGTGAGCGACGGCGCCTCGATACCGGCCGGGTCCTCGTGGATGTCCCCGCCGAATACGGGGAGCTCCCCGCTGCCGTGGCCGGGCGGGGCGGTGAGGCACAGCTCGTGCACGTCGGAGAAGTCCTTGGAGATGTGCAGATCCGTCTCCAGGCGGTCGAGTTCGTCGTCCGTGTCGGCGAAGACCGCCCACACCGCCGCGAAGTCCTGCGGCAGCAGGGCGGCCGGAACGGCCCGT
This sequence comes from Streptomyces sp. NBC_00012, assembly GCF_045040875.1. NCBI lineage: Bacteria > Bacillati > Actinomycetota > Actinomycetes > Kitasatosporales > Streptomycetaceae > Streptomyces > Streptomyces sp. NBC_00012. The sequence continues at coordinate 2,669,416 of NZ_CP108309.1, read as the reverse complement.
GCCTGCATGCTGAAGCTCATCCTTGTCCCTTCCCGCCGGGCCGCCGTCCGACAGGCCCCCTGCTCCCGAACAGTAGGGGCACCCACTGACAGTCCCCGTCCCTACGGTGGCCAGGTCAGCCCCAGCCGTTCACGATCAGTGACAGTCCCGCCGCGAACCCGCCGCCCAGCAGGACCAGGTAGCGGCCGTACTGGCGGCGGTGGCGGCGCATCAGCAGCCCGAAGGCGGCGAAGCCGAGCCCCACGGTGAGCGTCCGGGAGCCCCGTGCCGTCGCCGAAGCGGTGAGCCAGTCGAGCGCGGGCACACCGGCGCGGCCCGCCCCGGCCCCGTACACCTTGAACGGAATGCCGTTCCAGGGCTGATGCCGCACCGCCGACGCCCCCTCCAGCGCGAGTTCGGCCCGGACCTCCGCCCGCATCCGGTCCGTGGTCAGCGGGGCGGGCAGGTGCACACCGGCCGAGGCCAGCTGAAGGGCGAGCAGGCCCCCGGCCAGGCTGCCGGCGAGCGCGCCCAGCGACATCCGCAGTGCCTGCCGCGGCACCGCCACACAGACCGCGCCCAGCAGCAGTTCCGGCATCAGCGGCCAGCTCAGCGCCTCCGCCAGCGCCCACACGAACGCCAGCGGGACACCCCGGCGCGAGGTGACGACCGACGCCACCCGGCGCCGCGTCGCCGAGTCCCGCAGCGGCTCGGCGACCGTACGCGCGTGCAGCGCGACCACCGCGTCGCGGGCCTCCCGCGGACCGGTCGTCGACGGCAGCGGGTCACCGATCGTCACCCGCACCAGCGCCGAGCGCAGCCGGCCGTGCTTGGGCAGCAGCCGGTCCGTGCCCGCGATCCCCACCGGCACCACCGGGACCCCGGCCCGCTCGGCCAGCACGAGCGCGCCGCGATGGAAGGAACCCAGCTCACCGTCCTTGCCACGGGTCCCCTCCGGGAACAGGACGACCGCCCGGCCGGAGCGGAGCTCGTCCGCCATGGACAGCAGGTCGTCCATGCCGCCGCCACTGCGCCGCACCGGGAACCCGGCCGCGAGCCGGCGGCAGATGCGGCGCCGCCACGGCGAGGCGAACCAGTAGTCGGCGGCCGCACCGATCGCCGGGGTGTGCCGGGCGTCGAGCGCGGCGAGGAGCGCCGCCGTGTCCGCGTGCGAGGAGTGGTTGGCGACGACCACGCAGCCGCCGCGCGGCAGCCGGCCGCGCCGCTCCACCCCGCCGGTGAGGCTGAGTACGCCCCACCACAGGCCGCGCCGGAGCGCGGCGGCGAACCGGGAGCGTGCGGGCAGCGTGACCCGGCCGGGTACGTGCGCGAGGGTGCGGGTCATGTCGTCACCATCGCCAGGAGAAGGGCCACCAGCAGGGAGTCGATCCGGTCCAGGAGGCCGCCGAAGCCGGGCAGCCAGTTGCCCGCGTCCTTCACGCCCGACTCGCGCTTGACCATCGATTCGAGCAGGTCACCCAGGACACAGCCGCCGATCACCGAGGCCCACAGCGGGAACGCGAACTCGCCGAGCACGAGCAGCAGCAGGGCCGTCGCCACCGCCGCGCCGAGCACCCCCGCCCAGGTCTTGTTGGGGGAGAGCGGCGACAGCGGCCGGGCGAGCGGACCCCGGCGCCCCAGCGCCGTACCGCCGCACCAGGCGCCGACATCGCCGAGCGCCACCGCGAGCCCCACCGCGACCGCCGTGTCCCCGAGCGTCACCAGACCGGTCAGCGCGACCGGGATCCACAGCAGCCCGAAGGCGGTGCGCGCGGTGCGGGTGAAGCCGGCCCGGTCGTCCCCGCCGAGTACGGACGGAAGCGCCGCCGCGACCAGCAGCAGCGCCGCCGCCCGGATGTCGAGGAACCGCGGCGCCAGCCAGGCCAGCGCGGGGAGTGCCACCGCGGCCGCCACGAGCACCGTGAGGTCGCCCCGGCGCAGCCCCGCCATCCGGGCGAACTCGCCCGCCGCGACCACCCCGAGCCCGGCGGCCAGCGCGAACGTCCCGCCGCCGCCCAGGAAGTACGCCCCCAGGAAGACCGGCGCCACCAGCGCCCAGGTGCGCCAGCGCCTTCGCAGCTCGGCCCGCATCCGGACCTTCGACGGCAGTACGGCGACGGCGACACCGCCCGCCCCCAGCACCCCCGCGACCAGTGGCACGGCCCGCGCCGCGGCCTCCTCGGCGATCAGTACGGCGCTCATGCCAGCTCCCGCCACAGGCCCGCCAGCCGGAACGCCGCGGTGAGCAGCGAACCGGCGGCGATCACGATCAGGACGGGTACGGCCCAGCCGCTCGCCGCCGCTACCACGACCAGCAGGCAGCGTTCGGTCTTGCCGACCGGGCCGCCGTTGCGCCGGGGCGCGCCCGCCGCCGCACCGGCCAGCGACACCCAGGACGGCAGGGTCGCCGCGAGCCCGGCCACCGCCACCAGCCACAGCGGGGCGAGCGCCAGGAAGCCGGCCAGCACGACCAGATCCGCCGCCCGGTCACCGAGCTCGTTGAGCACCGCGCCGCGCCGGGTCGTCCGGCCGGTGTCGCGGGCCAGCGCGCCGTCCAGGTTGGCGAAGGCGAGCCGGGCCGCGAGCAGCAGGGCGACCGGCAGGGCGGCGAGCGGGGCGGGCAGCCAGGCCAGCGCGACGGCGGCACCGGCCGCCGAGACCACGCCGGCCGCGGTGAGGGTGTCGGGCGACACCTCACGGCGGACCAGCGAGGCGCGGGCGCCGGAGAGCCGGTCCGCGTACCAGGGCTTGAGAGCGTAGAGGCCGTTCATGTGTCCAACTGTCGTGCGACGCACAGTCCTTCGACACGTGGCAGGTACTCAAATGCCCACTGAGTATCCGGTGGCCGAGAGGCTGGGGGAAGGAGGGCAGCACCTACGTATGCGGCGCGGCCGGCCGCGGGCTGCCCACCGGCTCCGGGACGCTGTTCCTCGACCGGCGGGACGGGGACGTGATGTGGGCGACACCCGCCCGGAGCGGGGGAATGTCCGCCCGGCGCACCCACCCTGAGCAGGCACGATCGCCAGAATTCGGGGCTCGGACCAAGGATCCGGGGACGGCCGGTCGTAAACCCCCGTCTCAGATAGTAGGAAGTCCGAGTAATTGTGGAGACAGACCGGCCGGGCTGCCTTAGCTTTGTAGGAGCCGAACGTCTCGCTAGATCCAGCGACTGGCGGTCGTGAGTGCGCGCCCTTGTGCAGGCAACCCCTGCGGCGCCCGCTCCCCGCCCTTTCCGGCGCCTCGAAATCCCGATCTCGAAATCATCTTCACGATGTTCGATCTCGAAATCCTCGCGATCTCAAGGAGTCGATCCATCATGGTCCAGACGACTGTCCGCCGTGTCCGCCGTGCCCACCGCCCGACCGAGTCGGAGCGCCGGAATGCCGCCGCCGCCCTCCAGCGGGCTCTCGACCGAAGGGACAACGGCGGCTCCACAGGCCACTGAGACCGGCTGAACGGGCCGGTCACCGGACCGGCCCGACGGGCGGTCAGCCCCGGCTGATCTCGAAGTGGTCGATGCGCTCGCCCGTCTCGGCGAGTGCGCTGACCTTCATCCGGGCGTGCCGGCCGGGCTGCACCTCCACCGCCAGGAACGAGAAGCCGGTGTACCGCACCCGGGACCACTCCACGGTCTCCGCCGCCTTCCCGCCGCCCTTGACCACGTGGTACCTGTCCACGCTCTCCCGGTCCGCGACGTGCCCTCGTAACTGTCCGGTGCCGGGAAGTCGTACAGCGCCTTGCCCGCGCCGCCCGCGGTGACGTACACGATGCCGTCCCGCGTCGGGTCGGTGCGCTCGCCGATCGGCACCCTGCGCCGGACGGTGTTGTTCAGGATCGCGTCGGTGCGCTCGTAGACGTGGTTGTGGCCGTTGATGACCAGATCCACCTGGTGCTTCTCGAAGAGCGGCACCCATGCGTCGCGCACCCCGCCGTCGGAGGCGTGCGCGTTGGTCGTCGAGAAGGCGCAGTGGTGGAAGCAGACCACCACGAAGTCGATGTCGTGACGGGCCCGCAGCTCGCCGAGGCGCCGGTCCAGCCAGCGGGTCCGCTTGCCGTCGCTGATCCCGAAGTTGGCCGGGATCTCGTACGAGACGTCGTTGGCGTCGAGGGCGACGACAGCCGCATTGCCGTGCACGAAAGAGTAGGCGCCGGGCTGGTTCACCGGGTCGGGGCCGTTGCCGGGCAGCGTCCAGCGGGCGTTCTGGCCGCCGTAGCCGTCCGGCGAGTACCCGGCCTCCATGTCGTGGTTGCCGGTGGTCACCATCCACGGCACGGTCTTGGCCACGGTCTCCGTCTGCGCCAGGAACTGGTCCCAGGTGCGGGCGTCGTAGGTGTCGGTGCTCTGCCCGGAGCCGGACGGGTCGGCGGAGCAGATGTCGCCCGCGTGCAGGTGCAACGCCGGGTTCTGGCCCAGGATCAGCTGGCCGTTGCCGAGCGCGTGGTAGCTGACGCCCTGGTCGCCGAAGGCGGTGAAGGTGAACGCCCCGGCGCGCGCGGGCGCGGTGGTGAAGGTGCCGAGCGTGCCCAGGTTGCGGGTGTCGGCGGGGTCGAAGCCGTCGTGGCCGACGCCGTAGTAGTACGTCGTGCCGGGCTGCAGCCGCTCCAGGCTCGCGTGCACGTAGAACTGCTCGGCGGCCGCGATCCTGCCGCCGTTCAGCTCCGGGGTGGTCAGGTGGCGGACCTCGGCGTCGATCCGGCGGCTCAGCGCCCACGGCTTGTGGCCGATCCGGATGTCGGCCGCTTCACGGCGAACGGGACCTGCCAGGAGACCGCCAGCTGCGTCCTCGGGTCGGCGCCGTACGCCAGGTGCCGGCCGAACGGCGCCACCAGCGATCCGTCCACCCGGGTGGAGCTGTGGCGCGAGGTGAGCACGGTGGGGGCGGCGTACGCGGGCGAGGCGGCGAGAGAGGTGCCGAGCCGGCACCGGCGACCGCCGCGGTCGCCGCGCTCGTACGCAGTACGCCGCGCCGGGTCAGCCGGGTGCGCAGATGGTCGTGCTGCTCGGCCATGCTCATGCGGCCGGCGAGCTTCTCGGGGATTCCGAATCGGGGGATGTCCATGGACCAGAACAGCCACCCGTCGCCCGACGCCGTACCGTCGGGTAGGTGAACGGTACACATACAGCTCCCCATGCGTCCGTATGGTGGACGTGATGTGTCATGGGGTGGGACGCGCAGTAGGGTGCGGACATGTCTCGCAGCATCAATCTCGCAGTGATCCCCGGTGACGGAATCGGCCAGGAGGTCGTGGCCCAGGGCCTCAAGGTCCTAGGCGCTGTTCTCCCGCAGGATGTGAAGCTGGAGACCAAGGAGTACGACCTTGGCGCCCAGCGGTGGCACCGCACCGGAGAAACCCTCCCGGACGCGGAGCTCGAAGCCCTCAAGGGCCATGACGCCATCCTGCTCGGCGCGATCGGTGACCCCTCCGTGCCGTCGGGCGTCCTGGAGCGCGGGCTCCTGCTGAAGCTGCGGTTCGCCTTCGACCACTTCATCAACCTGCGGCCCTCGAAGCTGTTCCCGAACACCGCGACCCCGCTGGCCGGCCGCCCGGACATCGACTTCGTCGTCGTCCGCGAGGGCACCGAGGGCCCGTACACCGGCAACGGCGGCTCGCTGCGCACCGGTACGCCGGCCGAGGTCGCCACCGAGGTCAGCGTCAACACCGCGTACGGCGTCGAGCGCGTCGTCCGGGACGCGTTCGAGCGGGCGAACGCCCGCCCGCGCAAGAAGCTGACGCTGGTGCACAAGAACAACGTCCTCGTGTACGCGGGCCACATGTGGAAGAACATCTTCGACCGGGTCGCGACCGAGTACCCCGAGGTCACCACCGACTATCTGCACGTCGACGCCGCGACGATCTTCTTCGTCACCCAGCCGGAGCGCTTCGACGTCATCGTCACCGACAACCTCTTCGGTGACATCCTCACCGACCTCGCCGCTGCCGTGACCGGCGGCATCGGCCTGGCCGCGTCCGGCAACATCAACCCGACGGGCACCTTCCCGTCGATGTTCGAGCCGGTCCACGGCTCCGCCCCCGACATCGCGGGCCAGGGCAAGGCCGACCCGACGGCCACGGTCCTCTCCGTCGCCCTCCTGCTGCGCCACCTCGGCTACGAGGCCGAGGCCGTGCGCATCGAGGACGCCGTCTCCGCGGACCTCGCGGAGCGCGACGGCGCGGCCGCCCGTACGACCGACGAGATCGGCGACGCGCTCGCGGTACGCGTAGCGAACTGACCCGACGACTCCGTTTCGAAGCCGCCGGGCAACCACCGCACCCGGCGGCTTCACCTTGTGCGGCCCCGGGTGCCACCATCGACCACTGGACCGCAATCGTGCCGTTTCGTGCACGGCCACCCGGGAGCGATAATCGAACGGGGCCGTGGCTCGCAACAAAACTCGGACGTCCTAGCACCTGTCTGGCAGGAGCGGCGTGAGCGCGGTCCAACACACACAACGGTGAAGGACACGCACTCATGACGACGCCCACGATCGAGCTCAAGCCCTCCTCGACCCCACTGTCCGACGCGGAGCGCGAGGCGAGCATGGTCAATCCCGGATTCGGCCGCCGCTTCACCGACCACATGGTGACGATCCGGTGGACCGAGGGCCGCGGCTGGCACGACGCCCAGCTCGTGCCGTACGCGCCGCTGTCGATCGACCCCGCCAACATGACCCTGCACTACGGGCAGGAGATCTTCGAGGGCCTCAAGGCCTACCGCCAGCCCGACGGCTCGGTCGCCACCTTCCGTCCCGAGGCCAACGCCAAGCGCTTCCAGGCGTCCGCCCGCCGGCTGGCCATGCCGGAGCTGCCCGTCGAGACGTTCATCGCGGCCTGTGACGCGCTGGTCAAGCAGGACGAGGCCTGGGTTCCGGCGCACGGCGGCGAGGAGTCCCTCTACCTCCGCCCGTTCATGATCGCGACCGAGATCGGCCTCGGCGTGCGGCCCGCCAACGAGTACCTGTTCCTGGTGATCGCCTCGCCGGCCGGCGCGTACTTCCCCGGCGGTGTGAAGCCGGTCTCGATCTGGCTCTCCGAGAACCGGGTCCGCGCCGTCCCCGGCGGCATGGGCGACGCCAAGACCGGCGGCAACTACGCCGCGTCCCTCCTCGCCCAGGCCGAGGCCGCCGAGAAGGGCTGCGACCAGGTCGCCTACCTCGACGCGGTCGAGCACAAGTGGGTCGAGGAGCTCGGCGGCATGAACCTGTACTTCGTGTACGGGAACAAGATCGTCACCCCGGCCCTGACCGGCTCGCTGCTCGCCGGTGTCACCCGTGACTCGCTGCTCAAGGTCGCCCGCGACCTCGGCTACGAGTCGGAGGAGGGCCGCGTCTCCATCGACCAGTGGCGCGACGACACCGCGAACGGCACCCTCACCGAGGTCTTCGCCTGCGGCACGGCCGCCGTCATCACTCCCGTCGGCACCGTCAAGTCCGAGGGCGGCGAGTGGATCCAGGGCGACGGCACGCCCGGCGAGGTCACGATGAAGCTGCGTGAGCGCCTGCTCGACATCCAGCGCGGTGTCGTCGAGGACACCCACGGCTGGATGCACCCCCTCGGCTAGGGCCTCTCGTTTGGATCATGCCGGGCTCGCGTGCCCCGGTGCCGCACCTCGCCGCGTTGACGTCGGTCGCCGACGCTCCGCGTCGACTCCCTCCTCCGCCTTGCGATGCACGGCACCGGACCCCGCTCCCTGATCCGGCCCGATCCAGACGAAAGACCCTGGCCCCCGGCCCCGGGCCGACCCCGTACGAACGAAAAGCCGCGCCCAGCTCCCCGCCGGGCGCGGCTTTCGTATGTGCCGGGACATGCTCTCCCGCTTCCCGGAGTGTGCCCTCTCACATACTTAGAGCAGCACTCTAACCATGAGTTAGAGTGCTGCTCTAACCGAGAGGTGTGGAGACGTGCGACTGACTCCGACGGAACGTGACCGGCTGCTGCTCTTCGGCGCCGCCGAACTGGCCCGCGCCCGCCGCGCCCGGGGCCTCAAGCTCAATGTCCCCGAGGCGACCGCGCTGATCGCGGACACGGTCTGCGAGGCCGCCCGGGACGGGCGCCGGCTGGCCGAGGCCATCGAGGCGGCGCGGACCGTGCTCGGCCCCGACGACGTACTGCCGGGCGTCGCCGACGTCGTCACCGAGGTCCATGTGGAGGCCGTCTTCGACGACGGCTCCCGGCTCGCCGTGGTCTCCCGGCCGCTGGGTGACGGACTGGGCGACGACGCGCCGGGGGCCGTCGTCCCCGGGCCCGCCACGCCCGAGCCGGAGCCCGCGGTGCGGCTGACTGTCCACAACACCGCGACCGTGCCGGTCTCCGTGACCTCGCACTTCCACTTCTTCGAGGCCAACCCGCGGCTCGACTTCGCCCGCGCCGCCGCCTACGGGATGCGGCTCTGCGTCCCCGCCGGGTCCTCCGTCCGGTTCGGCCCCGGCGAAACCGTCGAGGTGGGCCTCGTGCCGATCGGCGGCGAGCGGATCGCGATCGGCTTCGCGGGCCTGGTCGACGGCCCGCTGGACGCGCCCGGCGCGCGCGAAGAGGCCCTGCGGCGCGCCGCGGCCTGTGGATACCTGGGAGCTGAGCGATGAGCATCGATCCGCACGAGTACGCCTCGGTCCACGGCCCGCGCGCCGGGGACCGGGTCAGGCTCGGTGACTCCGGTCTCACCGTCCGCGTCGAGTCCGACGCGCAGCGGTACGGCGAGGAGTTCCTCGCCGGCTTCGGCAAGACCGCCCGCGACGGACTGCACCTCAAGGCCGCCGCGGTCCGCGACACCTGTGACGTCGTCATCAGCAACGTGCTGGTCATCGACGCGGTGCAGGGCATCCGCAAGGTGTCGATCGGCATCCGCGAGGGACGGATCGCGTCGATCGGCCGGGCCGGCAACCCGGACACCCTGGACGGCGTCGACGTCGTCGTCGGCACGGGCACGACCATCGTCTCCGGCGAGGGGATGATCGCGACGGCGGGCGCCGTCGACACCCACGTCCATCTGCTCTCGCCGCGGATCATGGAGGCCTCGCTGGCCTCCGGCGTCACCACGATCATCGGCCAGGAGTTCGGCCCGGTCTGGGGCGTCGGCGTCAATTCGCCCTGGGCGCTGCGCCACGCCTTCAATGCCTTCGACGCCTGGCCGGTCAACATCGGCTTCCTGGGCCGCGGTTCGTCCTCCCACCAGGCTCCGCTGGTCGAGGCGCTCGCCGAGGGCGGGGCCTGCGGCTTCAAGGTGCACGAGGACATGGGCGCCCACACCCGTGCCCTGGACACCGCGCTGCGGGTCGCCGAGGAGCACGACGTCCAGGTCGCCCTGCACAGCGACGGGCTGAACGAGTGCCTGTCGGTCGAGGACACCCTGCGCGTCCTGGAGGGCCGCACGATCCACGCCTTCCACATCGAGGGCTGCGGCGGCGGACACGTCCCCAACGTCCTGAAGATGGCGGGCGTCGAGAACGTCATCGGCTCGTCCACCAACCCGACGCTGCCCTTCGGCCGGGACGCCGTCGCCGAGCACTACGGGATGATCGTCTCCGTACACGACCTCAAGACGGACCTGCCGGGCGACGCCGCCATGGCCCGCGACCGGATCCGCGCCGGGACGATGGGCGCCGAGGACGTGCTGCACGACCTGGGCGCCATCGGCATCACCTCGTCCGACGCGCAGGGCATGGGACGGGCCGGCGAGACGGTGCGCCGCACCTTCGCGATGGCCGGGAAGATGAAGGCCGAGCTCGGCCCGATGGAGGGCGACGGGCCCGCGGACGACAACGCCCGGGTGCTGCGCTACATCGCCAAGCTCACCATCAACCCCGCCATCGCCCACGGGCTCTCGCACGAGATCGGCTCCATCGAGACCGGCAAGATGGCCGACATCGTGCTGTGGCGGCCCGAGTTCTTCGGCGCCAAGCCGCAGCTCGTGCTGAAGTCCGGCTTCCCCGCCTACGGGGTCACCGGCGACCCGAACGCCGCCACCGACACCTGCGAACCCCTGATCCTGGGACCGCAGTTCGGGGCGTACGGAGCCACCGCCGCCGACCTCTCGGTGGCCTTCGTCTCGCAGGCGGCGACCCAGCTCGGCGCCGACTCGATGCCCACCCGCCGCCGTCGCGTCGGCGTGCGCGGCACCCGGGGCATAGGCCCCGGCGACCTGATCCACAACTCCCGTACCGGAGCGGTCGCCGTGGACGCCCGCAGCGGTCTGGTCACCCTGGACGGCGATCCGCTGCGCTCCGAGCCGGCCGACTCCGTCTCCCTCAACCGCCTCTACTTCCTCTAAGGACCCGCAAGTGACCTTCCGCATGCCGCCCGAGTGGGCCCCGCACGAACGCACCTGGATGGCCTGGCCGGGCCCCAATCCCACCTTCGACACCGACGCCGAACTGGACGAGGCCCGCGCCGCCTGGGCCACCGTCGCCCGCGCCGTGCGCCGCTTCGAACCCGTCACGATGGTGGTGGGCCCCGGCCAGGAGGACGGCGCCCGCGCGCTCCTCGGCCCGGACGTCGAGCTGGCCGTCCGCCCCCTCGACGACGCCTGGATGCGGGACATCGGCCCCACCTTCGTCACCGACGGGAACCGGCTCGCCGCCGTCGACTGGACGTTCAACGGCTGGGGCGCCCAGGACTGGGCCCACTGGGAGCACGACCAGCACATCGCCCGCTCCGTCGCCGAACTCTCCGGCGTACCCGTGCAGAGCTCCCGGCTGGTCAACGAGGGCGGCGCCATCCACGTGGACGGCGAGGGCACCGTACTGCTCACCGAGACCGTCCAGCTCGGCAAGGAGCGCAACCCCGACTGGACCCGTGAGCAGGTCGAGTCCGAGATACACGCCCGGCTCGGCACCGAGAAGGCCATCTGGCTGCCGCGCGGACTCTCCGGTGACTACGGCACGTACGGCACCCTCGGCCATGTCGACATCGTCGCCGCCTTCGCCCGCCCGGGCACCGTCGTCGCCCATGTCCAGCCGGACCCGGCCCACCCCGACCACGAGATCACCCGTGAGACGGTGCGCATCCTGCGCGAGGCCACCGATGCCCGGGGCCGCTCGCTGAACGTCGTCGAGGTCCCGGCGCCCACCGTGCTGAAGGCGGACGGGGAGTGGGTCGACTACTCCTACATCAACCACTACCTCTGCAACGGCGGCGTGGTCCTCTGCGCCTTCGACGACCCGCGCGACAAGGAAGCGGCGGCCATCTTCGGCGAGCTGTTCCCCGACCGTACGGTGACCCTCGTCGACGCACGTACGATCTTTGCCGGCGGTGGAGGCATCCACTGCATCACCCAGCAGCAGCCGAAGGTCTGAACCGTGCCCCCCGCGCCACGCCGTCGCAACACCGCCCCGCCCCGTGAGGAACTGCTGGCCGCCGCCATGGCCACCATCGCCGAACGGGGGCTCGACGGCCTCACCATGGCCGGACTCGGCCGCGAGGTCCAGATGAGCAGCGGACACCTCCTCTACTACTTCCGCACCAAGGACGAGCTGCTGCTCCAGACCCTGGAGTGGAGCGAGGGACGGCTCGGCGCGGAGCGGAACGCCCTGATGTCGGGGCCGGCGACGGCCCGCGAACGGCTCGACGGGTACATCGACCTGTACCTGCCCGACGGCCCCCGCGATCCGCACTGGACGCTCTGGCTGGAGGTGTGGAACCGCTCGCAGAACGCGGACGACGACGCCCGCGCCCGGCAGGCCGCCATCGAGGACGCCTGGCACCGCGACCTGGTGGCCCTGCTGGAGGGGGGCGCGTCGGCCGGGGAGTTCCGCCCGGTCGACGCGGGGCGGTTCGCCACCCGGCTGCGTGCCCTGCTCGACGGCTTCAGCGTCCATGTCGCGGTCGGCCTTCCCGGTACCGGACGTCCCCAAGTCCTCGCACAGGTACGGGAGTTCATCGACGACTCACTCACCGTCAGGTAGCGGCCGCGGAGCCGTGAACGAAACGCACGTAAGTACGCGCGATCGTTGCGCATTGCGCCCTTGTTCCGCTCCCCGCTGTTCGGGCACGGTGACGGACCATGGGACGAGAGCAGTGGAAGAAAATCTGGGTCGGTTCGGCCGGCAACATGGTCGAGTGGTTCGACTGGTTCGTGTACGCGACCTTCGCGGTCTACTTCGCGGATTCGTTCTTCCCCGAAGGCAATGAGACCGCCAATCTCATGAACACCATGGGCATCTTCGCCGTCGGCTTCTTCATGCGGCCGGTCGGCGGCTGGCTGCTCGGCCGGATCGGCGACCGCAAGGGCCGCAAGGCGGCGCTCACCCTTACCGTCACGCTCATGTCGGCCTCCGCGATCCTCATCGCCGCCGCACCGACGTACGACGTCGCGGGGTACGGCGGGGTCGCCGTCCTGCTGGTGGCCCGGCTGCTCCAGGGCCTGTCCGTCGGCGGCGAGTACGCCGCCAGCGCCACGTACCTCACCGAGGCGTCCGCTCCCGACCGGCGCGGCTTCGCCTCCAGCTTCCAGTACGTGTCCATGACCGCGGGACAGCTCGTCGGCCTCGGCCTGCAGATCGTCCTCCAGCGCAACATGTCCGAGGCGGCCCTGCACAGCTGGGGCTGGCGCATCCCGTTCATCGTCGGTGCGCTCGGCGCCGCGATCGTCTTCTACCTGCGCCGCTCGATGCTGGAGACCGAGGTCTACGCGGAGTCCGGTGCCGCCGAGCAGGACGACCGCGGCACGCTGAAGGCGCTGTGGCGGCACAAGCGCGAAGCGTTCCTGGTGATGGCGCTGACCATGGGCGGGACCGTCGCGTACTACACGTACACGACCTACCTCTCCAAGTTCCTCTCCAAGAGCGCGGGCATGGACAAGCCCACCGCCTCGCTCGTCAGCTTCTGCGCCCTGTTCGTCTTCATGTGCATCCAGCCGCTGGCCGGCATGCTCTCCGACCGGATCGGCCGCCGCCCGCTGCTGATCACCTTCGCCGTCGGCTCCACCTTCCTGACCGTGCCGATCATGACGATGCTCAAGCACGCGGGCACGTTCTGGCCCGCCTTCGGCCTGGCGCTGCTCGCCCTGGTCGTCGTCACCGGATACACCTCGATCAACGCCTGTGTGAAGGCGGAGCTCTTCCCCACCGGCATCCGCGCCCTGGGCGTCGCCCTCCCGTACGCCATCGCCAACGCGCTCTTCGGCGGCACCGCCGAGTACGTGGCGCTCTGGTTCAAGAAGGCGGGCATCGAGTCCGGCTTCTACTGGTACGTGGCGGGCTGCGCGGCGGTCTCCCTGGTCGTCTACCTGACCATGCGCGAGACCCGCGACATCGACCTGGGCCGGGTCGGCGCCAAGGACGCGGACCGGGAAAGTACGGAGCCGTCCGGGGCGACGAGCGTCACGCCCGCATCCTGAGACGGGGCGGGGCACGGAGGCAGCCTTGTGCAAGACTGCTTCCGTGCCCTCGAACGCCATGATTATCGGCAGCAGGCGCGCCGGTCCGCAGTGACCGTCCCGCACCACCACGTGCGGCACGGCCACCGTGCCCCAGACCCGCGCGCAGACCTCTCGCACCCGCGAGGGGTTTTTTCGTTTTCCGGCCCTCACCTCGGCCGGCGCGAGGCGCACGCGGGATGATGGGGGCAAGTGGAGCCAGATCGTCCGGATCCGCTCATCCGACAGGAGTCAGACCAGCATGACCACCAAGGCCAAGCCCACCGACGACAGTTTCCATGTCTTCGACACCACACTGCGCGACGGGGCCCAGCGTGAAGGCATCAACCTGACGGTCGCGGACAAGCTGACCATTGCCCGGCACCTGGACAACTTCGGCGTGGGCTTCATCGAGGGCGGCTGGCCCGGCGCCAACCCCCGCGACACCGAGTTCTTCGCCCGCGCGCAGCAGGAGATCGAGTTCAAGAACGCCGAACTGGTCGCCTTCGGCGCGACCCGCCGGGCCGGTGGCAAGGCCGCCGAGGACCCCCAGGTCAAGGCGTTGCTGGAGTCGGGTGCTCCGGTCATCACGCTGGTCGCCAAGTCCCACGACCGCCATGTGGAACTCGCGCTGCGCACCACCCTCGAGGAGAACCTGGAGATGGTCGTCGACACCGTCTCCTACCTCCGCGAGCAGGGCCGCCGGGTCTTCGTGGACTGCGAGCACTTCTTCGACGGCTACCGCGCCAACCCCGAGTACGCCAAGGCCGTCGTGCGCGCCGCCTCCGAGGCCGGCGCCGATGTCGTCATCCTCTGCGACACCAACGGCGGCATGCTCCCCGCCCAGGTCCAGGCCGTCGTCGCCACGGTGCTCGCCGATACCGGCGCCCGGCTCGGCATCCACGCCCAGGACGACACCGGCTGCGCCGTCGCCAACACCCTCGCCGCCGTCGACGCGGGCGCCACCCACGTCCAGTGCACCGCCAACGGCTACGGCGAGCGCGTCGGCAACGCCAACCTCTTCCCCGTCGTCGCCGCCCTGGAGCTCAAGTACGGCAAGACCGTCCTCCCCGAGGGCGCGCTCGCCGACATGACCCGCGTGTCGCACGCCATCGCCGAGGTCGTCAACCTCAGCCCCTCCACCCACCAGCCCTATGTGGGTGTTTCCGCCTTCGCCCACAAGGCCGGACTGCACGCCTCCGCGATCAAGGTCGACCCCGACCTCTACCAGCACATCGACCCCGCCCTGGTCGGCAACACCATGCGGATGCTGGTCTCCGACATGGCCGGCCGCGCCTCCATCGAGCTCAAGGGCAAGGAGCTCGGCATCGACCTCGGCGGCGACCGGGCGCTCGTCGGCCGGGTCGTCGAGCGGGTCAAGGAGCGCGAACTCAAGGGCTACACGTACGAGGCCGCCGACGCCTCCTTCGAACTGCTGCTGCGCGCCGAGGCCGAGGGCCGGGTACGCCGCTACTTCCGCACCGAGTCCTGGCGCGCCATCGTCGAGGACCGCCCCGACGGCACCCACGCCAACGAGGCCACCGTGAAGCTCTGGGCCAAGGGCGAGCGCATCGTCGCCACCGCCGAGGGCAACGGCCCGGTCAACGCCCTCGACCGGGCGCTCCGCGTCGCCCTGGAGCGGATCTACCCCCAGCTCGCCAAGCTGGAGCTGATCGACTACAAGGTCCGCATCCTCGAAGGCCGCACCGGCACCGAGTCCACCACCCGAGTCCTCATCACCACGGGCGACGGCGCCGGCGACTGGGCGACGGTCGGCGTCGCGGAGAACGTCATCGCCGCGTCCTGGCAGGCCCTGGAGGACGCGTACACCTACGGGCTGCTGCGCGCGGGGGTCGAGCCGACGGAGTAGCGCGGCCGAGCGGGGGCCGGGGCCGGGCGCCCCGGCCCTCGGTGCCGGGGTGCGTTCAGAAGCTGAACGCACAACACGTCCTGCCTGTACGGGAGATGGGTACGGACCAATGTCGGTGTGAAGTATTGACGGCACTGTTCCGGCGGGGTTAACTCACGCCGCAACGCCGGTACCGGTTCCGGAACCGGTTCCATCTCCGTAGTCATGCCTTGTCCCGGAGGTCCCGATGCGTGTCACCATCGCCGATGTCGCCCGCGAGGCCGGCGTCAGCAAGACGACCGTGTCGCGGGTCGTCAACGCCAAGGGCGAGGTGGACGGTGCCACGGCCGCCCGTGTTCGTGAAGTGATCGCGCAGCTCGGCTACGTACCCAGCTCGGGCGCCGTCGGACTGGCCCGCGGCAGCAGCCGTACGGTTGGCATGCTGGTGCCCTCGCTCACCTGGCCGTGGATGGGCGAAGTGCTCCAGGGGGTCGTGGACACCGTCGAGGCGGCCGATTACGGGCTGCTGCTCTTCACGTGCAACCGCGGTGCGGAGTCGGTCCGGCGCTTCACCGGCCAGGTGTCGGCGCGCGCCTTCGACGGGCTGCTGGTCGTCGAGCCCGAGAACACCCTCGACCATCTCACCGCACTGCACCGCGGCGGCCTGCCGATCGTGCTGATCGACGACCGAGGCCACCACCCCGAATTCCCCTCCGTCGTGACCACCAATCGCGAAGGGGGCGCGAGTGCCGCCCGGCATCTGCTGGCCGCCGGGCGCACCAGGCCCCTGGTCGTCACGGGACCCCGGCACTTCGGCTGCGTACGCGACCGGCTGGACGGATTCCGTGCGGTCCTGCCCACCGATCTCGTCGTCCACGGGGACTTCACCGAACGCAGCGGCCGGCTGGCCGTGGAGCAACTCCTCGCCTCCGGCGCACAGTTCGACTCGGTCTTCGCGCACAACGACATCAGCGCGGCGGGCGTGCTGCGGGCGTTGCGCGCGGCCGGGCGCTCCGTGCCGGACGACATCGCCGTGGTCGGCTTCGACGACATCCCGATGGCCGAGCACACCGAACCACCACTGACCACCGTGCGCCAGCCCACCCGGCGGATGGGCGAGACGGCCGCACGGCTGCTGCTCTCCCACCTCGGCGGCACGCCCGTACCCGACGCACCGGTCGTGCTGCCCACCGAACTGGTCGTGCGCCACTCGGCGCCGTAGCGGACCGGCCGGAACCTGCGGCCGACCGCCCTTCCGTATCCCCGGATCCTCCCGACCGCAGTTCCCCCTGGAGTCGCCATGTCCGTACGACGTCACGCCACCGTGAGAGCGCTCTCTGCCGCCGTCGCGGTGGCCGCGCTCGCCGCCGGTTGCTCGTCCGCCAACTCGGGTGCCAACAAAGGGGGCGGCGCCTCGGGCGTACTGACCCTGGGCAAGCCGGACGGGCCGCAGACCGACAACAGCAACCCGTTCCTCAGCACCTCGGCGGGCGCCACGCTGGGCTACCGCTTCATGATCTACGAGCCGCTCGCCATGACGAACCAGATCCGGCCCGCGGACGAGGCCGCCCCGTGGCTGGCCACCGGCTGGAAGTGGGCCTCCAACTTCACCGCGGTCACCTTCACCCTCGACCCCAGGGCCAAGTGGGCCGACGGCAAGCCGCTGACCGCCGACGACGTCGCGTACACCTTCGAGCTCCTGAAGAAGCACCCGGCGCTGAACGGCAACGGCATCCCGTTCGACGGGATCGCGGTGCGGGGCAAGACGGTCGTCCTGACCTTCAAGGAATCCCAGTACGTCAACCAGAACAAGATCACCCAGCAGTTCATCGTGCCCAAGCACATCTGGCAGGGCGTCAAGAACCCCGAGACCTGGCCCAACCGCACACCCGTCGGCTCCGGTCCGTACAAGCTCAAGACGTTCACCCCGCAGACCACCACACTGACCGCCACGCCCACGTACTGGAAGGGCAGGACCGAGGTCAAGGAGCTGCGCTACACCGCGTACAACGACAACAGCGCGGCGACCACGGCGCTGGCCAACGGCAAGGTCGAGTGGTCGTTCGTCTTCATGCCCAACTACAAGCAGCTGTTCATCGCCAAGGACCCGAAGAACCACAAGCTGTGGTTCCCTTCCGGACTCGGCGTCCACGGACTCTGGTTCAACACCGCCCGCAAGCCGCTCGACAACCCGGCACTGCGCAGGGCCATGGCGATGGTCGTGGACCGCAGGGCGATCCACACCCAGGCCGAGGCCACCCTCTATCCGGAGATCACCAACCCGACCGGAATCCCGCTGCCCGCCGGTGAGTCCTTCCTCGCCCCCGAGTACAGGAGCGCCACCACCGCACCCGACGTGGCGGGCGCCAAGAAGGTGCTCGCCGAGGCCGGGTTCGAGCTCAGCGGCGGCGTGCTGAAGGACCCGGCCGGCAAGCCGGTGAAGCTCACCTTCACCGACCCGGCCGGCTGGAACGACTACATCACCGGTCTCGCGATCATCAAGGACAACATCAAGCAGCTCGGCATCGAGGCCAAGGTCAAGACGCAGACCGCGGAGGCCTGGGGCGCGGACGTCGCCAACGGCAACTTCGACGCCACCCTGCACTGGACCAACAGCGGCGCCACCCCGTACGACATGTACCAGAACATCATGGACGGCGCGTTGCTCCAGCCCGTCGGCAAGGCGTCCCAGCTCGGCAATTTCGGCCGCTTCAAGAACGAGGAGGCCACCGCGGCGCTCAAGGACTTCGCCGGCGCCACCGAGGACTCCGCCCGCACCGAGGCCATGAACACCCTCCAGAAGATCATGGTCGAGCAGGCGCCGATGATCCCGACGGCCGCCGCCCCCATCGGAGCCGAGTACTCCACGAAGAACTGGGTGGGCTGGCCCACCGAGGCCGACCCGTACGCGCCGCCGCAGCACACCCAGCCGTCCGCGCTCCAGATCGTGCTGAAGCTCAAGCCAGCCAAGTAGAGCCAGGGACAAGGGATACAGGACACAGGGACACAGGGACACAGGGGCCGGCCATGTCGAAACAGCCCGCACGGAACCATGTCGTGCTCGAAGCACGCTCAGTCACCAAGCACTTCCCCGTACGCCGTACCGGACGCGACCTCGTCATGGGCAGACGCCGTACCGTCCACGCCGTCGACGACGTCTCGCTGGAACTGCGGCGCGGCACCGTCACGGCGCTGGTGGGGGAGTCCGGCTCCGGGAAGTCCACCGTCGCCCGGCTGCTCGCCCAGCTGTATCCGCTCACCGGGGGCGAGATCCGGCTGGACGGAACGGCGGTGAAGGCCGGACGGGGCCGGTCCTTCCGCGGTTACGTACGCCGGGTCCAGCTCATCTTCCAGGACCCCTTCGCCTCGCTGAACCCGGTGCACACCGTGCGCTACCACCTCACCCGGGCGCTGCGGATCCACGGCCGGGCGGGCAGCGGCGAGGCGGAGCTGGAGGAGAACCTGACCGCTCTGCTCGACCGGGTCCAGCTGACCCCGCCCCAGCAGTACCTGGACAGGTTCCCGCACGAGCTGTCCGGGGGGCAGCGCCAGCGCGTGGCCATCGCCCGCGCGCTCGGCGCCGATCCGCAGGTCCTGCTCGCCGACGAGCCGGTCTCGATGCTGGACGTCTCGATCCGGCTCGGCGTGCTCAACCTGCTGAAGGACCTCAAGGAGCGGCTGAGTCTCGCGATCCTCTACATCACCCATGACATCGCGTCGGCCCGCTACTTCGCGGACACGACGCTGGTGATGTACGCGGGCCGGATCGTCGAGGGCGGTGACAGCGAGTCCGTCACCCAGCGCCCCGCCCACCCCTACACCCAGCTCCTCATCGCCTCCGCGCCCGACCCGGACCGGGTGGCCGGCGAGGCGGAGCAGGAGGAGACCGGCAGCGGCGAACCACCCTCGCTCATCGCCCCGCCCCCGGGCTGCCGCTTCCACCCCCGCTGCCCGACGGCAATGGAGCGCTGCCGCACCGAACCGCCGCCCCGCTTCGACCTCGAAGGCGGCCGGTGGGCGGCCTGCTGGCTGTACGCCGACGGTGCGCGGGCCGGTCACGGGCCCGGGAAGGAGGGCGCGGCGTGAAATACCTGCTGCAACGGCTCGCCTTCTACCTGGTCACCGCCTGGGCGGCGATCACCATCAACTTCCTGATCCCGCGCATGATGCCGGGCGACCCGGTCCAGGCGCTGCTCGCCCGCTTCCAGGGCCAGCTCGACACCGACGCCGTCGAGTCGCTCAAGGCTCTCTTCGGCCTCGACGAGCACCGGTCGCTCTGGCAGCAGTACACCGACTACTGGTCGCATCTGCTCGACGGCGACCTCGGGCTCTCCTTCACCTTCTTCCCGACGCCGGTAGGCGAGGTGATCGCCCAGTCGCTGCCGTGGACGCTCGCGCTCGTCGGCATCACCACGCTGATCAGCTTCCTGCTCGGCACCGGCATCGGCGTCTTCACCGGCTGGCGGCGCGGCTCCTGGCTGGACAGCCTGTTGCCCGTCACCACCTTCATCTCGGCCATCCCGTACTTCTGGCTGGGGCTCATCGCCATCGCCCTGTTCGCCGTGAAGTGGCCGATCTTCCCGGCCGCCGGTGGCTACGACAACTCGCTGGTCCCCGCCTTCGACCTGCCGTTCGTCTCCAGCGCGCTCTACCACGGGGTGCTGCCCGGCCTCACCATCGTGCTCAGCGCCGTGGCCGGCTGGATCCTCGGCATGCGGAACATGATGGTGACGGTGTCCTCGGAGGACTACGTCATGGTCGCCCAGGCCAAGGGGCTCTCCGAGCGCCGGGTGATGTTCGGGTACGCGGCACGCAACGCGATCCTCCCCAACATCTCCGGCTTCGCCCTCTCGCTGGGCTTCATCGTCGGCGGCACGCTGCTGGTGGAGATGGTCTTCTCCTACCCCGGCATCGGCTACCAGCTCTTCCAGGCCGTGGGCGCGAAGGACTACCCCCTGATGCAGGGCGTCTTCCTGATCATCACACTCTCCGTCCTCGCGGCGAACCTCCTCGCCGATGTCATCTACCTGCTCCTTGACCCCCGCACCCGAAGGGAGGCCTAGGCCATGACCACCGCCGCTGCCGCCGAGGCCGCCGAGGCCGCCGTGACCGGTCCGGCCGGGACCCGGGCGCCCGGCAGACGCGGGCCGCGCCTGCTGCGTGGCCGCAAGACCGTCATCGGACTCGGGATCCTCGCCTTCTTCGTCGTGATCGCGGTCGTCGGACCGTGGATCGCCCCGTACGACCCCGACACCATGAGCGACCAACTGCTCCAACCGCCCTCCGGCGCACACTGGTTCGGCACCACGCAGACCGGTCAGGACGTGCTCTCGCAGATCCTCGTCGGCACCCGCGGGGTCCTGGTCGTCGGCTTCGTCGCCGGGATACTCGCGACGGCCCTCTCCGTGCTGATCGGGGTCAGCGCGGGCTTTCTCGGCGGCACCGCCGACGAGCTGCTCTCGCTGCTCTCCAACGTCTTCCTGGTCATCCCGGGGCTGCCACTGATCATCATCATCGCCAGCTTCGTCTCCGACGCGGGCGACATCCTGATCGCCGCCGTCATCGCCCTCACCTCCTGGGCCTGGGGAGCGCGGGTGCTGCGCGCCCAGACGCTCTCGCTGCGGCGCCGGGACTACGTCGAGGCGGCCCGCGCCACCGGCGAATCGACGTGGCGGATCATCTTCTTCGAGGTGCTCCCCAATCTGACGGCCGTCATCGCCTCCGGCTTCGTCGGCACCGTCATCTTCGCGATCCTCTCCGAGATCACCCTCGCCTTCATCGGTGTCGCCGACATCTCCGACTGGAACTGGGGGACGGTGCTGTTCTGGGCGCAGTCCAACCAGGCCCTGGCACAGGGCGCGTGGTGGTGGTTCGTGCCCGCCGGGCTCTGCATCGCCCTGCTCGGCATGTCGCTCGCCCTGATCAACTTCGGCATCGACGAGTTCGTCAACCCGCGCCTGCGCACGGAGACCGGCGCGTCCCGGAAGGTCCGGATGCGGGTCGGCTTCACCCCCGTGGCGCGTACGCACGACAAGGAGCCCCGCCCATGAGCAGCAGCGAGCCCGTCCTCACCGTCCGCGGACTGGACGTGGACTACGGGACCGGGGACGGCGCCGTGCACGCGCTGCGCGACATCGACCTCACCCTGCACCGGGGCGAGGTCCTGGGCCTGGCGGGCGAGTCCGGCTCCGGCAAGTCGACCCTCGCGTACGCCGTCACCCGGCTGCTCCCGCCGCCCGGGGTGATCACCGGCGGCGAGGTCCACTACCACCGGCGGGAAGGCGCGGCGCTCGACCTGCTGGCCCTGTCGCCCGAGGGGCTGAGGGCCTTCCGCTGGCAGGAGCTGTCGATCGTGTTCCAGGGCGCGATGAACTCGCTCAACCCGGTGCACACGGTCCACAGCCAGCTCACCGACGTACTCCGGGCACACCGGCCGGGCATGAAGAAGCCCGAACGGACCGCTCGGGCCAAGGAGTTGCTCGCGCTCGTCGGCATCTCCGCCGACCGGCTCACCGCCTACCCGCACCAGCTCTCCGGCGGGATGCGCCAGCGTGTGATGATCGCGATGGCGCTCGCGCTGGAGCCCGAGATCGTCGTCATGGACGAGCCGACGACGGCCCTGGACGTCGTCATGCAGCGCCAGATCCTGCGCCAACTGGTCAGGCTCCGCGAGGAGCTGGGCTTCTCGGTCGTCTTCATCACCCATGACATCTCACTGCTGATCGAGTTCTCGGACCGGATCGCGATCATGTACGGCGGCCGGATCGTCGAGGAGGCGGAAGCCGCCGCGATCTACCGGGACCCCCAGCACCCCTACAGCGACGGGCTGCTGCACTCGTTCCCCGCACTGCATGGCCCCCGCCGCGAACTCACCGGCATTCCCGGCTCGCCCCCGCACCTGTCCGCGATGCCGGCCGGCTGCGCCTTCCACCCCCGCTGCGGCAAGGCCCTCGACGTCTGCGCCGGCCAGGTCCCGGTGCTCGCCGCACCGGACGGGGACGAGTCGCGCACGGTGGCCTGCTGGCTGCACCGGCCCGCCCCGGCGACCGCGGCACCCCGCTCGTAGTCGCACGGCGGCCTGCCGGCTGCCCCCGGCGACCGCGGCACCCCGCTCGTAGCGACCCCACGCACACCACAGGAGACCCATGAACCCCGTCACCTCCCAGGCCCACGCCCGCGACCTCGCCGCCCGTGCCGTTCCCGGTCTGCCCGCCGACTTCCGCTGGGGCGTCGCCACCGCCGCCTACCAGATCGAGGGAGCCGCCGCCGAGGACGGCCGGACGCCGTCCATCTGGGACACCTACTGCAGGGTGCCCGGCATGGTCGTCCGCGGCGAGAACGGCGACGTGGCCTGCGACCACTACCACCGGATGCCCGAGGACGTGCGGCTGATCGCGGACCTGGGCGTCGACACGTACCGGTTCTCGCTCGCCTGGCCGCGCATCCAGCCGGGCGGGCGCGGCCCGGCCAACGCGAAGGGCCTGGACTTCTACAAGCGCCTGCTCGACGAGCTGGAGAGCAGGGACATCACCCCCTGGATCACCCTCTACCACTGGGACCTCCCGCAGGAGCTGGAGGACGCGGGAGGCTGGCCGGCCCGTGACACCGCCCACCGCTTCGCCGAGTACGCGGCCCTCGCGTACGACGCGTTCGGCGACCGGGTCGAGCACTGGACCACGCTGAACGAGCCGTGGTGCTCGGCCATGCTCGGCTACGCGTACGGCAACCAGGCGCCCGGCCGGCAGGACTTCGGCGACGCGATCAGGGCCGTCCACCATCTGCTCCTAGGCCACGGCCTCGCCGCACGGCACATCCGCGGGACGGCCGCCGCCCGCGGCAACGCACTCGAACTCGGCATCACGCTCAACCTCGGCACCGCCACCCCCGAGACCGACAGCCCCGGGGACGCCGAGGCCTGCCGCCGCGCCGACGGGACGGGCCGCCGCCTCTACCTGGACCCGATCGTCAGGGGCGGCTACCCCGAGGACGTCGTCGCCGACCTCGCAATGCGCGACGCCGCGCTCCCGGTCGAGGAGGGCGACCTGGCCGTCATCGCCACCCCGATCGACGTCCTCGGCGTCAATTTCTACCGCGGCTCCCTCTTCTCCGGCGTCACGGAGGAGGGCTCCCCGGTGGACGCCGAAGGTCTGCCCGTCACCCGTGGCGTGGAGCGCGACCTGCCGCGTACCGCGATGGACTGGGAGATCACTCCCACCGCCCTCACCGACCTGCTGACGGGCCTGGAGCGGGATTACGGCGTCCCCACGGTCATCACCGAGAACGGCGCCGCGTTCGACGACACCGTCTCCGAGGACGGGCAGATCCACGACGCCGACCGCACCGCCTACCTCGCCGACCATATCGCCGCCGTCGCCGCGGCCCGCGCCGCCGGGGCCGACGTCCGGGGCTACTTCGCCTGGTCGCTGATGGACAACTTCGAGTGGGCCTACGGCTACGACAAGAGGTTCGGCATCGTCCGCGTCGACTACGAGACCCAGGAGCGGACACTGAAGGACAGCGCCAAGTGGTACCGCGACACCGTCCGCCTCACCCGGGGCGGATGAGCACGGCGGGCCGGGCTGTCGCACGCGCCACCTATCCGGGTTAGCTTCGGAGTATGCGGAACAGGCTGTTCGCGTCGTTGCTGGCCGGCCTGCTGCTGATCCTGGCGGCGGCCGTCCTCGGCCTGGCGCCCGGTGCGCCCGGGTCGACCGGGGCGGCCACCGTCGACGACGTCGCGCAGGCGCTGCGCAAGAGCCCGGTGTACGTCGCCCCGGCGGCGTCCGGCCAGCTCTCACCCGGTCAGGCCGCCGCCCTGACGAAGAAGATCAAGGACGCCGACAAACCGGTGTTCGTGGCGGTGCTGCCGCAGAGCTCCGCGTTCCCCGCGAAGACCCTGCTGGCCACCCTGCGCACCGACACCGGAATCACCGGCGTCTACGCGGTCCGCCTCGGCAACGGCTTCGACGCGGGCGCCGATCCCCAGGTGATGTCCACCCGGGCGGTCCACAACCTCACCGCCGCGGTGAAGGCGCCCGGCGCGGACACCGACGCCGCGACGCAGCTGAACGCCTTCGTCGGCCGGGCCGTGGAACAGGCCCGGGGCAGCGCCCCCGCCTCCTGGGGCGGCTCGTCCGGCGGCGGATCGTCGTCCGCCGTCGGGCTGGTCACCCTTGGCGCGGTCCTGGTGCTGGGCGGCGGCACGGCCTACGCGGTCGTCCGCCGCAACCGGAGGCGCAAGGAGGCCGAGGAGACGGCCGCGCTCGACAAGCTCCGGGTCGTCGTGGACGAGGACATCACCGCGTACGGCGAAACCCTGGACCGGCTGGACTTCCACCCCGCCGAGGCGGGCGCCGACGACGTCATGCGCGCGGACTACGAGCGGGCGCTCGACTCGTACGAGACCGCGAAGTCCCGCATGTCGGCGGCCCGCCGTCCGTCCGACGTGCGCGGGGTGACCCGGGCGCTGGAGGACGGCCGCTTCTCCCTCGCCGTCCTGGAGGCCCGCCGGACCGGCGGCGAACTGCCGGACCGGCGCCCGCCGTGCTTCTTCGACCCGCGCCACGGCCCCTCGGTCGCCGATGTCCGGTGGTCCCCGTCCGGCGGAACGGCACGCGAGGTCCCGGTCTGCGCGGCGGACGAGGTCCGGCTGCGCGCGGGCGAGGAGCCGCTGAGCCGCACCGTCGACACCGGCGCCGGCCGCCGCCCGTACTGGGAGGCGGGCCCGGCGTACGGTCCGTGGGCGGGCGGCTACTTCGGCGGCGGCCTGCTCCCCGGCCTGCTCGTCGGCACGGCGCTCGGTTCCATGCTGTCGAGCCCCGCGTACGCGGCGGAGTACGGCGGCGGCGACTTCGGCTCCGGCGGGGACTGGAGCGGCGGAGACTTCTCCGGAGCCGACTTCGACTCCTCGGGCTTCGACGGCGGGGGCTTCGGAGGGGGAGGCGATCTCGGGGGCGGCGGAGGATTCGACGGGGGCGGGTTCTGAGTCACCGACCGGCGACCGGCGACCGCTCGGGCCGGTGCGATTCATGCTAGACCTGAAGTTATGTCTGGTATCGGCCGATTCCGGGCGCGGCTACGACGCTCCGTCCGGCCTGCGCATCGGCACGATGGAGGACGCTCGGGCCAACAGGCGCCCGCGCCGTCCGGCCGGGGCCTGACCGACCGGTCCCCGGTCCGCGAACTGCGCGCCCTGCTCAATGTGCGCACCGTGGCCGGCCAGGTCTTCGTCTTCGTCCTCGGTCTCGTCCTGCTGCTCGTCACGGCCGGGGCGGTCGCCCTGGTGGCGGAGGGCCGCCGCGACGCCACGCAGGAGGCCCGCGCCCGCACCCTGAGCGTCGCCGAGACCTTCGCACACGCGCCCGGGACCGCCGCCGCACTGGACAGCAAGGACCCCACCGCGATCCTCCAGCCGCGTGCCGAGGAGATCCGCAGGCTGACCTATACCGACTACATCGTCCTGGCGGGCCAGCAGGGCATCCGCTACACCGACCCCGATCCCGCGCTGATCGGCAAGCACCTGACCGGCCGGTACCAGGAGGCACTGGCCGGGCACGCGTACACCTGGACCTTCACCGGAAACCACGGGCCTGCCGTCAACTCGGTCGTGCCCGTGCCCCGGTCGGACGGCTCGGTCGCCGGACTGGTCGCGGTGGGGATCACCGTCGAGTCGGTCAACAGTGTGGCCGACCGCTCCATCCCGTTCAGCGCGGCCGCCGCGGCGGTCGCACTGGCGCTCACCGCGGGCGGCGCGGCGTTCCTGAGCAGGCGGCTGAGCCGTCAGACCCATGGCCTCGGACCTGCCGAGATGACCCAGATGTACGAACACCACGACGCGGTGCTGCACGCCGTGCGCGAGGGCGTCCTGATCGTCGGGGCCGACCGGCGGCTGACCCTGGTCAACGACGAGGCCCGCAGACTCCTCGATCTGCCGTCGGATGCCGAGGGCCGGGCCGTGGCAGACCTGGGGCTCGCCCCGGACACCGCGGAACTACTCGTCTCCGGCCGGACCGTCACGGACGAGGTGCTGCGGGCCGGCAGCCGGCTGCTGGCCGTCAACCTCCGTCCGACCGACGCGCACGGCGGGCCGCCCGGCACGGTGGTGACCCTGCGGGACACCACCGAACTCCGCGCGGTCACCGGACAGGCGGAGTACGCCACCGAACGGCTGCTGCTCCTGTACGAGGCCGGTGCCCGGATCGGCACCACGCTCGATGTGACCCGGACGGCGCAGGAGCTGGCCGACGTGGCGGTCCCCGGATTCGCCGACGCCGCATCGGTCGACCTGGCCGACCCCGTACTGCGCGGCGACGAACCGGTCACGACGGACGGCGGCACGCTGGAGATGCGCCGCACCGCCGTCGCGGCGGTCCGCGCGGACCATCCGCTGTACCCGGTCGGCCATGTGGTGGGCTTCGTCCCCACCAGGACCCGGGCCATGCGGGCGCACAGCGCCGATGCCGATCTGAAGGACGACTTCAGGAGGCTGGGCTGGCGGAACTGGGATCACGCGGTGGCCGAGCGGATCAGGGAGCAGGGGTTCCACTCGATCGTGTCGGTGCCGCTGCACGCGCGCGGCACGATCCTGGGCATGGCCAACTTCTGGCGCTCGGGCGATTCGGAACCCTTCGACGACGACGACGTGTCCTTCGCGGAGGAACTGGCGGCGCGTGCCGCGGTGGGCGTGGACAACGCCCGCCGCTACACGCGGGAGCACGCACTGGCCGTGACGCTGCAACGCAGTCTGCTGCCCCGTGCGCTGCCCGAGCAGAACGCCCTGGAGGTCGCCCACCGCTATCTTCCGGCGTACGAGGGGGTCGGCGGCGACTGGTTCGACGTCATCCCGCTCTCCGGCGCCCGGGTGGCGCTGGTCGTCGGCGACGTGGTCGGGCACGGGCTGTACGCCGCGGCCACTATGGGGCGCCTGCGCACCAGCGTCCACAATTTCTCCCTGCTGGACCCCGCGCCCGACGAACTCCTCGGGCATCTCGACGAGCTGGTGGCCCGGATAGACCGCGACGAAGCCGAGGAGGGCGATGTCGAGATCGCCGGTGCCACCTGCCTGTACGCGATCTACGACGCGGTCTCCGGTAACTGCACGGTGGCGCGGGCCGGCCACCCCGCGCCCGTGATGGTGCTCCCGGACGGCACCGTCGAGTGCCCCGAGGTCCCGACCGGACTTCCGCTCGGCATCGGCGGCATGCCCTTCGAGGCGGCCGAGTTCCACGTACCCGAGGGGAGCCGGCTGGTCCTCTACACGGACGGTCTGGTCGAGCGCCGCGGCCGGGACATCGGCACCGGTCTCGACCTGCTGCGCGACGCCCTCGCCGGCCGCGACCGGACACCGGAGGAGACCTGCGACGACGTGCTCGCCGAGCTGCTGCACGACCGGCCGCAGGACGATGTCGCCCTGCTCGTGGCCCGCACCCGCATGCTCGATCCGGACCAGGTCGCGCAGTGGGCCGTGGCCACCGATCCGGCGGCCGTCGCCGGGGTCCGCAAGAACGTCGCCCAGTGGCTCACCGACCGGGGCCTGGAGGAGGAGGCGTTCGCCACCGAACTGATCCTGAGCGAACTGGTCACCAACGCGGTGCGCTACGGCACGGCGCCCATCGAGGTCCGCCTGCTGTACGACCGCAACCTGATCTGCGAGGTCTCCGACAGCAGTAGCACCTCCCCGCACCTGCGCTACGCGGCGACGACGGACGAGGGTGGCCGGGGCCTGTTCCTCGTCGCCCAGTTCGCCGAACGCTGGGGCACCCGCTACACCGAGACGGGCAAGGTCATCTGGTCGGAGCAGACGGTCGGCGAACCGGAGGAGAACCCTCTCTAGGGGCATGTCGTTTGCTGATCCGGCAAAGAAGCTTGCTGATACGGCTCCACGTCGCGGAAGCTCTCGGTGAAAGCGAGGTGCTCCCCATGAGCGACATGACCAGCAACGCGACCAGCGACATGACCAGCGACACGACCGGCGACGCGATCGACGAGGCGACCAGCAGCACGACCGGCGACGCGACCGGCGGCCCCGGCCGCCCCTGCGACGTGGTGGTGATCGGCGGTGGCGCCGCCGGGCTGAGCGGAGCCGTGACCCTGGTCAGGGCGCGCCGGTCGGTGCTGGTGATCGACGCCGGGCAGCCGCGCAACGCCCCCGCCGCGGACATGCACGGCTACCTGGGACACGACGGCATCGCCCCCTCGGAGCTGCTGGCCACCGGCCGCGAGGAGGTGGCCCGTTATGGGGGAGAGGTCGTCCGGGACGCCGTGGTGGCCGCCGAGCGGCTGCCCGACGGCGCGGGATTCCGCGTCGTACGGAAGGACGGCCCCCCGGTCGTGGCGCGCCGGCTCCTGGTGACCACGGGCCTGGTCGACGAGTTGCCCCCGGTGCCGGGCGTGGCGGAGCGGTGGGGGCGCGAGGTCCTGCACTGCCCGTACTGCCACGGCCGGGAGGTCGCCTCCCGCCCGGTCGGCATCCTGTCCACCGGCCCGCTGGCCGTGCACCAGGCACTGATGTGGCGCCAGTGGAGCGAGGACATCACCCTCTTCCGCCACACCGGGCCCGAGCCCACGGACGAGGAGTACGAGCAGCTGGCCGCCCGCGGCGTCGCCGTGGTCGACGGCGAGGTGGCCGGGCTCGACGTGACGGACGACCGGCTCACCGGGGTGCGGCTGACAGGCGGCCGGGTGATCCCGTGCGAGGCCTTCGTGGTGCAGCCCGGCTTTACCGCCCGCGCGGACTTCCTCGCGGGCCTGGGGCTGGACGCGGCCCGGATGGAGGTGGCGGGTCAGGTGATCGGCACGTACGTCGCCGCCGGTCCGGCCGGGGCGACGGAGGTGCCCGGCATTTGGGTGGCCGGCAATGTGGCCGACCCGAAGGGGCAGGTCATCGCCGCTGCCGCGGCCGGGGTGCAGGCCGCCGCGGCGATCAACGCGGACCTGATCGCCGACGACGTGAACCGCGCGGTCGCCGCCCGCCGGGCGTGACGGGGGCTGCTCCGCGCGGCCGGGCGTGACGGGGGCTGCTCCGTGCCGCCCGGTCCAACGCCGAGCGCCCGCCTCCCTCCCCGGCGGGGGAGGAGAGGGCGGGCGCGCTCGGGTTCAGGTGTGAGACGGCGGAACGTGTCAGGCCTGGGTCGCGGCGGACTTGATCGCGGAGATGTCGAAGTTGAGCTTGACCTTGTCGCTGACCATCACGCCGCCGGTCTCCAGCGCCGCGTTCCAGGTCAGGCCCCAGTCGGAGCGCAGGATGTCCGCGCTGCCCTCGAAGCCGACGCGCTCGTTGCCGTAGACGTCGGTGGCGGAGCCGTTGAACTCCAGGTCGATGGAGAGCGGCCGGGTGACGTCCTTGATGGTGAGGTCGCCGGTGACGCGGTACGTGTCACCGCCGAGCTGCTCGGCCTGCGTGGAGCGGAAGGTCATGAGCGGGAACTTCTCGGCGTCGAAGAAGTCGCCGCTGACCAGGTGGCCGTCGCGGTCGGCGATGCCGGTGTCGACGCTGGCGATCTTGACGTCGATCGACGCGTTGGAGTTCGCCGGGTCGGAGCCGTCCAGCTTCAGCGTGCCCTCGTGCTCGGCGAAGGAGCCGCGCACGTTGGTGACCATCGCGTGGCGCACGGTGAACCCGATGCTGCTGTGGGCCGGGTCGATCGTGTACTCGCCGGTCAGGGCGGCCAGGGCCGGGTCCACGGCGGGGGCGACGGTGGTGGTGGCAGCGGCCGGGGCGTTGTTCTTACGGCTGAAAAGAGCCATGGCTCCTCCTCGGGGGACGTGGTCGAGCGGCGATCAGGCGGGGGCTGAAGTTGTTGTTTAACCTTCAACGAGAATGACTGTAGCGCGATCTAGTTCAACATTCAACATCTAACTCCGAAGGATGTCGTGGCGGGTGTCGTGAACGCCGCCCGAACATCGGCTCAATTACTGCCCGCCATTGCCGCCCCCCTCTGGCGGACGCGCGTAGAACTCGGGCAGTATCTTCCTGTCTTACTTGTCATGAGCAGGAGGAGTCCCCCCATGGTGTCCCGTATGAGACTGCGCCCCGTCCTGACCGCACTCGCCCTCGTCCTCGGCGTCCTCTTCGCCCCGGGCGTCGGCGTCCTCGGCGGTGGCGCCACCCAGGCCCACGCCGTCACCAAGCTCACGCACGCCCAGGCCACCGCCCGGTTCAGCTCCTCCGGAGTCACCTGGTCGTCCTCCGGCGGCTGCTCCGACCGCAACGTCGCCACCTGCACCTCGTTCGACCAGCTCAATCTGGCCACCGCCCAGGGCGCCCAGACCCTCAAGAGCGCCACCGGCTGCGCGCTGAACATCACCGGCGGCACCGAGACCGGGCACGCCGGCGGTACGTACTCGCACTGGAACGGCTACAAGCTCGACTTCGCCAAGTCGACCTGCCTCACCAACTACGTCCACAACGTCTTCACCTACATCGGTGTGCGTGGTGACGGCGCCCCTCAGTACAAGGCGGGCTCCGGCAACATCTACGCCGACGAGGGCAACCACTGGGACGTGACGTACTACAACTGCGGCGGCTGCTGACCTCCGCCGCACGCAGCGACCCGATCGGGGTGTTCCTGTCCGCCGGACAGGGGCGCCCCGAGCTGTTTTTCGTGACGGATTAGCATGGTCAACTGCCAAGTTCCTGACCCGAGCTGACCGATGCGACGTGCCACCGGATCGGTCGACGACCGGATTTGGCACGTCAGCGGCGCCAGCCGGCACGATCACCAGGAGGGGTCATGTCCTTCGAAGAAGAGTGGGCCGGCCTCAAGGCGGATGCCGCCGCCCGCATGCAGCTGAACAGTGTGCCGACGGAGGGGCCGGGCGCGGGACCGTCCGACGGGGACCTCGTCATCCACGACGACGAACTGGGCAGGATCGGCCATTTCGCCTACCAGTTGCACAACAACCTGAAGGCCGACGGCAAGCACGCCCGGACCACGAGCGAGGCCGCCGGTACGAGCCTGTCGTCGGACGGGTTCGAGATGGGCAAGGCGCTGACCGCCGCGTCCAAGGCGTGGGGCAAGCAGGTCGGGACATTGGTCGATTCCTGCGCGCACATCTCCAACCACCTGGACTTCTCGAAGGCGTCGAAGAAGAAGGACGACGAGTGGGTCGCCGCCCAGGTCGGCGCGTCCAAGATCGCCGACTACTACGACGTCCCCGAAGAGGAGACCAAGCGCCCGCTCCCGAAGGCCGAGGGCCCCATCATCTGATCCGCCCTCCTCCGGCGGTTCATCTGCCTTCCACCCCATTGCCCCATTTTCCCACCTAGGCGAGGTGTCCGGTGCTGGTTTTCCAGCAGCTTCTCAACCTGAAGACCAAGCCGCTCGATTCGGCGATCGATGACTGGGCCGCCATGGTCAACAAACTCAAGGAACTCGCCAAGGACGCGGGGGACATGAGTTCCTATGCGCAAGGGACGGCCTGGAAGGGCGAGAACGCCTCCGTCACCAAGCCGTTCGTCACGCGGACGGCGGTCGAGTTCCAGGACGCGGTGACCCAGGCCGAGAGCATCACCAACATCCTCAAGGACGCCTGCGGCGAGTTGACGAGAGCCAAGGCCGACCTCCAGACAATCTACGAGAATCCGCCGCACGGCCTCAAGATCGACCCGGACGGCGTCATCACGCACCCGGAGGGCTCCAGCGCGGCCCAGGGCGACGTGGACGCGCTCGTCGACCGACTGGAGGCCATTCTCCAGCGCGCCGTCGACGCCGACGCGCTCTGCGCCTGGGGACTGAGGGACCTCACCAAGGACCCGCACGAGTTCAGCAGCATGCACTACGGCTCGCTGAAGGACGCCAAGACGGGCATGGTGCAGGAAGCGCGGACCAAGCTGGACAAGACGGAGTACGAGCCTCCCAAGAAGTGGGGCAGCGGCACCGTCAAGCCCATTGCCGAGTTCCTCAGTTACCGGTCCTGGATGGGCGCCGGTGAGTCATTCCTGCACGGAGACATGAACGGCACGGCGCAGGGACTCATCGGCGGCTCGCCCGCGTACGCCGCCGGCAAGGCCAGCGGGTATCTCGAGAAGGGATCGATCCTGAGCGACGTGAAGGGGGTTCACCACCGCCCTACGTTCATCAACACGATCGGTAAGTTCGGGGGGAAGATATTCGGTGTTCCGGTCGCCGTGGTGGCGACGGGGGTCGACTTCTACTACACCCCGTCGAAGAAGGAGCTCAGTGACACCGATGTGGTGGCACCGGCAGAACCAGGAAAGGTGAGGTACCAGTGACGCACTCCGCAGGCCCGCCGCCGCCCGGCCGCCGCCGTCCGAACCTGTGGCACTGGCTGAGCCCCCGGGGATCACGGTCGTTCGTCCTCGGCGTCAGCATGGCCGTCGGCGGGCTCGCCGGCGGGGTGCGCGCCGCGGTGGCCGGGGAGGGGATCTGGAAGGCCGCCGGCATCTTCGGCGTGGGGGTTCTCGCAGTTGCTTTCACCGTCGCGTGGATCGTGACGTACACGCGGGAGCGCTGAGCTACTCGACCGTGGCAGGAATCCCCGTCCTTTAGGGCGGGGAGCGGAAGTCAAACGCGGACGGTCACGACCACGGTCACCTCGTCACCTGCCGAGAGACCCTGCGGCTTGCGGACCGCGTTCTTGAGCGGCAGCAGGTAGCTGCCGTCCTTCGGGAAGAGCGACGTGGTGAAGGTGGTCTCGCCGATGCGCGCGTCCACGGGGACCGCGCCCCAGCCGTACGTGGCCAGCGCGGCCACCTCGCGGATGTCGGCGGCCTGTTCGGCCGGCACGGCGGCGAAGTAGAACGGTGACGGCCCCCGCCACTCGATGACGCGGCCGGTGAATTCAACGTGCACGAGGTCGATCCGTTCGTCGAGAGGGCTGGATTCCCGGCAGCGTACAGGCGAGTTCACCCGGCACGAGAGGTGATGGTCGTCTGCCTGCGGGAGGCGACTCCCGCACTCTGCGGCTCGTTGAGGACCCACGACCGGTCCCCGTAGCTCAAGTTCGGCAGCTCAAGTGCCGACAACCTCGCCGAGCAGTTCCGCACACCGCCCGTACAGCAGAACCCGTTGTCCGCTGTCGAGCCCCGTGAGAGCATCAAGGTTCAGCGGTCCGTCTCCTTTCGTTTACGCTTCGCAACGCAAATGAAAGATTGCGGGCCGTTGCCATTTCCACGGATTTGAAAATTCATCAAGATCTGCGATCGACAGGTACCGTTTGATGTACACAACAGAGCTGACAGAAGCCTGCATCGAGGATGCGAGCAACACCTTGGTTGCGCCTTCGACATTGCAAGATAGTGACCTGATCAGGGACTTCTTCGGGTCCGTAATCACGCCGGAGGACCTTGCTTCTGGTTCGCTCAACCTCGCCCAGAAGACCGTCTACCTGTGTGGCGACATATCTGGGATCAGTCGCCGCCAACTGCATGCGGCTGCCCGGGTATTCGTTATCCGCGAGCTGTCGCATGGCTACCACGAGGATGCCGACAAACCCTGGACCCTCGTCGACCTCGGCCGAGTCCCCATTGGCGTACACGGCGTCGGCGTGTACTACCGGCGCTTTTTCGGACTCGACGCCGATTACTTCGGACGCATCAGTGAGGAGCACGCGTTCCAGTCCCTGACGGAGTCCACCAAGCCTGGAACGGCCCATCGCAGCGGAATCTATCTGACGCCCGTCACGCGAAACGATGACGAACTGCATTTTCGCCTGCTCCGGTGCTCCACGAATCTCTCGGGGCCGACCGAGAGCTTTCGCCCGACCGACACGCATATCGTCGAGGCCCTGAACCGCGAGGCCGCCGCCGTCTTCCGGAACCAGGCACCGCTGAATCACGTCCTTGCTCAGATCTACCACAACACCCTTGCCACGGCGGAGCGCAAGCAGTCCAAGGCCAAGATCTCGGCCCATGCCGACAAGACCAAGGACATGCCCGTCAACGGCATCATGGCCTTCTGTACCTTCTATGACCGGCTCGAAAAGCTGCGGCCCCTGGCTGAAGATGCCTTCGACTACGGTGTGAAGGGCGCCAGCGGGCTGACCAGACTCCACTTCCGCCTCAAGGGGCCGACCGAAGAACACGACGGGGTCGCGCTCCCTCCGCAGTTCACCGTGACTCTCTATCCCGGCTCCGTGTTCTTCATGCCGCTGTCCACCAACCGCCTGTACACGCACGAAATCCGGCCCTCGGCGTTGGACGCCGAATTTCTCCCGACCCGCTTGGGATATGTGGTGCGCTGTTCGAACGCCGAAGCCGTTCACAAGAACGGCAACACGTTCCTCAAATTGGCCGGAGATCTGGTGAATCTGGAGCCACCCACGCCCGCCGGCATGGACGATCTACGCAGGTTGTACGCTGAGGAGAACAGGACCTCGTCCTTCATTGATTACGGCGACGAATTTCTCTTCAGTATGAATACGGGAGACTACGTTGCCCCTCGGGTCTAGGATCTCGGTGGAGATCATCTCGTGCGCTTTGCCGACCGAGGACAATCTCTTTGCGGAGCTGTCCGCGTCGGCTCGCTGGGAAGACGTAGGGAAAGGGCGGCGAGGCGCCGTGCTCACCAAGATCGACGAGGCGGGTGGCGTGCCTCTAGTGCGCACGACCACTCGATACGGCAGCCCGACGCAGCGTTTCCGGGCGGTGCACGAAAGGCTGGCGCGACAGATCCAGGAGCGTGCGGAGCTTTCGGTCGGCTTCAACAACGCTCTCATCGAGAGCTACACGAACGCTTACAAAACCATGGGCAGCCATTCCGATCAAGCCCTCGATCTGGCCAACGATTCGTTTATCGCCGTCTTCTCCTGCTACCAATATCCTGAAGCGGGTCCGCCGAGGAAGCTGATCTTCGAATCAAAGGGGTCCGGTGGCGAGAAGTTCGAGATCCCCCTCGCGCACAACAGTATCGTCGCGTTTTCCGTCGACTCGAATCGGCGACTCAAGCACAAAATTGTATTGGACGCGCCCGTCCAGGCGGCGGAAAACCAATGGCTGGGCGTAACGTATCGAACGTCAAAGACCCTCGTTCGGTTTCGCGACGGACAAGCGCACCTCCCGCAGGGTGCGCGCCTCATGTCGGCCGACGATGAGCAGCAGCGCGAGTTCTACCAACTACGGCGCCGTGAGAACAATGAAACGGACTTCAGCTACCCCTTGCTGACGTACACCATCAGCGAGAGCGATCTGATGCCGCCCGTCTGACCTTGAGGGCCCGCACCGGCGCGTCCCGGTGCGGGCCGAAGTCGCCGGGTCAGGCTCCCACGGTCACCGTGAAGCGGTGCGGGTTGCCGTCGTTGGCGGCGCCCGAGACGTCGGGTTCGCCGTCGGGGCGGACGTCGTCGTAGGGGAAGGCGTAGCCGATCGGGGTGTTGGCGTGGACGACCCGGGACCAGTGGTTGGTGGCCGGGTCCCGGTAGTAGTCGGCGGCCGAGGTGCCGTTCGGCTGGTCGGGGTGGGTGAGCATCAGGGAGCGGTTGAAGCCGGAGGCCAGCCGGGCCAGGAGGGCCTTCTTGTCGTCCGGGTCGCCCGGGTTGTTGGCGAACGGGCCGTGGTTGCAGGTGAAGACGTCCTTGGAGACGGGCTTGGTGAAGCTGTGCCCGCCCTCGAAGGTCAGGACGTCCCCGCTGACCCGGCCGGTCCGGACGCCCCGGCCGCCCTGGAGATCGATCCGCAGGTCGGTGGAGCGGTACTTCTCCCAGACCCGGTCGATGTAGGAAGTGAACACGTCCCGGAACGGCATCTCGTCCGGGCGGTCGAAGAACGGTGCCATCAGGTTCTGTGGCGAGATCACTCGCAGTACGTTGCCGTCCGCGCCGCGGATCACCAGCTTGTCCCACGGCTGGCCGTCGGCGGCGGCCTGGGCGGTGAGGCCGTCCGCGATCCGCTGCACCGCGCCGTCCGGGAGCGGCGCCACGGTGTGCGTCGCGTCGCCGGCCAGGGTCAGGCCGATCGGCAGCGCGGTGACCAGGTCGACGTAGCTGATGTTCGCGTACAGCTGCTGCGGGTTGAAGGTGAAC
Organism: Streptomyces sp. NBC_00012; assembly: GCF_045040875.1. Lineage (NCBI taxonomy): Bacteria > Bacillati > Actinomycetota > Actinomycetes > Kitasatosporales > Streptomycetaceae > Streptomyces > Streptomyces sp. NBC_00012. The sequence goes on along the minus strand of NZ_CP108309.1, from coordinate 2,633,258 downwards.
TCGCAGAACGACCAGGTGCGGCCGTAGTTGGCGTCGGTGGACGTTGCGAACGCCGGCTCGACCAGGGCGGGGCCGGGGTTGAGATAGAACGTGAGCGTGTCGTCGCGTACGAAGTAGACGCGGGCGCCGTACATCTGGGGGAGGGTGAGCACCACCGGTCCGCCGCCCGCCGCGTTCAGCGGGATGGCGCAGTCGACGGGCAGTGGGGTCTGCGGGGCGGCGGGGGAGTCGGGTCGGTAGACACTGCCGTCGGCCCGCAGCAGCACCCAGCGGTCGGTGCCCTGCTCGTGGCCGGTGACATAAGCGTTGATCCTGCCCGGCAACGAACGGTTCTCCAGGGCCAGTTCGCAGGTTGCGGGGGCGGCGGAGGCGTTCGGGCTGAGGGCGCTGCCCCAGAGGGGGTAGGTGAGGGCGGTCGCGGTGGCGGCGGCGCCGCCCGTCAGGAACATTCTGCGCGAGATCACGAGAGGACTCCCGAGGTGTGTGGGGGGTCAACCACTCTCGTGAGGGCCGCATCAGCCGTCAAGGCTTATGACTGAGAGCGCTCTCAGAAACGAGAAGTCTTCACAACTCGACGTAGTGTGGGGGAGGTTGCGGCCCGGCGTACCGGGCCGCAACGCGATCAGACCGTGGCGTTCAGGAACGCGGTCCAGGCGGCGGGGGGAACGGTGAGGACGGGGCCGTCGGTCACCTTGGAGTCTCGGATGTGGACGGCGGCGGGGTGGGCGGCCACCTCTACGCAGTCGCCGCCCTGGCCGCTGCTGTAGCTCGACTTGTGCCAGTCGTAGGCGACTTCGATGCAGGCGCCGCCCTGGTCGCTGCTGTAGCTGGACTTGAACCAGGCAAGGGCGGCGGTGCGTGCGTGGGTCATGTCTCTCCAAGCATTTCGTCCAGTAGGCGTGCGCTCGCCTCGACGGAGAGCGCCTGCGAACGCCGCATCCCATATTTCTGCTGGAGCACACTGACGTCATCAGGGTCCTCGTGCAGGTAGCTGGTCAGCTGTCCCTCCACATAGACGAGGTGGTCGTGGTCGGGCATCTCCAGCAGCACCATTGGCCCCGCCAGCCCGGCATGCTTCGGGAGTTTCATCGGCATGATCTGGATTCCCAGGAACGGGAGTTCCATGCACTGACGAAGATGGCGGATCTGCTCCCGCAGCATGGTCGGGTCGCCGATCTGGCTGCGCAGAATGCTCTCCTCCAGCAGGAAGTGGAGCATGGGGCGGGGTTTGCGGGCGAGGAGCTTCTGTCGGTCGAGTCGGCCTGCCACCCACTCCTCCTGTTCGTCCTCCTCCAGAGGTGGGTAGAGGCACGAGAAGACGAACCGGGCGTACTCCTCGGTCTGGAGCAGCCCCGGCACCACCTGGTTCTCGTACCAGAGCAGTGTTACCGCCTCCTGCTCGTAGTCCACGAAGTCCTGTACGAACGCCGGGAAGCGCTCCTTCTTCGGCACCTTCTCCACCGCGACCTGCAACGCACCCTTGGTGTCCAGCAGTTCGTCCAGCTTGACGGCGAAGTCCCATTGCACCTGCGCCCCTGCTCGATCGACGAGATCGTGTCGTCGCCCACCGAGCACCGCTCGGCCGGCGCCGCCTGTGTCAGTCGGGCCGCCTTGCGGGAAGTCGCCAGCTGGGCGCCGATCAGGTGCCAGGAAATGATCCGCTTGCTCTTCTTCTTTGCCGGTTGCATGGACTGCCTCTCCCCGTCGCGAACCCTGGATGACCCGTCAGGGGTCGTACATCTCCGTTGTACGACCCCACGCGCTGCTCAACCGTAGTGACTATGTGTGACGTTGGCTGCGTGAACGAGACAACCCAACTCCCCCACATCCGCGAGGTGTTCCACCGCCGGGAACGCCGATCCTTGCCGCTCGTACGACAGTTCGTGCGTGAGGCCCTCGTCGACTGGGCGTGCGACGGCCGGATCGACGACGTGTTGCTCTGCGTGAGCGAACTCGTCACCAATGCCCTGCTGCACGGCGTCCCGCCCGGTCGCGGGTTTCGCCTCCGGCTCCAACTGGAACCGGACGGCGGCACCCTGCGCGTCGAGGTCCACGACAGCGGTGACGGGGAGGTCCGGATCGCCGATTCCTGGGCGGATTCCGATGAGGAAGGGGGTCGTGGGCTGCGGCTGGTGGCGGCGCTCGCGGACAAGTGGGGGGTGGGGGAGCGGAGCCCCGGCAAGGTGGTGTGGTGCGAGTTCGGGGCGTCGGTGGGGTCTACCGGGGTGGGCGGTGCGTGGGCTATTCCTGGAGCGGCGGCCCTCGACGGGGTCGCTTCCGGTGATGTGGAAGGAGCCTTGCCGTGGATGGCTGGTACGTGGACGATCGCTGCACCAACTGCGACGTCGCCCGACAGTTCGCGCCCGAGCTGATCATCGAGGAGGAAGGGACCTCGCGGATTCTGCGGCAGCCGGGCGATGACGCGGAGAACCGGCGCTTACACGCCGCCGTCTTCGCCTGCCACACCCGGTCGATCCGGCCCGCGTCCGGACAGCCGGATCCCTCGCTCGACCCGTTCCCGATGGCGCTGGACGACGGGGTGCTGGTGTGCGGGCACAACTCCACGCACACCGCCGGTGCCAACTCCTATCTGCTGCGGAGGCCGTCCGGCACGGTCATGATGATCGACACCCCGCGCTGGAGCCCCGGACTCGCCGAGCGGTACGTGTCGGCCACGGGGCCCGTCACCGACGTACTGCTCACCCACCGCGACCACGTCGCGCACGGGCGCCGCTACGCCGACCACTTCGGCGCCAGGCTGTGGATCCACGAGGGCGACCTCGACGCGGTTCCGGACGCGGACCAGGTGATCCGGGGGCTCGATCCGGTGGAGATCGGCGAGGGCGTCACCGCCCATCCGCTGCCCGGCCACACCCGGGGCAGCGTGCTCTACCTCGCGGACGACCGGTACTGCTTCAGCGGCGACAGCTTCTACTGGTCACGTACGACCGAGGACCTCGAAGTCGTGGAGAGCGTGACCTGGTACTCGATCGAGGAGCTGGCCGCCTCCCTGGCGAGGACGGCGGGCAAGTTGCGGTTCGAGTGGGTGCTGCCCGGTCACGGTGACCGGCGCCGGCTGGACGCCGACGAGATGTCCCGGCGGCTGGTCGCACTCGCGGAACGCTCGGCGGAGCTGCGCCCCCAGCCGATCGACTTCACGGCCCTGCGCTGGTGAAAGGCGGTTCTTCGGAGGGCTCACCCGGCGTCCACAGGCGTAGCTTCTCCGGGTTGCGGACCACCCAGATCCGGGTGGCGCGGCCACCGGAGGAGTCGAACGCCGCCACGGTCGCCGTGATGCCCGCGTGCTGGGCGATCAGGCCGGGCGCACCGGCCACCGTACGCTCCAGGAGCCGCAGCCCCGGAGCCTTGTCGGCGATCGCGATCATGTACTGGGCGATGAGCGCGCCGCCCTCGACCGGGCGCAGCACGGTGCCGACCAGGCCGCCGCCGTCGGCGGTCATCACGGCGCCTGGGTCGAGGAGGCCGGCGAGAGCCGTGATGTCCTTGGCCTCCCACGCCTCCTTGACCTGCCGCACCACCTCGGCCTGCGCCGCCGCCGTGCCCGCCGGAGCGCGCTCGGCGCGCACCCGTCGCCGGGCCGAACTCGCCAGCTCCCGGCAGGCCCCCGGGGTGCGGCCGACGATCCCGGCGATCTCGGGAAAGGAGTAGCGGAACACGTCGTGCAGCACGAAGGCGACCCGTTCGGCGGGCGTCATCGATTCCAGGACGACGAGGAAGGCCATGGTCACCGACTCGTCCAGGGTGATCAGGTCGGCGGGGTCGGCGGCGTCGGTGCCGCGCCCGCCGGCCCACTCCCCGCGATCGGGCAGCGGCTCGGGCAGCCAGGCGCCGATGTAGCGCTCGCGCCGGGCCCGCGCGGAGCCGAGCACGTCCAGGCAGATACGCCCGGTCACCGTCGTCAGCCAGGCACCGGGCGACACGACGGCCTCCCGTTGGCTCCGCGGCCGCGCGTACCAGCGGGCGTACGCCTCCTGCACGGCGTCCTCGGCCTCGGCCAGCGAACCGAGCAAGCGGTAGGCGATGTTGATCAGTTGGCGTCGCTCACCGGCGACTTCCGCCGCGCTCCACTGCGGTGCAACCCCGGCCATGACCACTCCCCCCGAGCCCGTCGCCGTTCTCGCCTTGCATTTCGCGGACCTGTGTCGTCGGGCTGGTGAGACCTTATCGATCCACTGCTTCCGGGCGGACAAGGGGACGGCATCGTGACCACGCGGACGACGACAACGACGGCGACCGGGACAACAGCGACGACAACGACGGCCGGGGCAGGGCGCGCCGCCGCATTCCTGCGGATATCGGTCGCCCTGCAGACCCTGACCATCTTCCTCCAGGCGGTCAGCGCCGGTGTGCTGCTGTCCTCGTCGCACGGCGAGCTGCTGCACGGCATCGGGGCGCGCGTGATGTACGGGGCGTCGATGCTGTACGTGCTCGCCGCGGTGCTGGCGTGGCGGCCGGGCGGCGGCTCGCCCCGCCCCATCGGGTACGCGTCCGGCTTCCTCGTCCTCGCCTCGGCGCAGGTCGTGCTCGGCATCGCGCACGTCCCGTCGGTCCATGTCCCGCTGGGCGTCCTGATGTTCGGCCTGAGCGTTCTGGCGCTGGCCCACCACAGCGCGGGAGCGGCACGCGGCCGGGGCCTGTCCGGCGGATCGGGGCCGGACAGGAGCTAGTACCCGTTCCGCAGCGATCAGCCCTCCGGCATTGCGGTCCATGACGTGCGAGTCCGCCGGCCGTGGCGGGCGCGGTCACGCCGCAGAGGCCATGATCGTGGCGAGACATGAGGGGTGGCCGGAGCGAGCACATGGAGGAACGATCGTGGGCACGAACGAGCGGAGGGACACGGCAGGGTTGCACTGCCTGGTCACCGGAGCGTCCGGGTACATCGGTGGGCGTCTCGTACCGGAACTGCTGCGAGCGGGCCACCGGGTGCGCTGTCTGGCCCGCTCCCCCCACAAACTCCGTGACCACCCCTGGGCGGGTGACGTCGAGACGGTACAGGGCGACGTGACGGACGCGGGCTCGGTCGCCGCGGCCATGCGCGGGATCGACGTCGCGTACTACCTGGTGCACGCCCTCGGTACCGGCTCGGCGTTCGAGGACACCGACCGCCGTGCTGCCCGGGTCTTCGCCGAACAGGCGCACTCCGCCGGCGTGCGACGGATCGTCTACCTGGGCGGGCTCACTCCACCGAACGTGCCCGAAAAGTCGCTCTCCCCGCATCTGCGCTCCCGGGCCGAGGTCGGACGGATCTTCCTCGACGCACCGGTGCCCGCCACCGTGCTGCGAGCAGCGGTCGTCATCGGCTCGGGGTCGGCCTCCTTCGAGATGCTGCGCTATCTGACCGAGCGGCTGCCGGTCATGGTCACCCCCAGCTGGGTGCACACCCGGACCCAGCCCATCGGGGTACGCGATGTCCTGCGCTATCTCGTCGGCTCGGCCACCATGCCCGACGACGTCGACCGGGCGTTCGACATCGGCGGGCCCGATGTCCTCACGTACCGGGAGATGATGTGCCGTTACGCCGTCGTCGCCGGACTGCGCAGGCGGCTCATCGTGCCCGTTCCGGTGCTCACGCCGAGGCTGTCCAGCCACTGGGTCGGCCTCGTCACCCCGGTGCCCGCCTCCCTGGCCCGCCCGCTGACGGAATCGCTGCGTCACGAGGTCGTCTGCCAGGAGCACGACATCGCCCGGTACGTGCCCGACCCTCCGGGCCTGCCGCTGCCGTTCGACGAGGCATTGGCCCTGGCACTGCGGCGGGTGCGTGAGGCCCGGGTCGCCACCCGCTGGTCGTCCGCCGCCGTACCGGGGATGCCCAGCGATCCGTTGCCCACGGACCCGGACTGGGCCGGAGGCAGCCTCTACCAGGACGAACGGCAGCTGTCGGTCGACGCGTCCCGAACGGCCCTGTGGAAGGTGATCGAGGGGATCGGCGGCGACAACGGCTGGTACTCCTTTCCGCTGGCCTGGGCGGTCAGGGGGTGGCTGGATCGTTTCGTCGGCGGCGTCGGACTCCGCCGCGGACGGCGCGACGCCGAGCACCTGCGGGTCGGGGACTCACTGGACTTCTGGCGGGTCGAGGAGATCGAGCCCGGACGGCTGCTGCGGCTGCGCGCGGAGATGCGGCTGCCGGGCCTGGCATGGCTGGAAATGTACGCCGAGACGGACTCCGAGGGCCGTACCCGCTACCGGCAACGAGCGTTGTTCCACCCCCGCGGTCTGCTGGGCCACGCCTACTGGTGGTCCGTTTCCCCTTTCCATTTCGTGGTCTTCGGTGGCATGGCCCGCAACATCACCCAAGCCGCCGCCAAGGGCATGAGCGCGCACGGAGCCTCGTCGCACGGCGAGCGCGCCCGAAGCTCCCGGCGATGAGCCGGCCGACAGGGCCTGGCGGCACTGGCGGCGGCGGTGACGGCGGGCGCCGAGGCTGATCCCGCGTATCCGGCAGGCCACTCACCGTCCACTTGGACTTACGCAACGCGGTTGTTGGACTGGAGCGCTCCGAGTCGTCGCAGGTCGTTGACGGTGTCCGGTCACGGGGACTACTCAGAGCACATGTCGCGAAGATTCACTTCGGCGGGCGCTGTCGCCGCCGCCTCAGCCGCCGTCCTGGCGCTGGTGGGGACCGTGCTCCCCGCCACCGCCGCCGCTTCTCCCGCACCCGCCGCAGTCGGGCCGGCCGTACCCGCGGGCGCCACCGTCATCGGATCCGCCCAGCTCTCGGTCGCCGTCGCCGACGACTTCCCGCGCGTCCTTGCGTACACCGACAAGGCCACCGGCAGTCAGCTGTTCGGCAGTACCCAGCCGGTCACCGCCGTGACCCTGAACGGCACCGCGCACCCGGTGAAGCTCAAGGGCGCCCCCGTGGTCACCGCCTCGGCCGCCCGCTACAAGCTGGTCTTCACCGACCTGCCCGGCATCGAGATCGACGCCTCGCTCTCCGTCTCCGGACGCGCCACCACCTTCAAGGTGACGGCCGTCCGGGACACCGAGGCGTTCCGCGTCGGCACCATCGACATCCCCGGCCACGACCTGGTCTCCGTCGGCTCCACCGACACCGGCGGGGCCACCGCCTTCACCCGGCTGGACAACGACTCGACGAAGACCGCCGATGTCTTCGCGAAGGTCACCGCGGACACCGCCGCCGACAAGGCGCCGGTGGGCGCTTCGTACGCGATCGTCAACACCGGTTCGCTGGCCGCGGCCGTGGAGTCCAACTCCTCCTACGACAAGCCGTCCGGTGCCACCGGCGGCGACGACGCCCGGTTCTGGCACCAGGCCCGCAAGGCCGACGACGGCAGCGTCCGGGTCGGCGTCTGGTCCGGGCAGTGGACCTACCGCGGGGACGGGGCGCCGAAGCCGGAGAGCGGGGACAACCTGCCCTGGGCGAAGGTCGTCGTCACCCCCGACGCCAACGGTGACAAGGCGGTCGACTGGCAGGACGGCGCCGTCGCGTTCCGCTCCATCGGCGTCGTGGCGCCCGGCAGCAAGGACACCCCGGACCGGGTCGTCACCCACATCCCGTTCAACTTCGCCAGCCAGGCCACCCACCCCTTCCTGCGCACCCTCGACGACGTCAAGCGGGTCTCCCTCGCCACCGACGGCCTCGGGCAGCTCGCGATCCTCAAGGGCTTCGCCTCCGAGGGCCACGACTCCGCCCACCCCGACTACGGCGGCAACTACAACAAGCGCGCCGGCGGGCTGAAGGACCTCAACGAGCTCCTGAAGGACGGGAAGAAGTGGGGTGCCACCTTCGGCGTCCACATCAACGACACCGAGGCGTACCCGGAGGCCAACGCCTTCGACGAGAAGCTCGTCGACAAGACCAGGCCGGGCTGGAACTGGCTCGGCCAGAGCTACTACATCGACCAGCGCCGCGACGTGAACAGCGGCGACCTGGCCAGGCGGATACAGCAGCTGCGCGACGAGACGGACCAGAACCTCAGCCTGCTCTACTTCGACGTCTACTACACGCACGGCTGGATCCCCGACAAGACCCTCCAGGAAGTGCAGCAGCAGGGCTGGAACGTCGCCACCGAGTGGGCCGACAAGTTCGAGCGCGGCTCGCTCTGGTCGCACTGGGCCAATGACCTCGACTACGGCGGAGCCACCAACAAGGGCCTCAACTCGAAGATCATCCGGTTCATCCGCAACGGCGAGAAGGACGTCTGGAACAACGACCCGGTCCTCGGCCAGACCGCCATCGAGGAGTTCGAGGGCTGGACCGGCGAGACCGACTGGAACGCCTTCACCGACAACATCTGGCAGCGCAACCTGCCCGCCAAATACCTCCAGCAGCAGAAGATCACCCGCTGGGACGGCAACGACATCACCCTCACCGGCGGTGTCCGGGGCACGGTCGAGGACGGCAAGAGGACGTTCTACGACCACGGCCGCAAGGTCCTCAGCGGCACCGACTACCTGCTGCCGTGGGACGGCGGGAAGAAGCTGTACCACTACAGCAAGTCCGGCGGTACGAGCAGCTGGGCGGTGCCGTCGAACGGCACGTACACCGTCTACGAGCTCACCGACAACGGCCGGGTCAAGACCGGCACGGTCAAGCCGGTCGACGGGAGGATCACGCTGACCGCCGAGGCGGGGCAGCCGTACGTCCTCTACCCGCAACAGGCCCCGAAGGCCGCCGACCCCAAGTGGGGCGAGGGCACCCCGGTCGACGACCCGGGCTTCAACGACGCGGGGCTGACCGCCTGGTCGAAGACCGGCACCGTCGCCCGGGAGACCGACGGCAAGGGTCTCAACAGCGCCCGGCTCTCCGGCAGCGGTACGGCCGCGCTCTCGCAGAGCATCGACGGCCTCGCCCCCGGCAAGCGCTACACCGCCTCCGCGCTCATCGAGGTCCAGCCCGGGAAGACCCGGCACACCACGCTCTCGATCGGCGGGAAGTCCGTGGCGGCGGACCGCTCCACCGTCAAGGACCAGGTCGCCGCGTCCGAGCGGCACGGCACGTACTTCCAGCGGGCCAAGGTGAACTTCACCGCCCCCGCGAACGGCAGCACCACCCTGCGCATCGAGGCGGCCGAGGGCAGCACCGCGAACGTCCGGGCCGATGACGTACGCATCGTCGCCAATGCCCCGACGACGAAGAAGAACACCGTCTCCTACGAGGACTTCGAGGCCGTGGACCAGGGCTGGGGCCCCTTCCTCAAGGGCGACGCGGGCGGCTCCACCGATCCCCGCACCGTCATCTCCCAGCTGCACGCCCCGTACACCCGGGCCGGCTGGAACGGGAAGCTGATCGACGATGTGATCGGCGGCAAGGAGTCCCTCAAGTCCCACGAGGAGAACGCCGGACTCGTCTACCGCACCGCCCCGTGGACCGTGCCGATGACCGACGGGCACCGCTACGAGGTCGAGTACGACTACCAGTCCAGCCACGCCGGTGCCTACGAGTGGGTCGACGGCTACGACCGGATCACCGCCGACGGCAAGCCCGACTCGGTCGAGACCCGCACCACCGCCATCGGACAGCAGCGCACCACCGGCCACTTCGCCGAGACCGTCACCGCGGGCTGCGGCGACACCTGGACCGGGCTGCGCAAGCGCGGTGACGCCCCCGACGGCGCCGACTTCGTGCTCGACTCGTTCACCGTGACCGACCTCGGCCCGGCCCCCGAATCCGAGCAGGCCGCCTGCGGCACCCTCGGCGTCGAGCCGGCCGCCGAGACCCTGGAGCCGGGCACCGCCAACACCGTCAAGGTCTCGTTCACCAACTACGAGGCGACGGCGGCGACCGGTGTCGCACTGAGCCTGTCCGTACCCGAGGGCTGGCAGGCGGAGCCCACCGGCGCCGTCGCCTTCGACTCGGTCGCGGCGGGCGCCGGGGTCACCGGCAGCTGGCGGGTCACCCCGCCGGTCGACGCCGAGTACCAGGTGTACGGCCTGAGTTCCGAGGCGGAGTACACGGTCGGCGGAGCGCAGCGCACGCTCGGCGCGCAGACCTCCGTACGGACCCTGCCGCCGCCGCCCACCACCGACAGCTGGGCCAGCGACCTGGACTGGACGGCCTCCGAGAACGGCTGGGGCCCGTTGGAGAAGGACCTCTCCAACGGTGAGACCGGCACCGGTGACGGCTCCCCGCTGACCATCGGCTCCACCGTCTACACCAAGGGCCTCGGCAGCCACGCACCGGCGAAGATCCGCTACTACCTGGGCGGGAAGTGCACCTCGTTCACCGCCGAGGTCGGCGTGGACGACGTGCAGAAGGCCGCCGGCAGCGTGCAGTTCTCCGTCACGGCCGACGGCACCGAGAAGGTGAAGTCGCCCGTGCTGAAGGCGGCCGACAGCGCCTGGTCGCTGACGGCTGACGTCACCGGGGCCAAGTACGTCGAACTGGTCGTCGGTGACGGCGGCGACGGCAACGGCAACGACCACGCGGACTGGGGCGACGCCCGCTTCCACTGCGGCGGCTGACGCGCTCCGGTGCGGGACTGGTGCGCCTGGTGGGCGCACCCGTCCCGCATCACGCACGCGGTCGCGGTCTTCCCGCTCCGTGACATCCGGTGGACATCGAGTGACCGGAGTGTGTCCAAGGTCTGGGAGCGGCCCCCGCTACGCGCGTATTCTCTTGCGGCATGGGGGAGTTGAGGGCGGACTGGCGGATCCGATTACGGCAGGGCGACGCGAACGGACCGGTCTGCGGTGCCGGTGTGCTGCTGACCCAGGACCGGGCACTCACCTGCGCGCACGTCGTGGGCGAGCCGGACGCCCGGATCTGGGTGGAATTCGCCGAGAACCCCGCCATCGCCCCGGTCGGGGCCCGCGTCGCCGAGGGCGGCTGGCTGCCCGGTCTCGGCGCGACCCGCGAGGACATCGCCGTACTCGCCCTGGACAGCCCGCGCCCGCACGCCACCCCCGCGACGCTCGAACGGCGCCTGGAGCGCGGCGGCGAGGTGTGGATCGGCGGGTACGCGCGGTCCTTCGCCGACGGGATGTGGCTGACCGGGCGGATCAGCGGAGTGCACGGCGCCTGGATCCAGCTCGACGCCGGACGCAACGAACAAGTGGTGAAACCCGGATTCAGCGGCGCCGCCGTGCAGACGCGCGGCGGACCGGCCGGATCGCCCGAGCGGGTCGTCGGGATGGTCGTCAGCTGGCGCGGCGATCTCGATCTGGCGCTGCCCGCCGACAACGACCTGGCGTTCTCGTACATGATCCCGATCGACCGGATCGCCGAACTCGTACCCCTGATCGCCGAGTTGAGTGGCCCCGACGGCTGGGACCACGGCCTGGACCGGCGGCTGCGGAGATGGTTCGCCGGGGGCGACGAACCCGCGGTGCGCTTCAGCGTCGTACCGCACGGCGGCGGCCGCGACCGCACCCTCAGACACCATCTGCACCGCGCCCATCTCGTCTACCGGGGTGGCCGCACCGTCCCCGAGGACTTCGTCGACGAGCTGGTGACCAGGCTGCGGCCGCCCCGCCACCAGGCCCGGGCGTACCGCGACTGGCTGCTCGCGGGCGGCACCCCGCCCGAGCGGGCGGCGGACGGGGACCCGGGGAGCGCGGGACCCACCCTCGCCGTGGTCGGACTCGACGAGGACCGGCGGCCGCACCGGCTGGTGCCGCTGCTAGCCCGGGTGCGGACCCTCGGCTTCCGGCTGCTCGTCATCGTCCGGGACAGCGGCGGCGACGAAGTGGACGAGGTCGTACGGCAGTTGCTGTTACCGGCCCTCGGTGAGCGGGCCGCCGAACTGGTCCGCCGCGTCGAGGACATCGAGAAGGAATGGGCCGGGCTGTACGGCCTGGTGGAATCGGCCTCCCTGGGCCCCCTGCCGCGCACCGAGGCGGCCCGCCACCGACAGCGGCTGGCGCGGCTGCGCACCGTCGACGACCCGCGCGAACGGCTCACCGCCCTGCGCGCCCTGCTGCGTGAACTCCGGGCGGAGCTGGAGCGGCACGGCCGGGCCGGCCTGTCCGGACCGCGCGACGAGCACGGCCCGGCCGGCCGCCGATGAGGATTCCCTGCCCGCACCGCCGGTTCACCGGAGCCCCCTGCGACGGCACCGTGCGGTCCACCGGCTACTGCGACACCTGCGGCCGCTCCGAGGACGGCCCGGGACTCCCGCCGCTGCCCACCGCCCCCGACCGATGTGGCCCCCGGCAGCTGCTGGAACTGCCACCGCTCGACCCGAGCACCCCCGACCAGCGGCTGAGCGCCGCCGTGACCCGGGCACACGTCCGGATGAGCTGCTCGTCCAAGTCCTGCGCCACCTACTTCGTCGCCCCGTACACCGCCGCCCCGCCGCCCGACGAGGGCCACTGCCCCAGGTGCGGCGCCCCCTACTCCTACCGCCCCGAACTGGACCGGGACGGGCCGCTGCTCCAGGACCAGTACCGCATCCTCGGCCCCATCGCCCACGGCGGCCAGGGCTGGGTCTACCTCGCCCGCGACACCCACCTGGAAGACCTCGTCGCCGTGAAGGGGATGCTGAACCGGTACGCGGAACGCGGCGCCGCCCAGGCCGCCGAGGAGCGCCGCAGCCTCGTCGCCATCCGCCATGAACGCATCGTCCAGATCCGGGACTTCGTCAGCACCGCCGGCGCGGACGGCACCGTCTCCGGCGGCTACATCGTGATGCAGGACGTCGGCGACCGCACCCTCTCCGCCGTCGTCGAGGCGACCCGGCAGGGCAACTTCGTCCTCGACATCGAACACGTCATCACCTACGGCTGCCAGATCCTCGAAGCCCTCGCCCATCTGCACGGCATGGGATTCCTGTACGGGGACATGAAGCCGTCCAACGTCGTCCACCAGCACGACGGCGTGAAGGTCATCGACCTCGGCGGGGTCCGCAAGCAGGGGTCCACCGAGCCACCGCCCGTCATCACCCCCAGGTACGCCGCGCCCGAAATGGTCAGCGGCAGCCCGCTGACCGTCGCCCACGACATCCACACCGTCGGCGCGACACTGGCCGAACTGGCGGGCTGGGCGGTCGGCGACGACGTGCCCGGCCTCGGCATCAGCTCCTTCCGGCTGGTCGTGGAGCGGGCGACCGACCGGGACCCCGAACGCCGGTTCGCCGACGCCGAGGAGATGGCGGGCCAGTTGCGCGGAGTGCTGCGCGAGATCCGGGCGCTGCGCGGCAAACGGGACCGGACCGAACCCTCCGCCTACTTCACCCCCTCCGCCGAACTGCTCGGCGGGCGACTGGGCTCCGTACCCGACTACGCGCACTGGCTGGACCGCACCCCGCACCGCCGCGACCGGACGCCCGAGGCGCCCGCCCTGGACTCCGGGCTCCCCACCCCCACCGAGATCGCCCGCCGGCTGCCCGTGCCCAGGCCCTACCCGGGGGACCCGGAGGCCGCCCGGTTCCTGGTGAGCAGCTACGACCCCGGCCGGCTGCTGGCCCAGCCCGCCGAGGGCGAACGGTCGGTGGAGATCTGCCTGCACAACGCCCGGCTGCTGCTCGGCCGGGAGGGCGGCGAAGCACTGGCCCGGGCGCGCGAACAGGTGGCGGCGGCGAACGCCATCCCCGGCCCCGGCCCGGTGCGGCAGTGGCGGCTCAGCTGGCACTGGGGGCTCGTAGCGCTGCGCAGCGCGGAGGTCCTGGACGACCGGCGGCAGCTGCTGGAGGCCGCCGTGGAGCACTTCGCCGCTGTCCACCGCGCGCTGCCCGGCGAGTACGCCGCGAAGCTGGCCCTGGCCTACGTCGCCGAACAGCTGGGCCCGGACCACCCGGCCGGTCCGATCCCCTCGGCGTACGAACTCTTCCGGGCCGTGCACGCCCGCAACCCCTCCCACGTCGGCGCCGCGCTGGGCCTGGCCAGGCTGGCCCTGGGGCGCGGCGACCGGGACGCCGCGGCCGAGGTCCTGGACCTGGTGCCGGACGAGTCGCGGGACCACGCCGTCGCCCGGATCGCCGCGCTGCGCATCCGGGCGGCCCGGCTCGCGGCGGGCGGGCGGCCGCTGCCCGGGACGCGGCGGATCGACGCCGTGCTCGCCTCGGTCCCCCTGCGCGAAGGCGGCCCCGGGCCGCACCCGGCGTCCGTGGTGACGGGCGACGAATCGGCCCGGCTGCTGCGCACCGAACTGTACGAGTGGAAGCTCGACGCGGTCCGGGCCGCGGCCGGCACCCCGAGCCACGACGGCCGCTGGTGGCGGCGGGGACTGCCACCGCCACCGGTGCCCGGGGAACAGGCCGTACGGGAGGACCTGGCGCGCTGCTACCGCTGGATGGCCCGGCAGTGCCGGGACACCGCCGATCACGAGAAGCTCATCGACCTCTCGCACGCCGTCCGCCCGCAGACCCGCTTCTGGTTCCCGCCCCGACGCCGTACCCCTGGAGGCAGTTGAATGGGCCGTTCCGCCACGTCGCCCGGACTCGGGATCAGCCTCACCGTCCAGGTCGCGAAGAAGCAGCGACCGGACCAGGACGCCCGGATCGACGCCCATGTGCGGGTCCGGGCGGTCGCCGCCGGACCGCGCGACCGGGTACCCGCCGTCGACATCGCGCTGGTCATCGCGGTGGACGTGGCCGCAGGGCGCCGTGACGCGGCCGTCGCCGCGCTGACGGAGGCGGTGGGCGCGCTGCCCGACGGAATCTCGTACACCGTGCTGGGCGGCGGCGCCGAGCAGTGCTACCCGCTGCGCGGCCGGTGGGCGCTGGCCGGCCCCGACGACCGGCGCCGAGCCGCCTTCAGCGTCGGACGGATCACGGCATCCGCCGAGGGGCGGGAACCGGCCGGATACACCACCTGGCTGGCCAGGGCGCGCGAACTCTTCGCCGAACGCCCCCTTCCCGTACGGCACCTGGTGCTCGTCACCGACGGCGGCAGCCGGGGCGACGGGGACGACGCGGCCCGCCCGGACGGTGCCCTGAGCATCGAACTCGCCGACTGCGAGGGTGAGTTCACCGCCGATGTCATCGCACCGGGAGCGGGCTGGGACCCGGCCCCGCTGCTCGCCGTCGCGGAACGGCTGCACGGTACCGCGGCGTCATCGCCCGACGCCTTCGCCCCCGCCGTCGCCGCCGCCCTGGGCAGGCTGCGCCGGGTCCGCAGCCCCGAGCTCGCCATCGAGGTGACCGTGCGCCCGGCGGTGCGGGAAGTGACCCTGACCGAGACCGCGCCGCACCAGCAGCGGCTGGAGCCGGACCGGGCCCGGGACGATCCGCACCGGCTGGAGTTCCGCACCCACCAGTGGCAACCGGAGTCCCGCGACTACCTCCTCACCCTCGGGGCCGACGCGAGCAACGACCCGCTGGGCGTGCCGCTCCAGCTCGCCGCGGTCGCCGTCGGCGGTGTCACCGAGCCGGTCGTGGTCCGCTGGCTGCCCTCGGGCACCGCCGCGGCCACCGCACGCATCTCCGGTGCCGTGGGCCGCGACATCCACACCATGAACGTCTCCACGCAGATGCGGACCGCCCTCAACCACGGGTACGCCGCCCTCGACCTGGCGAGCCGCGACCGGGCCGAGGCGGAGCTCGGGCTCGCCGTCCGGCTCGCCACCGAGATCGCCGCCGACTGGGTCCTGGACGAGGTCCGCAAGGTCGCCCGCATCGTGGACGGCCCGCTGGGACGGGTCCGGATCGGCCCCACCGTGGACCCGGGCGCCGTCCGTCAGGGGATGCTGAGCATCACCTCCGGACACCCCGTGGAACTGCCCGGATCCCCGGCACCCGGGCCGGAGACCCGCTGCCCGTACTGCGACCACCCGGCCGGACCCGCGGCCGTGTTCTGCATCGACTGCGGGAGGCAGCTGTGAGCCCCGGACCGTTCCGCCCGCGCGCGAACGCCTACCGCTCGCGGACCCGGCGGCTGCTGGAGCGGCACCTGGCCGCGATGCTGGTGGCCGCCCTGGTCTCGATGAGCGCCCTGCTCGTCTCGTACCGCGAGGTCCAGATCTCGGCGGGCGAGATGCGCACCCGCGGCGCCCCGGCCGTGCAGGGCGTGGCCGCCACCCAGCTCGCCCTGCTGCGCGCCCACAAGGAGGCCGAGGCATCCGTGCGCAGCCACATCGCCGATGTGGTCGGCGCCGGTGCGCGGTACGAGAACCAGCTCGCCGCCGCCGACCAGGGCCTCTCCCGCCTCTCCGACGTGCAGATCGACGGGGACCGTGGCCGCGGGGTGCTGGAGACCGTGAACGGTCTGCTCACCTCGTACAGCAGCTCCATCACCCCCGGCGCGGTGAAGTACGTGCGGGACAAGCCGATGCAGCAGGAGAAGTTCGACGAGGCGGAGACCCTCCTCACCCGCGAGGGCACCGGTGTGGTGCCGCGTCTGGACGTCCTCCAGGAACACCAGATGGCCAGGGTCGGCACGCTCACCTCGATGAGCCCCCTGCGGTGGTCCGGCTGGGCGGTCGCCGAACTCGGTCTGCTGGCCATGGTCCTGATCACCCTCTCCGCGCTGTGGACACTGCGCACCCGCTGCGGGCACAGCCTCGATCTCTGCCTGCTGGGCTCGCTGCTGGCCGTCGTCTTCCTGGCGACGGGCCCGCTGATCGCGACGAGCATCACCCAGGACCGGCTGGCCGAGGCCCGCGACGGGCTGGTCCAGGTGGAACGACAGGCCCGGGACCGCTCCGACCTGGCCGGATCCCAGCAGGCCGTCACCGACACCGCGACCGAGGTGCGCGCCGGACTGGCCGCCCGGGGCTGGCAGAGCGGCATCTACTACGGGGCGCTCGCGGCCGGCGCCCTGGTCGTACTGCTGCCCGCCGTCGGCATCGGCCGGCAGCTGAACGCCGACTACTGGAGGGCCGGATGACGGCGCACGCCCGAGCCCTCCTGCTCCTGCTGATCCTGGCGCTGGCCGCGGCGGGCTGCGGACTCGCCGCACCCGGCGGCAGCGACGAACAGCCGAAGGTGACGATCCTCGGGCCGTGGACCGACAGCCAGGAGGCGCAGTTCAAGGCGGTCCTGGACACCCTGGGCACCCCGTACACCTACCAGGGCACCGCCGCCACCCGGGAGGTCCTGCTCGCCGCCGTGCAGGCGGGCAATCCGCCCGACATCGCGATCCTGCCGGGCGTCGGGGACCTCGTCGAGTACGCCGAGGAGGGACGGCTGCGCCCGCTGGGCGGCAAGGGCGCGGCAGCGAAGTACGGCAGACCCTGGCAGCCGGAGGCGAAGGGCATAGAGGCGGATCTCTGGGTGCCGCTCAAGGCCGACCTCAAGAGCATCGTCTGGTACCGCAAGGACGCCCCGTCGCCCGCCCGCCCGGCGCCGCTCGACTCCTGGTGCATCGGCATGGGCGACGACGGCGCGTCCGGCTGGCCGGGCAGCGACTGGATCGAGGACCTGATCCTGCAGACGGCGGGCCCGGTGCTCTACGAGCGCTGGGCGACCGGGGACCTGGAATGGACGGACGCCCGGGTGGTCCACGCCTGGAGCCTGTGGGCCGGACTGCTGGCCCAGGACGAGGAAGCCTCCCAGGGCGCCCTGCTCGACGACCACCGGGGCGAGCCCGGCGGGCACGGACTGCTCTTCGACGCCGACAAGGACTGCGACCTGGAGCATCAGGGCTCCTTCGCCCGGTTCTTCTACGGGGACCGCGCCGGGCGGACCGCCTTCACGGACTCCGCGCCGCTGCTGCCCTCGGGCCCGAGCCTCAAGGGCCGCGAGGTGTCCGCCGACTTCGCCGCGCTCTTCGGCGACTCCGCACAGGCCCGCGATCTGCTCACCCGGCTCACCTCGCGCGGGGCCCAGCAGGAGTGGGGCCGCCGGGCCGGGGTATTCTCGCCGAACTCCGAAGTGCCCGCCCCGGAGGGGACGGTCGAGAAGCGGATCAGCGGCCGCCTCACCGACCAGCGGGTGCCGCTCTGTCTGGATGCCTCCGATGTGATGCCCGCCGCCGTGCGGGACGCCTTCTACGAGGCGGTGCTGCTGACCATGGCCCACCCGGGCGCCCGGGTGCGGGAGCGGCTCGGGGACGTCCAACGGGTCCAGGAGGCCCAACCGGACCACACCTCGAGGCTGACGGGGGTGTGCAGCAGACCACAGTGAGCTTTTGTCGGACTCGCACAAAGACCGACCCGTACTGGCTGGTACTTCGCCTGCACGCCGTCCGGCTTCTGTCGGGCTCCACCAGGAAACGGCTCACGAGACTGTACAGAGTCGACGGCAGGATTTACTTGCCAGGCTTCGTAGGGTCGGTACATGACCGTTGTGGACGAAACCCCGGGCGAGCCGAGCGACACCCGTGGCCGTGTGGCCGAACTGCTGGCGCTGCGTGAGCAGGCCCGTCGCGGACCGAGTGACCGGGCGACCGAGGCGCAGCACGCCAAGGGCAAGCTGACGGCGCGTGAGCGCATCGCGCTGCTCCTGGACGAGGGTTCGTTCAAGGAGGTCGAGCAGCTGCGCCGGCACCGGGCGACGGGGTTCGGCCTGGAGGAGAAGAAGCCGTACACCGACGGTGTCATCACCGGCTGGGGCACGGTCGAGGGCCGCACGGTCTTCGTGTACGCGCACGACTTCCGGATCTTCGGCGGTGCGCTGGGCGAGGCCCACGCCACGAAGATCCACAAGATCATGGACATGGCCATCTCGGCCGGTGCCCCGCTGGTCTCGCTGAACGACGGCGCCGGCGCCCGTATCCAGGAGGGCGTCTCCGCGCTCGCCGGGTACGGCGGCATCTTCCAGCGCAACACCAGGGCCTCGGGTGTGATCCCGCAGATCAGTGTGATGCTCGGCCCGTGCGCGGGCGGCGCGGCCTACAGCCCCGCACTGACCGACTTCGTGTTCATGGTCCGCGAGACCTCGCAGATGTTCATCACCGGACCGGACGTCGTGAAGGCGGTCACCGGTGAGGAGATCACCCAGAACGGACTCGGCGGCGCCGATGTGCACGCCGAGACCTCGGGCGTCGCGCACTTCGCGTACGACGACGAGGAGACCTGCATCGCCGAGGTCCGCTACCTGATCGGGATGTTGCCCTCCAACAACCGCGAGAACCCGCCCACCGCCGCGAGCGACGACCCCGCCGACCGGCGCGGCGACGTCCTGCTCGACCTGGTCCCGGCGGACGGCAACCGCCCGTACGACATGCACAAGGTCATCGAGGAGCTCGTCGACGACGGCGACTACCTGGAGATCCACGAGCGCTGGGCCCGCAACATCGTCTGCGCCCTGGCCCGGATGGACGGCCAGGTTGTCGGCATCGTCGCCAACCAGCCGCAGTCGCTGGCCGGCGTCCTGGACATCGAAGCCTCCGAGAAGGCGGCTCGCTTCGTCCAGATGTGTGATGCATTCAACATCCCCATCATCACTCTTTTGGACGTACCCGGCTTTCTGCCCGGGGTCGATCAGGAGCACGGTGGAATCATTCGGCACGGTGCGAAGCTGCTCTACGCGTACTGCAACGCCACGGTGCCGAGGATCTCGCTGATCCTGCGCAAGGCCTACGGCGGTGCCTATATCGTGATGGACAGCCAGTCCATCGGTGCGGATCTCACGTACGCCTGGCCGACCAACGAGATCGCGGTGATGGGCGCCGAGGGCGCCGCCAACGTCATCTTCCGTCGGCAGATCGCCGACGCCGAGGACCCGGAAGCCATGCGCAAGCGCATGGTCAAGGAGTACAAGGCGGAACTGATGCATCCGTACTACGCAGCCGAGCGAGGCCTGGTCGACGACGTCATCGACCCCGCCGAGACCCGCGAGGTGCTGATCGCCTCGCTCGCCATGCTCCGTTCCAAGCACGCCGACCTGCCGTCCCGCAAGCACGGCAACCCGCCGCAGTAGTCCGCACTCCCCGCAGTACCCCTGCCGAGTCCGCGAAGACCTGCCGAGAAGACGGAGAAACAACCCATGAGCACTGCTGCCGAGTCCGTGTTGCGCGTCGAGAAGGGCCTTGCCGACCCCGAGGAACTGGCCGCGATAACCGCGGTCCTGCTCGCCCGCGCCGCGGCCCAGCCCGCCACGCCCCCCGCCCACCGGGGCCGCAACACCGCCGGGTGGCGCCGCCTGGAACGCACGCCGGGCTTCCGCGCCCCGCACTCCTGGCAGGGCTGACACACCACGCGCGAAAGGGCCCCGCACTCCTTCGGGAGTGCGGGGCCCTTCCGTGTGTCCGGACCGTGGGGCCGCTACCGCAGGCGCGCCATGAGGGCGTGCTCCACGAGCGTGATCAGCGCGCTCTTCGCGTCCGCGCGGTGCCGCGCGTCCGTCGTCAGGATCGGCGTGTCCGGGCCGATCTGGAGGGCTTCGCGGACCTCGTCGGGGGTGTAGGGCTGGTGTCCGTCGAAGCCGTTGAGGGCGATGACGAAGGGCAGGCCGCTGTTCTCGAAGTAGTCGACGGCGGGGAAGCAGTCGGCGAGGCGGCGGGTGTCGACGAGGACGACGGCGCCGATGGCGCCGCGGACCAGGTCGTCCCACATGAACCAGAAGCGGTCCTGACCGGGCGTACCGAAGAGGTACAGGATCAGGTCCTGGTCCAGGGTGATACGACCGAAGTCCATCGCCACCGTCGTGGTGGTCTTGTCCCCGGTGTGCGTCAGGTCGTCGATGCCCGCGGACGCGGACGTCATCACGGCTTCGGTGCGCAGCGGATTGATCTCCGAGACGGCACCGACGAACGTGGTCTTACCCACGCCGAAGCCCCCTGCCACCACGATCTTCGCCGAGGTAGTGGAGCGGGCTGCTCCGCCGCTAGAGCTTGCGAAGTCCACTGAGCACCCTTTCGAGCAGTGTCACATCTGGCTGGCCGCCGGCGGACTCGTCGCCGCCGGGCTGATGGATAGCGACGAGTCCGGCCTCAGCCAGGTCGGCTACGAGGATCCGGGCAACGCCGAGCGGGATCGAGAGCAGTGCCGAAATCTCGGCGACCGACTTGATCTCGAAGCACAGCCGGCAGATCCGCTGGTGCTCGGGCAACTGCCCTTGCAGCCGGGACGGATCGGCCGTGGTACTGACCAACGCCTCAATGGCGAGTTGGTAGCGCGGTCGGGTCCGGCCGCCGGTCATGGCGTACGGACGAACCAGCGGATTGTGCGCGGCGGGCGCGACAGGCTCGGGGGCCTGCCGCGGCTGAACCGGCTGGATACGGGGCGCCTGGGGCGAGTCGTAGCGGTGCGGACGCTGCGTGGACCACCCGGGACCTTGCCGGGCGTCGTGCGGCGGCCTCGGAGGCTGCTGCGGCTGCTGCTGATAGGGCCGGTAAGGCTGCTGGGCGCCCTGTCCGCTGGGTGCGGAGGGGAAGTTGAACCGGTTGTCGCCGTGCTCACCCGGTACCTGTCGTCCACCGTCGTACTGGTGTCCGCCTGTCGGTGTGTCCACGATTCCTCCTCCTGCCGGTCCCGGTCTCAGTGGGCCGCGCCAACGCACCTTATGGCCCGGTGGCGCGAAACGCACTGTCTGTCTATTAGTTAAGAAGACTTCCCTGCAGTTCAGCGCGGAGGTCCGGGGTGAGGACACTGCCCGCACGGTCGACGAGAAGGGCCATTTCGTACCCGACCAGACCGATATCGGCGTCCGGATGTGCGAGAACGGCAAGCGATGATCCGTCGGAAATGGACATGATGAAGAGGAATCCGCGCTCCATCTCCACAACTGTCTGATTCACCGCACCGCCCTCGAAGATCCGCGAGGCACCCGCGGTCAGCGAGGTCAGCCCGGAGGCGACGGCCGCCAGCTGGTCGGCACGGTCACGGGGGAATCCCTCGGACATGGCCAGCAGGAGTCCGTCGGCGGAGACCACCACCGTGTGCGACACCCCGGGGGTGTTGTCCACGAAGTTGGTGATCAACCAGTTCAGATTCTGCGCCGCCTGGCTCATCGGGCTCACACTAACGCTCCTGGTTGTAGGTATTACTGTCGTCCGATCCCGCGCTGCGTCCCCGCAGTACGCCCCGCCGCAGGTTGCTCAACCTGCCTCGGACGTCCTCGGGGGCACGGGAAACCTGAGGGCCGCCCTGCAAGGTCTGCTCGGCCGTGCCCTCGACCAGATTGGCCTTGGGTACCCGCCGGGGGAGTCCGGACGGAGTGATCCCGCCCGCCTTCGGCTCCCGGAGCTTCTCGGCCCGCTCCCAGCGCTCGTCGTTGGCCGAGCGCCAGTCGTCGGAGCCGTTCCCGTCCGCCTGCGCGGGCGACGGCTGCTGCGGCAGTTCCTCCTGCTGCGGCTGTTGCTGCGCGGCGGCGGGCCGGCTGTTCCCGCGGCCGGTGGGCTGCCAGTGCTGCTGACCGCCCCGGCGCGGCAGACCGGCTTCGGTCAGCTCGTGACCGGAGTCGGGCGTGGGCCCCGGATGGTCGAAGCCTACGCGCTCCTGCGGCTCCGCGGGGGTGCTCGGAGAGGATTCCGCTTCCGCAGGTGCCGAAGGCTCGTACGCGCCCTGGTAGGCGTTGCGATCCGACCAGTCGTCCTGGTGGGGCTGGGGAGCGAACTGCTCCTCGTAGGAGGGCTGCGGGGCCTCAGCGGCCGCGTACACGCCTTCCGCATAGCCGCTGGGCAGACCCTGGCCGGGCTGCTGGGCGACGCCGGTGCCGGCCGGGTAGGGCTCGTAGCCGCCCTGGTACGGAGCCTGCTCGTACTGCTCCTGTTGCGAGCCGTGCTGCGGCTCCTGGGCGTAGCCGTCCCCGTACTGGTTGTCCCCGTACTGGTTGTCTGCGTACGCCTCCTGCGCGAACTGCGGCTGCTCGCCCGCCGTCTGAGCCTCCAGGGCCGCCCGGCGCTCCTCACGCATCAGCGAACGGCCCACCGGGTCCAGCTGCGTGGCCTCCGCCGCGGGCTGCTCGTAGCGCGAGTCGTCGAAGCCGAGCTCCGCCGCCGTGCGCATGTGCGGCTGGGACGGCTGCTGTTCGAAGCTCTGCTGCTCCGGAATGATCGAGGAGACGGTGAAGTCGTCCGCGGCGGACGGTTCGCCACCGCCGCCGTGGGTGATCGCGTCCGGCAGCATGACCAGCGAGGTGGTTCCGGCCTGCTCGCCCGAGGGGCGCAGCTGGACCCGGATGCCGTGCCGGTCGGCGAGCCGGCCGACCACGAACAGACCCATCCGCTGCGAGACCGCGGCGTCCACGGTCGGCGGGTTGGCCAGCTTGTGGTTGATGTCGGCGAAGTCCTCGGCGGTGAGGCCGATGCCCTTGTCGTGGATCTCGATCATCACGCGGCTGTCGGGCAGCCGGGTCGCGGTGACCCGCACCTTGGTCTGCGGCGAGGAGAACGTGGTGGCGTTCTCCAGCAGCTCGGCCAGCAGGTGCACGAGGTCGGTGACCGACTGGCCGTGGATCTCGGTCTCGGGCACCCCGGCGAGCTCGATGCGCTCGTAGGACTCCACCTCGGAGGCGGC
Organism: Streptomyces sp. NBC_00012; assembly: GCF_045040875.1. Taxonomy (NCBI): domain Bacteria; kingdom Bacillati; phylum Actinomycetota; class Actinomycetes; order Kitasatosporales; family Streptomycetaceae; genus Streptomyces; species Streptomyces sp. NBC_00012. Next base: position 2,609,998 of record NZ_CP108309.1, on the reverse strand, counting down.
GGCCCGGAGCACGTCGACCAGCGGGACCGGCTGGTTCCAGCGGCGGCCGGGCTCCTCGCCGGCGAGGACCAGGAGGTTCTCGCCGTTGCGGCGCATGCGGGTGGCCAGGTGGTCCAGCCGGAAGAGGTTCTCCAGCTGGTCCGGGTCGGCCTCGTTGTTCTCCAGGTCGGTGATGAGGGTCAGCTGGCCCTCGATCAGCGACTGGTTGCGGCGCGAGAGATTGGTGAAGATCGCATTGACGTTGCCCCGGAGCATGGCCTGCTCGGCCGCCAGCCGGACCGCCTCGCGGTGCACCTGGTCGAAGGCGCGGGCGACCTCGCCGATCTCGTCGTGGCTGTGGATCGGGATCGGCTGGACGCGGGTGTCGACCCGGCCCGGTTCGGCCCGCGAGAGCTGGTCGACCAGCATCGGCAGCCGCTGCTCGGCGATCCCGAAGGCGGCGGTACGCAGCTGCCGCATCGAGCGGCTCATCTGCCGGGCCATGAGCCCGGCCAGGACGAAGGCGGCGAGCAGGGCGACGATCACGACGACGGCGTTGATGACGGCGTCGTTCTTGGCACTGGACGAGATGTCCGCGGCCTCCGTCACCGCCTTGTCGACGAGTTCGTCCTCGACCGTGGTGTAGCCGTCGAACTTGGCGGTGGCGGCCGCCATCCAGGTCTCCGGCGTGATGCCCTTCGCGGCCAGCTTCTCGGGCGACTTGCCCTGACCGATCTGCTGGGCCATGCCGTCGAAGACCGAGCCGTCGATGCTGGGCGGGGCGACGAACGGGGTCCCAGCGGCGTCCGCCTCCTCCTTGGCCTGCTTCAGGTCCTTCGCGCCCTCTTCGGCCTTGGCGGCCATGACCTGCTTCAGCCGGGCCGCGTCGGCCTCGGTGCCGCCGGAGATGAACTCGCCGAGCGCGATCTGCTCCAGGTAGTTGTACGAGCCGAAGGCCTTGACCTGGGCGTCGAACTTGGCGTTCTCCTGGCTCGGACGCACCAGCAGGTGCATGCCGATGGAGCGCTGAAGCGATTCTGCAGCCTTGGCGAGCTCGATCGCGTAGACCGTACGGCCGTAGCTGGTGATGTTGCCGGTGCCCAGGCCCAGCTCGTTGCTGAACTCCATCAGCGAGTGCTGGACCCTGACGTAGTCCTCCTCCGTCTTCACCGGGTCCATGGCCTCGGCGAAGGCGGCCTTGCGCAGCTCGGGGAGAGTGGGCTCCTCAAGCTGGAGCAGCTGGAGACGCCGCTCCAGGCCCTGCTTCTTCGGCATGTCCTTCACGGCCGCGTCGAACTTGTCCGCGGCGGCGTCGGTGGTGGCCCGGACCTCCCCGATGGCGGCGGCGTCCCGCTTGTTGGACAGCAGGGGCTGGGCGGTGAGGTCACGCTCGTTGAGCAGCGCCTGGCCGTACTCGGCGGCCGCGCGCACGATCAGCGCGGTCTTCTCGGCGTCCTGCGCCTCGCGCCAGGTGTCGATCGAGCCCTTCACCTGGAATCCGCCCATGACCAGGCCGACCAGGACGGGGATCAGGAGAATCGCGTTCAGCCGGGTGGGTACGCGCCAGTTGCGAGGCGACAGCCGACTGCTGCCGCCGGGCACCGCCGTATCGGACGCGTCCGCGGAGGACGCCGCGGCGCGCGCCGGCGGGGTGAAGTTGCCCCGCTCCTGCCGCGCCGTGGAGCCCGCGTTGCTTCGCCTCACTCGACCAACAACCTCTCGGCGTCGGCACCTACGTTGTGCCGTATTTCGTTCAGGGTCGTACTACTCGGGAGTTCGACGAATTCCAGCACGGCGACCGGCCGCGTTCCAAACAGTCGGAATCTGTCATTCCGAGTGGCGCAGACCTCAGATAAAACGGGCATAAAGAACGAGCCCCGTCAAAAGGCGGGGCTCATGTGAGCGCAGTGGCACCATTCGGATGCGTCGGGTGTCGAACGCGGGGCAATTCTCTTTCGAAACGTTATGAATACGGGGGTGGATCGTGTCAAAGGACACAGTCCACCCCCGTCCGACTACGGTAACTACCGTATGGCAATACCGACTTGTGCCTACTTGAGCCGGGCCATGAGGGCGTGCTCCACGAGCGTGATCAGACCGCTCTTCGCGTCCGCGCGGTGCCGCGCGTCCGTCGTGATGATCGGCGTGTCGGGGCCGATCTGGAGGGCTTCGCGGACCTCGTCGGGGGTGTAGGGCTGGTGTCCGTCGAAGCCGTTGAGGGCGATGACGAAGGGCAGGCCGCTGTTCTCGAAGTAGTCGACGGCGGGGAAGCAGTCGGCGAGGCGGCGGGTGTCGACGAGGACGACGGCGCCGATGGCGCCGCGGACCAGGTCGTCCCACATGAACCAGAAGCGGTCCTGACCGGGCGTACCGAAGAGGTACAGGATCAGGTCCTGGTCCAGGGTGATGCGACCGAAGTCCATCGCCACGGTCGTCGTCGTCTTGCCCCCGGTGTGCGTCAGGTCGTCGATGCCCGCGGACGCGGACGTCATCACGGCCTCCGTACGCAACGGGTTGATCTCCGAGACGGCACCGACGAACGTGGTCTTGCCCACGCCGAAGCCCCCTGCCACCACGATCTTCGCCGAGGTGGTGGCCCGGGCCGCACCGCCACTAGAGCTTGCGAAGTCCACTGAGCACCCTTTCGAGCAGTGTCACATCCGGCGCGCCGCCGGCCTCTCCATTGCCCGGCTGGTGGATGGCCACCATGCCGGCTTCCGCCAGGTCCGCGACGAGAATCCGGGCCACACCGAGCGGCATCGACAGCAGCGCCGAGACCTCCGCCACCGACTTGACCTCGCGGCAGAGGTGGCAGATGCGCTGGTGCTCGGGGAGCAGTGTCCCCAGATGCGCGGGGTCGGCCGTGGTGGACACCAGCGCCTCTATGGCGAGCTGGTAACGCGGCCGGGTCCGGCCACCGGTCATGGCGTACGGGCGGACCAGTGGCTGGTCGCCTTCACCGTCGTACGACGCGTGGTGCAGTGCGCCGTACGGATCGGGTGAGGCGGGTGGCGGGGTCATGAATCCTCCGGGCGTGACAGCAGTACGTCGGCTTGCCGTCTGAAGGGGCCGGTGGGGGGCTCTAAGCGGCCTGACGGGTGAGGGATGGGGGCATTACCTGGGGCAATCGAGTCTGTCATCGATCCATGGCCGCCTAGTGGAGCAGGCTGCCCTGGAGCTCGGCACGGAGGTCTGGGGTGAGGACGCTGCCCGCACGGTCGACCAGCAGGGCCATCTCGTACCCGACCAGACCGATGTCGGCGTCCGGGTGGGCGAGAACGGCCAGTGAGGAGCCGTCCGAGATGGACATCAGGAAGAGGAACCCGCGTTCCATCTCCACCACGGTCTGGCTGACGGCGCCGCCTTCGAAGATCCGGGAGGCACCCGCGGTCAGCGAGGTCAGCCCGGAGGCGACGGCCGCCAGCTGGTCGGCGCGGTCACGGGGGAATCCTTCGGACATGGCCAGCAGGAGTCCGTCGGCGGAGACCACCACCGTGTGCGACACCCCGGGGGTGTTGTCCACGAAGTTGGTGATCAACCAGTTCAGATTCTGCGCGGCCTGACTCATCGGGCTCAACTAACGCTCCTGCTGGTGAGTGGGGCCGAGTGGGAAACTGCCGGTCGACTGGCCGTTGTTGGCCTGCCGCCCTTGCTGGATGCCCCGGCGGAGATTGGTCAATCGCCCGCGTACATCGTCGGGGGCACGTGACACCTGAGGACCGGACTGATGGTTCTGCTGCTGTGCGGTGCCCGGTACCAGGTTGGCGCGAGGCACTCGGCGCGGTAGTCCGGAGGTGGTGACTCCGCCCGCCGCGGGCTTCTTGACCCGCTCCGCCTGCCGTACGAGTTCATCGTTCGGCGAGGGGCGCCAGGAACTTGTGGTGCTGCCCGTGTCGCCTCCGCCGCGGTTCGGCGCCACGGGAGCGGGAGACTCCGGGGCGGCCGGCCGCTGGGGGAGGGACGCGGGCGCCTGCGGCTCGGCGGGCGGCTGCTGGCCGCCCTGCTGCGGGCCGTGGAACCAGTTCGTCTCCAGGGTGTCGTACAGCGGCGTACGGCCGTCCCCGGGGCCGGCCGCCGGAGGCAGCGCCTCGGGCTGCGGCTGCGGCGGCAGCACCGGACGGTACTGCGCGTCACCGGTGGGCGCGACGGGCTGCCGCGGGGCACCGAAGTCCTCGTCGTCCCGGCCGCGCTGACGCGGGGCCGGCAGGCCCTGGTCCCGCGCCGGGGCCTGCTGCGGCTGTCCGAAGTCGGGGCGGGCGAACTGCGCGGTGCTCGCCGGGTCCTGGGCGAACGGGTCCTGCGAGCCATAGGACTGCGGGGCCGGGGCCGAGAAGTCCGGGCGGGCGAACTCGGCGGTGGAGCCGGGGCCCTGCCGGTCGTCCATGGGCGCCCGCGGCGTGAGCGGCGGGTTCATCGGCCGCTGGAACTGACCGGTGGACTCGGGGTCCTCGTGACCGCGCGGGGCGTCCAGCGGAGTGCGCCGCGGCGCGGACGGCTCCTCGGTGCCCCAGCTGGTGGTCTGCGGGCGCTGCGGCTGCGGATTGCCGCCGGGCAGCTCGGCACGGGGGCCGCCGACCGGGGGCAGCTGACGGCCGGGCTCGTCCTGACCGGCCGGGTTCTGCCGGGCCTGCTGCGGCTGCCACGGGGCGGGGCCGGTCGGGCGGCCCTGCGGGCCGTTCTGGTCCTGCCGGTCCGGGCCCTGGCGGTTCTGGTCCGGGCGCTGGCCGAACAGGTCGGGACGGCCGGAATCCGTACGGCCCGGTCCGTCGTCCTGGCCACGGGCGCCGAGGCGGGCACCGTTGCCGAAGGCGCCGGCGAGGCCGCCGCCCTGACGCTGCGGCGCCGGGCGGGAGGAGTCCTGCGGCCCGGTGCCGGACAGCCCGGCGGACTGGAACCCGGAGTTCTGCTGGCCCTGCTGGGCCGCCGGGTTGCGGGGACCGCCGTCGCGCGAGGGCAGCGCGGCACGCGGCGCGGAGCCCGCACCGACCTGGCCGCGCGAGGCGCCGGGGCCCGAGGGGAGACGGCCCGCCGGGCCCGACGCGGGGCCGCCGAGGCCGGGACGGGAGCCGTTGCCCGCGCCCGTCGCGCCGCCACCGGCGAGCAGACCGCCGGGGGCGCCGGACTGCTGTCCGGGTGCCGGCTTGGGAGCCGGCTGCTTGCCGCCGTGCGCGACATCGACGGGCAGCATGACGAGCGCGGTCGTACCGCCGGAGTCGGAGGGCCGCAGCTGGATCCGGATGCCGTGACGCAGGGACAGCCGGCCGACCACGAACAGACCCATGCGGCGGGAGACCGAGACGTCCACGGTGGGCGGCGAGGCGAGTCGCTCGTTGATCGCGGCGAGGTCCTCGGGGGAGAGGCCGATGCCGGTGTCGTGGATCTCGACCAGCACCCGCCCGTCGGGCAGCGCGTGACCGGTGACCCGGACCTTCGTCTGCGGCGAGGAGAACGACGTGGCGTTCTCCAGCAGCTCGGCGAGCAGGTGCACGAGGTCGTTGACCACGCGGCCGGCGACCTCGGTGGCGGGCACCGCGGCCAGTTCGATGCGCTCGTACTGCTCCACCTCGGAGGCGGCGGCACGGAGCACGTCGACCAGCGGGACGGGGCGGGTCCACCGGCGGCCCGGCTCCTCGCCCGCGAGGACGAGGAGGTTCTCGCCGTTACGGCGCATACGGGTCGCGAGGTGGTCGAGCTTGAAGAGCGAGGAGAGCTGGTCCGGGTCGGCCTCGCGCGACTCCAGTTCGGAGATGAGCGAGAGCTGACGCTGGATGAGGCCCTGGCTGCGGCGCGAGAGGTTGGTGAACATCGCGTTGACGTTGCCCCGGAGCAGGGCCTGCTCGGCGGCGAGACGGACGGCCTCGCGGTGCACGTCGTCGAAGGCCGCGGCCACCTTGCCGATCTCGTCCCGGGAGTGCACACCGACGGACTCGACCGAGGTGTCCACGTCCTGCGGGTCGGCCTCGGAGAGCTGCTTGACGAGCTCGGGCAGCCGGTCCTGGGCGACGCGGGTGGCCGTGTCCTGGAGCCGCCGCAGCGAACGGATCATCGACCGGGCGACGACGAAGGCACCGACCAGCGAGACGCCGAGGACCAGCAGGATGAGCGCACCGCTGATGATCGCTTCGCGCTTCGACTCGTCGCGGAGCTCGCGGGCCTTGCCCTCCATGTCGCTGAGGAGGGTCTCCTCGATGGTCTTCATCGCCCCGATCTTGGTGGAGCTCTGGTCGTACCAGTCCAAGTAGGAACGGCGAGCGGTGCCTTCCAGGCCCGTGGGGGTGTCCAGCACCTTCCTGGCGTAGGCGTCGGCGGCCTTGATCTCGGGGTTGCCCTCGTCCAGCGTGGCGGTCAGCTCATCGGCGTTGTTGCCGGTCGCCGTGTACACGGCCTTGAACGAGGTGAGCGCCGACCGCTCCTTGCGCAGCGCGGCGTTGCCGAACTGCTTGTCGTTCTCGTCGAGGTGCGGCTGCTTGTCGTTCCCGCCGGGCAGGGCCGCGGCGATGATCGCGCGCTGGACCGAGGCGTACTCCTTGGCGGAGGAGAAGGCCGCCAGCGCCCGGGTCCGCTTGATCATCTCCGAGTTGCTGGTCGCCTGCGCCATGTCCTGCGAGAGGCTCAGCAGCGAGGTGATCAGCTGGCTGTACCGGTCGACGGTCTGGAGACTCGGGCTGCCCTTGACGTACGCCGTCTTGCGGATGCTCCGGATGTCGGCGAGCTGGCTCGCGATCTGGTTGACGCTGGAGAAGATGCCTTCGAGGGCCTCGTCGCCGGAGGGGTCGCCGATCGAGGTCGTCGCGTCGAGGAAGGCCGTCTTCGCCCGGTCGGTCTTCTTGCGGGGCTCGGTGACCTTGAAGTCGTCGGCCTTCACACCATTGGCCAGCGGACCGGCCGAACGGTCGCGCTCCTCCTGGAGCGCCTGGGCGAGCGCCGTCGCCTGCTTCGTCATGTTCGTCAGCAGCTGCATGTGATCCAGCTGCTGGATGTCGTTCATGGACTCGTTGATCCGCAGACCGCCGAGCGTGGTCGCGGCGACCACGGGAAGGGCGAGCAGGGAGACCAGACGGGTGCTGATGCGCCAGTTGCGAAGAGCGACTCGCGAGCCGGAGCCGGACGCCCCCCGGGACCTGAGCGGCGTGATCGGATCGACGTCGCCGCTCGCCGTGGCACCGGGGCGCTGAGCACGGTCGCCGCTGTCGCCCGCCGCGGCAGGCCCGGGGTTCTGGGCGTGCTGGGCCGAGGAGCCGCGGTCGGTCCCGCCGTGCGGCTCCTGCTCCGCCGCAGCGCTGCCATCCCTCTTGAAACGTCCCTGCACTAGCGTCGCAACCTCTGGACCAGGCGTCCCCCCGCTGTGGGCGGTCGGACGGTGTCGGCGTCGTGGGGGCGTTGTACCCGCCCCCATGGTGGTCGTGAGTGACCGGCGTTCTTCCCCTTCCCGCCGCCACTCGGCGCTCCGTTGCGCCCCTGCGCGCCGGCTTGAAACCCGCGGCGGTGCGTGGAATTCCAGCACAGTGCCGGATCTCCAACAAGGGCCCCGTGCCGGGCCGTGACCGGGGTGACGCGTTGTGATGACTGAGTAACAAGCCGTGGAGCGTGATCACGGATAAAGCGGATGATTACTGGCGAATCGGCGAAGCCCGGAGGGTGTCCCAGTCGACATGATCAGGAGCGGAATGGCTGATTCAGTTACGTAATGTCCGTTTCTGTCGACATGATTGGCCGCCTGGAATGGGGGAATTGTCTGTCGCTTCGTGAGCAAACTCACATGATGATCGTCGTCTCTTCCGGGCTTCCTGAGGGAATCGGATGTTTAGCCTGACGCTTTACAGGGATGGCAAATCCGACAACCGGCGCCCCTCCGGGCGGCGCCCGTACCGACAGGGTCCGAACGGCAGATGAAGACGACGATGATGTTCCGCAACATTGCCAACCCCCGGCGCACCACGCTGGCGCACCTGAGCGACGCCGACGAGCTGCGGACGGCGGAGCGGCCGGAGCACGCCGTGGTCCTGCCCACCCAGACGGCCAACCCCCGGCGCACCATCCTCATGGTCGCCCCGGTCCCCGCCGCCGCGGCGGAGTAGCGCGGACGCCGTCCCCCTCACCCGCGCCGCCCGGTGATCGGAGCAGTTCCCGACGGGCGACGCGTTAGCCTGGAGCGTCAGTCTTCAGCCAGCAAGTGAGGGGCGACAGCATCCCGTGCGCATCGCCAGGTTCTCCATCGACGGCAATGTCGCCTTCGGCGCCGTCGAGGGCGAGGGGCCCGATGGTCTCGTCCTCGACATCATCAAGGGCATCCCGTACGCCGAGTTCGAGCTCTCCGGCACCAAGGTCCCGCTGAGCAAGGTCCGCCTCCTGCCCCCCGTGCTCCCCAACAAGGTCGTGGCCATCGGCCGCAACTACGCGGAGCACGCCAAGGAACTGGGCAACGAGGTACCGGACGTCCCTGTCGCCTTCTTCAAGCCCACCACCTCGGTGATCGGCTCCGGCGACGCCATCGAGTACCCCTCCTTCTCGAACGAACTCCACCACGAGGCCGAACTGGCCGTGGTCATCGGCCGCATGTGCCGGGAGGTTCCGCGCGAGCGCGTGAAGGACGTCATCTTCGGCTACACCTGCGCCAATGACGTCACCGCCCGCGACGCCCAGAAGCGCGAGAAGCAGTGGGCCCGGGCCAAGGGCTTCGACACGTCCTGCCCGCTCGGCCCCTGGGTGGAGACCGACCTCGACCCCCATGACCTCACCATTCAGGCGACGGTCAACGGAGAGCAACGGCAACTCGGCCGTACGAGCGACATGATCCGCTCGATCGAGGATCTGGTCGTCCACATCACGGAAGCCATGACGCTGCTCCCGGGCGATGTGATCCTCACCGGCACTCCCGCAGGGGTCGGACCCCTCCATGTCGGCGACGAGGTCGCCGTCACCATCGAAGGCATCGGCACTCTCACCAACAAGGTGATCAAGCGTGGTTAACGCACCAGTCCGTGTACGTTTCTGTCCCTCCCCGACCGGCAACCCCCACGTGGGCCTGGTCCGCACCGCCCTGTTCAACTGGGCCTTCGCCCGGCACCACGGCGGCACCCTGGTCTTCCGCATCGAGGACACGGACGCGGCCCGCGACTCCGAGGACTCCTACAACCAGCTCCTGGAGTCGATGCGCTGGCTCGGCTTCGACTGGGACGAGGGCCCCGAGGTCGGCGGCCCGCACGCCCCGTACCGCCAGTCGCAGCGCATGGACATCTACAAGGACGTCGCCGACAAGCTCCTCGCGGGCGGGTACGCGTACCACTGCTACTGCACCACCGAGGAGCTCGACGCCCGCCGTGACGCCGCCCGCGCGGCCGGCAAGCCGTCCGGCTACGACGGTCACTGCCGCGAGCTCACGGCCGAGCAGATCGCCGTGTACGAGGCCGAGGGCCGCACCTCCATCGTCCGCTTCCGGATGCCCGACGAGGCGCTCACCTTCAACGACCTGGTCCGCGGCGAGCTGACCTTCCAGCCGGAGAACGTGCCGGACTACGGCATCGTCCGCGCCAACGGCGCCCCGCTCTACACGCTGGTCAACCCGGTCGACGACGCGCTGATGGAGATCACCCACGTCCTGCGCGGCGAGGACCTGCTCTCCTCCACCCCGCGTCAGCTTGCCCTCTACAAGGCGCTCATCGAGCTGGGCATCGCCAAGGACGCCCCTGCCTTCGGCCACCTGCCGTACGTCATGGGCGAGGGCAACAAGAAGCTCTCCAAGCGCGACCCGCAGGCCTCGCTCAACCTCTACCGCGAGCGCGGCTTCCTGCCGGAGGGTCTGCTCAACTACCTCTCCCTGCTGGGCTGGTCCATCGCCGAGGACCGCGACATCTTCTCCATCGACGAGATGGTGGCCGCGTTCGACATCGGGGACGTCAACGCCAACCCGGCGCGCTTCGACCTGAAGAAGTGCGAGCACATCAACGCCGAGCACATCCGCAAGATGGACGTGAAGGCGTTCACCGAGGCCTGCGGCCCCTGGCTGAAGGCCCCGTTCGCCCCGTGGGCCCCGGAGTCCTTCGACGCCGCCGCCTTCGCGGAGATCGCCCCGCACGCCCAGACCCGCGTCACGGTCCTCTCCGACATCACGGCCAACGTCGACTTCCTCTTCCTCGACGAGCCGGCGACGGACGAGGCGTCCTGGAACAAGGCGATGAAGGAGGGCTCCGACGCCCTCCTCGCCACGGCCCGCGCCAAGCTGGCCGACGCCGAGTGGAACGCCGAGGCCCTGAAGAACGCCATCCTCTCCGCGGGCGAGGAGCATGGCCTGAAGCTCGGCAAGGCCCAGGCCCCGGTCCGCGTCGCGGTCACCGGCCGCACCATCGGCCTGCCGCTCTTCGAGTCCCTGGAGATCCTGGGCCGCGAGAAGACCCTGGCCCGGGTGGAGGCCGCCCTGGCCAAGCTGGCCGCGTAACACCCGCATCACGCCCGAGGGGGCGGCCGCCGGTTCGTCCCGGCGGCCGCCCCCTTCTCCGTTCCCGGGCCAGGACAGACGTTTCAGCCAGGGCGAGGTGTGAGATTCGGTCGATCGCCGCCGTTCGCTCGCGGGACGTCGACATCGCGGCCGCGCCCGACGGCACGCTCCGTCTCCGGGAGAGCGACGAACCGGATGTCGTCCTGACGGCCACCCGGGCCGGTCTCGCCGGGCTGTCGGCCACGATCAAGGCCACGACCGCACAGGGCCGCGAGTGAAGTGATGCCGGCTGCCGGGACCCGGCGGTACCGCGCGACGCCCTCCCGCGCCCGGCATGTGACCGCTAGCCTGACCGCATGGTCATCCGAGCCGTGCTTTGGGACATCGACGACACGATCTTCGACCACACCACCGCCGACCGCATCGGCACGCGAAAGCACCTCGAACAGCATGGCCTGCCCGACGGATACGAGAACGTCGAGCAGGCCCTCGTCGCATGGCGGGAGCTCAGCGACGCGCACTGGGTGAGGTTCGCCGCCGGGGAGACGGACTTCCGGGGGCAGCGCCGGGAACGGGTCAGGGAGTTCCTCTCACGGGCGCTGGACGACGCCGAGGCCGACGACTGGTTCGCCCGCCACGCGGCCCACTACGAGGCCGCCTGGTCGCTCTTCCCGGATGTGCTGCCGGTGCTGGATCTGCTGGCGGAAGGGTTCCGGCACGCCGTGCTGTCGAACGCCAGCATCCAGAACCAGGACCCGAAGCTGCGCAGGCTCGGAGTGCGGGACCGGTTCGAGGCCGTGGTGTGTGCCGTGGAACTGGGCGTCTCCAAGCCCGATGCCGGCGCCTTCCACGCCGCCTGCGAGGTGCTGGCGCTGGAGCCGGGCGAAGTCGCGTACGTGGGGAACGAGCCGGACATCGACGCCGGCGGGGCGGTCGCCGCCGGGCTGATGGGGATCTGGCTGGACCGGGCCGGACTCGGCGGACGGCCCGACCTCGTCCGCATCAGCGGGCTCGATCAGTTACCCGGACTGCTGGGGCCTGTCCGACCCTGATCCGCCGGGCAGGCGCTGCGGGCAATACCCGTTTTGGAGCGCCGGACACCTTCGGGTAATGTTCTTCCTGCGCCGCCCGAGCGGAACGAAAGATCCGAACGGGAAGCGCAAGCCGAACAAAACCCCTCACAGGGGTTGAGTTTTGGTGGGCTATGGTGTAATTGGCAACACTACGGTTTCTGGTACCGTCATTCTAGGTTCGAGTCCTGGTAGCCCAGCGCAGAGATGCAAAAGTAGTAACAAGCCCCCGTTGTGTAGCGGCCTAGCACGCTGCCCTCTCACGGCAGTAGCGCCGGTTCGAATCCGGTCGGGGGTACAGATCCTTCCCGCGAGATCATCTGGGTCGCACCCACGCTCTCGATGCAGGATCGCTAGGGCCCCCGTTGTGTAGCGGCCTAGCACGCTGCCCTCTCACGGCAGTAGCGCCGGTTCGAATCCGGTCGGGGGTACTTGTAACACCATGGGCTATGGTGTAATTGGCAACACTACGGTTTCTGGTACCGTCATTCTAGGTTCGAGTCCTGGTAGCCCAGCGCAGAGATGCAAAAGTAGTAACAAGCCCCCGTTGTGTAGCGGCCTAGCACGCTGCCCTCTCACGGCAGTAGCGCCGGTTCGAATCCGGTCGGGGGTACAACAGCAGGACAGGCAAAGGCCCTTCACCTCGGTGGAGGGTCTTCGCCGTTGCCCGCGAGGCCCGTTCGGGCCGCGGGCCCGTTCAGAGCCCGTAGCGCCGGGCCGACTCCTCCTCCTGGGCCATCCGTCGCAGGGACATCAGCAGCGGCTCGTAGAGCACGGCCGACGCGACCGCCATCTCCACCTGCTCCGACTCCGTGGGATGTGTCTCCATCATGTCCAGGTCCTGGACGGCGACTTGGTGCATCAGGCGGGCCTGCTCGGCGAGGTAATCGACGTCACAGGGGTAGCCGAGGCGGATCAGCGTCGCCACCGACGACACCAGTGAGCGATGCGCGGGGGAGAGGGAGCCGATCTCCTGCGACGTCGCCCAGCCGATCCGGTCGAGGAGTCGCTCGACGGCCTCGCGGGCGACCGCCGTCTCCGGCGCCTCCTCGTCGAGGTCCGGGCCGTGCGGGAGCGACCACAGTGCGGCGCCCAGCCGGATCGTCCGGCCCAGGGACTCGTCGTCGATGTGGGAGAGGACCTCGCGCGCCGTGGCCACGGGAAGGCGGCCCACCTGGATCAGGGCCCGCACCAGACGCAGCCGCCGCACATGGCTCGCGTCGTACTCGGCCTGTGTCGCGGTGACCCGGTGGCCGGGGTGCAGCAGCCCCTCGCGCAGGTAGTACTTGATCGTCGCGGTCTTCACACCGCTCTGCTCGCTCAGTTCCGAGAGTCGCATGCTTTGTGCCTTCCCTTGCGCCACCTCTTGGGCAGTGCCACTATCCAATCATTGGATAGTGGCACTCTCCAAGAAGGGAAGGGGCAGGCATGTTCGCGAAGCCGATACCGGGACGGACCACCGCAGCGGCCGAGGGGGAGGTGGTCGTACTGCTCATCGGGATGCGCATCAACCACTTCCGGGGCGTGCGCCATTGGCTGCCCGTGCTGCTGGCGATGCCTCGCATGCTGCGGGAGTTGAGCAAGGACAAGGGGCGCGGCCTGCTGGGGTACACGCTGTTGACCGGCTCGCCGCGGACGTACTACGTCGTCCAGTACTGGGAGTCGAGGGAGAAGCTCTACGCGTACGCGAGCGCTCCCGACATGTTCCACCGCAAGGCCTGGGCGATCATGAACCGCAAGGAGAAGAAGTCCCGGCGGCACGTGGGGCTGTGGCACGAGGCGTACATGGTGCCCGAGGGCGGCTACGAATCGATCTACGCCGATATGCCGGCCTACGGACTGGCCGGGGCGACCGGGGTGCTGCCCCTGGAGGCGCGCGGCCGTCGGGGGGCGGACCGGCTCGCACACCGCTCGTCCGCGAAGTGAGGCGCTGGGAAGGGGGCCGCCACGACGCTGGGGCGGCCGGGGTATGTGCCGGATACGTCAGCCGGTGCGGCGCAGGGCCTCGCTGAGCCGTGCCGCCGAGTCGATGACCGCCTGGGCGTGCATCCGGCCCGGGTGCCTGGTCAGCCGCTCGATCGGTCCGGAGACCGAGACGGCGGCGACCACCCGGTTCGACGGGCCGCGCACCGGTGCCGAGACCGAGGCCACCCCCGGCTCGCGCTCGCCGATCGACTGGGCCCAGCCCCTGCGCCGTACGCCGGAGAGGGCCGTCGCCGTGAAGCGGGCGCCCTGGAGGCCGCGGTGCAGGCGCTCCGGCTCCTCCCAGGCCATCAGGATCTGGGCCGACGAGCCGGCCTTCATGGTGAGCGTGGAGCCGACCGGCACGGTGTCCCGCAGACCGGAGAGCCGCTCCGCCGCCGCCACACAGATCCGCATGTCGCCCTGCCTGCGGTAGAGCTGCGCGCTCTCGCCGGTGATGTCGCGGAGGTGGGTGAGCACCGGTCCCGCGGTGGCCAGCAGGCGGTCCTCTCCCGCCGCCGCGGCGAGCTCCGCCAGCCGGGGGCCGAGAATAAAACGGCCCTGCATGTCCCTCGCCACCATGCGGTGGTGTTCCAGTGCCACGGCCAGTCGATGGGCCGTGGGTCGTGCGAGCCCGGTCGCCGCGACCAGCCCGGCGAGGGTGGCCGGACCGGACTCCAGGGCGCTCAATACCAGAGCCGCCTTGTCGAGAACGCCGACGCCGCTAGAGTTGTCCATACGACGATACTCCCGTCTCACTCTGTGAAACGCAAGTTCAATATTCGGCGGAAGTTGCGAACCTGTACGGGCGGCCACACAACGGCCCGTGGCCACCGCCCCGCACGGGGGTCCGGACGGCGGCGCACCGAATCTCTAGTTGGGCCGGCGAAGACGCCGGCCGGAGGGAAAGCGATGGGTAGGACACTCGCGGAGAAGGTCTGGGACGACCACGTCGTCCGGCGCGCCGAAGGTGAGCCCGACCTCCTCTTCATCGATCTGCACCTGCTGCACGAGGTGACCAGCCCCCAGGCCTTCGACGGCCTCCGGCAGGCCGGACGCCGGGTGCGGCGCCTCGATCTCACCATCGCCACCGAGGATCACAACACCCCGACCCTCGACATCGACAAGCCGATCGCCGACCCGGTCTCCCGCGCCCAGTTGGAGACGCTGCGCAAGAACTGCGCGGAGTTCGGCGTGCGGCTGCACCCCCTGGGCGACGTCGAGCAGGGCGTCGTGCACGTGGTCGGCCCGCAGCTGGGGCTGACCCAGCCGGGCACCACGGTCGTCTGCGGCGACTCCCACACCTCCACGCACGGCGCCTTCGGCGCCCTGGCGTTCGGCATCGGCACCAGCCAGGTCGAGCACGTCCTGGCCACCCAGACGCTGCCGCTGGCCCGCCCGAAGACCATGGCCATCACCATCGACGGCGAACTGCCCGACGGCGTCACGGCCAAGGACCTGATCCTCGCGATCATCGCCCGGATCGGCACCGGCGGCGGCCAGGGCTACATCCTGGAGTACCGCGGCTCCGCCATCGAGAAGCTCTCGATGGAAGCCCGGATGACCATCTGCAACATGTCGATCGAGGCCGGCGCCAGGGCGGGCATGATCGCCCCGGACGAGACCACCTTCGGCTACCTGAAGGGCCGCGACCACGCCCCGCAGGGCGAGGACTGGGACGCCGCCGTCGCGTACTGGAAGACGCTGCGCACCGACGACGACGCGGTATTCGACGCCGAGGTCGTCATCGACGCGGCCGAACTGGCCCCGTTCGTCACCTGGGGCACCAACCCCGGCCAGGGCGCGCCCTTGTCGGCCAACGTCCCCGACCCTGCTTCGTACGAGGACGCCTCGGAGCGCAACGCCGCCGAAAAGGCCCTGGAGTACATGGGGTTGACCGCCGGCCAGCCGCTGCGCGAGATCAATGTGGACACCGTCTTCGTAGGCTCCTGCACCAACGGCCGGATCGAGGACCTGCGCAACGCGGCCGCGATCCTGGAAGGCCGCAAAGTCGCCGACGGCGTACGGATGCTGGTCGTCCCGGGCTCCGTCCGGGTCGCCCTGCAGGCCGTCGACGAGGGCCTGGACAAGGTCTTCACCGCCGCCGGTGCCGAATGGCGGCACGCCGGCTGCTCGATGTGCCTCGGCATGAACCCCGACCAGCTGGCCCCCGGCGAGCGCTCCGCCTCCACCTCGAACCGCAACTTCGAGGGCCGGCAGGGCAAGGGCGGCCGTACGCACCTGGTCTCCCCGCAGGTCGCCGCCGCCACCGCCGTGCTGGGCCATCTGGCCTCGCCGGCCGACCTGTCCGACGTCCGTACGCCCGCCGGAGTCTGAGAATCATGGAAGCTTTCACCGCACACACCGGCCGGGCCGTCCCGCTGCGCCGCAGCAACGTCGACACCGACCAGATCATTCCCGCCCACTGGCTGAAGAAGGTCACCCGGGACGGCTTCGAGGACGGCCTCTTCGAGGCCTGGCGCAAGGACGAGAACTTCGTCCTCAACCGCCCGGAGCGCAACGGCGCCACGGTCCTGGTGGCCGGCCCCGACTTCGGCACCGGATCGTCCCGCGAACACGCCGTGTGGGCGCTCCAGAACTACGGCTTCAAGGCCGTCATCTCCTCCCGGTTCGCCGACATCTTCCGCGGCAACTCGCTGAAGAACGGGCTGTTGACCGTCGTGCTCGACCAGCAGACCGTCGACACCCTCTGGGAGCTGACCGAGGCCGACCCCACGGCCGAGATCACCGTCGACCTGGAGGCGCGCCAGGTCCGGGCGGAGGGCATCACGGCCGACTTCGAGCTCGACGAGAACGCCCGTTGGCGACTGCTCAATGGGCTGGACGACATCAGCCTCACCCTTCAGAACGAAGCGGACATCGCGACTTATGAGGCGGCAAGGCCGGCCTTCAAGCCGCGTACAATTAACGCCTGAGCAGCGCGTTTCCAGGACTGCGCCCCTTGCCATCTGGTAGGGGGCGCAGTCGCTTGTTGAGACCCCGTCGGGCGACAACTCGCCCCAGATGGCACAATCGGTGCATGGAACGCGACAGCCAACTCAAGCTTTACGGCCAAGTCGCCGACCGATTGAAGGAAGCGCACACAAGAGTGCGCGCACTGCAAGTCCCGGAGGGCGTAAGGATGGCGCTGTCCCGGAAGCTGCTGGTCATCACGGCCGCGGCTAAGCACGATCTCCCGGATGCGGCAAGGCGTCTGGACCGGTTGATGAAGGACCTCGATGAGGGCCGATTCCCCGAAGGTGACTGACTCTGCGGAACTGCGCAGCGGTCGACTTCGTTGCGGCACTAGGGTGATTAGCCCGTTTCGTGTTTGATTTGCGGTATATATCTGCCTAACGTGCGAAAACGCTTGAACACTTTCGTTCTGGCAATGTCTCCGAAGGGGAAGACGTGAACAAGGCGCAGCTCGTAGAAGCGATTGCCGACAAGGTCGGAGGCCGTCAGCAGGCCGCCGACGCCGTCGACGCGGTACTCGACGCGATCGTCCGTGCGGTTGTCGCGGGGGACCGTGTCTCGGTCACCGGCTTCGGCTCGTTCGAGAAGGTCGACCGCCCCGCCCGCTACGCCCGCAACCCGCAGACGGGTGAGCGCGTGCGCGTCAAGAAGACCTCGGTTCCCCGCTTCCGTGCGGGCCAGGGCTTCAAGGACCTGGTGAGCGGCTCGAAGAAGCTCCCCAAGGGCGGCGAAGTGGCCGTGAAGAAGGCGCCCAAGGGCAGCCTCTCGGGCGGTCCTTCCACCCGTGCGACGACCAAGGCCGCAGCCAAGAAGGCCGCCGCCAAGAAGGCCACGGCGAAGAAGGCCACCGCCAAGAAGACCACTGCGGCGAAGACCGCGGCAGCCAAGAAGACCATCGCGAAGAAGACCACCGCGGCGGCCAAGAAGACCACGGCGGCCGCGAAGAAGACCACCACCGCCGCGGCGGCGAAGAAGACGACGGCGGCGGCCAAGAAGGCCACCGCCAGCAAGACCGCGCCCGCGAAGAAGGCCACGGCGAAGAAGGCGCCCGCGAAGAAGACCACGGCGCGCAAGACCACGGCGAAAAAGGCCACTGCACGGAAGAAGTGAGACCGGGCAGCGCTCGCTACTCACACGCGCCGGGCCGGGCTCCCCTCGGGGAGCCCGGCCCGCGGGCTGTCCTGGGAGCTGTGCGCCCGGCGGCTCAGAAGGTCTGGAGGGTCACCAGGGTGATCCGCAGCCGCGCACCCTCGCCGCTGCCCTCGATCCGCACCCGCTGCCCCGGACGCAGCAGCCGCAGACCGCCCGCGTCGAAGGCCTGCGCGTCGAATTCCACCGGGGTGCCGTCGTCGAGCAGCACACTGCCGGTGCGGGTCTCGGGGTCGTAGGTGTACGAGGTCGCCTGCATGGACGGCAGCCTATCGGTCCGGCGAGGAGGCCGTCGCGGGCTCGGTGCGGGGGATACGGAGGCCCGGTGTCCCGCCGTGTGCGCGCCGACGCCCAGAGCCAGCGCCACCCGCAGATCGTCGCCGGTGTCCACGTCCTGGCGTACCGAATCGATGCCGGACAGATCGATTTCCACCGCACCGGACTCCAGGTGCCGAGCCCGGGAAGGCCCGCCGAACGCCGGGCGCAATTCCACTCCCGGTGAAGCCGACAGAAATGTTGTACCGATTCCTGTCGCATCGGTCACAAATGCTCGGGGGAATTCAGCGGAATAATCGAGTACCCGGGCCAATTCTCCGGGGCGCAGCGCGGGCAGATCCGCGTTGAGCGCGGCGACCGCGGCCCGGGGCCGCCCGGCCCGTACCGCCCGCTCGCCGTGTGCCAGCGCGGCGTTCAGCCCGCGGTCGGGTGCGTCCGGGACGACCCGGGCCCCGATCGCCGTGAGAGCCGCCCCGGCCTCCGGGTCGTCCGTGACTACCACCACATCCAGTACCGCCGGGCAGGACAGGGCGGCGGCCACGGTGTCCAGGGCGAAGGCGAGGGCGAGCCGGGGACGCAGTTCGGGCCCCGTCGCGGCCGTCAGCCTGCTCTTGGCCCGCGCCAGGGGCTTCAACGGGACGACCAGGGACCAAGGACCGGTCGGATCGGTGTTCGTGGCGATCTCCCCCTCGATGCGCATCGCCGCCTATTCTCGCCTGCCGGTGCGAGAACCCGGACGGTCGGTCCCGAAAGCGGGGCGTACGGTGTTCTCGACAGAGCAGGGGCCTGGGGCGAGACTTGACCGTCGGTAGCCAGGCAGAGTTCAGGTCCTTAGAGGAAGGTGTCCGAGTGTCCCGCCGCAGAATCGGCTTCTGGTACCGCCTGGCGGCGGTCATCGCAAAACCGCCGTTGGTGGTTCTGTTCAAGCGTGACTGGCGGGGGATGGAACACATTCCGGCCGACGGTGGATTTATCACCGCGGTCAATCACAACTCCTATCTGGACCCGCTTTCCTACGGCCACTTCCAGTACAACACCGGACGGGTGCCCCGGCTTCTCGCCAAGGCGGGCCTGTTCAAGACCCCCTTTGTCGGAATGATGCTGCGCGGTACCGGACAGATCCCGGTCTACCGCGAGACGACCAATGCGCTGGACGCCTTCAGGGCGGCAGTCGAAGCCATCGAGCGCGGCGAGTGCGTCGCCTTCTACCCGGAGGGCACGCTCACCCGCGACCCCGACATGTGGCCGATGGCCGGCAAGACGGGCGCCGCCCGTGTCGCGTTGATGACCAAGGCCCCGGTCATCCCCGTCGCCCAGTGGGGCGCCAACTTCGCGATGCCTCCGTACGCCAAGGAGAACAAGCTCCGGCTGTTCCCACGCAAGACCCTTCAGGTGCAGGCCGGACCGCCGGTGGACCTCTCCGGGTTCTACGACCGGGAGCCGACGCCCGACGTCCTGCGCGAGGCGACCGAGGTCATCATGGCCGCGGTGACCGTGCAGCTGGAGATCGTGCGGGGCGAGCAGGCCCCCGCACAACCCTACGATCACCGCAAGGCGCGTGCGGAGCAGCGGCGCAAGGCAGAAGGAAAGGGACCCAAGTGACGCACCCCGCAAAGGCGGCCGTCTTCGGAACCGGCTCATGGGGTACGGCCTTCGGCATGGTCCTCGCCGACGCCGGCTGCGAGGTCACCCTCTGGGGCCGTCGCGCCGAGGTCGCCGAGGCCGTGAACACGACCCGTACCAACCCGGACTACCTGCCGGGAATTGAGCTCCCCGCCTCGGTCCGGGCCACCACCGACGCCGTCGAGGCGCTGGACGGCGCCGACTTCGCCGTACTCGTGGTGCCTTCGCAGACCCTGCGCGCCAACCTCGCCGATTGGACCCCGCACCTCGGTTCCGACACCGTCCTCGTCTCGATGATGAAGGGCGTCGAACTCGGCACCGCGAAGCGGATGAGCGAGGTCATCGAGGACGTCAGCAAGGTCTCCGCGGACCGGGTCGCCGTCATCACCGGCCCCAACCTGGCCAAGGAGATCGCCGAACGCCGCCCCGCGGCGGCCGTCGTCGCCTGCCAGGACGAGTCCGTGGCCCAGCGCCTCCAGACGGCCTGCCACACCTCGTACTTCCGCCCGTACACCAACACCGACGTGGTCGGCTGCGAGCTCGGCGGCGCGGTGAAGAACGTCATCGGCCTGGCGGTCGGCATCGCCGACGGCATGGGCCTCGGCGACAACGCCAAGGGTTCGCTCATCACCCGGGGCCTCGCCGAGACGACCCGCCTCGGGCTGGCCATGGGCGCCGACCCGCTGACCTTCTCCGGACTCGCGGGCCTGGGCGACCTGGTGGCGACCTGCTCCTCGCCGCTCTCGCGCAACCACACCTTCGGCACCAACCTCGGCCGCGGCATGACGCTCCAGGAGACCATCGCGGTCACCAAGCAGACCGCCGAGGGCGTCAAGTCCTGTGAATCGGTGCTCGATCTGGCACGCCGGCACGGCGTCGACATGCCCATCACCGAGACGGTCGTCGGAATCGTCCACGAGGGCAAGCCGCCGATGGTCGCGCTGGGCGAGCTGATGTCACGCAGCGCGAAGCCCGAGCGGCGCTGAGACCGGCCGGGGCGGGGCGGACCGGTGAACCCTCCCGGTCACCGCTCCGACGGCCCCGGCCGCGCTGACGCGAGTGGTACCAGCAGGTACGCTCAACGCGATATGAGCAGCGAGAACCTCCCCCAGAGCCCGGAGCAGCAGCTCCGCAAGCCGCGTGTGGCCGTCGTGTTCGGCGGCCGCAGCTCCGAACACGGCATCTCGGTCGTCACGGCCGGCGCCGTCCTGAACGCCATCGACCGGACCAAGTACGACGTCCTGCCGATCGGCATCACGACGGACGGCCGCTGGGCGCTCACCGCCGACGAACCCGAACGCATGGCCATCACGGACCGGAAGATGCCGGAAGTGGCTCAGCTGGCCGAGTCCGCCGAAGGCGCCGTGGTGCTCTCCGTCGACCCCGGCAGCCGCGAAGTGGTGTACAGCGAGCCCGGCTCGGTCCCCAAGGCGCTCGGCGAGGTCGACGTCGTCTTCCCGGTGCTGCACGGCCCGTACGGCGAGGACGGCACCCTCCAGGGGCTCCTGGAGCTCTCCGGGGTGCCCTACGTCGGCGCCGGGGTGCTCGCCTCGGCGGTCGGCCAGGACAAGGAGTACATGAAGCGGGTCTTCATCTCCTTCGGGCTGCCGGTCGGCCCGTACCTCGTGGTCCGTCCCCGCGAGTGGGACAACGACCCCTCCGGCGCCCGCAAGCGCATCGTGGACTTCGCCGGCGAGCACGGCTGGCCGCTCTTCATCAAGCCCGCCCGGGCCGGCTCGTCCATCGGCATCACCAAGGTCGACGATCTCTCCGGCCTCGACGAGGCGATCGAGGAGGCCCGCCGCCACGACCCCAAGTTCCTGGTCGAGTCGCTGCTGCGGGGCCGCGAGATCGAGTGCGGGGTGCTGGAGTTCGAGGACGGCCCGCGCGCCAGCGTGCCCGCCGAGATCCCGCAGGTGACGTCGCACGACTTCTACGACTTCGAGGCCAAGTACATCGACTCGGCCTCCGGGATCGTGCCCGCCCCGCTCACCGAGGAGCAGACGGCCGAGGTGCAGCGGCTCGCGGTCGAGGCCTTCGAGGCCACGTCCTGCGAGGGGCTGGTCCGCGCCGACTTCTTCCTCACCGAGGACGGCACCTTCGTGATCAACGAGATCAACACCCTGCCGGGCTTCACCCCGATCTCCATGTACCCGCGGATGTGGCAGGAGAGCGGTGTCAGCTACCCGGAGCTGGTGGACCGGCTGATCCAGGCCGCGTTGCGCCGCCCGACCGGCCTGCGCTGAGCCGGTTCCCGCGCCGCACGGTGTGCGCTCCCGTCCGGGGGCGTACGCCCTACAGCCCGGGAACCGTCTTGAGGACGGGCGCGCCGAACGCGGCCAACGGGCTCGCGTCATGGGCGTACGCCTCCGAGAGCGTCACCTCGACGTACGCCTTGCGGTAGGTCGTCGTGAACCGCGGACCGGCGTCATCGGGCTGCTCCAGCAGCCAGTTGACGCCGTTCGCCTCGGTCCCCTTCGCCATCGGGTCGTCCATCTTCGCGGGCCGGGGGACACCGCAGCGCAGTACGATCTCCCCGTCCCCCCACTCGGCGGTCAGTTCCGACTTCGGCCCGGCGTCACCGCGGTCGAGTCCGGCAACGGTCCTCGGCAGCTCCTTGTGCAGCGCACGGCAGTAGGCCGCGGCTTCCGGGGGCGGCGTGGGAATCGTGATCGACACCGCGGCGTCCGTTGAGGAGCAGCCCGCCGCGACCAGCAGCAGTGCGGCGACGGACGGACCGAGGAACACGGGGTGGCAGAGCCGGCGCAATGATGTCACCGGCCCAGCGTAGACGGGGGCTACAGATGCACGACCGGGCAGGTCAGGGTTCGGGTGATGCCTTCCACTTGCTGGACCTTGGCGACCACCATGCGGCCGAGTTCATCGACCGTGTCGGCCTGTGCGCGCACGATCACGTCGTAGGGGCCGGTGACGTCCTCTGCCTGGATCACTCCCGGAACTCTGGCGATGGTCTCGGCGACGGTCGACGCCTTGCCCACCTCGGTCTGAATAAGGATGTACGCCTGTACCACGGAACCTCCAGGGCGGCCACGAGGATCATGTGGGGAAGAAAGGGACGCCACGGTATCGCGTTGCCGCGTGCCGCGGGGAGACCTGCGGGCCGTTGACACCCACAGCGTGGCGTACACAAGACACAAGTTGACGTATCTCTTGACAGTACCGACAGCAGTGAAGGCCCGCGACCGCAAGCGCAGCGGTCCGGAGGGGGGACGGGCATGGCGGTGACCAGCAGTGCAGACCGCTCCCCGTGGCGGCGGCCGGTCCACGGCGCGGACCCCCGGCCGCCGAAGCAGCCCGGACGGACGTCCGGCGCGATAGATGAGAGGTGAGACTCGGTGAAGGGAACCGTGGGCGAGTTGGGGGAGTTCGGGCTCATCAGGGAGCTCACTTCCCGGCTCACCACCACCCCGGCGGTACGGCTCGGCCCCGGCGACGACGCCGCGGTCGTGTCCGCTCCCGACCGCAGGGTCGTGGCCAGTACGGACATCCTGTTGGAGGGGCGGCACTTCCGCCGGGACTGGTCGACGGCGTACGACGTCGGCCGCAAGGCCGCCGCCCAGAACCTCGCCGACATCGCCGCCATGGGCGCGGTGCCCACCGCGCTGCTGCTCGGCCTGGTCGTCCCCGCCGAGCTCCCGGTCACCTGGGCCGGCGAGCTGATGGACGGCATCCGTGACGAGTGCCAGGTCGCGGGCGCGGCCGTGGTCGGCGGAGACGTGGTGCGCGGCGAGACGATCACCGTCTCGATCACCGCGCTCGGCGATCTGCGCAACCACGAGCCGGTCACCCGCTCCGGCGCCCAGCCCGGCGACGTCGTCGCCGTCACCGGCTGGCTCGGCTGGTCCGCCGCCGGGTACGCGGTGCTCTCCCGCGGCTTCCGTTCGCCGCGCGCCTTCGTGGAGGCCCACCGGCGCCCCGAACCGCCGTACCACGCGGGTCCCGCGGCCGCCGGGCTGGGTGCCACCGCCATGACGGACGTGAGCGACGGGCTCGTCGCCGACCTCGGGCACATCGCCGAGGCCAGCAAGGTGCGGATCGATCTGCGCTCCGGGCTCATCGACATCCCCTCGCAGATGTCCGACATCGGGCAGGCCGTCGGTGTCGACCCGCTCCAGTGGGTGCTGACCGGCGGCGAGGACCACGCGATCGTCGCCACCTTCCCGCCGGACGTGAAGCTGCCCGCCCGCTGGAAGGTGATCGGCGAGGTCCTCAACCCCTCCGCGCTGCCGCAGGTGACGGTCGACGGGGCACCCTGGACCAGCAAGAGCGGCTGGGACCACTTCGGGGACATCGAGGACGCCCAGTAGATTTCGGCGTATGCCCATATCTGCCGCTGTACCCGCCCGTGTGCTCACCGTCGCCGGATCCGACTCCGGCGGCGGTGCCGGCATCCAGGCCGACCTGAAGACGATGCTGGCGCATGGCGTGCACGGGATGAGCGTGCTGACCGCCGTCACCGCCCAGAACTCGCTGGGGGTGCAGGGCGCCTGGGAACTGCCCGCCGATGCGGTGCGGGCCCAGTACCGCAGCGTGGTGGACGACATCGGGGTGCAGGCGGTCAAGACCGGAATGCTGTCGTCGGCCGTCCTCGTGGAGACCGTGGCCGAACTCCTCGCCGGTACCGGCGCCCCGGCCGTCGTCGACCCGGTCGGCGTCTCCAAGCACGGCGATCCGTTGCTGGCCGCCGAGGCGCTCGATTCCGTACGGACGAAGCTGCTGCCGGCCGCCACGGTCGCCACCCCGAACCTGGACGAGGTGGCACAGCTCACCGGCATTCACGTCCGGGACGAGGCCGGGATGCGACGGGCCGCCGCCGCGGTGCTGGAGTTCGGCCCGCGCTGGGTCGTCGTCAAGGGCGGTCATCTGCCGGGCGATCCCGTGGACCTGCTGACGGACGGCGCCGAGGAGTACTGGCTGCGCGCCCCCCGGCACGACAACCGCCACACCCACGGCACCGGCTGCACCCTCGCCTCGGCCATCGCCTGCGGGCTGGCCCTGGGGCAGGACGTGCCCGTGGCGGTACGGCACGCGAAGGCGTACGTCACCGGGGCGATCATGGCGGGCTTCCCGCTCGGCTCAGGGATCGGCCCGGTCGACCACGGCTGGCGGACGCGCACCGGCTGAGGGCGCCCCGGCGCGCGGCGGAAGTGCCGGGAGCCCTCGCAGCGGAAAGCGCCGGGAGCACAGCAAAAAGCCGGTCCACCGAGGTGGACCGGCTTTTTGGGCAACCGGAAGGCTGCGCTACGACGGGAACGTCAGCGCGCGACCTTGCCGGCCTTGATGCACGAGGTGCAGACGTTGAGCCGCTTCGGCGTCCGACCGACCACGGCACGCACGCGCTGGATGTTGGGATTCCAGCGACGGGACGTACGGCGGTGCGAGTGCGAAATGTTGTTGCCGAAGCCCGGCCCCTTGCCGCAGACGTCGCAGTTGGCAGCCACGGGTCACTCCAAAGACTTCAGATGCACTTACAGTGAAATCCGGCGCGCCGGAATCATTTGACTGAAGTGGCGGTGCCGGAGGGATGGCCCGACTCTCATCGGGCAACCGAAGCAGCATACAACGGCTGCGTCGGTAGAACGAAACTACCATGGGTTTCACCGACCCCGTCCCGCCCCCTGTCCCCGCCGGACCCGGTGCGCGGGGTACTACTCTGCGATGCAGCCGGCCGCCCACGGCCGAATCCGAGGAGGACCGACAGGTGCCGCAGACCGCCGACGACATGGACGCCGTCGCGGTGCGTACCTGGTGCTCACTGGCCCTGGAGGCGCTGGGCCGGGAGCGCGAGGCGATCGACGCGATCAACGTGTACCCCGTCGCCGACGGGGACACCGGGACGAACCTCTATCTCACCGTGGAATCCGCGACCCAGGCCGTCGAAGCGGTCTTCGCCGCCCACGAGACCGCTGGGACCGCGCCCGCCACGGCCGACGCGGTACGGGCCATGGCGCACGGTGCCCTGATCGGCGCCCGCGGCAACTCCGGCACGATCCTGGCCCAACTGCTGCGCGGGATGGCCGGAGTGCTGGCCGCCGGCCACGACGCGGACCGGCTGCGCCGGGCGCTCGCCGTCGCCGCCGCCGCGGCCCGGCGGGCCGTGGCACACCCCGTCGAGGGCACCGTGCTCACGGTGGCCACCGCCGCCGCCGAGGCCGCCGGCCGCACCGAGGACGGCGCCGGGACCACGGAGGTCGCACGGGCGGCGTACGAAGGGGCGCGCACGGCTCTGGAGGCGACCCCCGGACAACTCGCCGTCCTCCGCCGGGCGGGCGTCGTGGACGCCGGCGGACGGGGTCTGGTGACCGTGCTCGGGGCGCTCGTCGAAGCGGTCTGCGGGCGGGCGCCCGAGCACCGTCGCACGGCGGTGCCCATCCTTCCCATGCCGGACGACTGTACGGAGGCCGACCCGGAGGGCGGACCGGCCTTCGAGGTCATCTACCTGCTGGAAGCCGCGGACGACGCGGTGGACCGGCTGCGCACCCGGCTCGACGGGCTCGGCGACTCGCTCGTGGTGGTGGGCGGCGACGGGCTGTGGAACGTCCATGTGCACGTCGACGACGCGGGCGCGGCCGTGGAGGCCGGGGTCGAGGCGGGGCGGCCGTACCGGATCCGGATCACCCACTTCGGCGCGGACCGGGTGCACCCCCGCACCGAGCCCGTGCAGCGCGCGGTCGTCGTGCTGGTCCCCGGCGACGGGCTCCGCGACCTGTGCAAGGAGGCGGGTGCCACGACGGTGCTGGCCCGCCCCGGGGAGCCGCCCGCCAGCGGCGAACTGGTCGACGCGATCCGCCGGGCGCACGCCCGCGAGGTGGTCCTGCTGCCCAACGACGCGGAGCTGCGCCACACCGCCGCGGCCGCCGCCGAGCAGGCCCGCGCACAGGGCGTGCGGGTCGCCCTGATCCCGACCAGGGCCGCCGTCCAGGGCATCGCGGCCCTCGCCGTCCACGAACCCGACCGCAGCTTCGACGAGGACGTGGTGGCGATGACCGCCGCCGCCGGCGCCACCCGCTACGCCGAACTCGCCGTCGCCGAACGGCAGTCCTGGACCATGGCGGGCATCTGTCAGGCCGGCGACATCCTGGGCCTGATCGACGGCGACGTCGCGGTCATCGGCGGGGACGTGCCGCGGACCGCCCGCGACGTGCTGGACCGGATGCTGGCGGCGGGCGGCGAACTGGTCACCCTGGTCCTGGGCGAGGACGTCCCCGACAGCCTCGCGGACGCGCTTCAGGAGCACGTGCGCGAGGGCTATCTGGCGGTGGACACGGTGGTGTACCGGGGCGGCCACCAGCGCGCTCCGCTGCTCATCGGGGTGGAGTAGCGGAGCACGCCGTACCTGGTGCCGGGCGGGCCGGTCCTGCTGTTCGTGTGTTTCAGCGTGGAGTTCGCCGTGCTTCGGGTGCCGGGCGGGCCGGCCTTGCTGTCCGTGTGCTTCGGCGTGGAGTTCGCCGCACCTCAAGCGCCGTACCTCAGGCGCCGGACCGGCCTGTCCTCCTGTCCACGTACTCCAGCAGTGCCTCGGCCTCCGCGCGGCGCTCCTCGCCCGTCCCGTCCGGCTCCCCGGCCCCGTGGATCTCCAGGACCCTGCGGGCCCGCTCCCGGGCGGCGTCCGGACGGCCGAGGTCGGCCTCCAGCCAGACGGCCATCAGCTCGGCGGCCGTGCGCAGACCGACGTAGCCGGTCCCGGCCGCGGTGAAGCCCGCCACCGCCCGGTCCACGTACCCGAGGGCCTCCTCGTACTCCGGGTCCTCGCCCGGCTCGCCCTGGCAGGCATGGGCGATCAGCTCGCCGGTCTGGCGGTGGGTGTCCGCGAGCTCCGCGAGCAGCCGGGGCGCCCCGTCCGCCGGACCGGAGGCCAGCGCGCCCTCGCACTCCCGCGCGGCCGCCGCCATGAACGCCCGCGCCGTCCCCGGGCCCGGCCGCCCCTCCCTGATCGCGATCCAGGCCCGCACCCGCAGTGTCCGCACCAGCGCGGGGACATCGCCCAGCTCGCGCCACGGCTCCCCGGCCCGCGCGTACGCCAGCTCCGCCTGCGGGTCGAGACCGGCCCGGTACAGCGCCTGCGCGGCCAGATTCGCCAGCATCGCGTGGTCGTGCTGCTCGGGCCGGCCGCGTGCGATGTCCGCCGCCCTCAGCCAGTGCCCGGCCGCCTCCCGCGGTTCGTGCAGCGCCGTGAGCGCTTCGCCGAGCCACCACAGCGTCTGCACGACCGTGCCGTCACCGTGCTCCTCGGCTGTGATGTCGGGCAGTACGGCCTCCAGCACCGCGGCGGCCTCCGCCGCCCGGTCCAGCCGGAGCAGCCAGCCGCCGAGCTGATGACGGGCACGGCCCCGAGCGTCCCGCCCTCGCCCGACTCGTCCGCCCAGTGCGCGGCGTCCAGCACCTGCTCGACGGCCTCGGCGAACTGCCCGTCACCGGCGAGGACTTCGGCGAGCCGCAGATGCAGCCGGGCCCGTCCGCGCGCCGGGACGAACGCCGCCCCGTGCTCCAGCGCGGCCCGTGCCGCGTTCTGCGCCCGCTCGTACTCCTCCAGTTGGGCGGCGAGCCCGGACGCCTTTGCCTCGTACTCGACCGCGTACCAGGACAGCCCGGCGGCATTGGTCTCGGCGGCGGCCCGCTCGTACCGCTCCAGCGCGACGTGCGGGTCGCCGCGGTACGCCGCGACGTCGCCGAGCAGATCGAGCGCCTCCGCGGTCCGGATGGCCACCCCGGGCTCCCCGCGCAGCGGCTCGGTGAACGCCAGCAGCTCCCGCGCCCCCTGTTCGAGACCGGCGACGGCCGACTCGGCGGCCTCCTCGTCCGGAGCGTCCTGCACCAGCCGGGCGAGGCTCCGGGCCCGGCACACCAGCACGGCGCCCGCCTGACGGGCGGTGGCCGCGCCGTCGGCCGGTGAGCCAGTCCCCGCTGCCGGGGCGTGCGGTCAGGTGCACGGTGGTGCCCGGCTCGGTCCGCGCGTCGTCGGGCAGCGTACGGACGGTGTACGAACCGTCGTCGCGGGCGCACCACTCCACGGGCGGCGCCGCGGGCGTACGCGCCGAACGGCTCACCACCCGGATCTCGGCCGCGACGACGAAGCACGCCAGCAGCCCGATGCCGAACCGGCCGAGGAACCCGGCGCGCGCCGAGGCCAGCCCTTCCGCCCCGTCGCGCTTGGAACTGCGGCCGATCGTCGCGAGCAGGCTGTGCACATCGGTCTCGGTCAGACCGATCCCGCTGTCCTCGCCCCGGAGCCGCCCGTCGTCCGCGTACAGCCGGACCAGGGCGGGCGCGTCCGGCTGTTCGGCGCGGCGGGCCGTGATGGCGTCCACGGCGTTCTGCAGCAGCTCGCGGAGGTAGACCCGCGGGGATGAGTAGAGGTGGTGGGAGAGGAGGTCGACCAGACCGCGCAGATCCACCTGGAAGGTGTGCGGCGAGCAGCCGGGGGAATCGATGTGTTCGGGGGACGCGCAATTCGCTGAGGTCTCAGATGTCATCGTCGCAGCGCCGGTGGGGGGCCTGTGCCTCGCCCGGCGAGGCACGTGCGACAGCGCGGGTCGGGCGATCCCTCGGGAGGTGATCGCGAGCCGGAAACGGGGGAGCCGACCCTAGCGGCGCGGCGACGGTTCCGACCAGGGGATTCCCGGGTTCCGGGTGGTGCCCGCCTAACATCTGTCAGTGGTGTGGTGTGCAATGGATCGCGTGTCTGCGTTCGATGAACCCCTCAAGAAGCTGCTCGGCGGAGCCACCGCGAAGGTGATGGCCGAACACCTCGACCTGCACACGGTCGGTGATCTGCTCCACCACTACCCGCGGCGGTACGAGGAGCGCGGCCGGCTCACGGCGCTGGCCGACCTCCCGCTGGACGAGCACGTGACGGTGGTCGCGCAGGTCGCCGACGCCCGCATCCTGATGTTCAACAACGGCCGCGGCAAGCGCCTGGAGGTGACCCTCACCGACGGCAACGGCCGCCTCCAGCTGGTCTTCTTCGGCCACGGCGTCCACAAGCCGCACAAGGAGCTGCTGCCGGGCCGGCGGGCGATGTTCGCGGGCAAGGTCTCCGTCTTCAACCGGAAGATGCAGCTGGCCCACCCCACGTACCAGCTGCTGGACGCCGAGTCCGTCGACGGGGCCGGGGCCACGGAGGCGGTGGACGCCTTCGCCGGGCGGCTGCTGCCGATCTACCCGGCCTGCAAGCAGCTGGACTCCTGGCGGATCGCCAAGGCCGTCGACACGGTGCTGCCCAGCGCGCAGGAGGCCGTCGACCCGCTGCCGCCGAGCCTGCGCGAGGGCCGCGGCTTCACCGCGCTACCCGAGGCGCTGCTCAAGGTCCACCGCCCGCAGACCAAGGCGGACATCGCCGAGGCCAGGGACCGGCTGAAGTGGGACGAGGCCTTCGTACTCCAGGTCGCGCTGGCCCGCCGCAGGTACGCCGACACCCAGCTCCCGGCCGTGGCCCGCAGACCCGACCCCGGCGGGCTGCTCGACGCCTTCGACGCCAAGCTGCCCTTCACCCTCACCGACGGACAGCAGAAGGTCTCCAAGGAGATCTTCGACGACCTCGCGACCGAGCACCCGATGCACCGGCTCCTCCAGGGCGAAGTCGGTTCCGGCAAGACCATGGTCGCGCTGCGGGCCATGCTCGGGGTCGTCGACGCGGGCGGGCAGGCCGCCATGCTCGCGCCCACCGAGGTGCTCGCCCAGCAGCACCACCGCTCGATCACGGAGATGATGGGGGAGCTGGCCGAGGGCGGCATGCTGGGCGGCTCCGAGCAGGGGACGAAGGTGGTGCTGCTCACCGGTTCGATGGGCGTCGCGGCCCGCCGCCAGGCGCTCCTCGACCTGGTCACCGGCGAGGCCGGGATCGTGATCGGCACCCACGCCCTGATCGAGGACAAGGTGCGGTTCCACGACCTGGGCCTGGTCGTCGTCGACGAGCAGCACCGCTTCGGGGTGGAGCAGCGCGACGCCCTGCGCTCTAAAGGGAAGCAGCCGCCGCATCTGCTGGTCATGACGGCCACTCCCATTCCCCGTACGGTCGCCATGACCGTCTTCGGCGACCTGGAGACCTCCGTACTGGACCAGCTTCCGGCCGGCCGCTCGCCGATCGCCAGCCATGTCGTCCCCGCCAAGGACAAGCCGCACTTCCTCAGCCGCGCCTGGGAGCGGGTGCGGGAAGAAGTGGAGAACGGACACCAGGCGTACGTGGTCTGCCCCCGCATCGGCGACGACGCCGACGACGAGGCGGCGGGGAAGAAGGCCAAGAAGAAGGTCCCCGAGGAAGACGGCGACAAGCGCCCGCCGCTCGCCGTGCTGGAGATCTCCGAACAGCTCACCAAGGGCCACCTGGCCGGTCTGCGCATCGAGGTGCTGCACGGCAGGATGAACCCCGACGACAAGGACGACGTGATGCGCCGCTTCGCCGCGGGCGATGTCGACGTCCTGGTCGCCACCACTGTCATCGAGGTCGGCGTCAACGTCCCCAACGCCACCGCCATGGTGATCATGGACGCCGACCGCTTCGGCGTCTCCCAGCTGCACCAGCTGCGCGGCCGGGTCGGCCGGGGCTCCGCCCCCGGACTCTGCCTGCTGGTCAGCGAGGCCCACGAGGCCAGTCCCGCCCGCGCCCGCCTCTCCGCCGTCGCCGCCACCCTGGACGGCTTCGAGCTCTCCCGGATCGACCTGGAACAGCGCCGCGAGGGCGATGTCCTCGGCCAGGCCCAGTCCGGGGTCCGCTCCTCGCTGCGGATGCTCACCGTCATCGACGACGAGGAGGTGATCGCCGCCGCACGCGAGGAGGCCGTCGCGATCGTCGCCGCGGACCCGGAGCTGGAACACCTGCCGGAGCTGCGGACCGCGCTGGACGCGCTGCTCGACAAGGAGCGCGAGCAGTACCTCGACAAGGGCTGACCGGGAGCGTCGGCGGACGCCGCCGGGTGCGCGGGCCCGATCGACGGCGACGCCATATCGTGGGTGGCACGTCGCCGCGGCATCCCGCGGGCCACCCACGAACCGAGGACCAGACACCCATGACCCGCGTGATCGCCGGCTCGGCCGGCGGACGCCGCCTGGCCGTTCCGCCCGGCACCGGCACCCGCCCCACCTCCGACCGTGCGCGCGAGGGCCTCTTCTCCACCTGGGAAGCGCTCCTCGGCAGCCTGGAGGGCATCCGCATCGCCGATCTGTACGCGGGGTCGGGGGCCGTCGGCCTGGAGGCGCTCTCCCGGGGCGCGGTGCACGCCCTGCTCGTCGAGGCCGACCCCAAGGCCGTGCGCACCGTCCGGGACAACGTCCGCACCCTCGGCCTGCCCGGCGCCGAGGTCCGCGCCGGCAAAGCCGAACAGATCGTGACGGGACCGGCACCGGGGGACCCCTACGACGTGGTGTTCCTGGACCCGCCGTACGCCGTCACCGACGACGATCTTGGCGAGATACTGCTCACACTCCGTGCTCAGGGCTGGCTTACGGCCGATGCCCTCGTCACCGTGGAACGCAGCACCAGAGGCGGAGAATTCGGCTGGCCGGAGGGATTCGAACCATTGCGGGCCCGTCGCTACGGCGAAGGAACGCTTTGGTACGGTCGCGCCGCCTTTACGTGCGAAGACGCACGATGACCGGACCGGAGAGCGAGGGAATCAAGTTGCGCCGCGCCGTCTGTCCGGGGTCATTCGACCCCATCACCAATGGACACCTCGACATCATTGGCCGTGCCTCGAAGCTGTACGACGTCGTACACGTCGCGGTGATGATCAACCAGTCCAAGAAGGGCCTGTTCACGGTCGACGAGCGGATCGACCTGATCCGTCAGGTCACCACGGAATTCGGCAACGTCCAGGTCGAGTCCTTCCACGGTCTCCTGGTCGACTTCTGCAAGCAGCGCGACATCCCGGCGATCGTGAAGGGCCTGCGGGCCGTCAGCGACTTCGACTACGAGCTTCAGATGGCCCAGATGAACAACGGCCTCTCCGGCGTCGAGACGCTCTTCGTGCCGACCAATCCCACCTACAGCTTCCTGTCGTCCTCCCTGGTCAAGGAGGTCGCGACCTGGGGCGGGGACGTCTCCCACCTGCTTCCCCCGCTGGTCCACCGGGCCCTCACCGAGCGTCTCGCTCAGCAGTGAACCGCTGACGGTCCGTCACCAGGTGTCGGACGGGCGCCGACTGGCCTTACAGTCGTCCCGTCCGTCTCCAATCGGCTGTAGAGAGTGGCGAGCACACGGTGGACGTGCAGAAGAAGCTCGACGAGATCGTCGAAGCGGTCGGGAACGCCCGGTCGATGCCCATGTCGGCTTCGTGCGTGGTCAACCGCGCCGACCTGCTCGCGATGCTCGAAGAGGTGCGCGAGGCCCTGCCCGGCTCGCTCGCCCACGCCCAGCAGCTCATCGGCGGCCAGGAGCAGCTGGCCGAGCAGGCCCGCCAGGAGGCCGAGCGGATCATCGGCGCCGCCCGCGCCGAACGCACCTCGCTGATCTCCGACACCGAGATCGCCAGGCAGTCCCGCAGCGAGGCCGACCGCATCCTCGGCGAGGCCCGCCAGGAGGCCGCCGAGGTCCGCGCCGAGGCCGACGAGTACGTCGACAGCAAGCTCGCCAACTTCGAGGTCGTCCTCACCAAGACGATCGGCTCCGTCGACCGCGGCCGTGAGAAGCTCCTCGGCCGCGGCCAGGCCTTCGACGAGCAGGGCTACGAGGACCCGGACTTCGCCGAGGCGCCCGAGCGCAGCACCGACCCGGCCACGCTCCAGCGCCGGGCGGACGAGTACGTGGACACCAAGCTGGGCGCCTTCGAGGCCGTGCTCGCCAAGACCCTGGAGGCGGTCGGCCGGGGCCGGCAGAAACTGCACGGCAGGATCCCCACCGACGACCTCGGCGCGCACGTGGCCGCCCAGGACGCGGCGGGCGACCAGGGGCGCATCAGCGACGAGGACCACTGGGCCGGCCTCGCCGAGATCGCCACCCCGGAGCCGCAGCCGGTGCACCAGCAGCCCCAGCCGCACTTCCCCGCCCAGGCCCAGCCCGGCTACGCGGAGACCTACGCGTACCAGGGGCAGCCGCAGCAGGACGTCTACGGGTACCAGCAGCAGCCGGATCCGTACGCCGCGGCCTATCAGCAGCAGGGCTACGACCAGGGCCAGGGGCAGGTCCAGAACCAGGTCCCCGCCCAGGGGTACGACGACTGGCCGCAGCAGCCCGCGCAGCCCCATCAGACGGTCCAGCAGGGCGAGAGCGCCCTCGACGAGACCAGCCTGTTCGACACCAGCATGATCGACCTGGACCAGCTCCGCCGGTACGAACAGGAACGCTGACCGGACGGGGCCGGGGCCCGGGTCCGGGCGGCCCCGAACGCCGGATTGGGAGCTGGGCGGCGCGTCCAGTATCCTGGATCCTCGGTCGCGCGTATGTCCGCGATCCCGGCTGCCCGTTTCGACTCAGAATCCGGTCGGCCCTCCCCACGATGTGCGTTGCACGTGATTTCGAAAGCAGGAAAAGCCCTGAACGGCCACCTCGACCACCGAAACCCCCTCGTGTTCGATACGCACGAGCTGGGCCGGCGTCCCGGTGCCCTCCAGCGGCTCTCCCGCACGGTGGACGCACCCGGTCCGCCGTCGGTCCTCGGCATCGAAGGGGTCATCGGTGTGCCGGAAGGCGCACCCGTGGAGTTGGACCTCCGCCTCGAATCGGTCATGGAAGGGGTGCTTGTCACAGGCACCGCCCGTGCGTCGGCCGAGGGGGAGTGCGTAAGGTGTCTGGAGCCGCTGCGCCTAGAGGTTGCGGCGGACTTCCAGGAGATGTTCTCGTACCCTGACGCCGATGACCGGGGCCGCAGCAGCAAGGCGGAGCCGGCCGACGACGTTGAGGACGACGAGGACAGGCTCTTCATCGAGGACGGCCTGTTCGACCTCGAACCAGTGCTGCGTGATGCGGTGGTGCTCGCACTGCCGATGCAGCCGGTGTGCCGGGAGTCCTGTGCCGGTCTGTGTTCCGAATGCGGAATCAGGCTGGACGAGAACCCCGGGCATCACCATGATGCCGTCGACATCCGTTGGGCGGCATTGCAAGGACTCGCCGACACCGTTCAGGACGGCGAGAAGGACAACATGGGCGGCGCCGAAGCGGGCGTCGACGAGAAGCAGGAGAAGTAGCCGTGGCTGTTCCGAAGCGGAAGATGTCGCGCAGCAACACGCGCCACCGCCGGTCGCAGTGGAAGGCTGCGGTCCCCACCCTGGTTTCGTGTGAGCGTTGCCAGGAGCCGAAGCTGCAGCACATCGCGTGCCCCAGCTGCGGCACGTACAACAAGCGCCAGGTCCTCGAGGTCTGAGCGGCTGGTGAGAGGCCCGATGTCTGAGTTGTCCAACGCCAAGAAGAAGGCAGACAACGTCAACACAGCCTCGTCCCACACGCTTCTGGAAGGGCGGCTCGGGTATCAACTCGAGACCGCCCTTCTGGTGCGTGCGCTGACCCACCGTTCGTACGCATACGAGAACGGCGGTCTGCCCACCAACGAGCGGCTCGAATTCCTCGGGGATTCGGTGCTCGGCCTGGTGGTCACGGACACGCTGTACCGCACCCACCCCGACCTGCCCGAAGGCCAGCTGGCCAAGTTGCGGGCCGCGGTGGTCAACTCGCGTGCGCTTGCGGAAGTGGGCCGCGGCCTCGAACTCGGCTCCTTCATCCGGCTCGGCCGGGGTGAAGAGGGCACGGGAGGCCGGGACAAGGCGTCCATCCTCGCCGACACCCTTGAAGCGGTGATCGGCGCGGTCTATCTCGACCAGGGCCTCGGCGCGGCCTCGGAGCTGGTTCACCGGCTCTTCGACCCGCTGATCGACAGGTCCTCGAACCTCGGTGCCGGCCTGGACTGGAAGACCAGCCTCCAGGAGCTCACCGCCGGCGAGAGCCTCGGAGTCCCCGAGTACATCGTCACGGAGACCGGCCCGGATCACGAGAAGACCTTTACTGCTGCTGCTCGCGTCGGTGGTGTCTCGTACGGCACCGGCACCGGCCGTAGCAAGAAGGAAGCGGAGCAGCAGGCGGCGGAGTCCGCCTGGCGCGAGATCAGCGCCGCCGCGGAGGAACGGGCGGCTGCGGCGAAGGCCGCTGCCGACGGAGGGGCCACCGAAGCCCCGTCCGGCCCGTCGCCGTCCACGGACGCCGCTCCGGCCTGACCCCGAGAACCCCTCGGTGCCCTGTGCGCCGGGGGGTTCTTCCTGCCCGGAAACGTATTCTTCACTCAGAGCATCCCTTCAGGAGCGACACCGTGCCCGAGCTGCCCGAGGTCGAAGTCGTACGGCGTGGTCTCGAACGCTGGGTCACCGGCCGCACCGTCGACGACGTCGAGGTGCTGCACCCGCGTGCGGTCCGCCGCCATCTCGCCGGTGGCGTGGACTTCGCGGCCCGGCTCGGCGGCGCCCGCTTCGGAACGGCGATGCGCCGCGGCAAATACCTCTGGGTGCCGCTGGACGACGCGTCCAGTTCGCTCCTCGGTCACCTCGGGATGAGCGGCCAGCTGCTGGTGCAGCCGCAGGACGCCCCGGACGAGAAACATCTGCGTATCCGGATCCGCTTCGACGACTCCCTCGGCACCGAGCTCCGCTTCGTCGACCAGCGGACCTTCGGCGGGCTCTCGCTCCACGAGAACACTCCCGACGGGCTGCCCGACACCATCGCGCACATCGCCCGCGACCCGCTGGACCCGGCGTTCGACGACGCCGCCTTCCACGCGGCCCTGCGACTGCGCCGTACGACCGTCAAGCGCGCCCTGCTCGACCAGTCGCTGATCAGCGGCGTCGGCAACATCTACGCCGACGAGGCGCTCTGGCGCAGCAGACTGCACTACGACCGGCCGACCGCGACCCTCACCCGGCCCAAGTCCGCCGAACTGCTCGGCCACGTCCGCGACGTGATGAGCGCGGCGCTCGACCAGGGCGGCACCAGCTTCGACAGCCTCTACGTCAATGTGAACGGTGAGTCCGGCTACTTCGACCGCTCGCTCGACGCCTACGGACGCGAGGACGAGCCCTGCCGCCGCTGCGGCACCCCGATGCGCCGCCGCCCCTGGATGAACCGCTCCAGCTACTTCTGCCCGCGCTGCCAGCGGCCCCCGCGCACGACCGCCTGAGAACTGTCCCGTGATCCCTGGCGGGCGTGCGACGACCAGGGATCACAGCCCTCAGGAAGCCGTCCGGCCGGGGTGCGTCCTGTCGTAGTGGTCGCGGGCCCCGAGCACCTCGGGCATCCGGCCCTCGACGAACTCGATCAGCGCGAGCAGCCGCTCGGCCACCTGCCGGCCCAGAGGCGTCAGCTCGTAGTCGACGCGCGGGGGATTGGTCGGCTGCGCCTCGCGGTGGACCAGGCCGTCCCGTTCCAGGGCGTGGAGTGTCTGGGAGAGCATCTTCTCGCTGACCCCGTCGACCCGGCGGCGGAGTTCGTTGAAGCGGAATCCGCCTTCGTGCAGCGCCCCCAGCGTCAGGCTGCCCCAGCGCCCGGTGACATGCTCCAGCGTGCCGCGTGAGGGGCACTGTCTGGAGAACACGTCGAAGGCGAGCGCGTCCAGACGGGTGTTCTCGTCCATACCGAGCAGCGTACGCCCGCACAGCGCTCACCGACGGAGTGCGCTTTTTTCGGGTGAGCGCTGTGCGGGCCGCCGGTCAGAAGCCGAAGTCCTGGGTCCACCAGGGGCCACCGGAGCCGTAGTGCACACCGACGCCGAGTGTCTTGTAGTCGCAGTTGAGAATGTTCGCCCGGTGGCCGTCGCTGTTCATCCAGGAATCCATCACGGCCTGCGCGTTCGCCTGGCCGCGGGCTATGTTCTCCGCCGCGAGGCCCCGCACGCCGGACTTGGAGGCGCGGTCCCACGGGGTCCGGCCGTCGGGGTCGGTGTGGTCGAAGAAGCCGCGGGCGGCCATGTCCTCGCTGAAGTCCTGGGCGAGCGAGGCGAGCGAGGCGCTCGCGGTCAGCGGGCTGCAGCCGGCCTTCGCGCGCTCCTGGTTGACCAGGGCGAGCACGGCGGACCGGACGGAGGAGTCGGCCGGGGCCGAGGCGCTGCGGGTCGCGGGAGCGGAGGTCTTCGGCGCGGCCGACGACTTCTCGGCGGCGGGGGCGGTGATCTTCCCGGCCCCGGGGGCCTTGGACGACGCGGACCGGGACGGCTTCGTCCGCTCGGCCGGCCCGGAGGTCTTCGAGGAGGACGAGGGGGACCCGGTGGGCGACTCCGCCTTTGCCGGGCCCTCGGCCCGCCCGACGCCGCGGCTGGCCGGGTCGGACGCGGTGGAGCGGTCGGCCGGTGAGGCGGAGGAGCCGCCCTGGGTCAGCGGATCCGGGGCGCCGTCGGTGCGCACGCGGTCGGAGCCGCCGCCCACCGTGTAGGTGTCGCCGCCGGGCAGCAGGCCGGAGGCCACCGCCACGGCTCCCACGGCGAAGGCCGCGGAGACACCGATCAGTCCGGTCCGGACCGGAGCAGCGGACCGCTTCCTGCGGTGCCCGCCCCGGCTTCGTCCCGCGCCGTCCGCCGCGTCGTCCTCGGCGGCGGCAGCTGTGGCGGAGCGTCGATGGCGTCCCATCTGCTGAGCCCTTCCGACGGTCTGGACGCCGCTTCCGGCGTCAACACAACTCACCCGTTCGAGTGAGTTCATTGCGTCGGGACTGTACGCCATGGCTCAACGGCAGGAAGTGCTCCGAGAGTAATTGGACGGTTAGCGTTCGGGCATGAACGAAGACGTACGGCTCACCGCATGGGTACGCGGCCGAGTGCAGCAGGTGGGGTTCCGCTGGTTCACCAGGGCGAACGCCCTCGAGATCGGTGGCCTCACCGGCTTCGCCCTCAATCTCGACGACGGCAGGGTGCAGGTCGTCGCCGAGGGGCTGCGTGAGAATTGCGACCGTCTGCTGGATTGGCTGCGCTCGGACGACACACCCGGCCGCGTCGACGGAGTCACTGAGATATGGGACACCCCGCGCGGCGGTTACGAGGGCTTCGCGATCCGCTGAAAGGGGGGCCGTCCCGGGGGTGCGGAACAGGCCGTGTTCGGACCGTGTTCGAAGTGCGGCAAGCGGTTACCGGGTGGGGTGCTCATCTGCGTACACATGAAATGACCTGCGGAATGTCCGGGTGGTTGCCAAGATTCGGTTACCGTGCCAGGCTGCGGCAGTAAGGATGATCTCCACGCCCCGCAGGGCCTCGCAGGAGAGTCGCGCCGCATGATCGCCCAGCCGCGCGCCCCCGGGCTGCCCGCCTCTACAGGGCGTGATCGTGTTGACCGTCAAACTTTTTGGTGAGACGCTGAAATCCCCGCGCACCTTAGCTGTTTGGCAGAGCTGTTTGGCAGCAGAACAGCAGTGACTACAGAGCACTGCCGAGCACCGCGGGTGCGATTCCCTCACGACCCACACCGCATCGGTCGGTCACTCAGTGTGGAGGACCATCCATCATGGCAAAGGCGCTTCTCGGTTACGTCGGCGGTTCCGACCCGCGACTCCTCGCCGAGATGCGACGGCTCCAGCAGCGCGTCCAGGACCTCGAATCCGAGCTCGTACGGATCCAGGACGAGAACGACGCGCTGAACGCCGCCGCCCAGCACCAAGAGTCGCTGCTCGACAGCATCGACATCGACGTACCTCAGGCGGAGCCGGCGCTGACCTGACCGATGGCCCTCAGGGGCCGGTCGGGCCGCACGCGTCAGCCGTCCGAGATCATCGCCCGGATTGCCGCCGGATCATTGAAGATCACTGCTCTTGATCTGTCACCTTCGTGACATGTCCTTGATCCGTCATGTGCAGCTGCACCAGCAACACCGGTGAACACCGCTCAGACGTAACACCGCACAAGATTTGACAAGGGGCGCTTCGGCGTCCCTTCTTTCTTTTCCCGTTCGGGTCTTCCCGATCTTCCCGGGCTTCCGGATTCCTGGGCTCGGAAACTGCGCGGGACCCGCCCCCCGGCGTACACCCCTTCCCTTACCGTCTGATGTGCCCTGCACCTTCATCAGCGAAACCGAGAGCGAAAGGTAGAGTCCGGCGGCGTGCACCTCAAGGCCCTGACCCTGCGTGGTTTCAAATCGTTCGCCTCCGCCACGACGCTGCGGTTCGAACCCGGCATCACATGTGTCGTCGGCCCCAATGGGTCCGGCAAGTCCAATGTGGTGGACGCGCTCTCCTGGGTCATGGGGGAACAGGGCGCCAAATCCCTGCGCGGCGGCAAGATGGAAGACGTGATCTTCGCCGGTACCACCGGGCGGCCGCCGCTCGGCAGGGCCGAAGTGTCGCTGACCATCGACAATTCCGACGGCGCACTGCCCATCGAGTACGCCGAAGTGACGATCACTCGGATCATGTTCCGTAATGGCGGCAGCGAGTACCAGATCAATGGCGACACCTGTCGGCTCCTGGACATCCAGGAACTCCTCTCGGACTCCGGCATCGGCCGCGAGATGCATGTCATCGTCGGTCAGGGGCAGCTGGATTCCGTGCTCCACGCCGATCCGATGGGCCGTCGCGCGTTCATCGAGGAAGCCGCGGGTGTGCTCAAGCACCGCAAGCGGAAAGAGAAGGCATTGCGGAAACTGGACGCGATGGGGGCCAATCTGGCCCGCGTCCAGGACCTCACCGACGAACTGCGGCGGCAGCTGAAACCGCTCGGCCGGCAGGCCGCCGTGGCGCGCCGGGCCGCCGTCATCCAGGCGGATCTGCGCGACGCCAAACTGCGGCTGCTCGCCGACGACCTGGTGCGGCTGCGCACGGCGCTGCACAGCGAGATCGCCGACGAAGCGGCGCTCAAGCAGCGCCGGGAGGCCGCGGAGGCGGAACTCAAGGCGGCCCTGGCACGCGAGGCGGAGCTGGAGGACGAGGTACGGCGGCTGGCGCCGCGGCTCCAGCGGGCCCAGCAGACCTGGTACGAGCTGTCCCAGCTGGCCGAGCGGGTGCGCGGGACGATCTCGCTGGCCGATGCCCGGGTGAAGAGCGCCTCCGCCCCTGCGGAGGAGGAGCGGCGCGGTACGGGATTCAGGGACCCCGAAAGCATGGAGCGGGAGGCGGCGCGGATCCGCGAGCAGGAGGCGGAGCTGTCCGCCGCGCTGGAGGCCGCGGAACACGCGCTGGAGGACACCGCGGCCCACCGTGCCGAACTGGAACGTGAGTTGGCGGCCGAGGAGCGCAGGCTCAAGGACGCCGCCCGTGCCATCGCGGACCGCCGCGAGGGGCTCGCCCGGTTGAACGGCCAGGTCAATGCCGCCCGCAGCCGTGCCGGTTCGGCGCAGGCCGAGATCGACCGGCTGGCCGCCTCCCGGGACGAGGCGCAGGAGCGGGCGGTCGCCGCCCAGGAGGAGTACGAACAGCTCAAGGCCGAGGTCGAGGGCCTGGACGCCGGCGATCATGAGCTCGGCGAGCAGCACGAGGCCGCCAAGCGGGAACTCGCCGAGGCGGAGGCGGCGCACTCCGCGGCCCGGGAGGCGGCCACCGCCGTGGAACGGAAGCGGGCGGCGGTGGCGGCCCGTCACGAGGCGCTGGCCCTCGGACTGCGCCGCAAGGACGGCACGGGCGCGTTGCTCGGGGCGCGGGACCGGCTGTCGGGCCTGGTCGGTCCGGCCGCGGAACTGCTGACGGTGGCGCCGGGGCACGAGGTGGCGGTGGCGGCGGCACTGGGCGCGGCGGCGGATGCGGTCGCGGTGACGGACCCGGCCACGGCGGCGGAGGCGATCCGGCTGCTGCGCAAGCAGGACGCGGGGCGGGCCGCGCTGCTGCTGGGCGCGGTGCGGCGCGCCGGAGTCCCCGGTCACGGAGGTGCCGATGATGCCGTTGGTGGTGCCGGTGCCGAAGGGCCGCGTGCGGTGGCCGACCTCGTCCACGGGCCCGTCGAACTGATGGGCGCCGTGCGCAGGCTGGTGCGGGACATGGTGGTGGTCGGCACCCTGGAGGACGCCGAGGACCTCGTCGCCGTACACCCGGAGCTGACGGCCGTGACGGCCGAGGGGGACATCCTCTCGGCGCACTTCGCGCACGGCGGCTCCGCCGGGGCGCCGAGCCTCCTCGAAGTGCAGGCTTCGGTCGACGAGGCCGCGGCCCAGCTGGAGGAACTGGCCGTACGGTGTGCCGGGTTGACCGAGGCGCTGCGGATCGCGGCGGAGCGCCGCCGGGCGGGCGCCGTGCTGGTCGAGGAGCTCGGGGAGCGGCGCAGGGCCGCCGAGCGGGAGAAGTCCGGGGTGTCCCAGCAACTGGGGCGGCTGGCCGGGCAGGCCCGTGGCGCGGCGGGCGAGGCCGAGCGGATGACCGCGTCGGCGGCCCGTGCCCAGGAGGCGCTGGAGCGGGCGACCGAGGAGGCCGAGGAACTGGCCGAGCGGCTGCTCGTCGCCGAGGAGATGCCGGTCGAGGACGAGCCCGACACCTCCGTGCGCGACCGGCTCGCCGCCGACGGTGCCAACGCCCGCCAGACCGAGATGGAGGCCCGGCTCCAGGCGCGTACCCACGAGGAGAGGGTCAAGGCGCTGGCCGGCCGCGCAGACTCCCTAGACCGGGGTGCCCGCGCCGAACGGGAGGCCCGCGCCCGCGCCGAGCGGCGCCGGGCCCGGCTGCGGCACGAGGTGGCGGTGGCCTCCGCCGTCGGGTCCGGGGCCCGCCAGCTGCTCGCGCACGTCGAGGTGTCCGTCGTACGGGCCGAGCAGGAGCGGGTGGTGGCCGAGGCGGCCAAGGCGGAGCGGGAACGCGAGCTGGCGGCGGAGCGCGGCCGGGGCCGCGAGCTCAAGAGCGAGCTGGACAAGCTCACCGACTCCGTCCACCGCGGCGAGGTGCTCGGCGCCGAGAAGCGGCTGCGGATAGAGCAGCTGGAGGCGAAGGCGCTGGAGGAGATGGGCGTCGAGGCGGCCGGGCTGGCCGCGGAGTACGGCCCCGACCAGCTCGTACCGCCGTCACCCGCCGCGGAGGGCGAGGAGCTGCCGCAGGACCCGGAGCATCCGCGCAACCGGCCGAAGCCGTTCGTCAGGGCCGAGCAGGAGAAGCGCCTGAAGTCGGCCGAACGGGCGTATCAGCAACTCGGGAAGGTGAACCCGCTCGCCCTGGAGGAGTTCTCGGCGCTGGAGGACCGGCACAAGTTTCTCTCCGAGCAGCTCGAAGACCTGAAGAAGACCCGGGCCGATCTGATACAGGTCATCAAGGAGGTCGACGAGCGGGTCGAGCAGGTGTTCACGGAGGCGTACCGGGACACGGCCCGAGAGTTCGAGGGCGTCTT
The DNA here is from genome assembly GCF_045040875.1 of Streptomyces sp. NBC_00012. Classification (NCBI taxonomy): domain Bacteria; kingdom Bacillati; phylum Actinomycetota; class Actinomycetes; order Kitasatosporales; family Streptomycetaceae; genus Streptomyces; species Streptomyces sp. NBC_00012. The sequence goes on along the minus strand of NZ_CP108309.1, from coordinate 2,567,321 downwards.
CTCGCGGCTCTTCCCGGGCGGCGAGGGCCGGCTGATCCTGACCGACCCGGACAACATGCTCGCGACCGGTGTGGACGTCGAGGCGAGGCCGCCCGGCAAGAAGGTCAAGCGGCTCTCGCTGTTGTCCGGCGGCGAACGCTCGCTCACGGCGGTGGCGTTGCTGGTCTCCATCTTCAAGGCACGGCCGAGCCCGTTCTACGTGATGGACGAGGTCGAGGCGGCGCTCGACGACACCAATCTCCAGCGGCTGATCCGGATCATGGAGGAGCTCCAGGAGAGCTCGCAGCTCATCGTGATCACGCACCAGAAGCGGACGATGGAGGTCGCCGACGCGCTGTACGGCGTCTCGATGCAGGGCGACGGCGTCTCGAAGGTCATCAGCCAGCGCCTGCGCTGAGCCCCCGTCCGGCCCGGCCCGCGGGGTGCTCCCCGGGCCGGCTCGCGCCCGTGGACCTCAAGTGGTGGCGGCCGGGAAGTTGTGTGCCACTTGGAAGGGTTCGCCCACACACCTGACGACGCGGCCAGGCATCAGGAGCTCATGTGACCAGCACTTCGCGGGGACCGGCGTCCGGAGCCCGAGCGGCCCACCCGGACCACCTCGGCCATGTCATCTTCATCACCGCCGCCGCCGCGATGGGCGGGTTCCTGTTCGGCTACGACAGCTCCGTCATCAACGGCGCCGTCGAGGCGATCCGCAGCCGCTACGACATCGGCTCGGGAACGCTCGCCCAGGTCATCGCCATCGCCCTGATCGGCTGCGCGATCGGCGCGGCCACCGCGGGGCGCATCGCCGACCGCATCGGCCGCATCCGCTGCATGCAGATCGCCTCCGTGCTCTTCACCATCAGCGCCGTCGGCTCCGCGCTCCCCTTCGCCCTCTGGGACCTGGCGATGTGGCGCATCATCGGCGGCTTCGCCATCGGCATGGCCTCCGTGATCGGCCCGGCGTACATCGCGGAGGTCTCGCCGCCCGCCTACCGGGGCCGGCTCGGCTCCTTCCAGCAGGCGGCGATCGTCGTCGGCATCGCCATCTCCCAGCTGGTCAACTACGGCATTCTGCAGCTGGCCGACGGTGACCAGCGCGGAAAGATCGGCGGCCTCGAAGCCTGGCAGTGGATGCTCGGTGTGATGGTCGTCCCGGCGGTCCTGTACGGGCTCCTGTCCTTCGCGATCCCCGAGTCGCCGCGGTTCCTGATCTCGGTCGGCAAGAAGGCCCGGGCCCGGAAGATCCTGGAGGAGGTCGAGGGCAAGAACGTCGACCTGGACGCCCGGGTGACCGAGATCGAGACCGCGATGCACCGCGAGCACAAGTCCAAGTTCACGGACCTGCTCGGCAGCCGCTTCGGCTTCCTGCCGATCGTCTGGGTCGGCATCGGGCTGTCGGTCTTCCAGCAACTCGTCGGCATCAACGTGGCGTTCTACTACTCGGCGACGCTCTGGCAGTCCGTCGGCATCGACCCGACCGCCTCGTTCTTCTGGTCGTTCACCACCTCCATCATCAACATCATCGGTACCGTCATCGCGATGGTCCTGGTGGACCGGGTGGGCCGCAAGCCGCTCGCGCTGGCGGGCTCCACCGGCATGGCCATTGCTCTCGCCTTCGAGGCCTGGGCCTTCTCCGCCGACCTGGTCGACGGCAAACTGCCCACCACCCAGGGCGTCGTGGCGCTCGTAGCGGCCCATGTGTTCGTGCTCTTCTTCGCCCTGTCGTGGGGTGTGATCGTCTGGGTCTTCCTCGGCGAGATGTTCCCCAACAAGATCCGCGCCGCCGCGCTCGGCGTCGCCGCGTCCGCGCAGTGGATCGCCAACTGGGCGATCACCGCGAGCTTCCCGAGCCTGGCCGACTGGAACCTGTCGGGCACGTACATCATCTACGCCTGCTTCGCCACGCTCTCGATCCCCTTCGTGCTCAAGTTCGTGAAGGAGACCAAGGGCAAGGCGCTGGAAGAGATGGGCTGATCCCCGCCGGTCAGGGGCGGTCGGGCGCGATGGCCCCGCAGAACAGCCGCAGACTGCGCCACCCCTCCTCGACCGGCATCCCGCCGCACAGCGGATGCAGCACCAGACTGTCCAGCTCCGTGGCCGCCGCGGCGCACTCGTCGGGCGTGACGACCCGGTAGACCCCCTCGGCCCGCAGTTCCGGCACCGTCGTCGCCGCCGAACGCACGGCGGAGCGGATGTCCTTGGACTGCCAGGAGGCGTACGTGCGTGCCTCGTGCAGGAAGTGCTCGCCGTACTCGGCCCAGGTCCGGTCCGGGTCCTCGGACACATGCAGCAGCGGTGTCTCGGCGGCGGGCATCATGCAGAAGCCGTCCGTCCCGAACTCGGCGCGCCGTTCCTGGTAGTACGCCTCGATCTCCGGCAGATGCGCGCTCGGGAAGAACGGCAGCCCGAGCCGCGCCGCCCGCCGCGCCGCCGCCCGCGAACTGCCACCCACCAGCAGCAGCGGGTGCGGCCGGGTGTACGGGCGTGGCGTGACGCGCACCGTACGGCCCCGGTACGGGAACGGCTCACCGCTCCACGCCTGGAGCAGCGTCTCCAGCAGCTCGTCCTGGAGCCTGCCGCGCCTGCCCCACTCGACGCCCGCCTGTTCGTACTCCTCGGGCCGGTAGCCGATCCCCGCCACCGTCACCAGCCGTCCGGCGCTCAGCAGGTCCAGGACCGCGATGTCCTCGGCCAGCCGCAGCGGGTCGTGCAGCGGGCCGATGATCGCCGAGACGGTGACCGCGATCCGGCGGGTGGCACCGAAGACCGAGCCCGCGAAGACGAAGGGGGAGGGCAGCCAGGAGTTGGCGACGCCGTGGTGCTCCTCGGTCTGCACGGTGTCGACGGTGTGCTCGTCGGCGTACGCGGCCATCTCCAGCGCGGCGCGGTAGCGGGACGAGAGCGACTCGGGGGTGGCATCGGGATCGACGAGATTGAACCGGACCACTGTGAAGGCCATGAGACTTGTCCCCATCGTCGGGCGGGCTCGGCGAGGCGGGACAGTAGCTGACGTGGCGTCAGAAGTGTAGGGGTGTGCTGTCGCCGGATCCGTCGCCGTCATCCAGGGCCCGTGCGGCGGGACGCGGCAGGACCGCGTACAGCGCGGCGGAGACGGTGATCGTGGCCGCCCAGCCCAGCCCCTGGCGCCCGATCCAGGTGGTGGCGAGCGGCCCGGCGAACCACCGCACGCCGGTGAAGAGCAGGCCCGTCACCAGCCCCGCGGCCCATGCGGCCACGGCCGGCACGGCGAAGCCCGCGGTGTACCAGTAGGCGCCGGCCGGCGTGGTGTCCAGGAGCGCCGCCGGATCGTACGTACGGCCCCGCAGCAGATCCACGGCGAAGACCCCGATCCACGCGGAGAACGTCACGGCGAGCAGCGTCAGGAAGGAGATGAAGGAATCCAGGAAGCCCGTGGCCGTGAGCATCAGCGTCGTGCCCAGGAACAGGCTGATGGCCGCGTTCACTCCGACCGCCCAGGTGCGGGGGATCCTGAATCCCAGGGTCTGCGCGGTGAATCCGGCCGAGTACAGCGACATCGCGTTGATCAGCACCATGCCGACCACCGCGAACAGCAGATACGGCACCGAGAGCCAGTCGGGCAGCAGCGGACCGATGAACGCGATCGGGTCGCGGGTGACGGCCAGCCCCGGTTCGGCGACCGCCATCACGGCCCCCATCAGCACCATCGGTACGTACACGATCCCGGCGCCGCCCACGGTCGCCCCGATCATCGCCCGGCCGGACGCCGTGCGCGGCAGGTAACGGGCGAAGTCGGGGCCCGACGGGGCCCAGCTGAGACCGCCGGCCGCCAGCGTGCCGACCCCGGCGATCATCATCGTCGCCGGTCCGGCGGGCCTGCCCAGCGCTTCCCGCCAGTCGGTCGCGCCGACCAGATGGACCAGTACGAGCACGCTGACACCGCCGAAGAGATACGTCGACCAGGTGCAGCACACCCGCAGCGCACCCAGGCCCAGCCCCGACACCAGACAGCTGCAGCCCACGAAGGCGAGCAGGGTCGCCAGGGTCAGCCGGTCGCTGCTCGTGACGCCGAAGAGACGGCTCAGCACGGCGAGCACCGCGTAGGTGCCGGTGACCGCGTTCACCGTCTCCCAGCCCCAGCGGGCGACCCAGGTCAGTGCGCCGGGCAGCAGATTGCCGCGCTGTCCGAAGACGGCCCGGGAGAGCGCCATGCCGGGGGCGCCGCCCCGTCTGCCCGCGATCGAGACCAGGCCGACCAGCCCGAAGCCGATGGCCGAGGCCGCGAGGGCGACCACCAGCACCTGCCAGAGATTCAGCCCGTTGAAGACGACGAGCCCGGCGCCGACGGTGAGCAGGAGCACGGTCAGGTTCGCGCCGACCCAGGTGGGGAAGAGGGTCCGTACCCGGCCGGTGCGTTCGTTGTCGGGGACGGGTTCCAGGCCGCGGGTCTCCACAGGCAGGATCGTACCTTTACCGCCAAAAGGTGCATTACGGCCAAGGTGATACTCGGGTGATCCTTCGGGGCGGCCCCCGTGGGCGGACGTGACTGATACTGGGTGGGTTATGGAATTCGTCATCCTTGCTGTAGTCATCGCCCTGGTCGCGGTCGGCGTGATCAGCGGGCTCGTGGTCAGCAGCCGCAAGAAGAAGCAGCTGCCCCCGGCACCGTCGAGCACGCCGACCATCACTCCTCCCGCCGAGCCCCATGTCGGCGAGGAAGCCGAGACGCCGCGCGAGGAACCGCGCCGCACCATCGAGGAGGTCGGCCCCTCCGAGGCCGGGGCTCCCGCCGAGGAGGCCCCCGAGGCCGTCGAGCCGGAGGCGCCCGCCGCCCCCGCCCTCGAAGTGCCCGAGCCCACCGCCGGCCGGCTCGTACGGCTGCGCGCCCGGCTCGCCCGATCGCAGAACTCCCTCGGCAAGGGGCTGCTCACGCTCCTGTCCCGTGACAACCTCGACGAGGACACCTGGGAGGAGATCGAGGACACCCTCCTCACCGCCGACGTCGGCGTCACGCCCACCCAGGAACTGGTGGAGCGGCTCCGCGAGCGCGTCCGCGTGCTCGGCACCCGTACCCCCGAGGGGCTGCGCGCGCTGCTGCGCGAGGAGCTCCTCAACCTGCTCGGCACCGACTTCGACCGTGCGGTCAAGACGGAGGGCGGCCTCGATACCCCCGGCGTCGTGATGGTCGTCGGCGTCAACGGAACCGGCAAGACCACCACCACTGGCAAGCTGGCCCGGGTGCTCGTCGCCGACGGCCGCAGCGTCGTGCTCGGCGCGGCCGACACCTTCCGGGCGGCCGCCGCCGACCAGCTCCAGACCTGGGGCGAGCGCGTCGGCGCCCGCACCGTGCGCGGCCCCGAGGGCGGCGACCCCGCCTCGATCGCCTTCGACGCGGTGAAGGAGGGCATCGCCGAGGGCGCCGATGTGGTCCTCATCGACACCGCAGGACGGCTGCACACCAAGACCGGGCTGATGGACGAGCTCGGCAAGGTCAAGCGGGTCGTCGAGAAGCACGGGCCGCTCGACGAGGTCCTGCTCGTCCTCGACGCCACGACCGGTCAGAACGGTCTGGTGCAGGCCCGGGTGTTCGCCGAGGTCGTGGACATCACCGGCATCGTGCTCACCAAGCTGGACGGAACCGCCAAGGGCGGCATCGTCGTCGCCGTCCAGCGCGAGCTGGGCGTGCCGGTGAAGCTGGTCGGACTGGGTGAGGGCCCGGACGACCTGGCCCCGTTCGAGCCGGAGGCGTTCGTGGACGCACTGATCGGCGACTGACACCCCGCGCCGCACCCGAAGAGCCCGACCGCATGACACAAGCCGCGGTCGGGCTCTTCGGCGTTTGTTTACGGGGCCGGCTCAGGCGTCGCGCGCTCAGCCGCACAGCGGTGCGCGATGGCAGCTGTACGCCAGCGTGCCCAGCAGCAGTCGGGCCGGCGGCGGCGCGGCCGCCGTGTCCAGCTCCGGCGGGCGCAGCCACCGGACCGGGCCCAGGCCGCCCTCGTCGGACGGCGGGGCGGTAACGTGGCAGCCGGGCCCCAGTGCCCGCAGGTCCAGCCCCGCGTCGTCCCAGCCCATCCGGTACAGCAGCTGCGGGAGCTCGGCGGCGGCACCCGGGGCCACGAAGAACTGGGCCCGCCCGGCCGGGGTCACCGCGACCGGGCCGAGCGGCAGCCCCATCCGCTCCATCCGGACCAGGGCCCGCCGCCCCGCCGCCTCGGCGACGTCGAGCACATCGAAGGAGCGCCCCACCGGCAGCAGCATCGAGGCGCCGGGCGTCCGGGCCCAGGCGTCGGCCGCCGCGTCGAGCGTGGCGCCCGCGGGGACCTCGGGGGCGAAGTCCAGCGGATGGGCGCCGGGGGAGGGGCAGCCCGCCTGCCCGCAGGAGCAGCGGCCGGCCGCTGCCCGCGCACCCGGCGCGACGGCCCAGCCCCACAGCCCCGTGCACTCGGCCACTGCCGTGTACTCGGCCGCACGGCCGCGGCGCCGTGAGCCGGTGCGCATCTCGCGGATGCCGCCGATAGTGAAGCCCATGCCCCCTCCAACGGGTCCGACTCGCCGGTGGTTACGACGCGGGCTGGAGTCGTGACGCTCCGTCGTCGTCGGCGATCCGGAGTGCGCCGGTGATATCCGCGGTCGTGCGACATTCTTCGCGCGCCCCTTTGCGCATCCCTGCGCCCCCTGCTGATCGCCGTGTGTCAAGTGAATCGCGCCCGACGGGGGTGGCGTTCATTCGAAGGGGTGGCGAATGGTGGCGTTTCTGCAAGGGCCCTCGCCCGGGGGGTGATCGTAGGATTACCGTCGGTACACGAACCATGGAAGTATGTGCGCCCGTGGGTATGCCGGAGGCAACCCGATTTCATGTTCGATGGTGCGCGACCTCCGCATGGGCGGCATCGGCTCAGGGCATTCTGGTAATGGTTCGCGCGACAGGAATTCAGCGGGATGGGGGCGTTCCAGTGAGTGGCAGCGGCGCAGGCGATTCGAATGCCGGCAAGCGCCCCAATGGGCAATTGAGCTCATGGTTCGTGCGAAGCGGCTGGTCGAAGGGCGAGCTCGCGCGCCAGGTCAACCGCCGGGCGCGCCAGATGGGTGCCCACCACATCAGCACCGACACGTCCCGGGTGCGCCGCTGGCTCGACGGCGAGCAGCCGCGCGAGCCGATCCCGCGCATTCTCTCCGAGCTCTTCTCGGAGCGCTTCGGCGCCGTCGTCGCCATCGAGGACCTCGGACTGCGCACCGCGCACCAGTCGCCGTCCGTGTCCGGCGTCGACCTGCCCTGGGCGGGCCCGCAGACCGTCGCCCTGCTCAGCGAGTTCTCCCGCAGCGACCTGATGCTCGCCCGCCGGGGATTCCTCGGCTCCTCGCTCGCCCTGGCCGCCGGACCCGCGCTCATCGAGCCCATGCAGCGCTGGCTGGTCCCCGTCTTCGCCGCCGGCCCCGCCGAACCGGACCCGGCGACGGCCCGCCGCCCCTCAAGGCTCTCCAGCCCCGAGCTCGATCTGCTGGAGTCCACCACCGCGATGTTCCGCCAGTGGGACGCGCAGTGCGGCGGCGGACTGCGCCGCAAGGCCGTCGTCGGACAGCTCCACGAGGTCACCGACCTGCTCCAGGAACCACAGCCGGAGGCCACCGCCAAGCGGCTCTTCCGGTGCGCCGCCGAGCTGGCCGAGCTGGCGGGCTGGATGAGCTACGACGTCGGCCTCCAGCCCACCGCCCAGAAGTACTTCGTCCTCGCGCTGCATGCCTCCAAGGAGGCCGGTGACAAACCCCTGGGCTCGTACATCCTGTCCAGCATGAGCCGCCAGATGATCCACCTCGGACGGCCCGACGACGCCCTGGAACTGATCCACCTCGCGCAGTACGGCAGCCGGGACTGCGCCACCCCGCGCACCCAGGCCATGCTGTACGCGATGGAGGCCCGCGCGTACGCCAACATGGGCCAGCCCAGCAAATGCAAACGAGCCGTCCGGATGGCCGAGGACACCTTCCTCGACGTGGGCATCGACGGCGAGCCCGAGCCCGACTGGATCCGCTTCTTCTCGGAGGCCGAGCTCAACGGCGAGAACTCCCACTCCTACCGCGACCTCGCCTATGTGGCGGGTCGCAGCCCCACGTACGCCTCGCTCGCCGAGCCCCTGATGGAGAAGGCCGTCCAGCTCTTCGGCGACGACGACGAGCACCAGCGGTCGTACGCGCTGAACCTGATCGGTCTCGCCACCGTCCACCTCCTCAAGCGCGAGCCCGAAGAGTCGACGGTGCTGGCCGAGAAGGCGCTGCGCGTCGCCAGGAGGATCCGATCCGAGCGCGTCAACACCCGGCTACGCAAGACCGTCGACACCGCTGCCAGGGACTTCGGGGACATCCCCGAAGTCGCCCGGCTCACCGACCTCCTCACCGAGCAGCTGCCGGAGACCGCCGAAGCGGTCTGAGCAGCACCCCCGGGCCCCGGCCACGGCGACCACCCCGCACAGACCGACTTCGGCTCCCCCGATTGCCAGGTCAGCCGGTGGTCGGCGTGGCCGGTTCGCGTTGCAGTGCCCGTGCGCCAGAGTCGTAACCGCACCGTATGCGGCCCCGGCCGCGGGACAGGGCCGGAGCCGGTCGTGCCACCGGCGGTTCATGGCGGCGTAACACACCCGACCTCTTCGTCACCGCCGTGAAACACCGTGCGGCATCGGCGGAAACCGCGCTGGGCGAATCTCGTGGCCATAACCGGCCCGCACCTTTTCCCCAGTGGTCCCGCACGTGGTGCCGCTCCCAATCGCCCGCACGCGGCCGCACCGACGACGAGGAGACGCCGATGCCCCCAGGCATCACGACGCTTGCCGCAGACACCCCGACCCTGTCTGCCGCCAATACCGGGTTCATGCTGATCTGCTCCGCCCTGGTGATGCTGATGACCCCGGCCCTCGCCTTCTTCTACGGAGGCATGGTCCGCGTCAAGAGCACCCTCAACATGCTGATGATGAGCTTCATCAGCCTCGGGATCGTCACGATCCTGTGGGTGCTCTTCGGGTTCAGCCTCGCCTTCGGCACCGACATCGGCTCCGTCGTCGGCTGGAGCTCGGACTACCTCGGACTCAGCGGGATCGGGGTCACCCAGCTCTGGGACGGCTACACGATCCCGGTCTTTGTATTCGCCGTCTTCCAGCTGATGTTCGCCGTGCTCACCCCGGCGCTGATCAGCGGTGCCCTCGCCGACCGGGTCAAGTTCACCTCGTGGGCCCTGTTCATCACGCTCTGGGTCACCGTCGTATACTTCCCCGTCGCCCACTGGGTCTGGGGCGCGGGCGGCTGGCTCTTCGAGATGGGCGTCATCGACTTCGCGGGCGGTACGGCCGTCCACATCAACGCCGGTGCGGCGGCGCTCGGCGTGATCCTCGTCATCGGCAAGCGCGTCGGCTTCAAGAAGGACCCGATGCGGCCGCACAGCCTGCCGCTCGTCATGCTCGGCGCCGGTCTGCTCTGGTTCGGCTGGTTCGGCTTCAACGCCGGCTCGTGGCTCGGCAACGACGACGGCGTCGGCGCGGTGATGTTCGTCAACACCCAGGTGGCCACCGCCGCCGCGATGCTCGCCTGGCTCGGCTACGAGAAGCTCCGCCACGGCTCCTTCACCACTCTCGGAGCCGCCTCCGGCGCGGTCGCCGGACTCGTCGCCATCACGCCGTCCGGCGGCGCGGTCAGCCCGCTCGGCGCCATCGCGGTCGGCGCGATCGCCGGTGTGCTCTGCGCCATGGCAGTCGGCCTGAAGTACCGGTTCGGCTACGACGACTCGCTGGACGTGGTCGGCGTCCACCTCGTCGGCGGCATCGCGGGCTCCCTCCTCGTCGGCCTCTTCGCCACCGGAGGCGTCCAGTCCGACGCCAAGGGCCTCTTCTACGGCGGCGGCCTCGAACAGCTCGGCAAGCAGGCCGTCGGCGTTCTCGCCGTCCTCGCGTACTCTCTCGTCGCCTCCGCGATCCTGGCCTTCCTGCTGGACCGGACGATCGGGATGCGGGTCCCCGAGGACGACGAGATCTCCGGCATCGACCAGGTCGAACACGCCGAGACCGCGTACGACTTCAGCGGAGCGGGCGGCGGCGCGGCCCCGCGCACCGCGAGCTCCGCCCCGGGCAGCACGGCAGCAGCGAAGACGAAGAAGGTGGACGCATGAAGCTCATCACCGCGGTCGTGAAGCCACACCGGCTGGACGAGATCAAGGAGGCCCTCCAGGCCTTCGGGGTCCATGGCCTCACGGTCACCGAGGCCAGCGGATACGGACGTCAGCGCGGCCACACCGAGGTCTACCGGGGCGCCGAGTACACCGTCGACCTCGTACCCAAGATCCGGATCGAGGTCCTGGTCGAGGACGAGGACTCCGAACAGCTCATCGACATCGTCGTGAAGGCCGCCCGCACCGGCAAGATCGGCGACGGCAAGGTCTGGAGCGTGCCGGTCGAGACCGCGATCCGGGTACGGACGGGCGAACGCGGCCCGGACGCACTCTGACCGACGGTTCCGAAGGCCGGCGGTTCCGGAACACCGCCGGTTCCGATGGCCGACGGATCCGAAGCGCCGCCGGTCCCGAAGCGCCGCCGGTCCCGAAACGCCGACGGTCCCGAAACGAGAGGCAGCCGGGTGACGAGCACCGAGACCACCACCGAATCCGCAGACTCGGAACCCGGCGGCTACGCGGCGGCCCGGCTGCGCCTTCTCCAGGATGAGGCGCGGTCCGGGCCGCCGCGCCGCACGGCTCTCGCGTCGCTCACCGACGACTGGCTCACCGCGCTGTTCACCGCCGCCGCCCGGCAGACCGGTGTCCAGGGCGCCGCCCTGGTCGCCGTCGGCGGCTACGGACGCGGTGAACTCTCCCCGCGCAGCGATCTCGACCTGCTGCTCCTGCACGACGGGAACGCCGGTCCCGCGGCCGTCGCCGCCCTCGCCGACCGTGTCTGGTACCCGGTCTGGGACCTCGGCCTCGCCCTCGACCACTCCGTACGCACCCCCGCCGAGGCGCGCAGGACCGCGGCCGAGGACCTCAAGGTCCAGCTCGGGCTGCTCGACGCCCGGCCCGTCGCCGGGGACCTCGGGCTCGTCGCCGCGATGCGCACCGCGATCCTCGCCGACTGGCGCAACCAGGCCCCCAGACGCCTGCCCGCGCTCCATGAACTCTGCCGCGAACGCGCCGAACGCCAGGGCGAGCTGCAATTCCTCCTCGAACCCGACCTCAAGGAGGCACGCGGCGGACTTCGGGACGCCACCGCGCTGCGCGCCGTCGCCGCGTCCTGGGTCGCCGACGCCCCCCGCGAAGGGCTCGCCGAAGCCCGCCGGGTCCTCCTCGACGCCCGGGACGCCCTCCACCTCACCACCGGCCGGGCCACCGACCGCCTCGCCCTCCAGGAACAGGACCAGGTCGCGGACGCCCTCGGGATCCTCGACGCGGACACTCTGCTCCGCCAGGTCTACGAGGCCGCCCGCACCATCTCGTACGCCACCGACGTCACCTGGCGCGAGGTCGACCGCGTCCTGCGCGCCCGGTCCGCGCGCCCCCGGCTGCGCGCGATCCTCGGCGGCAGGACGGCCGCCCCGGAACGCACCCCGCTCGCCGAGGGCGTCGTCGAGGCCGACGGCGAAGTGGTCCTCGCCCGCACCGCCCGCCCCGAACGCGACCCCGCCCTCGTGCTGCGCGCCGCCGCCGCAGCCGCCCAGTCCGAGCTCCCGCTCTCCCGCCATGTCGTACGCAGGCTCGCCACCTCCGCGCCCCCGCTGCCGGTGCCCTGGCCCGCCGAGGCCCGCGAGGAACTCGTCACCCTCCTCGGCGCCGGCGAGGCCACCGTCCGCGTCTGGGAGGCGCTCGAAGCCGAAGGGCTCATCACCCGGCTGCTCCCGGACTGGGAACGCGTCCGCTGCCGCCCCCAGCGCAACCCCGTCCACACCTGGACCGTCGACCGCCACCTCGTCGAAGCGGCCGTCCGCGCCTGTGCCCTCACCCGCCGCGTCGGCCGCCCCGACCTGCTCCTGGTCGCCGCGCTGCTGCACGACATCGGCAAGGGCTGGCCGGGCGACCACTCCGTCGCCGGTGAGGTGATCGCCCGGGACACGGCCGCCCGGATCGGCTTCGACCAGCACGACGTGGGCGTCATCGCCACCCTCGTACGCCATCACCTGCTGCTCGTCGAGACCGCCACCCGTCGTGACCTCGACGACCCGGCGACCGTCCGCTCGGTCGCCGACGCGGTCAGGAGCGCCACGACCCTGGAGCTCCTGCACGCGCTCACCGAGGCCGACGCGCTCGCCACCGGGCCCGCCGCATGGTCCTCCTGGCGGGCTTCCCTCGTCGCCGACCTGGTGGGGCGCGTCGCCGCCGTGCTCGCCGGCCGGGCCCCGCAGGATCCGGAACCCGCCGCACCCGGCGCCGAACAGGAACGCCTCGCCATCGAGGCCCTGCGCACCGGCGGCCCCGTCCTCGCGCTGCGCGCCCAGGCCGGGGCCCCGGACGAGGACGGCGAACCGGAGCCCGTCGGAGTCGAACTCCACATCGCCCTGCCCGACCGGCCCGGCGTACTGCCCGCGGCGGCGGGCGTCCTCGCCCTGCACCGCCTCACCGTGCGCGCCGCCGACCTGCGTGCCGTGGAACTTCCCACCGGACTGGGCGGCTCGGCGGACGTGCTGCTGCTCAGCTGGCGGGTCGCGGCCGAGTACGGCTCGCTGCCGCAGGCCGCCCGGCTCCGCGCCGATCTCGTGCGAGCCCTGGACGGCTCCCTGGACATCCGGGCCCGGCTCGCCGAACGCGAGGCCGCCTATCCGCGCCGCCGAGGGGTGAAGGCCCCGCCGCCGAGGGTGACCGTCGCGGCGGCCGGCTCCCGGCTGGCGACGGTGATCGAGGTGCGGGCCCAGGACGCCCCGGGGCTGCTGCACCGGATCGGCCGGGCGCTGGAACAGAGCGCGGTACGGGTGCGCAGCGCCCATGTGTCGACCCTGGGGGCGAACGCGGTGGACGCCTTCTACGTCACGGACACCGAGGGGAAGCCGCTGCCAGGGGAGCGGGCGCTCGCGGTGGCGGACGCGGTGGAGGCCGCTCTGCGGGCGTGACGCGGTGGCCACACGCCGTGGCCCGCACCCGGGATTTCCCGGGCAGGGGTCATCGTTTCTGCCGGGCCGGATACCCTGGGGTACCGAATCCTGTTTGCCCCCGACCCTGAGGACCGACGAGCGCCGTGTTCGATACTCTCTCCGACCGCCTTGCCGCGACTTTCAAGAACCTCAGGGGCAAGGGCCGCTTGTCCGAGGCGGACATCGACGCCACGGCTCGCGAGATCCGTATCGCCCTGCTCGAAGCGGATGTCGCGCTGCCCGTCGTCCGCGCCTTCATCGCCAACGTCAAGGAGCGGGCGCGCGGCGCCGAGGTCTCCCAGGCGCTGAACCCGGCCCAGCAGGTCGTCAAGATCGTCAACGAGGAGCTCGTCTCCATCCTCGGCGGCGAGACCCGGCGGCTGCGGTTCGCCAAGACCGCGCCCACCGTGATCATGCTCGCCGGTCTCCAGGGTGCCGGTAAGACCACCCTCGCCGGAAAGCTCGGCCTCTGGCTCAAGGGCCAGGGCCACTCCCCGCTGCTCGTCGCCTGTGACCTCCAGCGCCCCAACGCCGTCAACCAGCTCAGCGTCGTCGCCGACCGCGCCGGTGTCGCGGTGTACGCGCCCGAGCCGGGCAACGGCGTCGGTGACCCGGTCCAGGTCGCCAAGGACTCGATCGAGTTCGCCCGGTCCAAGCAGTACGACGTCGTCGTCGTCGACACCGCCGGCCGCCTCGGTATCGACCAGGAGCTGATGCAGCAGGCCGCGGACATCCGCGACGCCGTCAGCCCGGACGAGATCCTCTTCGTCGTCGACGCGATGATCGGCCAGGACGCGGTCAACACCGCCGAGGCCTTCCGTGACGGCGTCGGCTTCGACGGCGTGGTGCTCTCCAAGCTCGACGGTGACGCCCGCGGTGGTGCGGCGCTGTCGATCGCCCATGTCACGGGCAAGCAGATCATGTTCGCGTCGAACGGTGAGAAGCTCGACGAGTTCGACGCCTTCCACCCCGACCGCATGGCGTCCCGCATCCTCGACATGGGTGACCTGCTCACCCTGATCGAGCAGGCGGAGAAGACCTTCAGCCAGGAAGAGGCCGCCAAAATGGCCTCCAAGCTGGCGTCCAGCAAGGGCAAGGACTTCACGCTCGACGACTTCCTGGCCCAGATGGAGCAGGTCAGGAAGATGGGCTCCATCTCCAAGCTGCTCGGCATGCTGCCCGGCATGGGGCAGATCAAGGACCAGATCAACAACATCGACGAGCGCGACGTGGACCGCACCGCCGCGATCATCAAGTCGATGACCCCGAAGGAGCGCGCCGAGCCGACGATCATCAACGGCTCGCGCCGGGCCCGCATCGCCAAGGGCTCCGGTGTCGAGGTCAGCGCGGTGAAGAACCTGGTGGAGCGGTTCTTCGACGCCCGCAAGATGATGTCGAAGATGGCCCAGGGCGGCGGCATGCCGGGGATGCCCGGGATGCCGGGCATGGGCGGCGGCCCCGGCCGGCAGAAGAAGCAGGTCAAGCAGGCCAAGGGCAAGCGCAAGAGCGGCAACCCGATGAAGCGCAAGGCCGAGGAGCAGGCCGCGGCGGCCCGTCGGGAGCAGGCGGCGCAGGGCGGCGCGTTCGGCCTGCCGGCGCAGGAGGACAAGAACTTCGAGCTGCCGGACGAGTTCAAGAAGTTCATGGGCTGAGACCGGCCTCATGGCTGAAACGGCCCCGTGGCTGAACGGGCCGCGACGGCCCGGTGACGCCGAAGGGGGCGCCCGCTTTCCGGCGGGCGCCCCCTTCGGCGTGCACGGCCCCGGAGCGGCTGCCGCGGCCACGGCTGTCGTACGCAGTCCCCCCAAGGGCCCATCGGGCGGGCCCTGGGAGGGCTTTGTCCGCGTTCCTCCCTTACTGTCGCTTCAACGGCAGTCGGCAGAGGAGCGCGTGTGACCAACCCCGTACCTCCCCGCGACCGGACCGATCAGCCGTGGCGCTCCGAGGGCGCCCCACCGCCCCCGACACCCGGCCGGAAGATGCCGGGAGGCTGGGGCGGACTGCTGCTGACCGCGCTCGCCGTCTATCTGATCGCCAATCTGGTGCTGTCCTTCTTCAACGGGGAGGAGCAGCGGACGATCGCGTACACGGAGTTCAGCAAGCAGGTCACCTCGGGCAATGTCTCCAAGATCTACTCCAAGGGCGACGCCATCCAGGGGCAGCTCAAGAAGGAGGCGAAGGTCCCGGGGAGCGACGACAAGTACACGAAGTTCGTCACCCAGCGGCCGGCCTTCGCGGACGACAACCTCTGGGCCGAACTGGTCAAGGACGACGTCACGGTCACTGCCGAGCCGGTCGTCCAGCAGCGCAGCTTCCTCGCCAACCTGCTGATCTCGCTCGCGCCCATGCTGCTGCTCGTCCTGCTCTGGGTGTTCATCGCGCGGCGGATGTCCAGGGGCATGGGCGGCGGGATGGGCGGCTTCGGGCGCAAGGCCCCGCCCAAGCCCGTCGAGCTGGAGGACGGCAAGCGCACCACCTTCAAGGACGTTGCCGGGATCGACGAGGTCGAGGGCGAGCTCAATGACGTCGTGGACTTCCTGAAGAACCCGCAGGCGTACCGGAAGATGGGCGCCCGGATGCCCGGCGGGGTGCTGCTCGCGGGACCGCCCGGCACCGGCAAGACCCTGCTGGCGCGGGCCGTCGCCGGTGAGGCCGGGGTGCCGTTCTTCTCGGCGTCGGCCTCCGAGTTCATCGAGATGATCGTCGGCGTCGGCGCGAGCCGGGTGAGGGAACTCTTCGCGGAGGCGCGCAAGGTCGCCCCCGCCATCGTCTTCATCGATGAGATCGACACCATCGGCCGGGCCCGCGGCGGCGGCTCCGGCATGGGCGGCCACGACGAGCGCGAGCAGACGCTCAACCAGATCCTCACGGAGATGGACGGCTTCTCGGGCTCGGAGGGTGTCGTCGTGCTCGCCGCCACCAACCGCGCCGACGTGCTCGACCCCGCGCTCACCCGGCCCGGCCGCTTCGACCGGATCGTCCAGGTCAGCCCGCCGGACCGGAACGGCCGGGAGGCGATCCTGGAGATCCACACCCGGCAGATCCCGCTGGCCGAGGATGTGAACCTGGCCCAGGTGGCCGGTACGACCCCCGGAATGACCGGCGCGGATCTGGCCAACCTGGCCAACGAGGCCGCGCTCCTGGCGGTCAAGCGCAGGCAGTCCGAGGTCACCCAGCCCGACTTCTCGGACGCCCTGGAGAAGGTCCAGCTCGGCGCGGAACGCTCGCTGGTCATGTCCGACGAGGAACGCCGCAGGACCGCGTACCACGAGAGCGGCCACGCCCTGCTCGGCATGGTCCAGCCGGGCGCCGACCCGGTCCGCAAGGTCACCATCGTGCCGCGCGGCCGCGCCCTCGGCGTCACGCTCTCGACGCCGGACGCCGACAAGTACGCGTACACCGAGGAGTATCTGCGCGGCCGCATCGTCGGGGCGCTCGGCGGCATGGCGGCCGAACAGGTGGTCTTCGGCGTGATCACCACCGGCGCGGAGAGCGATCTGGAACAGGTCACCAGCCTGGCCCGCGGCATGGTCGGCCGCTGGGGCATGAGCCACAAGGTGGGCAGGCTGACAGCGATCCCGAGCGACGCCCAGCAGGCGTACGGACTGTCGGCGGCCCCCGCCACGCTCGACACGGTGGACGGCGAGATGCGGCGGATCGTCGACGAGTGCTACGAGGTGGCCTGCCGGCTGCTGCGCGAGAACCGGGACCGGCTGGACTCGCTCTCCGCCGCGCTTCTGGCGAACGAGACGCTGGACGAGGCCGAGGCCTACCGGGCGGCCGGCATCACCCGACTGGCCAAGTGACGACCACCCCGTGCGCGGGGCGGGTGCTCAGTTGGTGCACATGAGAGCGGTGCACATGAGACAGCCGCTCAGGTGGTGCACACGAGATAGCGGAAGACGTTCGGCATCCAGACCGTGCCGTCCCGGCGGCGGTGCGGACGGAGGGCCTGGGCGACCTCCTCCTCCACCTGGGCCCGGTCCGTGGCCCGCACCGCGGAGTCGAAGAGCCGGGTGGAGAGCAGCCCCCGCACCGCGCTGTCCGTGTCCGCGTAGCCGAACGGGCACGCCACCCGGCCCGAGCCGTCGGGATTCAGGCCGGCCCGGAACGCCAGCTCCTCCAGATCGTCCCGGCCCGACGGCCGCCAGCCGCCCTCGCGGGGGGCCGGGTCCCGGTCGGACAGCCGCCCGGCCACCCGCAGCACGGGCGCGGTCGCACAGCGCTCAGGCGGACCCCAGCCGGTGAGCACCACGGTGCTGCCCCGCGCGGCCAGCGGCACCGCGGACCGCAGCGCGGCCACCAGTCCCTCACCGTCGTCGGACGAGCAGCCGATCGGCGTGAACACGGTGATCAGGTTGTACGGCATGCCGTCGGACGGCCGGGCCCCGGACGGATCGCCCTCCAGGAGCCTGGGCTGTCCGGCGGGGGGACCGGCGTCGCTCCCCGGATCGGGCAGCAGCCGGGTCCGGGCGAGCGCCAGACGTTCGAGGTCGGTGTCCACGCCGGTGACGCGCGCGCCCCGGGCGGCCGCGATCAGCAGCGCGAGACCGGAGCCGCAGCCGAGGGAGAGCAGCCGGGTACGGGATCCCACTTCGAGCCGCTCGTACACCGCTTCGTACAGCGGTGCGAGCATCCGCTCCTGGATCTCGGCCCAGTCCCGGGCACGGTTGCCGGAGTCCGCTTGGGTGAACGTTTCCGCGTGGCTGTGATGCCGGACGAGCGTGGGTGTCATGGAAAGCGCCCCAATCCGCCGAGAGGTCGGCCGTGTCCGATCGGTAGTGCCCGAGTGGATGCCCCCGTGTGTACGCCCCCCGCTTCCCCCGTATGTCAGAGAACTGCGCATCCGCGTCCGCGTCCAGGGGGCCGATGGCAATGGTTGCGCGGAGCGGTCACGCGTCCGTGGCGAAGGCCTGTGGCACCGGGGCCCGTCGCCCCGCGCGGTGGGCGGTGTCGCCGTACGATGCGCGCCATGGCAAAGGCACCCGTTCTCACGCCCCAGGCCGAGGACTTTCCCCGCTGGTACCAGGATCTGATCAACAAGGCCGAACTCGCGGACAACGGCCCGGTGCGCGGCACCATGGTCATCCGGCCGTACGGATACAGCCTGTGGGAGCGGATGCAGCAGGAGATGGATGCCCGTATCAAACAGGCGGGCGCCCGGAACGCCTACTTCCCGCTCTTCATCCCCCAGTCTTACCTGACACGCGAGGCCGAGCACGTCGAGGGCTTCGCGCCCGAGCTCGCGGTGGTCACCCGGGGCGGCGGGAAGGAGCTCGAAGAGCCCGTGGTGGTGCGGCCGACCTCCGAGACGATCATCAACGAGTACTTCTCGAAGTGGGTGCAGAGCTACCGCGATCTGCCGCTCCTGATCAACCAGTGGGCGAACGTGGTGCGCTGGGAGATGCGCCCGCGGGTGTTCCTCCGCACGACGGAATTCCTCTGGCAGGAGGGCCACACCGCCCATGCCACCGACGAGGAGGCCCGGGACTTCGCCGCGTACATCCACCGCGAGGTCTACGCGGACTTCATGGTCAACGTGCTGGGCATCGATGTCGTCCTCGGCCGCAAGACCCCGGCCGAGCGGTTCGCCGGGGCCGTCAACACGCTCACCCTCGAAGCGATGATGCGGGACGGCAAGGCCCTCCAGATGGGTACGAGCCACGAGCTCGGCACCAATTTCGCCAAGGCGTTCCACACCCGCTACCTGTCCAGGGAGGGCCGGCAGGAGCTCGTCCGGCAGACCTCGTGGGGCTCCTCGACCCGGATGGTCGGCGGTCTGATCATGGCGCACGGCGACGACCACGGGCTCCGGGTTCCGCCGCGGCTCGCGCCCGTCCAGGCGGTCGTCCTCGCGGTCAAGGAGGACGAGGCCGTGCTGGGCGCGGTCCGGTCCGTCGCGGAGCGGCTGCGCGCGGCGGGGATCAGGACCGAGGTCGACGACCGCACCGACACCCCCTTCGGCCGCCGCGCGGTCGACTGGGAGCTGAAGGGGGTGCCGGTGCGGATCGAGATCGGACCGCGCGACCTGGCGGACGGCACGGCTACGCTGGCCCGGCGCATCCCCGGTGGGAAGGAGCCGGTCGCCGTCGCGGCCCTGCCCGCGCTGCTCCCGGCGGTTCTGGAGGAGGACCAGGCGGCGCTGCTGCGGGAGTCCCGGAGCAGGCGCGAGTCGGCCACCAGCGACGTCACATCCGTGGCGGAGGCCGTGGAGGCGGCGGCCGCGGGCGGCTGGGCGCGCATCGCCTGGTCGGCGCTCGGCCCGGCGGGGGAGGCCCGGCTCGCGGAGCACGGGGTGTCCGTACGGTGTCTGGTCGCCGGGGACGGGTCGGTGCCCGACGCGGACGACGAGCCCGGTACTGTCGCCCTGGTAGCACGCGCTTACTGACGCCCCACCCGCCCCACCCGCCGCCCCGGACGCCCGGGCGTACGCGTCGCTACGTACCACCTTGGTGCGAGCTGTGAGGCTTCTCCGCAGATCTGCGCACCCGCCCTCGTCGGGACGCATGCAAGGGCAACTGACTGGTACGTGCAAATTATTTGGGATGGCCCGGAATAGGAACACCGGGGCCCTCGCGCTCGTTGTCACGACGTGAGCACGACACCACCTGTACTTGCCGCAGAGCTGGCACAGGCGTGGGCCGACATTCAGCGGTACCACCCCGAGCTGCCGGATCTAGCCGCGCCCGAGTCCCTGATCGGAGAGTCCTCGTCCGCCTGCGGCGCCGAGCTCTCCTTCGAGCGACTGCTCCATGAGGCAGTCCACGGCATCGCCGCCGCGCGAGGCGTCCGCGACACTTCGCGCGCCGGCCGCTACCACAACCGCAGATTCCTCGCGATCGCCGAGGAGATGGGCCTCGACCATGCCGAGGAGCCCCACCCCAGCAGCGGCTTCTCGCTGGTCACCCTCAACCCCGAGGCCAAGCGCCGCTACCGTCCTACGATCGAGCGGCTGCAGCGCGCCCTCAAGGCGCACACGGTCGCCACCGCCGCCGACACCAAGCGTTCCTTCCGCGGGCCGGCCGCCCGGCACGGCTCCTCCGGCGGGGGCGTCCGCGTCAAGGCCGTCTGCGACTGCGGACGCAATGTGCGGGTCGTCCCGTCGGTCCTGGCGCAGGCGCCGATCGTCTGCGGGGGATGCGGAAAGCCCTTCCGCATCCCGGAAGCCGCGGTCGCGGTGGGGTGACCCGGCGCGGTGTGGCACAATGGCTAGCTGTACTCGACAGTCGCATAGGACCCCTCTCTCCTCCGGCTGACGCGTCCATCGGGCACCCGAGTACCGCAACCCCACGTGGCATCTTCGTTGTGCCCACCCACGTCATAGACCAGGAGACACCACTTCCGTGGCAGTCAAGATCAAGCTGAAGCGTCTGGGCAAGATCCGTTCGCCTCACTACCGCATCGTCGTCGCCGACTCCCGTACCCGCCGTGACGGCCGGGCCATCGAGGAGATCGGTCTGTACCACCCGGTGCAGAACCCCTCGCGCATCGAGGTCAACTCGGAGCGCGCGCAGTACTGGCTGTCCGTCGGCGCCCAGCCGACCGAGCCGGTTCTCGCGATCCTGAAGCTCACCGGCGACTGGCAGGCCCACAAGGGTCTCCCGGCCCCCGCGCCGCTGCTGCAGCCGGAGCCCAAGGCTGACAAGCGCGCCCTGTTCGAGGCCCTGACCAAGGACGGCGGCGACGAGTCCAAGGGCGAGGCCATCACGCAGAAGGCGAAGAAGGCCGACAAGAAGGCGGACGAGGCTGCTGACGCGGCTGCGCCCGCCGAGTCGACCGAGGCCTGAGCATGCTCGAGGAGGCTCTCGAGCACCTCGTGAAGGGCATCGTCGACAACCCTGACGATGTGCAGGTCGCCTCGCGCAACCTGCGCCGTGGTCGCGTGCTGGAGGTCCGGGTCCACCCCGACGACCTCGGCAAGGTGATCGGCCGCAACGGCCGCACCGCTCGCGCGCTGCGTACTGTCGTGGGCGCCATCGGCGGCCGTGGCATCCGCGTCGACCTCGTCGATGTGGATCAGGTTCGCTGACAGAGTTGAACACCGGCACGGGCCGGGGAGGGCCATGAGCCCGCCCCGGCCCGTCGTCGTATGACAGGAGAGACACAAGGTGCAGTTGGTAGTCGCGCGGATCGGCCGTGCCCATGGCATCAAGGGCGAGGTCACCGTCGAGGTCCGTACGGACGAGCCGGAGCTGCGGCTCGGGCCCGGGGCCGTGCTCGCCACCGAACCGGCCGGCGCCGGACCGCTGACGATCGAGACCGGCCGGGTGCACAGCGGACGGCTGCTGCTGCGCTTCGAGGGCGTGCGCGACCGTACGGCTGCCGAGGCCCTGCGCAACACGCTCCTGATCGCCGAGGTCGACCCGGCGGAACTCCCGGAGGATCCCGAGGAGTTCTACGACCATCAGCTGATGGACCTCGACGTGGTCCTCGCCGACGGCACCGAGATCGGCCGGATCACCGAGATCACGCACCTGCCGTCCCAGGACCTCTTCATCGTCGAGCGGCCGGACGGCAGCGAGGTGATGATCCCCTTCGTCGAGGAGATCGTCACCGAGATCGACCTGGCGGAGCAGCGCGCGGTGATCACCCCGCCGCCCGGCCTGATCGACGCCGACCAGGCCGTGATCGCCTCCGCCCGGGACGAAGAGGGCGGCGACGAGGGCGGCGACGAGGCTCCCGCCGGCGGGAGGGACGCCTGATGCGTCTCGACGTCGTCACGATCTTCCCGGAGTACCTGGAACCGCTGAACGTCTCCCTCGTCGGCAAGGCCCGCGCCCGCGGCCGCCTCGACGTCCATGTGCACGACCTGCGCGACTGGACGTACGACCGGCACAACACGGTCGACGACACCCCTTACGGCGGCGGCCCCGGCATGGTCATGAAGACCGAACCGTGGGGCGAGGCCCTGGACGACGCCCTGGCGGGCGGGTACGAGGCCGGAGCGCACTCCCCGGTGCTCGTGGTGCCCACGCCCAGCGGCCGCCCGTTCACCCAGGAGCTCGCCGTCGAGCTCTCCGAGCGGCCCTGGCTGATCTTCACGCCGGCCCGCTACGAGGGCATCGACCGACGGGTGATGGACGAGTACGCCACCCGGATGCCGGTCGTCGAGGTGTCCATCGGCGACTACGTACTGGCCGGCGGGGAAGCCGCCGTACTGGTGATCACCGAGGCGGTCGCCCGGCTGCTGCCCGGAGTGCTGGGCAACGCCGAATCGCACCGGGACGACTCCTTCGCCCCCGGTGCGATGGCCAATCTGCTGGAGGGACCCGTCTACACCAAGCCGCCCGAGTGGCGCGGCCGGGGCATCCCGGAAGTGCTGCTCAGCGGTCACCACGGGCGGATCGCCCGCTGGCGCCGGGACGAGGCGTTCCGTCGTACCGCCCTCAACCGGCCCGATCTGATCGAGCGCTGCGAGGCCGCGGGGTTCGACAAGAAGGACCGCGAGATGCTCTCCATCCTCGGCTGGGCACCGGAGCCCGGCGGCCGATTTTGGCGCAGGCCCGAGGCCGTGGAAGAATAGGCCGCTGCTGTACGTCCGGCGTACGCCCCTGCCACAGGGGGAACGACGTCCGCCCGACGCGATCAGCACCCCACTTCTCACTATCTCCCGTCGATGACCTGTGGCATCGGCGAAGAAAGCAGACAACATGGCTTCCCTGCTCGATGGCGTCAACGCCGCATCGCTGCGTACCGACATCCCGTCGTTCCGCCCCGGTGACACCGTCAACGTCCACGTCCGAGTGATCGAGGGCAACCGCTCCCGTATCCAGCAGTTCAAGGGCGTAGTCATCCGTCGCCAGGGTGCGGGCGTCAGCGAGACCTTCACGGTCCGCAAGGTCTCCTTCAGCGTCGGCGTCGAGCGCACCTTCCCGGTGCACAGCCCGATCTTCGAGAAGATCGAGCTCGTCACCCGTGGTGACGTCCGTCGCGCCAAGCTGTACTACCTCCGTGAGCTCCGCGGCAAGGCCGCGAAGATCAAGGAGAAGCGCGACAACTGAGCTGACTCCCAGGTCCACAGGTCGGCCGGATAGGCTCTGGCCCCGATGGACACGGAAGCAAAGCCCTCGGAGCGCGACCGCTCCTCCGCACCCGAAAAGGCGCCGGAGGAGGGGTCGCGCTCCTTGCGTATCCCGGAACCGCCGACCACCGTGATCTCCTGGCGACGGACCGCCGCGCTCGGTGCCGTCTGCGCGGTCTTCGTGCTGCTCCTGAGCAACTACGTGGTCCAGCCCTTCCTGATCCCCAGCGGCTCGATGGAGCCCACCCTGCGGGTGGGGGACCGGGTGCTGGTGAACAAGCTGGCCTATCGTTCCGGCTCCGTGCCGCGACGCGGCGACGTGGTGGTCTTTGACGGCACCGGATCCTTTGTGCAGGAGCCCCCGCAGGAGAATCCCGTCGCCGGTCTGATGCACTCGGTGGCCGCGTCCCTGGGCCTGACCGAGCCGGCCCAGACCGACTACGTGAAGCGGGTGGTGGGCGTCGGAGGCGACCGGGTCGTCTGCTGCGACAAGCGGGGGCGGATCGAGGTGAACGGCCGGCCGGTCGTCGAGGACTATCTGCATCACGGGGACGCGCCCTCCCAGGTCCGCTTCGACATCGTCGTGCCCGACGGCACGCTGTGGATGATGGGCGATCACCGCAGCAACTCGCGCGACTCGCGTGACCACCTGGGAGAGCCGGGCGGTGGCATGGTCCCGGTCGACATGGTGATCGGCAGGGTGGACTGGATCGGCTGGCCGCCGAGCCGGCTGGGCTCGCTGCCGGACAGCGCCGCCCTCGCCGCCGTACGGTCGTCGGGCGGGGGCCATGGGTAACCGCGGCCGCGGGCGGCGCCGGGCCGAACCCGGGGTGGCGCCGACGGCCGAGAACTCGCCTACCACCAGGGTGGAGCGGCGGAAACTGGCCCGCAGGGTCAAGCGGCGGCGGCGCGGGGCCGCGGTGGGGGAGATCCCGCTGCTCATCGTCGTGGCGCTGGTGATCGCGCTCGTGCTCAAGACGTTCCTGGTGCAGGCCTTCGTGATTCCCTCGGGGTCGATGGAGCAGACCATCCGGATCGGTGACCGGGTACTCGTGGACAAGCTGACGCCCTGGTTCGGATCCCGGCCGGAACGCGGCGATGTGGTCGTCTTCAAGGACCCGGGGGGCTGGCTGAAGCAGGAGAACGCCGACAAGAAGACCCCGCCGGTCGTCGTCAAGCAGGTGAAGGAGACGCTGACCTTCATCGGGCTGCTGCCCTCCGACGACGAACAGGACCTGATCAAGCGGGTGATCGCGGTCGGCGGGGACACCGTGAAGTGCTGCGGCAAGGACGGCCGGGTCACCGTCAACGGCGTACCGCTCGGCGAGCCCTACCTGTATCCCGGGAACCCTCCCTCCCTCATCAAATTCGAGGTAAAGGTTCCGCAGGGCCGGATCTTCGTGATGGGCGACCACCGGTCCGATTCGGCCGACTCGCGCTATCACCTGGACGAGCCGGGACACGGCACGGTGTCCGAGGGTGAGATCGTGGGACGGGCCGTGGTGATCGCCTGGCCCATCGGTCACTGGCGGAAGCTGGAAAAGCCGGCGACATTCGGCTCGGTCCCGGACGCGGGCGTCGGAGCGGCAGGCGCGTCGGGCTTGTCGAATAGTGTGTCGTCCGAGGATCTCAACGGAATGATCCCTCTCCCGACCCCTGCGGAACTCCCGCTCGTTATGGGAGTGGTGGGCCTGCACCGGCTCGGGCGCAGGCGTGGCACGGAGTGAGGAGTGGATGTGGGGGATTTGGCCGTCGGCGCACGATCCGGACGTGAGGAACCCGAGGACCGGCCGGACCGTTCGGGCCATGCCGAGTCCGCCGGGACGACGGGCCACGCCGGGAGTGACAGCGACACTCCGGACGGCGGCGGCACGGCCATGAAGAAGCCGCGCTCCTTCTGGAAGGAGCTGCCCCTGCTGATCGTCATCGCCCTGGTTCTCGCGCTGCTGATCAAGACGTTCCTGGTGCAGGCGTTCTCGATCCCCTCGGACTCGATGCAGAACACGCTCCAGCGGGGCGACCGGGTGCTGGTGGACAAGCTGACCCCCTGGTTCGGCTCGGAGCCCAAGCGCGGCGAGGTCGTGGTCTTCCACGACCCGGGCGGCTGGCTGGACGACACCGCGGAAGTCCATCCGAATGTGGTCCAGAAGTTCCTCAGCTTCATCGGACTGATGCCCTCCGCCGAGGAGAAGGACCTGATCAAGCGGGTCATCGCCATCGGCGGCGACACGGTGGAGTGCAGGGAGAACGGCCCTGTCGTGGTCAACGGCAAGGTCCTGGACGAGAAGTCGTTCATCTTCCCGGGCAACACCGCCTGCAACGACGAGCCGTTCGGCCCGATCCAGGTGCCCGAGGGCCGGATCTGGGTGATGGGCGACCACCGCCAGGACTCCCGGGACTCCCGCTACCACCAGGAACTGCCGGGCAACGGCACGGTCTCCAACGACGAGGTCGTCGGCCGGGCCATCGTGGTGGCGTGGCCGATCAACCGCTGGGCGACGCTGCCGGTCCCGAAGACCTTCGACCAGCCGGGCCTGGGTGCCGCGATGGCCATGGCGCCCAGTGCGATCGGTATCGCCGGGGCTGTGCCGATCGTGCTCTGGCGCAGGCGGGTCCGCCTGTCCTCCGAGCGGCGGAAGTGACTGACGGTACGCCATGACCCATGGTTCGCGTCGGTTCGGCGGCGCGGAGCGACGGCGTCGTGATCAGCGGAGCGATGGCGCTGTGATCAAGTGAACGGCAAGATCGAGTAAACACGGGTCGCTCGCCGGGTCTTCTCCATAGGATCCTGACGGCCGATCGGTGCATCTGCACGGGCGGCCCGGAGTGCCCGGCGGCCTGCGGGCGGCAAGGTTCGGAGAAGCGGTGGCCCTCAGGAACTCCCGTTCGTTGTT
This sequence comes from Streptomyces sp. NBC_00012, assembly GCF_045040875.1. NCBI lineage: Bacteria > Bacillati > Actinomycetota > Actinomycetes > Kitasatosporales > Streptomycetaceae > Streptomyces > Streptomyces sp. NBC_00012. Next base: position 2,541,350 of record NZ_CP108309.1, on the reverse strand, counting down.
CGGGGCAGTGGGCCTTTGTACGGACAGGGTCCCGGAGCAGGCGGGGCGCATAGTGAGGACTGGATGTGAGTGACGTGGCTGCCGGTGCACGACCTGGACACGGAGACCCTGCGAAGGGGGCCGACCAGTCCGCTGATCCTGCCGTCGATCCGGTGGCCGATGCGGGACCCGATCCGGTGGCCGGCGCGTTGGCTGATCCGGGGGAGGCGCCGGATCCGGATGCACCCGCGGATGAGCAGGACCCGGACGGGGGTGGCAAGAAGGCGGCGAGGCAGCAGCGTCCCTTCTGGAAGGAGCTGCCCCTGCTGATCGTCGTCGCCCTGGTTCTCGCGCTGCTGATCAAGACGTTCCTGGTGCAGGCGTTCTCCATCCCCTCGGACTCGATGCAGAACACGCTCCAGCGGGGCGACCGGGTGCTGGTGGACAAGCTGACGCCATGGTTCGGCGGGGAGCCCGAGCGCGGTGAGGTGGTCGTCTTCCACGATCCGGACAACTGGCTCGCCGGGGAGCCGACCCCGGAGTCGAACGTGGTGCAGGACTTCCTGAGTTTCATCGGCCTGATGCCGTCGTCCAAGGAGAAGGACCTGATCAAGCGGACGATCGCGGTCGGTGGCGACACCGTGGAGTGCGCGAAGGGCGGTCCGGTCGAGGTCAACGGGAAGGCGCTCGACGAGCCGTACGTCTTCCCCGGCAACACGGCGTGCGACGACAAGCCCTTCGGCCCGGTCACGGTGCCCGAGGGCAAGATCTGGGTGATGGGCGACCACCGGCAGAACTCGCTGGATTCGCGCTATCACATGGACGAGGCCACCAAGGGCTTCGTGCCCGTCAAGGACGTCGTGGGGCGGGCCGTGGTGGTGGTGTGGCCGATCAACCACTGGGCGACGCTGTCGGTCCCGGACACCTTCGACCAGCCGGGGATCAACACGGCGGCGGGCCTGGCCCCGGGAGCACTCGGCATCGCGGGCGCGCTGCCTCTCGTACTGTGGCGCCGCAGGAGGCTGACCAGCGGGCGTACCGCCGGGTAGGGTGCCGACTCGGATCAGCGATTGTCGATCTCCGGAGTGGGGGACGCTGGGATGAGCGGACAAGGACGTACGGGTGACGGTCACGGCCGGCTCGGCAGCATGCTGTCGGGGCTGGCCGTGGCCGTCGGCTGTGTGCTCTTCCTCGGCGGGTTCGTCTGGGGAGCGGTGGTGTACAAGCCGTACACGGTGCCGACCCGGTCGATGACGCCGACGGTGAACTCCGGCGACCGGGTTCTCGCGCAGCGGATCGAGGGCAGCGAGGTCCGCCGCGGCGACGTGGTGGTCTTCACCGATCCGGCGTGGGGCGACATGCCGATGGTGAAGCGGGTCGTCGGGATCGGCGGCGACAAGATCGCCTGCTGCGAGAAGGGCGGCAGGCTCACGGTCAACGGCAAGCCCATTGACGAACCGTATCTGCGCGCCAAGGGCCTCGCCTCTGCGGAGAACTTCACGGCGGAGGTGCCCAAGGGGCAGCTTTTCCTGCTGGGTGATGAGCGCACCGCGTCCCTGGACTCCCGGGTCCATCTGGACGACGCGGGACAGGGCTCCGTCCCGCGCGACGCCGTGCAGGCCCGGGTGGACGCCATCGCCTGGCCGATGAACGGCATGGTCGAGCGTCCGGAGGCCTTCGCCGCGCTCCCCGGCGGGGTGTCGTCGCCCGGACCGCTGCGGTTGCAGCTCGCGGCCGTGCTCGTGGGCGTGGTGCTCATCCTGGGCGGTGCGGCTTACGGCCCGATCGCGGCACAGTTCGCGCGTTCGGCACGAAACAAGGCCGGAGAGGTACCCGCCGGTGCGCACTGAGAAGCGGAAGGTCGCCCGCGTGGTCCTCCTGGACCCCGAGGACCGGATCCTGCTGATGCACGGCTTCGAACCGGAGGATCCGGCGAGCACCTGGTGGTTCACCCCCGGCGGCGGCGTGGAGGGCGACGAGACCCGGGAGGAGGCCGTGCTGCGCGAGCTGGCGGAGGAGACCGGGATCACCGACGTCGAGCTGGGTCCGCTGCTCTGGCAGCGGATGTGCTCGTTCCCGTTCGACGGACGCCGCTGGGACCAGGACGAGTGGTATTTCCTGGCGCGTACGAGGCAGACCGCCACCGACACCAGTGGGCAGACCGGGCTGGAGCGGCGCAGCGTCGCGGGTCTGAGGTGGTGGACCTCCGCCGAACTGTCGGCGGCGCGTGAGACGGTGTACCCGACCAGGCTCGCCGAGTTGCTGCGCACGCTGCTCGATGAGGGTCCTCCGTGTTCGCCACTGGTTCTCGACCCCGAAATCGCCTAAGCGCCCAGGGGGCCCGGGGCCTGGCGCACAATGGGGGGACGCACGGCTGAAGGGGAACATGCCAATGAGCGCCGAGGACCTCGAAAAGTACGAGACCGAGATGGAGCTGAAGCTCTACCGGGAGTACCGAGATGTCGTCGGTCTGTTCAAATATGTGATCGAGACCGAACGGCGCTTCTACCTCACCAACGATTACGAGATGCAGGTGCACTCGGTTCAGGGCGAGGTGTTTTTCGAAGTATCGATGGCGGATGCCTGGGTCTGGGACATGTACCGGCCCGCGCGGTTCGTCAAGCAGGTACGGGTGCTGACGTTCAAGGACGTCAACATCGAGGAGCTCAACAAGAGCGATCTCGAACTTCCGGGCGGCTGAGCCCACCCCCGGGGGAGTCGATTCCCCGGTGATTCCCACTTCCGGGTGGCCGGGATATCCACAATGCCGGGGTTTTCCACCAAGATCCACCGATCGGGGCCGGACGCGTCAGAGTCGGTCCCGGAGGTGGTGCCGAAATGAACGCACGGGGGGCACTCGGGCGGTACGGCGAGGATCTGGCGGTGCGGCTGCTGGCCGAAGCCGGCATGTCCGTACTGGAACGGAACTGGCGCTGTCGCGCCGGTGAGATCGACATCGTCGCGATGGACGGCGACGCACTCGTGGTCTGCGAGGTGAAGACCCGCAGGGCGGGCGCGTTCGAGCATCCGATGGCGGCCGTCACACCGGTCAAGGCGGAGCGGCTGCGGCGGCTGGCCGGCATCTGGATCGACCGGCACGGCGGTCCGCCGCCCGGCGGGGTCCGGATCGACCTGGTCGGCGTGGTGCTGCCCAGGCGCGGAGCTCCTGTCGCCGAGCATGCGCGGGGGGTGGCCTGATGGGGTTCGCGCGGGCGTGCTCGGTGGCGCTCGTCGGCGTCGAGGGCGTGGTGGTGGAGGTCCAGGCGGACCTGGAGGCGGGGGTGGCCGCGTTCACCCTGGTGGGGCTGCCGGACAAGAGCCTGGTGGAGAGCCGGGACCGGGTCAGGGCCGCGGTGGTGAACTCGGGGGCCGAGTGGCCGCAGAAGAAACTCACGGTGGGGCTGTCACCTGCCTCGGTGCCGAAGGGCGGATCCGGGTTCGATCTTGCCGTCGCCTGTGCGGTGCTGGGCGCGGCGGAGCGGATCGATCCCGCGTCCATCGCCGATGTGGTGATGATCGGTGAGCTGGGGCTCGACGGCCGGGTGCGGCCGGTGCGCGGTGTACTGCCGGCCGTGCTCGCCGCGGCGGAGGCGGGGTATCGGCAGGTCGTCGTGCCCGAACAGACCGCGGGGGAGGCTGCGCTGGTCCCCGGGGTCTCCGTCCTCGGGGTACGGAGCCTGCGGCAGCTGATCGCGGTGCTCTGCGAGGAGCCGGTGCCCGACGAGCGGCAGGCGCACGACGAGGGGCGCCCCGACACCATGCTGGCCGGGCTGATGGTGCCCGGTGCGGGCATCGGCACCGGACTCGCCCGGGGGGCCGGGCAGGGCGACGGGAATCCGCCGGATCTCGCGGACGTGGCGGGGCAGGAGCGCCCCCGCCTGGCTCTGGAGGTCGCCGCGGCGGGCGGTCACCATCTGCTGCTCTCGGGACCGCCGGGCGCTGGCAAGACCATGCTGGCCGAGCGGCTGCCGGCCATCCTGCCGGAGCTGACCAGGAAGGAGTCCCTGGAAGTGACCGCGGTGCACTCGGTGGCGGGCATCTTGCCGCCGGGGGAACCGCTGGTCGCCCGGCCGCCCTACTGCGCGCCCCACCACTCGGCGACGATGCAGTCGCTGATCGGCGGGGGCAACGGACTGCCGAGGCCCGGTGCGGTCTCGCTGGCGCACCGGGGAATTCTCTTTTTTGAGTTTTCCGGCTGAGCCAGGCCGCAAAGGGGTGGTGACCTGCCGTCAAACGTACCGGACATGTCCGCGACGTTGAGGCAGGCAGCGCGTAGATCACCCGCACGGGGTAGGGCACAACACCACTTCGCGGGAACTAGTTCACGCGTTCGATTGTCGGCATACATGAAGCTCACGAGCTGGCACTCACTGTGGCCAACCCATGGATGTGGCGAGCGTTGCACCGTTAGAGTGCCCAAGTGATCAGAGAGCAGTGGAGCGGGGGCGAATGGGAGGTCTACTGCCGACGCCTCCTGTCGATGCGCTACGACTCGAACATTCAGTTCATTCCCGCCCGCGATGGCGGAGACGGCGGCCTGGAGGCCTTCCGGTTCGACGGGGTTGGCTATCAGTGCTATGTGCCGGAAGACGCTTACAGTCTGGAATCGCAGACAACTTCTCAGAAGCGCAAAATCACAAAAGATATCAAGCGTCTTTGTGACGACGTTGAGGGTACATGTCGCCTCCTTGGTGACGTGCGCTTGCATACTTGGGTCCTGATGACACCTGAGTTTGACAGCCGCTCACTGGTTGAGCATGCGCAGAAAAAGAAGAAAGACGTATCAGCCATCCTGCCGCGCCCGAAGTGGCTGGCTGATGATTTCAAGGTGTTGGTCATCACTGATGAAGAGTTCGCCGCTGAGCGAGCCCGGCTCGTCGGGCAGGTAGAAACTGAGCTTCATCTTGATGTCCCAGATCCGGACGAAACGCTATGGAATGCCGGCGAGGGCAACGAGATAGCTGACCGAGTCACCACCAAGCTCTCAGTGGTGCCTTCCCTCGCATCTGATCCAGAGTGGCTTAGCGACTACCGTGACGGGATGCTCAGGGTCTATTTCCGAGGTCAATCGCAGATGGAGCGTCTCAAGGTGGAGTACCCACCGCTTTATGCGGCGGTAGAGCGGAGGCTCAAGTCTGTCCTTAACACCTTGACGATGACTGTTTCCGCGATGGAGAAGCCCGGCACTGAAGTGATTGAGACCCTGGTGCGTAGGCTGGCGGACGGCCTCAAGAGTGATGCGCCAGGTCTATCCAATGTGCTTTGTGAGGAGATTGCTTGGCATGCGGTCTCCAGTTGGCTCATTCGCTGCCCGCTGCGCTTTAGGAGGGCGGCCTAATGTGGTCGACTCTCCCTGACAGTGTTCCTCTCGAGTCAATTAACCAGGAAAAGCTGCCGACGGATCTCGTTGCGCTCAAAGAATTTCCGCATCGAAATCCCCTAGCGCCTATTGAGTTGCGACGTGTCCCCTTGCCGGTCCCCACGACGAGCACAGCTGGATGGAGAGTAACTGCTCTTGTCCTAATTCTCGGCAGTTGCAGGGGAAGCTCAGCCACCGTAGAGCAGCTCAACTGTCTTCTCTGGGCCATAAGCGATCGCGCGAGCGCTGAGATATTTCTATCGACGTGGCGGAGTAGTGATCCGCAGAAGGCTCCGCTCCGAAAGTTCTTCCCGCCGCTTGATGACGCCCTCAAGATTGCGTACTCGGAAGGACTTGTCGAACAAAAGGGGAAAGTGCGATACGGTCTCACTTCGCTCGGAAAGCAGTATCTGAGCCTGCTTCACTCGGATATGGAACTTCTGGAGGAAGAGAAAAGCTTCCTTGCTCCTCTTAGGCCAATCTCTACCTCGGGTATGTGGGATAGGCTGGGAGTTGTCAAGACGGCTAGTCGCGGGGAATCGGGGGCTTGAGCGTGCGGATTCGACTTGTAAGTGTGGAAATTTCATCTAGGACCGACCGTGGTCTACTTCGCTATGAGACGAACCTTTCGCCTGGCCTGAACGTGATCGCCGCCCCTAACAGCTTCGGTAAGTCCACGCTGTTGCAGGGAGTTATTTACGCCCTAGGGCTTGAAGGGATGTTTTCCTCGAGCAGGAAGCCTCCCTTCGGCCCAGCGCTCTTGACAGTCGCAGACCTTCCGGACGGAACCCGTTCGCCGGTACGTGAATCTTGGGTTTCCCTGACCATCGCGAATGAGCAAGGCGCTCATATGCGATGCAAGCGGTTCGTGCGTGGTGATGGCGTCGACGCATCGTTGGTCATGACGTGGAGATCTGGCAGTCGAGCTGGACTCGATGAGGCAAGCCGTGTCGACATGTTTGTGCGGCAGCCTGGGGCTGCCTTCCGGGAACTCGGGTTTCATAGGGAGCTGGCCGAGTTTTTGGGCTGGGATATTCCCGTCGTCCCGGGCTTCAACGCAGCTGAAGTTTCGCTCTATCTTGAAGCCCTCTTTCCGCTCTTCTATGTCGAGCAGAAATCTGGGTGGTCGGGAGTTGCGCCTCGGATGCCCACGTATCTGGGTATCCGTGATGTGTTGAGACGTTCTGTTGAGTACGTGCTTGGGCTGTCAGCCTTGGAGCGACTTACGGCTTTGGCTGCGGTGAAGAGCGAGGAAGATGACGTCAGGAAGCGGTGGCAATCGGCCAGCGATCGCCTCAGTGAAGCGGCAAAGAGCCTGAACTGCCGTGTCTTTCTACATCAAGAAAATCCAGTCACGCCTGCTCGTCGGCAACACTGTGTGATCGAGGTGATGGAGGAAGAGGCTTGGATTCCGCTGGAGCGTCAGATTGGCGTCTGGCGCCAGCATCTGCGCCAGCTGGAACAGGATGGCGTTGAGCCGGCGGGTGAACACACTCACCAGGCCCGTGAAGACCTGGCCGCTGCGGAGACTTCGGTGCGGGAAGTCGGTGGGCGTATCCGGCTTATTGATGAACAGCTTAATCTCTCGCGTACGGACTCTGATGCGCTTGCCACTCGCTCCGCCAGTCTCGATATTGAGCGAAATCGCCTCGCGGACCTCCGGAAACTCCGCAGCCTCGGTAGCACACTTGGGATTGCATCTGTATCGAATGATGTTTGCCCCACTTGCGGACAGCTGCTTGATGGGCGGGAAACCGCAACCGGAATCGCAGCCGATCTTGACCAAACTATCGCAGAGATCGAAGCAGAAAGAGAGACAGTTCGTGCGGCGACGCAGAGCGCCGAACGTCGCCGAGCAACCCTAGAACGAAACCGCAGCTCTCTCCAGGCCGCCTTGCACGGGGCCATGCGACAAGCTAGAGCACTTCGAGATGAGCTTGCCGGTCCTTCGGCGGTTCCCAGTCGTGCACAAGTCCAGCAGCAAATTCTCCTCGCTTCCTCGATTGAGAGAGCGCAACGCTTGCTCGACTTGGCCGACGAGGCTGATGAGTACTTCGACGAACTGTCGCTACGTTGGCAAGACGTCCGTGACAGATTGGCTGACCTGCGAGATGGAACGCTTAGTCGCACGGATCAGCAGATTGTGTCCAGGATGAATTCGAGCTTCCAAGCTCAGGTTCAAGACTACGGACTGCGTAGCGTCCCACCTTCCGACTTGTCGATTGACGAATCAGCCCTCATCCCAGTTAACGATGGGGTGGAGCTCACGTTCGATCTATCGATGGGGATCAGCGCCTCAGACATGATCCGAACGAAGTGGGCGTATTACGTGTCCCTTTTCGAAGCGGCCATTTCCTCGCCTCGGAATCGGCATGCCAGGCTGCTGATGCTAGACGAGCCTCGACAGCAAGAGACCGACCGTAGAAGTCTCGCTGCCTTTGTTAAGCGGCTGGAGAGGGCAGCGGGTAGCGGATGCCAGGTGATCTACGCTACTAGTGAGGATCGGCGAGATCTGGAGGAAGTTCTTCACAACGTCGAGGTCGCGATGCTACCCGCCAATGGCTCTCATTTGCTTGCCCCGGTGACGGGCTGAGGCCGCTGTCGCGGAAGCCGGGGCCTATCCTTTAATTCCGCAGAGCGGACGTTAAAGGATAGGCCCAACGCTTCGCGCAGGGGCAGGGATTGACGAGGTCGAGTGCATGGCGCCCTGCCTCGACCGATGCCCCCACCTACGGCCCGCTTTAGGGTGACGCTGTTCGCTCGGTCAGCTGCACTTCGAGATCAGCGATGCGCTTGTCGGCGAAGCGGACGTTCTCTCGGGCGGCGGACAACTTCCCTGTCAGGGACTTACCTTCCGCCGTCAGCTCACGGATCCTTCTCTTCAGGTTCCCGTTGTCGGTGATGATCCGGGCGACGTCCTCCTGGGACCATTCGCTCCGCAGATCCCTGACCTGCCCGATGAGCTCAGCGATCTGCTCGCGTTGGGCGAGAATTTCTGCGTGAGCGCTCTTGAGGGCGGCCTCGGTGTTCAGGGCCCGCTCGCGCCAGGACGCTTCGAGCTCATCCTGGACGGCCTGGCGGTCGTGGACACGCCTGCCGGCGGCCCGGTTCGTCGCCTCCTCGACCAGAGCGCGGGCATCGGCGTGCTCGTAGAGGAACGTGCGCGAGACGTCCGCGGTCCGCGCGACCGCGGCCATCGTGATGGGCGCCCGGGTCTTGACCATTTGGTCCAGGACATCCTTGATCCGGGACAGGCCGGCTGCCGTCTTCTGCCGCCGAGCCTCCAGGGCTCGGGTGGTCCGGGCGGGGGGAACGGTCGGGGCGGTCATTCGGTCATCTCCGGGAAGTCGCTGGTGTCGTCGTGCGCGTCGGCGAGGTCGCTGGCCCTGAAGGCAAGGCTCCAGAGTCGATGGAAGTAGTCCTGAGGGCGTCGCAGGTCCAGCGCAAGCGCCTCTTCGAGCAGGCCGAGGGCGGCCAGCGCCTTCTCCAAGCCGTCGATCGCGCGGGCGGTCGGCTCGAAAACCTGATGCAGGTAGTCGGCGGTCGCGTCGTCGGGAGCGCGTTCAGCGAGAGTCCGCCATTGCTCGGCCTTCCGGTGCCAGTAGAGGAGGTCGGCGCCAGACATGACGAACTTGTCGCAGTTGTGGCAGTCCATGTTCCAGGGGCAGGCGTCCCCGCGGACCACGGGCTGGAAGGTGCAGAACCCGCCTTCGGCCGGTGTGCTGCGGCGGGCCAGGTCCATGGCCATCGCCTCGGCTTCGGCCTTGGTCAGGCCCTCGGCCGGGGAGACGAGGAGCTGGCCGGGGTTGGCCGAACCCGGGCCTCCGACCCAGACTCGCTCCAAGACCTGGTCGAGTTCAGAGGAGGCGACCTTCGCGTAGTGCTCGGCCATCCGCTGGGAGACCTGGCCGAGGTACTTCTTGATGTGGTGCAGGCCGGCACCGTGCTTGAGGAGATTGGTGGCCAGAGTGTGACGTGCCTGGTGGGGGACCCAGGCGCCGATCTCGAGGTCTTCGAGCCAGCCGCTGAAGCCGGTGTGGAAGAACGTGTACGAAATCGGGACCGTGCCCTTCGGGTTGCGGCTGCGAGAAGGGAACAGGGCCAGGAGGGCCCGTTCCTTCGGGGTGGGCGTCCGGCCGTGACGGTCCTCGAACCGCTCAAGGGTGATTTGCTGGCGTTTCTGCAGCCGCAGGTAGAGCGTCTCGGGGATGCGGATTGCCTCATCGAGGTTGCCGACCTTGGTCTGGTCGTGCCAGAGGAACGGGACCCGGCGGTGAATAGTGATGCAGTCCACCCGCAACTTCAGCACCTCATTCGCGCGGCGGCCAGTGAACACCAGGGCCTCCCAGGCGTCGCGGAGCCCATGGTTGTTCGGGTCGTAGCGGTCGGCCAGCATCTCCAAATTCGTCTGGTCGGCCAGGGCCCGGGCGACCGGGTCAGGGAACGGACGCCGCGCTTTGACGGTAGGGGTGCCGGCGGTCGGCAGCGCGACGATGAACTTCCTCGACAGTCCGATCTCCTCGGCCCGCCCGGTGTCCAGGGCGAACCGCAAGATCACCCGAGCGTGGTTGAAGATGAACCGGCCAGTGTGCTCGGTGACCGTGCTCGGCTTCCCCTTGTGACTGCGGACGCCCAGGGCGGGCAGGTTCTCGCGAATCCGCCGGTTGTGGTCGGCGACGAACCGCTCCATGTGCTCCGCGTCCAGCAGCCGCGGGTCGTGTCCGCCCTCGGGGGCCGTGATCTCCAAGAAGGCACCCAGCTCGACGCAGGCCCGACGGTCGTTGTCGAGCGGGCCGGTGCTGCGTGGGCCCTTCGGGGATCGCAACCGGTCGGCCAGGTGTTCCCAGAGCAGGTCGCGCAGCCATCGCTGCGGGACCTCAGCGAGATCCCAATTGCTGTGCCGTTGGGGGAACTTGACGCCGAAGTGCTCGGTCTCAATGTAGCCAGCCTCCTTGGTCTCCTCCATGGTGAAGTAGACGATCCGCAGCTCGGTCAGGGCCTCGTGCAGGATGAAGCGCTTGCGGGAGTCGAGCTGACTGCGTTCCTCGGCGAGCTCGGTCAGCGAGCCGACGCGGCGTTCACGGACGAGGTTCACCAGCTGCTGGATCCACCAAGTGGGCCAGTAGGAGTGGGCGCCCCGTTGGGTGTGGGTGAACAGCGCCCACTGGAACTCAGCTCTCACCAGCGGCGGCAGCCCCTGGAGATTGATCGTGCCGGCCCGCGAGACGGGGTGTGTGGTCTTGCACCAGCGCAGGAACGCAGCCTTGTCCCCGTAGAGGATTGGGACGGGGCGGCCGACCATCTCGTAGCGGTTGAACCACTTCGGTGGCCGCATGGCGTGGCCGGGGCTGCCCTCTGCCTCGTAACGGATTTCGTGAACCCGGCAGAGCCCGAGCGGGCTGCTGGACAGGGACTGGCAGGAGGCGACGATGCAGTCGCCGTAGCCGTGGAACGGCTCGGTCTGCGTCGCGAGCCAGTTCTCGAACGCGAGAGCGGGCTCCGTGGCAGAGGCTTTCTTCCAGCGGCCGTTGTGGGCCAGACACAGTTCGAGCCCGTGATGGCGGGCCGGACGGACCAGGCAGATCCGGCAGACCGGGGGCTCTCCCATGCGGTCGTAGAACTTCGCGGGCTTCGCGTCGCGCAGGAACTCGCGGCGCGTCAGCTGCGGGTTCGCCTGGCGGCCGCGTTCCCACTCCATCTTGTGGGGATGGCAGAGATCGCGGGCATTGGTGCGGGAGTGGTGGCAGTCCTCCACCCGGCAGAGCCACCCGAAGACCGGGTGGTCAGCAGGGACGTGGATCAGTGCCTCGCGGAAGATCGGCTCGACGTGCGGGCCGCCGAGCAGGGCGGTCAGCACCTCCAGACGATCTCGCGTCTCCCGGCGTCGGGCTGGATCGACGATGGTGTGCAGCGGCAGCAGCGTGTCACTCACTGCATCTCACCCCATGCCGTCAGCAGGGCTGAGTTGAAGGTGGGGTCGTTGACATCGACGTGCGCGTAGATCTCATCGACCGTCTGGGTCGAGGCCCAGCCACCGGCGTCCCGGACGATGACGAGGTTGCCGTCCGCGGCATCCAGCACGGCGTTCGCCCAGGTGTGGCGGAACATGTGCGGACGGATCAGCCCCAGGCCTGCGCGGAAGCCAGCCCTCTTGAGCATCTTGCGGGCGCCCTCGGGCGCCCAGGGCAGTCCCTTCGTCGGCCCGTGCTGCTGGACCAGCAGCAGGCCGTGAGCGGCGCCGCGCGGGTACTCGCTCATCATGTACTCGAAGTAGGCATGGATCATCGCCGGGCTGACCCGCTTGATCAGCCCGCCCCGGATCACTCCATCTTCGAACTCCCAAGGCCACTTCGTCTTCGCGCGGGCGTCGGTGACCAGGCCGTCGCGATGACAGACGTGCGCATGCGGAGTGCGACAGTCGCCGCAGGAGGCGTTCTCGCGCAGGTGCAGGTCGGCGAGGTGGAGACCGCAGAACTCCCCGATGCGCAGACCGCCGTCGCTCAGCCACTCCACGGTCATGCGGTCGCGGGCCGAGTTCACCTCCTCCAGCAGGACCTCGCGGGCCCCGTCCGGCAGCATCTTCTTGTGCCGGCGCCGAAGCTCCTTCGGCGCGAGCGGGTTCGCGTCCATGCTTCGCTTGATGTGCCCCAGCAGGGCGCGGTCCCGGTCCCGCTGCGTGGGCAGTCGCTCCAGGTCCAAGGCCTCGGCGAGTGCCGTGTTAATGCCCACCTCGGCCTGCTTGAGGTAGAAGCCCTTCAGGCAAGCCGCGGCACCCCGCAGAGCGTCGTTGCGATACGGGCGCTTGCCGACCCGCCACGGCGATCCGTACGGCATCGAGACCTTCGCCCCGACAGCCTTCATGTACCGCTGGAGATCCCGGAAACCGACAGTCTCGGACGTCAGCCCCTCGTACTCCAGCCACCGCAGGTGGTCGACGAGTAGATACGCATACGTCCGGTCCGAGCCCCTGCCCGCGTACGGGCTGAGGTACCGCTCCGCCGCCGGATGCAGCCCGCTCATCGAGTCGAAGATGGTGTACGAACGGCTGCCGTCCTTGTGCCGAACCTTCTGAACCCGGAGCTGGCCCATCGCCAGTCTCTGTGCCACGTGACCTCCATGCCGACTGTGCTGACATCGCGAACATCACGACGCCGGTCGGCAAACGAGGTCGGGATGTCCCAGGTCACCGCCATCCACGAACATCGCGAACAGCACTTTCAACGGCGGGAAAACTGGACGAAGCGCCCGAGTTTTCCGTGCGGGCACTGGACGCGCTGCGCCAGCCGTTGGAATCGGGACACGTGGTGGTGGCGCGCAGCGCCGGGGTGGTGCGGCTGCCCGCCAGGTTTCTGATGGTGCTGGCCGCCAACCCCTGCCCGTGCGGCAGGCACAGCCTCAGCGGCGCCGGCTGCGAATGCCCGCCCTCCACGGTCCGGCGCTACCAGGCGAGACTCTCCGGGCCACTGCTCGACCGGGTGGATCTGCGGGTGCTCGTCGACCCGGTCAGGCGCGTCGATCTGATGGGGCAGGGCGGCAGGGGAGAGCCGACGGTCTCCGTGGCGGCCCGGGTCCGGCAGGCCAGGGCGCGGGCCGCGGAGCGGCTGGCGGGCACCGGGTGGTCCACCAACAGCGAGGTGCCCGGCCATGAGCTGCGGACCAGGCTGGTCGCGGCACCGGGCGCGCTCATGGCGGCCGAACGGGACTTGGAACGGGGCACGCTCACCGCGCGGGGCCTGGACCGGGTGCTCAGGGTGGCGTGGACGGTCGCCGATCTGCGCGGCGCCGACCGCCCGGACGCATCCGACGTCGCGGTGGCGCTGGAACTGCGGACCGGGATTTCACGAGGCGCCCTGACGAACTCCGGGACGCAGTCATGAAGCAGCGGACGGGGGGTGGGCCGGGGAACGGACAGGACCCGGCCGGGGACGTACAGGGGCGGGGCCCGGAACAGGGCCCGGAACACGGCCGGGAGGAGGAACCCCGGCGCGGCCCGGGCCTGATGGTGAGCGGTCAGGAGCGGCAGGCGCGGGCCGCCCTGACCCGCGTCTTCGAGCCGGGGGACGAGCGGGGCGGCCGCTGGCTGCGCGAGTGCGGCGCCGTCGAACTGATACGGCGGATCACCACCGGGGACGGCACCGCGGAACGGCTGAGCGGAATGACCCCGAAACGGCTCGCCGGGTACCGGCTGCGGGCCGAGAACGCCGACCCCGGGCGGGATCTCTCGACGATTGCCGCACTCGGCGGGCGGTTCGTCTGCCCCGGGGACCGGGAATGGCCCAGCCAGCTCGACGACCTGGCGGACGCCGGGCCGATCGGCCTGTGGGTGCGGGGGCCCCGCGATCTGCGGCTCTGGGCGCTGCGCTCGGTCGCCGTGGTCGGTGCCCGTGCCTGCACCCCCTACGGATCGCACATGGCGGCCGGCCTCGGTGCGGGACTCGCGGAGCTGGGGTGGGTGGTCGTGTCGGGAGCCGCGTTCGGGGTCGACGGAGCGGCGCACCGCGGCGCGCTCGCCGTCGGCGGGGCGACGATGGCGGTCCTGGCCTGTGGGGTGGACGTCCCCTACCCCCGGGGACACGCCGAGCTGATCGGCCGGATCGCGCAACAGGGGCTCGTCATCGGCGAATTACCACCGTCCGATCATCCCACCCGCAGCAGATTCATCCTCCGGAACCGGGTCATCGCCGCGTTGACGCGCGGAACGGTCGTAGTCGAGGCCGAGTACCGCAGCGGTTCGCTGGTCACCGCGCGCTGCGCACAGCGGCTCGGCCGCTTCACGATGGGCGTGCCCGGACCCGCCACGAGTGGGCTGTCGGCAGGGGTCCACGAACTCCTGCGCGGAGAAGGAGTCCTGGTGACCGATGCCGCTGAAGTCGCCGAACTGGTGGGGGACATGGGCGAACTCGCCCCGGCCAGACGCGGCCCCGTGCACCCTCGGGACCTGCTGGACGCGGTCTCCGCCCGAGTCCTCGACGCCCTGCCGTACCGGGGTGCCGTCAGCGGGCGAGATGTGGCCCGCACCGCGGGAACCAGCACCGATGAAGCGCTCGGCAGGCTGTACGAACTGCACTCACTGGGGTTCGTCGAACGGGATGGCGATGGATGGCAGTTGACGCCGCGACCGACTTGCAATGGCGACGCGCGGCGAGGCGGTACTTGACCTGGAGCATTCGGGTGAAAAGGTGATGCCGATGACCTCGGCGGATCCTTCAGTGACGCCTCCGGGGCCGACGCGCACGGCGACGGTTCCGGACCTCAACCATGTCGGATCGGCCGGATTCGCACAGCGTCGATCCTCTATCCTGCGCGGACCGCGACATCATGGTCACGCTACGCTCACAAGGGTTTCGACTCAGACATACGTCCCAGCACTTCACAGCAGAACGGCTCAAGGCACCACATGCCCCAGCACACCTCCGGGTCCGACCGCGCGGCAGCGCCACCGGCCGCGCGTGGCACTGGGCGTCCCCCCGCCCCCTCCTCGCTCGACGAGTTGTGGCGTTCGTACAAGTCCACCGGCGACGAGCGGCTGCGGGAGCAGCTGATCCTCCACTACTCGCCGCTGGTGAAGTACGTCGCGGGCCGGGTGAGCGTGGGTCTGCCTTCCAACGTCGAGCAGGCGGACTTCGTCTCATCGGGGGTCTTCGGACTGATCGACGCGATCGAGAAGTTCGACATCGAGCGCGCGATCAAGTTCGAGACCTACGCGATCACCCGTATCCGGGGCGCGATGATCGACGAACTCCGGGCGCTGGACTGGATCCCGCGCTCGGTGCGCCAGAAGGCGCGTGCGGTCGAGCGCGCCTACGCCACGCTGGAGGCGCAGCTGCGGCGCACCCCGTCCGAGGCGGAGGTCGCTGCGGAGATGGGTATCGCGCTGGAGGAACTCCACGCGGTTTTCAGCCAGTTGTCGCTGGCGAACGTGGTCGCGCTGGAGGAGCTGCTGCACGTCGGCGGCGAGGGCGGCGACCGGCTCAGCCTGATGGACACGCTCGAGGACACCGCCGCCGACGATCCGGTGGAGGTCGCCGAGGACCGCGAGCTCAGACGGTTGCTCGCCCGGGCGATCAACACGCTTCCGGAGCGCGAGAAGACGGTCGTCACCCTCTACTACTACGAGGGCCTCACTCTTGCCGAGATCGGCAATGTCCTCGGAGTCACGGAGAGCCGGGTCAGCCAGATCCACACCAAGTCGGTGCTGCAACTGCGCGCGAAGCTGGCCGACGCAGGGCGCTGAGCCCCGCGCGGCCGGCGCCGGCCATGGCTGCTTCGGCCAACGATCAGGGCCGCACCCGCCCTCTCGAACACCGGTCGCCGTAGAGTGGACACGTGCCCAGGATTCGAGCGGCCTCGGTGGCCGAGCACCGGACCATGCAGCGCGGCGCCCTCCTGGACGCCGCACGCTCCCTGCTGTCCGAGGGTGGTACGGAAGCGCTGACCTTCCCCGCCCTCGCTGAACGCACGGGCCTCGCCCGGTCCTCCGTGTATGAGTACTTCCGCTCCCGCGCGGCCGTCGTGGAAGAGCTCTGCGCCGTCGACTTCCCCGTATGGGCGGCCGAGGTCGAGAATGCGATGGAGCAGGCCACGACGCCCGAGGGCAAGATCGAGGCCTATGTGCGCCGACAGCTCGACCTCGTCGGGGACCGCCGCCACCGGGCGGTCGTCGCCATTTCGGCCAGCGAGCTGGACGCCGGGGCACGCGAGAAGATCAGGGCCGCGCACGGCGGGCTGATCGCCATGATCGTCGAAGCACTCGGCGACCTCGGCCACGCGCAGCCGAGGCTGGCGGCGATGCTGCTCCAGGGCTCGGTGGACGCCGCGGTGCGACGTATCGAACTGGCCGTCGCCGAGGAGCCAGCCGTGATCGCGGACACCGCAGTCGCCATGATCCTCCGAGGCGTGCAGGGTGTACGGAGCTGACGCGGCCGCCGAGTAGCGGCGACCGCGAGCAGAACGCCGGGGGCGGCGAGCCCGTCCCCGGTCCCTTCGGCGGCGGGCGCCGGTTCGGGCACGCCGAACACCGGAAGCAGCCGGGACGGGCCCCGTCGCAGCAGTGACGGGGGCAGTAGCGACAACGGATCCAGATACGTCCGACCGCGCCGCAGGCCCCAGTGCAGACAGCCTGCCGCGCAGTGGAAGGGCCCCGCCTCCACGACCGCCACCACCTGCCCCGCCGTCACTTTCTCGCCCTTCGTGACGAGCGCGCGCACCGGTTCGTACGTGGTCCGCAGCGGCGGATCACCGCTGCCGGCCACCTCGATCGCCAGCACCCCTCGCCCCGCCACCCGCCCCGCGAACGAGACCTGCCCCGAGGCGGCGGCGAGCACCGCCGCACCTGGCTCCGTGGCGAGGTCGACGCCCCGGTGGCCCCGCCCGTAGGCGCCGGCCGGGGGCTCCCAGCCCCGTACGACCGCGGGCCGCCCGGCAAGCGGCCAACTCCGGCCGCTGTCCCGCCGCGTCTCCGTCTCCGTATCCGCTCCCGCTTCAAGCCCCGGCCCCGGCGCGGGAACGGGCGTGGGCCAAGGCATGGGCATGGGCATCCGTCCGTCGGCCGTGGCGACCGGGGTGCCGCACACCACCGCCAGCAGGGTCACCACCGCCACGACGAGCGCCGCCCGTGCCCGAAGGGCAGGGCTTCCGCGGGCGGCGCCAGGGTCGGTCGGAGCGCCCGGGGCGGCAAGGGAAGCCGGGCAGGTCAGGCTGGGCGGATCAGTTGTGCGTCGCATGGCAGAACCGTCCCGCAGCCCCGCGATCCGTGGGGATCACGAACCGGATCTGTGGACAACCAGCCGCTTGTGGACAGCGCCGTCACCCGGCACTCGGGCCGTCCCGTACACTTCCTATGGCGATCCGGGTCACCGGGTCGACTTCGCACGCCCCGCCACCTCCCTCTCTGCGGACGGTGGCCGCGCTCCTCGGTCCTCAGTGGCACGGCGCGTCGGGGCGTCAGGCGCGACAGCAATCCTGCGGTCGCGACAACCGAGCACCTCAAGGAGTACGGCCATGGCCGTCGTCACGATGCGGGAGCTGCTGGAAAGCGGCGTCCACTTCGGTCACCAGACCCGTCGCTGGAACCCGAAGATGAAGCGCTTCATCTTCACCGAGCGCAACGGCATCTACATCATCGACCTGCTCCAGTCGCTGTCGTACATCGACCGCGCCTACGAGTTCGTCAAGGAGACCGTCGCCCACGGCGGCTCCATCATGTTCGTGGGTACCAAGAAGCAGGCCCAGGAGGCCATCGCCGAGCAGGCGACGCGCGTCGGCATGCCGTACGTCAACCAGCGTTGGCTCGGTGGCATGCTCACCAACTTCTCCACCGTCTACAAGCGCCTTCAGCGTCTGAAGGAGCTCGAGCTCATCGACTTCGAGGACGTGGCCGCCTCCGGCCTCACCAAGAAGGAGCTCCTGGTCCTCTCCCGCGAGAAGGCCAAGCTGGAGAAGACCCTCGGTGGTATCCGCGAGATGCAGAAGGTGCCGAGCGCCGTCTGGATCGTCGACACCAAGAAGGAGCACATCGCCGTCGGTGAGGCGCGCAAGCTCCACATCCCGGTCGTCGCGATCCTCGACACCAACTGCGACCCCGACGAGGTCGACTACAAGATTCCGGGCAACGACGACGCGATCCGCTCCGTCACCCTGCTCACCCGCGTGATCGCCGACGCCGTCGCCGAGGGCCTCATCGCCCGTTCCGGTGCCGCCACCGGTGACTCGAAGCCGGGCGAGAAGGCCGCCGGCGAGCCGCTCGCCGAGTGGGAGCGCGACCTGCTCGAGGGCGACAAGAAGGCCGACGCCGAGGTCCAGGCCTCCGCCGAGACCGAGAAGGTCGCGGACGCCGAGGCCGCCGAGGCCCCCGCCGCCGAGGCTGCTGCCGAGGCCCCCGCTGCCGAGGCCCCCGCTGCCGAGGCCCCGGCCGCGGACGCCGAGCAGGCCTGACACCCGTCACGGCTGATGACGGCGGGGGCCGGTGCCACAAGCGCCGCCCCCGCCGTTCACCCGTAGATCTTTCAGACTTCGAGAGAGAAACCCAGACTCATGGCGAACTACACCGCCGCTGACGTCAAGAAGCTCCGCGAGCTCACCGGCGCCGGCATGATGGACTGCAAGAAGGCGCTCGACGAGGCCGACGGCAACGTCGACAAGGCCGTCGAGGCGCTCCGTATCAAGGGCCAGAAGGGCGTCGCCAAGCGCGAGGGCCGCTCTGCCGAGAACGGTGCCGTCGTCTCCCTCGTCTCCGAGGACCAGACGTCCGGTGTTCTGCTGGAGCTGAAGTGCGAGACGGACTTCGTCGCCAAGGGCGAGAAGTTCCAGGACGTGGCGAACACCCTCGCCGCGCACGTCGCCGCCACCTCCCCGGCCGACATCCAGGCGCTGCTCGCCTCCGAGATCGAGGCCGGCAAGACCGTCCAGGCGTACGTCGACGAGGCCAACGCCAACCTCGGCGAGAAGATCGTCCTGGACCGCTTCGCGCAGTTCACCGGCGCGTACGTTTCCGTGTACATGCACCGCACCATGCCCGACCTGCCGCCGCAGATCGGTGTCCTGGTCGAGCTGGACAAGGCCGACGCCGAGCTGGCCAAGGGCATCGCGCAGCACATCGCCGCGTTCGCCCCGAAGTACCTGTCCCGCGAGGACGTCCCGGCCGAGGTCGTCGAGGCCGAGCGCCGCGTCGCCGAGGAGACCACGCGCGCCGAGGGCAAGCCCGAGGCCGCGCTCCCGAAGATCGTCGAGGGTCGCGTCAACGGCTTCTTCAAGGAGGCCACCCTCCTCGGCCAGCCGTACGCGCTGGACAACAAGAAGTCCGTTCAGAAGGTCCTGGACGAGGCCGGTGTCACCCTGAAGCGCTTCACGCGCATCAAGGTCGGCATCTGAGTCCGTCCGCGAACAACGGTGGACCCCTATAAGGTCTAGTGCAGTCGTCGGCCGCACTCACGCCGTACGACCGCAGATCTGACGAGGAGGCCATTGCCGCTGAGGGACACCAGACCCACCGGCAATGGCCTTCTTCGTATGTGTACGAGGAGAATCTCCATGAACAAGGGCGCGGACGCCGCAAAAGGTGACCACAAGCGCGACGACGGCAAGGTGGCCGGACGCTTCATGCTGAAGCTGTCCGGAGAGGCGTTCGCCGGCGGCGGGGGCCTCGGTGTCGACCCCGACGTCGTACACGCCATCGCCCGGGAAATCGCGGCGGTCGTCCGTGACGGCGCGGAAATCGCGGTCGTCATCGGCGGCGGCAACTTCTTCCGCGGTGCCGAGCTCCAGCAGCGCGGCATGGACCGGGCCCGGTCCGACTACATGGGCATGCTCGGCACGGTCATGAACTGCCTGGCACTCCAGGACTTCCTGGAGAAGGAAGGCATCGACTCCCGCGTCCAGACCGCCATCACCATGGGGCAGGTCGCGGAGCCGTACATCCCGCTGCGCGCCGTGCGCCACCTGGAGAAGGGCCGCGTCGTCATCTTCGGCGCCGGCATGGGTATGCCGTACTTCTCCACCGACACCACTGCCGCCCAGCGCGCCCTGGAGATCGACGCAGAGGGTCTTCTGATGGGCAAGAACGGGGTGGACGGGGTCTACGACTCCGACCCGAAGAGCAACCCCGACGCGGTGAAGTTCGACGCGCTCGAGTACAGCGAGGTTCTCGCCCGCGACCTCAAGGTCGCCGACGCCACCGCCATCACGCTCTGCCGCGACAACGACCTGCCGATCCTCGTCTTCGAGCTGACCGCCACCGGCAATATCGCCCGCGCGGTCAAGGGTGAGAAGATCGGCACGCTCGTGAGTGACCGGAGCACCCGGGCCTGAGGACCGGGGGACCTTCCCGGAGTAGGACGGGGAGGTCCGGGCCCCCGGGGCAGCCCCCGGGACCGGCCCCGAAGGATGGACAACGGCCTGCCGGTCGGACACCGTGCAGGTGAGGACGCGACGCAGGACCCGCCGGGCCCGAGCACGACGGGCCCACTCAAGACACGCAGGAGCACGTGGTGATCGAAGAAACCCTCCTCGAGGCCGAGGAGAAGATGGAGAAGGCCGTCGTCGTCGCGAAAGAGGACTTCGCCGCGATCCGTACCGGCCGTGCGCACCCGGCGATGTTCAACAAGATCGTCGCCGACTACTACGGCGCGCTGACCCCGATCAACCAGCTCGCCTCGTTCTCGGTGCCCGAGGCGCGCATGGCCGTCGTGACGCCGTTCGACAAGAGCGCGCTGCGCAACATCGAGCAGGCCATCCGTGACTCGGACCTCGGCGTCAACCCGAGCAACGACGGCAACATCATCCGGGTGACCTTCCCGGAGCTCACCGAGGAGCGCCGCCGCGACTACATCAAGGTCGCCAAGGGCAAGGCCGAGGACTCCAAGATCTCCATCCGCGCGGTGCGCCGCAAGGCCAAGGAGACCCTGGACAAGCTGGTCAAGGACAAGGAGTCGGGCGAGGACGAGGTGCGCCGCGCCGAGAAGGAGCTCGACGACACCACCGCGAAGTACGTCGCTCAGGTCGACGAGCTGCTCAAGCACAAGGAAGCCGAGCTGCTCGAAGTCTGATGAACGACTCTTCCTGGGGCGCCCCGCAGGGAGCCGGCCACTGGGGTGCGCCCGAGATGCAGGCCGCCCCGGCGGGTCCTGCATACGATGTGCATGGCGCCCAGCAGACTCGGCCCATGCCCATCGTGCCGGACGTTCCCGACGCAGGTAGAGACGCTGACGACCGTGATGACCGGGACCAGGGGGCCGGACGCCTGAGCGGCGGCCCCCTGTTCCGTGACGAGAAGCTGCAGGAGTCCATGTCCACCGCGTCGCCACCCCCGCAGAAGAAGCGTGCGGGCCGTGATCTGCGAGCCGCCATAGGGGTCGGTGTGGGGCTCGGCGCCGTCATCGTCGCCTCGCTGTTCATCGTGAAGGCCGTCTTCGTCGGTGTGATCGTGGTCGCCGTCGTCGTGGGTCTCTGGGAGCTCACCTCGCGGCTCCAGGAGCGCAAGGGCATCAAGGCGCCGCTCGTCCCGCTGGCGGTGGGCGGCGCGGCGATGGTGGTGGCCGGGTACGCGCAGGGCGCCGAAGGCGCCTGGGTGGCGATGGCGCTGACCGCGCTTGCGGTGCTCGTCTGGCGGATGACCGAACCGCCCGAGGACTACCTCAAGGACGTCACTGCCGGTGTGTTCGCGGCGTTCTACGTACCGTTCCTCGCCACGTTCGTCGCCATGCTCCTGACCGCCGACGACGGGCCGCAGCGGGTACTCACCTTCCTGCTGCTGACCGTGGTCAGCGACACGGGCGCGTACGCCGTCGGCTGGCGCTTCGGGAAGCACAAGCTGGCGCCGCGCATCAGCCCCGGAAAGACCCGGGAGGGTCTGTTCGGCGCCGTGGCCTTCGCGATGGTCGCCGGTGCGCTGTGCATGCAGTTCCTGATCGACGGCGGTTCCTGGTGGCAGGGGCTCCTGCTCGGGCTCGCGGTCGCGGCCAGCGCCACCCTTGGTGACCTGGGCGAGTCCATGATCAAGCGGGATCTCGGGATCAAGGACATGGGCACGCTGCTGCCGGGGCACGGCGGCATCATGGACCGGCTGGACTCGCTGCTGCCGACCGCCCCGGTGGTCTGGCTTCTGCTGGTGCTGTTCGTCGGCTCCAACTGAGAGCAGGCTCCTGAGCTGCGGTTTTATGAGTGAGGGCCCGCTGTCCACAGGACGGCGGGCCCTCGCTGTTCTGTCTGCGACACTGGATGAACCATGCCTAAGCCCGGAGAACTCACTTTCGTCGCGCCCCGCGGAGCCAAGAAGCCGCCGCGGCATCTCGCAGACCTCACGCCCGCCGAGCGCAAGGAAGCCGTCGCCGCGATCGGCGAGAAGCCGTTCCGCGCCCAGCAGCTCTCGCAGCACTACTTCGCGCGGTACGCGCACGACCCGGCGGAGTGGACCAACATCCCGGCCGCGTCGCGGGACAAGCTCGCCGAGGCGATGTTCCCCGACCTGATGTCGGTGCTCCGTCACATCAGCTGCGACGACGACACCACCCGCAAGACGCTGTGGAAGCTGCACGACGGGACGCTCGTCGAGTCCGTCCTGATGCGCTACCCGGAGCGGGTGACGATGTGCATCTCCTCGCAGGCCGGATGCGGGATGAACTGCCCGTTCTGCGCCACGGGACAGGCCGGTCTCGACCGCAATCTGTCGACCGCCGAGATCGTTCACCAGATCGTGGACGGGATGCGGGCGCTGCGTGACGGTGAGGTCCCCGGCGGCCCGGCGCGGCTCTCCAACATCGTCTTCATGGGCATGGGCGAGCCGCTCGCCAACTACAACCGGGTGGTCGGCGCGATCCGCCGGCTCACCGACCCGGAGCCGGACGGGCTGGGGCTCTCGCAGCGCGGGATCACCGTCTCCACCGTGGGCCTGGTGCCCGCGATGCTCCGCTTCGCCGACGAGGGCTTCAAGTGCCGTCTCGCTGTCTCGCTGCACGCACCGGACGACGAGCTGCGCGACACGCTCGTTCCCGTGAACACGCGCTGGAAGGTCGGCGAGGTGCTGGACGCCGCGTGGGAGTACGCGGAGAAGTCCGGCCGCCGCATCTCCATCGAGTACGCACTGATCCGCGACATCAATGACCAGGCGTGGCGCGGTGACCGGCTCGGCCGGCTCCTCAAGGGCAAGCGGGTGCACGTCAACCTGATCCCGCTGAACCCCACGCCCGGTTCGAAGTGGACCGCCTCGCGGCCCGAGGACGAGAAGGCGTTCGTCGAGGCGATCGCCGCCCACGGGGTGCCGGTCACCGTGCGGGACACCCGCGGCCAGGAGATCGACGGGGCCTGCGGTCAGTTGGCGGCAGCCGAGCGCTGAGGCCGATACGGCCCGTGTAATCTGGGCCCGAAATCAACTTCATATTCCGACAGGGGAGCGCCACAGCGCTGAGAGTGCGGCACCGAGGACAGGTCGGCCGCAGACCCTCTGAACCTCGCCCGGGTCATTCCGGGTAGGAAGTTCGGTCATCAACTCATGCTGTTGCGCCCTGCCCGCTTCCCGCGGGCGGGGCCGCGTCTCTTCCTGGCCAAAACCCAGGAGGAATCCATAATGACCACCACGCGCAGGACCAGGCAGCTCGCGGCTTCGGCCGTCGCCGCCGCGCTCGGCGTCACCGCACTCGCCGGGTGCGGGAGTTCCGACGACTCGGCCTCCGCTTCCGGCGGTACGAAGGGCTCGGGCTCCAAGACCGTGACCCTCGTCAGCCACGACTCCTTCAACGCGTCCAAGGACGTGCTGAAGGAGTTCACCGAGGAGACCGGATACACCGTCAAGGTGCTGAAGAGCGGCGACGCGGGTGTCGCGCTCAACCAGGAGATCCTGACCAAGGGCTCCCCGCGCGGCGACGTCTTCTTCGGCGTCGACAACACGCTGCTCTCCCGCGCCCTCGACAGCGGGCTCTTCACGCCGTACGAGGCGAAGGGCATCGACCGGGTCGCGGCAGACACCCGGCTCGACGCCGACAAGCACCGGGTCACCCCGATCGACACCGGCGACATCTGCGTCAACTACGACAAGAAGTACTTCGCCGACAAGAAGCTCGCGCCGCCGCAGTCCTTCGACGACCTGGCGAAGCCCGCGTACAAGGACTTGCTCGTCACCGAGAACGCCGGCACCTCCTCGCCCGGCCTCGGTTTCCTCCTCGGTACCGTCGCCACGTACGGCGAGAAGGGCTACCAGGACTACTGGAAGAAGCTGGAGCGCAACGGCGTCAAGGTCGTCGACGGCTGGGAGCAGGCGTACAACGAGGAGTTCTCCGGCTCCGCGGGCGGAAAGAAGGCCAAGGCGGACCGGCCGCTCGTCGTCTCGTACGCCTCCAGCCCGCCCGTCGAGGTGCTGTACGCGAAGCCGCAGCCGGCGACGGCCCCGACCGGTGTCGCCACCGGGACCTGCTTCCGTCAGATCGAGTTCGCCGGCCTGCTGGACGGTGCGAAGAACGAGGCGGGCGGCAAGGCCCTGCTGGACTTCCTGATCAGCAAGAAGTTCCAGGAGGACATGCCGCTCAACATGTTCGTCAACCCGGTCGCCAAGGACGCGGCGCTGCCGGAGCTCTTCACGAAGTTCGGTGCGACGGTGGACAGGCCGACGACCGTGGCCCCGGACCGGATCGCCAAGAACCGTGAGCAGTGGGTCCAGTCGTGGTCCTCGCTCGTAGTGAAGTAACGAAGAGTCCCGTACGCGGAACGGACGCGGGCGGGAAGACTCCCCGCCCGCGGTCCGCGCACACGGATGCCGCTCGCGCGAAGGCCCGGCGTGGGAACGCGGTGCGGCTCGGCCTGATGGCCGTACCCGTCGCGTTCTTCGCGCTGTTCTTCGCCTACCCGGTCGTGGCGATCGTCGGCCGGGGACTGAAGGTCGACGGCGTCTGGCAGTTCGGCCGGATCGGCGAGGTGCTGACCCGGCCGGACATCCGCGACGTGCTCTGGTTCACCACCTGGCAGGCGCTCGCCTCGACCGCGCTGACCCTGCTGATCGCGCTGCCCGGCGCCTATGTCTTCGCCCGCTTCGACTTTCCCGGCAAACAACTGCTGCGGGCGGTCGTCACGGTGCCGTTCGTCCTGCCGACCGTGGTCGTCGGGACGGCCTTCCTGGCGCTGCTGGGACGCGGCGGATTCCTCGACGAACTCTGGGGAATACGGCTCGACACCACCGTCTGGGCGATCCTGCTCGCGCATGTCTTCTTCAACTACGCGGTGGTCGTGCGGACCGTCGGCGGGCTGTGGTCCCAGCTCGACCCCCGGCAGGAGGAGGCCGCCAGGGTGCTCGGCGCGGGACGGTTCGCCGCCTGGCGGCGGGTCACCCTGCCCGCTCTGGCACCCGCCGTGGCCGCCGCCGCGCTGATGGTCTTCCTCTTCACCTTCACCTCCTTCGGGGTGGTGCAGATCCTCGGCGGCCCCGGTTACGCCACCCTCGAAGTCGAGATCTACCGGCAGACCGCGCAGCTGCTCGCGCTGCCGACGGCCGCCGTGCTGACGCTGGTGCAGTTCGCAGCGGTCGGAGCGATCCTCGCCGTGCACGCGTGGACCGTTCGCCGCAGGGAGACCGCGCTGAAGCTGGTCGATCCCGCGCGGACCGCCCGCAGGCCGCGCGGCGCCGGGCAGTGGGCGCTGCTCTGCGGGGTACTGCTGACCGTGCTGCTGCTGATCCTGCTGCCGCTCGGGGTGCTGGTCGAGCGCTCCGTGGACACCACCGGCGGCCACGGCCTCGACTTCTACCGGGCCCTGGGGTCCGTGGACGCCGGTGGCGGTACGTTCCTGGTCGCGCCGCTCGAAGCGATCTGGAACTCCCTGCAGTACGCGCTGGTCGCGACGGTCATCGCGCTGGTCATCGGCGGGCTCGCCGCCGCGGCGCTGACCCGGCGCGCGGGCCGGCTGGTGCGCGGTTTCGACGCGCTGCTGATGCTGCCGCTCGGAGTGTCCGCGGTCACCGTCGGCTTCGGCTTCCTGATCACCTTGGACAAGCCGCCGCTGGATCTGCGGACCTCCTGGATCCTGGTGCCGCTCGCCCAGGCGCTGGTCGGTGTGCCCTTCGTCGTACGGACCATGCTGCCCGTCCTGCGCGCCGTGGACGGGCGGCTCAGGGAAGCGGCCGCGGTGCTCGGGGCGTCGCCGTTGCGGGCCTGGCGGGAGGTCGATCTGCCGCTGGTGCGGCGGGCGTTGCTGGTCGCGGCCGGTTTCGCGTTCGCCGTCTCGCTCGGTGAGTTCGGCGCGACGGTGTTCATCGCCCGGCCCGACCGCCCGACGCTGCCGGTCGCCGTGGCCCGGCTGCTGGGGCGGGCCGGGGAGCTCAACTACGGCCAGGCGATGGCGCTCAGCACCATTCTGATGGTGGTCTGCGCCGTCTCGCTGCTGCTGCTCGAACGTATCCGCACGGACCGGTCCGGGGAGTTCTAGGAATGCTGACACTGGAATCGGCCACGGTTCGCTTCGGCGAGCGGGCGGCGCTCGACGCGGTGGACCTGGAGGTGGCCGAGCACGAGACCGTGTGTGTGCTCGGGCCGAGCGGAAGCGGCAAGTCCACCCTGCTGCGGGTGGTCGCCGGACTGCATCCGCCGGACGGCGGCCGGGTGCTGCTGGACGGCGCGGACCAGGCAGGGGTGCCGGTGCACCGGCGCGGGCTCGGCCTGATGTTCCAGGACCACCAGCTCTTCCCGCACCGGGACGTCGGCGCCAACGTCGCCTTCGGGCTGCGGATGCGCGGGGTGTCGCGCCGCGACCAGGAGCGTAGAGTCGGCGAGCTCCTCGACCTGGTGGGCCTGCCCGGTGCCGAGCGGCGCGCCGTCGCCGCGCTGTCCGGCGGTGAGCAGCAGCGCGTGGCCCTGGCCCGTGCCCTCGCCCCGAGCCCCAAGCTGCTGATGCTGGACGAGCCGCTCGGCCAGCTCGACCGCGGTCTGCGGGAACGGCTCGTCGTCGAGCTGCGTACGCTCTTCGGCCGCTTGGGCACCACGGTGCTCGCCGTCACCCACGACCAGGGCGAGGCGTTCGCCCTGGCCGACCGGGTGGTGGTGATGCGGGACGGGCGGATCGCCCAGGCGGGCACCCCGCTGGAGGTCTGGCAGCGGCCCGCGTCCGCCTTCGTCGCCCGGTTCCTCGGCTTCGACAACGTGGTCGGGGCCACGGTGACCGGTGCCGTCGCCGACACGGTGTGGGGCAGGGTGCCGGTGCCGAAGGGCTCGCCGCAGGGGGCGTGCGATCTGCTGGTGCGTCCGGCCGGCGTCCGGATCGGCGCCCCGGACGAGGGGCTGCGCTGCGTGGTCGGGACGCGTACGTTCCGGGGCAATCACGTCGCCGTGCGGCTGACGCCGCAGAGCGGTCCGGAGCTGGAGGCGGAGTGCGCCCTGCGGGACGCCCCCGAGGAGGGGGCGACGGTCGGGGCGGGCTTCGACGCGGCGGAGACCGTGGTCCTGCCCGCCGGCCTCTGACCGTCCGCCTTCACCGCACCGGACGAGCCGCCCGTGGACGGCACGCACTGGACGGGCCGCCCAGGGACGGCACGCACCGGTCGCGGGAGCCGTCCATCGGTCGGAGGATTGCCGGATGCCCCGGAGTGCGGCGCCGGCCGCCCCGGGGACCCGGCGGGATGTCCTCCTGGACGGCCCCGGGGCGGTGCAGCAGATCCGGAAGGACTCCGGGAAGGACAGGGACATGACCGAGTCAGCACGCGAGGGCATCGACATCACCCGCATCCTCGACGCCCCGCCGGAAAAGGTCTTCGCGGCCTGGACGACGCCGGAGCACTTCGCGGCCTGGTACGGCGGCGACGCCGAGGTGCCGCTCGACCGGGTGTCGATGGACGTCAGACCGGGCGGCGCCTGGAGCCTGGTCATCCTGGTGCCGGGCACCGAGATGCCGTTCCACGGCGTCTACCGGGAGGTGGTGGCCCCGGAACGGCTGGTGTTCACCCTGAAGGACGCCTCGGCGCCCGCCGACATCGAGGGCGAGACCGTCACCGCCACCTTCACCGACCGCGGCCACAGGACCACCGAGATGGTCTTCCAGCAGCGCGGCGGCAACCTCACGGCCGAGCAGTACGCGGCGGCCGAGGACGGCTGGGAGGCGTTCTTCGACGCGCTCGTGACCCGGCTCGCGTCGTTCTGAGCCCGGCCCACGGTCACGCCGACAGCCGGGCGAGGGCCTCGGGGGCCTCGTCCACCGTGTCCACGAGCGCGATCCGGGGCCCCATCGCCCGGCCGGCGGCCAGCGCGCGCAGCAGCGGCCACGCGGGCAGGACGCGCGTCCAGTGGGCGCGGCCGACCAGCACCATCGGGGTCGGTCCGCCGAGTGAGCCGTAGTAGTTCGGCGTCGCGTTGTCGAAGATCTCCTGTACGGTGCCGGCCGCGCCGGGCATGAAGATCACGCCCGCCGTGGAACGGGTGAGCAGTCCGTCCTCGCGCAGCGCGTTGGCGAAGTACTTGGCGATCCGGTCCGCGAACGGGTTCGGCGGCTCGTGCCCGTAGAACCAGGTCGGGATCGACACGGAACCGCCGCCGCCCGGCCAGCGCCGCCGTACGCCGAAGGCGGCCAGCGCCCAGTCGGTGACCGACGGCGCGAACGAGGGGGCCGCGGCCAGCAGCGCACAGGCCTCGTCCAGCACGGGATCGGGGTGCGGCGCCGTGTAGGCCCCGAGGTTCGCGGCCTCCATCGCGCCGGGCCCGCCCCCGGTGGCCACCGTCAGGCCGCCCCGGGCCAGGGTCCGCCCCAACCGGGCCGCGGCCGCGTACGGGGCGCTGCCGCGGGCCGTCGCGTGGCCGCCCATCACCCCGACCACGCGGGCGCCGGCCAGGAGCTCGTCCAGCGCGTCGGAGACCGCGTCGTCGTGCAGCGCCCGCAGCATCGACGCGAGGGTGTCGCCGTTCGCTCGGGTCCGCTGGAACCAGCGGTACGCGCGGGCGTCGGGCGTGGCCGCGTAACCACCGTCCGACAGCCCCTCGTAGAGGGCGTCGGGGGTGTAGAGCAGGCCGCGGTACGGGTCGAAGGGGAGCCCGGGCACCGGCGGGAAGACGAACGCGCCGTCGGCCCGCACCTTCGCCGTCGTCCCGGGCTCCATCCGGCAGCCGAGGAAGACGGCGCCCGCCGTGTCGGCGGCCAGCAGGGCGGCGCCGCGGTCCGTCAGGTCGACGGACTGCACCCGGTGCCCGGCCAGCGACCCCGAGGCGACCGCCGCGTCGAATTCGGCGAGCGACTCGATCTCGAGGCCGGCCGGGGGAGTGACATCGTCCGGATTATCCACGTTGTCATGCTACGTAGCGGCCGGGTGCTGGGCGGGGTCCGTGCTGCGCGTCCTCAGGCCGTCAGCGGCAGCGCGGCCAGCTCGGCGATCAGCCAGGTCAGCGGGGCGAAGACGATCAGCAGGGCGGTGGCGCGCAGGGCCGTCGCGGCCCTCAGCGCCGATACCGGGGCGCCGAGCCGCAGCAGCGCCTGCGCCGTCTGTGCGCGGGCCTGCCGCGCCTCCAGTGCCGAGGTCAGCAGCGTCGCCGTCGTGCAGCCGAGCACGAGCACCGCGCCCAGGACCGTCAGCGGACCGAGGGGCTGCGTATTCGTCCCGTACAGCGCGTAGGCGGCGACCGCCGCGGCGAGTACCGCGCAGACCACACCGAGCGGCCGGCCGATCCGCCGCGACTCGTCCATGAGCACCCGGCCCGCCAGCAGGCGTACGGCGCCGGGGCGTGCCGCCTGGAGCAGCCGCCCGCAAAGATGGGCCAGCCCCGGGCCCGCCACGGCCAGCCCGGTCGCCGTCAGCGTCCACCCGACCAGCACGCCGGCCGGGGTCGCGTCGAGCCTGCCGGGCAGCGGGAGCAGGCTGTGGCCGTCGCCCCGGCTCATGTACGCCTCGATGGCGAGGCCCGCCGCGGTCAGTGCCACGCCCCACGGCAGACCCGTGGGAGGCGCCGCCGGATCGGGTGCCTCCGGCTCCGTCAGGACCTGCGACGAGGCGTTGTCCGGGGCCGCCGCGGCGACCGGCTCGGCGCGCAGCGCGAGCGCGCCGGCCGTCGCCGCGGACACCGGGACCAGCGCCAGCAGCATCAGCGCGGCGGCGAGCGGCAGCGGGGCTCCGGCGTAGAGCAGCCCGGCAGCGGCACCGTCGAACGGCAGTCCGGACAGATCGCCGCGCAGATGCAGGTAGAACAGCAGCGCCACTGTCGACCCGAGGGTGCAGGAGACAGCGGTGGAGACCGCGGCGAGCACCGCGAGCCGGACCGGCCCGAGCCCCACGGCGGACAGCCCTGAGCGCGGCCGGGTGCTCGGGTCGGTCCGCGCCACCGCGACCGCGAACTGCACGGTGGCGGCGAGCGGCACGAAGCACCACAGCAGGCGCAGCACGGCCCCGGCGGAGTGCGCCGGGTGCGCCGAGGCGTAGCCCAGGGCGCACAGCAGCAGGAAGCCGACACCGGCGGAGGCGGCGGCGACCAGCAGCCGCCGCAGCAGGACCAGCGGATGGGAACCCCGGGCTAGACGGAGAGCGAGCACGCCGCGCGGCCCTCCGTATCGGCCACGGCGGGCAGGGCGACGGTGGCGACGCGACGGCCGTCCAGCAGCGGGACCGTACGGTCGGCGAGGGCGGCGATCTCCGCGTCGTGGGTGGCGAGCA
This sequence comes from Streptomyces sp. NBC_00012, assembly GCF_045040875.1. Lineage (NCBI taxonomy): Bacteria > Bacillati > Actinomycetota > Actinomycetes > Kitasatosporales > Streptomycetaceae > Streptomyces > Streptomyces sp. NBC_00012. Next base: position 2,510,916 of record NZ_CP108309.1, on the reverse strand, counting down.
CGATCGTGATGCCGTGCGAACGGGCCGCGCTGGTGAGGGTGCGCAGCACATGCGTCCGGTCGTTGCGGTGCAGGGTCGCGGTCGGCTCGTCGGCGAAGATCACCGTGGGGGCGCCGGCCAGGGCGCGGGCCACGGCGATCCGCTGGCGCTGCCCCTGGAGCAGGGTATGCGGCCGCTGCCTGGCACAGGCGCCGATGTCCAGCCGCTCCAGCCACTCCAGGGCGGCCTTCTTCGCCTCCTTGCGCGGGGCGCCGCGCAGCAGCAGCGGAAGGGCCGTGTTCTCCCAGGTGTTCAGCTCGGGCACGAGCTGGGGCTCGGGGGCGATCCAGCCGAACCGGTCGCGGCGCAGCCGCTCGCGCAGCCGGGGGCCCATGGTGTGGACGGCGACGCTGTTGAACCACACCTCGCCCTGCTCGGGCACCAGCTGACCGGCAAGACAGTGCAGCAGGGTCGTCTTGCCGCAGCCCCGGGGGCCGGTCACGGCGAGGATCTCACCGTCGCGGACGCCCAGGGAGACACCTCCGAGCGCGGGCGAGCCGTTGTGGGAGTGGTGCAGGGAACGCGCCCAGATCACGTCGTTGTCCGGCGGGGCCACCATGGCGTACACCTCGGTTCAGATCGAAATTCCCGTCCCCCGTACGGGGGAACGAAGGCGGGGCCGATCGGTCACTCGGCACCGTAGGGATTCGAACCGCGGTGAGCGCACAGCACACGGCCCGGATGCGCCCCTTCCCACTCGAATGGGCGCATCCGGGCCGTGTGGACCGTATGAGGATGACGGCTTGAAGCCGGTCAAGCAGTGGTCAAGCGACGGTCAAGCGATGAGGGCGGTCCGACCGGCGGCCGGTCCGTGGTCGGCCGGCCGGTCGTCCGTGCCGGTCAGAGCTTGGTCCACGCCTCCGTGAGGACGGTGCGCAGGATGCCCTCGATCTCGTCGAACGTCGACTGGTCGGAGACCAGCGGCGGCGCGAGCTGGACGACCGGGTCGCCGCGGTCGTCGGCCCGGCAGTACAGGCCGTTGTCGTACAGCGCCTTGGAGAGGAAGCCGTACAGGACGCGCTCGGTCTCCTCGTCGGTGAAGGTCTCCTTGGTGGCCTTGTCCTTCACCAGCTCGATGCCGTAGAAGAAGCCGTTGCCGCGGACGTCGCCGACGATCGGCAGGTCGAGCAGCTTCTGCAGCGTCGTGAAGAAGGCGTTCTCGTTGTCCAGGACGTGCTGGTTGAGGCCCTCGCGCTCGAAGATGTCGAGGTTGGCGAGGCCGACCGCCGCGGAGACCGGGTGGCCACCGAAGGTGTAGCCGTGCAGGAAGGTGTTGTCACCCTCGTAGAACGGCGCGGCGATGCGGTCCGAGACGATGCAGGCACCGATCGGGGAGTAACCCGAGGTCATGCCCTTGGCGCAGGTGATCATGTCCGGCACGTAGCCGAACTTGTCGCAGGCGAACATCGTGCCGAGACGGCCGAAGGCACAGATGACCTCGTCGGAGACGAGCAGCACGTCGTACTTGTCGCAGATCTCGCGGACGCGCTGGAAGTATCCGGGCGGCGGGGGGAAGCAGCCACCGGCGTTCTGCACCGGCTCCAGGAAGACCGCGGCGACGGTGTCCGGGCCCTCGAAGAGGATCTCCTGCTCGATCTGGTCGGCGGCCCAGCGGCCGAAGGCCTCGGGGTCGTCGCCGTGGATCGGGGCGCGGTAGATGTTGGTGTTCGGGACCTTGTGCGCGCCGGGGACCAGCGGCTCGAAGGGGGCCTTCAGGGCCGGCAGGCCGGTGATGGACAGGGCGCCCTGCGGGGTGCCGTGGTAGGCGACCGCACGCGAGATGACCTTGTACTTGGTCGGCTTGCCCTGGAGCTTGAAGTACTGCTTGGCCAGCTTCCAGGCGGTCTCCACGGCCTCGCCGCCACCGGTGGTGAAGAAGACCTTGTTGAGGTCGCCCGGCGCGTAGTCGGCCAGGCGCTCGGCCAGCTCGACGGCCTTCGGGTGGGCGTAGGACCACACCGGGAAGAAGCCCAGCTCCTGGCCCTGCTTGTACGCCGCCTCGGCGAGCTCGTGACGGCCGTGACCGGCGTTGACCACGAACAGGCCGGACAGGCCGTCCAGGTAACGCTTGCCCTGGTCGTCGAAGATGTAGGTGCCCTCGCCACGCACGATGGTGGGAACGGGCGCGTTCTCGTAGTCCGACATGCGGGTGAAGTGCATCCACAGGTGGTCGTACGCGGTTCGGCTGAGGTCCTTGCTCACGGCTATCGGGTTCCCCACATATAGGTCTGCTTCTTGAGCTTCAGGTAGACGAAGCTCTCGGTGGAGCGCACACCGGGGAGGGCCCGGATGCGTTTGTTGATCGTTTCCAGCAGGTGGTCGTCGTCCTCGCAGACGATCTCCACCATCAGGTCGAAGGAGCCCGCGGTCATCACCACGTACTCGCACTCGGCCATGGCCGACAGCGCTTCCGCGACGGGATCGAGGTCGCCCTCGACATTGATGCCCACCATCGCCTGCCGCCGGAACCCCACGGTGAGGGGATCGGTGACGGCGACGATCTGCATCACGCCCTGATCGAGCAGCTTCTGGACGCGCTGTCGCACGGCCGCCTCGGAGAGCCCGACGGCCTTGCCGATCGCGGCGTACGGACGACGTCCGTCCTCCTGGAGCTGCTCGATGATTGCGAGGGAGACGGCATCGACCGCTGGTGACGATCCGTTCCCGGTCCTGGAGTCTGCGCTGCGACTGGCCACGCATCCACTCTGCACCGGGACTCGTCGGTCTGGCAACCCCAGATCGATGAAATTCGTTGTTTGAAGGTCCAGATCTAACTGAATCCGAAGTTCACGGCGGTTGGGCATGTCGAAAGCGACACCCGAGCGACTACCCTGGGCATCTCACCCATTGGACGTGTCGACAGGAGGGGTGGTTGTGACCACCGAGGTGCGCCGTCTGCGCAACTACATCAACGGAGAATTCCGGGACGCCGCTGACGGGCGGACCATCGATGTGATCAACCCGGTGACGGAGGAGGTCTACGCGACCTCGCCGCTCTCCGGGCAGGCCGATGTCGATGCCGCGATGGATGCCGCCGCGGCCGCTTTCCCCGCCTGGCGCGACGCCACGCCCGCCGAGCGCCAGAAGGCCCTGCTGAAGATCGCGGACGCCTTCGAGGAGCGCGCCGAGGACCTCATCGCCGCCGAGTCGGAGAACACGGGCAAGCCGCTCGAACTGACCCGTACCGAAGAGGTCCCGCCGATGGTGGACCAGATCCGCTTCTTCGCGGGTGCGGCACGGCTGCTCGAGGGCCGTTCGGCCGGTGAGTACATGGAGGGTCTGACCTCCATCGTCCGGCGTGAGCCGGTCGGCGTCTGCGCGCAGGTCGCGCCGTGGAACTACCCGATGATGATGGCCGTCTGGAAGTTCGCCCCGGCACTCGCCGCGGGCAACACCGTCGTCATCAAGCCGTCCGACACCACCCCGGCGTCGACCGTGCTGATCGCCGAGATCATCGGCCAGATCCTGCCCAAGGGCGTCTTCAACGTCATCTGCGGCGACCGGGACACCGGCCGCGCGATGGTAGAGCACCCGACCCCGGCGATGGCCTCCATCACCGGCTCGGTCCGGGCCGGCATGCAGGTCGCCGAGTCCGCCTCCAAGGACGTCAAGCGGGTCCACCTGGAGCTCGGCGGCAAGGCCCCGGTCGTCGTGTTCGAGGACACCGACATCGCCAAGGCCGTCGAGGGCATCTCCGTCGCGGGTTACTTCAACGCCGGCCAGGACTGCACGGCCGCCACCCGCGTCCTGGTCCACGAGTCGATCCACGACGAGTTCGTCACCGCGCTCGCCAAGGCCGCCGCCGACACCAAGACGGGCCAGCCGGACGACGAGGACGTGCTCTACGGTCCGCTCAACAACGCCAACCAGCTGAAGCAGGTCAGCGGCTTCATCGAGCGGCTCCCCGCCCACGCCAAGGTCGAGGCGGGCGGCCACCGGGTCGGCGACAAGGGCTACTTCTACGCCCCGACCGTCGTCTCCGGCCTCAAGCAGGACGACGAGATCGTCCAGAACGAGGTCTTCGGCCCGGTCATCACCGTCCAGAAGTTCACCGACGAGGCCCAGGCCGTGGAGTACGCCAACGGCGTCGAGTACGCACTGGCCTCCTCGGTGTGGACCAAGGACCACGCCCGCGCCATGCGGATGTCCAAGAACCTCGACTTCGGCTGCGTGTGGATCAACACCCACATCCCGCTCGTCGCCGAGATGCCGCACGGTGGCTTCAAGAAGTCCGGCTACGGCAAGGACCTCTCCGCGTACGGCTTCGAGGACTACACCCGCATCAAGCACGTCATGACCTCGCTCGACGGCTGATAACCCGTCAGCAGGCAGGTCGCGGCCCCGGGCACCCGCCCGGGGCCGTTCCCGTCCCCCGTCCTCGTTCCCGCCTCTCGGCCCCGCCCCCCACCCCCCGTCTTCCCGGCATCGATCCGTTCTCCGGCATCGACAGGGTGTGCGGACGGAGCGGCCGGTGCTGGACGGTTGGTCCATTGCCCGCGCCGCCGGCCGACCGGCATCCTGCGCAGGTGCGAGCAACCCCGAAGAACCCCATGTCCCGCCGGTCCCTGCTGCGCGCCTTCGGAGCCACGGCCGCCGGTGTCACGCTGGCCGGCTGCGGAGTGCCCGCCGCCTACGTGCAACCCGGCGACCGCGCCGGACGCGACACCTCGGCGAGCGACCACACCCTGCACTTCGCGAACTGGCCTCTCTACATCGACACCGACGACGAGAACGAGTCGAAGCGGCCCACCCTCGACGCGTTCGCCAGGCGGACCGGGATCTCCGTCACGTACACGGAGGAGATCAACGACAACGACGAGTTCTTCGGGAAGATCAGCCCGGCGCTGATGAACCACCAGGAGACCGGCCGGGACCTGATCGTCATCAGCGACTGGATGTCCGCCCGGTTCGTCCGGCTGGGCTGGGTGCAGGAGATGGACCGGGCGAAGCAGCCGAACGTAGCCAGGTACCTCGATCCGCAGCTGCGTTCGCCCGCCTTCGACAAGGGCCGGATGCACAGCGTCCCCTGGCAGTCCGGGATCACCGGCATCGCGTACAACCGCAAGAAGCTCGGCCGTGAGATCAAGCACCTGAGCGATCTGTGGGCGGACGACCTGCGCGGCAAGGTGACGCTGATGTCAGGGCTCGACGAGTCCATGGCCCTGCTGATGCAGGGCAACGGTGTCGACATCACCCGCTGGCAGCAGGACGACTTCTACCGGGTGTGCGACCAGGTCGAGAAGCTGGTGAAGAGGCGGCACATCCGCCGCTTCACCGGCAACGACTACATCAAGGACCTGTCGACCGGCGATGTGCTCGCCTGCCAGGCCTACTCCGGCGATGTCATCCAGCTCCAGGCCGACAACCCGGAGATCGAGTTCGTGGTCCCCGAGGAGGGCGCCGAGCTCTGGGCGGAGTCGCTGATGATCCCCAACCTCGCACGCCACAAGCGCAACGCGGAGCGGCTCATCGACTACTACTACGAGCCGGAGGTCGCCGCCGAGCTGGCGACCTGGGTCAACTACGTCTGCCCCGTCCCGGCCGCCCGCGACGTGCTGGCCTCCGCCAAGGACAAGGAGACCGCCGAACTCGCGGAGGACCCGCTGATCTTCCCCGACGACGCGATGCGCAAGCGGCTCGCGATAGCCCGCGACATCACCTCCGAGGAACGCACCGGGTTCGCGAAGAAATGGAACTCCATCGTCGGCCTGTGAGCCGCACCAGGGGTGGCGTGAAAGGCCGGTAAAAGCGGGCGTACGCTGCGGACATGAGCGAGCGAAGAGCCCTGCTGAGGCGCATACGCGTGTGGTTGGCCGTCTTTATCGTCTGTCTGGTACTGAGCGGGCTGACCGCCTTTCCGCTCGTCCATGAACTCCACTGGGCCGAGGACCTGCTGAGGTCCTCGGCCTCTCCCGTTCCGGAGCACTTCCCGGCACTGATGGAGTGGATCACCAAGGTCCGCACCGGCCTCGACGAGGCCGACGCGGAGTACCCCTTCGTGCTGTACGGCACCGACTGGCTGGCCTTCGCGCATCTCGTCATCGCGGTCGCCTTCTACGGTCCCTACCGCGACCCGGTCCGCAACATCTGGGTCATCGAGTTCGGCATGATCGCCTGTGCCGGGATCATCCCGCTCGCGCTGATCTGCGGGCCCATCCGCGGCATCCCCTTCTGGTGGTCCGTCATCGACATGTCGTTCGGCGTCTTCGGGGTGATCCCGCTGCTCGTGGTGCGCCGCATGATCAAGCAGCTGGAGGTCCTGGAGCGGACGCCGCGACGACCGCCCAGGCTCTCTGAGTCACCTGGCCGACGGGGCGCCGAAGGCGGCCACGACTATGTTCATCGCCGTGGGGTTCATGTCGTCCCCCTTCGCGTCCGTCGAGTTGACGCTGTAGACGAGGGTCCGGGAGAGGTCACGGGTGGCCGCGACGGCCGTGTTGTAGCCCCAGCGGCCACCCGTCTTGCCCCAGACCTCGCGTCCGCCCAGCCTCATCACCGAGAGACCCGCGCTGTGTGCGGCGGGCTTGCCCGTGCCGAATTCGCGGACCGAGGAGTCGGGCAGCGTGAACATCTCCTCGAGCAGCGGACCGCGCACCACCTGCCCGCCGAACAGCGCCCGGGTGAAACGCTCAAGGTCGGCGGTGGTCGAGATCAGGTCCCCCGCCGCCCAGGCGTCCGTCGCCCCCCACACCGTCACATCGCGCAGTTCGCCGGACGTGCCGAACACCTGGTAGCCGCGGTTGTGCGGCCCGTGGATCGTCGGGTCGGTGCCGGGGAAGTACGTGTCCTTCAGGTGCAGGGGCTCCAGGATGCGGCGGGAGACCTGCGAGGCGTACGTGTCACCCGTGACCCGCTCGATCAGCAGGCCCGCCACGGTGTAGCCGATGTTGGCGTAGTGCTGCTGGGTGCCGGGCGTGAAGTCGGGCCGCTGTGAGGTGGCCTCGCGCACGGTGTCCGCCGCGTCGTGCAGATCGAAGCGGTGTGCGTACCACTCCTCCAGGGTGTCGCCGCCCGAGCTGACGGACGGGATGCCGCTGGTGTGGTTCAGCAGCTGGCGCACCGTGACGTCCTCGTACGCCGCCGGGATCAGATCCGGCAGGTAGCGCCGGGCCGGACGGTCCAGGCCGAGCTTGCCCTCCCCGGCCAGCTGAAGCACGACGGCCGCAGTGAAGACCTTGGTCACCGAACCGGCCCGGAAGCGGCCGTCCGGGTCCGCCGGCCGCCCGGAGGCCAGGTCGTGGACGCCGGCGCTGCCCCGCCAGTCGCCCCCGGAGCCCGAGACCCGTACCAGCGCGGCCGTGGCGTCGTCCTTCGGGAGTCCCCGGATCGCGGCCCGCAGCGCCTCGGCGTCCGGAGCCTCCCGGGCAGAGCCCTGCTGAGCCGAGTGGGCTGCGGCCGCCGGGGTACCGGCCGCCGCGAGGGCCGGTGGGACGGTGCCCGTGGCGATGCCGAGGACGAGCGCGGCTGCGACGACGGTGCGGGACGTGCGTGCGTTCATGACGGGGGCCTCCGGGGAGTGGAATCCGCAACTGCTCACGGACTCCATCCTGTTGACCGGCCCGTCCCGGCGGATCCCCCGCCCGGGGGTTTGCCGGAGGGAGACCGGCTCCCCTGCGCGGGGGAGCCGAGGGCCGGACCTCCCCCCGGAGGGGGAGTCACGACACCGCACTCGTACGCGCAGATCACGGCCTGGATCCGGTCGCGCAGCCCCAGCTTGGACAGCACATTGCCGACATGGGTCTTCACCGTGTGCTCGCTGACGACCAGCGCCGCCGCGATCTCCGCGTTCGACAGCCCGCGGGCCAGCTGCAGCAGCGTCTCGCGCTCCCGGGCGGTCAGCACGTCCAGGCGCGCTGACGGTGCCACGGCCGCGGCGGGCGGACGCGAGGTGTACTCGGCGATCAGCCGGCGCGCCACCGAAGGAGCGAGCAACGAGTCCCCGGCCGCCACCACCCGTACCGCGTGCACCAGGTCGTCGCGGCGCACATCCTTGAGCAGGAAGCCGCTCGCGCCCGCGTGCAGCGCCTCGTAGACGTACTCGTCCGAGTCGAAGGTGGTCAGCATGACCGTCCGGCAGCCGGTGTCGGCGCTGATGGTGCGGCAGGCCTCGATGCCGTCCGTACCGGGCATCCGGATGTCGAGCAGCGCCACATCGGGCGCCAGCCGTCGTACCGCTTCGACCGCCGCCCGGCCGTCGCCCGCCTCGGCCACCACCTCGATGTCCGGCTGCGCGTCCAGGATCATCGCGAAGCCGCTGCGTACCAGCTCCTGGTCGTCGGCCACCACCACACGGATCGTCAACTTCCCACCTCTGTCCTCTGTTCCGTCTCCGCCTCTGTCTCCGGCCGTGCCCGCGGAATCGTCACCCGGACCCGGAATCCCCGCCCGTCCGGACCGGGGCCGGCAGCGGCCGTGCCGCCGTGCGCGGCGGCACGCTCCCGGATGCCGACCAGCCCCAGCCCCGAACCGCCCCCGGGTCCGGGTCCCCGTCCGTCGTCGGTGACGGCCAGCGTCAACGCCTCGGGTCCGTGCTCCAGCCGGACGCCGACCGAGCTCGCGTCCGCGTGCCTGACCACGTTCGTCAGGGCCTCCTGCACGATCCGGTAGACGGTCGCCTCGACCGCCAGGCCCGGCGCTCCCGGGCTGCCCGTGACCTCGTACGAGACCGCCGGACCGCTGCTCCGCACCCGCTCCACGAGACCCGGCAGTTCGGCCAGCACGGGCTGGGGTTCCCGCGGCGCGTCCGGCGAACCCGCGTTCTCGCGCAGCACGCCGAGCATCCGGCGCAGCTGTGCCATCGCGTCCCGGCCCGTCTCCGAGATCGCGTCGAAGGCCGCCTCGGCGCGTTCCGGCGCCGTGCGGACCGCCACCGGCCCCGCCTCCGCCTGCACGATCATCAGGCTCACCGCATGGGACAGGATGTCGTGCATCTCCCGGGCGATCCGCGCCCGTTCGCGGGCCGCCGCCTGTTCGGCCTCGATCCGGTGCGTCAGCTCCAGCTGACGGGCCCGGTCCTCCACCGCACGCAGATAGGCCTTGCGCGTCACCGTGAGCCGGCCGAAGGCGTAGGCCGCCGCGAACACGAACAGGGAGAACAGCAGCTCCCGCATGTCGTCACTGTCGAGTCCGACGGAGACCAGCACCGCCACCAGCGTGAGCACCGCGATCCCGATCCGCTTCGGCGGCGAGGAGAGTTCGGCCACCGTGCAGAACGCCACGAGACCGGTGTACGGGAGCGGCTGGCCCGGCCCGTCGACGGTGAACGTGTACAGGGCGCCCGCCGCCAGCACCATGAGGAGGACCACGACCGGCGCCCGGCGGCGGGCCACCAGCGGCAGCACCATCAGGGTGGTCAGGCCGTACGACGTCCACGTCGCGTCCGGCAGCTCCGGGGCGCGCGGGACGACGAACGGCATGGTCATGGCGGCCTGGACCAGCAGGGCGACGAGCAGGTCCACGCCGAGGGGGCCGGCCCCCGGCGCGAGTCCCGGCACCTTCGCGGTGATGTCCCGTATGCGCATCGGACCGGCGCCCTCAGGGCTTCCGCGCGACCGCGCCGAACTGCGCGACTTGTGCCGCACCGGACTCGCCGCGCCAGTGCGCGCACGAGACGATGCCCGGGTCCACGAGATCGAGCCCGGTCAGGAACGCGGCGAACTCGGCGCGGGTGCGGGCGGTGATCGGCGGGGTGGCGTTCTCGTTCCAGAACCGCATCGCCGCCTCGTTGCCCTCGCCGCCCAGCTCCAGCGTGGGATGGGTGAGCACCAGATGGCTGCCGGAGGGCAGCGCGTCCATCAGCGTGCGGACGATGCGCCGTGCCTCGTCCGGGTCGAGCACGAAGTTCAGGATGCCCAGGAGCATGACCGCGACCGGCCGCCCCAGGTCGAGCGTCGGCTGCGCCGCCCGCAGGATCCGCTCCGGGTCGCGGGCGTCCGCGTCGACGTACTCGGTGGCGCCCCGCGGCGATCCGGCGAGCAGCGTCCGGGCGAGCGCCAGCACGGTCGGATCGTTGTCGACGTACACGACACGGCAGTCGGGCGCGGTGCGCCGGGCGACCTCGTGGGTGTTTCCGGCGCTCGGCAGACCGGTGCCGATGTCCAGGAACTGCCTGATCCCCGCCTCACCGGCCAGATACCGGACCGCCCGCTCCAGGAACGCCCGGTCGGCGCACGCCACTTCGCCGATGCTCGGGTACATGGCGGTGACCCGGTCGCCGACCTCGCGGTCCACGGGATGGTTGTCCGTGCCGCCGAGCCAGTGGTTCCAGACCCGCGCGTTGTGGGCGACGTCGGAACGGATGCGATCGGGGACGGGAGTGGTGCGGGGATCGGTCATGTCGCTGCTCCTCCTGCGCCGGGCCCGCATCACGGACGATGGGACGGGCCCATGATGCCGGACCGGTCAACGGGAGAGGCCCGCCGGGGAGTTGGTGAGGACGTCGTGCAGGACGTCGACCCGGTTGGTGGTGATCGAGTCGACGCCGTGCCGGACCAGCCGGCGCATGGTCCGCCTGGTGTCGGCCGTCCAGGCGGAGACCAGCAGGCCGTCCCGGTGCAGCCGGGCCGTCAGTTCCGGGTCCACCAGGCCGAACCGGTAGTTCAGCCAGCGCGGCCGCACCGCGTCGAGCAGCGCGGCGCGCGGCGGCGCGAGGGACGTCCAGGTCAGGGCGATCTCGGCGTTCGGGTCGGCGGCCCGGACCCGGAGCATCGCCTCGGGGCCGGCGCAGTAGTACGCCCGCTCACCGGCCCCGCACTCGCGCACCGCACCGACGATCCGCGGCACGGAGCCGTCGGTGGAGCCCGGCAGATCGACCATGACGCGGTGTGCCCCGGCGGCGAGCAGCGCCTCGCGCAGGGTGGGCACACCGCCCCGGGTCAGCTCGGTGAGCTCCGCGTGGGTCAGCCGGTCGAGCCGCACCTCGTGGCCCCACAGCCGCTTCAGCGTGGCGTCGTGCAGCAGGACCGGTACGCCGTCGCGGGTGAGCCGCACATCGATCTCGACCGCGTCCGCCCCTCGTCCGAGCGCGGAGCGGATCGAGGGGAGCGTGTTCTCGCGGACACGGTAGGGATCGCCGCGGTGGGCCACGGCGGTGACTGAGGTGACCATGGGGCCATTGTGGCCACCGGGGTCACCGGCCCGAGCGGCCCAGCCAGTTGGCCGTGTACGTGTCGATCTCGGCGGCCAGCGTCCGCTTGCCGGCCGCGTCGAGGTAAGACGCCTCGACGGCGTTCTTCGCGAGCGACGCGAGACCCCGCTCGTCCAGGCCGAGGAGGCGGGCGGCCACCCCGTACTCGTTGTTGAGGTCGGTGCCGAACATCGGCGGGTCGTCGCTGTTGATGGTGACCAGGACGCCTGCGTCCACCATCTCCCTGACCGGGTGCTGCTCGATGTCCGCCACCGCGCGGGTCGCGATGTTCGAGGTCGGGCAGACCTCCAGCGGGATGCGGTGCTCGGCGAGGTGGGCCAGCAGCTTCGGGTCCTGGACGGAGTTGTTGCCGTGGCCGATGCGCTCGGCGCGCAGGTGGGTCAGGGCGTCCCAGACGGTCTGCGGCCCGGTGGTCTCCCCGGCGTGCGGCACCGAGTGCAGGCCCGCGGCGATCGCCCGGTCGAAATAGGGCTTGAACTGCGGGCGCTCCACACCGACCTCCGGGCCGCCGAGACCGAACGAGACCAGCCCCTCGGGCCGCAGGTCCAGGGCGAGCCGGGCGGTCTCCTCGGCGGACACCAGCCCGGCCTCGCCCGGAATGTCGAAGCACCAGCGCAGCACGACACCGAGCTCGGCCTCGGCGGCCTTGCGGGCGTCCTCTATCGCCTCCATGAACGCCTGCTCCGGGATACCGCGCCGGGTCGAGGAATACGGCGTCACCGTCAGCTCCGCGTAGCGGATGTTCTGCCGCGCCATGTCGCGGGCGACCTCGAAGGTCAGCAGGCGGACGTCCTCCGGCGTGCGGATCAGGTCCACGACGGAGAGGTACACCTCGATGAAGTGGGCGAAGTCCGTGAACGTGAAGTAGTCGGCGAGCGCCTCCGGGTCGGTGGGGACCCTGGAGTCGGGGTGGTGCGCGGCCAGCTCGGCGACGATACGGGGAGAGGCGGACCCGACATGGTGGACATGCAGTTCCGCCTTGGGCAGCCCCGCGATGAAGGGATGCAGATCGGTCATCGGACTCTCCGGGGCGTGGAACGGATCGGGTGCCGGGCGCGGTCGGCCGGGCAGGGGACGGGGATCATCGTAGGCCGGGCCCCTGGGTGCGCGGCGGGGCCGTAGCATGACGGGACCACGATGGGGGAGGCCCATGTCAGACAACACAGAGCAGCCCGCGGGCGGGGCCGCGCCGCGCGATCCGTGGGCTCCGCCGGACAGCAAGGTGCCGTTGGAGAAGCCGGTCGGCGATCCCCGCCCGCCCGCTGTGCACAACCAGCCCACGGTCACCTCGATGCCGGGCGTCGGGGAGGGCCCCGCACCGGCCGATTCGCCGCCGCCGGGATTCGGCGCTCCGGCACAGACCGGGCCGCTGCCGGGAGCCGGATTCGGTCCCGGGGAGGTTCCGCCGCCGCCGGTCGGACCGAACGGACCGGGCCAGCCCGTCCCGCCGGTCGCGGGGCAGTACGGCTACCCGGCCGCGCCGCCCGTCCCGCAGTACGGCGGATACCCGGGGTACCCCGGCTACCCGCAGGCACCCTGGGGCGGCCCGCCGCCCTCCAACGGCATGGGTACCGCGGCCATGGTGCTCGGCATCCTGGCCATCTGCATGTTCTGCGTCTACGGGATACCCAGCCTGATCCTGGGCGCACTGGCCCTGATCTTCGGCATCCTCGGCCGCAAGCGGGCGCAGCGCGGTGAGGCGACCAACAGCGGTCAGGCGCTCGCCGGGATCATCATGGGGTCCATCGGCATCGTCTTCGGTGTGGCGATCATCAGCTTCTTCATCTGGCTGTTCGTCGCGCACGGCGACGACCTGGACGACAACACTTACAACGACGACCCGTACTCCACCTCGCTGGTCGTCGACGTCACCCGTTAGCCGACGTCACTCGTCAGTCGGTCCAGCGGTCAGCCCCGCTCCCGATGGCCCGGCCCCCGCAGCCGGGCCATCGGGCTTTCGGGCCATCGGGCGTCCGGGGCCCTTCATGACGCGCGCAGCTCCGCCCGCGCGTCCATCAGCGCGAACCCCAGCAGATTCAGCCCCCGCCAGCTCGCCGGATTCGCCGCCCGCGGGTCGTCCGCCGCCAGGCCGATGCCCCAGATCCGGTCCATCGGGCTCGCCTCGACCAGCACCCGGTCCCCGGTGTTCAGCAGGAACTCCCGCAGCTCCGGATCGCCGCCGAACTTGTGCACACTGCCGGCCACCACCAGCCGGAACCGCTCGCGCTCCCACACCGCGCCGTCGAAGCCGCGGACCAGCCGGCCCACCTTCTTCGCCGCCGCCGGGCTCTTCGCCGCCACCGCCGCGGCCTCCGACTCCGCATCGCCGAACAGCCGGGCCTTGCCGGCCATCATCCAGTGCTCGGCCGACGCGTACGTCACACCGTCGACCGTGAAGCGCGACGGCCACCATTGGCTGAGACAGCTCGCGCCGATCCGGCCGTCGGGCCGGGGGCGGTGCCCCCAGAAGTGCAGATACTTCACCTTCTCGCCCCGCGCGCTCCGGGCCAGGAGACCGTCCATGTGTTCCATGACATGCGATTCTGGCATTCGCCACTGACACTCCGTACGGGGAATTCCGCACTGACGCGACACATGGTCGACAGATTCCGTCGCGTAACCAAAAGGCAACAACGGAATCACTTGTTGGGGTTGATCCCCTCTGCCAGGATCGGCACTCAAATCGAGCAAAGGCTACGCCGTCCCCGCACTCCGGGGCACACGGCGGAGGAGATCGTCATGGGCAACGGCATCCAGGTGCGGGACCGCTTCGCGGACGGCGCACAGTACATCGGCGGAAAGCTGCGGTCCGGAACATCGGGACGTCACCACGACGTGGTCGACCCGGCGACGGGCGAGACCGTGTACAGCTACGAGTTGGCGGGCACCGCCGACGTGGACGCCGCCGTGGCAGCCGCACGCGAGGCGTTCCCCGGCTGGTCGGGTCTGACGCCCGCCGAGCGGTCCGAGGCGATGCACCGCTTCGCCGCCGTCCTCGCCGAGCAGGCCGACGACTTCGCGTACGTGGAGTCGCTCCAGTGCGGCAAGCCGATCAAGCTCTCCACCGAGTTCGACGTGCCCGGCACCGTCGACAACACCTCCTTCTTCGCGGGGGCCGCCCGCCACCTGGAGGGCAAGTCGGCCGCCGAGTACGACGGCGACCACACCTCGTACGTACGCCGTGAGGCGATCGGCGTCGTCGGCTCCATCGCGCCCTGGAACTACCCGCTCCAGATGGCTGCCTGGAAGATCCTCCCGGCCGTCGCCGCAGGCAACACCATCGTGCTGAAGCCCGCCGAGATCACCCCGCTGACCTCGCTGATGTTCGCCCAGGCGGCCACCGGGGCGGGCATCCCCGACGGCGTGATCAACATCGTCACCGGCGCGGGCAAGGACGCCGGGGAGCACCTCGTCGGCCACCCGGACGTCGTGATGACCTCGTTCACCGGCTCCACCGCCGTCGGCAAGCGGGTCGCGGAGATCGCCACCTCCACCGTCAAGCGCCTCCACCTCGAACTCGGCGGCAAGGCCCCCTTCGTGGTCTTCGACGACGCCGACCTCGAAGCCGCGGTCAACGGCGCGGTCGCCGGAGCGCTCATCAACACCGGCCAGGACTGCACCGCCGCCACCCGCGCCTACGTGCAGCGCCCGCTGTACGACGCCTTCGTGCAGGGGGTCGCCGCGCTCATGGAGACCGTCCGGCTCGGCGACCCCTTCGACCGGTCGACCGACCTCGGCCCGCTGATCAGTCACGCCCAGCGGGACCGGGTCGCCGGATTCGTCGAGCGGGCCCGCGCCTACGCCACCGTCGTCACCGGTGGCGAGGCCCCCGGCGGCGAACTGGCGGCCGGCGCCTACTACCGGCCGACGCTGGTCGCCGGGGCCGCCCAGGACAGCGAGATCGTCCAGTCGGAGATCTTCGGCCCGGTCCTGGTCGTGCTGCCCTTCGACAGCGACGACGAGGGCATCCGCCTCGCCAACGACACCCCGTACGGACTGGCCGCCTCCGCCTGGACCCGGGACCTGTACCGCGCCAACCGTGCCACCCGCGAGATCAAGGCGGGCTGCGTCTGGGTCAACGACCACATCCCGATCATCAGCGAGATGCCGCACGGCGGATACAAGGCCAGCGGCTTCGGCAAAGACATGTCCTCGTACTCCTTCGAGGAGTACACGCAGGTCAAGCACGTCATGTACGACAACACCGCGGTCGCCCGCAAGGACTGGCACCGCACGATCTTCGGGGACCGATAACCCGGCCGACCCCGGCCACACACACCCGAAAGGGCAACGCGCATGGAGCAGTACGAGCCCGAGCGCCTCTCCGCGGCCCAACTCGCCGCGATGCGACGCAGCCTGACCAGCGGCCGGGGCGCTCTGACCCGCCGATCGCTGATCCGCGCCTCCGGCATGGGGGCGCTGGCGATCGGCGGGCTGGGCACGCTGAGTGCGTGCGGCATCCCGCCCGCCAAGCGGGAGGGAGACGCCGCCGCGGCGTCCGACGACCACTCGGCCGAGGAGAAGCAGATCAACTTCTCCAACTGGACCGAGTACATGGACGTCACCGACGACGGCAAGCACCGGCCCACCCTGGAGGCGTTCACCGAGCGCACCGGGATCAAGGTCAAGTACACCGAGGACATCAACGACAACGTCGAGTTCTTCGGCAAGATCAAGCCGCAGCTCGCGGCCGGCCAGGACACCGGCCGCGACATCATCTGCGTCACCGACTGGCTGGCCGCCCGCATCGTCCGCCTCGGCTGGGCGCAGAAGCTCGACGCCTCGCACCTGCCGCACGCCTACGCCAACCTCTCGGCCCAGTTCCGCTCCCCGGACTGGGACCCGGGCCGTGCCTACTCCTACCCCTGGGCGGGCATCCCCACCATCATCGCCTACAACTCCAAGGCGACCGGCGGCCGCAAGGTCGACTCCGTCAGCCAGCTGCTCGACGACCCGAAGCTCAAGGGCCGGGTCAGCTTCCTCTCGGAGATGCGCGACACCGTCGGCATGACCCTGCTCGACATGGGCAAGGACCCCGGCAACTTCACCGACGCCGACTACGACGCCGCGATCGGACGGCTCCAGAAGGGCGTCGACAAGAACCAGATCCGCCGCTTCACCGGCAACGACTACACCGCGGACCTCGACAAGGGCGACATCGCCGCCTGCGTCGGCTGGGCCGGCGACGTCATCCAGCTCCAGGCCGGGAACCCGGACATCAAGTTCGCGATACCGACCGCGGGCTACGTCATATCCAGCGACAACCTGATGGTCCCGGTGAAGGCCCGGCACAAGACCAACGCCGAGAAGCTCATCGACTACTACTACGAGCCGCCGGTCGCCGCGAAGCTCGCCGCGTACATCAACTTCGTCTGCCCGGTCGACGGGGTCCGCGACGAGCTGGCGAGGATCGACCGGGAGATGGCCGACAACGTCCTGATCCTCCCGGACCGGGAGATGGCGTCCCGGTCGCACGCCTTCCGCTCCCTGACCAGCAAGGAAGAGACGGCGTACGAAGAGAAGTTCGCCAAGCTCATCGGGGCCTGACCGCCGCTCCGCACCCCCTCCTGATCTCCCTCTGACACCACCGGGACCGCGATCCATGACACAGCAGCAGACAGGCGGCGACGTCCGCCTCACCGGGATCAGCAAGACGTACGGCTCCTTCGAAGCCGTCAAGCCGCTCGATCTGACCGTCCCGCAGGGCTCCTTCTTCGCGCTGCTCGGCGCGTCCGGCTGCGGCAAGACCACCACCCTGCGGATGATCGCGGGCCTGGAAGAGGCGACCACCGGCACGGTCTCGCTCGGCGGCCGCGACATCACCGGGCTTCCCCCGTACAAACGGCCCGTCAACACGGTCTTCCAGAGCTACGCGCTCTTCCCGCACCTCGACATCACGGAGAACGTCGCCTTCGGCCTGCGCCGGCGCGGCATCAAGTCGGTGAAGAAGCAGGTCGACGAGATGCTGGAGCTCGTCCAGCTCGGCGACTTCGCCAAGCGCAAGCCGCACCAGCTCTCCGGCGGCCAGCAGCAGCGCGTCGCCGTCGCCCGCGCCCTGATCAACCACCCGCAGGTGCTGCTGCTCGACGAACCGCTCGGCGCCCTCGACCTCAAGCTGCGCCGCCAGATGCAGCTGGAGCTCAAGCGCATCCAGACCGAGGTCGGCATCACGTTCATCCATGTCACCCACGACCAGGAGGAGGCCATGACCATGGCCGACACCGTCGCGGTGATGAACGGGGGTCGCGTCGAGCAGCTCGGCGCGCCCGCCGACCTGTACGAGAACCCGAGGACGACCTTCGTCGCCAACTTCCTCGGCACCTCCAACCTCATCGAGGGCGAGGTCGTCTCCACCGGCACCGACATCGTGGTGGCGGCGGGCGGCGGGAAGCTGCGACTGCCCACCGACCGATGTACGGCCCCGACCAGCAGCGGCGGCAAGCTGCTCCTCGGCATCCGCCCGGAGAAGATCTCGCTCGCGCACGCCGACGACGCGGACGCGATCACCGACGGCCGCAACCGGGTCACCGGCCGGATCGTCGACTCCAGCTTCATCGGGGTCTCCACGCAGTACGTGGTGGAGAGCCCGGCGGGCAAGGCGCTCCAGGTCTACGAGCAGAACATCGAGCGCGACGCGCGGCTCGCCCCCGGCGCCGAGGTCGTCCTGCACTGGAACCCGGCGCACACCTTCGGTCTGGACGCCGCACAGGACATCGACGCCGGTGTGGAGACGGTGGAGGACGCGGCGTGACCGTCACCAAGGAGGCGCCACCGGCGCCCGTCACGGCGGAGCCGGCGATACGCAAGCCCTCCACCCGCAAGCGCCTCGTCCCGTACTGGCTGCTGCTGCCCGGCATCCTGTGGCTGATCGTCTTCTTCGCGCTGCCGCTGGTCTACCAGGCGTCGACCTCCGTGCAGACCGGATCCCTGGAGAAGGGATTCGAGGTCACCTGGCACTTCCAGACCTACTGGGACGCGCTGACCGACTACTACCCGCAGTTCATCAGGTCCCTGCTGTACGCCGGCACCGCCACCGTCCTGTGTCTGCTGCTCGGCTACCCGCTCGCCTACCTCATCGCGTTCAAGGCGGGCCGCTGGCGCAACGTCGTCCTGGTGCTGGTCATCGCGCCGTTCTTCACCAGCTTCCTGATCCGCACGCTCGCCTGGAAGACGATCCTCGCGGACGGCGGCGCGGTCGTCGACGTACTGAACACCCTGCACGTCCTGGACGTCACCAGCTGGCTCGGCTGGACCGAGTCCAACCGGGTGCTGGCCACCCCGATGGCAGTGGTCTGCGGCCTCACGTACAACTTCCTGCCGTTCATGATCCTGCCGCTCTACACCTCGCTGGAGCGGATCGACGGCAGGCTGCACGAGGCGGCCGGCGACCTGTACGCCACCCCCGCCACCACCTTCCGCAAGGTGACCTTCCCGCTCTCCATGCCGGGTGTCGTCTCCGGAACGCTTCTCACCTTCATCCCGGCCAGCGGTGACTACGTCAACGCGGAACTGCTGGGCTCCACCGACACGAAGATGGTCGGCAGCGTCATCCAGACCCAGTTCCTGCGGGTCCTGGACTATCCGACGGCGGCCGCGCTCTCCTTCATCCTCATGGCGGTCGTCCTGATCATGGTCACCGTCTACATCCGCCGCTCCGGGACGGAGGACCTGGTCTGATGCCCGTACTGCGCTGGATACGAAGGAATCTGATCGTCATCGCGGGTCTGCTGACCCTCGCGTACATGATCCTCCCGAACATCGTCGTCATGGTGTTCTCGTTCAACAAGCCGAACGGGCGCTTCAACTACTCCTGGCAGCGTTTCTCGCTCGACGCCTGGAAGGACCCCTGCGGCGTCGCCGACATGTGCGGCTCGCTCTCGCTGTCCCTGCAGATCGCCCTCTGGGCCACAGTCGGCGCGACCGTGCTGGGCACGATGATCTCCTTCGCGCTGGTCCGCTACCGCTTCCGGGCGCGCGGCGCGATCAACTCGCTGATCTTCCTGCCGATGGCGATGCCCGAGGTCGTCATGGCCGCCTCGCTGCTCACCCTCTTCCTCAACATGGGCGCACAGCTGGGCTTCTGGACGATCCTCATCGCGCACATCATGTTCTGCCTGAGCTTCGTCGTGACGGCGGTCAAGGCGCGCGTGATGTCGATGGACCCGAGGCTGGAGGAGGCGGCCCGCGACCTGTACGCCGGACCCGTGCAGACCTTCCTGCGGGTGACGCTGCCGATCGCCGCCCCCGGAATCGCGGCGGGAGCGCTGCTGGCCTTCGCGCTCTCGTTCGACGATTTCATCATCACCAATTTCAACGCGGGCTCCACCGTGACCTTCCCCATGTTCGTCTGGGGATCGGCACAGCGCGGCACGCCCGTGCAGATCAACGTCATCGGAACGGCGATGTTCATCATCGCCGTGATGGTGGTGGTCGTCGGCCAGCTCATCGCGAACCGGCGCAAGAACAGCGCACGATAGAAAGCCCTGAAGGAGTTGGAAACCATGGCCCCAGCTGCCATGCGTACTGCTGCACAATCACTCTCCGACGCGAAGCCCGTCTCGTTCTGGCTGGACGACCCCGGCAAGCCCGACGCGCTGCCCGCGCTCACCGGTGACGAGCACTGCGACCTGCTCGTCGTCGGCGGCGGCTACAGCGGACTGTGGACCGCGCTGATCGCCAAGGAACGCGAACCGGAACGGGACGTCGTACTGATCGAGGGGCACGAGGTGGGCTGGGCCGCCTCGGGCCGCAACGGCGGATTCTGCGCCGCCTCCCTCACCCACGGCCTGCCCAACGGGCTGGAGCGCTGGCCCGAGGAGATCCACAAGCTGGAGGAGCTCGGCGAGCGCAACCTCGACGCCATCGAGGCCGCCGTCACCCGCTATTCGCTCGACTGCGAATTCGAGCGCACCGGCGAGATCGACGTCGCCACCGAACCCCACCAGCTCGAAGAACTCCACGAATGGCACCAGGAGGCGGAGAAGCTCGGCTTCACCGGGACGGATTTCCTGGACCAGGACGCGCTGCGTGCCGAGGTCGACTCGCCGACCTTCCTCGGCGGTCTC
Source organism: Streptomyces sp. NBC_00012 (assembly GCF_045040875.1). Taxonomy (NCBI): domain Bacteria; kingdom Bacillati; phylum Actinomycetota; class Actinomycetes; order Kitasatosporales; family Streptomycetaceae; genus Streptomyces; species Streptomyces sp. NBC_00012. The sequence continues at coordinate 2,490,666 of NZ_CP108309.1, read as the reverse complement.
TGGGACCGGCGGGGGGTCGCCATGCTGCACCCCGCCAAGCTGGCCTGGGGCCTGAAGCGGGCCTGCATCGATCTGGGCGTGCGGGTGTACGAGCACACCCGGGGCCTCGAACTGGCCAGGACCACCGCAGGCATGGCGGTTCGCACCCCGTACGGAAGGGTCTTCGCGCGCCGGGTGGCACTCGGTACGAACATCTTCCCGTCGCTGGTCAAGCGGGTACGCCCGTACACCGTGCCGGTCTACGACTACGCGCTGATGACCGAGCCGCTCACCGCGGACCAGCTCGCCTCCATCGGCTGGAAGAACCGGCAGGGGCTGGGTGACAGCGCGAATCAGTTCCACTATTTCCGGCTGTCGTCCGACAACCGGATCCTGTGGGGCGGCTATGACGCGATCTATCCGTACGGTGGCCGGCTGAGCGCCGATCTCGATCAGCGTCCGGAGACCTTCCTCAAGCTCGCGGGCCAGTTCTTCGACTGTTTCCCGCAATTGGCGGGGGTGCGTTTCAGCCATGCCTGGGGCGGGGCGATCGATACCTGTTCGCGCTTTTCCGCGTTCTTCGGCACGGCCCATCAGGGCCGGGTCGCCTATGCCGCCGGATTCACCGGACTCGGCGTCGGCGCCACCCGTTTCGGGGCCGATGTGATGCTCGATCTGCTGGCGGGCGAACAGAACGAACGGACCACGCTGGAAATGGTCCGCAGCAAGCCGATGCCGTTCCCGCCGGAGCCCTTCGCCTGGGCCGGGATCGAGCTCACCAAGCGGTCCCTGGCCAGGGCGGACAGCAACGGCGGGCACCGCAATCTCTGGCTGCGGACGATGGACCGGCTGGGGCTCGGTTTCGACAGCTGAGTACGACGGGCAGGTCACCCCGGGGGGTGGCCTGCCCGCTCATGATGAATTCATTGCCCGAACCCGCGTAATCGATCGGCGCCACCCCTCTCTCCCGTGTGAACGCACCGGCACCGTATGGCCGGTGCACACGGAATGGAGACAGGTCATGGCTGGCGCGGGGGTCAGGGCAGCGGTCGAATGGCTGGTATCGGTGGCGCCGGATCCGGACGCCTGCCGGTGGGAATGGGAGCGCAATCCCCGGGGAATCGCGCTCCTTCCCGCCGGCCGGCGCTGGGACGTGCTGATTCTTCCGGGGGAGCTGGGCCGTCCCACCCTCGACGTACTGACCCGCCTCATCGACAGACCCGGTCCTGTTCTCTCCGACTTCGGCGACGCCCGCATGGGCTTCTTCGTGGAGCCCGGCACCGTCGCCCGCTGGGTCGGCACCGGCGTACGGGGCGTGGGGCAGGGAACCTGGATCGTCGTGCCCCATCCGGGCCGGGTGTCCAACGGCGGGGTGCGCTGGCTGATCCCGCCCGACGGCTCGGGAACCCTCACCGACGCGACACTTCTGGAGCTCGCGATGCACGAGGCGGCGGCCGGGCGGGCCGAGCGCGGCAGGGACTGACGGCGAACGGGCGAACGGGCGGGCGGGGAGGTGGCGTGCGGTCGACCGAAACATGAAGCGGTCTGTGCGGTCGACCGGGCGAACGGGAAGCGGTACGTGCGGCCGACCGGGCGGACGGGAAAACGGTGCGCGTGGTCGACCGGGCGGACGGCCCGGAACTGTCAGAGGTCTTGACAACCTGATTGGTCTGGACCATGTTGTGGCGGCCGCACTCAATTCCCCCATGCACGGAGGCCGTTGTGGAACGCACGGGACCCCCCGCCCGATTTACCGGAGTCGTGGCCGCCTTCGCGGCGGCCCTGCTCGCCGCCGGCGGCCTGACCGCCATCGCTCCGGCCGCCGCCGCTGCCGACACCGACCAGGCGCGCAACGGCGGTTTCGAGTCCGGACTCGACGGCTGGAGCTGCACCGGCGGCAGCGGAGCCACCGTCAGCACCCCGGCCCACAGCGGTACTTCGGCGCTGAAGGCGACCCCGACCGGCGCCGACAACGCCAAGTGCTCCCAGCAGGTGACGGTCCAGCCGGACTCCACCTACACGCTGAGCGCCTGGGTGCAGGGTTCCTACGTCTACCTCGGTGCGGACGGCACCGGCACCACCGACGTGTCCACCTGGGTCCAGTCGTCCGCCGACTGGAAGCAGCTCACCACCACGTTCAGGACCGGCCCCTCCACCACCCGGGTCACCGTCTACACCCACGGCTGGTTCGGCACCCTCGCCTACTACGCCGACGACCTCACCCTCATCGGTCCGGGCGGCGCCCCGGCCGAGCTCCCGGCCGCCCCCACCGGAGTCAAGGCCGGCACGGCCACCGCCTCCTCCGTCGACCTCTCGTGGGCCGGCTCCTCCGGGGCCACCGGCTACAACGTCTACCGGGGCGGCACGAAGGTCCTCTCGGTCTCCGGCACCTCCGCCACCGTGACCGGCCTCGCCGCGTCGACCGCGTACAGCTTCCAGGTCGCCGCGACCAACTCCGCCGGGGAGTCCGCCAAGTCCGCAGTCGTCTCGGCCACCACCACGGCGGGCGGCGGCGGGACCGGGGGAGGCGGCCTGCCCGCCCACGCGCTCGTCGGCTATCTGCACTCCAGCTTCGCCAACGGCTCCGGCTACACGCGGATGGCGGACGTGCCCGACTCCTGGGACGTCATCGACCTGGCCTTCGGTGAACCGACCTCGGTCACCTCGGGCGACATCCGCTTCTCGCTCTGCCCGGTCGCCGAGTGCCCGAACGTCGAGTCCGTGGCCGATTTCAAGGCGGCCATCAAGGCCAAGCAGGCCAAGGGCAAGAAGGTGCTGATCTCCATCGGCGGCCAGAACGGTCAGGTGCAGCTCGCCACCGCCGCCGCCCGTGACACCTTCGTCTCCTCGGTCAGCAAGATCATCGACGAGTACGGTCTGGACGGCCTCGACATCGACTTCGAGGGCCACTCGCTCTCGCTGAGCACCGGGGACACCGACTTCCGCAACCCCACCACCCCGGTCGTGGTCAACCTGATCTCCGCGGTGAAGTCCCTCAAGGCCAAGTACGGCGACAAGTTCGTCCTGACGATGGCCCCCGAGACCTTCTTCGTCCAGCTCGGCTACCAGTACTACGGCTCGGGCCCCTGGGGCGGCCAGGACCCCCGGGCCGGCGCCTACCTCCCGGTCATCCACGCGCTGCGCGACGACCTGACCCTGCTGCACGTCCAGGACTACAACTCGGGCTCCATCATGGGCCTGGACAACCAGTACCACTCGATGGGCGGCGCGGACTTCCACATCGCCATGACCGACATGCTGCTCACCGGCTTCCCGGTGGCGGGCGACCAGACCAAGGTCTTCCCGCCGCTCCGCCCCGACCAGGTCGCCATCGGCCTGCCCGCCTCCACCCAGGCGGGCAACGGGCACACCTCGCCCGCCGAGGTCACCAAGGCGCTGAACTGCCTGACGCAGAAGACCGACTGCGGCTCCTACCCCACCCACGGAACATGGCCCGCGCTGCGCGGACTGATGACGTGGTCGATCAACTGGGACCGGTTCAACAACGGGGAGTTCTCGAAGAATTTCGACGCCTACTTCGGCAGCTGAGGGCGGGCGGCAGCAGCACCGCCCCGAACAGGAACCAGCTGCCCAGCACGTCCAGCGGCCAGTGGTAGCCGCGCAGCACCAGACCGATGCCCGTCGCCGTGGTCAGCAGGACAGCGGCGACGGGCATCATCCATGACCACGGCCGCCGCACGTACGGCACGACCAGCAGCGCCGCCGCCCCGTACGCCATCGCGGCCGTCGCCGCATGACCGGAAGGGAAATAGCCGGTCGCGTCCGTCAGCGGCCCCGGACGGGCGATCCACGCCTTCAGCGGTACGACCAGCAGGGGCACCGCGCCCATGGCGAGCGCCGCGTACAGCGGGGCTCGGCGCGCACCGCGCACCAGGGCCCACACGATCGCGCAGCCCAGCACCGGGAGCGCGATCTGCATGTTGCCCAGATCGGCGAGGAATTCGGTCAGCCGGGCGGGCCCGTGTCCGACGACGGCCCGGCCGGTCCGCTCGTCCAGTCCGCGCAGCGGGCCGTCGGCCACGATCTGCCAGGCGGTGAGCGCGAAGAGCACCAGGAGGAGCGGTGCCGGGGAGAGGGAAAGAGCCGGCCGCCCGGGAACAGGGGGGGTGGTTCCGGGGCGGCCGGTCGGACCGGTTTGCCGCACGCCCCGGGGGGTCTGGGGCGAGCGGCCATCCGATCGGTGAGGAGTTCCGGAGCCGGAGGCTCCAGCGGTGTGCGCGAAGGCACGGCCAGGACGGCGCTGGGGAAGCTCCGACCCGGCATCGCCCGCAGTCCCCTGCGGGCGGGGTGTTTCTCTCATCTGCAGAAACCGTACGGCAGCCGATGGGGGACCGACAGCGGGAAACGGATCCCGCCATCGCCCCCCCACACGTTCTTCACAGGCCCACACGCGGGCCCCTCGTAACCCCTGCCGGAACGCCTCCCGGAGCCGGTGGGGTGCACGGATCAGATCCGGCCGAAAGCCTGCTCGATGACGTCGAGCGCCTCGTTCAGCAGGTCCTCGCCGATCACCAGCGGCGGGAGGAAGCGCAGGACGTTGCCGTACGTGCCGCAGGTGAGGACCAGGACGCCCTCCGCGTGGCAGGCCTTGGCGAGCTTCGCGGCGGCCTCCGGGTTCGGGTCCTTCGTGCCGGACTTCACCAGCTCGATCGCGATCATCGCGCCGCGACCGCGGATGTCACCGATGATGTCGCCGTTGCCGAGCTTCGACTGCATCTCGGCGAGGCGGCCCTTCATGACCTCCTCGATGCGCTTCGCCTTCCCGTTCAGGTCCAGCTCGCGCATCGTCTCGATGGCGCCGAGCGCACCCGCGCAGGCGACCGGGTTGCCGCCGTAGGTGCCGCCGAGGCCGCCGGAGTGGGCGGAGTCCATGATCTCGGCGCGGCCGGTCACGGCGGACAGCGGCAGACCGCCCGCGATGCCCTTGGCGGTGGTGATCAGGTCCGGGACGATGCCCTCGTCCTCGCAGGCGAACCACTGGCCGGTGCGGCAGAAGCCGGACTGGATCTCGTCGGCGACGAAGACGATGCCGTTGTCCTTGGCGAACTGGGCGATCGCCGGGAGGAAGCCCTTGGCCGGCTCGATGAAGCCGCCCTCGCCGAGCACCGGCTCGATGATGATCGCGGCGACGTTCTCCGCGCCGATCTGCTTGTTGATCTGGTCGATGGCCTGGGCGGACGCCTCGGCACCGGCGTTCTCGGCACCGGTCGGCCAGCGGTAGCCGTACGCCACCGGCACCCGGTAGACCTCGGGCGCGAACGGGCCGAAGCCCTGCTTGTACGGCATGTTCTTGGCGGTCAGCGCCATCGTGAGGTTGGTGCGGCCGTGGTAGCCGTGGTCGAAGACGACGACCGCGGTGCGCTTGGTGTGGATGCGGGCGATCTTCACCGCGTTCTCGACAGCCTCGGCGCCCGAGTTGAACAGCGCGGACTTCTTGGCGTGGTCGCCCGGCGTCAGCTCGGCGAGCTGCTCACAGACCTCGACGTACCCCTCGTACGGCGTGACCATGAAGCAGGTGTGGGTGAAGTCGGCGAGCTGCGCGGAGGCGCGGCGCACGACGGCCTCGGCGGAGGCGCCGACCGACGTCACGGCGATACCGGAGCCGAGGTCGATCAGACGGTTGCCGTCCACGTCCTCGATGATCCCGCCGCCGGCGCGGGCGGTGAACACCGGCAGGGTGGAGCCCACACCTGCGGCAACCGTCTCCAGACGGCGGGCCTGCAGCTCCACCGACTTCGGGCCGGGAATGGCAGTGACGACGCGGCGCTCCTGCGGGATTGCGGTCATGAGGGGCTCCTGGGGGGATGTTTCGGACGCTTCCGGGCCAGGCTAGGGGCGAGGCCGGGGGTACGGCATGTTCCGTTCGGGAGTGGTGGTCGGGTGTCGTTGTCCGTCACGGACATAGCGAGGGGGCGCGGTGGGCCCGGAACCCGTGCGGTCCGGTGCGGGAGCCTTGCTGAACTCGCCCTCCGTGCGCACTAGATTGACCGGGGCAGACGGACGGACCCGGCCGGTCAGGGGGCAACGGTTCATGAAGAGCGACGACGCGCGCGGTGCGCGGGGCACGAGCGGTACCGAGCGGGAGGGCGGCCGGCCCGATGTGCCCCGCAGTCCGGTGCCCCGCCCGGCCGGACCGCCGCCCGCCGCCCCGCCGATGCCCATCGGCGCGCCCCGGAGCGGGCCGTCCGCTGCTCCGCCGATGCCCGCCGGCCTTCCCGGGGCCGGGCCGTCGACCGCCGAGTGGCTGAACACCGTCCGCCCGGCCGCCGAGCCCGGCGTCTGGCGCTACGGACATGTGCCGCGCCCCGCCGAACGGCCGCCGCGCCCCTCCCTGCTCGGGCCGCTGCTCGCCCTGGTGCTCTGGCTGGTGATCTGGGCGCTGCTGGCGGACTTCCGGATCCCGTACATCAAGGTGCCCCTGGAAGCGGTCACGCCGGGGAGCTGGTGGGTCTTCGACACTCTGCGGGCAGGGTCCGTTCCCGCCGCCGCGTACAGCATCGAGACGCTCTACAACCAGCTGCTGGTGCTGATCGCGGGGCTGTGGGCAGCCCGCGTCGGAAACTGGGCCGGGCTCGTACGGTACTGGGCGGGCCCCCAGCTGGAACGTGCCCGGCTGATGCTCTCGGGCTTCGGTGCGCTGCTGGCCCTGTGGCTGATCTGGACCCAGAAGGTGCCGCTGCTGGACGTCCTCTTCTACTGGGTGAGGGGCTGGCTGTACAGCGGGGACCAACTGCTGGCCACGCTGGCCGCCTACGGCTCCTACGCACTGGCCATCGCCCTGGTCGTCTGGCCGATCGGCCGGGCCGGACAATGGGGTGCTTCGCTCCGTGATCTTCGGGCGCGGCGCGCAGCCGCCGGCCCGCAGAGCGCGGACAGTCCGTCGCCCGCGACCGCGACCGGAACAGAGGTGGCGACCTGGCCGGAGCTGCGCGCCGCAGGCCTCGCCGATGCGGCGGAGGTGCTCACGTCGGCCGTGCGCGCCGGGCGCATGAACGACGTGGACTGCGTACGGGTGAACCGCGCCTGGGAGCGGGCGCGGACCCGTCACGACGGCCCGGCGTCCTTCGATGAAACGGTCGTGCGCCAGGGGGCGGACGCCTTCCTGCACCCCTCGGGGCGCCGGGACCTCCCGCTCCGGACCGCACGCCACGACCTGCTGCTCGGCCAGGTCCGCATCGGCTGCTGCCCGGACGACGAACGCAATCCGTATGCGCGCAGGGGCTCGGGGGCGGCCCTGGACACCGCCGTCCTGGGCGCGTCCCTGCTGGCGGTCGGCCCGCCCGGCGCGGGCAAGACGGCGAGGCTGGTGCGCCCGGTCGTGGAGAGTCTGGCGCTTCAGGCCCTGACGGGTCGGGCGGCGGTGCTCGCGGTCGGCGCCGCGGGGGCTCAGCTCGGACCCGACGACGCGTACGACGTCATCGTGAAGATCGGTGATTCCTCGTCCGTCCACGACTTCGATCTGTACGGTGGGGCGACCGACCCCGACGAGGCCGCCGCCACGCTCGCGGAAGGGCTGGCCGGAGACGTTCCCGGCCTGGACGGCCGGCGCGCGGCCCTGGTCCTGGCCCAGTTGCTCGGCCCCTACCGGGCCGTCCACGGATGCTTCCCGGCGGTTCCGGTGCTGCGGGAACTGCTGGCCGGGGACGAGTCCACCCTCGGTGAGCTGCGTCGTTGCCTGGAAACGGGCGGTCACTCGGCCATGCTCCGCGAGCTGGACACCCGGACCCGGCAGGAGAGCGGCTCGGGAGGGCCCGCATCGCTGCTGGCCGACCGCATCGCGCTCCTCGACCGGCCGGCGTTCGCGGGGTTCTTCGCCACTGGTGCGGAGGCCCGCCCCTTCTCTCTCCGCTCCCTGGGGCAGCACCCGCTGAGGGTTCGGATCGACCTCCCGGAACGTGCGCACGCGGGGGCATCCAGGGTGCTGGCCCGCCTCGTCCTCGCACAGTTCAACACGATCGTGGCCGCCCGTGCCGACCGATCGATCTTCGCCTCTCTGGTGCTGGACGACGCGACCCACACCGTCACCGCCGAGACCGTCCAGGGGCTCAGGCGGCTCCGGTCGGTGAACGCCGGTGCCGTACTCGCGCTGCGCACCCTCGACGACGTTCCCGAGGGGCTGCACGCGGCCCTGCTGGGCGCGGTGGGATGCGGCATGATCTTCCCGGGCGTCACCACCTGGGACGGGAAGCGGTTCTCGGAGGCCTGGGGCAAGGAATGGGTCTCCGTCCGCGAGGTGGCCCAGCACGGGGTCTTCGCCGACCAGCCGTTCACCCGCGCCATGCACGCGCTGCGCAAACTCGCCACCGGCAAGGCGGTCACTGTCGACGCGGTCACCGTGCGGCAGGTGGAGCGCGAGCGCTGGTCCGCCTCCGCGCTGGCCTACGAGCTGCCCGCGGGCCACGCGGTCCTCTCCATGACGACGGTCGACGGTGAGCACGTGCCCCCGCTGCTGGTGGATCTGAACGGCTGAACGGTGCGGGGTGCGGCCCGTGCCCCGCACCGCTGGTCGTGGTCATGCCGAACCCTGCCGCTCTGGCAGAATTGGCAGGAGCCGTTCATACGGGACGGCGAAAACCGACTTCCCGAGGTCCAGCGGTTCCCATGCCCCTCACTCTCGCCTCGCTCGTCCAGCATTCGGCGCTCAGACTCACCGTGCGCGCGGGGGCGGACCGGCTCGACGCGCCCGTGCGCTGGGCGCACGCCAGCGAGCTGACCGACCCCGTGCCGTACATGGAGGGCGGCGAGTTCCTGCTCGTCACCGCCACCAACCTCGACGCCGAGAACCCCGAGGCGATGCGGCGGTACGTGCGCCGACTGGCCGGGGCCGGGGTCGTCGGCCTGGGCTTCGCCGTCGGCGTGCACTACGACGAGGTGCCGCAGGCGCTGATCGACGCGGCCGGGGAAGCGGGGCTGCCGCTCCTCGAAGTGCCCCGCCGCACCCCGTTCATCGCCATCGCCAAGGCCGTCTCCTCGGCGATCGCCGAGGAACAGTACCGGGCCGTGACGGCCGGGTTCGAGGTCCAGCGGGAGCTGACCCGGGCCGCCCTCGGGGGCGACGGACCCGGCGAACTCCTCACCCGGCTCGCCGCCCACCTCGACGGCTGGGCCGCGCTGTACGACGCGGCCGGCCAGGTCGTCGCCGCGGCACCCGAGTGGGCCGCCCGCCGCGCCGCCCGGCTCACCCCCGACGTGGAACGGCTGCGGGACCGCCCGGCACCGGCCAGCATCGTCGTCGGCGACACCGACGACCGGGTCGAGCTCCAGACCCTGGGCACCGGCCGCCGGGGCAGGGGAGCGCTGGCCGTCGGCACCGGCGCCGCACTCGGCACCGCCGAGCGGTACGCCGTGCACTCGGCCGTCGCCCTGCTGACCTTGACCACCGCACGCTCCCGGTCCCTCCAGGGCGCCGAGCAGCGCCTCGGCGCGGCGGTGCTGCGGATGCTGCTCGCCGGCCAGCCGGACCATGCCCGGGCCGTCGCCGGGGACCTGTACGGGGAGCTGCTCGACGCCCCGTTCCGGCTGCTCATCGCGGAGGCGTCCGACCCGGCCGCCCCGGCAGCGCTCGGTGAGGCGATGGAGGCGGCGGCGCTGCGGACCGGCGAGGCGCTGCTGACCGTTCCCGAGGGCGACCGGCTCGTCGTGCTGGCCGCGGACGGCGGAGCGGCGGTCGCCGCCTGTACGGCTCACGCGGAGGCCCAGGAGGCGCGGGCGCCCGCCGAAGGGGGCAAGCCGGAGGAGGACCGGGTGGTCGTGGGCCTCTCCGCACCCGCGGGCCCGATCGCCGTCTCCGCCGCGTACAAGCAGGCCGAGCAGGCCCTGTCGGTGGCCCGCCGCCGCGGCAGGGCACTGGTCGAGCACGAGGAGCTGGCAGCCGGCTCGGTGCTCCCGCTGCTCGCGGACGACGCGGTACGGGCCTTCGCCGACGGAATGCTCCGGGCCCTGCACGAGCACGACGCCAAGGGCCGCGGCGACCTCGTCGCCTCGTTGCGGGCCTGGCTCGCCCACCACGGCCAGTGGGACGCGGCCGCGGCGGACCTGGGGGTGCACCGCCACACCCTGCGCTACCGGATGCGCCGCGTCGAGGAGATCCTGGGCCGCTCGCTGGACGACCCGGATGTCCGCATGGAGCTGTGGCTGGCGCTCAAGGCGACGAGCGCCCCGTCGGCGCCGGAGGCCTAGAGACCCTAGGTGTATTGCCCTGTGAGGTTGGGGACGCGGGGTCCGGCCCGATCCAAACGAAAGGCCCTGGCCACCGAACCGGAGCTCTGCGTTCCGGCCGCATCCGACAAACCGGCGCGTCCCCGTCGCGCACTGCTCCACCCCGGACAAACGCCATGGCGGCCGTGCGGCCCTACGGTGGGGGCAAGACACCCCCACCGCTCCGAAGGGCCGGAACCTCCATGACTTCCACCCACGCCTTCTGGCTCGCCGGCCGCCAGGCCACCGGCGAGGACAGCTTCGACGTCACCAACCCCTGGGACGGTCGTCTCGTCGGCACCGTCAGCGTGCCGACCGACGCCCAGATCGAGGAGGCCGTCGCGGCCGCGCACGCCGTGCGCGAGGAGTTCGCCGCGACCCCGGCCCACGTCCGGGCCGCCGCACTCGACCACGTCGTACGCCGTCTGGTGGAGCGCACCGAGGAGATCGCCCAGCTGATCTCCGCCGAGAACGGCAAGCCCATCAAGTGGGCCCGCGGCGAGGTCGGCCGCGCCGTCTCCGTGTTCCGGTTCGCCTCGGAGGAGGCCCGCCGCTTCAACGGCGGCGACGCCCAGCGCCTGGACACCGACGCCGGCGGCACCGGCCGGCTCGGCCTGACCCGCCGCTTCCCGCGCGGCACGGTCCTGGGCATCGCACCCTTCAACTTCCCGCTCAACCTGAGCGCCCACAAGGTGGCACCGGCCATCGCCGTCGGCGCGCCGATCATCCTGAAGCCCGCCCCGGCCACGCCGATCTCCTCGCTGATCCTGGGCGAGCTGCTGGCCGAGACCGACCTGCCGGCTGGTTCGTGGTCCGTGCTGACGGTCCCCAACGACCGCATGCCCGCCCTGGTCCAGGACGAGCGCCTGCCGGTCATCTCCTTCACCGGTTCCGGCCCGGTCGGCTACTCGATCCTGGAGTCGGTGCCCCGCAAGCACTGCACCCTGGAGCTCGGCGGCAACGGCGCGGCGGTCGTCCTCGGCGACTACGCCTCGGACCAGGACCTGGACTGGGCCGCGACCCGGATCGCGACCTTCTCCAACTACCAGGGCGGCCAGTCCTGCATCTCGGTGCAGCGCGTCATCGCGGACGCCTCGGTCTACGACCGGCTGCTCCCGAAGATCGTCGCGGCCGTCGAGGCGCAGGTCACCGGCGACCCGTCGGACGCCGCCACCGACGTCGGCCCGCTGGTCAGCGAGGACGCCGCCAAGCGCGTCGAGTCCTGGGTCGACGAGGCCGTCCAGGCCGGTGCCCAGCTGCTCACCGGCGGCAAGCGGGACGGCGCCAGCTACGCGCCGACCGTGCTCGCCGAGCTCCCGGACAACGTCACCCTCGCCGGCGAGGAGGTCTTCGGACCGGTGCTGTCCGTGCAGAAGGTGGACGGCGAGGCCGAGGCGTTCGAGGCCGTCAACTCCTCCAAGTACGGCCTGCAGGCAGGCGTGTTCACGCACGACCTGCAGACCGCCTTCCGCGCCCACCGCGCCCTTGAGGTCGGCGGCGTGATCATCGGCGACGTCCCCTCCTACCGTGCGGACCAGATGCCGTACGGCGGCGCCAAGCAGTCCGGCGTCGGCCGCGAGGGCGTCCGCTACGCCATGGACGACTACACCTACGAGCGCGTGCTGGTCCTCACCGGCCTCGCCCTGTAGTCCGCGAACAGGATCGAGCCCGATCCACCGACGTCGCCTGTGTTCCGCCTGGACAGCACGACAGCAGGCGACAGCGAGATGGCCTGAACCCACTGTGCGGGGGTTCAGGCCATCTCCGTCTCCCCGTCGCATCCGCCACCGCAGGCGGGTCAGTGGAGTGGCCCCCGACCCGATCGGCGTCCGGGGGATGGTGGGCGCGCCGGGATTCGGGTACATACGGACGAGTAGAGCCGGTTGGTACCGCTGGGCGGCCGTGCAGGCGCGCCCCGAGCGGACCGGCCGCGTCCGCCCACCCACAACGCGGCGAGGTGAGCTCCTCAATGTCCGCACCATCCGCACCGAAGAACACGCCCCGGGTCACCGAGCGTGACGCGCGCCAAGTGGCCGAGGCCGCGCGCGAACAGGACTGGCAAAGGCCGAGCTTCGCCAAGGAACTCTTCCTCGGGCGCTTCCGGCTCGATCTGATCCATCCGCATCCGCTGCCGCCCGCGGACGACGTCCGGCGCGGCGAGACGTTCCTCGCCCGGCTGCGCGAGTTCTGTGAGACGAGGATCGACGGCGCCCTGATCGAGCGCGAGGCGCGAATCCCCGACGAGGTGATCAACGGCCTCAAGGAACTCGGCGCGCTCGGGATGAAGATCGACCCCAAGTACGGCGGCCTCGGCCTGACCCAGGTCTACTACAACAAGGCTCTGGCCCTGGTCGGTTCCGTGAGCCCGGCCATCGGCGCGCTGCTCTCCGCCCACCAGTCCATCGGTGTGCCGCAGCCGTTGAAACTCTTCGGCAGCCAGGAGCAGAAGGACACCTTCCTGCCCCGGCTGGCCCGTACCGACATCTCGGCGTTCCTGCTCACCGAACCGGACGTCGGCTCCGACCCGGCCCGGCTCGCCACCTCGGCGGTCCCGGACGGGCCGGACTACGTCCTGGACGGGGTGAAGCTCTGGACGACCAACGGCGTCGTCGCCGACCTGCTCGTGGTGATGGCCCGGGTGCCGGAGTCGGAAGGCCACAAGGGCGGCATCACGGCCTTCGTCGTCGAGGCGGACTCCCCGGGCATCACCGTCGAGAACCGCAACGCCTTCATGGGCCTGCGCGGCCTGGAGAACGGCGTCACCCGCTTCCACCGGGTCCGGGTTCCGGCCGCGAACCGCATCGGCCCCGAGGGCGCCGGGCTCAAGATCGCCCTCACCACGCTCAACACGGGACGGCTCTCGCTGCCCGCCATGTGCGTCGGCGCCGGGAAGTGGTGCCTGAAGATCGCCCGCGAATGGTCCGCGGTACGTGAGCAGTGGGGCAGGCCGGTCGCCCGGCACGAGGCCGTCGGCGCCAAGATCTCCTTCATCGCGGCGACCACCTTCGCCCTCGAAGCAGTGGTCGAGCTCTCCTCCCAGATGGCCGACGAGAGCCGTAACGACATCCGCATCGAAGCGGCCCTGGCCAAGCTGTACGGCTCCGAGATGGGCTGCCTGATGGCCGACGAACTCGTCCAGATCCGGGGCGGACGGGGCTTCGAGACCGCCGAGTCCCTCGCCGCCCGCGGCGAGCGGGCCGTCCCCGCCGAACAGTTGCTGCGCGATCTGCGGATCAACCGGATCTTCGAGGGATCCACCGAGATCATGCATCTGCTGATCGCCCGCGAGGCCGTCGACGCCCATCTGAAGGTCGCCGGGGACATCATCGACCCCGACAAACCCCTCTCCGCCAAGGCGAAGGCGGGCGCGAACGCGGCCGGTTTCTACGCCCGCTGGCTGCCCGGACTCGTCGCAGGACCGGGACAGCTCCCGCGTACGTACGGGGAGTTCAGCCATCCCGGCCACCCCGACCTGTCAGCCCATCTGCGCTACGTCGAACGCGCCTCGCGCAAACTGGCGCGCTCCACCTTCTACGCCATGTCGCGCTGGCAGGGCCGGATGGAGACCAAGCAGGGCTTCCTCGGCCGGATCGTCGACATCGGCGCGGAACTCTTCGCGATGAGCGCCGCCTGCGTCCGCGCCGAACTGCTGCGCTCCTCCGGCGACCACGGACGCGAGGCCTACCGGCTCGCCGACGTGTTCTGCCACCAGTCCCGCGTCCGCGTCGAGGAACTCTTCACCCGTCTGTGGTCCAACACCGACGACCTGGACCGGCGTCTGGTCGACGGCGTCCTGTCCGGTGCGTACACCTGGCTGGAAGAAGGCGTCATCGACCCGAGCGGCGAAGGGCCCTGGATCGCCGACGCCACTCCGGGACCGTCCACCAGGGAGAACGTCCACCGGACCGTCCGCTGAACCACCGGCCGGGCGGGGCGCGTCCACTCACCGGACGGGCCCCGCCCGGCCCGTGCGCGGGACGCACTGTCCACGCCCACAGGCGATGCGGCAACAATGGGGGCATGAGCGACAGCCCTGCCCCCCTCGCCGACCCGCACCTCGTCTTCGACACAGCGGAAGGCCGCCGGGATCTCGTCATCCTCGGCTCCACCGGTTCCGTCGGCACCCAGGCCATCGACCTGGTGCTGCGCAACCCCGACCGCTTCCGCGTCACCGGGCTCTCCGCCGCCGGCGGACGGGTCGCCCTCCTCGCCGAGCAGGCACGGCAGCTGCGGGTGCGTACCGTCGCGGTCGCCGCACCGGACGCCGTACCGGCGCTGCGCGAGGCGCTGCGCGAGCAGTACGGGACGGGCGAGCCGCTCCCCGAGGTCCTCGCAGGGCCCGACGCCGCCGCACAGCTGGCGGCGAGCGACTGCCACACCGTGCTCAACGGAATCACCGGCTCGATCGGACTTGCCCCCACGCTCGCCGCGCTCGGAGCGGGCCGCACGCTCGCCCTGGCCAACAAGGAGTCGCTGATCGTCGGCGGCCCACTGGTCAAGGAACTGGCGAAGCCCGGCCAGATCATCCCGGTCGACTCCGAGCACGCCGCACTCTTCCAGGCACTGGGCGCCGGTACCCGCGCCGACGTACGCAAGCTCGTCGTCACCGCCTCCGGCGGCCCCTTCCGGGGACGGACGAGGAGCGAGCTGGCGGACGTCACCCGCGAGCAGGCCCTCGCCCACCCGACCTGGGCCATGGGACCGGTCATCACGATCAACTCCGCCACCCTGGTCAACAAGGGTCTTGAGGTCATAGAGGCCCATCTCCTCTACGACATCCCGTTCGACCGGATCGAGGTCGTGGTCCACCCCCAGTCGTACGTTCACTCCATGGTGGAGTTCACCGACGGTTCCACCCTCGCCCAGGCCACGCCCCCGGACATGAAGGGCCCGATCGCCATCGGCCTCGGCTGGCCCGCCCGCATCCCGGACGCCGCCCCCGCCTTCGACTGGTCGAAGGCGTCCAGCTGGGAGTTCTTCCCCCTCGACAACGAGGCCTTCCCGTCCGTGGGTCTGGCCAGGCACGTCGGCACGCTCGGCGCCACCGCACCGGCCGTCTTCAACGCCGCCAACGAGGAATGTGTCGACTCATTCCTCGCAGGACGGCTGCCGTTCAACGGAATCATGGATACGGTCACGGCGGTGGTGGCCGAACACGGCACCCCCGCCACGGGAACTTCGCTCACGGTCGCAGACGTCCTGGAAGCGGAGACCTGGGCACGCGCCCGGGCCCGTGGACTCTCGGCGAAAGCGACAGCGGAGGCGCGCGCATGAGTATTACGACGGTCCTGCTGACGATCCTGGGCATCGCCGTCTTCGTCATCGGCCTGCTGTTCTCGATCGCCTGGCACGAGCTGGGGCACCTGTCGACCGCGAAGCTCTTCGGCATCCGCGTCCCCCAGTACATGGTCGGCTTCGGACCGACGGTCTGGTCACGGAAGAGGGGCGACACCGAGTACGGGATCAAGGCCATCCCGGCCGGCGGCTACATCCGCATGATCGGCATGTTCCCGCCGGGAGAGGACGGGCGCCTGGAGGCACGGTCCACCTCGCCCTGGCGCGGCATGATCGAGGACGCCAGGTCCGCCGCCTTCGAGGAGCTCGAACCGGGCGACGAGAAGCGCCTCTTCTACACGCGCAAGCCGTGGAAGCGCGTCATCGTGATGTTCGCCGGACCGTTCATGAACCTGGTCCTCGCGGTCGCGATCTTCCTCGGCGTGGCGATGACCTTCGGCTTCCAGACCCAGACCACCGAGGTGGCCGGTGTCCAGAAGTGCGTGATCGCCCAGAACGAGAACCGCGACACCTGCAAGAAGTCCGACCCGGTCTCGCCCGCCCAGGCGGCGGGACTCAAGAAGGGCGACAAGATCGTCGCCTTCGACGGCCGGAAGGTCGACGACTGGGCCACGCTTTCCGACAGGATCCGCAACACCATCGGCCCCGCCACCATCACCGTCCTGCGCGACGGCCGGGAGACGACCCTCCACGCCGTGCTCAAGGAGAACGCGGTGGCGAAGAAGGACTCCAAGGGCGAGGTGATCGCCGATGAGTACGTGAAGGCCGGCTACCTCGGCTTCGCCGCTCAGACCGAGATCGTCCCGCTCTCCTTCGGCGACTCGGTCGTCCGCATGGGAGACATGATCGAGAACGGCGTCGACTCGATCATCGCCCTCCCGTCCAAGATCCCGGACCTGTGGGACGCCGCCTTCGGCGACGGCGAGCGGGCGGCCGACTCCCCGGTGGGCGTCGTCGGCGCGGCCCGGATCGGCGGCGAGGTGATGACGCTCGACGTCCCGGCGACGAACCAGATCGCGATGATGCTGTTCCTGCTGGCGGGCTTCAACCTCTCGCTGTTCCTCTTCAACATGCTGCCGCTGCTGCCGCTGGACGGCGGGCACATCGCCGGAGCGCTCTGGGAGGCCCTGCGCCGCAATGTGGCCCGGGTCTTCCGGCGCCCCGACCCCGGCCCCTTCGACGTGGCCAAGCTGATGCCGGTCGCCTATGTTGTCGCCGGAGTCTTCATCTGCTTCACGTTGCTGGTGCTGGTCGCCGACATCGTGAATCCGGTCAAGATCTCCTGACCCACCAGGGTCTTGCGTTTGGATCAGGCCGGATCAGGCACCGGGGCACGCGAGCCCGGCATGATCCAAACGAGAGGCCCTGGCACCTCATGCACCACGAGTGACGGCCCGGCACACAGTGTGTGTCCGGGGCGTCGCTTTTGTGTGGCGCTCCCGTACGCGGTGTGCTCCGGGCCGTCTCCGGTGCCGTAACCTCGAAGGCCGGAGCCCGCCGATCTCGGGACCTTGATCCACACCTTGGGGATGCTCAGCGCATGACTGCGATTTCTCTCGGAATTCCGTCCGTTCCGACCAAGCTCGCCGACCGGAGGGTCAGCCGCAAGATCCAGGTCGGGTCGGTTGCGGTGGGCGGGGATGCGCCGGTGTCGGTGCAGTCGATGACGACGACGCGTACGTCGGACATCGGTGCGACGTTGCAGCAGATCGCGGAGCTGACGGCGTCGGGCTGTCAGATCGTGCGGGTGGCGTGTCCGACGCAGGACGACGCGGACGCGTTGGCGGTGATCGCGAAGAAGTCGCAGATCCCGGTGATCGCGGATATTCATTTCCAGCCGAAGTATGTGTTCGCCGCGATCGATGCGGGCTGTGCGGCGGTGCGGGTGAATCCGGGGAACATCAAGCAGTTCGACGACAAGGTGAAGGAGATCGCGCGGGCGGCGGGTGATGCGGGGACGCCGATCCGGATCGGTGTGAACGCGGGTTCGCTGGATGCGCGGTTGCTGGCGAAGTACGGGAAGGCGACTCCTGAGGCGTTGGTGGAGTCGGCGTTGTGGGAGGCGTCGCTCTTCGAGGAGCACGGTTTCCGGGACATCAAGATCTCGGTGAAGCACAACGATCCGGTGGTGATGGTGAATGCGTACCGTCAGCTGGCGGCTCGTTGTGACTATCCGTTGCATCTGGGTGTGACGGAGGCGGGTCCGGCGTTCCAGGGGACGATCAAGTCGGCGGTGGCGTTCGGTGCGTTGCTGTCGGAGGGGATCGGGGACACGATCCGGGTGTCGTTGTCGGCGCCGCCGGCCGAGGAGGTCAAGGTCGGTCTGCAGATCCTGGAGTCGCTGAATCTGAAGCAGCGGCGGCTGGAGATCGTGTCGTGTCCGTCGTGCGGGCGGGCGCAGGTGGATGTGTACAAGCTCGCGGACGAGGTCAGTGCCGGTCTGGAGGGCATGGAGGTGCCGTTGCGGGTGGCCGTGATGGGCTGTGTCGTCAACGGTCCGGGTGAGGCCCGTGAGGCGGACCTGGGTGTGGCGTCGGGCAACGGCAAGGGGCAGATCTTCGTGAAGGGCGAGGTCATCAAGACGGTGCCCGAGTCGAAGATCGTCGAGACGCTCATCGAAGAGGCCCTGAAGATCGCCGAGCAGATGGAGAAGGACGGCATCGCCTCCGGCGAGCCCGAGGTCTCCGTCAGCTGAACCGATGACCCGCACCACCGCGCCCCGCCGGACGAACCCCGTCCGGCGGGGCGCTTGCCGTGAGCGACCTCACGGGGTCCCGCAGCCCCTGTCCGCAGGCACGGGCGGCACGGATCGGCCGCGTCGGTTACAGTGCGGAAATCAGCAGACCGCATGGTGAGGCCCCCTCGTGTTGACGCAGACCACCACCCGGGTCCTCGAACCCAGCGACCTCGGAGCCGCTCTCGCCGTCCTGGAGAGCGAGCCGGTCGCCAACGCCTTCGTGACATCCCGGGTCCAGATCGCAGGTCTCGATCCCTGGCGCCTCGGCGGCGAGATGTGGGGCTGGTACGCCGACGGACGGCTCCGCTCGCTCTGCTACTCGGGCGCCAACCTCGTCCCCATCTGCGCCACCCCGGAGGCCGTCAGGGCCTTCGCCGACCGGGCCCGCCGGGCGGGCCGTCGCTGTTCCTCGATCGTCGGCCCCGCCGGGCCCACCGCCCAGCTGTGGCGGCTGCTCGAACCCGGCTGGGGACCGGCCCGTGAGGTCCGGGCCCATCAGCCGCTGATGGTCACCGAGAGCCCGTCCGCCGAGGTGACCCCCGACCCCCTGGTCCGCCGGATCCGCAAGGACGAGGTGGACGTCCTGATGCCGGCCTGCGTGGCGATGTTCACCGAGGAGGTCGGCATCTCCCCGCTCGCCGGCGACGGCGGACTCCTCTACCAGGCACGCGTCGCCGAACTCATCGGAGCCGGCCGCTCG
The DNA here is from genome assembly GCF_045040875.1 of Streptomyces sp. NBC_00012. Lineage (NCBI taxonomy): Bacteria > Bacillati > Actinomycetota > Actinomycetes > Kitasatosporales > Streptomycetaceae > Streptomyces > Streptomyces sp. NBC_00012. The sequence continues at coordinate 2,471,737 of NZ_CP108309.1, read as the reverse complement.
TTCGCCCGGATCGACGACGGCAAGGTCGTCTTCAAGGCGGAGATCGGCGCCGCGACCCCGCAGGCCTGCCAGATCCAGGGCGTCTGGGTCGCCCCCGAACACCGCGGCCGAGGACTCTCCGAAACCGGCATGGCGGCGGTCCTGCGCTACGCACTGGCCGATGTCGCCCCCGTCGTCAGCCTCTACGTGAACGACTACAACACCCCCGCGCGCCGGGCCTACGCCCGGGTCGGCTTCCAGGAGACCGGCTCGTTCATGAGCGTGCTGTTCTGACCGGTCCGCGGCCGACGGTCACCCGTTCTCGCCCCGTTGCCCACCGGGGCCAGTAGGGTCGGCGCATGGCAGCAGTTTCCGGGGGTGGCCCCCCTACTCCCAGCGTCAGGATCGGGCCCATCGATCTCGCCGCGCGCGTGGACGAGGCGCTCGCCGTACAGGCCGTCGCCTTCGGCCTGGGGCCCGAAGAGGTCGAGGTACGGCGCCACATCGTCCTCAGACACCTCGACCACCCGCACGCCCGCGCCCTCGGCGCCGTCACCCCCGGCGAACGGCTCGTCGGCTTCGTCTACGGGATGCCCAACGAGCGCGGCCAGTGGTGGTCCACCGTCGTCGAGCCGTACCTCCGTGCCACCGGCTGCGTGCACTGGCTCGACGACGCGTTCGTCATCACCGAGCTCCACGTCCTGCCCGAGTTCCAGAACCGGGGCATCGGACGCGCGCTGATCACCACCATCACCGACGCCGTCGACCAGCCCCGCTCGATCCTCTCCGCCATCGACGCCGAGAGCCCGGCACGTGGCCTGTATCGCAGTCTCGGCTACCAGGACCTGGCCCGGCAGGTGCTCTTCCCCAGCGCTCCCAAGCCCTACGCGGTGATGGGAGCCCCGCTCCCCTTGCGTCGCAAGGACTAGCGGAGCGGACATTGGATTTCCGCCCACCCGTGCCGCCCGGCTAACCTCCTGACATCACCCTTGCGAGCAGGAGTTCACCATGGCCCAGGTCCAGCGCATGTCCCGATTGATGATCAAGACACTGCGCGACGACCCGGCCGACGCCGAGACGCTCAACCACAAGCTGCTCGTCCGGGCCGGATACGTACGCCGCACCGCGGCCGGAATCTGGACCTGGCTGCCGCTCGGCAAGAAGGTCCTGGAGAACATCACCCGCGTCGTCCGCGAGGAGATGGACGCCATCGGCGGCCAGGAGGTGCTGCTGCCCGCGCTGCTGCCCAAGGAGGCGTACGAGGCGAGCGGGCGGTACGACGAGTACGGCGACCTGCTGTTCCGGCTCAAGGACCGCAAGGGCGCCGACTACCTCCTCGGCCCCACCCACGAGGAGATCTTCACCCAGGTAGTCAAGGACATGTGCTCGTCCTACAAGGACCTGCCCGTGATCCTGTACCAGATCCAGACCAAGTACCGCGACGAGGCCCGTCCCCGCGCCGGTGTGCTGCGCGGCCGTGAGTTCCAGATGAAGGACTCGTACTCCTTCGACACCACCGACGAGGGCCTCGCCGAGGCGTACCAGCTGCACCGCGCCGCCTACATCCGCATCTTCGAGCGCCTCGGCCTCGACCACCGGATCGTCTCCGCCGTCTCCGGCGCCATGGGCGGCTCCGCCTCCGAGGAGTTCCTCGCACCCGCCCCGGCCGGTGAGGACACCTTCGTCGACTGCCCGAACTGCGACTACGCCGCCAACACCGAGGCCGTGACCTTCAAGGCGGTCGCCGCGAACGGCTCGGCGCACGGCCCCGTCGAGGAGCTGGACACCCCCGACACCCCGACCATCGAGACGCTCGCCGCGCACCTGGGCGTCGAGGCCTCCGCGACCCTGAAGAACCTGCTGGTCAAGGTCGACGGCGAGATCGTGGCCGTGGGCGTGCCCGGCGACCGCGAGGTCGACCTCGGCAAGCTCGGCGAGCACCTCGCGCCCGCCGTCGTCGAACTGGTCACCGCCGAGGACTTCGAGGACCGCCCCGACCTGGTACGCGGCTACGTCGGCCCGCAGGGACTGGAGAAGGTCCGCTTCATCGCCGACCCGCGCATCGCCGCCGGCACCGCCTGGATCACCGGTGCGAACAAGCCCGGCACCCACGCGAAGAACGTCGTCGCCGGCCGCGACTTCGAGGTCGACGACTACCTCGACGTCGTCGTCGTCGAGGCGGGCGACCCCTGCCCCAACTGCGGAGCCGGCCTCCGGGTGGACCGCGCCATCGAGATCGGCCACATCTTCCAGCTGGGCCGCAAGTACGCCGACATCTTCTCCCTCGACGTCCTCGGCCAGCAGGGCAAGCCCGTCCGCGTCACCATGGGCTCGTACGGCATCGGCGTCTCCCGCGCGGTGGCCGCCCTCGCCGAGCAGACCGCCGACGACAAGGGCCTGTGCTGGCCCCGCGAGATCGCCCCGGCCGATGTGCACGTCGTCGCGGCGGGCAAGGCGCTCCAGACCGAGCTGGCGCTCGACGTTTCCGAGAAGCTGAACGCCGCGGGCCTGCGCGTCCTGGTCGACGATCGTCCGGGCATCTCGCCCGGCGTCAAGTTCACCGACTCCGAGCTCATCGGCGTCCCGAAGATCCTGGTCGCCGGCCGCCGCTCGGCCGAGGGCGTCCTGGAGCTGAAGGACCGCCGCACCGGCGAGCGCGAGGAGCTCACCGTGGACGAGGCGATCGCCCGCCTCACCGCCGGCAGCTGACCCCGCGAGAAGCCGCAGGCCCCCGCGCACCGCGCGGGGGCCTGCGGCTTTCACCGCCTCACAGCCAGCTCGCGAACTCCAGCGTCAGCTCGCCCTCCTGGCGGCGGCCGGCCGCCAGCGCCCGGGTCCCGGACTCCACCGCGCGGAACAGCGTCCAGCCATGCAGCCGCTCGCGGTCCACATCCAGCGAATCGGCGAGCTTCTTGACCCGGCGGCGGGCCGTCACCGCGCCGCCGGGGGAGGCGATCAGGTCCTCGACGCGGTCGCGGACCAGGCGCGCCAGATCGTAGGCACGCTCACCGACGAGCGGCTCGGGACCGACGGTCAGCCACGGCACCCGCTCGCCGGCCAGCACCTTGCTCTGCCGGAAGTTGCCGTGCAGCAGCAGGAGTTCGGGGGAGTGGGCGACCAGCTCCTCGCGCGCCGCGAGCGCCGCGGAGACCAGCGGCTCCAGGCCCGGGTCGGCCGCCGCGCTCTCCCGCATCGGCCCGACACGGCTCCCGGTCCGTTCGGCGACCGTCTCGAAACCGTGCCCGGCCGGTGGCTCGACCCACAGCCTGCGCACCGTCCCGGCCGCCTCCAGCAGCGCCTTCGCCTCCGGCAGCGAGCGCAGTGACACCTCGGGGTGCAGCCGCTCCAGCAGCAGTGCGCCGGGTCCTGCGGCGATGAGCTGCACCGCGCCCCAGCCGTTCCAGTGGGCCAGCGCGGCCCGCTCCAGCTCGGGCGCGGCCCCGGGCGGCGCGATCTTCAGTGCGGCCGGGGTGCCGTCGGCACAGGTCACCAGCAGGACCAGACTGCTGCGGCCCCCGGGGGCGGCGACCCGCTCCACGGTCGTGTTCTGCCCGGTGACGGAAAGCGCTTCCTCGGTCAGTGGGGGAAGCCGCGCGAGCCAGTCGGCGGCGCCGTCGTCCCCGTACGACTCGCCCAGCGCCCGCACCAGACGCTGCGGCGGTTCGAAACCCATACGTGCCTTGTTCCCTTTCAGAGCTGCTTCAGTGCGCCGCGCCGGACCCGTTCGTCCCACCGGCCCCGCTCTTCGCGGCCGTCCCGGTCTTCGCGCCGGTGCCTTCAACGGCCCGCTCGGCGAGCCCGGGAAAGGCTACGCCGCTGCCCCGCCAGCGGACCGCACGCACCGCGGCCTCCCGCATGGCGTCGGCGGCCTCCCGCCTGAGCGGTCCCTCGGCGGCCCGGACAAGGTCGGAGTACACGCCCGCGACCCGGTCCTCCAGCACGGCCGCCAGCCGCACCGCCGCGGCCGGGTCCGGCACGGTGAACGGCAGAGCGTACGCGGCCTGTGCTGCCACCGGCTCACCGCCCAGTCCGCGCACGGTCCGCACCAGCGCGTCGCGCCGGGCCCGGTGCGCGTGGTGGGCCGCCGCGGCCTCGGCCCGGCGGCCCTCGGCGATCCGGCCGCCCACCACCCCGTACCCGTACACCGCCGCGTGCTCGGCGGCCAGGGCCGCCTGCGCGGCCTTCTGTGTCCTGGCGCTCATGACGAGGTCTCCTTGGCCAGTTCGGTCAGCAGATAGGCGTGGGCCGCGCCCGCCGCCGCGATCGACGCCAGCAGCCGGGCCAGCTCCGGCGGGGCCTCCATGAGGGCCGCCAGGTGCGCGTCCGCGGCGCGGCGCTCCGCCGCGGCCAGTTCCCCGACGGCGGCCTTCGCGCCGGTCGCGCGCGAGCGCGTGAAGGCGAGCGCCTGCGCGCCGTCGGGGGCCAGCGCCTTCGCGTGGGCGCGCACGGCGTCCCGCAGCGGCACGAGCCCGGCGGCGGTCGCCGGATGGGCCCTGATCACGTGCTCGTACCCGCCGAGCAGCTCCAGACTGGTCCGTGCGGCCGTTGTCCGGATCCGCTTCTCCGCCCGTGCCGCGGAGGCCTGCTCGGCAGTGCTCGCCGTCCCGGACCGGGCGGAGTCCTTCCCGCGTCCGGCCCCGTCACCGCAGCCGGCCAGCATCGCCCCCAGGGCGATGGCTCCCGTCGCGGTGAACACACCTCTGCGCGTCGTCCCCGTGCGCCGCACCTGTTCTCCTTCGGGCCTGGCCCTGACTTGACTGGATCTGTCCTGAAGTGATCACCGCAGGCGAGCGTACCCGCGGCCGGGGAGCCGGCGGACGGCAACACCCCTCGGGACCGGATACCCTTTGACCTGACACGCGACGATCCCCACAACAGCACACGCGGCCGAGGAGTCACCCGGATGAGCACCACCCAGAGCGAGAGGCTGCGCGGGCTGCTCGAACCGCTCGTCAGCGCCGAACAGCTGGATCTCGAAGAGATCGAGGTGTCCCGGGCCGGCCGCCGCCGCGTGCTGCGGATCATCGTGGACTCCGAGGAGGGCGTCGAGCTGGACGCCTGCGCCGAGCTGAGCCGCGCGATCTCCGAGAAGCTCGACGAGACCGATGCGATGGGCGACGACGAATACGTCCTCGAAGTCAGTTCCCCCGGTGCCGACCGTCCGCTGACGGAGCACCGCCACTACGTACGTGCCACGGGCCGCCTGGCCAAGCTCCATCTGCGCGAGGGCGGCGAGCTGGTGGCCCGCATCCTCGCCGTGGACGAGGACGGCCTCGACCTCGAAGTGCCGGGCGTCAAGGGCCGCAAGCCCACGTCCCGCCGGGTCGCCTTCGACGAGATCGCCAAGGCGCGCGTGGAGATCGAATTCAGCCGCAAGGACAAGAAGGAAGAGGAGGCGTAGCCGTGGACATCGATGTGAAGCTCTTGAAGGGCTTGGCACAGGACAAGGAGATCCCCTTCGACGTGCTCGTCGAGGCGATCGAGTCGGCCCTCCTCATCGCCTACCACCGTACGGACGGAAGCCACCGCCGCGCGCGCGTGAAGCTCGACGAGCGCGGCCATGTGACGGTGTGGGCGAAGGAGGACCCGGCCGACCTGGAAGAGGGCCAGGAGCCCAAGGAGTTCGACGACACCCCTTCCGGCTTCGGCCGGATCGCCGCGACCACCGCCAAGCAGGTCATCCTGCAGCGGCTGCGCGACGCCGAGGACGACAGGACGTTCGGCGAGTACGCGGGCCACGAGGGCGATGTCGTCACCGGCGTCGTCCAGCAGGGCAAGGACCCGAAGAACGTCCTGGTCGACATCGGCAAGCTCGAAGCGATCCTGCCGGTGCAGGAGCAGGTGCCGGGCGAGGAGTACACCCACGGCCTGCGGCTGCGCACCTACGTCGTACGGGTCGCCAAGGGCGTGCGCGGTCCGTCCGTGACGCTGTCGCGGACCCACCCCAACCTCGTGAAGAAGCTCTTCGCGCTGGAGGTCCCGGAGATCGCCGACGGTTCCGTCGAGATCTGCGCGATCGCCCGCGAGGCCGGTCACCGCACCAAGATCGCGGTCCGTTCGACCCGTTCCGGGCTGAACGCCAAGGGTGCCTGCATCGGCCCGATGGGCGGCCGGGTGCGCAATGTCATGGCCGAGCTGCACGGCGAGAAGATCGACATCGTGGACTGGTCCGACGACCCGGCCGAGATGGTGGCCAACGCCCTGTCGCCCGCACGGGTGAGCGAGGTCGAGGTCGTCGACCTCGGTGCCCGGTCCGCCCGGGTCACCGTGCCGGACTACCAGCTGTCGCTGGCGATCGGCAAGGAGGGGCAGAACGCCCGCCTGGCCGCCCGTCTCACTGGCTGGCGCATCGACATTCGCCCGGACACCGAGACCGACGCCGAGCGCGACGTCGCCGACCGGGAGCGGGCCGAGCGGGCCCGCGAGCGGTCCGAGCGGCGCTGACCCGGCGCCGTCGGGAATATTTCTCAGTGGCATGCCGCTGAGATCACGACAACATCCGTTCGATTTTTGCCCCAAAGGGGTGAGGTCGGTGCGGGGAGGTAGACTTAGCCGTGTCTGGCCGGACGCACGCCCGTGCTTGCCCTGAGCGAACCTGTGTGGGATGCCGGGAGCGGGCGGCCAAGAGCGAGCTGCTGCGCATCGTCGCGGACGGGGACGCCTGCGTCCCTGATCCTCGCGGTACGCTGCCCGGCCGGGGTGCATATGTACACCCCGCCTCCGTCTGTCTGGACCTGGCGGTTCGCCGCCGGGCCTTCCCCCGGGCCTTCAAGGCCAAGGGGCCGTTCGACCCCGCCGCAGTGCAGCGGTTCGTCGAGCGGGTGACACCGTAAGAAATGAACGGCACGGGACCCCGTGCGGTCAGGTACCTCGCGAGTTGGAAGTAGGTCGAGATTGCGATGAGCACTCGATGAGTACGCGATGAGTACGCCCATGAAGTAGCGACGGTCCGGCGGTAACCCGGACCTAAAAGGAGCGAAGTGGCTAAGGTCCGGGTATACGAACTCGCCAAGGAGTTCGGCGTCGAGAGCAAGGTCGTCATGGCCAAGCTCCAAGAACTCGGTGAATTCGTCCGTTCGGCGTCCTCGACGATCGAGGCGCCGGTTGTACGCAAGTTGACTGACGCACTGCAGGGGCCCGGCGGCAACGCCGGCAAGTCCGCTGCAAAGCCTGGCGCGCCCCGCAAGGCGACGCCCGCAAAGCCCGCAGCGCCCTCCCCGGCCGCTGCGGCACGTCCCGCTGCCCCGAAGCCCGGCGCCCCGGCCCCCAAGCCGGCCCCCGCCGCCGCCCCGGCGAGCAGCACCCCCGCAGCGCCTTCCGCGCCGGCTGCCGGCCCGCGTCCGGGCCCGAAGCCCGCGCCCAAGCCTGCTCCGGTGACCCCGGTGCCCGCCGCCGAGTTCTCGGCTCCGGCTCCGGCCCAGCCCGCTGCCCCGCAGCAGGCCCCGCGTCCCGCGGGTGCCACCCCCGGTCCGCGTCCCGCCCGCCCGGCCCCGGCCGGCGGTCAGCGCGACGGCGGTCAGCGTGACGGTGGCCAGCGCGACGGCGGCCGTGGCGGCGAGCGCGGCGGCGACCGCCCCGCACGTCCCGCGGGCCAGGGCGCACCGCGCCCCGGCGCCCGTCCGGCCGGTCCCCGTCCGGGCAACAACCCCTTCACCTCCGGTGGCTCGACGGGCATGGCCCGTCCGCAGGCGCCCCGTCCCGGCGGCGCCCCGCGTCCCGGTGGCGGCCAGGACCGTCCGGGCGCCCCGCGTCCGCAGGGCGGCCCCGGTGGCGCTCCGCGGCCCCAGGGGCAGGGCGGCGCCCGTCCGACCCCGGGCGGCATGCCCCGTCCGCAGGCTCCCCGTCCGGGCGGTGCCCCCGGTGGTAACCGTCCGAACCCGGGCATGATGCCGCAGCGTCCCGCTGCCGGCCCGCGTCCCGGTGGTGGCCCCGGCGGTGGCCGTGGTCCCGGTGGCGGCGGTCGTCCCGGCGGTGGCGGCGCGGGCCGTCCCGGCGGCGGTGGCTTCGCGGGCCGTCCGGCCGGTCCCGGTGGCGGTGGCGGCGGTTTCGCCGGTCGTCCCGGTGGCGGCGGCGGTGGCGGTGCGGGCCGTCCCGGCGGTGGCGGCGGCTTCGGCGGTCGTCCCGGCTTCGGTGGACGTCCCGGCGGCCCCGGTGGCCGTGGTGGCACACAGGGTGCGTTCGGCCGTCCCGGCGGTCCCGCGCGTCGTGGTCGCAAGTCGAAGCGGCAGAGGCGCCAGGAGTACGAGGCCATGCAGGCCCCGTCGGTGGGCGGCGTCATGCTGCCTCGCGGCAACGGACAGTCCGTCCGTCTGTCGCGCGGTGCCTCCCTCACCGACTTCGCGGAGAAGATCAACGCCAACCCGGCGTCGCTCGTCGCCGTGATGATGAACCTCGGCGAGATGGTCACGGCGACGCAGTCCGTCTCCGACGACACCCTCAGGCTGCTCGCGGACGAGATGAACTACGTCCTCGAGATCGTCAGCCCCGAGGAGGAGGACCGCGAGCTGCTCGAGTCCTTCGACATCGAGTTCGGCGAGGACGAGGGCGGCGAAGAGGCCCTGGTCTCCCGTCCGCCGGTCGTGACCGTCATGGGTCACGTCGACCACGGTAAGACCCGACTGCTGGACGCGATCCGCAAGACGAACGTCGTCGCGGGCGAGGCCGGCGGCATCACGCAGCACATCGGTGCGTACCAGGTCTCCTCCGAGGTCAACGGCGAGGACCGCCGGATCACCTTCATCGACACCCCGGGTCACGAGGCGTTCACCGCCATGCGTGCCCGTGGTGCGAAGTCCACCGACATCGCGATCCTCGTGGTGGCGGCGAACGACGGTGTGATGCCCCAGACGATCGAGGCGCTGAACCACGCCAAGGCGGCCGAGGTGCCGATCGTGGTCGCGGTCAACAAGATCGACGTCGAGGGTGCCGACCCGACCAAGGTGCGCGGTCAGCTCACCGAGTTCGGTCTGGTGGCCGAGGAGTACGGCGGCGACACGATGTTCGTCGACATCTCCGCCAAGCAGGGCCTCAACATCGAGGCACTGCTGGAGGCCGTCGTCCTCACCGCCGACGCCTCGCTCGACCTGCGGGCCAACCCCGAGCAGGACGCGCAGGGTATTGCGATCGAGTCCCACCTCGACCGCGGCCGCGGTGCCGTCTCCACCGTCCTCGTCCAGCGCGGAACGCTGCGCATCGGCGACACGATGGTGGTCGGCGACGCGTACGGCCGTGTCCGGGCGATGCTCGACGACAACGGCAACAACGTCGAGGAAGCGGGTCCGTCGACCCCCGTCCTCGTGCTCGGTCTCACCAACGTCCCGGGTGCCGGCGACAACTTCCTGGTGGTCGACGAGGACCGTACGGCCCGTCAGATCGCCGAGAAGCGTGCCGCCCGTGAGCGCAACGCCAACTTCGCCCGCAAGGGTGTCCGGTTCTCCCTGGAGAACCTGGACGAGGCGCTCAAGGCCGGTCTGGTCCAGGAGCTCAACCTCATCATCAAGGGCGACGCGTCCGGTTCGGTGGAGGCTCTCGAGTCCTCGCTGCTCCAGCTCGACGTCGGCGACGAGGTCGACATCCGGGTCCTGCACCGCGGTGTGGGTGCGGTCACCGAGTCGGACATCGACCTGGCGACCGGCTCCGACGCCATCGTCATCGGCTTCAACGTCCGCGCTGCCGGCCGTGCCCAGCAGATGGCGGAGCGCGAGGGTGTCGACGTCCGCTACTACTCGGTGATCTACCAGGCCATCGAGGAGATCGAGGCGGCCCTCAAGGGCATGCTCAAGCCGGAGTACGAAGAGGTCGAGCTCGGTACGGCGGAGATCCGCGAGATCTTCCGCTCGTCCAAGCTGGGCAACATCGCCGGTGTGCTGGTCCGCTCCGGCGAGGTCAAGCGCAACACCAAGGCGCGCCTGCTGCGCGATGGCAAGGTCATCGCGGAGAACCTCAACATCTCCGGTCTGCGCCGCTTCAAGGACGACGTCACCGAGATCCGCGAAGGCTTCGAGGGCGGTATCAACCTCGGAAACTTCAACGACATCAAGATCGACGACGTCATCGCGACGTACGAGATGCGCGAGAAGCCGCGAGGCTGATCCACGGGGAAATCCGGGGGCGAGCCCCCGGAACTCTCCTCAACAGTCGGGGCCGGTCGACGGGTCGTATTTCCGTCGATCGGCCCCGGCCGTTCCGTGTACGGTTCTGGTGTCCCTGCCAAGCACTGGCAGGGCGCGAACCCGAACCGGCGGGACATCCGGACATACATGTATGTGGGGACACTGTCCTTCGATCTGCTTCTCGGCGACGTACGGTCGTTGAAGGAGAAGCGCTCCGTCGTCCGTCCGATCGTCGCCGAGCTCCAGCGGAAATACGCGGTGAGCGCGGCGGAGGTGGGCGGTCAGGATCTCCATCGCAGGGCCGAGATCGGCCTTGCCGTGGTCTCCGGGGACACCGGACACCTCACAGATGTTCTGGACCGGTGCGAGCGACTGGTGGCCGCACGGCCGGAAGTGGAGCTGCTGTCCGTACGACGGCGGCTGCACAGCGACGAAGACGATTGAGCAAGGCGAAGAAGGAGACGGACCAGTGGCCGACAACGCGCGGGCGAAAAAGCTGGCGGACCTCATCCAGGAGGTGGTCGCCGAGAAACTGCAGCGCGGTATCAAGGACCCGCGTCTGGGTACGCACGTGACGATCACGGACACCCGGGTCACCGGTGATCTGCGGGAGGCCACGGTCTTCTACACGGTCTACGGCGACGACGAGGAGCGGGCGAGCGCCGCGGCCGGTCTGGAGAGCGCCAAGGGCATCCTGCGCTCGGCGGTCGGAGCGGCGGCGGGGACGAAGTTCACCCCCACCCTGGCCTTCGTGGCGGACGCCCTGCCGGGCAACGCCAAGGCGATCGAGGACCTCCTCGACCAGGCGCGTGCCTCGGACGCGCGGGTGCGCGAGGCGTCCTCGGGCGCCACGTACGCCGGTGGTGCCGACCCGTACCGCAAGGCGGACGACGACAACGACGAGGACGCCGCCTCCGAATGACACCGCAGAAAACGCCGGACGGCCTTGTCATCGTCGACAAGCCGTCCGGCTTCACTTCGCACGACGTCGTCGCCAAGATGCGCGGCATCGCACGGACCCGCCGGGTCGGCCACGCCGGAACCCTGGACCCGATGGCGACGGGTGTTCTCGTGCTCGGTGTCGAGAAGGCCACCAAGCTGCTGGGCCATCTCGCACTGACCGAGAAGGAGTACCTCGGCACGATCCGGCTCGGCCAGAACACCGTCACGGACGACGCGGAGGGCGAGATCACCTCGTCCACCGATGCCTCCGGGGTGACCCGTGAGGGCATCGACGCCGGTGTCGCGGCCCTGACCGGACCGATCATGCAGGTGCCGTCCAAGGTCAGCGCCATCAAGATCGACGGCAAGCGGTCCTACGCGCGGGTGCGTGGCGGCGAGGAGTTCGAGATCCCGGCCCGGCCGGTGACGATCTCGTCCTTCAACGTCTACGACGTACGCCGGGAGACCGCCGAGGACGGCACGCCGGTCGTCGACCTGGTCGTCTCGGTGGTCTGCTCCTCGGGTACGTACATCCGCGCGATCGCCCGGGACCTGGGCGCCGGGCTCGGCGTCGGCGGGCATCTGACCGCGCTGCGGCGCACCCGGGTCGGGCCCTACGGCCTGGACGCGGCGCGAACGCTCGACCAGCACCAGGAGGAGCTGACCGTGATGCCGGTGGCCGAGGCCGCCGCTTCGGCGTTCCCCCGCTGGGACGTGGACGAGAAGCGCGCCAAGCTGCTGCTGAACGGCGTACGGCTGGACATGCCGGCCTTCCCGCCGGGACCGGTCGGGGTCTTCGGACCCGACGGGCGGTTCCTGGTCCTCGTGGAGGAACAGAAGGGCAAGGCCAAGAGCCTCGCCGTCTTCGCCTGACGGGTATCCCCATCGTGGAGCGGGCGGGGCATTCCCAGCACCCGCTCCACGATCCCCCACCATGTTCTGTCCAGCGGACGCCATTAATTCACCCCAATGGGCAGGCGCTCGGAGTGAATCAGGGGTGTATTCGGGGGCGCTTTCACGTCCGGCGGTACAGGCGCTGATCATCGGACCTAACGTCGGATCATGGCAAGCGGGGACCGGGCAGCGCTGGTACGTATCTGCGATTCGGCCGGTCGGCCGCGGGGGACCGGGTTCGTCGCGGACGACCGGGGCACGGTGGTGACCAGCCACGAAGCGGTCGACGGCGTCACCCGGTTCGTGCTGCACGGCGCGGGCGGCCGCAGCCGCATCGTCGAGGCCGACGACATCACCGCACTGCCCGGGCTGGACCTCGCCCTGCTGCACACCGGGGGCCCCGCGGAACTGGGCGTGGAGCCCGCCCCGATCGCCCTGCGGGACCGGATCGACGCCGGTACGTACGTGACGATCGCCGCGCACGGCTGGCGCGAGGCCCGGGTGCTCGGCACCGACCCCGTGACCTACACCGCGAACGGCCGCTGCCACCGGATCGGCGCGGCGCTGGAGCTGGCGCTCGGCACGGACGGCCGGGACGCGCTGCGGCTCGGCGGAGCGGCCGTGGGCGGGCCCGTCGTCGACCCGGAGAGCGGCGCGGTCATCGCCGTACTGGGCAGCGCGCTGCGCGCCGGGCACGCGGGCGCGGGGTTCGCTGTGCCGCTGCGGCCGACGGGCACCGAAGGCCCGCTCGACGCGCTGCTGCGGCGCAACGCGACGAGCGTTCCCGGATACGGACGCGACCTGAATCTCGCGGGCGCCCTGCACCTCACCGCGACCTCGCTCGGATCGGCGGGCGGTCCGGATGCCTCCGTCGATCCGGTCGAACGCCCGGACGTCATCGCGGAGTTCACCGCCTTCGCGGCCCCGGACCGGCCCTCGTCCGGGCCGGAAGGCCCAGCCGTCGTCCTCGCCCTGGTCGGAGCGCCGGGCACCGGCCGCACCACCGAGCTCGCCGCGCTCACCGCACGCCGGGCGCGCGGCCCGGTGCCCGCACCCACCCTCTGGCTGCGCGGCGCCGATCTGCTGGCCGACGACGCCTCGATCGCCGATGCCGTCGCCCGTACGCTGCGCAGGGCCGGACGGATCGTCACCGCCGCTGGAGCCGGGGGCGACATGTCGGCTGCCACCCCCGAGCGGGTGGCCCGGCTGGCCGAGGAGTCCGGGAGCCCGCTGCTCGTCCTGCTGGACGGCCCCGAGGAGATGCCCCCCGCGCTGGCCCACCAGTCGGCCCGGTGGACCGCCGCCACCGTCGAATGGCTGCGGGGGAACGGGGCGCGGCTGGTGGTCGCCTGCGGGCCCGAGTACTGGGAGAGCGCCGGTGCGCTCTGCCCGCCGGGCTCGCTCCACCGCCCCGCCAGACCGGCCGGACGGCTGCCCCTGGCGGTCCTCCTCGGCGACCTCACCCCGGTCCAGGCCGCACGGGCCGCCGAGCGGTACGCCATCCCGCCCGGAGCGCTCGCCCCCGGCCACGACCGGCACCCGCTCACCCTGCGCCTGCTCGCGGAGGTGCGCGCCGCACTGCCCGGGGACGTTGCCGCGCAGCCCGACACCGAGGAGGTCTTCGCCGCCCATCTGGACCTGATGTGCCTGCGCGTCGCGGTCCGGATCGCGGCCGCTTCCGGCCCGGCGCCGGGAGGCGGCGCGGTCCGCAGGCTGGCCGCGCGGGTGGCGGGGCAGGTCCACGAGGCGGCGCGGCGCTGCCTGGGCCCCGGGCAGGGGGAGCTGGGCCGGGAGGCCTTCGAGGAGGTCTTCCCCTGGCGCGCGGGCTGGGCGTCGGCCGCCCTCACCGAGGGCCTGCTCGTCCCGGCGGGCGCCGGATACCGCTTCGCGCACGAGGAGCTGGGGGACTGGGTGCAGGGCGCCCACCTGGACGTGGACGCGGCGCTGTACGCGCTGGTCCACCGGTGGCACGCGCCCGAGGAGGGGAACGACCGCCGAGTGCCGCGGCCTCGGCAGCCGGGATCGGCGACGGGCCGTGCACCTCTGCCGGGCGTTGTGGCGACGGGCCGTGCACCTCTGCCGGGCGTTGTGGCGACGGGCCGCGCACCTCTGCCGGACGCTGTGGCGGCCGGACCGCGCACCCTGCCCGTACCACGCCATCGCATCGGCCCGGTGATCCAGGCCCTGCTGCTCCTGGGCCGCCGCCGGGGTCCCGCCGCGCTCTCCCACCAGCTGGCCGATCTCATCGGGGCGCTGGACCGGCTGCCGGCGCGGGCGGATCCGGGTACGGGCGCGGCGGACACCGTCACCGGCCGCGATGCGGCGGACGGCGCACCGGGTCACGATGCGGCGGACGGCGCACCGGGTCACGACGCCCGCTGGTGGGCGGTCCGGCTGTTCTCCGAGACCCTGCTTCGGGTGCCCGACGCCCGTCCGTACCTCGGCGTGCTGCGGCTCCTGGCCGGCCGGGTGGTACGCCTGGCGGCCGCGGGCGGGCCGGCGGGCCCGGGGACGTACGCCGTGTTCGGGCCGTGGTTCTGGCGGCGGCTCAGGCTGCCCGAGAAGGACCGGATCGATCTGCTCCGGCGTCTGGTCCCCGCCGACGGCCCGCCCCGCGCCGACGGCGACCGGGCCCGCGGCGCGTACTCCGACGGTGACGGCGGCGAGCGGTTCCTGGACGCCGTCGCACGACGTCTCGTCGACCGGCCGCGCACCGTGCAGCCACTGCTCTGCGACTGGTTCACCGACGAGCGGCCGCTTTCCGCCGGGGACGGGGACGGGGACGCCCTGCGGCTGACCGTGGCGGCCGCGGCCCAGGCGCTCCTCTACGCCCGCCGGGACCTGGCCGTCGACGATCTGACCGACGCACTGGTCTCGACCCCCCATCCCAGGGCCGAGGAACTACTCGACACGCTGGCCGAGGACGAGCCCTCCGCGCTGTGCCGGGCCGTCCACCGCTGGGCCCACGACGAGGATCGGAGCGCCCGCCGTGCCGCCGCCGCCGCGTACGCCCTGGTCACCGCTCCCCACGCCACCCTCGATGCCGACCGCGCGCTGCTGCGCGGATCGGCCCTCGCCCTGCTGGCCCGCCCGGCGGACGCCGACCTGCACGGGGCCGCGCTCACCCTCCTCGTACAGGATCCGGGGACCAGGGACCGTTACCTTCCGCAGGCGCTCCGGGCCTTCGTCGCGGGCGGGCCCGCGCCGTCCGCCGAAGCGCTCGCCGTCGCCCTGCCCTCCCACCCGGAGCCGGTGCTCGCCGCGTACCGGGAGCGGCTCACCCGGCCCGACGACGGGGCGGGCGAGGTGCTGTGCGCGCTGGCCGGGATCGACGCCCCCGCGCTCGCCCTGCACACCGCCGGACTGGTGCGCGCCTACGTCGACAGCCATCCGGACGACGCCGTGCACGCGGCCTCCTACCTGGACCGGAGACTGGAGGCCGGCCCCGCCGCCCGTGCCCTGTTGCTGCCCCTGGTGACCGGGCTGCTGCGGGTCCGTCCCGTGCCGCCGCCGGTGCGCGGCGCGCTCGCCGGGGTACTGGCCGCACCGGGGAGCCCCGCCTCCGCTCCGCTGCGGGAACAGCTGCTGGAGGTCCTGCTGGACTTCGAGCAGGACGCCCACCGCGATCCGGCCGTGCTCGACGCGCTGCTGCGGGCCGCCGCGACCGGCTCCGGCACCCGCGCCCCCGCCCGTACCCGCGCCCTGGTCCACCGCACCGCGACGCTGCTGGTCCGGACCCCCGAAGGCGCCACCCGCTTCGATCGCCGGCTGGTCGGGCTCGCCCGTGACGTGCCCGGATTCGCCGCACTGGTCACCGGGTGGCTGGCCGACGCCCCACAGGAATGGGCGGCGCTCGTCGGCCCCAGCGCACGCCGGACGGTGGAGGCGCTGGAGAGCCCGAAGGCGATGCCGATGCAGGCCGCGCGGCGTGAGCATGGCAGTCTTAGACCTGCGTAAGAGACAAACCCACGTACACAGGTTCGGGCGAGGAGCGGTCAGAGTGCAGCGCTGGCGTGGCTTGGAGGACATCCCCCAGGACTGGGGACGCAGCGTCGTCACCATCGGCTCCTATGACGGGGTGCACCGCGGACACCAGCTGATCATCGGCCGGGCCGTGGAGCGCGCCCGCGAGCTGGGCGTGCCGTCGGTCGTGGTGACCTTCGACCCGCACCCCAGCGAGGTCGTACGGCCCGGCAGCCACCCGCCGCTGCTGGCCCCGCACCACCGGCGTGCCGAGCTGATGGCGGAGCTGGGGGTGGACGCGGTGCTCATCCTGCCGTTCACCAGCGAATTCTCGAAGCTGGCGCCGGCCGACTTCATCGTGAAGGTGCTCGTCGACAAGCTGCACGCGCAGCTGGTCATCGAGGGTCCGAACTTCCGCTTCGGCCACAAGGCCGCCGGGAACGTGCAACTCCTCACCGAGTTCGGTGAGACCTACGACTACCGCGTCGAGGTCATCGACCTCTACGTGAGCGGCGAGGCGGGCGGCGGCGATCCGTTCTCCTCCACCCTCACCCGGCGGCTGGTGGCCGAGGGCGATGTCGCCGGCGCCGCCGAGATCCTGGGCCGCCCGCACCGGGTCGAGGGCATCGTGGTCCGCGGCGCGCAGCGCGGCCGTGAGCTCGGCTTCCCCACGGCCAACGTGGAGACCCTGCCGCACACCGCGATCCCCGCCGACGGTGTCTACGCGGGCTGGCTGAACGTGAACGGCGAGGCGATGCCCGCCGCGATCTCGGTCGGCACCAACCCGCAGTTCGACGCCACGGAGCGGACGGTGGAGGCGTACGCGATCGACCGCGTCGGCCTCGACCTGTACGGGCTCCATGTCTCGGTGGACTTCCTCGCGTACGTACGCGGGATGCTGAAGTTCGACTCGATCGACGAGCTGCTCGTCGCGATGGCCGCCGATGTGAAGCGGTGCAGCGAGCTGATCTCCGCGTACGAGCGCGGCTGAACCCCTTCCCGTACGGGACGACGCGGGGCCGGGACCGTCTCGGAGACGGTCCCGGCCCCGCGTGCGTGCCGGACCCGCGAGCCCGGCATGATCCAAACGGAAGAACCCTAGGCCCGTGCCTTCGCGGCCGCGACCGCCCAGTGGCACGCCACCTGGGTCTCCTGGCCACCCGCGAGCACCGGCAGGTCCTTCGTACGGCAGGCCTCCGCGACGCCCGCCCGTTCCGCCTCGCCCGAGGCCAGCACCTGGCAGCGGGCGTGGAACCGGCAGCCGGACGGCACCCTGGACGGGTCCGGCGCCTCACCGGTCAGGATCACCGGCTCGGTCCCGGACTCCGGCAGCACCGACAACAGCGCCTGGGTGTACGGATGCTGAGGAGCCGTCAGGATCTCCTCCACCTTGCCGGTCTCCACGATCCGCCCCAGGTACATCACCGCGACCCGGTCCGCGATGTTCCACGCCAGGCCGAGGTCGTGCGTGACCACCAGCGCGGACAGGCCCAGCTCGTCGCGCAGCCGCAGCAGCAGCGCCAGGATCTCGCCGCGCACCGAGGCGTCCAGCGAGGCCACCGGCTCGTCGGCCACGATCAGCTCCGGCTCCAGGACCAGCGCGCCCGCGATCACGACCCGCTGGCGCTGGCCGCCGGACAGCTCGTGCGGATAGCGCAGGAAGAACCGCTCGGGCGGCCGGAGTCCGGCCCGCGACAGCGCCTCGGTGACCGCTGCCCGCTCGTCCCCCGCGTACCCGTGGATCCGCAGGCCCTCGGCGACGGCGTCGTACACCGTGTGCCTCGGATTGAGCGAACCGCTGGGATCCTGGAGCACCAGCTGGACCCGCTTGCGGTACGTCTTCAGCGCCCGGCTCGCGTAGTCGAGCGGCTTGCCGCCGAAGGTGACCTGCCCGGACGTCGGCGGGACCAGGCCCAGCAGCGAACGGGCCAGCGTCGTCTTGCCGCAGCCCGACTCGCCGACCAGCGCGACGATCTCGCCGGGCCGGATGTCCAGGTCGACGCTGTCCACGGCACGCGCCGGGGCGGCCCCGCGCCGGCCGGGGAAGGTGACGTGCAACCCCTGAGCGCTGAGCAGGGGAGTGGTGGGTGTCATGGTGTGCTCCTTGCTTCCTCGGCGCCCGGCAGGGCCGGGACCGCGGCCGCCCCCGGCTCCACCAGCACACAGGCGGCCCGCCGCTCCGGCCCCGCGTCCCGCAGCTCCTGGTCCTCGGCCGCGCAGGACTCCAGGGCCACCGGGCACCGAGGGTGGAAGGAGCAGCCGCCGGGCAGCGCCGACGGGTCCGGCGGATCGCCGGGCAGCCCGCGGGGCGCGAACCGGGAGGCCGGGTCGCCGATGCGCGGGAACGCGCCGGACAGGGCCTTGCCGTACGGGTGGTGCGCGTTCTCGTAGACCTCGGACGCCGGGCCCTCCTCGACGACCCGGCCCGCGTACATCACCGCGAGCCGGTCGCAGGTGTCCGAGAGCACCGCGAGGTCATGGCTGATCATGATCAGGCCGAGGTCCTGCTCGGACACCAGCTGCTCGATCAGCCGCAGGATCTGGGCCTGGATCATCACATCGAGGGCCGTGGTCGGCTCGTCCGCGATGATCAGCCCCGGGTCGCAGGCGAGCGCCATCGCGATCATCACGCGCTGGCGCTGACCGCCGGAGAGCTCGTGCGGATAGGCGGACGCACGGGCGGCGGGCAGCCCCACCTGCTCCAGCAGCTCGCCCGCCCGCTTCGCCGCCGCGGCCTGCGTCGCCTTCTTGTGCAGCAGAATCGGTTCGGCGATCTGGTCCCCGATGCGGTGCACCGCGTTGAGCGAGTGCATCGCGCCCTGGAAGACGATCGACGCTCCCGCCCAGCGCACCGCCCGGACCTGGCCCCACTTCATGGTGAGGATGTCCTCGCCGTTCAGCAGGATCTCACCGGACACCTTCGTACCGGCGGGCAGCAGCCGCAGCAGCGCGAGCGCCAGCGTCGACTTCCCGCAGCCCGACTCGCCGGCGATGCCGAGCTTCTGCCCGGCGTCGACGGAGAGGTTCACACCACGGACGGCCTGTGCGCCGCCGGCGTACGTCACCGTGAGGTCCCGTACGTCGAGAAGCGGTGTCTTCCGGATGCTCGTCGTGCTCAACGGGCCACCCCCAGCTTGGGATTGAGGACGGACTCGATGGCACGGCCGCACAGCGTGAACGCCAGGGCCACCAGGGCGATGGCGATGCCGGGCGGTGCCAGGTACCACCAGTCGCCCGCGCTGATCGCGCCCGCCTCGCGGGCGTCCTGGAGCATGCCGCCCCAGGAGGTGGTGGTCGGGTCGCTGAGGCCGAGGAAGGCCAGGGTGGCCTCGGTGAGGATCGCGCTGGAGATCACCAGTGTGGTCTGCGCCAGCACCAGCGGCATCACGTTCGGCAGCACGTGCCGGACCATGATGTGCCAGTGGCCGCCGCCGAGCGCGCGGGCGCGCTCGATGTACGGGCGGGACTCCACGGCGAGCGTCTGGGCCCGGACCAGCCGGGCCGTGGTCGGCCAGATCGTGACCCCGATCGCGATGATGACCGTCCACATGGAGCGGTCCATCACCGTGGCGAGCGCGATCGCGAGGACCAGCGTCGGCATCACCAGGAACCAGTCGGTGATCCGCATCAGGACCGTCGAGTACCAGCCGTGGAAGTGGCCCGCGACGATGCCGATGACCGTACCGATGGCGACGCACAGGAACGCCGCGAGCAGGCCGACCGTCAGCGAGACCCTGGTGCCCCACACCAGCAGCGCCAGCACGCTGCGGCCGAACTGGTCGGTGCCGAGCGGGAATTCACCGCTCGGCGACTCCAGCGCACCACCGGGGGCGCCGGTGACGCTCTGGGAGTCGGCGCCGACGAGCTGCGGCGCGAGCAGGGCGACCAGGGCGATCGCCACGAGCGCCGCCAGGCCCCACAGTCCGCTCCGGTGGCTGCGGTACTCCCGCCAGAAGCGGGCAATGGACCGGCGCTTGCGCGCGCGGGCCAGAGCGCGCGGATTCTGCGCGGTCTCCGCCTTCGTGGGCGTGGGCATGGATTCGGTCGTCATCGGCCCACCCGGGGATCGAGCAGCGGATACAGCACATCGGCGAGGGTGTTCGCCAGGATCACCGCGGTGGCGAAGACGAAGAACAGCCCTTGTACGAGCGGGAGATCGGGCACGCTGAGCGCCTGGTAGAAGAGGCCGCCGAGGCCCGGCCAGGAGAACACCGTCTCGACCAGGATCTGCCCGGCGACCACATGCCCGAGGTTCACGAACATCAGCGTGAAGGTCGGAAGCATCGCGTTCGGCACGGCGTGCTTGCGGCGTACGACGTCGTCCCGCAGCCCCTTCGCGCGGGCCGTCGTCAGATAGTCACTGCCCATCTCGTCGAGCAGCGAGGAACGCGTCACCAGGAGCGTCTGCGCGTATCCGACGGCGACCAGTGTGACCACCGGCAGGACCAGATGGTGCGCCACGTCGAGCACGTAGGCGAAGCCGGTCTCGTTGCCCGACTCCAGCCCGCCCGTCGGGAACATCCCCGGGATCGGGCCGATGCCCACCGAGAAGACGATGATCAGCAGCAGACCCAGCCAGAACGCCGGCACCGAGTAGAGCGTCAGCGCGAACGCGGTGTTGAACCGGTCGCTCATGGAGCCGTTGCGCCAGGCGGTACGGGTGCCGAGCCAGATGCCGAGCACGGTGTACAGGACGTACGACGTGCCGGTCAGGAGCAGCGTGGCCGGGAGCGCCTCGGTGATCTTGTCGATGACCGGCGCGTGGAACTGGAACGAGGTGCCGAAGTCGCCCGTGAGGGCGTCGCCCACATAGCTCGTGAACTGCTGCCACATCGGCTGGTCGAGGCCGAACTGGCGCCGCAGGGACTCGAGTTGTTCCGCCGAGACGGGTCGGCCGCCCGTCATCTGCTTCACCGGGTCGCTGGGAATGAGCCGGAAGAGGAAGAAGCTGGTGACCAGGACCGCGAACAGCGAGACCACTGCTCCCGCGATCTTGCCCGCCACGTATTGGAGATATGCCTTGGTATTGCGCGCCCGTGGACCGCGGGCGGCCGACGGGCCGGCCGGAGCCGGGCCGTCGGTGTCCGCATCCGCGATCTGCGCGAGCGCCGGAGTGCTTTCAGCTGTCATGGGGGACTCTCGTTACTCGTGCTGCACGTGGAGGGGCCGGCCGGTGAGTTGCGCGTTCACCGGCCGGTCTCTCTCGACCCGTCCGAGTGGTTACTCGCGGTCGTCCGCCGTGTTGCGGCGGCGCATCGCGATGAGCAGCCCGCCACCGGCGAGCACCACGACCACCACGATGATGCCGATGACGACGCCGGTCGAGCTCGACCCGCCGGAGCCGTCCGAACTGCCGCCGGACGCAGGAGCCGCGGACCACCAGCTCCAGTAACCGTCCTGGCCGTAGATGTTGCCGGCCGCCTCGGGCATGGTCGTGATCGACTTGATCTGGTCGGTGCGGTACGCCTCGACCGCGTTCGGGTACGCGATGACGCTCATGTACCCGGAGTCGTACAGCCACGACTGCATCTCGTTGACGATGCCGGCACGCTTGGCCGGGTCGTATTCGGCGAGCTGCTTCTTGTAGAGGCCGTCGTACTTCTTGTCGCAGATGAAGTTGTCGGTGGTGGCACTGTCCTTGGCCTTGATCGGCAGCGCGGCGCAGGTGTGGATACCGAGGACGAAGTCGGGGTCCGGGTTGACGGACCAGCCGTCGAAGGCGAGGTCGTACTCACCCGCGTACCAGGGCACCGAGACGTTGTTGAGGCAGTCGACCTTCAGGCCGATGCCGAGCTTGCCCCACCACTCCTTGAGGTACTTGCCGACCGCCGTGTCGTTCGGGTCCGTGGCGTGGCAGAGGATGCGCAGGTCGAGCGGCTTGCCGTCCTTGCCGACCCGCTGGTCACCCTTCAGCTTGTAGCCCGCCTCGTCCAGCAGCTTGGCCGCCTTGGCCGGGTCGTACGCCAGGCTCTGCTCGGCGGTCGGCTGCCAGTGGTACGCGGAGAAGCGCGGCGGGATGTAGCCCTGGCCCTCGACGGCGTGGCCCTGGAAGACCTTGTCGATGATGGTCTTGCGGTCGATGGACAGGAAGAGGGCCTGGCGCACCTTCTGGTCGAGAAGGGCCTTGTTGCCGTTGCCGAACTTCTTGCCGTCCTTGGTCTGCGCGCCCGGGTTCGTGGCCAGCGCGAAGAAGCGGCGGCCCGGACCCTCGTTGACCTTGATGTTCTTGTCGCCCTTGAGGGACGCGGCCTGAGCGGACGTCAGCGCGGGGGAGCCGGCGACGAAGGAGACCTCGCCCTTGCGCAGCGCGGCGACCGCGGCGTCCTGGTCCTTGTACGTCTTGAAGACCAGCTCGTCGAACTTCGGCTTGCCGCGCCAGAAGTCCTTGTTGGCCTTGAGCTTCACATACTGGTCGACCTTGTAGTCGGTCAGGACGAACGGCCCGTTGCCGACGACCGGGAACGTTTTGTCGTTGTTGAACTTGGAGAAGTCACCGACCTTCTCCCAGACGTGCTTCGGCACTATCGGCACATCGAGTGCCGCCATGGTGGCCTGCGGCTCCTTGAGCTCGACGACCAGCTGGGTGGGGCTGGGAGCCGTCACCTTCTTGAAGTTCGCGACGAAGTTGCCGTTGGCCTGCGCGGCGGCATCATCGGTCATGATCTTGTTGAACGTCCAGGCCGCGTCCTCGGCGGTGGCCTGCTGACCGTCCGACCACTTGGAGTCGGAACGGATGGTGTACGTCCAGGTCAACTTGTCCGCGGACGGCTCCCACTTGGTGGCGAGGCCGGGGATCGCGTGGTTGTCCTTGGGGTCGTAGTTGGTGAGGAAGTCGTACATGAGCCGGGAGATGCTGGTGCTGAGCAGGTTCTGCGCCAGGAACGGGCTCAACGAGTCGACGCTCTGCGCGACGGCGACGGTCAGTGTCGACTTTCCGCTGTCGGCCGCCTGCGCCTGCTGCGGCGCGGCGCCGAGCGGCACGCCCGGGACGATGGATCCGGCGGCCAGCGCCAGTGCGGCGGCACCGGAGGCCAGGAGGACACGCAGACGTGAACGTGGCTTGGCGGAGCGTGGTGGAACTCTTTCGACCATGGTCAGGGACCTCGCGTCATGACTCGCACGGAGAAGGCGGGTTGATCTGTGGTTCGCCAGCTGGTGAAGCGAAGGTTTATCAGCGGGGGTCGAGTTGCGTCAACGGTCATCGAAACGGCGTGTGGTCTGCGGGAATGCGCAGAGGGTCCGCACCGTGGAGACGGTACGGACCCTCATTGGTTTAGACCTCTGACGCCTTACTGTTGAGGCGCTGGCGGCGGCTGCTGGGGCCATCCGGCGGGCGGTACCGGACCCTGCAGCTCCGGCGGAACCGGCTGGCCGGGCTGCCCCTGCTGCCAGCCGTTCTGCTGCGGTCCCGCGGGACCGGGCTGAGGCGGGTACGACTGCGGGGGCTGCTGACCGCCGTACGGCTGCTGTTGACCGCCGTACGGCTGCTGCTGCGGTTGCTGCGGGTACGCCTGCGGTTGCTGCGGCTGCTGTGGCGCGTACTGCTGCTGGCCGGGCATCGGTGGGGCGTACTGCGGCGGCGGGGTGGAGCCGTTCGAGGTCCACAGCCCCTGCTGCTGCTGGGCGCGAGAGAAGTCCTCGGCGACCATCGCGGAGAGATTGAAGTAGGCCTCGCGGGTCTTGGGACGCATCATGTCGAGGTCGA
The DNA here is from genome assembly GCF_045040875.1 of Streptomyces sp. NBC_00012. Classification (NCBI taxonomy): domain Bacteria; kingdom Bacillati; phylum Actinomycetota; class Actinomycetes; order Kitasatosporales; family Streptomycetaceae; genus Streptomyces; species Streptomyces sp. NBC_00012. The sequence continues at coordinate 2,448,142 of NZ_CP108309.1, read as the reverse complement.
CCTCGGCGCCGGCCGAGAGGTGCTCGTCGAACGGCACGACGACCACGCCGCGGCAGCGTGTCTCGAAGTGCTGCACGATGTCATCGACCTTGATCATCTTTCCGGTCTCGCGGACCCCGGAGATGACGGTGATGGAGCGCTGCACGAGCTCCGCGTATCCGTGCGCGGAGAGCCAGTCCAGCGTGGTGGACGCGCTGGACGCACCGTCGACCGACGGCGTCGAGATGATGATCAGCTGGTCGGCGAGGTCCAGCACCCCGCGCATCGCGCTGTAGAGCAGGCCGGTGCCCGAGTCGGTGAGGATGATCGGGTACTGCTTGCCCAGCACGTCGATCGCGCGCCGGTAGTCCTCGTCGTTGAACGTCGTGGAGACCGCCGGGTCCACGTCGTTGGCGATGATCTCCAGCCCGGAGGGCGCCTGCGAGGTGAACCGGCGGATGTCCATGTACGAGTTGAGGTACGGGATCGCCTGGACCAGGTCACGGATGGTGGCACCGGTCTCGCGGCGCACCCGGCGGCCGAGCGTGCCCGCGTCCGGGTTGGCGTCGATGGCGAGGATCTTGTCCTGCCGCTCGGTGGCCAAGGTCGAGCCGAGGGCGGTGGTCGTCGTGGTCTTGCCGACGCCGCCCTTGAGGCTGATGACCGCGATCCGGTAGCAGGACAGCACGGGCGTACGGATCAGCTCAAGCTTGCGCTGCCGCTCGGCCTCCTCCTTCTTGCCGCCCAGCTTGAAGCGGGACGCGCCGGAGGGCGTACGGCTGCTCTTCGCCTTCTGCTTGCCCCGGACCAGCCGGTCGGAGGAGAGCTCCACGGCGGCCGTGTACCCGAGCGGGGCGCCGGGCACGGAACGCTCGCGCTGGTCATGGGTGACCGGGGTCGGCCAGGCACCCCCGGTGCGGGGGTCCACGGGCTGCCCCTGCTGCGGGTGACCCTGCCCTTGTCCCTGCTGAGGCTGTTGGGGCTGGGCCGGCTGCTGAGGGGTGATCTGCGCGGGCAGGTGGGGCGTGGGCTGGGCCGGCTGGGGCGCCTGGCTCCCCTGCGGGACCTGCGGCGGCAGGGGTGTGCCCGGCTGCGCGGGCCACTGAGCGCCCTGGGGCGGGTTGGACGGGTGGGACGGCTGAGCCGGGTTGGACGGCTGAGGAACCTGAGGTGCCTGGGTTGCCTGAGGCATGTGAGGCGGCTGGGGTGCCTGCGGCTGGTACGGCGCTTGCGGCTGCTGCGACGCCTGCGGGAATCCGTAGCCGCCCTGGGGCGGGGTCTGCTGAGCCGGGGGAACGGGCTGCTGCGGGAATTCGTAACCGCCCTGGGGCGGCTGGGGTGCCTGTGGCTGCTGAGCCGCCCCGGCCTGCGGGAATCCGTAGCCGCCGGGCGCCTGGCCGGTCGGGCCCTGAGCGGGCCACTGCTGGGCCGGCTGGGGCGCGGTGGGCTGCGGCGCGGCGGGCTGGAACGAGGGCGGCAGCGGCGGCAGCCCGCCCTGCGGCGGCGCCGGGGCCCAGGGGCTCGGCGCGACGGGTGCGACGGCGCCCTGCGGTGCGTCGGCGGGCGGCACGTCCTGGGGGGCCGCGTCCGCGACGGCGGCGTCGGTGAGGGCAGGGGAGGAGTCCTGCGGCCCGGCCGCCGGGTCGTCGGCCGAGTCCGCGCCGGAGTCCGGGGCGGCAGCGCCATCGGGCTCCTCGGCGGACGCGTCCGAAGTCCGTGCAGAGGGGGAGGCGAAGGCAGAGTCGGAACCGGGCGCTTCACCCGTACCCGTACCGCTGTCACCGACACCGACACCGACACCGACACCGGTCTCCGCGGTGCCCGAGCCGAGGTCCGAGTCCGGTCCCGAGTCGCCCCCGGCATCGTTCCCGTCCGCCGCGCCGTCCGCTGCGTCGTCCGCTGAACGGTCCTCGATCTCCGCGATCTGCCGCTTCAGCGAGGCCGGCGAGAACCGCATCGTCGAGCCGCTCTCCACATCACCGCCCCCGAACGGGTCCGACACACCGCCGGAATCCCCCGTCCCGCCCGCGGGAGCAGGCGCGGCCTCACCCGTCGAGGACTGGGCGGGAACCGGCGCAGGCATGGGTGCGGCAGGCGCGGGCGGCGCCGGAATGGGCGCGGGCGGCGCCGGCGTCCAGTCGGAGTCGAAACCGCCCCCCGGAGACGGCGCGGGCACGGACAGCGGCGTTCCGCTCGGCGGCGGAGGCGGCGCCAGATGCGTACCGGCACCGCCCGACGAGTCCCCCGGCGCGTTCTGTGTGTACCAGGCGGGCGGGGTGTAGTCGATGGTGAACTCGCCCGTCATCTCTGCGGGCTCCGCGTCGGACGACTCGTCGACGGGCTTGTTCCAGCCCCCGCGGATCTCGTCCCGATCGCCGTTCACTTTGCCTCCTGGTGTGGTCGAGCACCCTTGTGCCGTGGTGGGTGGGGGCGACCGTTTCCGTCTGTCCGACCGCCCGGCTCTCCCCCTGGGACACGCAATGCCTGCCCGCAGGTTCCTCTGCCGCGCCCGGACCCACCCTAATCGTCATGGGGCTCGCTCCGGCAGGGCGTACGGCACCGCAAGATCTGTCCCGTGCATCACGTACTCGCGCCGATCGAACCGAATGCGGTGGAGCACACAGACCGAAGCTGTCGATTCGCGACATATCAAGACGCGGCGAAGGGGGGCCGCCGTCCTCGGGCAGCCACCCTTTCACCCGGCCCCTGCCTACGTGAGGTCGAACTCACCGTCCCGTGCACCCAGTACGAAGGCGCGCCACTCGGCCTCCGTGTAGCGCAGGACGGTCTCCGGGTCCAGCGACGAGCGCATGGCGACCGCGCCGCCCGGCAGATGCGCGATCTCGACCCGTTCCTCGACGTTCTCGGTCCCCGGTGCGCTCAGCCACTCCACATCCGAGATGTCGAGAGCGTAGAGCTCTTCCTTTTCCTGCTGGGTGCCCATGCCGGCGTCCCTTCGATCGTGCCGTGTCGTTCCCCCGCCATCCTCCCGGAAACGGCAGGTCCAAGGTCGCGAACGGAAGAGTTCAGTCCATCCGGCGAGCGGTGCCGAGCAGTCCGGTCTCTATGTCCGTCGGACTCGTCATCACCCAGTGGCGCTCGCCGCCCGCCACCCAGAGCGTGACACCGTCCGCCAGGGTGGGCAGGGCGTCGCTCTCGGCCCGGGCGAGCCCCAGGATCCGGCCGATCTGGTCCGCCTCGGCGGGCGAGACCCGCTGGACACCCACGAGCGTCGACGACCGCATCAACCGGGGCGCCACCGGGCTCAGATAGGGCAGCAGCGTCAGCACCGACTGCCAGGGCGAGGACACCACCCGGCCACGGGGCGGGCGCATCCCACAGTCCCGCACCACCACCACCGGGCTGCCCACGGTCGCTCCGGTCGGCGGAACCCGGCCCACGTCATGGAGGGAGACGCATTCGAGACCGGCACCCGCGGCCTGCGCCAGAGTCGTCCACGCCTGGGTGCGCCCGGTCTCGACCGCCACCCGAGCCCCGGTGGCCGCCGCACGCAGCGCCAGCACCTGAGCCGTCCACAGGCCGCCGATCAGCAGGACGTCGTACGGTGCCGGCCGGTGGAACCCGATCAGCTGCGGGTGCCCCTCGGCATCGGTGCCGATGATCACGCCGTCGTCCCCGACCGGCAACGACAGCGCGCCCAGGTGCTCCGCGGCCAGCGTGTGCCCCGCGTGACGCGGACCGCGCAGTCCCCGCCTGGGCTCGGTGCGATTCGTCACTGTGCGCCTCCCAGCGGGAGCGTCGCCAGCACGCCCGGCAACTGCTCGCGGTCCAGCCGCACCAGGCCGACCTTGGCGTGCCGTGCGGCCTGCTCCAATGTCCTTCGTACTCCGACCAGTTCCGTATCGGACCCGCCCGTGATCCGCACATGACCGGAGACCGAGACCTCGCCCTGGCGCGAACCCCGTCGCACCGTCAGGCTGAAGGTCGTCGCATACGCGGGAACCGAGGTCAGCAGCGAGACGAGGCGGGGAAGAGGGGTCGCCCCCCGGCCCAACTCGGGCCAGCGGTCCACCGCGTAGGCGGTGTGCCAGCGGTCGTCGCACCGCCAGACCCTCGTCGTCTCCGTCGTCCGCCGCTGCGCCGCGGCATCCGGGCGCCCGGCGCGGGCCGAGAGCATGGGATTGGCACACGCGGAAGTGGCCACGGCGGAGTGCAGCTCCTCCTGATCCAGCACCACGGCCCGGAATCCGGCCCCCGTGATCCGGCTCGCCACATGGTCCGCGACCCGGACCAGGCAACGCTGAGCGCCGCCGATGCCGCCCCCGCGCGCCTCGACCGCCTCCCGGCACAGTTCCGGATCCAGCTTCACGGCCACCCAGGTCATCCGCAGCGCGGGCGCCCCGATCTGCTCCTGGAGCGGGGCGTAGGAGAGCCGTGCCGCCGACTGCTGCGGCAGGTGCTGCGCCGGAGCGGGGCGTACCTGCTGCACGAGTTGCGCGGACTCCACCACGATGTCGTCCACCGAGAGGGCATCGCCCAGGAGGGACAACGGGAGCGCCCGCGCACCGCGCGCCTGGCGCAGCGATTCACCGCTGGCCTCGACCCGTACGACAGCCGTCAGGAACGTGCCGTCCCCGACCATGCCCACCGTGCGGCGGTCCCGGTCGACGTAGATGTACGGGGCGAAGCCCGGCACACTCTCCGCCACCGGCGCGAGCTGCGGCTCCGCATCCGCGTCGGACGCCACGGCCGTACGCCTGCGGTCGCGGAGCGCGAGCGCCGTCGACAGCCAGTCCTGCACGGCCCGGCCCCGGCGGCGTACCACCGCGAGCAGCACCAGCAGACAGGCGACCGAGACCGTGGGAACCAGCCAGGGGCCGCCGAGCGCGACACCCACCGCGGCGACCGCAAGGGCCGCCTCGACGAGCACCATCTGCCGCAGCACGGTGGCGGGGCGGCCGGTCCGCGAGATGGACCGCAGAGTCGTCGCCGCGGGTGCGCTCACCGGCGCGGCGGGTGCTGCTGTGGCTGGCTCGTTGCCCCGTTGCCGTTGGGAAGAACCGGACGCTCGATGGGTAGATCGCCCCGTGCGTTCGCGCGTCGCTGCACCCATCGCCGCGTTGCCCCCCTTGTATCCGTATGTACAGTTTTTTCACGGGTGTTGACCGGGCGATCACCCTACCTGAGCAGTGAGGGTCAAGTGCCAACAGGCGTAGCCGGGGGCCCAGTCGGCGACAGGGGCCCACGGTGCGTATGGGAACCTGGTCCCTCACTGGGGAAAAGGGGCAGCGGACAGATGGCATCACGGCGGGACGAACTCAACGCCTACACCTTCGCGAAGCGGCGGTTGATCGCACAGTTCCTGCAACCCAACCCGAGCGGTTCGGAGGAAGGCGCACCCCGCCCCCTGCGTGCGGTGGTGCCCGGCACGATCGTCGGTGTCGTCATCATCGCGGCGTTCGGAGCCTGGGGGATGTTCAAACCCGTGGCACCCCAGAAGTGGGACACCCCGTACGAGAACGTCATCATCGCCAGCAAATCCACCACCCGGTATGTGGTGTTGAAGACCGATGGCAAGACTCAGCTCCACCCGGTGCTGAACATGTCCTCCGCCAAGCTCCTGCTCGACCCGGACAAGGGCAAGGTCATCAACGTCGACGAATCGGTCCTCGACAACGGCAAGATCCCGCACGGCGCCACGCTCGGCATCCCGTACGCCCCCGACCGGCTGCCGGACAAGGACGAAGCCGGTTCGAAGAAGCGGTGGGCCGTCTGCGAGCAGCCCGGCGAGGGCGGCAGGGCCATCCAGAAGGCGGCGTTCGTCTTCGCGGAGCGAGACCAGAAGAAGACCGAGGGCGCGGACCGGCTGCGCGGCGGTGAGCTGATGTACGTCGAGGGTCCGGGACCGGACAGGACCCGCTACATCGTGGACGCCACGGGCAAGGCGTACAAGGTCAAGAAGGACGAACTGCTGCTGCGCACCCTGGTCGGTGACGGCCGCGCCCCCCAGCGGGTCTCCGCCGCATGGCTGGCCACCCTGCACACCGGGGACGCGATCGACTTCCCGGCGCTTACCGGAACCCCCGCTGCCGACGCGGGCATCCAGGGGGAGCTGCCGCCCGAGGCGAACAAGGTGGGCATGGTCCTCGCGGCGACGTCCGGCACCAGGACCCAGAAGTACGTGGTCCTGCCCGGCCGGGTCGCCCCCGTGTCGGACTTCGTCGCGAAGCTCCTGCTCAGCAGCCGGGACCTGGTCGGCCTCGGCCAGGACGGCAAGGAGAGGTCCGTCAGCGCGGGAGCGTTCGAGCCCGGCGAGGCGTTCGGCCAGAACATGGACTGGCCCAAGAGCGAGCCGAAGCCCGTCAACTCCGGGAGCACCGCGGCCGGCAGCCGCAACACCGTGTGCAACATCCTGCGCGGTGTCGACACGAAGAGCGGCGCCACCACCCTCAGCACCTGGGCGGGCACCGGCTTCCCCGCAACGCTCCCCACCGGCTCCAGCAGCGCCTACGTCACCCCCGGATCCGGCCAGCTCTTCCGGCAGTTCAAGGGATCCAGCGCCGACTCCGGCCCCCTCTTCCTGGTCACCGACACCGGTCTGCGCTACGCCATGCAGTCCAACGGCGACGGTGAGCAGGGCGACTCCGGCATCGGTGAATCAGGCACGAAGGAGGAGCGGGCGCAGCGGCAGCAGGAGGCGCAACAGGCGCAGAACCAGCTCGGATACAAGGACGTCGTGCCCGCTCCCGTCCCGGCCGCCTGGTCCTCGTTCCTGCCCACGGGACCACGCCTGTCGACCGGCGCGGCCCGCCAGCCGCAGGGTTCCTGAGGGGCGTATCCACATGACGACGCACACCTCTCCGTACCGGCGTCCGCTGACCGTGGCAGCCGCCACCGCCGTCCTCTTCGTCACGCTGCCGGTACTGCCCGCGGCGGCGGAGGACTCCACCCAGTGCACCTTCGGCTCGAAGATGTACGCGGGCCGCCCCTGGTCGTTGCAGCGCGTCCTGATGGACGAGCTGTGGAAGCAGTCCACCGGCAAGGGCGTACGGGTGGCTGTCATCGATACGGGCGTGGACATCAAGAACCCTCAGCTCAAGGGGGCCGTGGACACCAGGAGCGGCCGCAATTTCCTGGACAAGGACATCAAGGACGAGAGCGGCAACAAGATCGAGCGGGGCAAGGAGGACGGCACCACCGATACGGTCGGCCATGGCACCAAGGTCGCCGGAATCATCGCTGCACGAGAGGTGAAGGGCACCGGCTTCACCGGCCTGGCCCCGGACGCGACGATCATCCCGCTCCAGCAGAACGACGCCGAGGGCCACGGAACGGCCAAAACACTCGCCGACGCGATCACCTACGCAGCCGATGTCGCCCACGCGGACGTCATCAACATCTCCCAGGACACGGCCAACGCCGTGGAGCCCGCGATCGTGCTGAAGCAGGCGGTGGACGCCGCCCTGGCCAAGGAGATCGTGATCGTGGCCTCCGCCGGCAACGACGGGCTCGGCGGCAACATCAAGAAGACCTACCCTGCCTCGTACCCGGGTGTCCTGGCCGTGGCCGCGTCGGACCGCAACAACGAGCGGGCGGCCTTCTCCCAGTCCGGCGACTTCGTCGGCGTGGCCGCCCCCGGCGTGGACATGATCTCGACGGTCCCCGGCGGCGGACACTGCGCCGACAACGGCACCAGCTTCTCGGCCCCGTACGTCGCGGGAGTCGCCGCCCTCATCAAGGCCAAGCACCAGGACTGGACGCAGGAACAGATCGTCGCCCAGATCGAGCAGACGGCGGAACGCTCCGTGGCGGGCCACGACCACCTGGTGGGCTGGGGCGTCGTCGACCCGGTGCGTGCCCTGACGGAGGACGACAAGCCCATCGAGCACCCGGTGGCACACGAAGGCGTGAGCAAGGGCGAAGCGCCGACACCGGCCCAACTCCACCTGGGCGAAACGGCGGACGAACGCAACGCACGCCTGGCGACCTACGTGGTGGTGGGCGGGGCGGTGCTGGTCGCCGCGATAGCGGGCGTCGCCGTGGCCGTACGCGATGCCCGACGGAGATCCACGCGCAGGTCGACCGGGAATCGTTCTGCTGAAGTTACGTGATGGATAAGAAGGTTGGCCCTGTCGTAGGCAGTGGCTAGGGTTTGTGCAATGAGGTCGGACAGGTTCACGCGGATGCGATAGCAACGCGAGGCGGTCCGAGCAAACGGGGAAACGGGGAGGGCAGGATCGTGGCCGGTCCAGGCGACCTCCGGCGCGGTGTCGGCGCGCTGGAGAAGTTCAGAGGGCGTGTCAACACGTTGCTCGCCGAACTTGAGGGTTCGGCGGCAGGCAAGTCGAAGATCGCGGCGCAGACGGTGTCACGCGCCGCGCTGAGCGGCCAGAACGCGTGCTTCGCGGAGGCGGACGGGCTGTACACGCAGTACAACCGCGTCCACGAGGAGCTCGTCTCGCTCTCCAAGTCGCTCGGCGACCAGATCGAGTACTTGAGCCTGGGCGTGCACGCGGCGGCCGTCGGCTTCGACAACGTGGACGACGACGTGCGGCGCCGGTTCCACGAGATCCAGGCGCGCCTGGACAAGGAGCAGGAGAAGGCGCACGGGGAGAAGGCCGAGAAGCCTGAGCAGCCGCGCTCCGACGGCAAGGCCGGCTCTGCCTATGACGACTTGGGGGACAGCTGATGAGCGACGACAAGCGGCCGGAACTGACCCCCAAGGAACAGCAGGCGCAGGACCAGCAGCGCGTCCAGAACCAGCTGATCGCCACTGACGTCAACCGGCAGGTCCAGGACGTCATGGACCTGTTCCCCTTCGGAGGTTCGGGCACATCAGGACGGACTTCGTTCGAGGGCTTCGACCTCAACGCGATGATCGACCTGATCGAGCACTCCAACCCGGAGCACCTCGAAGAGGCGGGTGAGGCGCTCCTGGGGGCACGGAGAGCCATCAGCAAGGCCGCGAACGAGCTCGGCGACTTCATCAAGGCCGTCGACTGGGAGGGCGAGTCCGGAACCGCTTTCCGCGACTGGGGCAAGGGCCTGGTCGCCCATGCCCTGAAGCTGGGCGATTTCGCGGAGGCCGCCGGAATCCAGATCACGGTCGCGGGCACTGGCCTCGCCTCGGTGCGCAAGTCCCTGCCGCCGCGTGACAACCGCCTGGACCCGAAACCCGTCGAGAAGATCGAGGCCCCGAAGCGGGTCGAGGGTAACCCGGAGTACGCCGCGGCGCTGAAGGTCGAGAAGGACCGTCAGGAGGCCATCAACCAGGCGAACCGGCTGGCTTCGTACTACGCGGTGTCGGAGGAGACGCTGGCGGCGCAGGCGCCGCCGCGGTTCGAAAAGAAGCTTGATGTTGCGATGCCGAGGCCGCAGGGGTACATCGAGGATAGGAACGTACCCGGTGCTTCTTCCGCAGGTTCCGAAGCGATGGGCAACGGCACGACACGGGATCACTCGGAGCGCGCTGCCGCAGCCTATGCCAGCACCTCAGGCGTCACCGGAAATCGAGCTGCGATCGATGCACTCGGAACTGCACCTGCGCCGGACACAAGCACTGCGACGGAGATCGATAGTGTGAAAGCGCCACCGGCCCCCGTGACCGTTCCCGATGTGTCTCCCGCGCCGCCGACTGCAAATCCCACGAGCCCCAGTACAAATTCGACTCCGCCCATGGTGAATGAGTTCGTGAACCCTGTGGCAGGTGGCTCGCGGCGTTCCACGCCACCAACCGGGCTGCCCAGAGCAATTGGGCAGCCCGGAAAGAGTGGCCCCACGAGCAGCGGACCTACGACGACCGGGCGCACCGGAGCTCCGGTTGGGCGTCCGGCTCCCATTGGCGGTGGCCCGGGCTCAGGCACGCCTGGGCGTCCTGGCGGAGGGGGGAGTCAGCCACCCGCTGCTGGTCGGACTGGTGTGACTGGTGGCAGGCCCGTGACAGGCAGTCCTGCAAGTGCCTCCAAGTCACCTGGCCCGCGTACTGGGCGTGCCAGGGCCATCGTAGGTGGGACCCCACAGCGCACCGTTCAGGGCACGGACTCGTCGAGTGGGAATCGTGGCGTTCCGCGCGGAACGGCTATCGGCGCCGGACAGCGCGGAGTGATCGGAGCCGGCGGATCGAACGGTGCGAATCGACCTGGGGGGCGGGGGACTCCCAGCTCGAAGGGCGTCGTAGGTACGCCTCGTGGTGCTGCCGGATCCGGCTCGGGTGCGAGGGGCTTCACGGCTGGAGGCGCGGGCCTCGTACGTGGTCCCGCGGGGCGACGGGATTCCGACAATGAGGACCAGACCGGCGGCACCTCGCGCCCGGACTACCTGTCGGAAGACAGAGAGACGTGGGAGGCCGGACGGCGTGGAGCCGCACCTCCGGTGATCGAGTAGGTACAGGGAAGGTTCGGAAGTCAGGATGACAGCAGGAATGAGCCAGACCCGGAAACGCCGTATGCCTGTCGGATTGGGTGGGCGTCTGCTCGGCGCTATGGCAGTGACTGCGGCTTGGAGCATGGGATTCGCAGGGGCGGTAACCCCTGCGGTTGCGGCGGATGTGCAATCCAAGCAGTGGTATCTCGGCCCGATGCATGCGGAGGAGATGTGGAAGGTCAGCACGGGTGAAGGCATCAAGGTCGCTGTCATCGACTCCGGTGTCAACCCATCAACGCCGTCCCTGAAAGGGCAGGTCCTGAAAGGTTTCGACGCCACAGGGGCCGACGGTGATGAGTACGACGACTATGACGGGCATGGCACATCCATGGCCGAGCTGATTGCCGGAACGGGCAAGGGCGGAGGTCTTCAAGGCCTTGCTCCGGGCGCGAAGATCATCCCGTTTCGAGTCACCGATACAGAGTTTCAGAACAAGCATTCGGTGAACGCCAATGACACCGAAGACGCTATCCGGGCCGCAGCGGACAGCGATGCGCGGATCATCAGCATGTCGATGGCGAGCGATTTCCCAGGTCGAGGGGAACGAGAAGCAGTCGAGTACGCGGAAAGCAAGGGAAAGCTATTCATCGCAGGAGTTGGAAACAACGCCAAGGAAGGCAACAAGGAACAGTTTCCCGCTTCGTATCCCCAGGTGGTGGGTGTCGCCGCAACTGACAGTACTGGCAAGGCCTCCACGTACTCTCAGCACGGGAGTAGCGTAGATATCGCTGCCCCCGGAGACGGTATTCCAACCTGGTGCGATAAGAAGTTTCAGCGTTACTGTGACTCCGTGGGCGGGACCAGCCAAGCTACCGCCATCACGTCAGCCTCCGCCGCCCTGATCTGGTCCGCCCACCCCGACTGGACGGCCAACCAGGTTCTCAACGTCCTCTTCGACACGGCTGGACGAGGCGACTGGGAGAAGGGCACTCTCAGCAACTACCTCGGCCACGGCATCATCCGTCCGGCCGTCAACATCCTCAAGGGCAAGGGAAACCCCGGCGCCCCGGGCATCAGCCCCCTCACCAAGGGAAAGACGTCCGGTTCCTCGGCCTCCCCAGCCGCCTCCGCACCAAGTTCGTCACAGCCCCAGAAGAAGGAAACGGCTGAGGACACCGTCGTGGCAGGCTCCAGCAAGGAGAAGGACGACGGCAGTCCGCTCGCCCTGATCATCGGCGGAGCGGCAGCGGTCATCGTGCTCGGCGGCGGAGCCTTCGCGCTCGTCCGTAAGCGCCGCAGCGCCTGACTGACCTACTGACCCTACGCTCTTCACCCGTACCCACCGGCGAGCAAAGCCGGTCCGAACAAGCGCACCAGGAAGGAAGCCGAGATCATGGCTGATCAGAAGCTCTCAGATGCCGCACTCCTCAAGCTGGAGGGTGAGCTCTCCACGCGATTCGACTCAGTGAAGGGCCAACTGAAGACGCTCCAGGGGACGATCGACGGCCTGGAAGGCCACTGGAAGGGCATCGGCGCCGGCGAATTCAACAAGAAGCAGGATGCGATCAACCGGAGGATGGTCAGCATCGCCAAGCGTCTCCTCAATTTCCAGGAGGCCATCAAGGCGGCGCGCACCATTTCGGGCAACACCGAAGACGAAATCCGGCAGGCGTTGCAGGGCGTCGACGTCGTCGACGGTTACTCCGGTGACGCGAAAGCAGAGGCCAGGACCTCGAACCTCAACTACTTCTGACCTGGCCACGACTGCGACACGTACGACGCTTTCACACTCAACCTAGATAACACGGGAGGACCGCATGCCGAGCAACCACGACGGCACGATGGTTGTCACTTACGCAAGCCTGGACCTCGCGGCCGGCGCCATTGACCTGCAGAGCAAGAAGCTCCAGGAGGACCTTGCGGCCATCCAGCAGATGATCCGCAATGTGTCCGAGCTCTGGGTGGGCGAGGCCAAGGAGGCTTACGACACCGCCCAGAGGGGCTGGGACGCCGACGCCACGGCGATTCACGGCGCCCTGAGCGAGATCTCGCGCAAGGTACGAGATGCCGCTGCGGCTTACCAGGCCGGCGACAAGCGGGCGAGGGCCAACTTCGAGTAGAACTCGACAGATCACAGCTCAGGGTGGGCACGCACGGGAGGTGCCCACCCTGACCTGTTTCCCGTACATCAAGCCGAGCTGATCAAGTCCGGCCAGGACCTGACCTGATCGGCGCAGCCGCTGCCGCCGTGTTCAGAACCGCTGGATCTTCTCGCCGTCCGGCACCTGGTAGCAGCCGGAGACGACCATCAGGCTCAGCTTCGGTGGGTCGTTCTTGGCCATCTGGACGACTTTGACGCTGTACTTCTTCTTGTCGTTGTCGGCCGTGAGGTTGATGTTCTTGTTCTTGCTGGTGTCCGGCCCGTAATCGACGACTCTCCAGCCGTGCTTGGGCAGCTCCGTCTTGAGTCGCTTCATCGCCTCGTCAAGATCATTCGCCGATGCCGGGTAGAAGCTCCAGGGGTGAAAGATCTGGAAGTACTTCTCCTGGTCTTTGCCCGAGCATTCTGTGACTCCCGGACCGCGGCCCGAATCTCTCGCTACCCACCCTTCGAGCGGCAGCCGCGTCGGCGGACACGTGCCGGCGCCGGGTGCAGGGAGCGCAGGGAACACGAGGAACGCAGACGGGGCACGGCCGGTCGTTTCGACCGTAACCGTGCCCCGCCCCGCCCACCGAGCCCGCGAACCTACCGCTGCCCGTCCATGAGCCCCGTCTGCACCAGCGGATTCCCGCGCCGCCGGGTGACGAAGACCCCGCGCCCCGGAGGCATAGGCCGCGGTCGTACGTTGCCGAGGACATCGCCCTCGATGGGGTCGCCCGAGAGCATCAGGCCCTGCGCGCCCAGCTCCATGATGCGCTGCATGAACGACTCGTACAGGGCCCGTCCGGCACCCGCCGTGCTGCGGGCGATGATGAACCGGACGCCGACGTCACGTGAGAACGGCAGCATCTCCGTGAGCTTGGCCAGCGGGTTTCCGCTGGACGTGGAGACCAGGTCGTAGTCGTCGACGACCACGTACACCGTCGGGCCGCTCCACCAGCTGCGTTCGCGCAGTTCCTGCGCCGTGACGTCGGGCGACGGCGTACGACGCTTCATCAGGTCGTACAGCGCGTCGACGTGATGCTCCATGTTGTTGGACATGGGCACGTACTCGGCCAGGTGCGTCGCAGGGGTGACGTCCAGGAGTGCTCGCCGGTTGTCGATGATGAAGAACTTGCAGGTGTTTCCCTCGTACCTCTCGCTCAGCTGCTTGATGAGCAGCCGCAGCAGGTTCGACTTGCCGGACTCGCTCTCGCCGAACACCAGGAAGAACGGGTCGCGCTCGAAGTCGAGGAAGACCGGCTCCAGGTTGTTCTCGTCGATGCCGAACGCGACGCCCCGCTCCGGGTGCGCGTAGCCCGGGGGCAGTTCGTGCACCGGGAGCTCGCGGGGCAGCAGCCGGACCGCCGGGGCGGGCGCCGCGGTCCAGTGCCGGGCGACCTCCTGGTTCATGGCCGCCGTCGCCTCGGAGAGGTCGCTGTCGGAGTTGATGCCGTCGATCCGCGGTACCGCCGCCATGAAGTGCAGCTTCTCCGGCGTGAGACCACGGCCGGGTACCCCCGCGGGCACGTTGACCGCGGCCTTGCGGTCCAGTTCGGAGTCCATGACGTCGCCGAGTCGCAGTTCGAGCCGGTTCATCAGGTGGTCCTTGAGGGTGGCCCGGACCTCCATGGAACGCGACGCCGTGACGATCAGGTGGATGCCGTACCCGAGGCCGCGCGCCGCGATGTCCAACGCTGCCGGTTCCAGGGCCTCGTAGTCCGTACGGAAGTTGCCCCAGCCGTCGATGATCAGGAACACGTCGCCCCACGGCTGGTCCGTGGCCGAGATGTCGCCGCGCGCCCGCATCCTGCGGAAGGTGGCGATGGAGTCGATGCCGGCGCTGCGGAAGTACTCCTCGCGCCGCGCCATGATCCCGTACACCTCGGAGACCGTGCGCCGCACCCGCTCGGGGTCGAGCCGGGAGGCGATCCCGCCGACGTGCGGCAGGCCGGAGACAGAGGCCATGCCGCCGCCACCGAAGTCGAGTCCGTAGAACTGGACCTCCTGCGGCGTGTGGGTGAGTGCGAAGCCCGCGATGAGCGTGCGCAGCAGCGTGGACTTTCCGGACTGCGGACCACCGATGATCTGCATGTGACCCGCCGCACCGGAGAAGTCCCGGTAGAGCGTGTCGCGCCGCTGCTCGTACGGCTTGTCGACGACGCCGAGCGGTACGACGAGGCGGCCCGAACCCTCGAACCCGGGCTGGGTCAGCCCACGGCCCTCCACCGCGGAAAGCCCCGGGAGCAGCTCGTCCAGCGACGGCGGGTTGTCCAGCGGGGGGAGCCACACCTGGTGGGCGGAGGCCCCCCGGCCCTCCAGCCTGCGCACGATCACATCGAGCACCGTGTCCGCCAGGGCGTCGTCCTCCGGCGTACGCGCGTCGGGCACGGAGGCGCTCGGCTGCGGGCTCGGCTGCACGTACCGCACCGGCACCGGAGCCGCCGTGAACACCACCGGCCTGCGGTCCAGCGGCAGGGGCCCGGAGGACACGGCCGGCTGACCGCCCGAGCGGTACACCCCGGAGACGTATGCGGCCTTGAAGCGCACCATCTCGTCCGTGCCGTACTTCAGGTACCCGGAGCCGGGGACGTTGGGCAGGTGGTAGGCATCCGGCACACCCAGCGCCGCCCGGGACTCGCCCGCCGAGAACGTGCGCAGACCGATCCGGTACGACAGATAGGTCTCCAGACCGCGCAGCCGCCCCTCCTCCAGGCGCTGCGAGGCCAGCAGCAGATGGACGCCCAGCGAACGGCCGATGCGTCCGATCTGCACGAACATCTCGATGAAGTCGGGCTTGGCGGTGAGCAGTTCGCTGAACTCGTCGATGACCAGGACGAGAGAGGGGATGGGCTGCAGAGGAGCGCCCGCGGCACGCGCCTTCTCGTAGTCGTGGATGTTGGCGTAGTTGCCCGCGTCGCGCAGCATCTCCTGCCGGCGGTTGAGCTCACCGCTGATGGAGTCGCCCATGCGGTCGACCAGCGTCAGATCGTCCGCGAGGTTGGTGATCACCGCTGCGACGTGGGGCATCTGCGCCATACCGGCGAAGGTGGCGCCACCCTTGAAGTCGGCGAGGACGAAGTTGAGCGTCTCCGAGGTGTGGGTGACGGCAAGGCCGAGTACCAGCGTGCGCAGCAGCTCGGACTTTCCGGAACCGGTGGCGCCGACGCACAGACCGTGCGGCCCCATGCCCTCCTGCGCCGCTTCCTTGAGGTCCAGCATCACGGCGCCGCCGTCCTCGCCGACCCCGATCGGGACGCGCAGCCGTTCCGCCTGGGAGCGGGCCCGCCAGGTCCTGCTGACGTCGATCGAGGCCGCGTCACCGAGGTTCAGCAGATCGGTGAACTCGAGATTGGCGAGAAGTGGTTCGTCGTCGTCCCCGCCCGAGGCCACATGGAGCGGCGCCAACTGCCGCGCCAACGCTTCGGCGGCCTCTTGGCTGAGCAGGTCGGGAACGCCGTCGTAGACCAGTCCGTGCCCGGACTCCAGCTGGAGCAGATGGGGTTGCACCACGACGGACAGGCCGCCGCGTGCCCCGTGGACCTCACCGGGTACGACCTCGATGACCGTCACACCCTGGAGGCCCTCGGCCGCGGCCAGCACGGACACCGGCGATACGGACTGGCCGTCGAGCACGACGACGACATGCGGCTGGTCCATGAGCGGCTGGCCATCGGGCTGAAAGCGCGGCCGGCCGTCGAGCCGGGGCGCGAGCATCTCCTCCAGCTCACCGACGCTCGTGGTGATCAGACGGCGGACGCCTGCACCGTCGACGAAGCCCGGGGTCTGGACGTGCGGAAGCCACTTCGCCCATTCCCAGCGCGGGGCGGCGTCCTGGTCCGTCGCGACGGCGATGACCAGGTCCTCGGGGGAGTGCAGCGAGGCGAGCGCACCGACCATCGCACGGGCCGCGGAACGGACGGACTCCGCCTCGCCGCTGATCGTCAGGTGGTAGAAGGCGCGCAGCGAGACCGCCATGGGCAGGCCGTCCAGCGTGCTGTGGGTCGTCAGGAACTGCTGCATCGCCCCGGCGGTCAGCGGCTCCAGCTCGTCGACCGGCGCGGTGTCGGGTGCGATGAGCGGCGTGGCGAGTTCCTGACTGCCCAGGCCGATGCGCACCTGCGCGAAGTCGGCGTCACCGACGCGGCGCTCCCAGACCCGGCTGCCCTCGGCGACGAGCGCCCACAACTGGTCCGGGGACGGGTGGAGATAGAACTGTGCGTCGCGCTGCTTCCGGGCCGTCTTCAGTACGGCTCGCCTGGTCTGCGTCAGGTACTTCAGGTAGTCACGCCGCATGTCGGCGAGCTGTCCCTGGGTCCCCCGCCGGAAGCGGACCATCATCGCCACGGCCATGGCGACCGTCGAGGCGATCATGATCATGCCCATGATCCGCATGATCGGGTTCGGGGTCATGAAGAAGAAGACCACGGAGCCACCCATGCCGAGCATCGGCAGCAGCTGCATCATCACCCCCTCCTGCTGGCCGCGAGGCAGCTCGGGCGGAGGTTGCAACTGCACCTGCTCGTCCGGCACTTCGGAGGGCAGAGCCCGCGGTGGGCGCTTGACGACAATCTGGCTCACAGCTCACCAATTCCCTTGCCGGACAGAACTGTTCGTATCGGCGCCCCCGTGGCGACGGGTTCCATCCGCGGGAGGATCCTACTGGCGTATGGAATGACACCGGGAGCGGTAGGGTGTCGCAACGCGTGTAAGCATTCGCTAACCACCGCAAGGAAACGGCCGTTCGGGGCGCGAGAGTTGTCCCGCGGTCCCCGGTGGATCGGCGCGCGGCGTCGGATGCGGTGCATCGCAGGGCGGAGGAACGGCCGGGCACTGGATGTGTTCGGGCGTTCCGGCAACGCGGCGAGGTGCCGTGGCCGCACGTCTTGCGCCCGCAGGGGATCAGCGGGACAACCCTCGGCGAGGTCCGCGATCCCCGGTTCGTTTCAGGAGAACGATGAGGGGGAGCAGCAGGTGACTATGACGGCCCAAACGGCGGCCACCGGACAAGGACGGCCCGGTCCCGGAGTTCCGGCCGACAACGGAACCGGCTTCTGCCGGGTCACGGTCGTCGCGCCCGACAGCCGCGTCGACGTGGCGCTGCCCGAGGACATCCCCGTCGCCGACCTGTACCCGGAGATCCTCCGGCTGTCGGGACAGAGCCCCGCCCAGGGCGCACCGGTCGGCTATCACCTGGTACGTCGCGACGGCACCGTCCTCGACGGCGGGCGCACCCTGGCCGGTCAGCGCATCCTCGACGGCGAGCTGCTGTCCCTGCGCCCCTTCTCCGAGTCGCTGCCCCCCGCGGTCTTCGACGACGTCTCCGACGCGGTCGCCACCGCCGTCGCCCGCGACCGCACCCTCTGGGGCGACAGCCTCATGCGCGGTGCCGGGCTCTTCGCGGGGGCGCTCCTGCTGGTCCTGCTCGGTTTCGTGCTGTGGAACTCCGGCCCCCGGCACGACATGCACGGGCTGCCGGGCGTCCTCGCCGCGATCGTCGCCGTACTCGCCCTCGCGCTCGCCTGCGTACGTGCCCGCGTCTACGACGACCGGGGATCGTCCACGGCGCTGGGCATCGGCGCGCTCGCGAACGCCGGGGTCTCCGGCGCCGGGCTGCTGTCGCTCAGCGAGGGGCAGGGCATCGGCAGGCTCCAGTTCCTGCTCGCCTGCGCCGCCGTACTGGTGGTCGCGGTGATCCTCATGATCGCCGCCCCCGGCGGGGACGGAATCTTCGTCGCGTTCGTGTTCGCCGCAGCCGTCGGCGTACTGGTGACCTTCGTCGCGATCATCGCCGGCCTGGAACCCGCCGAGACCGCGGCGATGTGCGCGCCGCTCTCCGTGGGCGTCCTCGCCTTCCTGCCCGGTCTCTCCACCCGTTTCGCCCGCCTCCCCATCGGCTTCGAGCCGCCCCGCACCACCGCCGGTGACTACGGGACGTCCGAACCGGCCCCGCAGGGCCCGGTCGACGCCGACCGCATCGCCGCCCAGGCGCGCCGCGGCCACGAACTGCTCGTCGGCCTGGTCGGCGGATGCGCGCTGGTGGCCGTGGGCGCCGCCGCCGTCCTGGGATTCTCGGACAGCATCTGGGGCCAGCTGCTGGCGCTCGCCACCGGAATCGCCATGCTGATGCGTTCCCACCTGTTCCGTTACACGGCCCAGGTCGGCTGCGCACTGGCGGCGGGGCTCGGCGCACTCGTGCTCCTGGGCCTCGGCCTGTCCCTGAACCCGCCGCTCGAAATGCTGCGCGACGCCGCCACGGGGGACAGCACCGCGCTCGACATCCGTACGATCTGGCTGGCCGCGGCCGTCGCGGGCGCCGCCGCTCTGATCACCGCCATCGGACTGATCGTGCCGCGCAAGGGAGTGACCCCGTTCTGGGGGCGCTTCCTGGAGATCGCCGAAGCGTGTGTGCTCCTGACGCTGATCCCCCTGTGCCTCGCCGTTTTCGACCTCTACCAGTCGATCCGCGCTCTCACCAGCTGACCCCGCGCACCCGCCCGGCCGACCCGGCTGCGCCGGACTGGTACGCTGTGTGACGGCCGTTTGTGTACGCGCTCCCGGATCATCCTGGGATCTGCGCTCATCGGACCTTCGCCTCCGAGTCATGGAAGCTCCCCTGCGATCAAGACCAGGGGCACTCGTGGGCGCATCGAACATCAAGAGGAGTACGCGTGCCGCTCGACGCCGCTACGAAGAAGCAGATCATGTCCGAGTTCGCCCAGAAGGAGGGTGACACCGGATCCCCCGAGGTCCAGGTCGCGATGCTCTCCCGCCGGATCTCGGACCTGACGGAGCACCTCAAGACGCACAAGCACGACCACCACTCCCGTCGTGGCCTGCTGATCCTGGTCGGCCAGCGTCGCCGCCTCCTTCAGTACCTGGCCAAGAAGGACATCCAGCGCTTCCGTGCCCTGGTCGACCGCCTCGGCATCCGCCGCGGTGCGGCCGGCGGCGCCAAGTAGTTCGCCGTGAAGGGAGCGGTTCCCACCACTGAGGGGGCCGCTCCCTTTGCTGTACGTACGATTGTGCGTACGCGGGCAGCCACCGGACGTGACGCTTCGCCCGCACGGCCGGAAATGCCAAGCAGAACCGAACCTCAGTAACCTGGTCGGAGAACGACCGACAGACGAGCGAGAAGCAGACCTCCCCGCCGCCGGTCCTCGGTAGTGGCCCCCGGACTCATCGACCCGGGTGCTTCGATCGAAGACCGGCCCGCCGATGGAGGGCTTCTCCGCTACGTCCCCCGCCACACGGGCGTGGGGGCGAGAAGACGATATGTATCGGAGAAAACGCTAGTGGAGAACGAGACCCACTACGCCGAGGCCGTTATCGACAACGGAACCTTCGGCACCCGCACCATCCGCTTCGAGACGGGCCGCCTGGCCAAGCAGGCCGCCGGCTCCGCCGTGGCGTACCTGGACGACGACACCATGGTGCTGTCGGCCACCACCGCTTCCAAGAAGCCCAAGGACCAGCTCGACTTCTTCCCCCTCACGGTGGACGTCGAGGAGCGGCAGTACGCCGCTGGCAAGATCCCCGGCTCCTTCTTCCGTCGTGAGGGCCGGCCCTCCGAGGACGCGATCCTCACCTGCCGCCTGATCGACCGCCCGCTCCGCCCCTCCTTCAAGAAGGGCCTGCGCAACGAGATCCAGATCGTCGAGACGATCATGGCGCTCAACCCCGACCACCTGTACGACGTGGTCGCGATCAACGCCGCCTCCTGCTCCACGCAGCTGGCCGGCCTGCCCTTCTCCGGCCCGGTCGGCGGCACCCGTGTCGCCCTGATCAAGGGCCAGTGGGTCGCCTTCCCGACGCACACCGAGCTCGAGGACGCCGTCTTCGACATGGTCGTCGCCGGTCGCGTCCTGGAGGACGGCGACGTCGCGATCATGATGGTCGAGGCCGAGGCCACCGAGAAGACCATCCAGCTCGTCAAGGACGGCGCCGAGGCCCCCACCGAGGAGGTCGTCGCCGCCGGTCTCGAGGCCGCGAAGCCCTTCATCAAGGTCCTCTGCAAGGCCCAGTCGGACCTCGCCGCCAAGGCCGCCAAGCCCACCGGCGACTTCCCGGTCTTCCTGGACTACCAGGACGACGTCTTCGAGGCGCTCGCCGCCGCCGTGACGTCCGAGCTGGCCCAGGCGCTCACCATCGCCGGTAAGCAGGACCGCGAGGCCGAGCTGGACCGCGTCAAGGAGATCGCCGCCGAGAAGCTCCTCCCGGCCTTCGAGGGCCGCGAGAAGGAGATCTCGGCCGCGTACCGCGCGCTGACCAAGAAGCTGGTCCGCGAGCGCGTCATCAAGGACAAGGTCCGCATCGACGGCCGTGGCGTCACGGACATCCGTACGCTCGCCGCCGAGGTCGAGGCCATCCCGCGGGTACACGGCTCGGCGCTGTTCGAGCGTGGCGAGACCCAGATCCTGGGCGTCACCACCCTCAACATGCTCCGCATGGAGCAGCAGCTGGACACCCTCTCCCCGGTGACCCGCAAGCGCTACATGCACAACTACAACTTCCCGCCGTACTCCGTCGGTGAGACCGGCCGCGTGGGCTCGCCCAAGCGCCGCGAGATCGGCCACGGCGCCCTCGCCGAGCGCGCCATCGTGCCGGTGCTGCCGACGCGCGAGGAGTTCCCCTACGCGATCCGCCAGGTCTCCGAGGCGCTGGGCTCCAACGGCTCGACGTCCATGGGCTCGGTCTGCGCCTCCACCATGTCGCTGCTGAACGCCGGTGTGCCGCTCAAGGCCGCCGTCGCCGGTATCGCCATGGGCCTGATCTCCCAGGAGATCGACGGCAAGACCCACTACGTCGCCCTCACCGACATCCTCGGTGCGGAGGACGCCTTCGGTGACATGGACTTCAAGGTCGCCGGTACGAAGCAGTTCGTCACCGCGCTCCAGCTCGACACCAAGCTCGACGGCATCCCCGCCTCGGTCCTGGCCGCCGCGCTGAAGCAGGCCCGCGACGCCCGCCTCCACATCCTCGACGTGATGAACGAGGCCATCGACGTCCCGGACGAGATGTCCCCGAACGCCCCGCGGATCATCACCGTCAAGATCCCGGTGGACAAGATCGGTGAGGTCATCGGCCCCAAGGGCAAGATGATCAACCAGATCCAGGAGGACACCGGCGCCGACATCACGATCGAGGACGACGGCACCATCTACATCGGTGCCGCCGACGGACCGGCCGCCGAGGCCGCCCGCGCCACGATCAACTCGATCGCCAACCCGACCATGCCGGAGGTCGGCGAGCGCTACCTGGGTACGGTCGTCAAGACCACCACCTTCGGTGCCTTCGTCTCCCTCATGCCGGGCAAGGACGGCCTGCTGCACATCTCGCAGATCCGCAAGCTCGCCGGTGGCAAGCGCGTGGAGAACGTCGAGGACGTGCTCGGTGTCGGTGCCAAGGTCCAGGTCGAGATCGCCGAGATCGACTCCCGCGGCAAGCTCTCCCTGATCCCGGTCGTCGAGGGTGAAGAGGACGAGAAGAAGGACGACGCTGCCAAGTGACGTCCCGTAGTTCCGTGACGACGGCCCGCGCCTCCTCGAAGGCGCGGGCCGTCGCCCGTACCCAAACGCTTCTCAAGGGCACCGATGGCATCGGTACGGTCCGCCGCACCGTCCTGCCCGGCGGTCTGCGGGTAGTCACCGAGACCCTGCCCTCCGTACGCTCCGCCACCTTCGGCATCTGGGCCAACGTCGGATCACGCGACGAGACCCCCACGCTGAACGGCGCGACGCACTACCTCGAGCACCTCCTCTTCAAGGGCACCGCCAAGCGCAGCGCCCTGGACATCTCCGCCGCGATCGACGCGGTCGGCGGCGAGATGAACGCCTTCACGGCGAAGGAGTACACCTGCTACTACGCACGGGTCCTCGACACCGATCTGCCGCTGGCCATCGACATCGTCTGCGACATGCTGACCGGCTCGCTGATCACCGCCGAGGACGTCGACGCCGAACGGGGCGTGATCCTCGAAGAGATCGCGATGACCGAGGACGACCCGGGCGACTGCGTGCACGACCTGTTCGCGCACACCATGCTCGGCGACACCCCCCTCGGCCGCCCGGTCCTCGGTACCGTCGACACCATCAACGCGCTCGACCGCGGCCGGATCGCCCGCTTCTACAAGAAGCACTACGACCCCACGCACCTGGTCGTCGCCGCCGCGGGCAACATCGACCACGCCACGGTCGTACGCCAGGTCCGCAAGGCCTTCGAGCGGGCGGGCGCCCTGTCCCGCACCGACGCCGTCCCGGTCGCCCCGCGCGAGGGCGCCCGCACCCTGCGCACCGCGGGCCGGGTCGAGCTGCTGAACCGCAAGACCGAGCAGGCCCATGTCGTCCTCGGCGTACCCGGCCTGGCCCGCAACGACGACCGCCGCTGGGCACTGGGCGTCCTCAACGCGGCCCTCGGCGGCGGCATGAGCTCACGCCTCTTCCAGGAGGTACGCGAGAAGCGCGGCCTCGCCTACAGCGTGTACTCGTACACCTCGGGCTTCGCCGACTGCGGACTCTTCGGGGTGTACGCGGGCTGCCGGCCCAGCCAGGTCCACGACGTCCTCAAGATCTGCCGGGACGAACTCGACCGGGTGGCGTCCGAAGGACTGACCGACGAGGAGATCGGCCGCGCCATCGGGCAGCTCTCCGGCTCCACGGTCCTCGGCTTGGAGGACACCGGCGCGCTGATGAACCGCATCGGCAAGAGCGAACTGTGCTGGGGCGACCAGATGTCGGTCGACGACATGCTGGCCCGGATGGCACAGGTCACCCCCGACGACGTGCGCGAGGTCGCGGACGAGGTCCTAGGACACCGCCCCTCCCTCTCCGTCATCGGCCCGCTCAAGGACAAGCAGGCCGACCGCCTCGAAGAAGCGGTCTCCTAACCCCACCGTTAAGGAACCAGAGCAATGAGCAAGCTGCGCGTGGCCGTTCTCGGCGCCAAGGGCCGGATCGGATCCGAGGCGGTACGAGCCGTCGAGGCCGCCGACGACATGGAGCTGGTGGCCGCGCTGGGCCGTGGCGACAAGCTGGAGACCCTCACGGAATCCGGCGCCCAGGTCGTCGTCGAGCTCACCACCCCCGCGTCGGTGATGGACAACCTCGACTTCTGTGTCCGGCACGGCATCCACGCCGTCGTCGGTACGACGGGCTGGTCCGACGAACGGCTCGCGCAGCTGAACACCTGGCTCTCCGGCTCCCCGGAGACCGGTGTGCTCATCGCGCCGAACTTCTCCATCGGCGCCGTCCTCACGATGAAGTTCGCGGAGCAGGCCGCCCGCTACTTCGAGTCCGTCGAGGTCGTCGAACTGCACCACCCCAACAAGGCCGACGCCCCCTCGGGCACCGCCACCCGCACCGCCCAGCTGATCGCCGACGCCCGCCGGAAGGCCGGCTGCGCCCCGCAGCCGGACGCCACCGCCACGGCGCTGAACGGTGCCCGCGGCGCGGACGTCGACGGGGTCCCCGTCCACGCGATCCGGCTCCGCGGCCTCCTCGCGCACCAGGAAGTGCTGCTCGGCGGCGAGGGAGAGACGCTCACCATCCGCCACGACTCCCTGCACCACAGCAGCTTCATGCCGGGCATCCTGCTCGGCGTACGCCGCGTGGTGACCACTCCCGGCCTCACGTTCGGCCTGGAACACTTCCTCGACCTGAACTGACTGAGCCCTGCCATGCGCGCAAAGATCACATACTTCGTCACCGCCGCCGTCCTGGTCTTCTACTTCGCACTGGTCGGCAGCCGTGGCGTGCTGCTCATCCGGCACGGCACGCTGCTGACGGTCACCTTCGGGGTCGCGGTGCTGATCCTGCCGGTGATCGGCATCTGGTTCCTCTGGAAGAACACTCAGTTCGTCTCGCGGGCGAACGCACTGGCCGCCGAGCTCGACGCGGAGGGCGGCCTGCCGGTCGACGAACTGGTCCGCACCCCGTCCGGCCGGATCGACCGTGACTCGGCCGACGCCGTGTTCGCCCGCCGCCGCGAGGAGACCGAGGACACCCCGGACGACTGGCGCTGCTGGTTCCGCCTCGCCGTCGCCTACCAGGACGCCAGGGACACCCCGCGGGCCCGCAAGGCCATGCAGCGCGCCATCGCCCTGCACATGAAGGACGCCCGGCCCAGCACCCCCTGAAGGGGCCGGGCGGGCGTCCCGCCGAACTGTCCGGGGCCTCAGACCTGCCGGTACTCGTCCCCCCACGCCTCCACCGTGTCGGCGGCGCGGTCGAACGCCTCGCTCCGGGTCAGGAAGTCGGCGTTGCTGTCGGTGAGCAGCGGCGGAACCGGCTGGCCCCCCTGGCGTACGAGGATCAGCGCCTGCCCCTGGACCGTGCGCGGGAACCCGAGCCACTTCACCGGCTGCTGCACCGTACGGATGGCGGTGACCCGGTTCCACGGCACGGTGAAGCTGGTGAAGAAGCCCACCCGGCGCACGCCGTGCCGGCTGACCCAGGTACCGACCCGCAGCAGCCGCAGCGCGCAGACGATGATCACGAGGGCGAGCCCCAGACATACGGCCGAGCCCGGCACCTCCCCGGCGAACGCGATGATCATTCCCGCGAGCAGGACGAAGGACGCGAGCAGCAGCAGGAAGGCCGCCGCCGCGACCCGCCAGGGGCCGGGGCGGTACGGGCGCCGCCAGCTGTCGTGGTCGTCGAACGGCAGCGCGATGTCCTCGGCGCTGGCGTCAAACACACGGTCGGCCGTCAGGAAGGGCAGGGGCACGACTGATCCTCACTCACAAACACGCTCGATTGCTGTGCCCGGTGAGGCTACCGAGGAGGCCGCCGACCCGACCACCCCAGGGGGCCCGTACGTGTCAGTGCCCCTGGCCGGCCTCGGTCTGCTCGGCGTGGGAGGGGCTCTGGGCGGGGCTGAGCGCGGGCAGGCCGAGGATCAGTGACCCGACGAGGCCGGCGACCACGGTCAGTCCGACGAGGGAACGGCCGGCCAGCTGGGAGACGGTGGCGCGCTCCCGGGGCGGGGGAGTGACGTTGCTGCGGAATCGGTCGCTCTCGGCCACGAACGAGAACGGGACGGATTCACGCCGGCGGAACATGAGGAAGGTCTCCTTGAACTCTGTTACGGATGCTGCTATTGAGTCAGACGCTCGGCGGGCCCGATCGGTGCCCCGAATCGCCGAATTCGTCGAAGAAATCCCTGGACGGCCCTTCCGGCCCGGTTGTCAGTGGTGGCCCGTAGAGTGGGCGCCGCCCGAGCGACGCAACTGGAAGGACCCCGCCGGTGACCGAGACCCCCGAGCCCGCAAAGCCCAGCTTCCGCAGCGATGTCACCGTTGAGCTGGTGAAACACGCCGCGGGCGACTCCGACGTCCTGTTCGCGGCCCGCGTCTCCACGGCTGGCGAGCAGTCCCTGGAGGAGGTCACCAAGGACCCCGAGCGCTCCAAGGGACTCATCAACTACCTGATGCGTGACCGCCACGGCAGCCCGTTCGAGCACAACTCGATGACCTTCTTCATCAGCGCCCCGATCTTCGTGTTCCGCGAGTTCATGCGCCACCGCGTCGGCTGGTCGTACAACGAGGAATCGGGCCGCTACCGGGAGCTGGAGCCGGTCTTCTACGTCCCGGACGCCTCCCGCAAGCTCGTCCAGCAGGGCCGCCCCGGCAAGTACGAGTTCGTCGAGGGCACCCAGGCCCAACAGGAGCTCACCGGCCGCGTCATGGAGGACTCCTACCGCCAGGCGTACGAGGCGTACCAGGAGATGCTCGCCGCGGGAGTGGCCCGGGAGGTCGCCCGCGCCGTGCTCCCCGTCGGCCTCTTCTCCTCGATGTACGCCACGTGCAACGCCCGCTCGCTGATGCACTTTCTCGGCCTGCGCACCCAGCACGAGCTGGCGAAGGTGCCGTCCTTCCCGCAGCGCGAGATCGAGATGGTCGGCCAGCAGATGGAGGAGCACTGGGCCCGCCTCATGCCGCTCACCCATGCAGCCTTCAACAAAAACGGACGCGTAGCCCCGTAGGCGGTGTCCATATTGCGGCCTTTCGTGAAGTTCATCTAGGCTGATCAAACGGACCCGGCACTGCCTGAACCCCCGAGCAGGCAGTGCCGGGCTCCTATCGCTTGTCCCCCCGAGGGGGCATTGGGCCCTGAGCAGCGAGTAGCGTGTTACCCATGGCTCCGATCTCCACTCCGCAGACCCCCTTCGGGCGGGTCCTCACCGCTATGGTCACGCCCTTCACGGCGGACGGCGCACTCGACCTCGACGGTGCCCAGCGGCTCGCCGCCCATCTGGTGGACGCAGGCAACGACGGCCTGGTCGTCAACGGCACCACCGGCGAGTCCCCGACCACCAGCGACGCGGAGAAAGACCAGCTCGTAAGGGCGGTACTGGAAGCCGTGGGAGACCGGGCCCATGTCGTCGCCGGCATCGGCACCAACGACACCCGGCACAGCATCGAACTCGCCCGTACGGCCGAACGCTCCGGTGCCCACGGCCTCCTCGCTGTGACGCCGTACTACAACAAGCCGCCGCAGGAAGGCCTCTTCCGCCACTTCACGGCGATCGCCGACGCCACAGGACTGCCGGTGATGCTCTACGACATCCCCGGCCGCAGCGGTGTGCCGATCGACACGGAGACGCTGGTGAGGCTCGCCGAGCACCCGCGCATCGTCGCCAACAAGGACGCAAAGGGTGACCTCGGCCGCGCGAGCTGGGCCATCGCCCGCTCCGGCCTCGCCTGGTACTCCGGCGACGACATGCTCAACCTGCCGCTGCTCTCGGTCGGCGCCATCGGATTCGTCTCCGTCGTCGGCCACGTCGTCACCCCCGACCTTCGCGCCCTCATCGAGGCCCACATCGGCGGCGACGTCCAGAAGGCCACGGAGATCCACCAGAAGCTCCTGCCGGTCTTCACCGGAATGTTCCGTACTCAGGGTGTGATCACCACCAAGGCCGCCCTGGCTCTCCAAGGCCTCCCCGCAGGCCCGCTGCGCCTCCCGCTGGTGGAGCTCACCGAGCAGGAAACGGCTCAGCTCAAGATCGATCTCGCCGCCGGCGGGGTAGAGCTGTAACCACAGACTTCACAACTGAATACGCGAAGAACACTCGCAAGAGCGAAAAACAGACAACAGCAAGTGCACGAATGACATGCGCGCCACGTGCCCAAGCGGTACGTGGCGTGCGTGGTAAGGAGAGTCTTTTGAGTCATCCGCATCCCGAACTCGGCACCCCGCCGAAGCTCCCGAAGGGCGGCCTCCGGGTCACCCCGCTCGGAGGTCTCGGCGAAATCGGCCGCAACATGACGGTCTTCGAGTACGGCGGCCGCCTGCTCATCGTCGACTGCGGAGTTCTCTTCCCCGAGGAAGAGCAGCCCGGAATCGACCTGATCCTGCCGGACTTCACCACGATCCGGGACCGTCTCGACGACATTGAGGGCATCGTCCTCACGCACGGCCACGAGGACCACATCGGTGGTGTCCCGTATCTGCTGCGTCTGAAGCCGGACATCCCCCTCATCGGCTCCAAGCTGACCCTCGCGCTGATCGAGGCGAAGCTCCAGGAGCACCGCATCCGTCCGTACACCCTCGAAGTGGCGGAGGGCCAGCGCGAGCGCATCGGCGTGTTCGACTGCGAGTTCATCGCGGTCAACCACTCCATCCCGGACGCCCTCGCGGTTGCCATCCGCACCCCCGCGGGCATGGCCGTCGCGACCGGCGACTTCAAGATGGACCAGCTCCCGCTGGACGGCCGGCTCACCGACCTGCACGCCTTCGCCCGGCTGAGCGAGGAAGGCATCGACCTCCTCCTCTCCGACTCGACGAACGCAGAGGTCCCGGGCTTCGTGCCGCCCGAGCGGGACATCTCCAACGTCCTGCGCACGGTCTTCGCCAACGCCCAGAAGCGCATCATCGTGGCGAGCTTCGCCAGCCACGTGCACCGCATCCAGCAGATCCTCGACGCGGCACACGAGTACGGCCGCAGGGTCGCCTTCGTCGGCCGCTCGATGGTCCGCAACATGGGTATCGCCCGTGACCTCGGCTACTTGAAGGTCCCCGCGGGCCTGGTCGTCGACGTCAAGACCCTCGACGACCTGCCGGACGACGAGGTCGTGCTGGTCTGCACGGGCTCCCAGGGCGAGCCGATGGCGGCGCTGTCCCGGATGGCCAACCGCGACCACCAGATCCGGATCGTCCCGGGCGACACGGTGATCCTGGCGTCGTCCCTGATCCCCGGCAACGAGAACGCGGTCTACCGCGTGATCAACGGCCTGACCCGCTGGGGCGCCAACGTCGTCCACAAGGGCAACGCGAAGGTCCACGTCTCGGGCCACGCCTCGGCCGGCGAGCTGCTGTACTTCTACAACATCTGCAAGCCGAAGAACCTGATGCCGGTCCACGGCGAATGGCGCCATCTGAGGGCCAACGCCGAACTGGGCGCGCTCACCGGCGTGCCCAAGGACCACATCGTCATCGCCGAGGACGGCGTCGTCGTCGACCTCGTCGACGGCCGGGCCAAGATCGTCGGCAAGGTCCAGGCGGGTTACGTCTACGTCGACGGTCTCTCGGTCGGCGATGTCACCGAGACCTCGCTCAAGGACCGGCGGATCCTCGGTGAAGAGGGCATCATCTCCGTCTTCATCGTGGTCGACAGCTCCTCCGGCAAGATCACGGGCGGACCGGACATCCACGCCCGCGGTTCCGGCATCGACGACTCGGCGTTCAGCGCGGTCGTGCCGAAGATCGAGGAAGCCATCAACAGGTCCGCCCAGGACGGCGTGCTGGAGCCGCACCAGGTCCAGCAGCTCGTCCGCCGCACGGTGGGCAAGTGGGTCTCCGACACCTACCGTCGCCGCCCGATGATCCTTCCGGTCGTCGTCGAGGTCTGACGCGGACAGGCACGAACTCCGGAGCGGGGCCCCCGATTTGCATCGGGGCGCCCCGCTCCAGTACGTTTACGGCTCCGCCTGACCGGGAAGCACCGCGCACACTCGTGTGCGCTGAGCGTCCAGGACGGGGCGGGAATTCCGACTCAGAACTTCTGATAAAGTCGGATCCGCCGAAAGGCAAGGCCATTCCAAAGGTCACCGGAATTCAAATTCGGACCGGAAACGGAACGAAAAAGAGTCTGGTAAGGTTGGAGCCGCCGGAAAGGGAAGCGCGAAAGCGAAGAACTGGAAAGCGAGAGCAGGGCCCGCTTCGACCGGGAATCGGACACGAAAGAGTCTGATAGAGTCGGAAACGCAAGACCGAAGGGAAAAGCCCGGAGGAAAGCCCGAGAGGGTGAGTACAAAGGAAGCGTCCGTTCCTTGAGAACTCAACAGCGTGCCAAAAGTCAACGCCAGATATGTTGATACCCCGGCCTGCTTCGGCAGGTTGGTGGTTCCTTTGAAAGTCCTACGGGGTCACTGACCCGGTAGGCAATTACACAGCGAGGACGCTGTGAACGACCGGTCTTATTCCGTCCGGTCGTTCCGCTCTCGTGTTGTGTTGTCCCGATCACGGGAAAACATTCACGGAGAGTTTGATCCTGGCTCAGGACGAACGCTGGCGGCGTGCTTAACACATGCAAGTCGAACGATGAAGCCCTTCGGGGTGGATTAGTGGCGAACGGGTGAGTAACACGTGGGCAATCTGCCCTTCACTCTGGGACAAGCCCTGGAAACGGGGTCTAATACCGGATAACACTCTGTCCCGCATGGGACGGGGTTGAAAGCTCCGGCGGTGAAGGATGAGCCCGCGGCCTATCAGCTTGTTGGTGGGGTGATGGCCTACCAAGGCGACGACGGGTAGCCGGCCTGAGAGGGCGACCGGCCACACTGGGACTGAGACACGGCCCAGACTCCTACGGGAGGCAGCAGTGGGGAATATTGCACAATGGGCGAAAGCCTGATGCAGCGACGCCGCGTGAGGGATGACGGCCTTCGGGTTGTAAACCTCTTTCAGCAGGGAAGAAGCGAGAGTGACGGTACCTGCAGAAGAAGCGCCGGCTAACTACGTGCCAGCAGCCGCGGTAATACGTAGGGCGCAAGCGTTGTCCGGAATTATTGGGCGTAAAGAGCTCGTAGGCGGCTTGTCACGTCGGATGTGAAAGCCCGGGGCTTAACCCCGGGTCTGCATTCGATACGGGCAGGCTAGAGTGTGGTAGGGGAGATCGGAATTCCTGGTGTAGCGGTGAAATGCGCAGATATCAGGAGGAACACCGGTGGCGAAGGCGGATCTCTGGGCCATTACTGACGCTGAGGAGCGAAAGCGTGGGGAGCGAACAGGATTAGATACCCTGGTAGTCCACGCCGTAAACGTTGGGAACTAGGTGTTGGCGACATTCCACGTCGTCGGTGCCGCAGCTAACGCATTAAGTTCCCCGCCTGGGGAGTACGGCCGCAAGGCTAAAACTCAAAGGAATTGACGGGGGCCCGCACAAGCAGCGGAGCATGTGGCTTAATTCGACGCAACGCGAAGAACCTTACCAAGGCTTGACATACACCGGAAAGCATCAGAGATGGTGCCCCCCTTGTGGTCGGTGTACAGGTGGTGCATGGCTGTCGTCAGCTCGTGTCGTGAGATGTTGGGTTAAGTCCCGCAACGAGCGCAACCCTTGTTCTGTGTTGCCAGCATGCCCTTCGGGGTGATGGGGACTCACAGGAGACTGCCGGGGTCAACTCGGAGGAAGGTGGGGACGACGTCAAGTCATCATGCCCCTTATGTCTTGGGCTGCACACGTGCTACAATGGCCGGTACAATGAGCTGCGATGCCGCGAGGCGGAGCGAATCTCAAAAAGCCGGTCTCAGTTCGGATTGGGGTCTGCAACTCGACCCCATGAAGTCGGAGTTGCTAGTAATCGCAGATCAGCATTGCTGCGGTGAATACGTTCCCGGGCCTTGTACACACCGCCCGTCACGTCACGAAAGTCGGTAACACCCGAAGCCGGTGGCCCAACCCCTTGTGGGAGGGAGCTGTCGAAGGTGGGACTGGCGATTGGGACGAAGTCGTAACAAGGTAGCCGTACCGGAAGGTGCGGCTGGATCACCTCCTTTCTAAGGAGCACTTCTTACCGGGCTTGCCTGGTCAGAGGCCACTACGTCGGCAAATGTTCGACGGTGGTTGCTCATGGGTGGAACGTTGACTATTCGGCACGACAGGTTGTTTTTCACTAGTACTGCTTCGGCGTGGAACGTGGGGGACGGCAGGTCGAGTCGGGCACGTTGTTGGGTATCTGAGGGTACGGCCGTATGGTCGCCTTCAGTTGCCGGCCCCAGTGAACCTGTTCTTCGGAGCGGGGTGATGGGTGGCTGGTCGTTGTTTGAGAACTGCACAGTGGACGCGAGCATCTGTGGCCAAGTTTTTAAGGGCGCACGGTGGATGCCTTGGCACCAGGAACCGATGAAGGACGTGGGAGGCCACGATAGGCCCCGGGGAGCTGTCAACCGAGCTTTGATCCGGGGGTGTCCGAATGGGGAAACCCGGCAGTCGTCATGGGCTGTCACCCGCTGCTGAACACATAGGCAGTGTGGAGGGAACGAGGGGAAGTGAAACATCTCAGTACCCTCAGGAAGAGAAAACAACCGTGATTCCGGGAGTAGTGGCGAGCGAAACTGGATGAGGCCAAACCGTATGCGTGTGATACCCGGCAGGGGTTGCGCATGCGGGGTTGTGGGATCTCTCTTCTGCGGTCTGCCGGCCGTGGGACGAGTCAGAAACCGTTGATGTAGGCGAAGGACATGCGAAAGGTCCGGCGTAGAGGGTAAGACCCCCGTAGCTGAAACATTGACGGCTCGTTTGAGAGACACCCAAGTAGCACGGGGCCCGAGAAATCCCGTGTGAATCTGGCGGGACCACCCGCTAAGCCTAAATATTCCCTGGTGACCGATAGCGGATAGTACCGTGAGGGAATGGTGAAAAGTACCGCGGGAGCGGAGTGAAATAGTACCTGAAACCGTGTGCCTACAAGCCGTGGGAGCGTCGCTGTATGTGCTTGCACATGCAGTCGTGACTGCGTGCCTTTTGAAGAATGAGCCTGCGAGTTTGCGGTGTGTTGCGAGGTTAACCCGTGTGGGGAAGCCGTAGCGAAAGCGAGTCCGAATAGGGCGTTTCAGTAGCACGCTCAAGACCCGAAGCGGAGTGATCTAGCCATGGGCAGGTTGAAGCGGAGGTAAGACTTCGTGGAGGACCGAACCCACCAGGGTTGAAAACCTGGGGGATGACCTGTGGTTAGGGGTGAAAGGCCAATCAAACTCCGTGATAGCTGGTTCTCCCCGAAATGCATTTAGGTGCAGCGTCGTGTGTTTCTTGCCGGAGGTAGAGCACTGGATAGGCGATGGGCCCTACCGGGTTACTGACCTTAGCCAAACTCCGAATGCCGGTAAGTGAGAGCACGGCAGTGAGACTGTGGGGGATAAGCTCCATGGTCGAGAGGGAAACAGCCCAGAGCATCGACTAAGGCCCCTAAGCGTACGCTAAGTGGGAAAGGATGTGGAGTCGCAGAGACAACCAGGAGGTTGGCTTAGAAGCAGCCACCCTTGAAAGAGTGCGTAATAGCTCACTGGTCAAGTGATTCCGCGCCGACAATGTAGCGGGGCTCAAGCGTACCGCCGAAGTCGTGTCATTCGTACATTAATCCCCAACGGGAGTACGGATG
Organism: Streptomyces sp. NBC_00012; assembly: GCF_045040875.1. Taxonomy (NCBI): domain Bacteria; kingdom Bacillati; phylum Actinomycetota; class Actinomycetes; order Kitasatosporales; family Streptomycetaceae; genus Streptomyces; species Streptomyces sp. NBC_00012. The sequence continues at coordinate 2,415,104 of NZ_CP108309.1, read as the reverse complement.
GGTAGGGGAGCGTCGTGTGCCGGGTGAAGCAGCCGCGGAAGCGAGTTGTGGACGGTTCACGAGTGAGAATGCAGGCATGAGTAGCGATACACACGTGAGAAACGTGTGCGCCGATTGACTAAGGGTTCCTGGGTCAAGCTGATCTGCCCAGGGTAAGTCGGGACCTAAGGCGAGGCCGACAGGCGTAGTCGATGGACAACCGGTTGATATTCCGGTACCCGCTTTGAAACGCCCAGTACTGAGCCCATTAATGCTAAGTCCGTGAAGCCGGCCCGATCTCTTCGGAGTTGAGGGTAGTGGTGGAGCCGATGAACCAAGGTGGTAGTAGGTAAGCGATGGGGTGACGCAGGAAGGTAGTCCAGCCCGGGCGGTGGTTGTCCCGGGGTAAGGGTGTAGGACGCACGGTAGGCAAATCCGTCGTGCATATAGTCTGAGACCTGATGCCGAGCCGATTGTGGTGAAGTGGATGATCCTATGCTGTCGAGAAAAGCCTCTAGCGAGTTTCATGGCGGCCCGTACCCTAAACCGACTCAGGTGGTCAGGTAGAGAATACCGAGGCGTTCGGGTGAACTATGGTTAAGGAACTCGGCAAAATGCCCCCGTAACTTCGGGAGAAGGGGGGCCATCACTGGTGATTGGATTTACTCCATGAGCTGGGGGTGGCCGCAGAGACCAGCGAGAAGCGACTGTTTACTAAAAACACAGGTCCGTGCGAAGCCGTAAGGCGATGTATACGGACTGACGCCTGCCCGGTGCTGGAACGTTAAGGGGACCGGTTAGCTGACTTTCGGGTCGGCGAAGCTGAGAACTTAAGCGCCAGTAAACGGCGGTGGTAACTATAACCATCCTAAGGTAGCGAAATTCCTTGTCGGGTAAGTTCCGACCTGCACGAATGGCGTAACGACTTCTCGACTGTCTCAACCATAGGCCCGGTGAAATTGCACTACGAGTAAAGATGCTCGTTTCGCGCAGCAGGACGGAAAGACCCCGGGACCTTTACTACAGTTTGATATTGGTGTTCGGTTCGGCTTGTGTAGGATAGGTGGGAGACTTTGAAGCAGCCACGCCAGTGGTTGTGGAGTCGCCGTTGAAATACCACTCTGGTCGTGCTGGATGTCTAACCTGGGTCCGTGATCCGGATCAGGGACAGTGTCTGATGGGTAGTTTAACTGGGGCGGTTGCCTCCTAAAGAGTAACGGAGGCGCCCAAAGGTTCCCTCAGCCTGGTTGGCAATCAGGTGTTGAGTGTAAGTGCACAAGGGAGCTTGACTGTGAGACCGACGGGTCGAGCAGGGACGAAAGTCGGGACTAGTGATCCGGCAGTGGCTTGTGGAAGCGCTGTCGCTCAACGGATAAAAGGTACCCCGGGGATAACAGGCTGATCTTCCCCAAGAGTCCATATCGACGGGATGGTTTGGCACCTCGATGTCGGCTCGTCGCATCCTGGGGCTGGAGTCGGTCCCAAGGGTTGGGCTGTTCGCCCATTAAAGCGGTACGCGAGCTGGGTTTAGAACGTCGTGAGACAGTTCGGTCCCTATCCGCTGTGCGCGTAGGAATATTGAGAAGGGCTGTCCCTAGTACGAGAGGACCGGGACGGACGAACCTCTGGTGTGCCAGTTGTTCTGCCAAGGGCATGGCTGGTTGGCTACGTTCGGAAAGGATAACCGCTGAAAGCATCTAAGCGGGAAGCCTGCTTCGAGATGAGTATTCCCACCAACTTGATTGGTTAAGGCTCCCAGTAGACGACTGGGTTGATAGGCCAGATGTGGAAGCCCGGTAACGGGTGGAGCTGACTGGTACTAATAGGCCGAGGGCTTGTCCTCAGTTGCTCGCGTCCACTGTGTTAGTTCTGAAATAACGAACGGCCGTGTTGTTCCGGTGTTGTTTATTTCATAGTGTTTCGGTGGTCATTGCGTTAGGGAAACGCCCGGTTACATTCCGAACCCGGAAGCTAAGCCTTTCAGCGCCGATGGTACTGCAGGGGGGACCCTGTGGGAGAGTAGGACGCCGCCGAACTCCTTTTACGGGAAAGCCCCGTGTCCTTGTGGACACGGGGCTTTTCTGCGTTTCGTGGCCTGTCCGATGACCGTACGCGCGGACTGCCGGGCTGTTCGGTCAGGTCCCGCCATCGTCACGGGCGGGGGCGGTACGGGATGCAGTGAGAGCCCGTCAGAGTCGGCTGCGACCAGTGGTTTTGAGCATCCCCGAGTTCAGGGTATGCTTTATCTCGTTGCACAGCGCAGCGCGCCCCAATAGCTCAGTCGGTAGAGCGTCTCCATGGTAAGGAGAAGGTCTGCGGTTCGATTCCGCATTGGGGCTCCGAAGAACAGGAAAGGCCTCCGCCAGCTGGCGGAGGCCTTTCCTGTTTGTACGGAAGTTATCCGGCTGCCGTGAACGCCCCGTCGGTGAGGACCGGTACGACATCGGAGACGTTCAACTCCGTTGCGATGCCTACGTCGTCGGGGAAGCCGCCTGAGATGAGCTCCTGACCGGATGCGCCGGCGGATACCGCGGCAATGACATCCGGCGTTGCCTCGAAGCACGCGGCAGCTGTGGCCGCCTCGGGCGACAGAGGCCCGCCACGCTGCTTCCTGAGCGCCGCGAGACCGGCTCCCGCACCCAGGAGGTCCTCCAACGCGGGGCGCAGGCTGCCGTCCGGCCATCGCTCGCCCGAGGCGATCACGGCAACGGGACGGGCGAGCGTCCCGTACCCGTTGAGGGCGAGCCAGCGGCCCACCGCCGTCGCATTGCGCAGACAGCCCGCAACGACCACCGACCCACCGGCCGCGGCAGAGATCGCCGAGCCGTTGGGGGAAGGCAGGGCCAGACGCGGGGTGAAGGGCGCCTCTCTCAGCGCCGCCGGCGACAACGACCAAGGGGATGCCGATGTGGCCATGCGCCGTCCCACGGCCAGTTGCGCGTCCATCCGGTCGGCGAAGACCGATGCCGACGCGTCACGCCAGGCATACGGGAAGACCCGGGTACCGGATTCCACGGCCACCGTCACCGAGGTGGTGAATGACAGCACGTCGATCACCACCAGACACGCGACCGCCGACGAGAGCCGTTCCGCGCCCGTGGGGCCCCAGTCGAACCGTGCCCCACCGGCCGCTTGCGGATACCAGTCGTCCATGGCCATGAGAATGGCAGGCATTCAGCCACAGGGCGCAGGGCGTCGGTGGACTACGGGACAGCCCTCAGGCGGTGGGCGGTTCCGGGACGCGCATGGCGAGGATGGCCATGTCGTCCGAGGCCGGCTCGGCGGCGAAGCGTTCCACTGCCCGCAGGATGCGAGCCGCCACCGCACCCGCGGTGAGGCCGGTGCAGGTCGCCAGGACGTCCGCCAGACCGTCGTCGCCGAGCATCCTGGTGCCCTCGCGGCGTTCCGTGACGCCGTCGGTGACGCACAGCAGGACATCGCCCGGGGCTAGGGTGACCGTCTGCTCGTACAGTTCGAGGTCCTCGATGACGCCCAGCAGAGGCTGTGGCTCTGCCGCTGCTTCGACCGAACCGTCCTGACGCAGGCGCAGCGGCAGCGGGTGCCCCGCGCAGACCACCTTGAGGAGTGCACTGCCGTCCTCCTGGGGCCACAGCTCGCCGTACAGGAGGGTGAGGAAGCGGCTGCGGGCGCCCTCGTCCAGGATGGCGGCGTTGAGGCGCTCCAGGACGGCGGGGCCGCCGAAGCCCTCGCGGGCGAGGAGGCGCAGGGCGTGGCGGGCGAGGCCCGTGACGGCCGCGGCCTCGGGGCCCGTACCGCATACGTCGCCGATGGCGAAGCCGTAGGCGCCGTCGCGGATCGGGAAGACGTCGTAGAAATCGCCGCCGACCTCGTTGCCCTCGCCAGCCGCGCGGTAGATGACCTCGATCTCGACATTGGGGACCTCGGGGAGTCCGGGCGGCAGCAGGCTGCGCTGCAAGGACTGGCTGATCGCCATGCGCTCCGAGTAGAGGCGCGCGTTGTCGAGGGCCAGGGCGGCGCGGCGGGAGAGGTCCTCGGCCAGTTCCAGGATCTCCTGGCGGAAGTGGTCGTCGGAGGGCTTCCCGAGCGTGAGCATGCCGATGACGCGGTTACGGGCCACAAGTGGCAGGACCACCGTCTCGCCGCCCACGGCGGCTGCGGTGGCGAGCGTCGTGCGGATGCCGGGGCCGAGCCTGCCCGGTTCGCCGAGCCGGCCGGTCTCACCGAGGCCGAGGGTCCGCATCGAACTGCGCAGGGCGGCCTGGCGGGCGGCCTCGGACGGGGCGGCCCAGACCCGTGCGCCAGGGGTAGGTACCGGGTCCGGCGGTGCGATCTTGGAGAGCAGGGCCTTGAGGCCGTCGATGCGCTCCTCGTCCTCGTGCAGCACATAGGAGAGGTACGGCTCGGACGACTGGTCGGCGATCGTGTACACGGCGCACCAGGTGGCCAGGGTCGGGACCGTCATCTGGGCCATCAGCGCCAGGGTCTGGTCCCGGTCGAGGGTGCCGGCGAGCAGGTCGGAGGCCTCGACGAGGAAGGAGAGGGAACCGCGACGGAGGCGTTCCAGCTCGCCCAGGCGGGCAGATTCGACCGCGAGCGCGATCCGGTCCGCGGCGAACTGAAGGCGCAGGGCCTCCTCGTTCGAGTAGCGGCCGGCCGCTTCGGCGGCGACACCCAGCGAGCCGGTGAGCCGCCCTTCGACCTTCAGCGGGACGGTGACGACGGAACGCATTCCGGTGCCGCCCAGCAGCGGGACGGCGCCCGGGACGATGTCGAGGTCCTCGTGGACTGCGGGCATCCGGGCTGATCCGTACCGTCCGGTTCCGGCCTCCACCGGGACCCGGGCGAAACGCTGGCGGGCGGAGGGCAGACCGGTGGTGGCCCGTACCTCCAGTTCCGTTTCGTCGTCCGTCGCCAGCAGGAGGAAGGCCGCGTCGGCGTCGAGCATGTCGCGGGCCCGTTCGACCGTGCGCTGGAGCAGGCCGTCGAGGTCGTCGGGGGCGGGGGAGCCGATGAAGATCTCGAACGGGTCGGTCTTGCCGCTCTCGGCGTTGGCGTCGGACACCGGTGTGCGGGCCGGTGACTGGAGCACCGCGCGTTCGTAGTCGCGGACGAGCAGACAGACGGTCGAGGGCTCCCCGTGGGTGTCGCGGACCCTCAGGTGCGAGGCGTAGACGGGGATGGTCCGGCCGTCGGCGCCGCGGATGCCGTAACTGCCCTCCCAGCGCGAGAGCTGGAGGGCGTCGACGATGCCCGTGTTGGTGCCGGGGGTCTGGGGCCAGGCGGTGAAGTCGGTGAGCTGCTTCCCGGTGACCTGATCGGTGTTGTGGCCGAAGAGGAACGAGGCGTCCTCGTTCCAGGCCGCGATGGAGCCGGTGCTGTCGATCTGGACGACCGCCACCCTGACACGCTCGTCGGTGACGGGGAGCAGCCCCACGGGGAGCAGCGGTCCCGCCGAGCGGATGCCCACCGGGCGCTCGGGGAGATCGAGCTGGAACCAGACATGCTTGCGGGTGGGTGAGTACTCGACGCCCCACCGTGTGGCGAGTGCCGCGCAGAGCAGCAGTCCGCGGCCGTTCTCGCGGTCCGGGCTGCCGAAGTCCGGGCCCGAGCTCTGGAGCGGGATCTCGCGTTCCGGATAGTGGTCGGAGACCTCGATCCGGACGCCGTCCTCCGTGCGCAGGCACAGTACGTCGGCGGCGGTGCCCGCGTGGACCACGGCGTTGGTCACCAGCTCGCTGGTGAGGACGACCGCGTCGTCGACGACGTCCGTGTAGCCCCATCCCTGGAGGGTGTCGCGGACGAAGGCGCGGGCGGTCGCGACGGAGCGCCCGACCGGGTCGAAGGTGGCGGCCGCACGCGCGGTGATCACAGAACTCCCCATGTGGTGTCTCGTCGCTTCCCCGAGTCCTGTGCCCGTTTCTCGCCGCTTCGATTCGCCTGCCAGGCTAGACGCTCGGTCTGCGTGCCGGGTACACGAGGGGCGACTTCGGAACGGGAGCGACCAGGAACCGACCTGTGACCGGACAAGTGTGGCCTTCTCAACAGAGTGATGCGGGACAACCGTTGGAGCTTGCACCCCGGCTGCGTACGGCCTGGTACGTTTCAACGATTTGACGTCCCCATGGTCACCCGTCGACGGTGGACTGTGGCGGTGAGCCAAAGAAGAACTGGGCAAGCTCCCAGATACGGCCCGAGCGATACGGTCAACCCCTGCGGGAGGGACACGGTGGAGTCTGGCGTGGCGGCGCGGGGCAAAAGCACGCGCACAAAAGGCGGACAGTCCGTGAAGAAACAACGCAATGGAACCATCGACGTCGACGCGGCGGCGCTCAACAGACTGCTGGCGGGCCTCGTGGCAATGCGCGACGGGAATTTCCGCAGGCGTCTGACCGTCTCGGGCGACGGTGTGATGGCGGAGATCGCGGCGGTCTTCAACGAGGTCGCCGACCGGAATCTGCATCTCACCGGTGAGCTGGCCCGGGTACGGCGGGTGGTCGGACGCGAGGGCAAGCTCACCGAACGGCTGGAGACGGGCGCCTGCGAGGGTTCCTGGGCCGCCGCGATCGACGCCTCCAACGAGCTGGTCGACGATCTGGCCCGCCCGGTCTCGGAGGTCGGGCGGGTGCTGTCGGCGGTGGCCGACGGTGATCTCGAACAGCGCATGGAGCTGCGTTCGCACACGTCCGACGAGACGGTGAGGCCCCTGCGCGGCGAGTTCCTGAAGGTCGCCCGCACGGTCAACAGTCTGGTCGATCAGCTGTCCGCGTTCACCGAGCAGGTGACGAGGGTCGCGGTCGAGGTGGGCACCGAAGGCAAGCTGGGTGGACAGGCCCAGGTGCGCGGGATGTCCGGGTCGTGGAAGGACCTCACGGACTCCGTGAACACCATGGCGTACCGGCTGACCGCGCAGGTGCGCGACATCGCCCTGGTGACGACGGCGGTCGCCAAGGGCGATCTGTCGCGGAAGGTCACGGTCCATGTGGCCGGCGAGATGCTCCAGCTGAAGAACACCGTCAACACGATGGTCGACCAGCTGTCGTCGTTCTCCTCCGAGGTGACCCGGGTCGCCCGTGAGGTGGGCACCGAGGGTGAGCTCGGCGGCCAGGCGACCGTGCCGGGTGTGGCGGGTGTGTGGAAGGACCTCACCGACTCCGTCAACACGATGGCCGGGAACCTCACCTCCCAGGTCCGTGGTATCGCCGAGGTGACGACGGCGGTCGCCAACGGCGACCTGTCCCAGAAGGTCACGGTGAGCGCTCGCGGCGAGGTCGCGCAACTGGCCGAGACCATCAACCAGATGACCGACACGCTGCGGCTCTTCGCGGACGAAGTGACCCGGGTGGCCAGCGAGGTCGGTGGCGAGGGTCTGCTCGGTGGTCAGGCGAAGGTGCCGGGTGCGGCGGGTACCTGGAAGGACCTCACCGATTCGGTGAACACGGTCTTCCGGAACCTGACGACCCAGGTGCGGGACATCGCGCAGGTGACCACGGCGGTGGCCAACGGTGACATGACGCAGAAGGTCACGGTGGATGTGGCCGGCGAGATGCTGGAGCTGAAGAACACCGTCAACACGATGGTGGACCAGCTCCAGGCCTTCGGTTCGGAAGTGACCCGGGTGGCCCGGGAGGTCGGTGTCGAAGGTTTGCTCGGCGGTCAGGCCGAGGTGCCGGGTGCGGCGGGTACCTGGAAGGACCTCACCGATTCGGTGAACGCGGCGTTCCGGAACCTCACGGGGCAGGTGCGCGACATCGCGCAGGTGACGACCGCGGTGGCCAATGGTGATCTGTCGCAGAAGGTCACCGTGGATGTCGCGGGCGAGATGCTGGAGCTGAAGAACACCGTCAACACGATGGTGGCGCAGCTCTCGAACTTCGCCGACCAGGTGACGCGGATGGCGCGTGACGTGGGTACGGAGGGCCGCCTCGGCGGCCAGGCCCGGGTGGACGGCGTCTCGGGTACCTGGAAGGAGCTCACCGACTCCGTCAACTTCATGGCCGGGAACCTGACTTCGCAGGTCCGCCAGATCGCCCAGGTGACCACCGCGGTGGCGCGTGGTGACCTGTCGCAGAAGATCGACGTGGACGCGCGGGGCGAGATCCTTGAGCTGAAGAACACCATCAACACGATGGTCGACCAGCTCTCCGCCTTCGCCGAGCAGGTGACCAGGGTGGCCCGCGAGGTCGGCACCGACGGGCGGCTCGGCGGGCAGGCGCAGGTGCCCGGAGTGGCCGGTGTGTGGCGTGATCTGACCGATTCGGTGAACGGCATGGCCGGCAACCTGACCGCTCAGGTCCGTAACATCGCGCAGGTCGCCACCGCGGTGGCGCGTGGTGACCTGTCGCAGAAGATCGACGTGGACGCGCGGGGCGAGATCCTTGAGCTGAAGAACACCATCAACACGATGGTCGACCAGCTCTCGAACTTCGCCGAGCAGGTGACCAGGGTCGCCCGTGAGGTGGGCACGGAGGGCATGCTCGGCGGCCAGGCCGAGGTGCAGGGGGTGTCCGGTACGTGGAAGGACCTCACCCAGTCCGTCAACGGCATGGCGAACAACCTGACCATGCAGGTCCGCAACATCGCCGAGGTCACCACCGCGGTCGCCAACGGCGACCTCTCCAAGAAGATCACCGTCGATGCCAAGGGCGAGATCCTCGAACTGGTCACGACCGTCAACACCATGGTCGACCAGCTGCTCAACTTCGCCGACGAGGTGACGCGGGTCGCCCGCGAGGTGGGTACCGAGGGCATCCTCGGCGGTCAGGCACGCGTGCCGGGCGCCACCGGCATCTGGAAGGACCTCAGCGACAACGTCAACCTGATGGCCAACAACCTGACCAGTCAGGTGCGGAACATCTCCCGGGTCTCCTCGGCGGTCGCCAACGGCGACCTGAGGAAGAAGGTCACCGTCGAGGCGCGCGGCGAGGTCGCCGAGCTCGCGGACACCGTCAACACGATGGTGACGACGCTGTCCTCGTTCGCCGACGAGGTGACGCGGGTCGCCCGCGAGGTGGGCACGGAGGGCGAACTGGGCGGCCAGGCAAGGGTGCCGGGCGTCTCGGGGACGTGGAAGGACCTCACCGAGTCGGTGAACTCGATGGCGTCCAACCTGACCGGTCAGGTGCGCCAGATCGCGGCGGTCACCACGGCGATCGCCAAGGGCGACCTCACCAAGAAGATCGACATCGACGCGCGCGGCGAGATCCAGCAGCTGAAGAACACCATCAACACGATGGTGGACCAGCTGTCCTCGTTCGCCGAACAGGTGACCCGGGTGGCCCGCGAGGTGGGCACGGAAGGGCAGCTGGGCGGCCAGGCCCGGGTCCGGGACGTCGACGGCACCTGGCGCGACCTCACCGAATCGGTGAACGAGATGGCCGGAAACCTCACGCGTCAGGTGCGGGCCATCGCTGCCGTCGCCACGGCGGTGACCCGCGGTGACCTCAATCTGAAGATCGATGTGGACGCGGCCGGCGAGATCCAGGCCCTGCAGGACAACATCAACACCATGATCGCCAACCTGCGCGACACCACGGCGACCAACAAGGAACAGGACTGGCTCAAGGGCAATCTCGCCCGTATCTCCGGCCTCATGCAGGGGCGCCGCGATCTGGACGACGTGGCCTCGCTGATCATGAGCGAGCTGACTCCGGTCGTCTCCGCGCAGCACGGTGCGTTCTTCCTGGCCATGCCGACCGGGGACACCGCAGCGGTGGGCTCGGACAGCGACAAGGACAGCTCGTACGAACTCTGCATGAGGGGCAGCTACGGATACTCGGCGGGTTCGATGCCGACCTCCTTCCGGCCGGGCGAGACGCTCATCGGGACCGCCGCGGAGGAGAAGCGGACCATCCAGGTGGACAACGTTCCGCCGGGCTATCTGAAGATCTCCTCCGGGCTCGGCGAGGCACCTCCCGCGCATGTGATCGTGCTGCCGGTGCTTTTCGAGGGGAAGGTCCTCGGAGTGATCGAGCTGGCCTCGTTCCAGCCGTTCACCCACATCCAGCGGGACTTCCTCAATCAGCTCGCCGAAATGATCGCGACGAGCGTCAACACCATCAGCGTCAATACGAAGACCGAGAAGCTCCTCGAACAGTCGCAGGAGCTGGCCGAGCAATTGCGGGACCGCTCGAAGGAGTTGGAGAACCGGCAGAAGGCCCTCCAGGAATCCAACGCGGAACTGGAGGAGAAGGCCGAACTGCTGGCCCAGCAGAACCGCGACATCGAGGTCAAGAACACCGAGATCGAGGAGGCCCGGCAGGTCCTGGAGGAGCGCGCCGAGCAGCTCGCGGTCTCGATGCGTTACAAGTCCGAATTCCTGGCGAACATGTCGCACGAGTTGCGCACGCCGCTCAACTCGCTGCTCATTCTGGCCAAGCTGCTCGCCGACAACGCCGAGGGCAATCTCTCGCCGAAGCAGGTGGAATTCGCCGAGACGATCCACGGGGCCGGTTCCGATCTGCTCCAGCTGATCAATGACATTCTCGATCTGACGAAGGTCGAGGCGGGCAAGATGGACGTCAGCCCGACCCGGATCGCGCTGGTTCAGCTGGTGGACTACGTGGAGGCGACGTTCCGCCCGCTCACGGCGGAGAAGGGACTCGATTTCTCCGTACGGGTCTCGCCGGAACTGCCCGCGACCCTGCACACGGACGAGCAGCGGCTCTTGCAGGTGCTTCGCAATCTCCTCTCCAACGCGGTGAAGTTCACCGACAGCGGGGCGGTCGAGCTGGTGATCCGGCACGCCAACGAGGATGTGCCGAACGCCATCCGTGAGCAGCTCCTGGAGGCCGGCTCGCTGCGTGACGCGGACGCCGACCTGATCGCGTTCTCGGTCACCGACACCGGTATCGGGATCGCCTCCAGCAAGATGCTGGTGATCTTCGAGGCGTTCAAGCAGGCGGATGGCACAACCAGCCGCAAGTACGGGGGTACGGGGCTCGGGCTGTCCATCAGCCGGGAGATCGCGCGGCTGCTGGGCGGCGAGATCCACGCGGCCAGCGAGCCGGGCCGTGGTTCGACCTTCACGCTGTATCTGCCGCTGCACCCGAGCGAGTTGCCACCGCAGGGATACCCGCAGATCGGCCCCGGTCCCATCGAGGGGCATGGCGCGGTGGTCGAGGAGGGGTTGCAGCCGGAGGCCGGTCCGGGCGCCGGCCCGGCAGCCGTGGCACCGGATCAGGGCGGTGCGGCCGGCCTGATGCAGCGGCGCCGCAAGAGCCTGGGGGGTGCGGAGCGGCGGCCCGCGCTGCCGCCCCGGAGTGCCGCGCCGATGGCTCCGCAGGAGCCGTGGACGCTCGCCGGGCAGGAGGAGCCCGAGGTCCGCAGGACGTTCCGGTTCCGTGGCGAGAAGGTGCTCATCGTCGACGACGACATCCGTAACGTCTTCGCGCTCACCAGCGTGCTGGAGCAGCATGGACTTTCGGTGCTGTACGCGGAGAACGGACGCGTGGGCATCGAAGTCCTGGAGCAGCACGACGATGTGACGGTCGTACTGATGGACATCATGATGCCGGAGATGGACGGTTATGCCACGACGGCGGCGATCCGGCGGATGCCGCAGTTCGCCGGGCTGCCGATCGTCGCGTTGACCGCGAAGGCGATGAAGGGTGACCGCGAGAAGGCGATCGAATCCGGTGCTTCCGACTATGTCACCAAGCCTGTCGATCCTGATCATCTCCTTTCCGTAATGGAGCAGTGGATGCGCGGAGAGTGATCATTGGTCGAGGGAATCCGGACGAGTTGCTGATCGACTGTGCTCGCAGGGGTGTGAGAAGGCGGTATACGGGGAACCTTCTCGTCCCCCACCGCGTTTTTGCTGTGTGCACAGTGACATCACGGTGACAGGGTGTGGCGACGGGCGGGGTGCGGCTACCATGACCGGCACAAGGACGGACGGCGTAAGGGAGTCGTCCCCTGGGGCGGCGCCCGGTGCAATTCCGGGGCGAGGAGGACGGGCCATGGTACAGAAGGCCAAGATCCTCCTGGTCGATGACCGGCCGGAGAATCTGCTGGCGCTGGAGGCCATCCTCTCTGCGCTCGATCAGACACTGGTCCGGGCATCGTCAGGGGAGGAAGCGCTCAAAGCGCTGCTCACGGACGACTTCGCGGTCATTCTGCTGGACGTCCAGATGCCGGGCATGGACGGTTTCGAAACCGCCGCGCACATCAAGCGGCGGGAACGGACCCGGGACATCCCGATCATCTTTCTCACCGCGATCAACCACGGTCCGCATCACACCTTCCGGGGTTACGCGGCCGGCGCGGTGGACTACATCTCGAAGCCCTTCGACCCGTGGGTGCTCCGCGCCAAGGTCTCGGTCTTCGTCGAGCTGTACATGAAGAACTGCAAGCTGCGCGAACAGGCGGCGCTGCTGCGGCTCCAGCTGGAGGGCGACGGGGGCGGCTCGGACCACGAGCGGGAGCCCGCCGGGTTGCTGGCCGAGCTCTCGGCGCGGCTCGCGGCCGTCGAGGAGCAGGCCGAGGCGCTCTCCAAACAGCTCGACGACGAGTCGGCGGACGCCGCGGCGGTGGCCACCGCCGCCCATCTGGAGCGCAAGCTGACCGGGCTGCGTCGGGCGCTGGACGCCCTGGAGCCCGGCACCGGAAGCGGCACGGCCGCCCTTCCCTCGTAACGCCGCATCCGCCGTGTCCCCGCACCGGGGAGTGACGGGTTCGAGGCGGTCCGGCTACGTGACTTCGGGCCGGGGGAGGGCGGTTGTCCGGGGCTGAGGCCCAACTGGCCCTTACGATCCGTCGGTCGACGGCCGGAATCGGGGCATCCGGCGGTGAGGTCGCGTCAGTTTGCGGCCCCTGTACAGCGACACGGTCGGGTGAAGCGGCAGTCGCACGTGTTCACAGCCGCCGACAACGGTAACCTCGGCACCATGGCCTCACGTACGTCCGGCAAGGGTTCCCAGGGCACGGCGGGCACCGCGAAGCGCGTCGGCCGTACCGCGGGGCCGGCCAGGAAAGCCGCGCCGAAAGCCGCGCCCGCGAAGAAGACCGCCGCGAAGAAGACCGCGCCCGCCAAGAAGGCACCGGCCAAGAAGGCAGCGGCGAAGAAGGCGGCCCAGCCCAAGCCCGCCCCGTCGCCCACCAGTGGCGTGTACCGCCTGGCGCGCGCCGTCTGGCTCGGTACGGCCCACGCCGTCGGAGCGACGTTCCGCGGCATAGGGCGTGGAGCCAAGGGACTCGACCCCGCACACCGCAAGGACGGCGTCGCGCTGCTGCTGCTCGGCCTCGCGCTGGTCGTCGCCGCAGGCACCTGGTCGAATCTGCGAGGTCCCGTCGGCGACCTCGTGGAGATGCTCGTCACCGGAGCCTTCGGCCGGCTCGATCTGCTCGTACCGATACTGCTCGGCACCATCGCCGTACGGCTGATCCGCTACCCGGAGAAGCCCGAGGCCAACGGCCGCATCGTGATCGGGCTCTCCGCCCTCGTCATCGGCGTGCTCGGACAGGTCCACATCGCCTGCGGATCGCCCGGCCGGGAGGACGGCACCACGGCGATGCAGAACGCGGGCGGGCTCATCGGCTGGGCCGCCTCCAAGCCGCTGATCTACACGATGGGCGAGGTCCTCGCCGTACCGCTGCTGTTGCTGCTCACCGTCTTCGGGCTGCTGGTCGTCACCGCGACCCCGGTGAACGCTATTCCGCAACGGCTCCGGCTGCTCGGCACCAAGCTGGGCCTCCTCCACCCGGAGTACGACCCCGAGGCGGACGAGGAGAACGACGACGAGCGCTACGAGGAGCAGTGGCGCGAGCAGCTTCCCGCCCGCTCCCGCCGCTCCCCGGCCCACCGCTCCGAAGCCCCCGCCGAGTACGGCCCCGAGCAGGCCGAGGCCGAAGCGCTCTCCAAGCGCCGCCGGCCGCGCAGGCCCTCCGTGCAGCCCGCGATGAACCGCACCATGGACGCGGTGGACGTGGCGGCAGCCGCGGCCGCGGCCCTCGACGGGGCAGTGCTCAACGGTATGCCGCCCTCGCCGATCGTCGCCGACCTCACCCAGGGCGTCTCCGTCGAGCGCGAACGCCAGGGCACGCCGGTGCCTGGCGCCAGGGAGGGCGGACCCTCCTCCGGAGGAGGGAAGCAGGCGCCCACGGGCGGCGTCCCCGATCTCACCAAGCCCGTCCCCGACTCGCAGTCCCAGCCGCTGCCGGCCCGCGCGGAACAGCTCCAGCTCTCCGGCGACATCACCTACTCGCTGCCCTCGCTCGACCTGCTGGAGCGCGGCGGCCCCGGCAAGACCCGCAGCGCCGCCAACGACGCGATCGTCGCCGCGCTGACCAACGTCTTCACCGAATTCAAGGTCGACGCCGCCGTCACCGGTTTCACCCGGGGACCGACGGTCACGCGGTACGAGGTGGAGCTCGGCCCGGCGGTGAAGGTCGAGCGGATCACCGCGCTCGCCAAGAACATCGCCTACGCCGTCGCCAGCCCCGACGTCCGGATCATCTCCCCGATCCCGGGCAAGTCGGCGGTCGGCATCGAGATCCCCAACACCGACCGGGAGATGGTCAACCTCGGCGACGTGCTGCGCCTCGCGGACGCCGCCGAGGACGACCACCCGATGCTGGTCGCGCTCGGCAAGGACGTCGAGGGCGGCTATGTGATGGCCAACCTGGCGAAGATGCCGCACGTGCTGGTGGCCGGTGCGACCGGTTCCGGCAAGTCGTCGTGCATCAACTGCCTGATCACCTCGGTGATGGTGCGGGCGACCCCGGACGACGTCCGCATGGTGCTGGTCGACCCCAAGCGCGTCGAGCTGACGGCGTACGAGGGCATCCCGCACCTGATCACGCCGATCATCACCAACCCGAAGCGCGCCGCCGAGGCACTCCAGTGGGTCGTGCGGGAGATGGACCTGCGGTACGACGACCTCGCGGCGTTCGGCTACCGCCACATCGACGACTTCAACCAGGCCGTCCGCAACGGCAAGGTCAAGCCGCCCGAGGGCAGTGAGCGCGAGCTCTCGCCCTACCCGTATCTGCTGGTGATCGTCGACGAGCTCGCCGACCTGATGATGGTCGCTCCCCGCGATGTGGAGGATGCCATCGTCCGGATCACCCAGCTGGCCCGCGCCGCCGGTATTCACCTGGTGCTGGCGACCCAGCGGCCCTCGGTCGACGTCGTCACCGGTCTGATCAAGGCGAACGTGCCCTCCCGGCTCGCCTTCGCGACCTCGTCGCTGGCCGACAGCCGGGTCATCCTCGACCAGCCCGGCGCCGAGAAGCTCATCGGAAAGGGTGACGGTCTGTTCCTGCCCATGGGTGCGAACAAGCCGACCCGGATGCAGGGCGCCTTCGTCACCGAGGACGAGGTCGCGGCCATCGTCCAGCACTGCAAGGACCAGATGGCGCCGGTCTTCCGCGAGGACGTGGTGGTCGGCACCGCCAAGAAGAAGGAGATCGACGAGGACATCGGCGACGACCTGGATCTGCTTTGCCAGGCCGCCGAGCTGGTCGTCTCCACTCAGTTCGGGTCCACCTCGATGCTTCAGCGCAAGCTGCGTGTCGGCTTCGCGAAGGCAGGCCGGCTGATGGACCTGATGGAGTCGAGGAACATCGTCGGCCCCAGCGAGGGATCCAAGGCGCGCGACGTCATGGTGAAACCCGACGAGCTGGACGGAGTGTTGGCTCTGATCCGCGGGGAAACCGGTTCGTAAGGGTGTTACGGGCAACCGTTTCGTCGGGTCGTACGTCAACTTGGGGAGAGGGGCGGCAGAATTGTCCCTCCCGGGGCGGTCCGGCGAATCGGACAGTGTTCGAGTCCGATGGAGGACAAAGGCCTTCCTCCCGGTTGCCCCACCCTTTCGTACCCCCCCTAGACTGAACACCCAGCAGGTGGCTCACGCTCGAAAGGCGCCCCCGTGTCCATCGGCAACTCCCCCGAAGACGACCGGCCTTCGATCGGTCGAGTGCTCCAGCAGGCTCGTATCGCCGCAGGTCTCACGGTCGAAGAGATCAGCTCGTCCACCCGGGTGCGCATCCCCATCGTGCACGCGATCGAAGAGGACGACTTCTCCCGCTGCGGCGGCGACGTGTACGCACGCGGCCATATCCGTACGCTCGCGCGTGCCGTCGAACTCGATCCGGAACCGCTGGTTTCGCAGTACGACGCGGAACACGGCGGCCGTCCCGCACCCACCCCCGCGGCGCCGCTGTTCGAGGCCGAGAGAATCCGTTCCGAACCCCGCCGGCCCAACTGGACGGCGGCCATGGTCGCGGCGATCGTCGCCGTCGTCGGTTTCGTCGGCTTCACGTTCCTCAAGGGCAGCGACGACGGTTCCGCGGCCACCCAGGTCGCGGAAGGGCCCGCACCCCACAAGACGAGCTCCGCGCCGAAGACCGGCAAGCCCGTCGACCCCAAGCCGGCACCTTCCGACAGCGCCATCGCCGCGGCGCCCAGGGACAAGGTGACGGTCCGGCTCAACGCCAACCAGGGCAAGAGCTGGATCTCCGCCAAGGACCACAACGGGCGGCTGCTCTTCGACGGTCTGCTGCTGCAGGGCCAGACCAAGACCTTCCAGGACCAGGAGCGGGTCGACCTCGTCCTCGGTGACGCGGGTTCGATCGAGCTCTTCGTCAACGGCAAGAAGGTCGAGGACAAGTTCCAGCCCGGCCAGGTCGAGCGGCTCTCGTACACCAAGGGCGACCCGGCGGTCGGCTGACGGGTACGCACCGCCGCCTCGGGCGGCATCCGCGACGCGGCGAGCGCCCGGCAACCAGGCCGGGCGCTCGCCGCATTTGTTACTCGGTGTAACGGTGGAACCCTGCGCGGCAGGGCGAGTGCCGGGACAAAGTAGTCTTGAGCCCATGCCCGAACGCCGTACCGTCGCCCTTGTCACTCTTGGCTGCGCCCGTAACGAGGTGGACTCGGAGGAGCTCGCAGGCCGCTTGGCAGCGGACGGCTGGGAGCTCGTCCAGGACGCCTCCGACGCGGATGTCGCCGTAGTCAACACCTGTGGATTCGTCGAGGCCGCCAAGAAGGACTCCGTCGACGCCCTGCTCGAAGCCAATGATCTGAAGGACCACGGCAGAACCCAGGCCGTGGTCGCCGTCGGCTGCATGGCCGAGCGCTACGGCAAGGACCTCGCCGAGGCCCTGCCCGAGGCGGACGGCGTCCTCGGCTTCGACGACTACGCCGACATCTCCGACCGCCTCCAGACCATCCTCAACGGCGGCATCCACGCCTCGCACACCCCGCGCGACCGCCGCAAGCTGCTGCCGATCAGCCCGGCCGAGCGGCAGGACGCGGCCGTGGCCCTGCCCGGGCACGCACAGGAGGCCGCGCCGGCCCCCGAGGACCTCCCCGACGGCGTCGCCCCGGTCTCCGGGCCGCGGGCGCCCCTGCGCCGGCGCCTGGGCACCAGCCCCGTCGCCTCGGTGAAGCTCGCCTCCGGCTGCGACCGCCGCTGCTCCTTCTGCGCCATTCCGTCCTTCCGCGGCTCCTTCATCTCGCGGCGCCCCTCGGACGTGCTGCAGGAGACCCGCTGGCTGGCCGAGCAGGGTGTCAAGGAGGTCATGCTGGTCTCCGAGAACAACACCTCGTACGGCAAGGACCTCGGCGACATCCGGCTGCTGGAGACGCTGTTGCCGGAGCTCGCCGACGTCGAGGGCATCGAGCGGATCCGGGTCAGCTACCTCCAGCCGGCCGAGATGCGGCCCGGCCTCATCGACGTGCTGACCTCGACCCCGAAGGTCGCGCCGTACTTCGACCTGTCCTTCCAGCACTCGGCCCCCGGTGTGCTGCGGGCGATGCGCCGCTTCGGTGACACCGACCGGTTCCTGGAGTTGCTGGACACCATCCGGAACAAGGCGCCGCAGGCCGGTGCCCGCTCCAACTTCATCGTGGGCTTCCCGGGTGAGACCGAGGCCGATCTGGCGGAGCTGGAACGCTTCCTCACCGGCGCCCGGCTCGACGCCATCGGCGTCTTCGGCTACTCCGACGAGGAGGGTACCGAGGCCGTCGGCTACGAGAACAAGCTGGACGCCGACGTCATCTCCGAGCGGCTCGCGCACATCTCACAGCTGGCCGAGGAGCTGACCTCGCAGCGTGCCGAGGAGCGCCTGGGCGAGTCGCTCCAGGTGCTGGTCGAGTCCGTGGACGACGAGGACGGTGCAGTGGGCCGCGCGGCGCACCAGGCACCCGAAACGGACGGCCAGGTGCTCTTCACCACACGCGACGGCCTCGCACCCGGCCTTATGGTCGAGGCAAAGGTCGTGGGCACCGAAGGAGTGGATCTGGTGGCCGAGTGTTCCGGACTCGTGGAGGCAGCCAGATGACGGGAGCCCCGGCATCCGCGGCAGGCGGCTCCGGCGCGAAGCCGGTCCGCGGCGGCAAGCTGGGCACTGCGGCCGTCAATCAGGCCAGCCTGTGGAACATCGCCAATCTACTCACCATGCTGCGGCTGGTGCTGGTGCCCGGTTTCGTGCTGCTGCTGCTGCACAACGGCGGGTACGACCCGGTCTGGCGGTCGTTCGCCTGGGCGGCCTTCGCCATCGCCATGATCACCGACCTCTTCGACGGGCATCTGGCACGCACCTACAACCTGGTCACTGACTTCGGGAAGATCGCCGACCCGATCGCGGACAAGGCGATCATGGGGGCGGCGCTGGTCTGTCTCTCGTACCTCGGCGATCTGCCCTGGTGGGTCACGGGTGTGATTCTCTTCCGCGAGCTCGGCATCACGCTGATGCGCTTCTGGGTGATACGGCATGCGGTGATTCCGGCCAGTCGCGGCGGGAAGATGAAGACCCTGGCGCAGGGGACGGCCGTCGGGATGTACGTCCTGGCGCTCACCGGTCCACTCGCCACCCTGCGCTTCTGGGTGATGGCGGTCGCCGTCGTGCTGACGGTCCTCACCGGGCTCGACTATGTGCGCCAGGCGGTGGTCCTGCGACGCAAGGGGCTCGCGGCCGAACGGGCCGCCGCAGCGGCGGCGGGGCCGGTCCAGGGGGCCACGGGAAGCCGTGATTCGGCGGAGGCCGAGCGGTGACTGCCGCGGCCAGGGTGCTGGAGCTGCTCGTGGAGCGTGGCGAGACCCTTGCCGTCGCGGAGTCGCTGACCGGCGGTCTGGTCGCGGCGGAGCTGACTTCCGTGCCGGGCGCCTCGCGCTCTTTCCGGGGCTCCGTGACGGCGTATGCGACGCCTCTGAAGCGGGATGTCCTGGGGGTGGACGGGGTCCTGCTGGCGGAGCGCGGTGCGGTCGACCCGGAGGTGGCGCGGCAGATGGCAGCCGGTGTGCGCCGCGTTCTCGGGGCGGACTGGGGCATGGCCACCACGGGGGTCGCCGGCCCCGATCCGCAGGACGGCAAGGCCGTGGGGACCGTCTATGTCGCGGTGGCCGGGCCCGGAGGCGTGCAGAATATGGCCGAGCTGAGGTTGAACGGCGTACGGGCGGACATCCGTAAAGAGAGCGTACGGAGCGTGCTCGAGTTGCTCTCTGCCGAACTCGGCAAGAACGCAAGGGCACAGGATACGGAACAGAACGGGGGGAATTGATGTTTGCAGCCCTGAGTGAACACGACATCGCTCCCCGCACGGCCGCGGCGCGAGGCGGTACGGTGGGGCGTGAAGGATGCGGCTACGCGGTCCGAGGAGGGAGCCACCGATGATTCTGCTCCGTCGCCTGCTTGGTGACGTGCTGCGTCGGCAGCGCCAGCGCCAAGGCCGTACTCTGCGCGAAGTCTCCTCGTCCGCCCGAGTCTCGCTCGGCTATCTCTCCGAGGTGGAGCGGGGGCAGAAGGAGGCATCCTCCGAACTGCTCTCCGCCATTTGCGACGCGCTTGACGTACGGATGTCCGAGCTCATGCGTGAAGTGAGCGATGAGCTGTCGCTGGCCGAACTGGCCGAGTCGGCAGCAGCCAGCGATCCGGTGCCTGTGCCGGTGCGGCCAATGCTCAACTCCGTCTCCGTGACGTCGGTGGCAGGTGTGCCGACGGGACGGGTGACCATCAAGGCGCCCGCGGAAGCGGTGGATGTCGTCGCCGCCTGACCCGCGTGGTCCGGTGTGAAGCGGTGTGTTCGGTGGAGCCCCGGTCGTCCCCTTGAGGAGGGCGGCCGGGGCTTCCGCGTGCTCGGGTGTGGGCTCGGGACGGGTGCCCCGGACTCTTCTCGAATGACCGATTTGTTGCGTTTGTGTCATCGTGGGTGATGCCGAACGGGCAGAGAGAACATCCCCTTACCCGAAGGAGCCGCAATGGTTGACGAAGGTGCCAAGGACAAGATGAAGGGCAAGGCGAAGGAAGCCATGGGCAAGATGACCGGCGACCGTCGCAAGGAGGCCGAGGGCAAGATGGACCAGGCCAAGGGCCAGGCCAAGAGCCGGGCCAAGGGCGCCATGAGCGACGCCGAGGAGCGCGCGGAGGGCATGAAGGACTCTCTGCGCCGCGACGAGCACTGACCGCGTCAGCCGGGCCCCCACTCGCAATGGTGGGGGCTCGGTGCTGCCGAGGCGCGCCTCGTTCTGGATGCGGTCCGGGCATTGCCGGGCGAGACTGCGGAGAGCGGAGCGTCGGCCTGCGGGATCGCAGAAGGATGCGACGGCGTCGCGGTGTGGCCGTTGGTGCGGCGTGATCGCGTCGCCGTGGCGGGGGCGCGGTGCGGTGTGGCCGTGGCGCGGTGGGATCGCGGTGTGCGGGGTCGTGGTGTCGCGAGGGTGTGCGCTCCGGTTCTGTGCCGGAGGGCGTCCGGCCGTGGCGGGCCCGGTCCCGCGCGGCACACCCTGGAGTTCCGGGCAAGAGCGTGGAACGGTCTGCGGCTGCGCGCAGCGCGCCGGTGGTGCGCCGATGCGCTCTCCCGCCGGGTGAGTGCGCCGCACTAGGTTCGGCCGGAGGAGGCAGCCATGGTACGGCGATGGGTGCCGGCGCTCGTTCTCGGCGGGGTGTGGTGGTGGGCCGTGCTGCGGCTCGTGCTGGAACCGGCCCATGCGGGACTTGTCGAGGGTGCGGTGGCGGCGGGTGGATGGGGTCTGAGTCTGCTGCCCGTGCATGTGGCCGCGACCGCCGGATCGGCGGGTGCGGGCCGAAGGGGCATGGGGGCGGACGGTACGGGAGCGGACGGCGGGGGTGCGAAAGCGGGTGCTGCCCGGTGGGCGGCCCTCGGGGCGCGGTGGGCGGGCTGTTGGTTCGCTGCCGGGGTGCGGGGTGCGGAGCGGGCTCGACGGGTCACCAGGGCATGGCTACGCCGCCGTTCGGGCGGAGGATCTGGCCGGTCATGAACGCCGACGCGTCGGAAGCGAGATGCAGCACGGTGTGGGCGACGTCCTCGGGTTCGCCCACCCGTCCCAGCGGGGACATCCGGGCCATCGTCGTCTCCACCCGTTGCTGCCGGTCCGCGTCGTGGCGGGCGGTCATGGGCGTACGGATCCAGCCCGGGGCGACGGCGTTGACGCGGATCGCGTGCGGCCCCAGTTCCGTCGCCAGCGTCTTCGTGAGCTGGACGACCGCCGCCTTGGCCGCGCTGTAACAGAGCAGCCCCGGGCCCGCGGAGTCGACCGCTCCCGAGGCCATGGTGATCAGCGAGCCGGGGGCACCGCGCGCGATCATGCCGCGGGCCACCTCCTGGCAGGCGTACAGCACGCCCTTGAAATTGACCGCCAGGACGCGGTCGAGGTCCGCGTCCGAGGTCTCCAGGACGCTGCTCGTATGCATGATTCCGGCGACGGCCGCCAGGATGTCCAGGTCGCCCGCGGCGGCCACGGCGGCCCCGACCCGACTGCGGTCGGTGACATCGAGGACCTGGATGTGGGATGTGCCACCCGCTTCGGTGATCAGGTCCCGGGTTTCCAGCAGGCCCTTCTCGTCGAGATCCGCGCAGTGCACCGTGGTGCCCGCGGCCGCGAGCAGGACGGCGCAGGATCGGCCGATGCCGCCTGCCGCGCCGGTGATGAACGCGGAGCGGCCCGTGAGGTCGTACGCGGTGAGAGGCATGAGCGGACGCTACGACTGAATCTGACGGATCGTCAACTGTTGGGCTGTTCTCAGCCGGTGGGGCCGGACTGGCAGTGCGGACACCAGAAGGCGGGGCGGCTGTCCTGGTCCGCGCTGCGGATGGGAGTGCCGCAGCGCAGGCAGGGGCGGCCGGCCCTGCCGTAGACCCAGAGCCGTTCTCTCGGGCCGGGGCCGCGCGGGGCCACGCCGGTGGTCGTGCGCATGGGGCGGTTGCGGTTGGCTTCGAGCAGCTGCTTGGCCGTCGTGATCAGGCGGGCGGTGGTGGGGGCGGCCAGTTCGCCGATCGCGAGCCAGGGGGTGGCGCGGGCCAGGAAGCAGAGCTCGGCCTTGTAGATGTTGCCGATTCCGGCCAGATTGCGCTGGTCCAGCAGAGCTTCGCCGAGCGGGCGGTCGGGGTCGGCGAGCAGATTGCGCAGAGCGATGTCGGGGTCCCAGTCGGGGCCCAGCAGATCGGGGCCGAGGTGGCCGACCGCCTTGTTCTCGTCCCGGGTGCGGAGCAGTTCGAGGACGGGGAGCCGGTAGCCGACGGCGGTGTGCTCCGTGTTGGCGAGGACGGCGCGGATCTGGTGGGCGGGGCCACCGCGCCAGCGCTCGCCCGGGGCGTAGACGCGCCAGGCTCCGTCCATCCGGAGATGGCTGTGCAGGGTGAGGCCGCCCTCGACGCGGGTGAGGAGATGCTTGCCGCGCGAGATGACGTCCAGGACCGTCCGGCCGGTGAGGTCGGTGGTGGCGAATCGGGGGACGCGCAGGTCGGAGCGGGTGAGGATCCGGCCTGCGAGTGCGGTGTGCAGACGCTCGGCGGTCTGCAGGACGGTGTCTCCTTCGGGCATGCCTCCATGATGCGGGGTGGGGAGCGCCGCGATGGCGGGTTCAGGCGCGCAGGCGCAGCCCCCTCGGGGTCGCGAGGAAGCCGGCCGCTTCCAGTGTCCGGCCGAGCGGGGAGGTCAGGGACGGTGCGCCATTGGTGCGCTCCACCGTGACCGTGCCCAGCGCGCCCGCGCGGGCGGCCGCCGCCAGCGCTCCGGACGCCGCGAGGAGAGCCGGGTCGTCCGGGTCGGTGGGCCAGGCCAGCAGTGTCTTGCCGCCACGCTCCATGTACATCGCGAGCTCTCCGTCGACCAGCACGACCAGGGCGCCCGCCTTGCGGCCGGGCTTGTGACCGGCGCCGTCCGGCGGCTCGGGCCAGGGCAGAGCCGCGCCGTACGCGTTGGCCGGGTCCGCTGCGGCGAGGACCAGGGCGTGGGGTGCGGCACCCGGCTCCGTACGGTCGCGGGCGGTGGACGTGGCGCGCAGCCGGTCCACCGCGCCGTCCATCGCGAACTGCGCCGCCCCCAGGCCCTCGACGACATAGCCGCGCCGGGCCTGCCCGTTGTCCTCGAAGGCGGACAGCACACGGTACGTCGCGGAGAAGCCGCCTTCGACGCCCTCGGCCTGGACCGCGCCCCGGGTCACCACCCCGTGGCGGTCCAGCAGCGTGCGGGCCAGGGCGTGAGCACGGTGTGTGGGGTCGGATTCGGTGGCGGGCAGCAGGGACCACCGGCCCGAGACGGTGGGCGGGCCGGTGCGGGACGCGGGCCGGGCGGCGGAGGTGAGCGAGCCGTAACGCCCGCGCGGGACACTGCGTCTGGCGCGGTGGGCGGTCGAACCCGCCGTGCGGCCGGAGCCGAGCAACGAGCGCAGCGGGGCGAGCGTGTCATTGGTGAGCCGGCCCGACCAGGCCAGCTCCCAGATGGCGTCGGCAAGTTGCGGATCGGTGCAGTCCGGATGGGTGGTGGCGCGGACCTGATCGGCGATCTGCCGGAAGAACAGTCCGTATCCGCCGTTCAGCGCGGTCAGGACGGATTCGTGCAACGCGCTGAGCTCCAGCGGGTGCGGGGGCGGAAGGAGCAGGGGTGCGCTGTCGGCGAGGTAGAGGGACAGCCAGCCATCCTTGCCAGGGAGGGCGCCCGCACCGGCCCAGACGACCTCGCCGGTGGTGGTCAGCTCGTCGAGCATCGCGGGGTTGTAGCCCGTGACCCGGCCCGGCAGGATCAGCTTCTCCAACGCCGATGCCGGGACGGGCGCGCCCTGCAACTGCTCGATGGCACGGGCCAGTCCGTCGATTCCGCGCAGGCTGTTGCTGCCCAGGTGCTGCCACTGCGGCAGGAAGGCGGCCAGGGCGGCGGGCGAAACCGGTTCCAGCTCGTGGCGGAGCGCGGCGAGCGAACGGCGGCGCAACCGGCGCAACACGGTGGCGTCGCACCACTCCTGGCCGATGCCGGCGGGATGGAACTCGCCCTGGACGATCCGGCCGGACGCGGAGAGCCGTTGCAGAGCCCCGTCGGTGACGGCGGTGCCGAGTCCGAAGCGGGTGGCGGCCCCGGTGGAGGTGAACGGACCGTGCGTACGGGCGTACCGGCCGAGGAGATCGCCGAGCGGGTCCTTCACCGGCTCGGTGAACGCCTCGGGGACGCCGACCGGGAGGGCGGTTCCCAGCGCGTCCCGGAGGCGGCCCGCGTCTTCGATCGCGGCCCAGTGGCCGGCTCCGCCGATCCGGACCCGGATGGCCCGGCGGGCCGAGGACAGCTCCGGAGCCCATGACGGGTCGGCGCCGCGCTCCGCCAACTCCTCGTCGGTGAGCGGACCGAGGACCCGCAGGAGGTCGGCGACGCCTTCGACGTCCTTGATCCGGCGGTCCTCGGTCAGCCACTGGAGCTCCTGCTCCAGCTCGGACAGGACATCCGCGTCGAGCAGCTCGCGCAGCTCCGCCTGGCCGAGGAGCTCGGCCAGCAGATGGGAATCGAGGGAGAGGGCGGCGGCCCGCCGCTCGGCGAGGGGCGAGTCTCCCTCGTACAGGAACTGGGCGACGTAGCCGAACAGGAGCGAGCGCGCGAAGGGCGAGGGCTCAGGGGTGGTCACCTCGACCAGCCGGACCCGGCGGGCTTCGATGTCGCCCATGAGTTCCGCGAGCCCGGGGACGTCGAAGACGTCCTGGAGGCATTCGCGGACCGCTTCCAGGACGATGGGGAAGGAGCCGAACTCCGATGCGACCTGGAGCAGTTGTGCGGCGCGCTGGCGCTGCTGCCACAGCGGGGTGCGTTTGCCGGGGCTGCGGCGCGGCAGCAGCAGGGCGCGGGCCGCGCACTCGCGGAACCGGGACGCGAACAGCGCCGAGCCGCCGACCTGGTCGGTGACGATCCCGCCGATCTCGCCCTGCTCGAACGTCACGTCCGCCGCGCCGACGGGCGGTTGTTCGCTGTCGTACGAGAGAGCCGGCAGCGGTGCCGGGTCCTGGACCGGACCGTGCGCCGGGTCCTGCGCCAGATCCTGTGCGGGGTCGAAGTCCAGGAGGTCCAGGCCCATCAGGTCGGCATCCGGCAGCCGGAGCACGATGCCGTCGTCGGCATGCATCACCTGCGCGTCCATGCCGTACCGCTCGGCGAGGCGGGCACTCAGCGCCAGCGCCCACGGCGCGTGCACCTGCGCGCCGAACGGGGAATGGACCACGACCCGCCAGTCACCCAGCTCGTCACGGAACCGCTCGACGAGGATGGTCCGGTCGTCCGGCACATGGCCGCAGGCGCGGCGCTGTTCGTCGATGTACGACAGGGTGTTGTCGGCGGCCCAGGTGTCGAGGCCGGCGGCGAGCAGTCGCGCGCGGGCGTCCTCCTGCGACAGTCCGCCGATCTCGCGGAGGAACGCACCCAGAGCGCGCCCCAGCTCCAGCGGGCGGCCCAGCTGGTCGCCCTTCCAGAACGGCAGCCGGCCGGGAACGCCGGGGGCGGGCGAGACCAGGACCCGGTCACGGGTGATGTCCTCGATCCGCCAGGACGTGGTGCCGAGCGTGAAGACGTCGCCGACCCGCGACTCGTACACCATCTCCTCGTCGAGCTCACCGACCCGGCCGCCGCCCTTCTTGGGGTCGGCGCCCGCGAGGAAGACCCCGAAGAGCCCCCGGTCGGGGATCGTCCCCCCGGAGGTGACGGCGAGCCGCTGTGCGCCGGGGCGGCCGGTGACCGTGCCGGCCACCCGGTCCCACACCACGCGGGGGCGCAGCTCGGCGAAGGCGTCGGAGGGGTAGCGGCCGGCGAGCATGTCCAGCACGGCGGTGAACGCGGACTCGGGCAGTGAGGCGAAGGGCGCGGCGCGGCGGACCGCCGCCAGCAGGTCGTCCACCTGCCAGCTGTCCAGGGCGACCATGGCGACCAGCTGCTGTGCCAGCACGTCCAGCGGGTTGGAAGGGACCCGGAGCGCCTCGATGGAGCCCTCGCGCATCCGCTCGGTGACCACGGCCGCCTGCACCAGATCGCCCCGGTACTTCGGGAAGACCACTCCGGTGGAGACCGCACCGACCTGATGTCCGGCTCGGCCTACCCGTTGAAGGCCGGAGGCGACCGAGGGCGGCGATTCCACCTGGATCACGAGGTCGACCGCCCCCATGTCGATGCCCAGCTCCAGGCTGGAGGTGGCGACGACGGCCGGCAGCCGGCCCGCCTTGAGGTCCTCCTCGACCTGGGCGCGCTGTTCCTTGGAGACCGAGCCGTGGTGTGCACGGGCGAGTAGCGCCGGGGCGCCCTTCGCCGCACCGGACTCGGCCATGATCTCGGCGGGGGAGTGGGACTCGGCGATCGTCTCGCCGGTGAGCCGCTCGTACGCGATCTCGTTGAGCCGGTTGCACAGCCGCTCGGCGAGGCGACGGGAATTGGCGAAGACGATGGTGGAGCGATGCTGCTGGACCAGGTCGACGATCCGCTCCTCGACGTGGGGCCAGATCGACGGCTTGTCCGCCTGGCCCGCCTGGTCGGGGTCGGTGGCGGGGGAGCCGCCGAGCTCACCCAGATCCTCGACCGGGACGACCACCGACAGGTCGAACCGCTTGGTGGACGGCGGCTGGACGATCTCCACCTTGCCCCGGGGCGAGAGGAACCGGGCCACCTCGTCGACCGGACGGACCGTCGCCGACAGGCCGATCCGCCGTGCGGGACGCGGCAGCAGCTCGTCGAGACGCTCCAGCGACACGGCGAGATGGGCGCCGCGCTTCGTGCCCGCCACTGCGTGCACTTCGTCAAGGATCACCGTCTCGACGCCGGACAGCGCCTCCCGGGCGGACGAGGTCAGCATCAGGAACAGTGATTCGGGTGTGGTGATCAGGATGTCCGGTGGCCGGGTCGCCATCGAGCGGCGCTCGGCGGGCGGGGTGTCGCCGGAGCGGATCCCCACCCGGACCTCGGGTTCGGGCAGCCCCAGGCGCACCGACTCCTGGCGGATGCCGGTCAGTGGTGAGCGGAGGTTGCGCTCCACATCGACCGCGAGCGCCTTGAGGGGCGACACGTACAGCACCCGGCAGCGCTTCTTCGCCTCGGCGGGCGGCGGGACGGACGCCAGGGCGTCCAGCGCGGCGAGGAACGCGGCGAGGGTCTTGCCGGAGCCGGTCGGTGCGACGACCAGCACGTCCGAACCCTCGCCGATCGCGCGCCAGGCGCCCTCCTGGGCGGCGGTGGGCGCACTGAAGGCACCCGCGAACCAGCCGCGGGTCGCGGGTGAGAACGAATCGAGCGCAGAGCCGGCCATGTCCCCCATCGTGCACCCCACCACTGACAACGGCCCCGAAGCCGTGGACGCCACTGCCGGCGACGGCCCCGAAGCCGTGCACCCCGGCCCACCTGCAAGGGCTCCGGCCGCCCTCGGCGGCCCTGCCCCGGAGCTGCGAGAATTCGTGCATGGCAGCGATACCGGAACCGGGATCGGGGGAGTGGGCGAGGTACTGGCAGTACGCGGAGCTGCCCGACCTCGATCTGCTGCGTGCCCGGTACGTGCGCCACACCTTCCCGCGCCACAGCCACGAGGGCTATGTCTTCGGCACCATCAGCCACGGGGTGGAGGACGTCGGGCTGCCGGGCGGCACCGTCCACGCCGGCCCCGGCACCGTGGTCATGATCAACCCGGAGGTTCCGCACACCGCCCGTGCCGGTGTGCCCGAGGGCTGGGTGTACGCCACGCTCTACCCGTCCTCGCAGGTCGTCAAGGACATAGCGGCCGATACGACGAGCCTGCGCGGCACCGTCGGATTCAGCGAGACCAGCATCGTGGACCCGTACGCGGCCCGGCTGATCGGCGAGGTCCACCGGGCGGCCGAGGAGGGCAACGCGCTCGCCGCCGACACGGTGCTGCGAGTCATGGTCACGCGGCTGCTCAGACGGTACGGCAGCGTGCTGCCCGCCCGCGCGCCCCGCTCGGCGGGCGCCCGCGACGCCGCACGGGCCCGCGCGGTGCTGGAGGGACGGATGGCGGCGCCGCCCACCCTGGAGGTGCTGGCGGGGGAGCTGGGAACGAGTCCGTTCGCGCTGCTGAGAGCCTTCAAGAAGCAGTACGGGATGCCGCCGCACGCCTGGCTCACCGATGCCCGGGTGCGGGCGGCGCGGCGGTTGCTCGACGCGGGGACGGCGCCCGCGGAGGCGGCCGCCGAGGTCGGATTCACCGATCAGCCGCATCTCAACCGTCACTTCACCCGGATCGTGGGAGTGCCACCCGGCGCGTACCAGCGCGAACGTGCAAGAACGTACAAGACCGGTCCCGATCTGCCCACGTAGCGTTCCGGTCGTGGCAGAACAGACAACACTCCCAGAGGGCGTCGGCGAATCGGCCGACGCACCCCACGGCGCCGCGACCGGCCCCGGAGCGCGGCCGGAAGCAGCCGTGACCAAGCCGGACGCGGCCGTCGTACGCGATGCGCTCGGCGTCGGTATAGCCGTCGGGCTTTCCGGCTTCGCCTTCGGCGTGACCTCGGCCGGTTCCGGACTGAGCCTGCTGCAGACCTGTGTGCTCAGCCTCGCCGTCTTCACCGGCGCCTCGCAGTTCGCCCTCGTCGGCGCCCTCGCGGCGGGCGGCAACCCGTACACCGCGGCGGCCGGCGCCTTCTTCCTCGGCGTACGCAACTCGTTCTACGGGCTGCGGCTGTCACAGCTGCTGGCGCTCCCCCGGGTACTGCGCCCCTTCGCCGCCCAGTGGGTCATCGACGAGACGACCGCCGTGACACTGCCGCAGCCGACTCGGCGGGCGGCACGGATCGGTTTCACCGTCACCGGACTGACCCTGTATGTGCTGTGGAACCTGACCACGCTGCTGGGAGCTCTGGGCGCCGAGGCGCTCGGCGACACCGACACCTGGGGGCTGGACGCCGCATCGCCCGCGGTCTTCCTCGCCCTGCTCGCGCCGATGCTGAAGAGCACCACGGAACGCGTCACCGCCGCGATCGCGGTACTGCTCGCGCTAGGGCTGCTGCCCGTGCTCCCCGCAGGCGTCCCGGTCCTGCTGTCCGCGCTCGCCGCACCTGCCGTCCTGTTCCTGGGCGGACGCACGAAGGGCGCGAGCCGGGGAACGGCCACCACGGAGAAGAGCACGGAGAAGGACCGATGAACGTCTGGATCGCCATCGCACTGACCGCCGTCGGTTGCTATCTCGCCAAGCTCCTCGGGCTGCTGGTGCCCGCCGGTGTACTGGAGCGCCCGCTCGCCCAGCGCCTTGCCGCGCTCCTGCCCGTGGCGCTCCTGGCCGCCCTCACCGCGCAGCAGACGTTCGGCGACGGGCAGCACCTGGCACTGGACGCCAGAGGAGCCGGCCTTGCAGCAGCGGCGCTCGCGCTGGTCCTGCGCGCCCCCTTCCTCGTGGTCGTGGGCGCCGCCGTGGTCGTCACCGCAGGGGTACGTGCCCTCGGTTAGGCCCCCGCCCCGCATGGACGTGTAAGGGGCTCGGTCCATTGAGCCCAGCCCCTTACACATGCAGCCGTGGACATGACGGTCGGCGAACCCACCACCCCGAACCGGTGACCGGGGCTCAGCCGAGGCCGCGGCCGTGGGCACGCAGGGTAAGGAGCGCCTTGAGCGTCACGATGGGCCGCCCCTCCAGAGCCGTCCCCGGCGCCCACTGCCGCCAGTCGACCGGCCAGCCGCCGTCCGGCTGCTGCCCGGCCGCGAGATGGTCGAGCGAGCGGGAGAGCTCCTCGTCGGTGAACCAGTGGCGGGCGAGCGACTCGGGAGTACGGGCGTAGTCGTACGGAAAGTGCTGCTCACCCGGCGCGTATCCGGCCGCGACCGGGTACTCGGCCCGCCGCTCCGGATCCAGTACGGCGAGACGCTGATCCCGCACCAGCCGCCCGAGCCGGTCGGCCGCCGCCTCTGCCCGAGCCCGGTCCGGAGCGCCGTCCAGGAAGGCGAGCGCCGCCTGGATCTCGTACGGATGCGACCGGTCCAGCGCGTCCACCGCGGCCCAGCAGAAATCGGTGGCCCGGAACAGCCAGGCGTGCCACACCGCATTGCGGTGCAGGAGCCCGACGACCGGGCCGGTGGTCAAAAGCTCCGCGGGCGGATCGTCGACGATCGGGATGAACGGCGCGGCGGGATAGCCACGCTGCGTCGGCAGCAGAGCGGGCAGCGCGCCCTCCTTGGTCGACACCTGGGTGAGGAAGCGGCAGATCCGCTCCACCCGCAGTCCTTCGCAGCGCCCGATGGAGTCCAGCACGTTGAGTGCGTGCGCGGTGTGCAGTGGCTGACTGACGGGGCCGCGCAGATCGGGTTCGAGCGCGTGCCCGTAGCCACCGTCCTCGTTCAGATAGGCGGCGAGTGCGGTTTCCACGGCGTCCGCACTTCCTTCCAGGAAGTGATGAGCGAACCGCCGCTGTTCCAGGACACGGGCCGTGAGCCAAATGAACTGCTCAGCACGGTTGAGGGGACTTGTTCCGGTTCCAGCCATGGACCGACCGTAGGGCGGTAAGCGCTCTCGGCAAGACGTAGCGGCCCGGCTGCACTCTCAGGAGCGGGATACTGAGGTCATGCGGTTGACGATTTTCTGGGAACGGATGGCGGACCACTTCGGAGCCGGGTACGCCGACTCCTTTGCACGTGATCATGTGATGGCCGAACTCGGCGGGCAGACGGTGCACCAGGCGCTGGCAGCGGGCTGGGAGACCAAGGACGTCTGGCGCGGTGTCTGTATCGCGGTCGGCATCCCGGTGGACAAGCGCTGACCCGAGTTTCGTGGCCGGACCTGTGCTGTTGTCCGGGGTGGCCGGTTGCTCGTCGCGGTCGTAGGCGAGACTGGAGCCGTGGCACCGACAGACGAGACAGCACAGACCCAGCCGCCTTCCGCACCGCCCGTCCCGCCGGCCGCGCCACCCACCGCGTCCGCCGCCGGCGGACCGGTACGCATGCCCGCGTGGCTGCCGCGCGCCATGGTGCTCGCCCTGGCGCTCTACGCCTGCTACCGGCTCGGCAGCTGGGCGTTCGACCAGCTCATCGGGCTGCTGATCAATGTGCTGATTGCGTTCTTCCTGGCGCTCGCCATCGAGCCTGCGGTGAGCCGGATGTCGGCGCGCGGCATGCGCCGCGGCCTCGCCACCTTCCTGGTCTTCCTGGTGGTGCTGATCGCCGGGGTGGGCTTCGTCGTGCTGCTCGGCTCGATGCTCGCGGGCCAGATCGTCGACATGGTCGAGGAGTTCCCGAAGTATCTGGACTCGGTGATCAACTGGGTCAACCAGAGCTTCCACACCGACCTCTCCAGGGTCGAGGTCCAGGACAGCCTGCTCCACTCCGACTGGCTGCAGAAGTACGTCCAGAACAGCGCGACCGGAGTGCTCGACATCTCCACCACCGTGCTCGGCGGGCTGTTCCGTCTTCTGACGATCTTCCTGTTCTCGTTCTACTTCGCGGCCGACGGCCCCAGGCTGCGGCGCGCCCTGTGCTCCGTGCTGCCGCCCGCCCGGCAGGCGGAGGTCCTGCGCGCCTGGGAGATCGCGGTCGACAAGACCGGCGGCTACCTCTACTCACGCGGTCTGATGGCCCTCATCTCCGGGATCGCGCACTACATCCTGCTGGTGATCCTCGGCGTTCCGTACGCGCCCGCGCTCGCCGTCTGGGTCGGGCTGGTCTCCCAGTTCATCCCCACGATCGGTACGTATCTGGCGGGCGCGCTGCCGATGCTGATCGCGTTCACCGTCGACCCCTGGTACGCGGTGTGGGTGCTCGGCTTCGTCGTGGTCTACCAGCAGTTCGAGAACTACGCGCTGCAGCCCAAGCTCACCTCCAAGACCGTAGACATCCATCCGGCGGTCGCCTTCGGATCGGTCATCGCGGGCACGGCCCTGATGGGGGCCGTGGGCGCGCTGATCGCGATCCCGGCCGTCGCCACGCTCCAGGCGTTCCTCGGCGCATACGTGAAGCGGTACGACGTGACGGACGACCCGCGTATGCACGGCCGGGGCCGACGACGCGGCGAGCCGGTGCTCACGCGGCTGCGCCGTTCCTGGCGGGCCCCCGAGAGCGATGACGACCAGGGGAGCGACGGGAGCGAAGGCGGACGGAGTGCTGCCGGGGAGCCGGAGGGCCCCGCGCACGCCTGACCCCGTCGACGGGAGACGCCGGAGGAGCGAGCGCGCCTGATTCTCCGGGCTCCGGTTCTCTTCCGGTCCTCAGCGACAGCCGGTCGCACCTCAGCGACAGCCGGTCACATCGGCGGGTCGGCCCGGGTCCTGGACTTCGGTGACGTACCTCCAGGCATCGGGCCGGCTGCCGTCGAGATCGGTGAAGCCGTAGACCATCGCCGGCTGACCGCTCGACAGCGACCTGCCGTTCCAGCGTGACACCCGGGGGTCCAGCGCGAGCGCGGCCACCGCCCGGCCGACGAACGCCGGGCTCCCGGAGATGGCGAAGTGAGGCGAGTGCGCGATCGCGTCGTGCCAGTTGGCTTCGGTGATGTGGTGGGCCTCCAGCATGGCCTCGGACCGCAGCCAGCCGGGTGTGAGGGACACCGCGGTCGCACCGTGGGGCGCCAGCTCGTGCGCCAGCGCGAACGCCATCCGGTTCACCGACGCCTCGGCCAGGTCGTAGAAGAAGGAGACCCGGTAGTGGGTGGCGTTGTACTCGTCGGTCCCGTCCGTCACCTCGACGACCAGTCCTCCCGGTGTCCCGATCAGGAGCGGGAGCGCGTAATGGCTGGTGATCGCGTGGGTGTCGACCGCCAGGCGCAGCGTGTGCAGCCCCTTGTCGAGGGAGGACTCCCAGGATTTCCGGCGATCTCGCCGACGGTACAGCGGGACTGCGATGAGGTGGCCTCGTGGAGTTTTCGGAAGACCGTGCTGTGCGCGAAGACGGGCCGGTGTGGTCGCATACCTGCGCCCTCGAATCGGTGTCCCGGGCGGGCCAGGTGGTACGCGAGGATGGGGGAACGCCGTGGGAGTCCGGCGGGCAGCGAAGGGCGTCAGCGAGTTCCTGATGGAGACGGTTGGGGAAGCCGTCGCCGAGGTGATCCTCAGCCTGCTCGCTTGCGCCCTGCTCGCCAGCCTGGCTCTGATCGCCTATCTGAGCTGGTCCTTCAGCCCGCGCTTGACTGTGGCGGGCGCCGCACTGCTCAGCTCTTCCTCGCCCACGGCGCCTGGGGATCTTCCGCGACCCCACGAAGGGTCGCCGCCGTAGGGGCCTCGCCGTCGTGACCGCGGCCGGCTTCACCCTGACCGCCGCGACGGGCGTGTTCCTGTTGTTCTATGCCACCGGATGCGGCTGCCTGCGAAAGCCGTTCCTGGCAACGGAGGTCGCAGCTGGGAACGTTTGTCGTCAGTTTCCAGGAACGGTTCGTGATCACGGCTGCACGCGATGTCGGCGAGAAGCAGGAACGCCTGCCAAGGCCAGGGCGACCAGGCGGTGCGGGGTCTGTCAGAGGCGGCTGGCAGTCTGGGCTCGTGTTGATCGACGGATTCGAGAACGACCCGCTGGCTGCCGGGGAGGGACTGCTGTCCCTGCCGGGCTTCTGGCCCGCCTACCTGCTATGGCTGTGCCAGACCGAGGACAACGAACCGGAGCCGGCATGGTTCGGCGCCGACGAGGCCGACACGGACGCGGCGTACGAGGCCCTGACCGACGAAGATCGATGGCCGGTTTTCCGGATCCCGTTCGGCGGCGGCCATACCGCGGTCATTGTGGGCCGCAACCTCGCCGACGACGCGGGGACGGAGTACTTCATCTCCCACCCGGAGTGGGAACGGCACGGGTACCTGGCGACCGTCGACGGACACCAGGCAGGCCCTGGACTGTCTTGGCGCGAACTTACGCACATCGCCCGCACGCCCGATCCACGCGCTCCCGGCGTCCATGCACCGCATGCCCGCCTGCTGCTCCTGCTGCCCGCACTCGGCGATGCCGATCTCCCCGACGAGGCGACCACGCTGATCGGCGACGCACTCATCCAGGTGGGCGCCGATGCTGACGAGGCCCCCGGGCTGGCCCAGGCCCTTCTCCAGGACCACCCTTTGTGGGAGTCGGCTGGATGGGCGCTGCCCACCGCCTCCCCGCTCTCCGGAAGCCAGGACCATTTCCCCGGCATCCTGCACTGCGACGAGCCCAGCAGCCCGCGGTGCGGAACCCGCCTCGCGCAAGGCATCACCCGCGATCAGAGTGACCGGCTGGCACAAGCACTCGGTACCTGGCCCACCACATGACTCCTCGGACCGCGGACGCACAGATGTGACGCTTCTGGCTCTCGGTGACAAAGCCACCGTTCCCTACCGCATCACCGCTGGCCACACCGTCTGACCTGCGAAGGTGCCTGTTTCAGCGCGTTGGACACAGGGGTGAAGCTGCGTCCTCCATCGTGCGGGCATAGGTGTGCGGGCTCCTGACCCGTACGAATGCCGGTGCTCAGGACGGTCAACTATCGCGCTCAGTGGCCAACTAGAACGCTCAGTCACACCACACCGGCTTGTACCACTCGGTCTCCGCTCCCCAGATGCCGTTCACGAGAACGTGCAGACAGCCCTGCTCCCTCCGGATACGGGCCACGAGCCCGTCGGCCTCCTCGGGCACCAGATGGTCGGCCCGGACCGGGATCCCGCGGCCGCCCGCCTCGTCCACAAGAGCCGCGGTCTCCTCCACGGTCTCGGGGCGGTTCATCTCCGAGCGCTCTGACCCGCTCGTCCGTCCCGTGACGTAGACGGTCGCTCCGGTCGCACCGAGCTGGACGGCGATGCCGCGGCCCGCCCCACGCGCCGCCCCGGCGACCAGCGCCACTTTTTCTGCCGGTTTCGTCACCATGTGGCCGGAATTTAGCATGGGGTTGATCGCCTGTTCTTGACTCCTTGGGCGCGGAATGCTAGGCGCCACTCTGGGTGCGGATCGGTCCGGCGTGGTGCGCTTGACACCAAAATCGAACATCCATTCTCATGGGATTCCGGCCGGGTTTTCCCGGGCCCGACCGTGGAGTTGTCCACAGGCCGGGAGGACGTCGAGGCCCATTGTCAGTGGCAGGGGTTAGCGTCTTTGACGTGAAGCGATCGACTCAAGCAAATCGGGTGGAACCCATGGCAGGAAACGACCGCGAGAAGGCGCTGGACGCCGCACTCGCACAGATTGAACGGCAATTCGGCAAGGGCGCGGTGATGCGCCTCGGCGAGCGGCCGAACGAGCCCATCGAAGTGATTCCCACCGGGTCGACCGCCCTCGACGTGGCTCTCGGTGTCGGCGGCCTGCCGCGCGGCCGAGTGGTGGAGGTGTACGGACCGGAATCCTCCGGTAAGACGACGCTGACGCTCCACGCGGTGGCGAACGCGCAGAAGCTCGGCGGTTCTGTCGCCTTCATCGACGCGGAGCACGCTCTCGACCCCGAGTACGCGAAGAAGCTCGGCGTCGACATCGACAGCCTCATCCTGTCCCAGCCGGACAACGGCGAGCAGGCCCTCGAGATCGTGGACATGCTGGTCCGCTCCGGTGCCCTCGACCTGATCGTCATCGACTCCGTCGCGGCGCTCGTGCCGCGTGCGGAGATCGAGGGCGAGATGGGTGACTCGCACGTGGGTCTCCAGGCCCGCCTGATGAGCCAGGCACTCCGCAAGATCACCAGTGCGCTCAACCAGTCCAAGACCACTGCGATCTTCATCAACCAGCTCCGCGAGAAGATCGGTGTGATGTTCGGCTCGCCGGAGACCACCACCGGTGGCCGGGCGCTCAAGTTCTACGCCTCGGTGCGCCTCGACATCCGCCGGATCGAGACGCTGAAGGACGGCACCGACGCCGTCGGCAACCGCACCCGCGTCAAGGTCGTCAAGAACAAGGTCGCGCCGCCCTTCAAGCAGGCCGAGTTCGACATCCTCTACGGCCAGGGCATCAGCCGCGAGGGCGGTCTGATCGACATGGGCGTGGAGCACGGCTTCGTCCGCAAGGCCGGCGCCTGGTACACGTACGAGGGCGACCAGCTGGGCCAGGGCAAGGAGAACGCCCGCAACTTCCTCAAGGACAACCCCGATCTCGCCAACGAGATCGAGAAGAAGATCCTGGAGAAGCTGGGCATCGGTGTCAGGCCCGACGACAGCGCCGCCGAGTCCGGTGCGGACGCGGCAGCCGGTGCCGCGGCTCC
This sequence comes from Streptomyces sp. NBC_00012, assembly GCF_045040875.1. Classification (NCBI taxonomy): domain Bacteria; kingdom Bacillati; phylum Actinomycetota; class Actinomycetes; order Kitasatosporales; family Streptomycetaceae; genus Streptomyces; species Streptomyces sp. NBC_00012. The sequence continues at coordinate 2,378,819 of NZ_CP108309.1, read as the reverse complement.
GGCCGACAGCGCGAAGTCGGTGCCCGCTCCGGCCGGCAAGTCCAAGCCGGCCAAGACCGCGGCGGCCAAGAGCTAGACCGTGACGCGTCGTACGGAGTGGCCGGTCAGCGCCACTGACCAGCACGCCGGACCCGGCCACGAGAGCACCGCCGGGTACATGGCCGGGTCCGAGGGCGCGCACGAGCCGGAGGCCGGTCGCGGCACGGGCTCGGGCGCCGGATTCGGCGAGGGGGCGGGCCGCCGTGACCGCTCCCGCACCAGGAGCAGCGGTTCCCCTTCCTCGTCGAGGGCCGAGAAAGGGGAACCGCGAGACCCGGTGGAGCAGGCGCGCAACATCTGCCTGCGACTGCTCACCGGGACCCCGCGCACCCGGAAGCAGCTCGCGGACGCCCTGCGCAAGCGGGAGATCCCGGACGAGGCGGCCGAAGAAGTGCTGTCGCGCTTCGAGGATGTCGGGCTGATCGACGATGCGGCGTTCGCGGACGCCTGGGTGGAGTCCCGGCACCATGGCCGGGGCCTGGCCCGCCGGGCTCTAGTCCGTGAGCTGCGTACCAAGGGGGTGGACTCCGCGGTCATCGACGAGGCCGTCGGGCAGCTCGACCCGGAGCAGGAGGAGGCGACCGCTCGGGAGCTGGTTGCGCGAAAGCTGCGCTCCACCAGTGGCCTGGAGCGCGACAAACGCCTGCGCCGCCTTTCGGGCATGCTCGCCCGCAAGGGGTACGGGGAGGGCATGGCCCTGCGCGTGGTGCGGCAGGCGCTCGAAGAAGAGGGTGAGGACACGGAAGGCTTGGACGAGCCCTTCTGACCGTCCGCGTACCGGGCGGGGCGGCCGCGGCGATCACTGCCCGGCACGGGCGGCGCGGGTGATGGTGGCGTCGATCAGGGCGAGCGCATCCGAGGCGGTGCGGCCGGGGCAGCGGTTCCAGGGGCCGATCAGTCCGGTCCAGCCCCGGGAGCGGAGCTCGGCGACGAGCCAGGCGCCGGCCCGGTCCACGGTGTCGAGGGAGCCGTAGCCCAGGCGATGTGCGGTGAGGAGGGCGCCGCAGATGCACCGTGCGCCGCGTGCGTTGCGGAGCCGGTACGGGGTGTTCTGCCAGCCCCATTCGGTCAGGATCTGCCTCGCGTAGGCGAGATGCGTGGAGGGCCGTACCTCGGGCTGGCCGATGCGTCGCCAGGAGTGGAGCCGGTCCGGGAGGACCGCGCCCAGCCGCCCGGGAAGCGGGCGCTCGCGCGGCGCGGCCGGAGGCAGGGCACGGACGGAGTCGGCGATGAGCTGGTCGACCGGCACGGACAACAGGCTGCGCCAGTCGGTGGGGTGGCTGTCCGACAGCAGCTGTTCCGTGGCGGCGGGGGAGGAGAGCTGTACGGGGGCGGGGGCTGTGGTGTCCCAGCCGGTGATGATCTGCTGCCATGCCTCGGTGTCATGGAGACGAGCGGCCTGGGCGTCCAGTTGATCGGGGGTGAGGGTGAGGGTGGGGGTCGGCATGGGTGCGAGGTCTCCGTCACGTCGGTCCTTGGCGTTGAGGCGAATGTCGGTCGGGTAGGGGAATTGCTCCACCGGAGCGTGGCGTTCGGGTGTGTCGGGGCGGATTCGGGGGAACTGCGGGCGGCGTGGAGGAGCGGCCCTGGACGAGGCGCGGCAAGATCCGGTGCGCAGGTGTCTGTGTGCGGAGCGCTGTGTGGGATTCGGCCAGCGAGGCTGTGGAGGGCAGAGCGCCTGCGTAAGGCTGGGCGTCTTGCGTAGGGCCGGACGCCTGCAGTAGGGCTGGGCGTTTGGTCCGTTCGGTCCGGAGACGCCGAGGCTGGGGCGTAGGGTTGGGCGTTCGGTCCGGAGACGCCGAGGCTGTCCGGGGGACGGCGGGTGTCAGAGCCGCCGTAGAGGTCGTGTCGCGATACCCACGGCCACTGTCGATCTTGCGGTCTGCGGTCTGCGGTCTGCGGTCTGCCGTCGTGGGCGGGGCGGGGCTTCGGCGCGGGTCGACTCGCACTCGCGCCCGGCCTTGTAGCCCGGCGCATGGGGACCTCGACAGGGCTCCGACAACCGGGCGCCCCGAGCCTGACCCGTCACTGCGAGACCGAGCCCGGCCCGTCATCGCGAGACCGAGCCCGGCCCGTCATCGCGAGACCGAGCCCGGCCCGTCATCGCGAGACCGGACCCGGCCCGTCATCGCGAAGCCCGGGTCCGGCCCTCGCTCCGAAACCCGGGCTCCGAAGCCAGGGCTCCAACCCGGGCTCCGCCCGTCACACCTCGACCGGCAGGCCCGCCGCACGCCACGCCTGGAAGCCGCCGATCAGGTCGGTCGCCCGGTGCAGTCCCAGCTGTCGCAAGGACGCGACGGCGAGGCTCGATGCGTAACCCTCGTTGCAGATCACCACGATCCGGAGAGTGTGGCTCACCGCCTGCGGGGCGCGATGGCTTCCTTGTGGGTCGAGCCGCCACTCCAGTTCATTGCGCTCGACGACCAGCGCCCCCGGGATCAGTCCGTCCCGCTCCCGCAGCTCCGCGTAGCGGATGTCCACGAGCAGTGCCCCGTCCGCAGCCGCCGCGGCCGCCTCCTGCGGGCCGACCCGGACGAACCCCGCCCGGACCTGATCCAGCAGCTGATCGACCCCCACCGCGACTCCGGCCCCAGTGCTGGCCCCAGCGTCGGCCTCGGCCTCATCTGGCTCCGTAACACCCCGGCGTTTGTCACTCACTGCCAGTCCTCCGGCCGTTCGACCTGCTCAAGACGGAGCACTGCGCCGGTGCGGCTGTAGCGGCGGATCTGCGGCAGCGGCGGGTAGTACGCATGAACGGAGACGGCGTGCTCCGTGCCCGACTCGTTCAATACCTCGTGGACGTGGTGGCGGCCGAACGCCCTGCCCTGTCCGGCAGCCAGCTGCCGGGAACGGTCGATTCCCTCGGCGAGTTCGAGGGTCTTCCAGCCGTCGGTGGGCAGCCGGGCGGCGAGCGACAGTTCCTTGAGCGTGCCGGCCGCGGTGGTGAAGGCGCCGATCGAGTCGGCGTGGTCGTGCCACCCCGTACCCGTACCCGGTGGCCAGCCGATCAGCCAGGCCTCGCTGCCGCCGGGCCCTTCGAGCTGGACCCAGGTTCGGCCTTCGGGGTCGAGTGGGAGCGAGGCGACGATCTCGGCGTCGGCTGCTGCACCGCGGACGAAATCGAGCAGTTCCGCGGCCGTCGGACCGGAAGCATCATCGGCGGCGGAGGGCACACGTACAGAGGGTGACGAAGGGGCAGACACAGGGACCGTCCTGAGGGTTCGCGCGGATGCCCGCCCGTACGGCAGCGCACATGGCGGGGCAGAGGAAGGCGATTCAGCAGGACGGACGACACACGCAGCCCGCATAGCGGACGAGGTCCATGTGGACCCTCCGCCACAGGCGCACATCGGTGTCGGTCACGTTTCGGAGTACACCATCTGCCATCCGCATCGGTCAATTGATGCCCGCAGTCTGGTCGGAACGTACGGCGGCGCGCACCGCTCCGCCACGTACCGCGTCCGCCGCCGCGAAGAGGTCCCGGGGCTGCACCCCGCCGAACGACGCCACGAGATGACCGTCCGGTCTGACCAGCAGTACGGTGTGGGCCGAAGCCCCCGGGTAGCTCTCGGTCACCAGCAGCTCGCCCTTCATCGGCAGGGCGTCGACGGCGGCGGCGAGCCGGGGCATGACACCGGCGGTCATCCAGTGACGCCGGTCCCAGACCCCCGTCCCGGGCGCCACCAGTACCACCAGCAGATGCCCCTGCCCCAGCCGTTCCCGGAGCCGTACGGTCGTTCCGTCGGGGGCCGTCACCCGCACATCGGCCACCGGCGCACCGGGGGGCGTACTCACCGATGTGTGCGCCTCGGCGCGTGGGGGCGCAAGGGGCGAATGCGAATACGAGGGGGGCGCACCGAGGGGGCCGCATCCCAGATGTCCGTCGGCGAGCAGCGAATCGTGCTCCCGTGCGCTCCCCGGGACCAGCGTCCGAAGCCCTCCGCCGCCACGCAGTATCGGCAGCGACTGGTCCGCGGCGCGCAGCCGTGCGGCGACCGCGGCCCGGCGCTCGGCCTGGTAACTGTCGAGCAGTACGTCGGAGGCGCCGTGGTGCCAGTCCTGGGCCAGTTTCCAGGCCAGGTTCTCGGCGTCCCGCAGCCCCTCGTCGAGCCCCTGGGTGCCCAGCGCGCCCAGCAGATGGGCGGCGTCGCCGGCCAGGAAAGCGCGGTCCACCCGCCAGCGCAGGGCGAGCCGGTGGTGCAGCGTGTACACGCCCGTGTCCAGCAGTTCGTACGGCGGCGTCTCGCCGCACCAGCCCGCCAGGGTGTCCCGGACCCGGGTGATCAGCGCGTCCGGGGTGACGAGCTCGCCACGCGGCGGCAGTAGCCAGTCCAGCCGCCAGACGCCGTCCGGCAGCGGCCGCGCCGTGACCTCGGCGCCGCCGGTGCGCCACGGCGGCAGCCGGTGCAGCACGGCCTGCCCGGGCCAGGGCAGCTCGGTACGCAGCGCCGCGACGGCATGCCGCTCCACCGCCGTACGCCCGGGAAACCGGATGTCGAGCAGCTTGCGCACGGTGGACCTGGCGCCGTCGCAGCCCACCAGGTAACTCCCGCGCCACCAGGTCGCGTTCGGCTCCCTGGTGTGCACGGTGACGCCGGTGGCGTCCTGCTCCAGGGTGTCGATCCGGCTGTGCGGGGCCACCCGCACCAGCTCCTGCGCGGCCACCGCCTCCCGCAGCCCGCGCGTCAGAACGTGCTGGGGCAGATGGATGGGGGCCGGCAACGGGTCACCCTCGGAGGAATCCTCGCCGAGCGGCAGCTCACGCACCAGCTGCTTGCGCCGCATCGACCGCCACCCGGACCACCGCACCCCCTCGTGCCGGAGCGCCTTGCAGCCCAGCCGCTCCACCAGGGCCGCGGTGTCCTCGCGCAGCACCACGGTGCGGGCGGGGCGCGTCTCGTCCTTGCCCGGGTCCTCGTCGAGCAGGACGGAGGGAACGCCCTGCGCCGCCAGGGCGAGCGACAGCGCCAGGCCGACCGGCCCGGCACCGACGACGATCACCGGGTCCACGGCGCGGCTCCTGGGATCCGTTCGAACGACGCGGACGTGGGGAACGAGCGGCTCGAAAGGTGGATGGAGGGTGGAGGAGGCGTGGCGACGGAGAGGACAGGGGGCGCGATCACAGAACGTATGCAACCTACTGCCGGTGCCTGCGTCAAGCGACACCGAAGAGCGGTGAGGGGCGGTGGCTCATCTGCCACCGCCCCTCGGGAACTCCATACGACGGTCCGTCAGACGGCGCGCCCGTCATCGACGACGAGCGACGGCGTGCCGATGGTCTCGGGTGCGCCCTCGGACGCGCTGCCCTTCCCCTTCTTCTTGCGCCGGAGCCACCGCTCCAGCCGGTTCGCGCATGTGGTGAGCGCGAAGTTCAGCGCGAGGTAGATCAAGGCAATGATCGTGAAGCACGCGATGGTGTTGGCGCCGTAGTTCGCGCTCATCGGGCGGACCGATGCCAGCAGCTCGGGGAAGGTCATCATGGCGCCGCCGAGCGCGGTGTCCTTCACGATGACGACGAGCTGGCTGACGATCGCCGGCAGCATGGCCGTCACCGCCTGCGGCAGCAGGACGGACAGCATGATCTGGCTCTTGCGCATGCCGAGCGCCTTGGCCGCCTCCGCCTGGCCCTTCGGCAGGGTCTCGATCCCGGCCCGCACGATCTCGGCGAGGACCGAGAAGTTGTACAGCACCAGTCCGGTCACCACGGCGTACAGCGGACGCATCTCGGTGTCGATGGTGGTGTACTCCGCGTACACCGCGTTCGCGGTGATCATCAGGATCAGCACCGGGACGGCGCGGAAGAGCTCCACGACGAAGCCGGCCGGCATCCGTACCCAGCGGTGGTCCGAGAGCCTGCCGATGCCGAACAGGGCGCCCAGCGGCAGCGCGATGAGCAGAGCGAAGAACGCCGCCTTGAGCGTGTTCTGGAGGCCCGGCCAGATGTACGTCTCCCACGGCTGGGAGCTGGTGAAGAAGGGCTTCCACTTGATCCAGTCGAGCTGGTGCTTCTCGGCCAGGCCGTCGTAGACCCACCACACCACGGCCGCGGCGCCCAGGACGAACAGCACCGTGTAGAGGATGTTGCGCTGCTTGGCGCGGGGCCCCTGGGCGTCGTAGAGGACGGAACTCATCGCTTCACCGCCACCTTCTTGCTCACCCAGCCGAGGATCAGGCCGGTCGGGAGGGTCAGGACGACGAAGCCGAACGCGAAGACCAGCGCGATCAGGATCAGCTGGGCCTCGGCCTCGATCATGTCCTTCATCAGGTAGGAGGCTTCGACGACGCCGATCGCGGAGGCGATCGTGGTGTTCTTCGTCAGTGCGATCAGCACGTTGGACAACGGGTTGACCACCGCGCGGAACGCCTGAGGAAGGATGATCAGCCGCAGTACCTGCGTGAAGCTCAGCCCGAGTGCGCGCGCCGCCTCGGCCTGGCCGACCGGCACTGTGTTGATGCCGGAGCGCAGCGCCTCGCAGACGAAGGCGGCCGTGTAGGCGACCAGGGCGAGCACGGCCAGCCGGAAGTTGATGTCCTCGATGACATCGGCGCCGAGCGAGATGGTCAGCGTCTGGTTCAGACCCAGCGACGAGAAGACGATGATCACGGTCAGCGGAATGTTCCGGACCACATTCACATAGGCGGTGGCGAAGCCGCGCATCAGGGGGACCGGGCTGACCTTCATGCCGGCCAGCAGCGTTCCCCATATGAGGGAGCCGAGGGCGGAGTAGACGGCGAGTTGCACCGTTACCCAGAAGGCCCCCAGCAGGTCGTAACCTTCAAGAAAGTCGAACACGATCTCCCGCGCTTCCGCGTCTAGGAGGGCACGGCGCGCCGCCGTTCACGGACGGCGCGCCCGGTCAGCCCTGCTTCACTTGACGATGTTGCCGATCTTCGGGGCGGGCTCGTTCTTGTAGTTCGCCGGGCCGAAGTTGTCCTTCACGGCCTTGTCCCAGGAACCGTCCGAGACCATCTTGGTGAGCGCGGCGTCGATCTTCTTCTTGAGGTCGGCGTCGCCCTTCTTCAGACCGATGCCATAGTTCTCGTTGGTCATCTTGAAGCCGGCCAGCTTGAACTTGCCCTGGAAGTTCGCTTGCGAGGCGTAGCCCGCCAGGATGCTGTCATCGGTGGTCAGCGCGTCGATGGCCTTGTTCTCCAGGCCGGTCAGGCACTCCGAGTAGCCGCCGTACGTCTGGAGCTGCGCCTTCGGCGCCAGCTTGTCCTTGACGTTCTTCGCCGAGGTCGAGCCGGCGACCGAACACAGCTTCTTGTTGTTCAGGTCGGCCGGGGACTTGATCGAGGCGTCGTCGGCGCGGACCAGGATGTCCTGGTGGGCCAGCAGGTACGGACCGGCGAAGTCGACCTTCTGCAGGCGCTCGTCGTTGATCGAGTAGGAGGCGGCGATGAACTTCACGTCACCGCGCTCGATCGCCGTCTCGCGGTCGGCGCTCTTGGTCTCCTTGAAGACGATGTCCTTGGCGTCGTAGCCGAGTTCCTTGGCCACGTACGTGGCGACATCGACGTCGAAGCCGGTGTACTTGCCATCGGGGGTCTTCAGGCCGATGCCCGGCTGGTCGATCTTGATGCCGATCGTGATCTTCTTGCCGTCGCCCGAGCCGCCGTCCTCCTTGTCGGAGCCACAGGCGGTGGCGGTGAGGGCGAGGGCGAGCACGGCGGCCGACGCGGCGGTGACCTTACGAAGCTGCATGGTGGTTTTCCCTAGAGTTGACGCGATGTGAGTGATCAGCCGGTCCGGGGCCCGGCAGTGCAGGATCAGTCAGTGGTGAAGGATCTTCGACAGGAAGTCCTTGGCCCGGTCACTGCGCGGGTTGCTGAAGAACTGGTCGGGCGTGGCCTCTTCGATGATCTTTCCGTCGGCCATGAAGATGACCCGGTTCGCGGCCGAGCGCGCGAAGCCCATCTCATGGGTGACGACGACCATCGTCATGCCTTCCCGGGCGAGCTGCTGCATGACCTCCAGCACCTCGTTGATCATCTCCGGGTCGAGCGCCGAAGTCGGCTCGTCGAAGAGGATCACCTTCGGGTCCATCGCCAACGCCCGTGCGATGGCCACGCGTTGCTGCTGACCGCCGGAGAGCTGGGCGGGGTACTTGTCGGCCTGCGTCGCCACACCCACCCGGTCGAGCAGCGAACGGGCCTTGTCCTCCGCGGCCTTCTTGTCCGTCCTGCGGACCTTGATCTGGCCCAGCATCACGTTCTCGAGCACCGTCTTGTGCGCGAAGAGATTGAACGACTGGAAGACCATGCCGACATCGGCACGCAGCCTGGCCAGCTCCCTGCCCTCCGCGGGCAGCGGCTTGCCGTCGATCGAGATGGCGCCCGAGTCGATCGTCTCCAAGCGGTTGATCGTGCGGCACAGCGTGGACTTCCCGGACCCGGAGGGCCCGATGACGACCACGACCTCGCCACGGGCGATCGTCAGGTCGATGTCCTGGAGCACATGCAGCGCGCCGAAGTGCTTGTTGACGTTGCTCAGCACGACAAGGTCGTCCGCCGCAGGCGCGGCGTCCCCGGCACCCTTGGTCACTGAAACTCCGCTCATCGGCTTCATGCTCCGTCCTCCTCGGTTGGGAAGGACCCTAGTGACGCGGTGCTACCAGCGTCATTACATCTGAGCGGAAATTGAGGATAACGATCCGGCGGCAACCGGACACTCCGTGTGAAGGGGGTGTGGGGTGTGACGCCCGTGGCGTACCGGGTGCATAACAGATGGCCGGATGCGGCGGGCGGGCCTTGACTGACCCACCACTCATCGGAGTGGATGCCCTGGTACGCCATGACGTGAAACGCCTCGGTACGGGGAAGTGACGGGGAGCGTACGGGAGACCGCACCGACACCTGCCGACACCTATTGGCAGGTGTCCCGTCGAAACCATCGCAGAACCGGAGAGGGAGGCCATGAGACTGCTGCTCGTCGAGGACGACAACCATGTCGCGGCCGCCCTCTCCGCGATCCTCGCCCGGCACGGCTTCCGGGTCGTGCACGCGCGCAGCGGCGAGGAGGCCCTGCAGGCGCTGCTGCCCGCCGACACGGAGCCGTTCGGTGTCGTGCTCCTCGATCTGGGCCTGCCCGACCAGGACGGGTACGAGGTGTGCGGGAAGATCCGCAAGCGCACCTCCACGCCGGTGATCATGGTGACCGCGCGTGCGGACGTACGGTCGCGGATCCACGGCCTCAACCTGGGCGCCGACGACTACGTGGTCAAGCCGTACGACACCGGTGAACTCCTCGCCCGTATCCACGCCGTCAGCCGGCGCAAGGCACCGGGCGAGGACACCGTGCCCATGCCCGTCGCAGGGCTGCGTCTCGGCCATGTCCACATCGAGCTGCCGACCCGCAAGGTCAGCGTCGACGGATCGGAAGTCCAGCTCACCCGCAAGGAGTTCGACCTGCTCGCGCTGCTCGCCCAGCGGCCCGGAGTGGTGTTCCGCCGGGAGCAGATCATCAGCGAGGTGTGGCGCACGAGCTGGGAGGGCACGGGGCGCACGCTCGAAGTGCACGTCGCGTCCCTGCGTTCCAAGCTGCGGCTGCCCGCACTCATCGAGACGGTGCGCGGAGTCGGCTACCGCCTCGTCGCGCCGTCCGCGTAGAGGCGTACGTCCCAGGTGCGCACCCGGCTGCTTCCCCTGCTCATCGTTCTCATGGCGAGCGTCCTGCTCGCTCTCGGCTTCCCGCTCGCCGTCAGCGTGGCCGCCGCCCAGCAGCAACGCGTCGTCATCGACCGCATCGACGACACGGCACGCTTCGCCGCACTCGCGCAGTTCATGACCGAGCCGGCCGCCGGATACGACGAGCGCCGGCGCACCCTGCGCAATGAACTCGACACCTACGCGTCCGTGTACGGCATCCGTGCCGGTGTCTTCCGCCGGGACGACAGCGCCATGGCCAAGGCCCCAGCCGCCTGGCAGCTCCCGTTGGAGGGGGAGGGGCGCGAGGCGTTCAAGGAGGCCCTGCTCGGGCGCCGCAGCCACGACCCGCCGCAGGTCTGGCCGTGGCAGAACGGCAGGGTCGTCGTCGCCTCACCGGTCGTACGGGACGGCGATGTCGTCGCCGTGGTGGTCCTCGACTCGCCCACCGACGAGATGCGCTCGCGCACGATCCGCGGCTGGCTGCTGATCGCGGCCGGCGAAGCGATCGCGATGCTGGTGGCCGTCGGTGCGGCGATCCGCCTCACCGGCTGGGTCCTGCTGCCGGTGCGGACGCTGGACGCGGCCACCCACGACATCGCCAGCGGACGCATGCGATCGAGGGTCGCGGCTTCCGGCGGACCACCGGAACTCAGGCGCCTGGCCCGTTCGTTCAACGAGATGGCCGACAACGTCGAGGACGTGCTGGAGCAGCAGCGCGCCTTCGTCGCCGACGCCTCGCACCAGCTGCGCAACCCCCTCGCCGCGCTGCTGCTGCGGATCGAGCTCCTCGCGCTCGAACTCCCCGAGGGCAACGAGGAGATCGCCTCCGTACGCACGGAGGGCAAGCGCCTCGCGCAGGTCCTCGACGACCTGCTCGACCTGGCGCTGGCCGAACACGCCGCGGCCGATCTGCAGCTCACGGACATCGGCGCGCTCACCGCGGAGCGCGTCGCGTCCTGGCGGCCGGTCGCCGAGGAGAAGGGGGTACGGCTCCGGGCGGACGGCTCGTCCGCGGTGACCGCCTGGGCGGACCCCATCGCGCTGTCGAGCGCCCTCGACGCGATCATCGACAACGCCCTGAAGTTCACCCCCGCCGACGAAGAAGTCGTCGTCACGGTCGCCTCCGGCCGCGATGACGTCACGATCGTCGTCGCCGACCGCGGGCCCGGCCTCACCGCACAGGAGATGGAACGCATCGGCGACCGGTTCTGGCGCAGCACCCAGCACCAGAACATCAAGGGATCCGGCCTCGGGCTCTCCATCTCGCATGCGCTCCTGGCGGCCTGCGGCGGCTCCCTCGGCTACACGGCCCATGAGCCGCACGGACTGCGGGTCACGGTCTCGGTGCCGCGCAGCGGCCCGCAGGGCTGAGCGCGACGGGGCTGGGGAGACGCGACGGGGCAGGGGAGAACGGTCAGGGCTTGACCGAGCGGTAGTAGCGGCTGGCCCCTTCGTGCAGCGGCAGCGGATCGGTGTAGATCGCCGTACGCAGATCCACCAGCTGGGCCGCGTGCACCTCGCGCCCGATCCGGTCCCGGCTGTCGATCACGGTCCGGGTGAACGCCTCCGTCAACGCCGGATCCGAGCGGTCCGTGGTCACCAGCACATTGGCGACCGCGACCGTCGGCACCGCCTGGTCCCGCTGCGCGTTGTGGTAGGCATCGGCGGGCATCACGGCCGAACGGTAGTAGCGGGCGGACCCGCCGGCCGCCTGGAGCTCCTTGACCAGCGAGGCATCCAGCGGCACCAGCCGGATCGCGAACCGGTCCGACAGCTCCTGCACGGCGGAGGTGGGCAGTCCGCCGGACCAGAAGAAGGCATCGAGCCGGCCGTCCTCCAACTGCTCCGGCATGGTGTCGATACCGGAGGGGACCGGGGTCACGTCGTTCATGGGGTCGAGCCCCGCAGCCGTCAGCAGCCGGTCGGCGACCAGCCGCACGCCCGAACCCCGCTGCCCCACCCCGACCCGCTTGCCGCGCAGGTCCGAGACCTTGCGCACCCCCGAGTCGCGGGGTACGACCAGCTGGATGTAGTCGTCGTACAGCCGCACACAGCCCCGAAGCCGGTCCGCGCCGGGCTTGCCGCTGCGCAGATAGGTGGCGAGGGCATCGGTGGTGGCGATGGTGAAGTCGGCCTTCCCGGTCGCCACCCGGGCGATGTTCTGCTGCGAGCCCTCACTGGTCTGCAGCCGTATCGACACCTGGGGCAGATCCTTGGCCAGGTCCCCCTTGAGGCGTTCGCCGTAGCGCTGGTAGACCCCGCTGCGCACACCGGTGCTGAACGTCAGCGTTCCGGTCGGGGCCGGCTGCCCGAGCGGCAGCACCCACCACAGCAGCAGCCCGAGCACGACGGCGAGGACGGCGCACACCTGAAGAACGCGTCGCCTGCCGATACGGAAGAGTGCCTGGAGCATGGCGGCGATCCTGCCAGCCCGCTCCCGCGATGACCAGGGCCGCTCCCCGGCGACGGGTGGTCACCGGGCGGGGCATCCATCATCGGGGCCCCGCGGAGCCCTTACCCTGGACGGGTGAGCGGCAACGACGTGGCTGGTGGAGTAGTGGACGGTTTGAAAACGTACGAGGTGCGCACCTACGGGTGCCAGATGAACGTCCACGACTCCGAGCGGCTTTCGGGGCTGCTGGAGGGCGCGGGTTACGTACGTGCCGCCGAGGGCTCCGACGGCGACGCCGACGTCGTGGTCTTCAACACCTGTGCGGTGCGGGAGAACGCCGACAACAAGCTCTACGGCAACCTCGGCCGGCTCGCCCCGATGAAGACCAAGCGGCCCGGCATGCAGATCGCCGTCGGCGGCTGCCTGGCACAGAAGGACCGCGACACCATCGTCCAGCGGGCCCCCTGGGTGGACGTCGTCTTCGGTACGCACAACATCGGCAAGCTGCCCGTGCTGCTGGAGCGCGCCCGCATCCAGGAGGAGGCGCAGATCGAGATCGCCGAATCCCTGGAGGCCTTCCCCTCCACGCTCCCCACCCGCCGCGAGTCCGCCTACGCCGCGTGGGTCTCGATCTCCGTCGGCTGCAACAACACCTGCACCTTCTGCATCGTCCCGGCGCTGCGCGGCAAGGAGAAGGACCGCCGTACCGGCGACATCCTCGCCGAGATCGAGGCCCTGGTCGCCGAGGGTGTCTCCGAGATCACCCTGCTCGGCCAGAACGTGAACGCGTACGGCTCCGACATCGGCGACCGCGAGGCGTTCTCCAAACTGCTGCGCGCCTGCGGGAGGATCGAGGGCCTGGAGCGGGTCCGTTTCACCTCGCCGCACCCCCGCGACTTCACGGACGACGTGATCGCGGCGATGGCCGAGACGCCCAACGTGATGCCCCAGCTCCACATGCCGATGCAGTCGGGCTCGGACACGATCCTCAAGGCGATGCGGCGCTCGTACCGGCAGGAGCGCTTCCTCGGCATCATCGAGAAGGTGCGCGCCGCGATGCCGGACGCCGCCATCTCCACCGACATCATCGTGGGCTTCCCCGGCGAGACCGAGGAGGACTTCGAGCAGACCATGCACGCGGTCCGCGAGGCGCGCTTCGCCAACGCCTTCACCTTCCAGTACTCCAAGCGCCCCGGGACCCCGGCCGCCGAGATGGAGGGGCAGATCCCCAAGGAGGTCGTCCAGGAGCGGTACATGCGCCTGTCGGCACTTCAGGAGGAGATCTCCTGGGAGGAGAACAAGAAGCAGGTCGGCCGGACGCTGGAGATCATGGTCGCGGAGGGCGAGGGCCGCAAGGACGGCGCCACCCACCGCCTCTCCGGCCGCGCCCCCGACAACCGCCTGGTCCACTTCACCAAGCCGGACGAGGAAGTGCGCCCGGGGGACGTGGTGACCGTCGAGATCAGCTACGCGGCCCCGCACCACCTGCTCGCCGAGGGCGCACCGGTCGCTGTGCGGCGGACCCGGGCCGGGGACGCCTGGGAGAAGCGCAACGCCACCGAGGCCGCCAAGCCGGCCGGAGTGATGCTGGGACTGCCCGGCGTCGGGGTCCCGGCACCGCTGCCGGCCGCGGCGGCCCCGGGCTGCGGCTGCGACTGACACGGCGCGCCCGGCGGGCGCCTCCCGTGCCGCAGTACCGAACAGCGCCCGGGACGCCCGCGGGACCGGGACCGCGGGCGCCTCGCGTCCAGGCAGTACGCTGCCCACCATGCTTGTCGCCGCCGCTGTCTGCCCCTGCCCGCCCCTGCTGGTACCCGAGGTCGCCGCCGGTGCCGCGCCCGAGCTCGACACCCTGCGGGACGCCTGTGCCGACGCCCTCGGCGTGCTCGCCGCCGCGCGCCCCGACCTGCTGGTCGTGGTCGGGCCCGCGGACCGGCCGGGCCGCGGGCCGCACCCCGAGGGGAGCACCGGAACGTTCGAGGGCTTCGGCGTCGACCTGGGCGTACGGCTCGGCCGCGACCTCGGACCGGTGGCGGACCACTCGCTTCCGCCGTCCCTCGCCGTCGGCGCATGGCTGCTGGCCCGCGAGGGATGGGCAGGTGTGCCGGTCGAGGGGCTGGGGGTGGGGGAGCCGTTGGCGACCGACCGCTGTACGAGCGCCGGGCGGGACCTGGCTGCCCGGGCGGACCGGGTCGCGCTGCTGGTGATGGGCGACGGAAGCGCCTGCCGTACGCTCAAGGCCCCGGGCTACCTGGACGAACGCGCCGAGGCGTTCGACGTTGCCGCCGCCCGCGCGCTGGGCGCGGCGGAGCCGGACGAGCTGATCGCGCTGGACGAGTCACTGGCGTCCGAACTGAAGGCGGCGGGCCGGGCACCCTGGCAGGTGCTCGCGGGCGCGGCACAGGGCGCCGGCCTGGCAGGACGGCTGCTGTACGAGGACGCCCCGTACGGCGTGGGCTACCTGGTCGCCGCCTGGTCCTGAGCCGCCGGCGCCCGGGGACCCGCAGGCGACGGCCGTGCGGCGTCGCTCCACGGCCGTCACCCGGACTTGATCAGTGCATGGTCAGGAAGCGGGCGGCGGCGTACCACCCTCGTCCTTGTGGGAGAGGCGCTCGACCGCGTCCTTGGCCTTCCTCGCGCCGGACTCGATCTTGTCGCTGTACTTGCCCTTGGTCTTTGCATCGACCGTCCGCGCGGCCTTGTCGAGCCCTTGGTCGATCTTGTCCCCGTGCTGATGCGCGAGTTCGCCGACCTTGTCCTTCGCGGGGCTCAGCTTGGCCTTCAAATTGTCCAGGAAGCCCATCGGGCACCTTCCCTGCTGGGGGACTACGGTCGGACGCTTCTTCAAACCATGAAAAAACGCCCATATTCAATATGAATTCTACTGGCCCGCGAGACGATCCGCGCCGCTCGGAGGGGTGGGCGGACGGGGCGGGGCAGGCACGGCAAACGATTCCCGTTCCCGGCCGGTCACCTCACTCGTTCGGGAAGACCGCCGGAGGTTTGCGAGACTGTGGCGGTGAGTAGCTCAGCTCCCGCACCGCGGGTCATCACCGTCGTCGGCCCCACTGCGGCCGGAAAGTCCGATCTGGGAGTATTTCTTGCTCAGCAGCTCGACGGCGAGGTGGTCAACGCCGACTCCATGCAGCTCTACCGGGGGATGGATATCGGTACCGCGAAGCTGACGCTCGCCGAACGCGAATCCGTCCCGCACCACCTGCTGGACATCTGGGACGTCACCGAGACCGCCAGCGTCGCCGAGTACCAGCGGCTGGCCCGCGCCGACATCGACCGGCTGCTCGCCGCCGGCCGCACCCCCGTCCTGGTCGGCGGCTCCGGGCTCTACGTGAAGGGCGCCATCGACGCCCTGGAGTTCCCCGGCACGGACCCCGAGGTCCGGGCCAGGCTGGAGGAGGAACTGGTCGAGCACGGCTCCGGAGCGCTGCACGCCCGGCTCGCCGCCGCCGACCCCGAGGCGGGCCGGGCCATCCTGCCGAGCAACGGCCGCCGGATCGTCAGGGCCCTCGAAGTCATCGAGATCACCGGCAAGCCCTTCACCGCCAATCTTCCCGGTAACGATGCGGTGTACGACACCGTCCAGATCGGTGTCGACGTGGCCCGCCCCGAACTCGACGAACGCATCGCCCTGAGGGTCGACCGGATGTGGGCGGCCGGACTCGTGGACGAGGTGCGCGCCCTGGAGGCACACGGCCTGCGCGAGGGCCGGACCGCGTCCCGGGCGCTCGGCTACCAGCAGGTGCTCGCCGCGCTGGCCCGGGAATGCAGCGAGGACGAGGCACGCGCCGAGACCGTCCGCGCCACCAAGCGATTTGCCCGCCGTCAGGACTCGTGGTTCCGCCGCGACCCGCGGGTCCACTGGCTGAGCGGCGCCGCCGAACACCGCGGGGAACTCCCGCGCCAGGCGCTGGCGTTGATCGAACGAGCGGTTACAGCCTGATCACGTGATGGCATCGGGAAGCCCTGCCCGTCATTTCGGTGACCTGGAGCGTGCCATCATCGAGCATCGATCGACCAGTGGAGTCCGAGTTGGGAGGGCGCGTGGCGATGGAGGCCGGCCCTCGCGACACTGAACAAGACGCACCGGACGCGCTGCACGAGGCGGGAAGTCTGAGCCCCGACGGGCCGGACGAGCTCGAAGCGACCCCCGAGGTCGAGGTCGAGCTGCGGCCCGCGCGCAGACTGCGGATCTGGCAGCTGGCGCCGATCGTCATGCTCGCCGCGGTGGGATCGCTGATGTTCGCCTTCCCTCTGGCCTTCGAGTTCGGCGACGGCGGCGCGGTCGTGGCCATGCTCGGCCTGCTGATCAGCTGCTGCGCCGCGGGCTGGGGCATGATGGCCGCCCGCCGCGTGGGATACACCTGGCCCGGCCTGCCCCAGCGGGGTTCGGGCGAGCGCTCCGACTGGCGGGTGATCGCCCTGTACGTCGCCGTCGGCGGCGCGCTGGTGGCCCTGGCCGTCTGGCGGGTGGCGCGGCTCCGGTGACGGCCGGAGCGGTCCCTTTCCGCAGGTCCCGCCCTCGCGCCGGCGCCCGCGGAGCGGGCCGGGGACGTCGGTTGTCGGCGCCGTTTCGTACAGTTGCCCTGTGAGCACCTCGCAGATCGCCTTCCTCAAGGGTCACGGCACCGAGAACGACTTCGTGATCGTTCCCGACCCGGACAACGCCATCGACCTGCCCGCGTCCGCCGTCGCCCGGCTCTGCGACCGTCGGGCGGGAATCGGCGGTGACGGGCTGCTGCACGCCGTACGGTCCGCCGCGCACCCCGAGGCGCAGGCCATGGCGGCCGAGGCCGAATGGTTCATGGACTACCGCAACGCGGACGGCTCGATCGCCGAGATGTGCGGCAACGGGGTCCGGGTCTTCGCCGGATACCTCCAGCGCGCCGGCCACGTCGAGGAGGGCGACCTCGCCGTCGCGACCCGGGGCGGCGTGAAGAAGGTGCACATCGCCAAGGACGGCGCCATCACGGTCTCCATGGGGCGCGCGCGGCTCCCCGAGGACGGCGTCACGGTCAGCCTCGACGGCCGTAGCTGGAACGCCCGCAACGTGAACATGGGCAACCCCCACGCGGTCGCCTTCGTCGACGACCTGACACACGCCGGTGACCTGCTCTCCGTGCCGCCCTACAGCCCGGCGGCCGTCTACCCCGACGGCGTCAACATCGAGTTCGTCGTGGACCGCGGACCGCGCCATGTCGCCATGCGGGTCCATGAACGCGGCTCCGGCGAGACCCGCTCCTGCGGCACGGGCGCCTGTGCCGTGGCCGTCGCCGCGGCCCGCAGGGACGGCGCGGACCCCGCGGAGACCGGCACCCCGGTCACGTACACGGTCGATCTGCCGGGCGGTACGCTCCTGATCACCGAGCGGCCGGACGGCGAGATCGAGATGACCGGACCGGCCGTGATCGTCGCCGAGGGCCTGATCGACCCCGCCTGGCTCGAAACGTTGGCCGGTTAGGACTTCGCTCGAATGGGTGATCCCTTTCACGCTGGGCGAGAGCGGGACTCCGCCACGTGGTGGGCTCGGTAGCATCAAGCACCGGCCCGGAGGCGCGACCGCACCTCCCCACCGCCGGTCGACGTCGCCGGAGGTGCCCCCATGAGTGCAGAGGCCACCAGCCCAGGTGCCCCCATCCGCAGACGGGGCCGTCCCCGGATCGATCTGCGCAGGCTCGGCCGTGTCGCGCTGCTCGGCCCCGCCTCCCGCGACCGGCTGCCCGACGCCATCGGCCATGTCGCCGAGGCCCACCGGGCCCACCACCCGGATGCCGACCTCTCGATCCTGCGCCGGGCCTACGTGCTCGCCGAGTCCTCGCACCGGGGCCAGATGCGCAAGAGCGGCGAGCCGTACATCACGCACCCGCTCGCGGTCACACTGATCCTCGCCCAGCTCGGTGCCGAGACGACGACGCTCACCGCATCGCTGCTCCACGACACCGTCGAGGACACCGATGTGACCCTCGATCAGGTGCGGGACCAGTTCGGCAAAGAGGTCTGCTATCTCGTCGACGGCGTCACCAAACTCGAAAAGGTCGACTACGGAGCGGCCGCCGAACCGGAGACCTTCCGCAAGATGCTGGTCGCCACCGGGGACGACGTCCGGGTCATGTCCATCAAGCTCGCCGACCGGCTGCACAACATGCGCACCCTCGGCGTGATGCGGCCCGAGAAACAGGCCAGGATCGCCAAGGTCACCCGCGACGTACTGATCCCGCTGGCCGAACGGCTCGGGGTGCAGGCCCTCAAGACCGAGCTGGAGGACCTCGTCTTCGCGATCCTCCACCCCGAGGAGTACGAGCGGACCCGCGCGCTGATCGACGCCGCTTCGGCGCGGTCGGACGGCTCCGGCGCCGTCCGTCAGGACCCGCTCGCGGCGATCGCCGAGAACGTCACAGCGGTGCTGCGGGAAGCCGGCATCCCCGCCGAAGTCCTCATCAGGCCACGCCACTTCGTGTCCGTGCACCGGGTCGGCATCAAGCGCGGCGAACTGCGCGGCACCGACTTCGGCCGGCTGCTGGTGCTGGTCGGCGAGGATGCCGACTGCTATGCCGTGCTCGGTGAACTGCACACCTGCTTCACGCCGGTGATCTCCGAGTTCAAGGACTTCATCGCCGCCCCCAAGTTCAACCTGTACCAGTCGCTGCACACCGCCGTCGTGGGCGAGGACGGAGCGGTCGCCGAAGTCCTCATCCGTACCCACCGGATGCACAAGGTCGCCGAGGCCGGAGTCATCGCCCTCGGTAATCCGTACGCCGCCGCGGACTGCGGCACCGGACCCCAGGCCGCCGAACCCGCGGAGGGGGAGCGCGCCGACCCCACCCGGCCGGGCTGGCTCTCCCGGCTCCTCGAATGGCAGCAGTCCGCCACGGACCCCGACACCTTCTGGACCACGCTCCGCGCCGACCTGGCCCAGGACCGGGAGATCACGGTCTTCCGGACCGACGGCGGCACGCTCGGGCTGCCCGCCGGAGCCAGCTGCGTCGACGCCGCCTACGCGCAGTACGGGGACGAGGCGCACAACTGCATCGGTGCCCGGGTCAACGGCCGCCTGGCCACCCTCGGCACCGTACTCAGCGACGGCGACACCGTGCAGCTGCTGCTCGCCGAGGACGCCGCATCGGCCCCCTCGCCCGACTGGCTCGACCACGCCCGGACCCCCGCCGCCCGCATCGCCATCACCGGCTGGCTGGACGCCCACCCCCAGGACGCCCGCGGTCCGCAAGGCACCCGGCCCGCGAAGACCGGTCCCGAGCAGCAGCCGCAGGGCTACTCCAGGCCCGGACCGCAGGCGCAGCGGACCGCCGGCACCGGGCCCGCCGTGGTGGACCGGCCGGACGCTCCCGTGAGGCTCGCGGGCTGCTGCACCCCCGTACCCCCCGACGCCATCACCGGATTCGTCGTGCGCGGCGGCGCCGTCACCGTGCACCGTCTGGAATGTCCCGCCGTCGCCCGGATGCGGTCCGTCGGCCGGGCACCGGTCGGGGTGAGCTGGGGGGAAGCCACCGAGTGCCGGGTCACACTGGTCGCCGAGTCCTTCGGACGCCCCCGGCTGCTCGCCGATCTCACCGAGGCGATCGCGACGGCCGAAGCGGCGATCATCGCCGCCACCGTCGAACCGCCCAGCGAACAACGTGTCCGGCACACCTACACCCTGCAACTCCCCGACGCGGCCGGACTCCCGGCCCTGATGCGCGCCATGCGTGACGTGCCCGGGGTGTACGACGTGAGCCGCGCCCAGCACCGCGCGGCCACCGTCTGACCCCGCCGGCCGGAGCCATCTGCCCACAGGGATCTCGTTCGGGTGGTGCGGCGCGCGCCGCACCTGTTCTGCGTGAAGTCGCTGGTAGCGGTAGTTCATGCCGTTCATCTCCCGCCGCCTGCGGGCCGCTCTGCTGGCCACCGCGTCAGCCACCCTCGTCGCAGCCACACTCCCCTCACCTGTGCCGCTCGGCATCGGCGATCCGCTCTTCCCCCACCTCGGCAACCCGGGGTACGACGTCCGCGCCTACGACATCGGACTGACCTACCACGGCGACAACAGCAAGCCGCTGGAAGCCGTCACCAGGATCGACGCGCGGACCACCGAACCGCTCGACCGGATCAACCTCGACTTCACCCGCGGCGCGGTCCGCAGGGTCGAAGTCAACGGACTGCGCGCCGACTTCGCGGTCAAGGACGAGGATCTGATCATCAAGCCACTGGGACGGCTCCCCGCCGGGGTGCCGCTGCGCATCACCGTGCGGCACACCAGCGACCCCGGCGGTGACCAGGCCAGCGGCGGCTGGCTGCGTACCGCCGACGGCCTGGCCATGGCCAATCAGGCCGACGCCGCGCACCGGGTCTTCCCGAGCAATGACCACCCCGCGGACAAGGCGTACTTCACGTTCCGGGTCACCGCGCCCGAGGGCCTCACGGTGGTGGCCAACGGACTGCCCGCCGGTTCGGTCCGCCACGGCGCGGACACCACCTGGACCTACCGGACCGAACACCCCATGGCCACCGAACTGGCCCAGGTCTCGATCGGCCGGTCCACCGTCCTGCGACGGACCGGCCCGCACCGGCTGCCGATCCGCGACGTGGTGCCCACCGCCGACCGCAAGCGCCTCGAACCCTGGCTCAGCAGGACACCCGCCCAACTGGAGTGGATGGAACAGCAGGTCGGCCGCTACCCCTTCGAGACGTACGGACTGCTCGTCGCCGGCACCGAAACCGGTTTCGAGCTGGAGACCCAGACGCTCTCGCTCTTCGAGCGTTCCCTGTTCGTCGGGGCCGACTATCCCGAGTGGTACCTCGAATCGATCATGGTGCACGAGCTCGCCCACCAGTGGTTCGGCGACAGCGTCTCCCCGCAGCGCTGGTCCGATCTGTGGCTCAACGAGGGACACGCCACCTGGTACGAGGCCCGCTACGCCGAGGATCACGCCGACAAGCCGCTGGAACGCCGGATGCGCGAGGCGTACACCAGGTCCGACGGCTGGCGCGCCGCGGGTGGTCCGCCGGCCCGTCCCGACGCCCCGGCGCCCGGACACAAGATCAGCCTGTTCCGGCCGGTGGTGTACGACGGCAGCGCACTGATCCTCTACGCGCTGCGTCAGGAGATCGGTGAGAGTGCGTTCGACCAGCTGGAGCGGAGCTGGGTGAAGAAGCACCGGGACTCCAACGCGACCACCGAGGACTTCGTCCGCATGGCGTCCCGGACCGCGGGCCGCGACCTGACCTCGTTCTTCGACGGCTGGCTGTACGGGGAGAAGACGCCGCCGATGCCGGGGCACCCGGACTGGCACAGCACCGCGCCCGCCGCACAGCGATAAATCCGGGTGACCTGTGAGGTACGGCCATGCCACTATCGAGGGGTCGCCGCGGCGGCCGGACCGGAGATTCCCCACGGCGGGAATCATCGGAAGGGGTCACGCGTTGTGACTGATGTAACGGATTTCCAACGACGTAAGGATCCAATGACCTCCTCTTCTTCCCTTCCCCAGGACGCGCAGGATGCGCAGAGCGCTACGGAGAATGTCACCGAAAGCCTCACCGAGAGCCTTCGGGCCGACGCCCTGATGGAAGAGGACGTCGCCTGGAGCCACGAGATCGACGGAGAGCGGGACGGCGAGCAGTTCGACCGCTCCGAGCGCGCGGCGCTGCGGCGTGTGGCCGGGCTCTCCACCGAGCTCGAAGATGTCACCGAGGTCGAGTACCGACAGCTGCGCCTGGAGCGCGTGGTGCTGGTCGGTGTCTGGACATCGGGGACCGTGCGTGACGCGGAGAACTCCCTCGCGGAGCTGGCCGCACTTGCGGAGACGGCGGGCGCCCAGGTGCTCGACGCCGTCTTCCAGCGCCGCGACAAGCCCGACCCGGCCACTTACATCGGTTCCGGCAAGGCGCTGGAGCTGCGCGACATCGTCCTCGAATCGGGGGCCGACACCGTCGTCTGCGACGGTGAGCTCAGCCCCGGCCAGCTGATTCATCTGGAAGACGTTGTCAAGGTCAAGGTGGTCGACCGGACCGCCCTGATCCTCGACATCTTCGCCCAGCACGCCAAGTCCCGGGAGGGCAAGGCGCAGGTCTCGCTGGCACAGATGCAGTACATGCTGCCGCGGCTGCGCGGCTGGGGTCAGTCGCTCTCCCGTCAGATGGGCGGCGGCGGTTCCAGCGGCGGTGGCGGCATGGCCACCCGTGGTCCCGGTGAGACCAAGATCGAGACGGACCGGCGTCGGATCCGCGAGAAGATGGCGAAGATGCGCCGGGAGATCGCGGGGATGAAGACGGGCCGCGAGATCAAGCGCCAGGAGCGCAAGCGCAACAAGGTGCCGTCGGTCGCCATCGCCGGCTACACCAACGCGGGCAAGTCCTCGCTGCTCAACCGGCTGACCGGTGCGGGTGTCCTGGTGGAGAACGCCCTGTTCGCCACCCTGGACCCGACCGTGCGGCGGGCCGAGACACCGAGCGGCCGCGTCTACACCCTGGCCGACACCGTCGGGTTCGTACGGCATCTGCCGCACCACCTCGTCGAGGCGTTCCGCTCCACCATGGAGGAGGTCGGCGACTCCGATCTGATCCTGCACGTGGTGGACGGCTCGCACCCGGCGCCGGAGGAGCAGCTCGCCGCGGTGCGCGAGGTGATCCGCGATGTCGGTGCGGTGGACGTGCCCGAGATCGTGGTGGTCAACAAGGCGGACGCGGCCGATCCGCTGGTGCTCCAGCGACTGCTGCGCATCGAGAAGCACGCGATCGCCGTCTCGGCGCGCTCCGGCGCCGGTATCGAGGAGCTGCTCACGCTCATCGACACCGAGCTGCCGCGGCCGTCGGTCGAGATCGACGCGCTCGTCCCGTACATCCAGGGCGGACTCGTCTCCCGGGTGCATGCCGAGGGCGAGGTGATCTCCGAGGAGCACACGTCGGAGGGCACCCTGCTCAAGGCGCGGGTGAATGAGGAGCTGGCGGCCGAGCTCTCCTCGTTCGTCCCCGTGGCGCACTAACCTCGGCGACAAGGATCGTAACGGCCGAAGGCCCGCCCCGACCGGGGGCGGGCCTTCGGTTGTCATGGGGCGCCGGAGGCCGTCAGCGGCCGGCGAACTTCTTGCTCATCGTGGTGAATACGTCCTTGGCGCCCGGGCCCAGCTGGGGGCCTGCGAGCCAGCCGGAAGTCACCGGCCCGATGGACGTGTTGGAGACCAGCACCGACTTGCCGTCACTCCCCTTCCGGAACCAGCCGCCGCCGGACGACCCACCGGTCATGGTGCAGCCGATGCGGTACATGGCCGGAGTGCTCGGGCTGATGGAGAGCCGACCGGGGCGGTCGACGCACTTGTGCATGATCAGGCCGTCGTACGGGGGCGCGGCAGGGTAGCCCCAGGCGCCCATTGCGTCGATCCGCGATGTCTCGGGAGCGTCGAAGTCGACCGACAGGGCGTTGCCCACGGTCTCCTCCAGGGACTTGGTGCCCTTCTCCGGCTTCACGTGCAGCACCGCGTAGTCGTAGGGGGCGCCCTCACCTCCGGTGGGACCGCCGTCGGCGAGCCATTCACCCGAAGTCGTCGCCCAGTCCGCCCAGTACGCGCCGTAGGGGGCGATCTCCTGCGGCTGCGCGTTCTCCAGCGCGGCGGCGGACTTGCCCTTGTCGTTGTACGCAGGCACGAAGACGATGTTGCGGTACCAGCCGCCTTTCGAACCGGCGTGCACACAGTGTCCCGCGGTCCACACCAGGTTGGACCTGCCCGGGTTCCCGGGGTCCTTGACGACCGTGCCCGAGCAGACCATCGAGCCTTCGGGGGAGTCGAAGAACACCTTGCCGACCGGGGCCGCGTAGTCGTGGTACGGCGTCTTCTCGCGCTCGGCCCGCACCGGAGCGGGCTCCGGGTCGGTGACGCCCTGGTCGCCGGAGACGTCGCCGGCCGTCATGGTCTTCGCCGGGTCCTCGGCCGACTTCATCCGGTCGGGCTTCCACAGCCCCTCGATGACCGGGTTGACGAAGTCCTTGGCCTCACGCAGCCACTTGTCCTTGTCCCAGTTCTTCCACTCGCCGTTCTTCCACTTCTCCGGGTCGACACCGTGCTTCTTCAGCGTCTCGGCCAGGCCGTCGGGCAGGGAGCCGGCGGCGTCCTGGCCCCCCGCGGAGCCGGCGGCGGGCTTGCCGGTCGCGTTGTCCTCGCTCGGACCACAGGCCGTGGCCGTCAGCGCGAGCGCGGCGACGAGACCGGTCGCGGCGAGCAGGGGACGTATGGATCGCATGGAAAGGGTTCCCCCTGAAATTTCCGAAATTGCCATGAACGTGTCATGCGGTTCGGTGGCCGGACCAACGGCCACCGAAGATGCAGGGGCCACCCTATGACGGTCCGGAGCATGCCCCTCGTCACGGCGGCACCGCCCGCACTAGGCGTGGCCGGGTGGCTGTGCCGCACCACGGACAGGGGCCCCCGGCGCGCAACTGCCGCGCCGGGGGCCCCTGACGTGCTGTCGCCGTCACCGCTCCCGGGACCGGGCCGGGCGACGGTCCGTCATCACTACTGTCCCGCGTACTTCTTGCTGACCGACTCGTAGACGCCCTTGGCCTCCTTGCCGAACCGCGGCCCGGCCAGCCAGCCCGCGGTCACCGGCCCGATGGAGGTGTTCGAGACCAGCGCGGGCTTGCCGTCCTGCCCGGCCGCGACCCAGCCACCGCCCGAGGCCCCGCCGGTCATGGTGCAGCCGATGCGGTACATCGTCGGGTCCTGCGCCGTCAGCGAGAGCCGGCCCGGCTTGTCCACGCACTGGAACGCCTTCTGGCCGTCGTACGGCGGAGCGGCCGGGAAGCCGGTCGCGGTCATGCTGCTGATCTCGGGCACGGCCGGGGCGTTGAACTCGACGGGCAGTGCGGAACCGACCGTCTCCTCCAGGGACTTGCCCGTCGAACCCTTCTCCGGCGTCACGTGCAGCACCGCGAAGTCGTACGGCGCGCCCTGTCCGCCCATCGAGGCACCCTGCGAGATCCACTGGTCGGACGTCTGCGCCCAGGTGCCCCACCACACGCCGTAGGGGGCGATCTCCTGCTTGGACGCCTTCTTCAGCTCGGCCAGCGAAAGTCCCTGGTTGTTGTACGAGGGCACGAAGGCGATGTTGCGGTACCAGCCGCCCTTCTTGCCGGCGTGCACACAGTGCCCGGCGGTCCACACCAGGTTGGACTTCCCGGGGTGCGCCGGATCCTTCACCACGGTCGCGGAACAGACCATGGAGCCCTCGGGGCCGTCGAAGAGCAGCTTTCCGGACTCCGCGGCGTTGGCGTGGTACGGCGTCCGGACGCCTGCGGCCTGGACCGGCGCGGGCGTCGGGTCCGTCACGCCGACGTCCCCCGAGATGTCGTTGTCGACCGGCTTCTCCGGCGACTTGTCCGCGTCCCGCATCCGGTCCGGGTCCCAGAGGTCCTCGATGATCGGGTTGACGAAGTCCTTGGCCTCACGCAGCCACTTGTCCTTGTCCCAGTTCTTCCACTCGCCGTTCTTCCACTGGTCGAGGTCGATCCCGTGTTCCTTGAGCCGGTCCTTCAGATCGTCCGGGATGGTGATCTTGCCGTCCGAGGACTGGCCGGCGGGAACGCTCGGCTTGTCACTCGCGTTGTCCTCTTCGGGACCGCACGCGGTGGCGGTGAGCGCGAAGACCGCGGTGACCGCGGCCACGGCGAGCACCGACGAAGGCCGGCGGCGCGCCCTCCCC
This sequence comes from Streptomyces sp. NBC_00012, assembly GCF_045040875.1. NCBI lineage: Bacteria > Bacillati > Actinomycetota > Actinomycetes > Kitasatosporales > Streptomycetaceae > Streptomyces > Streptomyces sp. NBC_00012. Next base: position 2,353,036 of record NZ_CP108309.1, on the reverse strand, counting down.
TGACGTGCGGCGAGAGCCGGTCGAATGAGTCGCATGTGGTGATCCCCCTGGGACTTCGTAACTCAACACTTCTGTACTGCACTGCGGTACTGCTCCGAGCCACCTGCTCCGAACATCCTGCGGACTCCCGGACAACTTTCCGAGGTCCTGTGCGGCCCCCACTATGCCGGTGCCGATGGGGACGGCGAGTGGCAGGGCCGCGGTTCCGCCCCCGCAAGGATCTTCCGATTGACCCGTGCTCCGCCGCGCCCGGCGTCGTTGGTACGTGCGGGGGACCCGGGAGAAGCGTTCATCCCCGCAGTCCGTCCGTGCGCCGACGTACTGATGTGCAACGCAACCGTTACAGCAGGAGGACCGACAGCCGTGGCCGTGACCGAACCAGCCCCGGTGGCAGCACCGGCGGTGCACGAGGGGATCCTGCGCCGCCAGTCGCTGCGCGAATCCGCCGCCCGTACCTATGCCCGTTCACTGCCGATCGTGCCGGTGCGGGCCCGTGGGCTGACCATCGAGGGCGCCGACGGGCGGCGGTACCTCGACTGTCTCTCCGGAGCCGGCACCCTGGCGCTCGGCCACAACCACCCGGTCGTCCTGGAGGCGATCAAGAAGGTCATCGACTCGGGTGCGCCGCTGCATGTGCTCGACCTCGCCACCCCGGTCAAGGACGCCTTCACCACGGAGCTGTTCGCCAGCCTGCCGCGGCAGTTCGCCGACAACGCCCGGATCCAGTTCTGCGGACCGGCGGGCACGGACGCGGTCGAGGCGGCGTTCAAACTGGTCCGCGGCGCGACCGGCCGCGGCGGCCTCCTCGCCTTCACCGGCGCCTACCACGGGATGACGGCGGGCGCCCTCGCCGCCTCGGGCGGCGCCGAGGACGTACGGGTGACCAGGCTGCCCTTCCCGCGGAACTTCCGCTGCCCCTTCGGCGTCGGCGGCGAGCACGGCGCGGAGATCGCCGCCCGGTGGACCGAGAACCTCCTGGACGATCCCAAGGGGGGCACACCGGCCCCGGCCGGGATGATCCTCGAACCGGTACAGGGGGAGGGAGGAGTGAATCCCGCCCCCGACAGCTGGATGCGGCGGATGCGCGAGATCACCCAGGCCCGCGGCGTCCCCCTGATCGCCGACGAGGTCCAGACGGGCGTCGGCCGCACCGGTGCCTTCTGGGCGGTCGAGCACAGCGGGATCGTCCCCGACGTGATGGTGCTCTCCAAAGCGATCGGCGGTTCCCTCCCGCTCGCCGTGATCGTCTACCGCTCCGAGCTCGACACCTGGCAGCCGGGCGCACACGCCGGCACCTTCCGGGGCAACCAGCTCGCGATGGCGGCGGGCACGGCCACCCTCGCCTTCGTACGGGAGAACCGCCTCGCCGAGCGCGCCGCGACCCTCGGCGCCCGCATGCTCGCCCGCCTCCAGGCGCTCGCCACCGACCACCCCACCATCGGTGACGTGCGCGGACGCGGCCTGATGATCGGGATCGAGCTGGTCGACCCGAACGCCGCCGCGCCCGGCGACAGCCCCGAGCCGCCGCCCGCCCCCGCCCTCGCCGCCGCCGTCCAGCAGGAATGCCTGCGCCGCGGCCTCATCGTCGAACTCGGCGGACGCCACTCCACCGTCGTCCGCCTCCTCCCTCCCCTCACGCTCACCGACGAGCAGGCGACAGCGGTCCTGGACCGCCTCGCCGACGCCCTGGCAGCCGCCGAGCGTCTGCCGCACCACCGCACCATGACCGGGTCGCTCCGCTGACCCCGGACACCTTCACAAGAAAGACCGCCGTGAACCCCACCCCCGCGCCCCAGGCCGACGGCCCGCCCCCCACCCAGCAGCTCGCCGGCCCCCTCGTCGTCGAACAGTCCACCGTGCCGCGCCAGATGACGGCACCGCACGACGAGTGCCGCACGCCGAAGTCCACGGTCACCGGCACGGCGGAGGCCGACCCGCTCGACCACCCCGACCCGCTCCGCGCCGCCGACATGGCGGGCGCGGAGAATCTGCTGCGCTGCTGGGTCCGGGAGACCGGCCTGTCCGGGCCGGACGGGCGCACGCTCCGCATCCCCCTACCTGCCAGCGGAACGGCACTGCTCGTCCCCGTCCTCTACTGGTCGGCCACGGGCTGGCACCGCTTCGGCCCGCCCGTCCTGGAGGCGGCGCCCGAAGGGGCACCGCCCGCCGACGCCGTCACGATCGCCGCTCTGCTGGGCCGTGAGGCCGGCCGCGACGAGGGGGTCGACATGGTGGCCCGGGTCGCCGACTCGGTACGCCGCACCGCCGGATTCATCGCCGAGCGGCGCCGCGCCCCCCACGCCCCGGCCGAAGCGGACCTCTTCCTCACCGCGGAGCAGTCGCTTCTGCTCGGCCATCCGCAGCACCCCACCCCCAAGAGCCGCGAGGGGCTCTCCGACGCCGAATCGAGCCTCTACTCGCCCGAGTCGCACGGCTCCTTCGCGCTGAACTGGATGGCCGTCGACCGGTCCGTCCTGGCCACCGAATCCGCCTGGACCGACGGAGGCCGTCCGGTGCCGGCCACGGAGCTGATCACCGCCCACGCCCAGGGGCTGAGCCTCCCCGACAACACCGCACCGATTCCGCTCCACCCCTGGCAGGCCCGTGAACTCGGGCACCGTCCCGAAGTGGCCGCCCTGTTCGACGCCGGACTCCTCCACGACCTGGGACCGCACGGCGAACGCTGGCACCCCACCTCCTCCGTCCGCACCGTGCACCGGCCCGGCGCCGAGGTGATGCTCAAGCTCTCCCTCGGCGTCCGCATCACCAACTCCCGCCGGGAGAACCTCCGCAAGGAGCTCCACCGCGGAGTGGAGGTCCACCGGCTGCTCCGCAGCGGGCTCGCCACGCAGTGGCACGCCGCCCATCCGGGCTTCGACATCGTCCGCGACCCCGCCTGGCTGGCCGTCGACGGCCTGGACGGCGAACCCGTCCGGGGCCTCGACGTGATGCTCCGCCACAACCCGTTCGGGCCGCTGGACGACGCGGTCTGCATCGCGGCCCTGACCTCCCCCCGCCCGTGGCCGGGCAGGACCGGCATGCAGTCACGCCTCGCCCGGATCGTTCCCTCACTGGCCGAAGCCACCGGACGGTCCGTGGGCGCGGTCGCCGCCGAGTGGTTCCTGCGCTATCTGGACCGTGTCGTGGGTCCCGTGCTCTGGCTGGACGCCCACGCGGGCGTCGCCCTCGAAGCCCACCAGCAGAACACCCTGGTGCTGCTCGACCCCGAGGGCTGGCCCATCGGCGGCCGGTACCGCGACAACCAGGGCTACTACTTCCGTGAGTCCCACCGTGCGGCGCTCGAGCACCGGCTCGCCGGAATCGGATCGGTCAGCGACACCTTCGTCTCCGACGAGGTCACCGATGAACGCTTCGCCTACTACCTCGGCATCAACAATGTCTTCGGCCTGATCGGAGCGTTCGGCGCCCAGCACCTCGCCGACGAACGGGTACTCGTCGCGGCCTTCCGACGATTCCTCGGCTCGGCCGCCGACCTGGGCTCCCCGCTTCCCACGCACCTGCTGGAGAAGACCCACCTGCGGTGCAAGGCCAATCTGCTGACCCGGATGCACGGCCTGGACGAACTGGTCGGCCCCGTCGACACCCAGTCCGTCTACGTCACCATTGCCAACCCCCTGTGTGGCTGAAGGAACATGATTACCGCCTGAACCGCCGAGAGGAGAGCAACACCGTGGCTCCCGCCGATGCGCACACCGACGCCGGGACCGGCCCTGCGCCGCAGGCCGACACAGGTGCCGAGGACACCCTGGACCTGGAGCTCTCCGAGGAAATCCTCGCCCTGATCGGGGAGGAAACCCCGGCCGCCGAAGCACCGCACCTGCCGCCCGACGCGCCCGCGTCACCCGCGTCGTCCCTCCCGGGCGGCGCGGGCCCGGAGGCGCGCCCCCGGCCGGCCATCAGCAGGGCGGCCGTCTCCGAACTGCTCGACCGCCCGGCCGACTGGCGACCGGTCACCACCCCGGCCGGAGTCTTCCAACTCGTCCCCGTACGGCTCGAACGCGATCTCGCCGTACTGACCCGCTGGATGAACGACCCCGCCGTCGCGGCCTTCTGGGAGCTCGCCGGACCCGAAGCAGTCACGGCCGCCCATCTGCTCCCCCAACTGGAGGGCGACGGGCGCAGCGTCCCCTGCCTCGGTGTGCTGGCGGGCATTCCCATGAGCTACTGGGAGATCTACCGCGCGGATCTCGACCCGCTGGCCCGCCACTACCCGGCCCGTCCGCAGGACACCGGAATCCACCTGCTCATCGGTGGTGTGCACAACCGCGGGCACGGTGTCGGCACCACTCTGCTGCGGGCCGTCGCCGACCTCGTGCTCGACAACCGCCCCAGGTGCGCGCGGGTTGTCGCGGAGCCCGACCTGCGTAACACCCCGTCCGTCTCAGCCTTTCTGAGTGCTGGTTTCCGCTTCTCCGCGGAACTCGAACTTCCCGAAAAAAGGGCCGCTCTGATGGTCCGCGACCGAATCCATCGTGCCCAACTGTGAACGAATCGCTGCCTCATTCACCCCGCTCGAACCCCATCGGTTCCGTCCCGAGGAGTCCCCGTGCCGAAATATCCCGCGAGCCATGATTCAGCGGAGTCCGCCGAACTGCTCAGCACGCCAGAACTGAACCGGACGGTCTGGGACGGAGCCGCCGCCCGACTGCTCGCAAAGGTGCTCGGCCAATTCGCCTACGAGGAAGTCATCGAGCCGGTCGCGCAGGCCGGCGATGACGATACGTACACCCTCGTACTCGACGACGGGAAAAGCCTCGCCTTCAGCGCCCGGCGGGGCGTGTACGGCAGTTGGCACATTGCCCCTGACTCGATTGCGGAATTGCCGGGGCGCGTCTTCGGGGCGCCGGACGGCGCGGGGCCCGGGGACGGCCCGGGCGCCGGAGCCGTGCCCTTCCGCGATCCGCTCCAGTTCCTCGTCCGTGCCCGCCGGCTCCTCGACATCGACGGCGCCACCCTCGGACACCTCATCCGTGAGATCACCACCACCCTCACCGCCGACGCCCGGCTCGACCACACCGCGCTCCCCGCCGCGCGCCTGGCCGACCTCGACTACGCCGAGCTGGAAGGCCACCAGACCGGCCACCCCTGGCTCGTCGCCAACAAGGGCCGCCTCGGCTTCTCCGCCGCCGACGCCGCCCGCCACACCCCCGAGGCCCGCAGGCCACTCACGCTGCCGTGGATCGCGGTCTCCACGAGGATCGCCGCCTACCGCGGAGTGGCCTCCCTGGCCGACCCGGAGCGGCTGTACGCGCAGGAGCTCGACCCGTCGGTCCGTGACTCCTTCGCCGCCGTGCTCCGTACCCGCGGCCTCGATCCCGACAGCTATCTCTACCTCCCCGTGCATCCCTGGCAGTGGGACGAATGGATCGTTCCGGTCTTCGCCCCCGCCATCGCCGCCGGTGACATCGTCGCGCTCCACGCCGACACGGACCTCAGGCTGGCGCAGCAGTCCATCCGCACCTTCAGCAACGTGGCCCGCCCCGACCGGCACACCGTCAAGCTGCCCCTGTCGATCCTCAACACGCTGGTCTGGCGCGGACTGCCCACCGAACGCACCCTCGCGGCCCCCGCCGTCACCGCCTGGGTCCACGGCCTGCGTGACCAGGACGCCTTCCTGCGCGACACCTGTCGGGTCATCCTGCTCGGCGAGGTGGCTTCGGTGACGGTCGAGCACCCGCTCTACGACCACCTTCCCGAGGCCCCGTACCAGTTCAAGGAGATCCTCGGCGCGATCTGGCGCGAACCCATCCAGCCCCGGCTCGCACCGGGTGAGCGGGCCCGGACCCTTGCCTCGCTGCTCCACACCGATCCGCAGGGCCGCGCCTTCACCGCCGAGCTCGTCGCCCGCTCCGGGCTGGCTCCCACCGCCTGGCTGACCCGTCTCTTCGCCGCGCTGCTGCCGCCGCTGCTGCACTTCCTCTACCGGTACGGCACGGTCTTCTCCCCGCACGGCGAGAACGCCATCGTGGTCTTCGACGAGCACGACGTGCCGGTGCGCCTGGCGATCAAGGACTTCGTCGACGATGTGAACGTGAGCGCCCGGCCGCTGCCGGAGCACGAGTCGATGCCCGAGGACGTACGCCGGACGCTGCTCACCGAGGATCCCTCCTTCCTCATCCAGTTCATCCACTCCGGACTCTTTGTCGGGGTGTTCCGCTTCCTCTCCCCGCTCTGCGAAGAACAGCTGGGGGTCCCGGAGGCCGATTTCTGGTCACTCGTCCGGGCCGAGATCCTGCGCCATCACGCCCGCTTTCCCGAGCTCAAGGAGCGGTTCGAGATGTTCGACCTGCTGACACCACGCATCGAACGCCTCTGTCTGAACCGCAACCGCCTGCACGTCGACGGGTACCGGGACCGCCCCAAGCGCCCGCACGCGGCCATCCACGGGAGCGTGCCCAACCCGCTCCACCCCGCCGCCGGTGTCCGGGAGTGACCCTGTTGTCAGTGGCGCCCCGTACGCTGGTCGGGCTATGACGAAGCCATCCCTCCCCGAGCTCCTGCACGCCGCCGTGACCGCCGTCGGCGGTACGGAACGACCTGGTCAGGCCGCCATGGCCGAGGCCGTCGCAGCGGCCGTCGACGACAATTCCCATCTGCTCGTCCAGGCCGGCACCGGCACGGGCAAGTCCCTCGGCTATCTGGTGCCCGCGCTGGCGCACGGGGAGCGGGTCGTGGTGGCCACGGCGACTCTGGCGCTCCAGCGCCAGCTCGTGGAGCGCGACCTTCCGCGCACGGTCGACGCACTGCATCCGCTGCTGCGCCGGCGTCCTGATTTCGCCATGCTCAAGGGGCGGTCCAACTACCTCTGTCTGCACCGGCTCCACGAAGGAGTGCCGCAGGACGAGGAGGAGGGGCTCTTCGACCAGTTCGAGGCCGCCGCCCCGTCGAGCAAGCTCGGACAGGACCTGCTGCGGCTGCGGGACTGGTCCGACGACACCGAGTCCGGTGACCGCGACGACCTCACGCCCGGAGTCTCCGACCGTGCCTGGGCGCAGGTCTCCGTCTCCTCCCGCGAGTGCCTGGGCGCCAGCAAGTGCGCCTACGGCGCGGAGTGCTTCGCCGAGCTCGCCCGTGAGCGGGCCAAGCTCGCCGATGTCGTCGTCACCAATCACGCCCTCCTGGCCATCGACGCCATCGAGGGTGCGCCGGTGCTCCCGCAGCACGAGGTGCTGATCGTCGACGAGGCCCATGAGCTGGTCTCCAGGGTCACCGGGGTGGCCACCGGCGAGCTCACCCCCGGCCAGGTCAACCGCGCGGTGCGCCGCGCGGCGAAGCTGGTGAACGAGAAGGCCGCCGACGCCTTGCAGACCGCGTCGGAGGGATTCGAGCGGGTCATGGAGCTGGCGCTCCCCGGCCGCCTGGAAGAGGTCCCCGAGGACCTCGCCTACGCACTGCTGGCGCTGCGTGACGCCGCGCGCACCGTGATCTCGGCCCTGGGCAGCACGCGCGACAAGTCGGTGCAGGACGAGGACGCCGTCCGCAAGCAGGCCCTGGCAGCGGTGGAGACGATCCACGGCGTCGCCGAGCGCATCACCCAGGGCTCGGAGTACGACGTCGTCTGGTACGAGCGCCATGACCGGTTCGGTGCCTCCCTGCGGGTCGCACCGCTCTCCGTCTCGGGGCTGCTGCGGGAGAAGCTCTTCACGGAGCGGTCCGTCGTCCTGACCTCGGCCACGCTCAAGCTCGGCGGGGATTTCAACGGGGTGGGGGCCTCGCTCGGCCTGGCTCCCGAAGGCACCGCGGGCGACGAACTTCCGCAGTGGAAGGGGCTCGACGTCGGCTCGCCGTTCGACTACCCGAAGCAGGGCATCCTGTACGTCGCCAGGCATCTGGCCACGCCGGGGCGGGAGGGTTCGCGCACCGACATGCTGGACGAGCTCGCCGAGCTGGTCGAGGCGGCGGGCGGGCGCACGCTCGGGCTGTTCTCCTCCATGCGGGCGGCCCAGGCCGCCGCGGAGGAGCTGCGGGGCAGGCTGGACAAGCCGATTCTGTTGCAGGGCGAGGAGACGCTCGGCGAGCTGATCAAGAACTTCGCGGCCGATCCCGAGACCTGCCTCTTCGGCACGCTGTCGCTCTGGCAGGGTGTCGATGTGCCGGGCGCCAGCTGCCAGCTGGTGATCATGGACCGGATCCCGTTCCCCCGCCCCGACGACCCGCTGATGAGCGCGCGCCAGAAGGCGGTCGAGGAGGCAGGCGGCAATGGGTTCATGGCCGTCGCGGCGACGCACGCCGCGCTGCTGATGGCCCAGGGAGCCGGCCGGCTGGTCCGAGCCACCGGCGACAAGGGCGTGGTCGCCGTACTCGATCCGCGCCTGGCCAACGCCCGGTACGGCAGCTATCTGCGGGCCTCACTGCCCGACTTCTGGTACACCACCGACCGGAACCAGGCGCGCCGCTCACTCGCGGCGATCGACGCGGCAGCGAAGGCCGACGGCAAGTAGCCCGCTTTCGGGTGCCGGGCGGCACGGGCAGGGCCCCGGGATCGGCGCAGTGGATCCCGGGGCCCGGTCAGAACCGGCGGGCTTCACACCCGCCGCAGCACCGCCACCACCTTGCCGAGGATCGTGGCCTCGTCGCCCGGGATCGGCTGGTACGCGGAGTTGTGCGGGAGCAGCCAGACGTGGCCGTCCTCGCGCTTGAAGCGCTTGACGGTGGCTTCGCCGTCCAGCATGGCCGCCACGATGTCGCCGTTCTCCGCGACGGGCTGGCGGCGCACGGTGACCCAGTCGCCGTCGCAGATCGCTGCCTCGATCATCGAGTCACCGACGACCTTGAGCACGAACAGCTCGCCGTCACCGACGAGCTGGCGGGGGAGGGGGAAGACGTCCTCGACCGACTCCTCGGCGAGGATCGGGCCACCGGCGGCGATCCGGCCGACCAGCGGTACGTACGACGCCGCGGGCTTGCCGGTCGTGTCCGTGGGCTGCGAACTGGGCTGGTCCGAGCCGCGGACCTCGTACGCCCGCGGGCGGTGCGGGTCGCGGCGCAGAAAGCCCTTCCGCTCCAGGGCCATCAGCTGATGGGCGACGGAGGACGTGCTGGACAGGCCCACCGCCTGACCGATCTCCCGCATCGAGGGCGGATATCCACGCCGCTGCACGGAATCCCGGATCACCTCGATCACTCGCCGCTGCCGGTCCGTGAGCCCCGAGCTGTCCGCCCGGATTCCAGGAGGTCGGCCGGGCAATGAGCGCGCTGGGCGCGCGGGCTCTGGCCCCTCCATGTTCGTGACTGAGTCATTCATGGCATGTACCGGCTCGAATCGGCTCTGGGAGCGGTCCTGGGCAGTGATGGTGGCACTGTCAGCGGTGGTGGTCACGTCGGCCCCTCTCGAATGGTCTCCCTAGCTGGACAACGGTAGTAGCTTTCGAAAGGTTGCGCCAAACACACGTTCGAGTGAAAAACGAATAAAAGTCTGCCGTGTGTTCTCTGCCGGGTGTATGTGCGATGACCGAGAGGTCCTGGCCGCGCTGCGGGCCGAACCGAAATTCGGGCTTTTACGGTAGCGGCAGCCGGTGAGGCACCGCCGTGCGGGGCGCCCGTCGGGCCGTTGTTCGAGTCCGACGGCAGGGGCCCCGTAACCCCGGCGGCCGGACCGTTCCCGTAACCTCGTGCACGGCCGTACGCTGCCTGCCGGTCGCTCGTGATGCGCGACACGCGGTAGGGCCGAATGCGCACCCAAACCCAAGATCTAGTGTTTGGATTGCTCCGGCCACCCAGAAGTTGTGGTCCCCGGTCCGTCGGGGGTGTGGCCATCGCCTATGCTTGTGACAGCTTCGAGGGGCCCGGCGGGCCCTGAAGAGGCTATCCGGTCGTGCTGTGAAGGAGGGTTGGGAGCCATGCACTGCCCCTTCTGCAGGCACCCCGACAGCCGGGTCGTCGACAGTCGCACCACCGACGACGGTACGTCGATCCGACGTCGCCGCCAGTGCCCCGACTGCTCCCGCCGTTTCACGACGGTGGAGACGTGCTCGCTGATGGTGGTGAAGCGCAGCGGCGTGACCGAACCCTTCAGCCGCACCAAGGTCATCTCCGGCGTGCGCAAGGCGTGCCAGGGTCGGCCGGTCACCGAGGACGCCCTCGCCAAGCTCGGCCAGCGGGTCGAGGAGGCGGTGCGAGCCACCGGAAGTGCCGAGCTGACCACTCATGACGTGGGCCTGGCGATCCTCGGCCCCCTGCAGGAACTCGACCTCGTCGCATACCTGCGCTTCGCGTCCGTGTACCGGGCGTTCGACACACTCGAAGACTTCGAGGCCGCCATCACGGAACTCCGTGAGCGACGGCCTCGCGTGGAAGAACGCGGGAGGGGCGAGATCCTTGAGGTCCCCGTTCCCGCCGTCGCCGCCGACTGATCGGCACCGGCCGGCCGACACGGTTCCGTGGATCGGCGGCAGGGCGACTTCATAGACCTGCTCCGGGCGCTCTGCGTGGCGTCCGAGGCATCAGAGACAGACTGTGCCCTGGGAAGTTCTGGGCACTTCAGGGTGTTTTTGCCCACATATGGGAGGCGGCATGACAGAGACGGCGAGCGGCCCGGCACGAGGTTCCCGAGCAAAGGGAGCCAAGTCGAGCAAGGGTCTGCGTATCGAGCGCATCCACACCACTCCCGGCGTACATCCGTACGACGAGGTGGCGTGGGAGCGCCGTGACGTCGTCATGACCAACTGGCGCGACGGCTCGATCAACTTCGAGCAGCGTGGCGTCGAGTTCCCCGACTTCTGGTCGGTGAACGCGGTCAACATCGTCACCAGCAAGTACTTCCGCGGGGCCGTCGGCACCCCGCAGCGCGAGACCGGTCTGCGACAACTGATCGACCGGATCGTGAAGACGTACCGCAAGGCCGGTGAGGACCACGGCTACTTCGCCTCTCCCGCGGACGCCGAGATCTTCGAGCACGAGCTGGCCCACGCCCTCCTGCACCAGATCTTCAGCTTCAACTCGCCGGTCTGGTTCAACGTCGGAACGCCCCAGCCGCAGCAGGTCTCCGCCTGCTTCATCCTGTCCGTCGACGACTCCATGGAGTCGATCCTCGACTGGTACAAGGAAGAGGGCATGATCTTCAAGGGCGGCTCCGGCGCCGGCCTGAACCTCTCCCGTATCCGCTCCTCCAAGGAGCTGCTCTCCTCCGGCGGCAACGCCTCCGGTCCGGTCTCCTTCATGCGCGGGGCCGACGCCTCCGCCGGAACGATCAAGTCCGGTGGCGCCACCCGGCGCGCGGCCAAGATGGTCATCCTCGATGTCGACCACCCCGACATCGAGAACTTCATCGAGACCAAGGTGAAGGAGGAGGAGAAGATCCGGGCCCTGCGCGACGCGGGATTCGACATGGACCTGGGCGGCGACGACATCACGTCCGTCCAGTACCAGAACGCCAACAACTCGGTCCGCGTGAACGACGAGTTCATGAAGGCCGTCGAGTCCGGCGGCAAGTTCGGGCTGCGTGCCCGGATGACCGGTGACGTCATCGAAGAGGTCGAGGCCAAGTCCCTCTTCCGCAAGATGGCCGAGGCGGCCTGGGCCTGCGCAGACCCGGGCATCCAGTACGACGACACCATCAACGCGTGGCACACCTGCCCGGAGTCCGGCCGGATCAACGGCTCGAACCCGTGCTCCGAGTACATGCACCTGGACAACACCTCGTGCAACCTCGCCTCGCTGAACCTGATGAAGTTCCTCAAGGACGACGGCAAGGGCAACCAGTCCTTCGAGTCCGAGCGCTTCGCCAAGGTCGTCGAGCTGGTCATCACCGCGATGGACATCTCCATCTGCTTCGCGGACTTCCCGACGCAGAAGATCGGCGAGAACACCCGCGCCTTCCGTCAGCTCGGCATCGGTTACGCCAACCTCGGCGCCCTGCTGATGGCGACCGGCCACGCCTACGACAGCGACGGCGGCCGCGCCCTCGCCGGTGCCATCACCTCGCTGATGACCGGCACCTCGTACAAGCGCTCCGCCGAGCTCGCCGCGGTCGTCGGCCCGTACGACGGCTACGCCCGCAACGCCGAGCCGCACCAGCGCGTCATGAAGCAGCACGCCGACGCCAACGCCGCGGCCGTCCACATGGACGACTTGGACAACCCGATCTGGGCCGCCGCGACGGAGGCCTGGCAGGACGTGATCCGGCTCGGCGCGAAGAACGGTTTCCGCAACGCGCAGGCCTCGGTCATCGCGCCCACCGGCACCATCGGTCTCGCGATGTCCTGCGACACCACCGGCCTCGAGCCCGACCTCGCCCTGGTCAAGTTCAAGAAGCTGGTCGGCGGCGGCTCGATGCAGATCGTCAACGGCACCGTCCCGCAGGCCCTGCGCCGCCTGGGCTACCAGGAGGAGCAGATCGAGGCGATCGTCGCCCACATCGCCGAGCACGGCAATGTGATCGACGCCCCGGGCCTGAAGACCGAGCACTACGAGGTCTTCGACTGCGCGATGGGCGAGCGTTCCATCTCCGCGATGGGTCACGTGCGCATGATGGCCGCGATCCAGCCGTGGATCTCCGGCGCGCTCTCCAAGACGGTGAACCTGCCGGAGACGGCCACCGTCGAGGACGTCGAAGAGGTCTACTTCGAGGCGTGGAAGATGGGCGTCAAGGCGCTCGCGATCTACCGCGACAACTGCAAGGTCGGCCAGCCCCTCTCCGCGAAGACCAAGGAGAAGGAGAAGGAGGCGGTCACCGCCAAGGCCGAGGAGACCATCCGTACCGCGGTCGAGAAGGTCGTCGAGTACCGCCCGGTCCGCAAGCGCCTCCCCAAGGGCCGCCCCGGCATCACCACCTCCTTCACGGTGGGCGGCGCCGAGGGCTACATGACCGCCAACTCCTACCCGGACGACGGTCTCGGCGAGGTCTTCCTGAAGATGTCCAAGCAGGGCTCCACTCTCGCGGGCATGATGGACGCCTTCTCCATCGCCGTCTCGGTCGGACTTCAGTACGGCGTCCCGCTGGAGACATACGTCTCGAAGTTCACCAACATGCGCTTCGAGCCGGCCGGCATGACGGACGACCCGGACGTGCGGATGGCGCAGTCGATCGTCGACTACATCTTCCGTCGCCTCGCGCTGGACTTCCTGCCGTTCGAGACCCGCTCGGCGCTCGGCATCCACTCGGCCGAGGAGCGTCAGCGCCACCTCGACACGGGTTCGTACGAGCCCTCCATCGAGGACGAGGAGCTGGACATCGAGAGCCTGGCCCAGTCCGCCCCGGTGCGGACGGAGCCGCTGAAGGCGGTGGCCGCGGTGCAGGAGGCGGAGAAGCCCGCCGCCCCGAAGACCGCGCACACCTCGGCGGAGCTCGTCGAGATGCAGCTCGGCATCAGCGCGGACGCGCCGCTCTGCTTCTCCTGCGGCACGAAGATGCAGCGCGCCGGATCCTGCTACATCTGCGAGGGCTGCGGCTCGACCAGCGGTTGCAGCTGACAGGCCGCGCGACGGCACTGGACACAGCGTCCCGCATGATGTGTCCGGGTGGCTGAAGCACAGCTCGGGGAGGGCGTCGACTTCTGGTCGGCGCCCTTCCGGCGTGTCCCGCGGAGACCGCTTCGGGCGCGAACCGGTCTGCGTGCGGTCGCTCCGGCGGTGTGGCACGATCTCGCAGATGACCAGCAGACCCGATGAGGCACAGCGCCTGAGCGACCTTGCGCGACTGCGTCGGGTCCGTGACCGGATGGACCGGGAGTTCGACCGGCCGCTGGACGTCGAGGCGCTCGCGCGTGGCGTGCACATGTCGGCGGGGCACCTGAGCCGCGCGTTCCGGCAGGCGTACGGCGAGTCTCCGTACGGCTACCTGATGACGCGGCGCATCGAGCGTGCGATGGCGCTGCTGCGGCGCGGCGATCTCAGCGTCACCGAGGTCTGCTTCACGGTCGGTTGTTCGTCGCTGGGCACCTTCAGCACACGCTTCACCGAGCTGGTCGGCATGCCGCCCAGCGCCTACCGCCGCGAGGCCGCGCGGGCCACCGCGGGCCTGCCGTCCTGTGTCGCGAAGCAGGTGACCAGACCGGTCAGGAATCGAGAAGCGCGGCCCCCGGGCCACGATTAGCGTGGCGTTCATGGACCTCACGATTCACACGAGCTTCCTTCCGCACGACGACCCGGACGCCTCGCTGGCCTTCTACCGCGACATCCTGGGCTTCGAGATCCGCAACGACGTCGGGTTCGGCGGGATGCGCTGGATCACAGTCGGCCCCACCGGTCAGCCCGGCACGTCGATCGTCCTGCACCCGCCGGCCGCCGACCCGGGTGTCACCGATGACGAGCGGCGTACCATCACCGAGATGATGGCCAAGGGCACCTACGCCATCATCACCCTGGCCACCCCCGACCTCGCCGGCACCTTCGACCGGCTGCAGGCCGGCGGCGCCGAGGTCGTACAGGAGCCGACCGAGCAGCCGTACGGGATCCGCGACTGCGCCTTCCGCGATCCCGCGGGCAACCTCATCCGCATCAACGAGGTGCGCTGAACCGTCCGGCGATCGCAGCCCGGGCCCCGTACACGACCCGTTGCGGGAACGAGGTGCCCGGCCGGTCCGACGCCCTGTTCCCGCGCCGCACGAAGCCGGTGATGAAACCGGTGACATCCGGTTGCACCCCGTGACGAACCGCTGATATCGAGCCAGGCGACGCAGACGGAGACCGCGACGGCGGCTCCGCCCGACAGATGGAGACACGATGAGCATGGCCAAGAGGACGGACCCGCAGTCGCCTGCGCCGCACACCGCCGACAGCCACGACCTGATCCGCGTGCACGGCGCGCGGGTGAACAACCTCAAGGACGTCAGTATCGAGATCCCGAAGCGCCGGCTCACGGTGTTCACCGGAGTCTCCGGCTCGGGCAAGAGCTCACTGGTGTTCGGCACCATCGCCGCGGAGTCGCAGCGGCTGATCAACGAGACGTACAGCGCCTTCGTGCAGGGGTTCATGCCGACCCTCGCGCGGCCCGAAGTGGATGTGCTCGATGGTCTGACCACCGTGATCACCGTCGACCAGCAGCGCCTCGGTGCCGACCCGCGCTCCACGGTCGGCACCGCCACCGACGCCAACGCGATGCTGCGCATCCTCTTCAGCCGGCTGGGCAAGCCGTACATCGGCTCGCCCCAGGCGTTCTCCTTCAACGTCGCCTCGGTCCAGGCGAGCGGCGCGTTCAAGGTCGACCGTGGTGCCGACCGGACCAAGACCGTCAAGCGGACCTTCACCCGCACCGGCGGCATGTGCACGCGCTGCGAAGGCCGGGGCACGGTCTCGGACATCGACCTCACCCAGCTCTACGACGACTCCAAGTCGCTCTCCGAGGGCGCGTTCACCATCCCCGGCTGGAAGTCGGACAGCTTCTGGACCGTGCGGGTCTACGCCGAGTCCGGACTCCTGGACCCGGACAAGCCGATCCGCAAGTTCACCAAGAAGGAGATGCAGGACTTCCTCTACCGGGAACCGACCAAGGTGAAGGTCGAGGGCGTCAACCTCACCTACGAGGGACTGATCCCCAAGATCCAGAAGTCTTTCCTGTCCAAGGACAAGGAAGCGTTGCAGCCGCACATTCGGGAGTTCGTGGAGCGGGCGGTCACCTTCACCACCTGCCCCGACTGCGAAGGCAGCCGGCTCAGCGCCGAGGCCCGGTCGTCGAAGATCGAGAAGCTGAGCATCGCCGACACCTGCGCGATGCAGATCAGCGACCTGGCCGAGTGGGTGCGCGGCCTCGACGATCCGTCCGTGGCCCCGCTGCTCGCCGCGCTGCAGCGGACCCTCGACTCGTTCGTGGAGATCGGGCTCGGCTACCTCTCGCTCGACCGGCCGTCCGGCACGCTGTCGGGCGGCGAGGCGCAGCGCGTCAAGATGATCCGCCACCTCGGATCCGCGCTCACCGACGTCACCTATGTCTTCGACGAGCCCACCATCGGCCTGCACCCCCATGACATCCAGCGGATGAACGACCTGCTGCTGCGGCTGCGGGACAAGGGCAACACGGTGCTCGTCGTGGAGCACAAGCCGCAGACGATCGCGATCGCCGACCACGTCGTCGACCTCGGACCCGGCGCGGGCGCGGCGGGCGGCACCGTCTGCTTCGAGGGCACCGTGGAGGGGCTGCGCGCCGGCGACACCGTCACCGGCCGCCACCTCGACGACCGGGCAGCCGTCAAGGACACGGTGCGCAGTCCCACCGGGGCGCTGGAGATCCGGGGCGCGAGCGCGCACAACCTGCAGGGTGTCGACGTCGACATCCCGCTCGGCGTGCTGACCGTGGTCACCGGCGTCGCGGGCTCCGGCAAGAGCTCACTGGTGCACGGGTCGGTACCCGCGGGCGCGGATGTGGTCTCGGTCGACCAGGGCGCCATCCGGGGTTCCCGGCGGAGCAACCCGGCGACGTACACCGGGCTGCTCGACCCGATCCGCAAGGCGTTCGCGAAGGCCAACGGCGTGAAGCCGGCGCTGTTCAGTCCCAACTCCGAGGGTGCCTGCCCGACGTGCAACGGCGCCGGTGTCATCTACACCGATCTGGCGATGATGGCAGGCGTCGCCACCACCTGCGAGGAGTGCGAGGGGAAGCGGTTCCAGGCGTCGGTGCTCGACTACCGCTTCGGTGGCCGCGACATCAGCGAGGTGCTGGCGATGTCGGTGACCGAGGCGGAGGAGTTCTTCGGCGCCGGCGAGGCGCGCACACCGGCCGCGCACAGGATCCTGGAGCGGCTCGCCGATGTCGGTCTCGGCTACCTCAGCCTCGGCCAGCCGCTCACCACGCTGTCCGGCGGTGAGCGCCAGCGGCTGAAGCTGGCGACGCACATGGCCGACAAGGGCGGGGTGTACGTCCTGGACGAGCCGACCACCGGCCTCCACCTCGCTGACGTCGAGCAACTGCTCGGTCTGCTCGACCGGCTCGTCGACTCCGGGAAGTCGGTCATCGTCGTCGAGCACCACCAGGCGGTCATGGCGCACGCCGACTGGATCATCGACCTGGGCCCCGGCGCCGGTCACGACGGCGGCCGGATCGTCTTCGAGGGCACCCCCGCCGCCCTGGTGGCCGCCCGTTCCACCCTCACCGGCGAGCACCTCGCGGCGTACGTCGGCTCCTGACCGAAGGGCCTCGCGGCCTGCACCGGTTCCTGAGCGGGCCTCGCGCGGACGAACGACACGACTGCGCGAGGCCCGAAGCGGTAGTGGGCCCACAGCGCTGGGGCCGGACCGCGTGCTTGTGACGTCTCACGTACTGCGACGTCTCACGTACTGTGGCGTGTCACGCGCCGGGCGTACGGCTTCCCATCGTCGCTGCGAACGAATCGGGGTCGCCGTCGAAGCCCCGGACCGTGTTGTGGAACTCCCAGGCCCCCGAGGCGCCCCGGACGAACTCGGCCACGGTCGCCGCGGTGGCCGCGCCGACCGCCGAGAAATCGTCCTCCGCCAGGCTCGTGTAGCCCTCCCGGACCTGAACCGCGGTGTTCGCTATCTCGGCGAAGGTCTTGTGACCGTCGCGCTGCTGGATGGCGACCCCGACGAGGACCCGCGAGTACGAGGCCGACAGCCGGTTCAGTTCCAGCGTCATCACCTCGTCGAAGCCGAAGCCCTGGCCGGTCCTGCTGTCGCGGTTGAGGATGATGGTGCCGTCCGGCGACCGGCTGTCGAAGTGCACGAGGTAGGCAGGGCTGCCGTTCGGCGCTTCGGCGAGGTAGGTCGCCGCGATTATGTCGAGGTCATGGGGCGGGGCGCCATGAGGGCTGGGATCCCATTTGAGTCTGACTTCGACCTTCTCGATGTCCTTGTTGGGCGTGGTCATCGGACTTGCCTCCCTGGCTTTCCACTGGGCCGTCGGGCCGTTCGCATCACCCGATCATGTCCGTAACCGACCGTGGATCCAACCGGCTTGGATTTCGGCGATGGAATCGGGCCACCGGGGCATCGGGCCTCCGGGGGCATCGGGCCTCCGGAGGCACCAGGGCATTGGGCCTCCGGGGGCATCGGGCTCCGGAGGCACCGGGAACATCGGGGCATCGAACCGCCGGGCCGATTCAGTGCGGTATGCGACGCGGCGGTCGCTGGCGCACCTCGTCCCGGAAGTTCTCGATGGCGCTGCTGACCTGACGGATCAGATGGGTGTCCTCGATGCGGTCGAGATAGCGGCAGTTGCGGGCCACTCCGTCCAGCTCGAAGACGAAGCAGAGCGTCATCAGAGGGTTGATGAACAGTTCGCTGCCACGGGCGCGCGAGGTGAACTGGACGTCTCCGAAGGCCCCTTGAACGGCGGCGGCTATCGAACCGTTCACGATGCTGGGGTGGTCGGGCGTGTGGTGCTGGGCATGGGCCACGGCATCGATGAAGAGCGCACCCTCCCGTGTCGTACGGGACAAGGAGAACGCGCCCAGGTAGGAACCGTCGCGTTCGAGTGCGGCGATGTTCTCCAGTACGAGACCGTGGCTCACCCCGTGATAGGCGTCGATGCCGAAGCCGATGGATACGACGAGGCGTTCCGGTACGTCGATCGCGGCGAGCGCGGCGACGCTGGTCAGATCCTCCTCCGGGGTGCCGAGACCGGACTCGTCGCCGCGCATCAGGATGTCCGTACCGCCGTCGACCAGGACGACCGCGTCGATGTCGTACTTCTCGATCAGCGCCCGGTAGGCCGCGCGCAACGGCTGTACGCCGACTCGGGTGAAGGCGTGGACCGTGCTCGGGTAGCCGTGCAGATCGAGCCACTGGGCGAGCGTCCGCTCCGGGAAGTACGCCTGGTGGAGGGCCGTTTCGGGGGTGATGGCGGCGACGTCCGGTGCGAGCCAGGATTCGAGCGGCAGCCCTTCGAGAGCGCTGAACGACAGATTGGCCAGCTGTACGTGCTTGCCCTGGTGGAACAGGGAGAGCGCGATGGGGAGTCCGGCGTATATGTCGAAGCCGCCGCCGGCGCCTGCGACGAGGACACGTTCCGCGGATTCGAGCCGGGCGAAGAGGGGGTTGGTGTGCAGCGATGCCATGGGGATCATTCTGAGATCAACGGCGGGCGCTCCGGGCGCACTCCAACGGACTCCGTCAGAGCGTGACTCGTGCCGCGCCGGGCACCGTACGATGGCGCGGTGCTGGTCAAGTGGATTCGTTGCACCGTGGTGGACCGTCGAGGTTTTGAACGGGGGCAGCGGAAGTGGGCGGAGCTGCCGGGTGAGCCCGGGTTCAGCGGGCGGGGCGGCGGGTGGAGCCGTGAACGTCCGGACGTGGCGCACATATTCGCCTTCTGGGAGAACCGCGTCTTCTACGACTCGTTCATGGCACGCGCGCACGACAGCCTGGCTGCCGCGCAGTCCGGTACGTACAGCGGCATCCAGGTCAAGCTGTTCGAGCACCGCTTCGATGTGAAGACGGGCTTCGAACCGCGATTCACCGATGCGGATGTTGTCCGGGTGGCGCACAGCAAGGTGCGCGAGGACCGGGTGGAACATTTCGCCTTGATGCAGGAGCGGGTGTGGAATCCGGCGATGGCCGGATCGCCCGGCATGCTGCGCGGGGTGTTCGGGGAGGCACCGGGCCATGAGTTCCTCGTGTTGTCCATGTGGCAGTCGAGCGCCGAGCGTGGCAAGTACCGGGCGGGGAGCATCGAGCGGCTGTCACAGCGCACGCAGATCGATGACGATGTGGCGGAACTGGCGGGAGACGTCGTTCAGTTGGAGCCGTCGTGGACGGTGTGATGGGTGTGACAGGGGCCTCCAGCGGGCCGGCCTGACCGGACCGGTGCGGCCTGACCGGACCGTGCGGCCGGGAGGCTGAGCCGGAGTTGCTGAGTTGATGGCGTCGGGTCAGGGGCGTTTCGGTCGGCCGATCAGGTGGAATCGGCCGGGGTATTGAAGACTCCGGCGTGGGCGGCGGCCAGTGCCGCGTCGGCGGACCGGTCGGTCAGCGTCTCCTCCATGGGCTCGCGAGTGATGAACAGCTTGAAGAACAGGGGTGCCACCACGGCCCTGATGAGCGCTCCCGCGTCCGTGTGCTGCTCCAGCTCGCGCCGGGAGACGGCGCGCGCGACTATGACCTCGCAGCGGGCGAACCGCTTCGCGTAGAAGGCGTTCAACGCCTCCGCGGCACGCTCGGAATGGAAGGCCGCGGCGATGAACGCGGTCGGTGCGGCCGCTGCGGCGGAATCTTCGAAGGACGCGGCCGTCGTGTGCGCCAGAGCCCGCAGATCTCCTTTCAGGCTTCCGGTCTCGGGCGGTGTCCAGCTGTCCTCTCCGGCCAGGTCCAGGGCGTCCACGAGGAGCCCTTCGAGGTTCCCCCAGCGGCGGTAGAGGGTGGTCTTGTGGACGCCGGAATGCTCCGCGACGTAGTCGACGGTGAGGCCGGGATAGCCATGCTCCACCAGGCCGGTGAGGACGGCGTCGCGGACCGCCGCACGGGTGCGCGCGGTCCTGCCGCCGGGCCGGCGGGTGCCGGGAGCGAGCGGGGGTGCCGGCGGGTCGGTCTCCGGTGTGGTTCCCTGTGCAGTCAATTGCTACTCCAGTTGCGTTAGTGGATTCCAGTGTGCCACACTCGCCTTAACGCGACAACGAGTGCATTAAATCGCTCCCGCTGGGCGGCCCGACGACGGGAAGGGTCGGTCCGCGCCGGAAGCCGTACGTCCTGCGGCCACCCGGTTTTGCTGTCCCGCTGTCCCGCTGTCCCGCTGTTCTCTGGTTGACCTGATTCGGAGACGCTCTTGTCCACACAGATCTCTCTGCACGGCGTGACGATGTCCCGCGGTGACCGGCTGTTGCTCGACGATGTCTCGCTGACCGTGCGTCCGGGTGAACGGATCGGCATCGTGGGGGAGAACGGCGCGGGGAAGACGACCCTGCTCCGGCTCCTCGCGGGGCTCGAACGGCCCGACTCCGGAAGCGCGTTCACCGTCGCCGACCGCGGCACCGGCTTGCTGGACCAGACGCCACGACTGCCGCCCGATAGTACGGTCCAGGACACGATCGACGACGCACTGGCGGAACTACGCGCGATGGAGCGGAAGTTGCGGGAGGCCGAGAATGACCTCGGCGCGGCCGACGACGCCGCACTCGCCGCCTACGGAGACCTGCTCACCGAGTTCGAGCTGCGCGGGGGGTACGAGGCGGACGCCCGTGTCGACAAGGCGATGCATGGTCTCGGCCTCGCCCGGATCGGACCGGACCGGAAGCTCGGCAGCCTCTCCGGCGGCGAACAGGCGAGACTCGGCCTCGCCTGCCTGATCGCGGCGTCCCCTGAGGTGATGCTGCTCGACGAACCCACCAACCACCTGGACGGGACCGCGCTCGACTGGCTGGAGAGCGCCCTTCGTTCCCACTCCGGCAACGTGATCGCCGTGTCCCACGACCGGATCTTCCTGGAACATGTCGCCACCGCGGTGCTAGAGGTCGACGCCGACCGGCGGACGGTCGTGCGCTACGGGGGCGGCTATGCGGGATTCAGGGCCGAGCAGAGCGCCGCACGGCAACGCTGGGAGCAGTCCTACGCCCAGTGGCGAGAGGAAACCGCGCAGCTGGAGGAGTACACGGCGACCACCGCCCACGGGGTCGCGGCCGACCGTGCCATCAAGGACAACAATAAAATGGCTTACGACCGGGCTGCGGGCCGGGTGCAGGCCTCTGTGTCCGGCCGGGTCCGCAACGCCCGCAAGCGACTGGAACGGCTGAGGGCGGAGCCCGTCCCCAGGCCGCCGGATCCTCTGCGCTTCGCCGCCCTGCCCAGAGCCGGTGCGACCGGGGGAGAGCTTGTTTCCCTGACCGGCGTACGGGTCGGCGACCGGCTCGCGGTCGACCGGCTCTCCGTGGCGGCGGCCGACAGGCTGCTGATCCACGGCGGTAACGGGGCGGGGAAATCCACTCTGCTCCGAGTCATGGCGGGTGTGCTCGAACCGGACGCGGGGCGTGTGGTCCGGCGCGGTGGGATCGGCTACCTCGCCCAGGAGATACCGGTGCACCGCCCGGCGGAGTGCGTGCTCACGGCGTTCGGCCGAGGACTGCCGCTCACCGAGGACGAGCAGGAGGAACTGCTGCTCTCGTACGGACTGTTCCGTTCCCGGGACCTCCGGGTGCCGGTCGGATCGCTTTCCGCGGGGCAGCGCAGACGGCTCGCTCTCGCCCGTCTCCTGGCCAGACCAGCGGATCTGTTGCTGCTCGACGAGCCGGCGAACCACCTGGCGCTCGGACTGGTACAGGAACTGGAGGAAGCACTGGCCCACTGGCAGGGTGCGCTGGTCGTGGTCTCGCACGACCGGCTGCTGCGCCGCCGCTTCTTCGGAGACATCTGTCGGATGGAGTCCGGACGAGTGCTCGAGTGAGCCGCAGTGGATCCGAGGGCTCTCCCGTGGTCCCGAAGTGCCGTGGCTGTCGTCGCACGCCCGCCAGTGACAACAGGACAGCCCTTAGGGTCGGTACATGGCACGACCGCAACGCATTGTCCTGGTCCGGCACGGGGAGTCCGAGGGCAACGCCGACGACACGGTGTACGAGCGCGAGCCGGACCATGCGCTGAGGCTCACGGCGACAGGGCTGAGGCAGGCCAGGGAGACGGGAGTGCGGCTGCGCGAGTTGTTCGGCGGTGAGCGGGTCAGCGTGTATGTCTCGCCCTACCGCCGCACCCACGAGACATTCAGATCCCTCGGCCTGGCCCTGGAGAACGTGCGGGTGCGCGAGGAGCCGCGGTTGCGCGAGCAGGACTGGGGAAACTGGCAGGACCGTGACGACGTGCGCCTCCAGAAGGCGTACCGGGACGCGTACGGTCACTTCTTCTACCGCTTCGCGCAGGGGGAGTCCGGAGCCGATGTGTACGACCGGGTCGGGGCCTTCCTGGAGAGCCTGCACCGGAGTTTCGAGGCCGCTGACCATCCGGAGAACGTCCTGCTGGTCACGCACGGGCTGACCATGCGCTTGTTCTGTATGCGTTGGTTCCACTGGTCGGTCGCCGAGTTCGAGTCACTGTCCAATCCGGGCAACGGGGAGACCCGCACGCTGGTACTCGGAGCGGACGGGCGCTACACCCTTGACCGGCCGTTCGAGCGCTGGCGTACCCCTGAGCCGTACGGCATCACCGGATAGAGTGGAAGGGCGATGACAACCGCTGACTCTGCTTCCGGCCAACGGGCCTTGCGCGCTCTGGCCAGCCTGCGCGGGCTCTCCGTGGGAGACGCACTGGGCTCCCAGTTCTTTGTGCCCGTCAACTACCCGCTGCTGAAGCGGCGCGAACTTCCACCTGGCTCCTGGCAGTGGACCGACGACACCGAGATGGCGTGTTCGGTGCTGGCCGTGCTCGTGGAGCACGAGCGGATCGACCAGGACGCGCTCGCCCATTCCTTCGCCGACCACCATGACTTCGACCGGGGTTACGGCCCCGCCGTGAACCGGCTGCTCAGGCTGGTCCGCGAAGGCGGCGACTGGCGGGAGCTGGCGTCCGCGCTGTTCCAGGGCCAGGGGTCCTGGGGCAATGGCTCGGCGATGCGTATCGCGCCGCTCGGCGCCTGGTACGCGGACGATCCGGAGCAGGCCACCCACCAGGCCGAGATCTCCTCGTACACCACACACCAGCACCGCGAAGCGGTCGTGGGCGCGATGGCCGTCGCAGCGGCGGCCTCACTGGCTGCGGCGACGACCGGGCCGCCCACCCCGGCGGAACTGCTCGACGGCGTGATTGCGCTCGTACCGCGCAGCGCCGTCGGCGCCGGGCTGCGCCGGGCACGCGACATGCTCGACTACGGCGACGCCGGGACGGTCGCAGCGGTCCTCGGCAACGGCCGGCGTACCAGTGCGCATGACACTGTTCCGTTCGCGCTCTGGTCGGCGGCGCGGAGCCTCGGCGATTTCGAGCAGGCCTTCTGGGTGACCGCCCAAGCGGGTGGAGACGTCGACACGACCTGCGCGATCGTCGGCGGGGTCGTCGCGGCGGGCAAGGCAGGTGCGCCACCGGTCGGCTGGGCGGCACGGACGGAGGAGCTGCCGGACTGGCTTCCGCAGCGGAACGTCGGCGACTGAACTGCCGACGAGCCCGGCCACGGCCCCGGCCGCCGGACTGTCACGGTACGGCCACAGCTCCTTCCCGCACGGCTCGGAACAGCGAGCGGAAGCTACTCTTTCGGCCACGCCGCCGTCGATGATCATCCAGACGGGCGTGCGCCGAAAAAGAGACGCCGGGGTGCCCCAGCCGCTGCCCTGAGGGTGGCGTGCGCGGACCTCGGTGGGGGAGGGGTCCCATGTCCGATCACATGTCAGAAACGCCCCGGCCGGCAGATGAACCCGAGCCGTCCGAGCACTCGGGACAGGCCGGAACGTCCGAGCGGACGGCCTTGGTGAAGGTCCCGCTGCCCGAGCCCGGCGGCGCGGTTCCCGAGCCGCCGAAAGTGCCCGGCTACGCGCAGCGGAGTGGGCAACCGTACCCACCCGACCCCTGGCGGCAAGGCAGCTCGCAACAAGCCTCCGCGCTGTCGACACTGCGCCCGGCGGCACCCGCCGCCATCAGCGGCGCGACGCTCTGCTCCGTCGCCGTCACGGCGATACTGAGCGCCCTGCTGCTGGGCGACGGTCTCGGCCCGAACGCGCTGATCGTCGCGGTTCCCGCAACGCTCGGGGCGTACTTCGCCGCCCGTACGGCCGGTCGCCGCCTCCGCCCGTGGACGGTCTTCTGGGCGGTCGGCGGACTGGCGCTCCTCGCCGTCCCGGCGCTACGGGACGCCGGCTGGCCCGTCTTCCTGGCTGTCGTGTCGGCCATCGCGCTGGGCTCACTCGCCCTGCATGGCAGCCGCAGCTGGCTCGGGGTGTTCCTGGGTTCGCTGGGTCTGTTCAGCGCCATCGCGGACGGTCTGGCCTGGGGCGGGCGGGGCGTGCGCGCGCGGATGACGGGTTCCCGCGGCCGGTTGGGGGGCGTTCTCCGCAGCGTCGCGGTGGCGGTCGTCCTGCTCATCGTGTTCGGGGCCTTGTTCGCGAGCGCCGATGCCGCCTTCGCCGATGTGCTCGGCGATCTGATGCCCGATGTGTCGCTCACCGGCAGCCCGTGGCGGTTCCTCCTCTTCCTGGTCGTCCTGGTCGGCTCACTCGCCGCCGCGTACGCCGCAGCCGCTCCGATCCGCTGGGACGGCCTCACCATCCGTCAGGGGAAGGCTCGCGGCCGGCTGGAGTGGGCCCTGCCGCTCGTCGTGCTGAACCTGCTGTTCGCCGTCTTCATCGCCGTCCAGCTCACCGTGCTGCTCGGCGGATACGACAAGGTGATGGCCGAGACCGATCTCAGTTACTCCGCATACGCCCGGCAGGGCTTCTGGCAGCTGCTCTGGGCCACGGTCCTCACGCTGCTGGTGATCGCGCTCGCCCTGCGCTGGGCCCCTCGCGGAAAGGGCGGCGACCGCACTCTCGTCCGGGCCGTGCTCGGCGTGCTGTGCGTGCTCACCCTGATCGTCGTGGTCTCCGCGCTGAGGCGGATGGACCTCTACGTCGACGCGTACGGTCTGACACGGCTGCGGATATCCGTGGCCGCCGTGGAGCTCTGGCTGGGTGTGGTGCTCGTTCTGATCATGGCCGCAGGGGCGTTCGGTGCAGGCCTGCTTCCGCGTGCTGTGGCCGCGAGCGCGGGCGTCGCCGTCCTCGCCTTCGGACTGATCTCGCCCGACGGGCTGATCGCGGAGCAGAACGTTCAGCGGTACCGCAACGACCACTCGATCGACGTCGACTACCTCCGGGACCTCTCGGCCGACGCCGTACCGGCCCTGGATACGCTGCCCGAACCACTGCGTTCCTGTGCACTCATGGACATCGAACGGTCACTGCGCTCCGACGACACCCCCTGGTACGCCACCAGCTGGGGCGAGGCACGGGCCCGCGACGTCCTGAAGCGGAACCCGGCCGATCCGACGCAGTCCTGCTCCGGATTGCGCACGGGCAGCGGAGGCAACGACCTCGATGTCGACGAAAGAGATCCGTACGACCCGTACTGAGCGAGTACTGACCGGGCCGAGCCGCGCGCACGCGGCTCGGCCCGCCGTGCTCAGCCCCTCCACGACGCTCCCTCCGGGGTGCCCCGGCATACGGAACACCGGCCTCCACGGTCGCGCCGCGAGTACGTGCCGGCCGACGGGCGCCCCGGGGTGTTGTCCGCCGCCCCATCGGCGTACGCTGACAGGCGCCATGCCGTACGAACCACCCACGCACACCGTCGAGCGCTCACTGCGCGCCATTACCGGTGCCAAGACCGTCGCCGGTGTCGATGAGGTCGGACGCGGAGCGTGGGCGGGACCGGTCACCGTGTGCGCGGCCGTCACCGGCCTCCGCAGACCTCCTGCCGGACTCACCGACTCCAAGCTGATCAGTCCCAAACGCCGCGCGGAGCTCGCGCCGTTGCTGGAGCACTGGGTCACCGCGTTCGGTCTCGGCGACGCCTCTCCGCAGGAGATCGACGAGCTGGGGATGACGGCCGCGCTGCGCCTCGCCGCCGTACGTGCCCTGGAAGCCCTGCCGGTGCGGCCGGACGCGGTGATACTCGACGGCAAGCACGACTACCTGGGACAGCCCTGGCAGGTCCGCACGGTGATCAAGGGCGACCAGTCCTGTATCGCGGTCGCGGCCGCTTCGGTGATCGCGAAGGTCCACCGGGACACGATGATGGCCGAACTGGGCGCGGATTCCGGCGAGTACGCCGAATTCGCCTTCGGGGCCAACGCCGGTTATCCGTCGCCCGTACACAGGGCCGCGCTGGAGGAGTGGGGACCGACACCCCACCACCGTCTGTCGTGGTCCTACCTCGACGCGCTGCCCAGGTGGCAGCACCTGAAGAAGGTCCGCATCTCCGCCGAGGCGGCTGCACTGGAAAGCGGGGGCCAGCTCGGCTTCGACTTCTGATTGCGCACATGCACCCACCCCGCCGACGCCCCGTGTGCCGGCGTTTGATAGACAACCACCCATGCCTCTCATCCCCGAGGAGCCTCAGATTCACGAGAGCGCCCAGGGTCCCCGCGTCACTCCGGCCGCAGGCCGCACCGCGTCGACCCCCCGTCCCGTACCCGGCCCGCGTTCAGCGGCCGCGCCGCGCCCCGGTCGTCCCGGGCCCGGCCCCGCGAGGCCCGCGCCCCCGGCGCAGCGCCCGCACCCCACCCCCGGCCGCCCCCAGCCGGACCGGTCGGAGAATCGTTCCGCGCCGCAGGTCCAGCTGATCCCCGCCTCGGCGGCCGGCGCACTCGACGCCGCCGACGAAGCCGTGGACCTGCTGCTCGACTCCGGCCGCGCACCGGGCGACATCCTGGTGCTCACCACCGGTGAGCAGCACCCGTGGGCCGCGCACGAACTCTCCTTCGGTGAGACCGCCTACTGGGCGCAGCACGAGGCCGGCGACGACGTCTTCTTCGCCGGTGCCGCAGCCGCGGACCGGGTGCGGACCCGCCCGGTGGTGATCGTCGCCGTCAACGGCAGCGACGACTTCTCCGGCGCGCTGACCGGGGCGCGGGAACGCGCCGGAGCACTCCTGATCGTGTGCGGGGACCCGCAGCGGATCAACGCGGTGCTCGGCGCCGGAGTCTGACCCGCAGGGCACCCCGGTCGTGGCCGCAGGCCCGGCTGCCCGACAGGGTGGCCCGGCCTGCGCGCCGTGGGTCAGCGGGCCGCCGTGTGCCGCAGCGCCTGTGCCGCTCCGCCGCCGGTGCGCAGCGGAGCCGGATCCTGGTCCAGCGAGGCGCCGGCGAGGGCGGACGGCTGCGACAGGGAGTTGGGACGGCGACCGCCACGGCCCTCGCCCAGCACCTGCCAACCGCCGCGGGTCAGCGTGATGTACGCGCCGCACCGCAGTCCGTGCAGCGTGCAGGCGTCCCGCAGACCCCACATCCACGCCCCGTCCTCCTCGGTCCAACGCTCGTCTCCCTCACGGCAGTAGAGAAGCACCGCGGTGCGTACGGGGGTGCGGCGGCGAAGGTCGTGCGGGATGACCCGGCGCAGATGCGCCAGCAACGCGTTGCGGAACTCCCAGCCGTCCGAGGCGGTGGAGCGGCGGGCGAACGAAGCGCTGGCCGTGAGGCGTTCCTCATGGTCGAGCACGGCGACCACTGCGGTCGCCGGGGTCGGCCGGTGCCGGGAGTGCAGGCCGCTGACGACCTCGCGGGGGCTGCGCAGCAACGGTATGCCGGCTTCGGCCCACTCGGCGGGTTCGAGCATCCTGGCGAGACGGTTGGCGGAGTCGGCGGACGCCGACATCGAAGTGGCTGCGGACGGAGCGAATCCGAAGGTCACGATCCTCCCTTCGCATACGCGCCCATGGTGCGGGCAGGGTCGAGTGAGGGCGCACCGTGGCACAGCCCTTCCGGGCCGCGAAAGGGGCTGTGCGGGGAGCGAGTCCAATTCTTCCTGGCGTATCGGCAGGCGGCAACGAGCAATTGACGCAGGTGACGGGAATCAGCCGAAATGACTCTGATATCCCTGCCTACACCGTGCCCGGCCGACGCCTCCCGCCACACCTGAACGGCGAGGACCAGCGGAAACACCGCTCCGCCGCTTCCAGTCGCCCGCCGGGCCGCGGATGATCCCCGCGCGCTCCCCACGCCGGGGAACGCTTGGCCGTACGGCTCTCTGTGAGCTGAGTGTCACGTGGGGTGAAGTGGCCGATTGTTCGAGGCATCGGGTTGCATGGGGGCATGGACAACCTGGAACTCCGCGCCGAAGCCGATGCCATCCTCGCCGAGCTCGTCGGCGACCCCGGGGGTTTTGCGCGGCTGCGGGAGGACCAGTGGCAGGCGGTGGCCGCTCTGGTGGAGGAGCGCCGCCGTGCGCTGGTGGTGCAGCGCACGGGCTGGGGCAAGTCCGCGGTGTACTTCGTCGCCACCGCTCTGCTGCGTCGGCGCGGCTCCGGGCCCACGGTGATCGTCTCGCCGCTGCTGGCGCTGATGCGTAACCAGGTCGACTCCGCGGCGCGGGCCGGTATCCGGGCTCGCACCATCAATTCGGCCAACCCGGAGGAATGGGACACCATCTACGAGGAGGTCGAGCGCGGCGACACCGACGTTCTCCTCGTGAGCCCGGAGCGCCTCAACTCCGTGGATTTCCGCGATCAGGTGCTGCCCAAGCTCGCGGCCACCACCGGTCTGCTGGTGGTGGACGAGGCGCACTGCATCTCCGACTGGGGCCATGACTTCCGTCCCGACTACCGCAGGCTGCGGGCGATGCTCGCCGAGCTCGCCCCCGGCGTGCCGGTGCTGGCCACCACCGCGACCGCGAACGCGCGGGTCACCGCGGATGTGGCCGATCAGTTGGGTACCGGAGCGGGCGAGGCCCTGGTGCTGCGAGGTCCGCTGGATCGGGAGAGCCTGCGGCTGGGCGTGGTCCGGCTGCCGGACGCCGCGCACCGCCTGGCCTGGCTCGCCGAGCACCTGGATGAGCTGCAGGGCTCGGGAATCATCTACACCCTCACTGTCGCGGCGGCCGAGGAGGCCACCGCCTTCCTGCGCCAGCGCGGTTTCCGCGTGGCCTCGTATACGGGGAAGACGGAGAACGCCGACCGGCTGCAGGCCGAGATCGACCTGCAGGAGAACCGGGTCAAGGCACTGGTCGCGACTTCGGCCCTGGGCATGGGCTTCGACAAGCCGGACCTGGGCTTCGTGGTGCATCTCGGCTCGCCGTCCTCGCCGATCGCCTACTACCAGCAGGTGGGGCGGGCGGGGCGCGGCGTGGCCCACGCCGATGTGCTGCTGCTGCCGGGCAAGGAGGACGAGGCCATCTGGCGCTACTTCGCCGATACCGCCTTCCCGCCCGAGGCGCAGGTCCGACAGACACTCTCGGCCCTCGCCGCTGCGGGACGGCCGCTGTCCGTGCCGGCCCTGGAGGCTGTGGTGGATCTCCGGCGCACCCGTCTGGAGTCGATGCTGAAGGTGCTGGACGTCGACGGCGCGGTCAAGCGTGTGAAGGGCGGCTGGACGGCCACGGGAGCCGAGTGGGTGTACGACGCCGAACGCTACGCGTGGGTGGCGCGGCAGCGGGCAGCCGAGCAGCAGGCCATGCGTGACTACGCGAGCACGCCCGAGTGCCGGATGGAGTTCCTGCGCCGGCAGCTGGACGACGAGGGGGCGGCTCCGTGCGGCCGCTGCGACAACTGCGCGGGGGCCTGGGCTGATTCAGCCGTTTCGGCGGAGACCTTGATGGGCGCGACGAAGGAACTGGATCGCCCCGGAGTGGAGGTCGAGCCGCGCCGGATGTGGCCGACGGGGATGCCCGCACTGGGCATCGAGCTCAAGGGCCGTATCCCGGCCAAGGAACAGTGCTCCACCGGGCGTGCCCTGGGGCGGCTCTCGGACATCGGCTGGGGCAACCGGCTGCGTCCGCTGCTGGCCGAGAACGCGCCCGACGGACCGGTCCCCGACGATGTCCTGCAGGCCGCGGTGGCGGTCCTCGCCGACTGGGCGCGCTCGTCCGGCGGGTGGGCGCCGAATGTCCCGGATGCCACTGCCCGGCCGGTGGGGGTCGTCGCCGTACCGTCCCTGACCCGTCCGCAACTCGTCGGCTCCCTCGCCCAGGGAATCGCGACGATCGGCCGCCTCCCCTTCCTCGGCACCCTGACGTACACCGGGCCGGGCGGCGCACACACGGCACGCCGCAGCAACTCCGCCCAACGCCTGAGGGCGTTGTCCGGCGCCTTTGCCGTCCCCAAGGAGCTGGCCGACGCACTGGTCCGTACTCCCGGCCCTGTCCTGCTCGTGGACGACTCCACCGAATCCGGTTGGACCCTCGCTGTCGCCGCCCGTCTGCTGCGCCGGGCAGGCAGCGACCAGGTCCTTCCGCTGGTTCTTGCCGCGGCAGGCTGAGAGGCCCCGGCGTCAGCCGTTGCCCCGGCGGACGGCCAGCCGTTCCCGCCGACGGGACGAGCACGTACGGAGTAGGCCGAAGCCCTGAGTTCTGCGCGGATCGCGTGGCTCATGCCCCCATGCAACCCGATGGGCACGACAGACCGCCAACGTCTCCCGGCCCCTGTGGACAAGTTATCCACAGGGGGTCGCGGAATTCGGCCGCACGCGGGACGGTCATGCCATGAACCAGCGCCACGAATCCACCGGTCCGGCCGACGAGCAGCAGATCACCCTCCGCGGACCTGCCGAACTCGCCGATGCTCTCCCGTATCTCATGGGCTTTCACCCGAACGACAGCGTGATCATGGTCGCCCTGCACGGCGGCAGGGGTCGCTTCGGCGGCCGGCTCAGGCTCGGCATCCCACAGTCTCCGCAAGAATGGGCGCCCGTCGCCGAGCAGCTCGCCGAGTGCCTGATCAAGGGGAGCGAGCGACGTGGTGAACGCCCTGATGCGATCGTCGTCTTCCTCTGCCAGGATCCGGCCGAGGGCGAGTCCGGCAGCCAGGTCATGGAGCGGCTGCGACCACTCGCCCAGCGTCTGCGTACGGCCTGTGGCGGGCTGGACGTACCGGTGCTCGAAGCGCTCTGCATCTCCGATGGCCGGTACTGGTCCTACTGCTACATCAGTGCGCTGACCTGCCCGAATGTCCGATCCTGGCTACGGGAGGGCACGCAGGGGGCACATCGCCCAGGGCTGCCTCGATCGCCGCGGCCGTCGTGTCCTCCCCGTCCGGCCACAGATGGGTGTACGTATCGAGCGTGATCGACGGCTTCGAGTGCCCTAGCCGCTTCTGTACGGTCTTCACGCTCTCCCGGTGCTTGATCAGGACCGACGCGTAGAAGTGCCTCAAATCGTGCGCTGTGGTTCCGGCAGGCACCGGCTCCTCCAGTACCTTGTTCGCCCGTTCGACGATCGTTTGCCATGCCCGCGACCATCTCGACCGGCGTACCGGTTCGCCCCGTTCGTTCGGGAAGACCAGCATTGCCGTGCGCGTCAGAGGCTTCCGCGGGTCCGTCCGGTCCTCGATGCTCACGCCCTTGACTGGGAACGCCGCCAGGTGCGCGGCGACAGCATCAATGGCCATTGCGGCGACCGGCACCGTGCGGTAGCTCTCATGGGTCTTCGGTGCCCCGATGTACGGCACGCCCCGATCCGGGCCTACAAGCTGCTGCTGCACGCGCACAGTCCGCCGCAGAAAGTCGATGTGCTCAACCTCCAGCCCCAGCATCTCGCCGTGCCTCAGCCCGGATGCCGCGCCCAGCAGGATGAGCGCCTTGTAGTGGTCCGGCGCCCCTCCGATCAGGGCATGGACGACGGCAGGGGAGAGCGGCACAATCTCCGGCTCGTATACCCGGGGAAGCTTCACCCCGTCGCACGGGTTCATGCGGATCGCGCCGTCTAGAACGGCCGTCCGGAAGATCGTCCCCAGGCGCGAGTACGTGGTGCGCAGCGTGGACGGCTTCAGCACTTTCGCGCGGTCCTTGACCCATGCTTGGACGTCCGACCGACGGATGGAGGCCAGGGGGCGCTCTCCGAGCAGCGGGTAGATGTGCAGCCGCAGCGAGCGCTCCACCCCGTCGTGCGTCGCTTCACGGTGTACGGCGGTCGCCCGCCACTTCTCGGCGTAGCTGCGCAGCGTCTCCTGGCCGGCCGCGCGGTCGATGAACTCGCCGCGGTTTAGGTCCGTCTCAACAGCTGCCGCGCGCCGGTCCGCGTCCGAGCGCTTCTCGAAGTTCTCCTTGCGCTGGCGGCCGTTCGCGTCGCGGTAGCGCGCCTGCCACCGCTTTCCCTGGCCGTGATCTCTGCTGGGCGCGAGCCTGCGTGTCTTTGTGGAGTGCTCAGCGCAGGCCTCGACGCCCTGCGGCGGCCGGGACAGGTGCCACCTGTCGTACACCTCAGCCATGGGTGTCTCCCTCCCCGTCGAGGTTGATCCGGATTCCGCGCTCCGTCTTCTCGACGGTGATGCCGTCCGGCTGCCCGCGCAGTTCCTCGTATCGGCGGATGGCAGGCTCCAGCTCGGAGATCAGCGCCCGGGTGACGTGCCCGCGAGCAGCCTGGACCGCACGCGGCGACTCGGGTACGTCTCCCCGGTCACTCAGCCGCTCGTCTCGCTCCTCCGCGAGACCACGTCCCCAGAGCTCGCGTGACGTGTAGGCCACGTAATTGGGAGTCGTGTTCAGTCGCTTCGCCGCCTTCGTCTCCGCCTCATCAGGGACAGCGACGTACTCGGACATGGCTCGCCATGGGAAGTCCTCGAGGATCCGACTGGTTTTCTGGGCCATGTCGCGCAGGGCGTCCGTGACGTGCTGGAACTCCCAGCCTCCAGGGCCTACATGACCGCTCACGTGGCCGACGTCGAGGACGCGGAGCAGCTCGGCACCGTATACGGCCGTCGCCTCCGTGAGCCGTACGACGGTGTCCGGGCCCGGTAGCAGGTCGCGTAGCGGCACGCGGTAGATCAGTGGCAGTAGTAGCAGCTCGACAGCCGTCAGCCCTCGTTTGCCCTGCTCAATCTGCCCGACCGTAGGCCGATGCCAGGACAGTCCGAGTGCCTTGGCCTTTCGGGCGACGTCTTCCCGGGTCTGCTCGGCCTCTTCACGAACCTGCTGTAGCCGCTGACCCATCTGAAGCGCGAACGGCTCGCCTTCCGCCAGCAGCTGCGTCCATCGCTCTTGATGCATGGAGCGAACGTAGTCGTCGCTTCAGCCGGGGCGCAAGTAACGGCAAGTGTTGAAGAGAAGGATTGATTCGCTTGACCTTGGATGCAAATAACGGCAAGGTTTGAGGCGAGGAAATCATTCTCTTCAGGAGGGGAAAATGCCCGCTACCCGTGTGCCCTGCAAGGACTGCGGCAACGCCCGCATCCCGCTCGCCAAGCTCGAGGACATTGCCGAGTACTGCGGCGTCCCGCAGTCGACGGTCTACCGCTGGAGCAGCCGTGGGGACGGACCCAAGATGATCAAGATCGGTCGCCACATCCGCGCCCGCTGGGCCGACATCGACGCGTGGCTCGACGCGAAGGCCAAGCCTGCTGCTATCTGACCCGCAGCCAACCCTCGGCAAGGCATGACCGACCGAGCACCCCCGAAGACGACGAAGGGGCCTCCCGTAGGAGGCCCCTTGACGTCGAACTCTCACCAGAAACGACGAAGCCCCGGGTCACCTTCCACAGCTCCCGAGGCCAGTCGCGACCCCTAAGGCCGACGTTGCATACCACCCTACCGCGGACATCACTCCGCGTTAACTCACCTGGCTGGTTTTGGGCCGCAGGCACACCCGCTCGGATCTCCCCGAGCATTCTCCGTACGGAGCCCATGATGCCGCAGAAAACGGGACTCACGAAGCTGTTCGCTACCCCGCTGGACACCTCGCTGACGGTGGTGCGGCCACTGCCGCTTACGACCCGCGGCCGGCTCGAGTTCACCGTCAAGTGCCCTGCCTGCGCCGGGGTTCATCGCCACGTGCACACCGGCCGTGCCTCCGCCCCGTGCGGCGCCGTGTACGTCATCCGCTCCTGCAGCGGTGAGAAGCGCGCAGCCGCTGAAGGCGCGTCGTGAGCGCCCGAATCCCGCTGTGGCTGGCTTCTCAGGGCCTGTACGTGTTCCCGCTCCGCCCGGGGAGCAAGTTCCCGTTCAGCAGCTGCAACCGGTGCCGCGCACGCAACGGCAACGAACCCAACCCGCTGTACGTCCCGCACAAGCCGACCGGCTGCCAGTGCATCGCGGACGGCCGTCTCTGCCACGGTCTATACGCGGCCACCATCAACCGGGACCTGATCACCTCGCGGTGGGAGCGCACCCCAGACGCGGGTATCGCCGTGACCTGCGGGCCGTCCAACACGATCGTCCTGGACGTCGACAACCACGATTCCGAGCACCCTGCGGACGGTGTGTACGTGCGCGGCGAACGCATCGACGGCGCCGGGTTCGTCAACGGCTACGACACGTTCGCTGCCCTGTGCGAGCTGCGTGGCGTGAACCTGCCGTGGGTGGAGCACCCGACGCTCACCGTCCGCACCCCGTCTGGAGGCCTTCAGGCCTGGTACCGAGTGCCGGACGGCCACCAGTGGCGTCAGGGCAACGGCGTGAAGTCCGGACTTGGCTGGCAGATCGACATCAAGGCCGGCGCCTCCTTCGGGATCCTGCCCGGCACCCGTACCAGCAAGGGCGCGTACGAGCCGCTCGGCGACACCCGGACCATCGCCGAGCTGCCCGAATGGCTGCGCCGTGAGCTGGTACGCGCAGGCCGCTGGATCGATCCGAACCCGCGCCGTACGACTGGTTACCAGCCCAACATGCGGCACGCACGGACCTCCAGCCGGTACGTCACCAAAGCGATCGAAAACGAGCTTGCGGTTCTCGCTGCAGCGCAACCCGGAGCCCTCTCCGAAACGCTGAACAAGTGCTCGTACGCGATCGGCCGTTTCGTTGGGGCGCGACTCGTCAGCGAGTCCGAAGCGCAGGAGGCGATCACCGCGGCCGCCGCGGCCGCCGGGATCAGCCCCGACGAGCGCAAAGCCCAGAGCACCATCCGCCACGGTCTCACTGCTGGCTCGCGTAACCCTCGCACGATCGGAGCGGCGCGGTGATCACAGAGTTCGATCCGGCCTCCGCCTCCGCGAACATCAACGTTGTCGCCCCGGCCCCGGAAGAGCGGTTCATTCCGTCTCCCAACGACCCGATGGAAGTTGCCCGTCTCGTCATCCTGGACTACCTCACGGACGGGAAGTTGACGCTGCGCCGGTGGCGCGGCGAGTGGTGGGAGTGGACCGGCACGCACTGGGCGAAGATCACTGACCTGGACGTCAAGGCTGTCCTGTATCTGTTCACCGAACACGCCATGTGGCGCGGCATCGACAAGAAGGCCGTTCCGTTCGAGGCCAAGTGGAGCCCGACGCGCGGGAAGATCTCCAACCTGTTCGAGTCCATGGAGGTGATCACGGCCACCCCTGACAGCACCGAAGCGCCCGACTGGGTGTACTCGCACCGCGACGACGTGCAGCCGCGTGACCTGATCGCGTTCGCCAATACCCTCTTGGACGTTACTACTCGCGAGGAGATCCCGAACACGCCGGCGCTGTTCAACCTGTCCTCCGTCCCGTACGACTACAGCGCGCAGGCCGATGAGCCGAAGACGTGGCTGAAGTTCCTGGACTCCGTGTGGCCTGACGATCCGGACTCCATCGCCCTGCTGCAGGAGTGGTTCGGGTACGTCCTGTCCGGGCGGACGAACCTGCAGAAGCTTCTCCTGATGCTCGGGCCACCGCGGTCCGGCAAGGGGCTGATCGCCCGCATCCTGACCTCCCTGATCGGGACCGCGAACGTGAGTGGCCCAACCATGGGATCGTTCGCGCAGAACTTTGGCCTTGAGAACCTGATCGGGAAGTCCCTTGCGGTCGTCGGTGACGCCCGCATCCCAAACGCGGTCAAGGACCAGGTGCTTGAGAAGATCCTCATGATCGCGGGCGAGGACACCCTGCAGGTGGACATCAAGCACCGCAAGCCGTGGGAGGGGAAGCTGCCCGTCCGGCTGATGATCATGTCCAACGATGTGCCGTCGTTCGCCGACGAGTCCGGCGCGCTCGCGGCCCGCATCCTGCCGATCACGACGAAGATCTCATTCGTCGGCAAGGAGGACCGCACTCTTGAGGGTCGGATCCTGCCCGAGCTGCCCGGGATCCTCCTGTGGGGTCTCGAAGGCCTTGACCGCCTGATGAAGAACGGCGGTCGGTTCACTGAGCCCGCATCGGCCCAGGAGGCGATGGAGCTGTACCGGGCACAGTCCTCGCCGGTCGGTGTGTTCCTGTCCGAGTGGTGCGAGCTGGACCCGGATGCGTCCACCACCAAGGAAGCGTTGTACGACGCATGGCGTGGATGGTGCGAGCAGGCGGGGCGGGACCGCCCGGGCACGCTGGCAGGACTCGCTAAGAACCTGTTCGCGGCGGGCAAGAACGTTAAGGCGGGCAAGCCGCGCATCAGCGGCCGTCAGGTGCCGTCGTTCACGGGTGTCCGGCTGGTGGTCGAGCGGGAGCCGGGGACCGGCTACTGGGTTGGTCTCGCTCCGTCCGACGCGGACTGATCCGGGTTGAGCCGCCCCTGATCCGGGTGTGATCCGGGTGGCGAAACGGACACCCGGATCACCAAACGCGCAGGTCGGACCAGTAATGAGCCGCCCTGATCCGGGTGATCCGGGTAGTTCCAGAGAACTTACACACATGCACACACACGCAGGTATGAGTAACGGCTGCAATAGAGAACCAACCCGGATCACCCGGATCAGGGAGCCGGAAAACCGCCCCTGACCAGCTGGAACGTCGATCCGGGTAGTACCCGGCTCGCACCCGGATCACGGTGCAGCCAGCAGACACCTTCACCACCGGCCGGCACCCGGCCACTCCCGAATGGAGACGCCCCATGCGATACCGAGGACAGCGCAACGCCGTACTTCGCGCCATCCCCGACGCTGACCCGCCGGTCTGCTGGTGCTGCGGCACCGGCCAGGGGCCCATGCGCTCCGACGTCCACCAGTCGGCCGGGCACCTCTGCGCCCGCTGCTGGGCATTCGGCCCACGAGGCCGGAACGAATGGCTTCGCGCCGCATCCGCCCTGTGCATAGCCCTCGGTCTGCCGAAGAAGGAATGGGACGAGAGCGGGTTCCGCAACAGCTGGTTGCAGGAGACGGCCCAGCGGCACCGGATCACCGCATGGGTCGACGCCGGCCGCACCGACCAGCCGACCGTGGCGTTCGGCTGGCTCGCCAAGGACATCCTCGCCGCGGCCCGCGCCGAACTCGAGGCGATGGAGGACGAACTCCAGCGCTCCCGCGTACGCCCCTCGACCCACCGATAGCACCACCGTCTCAACCCTCGTTCCTACGCCCACCCGCCGCGCCCGCCCGTGATGGGCGCGGCGGCTGGACACCCCAACCGAAAGACACCGTCATGAGCAGCATCGCAACCCCGACCGAGCAGCCCGACCCGCCCGGCGCCGAGACGTCGAGGCTGATCATCCCGACGCCGACCGCCGCCGGACCGCGCTCCCCGCTACGTACGGCCCTCGACAACGAGATCGCCGCGGCCAAGAGATCCGGCATCCACGTGTCGCTGAAGGACCTCACGGTCCTCGCGTCGAAGAATGACCCGTTCCGCGTTGACACCGCCGCCCGGCACCGCGACGGCAGCTGGCTCGCAGAGTCCGCCCGCGAACTCGGCCTCGGCTCCCGCCGTATCCACCTGCGCGGCCTGCACTACATGCTCCTCGGGCACCCGAAAGCGGATGGCAAGCCGTACTCCCGGACCTGAGCGGGCGCCAAGGCGACGCGGCGCACCTCGAACTCGAGGTCGGGGAACTCGAGTACCTGGAACGCCTGGAGCTTGCGGGCGACAGATATCGGCATCTGCCATCCGGCCGGGTCACAGTCGGAGAAGTACAGGACAACCATGGGCCGGCCGTCCTCGGCTCCGGTGCGGGCCATCCGGTAGAGCATCGTGTCGGAGGGCTCACCGGTCGGCAGGTACAGGTCGGCCCCGTACCGGGTGGCGATCGGGGCGAGGACGTCTTCGAGGGATGACTTCTCGCCGATGAGGGCAATCCGGTAAGGCTGCGTGCCCTTGAAGCGGTACGCCCACACCTTGGGGAGCAGTTGGTCGGCGTCGGGGATGGTGACGTCGAAGGCGACGCTGATGTACGGGGTGGGCGCCACGTCTTCGTGGAGCAGCACTCGGGGTTCGGAGTTGCGCTGGTCAACGATCTGCTCGAACGGTAGGTAGCCGAGCCAACGGGCAGCTTTGGCGGCGTCGGACTGGAGCCACGTCCAGTCGGCGTCGGTGTTGGTGTACGGCTTGCCGTCCACCCCGTTGAAGGACACCGAGAAGCGCGCCGACAAGTGGCAGGCCGCGATGGGCGTAGAGCAGACTGAGATCGACGCGCTTGCTGCGCTCCGCCCCGCCCTGCTACGCAAGATCGCCGCGGACGCTATCAGTCCGT
The DNA here is from genome assembly GCF_045040875.1 of Streptomyces sp. NBC_00012. Taxonomy (NCBI): domain Bacteria; kingdom Bacillati; phylum Actinomycetota; class Actinomycetes; order Kitasatosporales; family Streptomycetaceae; genus Streptomyces; species Streptomyces sp. NBC_00012. Next base: position 2,314,254 of record NZ_CP108309.1, on the reverse strand, counting down.
TCTTCGACAGCACGCTCGAGTGGCGGGTGATGGAGGCTCATCGGGCCTGGCAGGAGGACGCGCAGCGCAGCCTCGACGAACAGACCAGCAGCAAGGTGCGGGATCGGTTGCACGCCGAGGCCAAGCAGAAGCTCGATGCGATCCGCGAGCAGATCACCGCGATTAAGGAGTCCATGCGGCTGGACGCCACGTCGTTCGACCTGCCGCCGATCGAGGTGCCGGACGCCGTGTTGCCAGAGATTCGGGTACCAATGCCGCTCATCGACTCTCGCGACCCGTTCGCCGAGCAGTGCCGTCGCTTGATCGATAGCAAGCGGTACGCAGGCGACAACGATTGACCCGCCCGTCCCGTCCCGCATTGGTAGCGGACACCGACACCGTCTGTCGGGCGCGTGTCGGACGCGGTGTCGGTGTCCGCCGGGGGAGCACGGGACGGATCTCAACTCCGCCCCGTATGACCACCTTTGTCGCCCACTTTAAAGGGCTCGCCACTGATAACCTCACATATCAGGGGTGAGGGGAGTTGACTCCCACTCACATCAACCCAAGGGGGATATTCGTGACAAACCTTCAGGTGAGTACTACTGACGGCCTCGAGCTCGAGCAGGTCCAACGATGGGCAGCACGGCACGGAAACGAAACCGCGCTCAGGCTCCTCGAGGCCGAACGCGTCGCCGACGCCATCCGCGAGATGGCACAGTCCGCCAACACCAACCGCACGTACGACAACGGGCACGACGCATGGGCGCGGTTCTGCGCCGCGCACCAGCTGCCCCCCTCCGAGCCGACCCGCGGCACGCTCGCCACCTACGCCGCCTGGCTGCTCACCAACGGACGCAAGACCCCCGGCCCCGGCGGAGCCACCGGCTACGCCAAGACATCGGCGATCGCCTACCTGACCGGAGCGATCGTCCGCCTACGAGACCAGGGCTGCGAGATCAGCAAGAAGACCGCAGCCGAGGCGTACGAAGCGCTCGAGGCCGCACACACAAAGATGGTCAAGGACGGGGTGCGCGTGAAAGGCCGCGGCCAGGCGCAGCATATCGACCCGGCCGCCCTTGAACAGATCGTGCGCGCCACCGACACCACCCCGACCGGGCTGCGCGACCGCGCACTGATCCTGATGGGCTGGAACCTCGCCGCCCGCGCGTCCGAACTGGCCGGCCTCCTCGCCGACGACGTGGACCTCACGACGCGCGGCATGAAAGTGCACATCCTCGCGGGCAAGACGACACACTCCGTACGGTCCCCCGCGATCGCGGCCGACCCCACGGACCCGGCACTGTGCCCCGTCCGCGCCTGGACGGACTGGCGCCAGGCCCTGGCCCTGGCGGAGCCCGAGCGAAGCGCCGCGACCGGAGCCCCGGCCTTCCACGCCATCGACCGGTGGGGCAACATCGGCGGCGGCATGTCCCCCCAGGCCGTCACCAACGCCATCGGCCGCGCCGCCGACCGCGCGGGCATCCCCGTACGCGTCACCGAACACTCACTGCGGGCCGGCCTCGCCACCGCCGCCCGAGACGCCGGCGGAGACTCCCTGGTCATCGCGGAGCAGGGCGGCTGGGCGAAGAACAGCACGGCAATGCTGGGCTACATGCGCCGCGCTGACGAGTACACGGACAACGCGGCCACCCTGGTCCGCCGTGCCGCGCAACAGCGGCGGGCACAGAACGATGGCCAGCCTCTCTGACCCGGACCGACATCCCCGCGCCGCACCCCCGGCCCGGCTGCCAACCAGCAGCCGGGCCGCTGCCGTTGCGGCGGGGCCAGCCACGAACCCCACCGACGGGCGTACGCTCGGTGCGATCCTGCTGGTTCTGGGCCGAGGGCGACCGAGCAGAGAGCCCGCCCATGACCCTCCCAGCACGAGACCGTACAGAGACCGCCATCGCCCTGCGCCTGGCCAACCACTCCTGGGCGCAGGTAAGCGCCGCGGCCGGATTCAGCAACCGCACCGCCGCCCGCCGCGCCGTGCGACGCGAGATCGACCGGCGGGAACGAAACGCCACCGAAGACCTCGAGTCCGCCCGCGCGCTCCGCCGCCGGGTCTTCGGCGGGGGGCAGTCGTGACCGACAAGCCGAAGAAAGGCCAGCGCTTGCGCGTCGTCCCCGAGGCGCTGGAGGTGCTCCAGAGGGGCGTAGCTCATGGCGGTGCCGCAGCCCATGGCGGTGGCCAAACATGACGTTCGAGAAAGCTTCTGAGAACGGCAAGCCCATCTGTGGCGCACCCCGCACGAAGCACGGCGGCGCGCCCTGCCAACTCGCCGCAGGTTTCGGTACCGACCACCCCGGGACGGGGAGGTGCCGGCACCACCTTGGGAACACCCCGAACCATCAGCGGGCCGCCGCCAAGGTCGAGGCGGACCGCCTGTTGGCCGCCGTCGAGCTTGCCGAACCGATCGACGACCCGCACGCGGCCCTCGCTCGCCTGGCCCGGTCCCTGCAGGCCACCGTGGACGCCATCAGTTCCCGCGTCGGCACCGAGCCGACCGACGACAAGGGCAAGGGCCGGTACGAGGTCGAACTGTGGCTGAAGGTGCTGGATCAACTCCGGCAGACCTTGACCGCGCTCACCCGTGCCGGCGTCCCGGACGTGGCGGTGACCGTGCATCAGCCTGGCATCCCCGTGACGGATCTGTTCCGTCAGCTGGCTGCGGTGTTGCAGCCGTGGCCGGACGCGGCGGCAGCGGTCGCGGACCTGGCGTTGACGTTGGCGGACCCGGACCCGGAGACGACCCCGTGAACATCCTCAAGGGCCTTGAGGCCGCACCCGAGGACCTGGCCGCGCTTGCGGTGCGTGCGTCCCCCGTGGGGCTGCTCACGGTGGCCCTGCAGGCCGTAGGGGCGCAGCCGGACCCGTGGCAGCGCCGCGTACTCGCCTCCCGCTCCCGCAGGTTGATCGTGATCGCGGCCCGGCAGTCGGGGAAGGGCAGTGTGTCTGCGGCCAGGGCGCTGCACCTGGCGGTTACACGGCCGGGCAGTCTGACGCTGATCGTGTCCGCCTCGGAGCGCCAGGCGCGCATCGTGCTGGACCGGATGCGGGAGATGCTCCCGTTCCTGGGCGAGGACGCGGCCGGCGCCGGGGACACACAGCGGGATATCCGGCTCGCCAACGGCAGCCAAATCGTCGTGCTGCCGGAGTCGTCGTCATCTCTGCGCGGCTGGACGTGCGATGCGCTTCTGGTCGACGAGGCCGCGTACGTGAGCGAGGCCAGCTGGCACGCGATCGTGCCCACCACCGTGGCCCGCGGGGCCAGCATCCTGGTGTGCACGTCCGCCGGAACGGTGGACACCTGGTGCCACCAGATCTACTCGCGGCCCGACCTGTTCCCCGAATGGGAGCGGCACACCGTCCGGGCCGCGGACATCTCCCGGTACGACAAGGAGTTCCTCGAGCAGGAGCAGCGCCGGCTGCCCCCTGCCGTGTTCGCGTCTGAGTACGAGTCGGTATTTGCGGCAGGCGGGGACGCGGCCGCGTTCGAGCCGCTGCTCATTGAGCGCGCCTTCGAGGCCGGCCGCGAAACGACAGCGAACCCGTGGGACATGACCGACCTCTTCTCGAGCAGTCAGGAGTAGCAGATGCACGACCAGGAGCAGCCCGTGGACAGCAGCGGGTGCGTGATTGCGATGGACCTCGGCGGCCGGCGGGATGCGTCCGCCGCCGCGATCCTCGTCCCCGACGCCGACGGGTCGGGCGTCACCTGTACGTACGCGACCCGATTCCCGCTGCGGGCGCAGGGCCCCGAGGAGGGGTACTACCGGACTCAGGCCCGTCACCTGGCGAGCATGGTCACCCGCGCCCTGGCCGCGACCAGCGGCCCGGTGCGCGTGCTCCTGGACGTGACCCGGGATGAAGGCGGCCGCGAGATCTTCACGGCGGAGCTGCCGAGAGACCACCGCGTTGAGTTCTGGCCGGTGTGGATCACGTCCGGCACTGCGCCCGGCGTCGCGCGGGACGGGCGCCGCATGGTCCCCAAGGCGGCGTTGGTGAACACCGCTAAGGCCGCGTTCTCGAGGCAGCGCCCGGACGGCGGGCCGTGGGTCGCCATCGCCGAATTCCCGGAGGCGGAGGTGCTGCGCCGTGAGCTGACGCAGTTCGCGGCCCGGACTACCGCGGCCGGGAACACCGTGTTCGAGGCGCGCAAGGGGCACGACGACTTGGCCATTGCCCTGCTGATGGCGCTGTACGGACTCGGCCAGGACACGTCCGCCCGGGTGGTCTGCAACCCGGCGAACTACGACCAGGGCCGCTCGCGGAACCTGCTGATGAAGAACCCGAGGTTCTCCGGCCAGGCGGTGGACCTGGAGCAGCTGCCGACCCTGACGAGCGCGGCGACGCGCCACAATTACTGGGGCGGAGGCAGCGCGGCGAGCCGGTACACGAGGCGGAGCGTTCGGTGAGCGTGGCGGGATCGCGAGTAGGGATCCCTCGTTCTTCCCCTCCCCGTAAACGCAAAAGGCCCCCGGTCCGCCTCGGGTGAGGGGGGCCGGGGGCCGGTGGGTGGCGACGTCGTGCGCGGGGGAGTACTCGAACGCTCCCGCTGTCCAGAAGCTGGACAGCGGGGTTGCCGCGTGCTGATGGGGGAGTTACTCAGTGCTGGCGCTGGGTTGCGTGGCAGAGGCAGCCGCACCGGCGCGCGAGCAGAATTTCGCCGCCGTGGGGAAGGGGCACGTCTTCCGTCTGCTGACACAGCCCGTGCACGTCGTTGTATTCGGGCCGCGTCGCAAGCGTGCACTCTGCGGACAGCGGCGGCCGGTCGGTGGCAGGGGCCGTCATGACACACCCTCGTCGGCCAGGCCGCTGAACAATCGGTCGTAGTGGTCGCATAGGGCGTTGACGGACCGAGCCAGCCTCATAGCAACGGACAGGCACACAGGCAGGTTGTCGCCGCCCCCGAGCCGTACCCGCATGCGGGCCTCGCCCACACAGGCCAGGGCGCAGGCCCTCGGTACGTTGTCCTTCGGCAGGCCGAGGGTCATCGCCTCGATGATGGGGATGAGCAGCTGCAGGTGGCCGTACAGGGCCAGCCGCAGCGTCTCCAGCTGCTCGGGATCGATCGGCTTGGCGTGCTCGGCGAGCAGCCGGTGGGTCGTGGTGCGCATGGTGGCGATGTCGGGTGGGGCCTGATCGAGCTCTGCCCGTGCGACGGATGGGGCGGTACGGTGCGGCATGTCGACTCCTTACCAGTCGGCCTTTCCCCCGGGCCCTGCCAGGCTGCGGGGGCATTTTTCGTTCCGGCAGCGTAGGCAGCCTGTATACCCCTGTCCATGCCTACGTATGGCTGTGCATCTCTATGCCCCGATAAGCCTGGTTACGTACCGTCCGATGGGTGATCGAATATGACCCCACACGACCGAAGTGGGAACAGATTGCCGAAGCCGTCCGGGACCGGATCGCAGACGGCACCTATCCGCCTCGCCATCTGATCTCTGAGGTGCAGCTCGAAGTGGAGTTCGGCGTGGCCCGGGGAACCGTGCGGAAGGTGACGGCCGCGCTGCGCGCCGAGGGGCTCATCGTCACGACGGCAGGCATGGGCAGTTTCGTCGCCGACCCGTCCTGAGAACGCGAAGAGGCCCCCGGCCGCGCCCCTCGCCGGAGGGGGCGGCCGGGGGCCTCGGTGTGGGTCAGGGGTTGGTGAGGTCCGTGAGTGTCAAGGCGTGCTGCTCGCTGTCGATGCCGATGGGGTGGGCCCTACCGTCGGCTACGTCGCGCCGGTAGAGCTGCTCCTGTCCGTCGGCCCATGAGCGCATTCGCTCGCGGGCGGCGTCCGCGGTGATATCGAGCGCTGCGGCGATCTGCTCCCAGGTGGCGTTCATGCGGCGGGCGTCGCAGATGTAGAGCCCGGTCCGCTCGAGTTCGCGCCGCACGCTCTCCCGGAGGGCGAGCACGGTTAGGGCGTCGTCGGCCGTGTCGCGCAGCCCGCGCTGCTCGTGGACGCTGATGCGTGCGATCTGCCACTCCAGCGGGGTGGCGGGCGGTACGTCGTCCGGGGTGCGGATCTCGATGGTCTGGAAGCGGTCGTATGCGTCGGTCATGGTGTCCTCTCGGTTGGTCGGGTCAGGCAGTGGTGCGGGTGCGGACGACGTCGAGGGCACATGTGGCTGCTCCGCCCAACGGTTCTCGGATGCCGTTGCCGGCCAAGAGTGGGCAGCGACTGTTCCCCCCGTTCCCTGGTGTGGACCGGCCCGGGGAATGACGAGACCCCCCGCCACAGTGGCGGGGGGTCGGGTCGTGCGGGGTGCGGTCAGTCGGTGTCGAGGGTGAGGATCCCGGCCTGGTAGTCGGTGTACGTCAGATCGGCGTCCTCGGTGAATTCGCCCCCGTCCTCGGTGGCGATGGGAATGACGACTGCGGCCCAGTCGGGGAGGTCGGCGAGTACGGCGCGGAGCTCAGCAACGGTCATGGTGATCGGTCCTCTCGATTGGTGGGGTCAGGCGGCGAGGTGGCAACCGGCCTGTCTGTGACGAGGTGTTCAGCGGCGTGTACGCGGCGGGTCAGACGGTGGCGATGATGAGCGCGGCGACCAGCAGCCACACGTGATGAAAGCTCTGGTCCAGCGCGTAGGCGCCCGTGCCGAGATGTCCGGCGGGGTCGCCGTCGGCGGTGACCGGATGGGCAGGATGCGAGCCGGTGCCGAGCGAGTGGAACTCCGCCTTGCCGGTCACCTTGGCGAGCCAGGCGAGCGTCGAACGCCGGTCGGCCCACCAGTGGGTAGCTGCATCGAGCAAAAGGCCGGCGGTTACGCCGAGCACGCTGATGCGGAGGTCCAGGAGCGCGACGACTGCTAACAGGGCGACCCCCTTCGTGATCGTGAGACCGAGAACGTGCCGGGTATCGGCGAGGATTCCGACCCGTCCGGGCCGCCCCTTGTCCGCGCTCTGCACCGAGGTCTGGATCCAGTGGTCACCGACCGAATGGCCGACGAAGAGGGCAATGAAGACGGCGGCGAAGGTCGCTGCGAGCATGGTGGATCTCCTGTCTCGTATGGCGGGTCGGGGGTGAGGGGTGGCCGTGCGCCTGGCAGTGGACGGCCACCCCTGACGTGCTTCTCAGCGGATGTCGTTGCGGTTGCGGGCGAGCAAGCCCTTCGTCGTGCTCGACACGTTCGTCGTCTCCTGCCGGACCGGGGCGTTGTAGTGGTGGTGGTGCGTGGGCGGAGCGGCCTCGACGGTGGCTTTGACTCGCCCGACGAGGCGGCTCAGCGCGAGGACGAGTGCGGTGGGAGCGCCGACGACGATGGCGCACACGACCGGGTCCGCGCTCCCGGAGGCCACCATCACGAGCGATGCGGTCCCGCCGACGAGTGCGGTCGCGACTCCCCCGGACAGCATCAGGGCGCTGGCGTCCGTCGCCTTCTGACTCATGGGCGGGCGGCCGGGCTGGGGCCAGGGCACGGCGTCTCCTGTGGTCGGCAGCGGGGCGATGTCCTTGTAGCTGGTGGCCACGGGGCCGGTGCTGCTGTAGCTCTCGGCGATGAGGCGGGCGGCCTCGGCTGCGGCCTGGGCCTCGCTGAGTGGCTGAGTGCCGGCGGCCGGGGCGACGGTGTGCAGCTGCTCGGCGGTGGTCGGCTCGTACATGTCGGGGTCCTCCTGCAGGGTGGTGCGCGGGCATGGGGCAGGCCCGGAGCGGGGGATGCTCCGGGCCTGTTGGTGTGCGTGGCTTTGTGCTGGTCAGCGGCGGGATACGTCCAGGCAGGCGCCCGGAAGGTCAGCCACCCAGTCGAGATCGTCCAGGGACACGCCATGGTCGGCGGCGGCGTCGAGCAGGGCATCGAGGAGTCGTGTCGCGGCGGCCTGCTCGGCGTTCGTGACGGGGTGTCCGCTCCTGGTCAGGGCGGTGATGCGTTCACCGGTGGAGCGGCCTTGGCGGTCGGTGTGTCGGCCAATGATCATTGGTTCTCCAGGGTTGGGAGTGACGCGTCTGGTGTCGTCGGGACGAGCGATCTGGCCCTAGTCCCGGAGGGCCCAGATGCCGTGTCCGGTGCGGGCGGCAAGGCCCTGTTCCGCGAGCTTCGACAGGGCGTTGTCGACGGACCCGGCGGCCGGGCCCTCGGGGGTGCCGACGCCGACGGCCTTGCGGATGTCCCGGGTGCGCAGGGGGCCGTCGGCGAGCGCGGCGAGCACCAGGTCCGCGAGGGCCGGGGCGGCGGCTACCGGAGCCGCGTCGGCATCCGGAGCCTTGCGGGCGGTGCGGCGGCTGGGACGCTCCTCCTCGTAGTCCTCGCCGGAGTCCTCACCGTCGGCCGGGCCCGAGCGGCGGTTGGGCTTGGGGGCGCCTTCCTTCATGAGGACCTCGGCGTACGGGAGGACCTCCTCGTAGGTGGTGCGGAAGATCTCGGCCTCCTCGGGGGTGAGGCCGGGGAGGGGCGCGGACTCCATGAGGGCGATCAGCCCGGGGTAGGTCCGGTTCTCCTTCATGGCGCGGAAGACGCGGGTGAGGCTGGGGTGGCCGCCCTGGATCATCCACGCGCATCCGGCGGTGACCGGGCCGACCGGGGCTTCCTCACCCGACCACGCAGCGTCGATCTCGCCGCGTCCGCCGGCGCCGAAGTACCGGGGGATCGGGGTCACCTCGATGGCGCCGGTCGTCATGTCGGTGGCCATCCGGCGGGTCATGGATCCGTTGACGCGGCCGAGCCAGACCGTGCCCTGCTTCGCGCCGGAGCGGATCTTGTCGCTGTCGCCGAGGTCGTCGAGGTGGATGGACTGCCCGGCGAAGCGGATACCGAGCCCGAGCTTGCGGCCGGTGAGCTGGGCGCGGCTGATCATGCCCGTGACCCACTCACGGAAGTCGGCGTGGACGTCGGCGTCGGCGGCCAGGACCCGGTTGATCTCGTCGAGCGTGACGATCAGCAGCGCCCACGGGTCGCCGAGGGTGAAGGACCCCCAGCCGTTGCTGGCGGAGACCTTCTCGCGGTAGTCGGCGACTGCGCAGACCGCGGCGAGGGTCGCGCCCATCGCGGCGCGGCCGGCCCCGAAGTGGAAGACGCGGCCGTCGGCCTCCGGGAGGCTCATGCCGTCCTGGGCGTCCGCGACGACCGAGACGATGCCGGAGAGCCGCTCGGCGGCCAGGAGCGTCAGCAGCGTGACGCTCTTTCCGGAACCGGGGGCGCCGACGAGGAGGTCGGTCAGCGCGCCGAGCTCCGGGTCGTAGAGCGGCATACGGGCCAGGCGGCCGTCGTGCCGCAGCCCGATCGCGATCCGCCCGTCCGCCCCCATCGTCAGGTCCTCGCGCGTGGCTTCGCGGATGTGGATGAGGGGGTGCTCGCGGTAGATGGTGACGACGCCGTCGCCCAGACTGTCGGTCTCCACCATCACCAGGTCGGGATCCTCGACCCGCAGCGCTCGGGCGAGCCGGGCGCGGGGCAGCTCGATCATCCGGTCGTCGGCGGCCTGGACGCGGAGGGTGAGGCGGTCTTTCGTCAGCCGGTAGTCGAGGAGGTGCATCCCCGGAGCGCAGCCGCCGGGGCCGGACACCTGGGTCTCCCACATCGCGCGGACGCCGTCCGGGTCGTCGGCCGCCGGACCGTCGGTGTCGGTGCCGGTCTTGCCCGGGGTGACGGCGAGCGCCAGGCGGCCGGGCCCGTATCCCTCTACCGGGGCCAGGGCGACCTCGCCGACCGGGATGTCGAAGACGCCCGCGACGCTCCGTGCGTCGAGGCCGGGCGGGATGGTCTCTCCGGCCGGGGCCATCACCACGGCGGTGAACGCGGGGCTCAGCGGGTCGGGCTGGACGATGTCCTGCAGGACGGTGTCGCCGGTCGCGCGGGCGGCCTGCCACATCCGGCGCAGGCCCTCCGTGTACGACTCCGTCGATGGGTCGTTCTCGGCGGCGAGTGCCTCGCTCTGGAGGGCGATCTCCTGGGGCAGGTCCCGGACGGCGGGGCCGATGTCGCCGAGGGACCGGGCCATCGGGACGGCCAGCCCGGAGAGCACAGCCGTGGCGGCCGGGGCCGCGAGCTCCCACCAGGGGGAGCCGGGGGTGATCAGCGCGGCGGTGTAGCAGCCGGACAGGCCCAGGAGTGGAAGGGCCCGGTAGCAGGACAGCAGCAGGCTGTAGGACGCGGAGCGGGAGCAGCGCCAGAGGTAGGCGAGGGTTCCCGCCCCGGCGGCGACCGCGGCGGCGTGCAGGGGCAGGACGTCGGTGTGGGGGCCGACGGCGGCGAGCACGCCGCCAGCCCCGTACAGGACGCGTTCGGCGATGGCGAGGCGCCGGGCGGTGCGCTGGGAGATCTCGCGGCGCGCCGGGACGGCGGGGGCGTGCTCGGTGGTGTCGACGATCGTCACGGGGTTCTCCAGACGCATAGGCGAGGGGCCCCGCCGTGGTGGCGGGGCCCCTCAGGGACAGGTGGTGTCGGGGTGTCAGCTCTGGCGGTAGAAGCCGGGTTTGGCCTGCTGGACGCCGGAGTGCTGCACGGCCTCGTAGATGCCGGTGTACTCGCTGCGGTGCGCGCGGGCGAGGTCGTCGGCCGCGTCGGCGAGGTCCTCGGCGCCTGCGGCGAGAGCGCCGGACGCCTTGGCGACGTCGGCCAGGGCGTCGGCCGCGTCCAGGACCAGGTTCGTGAACCGGGGCTCGACCTCGGCCTGGGCGCACTGCTCGGAGATGACCTCGCAGTCCTTCGCGTCGCGCTCCATCTGCCGGCGCAGCCGCCACAGCCCCTCGGTGAGCCTGGCCGCGCTTGCGGCGAGGATCGTGAGGCGTCCGGCGAGGCGCCGGAAGGACGGCACGGCGGGGGCCGTGGCCTCGCTGAGCGTGCCCGGCGAGGAGGACTCGGGGAGCTTGAGCCAGTCCGGCGTCTGTGACTGCCAGGGCGTGACCGGTGCGGACTGACGGGGGGCCAGGTTGTCGTCGAACATGCTCAGTCCTCGTTGTGGATGCGGGCGGACGGGGCGGCCAGTCCGGCGTCGGCGGTGGCTTCCTGCACGGGGCGGTAGGCGTCGGCCATCGCGTCGTGGGCGAGTTCGACCGACTCGGCCGCCAGCAGCGACTTCGTGCGCATGTCCTCGGCCTTGCGGGCCATCACGTCCATGCACTCGGCCAGCTTGGCCGCGGCCGCCCGGGTCAGACGGCCGCGCACGTTGTGGCGGCCCTGGAGGTCGTCGAGCACCTTCTCCAGCGCCCGGCGGAGCTTGCGCGCCGCGTCGGCGAGGTCGGCGCACTCGTCGTACGTGCGGAAGCACTGGTCCTTCGACTTGGTGAGGTGGTCCAGGACGCCGTCGAGGGTGACCTCGGTCTGGTGCTCGGGGTCCATGTCCTGCCCCAGCGTGAACGTGCCGGGCAGTGATCCGGCCATGGGCTGCTCCTTCGTACTCGTACTCGTGGGGGTGGTGCCGGGGCGGGCCCCGGCGGGCTGTTCCGGGGCGCGGGGCAGGCCCCGGACCCCGGTCGTTACGGCCGCCGCAGGTGTCGGCGTCCGCTCCTGGCCGTCGGGGCGGTCGAGCCGCTCCAGCGTGACCACGGTCTCGGTGTCCGCGTGCGCGCTGGACGAGCGCAGGTCCTCGTCGGCGCTGCGCCGGCCGCCCGGACCCGGCTGGGGCGGGGTGCCCGAACCGGTGTCCTGCTGCCGCCGCTTCTTCTTGCCGGGGCGCTCGCGCCGCTTGCGGTCCCGGCCGCCAGGAGCCGAGGGCTCCGGGCCCTTCGCCTTGGCCTTGGCCGCTTCGTCACGGCGGCGTGCGGCCCTCCGGCACCGCACGCACCGGCACCCGTGCGCGTCGTGGCCCTCGGGTGTCCCGTGGCGGATGCCCGGCTTCTTCTTCGGCCCCGGGCCGTCCGGCCGCCCCTTTCCCTGGCGCTGGTCCTGGCTCGTCGGCCCGGTCTGGCCCGACTTGGGGCCGCGCTTGCGGTCCTTGGCGAGGTCCCCGCCGGGCCCCTTCGGGGACTTCTGGGGCTTCTTCGGGTGCTTGTGCTCCGGCTTCGGGTCCTCGGTCCGGGGCGGCTGCTTGCGGTCCCTGATGCGCCCCAGGGCGCTCTTGTCCGGACCTCCCTGCCCGCCCTTGCCCCGGCGGGGGGACACGACTCCGTCTGACGGGCTGCCAGGCCCCTTCGGGCGCTTCTCCTGGGGCTTCGGGTGGTCGTGCCTGCGCTCCGGCTTCTTCTCCGGCGCGCGCGGGGTCTTCCCGGAGCCGCCCGGCGCAGTGCCGTGCGGTCCGCCGGACTTCCCCTGCGGACCGGGACCGGCCCCCTTGCGGCCGTCCCGGACCGCCTTGCGGCCGAACTCGGCGCTGCTCGGGACCTTCGCGGCTGCTGCCAGCGCGTCCTCCTCGGCGGCCCGCCGCTTGACCCTGGCCTGCCGCCAGGCCGCTTCCTCGGCCGCCCGCTCCATCCGGCGCTGGCGCCAGTCCTGGACGAAGCCCACCGTCCCGCGCAGCGCAGCCAGCGCGACGGCGAGGATCGCCGAGAGGGACAACGCCCCCAGTGGCAGAGGCTGGCCGTCGTGCGGCCCGTCGTCGAGGCCCTCCGAGCGGAACGTCGCCGGGACCGGTGACGAGAGTGCCGGGGGCATCGGCGCGCGGGCCGGCGCGAGCGCGGCCAGAGCCGCGTCCGAGGACTGCCGGGGCCGCTCCGCGACCGCGACGGCCCCGGTCCCCGGAGGCGGGGGCGGGGCCGTCGTGGTCGCGGGCGGCGCGGAGGGGAGCGGCGGTAACCCGGGAGGGGCCGCGCCGTCCCGGGCCCGGAACGTGATCACGTTTTCGTCGTCCATGAACCCTCCAAAGGGGGTTGACAGATGGTGACGGGTCGGGGGATCCTCGCGCGCCCGCGCGGCCGTGCGCCCGCGCGCCCGTGTTGGGGCCCCCCGACCCGTACACCGGGGCGGTGATGAAGATGAAGATGAAGGTCCCGGCCGCTACTGGCTGTAGCGGTCGCAGTAGTTCGAGAGGAAGAGCGCGAGCTCGTCCCATGCGCCCGGATTGCCCTTCCGGTCCTGCTCGATCGCGACCATCCGGGCCCGGTCCCACCACGCCGCCGCGACTCCCTTCGGGCCGCGTGCGGCCTGCTCGCGCTGCCGGGCCTCGGCGTGCATGCGCTGGTTCGCCGCGCGCCGCTCGGCGCCGGTCAGCGGCCTGGGCTGAGCGCTCATCAGGCGCCCCGCTGCCACAGGTCGGAGACACCGCGCGCCGGCGCCTGCTTCGGCTCGGCGACCGAACCGGTCCCCGTCGGCGTCTCCTCACCGGCCGGGGACTCCACGAGCGCCGCCGCCGACTTGTTCAGCGACTTCGCCGCGATCTCGCCGACGACCTGCCGGGGCCCCCTGCGCAGCTGCTTCGCCGCCCGCTTCTCCTCCCTCTGCCCAGGGAGCGCCGCGACGTGGGCAACGTGCGCGGCGTAGGCGTTCCGCAGGGCCTCCGCGGCGCGCTCCTGCTTCCGGGCCGCCTTGACCATGCGCTTGAGGTGCTTCTCGACCCGGCGGGACCGGCGGGCCGCGTCCCAGCGCCCGTCACCGTCGATGCCCTGGGACCGCAGACCGGCCTGCATCGCCGCGAGCGCGGACGCGTACGAGACGGCGTCGGCGGCGTGCTCCTGCTGCCTCGACGCCGTCCAGGTCGTCATGGCCGACAGGTTCAGCAGCCGGTCGTACTGGGGGGTGGTGTTGGTGTGCTCGGACACGGTGCTCCTCCGGAAGTACTCGATCGGGGCGGGGGGGGGTAGGGCCTGGAGGTCCTCCAACCGCGCTCGGCCCTCGCGGGGCGAGCACGGCAGCAGCAGCTCCAGACGTGCGGGGAGGGACGACCAGCCGGTCGTCCCTCCCGTGGGCCTTGCTCTGCGCCGTGGCGCTCACTGCATGCGCGACGGAGCCTCGGGGTCGTAGCCGGAGACCGGGTCGTACCCGGACTCGATCAGCGCGAGGGCGTCGGCCTTGGTGGTCGACGCGGTGCTGCTGGACGTGACACCGATCGCCACCGCGATGTCCTCCAACGTCACGTCCTCGGGCCTCTTCGCCAGGATCATCCGGGCGACGACACGGACCCGGCGCTGGCGCGGGGTAAAGGCCGCGGCGTCCTCGGCATCGGCCGCGCGACGGGCGATCTCGGCCGTCTGGAGCCGGGCTTCGGCCGCTCGCTTCTGCGCTTCGGCCACTCCCTTGTCCGCTTCGGCCGCTCGCCGCCTGGCCTCCGACACGCGGGCCTTCTCGGTCTCCGACTTCGCGAGCGCGGCGGTCTTGTCCGCATCGGCTTCGGCCGCACGGGCATCAGCTTCGACCGCTTCGGCGGTCGCTTCGGCCGCTCGCTTCCGCGCTTCGGCCGCGTCCGCCGACTCCGTCGCATCGCTCAGATCAGTGGCCGCCCGAGCCTGCGCGTCGGCCAGTGCCTCCGCCTCCGCGATCGCGCCCCGGGCCCGAGCCCCGGCCACGCCCTCGGTCGCACTCAGGTCGGCGCGCAAGCCCGCCATCTCCTTGCGGTGTGCCAGGCGCTCCATCTCCGCCTGGTGATCGCCGCGTTCCCGCTCCAGCTCCAGCTCTCGGTCCCGCCGCTCCTTCTCCTGCTTGCGGCGCAGCTCCTCGCGGGCCATCTGGTCCGGCAGGGCCAGCGCCTCATCGACCGTCAGGCCGAAGGGCTCCAGCTTCTTCGGGAGCCGCGCCAGCGCCTCCTCGCTGCCCTCCGCCAGCCCGGCCTTGACCAGCTCGGCCTTGTACTCGGTCCACGCGGTGTGGATCGCCCGCGCCCGCTCCCGCTCCATGACCACGCTGTAGGTCAGGTCCCAGATCTTCATCAGCCGGAACATCCGCCAAGTAGTGCGCCCGGCCAGGATCCAGCGGTGCCCCGGGATCGTGTCGTGGTCGGCGGGGAGCGCGGCCTGGTGGACCAGGATGCGGCGGCCGGCCTCGACGCCGATGACGAAGAGGACCGGCATCAGGCCGTGGGAGAGCGCCTTGTCGATGTGGTCCCGGATCGAGCCGAACGCGGCCGCATTGAAGTAGATGCTGGCCGCCGTCATGCCGTGCGCGAGGAACCGAAGCAGGGGCCACGACGTGCGGATCGTCGCCATGAACAGATCCAGCACCAGGCACGTCAGGATGCCCACGTCGACCCCGACCGCGAAGTACGGGGCGTCGGACTCGGAGAACCCGAAGACCGTGTGCCCGGCCGCCGAGAGGTTCCCGAAGGACAGGTAGAAGCCGATCGCTCCCATCACGCAGCCGCCGACGATGGCCGCGATGCCAAGCGCGATCTTCACCCTCCGGCTGACGTCCGGCGTGTGCTCCGGCGCGTCTTCCGGGTGAGTGCCCGAAGCGTCGGGCGAAGTGGTCGAAGCCTCGGGCCGAGTGCCCGAAACAGCAGTCCGCTCACCCTCGGCGGGCTCGCTGATGAACGGCGCCAGCACTACGGCGGGCGGCTCGATCGTCGTCGTCATCTCTCTCCATCCGAAACAGGGGAACGGGGAAGCCGGAGCGGCGGGGGGACCACCGCTCCGGCCTGGTTGATCGGTACTCAGCAGCCGCAGTGCTGCGAGGGGGTGTCGGACTCGAACCACCGGCCGCACTGATCGCACTGCCACTGGCTCGCCAGGACCGCGAACAAGCGGACCGCCCGCCGCACCGCGCTCACCGGACCGGCCTCCCGACCACCCGGTCAAGGACCGCGTCGACCACGACCGTGTAATGGTCGGTCGCCTGCGTCAGCCGGGCCACGAAGCCGCGGTCGTCGCTCTTCTCGCAGGCGTCCTCAACCGTGCTCAGCAGCTCGTCGAGCCGGTCCAGGTGGCTGCTCAGCCACCGCCAGCCCACCGGCCCGTGCACCATGTCGACCACGCGCTCCACCGTCAGCAGCAGGGCCGCGTAGACGACGAGGCCCAGGGCTGCCGCCCGGCGCTTGTAGATCTCGGTATTGATACGGTCTCGCATGCGTTCTCCCTGGTGATTCGGTCGGAGCGTGAAGGCCCCCGGGGCGGCGTCGTAGGCCACCCGGGGGCCTCTGCGTTGTACGGGGCCAGCCGGTGAACAGGTCAGGCCGCGGCCAGGAGGGGCGCGTCGTCGGCGGCCGGGGTGGGCAGCGCCTGGACGGCGGCCAGCTCGGTGATGCGGAGCGACGGGGCGCAGGGCCGCATCGGAACCGGACCGAGGCCGAGCCGGGCGTAGGTGTCGCGGATCGATTCGAGGTCCGGGGTCAGCCGCGAGGACTGCACCCGCTCGACCTGCCAGCGGCCGTAAAGGCCGGCGGGCAGTCGACCCAACGTCTTCTTCGCCTTCCGCTTGGTGCGGTCGGCGGCGCGGGCCTGGTCGACGGCGATGTCGTACGCGGCCGCGGCTTCCTCGATCGCCTCGGCGGTCGGCATCTCCTCGTCGGTGAAGACGTCGGCCGGGTCCGGGACCGTCGGGTCGGTGTCGGCGGTGCGGACCAGGGCGGCCGGGGCGACGACCGAGCGGACGGCATCGGCGACGGTACGGAACACGCGGCCGAAGCGGGCGGTACGGATGGTGCGGCCCATGGGGACCTCCTGGGGTGATCGGTGCAGGTACACAGCCCCGGGCGGTCGTAGCGCCGATGGAGCCGTAGGAGTGGCCGAGCGGCCAACGGCCGCCCCATCTGGTGGGACGCCTGGTCACTGCTCGGACACGCGAAGGCCCGCCCGCAAGGGGCGGGCCCGCGTCAAAGATCAGTTGTTGCTTCTGCACCAGCGACGGTGCTTCTCCGGCTTCCGGCTGTGACCCCTTTCGCGTAGGGCCGGAGCCGGTGGCAGACAAGTCGATGCCGGTACTCCGCGTGCCCTCCCGTATTCCGGTCCGGGTGACCGTTGTGGAGTTGTCTCGCCCCGGTGTCACCGTGGAACGTAGGTAGAACGTACCACGTGTTGCAGGGTACGTACTACCACTCAGCGGTGGTACGTTCTATGTGTTGGCTGCGATCCGTGGCCACGGAGGAGGGAGATCAACATGGGAGCCCGCAAGGGGTATGCGGACGTCGCGGCCCACTACCGGCGGCTTATCGCGGCGGGGGACCTCCGTCCCGGTGACGCCATGCCGACCGTGAACGCAGTAGCCGAGGAGCACGGCGTGGCGCGGAACACCGCTGCCCGGTCCTACGAGGTGCTCAGGAAGGAGGGCCTGATCGCGACGAACGCGGGCGCCGGCACAACCGTCACCCGGCGGCCCCTCGTCGCTCCGCCGACCGGCGCGGCCCGGGTTGACCGGCTCAAGGACGGCGGCAGCAACTACGCCCCCGGCGAAACCTCCACCGGTCACGAGGCGGTCCTACGGTCCTGCGCTGACCCGGGTATCTGCCGTGACCTGGAGATCGAGCCTCACGACGAGGTGGTCGTCCGGCGACGCGTGTTCCGCCAGGACGGGAAGCCGGTCATCCTCGGCATCTCCGTGATCCACATGCGTGCGCTTGCCGAAGTCCCGATCCTGCTCCAGCAGGGGCGCCTCGAGCGCCTGTGGCACGAGGACTACGAAGAGGCGACCGGTCGCCCCATCCACGGCTCCCCGGAGCTTCGCGCAGCCCGGCACGCGACGCGGGATGAGATCGCAGCCCTAGAGATCCCCGTGCCAGCGGATGCCGACGTGGCGGTGCCGGTGCTGGTCACGCGGACTGTGTGGCACGACGAGTTCGGGCCGATCGAGGTGTGGGAGGACATCCACGCCCCGGGCATCTGGCACGCGTCGAAGCAGTGACCCGTGCTCGGCCCCGCATACGACAGTGCCCCCGCTCCGTAGACGGAGAGCGGGGGCACTGCGCTGTAGAAGAGGCTGCTTTCGCGTTGGCGGCACGAGCGCGGGGCACGTTGTGCCCTCGGCAATAGTCAGAGGGCACAGTGAGGGCACAAGGCAGCGACTAACGACGCGAAACAGCGCCAAATGATGGCAGCAGTTTTAGCAGGTCAATCGGGTTTTTGCAGAGACGCCGCAGGTCAGAGATCCCCCTGGGCGTTTCTGGTCCTACTGCTGTCCGGACAAGCGTTGCTGTCCGGCGGAGGGCAACCAGCTGGCCATGCCCGGCACCTCGGTGATGGCGGCCGCTGCCGCTTACGCGGGTATTCAAGTACGCGGAACGCTACGGGAGATGGAAGCGAGGCTCGCACCTCTCACGACCTCGGCGGCAGCAGGTCAGCAACGCGCGCTCGATTCGACGGGTGTCGAGATGATGCCCAGACTCCTCGATGAAGCGGCACGCAAGGATGTTGCCCGCGAGACCCTGGACCTGGCCCGGCAGCTCATGCAACGCCTCAAGGAGGCGCCGGTGGCGGCGCCGTCCGCCTCGGACTTCAGCGATGACCGGCTGATCAGTCACGACGAGGCAGCCGCGGTGATCCTCGGCCTGCAGGATCGGGAAACCCGCGACAGGGCAGCGGAGTGGATGGAAGGCCCGGAAGCCGCTTCGGCGCTGCGGCTCTGGCGCGCACTGGCCCGTCGTTGCGTGGCACCGTACGAGGAGCATGCCGCGGCACCGCTGACCCTGGCCGGATGGGTCTCGTGGTCGACGGGCGACGAACCGGGCGCGAGGGTTGCCCTGGGCCTCGCCCTGCGCGCGGATCCCACGTACACCTTCGCCCAACTGCTCCACGAGGCGTGCAACCAGGGCCTCGACCCGGAGACCCTGCGTCGATGCCTGCGCGGGGAGCGCAGTGCGCGGACGGGGCGTCGTGGGCACCGGACGGACCGGAGCACGCGACCCCGCACAGCGCGGCCGACCACCGCGCGCCGGAAGAAGCCCTCGTCCGGCTCCACCCGTCCCGAATCGGCGACCACCAGGCGTCGGTCCGGGCAGTCCACCCACGGTCGGCGTGTATCCCGTGACGACGGATGACCCCGCATGCCCCTGCTGCCGCGACGCCTCGCGTCACCGCCGCACATTGAGATACCCGGCCCAGGGCCCTGCGGTGCCGTGGCGGCATGTGTTCTGACGTTGCATCAGGACAGGGAGCTGCATCCAGTGCTCCGGACGTCGTCGGCTCAGAGGAATGGACGGTCCGCGCGGCGAAACCGATGCCAGTGGGGGTGCGGGTGCGTGCTGCGATTGTCGGCCGGCCCCTGCCGTGCTGATCGTGCTCTTCCAAGAGCTCCTGGAAGAGCACCGCGAAGGGAGTGTTTATCGTCAGGCAGACGACTATGATCACGGCATGCCGCCCTACGACCCGTCGACCTTCCCGCCCTTCGCTGTCACCGTCGACCTGGTCGTGCTCACGGTGCGCCGCCACGCGCTCTGCGCGCTGGTGGTGCGCCGTGGTGAGCCACCGTTCCAGGGGCGATGGGCGCTGCCCGGCGGATTCGTCAGAGCCGATGAGGATCTCGGTGCCGCAGCTGCGCGCGAGCTCGTCGAGGAGACCGGTCTGTGCGCCCAGGATCCGGCAGCCCCGGCGGTCGGGAACGGTGCCCACCTCGAACAGCTCGCCACCTACGGCGCCCCAAGTCGTGACCCGCGGATGCGAGTCGTCAGTGTCGCCCATCTCGCCCTGGCGCCCGATCTGCCGGCCCCGCGGGCGGGCGGCGATGCGAACAGTGCGCGATGGGCCTCCGTCGAAGACCTGCTCGGGGCGGACGGGAGCCTTGGCCACGAGGGCGAAAACCAGGCCCCGCTGGCCTTCGATCACGCACAGATCCTTGCCGACGGGGTCGAACGCGCCCGTTCCAAGATCGAATACTCCTCCCTGGCCACCGCTTTCTGTCCGCCGGAGTTCACGGTCGGCGAGCTCCGGAGAGTGTACGAGGCGGTGTGGGGAGTGGTTCTCGACCCGCGGAACTTCCATCGCAAGGTCACCGGCACCCCCGGCTTCCTGGTGCCCACCGGCGGGACGACCACACGCCAGGGCGGCCGCCCAGCCCAGCTCTTCCGGGCCGGTGCGGCCACCGTGCTCAACCCCCCGATGCTGAGGCCGGAAGTCTGACCTCGCGGAACGCCCACAGGCCTGGCGCTGCACAAAAAGTCCGATAAGTCGCGTTATCGTTCTGCGGTACCCGCACTGCCGTCGAGCGGTCTCACCTTCCGCGAGGGAAGCGATGCTCCAGGCCATCGGACTCACCAGTACGCCCCGCCGCGGTCTTCGGGCCGCCGTGGACGATCTCACCTTCGAAGCCCGGCCGGGCCATGTCACCGCACTTCTGGGCGCCCCGGGCTCAGGCAAGACCGCAGCTCTCCGCCTCATGCTCGAGCTCGACTCGGGGCGGGGGATCACTTACTTCCGGGGCAGACCGATGCACCGGATCCCGCACCCCGCGCGTGAGGTGGGAGTGCTGCTCGGCGACGTGCCGGGGCACCCTGTCCGTACGGCTCGCGGTCAGCTCCGGATGCTGTGCGCGGCCGGAGGTGTACCCGCGGCACGGGCCGATGAGCTGCTTGAGCTCGTAGGCCTCGCCGGGCTCCGTGACCAGCGCATCGGCTCACTCTCGCTTGGCATGGACAGACGCCTCGCCCTCGCTTCGGCGCTGCTGGGCGATCCGCACACACTCGTCCTCGACGATCCGACGGAAGGCCTCGCTCCACGCGAGGGCTGTTGGGTGCACGGACTGTTGCAGGCCCATGCGGGCCGGGGCGGGACCGTTCTGTACTCCACGACGGACCCCAAGGAGGCCGCGCGGGCCGCCGACCGCGTCGTCACCATCGACGGCGGTCGCCTGGTCGCCGACCAGGACGTCGATGACTTCTCCCGGACCCGCCTCCGCCCACGGGTCGCGGTCCGGACCCCACACGCGGCTCGCCTCGCCGCAATGGTCAGCCGCGAGGCCCGAGCGGCCCGGCGCTCGGTGGAGGTGGTAGCCGAAGCCGGCGGCCGTCTCGCGGTGTATGGCGCCTCGTGTGCGGAGATCGGCGACACGGCGTTCCGGCACGGGCTTCCGGTCCATCAACTGGCCGACGAGATCGGTGACGGCGGCCCCACGACGCCCAGGGGCGGCATGGGGCCCACGGGCCCCGAGGGCTCAACCGACCCAGGAGCCCTTGCGGGCCCCGCAAATCCCACGGGGCCTACGGACCCCAGAGATCACGCACACCCCGCAGGCCCTGCACACCCCGCAGACCTCGCAGGGCGAGGCCGTGGCGAAGGGGCGGGAGATCCGCGACCGGGCGCGCGAGGGGACATGCGGGCATCGGTGCCGGAGACGGCGCTTCCCATCCGGCGCCGCCCGGCCCGCGGTCCGCTTCATCCGCTGCGCTACGAGTTGCGCCGTCTGCTCGGCGTCAGAACAACCACGTTGATCATGGCCGCTGTTCTGGCCGTCTCCGTCGGACTCTCCGTGCTCCTCGCCCGCAACGGCCATGCGACGTTGCCGAGGGTGCTGGCGGCCTGGCCGTCGCTGCTGCCCCTGCCGCCTGCGGCGGTCGGAGCCGGACTGCTCGGCGCACTCTCCTTCGGTGACGAATTCCGCTACCCCGCGCTCGCCGCGGACCGTGGCACCGTCCCCCGCCGCCTGGGGCTGCTTCTGGCTAAACTGGCGGTGTCCGCGGGCGTCGCCGTGGTGCTCGCCCTGGCCGTCGTGCTGGTCTCCGTCGAAACCCTTCGCCTCGTGTACGGCCGTGACTGGATCCATGTGCCGCCGAATTCGGTTTCTCTGGGCACGAGCTGGGTGGCGCTGACCGTGGGCTGCGCCTGGGCGGGTCTTCTGGCCGCTGGGGTCTTCAGGGCGACGACGGCCGGTGTCGCCGCGGTGCTTGCTGTTCCCGTACTTGTTGTGCCGCTTGTCCAGATGGTGCTGATGGGGCCGGGATCCCGCCCGGTCGCCGGGTTGGCGGCCAGGCTCCGTGAACTGATGTGGCCGCGCTGGCCGCACGAGACGGACCGATGGATCGCCCTCGCCGTGGGCGTCGTGGCACATCCGGTGGGGGCCGCGTTGGCGCTCTCGCTGTCGGTTCTGGCCTGCGCATATCTGTTCACCGGCCTTCACGGCAGGGTCCGTTGGCGGTCGCAGAGGGCTGCCGGATCGAGTCAAGCCTCGTAGTCCTCTTGGGAATGCCCGGTTTATACCAGTAAAGCGTCAATTGGGGGGCGGGTGCCGATCACCCTTTCGTGTGCTTTTCACCAAAGACCTCAAGAGCCGAGTGAGCTACGCCGACAAAGGATGCGTGAGTACCCTTGCGCACACCATGATGACCGCCGCCCGCTCCGCCGATTCCGGCCTCGCCGGCCCGGGTGAAACCGATCGCTACTCGTACGCGGAGGCGCCGGCCGGCGAGCGAGCCGCTCTTCGCTCCTGGGACGGTCCCGACGCCGACCTCGGCCGGGTGGGCCGGCGGGGCTCGGCCAGCCGCGGCCGCGGCCTCCACGGCCAGCTCGTTCAGCAGCTGGGGCAGATGATCGTCTCCGGTGACCTGGGCGCCGACCGCCCCCTCGTGCCGGAAGAGATCGGCCAGCGTTTCGAGGTCTCCCGCACCGTCGTACGCGAGTCGCTGCGTGTCCTCGAAGCCAAAGGCCTGGTCAGCGCCCGGCCCAACGTGGGCACCCGGGTGCGCCCCGTCAGCGACTGGAACCTGCTGGACCCCGACATCATCGAATGGCGCGCCTTCGGTCCTCAGCGCGAGGACCAGCGTCGCGAGCTCGGGGAGCTCCGATGGACGATCGAACCCCTTGCCGCTCGTCTCGCCGCGGGCCACGGCCGTGAGGACATTCAGCAGCGCCTCGGTGACATGGTCGAGATCATGGGGCACGCGGTCGGGCAGGGCGACGCGATCACCTGTTCCCGGGCCGACGCGGAGTTCCACTCCCTGCTCATCCAGGCGGCGGGCAACCGCATGCTGGAGCACCTCTCGGGCATCGTGTCCGCGGCGCTGCAGGTTTCGGGCGGACCGGTCACGGGCTGTGACCGCCCGGGCGAGGCGTCCCTCGGCCACCACGCCCGGATCGTCGACGCCCTGGCGTCCGGTGACGCGGCGGGTGCCGAAGCGGCCATGCGTCAACTGCTCGTGGTCCACCCCGAGGTGGAGCGTGTGGTGCCGGCGCCCCGCGAGCACTGAGCGCAACACGGCCAGGGTGTGTGAACCGCGTGCGCCGGGCGGCCGCCACGGTCCGGCGGCACAGTTATGGGGAATTTGCACCCTTGGTCACGTTCATCGCAAATGAGGTGTGACTCGGGCCACGCGGATTGGGCGTAACACTCCTCGAAACAGTGCGATGACTTAAGAGGTGACCGTCGCGGAAGGAATACAGCAGCCGTTAAGTGCGCTGTGCAGTTCTGAGGCCAAACCCGCGCCGCCGGTACATTCCCAGCCCGGCGGTCGTCGGCTCCAGCCCTCTCCAGGGCCGGGCCGGAAGCCGTTTCCATCGTTCCGAGAGGTTGTTCGTGTCGGCCAGCACATCCCGTACGCTCCCGCCGGAGATCGCCGAGTCCGAGTCTGTGATGGCGCTCATCGAGCGGGGAAAGGCTGATGGGCAGATCGCCGGCGATGACGTGCGTCGGGCCTTCGAGGCTGACCAGATTCCGCCAACCCAGTGGAAGAATGTTCTGCGCAGCCTCAACCAGATCCTCGAGGAAGAGGGTGTGACGCTGATGGTCAGTGCCGCGGAGCCGTCCAAACGTGCCCGCAAGAGCGTCGCAGCGAAGAGCCCGGTCAAGCGCACCGCCACCAAGACTGTCGCGGCCAAGACAACCGTGACCAGGACTGTCGCGGCCACTGCCGCTCCGTCGGCAGAGACCGTGGACGTGGTGGCTGACGACGCTGCCACGGCCGGCCCTGCGAAGAAGACAGCAGCCAAGAAGACGGCTGCCAAGAAGACCGCCGTGAAGAAGACGGCGGCCAAGAAGACGGCATCGAAGAAGTCCGGAAAGCAGGACGACGAGCTCCTCGACGGAGACGAGGCGGTCGAGGAAGTAAAGGCTGGCAAGGGCGAGGAAGAGGAGGGCGAGGGCGAGAACAAGGGCTTCGTCCTCTCCGACGACGACGAGGACGACGCACCTGCGCAGCAGGTCGCCGTCGCCGGCGCCACCGCCGACCCGGTCAAGGACTACCTGAAGCAGATCGGCAAGGTTCCCCTCCTCAACGCCGAGCAGGAGGTCGAGCTCGCCAAGCGCATCGAGGCCGGTCTGTTCGCCGAGGACAAGCTGGCGAACTCCGACAAGCTCGCTCCGAAGCTCAAGCGCGAGCTGGAGATCATCGCCGAGGACGGTCGCCGCGCCAAGAACCACCTCCTGGAGGCCAACCTCCGTCTCGTGGTGTCGCTGGCCAAGCGTTACACCGGCCGCGGCATGCTCTTCCTGGACCTCATCCAGGAAGGCAACCTCGGTCTGATCCGCGCGGTCGAGAAGTTCGACTACACCAAGGGCTACAAGTTCTCCACGTACGCCACCTGGTGGATCCGTCAGGCGATCACCCGCGCCATGGCCGACCAGGCCCGCACCATCCGTATCCCGGTGCACATGGTCGAGGTCATCAACAAGCTCGCCCGTGTGCAGCGTCAGATGCTCCAGGACCTGGGCCGTGAGCCCACGCCGGAGGAGCTGGCCAAGGAACTCGACATGACCCCCGAGAAGGTCATCGAGGTCCAGAAGTACGGTCGTGAGCCGATCTCCCTCCACACCCCGCTGGGTGAGGACGGGGACAGCGAGTTCGGTGACCTGATCGAGGACTCCGAGGCGGTCGTCCCGGCCGACGCGGTCAGCTTCACGCTCCTCCAGGAGCAGCTGCACTCGGTGCTCGACACGCTCTCCGAGCGTGAGGCCGGCGTCGTCTCGATGCGCTTCGGTCTCACCGACGGCCAGCCGAAGACCCTGGACGAGATCGGCAAGGTCTACGGCGTGACGCGTGAGCGCATCCGTCAGATCGAGTCGAAGACCATGTCGAAGCTGCGCCACCCGTCGCGTTCGCAGGTGCTGCGCGACTACCTCGACTAGGTCGCAGAAGTACACGGACCGAGGGC
The DNA here is from genome assembly GCF_045040875.1 of Streptomyces sp. NBC_00012. Lineage (NCBI taxonomy): Bacteria > Bacillati > Actinomycetota > Actinomycetes > Kitasatosporales > Streptomycetaceae > Streptomyces > Streptomyces sp. NBC_00012. Next base: position 2,289,473 of record NZ_CP108309.1, on the reverse strand, counting down.
CCGGATCCCATTGGGGGAGCCGGGCCCTCGGCCTATCAACGCGTGCGGTGGGCGACCGGCGGGATGACTCTGGGTGGGAATGGTTCACCACAGAGTCAGGAGTGCGCATGTCCCGTACCGTCTTCCGCGCCTTGACCCGGGCGTTCGCCCTGGTTGCCGCCACAGCCCTGATACCGCTCGGATCTCCTGCCTGGGCAGCCGAGGACGGCATCGTCATCGGTGGTCAGCCCGCACACGTCAAGGACAGCCCCTGGGTCGTGGCTCTTTCCAGCCGCGACCGGTTCGGAGAAGCGCGCGCCGGCCAGTTCTGCGGCGGAGTCGTGGTGGCGCCGAAGAAGGTGCTGACCGCAGCGCACTGCCTGAGCCGCGAGGCGCTCGGCGTCGATGTCGCCGGCTTGCGTGATCTGCGGGTCATCGCGGGCCGCGATGACCTGCGCGGGACCGGGGGCCAGGAGATCGCCGTACGGGAGACGTGGACCAACCCGGGATTCAATCCCCTCACGAACGCGGGGGACCTGGCAGTGCTCACCCTCGTCGAGGCGCTCCCCGAGAAGAGCGCGATCCCGATGGCCGAAGCCGGCGACGAGGCGTATGTACCGGGCACCGAGGCGGTCGTCTACGGATGGGGTGACACAACGGGCAACAGCGACTACACGTCGTCGCTGCGGTCCGCGAAAGTGAGCGTTCTGCCCGAAGCCGCGTGCGCGCAGGCATACTCGGGCGGCAGGAACGGCACGTACGACGCCTCAGCGATGCTCTGCGCGGGCGAACTGCTGGGCGGGCACGATGCATGCCAGGGCGACAGCGGCGGGCCGCTGGTGGCCCGTGGGCGGCTTATCGGGCTGGTCTCCTGGGGGAACGGCTGTGCCCGGGCCGGGAGCCCGGGCGTGTACACGCGGATCTCCGCTGCGATCGGCTGGATGCCGGACGTCGGCTGAACAGCATCACCGCGCAGGTACGAGAACGGGCGGCCCCCTTCTGGGGAGCCGCCCGTCGGCAGGTCCGGGACCTGGCCCTTGCTCGTCGTGGATGCGAGGTGTCAGTGTTGTTCCTCTTCGGCGGCTTGGGCCTGCACAGCCGTGAGCCGGTCCGTCTCATCCTGTATTTCCGCGGCGATCTTCTTGAGTTCCGGCTCGAACTTGCGACCGTGGTGGGCGCAGAAGAGCAGTTCACCGCCGCTGATGAGGACGACGCGCAGATATGCCTGGGCGCCGCAACGGTCACAGCGGTCTGCTGCGGTCAGCGGGCTCGCGGGGGTCAGAACAGTAGTCACGTCGCCTCTTCTCTAGCTCGACGAGCTGTCGTACCAGGGTCAACATCCAACCAGGCCGAAAACGTTCCCGCTCGTGGCTTTTCTTCGAAACTTCTTCTCGAGATGGCTGTCTGTTGCCGGTTGGCGGCGAATGTGCCGTATTGCGTAGCGCTACGGTTTCGCATTGCTTGTCTTGGTGGGATCCTCCCGGCTGGCTTGCCGGTTTGTTCATGAGGACGTGCCCGGAGCCTAAATGGTTCATGCCTGGAAGGGAACGTGATGTTCGCGTCACTCCTACGAGGGATCGAACGTGTATGCGAGGCTGGACTAGTGTGAGGGTTGTCGAAGGGTGGCGTTACAACCGCTCTACCAGGCCTCGGTACCCTCTCAGCGGCGACCGAAGCCGAGCCCGTTACCCACTGGGCCTCAAATGAAATTCAGCGAGGAGCGAACCGCGTGACCGCCGATACGTCCGTGCCGTCCACTGCGCTGCTGACCGGAGCAGACCGAGACGGCTCCAACTACACCGCGCGGCATCTGCTCGTACTCGAGGGGCTCGAAGCGGTTCGCAAGCGCCCCGGGATGTACATCGGGTCCACCGACAGCCGCGGCCTCATGCACTGCCTCTGGGAGATCATCGACAACTCCGTCGACGAGGCTCTGGGCGGTTACTGCGATCACATCGAGGTCATCCTCCACGACGACAATTCCGTGGAGGTCCGGGACAACGGGCGGGGTATCCCCGTCGATGTCGAGCCCAAGACAGGTTTGTCCGGCGTCGAGGTCGTGATGACCAAGCTGCACGCCGGTGGAAAGTTCGGCGGTGGCTCGTACGCCGCGTCCGGTGGTCTGCACGGTGTCGGCGCCTCCGTCGTCAACGCGCTCTCCGCCCGGCTCGACGTCGAGGTCGACCGCAGCAGTGCGACGCACTCGATCAGCTTCCGGCGCGGAGTCCCTGGAATCTTCACCGAACAGGGGCCGGACAGTCCGTTCGACCCGGCCAACGGCCTGCTCAAGGGCAAGCGGGTGCCGAAGGCGCGCACCGGCACCAGGGTGCGTTACTGGGCGGACCGGCAGATCTTCCTCAAGGACGCCAAGCTCAACCTGGAGACGCTCCACCAGCGGGCGCGGCAGACGGCCTTCCTCGTTCCGGGCCTCACGATCGTGGTCCGCGACGAGCGCGGACTCGACGGCGAAGGCAAGACCGAGGAGACCTTCCGCTTCGACGGCGGCATCAGCGAATTCTGTGAGTACCTCGCCCAGGACAAGGCGGTCTGCGACGTCCTGCGTCTGACCGGGCAGGGCACCTTCAAGGAAACCGTGCCGGTCCTGGACGAGCGCGGTCACATGACCGCGACCGAGGTCACGCGTGAGCTCGCGGTCGACATCGCCCTGCGCTGGGGCACCGGATACGACACCAATCTGAAGTCCTTCGTCAACATCATCGCCACCCCCAAGGGCGGCACGCATGTGACCGGATTCGAGCGCTCCGTGACCAAGACGGTCAACGAGGCGCTGCGCTCCGCCAAACTGCTCCGCGTCGCCGAGGACGACATCGTCAAGGACGACGCGCTGGAGGGCCTCACCGCGGTGGTCACCGTGCGCCTGGCCGAGCCGCAGTTCGAGGGCCAGACCAAGGAGGTGCTCGGTACCTCGGCGGCCAACCGGATCGTGGCCAACGTCGTGGCCAAGGAACTCAAGGCGTTCCTGACCTCGACGAAGCGCGACGCGAAGGCCCAGGCCAGGGCGGTCCTGGACAAGGCCGTCGCGGCCGCGCGGACGCGCATCGCGGCCCGCCAGCACAAGGACGCACAGCGTCGCAAGACGGCGCTGGAGTCCTCCTCGCTGCCGGCGAAGCTCGCCGACTGCCGCAGCGACGACGTGGACCGCAGTGAACTGTTCATCGTCGAGGGCGACTCCGCGCTCGGTACGGCGAAGCTCGCCCGGAACAGTGAGTTCCAGGCGCTGCTGCCGATTCGGGGCAAGATTCTCAACGTTCAGAAGGCGTCCGTCTCGGACATGCTGAAGAACGCCGAGTGCGGCGCGATCATCCAGGTCATAGGAGCCGGGTCCGGCCGGACCTTCGATATCGACGCGGCTCGCTACGGGAAGATCGTCCTGCTGGTGGACGCCGATGTCGACGGCGCGCACATCCGCGTTCTGCTGCTGACGCTCTTTCAGCGGTACATGCGGCCCATGGTCGAGGCCGGACGGGTCTTCGCCGCGGTGCCCCCGCTCCACCGGATCGAGCTGGTCCAGCCGAAGAAGGGCCAGGACAAGTACATCTACACGTACTCGGACAACGAGCTGCGCCAGCGGCTGCTGGAGCTCCAGCGGAAGAACGTCCGGTACAAGGACTCGATCCAGCGGTACAAGGGCCTGGGCGAGATGGACGCCGACCAGTTGGCGGAGACCACGATGGACCCGCGCCACCGCACCCTGCGGAGGATCAACATCGGTGACCTGGAAGCGTCTGAGCAGGTCTTCGATCTGCTGATGGGCAATGAGGTGGCGCCGCGCAAGGAGTTCATCACCAGCTCCGCCGCCACCCTGGACCGCTCGCGCATCGACGTCTGAGCGACGCCGTCTCCACCCACGGGTGGAGACGGCACCTCCACCCGTGATCAACCCGTGAGCCCATGCTCCGGCCCGGCCGCTTCCGTAGCGTCGAAGGCGTTCACCTTCCCGCACGTCGGAGGCAGCCATGTCAGGGCTCGTCAACGTTCTGGTGATCGGCGCAGTGATCGCTGTTGTCGTCGTTCGTCAGTGCTCGGCACAGCAGATCACGGACGACCGGCGCTGGTGGATCCTGCCGGGTGTACTTCTCGTCCTGTCGCTGCGCGAGTCCGGGCTGGCGGATCCGCGTCACACGGCGCTGTCCATGGCGATCCTGGGCGCGGAGCTGATGGTGGGGCTCGTGACGGGCGCCGGCTGGGCCTGGACCACTCGGCTGTGGCGTGAGGCGGACAGCTCGCTTTGGTGCAAGGGCACCAAGGCCACCGTCTTCGTCTGGACAGCCGGACTGGTGCTGCGGGCGGCCCTCTACGGGGCTGCCGCACTGATGGGCATACACCAGGGCACCGCGGCCCTACTGGCGGCCCTCGCTGTGATGCTGGCGGCGCGCGGAGGTGCGCTGATGTGGCGGGCGGGGCAGATACGTCCGGCGTACGGCGACTCCGCGTACGGTGGATCCGGGTATGGGGGCGGCGACGGGATGATGTCGCGGTCGGCGTGGAAGGACCGCGTATGACGCGTACGACCTGGACCAGCTGGCCGTCCTGGGAAGCCCTGTCGGGGACGAGCCACACCCGTCCGCGGAGGGTGCTCACCTGGTCCGTCCGGGTGGGGCTGCTCACCGCCATGCTCTGGGGCACATTCAGTGGTGGACGGTTCGGGCCCTGGGAGATCGTGCTCGGTCTGGTGGGCGTACTGGGCTGTGCGTTCGCCGCATGGGCACTCTTCCGGACCAGTCTGGAACACCGGCTGTGGCTGTCGCTCGGACTGCTGGCGTTGTTGATGCTCATGGCGTTCGGGGCGCAGCAGGCCGGTGCCGATGTGCCTGCAGTGATCCTGTGGTGCGGCTGTGCGATCGCCGCGCTGGAGCGGTTGCCGCTCACGGCGGGCCTTCCGGCCGCGGCCGTCGCACTCGGCGCGTACGCCGCCGTCAGCACCGATGGCTGGCTCTCCACAGTCCTGTCCACAGCGGGTCTCTCGCTGGCGGGCTACGTGCTCCGGCTGGATGCCGAAGCCCGGGGCAACGCCCAGCGGCTCCTGGTGCAGGAGCGTGCTGCCCGCAAGGCCGAGGCCGAGACGGCCGCGCTGGACGAGCGGGCCAGGATAGCGCGGGAGATACACGATGTGCTTGCCCACAGCCTCTCCGCCCAGTTGGTGCATCTGGAGGCGGCACGGCTGCTGATCGAGCGGGAGCCCGCAGGGGAGTTCCGGGACCAAGTGCTGGAACGGGTCGTGGCGGCACGTTCCATGGCACGTGAGGGGCTCGCGGAGACCCACCAGGCTCTCTCCGCGCTTCGGGGGGAGGTGTCTCCGGTGGAGGAGTTCCTGCGGCAGCTGGTAGTCGGGGATCCGGCGCAGGTCAGCGTGGAGGGCGAGCAGCGTTCACTGACCGCCGAGGCATCGCAGACGGTCCGGCGGGTGGCGCAGGAGGCCCTGACCAATGTGCGCAAGCACGCACCCGGAGCCAGGGTTCTCGTACGGCTGGAGTATTTGCCGGACGAAGTCGCCTTGGAGGTCAGTGATTCGGGTGGACGAAGACCCGAGGGCGAGCTGTCCGGCAGTGGGGCCGGATACGGTCTGCTCGGGATGAGGGAACGGGCCGCGCTGTTGGGCGGGACGCTGGAGGCCGGTCCCGGCGAGGAGGGTTTTGTGGTGAGTCTGCGAGTGCCGGCGTGAACGCGCGGGTCGTGGTCGCCGACGACCAGTCGGTGGTGCGTGAGGGGATCGTGATGCTGTTGGGGCTGTTGCCCGGAATCGAGGTGGTCGGATCGGCGAAGGACGGTGAGGAGGCCGTGGAGCTCGTGGCCGAACTGGCCCCCGATGTCGTCCTGATGGATCTGCGGATGCCCCGGTGCGACGGGGCGGAGGCGACGCGACGGATCCGCAGGGAGCATCCGGGGACCCAGGTGGTGGTGCTCACGACCTTCGCGGACGACGACTCGCTCTTCCCGGCGCTGAGGGCAGGAGCCCGCGGCTATCTCACCAAGGACGCCGGGGGCGAGGAGATCGTGCGGGCCATCCAGGCGGTGCTGTCCGGCGAAGCCGGCCTCTCCCCCAGCGTGCAGCGCCGTCTGCTGGAGCGCGTGACCACGGACCCGCTGCCCCCGGTGGCGCCCGACCCGGAGTTGCCCGACGGCCTGACGCCACGTGAGCTGGAAGTGCTGGTGCTGATCGCGGAGGGGCTGTCCAATCCGGAGATCGCCCGCAGCCTGCACATCTCGCAGGCCACCGTGAAAAGCCACATCAATAATCTCTTCGCCAAGGCCGGAGTGCGTGACCGGGCACAGGCCGTTCGCTATGCGTACGTTCGGGGCCTCGCACAGCCGCCCGGACGAGCCGTCACCTGAAGAGGTGAAGACCGGCGAATGAACTGCCCGGGATCTTCCCGATCTGCCCATTCTTGGGTACACGGCCGAAGTGGTCCGTGGACAAGGGGAGTTGTTCCGTAGAGAAGGAAGCAGGGCGTGAGGCCGCAGCGATGCGACTCGACGACCCGTGGTACGACGCGCTGGCCTCCGGATGGGGCGAGCTGGACGGTACGGGAAGCTTCGCTCCCGCCGGGCCACCCGGGCCCGCGGACCCGCGGCGCGGCCACAGCGCGGCCGACATCTATCTGGAGGTGCAGCGCAGCGAGGCATTCCAGGAGGTGCGCCGTCGGTACCGGCGGTTCGTCGTCCCCGCCACCCTCGCCTTCCTCGCCTGGTACCTCGTCTACGTCGTCGCCGCGATCACCGCGCCCGGACTGATGGCCCGCCCGGTGGCGGGGGTGGTCAATGTGGCGATGGTCGCGGGGCTCGGGCAGTTCCTCACGACCTTCCTGCTCACCGGGGCGTACGCGCGCCACGCGCGGCTGCGCAGGGACCGGGCCGCACTCGAACTGCGCTGGGAGACACAGGAGATGACGAGAGGGGCCGGACGTTGAACGGGAACCATCAGACGCTGGCGCTTCTGCTGTTCAGCGCCTTCATCGCGGTGACACTCGCCATCACCGCCTGGGTGAGCCGCAACCGCCATGGTTCGGCGGAGGAGTTCTACGCGGGCGGCCGTCTGTTCTCTCCCATGGAGAACGGTTTCGCCATCGCGGGCGACTACATGTCGGCCGCCTCATTCCTCGGCATCTCGGGTCTGATCGCCCTCTTCGGCTATGACGGCATGCTCTATTCGGTCGGCTTCCTCGTCGCCTGGCTCGTCGTCCTGCTGCTCGTCGCCGAACTGGTGCGCAACTGCGGCCGGTTCACGCTCGCCGACGTGGTGGCGGCGCGGATGGCGGAGCGCCCGGTCCGGATCGCGGCAGGCACTTCGTCCGTCACCGTCTCCGTGCTCTATCTGGTGGCGCAGATGGTGGGCGCGGGCAGCCTGGTCGCTCTGCTCCTCGGCGGTACGAGCGGCGCCGCCCGCTCCTGGACCGTCATCGGTGTCGGGGCACTCATGGTCATCTACGTGTCACTCGGCGGTATGCGCGCCACCACCTGGATCCAGATCGTCAAGGCCGTTCTGCTGATGGCGGGAGCGGTCGTGCTCACCGTTCTCGTCCTGCTCCGCTTCCACGGCGATTTCAACGCCCTGCTCGACTCCGCCGCCGAACGCAGTGGTAACGGAAGCAGGTTCCTCGCGCCGGGTCTCCGGTACGGCGGATCGTGGACCGCGCGTATCGACTTCATCAGCCTGGGACTGGCGCTGGTGCTCGGTACCGCCGGGCTGCCGCACATCCTGTCGCGGTTCTACACCGTGCCCACCGCGCGTGCGGCCCGCCGTTCGGTCGTCTGGTCGATCGTGCTCATCGGCAGCTTCTATCTGATGACGATCGCGCTCGGGTTCGGAGCGGCCGCTCTGGTCGGTTCGGCCGACGTGCGGGCGTCCAACGCCGCGGGCAACACGGCGATCCCGCTGCTGGCCATGGAGCTGGGCGGCGGTGAGGGGTCCACTGGGGGCGCGATCCTGTTCGCTGTGGTCGCCGCGGTAGCCTTCGCGACCATCCTCGCGGTCGTCGCGGGGATCACCCTCGCCTCATCCGCCTCAGTGGCCCATGACCTCTACGCCTCGATCAGGCGCCCGGGCTCCAAGCAGTACAGCGAGGTCGCCGTGGCCAGGATGGCCGCGGCCGCGATCGGGGTGGCCGCCATCGGGCTGGGGCTGATCGCCCAGGACCTGAATGTGGCGTTCCTGGTGGGGCTCGCTTTCGCAGTCGCCGCCTCGGCCAACCTTCCGGTGCTCCTGTTCTCCCTGTTCTGGCGGAATTTCACCACCCGGGGCGCGGTCTGGTCCGTCTACGGCGGGCTGATTCCCGCAGTGCTGCTCGTGTTGCTTTCGCCGGTCGTCTCCGGCAGCCCCGCCTCGCTCTTCCCGGGCGTCGATTTCCAGCTCTTCCCGCTGGAGAACCCCGGATTGGTCTCCATCCCCCTGGGCTTCCTGGCCGGCTGGGTCGGCACGGTCACCTCCGCCGATCCGCCCGACGAGGCCAAGCACGCGGAGACCGAGGTCCGCGCACTGACCGGGGCGGGTGCGGTGTAGCCCCCCGCCACCGCAGCGCCCGCACCGCCCGGCCGGCCCGGCACGGCGCCGGTACGGACGGGCGGTGCGGGACCGGCCGGGGTCAGGTCTGTGTGCCGGTGGACCAGGTATAGCGGTGCTCCGGGCGGCCCGTCTCGCCGTACCGCAGTGACAGCCGCACCCTGCCGGTTCGTTCCAGCAGTTTCAGATAGCGCTGGGCGGTCTGCCTGCTCATGCCGGCGCTCTCCGCGATCTCCTGCGCGGAGAGCGGCCCGTCGGCACTCCGGAGCGCCTGCCTGACCAGTTCCGCCGTGGTCGGTGAGTGGCCTTTGGGTAGATCGGGTTCGCCCGCCGCCCACAGGGCGCCGAAGAGCCGGTCCACCTCACCCTGTTCGGCCTCGCCGCCGCGTTCCAGCGTGTGGCGCAGCGCCGCGTACGCCTCCAGTTTGGTGCGCAGCCCCGAGTACGCGAACGGCTTCACCAGGTACTGCAGCGCGCCGTGCCGCATGGCCTCCTGGACAGTGGCGACATCGCGCGCCGCCGTCACCATGATCACGTCGGTGTGGTGACCGAGCCTGCGTAGCTCCCGCACCATGGCCAGGCCGTTGCGGTCGGGCATGTAGTGGTCCAGCAGCACCAGGTCCACGGTCCGGCTCTCGATCGTGGTGAGCGCTTCGGCGGCGGAGTGCGCCTGGGCGGTCACCCGGAATCCAGGCACCCTGGCGACATAGGCCGCGTTGACCTTCGCGACCCGGATGTCGTCGTCCACGACCAGGACCTCGATCACTGAGCTTCTCCCACGATTCCGCTATCCGTTTCGGTCATTTCCACCGTGCCGGCGAGGGCCTCCGGCAGCACGACGGTGAACTCGGCGCCGCCCTCCACGCTCTCGTCGACGGTCACGCCGCCACCCTGCCGTTCCGCCAGCCGCCGCACCAGGGCGAGGCCCAGGCCGCGCTTGCCGTGTGCCGGGAGCTCCTTCGTCGACCAGCCCTCCGTGAAGATCGATTCACGCTGTCCGGGCGGCACCCCGGGGCCGCTGTCGCTGACCCGCAGCACCACCGTACGGCCCTCGGCACGCAGACCCACCTCGACCAGAGCGCCGTCCGTGCCGGCCGCCGCGTCCAGCGCGTTGTCCACGAGGTTGCCGACGACAGTGACCAGCCCGCGAGGGTCCACCAGCCGGTCCGGGAGGAGTGTCCCCGGGGCCAGACGCAGTGCGGTACCGCGCTCCGCCGCCACGGTCGCCTTGCCGACCAGGAGCGCGGCCAGCAACGGATCGTGCACCTTCTCGGTGACCTGCTCGGCGGTCGCCCGGTGGACGCCCACGATCTCGGTGACGTACTCCATGGCGTCCTCGTGCATGTCCAGTTCCAGCAGCCCAAGGAGCGTGTGCATCCGGTTGGCGTGCTCGTGGTCCTGGGCCCGCAGCGCGTCGATCAGGCCACGCGTCGAGTCGAGCTCGCGGCCGAGGTGTTCGAGTTCGGTGCGGTCGCGGAGCGTAGCGACGGCACCGCCGTCGTCGGTCGGCATCCGGTTGGCGAGCAGGACACGGGTGCCCTGCACCGTCAGCAGATTGTCGCCGAGCACCCGGCCCGCCAGCACATCGGCGGTCCGCCCCGCGCCGAGCACGGTGTCCAGCGGACGGCCCGCGGCGTCCGGACCGAGCCCGAGCAAGCGCTGCGCCTCGTCGTTCAGGAGGCGTATCCGGCCCGTCCGGTCGAGGGCGACCACCCCTTCCCTGATGCCGTGCAGCATCGCCTCGCGCTCCGTCAGCAGCGCGGAGATGTCGGAGAACGCGAGATCGTGGGTCTGCCGCTGGAGGCGCCGGGAGATCAGATAGGCGGCCAGCGCCCCGACGGCGAGAGCACCGCCCGCGTAGGCGAACAGCCCGGGGATCGTGGCGAGGAGCCGGGCGCGGACGCTGTCGTACGCGATTCCGACGGAGACGGCGCCCACGATGTGCTGCGTCTCATCGCGCAGTGGCACCTTCCCGCGGGCGGAGCGGCCGAGCGTCCCGCTGTCGATCTCCATGACGTTCCGGCCCGCGAGCGCGTCGCTCGGGTCGGTGGAGACGATCTTGCCGATCTCGTCGGCGTCGGTGTGCGACCAGCGCACCCCGTGCCGGTCCATGACGACGACGTACTCGGCGCCGGTGGCGCGCCTGATCCGCTCGGCCGCGGACTGCACCGGTCCGGCGGGGGACGGGGCCGTGGCGAGCAGCGCCTCGGTGACCTGCGGCTGGGCCGCCGTGCTCTGCGCGATGGCCAGGGCACGGCGCATCGCCTGGTCGTCGAGCTGCGCGCTGAGCGGTGCCAGGAAGAGACCGGTGGCGAGCACGGTGACGCCGGTGGCGATGGCCAGCTGCATCAGAAGCACCTGGGAGAAGACGCGCTGCGGCCAGACGGGCCGGCGTGCTCTCCTGGCGGTGGGCGGTGGGGCGCTCATCGTATGAACGGTAAGGGGCATTCCGGTGCTTTCCGAATTCCCCTCACGCATTCCTCTTGCGCATTCGCCTCGCGCGCTTCTCCCGCGGACTGTCTATCGCGGCGGTACGGGCGTGGCGGCGGGCAACGGCTGAGGCGGCCGGGGACCGCCGTACTGGCCGCTGGGCCGCATCCGCAGGGGCCGCTCGCCGTACTCCTCCAGGGCATGGGCGATCCAGCCGGCCGTGCGGGACACCGCGAACACCGTCTCGCCGGCCTCCGCGGACATGCCGCAGGAGACCGAGAGCACGGCTAGCGCCAGGTCGACATTGGCGTGCAGGGGAGCGTGCCGGGCCGTCGTGGCGACCACGTCACGCGCGGCCGCCAGCGCCGCGGCCGCCTGCGGCACCTCCGAGAGCAGGGCGAACAGTGCTCGCGCCCGCGGGTCCTCGGAGGTGTAGAGCCGGTGGCCGAGTCCGGGCACCCTGCGTCCGGTACGGAGATGGTCCGCGACCACCGGTACGGCGCTGCCCCGCTCCAGGACCTCGGTCAGCATCCGGTGCGCCAGTCCGCTCGCCGCCCCGTGCAACTGGCCCTCCAGGACTCCGAGGCCCGCAGAGACCACCGCGTACGGATGGGCGCGGGCGGACGCGGCGACCCTGGCGGCCAGCGTCGAGGCCGCCAGGTCGTGGTCGATCAGCAGGGCGAGGGCGGTGTCCAGCGCGGCGATTGACGGTTCGTCTGCCGGCCGGGGGGTGAGTTTCGGCCACAGCCGGTGGGCCAGACCGGCGTCGCCCCCCTCCGCCGGATCCTCGGACCCCCCGGCCGCCGACGGCGTGCCGACGGCCGGGGGCAGTGCGCCGACCAGCGTCGGGACGAGGCTCCGCGCGGCGGCGAGGACCGCTTCGTGCGAGAGGTCGAAGCGGAGCGGATCGGCGGTCGACGAGGCGACCACCGCCACCCGCAACCGGTCCGTCGACCCACTGTGCGCGGGCAGCGCGTCGACCGCCCGGCGCGCCGAGGCCAGCGCTTCGACCGGTGCCGTGAAGCGGACGCCGGGCCGCAGTTCGCCGGTCCAGAGCCACTCGGCGACCTCCTCGTAGGCGTACTGCCGGGCCAGCTCGACGGCGTCGACCCCACGGAAGTAGTAGCGGTCGTCCTCGATCAGCGTGATGCCGGTGCGGAAGACCAGGTCGCCGGCGGCGGGGGAGGGGGCCTTGCGGCCCGTGCGGCGGGCCAGCGCATCGACCTCGGCGGCGTCGAACGTGCTGCCGCGTCCGCCCGGAGCGCGCCTGCTGCTCAGCTGGCCCCGGCTGACGTACGCGTACACCGTCTCGGGCTTCACTCCGAGGCGTTCGGCCGTCTCCCGGGTGCTGAGCCGCTGCTGAGCCGTCGCCCCAGGACCGTTGCCGGGCGCTGCTTGATCCGTCATGTCGTAACCGTATCCATATTGATTCAATCAACATTGACAGGATTCCAGTCAAGCATGGAAGGTCTGAATCAATATCAATGAACCGTCGGAACGTCCACGGAGGAAGAGATGCCGACCATGACCAGCGGAACCCCGCTCGACGTACCCCGAGGCCTCGCCGGCGTCGTCGTCACCGACACGGCCCTCGGCGATGTCCGGGGGCGCGAGGGCTTCTACCACTACCGGCAGTACTCGGCGATCGAACTGGCACAGGTCCGCAGCTTCGAGGACGTCTGGTACCTGATGTCCGAGGGCACGCTGCCCGATGCCGACGCCCGTACCGAATTCGCCGCCCGCACTGCCACGCTGCGCCGGCTGCCCGCCGAGGTGCGCGAGGCGCTGCCCGCCATCGCACGCGCCGGTGCCGCCTCGGGGCCTCTGGCCGGTCTGCGCACCGCCCTCTCGCTCCTCGGCGCCGCGGCCGGCTTCCGGCCGGTGTACGACATCGACGCCGACCGGCGCCGCGCCGACGCCCTGGCCGTCTGCGCCGCCGTCCCCACCGTGCTCACCGCCCTGCACCGCCTCGGCCTGGGCCTCGAACCGGTCGAGCCGCGCGACGACCTGCCCCATGCGGCCAACTACCTCTACATGCTCACCGGCTCCGTACCGGACCCCGTGCGCGCCAGGGCCGTGGAGCAGTACCTGATCTCCACCATCGACCACGGCTTCAACGCCTCGACGTTCACCGGCCGAGTCGTCGCCTCCACCGGCGCCGACATGGCGGCCTGCCTGGTCGCGGCCGTCGGCGCGCTCTCCGGACCGCTGCACGGCGGAGCACCCAGCCGGGCGCTCGACACCCTGGACGCCATCGGTACCCCCGACCGCATCGACGGCTGGATCCGTGAACGAGTGCTCGCCGGCGAGCGGATCATGGGCTTCGGACACCCCGTCTACCGCACCGAGGACCCCCGCTCACGGATGCTCCGGGGCATCGCCCAAGGCTTCGGAGGCCCGCTCGTCGACTTCGCCGTCGAGGTCGAGCGCCAGGTCGAGGCGATACTCGCCGAACTCAAGCCGGGCCGGGAGCTGCACACCAACGTGGAGTTCTACGCCGGAGTCGTCATGGAGCTGTGCGGACTGCCGCGCGAGATGTTCACGCCGACGTTCTGCGCGGCGAGGGTGGTCGGCTGGAGCGCCAATATCCTGGAGCAGGCGGAGGACTCGAAGATCATCCGCCCGGCGGCCCGCTACGTCGGTACGCCCCCGCCGCAGCCGGTCCCCATGCCCTGAGGTCCCCGAGAGAGGTCCCCGTTGAACGCGTCGTCCCCGCCCCGCAAGCAGCAGATCCCGGTCGTCGTCCTTGCGGGGTTCCTGGGCTCGGGCAAGACGACGCTGCTCAATCACCTCCTGCGCAACCGCGCCGGAAACCGGATCGGTGTGATCGTCAACGACTTCGGGTCCATCGAGATCGACGCCATGACGGTCTCCGGACAGGTCGGCTCCACGGTCTCGCTGGGAAACGGCTGCCTGTGCTGCGCGGTAGACGCGAGTGAACTCGACACCTTCCTGGAGACACTGACCGGGCCCGCCGCCCGTCTGGACGTGATCGTGATCGAGGCCAGCGGACTGGCCGAACCGCAGGAACTCGTACGCATGATCCTGGCCAGCGAGAATCCGCACATCGTGTACGGGGGACTGGTCGAGGTCGTCGACGCCGCCGAGTTCGACGCCACCCGGGACCGCCATCCGGAGCTCGACCGCCATCTCGCCGTCGCCGACCTAGTCGTGCTGAACAAGACCGACCGGGTCGGGAGCGAGGAACAGGCCCGCATCCAGGACGTCATCGCCGCGGCCGGAGCTCCCGGCGGCGCAGCGGCCGTCATCGGTGCCGCGTACGGACGCATCGACCCGGAACTGCTATTCGACCCGGCACTGCGGCCGGACGGTGAGGAGAGGGTGCGCCAGCTCACCTTCGAGGATCTGCTCCGGGCCGAGCGCGAGAAGGAAGAGGGCGGGGCCGGGCACGCGCAGCACCTGCATGCTGCGTACGACAGCGTGTCCTTCACCGCGGACGTGCCGATGAACCCCCGTCGTCTGATGGAGTTCCTCGACTCTCGGCCGCAGGGCCTCTACCGGATCAAGGGATTCGTCGACTTCGGCGTGGGCGACCGGACCAACAAGTACGTCCTGCACGCGGTCGGCAGGTTCCTGCGGTTCGACCCGCAGCCCTGGAAGCGCGACGAACCGCGCCGGACCCAGCTGGTACTGATCGGCTCGGGCATCGCCCCTCAGGCGCTGCACAAGGAGCTGGCCGACTGCGGCGAAAGTGCCGCACCGGGCCCGGACGCGACGCAGGACGCCGCACATGAGCGAAGCATGTGGGGCGTCCTGCGGTACGTACAACGGCCCGACGACGACGCGTAGCGCTCCGCCACGCGTCGCCCGGCCGGGCTACACCGGTCCGGCGACCACCGCGACCGGCTTGGCCAGCGGCGTCCCCGAACCGTCGCGCCGCGGGTCCGGCTCCGGCAGCTCGCTCGGCGTGCCGTTCTCCTGCGCGGCGCGGGCGGGCGTCGCACCCGCCCAGCCGAACACCAGAACGTCCTCGCCCTTGAGGAACCGCTGGCAGCGCACCCCACCGGTGGCCCGGCCCTTGCGCGGGTACTGGTCGAACGGGGTGAGCTTGCACGTCAGCACCGAGTCGTCCAGCGTGCCGTGCGAGCCCGCGACGGTGAACACCACCGCGTCCGCTGCCGGATCCACCGCGGTGAACGAGATCACCTCCGAGTCCGCAGTGAGCTTGACCCCCGCCATGCCACCGGCGGGACGGCCTTGCGGCCGGACCTGCGACGCCGGGTAGCGCAGCAGCTGCGCGTCGGACGTGATGAAGACCAGATCCTCCTCGCCGGTCCGCAGCTCGGCGGCGCCGACGATTCGGTCGCCCTCCTTGAGGGTGATGACCTCCAGCTCGTCCTTGTTGGCCGGGTAGTCCGGCACCACCCGCTTCACGATGCCCTGGAGGGTGCCGATCGCCAGCCCGGGGGAGGCCTCGTCGAGCGTGGTGAGGCAGACGACGGATTCGTCGCTCTCCAGCGTGAGGAACTCCGCGATCATCGCCCCGCCCGACAGATTGGGCGCCGCGTGGGTGTCCGGCAGCTGGGGCAGATCGATCACCGCGAGCCGCAGCAGCCTCCCCGCCGACGTCACCACGCCCACATCGCCGCGGGCCGTTGCCGGCACAGCCGAAACGATCACATCGTGCTTGGCACGCTTGGCGTCCTCGGCGAACACGATCGGTTCGTCATTGGCCGTACGGGCCAGCAGCCCGGTCGAGGACAGCAGGACCCGGCACGGGTCGTCAGCGACCTCCAGCGGCACCGAGGCGACCTGCGCACCGGCTGACTCCAGCAGCACCGTACGCCGGTCGGTGCCGAACTTCTTGGCGACCGCGGCCAGTTCCGAAGAGACCAGCTTGCGCAGCTCGGTGTCCGATTCGAGGATGGCGGTCAACTCGTCGATCTCGCCGTTGAGCCGGTCCCGCTCGCTCTCCAGCTCGATCCGGTCGAACCGGGTCAGTCGGCGCAGCGGGGTGTCCAGGATGTACTGCGTCTGGATCTCGCTCAGCGAGAAGCGCTCGATGAGCCGTTCTTTTGCCTGCGCCGAATTGTCACTGGACCGGATGATCCGGATGACCTCGTCGATGTCGATCAGCGCGACGAGCAGGCCCTCGACCAGATGCAGCCGGTCGCGGCGCTTGCCCCGGCGGAACTCGCTGCGCCGGCGCACCACGTCGAAGCGGTGGTCGAGATAGACCTCCAGGAGCTCCTTGAGCCCCAGCGTGAGCGGCTGTCCGTCGACCAGCGCCACATTGTTGATGCCGAAGGACTCCTCCATCGGCGTCAGCTTGTAGAGCTGCTCCAGAACGGCCTCCGGCACGAAGCCGTTCTTCACCTCGATGACCAGGCGCAGGCCGTGCTCGCGGTCGGTCAGGTCCTTCACGTCCGCGATGCCCTGGAGCTTCTTGGCCGAGACCAGATCCTTGATCTTGGCGATCACCTTCTCCGGGCCGACGGAGAAGGGAAGTTCGGTGACGACCAGGCCCTTGCGGCGGGCCGTCACGTTCTCCACCGAGACGGTCGCGCGGATCTTGAACGTACCGCGGCCGCGGTAGTACGCGTCCTTGATGCCGCCCAGGCCCACGATCCGGCCCCCGGTGGGCAGATCGGGACCCGGCACGAACCGCATCAGGGTCTCCAGGTCCGCGCCCGGATGCTTGATCAGGTGCCGGGCGGCGGCGATGACCTCGCCCAGGTTGTGCGGCGGCATGTTCGTCGCCATGCCGACCGCGATCCCGGACGACCCGTTGACCAGGAGGTTCGGGTACGCGGCGGGGAGAACGGTCGGCTCCGTCTCCTGGCCGTCGTAATTCGACTGGAATGCGACGGTGTCCTCGTCGATCGACTCCGTCATCAGTGACGTCGCGTCGGCCATCCGGCACTCGGTGTACCGCATGGCGGCCGGCGGGTCGTCGTTTCCGAGCGAGCCGAAGTTGCCGTGGCCGTCGACCAGGGGGAGCCGCATGGAGAACGGCTGCGCCAGACGGACCAGCGCGTCGTAGATCGACGCGTCCCCGTGCGGGTGCAATTTACCCATGACCTCGCCGACCACGCGGGCGCACTTCACGAAGCCGCGATCGGGGCGCAGGCCCATCTCGTTCATCTGGTACACGATGCGGCGGTGCACCGGCTTCATGCCGTCACGGGCATCGGGCAGGGCCCGTGAGTAGATCACCGAGTACGCGTACTCGAGGAAGGAGCCCTGCATTTCGTCGACGACGTCGATGTCGAGGATCTTCTCCTCGAAGTCGTCCGGCGGCGGGGTCTTCGTGCTGCGGCGGGCCATCGCTGCTGCGACTCCTTCACGGATTCTGTTCGGGCAACCTCAGGTTCTGACGCGGACCATTGTGGACCGCCGCACTGACATCGCCGACCTCGACCCGTCCCAAGGGGTGTTCCGGGCCCCGGCCGAGGCGCTTTCGCGCCCCGCCGCGCGGGGGATGCGCCCCCCTTTCACGCGAACTTCCGCGATATGGGAACTTCGCCAGGTGTCCGCGCGCTTGCTTAAGGTGGCAGGTCTCGCAGGAAATCCAGTATCGCGATCGAAGGGACGTACATGCCCATGGGTCACACGGCCACCGCTCAGGCCGGCTCCGGCGGCTTGACAGCGACCGAGCACCGCCTGGCCAACGGCCTGCGCGTGGTGCTCTCCGAGGACCATCTGACCCCGGTCGCCGCGGTCTGCCTCTGGTACGACGTCGGTTCCCGCCACGAGGTCAAGGGGCGTACCGGTCTGGCTCACCTCTTCGAGCACCTGATGTTCCAGGGCTCCGGCCAGGTCAAGGGGAACGGCCACTTCGAGCTGGTGCAGGGGGCAGGCGGCTCGCTCAACGGGACCACCAGCTTCGAGCGCACCAACTACTTCGAGACCATGCCCACGCACCAGCTGGAGCTGGCCCTGTGGCTGGAAGCCGACCGCATGGGCTCGCTGCTCGCCGCACTCGACGAAGAGTCGATGGAGAACCAGCGCGACGTCGTCAAGAACGAGCGCCGCCAGCGTTACGACAACGTCCCCTACGGCACGGCGTTCGAGAAGCTGACGGCACTGGCCTACCCCGAGGGCCACCCGTACCACCACACCCCGATCGGCTCGATGGCCGACCTGGACGCCGCGACCCTGGAGGACGCGCGCACCTTCTTCCGTACGTACTACGCGCCCAACAACGCGGTGCTCTCGGTCGTCGGCGACATCGACCCCGAGCAGACCCTCGCCTGGATCGAGAAGTACTTCGGCTCCATCCCGTCCCACGACGGCAAGCAGCCGCCGCGCGACGGCACGCTCCCCGAGATCATCGGCGAGCAGCTGCGCGAGGAGGTGCGCGAGGAGGTCCCGGCACGCGCGCTGATGGCCGCCTACCGGCTGCCGCACGACGGCACCCGCGAGTGCGACGCGGCGGACCTCGCGCTGACCGTGCTCGGCGGCGGGGAGTCGTCGCGGCTGCACAATCGCCTGGTGCGCCGTGACCGTACGGCCGTGGCGGCCGGGTTCGGGCTGTTGCGGCTGGCCGGTGCGCCCTCGCTGGGCTGGCTGGACGTCAAGATGTCCGGCGGCGTCGAGGTGCCGCAGGTCGAGGCCGCGGTCGACGAGGAGCTCGCCCGGTTCGCCGCCGAGGGCCCCACGCCCGAGGAAATGGAGCGCGCGCAGGCCCAGTTGGAGCGCGAGTGGCTGGACCGCCTCGGTACGGTCGCCGGCCGCGCCGACGAACTGTGCCGGTTCGCCGTGCTGTTCGGCGACCCGCAGCTCGCCCTGACCGCTGTTCAGCGGGTGCTCGATGTCTCCGCGGAGGAGGTCCAGGCGGCCGCCAAGGCCCAGCTGCGCCCCGACAACCGTGCGGTGCTGGTCTACGAGCCGGTCGAACCGGCAGAGTCAGCTGACGCAGCGGACACCGACGAGACCGACACCGACGCGCACGAGGGGGCGGACCAGTGACCGACGCTGCCGCGACTGGAGTTTCGATGCAGTACCACCCACAGCCGGTCCCCGGCGTCGCCCGCCCCTGGGCCTTCCCCGCGCCCGAGCGCGGCGCCCTGCCCAATGGCCTCACGGTGCTGCGCTGCCACCGCCCCGGTCAGCAGGTCGTGGCCGTCGAGATCTTCCTCGACGCCCCGCTGGACGCCGAGCCCCAGGGCCTCGACGGCGTGGCCACGATCATGTCGCGGGCGCTGAACGAGGGCACCGACAAGCACACCGCGGAGGAGTTCGCCGCCGAGCTGGAGCGCTGCGGCGCCACTCTCGACGCGCACGCCGACCACCCCGGCGTCAGGGTCTCCCTGGAGGTCCCGGCCTCCCGGCTGGCCAAGGCCCTCGCGCTGGTCGCCGAGGCGCTGCGGGCGCCCGCCTTCGCCGAGAGCGAGATCGAGCGGCTGGTGCGCAACCGGCTCGACGAGATCCCGCACGAGCAGGCCAACCCGGCCCGGCGCGCCGCCAAGCAGCTCTCCAAGGAGCTCTTCCCGGCCACGGCGCGGATGTCGCGCCCGCGCCAGGGCACCGAGGAGACGGTGGAGCGGATCGACTCGGCCGCCGTGCGCGCCTTCTTCGACGCCCACGTCCGGCCGTCCACGGCGACCGCCGTGGTTGTCGGGGACCTCACCGGCATCGACCTGGACGCCCTGCTCGCCGACACCCTCGGTGACTGGTCGGGGGACACCGCCGCGCCCCGCCCCGCCCCGCCGATCACCGCAGACGACACCGGGCGGGTGGTGATCGTCGACCGTCCGGGCGCGGTGCAGACGCAGCTGCTGATCGGCCGGATCGGCGCCGACCGGCACGACAGCGTGTGGCCGGCCCAGGTGCTCGGCACGTACTGCCTGGGCGGCACCCTCACCTCCCGTCTCGACCGGGTGCTGCGCGAGGAGAAGGGCTACACGTACGGCGTACGGGCCTTCGGCCAGGTGCTGCGGTCGTCGGCCCCGGACTCCGCCTCGGGGGCGACCGGCGCCGCGATGCTCGCCATCAGCGGGTCGGTGGACACGGAGTCCACCGAGCCGGCGCTCAAGGACCTGTGGACCGTCCTGCGGACCCTGGCGGCCGAGGGCCTGACCGACGCGGAGCGCGAGACGGCCGTGCAGAACCTCGTGGGTGTGGCGCCCCTGAAGTTCGAGACGGCGGCCTCCGTCGCGGGCACCCTCGCCGACCAGGTCGAGCAGCACCTCCCCGACGACTACCAGGCGCAGCTGTACGCCCGGCTCGCGGAGACCGGCACGGTCGAGGCGACCGCGGCGGTAGTCAACGCCTTCCCGGGTGACCGGCTGGTCACGATCCTCGTCGGCGACGCGGCACGGATCGAGGAGCCCGTCCGGGCGCTGGGCATCGGCGAGGTATCGGTGGTCACCGGCTGACGACCGGCCCGGCGGGCGTCAGGACGGGGCCGGTCGACGGCCCCGCCCCGGCCGCTTCCCCTCGCCTTATCGCAAGATATCGGGACAAAAGGGAAGGTCCTTGCGAGTGCGATCTCGCCAGGGCCTTCCCTTTTGTCCGTTCTGGGTGGGAGGTTGCCTGTCTGCCCTGTGGGATGCGCTACAAAGCGGCCCGTCCGTTTGGTGAATGAAAGTAACCCCGCTTAGCGTCGGTTCGACTGCCCGTCACTCGTATGCCGCATCCGCGACGTACCGGACAGTCATCGCCGAGTCCCCGTCAGGCGCGAGCCTGGGGAGCCGGGGACCCACGCAGTCCCTGGGGTGAATCGGATGCCTGAGCCCGGACGGGCCGGGGTGTCCGTAGGAGACCTTCCTGCTCCGAACCCGTCAGCTAACCCGGTAGGCGAGAAGGAAGGAAAGGATCAGCCACTCCATGGCGTTCACCCGTGCCACCGGGAAGCACCGTGCCCCGAGCCGACTGACGCGCGGCAGCGCGAAGGTTGTCGGCGTCGCGGCTCTGGCCACCACCGGCGTCATCGGCGGCCTGGCCGCTCCCGCCTTCGCTGCGGACTCCGACGCCCCCTCCGCGAGCGAGACCGGCCTCAACCAGGTCATCGCCATCGACAAGACCCTTGCCGACCGGATCGACGCCCAGGCCGACGCCCAGCAGCATCAGGCCGACGCCGCGGCGAAGGCGAAGGCCGAGGCCCACCGGAAGGCCGAGGCCAAGAAGAAGGCCGAGGCGAAGGCCAAGGCAGCGGCGAAGGCCAGGGCCGAAGCGAAGCGCGCCGCCGAGGCCCGCGCCGAGAAGGCCCGCGCCGCCCGGTCCGCCGAGCGCACCCGACTGGGCGCCTTCCAGCTCCCGGTCGCCGGTTCGTACGTCTCCACCGGCTACAAGTCCAGCGGCTCGCTCTGGTCCTCCGGCAGCCACTCGGGCATCGACTTCCACGCCGCGTCCGGCAGCTCCGTCGTCGCCGTCGGCGCTGGCACGGTCGTCGAGGCGGGCTGGGGCGGCGCGTACGGCAACAACATCGTGCTTCGGATGACGGACGGCACGTACACGCAGTACGGCCACCTCTCCTCGATCGGGGTCTCCGTAGGCCAGAGCGTCGGCGCGGGCCAGCAGATCGGCCTCTCCGGCTCCACCGGCAACTCCACCGGACCGCACCTCCACTTCGAGGCCCGGACGACGCCGTCGTACGGCTCCGACATGGACCCGGTCGTGTACCTGCGCGCCCACGGCGTCAACGTCTGACCGACGCTCCACCGCACCACCTCGTCGAAGGCCCCGGCAGCGCGCCGGGGCCTTCGGTATTCCCGCCGCCTGCCCGCGGGGTACGACTGCCCGCCGACCGCCCCGTGGCCAAAAGATATTCATTGATTTCCGCCCGGCATCGGAAATGCAGCCGCATTGCAATAGGGTCGCGTAACCGGCGTCGGCCGGCCGCGTTTCGCGGGGATTGAGGCGGAGGTTCGGACATGCGCATTCCGGCGCATTCGGTATGCACGGCGATCCGTGACGACATCGTCTCCGGTGTCTTCGAACGCGGCAGTCGTCTCACGGAGGAGTTGCTGGCCCGCCGTTACGGGGTCTCCCGCGTCCCGGTGCGGGAGGCGCTGCGCACCCTGGAGTCCGAGGGCTTCGTGGTCACCCGCCGGCATGCGGGCGCCTGTGTCGCCGAGCCCACCGAGCTGGAGGCGGCCGACCTCCTGGAGGTCCGCACACTGCTGGAGCCGCTGGGTGCCGCCCGTGCCGCGCAGCGCCGCACCGAGGCTCACCTCAAGGTGCTCCGCGGGCTCGTGCGGCTCGGCCAGGACCGGGCCCGGTGCGGTGAGGGCGAGGACCTGCGCGCACTGGGCGGCTGGTTCCACGAGACACTGGCGCAGGCCTCCGGCAGTCCCGGCCTGATCGCGCTGCTCACCCAGCTGCGACACAAGATCGCCTGGATGTACGCGGTCGAGCAGCCCGCCCGCCCGGTGGACTCCTGGGCCGAGCACGGGGCCATCGTGGACGCGGTGGCGCGCGGCGACGCGGAACGTGCCAGGGCGCTGGCAGCGCACCACGCGGAACGGGCAGCGGCCGCGCACCGGTTGCGACGGTGGCCCGCCGCTCCCCGCGCCGGCCGGGTGAGGACCTCGCAACATTCCGTAAACACGGCGGGCGCCCGGCATTAACAATTGCGCCGTATACAAGAGAAGTAATTGCTCGGGATTTTCCCGGTCAGGTAGTTGCTCGGGATGTTCCCCGGCCGGTCGTCCCGCATTTCGCCCCGACCGAATTTCGCGCGCTGGGATCCCGGGTGGCCGAGGTCTGCTGCTCGAATTCCGACTCCCCGCATCTCGGTCATCCGGATTTCCGCCGGGCGGCCCGTTCCGGAAACAAAGCGGCCCGTTCCGGAAACAAAAGAGCCGTGGCCCCGTTCCAGGGTGCCACGGCTCTCTCTCGGAGCATGGTTCAGACGGTCTCCGGGAGCTCCTCGAGCCCCTCGGTGACGAGCTTCGCCAGGCGGTCCAGGGCGGCTTCGGAGTTGTCGGCCTCGGATGCGAGCACGATCTCCTCGCCACCCTGCGCGCCGAGACCGAGGACCGCGAGCATGGAGGCTGCGTTCACCGGGTTGCCGTCGGCCTTGGCGATCGTCATGGGGACGCCGGAAGCCGTGGCGGCACGGACGAAGATGGAAGCGGGGCGGGCGTGCAGGCCCTCGGCCCAACCGACGTTGACGCGGCGCTCAGCCATGGTTCTGCCCTTCACGAATCAACAGTTGTCTAGACCAGTCTCTCACGCGGTGCGCAGTGCTCCGGCCGACCCCGGGAGCAGCCCGCGATGCCTGCGGCCCCGCCGATCGGCCCTCTCAGACTGCCCCGGCCCCGGGACCTACGCGACCGCTGACGGAGCCGTACTCTTTGCCCATGCAGCCCGCGCCGGAGCAGAGTCCGCATCACGCTTATCCCGACCACTGGGAAGCGGACGTGGTGCTCCGCGACGGAGGCACCGCGCGCATCAGGCCCATCACCACGGACGACGCCGAACTGCTGGTCAGTTTCTACGAGCAGGTCTCCGACGAGTCGAAGTACTACCGGTTCTTCGCGCCGCACCCACGGCTGTCCGACCGGGACGTGCACCGCTTCACCCATCACGACTACGTCGACCGGGTGGGGCTCGCCGTCACGGTCGGCGGCGAGTTCATCGCGACCGTCCGCTACGACCGGATCGACGAGCGCGGCAGGCCCGCCTCCGCCCCCGCCGACGAGGCCGAGGTCGCCTTCCTCGTCCAGGACGCGCACCAGGGACGCGGCGTGGCCTCGGCGCTCCTCGAACACATCGCCGCCGTCGCCCGCGAGCGCGGCATCCGCCGCTTCGCCGCCGAGGTGCTGCCCGCCAACACCAAGATGATCAAGGTGTTCCGGGACGCCGGCTACACCCAGCAGCGCAGCTTCGAGGACGGCTCCGTCCACCTCACCCTTGACCTCGAACCGACAGCGGAGTCCCTCGCCGTCCAGCGCGGCCGTGAGCAGCGGGCGGAGGCGCGGTCCGTGCAGCGCCTGCTGGCCCCCGGATCCGTCGCGGTCATCGGCGTCGGCCGGACCCCCGGCGGCGTCGGCCGCACGGTCCTGCGCAACCTCCTCGGGGCCGGCTTCACCGGCCGCACGTACGCCGTGAACCGCGCCCTCGCCGCCGGCCAGGTGACCATCGACGGCGTCCCCGCCCACCGCTCGATCGGCGACATCGACGAGCAGGTCGACCTCGCGGTCGTCGCCGTCCCGGCCGACCGGGTCCCGGAAGCCGTCGCGGACTGCGGCGAGCACGGCGTCCAGGGTTTGGTCGTCCTCTCCGCCGGATACGCCGAATGGGGCGCCGAGGGCCGGGAACGGCAGCGCGAACTGGTCCGGCAGGCCCGCTCGTACGGAATGCGGATCATCGGGCCGAACGCCTTCGGTCTGATCAACAACGCCGAAACGGTTCGGCTGAACGCCTCGCTCGCCCCCGAGCCGCCCGCCCCCGGGCGCATCGGCCTCTTCACCCAGTCCGGCGCGATCGGCATCGCGCTGCTCTCCGGGCTCTACCGGCGCGGCGCGGGCCTGTCCACCTTCATCTCCGCGGGCAACCGCGCCGACATCTCCGGCAACGACTTCCTCCAGTACTGGTACGAGGACCCCGACACCGACGTCGCCCTGCTGTACCTCGAATCGCTCGGCAACCCCCGCAAGTTCACCCGCCTCGCGCGGCGCACCGCGGCGGTCAAGCCGGTGGTCGTGGTGAAGGGCGCCAGGCACAGCGGCTCCACCCCGCCCGGCCACGCGGTACCGATCAGCCGGATCCCGGACGCGACGGTCTCGGCGCTGATGCGGCAGGCGGGCGTGATCCGGGTCGACACGGTGACGGAGATGGTCGACGCGGGCCTCCTCCTCGCCGACCAGCCGCTCCCGGCCGGCCCCCGGGTCGCGATCCTCGGCAATTCCGAATCGCTCGGTCTCCTCACGTACGACGCCTGCCTCGCCGAGGGGCTGCGCCCGCGCCCGCCCCTCGACCTCACCACCGCCGCCACCCCTCAGGACTTCAGGAACGCCCTGGCCGAAGCCCTCGCCGACGACGGCTGCGACTCGGTGGTGGTGACGGCGATCCCGTGGGTCGGCGAGGACGGCGAGGCGGAGTCGGGCGACGGAGAGGTGCTCGCGGCCGCCCTGCACACGGCCGCCGCCGCAGGCCCGGCCAAGCCGGTGGCCGTCGTGCACGTCGAGATCGGCGGGCTGGCCGAGGCCCTCGCCGCGGCCACAAGCACGGTCGCCCAGCCCCGCCCGACCCCGGCCCCGACCTCGACCCCGGACCCGCCTTCGGTCCGGACCGCCCCGCCCGAGCCCGGCCCGGCATCCGCAGCCCCACTCACCAGCGCCCCCGGCACCCGGAACGGCCGGATCCCCGCCTACCCCGCCGCCGAACGGGCGGTGCGCGCACTGGCCGAAGCGGTGCGGTACGCGCAGTGGCGACGGCAGGCCGCCGTGCCCGGCAAGGTGCCCGAGTTCCTCGACGACACCATCGACGAGCCCGGCACCGCCGCCCTCATCGACACCCTCCTCGGCCCCGACCCCGACCCGAGGGGCCTCCAGCTGGTGCCCGACCAGGCCCGCGAACTCCTGGGCCACTACGGCATCACCGTACGGCCGACGCTCCCGGCATCCGACCCGGACGCCGCGGTCGCGGCGGCGGCCCGGCTCGGTTATCCCGTGGCGCTCAAGACCACCGCGCCGCACCTGCGTCACCGGGCCGATCTCGGCGGCGTCCGGCTCGACCTCGCCAACGAGACCGCGCTGCGCCGGGCGTACGGCGAACTGACCGACCTGCTCGGCAAGCCCGCCGAACTCCAGCCCGTGGTCCAGTCCATGGCGCCGCGCGGCGTCGACACCGTCGTACGGGCCACGATCGACCCCGCGGCCGGCGCCGTCCTCTCCTTCGGGCTCGCGGGCGCGCCCTCCGAACTCCTCGGCGACACCGCCCACCGCCTCGTCCCAGCCACCGACCGCGACGCCGCCGAGCTGATCCGGTCCATCCGGGCGGCCCCGGTGCTGTTCGGCTGGCGCGGCGCGGCACCGGTGGACACCGCCTCGCTCGAAGAGCTGCTGCTGCGGGTCTCCCGGCTGGTCGACGACCATCCCGAGGTGGTCTCCATCGCCCTGGAACCGGTCGTGGTCGCCACCCAGGGGCTGACCGTCCTCGGTGCGAGCGTCCGCCTCTCACCGCCTCCGGCCCGCACCGATCTCGGCCCCCGCCGCCTCCCCAACTACTGACGCCGACGGGGGCGGGCGCCGTCCTGCCCGGGGCTCCGGTCCGCCGTGGCGCACAACGTCCCCGGCAGTCATCCGCCCCCCGTAGGATGGTCCTCATGGCAAAGACCGGTACGACGACCCAGGGGCTGCGCGCGGCGATCGAGCGCAGTGGCTACTACCCGGCCCTCGTGGCCGAGGCGGTGGAGGCCGCCGTGGGCGGTGAGCCGGTCGCTTCGTACCTGGTGCACCAGGAGACCACCTTCGACTCCAACGAGGTGCGCCGCCACGTCACGGTCCTGGTCCTGACGGACAACCGCTTCATCGTCAGCCACACCGACGAGCAGAACGCCGACACCAGCTCCCCGACCCCGTACGCCACCACCTCCACGGAGTCGGTCAAGCTCGACCGGATCTCGTCGGTCGTGGTCAGCCGCGTCGTGGCCAACCCCGAGAAGTACGTACCGGGCACGCTGCCCCGCGAGGTCGTCCTCACCATCGGCTGGGGCGCCGTCTCCCGGATCGACCTGGAACCGGCCGCCTGCGGCGACCCCAACTGCGAGGCCGACCACGGCTACACCGGCAACTCCACCGCCGACGACCTGAGCCTGCGGGTCAGCGAGGCCGGTGACGGCCCGGACACCGTGCGCCAGACCCTCGCCTTCGCCCAGTCGCTCTCCGAGGCCACGGCCGCGACTGCGGCGACCGGCCGCTGATGGCGCAGCCGGCCTGGCAGGACCCCGTTCCGCTCTCCGTCGACAGCGCCCCGGTGCCGGAGTACGGCCGCGGATCGCTCGCCGATCTGCTGCCCACGCTCGCCGCCGGACAGGGCGTCGCCGGCTTCACCGCGGCGATCCCCGAACTCACCCCCGCCGACCGGAACTGCGTGTTCCTGATCGACGGCCTCGGCTGGGAACAGATCAGGGCCCACCCCGACGAGGCCCCGTTTCTGCACTCCCTGCTCCCCACCTCGCGCGGCGGCACGGGCCGTCCGATCACGGCGGGCTTCCCGGCCACCACGGCGACCTCGCTGGCCTCGGTGGGCACCGGCCTTCCGCCCGGGGAACACGGCCTGCCCGGCTACAGCGCACGCAATCCGGAGACCGGCGAGCTGATGAACCAGCTCCGCTGGAAGCCCTGGACCTCCCCGAAGGCATGGCAGCCCTACCCCACCGTCTTCCAGCTCGCCGACGCCGCGGGTGTGCGCACTGCCCAGGTCTCCGCCCCCGCCTTCGAGCAGACCCCGCTCACCAAGGTCGCGCTCAGCGGCGGCTCGTTCCTGGGACGGCTCTCCGGCGAGGAGCGGATGGACACCGCCGCCGAACGGCTCGCCGCGGGTGACCGGTCGCTCGTCTACACGTACTACAGCGAGGTCGACGGCAAGGGTCACCGCTTCGGTGTCGACTCCGACGCCTGGCGCGGACAGCTGATGTACGTGGACGGCCTGGCGCGGCGCCTGGCCGAACAGCTCCCGCCCCGCTCGGCGCTCTACATCACCGCCGACCACGGAATGATCGACATCCCGTTCGACGAGCAGTCCCGGATCGACTTCGACGAGGACTGGGAGCTGCGCGCGGGCGTCGCCCTGCTCGGCGGCGAGGGCCGGTGCCGGCATGTGTACGCCGTCCCGGGGGCCGAGGCGGACGTGCTGACCGTCTGGCAGGAAGTGCTCGGCGAGCAGTTCTGGGTGGCGAGCCGGGACGAGGCGATCGCGGCCGGCTGGTTCGGCCCGAAGATCGACGAACGGGTCCACGGCAGGATAGGCGACGTCGTCGCGGCGGCCCACGACGACGTGGTGATCACCGCCTCCGTCAACGAACCGAACGAGTCCGCGATGGTCGGCATGCACGGCTCGATGACCCCCGTCGAGCAGCTCGTCCCGCTCCTCGAAGTACGCTCGTAACCGCGTTTTTCCCTCCGCTGCCGTCCCCGCCCCCGATCAGCCCCGCCCGAAAGGTGCTCAACCCCTCATGCCCGAGCTTGTGTTCTTCTCCGGAACGATGGACTGCGGAAAGAGCACGCTGGCGCTCCAGATCGGCCACAACCGTTCGGCCCGCGGCCTGCAGGGCGTGATCTTCACCCGCGACGACCGGGCGGGGGAGGGCAAGCTCTCCTCACGCCTGGGGCTGGTCACCGAGGCCGTCGAGGCCGACGAGGGCATGGACCTGTACGCCCATCTCGTCGACCGGATAAGCCGGGGCGGCCGGGCGGACTACGTGATCGTCGACGAGGCGCAGTTCCTGGCTCCCGTCCAGATCGACCAGCTCGCACGCATCGTCGACGACCTCGACCTGGACGTCTTCGCGTTCGGCATCACCACCGACTTCCGGACCAAGCTGTTCCCCGGCTCCC
Organism: Streptomyces sp. NBC_00012; assembly: GCF_045040875.1. Taxonomy (NCBI): domain Bacteria; kingdom Bacillati; phylum Actinomycetota; class Actinomycetes; order Kitasatosporales; family Streptomycetaceae; genus Streptomyces; species Streptomyces sp. NBC_00012. The sequence continues at coordinate 2,261,075 of NZ_CP108309.1, read as the reverse complement.
AGCGGCTGATCGAACTGGCCGACCGGGTGGAGACGCTCCAGGTCGAAGCGCTCTGCTGGTGCGGCGCACGGGCCACCCACAACGCCCGGACGGTCGGCGGCGAGATGGTCGTCGAAGGCGCCCAGGTGGTCGTGGGAGACGTCAACCAGCAGGCGGGCGAGGTCGGTTACGAGGTGTTGTGCCGGCGCCACCACCAGCGCAGGACCACCAGCGCCACCGCTCGTGCGGGCGTGCTGTCGCCCGACGTGCTGCCCGTCACCTCCGCCTGAACCACCCGTCGGCCGCCCGCCCGGGGCTGCTTAGGATGAGGCCGTGAACACGGTGAGCGCGGAAGAGGACGACTCCGGACCGGGCCCGCTGGGCAAGGTGCAGCCCAGGCAGCTGATCGTGACCGTCTACGGGCTGTACGCGCGCGACACCGACGGCTGGATGTCGGTGGCCTCGCTGATCCAGCTGCTCGCCGACCTCGGCGTCGAGGCACCGACCGTACGCTCCTGTGTCTCCCGGCTGAAGCGGGCCGGACTGCTCGAAGCCCGGTCGGTCTCCGGAGCGGCCGGCTACCGGATCTCGCCCGAGACCGAGCGGATGCTGCGCGACGGCGATCCGCGCATCTTCGCGGCCCGGCGGGCCACCGTGTCCGAGGGCTGGGTGCTGGTCGTCTTCTCGGTGCCCGAGTCGGAACGCGCCAGGCGGCACACCCTGCGTACTCAGCTCACCCGGCTCGGCTTCGGTTCCGTTTCCGCCGGGGTGTGGATCGCACCGGGACACGTGCACGACGAGGCGGAGTCCATGCTGGCCAGGCACGGCCTGCGCTCGTACGCCGACCTCTTCCGGGCCGACTACCTGTCGGCCGGCGGGGGAGACGGCGAGGAACTCGCCGCGAAGGTCCGTTCCTGGTGGGACACCGCCCGGCTGCAGCGGCTGTACGTCGAATTCCTCGCCGCGCACCGCCCGGTGGCCGAGCGGATCGCGAACGGCACCGCGGTGACGGACCGGGAAGCCTTCACGACGTACATCAGGGTGCTCACCGACTGGCGCCGGCTCGTCTACCTCGATCCCGGTGTCGCGCGTGAGCTGCTGCCCGCCGAATGGAGCGGAACCCACGCGTCCGAGATCTTCGACGAGATGCACGCCCGGCTGGCCGGCCCCGCCCGTCGGCACGTCGAACGGGTCCGGGCCGGCTGAGACCTCCGCAGCCGGGCGGTCAGCGGGGGGTCGACCGGACGATCGTGAACGCCGCGCCCTCCGGATCCGCCACGGTCGCCACCCGGCCGCTCGACCCCTCCCTGGGCGGCTGGAGGATGTACCCGCCGAGCTCCACCACCCGCCGGGCGGCCTCGTCGGTGTCGGAGACCTCGAAGTACGTCATCCAGTGCGGGCCCCGGTCGCGCGGCAGGGCGTGGCCGACACCGTGTAGCGAGGCCACCGGGCGGCCCGCCAGATGCAGGGTCTGGTAGTCGAAGTCGGCAGAGACGACTGCCTCCGCCTCGTAGCCGAAGACCGTCTGGTAGAACTTGCAGACCGTCGCGGTCTCGCGGGTCACCAGCTCGTTCCAGACCGGCGTGCCGGGAGCACCGGCGAGCGCGGTACCGACGTGCGCGGCGGCCTGCCAGATGCCGAAGACCGCACCTCCGGGGTCGGAGGCGATGGCGAGCCGGCCCGCCTCACCCGCGTCGAGCGGCCCCACGGCGACTGTGCCGCCGCAGGACCGGATGGTCTCCGCCGTGAGATCCGCGTCGTCGGTGGCCAGGTAGGTCGTCCAGGCCACCGGCAGATGGCGGTCGGGCGGCAGCTGTCCGAGGCCCGCCACCACCTTTCCGTCGAGCAGCGCCCGGACGTACGGACCCAGCTGGTCCGGACCCGGCACGAATTCCCAGCCGAACAGATCGGCGTAGAAGTCCTGGGTCGTGCTCAGGCCGTGCACGATCAGACTCACCCAGCAGGGTGTTCCGGGCGTACGCGGGGCGGCAGCCTCGGTCATCGTCACTCTCTCCTCGGACCAGCGGGGTGGTGGCCGTACGGGGGGAACGGGGCCGGTGCGCTCTCGTGCGGTACGGGTTGTGTACGCCCCGTGCAGATGTTGGCACCACCCGGCGCACGATGCGCTCCGGCCGCGCCGCACTTTCCGGATCTCGACGCAGGGAGACTGATTTGCTGCGGTGCGCCCGTTTCGAGGGTGTTCCGGGTGGGGTGCCTCCTGCGCGAGGATGGCACCCATGAAGCCCATCATCACCGCATCGGAATACGCGAGCGAGTCGGCGGGGCCACGTCCGCCGGTGCTCCTGGACGTACGTTGGCGGCTCGGCGGCCCGAACGGGCGGCCCGACTACGAGGCCGGGCACATTCCCGGTGCGGTCTTCGTCGACCTGGACGCGGAACTCGCCGGACCCGCGGGCAGCGGCGGCCGCCATCCACTGCCCGATCCGGACGAATTCGGGGCGGTGATGCGCCGGGCCGGTGTCTCCCGGGACACCCCGGTGGTCGTGTACGACGGCGGCCAGGGCTGGGCGGCGGCCCGAGCCTGGTGGCTGCTGCGCTGGACGGGCCACCCGGACGTCAGGGTCCTGGACGGCGGTCTCGCCGCCTGGACGGGTGACCTCCAGACCGGGATCCCGGCCCCGGCCGAGGGCGACTTCCGGCCCGCTCCCGGTGCGCTGCCGCTGCTCGACGCGGACGGGGCGGCGGCGCTGGCCCGCTCGGGGCTGCTGCTCGACGCACGGGCCGCCGAGCGTTACCGGGGAGATGTGGAGCCGATCGACCGGGTGGGGGGCCACATCCCGGGCGCCGTCTCGGCCCCGACCTCCGAGAACACGGGGGAGGACGGCCGGTTCCTGGCCCCGGAGGCGCTGACGGTCCGCTTCAAGGAGCTCGGTGCCGACCAGGCGGCGGAGATCGGCGTCTACTGCGGCTCCGGGGTCTCCGGCGCCCACGAAGTCCTGGCCCTGGCCGTCGCCGGTATTCCCGCGGCGCTGTACGCGGGCTCCTGGTCCGAGTGGTCCGGCGACGAGTCCCGCCCGGTCGCCACGGGGCCCGAGCCCCAGTAACGGCGGGCGCGCCGAACGGGACCGCCGCACCCGGCCCCGTGAGTGAGGGGCACGGCCGGCGCGAACGGCGCGAGGGCCCGTACGCAGTGGCGTACGGGCCCTCGTCATGTCGCGGCTTCCCCGCTCAGTCCTGCTTCTTGCGCCGGGTACCGAAGACGATCTCGTCCCAGGTCGGTACGGCGGCCCGGCGGCCCGGCCGGACGCCGTCCGCCTCGGCCTGGCGGTCCGTCGTACCGGTCAGCCGGTCGCGGTGGCCGGCCACCGCTCGCGGCATCAGCACGTCCGCGTAGGCGGAACCGGCGCCCGCGGAGGCTGCCGCGGCCGGCGGCTCGTCGGCCTCCGGTTCCTGTGCGGCGGGCTCGATGGCGGGCGGCTCGGGCTGCGTCGGCCGTTCCGGCACCACCATGTCGCCGCGGAAGCTCGGCACCGCCTCCAGCAGGCTGGTCAGCGAATCGCGCTCACCGGCCGAGACGGACGCGATGTGCTCCTCGGGCTCGGGCGGGGGCGGCGGGGCCGTCGGCCGCTCCATCTGACGGTCCAGGGCTCGGTCCAGCGGCCGGTCCCGGGGCAGCCGGGCGATCCGGGGCACGAACGGGAAGCTCGGCTCGGGCGCGGCGACATCGTCGGTCTCGCCGATCAGCGAACGCGCCTCGTCGTCAACGGCCTGGACCAGGCGGCGCGGCGGGTCGTACGTCCAGCTGGCCGAGTGCGGCTCGCCCGCGACCCGGTAGACCAGCAGGACCTCCCAGGTGCCGTCGTCGCGGCGCCAGGAGTCCCACTGGACGGTCTCCTTGTCGGCGCCGCGCAGCAGCAGCCGCTCCTGCACCGCCTCGCCGAGCTGGGGGCCGGTGTTCTCGCCGGGACGGCGCACGGGAGTCTTCCGGGCCCGCTCGGCCATGAAGGCGCGCTCCGCGAGCACGGGGCCCTCGAAGCGTCGGACACGGTCGACGGGGATCCCGGCGAACTGGGCGACCTCCTCCGCGGAGGCACCGGCTCGTATCCGCGCCTGGATGTCGCGGGGGCGGAGGTGGCTCTCCACCTCGATCTCGATCTGGCCGAGTCGCGCGCGGTCGTTGCGCACGGCGGCGCGCAGCCGCTCGTCGATGGGAAGCGTGTACTCCGTGCTGTCCGCAGCCTTGAGCACCAGTCGTGTGCCGTCGTTGGAGACGGCCACGACACGCAGTTCGGGCATGGGGACCTCCCGGGTGGTGCCTGCCGACGTCACGTGCGTCGCTGCTTCCGCTAGTCGAGTGTGGCCTGCCCGGGTGCAGCCTGCCACAACATTGCCGTGTTGCCCGGCGTGTCGGGCGTGAGCCCTTGATCGCCGGTATGACACGGTGACCTATTCTGCAACAGAAAGTGACCGCTGGTCACCTCTTGTAGCCAGTCCCCGTGCGATGCCGTGGCGCCGCCGGATCGAGTGCCTCCTTCGGCCCCCTCCCGAAGATCCCGGACACCCGCTCGGGAGTCCGGCCCCAGGGCTCGCCACAGTACTCCATTCGGGCCACCAGAGTGGACCGCCGCGCCGTCGAAGTTCTCGTGAGGTGCGGGAGTTGGGTCATCGGGCCCGGGGTGGTGCGCCCCGCGCGCGTGTCCTGCTTCACAGAATCTCCGGAAGCGGAACTATTCACTTCGCTCAAGTGTCCCTTTCTGTTGCATGGTGGGAGAGATGTCAATCAAGGGCTGGAAATGGTGCAGAAGCCGGAAAGTGACATAGAACCCAAAGAAAGGCGTATCGATCTGAGCCTGCCGCAGGTGGCGGGCAGTGCCGTGGCAGCGGTCGCGGCAGCGGTGGCCGCCTCCCAGCTGGGTGTGTACGGAACGATCCTCGGCGCCGGAGTGATGAGCGTCGTCGCCACCTGCGGCGGTTCGGTCTTCCAGCACTTCTTCCGTCGCACGGGGGAGCAGATCCGCGAGGTCACGGTCCAGGTGAAGCACCCGGACCGCGAGGTGACGGTGCATACGCGAGAGACGAGCGGTGCGCGTGCGACGAAGGGGACACGACGTTCACCGGCCGGAACCGCGGGCGCCGCGGACGCCACCACCGTGCTGCCCGCCATGGACGCCACGACCGTGCTCCGCAGGGCGGACGCCACGGTCCCGCCGCCTGCCCCGGGCGAGGATCCGGACCGCACGCGCGTGCTGCGGCCCCTCGACGCCACCCAACTGCTCACCACGGCGCATCCGGAGCCGGACGAGGAGTTCTCCGAAGCCAGTACGCACGGCACCCGGATCCGGGGCTGGAAGCGGTCGGCGCTCGGCGCGGCGGTGGTCTTCGTCCTCACGATGGCCGGAATCACCACGTACGAGCTGGTCTCCGGCAACGACCTGAGTGGCGGTCAGGGCACGACCGTCGGTTCCGTGGTGCGCGGCGGGGAGCGGAATTCCGGGTCGGACGATCCGGCGCCGTCGACGAACACCGGACCCGGCCAGGAGCGGACGCCGGGCCGGGAGAGCAGTGCGACGCCCGGTACGGACCCGCAGGGCGGCGCGAGCCGGAGTCCGGACCCGGGACAGGGCGGCCGCTCCTCGGCCGATCCGACGCCCGGCCCCACGCAGTCCGGCAGCACCGGTGACCGTACGAGCCCGTCCCCGGCGGCCACGCCCTCCCCGTCGGCCCCCGCCGACGGCGCCACCGCCGGCACGGATCCCGCGGGCGAGGCCCCGGCGCAGGGCAACGCCGCCACCGCGGGCGCGGACACCGGGCAGTGAGGAACGGCCCCGCGCCCCGGGCGGGTACGCCTGGGGCGCGCGGGGCCGTCGCGGGCCGGGAAGGACCTACTCGCCCAGGACCCGGCGCAGGTAGTCGTTGGCGAAGAGCCGGTCCGGATCGAGCCGGTCGCGTACCGCGGTGAACTCGCCGAACCGCGGGTACACCCCGGCGAGGTACTCGGCGTCACGGGTATTGACCTTGCCCCAGTGCGGGCGGCCGCCATGGGCGGTCATGATGCGCTCAACCGCCGTGAAGTACGCCTGGTAGGGCGTGCCCTTGTAGAGATGGACGGCGATGTACGCGCTGTCGCGGCCCGAGGCGGTGGAGAGCGCGATGTCGTCCGCGGGGGCGGTACGGACCTCCACCGGGAAGCTGATCCGCAGCGGCGAACGCTCGACCATCGCCTTCACCTCGCGCAGCGCCTCCACGGCGGCCTCGCGCGGCACCGCGTACTCCATCTCCACGAAGCGGACCCGGCGCGGGCTGGTGAAGACCTTGTAGGGGATGTCGGTGTACGTACGGGCCGACAGGGCGCGGCTGGAGAGCTTGGCGATCGAGGGAATGGTGGCGGGCACCGCCCGGCCCAGCGAACAGGCCACCTGGAAGATCCCGTTGGAGAGGAGCTCGTCCTCGATCCAGCCGCTGACCTTTCCGGGCGGGGCGGCGGGGCCGGCGCTGCGGTTGTTGCGCTTGGTGTTGCAGTTCCCGGTGTGCGGGAACCAGTAGAACTCGAAGTGCTCGTTCTCGGCGACCAGCTCGTCGAAGCCGCCCATGACCCGGTCGAAGGTCATCGGCTCCTCACGGGCCGTCAGCAGGAAGACCGGCTCCACGGCGAAGGTGATCGCCGTGATGACACCCAGCGCGCCGAGCCCGATCCGGGCGACGGCGAAGATATCGGCGTTCTCCTTCTTCGAGCAGGTCAGCACCGTGCCGTCGGCGGTGACCAGTTCGAGGGCGCGGATCTGCGCGGATATGGACGCCGAGTCGCGGCCGGTGCCGTGGGTGCCGGTCGAGGTGGCGCCCGCGACCGTCTGCTCCATGATGTCGCCCATGTTGGTGAGCGAGAGGCCCTCGCGGGCCAGCGCGGTGTTCAGCCGCTTCAGCGGGGTGCCGGCCTCGACAGTCACCGTCATCGCCTCGCGGTCGATGTTCCGGATGCCGGTGAGCAGGTCCGGGCGGATCAGTACGCCGTCGGTGGCCGCCGTCGCCGTGAAGGAGTGCCCGGTGCCGACCGGCTTCACCCGCAGACCGTCCTCGGACGCCCGGCGCAGCACCTCGGCGAGTTCCGGTACGGAGGCCGGGGACACGGCCCGTACCGGCCGGGCGGTGACGTTTCCCGCCCAGTTACGCCACGCGTTCGTCGTCGTCCGTGCGTCGGTCATCTTCCGCGCGCCCTTCCATGAGAACCGGCCCGCTGAGCCGGCGATACCCCAGGAACGCCACCGCGGCCGCGAGCGCTCCCGCCACGACGGGCACCGCGTACCCCGCCTCGGCACCCGACGCGTCGACCACCCAGCCGGCGGCCGAGGAGCCGAGCGCCACTCCGACGGCCAGCCCGGTGCTGGTCCAGGTCATGCCCTCGGTCAGTTCGGTGCGCGGTACGTGCTGTTCGACGAGGGCCATGGTGGTGACCATCGTCGGTGCGATGGCGAGACCCGCGACAAAGAGCGCCACGGCCAGGAACGGCAGGTTCCCGGCCAGTTGGAGGGGGATCATACTCACGGCCATCGCGCACACGCCCACCAGCCACCTGGTGGACGCCTTCCCCTTGAGGTGGAGCAGCCCGAAGACCGCTCCGGCCAGACAGGACCCCAGCGCGTACACGGCCAGTACGAGGCTCGCGGCGGCCTTGTGGCCACGCTCCTCGGCGAAGGCCACCGTCACCACGTCGATCGCCCCGAAGATCGCGCCGGTGGCCACGAACGTCACCACGAGCACCTGGAGGCCCCGGGAGCGCAACGCCGTGCCGCCGGTGTGCTGCCGGCGCGGATGCGGGACGGGCTCGGTGGCCCGCTGCGCGGTCAGCCAGAAGACGCCGACCATCAGGAACCCGGCCGCCAGGAGCGGCCCGGCCTCCGGGAACCAGGCGGTGGACAGACCGATCGAGATGATCGGCCCGAAGATGAAGCACACCTCGTCGACGATCGACTCCCACGCGTACGCGGTGTGCAGCTGCCGCGGCGAACCGCGGTAGATCTCCGCCCAGCGCGACCGGATCATCGAACCCACGCTGGGCACACAGCCGGCGCCCGCCGCGAAGACGAAGAGCGTCCAGTCGGCCAGCCGCTGCTGCGCGCAGATCAGCAGCCCGGCCACCGCCGCCAGCGCGACCAGGGTGGCGGGACGCAGGACCCGGCGCTGTCCGTGCCGGTCGACGAGCCGGGAGATCAGCGGTCCGATCACCGCCGCCGACATCGCCAGCGTCGCGGAGAGCGCGCCGGCCAGCCCGTATCGGCCGGTGAGCTGGGAAATCATGGTCACCACACCGATGCCCATCATGGACAGCGGCATCCGGCCGAGGAATCCGGCCGCCGAGAACCCCTTGGTGCCGGGGGCGGCGAATATCGCGCGATAGGGACTGGGCAAGGAGGACTCCGGAACAGCGTGCTCGCACGCGCCTGTAATGCATGAAACCAACCGATACAGCCTACGTTCCGGGCGATCGGTCCGGCAGAGGGGTGGGTTCCGGAGCCGATGTCGGTGGGAGGGCTGTCCGAAGCGGGTGGCAGGATCGGTGTCATGTCCGATCTGCGCGATCCCGCTCCCTACGACGCCCTGCTGCTGCTCTCCTTCGGCGGCCCCGAAGGCCCGGACGACGTGGTTCCGTTCCTGGCGAACGTGACCCGTGGCCGAGGCATCCCCGAGGAGCGGCTGAAGGAGGTCGGCAAGCACTACTTCCTGTTCGGCGGCGTCAGTCCGATCAACGCCCAGAACAGGGCGCTGCTGGACGCCCTGCGCAAGGACTTCGCCGAGCACGGTCTGGATCTTCCGGTGTACTGGGGCAACCGCAACTGGGCGCCGTACCTCACCGACACGCTGCGCGAGATGACCACCGCCGGGCACCGCCGCATCGCCGTCCTCGCCACCAGCGCCTACGCCTCCTACTCCGGCTGCCGCCAGTACCGCGAGAACCTCGCCGAGTCGCTGGCCGCCCTGGCGGCGGAGGGGCTGCCGGTGCCCCGGGTGGACAAGCTCCGGCACTACTTCAACCATCCCGGGTTCGTGGCCCCCATGGTGGACGGCGTCCTCGCCTCCCTGGCCGACCTCCCCGAGGACGTACGGGCCGGGGCGCACCTCGCCTTCACCACGCACTCCATCCCCACCTCCGCCGCCGACACCTCCGGCCCCGTGGCGGCGCACGGCGACGGCGGCGCCTATGTCGCCGAGCACCTCGACGTCGCCCGGCTGATCGTCGACGCGGTGCGCGAGGAGACCGGCATCGAGTACCCCTGGCGGCTCGTCTACCAGTCGCGCAGCGGAGCCCCGCACATCCCGTGGCTGGAGCCCGACATCTGCGACCACCTGGAGGCGCTGCACGCGGACGGTGTGCCCGCCGCGGTGATGGCCCCCGTCGGATTCGTCTCGGACCACATGGAGGTCCTGTACGACCTCGACACGGAGGCCACCGCGAAGGCCGCCGAGCTGGGGCTGCCGGTGCGACGGTCGGCGACCGTCGGCGCCGATCCGCGGTTCGCCGCGGCCGTGCGCGAGCTCGTGCTGGAGCGCGCCGCCACGGAGCGGGGTCAGGGCGGACAGCGGTGCGCGCTGGGCGCGCTCGGACCGAGCCACGATCTCTGCCCGGTCGGCTGCTGCCCGGCCCGGGCCCCGAAGCCCGCCGCAGCGGGGGCCGACAGCCCCTACGCGTAACCGCCCCGTCGTACGCCCACGACCCCTGGAGAGCCGTGACCGACCCGAACCTGTCAGAACTGCTCGCCCTCGCCCTGGAGGCCGCCTCACGCGCGGGCGCGCTGCTCCGTGACGGCCGCCCGGCCGACCTGGGAGTGGCCGCGACCAAGTCCAGCCCGATCGATGTCGTCACCGAGATGGACATCGCCGCCGAGAAGCTGATCACCGGCTTCCTCAGCGAACGCCGCCCGCAGGACGGCTTCCTCGGCGAGGAAGGGTCCAGCGCCGAGGGCAGCAGCGGCGTCCGCTGGGTCATCGACCCGCTCGACGGCACCGTGAACTACCTCTACGGGCTGCCCACCTGGGCCGTGTCCATCGCCGCCGAACGGGACGGTGTGCGGGTCGTGGGCGTGGTGGAGGCCCCGATGCGCCGCGAGACCTACCGGGCGGTGCTCGGCGGCGGGGCGTACGCCGAGGGCGGCGCGTACGGGGACGGCGCCGCGCTGCGCTGCCGGCCCGCGCCACCGCTCGACCAGGCGCTCGTCTCGACCGGTTTCAACTACGTCAGCGACGTCCGTACGCACCAGGCGGCCGTGGCCCAGAAGCTGATCCCGCGGCTCCGTGACATCCGGCGCGGCGGCTCCGCCGCCGTGGACCTCTGCGATGTGGCCGCGGGCCGCCTGGACGGCTACTACGAGCGCGGGCTCCACCCGTGGGACCTGGCGGCCGGTGATCTCATCGCCCGCGAGGCGGGCGCGCACACCGGCGGGCGTCCCGGGCTGCCCGCCGACGGCGAACTGACGGTCGCCGCGACGCCGGGCGTCTTCGAGCCGCTCCAGGCCCTCCTGGAGGAGTTCGGCGCCTGGCACGACTAGGCCCTGTCGTCAAACTGCCGTCTGCCGCGCCTCGGGGCCCGACCAGGTCCGCCCGGCGCGCGAGAAGGGCCCCCGACGTCGGTCACGGCATCGGGGGCCCTTCTTATCGACGTGCTCAGACGCTGGTGGCGCCGATTTCGACGCCGTGCTCGGCGGCGAGGCGGTGAAGGTCGTCCAGCTCGCTCTGCTCGACATCCGCGAGGAAGTCGTCGCCCGTCTCCCGAGCTCTCGTGAGGTCGTACTCGGTGGTCTTGATCCGCTGCAGCAGACCTGCGGTGAAAGCGTCCATAATGCGCCCCCTCATCGTGGGTCGGTGGCACGGGGGTGTGCCCGGGGTTTCCCTCCGCACGGAGGCGGTAGGGCGGGTGATCACGCGCTCTCCGGGGACGGAGTGGCCTGTGGCACGCCACATTCAAGGCGTGATCTCGGGTGTGAATGCGTCCTCCCCGGGCCGGAACCCGGGGAAACCTCAACTGGCCCGAAAATCCGGCGAATTCTGCCGAGTCCCAGGTCGCGCAGCGTCGTCTTACCGCCGGTTTATGCGCGTTGCGGGCAGGATGGTGCCGGACACACCCGTGCCGACGGGCGTCCGGACCACGGACCGTGGGCACTCCGGGACGTTCTGCAGTTTCTACGTAGGTTTCTAAGGAAGGACAGCGCCGTGCGCGTACTCGTCGTGGAGGACGAGCAGCTGCTCGCCGATGCGGTGGCCACCGGATTGCGCCGGGAGGCCATGGCCGTCGATGTCGTGTACGACGGTGCGGCGGCCCTGGAGCGCATCGAGGTCAACGACTACGACGTCGTGGTGCTGGACCGGGACCTCCCCCTGGTCCACGGCGACGACGTCTGCCGTCGGATCGTCGAGCTGGGCATGCCCACCCGAGTGCTGATGCTCACCGCGTCCGGCGACGTCAGCGACCGCGTCGAGGGCCTGGAGCTGGGCGCCGACGACTACCTGCCCAAGCCGTTCGCCTTCAGCGAGCTCACCGCGCGGGTGCGGGCGCTCGGCCGGCGTACGACGGTGGCCCTGCCGCCCGTCCTGGAGCGGGCCGGCATCAAGCTCGACCCCAACCGGCGCGAGGTCTTCCGGGGCGAGACGGAGGTCCAGCTCGCACCGAAGGAGTTCGCCGTGCTGGAGGTCCTGATGCGCAGCGAGGGCGCGGTCGTCTCGGCCGAGCAGCTGCTGGAGAAGGCCTGGGACGAGAACACCGACCCGTTCACCAATGTCGTCCGGGTGACGGTCATGACGCTGCGCCGGAAACTCGGCGAGCCACCGGTGATCGTCACCGTGCCCGGTTCCGGCTACCGGATCTGACGGCCGATGCCCACCGCCCCCGCGCCGCCGACGGCGCCCCCGAAGCCCACCTGGGAGCCCAAACAGCAGGAGCCCCCCTACTGGCTGCGCCCGACCATCCGGATACGGCTCACGCTGCTCTACGGCGGCATGTTCCTGATTGCCGGAATCCTGCTGCTGTCGATCATCTACATGCTGGCCGCGCAGGCCCTGCACGTGGGCAGCGAGCTGCCGTTCGAGATCGTCAACGGGCAGGTCACCAGCGATGTCTGCAACCTGCCCGAGAAGGCATCTCCGAAAGCCTTCAACGCGGCGATGAACTCCTGCGTCAACCACCAGCGGCAGCAGGCGCTCGACACGCTCCTGAACCGCTCGCTGCTGGCCCTGGTCGGGCTGAGCGTCATCGCCTTCGCCTTCGGTTACGCGATGGCCGGGCGCGTGCTCTCGCCGCTGGGCCGGATCACCCGCACCGCCCGCCGGGTGGCCGGAACCGACCTGTCCCGCCGGATCGAGCTGGACGGCCCGGACGACGAGCTGAAGGAGCTCGCCGACACCTTCGACGAGATGCTCGACCGCCTGGAGCGGGCCTTCACCGCCCAGCAGCGGTTCGTCGGCAACGCGTCGCACGAGCTGCGCACGCCGCTCGCGATCAACCGCACGCTGCTGGAGGTCCACCTGTCCGACCCCCAGGCCCCGCCGGAGCTGAAACAGCTCGGCAAGACCCTGCTGGCCACCAACGAGCGCAGTGAGCAGCTGGTCGAGGGCCTGCTGCTGCTGGCCCGCAGTGACAACCAGATCGTCGAGCGCAAACCGGTCGACCTCGCGGAGGTCGCCTCACGGGCGATCGACCAGACTCGCGGCGAGGCCGAGGAACGTGGTGTGGAGATCCGCGGCGGGCGGGCCCCCGCCGTCGTCCAGGGCAATGGCGTCCTGCTGGAGCGGATCGCGCTGAACCTCGTGCAGAACGCCGTGCGCTACAACGTCCCGGCGGACGGCTGGGTGGAGGTCACCACCGAGCTCCAGGGCGGCCAGGCGCTGCTGGTGGTCTCGAACACCGGCCCCGTGGTGCCGGCGTACGAGATCGACAACCTCTTCGAGCCCTTCAGACGGCTGCGTACGGAGCGAACGGGCAGCGACAAGGGGGTCGGGCTCGGCCTGTCGATCGCGCGGTCCGTGGCGCGCGCTCACGGTGGCCGTATCATCGCGGAGCCCCGGGAAGGCGGTGGCCTTGTGATGCGCGTCTCGCTACCCGTCTGAGAGGTCGGGTGGAGCGATCCGGGCACGAATTATTTTGTTCGCTTTGAGCGGAATTTTCGGGACCTGCGCCCGGATCGTCCGTGTGTGATCGATCACAGGAGCGAATTTCCGACCGTCAACGCTCCGTGACCAGGGGCTCCCCCGGAAAACCCGCAAAAGTCGGGGTTTTCGGGGCCCGATATCACGGGAAGTACACGGGGTGGCGCCCGTGGAGCGCGACACCGGGACCGTGTACGGTCCCCATCGCCACCCAAGCCGGCCACTCCTGAGCGGCCCTTTTGGGTGTCGATTGAGTAACAGACCTTGATGTGAGGCAAAATCTCCGCCTCGGGTCGGGCACAAGTCCGGCCTCTCACGCGTTACGTGCGCTGAGACACCGCAGACACCCAGAGGGGGAGAGCGACATGGCAACGGATTACGACACCCCACGCAAGACCGATGACGACGTCGACCAGGACAGCCTCGAAGAACTCAAGGCTCGCCGGAGCGACAAGACGGCGTCCGCCGTCGACGTCGACGAATTCGACGCGGCCGAAGGACTGGAGCTGCCCGGCGCAGACCTTTCCAACGAAGAACTGGCCGTGAGGGTCCTGCCCAAGCAGGCCGACGAGTTCACGTGCATGAGCTGCTTCCTCGTGCATCACAGGAGCCAGCTGGCACGCGAGAAGAACGGCCAGCCGATCTGCCGCGACTGCGACTAGGTCGCACCGACCGTGGCAGGCGACACACCGTTCCGGAAACGGCGCTTGCGGCGCAAGAGGTCGTCGGAGGCGTATCAGGGCGGCACAGGCCCGGCAGAAGGCGTGACAGCGTCTGCCGAGCGGTCCGCCCTGCCACCCTCCCCGGGCGAGCGGGATGACGAGCGAGGCCGGCCGGCCTCGCTCGAAGCGGTCGTCGCGGCGATCGAAGAAGTCGACGCGGCCGATAGGGCCGGACAGGTCGACAGGACGGAGCCCGTGACCGGGGCAGGCCGTCTGAGTTCAGTGAAACGGGGCGTGCGCAAGGGCGGGGAGAGTGCCAAGGCGGCGGTCGGTCATATCGCCGACCTGATCATCGAGAACGCTCCCCGCATCCCTGTGCGCGATCTGGCAACCCTGCGCAAGCAGTTCCCCGGGCTCGGCCCGGAGGAGCTCGCCGACAAACTCATCGCAGGCGCGAGCAAGGGCACCGCCACCGTCGGCGCCGGAATCGGCGCGGCGGCGATGCTGCCCGTACCGCCCGCCATGCTCGCCGAGCTGGCGGCGGAGATCACCGGTGTGGCCGCGATAGAGATGAAGCTCGTCGCCGAGCTGCACGAGGTCTACGGACAGCGCCCGCCGGGCGGCCTCGGCCAGCGTTCCACCGCCTACCTCACGTCCTGGACGGAGGAGCGCGGAATCGATGTCGCGCACCCCGCGACGGTCAACGCCGCGCTGGGCGGCCAGATGAAGCGCGAGCTGCGCCAGCAGATCACGAAGCGCATGGCACGCGATCTGCCGAACCTGGTCCCGTTCCTGATCGGCGCGGCCGTCGGCGCCATGATGAACCGGCGCGACACCAGAAAGCTCGCCGAACGGGTCAGGAAGGACCTGCGCAAGCGCCAGATCCCCTGGGACCGGCTCCCCGAGCTGCCTCCGCTGGAGCGGCAGCTGGGCCCGAGCACGGCCCTGCCGGGAGAGCTGGAGGCATAAGGGCTGCCGTCCGCCGCGAGGCGTCCGGTGGTGCGCACGCTCGGCAGCCCTGGGGCCTGTGAACGGCCCTGACGGCTCCGCCGAGGGCCTGGGCACCCCCTGCTCCGGTCAGGCGCGTACGGCCGTGAGCGCCGCCACCAGGGCCTGCGGCTCGCGGGTCGAGAGATAGACGTATGGGGTCGGGTCCTGCGGGTCGGTGATCTCCACCCGGACCGCCGTCGGGATGTAGCTGCGCAGCAGCATGAACGCCCGGGTGTCCGCCTTGTACGAGCGCCACGCGCGCGCTTCCTCCTCGTCCAGCACCTCGGCCTCGCCGAGCGCCGTCACGGGGATCCGCGCGTCGCCGGCGACCAGGGCGCCCGCCACGACCCGGATCCTGGCCGAGCCGTAGGAGCTCACCGCGACCGCCGACAGGGCCGTGCCGCCCACCAGGCCGGCCAGCAGCGGCAGGGTGCCGAGCGGCAGCAGCATCAGCGCACAGGCGATGCCGACCAGAAGGGCGATGAGCCACCACGAACGGGGTGCGGTCAGTCGTTCGTCGAAAGGCGGGGTGGAAGGCTGCATGAACCCAAGCTTGGCACGGTGCGACCCGCGGGTAGCCGCGCGGGTAAGGTCTGCGCCTGTGAGTGGAACATCTGCGGCTCTGAAGCCCCCGGCCGACGCGGTGAAACCGGTCCGGCACCCCGAAGCCCCCGCCCCCGGCGAACTCCTCGGCGCGCACTACGAACACTGTTTCGGCTGCGGCGACGGGCAGCAGCACGGGCTGCACCTCCAGGCGCGGGCCGGTGACGGCGTCAGCGTCACCGCCGAGTTCACGGTGAAGGCCGCCCATCAGGGCGCCCCGGGGCTGGCGCACGGCGGCATTCTGACCACAGCGCTGGACGAGACGCTCGGCTCGCTGAACTGGCTCCTGCGGGTGATCGCCGTGACCGGCCGGCTGGAGACCGACTTCGTGCGTCCGGTGCCGGTGGACACCGTGCTGCACCTCGACGCCGAGATCACCGCGGTCCACGGCCGGAAGATCTACTCCCGGGCGACCGGCCGGATCGGCGGCCCGGACGGGCCCGTGGCGGTCCGGGCCGAGGCCCTCTTCATCGAGGTCAAGGTCGACCACTTCATCGAGAACGGCCGCCCGGCCGAGATCCAGGCGGCGATGGCCGACCCGGACCAGGTCAGGCGCGCCCGTGCCTTCGAGGTGAACCCCTGATGCGCCGGCCCGTGGACGTACTGATCCGCCGGGTCGATCCGGACGTGCCGATTCCGGACTACGGACACCCGGGCGACGCCGGGGCGGATCTCGTGACCACCGAGGCCGCCGAACTGGCCCCCGGCGAGCGGGCGGTGCTGCCCACCGGGGTCTCGATCGCGCTGCCCGACGGATACGCCGCGTTCGTGCACCCGCGCTCCGGCCTCGCCGCACGCTGCGGAGTCGCCCTGGTGAATGCCCCGGGGACGGTTGATGCCGGGTACCGTGGAGAGATCAAGGTGATCGTCATCAACCTCGACCCGCGAGAGCCCGTGCGGTTCGAGCGGTTCGACCGGATTGCCCAACTGGTCGTCCAGCAGGTCGAGAAAGTGAGCTTCCACGAGGTGGCGGAGCTGCCCGGCTCGGCCCGCGGCGAGGGAGGCTTCGGATCCACCGGAGGGCATGCTTCCGGTGATGTCGATGGCGTCAGGGGCGGGATTACCCAGGGCGGGAACAGCTACGCTTCGGTCGTACCCGACCGGGAAGGACAGTGACGTGTTCGGACGTCGCAAGAAGAGTGGTTCCGCCGAGGACGTGGCGGACGAAGCGCGCGAGGCCGAGCAGGTCGTCGACGAGCTCGATGACACCGACAGCGGCTCGCGTCGGGTGAACCTCCCGCCGGCGCCTCGGCCGGACGGGCCGTGGGACGTCTCCGAGGTCTCCCAGCCCGCCGAGGGCCGGGTCGACCTGGGCGGCATCTTCGTGCCCGGCGTCGAGGGCATGGAACTGCGCGTCGAGGTGGCCGGTGACGCGATCGTCGCCGCGACCGTGGTGCTGCGCGACAGCGCCGTCCAGCTCCAGGCCTTCGCCGCGCCCAAGAAGGAGGGCATCTGGGGCGAGGTCCGCGAGGAGATCGCCTCCGGCATCACCCAGCAGGGCGGGATCATCGACGAGGTCGAGGGCCCGCTGGGCTGGGAGCTGCGTGCCCAGGTCCCCGTACAGCTCCCGGACGGGGCGAATGGCGTGCAGCTGGTGCGCTTCGTCGGCGTCGACGGTCCGCGCTGGTTCCTGCGCGGAGTGATCTCCGGCCAGGGCGCCGTGCAGCCGGAGGCCGCCGGGCTGCTGGAGACGATCTTCCGGGACACCGTGGTCGTCCGGGGCGAGGGTCCTATGGCGCCGCGCGATCCGATCGTCCTCAAGCTGCCCGACGATGCCCAGATGGTCCCCGAAGGGGTCCAGCAGGAGAGCCAGGAGGGCTCGAAGTTCTCCGGTGGCATGGGACAGCTCCAGCGCGGCCCCGAGATCACCGAGGTGCGCTGAGCGGGTCCGGGCAGCCGCCCGGCACAGCTTCGGCCGGTGGGCCGTATCCCCTTGCGAGGGGGTGCGGCCCACCGGCCGTTCTGCGTACGGGGCGGTTTCCGGACAGCGCGCAGAGGGAGCGCGTATGGGGCGCGTATGGGGCACGTATATGCGCCGTCAAGGGCCCGCCGTTCTCCGTAAGGAAGCCATCAACGCAGGCCAGGAGGGTCGCGGCGGGAGGTTTGCTCAAGAGGTCCGAGAAATCCGTACCTCATCTAGGAGCACACGATGGCCGATGTGGCCTTCGTCGTCACCACGATCGCGGTCTTCGCACTGGTGGCTCTCGTCGCCAAGGGGGTGGCGAAGCTGTGACTGCCGAGAACATCGTCGGTCTGGTAGTGGCCGTCGCCCTGCTGGGCTATCTCGTCCTCGCCCTTCTGTACCCGGAGAGGTTCTGAGCGCGATATGAGCCCCGTCCTCGCTGGTGTGCTCCAGGTCCTCGCGCTCGTGGTGGCGCTGGGGCTGGCGTACCGTCCGCTCGGCGACTACATGGCCGGCGTCTACTCCTCGACGAAGCACCTCCGGGTCGAGAAGTGGATGTACAAGGCCGTCGGAGCCGACCCGAACACGCAGATGCGCTGGCCCGCGTACCTGCGCGGAGTGCTCGCCTTCTCCGCGGTGAGCGTCCTCTTCCTCTATCTGCTGCAGCGGCTCCAGGGCTCGCTGCCCGGCTCGCTCGGCTTCGCGTCGATCGACCCGGACCAGGCGTTCAACACGGCGGCGTCGTTCGTCGCCAACACCAACTGGCAGTCGTACTACGGCGAACAGGCCATGGGCCACGTCGTGCAGACCGGCGGCCTCGCCGTGCAGAACTTCGTCTCGGCCGCCGTCGGCATGGCCGTGGCGGTGGCCCTCGTACGCGGCTTCGCCAGGTCCCGCACCGGAGAACTCGGCAACTTCTGGTCCGACCTGGTGCGCGGCACCGTACGGATCCTGCTGCCGATCGCCGTGGTCGGCGCGCTGCTGCTGGTGGCCTGCGGCGCGATCCAGAACTTCGCCGGCATCCACGAGGTCGGGCAGTTCATGGGCGGCTCGCAGCAGTGGAACGGCGGCGCCGTGGCCTCCCAGGAGGCCATCAAGGAGCTGGGCACGAACGGCGGCGGCTACTTCAACGCCAACTCGGCCCACCCGTTCGAGAACCCCAATGGGCTGTCCAACCTGCTGGAGATCTTCCTGATCCTGGTCATCCCCTTCGCGATGACGCGGACCTTCGGCCGGATGGTCGGCTCGCTCAAGCAGGGTTACGCGATCCTCGCGACGATGGGCGTCATCTGGCTGGGCTTCACCACCCTGATGATGTGGACCGAATTCGCCCACCACGGGCCCGCGTTCGAGATCGCGGGCGGGGCGATGGAGGGCAAGGAGACCCGGTTCGGGATCGCCGGCTCGTCGATCTTCGCGGTGGCCACGACGCTCACCTCCACCGGTGCGGTGAACTCCTTCCACGACTCGTACACGGGATTCGGCGGCGGGATCACGATGCTGGGCATGCAGCTCGGCGAGATCGCGCCCGGAGGTGTCGGTTCCGGCCTCTACGGCATGCTCGTCATGGCGATCATCGCGGTGTTCATCGCCGGGCTGATGGTCGGCCGCACGCCGGAGTACCTGGGGAAGAAGATCGGCACCCGGGAGATCAAGCTCGCGGCCTGCTACATCCTGATCACCCCGGCTCTGGTGCTCTGCTTCACCGCCGCCGCGATGGCGCTGCCCACCCCGCCCCACTCGATGACCAACACCGGCGCACACGGATTCTCCGAAATCCTCTACGCCTACACCTCGGGCGCGAACAACAACGGTTCGGCGTTCGCCGGGCTCAACGCGGACACGCAGTGGTTCAACACCACGATCGGTCTCGCGATGCTGCTCGGCCGGTTCCTGCCGATGGTGTTCATCCTGGCGCTGGCCGGCTCGCTCGCCGAGCAGAAACCCGTACCGGCGACCGTGGGAACCCTGGGCACGCACAAGCCGCTGTTCAGCGGACTGCTGGTCGGCACGATCCTGATCATCACCGGGCTGACCTACTTCCCGGCCCTGGCGCTGGGGCCGCTGGCCGAAGGGCTGGCGTCATGACCACTCGTACGGAGCAAGAGGACTCGATGTCCACTGTCACCCCCACCCGGGCACCGCACCAGGACGCGCCCACGGGTCACCAGAGCGAAGGGCGCGTCGGCGCGGGCCTGTTCGATCCCGCGCAGCTGATCCGGTCCTTCCCCGACGCCGTACGCAAGCTCGACCCCCGGGTGATGGTCAAGTCCCCGGTCATGTTCGTCGTGCTGATCGGTTCGGTGTTCACCACCGTGCTGGCGTGCCTGGACCCGGGGGAGTGGTTCGGCTGGGCGATCGCGGCCTGGCTCTGGCTGACCACGATCTTCGCCAACCTGGCGGAGGCGGTCGCCGAGGGCCGCGGCAAGGCGCAGGCCGACACGCTGCGCAAGGCCAAGACCGACACCGTCGCCCGGCGGCTGATCGGCAGGAACGAGGAGCGGGTGCCCGGCACCGAGCTGCGCGTCGGCGACCTGGTGGTCTGCGAGGCCGGTGACATCATCCCCGGCGACGGAGACGTCGTCGAGGGCGTCGCGAGCGTCGACGAATCGGCGATCACCGGCGAGTCCGCGCCCGTCATCCGGGAGTCCGGCGGTGACCGCAGCGCCGTCACCGGGGGTACGAAGGTGCTCTCCGACCGCATCGTCGTCAAGATCACCACCAAGCCCGGCGAGACGTTCATCGACCGGATGATCGCCCTGGTCGAGGGCGCCGCCCGGCAGAAGACGCCCAACGAGATCGCGCTGAACATTCTCCTCGCGTCCCTCACCATCGTCTTCCTGCTCGCCGTCGTCACCCTCCAGCCCTTCGCGATCTACGCCGGGCAGCGGCAGTCGATGATCGTGCTGACCGCGCTGCTGGTCTGCCTGATCCCGACGACGATCGGCGCACTGCTCTCCGCGATCGGCATCGCCGGCATGGACCGCCTCGTGCAGCGCAATGTCCTCGCCATGTCGGGGCGGGCCGTCGAGGCCGCCGGTGACGTGTCGACACTGCTGCTCGACAAGACCGGCACCATCACGCTCGGCAACCGGCAGGCCGCCGAGTTCGTACCCGTCAAGGGCACGACGGAGGCCGAACTGGCCGACGCGGCCCAGCTCTCCTCGCTGGCCGACGAGACGCCGGAGGGCCGCTCGATCGTCGTGCTCGCCAAGGAGAAGTACGGGCTGCGCGAGCGCCACCAGGGTGAGCTGCGGCAGGCCGAGTGGGTCGCGTTCACCGCCCAGACGCGCATGTCCGGCGTCGACGTGGACGGGCGCAAGGTCCGCAAGGGCGCCACCGGCTCGGTCCTCGCCTGGGTCGAGGAGCGCGGCGGCACCGTCGCGCAGGAGGCGCAGGCACTCACCGACAGGATCTCCGAGGCGGGCGGCACACCGCTGCTGGTGGCCCTGGAGGACGGGCGGGGGGCCCGGGTCCTCGGTGTCATCCACCTCAAGGACGTCGTCAAGGAGGGCATGCGGGAGCGGTTCGACGAGCTGCGCCGGATGGGCATCCGTACGGTCATGATCACCGGCGACAACCCGCTGACCGCGAAGGCCATCGCCGATGAGGCCGGCGTCGACGACTTCCTCGCCGAGGCCACGCCCGAGGACAAGATGGCCCTCATCAAGCGGGAGCAGGCGGGCGGCAAGCTCGTCGCGATGACCGGGGACGGCACGAACGACGCCCCGGCGCTCGCCCAGGCGGATGTCGGCGTGGCCATGAACACCGGCACCTCGGCCGCCAAGGAGGCCGGGAACATGGTGGACCTGGACTCCAACCCCACGAAGCTGATCGAGATCGTCGAGATCGGCAAGCAGCTGCTCATCACCCGTGGCGCCCTGACGACGTTCTCGATCGCCAACGACGTCGCGAAGTACTTCGCGATCATCCCCGCGATGTTCGCGGTGGTCTATCCGGGCCTGGACAAGCTCAACATCATGCAGCTGTCCTCGCCCCAGTCCGCGATCCTGTCGGCAGTGATCTTCAACGCGCTGATCATCGTCGCGCTGGTGCCGCTCGCCCTGAAGGGCGTGCGCTACCGGCCCAGCAGCGCCGACTCGATGCTCCGGCGCAACCTCGGGATCTACGGACTCGGCGGTCTGGTCGCCCCGTTCATCGGCATCAAGATCATCGACATGGTCATCTCCCTCGTACCCGGGCTGAACTGAATTTAGGAATCGGCTGACCTGCCATGAACAACTCCCTGACAAACACAGCCCGGTTGCTCTGGGCCGGGCTGCGCGCCCTGCTCGTCCTCACCGTCGTCTGCGGCGTGCTCTACCCGCTCGCCGTCACCGGCGTCGCCCAGGGCGTCTTCCCCCACCAGGCCAACGGCTCCGAGATCACCGCGAACGGCAAGGTCGTCGGCTCCGAACTCATCGGCCAGCGCTACGACCTGCCGCTGAAGAAGGGGCAGGAGACCGCGGCCCCGGACCTCAAGTGGTTCCAGCCGCGCCCCTCCAACGGCCTGGGCACCAACAGCGTCAACAACCAGTACAAGCTGATCCTCTCCGGTGCGACCAACCGCTCCGGCGACAACAAGGAACTCATCGACTGGGTGACGGCCGCCAAGGCCGCCGTGGTCAAGGACAACTCCGTCCCCGGCCACCCGGTCAGCTCCTCGGACGTGCCGGCCGACGCCGTCACCTCCTCCGGCTCCGGCCTCGACCCGGCCATCTCCCCGGCGTACGCGCAGCTCCAGGTGCGCCGGGTGGCCGAGCGGAACCACCTCTCCGTCGGCCAGGTGGAGAAGCTCGTCGAGCAGCACACGGACGGCCGGATCCTGGGCTTCGTGGGGGAGCCGAGGGTCAATGTCCTCCAGCTCAACATCGCCCTCGGGGAACTGGTGAAGTGAGGGCCGAGGAAGCCGCGTGGCGGGGCGCCGGGGCCCGACCCGGCGCCCCGCCACGCCTGTTCACCGGGCCGGGGTGCCCAGGGTGCCGGGGTACAGGTACTTCCGCGGCGGGACCACCGTGCCGTCCACCCACGCCGCGAAGAAGCCCTTGAGGTCCTTGCCCGAGACCTTCGCCGCCAGCTCCTCGAACTGCCGGAACGAGGCATTGCCGTACGCGTGCTCGCGGGTCCAGGTCCGCAGCGTCCGGAAGAACGCCTCGTCGCCCACCGTGCGGCGCAGGGCGTGCAGCATCAGCGAGCCCTTGGAGTACAGGGCCGGGTCCAGCTCCCGGCCCGGTCCCGGGTCGTAGAGCCTGACGGACCAGAACGACGGGTCGTCGGCGTACTCCTCCACCTCGGACCGGTAGTAGTCCCGGTCCAGGTCGGCGCCCTTGTGCTCCTCCCACAACTGCCCCGCGTACTGGGCGAAGCACTCGGCGACGCAGCCGTCCCGCCAGTCCTTGAACGAGACGCTGTCACCGAACCACTGGTGGGTGTTCTCGTGGACCATCGAGGCGTCGAAGAGCATGGCGCCGTAGGTGGGGCGGCTCTGTGTCTCCAGGGCGAGGGGGCCGTCGGAAGGTCCTTCGGCGGCCCCGACGACGATGGCGCCCGCGGAGGAGAACGGGTACGGGCCGAACTTCGCGGCCAGGAAGTCCAGGATCTCCGTCTGCTGGGCCTCCGCCTCGGCGTCGATGACGGCATCCGGGCTGTACGCCGTGATGACCGGTGTCCCGGCGGCGGTCCGGCCGCGGTGGACGGTGAACCGGTCGATGGCGACCGTGCTGAGGTAGGTGGCCATCGGCCGGTTCTCGAACCAGCGGAAGGTCCTGCTGCCGTCCTTGACGCTCGAAGGGCCGGGCAGGCCGTTGCCGATGGCCGTCCAGCCGTTGGGGACCGTCGCCGTGAGGGCGAAGGTGGCCTTGTCGGACGGGTGGTCGTTGGCGGGGTACCAGGAGGTCGCGGAGTGCGGTTCGCCCGCCACGTTCGCGCCGCCGGTCCGCAGCGTGTGCCAGCCCTCGGGGTCGGGTCGGCCCGCATACTTCACCCGGGTCCTGAAAGTGGTGCCCTTGGCCACCGGGCGGGCCGGGGTGATGACCAGTTCATGGGCGCCGGAACGGGAGACCGCCTTCGCCGGGACGCCGTCGACCTCGACCGATGCGACGGTGAAGCCCTTGAGGTCCAGGCTGAACCGGTCCAGACGGGTCAGGGCGCGGGCGGTGACGGTGGTGTCGCCGTCGAGCCGGTCGGTGTGCGCCGGGTCGTAGGCGATGCGGACGTCGTAGTGGGAGACGTCGTACCCGGGATTGCCGTCGTCGGGGAAGTACGGGTCGCCGAGACCCGGTGCGCCGGTGGTGGCCGAGGCGGGAACGGCGGCCGAGGCGGGGAGCGCGGTCAGTACGATGCCGCTCACGACGGCGGCCGCGAGGGCGGCGGTTGTGCGGCGGTGGTTCGGCAGTCTGCGCATGTCTCGATTCCTGGGGCGGCCGGTCAGTGCCGGGGTGTGGTGGCGGCGAGTTTCCACAGCACGCCGACGAGGGCGTCGGTGCTGGTCCGTTCCGTCTCCGGATCCACGTTGGAGAGGTCGTCGCACGCCTCGTGGATGCAGTCCGAGATGCCGGTGCTGAAGCCGGAGGACGGGATGCCCGCGTTGCCGAACGACTCGTGGTCCGAGCCGCCGACGCCGATGTCGAAGGTGGGGATGTCCCGCTCGGCGAACCATGCCTCGAACGCCTGCTGGGCCTCCGTCTCACCGTGCTCGTCGTCGTGGATCACGAGCCACTGCCGGGTGTTCCTGCTGCCTGCCTGATCGAAGTTGAGGTAGACGTCGATCCTGCGGCGCTCGGCGGCGGAGAGCTTCCTGACGTACTCCGCCGAGCCGATCAGCCCGGCTCCTCGGCGCCCCACCACGCGAACCGCAGGTGCCGTTCGGGCTTCAGGCCGGTCCTGGCCACCTGGAGTGCGGTGGCCAGGACCGCGGCCGACCCCGAGCCGTTGTCGTTGATCCCCGGACCCTCCTTCACGCTGTCGAGGTGGGCGCCGGTCATCAGCACATGGTCCGGGTCGCCGCCCGGCCAGTCGGCGATCAGGTTGTTGCCTGCGGCGCCGTCATGGGTGAAGGGGACCAGCTTCGTACGGAATCCGGCCCGGTCCAGGGCGCGTTTCACGTACGCCACCGACTCCGCGTACCCCTTAGTGCCGTGCGCGCGGTTGCCGCCGTTGCGGTCCGCGATGCGCTGGAGGGCGCGCAGGTGGGGCATGACCTGCTGCTCGGAGACGGTGGGGGCGGTAGGGGCCGTGGGGGACCGGGTGTCCGCGGTGGCGGCGGGGACCGCGGACAGGGTCAGGGATACCCCGAGAACCGCGGCCGCCAGCCGGGGAAGGCTCCTGCGTGACGTCATACGCACCCTTTCGAGACGGTCCGGACGGTCAGGACGGGGCGCTCGCCCCGCCGGCCCGGACGTCGGCCAGGCTGGTCGGCCGGTGTCAGAAAGTTGTCGTGAAGTTGTCGGGAAGCGGTAGCACTTCGCAGGGCGGCGCGGCACGGCCGCCACATCGGCGTCCGGTCGGCCGGGGGCCGACAGCCGTCGGCCATTGTCCAGCGCTGTGCGCATTGCACATACTGGCGGCCTACGGGGACCGAGCACGTTTACGGGGAGAGACATGACCGAGAGCACCGACCGGGCGGGCGTCGACGGACAGGGCGGTACCGCGGTCGCGGAGGAACGGGCCGGCGGACCCATGGTCCGGGTCGAGGACCTGCACCGTTCGTACGGATCCGGCGCCGGAGCGGTGCACGCGCTGCGCGGGGTGTCCTTCGAGGTGCCGCGCGGTGAGCTGGTCGCGCTCAAGGGCCGCTCGGGCTCGGGCAAGACGACCCTCCTCAACCTGCTCGGCGGGCTCGACAGCCCCGACGGCGGCCGGATCACCGTCGACGGCACGGACCTCGCCGAACTCGGCGAGGACGGACTCCTGGAACTGCGCCGGGAACGGATCGGCTTCATCTTCCAGTCGTTCGGCCTCATACCGATCCTGACCGCGGCGGAGAACGTCGGCGTGCCCATGCGGCTGCGCAAGGCGGACCCGCGCGAGCGCGAGGACCGGGTGGCACTGCTGCTCTCCCTGGTCGGCCTCGCCGACCACGCCGCCCAGCGCCCGGGCGAGCTCTCCGGGGGCCAGCAGCAGCGCGTCGCCATCGCCCGCGCACTCGCCAACCGGCCCGCCCTGCTGATCGCGGACGAGCCGACCGGACAGCTCGACGCGGAGACCGGACTCGCGGTGATGGAGCTGCTACGGGCGGTGGTGCGGAGCGAGGGCGTCACCGCGCTGGTGGCGACGCACGACGCCCAGCTGCTGGGGCTGGCGGACCGGGTGCTGGAGCTGAGCGACGGCCACATCGTCGAGCACGCGTAGCGAGCGGGGCCGCGGGAGCCTTCCGGGGGCGCCAGCGGCCCGTCCTCGGCGTCAGAATCCTGTCAATTCGGTCCCTCACCCCACCCGCCGCCCCATTTGTCGACAATTCGCGGGGTAGCTTCGAAGCGGCTGCCACATCGGACGCAGCCGGGTTCAAGAGAAGACAATGGGGCCATGGCACGCGGCAAGCTTCGGATCTACCTGGGTGCGGCACCCGGCGTCGGCAAGACGTACGCGATGCTCTCCGAGGCCCATCGACGGGTGGAGCGGGGCACCGACTGCGTCGTCGCCTTCGTGGAGCACCACGACCGGCCGCGCACCGAGGTGATGCTGCACGGCCTGGAGCAGGTCCGGCGCCGCGAGATCGAGTACCGCTCCGCCGCCTTCACCGAGATGGACGTCGACGCGGTCCTGGAGCGCGCCCCCGCCGTCGCCCTGGTGGACGAACTGGCGCACACCAACGTGCCGGGCTCCCGCAACGCCAAACGCTGGCAGGACGTCGAGGAACTCCTCCAGGCCGGCATCGACGTGGTGTCCACCGTCAACATCCAGCACCTGGAGTCGCTCGGTGACGTCGTCGAGGCGATAACCGGCGTTCGGCAGCGCGAGACCGTCCCCGACGAGGTCGTCCGCCGGGCCGACCAGCTCGAACTCGTCGACATGTCGCCACAGGCGCTGCGCCGCCGGATGGCCCACGGCAACATCTACAAGCCGGACCGGATCGACGCCTCGCTGTCCAACTACTTCCGCCCCGGCAACCTGACCGCCCTGCGCGAGCTGGCCCTGCTATGGGTCGCCGACCGGGTCGACGAATACCTCCAGCAGTACCGCGGCGAGCACAACATCCGCACCACCTGGCAGGCCCGCGAACGCATCGTCGTCGGACTCACCGGCGGCCCCGAGGGCCGTACGCTCATCCGCCGCGCGTCCCGGATGGCGGCCAAGGGATCGGGCAGCGAGATCCTCGCCGTCTACATCGCCCGCAGCGACGGGCTGACCTCCGCGTCGCCCAAGGAACTCACCGTCCAGCGCACCCTCGTGGAGGACCTCGGCGGCACCTTCCACCACGTCATCGGCGACGACATACCCTCGGCGCTCCTCGAATTCGCCCGTGGGGTGAACGCCACCCAGATCGTCCTCGGCTCCAGCCGCCGCAAAGCCTGGCAGTACATCTACGGGCCCGGGGTGGGCGCCACCGTCGCCCGCGACTCCGGGCCCGACCTCGACGTCCACATCGTCACCCATGAAGAGGTCGCCAAGGGGCGCGGCCTGCCCATCGCCCGCGGCGCCCGGCTGGGCCGGGTCCGGATCATCTGGGGCTGGCTGGTCGGGGTGGGCGGCCCGGCCCTCCTCACGCTGCTCCTGACCCACCTGGGCAACGGCCCGGGGCTCGCCAACGACGTACTGCTCTACCTCTTCATGACGGTCGCCGCGGCCCTGATCGGCGGACTGCTGCCCGCCCTCGCGTCGGCCGCCGCGGGCTCGCTGCTGCTGAACTACTGGTTCACCCCGCCCACCCACACCCTGACGGTGCAGGACCCGGAGAACTTCGTCGCCATCTTGATCTTCTTCGCGGTGGGGGTCTCGGTCGCCTCGGTCGTGGATCTGGCGGCCCGCCGCACCCATCAGGCGGCCCGGCTGCGCGCCGAGTCGGAGATCCTCTCGTTCCTGGCGGGCAGTGTGCTGCGCGGCGAGACGACGCTGGACGCCCTCCTCGACCGGGTCCGCGAGACCTTCGGCATGGAGTCCGTCGCGCTGCTGGAACGCGAGAGCGACGTCGACCCGTGGACATGCGCCGGGAGCGTCGGGCCGGGCCCGGTGGCCCGGCCGGAGGACGCCGACGTGGACATGCCCGTCGGCGACCACATGGCACTGGCGCTCTCCGGGCGGGTGCTGCCCGCCGAGGACCGGCGGGTGCTCGGCGCGTTCGCCGCACAGGCCGCCGTCGTACTGGAGCGGGAGCGCCTGGTCGACGAGGCGGAGGAGGCCCGGCGGCTCGCCGAGGGCAACCGGATCAGGACGGCGCTGCTCGCCGCCGTCAGCCATGATCTGCGCACCCCGCTCGCCGCCATCAAGGCCGCCGTCAGCTCCCTGCGCTCCGACGACGTCGCCTGGTCCGACGAGGACCAGGCCGAACTCCTGGAGGGCATCGAGAACGGCGCCGACCGCCTCGACCACCTCGTGGGCAACCTCCTGGACATGTCCAGGCTCCAGACCGGCACCGTCAACCCGCTGATCCGCGAGATCGACCTCGACGAGGTGGTCCCGATGGCGCTCGGCGGTGTCCCCGAGGACAGCGTCGACCTGGACATCCCCGAGACCCTGCCGATGGTCGAGGTCGATCCCGGGCTGCTCGAGCGGGCCGTCGCCAACATCGTCGAGAACGCCGTGAAGTACAGCCGCTACGCGGAACGCGTCACCGTGGCCGCCAGCGCACTCGGCGGACGCGTCGAGCTACGGGTGGCCGACCGCGGCCCCGGCGTCCCCGACGAGGCCAAGGAGCGCATCTTCGAGCCCTTCCAGCGCTACGGCGACGCCCCGCGCGGCGCGGGCGTCGGGCTGGGGCTCGCCGTGGCCCGCGGTTTCGTGGAGTCCATGGGCGGCACGCTGGACGCCGAGGACACTCCCGGCGGCGGCCTCACCATGGTCCTGACCCTCAAGGCGGCGTCGGGATACGTTCCGGTCAGCCCCGGCCTGCCCGCGCGGGTCACCTCATGACCACGCGGGACACCTCATGACCGCGCGGACCATCTCCGTGAGCACGCGGTTCACCGCATGATCACGCAGTTCACCTCATGATCTCCGGTACCTCCCGGGAGATCGCCGTACAGCAGAAAGGCAGGGCCCCCATGACCCGGGTGCTTGTGGTCGACGACGAGCCGCAGATCGTACGCGCCCTCGTGATCAACCTGAAGGCGCGCAAGTACGAGGTGGACGCGGCGCCCGACGGCGCGACCGCCCTCCAGCTCGCCGCCGCCCGCCACCCCGACGTCGTCGTCCTCGACCTCGGGCTGCCGGACATGGACGGCGTCGAGGTGATCAAGGGGCTGCGCGGCTGGACCCGGGTGCCGATTCTCGTGCTGTCCGCCCGTCACACCTCCGACGAGAAGGTGGAGGCGCTGGACGCCGGCGCGGACGACTACGTCACCAAGCCGTTCGGCATGGACGAGCTGCTGGCCCGGCTGCGCGCCTCGGTCCGCCGCGCCGAGCCCGTCGGGCAGCAGGGCTCCGACGACATCGTGATCGTCGAGACCGAGGGGTTCACCGTCGACCTGGCGGCCAAGAAGGTCCACCGCGAGGGGCGCGACGTACGGCTCACCCCCACCGAGTGGCACCTGCTGGAGGTCCTGGTCCGCAACAGCGGCCGACTGGTCAGCCAGAAGCAGCTGCTCCAGGAGGTCTGGGGGCCCTCGTACGGCACCGAGACCAACTATCTGCGGGTCTACATGGCCCAGCTGCGGCGCAAACTGGAGGCCGACCCCTCGCACCCCCGGCACTTCGTCACCGAACCGGGCATGGGGTACCGCTTCGAGCGCGGCTGAACGGGCGGCAGGGCCGGACAGCAGGCTGGGCGGGCCGTCCTCCGTGACCCGCACGGGTGGCGGGCCGCCTTTCGCGCCCTATGTCCGGCCACTCGTTCGAGTGAGACCGGAGGCACCCGCTCGGAGCAGCCGGGACCGGTACCCTTCGGGTATGAGTGCTGTTCCTCGATCCGACAAGTCCGGCAAGGCGGAAAAGCCGTCCGGCCGCTTCCGTCGGATGCTCGACCGGCTTTCCAGCTCCCAGGAGGACCTCGAGTCCGAGGAGCTGCAGGAGGACTCGCAGGCCTCGGGCTGCACGCGGATCTCCGAATGCACCGACCGCCAGATCGTGAAGGTGACTGGTACCTTGCGGACCGTCACCCTGCGGCCGCGCGCCGGAGTGCCCGCCCTGGAGGCCGAGCTCTTCGACGGCACCGCGCCGCTGGACGTTGTCTGGCTGGGCCGGCGCTCCATCGTGGGCATAGAACCGGGCCGCAAGCTCATCGCCTCGGGCCGGATCGCCATGAGTCACGGACGCCGGGTGCTGTTCAATCCCAAATACGAACTCCGACCGCTCGGCAAGGAGTAGCCGGTGACGTCTCTCGACAAGCCGACGTCCGACACGGACCGCACCACCCGCACCGACCAGCAGGAGGCCGAAGCGAAGGCGGTCACCGAGGCCGCGCTCTTCGAGGCCTTCGGCGGTGTCCGGGGCATGGTGGAGACGGTCCTTCCCGGGCTGCTGTTCGTCACCATCTTCACGATCAACAAGGATCTGCACAGCTCGGCCATCGCGGCCCTGGCGGTGTCCCTGATCCTCGTCGCCGTGCGGCTGATCCGGAAGGACACCGTCAAGCACGCCTTCAGCGGCGTCTTCGGTGTGGCCTTCGGCGTGGTCTTCGCGATGATGACGGGCAACGCCAAGGACTTCTATCTGCCGGGCATGCTCTACACGCTCGGTCTGGCCCTCGCCTACCTGATCACCACCCTTGCCGGGGTGCCGCTGATCGGTCTGATCCTGGGGCCGGTGTTCAAGGAGAACCTCTCCTGGCGCACCAGGAACCCCGGCCGTAAGAAGGCGTACGCCAAGGCCAGCTACGCCTGGGGCCTGATCCTGCTCGCCAAGTGCGCGATCCTCTTCCCGCTGTACTGGTGGGCCGACACCACGCAGCTCGGCTGGATCCTGGTCGCCCTGAAGATCCCGCCGTTCCTGCTCGCGGTCTATCTGACCTGGGTCTTCCTCGCCAAGGCTCCGCCGCCCATCGACGTCTTCGCCGAGATGGAGGCCGAGGAGCAGGCGGAGAAGGACCGTAAGGCGGCCGAGGCGGCAGCGGCCGCCGTGGCGCGCAACCAGGAGTTCTGAGACGTACGGGAGTCCCGAGGCGTACGGGAGGGGCCCGGAACCGTGTCACACGGTTCCGGGCCCCTCCCGTACCTCTGCCCTGATGCACGCCTTGTGGATCAGTCGTCCGAGTCGCCCCGGCGTACCGACAGCAGGTCCTCCAGCTGCTCCTCGCGTGCCTGCGCGGCTACGAACAGCAGCTCGTCGCCGGCTTCCAGGGTCTCCTCGGTGCTCGGCGTGAGAACCCGCTGCCCGCGGATGATGGTGACCAGCGAGGTGTCCTCGGGCCAGGCCACTTCGCCGACCTGGGTGCCGGCCAGCGCCGACTCCGGGGGCAGCGTCAGCTCGACCAGGTTGGCGTCACCGTGACTGAAGCGCAGCAGCCGCACCAGATCGCCGACGCTCACCGCCTCCTCGACCAGGGCCGACATCAGGCGAGGCGTCGAGACCGCGACATCGACGCCCCAGGCCTCGTTGAACAGCCACTCGTTCTTCGGGTTGTTGACCCGGGCGACGACCCTCGGCACGCCGTACTCCGTCTTGGCGAGCAGCGAGACGACCAGGTTCACCTTGTCGTCGCCGGTCGCGGCGATCACGACGTTGCAGCGTTGCAGCGCCGCCTCGTCGAGCGAGGTGATCTCGCAGGCGTCCGCCAGCAGCCACTCGGCCATCGGCACCCGCTCCACCGAGATGGCGGTCGGTGCCTTGTCGACGAGCAGCACCTCGTGCCCGTTCTCCAGCAGCTCGCCCGCGATGGAACGGCCCACCGCACCGGCCCCGGCAATTGCGACGCGCATCAGTGACCGCCCTCCTCAGGACCCTCGGCGAAGGCCGCCTCGACCTTCGCGATCTCGTCCGTACGCATCATCACGTGGACCAGGTCGCCCTCCTGCAGCACCGTCTGCGAGGTGGGCAGTATGGCTTCGCCCAGCCGGGTGAGGAACGCCACGCGGACGCCCGTCTCCTCCTGCAGCGTGCTGATCTTGTGGCCGATCCAGGACGGGGTGGTGTGCACCTCCGCGAGCTGCACGCCGCCGCTCGGATCCCGCCACAGCGGCTCGGCGCCGGAAGGCAGCAGCCGCCGCAGCATCTGGTCCGCGGTCCAGCGCACGGTGGCGACCGTGGGGATACCGAGACGCTGGTAGACCTCGGCACGCCGGGGGTCGTAGATCCGCGCCGCGACATTCTCGATGCCGAACATCTCGCGGGCCACCCGGGCGGCGATGATGTTCGAGTTGTCGCCGCTGCTCACCGCGGCGAACGCACCGGCCTCCTCGATACCCGCCTCGCGGAGGGTGTCCTGGTCGAAGCCGACACCCGTGACGCGCCGTCCGCCGAATCCGGACCCGAGACGGCGGAAGGCCGTCGGGTCCTGGTCGACGACGGCGACCGTGTGCCCCTGCTGCTCCAGGGTCTGCGCGAGAGCGGCTCCTACTCGCCCGCAGCCCATGATGACGATGTGCACCTTGCGCCTACCTCGCAGTCCTGGTTGTCCGGCTGACCTGCGAAAACACCCTGCTCACACTTCTTTCTCAGCTTGCCGGGCAAACAACGGGGCAACGGTGTGTCCCGTTGCCCAGGATGAGCTTATGCGGCCCGAAGTGCGAAGCCTCATCCGACTGCGCTTTCGCCGTGCCCCGCGCGGTGGACGGCGAAGACCGCCGATCGCGGCCGCCGACGGGTGAACTCGCGAGGCGACCCACCCCCGGACGTATCCGTGAAGCGCATGAGGCGAACCCATCGGACGACCCCCGCGTGACCTACTGGACGGACCCTTGAGTACGGAGCGCACAGACATCTAACATGTCAGTCCATGGAGACCCTGCGCCCCGTCCGGCGGACCCTGTTGCGGGACACCGCCTACGAAGCGATCCGCGACGCCATCGTCCGCGGCGACATCCCGCCCGGAGCCCCCGTCCGCGACGCCGACCTCGCCGAACGCCTCGGACTCTCCCGGGCCCCGGTCCGCGACGCACTGTCCCGGCTCACCGGTGAGGGCCTCGTCGAGTCCAAGCCGCAGAGCTACACCCGGGTGACCCGGCTGGTGCCGGGCGACGTCCGGGACGCCGCGGCCGTCGTACGGGCCATGCAGGAACTGGCGGCCAGGACCGCCGTACCCCACCTGACGGACGCGGACATCACTGTGATGCGCGCGGCCAACGACCGGTTCCGGAAAGCGGCCGACCGTGGCGACGTGGCGGAGGCGCTGCGCGCCGACGACCGGCTCCACGACGTCCTCGTCACCGCCTGCGGCAACCGGGCCGTGGACGCCACCGTCGAGCGCTACACGCCCTTGATCCGGCGTCTGGAATGGCGGCAGTTCGGCACGGCCGGCTCCGCGCACGGCTCCGCAGAACTGCACGATCAGCTGATCGAGGCGTGCGCGGCGCGTGACGCCGAAGCCGCGGTCCGGATCACCGCCGAGATCTGGCGGGCGCTCGAAGAGCTGGCCGACGAACCGTTCGAGTAGCCCGCAACGCGCGATGCCCACCGGCCGAGCGATTCCGAGCGCCAGCGGACCCACCCCACCTCACCCACCCCGACCAAGGGAGCCCCAGTGTCGATCTCGATCTCTTCGTACGACCGTTACCCCCTCCTCTTCGGCCCCTCTCCCGTGCACCGGCTCGACCGGCTCACCGAGCACCTCGGCGGCGCCGAGGTCTGGGCCAAGCGGGAGGACTGCAACTCCGGCATCGCCTACGGCGGCAACAAGACCCGCAAGCTCGAATACCTCGTCGCCGACGCCCTCGCGAAGGGCTGCGACACCCTCGTGTCCATCGGCGGCGTCCAGTCCAACCACACCCGCCAGGTCGCGGCGGTGGCCGCCCGCGCCGGTCTGAAGTGCGTACTCATCCAGGAGAGCTGGGTCGAGTGGCCCGACGCCGTCTACGACAAGGTCGGCAACATCCTGATCAGCCGTCTGGCCGGTGCCGACGTCCGTCTGGTGCGCGCCGGGTTCGGCATCGGGGTCAAGGAGAGCTGGGAGCAGGCGCTGCGCGAGGTGGAGGAGAGCGGCGGCAGGCCGTACGCCATTCCTGCGGGCGCGTCCGACCACCCGCTGGGCGGGCTCGGCTTCGCCAACTGGGCCTACGAGGTCGCCGAGCAGGAACGCGCACTCGGCGTGTTCTTCGACACCGTGGTGGTCTGCTCGGTGACCGGCTCCACCCAGGCCGGCATGGTCGCGGGCTTCGCCGCGCTGGAGGAGGAGGGCGCCCGCCCGCGACGCGTACTGGGCATCGACGCATCCGCCGAGCCCGTCCGTACCCGCGAGCAGATCGCCCGGATCGCGGCGGCCACCGCACGGCTCATCGGGCTGCGCCGGGAGCTCACCGTGGACGACATCGAGCTCGACGAGCGCTACCACGCGGGCACCTACGGCATCCCCGACGACACGACCCTCGACGCCATGCGGCTCGCCGCCCGCACCGAGGGAATGGTCACCGACCCCGTGTACGAGGGGAAGTCGATGGCGGGGACGATCGACCTCGTGACACGTGGCGAGATCGCCCGCGATTCCACCGTCCTTTACGCACATCTCGGCGGTCAGCCCGCATTGAATGGTTACAGCGCCCTTTTCGCGGACGCCTAGTGCAAGGATTCCGTTAAGGATTTCGTGGCTTTTTCCTCCGAGTGCAGGAGATTGCGGGGCCACGGGGGTGGTGCGTCTGCGGCTTCCATACGGAACGCTTACGATCCTCTGCGTGTCCAAACTGACCGACGTGCCCAAACGGATCCTGATCGGGCGCGCACTGCGCAGTGACCGGCTCGGAGAAACGCTCCTGCCGAAGCGCATCGCCCTCCCCGTCTTCGCCTCCGACGCCCTGTCCTCTGTTGCCTACGCGCCTGGCGAGGTTCTGCTCGTCCTGTCCGTCGCGGGCGTGTCGGCGTACCACTTCAGCCCGTGGATCGCCCTGGCGGTCGTGGTGGTGATGTTCACCGTGGTGGCGTCGTACCGGCAGAACGTGCACGCGTACCCGAGCGGTGGCGGCGACTACGAGGTCGCCACCACCAACCTCGGCCCCAAGGCCGGCCTGACGGTCGCCAGCGCGCTGCTCGTGGACTACGTCCTCACCGTCGCCGTCTCCATCACCTCCGGCATCGAGAACCTGGGCTCGGCGATCCCGTTCGTGGTCGAGCACAAGGTGCTGTGCGCTGTCGCGGTGATCCTGCTGCTGACGCTGATGAACCTGCGCGGCGTCAAGGAGTCCGGGTCGCTCTTCGCGATTCCGACGTACGTGTTCGTCGTGGGCGTCTTCATCATGATCGCGTGGGGCGCCTACCGCGCTCTCGTGCTCGGCGACACCATGCGCGCGCCCACCGCCGGCTTCCACATCAAGGCAGAGCAGGAGGGCCTCGCGGGCTTCGCCCTTGTCTTCCTGCTGCTGCGTGCCTTCTCCTCCGGCTGTGCCGCGCTCACCGGCGTCGAGGCGGTCTCCAACGGCGTCCCGGCCTTCCGTAAGCCCAAGTCCAAGAACGCGGCGACGACGCTGTCGATGATGGGCGTGCTCGCCATCACCATGCTCGTCGGCATCATCGCCCTGGCTCTGGTCACCAAGGTCCGGATGGCCGAGGACCCTGGACACGACCTGCTCAAGGGCGGTGTGCCGGTCGGCCCCGGCTATGTGCAGGACCCGGTGATCACGCAGGTCGCCGAGGCCGTCTTCGGCAACGGCAGCTTCTTCTTCATCGTGCTCGCAGCGGCCACCGCCCTGGTGCTGTTCCTCGCGGCGAACACGGCGTACAACGGCTTCCCGGTGCTCGGCTCGATCCTCGCCCAGGACCGCTACCTGCCGCGCCAGCTGCACACCCGCGGCGACCGCCTCGCCTTCTCCAACGGCATCGTGCTGCTCGCCGGCGCGGCCGCCCTGCTCGTCGTCATCTACGGCGCCGACTCGACCCGGCTGATCCAGCTCTACATCGTCGGCGTGTTCGTGTCCTTCACGCTCAGCCAGACCGGCATGGTCCGCCACTGGAACCGCCACCTGCGCACCGAGAAGGACGCCGACAAGCGCCGCCACATGATCCGCTCCCGCGCGATCAACGCCTTCGGTGCCTTCCTGACCGGCCTCGTCCTCGTGGTCGTCCTGGTCACCAAGTTCACCCACGGTGCCTGGGTCGCCCTGCTCGGCATGTGCATCTTCTTCGCGACGATGACCGCGATCCGCAGGCACTACGACCGGGTTGCCGAGGAGATCGCCGCCGACGAGACCCCGTCCGACGAGACGATCCGGCCCTCCAGGGTCCACTCGATCGTCCTGGTCTCCAAGCTCCACCGTCCCACCCTGCGCGCCCTCGCCTACGCCAAGCTGATCCGCTCGGACCGGCTGGAGGCGCTCTCCATCAGCGTCGACCCGGCCGAGACGAAGGCGCTCAAGGACGACTGGGAGCGGCGCGGCATCGACATCCCGCTGAAGATTCTCGACTCCCCGTACCGGGAGGTGACCCGGCCGGTCATCGACTACGTGAAGAGCCTGCGCCGGGAGAGCCCGCGCGACGTGGTGAGCGTGTACATCCCGGAGTACGTGGTCGGCCACTGGTACGAGCACCTCCTCCACAACCAGAGCGCCCTGCGCCTCAAGGGGCGGCTGCTGTTCACCCCGGGGGTCATGGTGACCTCCGTGCCGTATCAGCTGGAGTCCTCCGAGGCGGCCAAGAAGCGCGCCAGGAAGCACGCCGAGTGGAACGCGCCGGGCTCGGTGCGCCGCGGCCCGGTGGAGCGCAGGCCCAAGGAACCCAGTAGCAAGAACTGACCGCCCCTCTCCGCTTCCGCTCGTGGTAAACGGTCGGACGACACCCACGTAGAATCGTAGGTTGTTGTCCGGCCGTTTCCCCTTGATCTCTGGAGCCACCCCCTCATGCAGAACGAACCCACGTCGTCGCTGGTCGGGGAGGAGTACGAGGTCGAGGTCGGCCCCGTCGCACACGGCGGCCACTGCATCGCCCGCACCTCGGAGGGCCGGGTCCTCTTCGTACGGCACACGCTCCCCGGCGAGAAGGTGATCGCCAGGGTCACCGACGGCGAGAGCGACTCCCGCTTCCTGCGCGCCGACGCGGTACGGATCATCGAGGCATCCAAGGACCGCGTCGAGGCGCCCTGCCCGTACGCCGGCCCCGGCAAGTGCGGCGGCTGCGACTGGCAGCACGCCAAGCCCGGCGCCCAGCGCCGCCTCAAGGGCGAAGTGATCGCCGAACAGCTCCAGCGCCTCGCGGGCCTCACCCCCGAGGAGGCGGGCTGGGACGGCACGGTCATGCCGGCCGAGGGCGACAAACTCCCGGCGGGCGAGGTTCCCGCCTGGCGGACCCGCGTCCAGTACGCCATCGACGAGGACGGCAAAGTCGGCCTGCGCAAGCACCGCTCGCACGACGTGGAGCCCGTCGAGCGCTGCCTGATCGCGGCCCCCGGCGTCACGGAGCTCGGCATCGAGAAGCGCGACTGGCCCGGCATGGCCTCGGTGGAGGCCATCGCCGCCACGGGTTCGCACGACCGTCAGGTCATCCTCACTCCGAGGCCCGGCGGCCGACTGCCCCTGGTCGAGCTCGACAAGCCCGTCTCGGTAATGCGCGTCGACGAACGCGACGGCGGTGTCCACCGCGTGCACGGCCGTGCCTTCGTCCGCGAGCGCGCCGACGACCGCACCTACCGCGTCGGCTCCGGCGGCTTCTGGCAGGTCCACCCGCAGGCCGCCGACACTCTGGTCCGCGCCGTCATGCAGGGCCTCCTGCCCCGCAAGAACGACATGGCCCTCGACCTCTACTGCGGCGTCGGCCTGTTCGCCGGCGCCATCGGCCAGCGCATCGGCGAGAAGGGCGCCGTCCTCGGCATCGAGTCCGGCAAGCGCGCCGTCGAGGACGCCCGCCACAACCTGAAGGACCTGGACCGGGTCCGCATCGAACACGGCAAAGTCGACCAGGTCCTGCCGCGCACCGGCATCACCGAGTGCGACCTGATCGTCCTCGACCCGCCCCGCGCAGGCGCCGGCAAGCAGGTCGTCAAGCACCTGACGGGCCTCGGCGCCCGCCGCATCGCGTACGTCGCGTGCGACCCGGCGGCGCTGGCACGCGACCTGGCGTACTTCCGGGAGGGCGGGTACCGGGTGCGGACGTTGCGGGCGTTCGATCTGTTTCCGATGACGCATCATGTGGAGTGCGTGGCGATCCTTGAACCGGCCGACAAGGGTGCCTGACCTGCGGGTTTGTCGGGGAGGGGCCTCGTCCGGGCTGCACCTCCACCTGATTCCACACCGCCACCGGGTGTAGCCCGCTCCCCGCTCCCCGCTCGCCCGAGAAGGGTGCTGATCTG
Source organism: Streptomyces sp. NBC_00012 (assembly GCF_045040875.1). Classification (NCBI taxonomy): domain Bacteria; kingdom Bacillati; phylum Actinomycetota; class Actinomycetes; order Kitasatosporales; family Streptomycetaceae; genus Streptomyces; species Streptomyces sp. NBC_00012. The sequence continues at coordinate 2,223,337 of NZ_CP108309.1, read as the reverse complement.
TGGTTTCGTGAAGGAAGGGGGGTGGGCCCGGGCATCCGTCGCCCAATTGAGGGTGCGGTCCGGCGGCACTCTTGACGCTCGTCTGACGCTGTTTCTGGTGAAGCGTCAGAAGGCCTCGAACACCCGAGACTCGCCACCGTCGGTGCTCGGGACGGCGTCATCCCCCGCGCTTCCGTCGTCCAGCGCCACCGCGACACCGATCCGAAGCGCCTCGCCCGCGAGGAATTGAAGGCGCGCTCCCTGCGCTTCGCGGCGGCCACCCGAGCCCGCGACACTCTGCGCATCAGCTGGCACGGTAAGGCGAGCCCGTATCTGCCGAGGTAGTAAGTGAACCCGCTCAGAAACCGGACCTGTCGAGCGGAGGGCATGGCCGGCGATGAGGCACGTCGTGTTCAACCCAGGAAACGAACGTGTGAGCCTTGCGCTGCTGCCCGATCAGGGGGCGGTTGCCGGAACAGCCAGTCAGGAAACAGCCTGCTGCCCGGCCGATGCCGACCCGCATCAGCCGGGCGGCCGCCAACGGCTGGAAGCGATGACCCACTCACCTCGCCGAAGTGCGGCTGGTCATCTTGGCCACCTATGTCGAGGGCGACGTGCTACGCGGGGTAGAAGAGCCTGAAGACCGCAGCCGTAGAGGAGACAGCCGGTGCCATCCTAGGGTGCGTAATTCGTCTCACCCGGGTGCCTTGGCGGGGTGAGGACCTCCTGGGCGCGCTCGTCGACGTGTGAGGGGAGCGCGCCCTTCCTGAAGATTCGGCGCTCGCGCGCTCAGGCTGTGTCCCGACTCTGCCAGCGGTCCCGGAACCATGCCAAGGTCTCGGCGAGCAGGTCGCGGTTTTGATCCTTCTCCAGCAGTGACAGACGGAAGTTGGGGCGCAACTCCAGCTTGCCCTCCGGGATGTCGACGCCCTCCAGGGCGTTGAGCTGCCTGAGGAATTCAGAACGCAATGCGCGGTCGGTGAACGGTTCGCGTGACGCCAGGTGCTGGAACACCACCTCCGCCGTGCCGCCACGCCCGCCGCCCGGGTAGAGCGTCAACGGCCAGATCCCGCGGCCCGGCGCGCCGGCTTCCCCGAGCATGAGGAAAGCGCTCGTAGTGACCTGGCCCGCTCCGTGCCCGATCCAGCCGCCGAGTTCTTCCCAGCGGGCGAAGATCGCGCGTACCGCCTCCACTGTCTGGCTGGAGTTGGGTCATGGCGGGCTTGCGGCGGAGTTCGAGACGTTCTGTGGGCGTTGGGAGTGGGGTGTGCGGGCTCTGACGCAGAAGGGCAACAACTTCGCTGTGGGGGTCGGGTTGTCGGCGGGTTCCTTCGCGGAGCAGGAGCAGTACGTCAAGGACTCGTTCAAGACCGGTGTGAACTCGCTGAACGGGAATCCGCACCTGTCCGAGGACGAGGTCCAGAAGATGAGCTGGGACACGATCCCGCACCGCTTCCCGCTGCCGGCCCCCGTCCGGGCCTCCCGAGTCCCTCTCGAGAGGACCTGCCTGGACGGGGGCCTCGTCGCATGTGCCTGTACGGGCACCCGCGGGCCTGGCGGATCGGCCCCAGCGGCTCGCGCTCCGCCGGACGTCGTAGCGGCGGAACCGAGCATGGCACCCTCACCGCGCTCAGGCCTCTCGGCATGTTGCACAAACTCCGACGCCGCTGCTTGCCGCGATTGCGCAGAGACGGGTCTCGAACCGTGCTTCAGGATGTGCGATCAGACAAGGCGTGAGCCGGATGAAACATCCAGTTCACCGTGACGACATCGGGAGTCCGCTGTGCTCTGGAGAAAACTGCTCGTCCCCCTGACCTCGCTCCTGCTCCTGCTGACGGCTTCTGCCGGCGCGGGAGCGGCAGCGGCGTCCACCGGTTCCCCTGCCGGTGCCAGTGCCGAGGCGGCCGCGGCCGACTACGGCGCTCCCGGCCCCTACGCCACCGCGGTGGAGGTCGGGGCGGTGACCACCCTGTACTACCCGCGTGACATCGCGACCAGCGACCGCCGCCACCCCGTGATCGTGTGGGGAAACGGCACCTTCGCCTTCCCGGTCGTCTACCGCGACCTGTTGCTCCACTGGGCCAGTCAGGGCTTCATCGTCGCCGCCGCCAACACCCCGCAGTCCAACCTCGGCATCTCCATGCGCGCCGGGATCGACCTGCTCACCCGTCGCAACGCCGACCAGGCCAGCCCCTTCCACGACCGTGTCGACCTGGAGCACATCGGCGCGTCCGGTCACTCGCAGGGCGGCGCCGCCGCCATCGTCGTCGGCGCGGACCCGCGCATCGACACCATCCTGCCCATCCAGCCCGGGCCGCTCGCCGACATCGACGACGTACACGTACCCGCGCTCCTTCTGGCCGGGCAGAAGGACAGCATCGTCTTCCCCTTCCTGGTCAAGGCCTTCTACAACGACGCCGACCACATACCGGCCATCTACGGGGAACTGCGCGGCGCCGATCACCTCACGGTCGTGGGCGACCCCGGCCCGTTCGCCGCGCCCACCACCGCCTGGTTCAAGGCACACCTGATGGGGGACCAGACGGCGAGGGCACAGTTCTTCGGGGCCGACTGCGGGATCTGCACCGACAGCGGCACCTGGTCCGACGTCCGCCGCAACGGCCTCGCAAGCCAGTGACCCGCTCCCGGAGATCCCTTCCGCCGTGACCGGCGGCCGTCCCGATCCACGCCGCCCGCCCCTGACGCTCCCGCGACCAGGGGCGGCCGGCCCCCCGTTCGCACATGGAAGGACCGCCATGGACCTCATCGCGACCACCGGGCAGGGCAAGGTCCGAGGCCGTTTCCACAACGGGATCGCCACCTTCCTCGGCATCCCCTACGCCGCCCCGCCCTTCGGCGCCCACCGCTTCCGCGCTCCCGCCCCGGTCGAGTCCTGGGAAGGGGTACGAGACGCTCTGGAGTACGGGCCGACCGCCCCCAAACGCCCCTACCGCCCGCCCCTCGACCGGCTGATACCCGATCCGAGCATCGCCGGGGACGACTGCCTCAACCTCAACGTCTGGACCCCATCCGTCGGCGAGGGCCGGCTGCCCGTCATGGTCTGGATCCACGGGGGTTCCCTGCGCAACGGCTCGGCGAGCCTGCCGCTCTACGACGGGGGCGCCTTCGCGCGCGACGGGGTGGTCCTCGTCTCCGTCAACTACCGGCTCGGCGTCGAGGGGTTCGGGGTCTTCCCCGACGCCCCCGTCAACCGGGGCCTCCTCGACCAGATCGCAGCCCTGATCTGGGTCCGCGACAACATCTCCGCCTTCGGCGGAGATCCGGCGAACGTCACCGTGTGCGGGGAGTCCGCCGGCGCGATCAGCGTCGCGGCCCTCATGACCAGCCCCGGCGCGGCCGGGCTGTTCCACCGGGCGATCCTGCAGAGCGGCCCGCCGCACACGGTGTCGCGCCGCGAGGGCGCGAAGACCGTACGGTCGATGGCGAAGAGACTGCGGATCCCGGCCACCGCCGAGGCGTTCGCGGCGGTGGACCGAGACCTGCTGCTGGACGCGCAGGCCGCCGTCGTCGACCGGTCCGACCCCATCGGCGGCGGTCCCGGCTTCCACATCGTGGTCGACGGCGACGTGGTGCCCGCCGCCCCGCCCCTTCCCGAGGCCGACCTGCTGCTGGGCTGCAACCGGGAGGAGTACCGGCTGTGGTTCGTACCCGGCGGAACCGTGGACCGGATCAGCCGGCTCACCCTGCGGCTGGCACTGCTGAAGATCCGTGTCCCGCAACGCGTGGCACGCCTGTACCGAGCCACCCGGCCGCACGCCAAACCCGGTGAGATCCTGGGAGAGATGGCCACCGACCTGCTGCTGCGGGGGCCGCTCAACCGCCTCGCCGACTCCCGGCCCGCCCGCACCTTCGTCTACGAATTCTGCTGGCGCTCGCCCGTGATGGGACTCGGCGCGTGCCATGCGCTGGAACTCGGCTTCGTCTTCGACAACCTGCGCGCCGCCGAGGACCTGACCGGGCCCGGCGCGCCCCAGCCACTGGCCGACGCCATGCACCGGGCCTGGGTCGCCTTCGCCACCACCGGACAGCCGGGCTGGTCCGGCTGGAACGCGGACCGGCCCGTCATGGTCTTCGACCACCCCGGCGCCGGCCCGGTCCTCGCACCCCGGCACGAGGAACTCGGCGCCTGGCTCTGACAGATGACAGGCCGAGCGCTCGCCGACGCCGGCCGTGGTTCATCCGCTTTCCGCTGCTCCTGCGGATCCCTGCCATCCGGTGACCCCGCGGTGATCCGCGGGCCCGGCCAGGTCCCTGGCGACGAGCGCCGCCTGGATCAGCCGCGCCTGCGCGGGAACCGCGAGGTCGAGGCCCGTCAGCGCGCTCACTCGCTGCAACCGGTAGTCCAGGGTGTTGCGGTGGACGCACAGCTCCAACGCCGTCTGGCGGCGGTTGAGCCCCCGCTCCACGAACACGCGCAGCGTCTCAAGCAGGTACGGATGCTCCTCCAAGGGGTCGAGTTTGGCCGCCAGCCGCACCAGACCGTCCCCGGGGCGCGCGAGCTGGTGCTCCAGCAGCACGTCGTCGAGGCGGTAGCACCCGGGCGGGCGTCCCAGGCGCCGGACGAGATCCAGCACGCGGACGGCCTCCTGCGCCGCCGAGGAGATGGCCGCCGGTACGGAGGAGCGGGCGGCGGCGGCGCGCACGGGCTGCCCCACGTCCTTCTCCAGCCGGGCCACCAGGCCCGGCACGTCGGACCTGCCCGGCAACAAGGCGATCCGAGCGACGTGGTCCATCAGCACAGGGATCCCGGTGAAGGCGTCGAGCGAGGACTGCACCAATCTGCTCGGCGGGTCGGACTCGAACGCGAAGGCAACTACCTCGTACTCACCCACCACGGCCACCCGCGCCACGCCCGCCAGCTCCTCGTACGGCCGTCCTGCCAGCAGGGCGCCGAGCAGAGCCCGCCGTACGCGCTTGTCCTCGCTGTGGAGGTCCTCCTGGGCGTTCTGGTGGGCGAGGACGACCGCGGGCAGCGCGGCGTGCAGGCAGGCGAGCAGCTTGCCGCCCGCCCCGGCCAGCTCGCCGGGCTCCGCGACCTCGGTCAGCGTCTGCCACCACACCTCGGCGCCGATCAGGTACGCGGCGATCACCGCCTCCAGGGGGACGCGCTCCTCGGCCCGGCGCGCCGACCACTCGATGAGCCGGGTCAGATCGCCCGGCCCCATCGGCCCCCCGCCGCCGTCGCGCAGTGCCCTGAGCAACAGCGCGTGCACCGCCGCGATGGACCGCGCCACCTCGCCCTGGAGGGTGGCACGGGGCAGCGCCGCGTAGAACGGCGCCTCCGCCGCGCAGCGCGCGACCACGACGGCCGTGAGGTCACCGACCCGGGCGGCCATCCGGGCGTGCAGGTCCGACATCGGCGCATCGTCACACCGCCCCGGCCGTGCCGTCAATCGGAGCCCCGGGTCCGGCGGCGCGGGCAGTGCGTCGGGCGTGTCCCCGAACCGCTCCCGGCCGCCAACTCGTCGACGAAAGAGGCGACGTCACGTGGCACACCCGTAGCACTCTGTGGGGTACTACTGTCTGGACAGCGACAAGCTCGACGTACACACCGTTGCGCTTCCCCGGTCAGCACTTCGACTCGGAAACAGGACTCCACTACGACTACTTCCACCACTACGACCCCGAATCCGGTCGACGGTGGCTGGCGCCCGGGGGTGAGCATCGACCGGTGATTCCGCACATCTGACGTCCTTGTTTCCGGCAGTGTGCGGGACTGCCGTCGACACCCGTCGAGCAGGGCCGACCCGTCTCGGCCGTGACGCTCGTTTGACGCTCCGGGCACATGCAGGCCGCTTCTCGGGAGAGGTCATAGTGCGTCTGACCTCCAGGTTCCCTGAATGTCACTTCCGGTGGCGTGCTTCCGATGACCGCGCACGTGGAGTGCGTTGCAGCGGCGATTTCAGGGCCTTGCTTGAAAGCGGGTCACTTTTGATCCGCCGTCAGAGGGTCAGGATCCAGAACCAGGATTCAAGCGACGCCGAGAGATGTACAAGCCCAGATCAGCAAGAAGTACGGAAAGGGGTACCGGGCGCACCACTGCACCTTCCGCAGCTCCAGGCAGTAGGCCCCGCGCCCGTGAAAGCACGTGAACAACAGAAAGCGTAAGAAGCTGCCGAAGCGGCTCGCCGCGGCTGCCGGTGACGGACACGTCGGATTTCTCCAGCGACTCCTCGCCCAAGGGGCCGATCCAGACACCCGCGACCCTGACGGAGCCACACCGCTCTACCTCGCCGCCGTCCAAGACGAAAACCGCTGTGCCGAGCTGCTCCTGGCGGCCGGGGCCTTGCCCAATGCCGAATCCCGGGGATGGCGCAGCGGACTACCACTCGCCGCAGCCGCTACCAAAGCGAACCTGCCCCTCGTCGAGCTGCTGCTACGTCATGGAGCCGACCCGCACCTTCGGGAGTCGGGGGGCGGCTCGGCGCTTGACTGGGCACAGGGATGGAGCGACGACACCGAAGAGCGGCAAGCCGTCCTGGACCGGCTGCGCAACCTCACCGCTTGAGCCGTCCCCACCGGACGGCCGGCACCTCCGGTTTGCCGAGTGCTGCTGGGGGTGCCTCTATTTGTTTCGTCAACCCTGGCTGGGGTTGACCGACGCCGTCGGTAACAAGGCCACGTAAACCTACGACAAGTTGGGCCGCCTGTTCACCAGCGTCTCGCCGCGCGGCCATGTCACCGGTGCCGCCCCGGCCGCCCGCGCCACGAGCTGCACCTACGACGCGGTGGGCAACCGGACCATGGTCACCGGTCCGACCGGTACATCCACCACGACGAACTACGGCGCCGTCAACCGACCGCTGGTGGTCACCGACCCGCTGGGCCACACCACCGGCTGCGCGTACGACGCCAACGACAGCGTCACCAAGGTCACCGACGCACTCGGTGAGACGGTCGCCTCCGTCCATGACAAGAACAACCGGCTGACGGTGGTGCCGTGGTCCAGAAACGGCAGATGCATTCACCGCTCAAGTCGCGACCCCCGCTCGCTGCTCCGGTCGCGCGGGCACCCGCCCGAAGAGGCAGCACAGGGAAGTGCGGGCTTGCATAGACTGACTCCGGTCCGGCTCTGCCCGCAGTCCAGAGCAGCGGTTGCAAGCCATACAGGGGGAGGCGTAGCGCCGTGGAACCACTTGGAGACAACGACCCGAAGTCGATCGGGGGCTTTGCGCTCGTTTGCCGGATCGGGGCCGGCGGCATGGGGCAGGTCTATCTCGGAGAGTCCGCGGCCGGACATCAGGCCGCCGTGAAGGTCATCAAGGCCTCCGTGCTCGACGAGGACACCCGTGCCCGGTTCCTGTCCGAAGTGGACAGCATGCGCACCGTGTATGGGCCGTTCGTCGCGGGCTTCGTGGGCGCCGACGCGGCCGCGGAGCAGCCCTGGCTCGCCGTGGAATACGTCCCCGGCCCGGATCTGCGCACCTACGTCGCCGGGCATGGCCCTCTCCCTCTCGTCGAGACCGCCAGTCTCGGGGCGCTGCTGGCCGAGGGCCTCGGCACGGTCCACGATGCGGGGCTGCTCCACCGTGACCTGAAACCGCAGAACATCCTGCTGTCCGAGTACGGTCCCAAAGTGATCGACTTCGGCCTCGCCGTGCTCGCCGAGCGTCGCACCATGCTGACGGCGACCGGCTTCGTCGTCGGCAGTGTGTTGTGCATGCCGCCGGAGCAGGCCCGGGGCGAGCACCAGCTGGAGCGGTCGGCCGATGTCTACGCGCTGGGTGCGGTGCTGCTGTTCGCCGCGACCGGACACTACCCGTACGAAGGGCCGACCTGGCAGGCCGTCGCGCTGAAGATCGAGGACCCCGCGACGCCGCCCGACCTGACCGGCCTGCCCCTGGAACTGGACGGCCTGGTCACGGACATGCTGGCGCTGGATCCTGCGGCCCGGCCGACGCTGCCGCAGGTCATTGGGAGGCTCGTACAGGTCATCCGCGGTTTGGGTCTGACCGCCCTCCAGGCCAAGCGCCGGCTCGCCGACCTGACCCCCGAGATCGTGGTGCCGCAACTGCCCCCACCCGCTTTCGAACCCGGTAGCGTAGACGCGCCCTACACACCCACCATCGTCGACGCGACAGCGGCCGAGGACGACGAGGAGAGCGGCGCACCGGCGCCCGCCGGAGCCGAACGGCCCGGCGGCGCCACGGAGCCCGGCGAGGAACCCGAGGACGCCGTTGCCGCCGCACTGCCGGGGGCGGGCCTCCGGCCTGGCGGAACCCCGTCCCGCGGCCGCGTGGCCACCGCCGTCCGCCCCGCAGCTCCCTTGCGGATCGCCGAGCGGATCCGTGCCGCCTACGCCCGGGAGGCGCGCTTCTGAGCTGTGGCGTCGCCCCTCTCAAAGGCACGGCCGGCCGCCCTTGCCTCACGTGACAGACTTGGTGTCGCAGGGCCGCACGACGCGGGCGACGACGGAGGGACGACGGGTGACCGACCAGGGGGCGGAGCCGAGGGAGACCCGGTTCCCGCCGGGGGCGCAGATCCTCGTACGAGACGAGGAATGGCTGGTCCGCAACACCGCCCCGACCGATCACGACGGCGAGCGCATCGATGCGGTCGGCGTCTCGGAGTTCGTCCGCGACGAGGAGGCCGTCTTCTTCAGCGGGATCGACCGCGTGGATCTGCTCGACCCGGAGAAGACCCGTCTGGTCCCCGACACGTCCTCGTACTTCCGGCGCAGCCGCCTCTTCCTCGAAGCGATCTTGCGCAAGACGCCGCTGCCCCAGTCCGAGCGGGGCCTGGCCCTCGCCGACCGCTTCCTGCTCGACCCGCTCGTCTACCAGCAGCGCCCCGCCGAGCTCGCCCTGTCCATGCGCAACCTCCGGCCCCGGGTCCTGATCGCCGACGTCGTGGGGCTCGGCAAGACGCTCGAGATCGGTCTGACCCTCGCGGAACTCATCCGCCGCGGCCGGGGCGAGCGCCTCCTGATCGTGACCCCGCAGAGCATCCTGGAACAGTTCCAGCACGAGCTGTGGACCCGCTTCTCGATCCCGCTCGTGCGGCTCGACTCCCTCGGTATCCAGCGCATCCAGCGCGAGATCCCGGCCGGCCGGAACCCGTTCACGCACTACAAGCGCGTGATCATCTCCGTCGACACGCTCAAGAACATCGGCCAGTACCGGCACCACCTGGAGCGCATCCGCTGGGACGCCGTCGTCATCGACGAGTCGCACAACCTGATCAACCCCGGCAGTCAGCGGCGCGCCCTCGCCGAGATCCTCGCCCCGCGCACGGACGCCCTGCTGCTCGCCAGCGCCACCCCGCACAACGGGGACAAACGCTCCTTCGCCGACCTGATCTCGCTCCTCGACCCGGCCGCCATCGCCGACCCCGACCACTACGACCCGGCCGAGGACCTCGGCCACCTCTACATCCGGCGGACCAAGATCAGCCCCGAGGTCCGGGACGAGATGGGCACAGAGTGGCCCGACCGCGGCCCCACCGTCTCCCTCCACTGCGCCGCCGGTGAGGCGGAGGAGCGGATCTTCGCCGAGCTCGCCGAGCACTGGCTCCCTGCCCCACAGGTGAGTGCGGAGTTCGGCACGGCCGACCAGGACCGCACCTCGGTCGCCACCGAGCAGCTCTTCGCCTACAACCTGCTCAAGACGTTTCTGTCCTCCCATGTCGCACTTGGCGAGACGGTCGACAACCGTGTCGCCACGCTCGGCGAGCGGGTCCGCAAGGCCGGGGAGAAGGGGCTGCGGCCCGACCCGGCCATCGCCCCGGAGCAGGCTGCCCTGGCCCGGCTGCGGGAGATCGTCGCGGGCATGGGCGACGGCACCGCACCCGGTGACTCCGCCAAACTCGACGCACTCGTCGAGCAGTTGAAGGACATCGGTGTGGGCCCCCGGTCCGCGACCCGGGCCGTGGTCTTCTCCGAACGCGTCCGCACGCTCACCTGGCTGGCCGAGGTCGTCCCGGCCCGCCTCGGCTTCACGGTCGGGGCCGACGGCACGGCGAAGGCCGTCACGGTCATGCACGGCGGCCTCAGCGACGACGAGCAGGCCAAGGTCCTGGAGGCGTTCGGCCTGGCCGACAACCCGGTCCGGCTGCTGTTCACCGGCGACGTCGCCTCCGAGGGCGTCAACCTGCACCGCCAGTGCCACCACCTGATCCACTACGACATCCCGTGGTCGCTGATCCGCATCGAGCAGCGCAACGGCCGTATCGACCGGTACGGGCAGAAGCACGAGCCCCAGTTCCGTGCCCTGATCCTGACCTCGGCGATCCCCGGTGCCAAAGATGACCGCACGGTCGCCGAGAAGCTGCTCCTCCGGGAGGAGGAGGCGCACAAGCTGGACGGGACGGCCGAGGCCGTGTCCGGTCTCTACCGGGCCGAGGAGGAGGAGCGCCGGCTCATCAGGGAACTGGTTCGCGGCGGCACGGTCGAGGACTTCCTGGAGTCCGCCCCCGCCGAGGACACCGCCCTCGCCGACCTCTTCGGCCAGGTGGGCACGATCACCGAGCAGGAACTGCCCGCACGCGCCGAACTGATCTCCCTCTTCGAAGGGGATACGGCCGACTTCGTCGACACCGCTCTCGACGAGCTGTACGAGGACCGCGCCGAGGACCTGATCGGCCTGGCGTCCGGCACCGACGCCAAGGGCGGCGCGTACTTCTCGCTCTCCCCGGCTCTGGCCCCCGATCTGCTGCACCGCCTCAAGGCGCTGCCGCCCTCCTACCTGAAGGAGCAGCGTGTCGCCGAGCGGATGCTGGTCACCTTCGACCGCGCCCTCGCGCAGCGCAAGCTCACGGAGGCCAGGGAGAGCAGCGGCACCATGTGGCCGGAGGTGTCCTTCCTCACCGAGATCCACCCGGTGGTGGAGTGGCTGACGGACAAGGTCCTCGTCGAGTTCGGCAGGCAGGAGGCCCCGGTCATCACCACACCTCACGTCGAGGGGCCCGTGTTCCTCGTCCAGGGCATTCACTCCAACGCTCTCGGCCGCCCCACCGTGGTGCGGTGGATGGCCGTGACCGGGCTCGGCGCCGACGGCACCGGGACACCCGAGGTGCGTCCCATGGCGGACGCGCTGCGGGACGCGAAGGTCGGTCCGAGGCTCGCCCGCACCGGCGGACCGCGCGACCCGGACCGGCTCCAGGCCCTCGTGCCGGCCGCCGTCGCCGCCGCCCGCGCACACCTGGAGACGGGAAGGGCCGCCTGGGAGGAGCAGATCAGCGAGCCGCTCGCCACCTACCGCGCCCATGTCGCCCAGTGGCGTACGGAGTCCCTGCTGCCCGGCATCACCGGCCGCCGTGAACGCCTCGTTGAGGAGACCGCCGACGAACTGGCCCGGCTGCTCGACCAGTTGCACACCACCGGCCGTCCGCTGCTGCGCGTCCTGGCCGTCCTCGACCGGCCCGGCGACCCGGATGCCCCCGGCGCCGGGGACGGCGCGGACCCGACGGCCGAGCCGTTCACCTCCGATTCTCACCCGTCCGACGCCCAGGCGGAGAACTGACGTGACGTACGACTCGCTGGTCAACCACGGCGACTACCTCTCGGCCCACTATCTCGCCGAGGTCCTCCCCAAGGACCTGAAGGCCAAGGACGGCCTCCTCGCCCGCTGGGCCGCCTTCGAGGAGGAGGAACGCCGCCGCCACGCCGACGCCGTCGCGGACGCCAAGCGCCAGGGCTTCGACCCCGCCTCCGTACCCCCGCGCGCCCGCACCCCCCGCGAGGGACTGCGCGCCCTGCGCGGCCCCTACTTCGCGGGCCGCGCCGCCCTCGCCGAGGACGCGGAAACGTTCGCCGAACCCGATGCGCCCGAGCCCGAGGGCTGGCAGAAGCGGTGCACCGAAGTCCATCTGGACACCCTGCACGCCCTCGGCTACACCGCCGCCCACGAGCAGACCGTCACCGTCCACCGCGCCGACCACGAGTACACCGTCCAGGTCGCCCACGCCGAACCCGGCCTGTACGCCGTCTCCTGCGGCTGGACCACCGAGCCCGACGCCGCTCTCGACCCGGACGGCGCCGGCCGCCTGCTCCACCCCGTCGCCCTGGAGGCTTCGGCGACCCTCGACGACGCCAAGGCCCTCACCGACTTCCTCTTCGCCTGCGACACACCCCCGCGCTATGTCCTGCTGCTCGTCGGCGGCGTCATCGTCCTCGCCGACCGCCTCGCCTGGCACGAGGGCCGCTACCTCGCCGCCGACCTCGACGCGGCCCTCAACCGCCGCGACGACCGCCACGGCGGCGAACTCGACACGGTGGCCGCCCTGTTCGGCGCGGACTCGCTGCGCGTCCCCACCGAGGGCGGCACCGCGCCGCTCGCCGCATTCCTCGACAAGTCCGGCAAGCACGCCGTCGGAGTCTCCACCGAACTGCGCGAGGGCCTGCGCCTGAGCGTCGAGTGGATCGCGGGCGAGGTCCTGGACCGCCTGCGCGAACCGGAGAACGGCATCACCCCGGCCGAACTCGACGACCCGGCCCGCCTGGCCAAGGAGCTCAGCCGCGAGTCGCTGCGCTACCTGTACCGGATCCTGTTCCTGTTGTACGCGGAGGCCAGCCCCGCGCTCGGCATCCTGCCCTCCGACTACCCCGAGTACGAGCGGGGTTACGGCCTCCAGCGCCTCGGCGACCTCGTCCTGCGCGACCTCGTCGGCGAGCGCTCCCGGCGCGGCTTCCATCTGTACGAGTCGCTGGACCTGCTCTTCGACAAGGTCGAGAACGGCCACCGCCGCTACGGCACCGAGCCCGAGGACCTGGTGACCGAGGCCGCCGTCCGCGAGGCCGCCCGGGCCGAGCAGGAGGCGGCCGAACTCCTCGCCGCCGGCACGATCACCCGGGCCGAGCACACCGAACGCGTCCGCGAGGCCGACCGGGCCCGCCGCGCCGCAGCCCGCAGCACCAGCGCGGGACTGCGCTTCGAGGCCCTGCGCTCCGAACTGTTCACCAAGGAGGCCGTCCGCCTCATCTCGGACGACCAGATCGAGAACCCGGCGTACCGGGGCGGCGAGGGCGAGCGCCGCCGCCCGTTCCTGGACACCCGGCTGCGCAACGAGACACTCCACAAGGTGCTGCGCCGCCTGATGCTCACCCAGGGCAAGGGGAGGGAACGCGGCGGTTTCATCTCCTACGCCCAGCTCGGCATCAACCAGCTCGGCGCGGTGTACGAGGGTCTGATGTCGTACACCGGTTTCATCGCCGAGGAGGAGCTGTACGAGGTCGCCAAGGGCGGCGACCCCTCGGGCGGCAGCTGGATGATCCCCGCCTCCCGCGTCCAGGAGTACCGGGACGAGGTCTTCGTCCAGCGGACGAACGCCGAGACCGGCCGCCAGGAGCGGGTGGTCCACCCGAAGGACACGTTCGTCTACCGGCTGGCCGGCCGTGACCGCCAGACCTCCGCCTCGTACTACACGCCGAAGTCACTGACCGAGGTCACGGTCGAACTGGCCCTCAAGCACCGCCTGGACCAGCACGACACCACGACCCCGGCCAGGGAACTCCTGGAGTGGAAGATCTGCGAGCCGGCTCTCGGCTCGGGCGCGTTCCTCAACGAGGCGATCGACCAGGTGGCCGCCGAGTACCTGAGGCGGCGCGAACACGAGCTGGGCCGCCGCATCGACCCCGAACTGCGGCAGATCGAGCTCCAGAAGGCCAAGGCGTACATCGCCCTGCACAACGCCTACGGCGTCGACCTCAACGCCACGGCGGTGGAGCTGGCCGAGGTCTCGCTGTGGCTCAACTCCATGCACCCGGGCATGCGGGCCCCCTGGTTCGGCCTGCACCTGCGGCGCGGCAATTCACTCATCGGCGCGGGCCGCAAGGTCTACCAGGCAGACGTCCTGACGGACGGCCAGTGGCTCGCGAAGAAGAACACCCTGCCGCCGACCGACCTGCCGTTCCGGGACGGCCCGCTGCCCGAGGGCGCGGTGCACCAGTTCCTGCTGCCCGCGATCGGATGGGGCGCGGTCGCGGGCGAGGCTGAGGCGAAGAAGCTCGCAGAGGACGCGGCGAAGGCTCTCGGTAAGTGGCGCAAGGGCGTACAGAAGGCCCCGAAGGGGCCGAAGCCGTTCCAGGAGCGCGGCGACGAGACCGACGAGGCACGGCAGAAGCGCTACGACCGCTGGCGCAAGGCGGCGGAGAAGACCGAACTGGGCCGGCTGCAGGGCGTGGCCCGGCGCGCCGAGTTCCTGTGGTCCCTGGTCGCCACCCGGCTGGAACTCTCCGAGCGGACGATCGCCCGCCGCATCGACGTGTGGGGGGCGGACTGGCTGGAGCAGTCCTCGGAGTCAGCGGACAAACAGAAGGTCCTCGACGACCTGACGCGCCACGGCACGCCGTACTGGCGGCTGAAGACCGTGATGGACGCCTGGTGCGCGCTGTGGTTCTGGCCCCTGGACAAGACCGGCGAACTCGACGGCACGGCCCCGGTGTACGGGACGGGAGGCGCGTTCGTCGACGAGTCGTCGGTGGCGGGGCTGCTGAGCGGTGCGTGGGCGACGGTGGCCACCGAGGTGCCGGTGGAGTCGACCGAACCCGCCCCCGGCGACCAGCTGTGGCAGGCGACCGGGCTGTTCGACGACCCGGACGGCGAACAGGAGGAGCTGGGCGCGGGCGCCGGGCTGGCGACCGGGTCCAAGCGGGGCTCGTCGGGCCGCCGGGCCCAGGTCAAGGACCAGCGGCGCGCGTGCATCCCTCTGGTGACGTTCGCCGACTGGCTGGACTTCCTGGAGTCGGTCCTGGGCAAGGAGGACCTGCCCGAGGGCTCGTACCTCGCGGGGATCGACGACCTGGCCCCGGACGATGCGCTGGGGCTGCTGAGCGATGTGGAGGACCGCCTGGAGGGCCTCCTCGGCATGGACACCCCGGCGCGGCTGCCGTTCCGCTATCCGTGGCTGAACACGGTCGAGGACATCGCCGGCACGACGGAGAAGGACATAAAGGCGGAGGACGGCCACGGCTTCTTCCACTGGGAGCTGCACTTCGCGCACGTGTTCCGTGGGGCGGGGGGCGGGTTCGACCTTCAGGTGGGGAACCCGCCTTGGGTGCGGCCGAGGTGGGAGGAGAACCCGATTCTCGCCGAGTACGAACCGTGGTTCATGCTCACTGAGAAGCCGACCAAGGCGGAACGGACGCGGCGGCGCGACGAACTGCTGACGTCGGAGCGCGTACGCGCGTATCTGCTTGCCGAGCTCGCATCGACGAGCGGCATGGGCGAGATGCTGGGTTCCGGTCCGGTGTACCCCTTGCTCGTGGGCACGCAACCGGACCTGTACCGGGCGTTTATGTGCCAGACCTGGCAGCACACGGCGGACAACGGCTCCGTGGGCCTGGTCCACCCGGACTCGCACTTCAGCGGCGACAAGGAAGGGCGGCTGCGTGAGGCCGCCTACACCAGGCTGCGGGTACACGGCGACTTCGTGAACGCGGGCAACCGATTCTTCCCACCACCCGTCGGCCGATCCAGCCACTTCGGCGTACACATCTACGGACAGGTGGGCGAGATCGGCTTCGACCATCTTTCCTGGCTCTTCTCCGTGGACGCCCTGCGCCTGTCGGCGGACGACGACGGCACGGCTCCCGACCCCGGGGTCCGCTACGGCGACAGCTGGGACGAACGCCCGCACCGCAAGCGAATCGTCCGGGTGGACGAGGCGATGCTCGGCCGGTGGCAGAGGCTGACCGGCGACGAGGTACAGCCCGTCCGCAGGGCCCGGCTGCTGTCGCCGGTGAGTACGGCGGAGGCGCAGGCGATCGAGGCGCTGGCGGACTACTCGCTGCGGCTTGCGGAGTACGAGCCGCAGATCAGCAGCGGCTACCACGAGAGCGGGGCCAAGGCGGCCGACCTTATCGACTACAACGCGCCGGATGACACAGGTGTGGTCCGGCGACCGGCCGACTGGTCCGAGGTGATCCTCAGAGGACCGCAGATCGGCCTTGCCAACTCCATGTTCAAGCAGCCGAGCCAGGGCGGCGGCGAGGTCCTGGGGCTGAACCCCATGACTCTGGCGGATGACGCCGTGCCCGAGTCCGAGTACGTGTATGTGGCGAAGCCCGAGGTCTACCGGGCCGCCCAGGACGTGTGGAGCGATGGCAGGGCGCTGGAGCAGCTCAAGGCGTCCGCACGCGAGGTGGCCCGGGCGCGGAACGCCGCAGCCGGGCGCTTCGGGGTGTCATCGGCCGACGTCACGGACGAGCAGGTGGAGGCGGAGCTCCTGCGACGGCTGCGGCGGCCGTACACGGAGTTCTACCGAGTGGCGTGGCGGCGCCAGATCGCACCGGATACGGAGCGGGCACTGTATGCGGCGCTGGTGCCCCCAGGACCCGCTCACATCCATATGGTCCACAGCCTGACCGCCGGAAACGACAGAAGTACAGCGCTCATTGGTGCCTTCTGGGTTTCCCTCCCCGTCGACTACTTCCTGCGAACGACAGGTCGAGGAGACCTGCAAGTTCGGGGTGCGCGATCCCTGCCCGCGCCGAGAGCAGATCACCCACTCGCTTCCTCTTTGCTCCTCCGTACGCTCCGTCTCAACTGCCTTACCAGGGCCTATTCGGACCTCTGGGAGGAGCTGTACGACCCCACATGGCCTGCTTACGAACCGTGGGCGTGCAACTGGCCGGATCTCCAACCATTGCACGCTGTCGGCTCGGCGTGGACTCGGCATACCGCCCTCCGCTCAGAGCGTGCGCGGCGAGCGGCCCTCGTGGAGATTGACGCACTCGTCGCCGTCTGGCTCGGCGTCAGCGCTGACGCGCTCGTCGCCATGTACAAGTCCCGCTTCCCGATCATGCAGGACTTCGACGCCGTCACGTGGTTCGACTCCAACGAACGTAAGATCGCGGGCAATCGGTATACGTACGGCTTCGGCCAGACCAAGGAGCACTACGAGCACTTCCTTGCCTTCCGGAAGAAGGAGCGGCACGAGCCTCCCGAGGGCTACACCGCACCCTTCTACAAGGCCAACCGGGAGAAGGAGATGCGCGCAGCGCACGCGCACTTCTCCGCACGGCTGCAGGAAGCCATCGACAGGGGGAAGTGGACGCCGCCTGCCCAGTGAACGGCAGCGCCCCGCGCCGGACGGGTCCGGCGCGGGGCGTGAGGGTCAGCCCTGGGCGGCGTAGGTGACGAAGTCGTCCCACGCGGTGGGGGAGAGGGTGAGTTCGGGGCTCAGCTGGTCCTTGGAGTCGCGGACGTGGATCGCCTCCGTCCCCTTCGCCACCTCGATGCAATCGTCACCCTGCGAGCCGCTGTAACTGCTCTTGAACCAGGCCAGTTCGGACGTGCTCATAGCGCTCCTCGCAATCGCTTCAACAGGCCCAGAGAGTCCTCGGGGGGCAGGGCCTGTGAGCGCAGTTTCGCATATCGCTGCTGAAGCAGGCTGATCTCTTTCGCGTTGGCGATCAGCCGCCCGTTCTGCTGCCCTTCGGAGTAGGCGAACCACTGATTGTCCGGAGTCTCGGCCAGACGCATCGGTCCGTCCATCCCCGCGTGCGACGGCTGCCGCAGCGGCATCACCTGAAACTCCACGTTCCAGTTCCGCTCGATCAACTCCAGCAATCGGTCGAACTGTTCCCGTGTCACCGCCTCCCCGCCCGTCCACCGCTCCAGCACCGCCTGCTCCACGATGAAGCTGAACGCCGTCGGCGGCTTCCGAGCCACAGCCAGGAGTTCCTGCCGGGCGAGCCGCGCTGCGATCCGCTGCTCCAGCTCCTCCGGGTCGGGCAACGGCGGCACGTCCAGCGACACCGCTCGCGCGTACGCCTCCGTCTGCAACAGGCCCGGCACCACCCGGCATTCGTACGTGTACAGGCTGATCGCCGTCGTCTCCACTCGCGCCCACTGGCGGAACCAACTCGCCAGCCCCGCCTGCCGCGTCAAATGTGGCGCCGCCTTCCGCAGCGCGCCCGTGTTCCCGAGCGCCGCCTCCGCGCGTTCCACGAAGTCGCGGTCCGGCATCCGGCGGCCCTGCTCGATCGAGGCGACCGTGTGCTTGGAGAAGCGCACCAGGTCGCCGAACTCCTCGCGGCTGAAGCCCGCGTGCTCCCGTAAAGCCTGGACGAACGCGCCGAACGTACGCAGACTGTCCGACATCCCTGGTTCGGCGCCGGCTCCCGCGCCCGTTCCTCCCGTAGCCGCTCCAGCAATGCAGCCATCCGTGTTCTCGTAGGCCACCGTCGGCCACCTTTCGCGCGCACCCGCCCCGCCGTACCGTTTCTGACTCGGCTCCATCGTCACGCGGAGTGATGCGTACTGTCCACTCATTGTGCGCGTACGCTGACGCAGCGTACGTGCGGCGAGGGTGGTGCATCGCAGTGTTCGCCCCATGCGCGGGGCGCCCGACCGCTTGCCCCCTCCCCGCCCGTCGAAGAGGCGGCAGGTGTACTTCAGTTCAGGTGGAAGCGCGCGGTGGCTCACCTCGACGGTGATGCCGGGCTTGGCGGAGGCCCGGACGCCGGCCCCGGAACTCGGGTCCCGAGTCTTGAGGTTCGAGCACCGTGCGCCGTCCTGTCACTCGTTCGGGGGTCCGGGAGAGGTGCGCTGCCCGACGCTTGAGCTCCGGGGGCCGAGGGTCGGGATCCGGGGTCCGGGGTCCGAGCGGTGTTGTTCATCCGGGAGGTAGGTAGGGGGTTTTGGGGAAACCTCCTCTGCCTCCCCACCCGTCGCGGCCAGCAAGTATGACTAAATGTGAGTGAGTTGCAGCGGAGGGTTGCAGCTGCTTACGGTGCGCCCAACGAAACGACCCCGACGCGGTGTTAGCAGCACCGGCCGGGGTCTCACCTCAAGATCGCACCCATAGAAAGACGATCTCGTGGCTATCCAGCACCCTAACTCCGCGTTGCCCACCCCCGCAGCCTCACGCCCGTACCACAAGGCCCACACCGGCTACGGCAAGCAGTCCGTCCCCGGCCAAGGCCGGCCCGGCGGCGACGACTTCGCCTTCCTGCCGGAGCGTGAGCGGTATGTCGCCGGATATGTCGACCACCTGCCCGACGGCGCCGCCATGGATATCAAGTCGCTGGCCAAAGACCTGCCCCTGTACGGCCAGATGGCCATCGGTACCGCCCTGCGCGCCCTCGCCGTGGCCGGGCACCTGCGCCGTGTACGCTGCCGCGTCGAGAGCGGCGGTCAGCACCGGTGGGTGACGCTCACCTACTGGTCACGCGCTGCCCACGACAACGAGTGGTGGGCAGCCAGGCTCGCAGATGGAGCTGCCGCGCCGGAGCAGGCATCCGCACCCTCCGCCGAGCCGGGGCCCGAACCGGTCGTACCCCGGCAGCGCACCGCGGAGTCGCCCCCGGACCGGCCGCTGGAAGCAGGCACCACGACGCCCCCTGGCCCGAACCCGCCGCTACCCCCGGCGCCGGAATGCGAGCCGGTCGCAGCCGCCCCTTCGGCTGCCGCGGCTCCTTCCCCCGCGTACCTCGCCCTGGCCGAACTCGGGCGCCGCGAAACCCGCTTGGCGCTCTCCGCCGCCGACTGCGCCGCCCTGGAGCCACTTGCCGCCGCCTGGTTCGCACGAGGTGTCAGCGCCGACTACCTGACGTCGGCGCTCACCGCCGGGCTTCCCGAGCGGATCGGATCACCCATCGGCCTGGTGCGCCGTCGCCTCACCGACAAGATGCCGCCCCAACTGCCCGTGGCACCGGCACCGGCACGGGCATCGGGCCTGCCCGGCACTCCCGTGCGCAGTCTCCTGGTCGAGTGCACTGAATGCGGCCGTCCCGGCCCGGCCGAGGCACTCCCGGACGGCCTCTGCCGCCCTTGCCGTACCCGGGCAGCGGGCGCGACACCGGCCGCCCCGGTCGAGCCGCCCGTCGAAAGCGACGTCCAAGCGCTGGTCGGCGGCCTCCGGGACCTGCTGCGAACCTCCTGAGCGCGGAGGCCGAAGGGGAGTCGGGTTACGACGTTCCGCTGTTTGTACGCATGGGGGTCGCCCAATTATTGAGGGGGACCAGTTCTGCGCTTGGACCTGACCGTCCTATGGCCGACGGTTCCTTGCCCGGAAGACAGCAGTCGTCATCGATGCGGCCCCCTCGGGACCCGGGTCGCGAATCACGTCGCAGCCCAGCAATTCGAAGCCATGCCCGTCCAGCAGCTTCTCCCAGACGGGCGTATCCAGGACCCACCGTTGCAGAGTCCCCGAACTGCCGTCCGGCAGGCGCATCGGGATGTTGGCCGGCCGGCACTCCGTCGCGGGCGGTTCACCGTTGTTGTAGTGGCCGAGGGTGGAGAAGATCAGGCGCCCGCCCGGCCGAAGCGCCACGACGACCGCGGGGAGCAGCGTCTCCGGGTCACAGAAGTCCACCGCGCCGAACAGGGAGTAGGCCACATCGAGCGTGTCCGGGTGTTCGGTCAGGTACGTGGACGCGTCCGCTTGGACCAGGTCCAAGCGGGGGACGTCGCCGTACAGGGCCACGCTGCGGGCGTGCTGCGTCGCGGAGCTGTCCAGCGCGATGACTCGGGCCGGTTCCATGACCTGGGCCACGTACGCGGCCTGTCGGGAGGATCCTGCGCCGAGCTCGGCGACGTCGCGGCCGAAGATGTCGCCGAGCAGCTCTTCGCCGGGGCCTGTGCTCTGGTACCAGTCCCAGTGCAGGCGGGGGAGCGCGGGGCGGGCCTGGGAGGCGGGTGCCCCGTAGTCGTGCCAGAGGTCAGGCGCGGCCGTTGAGGTCGGTGAGGTTGGATTCACGGGCACATACTGTCCCGCGCCTCATGATCGGTGTGGTGGCCTCGCAGGATTGCACCTTTCCGCGTGGGCTCAAGTCGAAGGCGGGCGGGCAGAGGATCGCGATCGCTCGTCCAGCACGGGCAGTTGGGTGACTGTACGGCCCTGGCCGGTCAGGACCTCCGACCCGCTCACGCACACCGCGATCACGTCCTGGAGAGCCGTGCACAGCGAGGACGCCACACGCAGCCGCAGCGCCCCGACGGGGCGGGTGCCGAGCCAGGTCCGGGCAACCGGCGGCGTTGCTCTCCGCCACCGGCCGATCCCCGCTTGCGAGTCGGCATCGGTCGTCACCGCGCACGCGGAAACCAGCAGGTCCGCCACGAGACACCCGCAGCCGACCGGGCTGTCCGCCCTTCAGCGCACCAAAGGTCGGTCAGGCGATTTCTCGGACGTTTTCGGTGTGCTGTGCGTCAGCGATGTCCACGACGTCGGGGGTGGGCCGAATGCACGACGGGCGGCTCTCACAGCAAGCGTGGAGACGGCAGCGTTGGCGCCACCACCGATCACAGCGCCGATACCGAACGGTGCCACTCGACCGAGAACGATGATTCCTTGCTTGGTCCCGTACTTCGTGACGAAGTTCCTCCCCAAGATTCTGTTGATCTGACGCAACGTCTCGACCGGCACCTTGGCGACAACCTGACGTCCCCAGTGCTGCCCCGTGCGCTCGGCGACCTTGCCGATGGTGGTGGAGCCGGAACCACCGAGCAGGATTCCCATGGCGATCGTTCGGCGGCGCTCGATCTCGTCGATAGGTACTTCGTGTATTTCGGCGATCGAGAGCGCGAAGAGGGCGCTCAGCTCAAGAGATGAGAGAGCCTCGCCTGCCGACAGCGCCAGGGCGACTCCCGTGCCGACGCCGGGAGCGGCCGCAGCACTGCCAACTGCGGCACCCGTTCCGGTCACGGCACTGACGTACATCCGCTCCAGATTGCGGATCACCTGGGCCGGCGTTGCCTCCGGGTTCCGCTGGCGGGCCCGGGCGATGTTCTTGCGCACCAGTGGGCTCTGGATGTTGATCGCCTTGTCCAGGAGATCGAGGACTTGCTGTCCGCGACCGGACCCCGATGGAGCGGTTTCGTCGAAGAAATCTGTTGCCACGCCTTGATCTCCTCAGGTCGTTACGTCCCGACCGAGTCTCCCAGCCGACCAGCAGGTCGGTCCTTGGTTCGGATGAACTCGCCCGGCCCAACGCCGGATTGCGACCCGATGCGCTCCCCCAGGAGGGCTTTCCCGCCGCCGTGAACGTAATGACCGCCGCCCGCGAGGGTGTTCGTGCAGCGAGCCGCCGAAGCCCGCGAAGTGAGGGCGAGTGGCTGCGACCGAGGTCAGTTCGCGCCCGTCGCGCGACGGGACCGCGCGGCCTTCTCGTGAGCGTCCAGCAAGGCGTTGAACGCCTGCGGTTCCTCACCGGGCTCCGCGTCGCCCGACGAGCGCAGCAGGGCGAGGTAGGCGCGTATGGCTTCGGTGACGGAGTCGTCGGGGGCGAGTACCAGGACGCAGTCGGCGAGCAGCTGCTCGAGGGCCGGGATGCCCGATGGCCGGATCACCGTCGAGATGGCCCCGCGCTTCGGCCAGACAGCCACGGAGCATGAGCCAACTCTCCGGTCCTGCGGAGAATCGAAGAACAGGTCAGGGAAGCCGTCGACAAGAGAGGGGAAACCATCGAGTACACCGTCACGCCCGTCTACCGGACCAACGACCCTACCGACGTCGTGCCGATCGGCCTGACGATAGAAGCCCAGGGCGACAAGGGTTTCAGCTTCACGCCCTACGAAGGCGGCAGCAACAGCAACATCGTCACTAACCTGAACGTCCCCAAACGCATCTGACCCGGCGCAGGAAGAGATCACACCATGCACCCCGCCGTGGAAAGCCTCACTGAAATCGTCGCGCCCTCCGGTCCGCGCCGCTCCCGGGACTGGCCGGCTGCCGAACGGGAACTCGGCACCACGCTGCCAACCGACTACCGGCAGCTCGTCGAGACGTATGGAGGAGGCGTCTTCGACGAGACGATCTGGCTCCTGGACCCTGCCTGTCCAGACGACAATTACGACCTCCTAGCCCAAGCCGCCGAAAGGGCCGAGATCCTCGAGAAGCTGTGGGAGGTCGAGCCCAGGCCGGCCCAGCTCGAAGAGTCCGGCACCAAGGTCCTGCCTTGGGCTTACATCGAGGGCACCGGAGCGATGCTGTACTGGCTGGTGAAGCCGGGGCAGGAGCCCGATGAATGGACAGTCATGTTCAATGAGGGCCGTGGTCCCTTGTGGGAACATCACGACGCTCAGTGCGCATCCTTCCTCCTGGCTGTCCTCACCGGGCAGGCGGAGACCGAGTACTTTCCAGAACTCCCCGCTGACCAGCACCAGTTCGATTCCAACGACGAGATCCTGGGTTAGCTGCGCAGGTGGGCCTGTTGAACAAACGACCCTGACTCGCTCTGGCGGAAGCGTCGCACGCACACGGCGAGCACGGCTCGGCTGGGCAGTCCGTGGGGACTGAATAGCCCTGTCTGGACGGCTTCCCTGGCCCGCGGGTGTGGACGACCAGTCGCTGTGCCAACCGGCGGGCGAATTCGCCGGACCTGGCTGCCGTGGAGGATCGTGATTCGGGGGGGGGGGGGGGGGGGGTCCTCCCAGGTCGTAACTGGTCCCGCTCAGGAGACCTTTACTGAGGCGGGCAGCGTGCTGGGCACGACGGGCTCGTTCTGGCAATCGAGTGTGTTGGCCATGACGCGGGCCGAATGGAGGAGGAGCGTGAGGTGGTCTCGAACGGTCACACCGTCGGTGAGCGTGTCGGTCAGCTCGCCCGTCAGAGGGACTTCGCGCTCCTGTCCTGCCGGGGTATCCGGTACCTTGCACTGCACGTAGACCTGGTATCTGGCTTCCCTGTATTCATCGGCCCCGTAAACGAGCTTCACGTCCGAATTGACCTGCGTCAGACGAGGCTCCGAAAGGATTCCGTTCTTGGTCCCTTTGTCGAACGCAGTATCGAAAGGGAAGGGGGAAGGTTTGTACGTGAGGCCGATTTGCATCCCCGTGGAAATGTCGGTCCGGATCATGCACATGTTCGACTCGACGTACCGGGTTGGCTTACTCGCGGGAGTCCACTTCCGGACTTGATCATGGTGGCGAGATCGGGCATCAGCCA
Source organism: Streptomyces sp. NBC_00012 (assembly GCF_045040875.1). Taxonomy (NCBI): domain Bacteria; kingdom Bacillati; phylum Actinomycetota; class Actinomycetes; order Kitasatosporales; family Streptomycetaceae; genus Streptomyces; species Streptomyces sp. NBC_00012. The sequence goes on along the minus strand of NZ_CP108309.1, from coordinate 2,199,511 downwards.
GAGAGGCCGGGCTCCTGAAACGCAACTCTTCGGATCCTTCGACCCCACGGTCTATCTGTTTCAGCCCGGACGTGCCGAACAGTTCCTGGCATGCCTTGCGCTGTGCGGCTGCCACATCCGCGTCTGTTTCATTCGTCGTTTCCGAGCAGGCGCTCACTCCGAGAGCCAAGGAACACATCAGGAGGATGTGGACAGGTGTAAGTGTGCGCATACGTCACCACCCCCGGGCGTCGTCGGTGTCGCTGAGTCGTCCGCCCCTGTTGTACGAGTCCTCGGCCGTCCCCATCAGTTTGCGGACCTCGCCGCTCTCCATGTTGTGTGCCTCCACGTAGTTGAGGAGGGGCCCCATCGCGTTCTGCCGCCCTTCAGCCTTGGCCTTGTCGATTCCCTGGGCTGCATCGTCGTGGTTCTCGAACTCATGGTCCTTGAGCCACTGCATGGTTTCGTTGCCGAACTGTGTGTTGGCAGCGCCGCCAATGGTCTCGATGGCCAGAGGAACAGCAACCACGGCTACTGGTCCAGCGGGAACTATCGCCGCCGTCGTGACACCCACCGCAACGCCGATCGTGGCCTCGGCAGCGAAGTCGCGCCATGCGCCCTGTTGTTCCAGCTTCAGGTTACGTTCGGTCTTGTCGTCCGCGAATTCTTTGCCTATGGCCTCGATACGGGATTCGTCCAGCATGCCGTGCATCTTGACGCTGTGCAGGCCGGCTGCGACGGCGGAGTCACTGTTGTCGCCTTGAGCCGTCATGAGGCTCGACCCATAGACCTGTTGGGCCACGGAGAGGGTCGCGTGCGAATCCTCGTCGGCTCCCAGGGCCCGCATGAACTGCATGCTGCCCGTCTCGCCGAAATCACGGAGACGATGGGTGTCCTTCCCGAACAAGCCGTCTCGATCCACGAGATCGCCACTACCGCCCATGTTGTCCATGGAGTAGTTCAGGCTGTCGATATGGCCTGCCGCCATGTTGGTCAGGCTGTCGCGGATTCCGTCCTGCTTCTCGATCGCGTCGGCGGTCTTGTAATGGTCGACGACCTTCTCCATGAGCTCGGTTCGCTCGTCGCGCGCCGCGTTCTGCGCCTCGGAGCCCAGCTCTGGAATCGAGGGCGGCGAGGCATCGTACGCGTACCCGAGTGTTGCCGACTCCAGGGCGTGCCCAAGGTTCGTGTAGCCGGTCGTCTTGCCGTCGTCGTCGAGCGGCCAGGTGCGGGCGTCCTTGCTGTCCTTGTCGACCAGATAGTCCCAGTTGCTGACGGTGTCCAGGTCGTCCTTCTCGCCCTCGCCGGACGAGCCGTTGAAGAAGTCCAGGGAAGCCTCGGGGTTGTGCCCAAGCGCCTCCATGAACCCGGCGACCGGGTCGTTGTCCGGCTTGTTGGTGTTCGGGGGGTAGTCGAGCTGAGCCGTGTGGCCCGGGTTGCCCCAGAGCCAGTCCGGGCCGGCCTGCTTGTTGCTGCGTTCGAACGCGATCAGACTGTCGCCGTAGTCGTTGAGGAAGGCCCCGTCCCACTTCCCCTTGGTCATCAGACTGCTCATGACCTGGTATCCGTACGGGGCACTCATGATCCCCGGATGCTTGATCCGGTCATCGCCCGCGGCGATGATCCCGTCCTTCCACTCCTGCATGGCAGGCGAGTCGACACGTGAAGCGGTGGCCAGCGTCAGGCCGAGATTGTCCTGCACCGTGGACAGGATCTTCGCGCGGTCGCCGGTCGGGGCGTCACCGTGGCCGGGATCGGCAAGGCTGCGCCAGAACTGGAGCGTGCCCTCCGGCCCCAACTTCGTCGCGAAGCGTTCGGCGAAAGCCGGATTGTCCCGTTGGTACTTGGCGACCTCGTTGAAGTGTTTCAGCTGCGCGTCGGTCATCCCGTCGGCCTTGGCCGCGAGCTTCAGCATCGCATCCGCGTCCTCGATGCCCTGCTTACGGTCCGCGTCCTCCAGGCCCTTGTAGCCTGCCTCGCTGAAGTTGTACTTCCCCGCCGCGTGCTTACGCAGGGCACGTGCGGCGATCCTGTCGATCTCGTCCGCCGCCGAGAGGATCCGGCCCACCTCGGCGGCAGCCGTGTCGACCTCGTCCTGGGTCGCCGGCTGGATCTTTGCCGTGCCGGCCGCCGCTCCGGATGGCACGGAGCTGACCGCCCCCCCGTCCTCGTTGATGTGCACATTGCGCCTTGCCCACCGATCGATGGTGGTCTGAAGGTCTTCCTTGTGCTTCTTGAGATCGTCATGGGAGTCCTGCAGAATCTTGTGTACGCTGCGCGCCTCGGTCACCACATCGGTGAACTCCGCCGCGGTCTTGGTGACGAACTGCCGTGTGACACTGGCGTTCTGCCCTTCCCATTCGGCGGTCTCCGCCTGCATCCTGAGCTCCGAGGCGTTCACGCCACCGGTGCCCGCGGAGCCTTCGCCGGTGGCCAGGGACTGGAGCTTGGAGACCATCTGCCCCCAGTCGGCCACCGCCGAATGCAGCTTCCCCAGGCGCAGGTTGAGCAGTTCTGAGACCTTCAGCATGCTGCTTCCCCGTCTACTTCCAGTAATCCTGTATGCGCGACTCAGTCATGGGCGTTCCCTCTGCATCCCGCATCGTGGTCGCGATCTGCACTTCGTCCTCGGCGTGCTGTGCTCGCGAGTAGTCGAGATGGTTGGAGATGTGGGCGCAGGCTTCCTTGAGCGTCCCGACCTTGGTGCTCCACGCGTCGTGGAGCTCGGTGAGGGCGGAGCCCATGTCCAGACCGTCGTTGAAGAGCTCGATGGAGGCGTCGAAGGTGTTCTGACGCGCATGATCCGCGTCAACGCGCAGACCCTCCCGCAGCGCGTAGGCCAGGTTGCCGAGCTTTCCCAGCTGGTCGTTGTGGACAACCAGATCCTTCTGGCTGCCCCCGCCGCCTGAGGCAGCCGCCTGGTTCAGTTGCATTTGCGCCGCGCTACGTTCCGCCGCAACCTCGGCCTTTAACTGGTCCCACTCGTCCCATGCCATGCGACAGCCAGCTCCCCCGTGCGATCAGAAAGTCCGTGCGCACGCCAACGTATCAAGGAGCCCCTTCCGGCCTGACGGTATGGACCGGGCGGCCGGCGGCCCAGTGGGCGGGGTTGCCGAAGACGGCTGCGGTGGTTCTGCGCGGACATGAAGGAGACCGTGCCGCCCAGCAGTTGGCCCTCGGTGGTGCCGTCGCCCGTGACGGTCAGCAGCACACGGGCGTATCCGTAGAGTCAGCCAGCCGTCGGCTGGCTTGGGCCGGTTCCAGAGGCTGGTGCTGGCGGGGCCCGGCGACCGGGTCACGCCGCGGCGGCTGGTGGGGGTGCATTTGTCCAGGCTCGCCAGCATCGTTGGAGGCTGGTCCAGGGGTCGAGCCAGGCCCGGACGGCGCGTATTGCTTTGGGCCAGCTGGCCGTGTGGGGCTGGTGGGGTCTGGTTGGGCCCCCTCTCGGGCCGGCCCGGTTCTTCGGGCGGCTCCGGTGGTGCAGTGCCGGGCGAAACCTCGGGTGGCGGACTGAACCAGGCGACGACATCCTGAAGGCGGCGGCGTCTTTCTTCGCGGCCGAGCTCGACCGGCCACACACGCACTCGTAACGTTCGTCGACGAGTTCAAGGGCCGCTTCGGCGGCGTTGAGCCGATCTGCAGGACGCTCACCGAGTACGACTGCAAGATCGCCCCCTCCACGTATTACGCGGCGAAGAAGCGCCAGGCCACACCCTCGGCCCGGCGCGTGCGGGACGCCGCCCTCATGGAGCTGATCACCGAGGTCCACGAGACCAACGTCCATGTCTGCGGGGCCAGGAAAGCCTGGCGCGAACTGCACCGCCAGGGCCACGGGGTGGCCCGGTGCACCGTCGAGCGCCTGATGCGCGATCTCGGCATCACCGGCGCCGTCCGGGGCAAGAAGGTGATCAGCACGATCCCGGACGGCTCCGTCGAGCGGGCACCGGAACCCGGGGCGGTTCACAGGAAGGATTCCGTGCCGAAGTGGATACAGATGGAGGGTAATGGATCAAGTGGCTTCCACCTTGACAAGCAGTTCGAAAATCCTGACCACGCAGACCAGCAAGTACGACGCGCCAGAGGAATCCAATGACCGCCTTCGCCGCCCTGACCCGGCTTTGCCCGCCACCACAAGAGCCGCGTCGCCGCCCCATCGACTGGCGCCAGGTCGAGGACGTTCTCGGCGTGCGACTGCCCGAGGACTACAAGCAGCTCGCATCCGCCTACGGCCCCGGGGCCTTCGCCGACTACGTGTGCATCTATCAACCCGACGGGGTCACCGAATGGGTCGACCTCACCGGCCCGATGAGAGTTCCTCGTCTCCGTTCTGAGCGGGGAGACGACCGTGCCCCAGTTCCCCAAGGACATCCTCGAGCCGACGACGGACTTCTTCCCCTCGGCCCCACGCTCTGGGCCGCACCTCAGGCCCCGACCCGGCCACCCGTCGACAGCGAAACCATCCGGGAATGGGCTCGTGCCAACGGTCACCAGGTATCCAGCAGCGGACGCATTCCAGCCGCGATCCGCGAGGCATGGGAGAGCGCCCGCAGCTAGTGGGCGAACTCCCCGGGTTTCTGCCGGCGGCGCCTTTCCTTCGGTCCATAGTGGGTGTGCGTACGCTGACAGGGCGTACGCGGGTTCCTGCTGGTGAACGGTCCGGATATACCGCCAGATTGGGCACATGACACCATCGCCCACCCCCGCGACCGGTCAAGCGCTGCCCACCGTAGGCGCGTTCGTCCAGCGCTTCAGCTCCACCCCGCGCGGCGCACGCCTCGCCCGCCGGCTCGTACTGCACCAGCTCGATACCTGGGGCGTGCCGCACGGCAGCGAGGCGTCCGACACCGCCGCCGTGCTGGTCGCAGAGCTCGCCGCCAACGCCGTCACGCACGGCCGCGTCCCCGGACGGGACTTCGAGGTCACCGCCGAGATGCTCGGCCGGACCCTGCGTATCGCGGTCTGCGACACCCGGGGCGAACTTTGGCCCCCCGCCCCGGGCGAGCCACGCCCCCCGACGCCGCCGCTCGCGGAGGCCGGCCGGGGCATGCTCCTGGTGGAGGCGCTCGCCGACCGGTGGGACGTCCTCGACCGCGTGCCCGTCGGCAAGACGGTCGTGGCCGAGCTGGACCTGCCGCGCTGACGGTGCCGGACGTTGCCCGGTGGCCCCGGACGGTCGCGCTGACAGGCCGTAAGGCCCGTCTATAGGCTGGGCCGGGAACGGTATCGGGCGGCGGCGGAGGGCAACGGGGTCATGACGGACCTGGAGGACAGTGCCGGTGGCCAAAGCGCCGGACGGAACCGACCGGTGGGGCCCCAGAGGTACGCCGGGGCGGAGGACGTCGACGAGCCGGACGCGCTCTTCCTGCCGCTCGGGGCGCCCCTGGAAATCGGATCCGACGGCCGACCGACCGGCGTGGAGCTGGAGCTGCCCGCCGACGAAGAGGGCGAGGACTACAGCGACGCCGACGGCATCTCCGCCCCGTTCCGGCCCGACAGCATCAAGATCCATACGGAGACCACCACCGTGGATCTGCTGCTGTCCCGGCTGCGGGAGGGCATGATCGACCTCGCGCCGGACTTCCAGCGCCGGGCCGGGATCTGGAGCGACCGTTCGCAGAGCCGGCTGATCGAGTCGCTGCTGCTGCGCATCCCGATCTCCAACTTCCACATGGCCCAGGACGACGAGGACAAGTGGGCCGTGGTGGACGGCGTCCAGCGGCTCACCGCCATCGCCCGGTTCATGGAGCCCAAGGTCACGGGCCTCGGCCCGCTGACCCTCCGGGGCCTGGACTACCTCTGGAGATTCAACGGCAGCACGTACCAGGACCTGACCGGGCGGCTGAAGATCCGGTTGCGTGAAACCCAGCTCACCGTCCACATCATGCAGCAGGGCACCCCGGAGGCCGTCAAGTACAACGTGTTCTCCCGGATCAACACCGGCGGCATGCCACTGAAACCGCAGGAGCTGCGGCACGCACTGGTGCGGGGTCCCGTCCGGGCGTTTCTCGCCGACCTGGCCGAGGACCCGGCATTCGGTGAAGCCACCCGGTGGAGCGTGTCCGACGAACGGATGGCCGACCGGGAGATGGTGCTGCGCTTCCTCGCCTTCCGCCTGACCAATCCGGCCGAACACACCGAGAAGGACTTCGACCAGTTCCTCACCAACGCGATGTACAAGGTCAACGGCCTTGCCGAGGAGCGGCGGGAGCAGCTGACACGAGAGTTCCGGGTGGCCATGGGGTGCGCGCGGGAACTGTTCGGTGAGCACGCCTTCCGCAAGTGGCGTGGGGGGCAGCGGAGTTCCCCCGCTGTCAACAAAGCGCTGTTCGAGACGATCTCCGTCCATCTCGCGCTACTCGACGATCACGAGCGGGACAGACTGGTAGCGTCTCGGGCGAAGGTGCACAGCAGGTTCTTCGAGCTCATGGACGACTGGGACTTCGACCGGTCGATCTCCGTGGGCACTGGGGATCCGGGGAAGGTACGCACCCGATTCCAGGAAGTGGCACGACTGTTCCGAGGGGTGGCCGAACAGTGATCGACTGTCTGACGCTGCACAACTTCAAGGCGTTCCAACAGGCGGAGCTCCAGCTCGGCCCGCTCACCCTTCTCACCGGACTCAACTCGTCCGGCAAGAGCAGCGTCCTCCAGTCGATCGCCCTGCTGCGTCAGTCCTTCGAGGCGGGCGATCTCGCGGTCTCCGAGCGCCGGTCCGAGGCACGACGGGGCGGATCCCAGGGGAGTGTCGCCGATCAGGGCTTCCTGCTCAACGGCGAACTCGTCGGCCTCGGCACCGGTGTCGACGTCCTGCACGAGGACTTCCCGGGAGGCGGCGAGCCCCTGATCGGCCTCGGTGTCGACGAGGGCCCGTACCACTACGGCTGGCTCGTCGAGTACGAGGCCGAGCAGAACCTGCTGCCCCTGTTCCAAGCGGATCTTCCGCTGACCTCGGAGGGGGCCGCCGCGCCCACCGGACCCGAGGCCGTTACGCCGTCGTTTTTCACCGCCCCCTTCCAGTACCTGCACGCCGATCGGATCTCGCCCGCCGAGTTCTACCCGCGCGACCACCACGCGGTCATCGGCCGCGGCTTCCTCGGCGTACGTGGCGAACACACCGTCAACTTCCTGCGGCACCACGCGGGGGACCCGGTTCTCGAAGGGCCGTTGCGTCATCCGCGTGCCGCGTCCGTCCTGCTGCGCGACCAGGCCGCCGCCTGGATGGGCGATCTGTGCCCCGGGGTGGACATCCAGGCGGACGCCATCGAGGGTGCCGACGCCGTACGCCTCTCGTACGGGTTTCAGGGCCAGGAGGGCGCCACCCGGCGCCGCCGTCCCAGCAACGTCGGATTCGGTCTCACCTACGTCCTGCCCATTGTGGTCGCCTGCCTCACAGCCCGCCCCAGCTCCCTGGTCCTCCTGGAGAACCCGGAGGCGCACCTGCACCCGCAAGGCCAGACCCGGATGGCGGAGCTCGCCGCCGCGGCCGCCGCGCAGGGTGCTCAGGTGATCATGGAGACCCATAGTGACCACGTCCTCAACGGCGTACGGCTCGCCGTGAAAAAGGGACGCCTCGCCCCCGAACAGGCGGTGTTCCACTACTTTCGCGGGGACGGCACCGGGGTGGAGGTCGTCAGTCCGCGGGTCAATCCGGACGGCAAGCTCGACCAGTGGCCCACCGGGTTCTTCGACGAGCTGGAGAACACGCTCGACCAGCTCATCGGCTGACACCTGCCGGGGAGGGCGAGCAAGGCGCACACATCGTGGCGGAGGGGGAGACATGCCGCAGCTGTTCCTGAACGAGAAGTCCTGTGAGACGACGGCCGACCCGGACCGGGTCAACCGCGCCATGACCGAGATGGTCAAGGCCGTCCTCGCCGTCGCCAGAGAGGACCGGCGGGGCACGGCACTGGTCACCCAGGAGAGCTCCCTGATGGCGTTACAGCTGGCCCAGGGGCACCACATCAGCAAGTGGATGGGAGCTCAGGGCACCGAGGAACTGCGGGTGCTGCTGAAGCGTCTTGAGGACAAGTCGCCCTACGAGACGGTCTTCCCCGAAGGCGAGACCTTCTCCGACATCGCGTACCGTCACGGCGGTGAGCCCGTGAAAGGGCTGGGCTTCGCGCATCTGCTGGGCGGGATCGGTATCTCCTTGCCGCTGGAGGCCCGTTGGGTCGAGGACCGGATCACCCTCGTCCAGGAAGAGCTCGTGGACGACGAGGACACCGGCTCCGTGCTCACCGAGGTGGAGGTCCGGCACGCCGCCCATGCTGAGCATGTCGACTCCCACCTGCCGTGGATCCGTGAGGAGAAGGAAGCCGCCCTGCGCGGCGATCTGAGTGCCATGCGCACCGGGGCCGAGCTGTGGGAACGGTGCACCGATCTCTTCCCTCACCTTCGCTTCCTTCCTCACGTCGAAGCACAAGTGCGGGAGCTGAAGCAGTACTGGGTCCACCCGGTCCGCAAGCGGCTCGCGGAGATGGACCGCGCGGTCCTGCTCTGGGACGAGGCGGCCGAGCCCGAGGGACCCCAGTGGGGTTCGATCGTGACGCCGGAGCACTCGGCTCGCAAGCGTGACCACTGCCTCTTCACCGACCTCGACGGCGTGTCCAAGTACTTCGACACCCACCTGCGCTTCACACCCGACGAGGGACGGCTGCACTTCCGGTTCATGAAGGAGATCCGGCGGGTCCACATTGCCCACATCGGGCGGAAGCTCGGCATCTGAGGCCCATCTGAGCCGCCAGGCCGCCCCCGTTACCGTAGGGCGGTGAACGGGCGCTCCTGCCTGCCCCGCTTTCACCCGCCCCACCAGCACCAAGGAGGACCGCGCGTGCGTCCCACACTCGCCGCCGACCAGGTACGGGCCAGTCTGAGCCAGTACCTCGCGACGACGTACGCGCTGGCCGACGAGAGCACCCGCCGCGCCCTGGAGGGCTTCCTCGGCGACGCCGACGACGGCATCTTCCGCGGCCCCTACCTCCGCATCCGCACACCCTTCCGGAGCGCCGAGGGCGACGACTGGCAGCGGCACCTGACCTGGTGGCCCCGCGACTTCACCCCGCACCGGCACCAGGAGCTCGCCTGGGAGCGGCTGTCCACGCTGCACGGGCCGGCGCGGCCCACCCTCGTCACCACCGGCACCGGGTCGGGGAAGACCGAGTCGTTCCTGATCCCGCTGCTCGACCACTGCCGCCGCGAGCGTGAGGCGGGCCGGGAGGGCGTCAAGGCGATCCTGCTCTACCCCATGAACGCCCTCGCCACCGACCAGGCCCACCGCATCAACAAGCGGCTCGACGACCCCCGGGACACCCGGCTGCGTGATGCGGGTGTGCGGGCCGGGCTCTACATCGGCGACAAGCCGTCGCAGGAGTTCAAGCAGGCCAACCCCGCGATCACCGTCGACCGGGACGAGATCCGGCGCACCCGGCCGGACATCCTGATCACCAACTACAAGATGCTCGACCTGCTCCTCCAGCGTCCCGAGGACCAGCGGCTGTGGCAGGACCCCGCGCTCGCGTACGTCGTCCTCGACGAGTTCCACACCTATGACGGTGCCCAGGGCACGGATGTCGCCATGCTGCTGCGCCGCCTCGGGTCCGTCACCGGACTCGCGGAACCCGGCCGCCCGCTGGGGCCGGTCTGCCCCGTCGCCACGTCGGCCACGCTGGGGGAGAACGGCCCCGGCGGGACCGGGCGGGCGGGCGGCGGGCCCGGCATGCTGGAGGTCGCCGAGCAGGTCTTCGGCGTGCCGTTCCCGCTCGAGTCGGTCGTCGGTGAGGATCGGCGCTCCACCAAGGACTTCACCGGCGAGAGCGACTTCACGCTGCCGTTCCCCTCCCCGCAGGAGGTCGCCGAGCTCGGCGACCCCACCCGCGATCCGGACGCCATGGACGGCCTCGTCGCCGCGTTCACCGGTCTGAACGGGCCCAGCCCGGAGGAGCTCGGCGGCGTGCTGCGCCGCCACCGGCTCACCGCCGCCGTCCTGGAGATTCTCGACGGCACCCCCAGGACCCTCGCCGAGATCACCGAGGTACTGCCTCGCTACGCCTACCACTGGGGCATGGCCGTGCAGCAACGGCCGCGCATCGCCGCCCAGGCACTCGCCCGCTACATCGCCCTCCTGTCGTACGCCCGCGACCCCGAGCACCCCGGGCGGCCCCTGCTGGCCATCGAGATCCACCACTGGGTACGGTCGGTCTCCCGTGTGCTGCGCGGCATCAGCGCGGCCCGTGCCGAGTTCCGCTGGGACGATGAACGCGTCACCTCTCACGGCGCACTGGCCCGCAAGGACCACGGAGCGGCCGCCCGGACCTCGCCGTACGACGGGGAGGGCCCCGTCGTACCGGCCGACGTGGCCGAGCAGGCCGCCGTACCGGCCGACGACAGCGCCCCGCCGCCCGCCGAGGTGTTCCTGCCGGCGGTCTTCTGCCGCGAGTGCGGACGCTCCGGCTGGGCCGCGTACTCGCCGGAGGTCGACCCGGCCGAGCTCGACCTGAACGCCTCGAAGATCCGCCGTGCCTCGGTCGGCCGCGACAAGCGCCGGGTGCGCAACATGATCGCCGCGACCCCGCAGGAAGTGCACGACGCCGCCTTCGCGGCCGGGGCGGAACGCCGACGTGGTGGACCCGCCGTCATGGTCCTGGAAGGTGCCGGCGGACGGCTGCGCCCCCTCTCGCCCGAGACCGACTTCACCGCTCCCGCCGACGGCGACGGACCCCGTCGGCCCAGGCCCCTCCACAACGCCGCGTTCGTCCACGCCGACCTCGACGGCGACCGGGCCGCCGAACGCGACCAGTGCCCCGCCTGCCGCACCTTCAACTCCATCCGCTACCTCGGCACCGGCCTCGCCGCGCTCGCCGCCGCGGCCGTCACCCAGCTCTTCACCGGCGGCGAACTGGACAAGAACAAGGGCGAGAACAAGACCCTCCTCTTCAACGACTCCGTCCAGGACGCCGCCCACCGCGCCGGATACGTCGCCAGCCGCTCCTACACGTTCTCGCTGCGCGCGCTGCTCGCCAGCCGCATCGACGAGGACGAGCCGATCACCCTGAGCGATCTGGCCGCCGACCTGATCGCCGACGTCGTCGACAGCAAGGCGGTGCAGGCCGCCGTCATCCCGCCGGACCTGCACCTGATCCGGGGCGTGGACACCCTGCTCTCCGGACGCAGCCGCGGGTCCCGGGCCACCTGGGAACTGATCGCGCAGCGCCTGGCGTTCGCCACCGTCATGGAGTTCGGCCTGCGGTCCCGGCAGGGCCGCACCCTGGAACTCACCCGCACCGTCGCCGCCGACGTGCCCCTGCCGGACGCCGACGCCGTCGCCGACCTCGTGCGGGAGACGCTGCTCACCACGCCCGGAGAGATCGCGCTGCCCGACGGATCGGTGCCCGGCCCCGACCGGTACACCGGCTTCGTCCGGGGCCTGCTGGAGCGGCTGCGTATCCGGGGTGCCGTCCGGCACGCATGGCTGGACCCCTGGCTCGACCAGGCAGGGGTGCGCCGGTGGGCGATCTGGGGCGGACGCGAGACCGGCATGCCGGCCTTCCCCCGCGGGGTCTCCGCGCCCGCGTTCCTGCTCGGCGCCCCCAAGCAGGGCAGTGAGGACTTCGACGTCCTCACCGGCCGACTCGGCTGGTACCAGGACTGGGCCGTACGTGCTCTCGGGCTGCGCAGGGAGGCCGCCACCGACTTCCTGACCCGGCTGCTGCCCGCCCTCGCCGACACCGGGGTCCTCGCCGTGCGCACCGCACTCGACGGGGCCACTCGCGTCTACGGCCTCCAGCCCGGACACATCCAGGTCCGCAGACTCGCCGACGACACGCTGCCCGACGCCACCGCGCACTGCCCGGTCTGTTTCTGGGAGCAGACCGTCCACCCCGACCTCGCCGACCAGTGGCACGGACAGCCGTGTCCGCGCTACCGCTGCGCCGGAATCCTCGCCACCGGTCGCGACCTCGACAGCGGCCTGCGGCAACGGGACTTCACCGACGACTTCTACCGGCGTATGTACCGCGAGGCCGGCGTATTCACGATCAACACGGCGGAACACACGGGCACACTCAGCCGCGCCCAACGAGAGGCCGTCGAGAAGGCCTTCCGCGAGGGCACCGACGTCCACTACGCCAACCCGCAGGTGCTGTCCTGCACCCCCACCCTCGAACTCGGCATCGACATCGGCGACCTGTCGGCCGTCGTTCTCGCCTCCCTGCCGAAGGGGCCGGCCAACTACATCCAGCGTGTGGGCCGGGCCGGTCGGTCCACCGGTAACGCGTATCTGCTCACCATGGTCGACCGCGGTCCGCGCGACCGCTATTACCTGGAAGAACCCCGGCTCATGATCGCCGGGGACGTTCTGCCGCCCGGCTGCTACCTGTCCGCGGCCGAGATCCTGCGCCGCCAGTACCTCGCCCATCTCCTCGACCTCGCGGGCGCCGGACGGCTGACCGCCCCCGACGGGACGCCACTGCGGCCGCTGCCCCAACGCGCCACCGATCTGTTCGGGGCCTCGGGCTGGCAGGCCGAGTTCGCCGAAGCCGCGCTCGCCGACGGACAACGGCTCGTGCAGGGCTTCCTCGACCTGTTTCCCGCGTACGACGAGAGCCGCGGCACCGGCGTCAGTCCGCAGGCCCGCGCCGCCCTCGTCACCTACGCGACCGACCCCGGCGAGGAGGGACTGGGAGGCGCCCTGGAAGCCGCGTGCCGGCGCTGGGAGGACCGCCGCGCCGACCTGCAGCGCCGGACCGAGGCCATCGACCGGGCCCACGGACTGCTCGTCGCCGGCGACCCCGACCAGGAGCGGCAGGGGCGCGAACTGCGTGCCGAGCGCCGGGACGTGGCACGCGTCTCCCGCGAGATCAGCCGTACCACCGCGCACGGCGCGCTCGTCGACCTCGGCCTGCTGCCGAACTACAGCCTGATCGACTCGGCCACCGAACTGGAGGCCACCCTCACCTGGACGGAGAAGCAGGCCGACGGCACCCGTAAGGACCACAGCAAGACCCTCCACCACAGTCGCCCCGCGCGCCTCGCCCTCTCCGAATTCGCCCCTGGCAACCACTACTACGCCCAGGGCTACAAGCACCGTGTCACCGGACTGGACATCGGCAGTCCCGGCCGCCCGGCCTGGATCTGGTGGCGCGTCTGCCCCGACTGCGGGCACGTCCGCACCCACCGTGCCGAGCAGGACCCCTCGCCCTGCCCCCGCTGCCGGTCCGCGGCCATCGGAGACGTCGGCTGCCTGCACAAGGTCCTGGTGCCGCGCCGCGTCACCTCCCGGGACGAACGCGACGACGTCCGCGTCCGCGACGACAGCGACGAGCGGGAGAGGCGGCACTACACCGTCGTGCCCGCCGTCGACATCGACGCGAAAGACGTCGAACAGGCGTGGAAGCACGAACACGCCACCTTCGGTTGGGAGTTCACCCGCCAGGCACGCATCCGCCACATCAACACCGGAGCCACCCGGGTGGACGGCGGCGCCGACACGTCCTTCGCCGGGCGGGAGGTCCGCCTCAATCCCTTCTGGGTCTGCGACGCGTGCGGCTTCGCGGACCCCGACGGCGGGCCCGTCGCCCAGGACACCGGTGACGCGGCCGCATACGGCAAGTACCACCGGCCCTGGTGCCCCAGGAGGCGTGGCGGGGCGGATATCGCACGGCGGGGCGAGAAGGTGCTGCTCGCCCACGAGCTGCGCACCGACGCCCTGCGCATCCTCATCCCCGCCGTCACCGCCCACACCCAGGAACGGCTCGTCTCCTTCAAGGCGCTGCTGCTGGCCGGTATCGCCCGCAGCTACGGCGGCGACCCCGACCACCTCGCCGTCGTCACCGACTCCATGCCCGAGGAACGCGGCGAGGCCGCCCTGCGCCGTCACTTCCTCGTGCTGTACGACACGCTGCCCGGGGGCACCGGATATCTGCACCGCCTCGCCGGCCAGGACGGGCTCAGGGGCGTCCTGGACGACGCCCGCCAGGTGATCGAGACCTGCGTGTGCGTCGGCCAGGGCCGGCCCGCGTGCCACCGTTGCCTGCTGCGGCACGTCACCGACGGCGAGTACGAACTCGTCTCCCGCGAGCACGCGCTGGACATGCTCGGTGACCTCTTCGGCCGCACCGCCGACCGGTGGAGTACCGAACCCGTCGCCACCGCCCGGGACATCACCCTCGTGCACCAGGTGGAGAGCGAACTGGAGGCACTCTTCCGGCGCGGGCTGCTCGAATGGGCCGAGCGGGTGGACGAGGTCAGCGTCCGCACCGCGCTCACCGCCGACGGCACCAGGGACACGACCCTGCGCTTCACCGCACCCGACGGCACGGTCCGCGGCTGGCAGATGCAGACGCAGACGCCGCTCGGCTTCACCCGGCCCGACGTCGTCTTCCACAGCACCGACGACGACCGGCGGGTGGCCGTCTACCTCGACGGCTATCGCTACCACGCGAGCCCCGAGCACCTCACCGCCGAGGACGACGCAGGCAAACGCACCCGCCTGCGGGCGGAAGGCTGGCAGGTCTTCCAGCTCACCTGGGACGACGTGCAGGCGTGGACAGGGCGGACGAAGCCGCAGGCCGACCCCGTCTGGAAGCCGTACCCGAACACCGCGCAGAAGACGGCCATGGACGTCCACCGGCGCATGCACGGTGGAGACACCCGGGACCTGTCGCGCTTCGTGTGGGCCAACCCCGTCGAGACACTGATCGGGTACCTCACCGACCCGGACCCCGACGCCTGGCGGCGCCGCACCCAGAGCGCGCTCGCGGGCTTCGCCGCCGTGTCGGCGACCAGCAGGGCGCTGGCCGACGGCCAGGAAACCGGCCGCAGGATCGACGAGGCGCTGCACGGGCGGCGGCTCGCCGGAGGACAGGGCGCCGTCCAGGTCATGGCGACGCGGGACACATCCGGGTGTCCGCTCACCATCGCGCTCGACCTGCGCAGGGGACAGACCGGGGCGGCCTGGACCGCACTGACCGTGCTCGACGACAGCACGGACACGGTCACGGCGGACGAGGCCGCCCACCGGCGGCGCTGGCAGGCCTGGCTCTACTGGAGCAACCTGCTCCAGTTCCTCGACGCGGGCGAGGGAGAAGGGGTCCAGCTCACGGCCGGCATGCTGCCGGGATTCGACGCGGCCGAACTGGCGGTCACCGGCGGCGCAGGGTGGCTCACCTCCCAGCGGCGGGCACACGAACCCGAGGCGGTCGGGCAGACCGCAGAGGAGGCCCCCGCGGCCGTCCGCGACCCCGCCTGGGACGAGGTCATCGAGTTCCTCATCGACGACCCCGGTCTCCCCGGCCTCGCCCGTGTCCTCGCCGGCCTCGGCCTGCCCGCGCCCGAGGCCGGCTACGAACTCGGAGCAGCCGCCTGGCCTGCCGAACTCGCCTGGCCTGCCCGGCGGATCGGCGTTGTCCTCGCGCACCGGCCGGACCCGGGCAACAACCGGGACATCGACGCCGAACAACGCGACCGGGCCTACCGGGACGCGGGCTGGCAGGTTCGCACCGCGACGGAATGGGACGCCGACGAACTCGCCGGGCTGGTGAGCCCAGTCGCCGGTCCGGCCACGAACGAACACGAGGAGAACGAGCGATGACGGTCACCGGCGCGCCCAGGACTGGCGTGACCCTGCGCCTGCTGGACAAGGCCGACAAGGAAATCGTCAAACTGGACCGCGCCGTCCTCGGCGCGTTCTACAAGTTCCAGCACGACTTCCGCCGCAACCCGGACGCCGGCGGCTTCGACCTCAAGCAGCTGGAAGGCCACGACCGGCTCTGGTCGGCGCGCGTCAACCGCGAGTGGCGGGCCCTGATGATCCGCCTGGGCGGTGACGACTGGCTTCTCGTCTCGGTCAAGCACCGCGGCCACGTCCACAAGAACCTGGACCGGCTCAACTACGGCATCAACCACATCACCGGCGCCATCGAATACGTGGACCTTCAGGTCGTCGAGGAGCACGTGCAGCGCCGCGAACCCACGCCGCCCGCAACCCCCGCTCCGGAACCCGCCCCCCGCAGGCCGGTAGAAGAGCACCTGTTCGCCGCGTACACCGACGAACAGCTCGCGGACCTAGGCGTCGCCGAACCGCTCATCCCGATCGTCCGGAAACTCACCACGGACGACGAACTGCTCGGTCTCGCCGAGTACGCGCCCCGCCACACCGGGGAGGTCCTCCTGCGGCTGCGCGACGGCGTCCCCTACGACGCGGTCATGGACCAGGTCACCGCGCCCGTCGCCGTGAGTGAACCCGAGCAGAACCTCGACACCGACGACTGGCAGGCGGCCGTCGACCGCTCCCAGACCGTGGTGATCACCGACGACGAGTCCCTGCAGAGCATCCTGGAGGAGGGCGACTTCGGGCGATGGAAGATCTTCCTCCACCCCACCCAGGAAAAGCTGGTCCACCGGCGCTACTCCGGCCCGGCACGGGTCGGCGGCGGGCCGGGGACGGGCAAGACGATCGTCGCCCTCCACCGTGTGTGCCACCTGGTGCGAGGGCTCCCGCCCGGTCGCAACAAGCCCGTCCTGCTCACCACGTTCAACAAGAACCTCGCCGCCGATCTGCGGGCCCGGCTCCTCTCGCTCGGCGGCCCCGACGTACTCGCCCGGGTCGACATCGCCCACGTCGACCAGCTCGCGACCCGCCTCGTCAGCGAGGCCGACCCGGGCAGCGCCAAGCGGCGGATCGACGACACAGCAGCCTTGCGTGAGTGGCGGGAGCTGCTGGTGGAGGCGGGGGAGACCCGCTGGAGCGCCGAGTTCCTCAGTGACGAGTGGAACCAGGTCATCCTCGGCCAGGCCGTGACCTCCCGGAGCGACTACTTCGCCGCCCGGCGCGCGGGCCGAGGACGCAGCGTCACACGTGCCGAGCGAGCCGGCATCTGGCAGCTCGCCGAACGTTTCACCCAGCGCCTGGAGACCAAGGGGCTGGAGACCCACCGGCAGGTCGCCGAGCGAGCGGCACGGCTGGAGATCGCTCGCAAGACCAGAATCGACCGGCGATCCGAGGAACGTGACGACCGGGGGGGCCTGGACAACCTCCACGTCGAGGCCGGTTCCGGTGCCTGGCTGCGCTACCGCTACCGGCACATCGTGGTCGACGAGGCGCAGGACCTCAGCGCCGCCCACTGGAAGATGCTGCGCGCCATGGTGCCGGCCGAGCCCGACGACATCTTCCTCGTCGGCGACACGCACCAGCGGATCTACGACAACCAGGTCACGCTCGGCAGCCTCGGCGTCCACATCCGCGGCCGGTCCTCCCGGTTGACCCTCAGCTACCGCACCACGCGGGAGATCCTGCGGGACGCCATCCGGGTCCTGGACGACGCGGAGTACGACGACCTCGACGGCAGTGCGGAGACGATCGCCGGATACCGCTCCGTCCTCCAAGGCTCGAGCCCGTCCCTGCGGGGCGCACGGAGTTGGGACGAGGAGATGGACCTCGTCGTCGAGCAGCTGCGCGACTGGCACGACGTGCCCCGCGAGTCCACGGCGATCTGCGTCCCCACCAACGACATGGTCACCCAGCTCGCCGACCGCCTCGCGCGACGCGGCATCACCCCGACGGAGATCACACAGGACGGACCGCGGAACGACCAGGGCGTCCACATCGGCACCATGTACCGGTTCAAGGGACTGGAGTACCGCTGCCTGATCATCGCCGGGGTGGCTGAGGGACTCGTACCCCGCACCTCTGTGGACGCGTGGGAACGCACGGACCCGAGCCGCCACCAGCGTGAACTGCACCGGGCGCGCTCGTTGCTCTTCGTCGCGGCTACCCGCGCCCGTGACGCGCTCGCCATCACCTGGCACGGTGAGCCGAGTCGCTTCCTGGCACCGCTGCTTCCGCCCCGGTGATAAGGCGCGCTTCTCCCCACCAGCGTTGCTGACCGTTGAGGCGTGATGTCGTTGAAGCGGTCGGAGTGCGAGAACGCTTGGGTGCGCTGCCAGAAGGCAGTCGTGGTGGTTCCTACGAGGAGCAGCGGCGGGCCGTGGTGGATCGGCTGCAGAAGACCCTGGAGGCCGCTGCCCTCGAGAAGGCAGCCGGTCGCTGCCGAGGCGGGCGCTATCGGGGGTGGGCGGCTTCGTCCTCACCCGGGCGCTTCGGCGCCGCTGGGACCGCCAGGGCGCCGTCCTCGACGCATGAGTGGAGGGCGTTCGACCCAGCGGCTCGCCGCCCGCGCGCTCAGGCTGTGTCCCGGTTCCCCCAGCGGTCCCGGAACCAAACCAAGGTCTCGGTGAGCAGTTTGCGGTTGTGGTCCCTCTCCAGCAATGACAGACGGAAGTTGGGACGCAGCTCCAGCTTGCCTTCCGGGATGTCGACGCCCTCCATGTCGTTGAGCCGCCTGAGGAATTCAGCACGCAATGCGCGGTCGATGAACGGTTCACGTGCGGCCAGATGCTGAAACACCACCTCCGCCGTGCCGCCGCGCCCACCGCCCGGGTAGAGCGTCAACGGCCAGATCCCACGACCTGGCGCACCCGCCTCCCCGAGCATGAGGAAAGCGCTCGTCGTGACCTGGCCCGCTCCGTGCCCGATCCAGCCGCCGAACTCCTCCCAGCGACCGAAGAGCCTCGCCTGGGAGGCCGGCCGGGATGGCGTCCTCGTCAACGTGGTCGCCCCCGGTCTCACCCTCACCGACAGTCGCCCGCCCATCCCCTCGTTCATCACCGACAAGCTCGCCGCGGGCACGCCCACGCGCCGTCTCTCCGACTCGGACGACGCCGCCAGGCTGGTGCTCTTCCTCGGCTCGGGAGCCAACGGGAACCTCACGGGCGAGGGGGTCCGCGACGGTTCGTCCGCCGCGCGCGCTGCCCACGTCGGCCCCTGACGCGCCGCACCCCCACCGGGGTTCCGTCCGATGCGGTCGCGCGGAACCCCGGCCTTTTGGCCCCGCCGGGCCCTGGAGCGCCGCTCTTCCCTCTGGCATGCTCTCGCCAAGCAACGCGCGTAGAACGAGTGAGAACCCAAGGAGGACGGGACATGTGTGAGCAGTGCGGTCCGGCCGACGGCGCCGCTGAAGAACCACAGGACCTGCGACCGGCGGGCCCGTCGCGCAGAAAGCTGATGCTCGGCGTCGGTGCCGGGCTCGGGGTGGTGTTGACGGGCGTACCGGCGCTGACCTCGTCGGCTTCGGCGGCCACGCTCAAGGACGGCCGGTGGTGCAACCCCGCCCGGGGCCACTTCCCCGCAGGGGGTTACTACGGGGCTCCGCGCGGCCCCTACCCGCACGCGGGCCAGGACGTCACCAACTCGACTGGCACGGCCGTCTACGCCGCGGCCGCCGGCACCGTGGTACGTCGCGGGAGAAGCGTCCTGTCGGGGCGCACCGGGAACGGCCTGGTCATCTCGCACGGCGGTGGGCGGTACACCTACTACGGGCACCTCAGCGCGTTCCGGGTCCCGCTCAACGCCAAGGTCGCCGCAGGACAGCGCATCGCCGACATGGGCGCCACGGGCAATGTGACCGGCCCCCACCTCCACTTCGAGACCCACAGCGGAGGGCTGGGTGCCACGGTCAACCCGGTCTCGTACCTCGCCGCCCGGGGCGTGGACCTGGGCGGTGGCTGGCCGGCCATCGACCCCGGCGCCGTGGGCGCGACCGTGAAGGCCGTCCAGTACCTGATCACCCGGCGCGGTACCGCGCTGGCCACCGATGGCGACTACGGCTCGGTTTCGGTCGCAGCGGTCAAGAAGTTCCAGTCCTCCCGAGGTCTGGTGGCGGACGGTCAGATCGGTCCGAAGACCTGGCCGAGCTTGGTCTACTCGCTCAAGCGGGGTAGCTCCGGAGAGCATGTGCGCGGCCTTCAGGTGGTGCTGAACAAGCACAGCGCGGGGCTCGCCGTCGACGGCGACTACGGCTCGGTGACCAACTCTGCCGTCCGCGCCTATCAGAGCGTCAACCGCCTCGCCGTCGACGGTGAGGCAGGCCCGAAGACCTGGGAGGCCCTCGTCGGGTGACGGCGGTGCCGGTTGACGGTGCGACTGTGGGCGGGGTGGTCGGCACGTTGTCCACCCCGCCGCATCGCGCAGGGCTTTCCCGCATGATGGGAGGTCGATCACGGATCGCCGAGGAAGCCGGGTACGTATGAACGCGATATTTGACTTACAGCCGTTGAGGACGGATCGGCTGACGCTCCGCCTGTTCGCGGAGACCGACCTGGACGATATGTACGCGTATCAAGGACTGCCCGAGGTGGCCAGGTATCTGTACCGGCCGCCGCGTGATCGCGCGCGCTGCGCGGAGGTCATCGAACTCATCGGACAGGGCACCCCCTGGAAGGAGGACGGCGACAGCCTCACGCTGGCGGTCTGCCGTCGCGACGCACCCGGGGTGATCGGTGAGGTGATGGTCTCGCTGTCGGCCGCGCACACCGGGCAGGCCGAGATCGGATGGGTCTTCCACCCCGACCACGGGGGCCGGGGCTATGCCACCGAGGCCGCACTCGCCCTGCGCGATCTGGCCTTTCAACAGCTTTCCGTGCACCGCGTGTTCGCCCGCGTCGATGTGGAGAACGCGGCCTCCGTGCGGATCTGCGAGCGGCTGTCGATGCGCCGGGAGGCGCACTTGATCGAGAACGATCGCGACGACCGGGGCTGGGGCAGCGAGTACGTCTACGCGATCCTCGCCCGGGAGGCCGAAACCACCCGGACCGACCAGGGCCCGCGACCGTGCACCGGCATCCTTGACGAGATGGGCTGACCATGACCGGAACGGACGCGACAGCGGACACGCTGAAGGGCAGGCTCCAGGAGCTCGACCGCCGGGCCGTGCTGCGCAGCGCGGAGATCGTCGCGCAGGTCCGCGACGACCAGTGGGACGATCCCACCCCGTGCGGCACCTGGTCGCTGCGGCGTCTCCTCGCCCATATGGCCGCACAACACCTCGGCTTCGCCGCGGCCGCCGAGGGCGGACCGGTCGACGAGGCGGTCTGGCAGGAGACGCCGCTCGACGACCCCCGCCACGCGTACGCCGACTCCGTCGACCGGGTCCTCGACGCGTTCGCCGAAGACGGCGTACTGGACCGCGAGGTCGTCCTGCCGTGGATCCACCCGACGTTGAGGTTCGCGGCCCCGCGCGCGATCGGCTTCCACCTCGTGGACTACGTGGTGCACGGCTGGGACGTCGCGGCTTCGCTCGGCATCCGGGCGGCGTACGACGAGGACCTCGTGCTTGCCGCCGCCGAAGTGGCCCGCAAGGAGGTGCCTGACGGGCCGTCGCGGGAGCGGCCCGGTGCTTCGTTCCGCCCGGCGGTCGAGCTTGCCGGCGCGGCGAGCGCCGAGGACCGCCTGCTCGCGGCGCTGGGCCGCGACCCGCGGTGGTCGCCGAAGTAAGGGGTTCAGTCGCCGCTCTCGGGGGCCGGCCGACCCCCGAGAGCGCGGCTCTGGCCCCGGAACTCGGCGATCGGCACCCCGTCCGAACGGCGCACGGTCACGTCGTACACGCCGCTGCGCCCGGCGCGGCTCCGCTCCACCGCCTCCGCGACCAGGTCGTCGCCCACTTCGGCGGGGCGGAGGAAGGTGACCTGTGCCCCCTGGGCCACGGTCGCCGGGCCGTGCGTGTGTTGCAGGCGAAAGCGAAGGCCGCGTCGGCCAGCAGGAAGAGGAAGCCGCCGTGCCCCGTGCCGTGGCCGTTCACCATGGTCTCCGCGACCCGCATCCC
This sequence comes from Streptomyces sp. NBC_00012, assembly GCF_045040875.1. Lineage (NCBI taxonomy): Bacteria > Bacillati > Actinomycetota > Actinomycetes > Kitasatosporales > Streptomycetaceae > Streptomyces > Streptomyces sp. NBC_00012. The sequence goes on along the minus strand of NZ_CP108309.1, from coordinate 2,177,879 downwards.
CACGGTCGCCCGGCCCGGCCAGGCGTCCCGCAGGTCGATGCCGAGCAGTTCACAGGTGCGGTCCTTGGCGTACAGGTCCTCGGCGCGGCGGCGGGCCGCTCGGGCAGGCGTTCCGACGGGCCTCTTCGGTGCTGGGCGGGGTGGACCGCGGTGCGGGCGGCGCCCATGCGCTCGCCGTCCTGTACGACCTGGACGAGGCACTGGGGGAAAGCCGCGTGCTTGCCGACGTGTTGCCGGGACTGCCGGCCGCCGCCATGCCCGGGGACCAGGCCGCGGCCGGCACCGAGGAGCTGATGCGGCAGTCCGCCCAGGTCGCCGACCGGGTCGGGAGCGAACGCGGCGCGCCGCGACCAACTGCGCCCGGTTCTCCAGTGTCAGGCTCCACGGTCGGCCCTTGCGGACCGCATCCCTGGCTGAGGATGCTGTCCGGGCTGCATGAGCGGTTCGCTGGGCGTTTTGGCGGTCAGCGCGCGACGAACTGCGTCAGAATCGCCTGCACCTCATAAATGTTGACCCCCTTGGTGAAGGTCTTCTCGATCGGTGTCGCGCTCCCCGACACCCAGATCTTCAGCTCGGCATCCAGGTCGAAGTGGCCGGCCGTCTCGACGGAGAAGTGCGTGATGCTGCGGTACGGCAGCGAGTGGTACTCGACCTTCTTGCCGGTCAGCCCCTGCTTGTCGATAAGGATCATGCGCCGGTCCGTGAGCAGGATGGCGTCACGTATCAGCTGATAGGCGCCGTGGACCTGCTCTCCTTGGCCAAGCAGCCGGGCGTACTCCTGCGCCGCCTTGCCCGGATCGATGGTGTGCGCGTTGCCGAACAGTGCCACTGGGGTCCCCGTCTGCCGCCCTGCCGTTCTGTCCTTCGGTCGTTCAGTGAACGGGTGAGTCCGTGGGCGAGTTCCCCAGCGCTCCGAGGACCCACTTGTAGTGGCCGACGGCCTCGGCGACGCCGAGTAGCCCGGTCATCCACAGCAAGGTCCCGGAGCCGAGCGCGAGTACGGCCTCGAACCGGCTGTGCGCGGCGTACGATCCGCCGAAAGTGCCCCACAGTCCGGCGATGCAGGCAGGAAGGACAGCAGCAGCCACGTGAGGCCGTACCCGGGCGCGGACTACCTGCGCACGGCGCAGGAATACACTCGCTACAGCATTCGCGAGAAGTACCCATGAGATCCAGGACTGGCTGAAGAATCCGCCTCCTAACCCGCCGAGCAAGTTCATCACGGTGTGCGAGGTGACCGGTGAGGGCCCGCTCCCGGGGAAGGCCGTGACGGGAACCACCGTCGCGGTGGATTCCGAAAGCGACGCGATTCAGCCCGTCAGGGCCGCTCACGGGGTGACCACGAAGCTCGGTACGATCCCGACCTCGACCCGCCGTTCGTCGTCCACGCCTCGGCGCCTGAGTGATGGAGCGAATCATGCAAGAAGGCATGCTCGACGCTCGGGCGTGGTCGGATGCTCTCAAACTGTACGAGCGGCTGTGCACGTTCGTCGGTGTCGGTGCACGCGAACACGACGAATGGTGGCTGGACGCAGGGGCGATCATGCGGCTCGAGTTCCAGGACCCGCGGGGCTGGGAGTCCATCGACCCGTACGAGGGAGAGGAAGAGCGCCTGGAGGACCCGCTGTTCCCGTGGCTGGATACGCCGGCGACTCTTGGAGATGCGGAACGCTGTCGGTCGATGGTGCGGGGACTTCCCCGTTCGTCCGTGCGGTCGCTGATCGTCCTGCTCGGAGTCGGAACCAACCGTACGGACCTCACGGAGTCGCTGAACTGGGAGAAACACAGGCCGGAGCGGGAGCGCCGGGCGGATGCGATTCTGTCGCGTTTCGCTGACGGCACCCGCTTCTGCACCAACCTTTCCTGGAAGGGCGACCGCCCCGACTTCTACCGGCAGTCCAGCCGGGGTACAACTCCTTCAGCCAATTCGACTGGGACGCCGGTCTCATCGCCGTGAACGACGATGAAGTCGCCGTTCTCTGGAACTTCCTGTCCACCTGATCGCAACCGGCCGGGAAGCCGAGCGCTCACCGGATCCCCGACTCGAACAGCGCGGTTACGGAGGCTTCATGCTGGCAAAAGGCGCCGGCATTCGCGAGGGTTTGAATACGAAGAGTCAGTAGAACCAACAAGAGCGGGGCAGCCGGTCGAGGGCCTGTGGCCTGCCCTTCGACGGGACTTCGGGCGCCTGGACGGCTGTGCGAAACTCGACCGTGCGCCGCGCTGCACCGACCGGGCTGCCGGGTTTTGGTCAATCGGGCGGTGCGGGCGGCAAGCCTGTCACCTCGAAGGGAAGCTCTCCGGATGCGCATCGGGATCGTCGGCACCGACAACAGCCATGTCGACCAGATCGTCCGCCACCTCAACGTCGAGGAGGCGGGCGGCGACGCGCGCGTCGTGGCTCTCAGCGGTGGGCGCGGGCGGCGCAACGACGCGCTGGCGAGCACCGGAGGGATACCGGCGATCGTCGACGAGCCCACCGGCCTGCTCGGGCTGGTCGACGCCGTCGTCGTCGCGGACCGGGACGGCGCGAACCACCGGGACCAGGCGATCCCCTTCCTGGCCGAGGGCCTTCCGGTCTTCGTCGACAAGCCCCTCAGCCACACCGTCGCGGATGCCCGGGCCATGATCGACACCGCGCGCGGCCACGGTGCGCCGCTCACCTCGTCCTCGGCGCTCCGCTGGATCCCCGACACCGAGGCGCTGGTGGCCCGGTCCGCGCCGGGAGGCCGCCCGGAGCTGGTCGTGGTGTCCGGGCCCGCCGACCCCGCCGGCGACCACGGCGGGATCTTCTTCTACGGCATCCACGCGGTGGACATCGCGCTCAGGCTCGCCCCCGGCGAGATCTCCGGCGTACGGACCGACATCACCGGCACCACCGTCGTCGCATCGTTCACCGCCGGTGACACCCGCGTCGTCGTGAACCTCGTCAAGCCGGGCAGCACGGATCAGATTCCCTTTCACGCGATGACGTTCACCCGGCAGAGCATGGTCCAGCAGACCCTCACACCGGGCGCGGACTACTGCGTACCCGGCCTCGAAGTGTTTCTGGAGATGGCGCGTACCGGCAGGCCGCCGATCGGATACGGGGACCTGCTGCGCCCCGTCGAGGTTCTGGAGGCGGTCGCCACCGCCCTGCGTGAGGCGTCGTCCGACGCCCGCTGAGCCGCGCCGACGCCCGCTGAGCCGCGCTGAGTCGCGCGCACCGAACCGCACCGCCGGGCCCCCGAGGCGCGGTGCGTCATGATGCCCGCCCGGGTTGCCGGCGGGCGAAGGGCATCGGTCCGACAGGCGTATCCCGTAAGGCAATTGACCTACGGGGATCACCGTACGCGCGCGTCGGATCGCCATGAGTGATGCCTCTGTGGCCTGAGTCACAAGATCCTTGACAGTGGCCGGAGGGTTGCCGAAAGCTCGTTCATCATTGGTCTGGACCACAATGGATGGGCGGAGTTCGTGTTCGAGCTGTCGCGTGCTGCCGTGGAGAGCTGATGGATTGTCAACTATCCGATGTGCGGCTGGCGTTGTGTGAGTTATGGCAGGCGTTCGGCGCCGCCGCGCTGCTGGCCCGGTTCGGTCCCGACGTGCCCTGGCCGCATTCCTCCTGGGCTCGTGAGGCGCATGGCGCGCTGACGCCGCGACTGAGGTCGATGGTCGCCCTGGCCCGGACGCGCGGGCGCATCCCCTCGTTCCTGACCGGGGGTGTCGCCTTCCGGAAGGCGAGTGTCGCGGACGAGCTCGACGGTCTGGCGCGGACTCCGGCCGGGCTCGTCCGCGACGAGCTCGCCCGTGAGTATCCGCAGGCGTTCACCGATCCGTTGATCGCCGCCTTGATCCGCGAACCGGAAGTGCAACTCCGTTATCTGTCCTTAGAGTTGGCCAACTTCTGGCGATCGGCGATCGAGCCGCGCGGGGTCGGGCTCGCACGCTCGCTGGAGGAGGAGATCCTCTTCCGTTCGCGCACCCTGGCGATGGGCGGCGGAGCGGCGCTGCTCCGCGATCTCGGGCTCCCGGCCGAGCGCATGGACGGTGCGGACCGCGTGACCGCCGTGCCGATGCTCTTCGCGGACGGCACCCACTGGTGGTCGGTCGCCGACGGGCGGACCGTGGTCGCCTTCGCCGCGCGGGGAGCGGGGCTCCTGCACGCCGATCCGGAGCGTAGCGGCGCCGTTCCGCCACCGCGCGAGGACCGGCTGGCGATCCTGCTGGGCCGGGGGCGCGCGTCCGTGGTCCGTGAACTGGCCGTACCGATCACCACCTCCGCGCTCGCGGACCATCTGGGGCTGGCCGCGAGTACGGTCTCGCAGCACCTCTCGGCACTCGTCTCCGCGGGCGTGGTGCAACGCCACCGGGCCGGCACCCGCGTCCTGTACGAGCTGAACGGCTCGGGTGTGACGCTGACGCAGTGCCTGAGGAATCAGTGAGGCCGGCGGGGCCGTCCAGCAGGTGTGACGGACCGTCAAGTCGGAGGATGCGGGCCCCGTTCCGAGGCGATTCGGTGTACACCGAAAAGCTTGTCCGCCGCCTTGTGGTCGACAAAAGTCGAGGTGGGGAGTAGCTCGGGCCACATCCGTCACCTGACCCGGTGCCCGGCACCGACGGCCGCGCCGAAGTCGTTCCCCGGCACCCACCGCGGTGATTCGCCCGGTCCGAAAGCGCTGGGGGAGCGGCCGGTCCGCTCGGTCACCGAGAAATTCGAACCTGGAGTGACTGCATGCCGACGCCCGTCCCGTATCTGCATCGAGCCCCCTCGGACCTGCCGTACTTCAGCTCGGACGGCGAGGCCTATCTGGCGCGGATGCCCCTGAGGGACATCCGCAAGTCGAAGGAGCTGCGAGTGCTGTCCCAGGACGACTTCGACTTCTGGCAGACCTATGGGTACGTCATCGTCAGGGAGGCGATTCCCGCCGCCGCGGCGAAGCGCCTGCTGGACTTCACCTGGGGCTTCCAGGGGCTCGATCCGGCGCGGCCCGAGAGCTGGTACGAGGACCGGCCGTTCCGGACCGATCTGGACCGGGAGCTGCATGTCTACGGCTTCGTCGAGGCCTACCACCACCAGCTCATCTGGGACAGCCGACAGGCCCGGCGGGTCTATGACGCGTTCGTCGACGTGTGGGACTGCGAAGAGCTGTGGGTGACGCTGGACCGGCTCAATCTCAATCCGCCCAACATCAAGAACCGTGACCGCGCGCTCATCGCGCCCACGGACAAGGGCTTCGACATCGAGCTCCACTGGGATGTCGACACCACGCTCGGCGTACTGCCCCAAAGGGTCCAGGGGATCATCGCCCTGAACGACACCCGGCCCGAGTCGGGCGGCTTCCAGTGCTCGCCCGAGCTGTTCCGCCGGTTCGAGCAGTGGAAGACCACGCAGCCCCAGGACCGGGACCCGATCAGGCCGGACGCCGACCGGGCGGAGTTCCCCGTGGTCCGGCCCGAACTGCGCGCCGGTGACCTGCTGATCTGGAACGGGCTGCTCGCGCACGGAGTGGCACGCAACACCTCGCAGGACGGTGTGCGCGCGGTGCAGTACCTCTCCATGATGCCCGCGCTGGAGTCGCACGGAGAGCTGAGGCGGTCCCGGATCGAGTCGTGGCGCCGGCTCAGCACGCCGGACTGGAACAGGACGCTGGTCGGCGACGCCACACAACACGAATCCCTCAGGTACGGCACCGCCGCGCTGAACGGCCTCGGCGAGAGGTTGCTGGGGCTGACGTCCTGGAACGGGCAGGAATCCGAATGGGCGACGGGGGAGCCGGTATGCGCAGAATCTGCCTGACCCTTCCGACCGACAGGGCCTGCGCCGAGACGATCTCGGCGATCGGCGAGGAGGCGGACTACGCGGCCGGCCACTTCGGTGTCGAGGTCCATCTGCTGATCCTGGACTCCTCCGGGAAGCAGACGTTCACCGAGCACGCCGAGGTCGTCGCCAGGGCCCGCCGGGACCGGAACGTGATCACGCATCACCTCGGCGAAGCGGAACAGCGGGACTTCCTGCGCCGGGTGATCCGGCGTTCCGGTGCCGTCAAGCCGGACCTGATGCTCGACCTCATGCTCCCGTCCGGAGTCTCCTACGGCGCCTGCACCAACCGCGCTTTCCTGATCGCCGCCGCGCTCGGCTGCCGGTCGGTGCACCGCAGGGACTCCGACAGTACGTATCAGACCCTGAACAGTAAGACCATCTTCCCCGTCCACCATGAGCTCACCTCGCTGGGGAAGACAGCGGCGGACGCGACGGACGGTGTGTCCGAGACGGTGCTCGCCCCGGAACACACCGCCAAGCCAGTGGTGATGGTGGGCAGTTCGTTCGTGGGTGAACTGTCGGTGGACATCGGTGAGATCTCCCGGCTGGACAGCGGCATCTACCACGACGTCGTCAGCCTGTGGGCGCCTCGCCACTGGCCGGACGAGCGGAAGAGGGAGCTGGTCGACGAATCCTTCAAGGGAGCGGGCAGCGACCCGTTCGTCCGCGATCACTCGACCCTGACCCATGTCGATCCCATGCGGGTGGACATGTGCAACATCAGCTTCCTGCACGAGGTGTACGAGCGGGTGCCCCTGCCGCCCGCGAAGGACACCATCGGCAGTGACTACTTCCTGATGCACCTGGTCCACGACGGCACGCTGCCCGGCGTGCTGCACAACCGCAACATCGTGAACTTCTACACGGCAGAGCGCCGGACCGACGCCGGGTTCATGGCCTATCAGCTGCGGCTGACGAAGTTCTTCCTGTCGATGCTCTACTTCAACCTCATCTACGACCGGATGGCGGCGGCCGGTGCCACGCTGCTCGACGACGATTTCCACGTCCGGCCGGAAGTGGTGGCCGGGCTGGCCAGGGAGAGCGCCGGGGCGGACCGCGAGGAGAACGTGCACCGGCTGGACGTGCTCGATCGCTCCTACCGCGAACTGGGCGGCCGATATGCCGAGTTCGCCGACATCCTGGCATCGCGCGGCCGGCAGTGGCTCGAAGAGGCCCGATCGGACATCGAGGACTTCGCACTGCTGACCGAGGCCTGGCAATCCCTGGTGCGGGCGAGCAGGTCCACCGGCCTTCATCGGCCGGGTATGCCCACCGGCGTTCAGCAGCACAGCGGCCAGGGCGGTCCCGGGGCGTGATCACGCATCTGAACGCCCGTATGCGCGCCGCGCTGGAAGCCTCCGACGAGGACCGGATCGTCTTCGATCTCGCGGGAATCGAGGAGCAATACGACTCACTGCTCCGGGAGCTGCCCGGAATCTCCGTCCGGTTCGCCATGAAATCCTGCCCGGTGGACGAGGTGCTCGCCCGTCTCGCGGAGAAGGGGGCGGGTTTCGACGCGGCAAGTCCCAACGAGATCGCACAGGCCCTCAGGACCGGTGTGGCGGTCGACCGGGTTCATTACGGCAACACCATCAAGTCCGACGAGAACATCGCCGATGCCCACCGTCTCGGCGTGCGGACCTTCGCGACCGACAGCCTGGAGGACGTGGCGGCGATAGCGGACCGTGCCGCCGGAGCCCGGGTCTTCTGCAGACTGGCCACCAGCGGCGACGGGGCGCTGTGGGGCCTCAGCCGGAAATTCGGCTGCTCCGGAACCGACGCGGTACTCGTCATGGAGGCCGCGCGGGCGGCCGGACTGACACCGTCCGGCCTGTCCGTCCATGTCGGCTCGCAGCAAATGACGTCGGAAGCCTGGCAGGACGCCTTCGAGCGTCTCGCCGACGTGCTCACGGTCCTGAACCGGCGGGACATCTTCCCGGACCACATCAACCTCGGTGGCGGACTGCCCGCTCTCGGCTATCTCGACAGCCGCGGAATCCCCCTGGACCCTCCGGTGGACAAGATGTTCGCCGTGATCCGGGACGGAATCCAGCACCTCGGAGCGGTCTCGGAATCCCCGCTGGAATTCGTCATGGAACCGGGCCGTCATCTCGTCGCGGACCACGGCGCGATCAGGGCACATGTGGCCCGGCTCTCCTCCCGGAGACAGCCGGACGGCGAACGCGAGCACTGGCTCTATCTGAGCTGCGGAAAGTTCAACGGCCTCTACGAGATGGATCAGTTGCAGTACCGGCTGCTGTTCCCCTCCCACCCCGGGACGGAACACGTCCGGGCCGTTGTAGCGGGTCCCACGTGCGACAGCGACGACGCCTTCGACCACACGCACGATCGCGTTTCCGTACCCGGAGCCGCCGCCTCGGGAGACCCGGTCTGGATTCTCTCCAGCGGCGCCTATGCCACCGGCTACACGACCCAGGGATTCAACGGTTTCGATCCACTCCCGTACATCTGCGTCCAGGGCGAATAGATGAGCCAAGATCTGCGTGTACGACATATCTCCGGCAGCGACTGGGACGCCGTCGTGGAGCTGGAGGCCGGTGCGTACGCCGGCGTCGGACTCTCGGAGGGGCGGGCGGCGCTGCGGTCCCGGGCCGATGCCTCCCCGGCCACCTGCTTCGTACTGGACCACGGGAACCGGACGGTGGGCTATCTGCTGGCACTGCCCTACCCGATGTTCGAGTATCCGGATCTGAACCGGATGGAGGACCTCGTCCTCCACTCGCGGAACCTGCATCTGCACGATCTCGTCATCGCCGGGGAATTCCGTGGCAGGGGCCTGGCGAAATGCCTTCTGCGGCACTTCACCGCAACGGCGGGGGCGAAGGGGTACGAGGGAATCTCCCTGATCGCCGTCTCCGGCAGCGACACCTTCTGGTCGGCGAACGGATACCGGGCCCATCGGGAGGTCGCGCCTCCGACGGGTTACGGCGCGGACGCGGTGTACATGTCCCGGACCGTGCCGGGCGTCCGCACCAGGAGAACGACCCTCGCCCACGCGTCATCGCATCGGGCACCTCTGGAAGACGAAGTGAGCTGATTACCTGTGTCTGGCGTCACCGATCAATTCCGCCGAGCTCAGCTCGCGATCGCGGCGTTGTTCTGTTCTCTCGGCTTCCAGTACGCGACCTGGGCGTCCCGGCTCCCGGCCATCAAGACGCGGCTGGACCTGACGGAGGCGGAACTGGGCTTGCTGCTGATGGCCTGCGGTGCGGGTGCGGCCGCGTCGTTCCCTCTCGTGGCGGTGCTGATGAAGCGCATGGGCTCGCGCCGCCTCGCGGTCCTGTCGGCCGTGTGCCTGAGTCTGCTTCTGCCGGCGCTGTCGGCGGCGCCCGACTACCCGGTCGCACTTGTAGTCATCTGCTGCGACGGCGTTGCCGTCGGCAGCCTGAACGTGGCGATGAACGCTCAGGGGGCCGCTCTGGAAGTCACCTATCAGCGCACCGCCATGGCCAGACTGCACGCGACGTTCAGCGCCGGTTCGCTGTTCGCCGCGCTCCTCGCGTCCGGTGTGAACACGGTGACCACGGATGTCGCGGTGCACTTCGGTGTGGCCGCGGCCCTGCTGCTCCTGCTGGTCGGACTGACCCGGTCGGGTCTGCTGACCGACGATCAGCAGACCAGGTCCGAGACCTCCATCGGGACCCCCGCCGAGGATCCGGCCCCGGTGAAGCGCCGTCGCAAGTTGAGCATGCCGTCCCGCGTGACGATATGGATGGGCTGCGCGATGGTGTTCGGCACGGTCACCGAGGGTGCCATGAACGACTGGTCCGCGCTGTACATGAAGGATGTCGTCGGTGCGGCGCCGGAACTGGCGCCCATGGGCATCGCGGTGGTCTCGGTCATGATGGTGCTGGCCCGCATCTTCGCCGACGGCTGGCGCAGCCGCTGGGGCGACGGGCGCATCGTCCGCGTCGGCGGCGTGGTGGCCGGTGCGGGGCTGGGGCTGGCCCTGTCGGCCGGTGGTGTCGTGCCGGCGCTGATCGGCTTCGCCTGCGTCGGCCTGGGCGTCGCGGCCGTGACACCGTGCATCTACGTGGCGGCGGCGGCACAGGGCACGGACGCACTGGCTCTGGTCGCCGCCATGGGGACGACGGGCCTGCTGGCCGGACCCGCGCTGATCGGCTTCATAGCGAGCGCCGGCAGCCTGGTCTGGGGAATGGGGGCCGTCGCGGCCTCGGCGCTCCTGGTGTCCCTGTGCGCCACGCAGATCCACTGGCCGAGGCCGGCCGACTCCCGGGTCCTGGCTCCCGGGTCCTGATTCCCGGGTCCTGAGGACCTGTGCCCGGAGGCTCTGTGGCACCGGGCGGTTGGGCGAGCTCCCGGCACCAGGCAGGATGGTGCCGTCCAGCCTGTAGGGGGAGATCATGATCGAGAAAATTCTGCCGTCCCGGGTAGCGGTGGCAGAGGCGTTCTCCGACCTGCCCGATGCCGTACTCCTGCCCGGTGAGGAGGAGTTGGCCCACAGCTTCGTGGACAAGCGGCGCGGGGAGTTCGCCACGACGCGTCACTGTGCCCGCACCGCCCTCGGATCGCTGGGCATCGCTCCCGTCCCCATCCTCAAGGGCGAGCGCGGTGCCCCGCTCTGGCCGGAGAACACGGTCGGAAGCCTGACCCACTGCACCGGCTACCGGGGCGCTGTCGTGGCCCACCGGACGGACGTGCGCAGCGTCGGCATCGATGCCGAGGGCGACGCGCCCCTGCCCGGTGACGTGCACAACAGCATCGCGCTGGTGACGGAGCAGCGGCGCGAGCGCGGACTGCGTTCGGCGCACCCCGGGATCAACTGGGACCGTCTGCTGTTCAGCGCGAAGGAGGCCGTGTACAAGGCGTGGTTCCCGCTCACCCACCGCTGGCTGGGCTTCGAGGAGGCCGACATCGAGCTCCGCCCGGACGGCAGCTTCACCGCCGAACTGCTGGTCTCCGACCTTCGACCGGCGGCCGGGACGGGAGCGCCGGTGGTTCCCGCGGGATTCAGCGGCCGCTGGCTGGCCGAGGACGGACTGCTGCTGACCGCGATCGTTGTCGAGAACAACCCCGCCCCGTAACCTCTGTCCGCATGAGCGGAGATCACCCGGGCCAAGAGCGCAGGCGCGCACGTGAGTTGGGCATTCCCCTGACCGGCGAGCCGGGGAGGTGGAACGCGATCACGGACGTGCCGGGTGTCGAGGTCGGCTACGTCACCCTCGTCGACGGCGACGACGTGCGCACCGGAGTGACCGCGCTGCTGCCGCGTGGCCGGGACGGTGTGGGCACCCCCTGCGCGGCCGGCTGGCACTCGTTCAACGGCAACGGTGAGATGACCGGGACCGCGTGGATCGAGGAGGCCGGCTCGCTCGCCGTTCCGGTGGTCATCACCAACACGTACGCGGTCGGCCCGGTCCACCGGGGCGTGGTCGAGTGGGTACGCGCCAACTGCCGGGGCATGGCGCCGGAGTGGCTGCTGCCGGTCGTCACGGAGACCTGGGACGGCCACCTCAACGACATCCACGGCTCGGCCGTGGAGTCCCGTCACGCGGCACAGGCGATCGGGGCGGCGGCGTCCGGACCGGTCGAGGAGGGATGCGTCGGCGGCGGCACGGGCATGCGCTGTTACGGCTTCAAGGGCGGCTCGGGCACCGCGTCGCGCGTGGTGGAGTACGGCGAGGACCGGTACACCGTCGGAGCCTTCGTCCAGGCCAACTTCGGCGCACGGCGCGAACTGGTGGTGGCGGGTGTGCCGGTGGGGCGCGAGCTGTCCGACCCGGTCGGGGCGCAGGCCCCCGCGGCGGAGTCCGGCGGGGAGCGGCCGGTGCCGCCCGGCGCGGGCTCGGTGATCGTGGTCGTGGCGACCGACGCCCCGCTGCTGCCGGGTCAGTGCAAGGCGCTGGCCCGCCGGGTCACGCTCGGGCTGGCCCGCACCGGTACCACCGGCAGCCACTTCTCCGGGGACCTGTTCCTGGCCTTCTCCACGGCCAACCCGTCCGCGCTGACCAGTACGTTCCCCGAGGACGACGGCAGCGCGCCGTACGAGTCGATGAGGTTCGTGCCCTGGGGCCGGATGGATCCCTTCTACTGCGCGGTGGTCGAGTCGGTGGAGGAGGCGGTGCTCAATGTGCTCACCGGCGCGCACCCGATGACCGGCCGGGCAGGCCATCACGTCCCGGCACTCCCGCTGGACCGGGTGAGCGAACTGCTGGCGGCACGGGGAGCGGTTTCGTAGCCGGTCGCCGAGGGCGTTCACAGGCGCTTCGCGGCGGGTTCGTTGGCCTGGTACAGGTTCGTCGGCCATACTGCCCGCCGTGGAGCAGCGCATAGATCCGAACACTCAGCCCGGATACGCCGCAGGGACAGACCCGGCGTTCATCCCCGGTCTCACGGCCCCCGTCACGGCCAGGAAACCGGACACGAGCCTGGAGCAGCCAGACCTGGAACAGACAGAACCGGAACAGGCGGAGCAGGAACAGCGGGAGCCGGAAGCGGCGGAGGAGGGAGCGGTCGACGCCGCCGCCCCCGGCAACGGGGCGGAGGCCCCTGCGGCGGACGGCAAGGCGGACGACAAGGCGGACGACAAGGCGGACGAGGGGAAGGCGGCGGACGGCCCCTCGTTCGAGGTGAGCGACCGCCGCGGCTCGATCACCGTGGACCGCGAGGGAGTCCGGTTCCGGCTGGACGACCAGGAAGCCGATTTCCGATGGGACGAGATCGGCGCCGTCGAGGTGAAGACGCCCCGGTTCGGCCGCCGGTTCACCGTCACGGTCCACATGTCGACCCGCAGATGGTTCAACGCCGAGGTCGAAGCGCCGGCCAGGAGCAGCCTCAAGGGGTGGGCGGCGGAGCTCGACGAGGTACTGGACGCCTACTTCGAGGAGTCCTGACCCGAGGCCGGTCCGGTGGGCGAGGCCGGTGACCGTCCCGTCCGCCGGCCTCCGGCGGCGTCTTCGACCGGGCCGTGCGGGCCGCAGAGCGCGTCGAGGATCTGCGGCCAGGCGGCTTCCCCGAGTGCCGCGTCCGCCGCGGTCGAACCTCCGTACCGGTACTGCGCGGAGGCGGCTGCCGGGCCCTCGCCCGGCAGCCGCGGGCGGTGGCCCGCTTCCGGGCTGCTGACGACCCGTACGGGCCGGCCGGCCGCTTCGCGGCGGGCGGCCAGTTCCTGTGCGCAGGGCAGTGAAGGCCACATCGCGTCGTCGCCGCCCGCGACCAGGACGAGTTCGGCGCCGGACCTCTCCACCGGGATCCTCGCCGCGTCGACGAGGTCGGCGAACGTGCTCCGGCTCTGCTCGTACCAGCCGCGGACGGCGACCGGACCGCCCTCGGGCCGTGCGGGCGCGGGTGCCCAGGAGTCGTCGTAGGGGACGAACGGCAGCGGCTCACCGCGCCAGGTCCAGGAAGACCGGTACGGCCGGTCCTGTCCGTCCTTCCCGGGCCCGACGTTCGCCCAGGTGAGGGACGTGGGCGAGAGCGCCACCACGGCGTCCACGCCGGGCAGGAGCACCGACAGGTGCAGAGCGGCCTCCGCACCCTTGGACGTACCGAGGATGCCGATCCGCCGGGCGCCGCCCGCGCGGAGCACCTCGATCGCGGGCCCGAACGTCTCCAGCGGGACCTCGCAGATGCCCGGCGGCTGGCCGGAGCCGCCGAACCAGCGGACCGACAGGGCGGCCATGCCCTCCCGGGCCAGGATCCGGCACCGCTCGTCCTCGATCCGCCCGCTGGACCCGGAGAGCACGAGCACCCCGACCCCGGGGTCACCGTCCGGTCCGTGCGCGGGCCTGGCGAGGAACCCCTCGCGAACGCCCCGGTGAAGGGCCTCGTGAGGGGTTGCGCGTGCAGTCCCGCGAGCAGTCCCGCGAGCGCCTTCGCCGGGATCGCCGAAGGTGCGCTCGATGATGCGCATCGGCCGCTCAGGCCTCCGTGAGCACGACGGAGCGGGTGAGGTGGCGCGGGCTGTCCGGGTCCAGGCCGCGGGCGGTGGCCCGGGCGATCGCCAGACGCTGCACGCGCACCAGGTCGGCCAGCGGGTCCAGTCCGCTCTCCACCCAACGGGCGCCGGTCGCCAGCACCTGCTCGGCGAGCCCCTCGGGGGCGGTGCCGAACATCCAGGTCGCGGTGCCGGCGGTGGCGATGCTGATCGGACCGTGGCGGTACTCCATGGCGGGGTACGACTCGGTCCAGGACAGCGACGCCTCCTTCATCTTCAGCGCCGCCTCGTTGGCGAGCCCCGCCGTCCAGCCGCGGCCGAGGAAGGTGAACTGGGTGCACTCCACCAGGCCCTCGGGCAGCGGCTCGGCCAGCGCGGTCTCCGCGTCGCGCACCGCTTCCTCGGTGTGCAGGCCGAGGTGGGCACGGAGCAGGGTGAACGCGGTGGTTGCGAACCGGGTCTGCACGACGGACTGTTCGTCGGCGAACTCGAGCACGACGACATCGTCGGCCGCCGTCATGACCGGGGTGTTCGGGTCGGCGGTGATGGCCACGGTACGGGTGACACCACCAAGCCGGTCGAGCAGTTCCAGCACCTCGGTCGTGGTCCCCGAGCGGGTGAGGGCGACGACCCGGTCGTAACCGCGGCCGAACGGGAACTCCGAGGCGGCGAAGGCGTCGGACTCGCCCTGGCCGGACCCCTCACGGAGCGCGGCGTACGCCTGAGCCATGTAGAACGAGGTGCCGCAGCCGACGACCGCGATGCGCTCGCCGGCGGCGGGCAGCGCGGCCGACTGCGTCTCGGCCAGCTCGGCGGCGCGACGCCAGCATTCCGGCTGACTGGCTGTCTCGATCTCGACAAACGACACTTTTGCACTCCGTACTCGTAGTGGGATGCTCGTTTACGCACGCTATACGGGATCTACAAGCATTATCAAGCATTCTGTGTGCAGGAAGCTTGACTGAGTGGAGCCTTGTGCGACGCTTGCGCGTGTCCGGTGACCGTACCCAAGGGGCTGGGTGCCCGAAGCCCGGACCCGTGAGGAGAGTTGCCTTGTCCAGGGATGCCCGGTGGAACGCGCTGCTGGAACTCGTCGGTAAGAACGGCCGGGTGGACGTCGAGGACGCCGCCACGACGCTGGACGTCTCGGCCGCGACCATCCGCCGCGACCTGGATCAGCTCGCCGAGCAGCAGCTGCTCACCCGCACCCGTGGTGGCGCCGTGGCGCACGGTGTCAGTTACGAGCTGGCCCTGCGCTACAAGACCGGGCGCCACGCCCCGGAGAAGCAGGCCATCGGTCGCGCGGTCTCCGAACTGGTGGCGGTGGGCGAGGTGGTGGGACTGACCGGCGGCACCACGCTGACCGAGGTCGCCCGGTCGCTGGCGGTGCGCTCCGACGTCGTCGGTGAGGGTGCGACCGGGATGAGCGGCCAGCCGACCCTGACCGTGGTCACCAACGCCCTCAACATCGCCAACGAGCTGGTGATCCGGCCGCAGATCAAGATCGTGGTGACCGGCGGGGTGGCCAGGCCCCAGTCGTACGAGCTGACGGGCCCGCTGGCCAGTGGGGTGCTGGGCGAGATCACGCTGGACGTCGCCGTGCTGGGCGTGAACGCGATCGACACCGAGCGCGGGGCGTACGTCCACCACGAGGGCGAGGCCAGCATCAACCGTCTGCTCGCCGAGCAGGCCCAGCGGGTGGTGGTGGCCGCCGACTCGTCGAAGATCGGCAAGCGCGCCTTCGCCCGGGTCTGCGATCTGTCCCGGGTCGACTTCCTGGTCACCGACGAGGGGATCACCCCCGAGGCGACCGCCCGCTTCACGGAGGCCGGGGTCACGGTCATCGCGGTGTGAGCACCGGCCGCCCGACGGCGGGGCGCCACCCCGGCACATGGGGGCGGCGCCCCGCCGTTTTCATGCATGCTGCTTCTTTGTTCGTACTGAGCGGCCCGATGCCAATTGATGCTTGTTAGGTCCACGAAACGAACAACTCTTGCCACTTGCGTGTGCTGTCGTGAACTATGTGCGTGTCGCCGTGCGGGAAAACCGGCCCCACCCATCCCCCGTACGAACCCGCCCGCACCACCAGCACAACCAGAGAAGGGACCCCCGTGTCAGACCTGCGACTCGGCGTCATCGGGCTCGGCCTGCGCCGTTCCATCGCGACCTCCGCCCACCACCCCGGACAGGGTTCGGCGATCACCGCCGTCTGCGACCTCGACCCCGAGGTGCGGCGGCGCGAGGCCGAGCAGTTCGGTGCCGATGTCGCGGTCGAGGACTACAGAGTGCTCCTCGGCCGGGACGATCTCGACGCGATCATCGTCGCCACTCCCGACGACACCCACGAGACCATCGCCATCGACGCGCTGCGGGCCGGCAAGGCCGTCTTCGTCGAGAAGCCGCTCGGGATCACCGTCGAGAGCTGCGACAACATCCTGCGCGCCGCGTACGAGACCGGGACCCGGCTGTACGTCGGGCACAACATGCGCCACATGGGCGTCGTGCGGCTGATGCGCGACATCATCGCCCGCGGCGACATCGGCGAGCCCAGGACCGTGTGGGTGCGGCACTTCGTCGGATACGGCGGTGACTACTACTTCAAGGACTGGCACGCCGACCGGACCCGCACCACCGGTCTGCTGCTCCAGAAGGCCGCGCACGACATCGACGTACTGCACTGGCTGGCCGGCGGCTACACCCGCCGCGTCAACGCACTCGGCGACCTCCTCGTCTACGGCGACCTGCCGCGCCGGGAGCCGGACACCCCGCGCCCGGCGAACTGGCTGCGCGAGTTCGACTGGCCGCCGACGGCCCGCAAGGACCTGCACCACATCGTGGACGTCGAGGACGTCTCGGTGATGAACATGCAGCTCGACAACGGCGTCGTGGCCGCCTATCAGCAGTGCCACTTCACCCCCGACTACTGGCGGAACTACACCGTCATCGGCACCGAGGGGCGCCTGGAGAACTTCGGTGACGGCCCCGGCGACGAGGTCAAGGTCTGGAACACCGGCCCCAGCGGATACCGGGCCGAGGCCGACATCACCTACCGGGTGCCGGCGGCCGACGGCACCCACGGAGGCGGGGACAGCCGGATCATGGCGGAGTTCTGCCGGTTCGTGCGCGACGGGGGCGTCACCGACACCTCGCCGGTCGCCGCCCGGATGAGCGTCGCCGCCGGTGTGCTCGCGACCCGGTCGCTGCGCGAGGGCGGCGCACCGTTCGAGGTGCCGTCCCTCGACCCGGAGCTGATCGCCTACTTCGAGGGCGGCCAGGTCCGGTAACGCGCGACCGGTGCTGCTGGTCCGCAGCCACGGAGATCTTCGGGGACGGTGCCTTCCGGCGTCGTCCCCGAAGATCTCCGCGCGATTGTTTTCAGCCATGCTCGGTGGGTAATCGGCTCATTCCCGTTTAGCGGCCGCCCGGTGGGCCTCCGGTGAGCTGCGTGACGCGGCCTGGCGAATTGTGCGGGATGAACCGGTAGGTGACGGGTGTGGGTGAGGCGCGTCGGTCTCGCAGGGTTACCGAGGCCGGGCCGCCGAGGAGTGTGAGCGTCGATTTTGCGCCAATAGAGCCTCATGATGGCCGACTTCGAACGCGTGGCCGGATTTCGGTCGGCATAATCGCGTCCATGTCGATCACGGGTGGAGACGTCGTTGACCTGGGTCGGGGCCTGTACGCATGGCTCCCGCCGAAACGGGGCTGGGGGCTGGCCAACTGCGGTCTGCTCGTCTCGCCCCGGGGCGCGCTCTGGATCGACACCCCCTACGACGCCGTGCTGGCCGGTCAGTTCCTGGCCGAGTCCACGAAGCGGCTGCCGGACGGCGTCCAGGTCGACCGGGTGATCGTCACCCATGCCAACGGGGACCACTTCTGGGGCGCGGGCGTACTCCCGGACGCGGAGATCATCGCGACCCGTGAGGCCCGCGAGCACATCCACTACGAACCCACGCCGAAGCAGCAGCACGCCCTCGTCGCCGCAGGCGATCCGGCCACCCCGCTCGGCGGCTATCTCGCGCGTCACTTCGGCCCCTTCGACTGGTCGCAGACCGAGCCGGTGGTGCCGACCACCTACTTCACCGGCGAGCTCGAACTGACGCTGGGGGAGTACCCGGTCCAGATCTCCGCACTGCCGTCCGCGCACACCACCGGTGACCTGATGGTCCATCTGCCCGCGCAGGGTGCCGTGTTCACCGGGGACATCATCTTCTCCTCCACCCCCGAGCAGCCGGGCGACCACCCGGTGCACTGGGCGGGGCCGCTGAGCAATATCGTCTCGGCCTGCGAACGGGTACTGGCCACCGGTGCCGAGACCGTCGTCCCGGGACACGGCCCGCTCCTCGACCGGGCCGGGGTGCGCGACCACATCGTGTACCTGGAGTACGTGCGCGAGCGCGCCCATGCCTTCCACACGGCCGGAATCCCCGCCGTCGAGGCCGCCCGCCGGGTCATCGCCGAGGGGCGCTACCCGGAGCTGGGGCTTCCCGAGCGGCTGGTGGTGACCATCGGCAGCGAGTACCGGCAGCTCGACGGCTCCGAACTGCCCGGCGTGCTCCAGGTGATGACCGAGGTCGCCGTGGTCGCTCAGGAATTGGAGCAGCCGGATGAGCCGGCCGGATCCGCGCAGCAGTAGGCGGGGTCTCGCCGCCGCTTCGGATCCGACAACAGAAACGCGGTGACGGTATGGGATGGATAGTGGCGGTGATCGCCGTCGCCGTTGCCGTGACGGCAGCGGTCCGCGCACAGAACTCGGCGCGCGCCGAACGCATCGCCGCGGCCCGCGCCGAGCTGGCCGAACGGCAGGCGAAGGCAGCCGAGGCCCGTACCGCGGCCCTCACCGACGAGATCCGCCAGCTGGCCCGGGAGCGGATACCCGTCGCCGCGCTCGCCCTCTCCCACCCCACCGCCAAGGTCCCCGGACTGCGGGAGGCGGCCGAGGTCGACGGCGGCTCCGCTCGGCTGCTCACCGAGGCGGTGCAGGCCGCGCGCACGGCCGTCCTCGAGGAGCGCGGCCGCGTCGACGCGGCCGCCCGCGCGGCGATGCGCGGCACCTCCGCCAAGATCCAGTCCCTGCTCAACCAGTCCCAGCAGCTGCTGCACGAGCTCCAGCACGAGTACGACGACCCGCGCATCCTGCAACTGGACTTCCGCAACGAACTGGCGCTGCGACGCACCCAGGCCACCGCGGTGCTCTGCGACGCCTGGCCCGGTCTCGCCCGCCAGAACTCGCCGCTCGTCGAGGTAGTGCTCGGCGCCCAGTCCCGGGTCGCCGGCTACGAACGCATCAAGGTCGCCAACCACCTGCGCGACGAACGGCTCGCCCTCGTCGCCCGCGCCGCCGAACCCCTCGCCATCGCCCTGGCCGAACTGCTGGCCAACGCCACCGCCTACTCGCACCCCGACACCGATGTCCAGGTCACCCTCCAGCAGAGCGGCGGCCGGGGCGCGTTCCTGGTGGTCGACGACGCGGGCATCGGCATGGACGACGACGCGCTCGACCGGGCACGGGCCCTGCTGACGGGTCCGCCGGAGGTCCTGCTGACCGAGCTGGGCGATCCGCCGCAGACCGGCTTCGCCGTCGTCGGCCGGCTGGTGCTGCAGTACGGCTTCGACTGCCACATCGAGGCATCGCCGTTCGGCGGCATGCGCACGATCCTGCGCGTCCCCGCTCATCTGCTGACCGTGATGGAGGACGACCACAGCCTCTCCGCCCTCGCCCCGAAGCCGGTGCGAACGCACGCCTCGCCCGCCGTTCCCGACCCGACCGAGCAGGAGACCGCCGCCGTGCCGCAACCCGCCGGCGGCCGGGCACCCGCGCTGCCCAGCCGACGCCGGCGCACACCACGTCCGGCTCCGGCCCGCCCGGCGTCCACCGACGCCGCCCCCGACCGCGAACAGGTGCCCCGTACACCCGAACAGGCGGGGGCTTCCTGGGCGGCACTGCAGCAGGGCACCCTCAACGGCAGGAGCGTCGCCGGGCAGTCATCCGCGCCGGCACCGGACGACCACGACCACCCGGGCGACCGGGACGAGCAAGGAGACGACCAGACGTGAGCGCCCCCACTTCCACCACCGGTGACCTCGCATGGGTGCTGACCCCGCTGCTGGAACTGCCTGGAGTCCAGCACGCCGTGGTCGCCACCGGCGACGGCCTCGTCGAGGGCGCCTCGTCCGGCCTGGACCGGGCCTCCGGCGAACGGGTCGCCGCCATGACCGCCACGCTGCACGCCGCGGCACGCGCCTTCACCACGGCCTTCACCGACGTCGAGGCACCGCGCCTGGCCCAGACGGTCGTCGAGTCCGACCAGGGCTTCGCCATCGTCGTACCGGCCGGGAACAACACCACGCTCGCCCTGTTCGCGGAACCCGGAGCCAAGCTCGGCGACATCGCGTACCAGATGCAGGTGCAGGTCACCGCCCTGACCCGGGCGATGAACGCACCCGCCCGCCTGCCGGACACCGCCCGGCCATGACCTCCGGCCACGGGCGCCGACTGATACCCGCCTATCTGGTCACCGGCGGGCGGACCCGGCCCGCCGGTCCCGCGCTCGACCGGCTCGACGTACTCGTGCGCGCCGACACCGAGCTGCCCCCGGACACCGGCTCGGAACAGCGCAGGTTCTGCGAGCTGCTCGAACCGGGGGCGCTCACCGTCGTCGAGTGCGCGGCCCACCTGGACCTGCCGGTCAGCGCCACCGTCTTCCTGGCCACGGACCTCGCGGCCGCCGGACATCTGCACACCCGACCGCCCGTCCCCAGCGCCGGGGAGATCGACCGGTCGCTCGTCGAGAGGCTGCTCGTTGGACTCCGCTCCCTCCACTGACCGCACCGGCATCGGCTATCTGCCGCCCGCCGCCCGAACCCTGATGAAGATCGTCGTCACGGGTCCGTTCGGAGTCGGCAAGACCACCCTGATCCGTACGCTGTCGGAGATCGCCACGCTCCACACCGAAGAGGCGATGACCCAGTCCAGCACCCGGCTCGACGACACCGCAGGGCTGCCGGACAAGACCACGACCACCGTCGCCGTCGACTTCGGCCGGCTCACCGTCCTGGACGACCTGGTGCTCTACATGTTCGGCACCCCGGGCCAGCAGCGGTTCCTGCCGCTCTGGGAGGACATCGCGCGCGGTGCGCTCGGGGCGCTCGTCCTGGTCGACACCCGCAGGCTGGCCGACTCCTTCGCGGTCATGGACATGGTCGAGGAGCAGGGCCTTCCGTACGCGGTCGCGGTCAACCGCTTCCCCGACGCCCCCGCCCACTCCGACGAGGTCCTGCGCAATCACCTCGACCTCGCCCCGGAGACGCCGCTGGTGCAGTGCGACGCCCGCGAACGCCGCGGCAGCATCGACGCGCTGATCGCACTGGCCGAGCACGTACTCACCAAGATGCCGAGGCCCGAGGACCCGTCATGACACCGTACGCACAGCCGCCGGAACCTCTCGCCCTGTACGGTCCGGAATTCGCCGCCGACCCGCGAAGCCACTACCGGCGCCTGCGCGAGCACGGCCCCCTCGCGCCCGTCCGGCTCGCCCCCGGCATCGACGCCCTGCTGGTCACCGACTACCAGGCCGCCGTCGATCTGCTCCGCGACACCCACACCTTCACCAAGGACCCGCGCGCCTGGCAGGCCACCGTCCCCGAGGACTCGCCGGTCCTGCCGATGCTCGGCTACCGGCCCACCGCGCTGTTCAGCGACGGCGACGTGCACGCCCGCTACCGCGGTGCCATCAACGACAGCCTCGCCCTGATCGAACCGCACGTCCTGCGGGCCGAGGTCGCCCGGGTCGCGGGGCGCCTGATCGGCGAATTCGCCGCCACCGGCAACGCCGATCTCATCGCCCAGTACGCCCGACGGCTTCCGCTGCACGTCTTCGTCACCTGGTTCGGCGTGGCGCCGGGCGACGGCGAACGCGTCGTCAACGGCATCGCGGGCATGTTCAACTCCGCCGAGAACGCCGCCACCGCCTACGCCGATCTCGTCGAGGTCGTCACCGCACTGGTCGCCGACCGTCGCGCCCGGCCGCGCCGCGACCTCACCTCGTACCTGCTCGGCCACCCGGCGAATCTCGACAACGACGAGACTGTGCGTCAGATCACCCTGATCATGAGCGCGGGCCACGATCCGACCACCAACCTGATCGGCAACGCGCTGCTGCACATGCTCACCGACGCCCGCTACGCCGGTTCGCTGCACGGCGGCGCGATGACGGCGCACGAGGCGATCAACGAGGTCCTCTGGCAGGACCCTCCGCTAGCCAACCTCGCGGCCCACTATCCGCGGCACGACACGGAGTTCCACGGCGTGCGGCTGCGCGCTGGGCAACTCCTCCTGGTCTCCTACGCCGCAGCCAACACCCGTTCGACGCCCGGCCCTTCGGGCTCCGCGGTCCGCTCCGGTGCCAGCGCCCACCTGGCCTGGTCCGCGGGCCCGCACCGCTGCCCGGCGAAGCAGCCGGCGCTGCTCATCGCCATGACCGCGATCGAGCAGCTCACCAGCCAGCTGTGCGACGCGGAACTGGCCGTTCCGGTCAGTGGGCTGAGGTGGCGTCCGGGACCCTTCCACCGTGCGCTGGTCCGGCTTCCGGTACGGTTCACCCCCATCGACATGAGTGCGGAAGCGCACCGGCTCAGGGCCGCCGGCGAAGCCGCGGACGGGGCGCCGGCGGTGTCGATCGGCCCATGAACCGTGTCGGTGGTACGCCGAACGGGTGAGTGGCGAGAGAATTGCCCGATGAACAGCGAGCGCAGCCGGCGCAACGCCGACCGAAGTACAGACGGGGTGGTCCGGTGAGCAGGTACGACAGGTACGACGTCACGGACGAGCAGTGGGAGGGGCTTGCCCAGGTCGTACCTCTGCGCAGCCGCAACGAGTGGCCGTCCAGGGTGGATCACCGCACGGTCGAGGAGGCCGAAGCGGCCGAGCAACGGCGACTCGTCGTGCTGCGGGTGCAGGTCTTCGCGGACGCACGGGAGGTGGCCGAATACCTGGTCGCACAGATTCCGGTGCTGCTCGACCTGACCAGCGCCGAGACGGATGTCGCCAAGCGCATCCTGGACTTCACCAGCGGGGTGGTCTTCGGCCTCGGCAGCGGAATGCACCGGGTCGACCGGAACGTCTTCCTGTTGTCCCCGGTCGGCATGGAGGTCGAGGGAGTCACGGCGGCGGGCCTTCCCGGTTCGTAGGAGGGCGGCCGGGCGGACAGTGGCCGGGCACGCGCGAGGCGGCCGGTGGCCGGGGCGTGCGGGGTCGAGGGCGTGCGGGTCGGCGGTGGCCGGGGCGTGCGGGGTCGAGGGCGTGCGGGTCGGTGGCGTGCGGGGTCGACAGCGGCCGAGTGCGTGAGAGGCGGTCGACGTACTCCGATCGTAGGAAGGTCGTTCAGGCGGAACGGTTCTCCTGTCCGCGGCCTGCATACCGTCCGCCCATGACCGCACTCCGCCCCGAAACCTCCCCGATGCCGCCCACCGGTTCGATCGCGCCGGACGGCGCATCCCCCCGTACGCGCATGCGGGTCCGCCCCGCCGGGCCCGTCGTCACCGAACTGCGGCTGTCCGCCTTCGCCTCGCACCGGGGCGCCGTCTTCCCCGTCGGCCCGGTCACGCTCTTCGGCGGGCCCGGTGGCAGCGGCAAGTCGAGCGCGTTACGGGCGTACGAGGCACTGGCGCGGCTGGGCGGCGGAGACCCGCTCGACGAGGTCTTCCCCGATCCGGCGGCCTGCGTACCGGAGAGAGCCGCGCCCGACGCCCAGGGCCGCCGGGGTTTCCGGATCGGCTGCACGGCGGACGGCCCGGCGGGACCGGTACGGCTCGACGTCGCCGTCCAGGCGGAGCCCACGCTCCGCATCGTCGGTGAACGGCTGACCGGCGGCGGCGAGACCCTGCTCACCACCGCCTTGCGCGACCCGGGACGTGCCACGGTCCAGGCGGCCTGGCACACCGCGGGCGCGGTCCCGGTGACGAGGGCACCCCTGCCGGACGACCGACTCGGCACGGCCCTGCTGCCGCTGCGGGTCGCGGGCCGGACCGAGGGGCAGTTGCGGGTCCTGGCCGCCGCCGAACAGATGGTGGTGGCCCTCCGGACGGTCTTCGCGTGCGAACCGCAACCACAGCGGATGCGGGCCCCCGTGCCGGCCGGCGACGGCAGGCTGCGACGCGGCTGCGACAACCTCGCGGCGGTACTGGAGCGTACGCACACGCGGTGCGTACAGCGCCATGCCCGGCTGGTCGCCGCGGTGCATGCCGGATGCGCGGGGCCGGTGACCGCGCTGGGCGTCGAACGGCTCACGGACGGGTCGCTGCGGGCGATCCTCGGGCGGGGCGGGGGACCGGCCACCCCGGTCGGGTGGCTC
This sequence comes from Streptomyces sp. NBC_00012, assembly GCF_045040875.1. Taxonomy (NCBI): domain Bacteria; kingdom Bacillati; phylum Actinomycetota; class Actinomycetes; order Kitasatosporales; family Streptomycetaceae; genus Streptomyces; species Streptomyces sp. NBC_00012. The sequence goes on along the minus strand of NZ_CP108309.1, from coordinate 2,153,809 downwards.
GGTGACGGCGAGCTGAGGTATCTCGCCCTCGCCCTGGTGCTGCTCACCGGCCCCGGAGTGCTGGCGGTGGACGCCGCGGGAGAGGTTCCGCAGGCCATGCAGACCCTCACCGTGCTGGCCGACGGGCTCGACCGGGACCTGGACGGAAGGCAGTTGCGCGAGCTGCTTACCCTGGCCGTGTCGACCGGGGCGGCCGGCCACCTCAGACTGGTCGGGACGGTCACGGAGCCGGGTGCGGTACGGGCCCGGGAAACGCCCGGGGTGACGGTGGTAGACCTGGAGCCGTGACAGAACTCGATGTACGGACCCTGCAGCGACGGCTCGCCGCATTCGCGGCCGCACGGGACTGGGAGCGGTACCACACCCCGAAGAACCTGGCGTCGGCGCTGAGCGTCGAGGCCTCCGAACTGGTCGAGATCTTCCAGTGGCTGACGCCGGAGGAGTCGGCGCGGGTGATGGAGCTGCCCGGGACGGCGCATCGGGTGGCGGACGAGGTCGCGGATGTCCTCGCGTATCTGCTGCAGTTCTGCGAGGTGTTGGGGATCGACGCGCTCGCGGCCCTGTCGGAGAAGATCGACCGGAACGAGTCCCGATTCCCGGTGCCGGGGTGCCAGGAGTCCACGAAATCAGGCGACCGTCACTCTTCGGAGTGATCCACTTGTCCACAATCGATTTAGTGTCCACAGATTTCCGAATTCCCCTGGCTTTTCGATACCGGTGACCTCACTGTGGGTAATGAATGAGGTGAGCGGCTTTTCGTACGGACGGGGGAACGCATGGAAGCGGAACGGCTTGTGGGAGTCAGCCGACGTGCTCTGGCACAGAGCAAGGGGACGCCGGACATCATCGCGGAGGCCTGGCAGGCGCAGGCGCTGGCTCAGGCGATCGGCAGCCGTCTGGCGGCCGACGGGCCCAAGGAGTTACGGGGCGAGGCGCGCGGGCTGAGCGAGATCGGCGGGCGGAGCAGCGGGTCGCTGGACCATCCGGCGGCGCGGGCCGGGGTGGCGCGGGCCACGCAGCTCTCCGAGCTCGCCGAACCCCGGGCGACGCTGACGGGGCTGGCCACCTTGCTGGGGGAGGTGGGGATGGCCCTGGTCGGGGTCGCCTGCGAGACCGATGAGCAGGGGCTGTACTGGCAGTGCATGGAAGCGATCGACGCGGCCGACGAGTCGATGGACCGGGTGCACGGAATGCTCCGCCGCCTCGACGAGCACGACAGGGAGCGGCAGCAGGATCTGGAGCGCGGCCGGGAGCGGGACGGCCCCTATGGAGCGAATGGCGCGTACGGCGGGGTCGGTGGACCGGCGGGTACGACCGCAGTCGTCCGCGGTCGCGCACGACTTCGGGAGTGACCGGGGCGGCTCGGGGCCCATGCCGGACGGGAAGGGAGACGGACGGGAAGGGAGACGAGCGCGAGACGGGGCGGGACCATACAGGAGTCCGGCAGCGTCGGCGCAGGGGAGACGGGAGGAGAAGAACGACCGGTGTCCGGAGGTGCAGGATGGATGCATGGATCTTCGAATCTTCACCGAGCCCCAGCAAGGGGCGAGCTACGACACCCTGCTCACCGTCGCCAAGGCGACCGAGGACCTCGGCTTCGACGCCTTCTACCGATCCGACCACTACCTCCGCATGGGGCCGGGGGACGGGCTGCCCGGCCCGACCGACGCGTGGATCACCCTGGCCGGGCTGGCGCGTGAGACCAAGCGGATCCGGCTCGGCACGCTGATGACCGCGGGGACCTTCCGGCTGCCCGGCGTGCTCGCCATTCAGGTCGCACAGGTCGACCAGATGTCCGGCGGGCGCGTCGAGCTCGGTCTCGGCGCGGGTTGGTTCGAGGAGGAGCACAAGGCCTACGGCATTCCGTTCCCCAAGGAGAAGTTCGGCAGGCTGGAGGAGCAGCTGGAGATCATCACCGGGCTGTGGGCGACCGAGATCGGCAAGACGTTCGACTTCGAGGGCACTTACTACCAGCTCACCGACTCGCCCGCGCTGCCCAAGCCGGCCCAGGCCAGGGTGCCGGTGCTGATCGGCGGACACGGTGCGACGCGCACACCGCGACTGGCCGCCCGCTACGCGGATGAGTTCAATATCCCCTTCGCGTCGCTGGAGGACAGCGAGAAGCAGTTCGGCCGGGTCAGGGAGGCGGCCAGGACGGCCGGCCGCGAACCGGACGATCTGGTGTACTCCAATGCCCTGGTGGTCTGCGTCGGCAAGAACGACGCGGAGGTGGCACGCCGCGCCTCCGTCATCGGCCGTGAGGTGGCGGAGCTGAAGGCGAACGGGCTCGCGGGCTCGCCCGCCGAAGTGGTCGACAAGATCGGCCGGTACGGTGCGATCGGCTCGTCCCGGATCTACCTCCAGGTGCTGGACCTCGAAGACCTGGAGCACTTGGAGCTGATCTCCGCCCAGGTCCAGTCCCAGCTCGGCTGAGGTCAGCCGACCGAGGGCAGCCGGGCTGAGGACAGCCGAGGGCGGCTCGGCCGAGGAACAAGGACAGAGGGAGTCATCTGTGCACCCAGCCCACTCGGCCGACGGCCGCCCGCCAGACCGACGTCCTCCCGGCGACATGCGTCTCGGCACACCGGGCGGCACCCCCGGCGGCACGCCTGCCCGCACACCTGATCGCGCACCTCTCCGCACGCTCGGGCGCGCTCTCGCGGCGGGGCCGGTCCTGCTCGACGGAGGTCTGTCCAATCAATTGGAGGCGCAGGGCTGCGATCTGTCCGACGCCCTGTGGTCGGCCAGGCTGCTGACCGACGGGCCCGGACAGATCGAGGCGGCCCACGCCGCCTACGTGCGTGCGGGTGCACAGGTGCTCATCACGGCCGGCTACCAGGCGAGTTTCGAGGGGTTCGCGCGGCGGGGGATCGGACGGGCGGAGGCGGTGGGGCTGTTCGCCCGCAGCGTCCGGCTGGCGCGACAGGCTGCGGGGGCGGTGGAGCGGGATGTCTGGGTCGCCGCTTCGGTCGGCCCGTACGGGGCGATGCTGGCGGACGGCAGCGAGTACCGGGGCCGGTATGGGCTCACCGGCCGGGAGCTGGAGCGCTTCCACCGGCCCCGGATCGAGGCGCTGGCCGCCGCAGGGCCCGATGTGCTGGCGCTGGAGACGGTGCCGGACATCGATGAGGCCGAGGCGCTGTTGCGGGCGGTCGAGGGATGCGGGCTGCCGGTCTGGCTCTCGTACAGCGTGGCGGGCGACCGCACCCGGGCGGGCCAGTCGCTGGAGACGGCCTTCGGGCTGGTCCGGGGGCACGACGAGGTGGTGGCCGTGGGGGTGAACTGCTGCGATCCGGCTGATGCCGAGGGAGTGGTGCGGGTGGCCGCGGAGGTGACCGGTAAGCCGGTCGTGGTCTACCCGAACAGCGGTGAGCGGTGGGATGCGGGGGGCCGGGGATGGGCCGGCGCCCCCACGTTCGACCCGGGCGGGGCAAGGGCCTGGCAGGACGCCGGGGCCCGGCTGATCGGCGGCTGCTGCCGGGTCGGACCGGAGACCATCGCGGAATTGGCCGGGCTGCTCGGCACGACGGCGGCCGAAGGGTGGGCGTAGCGCCGACGAGCCGATGTGATGCCGAAGAGTGGGCGTGAGTCCGAAGAGAGTCCGAAGAGAGGGTGTGAGGCCGGAGGGCCGATGTGAGGCCGGAGAGCCGATGCGAGTCCGAAGATTCGGCGTGAGTCCGAAGAACCGGCGTGACGCCGACGAGACGACCTGGCTCGGGAGCGGCCCGGCCGGGTGTTGTGCCGAGCTGCGCGGCCGGCTCGGTGTGTGTGCCGGGCGATGCCCGGGACACGTGAAAATACCTGGTGGGGGGCAAGTGGAGCGGACCATACTCGGACGTGTGTTCCTGACAATCAGTACGACCGGCGACCCGGAACGTCCAGCGACCGACCTCGGCTTTCTGCTGCACAAGCACCCCGAGAAGGCGCAGACGTTCTCCACCTCCCACGGCACCGCGCATGTCTTCTACCCCGAGGCATCCGCCGAGCGCTGCACCGCGGCGCTCCTGCTGGAGGTTGACCCCGTGGCGCTGGTGCGCCGCGGCAAGGGCAAGGGCCGGGGCGGCGCTCCCGACGCGGCGCTCGCGCAGTACGTCAACGACCGCCCGTACGCGGCCTCCTCGCTGCTGTCCGTCGCCATGAGCGCGGTCTTCAAGTCCGCGCTGAACGGCGTGTGCCGGGCACTGCCCGAGCGCGCGCAGGCGCCGATGCCGCTGCGGATCGAGGTGCCCGCACTGCCGGCTCGTGGCGGTGCGGAGCTGGTGCGCAAGCTCTTCGGGCCGCTCGGCTGGACGAGCGTGGACGCCGTGGCCGTACCGCTGGACGAGCAGTTCCCGGAGTGGGGGGACTCCAGGTACGTACGGCTGGTGCTCGAAGGCGAGCTGCGGCTGGCGGACGCGTTGCGCCAGCTGTACGTGCTGCTGCCGGTGCTGGACGACGCCAAGCACTACTGGGTCGCCCCGGACGAGGTGGACAAGCTGTTGCGGGCGGGTGAGGGCTGGCTCGCCGCCCACCCCGAGCAGAAGCTGATCACCAGCCGCTATCTGTCCCGGCGCTGGGGGCTGACCCGGCAGGCGATGCAGCAGCTCGAACTGGTGCGGCTCGCGGAGTCGGACGACCTCGAGGTCGAGAGCATCGACAACGCCGTGGACGAGACGACCGACACCGAGGAGAAGCCGGTACCGCTCGCCGAGCAGCGGCGCGCCGCCATCCTCGAAGCGCTGCGAACCGCCGGCGCGAGCCGGGTCCTCGACCTGGGCTGCGGCCAGGGCCAGTTGGTGCAGGCACTCCTCAAGGACGTGGCCTTCACCGAGATCGTCGGCGTCGACGTCTCCATGCGCGCCCTCACCATCGCCTCACGACGGCTGAAGCTGGACCGGATGGGAGAGCGGCAGGCCGCCCGGGTCACACTCCGGCAGGGCTCGCTGACCTACACCGACAAGCGGCTCAAGGGGTATGACGCGGCCGTGCTCAGCGAGGTCGTCGAACACCTTGACCTGCCGCGGCTGCCCGCGCTGGAGTACGCCGTGTTCGGTTCGGCCCGTCCGCGGACCGTGCTCGTGACGACGCCGAACGTCGAGTACAACGTCCGGTGGGAGACCCTTCCCGCCGGGCATGTGCGCCACGGCGACCACCGGTTCGAATGGACCAGGGCCGAATTCCGCGGCTGGGCCAGGGATGTGGCGCAGCGGCACGGATACGGGGTCGACTTCGTCCCCGTGGGGACGGACGACCCCGAGGTGGGGCCGCCCACACAGATGGCCGTGTTCACGATGACCTCGGCCGACGAGACCGCGAAGCAGAGCGGGAACCGGACCGAGAAGGAGGCGAATGCCGCATGACCAGTACCGCACGCACCCTGCCGGTGACCGACCTCTCCCTCGTGGTCCTCATCGGGGCCAGCGGCTCCGGCAAGTCCACCTTCGCCCGCAGGCACTTCAAGCCCACTCAGATCGTCTCCTCGGACTTCTGCCGGGGCCTGGTCGCCGACGACGAGAACGACCAGAGCGCCAGTCGCGACGCCTTCGACGTACTGCACTACATCGTGGGCAAGCGGCTGGAAGCCGGGCGGCTGACCGTCGTGGACGCCACCAGCGTCCAGTCCGAGAGCCGCAAGCAACTGGTCCAGCTGGCCAGGAGCCATGACGTGCTGCCCATCGCGATCGTCCTCGACCTGCCGGAAGAGGTCTGTATCGCGCGCAACGCGGCCCGCCCCGACCGCGCCGACATGCCGCGCCACGTCATCCAGCGCCACCGTCGCGAACTGCGCCGTTCGCTGCGGGGCCTGGAGCGCGAGGGCTTCCGCAAGGTGCACATCCTGCGCACCGAGGAAGAGGCGGACCACGCCGAAGTGGTGCTGGAGCGCCGCTACAACGACCTGCGCCACCTCACCGGCCCCTTCGACATCATCGGCGACATCCACGGCTGCAGCTCCGAGCTGGAGTCCCTGCTCGGCAAGCTCGGCTACGTCGACGGCGCGCACCCCGAAGGGCGTACGGCGGTCTTCGTCGGCGACCTCGTCGACCGCGGCCCCGACAGCCCCGGAGTGCTGCGCCGCGTCATGGCCATGGTGTCGGCGGGCAACGCCCTGTGCGTACCGGGCAACCACGAGAACAAGCTCGGCCGTTACCTCAAGGGCCGCAACGTCCAGCACACCCATGGACTCGCCGAGACCATCGAGCAGCTGGACCGGGAGGACGAGAAGGACCCGGCCTTCCGCGAGCAGGTGCGGGAGTTCATCGACGGGCTCGTCAGCCACTACGTGCTCGACGACGGCAAGCTCGTCGTCTGTCACGCCGGGCTGCCCGAGAAGTACCACGGCCGCACCTCCGGACGGGTCCGCTCGCACGCCCTGTACGGGGACACCACCGGCGAGACCGACGAGTTCGGCCTGCCCGTGCGCTACCCCTGGGCGGAGGAGTACCGCGGCAGTGCCGCCGTGGTCTACGGACACACCCCGGTGCCCAACACCTCCTGGGTCAACAACACCATCTGCCTGGACACCGGGGCGGTCTTCGGCGGGAAGATGACCGCGCTGCGCTGGCCGGAGCGCGAGCTCGTCGACGTGCCGGCCGAGCAGGTCTGGTACGAGCCGGCCAAGCCGCTGGCCACCGAGGCACCCGGTGGCCGGGAGGGACGGCCGCTCGACCTTGCCGATGTGCAGGGCCGGCGGATCGTCGAGACCCGGCACATGGGCCGCATCGCGGTCCGTGAGGAGAACGCCGCCGCCGCGCTCGAAGTCATGAGCCGGTTCGCCGTCGATCCCCAGCTGCTCGGATACCTCCCGCCGACCATGGCGCCCACCGCCACCTCGCACGAGGACGGATATCTGGAGCACCCGGCCGAGGCCTTCGCGCAGTACCGGGCGGACGGCGTCGCCGAGGTGGTGTGCGAGGAGAAGCACATGGGCTCGCGTGCGGTCGCCCTGGTCTGCCGTGACGAGGCCGCCGCCCGTGAGCGGTTCGGCGTCGGTGGCGCCCCCGGTACGGAGGGCGGTCCGACCGGGGCGCTGTACACCCGTACCGGACGGCCGTTCCTCGACGACGCCGCACTCACCGAGGTGATCCTCGGCAGGCTGCGCGCCGCCGTCACAGCCGCCGGACTCTGGGAGGAGTGGGGCACCGACTGGGTGCTGTTCGACGCCGAGCTGATGCCCTGGTCCCTCAAGGCGGCCGGGCTGCTGCGCTCGCAGTACGCCGCCGTCGGCGCCGCGTCCGGCGCCGTCCTCCCGGAGGCCAACGCGGCCCTCGCGGCGGCGGCCGCCCGAGGGGTGGACGTCGGTCCGCTCGCGGAGCGCCAGCAGGGGCGGGCCGAGGACGCCGCCGCGTTCACCGAGGCGTACCGCCGGTACTGCTGGTCCACCCAGGGCCTGGACGGGGTGCGGCTCGCGCCGTTCCAGATCCTCGCCGTCCAGGGCCGCTCGCTGGCCTCCGTACCGCACGACGAGCAGCTGGCCTGGCTCGACCGGCTGGTCGAGCACGACCCGACCGGGCTGCTCCAGGTCACCCGTCGGCTCGTCGTCGCCACCGGGGACGAGGCATCGGTGCGCGCCGGTGTCGACTGGTGGCTGGAGATGACCGGACGCGGCGGCGAAGGCATGGTCGTCAAGCCGCTCGCCGCGCAGGTACGGGACGGCAAGGGCAGGCTGGTCCAGCCGGGCATCAAGGTGCGCGGCCGGGAGTACCTCCGGATCATCTACGGGCCCGAGTACACCCGCCCGGAGAATCTGGAGCGGCTGCGCGGACGGTTCCTCGGGCACAAGCGCTCGCTGGCGCTGAGGGAGTACGCGCTGGGGCTCGAAGCGCTGGACCGGCTGGCCGACGGGGAGCCGCTGTGGCGGGTCCACGAGGCGGTGTTCGCGGTGCTGGCCCTGGAGTCCGAGCCGGTCGACCCGCGGCTCTGAACCGAGGCGCGAAGGCGGCGTGGTGTCGCCGGTGGGTTTTCCGGAGAGGTCGACGGAGAACCCACTGGCGATTCGCAGGGTTCACGGGCCCGCGCACGGTGAGGATGGAGGCATGGGATTCCATGTCGACTCCGAGGCCGGGCGGCTGCGCCGCGTCATCCTGCACCGCCCCGATCTGGAACTGAAGCGGCTCACCCCCAGCAACAAGGACGCGCTCCTCTTCGATGACGTGCTCTGGGTGCGCCGGGCCCGCCAGGAGCACGACGGCTTCGCGGACGTGCTGCGCGACCGCGGCGTGGAGGTGCACCTCTTCGGTGACCTGCTCCGCGAGTCGCTGGACATCCCGGTGGCCAGACGGCTCGTCCTGGACCGGGTCTTCGAGGAGAAGGAGTACGGACCGCTCGCCACCGAGCACCTGCGGGCCGCGTTCGAGGAGTTGCCCAGTGCCGAGCTGGCCGACGCACTCGTCGGCGGCATGACCAAGCGGGAGTTCCTGACGGGGCACGGCGAGCCGACCTCCGTCCGCTTCCACGTGATGGACCTGGACGACTTCCTGCTGGACCCGCTGCCGAACCACCTCTTCACGCGGGACACCTCGGCCTGGATATACGACGGGGTGTCGATCAACGCGATGCGCTGGCCGGCCCGGCAGCGCGAGACCGTCCACTTCGAGGCGATCTACCGCCACCACCCCCTCTTCACCGGGCCCGAAGCGGGTGCCTTCCACCACTGGTCCCAGGGGCAGGACGACTACCCGTCCACCATCGAGGGCGGCGACGTCCTGGTCATCGGCCACGGCGCCGTCCTCATCGGGATGAGCGAACGCACCACCCCGCAGGCGGTGGAGATGCTGGCCCGCGGGCTGTTCGACGCCGGCTCGGCCCACACGATCGTGGCGCTCGACATGCCCAAGCGCCGCGCGTTCATGCACCTCGACACGGTGATGACGATGGTCGACGGCGACACCTTCACCAAGTACGCCGGCCTGGGCATGCTCCGCTCGTACACCATCGAGCCCGGCGCGGGGCCGCGGGACCTGAAGGTCACCGACCATCCGCCCGAGCACATGCACCAGGCGATCGCGCACGCCCTGGGGCTGGACTCGGTCCGGGTCCTCACCGCCACCCAGGACGTGCACGCCGCCGAGCGCGAGCAGTGGGACGACGGCTGCAACGTGCTGGCCGTCGAGCCGGGTGTCGTCGTCGCGTACGAGCGCAACGCCACCACCAACACCTTTCTGCGCAAGGAGGGCATCGAGGTCATCGAGATCCGCGGCAGCGAACTCGGCCGGGGCCGGGGCGGCCCCCGTTGCATGAGCTGTCCGGTGGTGCGCGATCCGGTGTAGGGCCGGTCCGGCGGGTCGGGCCGGGCAGGCCCCTGGGGACGGGACCGGGCACAGGGCCGCGGCGGGCTCCGTATAGCGATGCAGAGCGTCGTATAGACTTCCAGAGTTACCGTACGCGCGACCCTCGCCCGACCCAGGAGCTGTCCCATGGCCATAGACCTCACAGGCCGCCACTTCCTCAAGGAGCTGGACTTCACGGCCGAGGAGTTCCGCGGCCTGATCGAGCTCGCGGCCGAGCTCAAGAGCGCCAAGAAGTCGGGGACCGAGGCGCAGTGGCTGCGCGGCAGGAACATCGCGCTGATCTTCGAGAAGACCTCGACCCGCACCCGCTGTGCCTTCGAGGTGGCCGCTGCCGACCAGGGGGCCTCCACGACATATCTGGACCCCTCCGGCTCCCAGCTGGGGCACAAGGAGTCGGTGAAGGACACGGCTCGCGTCCTCGGCCGGATGTTCGACGGCATCGAGTACCGCGGTGACAGCCAGGCGGCCGTGGAGGAACTGGCCGCCCACGGTGGCGTGCCGGTCTTCAACGGGCTCACCGACGACTGGCACCCGACCCAGATGCTCGCCGACGTCCTCACCATGACCGAGCACAGCGACAAGCCGCTGGAGCGGATCGCCTTCGCCTACCTCGGCGACGCCCGGTTCAACATGGGCAACTCCTACCTGGTCACCGGCGCACTGCTGGGCATGGACGTCCGGATCGTCGCGCCGAAGGCGTACTGGCCCGCCGAGGAGATCGTCGCCGAGGCCCACCGGCTGGCCGGCGCGAGCGGTGCGACCGTCACCCTCACCGAGGACATCGCCGAAGGCGTCAAGGGCGCCGACTTCGTCGCCACCGACGTCTGGGTCTCCATGGGTGAGCCCAAGGAGGTCTGGGCCGAGCGCATCGAGGCCCTGGCGCCGTACAGCGTGACCATGGACGTGCTCCGCGCCACCGGCAACGCCGACGTGAAGTTCCTGCACTGCCTCCCGGCCTACCACGACCTCGGCACCGGGATCGGGCGGCAGATCGAGGCCGATCACGGGCTGGCGGAGCTGGAGGTCACCGACGAGGTCTTCGAGTCCGCGCACTCGGTCGTCTTCGACGAGGCGGAGAACCGGATGCACACGATCAAGGCCGTTCTGGTGGCGACCCTGGCGGGCCCGGCGGTCAACGGCTGATCGCTGCATGATCATGCGCCCGATTGGGTGAACATGCACGGAGGTGACTAATATGTTGCCTCTTGGTGGGGTTCGGGCTCGCACGCTCGAACCCCACTTTTCTGTGTGTCGCCGGAGCCCCCACAGCCCCGGACGCGCACCCCCACATGCTCCACCAGAGAAGAGACCATCCCCGTGAGTCCGCTGCGCCCACCGAGGCCCCCGCAACTGTCAGGGTCGCGCGTCAAGAATCCCCACCAGCTGATCGCCGAGTCCGGCGCCGACCTGGAGGGGCACGGCCTCAAGCGCACCATGGGGCTCTTCCAGCTGGTGTGCTTCGGTGTCGGCGCCGTCGTCGGGACCGGCATCTTCGTCGGCCTCTCCGACTCCGTCGCCGAAGCGGGGCCCGCGGTCGTGCTCTCCTTCGTGCTGGCCGCGATCACCTGCATCTTCACCGCGTTCTCCTTCGCCGAGCTGGGCAGCGCCATCCCGGTCTCCGGCAGCTCCTACTCCTTCGCCTACGCGACCCTCGGCGAACGCGTCGCGTTCCTCGTCGGCTGGTGTCTGCTGCTGGAGTACGGCGTCTCGGTCTCCGCGGTCGCCGTCGGCTGGAGCCAGTACGTCAACGAGCTGCTGGACAGCCTGTTCGGCACGCAGCTGCCGGCCGCCCTCTCGGCGGGCCCCGGTGACGGCGGCGTGATCAATCTGCCCGCCGTCCTGGTGGTCATGATGGCCGCGACACTGCTGGCGCGCGGAGTCCGGGAGAGCGCCGGGGCCACCGCCGCGATGGCGGTCCTCAAGATCACCATCCTGGCCCTGTTCTGCGTCATCGCCTTCACGGCCTTCGAGCGCGGCAACCTCACGCCGTTCTTCACCCACGGCGCGGGCGGGGTCACGGCAGGCGCGTCGCTGGCGTTCTTCTCGTACATCGGCTTCGACGCCATCACCACCGCGGGCGAGGAGGTCAGGAATCCGCGGCGGAACATCCCGATCGCGATCATGGTCTGCATCGGTCTGGTCACCCTGCTCTACTGCGCCGTCGCGCTCGCCGCCATCGGCGCGCTGGGGCCGAAGGCCGTGGCCGACCGGCCCGCGGCGCTCTCGATCGTCGTCGACCAGGTCACCGACTCGACCGTCGGCGGCGGAATCATCGCCTTCGGCGCGGTCGTCGCGATCGCGTCGGTCGTGCTCGCGGTGATGTACGGGCAGACCCGCATCCTGATGTCGATGTCGCGGGACGGACTGATCCCGCGGGTCTTCGAGCGGGTCTCGCCGCGCACATCGACGCCGGTCGCCAACACCTGGATCGTGGCGGTCGTCTTCGCGGTCCCGGCGGCCTTCTCGTCGCTCGACGTGGTGGTGAACCTGACGACCATCGGCGCACTGGCCACCATGGTCGCGGTGAACCTCGCGGTGATCGTGCTGCGGCGGCGCAACCCGGAGGTGAAGGGCTCGTTCCGGGTGCCGCTCTATCCGCTGAGCCCGCTCCTGGGCGTCGGTTTCTGCCTCTATCTGATGTACGGGACGGGCTGGGCGACCTGGGTCCAGTTCGCGGTCTTCCTGGCCGTCGGCTCGGCGGTGTACACCTTTTACGGCCGCGGCCGCTCGCGGCTGGCCGGCGCCGCGGCGACCGGCTGAGGCGGGCCGTTCAGCTCTGCGGCGTGAGGGACGGCAGGGTGAACCACACCGCCTTGCCGTGCTCCGTCGTGCGATGACCGCAGGACGAGCTGAGGGTACGGATCAGCAGCAGACCCCGGCCGTGTTCCTGCCAGGGGTCCGGCTCGCTGCCGGGCCGGGGAAAGGACAGGCCGCCCGGCGGGGTGGGGTCGCGGTCGTGGACCTCGACCTGGCAGCCGGTCGGCAGGAGCTCCACCACCAGCTCGATGGGCTCGTCGCTCCGGGTGTGCTCGACCGCGTTGGCGACCAGCTCCGCGGTGAGGAGTTCGGCGGTGTCGCTGTCGGCCGGGGCGTCGATGTCCGCGAGTGCGGTACGGATCAGGGCGCGGGCAATCGGTACGGCCGCCGTCGAATGCGGCAGGGTGATCCGCCAGGAGGCGGGGCGGGGGACATCGGGGGGCACGGCATGGTTTCCGTTCCGGGGTGGGTGTGCGGGTTCACGGGTGCGGACTCTCCGGCGGCCCGCAGGTGCGCGGACTCTCCGGCGGTCCGCGGGGGCGGACTCTCTGGCGGTCAAGACTTCTCGGTTTCAACCTTACGAACCGCAACGACACAGACAAGGGCCTGTCGACCGGTATGAAAGGGACGTTGGCCACTGCGTCCTCACGCTCCGCGTATCGCGTGCTCGTGACGGAAGTCACGTACGAGTGATAAGTTCGAGGGCAGGTAGCGGCCCGACGGCTGAAGGGGAGCCCCCTCCATGAGCCCGTTTCCCAGCTCCGCCCCGCACACGGACGACTGGCGCCATCTGCGGCTGACGACGGACGACGGGGTTGCCACCGTCACGCTCGCCCGGCCCGAGAAACTCAACGCGCTCACCTTCGGCGCCTATGCCGACCTGCGCGATCTGCTCGCCGAACTGTCCCGCGAACGCAGCGTGCGCGCTCTGGTACTCGCGGGGGAGGGCCGCGGATTCTGCTCCGGCGGAGACGTCGACGACATCATCGGCGCGACACTCGCCATGGACACCGCCCAGCTCCTCGATTTCAACCGCATGACCGGGCAGGTGGTGCGGGCCCTCCGAGAGACCCCCTTCCCCGTCATCGCCGCCGTACACGGGGTGGCGGCGGGCGCGGGGGCCGTCCTGGCGCTGGCCGCCGACTTCCGGGTCGCCGATCCGTCGGCCCGTTTCGCCTTCCTGTTCACCAGGGTCGGCCTCTCCGGCGGCGACATGGGCGCCGCCTACCTGCTGCCACGCGTCGTCGGCCTCGGCCACGCCACCCGGCTGCTGATGCTCGGCGAACCGGTCCGGGCACCCGAAGCGGAACGGATCGGGCTGATCAGCGAGCTGACCGACGAGGGCCAGGCCGACGTGCGCGCGGCGGCGCTCGCCCGCCGCCTCGCCGACGGACCCGCCCTCGCCCTCGCCCAGACCAAGGCACTGCTCACCGCCGAGCTCGACATGCCGCTCGCCGCCGCCATCGAGATGGACGCCGCCACCCAGGCCCTGCTGATGCACGGCGACGACTACGCGGAATTCCATGCCGCCTTCACCGAGAAGCGGCCCCCGAAGTGGCGGGGCAGGTAGCGCGATGCCGTCCGAAGAGGCTCCGGCCGGCGCGACCCGGACCGGCGTGCGGCGCATCGCGGTCATCGGCGGCGGGCCCGGCGGGCTCTACGCCGCGGCCCTGCTCAAGCGGCTCGACCCGGAACGCGACATCACCGTCTGGGAGCGCAATGCCCCCGAGGACACCTTCGGCTTCGGCGTCGTCCTCTCCGACGAGACCCTCGGCGGCATCGAACACGCCGACCCCGCCGTGTACCGGGCCCTCCAGGCCGAATTCGTACGGTGGGACGACATCGACATCGTCCACCGGGGCGTCACCCAGACGTCCGGCGGCCACGGCTTCGCCGCGCTGGGCAGACGCAGGCTGCTGCGGATACTGCACGAGCGCTGCGCTTCCCTCGGTGTACACCTCCGCTTCGGCACCGAGGCACCGCCGGCCGCCGAGCTGGCCACCACCCACGACCTGGTGATCGCCGCCGACGGGGTGCACAGCCTCACCCGCGCCGCCCACGCCGGCACCTTCGCCCCCCGCCTCACCACCCACCGCTGCCGCTACATCTGGCTCGCCGCCGACTTCGCCCTCGACGCCTTCCGCTTCGAGACCGCCGAGACCGCCCACGGGGTGATGCAGCTCCACGGCTACCCCTTCTCGGCCGACGCCTCCACCGTCGTCGTCGAGATGCGCGAGGAGGTCTGGCGGGCCGCCGGATTCGACACCTGCGAGGTCGAGCACTCCACGCTGCGCTGCGCCAAGATCTTCACCGAGGCGCTCGGCGGCCGGCCGCTGCGCTCCAACAGTTCCTCCTGGACCGCCTTCCGCACCGTCGTCAACGCCCACTGGTCGCACGGCAACACGGTCCTCATCGGCGACGCCGCCCACACCGCGCACTTCTCCATCGGCTCCGGCACCAAGCTCGCCGTCGAGGACGCCCTCGCCCTCGTCGCCTGCATCGAGGAACAGACCGACCTGCCGCGCGCACTGTCCGCATACGAGGCGGAGCGCCGACCGGTCGTGGAATCGACCCAGCGGGCCGCCGCGGCCAGCCTGCGCTGGTTCGAGGAGCTGGGCACCTACGTCGACCAGCCGCCCCGCCAGTTCGCCTTCAACCTCCTCACCCGCAGCCGCCGCGTCACCCACGACAACCTCTCGCTGCGCGACGCCTCCTTCACCGCCGCCGTCGAGACGGAGTTCGGCTGCGCCCCGGGCGTCCCGCCGATGTTCACCCCGCTGCGGCTGCGCGGCCTCGAACTCCGCAACCGTGTCGTCGTCTCACCCATGGACATGTACTCGGCCGTCGACGGCGTCCCCGGCGATTTCCACCTCGTCCACCTGGGCGCACGCGCGCTCGGCGGCGCCGGACTGGTCATGACGGAGATGGTGTGCGTCAGCGCCGAGGGCCGCATCACCCCCGGCTGCACCGGGCTCTACACCCCCGAACAGGCCGCCGCCTGGACCCGGATCACCGGCTTCGTCCATGCGAGCGCGCCCGGCGCGGCCATCGGCGTGCAGCTCGGCCACTCCGGACGCAAGGGCTCCACCAGACTGATGTGGGAAGGCATCGACCAGCCCCTCGACCACGGCAACTGGCCGCTCGCCGCGGCCTCCCCGATCCCTTACGCGGCCGGCGTCAACCAGGTCCCGCACGCCCTGGACCGGGCCGGACTCGTTGCCGTGCGCGACCAGTTCGCGGCGGCGGCCCGGCGCGCCGACCACTGCGGCTTCGACCTGCTCGAACTGCACTGCGCCCACGGATACCTGCTCTCCGGCTTCCTCTCACCGCTCACCAACCACCGCACCGACGAGTACGGCGGCTCCCTGCGCAACCGGCTCCGCTTCCCCCTGGAAGTCTTCGACACGATCCGCGCCGACTGGCCCGACGACCGGCCCATGACCGTCCGGATCTCCGCCACCGACTGGGCCGAGGGCGGCACCACGGCCGAGGACGCCGTCGAGATCGCCCGCGCCTTCGTCGCCCACGGGGCCGACGCCATCGACGTCTCCACCGGCCAGGTCGTCCCCGACGAGCACCCCGAGTACGGCCGCTCCTACCAGACCCCGTACGCCGACCGGATCCGCAACACCCTGTGCGTGCCCGTCATCGCGGTGGGTGCGATCTCCTCCTGGGACGACGTCAACTCCCTGCTGCTCGCGGGCCGGGCCGACCTCTGTGCCCTGGCCCGCCCCCACCTCTACGACCCGCAGTGGACGCTGCACGCGGCGGCCGAGCAGGGCTACGAAGGACCGGGCGCGCCCTGGCCGCTCCCGTACCGCGCGGGCAGCCGCACCCCGCCGACGGGCCGCACGGACGCACCGAAGCCGCGGCTCACCCTGGAGTGACGGTCAGGCACTCGTGGCACAGACACCCCTGAGGGTGCGGGGCCGCGTGGTGCGCGTGCCGCTCCTCGCGGGCGATGCGCTCCAGCAGCGCGGCCAGCTCCTCGGCCTCCTCCCGCGTACCGGACCCCCGTCCGCCGCAACGCTTCAGCACGGCCGGGGCGTACACCAACTGCGGCCGGAAGGTGCGCAGATGGCGGGTCCCCGTGTCGATGGTGATCCAGTGGCCGTTGTGCCGCCCGTGCCCCACCGTGGTCAGCTGCTGGTGCCCCATCCCCGGATAGGTGTCGACGACGTACACCCTCGCCCCGCCCCGGTACGCCTTCGTGCCCGGACGGAGCTCCTGGCCGAGATCCCCGTACCGCCGCCACAGCACCACGTTCGCGGCGACCAGCCAGACCGGCGCGGGCGGCCCGCTCACCGCTCCACCGCACTGATCAGCAGCCGGTCCGAGACCGCCCGGTAGCCGATGCGCCGGTACACGCCGTTGCTGGTGGGGTTCGCCAGGTCGGTGAAGAGCAGCACGTCCCGCGCGCCGGCCTCCCTCGCCGCCCGGCTGATCTCCGCCGCCACGGCGGCCGCGTAGCCACGGCCGCGGTTCTCCGGCGGGGTGTAGACCGCGGCGACGCGGACCGTGCCCGCGACCCGTGGCGAGATCCCCGCCATCGACACCGGGACGCCGTCGTCCTCCCAGAGCATCAGCCCGCCGTTCGCCGTGCGCTCGTCCACCACCCGCTCGGCATGGATGCCGGGCTGGCCGATCTGCTCGGCGAAGGCGAGATGCCAGCGCACCAGCAGCTCCCGGTCGGCGACGACGGCGGCCCTGGGCCGTCCCGAGGGGGTGGGGGAGGGCGGGATCAGCGTGGCCAGCCGGTAGAGCCGCTGCTCCTGGTCGACCCGGTGACCGGGCCAGCCGGCGGCGATCGCCTCGGCGGCGGCCCGGTCCGCGTTGATCCGGGTGAGCGGGAGCGCGGCGGCCAGCGGACCGACCGCCTCCGGGGCGACGGTCCCCAGCATGGGCGGGTACGGCGGGGTCCGCACCAGCGTCCCCGCGACCTCGCCGTCCGCCCCGCGCCACCAGCCGAGCAGCGGGGCGGCGTCGCCGTAGGCGTGCGGGCCGCGCCGCCGCAGGGTCTCGGTGACGGTCAGGATCAGGGTGTTCTCGGCGGGCCGGGCGGCCAGCGAGGCGGCGGCCGCGTCGAGGAAGACGTCGACGTCGTCGGTGAAGGTCCAGGGCATGGTTCATCCTGCCGGGTGCGCGGGGAGCGCGGCACCCGCATTTCCGGTCAGCCCTCCCGCAGCCGGAAGCGCTGGAGCTTGCCGGTGGCGGTGCGGGGGAGGGCGGGCAGGAACTCGATGACGCGGGGGCACTTGTGCGGGGCCAGTTCGGTCTTCATGTACGCACGCAGTTCGTCCGCCGCCGTCTCGGCGCCCTCGCGCAGCACCACGTACGCCACCACGATCTGGCCGCGCAGTTCGTCCGCCCGGCCCACCACCGCCGCCTCGGCCACCGAGGGGTGGTGCAGCAGGGCGTCCTCGATCTCGGGGCCCGCGATGTTGTAGCCGGAGGAGATGATCATGTCGTCGGCGCGGGCCACGTAACGGAAGTAGCCGTCCGGGTCCCTCACGTAGGTGTCCCCGGTGATGTTCCAGCCGTGCGCAACATAGTCCCGCTGGCGCTCGTCGGCGAGATAGCGGCAGCCGACCGGGCCGCGTACGGCGAGCAGTCCGGGCTCCCCGTCCGGCACCGGGCGGCCCTCGCGGTCCATTACCCGGGCCTGCCAGCCGGGGACGGGGATGCCGGTGGTGCCGGGGCGGATCGTCTCGTCGGCGGCCGAGATGAAGATGTGCAGCAGCTCGGTGGCGCCGATCCCGTTGATGATGCGCAGCCCGGTCCGCTCGTGCCACGAACGCCAGGTGGCGACGGGGAGGTTCTCCCCGGCCGAGACGCAGCGTCGCAGCGCGCTCAGATCGTGGTGGTCCATGTGGTCGAGCATCACGCGGTAGGCGGTCGGTGCGGTGAACAGCACCGAGACGCGGTGGGCGGCCAGCGCGGGCAGCAGCTGTGCCGGGCCGGACTGTTCGAGCAGCAGGGCACTGGCACCGGCCCGCAGCGGGAAGACCACCAGACCGCCGAGCCCGAAGGTGAAGCCGAGCGGCGGGCTGCCCGCGAACACGTCGTCGGGAGTGGGCCGCAGGACATGGGCCGAGAAGGTGTCGGCGATGGCGAGCACATCGCGGTGGAAGTGCATGCAGCCCTTCGGGCGTCCCGTGGTGCCCGAGGTGAACGCGATCAGCGCGACGTCGTCCGCCGCCGTCACCACGGCCTCGTACGGCCGCCCGGTCCTGGCCTCGGCCAGCCGCAGCAGATCGTCCGGGGCGTCACCTCCGTACGCCGTGATCCGCAGCCCCGGCACCTCGGCCTTCACCAGGTCGTCGACCGCCCGTGCGTCGCACAGTGCGTGACTCACCCGGGCGATGGAGCACATGGTGGACAGCTCGGCCGACCGCTGCCGGTCCAGCACCGTGACGGCGATCGCGCCGGCCTTCAGCACCGCGAGCCAGCAGGCCGCCAGATGGGGTGTGGTGGGGCCGCGCAGCAGGACGCGGTTGCCGGGCACGACCCCCAGGTCGGAGGTGAGGACATGGGCGATCCGGTCCACCCGCTCCCGCAGCTCCCGGTAGCTCCAGACCACGCCGTCCGGCGTGCGGAAGGCGGGGCGGTCGGGGCCGAAGCGGTCGGCCGTACGGTCCAGCAGTTCCGCCGCGCAGTTGAGGCGGTCCGGATATCGCAGCTCGGGAAGGCCGAAGAGCAGTTCCGGCCACTGGTCCCGCGGTGGCAGGTGCTCCCTGGCGAAGGTGTCGACGTGCGCTGAGGTCTTCGGGTCCATGACGGCTCGCCCCCTTGTCGCCTCTGGAGCGTATCGTTTGGGTGACGGTAGTCAACGGTCCGCGATAGACCGGGTGGAACGGAAACGGGCGGACGGGAGACGGGACATCGGACGGACGGGGAAACGGGCAGGAACACGGACGGGAAAAACGGGAACGAGAGACCAGGAAGACGAGACGCGACCCGAAAGGTGCCCGTATGACGGCATTCTCACTCGATCCGCCACAGACCGCCTGGTGTGAAGAGCTAAGAACCCTTGCCGAGCGGCAACTGCGGCCCCTCGCCGAGAAGGGCGACCCGGGCCACGTCAACCGCCCCCTGATCGCCGCACTCGGCGAGTCGGGCCTGCTCGACCGGCTGCTGAGCTCGGGCGCCCTCGACCTCTGCCTGCTCCGCGAGTCACTGGCCCGCGGCTGCACCGAGGCCGAGACCGCGCTGGCCCTCCAGGGTCTGGGCACCCACCCAGTGCTCCGGTCGGGCACCCCGGCCCACCGCGAGCGCTGGCTCCCCGAGGTGCGGGCGGGCCGCGCCGTCGCCGCCTTCGCACTGAGCGAACCGGGCGCGGGCTCCGACGCGGCGGCCCTGGCCCTGAGCGCCGAACCCGCCCCCGGCGGCTGGCGGCTGACCGGCGAGAAGCGCTGGATCTCCAACGCGCCGGAGGCCGACTTCTACACCGTGTTCGCCCGCACGACCCCGGGCGCGGGCTCCCGCGGCATCACCGCGTTCCTGGTCCCCGCCGACCGACCCGGACTGACCGGCACCGCCCTCGACATGCTCTCGCCGCACCCCATCGGCGCCCTGGCCTTCGACGGTGTCCCGGTCACCGCCGACGACGTACTCGGTGAACCCGACCGGGGTTTCCGGGTCGCCATGGACACCCTCAACCTCTTCCGCCCCAGTGTCGGCGCGTTCGCCGTCGGCATGGCCCGCGCCGCACTCGACGCCACCGTGGAACACACCGCCCTCCGCACCGCGTTCGGCGGCCCCCTGAAAGACCTTCAGGCCGTCTCCCATCAGGTCGCCGAGATGGCCACCCGGACCGAGGCGGCCCGGCTCCTGGTGTTCGCTGCGGCCGCCGCGTACGACGCGGGGGAGCCCGGAGTGCCGGGCCGGGCCGCCATGGCGAAGCTGTACGCCACCGAGACCGCGCAGTACGTCGTCGACACCGCCGTCCAGCTGCACGGCGCCCGCGCCCTGCACCGCGGCCATCTTCTCGAACACCTTTACCGCGAGGTCCGTGCGCCGCGGATCTACGAGGGCGCCAGCGAGGTCCAGCGCACGATCATCGCCAAGGAGCTGTACGCGACCCGGGAGGCGTCCGTATGAGTCCGGTCCACCGGATCAACCCCGTCGACCTGTCACCGCCCACCGGCTTCTCGCACGCCGTCACGGCCACCGGAAGTCAACTGGTCTTCCTGGCGGGGCAGACCGCCCTCGACGTGGGCGGCAAGATCGTCGGTGACGGCCTGCCCGAGCAGTTCGCCACCGCGCTCGCCAATCTGCTCACCGCCCTGCGCGCGGCGGGCGGCGCCCCGGCGGACCTCGCCCGGGTCACCGTGTACGCCACCGACGTGGCCGACTACCGCGAACGGTCCGCCGAACTGGGCCGGATCTGGCGGCGGCTGGCGGGCCGCGACTTCCCGGCCATGGCGGTCATCGGGGTGGCCAGGCTCTGGGACGAGCAGGCCCTGGTCGAGATCGACGGCGTGGCGGTACTGCCCTGAACGCACCGTACGGGCCCGGTGACCCGGGCCCGTACGGCAATTCGGCGCATCAGCACGCATCAGCGCGGATCAGTGACGACCGCTGGCGGTCGGTACGGCTCCGCGGACCAGCGCTGACGGGTGCCGGTCAGTACGGCTTCACCAGCACGTGGGCGGCGCCCGGAATGCCGACCTTCAGCAGCTCGTCCTCCTCGGGCGTCGTCTCGTTGCCCGTCTCCTGCTTGAGCACCGCACGCGACATGGCCTGCACCCACATGGCCCGGGGGCGGCGGCGCGCCTCCCACGCTTCGAGCGCCGCGGCCACATCGGCCTCGGCGTCCAGCGATTCGGCGAGCACCAGCGCGTCCTCGACGGCCATCGCGGCGCCCTGGGCGATGTGCGGGGTGGAGGCGTGCGCGGCGTCACCGGCCAGGACGACCCGGCCGACGTGCCACGGCTCCTCGACCGTCACCTGGGAGATCCGCGAGTACACCACCGAGGCCGGGTCGGTGACGGTGGCCAGCGCCTCGGCGACCGGTCCGGAGAACATCGCGAGGCGCTCCGTGAGCTGCTCGTGGGCCCGCTCAGGGTCCGGCCGGAAGTCCTCGGACTCCGCGAACACCGCGCCCAGGTACATCAGTTCCTGGGTGATCGGGGTGAGCAGCGCCTTCGCGTCCTTGCCCGCGGTGCCCATCACCACGCCCCGCACCTGCGGCTGCCGGGGAACCGTCACCCGCCAGTTGGCGAATCCGGTGTACTCGGGCGTGTAGCGGTCCCCGTAGAGCCGGGTGCGCAGCGGCGAACCGATGCCGTCGAAGCCGACCACCAGGTCCCGGCGGCCCGAGGAGCCGTCGGACAGGGTGACGTCCACGCCGGAGCCGTCGTCGGTCAGCTCGGTGATGGTGGTGCCGAAGCGGATCTTCGCACCCGCGGCGACGGCGGCGGAGTTCAGTACCTGGGCCAGGGCGGGGCGCGGGATGCCGTTGTTGGAAGGGGCGTCGCCCATCCGCGGCTGGGGTATCTCGGCGAGCGTGTTGCCGGCCGGGTCGGCGATGGTCAGGATCTCCCACTCGAAGCCCGCCTTCAGGCAGTCGTCGAGAACCCCGATCTCCCGCATGACGTGCAGGGCGTTGGACGGCTGGATGATGCCGA
This sequence comes from Streptomyces sp. NBC_00012, assembly GCF_045040875.1. NCBI lineage: Bacteria > Bacillati > Actinomycetota > Actinomycetes > Kitasatosporales > Streptomycetaceae > Streptomyces > Streptomyces sp. NBC_00012. The sequence goes on along the minus strand of NZ_CP108309.1, from coordinate 2,132,157 downwards.
CGCCGAGCGCGTCCACCTCGTCACGGAGCTCGGCGACCTCGACGGTGTGGCCGAGCCGGGCCAGTGCGGTGGCGAGCGTGAGCCCGCCGATGCCGCCGCCGTGAATCAGGACGCGCAGGGGTGTTGCCATCTCAGGTGTCTCCAGAACGGGAAAAGTGCGGGGAGTTACGGGGAGCTGACGGTCAGCCGGCCGCGACGGGCAGGCTCATCAGGTGGTCCACCAGGGCCAGCAGCACGTCCCGGCCGAACGCCCGCTCGCGGACGTCGCCGATCAGCAGCGGCACGTGCGGGTCGAGGTCGAGAGCGGCCCTGATCTCGTCCGGGGTACGGGTGTTGTGGCCGTGGAAGCAGTTGATCGCCACCACGAACGGGATGTCCCGGCTCTCGTAGAAGTCGATCGAGGCGAAGCTCGTCTCCAGCCTGCGGGTGTCGGCGATCACCACGCCGCCGAGCGCCCCGTTGACCAGGTCGTTCCACATGAACCAGAAGCGTTCCTGGCCGGGGGTGCCGAAGAGGTAGACCACCAGCTCGGGACTGACCGTGATGCGGCCGAAGTCCAGCGCCACGGTGGTGGTGTCCTTCTGGCCGACACCGGCCAGGTCGTCGACCCCGATGCTGGCCTTGGTCAGGTACTCCTCGGTGCGCAGCGGGGCGACCTCGCTGACCGCGCCCACCAGGGTGGTCTTGCCGACGCCGAAGCCTCCGGCGATAAGGATCTTGACGGCGGCGGGGGCCGCCTGACTGCTTGTCATCTTGGTTCAGAGTCTCCGGAGTCCGTCACGAACGGCGGCCAGCAGGCCCATGTCGCGCCCTCCCGCCACCCGCGCCACCGAGAGCGGGGCGCGGGCGAGCAGCAGGCCCTGGGCGACGAGGTCGGCCAGCAGGATCTTGGTCACCGACACCGGGAGGCCGAGGTCGGAGGCGACTTCGGCGACCGCGGCCGGGCGGCGGCAGCGCTCCAGGATCATCCGGTGTTCCGGCTGGAGCCTCCCGGGCCGCACCGGCGCACCGTGCTCGTCCCGGGGGTCCTGCGCGGTCGTGAGCACGGTGATCAGGCTGAAGTCGTCCCGCTCGGGAGCGGTCCGGCCCCGGGTGATGGTGTACGGGCGCACCATCGTGCCCGCCCCGTCCTCCTCGGCCTCCTCCCAGTACGGGGTCACGCGCGCTGCCCGTCCCCGGTACCGAAGGCGTCGAACCCACCGCGGGCCGGCGTGGTGAGCTTCTGGCCGACCTGCTGGACGAGGTTGTGCATGGCGAGCGACATGATCTCGGCGTCGACCTCCTGGGAGGCGATCACGGCGAGGTGGGTGCCCTGGGCGGCCGCGATGATGAAGAGCCAGAGTTCGTTCAGCTCGACGATGACCTGGTGTACGCCGCCGCCGTTGAAGAGCTGGCCGACGCCGCGGGCCAGGCTCTGCTGGCCGGTGCAGATGGCGGCCAGCCGCTCGGCGTCGGCGCGGTCGATGGTGCGCGAGTGGCTCACCACAAGGCCGTCGTCGGACAGCAGGACGGCGTTCTGGGTCTCGGCCACCGAGTCCACCAGGCCGTCGAGCAGCCAGTCGAGATCCTGGTGGGTGGCGGTTGTGCGTGTCATGGCCGTTCTTCTCTCGTGGGGAGCGGGATGGCTGGCGGTGCCGGCTGCTTCGGTGTCTCGTCGGTCGCGCGGGCGGCACGGGACCGGCGCTGGAACGCCCCGATCGCGGCTCCGGCCCGGCGTGGCGCCGGTCGCGGCTGCGGGTTCCGGGGCAGGTCCGGCGGCTGCGGTGCGGCGGGCCGGGAGGCCGCCGGGTCGAGCCGCAGCTCGTCGGCAAGGCTGGCCTGCCGTACCCGACGCGGCAACGGGGGTTCCGCACCGGGCCCGGGAAGAGCGGGCCGGTCGGACCCGTGCCCCGTGCTCGGCGCGTGGACGGCCGCCACGTCCGGCGGTGCCGGGTGGTCGGGTTCCGACACCGGCAGCCCGGCGGGCGGGATGCTTTCCGGCTCGGACGGCCGGGTCGCGGGAACCGGGAGGGGCGTGTGGCCCGGCCCGGGGGCGGAGGGGTACGGAGCCGCGTACGGCTGCTGCGGAGTCGCGTAGGGCTCCGGGTCGCCGGGGTACTGGCCCTCGGGGGCCGGGTACGGCGGCTGGTCCACGGGGTACTGCCCGGCGGCCGTCATGTACGGCTGTCCGGCCTGGCCGTACGGGTTCTCCTGCGCGGTGTACGGCGCGGCCGGCGGAGCGTACGGCTGCTCCTGTTCCGGCCGGTACGGCTCCGGTTCGGGGGCCGGGTGGGGTTGTTCGGTGACCGGGTACGGCTGCTCGGTGGTGGCGTACGGGGCGACTGCCGTGTGCAGCGCGGTGACTCCGGCCAGCGCCTGACCCTGTACGCGGGTGGGCAGCGCGCCGTCGGCCTCGGGGGCCGCGGGTGCGGCGGGGGCGGTGGGAGCGGCGGCGGCAGGGGCGGCCGGGGTCGGCACGCCGACCGGGCCGGTCCGCGGTTCGGGGACGGTGAGCTCGTCGGGGACGAGCAGCACCACGCGGGTACCGCCGTAAGCGGAGGAGCGGAACTCCACCCGCAGGCCGTGCTGGTCCGCGAGCCGTGCGATCACGTACAGACCGAGACGGATGTCGTCGGAGTGGGCGAGCACGTCCATCCGGGGCGGCCGGACCATCAGTTCGTTGGCCGCCGCCAGCTGGTCCTCCTCCATCCCGAGTCCGCGGTCCTCGACCTCGATGGCCAGCCCGCGGCTCACCTTCGCGGCCCTGACCTCGACCGGGCTCGGCGGCCGGGAGAAGCTGAGCGCGTTCTCGATGAGCTCGGCGAGCACGTGGGAGACAGGGCCGACGGCCCGCTCCGACAGCCAGGGGCTGCCGTCGAGATCCAGCACCACGCGCCGGTAGTCCTGCACCTCGCCCTGGGCGGAACGCATCACGTCCAGCAGCGGAACCGGCTTGCGCCAGCGCCGGTGCGGGGAACCGCCCGCGAGGATCACCAGGTTCTCCTCGTACCGCCGCAGCCGGGCGGTGAGGTGGTCCAGGTCGAAGAGGCCGTCGAGCACCTCGGGGTCCTCGTGCTTGCGCTCCAGCTCGTCCAGCTTCTTCAGCTGCTGGCCGATCAGCTGCTGGGTACGGCGGGCGATGCGCTGGAGCAGCCGCTCGAAGCCGCGGTGCTGGTCGGCCTGTTTGACGGCCGCGGCCAGCGCGCTGGTGCGCGCCAGGTTGAGCGCGTCGCCCAGCTGCGTCAGTTCGTCGCTCCGGCTGTCCTTGCCGTCGGACTCGATGGCCCGCGCCTCGGCCTCGACGTCGATCCGCTCGCCCTGGGCGAGCCGCTCGACGACCTCCGGCAGGGCCCTCTCCAGCTCCTCGGCACGCTCCTGGAGGCTGCCGATCCGGCGGCGGAGATTACGGGTGAGGCGCCAGGTGGTCCAGATGACCGCGATCACGGCCAGCAGACCGACGACCGTGGTCAGCACCATCTTGAACAGCAGCGACATGACGCTGCCCTTGCCCTCCTCGACCACACTGGCGGTGCGGTGCTCGAGGAGCTTCTCGATCTGCGGGGTGAGTTCGTCCATCGCCCCGCGCCAGTTCTTCTCCTGGGCGTCGAGGGTGACGAACCCCTTCGCGTCGGCATCGGCCGGCCGCAGCACGTCGTTCTCCACCTGCGTCTTGGTCTTCCAGGCCGCGCTGCGGGTGATCTTCTCCCACATGGCCTTCTCGTCCGAGGGCAGTTGGGGAACGACCTTGGTGGAGTACTGGAGTTCCTGGCCGGAAACAGCCTCCCGGACCAGCTTCAGGTCCTCGGTGCTCAGCTTCCCCTCGGACCAGCCGCGCGCCAGCAGGGCGTCCGAGCGGGAGATCATCTCCTTGGTCCAGAACAGGTCGACCAACGGCTGCGAGAGCGTGGTGATCCGGCCGTTGTCGACGTGGCTGAGCGCCGCGAAGAGCTGGAGGTCGACCGAGATCAGATCCGTGTAGTAGCCGTACACGGCCTTCTGCTGCTCGCTGCCGCCGTCGTCGACGAGGGCACGCTGGGCAGGCAGCTGGCCGATGGCCGCGCGGGCCTCGCCGACCGCGTCACGGACCTCGGCGGGTGCGTCGTCGGTCGCCACGTCGGAGAGCGTCTGGAAGCTCTTGACGGCCTCGTCGGTCAGCTTGCGCTGCCGCTTGAGTTCGTCGGTGGCGCCCTTGTGCCGGGCGAGCGCCTCGGCACTGAGCAGGCGCTCCGCCTGGAGGTTGTAGTACACGATGTTGGACGGCTGGCCGGCTTTCTCGGCCAACTGCCCCTGAGCAGCCTGGCGTTGGAAGTCCAGCAGGGTCTGGCCACTGGTGACGGCCCAGAGGGCGGCCAGTGCGACGCCGGGAACGATGGCCAGAACGAGCAGGGCTGTCCGCAACGACATGGTGGTCGATGCGGTCCGCCGTGAGGCGCGCGTGCGCAGGGCGTGCTCCTTGATGATGCCAGCCTCGGGACTGGTCAAATCCGTTGAGAACTTCGACAGATAGATATTAGTCACAGTGAAAAAACGAAACTAAAGCGGGCTCACACGGGCATCACTGATCACACACAGTTTCGCCATCATGTTCCGGAGGTATCGGGTCCGTCCGGCTCCGAGTAGCGGCCCGAGAGGTCCGGGGGGACGCTTGAGCCGTCCGTACGGAGTCACGAACCGACCCGGGAAGGTCACCGGTGGCCACCGAACAACCCCCGCGCCCCGCGGCAGGTCGTACGACGGTGAAGGCATCACCGTCGAGTACGACGTGCACCGCTGTCTGCACGCGGCCGAATGCGTACGCGGTCTCCCGTCGGTCTTCGATACCGGCCGCAAGCCGTGGATCCGGCCCGCCGGCGCCCCGGCCGACGACATCGCCGACGTCATCCAACGCTGCCCCAGCGGTGCCCTGCAGTACCACCGCACCGACGGCGCCCCCGACGAGGAGCCCGAGGTGCCGACCCATGTCTCGCTGCACTCCGACGGAGTGCTGCACCTGCGCGGGGACCTCGAAGTGGCCACCCCCGACGGGCCGCGCCAGGAGACCCGGGTGATGCTCTGCGGCTGCGGGCGCACCGGGAGCCGGCCGTACTGCGACCACAGCGGGGTCTGCGGCGAACACGGGTGAACCCGTCGCGCGGTGCCGGGCGCGGCGCGCCGTACGGGTGAAGCGCGGTCGGGGATATATCTGTATTGAGTGCCATTTGCCCGTTACGTATCGCCTGGCTCCGGGACGCCCGTCCGCGGCGGGCGCGGAACGCCCCCCGGGGTCGTATGACCGCGCTCATCGTCTGCCACTTCGTCCTGGCCGCCTTCGCGCGCCCGCTGGTACGGAGGCTGGGCACACGAGCCTTCGTCGTTCTCGCGCTGCCACCGGCCGCCGCCACCGTGTGGGCGGTCACGCAGTGGAACACCGCCGCGTCCGGCTCCGCAGTCACCTGGTCGTGGCGGTGGATGCCCGCGTACGACGTCACCGTCGCGCTGCGGTTCGACGCGCTCGCCGAACTGATGGTGCTGCTCGCGGCCGGGATCGGCACGCTCGTCCTGCTCTACTGCGCCTCGTACTTCACCGACGGGACCCCGCAACTGGCCGGATTCGCCGGGAACCTCCTGGCGTTCGCGGGCGCCATGCTCGCCCTCGTCCTCGCCGACGACTTGATCTCGCTCTATGTGTTCTGGGAGCTGACCACGGTCTTCTCGTTCCTGCTGATCGGGTACGACAGCGAGCAGAAGCACAGCCGCCGCTCCGCGCTCCAGGCGCTCACCGTGACCACCCTCGGCGGCCTCGCGATGTTCGTCGGCCTGATCATCGGTCGGTCGGCGGGCACGTACCGCATCTCCGCCATCCTCGCCGACCCGCCCCGGACGAGCATCGCCGTCTCCGTCGCGGTGGTGCTGATCCTGTGCGGAGCCCTGTCGAAGTCGGCGATCTGGCCGTTCAGCCTCTGGCTGCCGAACGCCATGGCCGCGCCCACACCGGTCAGCGCCTATCTGCACGCCGCCGCGATGGTGAAGGCCGGGGTCTACCTCGTCGCGCGGCTCGCGCCCGGCTTCGCCGACGTGCCCGTCTGGCGGCCCGTCGTGATCGTCCTCGGCGCCGCGACCATGCTGCTGGGCGGCTGGCGGGCGCTGCGCCTGAACGACCTCAAACTCGTCCTCGCCTACGGCACCGTCAGCCAGCTCGGCTTCCTCACCCTGCTCGCCGGGGCCGGTAACCGGGACACCGCGCTGGCCGCCGCCGTCATGATCCTGGCCCACGCACTGTTCAAGGCCCCGCTGTTCCTCGTCACCGGCATCGTCGACCATGCCGCGGGCACCCGTGATCTGCGCCGGCTCTCCGGCATCGGCCGGGCACTGCCGCACGTCTGCGCGGTCGCGGTGCTCGCCGCCGCGTCCATGGCGGCCCTGCCCCCGCTGCTCGGATTCGCCGCCAAGGAGGCCGCGTTCGACGCGCTGCTGCACGGATCGACCGCCGACCGCTGGGCGCTGGGCGTCACGGTCGCGGGCTCGGCGCTGACCGTCGCCTACACCGTGCGGTTCGTCTGGGGCGCGTTCTTCCGCAAGCCCGGGACCGAGGACACCCTGGTGCACCGGGTCGGCCCGGCGTTCCTCGCACCGCCCGCCCTGCTCGCACTCTGCGGGCTGGTGCTGGGGCCGGGCATCGGCTGGACCGACCGGCTGTTCAGCGCGTACGCCGACGCCTCCCCGCCGTCCGCGCATCCGTACCACCTCGCCCTCTGGCACGGCTTCGGGACAGCTCTGCTGCTCTCGGCCGTCGCCACCGCGGGCGGTGTGCTGCTCTTCACGGGGCGCGCCGCCGTGACCCGGCTCTCCCGGCGGATCGCCTGGCCGACCGCCGACAGCGTCTTCGGACACCTGCTGCTCGGCCTGGAACGGCTCTCCCTCCAGCTCACCGGCTTCGTCCAGCGCGGCTCGCTCTCCGTCTACCTCGCCACCACCCTGCTCGTGATGCTGGCCGGCCAGCTCACCGTCCTCGTCATGGACCGGCCCTGGCGGGGAGCCGTGGCCCCGAGGGTCTGGGACGTCCCCCTCCAGGGCGCCGTCGCCGTACTGACCTGCGCGGCCGCACTCCTCTGTCTCACCGTCCGCCGCCGGATGAAGGCCGTGGTCCTGGCCGGGCTGACCGGATACGGCGCGGCGCTGCTCTTCGTCGTCCAGGGCGGCCCGGACCTGGCGCTCACCCAGTTCTGCGTCGAGACCGTGTCGATGATCGTGTTCGTGCTGGTACTGCGGCGGATGCCGGTGCACTTCCAGGAGTCGGTCAGCACCTGGCGGCGCGCGGTGCGCATCCCGGTGGCCCTGGCCGCGGCGGCGACGCTCGGCGTGGTGGTGTGGGTCGCGGCGGCCGCCCGCGAGGCCGACCCGGCGGGCGCGGCCATGGTCGAGGAGGTCTCCCACCACGGGCTCAAGGACGTCGTGGCCACCATCCTGGTCGACCTGCGGTCCTGGGACACGATGGGGGAGTCGGCCGTGCTCGCCGCGGCGGCGGTCGGCGTCACGAGCCTGATCTATCTGCACCGCCGGACCGAGGGCCCGTCCCTGCGCGAAGAGGCACGGGGACCTACCGCCTGGTCATTGGCGGCACCCGGGATGACGGGGCTCCCGCTCGGCGACGAAGGGGCACCGGAGCGCGGCTGGCTCGCGGCCGGCTCGACACTGGCGCCCGAGCACCGCTCCGTCGTCTTCGAGGTGGTGGCCCGGCTGCTGTTCCACCCGGTCCTGGTGCTCTCGGTGTACCTGCTGTTCTGCGCCGAGAACGTGCCGGGCGGCGGCTTCGTCGCCGGGCTCGTCGCCGGACTCGCCCTGATCACCCGCTACCTGGCGGGCGGCCGGTTCGAACTGGCCGAGGCCGCCCCGCTCCAGCCCGGACTCTTCACCGGCCTCGGACTGTTCGTCTCCACCGGCGTCGCCCTCCTCGGCCTCGCCGACGGAACGGTCCTGCACACCTGGACGCACCACGGGCGGCTGCCGCTGATCGGCGAGTACCACATCGGTACGCCCGTCCTCTTCGACTTCGGGGTCTATCTGCTGGTCCTGGGCGTGGTGCTGGACATCGTGCGCGCGCTCGGCGCCAAGATCGACCGCCAGATCGAGCGCGAGGCGGCCGAACAGGCGGCCGCGGCGGTCACCGCCGCACCACCGCGCCCGGCACCCGGCACGGAAGGCACCCCCGGATGACCGTCAGCGCCTCCCTCCTGGCCACCGCCGCGGTGCTCTGCGCGGTCGGCGGCATCCTCATGCTCACCCGCCCGCTCACCCGCATCCTGCTCGGCGCGGTCATCGCCGGCAACGGCATCAACCTCCTCGTCCTCGCCGCGGGCGGCCGCGCCGGTGCGGAACCGCTCCTCTACGGCGTACCGCTGGGACGGGTCACCGACCCGCTGCCGCAGGCGATCGCGCTCACCGCGATCGTCATCACCCTCGCCACCACCGCGTTCCTCCTCGCCATGGCCTACCGCAGCCACCAGCTGACCGGCACCGACGAGGTCCACGACGACCTGGAGGACCGCCGGATCGCGCTGCGCGCCGAGGTACTGGGGGAGCGGGACGAACTGCGCGAGCGCTACCGGGCCGCCGACGACGTCACGGACGAGGAACGCACCCGGTACCGCGAGGAGCGCCGCCGGCTGCGGGCCCGGCTGCGTGCCGACCGCGCCCTCCAGGCCCGCGGCCGGGACGCCACCGGGGACCTCTGGCACGACGTACTGGGCGCCGACGCCGAGGACTACGCGGCCCAGCAGGCCCGCCCCGACGCCGACCCGGGAGCCGCCGGATGAACGCACTCGTCCCTCTGCCGGTGCTGCTGCCGCTCTGCGCCACCGGCCTCAGCCTCGCCTTCGGCACCCGCCTCAAACAGCTCCAGCGCCTCATCAGCCTCGCCGTGCTCACCGCCGTGCTCGGGCTCTCCGTCACCCTGATGACCGTCGCCGACACCCGCGGCCCGCTCACCGTCCACCTCGGCGACTTCGCCCCGCCGCTCGGCATCACGCTGGTCGCCGACCGGCTGTCCGGACTGATGCTGACCGTCTCCTCGACCGTCACCCTCTGCGTGCTGGTCTACTCGCTGGGCCAGGGCATGGCCGACCGGGAGGAGGAGACACCCGTCGCGGTCTTCCACCCGGCGTATCTGATCCTGGTCGCCGGGGTCTCCTGCACCTTCCTCGCCGGCGACCTCGTCAACCTCTACGTCGGCTTCGAGATCATGCTCGTCGCCAGCTTCGTCCTGCTCACCCTCGGCGGCACCGGCCCCCGCATCCGCGCGGGCTCCACGTACGTGATCATCTCGCTGTTCTCGTCGATGCTGTTCCTCACCGCCATCGCCATGACGTACGCGGCGACCGGTACCGCGAACTTCGCCCAGTTGGCCGGCCGCCTCGCCGGACTCCCGCTCGGCGTCCAGACCCTGATCCAGGCGATGCTGCTCACCGTCTTCGCCATCAAGGCCGCCGTCTTCCCGCTCGCCGCCTGGCTCCCCGACTCCTACCCGACCGCACCCGCCCCGGTCACCGCCGTCTTCGCCGGTCTACTCACCAAGGTCGGCGTCTACTGCATGCTGCGCACCGAGACCCTGCTCTTTCCCGGCAACCGGCTCGGTGATCTGCTGATGGCCGCGGCACTCGCCTCGATGGTCGTCGGGATCCTCGGAGCCGTGGCCCAGACCGACCTGAAGCGGCTGCTCTCCTTCACCCTCATCAGCCACATCGGCTACATGGTCTTCGGGATCGGCCTCGCCACCCGGGACGCGTACGGCGGCGCGATCGTCTACGTCGCCCACCACATCACCGTCCAGACCACGCTGTTCCTGGTGGCGGGGCTGATCGAACGCCGGGGCGGCACCACCGAACTCACCCGGATCGGCGGCCTCGCCAAGGCCGCCCCGCTGCTCGCCGCCCTCTTCTTCGTCCCCGCCATGAACCTCGCCGGCATCCCGCCGCTCTCCGGCTTCATCGGCAAGCTCGGACTGATGAGGGCCGGTGTCGCCGACGGCGGCGTCTGGGCGTGGATCCTCGTCATCGGGTCGGCGGTGGCCAGCCTCCTGACCCTGTACGTGATGGCCAAGGTCTGGAACCTGGCGTTCTGGCGGGCCGCACCCCCCGGACAGGCCGCCACCGGAACCGTCCTGGAGTCCGACTCGGACGAGGACGACGACGATGGGGACGCGGGCCCCGACCGGATCCCCGGCACCGGCGACGAACCGGTCCGCCCCCGCCACCAGCCCGCCGGGCGGGCGGTCGCGGCCACCCTGCACGGGCATGCCGTCACCACCACGACGAAACTGCCCCTGCCGATGACCGGGGCCACCGCCGCGACCGTCGCGCTCGGTCTCGCCTTCACCGTGTTCGCGGGCCCCCTGACCTCCTACACCGACCGCGCGGCCGCCGAACTCATCGCGCGGGCCCCCTACGTACAGGCGGTGCTCGGCCGTTGAAACGCCTGCTCAGGCTGTCCTTCCGGAACAAGGACCTGCCGCCCTTCAGCTGTGAGTTCGCCGGGCGCCGACGACGCGTGCTCGACCTCCCGCTCATCGCCTGGCTCACCCTCATCTGGGTGCTGCTCTGGTCCAGCCCGAACCCGGCCAACCTGCTCACCGGAGCGATCGTCGCCGTGGCCGTCTGCCTGGCCTTCCCGCTGCCCCGGGTCGACCTGGGGCTGCGCCTGCACCCCTGGGGCATCCTGATGCTCGCCGGGTACCTGCTCTACGACATGTACACCTCGGGCGTACGCGTCACCCGGCAGATCTTCGTCGACCACCCGCACCGGGCCGCCGTCATCGCGGTACCACTGCGCTGCCGCTCCGACCTGATGCTCGCGGCCACCGCCGTCGCCGTGTCCAACGTGCCCGGCGGATCGGTCGTCGAGGTACGCCGCGCCACGGCCACCGTCTTCCTGCACGTCCTCGACGCGGACCGGCCGGCCGTGCTCGACGCGGCTCGCCGCTCCGTCTGGCGCCTGGAACGGCTGACCGTACGGGCCTTCGGTACCGCGGACGAGATCGCCCGAGTGGCCGCACCGCCTCCACCGATCACCCCACTCACACCATCCGACAGGGAGGGCGACGCGTGAGCGCGCCGGAGACCGTCGACCGGGCGCTGCTCACCGCGGCCGTCGTGGTGATCGTCATCGCCGGAGCGGCACTGCTCGAACGCATCCGGCGAGGCCCCTCCATGCTGGACCGGGCCATCTCGCTCGATGTGTGCGCCGCCCTCATCATCGCGGGCCTCGGCGCGAAGTCCGCCTTCGCGCGCGACTCGTTCTACTTCCCGATCATGCTGGTGCTGGCGTTCCTCGGGTTCACCGGCTCGGTCGGCATCGCCCGCTTCATCGCCGTACGCGACCGGCCGCCCCGACGCCGCACGGACGGGGACGGCCCCGACAGCTCCGAGGGGAAACAGCGGTGAACGCCTGGCTCCGGATCCTCGACACGGCAGGCGCGGTCCTGGTCCTCATCGGCGCGGCCATCTGCCTGCTCGGTGTGATCGGGATGCTGCGGCTGCCGGACGTGCTCTCCCGCAGCCATGCCGCGACCAAACCGCAGACCCTCGGCATGCTCCTGGTCCTCGCCGGGGTCGCCCTGCGCCTGCGCAGCGGCATGGATCTGGCGACCCTCGGGCTGATCGGCTTCTTCCAGCTGATGACCGGCCCCGTCGCCGCCCATCTGGTGGCGCGATCCGCCTACCGGACCGGCCAGATCGACCACGGCGAGCTGCTCTTCGACGAACTGGACGAGCAGCTGACCGAGGAGAAGTGACGGCGACGGGGAAGGCCGCGCGAGGCGGCCATACGAATGCCCCGGACGGCTTCCCACCTGCGGGAGGCTCCCGCGACTAGCCTCCGCACCATGCTGCGCATCGCCGACACCCGCACCGGTCACCTCGTGGAAGTCCCCGCCGCACCGCGCCGACTGCTGCGCAGCTGCGTCCATCTGCCGGACATCGGCACAGGACCGGACACCGGCACCGGCGCTGGCATCGGCCCGCTGCACCTGCGCGTCCCACTGATCGGCGACGTCCTGGCCCGCACCGCGGAACTGAACGGCCTCCAGGTCGTCACGGTCCTCACCACCCCCGAGCTGACCCCCGACCGGGCCCGTGCGCTGGACCGGGTCATGGCGGTGCTCGGCATCCACCCGCCTGCCGTCATCGGCCCCCACCGCCCGGAGGCGGCCCTCGGCGGCCCGGCCGACGTCCACGTGGCCGCCCGGGACGCCGCCCCGGGCGACCTCGGGGGCGGAGCCCGGATCGAGGTGGGCGAGGTCGGCACGGCCCCGCAGGAGCAGGGCACCCCCACCCGGGAACTCCCGGGCGCACCTGACCCGTCGGACACCGCCGACCCCCTGGCCGTGCGCCTGCTGCTGCTCAGCAGCCCCTACGGAACGCCGGTCACGGTCACCGGCGCCGCGCTCGCCGAGGCCAGGCGGACGCTGCGCGACTGGCGCCGGTCGGTCGCCGACTGGGCGCAGGAGCCGTCCAGGCCGATCCCCGCCGACCTGCTGCGTCAGTCGTACGCGGCGCTCGCCGATGATCTCGACGTCGCCGCCGTCCTGGCCCTGCTGGCCGACCTGGCGGGACGCTCCGATGTGCCGCCGGGCGCCAAGTTCGAGACCTTCGCCCACCTCGACCGGGTCCTCGGCCTGGACCTGGCCCGCGACGTCGGCCACCAGCGCCCCGCGTCCGTGTGAGCGGGACAGCCGAGCGGACCGGCCCGCCGCGAAGGCCCGTCGATCAAACATCCCGGCTCCGGTACGCCGTCGGCGGACGGCCCAGGAGCTTCTTGAACGCGGCCGTGTAGGCGGCGGGGTTGTCGTAGCCGAGCAGGGCCGCGATGCGTGTGACGGGCGTACCCGCGGTGAGGTGCTGGAGGGAGTGCAGGACGCAGGCGCGCTGCCGCCACTGCGAGAAGGTCAGGCCGGTGCCGCGCCGGAACAGCCGGGCCAGGGTGCGTTCGCTGATGTTGAGCGCCGCGCACCAGCGCGCGGGCGGGTCGTGGACGTGCGGCTTCTGCAGGAACGCCTCGCACAGGCCGCGCAGCCGCGGATCGGACGGCAGCGGCACATCGAGGGGCAGCGGGGTGAGGTTCCTGAGCTCGTGGAGGATGAGGGCCGCGACCGCCGCGTCGCGGCTGTGCTCGGGGTAGTGCGGCTCCATCTCGACCGCTTCCAGGATCAGTTCCCGGAGCAGGGCGGAGACGTCGACGGCCTGGCAGCGGGACGGGAACCACGGCACGGCGGCGGGCTCGATGTAGAGGCTGCGGGTGCTGACGCCCCTCATAGCGACCTGGTGCCTGGTCCTGGGCGGGATCAGTACGGCGCGGGCGGTGGGGATCGTCCAGTTGCCGTCCGCCGTCTCGACCCGCATGACGCCGGTGGCCGCGTACAGGACCTGGGCACGGCGGTGCTCGTGCCGGGCGAGCAGGTGGTCAGGGGGGTAGTCGGTGCCGATGGCCAGCACCGCACGATCGAGCCCGTCCACCTCCGCGACCGGAATGTTCCGCATGCCGCGAGGCTACGCGGGATCACGAGCCATGTCTGCTGCGCGTAGACAGTAGGCAATTCATCGATTGCCCGCCAAGCCTGGCGCTCCCTAGTGTCGGACCAGTGCTGACCTCCTTCCTCACCCTCCTGTCCCTCGGCTGCCTGACCGGCATCACGACCGTGCTCTTCGGCTTCGGCGGCGGTTTCATCACGGTCCCAGTCGTCTACGGCGTCCTGACCATGACGGCACGCCCCGGAGCGGACGCGGACGCCATGCACATCGCCGTGGCGACCTCGGCGGCGGTCATGGTCGTCAACGCCGCGGCGGCGGCCCTGGCCCAGTGGCGTCAGGGCCGGCTGCGCCGTGAGTACGTCTGGCCGCTGGCGGCGTTCATCGCAGTGGGTGCCGTCGCCGGGGCCTTCGCGACGACCCTGATCGGCGGCACGGCGCTGCGCCTGCTGTTCGCCGCCTACCTGCTGATCACGATTGCCGACAGCCTGCTGAGGAAGGGCTTCCTCTCCGTGGCGCAACGGACCCGCCCGCAACCCCTGGAACGGCGAACCGTCACCTTCGGTGGCGTCGGCATCGGCCTCGTGGCGGCCGGCCTGGGGGTGGGCGGCAGCGTCATGACCGTCCCGCTCCTGCGGCGCAGGGGCCTTCCGATGGCCGAGGCGACCGCCATGGCCAACCCCCTCAGTGTCCCCGTAGCCGTGGCCGGAACCCTGGTCTACGCCCTCGCCCCCACCACTGCCGCCGGCCCGGGACAGCTCGGCTACGTCGACCTCACCGCGGGCGCCGCCCTGCTCATCGGCTCACTCCCCACCATCGCGGTGGCCAGACGCCTCACCGGCCGGGTCCCGGACCGGGTCCACTCCATCGCGTACGTCGCGCTGCTCGTGGTGGTACTGATCGTGATGCTGGCCATGGGACTCTGACGCCCGCCACGGACTCCGCCGCACGCCCACCCGGTCCGTGCGTACGGATCGGGCGGCCTGCGGCGGTGATTGTGTGTCAGATGTCCCGGAAGATCTCGATCTGCGCGCCCACGGAGTTGAGCCTTTCCGCCAGCTCCTCGTAACCGCGGTTGATCACATACACGTTGCGCAGTACGGACGTGCCCTCCGCCGCCATCATGGCGAGCAGCACCACCACGGCGGGCCGCAGTGCCGGCGGGCACATCATCTCGGCGGCGCGCCAACGGGTCGGGCCCTCGACCAGTACCCGGTGCGGGTCCAGGAGTTGGAGCCTGCCGCCGAGGCGGTTCAGGTCGGTGAGGTAGATGGCCCGGTTGTCGTAGACCCAGTCGTGGATGAGGGTCTGGCCCTGGGCCGAGGCGGCGATCGCCGCGAAGAAGGGCACATTGTCGATGTTGAGCCCGGGGAACGGCATGGGGTGGATCTTGTCGATCGGGGCCTCCAGCTTGGAGGGCCGGACCGTGAGGTCGACCAGGCGGGTGCGGCCGTTGTCGGCGGCGTACTCCGTCGTGCGGTCGCAGTCGACGCCCATCTCCTCCAGCACCGCGAGTTCGATCTCCAGGAACTCGATCGGCACCCGGCGGATCGTCAGTTCGGACTCCGTCACCACGGCGGCGGCGAGAAGGCTCATCGCCTCGACCGGGTCCTCGGAGGGGGAGTAGTCGACGTCCACGTCTATGTGCGGAACTCCGTGCACGGTCAGCGTGGTCGTGCCGATGCCGTCCACGCGTATGCCGAGCGCCTCCAGGAAGAAGCAGAGGTCCTGGACCATGTAGTTGGAGGATGCGTTGCGGATGACGGTCGTGCCGTCGTGCCGGGCGGCGGCCAGCAGCGCGTTCTCGGTCACGGTGTCGCCGCGCTCGGTCAGCACGATGGGGCGGCCGGGGGTGACCGAGTGGTCGACCTGGGCGTGGTAGATCCCCTCCGTCGCGGCGATCTCCAGACCGAAGCGGCGCAGCGCGATCATGTGCGGCTCGATGGTCCGCGTACCGAGGTCGCAGCCGCCCGCGTACGGGAGCTTGAACCGGTCCATGCGGTGCAGAAGCGGGCCGAGGAACATGATGATGGAGCGGGTCCGGCGGGCGGCGTCCGCGTCGATGGCGTCCATGTCGAGCCGCGCGGGAGGGATGATCTCCAGATCGGTTCCCTCGTTGATCCACCGGGTCCGCACGCCTATGGAGTTCAGCACCTCCAGGAGGCGGTAGACCTCCTCGATCCGGGCCACCCTGCGCAGCACCGTGCGGCCCTTGTTGAGCAGCGAGGCGCAGAGGAGTGCCACGCACGCGTTCTTGCTCGTCTTGACGTCGATGGAGCCCGAGAGCCGACGGCCGCCGACCACCCGCAGGTGCATGGGCCCGGCGTAGCCGAGCGACACGATCTCGCTGTCGAGTGCCTCACCGATGCGCGCGATCATCTCAAGGCTGATGTTTTGATTGCCGCGCTCGATGCGGTTCACGGCGCTCTGGCTGGTGGCGAGCGCCTCGGCGAGCTGACTCTGCGTCCAGCCCCGGTGCTGGCGGGCGTCACGGATGAGCTTGCCGATGCGTACGAGGTAATCGTCTGACATGGCGAAAGGCTATCTCAGATATGAGATGAGACCTGTGCCGGGGTGTGGTGTTCGGGTGACACCCGGGCGTGTCGGCACGGCATTTGCAGGCCGGGCCGGTATGAAATGCCCGGGTTCGGTGCGTACCGTGCGTTCCGTGCGTTCCATGGTGCGCCCGGACCGCCGAGTCCGCGTGCGGTGCGCGTCCGTACGGGGGACGGGGGTGGCCAGGGTGTCCGGAGCCGGTCTCCGGGAGCTTCCGGAGACCGGCGGTCGACTCCCGGCGGTCAGTCCTCGAAGCCGTTGTCGCGCAGGATGCCGTCGATACGGGCGCGATGCGCGGCCTCCCACGCGTCCAGGGATTCGCCGGCCTCCTTCGCCGCCTTCGCCCGGGCGTCGAGGAGCACCTGCTCGTGCCGGGCGCGGGGAACCACCACGATGCCTTCCTCGTCCGCCACCACGATGTCACCGGCGTCCACGTCCACACCGCCGCACCGCACGGGGCCATTGAGCGGCGCGACCGCCTTCTTCGTGCCGGGGATGGGGATGACGCCCCTGGCGAAGACGGGAAATCCCATCTCGCGCACCTCGGCGAGATCGCGGATCACGCCGTCGGCCACGAACGCCGCGATGCCCCGGCGTCGGGCGACGGCGCAGACGTTCCCGCCGGCCAACGCGTGGTCCACGTCCCCGGATTCGACGACGATGACGGCGCCGGGCTCCGCGCGGTGGATGGCCGCGTGGAGCATGAGGTTGTCGCCCGGAGGACACCGTACGGTGAACGCCGGACCGGCGACCCGCGGGACCGAGGGCCACAGCGGGCGGATGCCGATGTCCATGACCTGCCCGCGTCCCAGGAGATCGGCGAGGGTGGTCGGGGAGATGTCCTTGAACTCCTTGAACTCACCGGTGTCGTTCATGTTCCTCCATCGTCCGGGCCCACACGTCAGGTGTCGTACTGGCCGTCCCAGGGAGCGTAGAAGCCGAGCTGGTCGGGGTAGAGCTCGGCCCAGTCGTCCTCGCCGTCACTGTCTTCGTCGTCGCGGTGTTCGACGACCAGCCCGAAGAGCACGCCGTCGACCGTCAGCCGGAAGGGCCGGATGGCGATGTCGCCGTACTCGCGCTCGGGGAGGCCGTCGAGCAGCGCCGCCATCCACGCCTCCGCCCGTGCCGTCACGGAGTCGTCGCCATGGGGGTGTTCCCGCTGTTCGGCCCACGTTCCCGCGCATCGGATGTCCGAGCCGAGGTGCCGGCCCTCGTGGTCGAACCGGTGCAGGACGGCATAGAGGCGCTTGTGCTCCTCCCAGTCGTCGCCGACCGTGTACCCGTCCGGGAAGGCGTAGGTGACCGAGGCCAGGAACTGTCCGTCCGTGTACCGTCCGATGGTGTCGGTCCGGTAGTCCGGCTCGTGGGCGATGGGGATGATCTCGGGGACTGCCATGGCGAAACCATAGACGGACACGGACGGGCGCCGAGCGTGGTGGATCTCGGTCAACCCGCAGTGCGCACAGGTTGTTTCGGTGACCGGGGCGGTATCGCCTTCGCGGGGAGGGGCGAGTTGGTGATGGTGCGGATGCGCGAGCTGTACTACTACGACTACGTGCACGACTTCGGGCTCAGTGGCTTCGCCGCCGCGCTGTGCTCGCGGGTGACGCTCCGCACCGAAGAGCCGGTGGTGCTCGCTCTCGCCGGGGCGCAGGCGGAGGACGAGGACGACCAGCTCGGCAGGGACGTCCGGCTCCTGTTGGACTCCCCGTTGCCGGACGAGGTGCTCCACGCCGTGTGGCTGGCCGCCGTGCGCCGGAGCTTCGACCCGGCCGACGAAGGCACCGGCATTCGCCACTGGTTGCGCCGGGTCGCGGAGGTCTGCCCACCGCGCACGCGGGAGCGGGGACAGGCCGAGGCGGAGATCCTGGACGGGGCGCGGCCGACGGTGTCGGAGGAGGAGCTGCGCGAGGTCGTGGCGGCGGAGATCGAATCGGCCGCGGCCGCGCTCCGTCGCGCAGTGGCGGTACCGGACATCGTCCCGGCGCTGCTACGGGTCGTGCGCGAGGTGGATGCCGACCTCGGGTTCCGGCTGTTCCTGCGGGCCGCGAAGGCGTACTCCGTACCGATCGGCAAGGAGTCGTACGACCGGCTGCTGGGGATCGGTGAACTGCTGGCCCATCCCCTGATCGCCGTCCACGACGAGCTGAACGTGCGGTGGCCCGCCATCGACCCCGGCCGGCGCAACTTCGACCTCGGGCGTTTCGGGCTGCCGGTGCTCGCGAGCATGTTCCACGGCACGGACTGGAAGTACCAGGGCACCGTGGCGGAGAACCTCCGGAGTCTGGTCGGCAGCGACGCGGTATCCGCTCCGGGCTCGTACGCGGCGGTGCTGCTGGAGGACGTACGGCGGCTGCTGGACTCCGCACTGTCCGACGAGGCGGTCACCGCAATGTGGCGGACCGCCTCGAAGCGGTTGTACGTCGATGCGGCGTACGACAACGACGAGGGGTTCGATGCCGACGTGCGGGCCTGGCTGGAGCGGGTGGCTCGGGCGTGCCTGGATCGGCTGAGGGAGGTCGACCCCGTCTACGTGCCGTACCTGTCGCCCGCCCGGACCGATCTGACCGGGGCAGTGCTGCGCGAGGTCCGCGAGGCGGCGCGCACCGAAGCGGCCGAGGTGCGGGACGTGGCGCGCGTACTGGAGGACGTGGTCATCACCGTGGACCCGGACCTGGGCTTCCGTCTCCTCCTCCAGATCCTCTTCACGCACGACGTCCCCGTCCCCGACGCCCGGCGCGACCGCTACCGGACCCTCGGCGAACGGCTCGGATTCAGCCCTGACCACCTGGACGACCAGCTGCCGCGCCGGAAGGACTGATCCGCTGCCCGGCCGCGCGGCGGGGTTGCCCGCTGAGTACGGGTACTCATGTGCGGCAGGGCGCCGGTTGACAGGCTCCGCGGCATGACGAGTGGCAGAGGGGCGCTCACGGCCCTGCATCTCTTTCTGGTCTGGGCGATCATGGCGACCGCGGTGCCGACGCTCGGTTTCGGGCTGGTGGCGGTGGCCTGGGGCGGTGGTGCCGGTGCGACGGTGCCGGTCCTGGCCTTGGGCGCGCCGCTGATGGTGGCCCTGCTGGCCATGGCGGGGCTGCCGGTGAAGGACGTGGTGCCGCTGTGCGGTTCGGTGCCGCGGCGGTTGGGCTGGGCGGTACTGGTCTTCGTCCTCGGCACGCTCGGCGTCCTGTCGGGTCTGGCCGCCTACGGTGGGAACGTCGACCTGGGGAGCGCGGGTACCCGGATCGCGCTGACGGGGGTGCCGTACGCCGTGGCCGCGGCGTTCTTCGTGCCGGGCCGCTGGGTGCGGTCGGGGGCGCTGGTGGTGCTGGCGGCCGGGGTGGTCTACGGGGGCTTCGTCGGTCCGGCGCAGTCGCAGCGGCGTCAGCACGACGCGGAGGTCGCGCGGTACCGGGAGAAGCCGGAGCTGCTGTACCTGGGCGCCGCCCCGCCGGGCATGCAGGTGTCCCGAGCGGAGCTCGGTCCGGCCACCTTCGTCGTCGACTACCGCCCCGTCCGGGAGGGATACGAGTCGGGGTACGTGAGCCTCGTCGTGCGCTCGTCGTACACGCCGGAACCCCGGTGCCCCGAACTCGCGGAGAAGGACGTCACCTGCACGGTGGACGCGAACCGGGAGATGGCCATGGTCCGCGAATTTCCCGACGGCACCCGCGAGTTCACCCTTGTCCGCCGCCACGGGAAGGCGGAGGTCGCGGTCGCCAGCCAGACCCTTGACGAAACCGGGCTGCGCCGTCTCCTGGACACTCTGCACCCGCTGTCGGACCCGGAGCTGGGGGAGCTGATGCGGGAGAAGAAGATCGACCACCGGCTCTGAGCCCAGTTCGCTCCGGATCCCGGCAGCGGTCCCGCGCGCTCGGCCTCCGCCGGGAATCGCGCGGGCTGTGTCACGGTGCGAGTGAGTTCGAGTGCGACGGCGGTGGCACCCCCCGCCGAGGGAGCGCCACCCGCGTGTCGCACCGGCACCGACCTTGTGCCGCCCCTGCGTTGCGCCGGTTCCGCTCAGGCGGCGCGGCGGGCCCTGCGGCGGCGCACTGCGACGGCGGTGCCACCACCCGCGACGATCAGCGCGGCGGCCACACCGGCGATCGCCGCGGTGCTGTCGTTCGTGCCGGTCTCGGCGAGGTCGGAGCCCTTGGCCGCAGTCGACGGAGCGCTGTTGTTCGTGCCGGTCTCGGCGAGGTCGGAGCCCTTGGCCGCGGCCGGCCGGACGCTGTTGGTCTTCATGGTCTTGTCGATCCAGCCCGCGTAGGCGGGCGCGCTGGTGTAGAGGCCCGGTCCCTGCGAGCACGGCACGTTCGGGGCCCCGGGCCCCGAGGTGACGCCGATCAGTTCCCAGCGTCCGCCCCGGCCCTTTTGGACCTGCGGTCCGCCGGAGTCCCCGAAGCACGCCATGGCCTTGGGCACGGTGGTGATCGTGCACAGCCGGGTCCGGTCCGCGTAGCCGGGGGCGCACTCGGATTCGGCGCCCCTGCGGGTGTTCAGCTCCTGCAGCCGGTCCGGGAACTTGAACTCGGTGTCGACGGTGGTGCCGAAGCCCAGGAGCCGGGTCGGCGTGCCGGGCTTCCCGGGCTGATCGGCGATCTTGATGGGTTGCTGGGCGACCGGGCGGTCCAGGCGTATCAGCGCGATGTCGTTCTTGTTGGCGGCCTTGTTGTCGCCGTTCACATAGCCGGGGTGGACGAAGGTCCGGTCGATCTTCCGGACGGTGCCGCCGGACTTGCGATGGTCGCTGCCGACGCGCACGATGCCGTCCAGCTTGATGCCCTCGACCTTCAGGCAGTGAGCCGCCGTCAGCACCCACTGCTGATCGATCAGCGACGCCCCGCAGTTCCCGTCGATCAGACCCTGGTCCGGGGCCGACTCCGGGATGGTCGCCATGAACGGGTAGGTCTCGGTGGAGTCCGACCCGTTGACGATGGCTGAGGCGCTGCCGGCCATAACAGTGACGCAGGCCGCGGCCGCGAGAGCGCCGACTGCAGCGGTGCGGGCGGTACGGCGGCGCGGCGGCTTGAAGCTGAACACAGATGGTTCCCTCTTGCTCGGTGGATCCGTATGCGTTCAGCCTCGTCATCCGAGACCTGCCGGACCATCCGGGCAACCGGCCTCCCGATGCTGTGGTCAGCCCCCCTCGAATACTGAGGAAGGCGTGAGCCGCCCGGCCGCCGCGTCCGCCCGGCCCGGACCGCTGGGCCAGGACCCCGACACCTTTCTCAAGCGAAAACGATGGCCGCTCCGGTCGCGATGGAGAGTTTCGCGGCTCGGAGGAGTTGCAGGCAGCCATAGGACTCGACACCGTAGCGCTGCCATCCCTCGGCGGCCGGCTCCTCGGAATCGGCGGCGTCGACGACCTCTTCGGAATCCGGATCGAGGTCTTCGGGAAGGCCGAGGGCCAATGCGAGCCGACGGACTTCCGCCAGCAGCCGCACCGAGGAGCCGAGGTGGCGGCCCGGCGTCTTCTGGCTCACGATGACGTGGGCGAAGTCCACGGGGACGTAGTAGCCCTCGCAGTCCGAATGATGGATCAGATGGTCGAAAGGTTCAGGAGGATCACTTGGGAGTGCCTCGTAGACCTTCCTCAGGAGGGGATCGTCGCTCGCACGCCGGTCCTCGCCCAGCGGCTCGGGCAAGCACCCGCTCGCCGCCAGGTGAACGGCGAGACGACGAACGGCGTGCAGGCCCGAGTAGCCCCCCATCTCGAACTCCGTGACCTGCACCCCGACCGGATCGGGCTCGGTCCACCGCCCCGCTCCCGCACGCTCCAGCAGCTCGCCGATCGCGACAAAGTCGGCACGGACCATTCCGGCGCAGTCGTCACGGGCGTTGCCGGGCACACCGACGATCATGTTCAGACCCATGCCCCGATCCTTCCAGTACAGATCGGACGACCACGCCTTGCCCTGCCCCCGCATGACCGTGCGGCGGTGATGTACTAGAGTTATCTCGACATCGAGATATATGCCGAAGGCGCACCGCAGTCCGCCGGCCGGTAAGGGTTACCTAACTAAGCCTTACCTTAGCGGATGGTCGAGGGGCCGTAGGCGGCACCACGCGGCGCCCGCCGTAATGAGGCGCGGCGCGGAGTACGCGCACATTGATGAAGGAGACTGTCGTGTCGGCGAACAGCTTCGACGCCCGCAGCACGCTGCGCGTGGGCGACGAGTCGTACGAGATCTTCAAGCTGGACAAGGTCGAGGGCTCCGCGCGCCTCCCCTACAGCCTGAAGGTGCTGCTGGAGAACCTGCTCCGCACCGAGGACGGCGCGAACATCACCGCCGACCACATCCGGGCGCTCGGCGGCTGGGACTCCCAGGCGCAGCCCAGCCAGGAGATCCAGTTCACGCCGGCCCGCGTGATCATGCAGGACTTCACCGGTGTGCCGTGTGTCGTGGACCTCGCCACCATGCGTGAGGCCGTCAAGGAGCTGGGCGGCGACCCGGCCAAGATCAACCCCCTCGCCCCGGCCGAGCTGGTCATCGACCACTCCGTCATCGCCGACAAGTTCGGCACCAACGACGCGTTCGCGCAGAACGTCGAGCTGGAGTACGGCCGCAACAAGGAGCGCTACCAGTTCCTGCGCTGGGGCCAGACCGCCTTCGACGAGTTCAAGGTCGTCCCCCCGGGCACCGGCATCGTCCACCAGGTCAACATCGAGCACCTGGCCCGTACGGTCATGGTCCGGGGTGGCCAGGCGTACCCCGACACCCTCGTCGGCACCGACTCGCACACCACCATGGTCAACGGCCTCGGCGTGCTGGGCTGGGGCGTCGGCGGCATCGAGGCCGAGGCCGCGATGCTCGGCCAGCCGGTCTCCATGCTCATCCCGCGCGTCGTCGGCTTCAAGCTGACCGGCGAGCTCCCGGCCGGCACCACCGCCACCGACCTGGTGCTGACCATCACCGAGATGCTCCGCAAGCACGGTGTCGTCGGCAAGTTCGTCGAGTTCTACGGTGAGGGCGTCGCCGCTACCTCGCTCGCCAACCGCGCCACCATCGGCAACATGTCGCCGGAGTTCGGCTCCACCGCCGCGATCTTCCCGATCGACGACGAGACGCTGAAGTACCTGCGCCTGACCGGCCGCGACGAGCAGCAGGTCGCGCTCGTCGAGGCGTACGCCAAGGAGCAGGGCCTCTGGCTCGACCCGGCCGCCGAGCCGGACTTCTCCGAGAAGCTGGAGCTGGACCTGTCGACGGTCGTCCCGTCGATCGCCGGCCCGAAGCGCCCGCAGGACCGCATCATCCTCGCGAACGCCAAGGAGCAGTTCGCCCAGGACGTGCGCAACTACGTCTCGGACGACGAGGAGTCGGGCAAGGAGTCCTTCCCGGCCTCCGACTCCCCGGCCGCCCACAACGGCGTCCCGTCGAACCCGACCACGGTCACGGCCCCCGACGGCACGACGTACGAGATCGACCACGGCGCCGTCACCGTCGCCGCGATCACCTCCTGCACCAACACCTCGAACCCCTACGTCATGGTCGCCGCGGCGCTCGTGGCGAAGAAGGCGGTCGAGAAGGGCCTGACCCGCAAGCCGTGGGTCAAGACCACCCTCGCCCCGGGCTCGAAGGTCGTCACCGACTACTTCGACAAGGCGGGCCTGACCCCGTACCTCGACAAGGTCGGCTTCAACCTCGTCGGCTACGGCTGCACCACCTGCATCGGCAACTCCGGCCCGCTGCCGGAGGAGGTCTCCAAGGCGGTCAACGAGCACGACCTGGCCGTGACCTCGGTGCTCTCCGGCAACCGTAACTTCGAGGGCCGGATCAACCCCGACGTCAAGATGAACTACCTGGCGTCCCCGCCGCTGGTCGTCGCGTACGCCATCGCCGGTTCGATGAAGGTGGACATCACCAAGGACGCCCTGGGCATCGACCAGGACGGCAAGCCGGTCTACCTCGCGGACATCTGGCCCTCCGAGGCCGAGGTGAACGACGTCGTCGCCAACTCCATCGGCGAGGACATGTTCAACAAGTCCTACCAGGACGTCTTCGCGGGCGACGCCCAGTGGCAGGCGCTGTCGATCCCGACCGGCAACACCTTCGAGTGGGACCCGCAGTCCACCTACGTGCGCAAGCCCCCGTACTTCGAGGGCATGACGATGGAGACGACCCCGGTCGCCGACATCACCGGCGCGCGCGTGCTCGCCAAGCTGGGCGACTCGGTCACCACCGACCACATCTCCCCGGCCGGTGCGATCAAGGCCGACACCCCGGCGGGCAAGTACCTCACGGAGCACGGCGTCGAGCGTCGTGACTTCAACTCCTACGGCTCGCGCCGAGGCAACCACGAGGTCATGATCCGCGGCACGTTCGCCAACATCCGCCTGCGCAACCAGATCGCGCCGGGCACCGAGGGTGGCTTCACCCGCGACTTCACCCAGGCCGACGCGCCGGTGTCGTTCATCTACGACGCCTCGCAGAACTACCAGGCCGCCGGCACCCCGCTGGTCATCCTGGCGGGCAAGGAGTACGGCTCCGGCTCGTCCCGCGACTGGGCCGCCAAGGGCACCGCGCTCCTCGGCGTCAAGGCCGTCATCGCCGAGTCCTACGAGCGCATCCACCGCTCGAATCTCATCGGCATGGGCGTCCTCCCGCTCCAGTTCCCGGAGGGCGCGACCGCCGAGTCCCTCGGCCTGACCGGCGAGGAGACCTTCTCCTTCACCGGCGTCGAGGAGCTCAACAACGGCACCACGCCGCGCACGGTCAAGGTGACCACCGATACCGGTGTGGAGTTCGACGCGGTCGTCCGCATCGACACCCCCGGTGAGGCGGACTACTACCGCAACGGCGGCATCATGCAGTACGTGCTCCGCAGCCTGATCCGCAAGTAGTCGCGAGGCAGGCAGCAGAGCCGAAGGGCCGCACCCCGGAGTCCCGGGGTGCGGCCCTTCGCGTGTCTTCCGCGCCGATGCCTACTGCTTGATGCTCTGCACGAAGGCCGCCCAACTCGCAGTTCGCAGGACCAGGACGGGGCTGTCGGCCAACTTGGTGTCGCGTACGGGGACGAAGTGGGGGACGTTGTCGGCGACCTCGACGCACTCACCGCCGTCGCCGTTGCTGTATGACGACGTACGCCACGCAGCGGTACTCAAGTCAGGTGTGACGCTCATCGGTTGCGAACTCCTTCGCCGCCGACACGATCCGATCCAGAGACGCCTCCGGCGACAGCGCGGCGGCCCTGGCCAGATCGTATGCGGATCGGTACTGCTCCACCAGCATTGGTTCCTCGACGAGTTGGCCGCTGTATGCGCTCTCCGTGTACACGACGGACGGAGCCTCGGTGAACTGCATCAGTGTCATGGACGAGTGCAGGAAGGGGTGTGCCCCGGCGGAGAACGGGAGCACCTGGGCGACCACACGGGGGCGGGAAGCGATTTGCTCGGCAAGATGATTGAGCTGCTCTGCCATGACGGCCGGTCCGCCAACAGGCAGGAGCAACGCTGCTTCGTGGAGCATCACCCAGAGCACGGGCGCCGCGGGTGAGTCGAGAAGACTGGTGCGCTCCATGCGCGTCCTGACGTGTCCTTCGATGACGTCCGCGTCGGCAAACGGATGGGCGGCCCGGGTCAGTGCACGCGCATAGGACGCTGTCTGCAACAGTCCGAGAACCACCATCGATGTGTAACTCTCGATGGACGAGGCCCGCAACTGGAGTTCCGCCGCATCCGCGAAGTACCCCGCCACCTTCGATTTCCGTGCCAGCCGGCACAGCCGCTGAAGGTGCCTGCCGCTCCCCAGCAGTTCATCGAAGGCGCGGGACATCTCCTCCTGCGGGCGGCGCTCCGCCATCTCGAACAGCCCGATGTACGTGCCTGAGCAGAACGCCTTGTCACCCAGTTCGGTCTGGGACATCCCGGCGGCCTCGCGCAGGCGGCGCAACTCGGAGCCGTAGAAGGAGCGGGCGTCGGCGTACGGGTCGAGATCCTTGGGCTGCGGCATGCCCCGGAATGTAGCGACGCACGGACGCGCAGGTTCAGGAATCGGGGAATGCGCCACCCGTACGTGGCTGCCGCCGTCCGGCCTTCGACTTCCGTGCGCGGTAGACGAGTTGACGGGTGGTGCGGGCGAGCGTTCGGATGGCGGTCGGCTGCCAACCGCCGGTCACCGCCCAAACCCCTGAAGGGTGCTCATGCGCAGGGGCAGGATGCATGCCGACGAACCGGACATCGATGAGTCGCTCGTACACAGGCTGATCGCCTCGCAGTTCCCGGACTGGGCCGGACTTCCCGTCGAACCGGTCGTTCCCGTGGGCACCTCCAACGCCATGTACCGGCTCGGCGAGGACATGGTGGTACGGCTGCCCCGTACGGCGGGGACGGCCGATGATGTGGAGAAGGAGCAGCGCTGGTTGCCGCGGCTCGCCCCGTCGCTTCCCGTCGCTGTTCCGGTGCCGCTGGGCAAGGGGGTGCCCGCCGAGGGCTATCCGTGGCACTGGTCGGTCTTGCGGTGGCTCGACGGCGCGAACCCGGTGGTCGGGGAGGCCGTCGAACCCGGCCTGCTTGCGGCGGACCTGGCGGACTTCGCCACCGCGCTGCACCTGATCGATCCCGCCGACGGGCCGCCTTCCTTCCGCAGCGAGCCTCTGGCGGCCCGCGACGCCTCGACGCGCGCCGCGCTCGCGGTGCTGGGCGAGGTCGTGGACACCGGTGCGGCGCTCGTCGTGTGGGAGGCGTCGCTGCGGGCCTCCGCGCCGACCGGTCCGGCCGTCTGGATCCACTCGGATCTGCAACCCGGCAACCTGCTGCTCGCCAATGGGCGGCTCAGCGCCGTCATCGACTTCGGCTGCGTGGGGCTGGGCGATGCCGCCGTCGATCTCATCGCGGCCTGGTACCTGCTCCCCGCGCACGCGCGCGGGATCTTCCGTACGGCACTGAATGCCGATGACGCGGCCTGGGCACGAGGGCGTGGCTGGGCGCTGTCGACCGCGCTCGGCGAACTGCGCTACTACCGGAAGTCGAATCCGGCCATGGCGGCGATCGCCCGGCACGTCATCCGCGAAGTCCTCGCGGACGACGGAACGGCTCCGTGACGCGGCTCCGACGTCCACGCCTCAGTCAGGCGCCTCGTGCCGTGCGCCGTCGTCCTCGCCTGCTGCGCGGCGGCGACCGCCGGAAGTGGCAGGCGAGGCCCCTCGGGTGGATTTTTGCATGTTCATGGCGAACTTGGCGAACCCGGCCTGGCCTGGCTCGTCCGTGCCACGCTCAGGGACTGACCGGCTGAGGCATTTGACGGAATGTCGCCAACCATGTGGCTGCCGCACCCGGAAACGGGTCATCTGCCACCTCGTCGTGGGCGCGCGGAATGCGAAGGTGTACCAGCGGGTTCACGGATGTGCGAACCACGCGGAACGAACGGCACAGAGAGCGGATGAGACCCATGGGCGAGCTGATCCTGATCCGGCACGGCGAGACGGAGTGGTCGCGGTCCGGGCAGCACACGAGCTACACCGATCTGCCCCTGACCGCGTTCGGGGAACGGCAGGCACGGGCCCTGGCGCCGCTGCTCGCCGACCGGCGGATCGCGCTCACCCTCGTCTCTCCCGCCGTACGGGCCCGGCGCACCGCCGAGCTCGCCGGGCTCGCCGCGCCCCGCATCACACCCGAGCTGCGCGAATGGGACTACGGCGGCTACGAAGGGGTGACCACCGACGAGATCCGCCGCACCCGCCCGGATTGGAACCTCTGGACCGACGGCGTCGCCCCCGGGCCCGAGGCGCATCCCGGTGAGACCCCGGCCGAGGTCGGGGCGCGCGCCGACCGGGTGCTGGCCGAAGCCGCGGAGGCGGCAAGCCGTGACACGGACGAGGACATCGCGCTCGTCGCGCACTCCCATTTCCTGCGTGTGCTCACCGCCCGCTATCTCAATCTGACGCCGGCCGAGGGCACGCTGTTCCAGCTCGCCACGGGCGCCGTGTCCCGGCTCGGCACCGAGCACGGGAAGCCGGTCATCACGGCCTGGAACGTGACGTTGCCCGAGAGTCTGTTCCCCCGGGCCGTTCCGGAGGCACCGGAACAGGACTGGCAGGAACGGGACTGACAGGAACGGGGCTGAGCGGACCGACGGCCGGTACCCCGCCCCGGGGCACCGGCCGTCGGCCGTGAAGCGGGTGGAGCACAGGGTCAGGCGAGCAACTCCAGCTCCGCGAGCGTGCCTTCACCGGCGAACACCAGGCGGTAGTGCGCGTACGAGCCCGGATCGGTCACCGAGAACACCCTCGTCTGCCTGTCCCAGGCGAACGACTCGGCCGACCGCTTGTCGAGGTCCTTCCAGGTCGTGCCGTCCGACGAGCCCTGGAGGACCCAGCCGGCCGGGGCCTCGGCCGCCTGGTCCGAGGTCAGCGTGTAGCGGATCGCGTCCGTGGCCGGGTCGACCGGCAGATCCACCGTGGCGACCTTCGCCGAGGTGGCCGAGGTGTTGTCGAACAGAGGACCGTCGCCCTTCACCACGTCCGCCTGCGGCGTCGCCACCTTGTCGTCCGTGGTGATGGACGTCGGTGCCGCGTTCTTGCCGGTGCCCCACGACGACGGCTTCGGGCCCATGTCGAAGTCCAGCACGCCGCCCTTGGCCAGCAGGTCGTGCGGCAGCGAAGTCGAGGTCCACTTCTTGCCGTTGACCCGCAGGCCCTGCACATAGATGTTCCGCGCGCTGTTCTTCGGCGCCCTGACGACCAGATCGTGGCCGTTCTCCAGATGGACCGTGGTCTTCTTGAAGAGCGGGGAGCCGATCGCGTATTCGCCGCTGCCCATGACCAGCGGGTAGAAGCCGAGCGAGGAGAAGAGGTACCAGGCCGACTGCTCGCCGTTGTCCTCGTCGCCGTGGTAGCCCTGCCCGATGCCGCTGCCCGTGTAGAGCCGGCTCAGGACCTCGCGGACCTTCTCCTGCGTCTTCCAGGGCTGCGAGGCCGCGTCGTACATGTAGGTGACGTGGTGCGCGACCTGGTTGCTGTGGCCGTACTGGCCCATCCGTACGTCACGCGCCTCGGTCATCTCGTGGATGACTCCGCCGTACGAGCCGACGAACTCGGGGCCCGCCGTCTCGGGAGTGGAGAAGTACGTGTCGAGCTTCTTGGCCAGGCCGTCCCGGCCGCCGTACAGGTTCGCCAGGCCCCGGCTGTCCTGCGGGGCCGTGAACGCGTAGCCCCAGCCGTTGGTCTCCGTGTAGTCGTAGCCCCAGACCCGGGGGTCGTACTGGTCCGAGGGGAGCCGCCAGCCGCCCTCGGCGTCCTTGCCCTGGAAGAAGCCGGCCTTGTCGTCGAAGAGCCGGACGTAGTTGCGGGCGCGGTTCAGGAAGTACTCGGACTCCTCCTTGTACCGGGCCTTCTTCGTCTTCTTGTAGAGGGCCTCGCCCATCCGCGCGATGCCGTAGTCGTTGAGGTAGCCCTCCAGCGACCAGGACAGGCCCTCGTGCGTCGAGGTGTTCGCGTAGCCGGTGAACGGGGACGTCACCATGCCTTTGCGGCCGACGCCGGAGGACGGCGGGACCACGGTGGCGTTCTTCAGCGCCGCGTCGTACGCCGCCTCCGCGTCGAACTCCACGCCCTTGACGTAGGCGTCCGCGAACGCGACGTCCGAGGAGGTGCCGGTCATCAGGTCGGAGTAGCCGGGGGAGGACCAGCGGGAGATCCAGCCGCCGTCCTTGTACTGCTGGACGAAGCCGTCCACCATCTCGCCGGCCCGGTCCGGGGTGAGCAGGGAGTACGCGGGCCACGTCGTGCGGTAGGTGTCCCAGAAGCCGTTGTTGACGTAGACCTTGCCGTCGACGATCTTCGCGCCGGTGTGCGTCGGGGTGTCGGAGCCGACCTGCGGGGAGAAGGGGCTGGCGTACTTGTCCTTGCCGCCGACCTTCTCGAAGCCCGAGTTCGGGTACAGGTACAGCCGGTACAGGCTGGAGTAGAGGGTGGTCAGCTGATCGGCCGTGGCACCCTCGACCTCCACCTTGCCCAGGATGTCGTCCCAGGCCCGCTGCGCCCGGTCCTCGACCCGGCCGAAGGAGCGGGAGGCGGGGATCTCGGAGGCCAGGTTCTGCTTCGCCTGGTCGATGCTGATGAGCGAGGTCGCCAGGCGCAGACCGACCGTGCGGTCCTTGCCCGCGTCGAAGCGGAGGTAGCCGGTGACATCGTCGCCACCGCCGCCGGACAGCTTGCCGCTCGCGGTGACCGGCGCGTCGAAGACGCCGTACACGAAGAGGCGGGTGGCGCCGGTCGAGCCGCCGCTCTTGACGTCGGAGAAGCCGGTGAAGGAGCTGGTCGCCGGGTCGAGGGTGAGGCCGCCGTCGTTGGAGACGTTGTCGAAGACGATGCTCGCGTCGTCACCGGGGTAGGTGAACCGCATCCGGGCCGCGTGGTCGGACGGCGTCATCTCGGCCTTCAGGCCGTTGTCGAACGTCACCCCGTAGTAGTGCGGCTTCGCCGTCTCGTTCTCGTGGTGGAACGGCAGCGCACGCGCCTTGCGGGAGGCGTCCGGGGTGCCGGCGACCGCCGAGGGCATCAGCTGGAAGGTCTGCCGGTCGCCCATCCAGGGGCTCGGCTCATGGCTGGCGCTGAAGGCCTGGAGGGTGGGCAGGTTGTCGTCGTTGTTGCCCCGCGCGTAGTCGTACAGCCAGCTCGTCGAGCCGGCGTTGGTGACCGGTGTCCAGAAGTTGAAGCCGTTCGGGACCGCGGTGGCGGGGAAGTTGTTGCCCCGGGAGAAGGCGCCGCTGGAATTGGTGCCGCGGACCGTCGAGGCGTAGTCCGACAGGTGCGCTCGGCGCTTCTCGGGAGCCCTCGGGGCGATCTCGATGTCGTCGATCCAGCCCTGGAACTTCGCCGTGCCCTCGGGGGAGTCGTACGCCACCAGGATCCGGTCCACGGTCCTGCCCGCCGCGACCGTGCCGATCGTCGACTCGACCTTGTTCCACTGGTTGACGTACAGCCGCTTGGCATCGGCCTGGCCCTGCGGGGTCAGCAGGCCGCCGTTGCTGTCGGTGGCCCGCAGATCGCTCAGATACGTGCCGTCCGTGAACGCCAGGTCCACCGCGACATGCGTCGCCGGGTAGGAGAGGTCGGTCTCGCCCATCTGGGGATAGACCAGATAGGACAGTGAGGTGTCACGGGTGACAGCCGTGTTCACGTCGAAGACCTTGTTGTACGAGTACGCCCGGCCGTCCGCCTTGTGCGTACCGGCGTACCGCAGCGCCCGCTTTCCGGTGAAGCCCGCGCCCGCCTTGGCGGTGGGGGAGCCGGAGGGGCCGCGGTCGGCCTGGCTGCGCATCTCCTCGGGGGCCGGGGTGGAGGTGTCGCCGTCGGAGAACTGGACGTCGGCGAGCTGGGTGGCGTCGGTGGCGCCGTTGTTCTTCGTGATCTGCAGGCGGAAGTGCTGGTATGAGGTGTCAGATGTGAAATCGTACGACTTCGTCTGGAACCGTTCGGTGAAGCTCTGACCGGTCCGGGAGTCGAGGTCCTTCCAGTCCTTGCCGTCGGCGGAGCCCTGGAGGGTCCAGTCCTTCGGGTCGCGCTCGTCGTGGTCATTGGCCGAAGTAAGGGCGTATGTCACGACCTTGACCGGTTCGTCGAGATCGAACTCGGCCCAGCCGGCGGGCTCGAAGGTCAGCCACTTGGAGCCGGACTCCCCGTCGATCAGATTTTCCTTGACCTCCCCGCCGCCGGTGTTCTCACCGCTGGCGCGGACGTCTGTCACCTTGTCGGTCACATTGCCCGGTATTCCTGCGGAGAAGCCGCCATCGACACCCGATGACCGCTTCTTTCCGTCCGGACCCTCTTCTACGGTGTTGCGCCAGTCCGGCTGCTTTTCATCCGCTTCGAACGACGAGCTGAATGTCCGGTCTCCCGAAGGCGACCGGCCCTTTTCGTGTGCGCCGGCCGACTGTGCGGCGGCCATGGAGGGGGCGGTCACGACGAGAACGAGTGAAGCCGCGATCAGTGCGGCCGTACGGCTTTGCCTCTTGCGAGAACCATGTCGGGGCTGCATGCCGAGCCATTCCTCCCGAGGAGTGCATCTGGACAACGTTGTCAGAGAGATGCGCAAGGTCCAGTAGGGAGCCAAGTGCCGGGATGTGTCAAGGGTGTTGGACAGGAAGCGCAAGCCGAATCGACCGTATTGCGGAAATCGTTACACCGGGGCCAGGAGCGTGCGGGGGCCATGTATCCGCGAGGTCTCAACTCGGGAAAGACTGCTGCTCAAAGTCGCATTCGATCTTGCTCAGTCGGCGGGAAGTGGACTATACCTGTCGGCGTCCGCACAGCTTTTCCGGCGACGCGGGCAAGGGGGACACGGGGAACGGCCGAGGGCAGCGCGACGGGCGCGTCCGATGCCGGATCTCCCCGACCCCCCACTGCACATGGCTAGCCTGAAATCAGCACTACCCAAGCGCAACTGACCGCGGTGGCGGGGCCCTTCGCCTGAGGCGAATATCTACGGGCGACCGGTACACACCGCCTGAGTCCTGGAGAAGGCGAGGACTTGAGCATGGGATCCACCTCCGCCCACAAGAATGAGGGCCTTGGCCGTCGCGATGTGATCAAGCGATCGGCCGCACTCGGCCTGATCAGCGTTCCGGCGATGGGCTTCCTGTCGGCGTGCGCCAGCGGCGACAGCGGCAGCGACAAGAAGGTCGAGAAGGGCAAGGTCACCAAGGCCAACCCGCTCGGCGTCAACGAGACGGCCCCGCTCGAGGTGGTCATCTTCGACGGCGGCTTCGGCCAGCAGTACGCGATCGACGCGGAGAAGAAGTACAACACGGCGTTCCCGAAGGCCCCGAAGGTCAAGCACGTCGCGACCCAGAAGATCCAGTCGCAGCTGCAGCCCCGGTTCAACGGCGGCACCCCGCCGGACCTGATCGACAACTCCGGCGCCGAGCAGATGGACATGGGTGTCCTGGTCGGCAAGAAGCAGCTGCTCGACCTGACGCCGCTGATGGACGCCCCGTCCATCGACGACCCCAGCAAGAAGGTCCGCGACACGCTGCGTCCCGGTGTCCTGGAGATGGGTCAGTTCGACGGCGACCCGGTCTGGATCATGTACTACGCGTACACCGTGTACGGCGTCTGGTACTCGCAGACCGCGCTGGAGAAGCTCGACGCGCAGTACCCCGAGAACTGGGACGACATGCTCGCCCTCTGCGCGAAGGCGAAGAAGCAGGGCATCGCGGGCTGGACGTACGCCGGTAAGTACCCGTACTACCTGCCGTTCTCGCTCTACCCGTTCATCGCCAAGATCGGTGGCCGGGAGGTTCTCGACAAGATCGACAACCTGGAGCCGAACGCCTGGAAGGACCCCGCGGTCAAGGCGGCCTTCGAGGCGTACTACGAGCTGTACAAGAAGGGGTACATCCTCAAGGGCACCCCCGGTCTGACCCACATCCAGTCGCAGACCGAGTGGACCAAGGGCAAGGCGCTCTTCCTCCCGAATGGTTCGTGGGTGGAGAACGAGGCCGCGCCGACCACGCCCAAGGACTTCAAGATGATGGTCGCGGCGCCGTCCAGCCTGGACTCGTCCGACAAGATGCCGTTCGGCACCATCTGGGCCTCCGGCGGCGAGCCCTTCGTCGTCCCGGCCAACGCGAAGAACCCCCAGGGCGGCATGGAGCAGCTGCGCATCATGCTCTCCGAGGAGTCCTCGAAGAACTTCACCAAGCAGGTCAAGTCGCTCAGCGCGTTCAACGGCGGCACCGACGGTCTGACCCTGTCGACCGCCATGCAGTCCGGTGTCGACGCGCTGAAGAAGGCCGGCGACAACGTGGTGAACCCGCGCATGCAGGACTGGTACGTGAAGCTCCAGAAGGAGCAGATCGGTGTCGCCGGTATCGGCGAGATGATGGCCGGCCGCGCGACCCCTGCGGAAGCCATCAAGAAGATCCAGGCCTTCGCCGACGCGGCGGCCAAGGACCAGTCCATCAAGCACTACAAGCACCAGTGAGCAACCGTCACCAGCGGCGGCACCCGCGGAAAGATCGGGGTCGGTAAACGATGCAGCATGGCAAGTACCGTTTCATAGTGGGATTCCTGGTACTCCCACTCGCGTTGTACGCGGTCTTCGTCATTTGGCCGTTCATCCAGTCCATCTACTACTCGTTCACGGACTGGACCGGCCTGAGCCCGGACTTCAAGATGGTCGGGTTCGACAACTACACGAGGATGCTGAAGGACGACATCTTCTGGAAGTCGTTGCAGCACAGCGTGTTGCTTGTGGTGCTGCTGCCGCTGGTGACGCTGGGCCTGGCGCTCTTCTTCGCCTTCATGCTCAATGTCGGGGGCCGGCGGCGCAAGAACGCCGCGGTCTCCGGCGTGCGCGGCTCCAGTTTCTACAAGATCGCCTATTTCTTCCCGCAGGTGCTCTCGATCGTGATCGTGGCCCTGCTCTTCCAGTTCGCGTTCAACCCCACCAGTGGGATGCTGAATTCGACACTGAAGACGATCGGCCTGGGTTCCGTCCAGCCGGACTGGCTGGGCGACCCGAACCTCGCGCTGATCTGCGTCATGACGGTTCTGATCTGGTCGACGGTCGGATTCTTCGTCGTGCTGTTCTCGGCCGGAATGGCGTCCATCCCGAAGGACTTCTACGAGGCGGCGCTCCTCGACGGGGCCAACCGTTTCACCACTTTCTTCCGGATCACCCTTCCGCTGCTCTGGGACACGGTGCAGTCGGGCTGGGTCTACATGGGCATCCTGGCCCTCGGTGTGGAGGCGTTCACCGCCGTACAGGTCATGACCGTGGGCCCCGGCGGCCCCGACTACTCGACCACCGTCCTGCCGCTGTACGTGTACCAGACGGCCTTCCGCGACGGGCAGGCCGGCTACGCGACGACGATCGGTGTCGGACTGCTCATCGTCACCCTGGCCTTCGCCGCCATCGTGATGCGACTGGGCCGCCGCGATCGGCTGGAGTTCTGATGCTGCGATTCCCGGGAGACGCCCTCCGGACCCCCAGCAGGCACCACAGGTCGGCCTCCGTG
Source organism: Streptomyces sp. NBC_00012 (assembly GCF_045040875.1). Classification (NCBI taxonomy): domain Bacteria; kingdom Bacillati; phylum Actinomycetota; class Actinomycetes; order Kitasatosporales; family Streptomycetaceae; genus Streptomyces; species Streptomyces sp. NBC_00012. The sequence goes on along the minus strand of NZ_CP108309.1, from coordinate 2,097,167 downwards.
TCCGGCTCGACAGTACGAGGTGAGTACACGTGAAGACGACTGACACTCCCCCCGCGGCCCCGGCCGCGGACCCGGATCCGGTGGCCAAGGCGCCCGCACCCGCCGCCAAGGAGAAGAGCAGCGAGGGCCAGGTCCTCAACGTCTTCTCGCACGGTGTGCTGATCATCTGGGCGATCCTGGTCGTCCTGCCGCTGCTCTGGGCGGTGATGGCGTCGTTCAAGACGGACGACTCGATCCTGTCGACGCCGTGGGCGCTGCCCGACAAGCTGCACTTCGAGAACTGGTCGCGCGCCTGGAGTCAGGCGCACATGAGCGACTACTTCTTCAACACTGTCGTGGTGGTGGGCTGTTCGCTCGTCGGCACCCTGCTGCTCGGTTCGATGGCGGCATACGTACTGGCGCGGTTCGACTTCCCCGGAAACCGCTTCATCTACTTCCTGTTCATCGGCGGGATGAGCTTCCCGATCATCCTGGCGCTGGTCCCGCTGTTCTTCGTCATGAACAACATGGCCCTGCTGAACACGCGGCACGGACTGATCATGGTCTACATCGCGTACTCGCTGCCGTTCACCGTCTTCTTCCTCACCTCGTTCTTCCGTACGCTGCCGAGCTCGGTGGCGGAGGCGGCGATGCTCGACGGCGCCTCGCACACCCGGACGTTCTTCCAGGTGATGCTGCCGATGGCGAAGCCCGGCCTGATCAGCGTCGGTATCTTCAACTTCCTCGGGCAGTGGAACCAGTACATGCTGCCGACGGTGCTCAACACCGAACCGAAATACCGGGTGCTCTCCCAGGGCCTGGTCGAACTGGCCACCAGTCAGGGGTACAAGGGCGACTGGTCCGGTCTCTTCGCTGGTCTGGTGATGGCGATGCTGCCGGTCCTCGCGGCCTACATCATCTTCCAGCGCCAGGTCGTCGCAGGCCTCACCGCGGGCGCGGTGAAGTAGCGGCCAGGTCCCGCCCCCGTACACACGAACCGCCCGTCGGCCACGCGCCGGCGGGCGGTTCGCGCGTACGCAGGGCCGTCCCACTGCGCTCGTCCGAGGCTTCGCTTGCTCAAGGTCTTGACGGGGGGTGCTGCAAAACGCTGAGCTTAGAGTTCACATGTTAGAGAAAACGGTAGGAGTGAGAGAGTCGATGGAGACCCCGGGGTCGCAGACATCTCTGCATCGCGCCAACCTTGAGCGGGTCGTGCGTGCGGTACGCATGGCCGGTTCGCTCACCCAGGCGGAGATCGCACGGAGCACCGGCCTGTCAGCGGCCACCGTCTCCAACATCGTTCGTGAACTGAAGGACGGCGGCACGGTCGAGGTCACCCCCACCTCGGCGGGCGGCCGCCGGGCCCGCAGCGTCTCGCTCAGCGGAGACGCGGGCATCGTGATCGGGGTCGACTTCGGCCATACGCATCTGCGCGTCGCCGTCGGCAACCTCGCCCACCAGGTGCTCGCCGAGGAGGCCGAGCCGCTGGACGTCGACGCCTCGTCCGCGGAGGGGTTCGGGCGGGCGGAGCAACTGGTCAGGCGGCTGATCGAGACGACCGGGATCGGTCCGGACAAGGTGATCGGGGTGGGCCTCGGTGTACCCGGCCCGATCGACGTGGAGTCCGGCACGCTGGGCTCCACGTCGATCCTGCCGGGCTGGACGGGCATCAATCCCAGCAAGGAGCTGGAGGGCCGGCTCGGGGTGCCGGTGTACGTGGACAACGACGCCAACCTCGGCGCGCTCGGCGAGCTGGTGTGGGGGAGCGGCCGGGGCGTCAAGGATCTCGCCTACATCAAGGTCGCCAGCGGGGTCGGTGCCGGTCTGGTGATCGACGGGCGCATCTACCGGGGGCCGGGCGGCACGGCCGGCGAGATCGGGCACATCACGCTCGACGAGTCGGGCCCGGTCTGCCGATGCGGCAACCGCGGCTGCCTGGAGACCTTCACGGCCGCCCGGTACGTCCTGCCGCTGCTCCAGCCCAGCCACGGGCCCGATCTCACCATGGAGCGGGTGGTCCAGCTGGCCCGCGAGGGCGATCCGGGCTGCCGCCGGGTGATCGGGGACGTGGGGCGGTACATCGGCAGCGGGGTGGCCAATCTCTGCAACCTGCTCAATCCCAGCCGGGTGGTCCTCGGCGGATCGCTCGCCGAGGCGGGCGAGTTGGTGCTCGCACCGATCCGTGACTCGGTCTCGCGCTACGCCATCCCGAGCGCCGCCCGGCAGCTCTCGGTGCTGCCCGGGGCACTGGGCGGGCGGGCCGAAGTCCTGGGCGCCCTGGCCCTGGTGCTGAGCGAGATGGGGGATTCAACCCTTTTGGAAAGTGCCTTGCCGAAGGCGACCCTGCCTTCACTTAGATAACGGATGGCACCGTTGTCATCTCGTTAAGGATTTACTCCTTGACGCCGCCGTCGTAGCCGAGTTGACTTCCAGCCACCTCGGCCGCGACGTCGCGGCCTCGTCAGGGAGGCAACCCGTAATGAACGCAACGACGCGACGCATCGTCATAGGCACGGCCGCGATTTCCATGGCCGTCTCCCTCGCTGCCTGTGGCAAGGCCGGTGACGACAAGGACTCCGGCAGCGGTGGCGACAACAAGACCATCGGCCTGCTCCTGCCGGAGAACAAGACCACGCGTTACGAGACGTTCGACCGCCCCATCATGGAGGCGAAGATCAAGGCGCTGTGCTCCGACTGCGAGGTCAAGTACAACAACGCCGCGCAGGACAGCGAGACCCAGAAGAAGCAGTTCGACGCGCTCGTCACGCAGGGTGTGAAGGTCATCATCCTCGACACCGTCGACTACAAGGCCGCGAAGTCCTGGGTCCAGCAGGCCGCGAAGAAGGACGTCAAGGTCGTCGCGTACGACCGTCTCGCCGAGGGCCCGATCTCCGCCTACGTGTCGTACGACAACGAGAAGATCGGCCAGCTCCAGGGCGAGGCGCTGGTCAAGGCGATGGGCGCCAAGGCCAAGGACAGCAACGTTGTCATGATCAACGGCTCGCCGACCGACCCGAACGCCCCCTTCTTCAAGAGGGGCGCGCACAGCGTCCTCGACAAGCAGGTCAAGAAGGTCGTCTACGAGCAGGACATCCCGGACTGGTCGGCGGACGAGGCCAACAAGAAGATGGGCGCGGCCATCGACTCCCTGGGCAAGGACGGCTTCCAGGGCGTCTACTCCGCCAACGACGGCATGGCCGGCGGCATCATCACGGCCCTGAAGAAGCAGGGTGTGAAGGTTCCGGTCGGCGGTCAGGACTCCGAGCTCGCCGGTCTGCAGCGCATCCTCTCGGGCGAGCAGGCCTTCTCGATCTACAAGCAGATCAAGCCGGAGGCCGAGACCACCGCCGAGATCGCCGTCCGGCTGCTCAAGGGCGAGAAGATCGACGACCTGGCCCCGATCAAGGTCGACAGCCTCTCGGGCGAGTTCAAGGGCACCCCGTCGAAGCTGTACGACGCCTCGGTCGTGACCAAGGAGAACATCGCTTCCACGATCGTCGCCGACAAGGTCTACAAGGTCGAGGAGATCTGCACCGCCCAGTACAAGGCGGCCTGCGACGCAGCCGGCATCAAGTAGTACGCCCGCCGGCAGGCGTCACCCGATCCGGTCCGGCACCCGCCCCGTCAATGCCCCGCAGCAAGGGGCGGGCGCCGGACTTCTCACCGGTCCCGGTCACCGCACACGGCCGCCCTCCGGGGCGCACCGAGGGCCCCGGCCGGCACGGAACCCCGTCCCGGGCGCGGTCTCGGCGCGTGGTCGTCCCCCGGCGACGACGTTCCGAGACGGACCCGTAGACGTTCCGTTCTTCCCGGCGGCCCGGTGACCGGCACCGCCCCCTGTGCTCAGCAGCACCATCCCCGCCGGTCAGGCGGCGAAGGAGATGATTCACGTGTCCGCTACGCCCGTGCTGGCGTTGCGCGGAATCTCCAAGCGGTTCGGCGCCGTCCAGGCGCTCACCGACGTGGACCTGGAGATTCGTTCCGGCGAAGTGGTCGCCCTGGTCGGCGACAACGGCGCCGGCAAGTCGACGCTCGTCAAGACCATTTCGGGTGTCCACCCGATCGACGAAGGCGCCATCGAGTGGGAGGGCAGGACGGTCCGGATCAACCGGCCCAACGACGCCCAGGACCTCGGAGTCGCCACCGTCTACCAGGACTTGGCCCTCTGCGACAACCTCGATGTGGTCGCCAACCTCTTCCTCGGCAGCGAACTGCGCAAGGCCTCCGTGCTCGACGAGATCGCGATGGAGAAGCGCGCCAAGGAACTGCTGGACACCCTGTCCATCCGGATCCCCAGCGTCCGTATCCCGGTCGCCTCGCTCTCCGGCGGTCAGCGCCAGGTCGTGGCCATCGCCCGCGCCCTGATCGGTGACCCCAAGGTCGTCATCCTCGACGAGCCGACCGCCGCCCTCGGCGTGGAGCAGACCGCCCAGGTCCTCGACCTCGTCGAGCGGCTGCGCGAGCGCGGCCACGGCGTCATCCTCATCAGCCACAACATGGCCGACGTGCGCGCCGTCGCCGACAAGGTGGCGGTGCTGCGGCTGGGCCGCAACAACGGAGTCTTCGACGTGGCGACCACGTCCCACGAGGAGATCATCTCCGCGATCACCGGTGCCACGGAAAACGCCGTCACGCGCCGCCAGGCCCGCACAGCCACGAAGGAGGACGCGAAGTGAGCGACCTCGCCAAGACCCCCGAGTCCCCCGGGACCCCCAAGGTCTCCACCGAGAAGTCCGCGACCGGGAAGCCCGCCGCCCCGGCGGCCGAGCCGTCCGCGGCGCCCATACCCGCGGTGGACCCGCGCCTGCTGGTCCGCGCGGAGGGCTTCGCGGGCTACTGGACCGAGTTCACCCGCAAGGTGCGCGGCGGCGAACTCGGCTCGCTGCCGGTCCTCGTCGGCCTGATCGTCATCGCGATCGTCTTCCAGCTCCAGAACAGCAACTTCCTCTCCGCCAGCTCCCTCGCCAACATCGCCGTCTACAGCTCCGGCCTCGGCATCATGGCGGTCGGCATCGTCTTCGTGCTGCTGCTCGGCGAGATCGACCTGTCCGTCGGCTCGGTCGCCGGCGTCGGCGCGGCCGTCTGGGCCGTGCTCAGCGTCAACCACGGCTGGAACGACTGGACGGCGGTGCTCGTCGCGGTGCTCTCCGGCATGGTGCTCGGCGCACTGCACGGCTTCTTCTTCGCCAAGATCGGGGTGCCGGCCTTCGTCGTCACCCTGGCCGGCTTCCTCGGCTGGAGCGGTCTGCAGGAGTGGATGATGGGCGGTGAGGGCTCGATCAACACGCCGTCCGGCAGCATCGTCGAGAACCTCACCAACTACTTCTTCGAGGACAAGGCCGTCGCGTACGGTGTCGCCCTGGTAGCCGTCCTCGCCTACGCCTTCTCGCTCCTGATGGACAGCCGACGCCGCGGGGCCGCCGGTCTGCCGGCCCGTCCGACCACCGAGATCCTGCTCCGTACGGGCGTCGTCGCCGTCCTGTGCTTCGCCGTCGCGTACGTGCTGAACGAGCCCTCCGGTGCCCGCGGACTGCCGCTGGCCCTGGTGCTCTTCCTCGCCGTACTGGTCATCGCGGACTTCGTGGCCCGCCGGACCACCTTCGGCCGTCAGGTCTTCGCGGTGGGCGGCAACGCGGAGGCGGCACGCCGCGCCGGTATCAACGTCGACCGGATCCGGATCACCGTCTTCGCGCTCTCCGGAATGCTGGGCGCCTTCGGCGGCCTCTTCATCGCCAGCCTCTCCGGCGGCGCCACCAAGAGCGCCGGCGGCGGCAACACGCTGATGCTGGTCATCGCGGCCGCCGTCATCGGCGGCACCAGCCTCTTCGGCGGCCGGGGCAAGGTCTGGTCCGCGCTGCTCGGCATGATCGTGATCCAGTCGATCCAGCAGGGCCTGAACATGATCGGGATGGCCAACGCCATCCAGTACATGATCACCGGTGCGGTGCTGCTGGCCGCCGTGATCATCGACTCGGTCTCCCGCCGCACGCAGAAGACCGCAGGCCGCGCGTAGCAGGCACGCCGCATCGGTCCAGTGCCCGGCACCCCGGACGGGGGCCGGGCACTGACGGTTGCGGGGCACGGGGTGTGACAGCCCACTCCATGCCCGATGCCCGCGAGTGCGGACGGAACATTAGACTCATCGGATCGGCATGCTCGACCAGCTCAATACGCAAGGAGGCACGGGTGGCTCTGCTGACCCGCATCGGTGGACCGCGTGACCTGGACCGGCTCACTCCCGAGCAGCTGGACCAGCTCGCCGAAGAGATCCGGACCTTCCTGGTCGACGCCGTATCGAAGACCGGCGGCCACCTCGGCCCCAACCTGGGTGTGGTCGAGCTGACCATCGCCCTGCACCGGGTCTTCGAGTCGCCGAAGGACAAGGTCCTCTGGGACACCGGCCACCAGAGCTACGTGCACAAGCTGCTCACTGGCCGCCAGGACTTCTCCAAGCTCAAGATGAAGGGCGGCCTGTCCGGTTACCCCTCGCAGGCCGAGTCCGAGCACGACGTCATCGAGAACTCGCACGCCTCCACGGTCCTCGGCTGGGCCGACGGCCTCGCCAAGGCCAACGAGGTGCTGGGCAAGGACGACCACGTCGTCGCGGTCATCGGTGACGGCGCGCTCACCGGCGGCATGGCCTGGGAGGCGCTGAACAACATCGCCGCCGCCAAGGACCGCCCGCTCGTCATCGTCGTCAACGACAACGAGCGCTCCTACGCGCCGACCATCGGCGGCCTCGCCAACCACCTCGCGACGCTGCGCACCACCGACGGCTACGAGCGTTTCCTGGCCCGCGGCAAGGACCTCCTGGAGCGCACCCCCGTCGTCGGCAGGCCGCTGTACGAGACGCTGCACGGCGCCAAGAAGGGGCTGAAGGACTTCATCGCCCCGCAGGGCATGTTCGAGGACCTCGGTCTGAAGTACGTCGGCCCGATCGACGGCCACGACATCGAGGCCCTGGAGTCCGCGCTCCAGCGCGCCAAGCGCTTCGGCGGACCCGTCATCGTGCACTGCCTCACCGAGAAGGGCCGCGGCTACACCCCCGCCCTGCTCGACGAGGCGGACCGCTTCCACGCCGTCGGCAAGATCCACCCCGACACCGGCCTCCCGGTCGCCACCTCCGGCCTCGACTGGACCTCCGTCTTCGGCGAGGAGATGGTCAAGCTCGGCAAGGAGCGCGAGGACATCGTCGCGATCACCGCGGCCATGCTCCAGCCGGTCGGCCTGACCAAGTTCGAGAAGGCGTTCCCGGACCGGATCTACGACGTGGGCATCGCCGAGCAGCACGGCGCGGTCTCCGCGGCCGGCCTCGCCACCGGCGGACTGCACCCCGTCTTCGCGGTGTACGCCACCTTCCTCAACCGCGCCTTCGACCAGGTCCTGATGGACGTCGCGCTGCACAAGTGCGGTGTGACGTTCGTCCTGGACCGGGCCGGGGTCACCGGCACCGACGGCGCCTCGCACAACGGCATGTGGGACATGTCGATCCTCCAGTGCGTGCCCACCCTCCGGATCGCCGCCCCGCGCGACGCCGACCAGGTCCGCGCCCAGCTGCGCGAGGCCGTCCAGGTCGACGACGCACCGACCGTGGTCCGCTTCTCCAAGGGCGCGGTCGGCCCGGCGGTCAAGGCCGTCGGCAGGGTCGGCGGCATGGACGTGTTGCGTGAGCCCGGCACCACCCGTCCGGACGTACTGCTGGTCTCCGTCGGCGCGCTCGCCCCGATGTGCCTGGAGATCGCCGACCTGCTGGAGGCCCAGGGCATCTCGACGACCGTCGTCGACCCGCGCTGGGTCAAGCCGGTCGACGAGGCCATGGCCCCGCTCGCCGAACAGCACCGGGTCGTCGTCACCGTCGAGGACAACAGCCGGGCCGGCGGCGTCGGCTCCGCCGTCGCCCAGGCGCTGCGCGACGCCGGGGTCGACGTACCGCTGCGTGACTTCGGCATCCCGCCGCGCTTCCTCGACCACGCCTCCCGCAAGGAGGTCATGGCCGAGATCGGGCTGACCGCGCCGGACATCGCCCGCCAGGTCACCGGCCTCGTGGCCAAGCTGGACGGCCGCTTCGAGAGCGCTGACGACAGCCGCTCCGTGATCGAGCCCGCCCGCGACTGACGCTGGGGCCAGCGGACACCAGTACGACCGATGGGCCGGTCGGGTCGCCCTGTACGGGTGGTCCGACCGGCCCATTCGCGTGAAATCGCCCGGTCCGGCGCGCTGTGCCGCCGGTGCGGTCCCAATCATGGCGTACACGACGAGTGCGTGGAGGTACGCCGGTGACTGCCCAGCAGGACACACCACCCAGCAGTGACGGACTGTTCCGGACCAAGACGGTCGAGCAGTCCATCCGCGACACCGAGGAGCCGGAGCACGCACTGCGCAAATCCCTCTCCGCCCTGGACCTCACGGTCTTCGGAGTGGGCGTCATCATCGGCACCGGCATCTTCGTCCTCACCGGCAAGGTGGCCAAGGAGACGGCGGGGCCCGCCACCGCCCTCGCCTTCGTGGTCGCCGGTGTCGTCTGCGCGCTGGCGGCGCTCTGCTACGCCGAGTTCGCCTCCACCGTCCCGGTCGCCGGCTCCGCCTACACGTTCTCGTACGCTTCGCTCGGCGAACTGGTCGCCTGGATCATCGGCTGGGACCTGGTGCTGGAATTCGCGCTGGGCACGGCGGTGGTGGCGGTCGGCTGGTCGGGCTACGTCCGCTCACTGATGGACAACTTCGGCTGGAGCATGCCCGCCGCGCTCTCCGGAACCGATGTGGCAAAAGGATTCGGCTTCGACATCCTGGCCTTCGCCCTGGTGCTGGTCCTGACGGTGGTGCTGGTGCTCGGCATGAAGCTGTCCGCCCGGGTCACCACCATCGTGGTCGCCATCAAACTCGTGGTGGTCCTGATCGTGATCGTCGCGGGGCTGTTCTTCGTGAAGGCCGCCAACTACTCGCCGTTCATCCCCGAGGCACAGCCGCAGCCCTCGGGCTCCGGACTGACCGCGCCGCTGGTCCAGCTGATGTTCGGTTACGCGCCCACCAACTTCGGCGTCATGGGCATCTTCACCGCCGCCTCCGTCGTCTTCTTCGCTTTCATCGGCTTCGACGTGGTGGCCACCGCCGCCGAGGAGACCAAGCTTCCGCAACGTGACATGCCGCGCGGCATCCTCGCCTCGCTCTTCATCTGCACCGTGCTCTACGTGGCCGTGTCACTGGTGGTCACGGGCATGGAGCACTACACCGAACTGTCGGTGGAGGCCCCGCTGGCCGACGCCTTCAAGGCCGTCGGCCATCCCGTCTACGCCGGGTTCATCAGCTTCGGTGCCGCGATCGGGCTCACCACGGTCTGTCTGATCCTGCTGCTGGGCCAGACCCGGGTCTTCTTCGCGATGAGCCGGGACGGGCTGCTCCCGAGGTTCTTCTCCAAGACGCACCCGAAGTTCGGCACCCCGTACCGCCCGACCGTCCTGCTCGGTGTGATCATCGCGATCGTCGCCGGATTCACCAGCATCAACGAGCTGGCGACGCTGGTGAACATCGGCACGCTCTTCGCGTTCGTCGTCGTGGCCCTGGGGGTGATGGTGCTGCGCCGCACCCGCCCCGATCTCCACCGCGCCTTCCGCACCCCCTGGGTACCGCTGATCCCCATCGTCTCGGTGGCCGCTTCGGTGTGGCTGATGCTCAATCTGCCCGCGGAGACCTGGCTGCGTTTCGGCGTCTGGATGGCCATCGGCGTGGTCGTCTACTTCTCCTACGGGCGTGGGCACAGCCGGATCAACGAGCCCGTCGGCCGGCCGTAGTACGGACAGGGCCGGTGCCCGACGGAGCGCCGGCCGGCCGTCCCTGTCGTCAGCCGCCGGTGGCGGGGGACTTCTTCGCGGACTCCGGGATCGTGGCGTCCTCGCGGATGGCCTTCCAGAGATCTCCGGCCTGCGGCTGGGCCGCCACCACGCGGTTGCGGTCCTGCTTGTCGTACGCCACCGGAAGCATGATCGTCTCCATGGTGCCCGGGTCCACGCCGTTCATCGAGCGGCCGAACTCCGCGAGGGACTTGAGTGAGGCGAGCCCGTCGTCGGTGGTCAGCGACTTGGTGGCCGAGCTGGCGATCTTGTAGGACTTGGTCGGACTGCCCAGCAGGTCCTGCGACTTGACCTCGCTCAGCAGGGCGAGCAGGAACTGCTGCTGGAGCCCGATCCGGCCGAGGTCGCTGCCGTCCCCGATGCCGTGGCGGGTACGGACGTAGGCGAGGGACTCGGTGCCGTCGAGCTTGTGGGGGCCCTTGGCGAGATCGAGGCCGGACGACTTGTCGTGGATGTCCTGCGGGACATCGACCGTCACGCCCCCGATGGCATCCACCAGATCCTTGAACCCGGCGAAGTTGATCTCCAGGTAGTGGTCGATCCGGACCTCGGACATCTTCTCCACGGTCTTGACCACGCAGGCCGGACCGACCTGTGAGTAGACGGAGTTGAACATCACGCGGTTCGCCGACGGCACCGTCGAGCCGTCCGCCTTGGTGCACTCGGGCCGGGTCACCAGGGTGTCGCGGGGTATGGACACGGCGACCGCCTTGGAGCGGCCCTCGGCGATGTGCACCACCATCGCGGTGTCGGACCGGGCGCCGCTGACGTCACCGCCGCCGCCCAGCTCCTTGTTCTCGGCACCGGCCCGTGAGTCGGAGCCCAGCACCAGCAGGTTCTGGCCGCTGGTCGGCAGCTTCTCGGGGCGGTCCTCACCGAGCGTCTTGTCGATGTCCACGCCCTGGATATTCCCGTCGAGGCGGCTGTAGAGCCAGTAGACGGTGCCGCCGCCGGCGAGCAGCAGGACGAGCAGGACACCGAGGGTGATCTTGAGGCCGCGGCGGCGCTTGCGAGGGCCTTGCCCGCGCTTGCGTCCGCCGCCATGTGACGCCGAACGGCCTTCGCGCGTGCCCTGGGACATGGCGTCGTGGCTCATCGTGATCGAGTCCTCAAATCTCGTGGCCCGGGGTGGGCCGTGGAGTGCGTGGGACTCGGGTGGGGGGTGTGGCCGGTCCGTGCGTGCATGACTGAGCGTGCACTATAGAACAGAGGATCGTGCGAATGGGTGTTTTGGCCCCCGGAATCACCATCTGCGCAACTCGAACTACTATTCGTTCATGACTTGGTTGATCACGGGTGGGGCCGGCTTCATCGGGGCGCATGTCGTCCGTGCCATGCGCGAGGCCGGTGAGCGGGTCGCCGTGTACGACGACCTCTCGACGGGCGACCGCTCGCGCGTGCCCGCCGACGTCCCGTTCGTCCAGGGCTCGACGCTCGACGCGGACCGGCTGCGGCGCACCCTGGCGGAACTGCGGGTGCGTGGGGTGGTGCACCTCGCCGCGAAGAAGCAGGTGGCGGAGTCCGTCGAGCGCCCGCTGTTCTACTACCGGGAGAACGTGCGGGGCCTGCAGACCCTGCTGGAGGCCGTGGCCGACAGCGAGGTGCGGGCGTTCCTCTTCTCGTCGTCGGCGGCCGTCTACGGCATGCCCGATGTGCGAGTCGTCACGGAGACGACCCCGTGCGCCCCGATCAACCCCTACGGCGAGACCAAGCTGGCGGGCGAGTGGATGGTGCGCGCGGCCGGGAAGGCGCACGGCATCGCCACGGCCTCGATGCGGTACTTCAACGTGGCCGGCGCGGCCGCGCCCGAGCTCGCCGACACGGGCGTCTACAACCTGGTGCCCATGGTCTTCGAGAAGCTGACGCGGGGCGAGGCCCCGGTGATCTTCGGCGACGACTACGACACCGCGGACGGCACCTGCGTACGCGACTTCATCCACGTCGACGACATTGCCTCGGCCCACCTTGCCGCGGCGCGTGCCCTCCTCGACCGGGAGCCGGGCACCGACCTGACCGTCAACGTCGGCCGGGGCGAGGGCGTTTCGGTGCGCGAGATGATCGAGCTGATCGGTGATGTGACGGGGTACGGGGCCGTGGCGGCCCCGGTCTCGAAGCCGCGCCGGGCGGGCGACCCGGCGAGAGTGGTCGCCTCGGCCGACCGGATCCGCACCGAGCTGGGCTGGTCCGCCCGGCACGACGCCCGCGAGATGGTCGCCTCCGCGTGGGAGGGCTGGCGCCTCGGGCACCCCGGTGCGCGTCGGCCCGCCGACGCCACCAGCTCGGCCTGAGCCTGCCATGGCTTGTTTATGATGTCTCGATCCAGCGCCCGTGATCTGTGCGGGCCTGCTCACAGGGAGGGTGACGAACAGCGATGCGCAGCGCCTCCCCACGTGAAGCGAAGCAGCGGAACGAGCCCGTGGCGGAGGATTCCGCGCAGCCTGCCCAGGCCCTCGGCGGCCCTTGGCTGCTGACCGGGCACGACGGCAGGCTGACCGCCTACGTCCACGTCGAGGGTGCCGTGCTGCGCTGGACGGAGTCCGCCCCCGGTGGCCGGCGGTGGACGGGGCCGGACGTCCTGCCCGCGAAAGACATCGACCGGCTCACCGTGGTGCAGGGGCAGAATCGTTACGCCCATCTGCTGGGGCGCCGGGTCCGGCCCCGTGCCGACGGCTGGACGAACGTGGACATCATGTATGCCACTCAGTACCAGACGGCCCGCCCGATGACGCAGTGGCGCTCACTGGGCAATCCGTTCAAGGAGATCGACAAGGCGGTCGAGACGGGCGTCCCGGCCGCCGCCGTCACCGGCGACGGCGCGCTGTACGTCTGTGTCCCGACCGGACCGGGCGGAGTCGCCCTGCGCCGCGAGGACAAACGCGGCCGGTGGGAGGCCTGGACCCAGCTCCAGGTGTCCGGCGGCACCGACGCCCCGGTGCCGGCGGCGACCTCGTCCGGCCTGGTGGAGGTCCTCGTCCCCACCCGTACCGCAGCGGTCCAGCTGCGGCAGCCTGAGCCGGGCGGCGCCCTGGTGCGCGGCTACGACGCGGCGGTGCCCCCGCTGCCCGGATCGTTGACCGCGCTGGAGACCGCCCCGGGCCGGCTGACGTACTACCTGACCGATGCGCGGGGCAGCGGTGTCGTCGCGGTCCGGGCGGGCAGCTGGCCCGTACCGCTGGGGGGCAACCCCGGGGACGGCCGCATCGCCGCGGTCCGGACGACGGTCGACGGCTTCGACTGCACGGTGCTCGCGGTCCGCGGGGCCGACGGGACGGTCAACCTCGGGGTCTGCGCGACCGAGGGCGAGCAGGCCGGCTTCTGGTGGACCGGCACCGGAATGAGCTGCGCCGGAGATCCGGCACTGGCGGCCGACGGCTACGGAAGAGCGGTCGTCGCGGCTCTCGGCGCCGACGGCGCACTGCTCGTCGCACGCCAGGAGGACGGCCAGGGGCTGACCCTCGGAGACTGGAGCCGGGTATGAATACCACGGGACCGGCCCGGCGGGTGACGATCGTCGCCGCACGCCATCGCGAGGCGGTGGCACTCGTCGCGGCGGAGGGGTCCGGCGCGGAGCTCAGCGTGCTCTGCGTCGAGGAGGACGGCAAGGACGGCCGGGCGGCACTGGACCGCGCACTCGCGGAGGCCGAACGGCGCGGCTGCCGGGTCATGGGTCCCCCGCGGACCGTCGGCGGAGAGAACGGCGGCGGCCACGCCGCGCTGCTCCGGGAGCTGCGCGCACTGAACCCGCAGCGGGTGCGCCTGGCGGACCCCGATCCGGTGCATGTGTCCTACGACGGGGAACGCGATGTCCCCGTGCACGACGAGCCGGCCGAGAACGCCGACGCCGCGCTCGCCGGGCTGGCCGCGGCCGGCGAACTCCAGCGGGAATCGGGGACCCCGGTCTTCGTCGACTGTCACCGTGCCGGTGCGGACGGACGGTCCGGCACCGCCGCGCAGCCGCGCTATCCGCACCCGGCGTACTGGCTGACCGAGGGATTCGACGGCAGGCTCTCCGCCTTCCTGCCCTCGGCGGCGGGCGTCGTGAGATGGACGCAGCGCGAACCGGGGGGCACGGCCTGGCGGGGACCGGAGCTCCTGCCCGGCCCGCGGCTGATGCCCGGCCTCCGGGTGGTCCGGGACGCGCACGGCTTCCCGCATCTCTTCGCGCTGCGCCGGACCCCGCTGAAGGGCGGCGGCGACGACATCGCGGTGGTGCGGGCCACGCAGTACCGCACCGGGCACCCGCTCACCCCGTGGCACTCCCTGGGCGGCCCGAACCCCGGCAGCGGGCGCAAGAGCCGCGAGGTCGGCTTCCCGGCGGCCGGGTTCGACGGCGTGGGCGGCCTCTTCGTCTTCGTACGCAACTTCGGGCACAGCGTGAGCTACCGGCACCAGGGGGCCGACGGTGTCTGGACTCCCTGGCAGCACCTGCGCGGTGTCCGCGTCGCCGACGAACTCGTCACCGTGACCACGGCCGGGGGAGAGGTCGAACTCTTCGCCCGGGCCCGGGACTCCGCCGCCGTGCTGCGCTGGTACCGCTCGGGGCCCGACGGCGCGTGGACCGAGGACCGGGCGGTGCCGTTCTCGCCCCGTCCGGGATCCATGGCGGCCGGGCCCGAGCCCGGGACGGTTCTCTTCCGTGATTCGAGGACCAACGAGCCCTGTGTGTGGTGGCCGGGCGCGACGGGCCCGGTGCCGCTCGGCGGCGCCGACGACGGTGCGGGACTCGTCACCGGTGTCCGAGGCGTCGAGGCGGACGGCTGGTCGTACTCCCTGCTGGTCCGCTCCGGACCCGGACGCGCCTGCGCGGTGGGGGTGCATGCCGAGGGCCGGGCGGACGCGGGCGTGTGGTGGAACGCACTTCCTGTCGATTCTGCTGTGATGCCCGCAGTTGTCCGGGATCGTACGGGCACTGTTACCTTGGCGACCCTCGTGGCCGGATTTCGACTGAGGCTCTCTCACCGAGCGTCACCGTCCGACGGGTTCGAGTTCGGTCACTGGTACACAGTGTGACGATCCGGTGGCTCTGGTGATCTTTTTTGCCACTCGATTGGCCGAAACCTGTTTAGTTCTTGATAAAGTCTGTGAATCTTTCATGTGAAGGATTCGGGGGAGTCTCGTGAACATTCGGGTGTCCCTCGGCCGTGTATGGATTGACGGGGGCCTGCCGCTGTCGTTCTCGTGACTGAGGGGTTATGGCCAAGCTGTCCTTGCGTGCCGTCCAGAAACTCACCTGCAAGAAGCGTGACGCCTGGTGGACGGTGATCCTGGTCGATCCCGTGGCCACCCGCATGCTCATCGTGATGGCGCGGTTCAACTTCATCACGCCCAACCGCGTGACGTGGGCGGCGTTGTTCGTCGGACTCGGTTCCGCCGGGTTCTTCCTCAAGGGCGACATGCAGTCCCTGATCATCGGGGCGGCTCTCTACCACCTGAGCTTCATCCTCGACTGCATCGACGGAAAGCTGGCGAGGCTCAAGGGCAACGGCACCGTCTTCGGCGGCTGGCTCGACTACGTCTTCGACCGCATCAGGGTGCTCTTCTGCGCCCTCGCCCTGATGGGCGGGCAGTACCTGCGCAACGGTGACGAAAGGTTTCTGCTTGCCGCACTGATGGTCGTCTTCCTCGACATGCTCCGGTACGTCGACGCGCTTCAGATCTACAAGATGCGCATGTCGATGCGGACGAAGATCGAGAAGGTCACCCGGGAACGCCAGGAGGCCGAACGCGCGGCCGCAGCCGAGGGCCCGGCCGAGCCCGAGGCGCAGCAGATCCGGTTCATGGAGGACCTGCTGCGGGAGAACCCCGAGGCCGAGGCGGAGTTGCTCAAGGAGCAGGCGGGCGCCGGGCACGTCGTCGACCTGCACGCCCAGTTCCGCCACCGCTTCCCCTGGTACCTGCGGGTGCGGCAGGCGCTGCTGCGCAGCCGGATCAGGCCGCACCTCATCAGCGGCATCGAGTTCCAGATGTTCGTCTTCATCGTGGGACCGCTGATCGGCCAGATCCTCCTGACCACGGTGATCTCCGCGATCCTGCTGGGGATCTTCGAGCTGGTCATCATGTACAAGTTCTGGCTCTCCACCCGCGACTTCACCCAGGTGATGGCCGACCTGGCGCAGCCGCCGTCCGGCGCGGGCTCCATCGCCCCCCACCTCCACCGGGGCCGGCACCGCCGCGGCGTGGCCGGTGACCCGCTCGCCGCCCCGGAGTTCCAGGCGCCGCCGCCCTACGAGGACCCCGGATTCCAGCCGTACCCCGAGCCCTGCCTCCCGTACGGGGCAGCGGACCAGCTGCCCCTGGAACAGCAGCCGACGCAGGTGTTCCAGCCGCTGCCGGAGCCGGCGTACCAGCAGATGACGCAGGCGTACCAGCAGGTGCGCACGCCGGGGTACGACCAGCCGGTGCAGGGCCGACCGGCGTACGGCGCCCCCGGTGCCATGCCGGCCGGTCACGGCTACCCGGGCGATCGGGAGGGCGTCGGATGAACCTCGAACAGGACACACCCGACGCCTGGGTCACGGTGGTCATCCCCGCGTACAACGCGGCCACGACCATCGGCAAGGCGCTCCAGTCCGCCGTGAACCAGACGTACGAGCTGGTCGAGGTCGTCGTCGTCGACGACGCCTCCACGGACAACACCCTCGACGTCGTGAAGAACTTCGCCGGGAACAACAGCCGTGTCCGCGTGCTGCGCAGGCCCACGAACAGCGGCGGCGTGGGCGCGCCCCGCAACCTGGGCATCGCACAGGCCGCCGGCCGGTACGTGATGTTCCTCGACGCCGACGACGAGCTGCCGCCCCGCGCCTGCGAGCTGCTGCTGGCCGGCGCGCTGGAGAGCGGCAGCGACATCACCGCGGGCAAGGCCGTCCGGGTCAACCGGGCCACCGGCGAGAGCGAGGGCTGGGCCCCCGAGGTGTACGCGCTGGGGCGCACCGTGCCGGGCCTGGCGGAGTTCCCGCTGATGCTCGCCGACCCGATCGCGGCGGCCAAGCTGTACCGGGTGGACTTCCTGCGCTCGGGCGGCGTCTGGTTCCCCGAGGGCGTCTTCTACGAGGACACGTACTTCTCCACCGTGGCGGGCTGCCTCGCCGACGGCATCACCGTCATCACCGACCCCGTCTACCGCTGGATGTGGGAACCCGAGGGCGGATCCATCACCGGCCGCACGGGCGAACTGCGCTCCATCAGCGACCGGGTCGCCGTGCACCGCGCCACCGACGCGTTCCTTCTCGACCGCGGCCTCTGGCAGCTCAAGGTCCGCAAGGACTCCAAGTTCCTCGCCCACGACCTGCGGCTGTACATGCGGGCGCTCGCGGAGGGCGACCCGGAGTTCCAGCAGGGGTTCGCCGAGATCGCGAGCAACTACCTCTTCTCCATCAGCGACGAGGCGTTCGAGCTGTGCGACCCGGTCGACCGGGTCAGGGCCTACCTCGTCATGTACCAGGAGACCGAGGCCGCGCTCACCACGCTCGACTACGTGCAGCGCAAGAGCGTGCTGTCGTCCTTCCTCGTGGAGGAGGACGGCCGGGTGTACTGGTCGGGCGACCATCTGCACCTGCCGGACGCCCGGCGCATGCTCGATGTGACGGAGCTCGGCCTCTCGGCGGCGAAGCTCGCCCAGGAACCGCTCTTCGCCCAACTCGACGAGTGGTCCGTGGACGACGGGAAGCTCCGGTTCGACGGCAGGCTGGTCAACCGCTTCGGGCGGATCGAGCCCGGACACGACCTCAAGCTGACGCTGGCCGTACGCAACCGTCACACGAAGAAGGACGTCACGGTCCCGGTCGACGGCGTCGACGTCGACGAACGGTTCGTCGGCTTCGGCGGCACCGTCGACCTGACGGCCGTCCTCGGCGACGAGTTCTCCGAGAGCACGGTCTGGAACGTATCGGTCGTCGTCGAGTGGAACCGGGCCAGGTCCCGTTCCCCGCTCAACGTGCGCGACGTGGACCTCGCCGGGCTGACCTTCCGGGCGAACGGGGAGGAGCTGGAGGGCTACCGCACGGTCAGCGGCAATCTCGCCCTGCGAGCCGCCACGGCGGGCCGCAAGTCCTTCGAGTCCGCGCAGAACGACCCCGACGCGCCGTGGATGTGGTGGCGCGACCGGCTCCACCCGCCGATCTCCCGCCTCGACCATCCCTTCGAGATGGCCGTCGTCGTGCCCTGCTACAACGTGGCCAAGTACCTGGACGACTGCCTCGGCTCGATCGCGGCCCAGGAGGGCTTCGCCGCCACCCAGGTCATCCTGGTGGACGACGGCGCCACCGACGAGACGCCCCGGATCCTCGACAACTTCGCGCAGTACTACGCCAATGTGACCGTCGTCCACCAGACCAACGGCGGACTCGGAAACGCCCGGAACAACGGCCTCGACCGGGTCACCGCGCCGTACGTCACCTTCCTCGACTCCGACGACATCCTCGGCGAGCGGGCCCTGTCGCACATGCTCCAGGCGGCCTGGCGGGACGGTTCCGAGCTGGTCGTGGGCGACCTGGTGAACTTCCCCGACCGGCCCTACGGCCCGTGGAAGCAGTACTTCGGCCAGGGCGACCGCCTCGTCGACGACTTCGCCTCCGTACCCGACCTGATCTTCAGCGGATCCGCGTGCAACAAGCTGTTCAGCACTCAGCTGCTGCGCCGGCTCGGGGTGCGCTTCGGCGAAGGGGTCCACTTCGAGGACTCCTGGGTGACGCTGCCGAGCATGCTGCGGGCCAACGCCATCAGCCTGGTCGACCGCCCGGTGTACTACTACCGCGGGCGCCCCGACGGGTCCTCCATCATGGACTCGCTGTGGAGCAAGCCGGCGAACTACCGGGACCACCTGCGGCTCAACCACTTCCTGCTGGACTACACCGCCACCGAGCGGGCCGACATCCGGCGCATGTTCCAGCGCTATGTGACCCGCACCTACAAGGGCTTCCTTTGCAACGCCCGTAACGTCATGGGCCGGACGCAGCTGGAGGAGATGTTCCCGGGCATCTGCCGCCACTACGCGCAGATACCCGACGAGGTCATCCTCGAATACGCCACCAACCCCGCCCAGCAGCTCGACCACTACGCGGCGAAGAGCGGAAACCTCGAACTCTTCTGCAACCCGGAACCGGCGCTGGAGAACGCCCCGCTGGTGCTGGAGATCGACGACGACGGCTTCCACCGGACCTTCGAGGGAGGCACCAGGAACACCCGGACCGCCCGCGTCAACGACCCCAACGTCGTCGTCGAATCGGTCCGGACCCGGGGCGACGTGCTGGTCGTGGAGGGCTGCCTGGCCTTCCCCGGCATGGACATCAGCGGCCCCATGGAGAACCCGCTGGAGTTCGTCCACCAGACCGCGCACGCCAAGATCGCCGTACCGCTGCGCCAGGTCGCCCGCCGCGACCTGTGGAACACCCGCAACGGCCGCGACCTGTACGCCGGCTGGTACGCGGAGATTCCGGTCGCGGAGCTGGCACGCGGGGGATTCGGGGTCGGTGACTTCCGGCTCCGGGTGCACCGCGTGGACCGTTCGCGGCAGCGCAATGTCGTCATGAAGGCGCGCCTTCCGCTGCACCGGCTGAAGGGCCCCGGCCGGATCGCCGGCCACCCCTACATGCTGACCATCGGCGGCCAGGACGCGCTGCATCTGCGCCTGATCGACCGGAAGCCCGTCGCGCGGGCGAAGCACGCCCTGTGGCGGACCGCCCGTGAGATCCGCATCCTCAAGACCCGCAACCCGGGCTGGCGCATGCGCCTCGCCTACTGGCTCGTGTACCCGTTCCTCAACTCCCGTGAGATCTGGCTCATCGGCGAACGGTCGGACACGGCCCAGGACAACTCGTACCACTTCTTCAAGTGGATGCGGACCCATCGCAAGCGGCGCAAGGCGTACTACGTCATCGACGGGAACTCCCCCGACTACAAGAAGGTCGCCCCCTACGGCCGCGTGATCAAACTCGGTTCGTTCAAGCACCGGATGTATCTGCTGCACGCGACCAAGCTGATCGGGTCGTACGACTCCGAGTCGTACCTGCTGCCCGAGGGCTACCGGAAGGTTCTCTTCCTGCACCGGTTCGGTGAGCTGCTGAAGTACCAGCGGGTCTTCCTCCAGCACGGAATCATCTACAACGACGTGACGTCCGGGGTGGACCAGCGGATCACCAGTTACGACATGATCGTGACCACCGGCCGTCAGGAGCGCGCCTACCTGGCGCGCGAGGCCGGCTTCGGCGACCGCGCGGTGCTGGCGGGCCTGCCCAGGTTCGACGCGCTGCGACGGGAGCCGGCAGAGCGTCCGCGCATCCTGCTCATGCCGACCTGGCGGCAGTGGATCGTCACGGCCTCCTACAAGAAGTCCGCGGGTCCGGCCAAGACCGCCTTCACCCAGTCCGAGTACTTCCGGTTCTACCGGTCGCTGCTCTCCGACCGGAGGCTCGTCGCGGCGCTGGAACACTTCGGCGTCGACCTGGAGTTCTTCCCGCACTACGAGATCCGGCCCTACCTGCACAACTTCCGGATCGACTCGCCCGCGATCGAGGTCGCCGACCCCGGCACGCGCAACGTCCAGGAAGCCATGAAGGAGTGCTCCCTCATGGTCACGGACTACTCCTCGGTCTTCTTCGACGTGGCCTACATGGGGATCCCTCTCGTCCATGTGCCCTTCGACGAGGAGGACTTCTACGGACGGCACTACAAGCGGGGCTACTTCAACCTGACGGAGCACGGCTTCGGCCCGGTCTGCCGCACGGTCGACCAGGCCGTGGACGAGATCATCGCCTCGATGGCCAGGGGTTTCACCGTCGAGAGCCCGTACCGCGAGCGTGCGGAACACTTCTTCGCGCACCGCGGCGAGGGCAACTGCGAGCGGGTGTACGAGGCGATCGACGCCCTGGGGACGGCGAGCGCCGCCGATTTGGGCCCCTCGGGACCCGTCGCGGCCCTGCCCGCCACCCGCGCGCACGCGGACGGAGACATGCACGGCGCACCGGACGCCGGTGCGGCGGCTTTTGACATGGCGGGCCACGAGACGTACGAAAGCGGGTGGGACCGTGCTGTCTGACCGGAATCCCGAGCAGGGCGGGCCGCGCCGGATCTTCCTCGCGGGCGGCTCCGCCATGGTGACGCGGGAAGCGAGCAAGGCGCCGATGGCCGGCTGGGGCCAGGTGCTCCACTTCTTCCTCGACGCGCGGCAGGTGGAGATCGTCAACTGCGCACGGGCCGGATCCAGTGCCCGCACGTTCAGCGAGCGGGGCAGGCTCGACTGGATCCTCCAGAGCATCCGCCCCGGGGACTATCTGCTCACCTCGTTCGGCACCAATGATGCCAAGCCGGAGAAGTGGCTCCGCTCGGAGCCGTACGGCGACTTCCCGCACCACCTGCGGAGGTTCGTCGACGGCGCGCGCGAACGCAATGCCCACGCGGTGCTGATCAGCCCGCCGGAACGGGACACCCACGATGTGCACGGCAACATGCCGAGGAGCATCCCGGAGTATCCGATGGCGATGCGTGACCTCGCTGCCGAGTGCAGCGTCCCGTACATCAATCTCTACGACCGGACCCACAGCTGGTGGGAGGGGCTGGGGCCGGAAGGCGTACGCCCCTTCTTCATCCATCTCGAACCGCAGGAACACCCGAACTACCCGGAGGGGTTCCACGACCCCGGTCACATGGCGCCTCAGGGCGCCATCGCGTGCGCACGCTATGTCGCCTACGCGCTGGTGGAGCAGCGGATCGTGCCACCGCACTGGGGCGTCAACCTCGACCGTACGGATCTTCCCCCGGACTGGGTGACCTGGCTCGACGACGAGACGCACGCCGAGCTGACCAGGTCCCGCACACTGGGCACGAACTGAGAGCCGGACGAACATGAGCCCCTTCACCCTCGCCGGGATACGCAGCGTCCAGCAGGACAACCCCTCGATCGTGGCGCACCTGGAGCTGCGGTCCGCCGTGGACCCCCGGCTGCCCGTCGAGCCCGGCACGCAGATCGACTTCGAGTGGATCCTCACCCCGCAGGGCGACGGCACCCGCTACTACGGGTACCTCATGGCCGACTCGTTCGACTCGGTCGCCACCATCGAGAACATGGCCGGAATGAGCCTGCTGCCCTCGGGCAACCGGTACGCGACATCGACGGGCCCCGGCGTCGAGCGTGTCGCCAGGTTCACGCTCCGGGTGAACCGGCATGCCGCGCCCGACGCCGTCCTCGTCCCCGTCCTCAGAGCGGGCATCATCGCCGATGGCGGAAAGAGCCTCACCTCCACCACGTTCTCCCTGAAGAACCACGGCTTCCGGATAGCTCCGCTGGCCCCGCAGGGACGGAGCATGACGGTGGTGCCCGGACACCGCGGGGTGCTGACGAACCTCAGCGCCGGAATGGGGGAGGACGTCAGGCTGGTCGGGGTCGGACCCGCCCGGCACGGGGTGACGAGCGTCGAGGTGGACGGAGCGGTGACGTACCACCCGTTCAACGGCCACCTGGGCTACGACTGGTTCGACTACGTCCTCGACGCCGGCGCCGGGCGCCTGGTACCCGGCCGGGTGACCGTCCATGTCGGCGACCTCGGCCCGACGCCCGGCGTGCTCGGAGGCTGGGCACCGGCACCGTGAGACCGCACCGGGACCGCCTCGTGCGCCGGTGCGCGGTCCTGCTGGTCCTGGCTGTGACGGCCGCAGGGTGCACCGGCCGAGGCCCCGCCCGGCGCGACGACTCACCGCGCCCGGCCCCATCGGCCGGAGCGTGCGGGCAGACCCTGCCGTGCGGGGTGGCGGCGGAGCGGATCAGCCGCCGGCTGGCGGACGGGGCGCGGGTCCTCATCAGCACGGTGACCGTCCGGCCGTCCGCCCGGGTCACGGTGAAGCCGGTCTTCGGCGACCATCTCGCGACCACCGAGTCCGTCGGCCGGACGGCGCGGCGCGAACGAGCGGTGGCTGCGGTGAACGGCTCCTTCTTCGACACCGCCGACTCCGCCGTCTCCAGCGGCTACCCAGGAGATCCGCTGGGCGTTCTGGCCATCGACGGCCGACTGATCAGCGAGGCGGCGAACGGACGTACCGCCCTGATCCTGCCCGGCCCCGGAGCCCGGCCCCGTATCGACGAAGTGCGATCCGCGATGTGGCTGACCGCGCCGGACGGAGCGGTGCGCGCGCTGGACGGGGTGAACCGGGTGCCGGGAAGAATCGTCGGCTGCGGGGGAACGGGCGGGGACCGCCTGGCCCGTTCGGGTCTGCCGGAGCAGCGGCCCCGGCACAACCAACTCTGCCTGGACGACAGCGAGATCGTCGCCTTCACTCCCGAATGGGGCGCGCATTCACCACCCGGCGCACCCGGCAGCGCGGAGGCCGTGCTCGACGCGGACGGCCGGGTGACGGCGCTCCGCAGCCCCGCGGGCGGGGAGATCCCACGGTCCGGCTCCACCCTCACCGGCGTGGGGGAGGGCGCCGACTGGCTGCGGGCGCACGCACGTCAGGGGCCGCCGTTCGGCCGGCGGACGAGCGTGACGGACAGCGGCGGCCGGAACATCCTGACCCCGGAGGCCTCCGTGCTGGGCGCGGGCCCCGCGCTGCTGCGCGGCGGAGCGACCTGGATCAACGGCGCGGCCAACGGGTTCACCGGCGATACGTCGACCGAGCGCCAGCCCCGTACGGTCGTCGGCATCAAGGCGGACGGCACGTTGATCCTCGCCGTCTTCGACGGCCGGGGCCCGGACAGCGCGGGCGTCACACTGCGGGAGGCGGCGGCGCTCCTGCGCGACCTGGGGGCTGTGGACGCCCTCAATCTCGACGGCGGCGGGTCCAGCACGATGGTGGTGAACGGACGGCTCCACAACAGGCCCAGGGGTGCGGAAGGCGCACCGGTACGGGAACGAGCCGTGGCCGACGCACTGGTCGTCCTGCAGCGCTGACGGGCGGGCGCGCGCGGGCGGCGACGGCCGCCCTCGGCCTGCCTTCGCCGCCGCTGTCGGCGGTGGCGCAACGGTGTCGGGCCCGGCGTCCGTCCGCGGCCGGGACGCGCGCGAGAATGGATGTGTCCGCCACAGCATCAGCATGCCGACCGGAGAAGGGGTGAGTGAGCGGTGAAGCCCGCCGTTCCGCTGTACCAGGCCAAGGCCGAGTTCTTCCGGATGCTCGGGCACCCGGTACGCATCCGGGTGCTGGAACTCCTCCAGGACGGCCCGATGCCGGTCCGCGAGCTGCTCACGAAGATCGAGATCGAGCCCGCCGCGCTCTCCCAGCAGCTGGCGGTTCTGCGCCGCTCGGGGATCGTCACCGCGACCCGCGAGGGCTCGACGGTGGTGTACGAGCTGGCCGGCGGGGACGTGGCGGAGCTGATGCGCGCGGCGCGGCGGATCCTGACGGAGATGCTGGCCGGCCAGCAGGACCTGCTCGCCGAGCTGCACACGGCCGACACCCGGACCGGGCCGTGACCCGATACCGACGGCGCAATCCCTGACGCACCCGGCCCCGCCCCCGAAGCCGGGAAGGACCCGGCAGCTCATGGGCCGGACGCACGGTCCACGGCTCGCCCCCGGCCATCGCGTGTCAGCGGTCCGGCTCGGCGGCGACGGCCTGCCGCGGTGCCTGCCACAGCAACTCGATGTCCATGTCCCCATCATCGCGCCCGGCCGCATGGCGCCGGGCGGGCAGTACGGGGATCTCCCCGTACGGCCCGCCCGTCGATACCGGCCTGGCGTTACGCCGGAACGCTCGCCACGCCCTGAGCCAGGAACTTCTTGCCGTTCACCCGCTCCGAGACGCCCTCACGGTCCAGGTACGGCGTGATGCCGCCCAGGTGGAAGGGCCAGCCCGCGCCGGTGATCAGGCACAGGTCGATGTCCTGGGCCTCGGCGACGACGCCCTCTCCCAGCATCAGACCGATCTCCTGCGCCACCGCGTCCAGGACCCGGTCGCGGACCTGCTCCTCGGACAGGACGACATCGCCCTGCTCGAGAAGGGCGGCGACCTCCGGGTCCAGCTCCGGCTTGCCGGAGTCGTAGACGTAGAAGCCGCGCTTGCCGGCCTTGACGACCGCGGCCAGGTTCTCCGAGACGGTGAACCGGTCCGGGAAGGCGCGGTTCAGGGTCTCCGAGACATGCAGCCCGATGGCCGGGCCGACCAGCTCCAGGAGCACCAGCGGGGACATCGGAAGGCCGAGCGGCTCGATGGCCTTCTCGGCGGCCTCGACCGGGGTGCCCTCGTCGATGACGTTCTGGATCTCGCCCATGAAGCGGGTGAGGATGCGGTTGACGACGAACGCCGGGGCGTCCTTCACCAGCACCGCGGTCTTCTTCAGCTTCCGCGCCACACCGAACGCGGTGGCCAGCGAGGCGTCGTCGGTCTGCTCGCCGCGCACGATCTCCAGCAGCGGCAGGATCGCGACCGGGTTGAAGAAGTGGAAGCCGACGACCCGCTCGGGGTGGGTCAGCTTCGACGCCATCTCGGTGACCGAGAGGGACGAGGTGTTGGTGGCGAGGATCGCGTGCGCCGGGGCGACCGCCTCGACCTCCGCGAACACCTGCTGCTTGACGCCGATCTCCTCGAAGACGGCCTCGATGATGAAGTCGGCGTCGGAGAAGCCCTCCGCCTTGTCCAGCACACCGGAGACCAGGGCCTTGAGGCGGTTGGCCTTGTCCTGGTTGATCCGGCCCTTGCCGAGCAGCTTCTCGATCTCGGAGTGGACGTAGCCCACACCCTTGTCGACGCGCTCCTGGTCGATGTCGGTCAGCACGACCGGCACCTCGAGGCGGCGCAGGAACAGCAGCGCCAGCTGCGAGGCCATCAGGCCGGCACCCACGACGCCGACCTTGGTGACCGGACGGGCCAGGTTCTTGTCCGGGGCACCGGCCGGGCGCTTGGCGCGCTTCTGGACCAGGTTGAAGGAGTAGATCCCGGAGCGCAGCTCGCCGCCCATGATCAGGTCCGCGAGGGCCCGGTCCTCGGCGTCGAAGCCGGCGCCCAGGTCGCCGTCCTTCGCCGCGGCGATGATCTCCAGCGCGCGGTACGCGGCCGGGGCGGCGCCGTGCACCTTGGAGTCGGCGATGGCCTTGCCGCGCGCGACGGCCTGGTCCCAGGCGTCACCGCGGTCGACCTCGGGACGCTCCACCGTGACCGTGCCGTTCAGCACGTCCGCGGTCCAGATCAGCGACTGCTCCAGGAAGTCCGCGCCCTCGAAGAGCGCGTCGGCGATCCCGAGCTCGAAGACCTGCTTGCCCTTGAGCTGACGGTTCTGGTTCAGCGAGTTCTCGATGATGACCGAGACCGCGCGGTCGGCACCGATCAGGTTGGGAAGCAGCGCGCAGCCGCCCCAGCCCGGAACCAGACCGAGGAAGACCTCGGGCAGCGAGAAGGCGGGCAGCGCCTTGGAGACGGTGCGGTAGGTGCAGTGCAGACCGACCTCGACACCGCCGCCCATCGCCGCGCCGTTGTAGTACGCGAACGTCGGGACCGCGAGACCGGAGAGGCGGCGGAAGACGTCGTGGCCGCCCTTGCCGATGGCGAGCGCGTCGTCGTGGTTCTTCAGCAGCTCGACGCCCTTGAGGTCGGCGCCGACCGCGAAGATGAACGGCTTGCCGGTGATGCCGATACCGGTGATCGCACCCTCGGCGGCCTCCTTCTCGACCTGGTCGACGGCGGCGTTCAGGTTCGCCAGCGACTGCGGTCCGAAGGTGGTCGGCTTGGTGTGGTCCAGGCCGTTGTCCAGCGTGATGAGGGCGAAGCGGCCCGCACCGGCCGGAAGGTCCAGGTGGCGTACGTGCGCCTGCGTGACGACCTCGCCGGGGAACAGCTCGGCCGCGCCCTTCAGAAGCTCAGTGGTGGAGCTCACTTGTTGCCTCCGTCTGCCTTGTCGAAGTGCGGGTTCTCCCAGATGACCGATGCGCCCATGCCGAAGCCGACGCACATCGTCGTCAGGCCGTAGCGGACCTCCGGCTGCTCCTCGAACTGGCGGGCCAGCTGCGTCATCAGACGCACACCGGAGGAGGCAAGCGGGTGACCGTAGGCGATGGCGCCGCCGTACTGGTTGACGCGCGCGTCGTCGTCGGCGATGCCGTAGTGCTCCAGGAACGCGAGCACCTGGACGGCGAACGCCTCGTTGATCTCGAACAGACCGATGTCGTCGATGGTCAGACCGGCCTTGGCCAGGGCCTTCTCGGTCGACGGGATCGGGCCGTAGCCCATGACCTCGGGCTCGACGCCCGCGAAGGCGTACGAGACGAGGCGCATCTTCACCGGGAGGCCCAGCTCGCGGGCGACGTCCTCGGCGGCGAGCAGGGAGGCGGTGGCGCCGTCGTTGAGCCCCGCGGCGTTGCCGGCCGTCACGCGGCCGTGGGCGCGGAAGGGGGTCTTCAGACCGGCCAGCGACTCCATCGTGGTGCCCGGGCGCATCGGCTCGTCGGCGGTGACCAGGCCCCAGCCGGTCTCGCCGGCCTCGGCGTTGGTGCGGCGCACCGAGATAGGCACCAGGTCCTGCTGGATCTTGCCGTTGGCGTACGCCTTGGCGGCCTTCTCCTGGGAGCGGACCGCGTACTCGTCGGCGCGCTGCTTGGTGATCGTGGGGTACCGGTCGTGCAGGTTCTCCGCGGTCATGCCCATGAACAGGGCGGACTCGTCGACCAGCTTCTCCGACACGAAGCGCGGGTTCGGGTCCACGCCCTCGCCCATCGGGTGGCGGCCCATGTGCTCGACACCACCGGCGACGACGACGTCGTACGCACCGAAGGCGATGGAGCCGGCCGTCGAGGTGACGGCGGTCAGGGCGCCGGCGCACATGCGGTCGATGGAGTAACCGGGCACGGACTGCGGCAGCCCGGCCAGGATCCCGGCGGTACGGCCCAGCGTCAGACCCTGGTCGCCGATCTGGGTGGTCGCGGCGATGGCGACCTCGTCGATCTTCGCGGGGTCCAGGGCCGGGTTGCGGCGCAGCAGCTCCCGGATGGCCTTCACGACGAGATCGTCGGCGCGGGTCTCGTGGTAGATGCCCTTCGGGCCCGCTTTGCCGAACGGGGTGCGGACGCCGTCGACGAAGACGACGTCCCGGATGGTACGAGGCACGGTGGCTCTCCTCCAGGGTGCGGTATGGCACTGCTGCGCGGCACGCCCGGAAGCGCGCCGCCACCATCATGCTACTTGCGGGTAACCAGACTGCCCACCCCTCGGGGCGGGAGCGGCGAAGGTCACACGCGGCGGGGCCGGGTACGGGGGCCGCTCCGGCCCCGTAACGCCGATCGCCGGACGCGGCTGACTTCAGCCCCGTCCGGCGATCGGGAACACGACGCGGCCGCGGCCCGCACAACCTGGCGCGATTACGCCCCTGGGGCCCGCCCTCCGCCGCGCGGCGACGGCAGTGCGACGACAGGCCCTGGGTCCGCTCCGGCTGCCGCTCAGGCCGCCGACGCCAGCGCGCGGACCAGCAGCGGGGCCACCTGCTCGATCTGCCAGCGACGCGCCCCGTAACCGGCGAGCGCGGTCTCGACCGTGTCCGGCGTCGGATGTTTGGGCGGCTCCCAGCAGACCCGGCGCACCGTGTCCGGGGTGATCAGGTTCTCCTGCGGCATGTGCAGCCGCTCGGCGAGCTCCGACACCGCGGCGCGGGCGGCCGAGAGCCGGGCCGCCGCGGCGGGGTCCTTGTCCGCCCACGCACGGGGCGGCGGCGGACCGGCGAGGGCCTGGCCGGGCTGCGGGAGCTCGGTGTCCGGCAGCGCCTTGGCCCGGTCGACGGCCGCCTGCCACTGCTCCAGCTGGCGACGCCCCATGCGGTGGCCGAACCCGGGCAGCGCGGTCAGTGCCTGGACGTTCGGCGGGAGCGCGAGCGCGGCCTCGACGATCGCGGCGTCGCCCAGCACCTTGCCCGGCGAGATGTCACGGCGACGGGCGACCAGGTCGCGCGCCGTCCACAGCTCCCGTACCACCGCCATCTGGCGGCGACGGCGGACCTTGTGCATGCCGGACGTGCGGCGCCAGGGGTCCTTGCGCGGAGGAGCGGGCGGTGCCGCGGCGATCGAGTCGAACTCCTCACGGGCCCAATCCAGCTTGCCCTGCCGGTCGAGCTCCTCCTCCAGGGAGTTGCGCAGGTCGATCAGCAGCTCGACGTCGAGCGCCGCGTAGCGCAGCCAGGGGTCGGGCAGCGGGCGGGTGGACCAGTCGACGGCGGAGTGCCCCTTCTCCAGCGAGTAGCCGAGCACGCTCTCGACCATGGCGCCGAGGCCGACGCGCGGGAAGCCGGCCAGCCGCCCGGCCAGCTCCGTGTCGAAGAGCCCGGTGGGGGTCATCCCTATTTCGCGCAGACAGGGCAGGTCCTGGGTGGCGGCGTGCAGGATCCACTCGCTGCCGCTCAGGGCCTCGCCGAGCCCCGACAGATCGGGACAGCCGACGGGGTCGATCAGCGCACTGCCCGCGCCGTCACGGCGCAGCTGTACGAGGTAGGCGCGCTGGCCGTAGCGGTAGCCGGAGGCTCGCTCGGCGTCGACGGCCACCGGGCCGGAGCCGGCCGCGAAGGCGGCGACCACCCGGGCGAGGGCGTCGTCGGACGCCACCACCGGGGGAATGCCCTCGCGAGGTTCGAGCAAGGGGATCGGCGCCGGGGCGACGTCGTCCGGGGGAGCGCCCCCGGTGGTTCGCAGTGAAGTGTCTGCTGCGGTCTCTTGGGCGTCGGTCACGTGTCAAGGGTATCTGTGTATGTACGGCGCCCGTCGACGGAACGTTCCGTCGACGGGCGCCGATGAATGCAAACCAGCCGGTCCGCGGCTGCGCGGACCCGCCGGGGTGCGGGCGTCAGTGGATGATTCCCGTTCGCAGGGCGACGGCGACCATTCCGGCGCGGTCTCCGGTGCCGAGCTTGCGGGCGATTCGGGCGAGGTGGCTCTTGACGGTAAGGGCGGACAGGCCCATCGAGACGCCGATGGCCTTGTTGGACTGGCCCTCGGCGACCAGCCGGAGGACCTCGACCTCGCGGCCGGACAGTTCGCGGTAGCCGCCCGGGTGGCTCGGGGTACCGGGGGGCCGGCGGTGCATACGGGCGGCATTGGCGCCGATGGGGGCGACGCCGGGACGGGTGGGGTGGCCGATATTGGTACGTGTGCCGGTGACCACATAGCCCTTCACGCCGCCCGCGAGGGCGTTGCGTACGGCGCCGATGTCATCGGCGGCGGAGAGGGCGAGGCCGTTCGGCCAGCCGGCTGCTCGGGTCTCGGACAACAGGGTCAGCCCGGAACCGTCGGGCAGGTGGACGTCGGCTACGCAGATGTCGCGCGGGTTGCCGACGCGGGGACGAGCCTCCGCGATGGACGACGCCTCGATGACGTCACGTACTCCGAGTGCCCACAGATGGCGGGTGACGGTGGAACGGACGCGCGGGTCGGCCACGACGACCATGGCCGTCGGCTTGTTCGGGCGGTAGGCGACCAGGCTTGCGGGCTGCTCTAGGAGAACGGACACCAGGCCTCCTGGGGGCGTGGACGGGACGGGCCGGCTCGGGGATGAAGCCGGGGCGAACCGTGCTTGAAGGGTCATTGACCTCTTCGGCAGCAGACCCGTGCTCCTTTAGGGGAAGATCACGATTTGGTGAGTAACAATTCGGGCAAATCGGACATGCGATCGATTGTACGAAAAAATCGCCGGTGACCGTGCATGAAATATGACGCACAGTTACCGGCGAGGGTAGGGATTCAGCCAGAGAATTCAGAACAGAAGATCAGGAAACCTGCGGACCGCGCCGCTGCGGGAGCGTCACCACCGCCGCGTCCGCGGCGCCCGACGGCGGCAGGCCGGCGATCTGGCACAGCAGGTCGCCCCACGCCATGAGATGCGCCGCCGTGTCCGGCACCCCGCCGCGGCCCTCACGGGGCGTCCACGACGCCCGGATCTCGATCTGGGTCGCCGGGCGTCTCGTGCCCAGCGCGCCGAAGTAGTGCGACCCCGCCCGGGTCACCGTGCCGCCCGCCTCCCCGTACGACAGGCCGCGCGCCTCCAGCGCACCGGTCAGCCAGGACCAGCACACCTCCGGCAGCAACGGATCGGAGGCCATCTCCGGCTCCAGCTCGGCCCGCACCAGCGTCACCAGGCGGAAGGTGCCCTGCCAGGCGTCGTGCCCGGCCGGGTCGTGGAGCAGCACGAGGCGGCCATCGGCGAGATCGTCCTCGCCGTCGACGACCGCCGCCTCCAGGGCGTACGCGTACGGAGCGAGCCGCTTGGGCGGCCTCGTCGGCTCCACCTCCAGCTCGGGGCGTAGGTGCGCGGAGTGCAACGCGTCCACCGCCGACCGGAACGCGGGCGGGACGGAACCACCCTCCTCGCTGTCCTTGCTGTCAGCGCCATCGGTTTGATCGGAGAACTGTCCCTGAGCCGGAGCCATGCGGGGAAGAGTAGGCGGAACCGGCGCTTCGCGCAGGGAGGGACACCCTGGCGGGCTCGGCTGCTTACGACCTCGGCCACGATCGGGCAGTGGGCGAGGCCGTCACGGCTTCGTGCGAAGATTCCAGTGTGAGTGCCAACGACCGCCCCACGGGCCAGCAGACGAAGACCTCCGCCACCCATGAGTCGGCGTTCCTGAAGGCGTGCCGGCGCGAGCCCGTACCGCACACGCCGGTCTGGTTCATGCGTCAGGCGGGGCGCTCGCTGCCGGAGTACCTGAAGGTCCGCGAGGGCATCCCGATGCTCGACTCCTGCATGATTCCGGAGCTGGTCGCGGAGATCACGATGCAGCCCGTCCGCCGCCACAAGGTCGACGCCGCGATCTACTTCAGCGACATCGTCGTACCGCTCAAGGCCATCGGGATCGACCTCGACATCAAGCCCGGTGTCGGCCCGGTCATCGCCGACCCGATCCGCACCCGCGCAGACCTGGCCCGGCTGCGCGACCTCACGCCCGAGGACGTCGGTTACGTCACCGAGGCCATCGGTCTGCTCACCGCCGAGCTGGGCGCCACCCCCCTGATCGGCTTCGCCGGGGCGCCGTTCACCCTCGCCAGCTACCTGGTGGAGGGCGGCCCGTCCCGCAACCACGAGCACACCAAGGCCCTGATGTACGGCGACCCGCAGCTCTGGGCGGATCTCCTGGACCGGCTCGCCGAGATCACCGGCGCCTTCCTCAAGGTGCAGATCGAGGCGGGCGCCTCGGCCGTCCAGCTCTTCGACTCCTGGGTGGGCGCGCTGGCCCCCGCCGACTACCGGCGCTCCGTGCTGCCCGCATCGGCGAAGGTCTTCGAGGCCGTCGCCCCGTACGGCGTCCCGCGCATCCACTTCGGCGTCGGCACCGGCGAACTCCTCGGCCTGATGGGCGAGGCGGGCGCGGACGTCGTCGGCGTCGACTGGCGCGTCCCGCTGGACGAGGCCGCGCGCCGGGTCGGTCCCGGCAAGGCACTCCAGGGCAACCTCGACCCGGCGGTGCTGTTCGCGCCGACGGCGACGGTGCAGGAGAAGGCCCAGGAAGTGCTGGACGCGGCCGCCGGTCTCGAAGGCCATGTCTTCAACCTGGGCCACGGCGTCATGCCCTCGATGGACCCCGACGCGCTGACCCGGCTCGTCGAGTACGTGCACACCAGCACCGAGCGCTGAGCGGTCCGGGCCGGGCACCGCGCACGCAGGGCCCGAGCGGCGGATCATGGCCGGGGCTGCGGCCATGATCCGCCACACCGGACCTCAGGCGGTGCCCGCCCGCCGCACCGCGGTCACCGCCTTGCGGGCCGCCACCAGGACCGGGTCCCAGACCGGCGAGAACGGCGGGGCGTAGCCCAGGTCCAGGGCGGTCATCTGCTCCACCGTCATCCCGGCCGTGAGCGCCACCGCCGCGATGTCCACGCGCTTGGCCGCCCCGTCCCGGCCCACGATCTGCACTCCGAGCAGCCGGCCCGTGCGGTACTCCGCCAGCATCTTCACGGTCATGGGCCGCGCCCCCGGGTAGTAGCCCGCCCGGCCCGTCGACTCGATCGTCGCCGTGACGTACCGCAGACCCACCGCGCGGGCGTCCTTCTCGCGCAGACCGGTGCGGGCGATCTCCAGATCGCACACCTTGCTCACCGCGGTGCCGACCACCCCCGGGAACGTCCCGTAGCCGCCGCCGACATTGGACCCGATGATCTGGCCGTGCTTGTTGGCGTGGGTGCCCAGCGCGATGTGGCGGGTACGGCCCGCCACCAGGTCCAGGACCTCCACGCAGTCGCCGCCCGCCCAGATGTTGTCGTGCCCGACGACCCGCATCGACAGATCGGTCAGCAGGCCGCCGTGCGGGCCCACCGGGAGGCCGACGGCGCGGGCCAGCGTCGTCTCCGGCTCGACGCCGATCCCGAGCACCACCACGTCCGCCGGGTAGGAGGCGTCGCCCGTGGCGACCGCGCGGACCCGGCCGTCCGAGCCGGTCCGGATAGCGGTGACCTCGGCCCGGTTGACCGTGGTGATGCCCAGGCCGTCCATCGCGTCGTGCACCAGCCGCCCCATGTCGGGGTCGAGCGTCGCCATCGGCTGCTCGCCGCGGTTGAGCACGGTCACCTCGAAGCCGTGCTTCAGCATGGCCTCCGCCATCTCCACGCCGATGTAGCCCGCCCCGACGACGACCGCCCGTTTGCTGCCCGGCACCCGGTCCAGGGACTCCAGCAGCGCCTGCCCGTCGTCCAGGGTCTGCACCCCGTGCACCCCGGGGGCGTCCATGCCGGGCAGCGCCGGGCGCACCGGGCGGGCTCCGGTCGCGATCACCAGCTTGTCGAAGCCCGTCCAGTACGCCTCGCCGGTTTCCAGGTCCAGCGCCCGCACCCGCTGCCCGGCGACATCGATCTCCGTGACCTCGGTGCGCATCCGGAGGTCGATGTCGCGGGCCCGGTGCTCCTCGGGCGTACGCGCGACGAGGTCGTCCCGCGCCGCGACGTCGCCGCCGACCCAGTACGGGATGCCGCAGGCGGAGTACGAGCTGAAATTGCCCCGCTCGAAAGCGACGATGCCCAGCTCGTCGGGGCCCCTGAGCCTGCGGGCCTGGGACGCGGCGGACATGCCCGCCGCGTCACCACCGATGACCACCAGTCGCTCCGCCGTCATTCCTGGTCCCTTCGATACCTCGGAGTCTTTCGTCCGGATCCGGCCTGATCCAAACGGAAGACCCTGGTCCGAAGGGACCACGCTACGACGCCGGGGGAGCGGGCGAGGATCCGTCCGGCCCCGGCGTCCGCCGCGCGCGGCGTCCGGGCAGCCGGCGGCGCAGCAGCCGCCACAGCAGCAGGAGCACGGCCAGCGCGGCCAGGAACGGGGCCGCGGCGCCCAGCGCCATCGCCAGCCACAGCAGCGCCGTCACGAACGCGTGCCAGCCGCCTTCGAGGGCGTCCAGGAAGCCGGGGCCGTCGTCGTCGTCCTTCGCCACCGTCTCCGGCTCGGAGAGGTCGAGGGTGATCGTGGCGAGCGTGGTGCGGTCCTTCAGCGACGCCTGCTGGGCGAGCAGCGACTCCAGGGAGGCCTGACGGCTGCTCAGTTCGCCCTCCAGCGTGACCACGTCGGAGAGCTTCTCCGCCCGGTCCATCAGCTTCCGTACCCGTGCCACACTCGCCCGCTGGGTGGCGATCCGGCTCTCCACGTCGACCACCTGGTCGGTGACGTCCTTCGCCGACGAGGTGCGCGACAACAGCTTTCCGGTGCCCGCGAGCCGCTTCAGCACCGCTTCGTACTCGCCCTGCGGAACGCGCAGCACGAGGTGTGACACCTCATGCGTGTCGTCGATCCGCTCGGTCTCCTCGCCGGCCACCAGACCGCCCGAACCCTCCACGGCCGAACGGGCGACCGCGGCCGCCTTCGCCACGCTCCCCACCTCCACCGAGAGCGTGGCGGTACGGATGACATGGGTGCCGGAGGGCAGGGCGTCGGTCTTCTTCCGCTGCGACGGCGAACCGCCCGTCCCCTGCTCCGCCTGCCCGGCCGCCGCGTCGGCGGCGCCGCGCTCCGGCGCGCCGACCGCCTTCTTGTTGTCGCCGGAACTCGCGTCACTCGCACTGTCCGGGGCGCCGCAGCCGCTCAGCGCGAGCAGGCCGGCCACCAGGCCGGCCGCCAGGACCAGGCGCGGACGACGGACTGATGAACGGCCGGGATGCCGGTGTCTGTACATGACTGCCCCCCAAGGCGGGTCGTTGATCGTGCCGGTTCGACGTGGTGCACCGGGGCACGGGTTGCCGAATACCGGTTTCGAAGCAGTCACGTTCAGGACTCGGAAGGGATTTGAGAGAGTGGGGGCATGCAGCGTTCAATAAACCGCGCGGACCCGGGCACCGGACATGTCGTCGTCATCGGCGGTGGCATCGCCGGTCTCGCCGCCGCCCACCGGCTCCTGGGGACCGGCCTGCGGGTCACCCTGCTGGAGGCCACCGAGCGGCTCGGCGGCAAGCTCATGACCGGCGAGATCGCCGGCACCCGGGTCGACCTCGGTGCCGAGTCGATGCTCGCCCGCCGTCCGGAGGCGGTCGGCCTGGCACGCGACGTCGGGCTCGGCGACCGCCTCCAGCCGCCCGCCACGGCCACCGCCTCGGTCTGGACGCGCGGCGCACTGCGCCCCATGCCCAAGGGCCATGTGATGGGCGTCCCCGGCGACCCGGCGGCGCTCGGCGCACTGCTCAGCCCCGAGGGCCTCGCCCGCATCGCGCAGGAGCGCGACCTCACCCCGACCCCCGTCGGTGACGACGTCGCCGTCGGCGCGTACGTCGCCGACCGCCTGGGCCGCGAGGTCGTCGACCGGCTCGTGGAGCCGCTGCTCGGCGGCGTGTACGCGGGCGACGCCTACCGGATCTCGATGCGCGCCGCCGTACCGCAGCTCTTCGAGGCGGCGCGGGAGGGCGGCTCGCTGCTCGACGGCGTCCGGCGCATCCAGGAACGGGCCGCCGCCCGGCAGCAGACCGGACCGGTCTTCCAGGGCATCGAAGGCGGCATCGGCACCCTGCCCGCAGCGGTGGCCGATGCCGTACGCGCGGGCGGCGGGGAGATCCTCACCGCCACCCCCGTCCTCGGCCTGACCCGTACCGCCGAAGGCTGGGACGTCCGCACGGACACCCGGGTCATCCACGCCGACGGCATCGTGCTCGCCGCCCCCGCCTGGTCCGCCTCCACGCTGCTCGCCGCCGAGTCACCGGCGGCCTCCGCCGAGCTCGCCGGTGTCGAGTACGCGTCGATGGCGCTCGTCACCATGGCCTTCCGCCGCTCCGACATCGCCGCCACGACCGTGCTCGACGGCCGTTCCGGCTTCCTCGTCCCTCCGGTCGACGGCCGCACCATCAAGGCGTCCACCTTCTCCACCCACAAGTGGAACTGGGTCGCCGAGTCCGCCCCGGACCTCGTCGTGCTGCGCACCTCCGTCGGCCGCTACGGCGAGGAGGACCACATCCACCGCGAGGACGGCGAGCTCGTCGACGTGTCGCTGCGCGACCTCGCCGAGGCGACCGGACTGGCCGCGAAGCCCGTGGACACCGAGGTCACCCGGTGGATCGGCGGGCTGCCCCAGTACCCCGTGGGCCATCTCTCCCGGGTCGCCCGGATCCGCGACGAGGTCGCCAAGCTGCCCGCGCTGCGGGTCTGCGGAGCGGTCTACGACGGCGTCGGCATCCCGGCCTGCATCGCGAGCGCCCACCGCGCCGCGGACGAAATCGCGGCCGACATCACCGGCGGCCCCGGGGAAGAGATCATCGCCACGTCGACCCTGGTTAAGGGCACACGGAGCGAGGCGGGACAATAGCCGTATGAGTGCGCCTGAGACTGTGAAATCAAGCAAGGGCCCCAACGCGGGTAAGAAGGCCAAGGACCTCAACGAGGTCATCCGCTACACGCTGTGGTCCGTCTTCAAGCTGCGCGACGTCCTGCCCGCGGACCGGGCCGGCTACGCCGACGAGGTCCAGGAGCTGTTCGACCAGCTCGCGGCCAAGGACATCACCGTCCGCGGCACCTATGACCTCTCCGGCCTGCGTGCCGACGCCGACGTCATGATCTGGTGGCACGCCGAGACGGCGGACGAGCTCCAGGAGGCGTACAACCTCTTCCGGCGCACCAAGCTGGGCCTGGCACTGGAGCCGGTCTGGTCGAACATGGCGCTGCACCGCCCCGCCGAGTTCAACAAGTCGCACATCCCGGCGTTCCTGGCCGACGAGACGCCGCGCAACTACATCAGCGTCTATCCCTTCGTGCGCTCCTACGACTGGTACCTGCTGCCGGACGAGGACCGCCGTCGCATGCTCGCGGACCACGGCAAGATGGCGCGCGGCTACCCCGACGTCCGGGCCAACACCGTCGCCTCCTTCTCGCTCGGCGACTACGAGTGGATCCTCGCCTTCGAGGCCGACGAGCTCTACCGCATCGTCGACCTGATGCGTCACCTGCGGGCCTCCGAGGCGCGGATGCACGTCCGCGAAGAGGTCCCGTTCTACACGGGGCGCAGGAAGTCGGTTGCAGACCTGGTGGCCGGGCTCGCGTAGCGAGCGGGCTCCGACCACCCCGACCCGGAAGATCAGACGACGGGCACCGGCGCGTATCGCGCTGCCCGTCGTTCCAGCGACACCGGGTTCGGCTCCGGGTGCGGCGCGCGTCCAGCGCGCCGCACCGGCGTCCCTTCGACACGCACCACCGCACAGCACCCCGTGACGAACCGGCCGGACTACCGGAGCGGACCGCCCGGAGAGCCGCCGAGCGCGGCCCGCAGCGCCGGATCGTCCACGGCGCGCACACCCCGTACCGCGATCGCCGCCAGGACATCGCGCGGCGCCCCGGCAACCGGCACCTCGTTCTCGGCGAGCAGCCGCTGACCGGCGGGCGACGCCCACGAGCTGTACGGGTGGATCTCCATCCGGGCTATCGCCAGACAGCCGACGGTCAGCGCGAGCGGCAGCCCGAACCGGACGAGCAGCGACACCAGGGGCCCGCCGGGGCCGTGCTCCTGACCGGGCATCAGCAGCGTGACCGCCCCCATCGCGACCACCAGCACGGCCGCACCGCGCACCGCGCGCACCGCGGCGGCGACATCGGTCCCGGCACCGCCGGGCAGGGCCAGACCCGCGGCGACCAGCCGGTCGGCCAGGGCGCGTACGGCGTCGGCGCCGGCCGCGGCCGTCCGTACCGGCGGTATCGGGGACTGGCCCTGCGGCCCTATCGCCCGGATCACCGTACGCTCCATCTCGTCCCGGCCCTCCGGGTCGACGACCGTCGCCCAGCCGGTGTGCGCGAGCAGCAGCCGCCGGCGCAGATGCATCGTGACCAGCGCCAGATCGACCACCCGATGGGGGCCACCGGCCAGGAACGCGGTCTCGTACAGGGTCAGTTCATGACCGGCGCCGTTGCTCCGCACATCATCCGCCGACGCACCGGACAACAGCCCGGTGCGGGCCGAGACGAGGCAGAGCCGGACACAAGTGATGACTGCCGCACCCCATGCGACCAGCAGGAACAGAACCCAGAGCATGCCGGATTTCTATGCGAGGCAGGCGCGGAAAGCCATGGTCTGTTCAACATGCGGACGATTCGGCGGCGTAGGGATCGCCCCAGGGCCTCTCGTCTGGATCACGCCGGGCTGATCCAGACGAAAGACCCTAACTGCCACAACTGGACCCGCCACCACAGCTGGAGCCACCGCCGGAGCAACTGGAACCGCTGTTGCCACCGCAGCCCGATCCGCTCGATCCGCCGCAGCCGGACCCCGATCCACAGCTCGAACCGGAACTGCACCCGCCACCGCCGCCCGATCCGCTGCCCCCGTCGCCGGAGCTCCCGCAACTGCCATGACCGGGACTCGTTCCGGCACACCACACCACCGGCGCGAGGAACAGGGCGGAGGTGCCCGTGGACGCCGCCGCCGCGTGGGTGCGCCGCCCGGCCGGCCGGCCGGGCGGCTGCATCCGGGCCGCCGCGATCAGCTGCGCCTGGAACTCGGGGTCGGGGAGCGCCCGCAGTCCGTGCACGGCCACCGCATGGGCCGGATCCGGGTTGTACGCGTGGGCGGCGCGGAACGCCTGGGCGGCCCGGCGCCCCGGCCCGGTGACGCGCCCCCGGGCGACGCCCGCGCAGATGAAGCCGGTGAGCATGCCGAGGATCACGACCGGGAGCACCATGAGGACGAAGGGCACGGGGGAGTCCGGGGACAGTTGGCCGAACAGGGCCTGCGCGGCGGTCGCCGCGACGGTGAGCGGGACGGCCAGTACGCAGAGCAGCCCCTGGGTGATGCCCCAGCGGCGCCACGTCCGGCTGCCGGCGGGTGCGGCCAGCAGACCGCGGGCCGCCAGCCCGTCGCCGACCTCCTGCACCGCGGGGTGACGCATCACCGCCTCGCGCAGGGTGTGCAGCGCCCCGCTGGGCGCCATGGCGTGTTCCTGGAGCACCGCGCGCTCCACCGGGTCACGGGCCTCGGCCCGCTGGACGGCGACGATTCCGGGGCCCCCGACGGCGAGCCGGCCGTCCGCCTTCATCGCGGTGAGCGCGGTGTCCACGACCCTGCCCGGACCGCCGTTGAGGAAGGCGGCTTCGTGGAGATCGTGGACGGTGCCGCCGGCGCCGCCCCGGGCCCGTGAGAGCCCCACCACCAGGAGCACGGAGGAGACCACGATGCCGAGGTCCACCACGAGCGCGACAGTGTTCATGCCGGTCACCTTCCGATCAGGGCGGCGCGGGCGGCTCGTACCAGCCGGGTGGTGCGGCGCGGCGGGCGAGCGCCGGCCCGGTCCTGCCACCAGTGGGTCAGCCGGCGTCGGGCGGCGTCGTCGTCGGGCAGGCCCGCGATCAGCAGCTGCTCGGCGAAGTCCAGCGCGTCGCGCCGGTAACCGGCGGACATGGGATGGGTCCTGGCGTACGAGAGAAAGGCGTCCCGGTAGCCGGTGCCCAGGATCTCCGGCAGTTCGGGTGCGACCTTGGCGACGACCCCGGCCCGCTTGGCGGCCAGGGCGCGGCTCTGGATCCCGAGGCGGCGCCGGTCGAAGCCCTGCGGCGCGGGGCCACCGGCGACGAGCGCGGAGAGCAGTGCGGTCTGGGCGGCCGCGAGCCGGTCGCGGGTGGCGTCCGAGGGCGCCGGTGCTCCGGCCCGCGCGGACGGCAGGGCGCCGGGGGCGGGCCGCTTCGTGTTCCCCGCCGCCCGGTCCAAGGTGGCGCGGATCGTGTCCAGTTCGCCCGCCAGTTCGCCGGCCGGCGGGAAGTCGTCGTCGCGCTCCAGCAGGACGCCGGGCGGGTCGACCCGGGAGCGGAGCTCGGCCAGGACGTCGAGGACGGGCTCGGTGACCGGGTGGGCGTGGGTGTCGTGCCAGACACCCTCCTTCTCGACACCGCCCGCCACATGCACGTACGCGATGGCCTCCACCGGCAGTTCGTCGAGCGCGGTGGCCGGGTCCTCGCCCCGGTTGACGTGGTTGGTGTGCAGATTGGCGACGTCGATCAGCAGCCGGACCCCGGTCCGCCCGACCAGCTCCGCGAGGAACTGCCCCTCGGTCAGCTCCTCGTCGGGCCAGGAGATCAGGGCCGCGATGTTCTCCAGGGCCAGCGGCACCGGCAGCGACTCCTGCGCGATGCGCACGTTCTCGCACAGCACGTCCAGCGCGTCCCGGGTCCGCGGCACGGGGAGCAGATGGCCCGCTTCCAGCCCCGGAGAGGAGGTGTGCGACCCCCCGGCCCGTACGAACGCGATGTGCTCGGTCACCAGGGGCGCGGAGAGCAGTTCGGCGCGGGCGGCGAGATCCGCGAGCCGGCCCGGATCGGGGCGGCCGGCTCCGCCGAGGCCCAGCGAGACGCCGTGCGGCACGACCGTGACACCGCGCTCCCTGAGCCGTACCAGCGAATCGGGGAGGTGGCCGGTGCAGATGTTCTCCGCTACCGCCTCCACCCAGTCGATCCCCGGCAGCGTCTCGACGGCCTCCGCGATCTCCGGCCGCCAGCCGATCCCGATACCCAGCTTCATGCCGTCCCCCTCCTCCGCTCCGTGCAGGGCTCATGGCCCCGCAGGGCGGTGGTGAATCCGAACAGGGGGACGTTCAGAGGTCGATTTGAGGTTCCCGCTCCGGCGCTTCGGTGCTCAGCCGCGTCGAAGCGCCGGATGGTCGGCGACCACCGTGCACGACCCGGGCGCGATCTCGGTGAACCCGGCGTCCCGCACCACCGGAAGACCGCTCGCCGTGAGCTCCCGCCAGCCCCCCGCCTCCGCGGTGGCGACCGAGAGCGGGAAGCCCGCCTCGCGCCACGCCTTGCGCTCCGTGTCCGACAGCTCCCACCAGGCGAGCTGCGCCCCGTGCCCGGCCTGCGCCATGGCCTTGCCCGCCGACATGTCCAGCTCCGGGTTGAGCCAGAGCACCGGACCCCGGCGATCCGGCCCGGCCGGCGCCTCCGGGTCGTCCAGATCCGTCCCCGACACCTGGAGCTTCGCCAGCTCCTTGGGCCAGCCGTCCAGCGGCACCGGCGGGAAGACCCGCACCTCGGCGCTCTCGCCCGTGACCGTGATGCCCGGCAGCGCGGACGCCTTGCGCCACTCCGCGCCGCGCGCCCGCCGCACCACCTTGCGGATCCGGGCGTCCTGCCAGTCCCGCATCGCCCGCGCCCACTCGCCCTCGCCGGCCGAGCGCTCGTCGGAGAGCATCACGAGCACCGCGCGGGCCGCGGTCCGCAACGCGTCGGTACGGGCCGGGGGATCCGTCTTCTCGATGTGCACGACCAACGGCAGCACGTACTGCGGAGCCTCGTCGCGGCTCGTCGGCTCCGACCTGAACGGGCTGTCCGCCGCGGGCGAAGGGGGAGTGGACGGGGACGCGGGAATGTCATTGCTGCTCACCCGGTCCAGTCTGCCAGCCGCCCGACCCGGGTTTCTTGGCGGAATGGAGCGCTCCGGGTGAGGATGCACCGCATGAAGAGCGATCTCTTTTCCAGCGAGAACCTGGCACAGCAGGCGACGGCCCCCGGGATGACCCTGCAGAACGCCAAATCCATCAAGTACGCCGTCAACGGCGAGATGCACGCCCGCCAGGGAGCGATGATCGCCTTCCGCGGTGATCTGCAGTTCGAGCGCAAGGGCCAGGGCATAGGCGGCATGCTGAAGCGCGCCGTCACCGGCGAGGGGCTGCCGCTGATGGCGGTCCGCGGCCAGGGCGAGGCATGGTTCGCGCACGAGGCCGCCAACTGCTTCATCGTGGAGATGGAGCACGGCGACGTCCTCACGATCAACGGCCGCAACGTGCTCTGCTTCGACCCCACGATCTCCTACGAGATCAAGACCGTGAAGGGCGCCGGGATGACCGGTGGCGGGCTCTTCAACAGCGTCTTCACCGGCTACGGCAAGCTCGGCCTGATGTGCGAGGGACACCCCATCGTGATTCCCGTCACGCCGCAGCAGCCGGTCTGCGTCGACACGGACGCGGTGGTCGGCTGGAGCGCCAACCTGACCACGTCGCTGCACCGTTCGCAGAGCGTCGGCTCGATGATCCGCGGCGGATCCGGCGAGGCCGTCCAACTGCGGCTGGACGGCGAGGGATTCGTGATCGTACGGCCCAGCGAGGCCAAGCCCGAGAAGACGGCCAACTGAGGCTGAGCGGGGTCGGCCGCCGGTACGGACCCGGCGGCCCCTGGGTGCTGCGCGGGGTCGACCTCGACCTGCCCGCGCACGCCCTGGTCCGGATCGAGGGGGCCAACGGCACCGGCAAGTCGGCACTGCTGCGGCTGCTCGCCGGGATCGACGCCCCGTCGGAGGGCCGGATCACCGGCCGTGGAGCGCGTATGGCATACGTTCCCGAGCGCTTCCCGGCCGCGTTGCCGTTCACCGCGGCCGGGTACCTCGTCCATCTCGGCCGCATCCACGGCCTGCGGACCTCCGAGGCGGCGGACCGCGCCCGGTCCCGGCTCGCCCGTTTCGGAGCCGCCGCCCATGCCCGTACACCGCTTCCGGAACTCTCCAAGGGCACCAGCCAGAAGGTCGCCGTCGCCCAGGCGCTCCTCGCCGAGCCCGAGCTGCTGATCCTGGACGAGGCCTGGACCGGGCTCGACACGGTGGCCCGCGACGGGCTGGACCGGGCCGTTGCCGAACGGGTCGCCGCCGGCGCCACCGTCGTCTTCGTCGACCACGACCCGCGCAGGCTCGCCGGGGCGGTCGACGCCGTGTTCCGGATCGAGGGCAACGGCCTCCTCGCCGCCTCCGGGACACGGCCGCGGAGACGGGCCCGCGGGTACGGATCGAGGCGGCGGGCCCGCCCGGCGCGGCGCTCCCCGCCGGACTGCCGGGCGATCCGGGGCACACGCCCGTGGCCGACGGGGGCGTGCGGCTCACCGTCGCGGCCGCGCACTCCGACGCGCTGCTGCGCGCCCTGCTCACCGCCCGACCGCCCTGGCACATCCGCCGGCTGACCGCCGCACCCGGCCCCGCGCAGGGCCCGGGGGCCGACGGGTCCGCACACCGCACCCCGACCCCCGAGGCACCATGACCGCCCTGCTGGTCCGTTCCCAGCGCCGGCTCGCCCCGGTCCTGCTGTACGCGGCCTTCGTCGGCGTCGGCGTCGGCGTGCAGTGGGGGCAGCCGGTCCTCGACTCGCTCGGGCTACGCCGCCGCCGGGCTCCTGCCCGTCACCGCCTGGCTCGTACAGCTCTGTGCCAACCAGGAACCGCCCACCGCCCGGACGGTCACCGCCGCGGTGGCCGGATCGGCGAAGGCGCATCTGGCGGCGCTGCTCGCCGCGCTCGGCTGTGCCGGGCTGCTGGGCACGGCCGCCACCCTGATCGTGCTGGTGATCAGCAGGCCGGCCGGCACCGACAACACCGTCCGGGTGGCGCTGCTGCCCGCCGGGATCGCGGGGCTGCTCGCCGCCGCCTGCTGTGTGCTGATGGGGGCGGTGGCCGGCGCGCTCTGCACCCGGCCGCTGCTGCACCGGCGGGTCTGGTCGGTCGCCGCCACCGTGCTCGCCGTGCTGCTGGCCCTGGTGACCGGCGGTTCGCCCGCGAACACCGCCGTGACGGGA
This sequence comes from Streptomyces sp. NBC_00012, assembly GCF_045040875.1. Classification (NCBI taxonomy): domain Bacteria; kingdom Bacillati; phylum Actinomycetota; class Actinomycetes; order Kitasatosporales; family Streptomycetaceae; genus Streptomyces; species Streptomyces sp. NBC_00012. The sequence goes on along the minus strand of NZ_CP108309.1, from coordinate 2,053,459 downwards.
CTGGTCACCGGGTCGCGGACGGGCACGGTGCACATGCCTGTCCTGCCGCTCGTCGTGGCCGCCGTCCCAGGGTCTTTCGTTTGGATCATGCCGGGCTCGCGTGCCCCGGTGCCGCTCCCTGATACGGCCTGATCCAAACGAAAGGCCCTAGCCGCCGCGGGGGCCGCGCTCGCCTGCCGACTGGCCTCCCTGCGCGGCTGAGCCAAGGACTGTCCCGCACGCCCGCGAGGGATTGCGGGACAGCCTCAGGAGGTGGCCACCGTGCGGATCAGGTCGGAGACCTTCACGAAGCGGTACCCCTGCCTGCGCAGTTCGGGAACCACCTGGCTCACCGCCTCGTCCGTGACCGGTGCCGCGCTGCGGGTGCAGTGCATGACGACCAGTGAGCCCGGTTTCACCCCCTCCAGCACCTGTTCGGCCACCGCGTCCGCGTCCGTCGCGAAGGCGTCGCCGCCGATGACGTCCCACTGCACCGCCGTCACCTTCTCGGGCGCGAGGGCGCGCAGCGACGCCTCGTCGTAGCAGCCGCCGGGAAAGCGGAAGTAGGGCACCGTGTTGCGCACCCCGGCCTTCCGGAACGAGGCGAAGGCCCGCGCCGCATCGGCGCGCATGCCGTCCTTCGCCACGTCCGGCAGCCCGTAGCAGGGCGACGTGAAGGCATAGTGGCTGTACGAGTGGTTGGCGATCTCGAAGAGGGGATCGGCGCCGATGGACCTGGCCTGCGCCGGGTACTCATCGGCCCACCGCCCCGTCATGAACACCGTCGCGGGCACCTCCAAGTCGCGCAGCAAATCGATCAGTTCGGGATTGTCGAAGTGCTCGCCCGCCGCCGCGCGCGGACCCTCGGCGGCTGTCATGTCGGCGTCGAAGGTCAGCGCCACGACCTTCTCGCCGGTCCTCGCACCGTGCGCGAAGACCGGTGTCAGCCCGCCGGGGCCCGGTGCCAGGGTGGGCGGCAGGGCCGAGGCCGGGTGCGACGGCGCATGGGCCACAACAGGTGAACGCCCTGCGCCCGGGGGGCCGTCGGCGGGCGCGCTGCCATGGCCCCCACAGCCGGTGAGGCCGCCCAGCACCACACCAAGAACGGTCAGAGCGGTCGTTTTCCGAACGGAATGAGTCACCAATGAAAAGTATCGACTTATGTGACTAATGGGTAGATATGCCCCTTCTCCGTATCGGAGTCGCGCCCGGATTCACCCGGGCGAGCTCTGCCGGCACCGCGGCCCGCGCCAAGGCGGGAGGCCGGCCGGCCGCACCCGCGAAGCCGCATCCGCTCCCGTCCGGAGCCGCGTCATCGGTTACCGGCTTCCGCCGTCTGCGTGACGGCTCAGGGCCCCGGAAGCGGTCGAGTCGGCAATCGGGGGCGGTCGAGTCGGCGATCGGGGGAATTCAGAGGCCGGCCATCCGGTCGTGAGGTCCGGGGCCCGAAGTGGTTCCGGCTGCCCTGCGGTGCGAGAGCGTGGCCGACACGCCGACCGTGCCGAGAGCCGCCACACTGAGGCCGGCGCCGAGCCAGCAGACGGAGGGGTAGCCGAGGCCGGCGTCGATCGTGAGGCCGCCGAGCCAGGGGCCGATGGTGTTGCCGAGGTTGAAGGCCGAGACGTTGGTGGCACCGGCGAGGGTGGGAGCGGCGTCCGCCAGGGCGAAGACGCGAGCGTTGAGGGCCGGGCTGACGGCGAAACCGGCCACCCCGAAGAGGAACACCGCCACCGCCAGTGGCACGGCCGCCCCCGTCGGTAGCGCCAGTGCCAGCGTCGCGAGGACGAGTGCGACGGCTCCGATTCCGGCGTACAGGGTGCCGAAAGGGTACCCGTCGGCGAACCGTCCGCCCAGGGTGATCCCGGCGACCGAGCCGACCCCGAACAGTGCGAGCAACCCGGGCACCCATGACACCGGGAGGCCCGCGGTGTCCGTCAGCAGAGGCGCCAGGTAGCTGAACGCGGCGAAGATCCCGGCCGAGGTCAGCGCGGTCGTGGCCAGCGCGAGCCACACCCTGCCGTCGGTGTAGGCCCGCAGCTCCGCCCGGAGGCGCGGACCGGAACCGCCGGAGCCGGAACCCTGCGGAACCAGTGCGAGCAGGCCGGCCAGGGCCAGCAGGGCGCATACCGCGACACACCACAGGACGGCACGCCAGCCGAACTGTTGTGCGACGTATGCCCCGGAGGGCACCCCGAGAACATTGGCCACGGTCATGCCTCCCACCATCACGGCCATGGCCCTGCCCCGCCGGTCCGACGGCACCAGGGAGACTGCCGTCGCCGCCCCGACGGCCCAGAACCCCGCACACGCCAGGGCGCTGACGACACGTGATGCGAAGAGCGTCGCGTAGTCGTCGGTGACCGCGCCGAGGACGTGGCCGAGCACGAAGACCAGCAGGAGTCCGGCCATCGTGGCCCGTCGGGGCATCCGCAGAGTGAGTACGGCCAGCAGAGGTGCGCCGACGAGCATGCCGACGGCAAAGGCCGACACCAGCAGCCCGGCATCGGGGACGGACACCCCCAGGTCCGACGCGATGGCCGGCAACAGCCCGGCGAGCATGAACTCCGACGTGCCGAGCGCGAAGGCGCTCATGCCGAGCACGTAGACAGCGAGAGGCAAGGCGTTACTCCGTCTTCCGGCGCTCAGCGGTGTGTCCGGCGTCGCCTTCGGTGGCGGGGAGGGGAGGAGTGACACGGACGGCGAGGGCCCCGACCGAGTCGATCACGACCGGCGTGCGCGCGGTAGGCGCGTACCGGACATCACCGCAAGCCCGAGGGCGTGCGATGACGTCCGGTACGCGGGTCTCACGCCTGTTGGGCCTCCAGCCGTCCGAACTTCTCGGGCGTGTCCACCGCCACGGTGAGCGGCCCCCGGTGCTCCAGCGTCATCGCGGCCAGGCCGACCGAATGCGCGAGGGCGTCCACGGTCTCCCGGAAAACGGGCGCCGACGTGCCCTGCCTTCCGTGTACCAGGTGGGTGATCCAGGCGGCCACGGCTGTGTCGTTCGCACCGATGTACTTCTCCACCTCGTGGTCGGAGCCGCTGCTCGGCGGCACGCTGGCTGTCACCACCTCGTCGCCGTCGCGTGCCACCAGGTGGGCACCGCCGACGCCGTGCGAGAGCAGCAGCGCCCATCGCGGGTTCGTCGCGTCGAAGAGCAGGCGGGCGAGATCCCCACCGGTGCGGCCGGCGTCGAGACCGAGATGCTCGGCGAGCACATCCGCCTCCCGCTGGCTGACCACGATGACATCGGCGAGCGGGTAGAAGCGCGGGTCCACTTTGCGCCTCTCCTCGATCGCTTCCGGTCCGAGGTGAAGGACCAGGAACAGCCCGTGCTCACGGGCGTAGGAAACGGCCTCCTGCGAGGCATCCAGGGGAATCCCCTGGTTGACGATGACGGTGCTCACGTCGTTCCCCGCTCGCTCGGTCAGCCCGGTGAGCGCGGCGTGCACGTCCTTGGAGGTGAGGGCCCAGTTGGCGCCACGCTCCATCCGCCAACCGCCGGCCTCGAAGAAGTCGGCGCCCGTCGTCTCGCCCTCGCGTACGACCACGGCCGAGAAATCGGCTCCGGACGCCGACAGCGAACCGATGACGTCCGCGCCGTCGTCGTCGGCGCCCAGGCATCCGACCACGGCCGAGGGTGCGCCCAGGGCGCGGGCGGTCACCGCGTAGATGGCGGCCTTGCCACCGGGGTGACGCCTCTGGGTGCCGTCGTTCTCGGTGAAGACATCGACCATCAGATCACCGATGCACACGATCATGTCAGTTTCCTCCGTGGGAATGTGTCGCTGATGGGTGAAGCGGTGCCGGCCTGCCGACCGGGTGCGGGGAAGCGGTGCGGGGTTCGCCGACGGTCGCGGCCGATGTGCTCGGCGGGCGGCGTCGGGCCGGAGTGCGCGTCGGCCGGCTCAGTGACCGCTGAGCGCCCAGGTCCACTCGCGCAGGAGATCCGGGCACTTGCGGACCAGGGCCTGTGCGCCGGATGCGTCCTTGACCAGGCGGTAGCGCTGCGCGTGTTTGGGTACCTCGACGCTGTTCTGGGTGTCGCAGCCGGCCACGAGGACGCCGCGGTCGCGCAGGGCGCGGCAGCGGTCCACGACCGTTCGGGCCGCGGTGTCGTCCGCGACCAGCACCGGAACCCGATTGCCGCGCATGGTGCGCGCCAGGTCCTCGGTCCGGGCCGGCCCGGGTACGAGTGCTGTCGTTCCCGTGGCGATCAGGTCGGGCTGATGGACGGAGTGATCGACCAGGATGTGGTCCGTGAGCGGGTCGAGGGCGCCGTCGAGAAAACGGAAATACTCCTCGAAGTCGTCCTGGTCCGCACCGATGGCGCAGACCAGGCCGGCCGGCACCGACAGGCGCAGTTGTGCCAACTGGGCCTCAGTGACCCGGCATTGGAGCTGAAGGTCCGTGGTGTCGGGCAGCTGGAGTGTGGCGAGGAGGGCGTGCCAGTCGCGGCCGGTCGGTACGTTCTCCATCACCGCAACGACCTTGAGGCCGGCGGGGATCATCGTGGCCATCAGCCGGATCGACTCGGTCTCGTAGTGGGCGAGCGGCAGATCGGGGCGGCGAACGGGGGCACGGTCGTAGGGATGGTGGCGCTCCTGGCCTGCCGAGTAGGCGGGCTCGGGTGGTGACACCACATGGACGCCGATGGCGTGGGCGCCGGCCGCGAGCACGGTGGCCAGGTCGAAGGGATTGTGCACCCGGCAGACCTTGAAAAGCAGTCTGTCCGGGCTCCCGGTCCGTCCTTCGGCCGCGGTCCGCGGGACGTCCACGGGGAGCCGAGGCACCTCGGCCGGTGCCGAGTACATCCGGTGCAGTTCGCGGGTCTTGGCACTGGTGCCCCATGTGGCGAAGGCGGTGACGTAGTCGGTCACCGGCCGGAGATCGAGGACGTCCTGCCATCCTTCGCACAGCTCCTCGCCGGGCAGTCCGCGCAGCCGCCGGGCAATGTTGTCGTAGTTGATGCAGGCGACCGCGGCGCGGATCTGCGCCGCGGACGATCCCAGCGCTCGCTTGGCCACGGCCAGAGTGGAGAACGTCGTGACGTTGTTGTCGTAGAGGAGTACGAGCCCGTCGCTGTCCAGCCAGGAGTACACGCGCTCCCGGAAGTGCTTGGCCATGCGGGAGAGGAAGGCGTCGGGGTTGAGCGGGGCGGTGTGGTCGAGGCCGCGGAGCAGGTCCTTGGACGAGTAGACGGCGTGGGCCACCCCCACGGCGGGGCGGTGCGGGTGTGTGAGCCGGGTGATGCAGGAGAAGGCGAATCCGAGGTCGAGCGCCCCGGACTGGAAGTCGACGATTCCCGTCGGCCACTCTCCACGCTCGTCGAGTTGCCGGGACAGGGACAGTACGGACCGGGCGATCACGGTGGGGTCGTCCAGCTCCCGCATGCGGAAGGGTATTTCCGCGTACTCGTCCACGAACATGCACAGTCTCTGCCACGCGACCGCACGGTGAACGACATCGAGGCGTGGTGTGCCGAACACGGCGCTCCAGTAGGCGAGGTGACTGTCCTCGACCAGGGATTCGAGTTCGTCATCCAGGGTGTCCGCCGTGTCGTGGGCGAGGCCGGCCCGGGTCAGGACGTCGAGGGCGTGGGTGGCCGCGTTCTTGAGGTGGTCGAGGATGCACAGCACGATCCAGCGCTCGGCGGAGGTGAACGCGGTCCACCGGCCGGGCGGTGCCGCGCGGTCCAGGAGCCGCAGGGCGTCCAGCGCGCCGTCGAGCGCCTCGCGCCAGCGTGCACGGCTGGTGCGGGGCTCCGGCAGAAGGTAGGGCGGCGAGCCCAGGTGGAAGAGCCGCCCGCGCAGCCGGATTTGGTCGCCGTCGGTGTACACACAGGCGAGGACGTAGCGGCGCAGGCGGTCCCCGCCGTCAACGGTGGCGATTCGTTCCTGCAGGGCATTCAGCGCGTCAGTGAACTCGCCGGCGTCCATGACTCCGGTGCCGACGCTGTTGTCCGTCGGCGGAAGGCGGTCCAGCCGCTCCGCGCACCGGTCGGCGGCGGGGCGGGACCGGTCCAGGGCGTAGCGGGTGTCTCCGCCGGCGAGGCGGGTCTGGAGGTCCAGATGCGGGTCGTCGGCGAGGAGATCGCTCCAGCTGCGGCTGGTCGTGCGGCCGGGCTCGTGGCGTACGCGCAGCGTTCGACCGCCGGACGTCTCGACCCGGTCGAACATGCGGTGGTCATGGTGGTTGTCGTCGGCCAGGAGCGTGATCCCGGCCCCCGCATCGAGGAGTTGGGAGACCACCGCGTCCTTGCCGTCACCGTCCACGACGACGCCCTGCACGCAATTGCCGTCGGGGAAGTCCAGAGTCGAACCCACGACCTCGTACGGGAGCCCCAGCAGGAGGGCGTCTCGCATCAGGCCCTCGACGACTCCCGCGATGAAGGGCTGGTAGCCGGCGCTCAGGAAGAGGATCCGCTGCCACGGCGCCTGTTCGTGGCGAATGTGCCTCAGGTACGCGGCGACTTCGGGGTAGAGCGAGAGGTCGCGTGCGATACGGCAGCCGGCCTGCCGCAGCCGCTTCGCCGACCAGCCCGATGGGGAGGACGAGTTGAGCAGATCGAGAGTCAGCTGACGGAACTCGCCCTCCGGGAGGGTGGGGTCCGGGCCGTAGGTACGTTCATTGGCGGCCCGGAACTCTGCCACGGCCTCTGCGGAGAGCAGCAGCCCGGGCGCGACACAGGCCCGGTACCAGGACGTGGTGTTGATCAGAGTGCGGTCGACATCCAGTACCAGCCATTTCTGTCCGGGCTCTGCTGGAATTGAAGGGATCAAGTTAATCTACTCCATGAGATTCGGTCCAATTCTTCAATAACGGTCCGGCTGCTGCACCGGCTCACGAGGCTGTTGCCGCGCTGGACGACTGGTTCGACGCTGACCACTTCGGCTACCGGAGTCAGCACGACGTGGCATTCCGTGCCCGGTGTCACATAGAGCTCCCGCAGATGCGAGACGGCATGCTGTTGCGCTTCGGCAGCCCTTCCGCGGAGCGTCATGTGAATATGGCCGCGTGGCTCGTACGGTTTTCCTCCCCGGAATTTCTCCCAATCGACTGACCGGCGCGGATAGTGCGTTCCGAAACAGTGAAGTTCCTGTCCGGAGCGCAGCCGGAAGATCTGCTCCGAGGCGATATCCGTGGCCTCCTGAACGGTGCGTAGCCGACGGCGAGGAATACGGCGCAGGACTCGCCCGACGATCACCGGCGGATCGGCTTCGTCGGCGACGGAGACGAACATCCGGATCGCGTACGACGTAATCCCTCGGGCACGGGCATAGGCCGTGACGGCGTCCAGCGCGTTCAGCCCACCGGATGCGCCCTCCAGCCGCAGCAGATGGCCGGGGACCGGAGCTGTGGCCGGGTCCGCGATCCTCGGCAGGAAGGCTGTGTGCGAGTAGACGCTGCGCAGGTCGAGCAGGTCGGGCGAGCTGTCCGTGCGCAGCGGCGCCACCGCGCTGAACTCGCTGCCGCCCGGAAGATGACCGCTCGACGTGCGGGAGGCGCCCGCGAGTGCCGGGCCGCTCAGCAGGGAGTGCTCCACCACCTCGCCGCCGGGGTGGTGAGCGGTCGGAGGCGCACCGGCCGCACCGATCCGAAGGTAGGAGGTGTCCTGGTGCACCAGGCCGAGGGCGACGGCAGCCTGGCGGGCGGCCTCGTCGCGGAAGTACTTGGCCCGGGCGAACAGGAAGGCGTCGATGCCCTGCATGTCGACGATGAACGAGCCCGGGCCTCCGTATCCGGCATGGGATGCGACGCCCGGACGGGCCGGGGAGCCGGGCTCCGACCGCACTCCTGCCGGTTCCGGCCCGTTCACTGTTCCGGCCGGGGCATTCTCCCAGTGGCTACGCGTTGCCAGATAGCGCCGGCCGTCGTTCGAGAACAGCAGACGGGAGCGCGCCGAATCCATGATCGCGTTTCCGCCGAGTGGTCTAGCGGCGCCGACGTCAGCGAAGAACGAACCCTCGGCAGCGAGCGGAACAGCCATGGACAATCTCCCCCTTGCAGGCAATAGGGAATACGCCAGGAGTAATGAGGGTGGCTTTGCAATAGCCCTTTCGGTGCGTCTTCCGGCCCACAGAGGATCACGCCCGACTCTTGGCGAGAAAGGGCACCGGCCGTAGGTGCTGTCCAAATATTGACGGTTTAATTCAGGACACGGAAGAATCCTGACATTCGGTCGATAGCCGCCCCGATCACAGCACACGCCCACCATCACGCAAATAGATGGTGCATGAATCAAAGACATTTTCGGAATACTTCAGGCCAGCCGCTGAGTGGGCGTCCGGCAGATCAGTACGATGCCCCGATGATTCCCAAGATGATCGCCACGGACCTAGACGGCACCCTGCTGCGCAACGACCGAACTGTCTCGGAACGGACGGTGCGCGCACTCGGTGACGCCACTGCGGCAGGCGCGGAGGTCGTCTTCGTCACGGCCCGCCCGCCCCGTTTCGTGGACGCGATCGCCGCCCGTTCACAGCTGACCGGAACCGCAGTGTGCAGCAACGGGGCTCTGGTGTACGACGTCGGCACAGGCTCCGTGCTGAGGTCCCGTGCCCTGCCGGCCGAGGAGGCGCGCAAAGTCGCCGAGGCGCTGTCCGAAGCGGTGGGCGGCGTGGGATTCGCGGTGGAGACGGGCCACAAGGTGGTGTTCGCCCCCGGCTACGGACACAGGCTCCCGGAGGACGCCGAGTCCGAGTTCCCGGTCGGCTCCGTCAACGACCTCTGGGCTCTGGACGCCCCGTTCGTCAAACTGCTCGTCTGGTCGGCGGAGATGAACGCGGACGCCCTTCTCGGCACCGCCGAGAACGCCGCCGGCGGGAAGGCGCAGTTCACCCACTCCGGCGGCAGCGGGCTGCTGGAGGTCAGTGCCGCCGGTGTCACGAAGGCGGGCACGCTGTCCGCGCTCTGCGCCGAGCGGGGCATCGACGCCTCGGACGTGATCGCCTTCGGCGACATGCCCAACGACCTGACCATCCTGGAGTGGGCCGGCACCGGCTACGCAATGGGCAATGCTCACCCCCAAGTGCTGTCCGCGGTCAGCCACCACACGCTGTCCAACGACGAGGACGGCGTGGCGGCCGTTCTGGAGAAGCTCATCGCCGCCGCCTGATCCCCCTCGGAGAGAAGACCTGCGTGACGCACCGGGCCCGGGTGACATTCCGTCCCCCGGCGCCCGGCACGCATGGAGGCGCTGCGTCCTCACCGGGGCCCGCGAACCATGCATCGCGGTCACACGGCTGCTACGCGTACGCGCGGACCGCCACGACGTGCGCCGAGGGGGCTCCGTTGGTCGCCTCGACGACGATCCTGAGCGCCGTCGACGTGACCGGCTCGTCCAGGGTGTGCACCTGACGGCGCCGCCGGTTGCCGTCCGTACGGGAGACGGTCCGCCAAGTGCCGTCCGCCTCGCGCGCCTCGACGCGGTAGTCCCGCAGCAGGGTGGGCAGCGTCTCGAACGAAGTCCGGTGGTGGTGCAGGTTGATCAGGTCCTCGTTGACGTCGTCGTCGGCGAGCACGTCGATCCGGCGGAGCGTGACCGGCCGCGGCCAGGCCAGCTCCAGCCACGCCCCGTCGCCGTCCCGGAGCGGCCCGGAGACCCACATGTGCGGACCGGCGTACGGACGGGCGTAACCGTCCACGGCCTTGGCGGGGGCGTACGCGGCGGTCTCGCCCGCCCGGAAGCAGAAGGCGCGGCGCAGAAGGCCGTTGTCGGTCCACTCGCGCAGCGGCTGCGGCGACTCGGCGGCCGGGTCCAGCGGCACGCGGGTGAACGCGAGCACGCCCGGGACCGGTCCGTCGGTGCTGTACAGGGCGAGGTCCGCGTTGGCCCGTACGAGGACGAAGGCGTTGCGGGCGCTCTCCGGAGTCCACCGGAGCCCCGTCCTGACCCACTGCTTCGACCCGGCGGCGACCGGGACGGTGACGGAGTCGACGAGGCGGCGGGGGACGTAGTTCTGGCCGAGTTCCGGGTCGTGGAGCTCGACGACGAGTGCCGTGTCCCGATCGGCGTCGACGAGCAGTTCGAGGCCGGTCAGTTCGGGATCGACGGGAAGCACCAGGCCGGCGTCGGCGGTCAGCGACAGGCGTTCCGGCAGCGCCCCGGCACCCAGGTCCGTCAGGCTGGACGAGGCCGTGACGGTGGCGCGCAGGGCCAGGTCGTCCGGGTCGCTCGACGCCAGACCGATGACGGAGGCGTCCTCCCGCAGCAGCGTGCGCTGCAGCGCGGGTACGTCGAGCGCTCGCGGGGCGACACCCCGCGCGGCACAGAGCGCGGCGGCGGTGCCCGCGGCCTGGCCGACCGTCGCGCAGGTCGCCATGACCCGGGTCGAGCCGAAGGCGACATGGCTGGCGGAGATGTTGCGCCCGGCCAGGAGCAGGTTGGTCGTGTTCACCGAGTACAGGCTCCGGTAGGGAATGGGGTAGACCCCGTCCGCGTAGCGCTGCTTGGCGCCGTCCCCGTCGGAGTACATGCCCTTCGGCGGATGCAGGTCGATGGACCAGCCGCCGAACGCGACCTGGTCGGCGAATTCGGTCTGGCCGAGAATGTCGCCCTGGTGGAGCACGTAGTCGCCGAGGAAGCGCCGGTACTCGCGCTTGCCGGGCACCGAACCCACCCACTCCAGCGTCATGTCGTCGGCGTCGAACTCGCCCGAGTTCTTGATGTGGTTCCAGATGCCGTGGATGACCGCCCACAGCTCGTCACGGATGACATCGTTGTCATGCACCGTGTCCAGCTCTCCGCCGAACTCGATCCACCAGTACGCGCAGCCGTTGTCGCCGGACTTGATGATGCGCCGCCGCGGGATGGAGGTTTCGGCGATGTTCTTGGCGAAGGACGGCGGCACGTACTTGACCGGGTGTCCGGCGTCCTTGGTGTAGAAGAGCAGGGTCGATCCCAGCGTGATGCGATCGGCCTCCTCCGGTGCCCACGGTTCGTGGTACTCCGCCCGGGACTCCCGGCCGATGCGGTGCCGGGCACCAGCCAGGGCGCCGATCAGACCGTCCCCCGAACAGTCCAGGAACAGCTCGCTCTCGAAGCGGATGTGCCGCTCGGAGCCCATCATCCACCCGGTGACGGCGTTGATGTGCCGGGCGTCCTCGGGGCCCTGTGCGTCCACCTCCCGGACGTCGGTGTTGAGGTAGAGCGTGATCCCGGGCTCGGCCCGGACCGCGTCCAGCACGACCATGTCCCAGTAGTACGGATTCCCGTCCGGGTTGCGGAACTGGTTCTCGACGAAGAGTTCGCCCATGATGCCGCCCTCGCGGGCGTGGTGATTGTTGCCGTGCGCGGTGGCGCCGACGACCCAGACCCGGACTTCGCTGCTTGAATTCCCGCCGAGAACCGGCCGGTTGTTGATGAGTGCCACGGTACGGCCGAGCCGTGCGGCGGCTATCGCCGCGCAGACACCGGCCAGACCGCCGCCGACGACGGTGATGTCGTGCCGTGCGGTTTCGTGCCTCATGGTTCACGTCCCATCGGGGGTTGGTTTCGAGGCTGCAGAAGGTGTGCCGCACACCGCTGACGGTGAGGTGTCCTTCCCTCCCGGCCGGTGCGGCAGGTCCCGCGGAGGCACGCGGAACCAGGCGGGAGCCTATCTCCGCGAACGGCGTCGCGCCGAGGCTTCTTGGATCAACTCCCTTCGGCCCGCGGCCCGTTCGTCCGATCGTCGCGCCGACTGTTCCGCAGCGCGGAACACGGGCCCCGTCCGGGCGGCGCGGAGGGGGCGGACACCGGCTGCCCGCCCCCTCCGGTACTTCAATGGATCAGCACGTCAACACGTCAGCGCCACGGCCCCGTCACCGCGAACGTCGTCCCCGGGGTGTAGCAGTTCACGAACATCGTCCCGCCGTCCGGAGCGAACGTGACCCCGGCGAACTCTCCCCACTCGGGCTCCTGCGGCGTCCCGATGTTCTGCCGCCCGCGCGCCATCGCGTACACCTCGCCGCGCCGCGTCAGGCCGAACACATGCTGCGCGCCGCCGCCGTCCTCGCACACCATCAGCCCGCCGTCGGCGGCCAGGCAGATGTTGTCCGGGGACTCGCCGGGCAGCTGCACGTCGGTGCCGGGGCCGAAGACGATCACGAGTGTGAGGCGGCGCCGCTTGGGCTCGTACCGCCACACCTGGCCGTAGTGGTCGGCGGCGGCCCCCTCCGCGCTGTGCGCGAAACTGGAGACGAAGTAGACCGCGGACCCGCCCCAGTAGCAGCCCTCCAGCTTCTGTGCGTGGGTGATGCCCCTCGGTCCGAAGTCCTGGAACCGGATCGCTGTCTCGGCCGCCAGTGGATCTGGAACGGGAACCCACTCGATGCCCTCGAAGCTCGCGCCGGTCTCCTGGACCATGGAGAGGTCGGGGACGCCCGGAACCCGCATGGCCTCCAGACGGCCGCCGGCCCGCAGCGAGCCGGTACCGCCGAGCGGCTTGTCCGGCAGGAAGCGGTAGAAGAGCCCGAACGGCTTCTCGAACGCGTCCTCGGTCTCGTAGACGATCCCGTTCTTCGGGTCGATCGCGATGGCCTCGTGCTGGAAGCGGCCCATCGCGGTGAGCGGCACGGCCCCGGTGCGGTGCGGATCGGCGCCGTCCACCTCGAAGATGAAGCCGTGGTCCTTGGTGTAGCCGTTGGTACCGGCTCTGTCCTCGGTCTCCTCACAGGTCAGCCAGGTGTTCCACGGGGTGCGGCCACCCGCGCAGTTCACCGCCGTGCCGGCGATGGCGACTCGTTCGCCGAGGACGTTGTTGCGGCCGTCCAGCTCCAGGGCCGTACAGCCGCCCTTGCCCATCGGATCGTAGGTGAGGCCCTCGACGGTCGGGACCGGGCGTTTCGCGGTGACGCGGTTCTCGTGGTTGCGCACCAGGCGGACGTGGCCGTGACGGCCCGCGAAGGCGGCCATGCCGTCGTGGTTGCTGGGGACCGGGCCCTCGCCGGAGCGGAGCTGGTCGCCCTCCCGGGACAGCACCCGGTAGCGGAAGCCCTTCGGAAGGTCGAGCAGGCCGTCGGGGTCGGGCACCAGCGGGCCGTACCCGCTGTGTCCCCGGGCGGCCGCGGTGCCCGCGAAGAGTTCGGAGAACGCTCCGGTGAAGGCGATGGAGGCGACGGCGGCGCCGCTGCCGGCCAGGACCTGACGACGTGTGGCTCGCGGTCGTGACGTTTCTGATGACATGGGGCAACTCCCTGCTGGCGGACAGGAGAAGTGACCCGCATGTGTGTACCACGCGTATAGCCGCGCGGGAACCATGCGGGTCACTGACCCTGGGTGTGTCCCGGGCCGGGAGTGGCCCCTGTGGTCAGACCAGAGAGGCGGAGAGGGTGATCGTCGTGCCGGTCAGCGCCTGGCTGACCGGGCAGTTCGCCTTGGCTTCCTCGGCGGCCTTGATGAAGTCCGCCTCGCCGATACCGGGCACCTGGCCCTGGACGGTGAGGTGGATGCCGGTGATGCCGGTGCCGGGCTGGAGGGTGACGTCGGCCGTGGTGGTCAGCTCGGTCGACGGGGTGCCGGCCGAGGCAAGGCCGTGGGCCAGTGCCATCGAGAAGCAGCTGGAGTGGGCCGCCGCGATGAGCTCCTCGGGAGAGGTCTTGCCGTTCGCCTTCTCCGCGCGGGACGGCCAGGAGACGTCGAACTCGCCGATGCCGGAGGAGTCGAAGGTGACGACCCCCTTGCCTTCGAGCAGATTGCCGTCCCAGACCGTGTGAGCCTGACGCGTGGTTGACATGCCGAATCCCTTCAAACGGTGTGCGCGGTCGATACGGGAGTCCCGAGGTGCACGGGGCACCTCGGGTGGTGGACCCCCGGAGGGCGATACGTCCCCGGAGGGCGTACGTCCCCGAGGGCCGGTACGTTCCCGAACCTACTGCGCCACCAGCCCCTTCGCGTCGCGAGCCAGCGCCGTCAGCCGGGAGATCGCCCGGAAGTACTTCTTCCGGTATCCGCCGTTCAGCATCTCCTCGCTGAACAGCCGGTCGAACGGCAGCCCGGAGGCGAGCACCGGGATCTCCCGGTCGTACAGCCGGTCCGCGAGGACGACGAGCCGCAGCGCGGTCGACTGGTCGGGGACCGGCTGGACCTCGGTGAGGCAGACCGCCCGCAGCCCGTCCGTCAGCGCGCCGTAGCGGCTCGGATGGACCCGGGCGAGATGGTCGAGCAGCGAGGGGAAGTCGTCCAGGCTGGCACCCTCGGTGGCGTACGCCGCTCTGGTGACCTGCTCGTCGGAGTACGGTGCGGGCGCCTCGGGCAGCCCGCGGTGGCGGTAGTCCTCGCCGTCGATCCGCAGCGGGCGGAAGTGCGCGGACAGCCCCTGGATCTCCCGCAGGAAGTCGGCCGCGGCGAACCGGCCCTCGCCGAGCTTGCCGGGCAGCGTGTTGGAGGTGGCGGCGAGCGCGACCCCCGCCTCGACCAGCCTGCTCAGCAGCGACGACACCAGCACGGTGTCGCCCGGATCGTCCAGCTCGAACTCGTCGATGCACAGGAGCCGGTGCCCGCTCAGCGTCTGCACGGTCTGCTGGAATCCCAGCGCGCCGACCAGGTTGGTCAGCTCGACGAAGGTGCCGAACGCCTTCAGCGAGGGGGCGGCGGGGGTGGCGTGCCAGAGGGAGGCCAGCAGATGGGTCTTGCCGACGCCGTAACCGCCGTCGAGGTAGACCCCGAGCGGTGCCGAGGGAGCCGCGGGCTTCTTGCTGAACCACTTGCGCTTGCCCGAGCCGCTGGCATGCGCCCCGCCGAGCCCGGTCGCGAAGCCGCTCAGGACCCCGACCGCCTCGGTCTGGCTCGGCTGGTTCGGGTCCGGGACGTACGTATCGAAGCGTACGGAGTCGAAGCGCGGGGGCGGCACCATCTCGGCGACCAGCCGGTCGGCGGGTACGCGGGGCTCGAGGGCGCACAGGGAAAGGGGAGCCGTTTCGGCTATGGGGCTCTGCCCCGGCATGGCTGTGGAGGACGACACAACTCTCAACCTTAAGCGCCGTGCCAGACTGCAGAACATGCGACGCCTCTTCCCTGTGACCGACCTGACACCGGCTGACCACGAGGAGGAGTGGAGTCTGGACGCCCTGGCCGACGCCTACGCCTACCCCGAACAGGACGGCCCCTGGCTGCGCGCCAACATGGTCTCGACGCTCGACGGGGCCGCCCAGCACGACGGCCGCTCGCAGCCCATCTCCTGCGAGAGCGACATGCGGATCTTCGGCACCCTGCGCGGTCTGGCCGACGTGGTCCTCGCCGGGGCGGAGACGGTGCGCCTGGAGGGCTACCGCCCCGCCAGGGCCCGTGAGGCGTTCGCCGCCCGCCGGGCCGCGGCCGGGCAGGGGCCCGCCCCCGCGATCGCCGTGGTGAGCGGCAGCCTGGACCTCGACTTCTCGTTGCCGCTCTTCACCGAGCCGCTCGTCCCGACCCTCGTGCTGACCGGCGCCGGGGCCCCGCCCGGCCGGATCGAGGAGGCGCGCAGGGCGGGCGCCGAGGTGGTGATCGCGGGGGAGGGCTCCCGGGTGGACCCCGCCAGGGCCGTACAGGAGCTGGCGGACCGCGGGCTCAAGCGGCTGCTGACCGAGGGCGGCCCCAGGATGCTGGGCCAGTTCGTGGCCGCCGGGGTGCTGGACGAGCTCTGTCTGACCCTCTCGCCGATGCTGACCGCCGGAGACGCGCAGCGGATCGCGGGCGGCCCCTCGGTGGCGGTGCCGGAACGATTCACCCTGGCATCGATGCTGGAAGAGGCCGGGTTCCTCTTCACTCGGTACCGTCGAAGCTGACATTCAGCGGAATTTGTCGTTCCGGTTAGCCCCCGGTGGGCACAATTACTCTCGCAGACCCCGTGCGAGCACGGGGAAGGATGGTTTCAGCAGTGACCGGCGACGGTCACTGAAGCAGAAGGGCACCCGTGGTGTTCACCAGCGTTTTGATGATCGAGAAGCCCCTCACCTCCGAGGACGTCGAGTTCGTCACCACCCTGCACGGGGAGGAGCAGATCTCCTTCGTCGTGCTCATGCAGCCGCGCGGTGACCAGGCCGATGTGCTGCTGCGGGCGATCGACGACCTGGCGATGGGCGAACTGAAGGAAGCCGCCCGGGAGGGTGAGGAGCCGGAGGGCAAGAACGCCAGACAGCCCGCCGAACTCGCGCTCGAAGTGTCACTCGAGGCGCTGCGGCAGGCGGGCTCCGAAGCGGTCGGACAGGTGATCGAGGACCACCCCCTGGACAAGCTGAAGTCCGTGGTCGACGACGCGGAGGCGGACGAGGTCATCGTGCTGACCGCGCCGCACTACGTCGAGGAGTTCTTCCACCGGGACTGGGCGTCCAGGGCCCGCCACAAGGTCGGCGTACCGGTGCTCAAGCTCTTCGCGCACAGCGAATAGGCTGGGCGGGCACCTCGTACCGACTCGGGTACTCGTACTCGTACCGATTCGGTACTCGCATCGACCTCTGGGAGACACACGCATGGCACCCGGTATTCCTGCCGCCATGGAACGGCCGCACTTCATCGGCATCGGCGGCGCCGGGATGTCGGGCATCGCGAAGATCCTCGCCCAGCGCGGCGCCAAGGTCGCGGGCAGCGACGCCAAGGAGTCGGGTACTGCCGAGGCGCTGCGGGCGCTGGGGGCGACCGTCCACATCGGGCACGCCGCCGGACATCTGGCGGACGACGCCTCGTGCGTCGTCGTCTCCAGCGCCATCCGCGCCGACAACCCGGAGCTGGTGCGCGCCGCCGAGCTGTCGGTCCCCGTCGTGCACCGCTCCGACGCGCTCGCCTCGCTCATGGGCGGGCTGCGCGCCATCGCGGTGGCCGGTACGCACGGCAAGACGACCACCACGTCGATGCTGGCCGTCGCCCTGACCGAGCTGAACCTCGACCCCTCGTACGCCATCGGCGGCGACCTCGCCGGACCCGGCACCAACGCCGCGCACGGCGAGGGCGCGATCTTCGTCGCCGAGGCGGACGAGAGCGACCGCAGCTTCCAGAAGTACGACCCCGAGGTCGCGATCGTCCTCAACGTCGAGCTGGACCACCACGCGAACTACGCCTCGATGGACGAGATCTACGAGTCCTTCCAGGCGTTCGCGGGCAAGATCGTCCCGGGTGGCACCCTGGTGATCTCCGCCGACCAGGCGGGCGCCGTCGAGCTGACGGAGCGAGTCCGGGCCCTGCCCTCGCTGAACGTCGTCACCTACGGCGAGTCCGAGAACGCCGACGTACGCGTCCACAAGATCACCCCGCGCGGGCTGACCAGCGAGGTCACGGTCGTCCTGAACGGGAAGTACCTCACGTTCACGGTCTCCGTGCCCGGCCGTCACTACGCACTCAACGCCGTCGCCGCCCTCGCCGCCGGTGTCGCCCTCGGCATCCCGGCCCACAACCTGGCCTCGGCCCTCGGCAAGTACACCGGGGTCAAGCGCCGCCTCCAGCTCAAGGGCGAGGCGGCGGGCGTGCAGGTCATCGACTCGTACGCGCACCACCCCACCGAGATGACCGCCGACCTCGAAGCGATGCGCGGCGCCGTGTCCGACGCCCGCCTCCTGGTCGTCTTCCAGCCCCACCTCTTCTCCCGCACCCAGGAGCTCGGCACCGAGATGGGCCAGGCCCTCGCCCTGGCCGACGCCTCCGTGGTGCTGGACATCTACCCGGCCCGCGAGGACCCGATCCCCGGCATCACCAGCACCCTGATCATCGACGCCGCGCGGGCCGCGGGCGCCGACGTCACCGCCGTCCACGACAAGGCCGCGGTCCCCGGGGCCATCGCGGGAATGGCGAAGCCCGGCGACCTCGTTCTCACCATGGGAGCGGGCGACGTCACGGACCTCGGCCCGCAGATCCTGGACCACCTGTCGAGCTGAGGGAGCGACGTGTCGTACGACATCGAGAAGCCGGACGAGCAGTGGCGGGCGGAGCTGACGCCGGCCGAATACGCGGTCCTGCGCCAGGCCGGCACCGAACCCGCCTTCGTCGGTGAGTACACCGACACGAAGACCACGGGTGTCTACTCCTGCCGCGCCTGCGGCGCCGACCTGTTCCGCTCGGACACCAAGTTCGAGTCGCACTGCGGCTGGCCGTCCTTCTACGACCCGAAGGACAGCGACGCGGTCGAACTGATCCAGGACCGCAGCCACGGCATGGTCCGCACCGAGGTCCGCTGCGCACGCTGCGGATCGCACCTCGGCCATGTCTTCGAGGGCGAGGGCTACCCCACCCCGACGGACCAGCGGTACTGCATCAACTCGATCTCGCTGCGCCTGGCCCCGGACGAGGGCTGAGGGGCGACAGCCAGGACGGGGCCCCGGACGCGTTCCGGGGCCCCGTCCCGCCGTGCGGGCTCAGTGCACGTCCCTGCGCATCGGCACCAGGACCGCGACGAACGCCGCGACCAGGGCGTACCCGGCGAGCAGTAGTCCGCCGCCGACGGGGGAGAGCAGCGGCACCGGGCCGGTCGCCAGTTCCGCGGCCATCGCGTCCGCCACATAGCTGAAGCCGGTCAGGGACGCCGTGGCACCGCCGGGCAGCAGCGGGTAGAGGAGTTTGACGCCCGGGATCATCATCAGCAGGTACTCGCCCGCGTACAGATAGCCGACGACGACGGCCAGCGCCGCGACCTGATGGCGGATCAGCGCCCCGGCGGCCACGCCCAGCAGGGTGTACACCGCCATCGCCACCGCCGGCCGGACGAGCAGCCCCAGCACTTCGCCGGTGGGCATGCCGGGGGTCACCCCGCGCGCCGCGACACCGCCGAAGAAGGCGGCCGCCGCGGTGCCCGCGAGCACCAGCCCGTACAGCAGGCCGGCGACGCCGTACGCGACGAGCTTGGCGGTGAGCACCTGTCGGCGCCTCGGGGCGTGGAGAAAGGTGTACGTGGCGGTGCGGTGCCGGTACTCCGACGTCATCGCCAGGGTGCCGAGCGCGGCCGGCAGGAACACCGTGAAGCTCAGCGTGCCGAGTACGGAGCGGACCCCGGCCTCGGTGTCCAGGCCGGGCGCCGGCGGATCGAGGTTCTCCGGGCCGACCAGCGTCATCAGCCCCACCATGCCGCCGCCCAGGACGACGGCCGCGAGGAGCGCCCAGAGCCAGAGGCGGGTGGCGGCCAGCCGCCGGAACTCCGCCTTGACCAGTGCCTTCATCGCAGTCCCGCCTTCTCGTCGGTCCGTATCGGTGGCTGGTCGTGTCCGGCCGCTCCGTCGTCCCCCGCCAGCCGGAGGAACAGCTGCTCCAGGCCGCCCCCGACGGTCAGCCCGTACACCCGCAACCGCTCGGCGGCGGCCAGATCGGCGACGGTACGGTCCGCCATCCCGTACACGCGCAGGCTGCCGTCCGGCATGAGGTCCACCCGGTCGGCGGCCCCGTCCCGCGCGGTCCCGCGCAGCAGTGCGGCGCGCAGCGCCGTCGCGTCCGGGGAGCGGACCAGCACCGTGCCGGGCGACGACCGTTCGATCTCCGCCGTCGGTCCCGCCGCCACCAGCCGGCCCTTCCGGATCACGACGACGTCCTCGACGATCTGCTGCACCTCGCTCAGCACATGGCTCGACACCAGCACGGTGCGTCCCTCGGCCGCGAGACCGCGCAGCAGGCCGCGCAGCCAGGCGATGCCCTGGGGGTCGAGTCCGTTGCCCGGCTCGTCCAGCAGCAGCACCCGCGGATCGCCCAGCAGTGCGGTGGCGAGCGAGAGCCGTTGCCGCATGCCCGTGGAGAAGGTACGGGTCCGGCGGTCCGCCACGTCCGCGAGCCCCAGCCGGGTCAGCAGCCGGTCGACCCGGTCGGCGGGGTGGCCGCCCATGGTGCGGTAGATGTGCAGATGATCCCGCGCCGAGTGGCCGGGGTGGACCGCGGAGGCGTCGAGCACGGCGCCCACGGTGGCGGAGGGCCTGGGCAGGTCCACGTACCGCTTGCCGTCGATGGTGGCGGTGCCCGAGGTGGGAGCCACCAGGCCGAGGATCATCCGCATCGTCGTGGTCTTGCCCGCGCCGTTGGGGCCGAGGAAGCCCGTCACGACGCCCGGTCGCACGGTGAAGCTCAGGTCCTCCACGGCGGTTGCGGCTCCGAACCGCTTGGTCAGCCCGCTGACCTCGATGTACGGGCCCTGCGGCTGTCCGCTCATCGGTGGCACCCCATCCGCTGCTCGATGAGCTGTGCCGACTGCCGCGCGTCGTCGAGCGAGAGGACCAGTTCGTCGAAGTCGCCGCCGAAGGCGGCGCGGTCCAGTTCCACGCGCAGCCCCGGCCTGCCCCGGTAGGCGGCCACGAGCCGGCGAGGTCCGGTGACCAGCCCCCATACGCCGATCTTGGCGATTCCGGAGGCGTGCAGGCCCTTGCGGGTGCCGTGGGCGGCGCGCAGGGGCTCGTCGACGACCGTCACCCGGCGGACCGCGGCGAGCGGGACGTCCAGGGAACCGAGCCGGGTCCATATGCGCTCGCGGCCGCTGAACTCGATGGTGAGGCCGGTGTCGGAGATGTTCATCAGTGCCATGGGATTCCCCCCTCGTCGAGGGCCCGGACGGGCCCCTGGGCAGTCGCGCGGGGACACCGCGTCGTCATATCTGCCATGAGCGTCTGTTCTATTAGATGTATAGCAGATAGGATTGGGGTGTGTACCTAGTGCTCGACCTCGACAGCGAGGTGCCGATCTATCAGCAGATCCGGGACCGGGTGGTGGAAGCCATCGCGGAAGGGGCGCTGGCGCCCGGTGCCGGACTTCCGTCCACCAGGCAGCTGGCCGTCGATCTGGCGATCAACTTCCACACCGTCAACAAGGCCTACGACCTGCTGCGACGCGAAGGGATCATCCGCATCAACCGCAAGAGCGGTGCGGCGGTCCGGTCCGACGTCAAGCAGCCGTCGGACGAACTGCGGGCCGGCGTCGACTGGGAGGCGCGCATGCGCACCCTCCTCGCCGAACTCGATGTCCGCGGGATCCCGAAGGAGGAGGTGACGCGCCATGTCGCGACGGTTCTGGACGGCTTCCCCGCAAGACAGGACGAGACGCCCTGACCCAGGGGGCCGCCGCGAGGAACGGCTCGCGGATCCGAAAGGCCGGGCCCGGTGCCGGTGCGACGTCCCGCCCTGCCGGGACCAGTGACAAGAACGGACAGGTGAACACCTTGCTGCTCTACGCAGCTCTCAATTTCGGCATGCTCGCGGTGCTGAGCGCCGTCCTGTACGCCGCCCCCAGCCCGCTCCTCAACCCCGCCGCCGTCCCCTTCGGCGTCCGCGTACCGCCGGACAAGGTACGTGCCACCGCCGTCGAGGAGCAGCGCCACCGCTACCGTGGCGCGATCCTCGTCGTCGCGGCCGTCGTCACCGTGCTCGGCTCGGCGCTCGGCGCCGCCCTCGGCACCCTCTCCGCCGGGGCTGTCGGCTCCCTGCTGCTCTGCGCCCTCGCCGCCGCGCTGTGGGTACGGGCCCACCGCTCCATAGCCCGCGCGAAGGCGGACGGCGGCTGGTACCGACAGGCCCGGCAGGGCGCCGTCACGGACACCTCGCTGCGCACCGACCCGGTCCGCTTCCCCTGGAGCTGGACCGTCCCCGCGCTCGTCGTCATCGCCGTCAGCATCGCCGCGGGCGTCATCGTCTACCCCGGGCTGCCCGACCGCCTCGCGATGCCCCGGAGCTCAGCCGGCGGCACCGCCTACGACACGTACCCGACCGGCGTGTGGTCCGCCTTCGGCCTCGTCCTGTGCCAGGTGTTCCTCACCCTCGCCATGGCGGCCGTGGTCGCCGGACTGCTCCGCGCCCGCGGCGACCTCGATGTGGCACACCCCGTGGCGGGCGCCGCACGGTACCGCCGCTACCTCACCGTCACGGCCCGCTCCATGATGGGCATCACCGCCCTGCTGAACCTCATGCTGCTCGGGCTGTCCGCGCTGATGTGGAGCGACATCCGCTCCACGCCCGCGACCCTGGCCGTCACCGGCGTGCCGCTCGTCGCGGTCCTCGCCGTGGCCATCGGCCTGGCCCTGCGCGTCGGGCCCGCCGGCAGCCGGTTGCGAGCGCTCGCGGACGAGGAGGACACCGGACTCGTCCCGCGTGACGACGACCGCTTCTGGCGCGGGGCAGGCGCCGTCTACATCAATGCCGACGACCCCGCGGTGCTGGTGCCCAAACGGGTCGGCATCGGCTGGACGGTCAATCTCGGCAACCCGCGGTTCCTGATCGCCGCGGCCGCGGTCCTCGCCGTCGTGGCGGGAGCGGCTGCCGTCGTCCGGGCCGTGTGGTGAAGCCGTGCCCGGCGCCGGATGCCCACGCCGCCGAACCGCTCCCGGCCGCCGGGGGCCGGGAGTCGGGGGCGACGCCGGTCGTCAGCCCTCGTCCTCGGCGCTCTCCGGCTTGAGCAGCGGATGGGCGACGCCCGGGAACACCCGGGCCCGCACCACCGGCTCCGCGGCTCCGCCCTGGACCACCGTCTCGGCGACACCCCAAGGCCGCCCCCGCAGCACCACGGTCAGGATGTACGTGGACGCACAGCCCATGCAGTCGTAGCGGTCGGCCCAGGTCTCCACGTCCGTGACGCTGCCGGGGTAGCGCGCCACGTGCCGGTGCAGCGCGTGGCAGCGCTCGCACCGCTCGCCGGGCTCGCAGGTGCCGCCGCAGGGGCACGGCACATCGAGCGTGTCGGCGGGGCGCCAGCGCTGGGTGAGGACGGCCTCGCGTGTGGCGCCCATGTCCTTCATGGCCTTCAGATTGCGGGCCGCGACGTTGTACGACTCGCCGGTCGCGGCCATCCGGTCCCGGATGACGTCCTTGCGTCCGCGGTTCGTCGTCATCTGTTCCTCCTGGGGGTGTCACGCAGCCCGCCGGGAGCGCACGAGATCGATGTGTCACACGGTACCGGTCACCCCGGACGGGCCACGACCTCCGTGTCCCGTCCGGGACCGCCGGGGACCACACGACAGCGCTCGGCTACGACCGCCGTACCCGCGCCGACAGCCTGCTGCCGAGCCGTCTGCGCAAGCCGTCCGGCCGGTTCCACGCCCGGAACGCTTCCGCCGTACGGCTGCTGCCCGCCCGCTCGGCCGCCTCCTCCACCGCCGCGACCTCGCTCCCGGACAGCCCCCGCACCACCGGACGCAGCACCTCCGCGAGCAGCGCCTGACGAGTCTCGCCCCAGGCCGGGCCCGCGTGCGGGTGGGAGCTCCAGACGGTGAAGCAGTCCGCGACATAGGCCGGGTCCGAGCGCAGCCGGGCGAGCACCGCGTCCCGGCGGGCGGCCGCGCCGTAGGCCGCGATGAGGTCCGCGTCGCCGCAGTGGACGAACGCGTAGAGCTCCGCCTCGGGCCGGTCCGGGGCGAGCAGCCGCCCGGTCAGGGCGCCGAACGCCTGCTCACGCACGCCCGGCTCCACCGGCTCCGCCCCGGCGCACAGCTTCCGGGCCTGCTCCGCCCAGCCCGGCTCCGCCGCCCCCGAGCGGACGTCCCGCGCGAACTCCAGGAGGTGCAGCGCGCCGCGCGCCCGCGCGTCGATCTCCAGCGGGAAGCCGCGCAACAGGTCATGGGCCAGCTCGGGGGCCTCCGCGTCGTCGGCCGGGGCACCGAGCGCCGCCGCGACGAGCACGGACCACGTACCGGCCGTGCGATGCGCGTCGGACGTGCTCCCGGCCAGCAGCAGCCGGGCCTCGCCCGTCGTGGGAACGCCGTCGCCCCAGACCAGACCGACCGCCGTACGCAGCACCAGCGGCTCGGTGAACGGTGACATGCCACCGGCACGCAGCACCGCGTTCAGCACCTTCACCCGGTCGTCGTCGCCGCCCGTCCTGGCCTCCGGCGCCGCCGCGCACATCCGCAGGTGCGGCAGCGCCTGCGCCCCGGTGAACGGCAGCGCGACCCCGGTCAGCAGCCGCTCCGTCGCCGACGGGTCCTGCGGGGCGATCCGGTCCAGCTCACCGAGGAGTGCCGTACGGACGTCGAACTGCTCGTCCAGGAGGTCGAGCAGCACCGCGGCGCAGTCGGCGGCCCCTTCGTCCAGCAGCGACCGGGCCATCCGGCCCACCACGTCGGGGAGCAGCTCCGCGCACTCCACATCGAGCAGCCGCGCGATCCGCAGCAACTGCACCGCACGCCCCACGGTCCGTCCGGGGACGACGGTCGCGGAGGCCGCGAGGGACGTGCCGGTGGCGAGTTCGGCACGCAGGTCGTCGCCCAGCGCCGTGACGAGTGCGGCGACGGCACGCTCCCCGGCCGGTCCGGCGAAGACCGAGCGCGCGGGCGGTTCGAGTGCGAGCCCGCCGCCACGTACCGCCTCCGTCACCAGCAGAGCGCCGAGCGACGCGGTCACGGCGGCGTCGGACCGCCCGTCGAGAGCGGTCAACAGGCCTGCCACAGCCGAGAGTTCGTCATCCGTGCGGTCGAGGCCGGGTGTGGTCAGGGCCTCGGTCAGCCGCCGCGTCCGCTCCTCGTCCAGCGCGTATGGCCGCTCGGCCGCCCAACGTGCCGCCGCGGCACGCCCGTCGGGCCCGAGCGGTACGCCCGCGCAGAGCGCCGTCACGGCGAGCGGCCCGGCCGCGAAGGGTTCGCCCGGCAGCTCCGCCGCCACCCGGAACAGCTCGGGGGACCGGGCGCGCCAGATCCGGGCACAGGTCTCCGCCCAGGCGTCGCCCACCGGCTCCCCGGGACGCGTCCCGGTGCAGTCGCGCACCAGGAGCCCGCTGTCCGGGCCGGCCGGTGCGGGGGCGTCCTCCGGCCGCACCCCGACGACCTGGTGCGGGGAGTCGGCCGGGCGGCGGGTGTACGTGGTGAAGGTCAGCCGCTGGGCGGTCTCCGGCGGGAGCACGGCCCCGGCCAGGGCGATCCACCGCGCCACATCGGCGCAGCTCCGCTCCACGAGGACGACCCGCGCCGACGAGGACTCCTCGCACACCCGGCGCAGATCGGCGAAGACCGCCGCCAGCCAGGGGCTCCGGGAGACCGCGAAGTCGTTGAGCGCCTCGGGACCGAAGGCGGCGGAGGCGGGCAGGGCGGTCATCGGGCGGGGCGTGCCGCCGGCCGGAGTGGTGGCCGTCCAGTTCGGCGACCGCCAGGCCGTGATCGGCAGCGCGCCGCCCGGCAGCCGGGCACCGGCCGGAATATGCACCGCGTGCGCGTGGAAACGTCCGGCGCCGGGGCCGCCGAGTGCCACGGCGCGGCTCAGCAGATGACTGCCGTCGGACAGCGCACTGAAACTGAACGCCTCGGGGAACGAACGGAGTTCGCCGGTGGTGGGGTGGTACGGAGCTCCGGCGGGCGGCTGGTAGCCCAGGAGCTGCTCGGCCTCCGCCAGCACCGGCGTGGGTATGCCGGCACCGACCGCCGTGAACCGTGCGCCGCCCCCGTCTTCCCCCGCACCGGCAGAGGTGTAGTGCAACTGAGCGAGGCTCATGCGTCGGCCCTCTTCGTCCTTGCCGCGAACGTCCCCCGTAGCGTCAGCACGCCCGCTCCGCAGGCCGCCCGTCGAGGGCAGGCCGTCCGGGCGTGGCGACGACCCCGGCGGGGAGCGGTCCGCAATCGCGGGAGCGACGCTATCAAGGCACACCGCTCCGTACGCACCCCGCCGGAAGGTCACCCGGGCGACTCCCGCCGGGCGGCCGCGCGTCCGCGCCGCACCCTGGTCCGGCGCGCGGCCAGGACCCTGCTCAATGCGCCGTCGTCACCCCAATGGCCTACGCACCGTCCGCCCCGCCGGTCGTTGGATTCCATCGGATTGCACAATCCCCCGAGGGCGCAGCTCATGGGCCCAAGGGTCCGTCCGCGTACAGGAGTTACTCCGTTGAATCTCAAATCTCTCACCGCGGCAGCCGCTGTTCTGGCGCTGGCCGGTCTCACCGGTTCGGCCAACGCGGCGCCCGGCACGGTCTCCGGCGACGGTGGCAACCGCATCGGCACCCTGCGTGTCAACGGCGACGCCTACGTCAAGGAGGGCGGCCTCAGCGCCACGTGGGTCAAGGAGTCCGGGGACGTCAAGCAGGTCACCCTCTCCGGCAACCGCATCGGCGTCCTCACCGGTGACGGTGTCGCGTGGGTGAAGGAGGGGGGCCTCAGCGCCACCTGGGTCAAGGAAGCCTCGGACGTCAAGCAGATCGCGCTCTCCGGCAATCGCATCGGCGTCCTGAAGGACAACGGCGAGGCGTACGTGAAGGAGGGCGGGCTCAGCGCGGCCTGGGTCAAGGAGTCCGACAAGGTCAAGGAACTGGAACTCTCCGGCGATCGCATCGGTGTCGTCACCGGTGACGGTGTCGGGTGGGTGAAGGAGGGTGGCCTCGGCGCCAGTTGGGTGCGTGAGTCGGACAACGTCATCGGCATCGACCTGGCGGGCAACCGCATCGGCGTCCTCGTCGGCAACGGTGTCGCGTGGGTGAAGGAGGGCGGGCTCAGCGCCTCCTGGGTGCGCGAGGCCGACGACGTCATCCAGCTCGAACTGTCGGGCAACCGCATCGGCGTCCTCAAGGACAGCGGCGACGCGTACGTGAAGGAGGGTGGCCTCAGCGCGTCGTGGGTCCACGAGTACACCCACGCCATTCAGATCGCCCTGTCCGGCAAGCGGATCGGCGTCCTCAAGGGCGACGGCGACGCACGGGTCAAGGAGGGCGGCCTGAGCGCGACGTGGGTCCTGGAGGCCGGCAACGTCACGGAGCTGGCGCTGTCCTGACCCGCGGTCTCCGCATGTGACCCGTGCCATCCGCCGCGCCGCACACCGGTGCCGACTTCGGTGTGCGGAGCGGTGCCGCCAGGGCGTGCGCCCCGCCGGGCCGGAATAATCCCTGGTCAGGGATTTAGCGCTTCGGTAGAAAGGAGCCATGAGCACTCTCTCCGCCCCTGCCCCGGGCCCCGCCCCCGTGGAACGCAAGACCTTCATCCGCACCGAGTTCGACCTGGGGGACGCGGTGCTGCGCCCCTGGAGCCGGGCGGACGCCGATTCGCAGACCGTGCTGGACGCGTTGGTGGCCGCCGTGGCGGACCCGGCGATCGCCCTGTGGAACCCCATCGCGACGGCCGACCGGGACGCCGCCCGCGCCTGGGTGGAGGCGCGTGACGGCGGGTGGGAACGCGGTGCGGTCGCCGCCTTCGCCATCCGGGACGCCGCCGACGGCGGGGTGCTCGGCGGCGTCTCCCTGCGCTGGGTCGACCGCGAGGACGGGCTGGCGATGGTCGGCTATTGGCTGCTGCCTGCCGCCCGTGGGCGGGGCCTCGTGACCAGGGCGGTCGCGGCGATGACGGACTGGGGCTTCGACACCGCCGACGCCCGCCGCATCGAGATCGCCCACGCCGTCGGCAACCCGGCGTCCTGCCGGGTGGCCGACCGCTGCGGCTACCTCCCCGAGGGCACCCTTCGGGACTCCCACCGCTTCGGCGACGGCGAGTACCACGACGAGCACCTGCACGCCCGGCTGTCCAACGACCCGCGACCCGACGGATTCTGACGGAACAGCAGATCGTCCGGGAATCGGCCTTCCCTCTCACCACCGTGTTCGAGCCGGGCCCCTCGCTGGCCGAGGTCATCGTCGCCGAGGGCGCCCTGCCGACCGGGGCCGTCCGCGCGCTCGGGGCCCGGCTCGCCGACGCGCTCGTCGCGGTGCACGGAGCCGGCCTGGTCCACCGCGACGTGAAACCGGCGAACGTGCTCCTCGCGCTCGACGGGCCCCGGCTCATCGACTTCGGCATCGCCCGCCACGAGGGCGCCACCGCCCTCACCGAGCCCGATGCGCTGATCGGCACGCCCGGCTACCTCGCCCCCGAGCAGGCGTCCGGGGAGCGGGCCGGGCCCGCCTGCGACGTCTTCGCGCTGGGCTGCGTCCTCGCGTACACGGCGACCGGCCGCCGCCCGTTCGGGGACGGCGGGGCCGCGTCCGTACTGTTCCGCACCGTGCACGAGCCACCGGACCTGCACGGCCTCCCGCCCGCCCTGCTGCCGCTCGTCGAGGCGTGCCTCGCCAAGGACCCGGCGGCCCGGCCCACGGCCCGGGACGTGGCGCGGGCCCTCGCCGAGGGGCCCGACGAGGACCCGCGCGCCTGGGCGCCGCCCGGACTGGCCGCCCTGATCGCCGCCCGCTCGGCCGCCGCCCTCGACGTCCCCGTCCCGGACCTGCCCACCGTCATCGAGGAACCCTCCGCACCCCGTCCTGCCCGGCGGACCGTGCTGACCGCCGGGGCGGCCTCGGTCCTGCTGGCGGGGGGCGCGGTGGCGCCTGGACGACGGCGCGGCGGTCCGGCACCGGGGCGGCCCCCCCGCACCCTCCCCACCCACACCATCGGCCTGCACGCGGACCTCACCGGACCGGGCCGGGCCACCGGCCTCGCGTACCAGCGCGGCATGCGGCTCGCCGTCGACGACCACAACGCCCGCGCCGACGCCCCCTTCCGGCTGGCCCTGCGCACCGAGGGCGACGCCGGGGACCCCGCCCGCGCGCTCCGCGCCGCCGACCGGCTGGCCGCCGACCCGAAGGTGCTGGCGGTCGTCGGGCCCACCGGGGGCGTCGTCGCCGCATTCGTCGTCGAGCGCTACTCGATCGTGGCAGGTCCCCGTCCTTCAGGGCGGGGAGCGGAAGCCAACTGGTCCAGGTCCGCCCGGCCCGGCGGCCGGCGATCGTGGAGGACGGCGCGACCCCGTGGGCGCCTGGGCGATCACGGACTTCTTCCGGGACGGCCTGCCCAAGGGCACGAAGGTGACCGTGCACCCGGTCGCGGCGGGCACCGACGACTTCGGCCCGGTGGCCCGCGCGGTGGTCGCCGAAGGCGCGGACGCCGTCGTCCTCGCCTCGACGTCACCCACCCGGGGCGCCCGCTGCGCGGTCGCCCCGGCCGCCGCCGGGTTTCACCGGCAGCCGCGTGTCCACCGGCCACGTCCTGGCGCCCGCCTTCCTCGGCGGTGCCGGGAAGGCCGCCGGGGGATGGGTGTTCGCCCAGGCGTACAGCGACCCGTCCGGGCTCCCGGCCGCGAAGGCGTTCACCGCCGCGTACCGCGAGCGCTTCGGCACCGCACCCGCCCGCTGGGCCGCCGAGGCGTACGACGCGGTCGGGCTGATCGCCCGCGCGGCCCGTGCCACCAGCGCCACCGGGGCGGAACGCGAACGCATGGCGCGGCGTCTCTTCCTGACCACCCACCCGGGCATCACCCGGACCCTGTCGTTCTACGCCGACCGGCGGGTGCGGTTCGAGACGGGGATCTTCCTCTACCGGGTCGAGGGCGGACGGGCCCGGTCCCTGGGGCCCTACACCAAGGTCTGAGCCGGACCCTCCGTGCGCCGGGCCGGGGAACCGCGCCGACGGCATGAAGCGGATCTTCGGGCGCGCTTAAGAAATCCTCGATGGACCTGTGGCGCGGGGTGCGGCAGATTTCTCGGTGACGGCAGAGGATGGTGCGCGGCAGCCGGTCGACACGCGCTGCCATGCCCCCGTCCCTCTCGATCCTCCCCGGGCCGCGGGCTTCGTTCAGGTAAGCCCCCGGCCCGGGGTACTCAACGCCGCACCAGCGCAGGGAGCCGCAGCCGTGAAGGCACTCGTGAAGCAGAAGGCCGAGCCGGGACTCTGGCTGATGGACGTGCCGGAGCCGGAGATCGGCCCCACGGACGTACTGATCAAGGTGCTCCGTACCGGCATCTGCGGCACCGATCTGCACATCCGCAACTACGACGGCTGGGCCCAGCAGGCCGTGAAGACGCCGCTCGTCCTCGGCCACGAGTTCGTCGGCGAGGTCGCGGAGACCGGCGCGGACGTCGTCGACATCAACGTCGGCGACCTGGTCAGCGGCGAGGGCCACCTGGTGTGCGGCAAGTGCCGCAACTGCCTGGCCGGCCGCCGCCACCTGTGCCGCTCCACGCTCGGGCTCGGCGTCGGCCGGGACGGGGCGTTCGCCGAGTACGTCGCCCTGCCCGCGTCCAACGTCTGGGTGCACCGGGTCCCCGTCGACCTCGACATCGCCGCGATCTTCGACCCGTTCGGCAACGCCGTGCACACCGCGCTGTCGTTCCCGCTGGTCGGCGAGGACGTACTGATCACCGGCGCCGGACCGATCGGCATCATGGCCGCGGCCGTCGCCAAGCACGCCGGCGCCCGCAACGTCGTCATCACCGACGTCAGCGAGGCCCGCCTGGAGCTGGCCCGGAAGGTCGGCGTCAGCCTCGCCCTGAACGTCGCCGAGGAGACCATCGCCGAAGGCCAGCAGCACCTCGGACTGCGCGAGGGCTTCGACATCGGCCTGGAGATGTCCGGCCGGCCCGAGGCGATGCGCGACATGATCGCGAACATGACGCACGGCGGCCGGATCGCGATGCTCGGACTGCCGTCCGAGGAGTTCGCCGTCGACTGGGCCCGCATCGTCACCTCGATGATCACCGTCAAGGGCATCTACGGCCGCGAGATGTACGAGACCTGGTACGCCATGTCCGTACTGCTGGAGGGCGGCCTCGACCTCGCCCCCGTGATCACCGGCCGGTACGGCTACCGCGACTTCGAGGCGGCCTTCGACGACGCGGCGAGCGGACGCGGCGGCAAGGTCATCCTCGACTGGACCTCCTGACCACCCGTATCCAGCTATCGAGCCGGGAGACACCCCTCATGTTCGACTCCGTACGCGACGACATGCGCACCACCCTCGAAGAGATCGAGGCCGCCGGACTCCACAAGCCCGAGCGCGTCATCGGCACCCCGCAGTCCGCGTCGGTCGCCGTCACCGCGGGCGGCCGCCCCGGCGAGGTGCTCAACTTCTGCGCCAACAACTACCTGGGCCTCGCCGACCACCCCGATGTGATCGCCGCCGCCCACCAGGCGCTGGACCGCTGGGGCTACGGCATGGCCTCGGTCCGCTTCATCTGCGGCACCCAGGAGGTCCACAAGGAACTGGAGCAGCGGCTCTCCACGTTCCTCGGCCAGGAGGACACGATCCTCTACTCCTCCTGCTTCGACGCCAACGGCGGTGTCTTCGAGACCGTCCTCGGCCCGGAGGACGCGGTCATCTCCGACGCCCTCAACCACGCCTCCATCATCGACGGCATCCGCCTCTCCAAGGCCAAGCGGTTCCGCTACGCCAACCGCGACATGGACGATCTGGAGAAGCAGCTCAAGGAGGCGTCCGGCGCCCGGCGCAGGCTCGTCGTCACCGACGGTGTGTTCTCCATGGACGGCTACGTCGCGCCGCTGCGCGAGATCTGCGACCTGGCCGAGCGCTACGACGCCATGGTCATGGTCGACGACTCGCACGCCGTCGGCTTCGTCGGTCCCGGCGGCCGCGGCACGCCGGAGCTGCACGACGTGATGGACCGGGTCGACATCATCACCGGCACCCTCGGCAAGGCGCTCGGCGGCGCGTCCGGCGGCTATGTCGCGGCCCGTGCCGAGATCGTCGCGCTGCTGCGCCAGCGCTCCCGTCCGTACCTCTTCTCCAACTCTCTCGCCCCGGTCATCGCGGCGGCCTCGCTCAAGGTCCTCGACCTGCTGGAGGCCGCCGGTGACCTGCGCGAGCAGCTCAACGCCAACACCGCGCTCTTCCGTACCCGGATGACCGAGGAGGGCTTCGACATCCTGCCCGGCGACCACGCCATCGCCCCCGTCATGATCGGGGACGCGGCGAAGGCAGGCCGGATGGCGGAACTCCTCCTGGAGCGCGGTGTGTACGTGATCGGGTTCTCCTACCCGGTCGTCCCGCAGGGCGCGGCCCGCATCCGCGTCCAGCTCTCGGCCGCGCACTCCACGAAGGACGTGAACCGGGCCGTCGACGCGTTCGTCGACGCGCGGGCCGCCCTGGGGGAGTAGCGCCCGAGGTCTCACCGGGGAACCCCGCCCGGGCGGGGTTCCCTCCGTGACCTGGGACAATGGGTCACATGATCGATTCACGGCGGCTGCGCATCCTCCGTGCGGTGGCCGACCACCGCACGGTGACCGCAGCCGCCGCCGCGCTGTATCTCACCCCCTCCGCGGTCTCCCAGCAGCTCGCCGCGCTGGAGCAGGAGACCGGGCACCGGCTCGTCGAACGGGGCGCGCGCGGCGCCCGGCTCACCCCCGCCGGGGAGATCCTGCTGACCCACACCAACGCGGTGCTGGCCCAGCTGGAACGGGCCGAGGCGGAGCTCGCCGCGTACAGCGCGGGGGACGCGGGTACGGTCACCGTCGCCGCGTTCGCCACCGGCATCGGCCTGGTCCTCGCCCCCGCGATCGCCGGACTGACCCGCACCGCGCCCGGCATCCGGGTCCGGGTCCAGGACGCCGAGGGCGACGCGAGCGTGCCGATGGTGCTCGACCGGCAGGTCGATGTGGCGGTCGCCGTCGAGTACCGGGGTGCCCCGGACGAGGACGACCGGCGGCTGACCCGGGTGCCCCTGTACTCCGAGCCGTTCGACGCGGTGCTACCGGTCGGGCACCGGCTGGCCCACCGGGAACAGGTGGCGATCGCGGACCTGGAGAAGGACGCGTGGATCGGCCCGTACCCCGGCAACCCGTGCCACGACGTGGTGGTCCTGTCCTGCGAGTTCGCCGGCTTCCAGCCCAGGATGGAGCACTCCTCGGACGACTTCCGCGCGGTGGTCGCGCTGGCCGGGGCGGGTGCCGGGGTGGCGCTGGTGCCGCGGTCGGCGCTGCAGGGGATGGAGCTGACCGGGGTGGTGGTGCGGCCGGTGGAGGGCAGCGCGCCGACCCGCCGGGTCTTCGCCGCGGTGCGGCACGGGGCGGAGGGGCATCCGCTGATCGCCCCGGTGCTCGACGCGCTGGCCGCGGCGGCGGCACGGGAGGGGGCACTGCCCCTGCCCGCATCGCCCTGACACGCCGGGGCATCCACTCTCACGTCCGCCGCCCGAGTACGGACCGGCCGCCGCCGGACCATCCCGGCCACAGCGTCCCCGCACCCGCCGTCACCGTCACGGCCAGGGCGAGCATCCCGTACTGGGCAGGTGGCATGTACGGCACCGAACCGGTCACCGACAACGCGAAGGCCAGCAGCGGGACCGCCGCGACCAGCGTGCCGACCGCCAGCCCGGCCACCGCGACCATGCCCGTCTCCAGCACCAGCATCCGCCGCACCTGACGGCGGCCCGCACCGACCGTCCGCAGCAGACGGAACTCGGGTCGGCGGCCCACCGTGATCAGGGACAGCGTGCTGACCACCGCGAGCAGCGCGAAGCCACCGATCACACCGACCCCGATGATGATCATGGCGTTGTCCTGGTCCGACGACGGCGGTGCGATCCGTACGTCGTCGGCCGTCGCGGGCCGCACCCGTGCCCCCGGGTACGGGGCGAGCGCGCGCCGTACGGCCGAGGCCGCCCCGCCGTCCGCCGAGCGGACCAGGATCTGCTGGTCGCGCGGGACCGATACGTGGCCGGCCAGCGCCTCGCGCGGCAGCATGAACTCGCCGAGCCCCAGGGCCCGTTCGTAGAGCGCCACCACCCGCAGCCGTACCTCGGTGCCGTCGCCGAGACGGAGCTCCACCGAGTCACCGATGCCGACACCGAGATCGGACGCCCGGTCCTCGCCGACCGCCACCGTGCCGCTGCCGGTGAGATCCGCCGGATCGCCCGCCGTGACGCGCGGGTCGAGCGTGCCGGACAGCTGGTCCGCCGTCACACCCAGCACGGGGAACCGGTCCAGCTTCGGCTCGCCCATCTCGCGGTGGGCGAGCACGACGCCGGAGCGCAGCACACCGGTCGCCGCCACCACCCCAGGAGCCTCGCGCACGGCCCGCGCCGCACCGGCCGGCAGCCCGGCGGCCGGGCCCGTCACCACCAGGTCGGCCCGGAGCGCGGCAGCGGCCTGCCGGCCGGCGGCCCGTTCCAGCGTCGAGCCCGCCGCCAACTGCACGCAGACGAACGCCACCACCAGCACGATCGGGGTGATCGCCGCACCCAGGCGCCGATGGTGCGCGGCGGCGGACCTGGCGGCGAGGAAGCCCGCGACCCCACCGGCGCGCCGCACCGGCGTGCCGAGGACCCGCGTCGCCACCCGGGCGATCCACGGACCGAGCAGCGCCACCGCGATGATCAGCGAGGTCGCCGCACCCGACGCGGCCATCGCGGCGGCCTGCCCGCCCTGCGCCGTCGCCGCACCGGCCGCGCTCACGCCCGCCATGGCCAGCACCGCCCCGGCGACCGTACGCACCCGCCCCGGTTCGCCCGACTCGGGCGCACGGGCCGCGCCCAGCGCCGCGGCGGGCCGCAGCCCGGTGATCGACCGGGCCGCGAGGACCGCCACCGGACGGGCGGCGAGCGCGACGAGCGCCGCGGCCGCGGCCGTCGCGGCGAACGGCAGCCACACCGGCACCGGCAGCGGCAGCGCGTCCGTCGTCAGCAGCGACCGCATCAGCAGGCCCAACGGCACCGAGGCGATCCCGCCCAGCACCGCCGCAGCCCCGGCCACCCGGCTCACCTCACGGCCGACGGCCGACCTGAGCTGCCGTGGCGTCGCCCCCACGGCACGCAGCAACGCCAGTTCACCGGAGCGCTGGTGGACCGCCTGGGAGAGGGTGCTGGCGATCACCAGGAGCGCCACCATGAACACCGTGCCCGTGATCGAGGCGAGCACCGGCAGCAGTTCGCCGCGGGCGCCTAGCGCGTCCGGGTACTCGGCCTGTCCGCGCTCCGGACCGGTGAGGACCCGGACGTCACGGTCGCCCCGGGCCCGGTCGGGCAGCGTCTTCTCCAGCGCTGCCCGCAGCGCGTCCGTGGCGACCCCCTCCTCGGCGAGGACGCCGATCGCGTCGACCGTGCCGGGGTGTCCGGCCAGGGCGGTGAGGCGCCGCTCGGTGAGGAACACGGCGGGGGAGCCGCCCCGGTGGGCGGTGCCGGCGACCCCGCTCACGGTGTACGGCCGGGGAGCCCCGTCGACCTGAAGGGTCACCCGGTCACCGGTCCTGCTCCCGGTGGCGGCCGCCAGCGCGCCGTCGAGGACCACCTCACCGCCGGTCCGCGGCGGGCGTCCGTCCGTCAGCCGGTACGGGGTGAGCGCGGCGGCCGCCCAGGAACGGGCGGAGCCCGGGGCCGCGCCGCCCTCACCGGCCACGGTCAGCGGCACCGAATCGTCCGCGACGGCCTTCGCGACACCCTGCGCCGCGGCCGTCCGCGCCACCACGGAGCGGTCGAGCCGCACCCGTTCCGGCAGGTACGCCGTCGCGGTCTGCGGCTCGCTGCCCCACGGCTTCGCCGTGTAAGTCACCCGCTGGTCGGCCGCCACCACCGCGTCGGCCCCCGCGTATCGCTGTACCGGCGGCCGGGCCAGCAGCAGTGAACCGACGACGAGGGCGAAGGCGCCGATCAGCGCGGCCGCCGCCGTGGCCGCCGTGAACACCGAGCCCCAGGCCCGGCGATGGGCCTTCAGCGAACGCCGGGCGAGAAACGCCGGCGCCCGCCGGACCCCGGCCCGCACATCCGGCCCGGGTCGTGCCGTGCCCTCGCTCCCGCTCCTCCTGCTCATCGCAGCCGGCCGCCGTCCATCGTCAGCACGGTGTCCGCCCAGCTCGCCGCCACCGGATCGTGGGTGACCATGACGACCGTACGGCCGTCGATCCGCACCGCGTCCCGCAGCAGACCGAGCACAAGCGCCGCCGACTCCGGGTCCAGGGAGGCCGTCGGCTCGTCCGCGAAGATCACCTCGGGTCCGGTCACCAACGCCCTTGCCACCGCGACCCGTTGCTGCTGCCCGCCGGAGAGCGTCGCCGGGCCCTGCGCACCGCGGCCCGCCAGGCCGACCCGGGTCAGCAGCTCCCGTCCACGGCTCAGCACCCGCTCGTCCCCGGGGTCGGCGCCCGCCAGCACCAGCGGCAGCACGACGTTCTCCTCGATGCTCAGCGAAGGCACCAGGTTGAGGGCGTGCGACTGGAAGACGAAGCCGATCCGGTCCCGGCGCAACCGGGTCAGCGCCGCCTCGGAGAGCGCGCCGAGATCGGTGCCCGCGATCCGTACCGTGCCCGCCGTCGGACGGTCCAGCCCCGCCGCGCACTGGAGGAACGTGCTCTTCCCCGAGCCCGAAGGACCCACCACCGCGGTGAAACTCCCCACCGGGACCGAGCAGCTGACCGCGTCGAGCGCGGCCGTCCCCCCGCCGCCCCGGTCGTGGCGCCGGCTCACCGACTCCAGACTCAGCGCGGGAGCCCGCACCGCCGTGATCGTCTCCACCGTTGACCCCACCATTCCTGCTTCTGCCCTGCCGTGTGCGTCTGACCTGGATAAACGCTATGAACACGGGCCCGGCCGCACGAGGGTGCGCGGTCCCGGAACGGGGGTGCAGCCAGCTCCACCGGACGCCGGGGGACGGCTCCACTCCGGCGGCAGGCGAACCCCCGTAACGTGGTCCGTCATGAGCACCGCACCCGCCCCGCTGACCACCGCCATCCGGCGTTCGTGGGAGGCGTCGCGCTATCTGTCCGTCGGCCTCGCGGTCGCGCTGCTCGCGTATGTGAGCGCGGTCCTGGTGGTGGCGGTCCTGCTGTTCGCCGCCGTGATCATCGGGCTGCCCGCGCTGCCGGAGGCCGCCAAAGTGCTGCGCCGGTTCGCGGAGTTCGAGCGGCGCAGGGCGGCGGCGCGGCTGGGCGTTCCGTTCACGCCGACGCCCTATCCGTCGCTGGACAGCCCCGAACTCTCCGAGCGGGTCCGGCGCGTACTCAACGATCCGACCGTGTGGCGCGATGTGCTCTGGCTGCCCCTCCAGGCGCTCATGGGCAACGCCGTCGCATATCTGGCGATGGTGCTGTGGCCGGTCGGTCTCCTCGTGGACGGGGTCGCGCTGCCGGTCGTGCACCTGCTGGACCGGCGGGCCGCCGACGAGTACGGCACACCGCTGCCCGAGCGGCCGGGGTGGGTGCTGCGCCGGCACTGCGTGCTCGCGGACCTGTCGGCCGGCTGGACCAGGTCCCTGCTCACCTCGTCGCCGTCCACCGCGCTCGCCGAACGCATCGCCCAGCTGACCGAGAGCCGGGCCGGTGCGGTGGAGGCGCACGGAGCCGAACTGCGCCGCATCGAACGTGATCTGCACGACGGCGCCCAGGCCAGGATCGTCGCCCTGTCCCTGCGGATCGGCCTCGCCCGACAGCTCCTCGACAGCGACCCGGCCGCCGCGCGCATCCGTCTGGACGAGGCACAGGACGGCGCGGAGGCGGCCCTGGCGGAACTGCGGCACGTGGTGCGCGGCATCCACCCCCCGGTGCTGACGGACCGTGGACTGACCGGCGCGGTGCGGGCGCTGGCCGCCGACGCGGGTGTGCCCGTCGCCGCGGAACTGGACGGCGTGGAGGACGGCCGGCGGCTTCCGGCAGCGATAGAGGCCGCCGCCTACTTCGTCATCGCCGAGGCGCTCACCAACATCAGCAAACACAGCGGGGCGACGGCCGCGACCGTGCGCGTCGCCCGAACCCCCGGCAGCCTGCGGGTGACCATCAGCGACAATGGGCGCGGCGGCGCGGACGAACGGCGCGGCACCTCGAAGGACCCCTCCACCGGCAGCGGGCTGGTCGGCATCGGGCGGAGGATCGCCGCTCTGGACGGCACCACCCGCATCAGCAGCCCCATCGGGGGGCCGACGGACATCGAAGTGGAGCTGCCGTGCGGATCGTGATCGCCGAGGACAACGCGCTGTTGCGGGAGGGCCTGATACTGCTGCTCACCAGCTCGGGCCACGAGGTGGTGGCCGACGCGGCGACCGGGCCCGAGGTGCTGCCCGCCCTGCTGGAACACCGTCCGGACGCCGCCGTGCTCGACGTACGGCTCCCGCCCACCTTCCGCGACGAGGGGCTGCGCGCCGCGCTCGCCGCCCGCGCCGAGCTGCCCGAACTGCCGATCCTGGTGCTCTCGCAGTACGTGGAGGAGACGTACGCCGCCGAGCTGCTCGCCAGGGGCGCGCAGGGCATCGGCTACCTCCTGAAGGACCGGATCGGCCGGGTCGACCAGTTCCTCCAGGCGCTGGAGCGGGTGGCGGGCGGCGGTACGGCGCTTGACCCCGAGGTGGTGACCCAGCTGCTGACCCGCAAGTCGTCGGCCGAGCCGCTGCGCAGCCTCACACCGCGCGAGCGCGAAGTGCTGGAACTGATGGCGCAGGGCAAGGCGAACGGCACCATCGCCACCGAACTCGTCGTGACGGAACGGGCGGTGAGCAAGCACATCGGCTCGATCTTCGCCAAGCTCGGCCTGGAGCCCGACGACGGCACGGTGCACCGGCGGGTGCTGGCGGTGCTGGCGTACCTGGAGGGCCGGGGGACGCGCTGACACGGTCCGCGGGTCTCACGTCGTCGGCGCGCCCCGCCGGGGCACCTCGCGGCGGGACAATGCCCCGCATGGACACCAGCGAACCCACAGGACCGGCGGCCCGCGCCCGCCGACTCGCCGTCCCCGGCCACCGCCGCATCCTCGGCATCGCGGGGCCGCCCGGGGCCGGGAAGTCCACCCTGGCGGCCGAGCTCGTCGACGCACTCGGCGGCCTCGCCGTCCTCGTCCCCATGGACGGCTTCCACCTGGCCCAGGCCGAACTGGAACGGCTCGGCCGCGCCGGGCGCAAGGGCGCCCCCGACACCTTCGACGCCGCCGGGTACGCCGCGCTGCTCGCACGCCTGCGCGCACCGGAAGCGGGCACCACCGTGTACGCCCCCGCCTTCGACCGCGCCCTGGAGGAGCCGATCGCCGGAGCCGTCCCCGTACCCCCGGACATCCCCCTCGTGATCACCGAGGGCAACTACCTGCTGCACGACGAGGGCTCCTGGGCGCCCGTGCGCGGGCTGCTCGACGAGGTGTGGTTCCTGGAGACCGACCCGGTGGCCCGGGTCCGGCGGCTTGTCGAGCGGCATGTGCGGTTCGGGAAGCCGAGGCCGCAAGCCGAACGCTGGGTGGCACGGTCCGACGAAGCCAACGCGCACCTGGTCGAGCGCGGCCGGACCCGCGCCGACCTCGTCGTACGGCTGGATCCCGACCCCGACAGGCTCTGAGCCCCGCTCGCGTCGGGCGGCCCGGACGGGCAGGATGCTGTGTGCCGTGTCGCGTCGCCAGGAGGTCCCGCATGTCCAGCCAGAGCCAGCCCGTGCCGTTCACCGCCGACGACTACCGGGCCCGCATGACGCGCGCGGCCGACACCGCCGCCGAGGCCGGGCTGGCGGGCGTGCTGGTCGCGCCCGGACCCGATCTCGTGTACCTCACCGGCTATCAGCCCGTGAACACCGAACGCCTCACCGTCCTGGTCCTCACGCCGGGTCAGGCCCCGGTCCTCGTCGTCCCGACGCTGGAGGCCCCGGACGCCGAGAAGGCCGTCGGCGCCCCGGCGCTCACCCTGCGGGACTGGACCGACGGCATGGACCCCTACGCCGTCACCGCCCCGCTGCTCGACGGCACGGGCCGGTTCGGGATCAGCGACAACGCCTGGGCGATGCACCTGCTCGGGCTGCAGCAGACGCTGCCGGGCACCTCGTACGTCTCGCTCACCGAGGCCCTGCCGATGCTGCGCGCGGTGAAGGACGCCCACGAGCTGGAGCGGATCGCCGCCGCCGGAGCCGCCGCCGACGCCACGTACGGCGAGATCCTCAAGGTGCGCTTCTCCGGCCGCAAGGAGACCGACATCGCCGCCGAACTGGCCGACCTGCTCAAACGGTTCGGGCACTCCCAGGTCGACTTCACGGTCGTCGGCTCCGGGCCCAACGGTGCCAATCCGCACCACGAGGCCGGTGACCGCACCATCGAGCGCGGCGACATGGTCGTCCTCGACTTCGGCGGCCTCAAGCACGGCTACGGCTCGGACACCTCCCGCACGGTCCACGTCGGTGAACCCACCGCCGAGGAGCAGCGGGTCCACGACATCGTGCGGGAGGCGCAGGAGGCGGGCTGCAACGCGGTCCGGCCGGGCGTCGCCTGCCAGGAGATCGACCGCGCCGCCCGCGCCGTCATCACCGGGTTCGGCTACGGCGAACGCTTCATCCACCGCACCGGCCACGGCATCGGGGTCACCACCCACGAGCCGCCGTACATGATCGAGGGCGAGGAGCAGCCGCTGGTGCCCGGGATGTGCTTCTCGGTGGAGCCGGGCATCTATCTGCCGGGCCGGTTCGGGGTGCGGATCGAGGACATCGTGACCGTGACCGAGGACGGCGGCCGACGCCTCAACAGCACGGCGCGGGAGCTGGCGATCGTCGAGTAGCCGGGCGCGGGGGCCGCGCCCGCGCCCCGACCGCCCTCAGCCGTCGGCCAGCACCACGCACGACTCCGGCGGCAGATGCAGCAGCCCGTCGACGCCGGGGGCATCCACCGGCTCCCACGCCGCCAGCACCCGGTCCCCGCCGCCCCGGCGCCGGCCGCCGCCCAGCGGGATCGTGGCCGGCTTCTCGCCCAGGTTGACCGCGATCCGCAGATCGCCCCTGCGGTACGCCAGCCAGCGCGCCTGTTCGTCGTGGGCGGTGCGCACCGATGCCAGATCCGGATCGCGGAGGTCGGGCAGGGTACGGCGCAGCGCGATCAGCTCGCGGTACCAGGCGTGCAGGCGGGCATGCGGCTCCCGCGACGGCTCGTTCCAGTCCAGACAGGAACGGTTCCGGGTGGCCGGGTCCTGCGGGTCCGGGATGTCGTCCGCCGCCCAGCCGTGCGACGCGAACTCCCGCCTCCGGCCGTTGCGGACCGCCTCGGCGAGCTCCGGATCGGTGTGGTCGGTGAAGAACTGCCAGGGGGTGCGCGCGCCCCATTCCTCGCCCATGAACAGCATCGGCGTGAACGGCCCCGTCAGGACGAGGGCCGCGGCGCAGGCCAGCAGGCCGGGGGAGAGCGTCGCGGAGAGCCGGTCGCCCAGGGCCCGGTTGCCGATCTGGTCATGGGTCTGGGCGTAGCCGACGAAGCGGTGGGAGGGCGTGCGGGCGATGTCGACGGGGCGGCCGTGGGTCCGGCCCCGGAAGCTGGAGTACGTGCCGTTGTGGAAGAACGC
This sequence comes from Streptomyces sp. NBC_00012, assembly GCF_045040875.1. Lineage (NCBI taxonomy): Bacteria > Bacillati > Actinomycetota > Actinomycetes > Kitasatosporales > Streptomycetaceae > Streptomyces > Streptomyces sp. NBC_00012. The sequence goes on along the minus strand of NZ_CP108309.1, from coordinate 2,012,678 downwards.
ACTGGTCACGGTCTTGGCGACGGCGGCCAGCGGAGCCTGGGCGAAGTCCGCGTAGTAGCCCTGGGACTCACCGGTCAGCGCGGTGTGCAGGGCGTGGTGGAAGTCGTCGTTCCACTGGGCGTGCAGCCCGATGCCGCCCGACTCGCGCGGTGTCGTGGTCCTCGGGTCGCACAGGTCCGATTCGGCGATCAGCGGCAGCGGACGGCCCACTTCGGCGGCGAGCGCGTCTGCCGCCGTGGACAGCTCCTCCAGGAAGGTCAGCGCCCGGCCGTCGGCCAGGGCGTGGACCGCGTCCAGCCGCAGCCCGTCCAGCCGGTAGTCCCGCAGCCAGGCGAGCGCGCTGCCCAGCAGGAACGCCCGCACCTCGTCCGAGCCCGGGGCGTCGAGATTGACCGCCGCCCCCCACGGCGTGTGATGAGTGTCGGTGAAGTACGGGCCGAAGGACGGCAGGTGATTGCCGGACGGGCCGAGATGGTTGTGGACCACGTCCAGCAGGACCGCGAGCCCGAGACCGTGCGCCGTGTCGACAAATCGCTTGAGCCCGTCCGGTCCGCCGTACGGCTCGTGCACGGCCCAGAGCGATACCCCCTCGTACCCCCATCCGTGCGTGCCGGGGAACGGGCAGACCGGCATCAGCGACACATGGGTGACGCCCAGCTCGGCGAGATGGCCCAGCCGGGCGGCCGCCGCGTCGAAGGTGCCCTCCTCGGTGTACGTACCGATGTGCAGCTCGTACAGAACGGCCCCCGCGAGCCCCCGGCCCGCCCAGTCGCCGCGCCACTCGAACAGCGAGTGGTCGACGACGGCGCTCTCGCCGTCCGGCCCGTCCGGCTGGCGCCGCGAACGCGGATCGGGGAGCACCCTGCCGCCGCTCCCGCCCCCGTCCAGGACGAAGCCGTAGCGGTCCCCGTCCGATGCCCGCGCCCCGGCCGTCCACCAGCCGGACCGTGCCGGATCACGCTCCATCGCCCGCGGTTCGCCCGCCAGCCGCAGCGCCACCTCGTCCGCATCCGGTGCCCATACCTCGAACAGCATGCAACGCTCCTCGTCTCATCGCCCCCGCGCCCCGTCGCCGTCAACAGCCACGATCACCGGCCCACGACACTGGATCGAGCGCGTTACTGGCGATTAAGGTCTGGTTCTGATCATTGCCCCATCAGGTTCCGCTCAATACGCACTCCCTCGTACGGCTGTGGAGGCCGAGATGACCGTGCCGTCGTTCCCGCCCGGCTTCCTCTGGGGAGCCTCCGCGTCCGCCTTCCAGACCGAGGGGGCCACCGACACCGACGGCAAGGGCCCCTCCGGCTGGGACGCCTTCGCCGCGCAGCCCGGACGGATCAAGGACGGCACCGACACCACCCGGGGCACCGGCTTCCACCAGCACTACCGCGAGGACGTCGCCCTGCTGGCCGGCCTCGGCGCCGACGCCTTCCGCTTCTCCGTCAGCTGGCCGCGCGTGGTGCCCGGCGGCAGCGGGCCGGTCAACCCGCAGGGGCTCGACTTCTACGACCGCCTCGTCGACGAACTCTGCGCCCACGGCATCACCCCGGCCCCCACCCTCTACCACTGGGACACCCCGCTGCCGCTGGACGAGGAGGGCGGCTGGCTCAACCGGGACACCGCCTACCGCTTCGCCGAGTACACGGGCATCGTCGCCGAACGCCTCGCCGACCGCGTACCGATGTGGATCACCATCAACGAACCGGCCGAGGTGACGCTGCTCGGCTACGCCCTCGGCGAGCACGCACCGGGCCGCGCCCTCCTCTTCGACGCCCTGCCCGCCGCCCACCACCAGCTCCTCGCCCACGGCCTGGCCGTGCGCGCGCTGCGCGGCGCGGGCGCCGACAACATCGGCATCGCCGTCTCGCACACCCCCGTCTGGACCGCCGGGGACCGGGACGAGGACCGTCTGGGCGCCCAGCTCTACGACACGATCACCAACTGGCTCTTCGCCGACCCGGTACTCACCGGCCGCTACCCCGACGAGACCTTCGCCGCACTGATGCCGGGCCCGGTCGAGGACGACCTGACGACCATCTCCACCCCGCTCGACTGGTACGGGGTCAACTACTACAACCCCACCCTCGTCGGCGCCCCCGACACCAGTGCCCCGGAGTCCTTCTCCGGCTTCCGGATGCCCCCCGAACTCCTCTTCGGCATCCGGGAGATAGAGGGCTACGAGAAGACCGACTTCGGCTGGCCCGTCGTCCCCGACGGCCTGCGCGAGACCCTCGTCCAGCTCCGCGCCCGCTACGGCGACCGCCTCCCGCCGCTCTACATCACCGAGAACGGCTGCGCCGTCGACGAGCCGGCCGAGGACACCCGCCGGATCGCCTACCTCGAAGGACACCTGCGGGCCCTGCGCACCGCCATCGACGCCGGGGTCGACGTGCGCGGCTACTTCACCTGGTCGCTCACCGACAACGTCGAATGGACCGAGGGCGCCAGCAAGCGCTTCGGCCTGGTCCACATCGACTACGAGACGCTGCGCCGGACCCCCAAGGACTCCTACGCCTGGTACCGCGACCTGATCCGCGCACAGAAGACGGGCGGTCCGTCACGGTGACCTGACGGACCGCGCCCGGAGTGATCCATACTTCGCGGCATGGTTGCTTCATGGTGGTCCCGGGCCGGCCTGGGGATATTCGTGCACTGGACGCCCGCCTCCGTACCGGGCTGGGCCCCGCCGTACGTCCCCGCGGACCGGCTCCCTCTGGCGGGCCGGCGTTCGCCGCTGGGCTGGGCTCCGTACGCCGAGTGGTACGAGAACGCGCTCCGGTTCCCCGGCAGCCCCGTCTCCGCCCACCACCGCGCGACCTACGGCAGCCGCCCGTACGCCTCCTTCGGAGGCGACTTCAACGACGCCCTGGGGAACTGGGACCCCAACGCGTGGGCCCGCGACTTCCGCAGAGCGGGCGCCCGTTACGCCGTCCTCGTCGCCAAGCACCACGACGGCTTCTGCCTCTGGCCCTCCGAGGTGGCCAACCCGCACCGGGCCGGCTGGCACACCACACGCGACGTCGTCGGTGAATTCGCCGAAGCCGTACGGGCCGAGGGGCTGCGCTTCGGGGTCCACTACTCCGGCGGACTCGACCGGACCTTCGACGACCGCCCGATCGGAACCGGCGCGGACGCCGTCTCGGCCGTACCGCGCGGCAGCTACCCGGCGTACGCGGGCGCCCAGATGCGCGAACTGATCCGCCGCTACCGCCCCGACATCCTCTGGAACGACATCGCCTGGCCCGGCTCACCCTCCGATGTCCAACGGCTCGTCGAGTACTACCGCTTCGCCGTCCCGCACGGTGTCGTCAACGACCGGCTGATGCCCCACGCACCGATCCGGCGCGCGCTGTCGCTCCCCGGCGCCAAGGCCCTGTACGACGGCTGGGAACGCCGGACCACCGTCCGGGGCGAGGGCTCCGTACCGCGCCGGCCCCCGCACCACGACTTCAGCACCCGGGAATTCGCCCGCTGCACCCGACCCGACCCGTACGGGATCACCCGCGGCATCGACCACGGCTTCGGCTACAACCGCGACTTCCCGCCCGAGGCGTACCTCGGCCGCGAGGCGCTGGAGACGCTGGTACGGGAGACGGCGGCCGGGGGCGGCAAGCTGCTGCTGAACATGGGGCCGCGCGGCGAGGACGCGACGGTCCCCGCCGAGCAGCAGCTCCGCCTGGAATGGCTGGCGGAACTCACCCGTGAACTCACACCAGATGGATGCGTTCCTGGGTGATGCGGTGACCCGCGCGCGCGAACGCGGCCGCCATCGGCACATTGCCCCGGTCGGTGGCGCCCGCGATGAACCCGGCGCCCTCGGCCGCGAGGAAGTGCGTGCACTCCACGAGCAGGTCGTACCCGTAGCCGTGACCCCGCTGCTCGGGCACGACACCGATGAAGCCGACGCACGGCCCGGACGGGTTGTGGGCGGGCACCTGGATACCCGCCAGCTCGCCCTCGCGGGTGTACGCCAGCTGCCACCAGGAGCGCGGCGAGGGGCACCAGCGGAAGAAGTCGAGCTCCTCCTGCGCCGCCTGCTCCAGACCACCGGGGCCCTCGATGGCCTGCCGGGCATGGGCGTCCAGCGTGACGGAGTGGACCCGGCGCAGCACGTCGAGGATCACCTCGTCGTCCGGCTCCGGCCGGAACTCCAGCCGCCCCGGCCGCTCGGGCAGGCCGGACTCCGGTGTCCACCGGTAGCTGTACCGCTCGACCAGCGGCTTCATCCCGGCCGCGCGGGCGGCGGAGATCCGGCCCTTCGCGGCGGCCCGGACATCGGGCAGCTCCTGCCAGCCGGCGGGCAGGATCAGCTCGTACTCGGCGTGCAGCGGGGAACGGCGCAGCAGTTCGGCGCCCGCCGCCTCCTCGCCGTCGGCGAAGTCGAACCAGTTGAGCAGTACCGGCTCGGTGTCGTGGGGCCCGCCCCACCAGGCGGCACGGGCCACCACGACACCGTCGCGCAGGGCGACCCAGGTCCACTCGGGGCGGTAGTCGCCGCCGTTGTCCGTCGTGGCGTACCGGTGCCCGAACGCGGCGCGGCCGACGAGATCACGGCCCCGCAGGGTGTGGAAGAGATGTGCGTCGCTCTCGGTGAGCGCGCGGATGACCAGATCGGTCATGGAACAGTCCTCCGGAAGAAGTGGTGCGCTCCCGGTCAGACCGAAACCGAAACCGCCCGGGGAACGGGACGGGAGCGCGGGAACGCAGTGGTGGGTGTACGCACTGTTCTCGCCTCCTTCCTCGGCTCTCGGGCGGAGCAGTCACCGTAACCGGCAGTCCGGCGGGCCGTCCACCGGATTACGGGACAGCCCTCAGTCCCAGACCATGTCGAAGGAGCGCTCGAAGTTCACGTACCCGAGGCGTGCGAAGGACTTCGCCATCGGTACGTTGCCGAGGTCGGTGGCGGCCCGGATGCGTTCCACGCCGTCCTGCCCGGCCAGCACCCGGGTGCCCTCGGCGAGGATGTCATCGATGTAACCGTGGCCGCGGTGGGCGGGCAGCACACCGATGTACGCGACGATCGGGTTGTAGTTGTTGCGGGCCGGGATCACGAACCCCACCGGTTCACCGTCCGGGAGTTCGGCGACGCGCCACCACTCGCGCGGTGTCCGGTACGTCGCCAGCTCCTCGTCGTAGTGCTTCTCGGCGGCCTCGCGGGCACTGAGCCCGGACGCCAGATCGGCCTGCCCGTGGGCGTCGAGGGTGCCCTCCATCACCGGTGTCATCAGCGCGAGAAGGTCCTCGCGCCCGTCGACCGGACGGAACCGGAGCCGGCCGCTGCCGGCGGGGACCGCCGTACCGGCGCGCCACTCCAGCCGGAGCCGCTCGACCAGCATCCGCGCACCGGAGCGCTCCATGACCTGGATCCGGCCCTCGACCACCTCACGGGCGGCCGGGTCCTCGCGCCAGTCGGCCGGGACGAAGCGTCCGTACTCGGGCCGCGGGGAACCGGCGGGCACGACCGCCGCCGTCGCCGCCTCCAGCAGCTTCAGGCCCGCCTCGCCGCGTTCGGGTTCGGGCAGGCTGTCGTCCAGGTCGAAGAAGTCGAGGAGCTGAGGGGCCCGTCCGTCCTGGCTCCACCACGCGATCCTCGCCACCACGTGCTCGCCGCGCAGCGCCACCCACAACCACTCGGGACGGCGGCGACCGCTCGCCAGGTCGTCAGCGAGTTCGTGATCGAGGGTGTACGACAGCCGGAGGAAGAGCTCCAGCTCCTCGGGCCCGACGAGCGGACGGATGGTCAGTTCCTGTGGTGCACGGGTCACACAAACTCCTCGAAGCGCGCAGAAGTGCCTTCCGGCGGACGCCGGGCGGGCCTGCGGCGGGAGACGGTAGCAGCGTCCTCGCGGCCGTGCGCGGGGATATTCGCGGCCACGGGCTCCGGGCCGGCCGAGGGGCGGAACACGGGCACGTTCTGGACACTCCGGGGCGGTCGGACCGACAATTGGCCCTGTGACGTCCTCCTTCGAGTCCCACACGTATCCCGTGCGGCTGTCCGACGCCGAGCGCGACCGCGTGCTCGGCGTACTCAGAGACGGCGCGGCACAGGGCAGACTCTCCCACGACACTTTCATGCGGCGCATGGAGCTGGCCCTCACCGCCCGGCGCTCCGAGGAACTGAAGGCGCTCACCGCCGACCTGGAGGGCGAGGGCCGGTTGTCCCGGCGGATACTCCGCGTCGTGGGCGGGGTGTCCGGGTTCCCCGGCCGGGTGCGCCGGGTCTGGCAGACCGAGCGGCTCCCCAAGCTCCTGCTCCCCGCCCCGAGCCCGCACCCCCTGCTGATCGGCCGCGATCCGGGCAACGGACTGCGGCTCAACCACGAGACCGTCTCCCGGCTCCACGCGGAGCTCACCGCCCAGGGCGGCCGCTGGCTGCTGCGCGACCTCGGCTCGACCAACGGCACCTGCGTCAACGGCCAGCGGGTCACCGGCGCGGTCCCGGTCCGCGACGGGGACCAGGTGAGCTTCGGCCGGATGAGCTTCCGGCTCTCCGCACCCGTCCTCGGCCCCCCTGCCTGAGCGCCCGTCGGGTGGCCGAGGCCCCCGCGGCCCCTTCGAGGCATTCCCGGGCCCGGCGGGGTCCGGCTCAGGAACGCTGGTGCAACCCCCGCCCGCCGAGGGTGAGGAAGACTTCGCCGACCGCCTCGGAGAGCGTCGGATGGGCGTGGACGTGGTGCGCCACATCGGCGGGTTCGGCGTCCCAGCCGACGATCAGCTGGCTCTCGGCGATCATCTCGGATACCTGCGGCCCGACGAGATGTACCCCGAGGACCCGGCCGCCCCGCTCGGCGACCACCTTCACCATGCCACCCCACCCGTGCACCATCCCCTTGGCCACGGCGGTCAGCGGCATGCTGCCCACGGTGACGTCGTGCCCGGCGTCACGGGCCTGGGCCTCCGTCAGACCCACCGCGGCGGTCTGCGGGGACGAGTACGTGACCCGGGGGACGGCGGCGTAGTCCACCGCGGGCGAACGCAGTCCGGCCAGCGTCTCGGCGACGAGCATCCCCTCCGCGAACGAGGCGTGGGCCAGGCCGGGGGACGGCGGCGCCAGCAGATCGCCCACCACATGGATGCCCGGCACGGAGGTTTCGAGCCGCGACCAGTCGGCGGGCGCCACATGACCGCGCTCGTCGGTGGCCGGCCCCGCCGCGGCGAGACCGAGCCCCCCGGTCACCGGCACGCGCCCCACCGCGACGAGCAGCCGCTCGGCCGCGACCGGTGACGTACGCGCTGCGCGGTCCGGTCAACTCGGCGCTGCCGTGCACCACTTCGACCGCCGCGTGCGCGAGGTGGTCCACCACCCCGCGATGGTTGCGCGCCACGATGTCGTCCCGGGTGGCGACCAGGGCCGGCCAGTCCAACGAGTCCAGGGTCACCTTCACCCCCCACCGCTCCCCGGCCTCCGTGATGCCGTCCACGAGTTCGGAGGCGTGCAGCATCGCCTTGCTGGGAATGCAGCCCCGGTGCAGACAGGTGCCGCCCACCTTGTCGCGCTCCACGAGGACCACCTCCAGGCCGAGAGCGGCCGCCCGCAGAGCGGTGGAGTATCCGCCCGTACCACCCCCGATCACCAGCACGTCGGTCTCGGTCCCGTTCAGTTTCGTAGCCGTTGCATCCGCTGTCCGCGTCATGATCACAGCCTCCGCCCGGTCCTTGCCATGAGTCCAAGGCAATGTTTCTGTGGCTCCGATGCGCGGTCCTTATGGATACGGCCCCCGGGGAGATCGCCTTGAGCCTGCGGCAGATGGAGTACTTCCTCACGGTCGTCGAGGAGTCGTCGTTCACCCGGGCCGCCGAACTCCTCCATGTCACCCAGCCCGCGCTCTCCCACCAGATCAAGGCCCTGGAGCGGACCGTCGGCGGTGCCCTCCTCGAACGGCTGCCGCGCTGGCGGCGGGGGTGCGGAGGGCGGTGAGCTGCACATCGCGACGGTGCACGCGGTGGCCGTCGGCATCCTCCCGGACGTCTTCGCGCGCTGGCGCCGGGTGCGTCCCGGCGTCGGTCTGGTCCTCCACGAGTACGCCTCGCCCGAAGCCCTGGCGGAACAGCTCGAACGCGGCACCGCCGACCTCGCCGTCGGCCACCCGCCCGCGCGCCGGCCGGGGCCCGTCGTCCCGGTCGGCGAGGAGGAGATCGTCCTGGTGGTGCCCTTCGACGACGCGCTCGCCGGACGCGCCTCGGTCCGTCTGGAGGAGCTGGCCGACCGGCCCTGGGTGCGCTGCGCGATGGAACCCGTGGTCCAGGGCCGGCCGTTCCTGGACCTGGTCTGCGGGGAGGCCGGCTTCACACCCCGTACGGCGGTGCGCACCGAACACACGTCGACCGCGGTACGGATGGCGGCGGCCGGGGTCGGAGTCACCACGGCTCCGGCGCATGTCGTCGGGGGAGCGGTCGGCGAGGACTGCGCGGTCCTCGCCGTCGAGCCTCCGTGGCGGCGTCGGCCGGCGGTCTTCTCCCGCGTGGAATTCACGGGGGCCGCCGCCGCGTTCACGGACCTTCTCGTGGACCACGGGTCGGTCGGCTCCCGTACGCCGACGGGCTGAGACCGCCCGGACGGGCGTACCGTCCTCACCCGTGCGGCCGTACTCCCACTGCGCGACGCCCCTGCCGGTGGTCCCCTGGAGGGAACCGCGCCGTACACCGGCGCCCTGACGCCCCGGGGGTACGGATGCAGGCCGACGTGCCGGAAGGCATACCCGCACCCGTCCTCGGCCGCCGAACCGGCCGCCCGGTGCGCGGCCTCGGCCCGAGCGTCGGCCCCAGCCTGCTCGCACCCGGCGCGGCGCGCGACCCGTACCGCCTCTACCGGGTCCTGCGCGAGGAGTACCCGCTCAGCTACGACGCGCCCCTGGGCGCCTGGCTGGTCAGCCGGTACGCGGACGTGGCCACGGCCCTCGCCGACCCTCGCTTCACCGGCCTCCCACACGACGACGCACCTTCCGGCGCCCCCGCCCCGCTCGGGCTCTGCCACGGCGCCCCCCGCTGCGCGCCCCGCGAACAGCGGGGGGCGACTCCCGGTCCGGTGTCGCATCACGCGCCGGACCCCGCGACAGTGCCATGTCACACGGCCGCACGGATCGAGCGGACCGCGTACGTGCTTGCGCGCCGGATCGCGTCCCGTCAACAGGCCGATCTCGTCGAGGAGTTCTGCCGCTGGCTGCCTTTCGGCACCACGCCCGGCACGAGCGCCCGACGCCACCACGACCGGCTGTCCGGCACCACGCCCGGCATCGCGTACGGGCCCCCGCCCGGCACCGCGCCGGCCACCGCGGCCACACCCTGCACCCGGCACACCGGCCTGCGCGAGAGAGCGCTCGCCTCCCTCCTCGCCAATGTGCTGGACGCCCCCGACGTCCTCGCCGCCCTGCGCGTCGAACCCGCCCTGGCCGACCGGGCCTGGACGGAGTCGCTGCGCCGCGACCCACCGGTCCAGGTGGTGCTGCGCCGCACCGTCACCGAGGTCGCCCTCAGCGGCGGCGCCCTGCCCGCCGGGGCGGATGTCGCCTGTCTGATCGGCGCGGCCGGCCGCGATCCGGAACGGTTCGCCGCCCCCGACCTCTTCGACCCCTTCCGCCGCGACCAGGGCCGGTCCCTCACCGGACCCGCCTCCTGCCCCGCCGTCCTGCTCGGCCGGCTGGAGGCCCGGCACGGACTGCGCGCGCTGCTCGACGCGATGCCCGGGCTCCGCTGGGCGGACGGGTTCCGCCCGGCCGGCACCGGGCTGCTCACCCGCGGCCCGCGGGCCCTCCTCGTCCGGCCCGGCTGAGCAGCGCCACCGGCCGGCCGTCGAAGAGTTCCGCGAGCGCGACCGAGCCCCCGGTGAACTCCCGCCCGGGTGCCAGCAGATCGGCCCACGGCCCGTCGTCCGGCAGCACCAGCTCCGTGTCGTGCCAGCCGCCCGACTCCGCCAGCCGCAACGACAGCCTGGTCACCGCGGTGACCACCTCGCCCGAGCGGCAGAACGCCAGACAGTGCGCGGCCGCCGGGCCGTGCGCGCTCAGCGGGGCGTACGTACCGGACTCGCCGAACACCTCCGGCCGCTCGCGCCGCAACCGCAGGGCGGCCGCCGTGAGCTCGTGCTTCTCGCCGGGGGCCGCGTCCCCGGCCGGTTCACGGAACGGCCGCCGGTTGTCCGGGTCGACCAGCGCCAGGTACTCCCGCTCCGTGCCCTGGTACAGATCCGGCACACCCGGCATGGTCAGCTGCACCAGCGCCGCACCCAGCACATTGGCCCGCACATAGGGGTCGAGCGTGCTCGCGAACCGCTCCAGCGTCTCGCGCACCGGACCGCCGCCGGCGGCCGGCCCGGCCGCGACGAAGTCCGTCACCGCCCGCTCGTACGCCGGATCGGATTCGGTCCAGCTGGTGAAGAGCCCCGCCTCGCGTACCGCCTTCAGGAGCGCCGGCTCCAGCCGGCCCGCCATCTCGCCGTCCGGCAGCTTCGCGCAGCCCACCGCCGTCTGCCAGGCCTGCCAGGCGAGCTGCGGGTCCGGAGCGGTGGCCGGGGTCGCCCGCTCCAGCTCCGTCAGCAGCCCGGACCACGACTGCGGGCACTCCGTCAGCACCGCGACGCGGGCCCGTACATCGGCGCTCCGCTTGGTGTCATGGGTGGTCAGCGCCGTGCCGGTGGCCGGCCAGTCGCGGGCCAGCCGGGCACAGAACGCGTGGAACTCCTCCGGCGTCACCGCGGGCTGCCCGGGGTCGCCGCCCACCTCGTTCGCCGAGATCAGCGGCACGTACCGGTAGAACGCCGTGTCCTCGACCGACTTGGCGCGCAACGCGGAGGCGGTCTGGGCGAAACGGGAACAGAACGCCGCCCGCTCGGGCCCCTCTCCCAGCCGCCCCAGCGCCAGCTCCCGGACCACATCGACGGCCGACGCCTCCTGGGCGACGGCGAACATCGCCTTCGCGTCCCGCACGACCGCGTCCGGCAGCGTCTCCTCGGCCGTCCGCGTGCGGGGCCCGCCGGCCGTCACGTACGGGCGGTAGACGGGCACCCGCACCAGCAGTTCGCGCACGGCGGCGTGCAGCGCCCACGGGGCGTGATCGCGCAGCGCGGGGTCGGCCGCGCAGATCCGCGCCGCGAGCCGGGTCAGCAGCTCGGTCTCGGCGGCCAGCTCGTGCGTCACCACCCGGTACGCGGCGCGGCGGACGGTCGCCGTCCAGTAGCCGCCGCGGTCACCGGCGGGCCCCGCGTACTCCCGGTAGCGGCCGACCAGCTCCGCGGCGCCCATCGGGTCGACGAACAGGCCGTCCACGCGGTGCAGGGCGTCGTACCCGGTCGTCCCCGCGACGACCCAGTCCGAGGGCAGCGGCTCGCCACCGGTGAGGATCTTCTCCACCACCGTCCACCGCCCGCCGGTCGCCGCCGAGAGCCGCTCCAGGTACGCCGCGGGCTCGGCCAGTCCGTCGGGGTGGTCGATGCGCAGCCCGTCGACGACACCGTCCCGGATCAGTTCGAGGATCTTGCCGTGGGTGGCGGCGAAGACCTCGGGGTCCTCCACCCGCAGACCGATGAGCTCCGAGATCGTGAAGAACCGCCGGTAGTTCAGCTCGGTACGGGCCAGCCGCCACCAGCCGAGCCGGTAGTGCTGGGCGTCCAGCAGCTCAGGCAGCGGCAGCTCGGCGGTGCCGGTCCGCAGCGGGAACTCCTGCTCGCCGTGGCGCAGCACCTCGCCGTCCACCCGGAGCCCGCCGATCTCGTCGCCGATCGGCCCGCCGAGCACCGGCAGCAGCACCTTCCCGCCGCCGGCCGCCCAGTCGATGTCGAACCAGCGGGCGTACGGCGATCCGGGGCCCTCCCGCAGCACCTCCCACAGCGCGCGGTTGTGGCGGGGGACGGCGGCCATGTGGTTCGGCACGATGTCCACGATCAGCCCGAGACCGTGCTCGCGCGCCGTGCGGGCCAGTTCCCGCAGCCCCTGCTCACCGCCGAGCTCGGCACGTACCCGGCCGTGGTCGACGACGTCGTAGCCGTGCCGGGAGCCGGGCACGGCTTCGAGGACCGGGGACAGATGCAGATGGGAGACGCCGAGCGCGGCGAGATACGGCACCGCGTCTCCGGCGGCCGAGAACGGGAAGTCGGGCTGGAGCTGGAGCCGGTAGGTGGCGGTGGGCGTCATGCCGACGTTCGTACCCAGCCTGGCGGCTTCTGTGTCACGGAACGCCGCAAAGGGCTCGACCGGCGGTGTGCCCGGCCACCGGGCGGGACGGTCCCCGGGCCTACGCGGGCCGTTGCAGCACCGCCATGCTGCGCCCCACCAGCGTCACCCGATCGCCCGCCGCCACCTTCGGCCCCGAGCCGGGCAGGACTCCGACCGGGCGCGCGGTGTCGACCACGACCAGCCACTGCCGTCCGTGATTCACCGGAACGGAGAACTCCAGCGTCTCCGCGCTCGCGTTGAACATGAGCAGGAACGAGTCGTCGGAGATCCGCTCGCCGCGCGGACCCGGCTCCGAGATCGCGTGACCGTTGAGGAAGACCGTCAGCGCCTTGGCGTGTGCGGCCTGCCAGTCCCGCTGTGTCATCTCGTCGCCCTCCGGCGTGAACCAGGCGATGTCCGAGAGCTCGTCGTGCGTGCCCTCTACCGGACGGCCGTGGAAGAACCGGCGGCGCCGGAAGACCGGATGGTCGCGGCGCAGCCACACCATCGCCCGGGTGAACTCCAGCAGACTGCTGCCCTCGGCGCCCGGCCCGTCCCGGTCGGCGCCGTCCTGCGCCGGCTCGTCCGGGTCGGGCCAGTGCACCCACGACAACTCGCTGTCCTGGCAGTACGCGTTGTTGTTGCCCCGCTGGGTACGCGCGAACTCGTCGCCGTGGCTCAGCATCGGCACGCCCTGCGACAGCATCAGCGTGGCGACGAAGTTCCGCATCTGCCGGGTCCGCAGGTCGAGGACCTCCGGCCGGTCGGTCTCCCCCTCCGCGCCGCAGTTCCAGGACCGGTTGTGGCTCTCGCCGTCCCGGTTGCCCTCGCCGTTCGCCTCGTTGTGCTTGTCGTTGTACGAGACCAGGTCGTGCAGCGTGAATCCGTCGTGGCAGGTGGTGAAGTTGATCGAGGCGAGCGGCCGCCGTCCGTCGTCCTGGTACAGGTCCGACGACCCGGTCAGCCGCCCCGCGAACTCCGCGAGGGTGCGCGGCTCGCCCCGCCACAGGTCCCGCACGGTGTCCCGGTACTTGCCGTTCCACTCGGTCCACAGCGGCGGGAAGTTCCCCACCTGGTAGCCGCCCTCACCCACGTCCCACGGTTCGGCGATCAGCTTCACCTGGCTGACCACCGGATCCTGCTGCACCAGGTCGAAGAACGACGACAGCCGGTCCACCTCGTGGAACTGCCGGGCCAGGGTCGCCGCCAGATCGAAGCGGAAGCCGTCCACGTGCATCTCGGTCACCCAGTACCGCAGCGAGTCCATGATCAGCTGGAGCACGTGCGGCGACCGCATCAGCAGGGAGTTCCCGGTCCCCGTGGTGTCCATGTAGTACCGCTGGTCGTCCGCCAGCCGGTAGTACGAGGCGTTGTCCAGGCCCCGGAAGGAGAGCGTCGGACCCAGGTGGTTGCCCTCCGCGGTGTGGTTGTAGACCACGTCGAGGATCACCTCGATGCCGGCCTGGTGCAGGGCCCGTACCGCCTGCTTGAACTCCAGCACCTGCTCGCCCCGGTCGCCCCAGGAGGCGTAGGCGTTGTGCGGGGCGAAGAAACCGATGGTGTTGTAGCCCCAGTAGTTGGCGAGCCCCGCGTCCGCCAGCCGGTGGTCCTGGACGAACTGGTGCACCGGCATCAGTTCGATCGCCGTGACGCCCAGTTCCGTCAGATGGGCGATCACCTCCGGGTGGGCCAGCCCCGCGTAGGTGCCGCGCAGCTCCTTCGGCAGCCCCGGGTGGAGCATCGTCAGACCCTTCACATGGGCCTCGTAGATCACCGTGCGGTGGTAGTCCGTACGGGGGCGCCGGTCGTCGCCCCAGTCGAAGTACGGGTTGACCACGACCGAGGTCATGGTGTGCGGCGCCGAGTCGAGGTCGTTGCGCGCGTCGGGGCGGCCGAACGGATAGCCGTACACCGCCTCGCCCCACCGGATCTGCCCGGCGACGGCACGGGCGTACGGGTCGAGCAGCAGCTTGGCCGAATTGCAGCGGGCGCCGCGCTCCGGCTCGTACGGTCCGTGGACCCGGAATCCGTACCGCTGACCGGGCATCACTCCGGGGAGATAGGCATGGCGGACGAAGGCGTCGGTCTCCCTGAGCTCCACCGCCGTCTCGGAACCGTCGTCGTGCAGCAGGCACAACTCGATTCGTCTGGCGGCCTCCGAGAAGACCGCGAAGTTGGTCCCGGCGCCGTCGTACGTGGCACCGAGGGGATACGCCTGTCCCGGCCAGACCTGCATGGGTTCGACCCTTCCACTACTGATCCGGGTGCCTGGAGCTCGCGGGTTGCCGGGGTCCGTCCGGCCCCTGATCCGCCGGGCGGGCCCCGGAGCCTGTCGGGCGGCCTCCGGCCGGGCGGCCACCCGACAGGCTCCGAGCCAGATCTTCCCCGAAAGAGGTGCGGCTACCTAGGACGTCACGCGGTCCGGTCAACATCGGGCCTCTCCGTGTCGCCCGGAACCGGGATCCGGACCCCGCGAACCGGTGCTCGCCCGGTGCAGGGCCCCGGATGGGGTGGTCAATCACTATGAATCCCCTCACTACGGCAGATCTCGCTGCCGGGAAGGTGCCTGCGCCGTAGGGGAGTTGACGAAGCAGCATGTGCATCCGGCTGCACCGGATCCCGCTCCCGGAGTACCCTTCCTTGATCGTTGGTGGGGGAGTGGAAGGCGGTGCGCGGGTGAGCTCGGGCGGATTCGAGCTGCCCCCAGGTGACCCGGGTCACGAGGGGGACTCCACCGATGTCCCGCCAGGGGCGGTATCGCTTGCGCAGCCCATGGAGATCGGCGCGGAGCTGGACTGGGGAGCGGACGCCTGGAGCGAGGTGCGTACGCGCGCGCAGCGGGCCGGGCGGGCCTACATCTGGCTGAATCTCGTGGAGCAGCGGCTGCGCGCCGTGGTCGCCGCGGTGCTCCGGCCCATCTACGAGCCGGTCCACGGCGAGGACTGGGTGGTGGCCGCGGCCGGGCCCGCCGGACAGGAGTGGGTGCAGCGCGCCGTCGCCGTGCGCGAGGTCTCGCGCCGCAAGGGCTATCTGCTGGACCCCGCCGACGACAACGTTCTCAGCTTCCTCACGCTGCCCCAGCTGCGTGAGCTGATGGTCCAGCACTGGCCGTGCTTCGAGGCGTACTTCGACGACCGGCGGGAGGTGGAGCTGGCGCTCGACGAGCTGGAGGTCGCCCGCAACGTGGTCTCCCGCAACCGCGCACTGAACGAGGCGGTCCTTGCCCAGGCCGAGCGCGCCTCCGCCCGGCTCCTGGAGATCCTGGGCAGCGGCGCCGCGGTCCCCTCGGCCGACCGGCTCCCGGTCGACGCCGTCGAGGAGCTGGTCGGCGACCGGTACGCGGACGTGGTCTCCGTCCACTCCGACCGGGTGCGGCTCCAGCGCCAGCTGCCCGCCGAGGACCTCTTCGGCGGTTCGCGCCGGCTCGACGCGATCGGCATAGGGCTCAACCTGCTGGTGCAGAACTTCTCCGGCCGCAGGCTCATCCGGCTCGCGGAGTCGGGCTGCCGGGTCCGGCTGCTCTTCATCAACCCGGCGAGCAGCGCGGTCAAGCGCCGGGAGCGGGAGCTGGGACTGAAGAAGGGGGAGCTGAGCCGGTCGGTGGAGATGAACATCCTCCATATGCGCCGGGTCCGCTCCAAGCTCCGCGACCCGGGCGCCTTCGAGATCCACGTGTTCGACGAGACCCCGCGCTTCACGGCCTATCTGGTCGACGGCGACGGGACCGACGCGGTCGGGGTCGTACAGACCTATCTGCGGCGCGCACGCGGCATGGAGGCGCCCGTGCTGGTGCTGCGCGGCGGCGGCCGCGCCGTGGTCCGGGCGGGGCAGGACAACGAACGCGGACTCTTCGAGACGTACCGCGAGGAGTTCGAGTCGGTGTGGGCGGACTCCCGGCCCGTCTCCTGAGGGGCCGCCACCGCGTTGTCAGTGGTGCATGCGAGGGTGGTCATCACCTGGGGGAGAGCACCACGAAGGAGGTACGGGATGAGCTGGCACCGGGAGGCGCTGGTCGGCTTCGACCTGGAGACGACGGGCACGGAACCGCTGGAGGCCCGGATCGTGACAGCCGCGGTCGTCGGCGTCGGCGGCAGGGACGGGGAGCCGGTGCGGCAGCGCGCCTGGCTGGCGGATCCGGGCATCCGGATCCCCGCGCAGGCCTCGGCGATCCACGGCATCAGCAGCGAGCGGGCGGCGGCGGAGGGCCGGCCGGTGCGCGAGGTGGCCGACGAGATCGCCGAAACCCTCACCGGTTACTGGCGCCAGGGAGTGCCGGTCGTCGCGTACAACGCGGCCTTCGACCTGACGCTGCTCACGGCGGAGTTGCGGCGGCACGGGCTGCCGTCGCTGAGCGACCGGCTCGACGGGGCCGGGATCGGCCCGGTCATCGACCCGTACACCATCGACCGGGCGGTCGACCGCTACCGCAAGGGCAAGCGCAACCTGGAGGCGGTCTGCGTCGAGTACGGAGTGGTGCACGGCGGTGCCCATGACGCGGGGGCGGACGCGCTGGCCGCGGTCCGGGTGGCGTACGCCATAGCCGAGCGGCACGGCTCGGTGGCCGAGCTGACCGCCGCCGAGCTGCACGAGCGCCAGGTGGAGTGGTACGCGCAGTGGGCGGCGGACTTCCAGCAGTTCCTGCGCCGCAAGGGCACGGCGGACGCGGTGATCGACGGCCACTGGCCGCTGCGGGAGCCGGCCGGGGTGGCCGCCGGCTGACGGCCGGGCCCCGCCCCCGGGGTCAGCGGGCGGCGCTCAGAACGGATACCACCGCACCGCCGTGTCACCGTCACGCAGTGAGGCCACCCGGCGGCGGAATTCCGCGAGCGCCTTCGGATTGGCCGGCGCGTGCTGGGACACCCAAGCACAGCTGGCCGTCTCCCGGGCCCCGCGGAGCACCGCGCAGCCCTCCCACTCACGGACGTCCCAGCCGTAGGCGGCGGTGAAGGCGTCGTACGCCTCGGGCGCCAGGCCGTACCGGTCCCGGGACAGCGCCAGCACCACCAGATCGTGCTCGCGCAGATCCGCGGAGAAGGTCTCCAGGTCGACCAGCACCGGACCGTCCGGACCGACATGGACGTTGCGGGGCAGCGCGTCGCCGTGGATCGGCCCCGGCGGCAGATGGGGGACCAGAGCGGCGGCGGCCGCCGCGAAGCCGTCGCGGCGCTCCCGCAGATAGTCGGCGTCGGCCGGGTCGATCGCGTCGCCCGCGAGCCGCAGCCAGCGTTCGACCCCGCCCAGCAGGTCGCGGCGCGGGAGGGCGAGGCCGTCCGGGGCGGGCAGCGCGTGCACCAGGGTGAGCAGCGGTGCCAGATCCCGCGGCTCGGCGGGGCGCACGGCATCGGGCAACCGGTGCCAGAGGGTCACGGGGTGCCCCTCGACCAGGCGCGCCGCGGGCTCGGCGGCCCGTACGGCGGGGACGTCCGAGGCGGCCAGCCACCGGGCGACGGCCACCTCGCGTTCTGCCCGGTCCCGCAGTTCCGGGTTGCGCACGGCGTCCCGGCCGACCTTGACCACCAGGTCGCCGACCGCGAACACCGCGTTCTCACCCATCGCGAGCAGCTCCGCACCGCCGGACAGCCCGGCAGCGGTCAGCACCTCACGCGCACGCATCTCGTTCATGACTCCGATTTTCGCATCCGTGCAGGCCCGCTTGACGAACCGACGGCCCGTCAGCACGATGACGGAGGCCACCTGAGCGGCCAGAACGGTATGAATCCGATCGAATGACGCAAGGGGGCGGATTCGTGACATTGGCGAGTGCAACCGTACGTTCCGGGAGGCATGGCCCGCCCGGAGGCCCGCGGGACGGACGCTCCCGGCCGGTCAACCGGAGCGTCGGAACCTGGTTCCTGGTGCTGCCCGCGCTGATCCCGATCCTGGTCCTGAGCGTCGGCCCCCTGCTCTACGGCGTCGCGCTGGCCTTCACCGACGCCCAGTCCGGCCGCACCCGCTCCACCCAGTGGGTGGGCGCACTGAACTTCCAGGACCTGCTCCACGACACCCTCTTCTGGGACTCGTTCCGGATCGGTCTGGTCTGGGCGTTCGGTGTCACCGTCCCGCAGTTCGTCCTGGCCCTCGGCCTCGCCCTGCTGCTCAACCAGAACCTGCGGCTGCGCTGGCTGGCACGGGCCCTGGCGATCATTCCGTGGGCGATGCCCGAGGTGGTGGTGGGCCTCATGTGGCGGCTCGTCTACAACCCGGACGCGGGCATCCTCAACGAGACCATCCGCGACCTCGGCCTCGGCGACGGCCGGGACTGGCTCACCGGTCTCGCCACCGCCCTGCCCGCCGTGATCGTCGTGGGAGTCTGGTCCGGCATGCCCCAGACCACCGTCGCCCTGCTCGCCGGGCTGCAGAACACCCCGCACGAACTCCACGAGGCGGCCGCCCTGGACGGCGCCGGCGCCTGGCGACGCTTCCGTACCGTCACCTGGCCGGTGCTCAGGCCCGTCGCGCTCTCCATCACCGCGCTCAACTTCATCTGGAACTTCAACTCCTTCGCCCTGGTCTACGTACTGACCAACGGCGGACCCGGCGGCCGCACCCGGCTTCCGATGCTCTTCGCGTACGAAGAGGCCTTCCACTACGGACAGTTCGGGTACGCCGCGGCGATGGGCTGCGTGATGGTCGCGGTGATCTCCGTGATCCTCGCGGTGTATCTCGCCGGCCGGATCAGGGGAGGCGAGGACCGATGAGCCTGCGCACCGGCAGAGCGGCACGCGCCGGACAGTACGCCGCGCTCCTCGGCTACCTCGTCTTCCTGGCGTTCCCGTTCCTGTGGCTGATCTCGACCGCCTTCAAACCTCCCCGCGAGCTGGGCTCCCTGCACCCCACCTGGATCCCCGAGAACCCGACGCTCGACAACTTCCGCGCCGCGTTCGACGAACAGCCGCTGCTCCAGGCCGCCGCCAACTCGCTGATCGCCGCGCTCTGCGCCGCCTTCATCGCGGTCCTCGTCGCCACGCCCATGGCGTACGTGATGGCCCGCCGCCGTTCCAGGCTCTCGGCTGCGGCCACCGGCTGGGTCGTGATCAGCCAGGCGTTCCCGCTCGTCCTGCTGATCATTCCTCTCTTCCTGATCCTGAAGAACCTCCATCTGATCAACACCCTGTGGGGGCTGATCGTGGTGTACGTCGTCTGGGCGCTGCCCTTCGCGCTCTGGATGCTGGTCGGATACGTACGGGCCGTGCCCGCCGAGCTGGAGGAGGCCGCCGCGGTCGACGGAGCGGGCCGGCTGCGGACACTCGTCTCGGTCACCGCGCCACTGCTGGCCCCCGGCATCGTCGCCACCGCGCTCTTCGCCTTCATCACCGCGTGGAACGAGCTCTTCTTCGCGCTCGTCCTGCTCAAGACACCGGAGAAGCAGACCTTGCCGGTCGTACTGACCCACTTCATCGGTGCGGAGGGCGCCGCCGATCTCGGGCCGCTCGCCGCCGCCGCGTTCCTCGCCACCCTGCCCTCGCTGGTCATCTTCGCGATCATCCAGCGGCGGATCACGGGCGGCATGCTGGCCGGGGCGGTGAAGAGCTGATGCGGGCATCCCTGCGAAGGACGGCCGCCGCGGCGGCCACCGCACTGGCCCTGCTGCTCACCGGCTGCTCGGGGACGGACGACGGCGGGGGCGACAACGGGCGGATCGAGCTCACCTTCCAGTCGCTGGCCTGGCAGAAGGAGTCCGTCGATGCCAACAAGCAGCTGGTGAAGGAGTGGAACGAGGCCCATCCGGACATCCATGTCAGCTACGTCCAGGGCAGCTGGGACACCGTCCATGACCAGCTGCTCACCTCCTTCGAGGGCGACGAGGCACCGGACATCATCCACGACGCCTCCGACGACCTGGCCGACTTCGCCTACAGCGGCTACCTCGCGGACCTGCGCGGGCTCCTTCCCGGCCGGCTGACCGCAGACATCCCGCAGCAGAGCTGGTCCACCACCACCTTCGGCGACGGCGTCTACGGAGTGCCGTTCCTCCAGGAGCCCCGTGTCCTGATCGCCAACACCAAGATCCTCGCGGAGGCGGGGGTCCGTATCCCGACGCCCGAACGCCCCTGGACCTGGCCGGAGTTCCGGCGGGTCACGGCGGAGCTGACGGGCAAGGGGCGGTACGGCATCGCCTGGCCGCTCAAGGAACCGGTCTCCGTCACGCTGAACCTCGGGCTCTCGGGCGGCGGCCGGCTCTTCCACCGCGGCGCCGACGGCAAGGTCACCATCCGCGCGGGCGAAGGCGACCGGATCGTCCCCGGCACCATCCACGACCAGGTCAACACCGACCGCAGTGCCGCGCGCACCGCACTCGGCATGGGCGGATCCGACACCCTTCCCGGGTTCTTCGGCGGCAAGTACGCGATGGTTCCGCTGGGCTTCTCGTACCGCCAGCAGGTCGTCGAGCAGGCCCCCGAGGGCTTCGAGTGGACGGTCCTGCCGGCTCCCGCGGGCAGCGCGGGCCTCGCCCAGGGGGTCAGTCCGCAGACCCTGTCCGTCTCGGAGGCCAGCTCGCACAAGAGGGAGGCCGCGCAGTTCATCGACTTCATGCTGCGGCCGCCGAACATGGTGCGGCTGGCGAAGGGCGACTGGATGCTCCCGACCGGCACCGCGGCCCTCGCCGACCCGTCCCTGCACACCGACGAGAACGGCTGGGCGACAGGTGCGGCCGTCGCGAAGGCGCTCCGCCCGGCGCCCGCCCAGTCGGTGCGCGGCTACCCGGAGTGGAAGGACAAGGTCGCCACACCGGCCCTCCAGGAGTACTACAGCGGGGCCATCGGGGCGGACGAACTGAGGAAGCGTCTGGTGGACGACGGGAACCGGGTCCTGGCCCGCTATCAGCGCTGAGTCACCCCGAAGCCCTCCCCGTCGGCGCCCGCACGCTCGTGGGCCCCGGCAGGGAGGGCTTCGCGGTGCCGATCCAGTTTCATGGGCCAAGAAGTGCTCGCCCGGGCCGGCCTCCTATTACCGACCGGTACGTCTCTTTCGGTGAGGTAACCGAAAGTGTCCGGCAAATCGCTCGTGGATACCGGCCCCGATTCCCCGCATTCCCCGATGTCGGCGATTCAGACATTCAACGGCGTGAATCAGCCTCTTCAGGCCCTTGTGTCCGCGCGCCCGTGCCGGTATGGACTCCACGTCCTGCCTGGTGACGTGGTGTTCCGGTCGGTACCCCCACACCTGCCGGGGGATTGCCGAAAAACTGAACGCGTTGCCGCTTTCCGTGAAAAGAAGTCATTGACAACACCTTTCACGCTGGGCTTCACTCCTTTCGGCGGTGAGCGGCACTTAATTCCTGGCCCAGGGCGGGGTGTTGGTGTCGCGAGCGGCTCAAGTCATGCCCGCCGGAATGCAAATTCAGAGTAAAAGATGGAGGTGCTGTTATGAAGTTCCTTTTCTTGCTCAAGGACAAGATGACGCCGGAGAAGAGCCTGAAGGCGTACGCCTGGTACCACTGGTACTAGGCCGACAGGCGGTCCGTCGTTTCGAGGGACACGGTCAGTCGATTCGGGCCCGTGTCCGGCCAGGCCTCATCGGCCCGCCGGGCGCGGGCCCTTCCCGCTTCTTGGAGACCACCGATGTACATGTCCGGTACCGGCAGCCGCGCCCGGGAAGTCGTCTTCGCGCCGAGACTCCAGGCGCTCCTGCGAGACCACCGGGGCGAGGAGGTCTTCCGCCTCGACCCCGGCACCGTCGGAGTGGCCGGGGCCGAGCTGACCGACCGAATCCTCGCCGCCAGGCCGGCCACCGAGGACGAGCGGCCCACGTTCAAGCCCCTGCACGGGCGCTCCATCCCGCGCACCGAGGCGTCCACCGTCATGCAGGCCATCGGCCGGGACGTCCGGGCGGCGCTGAAGAAGCCCGTCGGGACGGTCGACCTTGCGGGCCAATGGCCGCACGTCGGCCACGTGTTCCTGCGCGATCTGGTCCTCACGGGCGACCCGTACCGGCTGCGCGTCCTCATGGACCGCGCGCTGGAGCTGACGCCCAAGCTCACCTGGACGGTCATCGCCGCCGGGGCGGCGCTGCCTGGCCGGCTCCGCCCCGGCGCACCCGTCTCCGCCATCGCCGGCCTGACCGCCGAGGCGGAGAACTACAGCGACCGCCGCTACGCGATGGGGCTCTACCGGCGGGCGGCGGCCCCGGTCTGCTTCACCGTCTCGACGCTCGTCGCCAACGCGCTCTGGCTCGGATCGCCCTTCGACGACGACACCTCGAACCAGAACATCCTGTACGAGGCCATGCGACTGCTGCCGCCCTCCTGGAACATCCTGCGGAAGGCGTCGCCGGAGTACCCGGCCCTCGATCCCAGGATCGGCGCGGCCGACGACATCCTGCTCCTGCCGCTGCTGAGCCACCGCGACCCCGCGCTCTGGGAGGACCCCGACGAGTTCCGCCCCGAGCGCTGGGACGGTCTCGACCCGGACGACCAGCCCGGCTACCTCCCGTTCGGGCATGCCTCCGAACGCTGTTGGGGCCGGCACATGGTGATGCCGCTCGCCGAGATGCTGCTCGACATGCTGCGCGGCGACGGTCTGACGGTGAGTCCGGAGCAGAGCGCGGCGAAGGTGCCGCTCGCCGGTCTCATGGGGGTCGCCGACGTCCGGATCGTCCGTCCCTGACCGGCCCCGACCGTAAAGGCCCGTAACGTCGGCCCACGTAACGCCGGCCCCGCAACACGGCCCCGAACTCAATTTGGTGATCACGTGAGGGCTCTGTGAACACGGGGGTGGAATCCGGCCGCCTCCCCGTCCGGCCGCACGGCCGGACGGGGTTCGTCTTCCCGGGTGCGAAGTGTGCCGGTCGGGCCGTAACCCCGGTGCGTGCGGCGGATGTTGGGGGGACGGTGCCCGACTTGGGGGTGACTGGCCGGTTTCTTATTACGAAACTTTGTTGAGTAAGTCACAGCCGCATGAAGGTCTTGATCTGGGCGCGTCAATCGGCGAGGGTTTCGAGCCAACCCCCGGAGATCTTCCGGCCGGGGGTCAATCCCCCCACAAAGAATGACGAGGAGACCCCTCTTCATGGCAATTCACAAGCGCGCACGCCGTATCAAGCTGACCGCAGCGATAACCGCGGTGGCCGCGGCCGCCGGAGTCACCCTGCTCAACTCCTCGCTCGCCGGCGCCACCCCCGCTCCCGCGATGGGCGTCGTCTACGGCGCCGACGCGGCGAACGCCGTCTCGGGCAGCTACATCGTCATGCTGAACGAGAAGGCCGACAAGGCCGAGCTCGCCAAGGAGTACGGCGGCAAGCTGAAGCGCAACTACAGCTCCGCCATCAACGGCTTCTCCGCCAGCGGCCTTTCGCTCACCGAGGCCAAGCGCCTGGCGGCCGACCCGGCCGTGTCCAAGGTCGTCCAGAACAAGAAGTTCCACATCGACGAGACCCAGGACAACCCGCCGTCCTGGGGCCTGGACCGGATCGACCAGACCGAGACGGCCGGCGACGACGCGTACACCTACCCGGACAGCGCGGGCGAGGGCGTCACCGCGTACGTCATCGACACCGGTGTCCGCACCACGCACAACGAGTTCGAGGGCCGGGCCAGCTCGGGCTACGACGCCGTGGACAACGACGACAGCGCCGACGACGGCAACGGCCACGGCACCCACGTGGCGGGAACCATCGCCGGCTCGACCTACGGCGTGGCCAAGAAGGCCAAGATCGTCGCCGTCCGGGTGCTCGACGACTCCGGCTCGGGCACCACCGAGCAGGTCGTCGCCGGCATCGACTGGGTCACCGAGAACCACGAGGGCCCCTCCGTCGCCAACATGAGCCTCGGCGGCGGCGCGGACGAGGCGCTCGACGCCGCGGTCCAGAAGGCCATCGCGTCCGGAGTCACCTTCGCGGTGGCCGCCGGAAACGAATCCGCCGACGCGAGCGAGAGCTCCCCGGCCCGTGTCCCGGAGGCCATCACGGTCGCCTCGTCCACGGTGGACGACGAGCAGTCGGACTTCTCCAACTACGGCTCGATCGTGGACATCTACGCACCGGGCTCGGACATCACCTCGTCCTGGAACGACAGCGACGACGGCTCCAACACCATCTCCGGTACGTCCATGGCGACCCCGCACGTCGTCGGTGCCGCCGCCGTCTACCTCGCCGGCCACCCGGACGCCACGCCGGAGGAGGTCGCCACCGCGCTGACCGAGGGAGCCACCCCCGACGCGATCTCCAACGCGACCGAGGGCACCCCCAACAAGCTGCTGAAGGTCGTCGAGTAACCGACCCCGCAGCCGTGACCGGGCGAAGGATGCCCGGCACAACGGAATCGGCGGCCGCCGCGCCCTCCCCCACGGGGCGCGGCGGCCGCTCCGTACGAAGAGACCGTCCTATGGTGTGCCCATGACGATGTACGCGGCGCTGTTGCGCGGGATCAATGTAAGCGGCCACAAGAGGGTCCCGATGGCCGAACTCCGCACGCTGCTCACCGGACTGGGACACGGCGACGTCCGGACCCATCTGCAGAGCGGCAACGCCGTCTTCAGCAGCGCGTCGGACGACGAGAACGCACTCGCCGCCGAACTGGAGCAGGCGATCGAGAAGCGGTTCGGCTTCCCCGTCCCCTGCCTGGTCCGGGACGGCGCCTACCTGGCGGCAGTTGCGGCGGTCTGCCCGTTCCCGGCCGCCGAACTCGAAGGCAGACAGCTCCACATCACGTACTACGACCAACCGGTCGACGCCGACCGCTTCGCCCGGATCGACCCGGCGGCCTTCCTCCCCGAGGCATTCGCCCTCGGCGACCGCGCGCTCTACCTCTACGCTCCCGACGGACTGGGCCGCTCGAAGCTCGCCGACGCGCTGTCCCGCGCCTCTGTCACCAAGGGGCTCGTCGCCACCTCGCGCAACTGGAACACCGTGGAAACGCTGGTGCGGATGACTGCACCCCCGGGGACGGCGCACGCCGGAACAGCAGACGGCAGACCCACACACGACGGAGCCCCGGCATGACCGAACCGTCCCCCGGCGTGGCCGCGGCGGTCGAGGGCGAGCTGCGCCTCCTGGATCCGGCCGTGCGCGCCTCCACCGAACTCCTCTTCCAGGTGCTGCACCCCGACTACCGAGAGATCGACGCGTGCGGCCGGGTCTGGGACCGCGACACCATGATCGCCTCACTCACGTCGGCGGAAGCCCCGCGCCCCGGCCAGATGACCGCGTTCCGGATGAACGGGGTCCAGCTCGCCCATGACCTCGTCCACCTCACGTACGACACCGAGACGAAGGGACGCCTCGCCCACCGCAGCTCGGTGTGGCGGCTGACCGGAGGAGGCTGGGGACTCTATTTCCACCAGGCGACACCGTTCGGCGACGCCGCGGGAACCGGCCCCGACGCGGTCAACGCCTAGCGCCTCTCGTTTGGATCATGCCGGGCTCGCGTGCCCCGGTGCCTGATCCGGCCCGATCCAAACGAAAGACCCTAGGCCGTGCGGGCCTGGGCCTTCTCGGCCCGGGGCCGGACGAAGCGCTGTGCCCGCGCCGCCCACCGGCCGTCCGTGCGGGAGATCTTCACCGGATGCCCGAAACAGTCGCTGACCCGGTCCGTGGTCAGTACCTCGTCCGCCGGTCCCGAGGCCAGACACCGGCCGCCCCGCAGCAGCAGCGCATGCGTGGTGGACGCGGGCAGCTCCTCCAGATGATGGGTGACCAGGACCGTCGCCAGTTCCGGATGTTCCTCGCGCAGCTCGTCCAGACTGTCGAGCAACTGCTCACGCGCGGCGAGATCCAGACCGGTGGCCGGCTCGTCGAGCAGCAGGAGCCGCGGCTGCGGCATCAGCGCGCGGGCGATGAGCGTACGGCCCCGCTCACCCTGCGACAGCGCAGGCCAGCGCGCCCCTGACTTGCCGCCCATGCCCAGCGTCCTCAGCAGCCGTTCCGCCCGGTCCCGCTGCTCCTCGCTCACCGACCGGCGCGGCACCGGCTGGACCGAGTTGGTCAGGCCGGTCAGCACCACCTCGTGCACCGACAGCGGGGAACGCAGCGGATGACGCGGATCGACATGCCCGAGCAGCGACCGCAGCTCCCGCAGATCGACCCGGCCGAGGGTGCGTCCCAGTACCTCCACCGAACCCCGGGTGGGGTGGTTGACCGCGCCGAGCAGCCCCAGCAGCGTGCTCTTGCCTGCACCGTTGGCACCGAGCAGCGCCCAGTGCTCACCGCTTCTCACGGTCAGCGAGACCGAGTCGAGCAGCGTGTTGCCCTCCCGTACGAGCGAGACACCGTCCGCCCGGATCACCGGGACGGCGCAGGCATCGGCACCCGTCCCGGGAGCAAGGGCGGGGGCGGGGATGTCGGAGACGTCGGGGCCCGCGACGGTGCCGGCCGTGGCGGTACGGGGTGCGGTGGTGCGAGGTGCGGTCACGTGCGGGTACTCCTTCATGCGGGTGCGAGCGCCTCCAGGCTGCTCAGGTCCTCGGCGGACAGCCGGATCTCCCGGGCCCCCAGGTTCTCCGCCAGATGGACGGTCGAACCGGTGCCCGGAGTCGGGCACAGCACGGGGGACCGGTGCAGCAGCCAGGCGAGGGCGATCTGCCCGCGGGTGGCACCGTGCCGATCGGCGATACCGGCGAGCGCTGCGGCGGCGTCGCCGGTCAGAGCGCCGTTGGCCAGCGGGAACCAGGGCAGGAAGGCCAGGCCGTGGGCCTCGCACACCTTCAGTACCGCGTCCGACGAACGGTCGAGGAGATTGAACCGGTTCTGCACCGAGGCGATCCCGGTCAGGGAGAGAGCCTGCTCCAGCTGGCCGGCGGTGAGGGTGTCCAGACCGATGTACCGGATCTTACCTTCCTGCCTCAGCGCATCCAGAGTGCCCAGCTGGTCGGCCATCGGCACTTCCGGGTCGAGCCGGTGCAGCTGATAGAGGTCGATCCGGTCGGTCCGCAGCCGTCGCAGACTGGCCTCGCACATCGCCCGCAACTCCTCCGGACGGCCCGCGACGTGCCAGGCGTCGTCGCTCGTGCGCACCACGCCGCCCTTGGTCGCGATCACCAGCTCGTCGCGGTACGGGTGGAGCGCCTCGGCGACGAGCTCCTCGGCCAGCCCCGGCCCGTAGTTGTCGGCGGTGTCGACGAGCGTGACGCCCTGCTCGACGGCCGCCCGCAACACGGCCACGGCATCCTTCCGCTCGCCGCGCGGACCCCAGTATCCGGGGCCGGTCAGCTGAGCGGTGCCGTAGCCGAGCCGGCGTACGGGCACCTCGCCGCCGAGCAGGAACGTCTCATCGAGTGGCCGTGGCATGGAAGGCATCCCGCAATCCTAGAACCTCGACTCGCGGTGACCGGCCGACCGGTCGGGCCGTCACCACCTCCGGAGCACGGCATACGGCAGCCGTCCGCCCGTATGCCGGGCCGACGGCAGCCGTCCGCCCGTATGCCGGGCCGCCTCAGGTGGTGATGGTGAGGATCGCCGAGCCGGTCTTCTGGTGCGCAGCGTTCTCCGCGTACACCCGGAAGTAGACCGTCCGGCCCGGGGCCGAGCGGAACGTGAACGAGTTGCCGGTCAGCAACGGCCCCGAGGCCCGTACGAAGCACGGCCCGTCGGCGGTCGAGGGCCCGCTGCAACCCCCCTCGCGATAGCCGGTCGTCACCGTGTCGCCCGGGTCCTTCGGATCCCAGCTGACGGTCACCAGCTCGGTGGCCGCGTCATAGCTGTACGCCAGGCCGGTCGGCGCCGGCGCCGCCGCGGCCCGCGCGATCCCGGCCGGCGCGGCAACCGCCGGGACGGCGAGAGCTCCCCCCCGCTGCCGCCAGCGCGATGGCTACCGCCGCTGTGCGGCAGGCGATCCGTACGCGGTCTCGCATGTTCCCTCCAGGATGCTGATCGATTCGACCGGCGGAACGGTACGAGCGTGACCGAATGCCGGGATGGCGGCCGGCGGTCGGCGGGATGGCGAACGGCTGAAGCCTTGCCGCACCGGCCGCTGCCCCCACCGCCTGTCGGCCGGGACGGTGCCGAGCGGCATCGAGGGCAGGCGCCGGTGCTCAGCAGGTGGTCTCCGCCCACGTGGCGTGCGGTCGGTGCGTCGTCGCCGCACGGCGGACGGGGTCCGTCAAGGTCGCGCGCGTCGAGCATCCCTAACGAGGGAAGTGTGCGCGCATAACTGCACTTCGCTGGTGTGTACGCACACGCCATCCCTACGGTCGTCCGTACTCAACTCACTGGTTGCGACAGGGGCGTACCCACGATGACGATGACGACGACCAAGGCGTACGAGGCCGACCCGCGCGGGCGGGCGCCGATCATCCGGCCGAGAGCCGGGACCGTCCCTGCGAAGACCTCGGATCCCTCGGGGACACTCCCGCCCTCTCCCTCGCGACCGGTGCTGGACCGAGCCGGCGCGGGTGCACCGCGCTCCTTCAGCGGCGCTTCCCGAACTCCGGAGTGCCGCCCGGCCGCCAACCTCGTAAGGGTCGGGGCGTACCGCCCGCGCTCCGGCAGGCAGACGATATCCGCGGTCGACAGCGTGACGGAACGTCTGCACTGCGTCTGTCTCTGCCACACCCATCCGCGAGAGAGGACGGCACCGTGAAGTGTGCCAAATGCGGCAACCAGATGAGTCAGAACGTCGGCGGCTGGTGGACGTGCTGGGGCTGCGGGAACACCCAACCGCCCGGGTACGTGGAGGTCGATGAACTGCCCCCGGTGTACTCGGAGGTCCGGCCGGTCACGAACCGGCCGGTACCGATGCGCCGCGTGTTCCTGCGATGTCGGCGTCGATGCCTGGACGTTCCATCAGGAACTGCTTGCCGAGTCGGAGGCCTACGAGAACGCGTTCTTCGAGCGCATGCGACAACGCATCCAGAACTTACGGTGGTTGGAACCGGCTCGGTGACGAACTCGCTGAGCGCACCCCCCGCTCACGGCCGCTGATCGCCCCGCCCGGGTGCGGGCGGGGCGGGCCCTGCGCCCGCCCCGCACCCGGGCCCGTCGGGCTCCGGGGCCGGGCGCGCACCGGAACACTCCTGGCCGGGCCGGACCGGGCCGGTGCGGGGTGTGTCGCTTTTCTTCAATCCGGGGGTGGGTGGCGGTCATAGTCTGGGCGGCATGAAGAACGAGCACGCGCACATGACCGAAGTCGCCGCCGAGGCGGCCCGTATCGCCCGATCCATCAGCGCCGAGCAGCTCGACGCGCCGAACACGCCCTGCGGTGACTGGGGTGTGCGCGGGCTCGTCAACCACTGGGTGCTGTACACCTCCCACGGCCTGGAGCACCGGGCCCTGCGCAAGGACCTCCCGGAAGAGCTCACCGCTCGCGACTTCACCGCCGACGCCGACTGGGCGCAGCAGTACGCGGAGCAACTGGACCGCGCCGTCGCGGCCTGGGCGGACCCGGCCGTCTGGGAGGGGGAGGTCGATCTCGGGGGATCGGCCTCCCCGGCCTCCGAGATCGCGGCGATGCTCATCGAGGAGACGGCCCTGCACGGGTGGGACGTGGCCCGTGCCGTCGGGGAGGAGTTCCGGCTCTCGGACGAGGCCGCCGCCTATGTGCTCGGCGTCGTCGACAGCACCGCCGCGCTCTACCGGCAGTACGACGGCTTCGCCGACGAGGTGACGCTGCCCGCGACGGCGTCGGTGTTCGAACGGGCGCTGGCCCACAGCGGACGGGACCCGCACTGGACAGGAGCCGCCTGAGCACGGGGCGGCCCAGAGAGTCGTTCACCGCCCGGGTCTCGGCGGTGTCGGTCTGCGCGGCTTGTGGGATCAGCTGCCGATGGTTCGCATCCGGGGATGGCAGAGAGCGGGCGTACCTCGAAGTGGCCCAGTCGATTGGGTTGTGAATGGCCCGAAGGGTGGTGCCAATGTCTCGTTAGGGTCGGGGCATGAACACAGCCGTCGACTTCTACTTCGACCCGGCATGCCCGTTCGCCTGGATCACCTCCCGCTGGATGCTGGAGGTGGAGCAGCAGCGCGACATCGATCTCCGCTTCCGCGTCATGAGTCTCCACCTGCACAACATCGGCAATGAACTCCCCGACTGGTACCGGGACCTGGTCGACAGATCGATCGGCCCGGTGCGGGTCGCGGTCGCCGCGGCGGAGGCCCACGGCGACGGCGTGCTCCGCGATCTCTACACCGCGATGGGCGTCCGCATCCACCGGCAGAAGAACGAGGACTTCGACGAGGTGATCGCCGAGTCCCTCGCGGAGCTCGGGCTGCCCGCCGCGCTTGCCGCCGCCGCGCACTCGGAGACGTACGACGAGGCGCTTCGGCAAAGCCATGACGCGGGCAAGGACCCGGAGGCGGACGCGTACGTCGGTACGCCCACGATCCATGTCGACGGGGCGGTGTGGTTCGGGCCCGTTCTGCGGGCGGCACCGCGCGGCGAGGAGGCCGGACGCGTCTTCGACAGCTTCCGGGTGCTGGCCGGGAGCCCGGATCTCTTCGAGCTCAAGCGGACCCGTACGGGGCAGCTGGACGTGGGGTGAGCGGGAGTCGCGTCAGGAGCGGTGGTGCGGGGCGGGCAGTGGTGCGCGGTGGTGTGCATCAGGCGGTGAGTGCCGCGGGGCGGGCCGCCTCGCGGCGGGCCTCGTCGTAGCGGGTCAGCAGGAGCCGGGCCAACTCCGGTGCGGGGCCCAGCACATCGGCCACTACGTCCGCGCCCACCGCCCCTGCGGCGATCCGGTCCGGGAGCCGGCCGGGGGCGATGACGTACGGTGCCACCGCCACCCGGCGCACGCCTTCGTCCCGCAGGGCCCGTACCGCGTCCTCGGTACGGGGGAAGCCCGCGGGAGATGTGGCGGAGGCGAACGCAGGCCGCACGGAACACCAACCGGTGTGCCGCAGCTCCCGCGCGATTTCAGCGATCACTGCGATCGCCTCCGGGTCTGTGGAGCCCGCCGAGGCCAGGACGAGCCCGGTCGAGCTTCGGTCACCGGGACGGATCCCGGCTTCGTGCAGCCGCCGTTCCAGCGCCGAGTCCAGCAACGGTGACGGGCCGAGCACCTCGGCCTGCCGGACCCGTAGCCGCGGCAGCCTGGCCCGGGCCTCGTGCAGCACCGTCGGAATGTCGGACTTGGCGTGGAAGGCCCGGGTGAGGAGGAGAGGGAGCGCGATGACTTCCTGCGCCCCCTGTACGGTCAGCCGCTCGAGGACCCTCGGCACCGACGGTGCGTTGAAGTCCAGGGAGCCCGTCTCCACGCGCAGACCCGGGCGCAGCGACCGTACCCGCGCGGTGAGCGCGTGGACGGTCGCCGCGTGCCGTGGGTCGCGGCTGCCGTGGGCGATGACGAGGAGCACCGGAGCGGTCATGGTCGCACTCAGCTCTTGACGAGGAGGCCGCGGCTGCGCAGTACCCACCGCTCCAGCGGACTGAAGATCAGCAGGTCGATCGCGATGCCGACGGTGAGGATCAGGATGATGGCGAGGAACACCATCGACATGCTGCTGGTCTCCCGGCCCTGTTCCAGCAACTGGCCCAGGCCCACCCCGAGATCGGGCGAGGAGGCGATGATCTCGGCGGCCATCAGCGAACGCCAGGAGAACGCCCACCCCTGCTTCAGGCCCGCCAGATAGCCGGGCAGCGCGGCCGGCAGCACGATGTGCCAGGTGCCGCGAAGACCGGTGGCGCCCAGCGTCCGCCCGGCCCGCAGGTGCAGCGGCGGGATCTGGTCGACGCCCGCGACCAGGCCGTTGGCGATCGACGGGACCGCGCCCAGCAGGATCACCGCGAACATCATCCTGTCGTTGAGGCCCAGCCAGATCACCGCGGGCGGCACCCACGCCACCGAAGGCAGCGACTGGAGCCCGGACAGCACCGGGCCGATCGCCGCGCGCACCAGCTTGACGCGCGACACCAGCAGTCCGAGCGGAGTGCCGATGACCAGCGCCAGCAGGAAGCCGAGCAGACCGCGCGAGACACTGGTCCAGATGAAGCCGAGCAGGGTGCCCTGCGCCCAGGCATCGGTCACCTCGCTCCAGACCAGGGACGGCGACGGCAGCTTGTAGTCGTCGGTGACCTTCGCCCATATCAGGATCTGCCAGACGACGAGCACCAGGGCCACGGCCACGACCGGCGGCAGCACCTTGCGCACCAGCACCTCGCGGACCGGGGTCCGGCGCACCCGCACCGCGTCGAGTGCGTCCAGCCCCGCCTCCAGGCCCGCCAGGTCCTGGGCGGTGTCCTTGGCGGCGGTCTCAGTGCTGGCCATGTCGGCGGATCTCCCCACGCAGTTCTTCGGTGATCTCTACGGACAGCTCGGCCACCGCGGTGTCCTCGATGCGGCGCGGCTGGTCGATGTCGACCGTCCACTCCCGGGCGATCCGGCCCGGCCGCGACGAGAGCAGGACGACCCGCTCGGCGAGCCGGACCGCCTCGCGCACGTTGTGCGTGACGAAGAGGACCGAGACGTTCGTCTCGCGCCAGATCCGGGTCAGCTCGTCGTGCAGCACATCCCGGGTGATGGCGTCTAGTGCGGCGAACGGCTCGTCCATCAGCAGCAGTTGACTGTCCTGGGCGAGCGCGCGGGCCATCGCCACCCGCTGCCGCATACCGCCCGAAAGCTCGTGCACCCGCTTC
Organism: Streptomyces sp. NBC_00012; assembly: GCF_045040875.1. Lineage (NCBI taxonomy): Bacteria > Bacillati > Actinomycetota > Actinomycetes > Kitasatosporales > Streptomycetaceae > Streptomyces > Streptomyces sp. NBC_00012. The sequence continues at coordinate 1,980,032 of NZ_CP108309.1, read as the reverse complement.
CCGTGCGCACCGCCGAGCCGCACGAGTTCGAGCAGCCGCTCCGCCTCGGCGCGGCGGTCGGACTTGGGTACGCCGCGCAGCCGCAGGGCGAGTTCGATGTTCTTGCCCGCGGTCAGCCACGGGAAAAGGGCGTGCTCCTGGAACATCAGGGCCGGCCGCCCGCCGGGAGTCTCGATGGACCCCGCGGTCGGACGGTCGAGTCCGGCGACCAGATTGAGCAGGGTCGACTTGCCGCATCCGGAGGCGCCCAGGAGGGTGACGAACTCTCCGGGAGCGACATCGAGTGTGATGTCGTCCAGGACGAGCTGCTGCCCCTCCGGTCCGCCGAAGGACTTCGAGACGTGGTCGATGCGGGCGGCGTGCCCGACCGCCGTGCGGTCCTCGGCCTTGGTGAGCGTGGTCGTCGCCATGGTCGTCACCTCCTGGGAATCCTGTTCGGGTGCCGGACGCGCTTACTTGACGCCGAGACCGGCGTCGGCGACCTCGGGCTTGCCCGCGGCCTTGAGGATCGTGTTCAGCGGCTTCAGGTCGTAGATGCCCTTCAGGTCCGGCTGCTCCAGCAGACCGGCCTTCACCGCGTGCTCGGCCTCGGCGTCGAGCGTGGCGGCCAGCGGGTCGTCGATGAACTGGACGGACTTCCACGCCGGGTCGAGGATCTCGGCCGGCAGTTCCTTGCCGCTCAGCTCCTTGAGCGCGGTGTTCGCGGAGGCCTTCGCCTTGTCCGGGTTGGCGTTGATCCAGGCGTTGGTGGCGACCGTGCCGCGCAGCACCGCCTCCACGACATCCGGGTGTTCGGCGAGGAACTTCTGCGACACGATGATGTTCGTGATCACGAACTTCTTGTCGGGCCACAGCGTCGACTCGTCGAGCAGTTCCTTCGCGCCCTGGGCGACCAGCTTGGAGGCGGTCGGCTCGGGCACCCAGGCACCGTCGATGGAACCCGAACGGTAGGCGTCCGGCGTCACCTTGTTGTCCGTACGGACCACGGAGACGTCGCCCTTGCCGCTGTTGGCGTCGACCTTCCAGCCCTTCTCGGAGATCCAGTTGAGGAAGGCCACGTCCTGGGTGTTGCCGAGCTGCGGGGTGGCGATCTTCTTGCCCTTGAGGTCGTCCAGGGTCTTGATCTTCTTCGGGTCGACGACCAGCTTCACCCCGCCGGACGCCGAACCGCCGATGATCCGCAGGCTCTTGCCCTTGGACTTGGTGAAGCCGTTGATGGCGGGGGAGGGGCCGATGAAGCCGATGTCGATCGAGCCCGCGTTGAGCGCCTCGATCTCGGACGGACCGGCGTTGAACGTGGACGGCTTGACCGCGGTGGAGCCGAGCTCCTTGGCGATGATGCCCTCCTGGATACCGACCAGGGCCGTGGCGTGGGTGAGGTTCGGGAAGTAGCCGATCTTCACGGTGTCCGTGGAGAGCTTCTTGCCGCCGGTCGGGGCGTCCGCCGCCTTGACGTCGTCCTGTTTCGCCTCGGAGCCGTAGCCGCAGGCGGTGAGCGCGAGGGCGAGCAGCGGCAGGGCGGCGACGGCGGCGAGGGCGCGGCGCGGAGTGGTACGGGGGGCAGGCACGGGAGGTTTTCCTCTCGTTGGCCCGGTGCCCGCGTCCCCTGGATGCTTACGGGGACGCGGCCGGGAGGTCGGCAGGTCTTCGTCTGAACTGGCGGTGCGGGTGGTGCGGGTGGGCGCGCAGGCAGTGCGCGTACGTCATCGCGCACATCGCGCGACCCCGCCCTGCCCGCTGCCGAGGGCACCGCTGCCGATGCGGCCGCCCTCCTTCGCGAACGTGGAGAAGATGTCGATGGTCATCAGAAGTCCCACTCGGCGTCGTCCGCGGCCGCCGCACCGGGCTCGGCCACGGCGGCGAACGAGGCGCCCGCCATGCCGGCCGACAGCGTGGTGCCGTCCGCCGGGTCGATCAGCAGGAACGATCCGGTGCGCCGGGAGTCCGCGTACGCGTCGAGCGCGAGCGGCTCCGCGGTACGGACGACGACCCGGCCGATGTCGTTGGCGACGAGCTGTCCGGGCGCCGGGTGCTGGGACAGGTCGTCGAGCGTCAGGCGCGAGGGGATGTCCTTGACGATCGCCTTGACCGTGCGGGTGGTGTGCTTGAGCAGCACCCGCTGGCCCACGGCGAGCGGCTGGTCGGCGACGTGGCAGACGGTCGCCTCGACGTCCTGGGTGACCGCCGGAGCGTCGTCGGCCGGTGCGATCAGGTCGCCGCGCGAGATGTCGATGTCGTCGGCCAGCCGGATGGTCACCGACTGGGGCGCCCAGGCGATGTCCACGCTCTCGCCGAGCGCGTCGATCCCGGCGATCGTCGACGTATGGCCGGACGGCAGGACGGTGACGGCCTCGCCCACCCGGAACGCGCCGGCGGCGATCTGGCCCGCGTAGCCCCGGTAGTCGGGGTGCTCCGCGGTCTGCGGCCGGATCACGTACTGGACCGGGAAGCGGGCGTGGCAGGCGGTGAGGTCGTGGCTGACCGGCACCGTCTCCAGGTGTTCCAGGACCGTCGGCCCGCCGTACCAGTCCATGTGCGCGGACGGCTCCACGACGTTGTCACCGGCCAGCGCGGAGATCGGGATCGCAGTGATCTCCGGGACGCCCAGCGAGGCGGCGTACGCGGTGAACTCCTCGGCGATCGCGGCGAACACCGGCTCCGCGTAGTCGACCAGGTCCATCTTGTTGACGGCCAGCACCACATGGGGCACCCGCAGCAGCGCCGCGACGGCGGCATGGCGGCGGGTCTGCTCGACGACCCCGTTGCGGGCGTCGACCAGCACGACGGCCAGCTCGGCCGTCGAGGCGCCGGTCACCATGTTCCGGGTGTACTGAACGTGGCCCGGGGTGTCGGCCAGGATGAACCGGCGGCGCGGCGTCGCGAAGTAGCGGTAGGCGACGTCGATGGTGATGCCCTGCTCGCGCTCGGCCCGCAGCCCGTCGGTCAGCAGCGCCAGGTCGGGCGCCTCCTGGCCCCGGCTGCGCGAGGCGTGCTCGACGGCCTCCAACTGGTCGGTGAGGACCGACTTGGAGTCGTGCAGCAGACGTCCCACGAGGGTGGACTTGCCGTCGTCGACGGACCCCGCGGTGGCGAACCGCAGCAGGGTGGTGGTCGACAACTGCTCGGCTGTGCTGGTCATTTAGAAGTACCCCTCGCGCTTACGGTCTTCCATCGCGGCCTCGGACATCTTGTCGTCGGCACGCGTCGCGCCCCGCTCGGTGAGCCGGGAGGCGGCGATCTCGGTGATCACGTCGTCCAGCGTCGTGGCGTCCGAGTCGACGGCGCCGGTGCACGACATGTCGCCGACCGTGCGGTAGCGCACCTGCCGGGTCTCGACGCTCTCGTGGTCCTTGGGACCGCCCCAGTCGCCGGCGGTCAGCCACATTCCGTTGCGGTTGAAGACCTCGCGCTCGTGGGCGAAGTAGATCTGCGGGAGCTCGATGGACTCGCGGGCGATGTACTGCCAGACGTCCAGCTCGGTCCAGTTGGAGATCGGGAAGACCCGGACGTGCTCACCGGGGGCGTGCCGGCCGTTGTACAGCTGCCACAGCTCGGGGCGCTGGCGGCGCGGGTCCCACTGGGAGAACTCGTCGCGCAGCGAGAAGACCCGCTCCTTGGCGCGCGCCTTCTCCTCGTCGCGGCGCCCGCCGCCGAACACGGCGTCGAAGCGGTGCTGCTGGATCGCCTCGGTCAACGGCACGGTCTGCAGCGGATTGCGGGTGCCGTCCGGGCGCTCGCGGAGCTTCCCGGCGTCGATGTACTCCTGCACGGAGGCGACATGGAGCCGCAGCCCGTGCCGGGCCACCGTGCGGTCGCGGTACTCCAGAACCTCGGGGAAGTTGTGCCCGGTGTCCACGTGCAGCAGGGTGAACGGCACCGGCGCGGGCGCGAACGCCTTGAGCGCCAGATGCAGCATCACGATGGAGTCCTTGCCGCCGGAGAACAGGATCACCGGCCGCTCGAACTCGCCCGCCACCTCGCGGAAGATGTGCACGGCCTCGGACTCCAGGGAGTCCAGATGGCTGAGTGCGTACGGATTGCCGGTGCCCTCCGACACGGTCGCGACGGTCGTCATGCCGCACCCCTCTCGCTCAGCAGCGCGTACAGCTCCGCCGCGGACTCCTGCACGGTCTGTTGGTGCGACTCGATCCGCAGGTCCGGCGACTCGGGTGCCTCGTACGGGTCGTCGACCCCGGTGAGGCCGCTGATCTCGCCCGCCGCCTGCTTGGCGTACAGACCCTTCACATCGCGTTCGGAGCACACCTCGACCGGGGTCGCGACATGCACCTCCAGGTACGCGGTGCCCTCGGTCTGGTGCCGCCCCCGCACCGCGTCCCGGCTGTCCGCGTACGGGGCGATGACCGGGACAAGCACCTTCACGCCATTGGCCGCCAGCAGCTCGGCGACGAAGCCGATCCGCTGGACGTTGGTGTGGCGGTCCTCGCGGGAGAAGCCGAGACCCGCGGAGAGGAACTCCCGGATCTCGTCCCCGTCGAGCACCTCCACGCGGTGGCCCTCGCCGCGCAGCCGCCCGGCGAGTTCGTACGCGATGGTGGTCTTGCCCGCGCTCGGCAGACCGGTCAGCCAGATGGTGGCTCCCGTCTCCGTCACGCTCATCGAAGTCTCCTGATCAGTCGTCATCAGTCGTGCAGCCCGCACTCGGTCTTGCCGCGGCCGGCCCAGCGTCCGGCGCGGGCGTCCTCGCCCTCCAGCACCCGGCGGGTGCAGGGGGCGCAGCCCACGGAGGCGTAACCGTCCATCAGCAGTGGGTTGGTGAGTACGCCGTGCTCCGCGACGTACGCGTCGACGTCGTCCTGCGTCCAGCGGGCGATCGGCGAGACCTTCACCTTCCGCCGCTTCGCATCCCAGCCGACAACCGGGGTGTTCGCCCGGGTGGGGGACTCGTCGCGGCGCAGCCCGGTCGCCCAGGCCGTGTACCCGGTCAGGCCCTCCTGGAGCGGCTTGACCTTGCGCAGCGCGCAGCACAGGTCGGGGTCCCGGTCGTGCAGCTTCGGCCCGTACTCGGCGTCCTGCTCGGCCACCGTCTGCCGGGGGGTCAGCGTGATGACGTTGACGTCCATCACCGCCTCGACCGCGTCCCGGGTGCCGATCGTCTCCGGGAAGTGGTAGCCGGTGTCGAGGAAGACCACGTCGACGCCGGGGAAGACCCGCGAGGCGAGATGCGCGACGACCGCGTCCTCCATGGAAGAGGTGACGCAGAACTTCCCGCCGAAGGTGTCGGCGGCCCACTGCAGGATCTCCGCCGCGGAGGCGTCCTCCAGCTCCCGGCCCGCCCGCGCGGCCAGGGTCTCAAGGTCTTCGGTCCGCAGAGTCTCCGTCATGTCCCGTCCCCTTCAACGTCGTTGCGCTGCAGTCCCCGGGTCAGCAGACCCAGGAACTTGAGCTGGAACGCGCGGTTGCAGGAGGCGCATTCCCAGGCGCCGTGGCCGCTCTCGTGCGGGCGCAGGTCCTCGTCCCCGCAGTACGGGCAGTAGAACGGTGCGGCGCGCTCGCTCATGACAGCGACTCCGCACCGGCCCGCGCCGCCCAGGTCGCGAACCGCTCGCCGTCCTCGCGCTCCTCCAGGTAGTGGCCCAGGACCCGCTCGACGTAGTCGGGCAGCTCGGCCGAAGTGACCTTCAGGCCACGGACCTTGCGGCCGAACCCGGCCTCCAGGCCGAGTGCGCCGCCCAGGTGCACCTGATAGCCCTCGACCTGGTTGCCGTCGTCGTCCAGGACCAGCTGGCCCTTGAGCCCGATGTCGGCGGTCTGGATGCGGGCGCACGCGTTGGGGCAGCCGTTGATGTTGATGGTGAGCGGCTCGTCGAAGTCCGGGAGGCGGGCCTCCAGTTCGTCGATCAGCGCGGCACCGCGCGCCTTCGTCTCGACGATCGCCAGCTTGCAGAACTCGATGCCGGTGCAGGCCATCGTGCCGCGCCGGAACGGCGAGGGCCGCACCTGGAAGTCGAGCGCCTCCAGCCCGGCGACCAGGGAGTCCACCTGGTCCTGCGCCACGTCGAGGATGATCATCTTCTGCTCGACGGTGGTCCGCAGCCGATCCGAGCCGTGCGCGGCGGCCAGGTCGGCGATCTTGGCCAGCGTGGAGCCGTCCACCCGGCCGACCCGGGGCGCGAAACCGACGTAGAAGCGGCCGTCCTGCTGCTGGTGCACGCCCACGTGGTCGCGCCAGCGGCTGCTGGGCTGCTCGGGCGCGGGGCCGTCGGCCAGCGGACGCTTCAGGTACTCGTCCTCCAGCACCTGGCGGAACTTCGCCGGGCCCCAGTCGGCCATCAGGAACTTCAGCCGGGCGCGGTTGCGCAGCCGCCGGTACCCGTAGTCGCGGAAGATGCCGACGACTCCGGCCCAGACGTCGGGAACCTCGTCGAGCGGCACCCACGCGCCCAGCCGCTCGGCGAGCCGCGGGTTGGTGGAGAGCCCGCCACCGACCCAGACGTCGAAGCCCGGACCGTGCTCGGGGTGGACCACACCGACGAACGCGACGTCGTTGATCTCGTGGACCACGTCCTGCACGGGCGAGCCGGAGATCGCGGTCTTGAACTTGCGCGGCAGGTTGGAGAATTCCTTGTTGCCGATGTACCGGTCGTGGATCTCGTCGACGGCGGGCGTGCCGTCGACGATCTCGTCGGCGGCGATGCCGGCCACGGGGGAGCCGATGATCACGCGGGGGCAGTCGCCGCACGCCTCGGTGGTGGAGAGCCCGACGGCCTCCAGCTTCTCCCAGATCGCCGGGACGTCCTCGATGCGGATCCAGTGCAGCTGGATGTTCTGCCGGTCGGTGATGTCCGCGGTGCCGCGCGCGTACTCCTGGGAGATCTCGCCGATCACCCGCAGCTGTGCGGTGGTCAGCCGGCCGCCGTCGATCCGGACCCGCAGCATGAAGTACTTGTCGTCCAGCTCCTCCGGCTCCAGGACCGCGGTCTTGCCGCCGTCGATCCCGGGCTTGCGCTGGGTGTAGAGACCCCACCAGCGCATCCGGCCGCGGAGATCGTTGGGGTCGATCGAGTCGAAACCGCGCTTGGCGTAGATCGTCTCAATGCGTGTCCGCACATTGAGACCGTCATCGTCCTTCTTGAACTGCTCATTGCCGTTGAGCGGAGTGTGGTGCCCCACGGCCCACTGGCCTTCGCCACGGTGGCGTCCGGCCTTGCGGCGGGGCGTGGTGGTCGCAGGCTGTTCCGGGGTAGCGGCCATGACAGTACGTCCTTCGGGACTGCAGGAGGGCGGCTCTGAACTGCACACTCGCGCTGAGGCGCGGCGGTGCGCAGGGTTTGCAGAGAAAAAGGGGATCGCGGCGGTGCTGGGACTCTCAGCTCGCCGGACAGATGGCGCTGGACACGCGGCCGAGGTCGACGTGGCGTCGACTCACCAAGGCAATTCCAGTTCCAGGCATGACGGAAGCGTGGCACGCGAATCTCGGGCCAGTCCACCACTATCCAAGATGTGGACGAGAGTGTCCCGCTATGTGAGATGCCGTGGTGCTCGTCACGGAATGTGTCCTGGTCTGCCCGTCCGTAATGGCCGCAATCCCCCTGTCTGTCGCCGCAATCCCCGTCCGTCGTCGCAATCCCCGTCTGTCGCCGGAAGGCGCCGGTGGAAGCGGCAGTGCGGTCCTCCTGCCGCACTGCCGCCCGGATCCCTCGTGTCTACCGCCCGGACCCCGGCCACGGTCCGGGCGTCTCCACCTCCGGCTCCAGCTCCACCTTCGTGCCGAAGAGCCGGAAGCCGCGCCGCAGATAGTTGTCCATGGCGTGCGGGCCGTCCTTGGAGCAGGTGTGCAGCCACACCCGCTTCGTCGGCGTCCGCTCCGGCCAACGCTCCGCCAGGTCCCAGGCGCGGGCGACCCCGTACGAGAGCAGATGACCGCCGATGCGGCGCCCCCGGAAGGCCGGAATCAGCCCGAAGTACATGATCTCGACCGCGCCCTCGTCCTGGGGGTCCAGCTCCAGGTAACCCGCCGGGGTGCCGTTCTCGTACGCCACCCAGGTCTCGACGCCGGGCCGGTCCAGGGTCTCCTGCCACTGCGCGTACGTCATGCCGAGCCGGTCGGTCCACCGGATGTCGCCGCCGACCGCCGTGTAGAGGAACCGGCTGAACTCGGGAAGCGGAATCTCCGACCGCACGATCCGCACGTCGCCCTCCGGGGCCGCGGCGGGTCGCAGATCGTCGGCGGAGGTCTGTTCCAGGGACCAGATGGTCACTTCGGTGGTGGCTGCGGCAGTGCTGCGTGCGGGGTTGCTCATGGCTGCCAGGGAACCACGCCCCGCCGCCGGCGCCAAAGCCGGTCCCGACCCATGGACAGGGGGCCGCCGACGGAGCGGGCCCGGATCCGGAATCCGGCGGCCGTCAGCCGGCCGCGCGCGCCCTGACCACCACCGGAGCCGTCGAGTGCGGCAGCAGATCGGCCGGGTGGTCCGGGTGGATCACCTCCACCTCGACGTCCTCGCCGAAGCGGTACGGGCGGTGCGCGAGCACCTGGGCGAGATGGCGGCGCATCCGTGAGATCTCCGCCCGCACCGTCACCGTCCGGGTCGCGTCACCGAAGATGTCCTGGGCCAGCTCGGACGCGGTACGCCCCTCGGGGTGCAACGCCAGGGCGTACAGCAGCTCCGCGTGGCGCGGCGAGAGCCGCTGCGTCCAGGTGCCCACCGCGCCCACCACATTGACCGTGAGACCGCGTGGCCGGCTCAGATCCAGCACCACCCGCTGCGGCGCCCCGTCCGAGGGCCCGTCCGCGACCTGGAGCAGCCAGCCGCCGGGCAGCGGCTCGACCCGGCACATGCCGAGCGACGGCAGCCACACCCGGCCCGGCCGTAACGACTTGGGCAGCGGCAGCCGGTCGACCGGCGGCATCCCGGTCACCGCGGCGAGCCAGCCGTGGGTGTCCACGGCCAGGGCCCGGCCGCCCAGCCGGCACACCAGCGGTGCCGCCACCGACCGCAGCCGGTCGATCGCCTGCAGGTGCCGGTTCCTGATCTCGCTCTCCGCCAGCCTGGCCACCGAGCTGACCAGGGCGAGCGTCGTCGGATGGAACGTGGACGCGGGACCGCTCATGTCGACGATGCCCATGACCTTGCCGTCGCGCGGATCACGGACCGGTGAGGCCGCACACGTCCAGCTGTGCAGGGTGCGGACGAAGTGCTCCGAGGAATGGACCTGGACCGGGACACGGGAGACCAGGGCCGTGCCTATCGCGTTCGTCCCGGTGCTCTCCTCCGCCCAGGCCGCGCCCTCCGCCAGACAGACATCGTCCGCCCGGCGCAGCACCGCCGCGTTGCCCCGGCGCCACAGCACCCGGCACTCCACATCGGTGACCACCATGATCTGCTGGGCGGCGTCCGCCATGGCGACCAGGCCGTCGTTGAGCAGCGGCATCACCTCGCCCAGCGTCGAGCTCCGGCGCCGGTGCTCGATCTCCTCCACATCGAGCAGCAGGCTGTCGGTGGACTGGTCCGGATCCATGCCGCTGCGCAGCACCCGGTCCCACGAGGCGCCGATCTCGGCCCGCGGGGCGACCACCGGGCGGTTGCCGCCGAGCGCGGCCTCCCTGGCCCGGTGGATCGCGCGGGTGGCCCCGGCGGACTGCGGGACAGCAGGCGAGGGCACCCCGGAGGCGCTGGTCTCCACTCTCGTATCCCCCCACATGCCAGGGCCGGCTCGACGATCCACGGGCCCCATCCTGCCGCTGCGAGAGGCCCGGCACCGCGCACTCCACACAATGGTTGCAACCCTTTGCAACTCTGGCGAGAGGGTACGGGCCCGTACGAGAGTGGTGGAACACCGCGCGGCGGAGCCCCTGCCCCACTGTTCGGTGTGCACAACATGGAGGGTGGTGCCGTGTCGGCGCAGCACCACCCTCCGTTGCTGTACACCGGGGCGGTTCCCGGTTCCCGGCCGCTCTGTGCCGGGGCGGTACTCAGTGCGCGACGGGCCGCGCCCGTTCGACGACCGATGCCAGGTCGAGGGTGTGCGGCAGTGTGCCGAAGGCCGCACCCCGGTCCCCGCCCAGCCGCGACGCGCAGAACGCGTCGGCCACCTCCGGCGGTGCCCACCGCACCAGCAGCGACCCCTGGAGCACCAGCGCCATCCGCTCCGCCAGCCGACGGGCCCGCGCCTCGATCCCGTCCAGATCGGCCAGCTCCGTCAGCATGTCCTTGATCGCCCGGTCCAGCCGGTGGTCGGCACCGCGTGCCCTGCCGACCTCCTGGAGGAAGGCGTTCAGCGCCATCGGCTCACGCTGCAGCGCCCGGAGCACATCCAGCGCCTGCACGTTCCCGGCGCCCTCCCAGATGGAGTTGAGCGGCGCCTCGCGCAGCAGCCGCGGCATCCCGGACTCCTCGACGTAGCCGTTGCCGCCGAGACACTCCAGCGCCTCGCCCACCAGCGGCGTGCACCGCTTGGTCACCCAGTACTTCGCCGCGGGCACCGCGATCCGCAGGAAGGCCCGCTCGCTCTCCGAACCGTCGTCGTACGCCGCCGCCAGCCGCATCGCCAGCACCGTCGCGGCCTCCGACTCCAGCGCCAGATCGGCCAGCACGTTGCGCATCAGCGGCTTCTCGATCAGCACTCCGCCGAACGCGCTGCGGTACGCGCAGTGGTGGACCGCCTGAGCGACCGCCTGCCGCATCAGCGCCGCCGAACCGACCACACAGTCCAGCCGGGTCGCCGCCACCATCTCGATGATGGTGCGCACCCCGCGCCCCTCCTCGCCGACCCGGCGCGCCCAGGTGCCGTCGAACTCGACCTCGGCCGAGGCATTCGACCGGTTGCCCAGCTTGTCCTTGAGCCGCTGGATCGCGAACGTGTTGCGGGTGCCGTCGGGCAGTACCCGGGGCAGCAGAAAACACGTCAGCCCCCCGGGCGCCTGCGCCAGCACCAGGAAGCCGTCGGACATCGGGGCCGAGCAGAACCACTTGTGCCCGGTGAGCAGGTACTCGCCCGCCGCGGCCAGCGGCTCGGCGCGGGTGGTGTTCGCCCGTACGTCCGTGCCGCCCTGCTTCTCCGTCATCCCCATCCCGAGGAGCGCACCGGCCTTCCGCTCGGCGGGCCGCAGCCCCTGCTCGTACACCGACGAGGTGAGCAGCGGCTCCCACACGGCGGCCAGCTCCGGATCGGTGCGCAGCGCGGGCACCGCCGCGTGCGTCATCGACAGCGGGCAGCCGTGCCCCGCCTCGGCCTGCGTCCACACGAGGAAGCCGGCCGCCCGTCGTACATGGCCGCCGGGCCGGCCCCAGGCGTCGGTCAGTCCGGCGCCGACCGCATGGCCGAGCAGCCGGTGCCAGGCCGGATGGAACTCGACCTCGTCGATGCGATGCCCGTACCGGTCGTGCGAACGAAGCACCGGCGGATTCGCGTTCGCCTGCGCACCCCACTCCTGCACCTGCGCGGAGCCCGCGGCGCGGCCCAGCTCGCCGAGTTCGCCCCGGACTTCGGCCAGGAGCCCGGGTGACGTGTGACGTTGCACCGCCTCGGTGAGCGCCCGGTCGGCGGCGAAGACGTCGTAGCCGGTCAGCGGTGGTACCTGATTGGACACGGTGTGGGTGGTGGCTGCCATGCCGATACGGTAAGGATGTGCAGGCAGCAAATGAAACACCCGAGCGGCCACCGGGTCGGCTCCACCGGGCCCGAGTCCTCTATCGCAACGTATCCAAGCGGCAGATGGCCTGGCGGTTGCTCAAGGACACCGTCAACTCGTGCATGGAGTACCGCATTCTCGGGCTCGCCGCCGAGGCGGCGTTCTTCACCCTGCTGTCCCTGCCGCCCCTGCTCCTCGGTCTGATCGGACTGCTCGGATACGTCGACGAGTGGACCAGCACCACCACGGTCGCCTCCATCGAGCGCAACATCCTCAACGCCGCGCAGACCGTGCTCAGCGAGCGGGGCGTCAACGACTTCGCCAAGCCGCTCCTGGCGGACGTCACCACCGGCGCCCGGCCCGACGTCATCTCGATCGGCTTCGCGATCGCGCTCTGGTCCGGCTCCCGGGCGGTCAATGTCTTCATCGACACGATCACCGTGATGTACGGGCTCGACGGCCAGCGCGGGATCGTCAAGACGCGACTCCTCTCCTTCCTGCTGTACATCGTCGCGCTGCTGCTCGGCGCGGTCGTACTGCCGCTGCTGGTGGTGGGCCCCGACCGGGTCGTGGAGTTCGTCCCGTGGGGCACCGAGCTCATAAGCGTCCTGTACTGGCCGCTGGTGATCCTGCTGTCGATCGCGTTCCTGACGACGCTCTACCACGTGTCCGTGCCGGTCCGTTCGCCGTGGATCGAGGACATGCCGGGTGCGCTGGTCGCGCTCGCGATGTGGGTGCTCGGAAGTTTCCTGCTTCGGATCTACCTGACCAGCACGGTCGAGGGGCCCACGATCTACGGCTCGTTGGCGGCCCCGATCGCCGTGCTGCTGTGGATCGGCATCTCCGCGTTCGCGGTACTGGTCGGAGCGGCGGTGAACGCGGCCATCGACCGGGTGTGGCCCTCGCTGGCGACGGCCGCCGCCCGCGCGGCGAACGACCGGGTACGGGCGGCCCAGGCGGCGGAGTTCGTCGCCCGGACGCAGGCGGAGAACCAGGAGCAGGCATGGGACGACGATGACGACGATGACGATGACGGGAGCGACGACGGGGCCAGCCCCTACATGCCCTCCGAGTTCCCGGAGCGCTGGTCGAAGTTCCTGCCGCCGGACGATGTGAAGTCCAGGCTGCAACCGAGCCGCGACAAGGAGCCGGAGAAGCCGAACCCGGAGAAGGCGAATGCGGAGAAGCGGGACGAGGAGTCCGGCGACTGAGCGGCTCCTACGGCGCGGGCGCGGGGGCCGGAACGGTCGGCTCCGCCGGAGTCACCGGAGTCGCCGGTACCGCCGGAGTCGCCGGTACCGCCGGAGTCGTGCCGGGGGACCAGGACAGCTTGACCGTCAGATGGCCCTCGACCGCGCTCTTGGCGATCACGGCACCGGCCTCCGCCGTGATCTTCACCCCGAATTCGAGCTCCACCCCGTCCGGCTTCAGGGCGCCGTCCCGGAACACCGCGAGGGCGGACTCGGCCGCCGACCGGATTCCCGTGAGTGCGCTGTCGAACGTGCGCCCGGCCCTGGCCAGGGTGTTGTCGTCGCCCAGCGCGACCAGCTGCGCGCCCTGCGTGTGCCGGTCGACCTCCACCGTCACCGTCGCACCGCTGTCGGTGGTGAACTCCATCAGTGCCGTCATGACCGCTCCCGGGAAGCTGATTCCGTCCGCCGACGAGATTAGCGTGGGAGGCATGGGCGAGAGGTACGAAGAGCGGACATCGCGGTTCGACGGTGCGATCGTGTGGACGCTGAGCATGCCGAAGGGCTCGGTCCATCCGGTGCTGCCCGACGGGTGCATGGACCTGCTCTGGATCGGTGGACGGCTGCTCGTCGCGGGCCCCGACACCCGTGCCGCGACGCCGTCCGCCCCGGCCGGCGGGCGGTGCGCCGGCATCCGGTTCGCGCCCGGCACCGCGCCCGCGCTGTTCGGGGTGGCGGCGCACGAGCTGCGCGACCGGCGTGTCGAGCTCGCGGACCTGTGGCCCTCGGACCGGGTCCGTGTGCTGACCGAGCAACTGGCCGAAGCGCCCGACCCGGCTGCCGCGCTGGAGGCCGTCGCGCTGCGCCGGGCGGCCGGCACCGCACCGCCGGACCCACTGATGCGGTACGTCGCGGACCGGCTCGGCGCCGGGTGGTCCGTCGCGGACACCGCACACCGGGCCGGCCTCGGCGCCCGTCAGCTGCACCGCCGCTCACTGGCGGCCTTCGGCTACGGGCCCAAGACCCTCGGCCGGGTCCTGCGCCTGCAGCGCGCGCTCGCCCTCGCCCGGTCAGGGACGCCGTACGCCGAGGCGGCGGTCGAGGCGGGCTGCACCGACCAGGCCCATCTCGCCCGGGAGATGCGCGACCTGGCCGGGACCACCCTGACCGCCTACCTCGCCCGGTAGCGGTGGACGCCGCGCCTCAAACGTTGGCGGCGAACAACGACACGGAGCAGCCGTCCGGGTCGAGGACCGTCGCGTAACGCTGCCCCCACACCGCGTCCCACGGCTTCAGCTGCCCCCGGTATCCCGCACCGGTCAGGTCCTCGTACACCGCGTCCAGCTCCGCCGGGCTGTCGCACAGGAAGGCCAGGGAGAGACGGTCCCCGCCGACGGGCGCGGTCCATCCGGGGTCGAACGAGCGGATGACGTCCTCGGTGTCCCACAGCAGCCGCTGCCCGCCCGGGAGCGTCACTTCGACATGGGGCGCGGATTCCGCTCCGGCGGGGATGTCGAGACCGAGCCGGCGGTAGAAGGTGAGCGATGCGGCCAGATCCGAGGTGACGATGCCGATCGCGTCCATGCGTGGAGTCATGCCCCGACCGTATGCCGGGCCCCGGTACGGGTCTTGTACGAAACGGACGTCGGCTCTTGTGCGAAGCGGACGTCGGCACCTGCGTGAAACGGGCGTCGGCCCGGTCGGGTGCGTACGGGGGTGCCGCGGGCGGCCGACGGCACCCCCTGCCCCGCTACCGGGCCGTGCAGTCGGCGGGTGACGTGCCCGGGTCCGTCAGCGCGAGCGAGAGCTGGGCACGTTCGGTGACCCAGCGGCTCGGGCGATGACGAGGATCGCCCGTCGTGCGGTGCAGGGCCCGGTGCAGCGCCAGCATCCGGTCCGCGCCGATCCGGTCGCCCCAGGCCAGCGGGCCGACGGGGTAGCCCAGCCCGGCGGTGACGGCCAGGTCGATATCGGCGGGAGCGGCGATGGATCGCTCCGCGATCCCCGCCGCGACCGACACGATCGAGGCGAGCAGCCGCTGGGCCACCGAGCCCGCGGTGTCCCGCACCACCGAGACCGCCCACGGCTCGTCGCCCTCCGCCGCGCGGGCCAGCACCGCACGGGCGTCGTGCGCGGCGGCCGGGTCCGCCGCCGGGGTCACGGCCAGCGCCCGGCGCCGTCCGGCCGGGGGCAGTGGGTCCACACCGAAGGTGCGCCCCGCGGGCAGCCCGTGTCCGGCGACCGCCCCGGCCACCGTGGTGCCCCAGACCGGCACCAGTACCAGGGCATCGGCGGACGGCCTGTCGCCGGTCTCGACGACGGCCCCCGCGGCGGTCAGCGCGGCCTGCAGCGCGGCCGCGTCCCGGTCCTGTCCTTCGGTGCCGTGGACGAACACCGGACGGTTCGCGTCGCCGGTGACCGGGGGCTCCGGCGCGGGGGCGGGCGCCTCGGGGCCGTACGCGTACCAGCCGTGCCCGGTCTTGCGGCCGTGCAGCCCGGCCGCCACCCGGTTCGGGGTGAGGTAGGAGGGGCGGAGCCGGTCCGCGTACCGGAAGCCCTGCCAGATCGAGTCGATCACCGCGGCGGTGACATCGAGGCCGGTGAGGTCCATCAGCTCGAACGGACCCATCCGCAGGCCCAGTACGTCGCGGGCGATCCGGTCGATGTCCGCCGGGTCGCCGACCGTCTCCTCCAGCAGCGCGAGCGCCTCGGTCACCAGCCCGCGTCCGGCGTGGTTGACGAGGAAGCCGGGGGTGTCGGCGACAGTGACCGCGCGGTGGCCGCAGCTCTCGACGAGTGCGGTGAGGGCCGGCGGGATCTCCGGGCGGGTGGCCGAGCCGGGCACGATCTCGACGATCTTCATCAACGGAACCGGGTTGAAGAAGTGCAGCCCGGCCAGGCGCGTCGGGTCCTTCAGCCCGGCGGCGATCCGGGTGACCGACAGGGACGAGGTGTTGGTGGCGAAGACGGCGGTCGTGGGCAGCGCCTCCTCCAGCCGGCCGAAGACCTCCGTCTTGGTGCCGAGGTCCTCCCGCACGGCCTCGATGACCAGCTCGACGTCCGGGCCCTGAGCCCACGGGTCGTCGAGCGGGATCAGCCGCTTCAGGGCGGCGGCGCTGTCCGGCGCGGACATCCGGCCCTTCTGGACGGCCCGTTCGAGCATGGACCGTACGAAGTCCACGGCGGCCGTCACGGCCTCCGTGCGCACATCGCACAGCTCGACGGTATGTCCGGCGGTCGCCGCCCACTGGGCGATGCCGCGGCCCATGGCCCCGGCGCCGACGATCCTGATACGCATGGCGGTTGCGGTCCTCTCGGGGTGTGACATGTGACCTGTCCAAATCGACGGGCGTGACATGTCACACCTGTCCAAGTCGACAGGTGTGACATGTGACCTGTTCAAGCCGGCGGATGTGACATGTGACCCGTCCGAGCGAGCGGGTGTGACATGTGATCCGTCTCAGCGAAGATAGACGCGGTCCGGGTCCACGTCCTCACGCAGCAGCCGGAGTTCGGCCGCGGTGGGCGGCGGGACGGTCCCGACGGTGTCGGCCACCTTCAGGTCCCAGCCGGTGGCCGCCCGCACCTGCTCGACGGTGACGCCGGGGTGGACGGCGACCAGACGGAGCTCCTCACCGACGCCCGCGCGGGCCAGGATGCCCAGTTCGGTGATGACCCGGGTGACACCGGCGCCCAGCGGCCGGATGCCCTCGGCCAGCGCCCGGTCGGGGCCGGGCGTGGTGCAGAAGTCGAGGGCCTCGGTGAAGGAACGCGGATCGTGGCGGCGCATCACGACGAAGACCTCACGGGAGTTGGCCATCACCTCGATGCCGCCGCCGGAGCCGGGCAGCCGGACCGAGGGGCTGTCCCAGTCGCCGATCACGGACGTGTTGAGGTTGCCCCACCGGTCGATCTGCGCGGCGCCGAGGAACCCCACGTCGATGTGGCCGCCCTGGAGGACGCAGCCGAAGAGCGCGGGCATCGACAGCACCGCCTCGGCGCCGGTGATCAGGACCGCGTCGGCGATGGTCTCCGGCAGGTGCGAGGGATGTGCGCCGCAGACCCCGGACTCGTACACGACCTCGATCTGAGGGGCGATCGTCAGACGGGCCAGCTCGGTGGCGAGCGTCGGCAGGCCGATGCCGGCGAACACGGTGCGGCGCGCGGCCAGTTCGCGGGAGGCGACGACGGAGAGCAGCTCCGAGGAGGTGAGGGTGTCCGTCGGCTGCGACGAGGCGGTGGCGGTGGTCGTGATGGTCGTGGTCATGGCGCTTTCCTTCTCGTGTCCCGATTCCGTCGCCGTTCCCGCCCGCCGGGTCACAGCGGCCGCCCGTGGTTTCACAGCCGCCGTCCGTAGTTCACGGGCAGGCTCAGCGCCTCGCCGACCGCCAGGCCCGCCCAGAACTCCTCGCCGAGCTTGTCGACGTACTCCGCGTGGTCGGCCGTCCCGAGCACCCATTCGGCCAGCCACTCCTGGAGCCGCTGCGGGTCCTTGCTGATGTGCGACCAGGCGCGGTAGAAGGCGTTGTCCCGGTCGTAGTACCCCTGCGCGAAGGAGGGGTGGGCGCCGCGCGGGCAGACGACGACCGCGTCGACCGCGTGGGCGGGGACGAGCGTACGGTTCGGGTCCGAGCGGATCACCTCGTCGTCGACGATCTCCTCCACGACGACGATCGCCTTGTCCGCCGCGTACACCGCCTCGGCCTGGATGCCGGTCAGGCCCCACATCTGGGTGTTGCCGCTGCGGTCGGCGCGCTGGGCGTGGATGATCGTCACATCCGGGTTGACCGGCGGTACGACATAGATCTGCTCGGGTTCGCCGTCCGGGCCGGGGTAAGGAGAAGTGACCTTGCGCAGATCGCTGTTGACGGACGGCAGATCGCTGCCGCCGTAACTGCGCAGCGGGTGGAACGGCAGCCGCTGGGCACCGGCCAGGTAACGGCAGATCATCCCGTAGTGGCTGTACTCCTCGAAGGCGAGCGGCGCCGGGTCGCCGGTCTCGACGCGGCGGCGCAGTTCGCCGAGCGACCCGGCGGAGGAGTTGCCGACGAAGGAGGAGACCAGCCGCGAGACGCAGCCCGCGGCGATCATCTGGTCCACCATGATGTCCGCGGTCATCCGGACGACGGTGAGGTCCCGGCGGCCCTGGCGGATGATCTCGTGGCCGGCGGCGGTCGGGACGAGATGGGTGAAGCCTTCGAGACAGACGGTGCCGCCGTCGTGGACGAACGCGGCGATAGCCGCCTTCATCGACATCGTCTTGTCTTTCCGGTCCGTCGTGGCCACGGTGCTCCTCCGGCTCTGCTGGCGCGTCCTGGTATGCGCGTCGCCCCACCGTGTCAGCGGCTATTGATTGCTGTCCAATACCAAATTAAGGTCGCATCAAGACGTCTGATTAATGAATTGATGGGGGGCGCGCATGGAGCTGCGTCATCTGTCCGCGTTCGTCGCCGTGGCCGAGGAACTGCACTTCGGACGGGCCGCGAAGCGGCTGCAGATGGCCCAGCCGCCGCTGAGCCAGCAGATCCGTCAGCTGGAGAAGGAGCTGGGCGTCCAGCTCTTCGAACGCAACACCCGGTCGGTGCGGCTCACCAGCGCGGGGGAGTCCTTCCTCCAGCCGGTCCGCACCGTTCTCGACGACCTCGACACCGCGGTGCGCGCCGCGAAGGCGGCGGGCCGCGGCGAGTACGGACGGGTCACCATCGGCTTCGCGGGCGCCTCCAGCCACGAGACGCTGCCGCACCTCACCCGGGCCGTGCGCGCCGCCCACCCCGCCCTCGAACTGGTCATGCGGGGCCAGACCTACGCCAACGTCGCCCTCGACCGGGTCGCCGACGGCTCGCTCGACCTGGGCTTCGTCCGGCTGCCGGTGAGCCAGCCAGGAGTGGCGTACCGGGTGATCGACGAGGAGGAGCTGGTGTGCGCGCTGCCCTTCGACCACCGGCTCGCCCGGCTGGAGAGCGTCCCCATCGACGTCCTGGCCGAGGAGCCGTTCGTCTCCTTCCCGGCCAACACCGGATCCACCGTGCGCGACGCGATGGTCGGGGCCTGCGAGGCCGCCGGGTTCAACCCCCGGGTCGTCCAGGAGGCACCCGACTCGTACACCATCCTGGCCCTGGTCGCCGCGGGTGTCGGCGTCACGCTCACCGTCACCTCGGTCCAGCACATCCAGCAGAACGGCCTCGTCTACCGGCCCCTGTCGGGCCCGCCGATCCGGCTCCAGGCGGCGCTGGCCTGGCGGGCGGACAACCCCTCCGCCGCGCTGCGGGCGGTGCTCGCCGTGGCGGAGGAAGCCCTGCCCACGCCGACGGGCCCGGCCGGGGAGCGAACCGCAGCAGGCGGGAATTGAGACGCGCCACGTCTTGGACCAGGGCGAACTGGATATTGGACCGACTCAGTCGCCGGGTGCAAGGGTCGGCGGCAAACGCCCTCGCCACCGAAAGGTCACGCCGTGCCCGACCAGCAGCTCGACGTCGTCATCTGTGAACCACTGCGTACCCCCATCGGCCGTTTCGGCGGAGTGTTCGCGCAGCAGAAACCGGCCGCACTCGCCGCACGCGTCATCGCCGAGGTCGTGGCCCGCACCGGCATCGACCCCGCCGCCGTCGACGAGGTGATCCTCGGCCACTCCTACCCGTCCGCCGAGGCCCCCGCCATCGGCCGGGTCGCCGCGCTCGACGCCGGACTGCCCGAGACCGTCACCGGCTCCCAGGTCGACCGCCGCTGCGGCTCTGGCCTCCAGGCCGTGCTCGACGCGGCGATGCAGATCCGGGCCGGCTTCAGCGAGGTCGTGATCGCGGGCGGCGTCGACGTGATGAGCGCCGCCCCGTACTACACCCACGAGGGCCGCTGGGGCATCAAGGGCCCCGGCCTCCAGCTCCACGACTCGCTGGCCCGGGGCAGGGTCACCGCGGGCGGCGTCAACCACCCCGTGCCGGGCGGCATGATCGAGACCGCCGAGAACCTCCGGCGCGCGTACGGCATCAGCCGCGCCGACCAGGACGCCCTGGCCCTGCGCTCCCAGCAGCGGTCCGGCCGGGCGGCGGCGGAGGGGCGGTACGAGGCGGAGACCGTTCCCGTCACCGTACGCACCCGCAAGGGCGAGAGCGTCGTCACCGCCGACGAGCACCCCCGCCCCGACACCACCGCCGAACAACTCGCCGCGCTGCGCCCGATCATGGCGAAGCCCGACCCGGAGGCGACCGTCACCGCGGGCAACGCCAGCGGCCAGAACGACGCGGCCGCCGCCTGCCTGGTCACGAGCGCGGCCACCGCCGAACGGCTCGGCCTCACCCCGCTGGTCCGGCTCGTCTCCTTCGCCCGCGCCGGTGTGCCCGCCGCGACGATGGGCATCGGCCCCGTCCCGGCGACCCGGGCCGCTCTCGACCGGGCCGGCCTCACCCTCGCCGACCTCGACCTGATCGAGCTCAACGAGGCCTTCGCCGCCCAGGTGCTGGCCTGCACCCGAGAGCTGGGGCTCGGCGAGAAGGACCACGAGCAGCGGATCAACGTCAACGGCTCCGGCGTCTCCCTCGGCCACCCGGTCGGCGCCACGGGCGCCCGTATCCTCGCCACGCTCACCCGTGAACTGCACCGCCGCGAGGCCCGGTACGGCCTGGAGACCATGTGCATCGGCGGCGGTCAGGGCCTCGCCGCCGTCTTCGAGCGGATCGCGGCCTGAGATTCGGCCGCCCAGGGTGCAGTGAGACGCATGACGTCTCACTGCACCAGTAATTCGGTATTGGACCGCTCCAGGTCCCGGCTGGCACCGTAACCGCCATCACCCACGCGCCGCCGTCCCCTCCCCGGCCTCACCGATGCGTCCCCACGCATCCCCGAGCCCCACGCGGCGCCGGGCGTCTCGGGCGACGCCCCTTCTCGTCCCCTGCCATCCGTTTCTCGTCCCCTGCCCTCCGTTCGATCAATGACGTTCACGGGAGCCACCAATGAGTGCGTCCACCGCCAGCGCACGAGAGCGCACAAGAGCCGCGAACCGTGCCGGATTCGGTGCTTTCATCGGTTCGACCATCGAATGGTTCGACTTCTACATCTACGGGACGGCGGCCGCGCTCGTCTTCGACAAGGTGTTCTTCCCCGAGCTGGACGGGCCGGTGGGAACCCTGGTCGCGTTCGCGACCTTCTGGGTCGGCTTCCTCGCCCGGCCCATCGGCGGAATCATCTTCGGCCACTACGGTGACCGTCTGGGCCGCAAGAAGACCCTGGTCATCACCCTGTTGATGATGGGCATCTCGACCACTGCGATCGGTCTGCTGCCGAGCTACGCCTCCATCGGCATAGCCGCCCCGATCCTGCTGGTCGCCATCCGCATGGTGCAGGGCATCGGCCTGGGCGGCGAGTGGGGCGGTTCCGTACTGATCGCCTCCGAGCACGCCCCGAAGGGCAAGTCGGTGCTGTACGGGGCGTTCGCCCAGCAGGGCTCGCCCGTCGGCAACACCCTCTCCACCCTCAGCTTCCTCGCCATCAGTCAGCTGCCCGACTCCGCGTTCGTCTCTTGGGGCTGGCGGGTGCCGTTCCTCTTCTCGGCCGCCCTCGTCATCGTCGGACTCTTCGTCCGGCTGAAGGTCGCCGAGTCCCCGGCGATGGCGAAGCTCATCGAGAAGAAGGAAGTCGTCAAGCTTCCGCTGACCGAGGTCCTGCGCACCCAGCCCATGCTGATCGTCCTCGGCATCGGCGCCTGCACGATCGGCCTGTCGGCCACCTACTTCAAGTCGACGTTCGCCCTGTCCTGGGCCACCTCGGCGCTCAGCTTCGACCGCAGCTCGTTCCTGACGATCATCCTCGTCGCCAACATCACCCAGATCATCGTCCAGCCCTTCGGCGCCCTGATCGCCACCCGCATGAAGAGCTGGTCCCGCGCGGTGACCGTGATGCTGGTGCCCGAGCTGATCCTGATGCCGGTGATGTTCCTGCTGATCCGCACCGAGAACTACGGTCTCGCGATGCTCGGCGTCGCCGTCGCCACCATCCCGCACTGCCTCTACTACGCGGCCCTGGCCGGCATGCTCGCCAGCCGCTTCCCGGCCCACCTGCGCTACACCGGCATCTCCCTCTGCTACCAGCTCTGCGGGACGCTGCTCGGCGGCACCACCCCGATCATCGGCCAGTTCCTGCTGAACCGCACCGGCTCCATCACCGCCGTCATCGCCTATGCAGTCTTCCAGGTGGCACTGACGCTGGGCTGCATGCTCCTGCTGCTCAAGCGCCCCAACCACGACGAGCAGGCCGTGGAGCCCGTCGCCGCGTCGCGCACCGCGGCCGCCGCCGTCTGACCTCCCTGCCCCGCCCCCGCGAGAAGACCCGCCCCACGAGAAGACGCGACGAGAAGACCCGCCCCACGAGAAGAGACGAGAGGACGGCCGCCATGCCGCTGACCGTGAACGGCATCCCGGAGATCCTCGCGCTGAACGGGCGCGACCTCGGGCACTCCGGCTGGAAGGAGGTCACCCAGGAACTCATCGACGCCTACGCGGACGTCTCCGGGGACCACCAGTGGATCCACACCGACACCGAGCGCGCCGCGTCCGGCCCGTACGGAAGGACCATCGCCCGCGGGTACATGGTGCTCAGCTGGGGCATCCCGATGTTCGCCGAGCTGCTCAGGGTCAAGGGCGTGGGCCGCGCCCTCAACTACGGGGTCAACCGGGCCCGCTACCCGGCGCCCGTGCCGGTCGGCAGCCGGGTCCGGCTGCGTGCCGCCGTCGCCGGGGTGAAGGAGGTCGCGCGCGGCGGCGTGGAGATGACCCGGGCCTTCACCTTCGAGCTCGAAGGGTCCCGGAAGCCCGCCTGCGTGGCCGAGTCGCTGACGCACTTCTACCCGTAGGACAGCCGTGAGCGCGGGACGGGCCGGAGCAGTGGGTGGCACTGCTCCGGCCCGTTCCACGCTCACGCGGCCGTCGAGGGTCAGCCGGCGGCCGTCGGGTGCGGGGTGCCGCCCCGCACCGCCGCCGCGGCCACCGCGAGATGGTCCCGCTCGGCATCCGGATCGGTGAGCCGGTTCAGCCGGGCCGGTACGTCGAACCCGACCAGCAGCACCACGATCACCGTGCCCGCGAAGGTCAGCACGGCCAGCGCCTGCCCCAGATCCATGCCGGACGCCAGATGCGCCCCCAGCACCGGAGCCACCGCACCGCCCAGTGCCCCCACGTTGTACGTGAAGCCGAGCGCCGCGCCCCTGCTCGCGGTCGGGAAGTGACCGCCGATGTAGCGGGGCAGCAGCCCGGAGATGCCGAAGCTGGTCGCCTGGAGCAGGAAGAGCAGGATGCCGAGCAGCAGCAGATCGTCGTGCACGGCGAAGACCGGATACACGAACGCCAGCGAGGCGAGCAGCGTCAGTGCGTACGCCTTCTTCGCCCCGATCCGGTCGCCGAGGAAGCCCGCGGTCCAGCAGCCGACCATGGTTCCGAAGCCCGCGAAGTACAGGACGTCGGTGACCTGGTCGGTGGAGTAGCCGAGTTGGGTCTTCAGATACGTGGGCAGAAGCGACTGGATCGGCCACGAGTACAGGAACGCGAAGAACAGCGTCACGACCATCGACAGATACAGCACCCAGCCGCGCTTCCCGCCCATCTGCACGGCGAACGCCGCGAGCGTCAGCCCGGCGACCACCGAGAGCACCGGGATCATTCCGGCCCCGCCCGGGGTGAAGACCAGGAAGAGCGAGACGGTGGCGACGACGACCAGGACCGTGTTGACGACGGCCCGGCCCCGGGTCGCGAACAGCGGCCGGAACGGATTGGGCTTGGCACCCTTGTCCGCGACGCTCTCCGTCCACTCCTCGGCCTCCGGCAGCGCCCGCCGCATCCACAGCGCGACGGCGATCGGGATCAGGCCGAGGTAGAACATCCACCGCCAGCCGAGCGACGGAACCACCCAGTTGTAGACCTGTGCGGCGAGCACCGAGCCGACCGAGAAACCGGAGATCAGGAAGCCGCTGGCCCGGCTGCGGAGCCTCGCGGGCCAGCTCTCCATGACGTACGTGGCGCTGGCGCTGTACTCGCCGGCCATGCCCATGCCGATGGCCAGCCGGGCGGCGAACAGGCTCTGGTAGTTCCAGGCGAATCCGCAGGCGAAGGTGCCGAACGAGTACAGCAGGATGCTCAGGACCATGGAGAGCTTGCGGCCGTACCGGTCGCCGATGGCGCCGAGCACCGCACCGCCCAGCCAGCGGGTGATGAACGCCCCGGAGATCAGGCTGGCGGCCTGCACCGTGCTCAGCCCGAAGTCGTCACTGATCTCGGTGAGCACGAGGGTGATCAGCACGAAGTCGAAGCCGTCGAGGACGTAGCCGATCCAGGCGGCGAAGAACGACTTCCACTGGGTGCCGCTCACTTCTCGGTACCAGGGGAGCTCGGCGGGTGATGTGGTCTGCACGGCGACTCCAGGATGCGGGACGGCGCTCGTCGTCGAGACGCCGGCCCCGCGTGGGACGGTCAGGGCCGGGCGATGCCCGCGACGAAGCGGGCGGTCAGGGCGGTGGGGGCGGTGATGGCGGTGCCGACGACGACGCTGTGGGCGCCGCGGGCCAGGGCCTCGGCGGCCTCCCCGGGGGTGTTGATCCGGCCTTCGGCGACGACCGGGACGTCGATCGCGGCGGCGAGCTCGGCGACCAGGGCGAGATCGGGGCCGGTCTGCGCCGGCGTGCCCGGCACATAGCCGGAGAGGGTGGTGGAGACGAAGTCCGCGCCCTGCCCGGCCGCCGTGATGCCTTCGGCGAGCGTGGAGACATCGGCCATCACCAGGGCACCCGCCCCGTGCACCGCCGCGACCAGTTCGGCGAAGGTGGAGCCGTCGGGGCGCGGCCGGTCGGTGGCGTCGGCGGCGACGACATCGGCACCCGCCTCGACGATCGCCAGGGCGTGCCGGACGGTCGGGGTGATGTAGACGCCGACGTCGCCGTCCTTCCACAGGCCGATCACCGGGAGATCCACGGCCTCGGCGATCGCGGCGACGACCTCCGGCTCATTGGCGCGGATCGCGGCGCCGCCTCCGGCGACGGCCGACCGGGCGAGCCGGACCAGGGCGCCGGTCTCCCGCATCGGGTCGCCGGGGGGCGCCTGGCAGGACACGATCAGCTTGCCCCGGAGGGCGGCGGTCAGTTCCTGAGCGGTCATCGAGGGGCTCCCGGGTGGTGGAGGGGAAGTGCGGTGGTCAGGGCGGCGGCGCCGAGCACCGCCGCGTCGGCGCCGAACCGGGGCGCCCGGGGCACGAGGCCGCGCAGCGGCGGCATCAGCTCCGCGGTGAATGCGGCGGCCAGGGCGTCCCCGTACAGCGGGCCGATCCGCGGCACACCGCCGCCGACGACGACCCGGTCGGGCCCGAGCGCGTTGGCGAGCCCGCCGAGCACCTTGCCGGTTGCGGTGGCGCCGGTGGTGATGGCGCGGACGGCCGCCGCGTCGCCCTGCCCGGCGCGGACGGTAATGGTTTCGAGCCGGTCCACGGGGGCGCCGGTCAGCCGCTCGTAGTGGGCGGCGATGCCGGGCCCGGAGGCGATGACCTCCAGATGCCCGACGGCACCGCAGGTGCAGGGCAGTCCGGCGGCCTCGGGGCTGGACAGATGGCCGATGTGCCCGGCGAGCCCGGCGGCCCCGTGCAGCATGCGCCCGTCGACGGCGACCGCGCCGCCCACCCCCGTGCCGACCGCCGTGAACAGCAGCGATCCGCGTCCCGGGTGCCGGGAGGTCAGGGCCGAGAGCTCCGGTCCCGCCGTGGCGCGTACGTCGTTGTCGCAGGCCACCGGGTATCCGGTGCGGTCGGCGAGGCCGGCGCCCAGCGCGGTGCCGGCCCAGCCGCGGATGGAGTCGGTGGCGCTGGTGACCATGCCGGTACGGGGCTCGACGACGCCGGCCGCCGCGATGCCGAGCGCCGTGGCCAGCCGCCCCGGATCGACGGCCGCGGCCGCCCCGGCGAGTGCGTCCAGCACGGCCGCCGCGCCGTCCCGAGCCGGGGTGGGCCGGGTGTGCCGGGCCAGGACGGTGCCGTCGGGGCCGAACAGCGCGGCGGCGATCTTCGTACCGCCGAGGTCGAGCCCGATCACCGCGGCACCTGTGGCGGCGGACGGCCGGGAGCGGTCGTCGTTCATCGGACCGGCGGCAGACCGGCGGCGCGCAGGCGCCGGGAGACCAGGGCGACGGACTCGGCACTGAGCTGGATCTGCGGGAAGGCCGTGTCACCGCAGGTGATGACGCCGAGCAGCTGGAGCGCAGCCTTGAAGGAGCCGAGCGCCGAGGAGCTGCGGCCCATGTCCGCCTCCGGACCGGCGTCGACCATGGCGAACAGCTCGACGAGCCGCTCCTGCTCCTTCGCGGCGAGCTCCCAGTTCCCGGCCCGCGCGGCGTCGTAGAGCCGTACGTAACCGGCCGGGTCGACATTGCCGATGCCCGGCACCACACCGTCGGCACCCGCCAACAGGGCGGCGTCCACGGTGAGTTCGGAGCCGGTGAGGATGCTGAAGTGCGGCGCCGGACCGTCCGCGCGGCCGTTTCGGCCCCCCAGCCCGACGATCAGACGGCGCAGCCCGCCCTCGTCGCCGCTGCTGTCCTTGAGGCCGGCCAGGGTGCCGTCCTCGGCGAGCTCGCACACCAGCGCGGGGGAGAGCTTGCTGTGCACGGCGACCGGGATGTCGTACGCGAACAGCGGCAGGTCGACCGCCGCGCGCAGCCGCCGGAAGTGCTGGGCGACCTCCTTGCCGTGGGTGCGGGTGTAGAACGGCGCGGTCGCGACCAGGGCGTCCGCGCCCAGCCCGGCGGCGGACCGGGCGTGCTCGACCACACGGGCGGTGGTGGTGTCGATGACACCGGCCAGCACCGGAACCCTGCCGTCGGTCGCGTCGACCACGGTCTCCAGCGCCGTGGCCCGCTGCTCGTCGGTGAGGTAGGCGACCTCGCTGGTGGACCCGAGCGCGAACAGCCCGTGCACGCCGCCGCCGATGAGGTGCTCGACGAGCCGCGCGAGGGACGCGGTGTCGACATTCCCCTCGGTGTCGAGCGGGGTGCAGACCGGCGGGACGACGCCGTGCAGCGGTGAGGTCAGGGACATGGTGAGGGGCTCCAGCTGGGTCGAGGGCTCGATCGGTGCACCGGTCCATGGCCCGGAACGGCTGCACGGATCGATACATGAGACGTAAGATGTCCTATGTCTGGCTCACCTTAAACAGATGCCCCTGCGAACGGTCAAGGGGCAATCGCACCCCGGGAGGTTGTTGTGGCGCGCCCCACCATGGCTCAGGACATAGAGCGCCGGCTCAAGGAACTGATCCTGGAACGCAGGCTCGCCCCCGGCGACGCGCTGCCCACCGAGGCCGAGCTGATGGACCTCTTCGCGGCCGGCCGGGTGTCGGTGCGCGAGGCCCTCAAGGCGCTCCAGGCCGTCAATGTCGTGGAGATCCGCCGCGGGTACGGCACCTTCGTGGGCTCGCTCTCCCTGTCACCCTTCGCCGAAGGACTCGCCTTCCGGGCCGCCGTCCGCCACCGCCAGGGGGAGCCGGGTCTCTTCGAGCTGATGAAGGTGCGGGAGGCGCTGGAGGCCGGCCTGGTCGGCGCCGTCACGGCCGGTATCCCCGACGAGGACCTCGACGTGCTGCGCGGTCTCGTCGCGAAGATGGGGGTCGAGGCCCGGGACGGCGGCCGGGTGGCGCGCGGCACCGACCGCGCCTTCCATCTCGCGCTCTACGCCTCGCTCGACAATCACCTGCTCAGCGAGGTGCTCGACGCGTTCTGGGCGGCCATGGACCGGGTGCGTGAAGACCTCGACGACGGCCATCAGGACCCGGTGGCCACCTGCGCCCAGCACCGCGAGATCGTCGCGGCGATGGCGGCGGGCGACGGCGAACGCGCGGTACGCGCCATGCGCACCCACTTCGACGGCATCCGCACCCGCCTGGAACCGTCACCGGTCCCGTAGTCGGGCGCGCCCGGCCGGTCCCTCGCCGCCCCGGCGATCGCGGTGACGGCTTTCCGTGCCGCCTGCTCCCTCACCGCCCCGGCGTCGCTCCGGTGATCGCGGTGACGGCCATCCGGACCGCCCGGTCCGTCACCGCCCGGGGGTCGTCGCCGTTCTCGATCGCCGTCGTGGCCGCGTTCACGATTCCCTGGAGGAGCAGCGCCGTGCGCCGGGGGTCCTCCTCGCCCAGCTCCGTCAGTGCGCCGATCAGCGGGGTGAGCAGCTCCCGGTGCGCCCGCACCGCGCTCTCCCGCACCACCGCCGCGTCCCGGACGCCGGCCAGTGCCTGGGCGATCCGGTGCTCCCCGCCGCGCACCAGCTCCAGCTGGGACGACACATAGGCGGCGATCTTCGCCTCGGGTGTGGCGGCCGCCGACATGCCCGCCCGGATGGCCTCCGTCCAGCGGGGCATCGCGTCCTCGACGACCGCGGCGAGCAGCTCGGGGCGGCCGGGGAAGTACTTGTACAGGCTGTTGCGGGCGAGGCCCGTGGCCCTGGCGACCGCGGTGAAGGTCACCGCCTCGGCGTCGCCGCCCTCCAGCAGTTCGCGCGCCGCCCGCACCAGGGCCAGCCGCTGCTGGGCGTGGTGCTCCGCGACGGTGGCGGCTCTGATCCTGGGCACCGGCCCAGTCTAGAAGCCCCGGCGCACTTCCGACCCCAGTTGGGGACGCCGCGTCCCCATCATCTATGTTGGCGACACACCGTCCCTAACATCGAACCATCGAAGGGAACCGCCGTGTTCCTCGCTCTGCTGGAGCTGCGCGCCGCCCGAGGGCGCTTTCTGCTCATGGGGTCCGTCGTGGTGCTCGTCGCCGCACTCGTCGGCATCGTCTCCGGCTTCACCACCGGCCTGGGTGACGACACCATCTCCGCGCTGCGCCGCCTCCCGGCCGCGCAGCTGGTCTTCTCCTCGGACGCCCGGTCCGACCAGTTCGCCCGCAGCCTCCTCGACGAGAAGACCTCCGCCGCCTGGCGCGCGGACGCGGACACCGACACGACCCCGCTGGGCGTCTCCATCACCCGCGGCACGACGAACCGCGGTGCCGAGGTCGACCTCGCCGCCTTCGGCGTCGAGCCCGGCTCCTTCCTCGACCCCTCGGTCACCGAAGGCGAGGGCCTCACTGCCGGGAAGGCGGACAGCATCGTGATGTCCGCCGAACTCGCCGACGAGGGTGTGCGCGTCGGCGACACCCTCGTCATCGACCGGCTCGGCATCGAGCTGCGCGTCGTCGGGCTGACCGAACGCTCCGGCTACGGCCATGTGCCCGTCGCCTACGTCCCGCTGAAGACCTGGCAGCGCATCCGTTTCAGCACCCCCGGCGCCCCGGCGTCCGCGGCCGCCGCGATCCCCGACCAGTTCAGCGCCCTGGCCCTGCGCACCCTGCCGGCCGGGACCTCGACCGCCACCCTCGACGCGCGGCACTCCACCACCACCCTCACCAAGGAGAAGGCCTACGAGGCGGCCCCCGGCTACACCGGCGAGCGCGTCACCATGAGCTCGATCCAGGTCTTCCTCTACCTGATCGCCCCGCTCGTGGTCGGCGCCTTCTTCGCCGTGTGGACCGTGCAGCGGCAGCCCGAACTCGCCCTGCTGCGCGCACTGGGCGCCTCCCGGCGGCGACTGCTCGCCCACACCGTGCTCCAGGCGGCCCTGGTCGTCGTCCTCGGCACCATGGCGGGCGCCGTGCTCGCCGGGGCGGTCGGGCTGCTGGTCGGCGAGCAAGTGCCGTTCAGCCTGCCCGCCACCACCCTCGCCGGCACCATGTGCACCGTCGCGGCCGTCGGCCTCGCGGGCACCGTCCTGACTCTGCGCCGGGTCACCCACGCCGACCCGCTGACCATGCTGGGAGCCAACCGATGAGCCTCGAACTGACCGGCGTCACCGTCGAGTTCGGCCGGGCCGACGCCCGTACCACCGTCCTCGACGGGCTCGACGTCACCTTCGCACCCGGCCGCATGACGGCCCTCGTCGGCCCGTCGGGCTCGGGGAAGTCCACGCTGCTCGCAGTCGCGGGCGCGTTGCTGCGGCCCACCGCGGGGCAGGTCCTGCTGGACGGCGAGGACCTCGCCGGGCTCTCCGACGCCCAGCGCGCCAAGGCCCGCCGGGACCGGATCGGCTACATGTTCCAGAGCGGCAACCTGCTCTCCGGACTGGCCGCGGTCGACCAGCTGCTCGCCGCCGTGTACATCGGCGGCCGACGCCCCCGCGCGCACCGGTCCCGCGCCGAGGAGGCCCTGGCCCGGGTGGGGCTCGGCCACCGCCTGCGCCACCGCCCCGAACAGCTCTCCGGCGGTGAACGCCAGCGAGTCGCCCTGGCCCGCGCGCTCTTCCTCTCCCCGGAACTGCTGCTGATCGACGAGCCGACGGCGGCCGTCGACCGTTCACAGGCCGGTGAACTGGCCGCGCTCCTCGCCGAACGCACCCGCCAGGACAACTGCGTCACGGTCGTGGCGACGCACGACCCGGCCGTGGCGGAGGCCGCCGACCGGGTCGTGGACATGGCCGAGCTGAACGCCGGCGCGGCCCCGTCCACCCCTTCCGCCCTTTCCGGCCGCTGAACCAGGCCCCCCGACCGGGCCCGTCAGCGCCGCTGGACGCTGCCGAACAGGTAGCTGCCGTCGCCGTCCAACGCGGCACGGCTCAGCGCGTCCACCTCGGCGGGCCCCATCGCCGGCCAGTTGGGCGTGCTCTCGACCAGCGCACGTCCCAGCCTGCGGCCGAGGCCGACCAGGCGGGCCCCCTCGGCGGAGCGCTCGTCCGCGTACCGGTGCAAGGCCTCGGCCGCCGAGGCGGACGCGCGCAGCGACCGCTCCAGGCACAGCGCGTCCTGGAGCGCCTTGACCGCCCCGCTCGCGGTGTGCGGCCGGGTCACGCCCGCCGCGTCGCCGGCCAGCAGGAAGGGGGGCTCTGCCGCCCGGGGCACCACGAAGTCGGCGACCGGGTGGAGCGCCTGGGAGGTGTGTTCGCCCCGGGCGACGATGTCGGCCCACTCGGCCGGGAAGTGCTCCTCGGCGATGTGCCGCACATACGCGGCACGGACCGGGGCGTCCGGTGCGGTGCCGGTGGCCGCGTCCGCGGGCGGGGGAGAGGCGTAGATGGCGTACGCCAGCAGTAGTGAACCCGCCACCGCCCCCGGGATCAGATAGAAGACACCGTGCCCGCCGGGGAAGCCCAGGGTGACCCAGGCGGTCTCCAGCAGTTCCAGCTGGGCCGGATGGTCGCGCAGCGCGCTCGACGGGATCGTGCCCCGCCAGACCAGATACCCGGCGGGAACCGGCCGCACCTCGGGTGCGACCAGTTCGCGGGTGACGGAACGGTGCCCGTCCGCCCCGACGACGATGTCGTACTCCCGCTCGCCGTCCGTGGTACGGATCACGGCCCCGCCGGAGGCCGTGCGTCCGACGGAGCCGACGGGCCGCCCGCGGTGGTAGGCGCCGCCCCCGGCGTTGGCGCGCAACGCCCGCCACAGCAGACCCCAGTTGCACGGTGCCACCGGGGCCTGCTGCCGGGCCAGCTCACGCGCCGACCGCCGCCCCGGCGCCCGCGCCAGCCAGACCCGGGTGGCGACCGGGGCCGTCGGCATGTCCGCGCCCAGATACCCGCCGGCGACCAGTTCCCGGTGGAGCGGAGGCGGGATGACGATGCCGAATCCCCGGTCCTGCAACTCGCCGTCGCTGCGCTCGTGGACGGCGACGTCGGCCCCCGCCCGCGCCCCCGCGATTGCCATGGCGCAGCCGGCGATGCTGCCGCCGACCACCCCGATGCGTAAACCCGTCACTGCCACCGCGCTACCACCTGTTCTGACGTTCCGGGAGGTATTGGACGCCCTCATCGTCGCACCGGTGCGCGGGGGCGGACCGGGGACGCGCGGCACCTCCCGCGGCCCTCAGGGAGTCACGGTCACCGCCGCGCTGCCGGACGCCTGCTTGCCGCTCGCCCGGTACGTGGCGGTGAGCGTGGCACCGCCCGAGGCGCCCGCGGCGACCGTCACCGGGACCTTCACATCGGCCCCCTGGCCCGGGTTGAGCGCGGGGACGACGACCTGGCTCGTCGTCCATCCGCCGGGCACCGTGAGATCGACGGTGCCCCGGTCGCGGCGCACGTCCATCCGGTTGACCACCCGGACCGTCACCTCGGCGGCCGCGCCCGCCCTGAGCGTCGCGGGCGGGGTGATCGTGATGTCGGCGCAGGTGCCGCCGAGCCACTTCAGGTCGAAGGACGAGTAGGTGATGTGCTGGTAGTCGGCCCGCTCGTAGAGCAGTCCGAGGCGGCCGTCCGGGAGCCGGGTCAGCATCGAGTAGGCCGCGGAGCCGGGGTCGACTACCTTCCGGATCGGCCAGGTCTTCCCGGCCCGTGATCCGCCGGCCGGGCCCGGGGTGGGGTGGGGTGCGGCGGCGGAGACGGCGCGCGCCGCTACGGGACACGCAGCGAGCAGACCCGGCTGTCGCTGCCGTAGACCCGCAAGTCCTTGATCATCTTGAGTGCGAGGCGGTGGTGGCCCCGCTCGTCGGGGTGGAGCCCGTCGTTGAGCAGCGACAGCGGGACCTGGCCGCCGTTGCCGGTCAGCCAGTCGTTGTAGTGGTCGATGAAGACGGTGTTCTGCGCCGCCGCGACCTCGCCCATCACCTGCGCGTACCGTGAAAATCCCACCCGGCCGGGCCACTTCGCCGGATCGACCGGGTTGGGCGACTGCCGGTGGTGCGGAAGGTGACGACGATGGTCCCCGCGGTGAGCGGGGCGAGTGCGCCGACCCGGTTCGACGGGTCGACGTACTCGCTGCCGTCCAGGTCCACGGGGGTGTCGTGGTCCAGGAGCGGACCGCCGCCCGGAGCGGCGGCGAAGGCACGGCCGCCGAGCCCGGAGCTCAGGGCCGCCGCGGCGGCGAGAAGCATGGATCGTCTGCGCACGGAAGGTGCCTCCGGTCAGGAGTGGCCGGCCCGCCCCGACGGCGGGCCTGCGAACAGGGAACGCACCCAGGCCAGTTGCTCCCGCTGCTGATACGCCGTGCCGCCCTCGTGCCCGTTGATCTCGTAGACGCGTACGTCCTTGGGCCCCGCGTAGTGGTTGTACGCGGCGAAGCAGGTGGAGGGCGGACAGATCTCGTCCATCATCGCGATCGAGAACAGCGCGGGAGCGGTGGCGCGGGTGGCGAGCAGCGCCGCATCGAAGTACGACAGGGTGGTGAACGCCGTCCAGGTGCGGTCGCGGTGGAGCTTCAGGTACTCGGCTATCTCGGTGTACGGCGGCCGGCCCGAAATCTCCGCGCCGCGCCGCAAATTGCAGAGGAACGGCACATCCGGCATCACCCCGGCCAGCCCCGGCACCAGCCCCGACACCGCCAGAGCGATCCCGCCGCCCTGGCTGACCCCGGTCACGACGATCCGGTCCGGATCGACCGCGGGGTGCTCGCGCACCGCCTCGACACAGCGCACCGCGTCGGTGAACACCCGCCGGTAGTAGTACGTTTCCGGGCTCTCGATGCCGCGGGTGAGGAAGCCGGGTACGGTGCCGGCCGCTCCCGCGTCGGTGTCGGCGGTGGAGCCGCCCGCGGCCGACCAGCCCTGACCGCGGGTATCCATGATCAGGTGCGCGTGACCGGCGGACGCCCAGAGCGTGTTCTCGTGCGCGAGGCCCCGCCCCCGCCCGTACCCGAGGAACTCGACCACGCAGCCGAGGGGTTCGGTGGCCCCGGTCGGCAGATGCAGCCAGCCGTGGACCGGACGTCCGGCGAAGCCGGGCAGGGTCACGTCGTACGTACGGATCTGGGTGAGCCCGGTGCCCACGGGCGTGAACACCGGCTTCGGCACCGGACCGCCGTCGGCGGGCGCCTCGCTCAGGGTGCTCGACCAGAAGGCGTCGAAGCCGTCCGGGACCGGCGGTTCGGGCCGGTAGTCGCGGCAGTCCGCGAGCGAGAGGTCCGTCAACGGCATGGAGGTGCCCTCCTGGGGTGGGCCGGGGGTGTGAATGCCGGGCATCGAGACAGAAGACGTCAGATGTCCTGGCGGCACACGGACCCTAGGCAGCCCTCGCACCGGCCGTCAAGGGCTCGGCTGGCGGATCACGGGCCGGGAGATCACGGCCCGTGATCCGCCGGCCGGGCCCTAGCTCGGTGCGCTGTCGCGGGCGCGGGCCTCGGAGATCCGGCGCCTGACCGGGGCGTAGTGCTCGCCCAGCGCCTTCATGAAACCGGTGATGTCCCCGGCCCGCGCGGCGTCCACGATGTTCTGGTGGGCCGCGATCGTCGCCATCTCGTCGGCGTGCGTGAATCCGTCGAGGTGCGGCGCGACGATCGAGTACACGTCCCAGAAGGCCATCGAGAGCTGGCCGATCAGTTCGTTGCCGAGCGGCGCCACCAGCAGTGCGTGGAACGCCCGGTCCGCCTCCACGAAGCCGTGCCCGTCCTGGGCGCCGGTCCTGCGCATGGTGGTGACCAGGCCGTCCAGCTTGTCGAGCTGCTCCTTGCTGAGCAGCGAGACGATCCGCTCGGCCATCCCGCGCTCGAAGAGCTCGCGTACGTCGACGAGGTCGGCCATCACTTGGAAGTCGTCGTCGGGGGAGAGCAGCCCGCGGAAGGTCAGGCTCTCCACCAGGGCCGACAGGCTCAGCCTGCCTACGTACGTGCCGTGCCCGTGCCGCACCTCCACGATGTCCAGCGCGGCGAGGATCTTGACCGCCTCGCGGACGCTGGAGCGGCTGGCGCCGAGCGCCTCGCACAGGGCCGGCTCGGTGGGCAGCGGGTCC
Source organism: Streptomyces sp. NBC_00012 (assembly GCF_045040875.1). Lineage (NCBI taxonomy): Bacteria > Bacillati > Actinomycetota > Actinomycetes > Kitasatosporales > Streptomycetaceae > Streptomyces > Streptomyces sp. NBC_00012. The sequence continues at coordinate 1,945,549 of NZ_CP108309.1, read as the reverse complement.
CCGGGGCGAAGTCGCTCTTCGAGGATGTAGCGCTTGATGCCCTCGACCACTTCCTGCCGGAGCAGCTGCCGGCCGGGCTTCGCACCGGACATATGTGAACTCCCCACCTCTTGACCCCTCTCGAGTGTCCAGCTACGTTCCCACGCTATCAAGGCATCAGACATCTGACGTCTGATGCTCTGAGGCGCCGATCCCTCGCGATCCTGCGTCCCACCCCCGCTTCCCCGCCAGATCACCCCCTCACGTTCCACCTTCGACGTCCCTGGAGGACCCGTGCCCGAGCTGAGACCAGCCGGTGTCGAGCGCCGCACCTTCCTGCGATACACCGGTGCCATCGGTGCCGCAGCCGCCATCACGGCGAGCCTTTCCGCCTGCGGCGGCCCGTCGTCGACCGCCGACGGCACGGCGGACAAGGGCAGCGGCAGCGGCCTGATCGAGGCCGGCCTCTCGTACCCCCTGTCGACCGGTTTCGACCCGATGATCACCTCGGGCGCCACTCCGTACGCCGCCAACATGCACGTCTTCGAGGGCCTCGTGGATCTCGATCCGGCAACACTCGTGGCCCGTCCCGCACTCGCCACCGAGATGCCGAAGAAGATCAACGCGACCACCTACCGGGCCACGCTCCGCAAGGGCGCGACCTTCCACGACGGATCACCGGTCACCGCCGAAGACGTGGTGTTCAGCTTCGAACGCATCCTGGACCCGAAGAACGCCTCGCTCATGGCACAGTTCGTGCCCTTCGTCGACACGGTGAAGGCCGTGGACGCCGGCACGGTCGAGTTCAAGCTGAAGTACCCCTTCGCGCTCTTCCCCTCCCGCATCGCCGTAGCCCGGATCGTCCCGAAGAAGATCGTCGAGCCGGACCCCAAGGCGTTCGACGCCAAGCCGGTCGGCTCGGGACCGTACGAGTTCGTCGAGGCGACCCGCGAGGACAAGATCGTCTTCGAGGCGTACGACAAGTACAACGGCCCCCACCCGGCCAAGGCCAAGAAGATGATCTGGCGGCTGATGTCCGACCAGTCGGCACGCGTCAGCGCCATGGAGTCGGGCCGGGTCCAGGCCATCGAGGACGTCCCCTACATCGACGTCAAGCGGCTCGCGGGCTCGTCGAAGACCGAGTCCGTGCAGTCCTTCGGCCTGCTCTTCCTGATGTTCAACACCGCCGACAAACGGTTCGCGGACAAGCGCGTACGCCAGGCGCTGCACTACGCGCTGGACACCGAGAAGATCATCTCGACGGCGATGGTGGGCAACGCGGCAGCCGCCACCGGATACGTCCCCGCCACCCACCCCGACTACCACAAGGCCGCCACGGTCTACACGCACGACGTGGCGAAGGCCAAGCAGCTGCTCGCCGACGCGGGCGTCAAGAACCTCTCCTTCACCGTCCTCACCACCGACACCGGCTGGGTCAAGGACATCGCCCCGCTGCTGAAGGAGAGCTGGGAGGCGGCCGGCGTCAGGGTCACCCTCGACATCGCCCAGTCCCCGGCCCAGTACGCCAAGATCGACAAGGGCGACTTCGAGGTGCTGGTCGCCCCCGGCGACCCGTCCGTCTTCGGCAACGACGCCGACCTCCTGCTGCGCTGGTTCTACTACGGCTTCTGGCCCGAGAGCCGTTACGGCTGGGGCAGGTCTGCCGCCTACAAGAAGGTCAGGCAGACGCTCGACAAGGCGGCGCAGGCCGCCGACGAGGCCAGGCGCAAGGAGCTGTGGGGCGAGGTCACCGACCTGGTGGCCGACGAGGCCGCGCTCTATCCGATCCTCCACCGCAAGCTGCCCACGGCCTGGAACGAGAAGGCGCTGCCCGGCTTCAAGCCGCTGCCCACCACGGGCCTCTCCTTCCTGGACGTCAGTCGCGCCTGACCGAAGCGCACAGGTCACCTGTGACATGTCATCGCGCCGCCGTATCACCGTGCGGCAGACGGTGCTCCGGTGACATGTCACAGATGGCCGACAGCCCGGTCCGGCACCCCGCCCCCCCGGTGCCAGGGCCACCAGACCGCCCAACCGCAAGGAACCCGACGATGGTTGCTTTTCTCCGGCTCGCGCTGCGCCGCGTCGCGATGATGCCGGTGATGATCCTCGGCATCGCGCTGCTCGTCTTCGTGGTGCTCCACTTCTCGCCGGCCGACCCGGCCTTCAACGCGCTCGGGGAGAGCGCCACCCCCGAGGCCCGAGCGGCCTTCGCCGAGGCCAACGGCCTCGACGACCCGCTCCCGGTCAGGTACTTCCACTTCCTCGGCCAACTGCTCCACCTCGACCTCGGGATGACCGTCCCGCCGAGCCAGCCCGTTGCCGACCGGATCACGGCCGCCTTCCCGCTCACCCTCCAGCTGACCCTGCTCGGACTGCTCCTCGCGGTCGTGCTCGCCGTGCTGTTCGGAGTGACCGGCGCGATGTACCGGGACCGCTGGCCCGACCAGCTGTTCCGGGTCGTCTCCATGGCCGGGGTCGCCATCCCGTCCTTCTGGCTCGGGGTACTCCTCATCCAGCAGTTCGCACTGAACACCCGGATCTTCCCGACCGGCGGCTACACCAAACCCGGCCGACTCCTTCGGCGGCTGGCTCACCACCATGGCCCTGCCCGCGATCTCGCTCGCGCTCCCGGTCTCCGCGTCCCTCGCCCGGCTCGTACGGACCTCGATGGTCGCCGAACTCGACCGCGACTACGTACGCACCGCCCGCGGCAACGGCCTGCCGCCGCTGCTGGTGATCCGCTCGGTGCTGCGCAACGCGCTCGTCACCCCGCTGACCGTGCTCGGCATCAAGGTCGGCTACATGCTCAGCGGCGCCGTTGTCATCGAAGCGATCTTCGACCTGCCCGGCATGGGCAAACTCATCCTCGAAGGTGTCACCGGCGGCGATGTCGCCCTGGTCCAGGGCACCGTACTGACCATCGCCATCGCGTTCCTGGTGGTCAACGTCATCGTCGACCTGCTCTATCTGCTGGTCAACCCGCGCATCAGGACGGTGTGACATGTTCGCCACCGGCCGTCTGGCCAACAAGCTGTCCCGACCGGGCATCGCGTTCCGCTCCCTCCCGGTCACCTCCCGCATCGCCCTCGGCGTGCTGATCGTCGTCGTACTCGGCGCCGTACTCGCCCCACTGTTCACCCAGGACCCGCTGACCACCGGCACCCCGGTGCAGGCACCCGACGGCGCCCACTGGTTCGGCACCGACCGGGCCGGCCGCGATGTCTTCGCCCGGGTCGTGCACGGCTCCCGCTACTCGCTGGTCATCGGCCTCGGCGCGACCGCCGCCGCGCTGATCGCCGGCGCGCTGCTCGGATCGGTCGCCGCCACCTCGCGCAGGCTCGGCGACGAGTCCGTGATGCGGACCCTCGATGTCGTGATGTCGTTCCCGCCCATCGCGCTGGCCGCTGTCCTCGTCGCGGTCTTCGGCACCAGCGTCCCAGTGATCATCTTCACCATCGCCTTCGTCTACACACCGTCGCTGGCCCGCGTGGTCCGCGCCAATGTGCTCTCCCAGTACGGCGAGGACTACGTCGCCGCCGAGAAGGTCATCGGCGCCCGGCGCGGCTACATCGTGCTCCGCCACGTCACCGTCAACTGCATGGCCCCGGTCATGGTGTTCGCCACCGTCATGGTCGCCGAGGCGATCATCTTCGAGGCCAGCCTCTCCTTCATCGGCGCCGGGGTGCAGGACCCCGACCCCAGCTGGGGCAGCGTCCTCGCCTACGGCCGGCAGATCCTCCTCGCCGGCGGCTGGTGGGCCACCTTCTTCCCCGGCCTCGCCCTGCTCATCACCGTCCTCGCCCTCAACATCCTCTCCGAGGGCCTCACCGACGCCTCCGCCGCGCCCAGGAGCGCCAAGGCCGTCGCCGGCCCCACCGAGGTCACCGCACCCGACCCGGTCGAGACCGCCTCCGCCGTGGACGTCGACGCCGCCCTCACCAGGCTCGCCGACCGCATCAACACCACCGGGCCGACCATCACCCCGGTACGGGACGACGCCGCCGAACTCCTCGTCGTACGGGACCTGTCGATCCGCTTCCCCTACCGATACGGACAGATCCCCGTCGTCGACTCGCTGAACTTCACCGTCCACGAGGGCGAGACGCTCGGCCTGGTCGGCGAGTCCGGCTGCGGCAAGTCCATCACCAGCCTCGCCGTGATGGGCCTGCTCGCCCGCAACGCCGAGGTCGGCGGCGAGATCCTGTACCGCGGCCGGAACCTGCTGGACCTGTCGCCCAAGGAACGCCGGGCACTGATGGGCCCGGAGATCGCGATGGTCTACCAGGACGCGCTCTCCTCCCTCAACCCCTCCGTCCTGGTCGGCACACAGCTCGAACAGCTCACCTCGCGCGGTGGTACGAAGACCCCGGCCGAACTCCTGGAACTGGTCGGACTCGCCCCCGAACGCACCCTGCGCAGCTACCCCCACGAGCTCTCCGGCGGCCAGCGCCAGCGCGTCCTGATCGCCATGGCGCTCTCCCGCGACCCCCGCCTGCTCATCGCCGACGAACCGACCACCGCCCTGGACGTCACCGTCCAGGCCCAGGTCGTCGAGCTTCTCGTGAAACTCCGCGACGAACTCGGCTTCGCCATGGTCCTCGTCTCGCACGACCTCGCCCTCGTCGGCGACCTCTCGCACCGCGTCGCCGTGATGTACGCGGGCCGCCTGGCCGAGATCGGCGCCACCCGTTCCGTACTCACCGGCCCCACCCATCACTACAGCCGCGGCCTGCTCGGCTCGGTCGTCTCCCTGGAGGCCGGCGCCGACCGGCTGCACCAGATCCCCGGCATCGTCCCCGCACCCCAGGGCTTCGGCGCCGGCTGCCGCTTCGCCTCGCGCTGCGACGCCGCCACCGACCTGTGCCGCACCACCGCACCCGAACTCACCACACACGACGCCGTGAACGACCACGGCTTCGCGTGTCACCACCCCGCGAAGGCCGCACAGCCGGAAGGGAGCGCCCTGTGATCAGGATCGACGGCGTCCACGTACGCCACAAGGCACGCAGCGGCGGACTCTTCCGCCGGGACTCCGTGCACGCCCTGACCGATGCCAGCCTGGAGGTCGAGCGCGGCGAGATCGTCGGCCTGGTCGGCGAGTCCGGCTGCGGCAAGTCCACCCTGGCCCGGGTACTGACCGGACTGCAGAAACCCACCGAGGGCCAGGTCAGCTTCCACGGCCGCGATCTGTGGGCGATGTCAGCGGCACAGCGCCGCGACGACTTCGGCTCAGCCGTCGGCGTCGTCTTCCAGGACCCGTCCACCGCTCTCAACCCCCGGCTCACGGTCCGTCAGATCCTCCGCGACCCGCTCGACGTGCACAAGCGGGGCACCCGCGAGGCGCGCGAGGCACGCGTCGAGGAGCTCCTCGACCTGGTCGGCCTGCCCGGCCACACCCTCGCTGCCCTGCCCGGACAGCTCTCCGGCGGCCAGCGCCAGCGCGTCGCCATCGCCCGCGCCCTGGCACTCGAACCGGAACTGATCGTCGCCGACGAACCGACCTCCGCCCTCGACGTCTCCGTCCGCGCCCAGGTCCTCAACCTCCTGGTCGACCTGCGGGAACGCCTGGGCCTGGGCATGGTGTTCATCTCGCACGACATCCAGACGGTGCGCTACCTCGCCGACCGCCTCGCTGTCCTCTATCTCGGCCGGATCGTCGAGGAGGGGCGGGCGGCCGATGTGGCGGGCGCGCCCGCGCACCCCTATACGGAGGCGCTGCTCTCCGCGACCCCGAGCCTGCTGGAGACCACCGAGCGCATCGTGCTCACCGGCCCCGTGCCCTCGGCCACCAACCCGCCGTCCGGCTGCCCGTTCCGCACTCGCTGCTGGAAGGCCGACGACGCCTGCGCCCCGGTCTTTCCCGTCGCGGCCTCCGGCCGGGACGGACACCGCTGGCACTGCGTCCACCCCCAGATCCCCACGTCCCCCGTACCATCCGCAAGGAGCACCGTATGACCTCCCGGAACCCCCGCTGGACCGGCGTGATCCCGCCCGTCGTCACCCCGCTCACCGAGGACGGCGAGATCGACCGCCCCTCCCTGGAACGGGTCGTGGGGCATCTGCTCGACGGCGGTGTCAGCGGCCTGTTCGCCCTCGGCAGCTCGGGTGAGACCGCCTATCTGACGCCAGGCCGGCAGGACGAGGTCATCGAGGTCATCACGTCCGCCTGCGCCGGTCAGGTCCCGGTACTCGTCGGCGCGATCGAGACCACCACCGACCGGGCGATCGAGCGGGCCCGCGCCGCCGAGGGGCTCGGCGCCGACGCCGTCGTCGTCACCGCCCCCTTCTACACGCGCACGCACGCCACCGAGATCGACCGCCACTTCCGCGACATCGCCGCCGCCCTCGACCTGCCGGTCGTGGCGTACGACGTACCGGTCTGCGTACACAGCAAGCTCGACCCGGAGCTGCTGCTGCTGCCGCTCGCCGCGGACGGTGTGCTGGCCGGGGTGAAGGACTCCAGCGGCGACGACGGCTCGTTCCGCCGTCTGGCCATCGGGGCCCGTGAACTCCCGGAGTTCTCCGTGCTCACCGGGCATGAACTGGTGGTCGACGCGATGATGCTGGCGGGCGCGGACGGCTCGGTCCCCGGGCTCGGCAATGTGGACCCGCACGGCTACGTACGTCTGCACGAGGCTGCGGTACGGGGCGACTGGGGCGCGGCCAGGGCCGAACAGGACCGCCTGGTCGCTCTGTTCGACATTGTTCGCGCGGCCCGTCCCGGCACGGCGTCCGCCACCGCCGCGGGCCTCGGCGCCTTCAAGACGGCACTCATGCTGCGCGGGATCATCGGGACGAACGCGATGAGCGCGCCGATGCGCCGCTTGGACGCGGTCGAGACCGCCGAGATCGCGGCCTGCCTGGACCGGGCGGGGCTCAGCCGGGTCTGAGCCCCGCCCTGGAACCGGAGGACAGCGGTCCGTCGTCACAGCCCCGGCTGCGACGACGGACCGCTGCATTTCGGGGGTCCGCTGTCTGTCGACTATCCAGCGCCTGAGCCGGTCAGCTCCTCGAGGCGCGGGTACGGCGGACCAGCAGGGTTCCCCCGAGCACCATGGCCGCGGCGGCCCCGCCGGCCATTCCCAGGTTGGCATCGGCACCGGTGTGCGCCAGCTGCCCGGCGGTGGCCTTGGGCTCGACGCCGGTCCGCGGTTCACCGTCGCGAGGCGTGACCGGGGGCGTGACCACCGGGGGCGTGACCGGGGGCGTGACCACCGGGGGCGTGACCGGGGGCGTGACCACCGGGGGTGTGACCGGGGGCGTGACCACCGGAGGCGTGACCGGAGGCGTGACCACCGGAGGCGTGACCGGAGGCGTGACCACCGGGGGTGTGACCGGGGGCGTGACCACCGGAGGCGTGACCACCGGAGGCGTGACCACCGGAGGCGTGACCGGGGGCGTGACCACTGGAGGCGTGACCGGGGGTGTGACCACTGGAGGCTCGACGGGCGGTTCGACCACGGGAGGCTCGATCACCGGCGGCTCGACGGCCGGCCCGTCCACGTTCCCGCAGGTGTTCCCGGCAGCCGGGTTCAGCGCACCGATGACACCCACGGTGTTGCCGCAGGCATTGACCGGAACGTCCACCGGAGCCTGGATGTTGTTGCCGGACAGGACCCCGGGGGAACCGATCGCGCCGCCTTCGGCGCTTGCGCCCCGGCCCCCCGCGCCCTGGCCGTCCGCGTTCACGCACTCGTTGCCGAACGCGGGGTTCAGCAGGCCGATCACATTCACCGTGTTGCCGCACACATTGACCGGCACATGCACCGGCACCTGCACGTTGTTGCCCGAGCCGACACCGGGCGAGCCGACGGCCGCACCGTCGGCGGAGGCGTCCGCGAACGCGTATCCACCGGCTGCGGTCAGGATCCCCGACGCCGCCGCCATCACCAGCACGCTCTTACTCAAGGCTTTTCGCATTGGTTGCCCCTTCTTAGGACATTCCGTGCGAGCAGAAGGCTCGCGGTTCTTCATCAGGCCGGTGCGGAGACCGCCGGGCGGCCATCCCGGCGGCGCCCGTGCACGACGCGGCAAGCGGCGGTCACGGAAAGCGCAGAGACCACGAAGAGGCGTTCTTCGTGTGATGAGTCCTGCTTCTGCCGGTCAAGCGCGCCCGAACCTGCACGCTTGTGTCACTCATAACGAGGAGAATTTGTTGAGGAAACCCGATCGGTCGTGGAAATTTTATGACCACCCGAATGGAGTACACATACGGCTCGGCACGGGCTCGTCCGGCGCGCATGGGCGCTCGACTCGACGGGTGCGAAAAAGGCTGTTGGGTGCGGCGGGGCGACGGGGCGGAAACGTTTTCGCCCGCACCCCTCCGAAGTGCCGTTTCGTACTGCTGTGCGCACCCCTGGGCATTCGGGTGAATGGAGAGAACCAAACGCCCGGTGGTGAGTTGGGCAGGGGGCTCCGGTACGGGGCATCCAGCACGAGAAGGGTTAATCGTGATCAAGAAGGTTCTGGCTACGGGTGCCGTTGCCGCCTCCATCCTTGGCCTGGGCGCGACGCAGGCCATGGCCATCGGCGACGACGGCGGCACGACCTCGGTCAACGGCAACGGAGCCTCGCAGTCGTTCGGCAACGCCGAGACCCACGGTGACGGCAGCCCCCAGTTCGGTCTGGTCCAGGGCAGCCTGAACAAGCCCTGCGTCGGCCTGCCGGCCAAGGTCAACGCCGGTTCGCTCATCGGCCTGGTCCCGGTCGCGGTCCAGGACGTCAACGTGCTGTCCTCGCCGCAGAACCAGCAGTGCGCCGAGAACTCCACCCAGGCCAAGGGTGACGAGCCGCTGTCGCACATCCTGGACGGCATCCCGGTGCTCTCCGGCAACGGTGCCGGCAATAGCTGATCCGCAGCTGATCCAGCCGCAACGACAGGCCCGGGCCGCCGGCGTTCCTCCTCCGCGCGGCCCGGGCCTGTTGCTGCCATTCCCCGGAATGGATGCATCAGATTGTCGGAAGATCCGGCCGGCGATGTCGAGCGTTCGGCATTGCGTCATTCGGGCGGTTTTCCGAGAATCTTCTGACTGAAGAGTTTCGTCTCCAGTCTTAAATCGTTATGAATTGCAGCGGCGGAGTTACGAGTGATCAGGATCGCGCTCGTGCGGCACGAAAGACGTTGCTGCTTCGGACTCCGTCGAAGAAAGGGAACAAAAGTGAAGTACACCAAGGTTGCCGCCATCGCCGCCGGAACCCTGATGGCGATGGGTGCCGCCGCCCCCGCCTTCGCCGACTCGGGCGCCGAGGGCGGTGCCGCCCTCTCCCCGGGCGTGCTGTCCGGTAACTCCATCCAGATCCCGGTTCACGTCCCGATCAACGCGTGCGGCAACACCGTGGACGTGATCGGTCTGCTCAACCCCGCTTTCGGCAACAACTGCGCCAACGTCTGACCTCTGGTCGGACGGGCCGAACGCTCGTGACCGGAAGGCCCCGGAACGCATTCGATGCGATCCGGGGCCTTCCTGCTTTCTCTCCGGCATTCGATCGGGTGGTTCCGCAGAAAAGCGGCCCCGTCCAGTTGCCGTGTCGCAACCGCATCGTTACCCAGGGCGAAAGCGGCAGAAGGCACGGCTAAAGAAGGCTCGTGCGGCGCGGGTGCGCGACCGAAGAGATGCCGCTGCAGAAGGGAACCCGAAAAAAGTGAAGTACGCGAAGACTGCTGCGTTCGTTGCCGGTTCCGTGGTTGCGCTCGGAACGGCTGCTCCCGCCTTCGCCGTCACCAACGCCACGGCCCCCAACTTCAGCCTCAACGGAGGCATCAACCAGGTGGTGGAGAGCGCCCCGCAGGCTGTCGACCCGATCGTCGACACGGTCGGTGGCGCCGCCGAGTCGGTGCAGAAGAACGGCACCGTCACCAAGCTTGCCGACCAGGCCACCGGTGCGGCCAAGGGCGCGGCCCCGCTCATCGGCGGCCTGCCGGTCGGCGGCTGACCGGTCGCGGCACAGCGGTTCCCGGCCGGCCCCGGCCTTTCGCATTCCTCCGGTGCTGTGAATTCGGCGAACAACCGAACATATAAGCACCGTTCGAGTGAACCGGCACAACCATCCCCGTCGTCGCGAGTTGATCAGGACGCTCCGGACAGGCGGGAAACAGAAAACCCAGAAGGGCTATTTCATGATCAAGAAGATTATGGCCTCGGCAGCAGTCGCTGCTTCGATCGTCGGCGTCTCCGCCGCGATCGCCCCGCAGGCCATGGCCATCGGCAACGACGGTGGCACGACGTCGGTCAACGGCAACGACGCCATGCAGTCGTACGGCAACTCCGCCACCCACGGCGACATGAGCCCGCAGTTCGCGCTCATCCAGGGCTCGCTCAACAAGCCCTGCATCGCGCTGCCGGCCAAGGCCAACGTCGGTTCGGTCCTCGGGGTCGTTCCGGTCTCGGTCCAGGACATCAACGTCCTGGCCTCCCCGCAGAACCAGCAGTGCACGGAGAACTCCACCCAGGCCAAGGGTGACGAGGCCCTCTCGCACATCCTGGACGACATCCCGATCCTCTCCGGCAACGGTGCCGGCAACAACTGAGGCCGTACCGCTCCGGACGCTCCTCGCTGACCTCTACGGATCGGCACGGGAGCGTGCCGCGGGCAGCTTCGAGCCCGCCTGCACGCAGTAGCTGAAACACCCGTGGGGCCGTCACATCGACGCGGCAGCCGTTCTCCGGCCGCCCGGATGTACCGGTCCCACTCGTGTGTCCGGGGCGCCGCGCCCCCTCGAAGGGGCGGGCGGACTGGGCCGGTTGCCGTAGTGCGGGCAGCCCTCACCCGTCGCACCGGGTAGGGGCCACACATGGACCAGTACGACAGTCAACGCCCCAGCGGCCCGCAGTGGCACGCACAGGACGGCACACCCATCTACGACCGGCTGCTCGCCGAGTGGCAGGCGGCCCACGGCGGTCCGGGGCACGCACCGCCGACCGGGCCCGACCGGTCGTGCGCGGGCGGCCGGGTTCCAGCGGCCCGCACCTCCGGCGAGGTCGCCGACGGGTAACCACCAGCCGTCGAACTCATGCCGGATCGAACCCTTTTGAGTGGTACTGCGGAACCGACGCTTCCGTAGCGGGTTGATCAGTACGTTCCACAACGGGACGCTCCGAAAGGTGAAGCGTGATGAAGAAGATGATGGCCGGCGCAGCAGTGGCCGTGTCCCTGGTCGGTCTGTCCGCCGCCGCGGCCCCCGCGGCCATGGCGATCAGCAATGACGGGGGCACCACGTCGGTCAACGGCAACGGCGCCGTGGACGAGTTCGGCAACAGCGTGACCCAGGGCGACGGCAGCCCGCAGTTCCAGCTCGTCCAGGGCACGCTGAACAAGGCCTGCGTCGGTCTGCCGCTCAAGGCCAACGCCGGTTCGCTCGTCGGCGTACTGGTGCCGGTCGCGGTCCAGGACGTCAACGTGCTGTCCTCGCCGCAGAACCAGCAGTGCGCCGAGAACTCCACCCAGGCCAAGGGCGACGAGCCGCTGTCGCACCTGGTCGACGACATCCCGGTGCTCTCGGGCAACGGGATCGCCAACGACTGACGCACCCGAGGTGCGGGCTGCCCGGGGGATTCACCCCGCGGCCTCCCGTACCGCGGTGCACAGCAGGATCCGGGGCAACCGCCCCAGGGCCCCACGCACAAGGATGCCCACCGCGCCACGGGGACGGTGGGCATCCGGCGCACCCGGGGCGGGTCAGCCCAGGCTGCGTACCGGGACGACGCAATGGGCGGAGGTCGTGATGACCTCCGGGTCGGCCGCGAAGGACCGCAGCAGCTCCTCGCTCACCGGCCGGCCCGGTGTGCCCTGCGGCCACGGGCGGGTGGCGAACATGGTGTGCACCTCGCCCCGTTGGCCGGCCGCGGCCAGCCACTCGGGCGGTGCGGGGTACTGCGCCGTGAAGTGGGGCAGCGTGAGGACCGCCTGGCCGGCCTGGACGAGCAGCTTCACGGGGAGGCCCGGGTTCTCGGCGGCGTACACCGGAGCGCTGCCGACCGGCAGTCCCGCTCGCTCCAGGGCCGTGCGCATGGCGGCCTCGCCGACGGCCGGGCCCTCCGCGCCGTCGCCCAGCGAGTAGACGAGCAGGAAGGCGACATCGTGGCCGTCGGCAGGGTGTTCGCCGCTCCATCCGATCAGCGTGATCGTGCCCAACTGGGCTTGTGTGAACGTGCCGGTGGAGGTCTGGGGTGAGGTCATGCTCGGCACCATAACGGCCCCGGACTGGTCGTTGTGCATGTGTTTCACCTGATCGAGGTATATAGCTGGATATCTCCGGTGAAACTGATCCGGGCCGTCTCTGTCCGAAGTGCTCAGGGACGCGGATCGCCGGCCTCGATCAAATGTGTTGAGCCGGTCGATGCGCCCGGGCTATGGTGTCCACTGTTCCGGACGGCGGAGACCGATTCCCGCTGTCGGTCCCGTGCTTGAACCTGGAGGTGAGGACTGTGATGACTGTCGTTGCGATGGGCGCTGCCCACAACTCGAAGAGCATCGTTCCCACCCCCGTGGTCGCCGGCTGACCTACTCCGCAACTCTCCGCGCCCGTGTGCGCGTTGCCGGGGCCACCCTTTGAAGGGTTTCCCTTGTCTTTCCCGTCCTTCCTTTCTTCTGTTTCCTCTCTTCAGGGTTCGTCCGCGTCGCATCCGCTGTCCCCGTACGGCTGGGACGACGCGTGGGCGGCCGAATTCGCACCGTACGCCGAGCAGGGTCTGCTGCCCGGGCGCGTGGTGCGGGTGGACCGTGGTCAGTGTGATGTCGTCACTCCGCAGGGCACGCTCCGCGCCGACACCGCCTTCGTCGTCCCGCGCGATCCGATGAAGATCGTCTGCACCGGCGACTGGGTCGCGGTCGACCCCGACGGCGACCCGCAGTTCGTACGGACGCTGCTGCCGCGGCGTACCGCCTTCGTCCGCTCGACGTCCTCGCAGCGCTCCGAGGGCCAGGTGCTCGCCACCAATGTGGACCACATCGTCATCTGCCTCTCGCTCGCGGTCGACTTCGACCTGGGGCGGGTGGAGCGCTTCCTCGCGCTCGCCATGTCCAGCTCCAGCGGTGACGCGCTGCTGGGTGGCGGGGGGCCGGCCGGTGACGGCGCGACCGAGCCGATCGTCGTGCTGACCAAGGCCGACCTCGTACCGGACGCCACCACGCTGTCCTACCTCGTCCAGGACATCGAGGGCGTCGCGCCCGGTGTGCAGGTGCTGACCGTCAGCTCCGCCACGGGGGAGGGCGTCGATGTCTTCTCCGCCATCGTCTCGGGCGGTACGAGCGTGCTGCTCGGGGCGTCGGGCGCGGGCAAGTCGACCCTCGCCAACACCCTGCTCGGCCGTGACGTGATGGAGGTGCAGGCCGCGCGGGACGTCGACGGCAAGGGCCGGCACACCACCACCACGCGCAATCTGCTGCTCCTGCCCTCCGGGGGCGTACTGATCGACACCCCCGGGCTGCGCGGGGTCGGACTCTGGGACGCGGAGGCCGGCGTCGGCCAGGTCTTCTCCGAGATCGAGGAGCTGGCCGAGCAGTGCCGGTTCCACGACTGCGCCCATGAGTCGGAGCCCGGCTGCGCGGTGCTCGCCGCGGTCGAGGACGGTTCGCTGCACGAGCGGCGCCTCGACAGCTTCCGCAAGCTGATCCGGGAGAACCAGCGCATCGCCGCCAAGACCGATGCCCGGATGCGGTCGGAGATGCTGCGCGACTGGAAGCGCAAGGGCGCCGAGGGCCGGTTCGCCATGGAGGCGAAGCGGGGCCGGGTGCGGTAGGCGGTGTTCCCCGGTCGGTGGCCGCTCATGGCCGCCGACCGCTGGTCCACGTCCGAAAACCGCCAGTCGGGGACCGGTGGGTGCCGCACACTGGACGGTGTGATGGACGAACGGACCAGGTACGAGGCGGTGAGCAGCCGCGACGCCCGTTTCGACGGGGAGTTCTTCTTCGCCGTCGAGACGACCGGCATCTACTGCCGGCCGAGCTGCCCCGCCGTCACGCCCAAGCGGAAGAACGTCCGCTTCTACCCGACCGCGGCCGCCGCGCAGGGCCACGGCTTCCGGGCCTGCAGGCGCTGCCGCCCGGACGCGGTGCCGGGCTCCGCGGAATGGAACGTACGCGCCGATGTCGTGGGCCGTGCCATGCGGATGATCGGCGACGGTGTGGTGGACCGGGAGGGCGTGCCCGGTCTCGCGCACCGGCTCGGCTACAGCTCACGCCAGGTGCAGCGGCAGCTCAACGCCGAGCTGGGCGCCGGCCCCGTGGCGCTCGCGCGTGCCCAGCGGGCCCATACCGCACGGGTGCTGCTCCAGACGACGGCGCTGCCCGTGACGGAGATCGTTTTCGCTTCGGGCTTCGCCAGCGTGCGCCAGTTCAACGACACGATCCGGCAGATCTACGCCCGCACACCGAGCGCGTTGCGGGCCGAGGCCAGGACGGGGCTGGGTGCGGCGGTCCGGGAGGCACGCACCACCGGGATCCCGCTGCGGCTCGCCCACCGCGGGCCGTACGCGACCCGCGAGGTCTTCGACCTCCTGGCCGCCGAGACGGTCGCCCGGATCGAGGAGGTCAGCGGTGAGCCGGGTGCCCGTATCTACCGGCGCACCCTGCGGCTCCCGTACGGCACGGGCATCGTGGCCGTCGACGAGCGGTCCGCCGGGGCCTGGCTGGACGCCCGGATCCATCTCACGGACCTACGGGACCTGACGACGGCCGTCCAGCGGCTGCGGCGGCTGTTCGACCTGGACGCCGATCCGTACGCCGTGGACGAGCGGCTCGGCGCCGACCCGCGGCTCGCACCGGGCGTCGCCGCCCGTCCGGGGCTGCGGTCGCCGGGCGCCGCGGACCCGGATGAGTTCGCGGTACGGACGCTGGTGGGGCGGGAAGAGGCGGAGCGGCTGGTGGAGACGTACGGGAAGGTCCTGGACGTGCCCTGCGGCGGGCTGACGCATGTGTTCCCCGAGCCGGGAGTGCTGGCCGGTGCCGACGGCGGCCCGGAGCTGCGGGCGCTGGCCACCGGACTCGCCGACGGGGACGTACGGCTGGACGCCGGGGCCGACCGCGACGAGGCCGAGCAGGCGCTGCTGCGGCTGCCGGGGATCGGCCCGGCAGCCGCGGCGCTGATCAGGATGCGTGCGCTCGGTGACCCGGATGTGGATCCGGCCGGCCGGCCCGAGGCGGACCGGTGGCGGCCCTGGCGTTCGTACGGGGTGCGACACCTGGGGCTGTTGTGACGTTCGAGATCCGGTGAGTTGCTCCGGATCTCGCTGATCCCCGCACACGATCAGCTTCCGCCGACGAGCCCGTTCCGGACGAAACCGAGGTCGACAGGGGTCGCGGGCGCACCGGCTTCCCGCACGGCGGCGAGCAGTTCGGGCAGTTGCGGCGGCCACAACGGCTCGGAACCACCGGCCATATCGGCCGGCGACCACCATCGCCACCGGAGGATCTTGTCCGCGGCGTGCGAAGCAGCGAGGTCTCCGACCGGGTCCTGGCGGGGGCCACGCGCGAGGAAGATGTGCTCGTGCTGGCGAACCGGCACCCCGGCCCTGGTGAAGTCGTGCTCCCACAGGCAGAGCAGGGTGCCGTCCATCTCGATGTCGGTCCATCCGGTCTCCTCGCGCAACTCGCGCCGAGCCGCCTGCAGCGGTGATTCGCCCGGATCCATCCCGCCGCCGGGCATGGCCCAGTGGACGCCGACTTCCTCGTTGTCGTACCGGAGCATGAAGACCGACCCCGTCGGGTCCAGGATCGCGACTCTGGCTGCACGTCTGGGTATCCGCATCGCGCCAGCCTGCCAGTTGCCGGACGCCGCTGTCGATCGGCTCACTCGGGCAGGCCCCAGCGCGGCGCGGGTTCGTTCGCCGGCACCGGGCGGACGGTCAGGTCCGGGCGGTCGCCCCGTGCCGTGATCAGTGCCGATTCGCCCTTGCCCAGGCGGATGCGCACCATGCCGTCGGCCTGCTCCTCGTGTTCCAGCGGCCGTCCGTGCCGGTCGCGGACCTCCACCGGGCCGTCGATGCCATGGCGTACGACGCAGGGTGCGCCGGCCTCGCTGGTCAGCCGCACCCAGCGGGTCCGGCCCTCCTGGCGTACCGCGCTGAGCAGGAAGGCGCCCTGGGTCCGGAAGTCGTGCACGGTCAGCTCGCGCCAGGCGGCGGGCAGCGCCGGGAAGACCCTGATCGTGCCGCCCCACGACTGGCAGACCATGTCGTGCAGGGACTGGGCCGCCGAGAGCGGGGTCTCGATGACCGGGCCCGACTCCTTGTACATGGTGTTCGCCTGGATGAAGTGGCTCATCAGCTGCCCGAGGTACTTCAGCGCGTCCTCGCCCTTGCCGAGCAGCGCGGACATCGACGCGGCACCGGTGAACGTGTAGCCCTGCAGGGCGCCTTCGAAGCCCACCCAGTGGGCGAGGGACTTCTCGATCAGGGCGCGTTCGTCGGCCGTCGCGCCCGTCAGTTCGTACAGCGGGTACACGGCGAGCATGTGCGAGTAGTGGCGGTGCGACTTCGCGAACGGCACCCCTGCGCCGATCACGAACCCGTTGGTGTCGACCGGGTACGGCGCGAGCCTGGCGAGCACCTCCTGCCAGCGGGCGGTCAGCGGGTCGCGGACACCGAGCTGCTCGGCGGATTCCAGCAGGGTGCGGCAGCCCCAGCGCAGCAGCATCAGGTCGTAGTTGCAGTCGGGGGCGTTGACTCCGTACTCGGGGGAGAACGTCGCCGGGAGGTGCAGTCTGCCGTCCGCGCCGGGCGTCAGGAAGTGCAGGTAGTAGTTGACGGCCTTGCGCAACAGCGGGAAGAGCGTGTCGCGCAGGATCGACTCGTCCATGGTGTGGCGGTAGGAGAGCCAGACGTTGTGCAGCGCCCAGGTCAGATTGCCGACCTCGGGGGTGGGCGGGTCCTGGCCGGGGATGCCGACCCCGTAGCCGCCGTCGGTCACCGAGGCACCGTTGACCAGTTGGGGATCGGTGGTGCGGGGGATGCCGGCCGAGTCGGCCCGGTAGGGGCGGCGACCTCGCGCGAGAGCTGGTCCCGGAATTCGCTCAGGGCGCGGGTGACGGCGTCCAGTTCCAGGTGGTTGGAGCCGTGGATCAGCCAGTACTCCAGCTGGACGTTCAGGTTCCACCAGGTGTTGGGCCAGGGCGTGGGCTCCAGCCAGGGGCCGGAGGTGGCCATCACCGGGGCGTCCTTGCGGGCCGCCGACGCGGTCTTGTAGAGCTGGATCCAGTAGAAGCGCTGCAGCCGGGCGTCGGGCAGGGACAGGAAGCTCTTCCGGTAGAACCGGTCCCACCAGGTGCGATGGGGTGCGGCGAGCGCGCTGTACGGGAGCTCGGAAGCGGCACCGACGGTACGCAGCGCACGGTCGCGGGCCGAGGTCGCGGGGTGGGAGTGCGCAACCGTGACGTAGAGGGTGCGGGTCGTGCCCCTGGCGCGTTCGCGCCAGGCGGTGACGTGGTGGCCGCCCGCGAGCAGTGGCTGGACGGCGGCGGTGGTGTCGCCGTGCTGTTCGGTCACCGCGGGAGGGTTGCCGGTGTAGCCGTCCGGCAGGGGCTTGAAGGCGGCACGCGGGCTGATCGCCTCCGCCGGGTGGAAGACCCACCGGAAGTCCTGTTCGCCCGCGCTCGGGGTGATCTCCACGGCGAGCAGATCACTGGTGGAGTGGACGAGGGCGCGGAGCTTCAGGGTGCCCGCGGTCGTGGTGATGGTGCCTTCGAGCTGGGCGGTGCGCAGCCGCATCCACCACTCGATGCCCGTGATGGTGCCGACCGGCTCCAGGGTGAAGTGGCCGATGGGGAGGCGGGCGAGGCCGAAGAGCGAACCGAACTCGGCGCGGTGGTCCTGGACCTCGGAGTGCTGGACGTTGAAACGCACGGCGCGGGTGGTGGCGCCGGGCTCCGCGTAGATGCCGGAGCCGAGGCGGCCGTTGCCCAGGTACGGGCCTTCGTACCAGGTCTTCGGCAGCTTCTGCCAGAGCAGGTCGGCGTCGTCGAGGACCGTGCGCCAGCTGTCGTCGGGGGAGTGCACGGTGGTGGGGGCAGGGGCGGCCGGTGCGGCCGGGGTGGCGGCCAGGACGGGGACGGCCGTGCCGGCCGTCACGAGTGCGCCGCCGATCGCGGTGCCGGTGGCGAGCACGGTCCTGCGCGAAGGGGCGGGGCGGGACGGGGATGAGGCTTCGGTCCGGGGCGGGCGGGAGGGGTCCGGTGCTGTGGGCAAGGCTTCTCCTGGCGACTCGTACGCAGGCGCTTCAATTCATCCGAGCTATTCCTTGAGGGAAGGTAGGTGCGGGGTATTGCCGCGTCAATGGAGCAGGAGAGATCCGATGTATTTTCGCGTATCTGGACAGTGTCCAACCAGATGTCAGGAGGGTGGGATCTGATCCAGATGCCACAGGGGCGGGACGTGATCCAGATGCCACGGGCCGGGATGTGATCAGCCCCAGATCACCGCGCCGAGCCAGGCTCCTGCCACCAGCAGGCACGCGAAGAGCTCGACGAGTACCGAATAGCCGGTCGCCCGCATCACCGAGCGCACCGATGTCCACCCCGCCCCGTGGCTGCCGAGCCGCAGCCGCTCCGCCCCGTAGATGGTCCCCACGTATCCGGCGACCGCACCGATCACCGGCACCACGAAGAAGCCCACGATCGCGCCGATCCCGCCGAGCATCAGGGTCTTGCGCGGCGCTCCCGTCTCGCGCGGGCGGCGCGGCGGCAGCAGTGGCTTCAGCGCCTGGTTCAACAGCAGCAGTGCCGTCGCGCCGATGAGTACGCCCCAGGCGACCGGCGTCATGTCGGTCAGCGCCCACCACAGCACGGCGGCCCAGACGATCGCCTGCCCGGGTGCTCCCGGTACCAGCACGCCCAGCAGGCCGAGGAGCATGACGAGGCCGACGGCGACGAGTTGCCACACGCTCATCTGACCAGCCTGCCGGAGTCCGGCCGGTCCCGCCCGTCAGCGCACCCGGGGCCGAGGGCGTCGGCGCAGCTCAGGGCCGTACCGGAGGCGTGACGGTGTGCTGTCGCGGCTGCCGGGCCGGGGCTTCCCAGGCCGGGCCGGGGCTTCTCAGAACCGTGGCGTGCGGGAGACCCAGCCCCGTTCGTACGCGTGCCAGCCCAGCTGGAGCCGGGTCGACACGCCGGTCAGCTCCATCAGGCCCTTCACCCGGCGCTGCACGGTCCGCAGCCCCAGCTCCAGCTGTTTCGCCACGCTCGCGTCCGTCAGGCCGGCCAGCAGCAGCGACAGGATCTCCAGGTCCGTCGGATCGGGCCCCGTCTCCTCGTCCCGGAGCTGGTTGCCCTCGCCCAGCCTGAGCGGCATCGCCTCGCGCCACACCGCCTCGAAGAGCCCCATCAGCGACTCCAGCAGCCCGGAGGCATGGACCACCAGGGCGGCGGGCTCCGCACCGCGCCCGGTCAGCGGCACCATCGCCAGGGCGCCGTCGGCGACGACCAGCTTGGTCGGCACCCGGTCGATGACCCGGCACTGCTCGTCGCGGCTCAGCGCCGCCGACAGCTCCATGATCCCGGACGGCATCGAGAGCAGCTCGCGCTCGACCACCACCCGGTACGACACCCCGCGCGTCGCGGCCTGCTCCTCGGCCTCGTTCTCCATTCCGCTGACCGCGATCGGCTTCCCGGTGACCAGGGCGCACACCTCGCTCGTCGCGCCGAGCTGCAACTGGTGGAAGCGGTGCGACACCGCACTCGCCCCCGTGACCACCTCGACCAGATCGTGCACGGCCGGCTCGGCGGCCTCCGCCCGGTACTCCTCGGCGAGCAGCGCCGCCGCCAGCTCCGCCTGCTCCAGCTCGTGGCGCTGCTGGGTCAGCAGCGCCCCCAGTGCCACGCCGGGCGGAGCCGCCACCCAACGTCCCGTGCGGGCCGAAGCCTGCGCGGCCAGGCCGTGCTGCTCCAGCCTGCGCAGGGCCCGCTCGGTGTCCGGTTCGGGAAGCGCCAGCCGGTGCGCGAGATCGGACACCTCCGCGGCCCCCACCGCCACGAGCGCGCGGTACGTCGACTCCTGTATCTCGTCGAGCCCTATGGCTCCCAGCATCCCCGGACCCCTCCCGGACGCGTTGATTCCGCACGATGTCGCCGTCGCCGGGTGTCCGTCCATGGCGGAAAGCGGCCACGGCGTAAACCCGCCGTGTACATCATCCCTTTATCGCTCGGCGCTCTGCCAATGTGGCGCCACCGAAGTACCAACAACCTCCGGAAGACTACGGTTTGCTCCGGTTGGTTACGGATTCAATTGGGGAGAGCGATGCGTCCGATATCGCGCACGGCCCTGGGGGCGGCCACCGCCGCCGTCCTGGCCGTCACCGCGATCGCACCGTCCGCGGCTCAGCCGCAGGACGAAGCGACGGGGAAGAGACCACTGACCGGCAGTGCCGCAGCCGGCGCCAAGCAGGGCAAGCCCGTCACCGTGACGCTGGTGACCGGCGACAAGGTCCTGGTGAGCACGGACAGTTCGGGGACCGAGTCGGTCACCGCACTGCCCCGCGAGGACGGAACCGTTCCCCTCCTCCAGACCAGGCAGTCCGGCAAGAACCTCTACGCCTACCCCGACACCGCGGTGGAAGCGCTGGCCGCCGGCAAGGTCGACGAAGAGCTCTTCAACGTCACCGGCCTCATCCGCCAGGGCTACGACGACGCGCACACCAAGTCGCTGCCGCTGATCGCGGTCCACGGCGAGGGCCAGGCCCGTTCCGCCTTCGCCACCCCGCGCGGTGCCAAGCGTGGAATCGCGCTCGACGCCATCGACGGCGTCGCGCTCAAGGCGGACAAGGAGAAGGCCGCCGACTTCTGGGCGGACGTCACCGACACCCGTACCCGCTCGGCCTCCGGCGTGAAGAAGCTGTGGCTCGACCGCAAGGTTCGGGCCACCCTCGACAAGTCGACCAAGCAGGTCGGTGCCGACCTCGCCTGGGCCGCCGGATACGACGGCAAGGGCACCAAGGTCGCCGTCCTCGACACCGGCGTCGACGCCGAACACCCCGACCTCAAGGGCCGGGTCGCCGCCTCGGAGAACTTCACCGACTCCGACTCCACCGACGACCGGCAGGGCCACGGCACCCACACCATCTCCACCGTCGGCGGCTCCGGCGCGGCCAGCGGCGGCAAGAAGAAGGGCGTCGCCCCCGGCGCCGACCTGCTCGCGGGCAAGGTCCTCAACGACAACGGCTCCGGCGCCGAGTCCTGGATCATCGCAGGCATGCAGTGGGCCGTCGACCAGAAGGCCGACGTCGTCTCCATGAGCCTCGGCAGTCCGGAACCGACCGACTGCACCGACCCGATGAGCGTCGCCGCCGAGGAACTCGCCCAGAACAAGGGCACCCTGTTCGTGATCGCGGCCGGCAACTCGGGCCCGACGCTGAACACCGTCTCCTCGCCCGGCTGCGCCCCGAGCGTGCTGACCGTCGGCGCCGTCGACCGCGACGACACCACGGCCCAGTTCTCCAGCCGCGGCCCGGTGATCGGACCGCACACCCTCAAGCCCGAGATCACCGCTCCCGGCGTCGCCATTTCGGCCGCCGCGGCAGGCGGCCGGGGCGTCTACGCGTACCAGTCGATGTCCGGTACGTCGATGGCCACCCCGCATGTCGCGGGTGCCGCCGCCATCGTGAAGCAGCGTCACCCGGACTGGACCGCCCAGCAGATCAAGGCGGCCCTCGTCTCGTCCGCTAAGAGTGACATCCCCGGCGACGTACGCGAGACCGGCGGCGGCCGCCTCGACGTCAAGGCCGCCATCGACACCACCCTCGTCGGCGCCCCCGCCGTCCAGGGCGGCACCTTCAACTGGCCGCAGGACCGCTCCGACCGCACCACGGTCGACGTCCCGTACACCAACTCCGGCACCAAGCCGGTGAAGTTGTCACTGAAGGTCCAGGACGTCACCGGAAACGACGGCTCCGCCGTCCGCTCCTCCGTCGCGAAGCTCGACGCGAGCACCGTCACCGTCCCGGCCGGAGCCACCGTCAAGGTTCCGCTGGAGATCGACCCGACGGCGAAGCTGAAGGCCGCCCAGTACGGTGACGTCACCGGACGGGTGCTGGCCACCGGCCCCGCCGGCGCCAAGGTCTCCACCCCGTTCTCGCTGTACGTCGGGGCCGAGACCGTCACGCTGCGGGTCAAGCTCGTCGACCGTGAGGGCAAGCCCGCCGCCGGCGCCTCCTCGCTGGACGTCATCGGCACCGACACCGCCGGCGGCGAGCGCCGCTTCAACGACGGCGCCACCGACCAGGTCTTCCAGGTGCGCCCCGGTGCGTATTTCGTCTCCAGCTTCGTCACCACGTCCGACCCGAAGGACGCCACCGGGCGACTGGCCGAGTCCGTCGCCTACCTCGCGCGGCCGCAGCTGAACGTCACCAAGGACACCACCCTGGTCCTGGACGCCCGCAAGGCCCACCGGCTCCAGGTGAAGACCGCGGACCGCGCCTCCGAGAACCGCTCCACGACGCTCGCGTTCGGCCGCAGCTGGGACGACGTCTGGCTGCACTCGGGCTCCATCACCGGCGGCTCGGCCGTCAAGAACTACCTGGCCGATGTGCAGGGCAGGGCGAGCGACGGCGACTTCGAGTTCGCCAGCTTCTGGCGCGCGTACGCCCCGCAGATCTCGAAGCTGTCGGTCGTCGGCGGTGCCGAACTGCACCCGAGGGTGGCGAGCACCGGCTCCGTCAACCTCGACGGTACGGGCGAGGCGGCACTCGTCGACGCCGGAAAGGGAACCCCCGACGAGCTGAAGGCCGCGGGCGTCGACGGGAAGATCGCCCTGGTCGAGGTCGGTGACGAGGGTTCCATGTACACCCAGGCGCGCGACGCCAAGGCCGCCGGCGCCAAGGCCGTCATCGCCCACCGCCCCTCGGCGGGGCCCTGGCAGCCGTCCGTCGGCTACGCCCAGGCGCCGGTGCCCGCGCTCGGTATCGAGACGGGCGAGGCCGACGCGCTGAAGGCCGCCCTGGCCGAGGGGCCGGTCGAGCTGAGCTGGAAGGCCACCGCCGTCAGCCCGTTCGTCTACAACCTGGCCTTCCCCGAGACCGGCCCGGTCACCTCGGACCGCACCTACACGGTCCGCGACACCAAGCTCGGCAAGGTCACCGCCAACTACGAGGCGATGGGCCTCGCGGCGGACTACGTCGACTTGATGATCATCAACCGGCCGTACGGCGGGACGTTCTCCGCCGTCACCGACTCCGTCGCGGTCCCCGGCAAGCGCACCGAGTACTACTCGGCGGGCGACACCGCGTGGGTGCGGTACCTCTCCTCCAGCTTCCCCTGGGGCGAGATGATGGTCGACCAGCCGCGCACCTACACGGCCGGTTCGAAGCGTACGGAGAACTGGTACCGGGGCATCCTGGTCCCGGCCGCCCCGCGCGACGCCGCCGGCAAGCTCCAGCTCGCCGGCGAGCGCCAGGACAACCTGATCGGTGTCGCACCGGGCTTCTGGAGCGACAGCGAGCACGCCGGTCTCCAGGGTTCCTTCGGTGACATGGGCAACATGCGTCTGAGCAGCGGTGGCAAGGTGATCGGTGAGTCCGGCTGGCCGTCCGGGGCGTTCACCGTCCCGGCGGAGGACGCCGCGTACGAACTCACCATGCAGACAACCAAGTTCGGTCAGCCCGCCGCCGTATGGAAGCGGTCCACCAGCACCGAGACCACCTGGAAGTTCCGTTCGAAGCGGGACGAGAACGTCTACTCCCAGAGCCTTCCACTGCTCTTCCCGGGCTACGACCTGGCGGCCGACGGGCTCAAGACCCTCGCGGCGGAGGACGGCCAGAAGATCGGCCTGAGCGTCACCGGTCACGCCGGCTACACACCCGGCAAGCTGACCGCGGCCAAGGTCTCGTACTCCTACGACGGTGGGAAGACCTGGACCGAGGCGGCCACCGCACAGCAGGACGGCCGGTGGACCGCGACCGTGAACCACGCGGGCGCGGCCGGCAAGCCGGTCACGCTGAAGACCGAACTGACGGACGCCAACGGCAACTCCGTCGTCCAGACCGTGAACGACGCGTACGCCGTGCGTTGATCACTGCCTGACCGGTCCGCCGGGCGTCCTTCCCGTGGGGGGTGGGGGCGTCCGGCGGACCCATGTTCGCGGCCACTTTTTCCGGATGACCCGTTTTCGTACGGCCCGCGCGGTCGACAATAAGGACATGAGTCAGCAGGGGGAGAGGCCCGCCGCCCACGAGGACGACTGGTGGCGCAGGCTGTACGACGAGGACGCCCGGGACACCGGGACGAGCGACGCGGCCGACAGCCTCGACGACCGTTTCGACTCGGCGTCCGACGCGGTGGGTCCGGGCGGACGCGGGGGATCCGACGGGGGTGCGGGGGCGCCGTCCGAGGCGGAGACGGCGGTGTCCGAGCCGGGGACGGTGGAGCTGCCCCGGCCGGTGCGGGAGGGCGCGGTGCGAGAACGTGCTCCGTGGGAGCCGCCCGCCGCGACCGTACGTGCGCCGGGGGCGCCCCCGGCCGGCCCGACGCAGCCGCGCACCTTCGCCGCCCCGCCGGTTCCCGTGGGTCCTCCGCCCGTGCCCGGCCCGGCTCCGGAGCTGCTGCCGTCCTCGATGGAGCGGAGTGCTCCGGAGCATCCGATCGCGCCTCCGATCGCGCCTCCGCCTCCTTTGTCTCCGCCGGCGGTGCCGACCGCGCCTGCGTCTCCCGCCTCTCCGCCGGCGGTGCCGCCGCTGCCCAGGCGGCCGGTCGCCGAGAAGCCCGTCGCCTCGCAGGCACCCGTCACCGCGTCCACCGCACCTGTCGCACCTGGCAAAACACCTGGCACACCCGCCGCCCCCGTCGCGCCCGCACCGGAGGCCGAACGCGGATCCGGTCCCGTCCCGCGCCCGGTGATCGGCCATGTGGGTGACCGGCCGCCCACCTACGACGCCGAGCCCACCGCGCTGCCCGCCACCGTCCCGCAGGAGCTGGACGGCATCGTCGCCGACACCGTGCTCGACGGCGCCCGCTACGGCACGTACACCCTGCGCGCCGCCTCCGTGCGCGGGGACTCCGCACGGTTTCGTGGCGAGCCCCGCCGCGACGCACTGCTCACGGCGCGCTTCGGCACCGACGAACGCGCTCTGGTCCTGGTCGCCGTCGCCACCGGGGCCCGCGCCGCCGATTCGGCACACCTGGCGGCGGCCGACGCCTGCCGCTGGATCGGCGCAGCGGTCGGCCGCAGCCACGTCCGGCTCTCCGAGGACATACGGGCGGGCCGCCGCGGAGACCTCAAATCCGGCCTGAACCGCCTCACCGACCGGACGTACGGCAAGCTGCGGGCCCGCGCCGCCGAGCTGGGGGTGGAGCCGCATCAGTACACGGCGGGCCTGCGCTGCCTCCTGCTGTCGGCGGACCCCGACTGCCGTACACGGGTCTTCTTCGGCATCGGCGCCGGTGGACTCTTCCGGCTGCGCGACGGCGTATGGCAGGACCTCGAACCGGTGGTCCCGGCAGCCGGTGGCACCGGCACGGACCCCAGGTCCGGAGCCGGGACCGGCCCCTGGGCCGGATCCGGCCCAGGGGCCATGTCCCCCGCGAGCGGCCCCGACGGTGACCGGCTCACCACGGATCAGGCCGTCACCGCACCCGCACCGACCCATGCCGAGGTGCCGCCCGACCCGCCCGCAGAACCGTTCCGCTTCCGGGGCTCGGTGGCCCGGCCGGGAGACACCCTGCTGCTGTGCAGCCCCGGACTGGCCGAACCGCTGCGCGGCGAGCCCGCTCTGGCCCAGGAACTCGCCGGACGCTGGGCCCCCGACCCCGTACCCGGGCTCGTGGCGTTCCTCGCGGACACCCAGCTCCGGGTGAAGGGGTACTCCGACGACCGCACGGGCGTGGGCGTCTGGGAGGCGTAACAGCGCTCCCCGTGGGTTGATGGATCCGGAGTCCGGAAGCCGAAGCGCGGAAAGGGTACGCACCCATGGCCAAGCAGAACGTGTCGGAGCAGTTCGTCGACATCCTCGTCCGGGCGGGCGTCAAGCGTATGTACGGCGTCGTCGGCGACAGCCTCAACCCGGTCGTCGACGCCATCCGCCGCAACCGGGCCATCGACTGGATCCAGGTCCGGCACGAGGAGACCGCCGCCTTCGCCGCCGGTGCGGAGGCCCAGATCACGGGGTCGCTGGCGGCCTGCGCCGGATCGTGCGGCCCCGGCAATCTGCACCTCATCAACGGCCTCTACGACGCCCACCGCTCCATGGCTCCCGTGCTCGCCCTCGCCTCGCACATCCCGTCGAGCGAGATCGGGCTGGGCTACTTCCAGGAGACCCACCCGGAGCTGCTCTTCCAGGAGTGCAGCCACTACAACGAGATGATCTCCAACCCGCAGCAGATGCCCCGGCTGCTCCAGACGGCCATTCAGCACGCGATCGGCCGGGGCGGGGTCAGCGTCGTCACGATGCCCGGTGACATCGCGTCGCTGCCCGCCCCGGAGAAGTCCATCGAGCACGCGCTGGTCACCTCGCGGCCGACGGTCCGGCCCGGTGACGAGGAGATCGACAAGCTCCGCCGGATGGTCGACGAGGCGAAGCGGGTGACTCTGTTCTGCGGCAGCGGCACGGCGGGCGCCCACGCCGAGGTGATGGAGTTCGCCGAACGGGTGAAGTCGCCGGTCGGGCACGCGCTGCGCGGCAAGGAGTGGATCCAGTACGACAACCCGTACGACGTCGGGATGAGCGGTCTGCTCGGCTACGGCGCCGCCTACGAGGCGACCAACGAGTGCGATCTCCTCATTCTGCTCGGCACCGATTTCCCGTACAACGCCTTCCTCCCGACCGATGTGAAGATCGTCCAGGTCGATGTGCGCCCCGAGCACCTCGGCCGCCGTTCCAAACTGGATCTGGCGGTCTGGGGAGATGTCCGCGAGACCCTGCGCTGTCTGACCCCGCAGGTGAAGGTCAAGACCGACCGCAGGTTCCTCGACCGGATGCTGAAGAAGCACGCCGACGCGTTGGAGGGTGTGGTCAAGGCGTACACCCGCAAGGTCGAGAAGCACGTCCCGATCCATCCGGAGTACGTTGCCTCGGTGCTGGACGAACTGGCCGACGAGGACGCCGTGTTCACGGTGGACACCGGTATGTGCAACGTGTGGGCCGCGCGGTATCTCTCCCCCAACGGCAAGCGCCGGGTCATCGGATCGTTCAGCCACGGCTCGATGGCCAACGCGCTCCCGCAGGCCATCGGCGCCCAGTTCACCGACCGGAACCGTCAGGTCGTCTCGATGTCCGGCGACGGCGGATTCACCATGCTGATGGGCGACTTCCTGACGCTGGTGCAGTACGACCTGCCGGTGAAGGTCGTACTGTTCAACAACTCCTCGCTGAGCATGGTCGAGCTGGAGATGCTCGTCGCGGGTCTGCCGTCGTTCGGCACGACCAACAAGAACCCGGACTTCGCCGCGATCGCCCGCGCCTCCGGGGCGTACGGGGTGCGGGTGGAGAAACCCAAGCAGCTCGAAGGCGCCCTCAAGGACGCCTTCAAGCACAAGGGACCGGCGCTCGTCGATGTCGTCACCGACCCCAACGCCCTCTCCATCCCGCCGAAGATCAGCGCCGAGATGGTGACCGGCTTCGCGCTCTCCGCGAGCAAGATCGTGCTGGACGGGGGAGTGGGCCGGATGGTCCAGATGGCCCGCTCCAACCTGCGGAACGTGCCCCGCCCCTGAACCGGGCCGGCCCCTGGGCCGGGCTCGTCCCTGGGCCGGGCCGGTCCTTGAACCGGGGCCCGTCACGCCGGGGTCAGGCGCAGTGTCAGGATCTGGAACGGCCGGAGCGACAGCACGAGGCCGTGCTCGTCGGTGTCCGCCTCGCGCAGCGGCCGTTCCAGCAGGTCGGTGACCATGGCCCGTACGACGGGGAAGCCGACCCGCAGTGTGGTGCCGGCGCGGCCGCCTGCCGACTCGTACAGCCGCACGATCACATCGCCACCGCGGTCCTCGGCGAACTTCACCGACTCCACCGTGACCGCCGGATGCCCCGTGTCGACCAGCGACGGCAGGACCGGCGCCACCGCCGCCCGCAACGGCAGGTTGAGCGCGAGCCCCTCCCGTACCGCGTCGGTGATCTCGCCGCCCGGCACCAGCGCGTAGCGGAACCGGTGCCGGCCGAGGTCGGTTTCCGGGTCGGGGCTGTGCGGGGCGCGCAGCAGCGTCAGCCGTACGGTCGTGCCGAGGCCCGAACCGTGCTGGGTCCGGGTCACGTCGTGCCCGTACGTCGAGTCGTTGAGCAGGGTGACGCCGTATCCCGGCTCGGCGACCCGTAGCCAGCGGTGGGCACAGATCTCGAAACGGGCGGCGTCCCAGCCGGTGTTGTCGTGCGTGGGACGGTGGATGTGGCCGAACTGGATCTCGGACGTGGAACGTTCGGCGTGCACATCGAGCGGGAACGCCGCCTTGAGGACCTTCTCCGACTCCCGCCAGTCGACCTCGGTGTCGATGTCGATCCTGCGGCTGTCCGCGCTCAGCCGGATGTCCTGTGTGACATGTGACTGCCCGAAGGACCGCCGGACGCGGACCGCGGCCCGCAACGGGCCCTCCTCCACCAGCTCGACGGAGTCGGCGTCGGTGAGATTGGTCCGGGTGCGGCGGTAGTGCCGGTCGATGTCCCAGGCGTCCCAGCGGTTGGGGTGATCCGGGTGCAGCTGGAGGAGGTTGGCCCGGTGGCCCGGAGCGAGGATGTCCCGCCCGGCGCCGAGATCGCGGACGGCGGCGATCAGTCCGTCGCCGTCGACCACCACCCGCAGCAGGCCGTTGTCGAGCACGAGACCCTCGCCCGCCGACCCGGTCGCGGAGACGGGGTGCTCCGGCACCGCCGAACCGTTCAGCGGACCCGCGCCGAGGCCGGGTGACTCGGCCGGCACCACCGTACGGCCGTCGTCCAGGTGCTGCACCCGGGCGCCGGACGGCAGTACCGCGCTCGCCTCCGGGTCCAGCTCGACCACCTGACGGCGGTGGTACGGGGAGGAGTTGAGCGCCACCAGGCCTTCGGCGCCGCCCAGGGCCGCCACCGCGTCCGCCACCAGATCCGCCAGTTCCGCCCGCACCCGCTCGTAGGTCTCGCGGGCCTCACGGTGCACCCAGGCGATCGACGAGCCGGGCAGGATGTCGTGGAACTGATGCAGCAGGACCGTCTTCCACAGCCGGTCCAGCGCCTCGTACGGATACTCGTAACCCCGGCCGGGGTTGCGCAGGGCGGCCGCCGTGGCCCACAGCTCCGCCTCGCGGAGCAGGTGTTCACTTCGTCGGTTGCCCTGCTTGGTCTTGGCCTGGGTGGTGTACGTGGCCCGGTGCAGCTCCAGGTACAGCTCGCCCGACCAGACCGGAGCCTGTGCGCCGTACTCCTCCTCGGCCGCCGCGAAGAACGCCGCCGGCCGCTCGACGGTGACCTTCGGCGAACCCTCCAGGTCCCTGAGTCTGCGTGCCTTCTCCAGCATCTCGCGGGTGGGCCCGCCCCCGCCGTCTCCCCAGCCGAACGGGACGAGGGAGCGGGTCGCCAGTCCCTTCTCGGCGAAGTTCCGTTCGGCGTGGGCGAGTTCACTGCCGTGGAACTGGGCGTTGTAGGTGTCCACGGGCGGGAAGTGGGTGAAGACCCTGGTCCCGTCGATGCCCTCCCACCAGAAGGTGTGATGCGGCATTCTGTTGCTCTGGTTCCAGGAAAGCTTCTGGGTCAGGAACCACTTCACCCCCGCGAGCCGGGCCAGCTGCGGGAAGGCGGCCGTGTAGCCGAAGGAGTCCGGCAGCCAGATCTCCTCGGTCTCCACCCCCAGCTCCTGTTCGAAGAACCTCTTGCCGTGCACGAGCTGCCGGGCCAGTGCCTCACCACCGGGCATGTTGGCATCGGACTCCACCCACATCGACCCGACGGGCGCCCAGCGACCGTCCGTCACGGCCTGCTTGATCCGCTCCCAGATGTGCGGCTGGTGTTCCTTCACCCACGCGTACTGCTGGGCTTGCGAGGCCGCGAAGACCAGCTCCGGATAGTCCTGGGCGAGCGCGGTGACATTGGCGAAGGTGCGTGAGGCCTTGCGCACTGTCTCCCGCAGCGGCCACAGCCACGCCGAGTCGATGTGCGCGTGACCGGCGGCCGAGATCCGGTGCGCGCTCGCCGAGGCCGGGCGGGACAGCGCTTGGGCCAGCTCGTCCCGGCCGGCCCGCGCAGTGCCCGCTACATCGTGCAGATCCAGCGCGTCGAGCATGCGCTCCAGCGACCGCAGGATCTCGTGGCGCCGGGAGCGTTCGACGGGGAGTTCCCGCATCAGCTCGGAGAGCACCTCGATGTCCAGGACCAGATGCCAGACCTCCTCGTCCAGCACCGCCAGGTCCGCGACGGCGAACCGGTAGAGCGGCCGGCCGCCCGCCGTCGTCAGGTCCCCGAGCGATGTCGGCGCGAAGCCGTGCTCCAGCACCGACGGGTTGGCCGCCGCCTCCAGCAGCAGCGACACCGGCTCGCCGCCCGCTGCCGGGGAGGCCAGCGTCAGATGCCGATTGCGCGGATGGATGCCCTTGATGGGGACGCCCGCGGGGTCGTACAGCATGCCCTCGGCCTGGAAGCCCGGTCCCTGACCGGAGAACCCGGGATCGACGACCACCTCGACCCGCTGCCCCGCCCACCGTGCGGGCACCGTCCCCTCCAGCCGGAACCAGCTGGTGGACCAGGGCTTCCCCCATTCGGTGCCCGTACTGAACGGCTCGAACGACTGCTGGAGGACCTGTGCCACCGGAACGGGTTCGCCGGGGATGTGCCGGACCGAGAGCGCGAGCGGGGTGCGGGCCGGGTACTGGGCGGGGCGGATGAACTGGTGAAGGGCGCGTTCGAGGCGGTCCTCCACCAGGGTGCGGTCGTCGTGCATCACGGCTCCAAGGGGTCGGCGCCTGCGGGTGTCCAAGGCTCCACTTCCCCGGCGGCCGATCCGGCACCCCTGCGGGCGGCCCGACGGGGTGACGATTGATCAACTGGCCCTGTGCGCACCCTTGGCGACCCTTGAGCAATGTGACATATTACTGTCGTGCTCACGAGACACTCCCTGGATGTCGTCATCGTCGGGGCCGGAATGGTCGGTGCCGCCTGCGCCTACTACACCTCCCGGTCCGGACTGTCCGTAGCCGTCGTCGACCGCGGGCCGGTCTCCGCCGGCACCACCGGAGCCGGCGAGGGCAACCTCCTGGTCTCCGACAAAGTGCCTGGACCGGAGTTGGAACTGGCCCTGCTCTCCGCCTCCTTGTGGCGGGAACTGGCCGAGGAGCTGCCCCCGGAAATCGAGTACGAGCTCAAGGGCGGCGTGGTCGTCGCCGCCTCCGAGGACTCCCTGGCCACCCTGTCCGCGACCGCCGCCGGTCAGCGGGCGGCGGGTGTCGAGGCGCACCACATCGCATCCGACCAGCTCCGCGACATCGAGCCCCACCTCGCACCGGACCTGGCCGGCGGCTGCCACTACCCGCAGGACGCCCAGGTCCAACCGGCCCTGGCAGCAGCCGAGTTGTTGCGTTCGGCTGCTCGTGCCGGCGCGCTCGTGTGCCCGGGGGAGGAGGTGGTCGGGATACTCAGGGACCGGGAGGGCGCTGTACGCGGGGTACGTACGACAAGGGGCGAACTGCGCGCCCCCGTCGTGGTAAACGCGGCAGGTACCTGGGGCGGCGACCTGGCCGCACTGGCCGGGGTGAACCTGCCGGTACTGCCGCGCAGAGGGTTCGTACTGGTCACCGAACCACTGCCCCGGCTGATCCGGCACAAGGTCTACGCGGCGGAGTACGTGGCCGACGTGTCGAGCGGGTCCGCGGCGCTCCAGACCTCGCCCGTGGTGGAGGGCACGCCCTCGGGTCCGGTGCTCATCGGGGCGAGCCGCGAACGGGTCGGCTTCGACCGGACGTTGTCTGTGCCGGTGGCCGCCCGGCTGGCGGCCGGGGCTGCCACGCTCTTCCCCGTACTCGCCGATGTGCGGGTGATGCGCGCCTACCACGGATTCCGCCCCTACCTGCCCGATCACCTCCCCGCGATCGGACCGGACCCCCGGGTGCCGGGGCTCTTCCACGCCTGCGGCCATGAAGGGGCCGGGATCGGGCTGGCGCCCGTGACCGGACTGCTGATCGCCGACGCGATCCGGGGAGAGCGGCCCGCACTCGATCTCGGACCGTTCGCACCCGACCGGTTCGATGCCACATGCGATGTCACATGACGGTGGAGAGCGGGGCGCCCGTGCCCCAGGAGAGGACCCAGTGAGACGCACCCGCGCACGCACCCCCGCCGAACTTGTCGGGGCCGCGCCCGAACCGGAGTTCCAGCTGACCTTCGACGGCCGCCCGATCCGCGCACTGCCGGGCCAGACCATTGCCGCCGCACTCTGGTCGGCGGGCATCCTGACCTGGCGCACCACCCGGGTCCACGGCCGCCCGCGGGGCGCCTTCTGCGGCATCGGTGCCTGCTACGACTGCCTGGCCACCGTCAACGGCCGGCCCAACCAACGTGCCTGCCTGCTGCCCGCGGGACCGGGCGACGCCATCACCACACAGGAGGGCGACGGGCATGCCGCACTCGACGGATGAGCCCCGGGCGCGGGAGGCCGACCGCGCCGCGCTCGCCGTGGTGGGCGCGGGACCGGCGGGCCTGGCCGCAGCCGTCACAGCCGCCGACCATGGGCTCGACGTGATCCTGCTGGACGCGGCCGACGCACCCGGCGGGCAGTACTACCGCAGCCCGGCCGACGGACTCGGCGCCACCCGGCCCGGGGCCCTGCACCACAACTGGCGCGCCTTCACGGAACTCTCCGCACGGCTGGCCGCACACCGCGACACCGGCGCGATCCGCCATCTCGCCGGCCACCAGGTGTGGACGGTCGAACGAACCGGTGACGGGGACTGGATCCTGCACGCGGTCACCGGGGAAGCCGACGACGAGGCTCGTACCGCCGTCCGGGCCCGCCGGATGATCCTGGCGACGGGCGCCCACGAGCGCCAACTGCCCTTCCCGGGCTGGACCCTTCCGGGGGTGGTGGGCGCGGCGGGGGCCCAGGCCATGCTCAAGTCCGGGCTGGCGCTGCCGGGGCGCCGCATCGTGGTCGCGGGCAGTGGGCCGCTGCTGCAGGCGGTCGCCGTCTCGCTGACGCGTGCGGGGGCGTGCGTCCCGGCGCTGGTCGAAGCCGCCGGCTACGGGGCGTACGCCCGTGCTCCCCGAGTGCTGGCCGCCAACCCCGGCAAGGCGGCGGAAGGGGTCCGCTTCGGGGCGGAGCTGGCCCGGGCCCGGGTCCGGGTGCTGAGCCACCGGGCGGTCACCGAGGTGCACGGCGACGAGCGGGCGGAGGCGGTGACCGTCAGCAGAGTGGACCGCCAATGGCGCCCCGTCGCGGGGACCGGCCGCCGGATCGCCTGCGACGCGCTCGCCGTGGGACATGGGCTCGTGCCACAGCTGGAACTCGCCGTGGCAGCCGGCTGCGGTACGCGTACGGGCCCCGACGGCACTCACGCAGTCACCCTCGACGAAGAGCTGAGGACCACCGTCCCCGGGATCTGGGCGGCCGGCGAGTCCGGCGGCATCGGCGGTGTGGAACTCGCTCTGAATGAAGGCGAGTTGGCGGCACTGTCCATCATTCGTGAGGTATGGGGCGGGGTACGGAGGCAGGAAGCGCGCAGAGCCGTCGCGCTGCGCCGCTCCCGCCGTCGCCTGCGGGCCTTCGCCGCGCTGATGGGGACCGTGCACCGGCCGGGGCCCGGCTGGAGCGAGTGGCTGACCGGCGACACGGAGGTCTGCCGCTGTGAAGAGGTCACGGCGGGCCGGATCCGTACGGCGTGCGAGAAGCTGGGAGCCGGTGACACCAGGACCGTCAAACTGCTCACCCGGGCCGGAATGGGGTGGTGCCAGGGCCGGACGTGCGGATTCGCCGTCCGTGAACTGGCCGCCGCGCACGGCGCCGGACAGGAGCCGGGTGGCCCGGACCGGCGCCCGCTGGCCTGCCCCGTGAAGCTCTCCACGCTCGCCGACCTGTCCGGCCCCGGGTAGTCCGCGGCCGGTTCTCCACTCGGAGCCCGACGGCACGCCGCGACAGGTTCCCGCACACCGGAACGTCGCGTCCATCGACTGTCCTCCGCCTTTCCGCCACACCGTGACATGTCACACCTCTCAAGGAGCCACGATGCAGACGAACACCGACTCGCGCACCCGCCCCTGGCACGGGGTCATGGTCGCCACCCCGCTCACCCTGCGCGACGACTGCACCATCGACTACGACGCCTACGCCACGCATGTGCGGCAGCTCATCGAGGCGGGCTGCGACGGAGTGGTGCCCAACGGCTCACTGGGGGAGTACCAGACCATGACCGACAGCGAACGGGACGAGGTCGTCCGGGTCGCCGTCGAAGCCGCGGGTGACGGCAGCCGCGTCATGCCGGGCGTCTCCGCGTACGGCAGTGCGGAGTCAAGGCGCTGGGCGGAACGGGCCGCCGAGGCGGGCGCCGGTTCCGTACTCCTCCTGCCGCCCAACGGCTACCGCTGCGACGAGGCGGCGGTGCGCGCCCACTACGCCGATGTGGCCGAGGTCGGGGTGCCGGTCGTCGCGTACAACAACCCGTACGACACCAAGGTGGATCTGACTCCGGACCTGCTTGCCCGCCTCCACCAGGACGGCAGCATCGTGGCCGTCAAGGAGTTCACCGGCGATGTCCGCAGGGCGTACGAGATCGCCGAACGAGCGCCCGGCCTCGACCTGCTCGTGGGCGCCGACGACGTACTGCTGGAGCTGGCACTCGCCGGCGCCGTCGGGTGGATCGCGGGTTGCCCGAACATGCTGCCGTCCTGCTGCGTCGATCTGTACCGGGCTTCTGTCACCGGTGACATGGCAACTGCCCTGCCGCTGTACCGGGAGCTGCACGAGCTGCTGAGGTGGGACTCGAAGCCGGAGTTCGTCCAGGCCATCAAGGCATCCATGGACGTCGCCGGACGCCACGGCGGCCGCACCCGGCCGCCGCGGTTCCCCCTCCCCGCCGACGACGCGGCCGCCGTACGTGCCGCGACGGAGAAGGCACTCGCCGGGGGCCTGCACTGAGACCGGCGCCAGGCCCGTACGTCCGGGCGGAGCCGCGCCAGGCTCTGCCCGGGCCGGGCTGTTCCGCCCCGTTCCCGCGTTCTTCGTGTACGCCGTGACCCATCAGGGGGAGCCTTGCAGACACGTCACATTTTCCATGCCGTCGACTCACACACCGAGGGCATGCCCACCCGCGTCATCACCGGCGGCATCGGCACCATCCCCGGTGCGACGATGGCCGAACGGCGCAGTTACTTCCAGGAGCACCGGGACGCCGTACGCACCCTGCTCATGTACGAACCGCGCGGCCACGCCTCCATGAGCGGCGCGATCCTCCAGCCGCCCACCCGGCCGGACGCGGACTACGGCGTCCTGTTCATAGAGGTCTCCGGCTATCTGCCGATGTGCGGGCACGGCACCATCGGGGTGGCGACCGTTCTGGTGGAGACCGGCATGGTGGAGGTCACCGAACCCGTCACCACCGTGCGGCTGGACACCCCGGCCGGGCTCGTCAGCGTCGATGTGCAGGTGACGGACGGCGCCGCCACCGCCGTGACCCTCACCAACGTTCCGGCGTTCAGCGTCGCGCTCGACCGGGCGGTGGACGTACCCGGCTACGGGAAGTTGCGCTACGACCTCGCCTACGGCGGGAACTTCTACGCGATGGTTCACCTGTCCGACCTCGGACTGCCCTTCGACCGGGTGCGCAAGGACGACATCCTGGCCGCCGGGCTCGCCCTGATGGACGCGGTCAACGCCACCGACCGGCCCGTCCACCCGGAGGACCCCGACATCCACGGCCTCAAGCATGTGCAGTGCATCGCACCCGGGTCCGACGCCCGCCACTCCCGGCACGCGATGGCCATTCACCCGGGCTGGTTCGACCGCTCACCCTGCGGGACCGGGACCTCGGCACGCATGGCCCAGCTGCACGCACGCGGCGAACTCCCCCTGGACACCGACTTCGTGAACGAGTCGTTCATCGGTACCTCGTTCACCGGACGTCTCGTCCAGGAGACCACCGTGGGCGGGCTGCCGGCCGTTGTCCCCACCGTCACCGGCCGTGCCTGGATCACCGGTACCGCACAATTCTTCCTGAACCCGTCCGACCCCTTCCCGGAAGGATTCCTGCTGTGAACCTGCCCCTGCTCGGCGCCGACGACATCGAGGCCCTGGGACCCACCGGAGCCGTGGACGCACTGGAGGCGGCGCTGCGCAGGGGCCTGGATCCGGAGACGGCCCCCGCCCGGCACCATGTCACGGTGCCCGGCGGGGAGCTGTTGATCATGCCCGCCACCACCCAGCAGGTGACCGGCGTGAAGATCGCCGGGGTGGCCCCTGCCAACCCGGCGCGCGACCTGCCCCGGATCACCGGAAGCTATCTGCTGCTCGACGCCCCCACCCTGCT
Source organism: Streptomyces sp. NBC_00012 (assembly GCF_045040875.1). Taxonomy (NCBI): domain Bacteria; kingdom Bacillati; phylum Actinomycetota; class Actinomycetes; order Kitasatosporales; family Streptomycetaceae; genus Streptomyces; species Streptomyces sp. NBC_00012. Next base: position 1,909,190 of record NZ_CP108309.1, on the reverse strand, counting down.
GCCGCTCGCCCTGCTGGACGGGGCCGCGCTCACCACCCTGCGCACCCCGGCCGTTTCCGCGCTCGCGATCCGCCACCTCACCGGGCCCGTCGTGCATCATCTGGTGCTCTTCGGAACGGGCCCCCAGGCGTACGGGCACCTGGCCGCGGTGCTCGCGGAACGCCACGTCGAACGGATCACCGTGGTCGGCCGCAATCCGCACCGGGCAGACGCGCTGGCAGCGCATGCCCGTCGACTCGGGGTGGACGCCCGTACGGCGGAGGTGCCCGGCGTCAAGGAGGTCGCCACGGCCGACCTGGTGCTCTGCTGCACGACCTCCGCCACTCCGTTGTTCGACGGCGCCCTCGTACCGGACGGGGCGACGGTCGTCGCGGTCGGTTCGCACACCCCCGATGCCCGGGAGGTCGACACCGCGCTGGTGGCACGCTCCGCCGTCTTCGTCGAATCGCGGTCGGCGGCGCTGTCCGAGGCGGGCGATCTGCTGATCCCGATGGCGGAGGGAGCCTTCCGGGCCGAGGACATCCACGGCAACCTCGCCGAGCTGGTGACCGGTTGCGCCCCCGGCGGAGAGCCCGCCCGCTTCGAGGGCCCCCGGTTCTTCAAGAGCGTCGGAATGGGCTGGGAGGACCTCGCCGTCGCCGCCGCGGTGCACCGGAATTCGGCGCTCTGAGCGAGTTGTCCACAGCTCCGGAGCGACGGGCCCTGACGGAAACGTGACATTGTATTCTGAGGCCCCGCACGGTGCTGGAGGAACAGATATGGCCCGCCTGACGACGCTCAATGCCATCTCCGCGCAGGAGCACTTGCGTGACCAGGTGGCCAACGCCCTCAGGGCGGCCCTGATCGCAGGGGAGCTCCGTCCGGGCATGATCTACTCCGCTCCCGCGCTCGCCGCCGACTTCGGGGTGTCCGCCACTCCGGTCCGTGAGGCCATGCTCGACCTGGCGCGTGAGGGCCTGGTCGAAGCGGTGCGCAACAAGGGCTTCCGGATAACGGAGTTGACCGAACAGGATCTCGACGACTTCACCGAGCTGCGGGTCTTGATCGAGGTTCCCACCGTCGGCCGCATCGCCCGGATGGGCAGGACCAAGGAGCTGGAGGCGCTGCGGCCACTCGCCCAGGCGATCGTCGCAGCCGCCGCCGAGCACGACATCCTCGGTTATCTGGAGGCTGACCGCCGCTTCCATCTCGAACTGCTCGGCCTGGCGGGAAACCGCCGTTTGGTGGAGGAGGTCGGCAATCTGCGCAAGCGGTCGCGCCTCTTCGGGCTGAACCGACTCGACGAAACCGGGCTGTTGGTCCAGTCGGCGGAGGAGCACGCCCAGCTGCTCGACCTCCTGATCGCGGGGAACGCGGAGCGCGCGGAGCGGTGCATGCTGGGTCATATGTCACATGTCAGGAACCTCTGGGCCGAGGACGAACCCAATGACACGGGCGCGGGAGGCAAGCGGATCAGAAGCGTGAGGATGCCTGCCGCAGAGGCCTGATCCACCGCTCGCCGCTCGCCGCTCTTCCACGGAAGCCCTCGACCACCGGCTGCCCCGACCCTCAACGGCCGCCCACCGGACGGCCGTTGAAGCGGCTCTCAGGCCCGGCTCTCAGACCCGGGTCTCCAGCAGCGAGCCCATCCACTCCTCGATTCCGTCGGCGGTGCGCGGCAGCGCGGACGACATGAGGCGGGCGCCGTCGGCAGTGATCACGAGGTCGTCCTCGATCCGCACCCCGATCCCGCGCAGCGCCCGGGGCAGCGTCTCGTCGTCGGGCTGGAGGTAGAGCCCGGGTTCCACCGTCAGCACCTGACCGGGCTCCAGCCGCCCGTCCAGATAAGTGTCGGCACGCGCCTGCGCACAGTCGTGCACGTCCATGCCGAGCATATGGCCGCTGCTGCAGAGCGTGTACCGGCGGTAGAAGCCGTTGTCCGCGTCGAGCGCCTCGTCCGCAGACATCGGCAGCACACCCCACTCGTGCAGCCCTTCGGCGATGACCCGCATGGCCGCCATATGGAAGTCACGGAATCGCGCCCCCGGGCGCAGGGCCGCGATGCCCGCGTCCTGTGCCGCCAGCACCAGTTCGTAGACCGTTCGCTGGACAGGGGAGAAGCGGCCGGACAGCGGCAGGGTGCGGGTGATGTCGGCCGTGTAGAGCGAGTCGGTCTCCACCCCGGCGTCCAGGAGCAGCAACTGATCCCTTTCCAGCGGTCCGTCATTGCGGATCCAGTGCAGCACACAGGCGTGCGCCCCGGCTGCGGCGATCGTGGAGTAGCCCGGACCGTTCCCCTCCGACCGGGCCCGGAGATCGAAGACGCCCTCGATCCAGCGCTCGCCGCGCGGGTGGAGCAGCGCCTGCGGCAGGCTGCGCACCACATCCTCGAACCCGAGCGCCGTGGCATCGACGGCCTGCTGCAACTGCCCGGTCTCCCACGGGTCCTTCACGAGCCGGAGCTCGCTGAGCACCGCTTCGAGCCCGGCCGGTGCCGAGCGCCCGAGCGGGAACCCGCGGCAGGAGCGCAGGAGTTCGTCGACGGACGGGTCCACGCCGGCCAGCACCCGGACCGGCGGCTGCGGCCCGGTGAGCAGCTTCTCCCGGTCGTCCAGATGTGCGCAGCGGATGCCGGTCAGCCGGGCGGCCTCCGCCAGGTCGGGCCTGCGCCCGACCCAGAACTCCCCGTATCTGCGGTCGCAGTAGAACTCCTGGCCGGTGCGCGGTGACCGGGGCCGCAGGTACAGCACCGCTTCGTGCCGCTCGTCGCCGTCCGGTTCGAGTACGAGGACGTGGCCGGCCTGGTCCTCGCCCGTGAGGCCGGTGAGCCAGGCGTAGCCGGTGTGCGGCCGGAAGCGGTGGTCGGTGTCGTTGGAGCGGACCGAGAGCGCGCCCGCCGGAATGATCAGGCGCTCGCCGGGGAAGCGGGCGGCCAGCCGGGCCCGGCGGGCGGGGGTGGCGTCGATGGAGGGGACACGAAGGTCCGTCGGCAGCGGGGACTTGGCCCACCCGGTGCCCATGAAGGCGTCCAGGGCGGGTGACACCGGCAGATCGTGGCTGCCGCTGCGGGGCGCGGAGAAGGAACGGGACACGGGCATTGCTCCTCGGGGGCTCTGTGGGACCGGGGTCGGGGCCGGAATTCCGGCTCTCCGGGGACACGGTGGTGCGGTGGTCGGGAAACCGGTGGTGGCGGCCGGTGCGTTCGGGGCCGTGTGTCATATCCCGTGCTGCGACGAGAAGTTGTCGCGCAGATGAATGTGCGCGAGAGGGGTTCCAAAGAACATGTGACATGTGCCATTGTACAGCGCGCAAGGGGAAAGGAGCCGTGCTCATGTCACGACGTGAGTGCAGTTCAGACCCGGTCCGGCACCGACCTCTTGCATTCCCCCACAACCGCGCCTTGTCGCGCGGTCACCACTCCGCTGGAGGCGGCACGTGAAGAACCTGAGGGTTCGGCAAAAGATAACCGGCTTGTCCACTGCGGCCCTGGCAGCATGCCTGGGCGTGGGCCTGTTCACGGCACCGAGCCAGGCCGTCGAGCAACGCCCCGCCGTGTCGACCGCGACCCCCCACTCCTCGGGCGCCGCCCAGAAAGGGGCGCAACCCCGGACCGAGGAACCCGGTGGCCCCACCGCCGAGTCGCTGACGGCACCCGCCGACGATGCCGCTCACGTCCAGCGCAAGCCGCTCAAGGCCGCCGACCAGCCGCCGCTGTCCGCGTCGAAGGACGCGCTCAAGCGGGACTACGACGACCAGACCACCGCGCTTCCGAGCCACCAGGCACCTTCGATGAAGGCCGAGGAGCGCCGCGCCAAGAAGCTCGGCAGGGCCGCGGCCGAGTGCAACATCACCGATTTCACCAACAACACCGGAAGCGCCCTGGTCGAGAAGGTCAAGGCGGCGACCACCGATTGCGTCAACACGCTGTTCCGCATCCAGGGCCAGGACGGCTACAACGCCTTCCGCGAGGACCAGATGGTCACCATCGCCGATGCCATGCGCGACGCATCGGCCTCCTACCCCGGCGACGACAGCACCAGCATGGCCCAGCTGGTCCTCTTCCTCCGGGCCGGCTACTACGTGCAGTACTACGACCCCGACACCGTCGGAGAGTACGGGCCGCGCCTGCGCACGGCCATCCAGGGCGCGCTCGACGGCTTCTTCGGCTCCTCGCACGCCTTCGACGTCACCGACGCCAACGGCGAGAGCCTGTCCGAGGCGATCATCCTGGTCGACAGCGCCGCGGAGAACGCCCGCTACCTGAACATCGTCAAGAAGATGCTGGCCGACTACGACGAGTCGTACAACAGCTCGTGGTACATGGTCAACGCCGTGAACAGCGTGTACACGATCATGTTCCGCGGTCACCAGGTACCGGAGTTCATCAGCGCCATCGAGGCCGATTCCAGCGTGCTGACCTCGCTGCGCGACTTCGCCGCGAACCACCTCGACTTGCTGGGCACCAAGAATTCGTTCCTGGCCGCCAACGCGGGACTCGAGCTCGGCCGCTTCCTCAAGGAGGACTCGCTTCGCGACAAGGCGAGCCCGCTGGCGATCGACCTGATGGGCAAGAGCTCCATCGACGGTCCCACCGCCCCGCTCTGGGTCAACCTGGCCAAGATGGTCGACGCCTACGACAAGGACAACTGCGCGAAGTACGACGCCTGCAACCTCGCGGAGCGTCTTGAGAAGTCCGTCCTGCCGGTCAAGCACACCTGTAGCGACAGCATCACCATCCGGGCGCAGGACATGGCCGCGGCGGAGCTGGAGGCCAGCTGTACCAGCCTGAACAACCAGGACGCCTACTTCCACGAGGTGGCCCGGGACAACGGTGCGGTCGCCGATGACAACAACAAGACCATCGAGGTCATCGCCTTCGACTCCAGCGCCGACTACCAGACCTACGCCGGCGTGATCTTCGGTATCGACACCAACAACGGTGGCATGTACCTGGAGGGCGACCCCAAGGCCGAGGGCAACCAGCCCCGGTTCATCGCCTACGAGGCCGAGTGGGCCCGTCCCGACTTCCAGATCTGGAACCTCAACCACGAGTACACGCACTACCTCGACGGCCGCTTCAACATGTACGGCGACTTCGCCGCCGGAATGACCACGCCGACCGTCTGGTGGGTCGAGGGCTTCGCGGAGTTCGTCTCCTACTCGTACCGCAAGCTCGCCTACGAGGACGCCATCGCCCAGGCCGCGAACCGCACCTACCCCCTGAGCACCCTGTTCGACACCACCTACGAGAACGCCGACCAGACCCGCGTGTACAACTGGGGCTACCTGGCCGTCCGTTACATGCTCGAGTCCCACCGCTCGGACGTCGACACCCTGCTCGGTCTCTACCGCAAGGGTGACTGGGACGGTGCCCGCACCCTGCTCACGTCGACCATCGGCAACCGTTACGACGCCGACTGGAACACCTGGCTGGCCGCCTGCGCGGCCGGTGCCTGCGGCGGCGGGTCCACCAACCCGCCCGGCGAGATCACCGAGTGCAAGGACGCCGACACCAGGATGCTGGACCGGAACTGCATGCGCAGCGGGCTGAAGGCCGTCAAGGGCGACTACGCCTACCTGGCCGTCATCATCCCGGCCGGCACCACCCAGCTGAAGATCACCTCGTCAGGCGGCACGGGTGACGCCGACCTCTACTACAGCTCGCAGGACTGGGCGACCACCAAGGTCAACACCGACAAGTCGGTCGGGGCGGGCAACGAGCACACCCTGACCATCAACAACCCGGCGCCGGGCTACCACTTCATCAGCCTCTACGGCAACGAGGCGTTCGACGGCGCCAAGGTCACCACTGAATTCTGATCCCCGCGACCCCCACGGTATCGGCCGGCCGAGTGATGTTCCCGCTCGGCCGGCCGGTGCCGTCGCCCGGGGCCGGCCCGCCGGGCACGGCCCCGGGCTCACGACAGCCGCAGTGTGCCGGGGGTCGCCTCGTCCGCCAGGACCGCCGCGATCAGGTCGAAGAGGGTCGGACCCCGTCCGGCCAGGGCCTCGTCGAGCCGCTCCCGCATCGCGGGCCGGTTGGTGGGATGCGCCCGCTCCAGACTCCCTCGCAGCCGGCGGGCCGTCTCCTCGTGGCCCAGGGCCCGTGCGGAGAGCGCGTGGTCCCGCCACTCGAAGACGAAGTCGCCGTCGTCCGGGGTGCCCATCCCGCCGCTCAGACAGTCCGCGAGAGCGTCGAGGTTGCGGCCGAAATACCCGCCCGGACCGTTCACGGCCTCGCCGATCACTTTCCAGAACTGCTCCAGGCCGGTGACCCGGGAGCCTTCGATCACATAGGTCACGGTCATGAGGGGAGCGTACAAGTCCGTCCGCCTCGTCCGGTCCGTGATCCGCGCCGCAGGTGGGGGGCTACGGCGCGGATCGGTCCGGAGGGGCCGGGCTTCAGCAGCCCTGGTCGATCAGGTCGAAGGTGGCGTAGTGGTCGCTGGTGTAGTAGTCCTCCTGCGCCTCCTCGCCGGTGACGATCCGACGCGCACCGCGGGTCGGGGAGTTGGGTGTGACGACCGTGTACTCGTGGTAGTAGCCGGTGCTCTGGCCGGGAAGGACGCCTTCACGGTTCTGGAAGACGGAGCCGTCCTGCGAGTACGGGAACGGGCCGCCCTCATCGATCAGATCGAGGGTGTCGTGGGCCTGGGAGGGCAGCGCCGAGTAACAGATGCTGCCCACCGAGTCGGTGGACGGGTTCGATGCGGTGGCCGTGGTGACCGGGCCGCCGACGAGGAGGACGGACAGGAGGGCGGCTGCGCCACCGAGCGTGGTGATCCGTGGGGGGATTCGCATAGCCACCATGATGACGCGCGTAGACACGGTCCCGTCAACGCCAACCGATGTGAATTTTTTGGAAGTTAACCCAGCGGTAGGAAATGTGACGGGCTGATGTCCTGGGGTCCGCGGGCCGGCGCCGGTCCTCCGTTCACTTATTGATGAGTCGACAAGCGTGGCGGCCCGTCAGTGGGGCATGCATCCCCGTGAACGTGTTCCGCGAAGGAGTTCGACGAGCAGCAGACACCCACGGGAAACGGGACCACGAGCAGGGGGCGATGCACTGTGCGGGCGGGGGAGACGATGGAGTGTCAGGGAGATGCCGAATTCATGACGGGCGAGGCCTCGCACGATCAGGGGGCGCAGGACCGGCGGCCGGTCCGGCTGCATCGCAGACTGGCCCACACCGATCTGTCGGCCGTGGGCGAAGTCAGAGGTGCGTTACGGGAGTTCCTGCGCTACCGGTGGAAGGAGGAGCCGGCCCAGGTGGCGGAGCTCCTGCTCAGTGAGTTGGTGACCAATGCGCTGATCCACACCCGGCACGGCGCAGTCGTCACGGTGAGCGTGGCGCCCGCCAAGTTACGGGTGGAAGTACGGGACTTCGTGTCCAGACTGCCCATGTCGTACGTACCGAACGCCGACGACGGTACGCATGGCCGGGGGCTGTTCCTGGTGCAGAGCCTCGCGGACGCCTGGGGGGTCGGTGCCCATGCGCTGGGCAAGGTCGTCTGGTTCGAGCTGGACGGCGAACGGCCCTGACCGAGGCCGCCGAACCCATGACCGGACGGCGAAGGGCCCTGACGGACCGGATGGGACCGGGCCGTCAGGGCCGCCGGCTTCAGCCGAACTGCTGCTCCAGATCTTTCAGTTTCTGCTCCAGTGAGTCGAGCCGGGGCAGTGCCTGGGTGTCGTCCTCGGCAGTGAGGTCGACGGTGACCGGATCATCCGGGCTCCGGTCCGAGGTGCCGGTACTCGGACCCGTCACGGCTTGCAGGGATGGCCGGGGGCGCAGAGGCAGTTGTCCCGGCTCGGATATGGCGGGCTCCACGACGGACTGCGCGGAGCCCGTCGTGGCGGGGAGGGCCTGGACATCCACCTGGGTGCCGCGGCCGACCCGGCGCCAGGCCCGGTTCTGCCGGTTCAGTGCCTTGATGTGGGCCCGGTCCAGCTTCTCCTGGTCCTTCCTGCGGAGACGGTTCTGCTCCTTCTCCCGCCTGTCCTCACGCACCTCGTCGACCGCCTCGTCCAGGGTGCGTACGCCTTCCAGCAGCATCAGCGACCAGGCGCCGAAGGTCTCCCGGGGGGCGCGCAGCCACCGTACGATCCGGATCTGCGGCAGCGGGCGGGGCACCAGGCCCTGCTCGCGCAGTGCGGCCCGGCGGGTCTGCTTCAGTGCCCGGTCGAAGAGCACGGCCGCCGAGAGCGACATCCCGGCGAAGAAGTGCGGGGCGCCCGCGTGATCGATCCCGCGCGGCGCGTGCACCCAGTTGAACCAGGCGGCGGCGCCGGCGAACGTCCACACGAGCAGGCGCGAGCCGAGCGCCGCGTCACCGTGGCTGGCCTCGCGCACCGCCAGTACGGAACAGAACATGGCCGCTCCGTCGAGGCCGAACGGGACGAGGTACTCCCAGCCCCCGGAGAGGCCGAGGTTCTGCTCGCCGAAGCCGACGAGCCCGTGGAAGGAGAGCGCGGCGGCGACCGCCGCACAGCAGAACAGCAGGACGTACGAGGCCGTGGCGTACATGGCCTCCTTGCGTCTGCGGCGCTCCTCGCTGCGTTCCCAGCTGTCGTCGGCCGCGGATGTGTCAGCGGCACGCTTGCCGCGTGCGACCACCGCCACCGCCGCCAGGACTCCCACGAGCAGCACGGCGCCCGGAAGCAGCCAATTCAGCGATATGTCGGTCAGTCTCATGCGCGGTCCCTTGCATTGCGTAGGGCATTTCGGGCGCCATGATTGCCGAAACCCCCACATGCACAGGGGGTTTCGGGGCAAGAGAACGCCATTGGGTCGGCACGGCGTGCGGATGACGGGGATCCGGTCGAATGACCGTACGCGGCCGACGAGTTGCGTTCGAATTGTACTACTCGCGCGGGTGGTGTTGATCAGTGAGCGGGCGTCAGCTTCCGTACGCGGTCGGCATCGCAGGTACGCGGACACGTGACGCAGGTGTCCTCGGGGCGCAGCGTGTAGAAGAGGCAGCAGCTCGCCCGGTCGCGGGTCGGCAGCGACTCGCCGTCCGGCCCGGTCAGTTCACGGAAGCCCGCGGTGCCGACGTAGGGCTTCGTGGTGCCTGGCAGCAGCGCCTCCAGCTCGGTCATCGCGCGCCGCTCCTCGCCGAGCAGATGGGCGATGTACCAGAGTCCCTCGACGATCTCGTCCGTCGCCATGCCCCACAGTGCGCGCCTGCCGCGCCGCATCCGAGGTCCGAAGCCGTCGAGCACCGGGCCGATGTGGTCGGCCACCGCCGCCAGCACCTCGGCCCGCAGCGCCGCCTCGTCGGGCACCACACGCGCGCCCGGCAGCGCGGCGGCCGGATCGTCCGGCAGGCAGGCGAACTCCCGCACCCGGAGGGTCAGATGGCCCAGCGCCCGCTGGAACGCCACATCCCCGACGGGAATCCGGGGCACCCGCCGGTGGAGGAACCAGGGCACCGTCACCAGCAGACAGGCGGGCCAGGCGTAGCGGTGCAGTCCGAAGCTGGCGACCACGTCGGGGCGGGGCTGCTGCCCGTAGTCCCGGACCACCTGGGCGTGGTCCCAGTCGAGGAAGGTGTCGAGTGCCGGGCCCCCCGCCGCGAGCTCGTCCGCACCCACCCAGCCGGCCCCGCGAGGCGCGGTCTCGTCGTCCGCCAGCACCTGGGCCCGCAGGCCGGGAAAGACCTCGGCGAGGCGCGCGTACGCGTCCGCCACGGCGGACGCCGTGGTGCCGGGAAGCAGGGCGGGGAGTGTCATGCGGGGACCACCGAATCGCTACCGTTTGCAGGTTAGCCTTACCTTACCCGAACGGATCGATGTTTGAACTGCGGCGTCCTGCGCCTATCGTGCACAAGGGGCATGGCGCACGCGAGCCGCGCCCACGGCAGGCCGAGGAGGTCCGAGTGGAGCAGGGCAGAGCGCGTGAGGCGTACGGCACCGCCGTGCCCGCGACCGCCCCGGCGGCCGTCCGGGTGCCCGAGCAGGCACGTGGCGAGCACACCCACAGCGAGCCGCCCGCACCGCGGGCGACGGTGCAGCGGCACTCCGTACGCGGCCAGATCCTGGAGGCGCTGCGTGCCGCCCTGGTCGACGGCCGGCTGGCGCCGGGGCAGGTCTACTCGGCCCCGGCCCTGGGCGCCCGGTTCGGGGTCTCCGCCACCCCGGTGCGCGAGGCGATGCAGCAGCTGGCCATCGAGGGCGCCGTCGAGGTCGTGCCCAACCGGGGGTTCCGGGTGTCCGAGCGGGGCCCGCGCGAGCTCGCCGAACTGGCCGAGGTGCGGGCCCTGATCGAGGTCCCCGTGATGCTGAGGCTGGCCCGTACCGTCCCGCCCGGTACCTGGTGCGCCCTGCGCCCGCTGGCCGACGCGACGGTGGCCGCCGCGGCCGTCGGCGACCGGGCGAGCTACGCCGAGTGCGACCGGGCCTTTCACGGGGCGGTCCTCGCGCTCTGCGGGAACGACCAGCTGGTGCAGGTCGCCGACGAGTTGCACCGCCGCTCCCAGTGGCCGCTGGAGAGCAACCCCGCCACCCGCCGCGCCGACCTCCTAGCCGACGCCGCCGAACACACCGCGCTGCTCGACGCACTGATCGCCCAGGACCTGCCCGTCGTGCAGTCGCTCGTACGGGAACACTTCACCGGCGCCGAGGGACAGGGCCCGTCCGGCGGATCAGGACCGGACAGGCGCTGACCGGGCCGGCCGGAAGCTGCTCGGCCCCGGCCTCAGTTGGCCTCGGCCGTCTCCGCGGGAGGCGGGTCCAGGTGCGGGGCCAGCCACGTCGGTACGCCCCCGAGCAGCCGGAACAGCCGGCCCGCCTCGGCGCGCAGCCGGGTCGCCAGCTCGGGCTCCGGCTCGGAGTCCGCGAGGGCGATGAGGGCCGGAGCCGTACCGATCAGGTAGCCCAGTTCCTCCCTTATCCGCAGGGACTCCGCGAAGCCGTGCCGGGCTTCCGCCACTTCGCCCTCGCGCAGCGACAGCAGAGCGAGGTGGCGCCAGGTGGAGGAGAGCAGCAGCGAGTCGCCCTGGGCGGTGGCCCCGGCGTGGGCCCTGCGGTACGCGGCGCGGGCGGCCTGCGGTGAATCGGCGATGTTCTGCGCGATCAGGCCCCGCCGGAAGTCCAGCAGCGGGCGGCCCGGCGCGGACGGGGCGAGCAGGGCTGCGGCCCGGCTCAGGGCGACACTGGCCTCGTCGGCCCGGTCGCGCACCCCCAGGAGTGTCGACGCGTAGGCCAGATGGCCGCGTTCACAGGCGGCCGCGCCGCGTTCGGCGTCGTCGTGGGCCAGCGCCTCCGCGGTGCGCAGCGCGTCCTCGGCGTCGGTCCAGCCCTTTCCGGTGTACAGGCACCGTTCGGTCAGCAGGGCGGTCCGCTGGAGCGCGGCGGCCGGATCGGTGTCGGCGCCGGGTTCGAGCAGAGCGGCGGCGTCCGTCCAGCAGGCGCGTGACCGCAGCCGCCATACCGCTGTCTGGAGCGGCGGATCGTCATCTGCTGTCGTTCCGGAACCAGACATGGCGGTATGCGCCACATTGCCCTCCCCGAGCGCGCCATCGAGCTGTTGAGTCTGGCGGCATCTCAGCACGGATCCGCACGCCGGGCCAGAGGTTCGTTCAATCTCAGGTGAAAGATTTCACAAACGAACGGAGCCGCCAACAGCCCTGAGCGGGCCGGGAGATCAGCTCATACGCAGGGCGAGGAAGAAATCGAGCTTGTCCTCCAGCCGCGAAAGATCACGTCCCGTCAACTGCTCGATTCGTCCGACCCGGTAGCGCAGTGTGTTGACGTGCAGGTGGAGCCGGGCCGCGCAGCGGGTCCACGAACCGTCGCAGTCCAGGAACGTCTCCAGCGTCGGGATCAGCTCCGCGCGGTGGCGCCGGTCGTAGTCACGCAGCGGGTCGAGCAGGCGTGCGGTGAACGCGCGGCGCACGTCGTCCGGCACGAACGGCAGCAGCAGCACGTGCGAGGCCAGCTCGTGGTGGCCGGCCGCGCAGACCCGGCCGGGGCGGGCCGCCGCCACCCGGCGGGCGTGCCGGGCCTCCTCCAGCGCGCCGCGCAGCCCCTCGGGCGAATGGACGGCCGCACTGACCCCCAGCGTCAGCCTTCCGTCGTCGGCGAGGCCCGCGGAGAGCGGTTCGCGGACGGCGGCGAGCAGCACGTCGGCATGGAGCGCCGGATCCCCGTCCGCAGGCTCCTCGGCGCGTTCGGCCTCCGGGTCCGGTGCGGGCGCGCCGACGGCGGGCAGCGGTACGAGGGCGACGGCCTCCTCGCCCGTGTGGGCGACCGCGATCCGATCCGCCGAGTCGGGGCCGGTGACCGCGGGGTCGACCAGGATCTCCTCCAGCAGCGCCTGGGCGACCGGGCCGCCCGCGATGTCGGAGCCGGGGCCCGTCGGGGCGCCGGCGGCGGACCGGCCCTCCGCATCGCCCCACTCGACCTGCGCCACCACGACCTGCCAGTGCGGTGCCGTCCCGAGGCCCGGCAGCAGCACCGGGGCCGCGACGCGCAGCCTGGCGGCGATCTCGGCCGGCGGGGCGCCCGCCTGGACCAGCTCCAGGACCTCCTGGGCGAGTCTGCGGCGCACCGTACGGGCCGCGTCGCGCCGGTCACGCTCGACGGCGATCAGCTGGGTGACGCCCTGGAGCAGGTCCAGCCGGGCCGGCGGCCAGTCGCTCGCGTCCGCCTCGACCGCGAGCAGCCAGTCCGAGAGCACCGACTCGCGGACGTCGCGGGAGGCCGGGAGGGCGCCTCGGCCGGTGTTCCGGATCGGGAAGAGCGAATACGTGGTGCCTTCGACCGTGGCCCGGTGCGGGGCGCGGCGGCCGGTCCGGGCGGCGGCCAGATGATGGCCCGCGAGCGCGGCACCGACCGGTCCGGGCAGTGGCGTCTCACCGGCACCCGCGATCTGTCGCCCGGTGGGTGAGAGCACCCAGGCATGCAGGTCGAGGTCGGATCCGAGCAGATCGAGCACCACCTCGGGCCCACCGCCCGCCGGGCCCGAGGTCATCAGCCTGCGGTGCCGGTCCACCACCGCCGCCAGATCGCCCGCCCGCTCACCGGACACCTGGCGCACCACATGCTCGGTGATCGTCGCGAACGCAACGGTCTCGTTGACGGCGAAGAGCGGCAGCCGGTGCTGGGCGCAGGCCTCCACCAGATCGCCGGGGATGTCGCCCAGCTCAGCCTCGCCCGCCGCGAGCCCGGCGACGCCGGCACCCGCCAGGATCCGCACGAACGGCTCCGCGTCCGCCGCGTCCCGGCGCCAGGCCAGGCCCGTGAGGACCAGCTCACCGCCCGACAGGTAGCGGCTGGGATCCCGCAGGTCGGTGGTCATCACGCCGCGGACCGTGCGGTCCAGCTCGTCCTCGCCGCCGAGCAGCCGCAGGCCCAGCGCGTCGGTCTCCAGCAGTGCGCGCAGCCGCATCTCGTCGCCGCCGATCTTTTCCGTTGGTGCGGGTGAAAACTGGGTATTGCGGTGAGGTCACCGCTCCCCGTCATTCGTTCGAATCTACAAGACGAGGAGATCGCCCAGCCAACTCCTTCATATTTTCGGTGACTGCACCGGGTGGAGCACGGCTTGTGTACTGGGCCCCACACCGCGTTAACAAAACATGGACGCCAAGTCGAGGGCCGGCCGCACACCGCCCCCAGTGAACGACCCGATTGAGAAGAAGAGAGCCACTCATGGACTTCCTTCGCCCCGCCAGCTGGGAGGAGGCGCTCGCCGCCAAGGCCGAGCACCCGACGGCTGTGCCCATTGCGGGTGGCACCGATGTGATGGTCGAGATCAACTTCGACCACCGGCGGCCCGAGTACCTCCTGGACCTGAACCGCATCGGAGAGCTGACCGAGTGGGAGGTGGGCCAGGAGAGCGTACGGCTCGGCGCCTCCGTCCCGTACAGCCACATCATGGAGCACCTGCGGGCCGAGCTGCCCGGACTGGCGCTTGCCTCGCACACCGTCGCCTCGCCGCAGATCCGCAACCGCGGCGGCGTCGGCGGCAACCTGGGCACCGCCTCGCCCGCCGGGGACGCCCACCCGGCCCTGCTCGCCGCGGGTGCGGAGGTCGAGGCCGAGTCCGTACGCGGAACCAGGATGATCCCGATCGACGCCTTCTACACCGGCGTCAAGCGCAACGCCCTCGCACCGGACGAGCTGATCCGGGCCGTGCACATCAAGAAGGCCGGCGGGCCCCAGCAGTACTCCAAGGTCGGCACCCGCAACGCGATGGTCATCGCCGTCTGCGCCTTCGGCCTGGCCCTGCATCCCGAGACCCGCACGGTGCGCACCGGAATCGGATCGGCCGCCCCCACGCCCGTACGGGCGAAGGAGGCCGAGGAATTCCTGAACGCCGCGCTGGAGGAGGGCGGGCTCTGGGACAGCCGCAAGATCATTACACCGTCCGTCGCCAAGCAGTTCGCGATGCTCGCCGCCGGCGCCTGCAACCCGATCGACGATGTGCGCGGCACCGCGAGCTATCGCCGGCACGCGGTCGGGATCATGGCCCGCCGCACCCTCGGCTGGACCTGGGAGTCGTACCGCGGCAACGGCCGCAGCACCGAAGGAGCTGCCTGATCATGCGCGTCAATTTCACGGTCAACGGACGCAGGCAAGAGGCGGACGACGTCTGGGAGGGCGAGTCCCTCCTCTACGTGCTGCGCGAACGGATGGGCCTGCCCGGCTCGAAGAACGCCTGCGAACAGGGCGAGTGCGGCTCCTGCACGGTCCGCCTCGACGGCGTCCCGGTCTGCTCCTGCCTGGTCGCGGCCGGGCAGGTGGAGGGCCGCGAGGTCGTCACGGTGGAGGGCCTCGCGGACTTCGCCGCCCACCGCGCCGAACAGCACCCCGGCAGCGGCTGCGCCTCCGGCGCGTGCGGCACGACGCTCGACAAGGCCCGGCGCTGGGAGGCGGAGCCGTCCGGCGAGGAGAGCCGGGAAACCGGTGAACTCTCCCCGATCCAACAGGCGTTCATCGACGCCGGAGCCGTCCAGTGCGGCTTCTGCACCCCCGGCCTGCTGGTCGCCGCCGACGAACTGCTGGAGCGCAACCCGGAGCCGTCCGACGCGGACATCCGCGAGGCGCTGTCCGGCAACCTCTGCCGCTGCACCGGCTACGAGAAGATCCTCGACGCGGTCCGCCTCGCGGCCGCCCGCGCGGAAGAAACGGTCTGACGATGGGCGTAACCGGCAACCCCACCAGCATCAACCAGGGCACCCGCACCAAGGGCGGCATCGGCGAGTCCACGCTCCGCCCCGACGGCATCCTCAAGGTCACCGGAGAGTTCGCCTACTCCTCCGACATGTGGCACGAGGACATGCTCTGGGGACACACCCTGCGCTCCACGGTCGCGCACGCCGAGATCGTCTCCATCGACACCTCGGAGGCCCTCGCCACGTCCGGCGTCTACGCCGTACTCACCTACGACGACCTGCCGAGCACGGTGAAGAACTACGGGCTGGAGATCCAGGACACCCCCGTCCTCGCCCACGGCAAGGTCCGCCACCACGGCGAACCGGTGGCGCTCGTCGCCGCCGACCACCCGGAAACGGCCCGCCGCGCCGCCGCGAAGATCAGGATCGAATACCGCGAACTGCCCGTCATCACCGACGAGGCCTCCGCCACCGCCCCCGACGCGATCCTCGTCCACGAGGGCCGCGACGACCACCACGCGGGGCACGTACCGCACCCCAACATCGTCCACCGCCAGCCCATCGTCCGCGGCGACGCGGACGCGGCGGCGGCCCGCGCCGATGTCGTGGTGAGCGGCGAGTACGTCTTCGGCATGCAGGACCAGGCCTTCCTCGGCCCCGAGTCCGGTCTGGCCGTGCCAGCCGAGGACGGCGGCGTCGACCTGTACGTCGCCACCCAGTGGCTCCACTCCGACCTGCGCCAGATCGCCCCGGTCCTGGGACTGCCCGAGGACAAGGTCCGCATGACGCTCTCCGGCGTCGGCGGGGCCTTCGGCGGTCGCGAGGACCTGTCGATGCAGATCCACGCCTGCCTTCTCGCCCTGCGCACCGGCAAGCCGGTCAAGATCGTCTACAACCGGTTCGAGTCCTTCTTCGGCCACGTCCACCGGCACCCGGCGAAGCTCTGGTACGAGCACGGCGCCACCCGCGACGGCAAGCTGACACATATGAAATGTCGCATTGTGCTGGACGGCGGCGCCTACGCGTCCGCCTCCCCGGCCGTGGTCGGCAACGCCTCCTCGCTCTCCGTCGGCCCGTACGTCATCGACGACGTCGACATCGAGGCCATCGCGCTCTACACCAACAACCCCCCCTGCGGCGCCATGCGCGGCTTCGGCGCGGTGCAGGCCTGCTTCGCCTACGAGGCGCAGATGGACAAGCTCGCCGCCGAACTGGGCATGGACCCGGTCGAGTTCAGGCAGCTCAACGCCATGGAGCAGGGCACCCTCCTGCCGACCGGACAGGTAGTCGACTCGCCCGCACCGGTCGCCGAACTGCTGCGCCGGGTCAAGGACATGCCGCTGCCGCCCGAGCGCCAGTGGGAGGTGGCCGGCGAACAGGCCGACGTACGGGCGCTTCCCGGCGGGTTGTCCAACACCACCCACGGCGAAGGCGTCGTACGCGGCATCGGCTACGCGGTCGGCCTCAAGAACGTCGGCTTCTCCGAGGGCTTCGACGACTACTCCACCGCCCGGGTGCGCATGGAGGTCATCGCCGGCGAACCGGTCGCCACCGTGCACACCGCCATGGCGGAGGTCGGGCAGGGCGGCGTCACCGTCCACGCCCAGATCGCCCGTACCGAACTCGGCGTCTCCCAGGTCACCATCCACCCGGCCGACACCCAGGTCGGCTCGGCCGGTTCCACCTCCGCGTCCCGGCAGACCTACGTCACCGGCGGCGCCGTGAAGCACTCGTGCGAGGCCGTCCGCGAGAAGGTCCTGGAGATCGGCCGCCGCAAGTACGGCACGTACCACCCCGCGTGGGCCACCGCCGAACTGCTCCTGGAGAGCGGCAAGGTCGTCACCGACGGCGGCGAGGTGCTGGCCGACCTGGTCGACGTACTGGAGGACGAGGCGGTCGACATCGAGCTGGAGTGGCGCCACCGGCCCACCGAGGCGTTCGACCTGCGCACCGGACAGGGCAACGGCCATGTCCAGTACTCCTTCGCCGCCCACCGCGCGGTCGTCGAGGTCGACACCGAACTCGGCCTGGTCAAGGTCATCGAACTGGCCTGCGCCCAGGACGTCGGCAAGGCGCTCAACCCGCTCTCGGTCGTCGGCCAGATCCAGGGCGGCACCATCCAGGGCATGGGCATCGCGGTGATGGAGGAGATCGTCGTCGATCCCAAGACCGCGAAGGTCAGGAACCCGTCCTTCACCGACTACCTGCTCCCCACGATCCTCGACACGCCGACCATCCCCGTCGACGTGCTCGAACTCGCCGACGACCACGCCCCGTACGGGCTCCGTGGCATCGGCGAGGCACCCACCCTGTCGTCGACCCCGGCCGTCCTCGCGGCGATCCGGAACGCGACGGGCCTGGAGCTCGACCGGACGCCGGTACGACCCGAGCACCTCACCGGCACCTGAGGGCCCGTCGGGTGACCTCTGACCGGGGATCGCCCGACAGGCTCCGGGCCGCGGCTCCATCCAACTCTCCGGGCGGTGCGTGCCTCCCGGGAACCTCACACTTCCGTCGCCCGCGCCGCCCGGAGAAACCGCGGTACCGCAGTGCAGTACCGCGATGCCGCAGCACAACAGCGCGATGCCGCAGCGCAGTACCGCACCGCAGTACCCGCACCACAGCACCAGCAGTGCGGGTGACGCCGCACATGTACCACGTCAGACCGCTATACCACGTCACACGTCACATTCCACTCTGCATGCACAGTTCGTCTCGGGCCGTCCCCCGGGTCGTGCCGCCCGCGCAGTCATCCCAAATCCCGCATTTCGATTCTTCATCGCGGGTGCCCCTGTGAACCTTGGGAGTCAGGCATCATGACCCAGCAGTCAGTGGAGCCCAGGACCAGTGCGCAGGACGCGGGCTCAGGCTCGCGCGTCCCCGCCGGAAGATCCTGGCTCGACCGGTACTTCCACATCTCCGACCGTGGCTCCACCGTCGCACGCGAAGTGCGCGGCGGCATCACCACGTTCATGGCGATGTGTTACATCCTTCTGCTCAACCCGCTCCTGCTGTCCGGGCCGGACGCGGCGGGCCACCGGCTCAGCCACGCCGGGCTCATCACGGCGACCGCCCTGGCCGCCGCCGTCTCCACTCTGCTGATGGGCTTCATCGGCAAGGTGCCCCTCGCCCTCGCCGCAGGACTCTCCGTCTCCGGCGTGCTCGCCACCCAGGTGGCACCCCACATGACCTGGCCGCAGGCCATGGGCATGTGCGTGATGTACGGCGCCGTGATCGTGCTGCTGGTCGTCACCGGGCTGCGCGAGATCATCATGAACGCGATACCGCTGGCCCTGAAACACGGCATCACCATCGGCATCGGCATGTTCATCGCGCTGATCGGCCTGGTCAACGCCGGCTTCGTCGGCAAGGGCGCCCCCGTCACGCTCGGCACCGGCGGACAGCTCACCGGCTGGCCCGTACTGCTCTTCTGCGTCACCCTGCTGCTCATCTTCATGCTCCAGGCCCGCAATGTGCCCGGCGCGATCCTGATCGGCATCGTCGTCGGCACGGTCCTCGCCGTCATCGTCAACGCGGTCACCGACATCAGCCCCAAGGCATGGGGCGGCAGCGCACCCGAACTGCAGGGCAGCGCGGTCTCGATGCCCGACTTCGGACTCTTCGGCCATGTCGAGTTCGGCGGCTGGGGCGACATCGGCGTGATGACCGTCGGCATGATCGTCTTCACTCTGGTGCTGGCCGGTTTCTTCGACGCGATGGCGACCATCATCGGGGTCGGCACCGAGGCCGGACTCGCCGACAGCAAGGGCCGGATGCCGGGCCTGTCCAAGGCCCTGTTCATCGACGGTGCGGGCGGCGCGCTCGGCGGCGTCTCCGGGGCGTCCGGGCAGACCGTCTTCATCGAGTCGGCGACCGGGGTCGGCGAGGGTGCCCGCACCGGTCTGTCCTCCGTCGTCACCGGTGTGCTCTTCGCCGCCGGACTGTTCTTCACCCCGCTCGCCCAGATCGTGCCGGGGCCGATCGCCGCCGCCGCACTGGTCGTCATCGGCGCGATGATGATGCAGAACGCCCGCCACGTCGACTGGAGCGACCGTGCTGTCGCCGTGCCGGTCTTCCTGACCGTGGCACTGATGCCGTTCACCTACTCCATCACCGCCGGTGTCGGAGCGGGAGTGATCTCCTTCGCCGCGATCAAGGCGGCACAGGGCAAGTTCCGTGAGGTGGGCGTCTTCATGTGGGTACTGAACGGAGTGTTCGTCGTGTACTTCGCGCTCAGCCCGATCGAGAGCTGGATCGGCGCCAAGTAGAACCGGGACCGGTCCGCACCGGGCCTGTCCCGTCCTCCCCTCCGTACCCGTAGGACCTCCGCCCCTCCGTACACCCGCAGAAGGAGAAACGCCATGCTGGACATCGCCGAGGAGCTCAACCGGTGGGTCGAGCAGGGACGCGAATTCGCCGTGGCCACAGTCGTGGCGGTCGGCGGCAGCGCCCCCCGGCAGCCCGGAGCCGCGCTCGCCGTCGACCGCGACGGCACGGCGATCGGATCGGTCTCCGGCGGTTGTGTGGAGGGCGCGGTCTACGAACTGTGCGAGCAGGCGCTGGACGACGGCGCCGCGGTGCGCGAACGGTTCGGCTACAGCGACGAGGACGCCTTCGCGGTCGGACTGACCTGCGGCGGCGTCATCGACATCCTGGTGACTCCGGTCCGTGCGGACGATCCCGCACGGACCGTGTTCGCCGCCGCGCTCGCCGCCGCCGCGCGGGGGACGGCGGCGGCGCTCGCCAGAATCACCGAAGGGCCGGCGGAGCTCCTCGGCCGCCCCTTGCTCGTCCACCCCGACGGCTCGTACGAGGGCAGGCTCGGCGGACACCCGGAACTGGACCGCACCGCCGCGGCCGATGCCCGCGCCATGCTGGATGCGGGCCGCACCGGCTCCGTCACCATCGGGGCCGACGGCTCGCGCTGCGGGCAGCCGGTCACCCTGCTCGTCGAATCGAGCGTCCCGCCGCCCCGGATGATCGTCTTCGGGGCCATCGACTTCGCCTCGGCACTGGTCCGGGCGGGCAAGTTCCTCGGGTACCACGTGACATTGTGCGACGCCCGCCCGGTCTTCGCCACGAAGGCCCGCTTCCCCGAGGCCGACGAACTGGTCGTCGACTGGCCGCACCGATACCTCGCGGCGACCGAGGTCGACGCGCGCACCGTGCTGTGCGTCCTCACCCACGACGCCAAATTCGATGTCCCGCTGCTGGAACTGGCGTTGAGGCTGCCGGTCGCGTATGTCGGGGCGATGGGATCGCGCCGCACCCATCTGGAGCGCAACGACCGGCTGCGCGAGGTCGGCGTGACGGATCTGGAACTGGCCAGGCTGCACTCGCCGATCGGACTCGATCTCGGGGCGCGCACCCCCGAGGAGACCGCGCTGTCGATCGCCGCGGAGATCGTCGCCGACCGGCGCGGCGGCAGCGGCGTACCGCTCAAGGGCGCTCACACCCCGATCCACCACGAGGCCGGTCAGCCGCCCACCGGAGTGATCACCTCCGTGGCCTGAACCGGCCCCCGGAGCGCGACCGCTGCGGGCGGATTGCCGCCACGGCGGCTTCACGCCAGGTTCGAACTCGGCCGTAGCCATGCTTTTGACGGTAGATCAGCAGCATGACATTCACTCCCCCCTCCGCCTCCGGCCGGGCGAGACCCGTTCGCGCGGGACGCAGAGCTCTGCTCATAGCGACCTCGGTCGCCCTGGTGAGCGGTGCGCTGCTGCCCGCGACGGGCTCCGCGTCCGCCGCCCCGGCCCGGCCCGGGCCCACCGACCACCAGGCCGCCGCCCCCGCCAAGGAGTACGACATCACCCTGCTCACGGGCGATGTCGTGCACTACACCGACGGCGTCGGCAAGCAGGACACCGTCACCGTGGACCGCCCCGACGGCGCGGTCGGCGGGGTGCACGTCCAGCAGGCCGGCGACGACATCTACGTACTGCCGGACGAGGCCACCGCGCTGCTCGCGGCCGGGAAGCTGGACCGCAGGCTGTTCAACGTCTCCGCGCTCGCGAAGATGGGGTACGACGACAAGCGGTCGGGTGGCATCCCGGTGATCGCCACCTACCCGGCGGCCAGGGGCCGTTCGCTGCCCGCCGCCCCACGAGGCGCCAAGAAGATCCGTACCCTCGAAAGCATCCACGGTGCCGCGCTGAAGGCGGACAAGGACACCGCCCGCACCTTCTGGAACGGCGTCACCACCGCCCCGGCGGCCCGTTCGCTGGACGGCGGCATCACGAAGCTGTGGCTCGACGGCCGGGCGGAGGCAGCACTCAAGGACTCCGTTCCGCAGGTCAACGCCCCGCAGGCATGGGCCGAAGGGTACGACGGCAAGGGCTCCAAGGTCGCCGTCCTGGACACCGGCATCGACGCGACGCATCCGGACGTCAAGGACCGCATCCTGGAGACCAGGAGCTTCGTGCCGGGCGAGGAGGTCGTCGACCGCCACGGGCACGGCACCCACGTCGCCTCCACGATCGCGGGCTCCGGCGCGGCTTCTGAGGGTGTCAACAAGGGCGTCGCCCCGGGCGCGGACCTGATCATCGGCAAGGTGCTGAGCGACGAGGGCTCCGGTGCCGACTCCGGCATCATCGAAGCCATGGAGTGGGCGAAGGCCGAAGGTGCCGACGTCGTCTCCATGAGCCTCGGCTCCAGCATTCCGGACGACGGCTCCGACCCCATGTCCCAGGCCGTCGACGCGCTCTCCGCCGACGGCGGTCCGCTGTTCGTGATCGCCGCGGGCAACGCGTACGGCGCGGGCACCATCGGCTCGCCCGGCTCGGCCCAGAAGGCGCTCACCATCGCCGCCGTCGACAAGCAGGACAACCGCGCGGACTTCTCGTCCATGGGCCCGCTGGTCAGGTCGTACGGACTGAAGCCGGACCTCTCCGCGCCGGGCGTGGACATCAACGCGGCCGCCTCGCAGTCGGTCCCGGGCGTCGACGGGATGTACCGGTCGATGTCCGGTACGTCGATGGCGACCCCGCATGTCGCGGGCGCGGCGGCGATCCTGAAGCAGCGTCACCCCGACTGGTCCGGCCAGCGGATCAAGGACGCGCTGATGAGCTCGTCCAAGGAGCTCCCCGACCACACCCCGTACGAGCAGGGCACCGGCCGGCTCGATGTGAAGGCGGCGATCGACACCACGATCGAGGCCACCGGCTCCGTCGCGGTCGCCTCGTACGACTGGCCGCACTCGCCGTCCGACCCGGTCGCCGAGCGGACCATCACCTACCGCAACACGGGTGCGAACGACGTCACGCTCGACCTGGCCACGGACACGGACTCCGACGCCTACACCCTCTCCGTGAAGCAGCTCACCGTCCCGGCCGGCTCCACCGCCGAGGCCGTGCTCTCGCTGGACCCGTCCGAGGTCGCGAACAACACGCAGTTCTCCGGCCAGGTCGTAGCCAAGGACGCGGCGGGCACCACCGTCGCCCACACCGGCTTCGCCCTGAACAAGGAGCAGGAGCTGTACGACCTGACGCTCAGGCTCCGTGACCGCGCCGGCAAGCCGATGGACGGCCCGGTCGTCCTCGGCGCGCTCGGCGACCCGAACCTTGGCGTGGTTCAGGTCTCGGGCGAGACCACGCTCCGGCTCCCGCCGGGCAACTACACCGCGTGGGCGGCCGCCGACATCGCCGGAGACCGCGCCGACTCCAAGGCCGTCGCCTTCCTCGCGGCCCCCGAGATCATCCTGGACAAGGCGTCCACGGTCACCCTCGACGCCTCCAAGGCCCGCAGGATCGGGGTGCGGACGCCCAAGGAGACCGAGACCCGGCAGCTGCGCTACGACATGGCACGCACCGCACCGGACGGCACCGTCCTGCGCGACGCATACCAGATCCCGTTGACGTACGACCAGCTGTGGGCGAGCCCCACCAAGAAGGTCACCCAGGGCAGCTTCTCGTTCCTGACCCGCTGGCGGCAGGGCGAGAAACTGATCGACCTGACGGCCGGCGGCCGCGACGTCCCGGTGACCGCACAGCTCGGCTCGCCGGTCGCGGAGAGCCGCACGCAGCAGCTCCCCGCCGTCTTCGCGGGCAACGGCGCCGAGGCCGACTACAAGGGCCTGGACGCCAAGGGCAGGGCCGTCGTCGTCCGCCGCAGTGACGCGGTCGCCCCCGCCGACCGGGTCGCGGCCGCGGTGGCCGCGGGCGCCGACGCGCTCTTCGTCGTCAACGACGGCGACGGCGTCCTGATGGAGTCGTACGCCCCCTACGGCACCGAGACCGCCGTCCCGGTCGCCTCGGTCCAGCGCCTCGCGGGCGAGAAGCTGATCGAGTCGGCCCGGCAGGGCTCGAAGGTGACGGTCGCGCAGCGGAAGTTCGCCCGCTACGTGTACGACCTGGTCGACCGCCACGACGGCGTCGTCCCGGACCGCTCGCTGGAGTACGCCCCGTCGGACCGTCAGCTGGCGAAGGTGAAGAACACCTTCTACGGCCACAAGGGCGTGCTCGGCGGCGGCTACCGCTACGACATCCCGGACTACGGACCGGGGATCGGCTTCGAGGAGTACGAGAAGTTCCCCGGCACCCGCGACGAGTGGGTCACCCCGCTTCCGGGCGCCTCCTTCTGGTACGAGAACCACTCGGTCCTCAATGCCGACGAGTCGGGGTCCGCGCTGGAGATGCGCAGCGGCGAGCTGGACTACACGGCGGGCCGCACCTACCCGGCCGAATGGTTCGCGCCGGTCACCCGCCCGCGCCTGGGCACCGGCTACTGGGGTCCGTTCCGGTCCGTCTACAACGACATCCAGTTCAACCTCACCCCGTGGACGGACTCCGGCGCGGGCCACTCGGGCGCCATGCCGCAGGACGAGTACGACACCACCGCCACGTCCTTCTACCAGGGCGACACCCTGATCAAGAAGGTCGCGGGCCGGGCGGGCTTCGCCTGGGACGTCTCGCCCGAGAAGCTGCCGTACCGCTTCGTCCTCGACTCCGCCCGGGACAGCGACCTGTGGCGGACGTCCACCCGCACCCACACCGAGTGGAACTTCGTCTCGGGTGCCATGGACGAGAACGGCCCGTTCCAGGCCGACATCCCGATGCTCCAGCTGGACTACCGGGTCGACACCGACCTGGCCGGTGACGTCGAGGCCGGCCGGTGGACCGAGGTCGGGCTCTCCTCCGGGACGCAGGAGTGGCTGGACGGGGCGGTCAAGGCCACCGGGGCCTCGCTGTCGGTCAGCTACGACGACGGGGAGACCTGGGAGGCGGTGCAGCTCCGCAAGGACGCGGCCGGTTCCTGGACCGCCCGGTTCAAGACCCCGAAGAAGGCCGGTTCGTTCGTCTCGCTCAAGGCGCACGCCGAGGCGGCCGACGGGCTGGGCATCGACCAGGAGATCATCCGGGCCTTCGGCCTGAAGTGACCTGCTGAGCTCCGTTCTTGAGGCGGCCGTACACCCCCGCCGGGGGTGTACGGCCGCCTCTCTTTACCGTTTCTTGATGGACAAAATTTGTCTACTTTGCCCGTATATGGTGGGCGATAAGGGCAGAAAGGGACTTATCGCGGAGCGCTGCAAGTTGCCACGGCGCGGTCGGGAGGCTTATAAGAGGAACGTGGCCAGGGCGATTCCGGGAATTCCGGGGACTGCCGCCACGGAGGTTTCCCAATGTTTCTCACTCCGTCCGACACGGAGAAATTGCTGCTGAGCGTCGCCGGAATGGTCGCTCGTGACAGGCGGGACCGTGGCGTTCGGCTCAATTATCCCGAGGCCGTCGCGCTGCTCTCCTGCTGGGCCATGGAGCAAGCCCGGGAGGGTGCCCGCGTCAGCGACCTGATGACCGCGGGGCGGAATGTCCTCACCCGCGCTGACGTGCTGGAAGGTGTTCCCGAGATGCTGCATGACGTCCAGGTCGAGGCGACCTTCCCGGACGGGCGCAAGCTCGTCACGATCACCTCGCCGATCCCGTGATCCCGGGTGAGATCCGGACGGGGGCCGGTGAACTGAAAATCAATGACACCCGTGCGCAATTGCATCTGACCGTGGTGAATGACGGCGACCGTCCGATTCAAATAGGCTCGCATCTGCATTTCTTCGACGCCAATCCGGCGCTTTCCTTCGACCGGTCCCTGGCCGAAGGATTCCGGCTCGATATTCCTTCCGGTACTTCTCTGCGCTTCGAGCCCGGAGTCGGCGCCGAGGCCACCCTCGTCGAACTGGGAGGCCGCCGGAAGGTGCCCGGCATCGTCGTGCCGGGGACCAGGGCCGCCCGGACGGATGACCCGCCGGCGGCCCGGACGGATGACCCGTCGGCGGCACGAACGGAGGACATGTGACATGGCACGGATGACCCGTGACGCCTACGCGTCGCTCTACGGCCCCACCACCGGCGACCGCGTCCGCCTCGCCGACACCGACCTCTGGATCGAGGTCGAGGAGGACCGCTGCTTCGGCGGCGACGAGGCGGTGTTCGGCGGCGGCAAGTCCATCCGTGAATCCATGGCCCAGTCCACCGCCGCACGCGCCGACGGCGCCCTCGATCTGGTCATCACCAATGTCGTCGTCCTCGACCACTGGGGCATCGTCAAGACCGACGTCGGCGTCCGGGCCGGCCGCATCGTAGCGCTCGGCCGCTCCGGCAACCCCGACATCAGCGACGGCGTCCACCCCGACCTGGTCATCGGGCCCGGCACCGACGTCATCTCCGGCGAGGGCCGCATCCTCACTGCCGGGGCCGTCGACACCCATGTCCACTTCCTCATGCCGGAGACCCTGCACGAGGCCCTCGCCACCGGCACCACCACCGTCATCGGCGGCGGCACCGGCGCCACCGAGGGCTCCAAGGCCACCACCGTCACCCCGGGAGCCTGGAACCTCGCGATGATGCACCGGTCCCTGGACCGGGTCCCGCTCAACGTCATGCTGTTCGCCAAGGGCTCCACCGTCGGCGAGAAGGCGCTGCGCGAGGCGGCACTCGGCGGCGCGGGCGGCTACAAGGTCCACGAGGACTGGGGCGCCACCCCCGCCGCCATCGACGCGGCGCTGAAGGCGGCCGACGAACACGGCCTCCAGGTCGCCCTGCACGCCGACAGCCTCAACGAGGCCGGCTACGTCGAAGGCACCCTCGACGCCATCGCCGGACGCGGCATCCACGTCTTCCACGCCGAGGGTGCGGGCGGCGGCCACGCACCCGACATCATCACCGTCGCCTCCCACCCCAACATCCTCCCGGCGTCCACCAACCCCACACTCCCGCACACCGTCAACACCGTCGCCGAACACCTCGACATGCTGATGGTCTGCCACCACCTCAACCCACGCGTCCCCGAGGACCTCGCCTTCGCGGAGTCCCGCATCCGGGCCAGCACCATCGCCGCCGAGGACGTCCTGCACGACATCGGCGCACTCTCCATCACCTCCTCGGACGCCCAGGCCATGGGCCGCATCGGTGAGGTCATCTGCCGCACCTGGCAGGTCGCGCACACCATGAAGCAGCGCTTCGGGGACCGGGGCAGCGAACTGCCCGCCGACAACGAACGCGCCCGCCGCTACGTCGCCAAATACACGATCTGCCCGGCGGTCGCCCATGGCATCGACCATGTCGTCGGCTCCGTCGAACCGGGCAAGCTCGCCGACCTGGTGCTGTGGGACCCCGCCTTCTTCGGCATCCGCCCCGCCGCCGTCGTCAAGGGCGGCATGGTGGTGTACGCGCCGCTCGGCGACGCCAACGCCGCGATCCCCACCACCCAGCCCGTCCTCCTGCGCCCCACCGCCGCCGCCGAAGCCGCCCCGCACCTCTCGGTCAGCTTCGTGGCCCCGGCGGCCCTGGCCGATGGCCTGGCGGAACGGCTCGGCCTGGTAAGGGAGTTGGTCGCCGTACGCCCCACCCGGCACCTCACCAAGGCGGACCTGCCGAACAACACGGCGCTCCCGGACATCGACGTCGACCCGGAGACCTTCGCCATCCGGATCGACGGAGAACTCGTGGAGCCCGCGCCCGCCACCGAACTGCCGCTGACCCAGCGGTACTCCATGTTCTGATGGCCGGCCTGGCACGCCTGCTGCTCGGCGACGGACGGCTCCCGGTCGGCGCGTACACCTACAGCGCGGGACTCGAACCGGCCGTCGCGGCAGGTCTCACCCGTGACCGGATCCCCGCACTGCTGCGGGCCCGGCTGCACACCGCGGCCGTCACCGAGGCCGCCGCCGCCGTGCTCGCCCTGCGGGCCGCCGGGCGCGACCCGGTGGACTACGGGCCCGTACAGCAGGCGCTCGCCGCCCGGACGCCGGCCGCACCCCTGCGCGAGGCGTCGGCGACGCTGGGCCGCGGCGTGCAGCGCCTGGCGCGAAGGCTGGCCCCCGGCCACCCGGCGGTCACCGCCCTGACCGGTATCCGCCCCCGACCGCTGCGGCCGGTGGCCCTCGGCGCGCTCGGGGCCGTCATGAAGGTGACGGAGGAGGAGCTGGCGCGGGGCGTCGTCTACGACGAACTGCAGACCATCACCTCCGCGGCGCTCAAGCTGCTGCCCGGCGACCCGCTGGACTCGGTCGCCTGGATCCTTGACGCCGAGCCGCACGCGGCGGCCGCGGTGGCCGAGGCCCTCGCCGTGCGGACCCCGGCCGAACTGCCCGCCCGTACGCCCCCGCTCACCGAGCAGTGGGCGCTCGAACACGCACAACGAGAACGGAGACTGTTCCTTGCCTGACCAGCACCTCGGCACCACGCCCGACCAGCACATCGATCACAACACCCCGCACCTCTCGCACGACCACCCGCCGCGCGCCCTGCGCCTCGGTGTGGCAGGCCCGGTCGGCACCGGCAAGAGCTCGATCCTCGCCACCCTCTGCCGCGAGCTGGCCGGCGAACTCGCCATGGCCGTCGTCACCAACGACATCTACACGGACGAGGACGCCCGCTTCCTCCGCTCGGCCGGGGTGCTGCCCACCGAGCGCATCCGGGCCGTCGAGACGGGTGCCTGCCCGCACACCGCGATCCGGGACGACGTCAGCGCCAACCTCGACGCCGTCGAGGATCTGGAGGAGGCGTACGGGCCGCTCGACCTGGTGCTGGTCGAGAGCGGCGGCGACAACCTGACCGCCACCTTCAGCCCTGCCCTCGCCGACGCCCAGCTGTTCTGCATCGATGTCGCGGGCGGCGGCGATGTCGCCCGCAAGGGCGGCCCCGGCATCACCGGAGCCGACCTCCTGGTCATCAACAAGACCGACCTCGCACCCCATGTGGAGGTCGACGTGGCCGAGATGGTGGCCGACGCATCGCGCGCCCGCGACGGCCTGCCGGTCCTCGCGCTCTCCAAGCACGACCCGGCGTCGGTGGCCGAACTCGCCGACTGGGTGAGGGAGTTGCTGGCACGCCACCGCTCCGGAACCCATGTCCCCACGGACCCGGGCCCGATGGCACCCCACAGCCACAGCCACAGCCACGACGGCTCGTGACCGGGGAGTCCGCCGAGCCCACGGTCGTCACCGTGGAGCTCGACGGTTCGGGCCGCCACGTCGCCCGGGAACTGCGCCCCGGCGCCTTCCTCGCGCCCCGGCCCCTGCTGCCGTCACCCGGCCGTCCGCGGATCGCGCTGGTCGGCACCCGGGCGGGGCTGCTCGCGGGCGACGATCTGCGGCTGGACATCTCGGTCGGCCCCGGCGCCCGGCTGGAGCTGGTCGAGCCGTCCGGCCTGGTCGCGTACGACCACCGTGGCGGCACGTCGAGCTGGCGGGCCCGCGTCGACATCGCCGAAGGCGGCGAACTCCGCTGGGACGCCCGGCCGTTCGTGATCTCGACGGGTGCCCGGGTCGAGCGCTCGATGGAGGTGTCACTGGCGGCCGGGGCGCGGATGCTGTGGCGCGACACCCTGGTCCTCGGGCGTTCCGGCGAGCGGGGCGGAGGTGTCCGGGCGATGACGCATGCCACGTACGACGGCTGCGAGCTGCTGGTCGAGGACCTGGATCTCATGGACCCGGAAATGCGTGAACTCCCCGGCATCCTGGGACCCAACCGCGTCATCGGTTCGGTCACCGCCCTCGGCACCGCCCCGGGCGGCCGGCCCCACCCGTACCGCATGGACCTGGCGGGGCCGGGGGCGCAGGTACGGCTGCTGGACACGGTGGCGCCGGCCACCGACGCGGAACTGGCCGCCGTCTGGGAGGAATGGCTCGCGGACGGCGGACCGGGAGTGCCGGAGCAGCCGGTCACGGACGGCTGACCGTACCGCCGTCCGCCGAGCCGCGTGTCACCGCGGCCGCACACAACAGCGCGGGGACCGCCGCGACCGCGAAACAGACGGCCGGCGACAGGTGGTCCACCAGCAGACCCACCACCGCGACGCCCACCGACGACCCCGCGTTGATCGCGGTGTTCACCCAGGCACCCGCCTGGGTACGGCTCCCCGCGCCCACCGACTCGTCCGCGATGAGGTACGCGGTGGTCAGGGCGGGTGCGATGAACAGCCCGGCCACCGCGGTGACCACGACCAGGACGTACACATTGGGCGACAGCCCCGCTCCGACCATGGTGGCGCCCAGGCCGACGGCCAGCAGCGGCAGCCGCACCCGGTTCGACGCCCGCCAGGAGACGGCGCCGTAGGCCAGTCCACCGACCGCGCTTCCGGCCGAGAGCGCGGCAAGCACCCACGACACCGCCCCGCTCTGGTGACGCTGCTCGGTGAACGCCACCACCAGCAGATCCAGACCTCCCAGGCACAGCCCCACGGCCGCCGTCACCAGCACCGCGCGCCGCAGCCCGACGATGCCGAGCAGCCGCCGTCCGGCCGGCGGGACGTCCGTACCGGCGGCCGTGTCCTCGGACGGCGCCGCGCCCCTGCCGCGCACCGCCGGTGAGGAGACCAGTGCCAGAGTGCCCACGAACACCAGCGCGGCGCTGATCGCGACCCCGGCCGCGGGCGGGGCGAACTTCACCACCACGCCCACCAGCAACGGACCGCTGACGAAGAGGAGTTCCTCGGCCACACCATCCAGGCTGTAGGCGCGCCGCAACAGTTCCCGGTCGGCGACGAGGTCGCTCCACAGGGTCCGCATCACCGGCCCCAGCGGTGGAGTGGAGGCACCCGCCGCGGCGGTCAGCGCCCCCAGCAGGATCGCCGAGGCCCCCGGCCGCCAGGTGGCGTACGCCAGCGCGGCGAGCAGCACCGCGTAGAGGCCGGCCATCGGCGGCAGGACCCGGCGCGGCCCGTACCGGTCGATCAAGGCGGCACGGGCAGGGGAGAGGAAGACGCTGGTCGCCCCGAACACGGCCATGACGGCACCGGCGACGGAGTAGGAGCCGGTGGAGGCGTTCACCGCCAGCATCAGGGAGAGGGAGATCATCCCGTACGAGAGCCGCCCCAGCAGGGCGGCGCCGAAGGTGCGGGTGGCATGACGGGTACGCAGGACGGCGGCGTACGAAGGCGTGCGCGAAGGCACGGGTGATGGCGAAAGCATCGATACGTTCCTCGGGAGGGCAGCGCGGCGGACGGCGCTGCGGGCATGCGGGGACACCGAAGTGCCGCACCCGGCGGGAAGCGGGGTGCGGTCAGCGCGGGGTCCTACGCACGGGAGAGGAACATGCCGGCCAAGGTATCAGGGCGACGGGCCGGGGTGGAGGGGGAGTTGGGCGCAGGGGCAGGGGGAGAGAGGACGGCCGGGCGGGCCACTGCTGATCCGCCCGGCGTCCGTCACCGCTCGCTGCGTGCCGCCTGGCGTCAGCCACCGACTTTCGCCCGTGTCATCCCGTGATCTCGGTGTTGGCCGTCAGGATCTGCCCGGCGGTCCGGCGGAGTCCGGGAAGGAAGGCGATGACCTCCTCGCCCCGCCGGAGAAGGTCCTCGGTGGACGTGATGCCGAGATCGGCGACGGCCTCCCGGAAGGCCGGTAGGCGTGCGTGGTGCAGCTCGGGGGCGTCCGCCGCCAGTACGGTGTGACATCGCGCGAAGGTCGCGATGATCCAGAACACGGCCTCGCGATGGTCGCCCCGCTCGATGAGATGACGGCTGCCGTCGATGGCGACCGGCCGTGCCCCGGTGGTGATGTCTCCGCTGAAGAAGAACGGCGTGCGGGCGACCGCCGCGGCGGCGTCGAAGGTTCGGGCCAGCTCGTCCAGGTGGTGCCCCGTCCTGGGGGCGGACAGCCGTGCGCACCCGAGCAGTTCCAACAGCTCCGGGTACAGCTGCGCCTGTCCGTACGCGTCGAGGACCTCCCGGGCCGCCGGGTACCGCAGCCGGACCGTGGGGTTGCGCAGCGCGGCGACCAGCAGGACGTGGGTGGTGACCCCGGTGGCGAACAGCCAGGACGTCACCTGTTCGTGGAACGGTGCGCAGGAGTCGAAGGCGGCGAGGCGGGCCTCGATCCGGCGCTCGGCGTCCCGGCATCGGCGGCGCACCCAGGACCGCTCGGCGAACCGGCGCGACACGTCCACCCGCAGCTCGCGCAGCCGGCCCGTCGGGTCGTCGATGACCGCGTCGCGGCGGAAGCTGCCCGCCAGGTGGTACGAGGAGAGCACCTCGTCCGCCGAGGCGAGTTCGTCCCACGGCAGAAGGCTGACCTCCAGCAGCGCGTCCCGGAAGCGGAGCTTGCCGGGCTTGGCGGGCTTGGCGGCGTCGGCGGTGACGACCACGATGTCCACGTCCGAGTACGGGGAGAGTTCGGCGTCGTCCGGCAGGCCCACCGTGGAGCCGCTGAAGAAGGCGCCACGGAAACCGGGATCGGGCCTGGCGTGCTCGGTGACCCACTGGACCGCGGCCGATCGGGCCGTACCGACTCTCACACCGAACCTCTTTCCGGGCCGTGGGGACGCACCGGCCACAGCGATGCCGCTTCGACGGAATCACCATATGCCGGTCCTGGCGCACTGCCGCACTGCCGCACTGCCGCGTGCTGTGGCCGGGCCGATGCGGGCCGCGCCCGCGATGCGTGTCACTCGTTGCCGGGGCCGTGACCGTGGCGTCAACTGTTGGGGTGCCGGACTCCCGTGCGGCGCGACGGCTCCGGCGGAAGAGGATTGCGATGCGGAAGATCGTCCTGATGAGTTCGGTGTCCCTCGACGGCTTCATCGAAGGGCCGGACCGCGAGATCGACTGGAACCTGGTCGACGACGAACTGCACCGACACTTCAACGAGTTGCTCAGGACCATGGGCGGCTTCCTCGAAGGACGGGTGACCTATCAGCTCATGGAGGATTTCTGGCCGACCGCCGACTCCGATCCCTCCGCCAACGAAACCGTGGCGGAATTCGCCGGGATCTGGCGGGGCATGCCCAAGATCGTGTTCTCCCGGACCCTGGAACATGCCGGCCGGAACACCACGATCAAGCGGGAGGTCGACGCGGAGGAGATCAAGGCCCTGAAGGCGCAACCCGGCGGGGACCTGTGTCTCGGGGGCGCCGATCTCGCCGCGGCCTTCATGCGGCTCGACCTGATCGACGAGTACCGCATCTACGTCCATCCGGTACTCATCGGCCGGGGAAAACCCCTGTTCCCGGCCTCGGCGAGCCGAACCGCACTCCGTCTGACAGAGACCCGGGAGTTCGGCAACGGGGTCGTGCTGCTCCGTTACGACCGCCGCGCCGTTGCTCCAGCGGAATGAACTCGCCGGGCCGCGGCGGTGCGCGACCGGTGCTGTGCCGGGTCACCCGGGAGCTCTCCCCGTATAACTGCCGCACCGTCGCGAGAGCTCTCACGAAAGGACCGGCGATGACGCTCAGTGTCGAGGACCGTCTGGACATCTCCGAACTGCTCGCCCTGCACGGGCACTTGGTCGACAATGACGAACTGGACCGGCTGGACGAGCTGTTCACCGAAGACATCGTCTACGCCACTTCGAACCTCGGGCACGGGGAGCTGCACGGGCTGGCCGCCTTCCGGGACATGGCACGGACGCGTGCGGGCCGGCCGGGCGCACCCGTCGGCCACCACGTCACCAATATCGTCCTCACCGAGGCCGGGGACGGCCGGGTCCACGCGCGGTCCAAGGGGATCGGTGCCGGCGCGGACGGTCAGTGCGGAAGCGTGACCTACGAGGACATGATCGTGCGCGGCGAGCGGGGGTGGCGCATCAGCCGCCGCGAGATCACCTTGCACTTCACACCCGCCGATGCGCCGGACACGGAGGAGGCCGGCAGCTGATGGCCGACGGCCGGCGGCGCCCCCTCGGGCGATCGGGGGCGCCGCCGGCCGGGCCGGGACCGGGCGTCAGGCGTCCAGCATGCCCGAGGTGTCGATGACCTGGCGGATGGCCCGGCCGGAAGCCAGCTCCTCCATCGCCGCGTTGATGTCGGTCAGCGGCAGGGTGCCCGTGTGCATCAGCTCCACCGGCATCAGGCCCGCCCGCCACAGGTCCAGGAACCTCGGGATGTCACGGCGCGGCACCGCGTCGCCCATGTACGAGCCCAGCAGGGACTTCCCCTCGCCCGCGAACGCCAGGGCCGGGACCTCCAGCACCCGGTCGGGTGCGGGCAGGCCCACCGACACGACCTTGCCGCCCCGGGCCACGGCGCTCAGGCACTCGGCCATGACCTTGGGGCTGCCCACCGCCTCCACCGCCGATTCGGCTCCACCGGAGGTGAGTTCGCGGATCTGCCGCACCGCTTCGTCGGGGGCGTACGCATGCGAGGCACCCAGCCGGAGCGCCAGTTCGCGCTTCTCCGGGACCGGGTCGACCGCGACGATCGGGTACGCCCCCGCCGCGCGGGCGCCCAGCACCGCGGAGAGGCCCACCCCGCCCAGGCCGTAGACCACCGTCGACTGCCCCGGGCGCAGGGCCGCCGTGTTGATGACCGCGCCCGCACCCGTCAGCACCGCGCAGCCGAACATCGAGGCGACGGTGAACGGGACGTCCTTGGGGATCGGCACCACCGACTCCTGGGCCAGCACCGCGTGTTCGGAGAACGCGGAGACGCCCAGCTGGTGGTGGACCGGGTTGCCGGCGGCGTCGGTCAGCAGCGACGGGCCGTGCAGCAGCGCCCCCGAACCGTTGGCCGCCGCGGCCTGTGCGCACAGGGCAGGCCGGCCCGCCGCGCAGTCGCCGCAGAAACCGCAGCTCGGCACGAAGACCAGCGCCACATGGTCGCCGGGGGCGACCCGGCCGACGCCCGGCCCGGTCTCCTGGACCACGCCCACCGCCTCGTGGCCCAGCGCCATCGGCAGCGGGCGGACCCGGTCACCGTTGACCACCGAGAGGTCGGAGTGGCAGAGCGAGGCGGCCGCGATGCGTACCAGCACCTCGCCCTCGCGCGGGGCGCCCAGCTCCAGCTCCTCCACCTCGACCGGACGGGACTCGGAGTACGGACGGGCCGTCGATGTCCCGCGCAGCACCACCGCACGGGTCTTCACGCCGCCACCTCCGGACGCGGGGCGCAGCGCAGCACGTCACGGCTCTCCAGCAGCGGGACGACCTTGCCGAGCACGATCTCCTGGAAGTGCGCGGTGGCGCAGTGCTCGGTGAAGTCGGCCTCGGAGGCGTACTCCTCGTACAGCACGATCGCCCGCGGGTCCTCGGTGCCCTGGTGGACCCGGTAGGCGAGGTTGCCGGGCTCCTCGCGGGAGGCGGCGGCCATCGTGTCGAGCAGGGGGAGGACGGTGTTCTCCTCGCCGGCCCTGGTGCGGTAGCGGGCTACGACCACGTATGTCATGGGGTTACTCCTGGGGTGGGGCGGGCCTCTTCAGGGCGCCGGACGGGACCGGCGGCAGCTGGTCCCGGCGCAGGTGCCAGAGGCGGGGGTCGGACGTGGCGGCCGCGGCCGAGCCGAGGGCCAGCGCGAGTGCCACGTCGGCGGGGGTCTCCACGAAGCCCGCGGCCACCGACGGGGACATCGCGCGCTGTGCCTGCGTGCTCATCCGGGCGATGATCGGGGCGGGCATGATCTCGACCAGGTCCGGCGCCCCGCGCGAGATCGCGTCCGTGGAGCGGCGCAGATTGGAGCGGTCGGTGACGAACACCTTCATCATCGTCAGCAGGCCGATCGGGCGGCCCTTCTCTATGAGCGAGAGCCGGGTGCTGACCACGCCGTGCGCGCCCATGTTCTTGATGAACTCCAGCGCGCCCCGGTCCTGAGCCAGACCGGGGCTGCTGTCCACGTTCACGAACACGGTCTTCCCCGCCCGGCCCAGCGCCGGCACGACCTGGGGCAGCTGCCCCACCGCGAACGACGCGAGGATGCACACCTTGGCCGGTGCGGTCAGGAACTCGCGCAGCGGCTGGGTGCCGACCACCGAGGCGACGACCGGCACCTCGGCGAACGCCGCGGTGAGCCGGGGGTCGAGTGCGGCACCGGACCGGGAAGGGGAAGGGGTCATGGCGAGGGCCTGCCTGGGGGAAGGGGTTCGTGGCTGCCGGCTCAGGGTCTTCGTTCGGATCATGCCGGGGTCGCGGCCTGATCCGAACGAAAGACCCTGGCGTCAGTTCAGCGGAGACGTACCGAATCGGCTGGGAAGGCCCAGTTTGCCAGGGTTGAGAATGCCGGCCGGGTCCAGGGCCTTCTTCACCGCGACGAAGGTCGCGAAGCCCGCCCCGAGGGATTCCTCCAGGTAGGGGCCTCGCAGCAGCCCGCAGCCGTGGTGGTGGCTGAGCGCAGCCGCGTGCTCGATCAGTACGGCGTTGGCGGCGTCCCACACCGAGCGGTACCAGTCGCGGCGCGACTCGGGAGCCACGTCGCCGCGCAGCGAGAAGTAGACGCAGGCGCCGTCGGTGTACGCGTGGGACTGGTGGGCCGAGGCGGCCAGGGTGCCGGGCACCGACTGGATCGCGGCGACCACCTCGTCGTAGATCACCGGGAGGTCGGTCCAGGACGCGGCCATCTCCAGGGTGTCGGCGACGAAGCCGGGGCCGGGCTTGAAGCCGTCGGCGGACTTGCCGACCAGCATCCGCTCGTCCAGCCAGCGCTCGAAGACCGCCTTGCTGTCCAGCTCGGGGCCGTACGTCTCACAGACCTCCTTCGCCACCTTGATCGAGGCGTCGACGATGGCCGGGTCGCCCTCGTCGGCGACCAGCAGGAGGTTGGTCTCCGGGTGGCCGAAGTGGGTGCCCGACTCCAGGGCGTCGTACAGCCGCAGCACGGCCGGGGTCGCGCCGCGCTGCATGATCCTGCGGCAGGCGTCCAGGCCCTCCGCGAAGGTCTTGAAGCCGTACGCCACGGCATCGGCGTACTCCGGCAGCGGGTGGACCCGCAGCCGGGCCGAGACGATGACACCGAGGGTGCCCTCGGAACCGACGAACAGCTGACGCAGGTCCGGGCCGACCGCGGCGCGCGCGTAGTCGCCGTACGTGGCCCGCGTACCGTCCGCGTGCACCACGTCCACGCCGACGACCATGTCCTCGATCTTGCCGTAGCGCGTCGAGAGCTGACCTGCTCCGCGGCAGGCGATCCAGCCGCCGACCGTGGAGACGGCGAACGCGGACGGCCAGTGGCCGGTCGTGACGCCGTACTCCTCCTGGAGCTGCTTCTCGAAGAGGTCGCCGAACATCCCGGCCTGGACGTCCACCACGTTCGACTCGGCGTCGAAACCGGTGATCTCGTTCAGCCCGCACACGTCCAGGACGACGCCGCCGAAGACGGGCAGCGCCGCACCGGTGACGTTGGAGCGCCCGGCCGACGGGGTGACCGGGATGCCCGCCTCGTGGCAGATCCGCAGCACGGCCGCGACCTGGTCGGCGTCGGCCGCCTCGACGATCACGGCGTCCGGCGTCGCGGGACGGCCCTCGGTCTCGCCGATCATCGAGCCGGCCCACCAGTCACGGGTCCGGGTGACGACCTCCTCGCGGGCGGTGTGCACGGCGTGCGCGGCCTCGCGCAGCGCCTCGACCACGGTCTCGGGGACCTCGACCGGGTTCACCTGGAGGGCGGCCTCGCCGGCCCCGATCGGGGTGTTCTGCGCCCACTTGGCGAAACTGGGGGCGCCGATCGTGTAGTTGCCCCGGTTGAACGGGTGGGTGATGGTCTGACGGCTGATCATGC
This sequence comes from Streptomyces sp. NBC_00012, assembly GCF_045040875.1. NCBI lineage: Bacteria > Bacillati > Actinomycetota > Actinomycetes > Kitasatosporales > Streptomycetaceae > Streptomyces > Streptomyces sp. NBC_00012. Next base: position 1,872,184 of record NZ_CP108309.1, on the reverse strand, counting down.
TGCTGCCCCTTCGAGGAGTACGGACTTTTCGTGACGGACGGCTGCGAGGTACTCGGAGACCGAACGCTCCACCTCGGCCTGAGTGAGGTTCAGTTCCCGGCCGAGGATCGCGCCCACGGCCCCGGCGGCCTCGGCGGACGCGTCCCGGGCGAACAGCCGGGCGCGCGTCCGGCGGGAGAGCACGTCGTCGACCGAGCGGGCCAGTTCGGCGCGGGCCGCGTAGACGACCTCCGCCTTGGTGTACGGGAGTCCCGCGACGATCGGCTGGGCCAGCGCCGGGTCGTCCTGGATCAGGTCGCCGACGAAGCGCGCCTCGGTGCCGAAGCGCTCGCCGAGGTGCGCGGCGATGCCGCCGGAGGCCGCGACGGCCTCGGCGTCGTAACCGGCGCCGCCGAGCAGCGGAAGATCGGAGGTGCGGCTCTTCGCCCTGCGGCCGAGGACGGTCATCACCTTGTCGATGACGAGTTCGCCCATGTGCCGGCTGGTGGTGAGCTTGCCGCCGGTCACCGTCACCATGCCGGTGCGGCCGACGGTGATGTGGTGGTCGCGGCGCATGTCGAGGGTCGCGCCCTCCTTGCCGCCGACCAGCGGGCGCAGACCGCCGATGGAGCCGACCACGTCGTCCGGGGTGAGCTTCCCCTCGAAGGCGGTGTTGGCGCCCTCCAGCAGGAAGTCCATCTCCTCGCGGGTGCAGTGCACATCGTCGGGGGAGCCCTGGTAGTCCTCGTCGGTGGTGCCGAGCACGACGCTGTTGCCCCAGCGGGTGCAGGTCGCGCGGCGGGCCCGGCCGGGGATCGGCACGGTGACCGTGCAGTTGATCCGCACCTTGTCCCACGGCACCACGATGTGGACGCCCTTGGCGGGCCTGACCTGCGGCTCGTGGCCGTCGTCCGCCTTCGCGTCGAGCTCGTCGGTCCATACGCCGGTGGCGTTGACGACGGCCCGCGCCCGGATGTCGAAGGTGTCGCCGTCGGCCGATACCCGGGCGCCGGACACCTTGCCCGTCTGCATCAGCAGACCCTCGGCCCTGGCCCCGTTGAGGATCGTCGCGCCGAGCGCGGCGGCGGTCCGCACGATGGTGAGGACGAGGCGGGCGTCGTCGGTGCGGGCGTCGAAGTACATCAGCCCGCCCTTGAGGTTCTCCGCACGCAGCGTCGGCGCCTGCGCGAGGACCTCGGGAACGGTGAGCCGCTGGTGCAGCTTGCCGATCCGCCAGCCGCCGACCAGGTCGTACGTCCACAGCAGGCCCTCGAAACCCTTGGCGAGGCGGGCGTCGAAGATGCCCTCCTTCTCCAGGATCGGGAAGAGGAACGGCAGCCGGTGCACCAGGTGCGGGGCGTTCTTGCGGAAGCGGTGCCGCTCCAGGAGCGAGTGGCGGACCAGGTTGACGTTGCCCTGCTCGATGTAGCGCAGACCGCCGTGCACCATCTTCGAGGACTTCGACGACGTACCGGAGGCGAAGTCGTCCTTCTCGACCAGCGCCGCGCGCAGCCCGCGCGAGGCCGCGTCGAGCACGGCGTACGCCCCGGTGATGCCGCCGCCTATGACGAGCACGTCGTACGTGTCGTCGGCCAGCCGGCGCTTGAGGGCCGTCCGGTCGAGCAGCAGGGGCGTTCGGCGGGTCGCCGCGGCGCTGCGCCGCGGCTTCCGGGCGGGCATGGTGATCACAACATCAACTCCTGGTGTTTCGGTGCGGCGGCCGCGTGGTCGGTACCGGCCGCCGGGTGACGGTCGGGGGCCGTCAGTGGGGGGTGTGAGGTTCGGGGGCCGCCAGGGGGAGCAGGGCGGGGTCGTTCAGGTGGGCGATGAGCACGTCGCGCCAGGCGGACCGCTGCGCGGTGCGTTCGGCCGTCGTGATCGAGGGCTCGAAGATCCGGCCCAGCGGCTGTGCCTCGACGACCTCTTCGAGCGAGGACCACAGGCCCTGCGCGACACCGGCGAGATACGCGGTGCCCCGCAGGCTGGCGGTGGCGGAGTCGGAGACCCGCTCCAGCGGCAGGCCGGTCAGGTCGGCCTGGATCCGCATGAGCGGGTCGCTGCCGGAGACACCGCCGCCGACCCGGAGCCGGGTGAACGGGGTGCCCATGGTGCCGGCGACCCCGTCGATCAGGTCGCACACCGAGTGCGCGATCCCGTCGAGCACGGCGCGGGCGAGATCGGCGCGGGTGGTGGCGAGGGTGAGCCCGGTGAGGGAGGCGGTGGCCTCCGGGTGCCAGACCGGCGTACGGACCCCGGCGAGCGCCGGGACGAAACGCGGGGTGCGGCCCGGCCGGGTGGGGACCCGGCCCGCCTCCTCACCGAGCTCCTTCGGCGATGCGAACAGGCCCAGGTCGTCGCAGAGCCAATTCAGCGCCGAGCCCGCCGTGGAGGTGTACGCCTCCAGGCTGTAGTGGCTGATGTCGCCCTGCCGCCGGCCGGGCTGGGCGAGCACCCCGGAGATGTCCGGCCGGGGCAGGGCGGGCGTGGTGCCGGTCGCCGCGTCGACGAAGGCGCCGGTCCCGTAGACGCACATGCCCTGCCCGGCGGCGAGGCCGCCGAGCGCGACGAGTGCGGCGTGCTGGTCGCCCATGGAGGCGGCCAGCGGGACGGCGATCCCGAGGGCGGCCGGGTCGGTGGTGCCGAATCCGGCGTCGTCGGAGCGGAGCTCCGGAAGCAGGTCGAGGGGGAAGCCGAGGTGGCCGATCCACTCCTCGTCCCAGGCGTGCCGCTCCAGCAGATAGCCACCGGTGGAGGCGGCGTTCGTCGGTGTCGTGGCGTGCACGGCGCCGCCGGTGAGCCGCCAGATCAGCCAGGTGTCGACGGTGCCGAAGAGCAGCCGGCCCTCCCTGTGCGCGGCGGCCACCTCCGGGTGGGCGGCGATCTGCCGGGCGGCCCAGAGGAACGGCGCGCGGGCGCCGACCGGCCGGCCCTGGCGGGCCAGCAGGGCGGCGTCCCACTCCGTTTCGTACGCGGTGAGCTCGGCCGCGTACCGCCGGTCCTGCCACACCACCGCGGGCAGCAGGGGCCGCCCGGTCACCCGGTCCCACAGCATCGCGGTCGCCCGCTGGGTGGACAGCGCCACCGCGGTGATCCCGATGCCCTCCTCGCGGGCCCGGCCGACGGCCCGGCGCGCCACCTCGACGGTGGCGGTCCAGATCTCCATCGGGTCCTGCTCGACCGAGAGGTCGTCCGGATGGCTGACCTTGATCGACCGGTAGAACACCTCGTGGGCGGCGCCCGAGTCGAGGACGACTCCGGCCCGGGTGCCCGTGGTGCCCTCGTCGATGGACAGCACACCGCGCCGTGCGGCGGCGCCGGGGAACGTCTGCGTCATTGCAGCCCTTTCATTGCGAGCATCACGAGCGAGCCGTGCGGAGGAGGGGGAGGGGAGGGGACCATCGTGTGGTGCGAGGGGCCGGGCGGCCGGTCAGCGCGCGGTGACGGACTCCGCGGATTCCTGCGGACCCGCCTGGGCGCCGACGGCATCCCGGTCCTGCCCGGCGGCCTCGTCGGGGGACGCGGCCTTCGTCGGGTCCCACTTGATCGCCAGGCAGGTGATCAGGCCGAGCAGCGGCACGACGGAGAGCACCAGGAAGGTGTCGGCGAGCCCGAGGGAGTCCTTGATCTGCGGGAAGACGTACAGACCGACGACACTGCCGAAGCTGCCGACCATCCCGGTGACACCGGTGCCGAGCGCCCGGACGTCGCTGCTGTACGAGAGCGCGGCGATGGACTTGCCGTTGGCGCCGGGGCCCGCGGAGTGGCAGAGGATGAACAGCACCGGCAGCAGGAACGCCACGGCCGTGGGCACCTTCTCGAAGGTCAGCCCCATCGCGAGCAGCGCCACGAACACCCCGGCGAAGCCGGCGGCGGAGCTGAGCCGCAGTCCCAGCCGGCGGCCGAAGTAGGCAGAGAGGAGACCGCCCGCGATACCGAAGGCGTTGAAGACCATCGAGCCGATCGTGGCCTTCTCGAAGCTCTCGCCGAAGATCGTCAGGCTGATCAGCGGGAGGTACCAGCCGACCGCGAAGTACTGCATCGACTGCCCGAGCGAGATGACCGAGGAGAGGACCGTCCGGGGCAGGTAGTCGCCCTTGAAGAGCAGCCCGGCCTGGCGGAATCCGATGGCGGGCGCCTCGGTGGCGGCGCGGGTCGCCTCGTCCGGCTTCCCGGCGACGGCCTTGATGCCGTAGATCCGGTCCAGGTTGACGACGGCCTCGTCCAGCCGCCCCTTGCTCGCCAGCCAGGTGGGGCTCTCCCGCAGCATCAGCCACTGGCCCAGCAGCAGGACGGCGGCGACGACCGCGGCCGAGCCGACCGACCAGCGCCAGATGTCCGCGCCCACGTCCAGGTTGAAGAAGACCAGGGCGAGCGCGAGATTGCTGGTGGTGGCGACGTACCAGACGGCCTGCCACAGGTTCAGCCGGCCGCCCAGCTTCGCCGGCGTGTACTCGGCCAGCAGCGCCATGGCGACGGCGAAGTCGATGCCGTACGCGACACCCACCAGCACCCGGCCGAGCCAGACGACGGTGAAATCACCGGCGAAGGCGGCCAGCAGAGCGCCCGCGATGGCGAACACCTTGGCGATGAGCAGCGGGGGAACGCGGCCGATCCGGGTGGCGAGCCAGCCGCCGACCGGGTTGAAGACGATCGCCAGGGCCGGAGCGGTGGCCGTGAGGATCGAGACCTGCGTGCTGGTGAGCTCCATCTGGGACGTCATCGGCCCCAGACCGGCGCTCAGCGCGGCATTCGAATAGGCGTCGAGGAACAGCCCGCCGAACACGAGGAACCAGATGACCTGCGCCCGGCCGGTGATCTTTCCCAGCCCATCGATGAGCGCAACGACGTCGCCGACGCCTTTGACGCTCGGACGTTGTGCCATGAATCCGCCTTCGAGGAAGACCCATCGGCGGCACGGGGAGCACAAAAAACAGGCATGACGAAACCACCGACAGGTGGTCTATGTCTGTGCCTGTCAAAACACTGCGGAAAGCGCCGCAGCACGTGAACTGCAAGGAATGCGAACTACGCAGTGAGGTTAAGAACGCGCCAGGAGAAACGTCAAGGGTTTCCGGCAGGTTACTTGAACGTGACATGGCCCCCGGGAGTGGCGCCGGTGTCATGGGAGGGGCGCGTGCGGGACGGGGCGAGCCGCACCCGCCCCGCCCCGTCCCACCTGCGAGGACGACCGTCAGCGGCCCGTCTGCAGGGCCGACCAGGTGGCCGGGCCCACGATGCCGTCGGCCGTCAGCCCCCGGCTCGTCTGGTAGCTGCGCACCGCCGTCACCGTTGCCGGGCCGAAGCTGCCGTCGATACCGACCGTCGAGCCGAGCGCCGCGGTCAGTGAGCGCTGGAGCCGCTTCACCCCGTCGCCCGAGGCGCCCTGCTGGAGGCCCGGCGTCGTCCCGGCCGACAGCAGCGCGGTCCAGGTCCTGGCTCCCACCACGCCGTCGGCGTTCAGCCCGCGCGCCGCCTGATACGCCGTCACCGCGCCCGTCGTCGCCGGGCCGAAGCTGCCGTCCACGGCACCCGCGGAGTAGCCCTGGTCGTTCAGCAACTGCTGGACCGCCTTGACCTGCGCGCCCGTCGCGCCGCTCTGCTGGGTCGCGTACGAGGTGAAGCTCAGCCCGTCGCCGTTGTTGCCGCCGCCGGTGTCACCGCCGACCAGCTCCATGTAGCGATTCCAGTCCCAGTAGGGACCGGGGTCGGTGTGGTCGTTGCCCGGTGCCTCGCTGTGCCCGATGATGTGCGCCCGGTCCTTCGGGATCCCGTAGCGGTCGCACAGGGCCTTGGTCAGGGCGGCCGACGAGCGGTACATCGTGTCGGTGAACCAGGACGGGTCGTCGATGAACCCCTCGTGCTCGATGCCGAGCGCCGAGGCGTTGGAGCTCCTGGCGTGGTACGCGGTGTCGCTGTCGCGCACCATCTGGGTGATCTGGCCGTCCGAGGAGCGCACCACGTAGTGGGCGCTCACCTCCGCGGTCGGGTTCTGGAACCAGCTGATCGAGCCCGCGTACGAGCCCTGCGTGACATGGACGATCACCTTGTCGATCTTCGCCGAGCGGCCCGACGCGAAGTTGTTCGGGTTGGCGGGGACCCACAGCGCGGAGGGGTAGTCGGGGCTCTGGGTGCGTACGTCGGTGGCGGCGAGCGAACCCTTCTGCGGGGCGACCGGACGGCTCGTCACCGAGATCCGCTCACCGTCGGGGGCGACCGTGTCGAGCCCGGCGGCCAGGAAGGTGTAGACGGTGTCGGCGTAGAGGGCCGCGGCGGGGCCCTGCGCGCCGCCGTACTGGGCGACGACCGGGTACCAGGCGTCGATGTCGTCGCGGTCCCGGGCGTCGAGGCCGAGCTTGTCCGCGTAGCCGCGCAGCACCGCCGCGCCGCCCAGGATGTTGGTTTCGGTGTCGGTGCGCAGCTCGGCGAGCGGCTTGCCGGTGAGGGCCGCCGCCCGCTCCAGCGTCCGGTTGGCGGGGTTGCTCACCAGATGCATCACGCCGTAGCCGTTGGCCTGGCTGGGGCGCCCGGAGTGGCCGTCGAGCCGGGTCTCGCCGTAGCCGACGGCGGCGAGCAGATCGCGCGGTACGTCGAACTCCGCGGCGGCCCGGGTGAACGCCCGGTCCATCGGGTGGCCGTCCTCCGGAGCGGCGAAGGCCGGCGTGCCGGTCACGGTCAGGACGGTGGCGGTGAGGGCCGCCAGGACGGATGCGCGGCCCTTGGTGTGGGCGGCGGTGCGGCTGGGCATACCTGCTCCTGCTCGGTGGGGGGAATGAGAACGGCCCCCGGGCCCGAGTGGGGTGGGCCGAGGGCCGTGAAGCCCGCTCAGCGTATCCATCTGGTCAGTGCATGACAATCATTTGCCGGTGTGTCGAACTGCCTCTCACTCCAATGGAGTTGATGCGGAAGCCGGTGCCCTGCCCGGTGAACGGACGGGCCGTCACCGGGCAGGGCCGACGCGGCTCCGTGCTACCAGCGGTCGCGGTGGACGACGTCCGCCACCGGGCGGCGCCGCACCGGGCCGAAGCTGCCCAGCGGCCATCCGACCGGAATGGCGGCATAGGTGTGCATGTCCTCGGGGATGCCGAGGGCTTCCTTCCACTCCTGCTCCAGCATCAGATGCCAGATGGTGATGTTCGCCGCGAGCCCCAGGGCCCGCGCGGCGAGGAGGACGTTCTGCACGCCCGGGTAGACGCAGGAGCCCTCCGCGAGCGCCTGGAAGCGCGTCTGGGTGTTCATCATGTGCTCGGTCGCGGCCGGGCCGAGCGCCTGCGCGGAGGCCAGCAGCCCCTCCTCGTCCAGGCGCGGCTCCGGGAACCGGTAGCACGGCACGATCAGCGCCGGTGTGTCGGCGAAGTGGTCGCGCTGGTGCTCGATCGCGGCGACCATCCGGTCGTACGCCGCGTCGTCCATGCCTTTCGGGGCGTACTTCCCGGTCGTCGCCAGATAGGCGTCCACGCAACGCTTCCACAGCGGCGCCAGACGGGCCATCACCTCGCGGTCGGTCACCACGACGTACTCGTAACACTGCATGTTGCCGCCGCTGGGGCCCCAGACGGCTGCCTGTACGAGCTGCTCCAGCGTCTCGTCCGGCACCGGTTCCGGCTTCAGACGGCGCATCGCGCGCATGGTGGACATCGTCGGGAAGAGCGCGGGGCCGTCGGCGTGGGTCATGTCGATCGTCATGATCGCGGAGTGTACGGACCGGGCGCCGGCCCGGGGACGGCGGGCGAGCGGGTTCGCTGCCGCCATCGCAACGGCCGCCGCGGACCGCCGCGACCGGTCACCGTGAACCGCTGAATTCGTACACCTGGACAGCCCCCCACCGCACGGGGGAACGCGGATCGGCCTCACCTTCGCGAAGGCGTATAAATGGTTCCTCCGGACCAGCCGGCGTCCCCCGATGGCACTCACACCTCACGCGGCAGGGCGTCACCGCGTACGAGAGCGCAGGAGCGCCACCATGAGCACGGCAGAAGAGATCAGCACCTTGCTGGTGGCGAACTTCGGCACCGACCCCCTCGCCATCGGCGCGGAAGTGCCGCTCCGTCAGCTCCGGCTCGACTCACTGGCGTTGGAGGAACTGCGGCTGATCATCGAGGACCGGATGAGTGTCGATCTGGACGATGTCCAGCTGACCTCGCGGGACACCGTCGGACGGCTCGTCGAATTGGTGCACCGCAAGGCAGCCGCGTGACGGGCCGCCCGTACCGCCCCGATCCGTTCGCCGCCGCCGTCACCGGGATCGGCATGGTCACCGCCGCGGGCGTCGGGGCCGAAGCGACCTGGCGCGCCGTCCGTGAGGCGTCGACCGCCCCGTCGGTGCTGCACCGGCCCGAACTCCACGGCCTGCCCTGCGACTTCATGTACACCATCACCGGTCTCGACCCGCGGGCACTGCTCGGGGTGGCGACCGCGCGGCTGATGGACCGCTTCTCGCAACTGGCCGTCATCGCGGCCCGCGAGGCCGTCGCCGACGCCGGTCTCGACCCCTCGGCCTGGGACGGCGGACGGGTCGCCGTCGTCATCGGCTCCGCCCACGGCGGACTGCCGTTCTACGACGAGCAGCACACCGTCCTCACCGAACGCGGCGCCCGCCGGGTCTCCCCGAAACTCGCCCCGCTCACCGTGGTCAACGGCGCGGCCAGCAGCGTCGCCACCGACCTCGGCGCCCTCGGTCCGAGCCAGGCCGTCTCCACCGCCTGCTCCTCCGGCACCGTCGCCATCGGCACCGCCCATCAGATGCTCCGCATCGGCGCCTGCGACATCGTCATCGCGGGCGGCGCCGAATCGGTCTGCTCCCGGCTGCTGATCGCCAGCGCCTGCCAGCTCAAGGCCGTCTCCACCCGGCGCGACGACCCCGAGGCGGCCTGCCGCCCGTTCGACACCCACCGCGACGGCTTCGTCGTCGGCGAGGGTGCCGGGCTCCTCGTGCTGGAGCGGCCGGAACACGCACTGGCCCGCGGCGCCGACGTCCGCGCGCACATCGCCGGCTACGGCGCCTCCAGCGACGCCCACTCCGCCGTCGCCCCGGACCCCGACGGCCTGGGCATCGAGCGGGCGCTGCGCTCCGCGCTCGCGGACGCCCGGATCACGGCCCGGGACATCGGCCATGTCAACGCCCACGGCACCTCGACCGTCTCCAACGACCTCATCGAGGCGACGATGCTGCGCCGGGTCCTCGGCGAGCACCCCCTGGTCACCTCGACGAAGGCGATGACCGGACACACCCTGGGCGCCGCCGGTGGCATCGAGACCGCACTGACCGTGCTGGCGCTGGAACACCGACTCGTACCGCCCACCGTGAATCTCGACGCCCCCGACCCCGCGATCCCCATCGAAGTGGTGAGCAAGGAGGCCCGGCGGGGCACCTTCGACGCGGCCGTCAAGACCTCGCTCGGGTTCGGTGGACACAACGCCGCACTCGTTCTCACCAGGGCCTGACCCGGAAACCAAGAGGCAGGCGAACCACCATGGCCGACGAGATCATCCGGACCCTGTCGGTGCACGGGCTGCGCTACGGCTACCGGGTCCTGAGACGGCCCTCGCCGCGCACCGAGCCGGTCATCGTCCTCGGCGGCGCGCTCCAGGGGATGTACGGCTGGCCGCAGATGGACGACCATCTGGGGCCGCTCGCCTCCGTGGTCACCGCCGACCTGCCCGGCATGGGCGACGCGGACCCGCTCCCGCCCGGTGCGGGCGACGACGTCCTGCACGCCGCCGTCACCGGGATCATCGACGATCTGAACGTGCCGAGGGCCAACCTCTTCGGCTTCTCCTACGGCACCTCGATCGCCTTCGGCTGCGCGCAGCGGCATCCCGGCCGGATCGCCCGGCTGATGCTCGGCGGGGTGCCCGCCCACATCACCGACGACCAGCGGGCCCGGTGGGGCCGCGCCGTCGACCGGCTGGAGACCGGTGACCTGGAGGGGCTGGCCGGACTGGCCGCCGGGGTGCTGATGTGCCAGGACCCCGAACGCAGGGTCCACCGGGGCGAGTTGGCGCGACGCTATGTGAGGCGCTCGTTCCTGTACGCCCTCACCCACTCCCCGCACGCCGCGCAGTCGCTGCACCGGGCCCTGGGGCACCGGCCGGACTTCTCCGGCGGGCTGACCGGCGTACCGGCCCTGGTCTTCGCGGGCGAGCACGACACGGTGACCTCGCCGGAGCGACAGCGCGCCTTCGCGGCCACGATCGAGGGCAGCCGGTTCCTCACGATCGGTGAGTCCGACCACTGGGTCGTCCTGGAGCGTCCGGACGACGTGGCGGACCTCGCGGCCCGCTTCTTCACCGACCGCCCGCTGGAGCCGGCCCCCGGACTCGCCGCGCTCCCCGAGCAGCCGCGGACCTCCCGCTCACCGGCGGGACGGGACTTCGCCGACACCCCGTAGACCCGTCCCGGCGCGGGGGACGGCCCGGGCCCGGACCCGGGGGGACGGGTCTGCGGGTGCCGCTCCGTTCGACGGGCGACCGTTCGGCTGCCTACGGTGGAGGACCGTGAGAGGGACTCCGGAAGGAACGGCCATGGGCAAGCCAGAGTTCGTCTACGTCATCTACATCCAGACCACCGCCCAGAAGCTCTACGAGGCGTTGACCGACCCGGAATCCATCAAGGTCTACATGGGCGGTTACGGCCCCGAATCGACCTGGGAGACCGGTGCGCCGGTCCGCTGGAAGATGGACCCGGACGGCGAGTTCGAGGAGGTCGGCCAGCGGGTCCTGGAGGCCGAGCCCGGCAAGCGGCTCGCGTACACCTGGCACACCCTCCAGCCCATGCACCGCCAGATGTTCGACTTCGCCTCGGACGAGGAGTGGGAGCGGGCCGTCCGGGAGCGGTCGAAGGTCGCCCTCGGCATCGAACCGGCCGAGGAGCCCGAGATGGGCATCAAGCTGACCCTCACCCACGACGGGTTCGACAGCCCCGACAGCAGGATGCTGGAGGGTGTGAGCGGCGGCTGGATCATGATCCTCTCGACGCTCAAGACCATGCTGGAGGGCGGAAGGTTCCTCGACGAGCCGGCCTGACGGCGGGGCGGTGCGAAGGAGGCGTGCAGCGGCACCGGGCCCGCCTCCCGGTAACGCTCAGGCGCCCGGCACCCGGTCGAGGAAGCCGCTGACCGAGGCGATGCGTCCGTCGTCGGCCAGGGTGATCACGTCGAAGCCGGCGACGGGCCCCGAGCCGTCGGCGGTGGAGACCAGCTCCCAGCCGAAGCGCGCGATCCCGTGATGGCCGTCCGGCGTGCCGGTGAGCCGGAACTCGAAGCCGGGGAACTGCTGGTGGGCGCCGTCGATCGTGGCCGCGAGCTCTTCGTGGCCACGCACATCGGCCAGCGGGTCGGTGTAGGTGGCGCTCTCGGTGAAGGCGGCCGCCACGGCCTTCGCCAGCTCCTCGGCGGTGGCCGCGTTCCAGGCGGCGAAGTAGCGCTGAACGGCCTCGGCGTATGCGGTCATCGTGGTGCCCTCTCCTCGCGTCCCGGCTCCCGGCCGGGCTCTCGTGTGCTGGTGAGGAACACGATGTCCGATGGCGGTGAGGGCGTCGATTACCTCCGGCGTAAGGGTCCGGGCGGGGGAGGCGCCGTCTCAGATCCGGCCGTCCGACACCACGTGCATGGCGGCTTCCTCCGCCGATGCCGCGGCCCCGTCGATCCCGACGTCCTCGCCCGCCATGGTGTCCGGCTCGTCGATGTCCAGCTGCCGGGTGAGCCGGCCGGCGCGTAGTGTGCCGACCTCCGCGTCCCAGAGCTCGCCGTCGCCGTCGGGCAGGTCCCCGAGGCCGTCGCCGACGGTGTCGGAGGACTCGGGGAGCTCGCGGGCCAGGCGGCCCTCCAGCGTCTCGCCGTCGTGCTGTTCGGCGGCGGTGGTGCCCCGGTCCTCCACCGCCCACGGCCGCTCGGGCGGGGAGTAGCCCTCGTCGAGCGCGTCGGTCAGCCCCCGGTTGTCCAGGGTGTCCTCGACGTCGAGCTGCTCGGTGAGGTCCGAGGCCTCCGGCTGCTGGGGCTGGTAGACATCGTCTCCCCTGTCGGCATCGTTCATGGCGTTGTCCCTTCCCGGTCTCGGGGATCCCGGGCGTGCGTGCCGTGCACACGACTCGGGGGAAAACGGGTCATTCATGCGGTATGTGCCCGAGTGCTGTCGAACCGCCCGTATGGCTTCAGGATAACGGTCTCCCGCGCGGGAGGCCGAGGGTCGCCGGGGCATGTGCCCGCCGCCGTGGACCGCTGCTCGGGCGCCGAGGGCCGGTCGGAGGGACCATGGAAGATGCGGGCGGAACATGCCCTGCCCCATCCGCTATCGGAGAACGGTCATGGATTACCCGGAGAGCTACCAGTTGGTATTTCAGGCGTCCGCGGTGGAGGACGACACGGTGACCGTCCGGCGCACGGCACAGTCGGGGGCGGGCGGTTTCCCGATCTACGAGGACGAGACCGGGATCGTGCGCGCGGAGATCAGCGACCGGGGCGAGGTGCGCATGCTGGCCAGCGGCGGACACCAGGTGCTCGGCACCCCATTGGTGGTGCGGGAGCCGAGCGGCCGGACGCCGAGGTGACGGCCGCGGGCGGACGGCCCGGCGGCCGTCAGCCCTCGGTCCAGCCGTGGTTCTTGGCGAACTGCAGCAACCCGCGCCGGATCTGCAGGATCTGAGCACCCGTCAGCGTCGGTGCGGACTCCAGCAGTACGTCGGTCACGTCCCTGGTGTACTCGGCCGCGCTGAGCACATCGCACAGGGTGTCGTCGTCGGGCGCCCCGGAGGCGGATACGCCCACGGGCCTCGGCGGAGTCAGCGGCTTCCCGTCGGGCCCCTCGGCGAGCCGGACGGACGACGCCTTCAGGCCGCGGTCACCGTCCTCGATCTCGAACTCGACCGCCGTGCCCGTGTGTACGTAGGACTCGGGGATCAGCATGTCGTTCACATGGAGGAAGACGTCCTCACCCCCATGATCCGGCGAGATGAAGCCGTATCCCCGAGCTCCGTCGAACCGCACAACGCGACCAGAAACCACACCGACCCCCAGAAAAGAACCGGGCCCCTTGCCCGTTCGCCACACATGGCTCGACCGGAGAATAGCTCCGAGAGGCCGGGCGGCGCGACCCGGTCCGGCGCAATCGCCCCGGTCCGGGCCGGGGCCCGCGGCCGGCTCATCTCACCCGGCGCGCGGGCGGGGCCGGGTTCCCGGCCGCCAGCGGGGAGCGGGCCAGCTCGACGCAGCCCGCCGTGATCAGGGCGATCGCGACCAGTTCGGGCAGCACCCACCACCCGGTGCGCAGCTCCTCGCCGAACAGCGTCACCCCGTACACCACGCTGATCAGCGCGTCCCCGAGGGTCAGCATCGGCTGGACGGCGACCAGCGTGCCCGCCTGAAGGGCGTTCTGGAGGAGGAACAGGGCGCCCGCCCCGGCCGCCGCGGTGGCGTACAGCTGCCAGGACGTCAGGAGCGCTGCCGCCCCGCCGCCCCCTTCGAGCCGTGCCATGGCGTCCTTCATGAGCGCTGCCGTCAGGGCGTACCCGCACGCGGCGGCGAGGCCGAGCAGCGCGCCCCGGGTGTTGCCGCGGCTGCCCAGGGCCGCGCCGATCAGCGCCGCCTCGAAGAGCCCGGTCAGGATCAGCGCGGGGACCCAGGCCAACCCGTGCACGCTCGTACTGCCACCGCCGGGAGCCGCGGAAGCCATGCCCAGGGCCAGCCCGAGCGTCACGGCCGCCACCCCGTACCAGACCCGCCGGGACAGCCGGACGCGCATGACGGACGCGGCCATCAGCAGCGTGGCGGGCAGTTCGATCACGAAGATCGGCTGGACCACGGCGATCGGCCCGGTGGCCAGCGCCACCGCCTGACAGACGGCCGCGACGATCACCAGGCCGATCCCCGCGAGCCACAGCCGCTGGCGCACCAGATGCCCGATCAGCGACAGACGCATCGCCTCGTTGTCGGGGACGGTACGGGCGGCACGGCGCTGGAGTACGGAGGCGGCGCCATTGCTGAGCGCGGTGAGGACGGCGAACAGAACACTGATCACCGACCCATGATGCGGGCGGCCGTCCGCCGATCCCGGGTCCTGCGGCAGGGCGGCATGGCGGGCGCACGGCGGCGGAACGCATTCCCCGAAGAGGACGGAAGCTGTCCGCAAGGCCGCGTACCGTGCACCCCATGGCCGTCAGGAAGAACCTCGCCGTACCCGCCGTGCTGTCCCCTCGCGCGCTGAACCGGGCCACTCTGGAGCGCCAGCTGCTGCTGCGCCGCGCCGAGATGTCCGCGAAGGACGCCGTGGAGCACCTGGTCGGCCTGCAGGCGCAGAACACCAGACCGCCGTACTACCAGCTCTTCGCCCGCCTCGACGGCTTCGACCCGGCAGAGCTCGCCGACCTGATGGAGTCCCGCGAGGTGGTCCGTATCGTCACCCTGCGCTCCACCATCCACCTGCACACCGCCGCCGACGCGCTCACCCTGCGCCCGCTGGTCCAGCCGGCGCGCGACCGGGAGCTCAACATCTTCCGCAAGGGGCTCGTCGGGGTGGACCGGGACCGGCTCAGGTCGGTCGGCAGGCAGTTCGTCGAGGAGCGGCCCCGTACGCCCAAGGAGATCCGCGAGGCGCTGCACGCCGAGTGGCCCGACGCCGACCCGCAGTCCCTGGGCATGGCCGCCCGCTGCCTGCTGCCGCTGGTCCAGGTGACCCCTCGCGGGGTGTGGGGGAGGAGCGGCCAGGTAGCGCTGACCACCGTCGAGCACTGGCTCGGCGCCCCGTCGCAGCCGGCTCCCGCGCCCGATGCCGCGGTACTGCGCTACCTCGGGGCCTTCGGGCCTGCCTCGGTGCGCGACATGCAGACATGGGCCGGGCTGACCAGGCTGCGGGAGGTGTTCGAGCGGCTGCGGCCGCAGCTCGTCACCTTCCGGGACGAGAACGGGGTCGAGCTCTTCGACCTGCCGGACGCCCCGCGCCCGGACGAGGACACGCCGGCCCCGCCGCGCTTCCTGCCCGAGCTGGACAATGTGCTGCTCAGCCACGCGGACCGTACCCGCGTGATCCCGCCGCGGTACCGGGGGCGCAACGGGAACGGCAACCAGGTGTACGGCACGGTGCTCGTCGACGGGTTCCTCGCCGCGATCTGGCGGCTGGGCGACGGCGGCGGACCGGGCTCCGGGGCGGGGGCGCTCACCGTGCAGCCGCTCGGCACCCTGAGCCGGGCGGAGCGCGACACGGTCACGGAGGAGGCCGTACGGATGCTCTCCGTCATGGCACCTCCGGCGGGCGGCACCGACGGGTACGACATCCGGTTCGCGACGTTCCTCGACTCAAACGAAAGACCCTAGGGCAGCAGCCCCGCCCGCCGGGCCGCCACCACCGCCTGCAACCGGGTGTGCGCCCCCAGCTTGCGCATCGCCGAACGCAGATAGCCCTTCACCGTCTCCGGTCGCAGCCCGAGCCGCTCCGCCGCCACCGCGTTCGTCGCGCCCGCCGCCACGCAGGCCAGCACGTCCAGCTCGCGCGGCGCCAGCTGCACCCCGCAGGGCCTCGGCGTCCGGTCCCCGGCCGCCGAGGCCAGGAGCCCGCACACCGTGAGCAGTTCGTCGCGCAGCGCCGGGTCTACGACCTTCGGGACCAGGGCCCGGAGTTCGCGATGCGCCTCGCGGACGTTCTCCCACGCCTCCGGGGCCGCCCTCGGGTCCGTGACCTGTTCCCGGGTCACGGACAGCAGCTGCTGCACCTCGTCCCGCACCACCAGGGCCTGCTCCACGTCGCGGGCGGCGGCGACCGCGGCGTCGAACGTACGGTCCCCGAGCGTGATCGGCTCACGCAGCGCCCCGTACAGCACCCCGCGCACCTTGCGCCGCACCACCACCGGGACCGCGACCACCGAGCGCAGGCCCTCAGCCGCGACCGCCAGGTCGTACTCGTGGCTGATGTGGCGCGAGGAGTGGTAATCGGTGACCGCGCACGGCCGGGACAGCGCGATCGCCTTGCCGCCGAGCCCGCTTCCCGCCGAGATGACGAGCCCGCGCAGCACGCTGGTCTGCGCCCCGTTCAGCTCGGCGATCCGGGCATGACGGGCGTCGGCGAGCAGCCCGCCGAAGGCCACCGGCAGGCCACTGGTCCGGCGCAGCCGCAGCAGCGCCGTCTGCATCTCGACCGCATCGACGGATTCCGGCACGCTGACGCCTCCCTGCCCGGCTCCGGGGGCTCGACCGCCCCCCTCGCTGCACCCCCGTTCGGGGGTGGTGAGACCTGGGTCACTGTTTACATGATGTCAGGAGCGTCCGGCAATTGAGGGGTGGGTGAACGAGCGGGGCCGGGCGCGTGCAGCTGCACGGCGGAGGATCGAGGCATGGCGGAGCCATGGTGATCGACGACGACGCGGCAGATGTGCGCACCCGGCCCCGCGACACCGCCCCCAATTGCCGGACGCTCCAGGTGACCGGTCCGGTCCGCAATGAGGAGGGCACATGTCGGCAACCAGCGCGACGGAAACGTTCCGGGCTGCCCGGGACTTTCTGCTGAAGCACCGCGAGGACTACCAAGCGGCCTACGAGGGCTTCAGCTGGCCCAGGACCGACCACTTCAACTGGGCACTCGACTGGTTCGACGCCATCGCCGAGAACAACGACCGCACCGCCCTGCACATCGTGGAGGAGGACGGCAGCCGCACCGAGGTGTCCTTCGCCCGGATGTCCGCCCGCTCCAACCAGGCAGCGAACTGGCTGCGCGCCCGGGGCGTGCGCGCCGGGGACCGCATCCTCGTCATGCTCGGCAACCAGGTCGAGCTGTGGGAGACGGCCCTCGCCGCGATGAAGCTGCGCGCCGTGGTCATCCCCGCCACCCCGCTCCTCGGCCCGGTCGACCTGCGCGACCGGGTGGAGCGCGGCCGGGTCCGCCACGTCCTGGTCCGGGACGCCGACACCGCGAAGTTCGACGAGGTGCCCGGCGGCTACACCCGGTTCGCGGTCGGCGCCGAGGTCCCCGGCTGGCTTTCGTACACCGGGGCCGACGAGCAGCCGGACACCTTCGAGGCGGACCGGGAGACCGACGCCGACGAGCCGCTGATGCTCTACTTCACCTCCGGCACGACCGCCAGCCCCAAGCTCGTCGAGCACACCCATGTGTCCTACCCCGTGGGCCACTTGTCGACGATGTACTGGATCGGCCTCAAGCCCGGGGACGTCCACCTCAACATCTCCTCGCCCGGCTGGGCCAAGCACGCCTGGTCGAACCTCTTCGCGCCCTGGAGCGCCGAGGCGACCGTCTTCATCTTCAACTACACCCGCTTCGACGCGGGCCGGCTGATGGCCGAGATGGACCGCTCGGGCGTCACCAGCTTCTGCGCCCCGCCCACCGTCTGGCGGATGCTGATCCAGGCCGACCTCTCCCAGCTGAAGACCCCGCCGCGCGAGGTCGTCGCCGCCGGTGAACCGCTGAACCCGGAGGTCATCGAGACGGTGCGGCGCACCTGGGGCATCACCATCCGGGACGGCTTCGGCCAGACCGAGACCGCCGTCCAGGTCGCCAACACCCCGGGCCAGCTGCTCAAGGCCGGTTCGATGGGGCGGCCCAGCCCCGGCTTCAAGGTCGAGCTCCTGGACCCGGTCACCGGCGAGCCCGGCGCCGCCGAGGGCGAGATCTCCCTCGACCTGTCCGGCCGCCCGGTGGGCCTGATGACCGGCTACCACGGCGACCCGGACCGGACGGCCGAAGCCATGGCGGGCGGCTACTACCGCACCGGCGACATCGGTTCGCGCGACGCGGACGGCTACATCACCTACGTCGGCCGCGCCGACGACGTGTTCAAGGCCTCCGACTACAAGATCTCGCCGTTCGAGCTGGAGAGTGCCCTGCTGGAGCACGAGGCGGTCGCCGAGGCGGCGGTCGTCCCCGCCCCCGACCCGGTCCGGCTCTCCGTTCCCAAGGCGTACGTCGTGCTCGCGGAGGGCTGGGAGCCCGGCCCGGAGACGGCGAAGGTGCTGTTCGAGCACTCCCGGGCGGTCCTCGCCCCCTACAAGCGGGTCCGCAAGCTGGAGTTCGCCGAGCTGCCCAAGACCGTCTCCGGCAAGATCCGCCGCATCGAACTCCGCGAGCGCACGGCCAAGGGCACCGGCACCGAGTACGACGAGGGCGATCTGCGATGAGCGAGCTCTCCTACGCGCACGGCACCGGCACCACGGCGCTCCTCGGCGACACCATCGGAGGCAACCTCGACCGCGCGATCGAGGCGTTCGGCGACCGCGAGGCACTCGTGGACGTCGCGTCCGGGCGGCGCTGGACCTACACCGAGTTCGGTGCGGCGGTCGGCGAACTGGCCCGTGCCCTGATGGCGTCGGGGGTGGTCAAGGGGGACCGGGTCGGGATCTGGGCGGTCAACTGCCCGGAGTGGGTGCTGGTGCAGTACGCCACCGCCCGCATCGGCGCCATCATGGTCAACATCAACCCGGCGTACCGCGCGCACGAGCTGGAGTACGTGCTGAAGCAGGCCGGGATCTCGCTCCTGGTCTCCTCGCTCTCGCACCGCACCAGCGACTACCGCGCACTGGTCGGCCAGGTCCGCGCCGACTGCCCCGCGCTGCGCGCCGTGCACTACATAGGCGATCCGTCATGGGACGAGCTGCTGGCCGCCGCGGGTTCCGTGACGGTGCAGCAACTCGCCGCCCGCGAAGCGGAGTTGTCCTGCGGCGACCCGATCAACATCCAGTACACCTCCGGCACCACCGGCTTCCCCAAGGGCGCCACCCTCTCCCACCACAACATCCTCAACAACGGCTACTTCGTGGGTGAGCTGGTCGCCTACACGGAACAGGACCGGGTCTGTCTGCCGGTCCCCTTCTACCACTGCTTCGGCATGGTCATGGGGAACCTCGGGATCACCTCGCACGGCGCCTGCATCGTGATCCCGGCCCCCGCCTTCGAGGCCGCCGCCGTGCTCGCCGCCGTGCAGCAGGAGCGCTGCACCTCGCTCTACGGCGTCCCCACCATGTTCATCGCCGAGCTCAACCTGCCGGACTTCGCCTCGTACGACCTCTCCTCGCTGCGCACCGGCATCATGGCGGGATCGCCCTGCCCGGTCGAGGTGATGAAGCGGGTCGTCGCCGAGATGCACATGGACGAGGTTTCCATCTGCTACGGCATGACGGAGACCTCGCCGGTCTCCACCCAGACCCGCCGCGACGACGACCTGGAGCGCCGCACCGGAACCGTCGGCCGGGTGATGCCGCACATCGAGGTCAAGGTCGTCGACCCGGTGACCGGCGTGACGCTGGAGCGCGGTGCGGCGGGCGAACTGTGCACCCGCGGCTACAGCGTGATGCTCGGCTACTGGGAGCAGCCCGACCGGACCGCCGAAGCCATTGACGCCGGCCGCTGGATGCACACCGGCGACCTCGCGGTGATGCGGGAGGACGGCTACGTACAGATCGTCGGCCGGATCAAGGACATGATCATCCGCGGTGGCGAGAACGTGTATCCGCGGGAGATCGAGGAGTTCCTCTACGGTCACCCGAAGATCGCGGATGTGCAGGTGGTGGGCGTACCGGACGAGACCTACGGCGAGGAGATCCTGGCCTGTGTGATCCCGAGGAATCCGGCGGAGCCGCCGACCCTGGACGAGGTGACGGCCTACTGCCGCGAGCAGTTGGCCTACTACAAGATCCCGCGGCGGCTGCGGATCCTGGAGACCTTCCCGATGACGGTCAGCGGGAAGGTCCGGAAGATCGAACTGCGGGAGGGCTACGGGCAGTAGGGCCGGATCGCTCCGGGCGCGGTCAGGCGGCCTCGATGATGTCGCCGGTGCCGCCCCGGGTCGCGGCCGCCCATTCGATCAGCAGCACCTCGTAGGCGGCGGACTCCACCGAGGACCAGTCCTGGCCGGCGCGCGCGTCCACGAACGCCCGTATCGCCTCGTTCGCCCGGGCGGCGGACGGAGGCGCCGGCCGGGTCGCGCGCGGCCGGTCGTCAGGTGTGTTCCGTGGAGTTAAAGCCATGTGCACCACCTTAAGGCCCGCCACTGACAGCGAGCCGAACATTTGTGGCCCCCTGGCCTGAACGTGACCGATCGCACTCAGTGTTGCCGGTCGGCTCCGGTGAGCTGCCGGAGCCGCCCGGAGTGCGGGATCTCGCGTCGCATGCAGACCCTTGGCCAGTGATCCAGGCCGTGCTCGGCCTCCTGAATCCTGATCTTCCGCAGTCCGTCGGTGAGTTCGCCGTCGTCAAGGGTGCGGAAGCCGAGGCGGGCGTAATACGGCGCGTTCCAGGGGGCGTGGGAGAAGGTCGTGAGCGTGAGCGCGACCAGACCGCGCTCGCCGGCCCATCCGGCGAGATGGTCGATGAGCGCACTGCCCAGGCCGCGCCGCGCGGCGGACGGGTGCACGGAGACCTGCTCGATGTGGGCGGCCCCGTCGACCGGGTCGGCGATCAGGTAGCCGACCGGGCGGTCGTCCGGTTCCACGGCCACCCAGGCGCGGCCGGCCCGGCGGTAGTCGTCCAGCAGCGCGAGCGCCGGAGGATCGTCGTCCGCGACGGCGGACATGCCGAGCATGCGGAACGGCTCGCCGGCGGCACGTTCGATGTCCTGGAGCAACGGGAGGTCGGCATGGCGGGCGGTACGGATGCGCATGTGACCAGTATGTCGCTCAGGCCCCGCTGCTGAGCAGTTCGTCGGCCGGGCCGTTGACCGGCTGGGGTGTCCCCGCCGGGTCCATCACGAAGAGCGGCATGCCCAGCCCCTCGGCGCGCGCCGAGGCGTCCGGCGCGTACCCCGGGAGCGAGAAGAAGACCCCGGTGACCGATGCGCTGAGCGCGTCCAGCCAGAGGCATTCGACGGCGCGCAGGGTGGTCGGCCGGCCGGCCGTGTCGACCTGGGCCAGCAGTCCGGTGGCCACCAGGTCGATCAGTGCGGGGGAGGGCTTCGAGAGCTGCACCACTTCGCGGTAGCCCAGCCACCTCAGATACCGGGCCGCGGTCGCCAGCGCGTCGCCCGCGCTGTGGATGGCGACGGCGCGGAACGCGGGCCGGGGGGCCGGGGCCGTGCGCGGCAGCGGGATGTGCGAGGGGCCGGCCGGACGGGCTCCGTCCCCGGACGCGGGTGCGTCGCCGGGCGCCGCCACCGGCCGGACCGGGATGCGCAGTACCGTCCCGCACGGGCAGCACAGTTCGGGCTGCGGCCACTGGTCCTGGCGCCCGCAGGCGGGGCAGCGCACCCTCACCCAGTCGTCGTTCCAGGTGCGGTGGGTGATCGGCACGACCTGGGCGCCGGGCAGCAAGGGCGGGGCGGTCGGCGCACCGCACGGGCAGGGGTAGGCCGGTGGACTGTACACATGGTCGCGGCAGCAGGCCGGACAGCGTACCGGCACCGACTCCACCGTGATCTCCCTCCGGCCCCGGGCGTTCCGCGTCGTTCTCCGCCGACGGGCGCTTCCCCGGCGCACGGAACGCGCCCGCACCGGCCGTGACGGACCGGCTCCGCTCCGAATCCCATCGTCCACCAAGAGCGACGCCCTGGGGAGGGACTTGGCGTACTTCGCGGACGGGTGGGCGCATCGGCGGTCGTGTGCGCCGTCTCTTGACGGTCGCCGGGGCGCGCTTTAGATTTACTTCCGTATCACAGAATCAAGTTTCCGTAATGCGGAATTGGTGCTCTCAGGTGGCGCGACAGAGCCCGACTCCACCAGGTCCGAGCAGGAGCACTCAATGCCTCGAATGACCGCTGCCCGAGCGGCAGTTGAGATCCTCAAGCGCGAAGGCGTCAGCAACGCGTTCGGTGTGCCGGGCGCGGCGATCAACCCCTTCTATGCGGCCCTCAAGGCCTCCGGCGGGGTTCATCACACGCTGGCCCGTCACGTCGAGGGCGCCTCCCACATGGCGGAGGGCTACACCCGGGCGCGACCGGGCAACATCGGCGTGTGCATCGGCACCTCGGGGCCGGCCGGCACCGACATGATCACCGGCCTCTACTCCGCCATCGCCGACTCCATCCCGATCCTCTGCATCACCGGCCAGGCCCCGACCGCCGTGCTCCACAAGGAGGACTTCCAGGCGGTCGACATCGCCTCGATCGCGGCGCCCGTCACCAAGGCCGCGACGACCGTTCTGGAGGCCGCCCAGGTCCCCGGCGTCTTCCAGCGGGCCTTCCACCTGATGCGCAGCGGCCGTCCCGGCCCGGTCCTCATCGATCTGCCCATCGACGTCCAGCTCACCGAGATCGAGTTCGACCCCGATCTGTACGAACCGCTGCCGGTGCACAAGCCCGCCGCGACCCGCAAGCAGATCGAGCGGGCCCTGGAGCTGCTGAACGCCTCCGAGCGCCCACTGCTCGTCGCGGGCGGCGGCATCATCAACGCCGACGCGTCCGAGCTCCTCGTCGAATTCGCCGAGCTGACCGGCGTCCCGGTCGTCCCGACCCTGATGGGCTGGGGCATCATCGCCGACGACCACGAGCTGAACGCGGGCATGGTCGGCCTGCAGACCTCGCACCGCTACGGCAACGCGAACTTCCTGGAGTCCGACTTCGTCCTCGGTATCGGCAACCGCTGGGCCAACCGCCACACCGGCAAGCTGGACGTCTACACCGCGGGCCGGAAGTTCGTCCACGTCGACATCGAGCCCACCCAGCTCGGCAAGATCTTCGCCCCCGACCTCGGCATCGCCTCCGACGCCAGGGCGGCCCTGGAACTGTTCGTCGAGGTGGCGCGCGAGCTGAAGGCAGCCGGAAAGCTCAAGGACCGCTCGCGGTGGGCCGCCTCCACGCAGGAGCGCAAGGCGACCCTCCAGCGCCGCACGCACTTCGACAACGTGCCGCTGAAGCCGCAGCGGGTGTACGAGGAGATGAACCGGGCGTTCGGCCCCGAGACCCGGTACGTCACCACGATCGGCCTCTCCCAGATCGCCGGCGCGCAGATGCTGCACGTCTACCGGCCGCGCCACTGGATCAACTGCGGCCAGGCGGGCCCGCTCGGCTGGACGATCCCGGCCGCACTGGGCGTCGCCACGGCCGACCCGGACGGCTCCGTCGTGGCGCTCTCCGGCGACTACGACTTCCAGTTCATGCTGGAGGAGCTGGCCGTCGGCGCACAGCACCGCATCCCGTACGTCCACGTCCTGGTGAACAACTCCTACCTGGGGCTGATCCGCCAGGCGCAGCGCAACTTCGACATCGACTTCCAGGTCAATCTGGAGTTCGAGAACCTCAACTCGCCGGAGCTCGGCGTGTACGGCGTCGACCACGTCAAGGTCGTCGAGGGCCTGGGCTGCAAGGCGATCCGGGTCACCGAGCCCGACCAGCTGCTGCCGGCCTTCGAGGAGGCCAAGAAGCTGGCCGCGGAGTTCCGGGTGCCGGTGGTCGTCGAGGCGATCCTGGAGCGCGTGACGAACATCGCGATGAGCGGTACGGACATCGCGTCCGTCAACGAGTTCGAGGACATCGCGACGGACCCGTCCCACGCACCGACGTCGATCCGCCCGCTCACGGCGCCCTGACGGTCCGCCGACCGGTCCTGTTCCCCCGCTCCGGGCTCCCGGGGCGGGGGAACACTGCGTGCCCGGAACGGTCGGAGCACCTGCGCGAGCGGTGTCACCGTCTCCCGGTCCCCGAGGTGCTCCGGCGCGGGACGGGGATCGCTGTGGCCGACGTCGAGCCCTCGTCGAGCCGGTCGGCCTGCTTCTGGCGGCCGTCGGCGCGCAGGGTGCGTCGGCGCGCCCACCCGCTCCGTCCTCAGCTGCTCCTGGGTCTCGTCCTCGGGACCGGTGCCGTGCACCATGACCAGCTCCGGCCAGGCGTCTCCCGCCCGCTCCGCGTCCGTGCCGCCACGGGAGCGGGCCGCCCGCTGGACGGGAAAGGCCGGGCCGGGCGACCCGGCCACCGCTCCGACCGCGCTGGACGACCTGCCGGCCGGGTGACCGGCCCGGAACGCCGCGAAGGGCGTGGAGCACGGGACCGTATCCGTGCTCCACGCCCTGGTCTGTGGGAATGAAGGTGATGACAGGGGCCGCGGCGGCGGCGATCGGGCCGGGAGGGTTCGTCCTCTTCAGGTCAGAGAACGAGGAGGCATCCCGGCCCTCACCACCGCACTGGCATCGCACAACCGCCG
Source organism: Streptomyces sp. NBC_00012 (assembly GCF_045040875.1). Lineage (NCBI taxonomy): Bacteria > Bacillati > Actinomycetota > Actinomycetes > Kitasatosporales > Streptomycetaceae > Streptomyces > Streptomyces sp. NBC_00012. The sequence continues at coordinate 1,848,149 of NZ_CP108309.1, read as the reverse complement.
CGGCCTCGTCCTGCCCGCGCCACGCGACACCCCTCATCCGGGTGCGCGGCGCGAGCAGGGCTCAGAGGGAGGTCAGTCCTCGCGCAGGGCGCGGACCGCCTCCTCCACGCGCTTGCCGTAGTCGGCGTCGGCGGCGTGGAAGTGGGCGAGGTTCTTCTCGGTCACGTCGTCGCGGGTCACCTGGGAAAGGCCCCCTGCGATGTTCGCGACCAGACGGCCCTTCTCGTCCTCGGTCATGAGCCGGTACAGCTCACCCGCCTGGAAGAAGTCGTCGTCCTTGGTGTGGGCGGGCGCCGCGTGGGTGCCGGTCCAGCCGTGGACGGCGAGCGGGGCGGAGAGCACCGCGTCGGTCTGGGCCGGTCCCGCGTACGAGTTGGGCTCGTAGTTCTTGTCGTGACGGGCACCGCTGCGGGTGGCGTGCAGCCCGTCGCGGCCGTAGTTGTCGACGACCGCGGTGCGGGGCGCGTTCACCGGGAGCTGGGTGTGGTTGACGCCCAGCCGGTAGCGGTGCGCGTCCGCGTAGGCGAACAGGCGGCCCTGGAGCATCTTGTCCGGCGAGGGACCGATGCCGGGCACGAAGTTGTTCGGGGAGAACGCGGCCTGCTCGACCTCGGCGAAGACGTTGTCCGGGTTGCGGTCCAGCACCAGCCGGCCCACCCGCTGGAGCGGGTAGTCGCTGTGCGGCCACACCTTGGTCAGGTCGAACGGGTTGAAACGGTAGTCCGCGGCCTCGGCGGCCGGCATGACCTGCACGTACAGCGTCCAGGACGGGTTCATGCCCCGCTCGATGGCCTGGAGCAGGTCGGTCTGGTGCGAGCTGCCGTCCTTGCCCGCGAGTTCGGCGGCCTGCTCGCTGGAGAGGGACCGCACGCCCTGGTTCGTCTTGAAGTGGTACTTGACGAAGAAGGCCTCGCCCGCGGCGTTCGTCCACTGGTAGGTGTGCGAGCCGTAGCCGTTCATGTGACGGTACGAGGCGGGGATGCCGCGGTCGCCCATCAGCCAGGTCACCTGGTGCGTGGCCTCGGGGGCGTGCGCCCAGAAGTCCCAGACGTTGTCCGGCTCCTGACGGCCCGTGAACGGGTCGCGCTTCTGCGAGTGGATGAAGTCGGGGAACTTGATCGGGTCCTTGATGAAGAACACCGGGGTGTTGTTGCCGACCAGGTCGTAATTGCCCTCGTCCGTATAGAACTTGAGGGCGAAGCCGCGCGGGTCGCGTACCGCGTCCGCGCCGCCCAGCGAGTCGGCGACGGTGGAGAAGCGGATGAACGTCTCGGTGCGCTTTCCGACGGCGGAGAGGAAGTCGGCGCGGGTGAAACCGGTGACGTCGTCGGTCACCTCGAAGTAGCCGTACGCGCCGGAGCCGCGGGCGTGGACCACGCGCTCCGGGATGCGCTCCCGGTTGAAGCGGGCCAGCTTCTCCAGCAGGTGCTGGTCCTGGAGGAGGATCGGGCCACCGACACCGGCGGTGGCGGAGTTCTGGTTGTCGGCGACCGGGGCGCCTGACTCGGTCGTAAGCACACGCTGCGTCATGGTGTCGGGGCGACCTTCCGTACGGGAGCTGCTGAACTGCGACGGCTCGGGGCTCCAGGAGCGTAAGTAGGCCCCGAACCCGACGTCAACAGTTTGTTGAATTGGGTGGCTGGTATTCCGGACGGCGCCGACGCCTGGGCGCGACAGGACAGGTGTCAGCGCCGACGCCGTCCGGAAGTCTCTGGGGTGCCGGGCCGGTCAGGCCTGGACGGGCTGACCCGACAGGCGCTCGACCGAGCGCAGCAGTGCCGAGTGGTCCAGGCCGCCGTCGCCCTGTGCGCGCAGCGAGGCGACGAGCTGGGCGACCACGGCGCCGACGGGCAGCGCGGCACCGACATCGCGGGCGGCGTCCGTGACGATGCCCATGTCCTTGTGGTGCAGGTCGATCCGGAAGCCCGGCGCGAAGTCCCGCTTGAGGAAGTTGTCCTTCTTACGGGTCAGGACGGTCGAGCCGGCCAGTCCGCCGTTGAGCACGTCCAGCGCCGCTGCGAGGTCGACGCCGGACTTCTCCAGGAAGACGACGGCCTCGGCGCATGCCTGGATGTTGACCGCGACGATCAGCTGGTTGGCGGCCTTCACCGTCTGGCCGGAGCCGTGCGGACCGCACAGCACGATGGTCCTGCCGAGCGCCTGGAGGATGGGCTGGGCCGCGTCGAAGTCGGCCTGCTCGCCGCCGACCATGATCGACAGCACCGCCTCGATGGCACCGGCCTCGCCGCCGGAGACCGGGGCGTCCAGCACCCGGATGCCCTTGTCCTTCGCGTTCTTCGCGAGGTCCACGGAGGTCTGCGGGGTGATCGACGACATGTCGATCAGCAGCGCGCCGGACTTCGCGTTCTCCAGGATGCCGTCGGGGCCGTAGGCGATGGCCTCGACCTGCGGGGAGGCGGGCACCATCGTGATGACGACATCGGCGTCCCGGACCGCCTCGGCGATCGAGCCCGCACCGGTGCCGCCGGCCGCGACCAGCCGGTCGATCTTCGCCTGCTCCAGGGTGTGACCGGTGACGTCGTAACCGGCCTTGATCAGGTTCTCGGACATGGGGGAGCCCATGATGCCGAGTCCGATCCACGCAACCTTGGGGAGGTTGTTGCTCATGAGGGTGCCTTCCGATAAACGTGTGTACGAGAGGGAGTCCGCCGCCCTCAGCGGGCGGCCCGCGCGGTGGCCGGGAGCCACTCGAAGGCATCGGCGCTCGCCTGGTCGCCCGGCTTGTACTCCAGGCCGACCCAGCCGTCGTAACCGGCCTTCGTCAGCTCGTCGAGGAGCTGCTCCAGCGGGAGCGAGCCGGTACCGGGCGCGCCGCGGCCCGGGTTGTCGGCGATCTGGACGTGGCCGGTCTTCGCGGCGTAGGCCGTGATGACCTGGCTGAGGTCCTCGCCGTTCATCGACAGGTGGTACAGGTCCAGCAGGAACTTGGCGTTCCCGAGTCCGGTCGCCGCATTGACCTTGTCGACGATCTCGATCCCGGCCGGTGCGCTCACCAGGGGGTAGCGCGGCGACTCCGGTTCGTTGAGGGTCTCGATCAGGAGTACCGCACCGATCCGGTCGGCCGCACGGGCGGCGACCACCAGGCTCTCCAGGGCGAGTTCGTCCTGTACCGCCGGGTCCACGCCGTCGACGCGGTTGCCGTACAGCGCGTTGAGCGCCTTGCAGCCGACCGAGGCGGCGAAGTCGGCCGCCACGTCGATATTGGCGCGGAAGCGGTCCGACTCCGTGCCCGGCACGGAGAGCGCGCCGCGGTCGGGGCCGGGCAGCTGTCCGGCGTAGAAGTTCAGCCCCACCAACTGCGTGCCCGCCTCGTCGAGCGCCTTCTTGAGGGCGTCGAGCTCGGCCTGCGGCGGAGTGGGGGTCTCGATCCAGGGCCACCACAGCTCGACCGCCGTGAAGCCGGCCGCGGCGGCGGCCGCGGGACGCTCCAGGAGCGGGAGTTCCGTGAAGAGGATCGAAAGGTTCACATCGAAGCGCTGGTCCGGGTAGCCCATGAGGGTTCGGCGCTCCTTCCGTATTGCGGAAGTTACTTTCTACGTAACGGAAGATTGCCCGGAGCTGCGGAAGCTGTCAAGGGGGTGCCCGGAATTCGGTCCAGGGCCTTTCGAGCGGGTTGCGCCGGCCGGCGCCCCAATCGCGCCGGTTGCCGACGGGGGCCGGGTCGCGCCAGGGTTGCTGGTGCCGACCGATGCAGCCGACCCCGTACGAGGTGCCTCGCATGAACCACGCCACCAGCCGGCGCGCCGTCCTCGGAGTGCTCGTCGCGGGCGCTGCCCTGTCGGTGGCTCCCGCGCCGCCCCGCTCCCCGCGGCCCGGCCCTGCGGCCGCCGTGGGCCCGCACCCGCGTACCGCCCCGCGGCTGCTGATCGGCACCCGCACCTCGGCCGAGGGCGGCGGCACCGGAATCGGGACGGCCACCTACGACGCCGTCACCGGGGCGATCGCCGCCGGTCCCGTGATCACGGGCGTGGCCGACCCGTCGTACCTGGCCATGCACCCTTCGGGTGCCACCGTGTACGCGGTCCACGAACAGGACCGGGGCGGCGTGAGCGCCATCGCCCTGTCACCGGACGGCGGCCACCGGGTGCTCGGGACGCGCGGTACGGGCGGGGCCGGGCCCACCCATCTGTCCGTCCACCCCACGGGGCGGTGGCTGCTCACCGCGAACTACACCTCGGGCAGCGTCGCGGTGCACCCGATCCGGGGTGACGGTTCGCTGGGCGAGCGCACGGACCTGGTCACCCATACCGCGCCGCCGCCCGGCCCCGGCCAGGACGGGCCGCACGCCCACCAGATCATCACCACCCCCGACGGCGGCCACGTCCTCGCCGTGGATCTCGGCAACGACGCCGTGTACACGTACCGGCTGGACGAACGGCGCGGCACGCTCGACCAGGTCTCCTGCGCGGTGCTGCGCCCCGGCGCCGGACCCCGGCACCTCACGTTCCACCCCGGCGGCCGCCACGCCTACCTGGCCTGCGAGGTCGACAACACCGCGGTCGTCTGCGGCTACGACCCGGCCACCGGCACCCTCTCCCCGGGCGCCCCGCGGCCCACCGGGACCGGCACGGATGCTCCGCGGAAACCCCCCACGGACGGCAAGCACCCACGCCCCCGGCCCACGCCGGCCGCGGACCGGGGTGACGCGGGGACCAGCTACCCCGCGCAGTTCCTGGTCACCGCCGACGGCCGGTTCGCCTACCTCGCCAACCGGGGGCACAACAGCCTGACGCGCTACGCCGTCGAGGACGACGGGGCGGCGCTGCGGCTGCTCGACACCGTGCCCGTCGGCGGCGACTTCCCCCGGCACACCGCCTTCTCGCCCGACGGGAAACTGCTCTTCGCGGCCAACCAGCGGTCCGGCACGGTGACGGTCTTCCGGGTCGACGCCCGCGACGGCGCCCTGACCCGTACAGGTGAGACATTCACCGCCCCGGCCGCCGTCTGCGTCCTGCCGTACCCGGGCGCGCGCCCGGCCGGTCACTGAGGGCGGTTCGATCTCCCCACGGCCCCGGCGCAGGTCCGTTAGGGTCGGGCCCGAGCCGCGGGCTTTCACAGCGACGCGGCGAACGCATGAGGGAGGCACAGTGCGCTTGAGAGTGGAGTTCACCACCGAGCCGTTCGATCTCGACGAGGCGCCCGCCCACGCGGTCGTGGCCCGCGAGGTCATCCAGTCGGCCGACCTGGACGCCGTGGACGTCGGTCCCTTCGGCAATACGGCGGAAGGCGGCGCGGACGAAGTGCTCACCGCGGTGGACTCACTGCTGCGCCGTGCCCTGGCATCGGGTGCCACCCGGGTGTCCCTCCAGGTGAATGTGGTCGGGGAGGACTCCAAGTGACCGAACCGGCCGACCACCCGCTCGTCACCGCGGTCAAGCCGCTCGTCGACGCCATGGGCGCCGAACTGCTCGGTCCCGATCAGGCCCAGCCCGACGATGTCGTACTGGCCTGGGAGGGCGAGGACGTCATAGCCGTCCGGCTGCCCCAGCTCTCGGAGTCGCTCGACCACATCCTGGCCGCCATGGAGCGCCGGCACGGCATGCCGCTCGCCGAGCTGGACCGCAGGACCAAGCAGTCGGTGGTGCGGACCCTGGAGGCACGTGGTGCCTTCTCGGTGCGGCACGGTGTGGAGACGGTGGCGGGTGCGCTGGGGGTCAGCCGCTTCACCGTCTACAACTACCTGAACAGGGAAAATGCCGCCAAAGGCGAGTAGTTGAGGCGGTAGGTGAGCGAAGGTCGTGGAAGACCGCGGCGGGCTGTCGTCCGGAGCACCGGGCGGCGGCTTTTTACGTTCGCGTAATTTCAACAAAGTGTTGACGTGGTGTTGTGGAGGGCGTTAGCTATCCGCAGCCCGACCGACGCGAAGCGAAAAACGCACAGCGAAAACAGCCACGGAGGCTCCCGTGACTTCGAGCTCCACGCCGGGCCTCGCCCGGTTCAACACCCTGGCGGACGACGAGGCCACCACCGCGTTGCACGAGGTGTGCGCCAGCGCGGCATGGGGAAGAGCGATCCTCTCCCGACGCCCGTACGCCACCGCGGAAGCCCTCCTTCTCGCCAGTGACGCCGCCACGGCCGCACTGACCGCGCAGGATCTGGCCGACGCGATGGCCGGTCACCCGCCGATCGGCCGCCCGAAGCCCGGAGACCCGACCTCCTCCCGCGAACAGCGGGGGATGGCCGGCGCCACCGAGGAACTCAAGGCCGAGATGCTCGAACTGAACCTGGCCTACCAGGAGCGGTTCGGACATGTCTTCCTGATCTGCGCCACCGGAGCCACCGGCGAGCAGATGCGCGACGCGGTGAAGTCCCGGATCGGGAACTCGCCCGAGCAGGAGCGTGGGAACGTGCGCACCGAGCTGGGCAAGATCAACCGCATCCGGCTGACCCGTCTCGTAACCGAAGGAGAGTGACGGTCTTGAGCACCGACACCACCGCATCGGTGTCCACCCACATCCTGGACACCAGCATCGGCCGCCCCGCCGCGGCCGTCGCCATCACGCTCGCCGCCCGCAGCGGCAGCGAGGCACCGTGGGCGGCGCTCGGCGGATCCGCGACCGACGCGGACGGGCGATGCAAGGACCTGCCGGCGCTGCCGGAGGGCACCACCCATGTACGTCTCGGCTTCGAGACCGAGGCGTACTTCGCAGCCAAGAAGCAAGCCGAGGCGCAGCAGGACGCCCCCCGCGTAAGGGACAGCGGTGCCTTCTTCCCGGAAGTGGCGATCACCTTCGCCGTCGTACCGGGCGAGCACTACCACGTACCGCTGCTGCTCAACCCGTTCGGCTACTCCGTTTACCGAGGGAGCTAGCAGACATGCCCACGATTCTCGGCCAGAACCAGTACGGCAAAGCAGAGAACCGCGTCGTCAAGATCACGAGGGACGGCGACACCCACCACATCAAGGACCTGAACGTCTCCGTCGCCCTCTCCGGCGACCTGGACGACGTCCACTACAACGGCTCGAACGCGCACTGCCTTCCGACGGACACCACGAAGAACACCTGCTTCGCGTTCGCCAAGGAATACGGCATCGAGTCGGCCGAGCAGTACGGCATCCACCTCGCCCGGCACTTCGTGGACAGCCAGCCCTCGATCCACCGCGCGCGCATCCGCATCGAGGAGTACGCCTGGGAGCGCATCGCCGGCTCCGACGGCAACTCCAAGTTCATCGGCGCCGACGAGGTCAAGCACTCCTTCGTCCGCAAGGGCCAGGAGACCCGCCTCGCGCAGATCACATACTCCGCCGAAGGTGACGGGGGGGCGAAGTTCGAAGTCCTGTCCGGGCTCAAGGACCTGACCGTGATGAACTCCACGAACTCCGAGTTCTGGGGGTACATCAAGGACAAGTACACGACGCTCCAGGAGGACTACGACCGCATCCTCGCCACATCCCTGTCGACGTGGTGGCGGCACAACTGGACCTGTGACGAGCAGCGCATGCCGCAGTGGGAGAAGTCCTACGAGCAGTCCAGGAAGCACATCCTGCAGGCGTTCGTGGAGACGTACTCGCTCTCGCTCCAGCAGACGCTGTACCAGATGGGTTCGCGGGTCATCAACAGCCGCAGCGAGATCGACGAGATCCGCTTCTCGGCCCCCAACAAGCACCACTTCCGGCAGGACCTCTCCGCCTTCGGCCTGGAGAACGAAGCCAAGGACGGCGCCGTGTACTACGCCGCCGACCGCCCCTACGGCCTGATCGAGGCCACCATCCTGCGCGACGGCTGCGAGCCGCACATCCCGGTCGACATGACCAACCTCTGACGCGGGGCGCGCATCCCCGCCGCCCGCAGTCGGCGGGGATGCGCCACACCGGAGGGAACAGCCAGCCATGGCAACGCCTGCAAAAGGGCCGGCAGAAGGCCCGTGTTCCACCCGGCCGGAAGGACCCGAGGTCCACCCGGTCGACCAGAAGCTCCACCCCTCGCGGCTCGTGCCCGCCGCGCTCCAGCACATCGCCGCCATGTACGCGGGAGTGGTCACACCCCCGCTCATCATCGGCCAGGCCGTCCGCCTCGACACCGCGGGCCAGACCCGGCTCATCGCCGCGAGTCTGCTCATCGCCGGTGTGGCCACCCTCCTGCAGACCCTCGGGGTCAAGGGCTTCGTCGGCAACCGGCTGCCCTTCGTCAACGCCGCCTCCTCGGCGGGTATCGCGCCGATGCTCGCCATCGCCGAGACCAACGCCACGGGGGACCAGCTCCCCGCCATCTACGGTGCGGTGATGGTCGCCGGCGTCTTCTGTCTCGCCATCGGGCCCTTCTTCGGCAAGCTGCTGCGCTTCTTCCCGCCGCTGGTCACCGGCGTCGTCATCACGCTCATCGGGGTGACCCTGATGCCGGTGCCCGTCGCCTGGGCACAGGGCGGCGACAGGACCGCCGCCGACTTCGGCGACATGAAGCACCTGGCACTCGCCGCCTTCACGCTCCTCGTCATCCTGCTGATCCAGCGCTTCGGCCGCGGCTTCGTCAAGCAAGTGGCCCTGCTGCTCGGCCTGTTGGTCGGAACCCTGGCAGCGATCCCGTTCGGCATGGCGGACTTCGGAGCGCTCCGCTCGGCCCCGGTCGCCGCGCTGCCCACACCCTTCGCGTTCGGCGCGCCCGAGTTCCAGCCCGCCGCGATCATCTCGCTCTGCCTGGTGACGCTCGTCCTGATGACGGAGTCCAGCGCCGGAATGCTCGCCATCGGCGAGATCTGCGACCGCGAGACCGACGGCAGGACCATCACCCGGGGTCTGCGCACCGACGGCATCGCCACCCTCCTCGGACCCGTCTTCGGCGGCTTCCCCACCTCCGCCTTCGCCCAGAACGTCGGCGTCGTCTCACTGACCAAGGTCCGCAGCCGCTACGTCGTCGCCGCCGCTGGAGGCGCGCTCCTGGTCCTCGGTGTCTTCCCGGTGCTCGGCGCGGTGGTCTCCACGGTGCCGATGCCGGTCCTCGGCGGCGCCGGCATCGTCCTGTTCGGCTCGATCGCGGTGAGCGGCATCCGTACCCTCTCCGAGGCCGGACTCGACGACAGCTCCAACATCATCCTGGTCGCCGTGGCGCTCGGCGCGGGCATCATCCCGCTCGCCGCGCCCGAGTTCTACGCCGGATTCCCGTCCTGGGCGCAGACCGTACTGGGCTCCGGCATCAGCGCCGGAGCGCTCGTCGCGGTCCTGCTCAACCTGTTCTTCCACCATCTCGGCACCCACGGCCGCCCGGCCGTGGCACTCAAATCCTCCTAGGGTCCTGCCGTGCCCGCACCGCCGGAAAGAGAAGGAAGCGCCATGGCAGCATCGGCAACCCCCGAGCACGTGGAACGCATCGTCATCGAGAACTGTTCGATCGCGACGGTCGACGCCGACGACACCGAGTACGCCTCGGGCCATGTCGTCGTCGCGGGCAACCGCATCGAATCCGTCGGCGCCGGCCGGGCCCCCGAGAGCCTGGCGAACGTCGTACGCCGCATCGACGGCACCGGGCACCTGGTCACCCCCGGCCTGGTCAACACGCACCATCACTTCTACCAGTGGATCACCCGGGGACTCGCCACCGACCACAACCTGTTCGACTGGCTGGTCGCCCTCTACCCCACCTGGGCGCGCATCGACGAGCCGATGGTCCGTGCCGCCGCCCAGGGCTCGCTCGCCATGATGGCCCGCGGCGGCGTCACCACCGCCATGGACCACCACTACGTCTACCCGCAGGGGTCCGGCGACCTGTCCGGCGCCATCATCGGGGCCGCCCGCGACATGGGCGTACGGTTCACCCTCGCCCGCGGGTCCATGGACCGCAGTGTCAAGGACGGCGGGCTGCCGCCGGACTTCGCCGTGGAGACCCTCGACGGCGCGCTCGGCGGCACCGAGGCGACCATCGACGCGCACCACGACGCGTCGTTCGACGCGATGACCCAGGTCGCCGCCGCACCCTGCTCCCCGTTCTCCATCTCCACCGAACTGCTGCGGCAGGGCGCCGAGCTGGCCCGCCGCAAGGGGGTGCGCATGCACACCCACGGCTCGGAGACCGTGGAGGAGGAGAAGTTCTGCCACGAGCTGTTCGGGATGGGACCGACGGACTACTTCGAGTCCACCGGCTGGCTCGGCGAGGACGTGTGGATGGCGCACTGCGTCCACATGAACGACTCCGACATCGCCGCCTTCGCCCGCACCGGAACCGGCGTCGCGCACTGCCCCTCGTCCAACGCCCGGCTCGCCGCGGGCATCGCCCGGGTCCCCGACATGCTCGCGGCCGGCGTCCCGGTCGGCCTCGGCGTCGACGGCACCGCCTCCAACGAGTCCGGCGAACTCCACACCGAGCTGCGCAACGCCCTGCTCATCAACCGCCTCGGCGCCCACCGTGAGAAGGCCCTGAACGCGCGCCAGGCGCTGCGCCTGGGAACGCACGGCGGCGCCCAGGTGCTCGGCCGCGCCGACCAGATCGGCTCCCTGGAGCCCGGCAAGCTCGCCGACCTGGTGCTCTGGAAGCTCGACACCCTCGCCCACGCCTCCATCGCCGACCCGGTGATCGCACTCGTCTTCGGCGCGGCGGCCCCCGTCACGCTCTCCCTCGTCAACGGCAGGCCGGTCGTCGAGGACAACCACCTGATCACCGCGGACGAGGACGCTATCGCCCGCGCCACCCGCGACGAGGCCCGCCGCCTCGCCCGGATCGCCGCCGGGGCCTGACCCCGCGGCACCCCCGATACCGGCCGGCCGAGGGGGACGGCCCTCGGCCGGTCGCCGTGGACCCGAGCGGGGTCCACGGCAACCGGTGCGGTGGCGCGTGCCTGGACGCACGTGCCCCGTACCGGTGACCAAAGCTGCCCGCACCAGCTGCACGACCTGCCCCACCTGCACCAACGCACCACCTCCCTGACACCCACGTCACCGCAGACGTGTATCCGACCGGAGGAACCGCCGTGGCAGCCAAGCCCAGGTTTCGCAACGACGCAGTCGCTGGATCCGATTCAGACCCCCATCTCGACACCGCCCCCGATCCGGCCTCGCCGGACCGGAAACACCCGGTCGACGAGACCCTCCCCCCACTGAAGATGTTCACCAGCGGCCTCCAGCACGTGGCCGCGATGTACGCGGGCGTGGTGGCCCCGCCGATGATCGTGGGGCCCGCCGTGGGCCTCACCGCCAAGGAGACCGCGTTCCTGATGGGGGCGAGCCTGTTCACCGCGGGCATAGCCACCCTGCTCCAGACCCTCGGCTTCTGGCGGATCGGCGCCCGGCTGCCGTTCGTCAACGGAGTCTCGTTCGCCGGGGTCACCCCGATGGTGGCGATCGGCAAGGACCGCGGACACGAGGGCATCGCCGTCGTCTTCGGCGCGATCATCGTCGCCAGCCTGATCGGTTTCCTGCTGGCCCCGTACTTCTGCAAACTGGTCCGCTTCTTCCCGCCCGTGGTCACCGGCACCGTGATCACCCTGATCGGTGTCTCGCTGCTGCCGGTCTCCTTCAACTGGTCCCAGGGCGGGAACGCGACGGCTGCGGACTACGGGTCCACGACCAACATCACCATGGCCGCCGTCACCCTGGTGATCGTCCTGGCCCTGCGCAAACTGCTGCGCGGCTTCCTCCAGCAGATCGCCATCCTGCTCGGTCTGATCAGCGGCACCCTGATCGCGATCCCGGTCGGCATCACCGACTTCGGTGCCATCAAGGACGCCGGCCTGGTCGGCTTCCCGACGCCGTTCCACTTCGGGGCGCCGCAGTTCGAGATCGCCGCGATCGTCTCCATGAGCATCGTGATGCTGGTCTGCATGACCGAGTCCACCGCGGACATGCTCGCGCTCGGCAGGATCGTCGGCCGGCCGGCGGACGAGCGGACCATCGAGGGCGGCCTGCGCGCCGACACCCTGGGCAGCGCCATCAGCCCGCTCTTCAACGGCTTCATGTGCAGCGCCTTCGCCCAGAACATCGGCCTGGTCGCCATGACGAAGGTCCGCAGCCGCTTCGTGGTGGCCGTCGGTGGCGGCATCCTGGTCGTGCTCGGGCTGGTCCCCGTCGCCGCGTCCGTCATCGCGCTCGTCCCGCTGCCGGTCCTCGGCGGAGCGGGCATCGTGCTCTTCGGTTCGGTCGCCGCGAGCGGCATCCAGACCCTGGCGACCGCCGCGCTGGAGAAGGGCGAGAACGCGCTGATCGTGGCCGCGGCCGTGGGCGTCGGCCTGATCCCGATCGCCGCGCCGGAGTTCTACCACTCGTTCCCGAAGGACCTGCTCGTGGTGCTCGACTCCGGGATCTCGACCGGCTGCGTGGTGGCGATCGTGCTCAACCTGGTCTTCAACCACCTCGGCAGGAAGCCGGAACCGGAACCGTCGGAGCGGGAGCAGAGCCCGGCGGTCGCGGCCCCGGTCGCCGCGCACTGATCCGGTCCGGTCCGGTCCGGTCGGTACGGCCCGCTCCGGTACGGCCCGGTACGAGGCCGGTACGCAGCTGTGGCGCGTACGGCGACCCTCGCGGGTGCTGCCGTACGCGCCACAGCCGTGTCACCCGGTGCGTCAGCCGATGTGGAAGCTGTCGCCGTAGACCTTCCAGTCGAGCGGCGGGTCCAGGTTCAGGTTGCCCTTCTTCAGGAAGACCCGCTGGGCGGTGTCCACCCGGCTGGTGTCCTCGTGGGCCTCCTCCTGCTTCATCGCCCAGACGCGGGCGTCGAGGAAGGCGTTGAGGTACGTGACCTCGTTGCCGCCCTGGGACGGCGGCTTCGCCTTCGACAGGGCCCGCTTGCGGATGGAGCTGAAGCTGGTGCTGTCGCCGCCGTCGCCGTGCATGACGATGGCGTCGTAGTACGCGAACTGGCCCAGAGTGCCGATGCCGTCGGCCTTGCCCTGCTTGACGGCGGGGTTGAAGTACACCCGGTCCCGCTCGTCGTTCTGCGCCTGCTGGAACGCCGAGTCGGAGGCGGCCTTCACCCAGTCCTTGGTGAAGTTCGGGTCGAGCCCGCTGTGCGAGGGGGTGCCGTTGACCTTCCGCAGCGCGGGGAGGTACTTCGCGAGCACGTTGCCGGGCTTGCGCTCGGTGTACAGCTCGACGAGGTCGAGCATGTCGCCAGTACCGGAACAGAAGCCGATGATGCCCGCGGTGTAGCCGCGGTCGTCGTCGATGTCCTCGATGTACTTGTACTGGGACTTCCAGTTGAGCGAGGAGTTCTCGGCGCTGGAGACCAGTTTCATGGCGATCTCCTTCTTCGCCGGATCGTCCAGCCCGGTCGCGGCGGCGGCCACGGGAGCCGCTGCCGCGGGCTCGGGGGCCGCCTGGTGTGTGAGGCCACCGGCGTAGGCGGTGACGGGAATGGCCGTGAGGGCCAGTCCGACCGCGATGACCGTGATGCGCACGGGGCGGGTGTTGCGACGTGCGGCGCGCTTAGGGGGAGCGTGCACCAGTCCTCCAAAGGGAGTTCTTCGTTCCGACGGTCTGTTAGGAAGCTTTCCTATCAGAGTGTAGGGTGGCCGTACACCCCTCCGGCGCCGGGGAGTTGAGAAGCTCCCCCGGAACGCGGGAGGCCCCGCACCGCGCCAGAGGCGCGATGCGGGGCCGATTCGCGTGGCCGAGGTGCGGGTCGGCGGGTGGACCGAGGTGTCGCGGCGGCGGTCAGCAGTCGAGGTAGGCCACGTGGATCCAGACGCCGGTCGGGCCGCCCCACAGGTCTCCCATGATCCAGTTGCCCTGCTGGCCACGGTAGTTGAGGTTCTGGCCCCGGTTCACCTGGCCCAGGACCGGGTAGTCGGTGCCCGGCCCGCCGCGGAAGTTCACCCCGTTGTCGTTGACGGTGCAGACCGCGGCCGGTGCCTTCAAGGCCTGCACGGCGGTGGAACCCTGCGCGGCCTGGGCGGCGGGGCTCACGGCCAGCCCGAGGCCGGCGGTCAGCGCCATCGCGGCCAGCATCAACTTCTTCGTCATGTGGTTCTCTCCTCCGTATTCCGGCCCACGTCGGCGTGAGCCGTCCATCAGCCCAACGGAGCTGCCGACCGGCCGGTCACGGGTCCGGACCGATCTTCGGACAGGAGTGAAAGCGCAGGTCATACAGGCTGCGCACCGGCGTGCGCAGGCATCGGGGCGGACGCTTCCCGCGCCCGTCGATCACAGGTTTGAGCGGAGCCGAATCCGGAAATCACCGCCGGACGCCCGTCACGCGCCCGCCGGCGGCGGCCACCGCGGATGCGGCGGCAAGATCCGCGCCCGTGCGCCTGTAGCGTCATGGGTATGGAAGATCAGTCTGTAGTGGATGTCGGCGACGTACGGCTCGCGTACCGGACCTGGGGCGACCCCTTCGGCTCGCCCGTGGTCCTCCTGCACGGCCTCGGCGGCTCCGCCGCGAGCTGGGAGGCGGTCGGCGGCCTGCTCGGCGAAGAGTGGCGGGTGTACGCGCTCGACCTGCGCGGCCACGGCGAGAGCGACTGGCCGGACGAGTACTCCTTCGAGCTGATGCGGGACGACGTCCTCGGCTTCCTGGACGAGTGCGAGCTCGACCGGGTCGGCCTGGTCGGCCACTCCATGGGCGGTGTGGTGGCCCATCTGCTCGCCCAGGAGCACGCGGACCGGGTGGAGCGGCTGGTACTGGTGGAGACCCCGCCGCCGTTCCCGAGCGAGCCGAAGCCGGCCGCCGAGCCGGAGGGGCCGGTGGACTACGACTGGGCCGTCGTCGCTCCCGTCCGGGCCGAGGTGGCCGACCCCGATCCCGAGTGGGTGGCCGGCCTGGGCGAGATCGTCGCGCCGACGCTGATGATCTCGGGCGGCCCGGAGTCCACCATGCCCCAGGGGCGCCTCCAGGAGATGGCCTCGCTGATCCCGGACTGCCGGCTGATCACGCTCGGGGGCGGCCACCGGGTGCACGAGATCCACCCCGACCAGGTCGCCCAGCAGATCACGGAGTTCTTCACCAGCTGAGGAGCGGCGTCCGTGGAAGCGGGGAAGCGGCGTCCGTGGAAGCGGAGAATCGGAGTCCGGGGCAACCGGGAAGCGGCCGCCGGGTGTTGTCAGTGCCGGGTGGCAGGATCCGCTTCATGGATCTCGTATCGTTCCTCGCCGACGTCGACGCCCAGCCCTGGGCAGACCTCCAGCATGCCTACGGGAGTGCGGCGGACGTCCCCGGTCATCTGCGTACGCTCGCCGGGCGGAGCGATGACGCCGCGTCCGAGGCGATCTCCGAGCTGTACAGCAGCATCCTGCACCAGGGTTCGGTCTACGAGGCGTCGGCCCACGCCGTTCCGTACCTCGCACGGCTCGCCGGGGCCGGGTACCGCACGGAGGACCTGCTGGTACTGCTCGGCGGGATAGCGGAGTGCGGGGCGGACGACGGTGACAGCGACGCAGCAGCCTGCCGGGCGGCCGTCGTCGGCGAGCTGCCGCTGATCCTCACGACGGTCGACGCCGAGGACCTCGGGCTGCGGCGCGCCTCGGTGTGGGCCGCCGCGATGACCGGCGCGGCCGAGCGGGTGCTGCCGGTGCTCCACCGGCGCTGGAAGACCGAGACGGACCCCCTGGTACGGGCCGAGCTCCTGGGCGCCATGGCGCATCTGGACCCGGCGGGCACGGCAGCCGCGGCGACCGCGGCCATCGGCGCGGACGAGCCCGGCGAGGTACGCATCGCGGCACTGCTGGCCTGCGTGGACGGCGGACTGCCCTGGGGGCCCGCGCACCGCGGGGCGATGCTCTCCCTCCTGCCGGTGAACGGCCTCGTCGAGGACCGGCTGGACCTGGAGCGCAACGAACCGCTCCAGTACATCGTCGAGGCGCTGCTGCTCCGCGACACCGAAGCCGACCGTGACGCCACGTACGCCCTGCTCGACGCCGCCCTGCGCAGCGCGGACCCCGCGGCGCGGGAGGAGGCGCTGTGGGCCGCCGAGACTGCGTGCCTGATGTCGCGCAGCGCGCCGGAGCGGCTGTCCGGTGCCGTGGAGGCGTTGATCGCCGACCCGGCGGACGTGCCCTCGGCGTACTCGCTGCTCGCGAAGCTGGGCGTCCGGGCCGCGGCGGCCGCTCCGGAGCTGGCCCGGATCGCCGCGGGGGAGGGCGATCCGGCGGACTGTGCGCTGGAGGCACTCGTCGTCGTGGACCCGGACCGGGCCGCCCCGCTCCTGGCCCGTGACCTGGAGTGGCGCCCACGGGCACTGGGCGCGGCATGCGGGTTCCCGTCCGCAGGGGAGGCCGGGGCCTCGTTCCCGTGCGACCCGGAATTGCTGGACGCGATCCGTGCCCGGCTGGCCGCGGCGGACGGTCCCGACGCGGGGGAGGCCGTCCGGCTGGTCCTTCTGCTCGGCGCGTGGGGGAGCCGGGCATCGGCAGCACTGCCCGAACTGCAGGCCGTGCTGCCGGTGTGCCCGGGGGCCGTACCGAAGGCGATGGCCGCGATCTGCCCGCCGGAGCACCGGGAGGCGACCGCGGAGCTCCTGACGGCCGCGGCACGCACCGGCCCGGAGGAGGGCCGGCTCGCCGCGGCGACGGCGGTGCGCGAGCTGACCGGGGAGACCGGCCCGCTGCGGGCGGCCGTCGCCGCACGGCTCACCCCCGGTGATCCGGCGGTGCGGGAGGCCGCGAGCCTCGCCGCCGGGCTGGGCCCGGAGGCGGCCGCCCTGGTTCCCGCCCTCCGGTCCGCGCTGAGCGACCGGGCGGGCGACCGCAGCGTCCCGCAGAAGGACGCCGACGTCGAGATCGCCGCAGCCCTGTGGCGGATCACCGGCGACGCGGAGGAAGCGGTGCCCGTGCTGGCCGGTGTTCTCGCGGAGGCAGGGCCGCTGTGGCTTCGCTGGACGTTCGGCCGTGCCGCGCGGGCGGCAGCCCGCATCGGCGACGCGGCCCGGCCGCTGGTCCCCGCGCTGGAGGGCCTGCTCACCGAGCCGATGCTGGTTCCGTCGGCGGTGCTCGCCCTGCACGCGATCGCGCCCGAGTCCCTGGACGGCCCCCGCACGGCCGGACTGCTCCTGGAGGCGGCGGAGCGGGACGCCGACGCGGAGACCGCGCTGGAGGCCCTGGCCGTACTCGGCCCCGCCGCCCTCACCGAGGACGGTCGTCGCCGCCTGACCGCTCTGGCCGAACGGGACCTCCGGGTGCGGGCCTCGGGCCTGGAGCCGGGGATAGCCCCGGCCGACGAACGGCTGCGGGAACAGGCACGCGCGGTGGCGCGGGCATCGGCCGGAGCCTGACCGTGTCCGCGCGGTCCGCGCCGCCCGGAACCCCCGAGCGGCGCACCCCACCCCGCGCGCCGCTCAGTGACCGGGCTCCCAGTCCGGGCGGCGGCCGCTCATAGCGATGGTCCGGTCGACGAGGGGCGCGTCGGCCGGGACCGGGACCGGCGGGCCGAAGATGCTCTCCGGCCGGGGGTTGGCCTCGCTGGGGGTCAGCATGGCCAGCGAGGCGCGGAGGCTCGCCTCGTCCCCTTCGTAGGTCTGCCCGGTCGACCGGGCGAGGTCCCAGCCGTGGATCACCAGCTCGTCCAGCGCGACCAACTGCGCCACCTCGCCCGGCAGATCCACGCTGCCCGCCCTGGTCATTCCCTGCCGGGCGGCAGGATCGCGCCAGGCCGTCACCAGCTCGTCCAGCAGCGGCGGCAGCGCCTCGCGCCAGTCGTCATTGAGGACCGGAAGGCTCGCGTCCGGAGGAGTGTCGGTCGTCGGGCCGAAATCCTTCCGCGCAGCGTCACGGAACGCCGTGCTCAGCCCGACCAGATGGGCGAGCAGCTCGCGCACGGCGTAGTCCGGACAGGGGGTCGGTCCGTCCAGCTGCTGCTCGTCGATGCCGTCGAGCAGGGAGGCGATCTGCCGCGCGGCGGGCTCCAGATCGATCGTGGGAGTTGTCTCCGTGTGCGTGTCCATGCAGTGCTGACTCCTCCGTCGTCCGGAACTCATCGCACGATGCGTCCACGGAGCACGATCCGGGTCGGGTGGTTCAGTGCACCGGGGTCGAGCGTGGGGTCGGTGGCGTACGCGACGACATCGGCGGGTGCGCCGTCCACCAGGCCCGGCAGCCCGAGCCAGGCCCTCGCTGCCCAGGACGCGGCGCCGAGTGCGGCCTGGGCGGGAAGGCCCGCCCGTACCAGCCATTCCATCTCACCCGCGACCGTTCCGCACGGGAAGGAGTCCGTCCCGGCCAGCACCGTCACCTTCGCCTCGTGGGCCGCGCGCACATTGTCGAGCATGGTGTCCCAGCCGGCCAGCCACAGATCACGGCGCGCGCCCGGCTCCCGTGCCCGCATCGCCTCCTCCTTCGCGCCGAACACGCTCAGCGTCGGCACGAACGCCGTGCCCTGCGCGGCCATCCGGTCGAGCAGGGCCGGGTCGAGATGCATCCCGTGCTCCAGGCTGTCGGCGCCCGCCAGGACGGCGTTGCGGGTGCCCTCGGCGGTCTGGCAGTGCACCGCCACCTTGCCGCCCGCGGCGTGCACCGCCCGCACCACCGACGTCAGCAGCGGCAGCGGCACGGCCGGTTCGTCGGCGGCCCAGTCACCGATGACCTTGCACCACCCGCCCGAAGCGGCCGCCTCCTCCACGGCCGCACGCGCCAACTCGGCCTCGCTCACATCGCGTCCGAAGCCAGGGAAGAACCGGCCGGGCGTGGCCAGCCACCGCCCCGCCGACGTCACACGCGGCAGCTCCGGGTCCGTTGCCACCCATGCGGGCATCCGCCGCGAGGTGCCGGGCGTCCGCACCGCGAGCACCCCGGCGTCCCGGTGCTCGCCCAACTGCCTGCGCAGCAACTCCTCGTCGAACGGCGAACCGGGCTCGAGTGCGCCCGGATGCGTATGCACATCGACGAGCCCGGGCAGCAGCCAGCCGCCGTCGACGACCGTCTCCGCGTCCCGCCCGGCGAGTCCGCCGGGCGGACGGCCCGCGCGGAGCACCTCACCGTCGATCCAGAACGTGCGTTCCTCGCGTTCGGGCAGCACAACACCCCGTATGCACAACATCGTCCGACCGTACGGCACGTCGGGAACCGGTCGACGGGCGAACGCCGTTCACCAGCCGCTTGCACACATCGCCACATTGCGGAAGCTTCCGCTCCACCCTCTTGTCGGAGACCCCCGCGCCGTGCGATACAGGTCTGGACCATTGCTTCCGGACGGAAGGCACGACCGTGCAACGCCCCCACGCAACCGCCGCGTCGGCCTGCTCCGCCGCTCTGCTCCTCGCCGTGCTCACTGCCTGCGACTCCGCTCCCCGGGCCGACACCGGCAAACCGACGGTGCCGGGCCATGTGACGGCGCAGGCGAGCAGCGCCACCTCCGTGCACGTCATGTGGGAGCGGGCCTCGGACGACAAGGCGGTCACCGGCTACGAGGTCTACCACGAGGGCAAGCGGGTCGAATCGGTCCCGGCCGCGAAGGTGATGACCGACGTCGACGGGCTGACGGCGTCGACCGCCTACACCTTCACCGTCCGTGCCCGCGACGCCGCCGGAAACCTCTCCGCACCGAGCGCCGCCGCACGCGTCACCACGCCGGCCCCGGCCCCGGCCGACCACGAAGCGCCCACCCGCCCGGTGAAACTGCGCGGCACGGTGGACGGCAGCCGGGCGGTGCGCCTCTCCTGGGGAGGCTCGACGGACGACGTCGGCGTCACCTCGTACGACATCTATCAGGAGGACTCCCGGATCCACAGCGTGCCCGGCAGCCGGACCACGGCCCGTCTGACCGGCCTGCGCCCCGGCACCGTCTACACCTTCACCGTCCGCGCCCGCGACGCCGCCGACACCTCCTCGCCGGACAGCGACTCCATCGACCTCGCCACCGCCGCCGCCCCGGGCGCACCCGCGAGCACCGCCCCCACCGACCTCCGGATCAGCAACCGCGTCCAGGGCAAGGAGTACGCCATCGACCTGGACTGGAAGCAGCCGGAGACGGGCGGCGAGATCCCCGCGTACCAGCTGTTCATCGGCGGCCGCCTGACCACCACGATCGTCTGGGGTGCCACCCCGCCCGCGGGCCGGGCGAACTACCGGCTCACCGTGAGCGACCCGCGCGGCACCCGGTACTCGATGAAGCTCCGCGCCAAGCTGCCCGACGGGAAGTGGGGAGACTTCTCCGCCCAGCGCACGGTCGTCCTCGGCGACTGAGCCCCGTACGGGATGACCGGCCCCGGACCGGCGGGTGGCGGTGGCACGACGTCAGGGCCGGGCCCGGTCGGTGACGCGGACGGTCTCCACCCACCTCGGGGGCTCCGGGGCGTCCGGACCGATGAGCGAGGCGACGAGCCGGCACGAGGGTGCCTCGTCCGGCCAGGGCGTGTAGCCGTCGGTGAGTACGACGACGATGTTCGGGCGGTCCCGCGCCGCGAGGGCGGCGGCGATGCCCACCCGCATGTCGGTACCGCCGCCCCCGCCCAGGGTGATCTGCTCGGCGGCCGTCACCCTGGACACGCTCTGCACATCGGCGTCGCAGGCCAGCACGGTGACGCGGCTGCCCCGGATGCCCACCTCACGCAGTACCCCGGTGACCTCCGCCAGCGCCGAGCCGAGTTCCTCGTCCGTCATGGAACCCGAGGTGTCGATGACGACGGCGACACGGGGCAGCGGCCGGCGCAGGCTGGGCAGTACGACGCCCCGGAGCGCCGCGCTGCGGCGGGACGGCCGGCGGTAGGTGTAGTCGACCGCTCCGGCCGCCCAGGCGGCGGCCTCCCGCACCGCGCCCGCGAGCGCCTGCCGCCAGTCGACCGTGGGCTCCAGGAACTGCTCCGCCCAGCGCTCCCAGCCCGCCGGGAGGGTGCCCCGGGCGCGCCGATGGGCGCGCATGGCCGCCGCGGTGTGGCGTCGCAGTGCCTCGGCCTCCACCGGGCCGAGACGGGCCGGCCCGTCCGGTCCGGTCAGCTCCCAGGGCGCCGGTTGTCCATGGGCGCCGGACCCGCAGTCGTGCGGGGGCGGCCCCGGCGGCAGACGGGGGAGATACGCCTCGAAGAGCTGTCCGGTCGGCAGGCCGAAGAGCCGCGGCTCCATCCGCCCGGCGGGCAGGGGCAGGCCGTCGGCGATGAGGTCGTCGTTGATCTCGCAGTCCTGGGCGACATTGACGCGGTGCGGGTCGCGCTGGTCGGCGGCGGGCAGCCGTGCGGCCCGCCCGTGATGGTCGCGCAGCAGGTGCGCCACCTCGTGCAGCCACACCGCCGCGAGTTCCGTCACCGGTGTCGCGTCGACGAAGGCGGGTGACACGTAGCAGCGCCAGTGCCGGTCCACGCCCATCGTCGGTACCCCGGTGCTCGCCACCACCGAGAGCGCGTACAGCGCCGAGGCCAGATAGGGCCGGTCGGTCGCCGCCCGGTAGCGGGCGGCGAGCAGCTTCGTCAGGTCCAACTGGGGCCGCCCCGGGGCGGTTTCCGGTTCCGGCACCGGCGTACCCGCCTCAGCCGCTCTGCGGGAGGGCGCCGGACAGTTGCAGCAGTTCCACGAAGGCGTCGATGCCTTCCGGAACCGGCCAGTCGGTGTCCCGCATCGTTGCCAGATCCACCGCAGCCCTGGCCGCCACATCGGGCACACCCGCGTCGACGGCCTTCGCCAGCACCGCCCAGCCCGCTTCCCATCGACGCCGGGTGAGATCGCCCTGGACGGCCGCCACGACCGCGATGAGGAAGGCCAGCTGCCGGTCGCCGCGCTCGGGCAGCGCGAAGGCGTCCGGGTTCGCCAGTACGCGGTCGGGGTCGGGCAGGTCGAGGTTCTCCAGATAGGACAGCAGCTCGATGCCCGCACCGTCCCCGACGGCCCCGGTCAGCGCGGCGGCCACCGCCTCCCGTCCGGCGCCCGTCGCGTACCCGGTGGCGAGCAGCCGCAGCGCCATGTCCCAGGTCCGCGGGGACGGCCAGGCCCGGCCCCGGCTCTCCGCCTCGGCCGGAATGTGGTGGACGAGGCCCGGCCGTGCGGTCAGGAAGCCGGAGATCGCGCCGCGGGCCCGCGCCGCCGCCCCCGGAACCCTGGCGGCGTCGACGACCGGCACGGCCACCTCGGGCCATGTACCGGCCATGCCCCGCGCGACAGTGCGCGGATCGTGCGTCCACTGGAGGTGCACGAAACGGTTGGCGAGCGGTGGGCTGAGGTGCCAGCCGTCCGCAGCGCTCGACGGCGGGTTCGCCGCCGCCACGATGCGTACGGACTCCGGCAACGTCAGGCTGCCCACCCGTCGTTCGAGCACCACGCGCAGCAGCGCCGCCTGCACGGCCGGGGGAGCGGAGGACAACTCGTCGAAGAACAGCAGTCCCTGGCCCGTGCGCGCGAGCCGGACCGCCCAGTCCGGTGGGGCCATCGGGACCCCCGTCACGGCCGGATCGTCACCGACGACCGGCAGCCCGGCGAAGTCGGACGGTTCGTGCACACTGGCGATGACCGTCTCCAGCGCGAGGCCGAGCCCGGCGGCGAGCTGCTCCATGCCGGCCGACTTGCCGATGCCCGGCTCGCCCCAGAGCAGCACCGGCTGATTGGCCGTCACCGCCAGTGCCAGCGCCTCCAGTTGTGGGCTGTCGGCGGCTTCGGTCCGCGAGGTCCGCAGTCTGCGGTTCAGCTCGTCGGCGGCGTCCAGCGGTCCCGGCGCGGCGGCCGGGCGCGGTGGTGCGGGGGGCTGTCCCGGTCTGCCGGGGGCGATGGTGTTCACCCGTCCTCGTCCTCTTCGTCCTCGTCGTCCTTCTCTTCTTCCCACTCCTCCCACCAGTCGGCCCCGAGGTCCGGATGCTCGTTCTCCACCCGTTCCCTGAGGAAGGCCAGGTCCGTCCGCCGGTACTTGCGGATCAGCTGGTCCAGCGAGAGTTCCGTCTGATCGACGACGTCGATCCGTGCCCCGGCCTCGATCAGCGCCGTCACGAGCTCCGCCGAACCGCCGTCGGCGACCGCCACGCAGAGCGGGGTGCGCTCCCGGTGGTCCTGGGCCTCCAGATCGAGACCGGCCGCCAGGAGCCGGGGCAGCAGGGGCTCGTGGTCGAGGAGGTGCAGCACATGGAGCAGGCTCCGCTGTCCGCCGTCCCGCACGCGCGGGTCCACCCCGGCGTCCAGGAGCTCCAGGACCCCCGGGGTGTCCCCGTGCTGGGCGCGCAGAAAGAGATCCCGGCGTTGCGCCCGCAGGCCCTTGGGCAGCCGGCCGATGCCGGAGGTGCAGGAGTGCTCCACGGCGAAGCAGCCGGTGACCGCGCCGCCGAAGGCCCGCAGCGCGTTCTCGCGCTGTCGCTCCTGGGGGCTGTGCGGGGAGTCGAGCCGCCCGTCGCGGAAGACGACCTCGTGCCACTCGCCGCGGCACCTGACCCGTACCGGCGCGGGCGGCGTCGGTCCCGGCGGCCCCACCGCCGTGTCGAGGCCCGGAAACAGCGATCCGGCGACCAGCGGGTGCAACTGCCCGGGAGTCACATCACCGGCCCGCAGCAGGTCGAGGTCCGGCAGCCGCTGCCGGAGCGACCGGGGAAAGACGGGAGCGCCCGCGGCCGCCTCCCGCTCGACGAGCCCGATCCGCAGCTTGTTGCCGTTGCCGTTGCCGTTGCCCGTGAACTCCAGCAGGACGCAGGCCCGCCAGTCCTCGCCGATCTGAAGGCGCGACGTCGCGTAGAGCTCCGCGAACCGTCCGGCCTCCGACTCCAGCCGGGGAACATCGAGCGCCAGCCGGGCCAGGATCGTCTCCGGCGTCGCCCGGTACCACGACGGCGTTTCCGGCGAGTTCGCATCGAGGCCGATGCCGACCGCCGCCAGGGACTCCGCCACCTGACCCCGCTCGTACAGCAGGGTCACCCACTCGGCACGGGCCACCGGGTCACCGGCGCCCGGGTCCGCGTCCGGCAGTTCGTCCGCCCCGAGCGGTGTGCCGTCGGTGTGGAGGAACGGCAACCGGTCGGCGCCGCCGAAGCGTTCGCGCAGTTCGTCGGTACAGCGCGCGTCCCACAGGTACCGGCAGGCCCGCCAGTCCGTCACGCCCGGGGGGAAGGTACCGGGTGCCGCGCGGCGTCGCACCGCCCCGAACCGGAGCGAGATCCGCTGCGGCCCCTCGACCATCGAGGGCGTGCTCAGATACAGATACGGAGCCGTCGCCCCGGGCACGTCCGCCGTGACGCCGTAGCCCGCCAGGACCACGGTCAGGTCGGTGGCGAGCGTCGAGCGCCCGCTCAGTATCCGCGGCAGGTGCCAGCGCACCAGGTCCGGCACCAGATGGAGGAGATCGGCGCGGAGCGCCACGGCCACATCCGGACCGTAGCGCGCGGAGACCTGTGACAGGTCGAATGTCACATCGAACCGGGCCGCCGTGCAGGCTCCCTGCCAGTCCCCGGCCGCACGCCGTTCGGCGGACGCCTCGATCATCCACCGGGGCACCGCGTACCGGTGGACCTGTCGTCGGCTCGCCCTTTCCTCCGGGTCGAGGAAGGCCGCCACCTTGTCCTGGCTCACCGGTAGACGCTCCTGACCGCACGCAGGTCCGCGTGCGCGCCGCGGTCCGGGCGCAGCCGCGCGGCGAAGGACCGCTTCACCTTGCGGGGCAGGCCGGGGCCCAACCCCACGTATTCCAGACGGGAGTCGGCGTCGACGGCGGCCAGCAGGGTCTTCGCCCCACGCCCGGTGAGCCCGGTGTGGCGCAGTTCCAGCCGCCGCAGGGGGCTGCCGCGCAGCGCACCGGCCAGCGCGTCGGCTCCCGTGTCACCGGTGACATTCGACGGGGCCCCGAGGGTGCGTCCGGAGGGCGGCCGGCCCAGGTCGAGCCCTTCGATCCCGTCGAGCGCGTCGGCCAGCGCGCACGCTCCGGCGGGCCCGATCCCGTTGGCGCCGAGACCGAGCCGGACCGGACGGGCGGGGTCGGCGGCGGCCGCGAGCAGGGCGGCCCCAGCGTCCCCGAGGTGGTTGGCCGGCAGGTACAGCTCCCGCACACCCGCGTCCCGGATCAGCGCGGCCAGCAGGGGCGCGGCCTCGGCGCCGAGGCCATTGCCACCGAGGAACAGCCGCTCGACGGGCCGGGACCGCTGACTCAGTACGGCCAGCAGCGCCGCGAGGCCGTCCGCGGTGAGCCCGCTGTTCACCAGGTCGAGGGTGCGCAGCACGGTGTTGCGGCGAAGCATCGGGACGAGTGCCCGGACGCCCGCGTCACCCACGGGATTGCGCTTCAGCCACAGCGCCCTGACGGTGTCGTCCTCGCTCAGCGCCCCGGCGAGCGCCGTGACACCGTCGACTCCGATGCGATTGCAGCCGAGATAGACCGTCCGCAGCCCGTGGCCGCCCCGGCCCAGTGAGTCGGCGACGGCGCGCGCCCCCTCGTCCCCCAGCGAGTTGGTGCCGAGCAGCACATGCGTGGCGTGCGGGGAGCGCGCCGCGACGGGCATCACCCGGACCGCACCCGCCGCCCCCAGCCCTTGCTTACAGAGGTCGACCCGTCCGTCCGCGCACAGCGCCCCGAGCGCGAAGGTCTCGTCGACCTCGACGGGGCGCTCCGCCGCCAGCCGCTCCAGCAGCGGATCCAGCAGGGCCGCGTCGGCAAGCGGAATGTCCGGGTGCTCGATCGCGGGACAGCGCACAGGCATCGGCTGCAACATCACCACTCCACAGGTCCCCCGCCGGCACCCGGCCAGGAGAGGGCGACCGTGTCCTCCGCCCGCCCGGGACGAACCGACGCCATCGACTCTCCTCCACGAAAAGGTGGCAAGACCGGCCGGATTCGAACCGGCGTCCTCCAGCCTGCTGCTAGGGCGCGACGACCTCTGCGCTACAGCCTTGCCGTGAGTGATCCTAGCCGCGGCGACCCCAAAATCGCACACCAGTGCCGCAGTCGAAGAATGGTCTGAACCTCTTGACGAGTTGGTCCAGACCATTTAGTTTCCCCTGTGCTCCATGGCACCAAGGAATCCGCTCCCCATCAGGACCGCCTCACCGGTCCCTGCCTCAAGGGAGAACCCCATGTTCGAGCACCTGACACTCAGACGGAGAACGGCGACCGCCCTCGTCGCCGTTCTCGGACTGCCTGGACGGCCGCGACGGACAACCAGCGCGTCGCCGCGTACGACATCTACCGGGGCGGGGAGCCGGCCGCCACGGTCTCGGGCACCACCACCACCACCACCGCCACCATCGGCGGCCTGTCGCCCTCGACCTCGTACACCTTCACCGTCAAGGCGCGTGACGCGGCGGACAACGCCTCCCCGGCCGGCAACGCGCTCACGGCGAAGACCGACGACATCGTCGGCGCGGGCAACTACGCCAAGGTCGGCTACTTCGTCCAGTGGGGCATCTACGGCCGCCAGTACTTCGTCAAGAACCTCCATGACTCGGGGGCCGCCGACAAGCTGGACATCGTCAACTACGCCTTCGCCAATATCGATCCCGACAACCTCACCTGCCTGAACGGTGTCACCAAGGGCACCACCGCCGACCCCCAGGACCCCGAGCAGGGCACCGGCGCGGGTGACGCCGACGCCGACTACGGACGGCCGTTCAGCGCCGCCCAGTCCGTCGACGGCGTCGCGGACGACGGCTGGGGCAAACTGCGCGGAAACTTCAACCAGTTGAAGAAGCTGAAGAAGCTCCACCCCGACCTGAAGATCGTGGTCTCGCTCGGCGGCTGGACGTACTCGAAGTACTTCTCCGACGTGGCGGCGACCGGTGCCTCCCGCAAGAAGTTCGTCTCCTCCTGCATCGACATGTACATCAAGGGCAACCTGCCCGAGTACAACGGCGCGGGCGGCCCCGGTACCGCCGCCGGAATCTTCGACGGCTTCGACGTCGACTGGGAATGGCCGGGTACCGGCACCGGGCACCCCGGCAACCACTACTCACCCGACGACAAGGACAACCTGACCCTGCTGCTCGCCGAGTTCCGCAAGCAGATGGATGCGCTCGGCGGCGGACACCGTCTGCTCACCGCCTTCACCCCCGCCGACCCGCAGAAGGTCGGCGAGGGCTGGGACCTGGGCAAGGTCTTCGACTCCCTCGACGTGGCGAACGTCCAGGGCTACGACTTCCACGGCTCGGGCAGCGACAACTCCTGGGAGCCGAACCGCACCGGCCACCAGGCCAACCTCTACACCGACGACCAGGATCCGTACGGCTTCCACTTCAGCGCCGACGCCGCCGTCAAGGCCTACACCGAAGCGGGCGTCGAGCCCCGCAAGCTGACCCGCGGCATCCCGTTCTACGGCCGGGGCTGGCAGAACGTCGCCGACGGCGGAGCCGCCGGTGAATGGCAGGGCGCGGGCGGCGCCGCACCGGGACAGTTCGCGGAGGAGGCCGGAACCCGCGGTTACTCCAACCTCATCGGCGCCTACCCGACGATGACGGTCCATCACGACGAGCAGTCGGTGTCGACGTTCGGCTACACCGGCAGTCAGTGGTGGTCCTTCGACGACGCGTGGTCCATCGGGAAGAAGACCGACTACGTGAAGTCGAAGGGGCTCCTGGGGGTGATGATCTGGGAAATGTCCGGGGACACGTCACAGGGCACATTGATGAACGCGCTGGACACCGGCCTGAAGTAGCCGGAACGGCAAGCCGGTTCGCGGAGCCCCGGCGGGTTTCGCGGGCCGGATCCGCCGCGACCGGGGTCAGGGGCTCCTCAGCGCGCTCTCGGCAGCGGTCAGACAGCGTTCGGCAAGCGCCGCGGGGCCCTGCGGTCCGGCGGCCGGGGCGTCGCCGGCCGCCCAGGTCTCCACCGCTGCCCGCACCGCCGCGCCGGCGACCCCGGCCGTCAGCCGGACGTCCAGCGAGCCGGTCCGGTCCGGGAGACCGGCGCGGGCCGATAGGACCTCTGCCAGGGTGACGTCGGAGTCGTGGCAGGCGTCGTTCCACACCGACCGGAGCGCCGGGCTGTCCGCCGCCATCCTCAGCAGCGACCGCACCCACTCCAGCGACTCGGCGGCCGCCGTGTCACCGGGGGCCGGAGCCAGCGCGTGCACCGCCGCGTGCCGCAGTGCGTCCGGCACCGACAGGCCGGCCGGGGCGTCCCGGACCGCCTCCACCCACTGGCGGGCCCCGGCGGCGAGCAGCGGTGTGATGGCCTCCTCCTTGGTCGCGAAATAGCGGTAGAAGGTGCGCGGGGCGACACCCGCGGCGCGTGCGATGTCCTCGGCGCGCGTGCTCCGCAGGCCGTGTTCCACGAAGAGCGTCGCGGCGGTGCGGGCGATATCCAGTCGGGTCGCGGCCTTGCGCCGCTCCGTCAGTGAGCCACCTTGCATGCGGATCAGGTTAGACGGCCGGTCCCATGCCCTGGAGGCACTTCGCCTGTCGGACAAGCCAAGGGCAGCAACTGCCCTTGTGGCAGAATCTGCCATAAGTGCATGTGCTGGACTAGCAAGAGGTGGCAAGAGCGGTGCGTCGGCGGCAGTTCCTTCTTCAGACGGCCGGCCTCGCCGGCACCACGGCCGCCCTCGGGCTCACCGGCTGCTCGGCGAGCAATGACGTGAAGCTCCACCTGCTCGTGGCCAGTTACGACAAGAGCATCGGCGCTTCGCTCGGCGACCAGTGGGACGACGTCGTCGCCGCTTTCGAGAAGCAGCACGCCGGGATCAGGATCGAGCTGGAGCGGGTTTCCTACACCAAGATCGACAAGACGCTGGCCAAGCGGGTCGAGGAGGGCAGGGCGCCCGACATCGCGCAGTCGAACGTCTTCGCGCCGTACGCCGAGGACGGCCGTCTCTACAACATGACCCAGCTCTTCGACATCGCCACCCAGGCCGACTTCATCCGGTCCTTCACCGAGGCGGGCACGGTCGACGACGCCACCTACGGCGTTCCGTTCCTGGCCAGCACGCCCCGGCTCTTCTGCAACAAGGAGCTCTTCCGGCGGGCCCGCGTCAGCGGTGTCCCCACGTCGTGGGACGAGTTGCGGGCGGCCGCCCAGGCGCTGAAGGCGATCGGCGTGAAGACGCCGTACGGGCTCCAGCTCGGCCCCGAGGCAGCCGAGGACGAGGCCCTGTCCTGGATGCTCGCGGCCGGCGGCGGCTACACGGGGGAGCTCTCGGAGTACGACTTCGTGAGGCCGGAGAACGCCGAGGCCCTGACCTGGCTGCGGGACGAGCTGGTCACCGAGGGGCTGGCGGGCGCCGACCCCACGAAGCTCAACCGGACCGGCGCGTACGCCCAGTTCCTGCGGGGCGAGATCGGCATGATGATCGCCCACCCCATGCTGATGGGTGCGGCCGACCAGGCCAAACTCCCTTATGCGCACGGCGCGTTCCCGAAGAAGGGCGGCGGGGCCGCCCCGCCGGTGGGGATCAGCGACTGGCTGATGGCGTTCCGGCGCAACGACCACCGCAAGGAATGCGGCGCCTTCCTCTCGTTCCTCTACAGCGGCAAGTCCGCCCTGACCTACGGCGGCAGCCAGTCCGCGCTGCCCGTGACGTACTCCGCCTCCGACGCGGCGACCGGGACCCCCGCCGAACAGCCGCTCTCGCCGTTCATCGAGCAGTTGTCGAACGCCCAGTTCGCACCGGTCAACATGCGCTCCTGGCCCGCCGTCCGGGGCGCGATTCGCACCGATGTGGGCCAGGCGGTGATGAAGGGCGGCGACCCCGAGATCGTTCTCGCGTCGCTGGACCAGTCCGCGGTCAAGGCGGACATGGCGGCGGTGACGGGCTGAAACTGCCGCACGCGCGGACAGACCTCCGCCCCCGGCGCTGTGCGTGCCGGGGGCGGAGCGATACGGAGAAGGGTCAGCCCAGCTGCTCGTACGCGGGCAGCGTCAGGAAGTCCGCGTAGTCCTGGTCCAGGGAGACCTGGAGCAGGAGGTCGTGGGCCTGCTGCCACTTGCCGGCGGCGAACGCCTCGTCGCCGATCTCCGCGCGGATCGCGGCCAGTTCCTCGGCGGCGACCTTGTGGGCCAGCTCCGCCGTGGCGTGCTCGCCGTTCTCGAAGACCACGTCCGCGTTGATCCACTGCCAGATCTGCGAGCGGGAGATCTCCGCGGTGGCGGCGTCCTCCATCAGGTTGAAGATGGCGACTGCGCCCATGCCGCGCAGCCAGGCCTCGATGTAGCGGATGCCGACCGCGACGGCGTTGCGCAGGCCCTCGTAGGTGGGCCTGGCGTCCAGGGTGTCGATGGCGATCAGGTCACCGGCGGCCACCGCGACGTCCTCGCGCAGGCGCTCCTTCTGGTTCGGCTTCTCGCCGAGGACCGCGTCGAAGGAGGCCATGGCGATCGGCACCAGGTCCGGGTGGGCGACCCAGGAGCCGTCGAAGCCGTCGTTCGCCTCGCGGTCCTTGTCGGCCTTGACCTTCTCGAACGCGACCTTGTTGACCTCGGCGTCACGGCGGGACGGGATGAAGGCGGCCATGCCGCCGATGGCGTGCGCGCCGCGCTTGTGGCAGGTGCGGACGAGGAGTTCGGTGTACGCGCGCATGAACGGCGCGGTCATCGTCACCGCGTTGCGGTCCGGCAGGACGAACTTGGAGCCGCCGTCGCGGAAGTTCTTGACGATGGAGAAGAGGTAGTCCCAGCGTCCCGCGTTCAGCCCGGAGGCGTGGTCGCGGAGCTCGTAGAGGATCTCCTCCATCTCGTACGCGGCGGTGATCGTCTCGATCAGGACGGTCGCGCGGACGGTGCCCTGCGGGACGCCGACGTAGTCCTGGGCGAAGACGAAGATGTCGTTCCAGAGGCGGGCCTCCAGGTGCGACTCCGTCTTCGGGAGGTAGAAGTACGGGCCCTTGCCGAGGTCGATGAGGCGCTGGGCGTTGTGGAAGAAGTACAGGCCGAAGTCGACCAGCGCGCCGGGCACCGGGGTGCCGTCGAGCTGGAGGTGGCGCTCGTTCAGGTGCCAGCCGCGGGGGCGCATGACGACCGTGGCGAGCTCGTCGGCGGGCTTGAGGGCGTACGACTTGCCGGACCTCGGGTCCGTGAAGTCGATCTCGCGGCGGTACGCGTCGATCAGGTTGAGCTGGCCGAGGACGACGTTCTCCCACGTGGGGGCGGAGGCGTCCTCGAAGTCGGCGAGCCAGACCTTCGCGCCCGAGTTCAGGGCGTTGATGGTCATCTTGCGGTCGGTCGGACCGGTGATCTCCACCCGGCGGTCGTTCAGTGCGGCCGGGGCCGGGGCGACCTTCCAGGAGTCGTCCGCGCGGACCGCCGCCGTCTCGGGCAGGAAGTCCAGCGTGGAGGTGCGGGCGATCTCGGCGCGGCGCTCGCCGCGGCGGGCGAGCAGCTCGTCACGGCGCGGCGTGAACTGCCGGTGCAGCTCGGCCACGAACGCGAGGGCCGCGTCGGTCAGGACCTCGTCCTGCCGGGGCAGGGGCTCGGCATCGACGATGGCCAGCGGGGACGGCGCTGGTGCGGACATGAGCTGTCACTCCTTCAGCGGGCGGTGCGGGCGGCGTCTCACGGCCGCCGGGTCGCCTGAAATGGCACGGCGTGCCAGGGCTCCGGGATACGGGCGTGGAAGCCGTCCGAGGTACAGAGGGCTTCTGACCAGTGGATAGTAGTTTCCTCATGGTGGAAGTTCAATGGTTTGTTGATGTCGAGATTCTCTGGGTCGACAGAAGTGGCCCGGCGATGGCGCAGCGTGCCAGTCCGGTCACCCGAGGTGTTTCAGGTCCTCCGCCGTGTCGATGTCGTACGCCTGAGCCACATCGGAACACTCGACGAGCGTGATCGCATCGCGGTGCGCCCGCAGGTACGCCCGGGCGCCCTGGTCGCCCACCGCCCCCGCCGCGATCTCCGCCCACAGGTCCGCCCCGAACAGCACCGGATGGCCGCGCTCCCCGCCGTACGCGGCGGCCGCGATCCCCGTCCGCGAGCGGTACGCCGAACGCACCCGGGCCACCGCGTCCGCGCCGATCCCCGGCTGGTCGACCAGGAGGACCAGCGCCGCGTCCGCCCCCGTGGCGGCCAGCGCCCCGAGGCCCGCGCGCAGCGAGGAGCCCATGCCCTCGGCCCACCCGGGGTTGACGGTCACCGCGCAGCCGGTCAGGTCGGCCCGGTCCCGTACCTGCTCGGCCGCCGCGCCCAGGACCACATGGACAGGGCCGCAGCCGCCGTCCCGCAGCACCCGCACCGCGTGTTCGACCAGTGGCCGGCCATGGTGTCCGAGCAGCGCCTTGGGCCGCCCGCCGAGTCGTCGTCCGCCGCCCGCGGCGAGCAGCAGCCCGGCGACCTTCGGGGTTGGTGTTGTCGCAGTCATGCGGTCTGGATACACCTGCGCGCCCCCGACGTGCACCCTTCGCGCAAGCAAGCGCGGGTGGGTGTGGACGGGAGCGGCGTCCACCGGGAGACAGACAGATCACCCTTACGGGACACCCCGAATTGCGTCCGCGGAGTGGCGCTCGATACCTGTCATGGCGTTAACTTGCGCGCACGCCCGGATACTTGACCACGGTGTGGGGACCGGTCGGAACACTGGCACAAGGATGTGCGAGGGGGAGTGCTTTGTTGCGAAGCGTGGGGCAGACGCGGGTGACCGGCAGCGGTGAGGACCCGAGGGTGACGGAGCTGCGTACGGCCGTCTCCCGGCTCCGCCGCGAGCTGGCGGGGCATCCGCGCGAATTCCCGGACCGGGGGATCGCCGAGGAGGAGCTGGCCGCCCTGGACGCGATGGCGACGGGCGGTGTGCCCGAGATTCCGCGCCTGCGCCGTTCGCTGCTGCTGATCGCGGGGGCGATCGGCTCGGTGAGTGCGCTGGCCTCCGCGCTCAGGGACGTACGGGTCGCCGTCGATCTCTTCGGCGAGCCGCCGCGCGGCTGATCCGCGGGATGACGGCGGCGCGGCGGGTCAGCGGCGGATGAGCCTGCGGGCCGTCGCCGCCGCGACCGCCGAGGTGCGGGAGTCGACACCCAGCTTGGCGTAGATGTGCACCAGGTGGGACTTCACCGTCGCCTGGCTGAGGAAGAGCCGCTTGCTGATCTGCAGGTTCGACAGCCCCTCGCCGACCAGCTGGAGAACCTCCAGCTCGCGCTTGGTGAGGGCCTCCGCGGGAGTCCGCATGCGGTCCATCAGGCGGTGGGCGACGGCCGGCGCCAGTGCCGAGCGGCCCGCCGCAGCGGTGCGTACCGCCGCGGCGAGCTCCTCCGGCGGGGCGTCCTTCAGCAGATATCCGGCGGCGCCCGCCTCGACCGCGGCCAGGATGTCGGCGTCCGAGTCGTACGTGGTGAGGATCAGGACGCGGGGCGCGTCCGGCTGCGCGGTGATGGCCGCGGTGGCCTGCGATCCGTGCATGCCCGCCCCGAACTGGAGATCCATGAGTACGACGTCGAACTCGCCGGTCGCGGCGAGCGAGACGGCCCGCTCGGCCGTGGCCGCCTCGGCGACCACCCGGAAGCCGGGTTCGGAGTCGAGCACGGCGCGCAGCCCCGCCCGTACCACCGGGTGGTCGTCGGCGAGCAGCAGCCGGATGGGGGTGGCGGCGGGGGTGGTCATGCGGCGTCCTGTCCTGTCCGGCCGTCGGGGATCGGGAGGGGAAGGGTCAGGGCGACGGCGGCGCCCTGACCGGGGGCCGACTCCACACTGAGCGTGCCGCCCAGCGAACGGGCCCGCGCACGCATCGCGGGCAGCCCGAAACCCCCGGTGTCCTGGTCCGCGCCGACCGGGCCGAGCCCCGGGGTGAACCCCCGGCCGTCGTCGACGACGTCCAGCGACACGGAGGTGTCCATGAAACTGAGGGTGATCTCCGCACGACCGGCCCCGGCGTGCCGCACCGTGTTGGCCAGGGCCGACTGGGCGGTACGCAGCAGCGCGACCTCGTACGGCGTCGGCAGCTCCACCGGCGTGCCGCTCACCGCGAACTGCACCGTGAGTCCGGGGCCCGTGGTGCGGGACGAGAGGCGTTCCAGGGCGGCCGCCAGGGAGCCGTTCTCCAGGTCCGGCGGCGACAGGGCGCGCACGAAGCGGCGGGCCTCGGCGAGGTTGTCCTGGGCGGCCTCCCGGGCCCGGCGGACGTGCGGGGTGGCGGGGGCGTCGGCGGCCAGGGTGCGTTCGGCGGCGCGCAGCAGCAGCTGGATGCTGGACAGGCCCTGGGCGAGGGTGTCGTGGATCTCGCGGGCCAGCCGCTCGCGTTCGGCCAGTGTGCCCGCGGTGCGTTCCGCCTCGGCCAGCTCCGCCCGGGTCGACATCAGCTCCTCGATGAGCTGCCGGCGCCGTTCGCTCTCCCGGAACAGTGCCTCGTACCCGAGGACCGTGGCGACCGCGACGGCCGCTCCGAGCAGCGGTCCGATGAAGGTGCCCGGTGTGACGGCCTCGCCGTGCAGCACGAAGCCGGCGATCCCGGCCGCCGCGGTGACCGCGACGGCGGGCAGGGCCCAGCGGGTCGGCAGCAGATGCAGTTCCAGGAAGTAGAGCGGGAAGGCCACCCACAGGGCCTCCGGCGACAGGACGAGCAGCGCCAGCCACACGGCGCCCAGCGCCGCCAGCCACAGCGCGGCCGCGCGGGTGTGCGGTTGCACGGCGGGGGCTAGTGCGCCGGCCGCGTACAGGGCGGCCATCACGCAGGCGACCACGACGACGGCGGTGGCATGCGGTGAGTCGTCGCTGAGGGCCCGTAGCGCCGCGAGTGCGAGCAGCCCCAGCAGCAGAGCGTGCAGACACAGCCGCAGCGCGGCGGCGACCGGGGGATGGGCGCGGGAATCCATGATTCGTCCAGCGTAGACGCGGGGTGCCGGGGGCCGGTCAATCGAAAGGTTGATGTCGGGCCCCTCCGCCGAGCGATGTTTCCGGGCGCCCGGCGGCCGAGGCTGGGAGCATGTTCGTCGCATGGAGAGATCTCCGGTTCGCCAAGGGCCGGTTCGCGCTCATGGGCACGGTCGTGGTGCTGATCACGCTGCTCGTGGGTCTGTTGTCCGGCCTCACCGCCGGTCTGGCCCGGGAGAACACCTCGGCCGTCACCGGGCTGAACGCCGACCACCTCGCGTTCGCCGCCCCGCCCGACGGCCGGTCCGTGTCCTTCACCGACTCGGTCGTGAAGGAGAGCGCCTGGCGCAGCTGGGCGGAGCGCCCCGGGGTGAGCGGCGCGGAGCCGCTCGGCATCCGCACGCTCAACGCCGTCGCCGGCAAGGGGGAGCGCACGGCCGCAGTGTCGGCGTTCGGCGTCGAGCCGGACGGGGGCCTGGCGCCCATCGGCGGTGCCCGGGTCGGCCCGGGGAAGGTGGTCCTGTCCGGGCAGGCCGCTGAGGACCTGGACGCCGGGGCCGGTGACCGGCTGCGGCTCGGCTCCACCGAGGTCACTGTCGAGGCCGTGGCGGGGGACGCCTCGTACAGCCACACCCCGGTCGTGTGGACCTCGATCGACGACTGGCAGCGGTTCGGCGCGGACGGTGCGGGCCCGGACCGGCACGCCACGGTGATCGCCCTGACCACCACCGACGGGGCCGACCTCGCCGCGGGCGACCGGGCGGCCGGCACCAGCACGTTCTCCCTCGGCGACTCCCTCACCGCCATCGGCTCCTACCAGGCCGAGAACAGCTCGCTCCAGCTGATGCGCGGCTTCCTCTTCGCCATCTCCGCCCTGGTCATCGGCGCCTTCTTCACCGTCTGGACGATCCAGCGCAGCGGCGACGTCGCCGTGCTCAAGGCGCTCGGCGCCTCCACCCGGTACCTGCTGCGCGACGCGCTCGGGCAGGCCGTCGTGATGCTCGCCATCGGTACGGGAGTGGGCACCGCACTCGCCTCCGGCATCGGCGCGCTGATCAGCGGCGGGGCCGTGCCGTTCGTCCTCGACGCGGCGACCGTCCTGGTCCCGGCGGCCGTCATGATCGTCCTCGGTGCCCTCGGGGCGGCCCTGTCCATCCGGCGGATCACCGCCGTCGATCCGCTCACCGCACTCGGGAGTGCCCGATGACCCTCACCCTCGCCGACGTCACCCTCACCTACCCCGACGGCGACGGCCGGCTCACCGCCCTCGACCGGATCTCGCTGGACGTGCCCGCGGGTTCGCTCACCGCGGTCGTGGGACCGTCCGGCTCCGGCAAGTCCAGCCTGCTCGCGGTGGCCGCGACCCTGGTCACCCCGGACAGCGGCCGGGTGGTCGTCGCCGGAACGGACACCGTCGGTCTCGGCCGTGCGGATCAGGCGCGGCTGCGCCGCGAGCACATCGGCATCGTCTTCCAGCAGCCCAATCTGCTGCCGTCGCTCACGGCGGTCGAACAGCTCCAGGCGATGACCCATCTCTCGGGCGGTTCGGTGCGCTCGGCGCGTGGCCGGGCACTGGAGCTGCTGGACGCGGTCGGCCTGGCCGACCGGGCCGGACGCAGGCCCCACCAGCTCTCGGGCGGACAGCGGCAGCGGATCAACATCGCACGGGCCCTGATGAACGACCCGGCGGTGCTGCTGGTCGACGAACCGACCAGCGCGCTCGATCACGAGCGGGGCGCGGCGGTGCTGGACCTGCTGGTCGCGCTGACCCGGGAACGGTCGACGGCGACGGTGCTGGTCACGCACGACCTGGCCCATCTGGACA
Organism: Streptomyces sp. NBC_00012; assembly: GCF_045040875.1. NCBI lineage: Bacteria > Bacillati > Actinomycetota > Actinomycetes > Kitasatosporales > Streptomycetaceae > Streptomyces > Streptomyces sp. NBC_00012. The sequence goes on along the minus strand of NZ_CP108309.1, from coordinate 1,811,849 downwards.
GGACGGACCGCACGGTCCGGATGGACGACGGCCGTCTGACGGTGCCGGATCCGGCCTGAGAGGCGGCGGACGTACGGGAAGGGGGTGGCCGTCGGCCACCCCCTTCCCCTTCGTCGGTCTCAGCCGGTGGAACCGCTGCTGGCCAGCGCGTCGGAGAGTTCCTTGGCGGCCTGCTGGAGGATCGGCACGATCCGCTCCGTCGCCGTGTCCGTCACCCGGCCCGCAGGACCGGAGATCGAGATCGCGGCCGATGTGGGCGAGTTCGGTACGGAGACCGCCAGGCAGCGCACCCCGATCTCCTGCTCGTTGTCGTCGACCGCGTAGCCGACCCGGCGGACCTGCTCCAGCGCGTCGAGGAAGCCGTCGGGGGTGGTGATCGTCTTCTCGGTGGCGGCCGGCATCCCGGTACGGGCGAGCAGGGCCCGCACCTCCTCCGGCGGCGTGTGCGCCAGCAGCGCCTTGCCGACCCCGGTGGAGTGGGGGAGCACCCGGCGGCCCACCTCGGTGAACATGCGCATCGAGTGCTTGGACGGCACCTGTGCCACGTACACGATCTCGTCGCCGTCGAGCAGGGCCATGTTCGCGGTCTCGCCGGTCTCCTCGACCAGGCGCGCGAGATACGGGCGGGCCCAGGTGCCCAGGAGCCGGGACGCGGACTCGCCGAGCCGGATCAGCCGGGGGCCCAGCGCGTAGCGACGGTTGGGCTGCTGGCGGACGTATCCGCAGAGCACCAGCGTGCGCATCAGGCGGTGAATGGTGGGCAGCGGGAGCCCGCTGCTCGCGGAGAGTTCGCTCAGCCCGACCTCACCCCCCGCGTCCGCCATCCGCTCCAGCAGATCGAAGGCGCGCTCAAGGGACTGCACACCACCGCTGGGGGCGGCGGGCTTGGAGTCGGATGTGCTGGCGTGGGACGGCGGCACGTCAACGTTCCTTTCGAGGCGGAAGGGCGGGTGCCCCGCCCTGCGAGGCACCCAGCAGCCTACCGGGCGGTTCCCGATCGGCCCACTGCTCCGGGTACGGCGTCCTGGCCGGTCAGAGCCCGTTTGTCCCGGTGTCGGCAGTCGGCGGGGCAGCTCTTCGGGCCAGTACTGGTCCCATGTTACGTTCCGCTCTCCGAAATTGGTCTTTTACTTTGTGGAAACCTCCAGTGGTGGGTGCGGAGTGGCCCGAAGGTCGCCCGGCGAGGAGTGTGGGGTCTTGACGGGCCCGAATCCCGAGTGAAGACTCCTTCAACAGTTCGTTGAATTCATCAGCGTTCGAAAGTCCGAAATAAGGAGCACGGGTGTCCGGTGCGGACGTGAAACTGGTACTGCGCTCGACGCGTGTGGTCACCCCGGACGGGACGCGCCCCGCAGCGGTCGCCGTCGCCGACGGGAGAATCGACGCCGTCCTGCCCTGCGACGCCGAGGTGCCGGCCGGTGCCCGGCTGGAGGACTTCGGCGACGATGTCCTGCTGCCCGGAATCGTGGACACGCATGTCCATGTGAACGACCCGGGCCGCACGGAGTGGGAGGGCTTCTGGACCGCCACCCGCGCGGCGGCGGCCGGCGGCATCACCACCCTGCTCGACATGCCGCTCAACTCCCTCCCGCCGACCACCACCGTCGACCACCTGCGCACCAAGCAGCAGGTGGCCGCCCCCAAGGCGCACATCGACACCGGTTTCTGGGGCGGCGCGATCCCGTCCAACGTCAAGGACCTGCGCCCGCTGTACGAGGCCGGGGTGTTCGGCTTCAAGTGCTTCCTCTCGCCCTCCGGCGTCGAGGAGTTCCCCGAGCTCGACCAGGAGCAGCTGGCCCGGTCCATGGCGGAGATCGCCGGGTTCGGCGGGCTGCTGATCGTGCACGCCGAGGACCCGCACCACCTGGCCGACGCCCCGCAGCGCGGCGGGCCCGCGTACGCCGACTTCCTCGCCTCCCGGCCCCGCGACGCCGAGAACACCGCGATCGAGGGGCTGATCGCGCACGCCAGGCGGCTCGACGCCCGCGTCCACGTCCTGCATCTTTCCTCCAGCGACGCGCTGCCGATGATCGCCGCCGCCAAGCGTGAGGGCGTACGCGTCAGCGTGGAGTCCTGCCCGCACTTCCTCACCCTCACCGCCGAGGAGGTCCCGGACGGGGCGACGGAGTTCAAGTGCTGCCCGCCGATCCGCGAGGCGGCCAACCAGGACGCGCTGTGGGAGGGGCTGGCCGACGGGACGATCGACTGCATCGTCTCCGACCACTCGCCGTGCACCACCGACCTCAAGACGCCGGACTTCGCCTCCGCCTGGGGCGGGATCTCCTCCCTTCAGCTGGGACTGCCCGCCATCTGGACCGAGGCCCGCAGGCGCGGCCACTCGCTCGACGACGTCGTCCGCTGGATGTCGGCCGCCCCCGCCGAGCTGGCCGGACTGACCCGGAAGGGCGCCATCGAGGCCGGCCGGGACGCGGACTTCGCGGTGCTCGCCCCGGACGAGACGTTCACCGTCGACCCCGCCGAGCTCTTCCACCGCAACCAGGTCACCGCCTACGCGGGCAAGACCCTGCACGGCGTCGTGAAGTCGACCTGGCTGCGCGGCGAACGGATCGCGGCCGCAGGCACCGTGGGCGAGCCCACCGGCCGCCTCCTGGAAAGGAACCAGTGACCATGACGGCGACAGACCGCTTCACCGGTGACGCGAACCCGTACGGCGGCGGCGACCCGTACGCCGACTACCGCACCGCAGGCTTCCCCTTCACCGACCTCGTCGACCTCGCCGACCGGCGGCTCGGCGCGGGCGTGATCGCGGCCAACGACGAGTTCTTCGCCGAGCGCGAGAATCTGCTCCGGCCCGAGCCCGCCGAGTTCGACCCCGAGCGCTTCGGCCACAAGGGCAAGATCATGGACGGCTGGGAGACCCGCCGCCGCCGGGGTGCGAGCGCCGAGGTGCCGCACCCCGCGGACGCGGACCACGACTGGGCGCTGGTACGGCTCGGCGTCCCCGGAGTCGTACGCGGCATCGTCGTCGACACCGCCCACTTCCGCGGCAACTACCCGCAGGCGGTCTCCGTAGAGGCGGCCTGCGTGCCCGGCTCCCCGTCGCCCGAGGAACTGCTCGCGCCCGGAGTGAAGTGGACGACGCTCGTCCCTCGTACGGCCGTCGGCGGGCACGCCGCCAACGGCTTCGTGGTCGACGCCGGGCAGCTCGTCACCCATCTGCGGCTCAACCAGCACCCCGACGGCGGGATAGCGCGCCTGCGGGTGTACGGCGAGGTCACCCCCGACCCCGCCTGGCTTGCCGCCCTCGGCACCTTCGACCTGGTCTCCCTGGAGAACGGCGGCACGGTGGAGGACGCCTCCGACCGCTTCTACTCCCCGGCCACCAACACCGTCCAGCCCGGCCGGTCCCGCAAGATGGACGACGGCTGGGAGACCCGGCGCCGGCGCGACAAGGGCAACGACTGGATCCGCTACCGGCTCGTCGAGCAGGCCGAGATCCGTGCCGTCGAGATCGACACCGCGTATCTGAAGGGCAACTCGGCGGGCTGGGCGAGTCTCTTCGCCCGGGACGGCGGGAGCGGCGACTGGACCGAGGTGCTGCCCCGGACCCGGCTGCAGCCCGACACCAACCACCGCTTCGTCCTTCCGGAGGCGGTCCGGGCCACGCACATCAGGATCGACATCTTCCCTGACGGCGGGATCTCCCGGCTCCGGCTCTTCGGTTCACCGACCGAGGACGGTGCCGCGCGGCTGGCCGCCCGCCACCGCGAGCTGGGCGGCTGAGAGCGGTCGCGTCCGAGTCGGTCCCGAGCCGGGATTCCTCGTCCCGGCCCGGGACCGACGCCGTCCGGGTGTGCCCGATGAGTCCGCGTCCAGGGCTTATGCGACCCTTGACGCATGATCTTCATCGCCGTCAAGTTCACCGTCCGCAGCGAGGAGCGCGACAACTGGCTCCCGGCCGTCGAGCCCTTCACCCTCGCCACCCGGCAGGAGCCGGGCAATGTGTTCTTCGAGTGGTCGTACAGCGTCGAGAACCCCGACCAGTTCGTCCTGCTGGAGGCATTCGCCTCCCCCGAGGCCGGTGCGGCCCATGTGAAGTCCGAGCACTTCGCGGCCGCCATGGACCTGATGGCGGACCTCGTCGCCGAGACCCCGGAGATCATCAACGTGGAGGTGCCGGGCGAGGGCTGGTCCCGGATGGCGGAGGTCACCCCGCGCTCGCGGTGACGCCGCAGGCCTGCGCCCGCCCGCGAGGACGCGGTCAGGCCGCGTGGCCGCCGTCCACCGTCAGCTCGGTGCCGGTGATGAAGGCCGCCTCGTCGCCGGCCAGGTAGGCGACGAGGGACGCCACTTCGTCCGTCGTGCCGAAGCGGTCCAGGGCGGTGGCCGAGCGCTGGCCGTCGGCGAACGGTCCGTCGGCCGGGTTGAGATCCGTGTCGACCGGACCGGGCTGCACCAGGTTGACCGTGATGCCGCGCGGGCCGAGCTCGCGGGCGAGCGGCTTGGTGAGTCCGGCCAATGCCGACTTGCTCATCGCGTAGAGGGTGGAGCCGGGGCCGCCCGCGTGCCTGCTCAGGGCCGTGCCGATGGAGACGATGCGGCCACCGCGCTCCATCAGCCCCGCCGCCGCGCGGCAGGCCAGGAACACCGCTCGCACGTTCACCGCCAGCACCCGGTCCACATCGGCCGGGGTGAGGGTGCCGATGGGGCCGAGGACGCCGATGCCCGCGTTGTTGACCAGGATGTCCAGCCGGCCGAGCGCGTCCGCGGCACCGGTCACGGCCGCCGGGACCGCTTCCGGGTCGGCCGAGTCCACCCGCAGGGCGATGCCCCGCCGGCCGTACGAGCGGATCTTCGCCACGACCTCGTGGGCGGCCGCCTCGTCCTGTACGTAGGTCAGTGCCACGTCGACGCCCTCCCGGGCGAGCCGCAGGGCCGTCGCGGCGCCGATGCCGCGGCTGCCTCCGGTGACCAGGGCGGTGCGGGTCGTGCCGGTGGTGGTGACGGTGCTGGTCATGATGGGTTCCTCGCTGGTCGGTGATGTCTCGGCCGGTGCTTCGACAGGGACCAGGAAAGTCCTTCCGCGCGGCTTTCACCGGCGGGAATCGGACGCCGGCCCGAGGCGCCGAGCGGTATCTCGATCCACACCTGCCGGCCCGCCGGCCGGGCGCGGTTCGGCAGCTTCCCGCTCGATGCCCGAGAGGGCTGTTCCGGGCGGGGCGCCGCCGGTACGTTGATCGTTCCGCGTGTGAGCCGTCGAGGTCTCCACATCGTTCCCGCTGTGGAGAACCAGGAGAAGCAGCCAGGTGTCCTCGATCGCCGTGCCCGCCCTCGCACCGTCCCGCCGTGCCTGGCTCACCGATCTGCCCGTGCTGTCCCTCACCACGGTCCAGCGCGGCAGCGCGGTCGCCGTTTTCGCCCTGCTCGCGGCCGTGCCCGGCACCGGGCAGGCGCCGTGGACGGTGGCCGCGGGCTTCGGCGTACGGGAATGGGGCGGGATGCTGTTCCTCTCCGTCTTCTGCACACTCTTCGCGTTCTTCGTGCAGATGTGGTCGGTGCGCCGCACCTCGCCGTCCCGGGTCAGTCTGCTGCTCGGCACGGAACCGCTGTGGGCCGCCGCCGTGGGGATCGCGATCGGTGGCGAGCGGCTCGGCGTACTCGGCGCGGCGGGCGCGGTGCTCGTCCTGGCCGGTACCGCCTGGGGCCGCCGCGCGGTCACTCCGGCCGCCCCCTGAGCCGGCCGGCGGCCACCACCGTCACCGCCCCCGCTGCCCCACCCGTCCGAAAGTCTCGTCCCGCGCGACTTTGGTCGCCCTTCACGTCCGTACCGCCGGGAACACCCCCCGACCTGGGTATTTTTGTGGCATGACGCGTACGGAGTACCGCTGGCTGCTGCCCTCGGCGATGGCCGACCCCGAGCTGCCCGGCGACCGGCGCGGCCGCGCGCGACGCACCGTGCGGGACTGGGCCGTCGACGTCGCCGCCTTCCTCTGCGCGGCCCTGGTCGGCATGCTCGCGGCCGCCACGATCGAGGCCGACGGCACCACCCCCGACGGCGTCCTGTTCGCCGACATCGTGATCGGCGCCCTGGCCTGCTGTGCCCTGTGGGTGCGGCGGCGGTGGCCGCTCGGCGTCGCGGTGGGCCTGGTCCTGGTCGCCGCGGTCGAGCCGGTCGCGGCGGGGGCCATGCTCGTCGCGCTGTTCGGGATGGCCGTGCACCGCCCGTTCCGGCCCGTGGCGGCCGTCGGGGCACTCACCCTGGCACTCGCCCCCGTACAGCCGTATCTTCGCCCCGAACCGGACACCTCATTCGTCGAGGCCACGGCCATCGGGGTGCTGCTGCCCCTGCTGGTGATCAGCTGGGGCATGGTCGTACGCTCCCGGCGGCAGCTGGTCGTCACCCTGCGCGAGCGGGCCCACCGGGCCGAGACCGAGGCCGAGCTCCGCGCCGAACAGGCTCAGCGGCTCGCCCGCGAGGCCATCGCCCGCGAGATGCACGACGTCCTCGCCCACCGGCTGACCCTGCTCAGCGTCCACGCCGGAGCCCTCGAATTCCGCCCCGACGCACCGACGGCCGAGGTGGCCCGCGCGGCCGGGGTCATCAGGGACAGCGCGCACGAGGCGCTCCAGGACCTCCGCGAGATCATCGGAGTCCTGCGCAGCCCCGGAGAGAGCGACGGCGACCGGCCGCAGCCCACCCTCGCCACGCTGGACTCGCTGGTCGCCGAGTCCCGGCAGGCCGGCATGAAGGTCATCCTCGACAACCGCGTCGACGACCCCGGGGCGGCCCCCGCCGCCACCGGCCGCACCGTCTACCGGATCGCCCAGGAGGGCCTGACCAACGCCCGCAAGCACGCACCCGGCACCGAGGTCACCGTCACGGTCGCCGGATCCCCGGGCGAAGGGCTCAGCATCGAGGTGCGCAATCCGGCACCCACCGAACCCTTTGAGCAGGTCCCCGGCTCCGGCCAGGGGCTCATCGGCCTCACGGAACGCGCCACCCTGGCCGGGGGCAGCCTCGACCACGGGCCGCAGCCGGACGGCGGATTCCGGATCAGCGCATCGCTGCCGTGGCCGGCCTGACCGCCGCGGATACCCCGGTCCCCGGCACGACCGGTGTCCGGGCCTGACTACGGTGGTCCTCATGACCACCCCGACCCCGATGGACCCCGTGGCACAGCCCGTCCGGCTGATCGTCGTCGACGACGACCCGCTCGTACGGGCCGGGCTCGCCCTCATGCTCGGCGGCGCCGACGACATCGACATCGTGGGGGAGGGGACGGACGGCACGGAGGTCGCGGAACTGGTCGGCCGGCTGCGCCCCGACGTGGTGCTGATGGACATCCGGATGCCGGGCATGGACGGGCTGACCGCGACCGAGGCGCTGCGCACCCGCCCCGGTGCCCCGCAGGTCATCGTCCTGACGACGTTCCACGCCGACGAACAGGTGCTGCGGGCCATCCGCGCCGGAGCGGCCGGTTTCGTACTGAAGGACACCCCGCCCGCGCAGATCGTCGACGCGGTACGGCGGGTGGCGGCCGGTGATCCGGTGCTGTCGCCCGCGGTGACGCGCCGGCTCATGGCCCGCGCGGCCGGGACCGGCCGCGACGACCGGGCGGACCGCGCGGACCGGGCACGGGCGCGGATCGCGTCACTCGCCGAGCGGGAACGCGAGGTCGCGATCGCCGTCGCCCACGGCAGTTCCAACGCCGAGATCGCCGCGACGCTCTACCTCAGCGTGGCGACCGTGAAGACACAGGTGTCCCGGATCCTGGCCAGGTTCGGCCTCAACAACCGCGTCCAGATCGCGCTGCTGGTGCACGACGCCGGCCTGCTCGACGATGACGGCACGGAGCCGGCGACATAGGGTGAACCGGCCGGTCCGAAGCGATCGAGCCGAGCGAGTCGTCAGACCGGGAGGGGCGATCCCATGTCCGATGCCAGTGGCCGTGCCGAGGTCGATGTCGATCTGACCGGGATCGCGGACTTCACCGCGAACCCGTACCCGTACTACGAGAAGCTGCGCGCCGCGGGCCCGGTGCACACCGTCCGCACCGACGAGTTCGAGAGCGTCTGGCTGGTGGTGGGATACGACGAGGCCCGCGCCACCCTCGCCGACCCGCGGTTCGCGAAGGACTGGCGGGGGCTGCCGGGCGCTCCCACCGAGAGCGACCCCATCTCCTTCAACATGCTGGAGCTGGACGCGCCCCACCACACCCGGCTGCGCAAGCTCGTCGCCCGGGAGTTCACCGCCCGCCGGGTCGAGGCGCTGCGCCCCCGCGTCCAGCAGATCACCGACGGGCTCCTCGACGCGATGGTGCCCGCCGGACGCGCCGATCTCGTCGACGCGCTCGCCTTCCCACTGCCGATGACCGTTATCTGCGAGCTGATCGGTGTGCCGGACCTGGACCGCGAGGCATTCCGCGGACTCTCCAACGGTGTCATCACCCCCGCCTCGCCGCTCCAGGGGATCGAAGCGGCGCGCGCCATGAACGAGTACCTGTGCGAACTCATCGAGGACAAGCGGTGCTCGCCCGGCGACGACCTGATGAGCGCCCTGGTCCGGGCGCGCGACGAGGAAGGCGACACGCTGTCGCCGGACGAGCTCGTGGGGATGGCCTTCCTGTTGCTCGTCGCGGGCCACGAGACCACGGTCAACCTGATCGCCAACGGGGTACGGGCACTGCTGGGCCACCCGGACCAGCTGGCCGCCCTGCGAGCGGACCCGGAGCTGATCGGCGGCGCGGTCGAGGAGATGCTGCGTTACGACGGGCCGGTGGAGAACGCCACGTTCCGCTTTACCCGTGAGCAGGTCGAGATCGGGCGGCGGACCATCCCGGCGGGCGCCCCGGTCCTGGTGTCCCTGGCCGGCGCCGACCGGGACCGCGGCCGCTACCCGGAACCGGACACCTTCGACATCCGTCGCGACGCCCGGGGCCATCTGGCCTTCGGGCACGGCGCCCACTTCTGCGTGGGTGCGCCACTGGCCCGCATGGAGGGCCGGATCGCGATCCGTACACTGCTGGAGCGCTGCCCCGCCCTCGCGCCGGACGCGGGCGCGGAAGCGGGGGAGTTGGAGTGGATTCCCGGGATGCTGATCCGCGGGGTGCGCGGGCTGCCGGTCCGCTGGTGAGACAAGGAGACCTGAAATGAACGGACTTGACCTGGAGCTGGCGCGGAAGGTGCTCGACAGCCAGCCGTTCAGCGGCCTCGTGGGCGCGCGGGTCACCGCCTTCGGGGACGGCGCCGCCACCCTCGAAGTGGACATCCGCCAGGAACTCCAGCAGCAGAACGGCTTTCTGCACGGCGGGGTCCTGGCCTACGCGGCCGACAACGCGATCACCTTCGCCGCCGGCACCACGCTCGGCCCGGCCGTGCTGACCGGTGGCTTCTCCATCCAGTACATCCGGCCCGCCACCGGCAGCACACTCATCGCCGAGGCCGAAGTGGTGCACACCGGCCGCCGCCAGGCGGTGGTCCGCTGCGAGCTGTTCGCGGCGGGGGAGGACGGGGAGCGGACACTCTGCGCGGTCGCGCAGGGGACCGTGCTGTCGGCCGCCCCGTCCTCCTGAGCCCCGGCCCTCAGGGGGCGGGCCGCGCCGCGCCGTCGGCGACCTCCGCGATCGCCACGGGGCGCCGCTCCCGGCGGGACACCTCGCACGCCTCCGCGATCAGCAGCGCGAACCAGGCCTCCCGGCCGTCGCACGGATTGGGCAGCTCGCCCCGCACCACCCGTACGAACGCCTCCAGTTCGGCCTCGTACGCCGGAGCGAACCGCTCCAGGAATCCGGGCCAGGGGGAGGCAGGGGCCGCCGGGCCCCGGGGTTCGGCCGAGGTGAGCGGTGTGCGGTCGTCCAGGCCGACCGTGATCTGGTCCAGCTCGCCCGCCAGTTCCATCCGTACGTCGTAGCCGGCGCCGTTGCAGCGGGTGGCGGCCGCCGTGGCCAGCGTGCCGTCGTCGAGGGTCAGCAGGACCGCCGCCGTGTCCACGTCGCCCGCCGCCCGGAACATCCCGGGCCCGGCATCCGACCCGGTGGCGTACACCTCCGTCACCTCACGGCCCGTCACCCACCGCAGCATGTCGAAGTCATGGACCAGACAGTCCCGGTACAGCCCCCCGGAGAGCGGTAGATACGCGGCGGGCGGCGGGGCGGGGTCCATCGTCACCGCCCGCACGGTGTGCAGCCGGCCCAGCGCTCCGTCCCGCACCGCGGCGCGGGCCGCCCGGTACCCCGCGTCGAACCTGCGCATGAAGCCCAGTTGGAGCACGCTCCCGGCCCGGTCGACCTCGCGCAGTGCGCCCAGGGTCCCTGGCAGGTCCAGTGCGATCGGCTTCTCGCAGAACGCCGGGAGCCCGGCCCGCGCGGCCCGGCCGATCAGCTCCGCGTGCGCCGAGGTGGCCGAGGCGATCACCACGGCGTCCACCCCGGCGCCGAACACCTCATCGGCGCCCGGGGCCACCGTCGCGCCGGTGCGCCGCGCGACCTCGGCCGCCCGCGCCCCGTCGGTGTCCGTCACCACCAGGGCGTCCACCTCGGGATGGCGGGCCAGCACGCCCGCGTGGAAGGAACCGATCCGGCCAGTGCCGATGAGTCCGATACGCATGGACCCAACGTGCCGTCCACCGGCTGCGCTGTCAACCATATGTCCTGACAAGGTGCCCCTTGTTCGTTGGTCATGCTGTCCGGACAACAGGACGACCGGACTACCGGAGGTTCTGACATGAGGGATACCCTCCACGCGTGCCCAAACCCACCACCGACCCGGCCGCGCTCGAACTCGGCGTGGACCGCTCCAGCCCGATCCCGCTCTACTTCCAGCTCGCCCAGCAGCTGGAGTCCGCCGTCGAGCAGGGCAGGCTCGCCCCCGGCAGCCTCCTCGGCAACGAGATCGAGCTGGCGGCACGGCTCGGCCTGTCCCGGCCCACGGTCCGCCAGGCCATCCAGTCGCTGGTCGACAAGGGGCTGATGGTGCGCCGTCGCGGCGTCGGCACCCAGGTCGTGCACAGCAGGGTCAGGCGCCCGCTCGAACTGAGCAGCCTCTACGACGACCTGGAGGCCGCGGGCGGGCACCCCACGACCCGCGTCCTGCGCAACACCGTCGAACCCGCCGACGCGGTGGTGGCCGAAGCCCTGGCGGTCGCCGAGGGCAGTGACGTACACCTCGTCGAGCGGCTGCGTTACGCGCACGACGAGCCGCTGGCGCTCCTGCGCAACCACCTGCCGACCGGGATCGTCGACCTGGACACCGAGCGGCTGGAGGCCACCGGGCTGTACCGGCTGATGCGCGGCGCCGGAATCACCCTGCACAGCGCCCGCCAGACCGTCGGCGCCCGGCTCGCCACCGCCGACGAGGCGGCCGGGCTCGCCGAGGAGGAGGGGGCCGCCCTGCTGACGATGGAGCGCGTCACCTTCGACGACACCGGGCGGGCGGTCGAGTTCGGCTCCCACATCTACCGGGCCTCCCGCTACACCTTCGACTTCCAGCTGCTCGTACGGTGACGACGGCCGCCCCGCCCCGTTGACGTGTCGTACGACCACCGCTAGAACTCCTCCAGCCGCACTCGGGCGGCCGGGAGAGAAGGCGGACCCACCATGCGTACCTCTCGCAAGGCAGCAACCCTGATCACCGTCGCGGCCCTCGGCATCGGGCCCACCGTCACGGGCTGCAGCGGCTCCGGCGGCCGGAGCGCCGAGGAGAAGCCCGCGGCAGGGAGCGGCGGCGCGGGCACGGCCGCCGGAACGCCCCGGATGAAGATCGCGATGGTCACGCACTCGGGAGAGGGCGACACCTTCTGGGACATCGTGCAGAGCGGCGCGAAGCAGGCGGCGGCCAAGGACAACGCCGAGTTCCTCTACTCGGCGAACAAGGAGGGCAAGGAACAGGCCCAGCTCGTCCAGGCCGCCATCGACCAGAAGGTCGACGGGCTGATCGTCACCCTCGCCAAGCCGGAAGCCGTCAAGGACGTCGTGGCCAAGGCCGTGAAGGCCGGCATACCCGTCGTGACCATCAACTCGGGCGCGCAGTTCTCGACGGAGATCGGCGCGCTCGGGCACATCGGGCAGGACGAGAAGGTCGCGGGCGAGGCCGTCGGCGACGAGCTCGACGCACGGGGCCGCAAGAAGGCCCTCTGCGTCATCCACGAGCAGGGCAACGTGTCGCTGGAGGAGCGCTGCGCCGGGGTGCGCAAGACCTTCGGCGGCCAGGTCGAGAACCTCGATGTCGAGGGCACCAACATGCCCGCCGCCACCTCCTCGATCGAGGCGAAGCTCCAGGCCGACAAGGACATCGACGCGATCGTCACCCTCGGAGCCCCCTTCGCCGCCGCCTCCGTCAAGGCCAAGGACGGCTCGGGCAGCACGGCCGAGGTCGACACCTTCGATCTGAACGCCGAGGTCGTCAAACGGCTGAAGGCCGACGAGGTCGGCTTCGCCGTCGACCAGCAGCCCTACCTCCAGGGCTACCTCGCCGTCGACGAACTCTGGCTCAACCGGACCAACGGCAACGTCGTCGGCGGCGGAAAGCCGGTGCTCACCGGCCCGGCGATCGTCACCGCGAAGGACGTGCCGCAGCTGGAGAAGTACACCGCGCGCGGCACCCGGTGAACCTCCCACGCACCGCGGCGGGCGTGCGTGCCGGACCCCGCGGGCCCGGCATGATCCGGACGAGAGGCCCCGGGCGCCGACACACGCGCCCCGCCCCTGCCGGGCGGTGCCGTCGGCCGCTCGGGGATACTTGGCCAGCCGGGCCGGGAGTACGTCATCCCCGGCCCCTCCAAGCAGCACAGCGAGCAGCACAAGAAGGGCACGGCGTCGTGGCAAGGGTTCGGACAGGGGTACGTGCGATGGGCGCCGTGCTTGCGGCGGTGCTGGGGGCCTCCCTCGTGGGATGCAGCAGCACCGGTGGCAAGCGGGCGGAGGAGCGCGCGGCCCGGGCCGCCGCCGAGGGCCGGGCCGCGGTGGACACACCCCGCTGGACCTTCGCGATGGTCACCCACTCGGGCGACGGCGACACCTTCTGGGACATCGTCCAGCGCGGTGCCGAGCAGGCGGCCGTCAAGGACAACATCAAGTTCCTGTACTCGCACAACGACGAGGCCCAGCAGCAGGCCCAGCTCGTGCAGGCCGCCATCGACCAGAAGGTCGACGGGCTGATCGTCACCCTCGCCAAGCCCGACGCGATGAAGGACGTGGTGACCAAGGCCACCAAGGCCGGAATCCCGGTGATCACGGTGAACTCGGGCTCCGCGGAGTCCAAGCGGTTCGGCGCGCTCACCCACATCGGCCAGGACGAGTCCATCGCGGGCGAGGCGGTCGGCGACGAGCTCAACGCGCGGGGCCGCAAGAAGGCGCTGTGCATCCTGCACGAACAGGGCAACGTCGGCCATGAGCAGCGCTGCGCCGGAGCGAAGAAGACCTTCGACGGCCAGATGCAGAACCTCTACGTCGAGGGCACCAACATGCCCGACGTCCAGGCGTCCATCGAGGCCAAGCTCCAGGCCGACAAGAGCATCGACGCGGTCGTCACCCTCGGCGCGCCGTTCGCGGACGCCGCCGTCAAAGCGAAGAAGACCGCGGGCAGCAACGCCGAGATCGACACCTTCGACCTGAACGCCAAGGTCGCCACCGCCCTGACGGACAAGACCCTCGGCTTCGCGGTCGACCAGCAGCCCTACCTCCAGGGGTACGAGGCGGTCGACCTGCTCTGGCTCTACCGCTACAACGGCAATGTCCTCGGCGGCGGCCGCCCGGTCCTCACCGGACCGCAGATCATCACCGCCGAGGACGCCGCCGAACTCGCCCAGTACACGAAGCGGGGGACCCGATGAGCACGATCGCCGGACCGTCCGCCCCGGCCGGGGCCGACGAGCGGCTGATGCGCACCTCACCGCTGCGCAGACTGCTCGGCCGCCCCGAGCTCGGCTCGGTGGTCGGTGCCGCGGCCGTCTTCATCTTCTTCTCGATCGTCGCCGACAGCTTCCTGCGCGCCTCCAGCCTCGGCACGGTGCTGTACGCGGCCTCGACGATCGGGATCATGGCCGCGCCGGTGGCGCTGCTGATGATCGGCGGCGAGTTCGACCTCTCCGCCGGTGTGCTGGTCACCAGCTCCGCGCTGATCTCGTCGATGTTCAGCTATCAGATGACGGCCAACGTCTGGGTCGGCGTCTTCGTGTCGTTGCTGGTCACCCTGGCCATCGGGGCGTTCAACGGCTTTATGCTCACCCGCACCAAACTGCCGAGCTTCATCATCACGCTCGGTACGTTCCTGATGCTGACCGGCCTCAATCTGGGCTTCACCAAGCTGATCAGCGGGACCGTTTCCACCAAGTCCATCGGGGACATGGAGGGCTTCGACTCGGCTCGCAAGGTCTTCGCCTCGCAGTGGACCATCGGCGGCGTCGAGTTCAAGGTGACCATCCTGTGGTGGGCGGTCCTCGTGGCGATCGCCACCTGGATCCTGCTCCGCACCCGCTTCGGCAACTGGATCTTCGCGGTCGGCGGCGAGGCCGACGCGGCCCGCGCGGTCGGCGTCCCGGTGATCCGTACCAAGATCGGCCTCTACCTCGGGGTCGCCTTCGCCGCCTGGGTCTCCGGCCAGCACCTGCTGTTCTCCTTCGACGTGGTGCAGTCCGGCGAGGGCGTCGGCAACGAACTGATCTACATCATCGCGGCCGTCATCGGCGGCTGTCTGATCACCGGCGGCTACGGCTCCGCGATCGGCTCCGCGGTCGGTGCCTTCATCTTCGGCATGACCAGTAAGGGCATCGTGTACGCGGAGTGGAACCCGGACTGGTTCAAGTTCTTCCTCGGAGCCATGCTGCTCCTGGCCACCCTGCTCAACGCATGGGTACGCAAGCGCGCGGAGGCGACGAAATGACGGCCCCCAAGGCACCGGCCGACCGGGAGGCGCCCCACCGGGCGCTCGTCGAGCTGGACCACGTCAGCAAGTTCTACGGCAACATCAAGGCCCTGACGGACGTCTCGCTGGAGGTCCACGCGGGCGAGATCTCGTGTGTGCTCGGCGACAACGGCGCCGGCAAGTCCACCCTGATCAAGATCATCGCGGGGCTGCACCGGCACGATGCGGGGACCTTCCTCATCGAGGGCGAGGAAACCACCCTCGCCAACCCGCGCGACGCCCTGGACCGCGGCATCGCCACGGTCTACCAGGACCTGGCCGTCGTGCCCCTGATGCCGGTCTGGCGCAACTTCTTCCTCGGCTCCGAGCCGACCACCGGCGCGGGCCCCTTCAAACGGCTCGACGTGCGGCTGATGCGCGAGACCACCCGCTCCGAGCTGCTGCGCATGGGGATCGACCTGCGCGACGTCGACCAGCCGATCGGCACCCTCTCCGGCGGTGAGCGCCAGTGCGTCGCCATCGCACGGGCCGTCTACTTCGGTGCCAAGGTCCTCGTCCTGGACGAACCCACCGCCGCGCTCGGCGTCAAGCAGTCCGGGGTCGTGCTCAAGTACGTCGCGGCCGCCCGCGACGCGGGTCTCGGCGTGGTCCTCATCACGCACAACCCGCACCACGCGTATCTCGTCGGGGACCGTTTCGTCCTGCTGAAGCGGGGCGCCATGTCCGGCAGCCACACCAAGGAGTCCATCACCCTGGACGAGCTGACCCGCCAGATGGCGGGCGGCAGCGAGCTGGAGGAGCTCAGCCACGAGCTGGAGCGGGCCCCCGCGCCGACCCACCTCGGCGGCCACCCGGTCCCCGGCAAGTCCGAGTAGCCACCGGCCGGTACCGGCCCCGTGCTCACCGGTCCGCCAGCCCCGGTGCTCCGGCAGTGGCAGAATCGAGCCCGACGGGCGCAGTCCGCCGCCGGGAGCACCGCCCCCGGCTCCCCCAGACCCCGCAGGGACGATGAGCACGTACCGCGACTTCACACACCGCGGCTCCGCCCGCGCCACCGTTCTGCGGACCGTGGGCACCCGGGAGCGGCGCTCGCACCTCACGGCACCGCGGGTACCCACCGTCGGCATCGACATCGGCGGTACGAAGGTGATGGCGGGCGTCGTCGACGCCGACGGCAACATCCTGGAGCAGCTGCGTACCGAGACGCCGGACAAGTCCAAGAGCCCCAAGGTCGTCGAGGACACCATCGTCGAGCTGGTCCTGGACCTCTCCGACCGGCACGATGTGCACGCCGTCGGCATCGGCGCGGCCGGCTGGGTCGACGCGGACCGTTCCAAGGTGCTCTTCGCGCCGCACCTCGCCTGGCGCGACGAGCCGCTGCGCGACGCCCTCGCCTCCCGCCTCGTCGTCCCCGTCATGGTCGACAACGACGCCAACACCGCCGCCTGGGCGGAGTGGCGTTTCGGCGCGGGGCGCGGCGAGGACCACCTCGTCATGATCACGCTCGGCACCGGCATCGGGGGCGCGATCCTGGAGGACGGTCAGGTCAAGCGCGGCAAGTTCGGCGTCGCCGGTGAGTTCGGCCACATGCAGGTGGTGCCCGGCGGGCACCGCTGCCCCTGCGGGAACCGCGGCTGCTGGGAGCAGTACAGCTCCGGCAACGCCCTGGTGCGCGAGGCCAAGGAGCTGGCCGCCGCGGACTCCCCGGTGGCGCACGGGATCATCGAGCGGGTCAAGGGCAACATCCCCGACATCACCGGGCCCCTCATCACCGAACTGGCCCGCGAGGGCGACGCGATGTGCGTCGAGCTCCTCCAGGACATCGGCCAGTGGCTCGGCGTCGGCATCGCCAACCTGGCCGCCGCGCTCGACCCCTCCTGCTTCGTCATCGGGGGCGGCGTCAGCGCCGCCGACGACCTGCTCATCGGGCCCGCCAGGGACGCCTTCAAACGTCATCTCACCGGCCGCGGCTACCGGCCCGAGGCCCGGATCGCCAAGGCCCAGCTCGGCCCGGAGGCGGGTATGGTCGGCGCCGCGGACCTGGCCCGGCTGGTGGCCCGCAGATTTCGCCGTACCAACCGCCGCCGGGTCGAGCGGTACGAGCGGTACGCCCAGATCTACGACCAGGCCGCGAGCACCATCCGTAATACGCGCAACACCCGCACCTCCTAGGGATCCCCAGACACATGACCGCAGCCGAGCACCCCGTCCTGCCGCGTCAGTCCACGCCGCCCGACGACGGCCGGCCGCCGCAGGACCGGCGCCGGCTGATCCGCCGCCGGCTGATCACGGCGACCATCATCGTGCTGCTCATCGGCATCCCGGCCGGCTATCTGCTGATCTCGGCCGGGCAGAGCCGCCGCGCAGGCCAGAACAAGGAGGCCGAGGCCTCCGCGCAGGGGCTCCGGGAGGGCTGGCCGTCCCGGTTGCAGCGCCGGATCTTCGAACTGCCGATGCCCGGGAACTCCCTGGACGTGCAGTACTACGAGACCAACAACTGGAAGGCCAGCCGGCTGTACGTGGAGTTCCGCACCACGTCCGCCGGGCTCGACCGCTTCCTCGGCCGGATGGGCAGCGGCCGCTCCGACCTGGAGACCGGCAAGGTGACCATCGGCGACCGCGACCAGAAGATCTCGGGCTGGACGTTCGGCCCCGGGGTCGAGTGGGCGGGCACCACGCACACCAACAAGGACCCGCGGCCCACCCAGGACATCATGGTGAACATGACCGACCCGATGAACCCCGTCGTGTACGTCATCTCGGCGGCAACCCCCTGAGCGTAGGAACATCCCCGGTGCGCCTCGCGAACCCCGCAGCGCGCCACTGAACCGTGCCACCGAATCGGACTGCCGAACCGGATCACCGGATCCCGCCACCGGACCGGACTGCCGAACCGGATCACCGGATCCCGCCGGATCAATCCTGGGGCCACAGCGGGCCTCGGCCGGTCGACCCGGCGGCTCGTCGTTGACTTCTGCCTGGTTGACACCGGGGTCAACCGATCGGTCGACCCCGCCCGGCGTGGGCGGCAGGGGCGACACGGAAGCGTAAGGCGCGCGGCACCGCGCGGTCGCCATAGGTGTCATCGATAGGGGTCATCGATATTGAGTCTTGGACTCTATAGGGGCAGGTCGTGCATGGTGGACCACGTCAGTCCATCGGGGCCGGCAGCCACCGAAGGGAGTGACCATGTACGACCTCGCCGAAGGTGTCGGAACTTTTCAGCGCGACGTCTTCCCGGCCAAGGCGGAGCTCTTCGCCCACCTGGCCGACACCCACGGGCCGTCGACACTGTTCATCAGCTGCTCGGACGCCCGTGTGGTCCCGGAGCTGATCACCAGCAGTGAGCCGGGCGAGCTCTTCGTCGTCCGCACCGCCGGAAACCTCGTACCCGCCTACACCCCCGCGCCGGACGGCATCGCGGCCAGCATCGAGTACGCGGTCGCCGTCCTCGGCGTGCAGGACATCGTGGTGTGCGGTCATTCCGCCTGCGGCGCGATGACCGCCCTGGCCGCACACCACGACCTTTCCGGCGCACCCGCGATCGCCGACTGGCTGCGCCACGCCGACGCCTCGGTCGCCCGCACCGCCGCCGACGAGCGGGACGTGGCCGCGCTGGTGCGCGAGAACGTGCTCGCCCAACTGGCGAACCTGGCCACCCACCCCTCGGTGGCCCGCGCGAGGGCCGCGGACGCGGTCACTCTGCGCGGCTGGGTCTACGACATCCCCACCGGCACCGTCGTGGAACTCGACGCCACCGGCCGGCCCGCCGCCCTCGCGGCCTGACCACCGGGCCCGCAAGCCCGATCCCCGCCGCCCCTCGGGCGTCCGGGATCACTTCTCGACCCCTTACCCGCCGCTCCCGCCTTCCGTCTTTTCGGCGAGCGGCACGCATGAAAGGAAACACCCCATGGTGCACGCCCAGTTCGACCCCACCGCCCGTCAGCTGCTCGCCGCGGCCGCCGTCGAGGCCAAGGTCCGCAAGGACCTGTCGTGGCAGCAGATCGCGGACGCCGCCGGACTGTCGGTCGCGTTCGTCACCGCCGCCGTCCTCGGCCAGCACGCCCTCCCGGCGGCCTCCGCCGAGGCCGTCGCCGAACTCCTCGGCCTGGACGAGGACGCGGCGATGCTGCTCCGCACCATCCCGACCCGCGGATCGATCCCCGGCGGCATCCCCACCGACCCGACCATCTACCGCTTCTACGAGATGCTCCAGGTCTACGGAACCACCCTCAAGGCCCTCGTCCACGAGCAGTTCGGCGACGGAATCATCTCCGCGATCAACTTCAAGCTGGACGTGAAGAAGGTCGCCGACCCCGAGGGCGGCGAGCGTGCGGTCATCACTCTGGACGGTAAGTACCTCCCGACCAAGCCTTTCTGACGACACATCAACACCTGATCGAGCGGGCCGGCGGAATCTCTTCCGCCGGCCCGTCCGGCGTTCTGCGGGCGGACCCGATGGAGTTGCGGCCGCGTGCGTCAGGGACGGCTGGTCAGATAGCCGCCCATGGAGGTGAAGTACTCCGTCGCGGGCAGCTCCCGGCCGTCCTCGGTCCGTACGCGAGTGATGGCCAGGCCGTGGTCGCGGCCGGTGCGGGCGTCGGCTCCGGCGACGATCACCACGCCCTCGCCCTCGCGGTAGAAGATGCGGCCGGGAGTGCCGCCGTAGCGGCCCCGGGACACCACCGAGGCGAGGACTTCGAGCCGCTTGCCCCGGTGGAAGGTGAAGGCGCTGGGGTACGGCTCCGACTGGGCGCGGACCAGGCGTTCGAGGTCCTCGGCCGGCCAGGTCCAGTCGATGCGGATGTCCTCGGCGGACCGCTTGTGGAAGAAGCTCGCCCGGGAGCGGTCCTGCCGGGTGAACTCCGTCTGTCCGGCGGCGATGAGGCCGAGCGCGCCGATGGTGACCGGGGCGATGAGGCCGACGGTCTTGTGGAAGAGGTCGGTGGCGGTGTCCGTCGGTCCGACCGCAACCGCCTCCTGCCGGACGATGTCACCGGCGTCGAGCTCGTCGTCCATCATGTGCGCGGTGACGCCCACCTCGGACTCGCCGTTTATCAGGGCCCAGATCAGCGGGGAGAAGCCGGCGTACTTCGGCAGCAGCGAGTCGTGGACGTTCAGCGTGCCGTGGCGCGGCAGGCCGAAGATGCGCGGCGGGATCCAGGTGCGCCAGTTGTTGGCGACGATGATGTCCGGATCGGCCTGCTCGAGGCGCTCGAACAGCTCGTCGTCGTCGGGACGGTTGCGGATCAGCACCGGGACGCCGTGCTCCTCGGCGAGACCGGCGACCGAGTCGCTCCAGATCTTCTCGTACGCGTGCTCGCTCTTGGGGTGCGTCACGACCAGTTCCACACTGTGCTCGGAGTCCAGGAGGGCTTGCAGGGTGCGGTGCCCCCAGGTCTGGTAACCGAACATGACGACCCGCATGGGGGTTCCTCCTCAGGGCAGGGCTGGACCGGTGGCAAGTAAAGCAAGGCTTACCTTAGTTTGCAACAGGGGGATTCCGTGCGCCGATTGACGGTTCGTCGGATCGGTCGGCGGCATCGGATGCCGGTTCGCCCTATCGACAGCGCCGTGTGATTAGCTTAGGCTCACCTAAGTTCGGTTGGGCGGCCTGCTCGGCGTGCCCGCCTCTCGTATCTTCCCTACGCCTGACAGGCGGCTTTCCCGCACGATGGGAGTGACATGTCACAGGTTCTTCCTGGCGACGCACCACTGGTCCACGACCTGATCGGCATCGGCTTCGGCCCCTCCAACGTGGCGATGGCGATCGCGCTGAGTGAGCACAACACCCGCGTCGGCAGGCAGGAGCCGGTCACGGCCCACTTCTTCGAGCAGCAGCGGAGCTTCGGCTGGCACCGCGGCATGCTGATCGACGACGCCACCATGCAGGTGTCCTTCCTCAAGGACCTGGTGACGCTCCGGAACCCGGCCAGCGAGTACAGCTTCCTCTGCTACCTGCAGAGCAGGGGCCGGCTGATCGACTTCATCAACCACAAGAACCTCTTCCCGCTGCGGGTGGAGTTCCACGACTACTTCGAGTGGGCCGCGGCCAAGGTCGACGACCTGGTCTCCTACGGTCACGAGGTCGTCGCCGTCACGCCCTTCGTCCACGGCGGCGTCGTGGAGTACCTGGACGTGACCGTCCGTTCGGCGGAGGGCCTCTCGGTCCACCGGGCCCGCAACCTCGTCGTCGGAACCGGGCTGCGCCCCCTCATGCCGGAGGGTGTGGAGCGCGGCGACCGGGTCTGGCACAACTCCGATCTGCTGCGCAAGGTCGACCGGCTGGATGCCGCCTCGCCCTCGCGGTTCGTCGTCGTGGGCGCCGGCCAGAGCGCCGCCGAGAACGTCGCCTATCTGCACCGCCGCTTCCCCGAGGCCGAGGTCTGCGCTGTTTTCTCCCGCTACGGCTACAGCCCCGCCGACGACAGCAGCTTCGCCAACCGGATCTTCGATCCCGGGGCGGTCGACGACTACTTCGCCGCACCCGAGAGCGTCAAGACCCGGCTGATGGCCTATCACGGCAACACCAACTACTCCGTGGTGGACATCGACCTGATCGACGACCTGTACCGGCAGATGTACCAGGAGAAGGTCCTCGGCACCGAACGGCTGCGCTTCCTCAACGTCTCCCGGGTCACCGGGGTCCAGGAGACGCCCGACGGCGTCCGCACCACCGTGAACTCCCTCGTCACGGGCGAGGAGACGATCCTGGACGCGGATGTCGTGGTGTTCGCCACCGGCTACAGCCCCGCCGATCCGCTCGGCCTCCTCGGCGAGGTCGCCGGCCACTGCCTGCGCGACGACGAGGGCCGGGTCCGCGTCGAGCGCGACTACCGGGTCTCGACCAGCCCCGAACTGCGCTGCGGAATCTACCTCCAGGGCGGCACGGAGCACACTCACGGCATCACGACGTCCCTGCTGTCGAACACCGCGATACGGGTCGGGGAGATCCTGGACTCGCTCCTGGACCGGGGAGCCGGGTCCGCCTCCGCCGAGGCCCGCCCGGTCACCGACGGCACCGGTACGCACGCGTGAGGCGCGAGGCGGGCCGAACCGCCCCGGCGGATCACGAGGGATGACGGACAGCGACATGAGCACGATCACGGTTGAGCGCCCCGCACCCAGGGGCACGACTCAGGCCCGTCGGCGGCGGGTCGTGGGTCTGGGCGCGCTCGTGATCGTCCTGGTGGTCGCCGCGGCGGCGTCGCTGGCCGTCGGCACGCGCGCGCTGAGCCCAGCCGAGGTCTGGCACGGGCTGTTCACAGCGCCCGAGGCCGACCGGCGGCTCACCGAGATCAGGCTCATCGTGCGGACCGTGCGGGTGCCCCGGACGGTGCTCGCGATCGTGGCGGGCCTCGCCCTGGGTGTCGGCGGCGCGCTGATCCAGGGGTACACCCGCAACCCCATAGCCGACACCGGGTTGTTGGGGGTGAACGCCGGCGCCTCGTTCACCGTGGTGACGGCGGTCGCGGTCTTCGGCCTCGCGAACCCGTTCCAGTACGTCTGGTTCGCCTTTCTCGGGGCGGCGGTCGCCGGTGTCGTCGTCTTCGGCCTCGCCAGCATCGGCCGGGGAGCGGGCAATCCGCTGACACTCGCCCTGGCCGGGCAGGGGCTCACGGTCTTCCTCGCGGCGATGACCACCGCGGTCGCGCTCTCGGACCAGAAGTCGCTGAACGCGCTGCGGTTCTGGAATGCGGGCTCCGTGGCCGGAGTCGGATTCGACGTCATCCGGCCGGTCGCCGCGTTCATCGCGGTCGGACTGGTGCTGGCCCTGATCACCCTGCCCGCACTCAACCTGCTCAACCTGGGCGACGACGTGGCGCGGGGGCTGGGCGTGAACATCGCGCTGAGCCGGACCGTCGGCATCGTCGCCATCACCCTGCTGGCCGGCGCGGCCACGGCGGCGTGCGGCCCCATCGCCTTCCTCGGGCTGATGGTGGCCCATGTGGCCCGGTACCTGACCGGGCCGGACTACCGCTGGCTGGTGCCGTACGCGGGTCTGCTCGGCTCCGTCGTCCTGCTGGTCTGCGACATCGCGGGGCGCCTGGTGGTGCGGCCGGGCGAGTTGGACGCGGGTGTCGTGGTCGCCCTCCTCGGCGCCCCGTTCTTCGCGGTTCTGGTGTGGCGAGGAAAGTTCAGGAGCGCATGAACGGGACGGACTTGAACCCATCGGTGGCGCCGGGCGTGCGGCTCGGCCAGGTGTCGTTCGTATGGCGGCCCTGGCTCGTCCTGGTCA
Organism: Streptomyces sp. NBC_00012; assembly: GCF_045040875.1. Lineage (NCBI taxonomy): Bacteria > Bacillati > Actinomycetota > Actinomycetes > Kitasatosporales > Streptomycetaceae > Streptomyces > Streptomyces sp. NBC_00012. Next base: position 1,788,790 of record NZ_CP108309.1, on the reverse strand, counting down.
CACTGCTGCTGGCGGCGGCGGCCTTCCTGGTGTTCTGCCTCTCCATCGGTGTCGGGGACTTCCCCATCGGGCTGCCCCGGGTGATCGCCACGATCCTCGGCCGGGGCGAGCAGGTCGACGAATTCGTGATCATGGACCTGCGGATGCCGCGCGCCCTGGCCGGTCTGGTCGTGGGGTTCGCCCTGGGGATGTCCGGGGCGATCACGCAGTCCGTCGCCCGCAACCCGCTCGCCAGCCCGGACATTCTGGGCATCACCGGGGGAGCCGGTGCGGTCGCGGTGTTCCTGGTGACCGTGTCGGGCGGGACGGCCGCGGCGGTCGTCGGCTCGGTGGGCCTGCCCGCGGCGGCGCTCGCGGGCGGTCTCGGCACGGGACTGCTGGTGTACTTCCTGGCCTGGCGGCGCGGGATCGACGGCTTCCGGCTCATCCTCATCGGCATCTCGGTGAGCGCCGTGATGGAGGCGGTCACCACCTGGCTGCTGGTCTCCGCCGACATCAGGGACGTGGCCAGGGCCCAGTCGTGGCTGGTCGGTTCGCTGGACGGCCGGTCGTGGGACGAGGTCCGGGTGGCGTTCTGGTGCACGCTCGTCCTCGTGGTCGTCGTGGCCGCTGCCGCGTTCCAGTTCAGACCGATGCATCTGGGCGACGAGGTGGCCGCCGGCCTGGGCGTGCGTTATTCGGGAGTGCGGGCCGTCCTGTTGCTGTGCGCGGTACTGCTGGCCGCCTTCGCGGTGAGCGCGGCGGGCCCGGTCCCGTTCGTCGCGCTGGTGGCGCCGCAGGTGGCGATGCGTCTGGCGAGGTTCCCCACGCCCCCGTTGGTGGCCTCCGGCCTGGTGGGCGCGTTGCTGCTGATCGGTTCGGACCTGGTCGCACGCACGGCGCTGCCGGTCACCCTCCCGGTCGGTGTGGTCACCGCCGCGATCGGCGGCCCGTTCCTCATCTACCTGCTGGTGCGGGCGAATCTCAGATAGGCGGCAAGAATGCACAACGGATCTGGACAAGGGGGGCTCATGGCCGCTCGGTTCACCACCGGGGCCGAGGCCGGGACCGAGGAGGTCTCACGGCTGGCGGCCAGGGGCGTCACGGTCGGGTACGGCGGCCGGACGGTCATCGACGCTCTCGACGTGGCGATTCCCCCGGGGGTGATCACCACGATCATCGGCCCCAACGGCTGTGGGAAGTCGACCCTGTTGCGCACCCTGACCCGGCTGCTGAAGCCGTCCGCGGGGACGGTCGTGCTGGATGGCGAGGACATCGGCAGGCTCCGGACCAGGGAGGTGGCCAAGAAGCTCGGTCTGCTGCCGCAGGCGCCGGTCGCGCCGGAGGGGCTGACCGTGGCCGACCTCGTCGCCAGGGGGCGCCATCCGCACCAGAGCTGGCTGCGGCAGTGGTCCTCGGACGACGCCGGCGTCGTGGAACGCGCGCTGGCCATGACCGGGGTGTCCGAGCTGGCCGACCGTCCGGTCGACTCGCTCTCCGGCGGACAGCGCCAGCGCGTCTGGATCTCGATGACCCTGGCCCAGGGGACCGACCTGCTGCTGCTGGACGAGCCGACCACCTATCTGGACCTGGCGCACGCGATCGACGTGCTCGACCTGGTGGACGACCTGCACGAGTCGGGGTGCACCGTGGTCATGGTGCTGCACGACCTCAATCTGGCGACGCGTTACAGCGACAACCTGATCGTGATGCGGGAGGGCTCCATCCTGGCGCAGGGACACCCGCGCGATGTGATCACCGCCGAGCTGCTGCGCGAGGCGTTCGGGCTGCACGCCACGGTCATCGACGACCCGGTGGGCGACCGGCCGCTCATCGTGCCGATCGGCCGTACGCACGTCCGGCTCGACCCGTAGCTCCCCGTGGGTCCCCGGTGCCGGAGGGCGTGCGCCCAAGTCGGGCCCGACGGAGGAAAGTTCAAAAGTTAGGCTAGGCTGGCCTCACTTGTGCGAGGTAAGGTTTGGCTGCCCTTGCAACGAGGTGCAGTGGACAGTGTGAAAGCAAGGGATTCCGGATGCTTCTCCATCGAACGACGCGTGTGAGGCCCTGGCGGCGGGCGGCGGCGATACTGTCCGCCGCGACCCTCGGCGTCGGCCTCCTCGCGGGGTGCGGTTCCGACTCGGCGGACAAGAAGGGCGAGGACGCCCCGGTCGCCGCCTCCGGCGCGTTCCCGGTCACCGTGGTGCACGCGTTCGGATCCACGGAGATCGCCAAGGCCCCCGAGCGCGTCGTCTCCGTGGGCTACACGGACGACCAGGCCGTCCTGGCGCTCGGCATCAAACCGGTCGGCATGGTCGACCAGTACCCGAACCCGGCGGGCAAGTCCCCCGACATCAACACCCAGTGGCCCTGGGTCAAGGACAAGTGGGGCGACACCCGCCCCGAGGTCGTGATGAACAACGGTGACTCGGGCCCCAATTACGAGAAGATCGCCTCGCTGCGGCCGGACCTGATCATCGCGGTCTACTCCGAGATCGACAAGGCCGCCTACGAGAAGCTCTCCCGGATCGCTCCGACGGTGGGCCGCACCAAGGGTGAGAAGGAGCCCTTCAGTGCGCCGTGGCAGGACAACGCGGTGCACATCGCCAAGGCGCTCGGCAAGGAGGCCGAGGGCGCCCGGCTGGTGAAGGGCATCCAGGGCAAGCTCGACACGGCCGCGAAGGCCCACCCGGAGTTCGCGAAGCAGACCGCCGTGGCGCTGTCCTGGTACAAGGACTCCGTCGCGCCGTTCACCTCCACCGACGTACGCGGCCGGCTGGTGACGGGCATCGGCTTCACGTACCGGACCGAGATCGACGAGGTCGCGGACGGCAAGTTCTTCACCGTGCTGTCGCCCGAGCGCGTCGACCTGGTGGACGCCGACCGCATCTTCGTCATCAACGACAAGGCGGACACGGACGCGCTGAAGAAGTTCGAGCTGTTCACCAACCTGCCCGCCGTCAAGAACGGCAAGGTCTCGTACCTGCTGGACAGCGAGGGCCCGGCGGTCGGTGCCGCCATGTCCCAGGGAACCCTGCTTTCCTTGCCGTACGCGATCGACGAGCTCGTCAAGTCGGTCGAGTAGCAATGCCGATCGGACCACCCCGTCCCCGGAGAGATTCGGTCTTCGTGTGAGTGCCACCGACACCCGCTCCGCCCCCGCGACCCTGTGCACGGCGACCGGGGGCGAGGCCGCCGGGTGGGTCGTCGCGCACTGCCGCCGGGCCCCGTGGCTGACGGCCTCCACCGTGCTCACCACGGTGGCCGGGGCGGCGCTCCAGGTGCTTCCCGTGCTCCTGCTGGGCCAGGTGGTCGACGCGGTGACCGAGGGCGGATCGCGCTCGGTGCTGGTCACGGTCGGGGTGCTGATGGGGGCCGCCGCGCTGCTCGGCGCGGTGGCCACCGCGCTGTCGACGTATCTGATCGGGCGGCTGGGCGCGGATCTGCTCGCCCGGCTGCGGGAAGCGGCCGTCCGCGCGGTGCTCGGGATGCCGAGCGCACGCGTCGAACAGGTCGGCCGGGGCGATGTGCTCTCCCGGGTCGGTGACGATGTGGCCGTACTGTCCAGGGGAATCCGGTCGGCCGTTCCCACGGTGTTCTCGGCCGGTGTGCTGGTCGTCATCGCCACCGTCGGCATGTTCGGACTGGACTGGCGGCTCGGCCTGGCCGGCGCCGGCGCGCTGCCCGCGTACGCGCTGGCCCTGCGGTGGTACCTGCCCCGCTCCGCACCGCTCTACCGCAAGCAGCGGGCGGCCCAGGCCGACCGCGCGCAGGCGTTGATCAGCGGTCTCGACGGGATCGACACGGTACGGGCGTACCGCCTGGAGGGCGCCGTCCGGGAGAAGGTCACCGAGGAGTCGTGGCGGGTGCGCGATCTCGGCGTCGAGGTGTTCCGCTTCTTCGGGCGGTTCGTCGGCCGGGAGAACCGCGCCGAGTTCATCGGGCTGGTCCTCATTATCGTGGTGGGGTACGCCCTGCTGGAGGCCGACGCCGCCACTCTGGGCGAGGTGTCGGCGGCCCCGCTGATGTTCCACCGGCTGTTCACCCCGCTGGGCGCCATCATGTTCACCTTCGACGAGGCGCAGAAGTCGGGCGCGAGCCTCACCCGCCTGGTCGGGGTGGTGGGGGAGCCCGCGGAGGACCGCCTGGTGGGCGACGTGTCCGTCGCTCAGGCGGACGCCGGACCGTATCCGGTGACGGTGCAGGGGCTGACCTTCAGCTATCCCGGCACCGAGGAGCCGGTCCTGCGGGATGTGGATCTGTCCATTCCGGCGGGGGGTTCGCTCGCTCTGGTGGGTGCGACGGGCGCGGGCAAGTCGACCCTGGCCGCGCTGGTCGCCGGTACCGGGACCCCGCAGGCCGGGTCGGTGCGCATCGGATCGCAGGACCTCGCCGGTCTGGACGAGGCCGGGGCGCGGGCCCTGGTGAGCATCCTGACGCAGGAGACGCACGTGTTCTCGGGCCCGCTCGCCGACGACCTGCGGCTGGCCGCGCCCGGGGCGAGCGACGACCGGCTGCTGGACGCCTTGCGCACGGTCGGCGCCGACGGGTGGGTGGAGCTGCTGCCCGACGGGCTGAACACCATGGTCGGGGAGGGCGGCGAGCGCCTCGATGCCACCAAGGTCGCCCAGATCGCCCTGGCCCGGCTGGTGTTGGGCCGCGCCCCGGTGGTGGTGCTCGACGAGTCGACCGCGGAGGCGGGCAGCGAGGGCGCCGCCGAGCTGGAACGGGCCGTGCTGGCGGCCTGCTCGGGCCGGACCACGCTGTTCGTGGCCCATCGGCTGACCCAGGCGATGGCCGCGGACCGGATCGCCGTGCTGTCCGAGGGGCGCGTGGTGGAGGAGGGGACGCACGGGGAGCTGGTGGCTCTGGGCGGGCAGTACGCGCGCCTGTGGCGCGCCTGGCGCGAGGGTAGTTAGGTGACCCTGAGTTAGGTTAGGCTAACCTGCATGCCTTGGAAGGATGCTGAGTCTTCGATGACGGAACCGAGCGCTCCTCACGTGCTGCTTTCTCCCGCCCGCCTGGTCGGCGTACGCCGGCGGACCGGCGACTACGGTGACCGGACCATCACCGGAGCGTGCGCCATCGGGCTGGCGTACTGGGCGACCGGCCTCGGTCCCGACGGCCTGGACCTCACCCCGGGCACGCGGTTCACCGACGTACTCGGCTGGGTCGACAACGGCGGTGCCGGGAGCGCGGGTTGGGAGGTCGGCCCGGACGGCCGGAGCGTCACCGTCCCCGCCGGCGTCGTGCCGGCCGACGCGCAGCTCGCACTGGACGACCTGGCCGACTTCCCGGACCGGCCCATCGGCACCATCGGCCCGTCCGGCCCTGCGGCGAGGATCGCGGCTCTGGCCGAGTGGAACGACACCAGGGCCGACCGGGCCCGCCCGACCGTCATCGAGATGTTCCAGGAGCAGGCGCGCAGCAGGCCCGACGCCGTCGCGGTCATCGATGAGCGCCGCGTGCTGACGTATCGTCAAGTCAACGAGTACTCCAGTCAGTTGGCCCACCACCTGATCGAACGCGGACTCACCACTGAACAGGTCGTCGGTATCTCGCTGGGCCGCTCGGCCGAGATGGTCGTCGGGCTTCTCGCCGTACTGCGGGCGAAGGGCGCGTTCGTGCCGCTCGATCCGCAGTGGCCCGCCGCGCGCCGGGCGGTCGTCGTCGAGGACGCCCGCGCCGTGCTCCAGCTCAACGGCTCCGGCGAGCACGGTGCGGGTGAGCCGGACGCCGTGGCCGTCGACCTCGACGACTGGCGGTTCGGCGACCTCCCCGTCGAGGGGCCGGAGGCGACCGTCCACGGCACGGCCCTGGCATACGTGATCTTCACGTCCGGTTCGACCGGACGGCCCAAGGGCGCCATGATCCGGCACGAAGCGATCAGCGAGCGCCTGCTGTGGCAGGTCGACGAGATCCTGCGCTTCGGCCACGACGACGCCTCGCTGTTCAAGGCGCCGCTGTCCTTCGACATCTCCATCAACGAGATCTTCCTGCCGCTGGTCTCCGGCGGCAGGTTGGTGATCCTGCGGCCCGGTGGCGAACGCGACCCGCACCACCTGCTGAGCGTGATCGCCGAGCACCGGGTCACCTTCACCTATCTGGTGTCGTCGATGCTGGACATGCTGCTGGAGATCGCGGGCGACTCCGGCCGCCTGGACAGCCTGCGGCACGTGTGGTGCGGCGGCGAGGTGCTGACCCCCGAGCTGTACGAGCGGTTCCGCACCCGGCTCGACATCCCGCTGTACCACGGCTACGGCCCGGCCGAGACGACCATCGGTGTCTCCCACGTCATCTACCGGGGAGAGGCCGAACGCCTGTCGACATCGATCGGGAAGGCCAACCCCAACACCCAGCTGTACGTCCTGGACGACGAGCTGCGCCCGGTCCCGGTCGGGGTCGGCGGCGAGCTGTACGCGGGCGGTTTCCTCCTGGGGCGCGGCTACGTCAACGCGCCCGGCCTGACCGCGTCCCGGTTCGTGGCGAACCCCTTCGCCGACGACGGGTCCCGGCTGTACCGGACCGGTGACCTGGCCCGGTTCGCCCCGGACGGGTCGCTGGACTTCCTCGGCCGGGCCGACAACCAGATCAAGATCCGCGGCATGCGGCTGGAGACCGAGGACGTCGAGGCCGGCCTCGCGGAGCATCCCGGGGTACGGCACAGCTGCGTCGTCGCGAAGAAGAACGCGGCGGGCGGCACCTACCTGGTGGGGTACGTGATCCCGGCCGCCGGCCACGAGGACCTGCGGGCGGACGACGTCAGGGCGTGGGCCGCCGGGCACATGGTGGAGTACATGGTGCCCGCCCACCTCGTCGTCATGAAGGAGTTCCCGCTCACCGCGAACGGCAAGCTCGACCGGGGCGCCCTGCCGGAGCCCGTGATCGGCACCGGCTCCGCCGTGGCGCCCGCCACCGAGAACGAACGGGTGGTGTGCGCGGCCGTCGCGGCGGTGCTGCGGCTGGAGCGGGTCGGCGTCGACCAGGATTTCTTCCGGCTCGGCGGCGACAGCATCCTGGCGATCTCCCTGCTCGGCGCGTTGCGGGACGCCGGCCTCTACGTCACCGCGCGGCAGATCTTCACCCACAGCGTTCTCGGGGCACTGGCAGCGGTGGCGAGCCGTGAGGACGTGACCGCCGCGGACCACGGCGATGTCGCGACCGGTTCCGTAGTGGGATCGCCCATCGTGCAGTGGCTCGGCCGGACCACCGACGCCATCGACGGCTTCGTGCAGTCCGTCGTGCTCAACACACCGGCAGAGCTGCCCGCCGAAGCGCTCGACGAGATCCTCGCCGCGGTGCTGGAGCGGCACGACATGCTCCGTGCCAGGCTGGTGCGGGGCGAGCGGTGGAGCTTCGACATCCCCGAGGCCGGACGGGCCGCCGTGGGGTGGCAGGAGAGCGACCGCCCGCTTCAGGAGTGCGTCGCGCTCGCCACCGAGGGGCTCGACCCGGACCGCGGTGTGATGCTGCGCGCCGTGTGGCGCCGCGAGGCGCGCCAACTCGTCCTGGTCGCCCACCACGTCGTGATCGACGGGGTGTCCTGGCGGATCCTGATGGACGACCTGGCCACGGCATGGCGGCAGTACGCCTCCGGGACCCCGGTCCGACTCCCGCCCGTGGGAACGTCGTTCAGGCGCTGGACCCAGCTGCTGGAACGTACGCCCTTCGAGGCGGACCGCGCCCACTACGAGCGGCCGCTGCCGGGAACGGACGCACCGCTCGGCAGGCGCGCGCCGACCGAGGCCGACACCGTCGCCCGGGAGCGGACGCGTACCTTCGGCATCGGACCGAAGGAGACGGCCGCGCTGCTGGGCGCCGTCCCCGCGAGGTTCCACGCGGGCGTCAACGACGTACTGCTGACCGCGCTCGCCGTCACCCTCGCCCGGTGGCGCCGCGACCGCGGCCAGGACCAGACCTTCGCCCACATCGAACTGGAGGGACACGGCCGCGAGGGAGGCTCCGTGGCGGAGGCCGCCGGCTTCGAACCGGAACTGTCGCGGACCGTGGGCTGGTTCACCACGCTGTTCCCGGTGACCGTGGACCCCGGCACGGCAGACGATCTCACCGCGCCCGCGTACCTGGCCGCCGCCCTCAAGGCGGTCAAGGAGGACCTCGCCCGGGTGCCCGGCAACGGCGTCCCCTACGGCGCACTGCGCCACCTCACCGAATCCGGGCTGACCACGCCCGCACCCCAGGTGCTCCTCAACTACCTGGGCCGATTCGACGCGGGGGCCGGTGGCGACTGGCAACTCGCGGGAACCACGGGACAGTTGGGCGAAAAGCGTGACCCGAGGATGCGCCTGCCGCGCGCCCTGGAGTTCAACGCGATCGCGGAACCCGACGCGAGTGGCGAGTACCGGCTGGTCACCATCGTCTCCTGGCCCGAGGGGATGTTCACCGACGAGGACATCACCACCATCGGCCGGTACTTCCGATCCGCCCTGGCCGCCCTGGCCGCGCTGGAAGAGGGCGGCCACACCCCCAGCGACTTCCCCCTGGTGAGGCTCACCCAGGCCGACATCGACGACCTGGACAGCCCGGCGCTGGTCGACATCCTGCCGCTGACGCCGCTGCAGGAGGGCCTGTACTTCCACTCGGTCTTCGACGACGAGGCGAGCGGCAGCTACGTCGAACAGCAGCTGCTGACCCTGGACGGCGACGTGGACGCCGGCCGGCTCGCGGCCGCGGCCACCCGGCTGCTCGCGCTGTACCCCAACCTGGCGGCCCGGTTCACCGCCCTCGCGGACGGCCGGGTCGTCTCCGTACTCGAAAGCGGCACGGCGGCGCCCTTCACCACGCTGGACCGCCCCCACCTCACCGACGAGGAGATCCGCGAGTACGCCGAACGGGACCGCCGCGCCGGATTCGACCTGGCCACCGGGCCGTTGATGCGGTACACGCTCATCCGGGCCGGCTCCGGGCGCGACATCCTGGTGCAGACCGTGCACCACATCATCGCCGACGGCTGGTCCGTGCCGCCGATGCTCCGCACGCTGCTGGCCGAGTACCACCGTCCGGGGACCGTGTACCCGCCCGGCGGCCACCGCGACTACGTGAGCTGGCTCGCCGGACGCGACCAGGGCGAGAGCGAGAGGGTGTGGCGCGGCGAACTCGCCGGTCTGCCCGGCCCGTCGCTGGTCGCCGAAGGACACATCCCCTCCGACCGGTTCGCCGACATCGCCGTCGAGCCCGCCGGCGACCTGGACGCCGACGTCCGGTCGGCCGGGGTACCCCTGGGCGTGGCCGTGCACGGCGCGTGGGCGGTGACGCTGGGCGGCATCCTGCACCGCGACGACGTGGTGTTCGGATCCACCGTCTCGGGCCGTGACGCCGAGGTGCCCGGCATCGAGGACATGGTGGGCCTGTTCATCAACACGATCCCCGTGCGCGCCCGGTGGTCCGAAGACACCACGGCACGCGAGCTGCTCGCCGCGGTGAAGGAGCACCGAAGCACGGTGCTGGCGCACCAGCATGTCTCGCTGGCCGGGATCGGCCGCCGGGCGGGCACCGGCTCCCTGTTCGACACACTGGTGGTCTTCGACGTCGCGACCGATCTCGGCGCGCTGCGCGGGCACGACGACACCCTGGCCATCACCGGAATCGTCAACGAGGGCGCCCCGCACTACCCGTTGACGCTGGTGGTGGAGCGCACCCCCGACGGCCGGCCGCGCTTCAACCTGATCCACGACAAGGAGCTGCTGCGCGAGGCCGGCGCCGAGGCGATCCTGCGCACCTTCACCGAGACCCTCACCGGCCTGCTGGAGCACCCGGACGCCCTCGTCGGCGAACCGGCCCCGCCCGCCGCCCGCCGCCCGGCGCCGGTCTCCCCGGCGACCCTGGGCGAGCTGTTCGACGCCGCCGCGCACCGCGACCCGGCAGCCACCGCCGTCACCCAGTGCGCTCTCGACGGTGCCACCCGGTCCCTGACCTACGGCGAACTCGCCGAGGCCAAGGACGAGTTGGCATCGGTCCTGCGTGCCGCCGGGGTCGGGCCCGGCAAACGGGTCGCCGTCGCCGTGCCGCGCTCCGTGGAGCAGGTCGTCGCCCTGGTCGCGGTCGTCACCGCGGGCGGCGCGTACGTTCCGCTGGACCTGGCGTACCCGGACGAGCGGCTGGCGTACATCCTCGCCGACGCGGCCCCGCAGGTCGTGCTCGTGGACCGGGACCAGCGGGACCGCTTCACCCGGCTGCTGGTCCGGGCCGGCGTGGAGGCCCGCGTCCTCGTCCAGGGGGACGAGCTGCCGCGCGACACCACCGACCCCGGCGTCGGCCGGCACGACCCCGCGTACGTGATCTACACCTCCGGCTCGACCGGACGGCCCAAGGGCGTCGTCGTCCCGCACTCCGCCGTGGTGACGCTCCTTGCCGGCACCGCCCCCGACATGGGCTTCGGCCCGCACGACGTATGGGTCCAGTTCCACTCCTTCTCCTTCGACTTCGCGGTCTGGGAGCTGTGGGGCGCCCTGGCACACGGCGCCGAGCTGCTCGTGCCGGATTACGCGCTGACCCGCTCCCCGGCCGACTTCCACCGGCTGGTCCTCGATCGCGGGGTGACCGTGCTCAACCAGACCCCGTCGGCGTTCCACCGGTTCATCGAGGCCGACCGGCACGCCGGCGGACCGGTCAGCGCGCTGCGCCGGATCGTCTTCGGGGGCGAGGCGCTGGACCTCGGGCGGCTGCGCGGCTGGGTCGAGCGGCACGGCACCCGGGCGCCCGAACTGGTCAACATGTACGGGATCAGCGAGACCACCGTCCATGTCACCCACCGGGTGCTGACCGACGAGGACTTCGGCCACGGTGGCGACGTCAGCCCGATCGGCGGTCCGATCCCCGGCCTGGCCGTCCATCTGCTCGACGACCGGCTGCGGCCGGTGCCGCCGGGCCGGGTGGGGTCCATCTACGTCGCCGGGGACCAGGTGTCGCTCGGCTACCTCGGCCGGCCGGGGCTCACCGCGGGCCGGTTCGTGGCGAACCCGTTCGCGTCCGACGGCTCCCGCATGTACCACACGGGCGACCTCGCCCTCCGCACGCTCGACGGGGAGCTGGAGTTCACCGGCCGCGCCGACGACCAGGTGCAGCTCAAGGGCTTCCGGATCGAGCTCGGCGAGGTGGAGTCCGCGGTCCGGGAGCTCGACGGTGTCGTCGATGCGGCCGTCACCGTGGCGGACAGCGGTGACCACCTCGTCGCACACGTCGTGGGCCGGGTGCCCGCCGACCTCACCGGCCTGCTGGCCACCAGGCTGCCCGTGCACATGGTGCCGGGCCGGGTACTGCCCGTCGACGCCCTGCCGCTGACGGTCAACGGCAAGCTGGACCGCAAGGCCCTGGCCGAGCGCGCCGCCGAGGCGCAGGCGGCTGCGGCCGCACCGGACAGCACCCCGGTGGCCGCGGGCGATTCCGCGCTCGCCGCGCTGGTCGGCATCTTCGCCGGGGCGCTGCCCGGCGTCGCCGTCGACGCCGACACCGACTTCTTCGGCGCCGGGGGCGACAGCATCGTCGCCATCACCGTGATCAACCGGGCCAGGGCGCTCGGCCTGCCGATCGCACCCCGGGACGTGTTCCTGCTGAAGACCCCGCGCGCGCTCGCCGGCCACCTGGGCACGCGCCCCCCGCAGTCGGTGGCGTCCGTGCCGTCCCGCCGCGAGGACGGCCCGCTGCCGGCCACCCCGATCATCCTGCGCCGTCGCGAACTGGGCGGGTCGCTCGCCCGGTTCGCCCAGGCCAGGGCCGTGGCGGTGGCCCAGGGCATCACCCTCGCCGACGTCCGGCGCGCCGCGAACGCCGTCGTCGTCGCGCACCCGGCGCTCCGGCTGCGGCTGAGCACCGAGCAGGGCGTCTGGGCACTGCGCACCGAAGCCGCCCGCGAGGTCACCGTCGTACCGTCGGACGCCGCCGGCGCGACCGCCGCGGCGGACGAGGCCGCCGGCCGGCTCGACCCCGAGGCCGGGGAGATCATCGCGTTCTCCTGGCTGGCGGCGAGCCGGACCCTGGTCGTCACCGTGCACCACCTCGCCGTCGACGCGGTGTCCTGGCTGATCCTCCTCGACGACCTGACCGCCGCGATGGGCGGCACACCCCCGGCACCGCCGACCACGTCGTACGCCGAGTACGCCGAGGCGCTGGCGGTGCGCTCGGCCCGGGAGACCGACGGCCTCGGACACTGGATCACCACGCTCCGGGCGCCCGCGCTGCTGCCCTTGGTCCGGGACCTGCGCGGGACCACCGTCGTACTCGACCCCGGGACGAGCGACCGGGTGACCCGCACCGCCCCCGCCGCACTCGGCGTGGGCCTCACCGAGCTGCTCTGCGGCGCACTGCGCGCCGCGCTGACCCGTGTACAGCCCACACCCACCGATCTCGCGGTCGACCTTGAGCGGCACGGCCGGGTCCCGGCCCTGGAACACCATGACTACACCCGTACCGTCGGCTGGTTCACCGCCGTCGCACCGGTGCGGCTCACCGCGCACACCGACCCCGTCGCGGCGGCGCACGAGGTCGCCGCACGCCAGCCGGACGAGTCCGGGCACGTCGCCTACGGCCGGCTCAGGTACCTCAACCCGCAGACGGCCCCGCTGCTGACCGCCCGCCCGCAGGTGCTGTTCAACTACCTCGGCCGGGGCGGCGAGTCCCGGGCCCTGCGCCTCACCGGCGGCGACCGGAACAGCCCGTACGCAGTCGAGGTCAACGCCTGGACCGACGACACCACCGGAAGCCTGCACGCGGAGTTCACCCTCGCCGAGGGAATGCCCGACGAGATCGCCGGGTACTGGCGCGGCGCACTGGAGCACATCGCGGACGTCTCCGCGACGGCCGAGCGCACGGCACCGGTCACCCCGCTCCAGCGGGGGCTGTTCTTCCAGGCCCAGATGGCGGGCGCGGCCGGACACTACGTCGCGCAGAGCTGGTTCGCCTTCGACCGGCGCCTGGACGCCGACGCGCTGGCCGAGGCGATGGCGTACGTGATCGCACGGCACCCGGTCGTGGGCGCCGGCTTCACCACCGACGAGCACGGAGACCCGGTCCAGGTCCTCAGGGCGGGCCGGCGGGTCGACGTCCGTACCGTCGCCGCGACGAGCGACGCGGAGGCCGAGGAACTGCGCACCCGGGACCGCGAGTCGGGCTTCGACCCGGGCGAGCCGCCGCTGATCCGGCTGACCGTGGTGCGGCTGCCCGACGGCCGGGACGGCCTGCTGCTCAGCTACCACCTGCTGCTCTGGGACGGCTGGTCCCGCGAGATCGTGCTGCGGGACCTGTTCGAGGCGTACGAGGCCGTCCTGGCGGGCGAACCGCCGGTCGCGGCCCCGGCGGTGCCGAGCTTCGAGGAGTATGCCCGGACGCTCGACGCCAGGGACCCCGAGGTGTCGAACCGCTTCTGGGCGGAGCACCTGGCGGGCCTGCCCGGTCCGACGCTGCTCGCCGGACCGGCTCCGGACCTCTCCGACGAGCTGCCGCGCGCCCTCACCCGGACGATCTCCGCCGAACTATCCGACCTGCTGCGGGAAGCGGCCAGGGCGCACGGCGTCACGCTGAACACGGTGCTGACCGGCGCGTTCGGCCTCCTGCTCGGCGCCCACACCGGTCGCGGTGACGCGGTGTTCGGCGTGACCGTCTCGGGCCGGGAGGGCGAGGGCCACGACGGCATCGTCGGAGTGCTGCTCAACACGGTGCCCATGTGGACACGGGCCCGGCCCGACGACACGGTCGGCACGTACCTGTCGGCCGTGCAGGCGGCCCGGGTGGAGGCGATGGACCACGAGCACCTGGGGCTCGGCGAGATCCAGCGGGCGGCCGGCCACGACGCCCTGTTCGACAACCTGTTCGTGCTCCAGAACTTCCTGGACCTGGACGCGTTCGCCGAGATGAACGCCCGGCACGGCATCACCTCGGTGCGGGCCGAGGACTCCACGCACTACCCGTTCACCTGGGTGGTCACACCCGGCGAACTGCTCACGGTCAAGCTGGAGCACCGCGACGGCGACCCCGAGGGCGCCCGCCGTCTCCTCGACGACTACCTCCGCGTACTGGAGGACCTCGCCCGGTCGACCGGGCGGGTGGGCGCGCTGCCGGGGCTCGCCCCGGCCCCCGGGCCCGCCCGGCGCACCGGCATCGGCACGGACACCGTCGTCGACCGCTTCGACCGGGCGGCGGACCGTGACCCCGGACGGGTGGCGCTCGTCGCCCGTGGATCGGCCATGACCTTCGCCGAACTCCGGGACCGCAGCCGGGCGTTGGCGGGCGTGCTCGCCGGGCGCGGCATCGGCCCCGAGACGAACGTGGGCCTCGCGATCCCGCGCTCCCTCGACTCGATCGTGGCGCTGTTCGCCGTGCTGCGGGTCGGCGCCGCCTACGTACCGCTGGAACTGGACCACCCGGACGAGCGGATCGCGGCGATCGTCGCGGACGCCCGGCCCGAGGTGATCCTCACCGTGAGCGCGGTGTCGCCCCGGCTGAGCGGCGACCTGATCGAGCTGGACCGCCCCCTGCCCGCGGCCGCCCCGTACGTGACGTTCGCGCCGGACGACCCGGACCGTCTGCGGCACCCCGCGTACACGATCTACACCTCCGGCTCGACCGGGAAGCCCAAGGGCGTGGTGACCGAGTACGCCGGGCTCACAAACATGCTGATCAACCACCAGCGGCGGATCTTCGAACCGGTCCTCGCCGACCACGGCCACCGGGTCTTCCGCATCGCGCACACCGTGTCGTTCGCGTTCGACATGTCGTGGGAGGAACTGCTGTGGCTCGCAGACGGCCACGAGGTCCACATCTGCGACGAGGAACTGCGCCGCGACGCCCCCCGGCTGGTCGAGTACTGCGGTGAGCACGCCATCGACGTCATCAACGTGACCCCGACCTACGCCCAGCAGCTGGTGACCGAGGGCCTCCTCGACGACCCGGCACGGCGGCCGGCACTGGTGCTGCTGGGCGGCGAGGCCGTCACCCCGACACTGTGGCAGCGGCTCGCCGGAACCGAGGGGACGGTTGGCTACAACCTGTACGGTCCCACCGAGTACACCATCAACACCCTCGGCGTCGGCACCTTCGAATGCCAGGACCCGGTGGTGGGCGTGGCGATCGACAACACCGAGGTGTACGTACTGGACCAGTGGCTGCGACCGCTGCCGGACGGTACTCCCGGCGAGCTGTACGTGTCGGGTATCGGCATCGCCCGCGGCTACCTCGGGCAGGGCGCCCAGACCGCCCACCGCTTCGTCGCCTGCCCGTTCGGCGCACCCGGCGAACGGATGTACCGCACCGGGGACCTGGTGAACCGCCGGCCCGACGGGAACCTGGCGTACCTGGGCCGCACCGACCAGCAGGTCAAGATCCGCGGGCACCGCGTCGAACTCGGCGAGGTCGAGGCGGTGTTCGCGGCGCACCCGGCGGTGCGCCTCGCCGCCGCGGTGGCCCAGCCCGACCCGCAGGTGGACGGCGCGTACCGGCTGGCCGCCTATCTCGTACTGGACGGCGCCGATCTGGCGCAGGTCGCCGGTGAAGTGGGCGCCGGGCTGCCGGACTTCCTGCGCCCGACGCACTACGCCCGGGTCGACGGCATCCCGCTGACCGTGAACGGGAAGGCCGACACCAAGGCGCTGCCGGAGGCGAAGCCCCTCGGCGCGCTGACCACGGCGGGCGAACGCGGCCCGGAGACCGGAACCGAGACCGTGGTGTGCGAGTACTTCGCCGAGGCACTTGACCTGGACGACGACGAGGTGAGCGCGGTGAGCGACTTCGTGTCCCTCGGCGGGCACTCCATGCTGGCGGTGCGGCTGACCGGGCTGCTCCGCCGCGAGTACGGTCCTGTGATCACGATCCGTGATCTGTTCACCCTGCGAACCCCGGAAGCGATTGCCCGACATCTCGATGAAAACTCCTGACACGCAGCGCCCCCGGCCGGGGGCGGAGATCCTGCGCACCGCGCTGCGCCGCAACGTCGGCGCCATGGTCCGGGGCACCGTCCTCATGGGCCTGTACCAGGCGGGGGAGACGGCCTTCCCCATCGCACTCGGCCTGATCGTCGAGCACACGATGCAGGACCGCAGCGCGGGCGTGCTCGGCCTCTCGATCGGCGCGCTGGCCGTGATCATCACGACGGTCTCGCTGTCGTGGCGGTTCGGGATGCGTGTCCTGCAGAAGGCCAACACGACCGAGGCGCACCGCTGGCGGGTGCGGGTGGCCGCCTGCGGGCTCCAGCCGGTGGCCAGGGACATCGGCCTGAAGTCCGGCGAGGTGCTGACCATCGCCACCGAGGACGCCGACCAGACCGCCGACATCATCGAGGTGGTGCCGCTGCTGATCAGCTCTCTGGTCGCGGTGGTGGTCGCGGCGGTCGCGCTGGGGCTGGCCGACATCCGGCTCGGGCTGCTGGTGATCGTGGGGACCGTCGCGATCCTGTCGGTCCTCGCCGTGATGTCCAAGCGGATCGGCGCCAGTACCCGCGAACAGCAGGCCCGGGTGGCGCGGGCGGGCGCGAAGGTCGCCGACCTGATCACCGGCCTGCGGCCGCTGCACGGCTTCGGCGGCAACCACGCGGCGTTCGGCTCCTACCGGAAGGTCAGCACGGACGCGAGGCGCCAGGCGATCACCGTCGCCCGGGTGAACGGCACGTACGCGGGCACCGCACTGGCCCTCAACGCGGTGCTCGCCGCCGCCGTGTCCCTGACGGCGGGCTGGCTGGCCTTCGCCGGGCGGATCACCATCGGGGAACTCGTCATGGCCGTGGGCCTCGCGCAGTTCATCATCGAGCCGCTCAAGATGTTCTCGGAGATGCCCAAGTACGTGATGATGGCGCGCGCTTCGGCCGAGCGGATGGCGCTGGTGCTCTCCGCGCCGCCGGTGACGACTTTGGGGCCGCGGCGCCCGGCGGCGGACGGCGGCCTGGCGGTCGACGGCGTCCGGTACGGGACCCTGCGCGGGCTGAAGTTCGAGGTGGCCGCCGGGGAGTTCGTGGCCATCGCCGCCTACCGGCCGCGCGCGGCGGCCGATCTCGCGTCCGTCCTCGCGGTGAACGTCGCGCCCGGCGCGTACGGGGGAGTGGTGCGGGTCGGCGGGCTGGCGCTGGCGGACCTTTCGGTCGAGACGGTCCGCGAACACATGCTGGTGAACCCCTACGACGGGGAGATCTTCGCGGGCACGCTCCGTACGAACATCGACCCGGCGGGAACGAGCCGGACGATCGCCGAGGCCGTCGAGGCGTCCATGCTGACCGATGTCGTCGCCCTCCACCGCGAGGGGCTCGACCACGCGGTCCGCGACCGCGGGACGAACCTCTCCGGGGGACAGCGGCAACGGCTCTCCCTGGCCCGCGCCCTGGCCGCCGATGCCGACGTACTGGTCCTGCACAACCCGACGACGGCCGTCGACGCGGTCACCGAACAGCTCGTCGCCCGCAACGTCGCGAAGCTGCGCCGAGGCCGCACCACGGTCGTGATCACCAGCAGCCCGGCCCTCCTGGACGCCGCCGACCGGGTGCTCGTCCTGGACGACGGCGTCATCACCGCCGAGGACACCCACCGCAACCTCCTGGCCGGCGACGAGAACTACTGCCTGGCGGTGGCCCGTTGAGTAGCGGGTGCCGGGGACGTGCCTCGGGCACCTCCCCGGCACCCGCTCAGCCCAGAGCCCAGGCGACGTCCCTGAGCAGGGCGTGGCGCCAGCCCGCCCGGTCGTGATCCGAAGCCGACCTCGACACCCGTACCGTCGCGCCGGCCTGTTCGGTCAGCGCCTCGGTCAGCTCGCAGTGCGGCAGCATCCGCGTCTCGTGCTCCCCGACGTCGAACGCGCAGCGCAGACCGGACAGGTCGGGGCCGAGCCGCAGCCGCGCGGCGACGGCGCCGCCGGCCGGCCCGCCCAACGGGTCCGGCCGGTCCCCGGCGCCCGGTGCCCACCAGAAGGACGGCGACTGGCAGGCGACCCGCGAGACCAGGTCCGGGAACTCCAGCGCCGCGTACAGCGCGCTCAGTCCGCCCAGGCTCTGCCCGGCGACCACCAGCCGGCCGGGGTCGGCGGGCTCGCCGGACTCCGCGACCAGCGGCAGCAGTTCGTCCCGGACCGCCTCCCACAGCTCGGGCCTGCACCCGAACTCGGCCTGCCGGTCCTTGGCCGGAAGGAAGACCAGGGTGACGGGCGGCATGTCGCCGCAGGCGACGGCCGAGTCGAACGCGGTCATCGCCGGGTGCAGATACAGCCAGTCGTCCCCGTCGAGCAGCAGGACCACCGGCCCGCCGCCCCCCACCGGGTGAACGCGCACGGTGCGCCGCCCGCCGAGCCGCTCGCTCGCCCAGCGGAGCCGGGTGCGGGGGAGCGGAGTCACGTCGTCGGCGCCGACGACGGGCCAGTGCGGCTGGGCCGGGGCGTCCGGGGTCGCGGCGATGGACCGGTCGCCGCCGGCGCCTGCCGGGTTGAACGGATCGGCACAAGCGGCGCCGCTCACGATGAACCGGTAGGTCACCCGCAGCCGCGCGGGCATGCGCACTTCGGCGTACCAGCAGTCGGTGGCGGCCCACCGGTGCAGGGGGATCGGCTGGGACCAGCTCTCGAAGTCGATGAGGGCCTCGGACCCGCGCCGGAGGAACAGCGTCCGCCAGCCGCCGTCGTCGGAGGGAACCGATACGGGCGTCCGCACCGCCGCCCAGAACTCGTCGCTGCCGGGCCGGCCGGGCAGCGCGAACCCGGCGAAGGCGTGCTCTCCGTCGGCTGTGCGGCCGGAGCGGGGCTCGGTCATGACCGGCCGGCGACGCGGCCGCCGGTGATCCGGAGCAGCGTGCCCGGGGCCGTGTCGGTGCCGTCCTCGGTGCGGACCCGTGCGATCACCAGGTGCATCGGCATCTCCTTGTGAGAGGGAGGGAAGAGAGGTTAGGCTCAGCTCGTATTAGGTGAGCCTAACCTAATGTTTTCGCTCCCTTCGTTTCGTCCTGCCGATCCGACACGCACTCACGACGCCGCCGTCACCGGCCCGTCGGCCCCGAGGAGGCCCCGCCCCATGAGCACCAACCCTTTCGACGACCCCGAGGGTCGCTTCCTGGTCCTGGTGAACGACGAGGGACAGCACTCGCTCTGGCCGTCCTTCGCCGAGGTTCCCGGCGGATGGGCGATCGCTTTCGACGAGAACAGTCGCGAGGCCTGCCTGGAGTTCATCGAGGCCAACTGGACCGACCTGCGCCCCCGGTCCCTCGCGGAGGCCGCCAACTGACCCCGCACGGTGAACCGCCCGCCTTCGCCCGCGGGAAGAACTCGTCGATGTTTCCGCCCCGTCGCGTCGGAGTGGCACGGCGACGAGCCGTTCTCCGATCGTGAACCGAGTGAGGAAAGTCTTGATCACGGCCACGCCGCGCCCGGTTCCGCTGCCGCCCGCGCTCCCCGTACAGACGCACTCTGTGCGCCCCGCCCGCCGCCGGGACGCTGCCGCGATCGCCGAACTGTCCCGGCCCTTCGTGCACATGGGGGAACTCCGGGAGCGGCCTGTCTCCCTCTACGCCGCCCACGCGGCCGACTTCCTCGTGGCGCAGGCCCCCGGATGCCCCGTCGACGGCGCCGTCGGCCTGCGGGTGCACCCGGCGGGCCCCGGGGAGAGGAGTGGCCCCGTCGGCGTTCTGTACAACTTCTGTGTGGCGGGGCACCGGCAGGGGTGCGGAGTGGGGACCGGGCTCCTGCGCGCCGCGCTGGCCACGGCGCGCGCCCGTTCGCTCGACGCCCTGTTCACGGCGACGACCGGCGGCGGTGACCTGTTCCTCAGGTACGGCTTCGCGCCCACGGACACGCGTCCGGCGCCCCCGTCCTGGGTGGAGTCCCTGGACCCCCGGCGCAACGCGCGGATCCTCGCGAAGATCCTCTGACCGCTTGTCACGCGTGCGCTCCGAGTGCGGCCCCGGACCGGTGTCCGGGGCCGCACTCGGGTCTTTCGCTCGGATCACGCCGGGGTCAGAGGGTGCCGCTGTCGCGCTCCGGGTCGTCGCAGGGAACCACGGTGGTGCCGGGGCCGGACCCGCCGAGGACGCCGTGGAGCACGGCGTGCGGCACGCGGCCGTCCAGCACCTGCGCCTTGCCCACGCCACCGCGGACGGCCCGCAGGCAGCCCTCCATCTTCGGCAGCATCCCCCCGGCCAGCCCCGGCAGCAGGCCGTCCAGTGCGTCGGCGGTCAACTGCCCGATCACCTCGGTGCTGTGCGGCCAGTCCGCGTACAGCCCCGCCACATCGGTGAGCATCACCAGCCGCTCGGCATCGAGCGCCACGGCCAGGGCGGACGCCGCGAGGTCGGCGTTGACGTTGTAGACCTGGCCGTCCTCGCCGCGTGCCACGGGGGAGATCACCGGGATGTGCCCCTGCTCCAGGAGCGTGCCCACCATGTCCGGGTTGACGTCCACGATGTCGCCGACGAGGCCGATGTCCACCGCCCGGCCGTCCACCCAGGCCGGCCGCCGCACCGCCGTCATGGTGTGCGCGTCCTCGCCCGTCATGCCCACGGCGAAGGGCCCATGGGTGTTGATGTGGCTCACCAGCTCCCGTTGGACGCGGCCGCTCAGCACCATGCGCACCACCTCCATGGTCTCCGGAGTGGTCACCCGCAGGCCCGCCTCGAAGCGGGTCTCCAGGCCGAGGCGGTCGAGCATCGAGCTGATCTGCGGCCCGCCGCCGTGTACGACGACCGGACGCAGCCCCGTGTGCCACAGCTCCACGACGTCCCGGGCGAACGTCCGTTGCAGCTCCGCGTCCACCATCGCGTTGCCGCCGAACTTGACGACGACCGTGCCGCCCCGCGGTTCCTCCGGCCGGCGAAGCGGCCTGGCGGACGGACGCGCGTTCGCGCGCTCCGTGACGACCGGTCCCATCTCTGCCCCCACGCTGGTCGTTCGTCCGAATCACCGAAATGCCAATTAGCTTAGCCTAACCTAAATAGATATCGGGGCTGTTGGTTCGCCCCGGTCACTCCCAGTCCCTTCATGGCGTCAGAAGCTGTCCCATCGCGATCGCGGCGGCCACCACGCCGCCGGCCGTCACCGCCGAGGCGGCGAACAGCGGGATCCTCGCGGTCCAGAGGCGCAGCAGCGAGGAGCGGGAGACCCGGTTCAGCAGTGCGTCACGGCCGCGCAGCACGATCAGGCCGACGCCCGTCAGGGTGAGGGCCATGCCCGCACCGAAGGCGGCCACCATCGCGAGGGCGGAGCCGGCCTTGCCCGTGAGCAGCCCGGTGAGCAGGACCAGGAAGGCGGACGGTGAGGGCAACAGGCCGCCGGACGCGCCGAGCAGGACCAGACCTCGCCGGGTGAGCAGCGCCGGGGCGTCGGGGATGTGGTGGCTGTGCCCGTGGCCAGGCCCGCCCGCGTCGTGGTGGTCGGGCGAACGGTCGTGCCCGTGCCCGTGCCCGTGTTCGTGGCTGTGGCTGTGGCTGTGGGAGTGATGTACGTGATGGTGTCCGCGCTGACGCAGATGCCGCCGCAGCAGGCTCACCCCCACCCCCGCCACCACCAGTGCGCCGGCCAGTTGCAGCCATCCCGTCAGCGCCTTCATGTCGGGCGCGTTCTTCGCCGCCAGCCACCAGCCGATCGCGAGGACGGCGACCGAGAGCGTGTGCATCACGGCGACGATGCCCCCGAGCCACACCGCGTCCCGCGGTCTGCCCCGGCCGCCCACCAGGTAGCCGGCGGCCAGTGACTTGCCGTGCCCGGGAGCACAGGCGTGCAGCGCGCCCACGGCCGCCGCCACGAGCAGCGCTGTCGGAAGGGCCACCCCGCGGTCGAGCAGTGAGCTGAGATCGCTGGTCCAACTCCCGTCGGCAGAAGCCGGGTCGGCGCGTGCGGCGGACTTCAGCGCGAGCGTGCGGGTGGGTTCCTTCGCCGTGTGCAGTCCGCCGCCGCCCAGATCGGTCACCGAGAGCGTCCGGTAGGCGGGATCGATGTCCGTCAGCGCGGTGACCGTCAGAGTGATCCGGTCCACCGGGTGCGGGCAGGCGAAATGGAGGGTCATGCCGTCCACCCGGTCCGCCCGGCAGGGGCTGCCGTCCTGGCGTACGACGATGTGTGCGCGCAGATAGCCCGTCACATCGCCGCCGGAGTTCTTCCGCAGGACGGCGATGTCGTCCTGCTGCGCGGACCAGGTCGCGTCCACGGCGGAGGCGCCCGCCGCCTCGACCCTGACCACGGGGGGTGTACCGAAGGGGTGCGCCTGGGCCGTCCCCGCGCTGCCGAACAGCAGCGCGGGGACGGCGGCCAGCAGGAGCAGCACCCCGGTGCGGAGTGATCGCACGGTGGTGCTTCCTCTCAGTTCCGGCGCGCGGCCAGCGCGTGGACCGTGCCGTCGTCCGTGAGGGCGAAGACCCGGTCACCGCTGACGGAGAGGGCCGACGCGACGCCCGCGCCGAGGTTGTACGCGGCGAGCTGCCGGCCGGTGGCACGGTCCAGGACGAGAAGCCGCCCGTCCCACGTCCCCACGTACACCAGCTCCGCGGTCACCAGCGGATGCATGGTCGGCGAACCGTCACCGGCCGAACACCCCATGGCGACCCGCCATTTGTCGTCCAGCGGACTCTCCCCGGGCAGATACCCGGACTTCGTCTCCCACACCGGCTTCGAGGGGTCGGCCGCGCTCGTGTCGTAGGCGCGTACGACACCGTCCCGTCCCGCCACGTAGGCGATGTCGCCCCGGACGGCCGGGCTGGTCAGCGGGGCGCGGCCCGGCTCGCAGGTGCTGCCGCCGCCCAGCTTGGACTCCCAGGTCACCGCACCCGTCGCCGGGTCGTGCCCGCGGACACCGGATGCGGTGAACGTGACCAGCTTCGCCGGGCCCGACGCGGGATCGGTGAGCACCGGCGACGAGTGGCTGTCGATGTCGCCCGCGGTGTCCTTCGCCCACAGCTGCTTGCAGCTCTTCAGGTCCATGGCGATGACCGTGTTGCTGGACGAGGAGTGCAGATAGGCGGTGTCGGAGCCGGGCTCGCGCACCGCGGTGCTGTGCGACTGGCCCCAGGAGGCGGCGGCGCCGAAGCCGCCGGGCAACGGAGCGCCGGTCTTCGCGTCACGGCAGCGGACGGTGTTCCAGTCCTGGTGGACGGCGACCGAGCGGTCCTGTCCGGTGAGGGCGAAGACGCTGACCGGTCCGCCCGCGCGGCCGTAGCGGCGCACCGTGTCGCCGTGCCGCTCCTCACGGTCGATCGACTCCCAGGCGACATGGCCGTCCCGGACGTCCAGTGCGTAGATCCGTCCGACACCGGTCGTCAGATACACCCGTCCCCCGTGGAGCGTGGGCGCCGATTCGGCGTCGCCGTCCAGGTAGGTGCGCCAGATCTCCCGCCCGGACCCGATGTCGTAGGCGAGCATCATGCTGTACGGCGAGTCGAACGCGCGGGACGAGACGATCATTTTGCCGTCCGCGACCACCGAGCCGTTCAGGTTGAACTGCTCGCCGGTGTGCCGGGCCCACTCCAGGTCGAGCTCGGGGCCCGGCTCGTCGGCGGACGAGGACCGCCCGGCCTCGTCGCCGCCCTGCCGAAGCCAGTTCTGCCCCGTCCTCGGCTCGGAGAGCTCGGACTGCCGTACGACGTCGAAACTGCTCCCGAGCGCGGGAAGCGCGGGGAACGCCTTGCCCCGGGTGTCGTACACGGTCGTCCTGGCGGTGTACGTGCCGGGCCGCAGCCCGTGCAGTGTGCCGCTCGCCCGGGTCCACGCCCCGCGCGCGTCGGGGCACGGCTCGGGGCTGCCGCCCGGCGGGGTGTAGCAGTTCTCGATGCCCGGCCCGCCGGTGTCCCGGCCGAAGCGCAGGGCGGTCCGCTTCACCACGTGCCCGCGGCTGTCCCGTACGGTCACCGAGGCTCCGGCCGGGGTGCGGCCGTCGTCCTCGGCGTACACCTCGACGGGGACTCCGGCGGTCGCGCCGTGCACGCTGTGCGGTGCGGGGCTGACCAGCGCGCTGTCGTCGTCGATGTCGAACTGCCGGTGCACACCGGTGACATGGCCGGTGTCCTCGTTGCGGCGAGTGCGCGGATCGTCCGTGATTCCGCTGAAGTCCAGCACCTTGTAATCGGGACGGGTGCCGTCGATTCCGTAGGTGCCCTGGTTGTTGATCTCCACGGACCGCTCGAAGGCACCGCGGCGGAACTCGGCCTGCTGGTTGTGGCCCGCGGCGACCATCCGGACGTCGTACCCGGCCAGCTCGTCGATCGTCGGCTGCATGCCCGCGCCAGGGCCCCACTGGGTGAACAGCGAGCGATGCGCGAAGACGAGCACCTGCTTGCCGACCGCGTGCCGGGCCAGGTCCCTGCGCAGCCACTCCAGCTGCGGCTTCAGCCCGCTCGCGTCGTAGTTGTCCTCCAGGACGACGATGTGGCGGCCGTTGCGGTCGAAGCTGTACCACTCGGGGGCGATGTTGCGGCGGTAGTACTCCATACTGCCGGCGTAGCCCTGTGAGGTGGCCGTGCCGCCGACGTCGTGGTTGCCCATGACCGGGTAGAAGGGGTGGCCGAGCCGCCCCTCCTCCAGGCCCTCGCTGAAGAGGTCGTATGCTGCCTGGCGGCGCGGCTCGTCCGCGTAGTCCGTGACGGTGAGGTCGCCGGTCGCGATCTGCATCGTGGCACCGTCGACCTCGGACATCGCCTGGACCTGACCCGTCCACTGGGGCAGTGCCGTGCGCGCCTGGGCGTCGCTGACGTTGCTGACCTCGGGGTCGGAGTTCATGACCCAGGTCTCGGTCGGATCGGCGGCGTGGCGGTCGGGTACGAGCGCGAAGTCGACGCCCTTGCCGCCGGTCTCGGGGACCTTGTGGAAGAACTGGGGGATGTAGTCCTTGCGGAGAGCGGGCGTATAGCCGTCGGGTGAGACGATGCTGACGATGTCGGTCTCGCGGCGCGCCGGATCGATGGCGAGGGAGTACGAGCCGTCCGCGCCGGTCGTGGTCCACACGGCGCCGTCGGTGACATCGACGCCGGACATGGCACGCTCCCCTCTGTCCCGCCTTCCGTTGCCGTTGGCGTCCTTGAAGACGGTGCCCTCGACGGTGACGGTGGCCGGTGCCGTGTCGTCGGCGAGAGCCGCCTGCGGAGCGAGGCAGGACAGGGCGGCGGCGCCCACGGTGGCGAGCTGGAACCGACGGCGTGTCCGCGACGACCGCAGCAGGGCGGGCAGTCGCAGCGCGGCGAGTACGAGCACGAGGCCGGCCGCCGTGAGTGCGACGGTGAGCCACGGGAAGCGGGGCAGGGCGTGCGCGCCCCCGGCGTCGACGAGCGGTGTGGCCGCGGAGGCGTCGACCGCCGTGCCGTCGAACTCGACGACGACCTGGGTCAGTCCGCCCTTGTCGATGAGCGGGCTCAGATCGAGGGCGTCGACGTGGCAGCTCCACGCCAGCTCGATCACGACCCCGCCGGGCACCCCGCCGTTGTCACCGGGGACGCCGGAGCCGGTGGCCGGGCAGCCGGCCGGAAGCAGCCCGGTCGCCCAGGCTCCGGCCCGCTCCGGGGACACGAGGTCGTGGTGGACGATGAGACGGCCGCTGGTGACGTTGTCCCCGGTGGCGACGACGAGTTCTGCGTGCTGGCGCGAGACATGCGCCAGTGCGGGCTGGGCGCCGACCCCCAGCACAAGGAACAGCAGCGCCAGACAGAGCCCGGCCGCTGTGTGTATACGTTTCATAGAAGCGGAAGCTAGCCAGTGTTCGCCGGTTTTCGATCAAGATCGAACAGCTTTCATCGACCCTTCCACGAGAATTCAGCTCCGGGCCCCGGCCGTCGAACCGGACCGGTCCGGTTCGGGTCGGTTCAGTCCTCGGACCCCTGGTGCCGGAGGACGATCTCGCGCTTGAGGATCTTGCCCGTGGCGCCCTTGGGGAGCCCGTCGGTGAACGTGATGATCCGGGGGTACTTGTAGGCGGCCACGCGCTGTCTGACGTAGTCCCGCAACTGATCGGCCGTGGCCCGTTCACCGTCCCGGAGCATCACCACGGCGGCCACCTCCTCCCCGTGCGTCCGGTGGGGCACGCCGACCACCGCCGCCTCGGCGACGGCAGGGTGCCCGTACAGCACCTCCTCGATCTCGCGCGGGTAGACGTTGTATCCGCCACGGATGATGAGGTCCTTCTTCCGGTCGACGATGAAGTAGTAGCCGTCTTCGTCGGCCCGGGCGAGATCGCCGCTGTGGAACCACCCGTCCCGGACGGCTTCCGCGGTCGCTCCGGGGCGGTTCCAGTAGCCCTTCATGATGTTCTCGCCGCGGATCGCGATCTCACCGACCTCGCCCGGGCCGACCGTGGTGCCGTCGTCCGCGACGAGCCTCAGTTCCACCCCGCGGATGGGCAGCCCGATCGAGCCGGCCTTGCGTGGCCGGTCCGGCGGGCTGAACGCGGCGACCGGAGAGGTCTCCGAGAGTCCATAGCCCTCCAGCACGGTGGCGCCGAATTCCCGCTCGAATCCGTGGAGCACTTCGACCGGCAGGGAGGCGCCGCCGGAAACGGCCAGGCGCAGCCGTGAGAGGTCATGGCCGTCGGGGATCCCGGCCTGGAGCAGGGCCGTGTACATCGTGGGGACGCCCAGGAAGACGGTGGCCCCGTCCCGGTGCATGACCTCCAGCGCCTTCGCCGGATCGAATCGCGGCAGCAGGGTCAGGGCGGCGCCCGCGGCGACGGCCGTGTTGAGGGCACAGGTCTGCCCGAAGGCGTGGAACAGTGGCAGGCCGCCGAACAGTACGTCGTCCGGCCCGACGCGGATCAGCGTCTCGACCGTGGTGAGCGCGTTGGTCAGCAGATTGCGGTGGGTCAGTCCGGCGCCCTTCGGGATCCCCGTCGTTCCCGAGGTGTAGAGGATCACAGCGGGGTCGTCCGCGGCCCGGTCGACGATGCCGGGCATCGGATCGGTGGCCCGCATCAGGAGGTCGAACGCCGTCGGGTCCGTGACCAGGCATTCGGCCCCGGCCGAAGCGGCGGCCGTCGCGGCCTCGTCGGCGAACAGCGGGGACGCCACCACGATGCGGGATCCGGAGTCCCGGAGGGTGAACTCGATTTCACGGGCTTTCAGCAGCGGGTTCATCGGAACCACAACGGCGCCCGCGCGGAGGATGCCGTAGTACGCGACGGGGAACCAGGGGACGTTGGGCATGACCAACGCCACGCGATCGCCCGGCCGAATGCCCCTGTCCCGCAACAGGTTGGCGAACCGGCCGCTCACGTCGTCGAGTTGGGCATAAGTGAGGGCGATCCCGTCCTGGCGGACGGCGATGCGACCGCCATCGGCCGAGGCGGATTCCACCAGGAGTGAGGCGAGGTTGTTCATTCGGCTTCCCCTTCGATCTGAGCTGGTGACGTCACCGATGGCCGCGGGAGCCGCGGCGGCCCGCCGGGTACTGCGTCGCGATCACGTCAACGAGCCGTTCTCCAATTCATCGGTGAGTCCGGCCAGTTCACCGGCCAGGGCCGGCAACGGAAAGTCGTCGGCGGTCACCTTCAGGAGCGGAAGGCCGCGCTCACGTACCGACCGCGGCGCCGTATCGAGTTCGCCGGTCGCGACGGCGACAGCCGCAGGACCCACTCGTTGGAGTTCAGCAGATCCGGACCCTGCCACGCGGCCGGCCCTTCGCAGGCCCGGTGCAGCACGTTGTCCACGTTCGCCATGGCGGCCTCACTCGGGTCGTCCATCCGTCCGGCCAGAACCCTTCTCCTTTCTGTGCGGAAGAATCCTGTGAATCCCAATCAGGTAATTCCGTCGAGAGCTGTTCATATGCATAGGATTCCCTGTCGATTTTCCAGAGGGCTGGTCAACGGTCGGAGTGTTTGCCATGGTGTTCTCCGCTGGATTTCCGATCGGCCGGGACGCCGAATCCGGGAGGCGGCCTCCATCGCGGTGGTGCAACGCTAGGTCACGGCCTGGCGCATCGCTTTACTTGACGTGACATCGTACTTACCATTTCGGGACAGAGCCTTGGAGTGCGCCCTTGAAGCCACTGGTCCGCAATGCGGCGCTGAACAGCTACGTCGAGGTCAGCCGGTCCCTCGGCATCGATCCGCAGGCGCTGATGAAGAGCGTGGGGCTGGACCCCGTGGGCCTCGCGGTCCAGGACAGATGGATCTCCGGCGTGGCAGTGGCTCAGCTGCTCGAACTCTCGGCGGCGGCCTCGCACCGTGAGGACTTCGGACTGCTCCTCGCCGAGCGCCGCCGCTTCGCCAACCTCGGGCCCATCAGCCTGGTCATCCGGGAGGAACCCGATGTCCGCAGCGCACTCGGGCTGCTCATGCGCCATGACTACATGTACAACGAGATGCTCCGTAGCCGAGTCTCCGAGGCGAACGGCCTGGCCACCCTCAAGGTGGGGCTGGAGCTGGGTGAGGCAATGGAGGCCCGGCAGGCCAAGGAACTGGCCGTGGGCGCCTTCCATGGAGTCCTCCGCACTTTCCTCGGCGCCCGGTGGCAGCCGGTCTCCGTATGTTTCACGCACGGCGCTCCCAAGGATCTCAGTACCCACCGACGTATATTCGGCCGGGCCGTGGAATTCGATCGGGAATTCACCGGAATTGTTTTCTATGCGGGCGACCTGGACACTCCCAATGCGATGTCGGACCCGCTGCTCCGGAACTACGCGCGGCAGTATTTCGAGTCCATCGCGGTCTCACGGGACACGACCGTGCCGGACCGTGTACGCGAGCTGATAGAAGTCCTGCTGCCGAGCGGGCGCTGTTCGATCGAGCAGGTCGCATCCAGCCTCGGCGTCGACCGGAGAACCGTCCACCGCCACCTGGCGGGTTCGGGCGAGACGTTCTCCTCCCTCCTCAACGCGACGCGTACCGAGCTCGCGGAGCAGCTCGTGGCGAACCCGCGCCGCTCGCTGACGGAGATCTCCGGGCTGCTGGGATTCTCCGGACCGAGCGGCTTCTCGCGCTGGTTCCGTGAGCAGTTCGGCAGCAGCCCGAGGGAGTGGCGCATCGGGCGGGCCAGGCAGCAGCACTCCGGCGAGGAGTGAACACCGGCGCTCGGGAGCCGGACATCGGAGCGGCCCGCCGCCCCGTCCTGCCCCGCCCGGGCCGGGGCGAGGCCGGCGGGTCAAGTCCTGTCCCCAAGTGGTAAGTCGGCTGTCACCCAGAGGAAAGCGCGGCAGGTAACCCGCCCTTAACGTTGCATTACCGCAGGGGATACCGACGGCCCCCGCAAGGACGAGCAGGAACCCTGCTCCCGGCTGTGAGCCCCCTTCCGGACTCGCTGATCGAATCCGAGCCGCCCCAGCGGGCCCGGCAACCCCGTCCGCGATCTCACCCCGCCCCTCGCCACGCCTTTCGGGTCTCGCGTCGCGGGCTGTGATGCGCGCGGCGAGTGAAGCCCCGTCCGACAAAGGAGATGGACCGTGCACTTCCTCGACGATTCCCTCTATCCGGAGAACCAGGAGAAGCTGGTGATCCAGGCGGCCCCCTACGGGCCGGAGTGGCTGCCCGGTGACGCCGACGACCTCCCGCTCACCATGGATGAGCATGTGCAGGCGGCGGTCGACTGCTACAACGCCGGCGCCACGGCACTCCACATCCATGTGCGCGAGCTGGACGGCCATGGCTCCAAGCGCATGTCCATGTTCAACGAGCTGATGGCCCGGCTGCGCGAAGCCGTGCCGGACATGATCCTCCAGGTCGGCGGGTCGATCTCCTTCGCCCCCGAGGACGAGGGCGCCGACGCCAAGTGGCTGAGCTACGACACCCGCCACCTGCTGGCGGAGATCAACCCCAGCCCGGACCAGGTGACGATCGCGATCAACACCAACCAGATGAACATCGTCGAGCTCTTCGACGACGAGGACATCGAGGGCACCTCGATGGCCAAGCCAGCGTACTACAAGGCCTACCGGGACATGGTGGTCGAGGCAGGACCGGACTTCTACCTGGAGCACCTGGAGCGCCTGCGCGCCTACGGCGTCCAGCCGCACTTCCAACTCGCCAACATGGCACAGCTGGAGACCGTGGAGCGGCTGATCCGCAAGGGCATCTACAGCGGGCCGCTGGTGCTCAACTACGTGGCCATCGGCGGCGGGTTCGCCGGCCGGCACCCGGCCGACCTGATCGAGTTCATCCGACGCGTCCCGGACGGCGCCGTGCTCAGCATCGAGGCGTCCATGCGCGCGGTGGCGCCGATGAACGCGATCGGCATCGCCCTGGGCACGCACGTCCGGGTGGGCAACGAGGACAACCTCTGGCGCCGCAAGGGCGAGCGGATGTCCTCCGTGAAGCAGGTCGAGCAGATGGTCCGGATCGCCGACGCGCTCGGCCGGGAAATCGCCACCGGGCAGGAAGCGAAGCAGATCTACCGGCTCGGCGAGTGGTACTCGGACACCGACGAGACCCTGGCCCGGCTCGGCATGGTGCCCAACCGCCGCCCCGGCCGGCGCGGATCCATGCTGCGCGACGTCAAGAGCTGACCCACCCCCACCAGCGGCAGTCCCGGGGCCGACCCCGTAGCCGTCCCGGCCGATCCGGGCCGGGCCGCGACCGCCGTACCCACACACGAGCGAACGGAGCAACCCGTGGCACACGCCATTCGCTTCCATGAGACCGGCGGCCCCGAAGTCATGCGGTGGGAGGAGGTCACCGTAGGCGACCCCGGCCCGGGCGAAGTACGGATCCGGCACGTCGCCGTCGGACTCAACTTCGCCGACACCTATTTCCGGTCCGGCCTGTACCCGGCTCCGCTGCCCGCCGGGCTCGGCGTCGAGGCCGCCGGTGTGGTCGAGGCAGTGGGCGAGGGAGTGACACATGTCGCCGAGGGCGACAACGTCACCTACACCGGCAGCCCGCTGGGGGCCTACAGCACCGAGCGGGTCATGCCCGCGGGGTCGCTGATCAAGCTGCCGGACGGCATCAGCTGCGAGACCGCAGCCGCGATGACCATGCGCGGCCTCACCTCCGCCTACCTGCTGCGCCGGATCCATCCGCTGAAGCCCGGCGACACCGTGCTGCTCCACGCGGCGGCGGGGGGCGTCGGCCTGATCGTCTGCCAGTGGGCGAAACTGCTCGGAATCAACGTGATCGGCACGGTCTCCAGCGAGGAGAAGGCCGAGATCGCCCGCGCCAACGGCTGCGACCACATCATCCACTACCGTCGCGAGGACGTGGCCGAGCGGGTGCGGGAACTGACCGCCGGCGCCGGGGTTCCCGTCGTCCTCGACAGCATCGGCAAGGACACCGTCGCCGGATCCATGGCCTCGCTCCAGCGCCGCGGTCTGCTGGTGTGCTTCGGCACGGCCTCCGGTGTGCCGCCCCTCGACGCCATGCAACTCGCCGTCCACGGATCCCTGTTCGTGACCCGGCCCGCGCTGGCCGACTACATCGCGGAACCCGCGGAGCGGGACGCCCTGGCAGGCGAACTGTTCGGGCACGTCGCATCCGGACGGATCAGGATCCAGATCAATCAGCGCTACTCCCTCCAGGACGCGGTACAGGCACACCGCGATCTGGAAGCGGGACGGACCACGGGATCCTCCGTCTTCGTCCTCTGAACACTCCGTGCCAAGCACTTCGAGAACGCCGTGCCCGGCACCTTCGAACACGCTGTGCCTCGCACCTCACCCCAGGAGTGAACACATGCCTCAAAGAGTCCACCCGAAGGAATCCGCGCCCGCTCTGGTGCGCCCGGGCGTCCTCCGCACATCGATCAAGGCCGAGCCGCTGACCTGCACCATCGGCGCAGAAGTCTTCGGCGTGAACCTCGCGGACGCCTCGCGCGACGACGATCTGTTCGCCGAGTTCAGGGAACTGCTGCTGAAGTACAAGGTCCTTTTCCTGCGGGACCAGGACATCACACGCGCCGAGCACGTCGCCATCGCCTCGCGCTTCGGTCCGCTGGAGGACCACCCCGTGGCCGGCAGCGACCCCGACCACCCGGGACTGGTCCGCATCCACAAGGAGCTGGACAGCAAGCCCGAGCACTACGAGAACGCGCTCCACTGCGACGGGACCTGGCGCGAGTGCCCGCCCATGGGGGCCGTGCTGCGCTGTGTGGAAACGCCCGAGGTCGGCGGGGACACCGTCTGGGTCAACATGGCCGAGGCCTACAGCAGGCTGCCGGAGCACATCCGGACGCAGATCGCGGGTCTGCGCGCACGGCACAGCATCGAGGCGACCTTCGGCGCCGTCATGCCCATGGAACAGCGCCACCAGCTGAAGGCCCGGTACCCGGACCCGGAGCACCCGGTGGTACGCACCCACCCGGAGACCGGCGAGCAGATCCTCTTCGTCAACGCCTTCACCACCCACTTCGTCAACTTCCATACCCCCGAGAACGTGCGCTTCGGCCAGGACCACGCCCCCGGGGCGAACAACCTCCTGAACTACCTGGTCAGCCAGGCGGCCGTCCCCGAGTACCAGGTGCGCTGGCGCTGGCGGAGGAACAGTTTCGCCATCTGGGACAACCGCTCCACACAGCACTACGCGGTCCAGGACTACTGGCCCGCCGTCCGCAAGATGGAGCGCGCCGGAATCGTCGGCGACAGGCCCTTCTGAGCCCCGACCGGAGACGAGAAGGTGACGCCGATGGGAGTTCACACCGCCGGCACGGCAGTGTCCGGCACGTCTCACCCCAAGCCGACCGTGTCCCGCGGGTACGCCCGGCTGGTCTTCGCGCTGAGTTTCGGGCTCCTGTTGATCGACTACATGTCGCGGCAGGTCCTCAACGCGGTCTTTCCCCTGCTGAAGGCGGAGTGGCTGCTCGCCGACGCCCAACTGGGTTCGCTCAGCGGCATCGTGGCCCTGATGGTGGGCGTGCTCACCTTCCCGCTGTCGCTCCTGGCGGACCGCTGGGGCCGGGTCAGGAGCCTGGTCATCGCCGCGACGGTGTGGAGCCTGGCGACCCTGGGCTGCGCCGTCGCCGCGAGCTACGGCCAGATGTTCCTGGGACGGTTCCTGGTCGGTGTCGGCGAGGCGGCCTACGGGAGTGTCGGCATCGCGGTGGTCCTCAGCGTCTTTCCCGTAACCCTGCGGGCCACACTGTCCGGCGCGTTCATCGCGGGAGGCGCCTTCGGATCCGTGCTGGGCGTGTCGATCGGCGGCGTCGTCGCCCAGCACCTCGGCTGGCGCTGGGCGTTCGGCGTCATGGGGATCGCCGGACTGGTCATGGCCGCGGTCTACGGGACTGTGGTCACGGAGAAGCGACTGGGATCCGCTGCCGGCGGCAGCAGCGGCTCATCCGGCGAACGGGCCCCGGTCCGGACCCTGTTGCCGCGGCTGTTCTCCTCGGTCTCCGTGCTCTGCGCCTACATCGGCAGCGGACTGCAGATGTTCATCGCGATGGCCCTGCTCGCCTGGATGCCCAGCTTCCTCAACCGCTACTACGGCATGCCCACCGCGAAGGCGGGCGTGGTGGCAGGCGCATTCGCACTGATCACCGGGGTAGGCATGATCCTCAGCGGGTTCGTCACCGACCGCCTCAGCAGGAGGGCCGGCGCCCGGAAGTGGACCGTCGCGATCATCTGCAGTCTCGGTTCGCTCGTGCTGCTGACGGCCGGATTCCAACTGTCCGCCGGCCCGCCGCAGCTGTTGCTGATCGGCGCCGGGACCCTGCTGTCCAACGCCACGGCCGGCCCGGCGGCCGCCATGGTGGCGAATCTGACCCCCGCCGCGGTCGCGGCGACGGCCATGGCCACGCTCACCCTGGCGAACAGCCTGCTCGGGCTCGCCCCGGGGCCCGCGGTGACGGGCATGCTGGCGGACCGCATGGGGTTGCTCGGCGCCCTGCGCCTGGTCCCTCTCGTCGCGGTCCTGAGTGGCGCGGCCTTCGCCATCGGCAAGCTCCGCTACGAGAACGATCTGCGCCGCGCGGCCCTGCTTCCCGCCGTGACCCTCACGAAACCGGAGCCATCGGCATGAGTCCCACCGCATCACCGACGGTCGTCATCGTCCCCGGCCTGCGCGATCATGTGCCGGATCACTGGCAGACCGTCCTCGCCGGCAGGATCGCCGGCGCCCGAACCGTTCCACCCCTGACGAGCGGCAGGCTGAGCTGCGGTGCCCAGGTCACCGCCCTGGACGAAGTGCTGTCGGACATTCCCGGTCCGGTCGTCGTCGTGGCCCACAGCGCCGGAGTCATGACCGTCGCACAATGGGCGCGACGACACCGGCGTCCGATCGAGGGCGCGCTGTTGGCGACGCCACCGGACTTCGCCACGCCGCTGCCCGAGGGCTACCCCACGCCGGAGGTCCTGCGTGAGAACGGCTGGCTGCCCGTGCCGCGGACGACCCTGCCCTTCCCCAGCATCGTTGCGGCGAGCACCGACGACCCCCTGGCCGATTTCGACCGCGTCGCCGATCTCGCCCGGGCGTGGGGGAGCCGTCTCGTGGACCTCGGCCCGGTCGGGCACCTCAACCCCGCATCAGGCCACGGCGATTGGCCTCGGGCGCAGGAGTTCGTGCGCGAGCTCGGCCGAGCGCTGTCCGACGTGCCCGCCGACGCCCGGCCCCACCCGCACGACCCCGCCTCCGGAGGCGCTGATGAACACCGGGACCGACCTGTTTCCTGGCCCACGCGCCGGTGAAGGCGGTGCCCGCCGCGTACTCGTCGGTGGCGAGCCGGCCCTGCGAAGATCCGTTCCACGAGCCCTGCGCACCGTGCCGGTCGGCGGACCTGAGCTGGAACCGGTTGCCGTCGGCGTCCACGATGTACCGGTCGCGTGGGCTGAGAGGAAGTCGACCGATGGCCTCAAGTGCCGTACGCCGCAAGTCTGTTGGAAACGCATCGGCCTCGATGTGGCCGGTCGGATCACAGCCAGCCGTTGCGCTGTGCCTGCAGGGCCATCTGGAAGCGGTTCGCGGCGCCCAGCCGGGCCATCAGGATCTGGAGACGGCGGAAGAGCGTGCGGCGGCTGATGCCCAGCTCACGGGCGATCACATCGTCGCCCGCGCCGCCCGCGAGGAGCCACAGCAGCCGGCGGTCGGCGGGCTGCAGGCCGCCAGGCCGAGTGGTGCGGCCGTGGAACGGCAGGGCGTTGTGCCAGGACTGCTCGAACAGTGCCATGAGTGCGGAGAGCAGCCCGCACGGCTGCACGATCAGCATGGTGTTGTGTACGTCCGCCTCCTGGATCGACAACGACACAAGTGCGTACGCCTCGTCGATGATCACGAGCTTGACCGGCACCGACGGCAGGACCCGGGCCTGCTCGCCGGCCTTGATGCACGGTTCGATGGCCTCCGCCAGGCGGCCCGGATGCTCCAGCGACTTCCGCGAGTACACGACCCGCTGTGTCACCCCTCTGGCGAGAGTGGCCAGCGCGTCGTCCGTGGCTTCGGGCAGGAGGAAGTACGGCGGTGACTCGAGCTGCCGGATCTGGTCGCGGGCGCTCGCCCAGGCGTGACGCATCCTGGGGCCGATGGCCTCGCCCGTGACGACCTCGACGAGATCGTCGTTGTACGCGGCCAGCCGCTGCCGCCGGAACGACTCGAACGCGCCCCCGACGGTGATGCGCGACTCCTCGACCTCGGCCGCACGGTGCCGGGCGAGGATCTCCAGGCCGGCGGCCGGCGGAACCGGGGCCACCACGTCCGCGCCCTCCTCGGCGGCACTGGCCAGACCGGCGTCGACCAGTGCCCCGTAAGCGTCGGCCAGCTCCGAGCCGTCCAGACCGGCCGCGGCGGCGATCGCACTCAGCGGAGCGGGGGCCAGGTCGAGCAGTGCCAGATACACCCGGCTCGCCTCTTGGCCGATGCCCAGCAGCCGGAGCGCCTCACCGAGTCGCACGTTCGTCATATGCCCCATTATCGACGCCTCCGGTCGACGGATGTGGCCGATCCGTGCCACTGGCACTGTCCGGCACCACACATGGACGGCGCGGGATAGCGTCCTGGAGCCGCCGACGACCGGCGGCGGCGAGAGTGCCGAGCGGCACCGGGAGCGAGCCGGCCCGTACGGCCCCGCTCCTCCCCTCGCCATCGAGGAACCCGACCAGAGGAAGGTGTACGCCGTGGCCAAGGGGCGAAAGAACGGTCTCTACTCAGAGATCTCCGAGGAGCTGTCCGCTCTGATGCGGACGGGCTGGGCGGACACCGAGCGGCACGACCTGCGGCTCGACGAGCAGGCGCCGTACGCGGCCCGTCGCCGTACCGCGCTGTCCGCGCGCTTCCCGGGCGAGCGCCTCGTGATCCCCTCCGGGAACCTCAAGACCCGTTCGAACGACGACACCTACCCGTTCCGTCCGCACTCGGGCTATGTGCACATGACCGGAGACCAGGCCCGGGACGGCGCTCTCGTCCTCGAACCCCGGGCGGACGGCGGCCATGACGCCTACTGCTACCAGCTGCCGCGGGACAGCAGGAACAACGACGAGTTCTGGACCGGTGCCACGGCCGAGCTGTGGATGGGCCGGCGCCGCTCCCTGGCCGAGTCGGAGCTCGTGCTCGGCCTGCCCTGCCGGGACGTGCGCACCGCGGCCGCCGACCTGGCCGCCGCCTCCGGCGCGCCGACCCGGATCGTCCGGGGCGTCGACCCGTCCCTGGAGGCCGCGGTCACCACCGACGAGGAACGCGACGACGAACTCGAGGAGGCGCTCAGCGACCTCCGCCTCGTCAAGGACGACTGGGAGATCGCCGAGCTCCGCAAGGCCGTGGACTCCACGGTGCGCGGATTCACCGATGTGATCGGTGAGCTCTCCACCGCGATCGCGTCGTCCGAGCGATGGATCGAGGGCACGTTCTTCCGCCGCGCGCGTCTTGAGGGCAACGCGGTCGGCTACGGCTCGATCTGCGCCGCGGGCGAGCACGCCACGATCATGCACTGGACGGACAACGACGGCCCGGTGCGCCCGGGGGAGCTGCTCCTGTTCGACGCGGGCGTGGAGACGCACAGCCTCTACACCGCCGACGTCACCCGCACCCTGCCGATCAGCGGCACCTTCTCCCCCGTGCAGCGCAAGGTCTACGACGCGGTGTACGAGGCCCAGGAAGCCGGCATGGCGGCCGTCAAGCCGGGCGCCGCGTACCGGGACTTCCACGAGGCGTCCCAGCGCCACCTGGCGGAACGGCTGGTCGAGTGGGGCTTCATCGAAGGCCCCGCCGAGCGCGCGTACGAGCTCGGCCTCCAGCGCCGCTTCACGATGGCCGGCACCGGCCACATGCTCGGTCTGGACGTCCACGACTGTGCGCACGCCCGGAACGAGGAGTACGTCGGCGGCGTGCTGGAGCCGGGCATGGTGCTCACCGTCGAGCCCGGCCTGTACTTCCAGCCGGACGACCTCACCGTGCCCGAGGAGTGGCGCGGCATCGGCGTCCGGATCGAGGACGACCTGGTCGTCACCGATGACGGCCACGAGAACCTGTCGGCCGGCCTGCCGCGGTCGGCGGACGAGGTCGAGGAGTGGATGGCCCGGTTCGCGGGTTGAGCGCACCCACGCGGGGCCCGGCGTCGTGACGGCCGGTCGTGTGCCGCGTACCGCGACGGACTCAGCGGTGCGGTGACCGCCGGACGGACAGGATGGCCACGTCGTCGTGTCGGCTGCCCCCTCCGGCGAACGCGCGCGCGTCGTCGTAGAGGGCGGCCGGCAGGTCGGTGGGGGAGAGCGACACGCGCTCGGTGACGCGTTCGGTGACGGGGTAGAACGTGCCGTCGGCGGCGCGGGTCTCGGTGAGCCCGTCGGTGGTCAGCAGCATCGTCGCACCGGGCGGGAAGCTGAACCAGCCGACGGTCGCGGGTTCGGCGGAGAGCCCGGCGAGTCCGAGCGGGACACCGGAGTCGAGCTCCGGCGTGATGACGGTGGCGTTGTGCAGCAGCTGCGGCAGGATGTGTCCGCAGTTGATGACCTGCACCTCGTCGTGCGCGTCGATGTTGACGACGAGTGCGGTGACGAATCGTTCGTCGTCGCCGGTCTGTGCGGCGTACGAGTTGTGCCGTACGACGGAGGCGTCGAGGGCGTCGGCGAGCGCGGTCAGGGTGGGCTCCCGGTGGGCCGCCTCACGGAAGGCACCGATGACGGCGAACGCGGCGCCGACCGCGGGCAGGCCCTTGCCCTGGACGTCGCCGATCAGAACCCGGGTTCCCCACGGGGAGTGGACGACGTCGTAGATGTCGCCGCCTACGAGCCGGTCCTCCTGCACGGGCTCGTACACCCCGTCGACCAGGACGTCGTCGGTGAGCAGCGGCAACGGGCGCAGGATGTGGCGCTGCATCGCCGCCGCGGTGGAGCGCAGCCGGAGCGTCTCGTGCTCGCGCTGGACCCGGCGGTGACAGGCGTACACGGAGGCCGCGCCCAGGGCGAGGGTGAGCAGCACCATGAGCATCCTGTCGAGCCACGACTGCCCGTCGCCGTTCTGGACCAGCACGGCGACGATCACCACGAGCGCGATCCAGGCGGACACGAACTCCGTCTGGCGTACGGTGCACAGCGCCGACGCCGTACCCGGCAGGAACACCAGGAGCCCGAGCAGCCACACCGGGGACCCGGACAGGGCACCGAGGAGCAACACAAGGAAGGTCACCGAGACCACGCCGATCACCACCTCGGTGTTGCGAGGCGCTTCCATGGCTTCGAAGGGATGTGCGAGTCGCTTCGGTTGTTTACGGGGCACGGGACCTCCCGGGCAGGTGGGTGTACTCCCCGTACGTTAGGCACGTCCGGCCGTCGGTGAGCCGCGCCCCGCCGGGCAGCGGCCTCCGCGAGGGGCCGCCGGCGCGGAGGCATGACGGTGCCCCGTCATGAACGTCCCGGTCGGGACGCGCGACGCACAGCGGCCGACGGCGGCGTTCCGGCCTTGGGATATGGTCCACCCGAACTGCGCCGAGGCCGGACGAGGCGGCCGCCCGAGGGAGAGCTGGATGCTGCAGGCATTGGGGCTGGGGCCGGCCGAAGAGCCCCTGTACACGGCACTGCTGGCCCGCCCGACAGCCTCCGCGGAGGAACTCGCCGGGCAGACCGGACTGGAGCGGGCCGAGACCGACCGCATCCTGCGGGACCTGGTGACACGTGGCCTGGTGGCGGTCGCCGCCGAGTCCGGGACACCCGTACCGGCCGACGGTGCGTCCGGCGACCGGCCCGCCCGCTACCGGCTCACCCCGCCCTCGGTGGCCCTGGCCCCGTTCCTCGTCGAGCAGCGCAACGCACTGCACCGGGCCGAAGCGGCGCTCTCGATGCTGACCGAGCAGTACCGCAGTACCGCCGCGCACCCCGCGGGCAGCGTCGTGGAGGTGGTCGTCGGCGTGGACCAGGTCGCACACCGGTTCCACCAACTGCAGCGCGGTGCCCAGCAGGAGCTGCTCGTCTTCCTCGTCGGCGATCCCATCGCGGTGCCGCGCGAGGACACCGGCATGTCGGAGAGTTCCGCACTGGACCGCGGCGTCGACTTCCGGGTGGTGGCCGCCAGGAGCTACCTCGACGGTCCTGACATGGTGAAGGAGGTGAGGGAGGGTATCGCGGCGGGCCTCGAACTGCGCCTGGTCGACTCGTTGCCGCTGAAGATGGTCGTGTCGGACCGGGAACGTGCCATGGTGCCACTGGGAATGGCGGACTGCGGCGGAGAGCCGAGCGCCATCGTGGTGCACCGCAGTGGCCTGCTGACCGCCCTGGTCCATCTCTTCGAGAAGGAATGGGCCCAGGCCCGGCCGCTGTACACCACCTCCACGGGTGTGCACGCGGAGCCGGCGGCCGACCAGTACCCGACCGAGGGGGAACTGGAGGTCCTCGCCCTGCTGCTGGCCGGGATCTCCGACCGGCGGGCGGCCTCCCAACTCGGTGTCTCCATACGCACCGTGGAGCGAAGGACGCGCCGACTGATGGACCTCGCCGGAGCGGATTCACGCCTTCAGCTCGGATGGCACGCCGCACGCGCGGGCTGGCTCTGACCTCCGGACGGGCCCTCTTGGGGAAGATCATCCGGGCGAACGCCGTCGACGGATGTGCCCGTGTGACGGAAATCCGACATGAGGGCAACCCGTCACGCGCGGCACCCCTGCACGATCCGCATGTCTGCCAGGCTGCACCGGCAGCACGGCATGTTCACGGTTTCGAGTGGGGAGATTCATGCGCTCCATAGCACGCATAGCGCTGGGCACGGCGACCGCCGCCGCCCTGACCGTCACGGCGGTCGCACCGTCCGGGGCGGCGGACGCGCCGCCCGGCGGAGTCCCGGGCAAGAGGCCCGTCGTCGGCAGCGGGACCGCGGCGAAGAACGGCAAGCAGACGACGGTCACCCTCATCACCGGCGACAAGGTGCTGGTGACCACGGACCCGTCGGGCCGCAGCTCGGCGGCCGTGCTGCCCCGCAAGGACGGCACGCAGCCCATGGTCCAGACCTATCAGCTGGGCAAGGACCTCTACGTCTATCCCGATGGCGCCTCCCGGGCGATCGCCGAGGGCAGGGTCGACGATCAGCTGTTCAATGTCACCGGGCTCATCCGCCAGGGCTACGACGACGCGCACACCGACGCGCTGCCGCTCATCGCCACCTACCGCAACGGTGTGGACGTCGCGCAGAGTGCTCCGCCGGCCCCGCGCGGGGCCGAGCGGGGACTGAGTCTGCCGGCTGTGGACGGCGTCGCGCTCAAGGCGGGCAAGGACACCGCCGCCACGTTCTGGCGGGACATCACCGACACCCGCTCACGTTCTGCCGCCACGTTGAAGAAGCTGTGGCTGGACGGCAAGGCCGAGGCCACGCTGGACCGGTCCACGGCGCAGGTGCACGCGCCGGAGGCCTGGGAGGCCGGTTACGACGGTAAGGGCACCAAGGTCGCCGTTCTGGACACGGGCGTGGACGCAGAGCACCCGGACCTGGTGAACCGGGTCGCCGAGTCCAAGAACTTCACGGACTCCCGGTCCACCGACGACCGGCAGGGGCACGGCACCCACACCGCCTCCACGGTCGGCGGGTCCGGAGCGGCCAGTGACGGTCGCAAGAAGGGGGTCGCTCCCGGCGCCTCCCTGCTCATCGGCAAGGTCCTCAACGACCAGGGCTACGGCCAGGACTCCTGGATCATCGCGGGCATGCAGTGGGCCGTCGACCAGAAGGCCGATGTCGTCTCGATGAGCCTGGGCAACCCCACGATCGGGGACTGCAGCGACCCGATGGCCCAGGCCACGCAGAAGCTCTCGCAGAACACCCGCACCCTGTTCGTCGTCGCCGCGGGCAACGCCGGTTCGGCCACCGAGACCGTCTCCTCGCCCGGCTGCGTGCCCGGCGTCCTGACCGTCGGTGCCGTCGACCGGGACGACACCACCGCCTGGTTCTCCAGCCGCGGCCCCGTGGCCGTCACCCACACCCTCAAGCCCGAGATCGCCGCTCCCGGCGTCGACATCTCGGCGGCCAGTGCGGGTGGCCGCGGCGTCTACGCCTACCGGACGATGTCCGGCACCTCCATGGCCACCCCGCATGTCGCGGGTGCCGCGGCCGTCGTCCGCCAGGCCCACCCCGACTGGACCGCGCAGCAGGTCAAGGCCGCCCTGGTCGCCTCCGCCCGCACCGGCGGCAAGGTCGCCGGCGCCGACCAGACCGGAGGCGGCGTCCTCGACGTGTTCGGCGCGGTGAACCAGAAGGTGCTCTCCGCGCCCGCCGTCCAGGCCGGCAGCTACAACTGGCCGCAGGACGCGTCGGACCGCACCACCGTGCAGGTGCCCTTCACCAACACCGGCGACAGCGACCTCACCCTGAAACTGAAGGTCAGCGGTGTGCACGGCAACGACGGCAGTGACGTCCGCTCCGGTGTCGTCGCGCTGGAGGACGGCAAGGTGAGGGTCCCCGCGGGCGCCACCGTCCAAGTGCCGCTGCGGATCGACCCCACCGCCCGTCTGAAGGACTCCCAGTACGGCGCGGTCACCGGCCGGATCCAGGCCACCGGCGACGACGTGCACGTCTCCGTGCCCGTCACGCTCCACATCCAGCCGGAGACGGTCACACTCCGGGTCGAGGTCATCGACCGTAACGGCAAGCCCGCGACCGGCGCCTCGTCCCTGGACCTCGTCAGCCTCGACACCGACAAGGGCGAGCGCCGCAGCAACAGCGGCGCGACCGACCAGACGTACCGTGTGCGCCCGGGTGACTATGCCCTCAGCAGCTTCGTGGCGACGTACGACGCGAGCAACGCGGCCGAGTCGGTCGGCTACCTCGCGAAGCCGCAGCTGCGGATCACCGGTGACACCACTGTCGTCCTCGACGCCCGCAAGGCCCACCGGCTGAGCCTGCACACCGACCGTCCCTCGACGGTGGACAACACCACGTTCAGCTACGCCCGCACGTGGGACGACACCTGGCAGATGTCCGGATCGCTCATGGCCGGCAGCACCATCCAGAAGTTCTACGCGGACGTCGACGGACGTGCCGGGAAGGGCACCTTCGAGTTCCGGCCCACCTGGCGCGCGTCCGGCTCCGAGGACGGCACGCCCTACGTCTACAACCTGTCGTTCCCGACCCAGGGTCCGCTGCACTCCGACCAGGTCCACAAGCCCAAGGACGCCAAGCTGGCCCAGGTCACCGAAAAGTGGAACGCCATGGGCAAGGAGGGCGACTACATCGACGCGATGTTCATCCGCCCCTCCGGGAGCAGCGGCAGCTACGTCCCCGTGAGCCCGTTCGGCTCCGTCCACGTGCCCGTCACCCGCACCGCCTACTACACGACCGGCGGCGACGCCTGGTCCCACGGCGCGATGACCAGCTTCCCGTTCGCCGCGTTCATGAGTGACCAACTGCGCACCTACCGGGCCGGACAGCGGAGCGCCGAGGAGTGGTACGGCGGCCCCCTGCGGCCGGCCGCACCGCGCGACGCCGACGGCGAGCTGATGCTGAACGCCGAGCGGCAGGGCAACTTGATGGGTTTCCAGAACGCGCTCTGGGTCGACGGCTCCGGCGACCACTGGTCCTACGGCGGGTCGTTCGGCGACCTCGGCAACCTGGTGCTGAAGCGCAACGGTGAGCAGATCGCCACCAGCACCTACCCGTACGACGTGTTCG
This sequence comes from Streptomyces sp. NBC_00012, assembly GCF_045040875.1. NCBI lineage: Bacteria > Bacillati > Actinomycetota > Actinomycetes > Kitasatosporales > Streptomycetaceae > Streptomyces > Streptomyces sp. NBC_00012. Next base: position 1,745,952 of record NZ_CP108309.1, on the reverse strand, counting down.
AGGTGCCGGACGAGGACTCCGCGTACGAGCTCACCCAGAACCTGGAGAAGGTCGACACCTCGGACCGGAACTGGCTGCGCTCCACCGCCGTCAAAACCACCTGGAGCTTCCGCTCCCACCTGGAGCCCGACGTCTACTCGCGAGGCCTGCCGATCCTCTCCCCGGCGTACGACGCGCCGGTGGACGGCCTGAACACCCTGCCCGCGCAGAGCGGCATCGAGGTCGGCCTGTCGGCCGAGGGCCACGCCGGGTACACCCCCGGCGCCATCGAGGCGGCCACGCTGTCCTACTCCTACGACGGCGGCACCACCTGGACCAAGGCACCGACCGGGCAGAAGGACGGCGACTGGACGGCCGTCCTCGACCTCACCGGCGCCTCCGGCAAGCAGGTCACCACGAAGGTCACCCTCAAGGACGCCAACGGCAACGCGGTCACCCAGACCATCACCCGCGCCTACGACGTTCGCTGAACCACACGGTCCGGCCGGGCGGGCCTCCCACGGCGGGAGGCCCGCCCGATCGGAGTCGGCGGGCGCGGCGCACCCGCGCCGGGACGCGAGGCCGGGATGTGGAGGATCCCCGGCCGTCGGTGCACACATGCGGTGGACATATGGGGAGGTCCGGCGAGTGCCCGACCCCCTCTCCCGCCGGAAAATGTGCGCTATGGGAGCGTGAGCGGGTGAGTGAGACAACGACTGAAACCCTGCAGTACCGCTTTGACGGGCCGGACGACGCGCCGATCCTGGTCCTCGGCCCCTCCCTCGGCACCTCGTGGCACATGTGGGACCGGCAGATACCGGAGCTCACCCAGCACTGGCGAGTCTTCCGTTACGACCTCCCGGGCCATGGCGGCGCCCCCGCCCACCCCGCCACCGCCATCGCCGACCTCTCCGACCGGCTGCTCGCCACCCTCGACGGCCTCGGAGTCCAGCGCTTCGGGTACGCGGGCTGCTCCATCGGCGGCGCGATCGGCGCCGATCTCGCGCTGCGCCACCCGCAGCGGGTCGCCTCGCTGGCCCTGGTCGCCGCCTCGCCCCGGTTCGGCAGCGCCGACGAATTCCGCCAGCGCGGAGTGGTTGTGCGCACCAACGGTCTGGAGCCGATGGCCCGCAGCGCACCCGAGCGCTGGTTCACCCCCGGGTTCGCCGCCGCCCAGACCGCCATCGTCGACTGGGCCGTGCAGATGGTCCGCACCACCGACCCCGGCTGCTACATCGCCGCCTGCGAGGCCCTCGCCGCCTTCGACGTCCGCGGCGAACTCGGCCGCATCGGCGTCCCGACCCTCGTCCTGGTCGGCGCCGAGGACCGGGTCACCGGACCTGGCGACGCCCGCGTCCTGGTCGCAGGCATACCGGACGCCCGGCTCGCCCTCGTACCAGGCGCCTCCCACCTCGCCCCGGTCGAGCAGCCCGGAGCCGTCACCGATCTGCTGCTCACCCACTTCTCCTCGGCCTGGCAGGACACCCTCGCCGCCATCCCCGCACCATCCTCCATCCCGCAGCTCTCCGCCCCCGTGCTGCCCGTCGCGGAGATCACCGCCGCCACGCCGCGGCCCGACCCCGCGACCGCGGGACGCGCCGAACCGCACGAGCGCGGTATGAAGGTGCGCCGGGAAGTGCTGGGCGACGCCCACGTGGACCAGGTCCTGGCCGCCTCCGACGACTTCACCGAGGACTTCCAGGAGCTGGTCACCCGTTACGCGTGGGGCGAGGTGTGGACCCGGGAGGGCCTGGACCGCCGGACCCGCAGCTGTGTCACGCTCACCGCGCTGGTCGCCTCCGGCCGGCTGGAGAGCCTGGCCGCGCATGTCCGGGCCGCCCTGCGCAACGGCCTCACTCCGGCCGAGATCAAGGAGGTGCTGATGCAGACCACCGTCTATTGCGGAGTGCCCGCCGCCAGTGCCGCCTTCTCGATCGCCCGGACCGTGATTCAGGAAGAAACGAGGCCCCGGCCGTAGCAGGATGGGGCCATGGACGCCGTGAATCCCATGCACCTGACACTGACCAAGAAGACGCACTCCTGCATCCGGCTGGAGAAGGACGGGCGGACGCTCGTCATCGACCCGGGCGGATTCTCCGAGCAGGACGCCGCCATCGGCGCCGGCGCGATCCTGGTGACGCACGAGCACCCCGACCATTTCGACGAGGGCCGGCTGCGCGCGGCCATGGAGGCCGACCCGGCCGCCGAGATCTGGACCCTGCGCAGCGTCGCCGACCGGCTCACGGCAGCCTTTCCCGGCCGCGTCCACACCGTCGGCCACGGCGACACCTTCACAGCGGCGGGCTTCGACGTACAGGTGCACGGCGAGCTGCACGCGGTGATCCACCCGGACATCCCGAGGATCACCAACATCGGCTTCCTGGTGGACGGTTCGCTTTTCCACCCGGGCGACGCGCTCACCGTCCCCGACCGGCCGGTGGACACCCTGATGCTCCCGGTGATGGCCCCCTGGAACAAGATCTCCGAGGTCATCGACTACGTACGCGAGGTAGCGCCCCGGCGTGCCATCGACATCCACGACGCGTTGCTCACCGATCTGGCCCGCCCGATCTACGACAACCAGATCGGCAGCCTCGGCGGCGCCGACCACGGCCGGCTGGCCCCGGGGGACTCGACCGGACTGTGACCGGCGCCGGTCCGGCGGCTGTCAGTGCCAGCGGCTAGGTTTACGTACATGCGCATCGCCACCTGGAACGTCAATTCGATCACCGCCCGGCTCCCGAGGCTGCTGGCCTGGCTGGAGAGCACCGGCACGGATGTGCTGTGCATCCAGGAGACCAAGTGCACCGCCGAACAGTTCCCGGCGGACGCGCTCCGCGAGCTCGGCTACGAGTCCGCGGTCAACGCCACCGGGCGGTGGAACGGCGTGGCGCTGGTATCCCGCGTCGGCCTGTCCGACGTCGTCACGGGACTGCCGGACGGCCCGGACTACGACGGGGCGCAGGAACCGCGGGCGATCTCCGCGACCTGCGGCCCGGTCCGGGTCTGGTCGGTCTACGTGCCCAACGGCCGCGAGATCGAGCACGCGCACTACGCGTACAAGCTGCGCTGGTTCGAGGCCCTGCAGAAGGCCGTTGCCGCTGACGCGGCGGGCTCGCAGCCGTTCGCCGTGCTGGGCGACTTCAACGTGGCCCCGACCGACGAGGACGTCTGGGATCCGGCCCTGTTCGAGGGCGCCACGCACGTCACCCCCGCCGAGCGAGCCGCCCTCGCCGCGCTGCGCGAGGAAGGGCTGTCGGACATCATGCCGCGCCCGCTCAAGTACGACCGCCCGTACACCTTCTGGGACTACCGGGAGCTGCGCTTCCCGAAGAACAAGGGCATGCGGATCGACCTGGTCTACGGCAACGCGCCGTTCGTCGCGGCGGTCGAGGACAGCTATGTGGACCGCGAGGAGCGCAAGGGCAAGGGAGCGTCCGACCACGCCCCGGTGGTCATGGACCTCAGCATCTGAGGTCCGTTGTCAGTGGTGGCCGCTAGCGTGATTCCTGTCCTAATCGCGCTTGCTGGCTGCTTGCTGTGACCAGGACGGCCCCGCCCGTTCAGCGCCGGGCGGGGCTCCATCCACAGCTCTCGGTCAGACGGCGGGGACGCTGTCCCGGCCGCGCTCGGTGACCCGGCGCATTCCCAGTGACGCCCCGGCCGTGCCCAGTGCCAGGACCATCAGCAGGGCGCTGACCCACAGCGGCGACCGGAAGCCGAAGCCCGCACCGATCGCCAGCCCGCCCAGCCAGGGGCCGAGCGCGGCCCCCACATTGAACGCGGCCGTGGCGAACGAGCCGGACAGGGTCGGTGCCTCCGACGCCAGCCGGAACACCCACGAGATCAGCGCCGTGCCGGTGCCGAACGCGAGCATCCCCTGGACGAGGACCAGCGCCACCGTCGCGAACGGACTGCCGGCGGTCAGTGCGAACACGGCCCAGCCGACCACCAGCGCCACCAGGCCGAAGGCGGTGAAGGCGACCGGCCGCGCGTCGACGAGTCGGCCGGCGGCGGTGACGCCGATGAACGAACCCAGTCCGAACAACGCCAGCAGGCCGGGCACCCAGGCGGCGGTGAGCCCGGTGACGTGGGTGGCGAGTGGTTCGACGTAGGAGAACGCGCAGAACGTCGCCCCCTGCACCAGGGCACTGGTCAGCAGGGTCAGCAGCAGCCGCGGACGGGTCAGGGTCCGCAGCTCGACGCCCGCGGGAGCGGGCGTGGACTTGGGCCGCCCCGCCGGCACGGCCCTGGCGATCACGAGGACGGCCGGTACGGAGACCAGGGCGACGGCCCAGAACGCCGACCGCCACCCCCAGTGCCCGCCCAGCGCCGCACCGGCGGGCACCCCGGCGACACAGGCGATGGTGACGCCCCCGACCACCACCGAGGTGGCGCGGGCCCGGGCCTCGGGCCCGACCATGGAAACCGCGGTCACCAGGGCGACCGCCCAGAAGCCCGCATTGGCCAGTGCCCCGACGATCCGCGTGGCGAGGAGCAGCCCGTATCCGGGCGTGAGCGCGCCGATGACATGGACGGCGCTGAAGACACAGAGGAAGAAGACCAGGGCGCGGCGGCGCGGCCAATTCCGGCTGAAGAGCGCCATCAGCGGCGCCCCGACGATCATCCCGATCGCGAAGGCCGAGGTCAGCAGCCCGGCGGCGGGAATGGAGACGTGCAGGTCGGCGGCGATGTCCGAGATCAGCCCGGACAGCATGAATTCGGATGTGCCCTGGGCGAAGACGGCGAGCCCGAGCGCGTAGACGGCAAATGGCATGAAGGAACCCCATGGACGACTGATGGACGGACCAGGCAGGGGGTGTGGGCCCGCGCCCGCCCGTCGCGACGGGCGGCAACGCGGAAGAACGTCCGGGGTGTTCATGGACGTGATCCGGCGGCGCGGCAGGCGCCGGAGCCAGGGAATCCGCGCACGGCCGCATCGAGAGCGGTGCACGAGCGAGGAGGGGGAGCGCAGCCCACACAGCGGGGGTCCTGCGGCGGCAGCCGGTGGGAACCGACCCGGGCCGGTACTCGGCACCACGGGATCGGTTCGACGGCGGATCAGCCACCGGCGGACCGGTGGCTAGCCTCTGTCGGACTCGGGGCTGGACATGATCGAGAAACTACCAGCCCGCCTCGCCTCGCCTCCACCCCATTTTCCGCCGGAACCGTCCAGGGGTGGTGCGCGGCGTACGCTGCGGCGCGCGAACGGGCGCCCGCCTCGGATTCAGCACTCGAACGACAGGCCGCGCGCCCTGTGGTGCGTACCTCAGGAGGGATGCGACCCTGAGTGGTATGAACATCCCTTTCACGTTCCAACAACGGTCCAGGGATGGCGTCTGACCTGCAACTACCCGGGTTGTGTCACCGGGAGTGGGAGACGACTGGGAGTTAGCCCCACACTGCGTCTCCCATGCGGGCCGGGCACCGACTCCCACCGCTCCTGAAGCGTTTTCATGATGGCACGCTCCATCGGAACCGTCACGCTTGAGTACACGCCCTCAACGCCCGGAACTTCGTGCCCCATTCGCGACTCGACCGCGAACCGGCTGTGCCCGTCCTCGTCGAGCCAGGACTTCGCCCCATGCCGGATCAGGTACAGACGCTTCCCCGATAACGCAGGAACCTCCGGCAGAGCCAGACGCTCACCAGGCCAGCGCGGCCCCTCGTCAGCCTTCGCCCCGTCGGCGATCGGGCGCCAGTACTTGTGGTCGAAGTTCGCCGACCGCAAGTTTCCCCCGCTGATCGACGGGAACACCCACCGGGATTCGTGCTCCTTCAGGAGCCGCTCCAGCATCTCGGCGAGGAACGGGGGCACCACCAGGGTACTGAGTGACTCGTACTTCGGCGGGAAGAACTGCAACCCGCCCCCTTCGTACTGGACTTGGCGCTCCACCCGTACTGCGGGCATCAGCCCTTCGCCCTTGCCGTACCGCCCCACGTCCTCGGCGTAGCGCTCGGCCTCGTCAGGATCGACTCGCAGGTCCGACCCGGGCCACGCCGGGTAGCAGTACTCCCGGGTGAGGCCGTACAGCTCCGCCGGTCGCATGCCCGTCGCTGCCATCGTCCACATGAAGACGTACCCGGCCGGCCCGAGCACCGCGTGTGCGTTCCGCGCGAGGGCTTCGACGGCCGCGGGGGTCATGGGCGCCCGCCTCGGATTCAGCGCGCGGCATGCGCGACGAGCGCGACTGGCCCCAGTTCATCAAGCAGGGCGAAAAGTGGCCGTGGACCGCGTACAAGCCCATCGACGCCGACCAGTACACCGGCTACTCAGCGACAGGAGCGATCTGGTGACCGACCGCAACCCGCTCTACGGCGACGCCTGCGAGGCGTGCCCCACCTACGACGTCCTCCCGGAGTCCGCACTCCGCGACGGCATCGAGGGGCTCATCGCCGGCTACCGCTGCCCCAACTGCCGCCACACCTGGACGTGCGGATGGCAGATCGTCCCGGGCCGCGCGATACCGCCCGAGCCGGCCGTCGACTCGCCGATCTTCAACCGGCAAGTCACCGCCCAAGTCCACGAGCAAGCCGCCATCGCCCGAGCCCACAAGCATCTCAGTCGAGGAGACGTCGCATGACAACCACAACCGAGATCGCCCACGCCCACGGCTACACCGGACCGTTCGTCTGCCGGGACTGCGCCACCACCGCCAACCTGCACCTGATCGTCTGGGCCAACCCGGAGACCGGCGAGAGCGGAACCGCGCTGGAGTGCTGCGCCTGCGGCATTGCCGCCGGGGACCCGTCCGAGATCCACGACGACTGCGAGCCGGACGAGCCCGAGAGCGACGAGCTGGACGAACCCGACCCCGGGCCTGTAGTCCGCGTCTTCCGCCGCGACGCAGGCTGGGTGATGACCGGCTCGGACCCGGAGGCGTGCACCACCAACTTCCACCGCGAGCAGGACGGCCGGCCCGCCTGCACGGACATCGCGGCGTGGAAGGTCGTTGAAGACCACGGCATGCACCTGAGCATCGGCTTCTACTGCGACGCCGACCTGCCCGCCCAATACCGCCCGCGGGAAGGAAGCGCCGCGTGGCCCGCACGGTGACCCCCGACCCCGCCTCCGGCCGCATGAGCCCCGCCGATGGCTCGGGCGACGCGGACACCCCTCCGAGGCCGCCACGCGGGCGCACAGGGGCCCGCACGGGCCCAGCCGACATCGACGGGCCGATGCCCGGACAGACCGAGATCGAATTACGCCCCATGCAGCCGACCCTTTGGAGTCTCTGATGACCGACCACCTGCCCCACGACCCGTACATCACCGCCGTCATCGACGCACTCGCCGCCGCCGGCCTGGAGCCCGACAACTACTGGACGTCCGACGCCGAGATCGACCCCTACGCCACCGGCGACGACGCGGGCTGCACCACGATGCTGTCCGCCGTCATCGGCTGGGACGACACCGCGATCGACGAGGACGACGAAGCTGGCCAGGACGGCCTGTTCCTCTTCTGGGACCACCCCGCCGAGCAGTGGCAGTGGGCCCGCCCGCGGCCCGAAGGCGGAAACACCGAGCCCGAGTTCCTGCCCAAGCTCGGCCGGTACTCCGACCCGAACGCCGTCGTCGACACCGCTCGCGCGCTCCTCGCCGACGAGCCGCTGCCCGAGGGCTACGCCCCGTACTGGCACCCGGCCGACACGGTTCGTACCGCGGTCACCGCATGGGCCGCCACCACCCCGTGACGCACAGCTGGACGGCCCCGCCGGTAACGGGGCCGCCCGCCCCCAGCACACCACACCCTGCACGACGAACCCACCTGGAGAACCCGATGACGCAGCCCACCTCTCCTGCCGTCTGGATCGACGGCGACCTGCTCATGGAAGCCATCGCCGCCGCCGTCTGGGAGCAGTGCCACACCGAGCCCTCCAGCACCGTCGTGGACGACCCGCGGAACATCGCCGCCGTCGCCGCGGCGGCGGCCCGGCAGATCCTCGGCACCACCGAGCAGCAGCCCGCCGAGCCCGAGGCGCACCCGGCCGAGCACACCTGGGCCGCCGAGCTGCACGACCCGCTTGCCGATGAGTGGGTGCCCGGTACCCGGTACGTCCTCCGTGAGCGCGCTGTGAACCACCTGAAGCACGCGACCTCGATTGGGCCGACGTGGAAGGACGGCACCCCGACGCAGCGCCGTCTCGTCCGGGCGACAACCACGTACACCGTCGAGCCCACCCCGTGACGCACAGCTGGTCGCCCGCCCCGGGTCATAGCCGGGGCGGACGCCGGACCACTCCACCACACACCCCGAAGGAGATCCACATGTCGTACCCGCAGTTGCTCACCCCGGAAGAGAAGCTCGCCCAGGGCAAGGCCGCCCTCGGTATCCGTGACGTCGTCGTCCTCTGCGGCTCGATGCGGTTCGCCGACGCTATGGCCGAGGTCGCGATCGAGGAATCCGTGGCCGGCGCCCTCGTCCTCAAGCCTGACTGCAACATGAAGATCACCCACCCGCTGTGGGCTGACCCGGTGGAAGCGGAAGCCCTCAAGGTGCGCCTGGACGACCAGCACCGGCAGAAGATTCGCCTCGCCGACCGCGTGATCGTCGTCGGCGACTACATCGGCGACAGCACCCGCGCTGAGATTGCTTACGCGCGCCAGCTCGGCAAGCCGGTCGGCTTCACTCACCCCGAAGTCGACCCGGGTGCCGAGGAGACGGCCCGGTGACGGCCTCGCTGACCGGCAGACAGCGCGAGGTACTCCTCCTTGCCGCGAACGGGAACACCGCCGGGCACATAGCCCACTGGCTGGGCGTCAGCACCAACACCGTCAACGAAACCCTGGTCCGCGCCTACCGGGCCCTCGGTGTCCACGACCGCGCCCAAGCCGTTGCCGTCGCTCTCAAGCTCGGCGAGTTCGGGCTGGACGACATCCACGTACCGATCACCGAGCAGCAGCCGACCGCCTGACCCACCGCACCACCGGCCGGCCGGACCCCATCCGGCCGGCCACCCCGCCCAGCCCCACCGCACGCCCGCAAGGAGCCCGCCGTGAACGAGTCCGCCGAATGCCTCATCTGCCGCAGCGGCCTGTACGCCGACGAGTTCGGCAGGTACGCCTGCCGCCACTGCACCGACCGTGTCGACGAACACCTGCGTGCTCTCGCCGGACGCAAGGGCCTGTACGCCCGCCTGAGCTCCCAACTGGCCCCCAGGGTAGGGAATGGGGTGGCCCGGCGGTCTCCGGGAGCCGTGCAGCCCCCGTACCGCTCCGGCTGGATGTGCTCAACCTGATGACCGCCGGTGGCCCCGTTCTCGGCCCGCTCGAAACATGGGCGCGGGACTGGCGCGAGCACGGGCGGGCCGAGGTATGCGAAGCCGGGACACTGCAGCAGCGCGTCGACCACGCGGTGCGCACGCTCAGGTTCAACCTGCAGTGGGCCGCGGTCAATCACCCCGCTGTCGACGAGTTCGCCCGCGAGACGTCGCTCATCTCCCGCCAGTGTGAGGCCCAGGTGTCGGGGGAGCGGCGGCCGCGCACCGTGCCCGTCGCCTGCCCCTGCGGCCAGACCCTCCGCGTCACCCTCGACACCCCCGGCTGCCGCTGCCCCCGATGCGGAACTCAGTACGGACACAGCGAGTTGATGGACCTTCCGCTCGCCGAACGGCGGATCGCGGCATGACGAAGCGGCCGACCGCGGTCCTGCTCGGTTGGCCAAGGGCCGCGGGCGGGACAGGGCGGACGGGGGTGTTCCACCCGCCGCGGCTGGGCACACATGGGAGACCGCCACAGGGGAGGGAACTCGCAGTGAGCCGCAAGCTAACAGGCCTTCTGAAAGTTACCGCGATCGGTTTGGTGGCCATCGCGATCGTGGCCTGGTGGATTCTCTGCAACGGAGCCTTCGCGGCAGCGACCGCGCAGACAACGCTCAACGGCGAAATGTCCGGCGCCTGGTTCGGATACATCCTCGGCCTCTGCGGAACTCTCTTCTTCGCCGCTCTGGCGGGCGTTCCGATCGGCATCGCGATGGCCGTAACAGCATCCGCGGTCCGCGAAGAAGCGGCGCATTTGGGCTTCATCCTCGGAGCAACCCTTGGCGCCATCGCGATCCCCTGGCTCCTTTGGCATGCCGGCGTGCCATCACTCGATGCATTTCAAGGGGGATAGGAGTCCATGCCCAGGACAACCCAGCGAGGGGGCGGCGGGACACGACAAGGCCGCAGCCGGACATGGGTGTCAGTCAGTGACGGGGTGCAACTGCTCCGCCTCAAGGTCAACATCGAGGTCGGGGTGCTCGTAGTTTGCGAGGGCCAGGCCGAGGGCGAAGAACGTCGGCGCCCACTCACCCACGTAAATGCCCCAGTGATCCGCACGAGCCACCCCAAGGCGCTCGACTGTTATCGACCCGAACCACGAGGCGACCGACAAGCCGATCGTGAGGAAGCCGGCGCAGTAGGCGTGCTCGGACTTCAGGCCCTTCTCATGCAGCATCTTGACGATCATGGCTCTCCAAAGGGGAGTGAGGCCAGTGCTTCCTCCACCGTCGCGCAGGAGGCCACCCGCCGCATCTGGGGACATGGTGAAGCCCCAGCCATAGGACTGGGGCCTCGCCATGCAAGCTCTCAGCGGTACTCGGCGCGCGCCTTCACCAGCTGGGCGTGTACCGTCCGCAACTGCTCGACCCGCTCGGCCAGTGTGCCGATCACCGTCTCCAACCCATCCGGGTCCAGGCCCTCGACCCAAGAGTCCCGCATTACCTCGATGGAGACGTGCGGCCACGTCAGGAGTACCGGATAGCGGTGCCGTACCCCTGGTGGCCTGTTCGGGTCTCGATCGACTCGCCGGAAATGATGCCGTGGTGCGTGTGCGTATCTGGCATCGCGACGAACCGCACCGCGATGACCGCGTCAGCCCCTTGACTCGCGGCTATCGCCACAAGATTGGAATAAGCCTCAGTAAGAGTCCGGGCCTCAGCCCCCCAGATCATCCAGCTCAGCGCTATCTCACGCCCTGTCAATGGCGAATCTGTGGTGGTCATATGCACTTGCTGGCTCTGCTTCCCCATCGCATCAGTGTGCTGGTTGGCACAGCACCAACGAAACCCGGCCGCACCAACCGCCCACAAACGAGCCGGGCTACTCCGCGGGGAGCCGGCGGGCGACTTCAACCGCAAGGTCGATGGCCGCCTGCCCTGCCGCGCTGTCGTCGGCCAAGCGCAGCAGCAGGCGGACCACCTCCCGTGCCTCGTCCGCGGTCAGCAGCGGAAGCCGCGGGTCGGACGGGTACGTGCCGGCGACCGGGGGATAGGAGTCCAGGCCCAGGACAACCCGGCGAGGGGCCGGCAGGACACGGCGAAGCCCCAGCCATGTGGCTGGGGCTTCGTTTAGCGTCAGACCGGTCAGTCCATCTGCCGGCGCAGCACCCGCAGCGTGTCCACGAAGCTGAAGCCGCACTGTGCACCTCGCGGCCTGAGCCGAAAGGTACGAGGCCGGGTCGCGATCAACTACACCGCATGGTTCACGACTGGCTGGCCACCCACCGAGTTTTGGTTCGTGTCCCACAGCTCGACGTACACGTAGTCGGCCGCTCCAGCCCCCTCGAAGTCAACTGTGAAGTTGAAGCCCTTACTGGAGCCAGGCCCGCGACCACAAGCCGTCCGCGTCTCGAAGTACCACGTGCTTCCACGCCGGATTTGGAAGTTGGCGCTGGCACACCCCGTTGTATTCGACTTCACCGACCCAGTGATCTGAACACTGCGGTTGAAGAAGTTCACTGTCCCTGTCGTGTAACCCGTGCTCGGCACGTCAACGTTGAAAGTGCCACTGTCGATTGGTGCAGCCGAGGCCGAACCGGTCCCCAGTGTCGCCAACAGCGCGGCCGAGATAGCCGTCGCCGATGCCGCCTTGGCGAGAGTCCTCACGCGTTTCCCCTCCCAGTGGAACGAATTGGCATTCTTGATCGATGCCGAGGTGATCATAGAACGCCCGTTCGTTCATCCGTCAGGAGTGACGCGCTCTCGCGCTGACAACGCAACTGTCCCCGCCCGGATCTCCGGGCGGGGACAGTGCGCGTCACGGTCAGACCAGTCAGCCCATCTGTCGGCGCAGTACCCGCAGGGTGTCCACGAATGCCTGCGCTTGGGCGATGAAGATGTCCGCCTCGTCCGCGGTCAGGTCAATGTCCGTCTCGCCCTGGACGTACAGAAGCGGCTCAGCAACCTCCGACCCCTGATCTTCGCGATACAGCTCCGCGCGCAGCATCACCGCCGACAGGCCCGACAACGGCCTCGGGTTCGACAACTGGACCTGCTGTGACCAATGAGCCGTGGACGTCGGACCGAAGTGGTGGCCCATCGGGCGGTGACGGTCCTTGCACCACGACGGGCACGGAGATGGATGAGACACCGGGACGGACTGAGCCGGGACCAGAGCAGGCTCGGGCAGTACAGTAGTCATCGAGACTTCCTCTCCTACAGGGTGGATGGATCACTGGCCAGCGGTTGCGTCCGCTGGTTGAACAGGCCGGACGGGTGATGACCGTCCGGCCGTTCGCGTTCTCAGGGTGCTTTCACCCATGGGGCGGGGGTCCGGCTGGGGGCGAGGGCGCGCATGCTGGCCGCCACGAACGTGCCGAAGCCGTGGAGTCGCCGGATCGAGCCGTCGTTGGCGAGTTCACCGAAGGCGCGAACGACGGTGCCCTTGCTGACGCCGGAGGCCGCCGCCAGGTCCAGGGCGTCCGGGAGCCTGTCTCCTGCCTGCCATCGGCCCGCATTGATCTCGGCTCGGATAAGACCAGCCAGGGCGGCTGACTTCCCGCGAGGCGACGCCTTGACATCAGGCCAGGCCATCGGGTCGAACGGCGCCAACTCGTGGTTGTGACTGCCGTTGTAGGTGGGGCGCTCCGCGCGGATCGTGGCCGCTTCGATATCCAGGGCTTCGCGCCAGGATCCGTCAAGCCACGTGAGCTGCTTGCGCGCGACGTCTTTCCACCACCACTTCAGCAGCGCGTGCCGCTCCCAGCGGGCGTCCGGATCCGTGGTGATACCGACGTACAGCAGCCGCTCGTCGGTGTCGTAGAGGCGGTAGAGCGCGGTGCGCTTGGGGGTTTCGGGCATGCCGCTCCTTCATGGTCATCTTCACTTGGGTATCCAAGACGACGCACTGAAAGTAGCGCCAGTGGCGCGGAGCGTGCAAGTGGTGCGACGAATCGCGACGCAGGTAGCGTCGAGTCATGGAGATGCCAGAGGTGGAGCGGCGCCAGCGCTTCGCGGATGCCAGGGTGCTGCGGCTATCGACGGCGGATGCGGCAGGCAAGCCGCATCTGGTGCCAGCCACTTTCGCTGTTGTGGGGGGCCGAGTGGCGATCGCGGTGGACCACAAACCGAAGCGGCATAGCAACCTGAAGCGGCTTCGGAACATCCAGGAGAATCCTGCTGTCTCCCTGCTCGTCGATCACTTCGACGAGGATTGGGGGCAGCTCTGGTGGGTGCGCGCGGACGGCCAGGCGCGAGTGCTTGAGAACGTCGATGCCGACGAACTTGTACAGGCGCTTCTATCCAAGTACGACCAATATCGCGACCGGCGCCCGAGCGGACCAGTGATCGAAGTTCAGGTAAACCGCTGGTCAGGGTGGGTGGCGCGCACGGAGTAGACGCGCAACTTGGATATCCCGCTACGCTTTCAATGGGTATCCAAGTAGTCAGGAGCGCGATGTCAGCCGACCCGTCCAAGGTTCCGCCCTTCAGGCGGATCGCCAATGAGCTCAGAGCGGAGATCCTCCGCGGTGATCTGTCGCCCGGAGACAAAATTCCGTCACAGGAGCAGCTTGAGCAGCGCTTCGGGGCCAGCCGTGCCACCGTGCGCAAGGGAGTGGCTGTGCTGGCGACGGAAGGCCTCGTCACCACTAGCCAGGGAAAGGCCTCCATCGTCCGGGAGCGCCCCAACGTGAGTCTGCGACAGACGGGCAGTATCTATCGGGCCCGCCGTGCGACTGGGGAGGTGAACTTCAACGCTGAGGCCCGGGCTCAGGGGCAGCGGGTTCATCAAGAGATTCGCGAGGTGGCCGAAGCGCCGGCCCCGGAGGCGATCGCCGAACGCTTCCGGCTTGCGCCGGGGGCACCCATGGTTGTCCGTCGGCTGCTCTTCGTTGCGGATGGCAAGGACGGGGCGGGCGACACTCCTCTGCAATTGTGCGATGGCTACTACGATGCGACCGTCGCGAGAGGGACTCGGCTGGCCGATGCGCGTCTGATCAAGGGGGGCGCCAACGCCCTTATTGAGGACCCGGAAGGCCCCATCGGGCGTCGCATCACGCAGTTCATCGAAGACCTCGACATCCGAATGCCCTACCCGCACGAGATCGAACAGCTCAACATCCCCGTTGGTGTGCCTGTTGCCCGCGTGGTTCGTACCGCTTACGACTCTGCTGGGGATGTGCTCGAAGTCCTCGACTCCATCGTCCCCTGTGACCGGCATGTCTTCCGGTACGTGATCGATGTGTAGGCAGTGTTACCCCAGATGAGCCCCCAACTGTCCTGCGGTTGGGGGCTTTTTGCTGTCCTCGAACCTGTCGCAGTACTTGCATACCCAAGCTGTACTGGCTACGGTTGCATCAGTCGAACTTGGATAACTAAGTTTGGGAACCCAGTCCTGACCTGCCCAAATGACCGGAGGCCTCTGTGCCCACGCCCAACGACGAACTCGCCGAAGAGCTCGCCCAGTTGCAGGGCGCGCTCAAGCCGGCAGAGGTCGCCGAGTACCTGGAAGTCCACCCCGCGACCGTCTACCGCCTCATTGCCAGCGGCCAACTGCGCACCGTCCGAGTCGGAAGCGGCCAAAAGCGCCGCACCGGCCTGAAGGTTCCGCAGTCCGCCGTCGTCGAGTATCTGCGCAGCTCCCGCGCCACCCTCACTCAGCCCACTTCGGAGGTGGCGTGATCATGAGCACCGCAACCCCGACCCAGTCGACGGCCCTGATATCGAAAGCTGACGCGGCGGCCCACGAGATGGCGTCCTACGTCCGCACCCCCCGCGAGAACCGCATCCTGGCCGAGCCCGCGCCCCCCACCACGTGCCGCCGCGACTACGAGGCCGGCGCCGATGTCCGCGCCACGGCCGACCGGCAGCAGGCCCGCGCGCAGCGCTAACCCCTTACCGCCGCGGTCGCGCGGTGAGGCCCCAGCCCCCGCGACCGCGGTACTTCACCACACCCCAGACCACCCTGAAGGGCACCACCATGTCTCCGTACCTGATGACCGCGACCGACCTCGCCGCCCTGTCCGACGGCGACGACGCGACCGTGTCCGACCTCGCCACCCACCGTCGGGCCCGGATCACCGTCGCCCAGGCCGAGCAGGCCGCCGCCGGCGTCGACACCGACCGGCTCGGCCGCAACCTGCTGGACGAGTTCCGGGCCGCCTGGTCCGCCGGCGACCACGACCAGATGACGGCCGTGATCCTCGCCGCGATCGAGCTCGACCAGGCCACGCCGGGCGAGCCCCGCCTCATGGACGAGATCCGCGGCATCAACACCCCCGCCGCCGCCTGAACTTCCGAAGCCTCTGCCGCCAACACCAGTACCCACCGCCTGACCACCGCGCCTCGACCCGAAAGGACACCGCCCGACATGACCACTGCCGAGCAGCCCCGCGAGTACCACTTCGTCCTCACCGTGCAGAAGCCCGCATCGGGCGGCTGCATCGTCGCCGACTGGTCCGGCTACTTGACGCCCGAGCCCGGCTGGACCCGGCACGACACGTACCAGGCAATCCGGGCGGAGCACGTGAAGCAGAACCCGACCCTGGCCCATGCCGGCGTCCTCTTCTTCTCCCTCGAACCGAACCAGCTCTGAACACCCCTGCCCCCAGGAGGAGCCCCGATGATTTCCCGACCCGTCGCCGACCTGATCTGCCTCTGGCACGGCCTCGCTGCCCACCCGCGCGAGGCGCTCCTCACCCGCAACCACCACCAGTGGCGGGGCGCCGGATTCATCGCCCTCATCGCTCTCCTCGTCGTCACGGGAGCGCCTGGTTTCCCGGCCGGTGTGCTGCTCCCCGCGCTCCTGTTCGCCGGCCCCAGCTGGGCCCTCGACCTGATCGGCACCCTCACCCACGGGCTGTGGGAGTCCGGGCGGATCTGGCAGGGCGTCGAGTGCCAGTGCTGCGGCGGCGACCCCGACGACGGCGACGACGAATCCGGACCGGACGACCCGGCCGACGACGGCGGTCTCGCCCGCGACGTCGAGGACTGGCTCAAGAACCAGCCCACCAACGCCACCACCTGAACAGGAAGGACCGCCATGACCAGCCTGCTTGACCGCATCCTTCGCCGCCCCGCCACCGACCTGGAGAACCTTATGAGTACCGAGATCGCGACCGTCGATGAGAAGCCCGCACCCCGGATCCTCATGCAGTTCCTGACCCAGGGCGGCGCCACCGTCGACCTGTACGAGCACGCCTGGACCGTCCACCAGTACGGCGGCGGTGAACAGCGCGAACCGCTCAGGCGGAGCGGAATCCAGTGGGTCTGCCAAGGCTGCGACCAGGCAGGCAAGGACCACAGCCTCGGCTGGGGCTATGTCGAGACCGAGCCGCACTACTCCCGTGAGGCCGCCAACGCACACGCCGCCGAGTGCCGGCCATGCCGAAGCCCAAGGTCTGACAGCCCCTTCCCTCCTGATTCAGCCCCTCTCTGTAGAAAGGACTGCACGTCGTGACGACCAGCCCGCCCCAGGTGAACGGCCACGACCGTACCGCCGTACCCGTCATCCGGGACTGGCGGAGCGCGTTCAATGTCCCGTCGGTCGAACAGCCGGTCGTCGAGCCCGCCCCCGAACCGACTGGCCCCGTCGTTGACCTCGTCGCCCAGGCCGAAGCCGACGCGATCCGTACACGTGCCTACGCCGAGGCGGAGGAGCAGCGCATCAGGGCCGAGGCGGAGGCCGAGGCCCTGAAGATCAAGGCGGGCGAGGAAGCCCGCAAGCTCAAGCTCGCCAACGACAAGGCCGCGGCACGCGCCGCTGAGGAGCAGGCCGCCCGCGACGCGCGCATTGCAGAGTCCAACCGGAAGCGCGAAGAAGCCGACCGGGCCAAGTTGAAGGCGCGGCAGGACGAGGAGGAAGCGCAGCGGGCGGCGGCAGGCGTAGCCGAGGAGGTTGCGGTAGCCGACGACAAATGGCGGTCCTACGCTCTGTGGTTCTACCGCGTTTGCGCCGTCGTCGCGATGCCCGTCCAGATCGCCGCGTTCTACAACCCGCGCGCCCTGTGGCTGATGGTCGCACCGGTGATGCTCGAAGGTGGCGCCTGGGTCGTACAGAAGGGCGCTGCCTCAGCGGTGGCTAACGGGCGTCCGTCCTGGCACTACCGCCTGATCGCCTGGCTGCTGGCGTTCATCGCTGCCGGGATCAACCTGTGGCACGGCCTGAACGCATTCGATCCGGCAACCGCTCTTGGTACCGCCTTCGCGTCCCTCGCCGGCCCTGGCGTGTGGGACCTCCACGAGCACGGCCGGATCCGGCGGCGCGACGGGGTACTGACCCGGCGGGAGCGGAAGTCCGCGAAGAAGGCGGCCAAGAAGCAGGCCGCCGAGAAGGCGCTGCAGCAGGCTGACGAGCGGGCCGCACGCGAGGTCGCGACGAAGGCTGCAGCCGAGACTGCGAAGCGGCTCGCGGAGCGCCGCGCCAAGGAGTTCCCGAAGGTCTGGGAGCACGCCCAGAAGCTGGCTGCGGACCTCGGCGAGACGACCATCACCGAGTCCATCTGGAAGCGCGCCAAGCTCGACGTCGACGGCGCCCTGCCGGGCGAATCGGCCGAGGTGCTGCGCATGCGGAACGCGGCCGAACGACGCGTCGCCGCGGCCCGGGAAAACACGTCCGTCAACGCCGTCGGCAAGACCACGAACGCGCAGCGTGCAAACCAAATGCCCCGTACTCAGCGAGGGCCCGCGCGCAAGCCCCCACTGCGCCGCCGAGGCGACACCGCCCCCTACGTCGCAGCCGCCCGCAAGCAGGCCGCCATCACCGCCCGCAGCACCTCTGCAGAGAACAACTGACCACACGTTCCGGCGGGCGCCACCCGGGCGCCCGCCCACTCGAAGGAGAACCTCGTGAGCACTCCGCCCCGTCCGACTACCCGGCCCACTAACGGCGCCACCGTAGGCCCGCAGACCGTGAACAGGAACCGCAGCGGCGGCGGCTTCAACCCTGCCGCGTCCGTCGCCTTCAACAAGACGACCATCGTCAACGGCGGCGGGACCGCCGGGCAGGCCGGCGGAGCAGGTACCGCTGGAGGCGGGAAGGTCCCCGGCTCCGACTTCATGAGCAACGAGGACATTCGCGCGTTCTGCGAGCACCACCGTAAGAAGTCGCGGAACGGGGCCACCGAGCTGGCCATGGACGCCGACCATCTGCAGGCCGTCCTGCGCACCATCCCGGACGCGTCCGGGAGCCTCAGCGGATCCCGCGCCCGTGCCCGTCGGGTCGCGCGCTGGCTGAAGAAGGCCGCGGCTGCGGACAAGGCCAAGCAGAAGTACTTCGCCTCGGTGTACGCGACGTTCGAGAGGGAGTACGAGTCCGAGCTCCGCAAGATCGGCAAGGGGCGCCAACAGCAGCGCCCGGCCAGCAAGTTCGGCTGGCGCTAACCCCCGTTCTCCGTCCCTCACGAAGGAACGCACTCATGAAGCAGGCATGGACCGCCACCACCATCGCGGAGGCCATCAACCTCCTTGAGGCGGCGACGAAGCAGCTCGAAGCCCAGGCGCTGGCCCTGGAACCCGGGGACTACAGCGCCCGCAAGGACATCGAGCGCACCACCCCGATCCATCTCGCGATCGAGTTCGACCTCACCGACCTCATCCAGCAGACAGCCGACAAGCATGCCGACCGGAACAGCTGACCTTCCTCACGCACCCAGAACAGGAGTACATCTCGTGGCTGACAGCCCGAAGGCCGACCTGTGGAAGGCCACCAAGCACCCCCGCATGAGGCCGTGGCTGGCTGTCGCCGCCGAGGTCCCAGCCACGTTCGCCGCCCACCACTACTGGGGCGACTCCGTACCCGCTGCGATCGGGCTTACCATCGCAGCCGGCGTACTGACCGCCGCCACGTGGTGGGCGGGGGAGGGCACCAAGACCGGTCGCCGCGTCCACGCCACCCTGTCCACCGGCGTCGGCACCGCGTACCTCGTCGTCGGCACAGTCACAGGCCCGTTCGAGCCCGCCATGGCGTCCGTGCTCGTCATCGGCGGGTCCGTAGCCGCAGGGTCGTGGAACATCCGCCAGGCTCTCCGCGTCAACGTCGACCCGCAGAAGGAAGGCGGCTCGGTCGAGACGGGCATCCTCGTGAAGTCCATCGGCAACGCCAAGGCTGCACTGCGCGGCCAGCCGAAGGTCGAGCCGAACAAGGTCACAGCGCCGCTCAAGCTGGACGGCATCACCAATGACGAACTCGGCAACCGACTCAAGGAGATCGCCGTCGAGTTGGGCATCGCTCCCACGAGCGCGCGTCTCCAGCCCGACCCTGAGCGAGCCGATCACACCAACCTCGTGATCGTCCCCCAGGACATGCTGAAGACCAGTGTGGTCTGGCCCGGCCCGTCCAACCCTGACGGCAGCATCACGGATCCGATCGCCATCGGCATCTACGAGGACGGTCAGGAGGCTGTCCTGTGGTTCCCCTACGACGATCAGACCAAGCGCAATGGCACCCATTTCCTGGCCGCTGGGATGAACGGCTCCGCGAAGTCCACGGGCATCTCCGTCGCCATGACCGAGGTCCTGACGAAGCCTGATGTCATCGTGTGGGGCGTCGACCCGTCGAAGGGCATGCAAACGTTCGCGGCATTCCTGCCCTACATGGACTGGGTGGAGATGACGGAGGCGGGCGGCAACAACATGATCGACGCCCTGTCGCAGGTCATCACCGCCCGTGCCAACACCCTTGGCCAGCACGGATTCAAGAACTGGACTCCCGCCGCCTTCGAGCAGCTCGGCATGCCGTACATGATCGTGTGGATCGAGGAAGCGGCGAAGTTCTTCCGCAACGGCACCGAGATGGAAGGCCTCGGCTCGATCCGCCGGAATCAGCGTCATTATCAGCCTTCAGCGACCTTCCGCTACCTCGATGCCGACGGACGTCCGCGAACAGCTGGGCGGCGTCGTCTGCTTCGGCGTCAAGGGCTCCACCACCGCCGACATGGCACTGCCCGACGATGTGCGCGACGCCGGCGCTCGCCCCGAAGCATGGGAGAACCGCAAGCCCGGATACGCCTACCTCGTGGCCCCTGGCGTGGAGGAGGAGCGCTACGCCGTCCCGCTGCGCACCTACATGATCGACGACGACCAGATCAGCGGGACGCTCGCAGTCACAACGCGCGCCGATGTCGACCCAATCACTGCCGCCGCTGCGGGCGAGGCCTACGCCAACCGGACCCGGTACGACGCCGACACCGCCCTGACCAGCACTGACAGCCCGCGACAGGAGAGCATTGTCATGAGTAAGGACGAGACTGAGCAGGCCGAGAGGGAACTGCTGGAGAAGCAGGTCGACCGGGAGATCAGCGCCGCGGTCGGCGATGACCCCGACGATGACGGATACGCGCCTGACGTCGACGCCGACCAGGAGATCCCCCCGGCCGCCGAGACGTGGTCGTTCGGGCAGGTCCCGGCGCCCACGCTGGAGAACACCCCGGAGGCCGGCATGGACGTCCTGATGGCCATGCTCGACGAGTTCCGGGCCGAGGAACGCGAGTTCATCGGACCGAAGGACTTCGGGCCGTTCGGTAAGGGGGAGCGCATCGGAAGGTCCCGTGCGTGGGTGTCAGGAGCCCTCGGGGACCTGTCAGACGCCGGAATCCACCTGTCAGAAACCGATGACGCGGGCGTGTACCGGCTGCTGTACCCGGAGATGGCAGAGGTCTGACACCTAGGGGTGTCAGTGCTGACACCCCCTCTGACCTGCGGTGACGCCAGTTCTGACACCAAATTCCATGATCAGGAGTCAGTTTCGGGTGTCAGAACCCCTCCGGAGGGCCGATCTCTATAGGTCATGCGCGTGCGCGCGCGAGACGGCCCTCCGGTGACACCCCCAACCTGACACTGGAGACAAACCTCATGAAACCGCCCGAATCGGATGGCTCGCCTGCCAAGGTCTTGGCCGCCGCGTTTCGGACCTGGACCACCGTCGATGCCGACCCTGAACCGGCCGTTGCACGCCTCGAAATCCGGTACCCGCCCGACTGGGCGTTCGCATCTACCAACAGCCTGACCGCCCGGCAGCAGAAGAGGCTCCTCGCCTTCCTGCGCGACGACCTCGCCGAGAACCGGCCCGGCTACTCCACCCCCGAACGAGCCGCCCGAGTCATCGACGGAATGCTCGCCGAACTCGTGGCAGCCGGACAGACCCGCATCACAACCGCGGATCTCGCCCAGGCCGCCCCACGCATCGGCCGGTCTCGCACCTGGATCGCCGAGCACATCACCGAACTGGTCGATGCCGGCCAGCTCACCGAAACCCGCCGACCCGACACCTTCCGAATCGCATAGCCCGGCACCCTAAGGAGACTGGCATGCGCTTGCTCGACCTCATCCTCAAGGCCCTTGCGGCGCCCCAGCGTGACCCTAGCCGCACGCATCAATCCGACGAGCCAGCACCCGCGATCGAGCATGACGCGACTGACGAGAGCGTGGCATACCTGATCACCAGGGGATCGAAGCCTCTAGCGGTCGTTTCCACCCCCGCCGAAGCGCGAGAGCTGATTCTCATCGCCCACGACGGACTCGACTGGACGCGATTCGGCTCCCATGTATTCGCTCTCGCCTCGGGCCGCTGCGCGTGCGGCCTGACCGAAGCGCAGCTAGCCCGCCTCAACGGCCATGGCCGCTGGACTGGCGGTAGGCCGACCGATCCGTACTGGGCCGTCGAACCCGTGCCCGCCATTGAAGCCCGCCGACCTGACACCTTCCGAATCGCATAGGAGACCCACCGCCATGCAGCTGCCCGAGCCGTACCAGCAGCAGGCCCAGGCCGGGCAGCCCACCCCCGGCCAGCCAACCGCCCCCGCCAATGACCAAGCGCAGAAGCTCATCGACGCAGTAAACGAGGCGCTGGCCGCAGAGCAGGCCACGTCCTACCGCGACCTCAGCCCCATTCCGGCTGTCGGCTCCGCACCCCCCGTGCCCCAGCCTGGCCGGCCCCCGATGGGCCAGCGAGCCACGGATGCCAGCGCCCTCATGCTGTCCGGGGGAGCCGCGTCGCTCCTCGTCGGCGGTAGCGCCTCTCTCGTGATGCTGGCGTCCGGAAGTGCCGACCCGGTCGTGTGCGCCGTCGTCCTTGGCGCCCCGGCCGTGCTCGTCCTGGCGATCGGCCGGCTGGTTGGGCGGGTCAAGGACACCGTCGAGGCCGCCCCGGCCCCGGTTCACAACCACTTCAACGGCGACGTCCACCAGGACCAGCGCAGCATCAACACCACCACCCGCGGCGTCATCGCCCACACCCGCAACCAGACCCGCTGAGGAGGAGCCCATGACCGCTCAGACAGCTGCCACCGCCCCGCCCACCTGGCCATACCGAGAGGTGACATGACCGAGACCGAGACCCCCGAGCTCATCCGCTACACCGCCGACACGGTATCCACCGACCGCCGCCGCCGCCGCGTCCTGCTCATCAAGCGGGGCTGGGACCCCTACGTGGGCCACTGGGCGCTGCCCGGCGTTCACTAGGCAAGTGGGTTGTCGGGATGACACTTGTCGGGGCTTGGGTCAGTCGCTCGGGCTCGACGAGCCACGGTGGGGAGGTTGGGTTCCACCCCAGGGTGAGCCTGAAGCCCGCTACCAGATGACCTTGAAGCCCTGACGAGGAGGCCACGCGACCTGGCCCGCTCCCCACGTCCGGCTGTCATCGGTGTGATGCGAGAACTCGGCCTTCAGGTGATACGAACCGGATCACGAGACTCTAGCCCTGCCGGTCCAGCCATTCTGAAATCACGCGGTTGGTTTCTTCGGGCATTTCCCCCTGGATCCAGTGACCGCAGTCCAGGCCGACCACTTCCACGTTGGGCACGAACTCTGTCAGGGTCTCGGACCTCGGGACCGCAAGGTCCCGGTCGCCGTAGATCATGAGGGCGGGCTGCTTGATGATCGGGTCCGCGTCCGCCAGCTGGTGCCAGTTGCGGTCGAGGTTCCTGTACCAGTTGATGCCGCCCGTGAATCCCGACGTCTCGAACGCGGAGATGATGACGGCGAGGTCGCTCTCGGTCATGGCGGGGTCACCGAGCGGTGTTTCCGCCTTGGCGAGATTGATAAATGCCATGCCCGGCTCAGGGGGTGCGGGGGGCACGTTCTTCCGGTAGAGGTTGCGGATGAACTGGGAGGTATTGGCATCGAACACGGCGTCCGCGACGCCCGGCTGCCGGTTGAAGTGGACGAAATAGAAGTCACCGCCGAGGAAGGTTTCCATGACCTCGATCCACGGCGTTTCTCCGCGTTCCATGTAAGGCAGGCTCAGGTTGATCAGCTTGTTCACCTGGTCGGGGTGCAACAGGGCCAGTCCCCAGACGACGAACGCACCCCAGTCATGGCCGACGAAGGTGGCGTCCTCGTAGCCATAGTGGTCCAGGAGCGCGACGAGGTCACCCGTCAGGTGTTCGATGTCGTAGTCCGTCACCTCGGTCGGGCGGGATGAGTTGCCATATCCCCGCTGGTTCGGTGCGATGACGTGGTAGCCGGCTGCGGCGAGGACGGGCATCTGGTGACGCCAGGTGATGGCGTGCTCCGGCCAGCCGTGGCAGAGCACGATGGGCTTGCCCTTGTTTTCTCGGCCTGCTTCGAAGACTTCGAGCTCCACACCGTTGACCTGGATGAGGGTGGGCTCGGGAAATTCTGCTTGATTGAACACTGCATTTCCTCTCTGGGGGCGTTCGCTGGCGGTCGACCTCCTCGATGAGGTCATGTCGCCAGCTTGCTCCCCAAACCGGTCACCTCATGACCGGTTTTTATGAGAGTTTTGTCAGTATGCGATCCGATCGGCTGGTGGCCATACTCCTCTTGCTCCAACGGCGCGAGCAGGTGACAGCCGCAGAGGTCTCCCGAGAGCTGGACGTCTCCGAGCGCACCGCCCGCCGTGACCTCGACGCCCTGGCCATGGCCGGGGTGCCCGTGTACTCCGTGCAGGGCCGAGGTGGCGGCTGGCGCCTGGTGGGCGGTGCTCGTACCGACCTGTCCGGGTTGACCGCCAGTGAGGCACGCGCCCTGTTCCTGGCTGTCGGTCCGGCCTCGGATGCGACGCCGGCGATGAAAGCAGCTCTGCGCAAGCTCGTCCATGCTCTACCGAAGCCCTTCCAGGTGCAGGCCGAGGCAGCGGCGGCGTCGCTGGTCGTAGACCCGCAGCGATGGGGGGCGAGCCGGATCGAGCACCGGCCGCCTCGCTTCCTCGACGAACTCCAGGACGCGGTGATCAGCGGCGTCCAGGTGTCGCTCGGCTACGTCGACAGCAAAGGCGTCGAAACCCGGAGAACCGTCCACCCGCTGGGCATCGTCGCCAAAGGTCCTGTGTGGTACCTCGTCTCCAACACCGAGACCGGCCGACGGGTCTTCCGGATCGACCGCGTGTCGTCCGCCGACCCGACCGGCGACCCTGTGCACCGACCCGGGGACTTCGACCTTGCCGAGAGCTGGAATGAGATCGCCAAAGAGGTCGATCGCAAACGAACGCCGCTGGAGGTCCAGGCGGTATGCACACCCGACGGGATAGGCATACTCCGGATGGCGCTCGGCGACCGGCTCGACGTGGGAGGTTCCACGACCGACGGCCGCATCGAGGTCGTGATCCGCGGCCCTAATGAGTACATGCTCGCCGGCGAGCTCTCCGGGCTGGTCGAATGGGTCGAGGTGACCGGCCCTCCGGGGGTCCGAGACCGCCTGGCCTCGATCGGCAACGCCCTCGTCGAACGATACGGCCGGCCGCGCACCAGCGGAGACCTTCACCCGTCTTGAAGCGGACGAGGCAGGGCTTCGAGAACAGTTCCGCTCAATAGGGTGGGTTTGTCCGTTCCGGCAGTCGCCTGGTCACGAGTCGGCGGGTCTGCCGGCCTGGCTCGCTGCGGGTGGACCGTCTCGTGCCGGGCCAGCATCGCCACGCACTCGGCGCACTTCCGGGGTCGAGGTCGCGACGGGCGGTGCAGGTTGTGGCGGCGGCTGGCGCCTCGTAGGCGGCGCTGTCGATCACGGGCCGTGGGCCATGGGCGGCTAAGCCTCGATCCACCGACGTGCTCTGAAGATGATCTCTTGATCGTTTTGTGAGCTGGTTTCGGTCGGTGGTCGTGGATGGGCAGGTGGTATCTGCTGGTCTGCCCAGCTTTTCCACGGGTTCGGTTCCGGTCGGGCCCTGGCGGGCGGGGTGGTCAGGGGGATCAGGCCGATGCGGGTGGGTCGTGGACGGTGTCGAAGAGGTGTGCCCAGGCTTGCTCCCAGGGCCAGTTGTGTGGCAGATGCAGGGTGATGCGTCGTGCGGATCGCGCGATCCGGGCCGGGACCTGGACCAGATGGGCCCGGAGGGTGGCGGTGGTGGCCTTGGTGTGGAACGCGGAGGCCAGGGAACCTGCGGCCCGCAGCAGGTTGTAGGTCATCGCCCACAGGGTCAGCCAGGCAGCGTTGGCGTGGAAGTGCCCGGACGGCAGATGGGCCAGGGCACCGGCCTTGCTGTCCGCGATGACCTGCTCGACCACCGCATGGTGCCGGTGTTCCCGCTCGGCCCGCAGCGCTGCGGCAGGCTGATCGGTGAAGAAGGGGTGGTAGCGCCAGACGGGAAACAACTCGCCCTGCTCGCCCACGACGGCGGGTTTGGCCAGGTCACGGACCCGACGCACGATCAGCCGCGCGGTGACCCGCTCCGCTTTCTTTCGGCTCGCGAACGCGGTGTATTCGGGTATCCCGGCGACTTCGGCGTCCGAGATGAGTTCACCGGTCTCGGGGTCGGGCACCGCGGTCGGGTAACTGATCTGCTGCCAGGCCTCGTTGGGGATGCCGAGGACAGCCCGCTTGATGGAGGGGTTCATGCCGGTGGTGAGCGAGAAGTGGGCTCCGGCCCGGTGGCAGGCGGCGATCACCCCGGCGTTGTAGAACTGCGAGTCGGCCCGCAGGATGCGCAGGCCGGTGCAGCCGGCCTCGACGGCGGTGGCCAGGGCCTCGCTCACGAATTTCGGGGCGCCTCGGGAGTCTGCTGCTTTGCCGCGTCGCATCCGGACCCCGGCGATGACCGGCCGTGCGTGCGGGGTGCAGACCGTGGCGAGGAGGGGGTGCAGGGTGCGGATGCCCTTGAACCGGCCGTACTCGGCGCCCTGCTTGGTCCGGCCGTAGACGCGTTTGTGGGTGGAATCGACATCGATGAACGCCTTCTCTCCAGAGCCGGGCAGCAGTGGAGTGCGTGCGGCCAGCGCGGCCAGGAATCTGCGGTGCACAGCATGGAGTTGGAGGGCGTGACCGTGGGTGAACGCGCGAAGGAAGGTGCCCAGCGTGGACGGGGCGCGAATACCGCCGAACAGCGTCGGCATCGCCCCGTGCCGCAGCACGCGGAGGTCGTCGATACTGTCCGCGCCCGCCGCCATGCCGGCCACGATGCTGCTGATCTTGGAGTCCGCCGCAGCCCCCGCGCCGTTCGTCGTCCCGGTCAGCTTCACCTTCTGCGTCACCAGGTCCGACAGCCCACACCGTTCGGCCAGCCGCATCACCGGAACCAGCCCGGCATGCGCAACCAGGTTCGGGTCATCGAACACAGCGGACACCGCACGTGGCGGCGTGGAAGAATGCATCCCGGAGATGCACCTCCGAACTGGTTGAGTAGAAGCCTAGAGAACTCCTATTTTCCCAGGTCAGAGTGCATCTCCACTTTCATGTCCAGGCACTGGACGAACCATCACCCGGTGGATCGAGGCTAAGGCCAATACCGTTCAGTTAAGTGCTTCTGGGTTATCGTGGGGGATGCCGCGTTCTGGTTGGGTGAAGCCGTCGTCTGATGTCCGGTTGTCGGATTTGGTGTCTGTGGGGTTGCTGACGCGGGTGTTTCCCGCGGATGTGGTTGACGCGGTGATCGAGGAGGCGGGGCGTACCGAGCGGCGTCACCGGTCGTTGCCCGCACGGGTGATGGCGTACTTCTCGATCGGGATGGCGCTGTATTCGGATGGCTCCTACGAGGATGTGTTCGCGCAGCTCACGGACGGGCTGTCGTGGGCGTCGGGGTGGTCGGAGTCGTTCACGCCGCCCTCGAAGTCGGCGATCTTCCAGGCCAGGTCTCGTCTGGGGTTCGAGCCGGTGCGGGATCTCTTCGCTCGGGTTGCGCGTCCGCTGGCGGGGCCTGGCACGCCGGGGTCGTGGCTGGCCGGGCGTCGCCTGGTGGCGATCGACGGGACGTGCCTGGATGTGGCAGACACGGCAGCCAACGCGGAGTTCTTCGGGCGGCCCGCTTCCAGCCGGGGGGAGCGGGCCGCGTTTCCGCAGGCCCGCCTGGTGGCATTGGCGGAATGCGGCACCCATGTGGTCTTCGACGCTGCCACCGGCCCGTGCAGCGTGTCGGAGATCGAGTTGTCCCGGCAGCTCGTCGGGCGGCTGGAGCCGGGCCAGCTGGTCCTGGCAGACCGGGGCTTCTACGGGTTCCGCCTCTGGCAGCAGGCCGCGGCCACGGGTGCGGATCTGCTCTGGCGAGTGAAGACGAACCTGCGGCCCCGGTATCTGGAAACCCTGGCCGATGGGTCCTGGCTGGCCCGGATCGTCCCGACGTCGGGCACGAACCGGGCCACGACGGAGCCGCTCACGGTCAGAGTGATCGACTACACGGTCGATGACGGCCGGGACAACGCCGAGGAGTACCGGCTGTTGACCACGATCCTCGACCCTGCCGAGGCCGGCGCCGAGGACCTCGCAGCCGCCTACGCCCAACGGTGGGAGATCGAGACCACCTTCGACGAGCTGAAAACCCACCAGCGCGGGCCCCGCGCGGTACTGCGCTCGAAAGCCCCCGACCTTGTCCAGCAAGAAATCTGGGGACACCTGTGCTGCCACTACGCCATCCGCACCCTGATGGCCGACACTGCCGCACTCTCCGGCCACGACCCCGACAGAGTTTCCTTCGTCAAAGCCCTCCGCATCGCTCGCCGTTCAGTCGCGCAGAGCGCATTTCCCCCCTCCGGGCGCTGACGCAGCCGACGCGATCTGGCATCACGCCATCCGATGGCTCACCCAACACCTCAACCCAACACGCCGAAAACGCTCACACCCCCGAGTCGTCAAACGCAAAGTCCTGAAATGGGCCGCGAAACGCTCCCACCACACACACTGGCCCCAGCCCAAACACAGCCCCCACATCACCATCCAAGCCACTAACTGAACGGTATTGAGGCTAAGGCCAGCCCGAGGGGTTCCCGGAGCGGCAGGTCCCGCGCTGGACGGCCGAGCTGGAGGGCTACGCGATCGCGCTCGGCCTGTTACAGCGGGCCCTCAGGTTCCAGGTCGCCGGAACGGCTTGAGCCGCACCCCCTCCAGGCTGTCGGCGATCAGCTGGTCCAACCGCCGCTCCCGAGTCTCGTCCAGCTTGGCACTGATCACATGGTGGATGGCCGACTTGCGGTAGGACGGCGCCTGCCCGCTGAACCACTCCCACGCCCGCGGTTCCGCTTGGAAGCGAGCCAGCTGCGCCGCCTCGAACTCCAAGACCGACTTCTCCTCGCGATCCCGGTCACGGGCTTCGAACACCGCGGTACCGGCCGGCCGCATGAGCCCCTGCGCGGTCAGCTCCTCGATCTTGCGGAGGTTGACCAGGCTCCAGTTGCTGCGCGGCCTGCGCGGAGTGAACCGGATCGTCCAGGAGAAGTCGTCAATCGGGCTCTGCCGGCCGTCGATCCAGCCGTAGCACAGGGCCTGGTCGACCGCCTCCGACCAGCTCAGGGTGGGCTTACCCGCTCCCTTCCTCCACATGCCCACCCGACATTCGGAGGCAGTCGCGTGGTGCTCCTCCAGCCAGTCCCGGAACTCCCCAGGACTTGAGAAGAAGATTGGCTCCATGCGCGGTGCTCCCGTCGGTCGTCTCGTCGGTTCCATTGAACCTGTCGGGTACGACAATCCGAGAGTTTCACCGCGCCGCCCGGGATCTGCGCCGGGGTGTCATCACCATGACGGGCAACCACAGGAGCCGAGCGGGGGCGGATCGGCCGCAGGCCCCTCGTTCGAGGGAGCGGAAGAGGCGCCGGCCTCGCCAACGCGAGTGGACAGCCCAGCTCAAAGTGCGCTGACGATATCTTTCTCGTCCTCCGGGATCGGCGCGTTCGGATCGCGAGACGGGCTGTTGATCAACTTAGCCGAATTGTTCTTCGATGCCGCCTCGACACGCCTCGTCTCCTAGGCCAGAGCCCAGGCCGCTGGAGCGGCCATAGCTTGATCTTTAACCTGTGCGGCGTGGACGTGGGGTCGTTGGCTTCTTCGTTCGTCGCTTTGCGGGGTCCGTTTTGCCGACTGTGTGCACGTCGTGGCGTGGGGTTGGCCGGGTGTTCTTGCGGCCGGGTGGCCGGCCTGGGCCGGGGTGGGAGGATTTCGGTGCTCCGGCGGGACAGGCTGCCTTGGGGCGGAGGTGCCGGTAATCGCGGCGGACTCGTGCGGGGGTGAGTCTGTCGGGCGGGCTCGGTTTCTCCCACGGCCGCCGGAGGTCGGCTGCCAGCGGGCGGGCCAGACGTAGCTGGGTGAAGACGGCGAGGATCAGCCAGGTCCAGCGGTCGGCTGCTTCGGGGGTGCGGATCTTGGGGCAGGTCCAGCCCAGGGTCTGCTTGAAGAGGCGGAAGGTGTGCTCGATGTCGAAGCGCCGCAGGAATGCCTGCCAGAGCAGGTCGACCTGGGTGGCGGTGGCGTCGGTGCCCGACCACCACAGCCACACCGGCTTCGGTGTCGCGCCGCTGGGCAGGTGCTCGACCTGCAGGCGGATCACGGTCCCCTCGATGACCGGCAGGGAGCCCAGCTGGGCGGTCCAGGCCGAGCGGTGGGTCAGTCTCGGGTGGAGCCGGTCCCAGGCCCGTGCGGTGGCGGTGCCGTAGAGACGGGTTGCGGTCACCGTCTGCGCGTCGGGTGTGTTCCAGGTGGTCGGGTCGCCGAAGACGAACTCGCCGCCGTGGCGGGGCGGGCGGCCCCGGGCGCCGGGCTCGCGGGGCGGGACTGCACGGCGCAGGACGCGGTCCGAACGCATCCGGCCCAGCACCTGCACCGGCAGATCCTTCAGCAGGAAGGCCAGCCGTGGCACGTCGTATCCGGCGTCCACCACGATCAGAACGTCCGGATCGCCGTCCTTCCACTGCCCGGCCGCCATCAGCCGCTCGACGAGCTCACGCATCTGCCCGGCCGTGACCGTGGCAGCATCATCCCCCGGGGCCAGACGCAGCGCGTCCAGCGGCGCCGTCCACGAACTGCGGCCCGTCTCCAGTGCGCAGATCACCGAGTACGGCCAGCCGGGCACGGGAATGTGCTGGTCCTTGCCCCGCCCGTAGGTGTGACACAGGATCCGCTGCGGTGAGGTGTGCGCGCTGGGCCGCAGCCAGCAGGTGATATCGGCGGCCAGGACCAGCCGGCCGTCCGCCGATCGCGGCAGAGGCACCGCGGTCAGGGCCCGCCGAAGCCGGGCCACATCGACCTCGCCCGCGGCCAGAGCGTCGTAGAGCCCACCATGCCCGCGACGATGCTCGCCCACCAGCGACAGCTCCACCAGCGACCGAACCGGACCATCGGCGCACAACACGGCGTCCGCGAGCTCGAACAACGCATCCGCCCGCCTGGTCAGACAGGAATAGAACTCACCCCGGAAGCGTGACAGTTCCGCAAACGGATCCTGCCGTACGACGCGATGCGACAGACTCATTCCCACGGCCTTCGTGCTGAGTGTTGTGTGTTCCTTGGTCGGATCACATGCTCAGACGAAGGCCGCCTGCACGTACGGCAGTTACCGGTCCGAGTGATCAAGTACGAGGACTCGTTCGGGCCCCGAGGTTAAAGATCAAGTTAGTACCGCTCACGCACCCACGACCGCTACTGCTCGACCGTCCGACCCGACGCGTGCGCCGACATCACGCCCCCGGCAGCTCCACCGCCGCCATCGCCCTGGCTCTCGTCAGCTGTCGGATCCGGGCCGGCCAGGCAGCCGTGTGACCTGCTGGGCTGTGGCGAGTTCGTCGCGCGCCTGCTCCAGTTCTAGCGACAGCTCTGCAGCGGCCCGTATCAGAGCACGGACTCGTTCCCGCTCCGTGGCGAGGTCCGTCTTGGTCTTCGCCAATGCTTCTCGGAGCCCGGCATTGTCCTCGGCCATGTTCTGCACGACCTGAGGAGTGAAATTCCGGGCCCGGGCCCGCGCTCGGAAGTCATCTACGAGGTCCTTGTGATCTCCATAGACGACGTCTCGCCGCAGCCCGCACTCGGCAATCAGCTCGGTTCCCGTGAGCGTGCTGACCCTGGAGCGCAGTGGTGTGCCGGCCAAAAGACGCTCCGCAGCGGCTCGGATCTCCTCACGCTCGGAATCCCTGTCTCTGTTCCTTCGTGTCATGCGAGTGGGCCGCCTTCGTCGAGTGCACGGGGTCGGGATGCTTCATGCCGCGCCACTGCGTTTGCGCACCTGGGGCGTGCTCCCTGCCGCTACTCTGCACGGTCACCGACGCGACGCCCGCGACGGGGTGCGGGAAGACGGGTGACGTTCCCGGACTGCTCAAGTTCCTCTCGGGCTTGCATCAGTTCAAGGTCGAGCTCGGCGGTGATCCGCCGCAGTACGGCGCTGACTGCTTGCTCATTCGCGAGTTCCTTCGTGACGGCCGCGAGTTTCATCTTCACCTCGCTGTACTTGCCGACCAGTTGCTGCACGGCGGCTGGTGTGGCGTTCTGAGCTTTGACGCGGGCCTGGAACTCTTCGACGAGGTCTCTGTGGTCGCCGTAGGCGACGTCTCGCCTCAGACTGGACTCACGCAACAGTTCGGTGGCTGTGAGCCGCCCCGACTCCGACCGAAGCGGAGTTCCGGCGAGGAGACGGTCTGCGGCACTGCGCAGCGCAGCACGCTCGGCTTCCCGGTCCCGGGCGCGTCGACTTGTCATGGGGTGTCTTTTTCGTCTTCCGTCGTGCGGCGGTGGTGGCGTTCGATGATGTTCAGGTGCTGTGCGGCCTGGGCGGCGGCCCGGTCCTGGCGCGGCTTGGGCGCCAGCGGGTCTGCGGCGTCTGCTCGCAGGATGACGAGTTCTTGCTGCAGCTCGGTAATGTCGCGGTCGGTATAAGCGAGGTTTACGCAGGTGGACCGGCACTCGGCCTCGTCCGGGGTGTCGACGCCGGGCAGGCCCAGGGTGAGCTTCGCCTTTCGGCAGGCAGCTGTCGCGGCTTGCCACACACAGGTCATGCCCTGTCCGTGGTAAACGGCGGGGTCGGCTTGTTCGAGGAGCCGCTCGACGTTGCGTACACCTGTCACGACACGGCCGGCGAAAGGTGCCGACCGTGCGACGCGGTCCCGGTACTCCTGGGCGGAAGGCCCGCTGACATGCTCACCGGCTTCAAGGCGGCGGGCGTCCTCCTCGATCTGGTCGACGATCAGTTCGAGTTTCTCCACTGCCACGTCCTGCAGCCATGCGGGATCCTCGTTGCCCGCATAACTAAGTGTCACTTTCGTATCCACATGTCCGTATTGCAGGGCGGCTGCGATCAGCCTGAGGTTCCCCCGAGATGTGGGGATGGGTGACAGAAGGTCAGATGGGTCTCATGAGAGGAGCCCAGACGATGCCTGCGCCGAGGAAGTACCCGCTGGAGTTGCGTGAGCGGGCGGTACGGATGTACCGGACCGCCGAGCCGAAGCCCGTGATCCGCCGCATGGCCGAGGAACTCGGCGTGCACCACGAGGCCCTGCGCAACTGGATCCGCCAGGCCGAGGCCGACGCCGGCGAACGCGACGACCTGCTCACCACCGCCGAGCGTGAGGAGCTTGCCGCCCTGCGCAAGGAGAATGCCCAGCTCAAGCGTGTGAATGAGGTACTGCGGACGGCCTCGGCTTTTTTCGCGGCCCAGCTCGACCCGACCCGGCCCAGGTGACAGCGCTCGTTGACGGGCACCCGCATCTGGGGGTCGAGCCCGTACTCCGGGAACTGAACATCCCTTCCTCCACCTACTACCGGTGGCGCCAGGCCGAGAAGGAACCGTGCGAACGGCGCCGCCGGGACGCCGAGCTGACCGGGCGGATCCGGCAGGTCCACGACGAGTCCGGCGGGTTCTACGGCTCACCTCGCGTGCACGCCGTCCTCAAGCGTGAGGGCGTCCACGTCGGCAGGAAGCGCGTCGAGCGGCTCATACGGGAGGCCGGCCTGGCCGGGATCAGCCCCCGCCGGGGCAGGGGTTTCACTCGCCGTGACCCGGACGCCGATCTGGCCCCTGACCTGGAGCAACGCGACTTCACTGCGAATGGGCCGAACCGGCTGTGGGTTACCGACTTGACCATGATCTCCACCGGGGAGGGGCCGTTGTGGCTGCCCGCGATCCGCGACGCGTTCTCCCGCCGGGTGGTCGCCTGGGAGACCTCCGCCCGCGCGGACGCCGACCACCTGGTCCTCACCTCGCTGGAGTATGCCCTGGCCAGCCGCGAGGTCGCCCCCGGTGAGCTCATTCACCACGCCGACCACGGCTGTCAATACACGTCCGTGAAGCTCACAACACGCCTGGTCAGGGCCGGTATCCAGGCGTCCATGGGCTCGGTCGGCGACTCGTTCGACAATGCCCTGGCGGAGAACCTGTGGATGGTCATCAAGACCGAGTGCATCCGCGGCCGCGTCTTCGCCACCAGAGCCGAAGCGAACCTCACGCTCTTCAAGTACATCGACGGACCCTGTTGCCCAATTGGTCTCATGCTGCGAGGTCGAGGGCCGCCAGTCGGGACGTGCGTGTGCGGGCGAGGGGAGTTTCGTTCCACCAGGCGTCGAGGCGGATCAGATTGATGGCGGTGGCTGTAAGGATGTGCGCGAGACGCGTCTTGGCTCGGCCGATGTAGCGGGTGCGCCGGGCTCCGGCGGTCGCGACGGCCTGATGGATGGTGCCTTCCACGCCGGCGCGGGCCGCATAGCGGTCCTTCCACTCATCCGTGGACTGCTCAGCGCGGACGCGTTCCAGCACCGCATCCTGGTCCTGGGGGCGGACGGTGAGCTGCCGCCCATACTTGGTGGAGCGGGTGCACTGGTCTCGCACGGGGCAGGGTGCGCAGGTGGTGGTCGCGAAGCGGATCCGGATCGCGTCCCGGCCATTGTTGTCCACTCCCGCCGTCCAGTACCTGCTCGTGGCACCGGTCGGACAAGTTGCCTGCCCAGACTGCCAGTTGATGGTGAAGGAGGACTTGCCGAAGCCGCTTCCTTTGGCTGCCTGCCGGGTGTTGTTCGACCGGACTGGGCCGACGACGTGGACACCGCGGGTGGTTGGCGCGGTCAGTAACAGCTCGGCCGAGGTGTATCCGGTGTCCAGGAGGTGCTCCGCTGGCAGGAGGTCCTTGCTGGTGAGACGGTCGTGAATCTCCTCGACGACCATCGCATCGTTGACCGTGGCATCGGTCGTGACGACGTGGGTGATCAAGTGGGGGCGATTCGTCTCCCCGGGGTCGTCGCAGCTCTCGCTGAGGTGGATCTTGTAGCCGACCCAGGCGGATCCACGCTTCTTCGCGTAACGGGCCTCAGGATCATAGGGCGAAGCGACCATCGCTCTGCTCGGCGGGAGATCGTCTTTCCCCCGCCAGGCCACCTCTTCCTCGCCGTCAGTGACCGTGCGGGTGAACTGCTGCACCCACACCGTGCGCAGGATGGAGACGACGGGCACCTGTCGCAACCATGCCGGCGCCGTCGGTGCGAAGACCTCTTCGAGCAGGCGGTATCCGTCGGCGGCGATCTGCCGTGCGAGAGTGCGCCGCTCCTGCTCGTCGGTCGGCAGCCGGTAGGCGTCGACCCGTGTCCCGTAGCGTTCCTGCCATGCCGGGTCCATCGACGCGCGCATCCAGTCCGGCGCAGCCATGGCGAGCGCCTCCAGCGACGCCCGCAACGTCTCGCCGATGAATTCCAGGCGGTTGAGGCTGCGGACCGCGGCCAGGACGTGCGTGGAATCCGTGCGCTGCCGCCCGCCGGAGGCGACCAGCCCCATCTCGGCCAGCCGTTCCAGAAGCAGGTCCAAGATCCTGTCCTCCAGCCCGTGTGTCAGCAGCCGTTCCCGGAACCCGGTCAGCACGGTGTGGTCGAAACCGGGGTCGGTCAGCTCCAGGCCGAGCAGGTACTTCACGTCGATCCTGGCCCGCACCGCGTGCGCGGCCTGGCGATCGGTCAGGTTCTCGGCGAACTGAAGGATGCTGACCAACGCCAGTCGCCCGGGCGAGATGCCAGGGCGCCCCCGAACCCCGAAGGCCGCTCTGAACTCCTCGTCCAGGAACAGCGGACCGAGACTGTCCCGGATCCTCATCGCCAGACACCCCTTGGGGAACGCTGCCCGAGCGACATCCCCTGTCACCGCGGGCACCTCCGCCCCCGAACTCGGCCGCATGGACACAGCACACCACCCCCGAGTTCCGCGGCCGGACGCCCAGTTCGCGCCCTCAGAACCGCCTCGCACCACACACTCACGGACCGGAATGTCACGCGACGGACGATCACGGCAGCTTCACCCAATTGGGCAACAGGGTCATCGACGGCTTCTACAACCCCCGCCGCATCCAGAAACGGCTGGGCTACCTCAGCCCGATCGAGTTCGAGGAGAAGTACTACGCCGACCAGGCAGCGACCGAACAAGTGAACCTGAAACCACGTCAACCCGCTCTGACCATCTAGTCAGCCACTCCCGCGCTGCGGGGGAACCTCAGCCCTCTCGGCCTGCGGACGATGAAGCGGGCCAGGGTGCGGCGATAGCGCCTGGCATAGATACGGCCGACCGGGTCCGCCGGAATGGTGTCGCCGCCGTCCGGGTGTTTGTGGCCCAGCAAAATCGACATCTGGAGCCAGATGTCGCCGAGCTGGTCGCGGAAGTCCTCGATCTCCTCCGCGGAGAAGCCTTCGAGACGGCGCTCTTCCACCAGAGACCTTCTTCGGCAGCCCGCTCACCGACAGCCACAGCCAGAGCGGCTCCAGACCGCGGGGCGTACGGCGGAAGAGAAACCGCCGCTCATCCGGGGCCAGCACGTCCAGCGCCAGCGTCGCGGACCCGTCGGCCCCCTCGACGTGCAGTTCTCCGGTCCGGGGAGTGTGCCCGGTGACGATGCGCACTCCACGCAGTCGCTCGTAACGGCCCGCACGCTGGGCACGGCGGATCGCCTCGGCCCGCGACCCCTCAAGTGGATCCGCGTAACCCTCCACCGACTGCAGCACCCGCCGCGGTATCCAGTACGTCCGCCCCTCCTCAGCCCCCTTGACGCACTTCGCCGCCAGCCACGCTTCCCCCATCCGCTCGCTCCCCGATGCCGGGAGCTCGACGTCCAGGACGCTGGCCCACTCACGGACGCGCAGCCCGGTCCCGTACAGCCCGTCGACGAAGGCGCAGTCCCGGTCCTCGTCGAAGCCCCGCCAGCCTGCCCCGCGCACCCCGTCGAACCCGTAGCCGCGCAGCCCGATGTTCCGCCACTGTTCCAAGGCCGATCGCAGCAGCCACTTCACCTGGCGCCGTGTCGATCCGCCAGGGCGGAGCGGATCCCGTCGCTTGCGAGCGTATCCACGCCCGAATGCGGCGTCGCTCTCATCCGCGGCGCCGGCGTGCACGGTCGGGACGGGGTTGCAGATCCCGTAGCGCTTGCTCGCCCATGAATAGAAGGAGTTGAGGCCAGCCCGGTCGGTGTCGAAGGATGTCGACCTGATCCGCTCTTCGTTGCGCAGATCTGTGAGTCTCCAGTCCTTGAACGCTTCGACGTCCCGTACCGTCGCGCTGTCCCATGAGCGGTCGATGGCGGCCAGGAAGTCGAGCCAGACGATCAACGTGTAGGCGTACCGCTTCCACGTCCCGGGCTGGGAGGCTGCCATCTTCCCTTCCCTGAAGAAGCGATTGATCCTGTGGTCCGGTCGACCCGACGGCGAGAGGATCACGGGGGTGCCGTGCCGTGCGCCGTTGCGGGCGGCTCTCGCGTGCAGGTTCCCGAACTTCAAGACAGCGGGATCGTCGCTGGGTTCAGGTGGAACGGTGAAATCGTAGAAGTCGACACTCCAGTGCTCCAGGACGTCCATGGGCCTCTTTCCAAGGCGGTCTCAACCGACAACGGAGAGGAGCCTAAAGAACCGGCGGGCATGTGGACCCCTGGGAGACGAGTCGCGCGGCTGCTGCCCGCGAGCTGTGCGAGGAGACGGGCGTGCACGTGGCCGCCGCCGACCTGCGCCAGATCGGCATCTGGGACCGGCCCGACCGTGATCCGCGCGGCCGGTACATCACCGTCGCCTACCACGTCATCGTCCCCGCCGGCACCCCGATCGTCGCCGGAGACGACGCGGCGGACGTGCGCTGGTGGCCCCTGGACGCCCTGCCGCAGCTCGCGTTCGACCACGCGGACATCATCCGTGCGGCCGTGAGATCAGCCCACTGAGACACCACAGCTAGCGCCCGGCACGGCCCCGGACTTCAGGTCCGGGGCCGTGCCGTACCCCGCACCGTTGCCTGCTGGCTGGGTGGCTGGGACTGTGGTCGCATGGTCGACACTCACTCGCGCGGGTACCTGCTCGCCGCACGCCGAATGGTCTGGTGCGGAATCCTGCTCTTCGTGCTCGGCTTGGCTGCCATCGCTGGTTCGCATAGCGATGGGGCGATTTCGTGGGAGTGCGACCCGACTTGCCGACGCACGGAGAGTGAGCTGTGGAACGCCGTTGAGCTGGTCGGCGTCGTGAGTGCCGGGCTGGGGTCGGTGCTGCTGGTCGCGGCGTTCCTGATGGTCATGCTTCGTCGGCCCCGCTCCGAACCGGAGAGCGGCGGTAGGTGATTGACACCGCCCGCGCCAGCCACCGCTCAGTGCCCGTACTGCGTGTCGGCGGCAGGAGCGGGCGCAGGTCGAAAGCCGCGCACATGCGGGCCAGTTCGGCGGCGCACTCCTCCTGGGAATCCGCCTGCACCATGTAGACCGTCGGCATGCGGCCAGTCTGATGGATAGCGGCTGGCTATCGCAGGTGAATGATTCATAGCTTGACGCGATGACGTGGGCGAACGTATCGTCTGCCTCACTGGACACGCATGTCGCTGAGGGCCGCCCAAAGAGGCGGCCCTCAGTCATTCCCGGCGGAGGTGAACATGGCCGCCCGTGGACTCGTCAGCGAGAAGGACGCCGCTTACTACGCAGGCCGGCCCGGAGCCACCATCCGGCGTTGGGCCTACGAAGGGCGGATCCGGCGGTATGGGTCCGGCCGCGGCAACGTGCGCTACAGCGTCTTCGAGCTGAACAAAGCCGGGCGCGACGAGTGGACGCGCGAACTCATTACCCCAGGCGAGTCGCCGCCGCTGCCCAGAGTCGCGAACGCTGCCTGACGGGGGCTGAGGATGCCGATGATGGCGGGTCTTCGCATTTCCTCCGCATAGTGCGCACGTGCATGCCACACTGCCCCCTCCACAGCACATCCCTGGGGAGACGTGATGCCCAGCTACAGCGACGTACAGAAGGCCGTGCGAGTCGAGAAGTTCCGCATCTGGTTCGCCTGGCTCTCCGGCAACGTGATCATGCTGATCATCGCTGGCGCCACTCGCAACATCAGCGTCGTCAGCACCATCACCCAGATCCTCTTCACGGCCTCCTTCTTCCTGCTCACCTTCGTGGCGATCCGCATGGCCAACGCCCTCAACCGCAAGGCCCTCGCCGCCCGCCGCGAGGTACTCGGCAACGACCTGTAGCAGGAGGTGGCGCCCATGACCGGCAACCCCCGCAACGGGCGCCCCTACCGCCGCCTCGTCGCCGACGTGAAAGCCCTCGGCCACCCGTGCTGGCGCTGCGGCCACAACATCGACCCCGCGCTCGACGCGCGGCACCCGATGTCGTTCACCCTCGACCACGTGATCCCGCTGTCCAAAGGGGGTAGCCTCCTCGACCCGGCCAACGCCCGCAGTATGCACAGGCGGTGCAATAGCGCCAAGGGCAACAGGGGCGGACCGCAGCCGCTCAAGACGTCACGGACCTGGTGACGCCGTGCTGTACGTCGTTACCGGTCCTCCCGGCGCCGGCAAGTCCAGCTGGATCAGGGCGCACGCCAAGCCGTGCGACATCGTCATCGACCTGGACCTTATGGCGCTGGCCATGGCTGGCCCGGGTGCTGACCACCACAACCACAGCGATGTTTCAGGGTGCGACGGGCTGCTGCTCACAGCACCCCGAGTTCTGTGTCCGGCCTGCAGTGCGCGCACGCCCGGATCCCCTCGGCGAGAGCGGCGAGGGCCTGCTCGCGGCTGATGGCCCGGTGGCGTTTCCCGATGGCATAGCAGTGCCCGGCGTGGACCTCGATGGGCCGGGCGCCGAGGCCGATGCTGAGCTCCATCACCCAGTCCGGGGCGGGCGGACGCCGCTCCTCACCCTGCTTCTGCTCAGCCTCGCGGCGCTCCTCGTCGGCGATCCACCGGTCGGTCTGAGCGAGCTGCTGCTCCTGCACTCTCCTGAGGAAGCGCAGCATGACCAGGCGCGACGGAATATCGGACATAAGTTCGATTCTAAGTCTTTCCCCGACCTCCGCGAACTTCGCCCGCCCCTGTCCCGTGTCACTGAACTTTGACCGCGTGCCATCGAACTTTGATCGCGCAGGTCGGAGGATCGTGTGGGTGTCAGTCCAGGGCTGTGTCGAAGGTCGCGCGATTAGCGGAGGTGTAGGCGTACTCCCGCTCGGACCACCGGATTCGCCCGGTGATCTCGTGGTCGTCGGCGACTCGTGGGGACGGGCGCGCGAGATGGCTGCGCCACCACTGGGCGTTGCGGGTCTGGCGGTCGAGCGCGGCATCGATGAGGCTGGAGCGGGAGGTGGCATCGAGCCTGTACGCGTCGGCGAGGATGCGTAGCTGTGCGGCCTGGACGGTAGCGGGCGGAGCGTCGGGCTTGGAGGAGATGCACCAGGTCCACGCCATGTAGCCGAGGTCTTCGAGGGGATCGCCGGGGGCAGCGGTGTCGAAGTCGATGAAGGCGACCGGGACGTCGTCTGCGAAGACTGTGTTGTTCGGCCCCGGGTCGTGGTGGCAGATCACGGGGTGCCGATCGGTCAGGCGGCTGCCGCGGGTGGCGTCGTGGAAGGCGCGGAGCAGGGAGCCGGCGGCGGCAACCTGGGGGTCGGTCCAGCGCTGGAAGCGGGCGGGCACGCGGCCGGGGAGGTAGCTGAGGATCTCGCGACCGGCCATGTCGAACCCGAGGTGACGCGGAGCGCCGGCGAAGCCCTGCCGCCGGAGGTCACCGAGCAGCTCGGCAACGAACGAGGACGACGCGGTGGCCGGCCGACGGACGGTGTTGCCGACCCTGACCACGCCCGTGGTGATGCGCCCGCCGGACAACGGCACTTCGTTCTCCATGGCTACATCCTGCATGCACGGACCACCGGTCAATCTTCAGTGGCAAACGGTCAAGGTTCAGTGTCACAGGACAGCCCCTGCCACACTGGCCGTGGCCCGCCGTGTCACCCCCGTCGCGGCGGGCCGCCCCGGTTGTCATACCGCCCCAGTACCGTGGACTCATCACATTCGCGCCTATGGCTGGGCGCAGCTACGAGACCG
Source organism: Streptomyces sp. NBC_00012 (assembly GCF_045040875.1). Classification (NCBI taxonomy): domain Bacteria; kingdom Bacillati; phylum Actinomycetota; class Actinomycetes; order Kitasatosporales; family Streptomycetaceae; genus Streptomyces; species Streptomyces sp. NBC_00012. The sequence goes on along the minus strand of NZ_CP108309.1, from coordinate 1,705,327 downwards.
CCCCTCACCCGGAACAGCGCCCGGGGGAGGGGCGGACGTCACGCTTCGGGCCGGTCGGCGACGAACGTCCCCTTGCCGCGCACTGTGACGACGAGCCCTCGCTCCCGCAACTCCCGTACCGCCCGAGCCACCGTCATTCGGGCGATGCCGTACAGCTCGGCCATGGCCAGCTCTCCCGGCAGCCTCGCTCCGACCGGCAGTCGCCCGTCGGCGATCTGTGCCGCGATGTGGTCGGCCACGACTACGTACACCAGTTGCGGGCCGGCCGGGTTGATCACAGGCATGTCGTCGTCGTCCACCATGTCAACGACCGTATGACCCCCTTGACCTGCAGAGACACACGTAGTACTGCACATAGGTCTATAGGGCGCTGTATGGTGCCAGCGCAGAACCCCCGCAACCGCGCAAACGGTCCGGGGGCATGGACACCAGCAGTCGGAGCTGATGACGTGCCTGAGAATACCGGGCCAGTGGCAGCCCGGCACAGGGCCGCGAACGCCGCCGTCCAGACCGCATACAGCGCCTTCATTCACCACACTGTGGCGTGTGCCGAGTGCCGTACTGACGGCATGGACTGCGCGGACGCCGGCGCTCTGCGGCAGGCGTACCGGGCGGCGAAGGAACGCGCCACGGAGGTCCGATGACCTCCCGCCCATGGACGCGCCAGTCCCGTACTTGCTGAGCTTCCGCCTACACCCGAGGTCGGTGGGGGTCGGGATGGAGGCGGGGCTACTGCTGCACTAGCTCGGCGACCGTGGTGTCGAGTGCTGCGGCAATTCGCCAGAGGTGGCTGATTCGCGCGTCGGAGTGGCCGCCCTCGATGCGTTGGACGGTGTCGCGGGAGATCTCGGCCAGGTGGGCGAGTTGCTCCTGGGTGAGGTTCTGGTGCATGCGCCGGTCGCGGATGTGTTCGCCGAGGGTGCGGCGGTGATCGAGGATCCAAGGCGGCAGGTCGGCAGGCACTCGACAAACGCTCTGACCTGCAAGATCATAAGTCAGCAGCTATTTTCCGGCATTTTTCGATCATGATTGATCGAGGGATTCGCCAGAGAGGCGGCGTGGCAGCCCTGCGGCTTCATGGCATATGCCGTAGGGCTGGATGTACTGTCGTTGCTCGAACATATGTTCACACGAACGAGTGATCACCGTAGAGCCGTCTCCATCGTTGGTCACATTGCCGGTCTCGGGTCGCAGTCCACACCCCCCAAGGTGCAGCGACCCGGGGCCGGTTTTGTGTCATGGTGGGCTGATGTTCGCACTTCGAAGGTTCGGCGTAAGGGAGCCCGGTGGGAGCCGAGTGGGAGATGATCATGGTGAACGTGAGCCAACTGACGCTAACTAGAGCTAACCATCTGCTTCCGTCCGGGTCGGCTGCCGCCCAGGTGGGGCTTGTATTCGGCGGTTGCGGCCTCAGGGGGGTCTAATCATGAACATCCCTTTCTTGGACAACTGGCGTAAGCGTCACGACGGTGGGCGGGGGGCGGGGTTCGCCGCCGCCGTCGCGGCCGATCCCGATGGCGTGGCCGAGCTCCTCGCGGAGTGCGAGCTGCTGCGTGTCCGGGCGGGGCAGCGCGGGCTCGAACTCGACGACAGCCCGGCCTCATTGGCGGCTCTCGACCAGTTGCCGCCGCGCTGGCGGGACGACCCCGAGGAACTGCCCTGGCTGGGCAACGACGCGGGGCTGTACCTCGGGACGGTCCTGGTGCGGAACGTCCCCGGCGCGGTCTGGAGCATCTGGCCGAGCGGGCAGCCCGTGGTGCGGCTCGCCTCCGGGCGGGAGATCGACGTGGTCGAGGCCGGGCTGGACTGGGCCATGGCGGGCAGCCCCGAGCTCTCCCAGGTCTATTCGGAGTCGGCCGAGGGGTAGAGGAGGGGCAGAACTCCCGTGACAATCGGATAAGACGCCTTATGCCCCATTTGTGCGTGTCGGGGGCGAAGCCCCTTTTCAGGCTGGATAGTTTGCGCTGACCTCGACACAGCGAAAAGTGGGTAGGGCAGCGTATGGCCGTCGATCCGTTGATCGAGCTGCGGGACGTCAACAAGTACTACGGACAGTTGCACGTACTGCAGGACATCAATCTCACCGTCGGCCGCGGGGAGGTGGTGGTGGTCATCGGCCCCTCCGGCTCCGGTAAATCGACGCTCTGCCGGACCATCAACCGGCTGGAGACGATCGAGTCCGGCCATATCGCGATCGACGGCAGACCCCTCCCCGAGGAGGGGAAGGGTCTGGCCCAGCTCCGCGCCGAAGTGGGCATGGTCTTCCAGTCGTTCAACCTGTTCGCGCACCGGACCGTGCTGGCCAATGTCTCGCTCGCCCAGCTCAAGGTCCGCAAGCGGAAGAGGGACGAGGCGGACCGGCGCTCCCGTGAACTGCTGGAGCGGGTCGGACTGGCCTCGCAGGCCGACAAGTTCCCCGCCCAGCTCTCCGGCGGTCAGCAGCAGCGCGTGGCCATCGCCCGCGCCCTCGCCATGGACCCCAAGGCGCTGCTCTTCGACGAGCCCACCTCGGCGCTCGACCCGGAGATGATCAACGAGGTGCTGGAGGTCATGCAGCAACTCGCCCGGGACGGCATGACGATGGTCGTCGTCACGCACGAGATGGGCTTCGCCCGTTCCGCCGCCAACCGTGTGGTCTTCATGGCCGACGGGCGCATCGTCGAGGACCGCACTCCCGACGCGTTCTTCACCGCTCCCGAGAGCGACCGCGCCAAGGACTTCCTGTCCAAGATCCTCAAGCACTGACGGGAGGCTCCGTGTTGCGTACGAAAAGAGTTCTGGCCGCCTGCGCCGGCCTCCTGCTGGCCGTGCTCGCCGCCGCGTGCGGCAAGGAGGGCAGCCCGCCGGTGAAGGGCCCCAAGCCCGAGCAGCTGCCCGTCTACAAGGTCGACACCGCCTTCCGGCTGCCCGCCTCGCCGACCTGGACGAAGGCGAAGAAGCGCGGCTACCTCCGGGTCGGGGCCAAGGAGGACCAGCCCTACCTGGGCGAGAAGGACCCGGCCACCGGCGTCTACTCCGGCTTCGACATCGAGATCGCCAAGATGATGGCGGCCTCGCTCGGCTTCGACCCGAAGACGATCCGCTTCAAGACCATCGCCTCCGCCAACCGCGAGACGGCGCTGCAGAACGGGCAGATCGACTACTACGTCGGCACCTACACCATCAACGCCATGCGCAAGAAGCTCGTCGGTTTCGCCGGTCCTTATTTCATGGCCGGACAGGGCCTCCTGGTCCGCACCGACGAGAACGACATCAACGGGCCGCAGGACCTGGCAGGCAAGACGGTCTGCTCGGCCGCCGGGTCGACCCCGTACCAGCGCATCGCCGCCGACTACCCGAAGGCGATCCTGGTCGCCTACGACACGTACTCGATCTGCGTCGACAACCTGCTGACCTACCAGGTCGACGCCGTCACCACCGACGACGCCATCCTGCTGGGCTTCGCGGCCAAGGCGCCCGAGGAGATGAAGGTCGTGGGCAAGCCGTTCTCCCAGGAGCCGTACGGCATCGGCGTCCCGCGCAGCGACAACGCGCTGCGGTTCGCCCTCAACGACGCCCTGGAGGCGAACGAGAAGAACGGCAACTGGAAGAAGGCGTTCGAGGCCACGCTCGGCCTGTCCGGGGTGCCCGCGCCGACACCGCCGCCCATCGACCGCTACCCGGCCACCTGAGAGGGCGGGCATCGACCATGGACGTACTCACCGAGAATTTCTCGCTCTACGGCAAGGGTTTCCTGGGCACGGTCGAACTGACCGTCTACTCCTCGATCCTGGCCCTGGTCCTCGGCTTCATCATGGCCTCCTGCCGGGTGGCCCCCGTCGGCTCGCTGCGGGTGCTCGGCACGGTGTGGGTGACGGTGCTGCGCAACACCCCGCTGACCCTGCTCTTCTTCGCGGTGCTGCTCGGACTGCCGCGCTTCGGCCTGGTCCTCCCCTTCGAGGTCTTCGCGGTACTCGCGCTCGGCTGCTACACCTCCGCGTTCATCTGCGAGGTGCTGCGCTCGGGCATCAACACCGTGCCGGCGGGACAGGGCGAAGCGGCCCGCAGCCTCGGCATGACGTTCGGCCAGACGCTGAACACCGTGGTTCTGCCCCAGGCGTTCCGGTCCGTGATCCCGCCGGTCGGCTCCACGCTCATCGCCCTCGCCAAGAACTCGGCGATCGCCGGGGCGTTCAGCGTCACCGAACTGCTCGGCACCTACAAGACCCTCAACGAGCTGGGCTACAGCATCATCTGGACCTTCGTCTGGATCGCCATCGGCTACCTGATCATCACCCTGTCCATCAGTGCGCTCTTCAACGTGATGGAGAAGCGCTGGGGAGTCGCCCGATGACCACCCGTACCGCGCCGTCCGCCACCGCGCTCTACGACATCCCGGGCCCGGCGACCCGCAGACGCCACCGGCTGTACGGGATCGTCTCGACGGCCCTGATCCTCGCCCTGGTCGGCTGGGTCGTCTATCTGCTCTTCGACACCGAACAGTTCACCAGCGCCAAGTGGACCCCCTTCACGTACAAGGGAATCCAGGAACTGCTGCTGCGCGGACTGGGCAACACCCTCAAGGCGTTCGCGTACGCCGCGGTGCTCTCGCTCCTGCTCGGCGCGGTGCTCGCCGTCGGACGGCTCTCCGACCACCGGCCGGTGCGCTGGATCGCGACGCTGCTGGTGGAGTTCTTCCGGGCCATGCCCGTACTGGTGATGATCTTCTTCATCTTCGTGGCACTGAAGGTGCAGCCGCTGCCCGCCCTGGTCACCGGTCTGACCCTGTACAACGGCTCGGTGCTCGCCGAGGTGTTCCGTACCGGGATCATGTCGGTGGAGCGCGGCCAGTCCGAGGCGGCGTACGCCCTGGGGCTGCGCAAGACGCAGGTCACCACGTTCGTGCTGGCCCCGCAGGCGGTGCGCGCCATGCTGCCCACCATCATCAGCCAGCTGGTCGTGGCGCTGAAGGACACCTCGCTCGGCTATCTGATCACCTACGAGGAATTCCTCCACGCGGGCAAGCTCATCGCGTCCAACCTCGACTACGATCTTCCCTTCATCCCCGTGGTGATGGTGATCTCGCCGATCTACATCGGGATGTGCATGCTGCTCTCCTGGTTCGCGACCTGGGTGGCCAAGCGGGAACGGCGCAATCCGAAGATGAAGGCCGTGAAGATCGCACCGGCCGAACCAGGAACGCTGCTGCCGGGAGTGCAGTAGCCGGGGCCGCCGCCAAGCGGTTCCAGCAGAGCGGTGCCCACCCGGCAGCAGCCGGTGATCACTTCTCGCGCAACGGCACGGACACGTACGACGGGTCCACCGGGGACGAGGAGAAGGTCAGCTGCGATCCGGTCGGGTTGTGCTCGATGTAGAGGGGGTCGACGGTGTCGATCACCAGGGTGAGACGGTGCCCGGCCGGAACGTCGTAGGCGGTGGAGAACAGCTCCAGGTCCACGGGGAACGGCCGGCCCGGCGTCCGCCCGTGGAAGGTATAGGGGGCGTTGCTGACCAGCTTGCCGAGTCCGAGCGGCCCTTCGTCGTAGAGATACGCGACGAAGGTGCCGCTCTCCTTGTTCGGGGTCACCGTGGTGTGGAGCTTCACCGTGCCGCGGATGCGCTGCTCCTTCGGGTACTTCCCGGACTGCCAGACGCCCGCGAAGGCACGGGGCAGCAGCGGGACGGAGGCGAGCGGCGGCAGCTTCACGAACTGGTCGAGGGCGTTGGACAGCATGACGATGCCGCCGTTGGCGCCCGAGTCGATGTTCGCGAGGATCCGCTTCGTGCCGTCGAGCCCGATCCGCTCCTCGGCGGCGCCCACCGACCTCCAGTCCGGGTAGCCCTCGTAGCCGCCGTCGGTACGGGACTTGAGCTGGACCGGTGGCTCCCGGTCGATCCCGTTGCGCTCGCCCTTGAGGTAGCGGTCGAACCAGCGGTGGGCGTCGGTCCAGGTGTCGTTGGGCAGGCCGAGCAGGCCGGTGGCCTCCGCCGTGGCGTGGTCGCCCGGACGGAACTCCAGGCGCTTGGGGCCGCTGAGCTTCTCGTAGAAGGAGGCGTACTGGTTGGGCGGGAAGATCGTGTCGCCCCAGGCGTTGCCCATCATGATGGCCGCGCCGTTGGCGTTGATCTCGTCGAGGCGTTCGGCGGGGGAGCGCTCCTTCCCCCAGGCGATCATGTCCTCCTCCCTGTCGAGGTCGGAGCCGAGGAAGTCGGTGAGTGTCCGGGTCAGTTCGTCCCCCGGGCGGCCGGTCAGCAGGCCGGCGCCGCCGAGCAGGGCTGCGGCCTGGAGGTGCTGGGTGCGGCCGCTGTAGATCGAGTCGATGAGATCGGCCCAGCCGCTGAGCGCGACCACGGCCTTGATCCGCTTGTCGTGCCCGGCCGCGAGGAGGCTGATGCCCGCGCCGTAGGAGACTCCGCCCATGCCGATGCGGTCCGGGTCGGACGGGGTGCTGGCGAGGGCCCAGTCGATGACCGAGGAGACGTCCGCGAGGTCCGGCGGGCCGGCGACCTCGATCTCGCCGCCGGAGAGCCAGAAGCCCCGCGAGGTGTAACTGACCACCACATAGCCGGAGTCGGCGAGCTGCTGCGCCTGGGCGAAGTACTCGATCTGCGGCATGCCCCAGCTGGTGGGCAGCACGATCAGCGGGTGTTTCGAGCCCGGCTCCGCTCCGGCGGGCGTGAACACATTGCCCTTGAGCGTGATCCCGCCGGAGCCGGGGATGTCGTGGAACTCCAGTCCCGGCGCGGACGCCGCGACCGGCGCGGCGGGCGGCAGGGCGGCGGCGGCCGGAGCCGCGGCGAGGGCGGCTCCGGCGAACAGGGCGGCGGCAGTTCCGATGGAAGTAGTGGTGCGCAGAGCCGGGTACGGACGTCCCACGGGTCACTCCTCACGCGTGGAGGGCAAAGTGACCCGACGGTAACCCCGGCCCCTTACTCGTGTTAACTCATCGGTAAGTTACGCGAGGGTAACAATCGCCGGGCCCGTATCGGCAGGCCCGGTGCCCCGGCCCGCTACAGCGCGCTCTTCGCCTGCCAGTCGGCCCACGACACGTTCCACGCCCCGTACCCGTTGCCCTCCGCGACCGTGCCCTTGGCGTCCGCGCCGGTGATCTCGAACGGGTCGCCGACCCGGACCTGCCCGTACAGCGCGCCGGCGTCGGCGTCGCTCATCCCGACACAGCCCGAACTGCGGTTGGCCACGCCGAAGTAGCCCGCGTTCCACGGTGCCGCGTGCGCGTACATCCCCGACCAGGTCAGCCGCATCGACGAGTCGACCATCTTGTCGTAGGCGTCGCCGAGGCCGACCGTCTCGGAGCGCATGTTGATCGTGCCCTCCTTGGACATCAGCACGGCTGTCCCGCGCCAGGACGCCTTCTCGCCGCCGGGGGTACCGGCCGACATGGGCACGTCCATGACCGTCTGCCCGTCCCGCTTCAGCGCCAGCCGGTGGCGGTCCAGGTCGACCTCGACCACCTGGTCGGCGCCGATCGTGAAGGTGGTCCGGTAGTCGCGTACGAACCAGCCGCCGGACGGGCCCGAGTCGATGCCGTTGAGATCGGCGTCGAGCGTGACCTTCGTGCCGGACTTCCAGTACTTCTCGGGCCGCCAGTCGACACGGTCCTTGCCGGAGTAGTCCTGCAACCAGCCCCAGGAACCCTCGGTGTCGTTCGAGGTGGAGACCTTCAGGGCCTTCTCGACCGCCGCCCTGTCCTTGACCGGGTTGTCGAAGACGATCGAGAGCGGCTGGGCGATGCCGACCGTGGTGTTCTTTCCGGGAGCCAGCGTCAGCTTGTTGACCTTGTCCGCGGCGGCGGTGGTGAAGCCGGCCTTGCCGCTGCCGCCCTCGGTGTTCTTCGCCTCGACGCCGTACGTCGTGCCGGGAGCGGCCGGCCGGTCCGATGTCCACGTCCTGCCGTCGGCGGATATCCGGCCGGTGAGCGTCTCGCCCCCGTCCGTGCTCACCGCGACCGACTTGAGCCTTCCGGTGTCGAGCGTCACCTTCACCGGCGTCCCCGGGGTGGCCCGGCCGCCCCGCAGGTTCACCGAGATCCTGGCCCCGGAGGACGCTGCCGCGCCGCCCTTGTCCGACTCCGGGCCCGAGGCGGCACCGGAACAGGCGGTGAGCATGGCACCGAGCGCCGCGGTACCGGCGACCAGAGTGAGCCGGACCGGGCGGCCGGACGGAGCGGTGCGGCGTGCGGGCCGACGTGCAGCGATCAACGGAAAGACCTCCAAGGCATTGCTTCTCGCCGAGGGAGAGGGGCGCATCCGGCATCAGGTTCCGCAAATCGCCCGAAAACGAGGAAACGCCCTGTGTGACATGTACCTCAGCACAACGGACACCGTCCGGCCCGACGCGTCGCCCGGCTCCGCCGCGGACCGTCGTCGGGCGTCCTGTGCGATGCGCGGCGCGGGGTACCCTCCACCCTTGACCGCGCAGAGTTGGGGGACACCGGTGGGCGGAACCGCGAACAGCACGTTGTACCGGGCGTTCCGGGCGCACCCGGCCCGCCGGTGACCGCCGCCGAAGCGACCACCACCGAGGTCGCGGACCACAAACCCCGTTCGGTGCTGCGCAACGGCGCCGTGATGGCGGCCGGCTCCGTCGTCTCCCGGGCGACCGGCTTCATACGCTCGGCGGTCGTCGTCGCCGCGCTCGGCACCGGGCTCCAGGCCGACGGGTACAACGTCGCCAACACCGTGCCCAACATCCTCTACACCCTGCTCATCGGCGGCGCGCTCAACGCCGTCTTCGTCCCCGAGCTGGTGCGCGCGGCGAAGAACCACGCCGACGGCGGAGCCGCGTACACCGACCGGCTGCTCACCGTCTGCGCCCTCGGCCTGATCGCCCTGACCGGCCTCACGGTCCTCGCCGCCCCGTGGATCGTCTCGGTCTACGCCCCCGGCTACCACGGCCCGCAGGCGGAACTGACCGTCGCCCTGGCCCGCTACTGCCTGCCGCAGATCCTCTTCTACGGGCTGTTCACCCTCCTCGGTCAAGTGCTCAACGCCCGGGGCCGGTTCGGCGCGATGATGTGGACCCCGGTCCTCAACAACGTGGTGATCATCGCCGTGTTCGGGCTCCACCTGACCATCGCGGCGGGCTCCGACGGCACACTGACCCCGGAGCAGGCCCGGCTGCTCGGCTGGGGCACGACGGCCGGGATCGTCGTCCAGACGCTCGCCCTGGTCCCCGCGCTGCGCGCCGCGAAATTCCGCTGGCGGCCCAGGTTCGACTGGCGCGGCAGCGGCCTCACCCGTCCGCTGCGAGCGGCCGGCTGGCTGGTCACGCTCGTGCTGACCAACCAGATCGCGTACTGGGTGGTGACCCGGCTCTCCACCACCGTCGGCCGGCGCGCCGCGGACATGGACCTGGCGGGAGGCCCCGGCTACACCGCGTACAGCTACGCCTTTCAGCTGTGGGTCGTCCCGCACGGCATCGTGACCGTCTCGCTCGTCACCGCGCTGATGCCCCGGATGAGCCGGGCGGCGGCCGACGGCGACCTGCCCGGCCTGCGCCGCGACGTCTCGTACGCCCTGCGCACCTCGGCGGCGGTCGTGGTGCCCGCGGTGGCCCTGCTGTTCGCGCTGGCACCGTGGGTGATGGGAGCGGTCTACGGGTACGGGCGCACGGACGACGCGGACATCGACGTGATGGCGGGCATGATGATGGCGTTCGCGCCCGGACTCATCGCCTACTCCGGGCAGTACGTGCTCTCCCGGGCGTTCTACGCGATGAGCGACACCCGCACCCCGTTCTTCCTCAACCTGGTGATCGCGGCGCTCAACGCCGGGCTGTCGGTCGCCGCCTATCTGCTGCTGCCGGTCCGCTGGGCCGTCACGGGGATGGCCGGCGCTTACTCCGTCGCGCTGTTCGCCGGCTTCGCCGCCACCGCGTACGTGCTGCACCGCAGAGTCGGTGGCGCGTCCTCACCGCTGCGCTCGCCCGCGCTGTGGGCGCAGCTCCGGCTCGCGGTGGCGGCCGTGCCCGCCGGTCTGCTCGGGTACCTGGCGGCCCGGTCCTGCGAGGGGGCCGGGGACTTCGCGGCGGTGGGCGCGGGCACCCTCGTGCTGCTGCTCATGGTGGCGCTGCTGGCGGGGCCGCTGCGGCTGCGGGAGGTCGACGCCGTGCTCGCGGCGGGGCGCAGGCGGCTGCGGCGGGCCTGAACCCGCCGGCGGCAGGCACTCAGCCCGTCGCCCGGTGCGAGTTGCGCGGCGGCGGTACGGGGGTCTGCGCGGCACGGGTCACATCGGCGACGAGCTCGACCACATCGGGGCCGTACGCCTGTGAGTTGACCACCTTCAGCAGCAGGCAGAAGGTGTTGTTGCCGTGCTTGCGGGCCAGCTTCTCGTAGTTGCGGGCGAGGTAGCGGGAAGCCGCCTGATTGGTGATCGCCTGCTGCCCGCAGAACAGGAACACCGGACGGGCGTCCTGACCGGCCGTCAGCCGCGCGAGCACCACGTACTCGGCGACCCCCTTCTCGACCCGGTAGCGCTCCGAACCGATCTGGAAGGCGTTGCGGTCGGGCCCGGGTTCGGGGTCGGTGTTCACCTTCACCCCGGGCAGCAGCGAGTGCAGATGGGCGGCCATCCGCCGGTTGGAGACCGGCCCGCCGACACAGAACTCGGTGCGCTCGCCGAAGCCCTGCTGCGCCACGTCGTGGGACAGGATCTGCGCGTGTGCCGAGCAGTCCTTGATCAGCGCGGAGAGTTCCAGCAGGGCGAAGACGTCGTGACGGTGGACCGAGCCGTCACCGCCCGCGTCGCGGTTGACGACCAGCAGGCACTCGGAATTGCCCGGCAGGCCGAAGAACGCCTGTTTGCGGCGGAGTTTGCGGCGCCAGAGATAGGTGCGGGCGATCCAGCCCAGGCAGGCGCTGATGCCGGCGGCTATCACGCCCAGCAGGATATTGCGTACGTCGTCAGTCATGGGCGGGCATGTTAGCGGGCATTCGACCTCGGCTTCACGGCGGACCTGACGGGGCGGGCGGCGCGGCGTTACCCTGCGCGGACGATCCAGCACTGGAGGTGCGCATGCGACGTTCCGTTGCGCGGAATGTGTCGTTGTCGGCTGTTCTCGCCGCTGTCGTCACGGTAGGGGCGGCGGCCCCGTCCTCGTCCGCGCCGCCGTCGGCCCCACCGCCCAAGTCGCCCGTCGCGGTGGGCTACGGAGGGGCGGTCGCCAGTGTCGACGCGGACGCGTCGGCCGCCGGTATCGAGGTGCTCCGCAAGGGCGGCAACGCGGTGGACGCCGCGGTGGCGACCGCGGCGGCGCTCGGTGTGACCGAGCCTTATTCGGCGGGCCTCGGCGGGGGCGGCTACTTCGTCTACTACGACGCCAAGAGACACACCGTGGAGACCATCGACGGCCGGGAGACGGCGCCGCGCAGCGCGGACTCCTCGCTGTTCCTGGAGAACGGCAAACCGCTCGCCTTCGACCAGGCCGTCACCAGCGGACTGGCCGTCGGCACTCCGGGCACCCCGGCCACCTGGGACACCGCGCTCGACACCTGGGGCAGCAAGTCGCTGCGGCAGGTGCTGAAGCCGGCCGAGCGGCTCGCCAGGGACGGCTTCGTCGTAGACAGCACCTTCCGCTCGCAGACCGAGGGCAACCAGGCCAGGTTCGCCGACTTCCCGGCGACCCGGAAGCTCTTCCTGCCCGGCGGCCGGTTGCCGGTGGTCGGCTCCGTGTTCAAGAACCCCGACCTGGCGCGCACCTACGCAGAGGTGGGCCGCAAGGGCATCGACGAGCTGTACCGGGGCGAGCTGGCCGACGACGTCGTACGGACCGTCCGCAACCCGCCCGTCGACCCCGACTCCACCCGGGTGGTGCGGCCCGGCGACCTCACCGCGAAGGACCTGCGGTCCTACCGGGCGCTGCGGCAGGCACCGACGAAGAGCGGCTACCGCGGCCTCGACGTGTACGGCATGGCACCCTCGTCGTCCGGCGGCACCAGCGTCGGCGAGGCGCTCAACATCCTTGAATCCACTGACCTTTCGAAGGCGAGCGAGGCACAGTATCTGCACCGCTACATCGAGGCGAGCCGGATCGCCTTCGCGGACCGCGGGCGATGGGTGGGCGACCCGGCGTTCGAGGACGTGCCGACGCGGGGGCTGCTCAGCCGGCGGTTCGCCGATGCGCGGGAGTGCCTGATCAAGGACGACTCGGTGCTGACCAGCCCGCTGGCGCCGGGCGATCCGAGCCACCCGGCCGACTGCGGGGCCGGCGCAGCGGCCGCGCCGACGACGTACGAGGGGGAGAACACCACCCATCTGACCGCGGCCGACAAGTGGGGCAACGTCGTCGCGTACACCCTGACGATCGAGCAGACCGGCGGCAGCGGGATCACCGTGCCGGGACGTGGCTTCCTGCTCAACAACGAGCTGACGGACTTCTCGTTCGCGCCCGCCAACCCCGCCGTGCACGACCCGAATCTGCCCGGCCCGGGCAAGCGCCCGCGCTCGTCCATCTCGCCGACGATCGTGCTGAAGAACGGCGAGCCGGTGCTGGCGCTGGGGTCGCCCGGTGGCGCCACGATCATCACGACCGTGCTCCAGTCGCTCATCGGCACGGTCGACCGGGGTCTCCCGCTGGTCGACGCCATCGCGGCGCCGCGCGCCAGCCAGCGCAACTCGGCGACGACGGAGCTCGAACCGGGGCTGTGGGACAGCCCGGTCCGGGCAGAACTGGAGTCGCTGGGGCACGCCTTCAAGCTCAACCCGGAGATCGGGGCGGCGACAGGTGTGCAGCGACTGCCGGACGGACGGTGGCTGGCGGCCGCCGAGAAGGTGCGCAGGGGCGGCGGCTCGGCGATGGTCGTGAGGCCGAGCGGACGCCCGTGACGGTCGCCGGCAGCAATCGGTGACGATGCGTCAATAACCATCTGTGCGGGGCTGGTTACCGGTGAGCATTCGCCAGGAGCCAGCCCCGCGGTCTTGACGGGGGCATCCGTGCGGGGCCATGTTGTGCGCGTCGGTAAGGAAAGTTTCCTAATGGAAGGGCACCCCCACTGTGCGTACCCGAACGCTCGCCCTCGCCGCCGCCTCCGGCGCAGCCCTGCTCGCGACCATCACCCTGACCCCGGCCGCACACGCCGGTCCGGCCTCAGGCACGGACCTCAAGGAGGGCTCCGTCAGCGCGGCCGATCTGCTGGCCAAGGTCACCTCGTGCTCGCAGATCTCCAACGGCAAGTACCGTGCGGACGAGGAGACTTCGGCGACCATTCCGGTCTGCGGCAAGAACGGCGCCGTGTTCTGGAAGGCCGACATGGACATCGACTGCGACGGTGAGATCACCGTCGCCTGCAACGAGGACACCGACCCCTGGTTCCAGAACGGGACGGCGTTCGAGACCTCCGCCGGAAAGCCCCTGAACGCCGAGAAGCTGCCGTACGTCGTCGTCCCGAGCGTCAGCAGCATCTGGAACTACGGCGACGCCGGGATCAAGGGCGGCGGTGTCGTGGCCGTCATCTACAACAACAAGGTCGAGTACGCGGTCGTCGGCGACACCGGCCCCAACAAGATCATCGGTGAGGCGTCGTACGCCACCGCCAAGGCCCTCGGCATCGACCCGGACCCGGAGACCGGCGGCGCGGAATCCGGCGTCACCTACATCCTGTTCAAGAACTCCAAGGTGTCGCCGATCGAGAGCCACAGTGCCGCCGTCACCGCGGGCGACGCCCTCGCCAAGCAGTTCATACAGAACAACTAACTCGACTCTGTCGGTGATCTCGGATGGTCGAGGTCAGGTGCCGAGGGTCCGCCAGGACTTTGATCGGGGGATCCGCTGCTGGTCCAGCAAGGTTTGAAAGGCGGTCGACAGTCTTGTTGGAGGGGCTTCCTGGGTTACTGGCCGGGTCAGGTCGCGCACCGCGGCCAGGACGTGAGTGGAGTCGGTGCGCTGGGTGGTGCGCTCGCGCACGAGTCCGGCCTCTTTCGGACGCGCGAGCACCAGATCGAGAAGACGGTCGGCGCGGTCGTCCTGGGCCAGGCGCTCGCGGAAGTCGGCCAGCACACTGTGGTGGAAGCCGGGATCATCCAGTTCCATGGCCATCGCGTACTTGAAATCGATGCGGCAGCGGACCGCTTCCGCTGCCTGCCGGTCCGACAGACCGAGCAGGAACTGCAGGACACAGACGGTGGCCAGTTGGGCGGGTGAGAGCCCGGGGCGTCCGTCACGCGGGTACCAGCCCGCGAAGTCCTCGTCGCACCACAGCCCGTCCAGCCGGTCTCTCACCCACATCGCCGTCGTACCGCCCGGGTTGCTCGCCCGCGCGATTCGCGCGGTCAGAGACGGGACTTGCTCACCGGAACGAGGGCGGAGCGACAACGGACACCTCGGTAGCTACATCGGTCTTCGGAGCAGCCCTTAGCGGTTCGCCCTGGGTGGTTGGCGGCTTTGCCCGGCCCGGCGCCCGGGGTCGGTCACAGCGCGGTCAGGATGCGCGGGCCGTCGTCGGTGATCGCCACCGTGTGCTCGGCGTGCGCGGCCCGGCTGCCGTCGGACGTGCGCAGCGTCCAGCCGTCCCGGTCCGGATGGAAGGCGTCGTTCCCGCTGCCGATCAGCATCGGCTCGATCGCCAGCACCATCCCGTGCCGCAACGGCATGCCGCGACCCGGCCGTCCCTCGTTGGGGACGGCCGGGTCCTCGTGCATCGACCGGCCGATGCCGTGGCCCCCGAACCCCTCCGGAATGCCGTATCCCGCACCTCGGCAGACCGTGCCGATCGCATGCGCGATGTCGCCGATCCGATTGCCGACGACCGCCGCCGCGATGCCTGCCTCCAGTGCCTCGAAGGCCGTCTCGACGAGCCGGGTGTCGGCGGGCCGGGCCCGCCCGACGGTGAAGCTGATCGCCGAGTCACCGGCCCAGCCCCCCAGCGTCGCGCCCGCGTCGATGCTCACCAGATCACCGTCGCGCAGCCGCTGGTCGGTCGGGATGCCGTGCACGATCGCGTCGTTGACCGACGCGCAGATCACGGCGGGGAAGGGGGTGGGTGCGAAATGCGGCCGGTAGTTCAGGAACGGCGATCCGGCGCCGGCGTCACGCAGCACGCCACCTCGTCCAGTTCGCGCAGGGAGACGCCGACCGCGGCCGCTTCCTGTGCGGCGGTCAGCAGCTGAGCCACGACCCGGCCGGTCTCGCGCATCGCTTCGATGGATGTGTCTGCCTTGAGCTGCACCATGCCAATTACTATACCGGTCGCGGCGGTATTAGAATGACGGCATGGTACGAACGCCCCTGACCCCGGAAGAGCGCCGTCGCGGCGAACGCCTCGGCGTGCTGCTGCGTGAGGCGCGCGGCGGGCGCAGCATGGTCGAGATCGCGGCGAGCGCCGGAATCTCCGCCGAGACGCTGCGCAAGATCGAGACGGGCCGCGCCCCCACCCCCGCCTTCTTCACGGTCGCCGCGCTGGCCGGGGCGCTCGGACTCTCGATGGACGAGATCCTCGCCCGCTGCGCCCCGGAGCCGGAGGCGGTCCCACTGGCCGGGTAGGGGCCGGCGGACCCGATGGGGACCGCATCGCGCTCGAAAACCCCGCGTCGCCGTGGCGCAACACGGCTGATGTCGAATGCTCGCGGGCTGGAAGGCTCCGGCCGACGCCGGCGAGAGCAGGATTGACAGAGCGTCAACACGCTGGAGAAATACGGGAATTCACGCGATACCTGCGGGACCTCGTGGCACTGCTGGACCCCGGATTCCCTCCCCCGGAGCCCCGGATTCCCTCCCCCGGAGCCCCGGAGCCCCGGAGCCCCGGAGCCCCGGCCGTGCCGGTCTCAGGGCACCTCGGCCCCGTCGGCCTGCACGATGTGATCGAGCCGCGTCACCCGGTCCTTCCCGGGCTGCGGTGGGTAGAACCGCCGGGCCCAGCGCCGGAACGGGCCGATCGGGCCGTCGCCGGGAGCGAGCCGGGGCGGTTGCTGGTACTGCTTGTGGTTCCAGATCGGGAAGTCCGCGGCCGTGAACTCACAACTGGACTTGAAGACGGCGCGGTCCAGCAGCCTGGCCGCGGTACGGCTCACCGCGCGGGCGAGCGGGGCCGGCAGCCTGGCCGGCTCGGCGAACGAGATGCGGTTGAGCTGGCGGAACTGCATCCGGTTGGGCGCGATCGCCGTGGGCATCACCATCGTGCACATCCGTAGTCCCAGCCGGGGCGTGTGCACATCGGCGTGCAGGCAGCCGAGTCCGTAGCCGTCCACGTCCACATCGACGACGAAACTGCCCAGCAGCGGCGCCGACTCGTGGGCCCGCATGGACACATGGAACGCGGCGTCGTCGTAGACCACGGGCCCGCCGATCTCGGCCCTGTCCCAGCCGTGCAGGGTGGCGAAATGCCCGAGGTCCACCGAGTTCTCGATGACTTCCTGGACGTTGCCGGCCAATTCCCAGGCCGCGCTCCGCGCGGGCCGGTGACCGATCCTGTGCCAGTCGGGGATGAACCAGTCCGGAGCCCGGCCGTCGTGGTGCCGCCAGACGAACACGGCACCGTTGACCTCGTGCACCGGCAGCTGCGACAACGGCGACCGCGGTGGCGTCGTGTCGTACCCCGTGCGCACACACGTGCCGTCCGGGCCGAACGCGAAGAAGTGGAAGGGACATACGAGATCGTCCCCGTCGACCTTCGCCAGACCGAGGTGGGCGCCCAGATGCGGGCAGTACGGACGGACGGCGCGGACCGCCCCGCTGCCCAGCCGGTACAGCACCACGTCCTGACCCGCCAGCGGACGGGTGAGCACCGTGCCCGGCCGCAGCTCCTCGGAGAACGCCAGTGCGGCCCAGCCGCTCGGATAGGGCAAGGCGGGCGCGCCCGCAGCATCGGCCGGTGTCGGCCCCTCGCTGATGGCGCGCCCGTACTCGCGTGACTGTCCCACCACATCCCCTTCCGGATCGGGTCGCCCGGAGCCTGCCCAGACCGACCCGGAATCCTCCCGGAACACCGCAGATCACCCTGACGGGAAGAAATGTGGCGGAGGTTGACGGGATGCTCAGTGTGCCCGCTGCTCGTACCCCACGAGCCTGACGCAGACGGCGAGCCCCGCGATCGCCTGTTCCAGCTCCGTGAGCCCGGGGTAGCTGGGGGCGATCCGGATGACCGCGTCGCGCGGGTCGTCGCCGTACGGGTGCGTGGCACCGGCCGGGGTCAGCACGATGCCCGCATCGGCGGCACGGCGTACGACCTCCTTGGCACAGCCGTCCGGCACCTCCAGGGTGACGAAGTACCCGCCCTTGGGCGAGGTCCAGGCCGCGAGCCCGGTGGAGCCGAGCTCGGCGTCCAGGATCCGGGCCACCGCCTCGAACTTGGGCTGGAGCAGGGCACGCTGGCGCTCCATGTGGCCCCGCACCCCGTCGGCGTCGCGCAGGAACATCACGTGCCGCAGCTGGTTGATCTTGTCCGGGCCGATCGAACGCTTGGCGTTGTTGCCGAGCAGCCACTGGAGGTTCGCGGACGACGAGCCGAAGAACGCGACGCCCGCGCCCGCCGCGGTGATCTTCGAGGTGGAGCCGAACACGAATGCCCGGTCCGGGTTGCCGGCCTCGGCGCAGCCGGCGAGCAGATCGGCTGTTTCGACGGGCTCGTCGGTGAGGTGGTGGGCGGCGTAGGCGTTGTCCCAGAAGATCCGGAAGTCGGGAGCGGCCGTGCTCATCGAGGCGAGCCGGGCCACGGTCGCGTCGCTGTAGCAGGCGCCGTCCGGGTTGCTGTACTTCGGCACGCACCAGATGCCCTTGACCGTCGGGTCCTCGGCGACGAGCCGCTCCACGGTCTCCATGTCCGGGCCGTCGGCGGTCATCGGCACCGGGATCATGTCGATCCCGAAGCGCTCGCAGAGTGCGAAGTGCCGGTCGTAGCCGGGCACCGGACACAGGAACGCGATCCGCTCCTGGTCCACCCAGCGCGACTCGGCGCCCGGCACCACGCTCAGCAGGGCGTGCACCAGGCAGTCGTGCATCAGCTCGAGGCTGGAGTTCCCGGCCGCGATCAGCCGGTCCGCCGGCACCTGGAGCACCTCGGCGAAGATCTCCCGGAGCTCGGGCAGTCCCTGGAGCCCGCCGTAGTTGCGTACGTCGGTGCCGTCGGCGGAGGTGTGCCGCCCGCCGGGCAGGCTCAGCAGGTCCTCGGAGAGGTCGAGCTGCTCGGGGGCGGGCTTGCCCCGGGTGAGGTCGAGCGAGAGGCCCAGTCCCACCAGGTCCTGGTAGTCCTGACGGGCCCGGTCGAGGAGCCCGGACAGGGCGTCGGGGCTCAGCTCGGTGGTCATGGTGGTGTTTCCTCTCGCAGGTGCCGCTCGGAAAAGGGCGCCTGCCGAGAATACAAACCGGCGTGGGGGAGCGAAGGGCCGGGAGTCCTGGTGGCCGCCGGCGGATCTCCCCGGGCGGGAAGCGGCGGGGCCCACCTCGGCCACCGCCTGACCGGCCGAACGGACGTGTGGACCGCACGGGTGTGAAACGCGATCGACTCAGCCGGTTCACCGCGATGGTCTTGCCCCGCTGTGTGGCGGGGCTTACGTTCTCCTCACGCACGTGTCTACGGGCGTAGAAACGCGTTGAGGCTCTCTGACGCCGCGTCGAAGGAGCAGCTCATGTCCCAAGTCGTACGCGCCGCACTAGTCCAGGCGACCTGGACCGGCGACACCGAATCGATGATCGCCAAGCATGAGGAGCATGCGCGCGAGGCCGCCCGGCAGGGCGCGAAGATCATCGGCTTCCAGGAGGTGTTCAACGCCCCCTACTTCTGCCAGGTACAGGAACCCGAGCACTACCGCTGGGCCGAGCCCGTTCCGGACGGGCCGACCGTCCGCCGGATGCAGGAGCTCGCCCGCGAGACCGGCATGGTGATCGTCGTGCCGGTCTTCGAGGTCGAGCAGTCCGGCTTCTACTACAACACCGCCGCCGTGATCGATGCGGACGGCTCCTACCTCGGCAAGTACCGCAAGCACCACATCCCGCAGGTCAAGGGGTTCTGGGAGAAGTACTACTTCAAGCCCGGGAACGTGGGCTGGCCGGTCTTCGACACCGCAGTCGGCAAGGTGGGCGTCTATATCTGCTACGACCGGCACTTCCCCGAGGGATGGCGCCAACTTGGCCTCAACGGTGCCCAGTTGGTCTACAACCCGTCCGCCACCTCGCGCGGTCTCTCCGGCTATCTCTGGCAGTTGGAACAGCCCGCGTCCGCCGTCGCGAACGAGTACTTCGTCGCCGCGATCAACCGCGTCGGCCAGGAGGAGTACGGCGACAACGACTTCTACGGAACCAGCTACTTCGTCGACCCGCGCGGCCAGTTCGTCGGTGAGGTGGCCAGCGACAAGGAGGAGGAACTCGTCGTCCGCGACCTCGACTTCGGCCTCATCGACGAGGTCAGGCAGCAGTGGGCGTTCTACCGGGACCGCCGCCCCGACGCGTACGAAGGACTGGTGGAGCCGTGAGCAATCTGCACCAACGGCATCTCGCCGTCAGCCCCGACTGGCTGGCGCTCTATTACAAGCATCCCCTGGAGATCACCCACGGCGAGGGCCGCCATGTCTGGGACGCCGACGGCAGGCGCTACCTCGACTTCTTCGGCGGCATCCTCACCACCATGACCGCCCACGCACTGCCCGAGGTGACCAAGGCGGTCAGCGAGCAGGCCGGCCGCATCATCCACTCGTCCACGCTCTACCTCAACCGGCCGATGGTCGAGCTGGCCGAGCGCATCGCCACACTGTCCGGCATCCCGGACGCCCGGGTCTTCTTCACCACCTCCGGCACCGAGGCCAACGACACCGCACTGCTGCTCGCCACCACGTACCGCGGGTCGAACCAGGTCCTCGCGATGCGCAACAGCTACCACGGCAGATCGTTCTCCGCCGTCGGAATCACCGGCAACAACGCCTGGTCGCCGACCAGCCTGTCGCCGTTGCAGACGCTGTACGTGCACGGCGGCGTCCGTACCCGGGGACCGTACGAGCACCTGGGCGACGCGGAGTTCATCAAGGCCTGTGTCGCCGATCTGGAGGACCTGCTCGGGCACACCCGCGCACCGGCCGCCCTGATCGCCGAGCCGATCCAGGGCGTCGGAGGGTTCACCTCACCGCCCGACGGGCTGTACGCGGCGTTCCGCCAGGTCCTGGACCGGCACGGCGTCCTGTGGATCTCCGACGAGGTGCAGACCGGCTGGGGCCGGACCGGCGAACACTTCTGGGGCTGGCAGGCGCACGGCCGCAACGGCCCGCCGGACATCCTCACCTTCGCCAAGGGCATCGGCAACGGCATGTCGATCGGCGGTGTCGTGGCCCGGGCAGAAGTCATGAACTGCCTGGACGCCAACTCCATTTCGACGTTCGGCGGTTCTCCGGTCACCATGGCGGCCGGGCTCGCCAACCTCTCCTACCTCCTCGAACACGACCTGCAGGGCAACGCCCGGCGCGTCGGCGGTCTGCTGATCGAGCGGCTGCGGGCGATCGGCGCGGGTTCGAGTTGCGTACGGGAGGTGCGCGGCCGGGGCCTGATGGTCGGCATCGAGCTGGTGAAGCCCGGCACCGACGAGGCGAATCCGGAGGCCGCCTCGGCCGTGCTCGAAGCGGCCCGCGAGGGCGGCCTGCTCATCGGCAAGGGCGGCGGCCACAACACCAGCGTGCTGCGGATCGCGCCGCCGCTCTCGCTGACCATCCCGGAGGCGGAGGAGGGGGCGGAGATCCTGGCCGAGGCTCTCCGGTCGGTGGACTGAGCCCGGCGGTCCGGGGGTCCGCCGGGCTCAGTCCGGCGGACCGACCGGTGGATGGGCCCCGGCCTCGGGGGCGGCTGCGGGGCTCAGCCGGGCCGTCCTCGCGCCCTGCGGAACGGCCAGCTCAAGACGCTCGACGGTGTTGCTGTCGGCCCGGTAGGACTTGACGAGCTGCGGGGTGCCGCCGTCGTACGAGACGTAGACGTCGCCGGTCTGGGGGCCGTCGACCCGGTAGTTCGTCGCGTACGAGACGGTTGCCTTCGCCGCGCCGTTGAGCCGGTACGCGGGGCTGACCAGGGTGGAGTCGAACTGTCCGGCGCCGTGTGCCTTGTCGTCCCACTCGTCGGAGTCGGCGACCGCGAACACATCACGGGCGCGGACGTTCGTCTCGCGGCCCTGGCCGCGTTCGGCGTCGGTCCAGAACTCGTCCGTGGCGAAGGACCAGCCGCGCCACTCGGTGACGCCGCCGGACGGCATCTTCGAGTTGTCGATCGACCAGCCCTCGGGCGCGGTGTTCGTCCACCCCTTGGCGTCGGCCGGGAGCTTGCTCTCGTCGACGCGAGTGCGCAGCGAGGGGCGCAGCGCGTCGAAGGCGTCCGGCTTCAGCTCGGCGAGCGAGGTGCCGTCGAGGTTCCAGGCGGGGTCCGTGGCGACGCCCTCGTGGCGCAGCACGGTGGGTGCGATGTCGGTGATCTCGACGTCGTCGCGTACCGAACCGGGGCTGATGCCCTTGCCCTGGGCGATCACGAACGTGCCGCGCTCCAGCGGGGTGTTGCCGCCGTGCCCGCCGGTGGGGGTGTGGCCGTGGTCGGCGGTGAGGACGACGAGCCAGTCCTCCTGCGCGTACGTCGGACGCGACGTCACGGCGTCGAGCAGCCGGCCGATCTGGGCGTCGGCGGTGTTGAGGGCCTTGAGGTAGGTGTCGCTCAAGGAGCCGGTGCTGTGGCCGGCGCCGTCGACCTCGTCGAGGTGGACGAAGGTGGAGTCGGGGTTGCCGTGGGCGAGGTAGTCGGCGGCCTTGGCCGTGGTGCCCTCGTCGTTGCCGCCGGCGATCCGCAGATCGGTCTTCGCGCCGAAGACGATCTGGGGGATCGGGCTCCAGGTGCCGACCACCAGGGTGGACGTGGCCGGGTCGGCGGTCTCCAGCCGGGTCGCGTAGTCCGGGTACTGGCCGTAGTTCGGGGCCGTGAAGTTGTTGTCCTTCACGTTGTGCTTGTCGGGCCAGACTCCGGTGGCGATGGACGACCAGCCGGCGCCGGAGACGGTCGGGGCCATCGGGTTGGCGTACAGGTTGCTCCGGGCGGTCAGGCCCTTGGCCATCAGCTGCTGGATGTGCGGTACGTCGGCGCGCGAGAAGGCGTCGAAGGTGGCGCCGTCGACGCCGATGACCAGGGTCTTCGCCTGCTTGGTGCCGGACGGCAGACCGGCGTACGGGGCGGCGGCCGGGGCCTGGGACCCCTGGGCGTTGGCGGTGGTCGTGGCGAGCGGCAGTGCGACGGCGGCGACGGTGGCGGCGGCCAGCACCGTACGCGCGGAGCGCGACCGGGACACGAGATCCTCCGGGATCGGTCGTTGGACACCGGACCGCGGGGGCGTCCGGTGATGTGTCCGAGGCTCGCCGTCGGTGGTGATCGGATCACACCACGTACGGGACGGGCGCATGAACCGTACCCAACATTTGGACCAGACCCGTAATCGTTTTGTTGTCAATCGGGCCGGTGGGTGCCGCCCGCCCGGTCGACGCGTGGACGGATGTCCGTGGGGCGTGCGTTGTGGGCCGGTGGAGTGCCGGGCGGGTGAAACCGAAACGTCTTCAGTGGTTGGCGGCAGCGGTATTGCCACAGTGGGTAACCCGCTTCTACGTTCTTCATCACGCACCTTGTCTACGTGCGTAGACCCATTCCGCCACGCGTGAGGAGGGGTACATGAGCCGCACAGTCGTCCGCGGTGGTCTCGTCGTCACCGCGTCCGGATGCGGAGACATTGGCCGGCGGGAGGGGCGGATTCGCCTGTCCGTCCCGCCGGTAGAGCCTCATCAGCACGCACCGGGCGAGCGCGAACGGCTCAGGAGCGAACGCCGTTGATCCGACGCGAATGGAGCAGAAGCTATGGCACGCACTCTCATCACCGGCGGACTGGTGATCACGGCCTCCGACGAATTGCACGTCGATGTGCTCGTCGACGCCGGCCGCGTCGTGGCCATGGCCACCCATGACAGCCATGGGTGGACGGCCGACCATGTCATCGATGCTGCCGGGAAGTACGTGATCCCGGGTGGGGTCGATGGCCACACGCACATGGAGATGCCGTTCGGTGGCACGTTCGCCTCCGATACGTTCGAGACCGGCACCCGGGCCGCGGCGTGGGGTGGCACGACAACCATCATCGACTTCGCGATCCAGTCCAAGGGCGGGTCCCTGGGCGAAGGGCTCGACGCCTGGCACGAGAAGGCGGATGGAAAGTGCGCGATCGACTATGCCTTCCACATGATCATGTCCGATGTGAACGAGTCCTCGCTCAGAGAGATGGACGGCCTCGTCTCGGCCGGCGTCACCTCGTTCAAACTCTTCACCGCGTACCCGGGGGTCTTCCTCTCCGACGACGGTCAGATCCTTCGAGCCATGCAGCGCGCCGGTTCGAACGGCGGGCTGGTGATGACACACGCGGAGAACGGTCTCGCGATCGACGTGCTCGTGGAGCAGGCGCTGGCACGCGGCGAGAGGGACCCGCGCTATCACGGCGAAGTCCGCAACGCGCTCCTCGAGGCGGAGGCGACGCACCGGGTGATCAAACTGAGCCAGGTCGCGGGTTCGCCCCTCTACGTGGTGCATGTGTCGGCTCAGGAGGCTGTCGCAGAGCTGGCGAGAGCTCGGGACGAGGGGCTTCCCGTGTTCGGGGAGACGTGTCCGCAGTACCTCTTCCTGTCGACCGACAACCTTGCTGAGCCCGATTTCGAAGGTGCGAAGTACGTCTGCTCCACTCCGCTGCGCCCGAAGGAGCACCAGGAAGCACTGTGGCGCGGCTTGCGGACGAATGATCTGCAGGTGGTGTCCACGGACCATTGCCCGTTCTGCTTCAAGGGGCAGAAGGAGATGGGGCGGGAAGACTTCTCGAAGATCCCGAACGGCATGCCGGGAGTCGAGAACCGTATGGACCTGTTGCATCAGGCCGTTGTCGACGGGCATATCAGCCGGCGTCGCTGGATCGAGATCGCCTGTGCCGCGCCTGCTCGGATGTTCGGTCTGTATCCGAAGAAGGGCACGATCGCTCCGGGGGCGGATGCCGACATCGTCATCTACGACCCGGCCGCCGAGCAGGTCATCTCCGCCGAGACGCACCACATGAATGTCGACTACTCGGCCTACGAGGGCAAGCGGGTGACGGGGCGGGTCGAGACGGTGCTGTCGCGCGGGGTGCCGGTGATCGAGAACCGTGCGTACGTGGGGAAGGCCGGGCACGGAGGCTACCTGCCGCGAGGCATCTGCCAGTACACGAACTGAGCGCCCGCCCGGGACGGTCCGATCGCCACCCCCCGGTCGGCCGCCCCCGGCCCCCGAGGCCGGACAGCCCCGGAGCGGGCCGGGCAGCGCTGTCCCGGCCTGCCCGGCCCGCGCCGGGCAGGCGCTACCCGGCGCCCCCTTCCAGCAACCGCTCGGGCACGAAGTCGGCCTCCGCGAGCCGCTGCCACAGTTCGTCCGGGACCGGGAAGCGGGCAGCCGCCGCGTTCGCCGTCACCTCGGCCGCCGAACGGCAGCCCAGGACCACCGAGTTGACGGCGGGGTGCAGCAGCGGGAACTGGATCGCGGCCGCGGGCAGCGGCACCTCGTACGCCTCGCACAGCGCCCGGCACCGGCGCGCCCGCTCCAGTGTCTCCGTGGGGACCGGCCGGTAGTTGAACATGGCGCCGGGGGACGGGTCGGCCAGCAGGCCGGTGTTGAAGACGCCGCCGACGACCACCGCTGTACCCGTCGCGGCGCACAGCGGCAACAGGGTGGTGAGCGCCTCGTGGTCCAGCAGCGAGAAGCGGCCCGCGATGAGCACGACGTCGACCTCGAACTCCGACACGTACGAGGCGAGCGGTCCGCTGTGGTTCATGCCGAATCCGATCGCCCGGATCAGCCCTTCGTCGCGCAGCTTGCGTACCGCCGGATAGGCCGTGCGGCGTATCTCGTCCGGGTAGTCGTCCGGGTCGTGCAGATACAGGATGTCGACGCTGGAGCGGCCCAGGCGGGTCAGGCTCGACTCCAGGGACTCCCGGATGCCCCGCTCCGTCCAGTCGGTGATCACCTCACCGGGTGAGCCGTCCGGCCGGGGGCGCAGCAGCCAGCCCGTCTTGGTGGAGATCACCGGGCCGTTGTCCCCGGACGGGGGCAGCAGGCGGCCCAGGCGCTGTTCGGCGAGGCCGTGTCCGTAGCGGGGCGCGGTGTCGAAGTACGTGATCCCGGCCTCGGCCGCGGCCTGGACGGTCGCGGCGGCATCCTGCTCGGTGACCTCCTCGAAGAGCCCGCCCAGGGGAGCGGTGCCGATGCCGAGGCGGGGCAGGGTGAAGGGCAGCCGGCTCGTCGCGGCGGTGTCGGTCATGCCGTCTCCCACGGGGAGGTACAGGCCGCGCGGTTCGCACGCAGCGTCATGGTCAGGGTCAGCCGGATCCGTGAGTTTCCGGGAAGGCCGACGCGGCAGTACGGTCCGTCGACCGGCCGCTCGGGTCCGTCGTCCACGCGGACGGTGGCGACGTGGTGCTCGGCGAACGACCCCGTCTGCACCAGCAGGGAGCGCGCCGCACCACCGAGGTTCACCAGCTCCACCACCGTGTGGTCCGGGCGGATGTCGGACACCAGCGCGGCGACGTCCTGCGGGAGGCCGGGGCGGCGGGCCTCCGCGTCGTGGTAGCGCACATGCAGTTGGGCGAGGCCGCCGTTGTAGAGGACCTGCGGCGAGCCCGTGGTCAGCTGCAACAGGGCTTCCGTCACCACGGGGTTGAGGTGTTGCCAGTGGTGGATGTCCAGGGCGTCGGGACCGACGGCCGGGTCGACGGTGTCGTTCTCGATGGCCTCGACCCGCTCGGCGCAGCTCGCGAGGGCGCTGCGCAGCATCCGCTCGGGGAAGTGCGGGTTGCGCCCGTGCAGGAACTCGTACCAGGGCTCCTCGTGCCCGGCCTCGTCCTTGATCCGCTGCGTGTGCACGGCGGTCCAGTCCCACTGGGACCCGGCGCGCAGGTGCTCGATCCGGTCGCGGTCGGCCTGCTCGCGGCTGAAGTGCCACAGCGTGAGCGGTAGCTGGCCGGGCATGACGGTGAAGTCGAACCAGCCGGAGTCGTTGTGCCGCTGGGGCACCATCAGGGTGCGCTCGGCCTCCATCGCGCGCAGGTGCGGCTCCCAGCGCTCGCCCAGGGTGCCCATCTGACCGGAGCCGCGCTGCTCGGCGTGGCGCAGCACCGCGTCGAGCGGATTGCGGGCGAGGTCCAGGAAGCCCCGGTCCCCGGTGAGGAGTGTCGCGTTGGCGGCGCCGATGACGGTGGCGCTCCCGACCGGGGAGAGCCCGTGCGGCCACGACCATCCGTAGTGGCCCCCGTACCAGCGGCCGTCCAGATACTCGCCCACCACACCGCTCAGGCCGACGTTGTCGGGCACGACGTCGCGACCCGCGAGCCGCTCCTGCCACACGCCGACGTACTCGGCCACCCAGTCCGCGTAGCGCTGCTCCCCGCTGAGCAGGAAGGCGTTGGTGGCGAGGCCGGTGGCGGCGAGGTTCACGATCGTGTCACCCCGGCCCATCCGGTCCCACATCGCATGGCCGTACGCGCGGGCACGCTCGGGCGACGCGGCCAGGTCGTCGAAGGACGTGACGTCGTCGACCCCGTCCAGCGGAAGACCGTACGGCCGCAGGGCCAGGCTCCACGGGAAGTACGCCTCCTCGTCGCTGAAGCCGAAGCGCGGTCCCGCCGAGCCGTTGTGCGGGGCGCGCAGCAGGCGGTGCGCGGGGTCGTAGTTGGGGCCGCCGGGAAGGTAGAAGTCGGCGAAGCGCACGGCGAGTTCGCGCAGCTCGGGGTCGTCCGGGTCCGCCAGGCACAGACCGTAGAAGAGGAGCAGTCCCTCGCCCTGGTGGAACCAGTCGTAGCCGCGCTCCAGGCCGTCGGCGAGCATGCCCATCTCGGTGAGCTGCGCGGTCACTCCGCGCCAGTGGCGCCGCGCGGCGGTCAGCAGCTCCCCGCTGCCGCCGAGCAGGTAGAGCGTCGGCCAGTTGAAGAACGGCTCGTAGAAGTCGTCCACGCCGTCCCGGCCGTCCATGCCCTGACCGAGCGTGTCACGGAAGACGAGGCGGCCGTCGCCCTCGGTGTAGCGGTCGGCGAAGAGTCGCCATGCCTTGTCCTGGACCGCGAACAACTCCCTTTCCAAGTAAGCCCACTCGGGGACCTCGCTGACGCGCCGGGTCGCGGTCAGCACGGGTCCGTGCGCCTCGCCCGTGCTGTGCGCGTCGCCGGTTCGTTCAGGCCTGAGCATGGGGAACACCTGCACCCTCGTCATGTACGGATTGAACAATCGCCCATCGATAGCCGATAGTTAGACTCATGGGAGGGGGGCCGAAGTGTCAATACTTCGGAGCGGCCCCGACAGGCCCGAGGAGGAGGCGCACCGTGATCGACTGCCATGTCCACCTGTGGGATCCGGCCGAGGGATTTCCATGGATCCGGCCGGGAGGCGAGCACCATCGCGCCTTCGACGAGGAAGACTTGGCGCATTCGGGTGCGGGTCTCGGCCTGGCCGGAGCGATCCTGGTCGAGGCGTCGCGCGGCGACGCGGGGGAGACACTCGCGCTGCGTGAGCTGCGCAGGCGCCGCCCGGATCTGGTCGCCGGATACGTGGCCAACCTGCACGTCCACGGCGCGGACGGGCCCGATGCCCTGCGTTCTCTGCTTCAGGAGCAGGGTGACTCCCGCCCCAACGGGATGCGGCTCGGCGGCTCCTCGTGGCGGGAGACCCCGGAGCCGGCCCGCGCGCTCGTTCCCGTGCTGGCCGAAGCGGGGGTCGCGCTGGAGCTCAATCTGCACCGGAAGGCGTTGACGGCGGCCGTCGAGGCCGGCGCCCGGTATCCCGGGCTCACCGTCGTCGTCGACCATCTGGGCAACGCCCCGGACCCGCGCACACCACAGGCGGGTGAGTGGTTCCGCGAAGTGGAGAGCGCCGCCGCCAGCCCGAACGTGGTGGTGAAGATCTCCGGGCTGCTCACCCAGCAGCACGGGCTCGAGCCGCAGCGCATCGCGCACATGGTGCGACACGTCGTGGACACGCTCGGGCCCGACCGCTGCCTCATCGGCTCCGACTGGCCGATCTGCCTGCCCCGCGGCTCCCGGGCCGACTCGCTCGCCACGTCCCGGCTCGGGCTGTCCCATCTGGCGGCCGATCAGCTCGATCGCGTACTGCACACGAACGCGGTCCGCGTGTACGGGCTCGGTGGCTGATCCCGCGTGGCCGATGTGCATGCGCTCGGCGTCGGCGTGGTTGACAGTGCTCGAACGCCCCTGCTTCGATTCCCTCGATGATCGATAGGCGATGAACAGTGACGGACTTCACCTCGCCTTCGGGACAGTCCTTGGAGTCGGTCCCCACCTCCGCGGAGAAGCCCGATGGCACGTTCCGATCCGCCCATGAGGTTGTCGAACGGGAATGGCCGGATGACAGGCAGCTGGAAACCCCGATGTGACTCCATCGGGAGAAGACGGGCGCGTACTATGTCGCAACTGACGTGCCCCAGTGCAGGATTGGGTATTCATGGCATCTAATGCGTCGGGTGGATTCGTCTCCACGCTGGCCACCAACAAGGACCGGTTCCGCAAGACCCTGATCTCGGACCAGGTGTACGAGCTGCTTCGCCAGGCCGTCGTCGAGGGTGAACTCGCGCCGAACGACCGCGTGGTCGAATCGGAGATCGCCCGGCGGCTCGGCGTCAGCCAGGCCCCGGTGCGCGAGGCGGTCAAGCGGCTCGCCCGTGAGGGCCTGTTCACGCACGTCCCGCGCCGCGGCCACTTCGTCGTCGAGATCTCCTCGCAGGACGCGGAGTACGCCCGTCAGGTCCGCGAGCCGTTGGAGGGACTGGCCGCTCGGCTCGCCACCGAGCACATCACCGAGGAGCAGCTCGCCGGGCTCGACGCACTGGTCGAGCGGATGCGCGAGGCGGTCGCCGCGAACGACGTCAGCGGCTTCCGTGACGCGGACATAGAGTTCCACACCCTGGTCAGCCGGTACGCGGGCAATCCGTTCCTGGCCCGGATGTGGGAGGTCATCGAGCCGAGCCTGCGCACTCTTCGGGCCATCTCCGACCCGCTCTTCGAGGGCGACTGGTGCGCGATGGCCGAGGAACACGGCCGTCTCGTCAGCCTGTTGCGGTCCGGGGAGCCCGACAAGGCGGCCGAGGCCTTCGCCGACCACGCCGCCGGCCGCGGGCCCGTCCCGGACGCGAGGGGGGCCGAGAAGCCGCGCAAGAAGGCCGCCGCGACGAAGAAGACGGCGTCCGGCAGGACGGCAGCTGCGAAGACGACGGCCGTCAAGACGGCAGCCGGCAAGGCGACGGCCAGGAAGACGGCGGCCGTGAAATCGGCCGCCGAGTCGAATTGACCGATCGGCCGTGGGCCCGGTCCGGAATCCCGGACCGGGCCCACGGCCGTGTCGCGCGCCGGCTACCTGCGGGCGCCCGCGGTCCACTTGGGTGCCCCGTACTGGAAGGCGCCCAGACTCGGAGTCGCGTCCGTGGAACCGTCATTGATCCCCGGCAGCGGAATCGCCTGATTGCGCGCGGGGGATCGGGCGGTCAGCCGGTAGTCGTGGGTCGCCGCGTCGACGAACAGCGGATCGACGCCCGTGGGAAGGTTGTTGGAGAGCACGAGCCCACCGTCGGTGGCGCCGTCGAGGCCACGGATCGTGCCGATGTTGTTGTAGATCCTGGTACCGGTCGACTGCCCCGGCTCCTTCACGTAGAACAACGTCATTCCACCGGTGTTGTTGTAGACGCTGTTGTCGTGCGACCCGGTGCCCAGGCCATTGAGCATCACCGTGCCCTCCCGGTTGCCCCAGCCCACATTGTTCGCGATCACCAGATCGCTCTGCCCGTTGTCCGCGTAGATCCCGGAGATCCCGAACGTGGTGGAGGTCGTGGCCGGCGCCGGGTCGTGCAGCACGTTGTGGTCGATGGACGTGCCCATCATCCAGGCGCTGCAACAGGTGTAGATCGCGGCGACGTCCAGGCTCAGCCGGGCGTAACCGGAGATGTCGTTGTACGCGATCAGGTCCTTGCCCGGGGCGAGGCCGCTCACCTCGTTCCACTGGAGGTTGATCCCGCTGCGGCCGACGCGGGAGATCGTGTTGTACGTGACCGTCTGGCTGTTGCCCTGCACGGCGATGCCCGCCGCGTAGGTGCCCATGTAGTCCACGTCGTGGATCACGTTGTCCGTGGCCGTGTTGTTCTGTCCGCGGAGCGCGATGCCGTTCCCGGCGCTGAAGGCCAGATCGCTGTTCACGATCTTGTTGTGGGTGCCGTCGAGGATGATGCCGGTGTCGCCGACGCCCCGTGTCACCGTGCTGCCGCAGTCCGTCGCACCCTGGGTGATGTTCGTGTAGTGCGACAGGTACCGGCCGTTGATGCCGTCCAGAGTGACGCCGGTGCTGGAGGGACCCGTCCTGATCGTGGTGGCGAACAGGCCGATGTCCGTGATCGTCGTGTGACTGGCGTTCGTCAGGTCGAAGCCGAAGGCGCGCCGCTTGGCCTCGACGGTGTGGGCGTCCGGGTCGTCGGTGCCGTACATGTACAGGCGCTTCGCGGCCGGGTCGTAGAACCACTCGCCGGGACGGGCGAGTTCACCGATCTTCCCGGACAGCGCGTACCGGGTCTCCTTGGGCACCACCTTGTGCACGCACGGCGGCGCCGCGTCCAGCGTCACCGAGCCGGCGGCGGAGCTCTTCACCGTGGTGGTGGCCGAGATGTACCAGTAGCCGGTGAGGGCGCGCGCACCGTCCCAGTACCCCGCAGGGCGGGTCAGGTCCGCGTCGGCGATGGTGGCGTCCGCGCTGCCCGCACCGGCGTACCGGAGCTCGGGGTCGAGCAGATCGAGGCCGGGGTACGGCCACTGCGCCTCGATGCCCATCTTCTTGTCGGTGAACACCTGCACGGTGGTCACGTCCGCGCCGAGGTCGACACCGGTGCTGTAGATGTGCCCGGCCGCCACCGCGTCGCTGAACTGCGAGTCGGCGGCGAAGGGGTCGGACTTGGCGATCTCGGTGACATCGGCGGCGGTGACCGGCTCGAAGCCGCCGATCCGGGAGGCCCCGCTCACCGTGACCTCCGCCCCCGGGGCGGCGCGGTACGTGATCGGCAGTCCGGCGGTGCCGGACCGGGCCGGCACCACGGTCTCCTCGTACGTGCCGGACATGACCAGGCACGTATCGCCCGGCACCATCACGTCGGCGCACTTCTGGATGTGGCGGAACGGCGCCCTGGGGCTCCTGCCGCCGGCGATGTCCTGGCCGGACGGTGAGACGTAGTACGTCTTCCCCGCTCGGATCTTGACCGGATGGGCGGTGGCGGGCTGACCGGCCACCACCACGGTCAGGGCGGCGAGCAGGGCGGCTGCGGACCATGGTCCCCTGCGGGACCGTGGCATCCATCTCCTCAGCACTCCGTGATCCTCTCTCTTCTTTCGGCTTTCTCTCGGACGGGACACTTCGAGCCCGGTCGTTCTGCCGGGACGCGTGCTCCCGCGGCTCATCCCTTCACCGCGCCGACAGTGAGACCGCTGATGATGTGGCGCTGCATGTAGATGAAGAAGATGACGACGGGCGCGACGGCGAGCAGCAGGTTCGGGAACACCTTCGTCAGGTCGGTCGAGTACTGGCTGATGCCGGCGTAGATCGCCGTCGTGACCGTGTAGTGCCCGGAGGACGGACTGAGCAGGATCTGCGGCGAGACGAAGTCGTTCCAGATCCCGATCGAGTTGAGGATCAGCACCGTGACGACCGCAGGGCGCATCAGCGGGAAGACGATGGACCAGAACGTCCGGTACCGGCCCGCGCCGTCGATCGTCGCCGCGTTGTCGATGTCCACCGGGATGGTGCGGATGAAGCCGACGAACAGGAAGATGCTCACCGGCAGTGTGGACGCCACGTCGTGCGCGACCAGCCCGGTCACGGTATTGGCCAGGCCCACCTCGCGCAGCACATAGATCACCGGGATGATCACGGCGGCGCCCGGGATGAACGTGCCGGCCAGGAAGTACAGCAGCACCAGCTGCGTACGCCGCTTGAGGCTGCGCGCGATCGCGTACGCGGCCGGGCCCGCGAGCAGGATGCACAGCACGTCCACGACCACGACGAGGAACAGCGTGAAGCCGTAGCCGCCGATGACGTTGAACTGCGGGCTGTTGATCGCCGCCGACATGTGCTCGAAGGTCAGCCCGCTCAGGGGGATCGAGAACGGGTTGTCGAGGATGTCCTGCTGCGACTTGAACGCGTTCACGACGAGCAGGTAGATCGGCACGATCATGAAGACCAGGAGCGCGCCGAGCAGCGCCCACCGCACGGGCGAGCGCGGCTCCTTGTGCTCCGTACGCCGCGACGCGGCACCACCACGGGTCGGCGCAGCCTTCGGCCTGTCGCGGACCTCTGCCTCTAGTACGACCACCACCGGCTCCTAACTAACCTGTCGCAGCTTGGTCTTGACGGTTGCGCAGCGCCGTCACGAGGAGGGCGAGCACGGCGGACACCACCATCAGGAACACTGCCTGCGCGGTCGCGTACCCGACCTTGGTGCCCTCGAAGGACCGGGCGAGAATGAGGTACGTGAAGGTCTGTGTCGAGCCGGCCGGCCCGCCGCCGGTGAGGCTGACCACGATGTCGTACGCCCGGATGAGCCCCACCAGGTTCAGCACCGTCGCCACGGTGACCACGGGAGCGATCATGGGGATCACGATCCGCAGATTGATCTGGCGCTTGGAGGCGCCGTCGATCGCCGCGGCCTCCAGCAGCTCGGCGGGCACCGTCTGCAGGGCGGCCACGAACAGGACGACGTTGAAACCGAATCCGGCCCACACGATCACCGCGATCAGCGAGATCAGCGCGAACTTCTCGTCGAAGAGGAAGCCGAGCGGTTCTATGCCGAACTTGGCGAGCGTGTTGTTGATGGCGCCGTTGGTGCCGAGGATCGCCGCCCACAGATAGCCGAGGATCAGCGCGCTGATGACGTGCGGGAAGTAGGCGACGGCCCGGAAGAAGGAGTTCGTGCGCGAACGGCCCTTGAGGGCCAGCGCGTACACGAGTCCCAGCCCCACCATGAGGACCGTGCCGGCCGCGGCGATCAGACCCGTCACGTACCAGGCGTCCGACGAACTCGGATCGTCGAACAGGTGCTTGTAGTTGTCGAGCCCGGTGAACGTGGCGGTGGAGAAGCCGTCCCAGTCGGTCAGGCTGAGATACACCGCGACACCCACCGGCACGACCGTCATCACCGTGTAGAGCAGGACGGCCGGGCCCATCATCCCGAGGGAGACGGCCGAGTCGCGCAGTCTCGCCCGGCGCCGGCGCTTCAGCCCCGCGTTCAGTTCTGCGAGTTCCACCACTTGTCCAATCCGTCGGCCGCGCCCGCGGAGGACGAGCCCGTGTACAGGGACTGGATCTGCTTGTTGAGTTCATCGCTGAACCCGGCGATCGGCTGGCTCTTACCGGACTTCACGATCACCGACGGCGCCTTGTCCAGGATCTTCTGCACGGACGTACCGAGGCTGGACATCGGGTAGGTGAAGCCCTCGCGCAGATTGGCGTCGGAGGCGAGCTGGCTCTGGATGGCCTTCGGGTCGGTGGTCGCCCACTTCACGAACTCGATCGCCTCGGCCTTGTGGCGGGACTTGTTCACCACGACGTACGGGTTCGAGATGTTGCCGAACTGGCCGGACGGGTAGGCCCCGTCGGTCGGCATGGTGAACACACCGATGTCGTCGCTCTTCTTCGCGGCGTCGGCGGCGGGCACGAAGAACGAACCCATGATGTACATCGCGGACTTGCCGTTCAGGAAGGCCGTCTGGCCGTCCGCGTAGGTGAGACCGAGCGCGCTCTTGTCCAGGTAGCCCTTGTCGATCCAGCTCTTGTAGTGCTCCAGGTAGGGCAGGTAGCCGCTCTTGGCGAAGGAGGCCTTGCCGTCGTTGCGCTTGGCCGTCCACTCGGGGTCGGCGGTGAGCACACCCGCGTCGGCCATCATCGAGAACTGGGAGCCGGTGACCCACTGCCCGGCGGTCTGCAGCGGCTTGTACCCGGCACCCTTCAAGCTGCCCATGGCCGCGGTGAACTGATCCATGGTCCGGATGCTCGTGGCGTCGATCCCGGCCTTCTCGAAAGCGGCCTTGTTGTAGAAGACGAGCGACTGGATCTGCTCGCCCACACCGACCACGTAGTGCTTGCCGTCGATGGCGTACTGGTCGGCCAGCGGAGTCTTGGCGGTCCAGGGCTGGTCGGACAGGTCGGCGAAGAGCGACGCGGTGTCGGCGGTCGGCGTGATCTGCTGGGCGACGTCCGGCGGGTCACCCGCGGCCAGGTCCTGCCTCAGCTTCGCGTCCGCCGATATCGTGCCGGTCAGTTCGAGCTTGACCGTGACACCGGGGTGGGACTTCTCGTAGGCGTCGAAGAGATCGTTCCAGTACTTCTCCGTCAGGTTCGGCGTGATGTTCACGATGACGCGGAGGGTCGTGCCCTCCGAGGCCTGGTCGGACCCGTTGCCACAGGCGACGGCCGATGCCATCACCAGGGGAGCCAGGGCGAGTCCGCAGGTACGACGCCACATTGTTTTCATCGGGACACGCTCCGTTGCGTAGTCGTGAATAATCGATAGCTGGTGTTCAGCCGCAGAGTTCCCGGTGGAGCAGTAAGTGGGAGGGGGTCGCGGGCGGTCAGCGGTGCGGGCCGCCCGGCGGGGTGGTGCGATGCGGTGGAGGCGGGGCTGAGCCCTCGTCTCCGTGACTATCGTCTATCGATTGCTGATGCTAGGGGTGGCATCCCGCTTCTTCAAGAGTGCTGCGCCAAACCTCTGAGTTCGTTCTTCCGGTCCCGCCGACCGCTCGGCGGGCAACCACCGCACAACTAAGTGACCTTGGGTTCCCAGGGAGCGGACCGTGAGCGTGAGCCGGATGAGGCGATCTCCCCAACTCCCGGTCAGCTGAGGGTCGTCGAGATCCTTGCGATGCCCTCGTCGATCCCGCCGTCGTCGGGAAGCGTGACTACATAGTGGTCGAGGCCATGAACGACCAGCTGTACGAGGCGGGCGCGCCGGGCGTCGTCAGCGCAGAGCAGCGGCGCGGCGGCGAGCACGGCACCATGGATCCACGGGTTCCAGTTGTTGGCGCCGCCGTCCGCCCCGATCCAGCGCCAGTCCCGGCGGCGTTCGAAGGGCAGTAGCACCCGCCGCTCCACCTCGCGGCGCAGCCGGCGCCGTAGCCCCGGCATCCGCCGGTCGAGACGAGGCCCCAGGACATGGTCCGTCCAGGCGAACAGCGAGGCGACCTCGGCGGCGCCCAGGTCGAGAAAGGGTTCGTCCGGATCGGGCACGAGGTCGCCCCGCTCCGCCGCGAAACGCTCGTGCGGCGCCCAGCACCAGGTGCTCGCCTCGGCTTTGAGCGTGTGGCAGGCCTCCCACACCACCCGTTCGCCGCCGCGCTCCAGCGGCCGGTCGGGCTGGTACTGCTCGGGAGTCACGTAGTCGCCCGGTATCCCGAGCCTGTCATTGACGAGAATGCCGGGCTGCAACTCTCTTGCCAGGGAATGAAGTTGCTGCGCGCCCCACTCCTGTGGGCCCTTCTCCGGATATGTGAAGTCGAAGAAGAGCAGATCGATGGGACCGTAATCGGTGAGGAGTTCGCGCAGCTGCCCCTCCATGTATGCCCGGTAGCGCGCCATGTCGCCAGGATCCCGCCGGGCCTCGGTGTCCCGCAGCGGGTGGTGTTCGTCGACCGTGAAGTCGGGGTGGTGCCAGTCGAGCAGCGAGTAGTACAGGCCGACCCGCAGCCCCTCGGCACGCATGGCCTCGACGAACTCGCGCACCAGGTCACGGCCGGTCGCACGCACCGAGGTGTAGTCCGACAGAGCCGAGTCGAACAGGCAGAAACCGTCGTGGTGCTTCGCTGTCAGAACCGCGTAGCGCATGCCGGACTCCCGTGCGGTACGGGCCAGTTGCCGGGCATCGAAGAGATCGGGATCGAACCGGTACAGGTAACGGTCGTACTCCTGCTGCGACATGGCCTCCCGGCTGCGCACCCACTCGTGCCGCGCCGCCAGGCTGTACAGGCCGAAGTGGACGAAGAGCCCGAAGCGTGACGCCTCGAACCACCCGGTGCGGACAGGGGAATCGGCGGAATCGGTGGAAGCATCGGTCACGGGAGGCTCCTGACGCATTGACATCACTAATCGATTGGCTGTTATCTACCATCGATAGGCGATGATGTCACTGGCGTTGCGTGCGGCGAGCACGCGGAGAGGCAAGTGCATGAACCCGATTGGGGATCAGGAAACGCCGTCGGCGGGGGCGACCCGCGTCAAGGAGGCGGAGGAGACCCGTACCTACGAGTCGATGCGAGCGCCGGTCCACACCTCGTCCTACGTACGACCCACCTCGCAGATGGTGGAGGCCCTCAAGGACGTGAGCGCGGCGACGGCCTGCGCGAAGCTGCATCAGATGGGCATCACCCGGACGTTCATCGACGGCCCGGTGCCGCTGCACCGCGAACCGGACGTCAAGATCACCGGCGGTGCCGTGACGCTGGAGTTCCTGCCGCAGCGCGAGGACGTCTTCAACGGCGCGGAGCAGGAGGACATCGAGCGCAAGACCCCGCTGTGGGGCGTCCTCGAATCCATCCAGCCCGGCGACGTGCTCGTGGTGTCGGCCCGAGGCAGCCACTTCACCGGCTGCCTCGGCGACATGCTCGTGCGCTACTTCAAGCTGCGCGGCGGCGCCGGGATCGTGGTGGACGGACGGGTGCGGGACGCGGCCCGGGTCCGCGCGCTCGGTGTGCCCATCTGGTGCACCGGAGTCACCCCGCACTACGCTTCGCAGACCGAGCTGTTCCCGTCCGCGTTCAACGTGCCCGTCGGTGTCGGCGGCTCCCTGGTGACGCCCGGCGACCTGATCGTCGCCGACGAGGACGGCGCAGTCGTCGTCCCCCAGCGGAACGCGATCCCGCTCGCCGAGGACTCCCTGCTGCATCAGGACCGGGAGGAGTTCGCCCGCCGCCGTCTGGACGAGGGAGGACGGCTCTCCGACTACTACCCGCTCACCGGCGAGGGCCTGACCGAGTACCTGGCCGGCCGGCCCGCCGCCACCTGAGCCCCGGCGGGCCGGCTGGCCTCCCGGAACCACAGCTCCGGCGAACGGTGCCGGGCGGCCATGCTCGGCGAACCGGCCCGCCGGGTCGCACGGGGCGGGGGAGCGCGCGAACGGATGCGGGTGCTGCTGCCTGAGTGGTCGTGCTGTTGCCCTCAGCCGTCGTGCTGCGGTCTCAGCCTTCGTGCAGCGCCGTTCTGAGGGCGTCCACGGCGAGCTTGCGGGCCACGTGGGCGGCGCGGGTGTCGCGCAGGCTGTCCAGGAGGAGAAAGTCGTGGACCATGCCCGCGACCCGGACGCAGGTGACGTCGACGCCCGCCTCGCGGAGTTTGTTGGCGTACTTCTCGCCCTCGTCGCGCAGGACGTCGGCCTCGTCGGTGATGACGAGGGTGGTGGGCAGTCCACTGAGCTGTTCCAGTGAGGCCCGGAGCGGGGAGGCATGCGCCTCGGCCCGCTGGGCCGGGTCGGTGGTGTAGGCGTCCCAGAACCACCTCATGCCGTCGCGGGTGAGGTAGTGGCCCTCGGCGAACTGCAGGTAGGACGGGGTGTCGAAGTCCGCGTCGGTCACTGGGTAGAGCAGGACCTGCGCCTTGAGGCCGAGGCCACCGCGTTCCTTGTTCATGAGCGCGAACACCGTCGACATGCAGCCGCCGACCGAATCACCGGCCACCGCTACCCGGGTGACGTCCAGTCCGTGTTCCGCGCCGTGTTCCGCGACCCACTGGCCGACGGCGAAGTTCTGTTCGACCTGAGTGGGGTACTTCGCCTCCGGTGCGCGGTCGTAGACGGGAAAGACACCGGCCGCACCGGCGCCGACGGCCAGCTCGCGGAAGAGGCGGTCGTGTGTCCTGTCGTCGCCGAAGACCCACCCGGCACCGTGGATGAAGAAGACCACGGGCAGCGGTCCGGTGGCTCCCCGGGGCCGGATGACGCGGGTGCGGACCGTGCCCCACCGGCCCGCGTCCACGTCGGCCCACTCCTCGTCGACATCGGGTCGGGGCACGCTCGGGTCGCTCTGCAGGCCCAGAAGAATCTCCCGGCCCTTCTCGGGCGGGACCTCGTAGATCCGCGGGTGCGGACCGGTCGCCTCGGCCAGTTCCTTCGCGGCGGGTTCGAGGCAGGGGGTGATCGGCGGAGGCAGCTGGGTCATGTTCACTCCATGTCACGAGCGGGCACGGGCGTGCCCTCTGTTCCCGCGGCCGCACCGGGCCACGGCTGATGATCTGTCCCCGGGTGAAGACCCGCCCCCGGGTGAAGACCCGCCCCCGGCCACATCTCTCCCGTTCCATCGTCCTGGCCTGCCCGTGAAGCGCAACCCGCGCCCGGTCTCGCCCCGTCCGACACGGTGCCGCCCATGCTCACCGGCGATCAGTGGGTACGCGCCGGGACCTCTTCCCAAAGGCCGGAAAGCAGTCCAGAATCGTCCCCCCACGACTCGCGTCCGAGGCGGCGTTGTACAGGGTTCGGTGCGGCCTCATGTGGAAGGATCTGCAGACACGTCACTCAAGGGCAGCGCCCCCGGAGCCGCTACCGGCGTGCGCTTGAGTACCTGAAGAACGGTGCTTGGGAGAGGGCGGTATGCGCACTGGGCGACCACGACGGCACACCGGTTCCCCCTCGTCCGGGCTGCCCGAGCTCCACATCACCGGCACCATCGGCCCGCGTCTCCCCGGCCCGGACGTCCGGCCCCCGAAGAAGCGCACCATCGCCCCGGCCGCCGACGTCGGCAGCCACGCCCCGGCGGCCGAACAGGCCGGCTCCGCGAAGACCCACCACGCGTACGCCGTCTGCTCGGCGTACGAGGGAAAGTGGATCACCGGTCGAGCCGAACCGGTCCTCCCGTGCGGTGAAGTCATCTCCGGTGCAAGGAAGTTGACCCGCCGGGCCGGACGCGTCACGTACACCCCGCAAGCCACCTGTCAGTACCTGGACTAGGAGCACCCGTCATGGACTTCGGACTCGTCCTCCAGACCGATCCGCCCGCCTCGGCCGTCGTCGGCCTGATGCGCCGCGCCGAACGCAACGGTTTCCGCTACGGCTGGACCTTCGACTCGACGGTGCTCTGGCAGGAACCGTTCGTCATCTACAGCCAGATCCTCGAACACACCGAACACCTCGTCGTCGGCCCCATGGTCACCAACCCCGGCACCCGCACCTGGGAGGTGACCGCCTCCACCTTCGCCACCCTCAACGACATGTTCGGCAACCGCACCGTCTGCGGCATCGGACGGGGCGACTCGGCGATGCGCGTCGCCGGCCGCAGACCCAACACGCTGGCCCGGCTCGGCGAGGCCATCGACGTCATCCGTGACCTCGCCGAAGGACGGGAGGCGACCGTCGACGGGCAACCGGTCCAGATCCCCTGGGTGAAGGACGGCAGACTGCCCGTCTGGATGGGCGCGTACGGCCCGAAGGCGCTCGCCCTCGCCGGACAGAAGGCCGACGGCTTCATCCTCCAGCTCGCCGACCCGTTCCTCACCGAGTGGATGATCAAGGCGGTGCGGGACGCGGCGGCCGAGGCGGGCCGCGACCCGGACTCCGTGACCATCTGCGTGGCCGCCCCCGCCTACGTGAGCGACGACCTCGACCACGCCCGCGAGCAGTGCCGCTGGTTCGGCGGCATGGTCGGCAACCACGTCGCGGACCTCGTCTCCCGGTACGGCTCGCACTCCGGGCTCGTTCCCGAGGCCCTGACCGAGTACATCGCCGGGCGGACCGGCTACGACTACAGCCACCACGGCCGGACCGGAAACCCCGACACCACCTTCGTGCCGGACGAGATCGTCGACCGGTTCTGCCTGCTGGGTCCCGCCGAGGCGCACATCGAGAAGCTGCGGGCCCTGCGCGACCTGGGCGTCGACCAGTTCGCGCTCTACAACATGCACGACGCGCGCGAGGCGACGATCGACGCCTACGGCGCACGGATCATCCCCGCGTTGTCCGACTGACCCGCCCCTCCCCGCAGGCTGTCCGCACCCCTTCCCCACTCCGCTGCTTCCCCCTCCCTCGTATCTCGCGTCCCTCCCCGCACCGCTGCTTCCCCCGTATCTTGCGCCCCGCCCCGCACGGCACCGTTCCCGAGCGAAGGGTCCAGCCGCCATGACTTCGTCCGTCCCACCGGTTCCATCCGTTACACCGCAGGACCCGATACCCGACTCCTCGGGCCGCGTGGAACTCGCCCCCGGCACCGTTCCCGCCGACAGCCGGTTCGTCAACGCGGACCTGTTGCCCGTGCCGCTGGAACGGCGCAGCTGGACGACGTACAACTTCACCGCGCTCTGGGTGGGCATGGCCCACAACATTCCGTCCTGGCTGCTCGCCTCCGGCCTGGTGGCCCTCGGCATGGACTGGAAACAGGCCGTGCTCACCATCGCGCTGGCCAACCTGATCGTGCTCGGGCCCATGCTGCTCACCGGGCACGCCGGGCCCAAGTACGGCATCCCCTTCCCGGTGCTGGCCCGCGCCTCCTTCGGACTGCGCGGCGCCAATCTGCCCGCCCTGATCCGGGCCGCGGTGGCCTGTGCCTGGTTCGGCATCCAGACCTGGATCGGCGGCGTCGGCATCTTCACCCTGCTGGGGAAGATCTTCGGCGGCTGGGCGAAGGCGTCCGAGATCGGCGGCCAGCCGTGGACGCTCTGGCTCTGCTTCGTCCTCTTCTGGGCGCTCGAACTCGCCATCATCTACCGGGGTATGGACGCTCTGCGACGGTTCGAGAACTGGGCGGCACCCTTCGTCATCGTCGGCGCCGTCGTGCTGCTGGTCTGGATCGCCGTCAAGGCGGGAGGCCTCGGCCCACTGCTCGACCAGCCCTCCGAGCTCGGCTGGGGCAAGGAGTTCTGGCCGGTCTTCTTCCCCTCACTGATGGGCATGATCGCCTTCTGGGCCACGCTCTCGCTGAACATCCCCGACTTCACCCGCTTCGGGGCCGGCCAACGTGCCCAGATCCGGGGCCAGTCGCTCGGCCTGCCGACCACGATGACGCTCTTCGCCCTGCTCTCCGTCCTCGTCACCTCCGGATCGCAGGCGGTGTACGGGGAAGCCATCTGGGACCCGGTCCAGCTCGTGGCGCGGACCGACAACGTCTTCGGGCTGCTCTACGCCCTGGTGACGGTGCTCGTCGCGACGGTCTCCGTGAACATCGCGGCCAACGTCGTGTCGCCCGCGTACGACCTGGCGAACCTCGCGCCCCGGTTCATCAACTTCCGTACGGGCGCGCTGATCACGGGCGTCGTCGGCGTCCTCATCATGCCGTGGAAGCTCACCGAGACCCCCGAGCTGTACATCTTCACCTGGCTCGGGCTGGTCGGCGGACTGCTCGGAACGGTCGCGGGCATCCTGATCGCCGACTACTGGATCGTCCGCCGCACCGTGCTCGACCTCGCCGACCTCTACCGCCCCGGCGGCCGTTACTGGTACACGAACGGCTGGAACTGGCGGGCGGTCGTGGCGTTCGTGCTCGGCGGCGTCCTCGCGATCGGGGGCTCCCACTCCGCCCCCGGGGCGGGCCCGTTCCCGGCCGACGGCCTGATCCCGTTCCTGAAACCGCTCGCTGACTACGGCTGGGCGGTCGGGCTCGCCTCGTCGCTGGTGCTGTACGTGGCGCTCAGCGGGCGGTCCGGCGTCACACCGGCGCGGACGTACGGCCCAGCAGGGCGCTGATGTCGTACGTCTGATCCGGCGGCGGCGTGGTCGTGGGCACCGGCTTGTCGAAGGCCGAGAAGCCGACGACCGCGTCCGCCCCGTCGCCCTGAACGGTGATCCTCAGGGGGTACGGCTTGCCGGTGGCGGCGACGTACGTGGTCAGTGTCCGGCCGTCCCGCATCCTGATCAGCGGCACCACCGGAGCCCCGTCGAGCGTGGTCTTGTGGCCCTTGTTCAGCGTCCCCCGGTCGTTGTCCGCGTTGTCGCTGACCAGCTTCCGGAAGGTGTCCAGGTCACAGCCGTTCGACAGATCGCGCAGCCGCGGGTCGTCCGCCGATCCCTTCATGTAGCGCCCGTTCAGGATCGCGGCGAAGGCCGAACCACCACCGGGGACCTGGTTCTTCCAGAAGTTCGCATCCGGCTTGACCCAGACGTCGTCGCCGCGCTTCACGATCCGGACCGACCCCTGGCTGTGGCCCAGATCCACCGATCCGGCGCAGTTGCCGTCCCGGTCCAGGGTGAGCTCCAGCGTCATCGGCGGGGTGCTGTTCCCCAGCTCGCCGCGGGCGCTCAGATGCAGGGAACGGGCGCCCAGGAGGGCGTCGCGGGAGCGGTCCGCGATCTGCTGCGCGGAGAGCTTGTCGATGCCGTTGTCCGCCCGTGCCGCACCGCCGCCCATGACGCTGCCGCCGGTGATTCCCAGCACGACGACCGCCGCCCAGGCGGCCCGGCGTGTGCCGCTGTGTCGACCGGTCACGTCGCCTCCCTGGTAGTACCCGTAGGGCCTGTTCAGGTGCCATCCGATTCTTCCGAGCGTACGCCGGGGCGGATGCGGTCGCGCGGCGGAGCGCACCCCCGGCGACGCATACGCAGTGTGAGGTTTTGCCTCGTTTTGGGGCATGGAGGGTGGGGGACGGTTGTCGGCGCACCGAGTTCACCACCAGCGAGGAGGAACAGGTACATGAAGCTGTCGATGGGGAGTGTGTCCAGGGCCGTGCTCCGAGGAGCCGTCGTGGCCGGGGCGGCCACCGCG
Source organism: Streptomyces sp. NBC_00012 (assembly GCF_045040875.1). Lineage (NCBI taxonomy): Bacteria > Bacillati > Actinomycetota > Actinomycetes > Kitasatosporales > Streptomycetaceae > Streptomyces > Streptomyces sp. NBC_00012. The sequence continues at coordinate 1,662,634 of NZ_CP108309.1, read as the reverse complement.
CTCGCCGTTCCCGCCACTGCCGCGACCGCCCTGCCGGCCGTGGCGACGCCGCCCGGCCTGTCCTGCGACACCGGCAAGCACGAGATCGACGACTACACGGGCTTCGCGCTGTGCCGCAACGACGGCAGCACGGCGCAGACCTTCTGGGTGCACCTGGTCTGCGGCTGGTCCCCGGACGTGGACGGCGAGCACGTCACCCTCAATCCCGGACAGTCCGGTCAGTCCACCGCGCACTGTGCCGGTATCGGCACCGGCATCGGCGAGATCAGCGTCCAGCCGTAGGCGGTGCGGGACGCGTGGGCCGCACCGGCACGTCCGCCGGTGCGGCCGCTGCGGCGCTACGGAACGCTCCGCTCCAGCAGCCGGGGCAGCGCGGCGGCCAGCCGCTCCCGCAGAAGGTCCGGTCCGCCCTCCACCCACGGATGTCCGGCGCGGAACGCGGACCAGTCCACCAACCAGTCCAGCACCGCTCCGGGCGTGAATCCCGGCGCGTGCGGTCCCAGCACGGTGCGCAGCAGGCGGGGCGACAGACGGGTCGCGTGGTGCTCCGCGAGCAGCACCGCGTCGTACAGGTCCTTGGCCCCCGACCGACCCTCCGCCTCCTGGTCCTCGGCGAGCCACAGCAGCTTCCAGGCGAGCGAGAGCCCCGGACCCGCGGTGCGGACCGGCGTCGGGGGCCCGCCGTCACCGCGCGGGCAGGCCGTCCACTGCGGGGCCCGGGGGAGCCTTTCGTCCTGGGCGAAGTCCATTCGCAATTCGCCCGGCGGCAGCCCGTCTGCCTCCCAGGGGACGACGACACGCACCCCGGGCGTCTCGTACGCCCGGTACATCCACGTGCCGTCCGACTTCACCCGGAGCGGATCGATACGAATCCCCGCGGGGAGCGGCGGACCGGCCGCCAGGGCGGCCACGACCTCCTCGGCGGGGGAGGCCGACGGCTCCCACTCCTCGGACTCGATCCAGCGCAGCCCCTCCGGCGCCGGCACCGGCCGGATGCCGCCGGTTTCATGGCACTCGCCGTCCGTCAACAGCTCGGGAGAGGCCCCGCCGTGCGCGGCCTCCGGCCACTGCTGGACGGCCTCCAGCCCGTTGACGTACGGGTAGGGATCCAGGCCGTCGACGAAGCAGTCCGACGGCTCCAGCACGATCCAGTCCAGGTCGCCCGGCTCCCGCGCGGCTGCGCCCACCCACGCCTGGAGCGGGACGCTGCCGCGCAGGACCAGACCGTCGCCCCACGGCGACTCGGCGATCACGCGCAGCAGATGGTCCTGGACGGCGCGCCGGGCGGCCCGCCAGCGCGGCGCGAGCGACGGGTCCTCGTACGCCGGTTCCCCGGGAACGGGCCGGGTGTCCGCGCTCACAGCGAGGCCCCGGCCCGCTCGTCCAGCCAGCCGGCGTCCACCGCCGGACGGTCGTCGTGCACCACGAACTCCTCCTCGACCTCCAGCACTTCGAGCCCGGCGGCGGCAAGCCCGCCCAGCAGCGCGTCGAGCTCGGCCCTCGCCTCCGGACGGCCCACCCCGTGGCAGCGCTGCGTGACGAACCGCTCGTGGCGTCCGGGGCCGGTGGTGCGGCGGGCATTGCGCGACAGCCGCGCGCGGTGCCGCTCGGCCACCGCCCGTGCGACAGCGACCTGCGGCTCACCGGTCAGCAGCAGCTTGACGTGATGCTCGAAGTGGCAGTCGGGAGCGAGCGCGGCGGCCTCGTCGGCCGTCCGCGGTATGTCCTCGTTCCACGGAGCGGCCTCGATCTTCACGCGTATGACGGGGAAGCCCGCAGCGTGCAGCTCGGCCGACCGGAGGCCGGCGGCGGCCCGCTGCGTGGAGAGCGAACCCCGTCCCCGTTCGGTCAGCATGGGCTGGTCGGGCGTGGCACCGTGGTCCAGGAGGATCCGGGTGAGCTTCAGGCCGTTGCGTTCCGCCCAGCGCCCCAGCCGGTCGGCCTCCCGCGCGCCTCCCGTCCCACCGTCGGCGCGGGGATCGAGACGCACCGTCAGATGTGTCTCGAACTCGCCTTCGAACTCCGCCTCCACGCGCCCTCCACCAGTACTTTTCGCCGTTCTCTTCCGCCGCAGAACGTAGCAAGCGGCACTGACATCCCCCGGATGCGACCGGGCGTTCCCAGGAACGCGCGCGAGACGCGCCCCGGCCGGTTTCCACCGAACGGTTGAGCGGACCGCTCATTCGTCGTTACCCTCCGGTAAGTTCGTTCGGGCGTAACAGGCGCGCTGCGCACAGGCCCTGCGCAGGTGTCCCGCGACACGAGGAAGGCGGTCAGCCCATGTCCTCAACGGAAGCGGTGGAAACCACCGAACCGGCCGGCCCGACGGGGCTGGCCGACAGCGCACGGGAGCTGGCCGAGGGCCGTACCACCTCGGCCGAGCAGGTGTCCGCAGCCCTGCGCCGCATCGAGGCGAGCCAGGGCACCCTCAACGCCTTCCGGCACCTGCGTGCCGAGGCCGCGCTCGCCGAGGCCGCCGAGGCCGACCGCCGGCTCGCGGCGGGGGAGCGGCTGCCGCTGCTCGGCGTACCGGTCGCCGTCAAGGACGACACGGACGTCGCCGGGTTGCCGACCCACTTCGGCTGCGACGGCGATCTTCCGGCCGCGACCGCCGACAGCGAGGCCGTACGCCGGCTGCGGGCGGCCGGGGCGGTGATCGTCGGGAAGACCAACTCCTGCGAGCTCGGCCAGTGGCCGTTCACCGAGGGCCCCGCCTTCGGCGCCACCCGCAACCCGTGGCACACCGGCCACACCCCCGGCGGCTCGTCCGGTGGCTCCGCCGCCGCCGTCGCGGCCGGTCTGGTGCCCGCCGCGCTCGGCTCGGACGGCGCGGGGTCCGTACGCATCCCGGCGGCCTGGACCCATCTCGTCGGCATCAAACCCCAGCGCGGCCGGATCTCCGGGCACCCGCGCATCGACGCCTTCCAGGGCCTGACCGTCAACGGACCGCTCGCCAGGACCGTCGCCGACGCCGCGCTGCTGCTCGACGCGGTGGCCGGTTCCCACCCCGACGACCAGCACCGGCCGCCGCCCGTCGCCGCCGCGGCCGCCGCCCGCCGAGACCCCGGCCGACTGCGCATCGCCCTCGCCTGGCGCCCCCCGCTCACCCTCACCGGCTCCGCGCCCCACCCCGATGTGCGACGGGCCGTCCTCGAACTGGCCGAGGCCCTCGCCCGCCTGGGCCACGACGTCGAGGAAGCCAGGCCCCGGTACGGGCTGATCGGCCTCGGGTTCGTCCCCCGCGCCACCGCCGGGATCGCCGAACTCGCCGCCCGCCACCCCGACCCCGCGCTCCTCGACCCGCGTACCCGCAGCGCACTGCGCACCGGCACCCGGCTCGGCGGCCGGGCGGTACGGGCGGCCAGGGGGCGCGAGGTGCGCCAGCACCGCAGGATCGGCGGGTTCTTCCGCCCGTCCCGGGCCGCCGCCGGGTACGACGTACTGCTCACCCCGACGACCGCCCTGCCGCCGCCCCCGATCGGCCGCTTCGACGGGCTGAGCGCCTGGCGCACCGATCTGGCGATGACCGAGGCATGCCCGTACGCCTGGCCCTGGAACGTACTGGGCTGGCCCGGCATCAACGTACCGGCCGGGTTCACCGCCGACGGGCTGCCCGTCGGAGCGCAGCTGCTCGGCCCGTCCCGCAGCGAGGAACGGCTGATCTCCCTCGCCGCCCAGCTGGAGGCCGACCGGCGCTGGTACGAGCACCGGCCCCCGGCCCCGCCCGCCCGGTCCGGGCCGGGGCCGGTGCGCTGACCACCTCCTGTTCCCGCCCGTGGCCGCCCCCGGGCCCGGGGGGTGTCCCTCCCCGTTGTCGCTCGCACCTGAGCGCGGGAGGCGGGATCATGGGCAGGGAGCGGATGGGTGGTGTCAGGTATGGCGTGTGCAGGCCCGCAGCAGGAGCCCGGCGAACCCTCGCCGCCCAGCACATCCCGGCACTCCCACGACACGGCGAACGACGCGACCGTGGTGGTCGCCGGCACCGGAACGGTCGTCGGCTGGACGCACAGCGCTCAGGAGCTGCTGGGTTACCCGGCCGGGGAGGTGGTCGGGCGGTCCGCCGGCTTCCTGCTCGCCATGCCCGAGGATCCGGTACGGGTGGCGGGGATCGCCGAGCGCTGCCGGGCGGGCGTGGGATGGCGGGGCGTCGCGGACGTGCGGCGGCGCGACGGCAGCCGGATCGAGGTGGACCTCCGGGTCTCGGCCTCGTTCCACCTGGACGGCCGGGAGTGCTTCCTGGTCTCCGGAAGCGAACGGCGGCCGGAGTGGACGGTCGGGCAGTCCGTGCTGGACGCCTTCCTGTACGGTTCGCCGATCGGCATGGCGGTGATGGACCCGGATCTGCGCTACGTCTGGGTGAACGACACCCTGGAACGCTTCGGCGGTGTCCCGCGCGAGCACCGGGTGGGCCACCGGCTCAGCGATGCGCTCCCGGGACTGGAGACCGAGGCCATCGAGACGCTGATGCGCGGTGTGCTGGACACCGGGATTCCCGTCATCGACTACGAGTACCTGGGCTGGACCTGGGCCGATCCGCGCCGCAAACGCGCATACTCCACCTCGTACCTCCCGCTCACCGACAGCGAGGGCACGGTCACCGGCCTCTGCTACATGGTCCTTGACGTCACCGACCGGTGGAACGCCCAGCAGCGCCTGGCCCTGGTCAACGACGCCGGAGCCAGCATCGGCTCCACCCTGGACGTGAGGCGCACGGCCCAGGAACTGGCCGACTTCGCGGTGCCGCGGTTCGCCGACTTCGTCATCGTCGACCTGCTGGAGCCGGTCGCCGCCCCCGGTGCGGCCGGCCCATGGCCACTGGGCACGGGGCTGTCCGGTGCGGAGCTGGTCCGGTCGGGAGCCTTCACCGCCTCGTCCCAGCCGAGGATGCGCCGCGCCGGGATGAGCTCGGTGCGCGAGGGCTGTCCGGAGGCGATCCGCCGGGTCGGGGACCCGGTGGACTTCGTCCCCCCGCCCCACGACATGCGGTACCTCATCGACGGCGAACCCCTCCTCATCCCGGTCCTCGACCCCGACAACAACCTGTGGGCGGCCGAACAGCCCGCCAGGTCGGCGAGCATCCGCGAGTACGGACTCCATTCCGTCATCTGCGTACCCATGCGGGCCCGCGACACCGTGCTCGGCCTGACCACCTTCGTACGGTCGGTGAACCCTGCCCCTTTCGAACCGGAGGATGTGCTTCCGGCGCGCGAGATGGTGGCGAGGGCCGCCCTGTGCGTGGACAACGCCCGCCGCTACACCCATGAGCACGCTGCTGCGCTGACCCTCCAGCGCAGCCTGCTCCCGCACACACTGCCGGGCGGAATGACCCTGGACGTGGCCTCCTCCTACCTCCCGGCGGACGCCAAGGACGGTGTCGGCGGCGACTGGTTCGACGTGATCCCGCTGTCCGGCGCCCGGGTCGCCCTCGTCGTCGGCGATGTCGTCGGCCACGGCATCGCCGCCGCGGCCACCATGGGGCGGCTCCGCACCGCGGTGCACACCCTCGCCGACATGGACCTGCCGCCCGACGAACTCCTCGCCCACCTCGACGACCTCGTGCTCCGGCTGAGCGACGAGGAATCCGAGAGCGGGGAGCAGGACACACCCGTACTCGGCGCCACCTGCCTCTACGCCGTCTACGACCCGGTCACCCAGCGCTGCACCATGGCACGCGCCGGCCACCCGCCGCCCGTCGTCGTAGCCCCGGACGGCCGCATCACCTTCCTCGAACTGCCCGCAGGACCGCCCCTGGGCCTGGGCGGGCTGCCCTTCGAGACGGCGGAGACCGAACTGCCCGAGGGGAGCCTGATCGGCCTCTACACCAACGGCCTGATCGAGGGCAGGGACCAGGACCCCGAACTCGGCATGTCCCGCCTCGGCGGCGCCCTGGCACAGCGCGGACTTCCGCTCGACGCCCTGTGCACGATGGTCGTGGAACAGCTGGTCCCGGTGCCCCAGCCCGACGACGTGGCCCTGCTGCTCGCCCGTACCCACGAGCTGAGCGCCGACCACATCGCCTCGTGGGAAGTGCCCGCCGACCCGGCCGTCGTCGCCGGTGTCCGGGCCCGGACCGCCCGCCAGCTGAGCGACTGGGGCCTGGAGGGGCTGGAGATGACGACCGAGCTGATCGTCAGCGAACTGGTCACCAACGCGGTGCGCTACGCCAGCGGGCCGATCCGGATCCGGCTGCTGCGCCAGTCCGTCCTGATCTGCGAGGTCGCCGACACCAGCAGCACCTCGCCCAGGCTCAGGCACGCCCGCACCACGGACGAGGGCGGCCGCGGGCTCTTCCTCGTCGCCCAGCTCACCCGGCGCTGGGGCACCCGCTACACAGCCGACGGCAAGATCATCTGGACCGAGCAGGAACTGCCCCGGCCGGTACCGCCGACGACGGGAGACTGAGACCGCGACCGGCCTCACGGCACCCGAGCGGTCCATTCCCCGGTGCCGAACTTCGTCCGCACCAGCTCCTGCGCCCGCACCATCTCCTCGTCCGTCACCTTGCCCCGGGTGAGGCCGTGCCGGCCACGGAAGGAGTCGATCATCCGCTCGATGACGGCCTCGCGCGCCAGCCCCGTCTGACGGCGCAGCGGGTCGACGCGCTTCTTGGCGCTCTTGGTGCCCTTGTCGGAGAGCTTCTCCTTGCCGATCCGCAGCACCTCCAGCATCTTGTCCGCGTCGATGTCGTACGACATGGTCACGTGGTGCAGCACGGCACCTTCCCCGCCGACCACACGCTTCTGGGCCGCGCCGGCGATCTTCCCGGCCTCCGTGGCGATGTCGTTGAGCGGCTGGTACCAGGCCTTGATGCCCATCTCGCCGAGCGCACCGAGCACCCAGTCGTCGAGGTAGGCGTAGCTGTCGGCGAACGAGAGCCCGGAGACCAGGGCGTCCGGGACCGACAGCGAGTACGTGATGGTGTTGCCGGGCTCCACGAACATGGCCCCGCCGCCGGACACCCGGCGCACCACCGTGACGCCGTGGCGTGCGGCGCCCTGCGCGTCGACCTCGTTGCGCAGGGACTGGAAGCTGCCGATGATCACGGCGGGGGAGTCCCACTCCCAGACCCGCAGCGTCGGCGGGCGGCGCCCGGCGGCGACTTCCGCGGTGATGACCTCGTCGAGGGCCATGTGGAGCGCGGGGGACTGCGGCGCCTCGTGGATGAGCTGCCAGTCGTAGTCGCTCCATTCGGTGGCGTGCGCGAGCGCCCGGCGTACGGCGACGGCGACGCCCTCGGAGGTGAGGCCGAGCATCACGGTCGAGGCGGGGAGTGCCGCGTCGATCCGGGCGGCGAGACCGGCGGTGTCGGTGTTGGCAGGTGCGCCCTCCAGCGCCGCGTCGATCGCGAGGATCGCCTCGTCGGGTTCGAGGAAGAAGTCCCCGGCGACCCGTACGCCGCGCAGTGCGCCGCCCTCGACCTCGAGATCCACCACGACGAGCTTGCCGCCGGGGACCTTGTACTCACCGTGCACGGCCCTGCCTCCACATTTGTCCGACTGCTCTGCCATTCGGTACCGAACACCCATAACGCCTGCACTGTGCGGTTTAGTTCCCGTGCTTGCCGTGCTTGCCGTGCTTGCCGTGCTTGCCGTGCCCGCCGTGCTTGCCGTGCCCGCCGTGCTCGCCGTGCCCGCCGTGCTCGCGGTGCCGGACGCGCCCGGACTCTACGGGGTGCCGGGCAGCGATGCCCGGACGGTGAGCCCGCCACCGGGGTTGGGGGTCAGGGCCAGCTCGGCGTGGTGGGCGCGGACGATGCTGGCGACGATCGCCAGGCCGAGGCCGTGGCCGCGGCGTGTGGAGTCCTGTTCGGCCAGGCGCCCGCTGCCGCGCAGGAACGGCTCGGTGAGGCGGTCGACCGAGTCGGCCGGCGGCGGACCGGTGTTGGTGACGGTCAGGAGGGCACGGCCGGGGCGTGCCGGGTCGGGACCGGTGGTCAGGGAGAGAGATCCGCCGGTGGGCAGGTTGTGCCGTACGGCGTTGTGGAGCAGGTTCAGGGTCAGCTGGCGCAGCAGTACGCCGTTGCCGGTGGCCGGGGCCGGGCGGATGTCGACGGAGAGCGTGATGTTCCGTGCCCCGGCCTCCTCGCGGACGGCGTCGACGGCTCCCCGGGCGGTGTCGGCGAGGTCCAGGTACTCCATGGTGGGCGGGGTGTGGTCGAGGGCGGAGAGCTGCAGCAGGGCGTCGGTGATGTCGATGCCGCGCTGATTGGTCTCGCGGAGCCGGGAGACGAGTTGGCGGTAGTTCTGGCCGTCGGGGTCGGCGACGGCGACGTCGAGCATGGTGCGGCTCACGGCGAGCGGTATGCGCAGTTCGTGCGAGGCGTTGGCGGCGAAGCGCTGCTGGGCGTCGAAGGACCGCTGGAGGCGGGCGAGCATGTCGTCGAAGGTGTCGGAGAGTTCGGTGAACTCGTCGCGCGGGCCCGTGAGTCCGATGCGGTGGTCCAGGGAGCCGTCGGCCGCCCGGCGGGCTGCCCGGGTGATGTCCTGGAGGGGGCGCAGGACACGGCCCGCGATGAGCCAGCCGGCGCCGAGCCCGACCAGTGCCAGGAGCAGCAGGGCGACCGCCGAGGCCTTGGCCAGCGCCCGGAGGATGTCCGGACGGGTGGCGATGGCCGCGGCCTGCGGGTTCACGTCGGCCAGCGGGTAGTACGGCACGAAGCGCATCGCCAGATAGACCACGATCAGGCTGAGCGCCCCGGCGACGACGACGAAGAGGGCGTAGGTGAGGGTGAGCTTCATCCGGGCGGTCAGCCGCCGCGGCCGCCCGGACGGCGCCGTGCCTTCGGACGGGCGCACGGACGGGCGCGTGCCGGCGTCCTGGTGGGATGTCGGCCGGCGGGTCACCGGTCGTGCCCGGCCGAGTCGTCGAGACGGTAGCCGAAGCCGGGCACGGTGTGGATGGCCGACGGTTCAGTTCACCGAGCCGTTTGCGGAGCGTGGACATGGTGATGCGGACCGCGTTGGTGAACGGGTCGGCGTTCTCGTCCCAGGCCCGCTCCAGCAGCGTCTCCGCGCTGACGACGCCGCCGCGCGCGGTCATCAGCACTTCCAGGACGGCGAACTGTTTCCTGGTGAGCGCCACGTATCTCCCGTCCCGGAAGACCTCCCGCCGGAACGGGTCCAGCCGGATTCCGGCGCACTCGATGACCGGAGGCGTACTGTCCTTGGGCCGGCGGGCCAGTGAGCGGAGCCGTACGACCAGTTCTTTCAGGTCGAAGGGCTTGGTCAGGTAGTCGTCGGCGCCGAGCTCGAACCCGGTGACCTTCTCGTTCAGGAGGCCCGCCGCGGTCAGCATCAGCACCCGGCAGCCGAGGCGCCGCGCCACGATCGCCCGGCACACGTCGTCGCCGCGTGTGCCGGGGATGTCGCGGTCGAGCACGACGACGTCGTACTCGTTCACATCGAGGCGTTCCAGTGCGGTGTCGCCGTCCCCGGCGATGTCGGAGGCGATGGCTTCGAGCCTCAGACCCGCCTGCACCGCCTCGGCGAGATACAGCTCGTCCTCGACAATCAGCACCCGCATAGGGCCTCTCCTGCTCTGTGGCTCACCCGGCCGGTCGCCGGCCCGTCCGGCCGTTCCTGTTCCAGCGGTCCGGGATGACCGTCCCTATTGGAGCGGTCCGGACATATCGAAAACGTATCGGGAAATCGAAACGGTCCGACAACACGGTCCACCGTTGACTCCTGGCCATCGGTCCGCTGCACCCGCCGCCCGTACGAGATGCCCGGAGGCCACCATGCACGACAGCCGCACCGACAGCCGCTCCGCCACGGCAGCGCGCCGCTTTCCCGGCCGGACGACGGCGGGAGTGGGCGCGGTCCTGGTGGTGGCACTGTCGGTGGCGTGGGGAGTGACGACGACCCGGAGCGAACCGGCCGCGCACGCCGACAGCGCGACGGCGGACCAGGAGCCGGGCGGCGGCGGAGCGACTGCGGAGGGCGCCAGGGAGGGTGACACTCCGGACGGCCGTGAGCTCACCCCTTTCGACACCCGCTACCCAGCCGTCGGACGGCTGGACGAACGGCTGCTGAAGGCCGTGCAGGAAGCGGCCCGGGACGCCCGCGACGACGGCATCGAATTCAAGGTCACCTCGGGGTGGCGCAGCAGGGAACACCAGCAACGCCTGCTGGACGAGGGCATCGAGAAGTACGGAAGCGCCGAGAAGGCGAGGCAGTTCGTGAACACCCCGCAGAAGTCGGCACATGTGTCCGGCAAGGCGGTCGACATCGGCCCGACCGATGCCGACGACTGGCTCATCCGCAACGGCTCCGACTACGGCCTGTGCCAGGTCTACAACAACGAGATGTGGCACTTCGAGCTCCTGACCGGCCCCGGCGGCACCTGCCTGGCTCCCCTGAGCAACGCGGCCGGCTGACCGGCGCCGTGCTCGGCCCCCGTGAGTCAGTGCCCGCTTCCGAAGGACATGTCATGACCGATCTGCGCGAGGACCCCTACCCGGATGTGTACGTCGGAGGCGGATTCTCCGATCCCGCCGGGACACCGTTGCCCGAGCCCGAGCCCGAGCCCGAGCCCGAGCCCGAGCCCGAGCCCGGAGCTGGCCGGCACGGACCGGGACGGGCCGGGGACCGGATCCTGAGTTCCGCCGCCGTGGTGACGGGGTTGGTGATGGTCTGCCACCCGCTCGTGCCCGACTGGCCGGGCAACGCGGGCAGCCTGCTCGAAACCGTGCTGCCCTGGACCGGACTGGCCGTACCGGTGCTGCTCCTGGCCGCCCTGATCCGCAGGTCGGTGCCGGCAGTCGTCGCGACCCTGCTTCTCGGCGCCGCGTGGTCGGCCATGTTCGCGTCCCCGTACTTCGGTGGGCGGGGCGATGCCGAGCCGAACCTCACCGTGGTCACCCACAACGTCGACGCCGCCAACCCCGACCCCGCCGGGACCGCCCGTACGCTGCTGGCCGCCAGCCCCGACCTGGTGGCCCTGGAAGAAGTCACCGACGAAGCCCTGCCCGCCTACCGCAAGGTGCTGGACCGGCGGCTCACCCACCGCGTGCGCATCGGGACCGTCGCCCTGTGGAGCCGCTATCCCATCACCGAGTCCCGGCGCGTCACCATCGACCCCGGCTGGAGTCGCTCCCTGCGTGCCCTGGTCCGGGGGCCGAACGGCCCGCTCGCCGTGTACGTGGTCCATCTGCCCTCGGACCGGGTCGGCGCGTCCGGTTTCGCCGTCGCGCGGCGCAACGAGACCATCACCGCTCTCGACCGGGCCGTCGACCAGGAGCGGGAGAAGAAGGTCCTCCTGCTGGGCGACCTCAACGGCGCCACCGCCGATCGTGGCCTCGCGCCGCTGACGTCCCGGCTGACGTCGGTCAAGGACAGGGTCGGTACCGGCTTCGGCTTCAGCTGGCCCGCGGCCTTCCCGGTCGCCCGGATCGACCACATCCTCACCCGGGGCGTCACCCCCACCGACGCCTGGACCCTCCCCGCCACTGCCAGCGACCACCGGCCGATCGCCGCCGCCTTCAAGGCGTAGAAGGCGCAGGCGCGGAGCCCACCGGGCCCCTTGCGAAATCCGCTTCGGGCACACTGGGCCGCGACCGTTCGGCCGGACGTTACGGGGTGGGGATCGTGGACGAACAGCAGCCGGGCCGCGTGAGCGGAGCAACGGCGGCCGGGCAGCGTACGCACGGCCGGACGGACCTTGCGAAGCGACTGCGGCAGCTCCGCCTGCCGCTGCCTCCGAAGAAATCGACGCTCCGTCAGCGTCCGGGCAGGTCGGGTCGCATGAAGCCGACCGACACCGCGGACGCCACCCGCGCCACCGTCCGGAAGGTCCTCGGACTCCGCCTCGCAGGGGACACCGAAGCGCTCACCGCGCTCTTCGCCGACGAGGTCGACCGGCTGCTCGCAGAAAGCCCTTCGAGGGTCCCTTCGCGCTGAGCCCCACCGCGGAGGGCGGCCGGATCACCCGGCTTCATCTGTACGAGAACAGCCTGTCGATCTCGCAGGCACGCCCTGACGGCGTGGGCGCCGCCCCGGTCCGGCAGCCTCAGGCGCGGCCCCGAGGCTGTTGCCCCGTGTCCGGCGCCGGCTCCCCGGCATCCTGACGGCCCACGGTCTCGCCGCGGATGACACGGGGCGCCCCCGCTTCACCTCCGGCGCCCCCGGTCTCCTTCATGGCCTTCGCCTCGGCCTTGAGGATGCGGGCCGACTTGCCCGCGGAGCGCGCCAGATCGGGGAGGCGCTTGGCGCCCAGAAGGACTATCACCACGATCAGAATGATCGCGATCTCGCTGATTCCGAACATCAGTCGTCACCACCCTCGTCATCGCCGTCGTCATCGTTGTCGCCCTCGAAGAAGTCCCCCACCTCGTCCACGACTTCGGCGGCGACCATGCCTCCGACGACGCCGACGGCGAGCCCGGCCGCCCCCACCGCGACGGCCGTTCCCAGGCCCGGACCGGAGCGGTGACCGCCGCCGTGGTCCTCGTGGTGGCCGTGGCCGGGCTCGTGGCCGTGGTGCCCGGCATACGGGTCGCCGTGCCCGTACGCCGAGCCGGCCGCGTACGCCGACCGGTGCTCGATCAGCTGCTGGAGCCAGCCTTCGACGAGCGCCCGCCAGTCCTGATGGTGGATTCCGGCGTGCGCGACCGTGAACCGGGTGAGAGCGTCGTGCCCGTCGGAGAACGGTCCGCCACGCCTGTCGGCCTCCAGGACCACCTCCATGCCGCCGGCGGTGGCGAGGAAGGTCACCTCGATCTCGTCGACCGCGTGCGCGTACTGCGGCGGCGGGGTCAGCTCGATCTCCTGGTAGAAGGGGAGTTGCTGGCCGGTGCCGCCGATGCGGCCGTACTCCAGATCCGCGGACCGGAAACCGAAGCCGAGCTGTCCGAACGCTTCGAGGATCACCTCCTGCACCGGCAGCGGGCTCACCATGAGCCGGTCGAGATCGCCCTTGTCCTTGGCCCCGGCGACCGCCAGCTCCGTGTGCACGCCGAGCACGATGCCCAGGCTCTGCCCGTACAGCTCGGTGATCGGCGTCTCCCACGGCAGCGTGACCGTGAACGGCACGGTGAGCAGTTCGCCTTCGGCCAGTCGGAAGCCGCCGCCGACGGTGAAGCGCTCGAAGGCCACGACGCGCTCCTCCTCGCCCTCCTCGTGCTCGGCCTCCACCTGCGCGACGAGCTCCAGCGCGATGTGGTCGATGTCGAAGTCGGCACTGCCACCCTTGAGATGGACCTGGCCGGACAGGGGGCCGCCGGGAGCGGCCGCCCCGGTGGTGAGGACGGTGTCGACGGTTGGACCGCCCACACCGAGCGAGCCGAGCAGTCGTTTGAACACCATGGCGGCGTCCACTCCCTTACGTGCGTACGAGGGGTACGGGGGAGCACGGGTACGCCGAGAGAGGGTCCCGTGCTCTACAGACGTGTAGAGCATAGGGCTGGTCACGGGGCTTCCGGAGCCGCGAGGGCCCGGCGGGCGGGAAAGTCCGAAAAGGATCGCTCAGGCAGACCGGGCAGCCGCTTGACGAGCGCGTTTTGCCATGCTTTTACTCGGCGCGCTGTCGCTCGCGACGGCAAACGTAAACGGTCCGGGGCCGTGTGGTGCGTGTGCACCGCACGGCCCCGGACCGTCGGACGGGGGTGTCCCGGCTCGGCCGGGGGTCAGCCCTTGCGGGCCTTGACCTCGTCGGTGAGCTGGGGAACGACCTGGAAGAGGTCACCGACGACGCCGTAGTCCACGAGGTCGAAGATCGGCGCCTCGGCGTCCTTGTTGATCGCGACGATCGTCTTCGAGGTCTGCATCCCGGCCCGGTGCTGGATCGCACCCGAGATCCCCGACGCGATGTACAGCTGCGGAGAGACGGACTTACCGGTCTGGCCGACCTGGTTGGAGTGCGGGTACCACCCGGCATCCACCGCCGCACGCGACGCACCCACGGCCGCACCGAGCGAGTCCGCGAGCGCCTCGATCAGCGCGAAGTTCTCCGCACCGTTGACACCACGGCCACCCGAGACCACGATCGCGGCCTCGGTCAGCTCCGGGCGGCCCGACGCCTCACGCGGCGTCCGCGCGGTCACCCTCGTCCCCGTCGCCAGCGCCGAGAACGCCACGGGCAGCACCTCGACCGCACCCGCGGCCGCGAACGCCTCGACCGGGGCCGAGTTCGGCTTCACCGTGATCACCGGCGTACCCCGCGACACCCGCGACCGCGTCGTGAACGACGCCGCGAACGCCGACTGCGTGGCCACCGGACCCTGCTCACCGGCCTCCAGATCCACCGCATCGGTGATCAGACCCGAACCGATCCGCACCGCGAGCCGCGCCGCGATCTCCTTGCCCTCCGCCGACGACGGCACCAGCACCGCCACCGGCGACACCGCCTCGTACGCCGCCTGCAACGCATCCACCTTCGGCACCACGAGATACCCGGCGAACTCCGCATCCTCCGCCGTCAGCACCCGCACCGCACCGTGCTCACCCAGCACCGCCGCCGTACCGGAAGCACCCGCACCCACCGCGAGCGCCACCGGCTCACCCAGCCGACGCGCCAGCGTCAGCAACTCCAGCGTGGGCTTGCGAACCGCACCGTCCACGTGATCGACAAAAACCAGAACTTCAGCCATGGGACTTCAATCTCCTGCGAGTAACGAAGAAACAGGGGGAACACAACCCGAACCCGAACCGACAACACGGCCACGGAACCAGGACCGCGGAGTGCGGGAAACAGGTCAGATGAACTTCTGGCCCGCCAGGAACCCGGCCAGCTGCCGGCCGCCCTCACCCTCGTCCTTCACGATCGTGCCCGCCGTACGCGCCGGACGCTCCGCCGCCGAATCCACCACACTCCAGGAACCCTCCAGACCGACCTCGTCCGCCCCGATCCCCAGATCCTCCAGATCCCACGACTGAACCGGCTTCTTCTTCGCCGCCATGATCCCCTTGAACGACGGGTAACGCGCCTCACCCGACTGGTCCGTCACCGACACCACCGCCGGCAACGACGCCTCCACCTGCTCCGAGGCACTGTCACCATCACGACGGCCCCGCACCACCCCGCCCCCGACCGACACCTCGGACAGCAACGTCACCTGCGGCACACCCAGACGCTCCGCCAGCAACGCCGGAACCACACCCATCGTCCCGTCCGTCGACGCCATCCCCGAGACCACCAGGTCATACCCGGCCTTCTCCACAGCCTTCGCCAGCACCAACGACGTACCCATCACATCACTGCCGTGCAGACCCTCGTCCTCGACGTGAACCGCCTTGTCCGCACCCATCGACAACGCCTTGCGCAACGCGTCCTTGGCATCCTCCGGACCCACCGTCAACACGGTGACCTCCGCATCGTCCGCCCCGTCCGCGATCTGCAACGCCTGCTCCACCGCATACTCATCGAGCTCCGACAGCAGACCGTCCACATCCTCACGGTCCACCGTCAGGTCATCGGCGAAATGCCGGTCACCGGTGGCGTCGGGCACGTACTTCACACAGACAACGATCCTCAAGCTCACGCCGGCTCTCCTACCTGGGTGCGGTTCGTAGGAACGACATTATGGCACTCAGTACCCTCTGTAAAGGTACCCGGTGTCGGAATCGGCCTTCCGGTGCTACGTTCCCGGCATGACTGACGCGCGCAGACCAGCGAAGAAGGCACCTATGCGGGAGGTGCTCGCCGAGGCGGCCTTCCAGCTCTTCCTGGAGCGGGGCTTCGAGCAGACCACGGTGGACGACATCGTGGCGCGGGCCGGGGTCGGGCGCCGGTCGTTCTTCCGGTACTTCCCGTCCAAGGAGGACGCGGTCTTCCCGGATCATGAGCGGTGCCTCGCCGACATGACCGCGTTCCTCGCCGAGGCCCGCGACGCCGACCCGGTGGACGCGGTGAGCGACGCGGCCAGGCTGGTGCTGCGCATGTACTCCGCCAACCCGGAGTTCTCCGTCCAGCGGTACCGGCTCACCCGGGAGGTCCCCGGACTGCGTACGTACGAACTGTCCGTGGTGCGGCGGTACGAGCAGACGATGGCCGGATATCTGCGCGGCAGGTACGGGGAGTCGGGCGACGGGGCGCTGCGCGCCGAGGTGATCGCCGCGTCCGTGGTCGCCGCGCACAACAACGGGCTGCGGACATGGCTGCGTTCGGGCGGCGAGGGGGACGCGGAGGCCGCCGTCGACCACGCCCTCGGGATGGTGCACCGGGTGTGGGGAAGCGAGGCGGAGGAGGGTGCGGCCATGCCTTCGGCCGACGGTGATGTGGTGGTGATGGTCGCCTCGAAGGGTGCTCCGATGTGGCGCGTGGTGCAGCAGATCGAGTCCGCCATCGGGCAGGTCTGATCCTTCAGGGGGCCGGATCAGTCTGGCACTGAGTGTCTTTACTGTCCGGCACTCAGTGCCCTATGGTGCGGACGCGTCGACGCGCAGGTACGGCGCACCCGAGCCGAGCACAGGGGGTCGAACTGTGTCCCAGTCATCAAGTGGCGCCGTGGAGACGGTGCATGAGGAAGCCGGCCTGGAGTACCACCGGTGCCGCTGGTGCGGCACGGCCTCCTTCCGCAAGCTGCTGTGCCCGGTATGCGCGTCGGGCGACCTGAAGCCCGAACGCAGCGCCGGCCTGGGTGTCGTGGTGCGGTCCGGCGTCGTCCACCGCTACACGGATGCCGCACGCAACGAGTCCCTCGTCCGGCTTCCCGAGGGCTTCGTGTTCCGCTGCCGCGTCGTCGGTGCCGCGCCACACCTGGTGGTGGCCGGCGCCCGGGTCCGCCCGGTCGCCGAGGGCGACGCGGACACGGGTGAGGTGGTCTTCGAGCTCTGCGAACCACCGGCGCGTGACGAGTGGTTCTGATCCGTCCCGCGCGCGACGAGTGGTTCTGATCAACGGCGTACAAGGGCATACGCCGTGGGGGCCGAGAGCGTTCTGACGTCGGGTCGGCGACGTCACGGGCGATTGCCCGGCGTACGCGGAGGAAGCGCCCCGAGCCGGTCGAGATGCCGCTGCCGTCAGTGCGCTGATCGCCGAGGGCGGGGCCGTGCGGATGTCGGGGGCGAAATGAGGGGAGTGGTTGGGCGGTAGGTGCCCGGGGGAGACGGCCCACTGCTTGGGGCCCGCGGTTCCGAACATCCAGTAAGCCAGGGGGATTTCGGCCTCAACGTGCAAGGTGAGGCCCGCGTCGCCGTGCAGGGGGAGGTCCTCGGCCGCCATCGACGGCGGCCAGGTGCCGACCCGTTGCGGGCCGTACGGAACGGTGTGTACCTCGCGGATCGCCCGGGTCGCGGCGGGATCGCCCCACAGTGCGGATGAGCGGGACACCGTTGTGAGGTCCGGTTCGCGCGGGCAGGCCGAGGCGCCGCACTCGGCCCGTACGATGCGCTCCACCGCCGTCAGCGCGCGGCGGCGTGTGAGGAAGGCGCGGTGGGCCTCGACGGTCTCGCTCGGGTAGATCGCTAATGGTGGAGTCGGGTATTGGAACTGTCCGAATGCCTCTGCTTTCGACGCGCTTCACATGGGTCCCCGGTGTGCCGGACCTTTCTCAGGTCATGTCAGTGCGAGGGTCGAGGGCCCAGTGGTTGGTTCGTAGGACTCGACCGGCGAAGGGCACGTCCTGCTCGCCCAAGAACCTGAAACCGAGGGAGCGGCAGATACCGTTTGACGGAGCGTTCCTTGTGGCCGGAAATCGTCAGCCGAGAACCGTAGTGATCCCTGACCATGCCGACCAACTCGGGTGCGGTGATGCTCCGGCTGCTCACGCCCGCTCCTCCTGCGCTGCGGCCGGGCTCGCCTCGATGGCCTCCTCGTCCGACATCCCGCTCCGCGTCAGGTCGCGCGAGCGCCACGGATCGTCGCTGCTCGTCCAGTTGCGGTTGATTGTCTCCTGCAATCGGGACAAATAGGCCTCACCGTCACGTTCGTACTGCCGCACCTCGGCGGCCTCCAGGCGGATCAGCCTCGACCCCTCCACGGCGCTGTACCAGCAGCGCGCGTTCATGAAGAGATGCTTGCCCTTGGAAAACAGGACCCAGGTGCTGCCGTCGGTCGCGATCTGTTCCGCGCGCTGCGCTTCCCGCGCGATCCGGGCGGCATCACCCCACCGCTCCACCGGCGGGACCTGCTCCGGGGTCCGACGACAGGTGTCGTTGAGCGAGACGTACTCGAAGGTCGGGTCCGCGTCGCGGTGCAGCGCGAAGAAGATGTGCCGGTGGCAGATCGTGCATCCCAGCTGTGCCTCGACGTGTTCCATCAGTCCGGAGTCGTGCAGGCGGAGCATGTCGTCCAGCGCCACCCAGTTGTGCGCCTGGCGGAGACGGCCGGCGGCGACCCCGTCATGCAACGCTGTGATCGTTGCGTCCACGTCGACGCCATCGGACGCCGATGTCGTCCTGATCAACATGCCCGCGCAGCCAGGGCAACGATCGTCAGCAGGATCGGTCTTGGCGTACGTGTCCTCCGCTGTCACCTGGATGAGCTTCAGATGATCCGGCGCATCCTTCTTGGCCCACGCGTCGTAGAAGACCTTCACGAACCCGCCCCCGACGCGGTAGGTCGCGTTCGGGCCCGTGCGTCCGACGATCGGCTCACCGAGTGCCTCCTCGACCTGGCTTCTCGAGGCGTCCCGGCTCAGCCCGGGGATCAGGGTACTGAGCCCCGTGAAGCCGCGCGGCGCGGCCTCGGTGGGCTGGACATGGAAGAGGATCGCCGTCACCGCCCCGTCCCGGAGCATGATCTCGCCGCCGGAGCCGAACGTCAGATACCGGTCGTGGTGTGCGGGCGCACCGACCTCGAACTCGCTGATCACCGGGTTCGAGCCGAGCAGATCGATGGCACGCCGCACGGCGTCGTCGCGCTCGGCCATCAGGAGAGCGTCGTTGTACGGCTCGAAGGCTTGCCGCACCGCGGTTGCCCGGGCTGCTGCCCTGCGTTCCGCCTCCTGCGCACGCCGGGCGCGCTCTGCATCGCTGATGATCAACGACTCGACGCCGAACCACAGCCGCTTCTCGAACGCCTCACGATCCCGAGAACGCGTCAGATCGGCCTCGCACAACAACGCCAGTGAATCCCGAAGACCGCCCAGAAAACGCTTGTTCGTCGTGGTCAAGTGCTGCTCGACCTCGGAATCCGTGCCACCGAGGATCGTGTCGATCACCCGCTGGCATTCTCCCGGCGGACGCGCCGGGGCGGCATCGGGGTGAAAAACAGCGAGTTCACCGAAGAGCAGGGCGAAGACGGCCCAACGCCGAAGTGCGCTGCGCTCTGCAGCGGCGATGTGCTGTGCGGTCACCGCGAAACAGAAATGATCACGCCGTCCGTCCCGGGCGACCTGCACATTCAGCGTCCCGTGACCGTCCTTACGGACGTCGATGAACGGCTCGTCCTCACCCGGGTCGGGCAGCAGCCACAGCCGCCGTACGCCCCTGCCGGGCGCCTGGGCCTGTGGGCCTCGCCTCCTGCTCATGGCTCCTCCTCGTGCATTTCACGCTCGTGCTGCTCCCTCTTCCTCGCGAGGTCCCGCTGCCTTCTTCGCGAGGTCCCGCTGCATCTCTGGCGTCCCGACCATCCGTGCCGTCGCCCAGAAAGGTCGCCGCTACGTTCGACATCGTGCCAGCGCGGCCCTGTACGGTTCGACGGGATCCTCGATTGTTCTCGTCGATGACCACCGGAACGCGGCTCTGCCTTCAGACGGGAGGGGGCCGCTCTACTGCGGCCCGGAGATCGAGGGGGCCGATGTACGTAAAACAGCGAGGTGAGAGCTGTGTTCACGACCCGGCCCACCCTCCAGGGCACCTTCGGAATGGTGTCCTCCACCCACTGGCTCGCCTCGCAGTCCGCGATGGCTGTTCTGGAGGACGGCGGCAACGCCTACGACGCGGCCGTCGCTGCCGGATTCGTCCTGCACGTCGTCGAACCGCACCTCAACGGACCGGCCGGCGAGGTGCCGATGATCCTGGCACCGAAGGACGGCGAGGTGCGGGTGCTGTGCGGCCAGGGCCCGGCCCCGGCGGGCGCGAGCGTCGCTCACTACCGCTCCCTCGGTCTCGACCTCGTCCCCGGCACCGGACCGCTCGCCGCGGCCGTGCCGGGCGCCTTCGATGCCTGGATGCTGCTGCTGCGCGACCACGGCACGAAGACCGTCGCCCAGGTGCTGCGGTACGCGATCGGCTACGCCGAGGACGGCCACGCCCCGGTCGAGCGGGTCGGCCAGACCGTGGAGACCGTCCGTGGGCTCTTCGAGACCGAGTGGCGGTCCTCCGCCGACGTGTACCTGCCCGGCGGCAAGGCGCCCGGGCCGGGCGAGCTGTTCCGCAACCCCGCACTGGCCGCCACCTGGCGCCGGCTGATCGGCGAGGCGGAGGAGACCGGCGGCGAGGACCGGATCGCCCAGATCGACGCCGCCCGCAGCATCTGGAGCGCGGGCTTCGTCGCCGAGGCCCTGGTCCGCCAGTCCGCCCGCCCCACCATGGACACCAGCGGCACCCGCCACACCGGCACCCTCACCGCCGCGGACCTGGCCGGCTGGTCCGCGTCCTACGAGGCGCCCGCCACGTACGACTGGAACGGCTGGACGCTCGCCAAGGCGGCGGGCTGGAGCCAGGGCCCCGCCTTCCTCCAGCAGCTCGCCCTGCTCCCCGCCGAACTGCCCCGGTACGGCAGCGCCGACTACGTCCACCTGCTCATCGAGGGCTGCAAGCTCGCCATGGCCGACCGCGAGGCCTGGTACGGCGACGCCACCGACGTACCCCTGGACACACTGCTCTCGGAGCCGTACAACGCCGAGCGCCGCGCCCTCATCACCGGCGAGGCCTCGCACGAGCTGCGCCCCGGCAGCCCGGACGGCCGCAGCCCCGTGCTCAGCGTCCACGCCCACGCGGTCGCCTCCGGCGAGACCGGCTTCTTCGCCATGGGCATCCCCACGGCGGGCGTCGGCGAGCCGACCGTCGCCAAGGACGGCACGACCCGTGGCGACACCTGCCATGTGGATGTGGTCGACCGCTGGGGCAACATGATCTCCGCCACACCCAGCGGCGGCTGGCTCCAGTCCAACCCGGTCGTGCCGGAGCTCGGCTTCCCGCTCGGCACCCGGCTCCAGATGGCCTGGCTGGACGAGGGCCTGCCCAACTCCCTGACCCCGGGCCGGCGCCCCCGCACCACCCTCACCCCGTCCCTGGCCCTGCGCGACGGCGTCCCGGTGATGGCGTTCGGCACGCCCGGCGGCGACCAGCAGGACCAGTGGCAGGTGCACTTCTTCCTGGCGGTGGCGCTGCGCGCCGAGGTCCGCGGCGGACTCGATCTCCAGGGCGCCATCGACGCCCCGAACTGGCACAACGACAGCTTCCCGGGCTCCTTCTTCCCGCGCGGGATGCGCCCCGGCAGCGTCACCGTCGAGGAGGGCATGGACCCGGAGGTCGTCGAGGAGCTGCGCCGCCGCGGCCATGACGTCACGGTCGGCGCCCCCTGGTCGGAGGGCCGGTTGTGCGCCGTGGCCCGCGACCCGGAGACCGGGGTGCTGTCCGCGGCCGCCAACCCGCGGGGCATGCAGGGGTACGCCGTAGGACGCTGAGCGGCCACTTCCCCGACATGACCAGGGCGCCGGCCTCCCGGCTCGGCATGATTGGCTGGGGGCATGATCGATGAATTCCTGGCCGGAGACCTGACCGAGGTCGAGGCGGCGGTACGCGCAGCGGCCGCCGCCGAGATCATGCCCCGCTTCCGGCAGCTCGCCGCGCACGAGATCGTCGAGAAGAGCGGCCCGCACGACCTCGTCACCACCGCCGACCGCCTCGCCGAGGAACACCTCACCGCAGCGCTGACCGGGCTGCTGCCCGGCTCGGTGGTCGTCGGCGAGGAGGCGGTCCACGCCGACCCGAAGGTGTACGAGGCGCTGGGCGGCGACGCACCCGTGTGGATCGTCGACCCGGTCGACGGCACCCGCCAGTTCGTCCGCGGCGAACCGGGCTTCTGCACCCTGGTCGCCCTCGCCCACCGCGGCGAGCTCCTGGCCTCATGGACGTACGCCGCTGCCCTGGACCAGATGGCGGTCGCGGTCCGCGGCCGCGGCGCCACCCTCGACGGCGAGCGGATACGCTCCGGCTCACCCGCCCCCGGGGCCGTGCTGCGCGTGGCGATGTCGCACCCCGACTACACCAGCGACGCCCAGAAGCGCGCCCTGCTCGGCCTGCGCACCGAGGGGATCGAGGCCCGCCCCTGCGGCTCGGCGGGGCTCGAATACCTCTACGTCGCCCGTGGTGAACAGGACGCGGTCGCCTTCAACTGGGAGTACGCCTGGGACCACGCGGCGGGCCTGCTGCTGGTCGCCGAGGCGGGCGGCTCCCAGGCCACCCTCTCCGGCGCACCGTTCCGCATCACCGGCGGCAACGCGCTGCCGTTCACTGCGGCCCGCGACGCGGAGACCGCCGAACGCATCCTCCGGGCGCTCCGCGACGGAGCCTGACAGGGCCCCGACCGGACGAGGAGTCCGCAGGCCGGCGCCGCGGGCCGGGCGCGGGCCCGCGGATCGTGCGCCCGCTCGGGGGCGGGCGTACCCGCAGGACCGAACGGCCGGGGCACCCGGCGATCAGGACCGGCCTCCGCCCCGTCTCAGCCTTGCGTGCCGCCCGCCGCGAGGACCGGCCTCCGCCCCGTCTCAGCCTTGCGTGCCGCCCGCCGCGAGGACCGGCCTCCGCCCCGTCTCAGCTTTCCGTGCCGCCCGCCGCGAGGACCGACCGGACCTCCCGCACCAGCTCCGCCGCCCGCTCCACCGCCGCCGGGTCCAGCCCCCGCAGCGCCTCGCCGATCCGCTCGGTGTACCGCGCGGGGGTGTCCGGCAGGGCGGCCGCGGCGGCCGTCGCGCCCTTCTCGTTCAGACACCAGGTGCGGTGGTGGGCGTGGAGGGACTGGGCGAGGACGCCGAACGCCCGCGACAGGCACAGGGACACATGGAGCGGGTCACCGCCGGGAGCCGACTTGCGGGCGGCCGCCACCGAGAAGTCCGCCTCCCAGGCGGCTTCGACGAGCGCGGTGCGCAGCGCCTCCGGATAGTTCCGGACCTTCTCCTGAAGTGCCGTCAATTCCCCTCGCGGGTCCGCGATCACGCGCCCCAGCGCGACCTCGCCGGGATATGCGGGGGACCAGAAACCGAGCGGGTGCCCGGCCTGCACACCCACTTCGAAGCGCCCCTCCCGGCATTCCGCCCAGACCGCCTCCACCCGGTCCAGATCGCGCAGGATCCAGTCCACCTGGACGCCGTCCACCCGCAGCCACGCCCCGCCGTCGACCCACGGCCCCCACCCGCCGGGGCCGGCGACCTCAATGGGGGAACCCTGTACCTCGGAGGCCAGCGCGGCCAGTGCGGCCACGTCGGGGGCGCCGCGGTAGTACAGGCCCAGGTCCCAGTCGGAGTCCGGACGGTGGGTGCCTCGGGCCCGGCTGCCGCCCAGCGCGACGGCCCGGATGCCGGGCAGTGCGGTGAGCCGGGCGGCCATGCCGGCGATACGGGCGGGCACGTCGGTGATATGGGCGGCGGGCGCGGTCGCTTCGTCGGCCGTCGTGGCCTGGGAGTTCGGTGTATTCATCGCGTGGCGACCCTACCCGCGACCGCGCTGTCGGTGCCTCGGAATATCCTGGGTGCCCTGGCCGTCGGCTGACGAAGGAGTCCGAAGGTGCCGTCGATGCTCGATGCAGTCGTCGTGGGGGCCGGCCCCAACGGACTGACCGCCGCGGCCGAACTGGCCCGCCGCGGCTTCGCCGTGGAAGTCTTCGAAGCGGAGGAGACCGTCGGAGGCGGCGCCCGCACCGAGGAGCTCACCCTCCCCGGATTCCGCCACGACCCCTGTTCCGCCGTCCACCCGCTGGGCATCGGCTCACCCGCGTTCGACGCGATGCCGCTCGCCCGGCACGGCCTGGAATGGCTCCAGCCCGAGCTGGCGCTCGCCCACCCGTTCCCGGACGGCACGGCCGCCGTGCTCACCGGTTCGGTGGGGGAGAGCGCCATGTCGCTCGGGCCCCGGGACGCGGGGGCGTACCGCAGGCTCGTCGCCCCCTACCTCGGCCACTGGGACACCCTCGCCCAGGACTTCCTGCGCACCCCGTGGGACGGGCTGCCCCGTGACCCCTACCGCTGGGTGCGCTTCGGTCTCGACGCGCTCCAGCCCGCGTCGCTGCTCTCCCGCCGCTTCGATGGTGCGAAGGCGCGCGGCCTGTTCGCCGGGCTCGCCGCTCATGCCATAGCCCCCACCAGCGGAATCGCCACCGGTGGCATCGCCCTGCTCTTCGCGCTCGCGGCCCACGAGAAGGGCTGGCCCGTGCCGCGCGGCGGATCGCAGTCCATCTCCGACGCCCTCGCCTCGTACATACGCGAACAGGGCGGCACGATCCGTACCGGCACGGAGGTCAAGCGCCTCGACGAGCTGCCACCGGCCCGCGCCTACATCTTCGACACCTCGCCGACCGCCCTCGCCCGCATCGCCGGACTGGGTCACGCCTACCGCGGCTACCGGTACGGCGCGTCCTGCTTCAAGATCGATTACGCCTTGTCGGGCCCCGTCCCCTGGACCGCCCAGGAGGCCCGGCGGGCCGGCACCGTCCACATCGGCCCCACGGCCGGTGAGATCGACGCCGCGCTGACGGCCGCCGTGACCGGCCGCGACCCCAGTGTGCCGTTCCTGATCACCGCGCAGCCCAGCCTGGTCGACCCGTCCCGCGCGCCCGAGGGCCGGCACGTCTTCTGGGCGTACGGACACGTCCCGTCGGGCTGGGAGGGCGACGCCACCGACGTCATCGAACGGCAGCTGGAGCGCTTCGCCCCCGGCTTCCGCGACCTGGTGCTGGCCCGTGCGGTGGCGGGACCGCCCGAGCTCGCGACGCGCAACGCCAACTACGTCGGCGGCGACATCGCGTGCGGCGCCTTCGCAGGCCTGCAGACGGTGCTGCGCCCCAAGCTCGCCCGCGTCCCCTACGCGACGGCACACCCCGCGGTGTTCCTCTGCTCCTCGGCCACTCCGCCCGGCCCCGGAGTGCACGGCATGTCGGGCCACCACGCGGCGAAGGCGGTGTGGCGGCGCCTGCGGGCGGCCTGAACAGCAGGTCCCGCCCGGAACGTGTGAGGTCTGTCCGGAACGCACGGGTCCCGCCCGGAACGCGTGGGTCCTCTGGACAGAACCCTTCGCGCAACGACGTGCACCTGCGGGTCCCGCGTGCCCGGCTGTTCAGATGCCGGGCGGGTCGGCCCGGGTGTAGGGAACGCCGATACTGGTCCAGCCGGGAATGACGACCCTGACGGTCACCCCGCCCGCCGCGCCCGGCGGGGCCGTGACCGTCAGCTGGGTGTCCGAGACCACGGTGAAGGCGGCGGGCACGGCCCCGAACAGCACCGCGGTGGTATATGTCAGCCCCGTGCCCGTGACAGTTACCGTGGTTCCGCCCGCCGAAGGCCCCCGGTCGGGCGTCAGACCGGTGACGACCGGGGCACCCAGGTATGCATACGTCACACCGCTGCTCGTGCCCCCGGGCGTGGTGACGGTGACCGGGACGGTGCCGACGGCACCCGGCGGTACCACCGCCCGGATCTCCGTGGCCGAGGGAATGGTGAAGCTGGTCGCCGCGGTCGGGCCGAAGCGAACCGCGGTGGCCTGGAGAAGATTCGCACCGGTCAGCGTCACGCTGTTGCCACCGCCCACCTGCCCCGCCCCGGGTGTGAGACCGCTGAGAACCGGTGCGCCGAGGTAGTAGTAGAAGACGGCTTGGGCACTGGTCCCACCTGGCGTGGTGACCGTGACCGGAACCGGCCCGGGTACGCCGGTGGGGGTAACCGCGGTCACCTGGGTCGCCGAGACGACGGTGAACGAAATCGCCGCCCCGGTCCCGAAGCGAACGGAGGTCGTTCCGGTGAGGCCGGTCCCGGACAAGCTGATGCTGTTGCCGCCCGCGAGCGGCCCCTGGGCCGGATTCACACTGCCCAGAACCGGAACGGCGAGATACGCGTAGGGGATCCCGGTGCTGGTGCCGCCCGGAGTGGTGATCGTGACATTGACAGTGCCTGCGGAACCGGCGGGAGCGACCGCGGTGGCCTGCGTCGCGGAGACGGTGGTGAACGCGGCGGCCACGGCACCGAAGTGGACCGAGGTGGCTCCGGTGAAGCCGGTGCCGGTCAACGTGACCAGGGTTCCGCCATCGGCCGAACCCTGGTTGGGGGCGAGGGAACTGATCGTGGGCGTCGGGATCGTGTAGGTGAAGCCGACGCCGTTGCTGGTTCCGTCGGGCGTGGTCACCGTGACCTGCAGGGTGCCCGCACCGGCCGGGGCGTTCGCGGTGATCTGGGTCGCGGACACCACGGTGAAGGAGGCGGACGGAGTGCCGCCGAAGGTGACCGCGGTCGCACCGGTGAATCCGGTGCCGGTCAGCGCGACGACCGTTCCGGCGGCCCCCGAGGAAGGGCTGCTCGTTGTGATGACGGGGGCCGCCGCGGCCGTCGACGGCAGCATGGCATGAGGCATCGAGCTGTCGGAGTGGTCCACAGCCGTTCTCCTGTCTGGTGATGTGATGCGAGAGGCTGTCAGCGGGGCGCTGTGGACAGGACGCAGAGGCGGGAATGTGGTGAGGGGAGTGCCGCCCGAACCTCCTGGCCCGGCGACGATGAGCGGGTGGTGCCGAGCGGGATGGCCGCCCGGCCGGGAAACCGTCGTCCCGGACCGGGCGGACATCAGGAATCGGATGCGGTACCGGCGCCGGGCGTTGACCCGCGTCGGCAGCCGGTGCCGCAGCCGTGGCGGATCAGATGCCGGGGCCCGCCGCATACGTGAAGGCGCCCGCATCCGTGGCTGTACCCGCGGGGTTGGAGAGAGTGACGTCGACCGCACCGACGGTGCCGGGCGGCGTGACGGCGGACACCGTCGTCGCGTTGATGACCGAGAACGGTGCCGCCACTCCGTCGAACGTGACCTGGCTCGTCGAGGTCAGGTTGGTGCCCGTGATGGTCACCGCGGTTCCGCCGGAGGTCGGTCCGGATGCCGGCGTGAGCCCGGTGATGGTCGGGACGTCGATGTACGTGTACGACAGGCCGTTGTTGGCACCTCCGGCGGTTGTCACACTGACGCTCACCGGCCCGGCTGCCGCACCCGCGGGCACGACGACGCTGAGCTGGCTGTCCGAAAGCACCGTCGGCGTCACGGTGTTGGCGCCGAAGGACACCCCCGTAGCGGTGGACAGGCCGGTACCGCTGATGACGATGGTGTTGCCGCCCGCGGTCGGGCCCGAGCTCACGCTCAGACCGGACTTGAACGGGGCGCCGACGTAGAAGAACGAAATCGGGTTGCTGGTGCCGCCCGGCGTGGTCACCGTCACGCCGACCGCGCCGGAGCCGGCCGGCGAGACAGCGGTGACCTGGGTGGGCGAGACATTGGTGACGTTGGTGGCCGGCTTGGTGCCGAAGAGCACAGCGGTGGTACCCGAGAGGTTGGTGCCCGTGATGGTGACGGTGGTACCGCCACCGTTGGAGCCTTGGTTCGGACTGATTGGCATGGTCGTCCTTCCTGCGTGAACCGCGGTGTGAGATCGGGGAGTGGGCTTCGAGTCAGGTCACGGTCGGGGCCCCTGGCCACGACGTGGACCGCCGGGTCGCCGAACCGGCCTTTCTCGCTCGCCTCCTCCTCGGCCGCTCCCACGGGTATGTCGTTGGACGCACCCGAGGGGAAGCGTCCGAAAGTTGTCTGCTGGGAGAAGGCGCCGACAGCGGTCTTCGCCGCGGAGGAACCGTGATGGGCTGTGCAGCGGGCCTCGGCCCCGGACGCCGTGGCCGGGCCCACCACGGGTGCAGTGCCGTACGAGCCGGCGCTGCCCCGCGGTGATGAACCGACAGCTGTCGAACTTCTCCCCTCGGCACGAGGCCGAGGTGTTCACGTGCCTGATGTCGACTCGCTCACGGCCGCCATGACCGCACGCGGGCCGCAGAGTTCGCGGCCACGCCCGTGACCTTGACGACGAGGTACCCGGTGTGCGCGGATTGCTCGCGCACCGCTCCCTTGCAGAGGCCGGGGGCTGCCGCATCAGCCTCTGCAGTGATCAGGCAGAGGCGACTGGTCGGATCCAAGTCCTCTTCGGGGGCGCCCATCGCGGCCATCCCGAGCAACCGATGCCGAGGTCAGTCATACACGCACGGCCGGCGATCAGAACGGTTCCGCGCTCCCCCGGAGAAGGATGGGCGGCCCACCGGTTGAGATACTCAAGTGACCCATACGGACGGAATATGACACAAGCGCCTTGACAGAGACTCAGTCAGATGGGCGAGCGCACGGGGGGCGGTCGAATCAGTACTCCGGTGGTAGTGGAATCCGCCGCCGGTCCCACAGTGCGCCGCCGGGGTGCGAGGCGTGGTGGGCACCACGCGGTGAGGACGGTCCGGCGACGCCTGCGGACGGCCTGCGCACCTCGCAGGGCATGATGGTCCGCATGCGTACACCCGAGGGCGTGACCGTCACCCTGGTCCGCGGCGACATCACCCGGCAGTCCGCCGACGTCATCGTCAACGCGGCGAATTCCTCCCTGCTCGGCGGGGGCGGGGTCGACGGCGCGATCCACCGACGGGGCGGTCCGGAGATCCTCGCCGCGTGCCGGGAGCTGCGCGCGTCGAGGTACGGAAAGGGCCTGCGCACCGGCCAGGCCGTCGCCACGACGGCCGGGCAGCTGGACGCGCGCTGGGTCGTCCACACCGTGGGCCCGGTCTGGAGCAGCTCCGAGGACCGCTCGGCGCTCCTCGCCTCCTGCTACCGCGAATCACTGCGGGTGGCCGGGGAGCTGGGGGCGCGTACCGTCGCCTTCCCGGCCATCTCGACCGGGATCTACGGCTGGCCGATGGACGACGGGGCCCGCATCGCCGTCCGCACGGTCCTGGCGGAGGCCGTGCCGCCCGTGGAGGATGTGCGGTTCGTGCTGTTCGACGCGCATGCGTACGTGGAGTTCGAAGAAGTACTGGCGGCGCAGAGCTGATCCGGGCGCGGCCGGACGGTGCGTCGGCCGACCGTGCCGGCACGGGACTTCCGCCGCCGCCGGAGTCAGCGGACCGGGTCGAGGAACGAGTCGAAGGGGGCCGGGAGCCGTCTCCACGCCTCGGGGCCCGCGGCGTATTCGGCGTCGGTGAGCAGGCAGGCGTCGAGGAGCCGGGCCAGCCCGTCCCGGTCGAGGCCGGGGGAGGTGAAGACGAGGTGCTGGCAGCGGTCGCCGTGCTCGGGGTGCCAGTCCAGGGCGGCCGCCGCCCGGCGGACCGGAGGCACCATGTCCCAGGCCGCGTCCGGCAGGGAGGCCAGCCACGGGCCCGCGCTCTCCACGCAGAGGGCACCACCGGCGGCGTACCAGGCCAGCAGGGTGTCGGGGCGGTCGGCGAGCCAGAAGCGGCCCCGGCTGCGCGCCGCCGCACAGCACAGCTCCTCCAGTGCCTGGAAGAGCCGCTCGGGGTGGAAGGGGCGGTGGTGGTGCCAGACGAGCGTGGCGACCCCGGCCCCGTCCGCCTCCTGCGGCAGCAGTGCGCAGGCCGGGTGCTGGGCCGCCGCCGCCGATTCCACGTCGAAGCCCGCGAACGCGAGGGGTTCCAACTCCCCTGAATCGACCGATACGTGACGCGCCGTGGGATGGAGCTGCGTCAGCAGTGCGCGGTTCTCGTCGTCGGCGTCGTCGCCGTCCACGAGGACGAGCACCGGCGCGTACTCCAGCTGTCGTGCCCAGGTGTCGCCGACGGTCCGCCGGTCCGAGGCGGCCGCCGCCAGGCCGGCGTCGGCCAGGTCGTCGCCGTTCCCGAGGCAGGGCATGACGAGAGCGGGGTCGACGGCCGTCATCACATTGGTGAGTTCGAGGGCGTCGCCGCCGTGCGTGACGACGGTCTCGGCCATCGCCCTCGGCTCGACGGAGTCCCACAGCTCGACCACCGCGAGCCGGGTCGCCCCGTCGGCGGCCAGCCGCTCCAGCTCCGGCACCAGGTCCTCGCGCAACGCGCAGCAGGCGCAGTCGTCGACGAGCGGGGCCTGTCCGCGCGACAGTTCGCCCGACGCGTCGCGGACGAGGCGCCGCACGGTTGCCTCGGCGGCCGTGGCCAGATCGTGGTGGAGCGCGACGCTGCCGGGGACGGTGCGCAGCAGTCGTTCCACCACCTCTCTGCGCGCGTCGGAGTGGAGCCCGCCGACGATGAGGACGGGCAGCCGGCGGGGCCTGACGACCGGGCGTAGTTCGTTGGGAGCCATGACCGCTACTATATGGCAATGATTTCCATTTCCAACAAATGTTTCTCCGTGGAAAGCAGGTAGCACTGTGTCCGCCCACTGCCAACTGACCGGCGCCCGGCCGGGCTTCGGCAACAACATCTCCCACTCACACCGGCGCACTCCACGCCGCTTCGACCCCAACATCCAGCGCAAGAGGTACTGGCTGCCGAGCGAGGGCCGGTACGTCCGGCTCACGCTCGCCGCCAGGGCGATCAGGACCGTCGACAGCATCGGGATCGAGGCGGCCGTCGCCCGTGTCCGGGCCAGGGGAGGGAAGGTCTGATGGCCAAGAAGGGCAAGACCGCGCAGAACGAGAAGCGCAGGGCGGCCGTCGAGCGGTACGCCGCCCGCCGCGCCGAGCTGAAGGAACTCATCCGCCGTCCGTCCACCACGGACACCGAACGCCGGGCCGCCGCGGACGAGCTCCGGCGCCAGCCGCGCGACGCCAGTGCGACCCGGGTGCGCAACCGCGACAGCGTGGACGGGCGGCCCCGCGGATACCTGCGGAAGTTCGGCCTGTCCCGGGTCCGCGCACGCGAGCAGGCGCATGCCGGATTCCTGCCGGGAGTCACCAAGTCCTCCTGGTGACAGCCGCCCCGGGCGGGGCGACCGCGTCAGGGGGTGTCCACCCTGAGCGGACTCCTCGCCCGGGGCGGCTGTCGCCGGACGCCGAAGAGTTCCTGGCAGCGTGAGGTCCATGTCGGATTCTCGCCAGCCTCGGGACGCCGGGTGGCGGATGCTTGAGCCATGTACACCGACACCGAGCGCTGCGTACGGGCCGTCCACTCCAAGGAAGCCCGCTTCGACGGCTGGTTCTTCACGGCGGTCCTGACCACCCGGATCTACTGCCGCCCCAGCTGCCCGGCCGTGCCGCCCAAGGTCGAGAACATGACCTTCTACCCCAGTGCCGCGGCCTGTCAGCAGGCCGGATTCCGTGCCTGCAAACGGTGCCGGCCCGACACCAGCCCCGGCTCCCCGGAGTGGAACGCCCGAGCCGACTCCGTGGCCCGCGCGATGCGGCTCATCCGGGACGGTGTCGTCGACCGCGAGGGCGTCCCCGGACTCGCCGCCCGACTCGGCTACTCCGCCCGGCAGATCGAACGCCAGCTGCTCGCCGAGCTCGGAGCCGGGCCGCTCGCCCTGGCCCGCGCACAGCGCGCCCAGACCGCGAGACTGCTCATCGAGACCACCGGACTCCCCATGGCGGAAGTCGCGTTCGCCGCCGGGTTCTCCTCGATCCGTACCTTCAACGGCACCGTCCGCGAGGTCTTCGCGCTCGCCCCGGGCGAACTGCGCAGCCGTGCCGCGCGGTCCGGGAGACCCCCGGCCACCCCGGGCGTGATCGCGCTGCGGCTGCCGTACCGGGCCCCGCTCAACCCCAGCAACCTCTTCGGTCACCTCGTCGCGACCGCCGTCCCCGGCGTCGAGGAGTGGCGCGACGGCGCCTACCGCCGCACCCTCGTCCTGCGGTACGGCCACGGCATCGTCGCCCTCACCCCGCACCCCGACCACATCGCCTGCCGGCTCTCCCTCACCGACCCGCGCGACCTCACCCTCGCGATCAGCCGCTGCCGCTGGCTGCTCGACCTGGACGCCGACCCGGAGGCCGTCGACGAACAGCTGCGCGCCGATCCGCTGCTTGCCCCGCTGGTCGACAAGGCGCCGGGCCGACGGGTGCCGCGTACCGTCGACGGCGCGGAGTTCGCCGTACGGGCGGTGCTCGGCCAGCAGGTCTCGACCGCCGCCGCCCGCACCCACGCGGCCCGCCTGGTCGGCGCGCACGGTCTGCCGGTCGACGACCCGGAGGGCGGTCTCACCCACCTCTTCCCGGACCCGGCGGCCCTCGCCGGGCTCGACCCGGAACAGCTCGCCCTGCCGCGCAGCCGCCGCACCACCCTCACCACGCTCGTCGCCGCACTCGCCGACGGAACACTGCGGCTGGGCACCGACACCGACTGGGAACGGGCGCGGACCGAACTGACCGCACTCCCCGGCTTCGGCCCCTGGACCGTGGAGGTGATCGCGATGCGGGCGCTCGGCGACCCGGACGCCTTCCTCCCCACCGACCTCGGCATCCGGCGGGCCGCCGAGGAGCTCGGCCTCCCCTCGACACCCGCGGCGCTCACCGCCCGCGCGGCCGCCTGGCGCCCCTGGCGGGCGTACGCGGTCCAGTACCTGTGGACCGTGGACGACCACCCCATCAACCACCTGCCCACCTGAGAACCGGGAAGTCCAGCCATGACCGATCCGCATCCGCCCGGTGCGACCCGGCGTCACGCCGTCGTCGACAGCCCGTACGGTCCGCTCACCCTCGTCGCCACCGACGGGGTCCTGGCGGGCCTCTACATGACCGGTCAGCGGCACCGCCCGCCCGAGGAGACCTTCGGCGAACGTGACCCGCGGCCCTTCACGGAGGCCGTCCGCCAGCTCGACGCCTACTTCGCCGGGGAGTTGCGCACCTTCGACCTGCCGCTGCGCCTGGACGGCACCCCGTTCCAGCGCAGCGTCTGGGAGCAGTTGCGGCTGATCCCGTACGGCGAGACCCGATCGTACGGCGAACTGGCCGAGAACCTCGGCAAACCGGGCGCCTCACGGGCGGTGGGGCTGGCCAACGGGAAGAACCCGGTGGGCATCATCGTCCCCTGCCACCGTGTCATCGGCGCCTCGGGCAGTCTCACCGGCTACGGCGGCGGACTCGACCGCAAACAGCGGCTGTTGGCCTTCGAGAACGGCACGCGGGACGACACCCCGGCGCTCTTCTGACCCCGCCCGCGGACACGGGACGGGCCCGGACACCGAGGTCCGGGCCCGTCCCCGAGCCGCCTGCGTACGCGCCGGCCGTCAGCCGGTGAAGATCTCCACCAGGGTCCAGATCGCCAGCCCCAGCATGCAGAGCCCGCCGATCCGCTGCACGGTCTTCAGCGGTACGCGCTTGGCGATGAAGCGCCCGGCGAGCAGCGCCAGCGCCGAGACGGACATCAGGGCGGCCGCTGACCCGATCGCCGTGGACCAGGTGCCGTTGCTCGCGGCCAGGTTGGCCGTGGTGATCTGGGTGAGGTCGCCCCACTCGCTGATGAAGACGGCCATGAACGCGGTCGAGTAGACCGGCCAGAAACCGGTCACCGTCTTCGTGGAGCCGTCCTCGTCGTCATCGCCGCCGCCCGAGCGCAGCAGCATGAAGGCCCCGAACGCGAAGAGGGAGGCGGAGACGAGCTTGACGATCCAGCCGGGCAGCAGCCCGATCAGGCTGCCCGCCCCCACCGCGATGGCGACGTGCACGATGAACGCGGAAGACGTGCCGAACCAGACGTACAGCGGTCGCATGCGGGTGCCCATGGCGAGCGACGCGAACATCGTCTTGTCGGGGAGCTCCGCGAGGAAGATCAGACCGAAGGCGGTGAGGATCGCCCAGGGGTCGAGGTGCATTCCGGGTGGCTTTCTGTGAGAGCCGGGCCCCGGGCCTTCGCGAAGCGCCGCTCGGGCTTCCGGAGGACCACTCGGCCCGGCATGACGGCAGCGCCCACGGGGGCGCGGGCGTGTCATACCTGACCGAAGGTCTCGCCCGCCCGTGGCAATCCACGGGCCCGGCCACCGGGAACCCGGGGGCTCCAGTGTGTCGACGACCGGTTTGCGGGGCTACTCCCCTTCGCAGCCATCAACTGTACCCCACCCCCGAACGGGGGAGAGTAGGTGTTCGATCCGGTGGCGGGGATCGGTACAGTCCCCTGGTGATCATTCCCGCCCGCACCGGAGGCGTCCCCGCATGAGCCGCCGCACCCGAAGGGCGGCCCCCGCCGAGGGGACGCCCCGGCCCACCGTCAGCGTCTGCCGCGGCTGCTGCTGCGGGACGCCCAAGATCCCGGACGTGGACCACGCCGGCCAGCTCGCCGAGCTGCGGCGCTCGCTCGGCGCGGTCGCCACCGTACGTGCCGTGGAGTGCCTGGACTCCTGCGAACGGGCCAATGTCGTCGTCGTGCAGCCGTCGGCCGAGGGCCGCCGCGCGGGCGGCCGGCCGGTCTGGCTCGGGCTGGTCAACGACCCGGACGCCGTGACGGACATCGTCACGTGGGTCGAGGCGGGCGGTCCCGGGCTGGTGGACCCGCCGGAGATCCTCGACCTGTACACGTTCCGCCCCTCGCGGCGCGTACAGCAGGAACTCGACCACTGAGCCTGCCCGGCCGGCCACGGCCGGGCCGCTACGGTGCCACGGGCTTCACCATCACGAAGAAGGCCTGCGGGGTCTTCTCCCACTCGTCCGCCTCGCGGACCAGCCGGGACTGGACGCGGAACCCGGCCTTCTCCAGCATCTCGGCCACGGCGTCGGGCACGAAGCGGTAGACGTCGAGTGTCACCGCATGGCCGTACGCCCGCTCCAGCCGCACACACTCGTCGCCGGCCTTGAAGGCCATGAGCAGATGTCCGCCCGGCGCCAGGACCCGATGGAACTCGGCGAAGATGCCGGGAAGCTGCTCCGGCGGGGTGTGGACCAGGGAGTACCAGGCGAGCGCACCGGCCAGGCTGCCGTCCGCCAGGTCCAGAGCGGTCATCGAACCCTCGTCGAAGTCGAGGTCCGGATAGGTCTCGCGGGCCACCGCGATCATGCCGGGGGAGAGGTCGATGCCGAACGCGGTCAGCCCGAGATCGCGCAGCTGGGCCGTCACACGACCGCGACCGCAGCCCAGATCGCCCACCCGGCCGCCGCCGCCCGCGGTCACGATCTCCGCGAAGGCGGTCAGCACGGCATTGTCGTACGGCTTCTTCGGCATCATGTCGGCCAGCAGCACTGCGTAGTCGGCGGCGACGGTGTCGTACGAGGCACGGGTGTTGTCGAGGCGGGAGGGTTCTGTCATGCGGGGGACCGTACAGGCCCCCTGCGACAACTCCCGGCCGGGCCGGGTCCGCGAGCGCTTTCCGGCCCCACCGGCCCCACCAGCCCCACCGGCCCCACCTGCCCCCGGTACCTCAGCCCCCGGAAGTCCCGCCGGGAGCCCCGCCGGGAGCCCCGTCGGAACCCACGACCGGCCCCCTGCCGACGGCCAGTCGCCGCAGCAGCGCGGGCAGCGCCGTGCCGATGGGCTCGCGGACGACCGCCTCGGCCAGTTCGTCGTACGGGGTCGGCTCCGCGTTCACCACGATGAGCCGTGCCCCGTTGTCCACCGCGATCCCGGCCAGCGACGCGGCGGGCTGCACCTGGAGCGTCGTACCGACCGCGATGAACAGCTCGCAGGCCTTCGCGATCGACATCGCCTGGCCCAGCACCATCGGGTCGAGCCGCTCACCGAACATGACCGTGGCCGATTTGAGGATGCCGCCGCAGACCGCGCACGACGGGTCGGCCTCTCCCGCCTCCACCCGGGCCAGCGCCTCGCTCATCGCGGAGCGGGCGTGACAGCGGGTGCAGACCACCTCGCGTGCGGTCCCGTGCAGTTCCAGGACCTTGCGGGCGGAGAGCCCGGCGAGCTGATGCAGCCCGTCGACGTTCTGCGTGATCACTCGTACCGGGGTGCCGGACCGCTCCAGCTCCGCCACCGCGCGGTGCGCCGCGTTCGGCTCGGCGGCCCAGGTCGCGCTGGTGCGGCGCATCTGCCAGGAGCGGCGGCGGATCTCCGGATCGGCCATGTAGTAGTCGTACGTGACGAGCTTCTCGGCCTCCGGGTCCTTGCGCCAGAGCCCGTTGGGCCCGCGGTAGTCGGGGATGCCGGAGTCCGTGGAGATACCGGCGCCGCTGAGGATCGCGACGAGAGTCATGCCGCGAGCGTAGGCAGCGCCGGTCACCCGGCGCGAGGCGTTTTCGCCCCGGCGGCGAGCCCCGGGACGTCTCCCCGGCGGGGTGTCAGGCAGCGGGAGCGGCGGGGCTGAACGGAGACGGGGTCAGGCCCGTCCAGGTGTTCAGCTCGGCCCGCGCCGTCTGCTTGGTGACGCCGCCGTCCTGGAGCGTGCCGCTGCGCGCCACGTAGAACCGCCCGTCGTCGAGCGAGACCAGCCCGTACTGCCCGTACTGGCCCGGTGCCGGCCACCCGTACGTCCCCGTCGTGGCATCGTGCGCGCCCTCGCGCAGCAGCGGGAGCAGCAGACCGCGCTCGGGCCGCTGCTGCCCGCGGACCGGGCCGCGCACCGGCTTGCGAGCACCGTCCAGGGCGAAGACCGAGTAGTTGGGGAAGCCCGGCTTGGTCCCCTTGTAGACGGCCATCAGCCAGTTGCCGCTGTGGCCGTCGTACTCCAGGTTCTGCACGCCGTACGTGGTGTTCCCGGTATACGCGAAGAACTTGCCGCCTACGTGGGCGGGTCCACTGGTGTGCGGGGCCGACTCGGTCAGCGGGCGTTCGTACTTCTTCCACCGGGTGACGTCGTACTGGAGCAGTACCTGGTGGTCGTTGTCCGCGCGGCCCGCGTTGGCGTACACGCCGTACGCGACGGTCAGCTTCTTCGTGGCGCGGTCGCCGCGCCGGTCACCGAACGCCGGACCGAAGGCGACGCCGTCGATGCCGCTGCAGCCGTAGCGGTGGTCGGGCGTGTTGCCCGTGTCGCCGTCGAAGACCCCGTCGCCGTTCATGTCGGCGGTGAAGTCCTTCACGACCTCCTTGAGGTAGACGGTCGAGACGACCCCGGTGGACTGGGCGTCCATGTCCATCCGGTCGATGCGGTCGACGTCGAGGATCGCGATGTAGAAGGACTTCGCCTCCTTGTACTCCAGCGAGCCGTAGACCCGGCCGTCCTTCTCGTTGAAGTCCAGATCGCCGAGGTGGCCGGTGAATCCGGTGACCGAGCCGACCGGATTGCCCTTGAGGTCGGTCTTGACCAGCAGATTGGTCATCGAGAAGTACATGAAGCCCTTGCGGCGGTCGATGGCCATGCCCTGGACGTGGCCGGACTGCCAGGCGCCCCCGTCGACCGACTGCGGCAGGCCGCCGGGTGCGGCCGGCACCGCGGCCGATGCCGGTTCCGCGAGCGCCGCCGACGCCGTGGCGACGACGGCCGTACAGGCGAACGCTGCGACGACCGTGGCCAGTCGCCCGCCGAGGTGTCCCGTGTGCTTACGCATGATCCCTCCGCTGTCGTGGAGTCCGGATGATGCCGGTCGAGCGTGCACTGCGGACCAATGGCACATGAACTCAACGGTCCGGCAGCCGTCGACCGGACTATCAGCCGACGGCTGGTCAGCACAACGGGACAGAAGGGTGATTCGGGCTGTATCCGGCCTCGGGCGTCAGCTGTCCACCGGGTGTCCGTCCTCCAGCTCCGCCGCGCCGCCACCGGATTCGAGCACAGCCAGTGCGGCCTTCACCCGCAGTGCGAGCGCGCCGAGCAGATAGCGGTCGATCTCCTCGGGCTCGACCAGCTTCCAGGACAGGAGTTCCTCCTCCTGGAGCCGGATGGCCTTCAACCGCGCCTCGTCCAGCACCCCGCCGTCGTACAGGTACGCGGCGATCGGCGGACGTCGCGGGCCGCGCGCCCAGTCGACGGCCAGCAGCCGCCCCGGTGCGAGATCGAGACCGATCTCCTCGGCCGTCTCGCGTCGCGCGGCCTGCCGCGGGCTCTCGCCGTCGTCGGACTCGACCGTTCCGCCGGGCAGCGCCCAGCCGTCCCGGTAGTTCGGCTCGACGAGCAGCACCCGCCCCCGGTCGTCCCGGAACACGGTGGCCGCGGCGGCCAGCACCCGGGGGAGCCCCGCGATGTAGGTGGCGTAGTCAGTGGTGGTCACGCAGGCAGCGTAGTAGCAGGGCGGAGCCCGCAGGACGACGGCTCTGGGCAGCGGGTATCCGCTGCGGATAGGGTCGGGGGCGGCGCG
Source organism: Streptomyces sp. NBC_00012 (assembly GCF_045040875.1). NCBI lineage: Bacteria > Bacillati > Actinomycetota > Actinomycetes > Kitasatosporales > Streptomycetaceae > Streptomyces > Streptomyces sp. NBC_00012. Next base: position 1,624,654 of record NZ_CP108309.1, on the reverse strand, counting down.
ACTGCCTGTTCGAAAGCAAGGGATGCAAGGTGGCGGACGGAGCAGTGATGGAGACCGCACGCGTGCTCGTCGCGGCGGACAAGTTCAAGGGCTCGCTCACGGCCGTACAGGTCGCGGAGCGGGTGACGGCCGGGCTGCGGCGGGTCGTCCCCGACGTGCGGGTCGAGACCCTGCCCGTGGCGGACGGCGGCGACGGCACGGTGGCGGCGGCGGTGGCCGCCGGATTCGAGCCCTGCGAGGCGCGGGTGACCGGGCCGCTCGGTGATCCGGTGACCGCGGCGTACGCCCTGCGCGGCACCACGGCGGTGGTGGAGATGGCCGAGGCGTCGGGCCTCCAGCACCTGCCCGCGGGGGTGTTCGCCCCGCTCACGGCCACGACGTACGGCTCCGGCGAGCTGCTCGCCGCCGCGCTCGACGCGGGTGCCCGGACGATCGTGTTCGGCGTCGGCGGCAGCGCGACGACGGACGGCGGCGCGGGCATGCTGGCCGCGCTCGGCGCCCGCTTCCTGGACGCGGACGGCAAGCCCGTGGCCCCCGGCGGCGGCGGCCTCGCCGACCTGGCGGAGGCGGACCTGTCCGGCCTCGATCCGCGACTGGCCGATGTGGACCTGATCCTCGCCAGCGACGTGGACAACCCGCTGACGGGCCCGAAGGGTGCCCCCGAGGTCTACGGCAGGCAGAAGGGCGCCACCGAGCAGGACATCGCGACGCTCGACGCGGCGCTCGCCCACTACGCGTCCGTCCTCGGCCCGGATCACGCGGCGCTGCCGGGAGCAGGCGCGGCGGGCGGCATCGGCTACGGGGCGCTGGTCGCGCTCGGAGCCCGGTTCCGCCCCGGCATCGAGGTCATGCTCGACGTTCTCGGCTTCGCCCCGGCGCTGGCGCGCGCCACGCTGGTGATCACCGGTGAGGGCTCGCTCGACGAGCAGACCCTGCACGGCAAGGCCCCGGCAGGAGTGGCCGCGGCGGCCCGCGCCGCGGGGATCGAGGTCGTGGCGGTCTGCGGCCGCCTGGCCCTGCCGCCGGAGGCCCTGACCGCGGCAGGCATCCGCCGTGCGTACGCCCTCGCAGACCTGGAGCCGGACCCCGCGGTCTCCATGGCCCAGGCGGGACCCCTGCTGGAACGGGCATCCGAGTCGATCGCACGCGACTTCCTGCTGTAGCTCCGTGGCTTTCTCCGGTGGCCGGGCGGGGCGTCGATCCGACGCCCCGCCCGGCCACCGGAGATCAGCTCAGCCATCCCACGGAAGGCACCGCGCCCCCGCCGTCCCCCGCGTCCCCGCCTTTCCCCGCGCCCCGGCCGTCCTCGGCGTGCCCCGCCCCGTCCCCGCCGCTCAGCAGCTCGGCCAGACTCTGGAGCTCCGCAGGCAGGTCCCGGCGCCAGGCCATCGTCACGAACGGCGCGAGAATGATCATGCCGCCGTCCAGATGGGGCTTGACCGAGACGGTGACCGTCGTGCCCAGCCGGCCCGGACTCAGCCGGAACTCCAGCTCCGGGGAGTGGCGGCCCAGTGGCGTCCACATGCCCGCACAGCGGAAGACCAGGTACTCGACGGGTGAGCTCGCGGTGCACCGGAGCCGGTGCGCCCGCCGCCTGCCAGGAAACTTGCAGGTGTACTCGTCACCCAGCTCGGCGGAGACCGGGCCCTCGATGACCCGGTCTATGCTCGATGACCACTCGGCCAGGTTCCGCGGATCCCGGAGGAACGAGAAGATCTCGTCGGCGGGGCGGGACACATGGACATTCGCAGACACATGGGGCATGGCTCCACCTCTTACGGCGCCCGATCGCCCGAATATCGGCGTCCGGTTGCCCTCGTCGCGGTGCCGTCGCCCCTCAGCCTGCTGCCGATCGTGGGCCCGCGCACCCGTCGCAGGACCGATGGAGTGACTCAGAGGTCCTGACGGGTGACCTTCTCGGAGAGCTGCGCGCAGAGCCGCTTGATCTCGCGGTAGGTGCGGTTCCGTTCGGTGACGACCGCCGCCAGCAGCAAGGAGACGAGCGCGGTGGTGCCGATGAACGCCTGGAGGGTGATCATGTTGGTCAGCAGGCCGTGGTGGGCGAAGGGGCCGGTCATCCGTCCGGCGGCGAGGCTCGCCAGCGTGGACACACCCAGCGCGCAGCAGGCGGCGCCGGCCCGTTCGAAGCGGAAGGCGGCCCAGATCAGGAACGGGGAGACGAGGAAGAGCAGCGAAGTACTGGTGTCGGTCGCCACCACGGTGACGGCCGCGGTGCACACCCCCAGTGCGACAGCCTCCGCCCACCTCGCCGGGCCGATGCCGTACGGCAGGCGGGCGTTTCGGACGACGAGCAGGAACGGTGTCACGACCATGACGCCCATGGCATCGCCCGTCCACCAGACCGACCACGTCGGCCAGAACCCCTCGGCCGGGAGCGAGCCCGAGAGGACCAGGGTGCCGGTGCCCACCGTCGCGCTGATCAGCATGCCCGCCAGCGCGCCCAGGAAGACCAGTGCCAGTGCGTCCCGCAGCCGGTCGAGCTCGCTGCGGAATCCCGCACGCCGCAGCAGCAGGTAGGAGCAGATCGGGGCGACCGTGTTCCCGGCGGCGATGACCAGTACGGGCAGCACGGAGGGCCCGATGACGATGTTGACGGCGAGGGCGCCGAGGGCGATACCGGGCCAGATCCGTAGCCCGAACACCAGCAGTGCCGCGACCGCGATCCCGGTCGGCGGCCACAGCGGGGTGACCTGGCCGCGCACCAGCTGCTGGAGCAGACCCAGACGGGCCGTCGCGTAGTAGCAGGCTGCCACCGCGAGGACCGTCAGGACCTCGACCGTCAGTTGTCGGAGCCGTGCTCTGTCCACGACTCCAGCATCGGACACCAGGCCCCCGCGTGCCGCCGGGGCGCGCGGGGGCATCGCGCCGGTGCGGTCGGCGAACGGAGTACGTCCCGCCCCCGCCCCGATTCGCGAGCGGAGTACGTCCCGCCCCCGCCCCGGCCCGCGAGCGGGTCACGCCCCCTCCCGGCCGGCCGCTCCCGGCGGGCCGTCGTAGCGCACGACGAGTACGGCGGCGTCATCCTCGTGACCGGTCAGGTCCGCCACCTGGATCACCCGCTCGGCCAGCTCGCCGGGGTCGGCTCCGCCGGCCGCGCCGACCACCTCCGCCACCGCGGCGAGCCCCTCGTCGATCGGGTACGACGGCCCTTCCACGACCCCGTCGGTCAGCAGGACCAGATACCCGGGCCGCGCCAGCCGCCGACGGGTCACGGGGTACCACTGGTCGTGCAGGATGCCCAGGGGCACCCCGCCGTCGTCCTGGGAGATGCCCGAGTCACCGTCGTCGGTGCCCCATACGATCGGCACGTGTCCGGCCCGCGCCACGGACAGCTCGCTGCTCTGCGGGGCGATGCTCAGCAGGCAGCAGGTCGTGAACAGGTCGCCGCCCAGCGAGATGAGCAGATCGTTGGCGCAGGCCAGCACCGTGCCGGGGTCGGTCGTGACGCTGGCGAGCGCCCTGAGGCTGGCGCGGGCCTCACCCATGAAGGCGGCGGCCTCCACCCCGTGCCCCTGCACGTCGCCGATGGTGATCCCCGCGACCCCGTCCCGCATCGGGAACGCGTCGTAGAAGTCGCCGCCGACAGCCATGCCGTCCTGCGAGGGCGAGTACCGGGCCCCGATCCGGATGCCCGGGAAGTCGGGCAGCTCGGTGGGGAGCATGTGCCGCTGCAGGGCCAGGCCCATCTCCGCCCGGGCGCGCTGGAGCCTGATGTTCTCCAGGGCCTGATCGACAAGACGCCCAAGGGTGAGAAGGAGCTCCTGGGTGTTGTCCGATGTGTTGCGGTGTCGGTGCATGGCCTCCCCGCGCGATGCGATGCGACGGGCTCCTTCTGAAACCTTAGCCCCCTGTTGCCATCCGCAGGATGACCGCCGCCGCTACTGGATGAACCGGGGGAGCCATCTGGCCCGGTACCCGGGATGGCCGGCATGTTCCGCGGCCAGTTGCCGGACGGCGAATCCCAGGCCGACGGCCCGGCCGGACCGGAAGTCGTGATCGGGGCGGTCGGTGTCCAGGACGGAGACCTCCGCGTACTCGTCGAGGAGCACCCTGCTCGTCTCGATGCGGCGCAGCGTACGCGCCGGGTCCTGGAAGGCGATGTGCTGGTCGAAACCGAGATTCCGCACGCTGAACGCGATGCCCCCGGACCGGTCGTGGACTTCGCCGGGCACATCGGCGGGACACCGCCAGCTGTCGCCGCCCGCCGCCTGCGCGATGAGCTCTTCCTCGGCGAGGCGCGCTCGTACGAAGTCGATCATGTCGGAGTTGTCTGTCATCGGGTTCCGAGTCCTTCATCATCAAGGCATGGTTCGGAGGACGGCGCCCGTCGGCCGGTCCGGCCCAAACATACTGGGCGCGGCCGGCCGGCCGCGCGGACATCGGCGGTGCGTCCCCACGCAGAAGGACCCGGGTGCTGGGGAGCACCCGGGTCCTTCTCATGTACTGCGTGCCGCTACGGCAGCTGCGCGGTCCGTGCCTCACGCCGGTTGTCACGGATGGTGTTCACCCGCCGGGCCGTCGCGAAGAGCGGGATGACCGCTCCCAGGACCACCTGCAGCGCACAGCCGGTCTGGAGGAGCAGCTGACCGCCGGGGGCGTCGAACGCCCACGCGGCGAGGAGCCCCATCGCGGCCACGATCCAGCTGAGCATCGCCACCGCGAGGACACCCCGCGGCTTCGGGTACTCGACTCGGCTGACCATCAGCCACGCCACTCCGACGATCGCGAGCAGCGTCGGCACGAAGGGCAGCTCCAGGAGCACGATCGAGACGACCGTGAGCGCTCCGAAGGGGCTCGGCATGCCCTGGAACATGCCGTCCTTCATGGTCACGCAGGAGAATCTCGCAAGCCTGAGCACCACCGCCAGCAGGACCACGATCGCCGCCAGCGCCGAGACCCGCTGGTGCGCGTCGTCCGCGACCATGCCGTACACGAGGACGAAGTACGCCGGGGCGAGCCCGAAGCTGATCAGGTCCGAGAGGTTGTCCAGCTCGGCACCCATCGGCGAGGAGCGCAGCTTGCGTGCCACGAGCCCGTCGAAGAGGTCGAAGACCGCCGCCAGGAGCATCAGGATCACGGCGGTGGCCGCGGAGTGCCGGGCCATGCCGCTCTCGTCGCTGCCCGTGAGGTGCGGGATCAGGATTCCGGTGGTGGTGAAGTACACCGCCATGAATCCGCACGTGGCGTTACCGAGAGTCAGGGTGTCCGCTATCGACAGCCGCAGAGAGAGCGGCATGTCCTCGCCGGCGTCCTCCTCGGACTCCGACTCGGGCACCCAGCCTGCCTGTGTATCAGGATCAATCACGGTCAATTCGAGTCACCCCCGCGGTGGTGGCCTGGCCGACCTCGACCGCGACCTCGACACCTTCCGGAAGGTAGATGTCGACCCGCGACCCGAAGCGGATCAGGCCGATGCGCTCGCCCTGCTCCACCTTCGTGCCCTGCGGGATGTACGGGACGATGCGCCGGGCGACCGCACCCGCGATCTGCACCATCTCGATGTCGCCGAGCTCGGTGTCGAAGTGCCAGACAACGCGCTCGTTGTTCTCGCTCTCCTTGTTGAATGCCGGAACGAACCCGCCGGGGACGTGCTCGACCGACGTCACCGTGCCGGCCAGAGGCGCACGGTTGACGTGAACATTCAGCGGGCTCATGAAGATCGCGACGCGGGTGCGCCCGTCCTTCCACGGCATGATGCTCTGCACCACACCGTCGGCCGGCGAGATGACGCGGCCCTGGGCGATCTCGCGCTCGGGGTCGCGGAAGAACCACAGCATGCCCGCCGCGAGCGCGGTGGTGGGCACGGCCACCGCGGCCCAGCGTCCGGACCTGCGGGCCCGGGCGAGGCTGAGTGCGGCGGTGGCGACGGTCGGGAGGAGCCACGGCGAAGCTCCGCGCGCAAGGCGGACCCCGCCGCGTGATGCAGAGGTTTGGCTGTCGGGCATGGATGACCTTCGTAGCGGATGATGCCGCGCTGGCAACGGGGGACGGCGGCTTTTCCGGCGATGTTATCGGTTGCGAGCAACAACTGGGCAAGCCAGCAGCCGAGTCGGACGGTGGGAAGGCGCCGGCCGAGGGTGACAGGGTGTGATCTTCTTCGCGACTAAATCGTCTCGAAAGGGACAATCACCCCTGGATCCGGTACTCCTCGAGGAGTCGGCGCCCGATGATCATTTTCTGGATCTCGGCGGTACCTTCACCGATAAGCAGCATCGGGGCCTCCCGGTAGAGGCGCTCGATCTCGTACTCCTTGGAGAAGCCGTAACCGCCATGGATACGGAAGGCGTCCTCGACGACTTCCTTGCAGTACTCGGAGGCGAGGTACTTCGCCATCCCTGCCTCCAGGTCGTTTCGCTCCCCGGAGTCCTTTTTGCGCGCTGCGTTTACCATCATCGCATGGGCGGCTTCCACCTTGGTGGCCATTTCAGCCAGCTTGAATTGGATCGCCTGGTGCTGGGCGATCGGCTTTCCGAAGGTCTGACGCTGCTGTGCGTAGGAAACTCCCAGCTCGAATGCACGCTGCGCGACACCGCAGCCACGCGCCGCCACATTCACCCGGCCGACCTCTACTCCGTCCATCATTTGGTAAAACCCTCGGCCGGTGGTGCCACCCAGAACCCGATTGGCCGGAATTCGTAGCCCGTCCATGATGAGTTCGGTCGTGTCGACACCCTTGTAACCCATTTTGTCGATTTTGCCGGGAATCGTGAGTCCGGGCCGGACCTCGCCGAAACCGGGCTCCTTCTCGACCAGGAACGTGGTCATCGACTTGTGCGGGGCGGTCCCCTCGGGGTGGCCTTCGTCACTCCGGCACAGAACGGCGACGAGCGAGGACGTACCACCGTTCGTCAGCCACATCTTCTGGCCGTTCAGGACGTACTCCTCGCCGTCCCTGACGCCCTTGGAGCTGATCGCCGAGACGTCCGAGCCCAGCGCCGGCTCCGACATCGAGAACGCGCCCCGGACCTCACCGAGCGCCATCCGCGGCAGGAACGTGTCCTTCTGCTCCTGGGTGCCGTGCTGCTTGAGCATGTACGCCACGATGAAGTGCGTGTTGATGATTCCCGACACGCTCATCCAGCCGCGGGCGATTTCCTCCACACACAGCGCGTATGTGAGAAGCGACTCACCCAGGCCCCCGTACTCCTCGGGGATCATCAGCCCGAACAGGCCGAGCTCCTTGAGTCCCTCGACGATCTCGGTGGGGTACTCGTCACGGTGCTCCAACTGGGTCGCGACCGGAATGATCTCCTTGTCGACGAAATCCCGGACCGTGGAGAGGATTTCCTGCTGGACGTCGTTGAGCCCGGCGGTCTGGGCGAGTCGCGTCATGGCTACTTCTCCGCGTTCTTCTGGGAAGGCTGGTTCAGCTCGGGGCGGCCGGGCTGCTCGCCGCCGCGCTCCTTGATGTAGGTCTCGGTGGGGACCATCACCTTGCGACGGAACACGCAGACGAGCGTCCCGTCCTGCTTGTAGCCCTTGGTCTCCACGTAAACGATTCCGCGGTCGCTCTTGGACTTTGACGGAGTCTTGTCCAGAACCGTCGTCTCGCCGTAGATCGTGTCGCCGTGGAAGGTCGGCGCGACATGCTTCAGCGACTCGACCTCGAGATTGGCGATCGCCTTTCCGGAGACATCCGGAACGGACATGCCGAGCAGCAGCGAGTAGATGTAGTTGCCGACTACGACGTTCTTTCCGAAATCGGCCGTCCGCTCCGCGTAGTTGCTGTCCATGTGCAACGGGTGATGATTCATGGTCAGCAGGCAGAAGAGATGGTCGTCGTACTCGGTGACCGTCTTGCCCGGCCAGTGCTTGTAGACCGCACCGACCTCGAATTCCTCGTATGTGCGTCCGAACTGCATGGTCAGGCCTCCGGCGCTTCGAACTTGGAGGTGCGCTGCATGCCCGCCGCGCGGCCCTTGCCCGCGATGACCAGGGCCATCTTGCGGCTCGCCTCGTCGATCATCTCGTCGCCGAGCATCGCCGAGCCCTTCTTGCCGCCCTCCTCGGAGGTGCACCAGTCGTACGCGTCGAGGATCAGCTCGGCGTGGTCGTAGTCGTCCTGCGAGGGCGAGAACACCTCGTTGGCCGCGTCGACCTGACCCGGGTGCAGCACCCACTTGCCGTCGAAGCCCAGCGCCGCCGCACGGCCCGCGACCTCGCGGTACGCGTCCACGTCACGGATCTGGAGGAAGGGGCCGTCGATCGCCTGGAGGTCGTGCGTGCGGGCCGCCATCAGAATGCGCATCAGGATGTAGTGATAGGCGTCCGCGCCGTAGCCGGGCGGCTGCTGACCGACGACCAGGGTCTTCATGTTGATCGAGGCCATGAAGTCGGCCGGGCCGAAGATCAGCGTCTCCAGACGTGGCGAGGCGGCGGCGATGTCGTCGATGTTCACCAGGCCCTTGGCGTTCTCGATCTGCGCCTCGATGCCGATCTTCCCGACCTCGAAGCCCATCGTCTTCTCGATCTGGGTCAGCAGCAGGTCCAGGGCGACGACCTGCTGGGCGTCCTGGACCTTGGGCAGCATGATGCAGTCGAGGTTCTGGCCGGCGCCCTCGACGACCGTGATGACGTCACGGTACGTCCAGTGCGTGGTCCAGTCGTTGACCCGCACGACCCGGGTCTTGCCCGTCCAGTCACCGTTGTTCAGCGCGTCGACGATGGTGTGCCGGGCGCCCTCCTTGGCCAGCGGCGCGCAGGCGTCCTCCAGGTCGAGGAAGACCTGGTCGGCCGGGAGGCCCTGGGCCTTCTCCAGGAACCGCGGGTTCGAGCCGGGCACTGCCAGACACGAACGGCGCGGGCGCAGGCGGTTGACGGCAGTCATGCGGGGACCTCCAGAGGGTCGAGCTTGTTCGCTTTCCGGATCTCGTCGACGATACGGCCGATGATCTCCGTGATACCGAAATCCTTCGGGGTGAATACGGCGGCGACACCGGCCCCGATCAGGGCCGACGCGTCCGCGGGCGGAATGATCCCGCCCGCGATGACCGGGATGTCGGCGGCGCCCGCCTCGCGCAGCCGGGTGAGCACGTCCGGTACGAGCTCGGCGTGCGAGCCGGACAGGATCGACAGACCGACGCAGTGCACGTCCTCGGCGAGGGCGGCCGAGACGATCTGTTCGGGGGTCAGCCTGATCCCCTGGTAGACGACCTCGAAACCGGCGTCACGGGCCCGTACGGCGATCTGCTCGGCGCCGTTGGAGTGGCCGTCCAGGCCCGGCTTGCCGACCAGCAGCCGCAGCCGTCCGGCGCCCAGGTCGGCCGCGGTGCGGGCGACCTTCTCGCGGACCAGGGCGAGCGGGGTGCCCGCCTCGGCGGTCACCGCGACCGGCGCGGACGAGACGCCCGTCGGGGCCCGGAACTCGCCGAAGACGTCGCGCAGCGCCCAGGACCACTCACCGGTGGTGACACCCGCGCGGGCGCACTCCACGGTCGCTTCCATCATGTTCTCGGTGCCCGCGGCGGCCTTCTTCAGCGCCGCCAGCGCCTCGGTGGCGCGGGCCTCGTCGCGGTTGTCGCGCCAGTCGTGCAGGGCGGCGACGACCCGGGCCTCGTTGGCGGGGTCGACCGTCATGATCGCCCCGTCGAGGTCCGCGGTGAGCGGGTTCGGCTCCGTCGTCTCGTAGATGTTGACGCCGACGATCTTCTCCTCGCCGCCCTCGATCCGGGCCCGGCGGGCGGCGTGCGAGGAGACCAGCTCGGACTTCAGATAGCCGGACTCGACGGCCGCCATGGCGCCGCCCATCCGCTCGATCCGGTCGATCTCGGCGAGCGACTCCTCGACCAGCTCGTCGACCTTGGCCTCGATGACGTGCGACCCGGCGAAGATGTCCTCGTACTCCAGCAGATCGCTCTCGTGGGCGAGCACCTGCTGGATGCGGAGCGACCACTGCTGGTCCCAGGGCCGGGGGAGCCCCAGCGCCTCGTTCCAGGCCGGCAGCTGGACGGCGCGGGCGCGGGCGTCCTTGGAGAGCGTGACGGCCAGCATCTCCAGGACGATGCGCTGGACGTTGTTCTCCGGCTGCGCCTCGGTCAGGCCGAGGGAGTTGACCTGGACGCCGTAGCGGAACCGGCGCTGCTTTGCATCGGTGATGCCGTACCGCTCGCGGGTGACCTGGTCCCAGATGCGGCCGAAGGCGCGCATCTTGCACATCTCCTCGATGAAGCGGACGCCCGCGTTCACGAAGAAGGAGATACGGGCCACGACATCGCCGAACTTCTCCTCGGGAACCTGCCCCGAGTCACGGACCGCGTCGAGCACGGCGATCGCCGTCGACATGGCGTACGCGATCTCCTGGACCGGAGTGGCCCCCGCCTCCTGCAGGTGGTAGCTGCAGATGTTGATCGGGTTCCACTTCGGGATGCGGTCGACCGTGTACGTGATCATGTCGGTGGTCAGCCGCAGCGAGGGACCGGGCGGGAAGACGTGCGTCCCGCGCGAGAGGTACTCCTTGACGATGTCGTTCTGCGTGGTGCCCTGGAGCTTGGTGGGATCGGCGCCCTGTTCCTCCGCGACCACCTGGTAGAGCGCCAGCAGCCACATCGCGGTGGCGTTGATCGTCATCGAGGTGTTCATCTGCTCCAGGGGGATGTCCTGGAAGAGCCGGCGCATGTCACCGAGGTGCGACACCGGTACGCCGACCCGGCCGACCTCGCCGCGGGCGAGGATGTGGTCGGGGTCGTACCCGGTCTGCGTCGGCAGGTCGAAGGCGACCGACAGGCCGGTCTGGCCCTTGGCGAGGTTGCGCCGGTAGAGCTCGTTGGACGCCTCGGCGGTCGAGTGACCGGCGTAGGTCCGCATGAGCCACGGGCGGTCCTTCTGGCGGCCCGTCATGTCAGACGTCCCGGCTGTGCTTGTCGGTCCGCTCCGCTGACGCGTCACGGAACAGGTTGATGGCGTCGATGTGCTGCTCGCGCAGCTCCTCGTTCCGTACGCCCAGCCCCTCGCGCGGGGCGAGTGCCAGCACGCCGACCTTGCCCTGGTGGAGGTTGCGGTGGACGTCGTACGCGGCCTGGCCGGTCTCCTCCAGCGAGTAGACCTTCGACAGCGTGGGGTGGATCTTGCCCTTGGCGACCAGCCGGTTGGCCTCCCACGCCTCGCGGTAGTTGGCGAAGTGCGAGCCCACGATCCTCTTCAGCGACATCCACAGGTAGCGGTTGTCGTACTCGTGGTTGTAGCCGGAGGTGGAGGCGCAGGTGACGATCGTGCCGCCCTTGCGGGTCACGTAGACCGAGGCGCCGAAGGTCTCGCGGCCCGGGTGCTCGAAGACGATGTCCACGTCCTCGCCGCCGGTGAGTTCACGGATGCGCTTGCCGAACCGCTTCCACTCGCGCGGGTCCTGGTTGTGCTCGTCCTTCCAGAACCTGTAGCCCTCGGCGTTGCGGTCGATGATCGCCTCGGCGCCCATCCTCCGGCAGATGTCCGCCTTCTGCTCGCTGGAGACGACGCAGATCGGGTTGGCGCCGCCGGCCAGCGCGAACTGCGTGGCGTACGAGCCGAGTCCGCCGCTGGCGCCCCAGATCAGCACGTTGTCGCCCTGCTTCATCCCCGCGCCGTTGCGTGAGACGAGCTGGCGGTACGCGGTGGAGTTGACCAGGCCCGGAGCCGCGGCCTCCTCCCAGCTCAGGTGCTGCGGCTTCGGCATCAGCTGGTTGGACTTGACGAGCGCGATCTCCGCCAGGCCGCCGAAGTTGGTCTCGAAGCCCCAGATCCGCTGCTCGGGGTCGAGCATCGTGTCGTTGTGGCCGTCCGAGGACTCCAGCTCGACCGAGAGGCAGTGGGCGACGACCTCGTCGCCGGGATGCCAGGCGTTGACGCCGGGGCCGGTGCGCAGGACGACGCCCGCCAGGTCGGAACCGATGACGTGGTACGGCAGGTCGTGGCGCTTGGTGAGCTCGCTGAGCTTTCCGTAGCGCTCCAGGAAGCCGAAGGTGGCCATCGGCTCGAAGATCGAGGTCCAGACGGAGTTGTAGTTCACCGAGCTCGCCATGACGGCCACCAGGGCCTCGCCGGGCCCGAGTTCGGGCACCGGGACCTCGTCGAGGTGCAGCGACTTGCGGGGGTCCTTGTCGCGAGTGGCGAGGCCGTCGAACATCGCGGTCTCGTCCTTGTGCACGGTCACCGCGCGGTACGACTCGGGGATGGACAGGGCCGCGAAGTCCGCGGCTGTGCTGTCCGGCGATTGGATCGCGTCCAGGATTTCCTTCATGGGGTGCCTCCGGCGGATGGGGGCGCTGAGGGAACGCTTGCGATCCCTGCGAGCAGGAGAGGGAACGGTGCGGGGGTGCTGCCGTCGGTTCGGCTGTCAAAGCTTCGGCTTGCTCTGTGGAGCAGAAGGGTTTGCCTGTGACGCAGGCGTCCGGGCGCGCAGGCGAATCGCTTGCGGGGACAGCCGGCGTACGTGAGTTCGCAGCACGCCGGCCGCCCGGACAACTTCAACGTATGGCACTCCGTGACACCTGGCAAGGCACTCGGTGCCAACAATTTCTCTCAGTTGTCACTCGCCGGGCACGTATGAGCAGCGTGCGGGGGGATTCGTAGGGAAATGACCTGTGAACGACCGCGAATGATCGATCAGTGCGACCGGTACACATAGGGCGTCGTGGTGCTCAGGGCCAGGAATCCGAGTCGGCGCAGGATCGGGGCGCTCATGTCGGAGGCATCGACCTGAAGGCAGCCGTAGCCGCGCTCCGCCGCGATCCGGGCGCGGAAGGCCACCAGGGCCCGGTAGAGGCCCTTTCCGCGCCACGCCTCGACCGTGCCGCCACCCCAGAGCCCCGCGAAGCCCGTGCCCCGGTACAGCTCCATCCGGGCCGAGCTCACCGGCTCGTCACCCACCATGGCGAGCACGCCGACGAATCCGTCCGGGTCCTCGGCGAGCCGGGCCAGCACCTGATGCCGCAGGCGCGACCAGTCGGAGCCGAACGCCCGCTCATGGGCGCGGGCCATCAGCTCGACGTCGTCCGCGTCACGCACGGTGCGCAGCCGGACGCCGTCGGGGAGCTCCACCTGCGTCGAGAGCTCGGCGACCGGGGCGACCAGCAGGGTCTCCGGCTCCTCGGCCTCGAAACCGGCCGCCGGCAGCCGCCGGGCCAGATCGGCCGGCCGGTCGTGCGCGTACAGCTTCCACTCGAATTCGCCGTGCCCGAGCGCCGTGTAGTGCGCCACCTGTGCCGCGATCACCGCGTCCACCCGCGCGGGATCCAGGTCCGGGTCCGACCACACGACGCCGTTCCAGTCGTCGGCCGCGCCGACCTGCCGTACGACGTCGCCGGTGCGCTCCACCCGGACCCCGGGGCCGTCGGGGCGGGCGTGCTCGCGCATCTCACGGTCGAAAAGGGTCAGCAGCGCTTCGCGATCACCATTCATCCGCCCACCACAACACCGGTGCGCGGGCAGGGCAACCGGGTTTCGGTGCGGGCCGGGGCGGGGGCGTGCCCGTCCCCGCCCGCACCCTTTCAGCGGTCCTGGAGGGCCTGCTGGATCGTGCGCATCACTTCGTCGAGCGGAGCGTCGGTCCGCGCCACGGCGACCAGCACCTCGCCCTGGGAGGTCACCGAGGCGGCCGGCTGCTTCGCGGGCTCGGTGCCGACGGTGCGGCCGGCCCCGATGCCGCTCCCGAAGGTGTCGCGGACGATCGCGAAGGCGTGGTCGAGCTGCGCCTCCACGTCGCCCTCGCCGCCCGCCCGCAGCCAGCGGCGCAGCACATGGTTGTGCGCGGTGACCACGGCGGAGGCCGCGACCTCCGCCAGCAGCGGGTCGTCGTTGCCGACATGGTGGTCGCGCTCGTCGAAATGGCCCAGCAGATAGCGGGTGAACAGCCGCTCGTAGCGGGCCACCGAGGCGATCTCCGCCTCGCGCAGGGTGGGGACCTCACGGGTCAGCTTGTAGCGGGCCACGGAGACCGCGGGCTTCGCCGCGTACATCTTCATGACTTCCTTGATGCCGCGGCAGACGGTGTCGAGGGGGTGCTCGTGCGCCGGTGCGGCGTTGAGGACGGCCTCGGCCCTGACGAGGGTGTCGTCGTGGTCCGGGAAGATCGCCTCTTCCTTGGAGCGGAAGTGCCGGAAGAAGGTCCGCCGGGCGACCCCGGCGGCACCCGCGATCTCGTCGACCGTCGTCGCCTCGTACCCCTTGGTGGCGAAGAGTTCCATCGCCGCTGCGGCCAGTTCGCGGCGCATTTTGAGCCGTTGGGCGGCGGCGCGCGTGCCTGCGGCACTTTCCTGGGTGTCGGGCGCGGCGGAGACACGGGGAGACCTGGCGGGCTGGGACATGGTGTGAACGTACTGCATCAGGTCGGGGGAGTGCGCCCGTGGGGGCGGGCCGCCCGAAGGATCGAGCAGCCCGCCCCAACCGGCACCTGGCTCAGCGCCGGGCATGTTCGCGGAAGCCGCGCCCCGTCTTGCGGCCGAGGCAGCCGGCGGCCACCAGGTGTTCGAGCAGCGGTGCCGGGGCCAGGCCCGGGTCGCGGAACTCGCTGTGCAGCACCTTCTCGATGGCCAGCGAGACATCGAGACCGACGACGTCGAGCAGCTCGAACGGGCCCATCGGGTAGCCGCCGCCCAGCTTCATCGCGGCGTCGATGTCGTCGAGCGTCGCGTAGTGCTCCTCGACCATCTTGATCGCGTTGTTGAGGTACGGGAACAGCAGCGCGTTCACGATGAATCCGGCCCGGTCCCCGCAGTCCACCGGGTGCTTGCGGACCTTGCCGCACACCTCGCGGACGGTGGCGTGGACATCGTCGGCGGTGAGCACCGTACGGACCACCTCGACCAGCTTCATCGCGGGCGCCGGGTTGAAGAAGTGCATCCCGATCACGTCCTCGGGACGCGAGGTGGCCCGCGCGATCGCGACGACCGGCAGCGAGGAGGTGGTGGTGGCGAGCACGGCGCCCGGCTTGCAGACCTTGTCCAGGGTCCCGAACAGCTGCTGCTTGACCGCCAGGTCCTCGGCGACGGCCTCCACCGCGAGGTCGACATCGGAGAAGGCGTCCAGCGAACCGGCCGCGGTGATCCGGGCCAGCGCCCCGTCCCTGGCCTCGGCCGTCAGCCGCCCCTTGGCGACGGAGCGCTCCAGCGACTTGGCGATCCGGCCCTTCGCGGTGTCCGCCTTCTCCTGGCCGCGGGCGGCGAGCACCACGTCGTACCCGGCCTTCGCGAAGACCTCGGCGATGCCCGAGGCCATCGTCCCGGAACCCGCGACACCCACCGAACGCACCGTGCGCCCGGCCGTGGCCGACCCGTCGTCCCCCGGGGTCAGCGCGTCCGGCACCACGGTCTGGCTGCCGGGCCCCTCGTACGTGTAGAAGCCGCGGCCCGCCTTGCGGCCGGTCAGCCCGGCCTCGCTCAGCTGCCTGAGCACGGGCGCCGGGGCGTGCAGCCGGTCGTGAGACTCGGCGTACATCGCCTCCAGCACGGTGCGGGCGGTGTCGATCCCGATCAGGTCGAGCAGCGCGAGCGGACCCATCGGCAGGCCGCAGCCGAGCCTCATCGCCGCGTCGATGTCCTCCCGGGAGGCGTAGTTGGCCTCGTACATCGCGGCGGCCTGGTTGAGGTAGCCGAACAGCAGGCCGTCGGCGACGAAGCCCGGCCGGTCGCCGACCGCGACCGGCTCCTTGCCCAGGCTGCGGGCGAGCTCCGTGACCGCCTCGACGGCCGGCGGCGCGGTCAGCACCGAGGAGACCACCTCGACCAGCTTCATCGCGGGCGCCGGGTTGAAGAAGTGCAGGCCGAGCACGCGCTCCGGGCGCAGCGACTCGGCGGCCAGCCGGGTCACCGACAGAGCGTTGGTGCCGGTCGCCAGGATCGCGGTGGGCGAGACGATCGCGTCGAGATCCCGGAAGACCTGCTGCTTAATCTCGTACGACTCGGGCACGACCTCGATGACCAGCTCCGCCTCCGCGGCGGCCCGGAGGTCGGCGGAGGTGCGGAACCGGGCGAGGACGCGGCCCCGCTCCTCCTCCGTGATCCGCTCGCGCCGCACGGCGCGGGCGGTCGTGGATTCCAGGGCGGCGACGGCCCGGCGGGCGGCCGCGTCGCTGATGTCGATGCCGATGACCTCGTGGCCGGCGCGGGCCAGGACCTCGGCGATGCCGGTGCCCATGGTGCCGAGACCGACGACGGCAATGGTGCTGAGCGGGGTGTCCATCACGGGACTCCAGAGAATGAGTGACGACTGTGAGGAGGCGCGGCGCGCGCACTGGAGGAGAGAGAACCGGCGCGACACGTGCGGGAGTTGCGTGTCGTGGTACTCGGGGCCGACGTGCCATGAGCACGCCCGGACCCGGAAGGGGCGACGGACTCTGTCCCGGAGTCACGTCTGGCAGAACTGCCGAACCGACAAGCACTCCGGGTGGCTGCGTCACCAGGCCACCGGAGCAAGCGGGGATGGTGTCCCGCTCACCTGAGGTTAACCGCCGGGTAACGAGCGCGCCAGCCCCAGGTCGCTGTGCCCCATGCCACATTTCTCCCACCCCTCGATACGCAGAGTCCCCGCCGATACGCTGACGGTCATGGACGAGGAGTTCCGGTCGCTGGCGGACCGGCTTGCTGACGAGGCGGAAGCGGCGGGGGAGTCGGCGGCGTACCGCGGACTGCTCGCCACCGAGGACGAGGAGGAACTGGCCCGCGTCCTGGTGGAGCGCGAACGCCCGCTCTGGGCCCGCGAGATCGCCGCCTTCCGGCTCGGCTGCGGCGGAGACCGGCGGGCCTTCGAGGCGCTGGTCCTGCTGCTCAACCATCGCGACCCGGAGCGCTGCGTCTCGGCCGCCCACGCCCTGGTGCGCCTCGGCGACCCCCGCACACCCCGGGCCGCCGCGGCACTGGCGACCAACACCCT
Organism: Streptomyces sp. NBC_00012; assembly: GCF_045040875.1. Classification (NCBI taxonomy): domain Bacteria; kingdom Bacillati; phylum Actinomycetota; class Actinomycetes; order Kitasatosporales; family Streptomycetaceae; genus Streptomyces; species Streptomyces sp. NBC_00012. The sequence goes on along the minus strand of NZ_CP108309.1, from coordinate 1,607,794 downwards.
GCGCACCGCGTACGCCCTGCACCCGGTGCGGCTGCTCACCGCGCTGCGGGCTCCGGAGTCCGTACCGGCGCTGATGAGCACCCTGGAACGGCTGCTCGTCCCCGGCGATCCGCACTGGCGGGTGGCGCTCGCCTGCGTCGAGGGGCTCGGACAGCTGGAGGACGAGCGGGCCCGCCCGCTGCTGGAGGCGGCACTGCCGCACCCGAGGCTGGGCGGCGCGGCGCGTGACGCGCTCGGCCGGCTGAGCGCGTCCTGAGGGAGCGCCGGGATCAGGTGGCGTCGGGGCCGCCGAGGGCACGTACGTACCGCACCTCGGGCACGAGGGCGCCGTCCGCCTCGAAGGACTCCTCGGCGCCGTCGGGACGGAAGCCCGCGCGCTCGTAGAAGCGGCGGGCCGGGGCGTTCTCCTTCAGCACCCACAGCACCAGGTCCGGGAAGCCGTCGGCCGTGGCGCGGGTGAGCATCTCCGCCATCAGGGCGCGGCCCGCCCCGGTCCCGATCTGCTCGGGCGCCACGTAGAGCGCGTACAACTCGCCCCGCGCGAGCGGCCTGCCGTTCTCCCGGCACGGGCCGTAACAGCCCCAGCCGATCACTCCGAGGCCCGGCCGCTCGGCCACCACGTTCACGAGCGTGGTGCCCCCGGTGAAGGACGCGCGGCGCCGCTCCGCGTCCTCGGCGACGGCGAGGTCCATGTCGTCCAGACAGGACTGCGGCACCAGCCCCGCGTACGCGGCCTGCCAGCCGCGCACCCGGACCCGCGTGACGGCCTCGCAGTCGTCGACGGTCATGTCCCGGACGTGTGTCCCGGTGGGTGTGGTCCGTGTCGTCATACGGGCCATCCTGGCGCATCCGTCAGGACGGCCCGTACGCGAGCCGGAGCCGGGCCGTCAGCCGCGGAAGCCGAGCAGCCCGTGCAAAGTTGCGCCCTTGCTGTCGGCGCCCGTTTGCCGCACCGACCTCGAAGCCGCCTCGCCGGTCAGCGGCTGCGGGTCGGGGGACTTGGCGCACACCGCGTCCGCCGTGGCCCAGCTGCCCGCGCCGCGCGGGACGGTGCCCTTGGCGAGATAGTCCACGAGGTAGGTGTCCAGGCAGTCGTTGCCGCTCAGTGTGATGCCGTGATTGCCGCCGCCCTGCTCGACGACCAGGCTGGAGCCGCGCAGCCTGCGGTGCAGGGTGACGCCGCCCTCGTACGGGGTGGCAGCGTCATCGGTGGCCTGGAAGAGCAGCACCGGCGGAAGGGCGCTGTTGGAGACGCGTACCGGATTCAGCGGCTCCACCGGCCAGTCCGCACACGGGGCGTTGTACCAGTTGTTGTTCCACGTGTAGAAGGGCGCCTTGGCGTGCACCCGACGGGTGTCGCCGCGCCAGGTGTTCCACTGCCGGGGCCACTGGGCGTCGCGGCACTGCACGGCCGCGTAGACCGAGTACCCGTTGTCGCCGTCGGCGTCGACCGCGCCGAACCTCTTGTACGCCTTCACGAGCGCGTCCTGGTCGCCGTCGTGCGTGTACGCGGCGAACGTCTCGGCCAGATACGGCCAGTACCCGTTGTAATACCCGCCCGGCAGGAAGGTGTCCTCCAGCTCGCTCGGGCCGACCTTCCCGCCCGCCGGCCGTGCCCCGACGGCCTCGCGCATCGCGTACCAGGCGGCCTCGACCTCCGCCGGGTCGCTGCCGAGCCGGTACGTGGATTCGTGCTTCGCCACCCAGGCGGCGAACGCCTTGTGGCGGGCGTCGAAGGCGTAGTCCTGGCTGATGTTGTCGTCGTACCAGACGCCGTCGGGGTCCACGTTGGAGTCGAGGACGAAGCGCCGCACCCGCTCCGGGAACAGCTTGCCGTACACCGCGCCGAGGTAGGTGCCGTAGGAGTACCCGAAGTAGTTGAGCTGCCGGGAGCCGGTGGCCTGCCGGATCACGTCGAGGTCCTTCGCGGCGCTGACGGTGTCCATGTACGGCAGCAGATCCGGGTACTCGCGCCCGCACGCCTCGGCGAACGAACGGGCCCGGTTGCGGTTGGCCTCCTCGACGCCGGGCGAGCCGGGCACCGAGTCGGGGCGCACCGGGTCGAAGTAGTCCGGTACGCAGTCCAGCGCCGGCCTGCTCTTTCCGACGCCGCGCGGGTCGAAGCCGATCACGTCGTACTGCGAGGCGACCGCCTTCGGCAGTGCGGACGCCACGAATCCGGCCATCGACAGGCCGCTGCCCCCGGGGCCGCCCGGGTTGACGAGCAGGGGGCCCTGGAAGGTCTTCGCGGTGTGCGGGACGCGGGACAGGGCGAGGGTGATCCGCCGGCCCGACGGATCGTCATGGTCGAGCGGTGCAGTGACCGATGAGCACTGCAGCCGCGGATACGACTTGGTGGCGCAGTCGGTCCACCTGAGCTTCGCGGTGGCGGGCCGCGCGCCGTTGTCGGCGGTTGCCGGGGCCGGTGCGGCGGTCACCAGACCGGCGACCGTCGCACCGACGGCGAACAGAATTCCTGGACGTTTCGTCATATGGCCTCCCGTGGTGGGGGAAACACGGCTGCGCGTGGCGCAGCCCCCGCCGCATGCTCCCCGCATTCGCGCCGGGAAGGACCTGTTGTGTCAAGAGTTGACCCGTTTGCCCGTGCCGGTTGCGCCGGGTCGGCCGTAAAGGTCCGGCCGCACCGGGCCGGAGCGGATCAGAGGAGGGTCAGCTGGGTGGGCCCGGGGCCGCCGAGGGGTGCCTGCCGCTCCGGTCGCTGTTCCTTCCGGGTGGGGAGGCGCCGGGCCGTGCCGCGGTGCGAGGGGCCGATGCCGGACTCGGTCGCCAGCTCGTGGACGTACCCGGTGATGCGGCGCTGGTACCACTTGGGCGCGTAGGCGCCCTCGGCGTACAGCCGCTCGTACCGCAGCACCAGGTGCGGGTGGTGGTTCCCCAGCCACTGCATGTACCACTCCCGGGCGCCGGGCCGCAGATGGAGGACGAGCGGTGTCACCGAGGTCGCCCCGGCGGCGGCGATCGCGCGGACGGTGGCGCGCAGCTGGTCCGGATGGTCGCCGAGGAACGGGACGACGGGGGCCATCAGCACGCCGCAGTCGATGCCGTTCTCGCTCAGGGTGCGGACCGCGTCGAGGCGGCGAGCGGGGGAGGGGGTGCCGGGCTCCACGGTGCGCCACAGCGCCTCGTCGACGAAGCCGACCGATACGGAGATGCCCACGTCGGTGACCTCGGCGGCCTGTCGCAGCAGTTCCAGATCGCGAAGGATCAGCGTCCCCTTGGTCAGGATCGAGAACGGGTTCGCGTGATCGCGCAGGGCCGAGATGATGCCGGGCATCAGGCGGTAGCGGCCCTCGGCCCGCTGGTAGCAGTCGACATTGGTGCCCATCGCGATGTGCGCGCCGTGCCAGCTGCCGGCCGCGAGCCGACCGCGGAGCAGCTCGGGGGCGTTGATCTTGACGACGATCTGGGAGTCGAAGCCGAGGCCGGTGTCGAGGTCCAGATAGCTGTGGGTCTTGCGGGCGAAGCAGTAGACGCACGCGTGCGAGCAGCCGCGGTACGGATTGACGGTCCACTCGAACGGCATCCGCGATGCGCCCGGCACCCGGTTCACGATCGAGCGGGCCCGGATCTCGTGGAAGGTGATTCCCCGGAATTCAGGGGTGTCGAAGGTGCGCGTGGTCACCGCGTCGGCGGTGAAGAGCGCGCTGTTCCCGGTCGTGGCGGGGTTCTCGACCAGATTTTCCCAGCGCATGGACGCCTCCTCGGTAGCACTGGACAGAGAATAGAACACTTGTTCCCTTGATCGTTTTCTCCCCTTCGTCCCGGACCGGATTTTGAGCGGAGTGCCCGAGGTGGTTGGCTCGGGACACCCCCGAACAACCGAGTGCTGGAGGAACAGCCATGGCGCAGGTCGAGGCCACGACAGAGCGAGTCATCGCCGCGGACGCGGAGACGGTGTTCGACGCGCTGGCCGACTACAAGGAGGTCCGGGGCAACGTGCTGCCCGGACACTTCAGCGAGTACGAGGTGCGCGAGGGCGGCGACGGCGAGGGCACCCTCGTCCACTGGAAGCTCCAGGCCACCAGCAAGCGGGTGCGTGACTGCCTGTTGGAGGTCACCGAGCCGACCGACGGCCGGCTCGTGGAGAAGGACCGCAATTCCTCGATGGTCACCACCTGGACCGTCACCCCGGCCGGCGAGGGCAGGTCGAAGGCGGTCGTCTCGACCGTCTGGAACGGTGCCGGAGGCATCGGCGGATTCTTCGAGAGGACCTTCGCGCCCAAGGGGCTCGCGCGGATCTACGACGAGCTGCTGCAGAATCTCGCCACCGAGGTCGAGAAGTAGCCCGCCGGCTCTTGACCGGCCTCACCGGTTCGGGTGGTTTTCCCGGCCCGCCCGGTGGTGCGCCGTAGTGGCTCCCACCGGGGGCTAAGCCCCCCGAGTGCGCCGTCAGCGCCCCTCGTCGCGTTTGCCCTCCCTTCTCGCGCAATGGCAGAAATGGGCGGCGCAGACGCGACGAGGGGAGCGGCACGTGGTGGGTGGGATCACTCTGTTGGAGGAGGAGCCGGGCGGCACGGGGACCGCCGAGGCGGCCGCCGAGCCACCCCCGCCACGCCCTGCCGGGGCGGAACCGGCAGCGCACGCCGGGGCCCCCGCTCCGTACGGCGCACCGGAGACCAGTCCCCGCCGCATCCGGCTGATCTTCCTCGGGCTGATGCTCACGCTGCTGCTCGCGGCGCTCGACCAGATGATCGTCGCCACCGCGCTGCCGAAGATCGTCGGTGAGCTGCACGGCCTGGAGAAGATGTCGTGGGCCGTCACCGCGTATCTGCTCGCCTCCACGATCGGACTGCCGATCTACGGAAAGCTCGGCGACCTCTTCGGCCGCAAGGGCGTCTTCCAGTTCGCCATCGTCGTCTTCGTCATCGGCTCCGCGCTCGCCGGCTGGTCCCGCACCATGGACGAACTGATCGCCTTCCGTGCCGTCCAGGGCATCGGCGGCGGCGGGCTGATGATCGGGGTCCAGGCGATCATCGCGGATGTCGTGCCGCCCCGGGAACGCGGCCGGTTCATGGGGCTCATCGGCGCCGCGTTCGGCCTCGCGTCCGTGGCGGGCCCGCTGCTCGGCGGATTCTTCACCGACCATGCCTCCTGGCGCTGGTGCTTCTACATCAACGTCCCGTTCGGTCTGGTCACCCTCGCCGTCATCACCGTCGTACTGAAACTGCCCAGGCCCATCGTCCGGCCCCGGCTCGACGTCCTCGGGGCGCTGCTGCTCGCGGCCGCCTCCACCTGCCTGGTGCTGCTGACCAGTTGGGGCGGGACCGAGTACGCGTGGGGCTCGCGCACCATCCTGGGGCTGGGGGCCGGAGCCGTCGGAACGGCCCTGCTGTTCCTGGTCGTCGAGCACCGGGCGGCCGAACCCATCATCCCGCTGCGGCTGTTCCGCGACTCGATCTTCAATGTCACCGCGCTCGTCGGGGCGATCGTCGGGGTGGGACTGTTCGGCGCCGCCAGCTATCTGCCGACCTTCCTCCAGATGGTCGACGGGGCCTCGGCCACCGAATCCGGGCTGCTGATGCTCCCGATGATGGGCGGCATCGTCATCTCGTCCGTCGTCTCCGGCCAGCTGATCTCCCGCACCGGCCGCTACCGCGTCCACCCGATCCTCGGCAGCGCGATCTCGGTGGTCGGGATGTGGCTGCTCTCCCGCCTCGAAACCGACACCCCACGCCTCGAATACAGCATCGCGCAGGCCGTGCTCGGCATCGGGATCGGGCTGATCATGCCGGTCCTGGTGCTCGCGGTGCAGAACTCCGTCGCGCCCGCCGACATCGGCTCCGCCACCAGTGCCAACAACTACTTCCGGCAGATCGGCGGCAGCGTCGGCGCCGCAGTCTTCGGAACGCTCTTCGCGGGGCGCCTCGCGGACGCGCTCGCCGTCCGCCTGCCGTCCGGCGCAGACCTCCCCGACCCCGAGTCGATCACCCCGCAGCTGGTCCACGCGATGGAGCCCGCGCTGCGCGACAGCTATGTCCAGGCGTACGCCGACGCGATGCCGCGGATCTTCCTCTACCTCGTGCCGGTGCTCGCGCTCGGCCTGTTCTTCGCCTTCTTCCTCAAGGAGAAACCGCTGGTGTCCCATCACAGCCCCGAAAGCGCCGCCGAGTCCGTGACCGTTCCGGCCGCCCGCACCACCATCACGGCCACGGCCACCGAGGCCGCCGTTCCGCCGCCGCCCGTCTATCTGTCGGGAGTGCCGGTGTGCGGCAGCGTCCAGCACCCCGACGGCACGAAGGTCCCGCGCGCCGCCCTCACCCTCATCGATGTCCAGGGCCAGCAGGTCGGCCGGGGTGCGAGCGGCGACGACGGGCGGTACGCGCTGAGCGTGCCGGGCGCCGGATCGTACGTGCTCATCGCCGCGGCCGGCGGGCACCAGCCGCAGGCGGTCAGCGTCACCGTGGGCGAACGTCCCGTCGAGCTCGACGTGGTGCTCGGCGGGGCCGGACGCCTCGCCGGGACCGTGGTCACCGCCGACGGCATCCCGGTGCGCGACGCCGCCGTCACCCTCACCGATGTCCGCGGCGAGGTCGTCTCGTCCACCCGCAGCGGTCGCGAAGGCGGCTATGTGATCTCGGAGTTGGTGGCCGGGGAGTACACCCTCGCCGCCAGCGCCCCGGCCTTCCGGCCCGCCGCGCTGCCGGTGAGTGTGCAGGCGGCCAGGGAGACCCGGCAGGACATCGAGCTGGCCGGCGGCGCCGTGCTGCGGGGCATCGTACGGGCGGGTGGCGGCCGGCCCGTCGAGGACGCCCGGGTCACGCTCCTGGACGCGGCGGGCAATGTGGTCGACACCCTCACCACCGGCCCCGACGGAGCGTTCCGGTTCGTGGACCTGTCCACCGGCGAGTACACGGTGATCGCGGCCGGGTATCCGCCGGTGGCCACCGTTCTCCAGGTGGCGGGCGGCGGACGCACCGAACGCGACCTCCAGCTGGGTCACGAGGACTGACCGTCCGGAGGGGCGACGGGCCGGCCGGCGGCTTGACCGGCCGGTCCGGCACCGTGGCCGGGCCGCTCCGTGCGCGTCCCGGTGCGCCGGGCGCACCACCTCTTGGAGCGATCCCGCCGATGACCGGCGGACGCCGGACACGGAGCCGTACCGTGGAGCCACGAACCGCAGAACGTCGCGGTGGGGAAGGAGCCTTCCAGCCATGGAGCCCCAGGTGCCGCCGCAGCGGACACCGTCGCCGCGCGACGCAATGACGGGCCGGGTGCCACTGGCCGTCGCGGTGGTCGACGCGGACGGCCTCGTCTCCCACTGGTCGAGCGGTGCGAGACGGCTCTTCGGCGTCACCAGGCACGAGGCGGTGGGTTGCCCTGCCGGTGAACTGCTTCCCATCTCCGGTGTGTTGGGGCGGGTGGAGGAAGAGGGCCGCTCCGGGTCCAACCCCGGACCGCCCGGCGGGCTCGGCTCCGGACTCGACGGACCGCCCGGCGGGAACCTCTCGTACCCGGCGTCGGGCCGGGCCCGGATCGATGAACCGGGAAGCGGCCGGATCGACGTGTTGTGGTGGGCCTATCCACTGGTCGGCCCCGGTGCCGAGCGACTCCTGGTGCTCGCCGCGGACGCCGGCCGGCTGGGCGGGTGCGACAAGGAGGACGGCCGGGACACCGGGACGGTCGTCCCCGCGTTCGCGCTCCACGCCGATTTCCCCGGCTACCGGGAGCTGGCAGGCCGGCTGCCCGAGATCCTGCCCAGCATGAGTGTCGGCGAGGCCACCAGGATCGTCGCCCAGGTACTCGAACTCGGCTACCCCGTACTGGAGTTCATTCATAGCAGCCAGGTCCCGGTCACCTCCGACTGGGGTGTGCCGCGACGCACCTTCGCACTCCCCGCCCGGCTCCGGGGCGGCGACGGCGGCGGTGGACCGCCCGTTCCCCGCACCGTTCCCCCGCCCCGAACCGGACCTCGAATACGCGGCGGTCCGCGAGCGGTTGGAGTTCCTCGACGAGGTCAGCGGCCGCATCGGCACCTCCCTCGGCCTGGAACGCACCATCCGCGAGGTCACCAGCGCCGCCGTACCCCGCTTCACCGACTTCGCGGGTACGCATCTGCGTGCCGCGGTCCTGGCCGGCGAGGGCTTCCCGGACGGGCCGCCCGACGTCACCACCGTCTGGCACCGGGTCTGGGTCGAGCACAACGACGAGCCGGGCCGCTGGGACGACACCGTCCCGGTCGGCGAGTCCATCGCGTTCCCCGAACACACCCCGTTCTTCCGGTGCATGGTCACCGGCGAGCCCGTCCTCGTCCCGTACGTCAGCGAGGAGATGAGCAACCGGATCTCCGGCGAGTTCGAAAAACGCGACCTGCGCCCGCTGATCACCCACCGCTCCCTGCTGATCGTGCCGCTCAAGGCCCGCGGCGTGGTCCTCGGCTTCATGGTCCTGATGCGCCGCCCCGGCCGTGAGCCCTTCGACGACATGGACCGCACCACCGGCGCCGAACTGGCCGCCCGCGCCGGGCTCGTACTCGACAACGCCCGGATGTACACCTACCAGGAGAACGTCGCGGAGACGCTCCAGGACAGCATGCTGCCCCAGGTCGCACCCCGGATGGCCGGCTGCGACATCGCCACCCGGTACCTGCCCGGCGCCCGGCTCGGAAGGATCGGCGGCGACTGGTTCGACTCGGTGAAGCTGCCCGGCTCCCGGACCGCGCTCGTGGTCGGCGATGTGATGGGACACGGCCTCAACTCGGCAGCGATGATGGGGCAGTTGCGTACGGCCGTGCTGACCATGGCCACGATGGAGATGCCACCGGCCCGACTGCTGCGCAACCTCGACGACCTGGCGCAGCGCCTGGGCGAGCAGTATCTGGCGACCTGCCTCTACGCCGTCTACGACCCGATCCGTTCCGAGGTCCAGATCGCCAACGCCGGGCACATCCCACCCGTGCTCGTGCGGGCCGAGGACGGCCGGGCCGAACTCCTCACCCTGCCCACCGGTGCCCCCATCGGAGTGGGCGGCGTCGCCTTCGAGACCGCGACCGTACGGGTGCGGCCCGGCGACCGTCTGATCCTGTGCACCGACGGCCTGGTCGAGGTGCGCGGCCAGGACATCGGGGCCGGGCTCGCCGCGCTCTGTGCCTCGGCGGCCCATCCCGCCGCCTCCATGGACGACGCCTGTGACACGATCATCCGCGCTCTGAACCCGAGCGGTGGACGCAAGGACGACGTGGCACTGCTGATGGCCCGGCTGAACGGCATCCCGGACGGCGACGTCGCCGAGTGGCAACTGGCGCTGGACCCACGCGAAGTGGCGCGGTCGCGACGCCTGGTGCGCGGGATGCTGCTCGACTGGGAGCTGCCGGACGCGGTGGAGGCGGCCGAGCTGATGGTCAGCGAGCTCGTGACCAACGCCGTGAAGCACGGCCGGTCCCATCACATCGTGCTCCGACTGGTCCGCACCGGCGCCCTGCTGTGCGAGGTCGGCGACGACGAACCCGCCCCGGCCACGCTGCTCGACGCCGCCTCCCACGACGAGTCCGGCCGTGGCCTGCTCCTGGTGAGCAGCCTCGCCCGCGAGTGGGGCACCAGCGCCACGGCGTACGGCAAGACCGTCTGGTTCGAACAGGCACTCGGCGGGATCCCGGGCCCCAGGGCCTGACGCCGAACTGCCGCGCAGTGTCCGGCGGTTTGACGACGGGCCCTGGCTCGCACACCCGGTGAAGTCCTCGTCATGAGCGGGTGGATGCTGTCCGGGGACTTGCCGTGACCGTCCCCGGACGGTAGTCCGGTCCTGAGCGGAACACCGCACGACGAACGGACCCGGGAGCGCGCATGGACGTGTCACAGCACTACCGCGAGGCGTGGGAGGGTTTCTGGTCCGCCACCTCGGACATGCCCGGCGAGGTGATCTGGGACTCCGACCCGTCCCTCACCTCCGTACCCGACACCGAACTCCTGCTGCCGCACGCCGACACCTCGCTGCCCGTGGCCGACCTCGGTTGCGGAAACGGTACGCAGACCCGCTACCTCGCGACCCGGTTCGCCCGTGCGATCGGTGTGGACCTCGCGCACGCGGCCATCGCGCACGCCCGCCGCGCGGACTCCGCGGGCGTCGCCGAGTTCGCCCAGCTCGACCTCGTCGACGCGGAGGCCGTGGCGGCCCTGCACAAGCGGATCGGCGACACCAATGTGTATATGCGTGCGGTGATCCACCAGAGCGAGCCCGAGGCCAGGCCCGCCGTCGCCGGGGCGGTCGCGGCGCTGCTGGGGGAGCGGGGGCGGGCCTTCGTCGTCGAGCCGACCCCGGCCTCCAAGGACGTGCTCCAGCTGGTGGCACAGGGCCCGGACGGCCCGCCGGAGAAGCTGCGCCGGGTCCTGGCCCACGGGCTCAAGCCCGCGAGCGCCACGGAGGAGGAGGTGCGGCGGCTGCTCCAGGAGGCCGGCCTTGCCATGCTGGCCGAGGGCACGACCGCCCTGGCCCAGACCGAGTACCTGCCCGACGGAACCCGCGTCGGGCTGCCGTCACGCTGGTTCGTGCTGGCGCCTGCGGAGCGCCGGAACGGGGACCGGCGGTAGCGCGGCGGACCCGATTCCGGCCCGTTGGGGGAGGCGGGCCGCGGCCGGTCAGCCGGTGGTCCCGCGCCGCCGCGCCGCGGCGGCCAGGGCCGGCCTGCGGTAGTCGGCGTCCAAGGGATTGAGGGTGACCCCGGGCGGGACGATCTTGTCGATGCGGTCCAGGATCTCGTCGTCGAGAGCGAGCTCGGCGGCGGCGAGCTGGTCGGTCAACTGGTCGATGGTGCGTGGCCCGAGGATCACCGAGGTGACGGCCGGATGGGTCGCCGCGAACGCCAGCGCCAGGTGCGTCAGCGAGACGCCCGCGTCCCGTGCCACCACCAGCAGTTCCTCGACGGCTTCGGCCTTGCGGCGGTTGCCGGGAAGTTCGAGGTCGAACTTGTAGGCCACCACGCGGCGGAACGCGTCCATTTCGATCGGCTCGCCGTGGCGGAACCGCCCCGTGAGCCAGCCGCTGTTGAGCGGGCTCCAGGTCAGCACGCCCAGTCCGTGCTTCTGCGCGGTGGGCAGCACGTCGTTCTCGATGCCGCGTACGAACAGCGAGTACGGCGGCTGCTCGGTGTGGAAGGGAATGTGGTTGCGCCGGTCCGCGGCCCACTGGGCCTCGACGAGCTGCTCGGCGGGGAAGTCGGAGGTGCCGATGGCCATGATCTTGCCCGCGCGCACCAGGTCGGACAGTACGGACAGTGTCTCGTCGATGTCGGTGGCCGGGTCGGGGCGGTGTACCTGGTAGAGGTCGATGTGGTCGGTGCCCAGCCGCCGGAGGCTGCCCTCGACGGCCCGGGTGAGCCAGCGCCGGGAGTTGCCGCGCCGGTTCGGATCGCTGTCTCCCATCCGGACCGGGAAGTGGCCCTTGGTCGCCAGCACGACCTCGTCGCGTCGGCCGTGAATGGCCTTGCCGATGATCTCCTCGGCCTCGCCGCCGGAGTACTGGTCGGCGGTGTCGATGAAATTGATCCCGCCGTCCAGCGCCGTGCGGATCAGCCGGATCGCTTCGTCGTGGTCGCTGTTCCCCCAGGCACCCAGGCGCAGGGTGCCCAGGGCGAACTTGCTTACGGAGATGCCGGTGCGGCCGAGAATCCGGTGCTGCATGACTGCCCCCTGATGTCGTGTCCCCGTGGAGGGATTGCAGAGTTGCAACCCCGTCGACGCCATGAAGGTATTACATGCAACATTGATGTTGCAAGTAGTGGCTTTAATGGAGTGTTGATGTAGCGTTTCGCCATGACGGTGCAGAAGCAGCAGACGAAACGGCCGCTCAGGGCGGACACCGAACGAACGGTGCGGGCCATCCTGGAAGCGGCCGAGCGGGTCCTGGCCGCCAACCCGGCGGCGACCATGGAGCAGCTCGCCCGGGCCGCCGGGGTCGCCCGAACCACCGTCCACCGCCGGTTCGCCACCCGTGAGGCGCTCCTGGACGAGCTCACCGGCTGGGCCGCCCGCCAGTTCGCCGAGGCCGTGGACGCCGCCCGCCCGGACGCCGCCCCGCCGCTCGTCGCTCTCTACCAGGTCACCGCCAACGTCCTGCGCGTGAAGACCGACTGGTCGTTCGCCATGAACCGCACCGCAGGGGACGGTCACCCCGAGGCGGCCCGTATCCACGCCGAGGTCCGGGCCGACTGCGCCCGGCTCTTCCGCCGCGCCCAGGAGGCGGGCGTGCTCCGCCCCGACATCGATCTCGACTGGACGCGGCGCGTCTACTACGCCCTCATCCACGAGGCGGCCAAGGAAGGAGTGGCGGGCGGGGACGCCGACACGCTCGCCACCCGTGTCGTGGACACCCTGCTGCGTGGCGCCGGGGATCCGGGCGGACTCGCGGGAGCCTGATCGGCTCCGGCGGGAATCACGGGCGAACGGCTGCCGTGTTCGCATGGTGACGTCATGGGGGAGGAGCCGGGCAGCGTGCCCCCGCGGGTGGGCGGCGAGCGCGCGTCCCTGAACGGCTTCCTCCAGCACCGGCGAGCAGCCCTTGCCGTGAAGTGTGCCGGGCCCACCGGCGCGCAGCCGGACCGCGCCCGGGGCCCGGCGGTGGCGGTCAGGTCCGGTCCGTCGCCGGTGTCCGTCCCTCGGCCCGGTCGCCGTAGCGGTGGGCCCACGGCAGGGCCTCCTCCAGTTGGGCCGACACACCGAGCAGGAGATCCTCGCGACCCCATCCGGCCGTGAGCGAGACCCCGAGCGGCAGGCCCTGCGAACTCCAGCCCAGCGGAAGGCTGATGGCCGGGAAACCGGTGGCGTTCGCCAGGACGGTGTTGCCCGTGAAAGCGGTCATCGCGGCCAGCTCGGCCGCCGGGTCCGCGTCGTTGCGGAGCCGGCCGACGGGCATCGGCGGAGCCGTCACGGTCGGGGTGATCACCACGTCCGCGTCCGCGTAGCGGAGTGTCCAGGCGCGGGCGCGGGCCTGCACGACACCGATCGAGGCGGCCAGCTCGGCCGAGGTGAGCTCCAGTGCGCGGGCGCGGAGATGACGGACGATCGGACGCAGGGGCGCCCCGTCGAACGCCATGGTCCTGGACCCGACCAGCGCCGTGAACATCACCCGGAATCCCTCGGTGAGCTCGGGGTCCGGCGCCTGGTCCCGGGCGAACACCTCATGGCCCAGCCCGGCCAGCGTACGGGCGGTGAGCTCGGCGGCGGCGGCAACCTCGGGATCCACCGAAGAGCCCGAGACCGACCCCTGGGCGAGCGCGATCCGGAGCCGTGGCACGGGTGCGTCGCAGGCGCGCTCGTAGCTGTCGACCCGGGGCGGATGCACGGTGCCGACGCCGGTACGGGTGGTCAGCGCGTCCAGGAACGCGGCGGTGTCGCGGACCGTGCGGGCCAGCGGGCCGCGCACGGAGAGCCCCATTCCGTCGTTGCCGGCCGGGCCCGCGGTGACGAGCCCGCGGCTGGGCTTGAGTCCGACCACCCCGCAGGCGCTCGCGGGGGAGCGCACCGAACCAGCGGTGTCGCTGCCCTGCGCGATCGGAACCAGGAGCGCGCCGACCGCCGCGGCCGCGCCTCCACTGCTGCCGGCCGCGCTGCGGGTCGGGTCGAAGGGGCTGCGCGCCGGGGCGGACACCTCGGGCTCGGTGTAGCAGGCCGCCCCGAACTCGGGCACGGTGGTCTTGCCGAGGCTGATCAGCCCGGCATCGGCCATGACCTCGACGATCTCGTCGTCGTGCCCGGGAACCCAGTCGCGGAACAGTGCGGAGCCCAGCGTGGTGCGCACCCCCGCGGTGGCCTCCAGGTCCTTGATCGCGGTGGGTACGCCGAACAGGCGCGGCAGTCCGGCGCGGTCCGTCGAGCGCAGGACGCGTTCGGCCCTTGCCGCCGCGGTGTGGGCGCGGTCGGCCGACACGGTCGTGAACGCTCCCACCCGGTCGCCGTCCCCGATCCGGGCCAGCAGATGGTCCACCACCTCGGTCGGGCTCGTTCCTCCGTGCTCGAAGGCGGCGGCCAGCTGTAGAGCCGTGAGGTCGTGCAACTCCGTCATGCGCGCTCCCATTGAAGTTTCGTTACGCGTATCGATATGGTGCGGGCATGGTGGTCGAGAAGGCAAGCACTCCCAAGAACGGCCGTCCCCGGGCGGTGACGCCCGACGCGATCCTGGACGCGGCGACCGAGCTGGCCGACGACCGGGGGCTCGACGCGGTGACCTTCCGCGCGCTGGCCGACCGGCTGGAGGTGTCACCGATGGCGATCCACCGCACGACGGGCGGCATCGATGCGCTCCAGCACGCGCTGGTGTCCCGGATCGTCGGCGAGGTGACCCGGTCGGTGGACTGGCCGGACGACTGGCGTGGCGTGGTCCGGCTGTTCGCCGACACGCTCCACGACCTGCTCATGCGGCACCCCGTCATCCTCGAGGCGCACCGCCGCGCCTCCCTCGTCGGGCCCGGAGCCGACGATGTCGCGTACCGGGTGGTGGCCGCGCTGCGCAGCGCGGGGCTCGACGAGGAGGCCGCCGCGTACGCGTACGGCACCCTGCACGACTTCGTCACCGGCCATGTGGCGATCCGCCTCGGCCGTGGCGATCTGGAACTGCACCAGCTCCCGCCGGAACGCCGGGCCGCGTCGGTGTTCGCGGACCACCACGACTACGACCGCCGGTTCTCCTTCGGCCTCGACTTCGTCATCGGCGGGATCGCCGCTGCCGCCACCCCCGTATCCCCCGAGGAGCAGAGATGACCCCCTCCCCGCAGGACCTGCCGAAGACGCCGGGCGCGCCGGAGACGGAACGGCCCGAGGCGGAACTGTCCGAGACGGAACGGCCCGAGACGCACCGTCTGACGGCCTCTGGCGGGCGCCGCATCGCGTACTGCTCGTACGGCGACCCCGCCGCCCCGCCCGTGATCGTGCTCCACGGCACCCCCGGCAGCCGCTACGAGGGGCTCGCGCTGCGGCGGGCGGCGACGGACGCGGGCCTGCATCTGGTCTTCCCGGACCGTCCGGGCTATGGCGAGACCGATCCCGTACCCGGTCGCGGCTTCCACCGCTGGAACGACGACTTCGTGGCCCTGCTCGACCACCTCGGCCACGAGCGGGCCACGCTCGTGGCGATCTCGGGCGGCGGCGGGTACGCGCTATCGGCGGCCCAGAAGCACCCCGGGCGGGTCACGCGGCTGATCCTCGCGTGCGCCGCCGTCCCCGGAGCGCCCCGCGCGGCGTACGCGCGCCGGATCCCGCTGGTCAAGTGGCTGAACCGGATCGTCGTCTGGGCCCCGGCGATCGCGCGGCCGATGCTCGCGGGGAAGGGGATCTTCAAGAAGGCGAGGCGCGAGCCGAACCTCGACGCCTGGCCCCGCTCCGACCGGCTGATCATGAGTACCCCCGCCTTCCGGGCCCTGTCCGACGTGGACACCGCCGAAGGCCAGCGCCAGGGTGTGGACGCGGCCATCACCGACCTCGCCGGCTACTCCCGTCCGCTGCCGGACCCGCTGGGCTCGGTCTCCGTACCGACCCTGTTCCTCCACGGCGAGGCGGACGGCAACGTGCCCGTCGAGGTGGCGCGCTGGGCGCACGCGCAGATTCCCGGCGCCGAGCTGCGCACCGTCCCCGAGGGCGGGCACCTGTTCCTGCTCGCGGACCCGGAGCCGCTTCTTCGGGAACTGACCTGAGCGGTGGGCCCCGTGATGTGAGGATGGCCGCCATGACATGGACGGCACCTCGCATCGAACGTACGACGGCAGACGGCGACCAGCTGAACGTCCCGGGCACCGCGGACGAGCGGGTCATGCTGGAGGGCTGGCTCCAGTGGCACCGGGAGACGCTCCTCACCAAGTGCGCCGGGCTGACCGCGGCGCAGCTCGCCCGCACCGCCGTCGAGCCCTCCGGCCTCACCCTCCTCGGCCTGGTGCGGCACATGGCGGAGATCGAACGCTGGTGGTTCCGCCGGAGCTTCAACGGGGAGTCCGTCGGTGACGTCTTCACCGGTCCGGGCGACGGCGACGAGGGCATCGAGGGCGTCGACGCCGCCCACGCCGAGCGCGACTTCGCCGCCTTCCGCGCCGAGATCGAGGCGTGCGAGGCCGCCGTGGCGGGACGCGGACTCGACGAGACCTTCGGGTACGCCGCCCGTGGCCGGACCGTCAGCCTGCGTTGGGTGTATCTGGTGATGATTCAGGAGTACGCCCGCCACAACGGCCACGCGGACCTGCTGCGCGAGCGGACAGACGGCGCCACGGGTGACTACCCCGCACCGGAATGACGGTGTCCGGTCCCCCGCCGGGGGACCGGACATTCTCCGCCGACGAGGCGTACGCGCCGCGCCTCAGATGCCCCGGCCGGGGTCCGCCTCGGCCGGATACACGGCCGCGAAGGCCGACCGGAACACGGCGTCGACCTCCGGGCCGCTGAGGCCCTGCGCCCGCGCCTGGTTCAGCCACTCGGCGAGCGAGGTGCGCAAGGGGGAGTCCGCGCCGGCCTGGGCCGGAGCGAGGGAGCGGGTGATGAAGGTGCCCGCCCCCTGCCGGACCTCGGCGAGCCCCGCGCGCTCCAGCTCGCGGTACGCCTTGAGCGTGGTGTTCGGGTTGACCTTGGTCTCGGCCGCGACCTGAGCGGCCGTGGGCAGCCGGTCACCCTCCTCCAACGCGCCCATGCGCAGCGCCTGTTCGACCTGCCGCACGATCTGGAGGTACGTTGCCACCCCGCTGCGCCGGTCGATGCGGAATACGACCACTGCCTTCACCTCCCGTTCGGCTGCCGCGATCCTGTGAACCTGCCGCGGCAGGCCCCAGTGCCTCTCGTTTGGATCATGCCGGGCTCGCGTGCCCCGCTCCCTGATCCGGCCTGATCCAAACGAAAGACCCTAGAGGGGGCGACGGGACACCCGCCACAGGACGAACGCGGTGAGTACGGCGGTACCCGCGAGCAGGATGCCCGCACCGGTCCACTGCATGGCCGGCATCTGGTCGAAACCGAGGTACTCATAGACATTGTTGACGATGCCGTGCTCCTTGACGCACGCGTCGGAGGCCTTCTCGGTCTCCTTGGCGCACAGGCCCCAGCCGTAGAGATGGCCGTCGGCGGAGCCGATCCAGCGGTCCACCTCCATCGACTCGTTCAGCCGCGAAGGCATGTCCGCGTCGAGCGGGTAGGTGATCGTGCGGGTCGGGGCGAGGTGGACGATCATCATGTCCCAGGCGACCCCGAAGGCCCCGGCGAAGACGAAGGTGATCGCCATGGACATCAGGACGCGGCGGGCCAGCACGCCGATGGTGATGCCCGCGGCGGTCATGAAGAGACAGAGCGCGGGGAGCACCGGGCCGGTGGCATCGAACATCGATCCGTCCGACCACTGGCTGGGGAACACCGAACGGTAGGGCTTCCACCACCAGGTGAACAGCGCCGAGAGCACCACGGCGGTGACGAGCACGGCCGCGTAGGTCCAGGCGAACTTCGTCGCCACCCAGCGGCCGCGCGACACGGACTGGGTGGTGACCAGCTGCGCGGTGCCCTGCTCCTGGTCTCCCGCGATCAGCGGGGCGCCGACGAAGACGGCGAGGATCAGCGGCAGCCCGCCCAGCACGGTGATGATGAGACCCGGACCGTCCGAGTCGAACGTCGGCTGCGCCAGATCCTTCCCCGGCCAGCCCGCGGCGTCCAGGACGTCCTTCATGCGGCTGCGCTCGTAGACGATCCAGATCGGGCCGAGGACCGTCACGGCGAGCAGGGTGAGCAGCGCGGCCCGGTGCTGGCGCACGACGAGCCAGCTCAGCCCGCGCAGCATGCGGGGCCCGGGGGTGCGCCCGGTCCGGGGCGCGTCGGTCAGGGTGGTGCTCATGAGGTGTGGCTCCCTTCGGCCTGGATGCGGGCTCCGGGCGTGAACAGCGGGGGCGTGCCCGGCGAGCGGAGATGCGCCAGCAGCACCTCCTCCAGGCTCGGTTCGGCGACCACCCAGTCACCCGACAGCGGGCCGCTCGGGCGGACCAGCGCATGGAACTGCCGGCCCTGGACGCGGTACTCGATCACGGTGTGCGGTGCCAGCGCGGCGGCCGGGTCCCCGTCCGGGGCGAGCCCGGTCACCAGGGCGTGGGCCGGGACGAGCGCGTCCGCGTCGCCCGCCATCCGGATCCTGCCGTCGGCGAGGACGAGCAGGTAGTCGCACATGTCCTCCAGCTCGGAGAGCATGTGGGAGGACATCACCACGGTGGTCCCGCGCTCGACGGCCTCCGACATCAGCAGGGTGCTCATGTCGTGGCGGGCCAGCGGGTCGAGGTCGGACATCGGCTCGTCGAGCAGCAGCAGGTCGGGCCGCTTGCCGAAGGCCAGTGCGAACGCGACCCGGGTGCGCTGGCCACCGGAGAGCGTGCCGACCCGGGCGTCCATCGGCACCTGGCCGGACCGCACGATCCGTTCCGCCGCCGCCATGTCCCACCCGGGGTTGAGCTCGGCGCCCATGCGCAGCGTCTCGGCCACGGTGAACCGCTTGAACAGCGGCTTGTCCTGACCGAGGAACGCGAACTTCGGCATCGCCTCGGGGTCGTCCACGGGCACACCGAAGATCCGGAGGTCGCCTCCCGTGGGCTGCACCTGCCGGGTCGCGATCCCCAGCAGGGTGCTCTTCCCGGCTCCGTTGGGGCCGACGAGTCCACAGATCCGGCCGGCCGGCAGCCGGAACGAGATGTCCTGCAGCGCCCAGCCGCGACGGTAGCGCTTACCCAGGCCGCGGGCCTCCAGGGCCCAGGCACCGGATGTGCCGTCCGGGGTGAATGCGTCTGCCATGCACTTCGCCTCAATTCCATTAGTCAATTAATGGAATCATGGTCTGGGGTGGTGGAAAGTGTCAAGGCGCGCCGGGTGGCCTACCCGGTGGGATGTCCGTGATGCGCCCGTTCGGGGTGTGCGTCGCACTCTCTTCGGAGGACTGGACCATTGAACGTCTCTGCGGCTCTGGCCTGGCGGTTCCTTGGCGCGTAGCGTGACTCGGCATGAAGATCCTCATCAGCGCGGACATGGAAGGCGCCACCGGTGTGACCTGGCCGGGCGATGTGCTGCCGGGCACTCCTCAATGGGAGCGGTGCCGTTCCATGTTCACCTCCGACGTGAACGCGGCGGCACTCGGCTTCTACGACGGCGGCGCCGACGAGGTCCTCGTCAACGAGGCCCATTGGTCCATGCGCAACCTCCTGCTGGAGCGGCTCGACGACCGGGTCCAGATGCTCACCGGCCGGCACAAGTCCCTCTCCATGGTCGAGGGCGTCCAGCACGGTGACGTCGACGCCATCGCCTTCGTGGGCTACCACACCGGCGCCGGCGCGGAGGGGGTCCTCGCCCACACCTATCTGGCGAACTCCATCACCGGGGTCTGGCTCAACGGAGCCCGCGCGAGCGAGGGACTGCTGAACGCGCACGTCGTGGCCGAGTACGGCGTGCCCGTCGTCCTCGTCACCGGCGACGACCTGACCTGCGTGGACGCCGAGGGCTACGCGCCCCGGGCCCGCAAGGTCGCCGTCAAGGACTACGTGTCGCGGTACGCGGCGGTCTGCCGCACCCCGGCCCGTACCGCCGCCGACATCCGTGCCGCGGCGAAGGACGCCACCGCGCTCGCCGTGCGGCACACACCGGTGGAGGGTGGACCCTTCACCGTGGAGCTGGAGTTCGACGCCGAGCACCTGGCCCAGGCGGCCACCGTCGTCCCCGGCGTGGCACCCGGCGGCGAACGGCGCGTCGCCTACACCAGCGCGACGATGTACGAAGGAATCCGCACGTTCAAGGCGGTGACGACGATCGTGTCGTCCGCCGTGGAGGAGCAGTATGGCTGAGGCGACCGGTCCCCGGGAGAGCGTCGACCAGCAGGCACTCGACGAATCGGTGGTGTTCACCTCCGAGCTGATCCGGATCGACACCACCAACCGCGGCGGCGGCGACTGCCGGGAGCGCCCGGCCGCCGAGTACGTCGCCGAACGGCTGGCCGCCGCCGGTCTTGAGCCCACCCTGCTGGAGCGCACCCCCGGACGCACCAATGTGGTCGCCCGGATCGCCGGCACCGACCCGTCCGCCGACGCCCTGCTGGTCCACGGCCACCTCGACGTGGTCCCGGCCGAGGCGGCCGACTGGACCGTGCACCCCTTCTCCGGCGAGGTCCGCGACGGAGTCGTCTGGGGACGCGGCGCCATCGACATGAAGAACATGGACGCGATGGTCCTGGCCGTCGTACGCGCCTGGGCGCGGGCCGGCGTCCGGCCCCGCCGCGACATCGTGATCGCGTACACCGCCGACGAGGAGGCGAGCGCGGAGGACGGCTCCGGCTTCCTCGCCGACCGGCACGCCGGGCTCTTCGAGGGCTGCACGGAGGGCATCAGCGAATCCGGCGCCTTCACCTTCCACGCCGGACCCGGCCTGCCGCTCTACCCGATCGCCGCCGGTGAACGCGGCACCGCCTGGCTGAAGCTCACCGCACACGGCAAGGCCGGGCACGGCTCCAAGGTCAACAGGAACAACGCGGTCAGCTCGCTCGCCGCCGCCGTGGCCCGGATCGGCAAGCACGAATGGCCCGTCAGGCTCACCCCGACGGTCCGCGCCGCGCTCACCGAGATCGCCGCGCTGCACGGCATCAGCCCTGACCTCGACGCCCCGGACTTCAACGTCGACGAGCTGCTCGGCAAGCTCGGCCCCGCCGCCGACCTGGTCGCGCCGACCGTCCGCAACAGCTCCAACCCCACCATGCTGGAGGCCGGGTACAAGGTCAATGTGATCCCGGCCCACGCCACCGCCTTCGTGGACGGCCGGATGGTGCCCGGCGGCGAGGACGAGTTCCACGCCACCCTGGACCGGCTGACCGGCCCCGACGTCGACTGGGAGTTCCACCACCGCGAGGTCCCGCTCCAGGCCCCCGTCGACTCGCCGACCTTCGCCAAGCTGCGCGCCGCGATCGAACGCTTCGACCCGGCCGGCCACGCCGTCCCGTACTGCATGTCGGGCGGCACGGACGCCAAGCAGTTCTCCCGGCTCGGCATCACCGGCTACGGCTTCTCACCGCTGAAGCTGCCCGTCGGCTTCGACTACCAGGCGCTGTTCCACGGCGTCGACGAACGCGTCCCCGTCGAGGCCCTGCACTTCGGCGTCCGGGTCCTCGACCACTACCTGCGTACTGCCTGACCGCTACAGGGGGAATCGATCATGCTGCCCACCGGGGCTCACGGAACCTGGCCGTCGCCGATCGACGCCGCGCTCGCCGCCTCCCACGACGGACGCCCGGAGTGCGTCGGCACCGTCGGCGACGAGGTGTGGTGGACGGAGCCGCGCCCGGCCGAGGGAGGCCGCCGCGCGCTGGTCCGCCGCCGGGCGGACGGGAACACCGACAGCGTGCTGCCCGCACCGTGGAACGTACGGACCCGGGTCGTCGAGTACGGCGGAGTGCCCTGGGCCGGGACCGCACGGACCGAGGGCGGCCCGCTGATCGTCTTCGTCCACTTCGCCGACCAGCGGCTCTACGCCTACGCCCCCGACGGGCCCGGCGAACCCGTGCCGCTCACCCCGGCCACGGCCACCGGCGGCGGACTGCGCTGGGCCGACCCGCAGCTCCACCCCGACCGGGGCGAAGTGTGGTGCGTCCTGGAGGAGTTCACCGGCGAGAGCCCCACCGAGCTGCGCCGGGTGATCGCAGCCGTACCCCTGGACGGCTCGGCCGCCGACGACCGTACCGCGGTACGTGAACTCACCGACGACAGCAGCCGGTTCGTCACCGGGCCGAAGCTCTCGCCCGACGGGCGGCAGGCGGCCTGGATCGCCTGGGACCATCCCCGGATGCCGTGGGACGGCACCGAGGTGATGATCGCGGACGTCGCCGAGGACGGCACCTTCCACCACCCCCGGTCCTTCGCCGGCGGCCCCGAGGAATCGGTGCCGCAGATCGAGTGGGGCGCCGACGGGCAACTGCTCCTCGCCAGTGACCACAGCGGCTGGTGGAACCTCTACCGGGCCGATCCGGACCGGGGCATGGTCGCGCTCTGCCCCCGCGAGCAGGAGTTCGCCGGACCGCTCTGGAAGGTCGGGCTCAGCTGGTTCCGGCCGTTGGACAACGGGCTGATCGCCACCATCCACGGCAAGGGCACCACCACGCTCGGCGTCCTCGACCCGCAGACCGGCGAACTGGCCGATGTCGCCGGCCCCTGGACCGAATGGGCCGAGACGCTCGCCGTGCACGGCAGCCGGGTCGTCGGCGTCGCGGCGAGCCCGTACAGCGCGTTCGAGGTGGTGGAGCTGGACACCACGACCGGCCGCACCCGCGTCATCGGGGCACCGCACCGGGACGCCGTCGACCCCGCGTACTACCCGCGCCCCGAGGACCGCACCTTCACCGGGCCCGACGGACGCGAGATCCACGCCCACATCTACCCGCCGCGCAACCCCGACCGGACCGGCCCCGAGGGCGAGCGGCCGCCCTACGTGGTCTGGGCACACGGCGGCCCCACCAGCCACGCCGCACTCGTACTCGACCTGGAGATCGCCTACTTCACCTCGCGCGGCATCGGCGTCGCCGAGGTCAACTACGGCGGCTCCACCGGCTACGGCAGGGCCTACCGCAACCGGCTGCGCGAGCAGTGGGGTGTCGTCGACGTCGAGGACTGCGCGGCCGTCGCCTCGGCGCTGGCCGACGAGGGCACGGCCGACCGGCGGCGGCTCGCCATCCGGGGCGGCAGCGCCGGCGGCTGGACCACCGCGGCCTCACTGACCGGCACCGACGTCTACGCCTGCGGGACGATCATCTACCCCATCCTCGATCTGACCGGCTGGGGAACGGACGAGACCCACGACCTCGAGTCGCGGTACCTGGAGTCCCTGGTGGGCCCGCTCGCCGAGGTCCCGGAGCGCTACCGCGAACGCTCGCCGGTCAGCCGCGTCGACCGGCTGACCTCCCCCTTCCTGCTGCTCCAGGGGCTGGACGACCCGGTCTGCCCGCCCGTCCAGTGCGAGCGGTTCCTGAGCGCGCTCGACGGACGTGGTGTCCCGCACGCCTACCTCACCTTCGAGGGCGAGGGACACGGGTTCCGGCGCGCCGACACCATGATCCGCGCGCTGGAGGCCGAACTCTCCCTGTACGCACAGACCTTCGGGATCGACCGGACCGACGTACCGCGGCTGGAGCTGAAGAAGTGACCCTCGCACCGCTGACCCGCCCGGCCCGGCTGCGCGAGGGGGCCAGGGTCGCCGTCGTGTCACCGAGCGGGCCGGTGCCCGCCGACCGCCTCGAAGCGGGCCTGGACATCCTGCGCGGTTGGGGCCTGGAACCCGTCGTGGCACCGCATGCCCGCGACGTCCACCCGGAGCTGGACTACCTCGGCGGCACGGACGGGGCGAGGGCCAGGGACCTTCAGGAGGCCTGGTGCGACCCGGCCGTGGACGCGGTGATCTGCGCCCGGGGCGGGTACGGCGTGCACCGGATGGTCGATCTGGTCGACTGGGCGGCGATGCGCGCGGCCGGGCCGAAGGTGTTCGTCGGCTACAGCGACATCACCGTGCTCCACGAGGCGTTCGCGCAGCGCATGGGGCTCGTCACCCTGCACGGTCCGATGGCCGGCACCGAGACCTTCCTCAAGGACCCGGACACCCAGGAGTCCCTGCGGGCCACCCTGTTCGAGCCCGAATCGGTACGGAGCCTCGGCCTGCCCACGGCGCGGGCGCTGGTCCCCGGCAGGGCCCGCGGGGTCACCTACGGCGGGTGTGTGAGCCTGCTCGCCGCCGACCTCGGCACACCGCACGCCCGGACCTCGGCCCTGGGCGGGCTGCTGGTGATCGAGGACACCACCGAGGACCCGTACAGCATCGACCGCATCCTCACCCAACTGCTGCGGTCCGGTGCGCTCGACGGCGTGGTTGGGGTGGCCTGCGGCTCCTGGGCGGGCTGCGGTCCGTACGAGAAGGTCCGGGCGGTGCTCGCCGACCGGCTCGGCCCGCTGGGCGTACCCGTCGTCGAGGAACTGGGCTTCGGACACGGACCGACGGCGCTCACTATCCCGCTCGGCGTGCCCGCCGTGCTGGACGCCCCGGCCGACGGTGGCCCCGCCACCCTGACGGTCGAGGTGCCCGCACTGCTCTGAACGGGCCGGAGCGGCAAAGAAGTTGAGCAGTGTTCACGAAACGCCCCGTCGGGCGTTGACATCACTATGACACGTGTCACAGCATGAGCGCGGTCCATTACTTACCGGTTGGTAAGTCGCCCTCGGTGTGGAGGTCTTCGTGTCGCGTGCTGTTTCCCGCCCCCGGTCCGGGTACCGGACGCTCACCCGGAAGTCGGCAGCGTACGTGGCCGGAGCCGCGCTCGCCGCACCGCTGGTCCTCACCGGTGCGGCGCGCGCGAGTGCGGCCGAACCGCCCCAGCACACCGTCACCCCGCTGAAGTTCACCATCCAGGCGGGCGGCCGTTCCTGCACCGTCGACGCCGATCTGTACCGCCCCGCCGGGGTCGACGCGCAGCATCCGGCCCCCGCCGTGCTCGCCACCAACGGCTTCGGCGGCAGCAAGTCGGACGGCAGCACCGACGCCATCGGCAAGGCCTTCGCCTCCCGCGGCTATGTCGGCCTGGTCTACTCCGGCCTCGGCTTCGGCAAGTCGGGCTGCCTCATCACCCTCGACGACCCGGCCATCGACGGCCGGGCGGCCGCCGGGCTCATCGACTTCCTCGCCGGGACCCGCGCCGCCGACGACGGCACGAAGGCGGACTACGTCACCGGGGACGGCAAGGGCGACCCCCGGGTCGGCATGATCGGCGGCTCGTACGGCGGCGCCATCCAGATGGCCACTGCGGCCGTCGACCGGCGCGTGGACGCCCTCGTACCGCTGATCACCTGGAACGACCTCGCGTACGCGCTCGCCCCGAACAACGCCGGTACCCGCGAGGGCGTCTCGTCCGACACCGCCGGGGTCTTCAAATGGCAGTGGACCAACGGCTTCTACCTCATGGGGGAGGGGCAGACGATCCTCAACGCGAGCCTCGACCCGTCCCGGTTCAACAACCTCACCTGCCTGCACTTCGCCTCCCGGGCCTGCGAAACCATCCGGCTGCTCAACTCCGGCCGCTACCCGGCCGACCGGACCGCCGAGATGCTCGAATACGCCCGCAGCGTCTCGCCCGTCGACTACCTCGGCAAGGTCAAGGCGCCCACGCTGCTCGTCCAGGGCCAGGCCGACAGCCTGTTCAACCTGAACGAGGCCACCGCCACGTACGAGACCCTGAAGGCGCAGGGCACCACGGCCAAGATGATCTGGCAGGCCTGGGGCCACAACGGCGGGCAGGTGCCCGGCGAACTCGACCTGGGCAAGGGCAATCTGGAGACCAGCTACGTGGGGCAGCGCGTCCTCGCCTGGTTCGACCGCTACCTCCAGCACCGGCAGAACACCGACACCGGGCCCGACTTCGCCTACTACCGCGACTGGCGCAGCGGATACGGCACCGCGGACTCCGTGCCTGCTCTCTCGCAGAAGGTGTACCTGTCCGGCGACGGCAAGCTCGTCGACAACCGGTCCAAGGTCGCCCGGGGCAGCCGCCAGTACGCCAACTGGCTCATCCCCACCAGCCATTCGGAGAACTCGCTCGCCGGACTCCTCGGGCTGCCCGACCCCAAGCCCTATGACACCAAGGGCACCTACCTCGGCTGGACCAGCGCCCCGCTGACCTCGCCCCTCGATGTCGTCGGCGCCCCGAAGGCCACCCTGAAGGTCGTCTCGCCGAAGACGGAGCGGGTCCAGAACAGCGGTGACGCCGCAGACAAGCTCGTCCTGTTCGCCAAGGTCTACGACGTCGCCCCGGGCGGCGGCAGGACGCTCGTGAACCGGCTGGTCTCCCCGGTACGGGTGCCGGACGTCACCCGCCCGTTCACCGTGCAGCTGCCGGGCGTCGTCCACCGGTACGAAGCGGGCCACCGGCTCGAATTCGTGATCGCGGCGAGCGACAGCGCCTACTCGGGCAACCGGGGGATCAAGCCGGTCACGCTGGTCAGCGCCCCCCAGGACACCGGTGTGCTGGAGCTTCCGGTGGTCGGCGGCCGGCTGAAGTGACGTGGACCGGTCGGGTTCAGGCGGGCCCGGCCCGTCCGGACCGGCACTGCGACATCAGCCGCGACGGACGCCGGGCCGTCGTCGACACGACCGGCCCCTTCGACGCTCCGGGCCGGGGCTGGCAGGACGCGGGACAGGTTTCCGACGTGGTGCTCGTCGACATGGCCACCGGCGCCCGGACACCCCTGGCGCGGACGGAGGCCGACCGGCACCCGAGGCACCCGCACCCGGTATTCACGCCCGACGGCACCGCTGTCCTGTACAACCACGGCGATCCGTCGACCGGCGAGGTCGCGGTGGCCCGGGTTCCGCTGCCCCGGGAGGATTCCAGCCCTTAGGCTCGCCGTATGTCCGAGAACCACAATCTGGCCGAGGGGCGCCGGGTGGCGATCCGCGCCTACACCCCGGCCGACGCCGAGGAGTTCACCACCCGGACGCGGGAGAGCCGGGACATGCACAGCCCCTGGCTCTTCCCGCCCGACGACCCGCGCGCGTATGCCGCCTACGCGGGGCGGCTGATCGACGACCCCACGAAGGCGGGCTTCCTGGTCTGCGAACACGGTGGCGGCAGCGGGGCCGCCGGTGGGATCGCGGGGTTCATCAACATCAACAACATCGTCATCGGCGCGTTCCGCTGCGGCGCGCTCGGATACGGGGCCTTCGCCCACGCGGCCGGACGCGGTCTGATGGGCGAAGGGCTCGGCCTCGTCATGCGGTACGCCTTCGGGCAGCTCGGGCTGCACCGTCTCGAAGCCAACATCCAGCCCGGCAACGAGGGCTCGCTCGCCCTCGTCCGGCGGGCCGGGTTCCGTCTCGAAGGTCTCTCGCCGGACTTCCTCTTCATCGACGGATCCTGGCGCGACCACGAACGGTGGGCCATCACGGCCGAGATGGCCGACGAGAAGTCCTGAGCGCGCCGGGTGCCGGCCAGGCCCCGTCCACCGTCGTGGAGACGATGGCGCCGGCTTCCGGCCCGGCCTGCACGACCGTTCTTCCGTCCTGCGCCCAGACCCCCGAGCCGCCCGATGTCCGGTCGTACGTCCCACTCGGGCCCGCCGAGGTGGCCGGCACCGCCCATACCCCGTGGGTGAGCGACGCCCGGCTCATGTGCCCGTCGCGGCGGGCGGCCTGTGCGGGCCCGGGTCCGAAGAGGGGGCTCGCCACATAGGCGTCGATGCCCGGCGCGGCCGTGTCGGCTGCTGCCCGCACGGGTCCACTCCACCGGCCGACCCCGGGTTGGGCAAGTCTTTGCCGATGGCCGATTCGGGATGCCCGCCGGGCCCACGAGCCGTTCCCCGCATGGGTTCCGGAGCATGGCTCTCCGTACAGGAAGCGGAAAATCGCGGCCGAAAGTATGGGGGCGCGCCGCCGTCCGGGTAACGACCGTGTTGACCGTACGCAATCCCAGGCAGACGCTCGTCATATAGCTGCTAGATGCAACTGGTTCTGCCGGGCTTCGCCTTCGGCACGCCGTCCGGAGTGCGCGGGCGGCACCGTGCGTACGAGGCTCTCCCGGGCGGACCGGATCGGGAGGACGCACATGTGTGGCATCACCGGCTGGGTCTCCTTCGACCGTGACCTACGGGCGGCGGAGGCGGCCGCGACGCTGGACGCGATGACGCAGACCATGGCCTGCCGGGGCCCCGACGACCGGGGGACCTGGACCGTCGCCCACGCCTCACTCGGACACCGGCGGCTCGCGATCATCGACCTCCCCGGCGGACGCCAGCCGATGACCGTCGACACGCCGGAGGGAGCGGTCGCCCTCGTCTACTCCGGCGAGGCCTACAACTTCACCGAGCTGCGCGGCGAACTGACCGCCCGCGGGCACCGGTTCACCACCGACTCGGACACCGAGGTCGTGCTGCGCGGCTACCTGGAGTGGGGCGAGGCCCTCGCCGAGCGGCTCAACGGCATGTACGCCTTCGCGCTCTGGGACGGCCGCCACGACCGGCTCGTCATGATCCGCGACCGGATGGGTGTCAAGCCCTTCTACTACTGGCCCACCTCCGACGGTGTGCTCTTCGGCTCGGAGCCCAAGGCTGTCCTCGCCAACCCGCTGGCCAGGCCCCGGGTGACGCTCGACGGGCTGCGGGAGCTCTTCAGCGTCGTCAAGACCCCGGGCCACGCCGTATGGGACGGCATGCACGAGGTGGAGCCCGGCACGGTCGTCACCGTGGACCGCGGCGGCCTGCGCCGGCACGTCTACTGGCGGCTGGAGACCCGACCGCACACCGACGACCGGGACACCACGATCGCCACCGTACGGTCACTGCTCGACGACATCGTCCGCCGGCAGCTGGTCTCCGACGTGCCCCGCTGCATCCTGCTCTCCGGTGGACTCGACTCCTCGGCCGTCACCGCGCTCTCCGCCCGGCAGCTCGCCGAGAGCGGTGAGAAGGTCCGCACCTTCGCCGTCGACTTCGTGGGACGCACCGAGAACTTCATCGCCGACGAGCTGCGCACCACCCCCGACACCCCGTTCGTGCACGACGTGGCCCAGCAGTCGGGCACCCTGCACCGGGACATCGTGCTCGACCCCGAGACCCTCGCCGACCCGGAGGTACGGGCCCGGATGATCCGGGCCCGGGACCTGCCCATGGGCTTCGGTGACATGGACGCCTCGCTCTATCTGCTCTTCCGGGCCATCCGTGAACACTCGACCGTCGCACTGTCCGGCGAGTCCGCCGACGAGGTCTTCGGCGGCTACCTCCAGTTCTTCGACGAGCGGGCCCGCAGCGCCGACACCTTTCCCTGGCTGGTACGGATGGCCGAGCACTTCGGCGAGGACTCGGACGTGCTGAGGGAGGACCTCGGCCGGGCCCTCGACCTGGAGGGCTACGTCCGCCGGAGTTACGAGGCCGCCGTCGCCGGCATCGAATGGCTCGCCGGTGAGAGCGACTTCGAGTACCGGATGCGCAGGATCTGCCACCTCCACCTGACCCGGTTCGTGCGCGTGCTGCTCGACCGCAAGGACCGGGCGAGCATGGCGGTCGGCCTGGAGGTCCGGGTGCCGTTCTGCGACCACCGGCTCGTCGAGTACGTCTACAACGCGCCCTGGGCCCTCAAGTCCTTCGACGGCAGGGAGAAGAGCCTGCTGCGCGAGGCCACCGCCGATGTGCTGCCCCGGTCCGTGTACGACCGGACCAAGAGCCCCTACCCGTCGACCCAGGACCCCAAGTACGCCATGGCCCTGCAGGGGTACGCCCGTGAACTGCTCGCCCGTCCGGACCACCGGGTGTTCGAACTCGTCGACCGCGACCGGCTCCGCCGGGCGGCCGACCACCACGCGCCCCAGGTCACCTCGGCGTCCCGCCGCGGCCTGGAGCGCACCCTGGACCTCGCCACGTGGCTGGACCTGTACGACCCCGAACTGATCCTCGGCTGATCGGCCCGCCCCGGGCAGGCGCTATCCGCCGGCGCCTCCCCGCCCACGGTCCAGCCAGGCGCCGAACTCGCTCTCCCGGACCAGCCGGCCGAGCTTGCGGTACTCCTGGATCACGGCCGAGACGATCTGCTCCATGCCGATCGGACTCTCCGATTCCGCTGCCAGATAGGCGGCGGTCACCGCGCAGGCGCGGATGGACCCGCCGGCCAGCTCGAAGCGGCCCGCGCAGAACTCCAGATCGAGCCCGGCCCCGCGCGGGACCGCCGTCCCGAGGCAGCGGTCCCACAGGGCCAGCCGCTGCCGGGCGTCCGGCATAGGGAACTCCGCGATCACATCGAGGCGCCGGGTGAACGCCTCGTCGAGATTGCCGCGCAGATTGGTGGTGAGCACCGCGATCCCGTCGAAGGACTCCATCCGCTGGAGCAGATAGGCCGACTCCACGTTGGCATGCCGGTCGTGCGCGTCCTTGACCTGCGAGCGCTTCCCGAAAATGGCGTCCGCCTCGTCGAACAGCAGGATGCCGTTGACGTCGGAAGCCTCGACGAAGATCCGTTCCAGGTTCTTCTCGGTCTCACCGACGTACTTGTCCACCACCGTCGACAGATCCACGACATAGAGCTCCATGCCGAGCTCCGACGCCACCACCTCGGCGGACATGGTCTTGCCGGTGCCGGACTCACCCGCGAACAACGCGATGATGCCGCGCCCCCGGCCGCCCCCCGGCCGCATCCGCCACTGACCGAGCACCTGCTCGCGGTGGCGGGCGCGCAGGGCCAGTTCGGACAGCTCGCGGCGGGTCGCGGCGGGCAGTACGAGGTCGTCCCAGCCGACCGCCGGCTCGATGCGACGGGCGAGCCGTTCGAGTCCCGCACCGTTCTGTGCCCGGACCGCGGCGCGCAGGTCCCGCACGTCCACCGGGCGGTCCTCCAGCACAGCCAGCCGGGAGGCCACCGTCGCGGCCTTGCGCACCTGCTCGGAGTCGAGCCGGTACGAGGCGGTGGCCTCGATGAGATCCTCGTCGGCCGCCCCGCCCCCGGCGGGCAGCCCGACGGACGTGCCGGCCTCCGTGAGTGCCTGCCGCCACCGCCGCGCGAGGCCCGCGGGGCCGGGGGAGTGGACCTGGACCGGGACCGGACTCTCCCCGGCCCACAGGGGGTCCCAGCTCTTCTTCCCGTACGCGACCAGCGGAGCACCGCCGACCGCCGCGCACAGGCCCCCCAGCAGCCGGGCCCGCTCGGGGCGTTCGGGGGCGAGCGCTTCGAGCGGCCCGAGGACGATCCCGCCGTTGCCCAGCCGGGCCTCGGCCGCCAACGTCCGTACGGCTTCCGCCGCTTCGGGAAGGGCGGCGAGCTCCGCGATGTCGACCACCAGGGGACGGCGCCCTGCGGCGAGCAGCGCCTCGACCGCCAGCCGGCCGGGGTCGCCGCCCCGGTCGAGCAGATGCACCAGACCGCTGCCCGTGCCCAGCGCCGCCGCGACCCGCAGGACCTCCGGTCCGGTGTCCGCCCCGGTACCGGGGCCTTCGCCGGGGCCGACCGCGCGGACCAGGCCGCGCAGCCTTCCGTCGATCTCGTCGTCGCCGAGCAGATACGCGCTGATCCGGTCCGGCACCCGCAGCACCCGCGAGAGCAGCGGGCGGTCGGCATCGCGGATCTCCAGCAGCCCGCCGGTGACCAGCGGTGCGGACGGCGAGAAGCGGAAGCGGCCGGAGCTCGCGGCGGGCAGTCCGCAGAGTTCGAGCGCCAGGCCGATGGTGGGCCTGCGCCGGGTGAGGTCGTCGTTGAGGTATCCGTAGAGCTGCTCGAACCGGCTGTCGATGTCCGGGGCCAGTGCGACAAGCAGGAGGTCCACGTCCAGCTCCACCAGGCCGAAGCTCTCGGCGAGCCGCCGGATCCGGCTCCCGGGCGGGGACTGCGGAGACGGCCCGGAGCCGTACTCCGGTACGGGCGCGAACGCGTCGCGGGCCGCCGCGATCCGCCCGGCCGCCTCGGGGGTGAGGTACTGCCCCCGGTACGGATCGTCCGGCTGCGGGTCGGCGGCCCGCCGGACGGCCACGGCGTTCCTGACCCGCTTCTCGACGTGGACCAGCCGCTCCCAGAGGTCCTCGATCGCCGCCGTCGGGGCGTCGGCCGGTTCGCGGACGGCACGGGTGCCCTGTGCCGTGGTCACCGGGCCGCGCCTCCGCGCCTGCGCCGACCGGGCGGCAACTGCCGTTGTCGCTGCGCCGCGAAGCCTTCCTGACCGCCGGGGTCGGACGCCCCGTCGTATCGCAGCCGGCGTCCCGGTTCCGCACCTTCGCCGTCCCGGCCGGGCGTGCTCCGCACCACCAGCCCCTCGGTGACCGGCGGTCCCGCGGACGTGCGTTCACCGGCCAGCGGCGCCCACACCCGCAGGTCGATCGCGGCCTTGAGCTCACCGCCGAGCGCCGACCAGACGTCCGAGGCGGACGGACCGTCGATGCCCGGACCCGCCGCCTCGATCTCCACGGTCAGCCCCAGCTCGGCGAGGCTGCCGGTGTGCATATGGGCGGGCAGCGCGTCCGACCGCACGAGGCAGCGCAACGCCTCGGAGAGCAGCCGGTGTTCGTCCTGCGGGTGATTGGTCCAGGCGGTCACCAGGTACGTCAGCTCGTACCAGCGGGGCGGGGTCCGCCGGCCGATCACGACCCCCTCGTCGTCGTGCTCCTCGGCCGCGCCGGTACGGCGGCGGCCCGCGTCCTCACGGATGCGATGCAGGAAGACGCTGATCGTGGGGGCGTTGCGCCGGGCGGACCAGTCCTTCGTCGGCGCGTCGAAGACCAGGTCGACGCCGCTCTCCTGGAGTCCGGCCTCGACCAGCAACAGCCGCAGCCCCTCGTCCACTTCGTGGATCATCGGCGCCCCACCTCGTCCGGCGGGACGATGGTCCCGGCCACCACCAGGAAGGGCGTGGTGACGGAGCCGAACCCCGGTCCCGAGGCGGTGATCGTGCGCGGCCCCGTCTGGTCCTTCGCCAGGATCAGCAGCTGCGCGATGAACGTACCGTCGCGGCGCGGGAAGGCGGGCGGCGCGGTCGCCGTGATCCCAGGTTTCCAAGTGAGCTTCACCGGTGCGCCGGGCGGGAAGTCCTTGCCCCGTACAGAGGTGACGAACCCCGGCTTGCCGACGGCGGGCACCGCGATGATCCGGGGCTGCAGGATGCGCAGCGGCTTCCTGGAGACGTTGTCGCGGGTGTCGGCGTCGGTGCCGGTCGTCGTCAGCGTTCCGGTGATGGTCGCCCGCAGCGCCCGGTCGGGCTTGAGGACGACACGGACGACCGTGGAGGCACGCGGTGCCAGGTCGGGCAGTGTGCACACACCGGCCGTGCAGCCCGGCGGCAGCGGACCCGCCGGGATCCGTGCGGGCAGCCCGAGCCTCAGCCGCAGGCCGGTGGCGAGCGCGTTGCGGCCGTTGCGCACGGTGTACGTCACCACCACCCGGCCGCCGACGTAGCCGGGGCTGGGCTGTGCCCGCACCGTGACGCCGGGCCCCGCCTCGGGCTCGGGCGGCTGGGGAGCCGGCGGCCGGGGCGGTGTGGGCGACGGGGTGGGGGTCGTGGGCGCGTCCTGGACCGGGACGACGGTCCCGGTGGCGTTGT
This sequence comes from Streptomyces sp. NBC_00012, assembly GCF_045040875.1. Lineage (NCBI taxonomy): Bacteria > Bacillati > Actinomycetota > Actinomycetes > Kitasatosporales > Streptomycetaceae > Streptomyces > Streptomyces sp. NBC_00012. The sequence continues at coordinate 1,574,773 of NZ_CP108309.1, read as the reverse complement.
CCGTGGGGTTCGGGTCGACCACGGCTCCGGTGACCGACCAGCCGATCCGCTGGTCCCCGCTCGTCACGCCGGTCAGCCGGGCGGTGACCTCGATGCTTTCCCCGGGCCGGAGCACGCCCAGGTCGCACTGGGGCGATGCGGCGGCGCAGGTACCGTCCGGGGTGGTGAGCTCCTCCAGGCGCACGCCGGGCGGGACGTCGGCGGTGAGCACGGTGCCGGGCGATGCGGCGGGGCCCCGGTCGGTGACGGTGACCGGCACCGTGACGGAGGAACCGACCTCCACCGAGGGGCCGGTGGGCGGCGCGGTCAGGGCCAGGTCGACCGACTGCTGGAAGGCGGGCTCCTTCTGCCGCCCGCCGAGCCGTTCGCCGAACGGCGTCAGGGTGCCGGAGGCGAGGTCGAGCATGGACAGCTGCTCCGGGGAGTTCGGCGCGACCTCCCTGCGCGAGCTCAGCACCAGCCGTTCCGCGTCCGGCGACCAGGCCACGTCGCGGGGCTGGAAGGGCCCGGTCAGCGTGGTGTCCGGGATCTCCTGATGGCAGGCGTCGGGGTTGTTCCGCTGGACGGACGGCAGTACGACCCGGCAGTCGTCGCCGCTCAGCGAGGTCACGACGACGCCGGAGCGCTCGTTGACCCGGCCGCCGCCGTCCTTGCGGTTGAAGGCGATCCTGCTCCCGTCGGGGGAGAAGGCGGGGCTGTCGTCGATCTTCTTGCATTCGCCGGGGCAGATGGTGACGCTGAGGTCCCGCTGCTGGTCGAGCGCCGCCACCGGCACCGTCCAGACGTGCTTGATGCCGCCCAGGCCCCGGATCACATGGTTGCGGGTGAATGCGAGAGTGGTGCCGTCCGACGACCAGGTCGGCTGCGCGTCACCGCCCGCCAACTGCCCCTCCGGCGGCACGATCCTGCCCGTGATTTCCCCCGTGGTGGCGTCCGCGATGAGAATGCTGCTCGGCCCCGCGGCCTCGCCGACCCCGCCGGGCGAGGTCCTGGTGAACGCCAGCTTGGTGCCGTCCGGCGAGAAGGTGGGGTCGGTGTCCCAGTCGCGGGGACCGCGTCCCGCGAGTGGCATCACCTTCTCGTTCTCGCCGTCCGCGTCGACCAGCCAGATCCGTTCGACCCGCTTCGTCGGCTCCCCCTCGAAGCGGGTCACGACGATGCGTCTGCCGTCCGGTGTGTAGTTCTGCCGCTCCGTCCACGGGTCGTAGTCCGCCGCCGGGTTGAACAGGGGGTCCTTGGCGGGGTCGGTGTTCTCATTGGCCGCCGGGTCCTCCTTCAGGATGGAGCGCCCGAGGTCCCGGGGGTCCGAACCGTCCTGCCTGACGTCCTGGAGCGTCACGTCGTTCGCCAGGAGAGGGGTCCGCCGGGCCACGACGACGGTCCCGGAGTCCATGGATCCGGTCCAGGTGGGCGATTCGACCGCCCGGTCCTCGCCGAGCCGCAGGCTCGGCTCGTTCCCGTCGAAGGCGGTCGTCCGGTAGACGTGGTCGTAGTCCTTGCACCCGCAGGTCGTGTCGGGGCTGAGGAAGACCAGGTCGTTCCCGTCCGGCAGCCAGGCGGCCGAGCGGGTGCGCCAGCCGGCCTGGACACCGGCCAGCAGGGGACGGTCGGTCCCGATCCCCTCGGTCACCCGGAGCCGGGGCCCGGTCTCCTCGTCCGCGGTGAGGGTGTACGCCACCCGGGCGCGGTGGGTGTCGTCGTCCACCGGGTTCCACGCCGGCTCGGTCGCGTCGCCGGCCGGGCCGTCACTGATCACCCGCGCCGCGCCGCCCGCCACGGCCATTTCGAATATCAGCCCGTTCCGCCCGGGACCGGAGTCGCAGGAGTACGCGATCCGTGAGCCGTCCGGGGAGAACGTCGGGGAGGTCTCGTTGTTGGGGGTGTCCGTCAGCCGCCGCAGGCCGGAGCCGTCGATCCCGACGGTCCACAGCTCACGCTGGACCACATCGCCCGGCCCCCGTTCCGCGGAGTCGAACACCACGGTCCGCCCGTCCGGGGAGAGTTCGGGATGTGCCGCGTCCCGGTCGGTGGTGAGTCTGCGCACCGCTCCGCCCGCGTCGCGCACGTACACCTGCGGCCGCACACTGTCGCGCAGGCTCGTGAAGACCACCACCTCACCGCGCGCGGAGGGATCCTGGTCGTAGTGGGCCGGTCCGGGGCCGAACAGCGGTGCGGTGGTGGCCGGGTCGGAGACCCGGCCGAGGCTGCGGTGTTCGGTACCGGCGTAGGTGATGCGTCCGGCATCCGCGGGGCTTTCGTCCGCCGCCGCCGCGATTCTCGGCGCACCCTGGGGGGCGGACGCGGAACCCGCCACCAGCAGCGGTGCCAACAGCACCACAGCGCCTGTCAGTCGGCCCAGCCGGGTATTCCTCGCCGGGCCAGCGGTGCCGGTCACGGCCCACCTCACAGTTCTGTCGATGACTCTCCACCACGAGCATCCCGCTCGCGCGGCGGCAAATACAGGTCCCGAGTACCCGGCCGGGGGGAAGGGACGGTTGCCCTTTGCGGCGCCTTCCTGCCCCGCCCGGCCGCTCCTGCCGCCGGAACCGGCGCGCCCCCGTGCGGCGACGTCGCCACGCCGTCCGCCCGGGAGCCCGCACCAGGGCTCAGATGAGTCCGTGTCGCATGGCGTAGCCGACGGCATGGGCCCGGTTGCGCAGTTCGAGCCGGGTCGCCACCTCGTGCAGCACGTTCTTGACGGTGCGTTCGGAGTACGAGGTCTTCTGCGCGATCTCCGCGGTGCCGTAGCCCTCCGACACCAGCCTGATCATCTCCGCCTCCCGCGTCGTGAGGGTGGAGAGCGAGAGTCCCCGGGGGTCGAGGACCGTGCGCTGGAGGCTGCTGACATGGGTGAGGAGCTTTCCGAGCAGGTCGCCCGGCAGCACTCCTTCTCCGTTGGCCATCGCAGTCACCAGATGGACGAGACTGTCCTGGTCGGCCTCCCCGCGCCTCAGCACGGCTGCGACACCGCACTCGATCATGGTCTGGAGCGCACCCGATTCGAAGAAGCCGACGACGAGTCCGGTGCGGGTCGAGGTGTTGCGCTGGAGGCGGTTCAGAAGCTGGACGGTGGGCTCGTTCACCATGTCCACCACCACCAGGGAGACTTGGGCCCGGTCCGCCTCGGACTCGGCTATCAGCTCTATTTCGGGCCGTGGACGTAATTGATGCACCACACCGGTCTGCAGGATCAGGTCCTCCGCGTAGACCGCCACGGAGACTCTGCCCCCGGAGGCCGCGGGGGTGCCCCCACCGGGGGCGTACGCCGACGCGGCGGACCTGTGGAACAGGCCGCTGCCCACTGCTCGGTCGTTCGTTTCTGCTGCTGTCGTCGTCATTCTTCTACGTGCCCGTCTTCCTCGGCTGCTTCCGTCCGATACGCCTGGTTCCGATCTCGACCGCGTCGCCCTCCGGCAGGGTGACCGGGCCCGGGGAGGGCTCGCCGGGGCATCGTGCCGTTGGGCCGCCGGGGCACCACCCGTGCCCGTTCGTTGCCCTCGCGTCTCTGCTGCACCGCCGGGGGTTCGGCCTAACGTCGCATCGTGACCACATCTGCCGAACTCGAAACGCCCACGGTGACGGTGTCGCCCGGCACCGAAGCGACGACGACCCTGACCGTGCGCAACGACGGCGACATCGTCGAGGCGTACACGCTCGAAGTGGTCGGCGACTGCGCCGCTTGGAGCACCGTCGAGCCGGCCCGCGTGTCCCTGTACCCGGGCACCTCCGAAGTGGTGACCGTACGGCTCGCGCCGCCCAGATCCCACGAGGTCCGGGCCGGCGAGATACCCCTGGGCGTCCGCGTCCTGCCCGCCGAGCACCCCGAGTCGGTGGCGGTCCCCGAGGCCACGGTGATCGTCGGGCCCTTCCACGAACTCCGGGCGGAGCTCGATCCGCGCCGCCGCTCCGGCTGGCTGGGCGCCCGCTTCCGGGCCGCGGTGCAGAACAGGGGGAACACCGCGGTCGATGTCGCTCTCGTCGGCAAGCAGGCCGGGGAGGAACTCCGCCTGTCCTTCACCCAGGGCCAACAGCGCCTGGAACCCGGTGAGTCCGCGGAGGTGGGCCTGCGGGTGCGGGCCCGGAAGCTGATCTGGTTCGGGAAGCCGGTCGCCTGGCCGTTCGAGGTCGAGGCGGCCGAGAGCACCGAACGGGACAGCGACGGCGAGCAGCCCGGCCGCACCGAGACGCTGCCCGGTGAGTTCGCTCAACTGCCGGTGCTGCCCCGGTGGTTGCTGATCGTCCTGGCCGCGCTGCTCGCACTGCTGCTCGCGTGGTTCGCGCTGGTGAGGCCCGCGGTGCGGAGCACCGCGAAGCAGGCGGCGAACGAGGCCGCGCAGGAGAAGACGCCTCCCGGCGGGAAGCAGGATGCGACAGCGGGCGGCACGGGTGACCCGACCGGTGGCCAGGGCCAGGACAAGGGTGACGGGAAGGGCAAGCCGAATTCCTCCGGGGGCGCCGGCTCGGGCGGTTCCAGCTCGGGATCGGACGGTGGGACCGGGGACACCCAGCAGAGCTCGGCGACCATCGACGTGCAGACCGGGTCCGGGGCCGAGAAGAAGGGGACCTACCGGGTTCCGGAGGGCAAGGTGTTCGGGATCACGGACATCGTGGTGGCGAACTTCCAGGGCGACGAAGGAGTGCTGACCATCTCCTTCGGTGAACGGAAGATCACCACCATCGCTCTGGAGACCTTCCGCAACCAGGACTATCACTGGGTCACCCCCATCCAGATTCAGCAGAACGACACCGTCACCGCGTCCGTGACCTGTAACAAACCTGGCACCCCGGCGACCGGAACCCAGGCTTCCAAGTGTCATCAGGTGCTCAATGTCAGCGGTGTGCTCAGCGACCTCGCACCGTAGAAACAAAGCGTCCGTCCTCCTGCTTCCCCCGCGGGGGAAGACAACAGCAGGATTCCCGATCGAGGAAACCTGGTCTGCCGGCCTTTGGCAGTTTCTCTTTCCTGTGCACACAAGAGGCGGACCAGGTCGTCCGGGTTCCCGTGACACCGGCAGTGGATGAGGAGTTTCACGTCACAGACCCCTCGGGGAACGCCGGAAGGTCAGGGTGCGCAGGTCGAGGGCGAGTTCGGTCGCCTGATCCCGAACGGACAGGTGGTTCCTGCGAATTCTGGCTGATTTTCGTCGATTTCCCTGCCGGTCGACATCTTCCATAAATACGGCGTTCATGTCGCTGTCACGCGGCCGGAGCCGGAAATGCGGCGACCGCCGAGCCCCGCCCGCAAAGGGAAGAATTTCCTGCCCCACGGGTGCCTGGGAAGGCAGCACCCTTGCCCCGTGCCCAGGACTTTGAGACCTACTGTCCGCCACCACCGCCGGGGAAGACTCGGCGGCGAACGAATGACCACGCGAAGGAGCAAGCATGCCGTCGTACCTCACCCCGGGTGTTTACGTGGAGGAGGTGCAGTCCGGTGCGCGGCCCATCGAGGGAGTCGGCACCGCGGTCGCAGCCTTCGTCGGTTTCGCGGAGTCCGGCCCTTTCCACCAGCCGACGCTGGTGACCAACTGGGACCAGTACGTCCAGACCTTCGGCACTTTCACCGCCGACACCTATCTGACCCCCGCGGTCTACGGCTACTTCGCCAACGGCGGCGGCGCGGCCTACATCGTGCGCATCGGCGGTCCCGCGCAGGACCAGGCGCAGCAGTCCGTCTCCGGGTCGGCCGCGCCCGCCGCCCTCGGGGGGTTCCAGGTCTCCGCGCGGCCCGGCGCGAGCGCGGACCTCTCCGTCGAGGTCGCCGACGCCGAGGGCGAGAATCCTCCGGAGGACCGGTTCCGGCTGCTGGTACGGCAGGCCGGCAAGGTGGTGGAGACCTACGACGCCTCCAGCCGCAAGAACGTCAAGGGCTACCTCGTCACCCAGGCCCGGCAGTCCAAGCTCATCAAGGTCACCGAGCAGCCCGGCGCGGCGCAGACCCGCCCCGAGAACCAGAGCGTCTCCCTCGCGCCCGCCGCTGCCGCCCCCGGAGCCGGTGTCGCACGGCTCGACCCTTCCGAGTACGTCGGCGACGCCGCCGCCCGCACCGGGTTCGCGGGGCTCGAAGCCATCGACGAGATCACCATGGTCGCCGTCCCGGACCTGATGAGCGCCTACCAGCGCGGGGACATCGACGCCGACGGCGTCAAGGCCGTCCAGCTGGCGGTGATCTCGCACTGCGAGCAGATGGGCGACCGGGTCGCCGTCCTGGACACCCCGCCGGGCATGAACGCCCAGCGCGTCCGTACCTGGCGCAACGAGGACGCGGGATACGACTCGCGCTACGCCACCGTCTACTACCCGTGGGTCAAGGTCTTCGATCCGGCTACCGGCCAGAACTCCCTGGTGCCGCCGAGCGGGCACGTGGCCGGCGTCTGGGCCCGCAGCGACGGCGAGCGCGGTGTGCACAAGGCCCCCGCCAACGAGGTCATCCGCGGCGCGCTGGACCTGGAGATCCGCCTCAGCAAGGGTGAGCAGGACCTGCTGAACCCGATCGGCGTCAACTGCGTGCGCGCCTTCCCCGGGCGCGGCATCCGGATCTGGGGCGCGCGAACCCTCTCGTCCGACCCGGCCTGGCGCTACCTCAACGTACGCCGCCTCTTCAACTACCTGGAGGAGTCGATCCTCTTGGGCACCCAGTGGGTGGTGTTCGAGCCGAACGACGACCGCCTGTGGTCGAGCATCCGGCGCAACGTCACGGCCTTCCTCACCGAGGAGTGGCGCCGCGGCGCACTCTTCGGCCGCACGGCCGAGGAAGCGTTCTACGTCAAGTGCGACCGCGACAACAACCCGCAGGAATCGATCGACCTCGGCCAGGTCGTGTGCGAGATCGGCGTGGCTCCGGTGAAGCCCGCGGAGTTCGTGATCTTCCGCCTCGCGCAGTTCTCCGACAGCACGAGCCTCGTCAACGAGTGACCCGACAGGGTCCGCAAACGGAACAGGTGACACAGAGTCATGGCAGAGGGCGACGCTCTTTCCACCCACGTCTTCGGCGTGCAGCTCGGCGGCTATCTCGTGGAGTCGATCCAGGAGATCAGCGGCCTGACCGTCGAGGAGGAAGTCGTCGAGGTCCGTCAAGTGACCGCCGAGGGCAAGCAGATCATCCGCAAGCAGCCCGGCGCACGCCAGGCGGGCGAGGTGACGATCACCCGAGGACTCGACAAGAGCAGCGAGTTCACCAAATGGATCAAGGAGACGCTCAACAACGGTGCTGTCGACACCGCGCGCCAGAACCTGACCATCGAGATCAAGGACTCGAAGGGTGAGACGGTCCGGCGCATCCAGTTGATGCAGGGCTGGGCCAGCAAGTGGGAGGGCCCCTCGCTGAAGGCCGGCGAATCCAGTGCCGCGACGGAGACGGTGACCATCACCTTCGAGGAGATCGTGGTCGAATGAGGCGCAGGACCGTTACGTCGGGCGGGCTCGACGAAGTCCTGGACAGCCTCGCCTCCACCCCGTCCGCCGCGCAGGAGGAGACTCCCGCACCGGCCGCGGCACGGGCCCGGGAGCGTGACCGGGACCAGCAGGAGCTGCGTACGGAGTTCGAGTTCGAGCTTCCGCGCGGCTACGTCGACGACGAGGGCCAGGTCCATCGGCACGGTTCGATGCGGCTCGCGACGGCACGGGACGAGCTGCGCCCGCAGATCGACCTGCGGGTGAAGGAGAACCCGGCGTATCTGTCGGTGGTGTTGCTGAGTCAGGTGATCACTCAGCTCGGCAGCATCACCGATGTGCACGCCGGGGTCGTCGAGCGGATGTACGCCACGGACGTGGCGTTCCTCCAGGACTTCTACCGCCGGATCAACAGCGAGGGCCACACGCACGCCGCGGTGACCTGCCCGCTGTGCCACGGATCGTTCGAGGTGGATCTCTCGGGTGGGCGCCTGGGGGAATCGTGACGTACGCGCTTCCCCGGCTGCGGGAGGAGATCGCGTACGTCGCCTACCACTTCCATTGGCCACGAGAGGACATTCTCGACCTCACCCACGCCGAGCGTCAGGAGTGGGTACGGGAGATAGCGCGGATCAACACCCGCGTCAACGAAGGCGGGTGATCGTGTGGGTCTCGGGAACTGGTTCCGCCGGGGGGACCGCCGGCAGCCTCCGGCGCCCTACCGGGACGGGGCCGGAGCCGGTGCCGACCCCGGACCCGTTGCTGCCGTCACTCCGGAACCGGAGGCCGACCGGAGCCACAGCGTGGCAGGTCGGCCGGACGGTGCCGGGGACGGCGGCTGGGACGGCGGCTGGCGGCGGGTCGCACCGCCGGCGGTGACCGTCGCCCGGTCCACGATCGGGGTGAGCGACGGTCTGCGGTTCCGGGACGGACTCGCCTCGTGGCAGAACCTCGCGTTCGCGGGCGAACTCGGCCATGCCGTACTGCCGTCCGCGCCGGTGGGCCTGATTCACGGCGTCGCCCGTCCGGGCGGCGCGCGGTCCACGGCCCCCGGCGGACCGCTGCTGCTGCGTGCCGCCCGGACCGGGACGGACGGGGAGACGGAACCCGCGGCGGGCCCGGCAGCCGCGACGGCGGGCAACACGACCCGCAGCGGCAGGGCAGGCGGGCGGCCGGCCCCCGCGACCGTCCAGAGGTACGGCGCCACGACGTCCACTCCGTCCTCCGGGAACGGGGCACCGGGGCGGCACAACCGTGGCGACGCTGCGACCACGCGGGAGACCACGTCAGGGGCGACCCGGGCGAGCGGTACGCCATCGGCTCCGGAGCCCGACGCGGCGCGGGGACCGGCCACCTCGTCGGCGTCGCGGCAGACCGCGGGCACCGCACCGGCACCGGTTCCGCTCCAGCAGGCCCGGCCCGCCGCCGTACGTCCTCGGCGTACCGCTCCGCCCCTGATCATCGCCCGGCGCCCGGCGATGGCCTTGCGGCGGATCGCCGGGGTCCTGCCGCCCATGGCTTCCGCACCGGCCACCCCCGTCACCACCGTCGGCACCGCGTCCACCGCCGCCGTGCCGACGGACCTCGCCGTCGATCAGCCTGCTGCCACTGCCACTGCCACTGCCACTGCTGCCGCTGACAAGCCGACTGCCGCAGCGGTACGTCCCGCTCTGGGCAAGCCCCTGCGGGAGCTGCCCATCGGGGCGGTGGCCGCCGGCGCGACGGCGCCGGGCGGGGTTGTGCCGTCCGCCCCGGCGGGGCAGGAGGCAGCCGGCATGCCCGTGCTGCAACGCCAGGCGTCGTCGGACGCGGCGGCTCCTGCTGCGATCACGCCGTCGCCGGAGGCGACGAAGCCATCGGTGCGTCAGTCGCCGTCCTCGGACGGTCGGGTCCCGAAGGCCCAGGCTCCGCAGCCGTCTCAGCCGTCTCAGCCGTCTCAGCCGGATTCGTCCGGCCCACCGGCTCGCGCCCGTGGCGGGATCGGCGCCCCGCTCACCTCGCTTCCGTCGACCGCCAGGCTCGGGAGCGACGCACCGCTGCTCGGTGACCGCCGCAGGGCGCAGCCGGAAAGCACGGGCCCTCGGCGGAACACGGCGTCGGCGGGAGGGCCCGGAACGGCCCCGCTCCAGCTCTCGCCCTCGGTATCGGCCGAGCCGGCGTCGAAGGCCCTGAACGCGCCCGCCGAGATGCCGGTGCGCTCGCCAGGCGTGCCCGCTCGGCCGGGCGCGTCCACACCGGAATCCGCCGCCGTCCAGCGCGCGGCGGACCCCACACGTCCGAACACGCCCCTCGTTGCCCCGTCTCCGTCCGCACCCGCTGCGCCGGTACGTGTCCGGAGGATCGCCCCGGAGCGGGAGAAGGGACGGTCAACCGGACCCGCGGCCGGCCCCGGGGGATCGACGCCGGCCGTTCAGCGGTCGCGGGCCCTCCTCGCGGCCAGGGCCCTGGACGTGAGCACCGGCTCGGCCGAGGGCTTCTCGGGACCGACGGCGGCGGGCGGCAGCACGGCCCGGCCGGTCGTGGCAGCCACCTGGCGTCGTGATGCACCGCAGTCCGGACATGATGCTTCGCCGTCGCAGGGGCCGGCGCCGTCACCGGGGCGCGGGAGCACGCGTACCGGGGAGCACCGCGCACAGCCGGACGCAGCACCCGGGCGATCGGCTCCTCACGCACCCACCCGCCCCGCCGGACCCACTCCGCCCCACCGGCCCCGTGGGACCGGCCCAGGTCCGGCGCCCGGTGGGTCGAGCGCCGGCGGGCCGGCACCCCGGGGCGCGGTGCCGGGTGGCACCGTCCAACGTCTCGTGTCCGGAAGCCCGTCGCCCGGCACCATCCGGAGCAGCGGGACGCCCTCGGGCCGCACGTCCGCCGGTGACCCCGGCCGCGTCACACGACCCGGAGCGGGAGCCGGAACCGACCGGAGCCCCGGCCGAGGACCGGCGGCAGCCCGCTCGCTCCTGCGGCTCGTACAGCGTTCGCCACGCGGCGGCGTGACGACGCCACCGTCGTCGCCCGGCGTACTCCCTCCGGGGCAGGGCCCCGCGGAGTCGCAGCCCGCACCGCCGCCCCCGGCACCCCGCAGCCCCGTACCCGGCACCCCGCCCGGGGCGCCCACCATGACGTCCGCACCGTCCGCCACCCGGCCGGTCCCGGTTGTGCGCCCGCATCCGCCCGGGACGGGCCGGCCAGGAGCAACTGCTGTACCCGTCCAGCGAATGGCATTCCCGGTGGTGCCGGAATCGGCTGCCCCCGCGACCACCGGACCGGTGCCCGAGTCCGTCATGTCCGCGACCACCGGACCTCCGCCCCTCGCGGTACGGATTCCACAACGCACACCGAACCCGAACCCGCCCCCGACGCCGGTCGCGAGTCAGCCTCCGGCCGCCGGGGCCCGCGCCTCCTCCGCCACGGCCGAGGTGCTTCAGCGCGCGGCGGCCGACGCCGGGATCACCGGCGTTCCGGTGCGGGCGGCCCCGGTGCAGCGCGCCGAGCCGCCGGGCAGGACCAGGCCGACCGGACCGGCGGCCACCGCGGAGCCGCCGGCCGCGCACCGGGTCACCGGGGCGGACATCGAGGAACTGGCCCGTCGGCTGATCGATCCGGTGAGCCGGCTGATCCGCGCGGACCTGCGCAGAGGGCGGGAACGTACCGGACGGCTGCACGACGGCCGCCGCTGACAACGGTCCGGCTCCCTCCGCAACGTACGTGGCAACAGCAGAGAAGAAGAGAAGCACATGACGGACAACATCTTCGCGACGAGTGTGTTCTTCAAGCTCGTCATCGGAGGAAGCGACCTGGGGGCCTTCCACACCTGCTCGGGTCTGGGCGCCGAAGTGGAGATGGAACAGTACGCCGAGGGCGGCAACAACGGTTTCACCTGGCAGTTGCCGGGGCGGATCACCTGGACCAACATCACACTGACCCGCCCCGTCACCGCCGACACGCTCAAGATCGCCCGATGGCTGAACGAGACGATCCAGCGGGTCGAGCCCAAGGACGGCGAGATCGTCGCGCTCCGTCCGGACCTCAGCCGCATCATCAGCTGGCAGGTGCACGGCATCGTGCCGGTCCGCTGGCAGGGGCCGTCCTTCGACCCCGCCAGCTCCCAGGCGGCGATCGAGACCCTGGAGATCGCGCACGAGGGTCTGGAACCGTCCTGATGTGTCGTCATGTCCCGTGCCGCACAAAGGCCGTAGTCACAGGTAGCAGAGAAGATCGGGAAGGAGGAGCGCAATGTCACCCGCTGTCCGTACGAGCCGTGCTCGCGCCCAGCTGACCATCATGGAACCGCCGACCACCGTCGGCGCCAAGCCGGGCGGGAACCTCGCCCGGCTCACGTTGCAGTTCAACCCCGCGAAGCTGTCGCTGAGCAAGAGCACCGAGTGGCGGCGTACGCCGTCCCGGATGGCCGGGCAGTCCGCGCTGCCCGAATTCGTGGGCAGCGGGCCCCGGTCGTTGTCCCTGGAAGTCTTCCTGGACTCCACCGCCACCCATGACAACTCGGTGGAGAAGGCGGTGGAACAGCTCATGACGGCATGTGTCCCCACCCCGAGCAGCCTGGCCCGCAAGACGCCTGCCAGCCCCTGGGTCCGCTTCGACTGGGGCACGTCGAAGACGACCTCGTTCGACGGCGTGATGTCCAACCTCTCCGTCTCGTACACCTTGTTCGACGTGGACGGGAAGCCACTGCGCGCCACCTGCTCGCTCTCGATCGAGGAGGCGAGCGTCGATCCGGCCGGCCAGAACCCCACCTCGGGCTCGCGGGAGGCGCGCCGTACCCACCGGGTGGTCGCCGGTGACAGCCTGCCGCTGCTCGCCTGGCGGGAGTACGGCGACGCCACCGCGTGGCGCACCATCGCCGAGGCCAACGACGTCGACGACCCGATGCAGTTGATCCCCGGCAGGGAGCTGGTCGTGCCCGGACTGGAAGACCACGCTCCGGAGGGTGGCCGGTGACCGCCGCCGGCCGTTCCTTCGCCGCGGACCCGATCGTCGAGGCCCCCGGTGAGCTGCCTGCGGCCTGGGCGGCCCAGCTGGTGAGCTGTGTGGTGGACGAGAACGTCGGCCTGCCGGACACCGCCGTGCTGATGTACCGGGACCCCGATCACAAGCTGCTCACCGCCACCGGAATCACCATCGGCACTCCGCTGAAGATCTCCGTGGTCACCGTGCAGGAGCGGGTGCGCGAGCGGCTGTTCACCGGCGAGGTCACGGCTGTCGAGCTGGACAGCGACACCACCGGTTCGTTCACGGTGGTGCGCGCCTTCTCCAAGGCACACCGGCTCCAGCGCGGCCGGAAGGTGGTGGCCTTCCGCAACATGAAGACCGCCGACATCGTCCGCAAGGTCGCCTCGGGTGCCGGGCTGGCCTGCGGAAAGATCGAGGCCGCCCCGATCACGTACAAGCAGCTGACCCAGCCCAACGTCTCGGACTGGGAGTTCCTCCAGTACCTCGCGGGCGAGAGCGGTGCGCACGTACGGGTGGACGACAAGGGCCTGTTGCAGTTCGTGAAGCCGAAGCCCGCGTCGTCGGCACCCTCGCCGTCCACTTCCGCCACCCGCCACCCGATGGTCCTGGAGTACGGGCGCAACCTGCTGGCCCTACGGGCCGTGCTGACCGGTGCGGACGGGGCGGACAGTGTGGAGGTGCGCGGCTGGAACGTCGACACCAAGACGCGGCTGGTGGCCCGCGAACAGTCCATCCGCAGCGACACCGTGTCCCCCGGGATGAGCCCGTCGGTGGCAGCCGGAGCGTTCGGCCCGAACGCGCGGATGACGGTCGCCGACACCCCGTACCGGACCCAGGCCGAGGTCAGGGCCGTGGCCGGATCGGTGGCCGCCTCGGTGAGCTCCGGATTCGGCGAGATCGAGGCCGTCGCCGAGGGCAACCCCCAGCTGCGGGCGGGCCTGCCGGTGGCGCTCGGCAACGTCGGGCCCGCGTTCGCCGGGCGCTACACGGCGACCGCCGTGCACCACGTGCTCGAACCGCACGGTGGTTACCGCACCACCGTGCTGGTGAGCGCGGCGCCCGACCGCTCGCTGGCGGGACTGACCAGCGGCTCCGACGCGCCCGCGCGCGGCCCGCGCATGCCGGGGCTCGCCATCGGCGTGGTCACCGACATCCGCGAGGGCAAGACCGAACGGGGCTGGGTTCGGCTGAAGTTCCCCTGGCTCGACGACACCTATGTGACCGACTGGGTCCGGACGGTGCAGTGGGGCGGCCAGGGCGGCGGCGGGGTGTTCAGCCCCGAGGTCAACGACGAGGTGCTCGTCGGGTTCGAGCAGGGGCTGCTGGACAGCCCCTATGTGCTGGGCGGCCTCTACAACGGGGTCGACAAGCCCTCGCCCCACGACGTTCCGCTGGTCGACCCGACCAGTGGCAAGGTCAACCGCCGTTCACTGGTGTCCCGTTCGGGCAACCGGCTCGAACTGCTGGACGCCCCGCGCGGACCGTCCGGTGTCCGGCTCGCCACCGGCGACAAGCGGCTCGACATCACACTGGACGAACGGCGGGGCGAGATCGCCCTGACGGTGTTCGCCCGCGGCGGCACCCGCGCGTTGAGCTCGGTGACCCTCTCCTCGTCCGGGATCACCCTCGACGCCGGTACGGGGGACGTGAACATCAAGGGCAGCTCGGTGACCGTCAACGGCAAGACGGGCGTCACGATCGACGGCGGACTGCTCGGCGTGCTCAAGGCCAAGCTCATCAGGATCAACTGACACCCCCACCAACTCTCCGACACCCCCATCAACCCTCCGACACCTCCAGAAGTCCCTTTCCCAGCAAGGAGAAGACCGGCCATGCCCCCCGCAGCCCGCACGGGCGACAGCACCGCCCACGGCGGCCTCATCGGCACCCCGCCCCCGGGTGCGGTGGCCGTCGCCACCGTGCTGATCGGCGGCCGGCCGGCGGCCGTCACCGGGAGCCTGCACGTGTGCGTCGTTCCCCCGCACGCCGCGCTCGGACCGGGGAACGTGATCATGCCCAACCCGGCCGCCGCGGTCACCGGCCAGGTCCTGATCGGCGGGCTGCCCGCCGCCCGGATGAGGGACAACACCAGCTGCGGCGCGCCCATCATCAGCGGTGCGCTGAACGTACTGATCGGGGGCCCGGTGTGAGTGGCGGCGGATTCATCGGACGCGGCTGGGGCTTCCCGCTGCGGGTCGGCGCCACGGGCGGCATCGGCATGGTCGAGCGGGACCGGGAGATCGAGGAGGCGATCGGACTGGTCCTCGGTACGGCGCCGGGCGAGCGGCCGATGCGCCCGGAGTTCGGCTGCGGCATCCACGACTACGTCTTCGCGCCCGGTGACGGCGCCACCGCCGGGCGCATCGCCCAGGAGGTCCGCACATCACTGGAGCGGTGGGAGCCGCGCATCGAGGTGACCGACGTGGTGATCGCGTTCGACGCCATCGAGGAGGGCACCCTGTACATCGACGTGCACTACACCGTGCGGGCAACTAACGACCTGCGCAACCTCGTCTTCCCCTTCTACACCATTCCGTCCTCCGAGGGCTCCGAAGAATCGGGAGTGCGCTGATGGCCCTGCCCGCACCCAACCTGGACGACCGGCGCTTCCAGCAACTCGTCGACGAGGCCAAGCGGTACGTCCAGCAGCGCTCTCCCGAGTGGACCGACCACAATGTGTCGGACCCCGGGGTCACGCTCATCGAGACCTTCGCGTACATGGTCGACCAGCTGCTGTACCGGCTGAACCGGGTCCCGGACAAGAACTACTCGGCCTTCCTCGACCTGCTGGGCGTCACGCTCTTCCCGCCGACGGTGGCGCGGGCGGAGGTCGACTTCTGGCTCTCCGCGCCGCAGCCGGAGACGGTGCGGCTCCCGGCGGGTACGGAGGTCGCCACCTCACGCGGCGAGGCCGAGGAAGCGGTGGTGTTCTCGACCTCCGAGGAGCTGCCGGTCGTGCCGAGTTCGCTGATCCGGCTGGTCACCGCTCCGGTGTCGGGCGATCAGACCGACCGCACCGCACCGCTCGGCGCGGGCAAGGACATCCCGTGCTTCCAGCCACGGCCGGAACCCGGTGACGCCCTGCTGTTCGGGCTGCCCACCGCCGTCCCCCGGTGCATCGTCGCGGTGCGTCTGGACAGCCGGGTGGAGGGCGTCGGCGTCGACCCGCGCCAGCCCCCACTGGTCTGGGAGGCGTGGGACGGGGCCCGTTGGGTCACCTGCCGGACCGGCACCGACAGTACCGGCGGGCTCAACAGGCCCGGCGAGATCATCGTGTTCGTCCCCGCCGGGCACACCGCCTCGGTGACCGCGGGGGTCCGGGCGGGATGGCTGCGCTGCCGGGTCACCGCGCCGGAGCCGGGCCAGCCGTTCTACTCCGAGTCGCCGACGATCCGGGAGGCCGAGGTGTTCACCGTCGGCGGCACGACGGGCGTGGAACACGCGGAGACCGTCCTCGACGTTCCGCTCGGCACGTCCGAGGGCGTCGCCGGGCAGCGGTTCTCCGTGAGCCGGGCGCCGTTGCTGCTGGACGGGGAGCCGCCGGTCGTCCAGGTGTCCTCCGCGGAGGGCTGGCAGGTCTGGACCGCCGTGGAGCACTTCGGCGCCTCCTCGCCGCACGACCGGCATGTGCGGATCGACGCCGCCTCCGGCGAGTTCGCGTTCCCGCCGGAGGTGCGCGAACCGGACGGCACGATGCGCTCCTACGGTGCGGTGCCCGAGAAGGGCGCACAACTGCGGGTCCCCCGCTACCGGACCGGCGGCGGGGCGGCCGGGAACGTCGCCCGCGGCGCCATCTGCGTACTGCGCAGCTCGGTGCCGTACGTGGCGGGCGTGGACAACCGCGAGGCGGCCCGGGGCGGGGTCGACGGCGAGACCGTGGAGAACGCGAAGGTCCGGGCGCCCAACATCCTGCGGGTGCAGGAGCGGGCGGTCACGGCCGGGGATCACGAGGCCATCGCCCGCGAGGCCGCACCCTCCCTGCGCAGGGTCCGGTGCGTGCCCGCCGTCGCGGGGGAGGGGGGCGCGGTACGGGTACTGGTGGTGCCCGACGCGGTCATCGACGAGGGCGGTCAGCTGCGGTTCGAGCAGCTGATCCCGTCCGACTCCGTGCTCTCCACGGTCACGGCACGGCTCGACGAACGGCGCCTGGTCGGCACCCGGCTGGTGGTGGAGCCGCCCGCGTACCAGGGCGTCACGGTGGTCGCCAGACTGGTGGCGAACGGAGCTGACGTGGACCGGGTCCGCGCGGACGCGATCGCGGCGCTGTTCGGCCACATCGACCCACTGCGTGGCGGGGCGGACGGGACCGGGTGGCCCTTCGGCAGGCCGGTGCAGTACGGCGAGATCTTCGCCGTGCTCCAGGGCGTGCGGGGGGTGGGCCTGGTGGAGGAGGTGCGGCTGTTCCCCGCGGACCCGATCACCGGCCGGCGCGGGGCGGCGGTCGACCGGATCGATGTCGCCCCTGGCGCCCTGGTCTTCTCGCACCAGCACCAGGTC
The DNA here is from genome assembly GCF_045040875.1 of Streptomyces sp. NBC_00012. Lineage (NCBI taxonomy): Bacteria > Bacillati > Actinomycetota > Actinomycetes > Kitasatosporales > Streptomycetaceae > Streptomyces > Streptomyces sp. NBC_00012. The sequence goes on along the minus strand of NZ_CP108309.1, from coordinate 1,557,919 downwards.
GAGGTCATCGCGAGCACGGCCGGTGACGGCTCATGACCAGGGCTGCGGTACCCGGGCTCGCCAGCCGCTATCCGATCGGCGGGCTGCTGCCGGCGCTGTACGCGGACGACGACCTGGCCCAGCGCTTCACCGCGGGCCTCGACACCGTCCTGGCACCGGTCCTGTCCACCCTGGACAACCTCCCGGCCTACTTCGACCCGTCGCTGGCCCCGGCCGACTTCCTGCCCTGGCTGTCGTCCTGGGTGGCGGCCGAGGTCGATCCGGCGTGGCCCGAGGAGCTGCGGCGGGCCGTCATCGCCCGCGCCGTCGAGCTGCACCGGTGGCGCGGCACCCGCCGGGGCCTGATCGAACAACTCCGGCTCTGCTTCGGTGTGCACGCCGACATCCGGGACGGCGGCGGCGCCGTGTGGTCGTCACAGCCGGGCGCCGCGCTGCCCCCGGCCCCGACCGGGGAACTGCTGGTACGGGTCTGGGCGCCGCGCGGCGGACCTGTGGACGCGAACCGCGTCCGGGACGTCGTCGCCGCCTCGTGCCCCGTACACCTCACATGCCGGGTGGAGATTCTGCCGGGCCCACCGGACGAGACAGGAGGCTGACACGATGCGCTCGTGTCCGGCGTGCGGTACCGCCAACCGCGAGGACGACGAATTCTGCGGGAACTGCGGCTCCTACCTGGGCTGGTCCTCCCGGACGCCGCGAACCCCTCCCGCCACGACGGAACCGGCCGCCCCCGGGGCGGAACCTTCCGCACCCGTGACGGGACCGGCAGCCCCCATATCGGGACCGGCAGCCCCCATATCGGGACCGGCAGCCCCCGTGACGGGACCGGCCGGCCAAAGGGCGCAACCTTCCGGCCCTGCAACGGGACCGGCCGCCCCGGCAGCGGATCCTGCCGGTCCGTCAGCACCGGCGCGCCCAGCCGCCGAGCCCGCGACGGTCACTCCGCCAGAGCCCGCGACGGTCACTCCGCCTGAGCCCGCGACCGGCACGGTCCCGGCGACCGGGACCCCTGCGGCCGGAGCCTCGCCCTCCGCACGCCCGGAGCCGCCGGCGCCGGAATCCGCCGCACCGCCCGCACCGGTACCACCCGATCCGGTACCACCCGCAGCGGCACCGGCACCGCCCGCGCGACCGGTCCAGCCGGCCCCCGTGCGCCCGGAACCGCCCGCGCAGCCGGCCCCCGTACGTCCGGAACGACCGGCTCCGGACGAGTCCGTGGGCGCGGTGCAGCCGGCCGAGCCGATCACCCGGCGGCCCGTCGTGCGGCCCGTGACGGCGGACGAGGAGCCGGACGGGCCGCCGTGCCCGGCATGCGGCACCCCGAACCTGCCCGGACGCAAGTTCTGCCGTCGCTGCGCCGCACCGTTGCAGAGCAGGGAGCAGTCCGTGCCGCTGCCGTGGTGGCGCACGGTGTGGCCATTCCGCCGCCGGGTGAGGAGCGGATCGGGCCGGGCGCTTCGGCGGACCGTGCTGGCGCTGGTGGTCGTCGGGCTGCTGTTCGCGGGTTTCCTGCTCGTACCGGCCGGGCGCTACGTATTCGAGGACGTGCGGGACAAGCTCGGCGGAACGGCGGAGATCAGCCCGGCCAAGGCCACCGCGAGCGCCCAGGCCCCCGGCCACCCGGCATCCGCCGCCATCGACGGGCTGACCAACAGGTACTGGGGCGCACCCGCACTCGGCTCGTCCCTGACGTGCGCCTTCGACAAGCCGTTCAGGCTGGTGGGCGTCGTGGTGTACACCGGTGTGTCGACGAAACCCGAGGAATTCCGGCAGGGCGCCAGGCCCACCGAGGCCGAGCTGATCGTCACCACGAAGGACGGCGAGGCCCGGAAGAAGGCGGTGACGCTCACCGACAAACCGGGCCGGCAGACGGTACGGACCGGCATCAGCGATGTCGTCTCCGTCCGGCTCGTGCTGAAGGCCGCCGCGGGCCAGGGCGAGGGACGGCCGATCGCGGTCGGGGAGATCGAGTTCTTCAAACGCACCTGAACGACACCGCGCGGACCTGAACGACACCGCGCCGAACCGGATGAAGAACAAGCTCAGGCCGCGGCGGAGCGGGGCTGTCCGGTGGCGCGGTCGTCGAGCAGCGCCACGCCCATGGGTGTCAGCGCGTGCCGCACACAGTTGCGTTGACGACTGCTGGAGATCAGACCGGCATTGCGCAACACAGCCGCGTGCTCGCTCGCCGAGGACAGTGAGACTCCTGCCCGCCGGGCCAGTTCGCTGGTCGTGCAGCTGCGGCCGAGGGATTCCAGTACCGCTGCCCGGGTGTGCCCGAGAAGCCGCGCAAGGGCCTCCAGGCGCGCGTGCGTCGGCCCGGTGAGCGGCGCGGACCGCGGCTCCGGGATCCGCGCCGGGTAGACGAGGGTCGGCGGCAGCGAGGCGTCGGCCAGCGCGACCGGGGTCCGCCGGCAGAAGTACGACGGGATCAACAGCAGCCCCCGGCCCCGCAGGTGCACTTCCTTGTCGACCGGATAGTCCGCCTCCAGCACCGGCGGCCGCCAGCGCATGACGGGTCCGAAGGTCCGGAGCATCCCGCCGAGACGGTGCCCGCGGGTCCTGCGGCGCCGTCGCGCGACTTCGGCCGATCGCGGACCCTGGCCCTGTTCCTGGTCCTCGTCGTCCTGATGGCCGGGACGGTCTCGTACGACAGCGGTCGCGAAGGCCGCGGCAGTCCGGTCCGCGGCGTCTCCGTCGGAGAACCGGGCGGCCGGCAGCGGTTCGAGGGTCCCGCCTGGGCGCTGTCGCCGCGCCGCGTCCCCGAGGAGTTCTACGGTCTGACGCTCAACACCGACACGGGGGAGATGCCCGGTTCCCGCGCGGGATCCGTCCGGCTGTGGGAGAGCGGAACCCGTTGGGGCAGCATCGAGCGCCGCCGGGGACGCTACGACTGGACCACGCTGCAGCGCCTGGTCGACGCGGCCGAACGAAAGCGGCTGCCCGTGCTGTTCACCGTCGCGGGCACCCCGCTGTGGGCCGCGAAGAACGGCCGCAGGTCCGCATACAGCGACTCGCTCGCATCGCCCCCGGACGACCTGACCGTATGGGACCGCTTCGTCGAGGAGCTCGCGACGCGTTACCGCGGCCGTATCGAGGCGTACGAACTGTGGGACTACCCGAGCCACCGGCTCCACTACGCCGGAACCATCCGGACCCTCGCGGAGATGGTCGAGCGCGCGGCCCGGATCATCCGCCGGGCCGACCCCGGCGCCACGGTCGTCTGTCCGTCCTTCGGGGATCTCAGGCAACCGCGTGGTGAGCGGTTGCTGCGGGAGTTCGCGCGTACGGGTGCCTACGAGACGTGCGACGCGGCGGCGCTGAAGATGCCGCCGCGCAAGGCCGACGGGCCTCCCGAGGAGATCATCGATCTGGCCGCGAGCGTGCAGCGCACGCTCTTCGAGGAGGAGCAGTCGGATGTCGCGCTGTGGAACACGGGCCCCGACAGAAGCGTCGCCCTGAGCGCGCCGCTCAGCGCCCGGCGCGCCCGTGACTACGCGGTGCGCTTCTATCTGTCCGGGCTCTACGCCCGCAACTTCGGCATCCGGCGGATGTACTTCTACAGCTGGGGCAGCTCGACGGTCCCCCTCGTGGTTCAGCCGGTGGGCGGCCCTCCGACGGAGGCGGGACGCCGCATCGCACGCCTCCAGCGGCGGCTGGACGGTGCCCGGATCGTGTCCTGCGGCCGCGGCGCCGGCATGGGCCTCGCGCAGAGTGCGTACACCTGCCGCTTCGAGCGGGACGGCGCCGAGCTGGCCGTGTACTGACCACGAAGGGGCGGACCGAGGTGTCCCTGCCCGATGGCGCGGGCGCGTGGCGGCTGCATCACATGGACGGCAGCACGGCAGCACGGCCGACGGCCGCGGCGGCACCCGGATCGGCTTCGGCGAGGAGCCGTTGTTCGTGGAGCACCGCGCGGCGTGACAGCCGCCGGGGCGCTGCGCGCGACCCGGGCGTCAGGCGGCCCCCGAGCCGAGCCGCCCCTTGTAATTGATCTTCATGGTGTCCATGTCCGTCACCGTGGACCGCAGTGCGCCATGGCCGTACCCGTGCTCGTCCAGGTAGGTCTCGGCCCGGTCCTCGGCGATCGCGGCCGCCAGCTCCTCGCCGTCCTCGGCGTCGGAGACGACCACGTACCGGAAGCTGAAGTGCTTCAGCACACGGTCGTACGTGAGCGAGCCCTCCTCGCAGAACTGCATCGCGGTCAGGCCGTGTTCGTCCACCTCGGACAGCAGCCGGGCGCGGGCCTCGTCCGTCAGGCCGTCCCAGGTGCCGCGCACGATCACTCGGTAGGTGTGCTGTGTGCTCATCGTGTTCCGCTCCGCGTTCCGTCCGGGCATGCCGCACCGGCCACTGCCACCGATACCCGTCGAGGGCCAAGGTTACGGTGACGCGGGCGGGGCGCACCCGATTTTTCGGGCGGGGCGGGGCGGGGCGCGGGCCCCGAAGCCGCCCCGGTGCGTCTTTGCCGAAGTCTGACAGCGAAGCCCCTGGCCGGAGCGTTGCCGAACGTGTTCCATGGTCATCGGGGGCGCCCGGACCTGTGGCGGCCCGCGTGAGGGAGCGAGGTTGCCTTGGCCACGACCGTACGACGTGCCGTACTGACCCTGCCCGCCGGGCCGCTGGGTCCGGAGAATCCGTTGCCCGCGTTGCGGCCGCTCGACGAGATGCATGTGGTCGACGAACGCGACCGGGCCGCACTGCCACGTGACATGGCACGCCAGATCGGTTTTCAACCGCTGTCCACCGTGCTGCCGGTGCGCATCCTCGACGGCTACGGGCGTGAGCGCACCCCCACCGCACTCGACGCGATCGTCATCGAGAACGACCGGCTGCGGGCCACCGTCCTGCCCGGTCTCGGTGGCCGCGTCCACTCGCTCCACCACAAGCCGACCGGCCGGGAACTCCTCTACCGCAACCCCGTTCTGCAGCCCGCCGACTTCGCGCTCAACGGCGCCTGGTTCTCCGGCGGCATCGAATGGAACATCGGCGCCACGGGCCACACCGCACTGTCCTGCGCCCCGCTCCACGCGGCCCGGGTGCCCGCGCCCGACGGGGGCGAGATGGTCCGCCTCTGGGAGTGGGAGCGGCTGCGCGACCTGCCGTTCCAGGTGGACCTGTGGCTGCCCGAGGACTCCGACTTCCTGCACGTCGGCGTACGGATCCGCAACCCGCACGAGCACACCGCGCCCGTGTACTGGTGGTCCAACATCGCCGTACCCGAAGGCGAACGAACCCGGGTCCTCGCCCCCGCCGACGAGGCCTGGCACTTCGGGTACGAACGGACCCTGACCCGGGTCCCGGTCCCGGTGTCCGGCTCCGTCGACCGGACGTACCCACTGCGCGGCGACTTCCCCGCCGACTACTTCTACGAGGTGCCCGACGGCGCCCGCCGCTGGATAGCCTCGCTCGACGAGGACGGTCACGGGCTCGTCCAGACGTCGACCGATCTGCTGCGCGGCCGCAAGCTGTTCCTCTGGGGCGCCGGCGCGGGCGGGCGGCGCTGGCAGGAGTGGCTCACCGAGCCCGGCACGGTCGGATACGCCGAGATCCAGGCCGGACTCGCCCGTACCCAGCTGGAGCACGTCCCGCTCGAACCGGGCGCCGAGTTCAGCTGGCTGGAGTCGTACGGGCCGCTGTCCGCGGACCCGCTCACCGTGCACGGCGAGGACTGGGCCGCGGCCCGTTCCGAGACCGAACAGCGGCTCGCCGAGGCGCTGCCGCGCGCCGATGTCGAGGCCGCCTACGCCGCCTGGCGCCCCTGCGCCGACACCGAGCCCGGTGAGTCGCTCGCCACCGGCTCGGGCTGGGGCGCGCTGGAGGTCAGGCGGGGCAAGTACGAGCTTCCCGGCACCCCGTTCGCCGACTCCACCCTCGGCGAACAGCAGGGGCCCTGGCTGGAGTTGCTGGACCAGGGCACGTTTCCCGAGCCGCGCCGGGTGGTCCCGCCCGGACCGTCCCTGGTCTCCCCGCACTGGCGGGACATGCTGGAGACCGCCCCCGCCGAACCCCTCACCGAGTACCACCTCGGCGTCGCCCAGTGGCATGCCGGTGACCGCGCCCAGGCGGTCCGCAGCTGGGAGCGCGGGCTGGTTCTCGCCCCGTCCCGCTGGCCGCTGCTGCGGTGTCTCGCCGTCGCCGCCGAGGAGGGCCGGCAGTGGGACCGGGCCGCGGACCTCTACGGCGAGGCCTTCGACGACCTGTGCGCGGAACGCCGCGACGACGGCGAGGCATGGACGGCGGCCGCGGCGGCGCTGGGCCGGGAGGCGGTGGAGGCGCTGCTGACGGCCGGGCGCACCGCCGCGGCCCGGTCCGTATGGGCCGGCCTGCCTCCGGCTGTCCGGCAGCGCGGCCGGTTCCGTCTGCTGGAGGCCCGGCTGCTGATCGCCGAGGACGACCGGGCCGCCGCCCGGGCCGTCTTCGACGAGGGCTTCGAGGTCGAAGATCTGCGCGAGGGCGCGCAGATCCTGGACGAGGTATGGGCGCGGCTCACGGACGAGCCGTTGCCCGACAGGTACAACTTCCGTATGCGCCCCAAGAGTTGACGGGGCGGCACTGCTGCCGTCCGGCCGTCACGGGCCGGACGGCAGGGTCCGGTCGACGTACTCGAAGACCGAGCCGTCCGGGTGCACGGCGATCAGATTGCGGCCCACCGGCGTCGGTACCGGTCCCGCGATGACGCGGGCACCGACGCGGGTCAGGGAGGCGTGCGCGTCGTCGACGTCCTTGACCGCGATCGTCGCCGTCACCTTGCGCAGGATCTCCAGCTCCGACTCCGGGCCGCTCATCAGGAGAAAGCAGCTGATCGCGGCGACCGAGACCCCACCGCGCTCGAAACGGAGCGCCGAACTGCCCGTGAGGTCCTCGTAGAAGGCCACCGCGGCCTCCAGGTCGTCGACGCAGATACGCAGCGTGGTTCCCAGAATGTCCATGCGGACAAGGGTAGTTGGAGGCACCTGGGTGCGTGATCGATTCGGCCCGGGGCGGCGTGCTCAGGCCCGGCAGAGCACCTCGCCGTGCGGGACCATGAACCAGGCGTCGTCCCTCGTGCCCCACTCGCGCCACGCGGCGGCGATCTCCGCCAGCTCCTCGGTGCTCGCACGGCCGCCCTCGACGGCGATCTTCGCGTACACCGAGCCCACCGTGCGGTCCGCCCACAGGCCGCTCCACCAGACCCTGCTCTCCGGGGTGGCGAAACACCAGTTGGCGGCGGTCGGGGTGATGTCGGTGAAACCCGCCCGGCGGGCCCAGGAGAGCAGCCGGCGGCCCGCGTCCGGCTCGCCGCCGTTGGCGCGGGCGACCCGGCGGTACAGATCCAGCCAGTCGTCCAGGCCGGGTGCCTCCGGGTACCAGGTCATCGCCGCGAAGTCGCTGTCGCGGGCCGCGACGATGCCGCCGGGGCGGCAGACGCGCCGCATCTCGCGCAGCGCCTGCACCGGGTCGCCCACGTGCTGGAGCACCTGGTGGGCATGGACGACGTCGAAGGAGTCATCGGGCAAGTCCAGGGCGTGCACGTCGGCGGTGGTGAACTCGACGTTTTCCAGGCTCCGTTCGGCCGCGACCGCGGCCGCCTGGGACAGGATCTCATCGGTGGTGTCGACGCCGGTCACCCGGCCGGGAGCCACCAGCGCGGCCAGATCCGCGGTGATGGTGCCCGGTCCGCAACCCACGTCCAGCACGGCCAGACCTGGGCGGAGCTCGTCGATCAGGTAGGCCGCGGAGTTGGCGGCGGTGCGCCAGCGGTGCGAGCGCAGCACCGACTCGTGGTGGCCGTGGGTGTAGACGGCGGTCTCCTTCGGCATGGCCGTGGATCCTTTCTCGGAACGCGACCCGAAGCGTTCCGGGCGTGCCGGAAACGCGAGCCGCGAAGCGGTGATCGGTACGGCAAACGGTACGCCGGAGTGTCGGAGTTTGAGATACCCGTCTCGGTATATGGGCGATGTGCACTCGCGTCCTGACTCCGGGACGGGGAGAGTGGACGCATGGCATCTGCTTCCGTCAGCGAAATCCTCGAACGCCACGGCGAGGCGCTCCGGCTCTTCACCGACCGGGTGCACGCGGTGCGCGAGGACCAGTGGTCCGCACCGACGCCGTGCACCGAGTGGACCGTCCGTGACCTGGTCACCCATCTCACCTCCGAACAGCTCTGGGTGCCGGCGCTCGTCACCGGGCGCCGCACCGTCGCCGAGGTCGGCGACGCCTTCGACGGCGATGTGCTGGGCGACGACCCCGTGGCCGCGTGGGACCGGGCGGCGGGCGGGGCGCGCAAGGCGTTCGAAGCACCGGGTGCGCTGGAGGGAACGGTGAACCTGTCGTACGGGGACAGCGCCGCCGACGCCTACTGCGCGCAGATGGTGGCCGACGCCGTGGTGCACGCCTGGGATCTGTCCCGGGCGATCGGTGCCGACGAGCGGCTGCCCGCCCGGCTGGTCGACTTCGCCCGCCGTGAGGTCGGACCGTACGCGAAGGACCTCTCGCAGAGCGGTCTGTTCGCCGAACCCGTGGAGACCGCGCCCGACGCCGACCCGCAGACCCGACTCCTCGCACTGCTCGGCCGACAGGCCTGAGACCTGCCGGGCGGGCGGCAAGGCTTGTGCGTGAGGTCCTGGTGCCGTGCCTGCCGTGCCTGCCGGGCCACGGACGCCGGCCGCCTGCCTCTCTCCCGTCTCCAGGACGCCCTGTGCCTGGAGGTGCCCGGCGATGACCGTGCCGACGACGGCTGTGAGTGCGACGTACGTGGGCGCGTGCGTCCGAAGGTGATTACTCAACTGAGTGGCTGTCAGCATGAGTTGAACGTACCTCTCGGACGGGAAAGCCTTTGTCGCCGAGTCGGCAGGCTCCTCGAACCACGCCGCTCAGCCGGGCGCTCGACAGGCCCGGCCCCGGACGACCACCCGGCACGAGGAACCGGAGCCGGGCACCCCGCCACGGCGTGGGCGGAACCGGCCGACGGGAGAGCACACTCATCGCCCTGCGACTGTCGAGCGGCCGGAGAACGGGATTAGTGTGTGTGCGATATTCCGGTCACGAGAGGCAGAAGTGAACACACCGCACCTGGACGTCGCCGTGCACGAGCGGGCCGAGCTCGGCGAGGGCCCGACCTGGGACCCGGCCACCGGCCGGCTGATCTGGGTGGACATCGTCTCCGCGCGCGTGCACACCTACGACCCGGTGAGCGGCCGTCGTACGGTGATGGCGACCGAACAGCACGTCGGTGCCGCCAAACCGCGCACCGGCGGCGGGTTCGTGGTCAATCTGCGCGACGGCATCGGTCTGTACGACGCCGACGGCGCCTTCCGCTGGCTGGTCCACGATCCGGCGCCGGGCCGGCGCGGCAACGACGCGGCGGTCGCGCCGGACGGGGCGCTGTGGGTGGGCACCATGCGCTACGACGCGGCCCCGGACGGCGGCAGCCTCACCCGTGTCGCGGCGGACGGCGCGGTGACCGCCGTGCTGCCCGCGGTGGCGTGCGGCAACGGCATCGGCTGGAGCCCGGACGGGCGGCTGATGTACTTCATCGACACGCCGACGCGCCGTATCGACGTCTTCGACTTCGACGGGGAACACGCGGTGAACCGGCGCCCGTTCGCCACCGTCGAGGAGGGCGCGGGATTTCCCGACGGGCTGACGGTCGACGCCGAAGGGGCCGTCTGGGTCGCGCTGTGGGACGGTGCGGCGGTGCGCCGGTACACGGCGGACGGTGCCCTGGACCGGATCGTCGCAGTGCCGGTCAGGCGCCCGACCGCCTGCGCCTTCGGCGGCCGGGACCTGAACGACCTGTACATCTCCACCGCCCGCACCGGGCTCACCGCCCCGCACCCGCTGTCCGGTTCGCTGCTGGTGCTGCCGGACGCGGGGCGCGGAACGTTCCAGGCGGCCTTCGCCGGCTGACCCCGCCCCATCGGGGCCCCGCCGCTCCGTCGGCGGGCGCGGTCGGCCGAACCCTCGTATAAAGGGCCCTGAGTGCGAGACGGCGCGACAGGGTGACGGGGCGGCGGCGAAGGAGGCCCGGATGGCGCGGCAGCGGACCGAACGGCCCGGACGGGCCGGGGACGGCGCGCGCTCCGTACGTGAGGACCGCGGCCCCGTCCGGTACGGGCCGCCCGCCCCCGATCCGGGTCTGCCGGTGCTGCCGGAGCTGGCGGAGGTGCTCGCCGCGGCGGCGGGCCGGGGTGAACCCGAACCGACCGGTGGAGGCCGGGACCTGCGCACAGCCGCGGCCGCCTACTGGGAGCGGCGCGGGCTGCCCGGCAGCCCGGAGCGCATCGCCGCGGCCCCGGGCGCATCGCCGCTGCTGCTCGCGCTGATCGCCGCGCACGGCGGCGACGTACTCATGCCGCGCCCCTGCCCCGCCACCTGGATCCCGCAGGCCCGGCTGCTCGGCAGGCCCGCCTATCATGTGCCGACCCCGGCCGAGTGCGGTGGCGTGCCCGATCCGTACGCGCTCCTGGAGACCGTGCGCAGGGTGCGCGCCGAGGGCGGCCGGCCCCGGCTGCTGCTGATCTCCGTCGTCGACGACCCGACGGCCACCGTCGCCCCGCCGGAGCTGGTGCGCGAGGCGTGCGAGGCGGCGATCGCCGAGGGGCTGCACGTCGTCAGCGACGAGACCTGGCGCGACACACTGCACCGGCCGCACGACACGGTCCTGCTCAGCCCGGCCGAGATGTGCCCCGACGACGTCACGGTCGTCTGCGACCTCGCCGGAGCGCTGGCCCCGTCCGCCTGGCCGGTCGCGGTCGCCCGGTTCCCGGACACCGAACGGGCGGCGGTGCGCCACGCCCGTACGCTCGACATCCTCACCGCGCTCGGCGCGCTCGTCGCGGGGCCGGTCGCCATGGCCGCCGCCCACGCGCTGCGCGAACCGGCTTCCGTGACGGACCGGGTCCGCCGGGCCGCCGCGCTCCAGGCGCGGATCGCCGGCGCGGCCCACCGCGCGGTCCTGGCGGCGGGCGCGCTGGCCAGGCCGCCGCAGGCGGGCCGGCACCTGTACGCCGATCTCGGCCCGCTCAGATCCCGGCTGGCGGGCCGTGGCGTCACGGACTCGCTGGAGCTGGAGGAGTACCTGACGGAACGTCTCGGCGCCCCGGCACCGGGCGGGCACCGGTTCGGTGACGAACTGGGGGCGCTGCGGGTGCGGCTGGGCACCGGGTCGCTGCTCGGGTCCGCCCCGGAACAGAAACTGGAGTCACTCACCGCTGTGGCGCCCCTGGAATTGCCGCATGTGGCCGAGGCCCTGAGCATTTTCGCAACGGCCCTCGACGAACTCCGATGAGAACTGCGAGACGGGAGTCTCTCGATGACGGAACAGACCGAGCGCTCCCGCACCGGGACCGCGCAGCCGCACCGCGCAGCCCACGGCCGGATCGTCGGACCGCGTCCGCTCGGTGAGGTCCGGGAATGGCCCAGGAGCTTCGCGGACCGGCTCACCGCGCCGCTCCCGGGTGTCATGGGCATGTCCCGGCTGGCCCGTGAGCACGCCCTGCGGCCCAACGCCGAAGGACTGCGCGGCATCCACCGGCTCCCGTACGCCCCCGAACCGCTTCCGGCCATGCCGACGGGCGGCACGTCCGTCACCTGGGCCGGGCACGCCAGCTGGATCATCCGTGCCGGCGGACTGACCGTCCTCACCGATCCCGTCTGGTCCCGGCGGATCCTCGGGACCCCGGCCAGGATCACCCCGGTCGGCGTCCGCTGGGAGGACCTGCCGCCGGTGGACGCCGTCGTCATCAGCCACAACCACTACGACCACCTCGACGCCCCCACCCTGCGCAGACTGCCCAGAAACACCCCGCTCTTCGTCCCCGCCGGGCTCGGCCGCTGGTGCCGCCGTCGCCGCTTCACCTGTGTCACCGAGCTCGACTGGTGGGAATCGGCGGAGCTCGACGGGGTCCGCTTCGACTTCGTGCCGGCCCACCACTGGTCCAAACGGACCCTCACCGACACCTGCCGCTCCCTGTGGGGCGGCTGGATCATCACCGCCCCCGGCCCCGACGCCCGGCGGATCCACTTCGCCGGGGACACCGGTTACGGGCACTGGTTCGGCGAGATCGGCGGCCGGTACCCCGGGATCGACCTGACCCTCCTGCCGATCGGGGCGTACGAACCACGCTGGTGGCTCGGTGACGTGCACACCGATCCGGAGGAGGCCGTGCAGGCGTACGAGGACCTCGGCGCACGTGCGATGGCGCCGATGCACTGGGCCACCTTCCTGCTCTCCGCCGAACCCGTGCTCGAACCGCTGACCCGGCTGCGTACCGCCTGGCAACGGGCCGGGCACCCCCGCGACCGGCTCTGGGACCTGCCGATCGGCGCCTCGCGGGTGCTGGAGCCGGCCCCCCGCACGATCAGTGGCTGAACCGTGTCCGCATGTTCCGCCACACCGCGGGCGCCGCACTGATGAGCAGCGTCAGACCCACCGCCGCGACCACCCCCTGCCACGGCTCGGGAAAGAGCGAACCGCCCAGGATCCCGATCAACTGGTACGTCGCCGCCCATGCCAGACACGCCGGCACATCACCACGGGCGAACCGCCGCAGCGGCATCCGGCCCAGCAGGCAGGCCAGCATCACCGGAATCCGCCCGGCGGGCACCAGCCGGGACAGCACCAGCACCATCGCCCCGTGCTCGTCCAGCTTCCGCTGCGCCTGCGCCAGCCGCTCCGGAGCGGCCCGGTCCCGGATCGTCCGCAGCCACTTCGAACCGTTCTTCGACCGCACCCCTCGCTGGCCGAGCCAGTACAGACAGACGTCACCGAGGAACGCCGCGGCCGAGGCCACCGCGAAGACGATCAGCAGCGAGAACGGCGACGACTGATGCAGCGCCACCACCGCGGCCGAACTCACCAGCGCACCCGTCGGCACCACCGGCACCAATGCCCCCAGCGCCACCAGCAGGAACAGGGACGGGTAGCCGACCGCCTGCTGCGTCGACTCCGGGGGCAGCTGGCTCACGACCTCCTGGATCACCTGGCACCCTCCGGCCGCACGTGCTCGCCGTGGGACAGCCGGTGCACGGCCACCTCCGGAGCCAGCAGCGCCGCCTTGCGAACGAACTCGTCACCCGGCGAGTGGAACTCGTGCGGCCGGATCCCGTCCATGCCGATCGGCCAGTACGTGCCGTAGTGCACCGGTACGGCCGACCGCGGTGCCAGCCAGGTCAGCGCCTGCGCCGCCCGGCCCGCGTCCAGATGACCGTGGCCCAGATACGGGCCCCAGCCGCCGACCGGCAACAGCGCCACGTCCACCGGCCCGACGGCCTCGGCCATGCCGTCGAAGAGCCCCGTGTCCCCGGCGAAGTACGTCCGCGCCTCGCCCTCGACCACGAAGCCGAGCGCGGGGGAGCGGTGCGGGCCCATCGGCAGCCGCCTGCCGTCGTGCATCGCCGGAACCGCCCGTACCCGCACCTCGCCGACCCGGACCTCGTCACCCGCGGCGACCTCGGTGATCCGCAGCCCGCGCTTCGAACCCAGGCCCCGCAGCCCCGGCACCGAGCGCACCGCGCCCAGCGGCACGATCAGCCTGCTGCCGGGGGCGAGCCGGGCCAGGGACGGCAGATGCAGATGGTCGGAGTGCAGATGCGAGACGAGCACGACATCCGCGACCGTGGCCTCGGGACCGGGCAGCTCACCGCGGCGGCGGCGCAGATGCGCCATGCGTCGCACGAAGAGCGGATCGGTCAGCACCCGGACCCCGGAGTCCTCGATGGTGCAGGTGGCATGACCCCACCAGGTGACTTCCACCGGCACGCGACGCCTCCTCGTTCCCGGGCTCCGGAATACTGCCCCCGGCACCGAGCCTAGGGCCTCTCGTTCGGATCACGCCGGGGGCCGGGGGCCGGGGGCGCGCAGGCGTCCCGGGCCCGCGCTCCGCACTCCTGCCGTCCCGGCACGCGCCTTCTTGCGCCGGGGGCCGGGGGGTAGGGTCGTCGGTACGCCTAGCACGGGGGGACGGTCATGGGGGACGTGACGGACGTACGGGTGGCGGCCATCGCCAGCCTCACACCGCTGGAGGAGCTCGACAGCGACCCGTTCCTCGTGGACACCCGGGGCCAGCAGGACATGTGCGCCCGCTGGGCCGCGGACAAGGGCTACGTCGTCACCCGGCAGCTGCGGCTCTACGGACTGCGCCCCGACCACCACGCCCTGTGGGCCGATGTCGAGAGCGGTGACGTCGAACTGTTCGTCGCCGCCAACGACCGCGTGCTGGCACGGGCACTCACCTCGGTGCCGGAGTTCGCCGCGGAGTGTGAGCGGCGCGGCGTGCGCCTGGAACTCGCCGGGCTGGACGAGCCGCCGTACACCGCCCGTACGAAGGCGAGCGTGCACCGCAGGCTCTCCATGCCGACCGCCGGCTACGACGGCTGCTGACCCTCCGGCCGCCGTGACCCGCGGCCCCGCTGTGAAAGGCTGGGGCCGAGGCCCGGAACGGCGGGGGCCGGACGTGAGGTGGAAACGGCGTGGGTGACGGGCGATGGCGAACAGCCGGCAGCGCCCTGATGCGAGTGGTAGTGGTGTGGGCGGTCTCGACGCTCACGATGCTGGCACTCGCCGGGATTCTGCCGGACTTCCAGCTCCAGTCGGACGACGGCGACAGCATCACCAAGACCGCGTTCACCGCCGCCTGGGGCGCCGGAGCGTTCGGTCTCCTCTCCGCTCTGGTCTGGCCGGTCGTGGTCAGGGCGCTGCTCATCGTGCCCGCGCTGGTCCTCGGGCTGCTCGTCTTCTTCCTGAACGGCTCGCTGCTGCTGCTCGCCCTGCGGCTCATCCCGGACGGGCGCGGCGCCGCCAACCCGGAGACGGCCGTCGTCGTCGCGGCCGTGATGTCCGCCGTCGCCTCGGCGACCTCCACGGCGCTCGCCGTCCGCGACGACAACGCCTACCGGCGCAGGCTCTCCCGGCTGGCCGTCCGCCGCCGGCGCCGCACCGGAACGGACTGCGGGCGCAGCGGACCGCCGGGCACCGTCTTCATCCAGCTCGACGGCGTCGGCCACGACGTGCTCGCCCGCGCCGCCGACGAAGGGCTGATGCCGACCGTCGCGCAGTGGCTGGCGGACAAGGAGGGGCACCGGCTCACCCCGTGGCGCACCGACTGGTCCAGCCAGACCGGGGCCAGCCAGCTCGGCATCCTGCACGGCAGCAACCACGACGTTCCCGCCTTCCGCTGGTACGAGAAGGAGACCGGCGACGTGATGGTCTCCAGCAGACCCGCGAGCGCCCTCGAACTCCAGCGCAGGGCCATCGCACGCACTCACGACGGCGGGCTGCTCACCCTGGACGGCGCCAGCCGCGGCAACCTCTTCAGCGGCGGCGCCGACCAGCTGGCGCTCGTCCTGTCCATGGCGGCCCGGTTCGGCAGGGGCCGACGCTCCAGGGCCGGATACTTCGCGTACTTCTCCGACCCCGCCAACGCCGTGCGCACCGCGCTGTCGTTGGTCGCCGAGGTCTGCCGCGAGATCGGCCAGTCGACCCGGGCGCGGATACGGAAGGTCACGCCCCGGATCAAGCGCGGCGGGCTGTACCCCTTCATCCGGGCCTTCGCGACCGTCGTCGAACGCGATGTGGTGGTCTCCGCCGTCATCGGGGACATGTTCGCCGGCCGTACCGCCGTCTACGCCGACCTGGTCGCCTACGACGAGGTGGCGCACCACTCCGGACCGAACAGCCGCGACGCGGAGAAGGTCCTCGCACGCCTGGACCGCTCGCTCGCCCTGATCGTCAAGGTCGCCGAACACACCCCGCGCACCTACCGGATCGTCCTGCTCTCCGACCACGGGCAGAGCCCCGGGGAGACCTTCGCGGGGGCGTACGGGCTGACCCTCAAGGACCTGGTGCGGGCCGGCTGCGGGCTGCCCGTGTCTCGACGGGCGCAGCGCACCCGCAGCGCCTCGGAGGCGCGTGACGCGGTACGGATCGCCCTGCACCGGCCGGTCGCCGAGGGCGTGGCGGAACCTTTCGCGACGCCGTCCGACCCGGTGGTCCTCGCCTCCGGGAACCTCGGCCTGATCTCCTTCCCCGACATCGGGGGACGCGCCTCGCGCGAACAGCTGGACCGCAGCCACCCCGCCCTGCTCGGCACCCTCGCCAACCATCCCGGCGTCGGCTTCCTGCTGGTCCGCAGCGAACGGCACGGATCGTTGGTGCTGGGCCGCGGCGGGGCACAGATCCCGGTGTCGGAGCTGGTGGACGGGGAAGGGCCGCTGGCCCCGTTCGGCCCCGGAGCGGCCGCGGCGGTGCGGCGGACCGATACCTTCCCGCACGTCGCCGACATCATGGTCAACTCGATGTACGACGGCGCCACGGGCTGTGTGCACGCCTTCGAGGAGCAGATCGGCTCGCACGGCGGCCTGGGCGGCGAGCAGTCCAGGCCCTTCCTGCTGTGGCCGGCCGACCTGTCCGCTCCGGTGGCACCGGACACGGAACTGGTCGGCGCCGAACAGGTGCACGAGGTGCTGCGGCGCTGGCTCCGGGAGTGCTCGGGACCGCAGATCCCGCTGTCGGCGCCGGGCGCGGTGGCGGGCGCCGACGAGGAGGACGGAACGGCTCAGGCAGCCGGCTGAGGGGCGTTGTCAGTGGTGGGCGGCAGGATGGGGGCCATGACGAACTCAGCTGTTGCGCTCGCCGACACCGCCGCCTACGCCGCCGCCGTCGAGGAGGCCTCGCGGGCCGCCGCCGCGTACTACGCCACGGGCGAGAGCACGCTCGACGACGACGCCTACGACCGGCTGGTGCGGGGGATCGCCGCATACGAGCAGCAGCACCCCCAGGAGGTGCTGGACGCCTCCCCGACCGGCAAGGTGGCGGGCGGCGCCGCGACCGGGGACGTGCCGCACACCGTTCCGATGCTGTCGCTGGACAACGTGTTCTCGGCCGAACAGTTCGTCACCTGGACGGCGTCGCTGGAGCGCCGGATAGGCCGCCCCGTCGCCGCCTGGAGCGTGGAGCCGAAGCTCGACGGACTCGCCGTCGCGGCGCGCTACCGGGCGGGCCGCCTGGAGCAGCTGATCACCCGGGGCGACGGCACCGCGGGCGAGGACGTCTCGCATGCGATCGGCACCGTGGTGGGCCTGCCCGAGCAGCTCGCCGAGCCGGTGACGATCGAGATGCGCGGCGAGATCCTCATGACGACCGAGCAGTTCGAGCAGGCCAACGCCGTACGCACCGAACACGGCGGCGCCCCCTTCGCCAACCCGAGGAACGGCGCCGCGGGCACCCTGAGGGCAAAGGACCGCGCGTACACGGTCGAGATGACGTTCTTCGCCTACGGAGCCCTGGCCCTGCCCGACTCCGGCGAGCTCACCGACACCCTCGCCGAACTCCCGCACAGCGAGGTGCTCGCCCACGCCGCCCGGCTCGGCGTGCACACCGCGGCGGACACGGACGTGGCGCCGCGCACCGTCACCACCGTCGAGGAGGTGCAGAGCCGGGTCGAGGAAGTCGCCGCCCTGCGTGCCTCGTTGCCCTTCGGCATCGACGGCATCGTGATCAAGGCCGATCTCGCCGCCGACCGGCGCGAGGCCGGATCCGGGACCCGGGCGCCGCGCTGGGCCATCGCGTACAAGCTCCCGGCCGTCGAGAAGGTCACCCGGCTGCTGGCCGTCGAGTGGAACGTGGGCCGGACCGGCATCATCGCGCCCCGCGCCGTCCTGGAACCGGTCGAGATCGACGGCTCGACCGTCAGCTACGCCACGCTGCACAACCCCGCCGACATCACCCGCCGCGATCTGCGCCTGGGCGACCGGGTGATGGTCTACAAGGCGGGCGACATCATCCCCCGGATCGAGGCCCCCGTCGCCCATCTGCGCACCGGCGACGAGAAGCCCGTCGAATTCCCCGAGTCGTGCCCGCAGTGCGGATCGGAGATAGACACCAGCGAGCAGCGCTGGCGCTGTGTCCGGGGCCGCGACTGCCGGCTCGTCGCCTCGATCTCGTACGCGGCGGGCCGCGACCAGCTCGACATCGAGGGCCTCGGCGCGACCCGGGTCGTCCAGCTCGTCGACGCAGGTCTGGTGGCCGACTTCGCGGACCTGTTCACCCTCGACCGGGAGCAGCTGCTGGGCCTGGAGCGGATGGGCGAGACCAGCACCGACAATCTCCTGGCCGCCATCGAGACGGCCCGGACCCAGCCGCTCTCGCGGGTCTTCTGCGCGCTGGGCGTACGCGGCACCGGCCGCTCCATGTCGCGGCGCATCGCCCGGTACTTCGCGGACATGGACCGGATCAGGGCGGCCGACGCCGAGGAGCTCCAGCGGGTCGACGGCATCGGCAAGGAGAAGGCCGCGGGCGTCGTCGCGGAGCTGGTGGAGCTGGCCCCGCTGATCGAGAAGCTGGTGGCCGCCGGGGTCAGCATGACCGAGCCCGGCGCGACGCCGCCGCCCGCGCCGGGGGAGGAGAGCACGGATGCGACCGCCGCTGCGGACGGGGAAGGCACCGGTCTGCCGCTGGCAGGGATGACCGTGGTGGTCACCGGAGCCATGACCGGCGCACTGGAGAAGCTCTCCCGGAACGAGATGAACGAGCTGATCGAGCGGGCCGGCGGGAAGTCCTCGTCCAGCGTCTCCAAGCGAACCTCGCTCCTGGTCGCCGGGGAGAAGGCCGGATCCAAGCGCACCAAGGCCGAGGACCTCGGCGTCCGGATCGCCGCGCCGGACGAGTTCGCCGAACTGATCGCCGCCTTCCTGCCGTCGGGGGTGTGACGCACGGCAGCCCCCGGCCCTTGGATTTTGCTCGGGAGTGGCTTTCTTTGCCTCCCTATTGCATAGTGAGGGCTCGGCCATGCCTCGCTATCAGTGGGTTCATGGGTGGTTTGCGTGGCTGCGGTGACAGGGCGGGGAGGGACGATGCGTTCTCTGCACGACGGACGGCGACCCGTCCCGTCCGTCCGCCGGGACCACCGGGGCATCACCCGTGGCCTCGCCCTCGATCTCGGCAGCTCCCGCACCAGAGCCTGGGTGCCCGGACACGGCGTCCTGGCCGACACCGACGTCCGCGGCGACTTTGGCACGGAGTCCGGGCACGGCACCCCGGTCCGGAGGGGGCGCATCGTCGACCCCGAGTCCTGCGGCCGGCTGCTCGGCCGTATCGCCGACACGGCACTGGGTACGGACCGCACCGGCTCTGTGATCGTGGTCAGCCACCCCGTCCTCGCCGGCGCCCGGCACCGTGCCGCGGCGGCCGAACTGATCGCCGCCCTGGGGCCGACGACCGTCATCGCCCTCGACAGCGCGCGGGCCGCCGCCGCATCCGCCGGGCCACCGGCCGGCGGGCCCCTGCTCGTCGTCGACATCGGCGCCGGACTGACCGAGGCGACCGTGCTCGTCGACGGGCAGGTCCGCGACGCCCGCCAGGCCGAGACCGGACTGGACGACCTCGACCCGGCCCAGCCGCCCACCGCCGTCGTCCGCACCGTCCTGGACCTGGTCATGGAGATGTGGAAGCAGGACCGGCACGGCGCCGTCCTCGGAGCCCTGCGCAAGGGCCCGTTGCTCGCCGGGGGCGGTGCCGCCCGGCCCGACATCACCAACCGGATCGCGGTCCGCCTCGGCGTACCGGTCCGCCTCGCCGACGACCCGGCGACCGCGGTCGTACGCGGCGCCGGCCTGGTGCTCAGCTCCGTGCTCCGCCAGGCCGGCGCGGCACCGGCCCTGACCGGCCGAACCGGGTGACCCCCCTCCCGGGGCCGCCCCCGGGGAATGTGCCCCCGAGGGCACGGCCGGGCGCCCCGGCACACCGCGGCACCGCGCTGGCCGCCCGGCTGCTCCTCGCCGCCCTCCTGCTCGCCGTCCTCACCGTCGTCGGCGGCACCCCCGCAGCCGCCGCATCCGTGCTTCCCGCCCGGCCGGCCGCAGGGGTGCCGCCCTCCGCCGCGTACACACCCGGCGCCCATCAGCCCACCCAGCACACCGACCGGACCGCCCGCACCGGAACCGGCGCGGCCGGCACTGTCCACGACACCCGGCGCAGCCGCACGGCCACGGCGACCGACCACCACCGCTCCCAGCCGCCGCCCGCACCCCGGCCCCGGGCCGGCAGCGACCAGGCCCGCACCGCACACCACCTTCCGCCGCCCGGCCCCGACCTCCTGCTGCCCGGCGCACCCGGCGTCCACGCACCGCACCGGACCCACCGCCCGGCCCCCGCCGCACCCCCTCGTGCCACCGACCGCTCCCGCGTCACGCTCCCCGGCGTACGCGGGCCTCCGTGGACGGCCGTTCACCGGCCACCGGTCCTGCCACCGGTCCCGTCCCGCTGAACCGCCGTCCCGTCCTCGCCGAGGTGAGGGCGCCCGGCGCCCCCTCGGAGGAAACCCATGACTCGCGCCACCACGGTGCGAGCGGTTCTGGCTGCGGCCGTGCTGCTCGTCTCCGTGCTCATCACGCTGACCATGTCACCCAGACTCGGCCTCGATCTTCAGGGCGGCACCAGAATGGTGCTCCAGGCCAAGGACTCGGACACCGCGAAGGCGGACCGGGACAGCACCGACCGCACCCTGGAGGTGCTCCGCCAGCGCATCGACTCCCTCGGCGTCGCCGAACCCACGCTGACCCGCTCCGGCGAGGACCGGATCATCGTCGAACTCCCGGACGTCCAGGACCCGCGCAAGGCCGCCGAGGTCATCGGCAGAACCGCACAGCTCAGCTTCCACGCCGTGCAGGGGCCGGGCGCACAGGCCGAGGAGAAGCCCGGCGCCTCCCGCACACCCAGCGGCGAGAAGTCCGGCGACGGGCCGACGCTTCCCGATGAGCAGGGCCGCGCCCTCGACCTCGGCCCGGCCAGGCTCTCCGGCGCGGGCGTCAAGGACGCCACCGCCGCGTTCGACGCCCAGCAGGGCGCGGGCTGGACCGTCTCCCTCGACTTCCACAAGGAGGCGGGCCGGGACTGGACCCGGCTGACCGGCGAAGCCGCCTGCCACCCGGTCCAGGACGACCGGCGCCGCGTCGCCATCGTCCTCGACCAGCAGATCATCTCCTCGCCGCAGGTCTCGCCCACCGTCGGCTGCAACGCCGGCCTGCCCTCCGGCTCCACCCAGATCACCGGATCGTTCAGCGCGGACGAGGCCCGCGAACTGGCCCTGCTGATCAAGGGAGGCGCTCTGCCGCTTCCCGTCGAGATCGTCGAGCAGCGGACCGTCGGTCCGACGCTCGGCGCCGCCGCCATCGACGCCAGCGCACGGGCCGCCCTCATCGGCGCCGCCGCCACCGCGCTCTTCATCACCGTCGTGTACCGGCTCTTCGGCGCCCTGGCCGCCGTCGCGCTCGGCGCCTACGGACTGATCTCCTACGCGGCACTGGTGGCCCTCGGCGTCACCCTCACCCTTCCGGGCCTCGCCGGATTCGTCCTCGCCATCGGGATGGCGGTCGACGCCAATGTGCTGGTCTTCGAGCGGGCCAGGGAGGAGCACACCGAGCATCCGGGCCGGTCGCTGCGCTCCTCGCTGACCGCCGGATTCCGCGGCGCCTGGAGCGCCGTGGCAGACTCCAACGTGACGACGCTGATCGCGGCCGGACTGCTCTTCTTCCTTGGCTCGGGACCGGTGAAGGGCTTCGGCGTCACCCTCGCCATCGGTGTGCTGGCCTCCATGTTCTCCGCGCTCGTCATCGCCCGCGCACTCACCGAGATCGCCGCGGGATCCCGGTTCGTCGGCGACTACCGGGGCGTCAACGGCATCTCCGGCCCCGGCCGGGTGCGCACCTGGCTGACCCGCCGCGACCCGCAGCTGATGCGGTCCCCGCGCCGCTGGCTGCTGATCTCCACGGCACTGGTCGCCGTCGCCGTCCTCGGCATCTTCGTGCGCGGCGTCAACCTGGGAGTCGAATTCACCGGCGGCCGGCTGGTCGAGTACTCGACCAGCCGGCCCGTCGACGTGGAGCGGGCCCGCACCGCCCTGGCCGGTGCGGGTTTCGGCGACGCGGAGGTCACCACGGCGGGCGCGGGCGACCTCTCGGTACGGACCGGGAAGCTCGACAACGACGGCGAACACGCCCTGCGCGCCGCCCTCGCGGAGGAGGGCGGCAAGACCACCAAGGTCCGCGACGAACTCATCGGCCCCAGCCTCGGCGACGAGCTGCGGCGCAACGCCCTGATCGCGCTCGGCATCGCCGTCCTCGTCCAGCTGGCTTATCTGGCGGTCAGGTTCCGCTGGACCTTCGCGCTGGGCGCGGTCGCGGCACTGGTCCACGACGTCATCGTCCTGGTCGGCGCCTTCGCCTGGCTGGGGCGCACCGTCGACGGCATCTTCCTGGCGGCACTCCTCACCGTCATCGGATACTCCGTCAACGACTCGGTGGTGGTCTTCGACCGGGTGCGGGAACTGTGGGCGAAGGCCCGTCGCGTACCCGTCGACGAGGTCGCCAACCGGGCCGTCCTCCAGACGGTCCCGAGAACGCTCAACACCGGCATGGGCGCCCTCTTCATCCTCACCGCGCTCGCCGTGCTGGGCGGTGACTCGCTGGCGGACTTCGCGCTGGCCCTGCTGATCGGCATCTGTGTGGGCACGTACTCCTCGGTGATGACCGCAGTCCCGGCCGCCCTGGTCCTGGAACGGAGCAGCAAGGCACCGCCCCCCGCCCGGAAGCGGGCCCCGGGCCGCCGCTCCGGTACGAGAACGGCGCGTCGGGACCCGCTGGACAACGGAGCACGCGTGTAGCGCCGCTGCGCCTCCCGGCCCGCCGTGCCGGGAGGCGCACTTGCGTCGGTCGTGGTGTTCCACCAGACCGGGGCGCAGAATTCCGGGCAGACGCCCCCGTGATCGGAGTGTGCCCGTGCCCATGCCCGTCGTGCTGCGTGAGGCATGGTCCACCGTCGTTCCGGACCTGGACGACCGTCATGGACCGCTGCCGCCCCTGATGCTCGCCCTGACCGTCGTCACCGGTCTGGTCGACGCCGTCAGCTATCTGGAACTGGGCCGGGTGTTCGTGGCGAACATGACCGGCAACGTGGTCTTCTCCGGCTTCGCCATCGCCGGAGCCCCGGGGTTCTCGCTCGCCGCTTCACTCGTCGCGCTCGCCGCGTTCGCGGTCGGGGCACTGCTCGGCGGCCTGATCGTGCACCACACCCTGACGCACCGCGGCCGGATGCTGCTGTACGCGCTCTCCGTGGAGACCGCCTGTGTCCTGGCCGCGCTGATCGTCACCGCCGCCTCCGGCCACCCCTTCACCGGCGGGGTCCGCTTCGCGCTGGTGGTGCTGCTCGCTCTGGGGCTCGGCGTGCAGAACGCGGTCTCCAGGGCACTGGCGGTTCCCGACCTCACCACGACCGTGCTGACCCTCACCATCACCGGCATCCTCTCCGACAGCCGGTTCGCCGGTGGGGGCGGCAGCCGGGCCGGACGGCGGGTCCTCTCGGCCGCCGCGATGATGCTCGGCGCGGTCGCCGGCGCCATGGCCGTACTGCACGGGCACCCGAGACTTCCGCTGCTGCTCGCGGTGGCCGTCCTGGCCTGTGTGACCGTCGCCGCGATCGCACCGGCGCGCTCCGGGGCACCGTGGACCGTTCCGGTCGTCAGGAAGTGAGCGAGCGCAGACGGTCGGCGGTGGCCCGGTCGGCGGGCAGCAGCGTCTCGATCGCCAGCTCGGCCACCGTCACGTCCATCGGTGTGTTGAACGTCGCGATGGAGCAGACGAAGGAGAGCACGTCCCCGTTGTGCTCGATCAGCAACGGCAGCGCGAAAGGAAGCGACGGAGCCGTCCCGGAGCCGGCGCCGCCGGCGCTCTCCGGTACCGGATAGCCCGCGACCTCCTCGTACACCTCGCGCAGTTCCGCCGAACGGGCCAGGGCGATCTGACGCTCCATCTGGGCCAGCAGATCGGCCCGCCATTCCCGCAGATTGCGGATGCGCGGGGCCAGGCCCTCCGGGTGCAGGGTGAGCCGCATGGCGTTCAGCGGCGGTACGAGCAGGTGCTCGGCCACGCCGTCCATCAGCATCGCCATGCCTTGATTGGCCGCCACCACGTTGTACGTACCGTCGACGACCAGCGCCGGATACGGGTCGTACGCCTGGAGCAGCCGCTCCATCCCCTCGCGCAGCGTGTCCAGCGCCGGGTCGTCGAACGCGGTCTGCGCGTAGCGGGGTGCGTAACCACCCACCAGCAGAAGGGCGTTGCGTTCCCTGACCGGGACGTCGAGATGCTCGGCCAGCCGCAGGATCATCTCCTCGCTGGGGCGGGAGCGGCCCGTCTCGATGAAGGAGATGTGCCGGGCCGAGGAATCGGCACGGAGCGCCAGCTCCAGTTGGCTGATCCGGCGTTGCTCCCGCCAGCTGCGAAGCAGCGGCCCTACCCCCGTGTCAATCGCCACAGTCGTCATACCCAGACCGTAACGTCACCGGCACCGCCGACCGGCACCGATCGTCGATGAGGAGTCGCCTTATGCCCGCCGCACCGCTGTCGCAGCAGGAGATCGAGGACCATCTGGGTGAACTGCCCGGCTGGTCGCTGGAAGGGGACCGGATCACCTGCACCTACCGGCTCCACAGCCACTTCGCCGCGCTCGGGCTGACCGCGCACGTCGCCGCGATCCAGGACGAGCTGAACCACCACTCCGATCTGACCCTCGGCTACAACACCGTTTCCCTCTCCGTGAACACGCACGACGCGGGCGGCGTGGTCACCGAGAACGATCTGCGGCTGGCCGCGCGGGTGACGGCGATCGCCGACGGGCACGGGGTGCGGTAGCCGCGGCGGTGCTCGGCGCACCCGGCCAACTCCCTGGCCGCGCGAGCTCCCCGCGGGAACCACGGCGCCCGCGGCCCCGTCCCGGATCCGGCTTCGCGTGTTCCGGGACGGGGCTGTGACGCGGGTCGGCGCCACGGGGATGGTTGCCACCCCCGACACGTGCGGATTGCGCCGGCGCCGGCGTCACCCCGATCGCGGTCGTCTCCACAGCAGGGCGATCGCCAGGAGGCCTGCCAGGCAGGGTGCCATCCCGGCCCAGCCCAGCACCGGCGGCAGGCCTGTCGCGCCGGAGGTGTCCTTGGTGAGCAGCCCGGTCAGCCCGAAGCACATGCCGAGCGCGAACATCGCGGTCGCGGCGGGGCGGGCCCACCGCTTGCCCGTCCTGACGGCCCAGGCCGTCCCGAGCCGGGCGAGGACGCCCAGCGCTCCGACGGCGGGCAGCAGGACCAGGTAGGTACTGACGGCGGAGTCGACCCGCGCGGGGGTGTACGTGGGATAGCCGGCCCGAACGTGGTCGGCCAGCAGGTGGGTGGTGGCGCGGTCGGCGTATGGGGCGAGGACGGTGAGGCCGAGCCCCGCGCACATCGCCGCGACGGCACCTCGCTCCGCGGATGTCGTGGTCATCAGAGTGCGTTCCTTTGTGTCGTGCCGGGTCGTGCGGCGCCGGCGTTCCGAGGACCTCGGAGAGGGCCCGCGAGCGGTGATGATCACCGTCCCTCCGTCACTCGGCCAGAGCCGCGCGGAGGAACTCGTGGATCTCCGCCCGGGCTGCCGCTGCCTGCTGCTCCACGCCCGGCATGGAGAGGAACGCGTGCCTCGCGCCCGGGTATTCGGTGAGCCGCACGGACGTCCCGGCCGCCCGCAGCCGCTCGGCGTAGCGACGGCCGTGATCGGCCACCGCGTCCTGGGTCGGCACCACCAGGAGTGCCGGGGCGAGCCCGCCCAGGTCGTCCGCGTACAGCGGTGGGAATGCGCGGGCGTCGGTCCCCGGTGGGACGGCGAGCCGCTGGAGGAGCCGCAGTTGCGGCAGCGCGTGGGTCGGACTGTATGCGTACTCGGCGATCGACGGGTAGTCGTACATGGTCCCGGTCACGTCGACTGCGGGATTGACCAGCACCTGCGCCTTGAGCCGCAGGCCGGCCTCCCGGGCCCGGATCGCGGTCAGGGCGCTGATCAGCGCGCCGAAGCTCTCGCCGAAGACGGCCGTGCGCGCCGGGTCGACGCCCCACCGCGCGGCGTGCCGCACCATGTGCCGGAGCACGTCCCAGCCGTCGTCGGCGGCGTTCGAGAGCGGGCTGTCCGGTGCGACGAGGCGGTGCTCGACCGAGACGACGAGCGCGGGCAGGTGCGCGGCGAGGTGGCTGTTGGTCCAGTCGCACTGCACCGCCGTGCCCACGAAACTGCCTCCGTGCACATGGACCACGAGCGGCAGGCCGGTTCGGGTGCCGGCCTCGCCGTCGCCCGTCGACGCCGGCCGGTACACCCGGACCGGAAGGTCGCGGCCCGGCAGTGCTAACTCCTGCCACTCGATGGCGGCGGCGGGGTCCGGCTCGCCGGTGATCGCCCGAGCCGCACCGGACGCCCGGAAGCGGTTCTCGGCGTCGCGGTAGGCGATCAGTTCCTCGGTCGTCATCGCCGGGAAGTCCGGCTCCGGCGGCCGCTTCACAGCCGTGGTCTCACTCATGCCTCCGTCTCTCCTTCTCTCTTTCCTCTTCCGGCCGGGCCTTGGGCCAGCATGTGTCCTTAGTATGCACGCACTGCGTGCATTGGCAAGTGCATTGCTAAGCGCATGGGCAAGTGCGTGGACTAGACTGAGCCCGGACGAGAGGGGCGAGATGGCAGGCCGAAGGCGTTGGTCGACCGAGGAGATCCTGGACACGGCGGCGGAGCTGCTGCGAACGAGCGATGCCGAGCTGTTCAGCGTGCGCAAGCTCGCCGCGGTGCTCGGGACCGACTCCTCCAGCCTCTACCGGCACTTTCGCAACAAGACCGAGCTGCTGCGCGCGGTCGCCGACCGGATCCTGGCGGCCGCGATGGAGGGCTACCGCCCCGAGGGCGACTGGAAGCAGCGCATCACCGCGACGGCCCTGCGCCTGCGGGAGGCATTCGGCCGGCACCCCCAGCTCGCCGCGGTCTGGGGGTGCTACGCGTCCGGCGGCACTGGTTCCCGGCTGGTCATGGAGGAGGTGCTACAGGCATTGCGGACCTCGGGCCTGCCCGATGAGGAGATTCCGCTCCGCTACCACCGGATCGCGATCCTCCTCGCGGCGCTGATTTCCTCCGAGGCCGGCATCGGCACCCTCACCCCCGGCGAATACGAACAGGGCATGGAGCAGTTCCGTGTCGCGGTCCTGGGCGCCGACCCCGACCGCTTCCCCGCCCTGGCCCACTTCGCCCGCGAGATCCGCCCCCTCGGGGCCGACCGCCGCGCCGCATTCGAAGAGATCCTCGCCGCCCACCTCGCCCGGATCGAGGCCGCGATTCCCTGACGCGCCCTCGCGCACCAGCGGCCGCCTGGCGGCGTCGCGGCGCACCGGCACGGGTGCCCATGACGGCTGAGCTCATGGGCGTCGGTGTCCGGGGCTGCCTGGCTGAACGTGCAGAGGTCCGCGCCCCTGCGGGAGGCCGTGTCACATCGCCGCGCCGAACCGTGGATGCGCGGCGAGCCAGCGCGTGTAGCTCTCGCTGAGCTCGACCGCCTCCGCGTAAGCCGCCCGGGTGTGCCCGCTCACCGCGCCCGCCGCCGCGTCGGCCGCCGCCGACCGCGGATGCCAGCCCAGCAGATGGCGCCAGCTGAGCGGCGAGCCGGTGATCGGCCGTGTCACCACCCCGGGCGTCGGCGGGAACGTCGCCCGGCACAGTCCGACCGCCCGGCCCACCTGTACGAGGTGGACGACGGAAGCCGTGTCCGTCTCGTACACCGAGACCGGACTGAAACCGGCCCGTGCGCAGGCGCTCACGAAACAGTCGGCGAAGCAGCCCTCGCCCGGTACGTCCGCCCAGCACTCGTCCGCCAGGGCGGAGAGGCTGAGCTCCTGCGCACCGGCCAGCCGATGGGATTCCGGCAGCATCACGAAGACCGGGTCGATGCCGATCACCTGCCAGGTCAACCGGTCGGGCACGGGCGGCGGGCTCTCCCCACAGGCCCCGATGAGCGCGAAGTCGAGCCTGCCGTCCACGAGTTGGGAGGCGATCTCGCCGACCGACCAGGAGGTGTACGTCGACACGGGTGCGGCCGGGTGCGCGGCGGCCAGCCGGTCCACCAGGCCGCCCAGCAGCGGTCCGTGCGTGCCGCCCAGCCGGAAGCGCTCCATGGTCCCCCAGGCGTTGGCGAACCGCACCGCCTCCGCCTGGAGTTCGCTCACGGCGGGCAGCACCACCCGGGCCCGCTCCAGCACCAGCTCACCGAGGAGCGTGGGCCGGGCGCCGGTGTGGTCCCGGTCGAAGAGCGGGCCGCCGAGCGCCTTCTCGATCCTCCGCAACTGTGCGCTCAGCGCGGGCTGGGCGAGCCCGAGGGCCGCGGCGGCCTTGGTCAGGCTGCCGGTGTCGGCGATGGCACGTACGGTTCGCAGATGGCGCAACTCCACCTCCATAAACGCAAGTTATGGGTCCGGAGGCCTACCGGCAATATGCAGGTGTCCATTCGGTGGCGGAGTGTCCGCAACGGAGGCGTACTCGGCCCGGCCCGGCACCTCGTCCACCTCCGGTCAGCCGTCGGTGAGCTTGACCAGCTGCACGCCGCTGTATGCCGGTGTCCCGTCCCGGGTGACGACCGCCCGGACGGTGACCCACCCGGTGGCACCGCCGGGGTCGGGGGCGAGCCACACACTGCCGTCGGCGTCGGTCACGAGGTGAGCGACCGGCCGGCCCTCGACTTCCCAGTCGATGTCCGCACCGGTCAGGTCGACCGGTGTGCCGTCCCAGGCGGCGAGGGTCAGCGCGGCCCGGGCGGTGCCGGCGGCGGGGAGCTCGGCGGGCGTGGCGGTGAGCCGGAGGTCGGCGTGGATCGTGTCGGTCCGGTACCCCGCCAGATCCGCCGGGTACCAGGCGAGTTCGGGAACGAACCGGCCTTCCGTCCAGCGCGCGAGATGACCGGGCCGGTGGTGCGCGTCGTCGATCAACGCGTACGTCGGGGTTCCGTGCTCGGAGGCGACGAAGCCGTGCGGCGCGACGGTCACGGTGCCCAGGGTGCCGGGCAGCGGCAGCGCGCGGGGCTGGAGGTCGTGGCTGGCGACGATCTCCACGCCCCCGTCGAACACGGTCCGCGACACCTTCAGATCCTCGGTGAGGTACCGGAACGCCGTCATCCGCCGTCCGAAGTACCGCCCGGCCACCCGTCGCTGGACCAGCGAGAGACCCTTGAGCATCTCGAACCCGCGCCCCGCCCGGAAGTCTCTCTCCATGTGCTGTGCCTGGTAGTGCAGATTGAGGCCGAAGGCCAGCGCCCAGCTCAGGTTCTCGGTGGTGTCGACGCCGCGGTCGAGGTTGTGCGGGTAGAACGCGACCTTGTCGTGCAGGACGGCGGTCCCCAGCGGCCACTGCTGCACGACCGTGCCGTTGCGGTTGGGGCCGTCGTACGTGCCGGCCCGGTCGCCCTGCATCGTGTTGAGGAAGAAGCCGAGGCTCGACGTCAGGGTCTGGAAGAGCCGGTCGCCGCCGACCCCCTCGGTGCCGATCGGCAGGATCGCGGCGGACTGCGCGGTCTGCTCCACCAGCTCCTCGCAGTACGCGTACGGCGGAGCGCAGAAGTCGGCCGAGTAGTCGTACTCCCGGCGCGCGATCTCGTCCTGGAACATCATGTCCAGTCCGTGGGTGTCGCGGAACGTACGGAGCTGGTCGAGGATCAGCGCCCGGGGAGCCTTGCGCCAGCCGCCGATGAGGTACCCGAGGTTGTCGGTGTGCGTCTTGGTGACCAGCTTGCCGCGCCCGTCGCGGATCCCGATCCGCTCGACGCCGCCGAGTTCCGCCACCGCTTGGCTGTCCGGGTGCCACCACGTGGGGTTGGTGTAGGCGCTGGCGTAGTGCCCGCGGTCGTGGATGGTGTCGATGAGGCGCTGGAACCCGGCGGGCCCGCCGAGGTAGTCGAAGGTGAGGAAGTCCGGGTAGTGGTGGTCGTGCTGCCCGTCGGAGTAGTAGCTGGCCAGCTCGACGCTGTACGGCCCGCCGGGCACGGCACGCAGGTAGTCGAGCGCCGCTTCCGGCCGGCCCGTCGCCCAGGTGCCGCCGGTCGGCTGCCACAGGTCCACCTTGAGGTGCACCGCGTCGGGCAGCCCGGCGTGCAGCCGCGGGCCGAGCTTGTCCGGCAGTCCGCGCCAGGAGTCCATCCCGTTGTCCGCCCGGTAGGCCGCGAACAGGTCGAACGCGGTGCCCCCGGCGGCCAGCCGGGTAGCGGGCAGGCCCCCGGAATCGCCGGGCGCGATCCAGGCGTCCACCCGGTGCATCAGCCCGGTCAGGGCCTCCTCACGGGCGCGGGCACCTACGAAGCCGAACTGCGTCGGCCGGTAGGGCTTCACGCTCGCGGGCTGTACGGAGTACACGCCGAGCGCGGAGTCTTCCTCCTCGAACAGGATCAGGTCGTGGGTCGCGGTGGGCATGCCGTAGTTGGCGTAGAAGCCACCGGCGAGCATCGTCCGGGTGTGGGCGAGCCCGCCCCACTTCGGCGCGATGCCGAGCATGGTGCCGTCGGCGGGGATCACCCGGTGGGCCACCTCGGGGCAGGTGACCCGGAGGATGGGGCGGGACCAGAGGTTGCGGACGGCGGTGGGGCGCAGTTCGAGGTGTCCCGCACGGAGCCGTACCGCCACCTCGGCGGCGAAGAACCCGGGCACGGTGAGCCTGACCCTGGCCTCGTCGGCGGCGACCCGGGCGACGTCGGCCGTGGCCTCGTCGGAGAAGACTCCGGTGCCGTTGTCGTAGTGCACGGCGAGCGGCAGCACACCGGGGGACTGGACCCGGCCGCCGGACGTCCAGTCGAGCAGCCGGCCGCGGCCGTCGATGAGGACCCGGTCCGTGCCGTTGGTCAGTTCCAGCGCGCCGGCCCGGCTCCAGCCGGCCACCGGCCCGCCGTCGCCGGCCACCTCCACGGAGTCCACGTCCAGCACGAGTGGATCGGCCGACTGCTTGTCGTCGGGGAAGAACACCAGCACGAGCCGGCGCAGCGGGTGGGTGAGTCGGCCGTCGCCCTTTCCGCTCCACGTCATCCGGGCCAGCCGCTGCGGCTCGAACGTGACCCTGGTCCGCCCGTCGAATCCGGCCGGGTCGATCCTGCTGGCGAGCGTCCCCCACTCCTCGCTGTCCCCGTCGAAGAGCTTCAGCCAGAGGTTGCCCTTCTTCGGCGTGACCCCGGTGAGCCAGACCGACACCCGGCCGAGGCCGGGCACGTACGGGCTCGGGAAGGCCACCGAGAACTCGCTGTACGTGCCGGCCATGGTGACCCGGGCCTGCCCGGCCGTGCCGGTGGCCGCGAACGTGGTGTTGTGCAGCGTGGTCGGCGGCAGATCGTGCGTCACGCCGTCGATGACGAGGCGCACGGTCCCGGCGGAGGAGGCGTCGTCGCCGGGGGCGGGCGCGGCGACGGCGGGCGCGGCCGCGGACAGGCCGACGGCCGGTGCGGACACGGCGGCGGTTCCGGCAAGGAAGGTGCGGCGCTTCATGGGTACGCTCCGGCGTCGGCTCGATGGGGGCGGGCGAGTGCACCGTATGGGCTCGGGTATGACGCGTCAACACTGTTGCCGGGCAAGCTTATTGGGCGATGCATTAGTGCGCTAAGGCTTGTCCGGCGGTAGTGCTCGTGGCATCGGTCCGGCGGCTGCCCCGCCCATCAGGGGAAAGGGTCCTCGGTCGGAGATCCGTCACGCCTCGGGAGCGGTCTCGATCCTGTGGCGCTTGACGCGTGAATGTTTCGCCGTGCGGCACGGGTATGACGCGTCATGTGTGCGACTTGCTGAACCGGCAAGGGAACTTGCCAGGTGGATTGGAGGAGGTGAGGCTGTCCCCATGAGTCAGCACACCGATCACGGCCGACACCAGCACGCCTCCCACGGCCACCGCCACGGCGCGGCCCATGGGCACCACCACGACAACGGCGACCTCGACTGGGACGTCATGGGGCCGATGCTGGAGCAGGAGGCCGAAGTCAGCCGACCGCAGTACGAGGAGGCCGCCCGCTGGATCGCCGGGCTTCCCACGGCACCGAAGGTGCGCAGGGTGCTCGACATCGGCAGCGGACCGGGCGTGATCTCCTGCCTGCTCGCCGAGGAGTTCCCCGAGGCGGAGGTCGTCGCCGTCGACGCCACCCCGGCGCTGCTGGAACGCACTCGTGCCCGCGCCGAACGGCTCGGCCTCGGCGACCGGGTCCGTACCCGGCACGCCGACATCCCCGGCGACCTCGAGGGGCTCGGGGAGGCGGATCTCATCTGGGTGGGCAACGCCCTGCACCACATGGGCGACCAGCGCGCCGTCCTCGCCGGATTCGCCGCACTGCTGCGCCCCGGCGGAACGGTCGCCCTGGCCGAGGGCGGTCTGCAGCCCCGCCGTCTTCCGCGCGACATCGGCATGGGGCGGCCCGGTCTGGAGGCCAGGCTGGAAGCGATCAACGCGGACCGGTTCGAGAACATGCGGTCCGCGCTGCCCGGCACCAAGCGGGAGGCCGAGGACTGGAGCGCACTGTTCACCGCGGTGGGGCTGGAGCCGCAGGGCACCCGCAGCTTCCTGCTCGACCTTCCGGCACCGCTCCCCGGCCCGGCACGCGACCATGTCGTCGCCGAGCTCACCCGTCGCCGCGAGATGTTCGAAAAGGACCTCTCGGCCGAGGACATCGCCGTACTCGACCGGCTGCTCGACCCCGAGGACCCGGCCGGACTGCGTCGGCGCCCCGATGTCTTCCTGCTCTCGGCGCGCACCGTGCACCTGGGCCGCCGGAGCTGACGCCGACCGGATCCCCGGCTCACGGCCCATCGACGGATTGGAGTGGTACCCGGGGTCCGGACAGGACATCTCGTCCACTGGCACGGGGTGTGCGGCATGCCCAGGATGAGGCTTCGCGATCGCGGCCATCAGCGGCCCGGTGCGTGACAGGCCTTGTCGAGAGGGAGCCGAATGCAGCACACCCCAGCCACCCCGGACACCGGAGCGACCCCGGCGGCCGCCCCGTCGCAGACGCGCATTCCGGACGGTCGCCCGGTGGGAACGCCCGTTCCCGGCCCCCTGTCGGGTGTCGTGGTCGCCGACTTCGGGCGGGTGCTGGCCGCTCCGTACGCCACGATGCTCCTCGCCGACCTCGGCGCCGACGTCATCAAGGTGGAGCGTCCCGGCGCGGGCGACGACACCCGGGCCTGGGGGCCGCCCCACGCCCATGGGGAGTCGACGTACTTCCTGTCCGTGAACCGCAACAAACGGTCCTTCGCCATCGATCTCGGCACACCGGAAGGGCGCCGCGACGCCCATGCACTGGTGCGCCGGGCCGATGTGCTCTTCGAGAACTTCCGTCCCGGCACGATGGACAAGTACGGACTCTCCTACGCGCAGGCCGAGACGCTCAACCCCGGCATCGTCTACTGCTCGGTGACCGGATTCGGATCCGGCGAAGGCGCCGGGCTGCCCGGCTACGACTTGCTGCTGCAAGCGGTCGGCGGGCTGATGAGCGTCACCGGGCCCGCGCCGGGACAGCCCGTCAAGACGGGTGTGGCGCTCGTCGACGTGCTCACCGGACTGCACGCGGCCGTGGGCGTCATGGCGGCGCTGCGCCACCGCGACGCGACCGGTGAGGGTCAGCACGTCGAGGTCGATCTGCTGTCCTCGCTGCTGTCGAGCATGGTGAACCAGGCGGGTGGCTACACCCTGGCCGGTCAGGTGCCGGGCATCCTCGGCAATCGTCACCCGTCCATCGCTCCGTACGAGGTCTACCGGGCGGCGGACCGGCCACTGGTCGTCGCCGTGGGCAACGACCGGCAGTTCCACGCTCTGTGCCGGGGCCTGGGCGCCGAGGAGCTGGCCGCCGACCCCCGGTTCGCGTCGAACGCGGACCGGGTCGCACACGTCGACGCGCTGGCCGGGGAGATCTCCACGCGGCTCGCCCCGCGCACCGCGGCCGAGTGGTTCGACCTGCTCACCCCGCTCGGTGTGCCCTGTGGCCCGGTGAACGACCTCGCGGGCGCCTTCGATCTCGCCGAGCGCCTGGGCCTGTCGCCGCAGGTCACACCGGCCGACGCGGACCCCGACGACCCCATGCGCCTGGTGGCCAACCCCATCGGGCTGTCCCGCACCCCGCCGCGCTACGAACGGCGGCCGCCGCGTGTCGGTGAGCACACCGAGGACCTCAGGCGCTGGCTGGACGACTGACCTGGGCATTTACGGCATCAGTGTCTTGCCCGGCCCGTGTCAAGGCAAGACACACTGCCGCCAGGGTGAGTGGGCATCAGAAAGTCCCCTGTGCAGGCTAATGGCAATTCAACGCACCTGCGAACAGGGGCAGTTGGAACTCATCTAATGATGTGAAAATCGCATATTGCGTATTTCATGTAACCCGACTGGCGCTCGGGCGCCGGCCTTCGACGTGTCTGAAATGACACGTATTCGGATCGTCAGTAATTTCATCCGCAGATCGACCGCATCGGTCGGTCTCTCTGAGACAGGAGAAGCGACATGATTACG
This sequence comes from Streptomyces sp. NBC_00012, assembly GCF_045040875.1. Taxonomy (NCBI): domain Bacteria; kingdom Bacillati; phylum Actinomycetota; class Actinomycetes; order Kitasatosporales; family Streptomycetaceae; genus Streptomyces; species Streptomyces sp. NBC_00012. The sequence goes on along the minus strand of NZ_CP108309.1, from coordinate 1,523,602 downwards.
CGTTCCACGATCGTTACGGCTGCCGTCGCGGCCGCCGCGGCCCTGGCCGCCACCGGCATCACCTACGCTTCGGCTGCCACCACCGAGCCGGCTCAGGCGGCTGCCCCGGCCGTCCAGCAGGCTGCTCCCGTTTCGGCTCTCGGCGGCGGCGACGTCGGCAAGGGCAACGAGGGCAAGGGTGGCAACGAGCGAGGTGGCGGCGGCTACGGTGGGGGCCGGGACCACTACGAGGGCCGCATCCACATCAACGAGCGGACGTACAGTGACGAGCGCGGCGGCTGCGTGACCGTGGTCAGCGGCCTCGGCTCCAAGACGCTCAACATCCGCAACGACAGCCGCCACACCGTCGAGGTGTTCCGCGGGGTCACCTGCGACAACGGCGCCCCCATCGCCACCGTCGGACCGCACAGCGACAGCAACGGGGTGCACCCGGGCCACGTCGAGGGCGGTGTGTGGGTCAAGAACGGTGTCGTGGGCAGCTTCCGAGTGATCGAGCGTCACTACGACGACGACCGCGGTGGCAGGGACTGGTAAAACCGAGTCACTCAGGTGACGTAGAACCCCGGCCCGCCGTAATCGGGCCGGGGCTCCATTCAGGCTATCCGACCGGGTCGCCCCGGTCGGATAGCCTCACCTGAACGACCACCACAGGTTCGAACACCTGCTAGGCCATATTAAAGCCGGACGGCGAGGCTCTGCCAGCCGGCCGGTACGGCCCTTGGCAGGGCCCGGCGACCGGGCGGCAGAACGTGGCGTCGGCGCGGCAGACGCCGCCCATGTCCCAGCCGCCGGGGGGTCGGCGGGTCGTCTTGACCCAGGCGAGTGACGGCCCGGGGCGGGACGGCCCCGAAGGGCCGCCGGAACGGCGGTCCGTACTACGCACAGCCGCACATGTCCCCGTGCGGGCCTGTATCCGGCCTATGCACCGGTGGCGTCCCGCACCGGCTCCAACCGCCACCACTGGCCGGGGGAGTCGGTGTCCTCCCACTGCTGGACACGCGCGCCGCCCACCTTGCTGCCGTCGGCCACTTCGAGGACGAGCCCGCTGATGAAGCTGACCAGGGTCACCACCCCCGGCGCCTCCAGATGTCGCTCGATCAGCCACTCCTGGGCGCCGTAGTTGTTGGCCCGCCACTGCTGGATCACGGCGCCGTTCTCGGTGGAGGCATTGGCGACGTCCAGGCGCTTTCCGCTGTGGACATTGACCAGGTAGTGGAGCGCGGCGCCCTCGTGCACGGGCGAGAGCTGCCAGTGCTGGGCCGCCGAACCGCTCTCCGCGCCCTGCTGGACCGGGGCGCCGCCGCCCTTGGCGGAGTCGCGCACCTCCAGCAGCAGCCCGCTGGCCACATTGCGCAGCCGGTAGTGGCCCGCCGCGACGACGGGCGCGGTGTCCCCGTTCATTTTCCGGTCCCTTCAGCCCCAGGGCTGTCCCGTGGCGGACCGCCGCCCGGCTCGGCAGCCGGGCGGCGGTCCGTTCCGCTGTGTTTCAGGCGCCGGCGTTGAACTCACCGGGGTTCGGGCCGAGGCGCTTGCCCTCGTCCAGTGCGGCGAACGCCGCCAGGTCGTCGGCGTCCAGCTCGAAGCCGAACACATCGAGGTTCTCCACGATCCGGGACGGCGTCACGGACTTCGGGATCACCACATTGCCGGTCTGGAGGTGCCAGCGGAGCACCACCTGGGCGGGCGTGCGGTCGTGCTTCCGGGCGATCGCGACGACCGTCGGGACCTCCAGGAGGCCCTTGCCCTGGCCCAGCGGCGACCATGCCTCGGTCGCGATGCCGTGCTTGGCGTGGAAGACGCGCGACTCGGCCTGCTGGAGCTGCGGGTGGAGCTCGATCTGGTTGACCGCCGGGATCACGGAGGTCTCGCCGAGCAGCCGCTCCAGGTGCTCGGGGAGGAAGTTCGACACACCGATGGCCTTCGCGCGCCCGTCGGAGTGGATCTGCTCGAACGCCTTGTACGTGTCGACGTACGCGTCCTTGGCCGGGGTCGGCCAGTGGATCAGGTACAGATCCACATAGTCCAGCCCCAGCTTGTCGAGCGAGGCGTCGAAGGCGCGCAGGGTCGAGTCGTAGCCCTGCTCGCTGTTCCACAGCTTCGTGGTGACGAACAGCTCTTCGCGTGCGACACCGGAGGCCGTGATCGCCCGGCCGGTGCCCCGCTCGTTCTCGTAGATCGCGGCGGTGTCGATGCTCCGGTACCCGGACTCGATGGCGGTGGCCACCGCCTTCGTGGCCTCGTCGTCCGGCACCTGCCAGACACCGAAGCCGAGCTGCGGCATCTCGACGCCATTGTTGAGAGTGATGGAGGGGACCTGGCTCACGAGCGGTCGATCCTTACGTCGTCGGTTGGTACTCGCAAGGTCAACGATCAACGACGGCCAGGCATTCCCCCCGCAGCCCGGGCGTCCACGGCCTGCGTCACCGCCCCTTCGGCGCCCCGCCACACCCTCCGGCCTCTTCTCCGCACGGGCCATTGACCGGGGCCCACCAGCACGCAACCCTTGAGCGCGTCACTGAACTACGGACACTCTTGTGAACGCGGCAACGCCGAGACCCTGAAGGAACGACTCCGAGTGAGGTCGAAGTGACGAACCCATCCAGGCGTGCCCTGCTCGGTGCGGCCATCGGCGGCGCCGTCGCCGCCACCGCCGGGCTCCCCGCCACCGCGCACGCGGCGAGCTGGAAGCTGCGCTGGTCGCCCTCGGCGGGCAGCGGCGGACTCGGCGCCTTCGAGACCATCGAGGACGACCGGGCCGATTCCCATCCGGCCGGGCAGCCGCACATCCTCGCCGAGGGCGACAACTTCCGGTTCAACATGCACACCGTCGACCGCGACACCTCGACGGACCGTCAGCGCCAGGAGGTGACCGGGCTGCGCACCGGGGCGAGTTCGTACCTCAAGTGGCTGCCCGGGGAGACCTGGCGGGTCACGTACCGCATGTACATTCCCGGCTCGCTGAAGGCGACCACCAGCTTCACCCACATCATGCAGATGAAGCAGCCGGGCACCGGCACCTCGCCGATCGTCGTGCAGTCCCTGCGCCGGGTGAACGGCGTGCAGACCATCGAACTCAAGCTGGCCGTCGCCGACATCCTCGTCGGTCGCACCGACCTCGTACCGCTCCAGAACAAGTGGATCGACGTCGACTTCCGGATCGCGATCGGTGACGGCGCGGCGGGGTCGGTCCGCTGGATCCTCAAGGACGGGGCGACCACGGTCGTCGACGGGTCGAAGTCCGGCGTCGACACGCTCCTCGCCGACCGGGTCCGGCCCAAATGGGGCATCTACCGGTCGCTCGGCGACACCTCGGGATCCTTGCAGGACACCCATCTCCTGCTCACCCGCATGCGCGGCTACCAACTGCTCTGACCGGCCCGTCCCGATGCCGGGCTGCCCGCATCCGGCCCGACCGGAGTGCCCCGTCCGGGATTTGGGCCCACGCAGGGCATTGACAGAAAGCTCCGCAGGGAATCCTATGCAGTGTCGGTTAGGAACCTTTCCTAACACCGAACCGGAAGGGATCACCGTGCACCCTGCCGCACCCCCACGCCGCTTGGCTGCTGCTCTCACAGGCCTCAGCTGCCTGCTCCTGCCTCTGCTGGGACATCTCCCGAACGCCTCCGCCACCGGGACCGACACCGTCCGGGCCGCCGCCGACGGCCCCGCAGTGCCTTTCGGCAGCCACCGATTCCCCTACGCCACAGGGACGCTGAAGCCCTCCGGTACGCAGCCGGCGCTCGACCAGGCCGTGATCAAGACGTACAACGCCTGGAAGTCCGCGTTCGTCAGGAAGAACTGCGGGAACGGCTGGTACGAGGTCATCTCGCCGGACGCCGACCACCCCTACGTCGCCGAGGCCCAGGGCTACGGGATGGTCGTCACCGCGACGATGGCGGGCGCCGACCCGGAGGCGAAGACCGTCTTCGACGGCATGGTCAAGTACGTGCTTGCGCATCCCTCGGTGAACAACGCCAATCTGCTCGCGGCCGAACAGGACGCCTCCTGCAAGAGTGTCGACGGCTCCGACTCGGCGACCGACGGGGACCTCGACGTCGCCTTCGGGCTGCTCCTCGCCGACAAGCAGTGGGGCTCCACCGGGACGTACGACTACAAGAGCCTCGCGGTCAAGCACATCAACGCCATCAAGAAGAGCGAGGTCAACCCGACCACGCACCTGACGCTGCTCGGTGACTGGTCGGACTCGGGGGAGTCCCACTACTGGATGACCCGCTCCTCGGACTGGATGATCGACCACTTCCGCGCCTTCAAGACCGCCACCGGTGACAGCACCTGGGACACCGTGCGCACCGCACACCAGAACCTGATCACCTCCCAGCAGTCCAAGTACGCATCCGCGACAGGGCTGTTGGCCGACTTCGTCGTCAATACCAACACCACCGCCAAGCCCGCCCCGGGCGAGGTGCTGGAAAGCCCCAACGACGGCGACTACTCCTGGAACGCCTGCCGCGACCCGTGGCGCATCGGCGCCGACGCCGTCACCAGCGGGGACAGCGCCTCGCTCGCCTCGGCCCGCAAGCTCAACTCCTGGATCAAGACCAAGACGGGCGGGAACCCGGACAAGATCGCCAGCGGTTACCACCGGGACGGTTCGGTGTTCGACAGCGGCAACGACATGGCGTTCACCGCCCCGTTCGTCGTGACCGCGCTGACCGACTCCGGCTCCCAGGCCTGGCTCGACGCGCTCTGGAACAAGCTCGCCGCCACCTCGATCGACCCGGATCTCTACTACGGCGGGAGCGTCCAGCTCCAGTCGATGATCGTCGCATCCGGCAACTACTGGGTCCCCTGAGGAGGCCGGGATGCAGATCGCGACGCTCACCACGCAACGCCGGAAATCAGCCGCCCTCACGGCCGTGCTGCTCTGCACCGCCCTGGTGCAGGCGGTCCCGCAGCAGGCATCCGCGGCCGCCACCCGGTACGAGGCGGAGTCCGCGTCGATCGTCGAGGGCGCCGCCGAGTCCAACCACTCCGGCTACTCGGGCACCGGATTCGTCAACGGCGACAACGTCGCCGGCAGCTATGTGGAGTTCACCGTCACCGCGGCCTCCGCCGGCACCGGAAAGATCGCCATCCGCTACTCCAACGGCACCGCGGACGCCAGGCCCGCCGATGTCGCCGTGGGCGGCACGGTCGTCTCGGCCGCCCGCGCCTTCGACGCCACCACCGACTGGAACACCTGGGCCACCTCCACCCTGACCGCCGCCCTCAAGGCGGGCAGCAACAAGATCCGGCTGACATCCACGACGGCCAACGGGCTCCCCAACCTCGACTACCTCGACGTCACGGTCACCCCGTCGGACACCGAGGCACCCACCGCACCCACGGCGCCCAGCTGCTCGGAGATCACCGAGAACAGCCTCACCCTCAGCTGGGGAGCGGCCACGGACGACGTGGGTGTCGTCGCGTACGACATCTACGAACACGGCAACAAGTTCGGCGAGGCACCGGGCACCGCCACCACGAAGAGCCTCACCGGGCTCACCGCCGACACCACGTACAACCTCACACTGTTCGCGCGTGACGCGGCCGGCAATGTGTCGTCGGTCAGCCCCATCGTGGACTGCACCACCTTGAAGAGCGACGACACCACCGCACCCTCGGCACCCGGCACCCTGTCCGCCTCGGGCCTCACCGCGAACAGCGTCGCACTGAGCTGGGGGGCGTCGACGGACGACAAGGCCGTCACCGCCTACGAGGTACGCAGCGGCAGCACCGTCTACAGGACCGTGACCGGCACTCCGCCCGCCACCACGACCACGCTCACCGGGCTCGCCTGCGCCAGCCCGTACAGCCTGGACGTCGTCGCCAGGGACGCGGCGGGCAACGCCTCACCGCCGAGCAACACGGTCACCTTCACCACCCCGGACTGCGCCACCGACGGCGGGGTGCCCTCCGGCATCGCCACCGTCTCCGGCGGCTGGTCCATCCCCTGGGGCACCTACTGGATGCCCGACGGCAAGACCGCGCTGGTGACCGAACGGGACAGCTTCAAGGTCCTCAGGACCACCCCCGACGGCACCAGGACCCAGGTCGGTACCGTGCCCGAAGCCGTCACGACCGACGGCGAGGGCGGCCTGCTCGGCGTCGCCGTCGACCCGAAGTGGTCCACCAACCACTACGTGTACTTCATGCACACCGCCTCCGAGGGCAACCGGGTCGCCCGGATGACCTACGACGGCAGCTCGCTCAGCGGGTACACGGTCCTGCTCCAGGGGATCAAGAAGAGCAGGTACCACAACGGCGGACGGCTCGCCTTCGGCCCCGACGGCTTTCTGTACGCGTCGACCGGCGAGGCGCAGACGCCCGACCTGGCCCAGGACAAGAACTCGCTGAACGGCAAGATCCTCCGGATGACCACGGACGGCAAGGCGGCCCCCGGCAACCCGTTCGGCAACTACGTCTACAGCTACGGACACCGCAATCCGCAGGGCCTCGCCTTCGACCGCAACGGCCGTCTGTGGGAGGCGGAGTTCGGCGACAGCAAGAAGGACGAGCTCAACCTCATCAAGCCGGGCAAGAACTACGGATGGCCCGTCTGCGAGGGCACCTGCACCACCACCGGCATGACCAACCCGAAGAAGACCTGGAACATCTCCGAGGCCTCACCCAGCGGGATCGCCATCGTCCGCAACGTCATCTACATGGCCGCGCTGAAGGGCGAACGGCTGTGGCGGGTGCCGATCACCGGTGACACCGAGAACCTGGGCACACCGAGCGCGTACTACGTGGGTACGTACGGCAGGCTGCGCACCGTCACCAAGGTGCCCGGACAGGACCAGCTCTGGCTCTCCACCACCAACTGCGACAACAAGGGGAACGAGCCCGACGGCTCGGACAAGCTGTTCCGCGTCTCGATCACCTAGCGCGTACGCCGGACGTTGTACGCGCTGTACCGCCGGGGCACGCCACGTCTCAGCGGTACAGCGCGTCGACCTCCGCCGCGTACGCCGTCTCGATCGCCCTGCGCTTCAGCTTCAGCGACGGGGTGAGCAGACCGTGCTCCTCGCTGAAGGGAAGCGCCAGGATCCGGAACGTACGGATCGACTCGGCCTGGGAGACCGCCGTGTTGGCGGCCACCACCGCCCGCCGGACCTCCATCTCCAGGCCCGGATCGCGCACCAGCTCCTCCGGCTTCAGCGGCGCCCGCCCCTGCATCCCGAGCCAGTGGTCCACCGCCTCCTGGTCGACCGTGACCAGGGCCGCGATGTACGGCCGGTCGTTGCCGACCACGATGCACTGCGAGACCAGCGGATGCGCCCGCACCCGCTCCTCCAGACCGGTCGGCGAAACGCTCTTGCCGCCCGATGTCACCAGGATCTCCTTCTTCCGCCCGGTGATCGTCAGATAGCCGTCCTCGTCCAGCGAGCCGAGATCCCCGGTGGCCAGCCAGCCCTCGCGCAACACCGCGTCGGTGGCCTTCGGATCGCCGAGATAGCCCCCGAACACATTGCCGCCGTGCAGCCACACCTCGCCGTCCTCGGCGATGTGCACGGTCGTCCCCGGGATCGGCAGCCCGACCGTGCCGTACCTGGTGCGCTCCGGCGGATTGGCCGTCGCCGCGGCGGTCGACTCGGTCAGCCCGTAGCCCTCGTACACCGTGACACCGGCGCCCCCGAAGAACAGGCCGAGCTGACGCTCCATCCCCGAACCGCCGGACATGGCGTGCCGGATCCGGCCGCCCATCGCATCGCGCACCTTCTTGTACACGACCTTGTCGAAGAACTGGTGCTGCATCCGCAGCCCGGCGGACGGCCCCGGACCGGTCCCGAACGCCCGCGCCTCCAGCGCCTCCGCGTACTTCACCGCGATGTCCACGGCCTTGTCGAACGGCCCGATCCGGCCCTCCGCCTCAGCCTTGCGCCGGGCGGCGTCGAAGACCTTCTCGAAGATGTACGGAACCGCCAGGATGAACGTCGGCCGGAACGACACCAGGTCCGGCATCAGCGCCCTGGCCGACAGCTCCGGCTGGTGGCCCAGCTTCACCCGGCCCCGGATCGCCGCCACCTCGACCATCCGGCCGAAGACATGCGCCAGCGGCAGGAAGAGCAGGGTCGCCGCCTCATCACCCGGCTTGGAGTGGAAGACCGACCTCCAGCGGGCGACCATGGTGTCCGTCTCGAACATGAAATTGGCGTGCGTGAGCACACAGCCCTTGGGGTGTCCCGTCGTCCCCGAGGTGTAGATGACGGTCGCCACCGACTCCGGCGTCACCGCGCGGCGGTGGCGGTGCACCACCTCGTCCTCGACGTCCGCCCCCGCGTCGGTCAGTTCGGACACCGCGCCGGCGTCCAGCTGCCAGAGCCGCTTGAGTCCGGGGAGACGGTCGATCACCGAGGCGATCGTCATGGCGTGGTCCTCGTGCTCGACCATGACGGCCGACACCTCGGCGTCGTGCAGCATCCACAGCACCTGCTCGGCCGAGGACGTCGGATAGACGGGTACGGACTGGGCGCCGACCGTCCACAGCGCGAGGTCGAAGAGCGTCCACTCGTAGCGCGTGCGCGACATCAACGCCACCCGGTCGCCGAATCTGACGCCGTGCGCGATCAGCCCCTTGGCCAGCGCCAGCACCTCGTCACGGAACGCCGCAGCGGTGACATCCCGCCATTGTCCGCTCGCGTCTTTCCGGCCGAGCGCGACCCGGTCCGGGTCTTCCTCGGCATGGTCGAAGACCACATCGGCCAGGCCGCCCACGAGGGGCGCGGCCGCCATGGGTGGGACAGTGAACTCGCGCAATGACCTGCTCCTTGTGGCGCTCCGCACAGCGCCGTGACGCTACCCCACCGGGCGGCGCGGCGGGAGAGCCACGCACCGGTGGACAACCTGGCATATGCACAGGTCAGTCACCTAAATCCGGCCAGAAGGGCAAGCCTCGGGCGTGGCCGGGACCGTAGGGTGAGCGGCGGGCGCCGGAATCTCCACCGAATCTGTACGCCACTGCCACTCCCGTTCCGGACGCATGCGCCGTGCTCTGCCCTCATCCGTCCCGAATCGGATGGTTCGGTCACATGACCTCTGCCGTCCATGGCTTCCCGTACGCACGGGCGGTCATGCGCTCTCCCGGCCGTTGACCGAACCGATCGTGCCGACGCCCCGGATCAGCCGGTCGCCGCCCGCCAGGATCGCCGCCGCCAGGGCGTCCGCGGCCTCGTGCGTCCCGTCGCGACGCGGGCCGTGCGACAGCACGAAGTCCACCCCGCCCAGCTCCGGCAGGCCCGCTCTGGAGGGCACCGGGGCCAGGCCCGGCGGGATCAGCCCACGGCTGTGCGCCATCACGCCCAGCCCCGCGTGGGCCGCCGCGATCAGCCCGCTCAGGCTGGTGCTCGTGCAGGCCACCCGCCAGGACCGGCCGTGCTCCTCCAGGACCTCCAGAGCACGGGCCCGGGTGATGCCGGGCGGTGGAAAGAGGACCAGCGGAACCGGGCGGTCCGGGTCGATCCGCAGCTGCGGTGCGCCGATCCAGGTCAGCGCGTCCTGCCAGACCAGCTCGCCGTGCGTGTCACCGGCGCGCCGCTTGGCGAGCACCAGATCGAGCCGGCCGGCCGCGAGCCGCTGGTGCAGCGTCCCGGAGAGCTCCACCGTCAGCTCCAGCTCGACCTCCGGGTGGTCGCGGCGGAACGACTCCAGAATCTCCGGCAGCCGGGTCTGCACGAAGTCCTCCGAGGCCCCGAACCGCAGCCGCCCGCGCAGCCGGGTGCCGGTGAAGAAGGCCGCGGCCCGTTCGTGGGCCGCGAGTATCGTCCGGGCGAAGCCGAGCATCGCCTCGCCGTCCACGGTGAGATCGACCCGGTGCGTGTCCCGGGTGAACAGCTGCCGCCCCGCCGCGTCCTCCAGACGCCGCACATGCTGGCTCACCGTGGACTGCCGTACCCCCAGCCGACGGGCGGCCCGGGTGAAGCTCAGCGTCTGGGCGACGGCGAGAAAGGTACGGAGCTGTGCGGGGTCGTACATGGCACCAGGCTATCGCGCACCGTGATGACAGTGAGAGCGGTGTACGGGATTCCCGATCGCCCCGATCAGGAGCAGCATGGACCGGGCACGACCAGAACCAAGAGAACATGTGGAGCACATGAGCCGCCGCACCCTGAAGCCGCCGTCCTGGCTGCCGCTCGACCCGTACATCCTGGCGCTGATCGGCACCGTCGTGCTCGCGGCGATACTGCCCGCGTCGGGGGCCGCCGCCCAGGTGGCGGGCGGTGCCTCGACCGGAGCGGTCGCCTTCCTCTTCTTCCTGTACGGCGCCCGGCTCTCCACCGCCGAGGCGCTGGACGGACTGAAGCACTGGCGACTCCATCTCACCGTGCTGATCTGCACCTTCGTGGCGTTCCCGCTGCTCGGGCTGGCGGGCCGGGGACTGGTTCCGTACGTCCTGACGCCGCAGCTCTACAGCGGCTTCCTCTTCCTCTGCCTCGTCCCGTCGACCATCCAGTCGTCGATCGCCTTCACCTCGATCGCCCGCGGCAACGTGCCCGCGGCGATCTGCGCGGGCTCCTTCTCCTCGATCGCCGGGATCTTCCTCACCCCGCTGCTCGCGGCCGCCCTGCTCGGCAACGACGGCGGCGGATTCTCGGCGGACGCGCTGCTGAAGATCGGTGTCCAGCTGCTGCTGCCGTTCGTCGCCGGGCAACTGCTGCGCCGCTGGATCGGTGGCTTCATCACCCGCCACAAGAAGGTCCTCGGCTATGTCGACCGCGGCTCGATCCTGCTCGTCGTCTACACGGCCTTCAGCGAGGGCATGGTCTCGGGCATCTGGCACCAGGTCACCCCGGCCCGGCTCGGGGCGCTGCTCGGCGCCGAAGTGCTGCTGCTCGCGCTGATGCTCGCGCTGACCTGGTACGGGGCGAAGCGGCTCGGTTTCGACCGGGAGGACCGGATCGCCATCCAGTTCGCCGGTTCGAAGAAGAGCCTGGCCTCGGGACTGCCGATGGCGAGCGTGCTGTTCGGGGCGCAGGCGTCCCTCGCCGTGCTGCCGCTGATGCTCTTCCACCAGATGCAGCTGATGGTGTGCGCCGTGATCGCCAAGCGACGCTCGCGCGACGCGGTGCGGGAGGAGCGGCCGGCCGGCGGACCGGTGGCGCCGGAGCCCGCCGTCGCGAGCTGACGGCGCGGCCCGCCCGGGGGCGCTGTGCCGGGCGGGCCGGTCGCCTCAGTCCCGTCCGGCCGTCGCCTCCAGGGCGATGCGGTGCTCGCCCGCGTACACGTTCATCGACGGGCCCCGCAGGAAGCCGACCAGGGTCAGTCCGGTCTCGGCCGCCAGATCGACGGCGAGGGACGACGGCGCCGAGACCGCCGCGAGCATCGGGATCCCGGCCATCACCGCCTTCTGGGCCAGCTCGAACGAGGCCCGCCCCGACACCAGCAGAATCGACCGGGACAGCGGCAGCCGGTGGTCGGTCAGGGCCCGGCCGACCAGTTTGTCGACCGCGTTGTGCCGGCCGACGTCCTCCCGGATGTCGAGCAGTTCGCCCGTCTCGGAGAACAGTGCCGCCGCGTGCAGCCCGCCGGTCCGGTCGAAGACCCGCTGGGCCGCGCGCAGCCGGTCGGGGAGGGCGGAGAGCAGCGCGGGTCCGACCCTGAGCGGGGGAGTGTCGGCGACCGGGTGCCGGGTCGTGGTGCGTACCGCGTCCAGGCTCGCCTTGCCGCAGAGCCCGCAGGACGAGGTGGTGTACACATTGCGTTCGAGCGTTATGTCGGGGACCGCGACCTCGGGGGCGAGCTTCACGTCCACCACGTTGTACGTGTTGACGCCTTCGGCCGTCGCTCCGGCGCAGTAGACGATCGACTGCACCTCGGAGCCGTCACCGATGACGCCCTCGCTCACCAGGAACCCCGCCGCCAGTGCGAAGTCGTCGCCCGGCGTGCGCATGGTGATGGCGAGCGGCCTGCCGTTCAGCCGGATCTCCAGGGGCTCCTCGGCGACCAGGGTGTCGGGGCGGGTGGAGACGGCCCCGTCCCGGATGCGGATGGTGCGGCGACGCTCGGTGACCCGTCCCATTGCGGTTGAATCCGATTCTGTACGTGGTGGAAGCCGGGCCGGGCTGGAAGCCGGACCGGCCCTTGTCCTGCTTGTCCTGCTGTCCTGCACATGGAGTGTGACATCGCAGCCGGTGTCGCAGCATGCGCAGGGAGCGGTGATCTTCGCCTGAATCTGCTGGTAGACAGAATATTGTCTACAATATGCCTTCCGAAGCGTCGGGGCTGTCGTCAAGTCTCCAACGGTCGGGCGCTATTCCTGTGGGAACACGTGCACGTGTACCGGGCGGTAGCGACCAAGACTGGATGGTTCCTGCCATACGTAGCGAGGGGACCCCGTACATGACCGGCTCACGTGTCGTGGCGCTCGGCCACTATCAGCCCGCCAAGGTGCTCACCAACGACGATCTGGCGGCCATGGTCGACACCAGCGACGAGTGGATCACCAGTCGCGTCGGCATCAAGACCCGCCACGTCGGTGGCCCGGACGAGCCGGTGGACGAGATGGCCGCGCAGGCGGGGGCCAAGGCGCTGGCCGCGGCGGGGCTCCAGCCGGCCGAGGTCGATCTGGTCCTGGTCGCCACCTCGACCGCGATCGACCGCTCGCCGAGCATGTCGGCGCGCGTCGCCGCCCGGCTCGGGATGGGCTCGCCGGCCGTGATGGACATCAACGTGGTCTGCTCCGGCTTCACCCATGCCCTCGCCACCGCCGACCACGCGATCCGGGCCGGGGCCGCCGAACGGGTCCTGGTCATCGGCGCCGACAAGATGGCGGACATCGCCGACTGGACGGACCGCAGCACCTGCGTCCTGCTCGGTGACGGAGCCGGTGCGGCGGTCGTCGTCGCGGAGCCGCACGGGGAGGGCCGGCCCGGGATCGGACCCGTGCTGTGGGGTTCGGTGCCGGAGATGGGGAACGCCGTACGGATCGAGGGGACGCCGCCGCGGTTCGCGCAGGAAGGGCAGTCCGTCTACCGCTGGGCCACCACACAGCTGCCGCCGATCGCCCGCAAGGTGTGCGAGAAGGCCGGTGTGACGCCCGAGGACCTCGGGGCGGTGGTGCTGCACCAGGCCAACCTGAGGATCATCGAGCCGGTCGCCAGGAAGATCGGCGCGGTCAACGCGGTCATCGCCAGGGACGTCGTGGTTTCCGGCAATACCTCCGCCGCCTCGATCCCGATGGCCCTGTCCAAGCTGGTGGAACGCGGCGAGGTCCACAGCGGCGCGCCGGTCCTGCTCTTCGGCTTCGGCGGGAATCTCTCGTACGCGGGTCAGGTGATCCGCTGTCCCTGAGGGGCGTGGCGTGCTCGGTAGCCTGTAGCCGACGAGCAATGGGTGCTCGTCGGCTGGAGGGGGACCGGGATGGTGTCCGCAGGACTGCCGCAAGGGGCTGTGCCGAAGCTGGAACGGCCCGGTCCGTTGCGCGAACGCGTCTATGAGACGCTGCTCGAACTCATGACGACGCGTGCGCTCCGCCCCGGCCAGCACTTGGTCGAGAGCGAGTTGGCAGGCCATCTCGGGGTGTCCCGTCAGCCGGTGCGCGAGGCGCTGCAGCGGCTGAACACCGAGGGCTGGGTCGATCTCCGGCCCGCCCAGGGCGCGTTCGTGCACGAGCCCACCAAGGAGGAGGCGGACCAGCTGCTCTCGGTCCGCACCCTTCTGGAGGCGGAGGCCGCGCGTCTCGCCGCGGCCGACTGCGACGAGGCCGGCGTCGCGGCCCTGGAAAAGATCTGCGCCAAGGGCGAGCAGGCCGTCGCCGACGACGACGTGGACCTCGCGGTCGCCACCGACGCGGCCTTCCACGCCAAGGTCATGGAGCTGGCGGGCAACGCCGTCCTCGCCGGGCTCGCGGGCCAGGTGGACCGCCGCGTCCGCTGGTACCGCACCCCGGTGGCACGTCAGCGCGGTATCCGGTCCTGGATCGAGCACCGCTCGCTCATCGCGGCGATCGCCGCGCGCGACGGACAGCGGGCCACGGAGATCGTGCGCTCCCACATGGAGAACACGCACGAGACGTACCACCGGCACGACGAGAGCTGACCGCCCCGATCCGCCGGACAGGCCCTGGCCGGGTCCGGCCCGTCGGGGCGTGTGCGTCGGGCAGCAGGCAGACTTGCCGGTGTGACGACACTGAGCAAAGGCGCCAACATACCGGTCGCGGCCCGCGAGGTCAGGGCCGTACTCGACTGGCCGGCGGGGTCCGGGGTCCCGGACGTGGACGCTTCGGCCCTGTTGCTGACCCGCGACGGACGGGTGCGGTCCGATGACGACTTCGTCTTCTACAACCAGCCGCGGCACGCGTCGGGCGCCGTGAGCCACCTCGGCAAACAGCCTGGCAGCGAATCGCTGGACGTCAGGTTGGGCGCGCTGGGGCCGGACGTCGACCGCGTCGCCCTCTGCGCCTCCGCCGACGGCGGCACGTTCGGCCAGGTGCCGGGGCTGTGTCTGCGACTGCTCGACGCGGCGTCCGGCGCCGAGCTGGCACGCTTCGACATCGCCGCAGGTACGGAGACCGCGCTGGTCGGCGGCGAGCTCTACCGCCGCGACGGCGGCTGGAAGTTCCGTGCGGTCGGCCAGGGCTACGCGAGCGGACTGGCCGGACTGGCGACCGACTTCGGGATCAGCGTGGACGAGGAACCGCCCGCGACCGTGCCCGGCCCGAAGCCCGTGACGACTCCGGGCCCCGCCCCCGCGCCGCCGTACACTCCTCCCGCGCCGCCGTTGCCTCCTGCCGCGCCGCCGTCGTGGCCCGCGCCGGAGCTCGCCGGGGGCGGCGGATCCGGCCCCCGGCTCACCAAGGGTGAGGAGCGGCTGCCCGTGGACATGCGCAAGCGCCTGTCGCTGCGCAAGCAACAGGTTCTGGTCAGCCTGAGCAAGCAAGGCGTACCGGACCTTCGGGCACGCGTCGTCCTCGTCCTCGACGCATCGGGTTCGATGGGCGGCCTCTACCGGAGGGGCACGGTGGCGGCTGTCGCCGAGCGGATGGTGGCCGTCGCGGCGCAGCTCGACGACGACGGCGAGATGCAGGCGTGGACGTTCGCCACCAACCCGGCCCGGCTGCCCGACCTGGCCGTGGGTGACCTGCCCGAGTGGCTCGGGCTGCACGTACGGGTGGGCCAGACCTTCGGCTTCGGCCGCAGGAAGCCGCCGAAGGGACTGGTCCCCGGTCAGATCGACATGCGTACGGTCGGCATCCAGAACGAGGAACAGAAGGTCATCGCCGAAGTGCGCGCCTTCGTGCGGGCGCATCCGGTGCCCGACCCGACGCTGGTCCTGTTCTTCTCGGACGGCGGTGTCCACCGCAACCGGGAGATCGAGCAGGAGCTGCGGGCGGCCGCCGAGGAGCCGGTGTTCTGGCAGTTCGTCGGACTCGGCAGCTCCCAATACGGTGTGCTGGAACGATTCGACACCATGCCGGGCCGCCGGGTCGACAACGTCGGCTTCTTCGCCGTCGACGACATCGAGAAGATCTCCGACCAGGAGCTGTACGACAGGGTCCTGTCGGAGTTCCCCTCCTGGCTGCGGGCCGCCCGGCAGGCGGGAATCCTGCGCTGAGCATCCGGCCGGCGGGCGTCGGCCCCACCGACCGGCTTTGTCCTCGGTGTGGAGAAAGTTGTAGTGGATTCCTGCGCAACTTCTTCCCACTCCCGGCAACCGCTGCTACGTTCCCCTCGAAAGCCCGACGTACAGGCCGATGTGGCGGGGAGGGGCGCGTGAGACGTATGACTGCACGACCCGCGAATGCGCATCAGGCGCGACTGCTGCGGCTGTTGCGTGACGGCGGGCCCAACTCCCGGGCACAGCTGGGGGATCAGGTGGATCTCTCGCGCTCCAAGCTCGCCGTCGAGGTCGACAGACTGCTGGAGACCGGACTCGTCGTGGCCGACGGCCTCGCCGCATCCCGCGGCGGGCGCCGCTCGCACAACATCCGGCTCGCGCCTCAACTGCGGTTTCTCGGCGTCGACATCGGGGCCACGTCAGTCGATGTGGCCGTAACCAACGCCGAGTTGGAGGTACTGGGCCACCTCAACCACCCGATGGACGTACGCGAGGGGCCCGTCGCCATCTTCGAGCAGGTGCTGTCCATGGCGGCCAAGCTCCGAGCCTCGGGGCTCGCCGAGGGTTTCGACGGCGCGGGCATCGGCGTACCCGGCCCGGTCCGCTTCCCCGAAGGCGTACCGGTCGCACCGCCGATCATGCCCGGCTGGGACGGCTTCCCGGTCCGCGAGGCGCTCAGCCAGGAACTGGGCTGCCCCGTCATGGTCGACAACGATGTGAACCTGATGGCGATGGGGGAGCAGCACGCGGGCGTCGCGCGCTCCGTGGGCGACTTCCTCTGCGTCAAGATCGGCACCGGAATCGGCTGCGGCATCGTCGTCGGCGGTGATGTCCACCGCGGTACGACGGGCAGCGCCGGTGACATCGGCCATATCCAGGTGGAACCCGAGGGCCGCGCCTGCGCCTGCGGCAACCGGGGCTGTCTGGAGGCCCACTTCAGCGGTGCCGCGCTCGCCCGCGACGCCGAGGACGCGGCCCGCTCCGGGCGGTCGGCGGAGCTCGCCGGCCGTCTCGAAGCGGCCGGGAGACTCACCGCCGCCGATGTGGCCGCCGCCGCGGCCGCCGGTGACGCCACCTCGCTCGACCTGATCCGTGAAGGCGGCAACCGGGTCGGCCAGGTCATCGCGGGACTCGTCAGCTTCTTCAACCCCGGTCTGGTGGTGATCGGCGGCGGTGTGACCGGCCTCGGCCACACCCTCCTCGCCAGCGTCCGGACCCAGGTCTACCGGCAGTCGCTGCCGCTTGCCACCGGGAATCTCCCCATCGTGCTGGGCGAGTTGGGACCGGCCGCCGGAGTGATCGGCGCCGCCCGGCTCATCAGCGACCACCTCTTCTCACCGGCCTGACCCCCGGGCCGGCAGCACAGGGGCGCACCCCCGGAAACACCGGGAGCGCCGGGAACACCCGCACCACCGCACCTGGTACAGCCCTGCCCGCTCATCGGCCTTCCCCGAGCTCCCGGCCGCGTCCCAACAGGCGCGTCCGGACAGGGGAGACCCCATTCGCCGAGGGGATTCGTCATGGCACCAGAACCACCCCTGCTCACCATGTCCGGCATCACCAAGTCGTTCCCCGGAGTGCGCGCCCTCGACGGCGTGGACCTGGAGGTCCAGGCCGGCGAAGTCCACTGTCTCCTCGGGCAGAACGGCGCCGGCAAATCCACCCTCATCAAGGTGCTCGCCGGGGCCCACCAGCCCGACGACGGCGAGATCGCCTGGCGCGGCGAACCGGTCGCGCTGAAGTCGCCCATAGCCGCCATGCGGCTGGGCATCGCCACCATCTACCAGGAACTCGACCTGGTCGAGGGCCTGTCCGTGGCCGAGAACGTCTTTCTCGGCCACGAACCCACCACCGCCCGCTTCGTCGTCCGCATCCGTGAGGGCCGCACGGCCGCCGCCGCGCTGCTGAAGCGGCTCGGCCACCCGGAGATCGACCCGGCCCGCCCGGTCGGCGAACTGTCCGCCGCCCAGCAGCAGATCGTCTCCATGGCGAGAGCGCTCTCGCACGACGTGCGGCTCATCGTCATGGACGAGCCGTCCGCCGCACTCGACCCGGACGAGGTCGACAACCTCTTCCGCACCGTCGCCTCGCTCACCGCCGACGGCGTCGCCGTCGTCTACATCTCGCACCGCCTGGAGGAGATCCGCCGGATCGGCGACCGGGTGACCGTGCTCAAGGACGGCCGGGCCGTGGCCGTCGGGCTGCCCGCCGAGTCCACTCCGACACGCGACATCGTTGCCATGATGACCGGCCGCAAGGTCGAGTACGTCTTCCCGCCCCGCACCACGGACCGTGCGGGCACAGCCGGGGCGGAGCCCGTACTGAAGGTCGAAGGGCTGACCAGGAAGGGGGAATTCGCCCCGGTGGACCTGGAGTTGAGGCCGGGCGAGATCGTCGGCCTGGCCGGACTCGTCGGCTCGGGGCGCTCCGAGATCCTGGAGACCGTCTACGGTGCCCGCAGGCCGAGCGCCGGACGGGTGACCGTGGCCGGCAGGCAGCTGAAGCCCGGCAGCGTCCGCGCGGCCGTCGCCGCCGGAATCGGCCTCGCCCCGGAGGAGCGCAAGGCGCAGGCCCTGCTGATGCTCGAATCCGTCACCCGCAACGTCTCCGTCTCCTCGATGTCCCGCTTCTCCAGGGCGGGCTGGATCGACCGAGGGGCCGAGCGCCGGGCGGCCCGCGAAGCCACCCGCGAACTCTCGTTGCGTCCCGACAACCCGGACACCCCCGTCCGTACGCTCTCCGGCGGCAACCAGCAGAAGGCGGTCCTGGCCCGCTGGCTGCTGCGCGGCTGCCGGGTCCTGCTGCTCGACGAACCTACCCGCGGTGTCGACGTCGGAGCCCGCGCCGAGCTGTATGCCGTGATCCGCCGGCTGGCCGACGAAGGCCTCGCCGTCCTGCTCGTCTCCAGCGAGGTGCCCGAAGTGCTGGGCCTCGCCGACCGGGTGCTGGTGCTCCGCGAGGGCCGCGTCGTGCACACGGCCGACGCCCGGGAGCTCGACGAGCATCGCGTACTCGACCTAGTGATGGAAGGGAGCCCGACGTCATGACGCAGCCCGTTTCCCCGACGCAGCAGGGCGGGCCGGACAAGGGGGCCGTCGCCCCGGTCTCCGGCCCCCGGAAGAAGGACGGCCCCGCACGCACCGGTGGCCTGCGCCCGGACGTCCGTAACCTCTCGCTCCTCGGCGTCCTCGCCGTACTGGTCGTCGTCGGTGGATTCACCGAGCCCGACGCCTTCCTGGACACCGGGAACCTTCAGCTGATCCTGACCCAGTCGTCCGTCATCGGTGTCGTCACCGTCGGGATGACCTTCGTCATCACCAGCGGCGGCATCGATCTGTCGGTCGGCGCGATGGTCGCACTCGCCTCCGTCTGGGCGACCACGGTCGCCACCCAGGAGTACGGCTTCGCGGGGATCCTGTTCACTGCGGTGATCGTCGGACTCGGTGCCGGGCTGGTGAACGGGTTGCTCATCGCGTACGGGCGGATGGTGCCGTTCATCGCGACGCTGGCCATGCTCGCCTCGGCCCGCGGGCTCGCCCTCCAGATCACCGACGGCAGGACCCAGATCGTCACCGTCAAGTCCGTCCTCGATCTGGGCCTGCCCGACTCCTACGTCCTCGGCATTCCGCCGCTGGTGATGATGTTCGCCGCGGTGACCGTCGTCGGCTGGCTGGTGCTGAACCGTACGACCTTCGGACGGCGCACGGTCGCGGTCGGCGGCAACGCGGAGGCCGCCAGGCTGGCCGGCATCGACGTACGGCGCCAGCGGCTCTTCCTCTATCTGCTCTCCGGGCTGTGCTGCGGCATCGCCGCCTTCATGCTGATCATCCTCTCCGGCTCCGGCCAGAACACCAACGGCAATCTGTACGAGCTGGACGCCATCGCGGCCGCGATCATCGGCGGCACCCTGCTCATCGGCGGCCGCGGAACCATCGTCGGCTCCGTGCTCGGTGTCCTGGTCTTCACCACCATCACCAACATCTTCGCGCTCAACAATCTGCAGAGCGACGTCCAGCAGATCGCCAAGGGCGCGATCATCGTCGCCGCCGTCCTGGTCCAGCGCCGCACATCGGCGCACGGCGAGACCTGACCCGCCACCGCCCCCACCACCCCTCCCGTTCGTCACACGCCACAACGCCACGCACCGGATGAAGGGTTCGACAGCCATGCCAGAAACCAGCCGCAGACGACTGCTCTTCGGCACCGCGGCCGTCTCCGCGGGCGCCCTGCTCACGGCCTGCACCAGCAACGACCCCAAGACCGAGGACACCGCCAAGAACACCGGTCCCGCCGCCGACGACAAGCCCGGCAAGCCCGTCACCATCGGTTTCGCGGGTCCGCAGGCCGACCACGGCTGGCTCAACGCCATCAACGAGAACGCCAAGTCGCGGGCGGGCAAGTACTCCGAGGTGACACTGGAGTCCACCGAGGGCTCCAACGACACCGCCGCCCAGATCGGCCAGGTCAAGACCCTCATCAACAAGAAGGTCGACGTCCTCGTCATCCTCCCGGCCGACGGCAAGGCGCTCACCCAGGTCGGCCTGGAAGCCATGCGGGCGGGCATCCCCGTCGTCAACCTGGACCGGATCTTCGCCTCCCCGCAGGCCTACCGGTGCTGGGTCGGCGGCGACAACTACGGCATGGGCCTCAACGCCGGCACGTACATCGGCGAACAGCTCAAGGACAAGGCGGACGCCAAGGTCGTCGAGCTCGCGGGGATCGACAATCTGGAGCTCACCAAGCAGCGCAGCCAGGGCTTCGCCGACGCGCTGAAGAACTACCCCAACATCAAGCTGGTGGCCCGTCAGGCCGCCGACTTCACCGTCGAGTCGGGCCAGGCGAAGATGGCCCAGCTCCTCCAGGCGCAGAAGAGGATCGACGCGCTGTGGAACCACGACGACGACCAGGGCGTGGGCGCGCTGCGCGCCATCCAGCAGGCCGGCCGTGACGAGTTCCTGATGGTCGGCGGCGCCGGGGCCAAGTCCGCGATGGACGCCATCAAGGCCGACAACAGCGTGCTGAAGGCCACCGTTCTCTACCCGCCGACGATGGCCGCGTCCGCCATCGACCTGGCCCGTGCGCTGGCCCAGGGCAAGGGCGTCGGCGGCCTGGCCGAGCTGGAGATCCCGACCGGCCTCACCCTCTACTCGGCCGTGGTCACCAAGGAGAACATCGACCAGTACCTGCCGACGGGCTTCAGCTGATCCGCCCCGCAGGGGGGTGCTGACCGACCCCCCTGCCGTATTCATCGAACGACCGACGAGGAGGAAGCCCCGATGGCCCGTAGGGAAGAGACGGATCAGGAGGCCGCAGCGCCACCGACGCGGCGGCCGGCGACGAGCGCGCCCGTGCTCGGAGTCGGCATGGTCGGATACGCGTTCATGGGCGCCGCCCACTCACAGGGCTGGCGCACCGCGGGACACGTCTTCGACCTGCCGATGAGGCCGGCTCTCGCCGCGATCTGCGGACGCGACCGGGCCGCGGTCGACGCGGCCGCCGCCCGTCATGGCTGGGCGGCGGCGGAGACCGACTGGCGCGCCCTCATCGCCCGGGACGATGTGCAACTCGTCGACATCTGCACCCCCGGCGACAGCCATGCCGAGATCGCCATCGCCGCCCTGGAGGCGGGCAAGCACGTGCTGTGCGAGAAGCCGCTCGCCAACACGGTCGCCGAGGCCGAGGCGATGACCGAGGCCGCGGAGCGCGCGGCGGCCCGCGGCCAGGTCGCCATGGTGGGCTTCAACTACCGCCGGGTGCCCGCGATCACGTACGCCCGGCACCTGATCGCCGAGGGGCGGCTCGGCACCCTGCGGCACGTTCGCGCCGCCTACCTCCAGGACTGGCTCGTCGACCCCGAATCGCCGCTCACCTGGCGGCTGGAGCGGGAACGCGCCGGCTCGGGCGCACTCGGCGACCTGGGCGCCCATATCGTCGACCTGGCCCAGTATCTGGCGGGGGAGCCGCTGGTCGGGGTGTCGGCGGTCAGCGAGACCTTCGTACGCGAACGGCCCCGGCTCGCGGGCTCGTCGGCCGGGCTGTCCGGAGCGGCGGACGCCGGTGCGCGAGGGGCGGTGACCGTCGACGACGCGGCGCTGTTCACCGGCCGGCTCGCCTCCGGGGCGCTGGCCTCGTTCGAGGCGACCCGGATGGCCGCCGGACGGAAGAACGCACTGCGGCTGGAGATCAACGGGGAGCGCGGCTCGCTCGCCTTCGATCTGGAACGGCTCAACGAACTGTCCTTCCACGACCACACCGAACCAGCCGCCACCGCGGGGTTCCGGCGCATCCTCGTCACCGAACCCCAACACCCCTACCTGGAGGCGTGGTGGCCGCCGGGCCACGCCCTCGGCTACGAGCACACCTTCGTCCACCAGGCCCGCGACCTGGTGCGGACGATTGCCGAAGGGACCTCCCCTGAACCGTCGTTCGCGGACGGACTCCAGGTGCAGCGGGTGCTCGCAGCGGTGGAGGCGAGCGCCGAGCAGAACTCCGTACACACCCCCGTGGTTCTCTAGGAGGCCTTGCCCATGCCCCGTCCCTTCACACTGTTCACCGGCCAGTGGGCCGACCTGCCGCTGGAGGAGGTCTGCCGGTACGCCCGGGACTTCGGCTACGACGGTCTCGAACTCGCCTGCTGGGGCGACCACTTCGAGGTCGACAAGGCGCTCACCGACCCCGGCTATCTGGACGGCCGGCGGCAGCTGCTCGACAAGTACGGACTGAAGTGCTGGGCGATCTCCAACCACCTGGTCGGCCAGGCCGTCTGCGACGATCCGATCGACGAGCGGCACCGGGGCATCCTGCCCGCGCGGATCTGGGGCGACGGCGAGCCCGAAGGGGTCCGCCGCCGGGCCGCCGAGGAGATCAGAGACACCGCGCGGGCGGCCGCCGCCTTCGGGGTGCGTACCGTCGTCGGCTTCACCGGCTCGTCGATCTGGCACCTGGTCGCGATGTTCCCGCCCGTTCCGCCGCACATGATCGAGCGGGGCTACGAGGACTTCGCCGAGCGGTGGAACCCGATCCTGGACGTCTTCGACGCGGAGGGCGTGCGGTTCGCCCATGAGGTGCACCCCAGCGAGATCGCGTACGACTACTGGACCACGCACCGCGCACTGGAGGCCGTCGGCCACCGGGCGGCGTTCGGGCTGAACTTCGACCCCAGTCACTTCGTCTGGCAGGACCTGGACCCGGTCAACTTCCTGTACGACTTCCGGGACCGGATCTACCACGTGGACTGCAAGGAGGCACGCAAGCGCCTCGACGGCCGCAACGGCCGGCTCGGCTCGCATCTGCCCTGGGGCGATCCCCGGCGCGGCTGGGACTTCGTCTCGGCCGGGCACGGTGACGTGCCCTGGGAGGACGTGTTCCGGATGCTCCGGTCCATCGACTACGACGGGCCGGTCTCCGTGGAGTGGGAGGACGCCGGGATGGACCGGCTGGCCGGTGCGCCGGAAGCGCTGGCCACGCTGAAGCGGTACGACTTCGATCCGCCCGCGGCGTCGTTCGACGCGGCCTTCGGGGGCAGCGACTGACGACCCGGCAGAGGGAGTTGTAGCCCCGGACCCCCGGTCCGGGCAGGGGCGGGGCCGGGAGGGAGCTCCACGGCCGCCCCGCGCTCACACCTGCCCTCGCCCCGCTTTGTCCTGACGCAGGAAAAAGTTGACCGGACCGCTGCGCAAGGGCTTTC
The DNA here is from genome assembly GCF_045040875.1 of Streptomyces sp. NBC_00012. NCBI lineage: Bacteria > Bacillati > Actinomycetota > Actinomycetes > Kitasatosporales > Streptomycetaceae > Streptomyces > Streptomyces sp. NBC_00012. Next base: position 1,500,360 of record NZ_CP108309.1, on the reverse strand, counting down.
CGTCCCGGACGAACAGGTCTACGGTCCACAACGTGTACACGACATGACTCGGGTCGCCGGTGTCCCACACACACCCCGGACGACCCGCGCGGCAGTCCCCGCGCAGCACGGCACGGCAGCACCCCGCCCGTACAACCGGCACACTCCGGAGGACACTCGTGCACAGAACCACCACCCGAAACAGGGACAGAACACGGCTCCGCGTCCGCAAATCCCTAGCGCTGTTCACGGGCGGTCTGCTCGCCGCGGCCACCCTGGCCCTGGGCGCCACGCCCGGAGCAGCCGCGACAGGTCCGTCCTCGCCGGCCGCCACCGACGCGGCGGCCGAGGAATTCCAGCAGGTCACCCTCGCCAAGGGGGTGGCGGAGACCGGCGAGCCCATGACGCTGGCGGTGCTTCCCGACCGCAGCGTCCTGCACACCGCGCGCGGCGGCGAGCTGTGGCTCACCGACAGCGGCGGCGACACCACGCTCGCCGGTGTCCTGCCCGTCTACTCCCACGACGAGGAGGGACTCCAGGGCGTCGGCGTCGACCCGGACTTCAGCAAGAACCGGGCGATCTACCTCTACTACGCGCCCCCGCTGGACACCCCGTCCGGCGACGCCCCCGAGAACGGCACCGCCGCCGACTTCGCCAAGTTCGACGGAGTGAACCGGCTCTCGCGCTTCGTCCTCAAGGAGGACGGGACGCTCGACACCGCCAGCGAGAAGAAGGTCCTCGACATCCCGGCCTCGCGCGGCATCTGCTGCCACGTCGGCGGCGACATCGACTTCGACGCGCAGGGCAACCTCTACCTGTCGACCGGCGACGACTCCAACCCGTTCGCCTCCGACGGCTACACCCCGATCGACGACCGGCCCGACCGCAACCCCGTGTTCGACGCCCGCCGCAGCGCCGGGAACACCAACGACCTGCGCGGCAAGATCCTCCGTATCAGGGTCGCCGACGACGGCACGTACACCGTCCCCGAGGGCAACCTCTTCGCCCCGGGCACCGACAAGACCCGGCCCGAGATCTACGCGATGGGCTTCCGCAACCCCTTCCGCTTCACCGTCGACAAGCCCACCGGCATCGTGTACGTCGGTGACTACGGGCCCGACGCCGGTGCGGCCGACCCCAAGCGCGGACCGGGCGGCCAGGTCGAGTTCGCCCGCGTCACCAAGGCAGGCAACTTCGGCTGGCCTTTCTGCACGGGCAAGAACGACCCGTTCGTCGACTACGACTTCGCGACCAAGACCTCCGGCGCGGCCTTCGACTGCGCCGCGCCCAAGAACACCTCCCGGTACAACACCGGTCTGGTCGACCTGCCTCCGTCCCAGCCCGCGTGGATCCCGTACGACGGCGCGTCCGTGCCCGAGTTCGGCACCGGCTCGGAGTCCCCGATGGGCGGACCCGTCTACCACTATGACGCCGCACTCGACTCTCCGGTGAAATTCCCCGAGGCCTACGACGGCAACTTCTTCGCCGGTGAGTTCGGCCGGCGCTGGATCAAGCGCATCGACCAGGACACCGACGGTACGGTCAAGTCCATCAACGCCTTCCCGTGGTCGGGAACCCAGGTGATGGACATGACCTTCGGCCCGGACGGCGCGCTGTACGTCCTGGACTACGGCACCGGCTACTTCGGCGGCGACCAGAACTCGGCGCTCTACCGCATCGAGAACGCCACCGGCGGACGCTCACCGATCGCCGAGGCGAGTGCCGACAAGACCTCGGGCACCGCACCCCTCAGGGTCGCCTTCTCCTCGGCCGGAACCACCGACGCCGACGGCGACACGCTCGGCTACAGCTGGGACTTCGGCGACGGCGGCACATCGACCGCCGCCAACCCCACGTACACGTACAAGAAGAACGGCACCTACACCGCCACCGTCACCGCCACGGACCCCACCGGCCGCACCGGCTCGGCCAATGTCCATGTGACGGTCGGCAACACCGCTCCCAAGGTGAAGCTGGAACTCCCAGGCGACGGGCAGCTGTTCTCCTTCGGCGACGAGATTCCGTTCAAGGTCACCGTCACCGACCCCGAGGACGGAACCATCGACTGCTCGAAGATCGAGGTCCGCTTCATCCTCGGCCACGACAGCCATGGCCACCCCATCACCTCGGCCCACGGCTGCACCGGCACCATCAAGACGGAGATGGACGGCGGGCACGACCCCAACGCCAACATCTTCGGCGTCATCGACGCCTCGTACACGGACGGCGGCGGAGGCGGCCAGGCCCCCCTGTCCGGCCACGACCAGTCCGAGCTCCAGCCCCGTCACCGGCAGGCCGAGCACTACAGCGACTCCCAGGGCGTCGCCCCGCAGAACAAGGCGACCGCCCACGGCGGCAAGACGGTCGGCGACATCCACAACGACGACTGGATCTCCTTCAAGCCGTACCTGCTCACCGGATCCACCAAGCTGACCGCGCGGATCTCCTCCGGCGGCGCCGGTGGCTTCCTCGAAGTCCGGACCGGCTCGCCGACCGGCAAGATCCTCGGCTCCGCACCCGTCCCGGTGACCGGCGCCTGGGACAACTTCCAGGACATCGATGTACCGCTGCGCGGCGCCCCGAAGACGTCCACCGAACTCTTCCTGGTCTTCAAGGGCGGTGCCGGAGCGCTCTACGACATCGACGACTTCGAGCTGTCCAACAGCGCCCTCGACAGGACCGCCAAGCGGGTCCTGGTCTTCTCGAAGACGGCCGGCTTCCGGCACGACGCGATCCCCGACGGCATCGCGGCGCTGAAGGAACTCGGCAAGGACAGCAACATCACCGTCGATGCCACCGAGACGGCCGGCCAGTTCACCACCAGTAACCTGGCCCGCTACGACGCCGTGGTCTTCCTCTCGACCACCGGTGACGTGCTCAACGCCGACCAGCAGAAGGCCTTCGAGAACTACGTGGCCACCGGCGGCGGTTACATGGGCGTCCACGCGGCGGCGGACACCGAGTACGACTGGTCCTTCTACGGCGGACTCGTCGGGGCGTACTTCTCCTCGCACCCCGCCATCCAGCCCGCCACCGTCCGCGTCGAGGACCACAGCCACCCGGCCACCGCGGACCTCGGCGACGAGTGGAACCGCACCGACGAGTGGTACAACTACCGCACGAATCCGCGCGGTCAGGCCAAGGTCCTCGCCACCCTCGACGAGACCACCTACACCGGCGGCACCATGAAGGGCGACCACCCCATCACCTGGTGCCAGACATACCAGGGCGGCCGCTCCTTTTACACCGGCCTCGGCCACACCAAGGAGTCCTACGCCGAACCGGACTTCCGCAAGATGCTCCTCGGCGGCATGCGGTACGCGGCCGGGCAGGTGAAGGCCGACTGCAAGCCCGACACCGGCTACCGGTCGATCTTCAACGGCAAGACGCTCGAAGGCTGGAAGCAGGCGGGCCCCGGGAAGTTCGACGTCGTCGACGGTGAACTCCGCTCCGAGGGCGGCATGGGCCTGCTCACCTACCAGGCCAAGGAGCTGGGCTCGTACTCGCTCAAGCTCGACTGGAAGATGCAGGGCGACGACAACTCCGGTGTCTTCGTCGGCTTCCCGGAGTCCGACGACCCGTGGTCCGCAGTGAACAACGGCTACGAGGTCCAGATCGACGCCACCGACGCGGCCGACCGCACCACGGGCTCGATCTACACCTTCAAGGCGGCGAACGCCAAGGCCCGTGACCAGGTCCTGCGGCCGCCCGGCCAGTGGAACAGCTACGAGATCAAGGTCCAGGGTGAGCGTCTCCAGGTCTTCCTCAACGGAGTGAAGATCAACGACTTCACCAACACCGATCCGGTCCGGAGCCTGAAGAGCGGCTACATCGGCATCCAGAACCACGGTGCCGCCGACCATGTGTCCTTCCGCAACATCCAACTGAAGGAACTGCCCTCGGCGTAGGGCACCCACCCCGGCGACGGCGGGCGAGGAAGGAACACCCTCTCCCGAGTAAGGGGCACGCTCCTGCGGGACAGGGCCCCCTCCTCCGAGGCAGGAGAACGCCTTCCCCGGAGGAAAGAACGCCCTTTCCCGAGGCAGGAGCACCCTCCTCGCCCGCCGATACCCGACCGGTCCTGTCCCTCCGCCGTACAGCGCCACCCGCTCTGCCCAGCCAGCACCCCCAGCCAGGGAGGCAGCCCGTGTCAGCACCCGCCGTACGTACCGGAGTCTGGTTCATCGGAGCACGCGGCTCCGTCGCCACCACCGCCACCGCGGGGTGTGCGGCGGTCGCGGCAGGGTTCCACCCGGCGGCAGGCATGGTCACCGAGACCCCGCCCTTCACCGGCAGCGGGCTGCCCCCACTCACCTCACTCGTCTTCGGCGGACACGACACGGCCGGCTGCCCACTGCCGAAACGAGCCGAGGCACTGGCCGCCGGGGGAGTGCTGCCGCACGGACTCCCGTCGGCGGTGCACTCCGAACTCGCCGCCGCGGACGCCGGGATCCGGCCCGGCGGACCACTGCCCGGCGACACCCGCAGCGACGAGGAACTCATCACCACCTTCGCCGCCGACCTCACCGACTTCACCCACCGCAACCACCTGGCCAGAACGGTCGTCATCAACGTGGCGTCCACCGAACCCCTCCCGGACCCCGGCGAACTACGGCTGCCCGCCAGCTCGCTCTACGCGGCCGCGGCGCTGCGGGCCGGCTGTCCCTACATCAACTTCACCCCCTCCACCGGGCTGCGCACCCCCGCTCTCCAGGACACCGTCGCGGACTGCGGACTTCCTCACGCGGGCCGCGACGGCAAGACCGGCCAGACGCTGCTCCGCTCCGTGCTTGCCCCGATGTTCGTGCAACGCGCCCTGCCCGTACGGGCCTGGTCGGGCACCAACCTGCTGGGCGGCGGGGACGGAGCGGCGCTGGCCGATCCGGGCGCGGCGGCCGCCAAGAACGCGGGCAAGGAACGTGTCCTCGCCGACACCCTGGGAACCGCGCCCGAGGGCGAGGTCCACATCGACGACGTGCCGGCCCTCGGCGACTGGAAGACCGCCTGGGACCACATCGCGTTCGACGGATTCCTCGGCGCACGGATGGTGCTCCAGACCACCTGGCAGGGCTGCGACTCGGCACTGGCAGCGCCCCTGGTCCTGGACCTCGCCAGGCTGGTGGCCCGCGCCCATGAGCGCGGGCTGAGCGGCCCGCTGCCGCAGCTCGGTTTCTATTTCAAGGACCCGGACGGTGGTCCGGCCGCGCTCTTCGAGCAGTACCAGGCGCTGCTGGCCTTCGCGGAGACGCTGCGGGAGGAACGATGACGGCAAGCGCCTGGGCGGAACTGCTTCGGGTGTCCGCGCTGTTCACCGTCCCCGGCGACGCGCTGGCCGGGGCGACGGCGAGCGGCCGGCGCCCCGACCGGGCGACCGCGCTCGCCGTCGGCGCCTCGCTCTGCCTGTACGAGGCGGGCATGGCACTCAACGACTGGGCCGACCGCGAGGAGGACGCCGTCGACCGCCCGCACCGGCCCATTCCCTCGGGGCGGATCGCACCCGGAGCGGCCCTCGCGGCGGCGGGCGCGCTGACCGCCACCGGGCTGGGGCTCGCCGCGCGGGCCGGCCGTCCGGCCCTCACGGTGGCCACCGGACTGGCGGCCACCGTGTGGGCGTACGACCTCCGGCTGAAGCACACTCCGGCCGGGCCCGCGGCGATGGCCGCCGCACGCGGACTGGATCTGCTGCTCGGGGCCACCGCCACGGGAGCGACCGGACGGACGACGGGGCCCGGGACGGCGCCGGATCCGGCTGCGCGCGGCTCCGTTCTCGCAGCCCTTCCGGCCGCCGGTCTGCTGGGTGCGCACACCTACGCCGTCACCGCCGTCTCCCGGCACGAGGCGCACGGCGGATCGACCACCGCACCCCTCGCCGGACTCGCGGCCGTCGCCGCACTGGGCGCGGCGGCCCTGCACTCCCGCCACGGGCGGCGCGAAGCCCGGGAGCCGGCTCCGCACACCGGACCCGGCGGACAGGACGAGTCGCCCCCGCCCCGCCCCCGGCGCCGCCTCCGTCCCCTGCCCCGCCTCCGTCCCCTGCCCCGCCCCCTTCCCCTCCCTCGTCCCCTTCCCCTCCCTCGTCCGGTGTTCCGCTCGCCGGAGGCGCTGTCCTTGCCCGTGCCCGGCTCCGGCCCTCGTCCGGTGTTCCGCTCACCGGCGCCGCTCGCCGTCACCGCCCCCGGCCTCGTGCGCACCGCGCTCATCGCCTCCTACGTCCGGACCGCCGCGGTACCGCTGCTGCACGCCGCGCTCAACCCCTCCCCGCCGCTCACCCAGCGCGCCGTCGGCGGCGGCATCCGGGCGATGATCCCGCTCCAGGCCGCCCTCGCCGCCCGCACGGGAGCGGTCGGCACGGCGCTCGCCGTCATGGGACTCGTACCGATCGCCCGCACCCTCGCCCGGAAGGTGAGCCCGACATGACGATCCGCCTCGGCTACGGCACCAACGGGCTCACCGACCTCCGCCTGGACGACGCCCTCGGACTCCTCGCCGACCTCGGGTACGACGGGGTCGGCCTGACCCTCGACCACATGCACCTCGACCCCCTCGCCCCGGACCTCGCCGCCCGCACCCGCCACGTGGCGTCAAGGCTCCAGGAGCTGGGGCTCGGTGTCACCGTCGAGACCGGCGCCCGCTATGTCCTCGACCCACGCCGCAAGCACGGTCCGTCCCTCCTCGACCCGGACCCGGAGGCCCGCGCCGCCCGCACCCGGCTGCTCGTCCGGGCCGTCCGCGTCGCCGCCGACCTCGGCGCCCACGCCGTGCACTGCTTCAGCGGCATCACCCCACCGGACACCACCCCCGACACCGCCTGGCAGCGGCTCACCGATTCCCTCGCCCCGGTCCTGGACGCCGCCGACCGCTCCGGCATTCCGCTGGCGATCGAACCCGAGCCCGGACACCTCCTCGCCACGCTCGCCGACTTCCACCATCTGCGCGTCCTCTCGGGAGACCCAGCACCGCTCGGGCTGACCCTCGACATCGGCCACTGCCAGTGCCTGGAACCCGCCATGCCCGTCGACTGCGTCCGCGAGGCCGCGCCCTGGCTGCGCCACGTCCAGATCGAGGACATGCGCCGCGGAGTCCATGAGCACCTCCCCTTCGGTGAGGGCGAGATCGACTTCCCGCCCGTACTCGAAGCACTCGACACCCTCTCGGACACCGGCTACCGGGGCCTCACCGTCGTCGAACTGCCCCGGCACTCCCACGCAGGTCCCGAACTCGCCCGCAAATCCATCGAGTTCCTCCGCAAGCACACTCCGTCGAGCCGCTGAACCGCCGAAGGGAGCGACGCCATGCCGATATCCCCGACGAACCCCCCGCTGCTGGCCCGCAAGGAACTCGACGCACAGCTCGGCGGAGCCGCGCGCGCCTGGCTGGACGAGGCGCTCGCCGAGGCCGAACACGCAGCCTCCCACCAGGACACCGAGCAGCCCGGCAGCCCCTTCGCCGTCCGCCCGTGGGAACTGCGCTACGCCACGGCCGGCCGGCACTGCGGACTCGAACACGCCGACTCCGTACGCGCCCTCCTGCTCATCGAAGCCGGTGCCACGCTGCCGGCTCTGACCAGGCTCTACGAACAGGGCACCGCCGCCGAACGACGCGCCGTACTGCTCACCCTGCACCGGCTGGACCTCGGCCCCACCGCCCTCCCGCTCGTCGAGGACGCCCTGCGTACCAATGACACCCGGCTGATCGCCGCGGCAGTCGGCCCGTACGCCGCCACCCATCTCGATGCGCACAACTGGCGCCACGCCGTTCTCAAGTGCCTTTTCACCGGGGTCGATGTCGAAGCCGTCGACGGACTGGCCCGACGCGCCCGCGGTGACGCCGAACTCGCCCGCATGCTCGGTGACTTCGCCGCCGAACGCATCGCGGCGAGCCGCAGTGTCCCCGCCGACCTCACCCGTGTCCTCGAACTCACCACCCCCGGTGCCGCCGCCCCCACGGAGGAGTCCTGATGCGCATCTTCGACCCGCACATCCACATGACCTCCCGCACCACGGACGACTATCAGGCGATGTACGACGCGGGGGTCCGCGCCCTGGTGGAACCCTCCTTCTGGCTCGGCCAGCCCCGCACCTCGCCCGCCAGCTTCTTCGACTACTTCGACGCTCTGCTCGGCTGGGAACCCTTCCGCGCCGCCCAGTACGGCATCGCCCACCACTGCACGCTCGCCCTCAACCCCAAGGAGGCGAACGACCCGCGCTGCGTCCCCGTCCTGGACGCCCTGCCCCGCTATCTCGTCAAGGACTCCGTCGTCGCCGTCGGCGAGATCGGCTACGACTCCATGACCCCGGCCGAGGACACCGCCCTGGCCGCCCAGCTCCAGCTCGCCGCCGACCACGGCCTGCCCGCCCTCGTGCACACCCCGCACCGGGACAAGCTCGCCGGGCTGCACCGCACCATCGACGTCATCCGAGAGTCCCGCCTTGCCCCGGAGCGGGTCCTGCTCGACCACCTCAACGAGACGACCGTGAAGGACGCCCTGGACAGCGGCTGCTGGGCCGGCTTCTCCATCTACCCCGACACCAAGATGGACGAGGAACGCGTGATCGCGATCCTCAGGACCCACGGCACCGAGCGGATCCTGGTCAACTCGGCCGCCGACTGGGGCCGAAGCGACCCGCTCAAGACCCGCAAGGTGGGCGACGCGATGCTCGCCGCCGGGTTCGGCGACGACGACGTCGACAAGGTGCTCTGGCGCAACCCCGTCGAGTTCTACGGGCAGAGCGGCCGGCTCCAGCTCGGCACCGCCACGCCCGAACCCCTCCACGAAGGAAACTCCATCCTGCGCGGCGGGGAGTGAGGCGATGCGCTTCCGCCACCCCGACGGCTCCACCGTCCACCTCTCGTACTGCACCAACGTCCACCCCGCCGAGACACTCGACGGTGTCCGCGCCCAACTGCGCGACCACTGCGAACCCGTCCGCAGACGCCTCGGCCGCGACCGGCTCGGCATCGGCCTCTGGCTCGCCAGGGACGCGGCCCGCACCCTGATCAACGACCCGGCCGAACTGCGGTCCCTGCGCGCCGAACTGGACCGCCGCGGCCTGGAGGTCGTCACCCTCAACGGCTTCCCGTACGAGGGATTCGGTGCCGACGAGGTCAAGTACCGGGTGTACAAACCGGACTGGACGGACCCGGAGCGGCTCGCCCACACCACCGACCTCGCCCGGCTCCTTGCAGGCCTGCTTCCCGACGACGCCACCGAAGGAACCATCTCCACCCTCCCGATCGCCTGGCGCACCCCCTTCGACTCGGACCAGGAAGCGGCCCGCACGGCACACACCGCGCTCACCACCCTCGGCGAACGCCTCGACGCACTCGCCGAACTCACCGGCAGATCCATCCGCATCGGCCTCGAACCCGAGCCGGGCTGCACCGTCGAGACCACCGCCGACGCCATCGCCCCCCTCACCGCCATCGGACACCCACGCATCGGCATCTGCATCGACACCTGCCACCTCGCCACCTCCTTCGAGGACCCCGACACCGCCGTCGACGCGCTCGGCGCGGCGGGCATCCCGATCGCCAAGGCACAGCTCTCCGCCGCCCTGCACGCCGAACACCCCCACCTCCCCGAGGTACGCACCGCACTCGCCGCCTTCGCCGAACCCCGCTTCCTGCACCAGACCCGCACCAGCACCGCTGCCGGACCGCGCGGCACCGACGACCTGGACGAGGCCGTCACCGGCCGGGCCCTGCCGGACGGAGCCCCCTGGCGCGCCCACTTCCACGTCCCCCTGCACACACCACCCGCACCACCGCTCACCTCCACCCTTCCCGTACTCCGATCCACACTGACCCGCCTGGTGGGCGGCGGACGCCCCCTCACCAGGCACCTGGAGGTCGAGACGTACACCTGGCAGGCGCTCCCGGCCGCGCTGCGCCCCCGTACCCGGACCCAGCTCGCCGACGGCATCGCCGCCGAACTCACCCTCGCCCGCGACCTCCTGGTCGACCTCGGCCTCAAGGAGCTCCCATGACCACCGCCGAGCAACCCACCGGGACCGCCACACCCACCCCTCTCCTCGTCATCGACGTCGTCGGCCTCACCCCGCGGCTCCTCGATCACATGCCGCACCTGAAGGCCCTGGGGCAGTCCGGCACCCACGCCCCCCTCGGCACCGTCCTTCCCGCCGTCACCTGCGCGGCCCAGTCCACCTTCCTCACCGGCACCACCCCCGCCGAGCACGGCATCGTCGCCAACGGCTGGTACTTCCGCGAGCTCGGCGACGTCCTGCTCTGGCGCCAGCACAACGGACTGGTCGCGGGCGACAAACTCTGGGACGCCGCCCGTCGTGCCCACCCCGGCTACACCGTCGCCAACATCTGCTGGTGGTACGCGATGGGCGCCGACACCGACATCACCGTCACGCCGCGCCCCGTCTACTACGCCGACGGCCGCAAGGAACCCGACTGCTACACCCGGCCGCCCGCACTGCACGACGAACTCACCGAGAAATTCGGCACATTCCCCCTCTTCCACTTCTGGGGCCCCGGCGCAGACCTCGTCTCCTCACAGTGGATCATCGACGCGACCCGGCACATCCTCGGCACCCGCCACCCCGACCTGGCTCTGTGCTACCTCCCGCACCTCGACTACGACCTCCAGCGCTACGGCCCCGACGACCCGCGCTCCTACCGGGCCGCGGCCGAACTCGACCGCGCCATGGCCCCCCTCCTGGACGACGCCCGCCGCGAAGGCCGCACCGTCGTCGCCCTCTCCGAATACGGCATCACCCGCGTCGACCGGCCCGTCGACATCAACCGGGTTCTGCGCCGCGCCGGCCTCCTGGAGGTCCACACCCAGGACGGCATGGAGTACCTCGACCCGATGGCCTCCCGTGCCTTCGCCGTCGCCGATCACCAGCTCGCCCACATCTACGTACGCCGCCCGGAGGACCTCGAAGCCACCCGCGCAGCCCTCCAGGATCTCCAGGGCATCGAGCAACTCCTCGACGACGAGGGCAAGAAGGCACACGGCCTGAACCACCCACGCTCGGGCGAACTGGTCGCCGTCGCGGACCCGGACGCCTGGTTCACGTACTACTACTGGCTCGACGATGCCCGCGCGCCCGACTTCGCGCAGCTCGTCGAGATCCACCGCAAACCCGGCTACGACCCCGTCGAACTCTTCCTGGACCCCCAGGACCCGTACGTCCGGGTCAAGGCCGCAGCGGCCGTCGCCCGCAAGAAGCTGGGCCTGCGCTACCGCATGGCGGTAGTGCCGCTGGACCCGTCACCTATTCGCGGCAGCCACGGCCGCCTTCCGCGGAGCGACGAAGAAGGTCCGCTCATCCTGTGCTCCACCCCCCACGCTTTCACCGGCCCCGTCCGGGCCACCGAAGTGAAGTCCTTGCTTCTCGATCTTGCCGGACTGCACTGACAACGTCCCGCCCCCAGAAGGAGTTCCCCCATGAGTCGCCGCACCCCCGTCGACGCCGAGCTCGCCCACAGGCTCAGCCGGCGCTCCATGCTCGGCGTGGCAGCCGGAGCCACCGCGGCCGCCCTCCTCGGCGCCGCCGCCCCGGCCGCCACCGCCCAGGGCCGGCCCCAGGGCGATCCCCTGCTGCCACCCGGCCGTCTCGGAATCCAGCTCTACACCCTTCGCGACAAGGTCTCGACCCTCGGCTTCGACAAGGTCTTCGCCGAACTGGAGGCGTACGGCTACGACGAGGTCGAGTACGCCGGCTACACCCAGGGCTCGGCCGGCGCCATCACGCTCGCTCAGCTCAAGCAGCTCACCCGCGACCACGGGCTCAAGGGCATCGGCAGCCACGTCGGCTACTACGACAACAACAACCCCAACGCCTACACCTTCGCGCAGAACCTCACCAAGGTCCTCGACGACGCCCAGGCCCTCGGCCTCAAGCACGTCGGCACCGCCTCGGGACCGTTCCGCTACGGATCGACGGTCGACGCCTGGAAACGCGCCGCAGCCGACTTCAACACCTACGGCGCCGCGGCCAGGGAGCGCGGCATGAAGTTCTACCAGCACAACCACGCCGAGGAGTTCTCCTTCGCCACCGACCGGCCCGACGTCCGCCTCTACGACGTGCTGCTCGCCGAGACCGATCCCGATCTGGTCTTCCTGGAGATGGACATCTACTGGGCCTACGTCGGCCAGTTCCGGTTCGGCAAGCGGGCCGACGGCACCCCCGACACCTTCGACCCGCTGCACTACGTACTGAAGCAGCCCGACCGCTACCCGCTCTTCCACGTCAAGGACGGCGAGCACGACATAGCGGCCCGCGACGGCTACCGCATGGTGGACGTCGGAGACGGCGACATCGACTACAAGAAGTTCCTCTCCGCCGTCACCAGGACCCACGGCGGCCGCCGTGACCACCACTGGCAGGTGGAACACGACCAGCCGATCGTCGACTCCTTCACCACGGCCCGCCGCTCGGCCGCCTACCTTCACACCCTGCGCCGGAAGGGCTGCTAGGCCATGGGCGCGCGGCGGCCCTCCTCACGAGCGGAGGGGGAGGGCCGCCGTCGCTCGTCCCACGGCGTCGCGGCAGCGGTCGACGAATGACGGAATGCCGCACGGACTTCGTCGTCCCGCACCCGGTGGGTGCCGTCCAGGGGGTGCGCGGCGCCGGCGCAAGCCATGACCTGCCTCTGGGCTCGCACTGTGCGTACGGTCGCGAACACGGTCCGTGGCTCAGGCGGATCCGGTGCCGCAGGAGTGCGCCGGGTGAGGCCGACGCGCCGCACTGACCACCGGAAACGCAGGTGAGAGGCACGCCGAACCCCTGGTATTGTTTTCCATGTCGCCGCGGGAAACCGGGGCCGACCACCTGGTCCGGGTGGCGGAATGGCAGACGCGCTAGCTTGAGGTGCTAGTGCCCTTTATCGGGCGTGGGGGTTCAAGTCCCCCCTCGGACACCAGTAGGAAATCAGTCAAGTGCCGGTCGGGAATCTTCCCGGTCGGCATTTTGCGTTGCCGGGCCTGTCCCGCCAGGGATCACGCGGCAGCCCCCAGCGCCTGGATCTCGCGCGTGACGCCGCGTCCGCACTCGTGTACCCAGTGTTCCTTCCTCTCGGCCGCCTCATCTTCCGTCGCGCTCGTCACGATCCGGTCTCGGACAGCGGGTGGGGTCTTGTTTCCGGCCGTGTAATCGTTTCCAATCTTCCGTGTAATCGATTCCACGGGTTCGGCCCGCTGGTTTCGAGGCTCACGGAAACCACAAGGAGGTGGTCCGGACATGACGAGCATCAAGGACGTCGCGGCTCAGGCAGGGGTCTCTGTCGCCACGGTCTCCCGTGTTCTCAACAGTCATCCCTCCGTCAGCCCGGACGCGCGGACCCGGGTCCGCGCCGCCGTCGACGCCCTCGGCTACCGGCCCAACGCCGTCGCCCGTTCGCTGCGCACCGATCAGACGCGCACCCTCGGCCTGGTCATCAGTGATGTGCTCAATCCGTACTTCACCGAACTGGCCCGCTTCGTCGAGGAGGAGGCCCGCGCCCTCGGCTACAGCGTCATCATCGGCAACGCGGACGAGCGGCCGGAGCTGCAGGACCACCACGTCCGCGCGCTCCTCGACCGAAGGATCGACGGGCTCCTCGTCTCTCCCGCCGACGGCGACTCCCCGCTGATGGCGGACGTGGCACGGGCCGGAACCCCGATGGTCTTCGTGGACCGCTGGATGCCCGGAGTCGACGTCCCCGTCGTACGCGCCGACGGCCGCCACGCGATCCGGGACCTGGTCGCCCATCTGCACGCGCTGGGCCGCCGCAGGCTCGCGATCATCGCCGGCCCCGCGGCCACCACCACGGGCGACGAGCGCGTCGAGGCCTTCCGCGAGGCGCTGCGCGCGTACGAGCTCGACCTGCCCGAGGTCTACATCGGCCAGGGCGACTTCCAGGCGGACAGCGGCCGGCGTGTCACCGAACGCTTCCTGGCGCTCCCCGAACCGCCCGAGGTCGTCTTCGCCGCCGACAACCTGATGGCGCTCGGCGCGCTGGACGCCATCCGCGCCGCCGGCCTGCGCGTCCCGCAGGACATCGGGCTCGCCGCCTTCGACGACATCCCGTGGTTCGTCCACACCGACCCGCCGATCACGGCGATCGCCCAGCCGACCGGCGAACTCGGCCGCGCCGCCGTCCGCGCACTGGTCGACATCGTCGAGGGCCGGTCCCCGCAGTCCGTCACCCTTCCCGCCCGCCTCGTCGTACGCCGTTCCTGCGGCGAGCCCGCTTCGGACCAGAGGAGCAACTTGTGAGCAAGCCGGACGAGTTGCTGCGCATCGAAGGCGTACGCAAGACCTTCCCCGGTGTGGTCGCGCTGGACAGCGTGGACTTCGACCTGCGCAGCGGCGAGGTACATGTCCTGCTCGGCGAGAACGGAGCGGGCAAGAGCACCCTCATCAAGATGCTCTCCGGTGCCTACCGCCCGGACAGCGGGCGGATCTTCGCCCGAGGGCGCGAGGTACGCATCCACGGCGCGCAGGACGCCGAACGGCTCGGCATCGCCACGATCTACCAGGAGTTCAACCTGGTGCCCGATCTGACGGTGGCCGAGAACATCTTCCTCGGCCGTCAGCCGCGCCGTTTCGGGATGATCGACCGGCGCCGCATGGAGGCGGACGCCGAGGTGCTGCTGCGCCGGGTCGGCCTGCACGTCTCGCCGAAGGCCAAGGTCCGTGAACTGGGCATCGCCCGGCTCCAGATGGTGGAGATCGCCAAGGCGCTCAGCCTGGACGCACGTGTCCTGATCATGGACGAGCCGACCGCGGTCCTCACCTCGGAGGAGGTCGACAAGCTCTTCCGGATCGTGCGGCAACTGCGCGAGGACGGGGTCGGGGTCGTCTTCATCACCCATCACCTCGAAGAGATCGCGGCACTCGGCGACCGGGTCACGGTGCTGCGCGACGGCCGGAGCATCGACCAGGTGCCGGCCTCGACGCCCGAGGCGGAACTCGTACAGCTGATGGTGGGACGCAGCATCGACCAGCAGTACCCCCGTGAGCGCCCGGACACCGGCGATGCGCTGCTCTCGGTGCGCGGTCTGACCCGCAACGGCGTCTTCCACGACATCAGCTTCGAGGTGCGCGCGGGAGAGGTGGTCGGCCTCGCCGGTCTCGTCGGCGCGGGCCGCACCGAGGTCGCCCGCGCCGTCTTCGGCGCCGACCCCTACGACGGAGGCACCGTCGACGTGCTCGGCGAGCGGCTGGCCAAGCACGACGTCACGGCCGCTATGGGCGCCGGAATCGGCCTCGTCCCCGAGGACCGCAAGGGGCAGGGCCTGGTGCTCGACGCCTCGGTGCAGGAGAACCTCGGGCTGGTCACCCTGCGCTCGGCGAGCCGCTCCGGGCTCGTCGACCTCAAGGGGCAGCGTCTGGCCGCCGCCCGGATCGCAAAACAGCTCGGCGTACGGATGGCGGGTCTCGGCCAGCACGTCCGTACGCTCTCCGGTGGCAACCAGCAGAAGGTCGTCATCGGCAAGTGGCTGCTCGCCGACACCAGAGTGCTGATCCTCGACGAGCCGACCCGTGGTATCGATGTCGGCGCCAAGGTCGAGATCTACCAGCTCATCAACGAACTGACCGCATCGGGTCACGCGGTCCTGATGATCTCCAGCGATCTGCCCGAAGTCCTCGGCATGAGCGACCGTGTGCTGGTCATGTCCCAGGGCCGGATCGCCGGAGAGCTCCCCGCACACGAAGCCACTCAGGACGCCGTGATGGCCCTCGCCGTGAGCGCGGCCCCCACGACCGCGTCCCCAACACATCCACCTGCAGACCTGACAAACCTGGCAGACCTGACCGGTTCGACCGGTCCGACCGATCCGGCAGTGAACGAAGAGGAGAGCCCTCGTGGCCACTGACACGCTCAAGAGCAATACGGGCGCCAGTGGCGCCGCAGGGCGCACGGTCCGCCGGCTCCTGCTCGACAACGGCGCTCTGAGCGCGCTGGTGGTACTCCTGGTGGCGATGTCGCTGCTGTCCGGCGACTTCCTGACCACGCAGAACCTGCTGAACGTCGGTGTACAGGCCGCCGTCACCGCGATCCTCGCGTTCGGCGTCACCTTCGTCATCGTCTCGGCGGGCATCGACCTCTCCGTCGGCTCGGTGGCCGCACTCTCCGCGACGGTCCTCGCCTGGTCGGCCACCTCACAGGGGCTGCCGGTCTGGCTGGCGCTCGTCCTCGCCGTCGTCACCGGCATCGCCTGCGGCTTCGTCAACGGGGCACTCGTCTCGTACGGCAAACTGCCGCCGTTCATCGCGACCCTGGCGATGCTGTCGATCGCGCGGGGTCTGTCCCTGGTCATCTCCCAGGGGAAGCCGATCGACTTCCCCGGCTCGGTCTCCGTGCTCGGCGACACGCTCGGTGGCTGGCTGCCCGTCCCCGTCCTCGTGATGGTCGTGATGGGACTGATCGCGGCGCTGATCCTGGCCCGTACCTACATCGGCCGTTCGATGTACGCCATCGGCGGCAACGAGGAGGCGGCGCGGCTCTCCGGGCTGCGCGTCAAGCGGCAGAAGCTGGCCATCTACGCCCTCTCGGGGCTCTTCGCCGCCGTCGCGGGCATCGTTCTCGCGTCCCGTCTGACCTCCGCGCAGCCGCAGGCCGCGCAGGGGTACGAGCTCGACGCGATCGCCGCGGTCGTCATCGGCGGCGCCAGCCTCGCCGGCGGTGTCGGCAAGGCGTCCGGGACGCTGATCGGTGCGCTCATCCTCGCCGTGCTGCGCAACGGGCTGAACCTCCTCTCCGTTTCGGCCTTCTGGCAGCAGGTCGTCATCGGTGTCGTCATCGCCCTCGCGGTGCTGCTGGACACCGTCCGCCGCAAGGCCGGATCCGGAGCCGCCGTACCGGGCGGTTCGTCCGCCGCGCCTGGCTCGCCGGGATCCGGCCGCAAGGGGGCGGGCGCGGTCAAGTTCGGCATCGCCGCAGTGTGCGTGGCTGTCGTCGTGGGCGGGGTGTCCTACTTCAACTCCGGCCCCTCCGGCGGCAACACCAAGGTGGGCATGTCGCTCTCCACGCTCAACAACCCCTTCTTCGTACAGATGAAGGCGGGCGCGCAGGCGGAGGCGAAGGCGGCCGGTGTCGACCTCACCGTCACCGACGCACAGAACGACGCCTCGCAGCAGGCCAACCAGCTCCAGAACTTCACGAGTTCGGGAGTGAAGTCGATCATCGTCAACCCGGTGGACTCGGACGCGGCGGGCCCGGCGGTCCAGGGCGCCAACAAGGCGGACATCCCGGTGGTCGCCGCCGACCGGGGGGTCAACAAGGCGCGGACCGCAACGCTGGTGGCCTCCGACAACGTCGCAGGTGGCAGGCTTGCCGCCAAGGCACTGGCCGATCGGCTCGGCGGCAAGGGCAGCATCGTCATCCTGCAGGGGACGGCCGGCACCTCGGCCAGCCGGGAGCGCGGTGCGGGCTTCGCCGAGGGCCTCAAGGCGTATCCGGGCATCAAGGTCGTGGCCAAGCAGCCGGCGGACTTCGACCGCACGAAGGGCCTGGACGTCATGACCAACCTGCTCCAGTCCCAGCCCGGGATCACCGGTGTCTTCGCCGAGAACGACGAGATGGCGCTCGGTGCGGTCAGGGCGCTCGGCAGCAAGGCGGGCAAGTCGGTGTCCGTCGTCGGATTCGACGGAACGCCGGACGGCCTGAAGGCGGTCGGAGCAGGCACGCTGTACGCGTCCGTGGCCCAGCAGCCGAAGGAACTGGGCCGGATCGCGGTGCAGAACGCGGTGAAGGCCGCGGAGGGCAAGAAGGTCGACAGCATGGTGAAGGTGCCGGTCAAGGTCGTCACCAAGAACAACGTCGCCGATTTCTCCTGACGCCGACGGCGAGTGAGCGGGTCCCGCCAGGACCCGGCGGGACCCGAGCAGTGCCTGAGCACGGAAAGCAGGAACCATGCACGAGAGCGAACACGATCACGACCGGTACGACCTGCTGGTCGTGGGCTCCGCCAACGCCGACCTGGTCGTCGGCGTCGAACGCCGCCCCGCCGCCGGTGAGACCGTGCTCGGCTCCGATCTGGCCGTCCACCCGGGCGGCAAGGGCGGGAACCAGGCGGTCGCCGCCGCCCGTCTCGGGGCTCGCACGGTACTGCTGGCCCGGGTGGGCGACGACGCGCACGGCCGACTGCTGCTGGAGTCGCAGAAGGCGGCGGGCGTCGAGACCGCCGGTGTCCTCGTGGGCGGGGCCCCCACCGGCGTGGCGCTGATCACCGTGGACCCCTCGGGTGACAACAGCATCGTGGTGTCCCCGGGGGCCAACGCCCGCCTCACCCCGGAGGACGTCCGGGCGGCCGGCCCGCTGTTCGATGCGGCCCGGGTCGTCTCCGTGCAGCTGGAGATCCCGTCGGAGACCGTTGCCGAGGTGGCCGGTGCGATGTCGCCCGGCAGCCGGCTGGTGCTGAACCCGTCCCCGCCCGCGCCCCTGCCCGACCGCGTGCTGGCCGCCTGCGACCCCTTGGTGGTCAACGAGCACGAAGCGCGCTACATGCTGGGCGAGGGCGCGGGCGGCACGCCCGAGGAGTGGGCGCGAGCGCTGCTGGGCCTCGGCCCGCAGTCGGTCGTGGTCACGCTGGGGGCGGCGGGAGCGCTCGTCGCGGACGGCCGCACGGGCGATGTCGTACCCGTACCGAGCCCCAGGGTCGAAGCCGTGGACACGACCGGGGCGGGTGACGCCTTCACGGCCGCTCTGGCCTGGCGGCTCGGCCTGGGCGAAGGGCTCACGGAAGCGGCCGCGTTCGCCGTGCGGGTGGGGGCGGCGGCCGTCACGAAGCGGGGCGCGCAGGCATCCTTCCCGACCGCACAGGAAGTCTCCGCGCTGTGAAGAAGGCAGGAATCCTCAACCGCCATCTCGCCGGAGCGCTGGCCGAGCTGGGCCACGGCGACGGCGTACTGATCTGCGACGCGGGCATGCCCATTCCGGCCGGCCTCCGTGTCGTCGATCTGGCCTTCCGGGCCGGTGTCCCGTCGTTCGCCGAGGTGCTCGACGGGCTGCTGGACGAACTGGTGGTGGAGGGCGCGACAGCGGCCCACGAGGTGCGGGAGGCCAATCCCGGGGCCGCCCGTCTCCTGGAGGAGCGCCTCCCGGCACTGGCCCACGTACCCCACGACGAACTGAAGGTCCTCTCGGCGGACGCCCGGCTGGTGGTGCGGACGGGGGAGGCGAGGCCGTACGCGAATGTGCTGCTGCGGTGCGGAGTCTTCTTCTGAAGGAGACTGCCGGCGAAGGGACACTCCATCAGTAACCCACGGCCGAGGTTGCCTTGGGGCGGACGTGACGTAGCGTTGCCCTTTTGGTGGTGTTCTAAGGAGCACCGCGCGGCACCGTTGTGCCCCATCTGCTGTGGGGCACCGAGGGGTTTTGGGATGAAGCTATGCTTCCTCGTCGAAGAGCTGTACCGGCATGACGGCATGCCGCTCGACGTCGTCCGGCAACTGACGTCGTGGGGGCACCAGGTGGATGTGGTGCGCCCCGGCGGTTCACTCCTGCGGATCTCGGAGGAGGTGCGGGCGGGGACCCACGACGCCTGGGTACTCAAGACCGTGTCCGGCGGTCCCGGGCTCACTCTGCTGGAGGCCGCGGCGGCGGTGGGCCTGACCACGGTGAACGACGCGCGTTCGATCCGCGCGGTGCGTGACAAGGTCCTCACCTCGGTCATCGCGCGACAGCACGGGCTGCCGGTCCCGGTCACCTATTCGGCACCGAGGGCCACGCTGTTCGCGGATGTGCCCGACGAGCTCTTCCCCCTGGTGGTCAAGCCCGCCGACGGCAGCTCGGGGCGCGGGGTGCGGCTGGTGTCGGACCCCGGGCGGCTGGCGGAGGCGGAGCAGGCGGACGAGGGCCAGCTCATCGCACAGCCCTACGTGTCCAATCCGGGCTCCGACCTGAAGGTCTACTGTCTCGCCGGTGAGTTCCACGCGACCGTGCGCCGCTCCCCGCTCCACCCGGACGCGTCGGTCGACGAGAGGGCCGTCCCCCTGTCCCCGGAGGTCGCCGCGGCGGCGGCGAAGGTGGGAGCGGTCTTCGGCCTCGATCTGTACGGCATCGACGTGGTGCTCGGCCCGGACGGCCCCGTGATCGTCGACATCAACGACTTCCCGAGCTTCCGCCAGGTGCCGGACGCCGCGTCCCGGTTGGCCGGAGCCGTCCTGGAGCTGGCCAGGACGGGCGGCGCCGGCCGGACGGGCGTGCTCGCTGCCGCCCCGCGCGTTCCCGTGCAGCCGCAGGCCGCCCGCGAGCGCTCCCATCCGCACCCCGTCGCCGGACTTGGTCTCGGCATCGAAGCGGACATGGTGGCAGCGGTGCCCGAAGGCGCGCAGATATGAGGGTGTGCCTGCTGACCGACAAGCCGGATCATCCGCTGCTCGCCGCGGTCGCTTCCGCGCTGGCCGAGGCGGAACACCGGGTGACGTTCCTGGACCCGGACACCGGAGCCGCGTCCCCGTCGCAGCTGGTGGCCCCGGACGATCTCGCCGATGTCTACCTCCTCAAGGCCCATACACCCCGGGCACTGGCGCTGGCCCACTTCCTCGAAGCGCTCGGCGCCCGGGTGGTGAACTCCGCTGCCGCGACGGAGCTGTGCCAGGACAGGAGCCGGATCGCCGCCGTGGCGGAGGACGCCGGCCTGCCGATGCCCCGGACACGGACCCTGGACGCGCTGTCCGAAGCCCTCCACGGGGCGGATCCGGCCGAGAGCGGCTATCCGCTCATGGTCAAGAGCCGCCACAGCCGACGCGCGGACCTGGTCGCCCGCGTGGACGGCCCGGACGGGCTCCGGGACCTGGCGTCGAAGTGGTCCGACGAGCCCGTCGTCCTGCAGGAGTTCGTCGCGAACAGCGGCTGGGACCACAAGCTGTGGGTGATAGCGGGAGAGGTGTTCACGGGGGTACGTCCCGCCCCGGTGGGCGCACCCCCGGACGGCGCGCGGCCCGCGCCGCTGGTCCGCGACCTGCCGCCGGACTGGACCCGGCTCGCCCTCCGTACGGGGGACGTCTTCGGCCTGGATGTCTACGGTGTCGACCTGCTGGACCGCGAGGGGGCGCCCGTCATCGTCGACATCAACGCCTTCCCGGGCATCCGCGGCCCGAAAGGCGCCCCCGAGGCGCTGGCAGCCCTGGCACTGAAATGTCCCGGCCGCCCAGCTCGGCACGCCTACGGTGTCTGACACACCCCGGCCTCCACCAGGAACTCGCTCGGCGCGCCCGACCACGACACATGCAGTCCGTCGCGGGCCCGCGTGCACGCGACGAACAACAGGCAGCGCTCCGCCAGCAGGTCCGATTCGTGCTGGAGCCGGTCGATGTCGGCCGGGGTCACCGCACGCGGATACGGCAGCGCACCCTCGCGCACGCCGATGACAGCGACGCACCGGAACTCCAGCCCCTTGAAGGAGTGCATCGTGCCGACCTGTACGGCGTCCGCCCCGGAGGGCGCATCGCCGCGCAGGCGCGCGACAGGGATGCCCGCGGCCGTGAGCCGCTGCACAGCCTTGTCGCAGTTCTTGTTGAACCGGGCGCTCACCCCGATCTCGCCCGGAGAGATCCCGCTGTCGAGCCAGCCACGGACGCGTGCGACGAGTGCGTCCAGTTCGGCTTCTTCCGATTCCGCCCCGTACGCCTCGGGTCCCTTGCCGTGCAGGGCCGAGCGATAGCCCAACAGGGTCTCGTTCGCGGAGTCGTCCGCCAGCTGGTCGAAGGGCCGGCCGACGAGCAGGGCGGTGGACCAGGAGAGGATCTCGTGCGTGGAGCGGTAGTTCTTGCGCATCTTCGCCGACCGGCCGGTCACCTTGATCCCGACGGCCTTCAGCGACACCTTCGAGTCGTAGATACGCTGGTGGGGGTCGCCCGCGATGAAGAGATCGTCGGGACGGGCCGGAGCCGCCGCACGCAACAGCCGCCACTGCGCGGGGTGCAGGTCCTGTGCCTCGTCGACGACCACGTGCCGGTATCGCGGACCACCGGCCTCCAGCAGATCCGCTGCCTCCGCGCACGTGTCGAGGTAGGTGCGAAGCCCATCGGCGGCGAGCCGATTGCTGAACTCCTCGATCGTGCGCCACACCAGCGCGCGGGCCGACGTGGGCAGCCCGCTGCCGCGTCCGCGCCGCTCGCAGCTCTCGTATTCGTCCAGGGTCCGCAGATTCTGCGCGAGGACGACGTGCTTGTACTCCTGCCCGAGAAACTGCGCAGTGCCGGTGAACCCGGTGGCCTTCGCGGCCTGCGCCCACCGAGTCTCCTCCTCGCTGCCCCGGAGCGGCCGCCGCGAGGTGGACACGACGCGGCCCGCGAACGCGTCGACGGTCATGATGTCCACTCGGTCCCGCAGCGCTTCGTCCTCCACCAGGGTGGCGAGCCCGGTCCGCAGCGCGCCCACCAGTGTGTTGGTGTACGTGGTCATCAGAATGCGGTCGCCGTCGCGCAGGTACCACAGCAGATGGCGCACCCGGTGCAGAGCGACGACCGTCTTGCCCGTTCCGGGACCGCCGGTGACCTGTGCCGGCCCGGAGTACGAGGCCCGGTAGGCGACCTTGTGCTGGGAGGGGTGCAGAAAGACCCGCCAGGCCGCGAAAGGCTTGTCGAGGATGTCGCGCAGCTCCTCGGACGCGGTGACGAGTGCGATCCGGGTCCTGGTGCGGTGGATGGCGGTCGCGAAGTCGCCGGTGTCCACGGGCGTGGTGTCGGCGGGTGAGGCGGAGAGGCTGACGGACACCACGTCCCGCCACACCTCCTCCACGGTGAAGCCTGCCGCGAGATATTCGAGGACTTCGCGCTGGTCCTGCGGGAAGTACGGCGCGAAGACCTCCAACTGTTCGGGTTCGGTGAGGGCACGGGCCTGGCGCAGGGTGGTTTCGTCGATGCCGAGCGCCACCAGGTCCCCGTCGGACACCTTCGCGAACAGCCGTCGGTCGGGAGCGGGCGCGATGCTCTCGTACACAGGGGTGAGCTCGTCGAGCATCGCGATGTCGCGGATCTCGACGGCCCGGGTCACGGTGTTGATGCTGGCCTTCTGCTTGACGGCCCAGTCGATCGCCTTGTCGTGCGGCATCACGCGCAGCAGTACGTAGGTGTCGCCGCTGTCGGGTGCGAGGACGACACCCCGCGTCCCCTGGTCGATCCGGATGGTCCGGATATGAGGATCACGGGCTCGCTTCAGACTCTCCAGCTTCAGCCCGGGATCCTTGAACAGCTGGTCCAGGGTGAGGCGTTCGAACTTCTCCCACGCGTCGAACACCCCCTGCTTGACGCTGCCCTGGAGCTTGCCGAGCTGGGCGCAGAAACCGATGTCGAACGCGAGATGAGGCATGGGGCGGACTCTCCGGGAAAGCGGGCGGAACGGGGAGGACGAAGGTCAGGTGGCCGGACCGTCGAGATCGAGGCCTATCAGAGCCAGCGCCTCGCCGACCTCTTCGGTCATCTCGTCGCCGGGTCCGAAGACCAGACACAGGTCGTCGTGCAACGGCCGAAGAATCCGATGGGCCTCGACCGCCTGCCCCTGGGCGAGCAGCAGCATTCCGATGTCGCGGCGCAGCTCGACGGCTTCCTCACTGAGATCGCCGTCGACCGTTCGTACGACGTCGAGGAGGCCACGCAGCGCGGCGAGTGCGTCGGTGACCTGGCCGAGTTCGGCACGGCACCGCGCGGCCTGGGCGCGGCAGGCGCGTGCGGGCTCGCCGGTGGGGCCGTTGGTGCGAGCGTAGGCGTCCGCCAGAGCGTCGAACTCGGGCAGAGCCGCCCGGTAGTCTCCGCCGAGCAGTTGGATCGCGGCCCGGCGGGTCCGCAGCTCCAGGACCTTCCGGCTCTCCGCCCCGAGGGCGCGTGCGGCCG
The DNA here is from genome assembly GCF_045040875.1 of Streptomyces sp. NBC_00012. Lineage (NCBI taxonomy): Bacteria > Bacillati > Actinomycetota > Actinomycetes > Kitasatosporales > Streptomycetaceae > Streptomyces > Streptomyces sp. NBC_00012. The sequence goes on along the minus strand of NZ_CP108309.1, from coordinate 1,476,583 downwards.
GCTCGATGATCTCTCCCAGCACCTCGGCGGCCTGCGCGAACCGTTCCTCGTCCAGGAGCGCGTCGGAGTGTGCGTACGCCTCGTCGATCTCCGCACGCAACTGCGCGGGCACGGGTACGGGCGCGGCTTGTCCGGCAGCCGGGTCGGCGGCCACCGGCGCGGACCGGCCCGCACCCGCGCGGGCGCGGGGCGCGTACGGGTTGCGGAAGAGTCCGGTCGGGTCGGGCACCCCCGCCGGTCCGGCCTCGCCGGGCCCAGGTGTCCGGCCGGGCGGCGGCAGGAACGGCCGCAGCCGCTCGTACACCTCCTGCACATCGGCGGGCCGGGCCTCGGGCGCCTTGAGCAGCAGATGCAGGACGAGGTCCTCCAACTCCTGCGGCACCTCGGGACGCAGCACCCGCAGCGGAGTGGGAGCGGCGTTGACGTGCTGGTACATCACCATGTACTCGCTGTCCGCCGTGAACAGCAGGCGTCCGCCGAGCAGTTCGTGCAGCACGCAGCCGAGGGCGTACAGGTCGGTCTGCGGAGTGGTGCGCCCGCCGCGCACCTGCTCGGGCGCCATGTACTGGTAGGTGCCGATGGGGGTGCCGGTCGCGGTCAGCTTGGTGACGTCGGTCCGCAGGATTGCCGCGATCCCGAAGTCGAGGACCTTCACCGTCCCGTCGCGGGCGACCAGGATGTTGCTGGGCTTGAGGTCGCGGTGGATGACCGGTACCTCGTGCGCGTACGACAGCACGGTGGCGACCTGCGCCGCCACCGCCACCGCCCAACTGACCGGAAGCAGTCGATCCGGATGGATGTACGCGGACAGGGAGACCCCGTCCACCAGCTCCATGACCAGGAACAGCCGCTCGTACGTGTCGTCGAGCACCGCGTCGTACACCTGGGGCACGCCGGGGTGCTGGATCCGTGCGGTGATGCGGGCCTCACGGCGGAAGCGCTTGGCGAACTCCTCCGCCAGCTGCGGCGAGCCGCCGACGGCCTGCTGCCGGATCAGCTTCACGGCGACGGGCCGGTCGAGCACGGCGTCATAGCCGCGCCACACGTCCCCCATGCCGCCGTTGTCGAGCGGCTCCAGAAGCTCGTACCGGCCCGCGATCGGCTGCTGTTGCGGCACATTGCCCCCGTGTGTGCGTGCGCTGGCCGGTGCGCGCTGCTGGACCGGCTTTCGGCGTGGTGGAGCGCAAGTGTCCCTGGTGGGGCGATCTTCAGTCCAGCGACGACGGCCCGGATGCGCTCGGGGCGCCTCTTTCCGGTCACGGGGCGCCCGGGGCAGGGGGCGCCGGCCGTTCTACGGCGAGGGCTCCGCCACAACGCCCACCGAGCACACGGCCCACACCGTCTTGCCCGGCCCGTCCGCGCACGGATACCAGCCCCAGCGGTCCGCGAGCGCGGCCACCAGGAGCAGGCCGCGGCCTCCGATCGAGGAGTCCGACGGGTCGGTGAGGGCAGGAACCTTCTCGCCGCGGGTGTCGGTGACCTCGACGCGGACGGTGGAGCCTTCGGCGGACAGCAGCAACCGGAAGTCGCGGCCGGGCACGAGGCCGTGACGTACGGCGTTGGCGCTCAGCTCGGCGACGACCAGCGTCACCGTGTCGTGGGTGTCGCTGCCGTACGGGATGCCCCACGCGTCGAGCCGCTCACCGGCCAGGCGCCGGGCGAGACGGGCACCGCGCGGTGTGGAGCTGAAGCGCATCGAGAAGTGGTGCCAGGGGAACCGGGGTTGGTTGGTGCGAAGGGGGCGCACGGGGAGTGGCGAATTGCTGGTCATGGCTCCACGGTGCCGTTCGGTGGCGTAGCGTGACCAGAGGTGACGCGCCGTCGCGGGCTGCTTGTACGCGGGGGCGTTCGGCTTGTACGTGCGTGGGACAGGCGGTGGCGATGACGGTGACGCGGGGCGATACGGACGGGGACATGGGGTCGGGTTCCATTTCGGGCTTGGGTGTGGAGTCCGGGAAGCAGCCGGAGGACGAGCCGGGGTCCGGGGTGATGGCCGCGTTCGGACGGCAGTTGAAGCTGTTACGTCTGCGGGCAGGGCTGGACCGGACGGAGTTCGGGAAACGGGTGGGCTACGCGGCACAATCCGTCGCGTCGTTCGAGCAGGGGCGGCGGATTCCGCAGCCCGAGTTCATCGACAAGGCGGACACGGTGCTGGAGGCCGGGGGCTTGTTGCTGGCCCTGAAGGAGGAGGTTGCGCGGGCGCAGTATCCGCCGTTCTTCCGGGACGCAGCGCGGTTGGAGGCCAAGGCGCTGGAGCTGTTTCTGTACGCGGTTAGCGCCGTCCCCGGACTTCTCCAGACTGAGGAGTACACCCGCGCTCTGCTCGCGATGCGGCGGCCACTTCTGGACGAGGACACGATCGAGCAGCGTGTGTCAGCGCGTGTCGCTCGACAGGAGATTCTCAATCGGTGGCCGGCCCCCTTGATGAGCTTTGTGATCGAGGAGGCCGTTCTACGGCGGCCGTTCGGCGGAAGGCCAGTGCTGCGTGGAGTCCTTGAGCAGATTCTGCTTGTCGGTCATCAGCGCAGCGTCGAGATTCAGGTCATGCCGACCGACCGCGAGGACAACGCCGGACTGGATGGGCCGTTCACCCTGATTACTCGCAAGGGCGGAGACCAGATTGCATACCTGGAGGTGCAGGGGCGCAGCATCCTGCTGACGGACAGGGATGAGGTGCGCTCCGTAGCGGCGCGCTATGGGATCATCCGATCGCAGGCTCTCACTCCGCGGGAGTCGTTGGGATTCATCGAGAAGTTGCTGGGAGAACTATGAACACCACCGATACTCCTACCACGCGGGAGCTGGCTTGGTTCAAGAGCAGCTACAGCGGGGCCGAAGGCGGCGAGTGCGTGGAGGTCGCCTGGCGCAAGAGCAGCTACAGCACCGGCAATGGCGGTGAATGCGTGGAGTTCGCCGCTGCGGCCACGCACGTGCACATCCGCGACTCGAAGCAGCTCAGCGGCCCCATGCTGACCGTTGGACCAGGAGCATGGGCCGGATTCATCGGCCTCGTCGCCGGTTGAGGCACACAACGCCGGGAGGGCCCCGCTGCGCGCCGCACAGGTGCAACGGCGGGACCCTCCCCGTGTGCTGCGGGACTATTCGTCCACGCCCTCCTCGCGGCGGATCATCCGCCATGCCGCCCGGCGCGCACTGCGGTCCAGGCTGGACTTGAATCCCTTGTCGGGCCCGAAGTACTGCCGTCCCATGCCGGCGATCGTGTCGATGTGGTCGGCCATCTTGTCGGCGAAGACCTTGTCGAAGACCTTGCCGAAGTTGTCCTCATCGTTGGCGACGGCTGCCAGCCGGACCTTCTTGTCGGCCTTGGCCTCGTTGAAGGGCTGGATGACGTCCTGCTCGGTGAAGTCGGTGCCGAACTTGGCGTTGAACTTCTCGATCAGCTCCGACAGCAGCGACTTCTCGGCTTCCGCGGCGCCGCCCGCCCCCTCTCCGAACCCCTTGAGTTCTGCCGGGCCTTCGGAAGTGAGCGACTTGTCGTGCTCGCCGGTCTTCTCCACCCGCAGGTGACTGAGGTCGATCTCGCCTATGTCGACGCCACCATCGGCGCGGCGCGGGAGCCGGTTGAGGAGGTAACGGCCGTAGAGATGCAGCCGTTCCAGCTCAGCGTCGCGGTAGGGCACGATCTGGGCGAGGAACCCGTACTTGCGCACGTAGTCGTTCAGATCGGCGCGGAAGTCCTCGGCGGTCTCCACGTCGTCGTCCTCCTCGCTCTCAAGGAGCGGCGTGAACCGGGCGACGGCGGGGGACAGCAATCGGTACAACTCGGCGTGCAGCTTCTCCCACTTGGCCTGCGAGCCGGCCGCCTTCTCCTTCGCCGCGAAGTAGGCGGCGGCGAACTCGTCCATCTCCTGCTCGGAGATGATCGGCGCCGACATGACACGGCTCTGTGCGGTGTAGAGCAGGTTCGGGTCGGAGGGGAGCGTTGTCGCCTCCTCGAAGTACGGACGGAAGGCGTCTTGTATGTCCTGGGCGTCGTTGGCGAAGTCCAGGACCGCGAGGTCGGCCTGGGACTTGCGATCGGCGGTGCGGTTGAGACGAGATAGTGTCTGCACGGCGGAGATACCGGTCAGCTTCTTGTTGACGTACATGGTCGTCAGGAGCGGCTGATCGAAGCCGGTCTGGTACTTCTCCGCGACCACCAGGATCTTGTACTCCTGCTGCCCGCGCCCACCGGCCGCCACGGCCTTGTCGTCGGCACGGGTGTACGCGAACGCCTTCGGCAGCGCGCTCTCGGCGATCCCGCCGTTCTCCTTCGGCTCGGTCGTCTCCTCGTCGTCGATGGTGAGCGAGCCGGAGAACGCGACCAGGACCCCCAGGTCCGGGTACTTGGTGTCGTACTCCTGGTCCTTGATGTAGCTCTTGATCGCCCGTGCCATCTGTGCGGCGGACTGCCGTGAGGCCGTCACCACCATGGACTTGGCGCGGCCGCCGAGCCGGCCGCGGGAGTGCGCGAGGAAGTGCTCGACGATCACCGTGGCATGCTGCGAAACGGTGTGCTCGTGGGTCAGCGCGTACCGGGCGAGCAGGCTGTTGGCCTTGGCGGGGTCGACTTCGATCTCGTCCGGATTCTGGTTCACCAGCTTCCAGTACGTGTTGTACGTGACGTAGTTGCGCAGCGGGTCGAGGATGAAGCCTTCCTCGATGGCCTGGCGCATGGAGTACGTGTGGAAGGGGCGGTAGACGGCCTTGCCGTCGACGGTGTGCTCCGTGCCGAAGAGTTCGAGGGTCTTGGCCTTCGGGGTGGCGGTGAAGGCGAAGTAGGAGAGGTTCGCGGCCTGCGAGCGCTCTGTGGCCTTCTTCCTCAACTTCTCGTCGACGGTGACGGCGGTCGCGCCCTGATCTGCCGAATCGGAGTCCAGACCGAGGTCACGGAGCACGGCCCGCACGTCCGTGGCAGCGCCACCGGACTGCGAGGAGTGCGCCTCGTCCACGATGATCGCGAAGTTGGTGCCCTTGATCTCGGTCGGGTTGCGCACGATGTAGTCGATGAGTGCCGGGAACGAGTGCAGGGTGACCGTGACGATCTTGCCGGTGTCGCGTGACAGCGCGCGGGCCAGCTGCTCGCTCTTCGCCCCGTTCCTTTCGTCGACCTTCACGACCAGGCCCTCGGTCTGCGAGAAGCTGCCGACGGTTTCCCGGAGTTGGGCGTCCAGGTTGCGGCGGTCGGTGATGACGATGACCTTGTCGAAGACGGGTGCGCCGGGCTTGATGCGGCCCTTCTCCACGGCTTCCGGGTCGAGTACGCGCGGGTCGGTGTCCGCGTGCAGATCGCTGAGGCGGTGGGCGAGCCAACCGATGGTGTTGGACTTGCCGGAGCCGGCGGAGGCCATGACGAGATAGTTCTCGCCTACACCGTGGGTCGCCGCGTGCGCGGTCAGCTTCTTCACCACGTCCCACTGGTGGAAACGCGGGAAGATCGTCGACTTGGTGGTGCCGCCGCCGGGCGTCTTGGACTTCTGCTGGTGCACATAGCGCTGGAGCAGGTCGAGCCAGTTGTCCCGTGCCCAGACCTGTTCCCACAGGTAGGAGGTTGAGTACGTGCCGTACGCGGTCGGGGCCGGGTTTCCGGCACCACCCGGCAGGCCGGCGTCGTTGGAGCCGGTGTTGAAGGGGAGGAACCGGGTGTTCTTGCCCCGGAGCTGCGTTGCCACGAAGACGAGATCCGGGTCCACGGCGAAGTTCGCGATGACACGGCGCGTGAAGATCAGCTCGGTGGGGTCACGGTCGGTTCGGTACTGCTTCTTGGCATCCTCGACGCCCTGCCGGGTGAGCGGGTTCTTCAACTCGGCGGTGGCGACGGGGATGCCGTTGAGAAACAAAGTCAGATCGAGCTTGTTGCCCCAGTCGGCCTGCTTGGTGGCGTAGACGAGTTCCCGTACGACGGTGAGGCGGTTGGCGCGGTAGCCGTCGAGGACGGAGTCGTCGGCGACCAGATTCGGCTTGAAGTAGGCCACGCGGAGGCGGACGCCCCGGTCCTTGACGCCGTTGCGGAGCACGTTGAGCAGACCGTCCTCGCTGATGGCCTTGTCCAGGCGCCGCGCGAAGCCGTTCTGCGCGGCGTTGACGTCCTTGCCGTAGACGGCGAGTAGTTCGTTCCACTCGTTGATCTGCGTCTTGCCGAGGAAGGTGAACAGCTCGTTGGTGTCCAGCCCGAGATCAGCCTGGTAGTCCTCGGGCTGCGCCTCGCGCCAGCCGCGCTCGGTCATCGCGGCGACGATGGCGTCCCCGAAAGCGGCCTCGTTGTGGATGGGGCTCATGCCCGTACTCCGTCCGTTACGTAGCGGCCGCTGGCGGTGGAGACGTCGAACTGGCCGGTTACGGCGGCGGTGATGAGGGCTTGGCGGCGTTCGGCGAGTAGTTGTACTTGCCGATCCACGCTTGATGTTGCTTTGACACTCCATGCATCGATTTCGTCGCAGCGTCGCGAGGCAGTCGCCTGCTCGGCGGGGTCGGGCAGCAGCAACGGCATACTCAACAGGATTCCGGTATTTAGGTTCGGCATCGTGCTGCCGATTGCCTGCAGCCGGAAGTAGTGGCGCACTGCAGAGATTGTCAGATAGCGTCGCAGATATCCGGAGTGGAATGCGTTGTCTCTGAACCTCACTCGCAATGATCCTGTGCCGCAAACCCAGCCCTCTTGTTCAGATTGGACGATGCTCGCTCTCCCAAGTTCGCCGCGCCGCCCGAAGATCACATCACCCTCGCGCAACACATGGCGTGCCAGTCGGTCGCGGACTTTGGTTGGAACTGTGATGCTTGGGTCGGCAATTAGGCCGGCGGGTGTAATGTTTGCCGGATTAATTACAGGCCATGCGCCCTCGACGTAATCTTCGGCGTGCAATTGGCTACCGAAGGGGCCAGTTTGTACCTCGCAGTCGATTGATCGGAGCCGGGCTTCCAGCCAGTTGCTGGGGATCTCCCCGAGTGGGGTGTAGTCGGCCCGCTTGGTGCGCGGAGCCGGCAAGCCCCTTACTGCGAGGTCCATCTGGCTGGCTGCTCGCTCGGAGAGCAGGCTGAAACTCCGCTTGCGCAGCGCAGAGAGTTGCTCGATATGAGTGGTCTCTGCGTCGAGGAAGTCGGCAATGCGGCGCTGCTCCTCCAGTGGCGGCAGCCACGTCTGGTAGCCCCCTACCAGGTCCCAGGATGTGCGTGGCATTTTGGTTCCGTAGGCCGTGGTGTTCGCCCATTCCACCCATGGAGTTGACAGCGTTACATGCAGCAGGAAGCGGCTATCGATTTCCGGTCCGGGCCGTAGAACTAGTAGTTCGCTGGTGTTCGTACCCTCTGCTGTCGGTAGGTGAGACTTCGCCAAGTATGGGCGGAGCTTGCTGAACAACACATCTCCTGGGCGGTGGCAGATGCTGTCGTCTGCCGTTTTGACAGGTAGATCCTCGACGAGAAGTCGGCCGGTGCCACCTTCTATGTCTTCGAGGCCGAGAAATGGGTGCTGCTCGCCATCAGATTTTTGGATAACATTTCGGACGACCGATTTGAGGCGAACGTTCGTCATTCTGTCACCTCCGCCAGCAGCGCCTGGATCTCCGCCTCAAGCGACTTCAGTTCCGCGTCGATCTCCGCCAACGGCCGTGGCGGCTCGTACACGTAGAAGTGCCGCGTGAACGGGATCTCGTACCCCACCTTCGTCTTCGTGTGGTCGATCCACGCATCGGCCACATGCGGGTGCACCTCCCGCTTCAAGTACTCCTCCACGTCCTCACCCAGAGGCACGTTCTCGAAGTCGCGCAGTTCGCTGTCCGGTTCCGACACACCCTTGGCGGTCTGGACCTCCCCCTCCGGGTCCCGCACGCCCACCGCATCCCGCAGCGCCTTCGTGAACGGCGCCCCGGTCGGCCCCTGCACGCCGGCCTCCGCCATCGCGTTCCGTACCGCCACCTGAGCCTCGGACTTGGTTGCCCACTCCGAGCCCAGCAGCGGGCTCAAGGCATCTCCAAGCACTTGCGCCTCAGCGTCTGCCAGCTTCTGGGACTGCGCCTCTTCCTCTTCCGTCAGCTTCCGCCGGGCCTTCGCCTTTGCCGCCAGCTCCGGCTCACGTGGCAGGAATCGCTCCTCCGCCCACTTCTGCACCGGCTTCGACGCGAGCAGCGCCCCCAGCGTCTCCTCCGTCAGCTCGAACCGCAGCTTCAACGGCCGTTCCACCGTGATGCGCTGGTAGCCGAACGCCGAGTTCTCGAAGACCTTCACCTTGCCGTGCAGTGGGTGTTCCGCATCCGCCGCAGCTGCCACCGCGTCCCCGTACAGGCGGGTGATGTCGGCGATGTGGTTGGGCTTGTTGCCGGTTCCGTCGCCGAGTTCCTTGCGCTTGTCGCCGAGGGACTTGCGCATCTTCACCCACTGGTCGCGCGCGTCCAGCAACACGACCTTGCCCTTGTGCTGGGCGTCCTTCCGGTTGGTCAGGATCCAGAAGTACGTGGAGATGCCTGTGTTGTAGAAGAGTTGGTCCGGCAGGGCGACGATCGCCTCCAGCCAGTCGTTCTCCAGGATCCAGCGGCGGATCTCCGACTCACCCGAGCCGGCCGCGCCGGAGAAGAGCGGGGAGCCGTTGAAGACGATGGCGATGCGCGAGCCGCCCCCGCCGTTCACGTCCACCGGCTTCATCTTCGAGATCATGTGCTGGAGGAAGAGGAGCGAGCCGTCGTTGATGCGGGGCAGGCCCGCGCCGAAGCGGCCGGAGTCGCCGAGGTTCTTGTACTCGTACTCGACGTCCTCCTTGACCTTCTTCCACTCCACGCCGAACGGCGGGTTCGCAAGGAGGTAGTCGAACTTCACCCGCGCGTGACCGTCGTCCGAGAAGGAGTTGCCGAAGGCGATGTGTTCCGGGTCCTGCCCCTTGATCATCAGGTCGGACCGGCAGATCGCCCAGGATTCCGGGTTGAGCTCCTGGCCGTACACCTCCACCGTGGCGTCTGGGTTCAGGGCCTTGATGTGTTCCTCGGCCGCGCTGAGCATGCCGCCCGTACCGCAGGCCGGGTCCATGACCGTGCGCACGACGCCCGGCAGGCTGAGTGCGTCGCCGTCCGGGGCGATCAGCAGGTTGACCATCAGCTTGATGACTTCGCGCGGGGTGAAGTGCTCACCCGCGGTCTCGTTCGACTGCTCGGAGAAGCGGCGGATCAGCTCCTCGAAGATGTAGCCCATATTGTGGTTGGGGACGACCTCGGGGCGCAGATCCAAGTCGGTGAATTTGCCCATGACCTGGTAGAGCAGGTTCGCGCTGTCGAGCTTTCTGACCTGCTGATTGAACTCGTACTTCTCCAAGACCTCGCGGGCGTTGTCCGAGAAGGAACCGACGTACCGCTGAAGGTTCGCCGCCGCGCCTTGCGGATCGCCGACGATCTTCTTCAGGGTCAGGTTGCTCTTGTTGTAGAACGAGTGGCCCGATGCCCGCCGCAGGAAGTGATCCGTGTCGATCTCCTGGCCCTCGAAGCGGGCGGCCGTCTCCGCGACCTTCTCGCGCGTCGGCTCCAGGACGCACTCCAGGCGACGCAGCACCGTGAACGGAAGGATCACCTTTCCGTAGTCCGACTGCTTGTAATCGCCGCGCAGAAGGTCGGCGACGGACCAGGCGTGGTTCGCCAGCTCCGTGTGCTTGCTGCTGTTCAAGGGATTCCCCGGTTTCCTTTCGGACCCGCCCACTCCAACCGGAGCGGGTTCGGACAAGTGTGATGGATGCGTGAAGGCGGTGGTGTCGTTCAGGCCGAGCCGGACGGGACGGAAGTCTCGGCGCCGGTCGACGTCGGGACCAGGCCGCCCCCCGTCAGCCCGCCCGCCAGCAGGCGGGCCGTCTGCTCGGCCAGCTCCGTCGCGCGCCGGGCCTCCGCTCTCAGTTCGTGGACGCGGCGAAACGCCTCCCCGTACTGGCGCTGCTCCTCCAGCGGCAGGAGAGGGACGCGTAGCCGGCCCGGACTGACGTGCAGGATCGTGCTGCCTGTCGACGCACCGGCGAGGTTCTCCTCCGCACTCAGGAAGCCCGCGAGGAACCACGGGTCGAGTCGCGCCGGATCGGGGCGGAAGAGGTGGACCTGCCGGCCGAGGAGTGCCCCTTGGTCCGCCTCGCCCGCCACCCGGACCATCGGCCCGCTGCCGCCCGCGAGCGACCGGACGAGCACATCGCCCGCTGCGATCACTGGGCTGGAGTCCGTTCGCAGTCCGGACGGGGCGCCCGTCGGGCCCGTGCCGAGCGCGATGTCCTCGCCGGTCAGGACGGCGGTGGTGGTCGGTGCGGAAAGTGTGCCCTGTGGTTCCTTGGGCTCCTTCGAGTCGGGGGCCGTGCGCAGCAGCGTGAGCGCGCCGCCCCGTGCCAGGTCGGACGCCGTTGCCGTACGCCACTCCCGTGCTGCCGGGACGGCCGCCTGCCAGCCGACGTAGCCCGCTGCCCTGCTCAGCGAGTCCGCGGCGGCGACGAGGCGGAGGCGGCTGTCGTCCGTTTCCCGGGCGAGCTCCGCCGGTGCGATGTCGGTGCGGGAGACACGTACATGCCGGGCGGGGGACAGGTCGATGAGGTCGCCGATGAGGTCGACCACCGGGACGGCGCGCGCGATGCCGGGCACGTCGGTGAACTCGTCCGGGGCGTCCGCGAAGGCTGCCCACGCGGTGAGTACCCGGTCCGCCAGGGCCGTCCAGTCCAGGGAAGCCCGGCCGCTGCTCCGTGTGCCCCCGCGAGAGCCGGCCTCCGTCGCGCCCCCGGCCCGCGCCGTGCCGGGCTCCTCGGACGTATCGACGAAGAGCACGGATCTGTGATCCGGGCCGCTCGGCTCCGGCCGCTGCAGGACCCAGATCTGCAGCCCCACGTGCAGCGGGGCCGCCGCTCCGGCCGGCAGGGCGACGACCGCGCGCAGGGCTCCGCTGCGTACCAGCTCCATCCGCACGCGGCGGCCCGAAGCACGGGAAGCGGTGGCAGGCGGAAGGATCAGGACGGCATGGCCGCCCGGTACGAGATGAGCGAGTGCGTGCTGGACCCAGGCCAGCTCGGACTCGGCGCGCGCCGGTACGCCGTACGCCCAGCGCGGGTCGTAGGCCAGCTCGTCGTGGCCCCAGTCCCGGTCGCCGTAGGGCGGGTTGCACAGAACGGCGTCGACGGCGAGCCCGCCGAAGGCGTCGGCGCGGAGGCTGTCGCCGGTACGGACGGTCACCGTCGCGTCCGGGACGGTCAGCATCAGGGCCACCGCGCTGCGCCGGGCCTGGACCGGCACGCTGTCCTGGCCGTACAACTCCGTCGCGCCCCGCCCGGCGGCCGCAGTGAGCAGCGTTCCGCTGCCGCAGGCCGGGTCGAGAACCCGGGACAGCGACCCCGGTACCAGCCGGGCCACGAGATCCGCGAGCGGGGCGGGGGTCCGGTAGGTGCCGCTGGTGGTGCTGTCCTCCAGCTCCCGTTCCGCCAGCACGCCCAGCGCGGCTTCGCCGCCGTCGTGGCGTACGCACCGGACCAGAGCCCGCAGCGCCGGGGCGTCATCGGCCGAGAAGCGGGAGGCCTCCGCACCGGGGACGGTCTTGGCGAGCGTGGGGATCGCGTCGTTCGCGTGGGCGGCGAGATCGGTGTCCGGCAATTCGGCCAGGGCCGTCAGCTCGTCCGGCCTGCGACGGGCGGTGGTGAGGACGAGGGGGAGGAGGCGTGCTGCCGCGCCACTGCCCTGCGGGTGCAGCCTCAGCGAGGTGCGCAATTCCTCCAGCGGGCTGACCGCTGCCGTGTGACCCCGTGCGTCGAGCCAGGCGCGCACGGCCGGCAGGTCGTACAGCGGGCTGCTCTCGGTGCCTCCCGAAGGGGCGGGAAAGTCGTCGTGACGTCGGCGCCAATTGCTGACAGTGGCGCGTGTGACCCCCGCGATGCGTGAGATCTCGGCGGCTGTCACCTGTGCGGATGGCTGGGGCATGGCGCGAGTCCTGAGCCTCTCGGTAGGGAGCTGTTAACAAACTACACCAGCCGTCAAATCCCGCTAGCTGTTTGACAGTGCTTTCGCTGAGATGCTTATCTGGCGACGCTTCCGGGTGGTGGTCGCCATTCGAGCGACAAGCGATCCCTGCGGCCTGCCTGCCTGTCCGCCACCTCACCGATCCCTTGGGGGAACTGCCATGCGCCTCACCATGCCGACCGCCGTCGTCGAGGGAACCCAGCTCACCGTCATGCCGTTCCGTGCGGACGCCGTGATCGGGACCATGTCCGTACCGACGCTCGTCCAGCTCGTTCCCTCGCCCCGCCGAGAGGAGGACACGAAGACGCTCAAGGCCGCGTCCGGCGCCGTGCGCCGCCACGCCGAACTGCGATCGCTCGTGCAGCGGGCGCTGAAGTCCACGCAGAAGGGGAAGAACGTCGGCTCGTACGCCGAGTACATCGCAGACGGGGTGAAGGGCGAGCTGGGCGCCGGTTGGTCCACTCCGCCGATCACCTTCTGGCACGCCGGACCGCTCGCCGCGCTCAGTGACGAACTGCTGCCCGGCACCGGGTTGCGGACCTTGACCATCACGCCGGGCACATCCGTGGTCGCCATCGACGGCGAGACACAGACGACCGCATGGCACGAGCTGTACGACGACCCCGAGCGGTACGGGCTCACGTATGCCGAACTCGCTCAGGTGCGCGTGCCGTTCGAGCTGTACGTGGACCTGACCGTGGCCGATGCACGGCAGATCTTCTACGACCGCAACGTGCAGGGCGTCGTCGTCGCGAAGAACTTGGCCATGTCCATGGACCAGCGGGACTTCGCCACCCGCCTCGCGCACCGCGTAGCCGAAGCCGTCAAAGTCGACATCGACGGCAAGCCGGTACCGTTCACCAAGCTCGTCAACGCCAGTAAGCGGCAGGTGGGGAAGACCGATGCGGAGGTCATCACCCTGTCCGCGCTCCGGGCACTCGTGATCACGGCGATCTACGGGCGCGGCGGGCTGTCCCGCTCGGCAGAAACGGTCCACGAGGACGAACTGCCCACGGGGGCGAGCGCCGAGCAGGTCGAGCAGTGCGTCGTGCCGTTGCTGGCCCGCCTGATCGCCGACCGCAGCGAGCACTTCGTCTCACGCAGTGCCCTCACAGCACCGGCCGTGCTCGCCGGGCTCGGCATCGCCGTGCACCACACCGCGCCGTGGACCGACCCGGTGAACGCCCTGGGCGCCGACGAACTGCACCGACTTCTCTCCGACATCCGGTGGGAGCGCGAGGCCTGCTACTGGGACGGTGTGGCAGCGAAGTCGGGTGCCTCCGGACGACTCAACTTCAGCGGTGGTGTGAAGGACTCCGGCGGCCGGGTCGCCGACGCGATCCTCTACCCCGGAACCGAAGCCGGGCGCCGGATCCGCGGCCAGTAGGCGCTGGACCGCGCCGGCCCGCGCGGAGCTCGCGCGCCACAGCTCCGTGGCGCGTCGAAGGGGCAGAAGTACGGGAATGCGGGGCCGCGCGGCCGTCAGTTCCGGTTCGCGTAGACGATGAGGTTGTCCACCGGGTGGCCCCGGTCGTCGAAGGCGCCGTCGCAGGTGATGAGGCGCAGGGTGCGTGCGCCGGTGGCACCGTAGACCTTCTCGGTCGGGAATGCCTTCTTGCTGACGGTCTCGGTGGCGGTGACCCGGAAATGGAGTTCCGCGCCGCGGTTGTTGCGGACGGCTATGTCCGCCCCCTTGCCGATTTTCTTCAGGTCGTGGAACACGGCCTTGCCGTAGCGGGTGTTGTTGTGCCCGATGATGACCGCGGCACCGGGCTCGCCGGGAGTGGCGCCGCCGGTGTACCAGCCGGCGGTCATGCCCTTGTCGGCGGGTGGGACTTCGACGGTGCCGTCCTGGTTGAGACCGAGGCGCATCAGCTCGCTGTCGATGCCGAGCGACGGGATGCTGACGCTGACGGGGACGGCTGCCGGAGAGCGGGGACTGCCGGACTTGCCCGTCCCCTTCGAACCGGCCTGCCGCGGGGCGTCGGAAGCGGGGCTCGCGCTCTTGCCGGGTGCGGCGGCGGACGAGCCGTTCACGGACTCGGCGGAGCAACCGGCGAGAACGAGGCAGGCGAGCACCGGAAGCAGGGCGTGCCGGAGCGAGGGCGTGGTGTAGGACATGGGGGGCTCCAGGTCTGGGCGGAGAGCGGCAGTGGCGCCGCCCGGGAACGGACGGCGCCACGATGCGAAGCGAAGGGTGGTCGGTCAGCCGTTGCGCTGTGCGGCCGAGCGGCGGCGCAGTACGACGGTTCCCGCTCCGGCGAGCAGCAGCGCGGCGGCGGCGGATCCGGCGATCGTGGCGGTGCTGTCGCCCGAGGTACTGACCGTTCGCTCACCCGCGGCCACACCACCGCGCGGCGCGGGCACTGCCGAAGCCTTGGCGTCGGCCTTTTCGCCCCTGGTCACGGCGGGAGCGGGGCTGTCGCCGGCGGCCACACCGCCACGGGGCGCCGCGGACGGCCGGGCGCTCCTGGCGGGAGCGCTGTCGGACTTGTCGGCGGCCGCCGCGGCGGACCGCTTGACGGACGGAGCCGGCGAGGGCGCGGAGTCGGCGAAGGCCGCGGCGGACGGAACGAGCACCGCGCCCGCCGCGACGGCGGCGAGGACGGCGGTGCGCAGGGACAGACGGTTGGGCATGGGGATGACTCCATTCCAGATCGGCCTCGGTGGCGCCCGGCGTCCGGTTCGCCGTGGCTGGTCCGCGGTGGCTGGTCGCACCGGGCGCGAGGCATGCCGACAGGCTGGCGTGAAGTTATGAAGAAGCTGTCAGAATGCTGTCGTCATCGCATCAGAGCTGATCAGAGCCCGTCAGAGTCAGTCAGTGTCGGTCAGTCGGAGCTGGGCGGTGCCGGGCGGAGCTGGTCAGGGGCGTTCCGTTCCCCCGCTTTCCTGACCCACTGCTCCGGCTGCGCTCCTCCTGTCCGTCACATCAGCCGCATCCGCCGGCAGGCGGAGTGTGAACACCGAGCCCTGCCCCTCGACGCTCGTCGCGCTCACCGAACCCCCGTGTGCCTCCACCAGTTTCCGAACGATCGCCAGCCCCAGCCCGCTGCCCCCGGTGCGGCGGCTGCGGGACTTCTCGGCTCGCCAAAAGCGGTCGAAGATGTGTGGCAGGTGCTCGGCGGAGATGCCGCTGCCGGTGTCCGCGACCTCGACCACGACTTCCCCGCCGGACGACGCCCCGTCCGCCGATGCCTCTGCGCCGTACGCGCGCACCGTCACACGTCCGCCCGACGGGGTGTGCCGTACGGCGTTGGAGACCAGGTTGCCGATGGCCTGGCGCAGCCGGACCGGGTCGGCCCACAGCGCGGGGGAGGGGGCGTCGGCCACCGCCGGGAGCGCCGTGAGCGCGACCCCCGCGGTCTCGGCCCGTCCCTGGTGTGCCGCGGCGACCTGTGCCAGGACGTCCTCGATACGTACCGGTTCGGGGTGCAGACGCAACGCGCCCGCGTCCGCCGCGGCGAGATCCTGGAGGTCGTCGATGATGTGCTGGAGCTGAACGGCCTCCGTGTGCAGCGAGGCGATGAACGCGGGATCGGGCTCCGCCAGGCCGTCCTGTGCCGCCTCCAGCCACCCCCGGATGTTGCTCAGCGGGGTGCGCAGTTCGTGGGCGACGTCGCTGACCATGTCCTTGCGCTGCGCCTCCAGGCGCGCGCGGTGGTCGGCCATGTCGTTGAAGGCCGCGGCGAGCCGGCCGATCTCGTTGTCGTCGGTGACCAGCACGGGTGCGGAGTCCTCCCCGTCCCGCATCCGCTGCGCCGCGCCCGTCAGGGCGTGCAGCGGCCTCACGAGCCGGGATCCGGCGAGCACCGTGGCTCCGACGGTGAGTGCCAGGACGAGCGCCGCGGCGCCCGCGATCTTCGCGGTGTTGGCGGGCGAGAGGTCGAAGCCGGGAACGGTCGTGCCGCCCTCGTCGCCGATGAACAGCAGCGCGGGCGAGGCGACATAGGAACCGAGCTGTTCCCGGCGCGCCGTGTCCACGCACGAGGCGGCGGCACGGTCGTCCTCGCCGGTCCGGACGCTCGGCACGGGGCTGGGAGCTGCGCCGGAGACATCGGCGGCGACCTTCTGTGCGGAGCGGTCGCCCCAGGACAGATCACGATTGAGCCGTATGCCCGCGCGGCCCTGGCGTTTCAGGCAGGCGTCGGCGAGTGCGTTGAGTGTGGCCAGGGCCTTCCGCTCGGTCGCCGTCGGGGCGTCCAGGTCGTCGGACGCGCACCGGGTGTCCTGGACGCGGTCCGGGTCATTGCCCACGACCTGCACGCGCGGGCGTCCGCTCGGGCCGCGGACGACGTCCGCCGCGATTCCGACCCGGCTCAGGCACTGCGCGTTCCGGTCGGCGGCGCGCTGCAAGGCCGTACGTTCGGCGGCGGGCAACCGGAACGGGCCGACCGCGCGCGGGTCGACACGGTCGGCCGCGCCCCCTGTCCGGTCCACCGTCCGGGAAAGGGCCGTGTCCACGGACAGCGGGTCGACGATCGCCGACGCCTGGGGTGGCAGCGCGGGCGGTGACGGCAGGGAAGCGGAATCCGCCAGCGGACGGCGCTGCTCGGTGGTGAGTGCGATCCGCCGGCCGGACTGCCGTGCCAGATCGCGCACGGTGCTGTCGACGCCCTCCCAGGTGGGGTGGCCCGCGGCGTAACCGAGCAGGGTGTTGTAGATCCGGGCGTCGGCGGTGAGGTTCTGGCCCTGCTCCTGTTTGATCGCGCCGGAGGTGGTCTGCACGGCGAGCCAGGCCGTGGCGGCCACCGAACAGGCGGCCACCAGCGCGGACACCGCCAGCAGCCGGCCGAACAGGCTCTTGCGGAGCGGCGGCCTGGTCCGCCGCCGGTCACGACGCACGCGAAGCGTTCCTCGCCGGGTCCGTCAGCTTGTAGCCGACACCGAAAACGGTGAGCAGCCGGGCAGGCCGACGCGGCGCGGGTTCGATCTTCTTGCGCAGGTTCATGATGTGCACGTCGACCGTGCGGAAGCTGATGTACCGGTCGAAGCCGTGCAGTTCCTCCAGGAGCCGCTGCCGGGTGAAGACGCGATCGGGCTCGGTCGCCATGGCGGCCAGGATCCGGAACTCACCGGGTGTGCAGTCGACCGGCCGGCCGTCCACGGACACCTCGTGCCGGTCCGGGTCGACGACGAGCGCACCGACTCTCAACGCCCGGTCCGCCGCGGCGGGCCCGGTGACCTCCGCGCTCCGCCGGCTGCGCCGCAGCAGCGTCCGTACCCGGGCCATGAGCTCACGCGGGCTGTACGGCTTCGTCATGTAGTCGTCCGCGCCGAGATCCAGCCCCAGCAGCAAGTCGTCCTCGGTGCTCCGGGCCGTCAGCATCAGCACCGGAAGCTCCCGGTGCTCGGCGCGCAGCACGCGTACCACGTCCAGACCGTCGGCCCGCGGCATCATCACATCGAGCACCAGCAGATCGGGCTCCCGGTGCCGGACCTCGGCGAGCGCCGCGAGGCCGTCACCGACGACCGTGACCGCGTGGCCCTCGTGTTCGAGATAGCGGCGTACGAGTTCGGCCTGCTTCTCGTCGTCTTCCGCGACTATGACGTTTGCGCACACGCGGTTGATCGTAGATGACCACACGGAGACCACTCATGGCACCGGACGGCGCGGTCCGGTCTCATGCCTGCCGCACCGCTCATGGGGGCGGCAGTGGGAGTCCGGCGTGGGCGGCATCGAAATGCTCGGGCCTGAGCGCGTCCTCGCCGTGCTCGGCGGTGAACGCCCGGATGCGCCCGAGCGGGGACGACGGGGCGGGCGGATCGGTGCTCACGGTGGCGCCCAGGATCATCGCGCCGAACGCGATGCCCACCTCCTGCGGGTCTCTCATGTCCATGAACGCACCGTACAGCGGGGCACTGACAGCGCTCGTCCGGCGTCCAGGGGCGGAACGCCGGACGGACGCGGTGCGGGAAACCCGCACGGCGGCCGGTCTCCCCGGCTCGCTCCGGAGCGCTACCGGACCGACGCGACCACCGGGTAGTGGTCGGAGAGGTTGGTGTATGTGTAGCTCGTGCCCCAACTGGACACGGTCCAGGGCGCGCTCTCCTCCTTGACCACGTCGTTCGTCCAGCCGGACGGCTTGGCGTGCCCGGCGCGGTGCAGCACGTGATCGAGGTCCTCCCGGGGGTCGTCGGGGTAGCGGTCGGCGGCGATCGAGTTGTCCTGGGTGTCGAACGAGTACGGATGCCCGGTGCGGGTGGCGGCGGTCAGCCCCGCGTCGGAGAGCATCGAGGCGTACTCGGCGGAGCGCGAGTCGACGTTGAAGTCCCCGGCCACGATGACCTGTTCGGAGGCCGGAATGTTCTTGGCGTCGAGGAAGGCGCCGATCTGCTTGAACTGCAGGCTGCGCTTCGCGGCCGCCTCGCCCGCCTTGCAACCGGAGTCGGTCGACTGCGTGTGGGTCCCCACGACATGGACCCGTGCGCCGCCGACGTTCAGCTCGGTGTAGGCGAACCCCTTGTTGGACCAGCTGTCGCTGCCGCAGGCGTCCTTGTAGATGTGCTGCTCCTTGCGGACGATGGGCCACTTGCTCAGCACGGTGACACCCCCGTCCTCCGGAGTCACCGCCGAGTACGCCCCACTGGTCGCGTCCCAGCCGCTCTTGCTCCGGCCCACCACTGGTGTCTGGTACGGGTACTGGGCGGACGCGTTGCGCAGCAGTGCGTCGGACGCGGAGTTGTCGAACGCCTCCTCCAGCACGACGACGTCGTTGCCCTGGAAGAACGACGTCTTCGGTATCTCCGCGGCACGGTGGTCCTGGCCCCAGTTCGGGTACAGGTTCTCGCTGAAGATGAACGTGTTGTACGTGAGGACGCGCAGCGACGGAGTCTCGGCCGCCGATGCCTGCGGTGCGTTGGCGGCCAGCGTCGCCGCGGCGAGCGCGGCGGCCAGCGTCGCGCCGGAGATGCGGCGGATCGCGGGATTCGGCACAGGATCTCCTTGTGCGGGGGGAGGGGCGGAAGTGGTGGCGCCCATCAAAGCAGGGGGAGTTACCTGTGGGTAGACATCGGGTGCCGCCAGACTTGCCGCAACCGTACGAATGGGCACCGGCGCGCGGACGCACTGGCTCGCCCGGCTCAGCGCGGCGAAGGGCGCCGATCGGTTCCGTGGGGCTTCGGCCCTTGTCGCAGCCCCTGCCACCTGGTCTTCTGTACCACGGGCGCCGTGAGGCGACCCGGAAACCGAGCCCACGGGTGGGTTGTTCACATCCGGGCGGGCCGGTTCGGCCGAAGCGGGGAGAAACGTGGAATCAGTGACCGGACACGACGCACGGGGCACACTGCCCGCAGGGCTCGGCGACGCCCTGCGGTCCACCGCCGAAGAGATCGCGGCGGTGGTGCGCGGCTTCGCCGACACGAGCGTTCCCGTGCCCCGGTCGGAGTGGACCGTCGGGGAGGCCGCGGCGCATCTGGCGCAGGCCAACGAGCTGATGGCCGACCTCGCAGCCGGGCGGGAACGCCGTTACGGGGACGGGACGCCGCAGAGCCTGGCCGCCGCCAACGAACGTGCGCTCGCGGAATTCGACGAACGGGCTGCCGAGCCACTGGCGGAGCTGATCGTGGCGCACACGGACGCCTGCCTCGCCACCCTCGACGGGTGCGCGACGGAAAGCACCGGGGCCGATGGCGCGGCCGGGGCCGTGGTCACACCGCTGGGGCCGATGAGCCGGGCGGAGCTGGGCTCGTACCTGCTGACGCACATGCTCGGCCACGGCTACGACCTCGCCCGTGCGCGCGGTCACCGTCACATGATCGACCGCACCCGCGTCGAACTGTCCCTGCCGTTCCTCATCACGGCGATGCCGAGGGTCACCGATGCCACCGCCACGGCAGGGCTCAACGCCGGCTACACGATCCGGCTGTGGGGCGGCGCCCGATTCGGTGTCACATTCACCGACGGCGCCGCGACCGTCACTCCGCGACCGCCGGCCCGCCCGGACTGCACCATCCTCATCGAGCCGGTCACCTTCTTCCTGATGGCGCTCGGCCGCATCGACCCGTACGGCGCCATGGCCCGGGGCCGGGTGTTCGCCTGGGGCCGCAAGCCCTGGCTCGCGCCCCGGTTCCCGAGGCTGTTCAAGGCGCCCTGAGAACCGTGCTCAGGGCGCCCCGAGTCCTACGCCGGGTTCCCGTGGGACTCCATGAGCTCCTGGTGGGCGGCCATCACGTCCTGGGCGAGTACGGTGACCATCTCCTCCCTGGTGGGCGTCGTCCCGCCGGAGTGTTCGGCGTACAGCCGCAGATCCCGTTGCGCGGTGGCCTTCTGGCAGAGCTCGCGGGCGAAGCGGGCATTGCCCAGGGTGTCGGCCCTGCCCTCGTCCACGGCCGAGGCGAAGAAGCCGCCGAGTGCGGCCGCCGCCGCCTCGTCGGGCTCGTCCCCCTGACCGGACAGGACGGACCGGGCGATCAGGAGCAGTTCCTGCGCGGAGTAGGAGGGGAAGTCGACGCGGGTGTTGAACCGGGACACCAGGCCCGGGTTGGCGGCGAGCAGACCGGTCATCTCCTCGCGGTATCCGGCGAGTACGACGACGAGCCGGTCCCGGTCGTCCTCGGCCCGCTTCAGGAGCACCTGGAGCGCCTCGTCGCCGAACGCGTCGCCACCGCTGTACCCGCTGTTGGACAGCGCGTACGCCTCGTCGATGAAGAGCACGCCGTTCAGGGCGGAGTCGATGACCTTGCTGGTCTTGATCGCGGTGGATCCGAGGTGCTGCCCGACGAGGTCGACGCGCTGGGCCTCGATGACATGGCCGGAACGCAGCAGCCCCAGACCGGCGAAGACCTTGCCGATGATGCGGGCGACGGTGGTCTTGCCGGTGCCGGGCGGTCCCGCGAAGACGAAGTGCCGGGGCCGGGCGCCGCTGGGCAGGCCCTGCTCCTCGCGGAGCGCCGCCATGCGCAGTTGCGCGATCAGCGTCAGCACCTGACGCTTCACCGGCTCCAGGCCGATCATGCCGTCCAGCGCCTGCTGGGCCTGCGCGAGCAGGCGCGCCATCTCCTCCCGCGACAGCCCCTCCGTCCCGTCCGTCTCCGCCGGCCCCGAGTCCGGCCCGGCGCCCGGAGCGGCCACCGGGGCAGCGGGCACGGAAGGCGGCGCGGCCGTACGGGGCGGCGGGGGGCCGGCCGGGGCAGGGGCCGGGGAGGAAGGAGCGGGGGAGGAGGACGCGGGTGACTCCCCGGCCACGGACGAAGCCGTCGGAGCCGTGGAACGCGCCTGCGCCCGTACGTTCACGTCCAGGAGGTTCGGCGCACACCGGAACGCGTACTGGTACCGCCTCAGCGCCTCCTCCGGCCGGCCCAGCGACTCCAGGGACCGGCCCATGAAGTACTTGACCTCCGCGTCGAAACGGCTCCCCTGCTCCAGCTTCTTCGGCAACTCCGCCAGCACGTTCAGGGCCTCGTGGCAGACCCCCTGCGCGAACAGCGCCGCCCCCACGTACAGCTGCGCCTCGTCGTGCAGGAAGGCGTCACGGATGCCCGGGGCGAAACGGAGCACGAGGGCCCAGTCCTCCTTGAGGAAGGCATACCGCGTACAGACGAACCGGGTCTCGTCACAATCCAGTTGGGCCGTGGACAGCCCGGCCCAGGCCTCGTCGAGCTTCCCGGTGTCCAGCAGCGAGGTCATGGCCGCCACCCAGAGGTCACGGGCGTTCTCGAGCCGGAACGTGACGTAGTGGCCGAGCTGGAACCGGGAGCGGAGCGGCATCCCGAACTTCGAACGCAACGCGCCGAACGAGCCGGAAGCCCGGACCATGCCGTCCAGCGCCTCCTTCTGACGCTCTCCGGTCGCATGCAGCCCCAGCCATGCGTCCGCGGCCAGAGGATCGTGTGCGGCGGCGACCG
The DNA here is from genome assembly GCF_045040875.1 of Streptomyces sp. NBC_00012. Lineage (NCBI taxonomy): Bacteria > Bacillati > Actinomycetota > Actinomycetes > Kitasatosporales > Streptomycetaceae > Streptomyces > Streptomyces sp. NBC_00012. The sequence continues at coordinate 1,454,792 of NZ_CP108309.1, read as the reverse complement.
AGAATCGTTCGGCGGCGGCCGCGTTGTTGCCCTGGTTCAGCAGGGCAACCGCCTGCTGCCAAGCCTGCTCGGCCTTCCTGGGCGAACCCCGGCCTGCGGCTGTTCCCTGCACAGTTACTCCCCTCGACGGGCCCCGGCCCGCGCGCCGACGGCCGACGGGGCTCGCCGTGACGACCTGGAACAACCGCCAGGATATCCAATACGAAGTGTCGGCCGGTGAACACACTCGGCGTCCCTTCGGCCGTGTGGACCGTCAATCCGCGATGTCCGGGGGAGAGCGGCCCGTCTGGCGCTAACGTTGATCCGCACGGTGACAGCGACGGTGCCGGGGAGGGCGCACCGCGCGGAACACCGGGAACGAGGAGTGCGCGACATGCTCGATCCCACTTCGGTGGCGGCGATTTCGGCGGTACTCGGTGCGGTCGGCTCGGGGATGGCCAACGAGGCCGGCAAATGGGCCTGGGAATCCACCGGAGGTGTCGTGCGGAGAATCGTCGGCCGGGAGGTCCCCGCACCCGTGGCCCCGGACGAACGGGACGATGTGGCCCGCATGGTCCACGACCGGATCCGCGCCGATCCGCAACTCGCCTCCTCCTGGGCCGCGTTCGCCACCCGGATGCGCCGCGACCCCGCCCCGCCCCGGGCCGCGCGGTCGAACCTCCCCGCCTCCATAAGGTTCTTCACGGATCGCAAGGAGGCGATGAAACAACTCCGGCGGGAAGCTTCCCGCCGCGCCGACGGTCGGCCCCGGCTCGCCCTGGTGCACGGTCCTGACGGCATGGGTTCCAGCACCCTCGCCGTGCACTTCGGCGCACAGCCGACCCGCCTCTTCCCGGACGGCCAGATCTACGCCGACCTCGGAGGCCGTGGCGCCGGTGGCGCGCGCGACGTCGGAACCGTACTGCGTGCCCTGCTGCGCCAACTGCGGGTGCCGGACGAGGAGATGCCGAGCGGGACCGACGAGCTCGGCGAGTTCTTCCGCCACCGAGTTGCGGACCTGGGACTCCTGATCGTCCTCGACCACGCGTACTCGGCCTCGCAGGTGCGGCCGTTCCTCACCTCCGCACCCGGGGTGTTCACGATCCTGGTCGCCCGCGCCCCCTTCCCCGGCATCGACGCCGTACGGGTGCCTGTCGGCCCGCTCTCGGACCGGGACGCGGTGCGGCTGCTCACCGACATCACCGACAAGTCCACGGTCGCCGCGGCCCGTGCCACCCTGCCGTCCCTGCTCCAGCGCTGCGGCGGGTCGCCGTACGCCCTGCGTGCCGCGGCGTACCAGCTCTCCGCGCCCACACCCCCGACACGTCGTGGCGAAGCGGCCGGAGACCCGGTACGCGGCGCCGCCGAGGACAACTACCGGCTCCTGACAGCGGAGTCCGCCAGGCTGTACCGGCTGATGGCGCTGCGTGACTGGCCCGCCTTCGACGTCGCCACGGCCGCCCGGACCACCGGCCCGGACCCCGACGCGGCGGCCGGGCTCCTGGAGGACCTGGCCGACCGGATGCTCCTGGAACGCGGCCCGGGCAGCGGCCGCTACCACTACCGCCACGCCGTCCGCGCGCACGCCGAGGCGGCGGCGATCCGGGACGACGGGATCGCGGCGTGCTCCGCGGCGCTCGCCCGCACCCTGAGCGCCTTCGCCGATCTGGCCGAATCGGCCGCCCACCAGGCGCTCCCGGAGAGCTGGCGTGTCCCCGCACCGGCCGAGGACCGCGCCGGGCAGACATACGCGGACCGGGGCGCCGCCCTCGACGCGCTGCTCGCGGAATCGGGCAACCTGGTCGAGGCGGTGCGCTGCGCCGAGGAGTCCGGCGACCCGGACACCGCCGTACGCCTGTGCCGCGCCCTGTGGCCGCTGCAGCTCAAGGCCGGCCACCACGAGATGCTGCTGCCGGCGCTCCGCATCGGCACCCGCCTCGTCGACACCCATCGCCCGATGAGCCCCGACGCCGGCGCGCTGCACGCGCAACTCGCCCACTCGCTCACCGAGTTGAAGCGCTGGCAGGAGGCGGGGACTCAGGCGCGGGAGGCGGCGGGGGCCGAGGCGGCGGCGGGCCACAGGAGGGGCCATGCCTCGGCCGTCGAATTCCTGGGGCTGCTGCGCCTGCGGCAGTGGCGGTACCAGGAGGCGTACGACTGCTTCGAGGAGGCAGGCGCCATCCTGGCCGCCATGGACGGGCAGGACGAGGGGATTGCCGACGTGCCGCGTGCCGTGGCCCTGCTGGAGCGTCATCGCGGACGGGCGCTGCGCGGGCTGGGGCGGCGCGAGGAGGCCCGGCGGAAGCTGGAGGCCGCGCTGTCGTGCTTCCGGTCGAGCGGCGACACGTACAACACGGCCCGGACGCTCACGGATCTCGCCGAGACCTGGCTGGACGAGGAGGACACCGAGGCGGCGCTTCCGCTGGTCGAGGCGGCGATCACGACCCTCGACGGCCAGCGCGCGACGTACCACCTGGCGCATCTGCGAAGCATGCAGGAGCGCTGCGTGGCCCCCTGATCCGGTGGACGCGTCCTCCTCAGCCGGCCGGGTCGGTCGGCGTCAGAGGATCGACGCGTATGCGATGGAGCTGGTCGCCCGTCCGCAGGACCAGTCCGTCGGCCATTGCCCGCGCCGGCCGCGCCCGGGCAGTGACCGCCTCCCGGCCGTCCGCGGCCAGCCAGGAGTGCAGGGCGGAGGCGTATGCGGCGGGGTCCGCGCCGGACACCTCCGCCGTATCGTCGTCGGGCACCGCCCTCATCCGGAGCGGTTCCTCACCACGTACCCGGACCACGCACTCGGACGGGCCGGTCACATAGGCCGCCACGGAGCAGCCCCGATGACGGCGGAGCACCTCGGCGGTCCAGAGCGACGGCGAACCGAAGCGCGGATCGTCGGGTTCGCCGTCCCGGAAGATGACGTCGGCCAGCTCCAACGAGTCCACCTCGCGGGTGTCCTCGTGCACGGCGACGTGCAGTTCGCCACCGTGATCCGGACCGGGACCGGACCGCTGCCCCGCCCAGCGGCTGACCGCGACCTCTTCCGGCCCGAGAACCCGGGTCAGGACCCGCAACGGCACGGTGACCGTACCGGCCTCGTACCCGGGCAGCGGGAGCGGTTCGAGCGTGGCGGGCCGGCTGGGCTCCGGCGCCCCCATCATCGAGTAGAAGAGCTTCCGGAGCCGGGCCGCGGATTCGCCCGGCACCGAGGTGGTGAACCCGGCCGGTCCGGGCAACGGCCGGTGGCAACGGATGAGTTCATCGATCTGCGCCGCCAGGGACGCGTCGGGGTCGAGCCTCGGTGCCTCCCGCATGAAGGCGGAGATCGGCGCGTCGGGGTCGAGGGCGTGGAGCGGCACGGCGCCCAGGAGCACCGGGGTGCCGAGGGCAGCCGCGTAGTAGGTGACTGATCCGTGGTCACCGATCACGGCATCTGCTGCCAGGAGGGCCTGTCGCCACCCCGTCAGTGGATCGATCAGCGCCAGCCCGCCGCGCCGTGCGCGATCGAGCCAGGCACGGATCTGACCGGGGCCGTGCCCGTGCCAGATGTTGGGATGCAGTACGGCGGCGAACCGGTACTCGTCCACGGGGAACTCGTCGGCGACCCGGGCGAGCAGGGCGGCGACGACATCGCCTCCGCACCAGCCGTCCCCCGGGACCTCCGTCCCGTCACCGAAGAGCGACTCGGAGTTCCAGGTCGAGTTGAGCACGACGAGCCGCTGACCGGGCCGGACTCCCAACGCGCGGCGGAAGCGTTCGCGGCGGGGCCGTGCGGCGAGCATCCGGTCGAAGCAGGGATCCCCGGCGAGCACGGCGGTCGGTGCGGCCTCGGGACAGGCGATGCGCAACCGCTCGAACTGCTCCGGGTGGGAGAGCACCAGGGCGTCCGCCACGGGGGTGCCCCGGCTCGACAGCAGCCACGGAGGCGCGAGCCCGAACACGGGCGCAGGCACCGCCCCCGCCCTCGATCCGGTGTCCGGTGTCCGGTGTCCGGTGTCCGGTGTTGCCAGCCTCTTAGTGTAGCCAATGCCGTGCGAAAGGATGGCCAACTTCCCGGTGAGAGCGTCCAGTTGACCGCCGAAGCTGGCGGAGACGACCAGGTCCGCCTTCGTCTCGGCCGCCTGCTCCCACGGCAGCACCGGCACTCCGGTGTCGGCAAGGAGCTCGGCCGTGCCGGCCGCGAACGCCGAGGAGCCTGTGCAGGTCACCAGCAATTGGACCCGCAGATCGTCGTCGAACAGAGGCAGCACATCGAGGAGCCGCGTCGCGGCGGTCACGTTGTGCACGACCACCAGCACCCGCAGGCACTTCCCCCGGGTCGCCCACCGCGCCGCGTCGTCCCCCACCGGCACCCGGACCCGCCCGCCCCGCCCGTACTCCATCCGCACGCCCCTCATCCGCCCCGGCCCACCCGCGGGCTCCGTGTCGCCCGTGCGACCGGCCACGCCAGTCAACCAGCACGGCGCCGTGCCGACCACCGAGGGGGGCGTCACACGGCCATCGCCACCGAGGACTTGCGCAGCGCGTCGGCGCGCGAGGCCCGACCGTGCCCGCTCCGGCTCCGGTTCCCGAAGACGATGACCCGCAACAGCGCGAATCGTCCGACCCCCGCCAGAGCGGACGCCGCCAGATAGACCGTCTGCGCGGCCAGGGGCGAGGGATGGGGCTGCACGGCGAACAGGCAGAGCAGCGCCCCTGTGGTGAACGCGTAGCTCACGGCGACCGTCGCCCCGGACCGGAGATGGACCCCCCACCCCTTGCGTTCGCTCCGGAACGAGATCCGTCGGTGCAACTCGGTCGCGACGACCGTGGAGGCGACAGTGACCAGCGCGTTCGCGACGGCCATCGGTATGCGCGCGCTGAGCAGCACGACCGCCGCGCTCGACACCAGCCCGACCCCGCCACCGCACACGACGAATCGCGCGAAGGCCGCGACGAGTGGCCGAACGGCGCGCGTCTGCCGACGCGTTGGGGCGGTCACTGACGGGCCTCCGGAAGGTCAGGGGGAACGGTGATTCGAATCCGCCCCAGAATCTACGGAGTCGGAGCCGTTCGAGCGACCCGATAACGGCCGGCTCCAGTGGGGGACAGCCCGGAGCCCGGCCCGGCCGGCCACGGGATCCACGCTCGGTGACGTATGCGGTCATAACTCTTGCGACGCCCAGGTAGGTTAAGGCCATGGCTTGATCACTTTCGCGTCCGGAGGTCTCCATGAGTGAGCAGCAGTCGTCCGTAACTCCTCCCGCCAGGCCGGTGTCGGACCGGATCGACACCACCAGGCCTCATTCCGCGCGCTTTTGGAACTACTTCGTGGGCGGCAAGGACAACTACGAGGTCGACCGTGAGGTCGGTGACCAGATCAAGGCCTTCTTCCCCGGGCTCGTCGACGTGGCGGTGGCGGGCCGGCAGTTCCTGCGGCGTTCGGTGAGCCACCTCGTTCAGGAGCGGGCTGTCCGGCAGTTCCTGGACATCGGGACCGGCCTGCCCACCGCGGACAACACCCACCAGGTGGCCCAGGACATCGCGCCCGAGTCGCGCATCGTGTACGTGGACAACGACCCGCTCGTGCTGACGCATGCCCGTGCGCTGCTGACCAGTTCGCCCGAGGGCGTCACCGACTACATCGACGCCGACCTCTACGACCCGGACGCCATCCTGGCCGAGGCGGCGAAGACGCTGGACTTCGACCGGCCCGTGGCCCTGATGCTGCTCGGCATACTCGGTCACGCGGGCGACTTCGCCAAGGCCCGCGAGGTGGTCGGCCGGCTGATGGCGGGGCTGCCGGCGGGCAGCTACCTCGTGATGTACGACGGAACGCGCACCAGCGAGGGCATGATCGCCGCGGAGAAGGCGTACATCGAGAGCGGCGCGGTGCCGTACTACGTGCGCGAGCCGGACGAGATCGTCACGCTCTTCGACGGGCTGCGGATCCTCGACCCCGGCTTCGTCCGGCTAAGCCAGTGGCACCCCGACGCCGACAGCGCGACCGTGCCCGCGGACGTCGACGCCTTCGGGGGTATCGGCGTCAAGGAGTGACGTGCTCCGGAGCCCGTTGCGGCTGGCCGGCCGTCGGATCACGTGTGTCCGCGCGGCCGGCCGGGCGTCTGCTGCGAGATGCTGGGGCAGGCAGCTGATCAGTACCAGGGGGAGTGCCGGATGACAGGACACGGATCCGGTGCGGACCGCATCGACACCACCAGGCCGCATCCCGCGCGGGTGTACGACTGGTTTCTCGGTGGGAAGGACAACTATCCCGTCGACGAGGAGCTCGGGAGACAGATCGCCGGGCTCTCACCGCACACGAAGCGCATCGCGCGACACAACCGGTGGTTCATGCACCGTGCGATGCGCTGGCTCGCGGGCGAGGCGGGGATGCGGCAGTTCCTCGACATCGGTTCCGGCATTCCCACCGAGCCCAACCTGCACCGGATCGTCCGGAACACGGCTCCCGACGCCCGGGTCGTGTACGTGGACAACGACCCAATCGTCCTGACCCATGCCGAGGCGCTGCTGAGCGGGGGTGCCGCAGGGGCGACGGCATACCTCGAAGCCGATGTGCGGGAGCCGGCAAGAATCCTCGAACTCGCCGCCGATGTCATCGACTTCGAACGGCCCGTCGCACTCTCCCTCATCGCACTCCTGCACTTCATCGACGACGGCGACAGCGGCGGTGAGGGGGAGGGGATGCGCGACGGGGCGTACGCGCTGGTGGAGCGGCTGACGGACCGGCTCCCCGCCGGGAGCTGCCTGGTGCTGTCGCAGCTCACCGATGACTTCGACCCGGAGAGCGTGGAGAAGGGGGTGGCCTCGTACGCGGCGGGTGGTGTGACGCTCGTGCCGAGGTCGCACCGGGGCGTCAGCCGGTTCTTCGACGGGCTGGAACTGGTCGAGCCCGGTCTCGTACCGGTCGTCGACTGGCATCCCGAGCTCAGCCTCGGGGAACTTCCGGTGGAGACGCAGCCGGTGCCGATCTACGGTGCGGTCGCCCGCAAGCCGTAGCGTGACGGACGCGGGGGCCGGGGACCGTCCGAAGACGGCCCCCGGCCCCCGCGCTGCCGGGCTTGTCGGCTACTTCCGCGGCTCGACCGTGAAGCCGCGCCCGGTACGTCCCGGAAGCCTTCGGGATGACCGCGGACTCGGGGTCGGCGGTGCCTGCGCTGGAGGCCACCTGCTTGCCGGCCGAGTCGTAGATGTACATGTCGAAGTCGTCCGTGGGCGTCTCCCATTGGATGGAGACGGGGACGCCGCCCTCGGGGTTGTCGTCCCACTGGCCCTCGGGCGGGTCGACGGTCAGGTCGAACCGGGCGCAGACCGCGTTGTCGGGGTCCTCGGCGGCCGTGCCGCACTTGGCGGGCGAGTCGACGGTTCCCTTCGCGTACACCGGCTCTGCCACGTCACCGTGTTCGTGGTGCCGTCCAGGGTGCCCGAAGGCGTGGCCGCGGCATGGGCCTGCGGGGCCGGGGCGGTCAGGGCGGTGAGGGCGAGGACGATCACCGACAGCGTGCCGACGGCTGCCTGGCCGGGACGGTTCTTGAGTATCCGCAAGCTGCCGGTGATGACGCAGAACGACCTGGGCGTCCGGCTGTACGGCCGGGAGCCCGCACGGCCGGGAGCCTGCACGGCCGAGAAACTGACCCCCCGTCGGGCGCCGTCGTTCGTGGGATACAGTTCCGGCAGGTCATGAGTTCCAGTGCACAGCCCCGGCTAACTGGACGGCACCCCGCTCCGCTGCGGGTGCTCCGGGTGACGACCGGCCCCGTGCGCGGCGCATGGGGAACAGCGGACCATCGGGGCAGAGCACCTGGGGTCCATGATCTCGGGAAGGCGAAGAACCATGCTCCCCCATCTCGTCCAGAACGACGACTGCACCGGCCATGGCCCCGGTCACCACGTCCACTGGATCCACGCCAAGAAGTGCCACCAGGAGCCCGGTCAGGCCGTGGAGCTCCTGCTCACCTCCGGTGACGTCGGCGCCGACGGCTGGATCGGGCTGCGCCCCGCGTTCGACCATGCCGAGGACCTGCCGAAGGTGTGGACACACGCTCCGGCGGCCCTCACGGAACTGCTCACGGAGCACCGTGGACGGGTCTTCTGGCTGCCGCGGTGGCACGCCCTGAAGCTGGTGGACTCCGCGGGCAGGGCCACGGCCCTGGTCAACGTCGGGTTCGAGGGCGGCCCGCTCTGCGCGACGACGGCCCCCGACCCGCGGCGGACCGTCGGCGGCACGAGTTACGGTCTGTAGCCGCCCTTCGCCCCGGCGTGCCCCTCACCGGCGCGTGGATCACCCCAGGGCGTCCGCCAGCACCCTGTCCGCCGCCGCGCGCGACTCCTGCCAGAGGGTGGTCACCGGCACCCACACATGGACGCCCTCCGGCATGCCCACGGAGGCCGCGCCGAACGTGACGCCCAGATGGGAGGGGTCCGCGGCCACGGAGAGGCTGCCGACGACGTGGCCCTCGGTGGCCGCCGGGTCCGCGGTCCGTACGGCGGCGTACGCCCGCTCGCCGGGGGCCAGCTCGTAGGGGCCGCTCCCGGCGGGCGGGACGGCCTCGGCGGAGCCGTCGAGGCCCCGGAAGGTGATCGTGGGGATCCGGTCCACCACGCAGGTCCGGCCGCCGTTGTTGACGACGTCGATCCGGGCCGTGTTCCGCTGTCCGCCGGGTGCGGCGTGCACGTCGAGGGCCTTCTCCTGGCAGGTCGCGAGGCGGCTCACGGTGCCGGTCGTCGCCGATGCCGTGGTGCCCGCCAGTGGCAGGGTGGCCGCGACGGCGAGTGCGGCGGTGAGAGCGGGGCGAAGACGCATGTTGTTTCTCCCGTTGGATCGACAGCCTGCGGGTACGGCCGGACGGCCCGCCGACCGGTGCGGCGGCCGACATGGACAGTGTGAACCGTATGACCTGATCTCCGCGACAGATCGGACATATCGGTTCGGTATATCCGGCGCGCAGCCGAGCCCCAGCCGCAGCCGCAGCGGAGTGCCGTATCCCGGCGACGCCCCGACGGCGCGGCGGACCGGCGCGGCGGGCGTGTGGCGGCTTCGGGCCGGAACAGCGGGCGTGTGGCGCTTCGGGCCGGAACCGCTCAAGGGGCGGGCCCGCGGAGGACCGGCTCGGCCACCGGGCCCGCCCCGTGCGCCGTCACCGTGTCCGGACCGTCGCCATCACTTCCCGGTCAGGTTGCAGCGTGAGCGATGGGACCGGCTCGATGACGCCCGGGTCCACGTCCAGCTCGAAGCGGCGGGCCAGCACGGCCAGGATCAGCACCGACTCGACCATCGCGAACCGGGCGCCCAGGCAGACCCGGGGGCCGCCGCCGAACGGGAACCAGGCGTACTCCGCGATGCTGTCGCCGTTCTCCGGGTCCCAGCGCTCGGGGCGGAACTCCTCCGGTTCGGGGAACCACCGCGCGTCACGCTGTGTCGCCCACTGGCTGGTCCACACCCGGGTGCCCTCCGGCATCGGCACACCACCGATTCGGGCACCGGCCTTCGCGACACCGGTGACCAGCCAGATCGTCGGGTAGAGGCGCAGCGTCTCCTTGACCACGGACTGGGTGTACGTCAGCCGCGCGTAGTCGTCGAACTCCGGCTCCCGGTCGCCGAGAATCCGGTCCAGCTCCTCGGCGAGCGCGGCACGCACCCGCGGATTGCGGGACAGCAGATACCAGGCCCACACCAGAGTGGAACTGGTCGTCTCGTGCCCGCCGATGTACAGCGTGACCGTCTCGTCGCGGATCTCCTGGTCGGTGAGGTGCTCACCCGTCTCGTCGACCGCCGTCAGCAGCCGGCTCAGCAGGTCGGGGCGTTCGTCACCGCCGTCGCGATGACGGGCGACGACCCGGCCCACCTCGGCGTCGATGACCGCCGCGGCCTTCTTGATCCGGGCCCGGCCGGGGGTCGGCACCCAGTCCGGCAGCAACGCGCCGATCCCGGCGAACTCCTTGCCGATCTCCTGCTGCGCCACATCCATCGCCCGGCCCATCGCCTCGGCGTCGGCCGCCGTGTCGACACCGAAGATGGTGCGCACCGCGATCCGCTGGGTCAGCGCCGCCATCTCCCTTTTGATGTCGACGCGTTCACCGCCCGACCAGGTGTCCGCCAGTTCCACCGTGCTGCTCGCCATCGTCGCCGCGTACGACCGCACCTGCTTGGGCCGTACGGAGGGCTGCACCAGCGACCGCTTCCGCCGCCAGTCCGTGCCGCGGGCGACCACCACGCCGTTGCCCATCACGGTCCGGAAGGCGATTCCCAGGGCCGGCTGGTCGAAGGAGCGTTCCGTCTCGGTGAGCAGCTCGCCTATGCAGTCCGGATCGGCTATGTACACACAGGAGTTGGGGCCGAATCGCCAGCCCACCATGTCCCCGTGGGAGCGCAGCCGCTCGAAGAAGGCGAGGGGGTTCTTTCCGAACTGCGGCAGACTCCCGAGGAAGGGCAGCCCCTTCGGGCCCGGCTCGATCCGGTGGCTCCGCGGCTCGGCGTCGATGGCCGGGCCGGTCTCCGTGGACATGAATGTCTCCGCTCCCTTGTGGCGCACCTGATTCGGTGCGCGGCGACCTGACTTCAGTGGTACCGCACGCCCTGGAATGAGTCATCGGCCTTGTGCGGTGCGTGAGTTGTCGAGAGTAGTCGCTGTCCGCCACCTCCGGCCGGGCCCGGGAGCCGGGGCCCGGCCGGAGGTGTGCCGGGCCCCTGTCGGGAGGTGCCCGGCGGTGCGTGGGTCAGACGCCCGGCGGGACCCGGGACGGGCGGCCGCCGCCGCGCGTGAGGGAGTAGCCGAACACGGCCGCGAGCGCTCCGAGCACGCCGCCGCCGACTGTCCACAGCCAGCGGTCGGTCCACCAGCCCGACGCCCAGCCGTCCTCCGGCTCGCTCCCGAGCGAGACCTTGGACGAGCTGTCGTCGTCACTGTCGGCCGAGTCGTCCGAGGCCTGCGCGACGGAGGACACGCCGGGGACCAGCGGCTCGGAGAGCGTGCCGTCCACATCGGCGGCGCCGCCCTTGTCGGCGGCCGTGACCTCGATCTCGGTCTTCACCGGAAGGCCCAGGTCGGCCGACGGGAGGTCGACGACGGTGAGGCGTACGTAGTAGCTGCCCGGCAGCGGGTCGTTGGCCCACGGCTCGGACCAGGCCCGGACGGTCCGCAGGACACAGGTCAGCTCGACCGCCGGAGCGTCGGCCGCGGCCTTGCCGGTCTGGCGTCCGTACATGCAGGCCTGGCGGCGCCGCAGCCCGTCGTACACATCGACCTGCCAGGTCGACGCGCCGTGCCGGGTGGCGCTCTCGGGCAGGGTGATCTTCGCCTTGACGGTGGCCCGCTGGCCCGCGTCGGCGGGGAACACCCAGTACAGGTAATCACCCGTGGACGCCCCGGCGGTGGCGAGCTGGTTCTGCTCGACCGCCGTCGCCGTGCGGAAGGTGGTGCCGGCCTCGGTGGGGCCGGAGCCCTCCTCGGAGGCGCTCGGGCTCGGGCTCGCCGACGGGTCGTCGGCCACCGCGGCGCCCGCCGACGTCAGAAGGGCGAGCCCGGCGAGCAGCGTGCCGGCCAGTACACGTGTCGTACGCATCATCAGTTGGTCCTCCAGACGGCGACGCGCCAGCGCGAGATCCAGCCGAAGACCAGGCCCGCGACCAGCCCGGTGAGCACCAGCACGCCCAGCAGCCACCAGCCGCGGCCGAGCCCGAACGCGGCCGCGTCGGCGGCGTCGTCCGGAGCGTCCACCAGGTCGACGGTCAGCTCGACCGGCATACCGGGCGAGGTCTTCACCGAGGCGGGCGCCGAGAAGGAGTTGCTGACCTGGAGACACACGGTCTCGGCGGCCGGCTTGTCGCTGTCCGCGTCGTCCACCAGGGGCTTCGGGTAGCGCAGGCCGGAGGAGATCGCGTCCGTACGGCCGGTGCCCGACTCGGAGCCCCGTACGATCTCCCGTCCGTGCACGGTCAGTGCGCGCATCAGCACGCCGTAGTCGTTGTTCACGGCGCGGTCGGCGAAGACGCTGACCGAGGCGCGCAGTTCCTGGCCGGGCAGCACGTCGACCCGGTACCAGCGGTGCTGGCCGAGCTTCTCGCGGTCGGTGTAGAGGCCGGCCTTGAGCTGCGGTGCCGAGGAGCAGCTGTCCGCACCCTCGGTGGCCACCGGGGTGACGACGGGCTCGGCGGCCCGGTCGACCAACTGCTTGACGCGGCCGGAGAGTTCATCGGCGTGCTGGACGGCGGTGTACGTTCCGCCGGTGGCCTCGGCGATACAGGTCAGCTGTTCGCGGATCTTCGCGTTGGGCACCAGGCCCAGGGTGTCGATGACGAGGTGGATACCGCGGGCCGCGATGTCACGTGCTACCTCGCACGGGTCGAGCGGGCCGCAGGTGTCCTCGCCGTCACTGATCAGCACGATCCGGCGGGTGGCGTCGCCGCCCTCTAGGTCGTCGGCGGCGCCCAGCAGAGCCGGACCGATCGGGGTCCAGCCGGTGGGGGCCAGGGTGGCTACCGCGGTCTTCGCCTCGGTGCGGTCCAGCGGGCCGACCGGGTAGAGCTGCTTGGTGTCCTTGCAGCCGACCTTGCGGTCGTCGCCCGGATAGTCGGCGCCGAGCGTGCGGATGCCGAGCTCGACCTGCTCGGGCACCGCGTCCAGCACCTCGTTGAACGCCTGCTTGGCGGCTGTCATCCGGGACTGGCCGTCGATGTCACGGGTCCGCATGGAGCCGCTGACGTCGAGCACCAGCTCGACCTTGGGGGAGGCTTTGGCGGGGGCTTCGTCGGCGGCGGCGGGGAGTGCCGTGCCGAGCCCGGCGGTCAGGGTGGCGAGCAGGATGCCCACCCCGGCCGTCAGCCTTTTTCTTATGATCATCGCCGGATACTAGTGAAGATCGCCGCGCTTCCCCAAACCGGTCCGGAGACCGCTGGGGAACCGTCAGAAACCGGCGAGCAGGGGCCCGGAGGCCCGTTCCAGTACCGATCCGACCCGCTCCCAGGTGGCCGAGTCCCGCCGGACGGGCGGCAGTCGGACGTCCTCGCCGGTGCCCCAGCCGGCGGCGATCGCGACCGGGTCGGAGCCGGTGGCCGCGGCGGCGGCCAGTGCGGCGGCGCCCAGGGCCACCGGTTCGCCGCTCCCGGGCACGATCACGGGACGCCCGGAGAGCCGCCGTACCGTCTCCACCCAGGCCCGCCCACGGGCGCCGCCGCCGATCAGCCGCAGTGGGCGCGCGGCCACCTCGGGATCGGCCGGGTCGAGACCGCAGGCCCGCAGCAGTTCGTCGAGTGCGCGCAACACGGTGACCACTGCGCCTTCGTAGGCGGCGCCGAGGAGCTGACGGGGTGTGGTGTCGTGCCGCAGCCCGGTGAGCAGGCCGGCGGCTGCGGGCAGGTCGGGGGTGCGTTCGCCGTCGAGGTAGGGGAGCAGCACCGCCTCGCCGCCGGGAGAGATGTCGTCGCGGTCCAGGCCGAGCAGGGCGGCGACCTTGTCCACGGCGAGCGTGCAGTTGAGGGTGCAGGCCAGCGGGAGATAGGTGCCGTCCGTCGCGGCGAATCCGGAGAGTGCCGGGGACGCGGGCCGGGTCCGGGTCGCCGCGAAGACCGTTCCCGAGGTGCCGAGGCTGAGGACGGGGTGGTCGACGAGCCCGGCGCCGCCCAGCCCGAGGCCGACGGCGGCGCTCATGTTGTCCCCGGTGCCCGCGGCCACGGCGGTCGTGGTGGGCAGCCCGAGGTCATCGGCCGCCCCGGCGGTCAGCGAACCGACGTGGGTCGCGCCGGCCGGGGCCACCGTGGGGAGCGACGCGGCGTCCAGGCCGAGGAGTTGGAGGATTCCGGGATCGTAGGCACCTGTCGCGATGGAGTACCAGCCGGTGCCCGAGGCGTCGCCGGGGTCGGTGACGGCGGTGCCCGCGAGCCGTTCGGTCAGGAAGTCGTGGGGCAGGCGTACGGCCGCGGCCGCGGCGGCGACGTCCGGCTCGTTCTCCTGGAGCCACCGCCACTTCGACGCGGTGACGGCGGCCACCGGTACCGACCCGGTCCGCGCGGTCCAGGCGTCCGGGCCGCCGAGCGCCTCGGTGAGTGCGGCGGCCTGCGGGGCGGAGCGGGTGTCGTTCCACAGCATCGCGTGGCGCAGCGGACGGCCCGAACGGTCGAGGACGACCAGTCCGTGCTGCTGTCCGGCGACCGCGATGCCGGTCACCGCCGACGCGGTGACCCCGGATTCCTTCAGCCCGGCGGCGACGGCGTCGCGCAGTGCCCGCCACCACGCCTCCGGGTCGCTCTCCCGGGCCCCCAGCTCACCGCGGACGACGTGCGGCGCGCGGCCGACGGCGAGCAGCCGGCCGCTCCCGGCGTCGACGAAGGCCGCCTTGGTGGACTGGGTGGAACTGTCCACGCCGATGACGACGGTACGAGGCGGCATGGCGCCCTCATTCCTGTGCAGCGGGCCGGTGCGGCGGGGGCCGCGCGGGTTTTGGTCGTGTGCAAAACAAAATACGCGACCGAGTCCCCGACGGGCAGTGGAAGTGCGAGGGGTTACGCCTCGGAAGAAGCCCATGCATCATTAGTCATGACAGTGAACAAATAAGGTTCGGGCGGCTCGACCGACCCCGGGACCGACGGCACCGAAGGCGGCCACACGATGACGGAACGCTTCACGCCCACCCCCGAGGACAGGTTCACCTTCGGACTCTGGACGGTGGGCTGGCAGGGACGCGACCCGTTCGGCGACGCGACCCGCGCGGCGATCGACCCGGCCGACTCCGTGCGGCGGCTCGCGGAACTGGGCGCGTACGGTGTGACGTTCCACGACGACGACCTGATCCCGTTCGGCTCGACGGACACCGAGCGTGAGGGGATCGTGAAGCGGTTCAGGCAGGCGCTGGACGCGGCCGGGCTGGTCGTCCCCATGGCGACGACGAACCTCTTCACCCACCCGGTGTTCAAGGACGGCGCGTTCACCGCCAACGACCGCGACGTACGCCGGTACGCCCTGCGCAAGACGCTGCGCAACATCGACCTCGCCGTCGAGCTCGGCGCCACCACCTACGTCGCCTGGGGCGGCCGCGAGGGCTCCGAGTCCGGCGCCGCCAAGGACGTCCGGGTCGCCCTCGACCGGATGAAGGAGGCCTTCGACCTGCTCGGCGACTACGTCACAGGGCAGGGCTACGACCTGAGGTTCGCCATCGAGCCCAAGCCGAACGAGCCGCGCGGCGACATCCTGCTCCCCACCATCGGCCACGCCCTCGCGTTCATCGAGCGCCTGGAGCGACCGGAGCTGGTGGGCGTCAACCCGGAGACCGGGCACGAGCAGATGGCCGGACTGAACTTCCCGCACGGCATCGCGCAGGCCCTGTGGGCGGGCAAGCTCTTCCACATCGACCTGAACGGTCAGTCGGGCATCAAGTACGACCAGGACCTGCGCTTCGGCGCGGGCGATCTGCGCCAGGCCTTCTGGCTCGTCGACCTGCTGGAGACGGCCGGTTACGCGGGCCCCCGGCACTTCGACTTCAAGCCGCCGCGGACCGAGGACCACGACGGGGTCTGGGCCTCGGCCGCGGGCTGCATGCGCAACTATCTGATCCTCAAGGAGCGCGCCGCCGCGTTCCGGGCCGACCCCGCCGTCCAGGAGGCGTTGCGCGCCTCCCGGCTGGACGAACTGGCCCGTCGCACCGCCGAGGACGGTGTCACCGGCCTGCTGGCCGACCGGTCTGCGTACGAGGAGTTCGACGTGACCGCGGCGGCGGAACGGGGGATGGCGTTCGAGGCCCTGGACCAGCTGGCGATGGACCACCTGCTCGGCGTCCGCTGAACCCGGGGCGCGCCCGGCAGGTTCTCAGCCGGCCGGGCGGCCCGCGTACGCCACAGGGTCGGCCAGCACCCCCGTCAGCACCAGCGCCGCGGCGCCCCGGGCCGCGTCACCCGCGACGGACGAGGCGCGCAGCCGTCCGCTCCCCGGGGACCAGAGCCCCGACACCACACGGCCGGTCAGCTCCTGGTCGGCGGGCGGCGACAGCCACGGCATCAGGTTCCGGTAGATCCCGCCGAGCACCACCGCGTCCGGGTCGAGCAGATTCACCGCCCCGGACAGCACCCGCCCCAGCATCCGGCCGGCCTCCGCGACCGCGGCCACCGCCCGTTCGTCCCCCGCGCGGGCGCGCCGTTCCAGCTCGGCCACCCCGGCGCCGCCGCCGGACTCCGCGATCCCGGCGGCCCGCAGCAGCGCCGCCTGTCCCGCGTACTGCTCCAGGCAGCCGCGCGAGCCGCACCGGCACTCCGGCCCCTCGGCGTCCAGCACCACATGCCCGATCTCCCCGGCGAAGCCGTGCGCACCGCGCAGCAGCTCACCGTTGACGACCAGCGCACCGCCGACACCGATCTCACCGGTCAGATAGAGGAAGCTGCGCAGGTCGTCGAGTCCGCCGAACCAGAGCTCGGCCAGCGCCGCCAGATTGGCCTCGTTCTCGGAGGCCACCGCCAGCGGCTCGTGCCCCGGGCGGGCACGGGTGAGCGCGGCGGCGAAGAGGTCCTCGGCCGGAACGCGGTTCCAGCCCAGGTTGGGCGCCTGGCGCACCGTACCGCCGGAGACCAGTCCGGGCAGTGCGAGCGCCACCCCGACCGGGAGGAGTTCCTGCTCGCGCGCCGACTCCAGGGTGCGTGCGGCGATGGCGGCCGCCCGCGCCAGGACCTCCTCGGGGGGCGCGCCGCGGTTGTCGAGGTGCTCGGTGAGCCGCACCCGTCCGGTGCCCGCCAGATCCACGACACACACCGACACGTAGTCGATGTTGACCTCCACACCCAGCCCGGCGGGCCCGGTGCGTGCCACCTTGAGCGCGGTGCCGGGGCGGCCCGCCTGACCGCTGAAGGTCTTGCCGGACTCGGTGAGGAAGCCGATGGCGAGCAGCTGCTCGACGAGCGAGGACACCGCGGCCCGGGTCAGCCCCACCCGCGCGGCGACCCCGGCCCTGGTCGCACCGCCCTCGGCCTCGTCGCGGACGGCGCGCAGCACCAGACTGAGGTTGCTGCGGCGCACCGTGTCCTTGTCGGCCTTGGGCCCCAGCGGTGTGACGTTGCTCTTCATGTCGGGACCGAGCCTATGCGATCCCCTGTGCGACCCGGCGTGCCGGACTTTCCGGCCACCGGACGGCCCGTTCGCCAGGGGCGTGCCCCTGTCGCGAACGGGCCGTCCGGTGCATGCGGGCCCGAGGCACTCAGGCCTCGGCGCCGCGCTCCTCGAGCATGTCCGCCATGAGCGCGATCTCCGACTGCTGGCCGCGCACCATCCCCGCCGCCAGGTTCCTGATCGCATCCGTGTCCGCCGAGTTGGCCGCGGCCTGAGCCATCTCCACCCCGGCCCGGTGGTGCGGGGTCATCAGCTTCAGGAACAGGACCTCGGCGTCCCTGCCCTTCGCCGCCCGCAGCGCGTCGAGCTCGGTATCGGTCGCCATGCCGGGCATCAGCGAACCATCGCCCCTCGGGGTGAAGGGGTGATTCATCCACTTCATCGGCGCGGCCGAGGAGGACTTCGCCCGGCCCCACATCTCCAGCCAGCCGAGCATCATGCCCCGCTGATTGGCCTGCGTGTTGATGATGTCGTAAGCGAGCCGGCGCACCGCCTCGTCGGACGTGCGGTCCCGGACGATGAACGACATCTCGACCGCCTGCTGATGGTGGATCGACATGTCACGGGCGAACCCGACGTCGACCGAGGTGTCCGAGGGGGCGGCCGCGACGGAGTCGGAGCCCGCGGACGAGGACGGTCGTACCAGCATGAGTGCGACCAGGCCCACCGCCAGCAGCAGCACCACACCGCCGGCCAGCGCCATCGGACGCGAGGATCGGGCCGCGGACATCACTGGGCGACCCCGCCCGTGCAGGCCGCGCCCGGCTCCGGGGTCTGCGGGCCCTGCACGTACTTGGTGAAGAACTGCCCCACGCGTGCGTCGGAGGCACCGTTCACCGTGACCTGCTTGCCCCAGGCGCTGAGCATGACCGGGGCGGCCTGGTCCTCGACCGGGCTCATCAGGGAGTAGGGCGTTGACTTGACCCGCTCACTGAGCTTCTCGATGTCGGCCGGCTTCGCCTTGCTCGTGTACGTGACCCAGACCGCTCCGTGTTCGAGGGAGTGGACGGCGTTCTCCTTCGGTATCGCCTTGGTGTAGACGTCGGCGTTGCAGTTCATCCAGATCGGGTTGTGATCGCCGCCGACCGGCGGGTTCATCGGGTAGCCGACCTTCTTCTCGACATGGTTCTGGGTGAGCTTGTCCCAGGTCCGCTCGCCCTTCACCGGAGCGGACTTGGCCTCGGTCTCGGCCTTGTCCTTGTCGTCGGCGGCGGACATCAGATAGCCGCCGCCCGCGACGAGCGCGGCGACCACGGCGACGGACGCGGTGATGGTGATGATGCGGCTGCGCCGCTCGCGGGCCCGCTCCTTGCGGCGGGCCTCCTCCAGCTTGGCGCGGCGGGCGGAGGCAGAGCTGTTCTGTTGCTTGGCGGAAGCCATGGGGGTCCTTCGGTTCAACAAGACTGATGGAGCTGAGGGCATGCGGAGTGCGCCCCCCGGTGTCCCGGGGAACGGGTCCTGCCTCTAGATCCGCTGAACCTGCAGACGGAGGTGGTCGACTTCCCGCACGGCGTCGTTGGACGGGCCGCGGATCGCGGCCGCGCCGGTCAGCGGGGCGACGGGAACGGCGACGGGGGTACCGGGAAGGGCTGCCGGTGCGCTCTGGCCCGGCAGCACGACCGGGGTCGAGTGCTCGGACGGGCCGCGGCAGGAGCTGCCCGTGCCCCGGTCCTCGGGGGCGTCGGCCACCACGATCCGCGCGAGCGCGTGGTGCGTGGGTGTGATGGTCCGGGCGACGGTCGCCGGGTGGGGGGCGGAACCGTGCGCGGCCGGGGCCGTGATCGAACAGCACGAGACCATGGCGAGCAGTACGAACAGCCAGCCGAGCACGGCCGACGTGCAGGTGCCCCGCACTCGTCGGTGGATCCGTTCGCTCAGCCTGTTCATGCCGTCATCGTACGCGGTGTGTGAACTTTCAAAGAGGGGTGGGACGGGGCGGGCGGGGTGGATGTTGTGACGAGTGCCCCCGGCACGATCGTCCGTGCAATTCGTCTCGAAGAGGCGGCCCGCGGGGGAGTCCGTCACGAGCGTGTTGCCGTTGGGCAGCCGCTGGGCGCTGCCCATGAACGGGGCGAAGAACGACTCGCGCGCCGGGTCGTGGTACTCCCAGGCAATGGTGCCACTCGCGCGCTCGATCTCGATGACGCGGCTGAACGGGACGTCCCGGTGCGGGCGGAAGACGCCGTTGTCGTGCGGTCCTCGGCCCGGCACGGCACCGGCCCGAGGGGGCGGGTGCCGTGCCATGATGCGCCCATGCCGTACTTGGTGCCGCCGCTCATTCCCCGGGGCCGCCTCGCGGACTCCGCCCAGCCGGCTCTCGTCGTCGCCGACGACCTGCGTCTGCGGCCGTGGCGGCGCGAGGACGCACCGGCGGTCGTCGCGGCCTTCTCCGATCCGGCGATCCAGCACTGGCATCTGCGCCGCGCCGACAGTGAGGACGAGGCGCGCGGCTGGATCCGGCAGTGGCAGGACGCCTGGCACGGCGAGACCGCGGCGCACTGGGCCGCCGTACGTCCTCGGGGGGCGAGCGACGGAATCGGGGAAGTCCTCGGCCGGATCTCGCTCCGCTCCATGATCCCGGCGGTCGGTCTGGCGGAATGCGCCTACTGGGTGCTGCCGGCCGCCCGCGGACGGGGCGTGGCGCCACGGGCCGTCTCCGCGCTCGCGCGCTGGGCGTTCGACGCCATCGGGTTCGAGCGGCTGGAACTCGCGCACTCCGTGCTGAACGAGGCTTCCTGCCGGGTGGCGGCCAAGACGGGGTTCGCCCTGGAGGGCACCCGGCGCCACTCCCATCTGCACGCCGACGGCTGGCACGACATGCATCTGCACGCCAGGCTCCGCGGGGACGACGCGGAGGGCTGACGAGGGCTGACCGCGGCGGAGGCGGTTCAGGCCGTTCGCGTCGTCCCGGCGCAGCCGCGACGCTCAGTCCCGTTCCACGTCCACCTCGGTGAGCCGCGCGTACCGTTCGGGGTCGGCGCGCCGGATGCGCAGCGCGACCACGAAGCCGGCCACGAGCACCACCGGCAGTGGCACCAGCAGCGCCGCGTTGACCGCACCCGTGCGCCCGGTGAGCAGGTCGAAGTGGAGCATCGCCAGCACCGAAAGGAGCGCGAGACCCACGAACGCGATCAGCGGTGCGACCGCGACCCGCCAGACCGACATGGAGTGCCGGTCCCGGCGGAAGAAGAAGCAGACGGCGAGCGCGGCCAGCGCCTGCATGATCATGATGCCGAGCACGCCGGTGCTGTTGGTCCACAGGAAGATCTCGGAGTACGGATCCGCGCCGATCAGCGCACCGCCTCCCACGACCACCAGACCGAAGACGGTCTGCACGACGACCGCCGTCACCGGCGAGCCCTGCCGGGGCGACACCCGGCCCAGCCGGCGCGGCAGCAGTCCCTCGCGGCCCAGGGCGTAGAGGTAGCGGGCCGCGGCATTGTGGAAGGCGAGGGTCGCGGCGAACGCGCTGACCACGATCAGCACATGCATGGAGTCGGCCAGCCACGGCCCGACGAACCGGTCGGCCGCGTGGAACGTCAGCCGCGGGCCGTCCGAGGACCGGGCCATCGAGACCGACTCGTCCGTGCCGAAGCCGCCCATCAGGATCCACACCCCGGCGGCGTAGAACAGTGCCAGGAAGCCGATGGCGACAAAGGTGGCACGGGGCACGGTGCGGTCCGGGTCGCGCGCCTCCTCGGCGTAGATCGCGGTCGCTTCGAAGCCCGTGAACGCGCCGATTACCAGGACGAACATCCCCGCCATGCCACCCGAGGAGGCCAGCACCGACGGGTCGAAGGACGTGACGTCCAGAGCGGCGGTCCCGCGGTCCGCCAGCACCCCGACGTCCATCACCAGCAGCACCAGGACCTCCAGGACCAGCGCCACCCCCAGCACCTTCGCGCTCAGCGTGACCCGCAGCCAGCCCAGCACCCCGGTGCCCAGCACACAGAGGGTCGACAGCGGCCACCAGGGCAGTTCCGCACCGGTGAGATCGCTCAGCGTCGTCGAGGCGAAGTAGCCGAACCCGGCTGCGACACCGGGGGCGATGAGGTTGTACGAGAGCGTCGCCAGGTAGGCGGTGGCGACGCCGAGCGTACGGCCGAGGCCTCGGGCCACGTACGCGTAGAAGGCCCCGGCGTTGCGCACATAGCGGCTCATCGCGGTGAACCCGGCGGCGAACAGCACCAGCAGCGCACCGGAGACCAGATAGCCGAGCGGGGTGCCCGGACCGCCGATCCCGATGGCGAACGGTGCGACACCGGCCAGCACGGTCAGCGGTGCGGCCGCCGCCACGACGAAGAAGACCAGATCGAAGGTTCCGATCTGCCCTCCGGCGAGCCTTCCGGAAGGCTCGCCGGAGGGCCGGGTGGTATCCCGGATGGCTGAGGGGGTGGCGGAGGCGGGCGGCGGGACAGCCGTCGAGGGTTGCGTCATCGGTGGTTCCTCAGGTGCGAACGGGCGGCTGGATGCCGAAACCGATGCCTTCTTCAGGCATGGGGCAGCGGAAAAGGCCAGTTCAGGGGCGGCCGAATTAGGCGCGGCGCTCAAGCTATCTGGTATACCGAATGCCGAGCAAGGGGTATGGAAGGTTTATGGAATCTGCGATGATCGCGGCACGGGAGCCGGAAGAGACCGGCTCCGAAGGGCAGGAAGCGAGTCCATGAGCGGCAGCCGAACCGCCGGCCGGACCGCCACCGGCACCATCGGTGCGGCACATCGGTCGCTGCGCGACCAGGTCTATGCGGAACTGCGCGAGAGGATCACCGACGGCCGCTGCCCCTCCGGGCACCGGGTCGTCGAACGGGAACTCGCGGACGAGCTGGGGGTGTCCCGTATCCCTGTACGGGAGGCCATCCAGCGGCTGGAGACCGAGGGGTTCATCGCGGCGCAGGCGCGCAAGGGCGCGTTCGTCGCCCCGCTCGGCCCGGCCGAGGCCGCGGACTTCTTCGACATCCGGGAACACCTGGAGGCGCTGGCGGCCTCGCTGGCCGCCCGCCGCGCCGACCGGGCCGGCCTGCGCACCCTGGAAAAGCTCCTGGAGCAGGCCAGCCGTGCCGCCGACTCCGCCCGCCGGACCCGCGAACTGGGCTCGGTCCACGCCGACTTCCATCAGCAGATCGTCGTCATGTCCGGCAATCCGCTGCTCCAGGGGCTGATGGCATCGCTCGACGGCCGGCTGCGCCGCCTCTTCAGCCTCACCTCCGAGCCGGGCGACGGTCCCGTGATGTGCGGGGAGCACGAACTGCTCTTCGAAGCGATCCGGAGCGGTGACGCGGAGGCGGCGGAACGGATCGCCCGCCGTCATGTGGCCGGGACGCGCGAGACCGCGATGCGGATGCTCGCCGCCGGCACCCCGGACCGTGAAGCCGCCGGCACCCCGGACCGTGAAGCCGGACCGGCCGCCGCGGATTCCGGCCCCCGGCCCCGGCCCCGGCCCTGACCCAGACGACCGGACCCGCGCACGACGTCGCGCACCACCGAAGGAGACCCCCGCCCCATGGCGACGCCCGCCCCCGCCCGCACCCACGTCCTGTTCACCGCCGTCCGTTCTGCCGACGGGCGCACCCGTGACCTGCTGGTCTCCGACGGCCGGATAGCCGCGTACGACCCCGCGGAGCTGCCCGACGGCTGTGCGACCGTGGACGCCGCGGGTGCCCTCGCTCTGCCCTCGCCCGTCGACGCGCACATCCACCCCGACAAGTCGACCTGGGGCGGGCCCTGGCTGAGCCGCGAACCCGCCGACACGCTCCGGGACCTGATCGAGGGCGACGTACGGGCCAGGGCCGCCTTCAAGGATCCGGTGGTGGAGCGGGTCGGGGCGCTCATGGACCGGGCCATCGCCCGTGGCACCCGCGCCATGCGGGCCCATGTGGATGTCGCCCCCGTCCACGGTCTGTCCGCAGTGCACGGAGCCCGGGCGGCGGCCGATGCCCGCAAGGACCTCCTCGACGTCCAGATCGTCGCCTTCCCCCAGCTCGGCCTGTTGAGCCGGCCCGGCACCGGCGAACTCATGGAGCGGGCCCTGTCCGAGGGCGCCGACGTCGTCGGCGGCCTCGACCCGATCGGCATCGACGGCGACATGGAAGGCCAGCTGGACTTCGTGTTCGGGCTGGCCGCCCGCAAGGGCGTACCGCTCGACATCCATCTGCACGACGGCGGACCGGCAGGCATCCGTCAGGTCACCGAGATCGCCCGGCGTACCGTCGCGGCGGGGATGCAGGGACATGTCACCCTCGGCCATGCCTTCGCCGTCGCCGAGCTCGACGGCACCGAACGCGAGTCCGTCGCCACATTGCTGGCCGAGGCCGGCGTCTCCCTGGTCACCTGCGCGCTGGGCGGTGACCCGGTGCTGGACCCGGCACGGCTGACCCCGCACGGCGTGCGGCTCGCCGTCGGTTCCGACGGTGTGCGCGATGCGTGGACACCGTTCGGCGACGGCGACATGATCGCCCGGGCCCATCTGCTCGCGTACCGCACGGATGCCCGCACCGATGCCGAACTCGCCGCCTGCTACGAGGCGGTGGCCCAGGGCGGCGCCGCCCTGCTCGGGCTGCCCGCCTCCCGGCTGGAGACCGGCGACCCGGCCGACTTCGTGCTGGTGGCCGCGGGTTCGCTGCCCGAGGCCGTCGTGGACCGACCGGTCCCGGCCATGGTCGTACGCGCGGGCCGGGTCATCGCCCGCGACGGCCGGCTGATGCGATGAGGGCGGGCCCGGCGTGACGGGGCCGGTCAGCCGCGATCGAGTGCCCGGTCGGTGAGGGCGCCCGCGCAGCCGGTGTAGCGGGCCGGGTCGGTCAGTTCGCCCAGGTCGAGACCGGCGAGTTCGGGCTCCTCGTCGAGTACGTCGGCGAGGACGTCGGCCAGGTCCGTGGTCTCCGCGCGGGCCCGGTCTGCGGCGCTGACCAGAACCTCCTCGGCGCGCCTGCGGCCGATCCGTTCGGCGAACACGGCGGCCAGTCGCTCCGAGACGATCAGGCCGTCGGTGAGCTGGAGATTCTCCCGCATGGCGTAGGGGACGACGCGCAGTGCGCCGGTGAGTTCGGCGGCGCGGCGCGCGGCTCCGCCGACGAGCCGCAGCAGTTCGCGCAGCGGCTCCCACTCGGCGTGCCACGCCCCGGCCGGCCGCTCGTCCTCGGCGACGAGCGATCCGTACAGCGTCGCCGCCAGGCCGGGGGCGCGACGGGCGGCGGCCGCGATCAGCGTGGCGTGCACCGGACCGGCCCGGTGCGCCATGACGGACGAACCGTCGCCCTGCCCCTCGGTGACCTCGCCGATCTCGGTCCGGGAAAGGCTGAGCACATCGGCCGCCGTCTTGCCGAGCGCACCCGCGGTGAAGGCGAGCGCGCCCGCCAGGTCCGCGATCGGGGTACGCAAGGTGTGCCATGGCAACAGCGGTTCGGCCAGGCCGAGTTCGTTCGCGAACGCCTGGATCAGGGGCAGCCCCGGATCGATCGCGTCGATGTCCTCGGTGGGCGCGTACGCCTCGAAGGCGGCCAGTGTTCCCGCCACGCCGCCGAGTTGGGCGGGAAGCGACTCCCGTACGACCGAGAGACGGTCCCTTGCGTCGAGGACCAGCGCCCGCCATCCGGCCGCCTTGAGCCCGAAGGTGGTCGGCACGGCGTGCTGGGTGAGGGTCCGGGCGGCCATCGGGGTGTTGCGGTGCGAGGTGGCGAGCAGGGCCACCGCGTCCGCGGTCCGCGCCAGATCGTCCAGCAGCGGAGCCAGGGTCCGTGCGGCGACCAGCATGGCCGCGGTGTCGAGGATGTCCTGGCTGGTCGCGCCCCGGTGCACATACGGCCGGATGTCCGGTTCCACCGCGGCGACGAGCTCCATGACCAGCGGGATGACCGGATCGCCGCCCGCGCGGGCGCGCAGCGCCAGATCCCGTACGTCGAAACGGCCCACGTCGGCAGCCGCGGCCGTCACCGCCGCCCCCGCCCCGGCGGGGGCGAGCCCGCAGTCGGACTGGGCACGGGTGAGTGCTGCCTCGGCGTCGAGCATCGCCTGCAGAAAGGCGCTGTCGCCGGTGGCCGTCTCGGCGGGGGAGCCGGCCCGCCCGGGGGCGAGCAGTCCGGCATCGCTCTCGTACATCGGCTGAACTCCAGGGTGCCGTGCTCGCCGCCCGCTGCGGGCGGATGTCGGACCGGTGGGTACGAAGAGGTTTCCGCGCACCGGCTGTGTCGGATGCCCCGGCAAGGCGCAGAGGTGCGGCAGCCGTCAGCCTTTGCCGCCCGACCGGTGGATGCCGAACACCGCGCCCTGCGGGTCCCGTACGACCGCGATCCGCGGCCCTTGCGGGATGTCCGTCGGCGGCATCAGCAGTTCGCCGCCGGCGCCCTGAGCCGTGGCGGCCGTCGCGTCGACATCCGCCACGGCGAAGTACGGCAGCCAGTTCGGCGGCGCCTCCGGCGGGAACCGGTCGTCCATGATCAGCATGCCGCCGAAGTCCTCACCGGCCACGCCCCACTGCGTGTACCGGTCCGACGCGGCGTTCACCGTCCACCCGAAGACCGCGGGGTAGAAGGCGAGTGCCGGGCCTGCCTCGCGGGTGACGAGCTCGACCCAGCCGAGCGCACCGGGGTCGTTCAACCGCTCGGCACCGGCGAAGGCGCGCCCCTGCCACAGCGAGAACACGGCGCCGGACGGATCGGCGACGACCGCGAACCTGCCCTGGTCGAACACGTCCATCGGGCCGACCAGGAGCGAACCGCCCGCCGACTTCACCCGCTCGACGGTGCCGTCCGTGTCGTCCGTGGCGAACGAGACCGTCCAGGCGGTCGGCTGACCCGGCTGATAGACCGGGCTGAGCGCGGCCACCCGCGCGTCGCCGAGGTGCGCCATCGTGTAGCCGCCCGCCTCCTCGCGCGGATCGGTCTCCGGGCGCCAGCCGAATAGCGCCGTGTAGAACGACTTGGCGGCCGGGATGTCGGGGGTACTCAGCTCGATCCAGCAGGGGCCGCTGGGCACCGGTTCGGTGAGCTTCATTCGGGTTCCTCCGTGGATGCGTGGGCGCGTGGACGCGTGCCTGTGCCCGCACCTGTCCGCCCTCGCGCAGTTGAACGCTATGACCTCGCGCGGGGTGCGGCCATCGGGGAAAAATATTTTACGGGTGTAATACCTGCTAAAGTGTTTGGGTGAGTGATACAACTATCCGGCCCCGGCGGCCCTCCGTCCGCAGACTCCCGCTGGCGACCCCGCTGCGTCTCGCCCGGCCCTCGGACATGTGGTTCAAACCGGCGCTGAGCGTGGTCGTCGCCACCGCCGTACCGGATCTGGTGCTGCTCGCCCTCGGCCGGCTCGACCTCGTGATGTACACGATGGCCGGTTCGCTCTGTGCGCTGTACGGCCACAACCTGCCGTATGCCCGGCGGGCCCGGGCGGTCGCCGGAGTCGTCGTGTCCATGGTGATCGGCATGGCGATATCCCTGGTCGCGGCCTCTCTCACCGGTTCGACCGCCGTGCTGATCGCGGTGGGGGCGCTGCTCGCCGCAGGGCAGAAGACGCTCTGTGACGCCACCCGCATCGGCCCGCCCGGACCGGTGATCTTCACGTTCGTCACCTCCGCCGCCCTCTTCGCCCCACAGCGTCTCGGCCAGGTGCCCGGCCATGTCGTGCTGACCCTGGCCGCGGGCGCCATCGCCTGGCTGGTCACGGTGGGCCCCGCGCTCCTGCGCCGGGAGGGCCCGGAGCGCCGGGCGACGGCCCGCGCCCTCGACGCCGCCGCGGCGTACCTGGCCGACCCCGGCCACCGCACCCGGCACGCCGCGGCCGCCACCGTGCACGCGGCCTGGCAGACACTGCTGGCCGCCGGACGCCCCACGCCCGTACGCCGGTCACTCGAACGGCTGGTCGTACGCGCCGAAGCCGCCCTCGCCGGAGGCACCCTCGGCGCCGCCCCGGCCGTTCCGGACCCGGAACAGCTCCGCGCCTGGGCCCGGCAGGCCCGCGCCCGCGGCCCCGTCCCCACCCCGCCGCCCGCCCCGGGCACGGCCGAGGAGCTGTTCGGCATCGACGCCGAACGGGCCGCCCGGCGCGGCGCGAGCCGTCGCGAGGCCCGCCGCGCGCTGCTGCGCAGCCTCGCCCCGGGCTCCCCGCTGCTGCCCATCGGCGCCCGCGCTCTCGTCGGCTGCGCCCTGGCCGGATACGTATCCCAGGCGGCCGGTGTCGGCCGCCCCTACTGGGCGATCGTCACCGCCGCCTCCTTGTACCAGGCCAATGTGACCCTGTCCTGGAACCGGGCCCTCCAGCGCACCCTCGGCAATCTGCTCGGCGTCCTCGTCTTCGCCGCGATCCTCCCGGTCAGCCGCACCGGCCCGCTGGCCCTCATCGGCTTCTGCCTGTTCTTCGCCTTCGCGGCCGAGGCCCTGATCACCCGCAACTACTGGCTCGGCTCCGTCGCCGTCACCCCGATGGCACTGCTGGTCCTGGAATTCGGCGGCACCCACCCGGCCGGTGAGCTCATCGGCGACCGGGTCCTGGACACCGTCATCGGCGCGGGGGCGGGCCTGCTCGCCGCCATGCTGGTGACCAACCGCCGCGCTGCCGGACGCCTGGAGAAGGCACTCGCCGCCACCGACCTGGCCCGCGCCCACGCCGTACACGCACTGGCCGCCCCGCAGCCGACACCCGCCGCGCTCGAAGCCGCCCGCCGCAGGCTGACCGGATCGCTCGTGGAACTGCGCGAGGCCGACGACACCGCCGCGGGCGAATGGTGGCAGCGTGCCCTGCCCCAGGAGCGGGTCCTCGCGGCCGAGCAGGCCGGACACCGTACGCTCGCCGCGACAGCAACACGGCGGGGGTCGATCGCCCGCGCCCCGGAGAACGGAGCGGTGTGACCGACGACATCGTCGCCTCGGTGGTACGGCAGTGGCAGGCCGTCA
Organism: Streptomyces sp. NBC_00012; assembly: GCF_045040875.1. Lineage (NCBI taxonomy): Bacteria > Bacillati > Actinomycetota > Actinomycetes > Kitasatosporales > Streptomycetaceae > Streptomyces > Streptomyces sp. NBC_00012. Next base: position 1,426,849 of record NZ_CP108309.1, on the reverse strand, counting down.
ACCCGGAACTGGACACCGGACCGATGGAACTCATCGGCCGCATCAACCGCTGCGCCGCCCTGCTCCAGCAGGCCGAGGACGCCCCGCTGCGCGAGGCCGGGCTGACCCGCGCGGAGTTCGACCTGCTCGGTGCCGTACGCCGCACCGACCGCGAACTCACCCCCGGTGAACTGGCCAGGGAGACGTTCTCGTCCGGCGCCGCCGTCACCAAGCGACTGCGGGTCCTTCAGGAACGTGGTCTCGTCGACCGCCGCGGCGACGACCGCGACCGCCGGGTCAATCACATCCGCCTCACCGAGGAGGGGCGCGCACTGGTGGACATGCTGCTGCCCCGGCAGCTCGCGTACGAGCGCGCGGTGCTCTCCGGTCTCGACGAGGACACGCGTACCCGGCTCAGCGCCCAGCTCAGTGAACTGCTGGTGCAGCTGGAGGGGCGGATCGGCGGCGGCCGGCGCTGAACCGGGGCGGGTGCGCGGGTCCGTACCCGCGGCGCGGAAAAGAAAACCGCGCGGACGCCGGTGCGCCGCTGCTAGTGTCCACCGCATGAAGCGCGCTGCCATGACGACGACGCCGGAGAGTGTCCCGGCGCGCTGACAGCTGTGCAGTGAGAAGCCCCGGGGCGAGTGCCCCGGGGCTTCGCCTTGCGGTCACCCGCCCGACGACCGCGAGGAGACCGCCATGCACGACCACCGCAAGCTCGGCCGCGAGCTGGGCCTTTTCGACACCGACCCGCTGATCGGCGCGGGACTGCCCTACTGGCTGCCGGACGGCGCCGCCGTGCGCCACACCCTGGAGGAGTACGTCCGCACCGCCGAACGACGGGCCGGCTACCGGCACGTGTACTCGCCGGTGCTCGGCAAGCGGGAGCTGTACGAGATCTCCGGGCACTGGTCGCACTACAGCGACGACATGTTCCCGCCGATGGACCTGGGCGGGGAACAGGTCGTGCTGCGGCCGAGCCTGTGTCCGCACCACGCCGTCATCTACCGCTCCCGCGCGCACAGCTACCGCGAACTGCCGCTGCGCATGGCCGAGCTGGGCGGCATGTACCGCTCCGAGCTCTCCGGAGTGCTCGGCGGACTGACCCGGGTGCGTTCCATCCAGCTGAACGACGCGCACATCTTCTGCACCCCCGACCAGGTGGCCGAGGAGGCGAGCGCCGCGCTGGAGCTGATCGGCGCGGCGTACCGGGCGCTGGGCATCAGCCCGGCCCGCTACCGGCTCTCCCTGCCGGGCCCGGGAGGCAAGTACGTCGACGATCCCGGGATGTGGCAGAAGTCCACCGCCCTGCTGACCGAGGTCCTCGACCGCTCGGGGGTGCCGTACGAGGCGGCCGAGGGAGAGGCCGCGTTCTACGGTCCCAAGATCGATGTCCAGGTCGCCGACGGCGCCGGCCGGGAGTCCACCCTCTCCACCGTCCAGATCGACTTTCATCAGCCGGGCCGGTTCGACCTGCGCTACATCGGTCGCGACGGTGCGAAACACCGGCCGGTCATGATCCACCGCAGCATCATCGGCAGTGTGGAGCGAGCCGTCGCCCATCTGATCGAGGTGCACGGCGGGGCCTTCCCCGCCTGGCTCGCCCCCACCCAGCTGGCGATCCTCCCGATCTCCGACGCGGAACTGCCGGACGCCGAGGCGTTCGCCCGGAAATGCACCGATCTGGGGCTGCGGGCCGAGATCGCCGGGCCGGAACGCGGCACCCTCGGCGCCCGCATCCGGGAAGCCCGCCTGGCGCCCTGTCAGGCGGTGATCGGAGCGAGGGAGGCCGCCGAGGGACAGGTGGCGCTGCGTCTGCGCGGCGGAACCCGGCTGGAGCCGCAACCCGCGGACGGCGTGCTCGCACGGATCGCCGGCCTGGTGGACGCACACGCCGTCGAACTCCGGCTGTAGACACTGCGGGGGAGGGGGTCACCGGAGCGGACCGCCGGAGCGGGGCGGCGCGCTCCGGCGGTCCGCTCCGGCGCACGCTCGTCCGTGGCCGCGCGTCCGTGGCCGCGCGGGTGGGACCGCTCAGACCGTGGCCGACAGCGCGACGGACACGCGGAGTTCTCCGGCGAGGCGGACGAGCGCCGTGTCGTCGCCGCGATCGGCCGGTGCCGACGCCATCAGGGCGAGCCGGTCGCGCCGGCTCGATCCCGCCAGCGCCACGGCCACGGTGTTCATGCCCCGGACCGATTCCCCGCGGCTGAGCGCGTAGCCGAGGGAGCGGATCTCCTGGAGTTCGTCGAGCAGCGCGGAGCGCGAGACGACGGTGGACGGCGTGGCCGCGTACAGCTCCTCGCCCGGGTAGAGGGAGCAGACCTGCTCCGGCGTCATCCGGGACAACAGCAACTTCCCGCCCGACGTGGCGTGGGCGGGGTGTGTACTGCCGGGTTCCGGCATCACCCGCACCGGCTGCGAGGACTCGCGGCCGTCGGTGACGATGATCCGGTCACCGATCAGCGCGATGGACTGCACGGTTTCGCCGGTGCGCAGCACCGCGTCGTCCAGCACCACCGTGAGCCGCTCACGGACGGCCGGACCGAATCCCGCCGGGCGGCCGAGCCTGACCAGCTCCGGACCGGCCGAGTAGCCGCGGCCCGAGAAGTCCCGCGTCGCGAAGCCGCGTCCTTCCAGGGTGCTGAGGACCCGGTGCGCGGTGGACCGGCCGACGGAGAGCAGCTCGGCGGCCTCGGAGACGGTGAGCGTGTCGTGAGTGAGGAAGAGCTGCATCAACCGGAGCCCGGTGTCCAGCGATTCGATGGTGTAGCCCCGATCAGGCCCCATGGTGTGTCAGTTCCCCTTCGTTTCCGGTGTGTTCGGCGACGCGCGCGATGCCGGCCGTGCCGCCCGTCAGTCCGGCGACCGCGCCGTCCACCCGCCCCTGAGTCATGAATGTGCTCCTTTCGATCTGGTTCGATCGCATGTACGCCTGTCCTGGAAGGCGGGACGGTTTGCGGGACCGACAGGACACTGAGATCACCGAAATCGCTCCGTATCAACAATATTTTGTCCCGCTCTCCGGTACGAGTGGCTCGTCCCTTCACCGAATCGCCCCGACTGTCACTCCTTGTGTGCGTGCGACGGCGGTGCGTGCAAAAACTCGTGAGTGTATTACCGCTGGAGCGCTCGCGCAGGGGGTTGGGTGAATGTGCCGAAGCACTGATTCGATCTGACTAAGCTCACGCGCAGTGAAGTCGAGTTGATATGAATTCGAGCGCTTGTTCCCGACTGTCCTGCAAGCGTGCATACCTCCCGAATCAACCGCCAGAGGTCTTAGATGGTTCGTGTTGAATCACCGCCGAGCGACCGAGATTCCTCCGTCGCTCGCGCCGTGTTCCTGCCCGTGCTCCTGATGGGCGGCGCCACCGCCGCCGCGGCGGCACTGGTTTCCACGGCCGCGCGGATACCAGTCGTCTGGTGCGGTGCCGTCGCCACCGTGGTGGTCGCCGCCCTGAGCGTCCAACTCGCCCGCCGGGCGCGCGATCTGCGTTCCCAGCGCGCGGTGTACGAGCGGCGCTTCGCCGACCTGGAGCGGCGCATCGCCACCCATGACGACGAGACCGTGCGGATCAGCAAGGAGCTCCTGCCGGCCGCGATCCACCGGCTGCGCGTGGGCAATTCGCCCGAAGAGGTGCTCCGTGACGTCGTCGACGCGGACGAGCTCTACCGCGACCTGCCCGATGCCCAGCGCACCCTCGTCTACACGGTTCTGCACATCATCGACAACGAAGAGGCGATGCGTGACTCCGCGCAGCGCGCCTTCGTCAACGTCGCCCGGCGCGTCCAGGCGATCGTCCACCGTCAGGCGAGTGAACTGCGTGAGATGGAGGAGCACCACGGGCGCAACCCCGACGTCTTCGACGACCTGCTCCGCATCGACCACGGCACCGCACTGATCGGCCGCCTCGCCGACTCCATCGCGGTACTCGGCGGCGCCCGGCCCAGCCGTCAGTGGCCCAAGCCCGTACCGCTGTTCAGCGTGCTGCGCGGCGCCATGTCACGGATCCTGGAGTACCCCCGCGTCGATCTGCACTCGATCGCCAAGGTCGCCATCATCGGCACCGCAGTCGAGCCGCTCATCCACGCCTGTGCCGAACTCCTCGACAACGCCACCCGCTACTCGCCCCCGCAGACCCGGGTGCACGTCACCGCCGTCGAGGTGCAGACCGGCATCGCCATCGAGATCGAGGACGGCGGCGTCTCGCTCAGCGAGGAGGCCCGCTCGCGGGCCGAGAACATGCTCGCCAGGGCCCAGGCCGGCTCCAACATGAACGACCTCGGCGAGTCCCCGCGGCTCGGCATGGCCGTCGTCGGCCGGCTCTCGCGGATGTACGACCTGCAGGTTTCGCTGCGGCAGTCCGCGTACGGCGGTGTCCGCGCCGTGCTCATCGTGCCCCGCGCCATGATCACCACCGGACCCGCCCCCGGCATCGCCCACGGCATCGGCGCCACGTCGAGGCCCACCAGCGACATCGACCAGGAGGCCATGAAGCACGTCGTGCCGGCCCGCCGCAAGCCCCGTACCCCCGTGGCCCAGCGACCCGCCACCGGGCCGGTCGCGCCCGCCACCCGGCCGGCCCTCCCCGCCGCCGCCATGGAGAACGACGTCCCCGTGGTGACGGAGTGGACCGCGGGCGGGCTCCCGCAACGCCGCAGCCGAGGCCGGGCACCCCTGGGCTCGCACAACCTCCCGGCCCAGCCCGTCGACCCCACCGCAGGCCGGCGCAACGGCTACGCGAACGGCCACACCAACGGCCACGGACCCGGCGGCGAAGGCGGCAAGGAGCAGCCCCCCGGGCTCTGGCTGGAGGCCTTCACCAACGCGGTCAACGGCGTGCCGCAGGATCCGAAGACCGACGAAGACTCTGACGATGCGTGGGACAAGGGAGACCTGAAGTGATCCAGCAGCGGGGAAACATGGACTGGATGCTCAAGGAACTGGCCGACGACGTACCGGACATCCACCAGATCGTGGTGCTCTCCGCCGACGGTCTGCGCATCGCCCGGCACGGCGGCGACCCCGACGTCGCCGACCGCCTCGCGGCGGCCTGTGCCGGACTGCAGAGCCTGGCCGCCGCCGTCGCCTCCGAAATCCCCTACAGCGACGGGCTCATGCGGCTGGTCGTCATCGAGGTCACCGGCGGCTTCTTTTACCTGATGGCCGCTGGAACGGGCGCGTACCTCGCGGTGCTCGCCGGTGAGACGGTCGACGCGGGGCTCGTCGGATCGCGGATGCGTGACATGGTCGTCAGGATCGGTGCCCACCTGACGAGCCCGCCGCGCCACGACGGGCAGGCCGGATGAACTCTCCCCGACGAGAACGCCGAAAAGCCGATCCGGTACTGAGCGATCCGGAACGGCTGTACGTGATCACCGGCGATCCCGACGGCAGCGAGCGGGCGCAGCTCGACCTGGTCACGATGATCGTCGCGCAGGCACAGCCGACACCGACGGTCCAGCCCGAGCAGGCCGTGATCCTGCGGCTCTGTCAGGCACCGTTATCCGTCGCCGAGATCTCGGCATACCTCGGTCTGCCCTTCAGCGTGGTGACCTCGCTCCTCACCGAACTCCTCGCTGCCGGGCTCATCGAATCGCGCGCACCCATCGTCCGCGCCACTCTCCCGGACAGGTCCCTTCTCGAAGCGGTGATGCATGGACTTCAGAAGCTCTGACACGATCACCGGCCCCCGGCGCGAAGACGTCCTTCCCACCACGGCGACAGCTGCGGTGAAGGTCGTGATCGTCGGAGGGTTCGGGGTCGGCAAGACGACCATGGTCGGTTCCGTCAGCGAGATCCGGCCGCTGACCACCGAGGAGACCATGACCCAGGCCGGTGTCGGCGTGGACGACAACTTCGGGGTGGAGAGCAAGACCGCCACGACCGTCGCCATGGACTTCGGCCGTATCTCCATCAGTGAGGAGCTGATCCTCTACCTGTTCGGCACCCCGGGCCAGGAGCGGTTCTGGTTCCTGTGGAACGGGCTGTTCGAAGGTGCCCTCGGCGCGGTGGTCCTCGTCGACACCCGGCGCCTCGAAGTCAGCTTCGACGTCATCGGGAGGCTGGAGGAGCGTGGCGTGCCGTTCGTCGTCGCCATCAACACCTTCCCCGGGGCCCCGAAGCACCCCGTCGAGGCGCTGCGGAGCGCACTGGACCTCCCCGACGAGGTCCCGATGATCGACTGCGACGCCCGACTGCGCGGCTCCAGCCGCGACGTGCTGATGACCCTGATGCGTTATCTGCACAGTCTGGCTCTCCCGCTCGCCTGACCGCAGGACCAACCCCCTCGCGCATCTCCATCCTTCCGGTACTTGGCCTGATCCCTGGAGCGATCGTGACAACCCCATTCCACTACGAGCCCGGAGCGGCCCAGGGGCCGGTTCCGCCCCCCGGATGCCCGGCCCACGGCCTCGGCATCGGCCCCGGCGGACTGCGCCGGTTCTACGGCCCGGAGGCCGAGCGGGACCCCCACGGGCTCTACGACAAGCTGCGCGCCGAACACGGCACCGTGGCCCCCGTGTTGCTGCACGGGGACGTACCCGCCTGGCTGGTTCTCGGGCACAGCGAGAACCTGCACATGACCCGGACCCCCTCGCAGTTCTCCCGCGACTCCCGGCGATGGCGGGCCCTGCAGGACGGCAGCGTCGCCCCGGACCACCCGCTGGCCCCGATCTTCACCTGGCAGCCGATGTGCGTGTTCGCCGACGGGGCCACCCATGAGCGTCTGCGTGGCGCGGTCACCGACAGCATGGGCCGGATCGACACCCGCGGCGTCCGCCGCCACGTCAACCGCTACAGCAACCGGCTCGTCAACGACTTCTGCCAGCAGGGCCGTGTCGACCTGGTCACCCAGTTCGCCGAGCGGCTTCCGATGATGGTGATGTGCGCGATCATCGGCATGCCCGAGGAGTACAACGACCGGATGGTCCAGGCCGCCCGCGACATGACCCGCGGCACGGCGACCGCGGTCGCGAGCAACGCCTACGTGCTCGACGCGCTGACCCGGCTCGTCCAGCGCCGTCGGCGCGACCCGGCGGACGACTTCGCCACCTGGCTCGTCGAGCACCCCGCCGGGCTGAACGACCAGGAGGTCAGCGAGCATCTCCGGCTGATCCTCATCGCCTCCTACGAGGCGACCGCCAACCTGATCGCCAACGTCCTGCGGATGGTGCTCACCGACCCGCGGTTCCGGGCCAGGCTCAGCGGCGGTCATATGACGGTCCCCGAAGCGGTCGAGCAGACGCTGTGGGACGAACCGCCGTTCACCGCGGTCTTCGGCCGCTGGGCGGTCGGTGACACCGAGCTCGGCGGCAAGCAGATCAAGGCCGGCGACGCGCTGATCGTGGGCATCGCACCGGCCAACTCCGACCCGGTGGTCCGGCCCGATACGGGCGCCGACATGGCGGGCAACCGCGCCCACCTCGCGTTCAGCGGCGGCCCCCACGAATGCCCGGGGCAGGACATCGGACGAGCCATCGCGGACGTCGGCGTCGACGCCCTGCTGATGCGACTGCCCGACCTCGAACTGGCCGTCGAGGAGACCGAGCTGAGCTGGGTCGGCAACATCATGGGCCGGCACCTGGTGGAGCTGCCGGCCGACTTCGCCTCCCGCCCGCCGCAGGACGACAAGGAACCGCCGTCCATGGGCAGGCCCAACCCGCAGCGCCAGGACTGGGAGCTCCAGCCGACGGTCCGGCACACCGCACCCACACCCGGACGTGCCTCGTCCACCGTGCCGACGGATACGGCGTCCACGGCCACCGCCGTGGACGAAACCGGGAGCCCTGCCTCCGCGTCCGCCCCGTCCGCCGTCGGCCGGATCCCGCAGCAGCGCGGTGAATCCGCACCGGCGAGGCTGTGGCGGGCCGTCTCGCGATGGTGGAGCGGCAGCTGACCCGGCACACCTCCTCGGGAGTGAAGACGCACCGGTATCCGGCCCGGTGGCCCAGGACCTCCGGGTTCGCGGCCACCGGGCCGGACGCCGTCCCAGGCAACCGGGTGGGCGCCGCCGACCGTGGTCGTTCGGCCCCGGACCGGGCCCGCCCCCGTACCATGCGGAAGCGTGAAGCTGACAATTCTGGGCGGCGGCGGATTCCGGGTTCCACTCGTGTACGGGGCGCTGCTCGCCGATCACGCCGAAGGCCGCGTGTCCGCGGTAACCCTCTACGACACCGACGCCGACCGGCTCACCGCCGTGGCCCGGGTGCTCGGCGAACAGGCCGCCGGCGTCCCGGACGCGCCCGCCGTCACCGCCACCACCGAGCTCGACGAAGCGCTGCGCGGCGCCGACTTCGTCTTCTCGGCGATCCGCGTCGGCGGCCTCGAAGGCCGGGCCGCCGACGAGCGGGTCGCCCTCGACGAGGGCGTACTCGGCCAGGAGACGGTCGGCGCGGGCGGCATCGCGTACGGACTGCGCACCGTGCCCGTCGCCGTCGACCTCGCCCAGCGCATCGCGCGGCTCGCCCCCGAGGCGTGGGTCATCAACTTCACCAACCCGGCGGGCCTGGTCACCGAGGCCATGTCCCACTACCTGGGCGACCGGGTCATCGGCATCTGCGACTCGCCGGTGGGGCTCGGCCGCCGCATCGCCCGGGTGCTCGGAGCCGACCCCGACCGGGCCCGGATCGACTACGTCGGGCTCAACCACCTGGGCTGGGTCCGCGGACTGTACGTCGACGGCCGGGACGAACTCCCGGGACTGCTCGCGGATCCGGCGCTCCTCGGCTCCTTCGAGGAGGGCAGGCTCTTCGGCACCGACTGGCTGCGGTCGCTGGGCGCCGTCCCCAACGAGTATCTGCACTACTACTACTTCAACCGGGAAGCGGTCCGCGCCTACCAGGACGCCGAGCAGACCCGCGGTGCCTTCCTCCGGGAGCAGCAGGAGGGTTTCTACGCCCGGATGAAGGACCCCGCCACCCCCGCCCTGTCCGCCTGGGACCGGACCCGCGCGGAGCGCGAAGCCACCTACATGTCGGAGAACAGGGAGGCCGCCGGGGTCGGCGAGCGGGACGAGAGCGATCTGGAGTCCGACGGCTACGAGCAGGTGGCGCTCGCCCTCATGCGGGCCGTCGCCCGCAACGAACGGACCTCGCTCATCCTCAACGTCCGCAACCGCACCACGCTTCCGGTCCTCGACGCGGACGCCGTCATCGAGGTGCCGTGCCTGGTCGACGCCAACGGCGCCCGTCCCGTCGCCGTCGACCCGCTTCCGTACCACGCCGTCGGGCTGGTCACCGCGGTCAAGGCCGTCGAGCGAGCGGTGCTCGACGCGGCGGCGAGCGGCTCCCGCACCGCCGCCGTGAAGGCCTTCGCACTGCACCCGCTGGTCGACTCGGTGACCGTGGCCGGGCGCCTCGTCGACGGTTACCTCAAGGTGCATCCCCAACTCGCTTATCTGAACCGCCCGTAGCCGTTCCGGGCCGACAGGGCTGGAGCCATTCCGGTGTCGCGGAATCTGTTCAGCAGGAGCGGAGTTCGCTGCTCACCAGGAGGTGGAGCTGGGCGTCCAGCCACGCCCTCGAACGGGCCGCGAGCGCCTCCTGGGCCGGCAGGGCCCCGTCGTCGAGTGCCTCGACGAAAGCGCGCAGCAGCGTCGCGGCACGCGTCAGGCCGGTCCGGGACAGCGCGGTCGCCGCTTCGCCGATCCGGGTGCGGGCAGGAACGTTCAGATGACGCAGTCCGCTGTGCGGCACCGCCGACATGGCGGATATCGCCTCGTCCAGCGCCGCCGTCAGCGGATCGGACGGTCGTCGCGCCACCGCCGCCAGGGCCGTGGAACCGTCACCCGCGGCGAGATCGGGCACGACCGTCCCCGCCGGGGTGAGCACCCCGAGCGGATCGATCCGCACCCCGCTGCCGGACCGGTGCACCGAACCGCTGATGTGCGTGGCGCCGCCCTCCAGCGCATCGGCCAGGGCGTCCAGCGCACCGGGGCACTCCGGGCGGTACTCCGACGTCACCAGCGCGCGGCCATCCGCCGCATCGCGCACCACGGCTTCGAGCCGTTGTTCGGCGGGGTCGTAACCGACGCTTTCCACCCCGGACAGCGCGACGACATGGACCGCCTCCGCCTCGACCCGCGGCCGGATCAGCCGCGGCGGCCTGCTGCTCCAGCCTTCTGTCAGGGCGGTCAGATTCCGTACCAGCAACGGCTCGGGAAGTTCCGTCCAGGCGGCGCCGACCGGGGTGATGGTTGTCGTGCCGAGCCTGCCCCGGGCGACCGTCAGGGCATGGCTCGGGGTGCGCCGGACGCTCTCGCTGACCAGGCTTCCGGTGGCCAGCGAGGCCAGCGGGGTGGCGAGGACCCGACGGGTGGCCAGCCGGTGCGCAAAGAGCTCCTTGCCCTCGGGGGCCGTCCAGGCCTTGCGCAGTACGAGGACGGTGCCCGCGTTGGGATGGGCGAAGTACACCTGGGAGATCAGTGACTGCCCGGTGCCGCGGACGCGGCAGCCGAGCGAGACCAGCCGGACCCGGCGCAGCGGGGTGTCCCCGGCCTCGCGGGCGCCGAGCACGCCGGGATGCGCGGCGGCCCGCCGCCGGGCGTGCACCTCGGTGAGCAGCGCGGCGACCGACTCCGGGCGGTATTGGGCGGTGCGGTCGGCGTACGCCGTGAGCTGGTCGGCCAGCTCGGCGATCGCGCCCGCGGGCCAGTGCATCGACTCGGCGGTCAGCGCGGCACCGGCACGCGCGAGGGCTCCGCCATGCACCGGTCCGACATGGGCCACGCCTTCCGCCAGCAGCTCGTCCGCCAGCCCGAGCGCCGCGTCGAGCGCGGGCAGTGCCGTGGAAGGCGCGGCGGCACGGCCGCCGACCTGGACGGGTACGGAGCGCTCGCCGGTGCCCGTGGCGTCGGCGGCGCGGAACGCCCACACCGCGAGCGCCAGCACCTCGCCGCGCAGCGCGGCGGCCGCGTCCGTCAACGCGTAGGCGATCTCGCCGGGGACCGGGAAACGCACCGTGCAGGTGGGGAGCTCGACCCGGGGATCGGGGTGATCGGGGGACGGACGGTGCACCACGGCGGCATAACCCCGGTCGAAGGTGCGCCGTGCCGAGGCGACCGGGCGGGTGCCGGCTGCGTCAGTGAGCGCGTCGTCGTCGGTGCTGCCCGGGGACCAGTCGGTGAACGCGGCGGGGGCACTGTCCGGATCGGCCCCGGCGCTGCGCTGATGGGCCAGGACCAGGGCGATGAGATGGCGGCACACGCCCGGCGCGGCGCAGCTGCAGTCGCCCTCGTCCAGGCCGGTGCCGGGCGGCAGCGCCGTGGTGGTGCCGTCGTCGAACCTGGCTCGCACCGTGGTGTCCGGATCGGCCGTCAGGACGGGCACCGTCCCCGCGTCCAGCTCCTTCGTGGCACGTTTGACCAGGCCCCGGTTGGCGAGTGCCGCGAGCGTCTCAGGGGTGAGGGCGAGCAGATCGGGGCGCACGGCGGTGCCGTTCCCCGTAGCGGTCATCGGCTCGGTCATCGGCCCAGCCTCTCGGCGACGAACTCGGCGAGCCGGCCCGGCGTCATCGCCCCGACATGTGCCCCGGCGGCGGCCAGCTTCCCGGCCGTCACCCGGTCGTACTCCGGGTCGGCGTCCTCGTCGAGCGCGGCCAGCCCCAGCACGGTCGAGCCCTGCTCCACCAGCCCCCGCACCGCCCGCACCAGCCGGTACGGGTCGCCGCCCTCGTAGAAGTCGGTGATGAGCGCGACGACGGTGCGCCGCGGGTTCTCCACGAGACCCGCGCCGTACTCCACGGCCCGCGCGATGTCCGTGCCGCCGCCCAGCTGGACCCGCATCAGCAGCTCCACCGGATCGGTCACGTCGGAGGTGAGGTCCACCACCTGGGTGTCGAAGGCGACCAGGTGCGTCTTGAGACCGGGCAGGCCCCACAGACATGCGGCGGTCACCGCGGAGTGGATGACCGATCCGGCCATCGAACCCGACTGGTCGACCAGCAGGATCAGTTGCCACTGCGTCACATGGCGCTGGGTGCGGGAGTGGAAGTGGGCGCGCTCGATGAGGAGACGCCGCTCGGCCGGCTGGTAGTGGGCGAGGTTGGCCTTCACGGTCTGCCGGAAGTCGAAGTCCCTTGCCATCGGGACGCGGCTGGGCTTGCGGGAGCGGGTGCCGTGGAACGCCCGGCGGATCTCCGGCTGGAGTCTGGCCAGGAGCTGTTCGACCACCGACTCGACGATGCGCCGGGCGAGCTGAAGCACCTGTGGGTTCATCAGATGCTTGGTGCGCAGCACGGCGCGCAGCAGCGTCTGGCTCGGCTCGACCCGCTCCAGCACCGCGGGGTCGGTGACGATCTCCTGGATGCCGTACTTCTCGACGGCGTCGCGTTCCAGGCGCTCGATGGTCTCCTTCGGGAAGAGCCGATGGATGTCGTCGAGCCAGTCGACCGCTGTCACCGGTGACGGTCCGTCACCGCCGGTCCGGGGGGCCGAACCGGAACGGCGCACCCCCCGGCGGGTGAGCTCGGGGTCGCGGCCGTAGAGCCAGTCGAGTGCGGCGTCCCGGCCGGCGTCGGCCGGACCCAGCTGTCCGGTGTGCCGCTCGGCGGCGGCGCCGAGGACCAGGCGCCAGCGTTCCAGCCCCGCGTCGGGAGCCGGGCCGGAGCTCTCCTCGGGCCCGGGTGCCCGGCCGGGTGCTTGTTCGGGCGTGGTCATGGGGTGGCTTCCAGTTCGTAGCGGGCCAGCAGTCGGGACACGGACTCCTCCAGGGCGCGGGCCCGGCCCATCAGCAGGGGGTCCGCGGTGGTCCGCAGCAGGGAACGCGAGGAGCCGCGCACCCCGCGCCGTTCCAGCAGGCGGGCGGCGATCCGGTCCCGCTCGCGCGGCGGGAAGAACGTGAACGCCTGACGCAGCGCGGGCAGCCCGGACAGGAACTCGTTGTCGGACAACGCACTGACCAGGCCGTCCAGCACATCGATCAGCGACTCGGCGCCACCGCCCGGCCCATCGCCGTCGTCGCCCACGGCGCCCGTCACCTCGTCGCGGGCGAGCGCGAACAGCCCCGCCAGCCAGTCGCCGAGCGCATCCGTACCGGCCATCGCCACCGTACGCACCGCCTCGGCCGGATTCCCGGAGGCGTCCGGGGATCCCGGGACCCGGCCGAGGGACCGGGCCAGCCCGAACGAGGCCCCGCGCAGATCGATCGGTGCCTTCGGATCCTCCGAGATCCGCCCGGCGATCCCGGCCGCGACCTCCCGGGTGACGGAGAGCAGCTCCGGTGCGTGCAGTACCGCGTCGCGCACCGCGACCACGGCCCGCAGACGGGGGAAGTCCACGCCCGACGAGCCGCGCGCACCCTCCAGGAGCCAGAGCAGCCGCTCGATTGCCCCGTCGATCACCGCGGCGAGCAGCGGACCGCGCGCCATGCCGAAGACCCGGTCGTGCCGCCACAGGCCGAGAGCCGTGGCGAGCACCTCCCCGAGCGGGCCGCTGACCTGCAACTCGCCTACGCAGGAGGAAAGCTCATCGAGCAGCTGCTCCGAGAATCCGTCCATGCCGCACAGCACGGCGTCGAACAGTGCCCTCGCCAGGCCGTCGGCCTCCGTCGCGCCGCTCCGCGTCCGCTCGGCGAGGGCGACGGCCGCCGCCTCCGCCAGAGTGGCCCCGTACGCCCCGGCTTCCACCAGCGCGGCCTCGCGTCCCAGGACGGGCTGTGCCTCCCAGCGCTCGGTGAACACCGGGTCGACGCCGTGCGCGGGACCGGCCGTCCGCACCTGGCCGGGGATCCCCAGCACCCGCAGCCGGTGGAGCACCCGGCTGCGTTCCAGGTCGACGGCGTCCGTCAGATCGAGGCGGTACGTCGCCTCCGGGCCGCCGTCCAGCGCCAGCGCGGCCAGCTGCGCCGCCACGTCGTGGACCAGAGGCGGTGCCGGGGTTTCGGGATGGAGCCGCCCGGTGCGGTCGCCGCCGCAGGCCGCGACCATCTCGACGACCGCGGGATGGGTCCCCGCAGTCAGCGTGCCCCGGCCCGTCCACGGCAGCGGCTGGTCCAGGTCGTCCGTGATCAGGGCGCCCGCCAGGCCGTCCAGCACATCGATCCGCGCGGGGCTCGGATGGCCGCGCAGCGCCGTGAGCCCTTCGGCCAGACTCCGGGCGGCGATCAGACCTGCGGTGGAAACCGGGTACTTCCGCGCCCGCAACCGCTCGACGACCCGCCGGAGCAGTCCGTCCGCCGCGGCCTCGGGGCCCGCCTCCCACACCTGCTGGTAGTAGCCGGGCGACGGCATCCCGGACTGGTACCCGGCGAACGCGTCGAGCTTCCGGAAGGAGTACGGCACCAGGAAGCTCCCGGCCAGGGCGTCGTCCGGCGGGGCCGGCACCACCGGCCACCCGTCCGGGCCCAGCTCCCAGCCGTCGTTCTCCGCACCCTTCCGCGCTCCGGACCCGGCGAGCGCGCGGAGTGCCGGCTGGTGGAAGCCCCCGGTGACCACCAGAACCGGCCGCTCCCCGGCCGCCTCCACCGCCGCCCGCACCCACGCGGCCATGTACGTCTCCCGCGCCCGGTCGCCCTCGTCGGCCTCCGCGTCACCGCGTACCAGCGCGAAGTACGCGTCGAGCCGCTCGGCGAGACCACCGTCCGGCTCGACCTCGAACAGGCGGTCCCACAGGGCGTCGGAGGAGTCCACCGCGAACCGCCGGCACAGCCGCTCCGTCGCCTCCGCGTAACGGGCCTCCGCGTCGGCGTAGCGGTTGGTGCGCTCGGCGAACGCCGGATGCCAGGCCGGCAGATCGATGAACCGGACCTCCGCCCCGGCGGCCCGCCCCGCCCGCAGCGCGACCCACTCCGGCGAGTAGTCGCACAGCGGGGCCCAGGACGTCGCGGCCCGCTGCCCGTCGCGGTAGTGGCTGAACACCGCGACCGGCAGCTCGTGCCCGAGCAGCAGCTCGTCCAGCCGGTCGTTCATCTCGGCGGGACCCTCGATCAGCACCTGGGCGGGCCGGAGCCCCGCGACGGTCCGCTCGACGAGCCGTGCGCAGGCGGGGGAGTGGTGACGCACCCCCAGGAACACCGCGGACATCAGTCGGCCAGCAGATGGCGTGCGTCGTGCAGGGCCTTCCACTGCGGTCCGCGACGGTGCGGCACCTGCTGTTCCAGATAGCGGCGCAGCCGGGCCAGGTCCTCGGGGCTGTCCTTCGCCGCGGTACCGGCCAGGCACGCCACCACATCGGCGGCACTGCCCGGCTCGCCGCGCAGGAACCAGCCGCGCACCCCCACGGCGTGGGCGACGGACACGGCCTCCGCCGTGCTCATCACCGCCGACGGGCGGTCCGAACCGGCGCCGCCCTTCTCCCCGGCCCCCGCACGCAGCTCCCGGAACGTCCCGACCAGGACCTCCAGAACATCCCGGTCCGGCGGCGGCTCCACCCCCGAGCGCCGCAGCAGGGTCGTCACCTCGGCCTCGACCAGAGCCAGTTCGGTGTCCAGGTCGGGGATCGGGAAGACCGTCTCGAAATTGAACCGCCGCTTGAGCGCCGCACTCATCTCGTTGACGCCCCGGTCCCGGGTGTTGGCGGTGGCGATCACATTGAAGCCCTGCCGGGCGAAGACCATGCCGTCCGGCCCGGTCAGCTCGGGGATGGCCACCACCCGCTCGGAGAGCAGCGACAACAGCGAGTCCTGTACCTCCAGCGGACAGCGGGTGATCTCCTCGAACCGGACGAGCCTGCCCTCCGCCATGCCGCGCAGCATCGGGGCCGGAACGAGCGACTGGGGCGAGGGCCCCTCGGCGACCAGCAGCGCGTAGTTCCAGCCGTACTTGATCTGGTCCTCGGTGGTGGCCGCGCCACCCTGCACCGTCAGCGTCGAGTCGCCGCTGACCGCCGCCGCGATCAGCTCGGAGAGCAGCGACTTGGCGGTACCCGGTTCGCCGACCAGCATCAGCCCACGGCTCGTCGCCAGTGTCACCAGTGCCCGTTCCACCAGCGAGGGATTGCCGACGAACTTCCGGCCGATGCCTGTGTCCGCGTCACCGATGATGAACCGGC
This sequence comes from Streptomyces sp. NBC_00012, assembly GCF_045040875.1. Taxonomy (NCBI): domain Bacteria; kingdom Bacillati; phylum Actinomycetota; class Actinomycetes; order Kitasatosporales; family Streptomycetaceae; genus Streptomyces; species Streptomyces sp. NBC_00012. The sequence continues at coordinate 1,410,884 of NZ_CP108309.1, read as the reverse complement.
GGGCCGCCCGCAGGCTCAGCTCCCAGCCCGGCGGACGAGGATCACGGTCGTCCGCCCGCAGCGTCGCCAGCTCCTCGGCGTACCGCACCTCGGCCGGCGGCCGCTGCACCGGCTCCGCCCCGCCGCCCGGCGCTCCGGCACGGGTCTCCTCCCTCGTGGTCATGGTGCGACACCCTCGGTGAGTTCGGCCAGGTCACCCAGGAACTCGGACACGGTCACCGCGTCCAGTCCGGTGAAGCGGAGCTGATATTCGCCCCGCCTCCAGTGATCGTCGGGCCGGCTGTCGAGCCAGACCGTCTCCAGGGTCTGGTCGGGGAACATGTCGACCACGCCGACCGCGATGCCCGGGTCCAACGCGATCACGAGATAGCGGTCGTCGCTCAGGCGCTTGGAGATCCAGCGTTCCACCCCGGCGTCCTGCGGCACCCCACGCTCCCAGCCGCGCCGCTGCAGCCCGAGAATCTTTCCGACCGGAACCTTGAGTCCCTCGAACCGGGTGAGCCGGTATTCGTCGGTCTCCTTCTCAAAGAGCGCGAGCACGCTCCGCCCGAGCTGCGGGAACGGCTGCAGGATCTCGTAGTCGGCGAACAGCTCGGACCAGGAAGCCAGTTCGTCGCCGAGGTGCAAGGGGTGCGCGAGCCGCACCGTCGCGTCATCGGCCAGGACGAAGACATCGTCCTCCGCGTCGGCGAACGTCCGGTCCTCCGCCACCCGGAACGCGGTGCCCGGCGCGTCCTTCGTCCCGCTCAGCCACACCAGCCGGCGCACCAGGTGCCACAGCAACGGATGCCCGACGAACAGCTCCTGGAACTCCCGGGCCGTCCAGGAACGACCGGTCACCATCGCGGCCTCCAGACGCCGCACCTGGTCGGAGGCGATCGTCCGGACATCCTTCTTGAGCGCCATGAACCGCTTGCGCTCCGCCGGGGCGAGCTCCTCGTCGTCGCGGGCGCCCGGCTTGGGCAGGTCCTTGCGGCGCTTGCCGTCACCGTCCAGCACGTACGGGCGCAACTGCTCATCGAAACCGACCGTGAACGAACGGGTGCCGTAGTCGATGACCGTCGAACCGTCCGCGTCCAGCGCGAGGTCGGGTACCAGACGGTCGGAGAGCTGTTCCCCGGTCAGCCCCAGACCTGCGGCCACCTCGGCGATCTTCTCCCCGGCCCGTACCTTGAGCGCCTTGAACTTCACCCGCTGCGAGATGCCGTGCAGATGCAGCAGCGCCACATCGCTGCCGATGGCGGCCAGCACGTCGAGGCCCTCGACGGCCCGGTGGTGCGCCGACTCACCGGGCCAGGACCGGATCACCGGAGTGAGCCGACGGACCGTCTCGTCATCGCCCAGCAGCCCCAGCGCGTGCAGTGCCCACGACTCCTTCGCCGGCATGTTCGCCAGTCGCCACTGCTCGAAGAGGCCCCAGGCGAACTCGGCGAGGGAGGCGGCTTCGGCCGTTTCGGTCAGCGAAGCGATTCCCGGGTACACCTCATCGGGCTTCGACAGCGCCAGCATCGTCAGGGCGTGGCGCACCGCCGCCACCGGCAGCGCACCGCCGGACCGGACCGTGATCTGCGGCAGCACCGAGGGCTCCGCCCAGCCCGGCAGCACCGGCATCCTGGCGGGCAGCGCCCGCTCCAGCGGGTCGGCGGCCAGCAGCTCGTCCACCGCTGCCGCGGCCTCGGCGCCGTACGCCCGCGCGGCCTCGCGCACCACCTCGTCGCCGTGCGTCGTGGCGATCGACGTCAGCGCCTGCTCGGCGGCGTTCCGGGCGGCGCCCGCCTTGCCCACGGCGGTCGGCACCAGGAGCGGGGCGGCCGCCGCACCGTGCCGGGCGAACCAGGCGCGGGCGGTCGAGGCGGTGGACTTGAGCCGCACCGACCAGTCCGCCATGTGCCGGGCGACGTCCGCGTCGACGAACGGGAGCAGCAGCGGCGCGAGCGCGCTCGGCTGCCTGGGCACGGCGCGCAGCAGCATCGGCAGCGCGGCCAGGCCGAAACGCGCGGCGACCGGCTTGAGCGTGTCCTCGCCGTCCCACAGATCGGTCGGGTTCCAGTTGGCGAGCAGCGGGGCGACCACTTCCTCGTCGCCGTGGACGAACACCCATGCCGGTCGCAGATCCTCCACGGCCGGACCGTGACGCAGGTCGTCGATGTACTCGTCCATGCCGTCGTTGTCGCGCTTGCGCGTGTACCAGGAGGAGGTGGCCGCCCAGGCGGCCTGCTCCTCGGGCAGCCATTCCAGCATCGACTCGGCAACCGCGGTCAGCCCGGTCACGGGCTTGGCCCTGACAGTGGTGCGGGGCCGGGACCACGGCGGAGCCGTCAGCACGGCCGGCAGGGCGTCCATCGGTGCGTCGGCGATCAGATCCACCGGATTGAGCAGCGGCTCGACGATCTCCACGGCCTCGGGGCCGAGATCGCCGAGCGCCAGTGACACCACCTCGCGGTGCGCACCGACATGACCCCGCAGCAGCTGCAAGGACAGCGAAGCCGCTGCAGAACCGCCGCCCGCCCCGGCGGCCAGCAGCCGCACCGCCCGCACCGGATAGCGGCGCATGGCTTCGAGGAGCGAGGGGCGGACGTGCTTGGAGTCCGCATGCGCCAGCAGGCCGAGGAAGGCCTCGTCCGTGGGCAGTTCCACCAGGCAGCCGGCGGCGAGCTTCACGCTGTCCGAGTAGTAGTGGTTGTCGTCGAGCGAGTCGGCCAGCGCCGGGGCGATGGCCGCGCCGACGCCCTCGGCGACCGTGGCGATGGTCGCGACACCGAGGGTGTAGTTCGGGCGGTAGGGCAGCAGCGCCAGCTGGTCGGCCGAGTACAGCGAGCTGAACACCATGGCACGCAGTGTGTGGTTCTGCTCCGCGTGCACCGCCGGGTCGGCGCAGAGGTCGTCGACCCAGCCGGTCTCACTCGGAACCAGGTAGGAGACGATGATCCTGCGCAGGGTGTCGGTGCGGCACTCCGCCAGCGCCTCGACCGCCGCCCGGTAGGTGGCTTCGTCGGCTGCTGCGAGCAGTGCACGGACCCGGTCGATCGGCGATCGGTGATGCCCGGCCCAGTACTGGTGGCGCGGGCCCGGGAGCGCCATCAGCTGGGGCGCGCCCCGCTTCAGGCCGCTCTGCTGCCAGGTGGCGTCGACCGAGAACACCTCCGTCGCGGCCCGTGCGGCGAACGGGAGGCCGTAGCGCTCGGTCCAGAAGTCCGCCCAGCCCGGAGTATCGGCGATCGCGTTCAGTGCGGCCGCACCGGCCGGTGTGGGGTCTCCGTCGAGGTGTGCGCGCAGCGCTTCGGCCACCACCGTGTCCGAGCGCGGCGAGTCCGCGAATTCCTCGAACCAGGCCGCGTCTTCAGCGAGCCTGGCCTCGATCGCGTCGACCGCGTCCCGGCGGACCTTGGACCCGCGGCGCACTCCGCCGCGCCGTGGGTGGAGCACCCGCTTCCAGTTGTCGGGCAGCGTGAAGGTGTCCTCGTCGGGGAGAACGGGCGCGTCAGGGGCGGTGGCGTCCCCTGCCGGAACCGCGTCGGGGGTGGTCGCGGCGTCCGGAGCAGCGGGGGCCGAGGCGGACGACCCGACCTCGCGGTATCCCTTCTTCTCCTTCTCCGCGATCGTCTTCACGACCTGGGCGGCAGCGGCCTCGGCCGACGCGTACTCCTTGGTCTGCGTACGTCCGTCGCTTCCGCACCGCCCGTAGCGCACCGTCACCGCGGTGCCCTCCGCCTCGGTCTCCCAGAACTTCGACGCAGTGCCCTCGACATACTCCCAGCGGCGCACAGCTCCGCCCCTTCCCACCCGCAGCCCGCTCCACCGCGGGCTTTTCGATCAGTGGTGCCACAGTAGAACGGAGCACTGACAACGCAGCGTGACCGGGATGTCCTGCGGGTGAATCCGCAGGTCAACTGCTGGCTCGGGGGCCAGCGGGGGCTGCACGGCTCCGGACGGTGACGAGCGGCCGTCACTCGGGCCGCACCGGAGAACCCGGTGACGCGCCCGGCCGTGTCAGGGCGCGGAGACGGCGCGCTCGCCGCCGGACGGCGCCCAGGACGGCGCGACGCCGGTGACCTGGCACACCATCAGGAAGAGCGGGATGGGCGGGGTGTAGGGCGTGCGGTTGTCGGGCTGGTGGATCAGGCGGGGCCGGACCGCGGGGACGTAAGCCCCCTTCGCGTAGAAGGCCTGCGCGGGCCAGTCCAGATCGAGGTCGGAGCCCGCGGGCACGACCCACCACCAGCGCTCGGCGTCCGCGAAGACGCAGCCGGTGCGCGGCAGGTGGGACATCAGGCGGAAGCCGTACCGGGCCGGCACCCCCACCGCGTCGCAGCCCAGGCTCGCCGACAGGGCGGGCGGCAGCGGCAGCGGCACCGTGCCAGCCACGCCGGAGGCGGGCCGCAGCTCACCGGGACGGCGCGTGCCGAGCAGATGGGACATCGCGTTCTTCAGCATGGCCGCTCCGAGCCGTGCGGCAGTTCCGCCCAGACGATCCGGCCCGAGCCGTTGCCCGCGTCGCGGGAACCCCAGGAACTGGACATCGCGTCGACGAGCAGCAGGCCGCGTCCGTGTTCGTCATCGGCGGTACGGCACAGCTGCGGCCCGCCGGGCTGGTGTCCCTGGTCCTGCACGGCTATCCGCAGCCGTCTGTCGAGGCAGCGCAGCTCGCACACGACGCGAGCGCTCATGGTGTGCACGACCGCGTTGGTGACCAGTTCGGAAACGATCAGGATCGCCGAGTCATGGGCGTCCGCGTCGAGCTGCCACAGGTCGAGCCGGGCCCGGGTCAGCCGCCGTGCACCGGCCACCGATTCGGGGTGCGCGGGCAGGGCGAAGCAGTACCGGAGCGCCTCCGTCCCGGGACTGAGATCCATGAGCCGGGGGATGAGCGCACTGCCAGGTGCCACAACCGATTCCTCACAGTGGGGGCTGCGTCACGCTCCGCGCACTCACGTGAATGAGGGCGGCCGCGACATCGTGAACTGGTTCACTCACCAACTCTCCCCCTGTCGTGAACACTTGGCAAGAGGCACTCTGAAAATTTCAGAGTGGCTGTGTTCTGGTCGGCCCGCGCATGGCACACTGCTCAAAAACAGCGCATGGGGAGGTCTGAAGTGAGCGAACCGCGGTCCGCCCCGACCGTGGGTCAGGTCGTTCTCGGCAAGCGCCTGCAGGATCTGCGGGAGCGCGTCGGCCTGAGCCGTGACCAGGCTGCCAAGGTGCTGCGGGTCGCACCTGCGACGATACGCAGGATGGAGACCGCCGAGGTCGCTCTCAAGATCCCCTATGTACAGATGCTGCTGAAGGCCTACGGGGTCTCAGACGACGAGGCCGACGCCTTCGTCGAGCTCGCCGAGGAGGCCAACAAACCGGGCTGGTGGCAGCGGTTCCACGACGTGCTGCCCGACTGGTTCAGTATGTACGTCAGCCTGGAGGGCGCCGCGAGCCTGCTGCGCATGTACGAGCCGCATTTCGTCCCCGGACTGCTGCAGACCGAGGACTACGCGCGCTCGGTGATGCGCACCGGCGCCGTGGGCCAGACCAGACCCGAGGACATAGAGCGCCACGTGGCACTGCGGATGCAGCGCCAGTCCCTGCTGACGCGGCCGGACGCCCCGAAGCTGTGGGTGGTGATGGACGAGACGGTGCTGCGCCGCCCCGTCGGCAGCGTCGAGGCCATGCGGAAGCAGATCGACCGGCTGCTCGAAGCGACCGAGATGCCGCATGTGACGCTGCAGATCGCGGAATTCTCGACGGGACACCACCCGGGCACCTACGGCCCGTTCGTCCTCTTCCGCTTCGGTGTCCCCGAACTCCCCGACATGGTCTACAGCGAGTACCTGACCGGTGCCGTCTACTTCGACGCGCGCCCCGAGGTGGCCTCCTACCTCGAAGTCATGGACCGCATGGCGGCTCAGGCCGCAACTGCACAACGCACGAAGGAAATCCTCCGGGACTTCCGCAAGGAGCTGTGATGGATCCCATATACAACGGCATGCCGGCCGCCGAACTCGGCTCCGAGGGCTGGCACAAGCCGTGGAGCGGTGGGAACGGGGGCAATTGCGTCGAAGCGATGAAGCTGTCCGACGGCAGAATCGCCGTACGCCAGTCCGCCGACCCGGACGGCCCGGCTCTGATCTACACTCCGCGCGAGATCGCCGCCTTCATCCAGGGCGCCAAGTCCGGGCAGGCGGACTTCCTGCTCACCTGATCCGCGGCCTCCCGCCCGGCCCGGCCCCACATCCGGACCGGCTTTCTTGTCCGAACCCGCGGCGCCGGAGCCGTCCCGGCCCCAGACTCTTGTTGTTCGCCGACCTCTGGACCCATGGAGCGCGCTATGACCGGGCACGACCCTCGAGCCATCGAGATCGACACCACCAAGCCTCATCCCGCCCGGATGTACGACTGGTTCCTCGGCGGCAAGGACAACTACCCGGTCGACGAAGAGATGGCCCGGCAGTTGCTCGCCCTCGATGCCCGGGGGCGGGACATGGCCCGGGTGAACCGCGCCTTCATGCACCGGGCCACCCGATGGCTCGCCGAGAACGGCATCCGCCAGTTCCTCGACATCGGCACCGGCATACCGACCGAGCCGAACCTCCATCAGATCGCCCAGCAGACCGCCCCGGACGCGCGCATCGTCTACTGCGACAACGACCCGATCGTCCTCGCCCACGCGGCGGCCCTGCTGCGCTCCAGCCCGCAGGGCGCCACCGAGTACATCCAGGCCGACGCCCGCAAGCCGGAAGCCATCCTCGAAGAGGCCGGCAGGGTGCTCGACTTCGACAAGCCGATCGCCCTGTCGCTCCTCGCCCTGCTGCACTTCCTGGACGACGAGGACGGCGCGGCCGAACTCGTCGACCGTCTCGTCGAGCGGCTCGCCCCCGGCAGCTATCTGGTGCTCTCGCACACCACCGGGGACTTCGACCCCGAGCGTGCGGCGGAGGCGTCCGCGATGTACCGGGCCCGGGGGATGACACTGTGTCTGCGCTCCCACGCAGAGGTCACAGCTTTCTTCGACGGCCTCGAACTCGTCGAGCCGGGGGTGTCGCTCTCCGCGGACTGGCACCCGGAGCTCGGCGAGGCGGTCGAGGTCGCCGGCGGCGAGCCGATCCCCGGCTACGCGGGCGTCGCCCGAAAGCCCTGACCTCGTTCTCCTGGTCCGGCCCGATCCGTCCCGATCCGGAGCAGGGGCCCCGGCCACCACTCACCGTCGGCCTCCGCCGCCCGTCACGGTGACGCGTCCGGCAGGACCCGCCGCGTTCAGCCCCCCGGCTCATGGCCGGTCGTCGCGTCGACATGACCGGGGACCTCGTCGTGCCCGTCGCAGGTCACAATGGACGTATGTCACGACGCACGAAACGACCGGGACGGCCCGCCCCCGCCGCAGCACGCACCCCCGCGGTCACCGCGGACTCGCCGTGCCCGTGCGGACTGCCCGCCACGTATGCGGACTGCTGCGGCCGACTGCACGCCGGTACCGCCGCCGCGCCGACCTGCGAGTCGCTGATGCGCTCCCGGTACGCCGCCTTCGTCGTCCGGGACGAGGGGTACCTGCTGCGCACCTGGCACCCCGACACCCGGCCGCCCGCCGTCGACTTCGACCCCGGGATGCGATGGGTGCGCCTGGAGGTGCTGGAGACGACGGACGGCAGCCCGTTCCACACCACGGGCACGGTCACCTTCCGCGCGCACTACACGGACAACGGGCGGCCGGACTCGCTCCACGAGAAGAGCCGCTTCGTCCGGCACGAAGGCGCCTGGGTGTACGCGACCGCGGTCTTCGTCGACTGACGCCCGATGCCTGACGCCCGACGCCCACGGGTGCGGTGGCCCGGTCCGCTCAGGCCGCGGCCCCGGCCAGGGCCCTCTCCGGCGGAAGATCCTGCGCCAGGTCCTCCGCCAGCAGCCGTTTGGCGATCACGTCGACCGCCGCCCGCAGCTGACGGTCGTCCGGGCGTGCCCCGTGCTCGTCCAGGCGCTCATTGAGCCAGCGCGCCCAGGCGTCGGTGATCGCCGCGGCCTCCCGGCTCCCGGCGGCGGTGTGCGTGAACACATGACCGTCGCCGGTGAGATAGCCCTCCTCGATCATCCGGTCGAAGACCGGCACCAGCACCTCGGGCGGCAGCCGGTGCCGGGTCGCGATCAGCCGCAGACCCGCGTGGCCCACCATGCGGGTGAACAGCTCGACCTGCATCACCGCCCAGGCGCCCGCCATGTCCAGCCGGGTGTCCGAGTCCGCGACGATCCGCCGGGCCGTGTCCGGGCCCGCTCCGTGCAGGATCTTGGCCACGGCGAATTCGAGCAGCTGGGCCGAGTCGCCGGTGCCGGGCTGGGCGAAGCCCTCGCCCATGTCCGTGGAGCCGACCCGGGCGGTGTCCCGCAGCTTCACCTGCTTCAGGAAGAGAGCGACGACGAACCCCAGCACCGCGACCGGCACCGTCCACAGGAACACGGTGTGCAGCGTGTCCGCGTAAGCCTGGGCCAGCGGCGCGGACTGCGCGGGGGGAAGCCCGTGCAGTCCCGCCGGGCTCTGTGCGGCCTTCGCCAGGGTCGCGGGGTCGCCGCCGGCCCGCGCCGCCGCCGCGACGCCGTCGGTGAGATTGGGCTTCAGAGCGTTGGCGTAGATCGTGCCGAAGACCGCCGTGCCGAAGGAACTGCCGAGCGTACGGAAGAACGTCACGCCCGATGTCGCCGTACCCAGGTCCGCGTAGTCGACCGTGTTCTGTACGGCGATCGTCAGCACCTGCATGGCCAGACCGATACCGGTGCCGAGCACCAGCATGTACAGCGACTCCAGCCACACCCCGGTGTCGGGGCCCATCCGGGAGAGGAGGTAGAGCCCCACCGCCATGACCAGCGAGCCCACGATGGGGAAGATCCGGTACTGGCCCGTCTTGGAGACCACGTTGCCGCTGAAGATCGAGGCGACGAGCAGCCCGAGGACCATCGGCAGCGTTCGCACGCCCGACAGGGTCGCCGAGTCCCCGTCCACGTACTGCAGATAGGTCGGCAGGAAGATCATCGCGCCGAGCATCGCGAAGCCCACGATGAAGCTCAGGACCGAGCAGACGGTGAACACCGGATTCCGGAAGAGCCGCATCGGCAGCATCGGCTCCTGCGCCCGGAACTCCACGAGGCAGAACAGCGCCAGCGCGGCCAGACCGCCCACGAAGAGACCGAGGATGACGGGCGAGCCCCACGCGTACTCGTTGCCGCCCCAGCTCGTCGCCAGGATCAGCGCGCTCGCGCCGACCGTGACCATCGCGATGCCCAGATAGTCGATGACGGGCCGGCCGGCGGCCTTGGCCGACGGGATCGTCCGGGCCGCGGCGATGACCACCACGATCGCGATCGGCACATTGACGTAGAACGCCCAGCGCCAGCTCAGATGGTCGGTGAAGAGCCCGCCGAGCAGCGGCCCGATCACCGTCGACACCCCGAAGACGGCGCCGATCGCGCCCTGGTACTTGCCGCGTTCGCGCAACGGGATCACATCGGCGATCAGCGCCATCGAGGTGACCATCAGTCCGCCGGCCCCGATGCCCTGCAGTCCGCGCCAGACGATCAGCAGCGTCATGTTGGTCGCGAGCCCGCAGAGGAACGAGCCGGTGATGAAGATGATCGCCGACAGCTGGAAGATGATCTTCCGGCCGAACAGGTCGCCGAACTTGCCCACCAGGACCGTCGCCACCGTCTCCGCGAGCAGATACGCGGTCACCACCCAGGACATATGGGCGGCGCCGCCGAGATCCGAGACGATCGTCGGCAGCGCGGTGCCGACGATCGTCTGGTCCAGGGCGGCCAGCAGGATCCCCAGCACGATCGTCGCGAAGACGATGTTCCGGCGGCGCGGATCGAGTACGGGCGGCGCGGCGGCACTCTGCGCGACGGTGGCGGTCTCGCTGGCAGTGGTCACGCTTGCACCCTCACACCGCCCCGCCCCTCCCGCATGTGGGGGACGGCCGGACGGGTCGTCAGGCCAGCAGATCCCGTACGGAAGCCTTCATCCTGGTCACGAAGGCCTCCCGTACGGGTTCCGCCACCAGGTCCAGCGAGAGATAGGGATTGAGGTCCTCCAACTCGACGAGCAGCAGCTCGCCCCGCGCGGTCCGGCAGGCGTCGACCCGCTGGATGCCGTGGTCGAGGGTGTTCCACTCCACGAAGCCGCGGGCGAACGCCAGATCCGCGGCGTCCGGCACGTACGGCTCCAGCACCCAGCGCCGCTCAGGGTCCGGTGCGTACAGCGCGTACTGGAAGTCGTGGTCGATGAAGTAGAAGGACACCTCGTAGCGGAAGTCGATCCGGGGCTGGACGAGCATCGTGCCGTCCTCGCCCTCCCGCAGCGCGGCCTCCCGCACGAACCGCAGCCCGGCCGAGTCCGCCCCCAGCTTCGGCTTGACCACGTACTCGGGTGCCTCGGGAAGCATCCCCAGGTCGGCGGCCCGGTCCACCGTGGGGATCACCGGGTGTCCGGCCCGGCTCAGATCGACCAGGTACTGCTTGCCCGCCATGTCCCCCCGGCCGTGCAACGGGTTGTAGACCGGGGTGCCCAGTTCCCGCGCCCGTGCGCGGAACGCGTCGTACGCCTCCTGGTAATGGAGCACCGGACCACTGTTGCGTATGACGACCGTGTCGAAGCCGTCCAGCAGCGCGGCGGCGTCCCGGGGGTGACAGAGCGCGACGTCGAACTCCTCCCGCAGCCGCGCGGTCAGCTGGATGTCCTCGTCGCAGTAGCGGCGGCCACGCGCCTCGTAGGCGAGGTCGGTGACGAACAGGACGGACGGTCGTGGGCCGGTGGGCATGGCGTTCCCCCAGGGGGTGTGTCGGTGGACAGCTGATCAATAACCTTGACGGCGTTGCCCGTTCACGACCCTGGAGCGTCATGACGTCTGCCCCGCACGAGCCGGCCGCATCGCAATCGCCGTCGCCGCCCGACATTCTCTCGCCCGCCTTCGCGGCCGATCCCTACGGGGCGTACCGGATCATGCGCGAGAGCGCGCCGCTGATCCGGCACGAGGCCACGAACAGTTACATCATCTCCCGGTACGAGGACGTGGAGCGGGTCTTCAAGGACCGGGCGGGGGAGTTCACCACCGACAACTACGACTGGCAGATCGAACCCGTCCACGGCCGGACGATCCTCCAGCTCAGCGGCCGTGAGCACGCCGTCCGCCGGGCCCTGGTCGCCCCCGCCTTCCGGGGCACGGACCTCCAGGAGAAGTTCCTGCCGGTCATCGAGCGCAACGCGCGCGAGCTGATCGACACCTTCCGGCACACCGGAGAGGCCGATCTCGTCGACGCCTTCGCGACCCGCTTCCCGGTCCTCGTCATCGCCGACATGCTGGGCCTGGACCGGGCGGACCACGACCGTTTCCACGGCTGGTACACCACCGTCATCGCCTTCCTCGGCAATCTGGCGGGCGACCCGGAGGTGGCCGCGGCCGGTGAGCGGACCCGCCGTGAGTTCGCCGATCACATGATCCCGGTCATCCGGCGGCGCCGGGACGAGCCGGGCGACGACCTGCTCTCGGCGCTCTGCGCCGCAGAGGTCGACGGGGTACGGATGAGCGACGAGGACATCAAGGCATTCTGCAGCCTGCTGCTCGCGGCGGGCGGCGAGACCACCGACAAGGCCATCGCCTCGGTCTTCGCCAATCTGCTCACCCACCCCGAGCAGCTCGCCGCGGTACGGGAGGACCGCGGCCTCATCGACCGGGCTTTCGCCGAGACCCTGCGCCACACCCCGCCGGTCCACATGATCATGCGCCAGACCGCGAAGGAGGTGGGGCTCAGCGGCGGTACGGTCCCGGCGGGTGCCACCGTCACCTGTCTGATCGGCTCCGCCAACCGCGACGGGTCGCGCTACCGCGATCCCGACCGGTTTGACATCTTCCGCACCGACCTGACCAGCACCACCGCCTTCTCGGCGGCCGCCGACCACCTGGCGTTCGCACTCGGGCGGCACTTCTGCGTCGGTGCGCTGCTGGCCAGGGCGGAGGTGGAGACGGGGGTGAACCAACTGCTCGACGCGATGCCCGGTCTACGGCTCGCGGACGGCTTCACCCCCACCGAGCACGGCGTCTTCACCCGGGGCCCGCGGTCGCTGCCGGTGCGGTTCACCCCGGTCGCCGGCTGAGACCGGGGCCCGTTCGGGATCGGCCGGCGGACGCGGTGGTCAGCGGATGCGGCGACCGGAGATGAGGGTGTGGCGCCCGGGAGATGCGGATGTGGCGACCGGAGATCGCGAACGCGATCGACTGGTTCCCGATCACGGGCCGGCGCAGGACGGATGCGGCGGAGGGCGTCACCAGGCGCTGCTGGGGCGCACCGCGAGCCGGGGGTGATGGGCGGCGAGGATCTTGTTGGCGCGGGCCAGTTCGGAGAGCGCCTGCTCGCGGTCGGCCCGGTCCTCGTCGCAGAGTCGCGGACCGCGGAACCTGCGCACCTCGCGCGCGGCGCAGTCGGCGTCGAATTCCGCCTGGAGGATGTGCGGCGGGATGCAGGACCCGATCAGTGCGGCAACCCGGTCCGGGATCGGCACAGGGACGAGGAGGTGCGAGGCGGTCATGGGGCCCTCTCGGAATGGTCGGCCAGGAGGCTGGTACTCGGCTCGGCCGCCGGGTGCGGCGGCCGATATCTCCATATGTACGGGACGCGGTTCCGGGTTTCTCGTTGAGAACGTCTCCGTGTGGCAACCGTTTGAGAGTGACCGTCTATTTCGCCTTACTCATAAGTAAGTTGACTCATGGTGAGGATCGTGATCCGGCCGAAAACCGACTCAGAGCGCTGTTTCATCGCTGCGGGCCCGCAATTGGAGCGCCCGCAGCACGGCCTCGGTGGAGAACCGGCTCTCGGGATCGGTCAGTTGCTCGCCGAAGATGGACTCCAGATTGCGCATCCGGTAGCGGACCGTCTGCGGATGGACGTCCAGCAGCTCGCCCATGTGGGCCGCGGTGCCGCGGGTGTCCAGCCAGATCCGCAGGGTCTCGACCAGCCGCTCCCGGCGGGTGGCGCTGATCCTGGAGATCGGGGCCAGTTCGCGCTGGGCGAGTTGGTCGACCAGTACCGGGTCGGAGAGCAGCCACAGGGTGATGAGGTGGTCCGCGCAGAGGATGACGGGCGTGTCGTCGATGATGTTCGTGTCGACGAGTTCGAGCACGCGCCGGGCCCAGCGGATCGAGTCCGAGGCCAGGGTGGTGGGCACGGTCAGGCCGATCGCGGCGTGGGTGCCGAGGAGTGCCTCGTCCAGCATGTGTCTTCGGGCGTCGTCGAACGCTCCGGGGATCAGTAAGTGTGGTTGGGGGTCACTGAGATCGGCCAGGACGTCGCGGTCCGCCACGGCCCGGTCCAGGGTGGCCGGGGAGCGGACGGCGACCAGGGTGACTTCCTCGGGAAGCGTCCATCCGGTCTGTTCGCAGAGCTCGGCGATGGCGGTACGGGGGGCCGGCCGGCCGGTGAGGAGCAGGTGCAGCAGACGGCGGCGCATGGCCTCGGTCTGTTCGCCGGTCTGCGACTGCACCACCTCCAGGAAGCCTTCCCGGGACAGGGATTCGAGCTCGTCGATGTAGGCGAAGAGCGCGTCGGCGAAGCTGAGCATGAGGGTCGGTGAGAAGTTGTAGCTCCGGCCGACCTTCTTCGCCCGTCGCAGCGCGACCCTGGCCCCGAGCCGGTAGGCGCCCTGGAGCGTCTCCATGGTGCGCCCTTCGTATGCCTCGAAGCGCCCGAACCGGCGGCACATGTCGTCGCGCAGCGAGGTCGAGGCGGACGGTTCGGCGACCAGGTCCACGAACGAGGAGAGGCTCTGTTCGACACCTACACGGATGGCCTGCCCGTTGGGGCCGCTGAGCAGCCGGGCGTACTCCGGATAGGCCCGGGTGACCTCGACGCCGATCTCCTTGATCAGGCTGGGCAGTTCGGGCCGCATGATGGCGGCGAATTCCTGGGGGAGCGGCCCCAGCGGATCCCCCGTGTCCGACGGCTGTATGAGTTCTGGCATGACTGTCCCCTTGCTCTCCGGCGCCCGGTGGGGGGTCAGGCGGTGGGGAAAGCGCTCCCACGAACCGACAGGTGCGTACCAAGTTCGCGATGAAGATAGACCAAGTCAGCGGTTGTGCCCACTGCTTGGGCAAGATCGAAGTGTATGGGGCACGCATTGCGGACCTGTTTCGGTGCTTAGGTGCAGGTGGGACGGGAGTGCTCACTTCCAGACAATATTTTTCGGACACCTACTCTCTCCACGACAATAAAGTAACCGTGGGTAACGAATGCCCGTCCGGGGGGTTGATGCGGGTTCGTGCAGGTGGTGCGCATTCTTCCGGAGCGCTGAAAAAGCAACGGACTGCCGCCGTCCGCTTTTTCGCAGGCCGGTGTATTCGAAGAGGGCTGTTCTTCAGTGAAGGGAAATTCTTCGATTCGCGGGCCGAAATCAGAACCGGTCGGCCGGAATGCATAACCCGTCATCCGTTCCGCGGTGGGCGCCGATCGGGCCGGCCGTGCCGGTGAGGTGGGTGGTCCGATCGGGCCGGTGGCTCGTGCGGCAGCTGTGTGAGGTGTGCGTGCCGGCCGGTCCGGCGGCGGGGTGCACTCCGCGCTCCCGAGAGTGGGTCCCCTGGTGCTCCGTGCAGTTCAGTGGTGTGGTGAACGCGGCGCGCCAGGGCGGCATTCGGCCGCGAGGGCAGCGGTCTTACCGACGAGTAAGCGGGGTGTCGGCGAGATGGCCCCTCGGTGGTGACTGCGCCCGGGGTGAGTGTCCGGCGGGCTCCCGGGCGCATGACACGGCCGTAACTACTCACTTTCGTATAGAAAATCGTGGTGATCTACTGAGTTCTCGCTAAGGCGGAATACGTTTATCGAGAGGGTGCGGGAATTTCTGCTTCGGGTATTGCCGCGTTGGGCTACTGGCTCGTAACGTTCGATCCGCACGGAGTTCGATCACGCAGTCGAGTCCATCGACTTCTGCGTTCCACGATGTGAGCCGCCCTCGTGCTGGACCCATTCCCAGGGTGTGGTGCGAGGCAATCGGGTACGTCCAACTCCACTCCCTCGGAGGCTGTTCCGTGAGAAGCATCATCAAGCGTTCCCTGTTCGCCACCGCTGTCGCCACCGCCGCGTTCGGCCTTGCGGCCACCTCGGCCTCGGCCACCGCGCAGGCGACCTGGACCATCTCCAACCCCAACGCGAACGGGTCGTTCTCGGCCCATCTGAAGGCCGGGACGACGGCGGACCTGCTGGACATCACCACCAGCCAGTCCGTGATCTGCTACGACGCCACCGCGAGCGGCGTCGCGCCCAACGGCACGCAGCCGGACGGGACCGACATCGCGCAGATCACCTCGGCCGCCTGGGGCGACGCGGTCACGTCCCCGTGCGACGGACCGCTCGGTTCCTCCTTCAGCGCCGTACTCACCGGCACCATCCACCTCAACGCCACCAGCTACAGCGGTGGTGTGACCCAGGGCAACCTGTCGGGTGTCGACGTGAC
The DNA here is from genome assembly GCF_045040875.1 of Streptomyces sp. NBC_00012. Taxonomy (NCBI): domain Bacteria; kingdom Bacillati; phylum Actinomycetota; class Actinomycetes; order Kitasatosporales; family Streptomycetaceae; genus Streptomyces; species Streptomyces sp. NBC_00012. Next base: position 1,395,421 of record NZ_CP108309.1, on the reverse strand, counting down.
GATTACCGGTGACACGCTCTTCGGCGAGTGCACCGCCAAGATCTCCGGCAGCGCGAGCAACGCCTCCTACACCAACTCCACGGGCGAGCTCAAGATCGACAACGGCACCGGACTCAGCATCTCCGCTGTCAACAACTGCGCCGACCTGATGAACAACGGCGACACCGCCTCGTTCTCGGCGACGTACGTGCTCGACAAGCCGATCACGGTCACCTCTCCGTGAGTCGCTGACCGCACCCGACACTCCCTCGCGTCGCCTGCTTCGGCGGGGCGGCGCGGGGGGTGTGCTTTCGCAGACGACCAGTCAGCTCCGAGACGACGGCAGGTTGCCGAGATGAGATTGAAGTCGAGCCGCTCGTACCGGGTGGGGCAGGTCGGTGCCGTCGGCGTGATGGCGTTGTTGGCCGGGCTCGTCCCGGGCACCGGTTCCGCGAGCGACAGCCATGTGGTCGAGACGGATCTCACCTATACCTGCGGATTTTCGGCCGGTCCCCAGCCCATCGCCGTGCGTGTGACGGCCGGGCTGCCGGTGACTTCGAGCGCCGAAACGGTGATTCAGCCCGATGACGTGTCCGTCTCGGTCGCACTGCCTCGCGCGGCCCTTGATGAATTCCTCGGTACCGGCTCCCCGCAGGTGACCGGCGCGACGCAACTCGTGACCGAGGTGACCCAGCGCGGCGAGTCGACCGAAGTGCCCTGGCAGGACCTGCGGATCGCCGAGACGACTGTCGCCGCGGATGGTGATGTGTCGTTGCGGGCGAGCGGGGCCGTGCCCACCATCACCCCGCGCTCCAGCGGAGACATCGTCTTCACCGCCGGACAGCTCGATCTCGAACTGTCCACGGTGCCGGCCGGCGACGCGGACGGTACGCCGACAACGCTCCCGGTGTCCTGCAAGCCGGCGGACGGCCAGGCGCTGGAGCTGGGGACTGTCGGTGTGCCGGACGGGACCGTGGAGACGCCCCCCGGTTCAACGGTGCCGGACCCAGCCGGTACCGGCATCATTACTCCCGGGGCGCGGCCGACGGCGATTGTCGCAGGGGACGACGAGGTCGTGCCGGGCAAGGTGCAGCCGCCGGAGGGCTGCTACTTCCTGCCGGGTCAGGAACCCAAGCCTTCGGGCGTGGGCGGCACACCGGGCTCGGGGTACATGGCGGGCTATTCGAATGCCAACAAGCTCAACGGTGCCATGCTGTTCAAGGAACCCGGTCTTCTCGATCTGAAGATGAACTATCTGGTGAGCAGCGGTCTCATGTGCCCCGAGGACAGAGCGGCCTGGCTGATGTCGAAGGGGACACTCGACTACCACGGGAAGCCGCAGATGCCGCCGACCGAGGCGACATTCCTCACCTTCGGATTCATGCCGACCACCGCGAAGGTCGAGATGACGCTTGAGGGGGACGTCGACATCGCCACCATGGGCTGGTCGAAGAAGACCCCCGAGAGGCGGGCCCGTGAGACGACCATCACCGCCGCGGACCTGTGGGTCCGCCTCTATGACGTGAAGGTGAACGGGGAGCCGCTCGACGTCGGCCCGCAGTGCCGCTCCGCGCGGCCGATGCGCCTGCAGCTCAGGGGCGACGGGATGACGGGGGGTGGCCTGCCGCCCTCCGGATACACCGTCTCCACCGGCGGACCCCTCACCGGTTATGCCGAGATACCCCCCTTCAGCGGATGCGGTGCCACCGAGGATCTGGACGGCCTGTTCACCGCTTCCGTGTCCGGCAAGGGCAACTACGTGAAGATGACGCAGGCTCCGCTGTGCGTGCCGAGCAACCCGAAGTCCCCCTGCCCGCCCGCCAAACCCACCCCCGAACGCTGAAACGAGCGCACCCGCGCGCCCGATCCCCGAACCGAAAGGCTGGACCATCAATGAGCGCTGCCCAGAACCGTGTCAGACCCGCTCTTCTCGGCGCCCTGGTCGCGGTGGCCGTCGGCATTCCGTTGAGCACCTCGCCGGCGAGTGCCGCCTCCGCCCAGGAGATGAACGGCAACTGGGCGCCCTTCACCCGGTGTCCGGTCGACGACCCGGCCATGCTGGCCGCGGACGGCAAGACGGACATCGCGATCTGCGTGGCCTCGCACTCGGAGAGCGGCTCCATCAAGCTGGGCAACACCGAGGCGACGACCGGTGCCAACGACCTCCAGTTCGGTGTGGTCCGCAACGCGACGACGGGTGTGTCGAAGATCGTGGCGCCCGAGGGCGGGGCGATCGTCGGAGCGCCGACGGAGATACCCGGTGGTCTGCTCGGCCTCATGTGCCCGAGCGGGATTCCGGTGATCTCGGACATCTGCCGGCAGCTCACGGACAACAGCCTCAACCGGGTCGTCGCCACCGTGCAGTCGGCGGGTACTCCCACCAACTTCGATCTCAGCGCGGGGATGCAGGCGGGCAAGCCGATCGTCGACATTCCGATCCGGATCCACCTGGAGAACCCGTTCCTCGGTTCGAAGTGCTACATCGGGACCGCCTCCAGCCCGGTCGTGCTGCGCCCGCAGAATCTCACCAAGCCGGCCCTGGCCAGCCAGCGCTTCGACGCGACCGGCACGCCGAACACCGCGGGTGTGCTCAACCGGGTCGCGCTGACCGGCAACGACCAGGGCGACGCCGCCTTCGCCGTTCCCGGCGTGAGCGGCTGCGGCCCGCTGACCCTCGGCGAACTGAACTGGGCCGTCAACCTGAAGACGGCACTGCCCTCGGCGTCCGGGAACAACAACCTGGTGCTCAACGACGCCGCCACCTACACGGCTGGTCTGACCTCCCCGGGTTCCGCGGTGCCCGACGCGGGCCGGCTGCTTTCGGAGAACTGGCACGCCGGAGTGGTGCGGTAGCAGAGGGCGGGGAGGAGAACCCATGAGACTTCTGTCCGGCCGGACCATGGGCGTGGTCGCGGCGGTTGTCGCCGCCGCGGCGGGGCCGGCGGTACCTGCGGCCTCAGCCGCACCGGCCCCGGTGCGGGCCGCCGGTGCCTGGACCGCGGCACTGGCCCCCGGATCGACGGCCGAGTTCCTCGACGTCGCCACCGACCAGCCGATCTCCTGCGACCGGAGTGCGGCCTCGGGTACGGACCATGTGATCCAGCAAGTGACGTGGGAGTGTGCGGGGGAACCGGGCTCCACCACCGACGTCGAACAGAGCGGTCCCATGGTCTTCGACCCGGCGAGTTCCTCAGGGGGCGTGATCTCCGGGAGTGTCTCGGGTGTCAACGTGCGATTCGCCATCGACACGTTGTTCGGTACCTGTTCGGGATCCATATCCGGATCGGTGAGCAACGCCGTGTTCAACACCGTTACCGGTGAATTCTCGGTGCCCGGCGGAACGGGTCTCAGCATATCGAACGTCGACAACTGTTCCGGTCTCCTCAATGATGGGGATCCGGCGGCGTTCACGGCCACCTATCGGGTCGTTTTCGCATAGCTCCGGTTGCTGCCTTCGCTCGTCCGCCCTGTCCGGATCACATTGCCGGGCGGGGCGGACGCATGTGTGACCTGCCCTCCGGTCGTGCTGCGGAAGGACTCACTTCTCGACAAGTGAATGGCGTCGAATACTCATTCGTTCACAAAAGCGATGCGAACGCAGGTCATCGCGCAGAAAGTTCAGGGACCGCTATTGCGAAGAAAGGTTACCGAGCCGTAGCGTCCCGGTTGAGCAGCGCGGAAACATATCCGTGACGGCTCGTTCGGTGCACTTCGGGTCTTCGTGGCTCCGGCCTCGCCGGCTGCGGGACCCGGTCTGTGCCCCGGAGAGTCTTGCGCAGATTCCGACAAAGCCTGCGCGTGGCTTTGTCACTCGGTGACAAGTGATCCTCACCGAGCCCCAGATTCGTCGATTTCCGCTGTTCAACGGCTTGTCCTGGCGGTTTCGGCGGACATAGCGTGCGCCTCCTGGTGCATGTGTGACGAGCCGCCATTGCATTTCTCAGAGCCGGAGCGCTGACAGATGACTTCGTTCACAACAACTTCGAAGGAGGACCGATGGGAATCGAAGTAGTCGTCGAGGGCCTCACGAAGTCCTTCGGTAAACAGAACATCTGGCAGGACGTCACCCTCACACTGCCCGCCGGTGAGGTGAGCGTGATGCTCGGGCCTTCCGGCACCGGAAAGACCGTCTTCCTGAAATCCATCATCGGTCTGCTGAAGCCGGAGCAGGGGCGCGTCCTCATCAACGGCGTCGACATGGTGAACAGCCCGGAACGCGAGATCATGGAGACCCGGAAGCTCTTCGGTCTCATGTTCCAGGACGGCGCCCTCTTCGGATCGATGTCGCTCTTCGACAACATCGCCTTCCCGTTGCGTGAGCACACCCGCAAGAAGGAATCGGAGATCCGGCGGATCGTCATGGAGCGGATCGATATCGTCGGTCTCCTCGGCGCCGAGGACAAACTGCCGGGCGAGATCTCTGGCGGAATGCGCAAGAGGGCCGGCCTGGCCCGCGCCCTCGTGCTGGACCCGCAGATCATCCTCTGCGACGAACCGGACTCCGGACTCGACCCGGTCCGCACCGCCTACATCTCCCAGCTGCTCATCGATCTCAACGCGCAGATCGACGCGACGATGCTGATCGTCACCCACAACCTCGACATCGCGGCCACCGTCCCGGACAACATGGGCATGCTGTTCCGCCGCAACCTCGTCACCTTCGGGCCGCGCGAGGTGCTGCTCACCAGCGATGTGCCCGTCGTCGCCCAGTTCCTCGCGGGCCGCCGCGAAGGGCCCATCGGGATGGCCGAGGAGAAGGACGCCGCCACCCTCGCCGCGGAGGAGATGAACGGCTACGGAGTCGGCATCAGCTCCGCCAACGGGCCGCGCACCGTCGTACCCCAGCTGGAGCCCTCGCCCGGCATGCCCGTCCGGCAGGCCGCCGTGCGCCGCCGGGAGCGCGTCCTGTCGATGATGGGGCAGCTGCCCGAGGCCGCCCGTACGGCCATTATGAAGAGCTACACGCCGGCCGTGGGTGGTGAACGCCTGTGACGGCCCCCATGCCTGTTCTGCCGCCCGAGCCGCCCGCGGCCGACGCGGCACCGCCGAAGGCGCCGGAGCGCAAGCCCCCGAACCGTCTGCTCTCCCCGCTCCGCGAGACCGGGAAGCTGTTCTCGCTCGCCGCGACCGTGAGCCGGGAGGTCTTCCGACGGCCCTTCCAGGTGCGGGAGTTCATCGAGCAGTTCTGGTTCGTCGCGAGCGTCACCATCCTTCCCGCGGCGCTCGTCTCGATCCCGTTCGGCGCGGTCATCGCACTCCAGGTCGGCTCGCTGACCCAGCAGCTCGGTGCCCAGTCCTTCACCGGCGGAGCCAGCGTCCTCGCCGTCATCCAGCAGGCCAGCCCGATCATCGTGGCCCTGCTGATCTCCGGCGCCGCGGGCTCGGCCATCTGCGCCGATCTCGGCTCGCGGAAGATCCGCGAGGAACTCGACGCGATGGAGGTCATGGGCGTCTCGCCCATCCAGCGCCTCGTCGTCCCCCGCGTCCTCGCGACCATGCTGGTCGCCGTACTGCTGAACGGGCTCGTCTCCGTCGTCGGGACGCTCGGCGGCTACTTCTTCAACGTGATCCTCCAGCACGGCACCCCCGGCGCCTACCTGGCCAGCTTCTCCGCCCTAGCCCAGCTCCCCGACCTGTACATCAGCGAGGTCAAGGCGCTGATCTTCGGCTTCATCGCGGGCATCGTCGCCGCCTACCGGGGACTCAACCCGCGCGGCGGCCCCAAGGGGGTCGGCGACGCGGTGAACCAGTCCGTCGTCGTCACCTTCATGCTGCTGTTCTTCGTGAACACGGTCCTCACGGCGATCTACCTCCAGATCGTCCCCGCGAAGGGGAGCTGACCGATGTCGATGCTCAGCTGGCTCGACCGATCCGGTGAACAACTCACCTTCTACGTACGTGCGTTGATCTGGGTTCCGCGGACCCTGCGCCGCTATCTGCGCGAGGTCCAGCGGCTGCTGGCCGAAGTGGCCTTCGGCAGCGGCGGTCTCGGTGTCATCGGCGGCACCATCGGCGTGATGGTCGCGATGACGCTCTTCACCGGCACCGTCGTCGGTCTCCAGGGGTACGCGGCCCTCAACCAGATCGGCACCTCCGCCTTCACCGGATTCATCTCTGCCTACTTCAACACCCGCGAGATCGCCCCGCTCGTCGCCGGACTCGCCCTCTCCGCGACCGTCGGAGCGGGCTTCACCGCCCAGCTCGGTGCGATGCGGATCAACGAGGAGGTCGACGCCCTGGAGGCGATGGGGGTGCGGTCCATGCCGTACCTCGTCTCCACCCGGATCATCGCCGGGGTCGTCGCGATCATCCCGCTGTACGCGATCGGGCTGCTCTCCTCGTACCTGGCGTCCCGCTACATCACGGTCCTGTTCAACGGGCAGTCCGCGGGCACGTACGACCACTACTTCAATCTCTTCCTCTCCCCGGACGACGTGCTGCTGTCGGTGCTCAAGGTGCTGATCTTCAGCGTGATGGTGATCCTCGCCCACTGCTACTACGGATTCCACGCCACCGGCGGGCCCGCCGGAGTGGGCGTCGCGGTCGGGCGGTCGGTGCGGAACGCCATCGTGCTCATCAGCGTCACCGACTTCTTCCTCTCCCTCGCCATCTGGGGCGCGACCACGACGGTGAAGGTGGCCGGCTGATGAACTCCCACCGGACGCAGACCGTCCGCCGCAGACTCGCCGGAGTCACCTTTCTCCTCGTACCCGCCGTACTCGTCTGGGTCTCGGTCTCGGTGTACCGCAAGGACTTCACCGACGACGCCACCGTGACCGTACGCACCGCGAGCGTCGGCAACGAGATGCACGACAACGCCGATGTGAAGCTGCGCGGCGTGGTCGTCGGCCAGGTCCGCGACATCGCGGCCGACGGGGACGGGGCCCGGCTCACCCTGGCCATCGACCCCGGCAAGCTCGACCGGATCCCGGCCGACGTGACCGCCCAGATGCTGCCCACCACGCTCTTCGGGGAACGGTTCGTCGCACTCGTACCGCCCGAGCTGCCGTCCACGCAGCCGCTGCGGGCCGGCTCCGTCATCCCGCAGGACCGTTCCAGCAACGCCATCGAGCTGGAGGAAGTCCTCGACAACGTCCTGCCGCTGCTGACCGCGGTCAAGCCGGAGAAACTCGCCGCCACCCTGGGCGCGGTCTCCCAGGCCCTCGAAGGGCGTGGCGAGAAGCTCGGCGACACCCTCGCCACGCTCGACGCCCACCTGGCGAAGTTCAACCCCCAGCTGCCCACGCTCAACGCCGACATCAAGGAACTCGTCAAGGTGAGCAAGGTGTACGAGGACGCCGCACCCGACATCCTCGACGCACTCACCGACTTCACCACCACCAGCGGCACCATCGCCGAACAGCAGGCACAGCTCGCCGGGCTCTACGGCTCCACGACCGCCTCCGCCCAGGACCTCACCTCGTTCCTGCGGGAGAACAAGGACAACCTGATCCGGCTCTCCGCCGAGAGCAGGCCGACGCTGGAACTGCTGGCGAAGTACTCGGACGAATTCCCCTGCACCCTGCGGACCATGGCCGGTTTCGTCCCGGCCATGGACAAGGCGCTCGGCAAGGGCACCGACCGGCCCGGACTCCACGTCACCATCAAGTCCGTGAAGTCCAAGGGCAAGTACGTGCCCGGCAAGGACACCCCGGCCTACAACTCGACCGGCGGACCGCACTGCTACTCCGTGCCGTACGTCGGCCGGACCGTGCCCACCGCGGACACCCGCGCGGCGACGCCGGTCACCGCACCCGCCAGCGAACCGGCCGGCGCCGCGCCGTCGGGCCCCCAGTCCGGTCTCGGCATGCCCAACTCCCCGCAGGAGAGCCAACTCGTCAACGAGCTGGTCGCTCCCTCACTGAAAGTCCAGCCGCAGACCCTGCCGGACTGGAGCAGCGTGCTCATCGGTCCGGCCTTCCGCGGTGCGGAGGTGAAGCTCAAGTGAAGCGCCGCTCTCTCGCCGCTCCGCTCGCGAAATCCATCGTCTTCATCCTGGTGACCGTGCTGGCCACCACCGTGCTGGCGCTGTCCATCGCCAATACGAGCGTCGGTGACACCACCACGTACAAGGCCAGGTTCACCGACGCCACCGGACTGGTCGTCGGCGACAGCGTCCGGATCGCCGGGGTCAAGGTCGGACAGGTCGAGTCCATCCGGGTGGCCGACAGGAGGCTCGCCGAGGTCGGCTTCGCCGTCCGCAAGGGGCGCAAGCTCCCCGCGTCGGTGACCGCCTCGATCAAGTACCTCAACATGGTCGGCCAGCGCTACATCGACCTCGACCAGGGGGCCGGACCGGTCGGCCGGAGCTTCGCCGCCGGAGCGACCATCCCGATCTCCCGCACCACCCCGGCACTCGACCTCACCCAGCTCTTCAACGGCTTCCAGCCGCTCTTCGAGGGACTCTCCCCGCCCGACGTCAACCAGCTGGCCGGTTCCATCGTCCAGGTGCTCCAGGGCGAGGGCGGCACCGTGGACAGCATCCTCTCGCACGTCGGCTCGCTGACCGGCACGGTCGCCGCCAAGGACAAGGTGATCGGCGAGGTGATCAAGAACCTCAACACGGTCCTGAAGACCGTCAACGACCGCGAGGCCGGTTTCGACGACCTCGTCGTCACCCTGCGGAAGCTCGTCACCGGATTCGCCGGCGACCGCAAACCGCTCGGCAAGGCGGTCACCGCCATGGGAGCGCTCACCACCGTCACCGCGGACCTCCTCGAAGACGGCCGGGCACCGCTCAAGAGCGACATCAAGCAACTCGGCCGCCTTTCCGACCAGTTGGGCAAGGGCACCCCGCAGATCGAGAACTTCCTCCAGAAGACCCCCGCCAAGATGGCGGCGATCAGCAGGCTCACCTCCTACGGCTCGTGGCTCAACCTCTACCTCTGCGAGGCCAAGGTCAGCGGAGTGACGACCGAGGACGGCAGCGCCCCGCCCACCGGCATCGAGGTCAGGAAGCCGAGGTGCCAGTCATGAGAATCAAACCCGTACGGGAACGCAACCCCGTCGCCGTGGCCGTCGTGGGGCTGGTCGTGCTCGCCCTCATCGGCCTGGGCGCCTACCGCGCCGACTCGCTGCCCTTCATCGGCGGTGGCACCACCTACAGCGCCGACTTCACCGAGTCCGCAGGACTGAGCGAGGGCGACGAGGTACGCGTCGCCGGTGTGAAGGTCGGCGAGGTCACCAGCGTCTCGCTCGACGGCCCCAAGGTGAAGGTCGGCTTCGAGGTCAAGGACGTCTGGATCGGCAACTCCTCCACCGTGGGCATCGCCATCAAGACCCTGCTCGGCGAGAAGTACCTCGCCGTCGACCCGCTGGGCGACGCCCCGCAGGACCCCGACGAGCGCATCGGGGCGAGCCGCACGACCTCCCCGTACGACGTCACCCAGGCGTTCAACGGACTCGGCGAGACCATCGGCGAGATCGACACCGCACAGCTCGCCAAGAGCTTCGAGACGATCTCCGCCACCTTCAAGGACTCCCCGCCGGACGTGAAGAGCGCGGCCGAAGGGCTCTCCGCCCTCTCGAAGACCGTCTCCGAACGGGACGCCCAGCTCGCCACCCTCCTCAAGGGCAGCAAGCAGCTCACCAAGACGCTCGCCGGCAAGAAGAGCAGCTTCGAAACCCTGCTGGAGGACGGCAACCTGCTCCTCGGCGAGATCCAGGCCCGCCGGGACTCCATCCACCTGCTGCTCACCGGCACCAAGAACCTGGGCACCCAGCTCACCGGCCTGGTGAAGGACAACAACAAACAGCTCAAGCCCACCCTGGACTCGCTCGGCCGGGTCACCGCGGTCCTGGTGAAGAACCGCAAGAGCCTCGACAAGGTGCTCTCGCTCGCCGGCTCCTACAGCCGGCTCGTCGGCAACACCCTCGGCAGCGGCCGCTGGTTCGACAACTACGTCTGCGGAGTGGTCCCGAAGGAGTACGTGCCCGCGGGCACCCCCGCGGGGGCCGAGTGCAAGCCACCCAAGCAGCAAGGCGGCCGCTGACATGAGAATGAAGCGCATCGTCGGCATCGGCGCCGGACTCGCCGTGGTGGCCGTCGCGGCCACCACCGGCGTGATGGCGATGGACGACGAGGGAACGACGACCGTCACCGCCTACTTCGACCGGGCCACCGGTGTCTACGCCGGATCGGACCTGCGGATCCTCGGCGTCAGGGTCGGCCGGGTCGAATCGGTCACGCCCCGGGGCAAGGAGGTCAGGGTGATCCTGCGCGTCGACAAGGGCGTCAAGGTCCCCAAGTCCGCGCACGCCGTGGTCGTCGCCCCCAGCCTCGTCGCCGACCGCTACGTCCAGCTCGCCCCCGCCTACGACGGCGGACCGGAGCTCGCGGCGGGCGCCGTACTGCCGGCCGCGAACAACGCCACACCGGTCGAGGTGGACGAGCTCTACGACTCCATCACGGAGCTGTCCAAGGCGCTGGGCCCGGAAGGAGCCAACGCCGACGGCGCGCTGTCCGGACTCCTCGACACCGGCGCCAAGAACCTGGACGGCAACGGAAAGGCCATCGGGGACTCCATCGAGCAGTTCGGCAAGGCCACCAAGACGCTCGACAGGAGCAGCGGGAACCTCTTCGACACGCTGTCCTACCTCCAGACCTTCACCACCATGCTGAAGAACAACGACGGCAATGTGCGCGCCGCCGAACAGCAGCTCAACACGGTCACCGGCTTCCTCGCCGACGACAAGGAGAACCTCGGCGCCGCACTGAAGGAACTCGGCACCGCACTCGGCCAGGTCAAGGGCTTCATCCAGAAGAACCGCAGCGCCCTGAAGGCGAACGTGGACGCCCTGGTGCCGCTCACCCAGACCCTGGTCGACCAGCGGACCTCGCTCGCCGAGTCGATGGACACGCTGCCGCTCGCCGCGGGCAACGTCGTCAACGCCTACGACCCGGTCAACCGCACTCTCAACGGCCGCACCAACCTCAACGAGATCTCCATGGGACCGCTCACCGAGGCCGCCGGACTCGCCGGCCTCACCCCCGTGGACAGCGCACGCCGCAAGACGCTGCCCACCCTGCCGCTCCCGGCCGTAGGCACCGTCTACGGCACCCCGGCGAAGACCGCCACGGAAAAGAAGGGGGCGAACCGATGAGCCGTACGCTGCGCAGACCCGGACCCCGCACGACCGGCATCGCCGCGGTGCTGGCCGTGGGCGTCGGCCTGGCCCTCGTCGTCACCTCCTTGGGCCTGCCCTCGTTCACCGGGATCGACCAGGTGCCGCTGCCCGGCGGCGCCGACCTCGGTGACCACCCGTACGAGGTCACCGCCGAATTCGCCGACGTACTCAGCCTCGCCCCACAGGCATCGGTCAAGGTCAACGACGTCGCCGTCGGCCGGGTCACCAAGGTCTCCCTGGGCTCGGGCAGCTGGAACGCCAAGGTCACCATGCGGGTCAACGGCAAGGTGAAACTGCCCGCCAACGCCTACGCCCACCTGGAACAGTCCAGCCTCCTCGGCGAGAAGTACATCCAGCTCGCCGCCCCCGCGCGCGGCACCGCGCAGGGCAGACTCGCCGACGGGGACCGGATCCCGCTGACCCGGACCAACCGGAACCCCGAGGTCGAAGAGGTCTTCGGCGCCCTGTCGATGCTGCTCAACGGCGGTGGAGTCAACCAGCTCAAGACCATCACCACCGAGCTCAACAAGGCACTCGCCGGACGCGAACCCCAGATGCGCTCCATGCTCGGCCGGGTCAACACCCTCGTCACCGACCTGGACGACCACAAGAAGGACATCACCGACGCCCTCGACGGGGTCAACCGGCTCTCCGCAACCCTCGCCACCCGCAAGCAGGACGTCGGCACGGTCCTCACCGGGCTCAGCCCCGGCCTGAAGGTCCTGGAGAAGCAGCGCGGCTCGCTCCTCACCATGTTGCGTTCGCTCGACACCCTCTCCACCGTGGCCGTCGACACGGTCAACAAGAGCAAGGCCGACATGATCGCCGACCTCAAGGCCCTCGCCCCCAGCCTCAAGGCACTCGCCGACTCCGGACGTGCCCTGCCCGACTCCCTCCAGGTGCTGCTCACCTACCCGTTCACCGACGAGGTGCTGCGCGGGGTGAAGGGCGACTACCTCAACGTCTACCTGGATGTGACGGCCATGCCCGGCACACAGATCATCCCGCCGATCGTCCCGGCGGCCCCGCCGGAGAGCGGGACCGGCGCCAGCACGACCGCCCGGGCGCTGCCGCTGCCCCTTCCCGCGGTCCCGACGGCGGGCACGGACGGGAGTAGCCGATGATCACCCTCGCCATCCGGCTCAAGAACATCTCCTTCCTGATCATCGCGGTGCTCGTGCTCGGCTATCTCGGAGTGCGGTACGCCGACCTCGGCCACTACGTCGGCCTGCGCAGCTACTACACGGTCAAGGTCCAACTCCCACGCACCGGAGGGCTGTACACCCACTCCAACGTGACCTATCGCGGTGTCTCGGTGGGCCGGGTCGGGCCGATCGAGCTCACCGACGACGGGGTCGAGGCCGAGCTGCGCATCGACAAGGACGCCCCGAAGATCCCGGACGGCCTCAAGGCCGTCGTCGCCAGCCTCTCCGCGGTCGGCGAGCAGTACGTCGACCTGCGGCCCACCCGCACCGAGGGCCCGTACCTGACGAACGGCTCCGTCATCGACCAGGCCGACACCACCGTCCCCGCACCCGTCACCAACGTCCTCACCAGCGTCAACGACCTCGCGGGCTCGGTCGACCTGGAGTCCCTGCGCACGGTCGTCGACGAGTTCGGCACCGCGTTCGAGGGACGCGGCGACGACCTCCAGGTGCTGTTGGACACCGGGAGCGAATTCGTCCAGGCGGCGGACGACGCACTGCCCGTCAACACCCGGCTGATGGCCGACGGACGGACCGTGCTGCGCACCCAGGCCGAACAGGGCGAAGCACTCAAGGGATTCGCCTCCGGAGCGGCGGAACTGGCCGCCCAGCTCAAGGGATCCGACACCGATCTGCGCAAGCTGATCGCGGTCGCCCCCGACGCGACCGGACAGATCAGCGGACTGCTGCGGGACCTCGACCCGAGCTTCGGTGTCGTCGTCGCCAACCTCCTCACCACCTCCGAGGTCGCCGTGACCCGGCAGCGCGGCATCGAGGAACTCCTGGTGAAACTGCCCGCGGTGGCGGCCGCCGGGGCCAGCGCGATCGACGAGAACGGCGCCCGGTTCGGCATGTCGGTCACCTTCTTCGAACCCCTGCCCTGCACCGCTGGTTACGGCGGCACCGTCTACCGCAGCGGTCTGGACACCTCGGCCGGACCCCCCGTCAACACCAAGGCCCGCTGCACCTCGTCGCCCGGCACCGGCATCAATGTCCGCGGCAGCGCCAACGCTCCCAAGGGCGGCGCCGTGCCCGAGCCCGCCAGACCCGGATCCATGCTGCTGGGGAACGGCTCCGCGAAACGGCTGCCCGGGGCGCTCGGTGTCACCGGCCGGAGCCCGGCGGCCGAGGACGGCATGGCCGGACTACTGGGCCTGGGGCAGGGAGGCGGCCGATGACGTCCCGGACCAGGACCCTGACCGGCTGGGCGGTGCTGTTCGCCGCGGTGCTGGTCTGCGCCCTCGGCGGCTGGTCCTACGCCCGGGCGCGCGGCGACGACAGCCTGGCGTACGCGAAGAGCCGCGATGCCGCGCTGGCCGACGGGAAGCACCACCTCGCCCGGCTGAACAGCCTCGACGCCAAGGACGCCAGGAGCGTGGACGCCGGCCTCGGCGCCTGGCTCGACGCCTCGACCGGGCCGCTCCACGACCAGCTGGGACGGACCCGGAGCAAGGATGCGGGGGAACTGACCAAGTCCGGTGCCACCGCGCGCGGCAAGGTCACCGACGCGGCGCTCACCGCGCTCGACGAGCGGACCGGAACGGCCGAGATGATCGCGACCGTCGACGTCGAGGTCACCCCGCGCTCCGGAAAGGCCGGCACCGAACGCAAGCGCTTCGAGGCCACGCTGTCCCGGACCGGGGACGGCTGGAAGATCAAGGCGCTCACGGCGATCCCGGTCGGGAGCGGCGCATGAAACAGCGGGGAGGGACGGCGGTCGTGAGCACGGACGTGGACGCGCGGGAGGTCGAGGAACGGGAAGAGGCCGCGGAGGAACCCGGCACGGACACCGACGAGGGGCGGACGGACCCGACCGCCGCGGCCCGTCGGTGGCCGCGCATCGCGGCAGCCGTCCTGGCCGTCGTACTGCTCGCGACCGGCGGCGTGCTCTTCGCCGAGGGCAGGGCGCTGCGTGACACCCCCGCCACATCGAACCTCGCACTGACCGACAGCGAGGCGACCACCCGGGTCGCGGGCGATGTCAGCAACGCGCTCGGCAAGGTCTTCTCCTACAGCCCGCAGGCCACCGCCGTCACCAAGGAGTCGGCGAAGCAGCTCCTGGCCGGCAAGGCGCTCCAGCAGTACGCCGCCCTCTTCGGCCAGGTCGAGAAGCAGGCCGCCGATCAGAAGCTGACCCTCACCACCCATGTCGTTCGCGCCGGGGTGACCCGGCTGACGGAGAACAGCGCCCATTTGCTGGTCTTCCTCGACCAGGTCTACGAGCGGGAGGGCAAGCCGCCCACCACGGCGGCCGCGCAGCTCTCCGTCACCGCCCGACTGCGGGACGGCCACTGGACCGTGGTCGAGATCGCCTCCAGATAGCAGTGCCCACACTCGCGCAACTCGGTACGGATCGGCCGGCAGGGGAGAGACAGCAATGGCACGGGTACGGATCACGAGGAACCCGCTGATGGCGGCGGCGGTCGTCCTGACGGTCGCGGCGGCCGGTGCGGCGGCCTGGGGCGGAGTGTCGTGGTACGACGCCGCGCACGAGGAGTCGGCACAGTACGCGCAGTCGCGCGACGAGGCGCTGGCCGCGGGCGAGCAGGCCGTCCAGAACATGAACACGCTCGACCACCGGAAGCTGGAGAAGGGCCTCGACAGCTGGGAGGACTCCACCACCGGCGATCTGCACCAGCAACTCGTCGACGGGCGGGACGCGTTCGTGAAGCAGATCAAGGAGGCGAAGACGGTCAGCACGGCCCAGATCCTGTCCGGGGCGGTGACCGAGCTCGACGACCGGGCCGGCAAGGCCGGAGTGATGGTGGCGCTGCGGGTCACCGTGACCGCGCCGAAGGGCAAGCCGGCGGTGAAGGAGAGCCGGATGCTCGGACGGCTCAGCCGTACCTCCGAGGGGTGGAAGCTCAGCGCCCTCGGCCAGGCACCCGTCGGCAACACGGCCGGCTGACGCCCCCGACGGCCTCCGCCGCCACCGACTCCCACCCCGTCACCGAGAGGACCCCCGGACATGTCGACGACCCGTCACCTCGTCAACCGTCAGCGCCGCCTGGCCACCGTCGCCGCGGAACGAGCCGCCGCCCCGGCGCGCGGGCCCGCGACCCCGGACACGGCTGTCGACGAGCCGGTGCCGGACCCGTCCGCGAAGGACACCTCCACCGACGACGAGGCCGCGGACGACGAGGCCGGGGACGACGGCGGTCCGGCAGAGGTCCGTGAGAAGACGGAACCGGGCGGCGCGGGGCGCTCCCGCCTGCGGGTCACGCTGCCCGCCGTTCTCTGCGCCCTCACCGTGCTCCTCGGGGCCTTCGCCGCCTGGGCGTTCACCTCGGCCGGCAGCCTGCGCGACGACCCGTCCCGGCAGAACACCGCCCTCACCGACATCGGCCGCACCAGCGAGGTGAAGGGCCAGATCGCCGACGCCGTGGGTGCGGTCTTCTCGTACAACTACGCCTCGCCCGGCAACTCCGAGGAGGCGGCCAGGACCCACCTGGTCGGCAAGGCGGTGCAGCAGCACAAGGACATGCTCGCCCAGGTCCGGGCCCAGGGGCAGAAGCAGAAGCTCGTGCTGACCACCACCGTCACCGACAGCGGCGTGGAGCTCCTGGACGGCGACCGGGCCCGGTTGCTGATCTTCGCAGACCAGAGCAACACCCGTACCGGCAAGTCGGACGAGACGACCTACGCGGCGGCGATGTTCGCCGTGGACGCCGTTCGCCGCGGTGAGACCTGGCGGATCTCCGCCATCGATACGTTCACCCGGTGACCCGGGGCGAGAGGGGAGCACGCATGAGGTTCAACGGCACGATGCGCCGCGGACTCGGCGGCACGGCGACCGCGGTCGTCGCGATGGCCGCGCTCACCGCGTCCCAGGCACCGGGAATCGCCGCTCACGAAGCGCCGTCGAAGGAGCGCCCGAAGACCGACGAGGTCAAGTGGTCGCACGTACCCAACGACGACTCGTACCACACCGAACTGCCGCCGCTGCAGTCGCCGAAGCCGCCGAAGGCCGGCCAGAAGCAGAGCCCGGCCGCCGCCCGGTCGTGGTCCGAGGCGGGCATCCCGGCCACGGTGCTCGCGGCCTACCGCAAGGCGGAGAGCGCACTGGGGAAGACCGACCCCGGCTGCCGGCTGCCGTGGCAGCTGCTCGCGGCGATCGGCAAGGTCGAGTCGGGTCAGGCGGGCGGAGGACGGGTCGACGCCCGCGGCACGACACTCACCCCGATCCTCGGACCGGTCCTCAACGGTGCCGGATTCGCCAGCATCCCGGACACCGACGGCGGAGCGTACGACGGCGACCGGAACTACGACCGGGCGGTCGGCCCGATGCAGTTCATCCCGTCGACCTGGGCCCACTGGGGGCAGGACGGGAACGGCGACGGGCGCCGCGACCCGAACAACATCTACGACGCCGCACTCGCCGCCGGGCGCTACCTCTGCGCAGGACCGCGCGATCTGTCGGTGAAGGCCGATCTGGACCGGGCGATCCTCAGCTACAACCACTCGGACACCTATCTGCGCACCGTGCTGTCCTGGCTGGAGTTCTACCGCAAGGGCATCCACCCGGTGGCCGACGGCAAGGGCACCGTCCCGAAGAGCCCCGGCGCGGGCGGACCGAACAAGCCGAAGCACCCGGTCGGCGGCCCCGGCGCCCCGGACGGCGGCATCATCGTGGGACCGCAGCCCGGCGGCTCGCCCACCTCCTCCCCGTCGGCCACCCCCAAGCCCTCCGGATCGCCGACCGGCTCCCCGGACCCCACCGACCCGGGCACCGGCTCACCCGATCCCACCGACAGCGGACCGGCCACCCCGGACCCCGGAACGACCCCCGACCCCGGCACCACGGAGCCGGGCTCCGGCTGCCCGACGGACTCGGCGTCACCGGACCCGACCGGGACGGCCGGAACCCCCGAGTCCCCGGAGCCCGACCCGACGACGAGCGAAGACCCGTGCGCCACGCCGTCGGGGTCAGCCTCCGCCGGCTGACAGCACCTCCGCGAGGTCGTACCGCACCACCTCTTCCAGCTGCGCGTAGGTGCAGCTGTCGGGGGTGCGGTCCGGCCGCCAGCGGCGGAACCGGGCGGTGTGCCGGAATCGGTCGCCCTCCATGTGGTCGTACGCCACCTCGCAGACCCGCTCCGGGCGCAGCGCCACCCACGACTGGTCCTTCTTCCCGGACCAGCGGCTCTGCGTCCCGGGCAGCCGGGCCCGCTCGTGCGCCTCGGCATCGGCCCAGGCCGCCCACGGGTGGCCGGCGAAATCGACGCGCAACGGCTCCAGCTCCGCGACCAGCTCCTCGCGGCGCTTCATCGAGAAGGCCGCACAGACCCCGACGTGCTGGAGCACGCCCGCGGAGTCGTACAGGCCGAGCAACAGCGAGCCGACGACCGGGCCGCTCTTGTGGAATCGGTACCCCGCCACCACACAGTCCGCGGTCCGCTCGTGCTTGATCTTGTACATCACCCGGGTGTCGGGGCGGTACGGCAGATCGAGCGGTTTGGCCACCACACCGTCGAGCCCGGCGCCCTCGTACCGCTCGAACCACTCCTGGGCGAGGGCCGGGTCCGTGGTCGCCGGGGCGAGATGGACGGGGGCCGAAGCACCGGACAGCGCCGCCTCCAGCACGGCGCGGCGGTCGGACTGCCGGGTGGAGAGCAGTGAATCGTCGCCCACCGCCAGGACGTCGAAGGCGATCAGGCTGGCCGGGGTCTGCTCGGCGAGCAGCCGCACCCGGGAATCGGCGGGGTGGATGCGCTCGCTGAGCCGGTCGAAGTCGAGCCGCCCGTCGTGCACGATCACGATCTCGCCGTCGATCACACAGCGCGGCGGCAGATTCTCCCGGACCGCGGTGACCAGCTCGGGGAAGTAGCGGGTGAGCGGTTTGCCGGTGCGGCTGCCGATCACCACCTCGTCGCCGTCGCGGTGCACGATCGCGCGGAAGCCGTCCCACTTGGCCTCGTACTGCATACCGGGCGGGATCCTGGCCACGGACTTGGCGAGCATCGGTTTCACAGGAGGCATCACCGGCAGATCCATGGCCCGATTCTGACCCACGACCGGGCGCAAGTCTCCCGATATGCGGCATATGTGAGCCCGGCCTACCGTGACCGTCATGGGCGCAGCGGTGAAAGCAGTGGAGCTCGAAGCCGACGGACGGGCCGTACGGCTCTCCAATCCGGACAAGGTCTACTTCCCGGAGAAGGGCTACACCAAGAGGGACGTGGCCGAGTACTTCCTGGCCGTCGGCCCCGGTATCACCCGCGCCCTGCGCGACCGGCCCACCACCCTCCAGCGCTTCGTGGACGGCGTCGAGGGCGAGTTCTTCTACCAGAAGCGGGCCCCGAAGAACCTCCCCGAATGGATCCCGACGGCCCGGATCGCCTTCCCGAGCGGCCGGCCCGCCGACGAGATCTGCCCCACCGGGATCGCCGCCGTCATCTGGGCCGCCAACCTCGGCACACTCACCTTCCACCCCTGGCCGGTCCGCAGCGCCGACACCGACCACCCGGACGAACTGCGCATCGACCTCGACCCGCAGCCGGGAACGGACTACGCCGACGCGGTGCGGGCCGCCCACGAACTGCGGTCCGTGTTGGACGACCACGGGCTGCGCGGCTGGCCCAAGACCTCCGGCGGCCGCGGCATCCACGTCTTCGTCCCGATCGCACCGGAGTGGACGTTCACCGAGGTCAGACGGGCCGCCATCGCCACCGGCCGGGAACTGGAACGCCGCATGCCGGACCGGGTGACCACGGCCTGGTGGAAGGAGGAGCGCGGGGAACGGATCTTCGTCGACTTCAACCAGACCGCCCGCGACCGCACGATCGCCTCCGCCTACTCCGTACGCCCAAGCCCGTACGCCCCGGTCTCCGCACCGCTGCGCTGGGAGGAGATCGACGACGCCGAACCGCGTGACTTCGACATCAGGACCATGCCGAAGCGCTACGCCGATGTGGGCGATGTGCACGCGGACATGGACGACCACGCCTTCCGGCTCGACGGGCTGCTGGAGCTGGCGGACCGGGACGAGCGTGAACGCGGACTCGGCGAAATGCCCTACCCGCCGGAGTACCCGAAGATGCCGGGCGAGCCGAAACGGGTCCAGCCGAGCCGGGCCCGGCACGACGAGGAAACCGAGGGATGAGCGCACCCGACCTGGAGCCCGCCGCCCCGCACGGCAGACCGCCGACCCGCGCCGAGAAATGGACCGCGTACAAGGAATCGCCGTACTTCCCCGCGACCGTCCTGGTGTTCATTCTCGCCGCGGCCGCCGGACTCTTCGCCGGTTCCTACACCTACGCGATGGCCAACCCGACCCCGCACCGGATCCCGGTCGCCGTGGTCAGCCGGCCGGCGCCCGAGGGCGCGAAGGCGTTCGTCGCCGGCATGGACAAGGCGCTCGACGCCTCGCTCGACATCCATGTGTTCGCGACCCGGGCAAAGGCACGTGAAGCACTGGACGAACAGGAGGTCTTCGCGATCATGCGGGCCGGCGACCGCGGTGTGTCGCTGGACGTCGCGGGCGCCTCCGGCGCCGCCGTGGCCCAACTGCTCGCGGAGTCCGCCGTGAAGGTGGGGGCCGAGCTCAAGGAGCCGGTCGTCGTGCGGGACATCAAGCCCCTGCAGCGAGGCGACCCGCGAGGTCTCGCCCTGTTCTACATCTCGCTCGCCGCCGTGATCGTCGGCTTCGTCGGCGCGATCCAGCTGAGTGTGCACGCCCGCGAGCTGATCCCGCTGGAACGGATCGCCTTCACTGTCGGCTACTCACTGCTGGGCGGTTTCGTCATCGCCGCGGTGGTGGACTGGTGGCTGGGCGCGGTGGACCTGCCGTTCTTCGAGTCCTGGATGATCCTGGCGTTCACGATGTTCACCTCGGGCATGGTCTTCACCATGTTCAACACCCTGATGGGGCGCTGGGCGATGCTCCCGACCTGGGGGGTCATGGTGCTCCTGGGGAACCCGTCGTCCGGCGGTGCGGTCTCCTGGCCGCTCCTGCCGTCCGTGCTCGGGCACATCGGACGGTGGCTGCCGCCGGGTGCGTCCGTCAACGCCCAGCACACCGCGGTCTACTACCAGGGCCATCAGCGGATCTTCCCGTATCTGGTGCTCGGGGCCTGGGCGGTGGTCTCCTGCACGGTGTTCTGGGTGTGGCGCCACCGGCACCCGGGTGGCCGTGACCACATGCCTCAGCATGCGGCCACGGCCACCTGATCCGGGTCCGGGCTACAGCTCCTTGATACGGATGTCGCGGTACGAGACCACGTCCGTGGTGCTGTGGACCTGAAGCCCGATGTAGCCGGAGGCGTACCGCCGGCCGTCGGTGCCCGGGTCGTCGCCGCGCGGCGGCTCGAAGACCTGACCGCCGTTGTTGTCGAACTCGTTCAGCAGGACACCGTTGCGGTAGACCGAGTAGTGCTGGTCCACCACCCGGATCTCGTAGTCGTTCCAGGTGCCCTTGGGGGTGACCCCGGCGCCGGCCAGACCGATCCGGTCGAAGCCGTATACCGAGCCGGTCTTGTACATGTCGCCGTCCGGCCGGTCGAGGATCTGCACCTCATGGCCGTACTTGATGGCGACCCACTCCGGACGTGACTCCTCCGGATTGTCGTGGACGTTCGGGAAGCGGACGAACACACCGCTGTTGGCGTTGCCGGCGCCCGGGGCGTCGTCGCGCCACTGGAGCTTGAGCGAGAAGTCGCCGTACTGCCGGCCCGGGAACCAGAGCATGCCCATGCCGTCGACGGCGGTGGAGCTGGTGATCGTGCCGTCCGGGTTCAGCCCGAACTTCCCGCCGCCGACCTGCTGCCACTTGGCGAAGGACTCCGCCGTGCCGTCGAAGAGCTTCTTGTAGCCCTCGTCCTGGCCCGGCATGCCGATCCCCGACTGCTTGGCCGCCCGGTAGATCTTCTTGTGCTCACGGGCGTCGATCACACCGGCGGCGAGCAGCTTGTCGAGGACACCGTCGACGTGCTTGAGGAACAGCGCGTGCGACGACCAGTCCTTCTCGTCCTCGATCAGCTCATTGATGGTGCAGCGGTTGCCCGTGATGCGGTTGGGGACCCCGGTGTCGACCGTGCCCACGATGACGGTGAGCCGCTCGTCGAACTCCGGGCAGTTCGGCGCCGGTACGCCGCCGCTCTCCGCGACGGTGAACGACACCTGCTTCGCCACGGAGGTGTTGCCGGCCTTGTCCGTGGCCCGGTGGGCGACGGTGTGATAGCCGACGCGGTCGACGATGACGGTGGTGGTGTACGCGAGGTACGGGCCGCCGTCGAGCGAGTACTCGACCTTGTCCACGCCCGATTCGGCGTCGGTCGCGGTGATGGTCACCTTGGCGCTGGTGATGTAGGCGTTGTCGGAGTTCTTGTCGCCCGCCACCTTCGCGGAGGTCTCCGGCGGGGTCTTGTCCTGCGTCGGCGGTGCGACGACGGTGAAGTCGGCCGATTTCTCGGCCGCCGTGTTGCCCGCCCGGTCGGTGGCCCGGTAGCGGACGGTGTGCGTACCGGTCTCGTGCACCATCACGGGCGCGGTGTACGGCTGCCAGGCGCCGTCCGCCCCGACCGCGTACTCGATGGTGTTGACGCCGGACCCGGTGTCGGAGGCGGTCACGGTGACCGTCGCCATGCCCAGGTAGCGCCCCTGGCCGTCCTTCTCGCCGGACACGGTCGCCGAGGTCTCCGGCGGGGTCTTGTCGTCCGTCGGCGGCGCGGCGACCGCGAAGTCGACCGATTTCCCGGCCGCCGTGTTGCCCGCCTTGTCGGTGGCCCGGTAGCGGATCGTGTGCGTACCCACCTCGTTCACCACGACCGGCGCGGTGTACGGCTGCCAGGCTCCGTCCGCCCCCACCGCGTACTCCACGGTGTCCACGCCGGAGCCGTCGTCGGTCGCCGAGACGGTGACCGACGCCTGACCGATGTACGCGCCGTCGGCGTTCTTGTCGCCGTCCACCTTCGCGGAGGTGGACGGCGCCGTGGTGTCCTCGCCGCCGCCGTCCTCGGTGACGACGAGAATGCCCTGCATCGCCTCGTGCCCCGGCATGGTGCAGTGGTAGAAGTACCGGCCGGGGGTGAGCGTGACCTCGGCGGTGTGCTTGCCGCCCTGGTCGTCGCCCGGGTTGGCAAGGATGTTCAGCGTGACGTCGTTGTTGAACTCCGGGTCCGAGACGCTGAAGGTGAGGGTGTGCGGCATCCCGGTGGTGTTGCCGGTCGCCGCGCTGTTCTCGAAGACGATGGTCGCCTTGCCGGCCACCGCGGTCTTCGGGGCGGACAGATAGCGGTCGATGGGGTCGCCCGCGGTCCAGGTGAGGACCTGGTCGGCCGCCGTGTCGGCGGAAGCAGCCGTACGGCCGTACGCCGCCGTCGAGGTCAGCCCCAGCACCATCAGGAACGAACCCAGCAGCGCGAGCCACAACCGGGCCGGACGGTACCGCCTTCGTGAGAGGACCGGACGATGTCTCACCGCACTGCCGCCTTCCTGGCCAGATCGCCGGCGGCCGGGGTCGGACCGCCGCCCTTGTACGTCACACGCCACAGCGCGGACTTGGAGTCCGAGGTGAAGAAGCCGCGCCCGTAGTCCAGGACGTACAGCGAACCGTCCGGGGCGAACTTCCAGTCCATCAGGTTGCGGATGCCGTCCGCCCCGACCGGGATGATCTTCCGCAGGGACTCGGCGTGGGTGGGCAGACCGCCCTTGCCGACCGTCCTCGGGTCGGTGAGCACGGCGTGCCGGGGCTGGGTGTCGTCGTAGAAGTCACCGACGAACCACTTGCCGTCCCAGTAGGAGGGCCACTTGTCGGCGCTGGTGTTCGCCGCGTCGTACCGGTAGACCGGGCCGTTCATCGTGGCCTGGCCACCGCCCTTGAGCCAGGGCAGCAGCTGCTTCTGGTCCTCGATCCTGTAGCTCGGGATGCCCGCGGCGTCGCGCGGGTAGTCCACGCCACCGCCCTGCGGTGAGTACCAGATGGTGTTGGAGGTGACCGGCGGCAGGTTCACCAGGCCGTCGTTGTTCGGCGACTCGTTCTTCGGATGGTCGCAGTCGTACCAGCCGAGCGGCTTGGCGGGGTCGGGCAGATTGCGGTCCCGGTAGGGCTGCTTGTTGCCCATGCAGTACGGCCAGCCGTGGTTGCCCGCCTTCGTGATCGCGGCGAACGTGTCGTACTTGGCCGGGCCCCAGGTGGTGGAGGGCGAGCCCGCGTCGGGGCCGACCCAGCCCGCGTACAGCGTGTCGGTCGACTTGTCGATGGAGATCCGGGCCGGGTTGCGCACACCCATCACATAGATCTCGCCACGCGTCTTGCCACCGCCCTCGTCGGGCTCCTTGCCGGTGAAGAGGTTGCCCTCGGGCAGTGTGTAGGTGCCGTCGTCCTCCGGGTGGATCCGCAGGATCTTCCCGTTGAGGTTGTTCGTGTTGCCCGCGGTGCGGCGGGCGTCGGCGAACGAGACGCCCTTGTAGTTCGGCTGCGGGTTGTTCCCCGAGTAACCGTCGCTGAAGCCGGAGGAGTTGTTGTCACCGGTCGCGATGTACAGATTGCCCTTGGAGTCCCAGGCCATCCCGCCGCCCGCGTGGCAGCAGCTGTGGACCTGGACGGGCCAGTTCAGCAGCACCTTCTCCGAGGACAGATTCAGCTTGTTCGTGGACAGGTCCATGGTGAAGCGGGAGACCTGGCGCACCGCCATCTGCTTGTCGCGGTCCAGCTTCGAGTGCGGGGTGTAGTGCAGGTACACCCAGCCGTTCTTCTCGAAGTCCGGGTCCAGCTCGATGCCGAGCAGCCCCTCCTCGACCTTGACCAGCTCGTCGCCGCCGCCCTTGTTGCCGAAGATCGTCAACTCACCGGCGAGGGTGACCTTCCCGGTCTTCGGGTCGTAGACGTGGATCTGTCCCAGACCCTTGCCGATGTCCGGGTCGTTCCAGTCGGTGACGACCGGCCTGCTGCTGTCGGCACCGCCGCGCCCGATGTACAGCACGCGTCCGTCGGGTGCCGTGACCAGGCCGTGGGGTTCGCCGATCTGATCGTTCTGCCCCGGCTGGTTGGGCCGGGTGACGCGTTCGGCCTTGTAGTTGGAGTCGATCGTCGCCTTGCAGTCGGCCTGCGAGATCCGGGTCGTCCAGTTCAGTGCGCCGCGCAGATGGTCGCGGAAGTCGGTCTCCGCGAAGCTGTCGGCCGTACCGCCCATCGCCGTGTAGAAGGACCGGCCGCCGTCGTAGTCGCGGCACCAGGAGACCGGGTGGTCCCAGCCGTTGGCACTCGCGCCCGGTTTATAGGTGATCTCGCGGACCCGGGCCACGGTGTGCACGTCGCCGGACGGGTTCTTCGTCCAGTTCAGCCACTTGTCGGGTCGCTTCCACTCCAGCGGGAGGTTCTTGGTCGCCGGGTGCTGACGGTCGCCGATCTCGACCGTGGCACGCTGTACGGAGGCCGGGCTGTTCGCCGCCGGACGGGCGCCGACCAGGCCGGTGAACCAGTCCGAGTACGGCTCGGTGCGCGCGGCGTCATGGATGCCGAGGAAGCCGCCGCCGGCCTCCATGTACGCCTCCAGGCCGGCCTCCTGATCCGGGTCGAGGACGTCGCCGCCGCCGGTCAGGAAGACGACGGCGTTGTACTTGCCGAGCTTCTTGCCGTTGGTGAAGACCGCGGGGTCGTCGGTGGCGACCGTCCTGAACCGGCCGGATTCCGGGCCGGTCAGGCCGATCCTCTCGATCGCCGCGATCCCGGCGTCCACCGTCGGGGACTCCTCGGTGGCCGAGGCGTGGAACACCAGCACCTTGACGTCGTCGCCGCCCGGCGGCGACGGCAGGGACAACGTTGTCGCCAGGGAGCCGGGCGGCTCCGGATAAGGCTTGGCCTCGGCCGCGTTGGCGCCGAGCAGGGAAGCGGTCAGTGCGCCGGCCGCGAGGCCCGCCGCGAGTCCGCGTCGCGATCTGGACCTGTGATGTGGTGCGCGCTGCATGTGGTCACCCACCCCTCTTTGGTCACTGCAACAGCGCATGAAGCTAGACCTCTTTTCGTGGTCCGCCAATAGCTATGGCGGCAATTGCACGAACTTTGTCCTGGCTGTGGATAAACAGAGTTCCTCCGGCTACGGTGTGGGCCGTCCGGGGCGAGTCGGCGCTCCAAATTCCTTGGATCGGTGGGGAGTTCGGCATGGACAGAAGGAGCTTCAACCGGCGGATGCTGGTCGGTGGCACAGTGGCGGCCGCGACCGGCCTGACATCGATGTCCCTCGGTTCGATCGAGGCCAGCTCGGCGGAACCCGCGGCGAAGACCGTCCCGGCGGGCGGCGCGGTCCGCCACCTCAAGCTGTACGCCGAGAAGCTGGCGGACGGTCAGCTGGGGTACGGCCTGGAGAAGGGGAAGGCGTCGGTCCCGGGGCCTCTCATCGAGATCAATGAAGGCGACACCCTGCACATCGAGTTCGAGAACACGACGGATGTGGCGGCCAGTCTCCACGCGCACGGCGTCGACTACGACATCGCGAGCGACGGCACCCGGATGAACCGGAGCGTCGTCGAACCGGGCGAGACCCGGACGTACACCTGGCGCACCCATGCCCCCGGCCGGCGCAAGGACGGCACCTGGCAGCCCGGCAGCGCGGGCTACTGGCATTACCACGACCATGTCGTCGGCACGGATCACGGCACCGGTGGTATCCGCAAGGGCCTCTACGGTCCGCTGATCGTCCGGCGCCAGGGCGACATCCTGCCGGACAAGACGATCACGATCGTCTTCAACGACATGACGATCAACAACAAGCCGGCCCACGAGAGCCCGAACTTCGAGGCCACGGTGGGGGACCGGCTCGAAGTCGTCATGATCACGCACGGCGAGTACTACCACACGTTCCACATCCACGGTCATCGCTGGGCGGACAACCGGACCGGGCTGCTCACCGGCCCCGACGACCCGAGCCGGGTCGTCGACACGAAGATCGTCGGCCCGGCGGACTCCTTCGGCTTCCAGATCATCGCGGGCGAACGAGTGGGCGCGGGCGCCTGGATGTACCACTGCCATGTGCAGAGCCACTCCGACATGGGCATGGCCGGACTGCTGCTGGTCGCCAAGCCGGACGGCACCGTGCCGGGGTACGAACCCCACCACATGACGGCCCATGGCACGACCGCCGAGGGCAGAACGGCACCCGAGGACGCACCCGAGGACGCGGCGAAGGGCGCGGCGAAGGGCGCGGCCGCGCACGACTCGGCGGCGCACGGCTCCTGACCCGGCCGGTCCGCAGGGGCCGGCACCGTCGGGGCGTGCACACGTCCTGGCGGCGTCAGCTCTCCGGAACTTCCCGGGCCGCCCCGTCCGCTTCGGCCGGGACGGCCGTCCCCTGCGCCGCGGCGGTCGCGGGCGGGTGGGCCGCTCCGGTCGCCAGGCGCAGCTGTTCCTCCTCGACGATGCGCCTGGCCAGCGCCCCGTCCGACACATCCACGGCGTCCGGCGTCGTCTCGGCGACGTCACTGCGCCGCGCGTACAGGTCGAACAGCCGCTCCTTGCGGGCCAGGATGTCCAGCATCCGTTCGTCGACGCTGTCGGCCGCGAGGAGCCGGTGCACCTGGACGGTCCGTATCTGCCCCATCCGGTGGGCGCGGGCCACCGCCTGGTGCTCCATCGTCGGCTTGATCTGCGGTTCGCAGATGATGACGACCGAGGCCGACTGCATGTTCAGCCCGACTCCGCCCGCCTGGATCTGGCTGAGCAGAACGGCATGACCGTCCACGGCGCCGAAGTCGTCGATCAGCCGCTGGCGGCGGTCGGCCGGCAGGCTCCCCGACAACGGGCCGAACACGGGCGGGTCCAGAGCCTGCCCGACGGTGTGGAGGACCTCGCGGAAGTAGGAGAACACCACGACCTTCAGGCCGTTCTCCGCGGCCTCGGCGACCAGCTCGCGCAGCCGGTTCAGCTTCGCGGACGTGGCGGGCCTGGCGTACGCCGCCCGGCGCATCCGCATGAACTGCCCGGCGCCCACCGCCTCGCGGTAGGCATCGAGATCGCCGGGGCTGAACTCCTCCCACTCGTCGACCTGTACCAGCGCCGGGAGTTCGGTCAGCACATCCACCTGGTTGCGCCGCAGATAGGCCGGGGCGACCGCCCTGCGGAAGGCGAGCGAGCCGGCGGCGCCATGGGTGGTGTGTATCGAGGGGGCCAGCTCCGGCTGGAGGTGACGGACCAGGCTGCGGAACTCCTCGACGCGGTTCTCCATGGGCGTACCGGTCAGGAACAGCACCCGTTCGGTGTGCCGCGTCCAGCCGGACACCGCCCGGGAACGGCGGGTGGCGGGGTTCTTGACGTAGTGGGCCTCGTCGACCACCAGCATGCCGGGCCGGGTACCGCAGTCCGCGGCGGCCGGAAGGGTGTGCAGGGCGTCGTACGTGGTGAGGGCGACCCCGCCGCCGCGCCGCCATTCGTCGAAGGCGGACTGCCGCTCGGGACCGTGCACCGGCAGGGTGCGCAGGGTGGAGCGGGCGCGGATCTCACGCGCCCAGTTGATCAGCACGCTCGCCGGGCAGACCACCAGGAAGTGTGTCTCGCCACGCGCCGACAGGTGCGCGAGCGCGGCGATGGCCTGCACGGTCTTGCCGAGCCCCATCTCGTCACCGAGGATCACCCGCTTCTGCGCGAGCGCGAACCGCGCGCCGAAGGACTGGTAGCCGCGCAGCGAGACGCGCAGATGGGCGTCGTCCAGCCGCAGACCGCGCACCCGGTCCGCCATTCCGGAGGGCAGGAACCCCTCGGCCGCGTCCCGGTCCGGCCCGGTGCCGGACATCTCGGCGAGCAGGCTGTAGTACTCCGCGGACCGCAGCTCGAAATCCACCCAGGCCGCGACGTCCGACTCCGCGCCCCGCAGCAGATCGACGCAGACCTGCCCGAACAGCAGGGGCAGCTCGCGCTCGTCCGCCTCGGCGACGGCTGTCCGCACCTCGGTGACGGCCTCCAGCGCCCGGGAACGGGCCTGGCGCCGGGTGAACACCATGCGCAGCCGTCCCCGCGCCGGACCCGCGTCGGCCAGCAGGGGTTCCAGGCGCCCGGCCAGCCGGCCCGCCGCGTCCACCGCCCGCCGGACGTCCGGACCGGCCTCGACCAGCCGGTGCAGTGCGACGACCAGCGCGGTCGTGGCGTCGTCCGGGGCGTCCACGTCTATCCGGACCGCGACCGTGTCCCGCACCGCGTGGGCGATCTGTCCGGCCGCGGCCAGCACCTGGTCGGCGGTCTGCGCGCCGACGCCGGGGATCTGGCGCAGCTCGTAGCGGTTGGCCTCGTGGACCTGGCCGACGGTGGCGAAACCGGCCTGCTCGACGGCGCCGAGCCGCAGCCTGCCCTCCGTGACGTCCTTGAGCCTGGAGGCCGGGATGGCGGCGAGCTCCCGGCGGACGAGGGAGTCGAGCAGCGGCTTCAGCGTGGTGTGCACGGCTTCGACGGCGCGGGTGTGATCGGCCAGTACGGTGCGTGCGCTCTCCAGCAGCCGTTCGGCCCGCGTCAGCAGCTCACGGGCGGCTCTGCCCGTGGGCGCCCCGTCCTCCGCCGGTCCGGCCTGTGTCATGTACGTCCCTCTGTCCGCGCAGCCCGGCTGCCGTCCCGCCCGGCACCTGCCCGGACGATTCCTATCGTGCCACGCGGCACCGACAGGCCCGGCTGGTCAGGGCGCGGGCGGCCGGCGCTCGGCCGGGGAGAGCAGCAGGATCTCCAGGGCCCGTGCGCAGGAGCGGGCCTGCGTCAGGAACCAGCCGGTGCGCGCGTCCGTGATCACGGACGGGGTGGCCCGCACGGCCAGGGCGAAGCGGGCATGACCGGTGCCGTCCAGGACCGGGACCGCCAGGGTCCGCACCCCGTGCGCCGACTCGCCGTCGTTGAGCGCGTAGGCGTCGGACCGGACCCTTGCCAACTCGGCCTCCAGCGCCGCCGGTTCGACGATCGTCCGGTCGGTGAACGCGGGCAGCGGAGGAAGTGCGGAAGGTCCGCCCTCGCCCGGCCGGGCCCAGGCCAGCAGGACCTTGCCGAGCGCCGTGGAGTGCAGCGGTCTGCGCAGGCCCACCTTCGGCGTCACCGAACCGCCCGCCACGATCACCGCATGGGGACCGCTGCGCAGCGCCAGGTCGGCCGTGGCGCCGGTGCGCTCGGCGAGATCGGTCAGCTCGGGCGCGGCCAGATGCAGACCCCGCTGGTGGTAGGAGAGCCTGCCCAGCTCGGTCACGGCGGGGCCCAGCCGGTAGCGGGACGTACGGGCGTCCTGTTCCAGGAAGCCCGCGCCGAGCAGGGTGCGGGCCAGGCGGTGCGCCGTGGAGGCGGAGAGACCGAGGCGGCGGGCGAGGTCGGAGGCGCTGAGGTCGGGGCCGTTGTCGTGGAAGCAGTGCAGCACGTCCAGGGCGCGCTGCACGGCCTGCGCGCCGCCGGGCGCACGCACTGCCGCGGCCTCGGTCATATCGGTTCACTCTCCGCTCGTGAGGGGTCGAGGGTCATGTGATTGCCACATTACGGGAGTTGAAGATCAGGGAAACCACCTGGTGAAACACTGTGTTCACACTGAATCCCACATCATGGGAAGCGAGTTGTGGGACGGCCCCGGTGCGTGGCAGTCTGCGTCGCGTCATCACCGACGAGCAGAAGGGAGCAGTGCCATGGCCGACCGCCGAACCGCGAGTCCGGCCCACGCCGCTCCGGTCCTGCTCGCCCTGACGCTGCGCCGTCACATCGATCTGGCGCGGGTCACCAGCGCTGCCTGTCGCTGACCCCCTCCCCCTCGCGTCTCCCGCTCTCCCTCCGCCGCGCCCCGGCGCGGCCGGGGCCCTCGGCCGTACCCGGTGTCCGCATCCCGGCGTACGCGCCACGACACACCCGCCGCTTCGCCGACCCCTCGGGAAGACCCCATGACGCATGCCGTCCCGCCCCGGACGCTCTGGTTCACCCGCTGTCCCGTACCCACCGCGACCGGCATCGCCGCCGACCGCCGGTGGCTCACCGAGGAGTTCGCCCCCGACGGCATCACGGTGCGGTCCCTCCAGGACGCGGCACCCGGCGCCGACCCGGCCGCCCACTTCACCCACGCCCTGCCGGGCCTGTTCCGCGAAGGCGGCAACGTGCCCGCCCTGTGGGCCCGTTCACGCGGGGAGCGGACCCGGCTGATCGGTCTCACCTGGATCGAGGAGCGGCAGGCCGTACTGGTCCGTCCTGGCTCCGGGATCCGGGGCGTCGAGGCCCTGCGCGGACTGCGGCTCGCCGTGCCCGCGCACGACATCGCCATCGACTTCTGGCGGGCCATGGCTCTGCGTGGCTTCGACGGCGCGCTGGCCGCGGCCGGACTCGGCCCGGACGACGCCACGTTCGTCGACGTACCCGCCGCCGGACACCGGGGCCAGTGGGCCGCCGAGCTGGCGGCGCTGCGGCGCGGTGACGTCGACGCCGTGTACGTGAAGGGCGCGCCGGCCGTCGAGGCCGCCCGGCGGGCGGGCGTGGAGGTCGCCGTCGAACTCGACGAGCTGGCCGACCGCCGGTTCCGCGTCAACAACGGCACCCCGCGCCCCATCACCGTCCACCAGCAACTCCTCGACGAACACCCCGGCCTCGTCGACCGCTTTCTCGCCGTCCTGCTCAGGGCCGCCGACTGGGCCACCGATCAGCCCGCCGAGGTCGCCCGGATCCTCGGCGCCGAGACCGGCGCGGGCGCCGAAGGCGTTGCCGGGGCCTACCGGCCGGGCACCCATCTCACCCTCTGCCCCGATCTCGCCCCGGACCGCCTGACCCTGCTCGCCGAGCAGGAGGCCGGGCTGCGCGCCCACGGGTTCTTGCCCGAACCCGTCGACATTGCGGCCTGGGCCGACCCCGAGCCGCTGCGCCGCGCCACCGAACTGGCCGCCTCCCACGCCCCCCACCGAGCCTTCGCCCCCTGAGCTGTGAGGACCCCCGACATCATGAGAATTCCCCGACCACTGCGCACGGCCGTCGCCCCCGCGCTCCTCACGGCCACCGCACTCCTCGCCCTGACCGCCTGCGGTTCGTCCGCGGCCGACAGCGGTTCCGGCGCCGGGGACCTGGTCGAGATCCGCATCCCCGACCCCGGCAACTCCGGTGTGCTCGCCCTCGGCAAGAAGGACGGCAGCCTCGACGAGGCGCTCGCGAAGGCCGGTGCCAAGGTGCGCTGGACCGGCAGCGCAGGACCGTTCGCCCCGGCCGCCCAGGCGATGAACGCCGACCAGCTCGACATCGCCACCGGCTCCATCACCTCCGGCATCACCTCGCTCGCCCAGCGCCCCGGCTTCAAGTTCTTCACCGCGGTCGACCCCGACACCGCCGGCGAGGGCATCCTCGTCAAGAACGGTTCCGGAATCGGATCGGTCGCCGACCTGGTCGGCAGGAAGGTCGCAGTCAACCAGGGCGGCACCGGCGAGTACCTGCTGCTCAAGGCACTCGCCAAGGCCGGCATCCCCGCCGGCAAGGTCAAGCGCGTCTATCTGCGGCCCGACCAGACGGCCGCCGTCTTCAACGCGGGCAAGGTCGATGCCTGGGCGGTGTGGGCGACCTACGCCGTGGCCGAGATCGGCAGCGGCAAGGCGCACTTCGTCGCCGACGGTGCCGCGATCGGCTCGGACAACTACAGCCTCAACGCCGTGCGCACCGGCTTCGCCGAGCAGCACCCCGGAATCGTCGAGGCGCTCTACCGGTACCTCCACGACGCCAGCGCCGAGGAGAAGCGGAACCCGGCCGCCTACCTCAATGTCTTCACGGACGTCGGGCCGACCGCCGTCACCGGGAAGGCGAAGGAAGTCCAGATCGGATTCGCCCGCAAGGCAGGCACGGTCGACCCCATCGGAGCCGAGGACATCGAACGCTTCGAGGACGTCGCCGGCTTCTACGCCGAGCAGAAGGTCACCACGGACAAGGTCGACGTCGCCGCCCACCTCCTCGACATCGAGAAGCTGAAATGAGCGACACCGTCCCGCACCCGGGCCTCGTCCGGCCCCGCCCCCAGCGGCGCAGGGCCCGCAGCCGCACCTACTCCGCCACCGTCCGCACACTCGGCCCGCTCGCCCTCCTCGTCCTGTGGTGGGCGGCATCCGCCACCGGCCTCCTCACCCCCGACGTACTCGCCTCGCCCGCCGAAGTCCTGCGTGCCGTAGGGGAGCTGTGGGGCAACGGGCAGCTGCCCGACGCACTCACCACCTCCCTCACCCGCTCCGGACTCGGCCTCCTGATCGGACTCGCCGCCGGACTGGTCCTCGGCATCACCACCGGATTTACCCGCCTCGGTGACGAACTCCTCGACTCCTCCGTCCAGACCCTGCGCACCATCCCGTTCCTCTCCCTGGTGCCCCTGTTCATGGTCTGGTTCGGGATCAACGAGACCGCGAAGATCCTCCTCATCGCCGTCGCCACCACCTTCCCGATGTACGTGTCGACATCGAGCGGAGTGCGCGACACCGACCCGAAACTCATCGAGGCGATGCGCAGCTTCGGCATGGGCCGGTTCGCCCTCGTACGCGAAGTCGTTCTCCCCGGAGCCCTGCCGTCGCTGCTCGCCGGGCTGCGGCTCTCCATGACGCTCAGCGTCATCGCCCTGATCGCCGCCGAGGAGATCAACGCCACGGCCGGCATCGGCTATCTGATGTCCCAGGCGCAGAGCTACGCCCGCACCGACATCCTCGCCGTCTGCATCCTCGTCTACGGGCTGCTCGGACTCACCGCCGACATCGTCGTACGGCTGCTGGAGCGCCTGCTGATGCCCTGGCGCACCGCACCACAGGGAGCCACCCGATGACCGACCACGACCCTCGACCGGCCGTACGGGTACGGGAACTGCGGCGCGTCTTCGGTGACCGCGCCGTGCTCGACGGACTCCGGCTCGACATCGCACGGGGCGAGTTCGTCGCCCTGCTCGGCGCGAGCGGCAGCGGCAAGACGACCCTGCTGCGCATCCTGGGCGCACTCGACGGAGCCGACGGGGGAGAGGTACTCGTCCCCGAGGCCCGCACCGTCGTCTTCCAGGAACCCCGCCTCGTCCCGTCGAAGAAGGTCCTCGCCAATGTGACCGTGGCCCTGCCGCGCGGCCGCTCCGGACACGGGCTGCGGGCGCTGGCCGAGGTCGGCCTCGAACGGCACGCCGACGCCTGGCCCGCCACCCTCTCCGGCGGCGAGGCACAGCGCGTCGCCCTCGCCCGCGCCCTGGTCCGCGAACCCGAACTGCTCCTGCTCGACGAGCCGTTCGCCGCGCTCGACGCCCTGACCCGGCTCAGGATGCAGGACCTGGTGGGGGAGCTGTGCCGCAAGCACCGGCCCGCCGTGCTCCTCGTCACCCACGACGTGGACGAGGCCGTACGGCTCGCCGACCGGGTGGCCGTACTGCGCGACGGCCGGCTGATCACCGACGTACCGGTCGACGTCGACCGGCCGCGCGACCCCGGCGACCCCGCCTTCGGAGCCCTGCGCCGGCGCCTGCTCGGCGACCTCGGCGTCGGGACGGCCCCGCACTCCGGGACAGAACCGCACTCCGGGACAGAACCGCGCCCAGATCCGAATCAGCAGCCCGCAACAGCCCCCGAACGTACCGAAGTCGGAGTGATCTGAATGGCCATCACCATTGGTGTGCACAGCAGCAACCCGTCCCTCTACCACCTGTACCACCTCTCCCGGCTCGGCCTCGCCCAGGAGGAACTGGCCCCGCTCGGCGAGAGCGTCGTCTTCCACCCGTACACCGACGGTGTCCGCACCGGCGAACTCCTCAGCCGAGGTGTCATCGACTTCGGCGGCACCGGCTCCACCCCGCCGGTCACCGCCCAGGCCGCAGGCCACGACATCGTCTACACCGCCGTCTCCGCCCCGCGCCCCGAACACGGCGCACTCCTCGTCCCCGAGGACAGCACCGTGCAGACGGTCGCCGACCTCAGGGGCACCACCGTCCACCTCGCGATCGGTTCCTGGCAGACCCACCTCATCGCCAAGGCGCTCGACGACGCCGGGCTCTCCTACGCCGACGACATCACCGCGCTGCGCAGCACCGACGACAGCGAGGAACTGCTGCGCACCGGCGCCATCGCCGCCTGGGTGGCCCAGGGCGCCCAGCTCGCCGCCGCCCGCCGCACCGGCGGACTGCGCACCCTGATCCGCACCGGCGACGTCATCACCGACCGCTCCGTCTTCTTCACCCGCCGGGACCTGGCCGAGGGCCGCCCCGAGATCATCGAGGCGCTCACCCGGGCTCTCCGGCGGGCCGACGACTGGGCGGCGGCCCACCCCCGTCAGGCGGCCGAGATCGCCGCCGCCGACCTCGGCGGAAGCGCCGACGACTGGGAGACCGCGCTGCGTACCCTGCCGTGGAGGATCGAGCCGGTCAGCGACGCCTTCGTCGCCGAGCAGCAGGAAGCGGCCGACATCTTCCACCGCATCGGATTCATCGACCGACCGGTCACCGTCGCCCACGCCCTCGCAGGTGCCGGTGAAGGCGTCGGTGCCGGCGCGGACCGGGCGGTGTGACGACATGGCGACCGAAGTCCTCTGGTACGTCATCCCGCGCGAAGGCGCCTACCCCTGGGAACCCGAAGGCCGGCGGCAGGTCGACCTCGGCTACCTCGCCCGGCTCGCCGGCACGGTCGAACGCCTCGGCTACAGCGGTGCGCTGCTCGCCACCGACCTGTACGACGTCTGGCCGCTCGGCAGCGCGCTGGCCGCCTCCACCAGCACCGCGTTCAAGCCCCTGCTGGCCGTCCACCCCGGCCTGATCTCGCCCACCCTGCTCGCCAAGATGGCCCTCAGCTTCGACAACCTCTTCGGCGGCCGGCTCCGCTTCAACGTCGTCAACGGCTCGACGAAGTCCCTCCAGGAGTACGGACTCCATGTGGAGCACGACGAACGGTACGAGCTGAGCGCCGAGTACTGGTCGATCGTGAAGCGGCTCACCGCCGGTGAGGTCTTCGACCACAAGGGCCGTTTCTACGACCTGAAGAACGCGGGCGCGTCCTTCGGGGAGCTGAGACCGGTCCAGGAGTCGCACATCCCGCTCTGGTTCGGCGGCTCGTCCGCCCCCGGGATCGAGATGGCGGCCGAGCACGTCGACGTCTTCCTCACCTGGGGCGAACCCACGCACCTGCTCAAGGAGAAACTGGAGCGGGTCAGGGCGCGGGCCGCCGCGTACGGCCGCACGCTCAGGATCGGGCTCCGGCTCCACCTCATCGTCCGGGACACGGAGGACGAGGCATGGGCGGCGGCCGACCGGCTCCTCGACGTGACGAGCGAGGCGACGTACGCCCGGCAGCTCGGCGACCGGGCGGGGGAGGACGGCGTGGGCTGGCAGCGCCAGTTCCGCCAGCACGGCGGCAAGGTCCCGGCGCACGCCCGGGAGCTGGAGGCGCACCCCAACATGTGGCCGGGCATGAGCCTGTTCCGCCCGGGGCCGGGCACGGCTGTCGTCGGCTCGACGGCCCAGGTCGTCGAGCGCCTCAAGGAGTTCGAGGAACTGGGCGTCGACACCTTCATCCTCTCCGGCAACCCGTTGCTGGAGGAGGCCTACCGGGTGGCGGAGACAGTGCTTCCCGCACTGGGCATCACCCGCTGACCGGGTCCGGTGACGGAGCAGGCGGCCGGGGAGCGGGCATCGGGCTCACGCCCGCCGGGGATCGCGGGACAGCCCCGCGGACGTGCCCCCGTTCCCCGGCGGCGGCGAGAACCGGCCGTCCGCGGGCTGCGGTCGGCGGTGCCCGGTGCGAGACTCGGAACGTCGGGGAGGACCCCGTGCCGCACGGTACGGGCACCGCCGAAGGAGCCGGCCATGCTCACCACCCGTTACGTCGACGGAGCGCCCATCTGGATCGACCTGGGCACACCCGATCTCGACGGGGCCGTCGAGTTCTACACCGGCCTCTTCGGCTGGGAGTACGTGGCGGGCGGCCCGGAGACCGGCGGCTACGGCATGTTCACGCTGAACGGGAGGACAGCCGGCGGCGCGATGACGGTCACCGAGGAGCAGGCGCAGCCGTCCTGGTCGGTGTATTTCCGGTCGTCGGACGCCGATGCCACGGTGCGGGCGGTCGAGCAGGCCGGCGGCACCGTACCCTTCGCCCTGATGGATGTCCGGGATTTCGGCAGGATGGCCGGATTCAGGGACCGGGCGGGCGCCTTCTTCGGCATCTGGCAGCCTGGGGAGAATCCGGGGCTGGGCGCCGTGGGTGTCCCCGGCAGTCTGTGCTGGGCGGAGCTGTACACCCCGGACGTGCCGGCGGCCGCCGCGTTCTACGACGCGGTCCTCGGATGGGAGACCGTCCGGGCGCCGTTCCCCGGAGGCGGCGGGTCGTACACGGTGATCCGGACCGGCGGCGGTGGCGAGGAGGCGGGCTTCGGCGGCCTCGTCCCGCTGAACGCGGTACCGACACGGGCGGTGGCCGGATCGCACTGGCTGCCCTACTTCGAGGTGGTCGACTGCGACGAGGCGGTCGCGGACGTGGAACGGCTGGGCGGCAGGCCGACCCTGGAGCCCGTGGAGATGGAAGGTGTGGGAAAGTTCGCCCACGTCGCCGATCCGGACGGGGCCGAATTCGCTCTGATCAAGAGCGCGCCGTCGCCGCAGAGCTGACCGGAAGTCATCGGCGCGCCGCATTGATGAGGCGTTGATCGGTCGTTTATCGCGACCGGGCACTGTGGACCGCATGCTGATCAACACCGCGGCCGACCCCGCACTCGCCTGGCAGGAGACAGCGCTGTGCGCCCAGGCGGGGCCCGAGTTCTTCTTTCCCGCCCCCGGCAGCTCCACCCGTGAGGCCAAGCAGCTCTGCAACGCCTGCGAGGGGCGCGAGGCCTGCCTGGAGTACGCCCTCGCCAACGACGAGCGCTTCGGCGTATGGGGCGGGCTGTCCGAGAAGGAGCGGGACCGGCTGCGCAGAACCGGCCGCGGCTGAAGCCCCGCGACACCCTCCGGGGCCCCGACGGTCCGGGCCGCGCTCGTCCGGAGGACGGGCGGCGGCCGGCCGTGCCTGTGGGGGCCGCGGCCGTACCGCCTCGCGGGCCTGGGACGATGGCCGTATGAATGATCACGACCGGGACAGTGCGCTCGCGGCTGCCGTACGGCTGCGCGCCGAGGGCCACCAGGAGGAGGCCCGGCAGCGGCTGCTGGCCCTCTCCTCGGAGTTCCCCGCGGACGCCGAGATCGCCTATCAGACCGCCAGGGCCCACGACGTGCTCGGGCTGGAGGCCGAGGCGGTGCCGTTCTACGAACGCAGCCTCGGCGGCACCGGGCTCTCGGAGGAGGACCGCAGGGGGGCGCTCCTCGGCCTGGGGAGCACGTACCGGGTGCTCGGACAGTACGAGAAGGCCGTGGAGGTGCTGCGCGGCGGTGTCGGGCGCTTCCCCGACGACGGGGCGCTGCGGACGTTTCTCGCCATGGCCCTGTTCAACACCGGTGAGCACCACGAAGCCATGCGGTTGCTGCTGGAACTGCTGGCGACCAGCAGCACGGACCCGCAGGTGCGTCAGTACCGGGCGGCGATCGAGCACTACGCGAGGGACCTGCACGAAACGGTGTGAGACCCGGCGCGGGCGTCGACCCGCCGGCCACCGGACGGCGGTCGGCGGGTCGGGCGCGGAAGGGTCAGGCGCCGGCGCGCGCGGCCATCCGCGCCTTGCGGGCGGCCAGCTTCTCGTCGAACTTCGCCGCCTCGCTGTCCAGGCCGCCCATGTAGAGGCCCAGCTCCTCCTGCGCCATGAGGCCGTTGGGGCCCAGGCCGTCGATGGAGAGGACCTTCAGGTAGCGCAGCACGGGCTGGATCACGTCGTCGTGGTGGATGCGCATGTTGTAGATCTCGCCGATCGCCATCTGCGCGGCGGCCCGCTCGAAGCCCGGCATGCCGTGACCGGGCATCCGGAAGTTGACGACGACGTCGCGCACGGCCTGCATCGTCAGGTCGGGGGCGAGTTCGAAGGCCGCACCGAGGAGGTTGCGGTAGAAGACCATGTGCAGGTTCTCGTCGGTCGCGATCCGCGCGAGCATGCGGTCGCAGACCGGGTCGCCCGACTGATGGCCGGTGTTGCGGTGCGAGACGCGGGTGGCCAGCTCCTGGAACGCGACGTACGCCACGGAGTGCAGCATCGAGTGGCGGTTGTCCGACTCGAAGCCCTCCGCCATGTGCGCCATCCGGAACTGCTCCAGCTTGTCCGGGTCGACGGCCCGTGAGGTGAGCAGGTAGTCACGCATCACGATGCCGTGCCGGCCCTCTTCCGCGGTCCAGCGGTGCACCCAGGTGCCCCAGGCGCCGTCGCGGCCGAAGAGGGAGGCGATCTCGTGGTGGTAGCTCGGGAGGTTGTCCTCGGTCAGCAGGTTCACCACCAGGGCGATCTTGCCGATGTCGGTGACCTTGGACTGGTCGGCCTGCCATGCCTCACCGTCCTCGAAGACCCCGGGGAAGTTCCGCCCGTCGGAGAACGGGACGTACTCGTGGGGCATCCAGTCCTTGGCGACCTTGAGATGGCGGTTGAGCTCCTTCTCCACCACCTCTTCCAGGGCGTACAGCAGCTGGGCGTCGGTCCACGCCTTCGGGCTGCCGAGGTGGGGAGCGGTGATCGTCACGGGGAACTCCTGGGGACGGGAGAATTACCTACGGATACGTAGGTTACGAGACCGTAGGTTAAAGCGGCGGTAAGGCCGGCGCCAAGCCGGCCCTCGCGATGCCCGGTTACGTAACGTTATGTACGCAGGTCCCGGGGTGGATCGGCGTCCCTGGACGAGGTTCGACGCGGCGTGCTGCGGGGGGTCCGTGCCTGCGGATCGCCGCTGACCGGGACCGCCCGGCCCCCGGCTGCGGGGCGCTCAGAGTTGTCGGCGTACTCGGAGCGGACCTTCGCGGGGGCGCGGGCACGGTCGGGGTGTGCGGTCAGAGCAGGTGGTCAGCCGCGCCGGACTTCACCGCGGAGATCAGTGCCCGCAACGCCTCCAGGGTGTCGCTGACATGGGCGGTGGTGTCCGTGGTGGAGCCGATGTACGCCCTGCCCTGGTCGTCGATTCCGAAGCGGAAGCAGTTGGCGCCCTCGCTGCAGAAGGCTTCGTCCCAACGGATATCGGTCATGGTCGCTCCTCAGAGGTCCTGGACTATGGATCGGATGAAGTCGCGCGACTCCTCGACGGGCAGCGCGAGTGCGCGCAGGCGCTCCAACAGGCCGCGATACCGGCGCAGTTGCATGTCGGAATCCAGCAGCATCGAACCATGCGAGGAATCGAGCTGCACGGTGTCGAGCTGTGGCACCGCGGCGCCCGCATAGGTGAACGACTGTCCGGCGCCCGGGAAGCCGCCGGCCGCGAACGGGATCACCCGGACCGTGATCCGGTCCCGCTCGGACTGTCCGAGGATGTGGTCCAGTTGGGCCCTCGCCACGTTTGGGCCGCCGAACTGCATGCGCAGCGCCGCCTCGTGGATCACCGACTCGTACATCGGCGGACTCTCCCGCTGCAGCACCTCCTGGCGGCGCAGCCGCAGCGACAGCCGGGCGATCAGATCGGGTCCGGGCAATTGTGGAACGGCCGTGTCGAAGACCGCCCGCGCATGCTCCTCGGTCTGCAGGAGGCCGGGGATGTGTGTGGTGGTGGATGTCTTCAACTCCACCGAGTGGTACTCGAGTTCGGCGATGTCGAGCAGTCCCGGCAGCAGTAGCCCGCGGTGCTCCTCCCACCAGCCCCTGGCGCGCTCCTGGGCCATCCCGGCGAGCAGGTCGACCAGCCCGGCGTCCGGGCAGCCGTAGTTGAAGGCGAGGGTGCGGACCCGTTCGGCGCTGATGCCGAACCGTCCGGATTCGATGTTCGGGATGCGGGTGCGGTCGACGCCGAGCAGCGCGGCGGCCTGCTGCACCGGCATGCCC
This sequence comes from Streptomyces sp. NBC_00012, assembly GCF_045040875.1. Taxonomy (NCBI): domain Bacteria; kingdom Bacillati; phylum Actinomycetota; class Actinomycetes; order Kitasatosporales; family Streptomycetaceae; genus Streptomyces; species Streptomyces sp. NBC_00012. The sequence goes on along the minus strand of NZ_CP108309.1, from coordinate 1,355,332 downwards.
GACTGCTCGCGCAGTTTGCGGAGTTCGCGCCCGAGGCGCTGCTGGCGGGCGGTCGGGGTGCTTCTGGGGGGCAAGGTGCGGTCCCTTCCGGGGGTGAGGAACGAAATGACCGGAACCGCACAAGTAGTAGCACTGTGCTCCGCGGTGCGCTACGGTCGGTAGCGCAAGCCTCACACGGGGCGACTGCGCCTATGTGTGATCGTCACCACAATTACCGAAATGTGAGCATCTTGATGAAAGGCGCACTGCGTTGTCTCCCGGCTGTCTCGCCTGCCGGACCCCACCCACCGGTGGCGGACAACCTGAGCTATTCGTTCGCACTGCCCGGCGGCGCCTTCTGCGCCGGCCTCGCACGCGGTGCCGTGAGTGACCTTCTCACCCGGCACGGCCTCACGGGGCTCCGGGAGACGGCCGTACTCGCCGCATCGGAACTGGTCGCCACCGCCTACCGGTTCACCCCGGAGCAGGAAATGCTGCTGCGGGTGCACTGGCAGTTCGACGCACTCCGCCTCACCCTCTACGACCAGCACCCCTCGCACGGCTCGGCCATGAAGTCCGAGGAGTGCCGCGAGCGCCGCAGTGACAGCATGTGGCTGCTGGCCGCCGCGGTCGACGCGCACGGCGGGGACTGGGGGCTGGCGCCCGCGCTGACCCCGTCCGGCGGCTGCAAGACCTGGGCGTTACTCCACAGCTGACGTGCACGCCCGCCCGGCCCGCCGGAGGCGAGGTCTCAGCGGGGGCCGCCGAACAGATCGGTCAGGCCGCGGTCGAGATCCAGGAACCGGTGCTCGTCGCCGACGGGCACCATTTCCTGCGCCCGCTCCAGGAAACGACGCAACTCCGCCGTGCGGACGTGCACCATCGCGATGCCCTCGGCGGCATGGAACTCCAGGACCGTACGGTCGTAACCGAACGGCCTGACGCGTACGTCCCCCACACCGGCCGCCCCGTCCATCCCCGCCGCCAGCAGCTCGCGGGAGAACTCCCAGGCGACCTCGGTGCCCTCCAGGGTCGCCGGGGCGGGAAACGCCATACGCACGGCGAACGGATCCTCGGGGTCGTAATGCAGGGTTGCGGGAAGGGTCTCCATCCGCGGTGCGGATGCGACCATGCGGGCCTGCACGGAGTGCTCGATAACGGTGGACAAGACCTGCTCCCTTTCTCGGCCAGATGAACGCTTCCCGGCACTGATACAGACGAGGGAACTCCCTCATCCGTGCACCGGAAGCCGGCGTGAGCTGTATCACCGCTCGCCGCCGCGCCCGGAGCCCGGCCACTTCCCGGCTGCGCACCCTGGACTGGGCACAACTCGTGGGCTAGCTTCCAGCGCCATGAGGGTCAAGGGGAAGACGAGACGACTGATGTCATGGGGGCTCTGCGCGGCGGCGCTGACCGCGGCACCGGCCACACCGGCAGCCGCGGCGACACCGTGGGAGCACCACCGGCCCGGCGAACGACCGGCCTGGACACTCACCGACACCGGAACCGATGCCCGTTTCCGCGGCCTCGCCGCCGTCAGCCGCCGCACCGCCTGGGTCGCGGGCACCAAGGGCACGGTGCTGCGCACGTCCGACGGGGGCGGGCACTGGCGTGACGTGTCACCGCCGGGTGCGGCCGCGGAGGCGCTGGAGTTCCGCGACATCGAGGCGTTCGACGGCCGGCGCGCGGTGGCGCTGGCCATCGGGGAGGGCGAGGCCTCCCGGGTGTTCCGCACGGACGACGGGGGAGTGAGCTGGACGGAGTCGTTCCGCAATACCGACGCGCGCGCCTTCTACGACTGCCTCACCTTCTTCGACAGTCGGCACGGGCTGGCGATGAGCGATCCGGTGGACGGCAAGTACCGCATCCTGTCCACCGCGGACGGCGGCCGGAGCTGGCGGGTGCTGCCCAGCGCTGGCATGCCGGACGCGCAGCCCGGTGAGGCGGGCTTCGCCGCCAGCGGCCAGTGCCTGGTCTCGGCGGGCTCCAGGGACGTCTGGCTCGCGACCGGAGGCGCCGCCACCGCACGGGTGCTGCACTCCGCCGACCGTGGGCTGACCTGGACCGCCACCGAATCGACGATTCCGGCCGGCGACCCGGCCCGCGGCGTCTTCGGACTCGCCTTCCGCGACCGCCACCACGGCATCGCGGTCGGCGGCGACTACCGGGCCGGAGAGCCGTCGCCGAACGCCGCGGCCGTGACGGGCGACGCCGGCCGCACCTGGCAGCAGGCCGCCACCCCGCCGACCGCCTACCGCTCGGGAGTCGCCTGGCTGCCGCACAGCAGGTCCGGTGCCCTGGCGGTCGGCCCGACCGGCACCGACCTCACGACGGACGGCGGCCGCACCTGGCGCACGGTCGACACCGGGTCGTACGACACCGTCGACTGCGCCCCGGACGGCGGCTGTTGGGCCGCGGGCGAGAAGGGGCGCGTGGCAAGCGCGGGACCGCGTCAGGCTCCCTGAGGGCTGTCCCGCAGCCGGGGCCACCACGAGCCCGCACGGCCCGCCGCCGCCCGACCGCACCGTCGGGCAGCGGCGCGGCCTGCCTGTGGCCCGGCCGTTCCGGGCGGGTTGCCGGAGACCGGGTCCCCGGCGGCCGCTTCGGGCGACACGGGACCAGGAGCCCGACCGGCCCCGGGTACCCGCTATCCGGGCAGCTGCCAACGGTACGGGGCGAGTTCGTCCGAGGTCTTCGTCGCGATGAACTCGGTGATGCGGTACGCGCACACACCCTGTGCCGAGAACGGATCCTCCGAAACGATCTCCTCGATCCGCGCACGGTCGTCCCCGACCGCCAGGATCACCCCGCCGTCGCGCGGGTTCTTGCGGCCCGACGCGATGAACACCCCCGCCGCGTACTGCTTGTCCAGCCAGACGACATGGTCCTGGAGCAGTTCGTCGACGCGCTCGACAGGGGCGGTGTAGGTCAGTTCGAGTACAAACATGATCGCCAGGCTACGGGTACGGCGGGGGCCGGCGGGCTCCGGGCCCGTCCCGTGGGCAGCCCTTAGACTCGGCCGCACCATGACAAACCTCCCGATGCCCGCCGACGAGGCCGAAGCCCGAGCCGTCCAGGACACCCTGCGCTCCCGGGTGGTGCTCGACGAACCCGGACCGCCGCCCGGTTCCGGCCGGGTCACGGGGGTCGACGTCGCCTACGACGACGAGCGCGATGTCGTCGTCGCGGCGGCGGTCGTCCTCGACGGGGCGACCTTCGAAGTGGTCGCCGAGACCACCGCCGTCGGCCGGATCACCTTCCCGTACATCCCGGGCCTCCTGGCCTTCCGGGAGATCCCGACCGTGCTGGCCGCGCTCGAGTCCCTGCCGGTCGACCCCGGGCTCGTGATCTGCGACGGATACGGCAGGGCGCACCCGCGCCGCTTCGGACTCGCCAGCCACCTCGGAGTGCTCACCGGCCTCCCGGTGATCGGCGTCGCCAAGAACCCGTTCACCTTCTCGTACGAGCAGCCGGGCCCCCGTCGCGGGGACCGGACGCCGCTGCTCGACGGCGAGGAGGAGGTGGGCCGGGCGCTGCGCACCCAGGACGGCGTCAAACCCGTCTTCGTCTCCGTCGGGCACCGGACCGGTCTGGACAACGCCTGCGCCCACACCCTGCTGCTGGCCCGCGACTTCCGTCAGCCGGAGACCACCCGCAGGGCCGACTCGCTCTGCCGGCAGGCCCTGCGGGAGGCTACCGCCTGAGGGTGTGCAGGGTGCGTGAGTACGCGTACGGATACCGTTTGCCGATCATCACCGGCAAGCTTGTACTCATGAACGAACATCGAACGTCTACGCGACCCGGCACCGTCTATCTCGCTCAGCGCCGGGTCGCGATAGGGATGACCCTCGGGATGATCGCGGGAGTGGCCTGGGCCGTCTCGATGGTCTGCACGCTGGTTTCCTGGGCGCTCTGAGCCCACAGCACTCGGCCGCCCCCGCCCGACCTGCGGCTACCTGTGCTGATCAGGCCCCTGGGCATTGAGCAGCACGCGCCAGGTGGCCTCGTCCCCGACCCCTGTCACCGGCAGATTCCGGGACTCCTGGAACTCCTTGAGCGACCGCATGGTCGAGGGCGTGTAGGTACTGGTGCTGTCGGTCGGCACCCCGGCGTGGTGCAGCAGGTACTGCACCGCCGTGACGGCATCGGGCTCCGTCGTGCGCGAGTCCACCGTGGTGATCAGCAACGGCCAGGTGTCCTTCCCGACCTTGCCGTCAGGGGTCAGACCGTGTGCCGCCTGGAACTTCTTCACGGCCTGGGCCGTGGCCGGGCCGAAGTCGGCGTCGACCTCCACGTCGAAGCCGTTCGCCCGCAGCAGCAGCTGCACCGTTCGCGCCTTCCAGAGCACATCGCCCTTGCGGGCCAGGGGCCAGTCCGTGCCTTCCGAGGGCCGGTCCGACACGTTCGCCGGGGCCTTGGCGTCGCTCTGTCCCGTGGTGGGCACCAGCCACCACACGAAGCCGCCGAGCACGAGCAGGAGAAGCGAGGCGACGGCCAGGGCCGGGTACGCGACGGGGGAGCGGTCCCACCGGCGGGCCGCCGCGTCGCGGTCGGCGGCCGGACCGGCGGGCGCTGCCGCCGGGCCGGGCGCCGCCGCTGCCGCCGGGCGTTTCCCGGCCGCCGCCCGTGCCAGGGCGAGTGCCCGGTCCAGCTCGTCGGCCGGGGCCCGCAGCGCCGAGTGCAGCTGTTCGACGATCCGGATCGGGGCGTTGGAGGCGTGAGCGGGATTCAGATAGCGCGACAGTGTGGTCTGGTCGATCCCCAGCCGCTTGGCGAGCGACTGCTGAGTGGGTTTCTCGCGGCCGTCGCGCGCCGACGACTCCCACCAGTTCCTCAATAACCCGGCGAGCGCCCGCCCCGGTTGTTCCTCGCGACCCGCCACAGTGTTGTCCGTCATCGTTCTTCCCCGACTCTCTGTGTGCCTAGCCGCAGGTCAGCGCTTTGCATCAGGAGCATGCCCGGGTGCGCCGACCTGCGGGACGCAGATCGTAGTGAAAGCGCCGATCCGTGCCGCGCGGCCGGGAGCCCGCGAAGCGGTGCCACGGCCCGCTCACCCGGGGAACGAGGAGGCAGGGGCGTGCGTGAGACATCACCCGAACGAGTGCGTGCCGCCCGGGACGTCGGCTCAGCGGGTCGACGCGACCCGGAAGCGCAGGCCGGCCGAGCGCAGCCGTTCCAGCAGTGCGTCACCCATCGCGGTGGCCGTGGTGACCTGCCCCGATGTCGGCGGGAGCTCGTCCAGGGCGAGGCAGAGCGCGGACTCGGCGAGCATCCTCGCTGTCTCGTCGTATCCGGGGTCGCCGCCCGAGACCTCGGTGAAGACCCGTTGCCCGCCGCCCTCACCGACGAAGCGCACGGTGAACCAGCTGCGCCGACGGCGCTCCGCGTCCGGCCCCTTGCCCGGCTCGTACCGGTCCATCAGCCAGGACCGGGCCGCCGGAACCTGCGCGGCGCCCAGGAGGGCGCCGACCGCGGCCGTGCCGCCGAGCGCCACCGGCAGATGGCGCACCGAGGCGAAGTGGCGGTAGCGGAAGTCGGGGCCGTACCGGGCCAGCGCCCGCGCCGAGCGTTCGACGATCTGCGGGTCCAGCGTCGGCAGCGGGAGCGCCCAGGTGCCGGTCTCCGTGCTGAAGTGCGGGGCGCCGATCGGGGCGCGGGCCCGGCGCGCGACCAGCCGCGGTTCGTGCAGCCGGCGTTCCCGGGCGGCGCTCAGCATCCGCGGGCCGCGGCCCATCGCGGTGAGCGCCGAGGCGAACGTGCCGCCGGAGAAGACGGCGTTGCTGCGTACGAAGCCGTCGATGCTCAGCGGTACGTCCTGGGGCAGCTGCTGGACGGTGAAGTACACCCCGAGGTCGTGCGGAACGGAATCGAAACCGCAGGCGTGCACGATCCTCGCCCCGGTCTCACGGGCGCGCGTGTCGTGCTCCAGATACATCCGGTCCACGAACTCCGCCTCGCCGGTGAGGTCCGCGTAGTCCGTCCCCGCCTCGGCGCAGGCCGCGACCAGCTTCTCGCCGTACCAGACATAGGGGCCCACCGTCGTGGCCACCACATGGGCGGACTCGGCGAGCTCGCGCAGCGAGTGCTCGTCCTCGGCGTCGGCGTGCAGCAGCGGGAGCTCCGCGCAGCGCGGGTCCATCGCGGTGAGGCGTTCGCGCAGGCGCTCCAGCTTGGCACGGTCGCGTCCGGCCACGGCCCAGCGGCAGCCGGAGGGTGCGTGGGCGACCAGATATCCGGCGGTGAGGGCGCCCACGAAGCCGGTGGCACCGAAGAGGATTACGTCATAAGGGCGTTGTGCCCCGTTCTGCCTGTTCATGAGTGCCTCCGCGGGGCCGGCGCCGATGTGGCAGGCAGAGGTTAGCGGAGGGGTCGTGGCGGTGTGCGGCCGGGCGGCCCCCATGGGGGAGGATCCCGGGGACGGAACTAAGCGCTTGCTCGGCCAAAGGGGTTGTGCGGAGCGCGGTGCGTTCTTAGCATCATCGCTGTTACATCAGTTGTGTCATACCGCTGGGGGCTCGATGGCAACGACAGAGCACGGCTCGCACGGCCCGCTGGCAGGGGTGCGAGTGGTCGAACTGGCAGGCATCGGTCCCGGTCCCTTCGCCGCGATGCTCCTGGCCGACCTCGGCGCCGACGTCGTCAGGGTCGACCGGCCCGGCGGTCCGGGGCTGGGCATCGACCCCGCGTACGACCTCACCAATCGCAACAAACGCTCCGTGCTCGTCGACCTCAAGGCCGAGGACGGAGCCGCCAAGGTGCTCGATCTGGTCGAGCGCGCCGACATCCTGATCGAGGGCTACCGGCCGGGCGTCGCCGAACGCCTCGGCGTCGGCCCCGACGCCGCGCTGGCCCGTAACCCGCGGCTCGTGTACGGGCGGATGACCGGCTGGGGCCAGGACGGACCGCTCGCCGAACGGGCCGGGCACGACATCGCCTACATCGCGCTCACCGGCACCCTCTCCATGATCGGCAAGCCCGACGAGCCGCCCACCGTCCCGGCCAATCTCGTCGGCGACTACGCGGGCGGCTCGCTCTATCTCGTCGTCGGTGTGCTTGCCGCCCTCCAGCACGCCCGCACCCCCGGCGGCCGAGGCCAGGTCGTGGACGCGGCGATCGTCGACGGCGCCGCCCATCTCGCCATGATGATCCACGGAATGCTGGCGGCCGGGGGCTGGCAGGACCGGCGTGGATCCAACCTCCTGGACGGCGGCTGCCCGTTCTACGGCACGTACGAGACCGCCGACGGCCAGTACATGGCGGTCGGGCCGCTGGAGCAGCGGTTCTACGAGGAGTTCCGCAGGCTCCTCGGGATCGGCGACGAGGCCCCGGACCGGGGCGACCCCGGCCGGTGGGAGGAGCTGCGCACCGTCGTCGCCGAACGGTTCCGGACCCGTACGCGCGCCGAGTGGACCGAGGTGTTCGAGGGATCGGACGCCTGCGTCGCTCCCGTACTCTCGCTCCGCGAGGCGCCGCACCACCCGCACATCGCCGCCCGTGCCACCTTCGTCGACCACGACGGGCTCGTCCAGCCCGCGCCCGCACCGCGCTTCTCGGCGACCCCTGCCTCGGTGCGCGGCGGGCCCGCTCGGCCCGGCGCGGACACCGAGGCCGTCGCCGCCGACTGGGGCGTACCCGGCATCGCGGGGACCCCGGAGGGCGGGACCGGCTGATGGTGCGGCCCGCCGTGACCCCCGCCGGGCCGCACCGGCCCGGCCCACCCCCATCGTCAAGAACTGGTTCCAGGAGGCACGCAGTGCAGCGGCAGATCTTCACCGAAGAGCACGAGGCGTTCCGCGAGACCGTGCGTACCTTCCTCACCAAGGAGGTGCTCCCGCACTACGAGCAGTGGGAGAAGGACGGCATCGTCTCGCGCGAGGCATGGCTCGCGGCCGGCCGGCAGGGGCTGCTGGGCCTCGCCGTGCCCGAGGAGTACGGGGGCGGCGGCAACACCGACTTCCGTTACAGCGCCGTCCTCGCCGAGGAGTTCACCCGGGCCGGCACCCCCGGCCTCGCGCTCGGGCTGCACAACGACATCATCGGCCCCTACCTCACGGGCCTCGGCACCGACGAGCAGAAGCGGCGCTGGCTGCCCGGATTCTGCAGCGGCGAGACCATCACCGCCATCGCCATGACCGAACCGGGCGCGGGCTCGGACCTCCAGGGCATCCGCGCCACCGCCGAGGACAAGGGCGACCACTGGCTGCTCAACGGCTCCAAGACCTTCATCTCCAACGGCATCCTCGCCGACCTGGTCGTCGTCGTGGCGAAGACCACCCCCGAGGGCGGGGCGAAAGGGCTCTCGCTGATCGTCGTCGAACGCGGCGCGGAGGGCTTCGAGCGCGGCCGCAACCTCGACAAGATCGGCCAGAAGTCACAGGACACCGCCGAACTGTTCTTCCATGACGTCCGCGTGCCCAAGGAGAACCTGCTCGGCGAGCGCGACGGCGCCTTCATCCACCTGATGACCAACCTGGCGCAGGAACGGATGGGCATAGCGGTCGCCGGGATCGCCGCGGCGGAACATCTGCTGGAGATCACCACGAAGTACGTCAAGGAGCGCGAGGCCTTCGGAAGGCCGCTCTCCAAGCTCCAGCACATCCGGTTCGAGATCGCCGAGATGGCCACCGAGTGCGCCGTCACCCGCACCTTCATCGACCGCTGCATCGTCGACCACTCCGACGGGACGCTCGACGCCGTGCACGCCTCGATGGCCAAGTGGTGGGCCACCGAGCTGCAGAAGCGCGCCGCCGACCGCTGCCTCCAACTGCACGGCGGATACGGCTACATGACGGAGTACCCGGTCGCCAAGGCGTTCACCGACGGCCGCATCCAGACCATCTACGGCGGCACGACCGAGATCATGAAGGAGATCATCGGCCGCTCGCTGCTCGCCTGACCCTGTCGCACAACCTCCCCCGAAAGGCTGCTGTCTTGAGTACCGAAGCGTTTGTCTACGACGCGATCCGCACGCCGCGCGGCCGCGGCAAGGCCAATGGCGCCCTGCACGGCACCAAGCCGATCGACCTCGTCGTCGGCCTCATCCACGAACTCCGCAGCCGCTTCCCCGGCCTCGACCCGGCGGCCATCGACGACATCGTCCTCGGCGTGGTCAGCCCGCTCGGCGACCAGGGCTCCGACATCGCCCGGATCGCCGCCATCGCGGCCGGCCTCCCGGACACCGTCGCGGGCGTCCAGGAGAACCGCTTCTGTGCCTCGGGCCTGGAGGCCGTCAACCTGGCAGCGGCCAAGGTCCGTTCGGGCTGGGAGGACCTCGTCCTCGCCGGTGGTGTCGAGTCGATGTCCCGGGTCCCGATGGGCTCCGACGGCGGCGCCTGGGCGATGGACCCGATGACCAACTTCGAGACCGGCTTCGCTCCGCAGGGCGTCGGTGCCGACCTCATCGCCACCATCGAGGGCTTCTCCCGCCGCGACGTCGACGAGTTCGCCGCGCTGTCCCAGGAACGCGCCGCCGAAGCGTGGAAGGACGGCCGTTTCGCCCGCTCCGTCGTCCCCGTCAAGGACCGCAACGGCCTCGTCGTGCTCGACCACGACGAGCACATGCGGCCCGGCACCACCGCCGACTCGCTCGCCGCGCTCAAGCCGTCCTTCGCCGCGATCGGCGAGATGGGCGGCTTCGACGCGGTGGCGCTGCAGAAGTACCACTGGGTCGAGAAGATCGACCACGTCCACCACGCGGGCAACTCCTCCGGCATCGTCGACGGCGCCGCCTTCGTCGCGATCGGCAACAAGGAGGTCGGCGAGCGCTACGGACTCACGCCGCGCGCCCGGATCATCTCCGCCGCAGTCTCCGGATCCGAGCCGACCATCATGCTCACCGGCCCCGCGCCCGCCACCCGCAAGGCCCTCGCCAAGGCCGGGCTGACCATCGACGACATCGACCTCGTCGAGATCAACGAGGCGTTCGCCGGGGTCGTGCTCCGCTTCGCCCGGGACATGGGTCTCCCGCTCGACAAGATCAACGTCAACGGCGGCGCAATCGCGCTCGGCCACCCCCTGGGCGCCACCGGCGCGATGATCCTCGGCACCCTCATCGACGAACTGGAGCGCCGCGACCAGCGGTACGGCCTCGCCACCCTCTGCGTCGGCGGCGGCATGGGCATCGCCACCGTCATCGAGCGTCTCTGACCGTCCCCCGGCCCCCCGGGAGGGCCGGCGGCGGGTGGCGTGGCGTCGCGGGGGCGGGGCACGCGCCTCGCGGCGTTGTCGTCCCTCACCGTGTTCCCCGAGCTCTCGGCTTCGCTCGAGCAGGGGAGGCCCCATGCGCCATGGACCGGTCCTCCGCCTCGCGATCCACGCACCCCGGCCCCGCTCCTTCACCCGCGCCACCCGCCGCCGGCCCCCTCACTTACGGAGAAGAACAGCAATGACCGAGAGCACGACCATCCGCTGGGAGCAGGACGAGACCGGCGTCGTCACCCTCGTACTCGACGACCCCGACCAGTCCGCCAACACGATGAACCAGGCCTTCAAGGACTCCATCGCGGCCATCGCCGACCGCGCCGAGGCCGAGAAGGACGCCATCCGCGGCATCATCTACACCTCCGCCAAGAAGACCTTCTTCGCGGGCGGTGACCTCAAGGACATGATCAAGGTCGGTCCGGACAACGCCCAGCAGGCCTTCGACACCGGCACCGCCATCAAGAACTCGCTGCGCCGCATCGAGACCCTCGGCAAGCCCGTCGTCGCCGCCATCAACGGCGCCGCGCTCGGCGGCGGTTACGAGATCGCGCTCGCCTCGCACCACCGCGTCGCCCTCGACGCCCCCGGCTCCCGGATCGGCCTGCCCGAGGTCACCCTCGGTCTGCTGCCCGCCGGTGGCGGCGTCACCCGCACCGTACGCCTCATGGGCATCGCCGACGCACTGCTGAAGGTCCTCCTCCAGGGCACCCAGTACACCCCGCGGCGCGCCCTGGAGAACGGCCTGGTCCACGAGGTCGCCGCCACCCGGGAGGAGATGATCGAAAAGGCCCGCGCCTTCATCGACGCCAACCCCGAGTCCCAGCAGCCCTGGGACGTCAAGGGATACAGGATCCCCGGCGGTACCCCGTCCAACCCGAAGTTCGCCGCGAACCTGCCGGCCTTCCCGTCCAACCTGAAGAAGCAGCTCGCGGGCGCCCCGATGCCCGCGCCCCGCAACATCCTGGCCGCCGCCGTCGAAGGCTCCCAGGTCGACTTCGAGACCGCGCTGACCATCGAGGCCCGCTACTTCACCGAGCTGGTCACCGGCCAGGTCGCGAAGAACATGATCCAGGCGTTCTTCTTCGACCTCCAGGCCGTCAACTCCGGAGCCAGCCGCCCCAAGGGCATCGAGGAGCGCCAGGTCAGCAAGGTCGCCGTGCTCGGCGCCGGGATGATGGGCGCCGGCATCGCGTACTCCTGCGCCCGCGCCGGCATCGAGGTCGTCCTCAAGGACGTCTCCACCGAGGCCGCGGCCAAGGGCAAGGCGTACAGCGAGAAGCTGCTGGACAAGGCGCTTTCCCGGGGCCGTACGACCGAGGCGAAGCGCGACGAGCTGCTGGCCCGCATCACGCCGACCGGCGACCCGGCCGACCTGGCGGGCTGCGACGCCGTCATCGAGGCCGTCTTCGAGGACACCGCGCTCAAGCACAAGGTGTTCCAGGAGATCCAGGACATCATCGAGCCGGACGCGCTGCTCTGCTCCAACACCTCGACACTGCCCATCACCGTCCTCGCCGAGGGCGTCTCGCGACCGGCCGACTTCATCGGGCTGCACTTCTTCTCGCCCGTCGACAAGATGCCGCTTGTCGAGATCATCAAGGGCGAGCAGACCGGCGACGAGGCCCTGGCCCGCGCCTTCGACCTGGTCCGCCGGATCAAGAAGACCCCGATCGTCGTCAACGACTCGCGCGGCTTCTTCACCTCGCGTGTCATCGGCCAGTTCATCAACGAGGGCGTCGCCATGGTCGGCGAGGGCGTCGAGCCCGCGTCCGTCGAGCAGGCCGCGGCACAGTCGGGGTACCCGGCGAAGGTGCTCTCGCTGATGGACGAGCTGACGCTCACCCTGCCCCGCAAGATCCGCAACGAGACGAAGCGGGCCGTCGAGGAGGCCGGAGGCACCTGGCCCGGACACCCGTCGGACGCCGTCATCGACCGGATGGTCGACGAGTTCGGCCGACCGGGACGCAGCGGTGGCGCGGGCTTCTACGAGTACGACGAGGCAGGCAAGCGCACCCGCCTCTGGCCCGGACTGCGGGAGCACTTCGGGGGTTCCGGGGGTCGTCCCCCGGGTGGGCACAGCACCGAGCCCGATGCCGACATCCCCTTCGTCGACATGAAGGAACGGATGCTGTTCTCCGAGGCACTGGACAGCGTCCGCTGCCTGGAGGAGAACGTCCTGATCACCGTCGCCGACGCCAACATCGGCTCCATCATGGGCATCGGCTTCCCGCCGTGGACCGGCGGCGTGCTCCAGTACATCAACGGTTACGAGGGCGGCCTGCCCGGCTTCGTCGCCCGCGCCCGGGAGCTCGCCGAGCGGTACGGCGACCGTTTCCTGCCGCCCGCGCTGCTCGTGGAGAAGGCCGAGAAGGGCGAGACCTTCCACGACTGACACCCATGGACGGAGCACATCCCGCGGGCCGCGTTCACTCCGCCGTGAACGCGGCCCGCAGCTCCTCCTTCAACGACCGCTGGAACGCGGTGACCAGCGCCTGGAGCACCATCGGCTGCATATGGGCGGACAACGACTTCATCGCCGCCACGTGCTCGGGGTCCGCCTCCCGTTCCCGGTACGGACCCCACACCTCGTCCCGGAACAGCCGGGTCAGCTCCTGCGCGGCGGACCGGGAGTGCTCAAGCAGCACCGTGCGGGCGGCCAGGATCGTCTCGTGGGCGATCGGTACGCCGAGCAGTTCGACCCCGAGCCGCAGCAGCCCCGGATCCACCCGGTAGCTGCCGTCGGCCGGCTCCGCGTGCTCCAGCACACCCATCGCGGCCAGCCGCGCGATGTCCTGATCGGTCAGCGCCCGGCCGGCCCGCCGCTCCAGCTCCGCCCGCGTCGCGTCCTCCGCGGAGTCGGGTGCCCAGGAGGCCACCAGCGCACGGTGGATCGCCAGGTCGTGCGCGCTCAGATCCGGTGGCAGCTGCTCCAGATAGCGTTCGATCGCGGCGAGCGTCATGCCCTGGTGCTGGAGCTCCTCGATGAGCGCGAGCCGTGACAGGTGCTCGTGGCCGTAGTGCCCCACCCGTCGCGGCCCGATCACCGGGGGCGGCAGCAGACCCCGGGTGCTGTAGAAACGCACGGTGCGTACCGTGACACCGGCGCGCGCTGCCAGCTCGTCGACGGTGAGCGTCGGCTCCTCGGTCCCGGTCGCCATCTCTGCTCCTCGTGTCCGGCCCTGAGGGCGAGCGGCTGTACGCGTGGCCCACCCCGGTGCAACAGTATTGCTGTCTCACCATTGATGTGAAAGTGCCCGGCTCGGTTGTCAGAGGTGCCGCCTAGCCTGATGCCATGTCCGGGATCATGTACGTACAGGGGGACGCGACGGCGCCCCACGGCAAGGGCGTCAAGCTGATCGTCCACGTCTGCAACGACCTCGGTGGCTGGGGCAAGGGATTCGTCCTGGCGCTCTCGCGCCGCTGGCCCGAGCCCGAAGCGGCCTATCGCCGGTGGCACCGGGAGCGCGCGGGCAATGACTTCGCCCTCGGCGCGGTGCAGTTCGTGCAGGTGAGCCCGTACGTCTGGGTGGCGAACACGGTGGGCCAGCGGGGCATGCGCACGGGCAGCAACGGAGTCCCGGTGCGATACGAGGCGATCGACACGGCGTTGGAAGCGGTGGCCGACCGGGCCCGCGAGCTGGGGGCCTCGGTCCACATGCCGCGGATCGGCTGCGGGCTCGCGGGCGGGAAGTGGTCCCGGATCGAGCCCTTGATAGAGAAGCGGCTGACCGGCCGGGGGATACCGGTGACGGTGTACGACTTCGGCTGAGCGTTCGTCCCGGTGTCCCGGTGTCCCGGTGTCCCGGTGTCCCGGCGGGCCGGTGTCCCGGTGTCCCGGGGGCCCTTCGGGGCGCCGGGCGGCCTCGGCCCGCGGTGACCTACTGGATAATCTGACCCGGCCAGCGGGGCGGCAGGAAGAGGTGGGGCCGGTGGCGGGTGCCGAGACGGGGCGCGGAGAGTCCGGGCGTCCCGATGCCGTCAAGCCGCCCGACCCGGTGGACACGTCCCTGCTGACCCTGCTCGGCCTCGGACCGGACGAGGACGCGGTCTACCGCCTGCTCGTGGACCGTCCCGACAGCGAACCGGCCGCGCTCACGGGCCCGGTGAGCGGCCCCGGGGCGGCGCGCGCCCTCGACTCGCTGGTCGAACGCGGGCTCGCCAGTGCCACGCGGCCGGATGCCGAGGACACCGTCCGGTACCGGGCCGCCCCGCCCGTCCTCGCGCTCGGACCGCTCCTCGAATCCCGCAGGTCGGCGCTGCACCGGGTCGAGTCGCTGGTCGGGGATCTCACCGAGCGCCACCGCGCCGCGCAGTCGCACGCATCGGGAGCGCCGGTGGAGGTGCTGTCCGGCCCGGCGACGTCTGCTGACCATGCAGCGCCAGGCCAGGACCGAGGTGTGCACCTTGGTGCCGGCCAGGCACGTGCCCGCGATACTCAGCTTCGAGGACAACCACGAAGAGGTGGACTCCGAGATGATGCGCCGCGGCGTGGCCGTGCGCAGTGTGGTGGAACGCGAATGGCTGGAGCATCCGGAGACCGCGGCCGTGCTGTCCTCCTGCGTCGCCCAGGGCCAGCACATCTCCGTCACGGACCGGCTGCCGATCAAGCTCGCCATAGTGGACCGCCGGGTGGCCCTGCTGCCCCTGGATCCTGAGCGCGAGGCGGAGCCGGTGGCGCTCGTCGTGCACCGAACGGGACTGCTCACGGCCCTGGTCTCGCTCTTCGAGGAGCACTTCGAGAAGGGCTGGCGGCTGAGTGTCTCCGGTACGGCGGAGGAGCACGAGTCCCCGGGCGCGGCGATCGACCGGCAGATCGTGGCCCTCCTCCACGTGGGTCTGACCGACGCCGCCATCGCCCGCCAGCTGGGGATGGGGCATCGCACCGTGCAGCGGCGGCTGCACGCGCTGATGGACGAAGTGGGTGCGGCGACGCGCTTCCAGCTCGGCTGGTACGCCGCGCGTGCCGGGTGGCTGCCCGACATCGCGGACAACCCCTCGGCCCCGGACGTCATCTGAGGCGTAATTACGCCACGGCACTTTCGCGCCAGCATCATCTCTTGTTCACCCGGCCTCCCATGGCGAACGATCAGCACGTCAACGCCTGAGCCACCCCGTTGGCTCGGGCGCAGGTGTGCGATGGGGAGGTCCCGTGAGACGAACGAGTGTGCTGCGGATGCTGGCGACCGGAGTGGCCGCCGCCGCGACCGGCGCGACGCTGCTGGCCGCACCCGCCTGGGCGGACGACACCGCCACGGCACAGCCGACGGAACCGGTGGCCGTCGCCCCGGCGATGACCCAGGGCCTGGACCGGACCGCCCGGGCGGGCACGCCCGCCGAGGCGGCCCGCGCCCACATCAAGGACCACAAGGACACGTACAAGGTCCCGACCTCCGACCTGAAGACGCTGCGGACCACCAGGACCGGCAAGCAGTCCTCGGTGCGTTTCCAGCAGAAGCACGACGGTGTGCCGGTCTTCGGCGCCGAGTACGCGGTGCAGACCGAGGCGGCCGACGGCGGCCAGCGGGTCACCTCCGCGACCGGCACGCTCTACACCGATCTCACCGTCTCCACCACGCCGAAGGTCGCCGAACCCACCGCGAAGCAGAGGATGTTCGCGCTCGACCGCAGTCTGTCCGCGGTGCAGGGCGCGAAGACCGCGGCGCACGGCCTCTCCGTGCTGCCCGACGCCCACGGCGGCAGGCTCGCCTGGCACTTCACCGTCACCGGCGCCAGGACGGACGGCAGTCCGGTGCGCCAGGAGGTGTACGTCGACGCGCGGGTGGGCGGCATCGCGCTCTCGTACAACAACATCGACGCGGCCGACGCGTCGCCCGCGCAGGGGACGGGCGTACGCGTCGACGGCAGCGAGGCGAAGCTGGACGTCAACAAGGAGGCGGACGGTTCGTACACGCTCGTCGACTCGACGCGCTCCATGTACCCGCAGTCCGGCGGCCAGATACGTACCTACGACGCCAACCGCAAGCAGTACACGGACGTCGCCGGCGGCCCGGTCGCCGGCGACATCCCGCTGAGCACCTCGGCGAGCGACCGCTTCGACGGCGCGAACACCTCCTCGGGCGCGGTCGACGCCCACCTGAACGCCACGAAGGTCTACGAGTACTACAAGAGCCAGATCGGCCGCGACAGCATCGACGGCAAGGGCGGCACGATCCACTCCGTCGTCAACGTCGCCGCGAACGGCAAGGACTACGCCAACGCCTTCTGGGACGGCTCCAAGATGGTCTACGGCCACATGAACGGAGTCCCGCTCTCCGTCGGCCTGGACGTCGTCGGCCACGAGATGACGCACGGTGTCACCGAGCACTCCGCCGGGCTCGTCTACCTCAACCAGTCGGGCGCCCTCAACGAGGCGATATCCGATTACTTCGGCAACGCCATGGAGACCGCCGACAAGGGCGTCGCGATGAGCGACCCGACGTCCGGCCTCGTCGGTGAGTACCTCTGCAACGGCACGAAGCCGCTGGAGGAGTGCGCCCTGCGCGACCTGAACGACGGGCGCAACGCGCAGAAGGACTACGAGCCCATCACGCTGGACATCGACAACGGCGGGGTGCACTACAACTCCACCATCGTCGGCGGCGCGCTGTGGGACATGCGCAAGAACCTCGACAGCAAGCTCGCCGACCAGATCGTCTACCGGTCCGCGCAGAACTACCTCACGCCGCTGTCCGGCTTCACCGACATGCGCAACGCGGTCACCCTGGCCGCCAAGTCCCTGAAGGTCTCCGAGGCCGACCTCGCGACCATCGCCAAGGCCTTCGACGACCACGGCATCGAGGCCGGCTGGGAGAAGAAGGGGGGCACGCACGACGGCACCACCATCGGAGCCGGCGTACTGCCCGCCTACGAGGTCTACGGCGGCGTCGACGAGCAGGCCGCGCAGATCAACGGCGATGTCTACGCGATCAGCCACGGCGACGCCATCGCCTGGGACCAGGGCAGCGCCGCCTTCGGTATCACCGTGGGCGCCTTCGGCAAGAAGCCGGTGCGCGAACTGGCCCAGAAGGACGCCTATCTGCTCGACCCCTCGCTGGACGACGACCGCATCGTCTTCACCCGGATCACCGCCGACGGCGTCGGCATCTACCGGACCGGCGCGAAGGGCCAGGGCGCGATCAAGAAGCTGGTCGACCTGCCGGGCGCGGACGAGACCGAGCCGGTGACCGAGAGCGGTGCGCTCGCCTACATCAGCACCACGCCCGACGGCGAGCAGGACGTCATGCTCCGCAAGGCCGACGGAACGACGGTCAACGTGACCCCGGAGGGCGGCACCAAGGCCGCCCGCCTCGCCATGAAGAACGGCCGGATCGCCTGGGCCGGCGGCGACGGGACATACGTCTACGTCCACGACATCGCGACGGGCACCACGCAGACCAAGCGGATCGCCGGTTTCATCTTCGACTATGTCTCCGACATCCAGCTGACCTCCGACAACGTCTTCTGGCGGGAGACGAGCGGCTTCCTGATTCCGGGCTCGAAGTTCATGTCGGCTCCGCTCGACGACCTGTCCAAGGCCGCGAAGCTGCGCTACCCGACGAGCGTGTACGGTGCCCAGTTCTCGGTCAACGACGAGTACTTCGCCTACTCCACGTACGACCTCTGGGGCGCGCTCGGCTCCTGGAGCGGGCCGACCAAGGTGAAGGTCTCCAAGACCGCCGATGTGCTCGCGGGCCTCGACAACTACACCCGCGTCTCCTGCTCCTCCGGCGCCCAGCTGGCTCCTTCGCTCGGGGACGGCCAGCGCGTCGCCTGGCTGGACACGACCGCGGCGGCCACCGACGTGGTGACCCGCGAGACGTTCGCCGGGACCTGCGAGTAGTACCCCCCGGCCGGCAGACCGCACCCTCGGCAGGGCGCCCACCGGACTCCGGTGGGCGCCCTGCCCGCGCTGATACGTCGATACGGGGTGAGTCACTCCGTTCTAGGGTGGGGGTGGAAGCGGCGGAACGGGAGAGGGCCCATGACGGCACGGAGCACCGACGAGACACGGCTGGCCCTGGCGCTGCGCACGACGCCGCCCTCCGACGCGCTGAGCGAGCAGATCCTGGACGCCGCGCGCGAGCAGTTCACGACCTTCGGGCTGCGCCGTTCCACCGTCGACGACGTCGCCAAGCGAGCCAGGGTCTCGCGGGTGACCGTGTACCGGCGGATCGGCAACAAGGACGGCCTCGTCTCCGCCTGTCTGCTGCGCGAGTACCGCCGCTTCGTCATGGAGGTGGACGACGCCGTGGCCGCGCTCCCGACGAAGGAGGACCGGCTCGTCGAGGGCTTCGTCGCGGTTCTCCGGCACATCCGCGAGCATCCGCTCATCGGCGGTCTGCTGAGACTGGAGCCCGAGACGATGCTGCCGTTCCTGACCCTGGAGAGCGGACCGGCCTTCCTCGCCATCCGCGAGTACCTGGCCGACCGGCTGCGGGACGCCCGGCGCGCGGAGGGCCGGCCGGCGAGCGATCCGACCCCGGTCGCCGAACTGATGGTGCGGATCACCGTCTCCTTCCTTCTCAATCCCGTCAGCTGTTTCGAGCTGGACGACGACACCCAGGTGCGGGAGTTCGCCCGCCGCTATCTGGTGCCGCTGCTCGCTGCCGGGTAGCACCGGCGCGGCCGTCCGTCTCGTCGGGCAGGGGCTCCACGGGGCGGCTGCGGGCCCAGTGCGGTCCGAGGTCGTCGAGCCGCCAGCCGAAGGGGTACGAACGGGGCTGCGGGCGCGAGGGTAACCTGCGCGGCCGGGCCGGCAGTGCGCGGACACAACGCGCGCGCAGGCGCAGGGCCGCCGACGCGGAGGCCCGCACCCACCGCGGCTGCGGCCGGAAGCCCAGCGCCGCCAGCAGCGGCTCGTCCAGCACCCCGAGCGCGAATCTGGCCACCAGCGGCCGCAGCGGACGCGGGTACCAGCTCGCGATCACACGGAACGTGGCGTTCGCGACCCGCCGGTTCGCCGGGTCGTACGCGAACATCCGCTCCTCGTAGGAGTCGAGAAGCCGCTCGAACCCCTCGTATGTGTCGGGCACCCCCTCGATGCCCATCATCGCTGCCGTCTTCCGGCCGGCCTCCACCAGGGCCTGGACCTCCTGGGCGCACAGGGGACGCCAGCCGAACCGGTCGATCCAGCGCTTCGGTCCCACGACCGTGGTCGCGAGGACATAGCGGAAGTCGTCGTTCGGGATCCTGTACTTGCCGTGGATCCGGTTGAGATGACGCGCGGCCGCCCGCCCGCGCTCCGAGTCGAAGCCGTCGGCGGCCATCTCGTACCCGATCAGCACCGTGTCGTCGAACCGCTTCTGCCCGGCCCGTTCGAACTCCTGGGTCCGGTCCAGGAGCAAGGAGATGCGGGGAACGCCGTAGTCCCGGAGGAAGGCGACGCTCACCCCCTGCCGGTAGTCCCAGGGGAACTCGAACTGGGAGATCAGCCGAAGGATCTCGGCGTAGTCGCGCGCCGGATCCATCCGGCGAATCTCGTGCAGGCGGCTGTATCGGCCCATGGTGCGCCCTCCTGTCCGTGTGCCGACTCCCTGTGGGGCCGCTCTCGCGGTCTGGCGTTGCGTGACGGGCCAACTCGGCTGATCCACACGGGATATGACGGATCGTCCGGACCGGGAGTCAAAGTTACAAATACTATCGACTTGTTTCACGAGTCCCGTCAACACCGCGGCCGGCCGGGCATGCGGCAGTGTGCGGCGGGGGCCGGTGCGCATGACTTCCGAAGCGCTCGCATACTGGATCACGCAGGGACCGGGCGCCGAACCGTGTGCCCGCCGACCGTCGGGAGCACCGTATGAGCAGCGAACCGGCCAGGGGCGCGGACCCCGCACCACCCCAGCCCGGCGGTGTGCTCTGGAGTCTCTCCGGCGATATTCGGGCCCTGCTGATGCTGCCCGCCGCGCTCGCCCTCCAGGTGGCCCATCCGGCGGTCGGCGCCGGGGTCGACGAGCACTCCGTCTTCCGCACCGACCCCTGGGGGCGTGGCGAGAGATCGCTGCGCTCGCTCCAGCTCTGGGTGTACGGGGGTGAGGCGGCGGCCGAGGAGGGGCGCAGGCTGCGCGCACTGCACCGCACCATCCAGGGCACCGACACCCGGGGGCGCCGCTACCACGCGCTGTCACCGCAGAACTACGCGTGGGTGCACGCCACGGGCTTCCCGGTCTACCAGCACGCCGCGCGCTATCTCGTCCGGCCGCTCACCGCGGCACAGGAACGCGTCCTGTACCGGGAGTGGCTCCAGGTCGGCAGGATCCTCGGTATCCACGACCGGGACATGCCGCAGACGATCGAGGAGTTCTGGCCGTACTACCGGAAGGTGCTCGCCGAGGAGATCGAGTCGACCGCGGTCGTCGAGGACCTGGTCGCCACCGACCGCCCCGTGCCGCCGCCGGACCGCGGGCCGCTGCCGCTCAGGCTGCTGCTGAGGGTGCTGTGGCCGGTGCTGTTCCCGCCGCTGGCCCGGTTCCGGCGCTTCATCACCATCGGGCTGATGCCGCCGGACGCGCGGGAGGCCATCGGGCTGGAGTGGACGGACCAGCAGGAACGCAGACTGCGGCGTTTCAGCGGGGTGGTGCGGCGGGTGGTGCCCGTGCTTCCCGAGCGGCTGCGCTATCTCCCGTACGCATGCCGGGCACGGGCGGCCCACCGCGAGAGCCTCCGGAGCGGGGGAGGGCTCAGGCGGAAGCCCGGCGCACCAGCTCGGTCGGCGTGATCACCGGCTCCTGCTCGCCGTCCCCGGCCTCGCCGTCGAGCCGGCTCATCAGCATCCGCACCATCAACCGGCCCATGCCCTCCACATCCTGACGGACCGTCGTCAGCGGCGGGTCGGTGGCCTCGGCTATCGAAGCCATGTCGTCGAAGCCGACCAGGGCCACCTCCTCCGGCACCCTGAGACCGCGTTCGCGCAGCACTCGCAGAGCGCCCGAGGCCATCAGGTCGTTGGCGGCGAAGACCGCGTCCGGGCCGGGGTGGCGGTCGAGCAGCTCCGCCATCGCCCGCGCACCGCCCTCGACGGTGAAGTCGCCGTCCACCAGCAGGGCCGGATCGGCGTCGGGCAGCACGTCGCGGTAGCCGTCGACCCGGTCCAGGGTCGAGGTCTGGTCGCGCGGCCCGGCGATGTGCGCGATCCGCCGCCGCCCGAGTCCGACGAGATGGCGTACGGCTGCGGCCGCGCCGCCGCGGTTGTCGCAGTCGACGTATGGGACGGCCAGTTCGGACGCGGCGCCGGGCCGCCCCGGACGGCCGCCGTAGACCGTGGGCACCCGGAACCTGCGGATGATCGCGGGGAGTTCGTCGTCGGTGTGCAGCGAGAACGCCAGTACGCCGTCCACATGACCACCGGCCAGATAGCGGGCGACCCGGTCGAAGTCGCCGCTTCCCTCCACCAGGAGCAGGACCAACTGGGAGTCGTGCAGGGTCAGTTCGCGGCTTATGCCGCGGATCTGCTGGGAGAAGAAGGGGTCGGAGAAGATCCGGAACTCCGGCTCGTCGATGATCACGGCGACCGCGCCGTTGCGCCGGGTGACCAGGGTCCGGGCCGCGTGGTTCGGTACGTAGCCGAGCTCCTCGACCGCCTTGCGTACCCGGTCCGCCAGCGGTCTGCGCACCCCGGCTCCGCCGTTCACCACCCGGGAGACCGTCGCCCGGGAGACCCCGGCGCGGGCTGCCACGGCTTCCAGGGTGGGGCGGGCGTCAGAATCGGCATCGTGGGACGGACCGGGCAAGGGACGCTCCTCGTACACGCGGGATCGGGCCGGAAACGGCCGGGGCCGGCCGGACAGCACCGACGCCATCAGCCTAACCGCCGCCGTCGGCCCGCCGCCGGGCACCGCCGCCCCGACCAGGGGAAAGGGTGGCGGCGCCCGGACCGGTCAGCGGTGTTCGTGCACGGAGTCGGTCGCCGCGATCTTCTTCCAGGAGGCGGGCCGGGCCGCCGGCTGCCCGGAGGCGTGCAGGGCGTGTGTCCCGGCCGCAGCCGGCGCCCCGGGCCGCGTCGGCTGGAACAGCCAGGCATCGAAGAGGGCGGCGAGCGGCTTGCCCGAGACCCGCTCCGCATAGGCGACGAAGTCGCTCACGCTCGCGTTGCCGTACGCGTGCTCGGCGGGCCAGCCCTTCAGCAGCGCGAAGAACGTCTCGTCGCCCAGCTCGTCGCGCAGTGCCTGGAGGGCCATCGCGCCCCGGTCGTAGACGGCCGCGTCGAACTGGTTGTCCGGGCCCGGGTCGCCGGGCTTCACCTTCCAGAAGGGGTCGTCGGCCGGGTGCAGGGAGTAGGTGTAGTCGGCCAGCTCCTGCGCGGTTCCCTCGCCCTCCTTCTCCGACCACAGCCACTGGCTGTAGCGGGCGAAGCCCTCGTTGATCCAGATGTCCTTCCAGCCCTTGAGGGACACGCTGTCGCCGTACCACTGGTGCGCCAGCTCATGGACGACGACCGAGACATTGGCGCCGTTGGCGAACTGCTTCGGGCTGTAGAACGGCCTGGTCTGGGTCTCCAGGGCGAATCCGCTCGTCACATTGGGGGAGTAGCCGCCGAGCGCTTCGAAGGGGTACGGCCCGAAGACCTCGGTCAACCACTCGGCGACCTCGGCGCTCCGCTCGATGCTGGCGCGGGCCGCACCGGCGTTGGCGCCGAGGTCCTTGCTGTACGCGTTGACGACCGGCAGCCCGTCGGAGGTGGTGTCCGTGGTGATGTCGAATTTCCCGACCGCCAGCGTCGTCAGATACGTCGCCTGCGGCTTGCCGGAACGCCAGTTGAAGCGGGTCCAGCCGAGCCTCGAACTCTGCGACTGGAGCGTGCCGTTACTGATCGCCTGGGTGCCGTCCGGGACGGCGACGGAGATGTCGTACGTCGCCTTGTCCAGCGGGTGGTCGTTGCTGGGGAACCACCACGCGGCCGATTCCGGTTCCTGGGCGGCCACCGCGCCGTCCGGGGTGCGGACCCAGGACGTCCAGCCGTTGATCTTCACCTCGGAGGGCTTCCCGGCGTAACGCACGACCACCGAGACGGCCCTGCCCTTCGCCAGCGGGGCGGCCGGGGTGATCTCCAGCTCCTGTTCGCCGTTCTTCACATGGCCGGCCTTCTTGCCGTTCACCCGCACCTCGGAGACGTCGAGCCCGAAGTCCAGGTTGAACCGGGATAGTTCCTGGGTGGTCGTGGCGAGGATCGTCGCCGTGCCCTCCAGCAGATCGGTCGAGGGCTGGTACTTCAGGCGCAGGTCGTAATGGGACACGTCGTAGCCGCCGTTGCCACTGGCCGGGTAGTAGGCGTCGCCGATGCCCGGGGCGCCCACGGTGCCTTCGGCGGCCGAGGCCGGGATCGCCAGCAGCAGGGAGGCCGCGATGGCGCTGGGGACGATGAATCTGCGGTGCACGGAATGCTCCAAGTCGTCGGGCGAAAGATCTTTCGAACCGTCATGCCGACACTATTCAGGGACTGCCGCAACAGTGGTGTCCATGGCCGCAGCTGTCACACGATCGCCATTCGGCCGCTGCTCCGGACTGTCGCAAATATGCCGTGATCATGCCATTCCTGTCGTTGATCGCCCTCTGTCGCACGGCAGTTGACCGGGGTACCTTCCGCCCATGCCGATTCGTGTGCTGGGCCGCCCAGGCCCCCGTTCGAGGTACAGATCATTGGTGGTGGCGGCGGTCGCCGCCCTGATGGCAGTCCTGGTCCCACCGACAGGTGCCCAGGGTGCGGGCCCGGCGGACGCCCGGCCGCCGGAGAGCAGGCCCGTCTACTCGTACGGGGACGCCGCCCGTGAATCGGTCTGGGTCGACACCGGGCTGGACGGCGACGGGGACGGGCGGAGCGACCGGGTCGCCGCCGACATCGTCCGGCCGCGCGAGCCCGCCCGGCAGGGCCGGAAGATCCCCGTGATCATGGACGCCAGCCCGTACTACTCCTGCTGCGGGCGCGGCAACGAGTCTCAGCTCAAGACGTACGACGCCGACGGCCGCCCCGTGCAGTTCCCGCTCCACTACGACAACTACTTCGTGCCGCGCGGCTACGCCTTCGTCGCCGTCGATCTGGCCGGAACCAACCGCTCCGACGGCTGTGTCGACGTCGGCGGCCGCTCGGACGTGCAGTCCGCCAAGGCCGTCATCGACTGGCTGAACGGCCGCGCCCGCGCCTACACCACCCGCACCGGCTCCGCCCGCGCCACGGCCGGCTGGTCGAACGGCCGCACCGGGATGATCGGCAAGAGCTACGACGGGACCGTCGCCAACGGTGTCGCGGCGACCGGTGTCGAAGGGCTGCGGACCATCGTGCCGATCGGCGCCATCTCCTCCTGGTACGACTACTACTTCGCCCAGGGCGCACCGCTCTACGGCAGCGGACCCGACTGGCTCTCCGGTTACGTGGAGAGCCCCGAGGCGCGCGGCCGCTGCGCCGCCGTCCAGCAGCGGCTCGTCGACGGCGCGCCGCGCAGCGGTGACTGGACCGGGCTGTGGACCGGGCGCGACTACGTGAAGGACGCCCGCAAGGTGCGCGCCAGCGTCTTCGCCGTGCACGGCATGCAGGACCTCAACGTCCGCACCAAGCACCTCGGCCAGTGGTGGGACGCGCTCGCGGACCGGGGCGTGGAGCGCAAGATCTGGCTCTCCCAGACCGGACACGTCGACCCGTTCGACTTCCGGCGCGCCGAATGGGTCGACACGCTGCACCGCTGGTTCGACCACTACCTCCTCGGCTACGACAACGGCATCGACCGCGAGCCGATGGCCGACATCGAACGCCGCCCCGACCAGTGGTCCACCGACCGGGTCTGGCCGCCCCGCACCACCCGCGCCACCACCGTCCGCCCGGGTACCGGGGACGCGCCGGGCGTCGGCACCCTGACCCTGAAGCCCGCCCGCCCCGGCGCCACCGAGACGTTCACCGACGATCCGGCACAGGGCGAGACGGAGTGGGCCGCCGGCCTGGACCGGACCACGAGCGCCAAGGCCGGGTTCCGCACCGCGCCGCTCACCGACGGTCTGAGGCTCTCCGGCTCCTCCACGGTGACCGTCACCGCCACCCCGACCACGTCGACCGCCCATCTCTCCGCGGTCCTCGTGGACCTCGGCCCCGACACCATCCGCGACTACGGCTCCTCCGGCGAGGGCATCACCACGCTCGCCGACCGCGACTGCTGGGGCGCGAGCACCGCGGGGGACAGCTCCTGCTACAAGGAGACCGAGGCCGACACCACCACCGTCGACCGGACCGTGGTCAGCCGAGGCTGGGCCGACCTCGGTACGTACGCCGACGCACGGAAGGGCCGCCCCCTCACCCCCGGCAGGGCCGTCACCCTCACCATCGACCTGGCGGCCACCGACCACGTCGTCCAGGCCGGACACCGTCTCGCCCTGATCGTCGCCGGCACCGACCGGGACCTCATCGACCCGCCGGACTCCACGCCCACCCTCACCCTCGACCTGGCCCGCACCTTCGCGAAGCTGCCGTTCGTCGGCGGCACCGGTGCCTTCGTGCGCGCCACCGCGGGCTCCGCGGCCGTGCCGGCCACGCCCCGGGCGGACGGCGCCCAGGGTGTGACACCGCCGCGGCCCGCCGCTCGTGTGCCGGGCGGCGGCCGCCCGTAACGGCCCGCCCCACCGTGAAGGGTCCTTCCCGAGAGGGCCCTTCGCACCGCTTGTTGGTCCTCGGAGGCGAGCACTGCGTGTGGTACTGCCTACGGAGAGCGAAACAGTTGCTTCCGTGAAAGGCGCCATCCGTGTCGCAGGACGAACAGAGAAGGGGTGACCGGGGGGACCTGCCGGTGACGGCGGACCTCCCCGGTGACCCGGCCCAGAACCGGCACCCCACGACGGACCGGGTGGTGTTCGGCGTCACCGCCGCCTTCACCCTCGCCTTCGTGGTCTGGGGAGCCACCGCCACCGACTCGCTGGAGAACATCTCCAGCTCCATGCTCAACGGGTTGATCCACAACGGCGGTTGGGCCTTCATGCTCGCCGCGTCCGGCTTCGTGGTCTTCGCCCTCTGGCTCGCCGTCAGCCGCTACGGCAAGATCGTCCTCGGCCAGGAGGGGGAGGAGCCCGAATTCCGGACCGTCTCCTGGGTCGCCATGATGTTCAGCGCCGGCATGGGCATCGGCCTGATGTTCTACGGGGTCAGCGAGCCGCTCGCGCACTTCACCAATCCGCCGCCCGGCACCCATCCCGCCGATGCCGCCGAAGCGATGCAGACGGCGATGGCCACCACCCTCTTCCACTGGACGCTCCACCCCTGGGCGATCTACGCCGTGGTCGGTCTGGCCATCGCGTACAGCACCTTCCGGCGCCGCCGGAGGCAGACGATCAGCGCCGTCTTCGAGCCGCTCATCGGAGCCCGGCACGCCCACGGCGGTCTCGGCCGGCTGATCGACATCCTCGCCATCTTCGCGACCCTCTTCGGCTCCGCCGCGTCACTGGGCCTGGGCGCCCTCCAGATCGGCAGCGGCTTCCACGAACTGCACTGGAAGGAGAAGACCGGCACCGGGCTCCTGGTCCTGATCATCTCCGTGCTGACCGTGGCCTTCGTCGCCTCGGCGGCCTCCGGCGTCGAGAAGGGCATCCAGTGGCTCTCCAACACCAACATGGTGCTCGCCCTGGTCCTCGCCGTCTTCGTCTTCATCGCGGGCCCCACCATCATCGTGCTCGACCTGCTGCCCACCTCGATCGCCGCCTATTTCGGCAACCTGGCCCAGCTCGCCGGACGCACCGAAGCCACCGGCAAGGGCGACGTCGCCGAGTGGCTCGGCAACTGGACCGTCTTCTACTGGGCCTGGTGGATCTCCTGGACGCCCTTCGTCGGCATGTTCATCGCCCGGATCAGCCGCGGCCGGACGATCCGCCAGTTCATCGGCGGCGTCATCCTGGTGCCCAGCGCCGTCAGCCTGGTGTGGTTCGCGATCTTCGGCGGTACGGCGATCAACCTCAAGGAGGCCGGCAAGCTGGGCGACGCCGTCACCCAGGAGGCACAGCTCTTCGGAGTGCTCCAGCAGTTCCCGATCGCCACGGTGATGAGCCTGGTGGTGATGATCCTGGTCGGCATCTTCTTCGTCTCCGGCGCCGACGCCGCCTCCATCGTGATGGGCACGCTCTCCCAGAAGGGCATCCTCGAACCCGCCAAGTGGGTCGTCGTCTTCTGGGGCGTGGTCACCGGCGCCGTGGCCGCGGTCATGCTGCTCATCGGCAACGGCGAGGGCGACGCCCTCGCCGGACTCCAGAACCTGACGATCCTGGTCGCCGCGCCGTTCACGGTCGTCATGGTCGGCATGTGCGTGGCGCTGATGCGGGACCTGCGCCAGGACCCGCTGATCGTACGGCGCGAATTCGGTGTGGAAGCCGTCGAATCCGCGGTCATCGAGGGGCACGCGAAGTACGCCGGTGACTTCGAGATCCGGATCGGTCCGGGCGGCAGCCGGATCACCACCGGGCTCCACGAGGACCACGGACCGGAACCCGACCCCTCCGGCGCGGGCGAACCGGCCGGCTGAGGCCCGGGCCGTCCCGGCGAAGTCCCGCCCTGCCGGCCGGAGCGCGTTGGCCCGGGCAGGGCGGGACCCCGGCTCCGATTAGGATCGACATCCTGATGACTGCCACTCTCGTCGCCAAGGACCTCGCCGCCGGACACGGCGACCGCACACTCTTCGCCGGGCTCGACCTCGTCGTCGCGCCCGGGGACGTGATCGGTCTCGTCGGAGTCAACGGCGCCGGAAAATCGTCCCTGCTCCGGCTCCTCGCCGGGCTCGACCGGCCGGAGGAGGGCGAGCTGCGGCTCTCCCCGCCCACCGCCACCGTCGGCCACCTCCCGCAGGAGCCGGAACGGCGGGCCGGGGAGACGGTGCGGGAGTTCCTGGCCCGCCGCACCGGCGTCGCCGAGGCTCAGGCCGCGATGGACGCGGCCACGCAGGGCCTCGTCGACGGGGCGCCGGGTGCGGACGACGCGTACTCCGAGACGCTGGAACGCTGGCTGGCCCTCGGCGGCGCCGACCTGGACGAGCGCGCCGAGGAGGTCGCCGCCGAGCTCGGGCTGACCGTCGGCCTCGACCTGCCGATGACCGCGCTCTCCGGCGGCCAGGCCGCCCGCGCGGGCCTGGCCTCCCTGCTGCTCTCCCGCTACGACGTCTTCCTGCTCGACGAGCCCACCAACGACCTCGACCTGGACGGCCTGGAGAGGCTGGAGCGCTATGTCTCGGGGCTCCGCGCGGGCACCGTGGTGATCAGCCACGACCGCGAGTTCCTGATGCGTACGGTCACCAAGGTCCTCGAACTGGACCTCGCCCAGCAGCAGATCAATCTGTACGGCGGCGGCTACGCGGCCTACCTGGAGGAGCGCGAGCGCGCCCGCAGGCACGCCCGCGAGGAGTTCGAGGAGTACGCCGACAAGCGCGCCGCCCTCGAAGGGCGCGCCCAGATGCAGCGCTCCTGGATGGACAAGGGCGTCAAGAACGCCCGCCGCAAGGCCACCGACTCCGACAAGCTCGGCCGCAAGTTCCGCAGCGAGTCGAGCGAGAAGCAGGCCGCGAAGGCCCGGCAGACCCAGCGCATGATCGAACGGCTCGATGTCGTCGACGAGCCGCGCAAGGAATGGGAACTCCGGATGGAGATCGCCTCCGCACCCCGCTCCGGCTCGGTCGTGGCCACCCTGCGCGAAGCACGGGCCGTACGCGGTGACTTCGCCTTCGGCCCGGCGTCGCTGCAGATCGACTGGGCGGACCGGGTCGCCATCACCGGCGCCAACGGAGCGGGCAAGTCCACCCTGCTCGCCGCACTGCTCGGCCGCCTCCCGCTGGACTCCGGCCATGCCACGCTCGGGGCGGGAGTGGTGGTCGGAGAGGTCGACCAGGCACGCAAACTCTTCCACGGCTCGGAGTCGCTCCTGGAAGCGTTCTGCGCCGCCGTGCCCGACACCGAACCGGCCGAAGTGCGCACGCTGCTCGCCAAGTTCGGCCTCCGCGCCGACCATGTGATGCGCCCCGCCACGACGCTCTCCCCTGGGGAGCGCACCCGGGCGGCGCTCGCCCTGCTCCAGGGCAGGGGCGTCAACCTCCTGGTGCTCGACGAGCCCACGAACCACCTCGATCTGCCCGCGATCGAGCAGCTGGAGTCGGCGCTCGACTCGTACCCGGGAACGCTGCTGCTGGTCACGCACGACCGGCGCATGCTGGACGCGGTACGGACCACCCGGCGGGTCGAGGTGGCGGCGGGAAGGGTGACGGAGCTCTGAGCCCCGCACCGGGCCGTCGGCGGCGGCCCGGTGCCCGGCGGTCCGTGCGACCGACCGCTTCTGCTGGTATCCCAAAGGGGTCGCGCCTTTCGATTCCGCACCACTTTCGGCCGGGTCATTTCTGGCGTGACGCCCACGCTCCTCGACGGTGGTGGAATTTGGTATGCCAAGTGCTCAGGTGCTGTACTCCTTCGACGCGTACCGGCGGGCAGGCGTCAACCTCTGCCTGGGCACCGACTCCTTCCCGCCGGACCTGATCCGGGGCATGGACCTCGGCGTCCACCTCGCCAAGGTCGTCGACGGGCGCGCGGACGCGGCGCCCGCCGAGCGCTACGTCGAGGCGGCCACCCTCGGCGGCGCCCGAGCGCTGGGCCGGAGCGACCTCGGACGGCTGGAACCGGGCGCCCGGGCGGACCTGGTCGCGTTCCGGCTGGACGACATCCGCGACGGTGTCCAGGACGACCCCGTCCGCACCTTCCTGCTGAACGGCACCGCCCGGCAGGCCACCCACTCCGTCGTGGCGGGACGCCCGGTCATGACCGACGGCCGGATCCCCGGCGTCGACCTGGTGAACCTGCGCCGGCGCGCCCAGAGCCTCTTCGACCGGATGCGCGAGGCGTACAGCGAGCGCGACCTGCGCCGGCGCGGTGCCCGGGAGCTGTTCCCGCCGACGTTCCCGCCGTTCGAGGAGCCCCGCCCATGACCGGAGCCGGCACGTCCCACGTCGCGCACGCCGAGCGGACGATCCGCTCCCGCAGCCTCGGCGGCGAATACCCGCCCGGCTCGCGCCTGCGTGAACGCGAACTCTCCGACGCCCTGGGCGTGTCCCGGATTCCGGTCCGCGAAGCGCTCACCCGGCTGACGGGGGAGGGGCTTGTGCTGATCTCGCCACGACGCGGCGCGTCCGTGCGCGACCTCTCGCTCCGCGACGTGGCCGAACTCTTCGACCTCCGGCTGAGCCTGGAGGTGTTCGCCGCACGCAGAGCGGCGGAGGCCTGCGCCGCCGGCCGCGGCGGTGAACGGCTGCGGGAACTCATGGAAGCGGCCGAGGACGCCACCCGGCGCGGCGACATGCAGGAGATCCCCGCCGCCAACACCGCCCTGCACGCGGAGATCGTCGCGATGACCGGGAACCGGCTGCTCCAGGACGGACTGCAACCGTCGCTCGGCCTGGTGCAGTGGCTGTTCACCCTCACCGGCGGCCTCGAACCGCGGCACCGAGCACCAGGACATCTGCGCCGCGATCCACGCGGGCAAGCCCGACCTGGCCGATGCCCTCGCCTACGCGCACATCGAGAGGGGCCGAGGCCCCTCACTGGCGGCCCTGGCCGAGGTGCTCCCGGCCGAGTGACCGGCGGCCGGACGACCGCCGGCCGGGGAACCGGGCACCGGCGCCCGAGACAAGGAGATCCACCACATGCTGATCACGAATGTCCGCCCCTGGGACGGCGAGCCGTGCGACATCGAGATCGAGAACGGCACGATAACGGCGCTCACCCCGCACGATCCGGACCGCGCCGCGGCAGACGGCACCGTCGCGGGACGGGGACGGCTCGCCCTGCCGTCGTTCTCCGACGTCCACTGCCACCTGGACTCCCCCGCATCGGGCTGCCCTTCCGCCCGCACACGGGCGCCCCCGGCGTCTGGGCCATGACCATGAACGACCGCGCCCACTGGCGTGAGGACGAGTGGAGCGTCGCCGAGCGGGCCACGTACACCCTGGGCCGCATGATCGAGCGCGGCACGACCCGGGTCCGCAGCTACGCGCAGATCGACGCGGACTGCGGCCTGGAGCGGTTCGAGGGCGTGCTCGCCGCCAAGGAGGCGCACGCCGGCCGGTGCGAGGTCGAGATCATGGCCTTCCCGCAGGCCGGCCTGCTCAAGGAGAAGGGCGTGCCGGAGCTGATGGACCGGGCGCTCTCCTCGGGCGCGGCCGTCGTCGGCGGCATCGACCCCTGCACCCTGGACCGGGACCCGGTGCGCCACCTGGACATCATCTTCGACCGCGGCCACATCCCGCTTCGGGCAGGTGAGGGGGGAGCTGAGCGGAGTTCCCGGAGGAACGGGGCCGCAGGCCGGCTCGTACATGCCCTGGAAGACCAGCTTGTTGATCAGCTCGCGGTCCAGCGACAAGTCGAACGCCTCCGCACCCGCACATCGCGCCCGAAGGGGGTGTCGACGGGGCCGGGGTCCTTGTCGATGCCCTTCGCGTTGCCGACGTTCAGGGTGAGGGCCATGTAGCCGAGCGACGGGGTGTTGAGGAGCTGGAGGTCCTTCTCACTCAGGGAGTTGCGTACCTCGACCGGACCCATCTGGTCGCCGATCTGGACGTCGCCGAACCGGATGTTGGCCATCCGGATGTTGCCGTCGGTGATCGTCTTGTAGATGACGCGGTCGAGATGGACCTTGTCCGCGTCGTAGTACAGCGGGTCCTTCGTCAGCTTGATCCGGTCGCCGACGACTCGCTTGTCGTACCGGAACGGGGCGACGCACGACGGATGGGTGGCGAAGTCCCTGCCGTACTTCTTGATGGCCTTCGGGGACATGATCAGCCCGGCGGTGTTGGCAGGCCGGCCGGCCCAGCAGCGGGACGTCGGGGTGGCTCAGCGAGAGCCGCACGGTGTAGGGACCGATCGCCGTGACCTTCTGTACGGAGTCGATCTCGGACGCGCGCCCGGATCCGCGCAGATGCAGATGGCGGTCGAGCGAGGTCTTCATCGCCGCGGCGTCCAGCCGGGCGCCGTCGCTGAACCCGGCGTCCTTGCGGACGGTGA
This sequence comes from Streptomyces sp. NBC_00012, assembly GCF_045040875.1. Classification (NCBI taxonomy): domain Bacteria; kingdom Bacillati; phylum Actinomycetota; class Actinomycetes; order Kitasatosporales; family Streptomycetaceae; genus Streptomyces; species Streptomyces sp. NBC_00012. The sequence goes on along the minus strand of NZ_CP108309.1, from coordinate 1,323,166 downwards.
AGGTCCTGCCGCCGTCGGTGATCTTCGGCATCGAGGCGGCGAGCTGCGGTACGAACTTGTTGTCCTGGTCGACGTCGTAGAGCTGTTCGCACATGGACGAGAACACGGTGCGGGCGACCAGGGTGGACGTCAGGCTCGGGTCCAGCATGTCGGGATCGGACTTCAGCCCGATGGCGACCGTGGGTCCGGGTGCACTCACCGGACCCGTGAGAGGGAGGGGCGGGGAGGGGGCCGTCGCAGGCTCGGCCCTCCCCGCCCCGGCACCGCTACCGCTTCCGGCCGCCCTGGTCCGGGTCCGCCAGCCCGGCCCGGCGCAGCGCGTCCGCCATCGCGCTGTTCACCGGCGCCGGTGCCTGCCGGGCGGATCCGCCATCGCCACCACCGCGCCGGTCACGCTCCTGGCCGCCCTGCCCCTGGCGCTGCCTCGGCGGCCGGCCGCCCTGGCCGCCGCGCTCACCCCGCTCACCCCGCTCGCGCCGCTGGCCGCCGCCCTGGGTGCCCGCGCCGGCCGCAGCCTCGTCGTCCAGCCGCAGTGTCAACGAGATCCGCTTCCGCGGCACATCGACGTCCATGACCTTGACCTTGACGATGTCGCCCGGCTTCACGACGTCCCTCGGGTCCTTCACGAACGTCCGGGACATCGCCGACACGTGCACCAGGCCGTCCTGGTGCACCCCGATGTCCACGAACGCGCCGAACGCCGCGACATTGGTGACGACACCCTCCAGCACCATGCCGGACGCCAGATCGCCGATCTTCTCGACGCCCTCCTTGAAGGTGGCTGTCTTGAACGCGGGCCGCGGGTCGCGCCCCGGCTTCTCCAGCTCCTTCAGGATGTCGGAGACCGTCGGCAGACCGAACTTCTCGTCCACGAAGTCGTCGGCCCGCAGCGAGCGCAGCACACCGGTATTGCCGATCAGCGACCCGACATCGCCGCCGGTCCGCTTCACCATCGACCGCACCACCGGATACGCCTCCGGGTGCACGCTCGACGCGTCCAGCGGGTCGTCGCCCCGGATGCGCAGGAAGCCCGCGCACTGCTCGTACGCCTTCGGGCCCAGCCGCGCCACGTCCTTGAGCGCTTTGCGGGACCGGAAGGGGCCGTTGGCGTCACGGTGCGCGACGATGTTCTCGGCGAGCCCCGAGCCGATCCCCGACACCCGCGAAAGCAGCCGCGCGGACGCGGTGTTGACGTCGACGCCGACACCGTTCACACAGTCCTCGACGACCGCGTCCAGCGAGCGCGACAGCTTCACCTCGGACAGGTCGTGCTGGTACTGGCCGACCCCGATCGACTTCGGGTCGATCTTCACCAGCTCGGCGAGCGGGTCCTGCAGCCGCCGTGCGATGGAGACGGCCCCGCGCAACGACACGTCCATGTCCGGGAGTTCCTGCGAGGCGAAGGCCGACGCCGAGTACACCGAAGCGCCGGCCTCCGAGACCATCACCTTGGTGAGCTTCAACTCCGGGTGCTTGTCGATGAGTTCACCGGCCAGCTTGTCGGTCTCCCGGGAGGCCGTGCCGTTGCCGATCGCGATCAGGTCGACGTCGTGGGCCTTGGCCAGCCGCTCCAGAGCGGCCAGCGACTGGTCCCACTTGTTCGCCGGGACGTGCGGGTGGATGACCTCCGTCGCGACGACCTTGCCGGTCGCGTCGACGACGGCGACCTTCACTCCGGTACGGAATCCGGGGTCGAGACCCAGCGTGGCCCGCGTCCCGGCCGGTGCGGCGAGCAGCAGATCGCGCAGGTTCGACGCGAAGACGCGTACCGCCTCGTCCTCCGCCGCGGTGCGCAGCCGCAGCCGCAGATCGATGCCGAGGTGCACCAGGATCCGGGTCCGCCACGCCCACCGCACGGTGTCGCCGAGCCACTTGTCGCCGGGGCGGCCGCGGTCGGCCACGCCGAAGCGCCGGGCGACCATGTTCTCGTACGTCGACGGCCCCGGGGTCTCGGAGGGCTCCTCCGGCTCCATGACCAGGTCGAGCACGTCCTCCTTCTCGCCCCGGAGCATCGCGAGCACCCGGTGCGAGGGCAGCGCGGTGAACGGCTCGGCGAAGTCGAAGTAGTCGGCGAACTTCGCGCCGGCCTCCTCCTTGCCGTCCCGCACCTTGGCCGCCAGCCGCCCGCGCGTCCACATGCGCTCCCGCAGCTCACCGATCAGATCGGCGTCCTCGGAGAACCGCTCGGTGAGGATGGCGCGGGCCCCCTCCAGTGCCGCCGCACCGTCCGCGACGCCCTTGTCGGCATCGACGAAGGCGGCGGCAGCGGCGAGCGGCTCCACCGACGGGTCCCCGAGCAGGCCGTCGGCCAGCGGTTCGAGCCCGGCCTCGCGGGCGATCTGGGCCTTGGTGCGCCGCTTGGGCTTGAACGGCAGATAGATGTCCTCGAGGCGCGCCTTGGTGTCGGCGGCCCGGATCTGCGCCTCCAGCGCCTCGTCCAGCTTGCCCTGCTCGCGCACCGAGTCGAGGATCGCCGTCCGGCGGTCCTCCAGCTCCCGCAGATACCGCAGCCGCTCCTCCAACGTGCGCAGCTGCGCGTCGTCGAGCATCTCGGTCGCTTCCTTGCGGTAGCGCGCGATGAACGGCACGGTCGACCCGCCGTCGAGCAGCTCGACGGCCGCCTTCACCTGCCGTTCGCGTACGCCGAGCTCCTCGGCGATCCTGCCTTCGATGGACGTCGTCACGGTTCTACCGACTCGCCTTCTCGTACTGGCTCTACTGGCTGTGCCTGCCGGGGCGGGGCCCCTTCGCCTGCATTGTGCCGGGTGGCCGGGCGCCGTGTCGCCCGGCCACCCCGGTGCCCGTCGTCAAACTGCCGTCTGCCGAGCGGCGTCCGGCACGCACGCCCGCGGCGCTGTCGGAGTAGCCCGCGTACACCCAGTACGAGGGCGGTCCTCCGCCTTGCGATCGCACGCACCGGATGCCGCTCGGCCGCCCTCCCGGCGACGACGGCAGTCTGACGACAGTCCCCGGGGCCTCTCGCGCGGATCGGTCCGGCCGGCGGCTCAGCCCTTGCCGATCAGATCGTCCGGGAACGCGCCCGCCGCCGCCGCCGTGAACATGAACCCGCGCCCCAGCTCGGTCAGCCGCTCCACACCCTCGGCGCCCAGGCGCTCGTACGGCGCCGCGTCCATCCGGTCCGTGGCCTCCTCCAGATCGGACCGGAGCGCGACGCCCGCCTCGGTCAACTCGCCCTCGGCGTCCAGGAGTCCGCGCCCGCGCAGCCGCTCGCAGGCCGCGTCCCAGTCGTCGCGCTGCCAGCCGCGGGTGGCCAGCACCCAACGAGGGTTCATCCCCTTGCCGGTCGCCGTGTGGCTGACCAGGGCCTCCAGTGGGTCGAGCCCGGCGGTCAGGAGCGCGGCGAGATGGCCGTCGCCGCGGTGCTCCCGCAGCAGCGTGCCGGCGTGCCAGTACGCCAGGTGCGGCTGCTCGGGCACCGGGAGATCGGCATGGGCGGCGTAGAGCAGCCGGGCGTGCCGGGTGCAACCCTCGGCGGCGCGCAGCGCGAGCTCCGCCGCCTCGGCCAGCTCCGGGGAAGCGATGATCTCCTCGCCCAGCAGCCGGCGCAGAGTGGTGTCGGCAGCGCGCAGCCGGGCGTCCAGGACCGCCTGCGGCGAGGCGACGGACCACACTGCGGGCAGGTGCCGGGCGATGAGGTCGTGGTTGAAGTTGTAGAACGCCGCGGTGACCGTGCCCGGACCGACGGCACCCATCGCGGCCGAACGCGCCGCGAAGTAGGCGGCGTTCGGGTCGTCGATGCCGAGCTCCCCGAGCTCCTTGCCGAGGTCGGGGGAGAAGTAGACCGTCGAGTGCAGCAGGTTGGTGGCGTTGTGGCAGCGGCGTCCGGCGCGTGGCGGCAGAGTACTCATGCAGGCACATTACCGACTGGTCGGTACGTACCGTAACCCCGGGGCGGCACCCGGATCCTGGCCGTCGCGCGGTGGCAGGAAAGGTGGGTTCCTCGTCATTGCAGCCATGATCCGGGCCGACCAGGATGGCAGTCATGACGCAGCGATCCGTACTCGTCGTCCTCTACGACGGCGTCCAGAGCCTCGATGTCACCGGGCCGGTGGAGGTCTTCGCCGGGGCCTCCCGCTTTCCCGGGGCCGGGTACGGGCTGCGCACCGCCTCGCTCGACGGCGCCCCGGTCCGCACGTGCAGCGGCCTCGTCCTCGTCCCGGACAGCAGCCTCGCCGACGCACAACCGCCCCACACCCTGCTCGTCCCCGGCGGCGAGGGCACCCGCCACCCCGACCCGGCACTCGTCGACTGGCTGCGCGAACACGCACCGCACGCCGAGCGGCTCGTCTCCGTCTGTACCGGCGCGCTGCTCCTTGCCGGGGCCGGACTGCTGGACGGGCACCGGGTGACCACGCACTGGACGGTCTGCGACCACCTCGCCCGCAACCACCCGGCCGTCGAGGTCGACCCGGACCCGATATTCGTACGCGACGGCAGACTGGCCACCTCCGCCGGAGTCACCTCCGGGATCGACCTGGCCCTCGCGCTCGTCGAGGAGGACCACGGCAGGGACGTCGCGCTCACCGTCGCCCGGCACCTCGTGGTCTTTCTGCGCAGGCCCGGCAACCAGGCCCAGTTCAGCGCCCAGCTCTCCGCCCAGACCGCCCGGCGCGAGCCCCTGCGCGAGGTCCAGCACTGGATCACCGAGAACCCCGGCGCGGACCTCTGCGTCGAGGCGCTCGCCGCCCGCGCCCGCCTCTCGCCCCGTCACTTCGCGCGCGCCTTCCGGGCCGAGACGGGCCTCACGCCGGGCCGTTACGTCGACCGCGTACGCCTGGAGCAGGCCCGCAGACTGCTGGAGGACACCACCGACGGCGTCACCGGTATCTCACGTGCCTGCGGATACGGCACCCCGGAGGCCATGCGCCGCGCGTTCGTCAAGGCCCTGGGCACCGCCCCCGCCGAATACCGCCGACGCTTCCGCCCCCATTCCGCGGCCGGCTGACCGCCGACCCGCCGCGCATGACCGCGGCTCCGCGGCCGGCTGATCACCGACAGCCGATGACCACTACCCACCCACGATCGACCGCGAAAGGGAACCCATGCAGATCGCCATCGTCCTCTTCGACCGCTTCACCGCACTCGACGCGGTGGGCCCGCACGAAATGCTTGCCCGCACTCCCGGCGCCGAGACCGTGTTCGTCGCGGAACGGACCGGCCCCGTGCGCAACGACACCGGCAGCCTCGCACTCGTCGCCGACCGGACCCTCGCCGACGTACCGGCACCGGACGTGGTGGTCGTGCCCGGAGGTCCCGGACAGCGCGGCCAGATGGAGAACGAGGCGCTGCTCGGCTGGCTGCGCACCGCCGATGCCACCAGCACCTGGACCACCTCCGTCTGCACCGGCTCGCTGCTGCTCGCCGCGGCCGGACTGCTGACGGGCCGACGGGCCACCTCGCACTGGCTCATGCTGGACGTACTGGAGGAGCTCGGCGCCGATCCGACCGGGGACCGCGTCGTCATCGACGGCAAGTACGTCACCGCGGCGGGCGTCTCCTCCGGCATCGACATGGGTCTCACCCTGGCCGGCCGGATCGCGGGCGACGAGCACGCCCTGGCCGTGCAGCTGCTGACCGAGTACGACCCGCAGCCGCCGTACGACGCGGGCTCGCCGGAGAAGGCCCCGGCGGCGATGGTCGAGAAGTTCCGGGCCCAGCGCCACTACCTCCTCCAGTAGCGCGCGGGCGCGGGCCGTCAGGCCCCGGTCGTCCAGGTGAACTCCGGCTCGCGCCGCTCCAGGAAGGCGGCGACACCCTCGGCGGTGTCGCCGCTGCGGCGTGCCTGCTGAGCCCAGTACGCGTCCCGGTCCCGGTGCCCGTCGGCGAACTCCTTCGCCGCCGCCTGCGTGAGCTGCGAGCGGGCCGTCAGGGTCCGCACGTACGCCGCCACCCGCTTCTCCAGCCCGCCGGCCGGCAGCACCTCGTCGACCAGGCCGGTGCGCAGCGCCCGTGCGGTGTCGATCAGCTCGCCGGAGAACAACAGGTGCTTCGCGGTGGCCGGGCCGGTCAGCGCCACCAGGCGCCGGGTCGATGACGCGGCGTACACGATGCCTAGCTTGGCCGGTGTGACACCGAAGGACGCGCCCTCCTCGGCGAACCGCAGGTCGCAGGCGGCCGCCAACTGGCTGCCACCGCCCACGCAGTAACCCCGGATCACCGCGAGCGTCGGCCTGGGGAACGCGGCCAGCGCCTCCTCGGCCGCCACCGCGAGCGCCTGCGGATCGCCCGCGGGATCCCGGAGCGAGGAGATGTCCGCGCCGGCGCAGAAGGTGTCCCCGGCACCCGTCAGCACCAGCACCCGGACCGCGGCGTCGGCCGCCAGCCGCTCCAGCAGACCGGGCAGCGCGCTCCACATCGCCGCCGTCATCGCGTTGCGTTTGGCGGGGTTGCTGATCACGACGGTGGCGACGCCGTCCACGACGGCGTGCTCCAGGCCGGATTCCGTACGGTCCATGCGCCGGATGCTATCCGTACGGTTCGAACCTATGATCAAGAAGGGGTCCGGGACCAGGCGCGCACCGTGAGGAGCTTCCCGTGGCAGATCCCGCAACCGAGGGCAGGAGACTGAGCCGCAGCTTCGGCTGGCTCGCCCTGCTCGGCACCCTGCTCGTCGTGGCCGGCCTGGTCGGTCTCGTCTACACCGGCGTCGCGACACTGACCTCGATGCTCCTGTTCGGCTGGCTGCTGCTGCTCGGCGGCATCGTCGGACTGCTGCACGCCATCGACTCCCGCGGCAGTGACTACTTCTGGCTGGGCGTCGTGGTGGCCGCGCTGAACATCGCCGCCGGAATCGTCGTCATCCGTCACCCGCACGGCACCGCCGAGGCGCTGACCATGTTCGCCGCGCTGCTCTTCCTGACCGGCGGGGTGTTCCGCCTGGTGGGCAGCGTCGTGGTGCGCGGCCCGCAGTTCGGCTGGACGCTGCTGCAAGGAGCCTTCGGCCTGCTGCTGGGGCTGCTGGTGCTCTTCGACTGGCCGCACAGCAGCCTCTATGTGCTGGGTCTCTTCTTCTCGCTGGCGCTGCTCTTCGACGGCCTCGGCCTGATCGCGATGGGGGTGGGCGGCCGCCGCATCGTTTCGATGGTTTCGGAACAGAGGGTGACCGACGAGCTGCCCGGCCAACCCCGGGGAGACGGACAGAAGCGGTCCGAAGGCTGAGCGATCAGCGTTCGGTCCGGTCAAAACCCGTCGATAGGGGTCGACTTCTGTTCAGTGGCACGGTCCGGACCGACTACGCCCCGCACTCTGTACTCGACGTGCAGTCACCATCGAGTGGAGAGCGGGTACCGGACTATGGAGAGCCGCGGGAGTGTCCCCGCCCGGCCCGTCCCGTACGAGGGAGTCTGGCGGTTCACCGCTCCGGCCGTGGACGTATCCGTACCGCAGGCCCGGCACGCGGTGCGTGATCTGCTGAAACGACAGGGCGTGCCGCTGGACGACGATGTCGCCGAGGGGCTGTTGCTCATCGTCTCCGAGCTGGTCACCAACGCGGTGAAGCATGCCGCGCTGCTCTCGCCGGAGCTGGCCGTCGAGGTGGCCGTCGGCGAGGAGTGGATCAGGGTGTCCGTCGAGGACAACCACCCCTACCGGCCGACGGCCCTGGAGACGGACTACGCGCAGACCGGCGGACGCGGTCTGCTGCTGGTCCGGGAGATCACCCGGGAAGCGGGCGGGGCCTGCGATGTGGAGCACACCGCAGGCGGCGGAAAGATCATCTGGGCGGCGCTGCCGCTGAACCCGCTCCTCTGACCGCCCGCACCCGGCGGCGCGCCCGGTGCCGTCCGCCCGTCACCAGCCGGCGGACGGTCCGGTCAGTTCCCTGATCGCCGGGCGCGCGGCGTCCAGCACCGTCATGAACCAGGCCGAGAACGGCGACCGGGCGTGCCGCTCGGCGAGCTCGCCGGCCGTCACGAACACGGTCTCGCCGACCTCCTCCGGATCCGGGTCCAGCCGGTCCTGCGCCATTCCCACGAAGAGATGGTTGAACTCCTGCTCCACCAGTCCCGAGGCCGGGTCCGGGTGGTTGTAGCGGACCGTGCCCGCCTCGGCGAGGAGGGAGGGCGAGACCCCGAGCTCCTCGTACGTACGCCGCGCGGCGGCGGCGAAGGGTGCCTCACCGGGGTAGGGGTGGCCGCAGCAGGTGTTCGACCAGACACCGGGGGAGTGGTACTTGCCGAGCGCGCGGCGCTGGAGCAGCAGTCTGCCCTGCTCGTCGAAGAGGAACACGGAGAAGGCACGGTGCAGCTGACCGGGCGGCTGATGGGCGGCGAGCTTCTCCGCCGTACCGATGGTGGTGCCGTCCTCGTCGACCAGTTCGAGCATGATCACTTCTGCTGTGCCGTTCGACGAGCTGTGCGCCGCGGTGGCTGGTGTGGTCGGCATACCCATCCTTCGCTATGGTCCCGGCCCGGTGCGCCGGTCCCGTCGAGTCCGGTCAAGTCTGCCGTACAAAAGCCGCTTGTCCGCACTTCGGGGGGTCGAATGTCCGGTCCGCCGCACCACGGGGGCGCGGCGGACCGGACGGTACGTCAGACGCCGAAGGCGGCCGGGTAGCCGATCGTGCCCTGCGGCACCGGCACGGAACCGTCGAGCACCAGGGCCATCATCGCCTCGTCGGGGACGTCGAAGCCCGGCCGGATCCCGTACCGCGACGCCGGCACGAAACCGAACCTCGGGTAGTACTCGGGATGGCCGAGCACCAGGACGAGTGACTCGCCGCGCAGCCTGGCCGCGTCGAGCGCCGCCCGCACCACGGCCTGTCCCGCACCCCGGCGCCGGTGCTCGGGGGCGGTCGCCACCGGGGCCAGCGCGAGCGCCGGTACGTCCCCGACCCGGCACCGGGTCAGCAGCGCGTACGCCGCGACGTCCCCGTCCGGGCCGTCCGTCGCCACCTGGGCGAGGCCGGGCAGCCAGGCCGCCGGATCGGTGCGCAGCGCGTCGACGAGACCGGCCTCGTCCGGAGTCGGGAAGGCGGCGGCGTTGACGGCGTGCACGGCCGCCGTGTCCGCCGCCGTCTCCGGCCGGGTCGTCCAGCGGGGATCGACGGGGCGCAGCACATAACCGGCGTAGCCGTACTCCGTGCCGTGGTCGCGCCGCATGGCCAGCTCCTCGCGGGTCGCCGCGAGCGCCCACGCCATGCCGGGAGCGGACGCGTCGGCGGCCTCGACGCGCTCGGCGAGCGGGACGTAGTACTCGTCCCAGTCGCTGTCGGGCTGCACCAGCGCCCCGAGGACGTGGTACCCGGCCGCGACGGCCGCCGCCGCGTTGCCCGCCACGGGGCGCATCGACGTCTCCTGTTCCCAGAAGGCGCGTGCCCCGGCCGTCGGAGTGTCCGTGGTCCAGACGCACTCGCTGACGACGAGGGAGCCACCCGGTGCGAGCAGTCGCTTCCAGTCACGCAGCGCGGTATCGAAGCCGATGATGTACGCGGAACCCTCGGCCCAGACGAGATCGAACGACCCGTCGGTGAAGGCCGGGCCGGAGAGCTCGCCCATGTCGGTCCGGACCGTGCGGATGCGGTCGCCGAGCCCGCGGGCCGCGGCCGCCTCGCGCAGCTCGTCGAGGAACGGCTGGTGGAGGTCGACGGCGGTCACCTCGGCACCCGCCTCGGCGGCGAGGAGCAGCGCGGCGCGGCCGGGCCCGCAGCCCAGATCCAGGACGCGCGGACGGTGCGGCAGCGGGCCGGTGAGCTCCAGCAGCCGCCGGGTGGTGGCATCGGAGCCGGGGCTCTGCCGGGGCAGCTTGTGGTGCAGGGAGAAGAACGCCTCGGTACGGACGGCGCGGTCGTTGTCTGTCAACGTGGGAACCCTTGGGTACGAGGGCTCCGGCCGCGTGCCGACCCGGTGTGAGTCGGAGCGCTAGCCGTGAGCCCGGGAGATGAGGAAGGACCGGATGCTGCGCCGGGCAGGCGCCTTCGCGACGGTCATCAACCTCAGCTCCTCTCTTCTCGCACATGGGGAGGCCGAACGCCTCTGCGAATACCCTACATGGCCCCTCGGACGGGGACCGGTCAGTGGCAGAGCCTGGCCTCGTGCTCGGCATGGCCGCTCGGCTCCAGCTGGAAGGTGCAGTGCTCCACGTCGAAGTGGACGCCGAGGCAGCCCTGCAGTTCGTGGAGGAGCTTCTCGTGCCCGATCGAGTCGAGCATGTCCTGGCGCACCACCACATGCGCGGAGAGCACCGGCATGCCCGAGGTGATCGTCCAGGCGTGCAGGTCGTGGACGTCCAGCACACCGGGCAGGGCGGTGATGTGGGCCCGTACCTCCCCCATGTCGACCCCCTTGGGCGCCGACTCCAGCAGCACGTTGAGCGTCTCCCTGAGCAGCTTCACGGTACGGGGGACGATCATCAGGCCGATGACCAGCGAGGCGATCGGGTCGGCGGCCTGCCAGCCGGTGGCCAGGATGATTCCCGCCGAGACCAGCACCGCGAAAGAGCCGAGCGTGTCCGCGAGCACCTCCAGATAGGCGCCGCGCACATTGAGGCTGTCCTTCTGCCCGCGCATCAGCAGCGACAGCGAGACCATGTTGGCGGCCATACCGACCACGGCGAAGGCGATCGTCAGCCCGCCCCTGGTCTCGGCCGGGGTGATGAAGCGCTCGACGGCCTCGAAGAGCAGGAAGCCGCCGACCCCGAGCAGCAGCAGACAGTTGGCCAGTGCCGCGAGGATCTCGGCACGGGCGTAGCCGAAGGTGCGGTTCACCCCGGCCGGCCGGTTGGCGAAGTGGATCGCCAGCAGCGCCATGCCCAGGCCGAGGGCGTCGGTCGCCATGTGGGCCGCGTCGGCGATCAGCGCGAGCGAGTCGGCGAGCACCCCGCCGACGATCTCCACCACCATCACGGTGAGCGTGATGCAGAGCGCGATCCGCAGCCGCCCCCGGTACGCGGCGGCTGCCGTGCCGGTGGGCGGCGGCCCGCCGTGTGTGTGCCCGTGGTCGTGCCCTGCCCCCATGGAGAACGCCTCCCGGTCGTCTCGCGGTCCCGGACGCGGTCGGCCCGGGCATTGCCAGTCAACTACGGGTGGGGGGTATCCGGCAACACGGTACTGAACACCGTTGTCATATGCTCTGACCTGCGGAAATGCTTGCAGGTCAGGAAGGTGGCACAGCGGGCCGGACCCGGGCGGCACCATCGCGTTTTGTCAGGCGAGGCGGCGATCGACGATGATGATCGCGGGCGGCGTCGGATGATGCCGGTCCACCCGAACAGGGCGCAAACGGTCGGTGAACTCGCGCTTCCGTTCATCCGATAGCCTCTGCCGACGTGGCGCCGGCCCGCATCCGGGCCGCACAGTCGCGCGCCGAACCCGTCAGCACCAAGGAGTGAGTTCGTCTGTCGACCGCCATCCTCACCGGTGCACCGGTACCCGGTTCGTCGCTCGCGGACGACCTGCGGTCACTGGGCTTCGACGTACAGGTCGCCGCCGATGTGACCGAGGCCGCACGGCTGCTCTCGGCCGTCCCCGCCGACCGTCGGGTCGCACTGGTCGACCCCCGATTCGTCGGCCATGTCCACGCCCTCCGGCTCGGACTGACCGACCCGCGCTTCCCCGCGGCCACCGTCCCCGGCGCGCTCACCGCGCAGCCGGAGGCGCGCCCCGCGCTCGTCCGGGCCCTGGACACCACTGCCGAGGCCGTCGGCGCGGGTGTGCCCACGGGCACGTCCACCGTGCCGGTCACCGACCGCACCGTGCCGGGCCGCCTGGCCGTCACCATGGACGCCGAGGGCACCGCGGTGCAGCGACCCGAACTGGGCTCGCTGGTCGCCGCCGTGCCGACGGACGCACCCGCGCGCGCCGAGGCGGAGAGCGCCCTCGCCTCGGTCGACGACGAGGCGGTGCGGCTGCGCAGCGCGGTGAAGGCCCACGACGGCTTCTTCACCACGTTCTTCATCAGCCCGTACTCCCGCTACATCGCCCGCTGGTGCGCCCGTCGCGGCCTCACGCCGAACCAGGTCACCACCGCTTCCCTGCTGACCGCGCTGATCGCGGCCGGCAGCGCGGCGACCGGCACCCGCGGCGGCTACATCGCGGCCGGCGTGCTGCTCCTCTTCTCCTTCGTCCTGGACTGCACCGACGGGCAGCTCGCCCGCTACTCGCTCCAGTACTCGACGATGGGCGCCTGGCTGGACGCGACCTTCGACCGGGCCAAGGAGTACGCCTACTACGCGGGCCTCGCGCTCGGCGCCGCCCGCGGCGGTGACGACGTATGGGTGCTGGCCCTGGGCGCGATGGTGCTCCAGGCCTGCCGGCACGTCATCGACTTCTCGTTCAACGAGGCCAACCACGACGCGGTGGCCAACTCCAGCCCCACGGCGGCGCTCTCCGACCGGCTCGACAGCGTCGGCTGGACCGTCTGGGCGCGCCGGATGATAGTGCTCCCGATCGGTGAGCGCTGGGCGATGATCGCGGTACTGACCGCGGTGACCACGCCCCGGATCGTCTTCTACGCCCTGCTCGCCGGCTGCGCCTTCGCCGCCTGCTACACCACCGCAGGCCGGCTGCTGCGCTCGCTGACCCGCAAGGCCGAGCGCACCGACCGCGCCGCCCGGGCCCTCGCGGACCTCGCCGACTCCGGCCCGCTGGCCGAGGCCGTCGCCGCGGTCGGGCCCCGGCTCGGCGGCAGCTGGAGCGCCCCGGTCACGGCCCTGCTCGCCGGGGTGCTCATGACCGCCTCCGCGCTCACGCAGCCCTTCGGCAGCTGGCACACCATCCTGGCGGCGGTGGTCTACGCGATCTTCTCCGGCATGGCCGTGTCCAGCCCTCTCAAGGGCGCGCTGGACTGGCTCGTGCCCCCGATATTCAGGGCGGCCGAGTACTGCACCGTCCTGATCCTCGCGGCCCGCAGCGATGTCCCGGGCGCCCTTCCGGCGGCCTTCGGGCTGGTCTCGGCCGTCGCCTACCATCACTACGACACGGTGTACCGCATTCGCGGCGGCACCGGCGCGCCGCCCCGGTGGCTGGTACGCACGATCGGTGGGCACGAGGGCCGCACTCTGGTGGTGGCCGTACTCGCCGCCGTATTCACTCAGCACTCGGCTTTCACCGTGGCGCTCACCACCCTCGCGGTGGCGGTGGCACTGGTGGTGCTCGTGGAGTCCATCCGCTTCTGGGTGTCCTCCGGAGCACCCGCCGTTCACGACGAAGGAGAACCCGCATGATCGGCCTCGTACTGGCAGCCGGTGCAGGACGGCGTCTGCGCCCCTACACCGACACGCTTCCGAAGGCCCTCGTGCCTGTGGACGGCGAGAAGACGGTGCTGGACCTCACGCTGGCCAACTTCGCGGAGATAGGCCTCACCGAGGTCGCCGTCGTCGTCGGCTACCGCAAGGAAGCCGTGTACGACCGCAAGGCCGAGCTCGAGGCCAAGTACGGCGTGACCCTCACCCTGATCGACAACGACAAGGCCGAGGAGTGGAACAACGCCTACTCCCTGTGGTGCGCCCGTGAGGTACTCAAGCGTGGCGTGATCCTGGCCAACGGCGACACCGTCCACCCGGTATCCGTCGAGAAGACCCTGCTCGCCGCCCGCGGCGACGGCCAGAAGATCATCCTCGCCCTCGACACGGTGAAGCACCTCGCCGACGAGGAGATGAAGGTCATCACCGAGGACGGCAAGGGTGTGCGCCGCATCACCAAGCTGATGGACCCGGCCACCGCGACCGGCGAGTACATCGGCGTCACCCTCATCGAGCCCGAGGCCGCCGAGGAGCTCGCGGACGCCCTGAAGACGACTTTCGAGCGCGACCCCGACCTCTACTACGAGGACGGCTACCAGGAGCTCGTGAACCGCGGCTTCACCGTTGACGTGGCCCCCATCGGCGAAGTGACGTGGGTGGAGATCGACAACCACGACGACCTCGCGAAGGGCCGTGAGATCGCGTGCCAGTACTGACCCGGCTCATTCCGTCCCCGGTCGTCGTCGACATCCGTCGCGGCGCCCTGGACGATCTTGCCGGCCTCCTCGCCGACCAGCGGATCTCCGCCTCCGGCAAGCTCGCCGTCGCGATCAGCGACGGCTCGGGACGCGCCCTGCGCGAGCGGCTGACCCCGGCGCTGCCCGGCGCCCACTGGTACCCCGTGACCGACGGCACCCTCGACTCGGCGGTCAAGCTGGCCGACGACATCAAGGGCAACCGGTACGACGCCGTGGTCGGCCTCGGCGGCGGCAAGATCGTCGACGTGGCGAAGTACGCGGCGGCGCGGGTCGGGCTGCCCATGGTCGCGGTGGCGACGAACCTCGCCCACGACGGCCTCTGCTCACCCGTCGCGACGCTCGACAACGACAACGGCCGGGGATCCTACGGAGTACCCACCCCGATCGCCGTGGTCATCGACCTCGACATCGTCCGCCAGGCGCCGGCCCGCTTCGTGCGCTCCGGCATCGGCGACGCGGTCTCCAACATCTCCTGCGTGGCCGACTGGGAGCTCGCCCACGAGGTCAAGGGCGAGGAGATCGACGGACTCGCGGCGGCGATGGCCCGGCAGGCGGGCGAGGCCGTGCTGCGCCACCCCGGCCGGATCGCCGACGACGCCTTCCTCAAGGTGCTGGCCGAGGGCCTCGTGCTCACCGGCATCTCGATGTCCGTGGCCGGGGACTCCCGGCCGGCGTCCGGCGCCTGCCACGAGATCAACCACGCCTTCGACCTGCTGTACCCCAAGCGCGCGGCCAGTCACGGCGAGCAGGTCGGCCTCGGCGCCTGCTTCGCCATGTACCTGCGCGGTGCCCGCGAGGAGTCGCTGCACATGGCGGCCACCCTGCGCCGCCACGGGCTGCCGGTCGTGCCCGAAGAGATCGGCTTCACCGCCGACGAGTTCGTCCAGGCCGTCGACTACGCCCCGCAGACCCGTCCGGGGCGCTTCACGATCCTGGAACACCTCAACCTGTCCACCGACCAGATCAGGGACGCGTACGCCGACTATGCAAAAGCCATCCATAGCTGAACTCCGTCCGGTCGTGCACCCGCCGGGTGTGAAGGACCGGCGCAGCGGTGAGCACTGGGCGGGTCGGCTCTACATGCGCGAGATCTCGCTGCGCATCGACCGGCACCTGGTGAACACCAGGGTCACGCCCAATCAGCTGACCTACGTGATGACGATCGCGGGCGTGCTCTCCGCACCGGCTCTCCTCGTTCCGGGCATCCCCGGCGCGCTGCTCGGCGTGCTCGCGGTCCAGCTCTACCTGCTGCTCGACTGCGTCGACGGCGAGGTGGCCCGCTGGAAGAAGCAGTTCTCGCTGGGCGGGGTCTACCTGGACCGGGTCGGCGCGTATCTCTGCGACGCAGCCGTGCTGGTCGGCTTCGGCCTGCGCGCCGCCGACCTCTGGGGCACCGGACGGATCGACTGGCTCTGGGCCTTCCTCGGTACGCTCGCGGCCCTCGGCGCCATCCTGATCAAGGCCGAGACCGACCTCGTCGGTGTCGCACGCCACCAGGGCGGGCTGCCGCCGGTCAAGGAGGCCGCGTCGGAGCCGCGCTCCTCCGGAATGGCTTTCGCCCGCCGGGCCGCCGGCGCGCTCAAGTTCCACCGGCTCATCCTCGGGGTCGAGGCGTCACTGGTCATCCTGGTGGCGGCCGTCCTCGACGCGGTCCGCGACGATCTGTTCTTCAGCCGCCTCATGGTCGCGGTGCTGGCCGGCATCGCGCTGCTCCAGACGCTGCTGCACCTCGTGTCGATCCTGGCGTCGAGCAGGCTGAAGTGAGCACGCCCATGAAGCTCGGCGCCGTCATCATCACGATGGGCAACCGCCCCGAAGAGCTCCGCGCCCTCCTCGGTTCGGTCGCCCGGCAGGACGGCGACCGGATCGAGGTGGTGGTCGTCGGCAACGGCGCCCCCGTACCGGAGGTCCCCGCGGGAGTGCGGACCGTCGAGCTGCCCGAGAATCTGGGCATCCCCGGTGGCCGCAACGTCGGGATCGAGGCCTTCGGCCCGTCCGGTGCCGATGTGGACGCCCTGCTCTTCCTCGACGACGACGGACTGCTGCCGCTCACCGACACCGCCGAGCTCTGCCGGCAGGCCTTCGAGACCGATCCCGGGCTGGGCATCATCAGCTTCCGCATCGCCGACCCGGACACCGGGGTCACGCAGCGCCGTCACGTGCCGCGGCTGCGCGCCTCCGACCCGACGCGCTCCTCACGCGTGACGACCTTCCTGGGCGGCGCCAACGCCGTACGGACCAAGGTCATCGCCGAGGTCGGGCCGCTGCCCGGCCAGTTCTTCTACGCGCACGAGGAGACCGATCTCGCCTGGCGGGCGCTGGACGCGGGCTGGATGATCGACTACCGCGCGGACATGGTCCTCAACCACCCGACGACCGCCCCCTCGCGGCACGCGGTGTACCACCGCATGGTGGCCCGCAACCGGGTCTGGCTGGCCCGTCGCAATCTGCCCGCACCGCTGGTCCCCGTCTACCTCGGGGTGTGGCTGCTGCTCACCCTGGTCCGCAAGCCCTCCGGCCCGGCGCTGAAGGCATGGCTCGGCGGTTTCCGGGAAGGCTGGTCCTCGCCCTGTGGAACCCGCCGTCCGATGAAATGGCGCACGGTATGGCGGCTGACCAGACTCGGTCGCCCTCCCGTGATCTGAGAGGCTCACCTCTGAGAGCATGGGACGTACGTTTTCTCCACGGGACCTGTCCGCTCCGAGCCGCGCCCGCGACTGGCTGCGCATCTTGAATACGAGAGTTTCATCTGGTGAGTGACACAACCCATGATGGTGCGGTGGCATTGAGCACCCCACCATCCGCCGACGACGGCCTGACCTCGGCCGCCCTGGCCGCCAAGTACGGCCTGACGGTGAGCGGCGCCCGGCCAGGGCTCTTCGAGTACATCCGGCAGCTCTGGGGCCGGCGCCACTTCATCATGGCGTTCTCCAGGGCGAAGCTGACCGCCCAGTACAGCCAGGCGAAGCTGGGCCAGCTGTGGCAGGTGGCCACACCGCTGCTCAACGCCCTGGTCTACTACTTGATCTTCGGGCTGATCCTGGGCACCCGGAAGGGGATGACCCAGGAGGTCTTCATCCCGTTCCTGGTGACCGGCGTCTTCGTCTTCACCTTCACCCAGAGTTCGGTGATGGCGGGCGTGCGGGCGATCTCCGGCAATCTGGGGCTGGTCCGGGCACTGCACTTCCCGCGCGCCTCGCTGCCCATCTCGTTCTCGCTCCAGCAGCTCCAGCAGCTGCTGTACTCGATGATCGTGCTCGGGGCCGTGGCCGTCTCCTTCGGCAGCTACCCGAGCCCCTCGTGGCTGCTGATCATTCCGGCGCTGGTCATGCAGTTCGTCTTCAACACCGGTCTGGCGCTGATCATGGCCAGGCTCGGCAGCAAGACCCCCGACCTCGCGCAGCTGATGCCGTTCGTCATGCGGACCTGGATGTACGCCTCGGGCGTCATGTTCTCCATCCCGGTGATGCTCAAGGACAAGCCGGCCTGGATCGCCGACGTGCTGCAGTACAACCCGGCGGCCATCTACATGGACCTGATCCGTTTCGCCCTGATCGACGGCTACGGCTCGGAGAACCTGCCGGCGCACGTCTGGGTCGTGGCGCTCGGCTGGGCGGTCCTGATCGGCCTGGTGGGCTTCGTGTACTTCTGGAAGGCAGAGGAACGGTACGGCCGTGGCTGACGACAAGACTCCGGGGCGAGTCCCCACCGTCATCGCCGACGATGTGCACATCGTGTACCGCGTCAACGGCGCCGGCGGCGGCAAGGGCAGTGCCACCGCGGCGCTGAGCCGGATCATGCGCCGCGGCAAGGGCGAATCGCGCGGGGTGCGCAAGGTGCACGCCGTCCGCGGCGTCTCCTTCACCGCCTACCGCGGCGAGGCGATCGGTCTCATCGGCACCAACGGCTCCGGCAAGTCGACGCTCTTGCGGGCCATCGCCGGTCTGCTGCCGACCGAGCACGGCAAGGTCTACACCGACGGCCAGCCCTCGCTGCTCGGGGTGAACGCCGCGCTGATGAGCGATCTGACCGGTGAACGCAACGTGGTGCTCGGCGGCCTCGCGATGGGCATGTCGCGCGAGGAGATCCGCGAGCGTTACCAGGGGATCGTCGACTTCTCCGGGATCAACGAGAAGGGCGACTTCATCACCCTGCCGATGCGTACGTACTCCTCCGGCATGGCCGCGCGGCTGCGCTTCTCCATCGCCGCCGCCAAGAACCACGACGTCCTCATGATCGACGAGGCGCTGGCGACCGGTGACCGCAAGTTCCAGATCCGCTCCGAGAAGCGCATCAGGGAGCTCCGCAAGGAGGCCGGCACCGTCTTCCTGGTCAGCCACAGCAACAAGTCCATCCGCGACACCTGTGACCGGGTGCTGTGGCTGGAAAAGGGCGAGCTGCTGATGGACGGCCCGGCGGACGAGGTGCTCAAGGCGTACGAGCGCGAGACCGGAAAGTAGCGGTCCGTCCGGTCCTGATTCATCGAGCGGCCTCCGCCGGAGCTCTCCGGGGGAGGCCGCCTCGATGTCCGGATCGTGGACCGCGGCCGGCGCTCTCCACGCCCGGCGGTATGTCCCGGGCAGGATCTCGTCCCGTCGGATGACGTCAATTCGCTTGTGTGCGGGGAAGGTTGGCGGGACGGAAGGCGTCGCGGCAGCGCGCCCGACACCCCGCCGTATGGATGAGCGTTGTACAACGTAAGCTGTACCGGTGCTGATTCGAGGCAAGTGGGGCGATAGTGCCTGGTGTACGGCCCGTAGGCAGCGCTCCGCACTCGGCAGAGCGGGCGGCGTGTCCGGAATGGGATGTTTTGGGTCGGCAGTGTAGAACGGGAGATGTGACGGCTATGACGGAAGATCTCCAGCTCCGAGGTGCTCACGCCGTCCCAGCGCCGGGCGGTCCGTGGTGACCCGCACCCGGCAGACGCACCCCGATGACGTCGTGCCCAGCACTCTCGACAAGGCCGCGGACGAGAATTTCCCCGTAGCCCCCTTCTTCCTGCCCCGCGCCTGGCGCGACGACCTGATGGCCGCGTACGGCTACGCACGCCTGGTCGACGACATCGGTGACGGCGATCTCGCACCCGGCGGCGCGGACGCCCGTCACCTCGGCCTCGATCCCGCGCAGACCGACGACCGGCTCGCCATGCTCGACGCCCTCGAAGCCGATCTGTACCGGGTCTTCGGCACCTCGGGCGACGGCCCCCGCCACCCCCTGCTGCGCGCCCTGCGCCCCACCGTGCGGCGCTGCGCGCTCACCCCCGAACCCTTCCTCGGCCTCGTCGAGGCGAACCGGCAGGACCAGAAGGTCCGCCGTTACGGGACGTACGAGGAGCTCCTGGCCTACTGCGAGCTCTCCGCCAACCCCGTGGGCCGGCTGGTCCTGCAGATCACCGGCACCGCCAGCCCCGAGCGCATCCGCCGCTCCGACGCCGTCTGCACCGCCCTGCAGATCGTCGAGCACCTCCAGGACGTCACCGAGGACCTCGGCCGCGACCGGATCTATCTCCCCGCCGACGACATGGCGCGGTTCCGTGTCGGCGAAACAGATCTCGCCGCCCCCTCGGGGAGCGCGTCGGTGCGTTCACTGGTCGCGTACGAAGCGGAACGTGCTCGGGAACTGCTGGATGAAGGCATCCCCCTGGTGGGCAGCGCCCACGGCAGGCTCAAGCTGCTTCTCGCCGGATTCGTGGGAGGCGGGCGCGCCGCCCTCGCCGCGATCGCGGCCGCCGGGTTCGACGTACTGCCCGGACCGCCCAAGCCCACCAAGCCCAGCCTGCTGCGCGAGGTGGGAGTTGTCTTGCGAAGAGCGCGTAGAGAGGGGTGAGCCGGACCATGGAGGGACAGACGACGTACATGTCGGCACCGGTACAGGCCGCATACAGTTACTGCGAGGCGGTCACCGGACAGCAGGCGCGTAACTTCGCGTACGGCATCAGGCTGCTGCCCGCCGAGAAGCGACAGGCCATGTCGGCGCTGTACGCCTTCTCCCGTCGGGTCGACGACATCGGCGACGGTGAGCTGGACGCGGACACCAAGCGGGCCCGCCTGGAGAGCACCCGCGACATCCTGGACCGGATCCGGGACGGAGCGGTCGACGAGGACGACACCGACCCGGTGGCCGTCGCGCTCGCCGACGCCGCACGCAGGTTCCCGCTCCCGCTCGGCGGGCTCGACGAGCTCATCGACGGCGTGCTGATGGATGTGCGCGGCGCGACGTACGAGACCTGGGACGACCTCAAGGTCTACTGCCGCTGTGTCGCGGGTGCCATCGGCCGCCTCAGCCTGGGCGTCTTCGGTACCGAGCCGGGCGCCCCGGGCGCGGACCGGGCCGCGGAGTACGCCGACACGCTCGGCCTCGCGCTCCAGCTGACCAACATCCTGCGCGACGTCCGCGAGGACGCGGGCAACGGACGTACGTATCTGCCCGCCGACGACCTCGCCAAGTTCGGCTGCTCGGCCGGATTCCACCGGGCCACCCCGCCGCCCGGCGCCGACTTCGCGGGCCTCGTCCACTTCGAGGTGCGGCGCGCCCGCACCCTGTTCGCCGAGGGCTACCGGCTGCTGCCCATGCTGGACCGGCGCAGTGGCGCGTGTGTCGCGGCCATGGCGGGCATCTACCGGCGACTCCTCGACCGGATCGAGCGCGACCCCGAGGCGGTGCTGCGCGGCCGGGTATCGCTGCCGGGCCACGAGAAGGCGTACGTCGCGGTGCGTGGTCTGTCGGGGCTCGACGCCCGGTACATCTCCCGGCGCACGACCAGGGGGCGTGTCTGATGCGCCGCGCGGACATCTCGCGCACCATGTGCAACACGGAGGCCCGGTCCGCCCGGCGGTCAACCCTCCTCCGTGCTGATGCGTCCCTGACTGAAGTGACCTGGCGAAAGGAGGACGCATGACGGACGACGCCCCGCGCTCCTCCCGCGCGGTCGTGATCGGTGGCGGCCTCGCCGGAGTCACCTCCGCACTACGTCTCGCCGATGCCGGGCTTGACGTGACCCTGCTCGAAGGCCGGCCCCGGCTCGGCGGCCTCGCCTTCTCCTTCCGGCGCGGCGAGCTGACGGTCGACAACGGACAGCACGTCTATCTGCGCTGCTGCACCGCCTACCGCTGGTTCCTCGACCGCGTCGACGGGACGCGTCTGGCACCCCTGCAAAACCGTTTGGACGTGCCCGTTCTCGACGTCGGGCGCCCCTCGGGACCCCGGCTGGGACGGCTGCGCCGCAACGCGCTGCCGGTGCCCTTCCACCTGGCCGCCGGACTGGCCGGCTATCCGCACCTCTCGCTCGCCGAGCGCGCGAGCGTCGGCCGCGCCGCACTCGCGCTCGGCCGCCTGGACCCCGACGACCCCGCGCTCGACGCCGTCGACTTCGGCAGCTGGCTCGCCCGGCACGGTCAGTCGCAGCGCACCATCGAGGCCCTCTGGGACCTGGTCGGCGTGGCCACGCTCAACGCCACCGCGCCGAACTCCTCGCTGGCCCTGGCCGCGAAGGTCTTCAAGACCGGACTCCTCTCCGAGCCCGGTGCCGCCGACATCGGCTGGGCGAGCGTGCCCCTCGGCGAGGTGCACGACACGCTGGCCCGCAAGGCCCTCGATTCGGCCTCGGTCCGCACCGAACTCCGTACGAAGGCAGCCGCCATCACCCGTACGGAGGATGGCTGCTGGATCGTGGACACCGGCGGCGAACGGATCGAGGCGGACACCGTCGTCCTCGCCGTCCCGCAGCGTGAGGCCCACGACCTGCTGCCCGAAGGCGCACTCGACGAACCGGAGCGGCTGCTCGACATCGGCACCTCGCCGATCCTCAACGTGCACGTCGTCTACGACCGCAAGGTGCTGCGCCGCCCGTTCTTCGCCGCGCTCGGTTCCCCGGTCCAGTGGGTCTTCGACCGCACCGACGCCTCGGGACTCACCGGCCCCGGACAGTACCTCGCCGTGTCCCAGTCCGCCGCCGACGAGGAGATCGACCTCCCCGTCGCCGAACTGCGCACCCGCTACCTGCCCGAGCTGGAGCGGCTCCTGCCGGCCGCACGCGGGGCCGGGATCAGGGACTTCTTCGTCACCCGGGAGCGCACGGCGACCTTCGCCCCCGCCCCCGGCGTCGGCCGGCTGCGGCCCGGTGCCCGCACCCGTGCGCCCGGCCTCTGCCTGGCCGGGGCATGGACGGCCACCGGCTGGCCCGCGACGATGGAGGGCGCCGTCCGCAGCGGGTTCAGCGCGGCCGAAGCCGCCCTCCAGGCGCTCGGCCGGCCCCATGTACATCCGCTGCAGGAGGCGGCATGAGCAGTACCACCGGAACAAGAGGAGAGTCAGTGACCCCGGCGAATCCGGCTTTCGACACCGTGGCCGACACCACGGACGTCACCGCGCTTCTGGAGCGCGGACGGGCCCTTTCCACGCCGGTGCTCCGGGCCGCCGTTGACCGGCTCGCACCGCCCATGGACACCGTCGCCGCCTACCACTTCGGCTGGATCGACGCCCAGGGACAGCCCGCCGACGGCGACGGGGGCAAGGCCGTCCGCCCGGCCCTCGCCCTGCTGTCCGCGGAGGCCGCCGGCGCCGCCGCCGAGGCCGGCGTCCCCGGCGCCGTGGCCGTCGAACTCGTGCACAACTTCTCGCTGCTGCACGACGACCTGATGGACGGCGACGAACAGCGCCGCCACCGCGACACGGTCTGGAAGGTGCACGGCCCCGCCCAGGCGATCCTGGTCGGCGACGCGCTCTTCGCCCTCGCCAACGAGGTCCTGCTGGAGCTCGGCACCGTCGAGGCGGGCCGCGCGACCCGTCGGCTGACCGCGGCCAGCCGCAAGCTCATCGACGGGCAGGCCCAGGACATCTCCTACGAGCACCGCGAGCGGGTCACCGTCGAGGAGTGCCTGGAGATGGAGGGCAACAAGACCGGAGCCCTGCTCGCCTGCGCCTGCTCCATCGGCGCGGTGCTCGGCGGCGCCGACGACCGGACCGCCGACACGCTGGAGGCGTACGGATACCACCTCGGCCTCGCCTTCCAGGCCGTCGACGACCTGCTCGGCATCTGGGGCGACCCCGAGTCCACCGGCAAGCAGACCTGGAGCGACCTGCGCCAGCGCAAGAAGTCCCTCCCGGTCGTTGCCGCGCTCGCCGCGGGCGGCCCGGCATCGGAGCGCCTGGGCGAACTGCTCGCCGCCGATGCCAAGAGCAGCGATTTCGACAGCTTCTCCGAAGAGGAGTTCGCCGCCCGTGCGGCACTCATCGAGGAGGCGGGCGGCCGCGAGTGGACCGCCCAGGAGGCCCGTCGACAGCATGCGGTCGCCATCGAGGCGCTGCACCGCATCGACATGCCGCAGACCGTGCGGGCGCAGCTCACAGCGCTCGCGGACTTCGTCGTCGTACGAAAGAGATGATGACTATCTGCTCCATATGACTCGCAGTCGCCGGCCGGCGCCCTTGCCGGGGCGCCGGCCGACGGAGACCCCAGCACAGCAGAGGACCTGACTGCACGAAGGGGAAGCCATGACAGCGACGACCGACGGAAGCACCGGGGCCGTGAACCCCCGCGCAGCCTCGGCCAGTAAACCGACCGACACAACCATTGCCGCGGACGAGGTGTTCGACGCCGCGCGGCGGGCCGCGGAACGCTCGGTGGAGCACCTCCTCGGCAGGCAGGACGAGCAGGGCTGGTGGAAGGGCGACCTCGCCACCAACGTCACGATGGACGCCGAGGACCTGCTGCTCCGTCAATTCCTCGGCATCCAGGACCCGGACACCGTCCGGGCGGCCGGCCGCTTCATCCGCGGCGAACAGCTGGGTGACGGCACCTGGGCGACCTTCCACGGGGGCCCCGGCGAACTCTCCACCACCATCGAGGCGTACGTGGCCCTGCGGCTGGCCGGGGACCGGCCGGACGAACCGCACATGGCCCGCGCCGCCGGATGGATCCGGGAACAGGGCGGCATCGCGGCCGCCCGGGTCTTCACCCGGATCTGGCTCGCCCTGTTCGGCTGGTGGAAATGGGACGACCTGCCGGAACTCCCGCCCGAGCTGATGTTCTTTCCCAAATGGGCCCCGCTCAACATCTACGACTTCGGCTGCTGGGCCCGCCAGACCATCGTGCCGCTGACCATCGTCTCGGCGAAGCGGCCGGTACGCCCGGCCCCGTTCCCGCTCGACGAACTGCACACCGATCCCGGCAACCCGAACCCGCCCAGGCGCCCCGCACCGGCCGCCAGCTGGGACGGCGTCTTCCAGCGCCTGGACAAGGCGCTGCACGTCTATCACCGGATCGCACCGCGCAGGCTGCGCCGGACCGCGATGAACGCCGCGGCCCGCTGGATCATCGAACGCCAGGAGAACGACGGCTGCTGGGGCGGCATCCAGCCACCCGCCGTGTACTCCGTCATCGCCCTGCACCTGCTCGGCTACGACCTGGACCACCCGGTGATGCGGGCCGGGCTCGAATCGCTCGACCGGTTCGCCGTGTGGCGCGAGGACGGCGCCCGCATGATCGAGGCCTGCCAGTCCCCGGTCTGGGACACCTGCCTCGCCACCATCGCGCTCGCCGACGCCGGGGTCAGCCCCGACCACCCGGCGCTCGTGAAGGCCGCGGACTGGATGCTCGGCGAGGAGATCGCCCGGCCCGGCGACTGGTCCGTACGCCGTCCCCGGCTCAACCCGGGCGGCTGGGCCTTCGAGTTCCACAACGACAACTACCCGGACATCGACGACACCGCAGAGGTGGTCCTCGCACTGCGCCGGGTCCGCCACCCCGACCGGGCCCGCATCGAGGCCGCCATCAAGCGCGGGGTCCGCTGGAACATCGGCATGCAGTCCCGCAACGGGGCCTGGGGCGCCTTCGACGCGGACAACACCAGCGCCTTCCCGAACCGGCTGCCCTTCTGCGACTTCGGCGAGGTCATCGACCCGCCGTCCGCCGACGTCACCGGGCACGTGGTGGAGATGCTCGCCGTCGAGGGGCGGTCCGGCCACCGGGTCACCCGGCGCGGCATCGAGTGGCTGCTCGCCGAACAGGAGGCGAGCGGTGCCTGGTTCGGCCGCTGGGGCGTCAACTACGTATACGGCACAGGGTCGGTGGTGCCCGCGCTGGTGGCCGCCGGACTGCCCGTGACACACCCGGCGATCCGCCGGGCGGTCGGCTGGCTGGAGTCCGTGCAGAACGACGACGGCGGCTGGGGCGAGGACCTGCGCTCCTACCGGGAGGAGAAGTGGATCGGGCACGGCGCCTCGACCGCCTCCCAGACCGCCTGGGCCCTGCTCGCCCTGCTCGCCACCGGACGCCGGGACAGCAGGGCCGTGCAGCGGGGCGTGTCCTGGCTCACCGGGACGCAGCAGGCCGACGGCTCCTGGGACGAGCCGTACTTCACCGGCACCGGATTCCCCTGGGACTTCTCCATCAACTACCACCTCTACCGCCAGGTGTTCCCGCTCACCGCGCTCGGGCGGTACGTGCACGGCGAGCCGTTCGCCGACCGTACGGCCACCCGCAAGGAGGCCTGATGGCCGACGGCCCGGGGACGGCCGGCCCCACCGCGCCGCTGCTGATCGCCTGCGCGCTCGGCATCGAGCAGTTCGCCCTGCGCAGCGGCCGGGGCAGGGCCGGCACCGCTCCCGGCCCGGTGACCGTACTCCGTACGGGCATGGGCCCCAGGGCCGCCGAGGAGGCCGTCACGCGGGAGCTCGGCAAGGACCGGGTGCCCGGCACGGCGGTCCTCGCCTCCGGGTTCTGCGCCGGGCTGCTGCCCGGCATGCACCCCGGGGACCTGGTGGTCGCCGACGAGACCCGGGAAGCCGGGGACTCCACGGTCTGCACCGGTCCGGGCCTGCTCGCCGAGGCCCTGGGCAGGGCGGTGCCCGGCCGCGCCGTCCACACCGGTCCGCTGACCGGCTCCGCCCATGTCGTACGAGGGCATGAGCGGGCCGGACTGCGGGCCACCGGAGCCATCGCGGTGGACATGGAGTCCGCCGCCACTCTGCGCACCGCTCTGCGGTCCGGGCCGCGCCCGGTTGCCGCCGTACGGGTGGTCGTGGATGCTCCGGAGCATGAGCTCGTCCGCATCGGCACGATACGCGGTGGAATATCAGCTTTCCGAGTTCTCCGTGCCGTCCTGCCGGCTTTCTATGAATGGCACCGATCTTCGCTGCTCCCCAGGAGGTGAGCCAGATGGCCATGCCGCTCCGCCAGTCCATCAAGGTTGCGACGTACCTCATCGAACAGAAGCTCCGCAGGCGGGAGAAATTCCCGCTCATCGTGGAACTGGAGCCCTTGTACGCCTGCAATCTCGCGTGCGAGGGCTGCGGGAAGATCCAGCATCCGGCCGGCGTGCTCAAGCAGCGCATGCCGGTGGCCCAGGCCGTGGGCGCCGTCCTCGAATCGGGTGCCCCGATGGTTTCCATCGCGGGCGGCGAACCATTGATGCACCCGCAGATCGATGAAATCGTCCGGCAGCTGGTGGCCCGGAGGAAGTACGTCTTCCTGTGCACCAATGCGATGCTGCTGCGGAAGAAGATCGAGAAATTCACCCCCTCGCCGTTCTTCGCCTTCGCCGTGCACATCGACGGGCTGCGGGAGCGGCACGACGAATCGGTCGCCAAGGAAGGCGTTTTCGACGAGGCCGTGGCGGCGATCAAGGAGGCCAAGCGGCGCGGCTTCCGGGTCACCACGAACTCCACCTTCTTCAACACCGACACCCCGCAGACCATCATCGAGGTCCTCAATTACCTCAATGACGACCTGAAGGTCGACGAGATGATGATCTCGCCCGCGTACGCCTACGAGAAGGCACCCGATCAGGAGCACTTCCTGGGCGTCGAGCAGACCCGTGAACTGTTCAAGAAGACCTTCGCGGGCGGCAACCGTGCCCGCTGGCGGCTGAACCACTCGCCGCTCTTCCTGGACTTCCTGGAGGGCAAGGCGGACTTCCCGTGCACGGCGTGGGCCATCCCGAACTACTCGCTGTTCGGCTGGCAGCGGCCCTGCTACCTGATGAGCGACGGCTACGTACCGACGTACCGTCAGCTCATCGAGGAGACCGACTGGGACAAGTACGGCCGGGGCAAGGACCCGCGCTGCGCCAACTGCATGGCGCACTGCGGCTACGAACCCACCGCCGTGCTCGCCACCATGGGATCGCTGAAGGAATCCCTGCGCGCCGCGCGCGAGACCGTCTCCGGGAACCGGTGACGTCATGACCGCTGGAGAACCGGTCGTACTGGGTCTCCCCGGGCTGCCGGCCCGGCCGCTCGCGATGCGCCGCCCCTCGCGGCGCATCCAGGTCGGGTCGGTTGCGGTGGGCGGGGATGCGCCGGTGTCGGTGCAGTCGATGACGACGACGCGTACGTCGGACATCGGTGCGACGTTGCAGCAGATCGCGGAGCTGACGGCGTCGGGCTGTCAGATCGTGCGGGTGGCGTGTCCGACGCAGGACGACGCGGACGCGTTGGCGGTGATCGCGAAGAAGTCGCAGATCCCGGTGATCGCGGATATTCATTTCCAGCCGAAGTATGTGTTCGCCGCGATCGATGCGGGCTGTGCGGCGGTGCGGGTGAATCCGGGGAACATCAAGCAGTTCGACGACAAGGTGAAGGAGATC
The DNA here is from genome assembly GCF_045040875.1 of Streptomyces sp. NBC_00012. Classification (NCBI taxonomy): domain Bacteria; kingdom Bacillati; phylum Actinomycetota; class Actinomycetes; order Kitasatosporales; family Streptomycetaceae; genus Streptomyces; species Streptomyces sp. NBC_00012. Next base: position 1,295,625 of record NZ_CP108309.1, on the reverse strand, counting down.
GCGCGGGCGGCGGGTGATGCGGGGACGCCGATCCGGATCGGCGTGAACGCGGGTTCGCTGGATGCGCGGTTGCTGGCGAAGTACGGGAAGGCGACTCCTGAGGCGTTGGTGGAGTCGGCGTTGTGGGAGGCGTCGCTCTTCGAGGAGCACGGTTTCCGGGACATCAAGATCTCGGTGAAGCACAACGATCCGGTGGTGATGGTGAATGCGTACCGTCAGCTGGCGGCTCGTTGTGACTATCCGTTGCATCTGGGTGTGACGGAGGCGGGTCCGGCGTTCCAGGGGACGATCAAGTCGGCGGTGGCGTTCGGTGCGTTGCTGTCGGAGGGGATCGGGGACACGATCCGGGTGTCGTTGTCGGCGCCGCCGGCCGAGGAGGTCAAGGTCGGTCTGCAGATCCTGGAGTCGCTGAATCTGAAGCAGCGGCGGCTGGAGATCGTGTCGTGTCCGTCGTGCGGGCGGGCGCAGGTGGATGTGTACAAGCTCGCGGACGAGGTCAGTGCCGGTCTGGAGGGCATGGAGGTGCCGTTGCGGGTGGCCGTGATGGGCTGTGTCGTCAACGGTCCGGGTGAGGCCCGTGAGGCGGACCTGGGTGTGGCGTCGGGCAACGGCAAGGGGCAGATCTTCGTGAAGGGCGAGGTCATCAAGACGGTGCCCGAGTCGAAGATCGTCGAGACGCTCATCGAAGAGGCCCTGAAGATCGCCGAGGGCATGGACGGGGCCGGGACGCCGTCGGGGGCTCCCGCCGTCACCGTGAGCTGAAACAGAACCAGAGAGGGGGCCCGAGCGTGACGATTCTGGAGAGCATCCGGGGGCCGCACGATCTCAAGGCGCTGAACGAAGCACAACTGGACGAACTCGCCCAGGACACCAGGCAGTTCCTCATCCAGGCGGTGGCCCGGACCGGCGGTCACCTGGGGCCCAACCTCGGGGTGGTGGAGCTCACCATCGCCCTGCACCGGGCCTTCGACTCGCCCGTCGACCGCATCCTCTGGGACACCGGGCACCAGAGCTATGTGCACAAACTGCTCACCGGACGGCAGGACTTCTCCAAACTGCGCGGCAAAGGGGGCCTGTCCGGGTACCCGTCCCGCGAGGAGTCCGCGCACGACGTCATCGAGAACTCGCACGCCTCGACCGTGCTCGGCTGGGCCGACGGCATCGCCAAGGCCCATCAGGTCCTGGGACGGAGCGACCACGTCGTGGCCGTCACCGGCGACGGGGCCCTCACCGGCGGGATGGCCTGGGAGGCGCTCAACAACATCGCCGCCGCCAGGGACCGCCCGCTCATCATCGTGGTGAATGACAACGAGCGCTCCTACGGCCCCACGATAGGCGGTCTCGCCGGCCATCTCACCACCCTCCGCACCACCGACGGCTACGAGCGCTTCCTCTCCTGGGGCAAGGAAGTGCTCCAGCAGACCCCCGTCATCGGACAGCAGCTGTACGAGTCGTTGCACGGCGCGAAGAAGGGATTCAAGGACGCCTTCGCCCCGCAGGGCATGTTCGAGGACCTCGGGCTCAAGTACGTCGGGCCGGTCGACGGCCATGACATCGCGGCCGTCGAATCCGCCCTGCACCGGGCGAAGCGCTTCCACGGTCCGGTGCTGGTGCACTGCCTCACCGAGAAGGGCCGCGGCTACCCGCCCGCGCTCCGGGACGAGGCCGACCGCTTCCACACCGTCGGCGCGATGGACCCGCTGACCTGCGCACCGCTCGCCCCGGCCGGCGGGCCCTCCTGGACCTCGGTGTTCGGGGACGAGATCGCCGCGATCGGCGCGGAGCGGCCGGACGTCGTGGCGATCACGGCGGCCATGTTGCACCCCGTCGGGCTGACGAAGTTCGCCGAGGCCTTTCCCGACCGGGTCTGGGACGTCGGCATCGCGGAGCAGCATGCCGTGGTGTCCGCGGCCGGACTGGCCATCGGTGGCCTGCACCCGGTCGTCGCCGTCTACGCCACCTTCCTCAACCGGGCCTTCGACCAGCTGTTGATGGACGTCGCGCTGCACCGGTGCGGGGTGACCTTCGTCCTCGACCGGGCCGGGGTCACCGGACCCGACGGACCCTCGCACAACGGCATGTGGGACATGTCCGTGCTCCAGGTCGTCCCCGGGCTGCGGATCGCCGCCCCGCGCGACGCCGGCCAGCTCCGGGCCCAGCTCCGTGAGGCCGTCGACGTGGACGACGCGCCCACCGTGATCCGGTTCCCCATGGAGCCCGTGGGGGAGCCGGTCCCGGCGGTCGGCCGGATCGGCGGTATGGACGTGCTGCACCAGGCGGACGACCCCGATGTGCTGCTCGTGGCCGTCGGCGTACTCGCCCCGGTCTGTCTGAAGGCCGCCGATCTGCTGGCCGGGGCCGGTGTCTGCTGCACCGTTGTCGACCCGCGCTGGGTCAAACCGGTCGACGGGGAACTGCCCCCGCTCGCCGCCCGGCACCGTCTGGTCGCCGTCGTCGAGGACAACAGCCGGGCCGGAGGCGTCGGCTCCGCGGTGGGGCAGGCGCTGCGGGACGCCGGGGTCGACGTACCGCTGCGCACGTTCGGCATCCCCGAGCAGTTCCTCGCGCACGGCAAGCGTGCCGAGGTGCTGGCCGACATCGGGCTCACCCCGGTCGAGATCGCCGGCCGGATCAGTGCCGTACTGGCCGCCGGGCAGGCGGCGACGAGGACCGAGGAGAGCGGGGCATGAAGGACGACGGGCCCAAGGGCTTCGACCTGGCGAGGCTCCTCGCGGAGCGCGGCGCCGAGCGCTATGAGCTGCACACCAAGTACCTCAATCACCAGTTGCCCCGGATGCTCCACACCATCGGCTTCGACAAGGTCTACGAACGGGCCGAGGGCGCACACTTCTGGGACGCGGACGGCAACGACCACCTCGACATGCTCGCCGGATTCGGCGTGATGGGCCTGGGCCGGCACCACCCCGTCGTACGCAAGGCCCTGCACGACGTCCTGGACGCCTCGCTCGCCGACCTCACCCGCTTCGACTGCCAGCCGCTGCCCGGACTGCTGGCCGAGAAGCTGCTCGCGCACAGCCCGCACCTGGACCGGGTCTTCTTCGGCAACAGCGGCACGGAAGCGGTCGAGACGGCCCTGAAGTTCGCCCGCTACGCCACGGGCAGGCCGAGGATCCTCTACTGCACCCACGCCTTCCACGGTCTGACGACCGGCTCCCTCTCGGTCAACGGGGAGGACGGCTTCCGGGACGGCTTCGCACCCCTGCTGCCGGACACCGCCATCCCGCTCGGCGACCTCGACGCCCTGCGGCGCGAGCTGAAGCGCGGCGACGTGGCGGCACTGGTCGTCGAGCCGATCCAGGGCAAGGGCGTCCACGCCGCGCCGCCCGGCTTCCTGCGGGAGGCGCAGGAGCTGCTGCACAAGCACAAGGCCCTGCTCATCGCCGACGAGGTGCAGACCGGCCTCGGCCGGACCGGCGACTTCTACGCGTACCAGCACGAGGAGGGCGTCGAGCCCGATCTGGTCTGTGTCGCCAAGGCCCTCTCCGGCGGCTATGTGCCGGTCGGGGCGACCCTGGGCAAGGACTGGATCTTCCGCCGCGTCTACTCGTCGATGGACCGGGTCCTGGTCCACTCCGCGAGCTTCGGCTCCAACGCCCAGGCGATGGCGGCCGGGCTCGCGGTCCTCGCGGTGATGGAGGACGAGGAGACCGTCGCCCATGCGCGCCGCACCGGTGATCTGCTGCGCGACCGGCTGACCGCGCTGGTGGACCGCTACGAGCTGCTGCACGAGGTGCGCGGGCGCGGGCTGATGATCGGCATCGAGTTCGGCCGGCCGTCGTCCCTCAAGCTGCGCAGCCGCTGGACCATGCTGCAGGCGGCCCGCAAGGGACTCTTCGCGCAGATGGTGGTGGTGCCGCTGCTCCAGAAGCACCGCATCCTCACCCAGGTCTCGGGCGACCACCTGGAAGTGATCAAGCTGATTCCGCCGCTGGTGATCGACGAGGCGGACGTCGACCGGTTCGTCATGGCGTTCACCGCTGTGATGGACGACGCACACAGCGGCGGTGGGCTGATGTGGGACTTCGGCAGGACACTGGTCAAGCAGGCGGTGGCCAACCGCTGAACCGTCTGGTGATCTCGGACGTTTTTGCCTGAGAGGTAAGAAATTTGCCTCTCAGGCAGGATCCTGGCCCAATGGGTACATGAATCCTCCAGACGGAGGGGCGGCCGACGAGCTGCCCGGAGTCGCACCACGCCTGCGCGATCTGCGCCGGAGCCGTGGTCTCACCCTGGAGACCGCCGCTCAGCGGGCCGGGCTCTCGCCCGCCCATCTCTCCCGGCTCGAGACGGGCCGTCGCCAGCCCTCGCTGCCGATGCTGCTCGGTCTTGCCAGGATCTACGGTACGACGGTCTCCGAACTGCTCGGAGAGAAGCCCCCGGAACGTGACGCGATCATCCGCGGCGGGAAGTTCGAGGGGGCCGAGGCGGACGGCTGGATGTACCGGCAGGCCGGCGGTTCCGGCAGGGCGATGCAGGCGCTCCGAGTCCGGGTTCCGCAGGCCGCGCAGAGCGATCTCGTGCGCGTCCATCCCGGCGAGGAATGGCTGTGCGTGCTCACCGGACACCTCCGGGTCTGGCTCGGGGAGACCGTGCACGACCTGGCCCCCGGGGACAGCGCGCACTTCGACTCGCTCACCCCGCACCGGATCACGGCCGTCGACCGCGACGGTGCCGAGCTGCTCTTCGTCCACACCCTGCTGCAGAGCCCCGCCGCCGAGCTGTGCCTCGGCAGCGGTATCCACCGTCGCTGAGACCGGCTCCTCCGGTCGCCAGAGAGGACCGTCATGTCAGATTCAGAGAACTTCGACCCGCTGGGGTCCAGGAAGAACTACGAGGCCCAGGAGCGGAAGTTTCCGCGCGGCGTGGTGATCCGGCTGTTCGCCTACCTCATCGCCGGACACATCTTCGCGGCCTTCCTCTACCTGCTCTTCGCGGTGGCCGGCAAGGGCTGACCAGGCCCGTCCGCACCTACCGCGCCTCGTCGAGGAGGCGGACGCGCAGCCGGTCCCGGGTTTCGGGAGCGAGCTTCAGGCCCTCGGAGAAGTAGCGGTCCGTGCTGCCCCAGGTCTCCTCCATGGTGGCGAACGCTGCCGCGAGGTAATCGGCATGGGCGCCGAAGAGCGGGTTCAGCAGTTCCATCACCTCGGCCGACATGCCGTCCGCCGAGGTGTCGCCGCGCTTCACCTTGTAGCGGCGGTGGGCGTCGTTCGACTTCAGGTAGTCGGCCTCGATGGCCTCGCGCTCGACGCCGACGGCGAGCAGTGACACCGCGATCGACAACCCGGCCCGGTCCTTGCCCGCCGCGCAGTGCATCAGGGCGGGAACGCTGTCCTCGGCCAGGGCGTGCAGCACCCGGCTGTGCTCGGCGGTACGGTCCTTGATGATCGAGCGGTACGAGGCGAGCATCCGGTTCGTCCCCTTGCCGTCGCCCAGGATCGAGCGCAGCTGCTCGACGTCGCCGTTGCGGACCATGTGCCAGAACTCCGAGCCGTCCGCCGGGTCGGAGAGCGGGATGTTCACACTCCGTACGCCGGGCAGCTCCACGTCCAGCCCGTCGAGCCGGCGGTCGGCCGCGTTGCGGAAGTCGAAGACCGTGTGCAGACCGAGGCCGCCCAGGAACGAGGCGTCCTCGGCGGTGGCGTGCGCGAGGTGACCGCTGCGGAAGAGCCCCCCGTGCCGCACCCGTCGCCCGTCCACGGTGGGCAGCCCGCCCACATCGCGGAAGTTGCGGACACCCGCCAGCTCGGGTTCCGTCGACGGGATCTGCGGCGACTGCTGCGTCACGGTGACTCCTGGAGTGTCTGGTGCCGGCGCGAGTCGCAGGCAAGGCCACTCCCGCGACGATACGACATCGATTCCTCAGGCAATCATCTCGGCCATTCCCTGTCGATACCCGGGTGAACTCCGGTTCTCCCGCGGCGAATCCGTCCGGCCAATTCCTCGCCAGGCCGTTGCCCACGCCCCGCCGATGGTCGATGATGTGCGGAACTGTTCGAATGTGGGGATGCGATGATCGAGACGGGCAATACCGGCCGGACCTGGCTGCTCACCGGGGCGAGCAGCAGCTACGCACTGCGGCTGACCGAGCAGGACGAGCTGGTCCATCTGCACTGGGGGCCGAGAATCGGCCTCGCGGCGGCCGAGGCGCTGGCCGCCGCACCGGAGCTGCCCTTCAGGGCCTTCGAGTCCCACCTCGACGGCCGGGAGGAGTATCCGGTGGAGGGCGGGCCCAGGTTCGTCCGCCCGGCCCTCTCGGTACGCACCCCGCAGGTCCGGGGCACCGAGTGGACCTTCGATACCGCCGAGGTGGACGGGGACGAGCTGCGGATCGGCTTCACCGACTCCGTGCACCGGCTCGCCCTGACCCTGCACTACCGGATGCGGGACGACTCCGACGTCGTGGAGCGCTGGGCCACCGTCGCCCACGCCGGACCGGATGGCCCGCCGCTGGAACTGCTGCGCGCAGACGCGGCCGCCTGGTCGCTGCCCGCCCGCGACGGCTGGCGGCTGAGCCGGCTGCACGGGCGCTGGGCGGCGGAATCCCGGCTCGCGCGGGCGGAGCTGCTCCATGGCGAGAGCGTCATCTCCAGCAGGCGGGGCCACACCGGCCATCAGTTCCTGCCGTGGGTCGCGCTGGACGCCGACGGCGCCGCGACCGAGGAGAACGGCGAGGTGTACGGCTGCGCGCTCGGCTGGTCCGGGTCGTGGAGGATCTCCGTGCAGCGGCTGCCCGACGGGCTCGTACAGATCACCGGCGGCGCCGGCTACGACGACTCCGGACTGTTGCGGCTGGCGCCGGGGGAGTCGTACACCACGCCCGTCTTCGCCGGCCTGTGGAGCGGGCAGGGGTTCGGCGGGGCGAGCCGCGCCTGGCACGCCTGGCAGCTGGCCCATGTGATCCCGGGCGCGGAGGACGTGCGGCCGGTGCTCTACAACTCCTGGGAGGCGACGGGCTTCGACATCTCGCTGGACAAGCAGCGAGCCCTCGCCGAGCGGGCCGCCGCGATGGGCGTCGAACTGTTCGTCGTGGACGACGCGTGGTTCGGGCAGCGGACCAGCGACCGGGCCGGGCTCGGCGACTGGACGCCGAATCCGGACCGCTTCCCCGGCGGGCTGAAGCCACTCGCCGACGAAGTGCACGGGTTCGGCATGCAGTTCGGTATCTGGGTCGAGCCGGAAATGGTCAACGCTGACAGTGATCTCTATCGAGCACATCCCGACTGGGTGCAGCACTTCCCCGGGCGGGCGCGGACGGAATACCGCAACCAGCTGGTGCTCAATCTGGCCCGTCCGGATGTGCAGGCATATCTGTGGGAGCAGCTGGATACGCTGCTCTCCGAAACGCCCGTCGACTACGTGAAATGGGATTTCAACCGCTGTTTCACCGATGCGGGCTGGCCGGGCGAGGAGTACCCGCAGAAGCTCTGGATCGACCACGTGGATGCCCTGTACGCGCTGATCGACCGGCTCAGGGCCGCACATCCCACGGTCGCGTTCGAGTCCTGCTCGGGCGGCGGCGGCCGGATCGACCTGGGGATCCTGTCCCGTACGGACCAGGTGTGGACCTCCGACAACACCGACCCGCTCGACCGGCTCGCCATCCAGGAGGGATTCGGGCACATCCACCCGGCCCGGGTGATGGCCGCCTGGGTCACCGACAGCCCGAACGACCAGCTCAACGGCAGGGTCAGCTCGCTGCGCTTCCGTTTCGTGAGCGCGATGGCCGGTGTGCTCGGGGTCGGCGGGGACCTTGCCGAATGGAGCGACCAGGAGCTGGCGGAGGCGCGGGCCTGGGTGGACCTCTACAAGGAGATCCGCCCGGTCGTGCAGCAGGGCGCGCTGTACCGGCTGCGTGAGCCGCGCGGCGGACTGAGCGCGGTCCAGTACGTCCACGGGGACGACGCCGTGGTCCTGATGTGGCTGGAGGCGCAGCGGTACGGGGAGCGGCCACCGGTCCTGCGGCTGCGCGGGCTCGACCCCGAGGCGACCTACACCTGCCTGGACACGGGGGCGGTGCACCACGGTTCGGTACTGCTGCATCAGGGGCTGCACTCCGGACTCCGGGGCGATCTCGACGCGCGGGTGCTGAGGCTCCGACGGGCATGATGCGCCTTATGTCCGTAATACGGCCATTTGCCCGAACATGGCCTGTTCGTAAGGGACATGGCGGTCGCCTCGTGAGCGGGATCATATCCGTGACGGTGTGTGGCGAAGGGCGAGTCGGGTAATCCGTGCGCGGTGCGGAAATTCAAGATCCTTAATCCACGGAGTGTGACCGGAATTCCGCGCCGATTTCCCGGCGCGGATTCCGGCGTGGAACCTGTGGCTTGTTCTCGTCGTCCCGACTCGCTTACGGTCACCGTCAATCCGGTCGGACCGCCTAATCCTGCCGCCGCCCGGAATTCACATCCACTCATCGTGTGGCAGGAGCGGGGGAACCAGGTAAGCCGCCGATCGGAGAAATCCGGCCGGCTCGGGGTTAAGACGCACTCAGTGCGGCCGGGCATCTCCAGCCCGAACCCGACAGCTCACCTCGCAGGCGCCGGAGAGGAATTACGCCATGCCCATATCGGGTAAGCACCGTCGTCCCAAGCTCAGCACCATCGCGCGTGGCGTCGCCGCGGTCAGCGCCGGCGGCGCCGTCGTCGCACTGCCGCTGCTCGGCGCCACCGGTGCCCAGGCCGCGGAGCAGGCCGTCCCGGCCGCCGCGCCGCAGCCGGCCGCCGCCACGCACGCCGCCCCGGTCGCGCAGAAGCAGGCCGCCACCACGACGTACTCCGTCGTCTCCGGCGACTACCTGTCGAAGATCGCCGCCGAGCACCAGATCAAGGGCGGCTGGCAGCAGCTGTACCAGGACAACCGCGAGGTCGTCGGCGAGGACCCCAGCCTGATCTTCCCGGGCATGAAGCTGACCCTCGGCGGCAAGGCCGCGGGCAACGCCGCGCCCACCGGCGCCGGCACCGGCTCGGCCCTCCCGTCGAAGGCGCCTTCGGTGGCCGTCGAGAAGTCCGCCCCGGCCAAGTCCTCGTCCGCCGCCACGGAGTCCAAGGCCCCGGCCTCCGCCCCGGCCGCCACCCAGAGCACCGGCTCCGGTTACGTCCACCCGGTCCCCGGCAACCACACCACCGCCTACCGCGCCTCCGGCTCCAACTGGTCCAGCGGCAGCCACACCGGTATCGACTTCCCCGTCTCGACCGGCACCAGCGTCAAGTCCATCACCTCCGGCACCGTCGTCGCCGCCGGCTGGGGCGGCGCGTACGGCAACCAGGTCGTCGTCAAGCACACCGACGGCCACTACTCGCAGTACGGTCACCTGTCCTCCATCTCCGTGTCGGCCGGCCAGGCGGTGAGCGCGGGCCAGCAGGTCGGCCTCTCCGGCGCCACCGGCAACGTCACCGGCCCGCACCTGCACTTCGAGGTCCGCACGGGCCCGGCGTACGGCTCGGACATCGACCCGATCGCCTACCTGGCCTCGCACGGCATCTCCGTCTGAGACGGACGGCCGGGCAACTGAGCGACCAGGCATGACCTGAGCAACACGGAAGGGGCGGTGCGCGGCGGCGCACCGCCCCTTCTGCTTATTCCCCCTTTACCAAAAACTGACCGGGTGGTCTATCTCACCACCCGTCAACCCCTTATTACGGTCGCGTAGGTCACATTCGGCGGTGCAGGATAAGCGTTTGTGGCAGACGATTCGAGAAAAAATCAACGTGGCGTCAACAACCGACAGGGCGTCATCGGGTCGTACGCGGCGATTGGCGACAGCTTCACCGAGGGAGTCGGCGACCCCGGCCCGGACGGGACCTTCGTCGGCTGGGCAGACCGATTCGCGGTACTTCTCGCGGACCAGCTCCCGGACCCCGATGCGACGGGCACGGAAGGTTCCGCACACGGGAATTTCAGGTACGCCAATCTCGCCGTACGCGGACGCCTCCTCGACCAGATCGTCGAGGAGCAGGTACCGCGCGCCAAGGAGCTCGCACCCGACCTGGTGAGCTTCTGCGCGGGCGGCAACGACATCATCCGGCCGGGCACCGACCCCGACGACGTGGCCGAGCGCTTCGAGCGTGCCGTCGCCGAGCTGACCCGAGCGGTCGGCACGGTCATGGTCACCACCGGCTTCGACACCCGTGGCGTTCCCGTGCTGCGCCATCTGCGCGGGAAGATCGCCACCTACACCGCCCATGTGAGGGCCATCGCCGACCGCTACGACTGCCCGGTCCTGGACCTGTGGTCGCTGCGGTCCGTCCAGGACCGGCGGGCCTGGGACGACGACCGGCTCCACCTGTCGCCCGAGGGACACACCAGGGTCGCGCTGCGCGCCGCCCAGGTCCTCGGCATCGACGTGCCGGCCGACCCCGACCAGGTATGGCCCCCGCAGGCACAACGCGGCACCCTCGAAGTGCGGCGCGACGACATCCACTGGGCACGCGAGTACCTGGTGCCGTGGATCGGCCGGCGGCTGCGCGGCGAGTCCTCCGGCGACCACGTCGAAGCGAAGCGCCCGGACCTCCTGCCGCTCTGAGGGGGCAGCCCTCGGACGGCCGATCGGTGCGTGCCCCGGCCGCACACCCACTGCCGCACCAGGGCGGGCCAGGTACTCAGGCCCGCCCGGTGCGGGAGGGCAGTGGTGACACGGGGGACGGCAGCGGCGAGGCGGGCAACGGCAGGGGTGACAACGGGAGTGACAGCGGCGACGCCGGGAGCGGCAGCGGCGACGCAGGGATCCGCTCCAGCACTCCGCCCGCGAAGACGTCGTACAGCGGAAGCGTCTCCAGGTGCACGTACCCGATGTGGCAGTCGCAGACCGCCAGCGGACAGGCTCGCGGACCGAGCGCCCGCCGGTAGCTCCCGTCGTAGAGATTGCCCAGCTCCGCCGGTACGAAATGGCAGCGCCGCACCGTGCCGTCACCGTCCACCGAGATGACCGACTCACCGGTCCGGCAGGGCAGCCCGGCCGACCGGTGCGGATGCCGGCTGTACGGGAAGAGCGGGTCGATGGCCGTCCAGCGGTCCGCCTCCTCGTCCGTGTACGTGTGGCCCTCCGCCGCGTTCACCCAGAGATAGACCTCGTCCGGCAGCGCGGCGCGCAGTCGTCGCGCCTCGTCGAGATGGCCGTCGAGCCCGACCACTCCGACACTGTGCCGGATGCCGAGCGCGGTCAGCTCCCGGCACTTGGCGAGGAACCGCTCGTACGGCGTCTGCCCCGGGTGGTACGTGCACCACAGCGCGATCTTCTCGCGGCCCGCCCCACCGGCTTCGGCCAGCCACCCCGTACGGCTGCTGATGTTGGTCTGGATGGCGACCCGGCCGATGTGCGGCAACTGCGCCAGCTCGACCAGGGCACGGCGGTACCAGGAGCGGACCAGGCCCTCGCCCCACGGCGTGAACAGCACCGAGATCCGGTCACCGGTCTGTGCCGCGGCCCACGCCGTGAACCGCTCCAGCGCGGCCCGGTCGGCGCGCAGCTGCTCCCGGCTGTCGCGCCGCTTGGCGAACGGGCAGTACGGACAGTCGTAGTCGCACGAGGAGAGCGGCCCGCGGTAGAGGATCGTCAGGTCCATCGGCGCGCTCACTTCAGTTCGTACGCGGCCATCGCGGCGCGTACGTCGGGGGAGAAGAGTTCCGGTCCCAGCGCGTCGGAGTGGGCCAGGCCCTCGGGGGAGAGCCGCAGCAGTCCGGACGCCCCGGCCGACGCGTCGAGCCAGCCGTGCGACTCGAACCGGGCCAGCTCAAGGGGGAAGTCGTCGGCCGGCGAGGTGCCGAACCGCTCCCGGTAGTCGGTCAGTGGCAGCCCCCCGGCCTGGAGCATCGACTGGAGCAGGTGGCGCCGGCGCGCCTCGTCGCCGTCGACGTACCGTCCGACCTCCGCGTGCGAGAAGTCCTCGGTGGCGGTGTAGCCGTCGATGATCGCCCGCACCTCCCGCATCTCCACCGCGTAGTCGAAGGAGTAGTGCAGCTTCGTGGTGTACGAACGGGCGCCGCACCCAAGGCCGATCATGCCGTCGGTCTGGCAGGCGTAGTCGTCGGGCCCGTCCGCCCGAGGGGCGTCGGCGCGACGGAACATCCGCATCGAGACCTGCTCGTAGCCGTGGGCCAGGAGGTGGTCCCGGCCCGCGCGGTACAGGCGCAGCCGCTGCTCGTCCCAGGCCGCGTCCGCCGCGGCCTCGCTGTCGGCACCGAGCCGTCCCAGCCCGGTCAGGGGGCGCACGTACAACGGGTAGAGGTAGAGCTCCTCCGGCCGCCAGCCGAGCGCCGCGTCCAGCGAGGTGCGCCAGCTCTCCTCGGTCTGGCCGTCGATGCCGTAGATCAGGTCGATGTTGAGGACCGGGATGCAGGCGTCACGTATCCGGTCCAGCGAGGCTTCCACGTCGGCACGTCGCTGCGGGCGCACGGCGGCCCGCGCTTCGGCCTCCACGAAGCTCTGCACCCCGATGCTGATCCTGGTCGTTCCGCGGTCGGCGAGGACGGCCAGCCGGTCGGCCGTCGCGGTCGACGGCGATGTCTCGACCGAGAGCGGAACGGACCGCAGATCGGCGCCCATCCGCTTCTCCGCGATGTCGCAGAGCCGCTCCAGCTCCGCCGCGGTGAGGAACGTGGGCGTACCGCCGCCGAACGCGGCCGCGGCGAACCGCACCGGCCCGTCGTCACCCAGCGCGTCCCGGACCGCGGTGGCCTGCCGGTCCAGCGCGTCGAGGTACCGGGTCGTCAGCTCGTCGGGAGCACCGATCCGGGTGAACAGATTGCAGAAGCCGCAGCGGACCTCGCAGAACGGGATGTGGAGGTAGAGCGAGAGCGCGTTCTTGCGCTCTGCCGCCCACAGCTCGCGCAGCCCCGGCCGGTCGGCGAGCGGCCGGTAGGCGGTCTTGTGCGGGTAGGCGTACACATAGCTCTGGTACGGCCGGACAGCCGGTGCGGCGGTCGTGGTGCGGCTCATGATGCGGTGGCCCCCGGGTCCAGGAAGAAGTGCGCGTACGGAACGGTCCAGACGGACTCGTGACCGAGCCGGTGCCCGTTGTAGCCGTCGTCCCCGTACGCCGTGCCGTGGTCCGAGCAGACGATGGCGAAACAGCGGCGGCGGCTGCTGGCGGCGGCGAACAGCCTGCCGATGTGGGCGTCGACGTACTCCAGTGCAGCGGCATGGGTGGCGCGGGAGTCGCCCGCCTCGCGGGTGGCCCCCGGCTGGTGGAACCAGTTGGGCTGGTGCAGGGCGGAGACATTGACGAAGAGGAACAGCCGCTGCTCCGCCGGGAGTTCGGCGACGATCTGCTCGGCACGGGTCACCTGGGCCTCGAAGGAGGTGGGCGACGCCACACCGAACTCCGGCTCCCAGTGGCTCTCCTGGAACATGTCCGGCAGTACGGAACCGAGCGGCGGCTGCCGGTTGAAGAAGCCGACACCGCCGATGCACACCGTGCGGTAGCCCACCCCGGAGAGTCCGGACAGCAGATCCGGCGTGTCGAAGACAAACGTGCCCGGGGCGGTGGACTCACTGCCGGCGAAACGCGCCGCGAAAAGCCGCGGGTGCGGTCCCGGGCCGGCCGGTGTCGGCAGGAATCCCGCGAAGATCGCCTGGTGGGAGGCGTAGGTGAAGCTTCCCGGCGCATGCCGCTTCTCCCAGACACCGCCCGGCAGATGACGCGCCAGGTGCGGAATGCGCCCTTCGGCGGCGAGCTCCACCGCCACGTCGTAGCGCAATGTGTCGAGGGTGACGAGCAGCAGATCGTGGCTGCCCACGATCCCGCTCATGTCCGGCTCGCCCGTGTGCGGGTCGTTGACGCGCGGCTCGCCCGTGTGCGGGTCGTTGATGCGGGGCTCGTTCATGTCCGGGTTCCCGGCGTCCGCGGGTGCGGGGGTGGTGTCAGGCAGTGGCGGTTGCACGGTGGTTCCTTGCTCTGTTCTGTACGGCGGCGACCTGCGCCGCGTACGTGTCCAGTCCCTCGGCGCCGCTGCCGGGAAGCCCGGTCAGGCGCGGCAGCAGGTCGCCGAAGGCGTTGACCTCGCCGACGGCGAAGCGCCGCCAGCCGGTCGAGGGCAGCAGATCGACGCCCACGCACAGGGTGTCCGGGAAGCACGCCGCGGCCCGTTCGCACACGGCCAGGGCTTCGCCCCAGCTGCCGCCCGCCGTCTCGACGGCCGCGCGGACGGCGTCGAGATCCCCGCGCTCGCCGCCGAGGTGAAGATTGGTCATGGGGGAGTGGCTGGTGCGCACCACGGCATGGGTGGCCCGGCCGGCCACCACCACGACCCGCAGGTCCGTCGCCCGGCCGCGCTGGGTGGCCTTGGGCAGCCAGCGCTCGATGTGCAGCCCGTCGGGTGCGAGCGCGTCGACGATCGCCGCGATCTCCGGCTCCGTCGTGATGCGGCGCACCCGCAGGGAATTGAAGAGCCGGCCGGACGCGTCGCGCTCCACCGAGGTGGTGGTCCTGATGCGGCCCGGCCCGGCCGTCTCCACGGCCAGGACCCCCGAGGCGGACGAGCCGTGCGCGAGCTTCACGAAGACCCTGGACATGCCGAGGTCCGCCATCCGCTCGCGTACGTCCGCCCAGTCCCGCACCACGGGTGCCGCGGCCCCCGAGGTCGGTGACGCCGGGACCGGCACCCCGGCCCCGTCCAGTACCCCATGGCAGAGCCGCTTGTCGAAGAGGACCGCGACATCACCGGGGTCGTCGAGCAGTTCGGCACCGGCAGCGGACGCCGCCCGCGCCACCGTCCGCACGGCCTCGGTGAACCGGGCGTACCAGAGGGCGGATCCCTCGACCCTGGTCGGATCGTCGACGCTCCGCAGAAGCCGCTCCACCTCGGCGTCCTCACCCGGCGAGTCCAGCCGTACGGTCTCGCCGGGCAGGAAGACGGCTTCGCCGCGCAGGACCGCCGACCAGGGCACGACGCGCGCTGCCGGCAGCCCGGCGGCGCGCACGGCGTCCTGGAAGAACGTGACCCGGCGGTTGCCGGGCACACCCACGACGGCGAAGCGCGGCGCCGGGCCCGCCGTACTACTCGCTGACGGCGACATAGCGGTCGATGTCCTCTTCCGGATCCCAGTACTCGACATCGTCGATCTCGCCGTTCACCCGCTCGGTTCCGAGAAGGTTCCGCAGGCGTTCCACCATCGGGTCGCTCATGTAGTGGTGGTGCAGATCCAGCGACTTCAGATGGGTGAGCGGCTGGCCCGAGAGCAGTGCCTCGGCGCCTTCGTCGCCCAGGGTCCCCATCGCGAGGGAGAGCGATTCCAGCTGGGCGACCACCGGGGCGGAGGCCACGGCGGCCGCGATCTCGTCCTGGATCTCACTGTTCTGCAGCCCCAGATGGCGCAGGGCGGGGAATGTCGCGCCCGAGAGCAGCGGAGCGAGGTCCTCGACCGTGGCGTCCCCGCCGTACTCGGTGACGCCGAGCCAGAGTTCGAGCCGTTCCAGCGCGGGCAGTTCGCAGGCGCCGATCGCGCGCACGACGTCGGACGGGAGCCCGCCGGACTCGAACCGCAGTGACTTGAGCGACTTGTGCCGCACCGGCCGCAGCCCGATCACCGGCCGGTCGCCGACCTCTTCGCCGGAGCCGCGCACCGTCAGCTCCTCCAGCTCCCCGAACGCCTCGACCACCGGGGTGATGTCGCACATCTCCAGCCACGACAATTCGCATTCCTCGCTGACGACATCGGCGAGGAACAGCGCCCGCAGCGCGGGAAAACGGTCGGCGTGAGCGACCAGCAGATCGACGACCGGGGCGAACGGCTCGTACTCCTCCTGCCACCAGGCGCCGATCACCAGGGCCCGCACCTGCGTCGTGTCGACCGTGTCGAGGAAGTGCTGCCACAGGGGGCCGAACGTGAGATCGCCCTGCCAGGCGCTCTCCAGCCGCCACGCGACCGAACCGGCGTCCGGGAGGGGGACGTCGGAGCTCCGGCCGGGCCCGGGAAGGGTGTGGACGGGCAGACCGTGGAATGACTCCGGGTGCTCGATGTCGGTCATGGCACTTCACTCCGAGGCCGAGGTGTAGCGGCCTTCGACGCCGCGGTCGCCCCAGGGCTTCTCGCGCTCCGACACATCGACCCGCACACCGTGCGGCTCCAGCGCCTGTACGATCCGGCGCTCCATCGGCTCGGTCATGAAGTGGTGGTGCAGATCGAGCTGTTCGAGATGGGTGAGCGGCTGGCCGTCCAGCAGCGCCGCCGCGCCCTCGTCGCCCATCGTGCCGTTGGACAGGTCGAGGACCCGCAGCTGCGCGACGACGGGGGCGGAGGCCACGGCCGTTGCGATCTCGTTCTGCAGCTCGCTGTTGCGCAGACCGAGGTGACCGAGCCGGGGGAAGCGGGTGCCGGAGAGCAGCGGGGCCAGGTCGGCCACATCGGCGTCGCCCCCGTACGCGGAGACACCGAGCCAGAGGTCGAGCCGCTCCAGCGCGGGCAGCTCGCTGTCCAGAATGCCGCGGATCACCCCGACCGGCAGACCGCCGGTCTCGATGGTCAGCGAACGCAGCCGCTCGTGCTTCGTGGCGGAGAATTCCAGGCCGGTGCCCCCGCGCACACCCAGTTCCAGCAGGCCGGGGAAGGCCTTCAGCAGCGCCGTGACATCCGTCTGCTCGATCCAGGAGATCTCGTTCTCCTCCGAGATCATGTCGCCGACGAAGACGGCCTCCAGCGAGGTCAGCCGGTCGGCGGCGGCGATGATCAGATCGATCGGGTAGGACGAGTCCTTCTCGTACGACTCGCCCCACTGACCGACGATCAGGGCCCGCACCCCGGCCGGGTCGACCGCCTTCAGGAACTCCTGGAAGGCATTCTCCCAGGTCGTCTCGGATTCGTCTTCGTACGGATCGACCGAGATGCGCCAGGCTGCCGCATCGGCGGCCTGCACGGGCGCCTCACCCGTCGTGTGCTGGAAGTCGACAGTGGGAAGGCCGAGCAACTCGTGCAGATGGTCCACACCGGACATGACCCTGAGCTCCTGGTACTGGGGGACGGGCTGATGTCCACAAGGTTTATCAAGCCGCACTGACAACGGCGCGACCGGGACCGCCGAGACCGGGACCGCCGCCACGGGCCCGCCCGGTCCGCCGGGGCGAGCCGGCCGTCGGCCCCCTGAATCACGGTCACCGGAACCCGCTACGAGTATCAATGTCAGACCCGCCCCGTAGCGTTTTCTTCGTGGCCGGCACAGCGGGTGCTGCCATCGAGGGGAGACGTCTGTGTACCGGCAGGGCGATGTACTGATCGTGTCGTTGGAGGAGTCGGCGGTGCCCGCGCATCTCCTGGACGCACCGGGGGAGCCGAGGGACGGCCGTGGCCGCATGGTCCTCGCGCTGGGCGAGGTCACCGGACATGCCCACGCGGTGCAGGGGCCGGGCCGGCTGATGCGCGAGGCAGGGGTGTTCGGGCCGATGCTGCTCCATCTCCCCGAGGGCGGACGGGTGGTGCACGAGGAGCACGCGGTGATACCGCTGTCGAAGGGCTGGTACCGCGTGGTGCGCCAGCGGGAGTACACACCCGGAGCGGTCCGCATCGTCGCGGACTGACGGCGGCCCGCGCCCGGCGGAAGCGGGCCGGGCGGGGGACCGTAGACGCCGCGGCACACAACGCGTCACCGACAACGCAGGCAGTGGCACGCGGCACGCGCAACGCACAAGACAGTCACAGAACACAGAACACATAGAAGACAGAACACAGGGGACGGGGAAGACCGATGCAGTACGTGGACTCATGGCGGGCCGTGGCAGCGGCGACCGGCGCGGCCGACCGGTCCGCGGCCGAGGACGGGCTGCGGCTCGCCTACCGCAGCGCAGGACTCGCCGAGCCGGAGCGGATCGTCTGGGTCGACTCGCCCAGGGCCGCTGTGGAGGCCGTGGAGAAGCTCGTCGACGCCGGGCGCTCGGTGCGTGACGAGATACGGACCCGGCCCTGGGCCCAGGAGCGCCGCCGGATGTACGACGAACTGGGTCCGGCGGGCTGGTCCGCGCTGTGGTCCGCCACGGGCGCTCAGCTCTGGGAGACCACCGCGGCACTCGCCGAGCGGATCAGGGCCGGTGTCGTCGCGGACCTCGCGGAGCGCCCCGAGGACGAGTCCGACGTCCGGCTGGTGCTGCTCGACGCGGTGCTGGGCCAGCACGACGCGGCCTGGCTCGCCGCATTCGACGGCCGGGGCGACCGGCTCGACGGGCTGGCGGAAGTGGCCAGGCACGCGGGCTGGTGGTGGCCCTACGAGCGCGCCGTGGTGATCAGCGAGCGGCCGGAGGCGCTGCACCGGGACGAGGCGGGCCGGCTCGACCGCGGGGACGGCCCGGCGCTCGCCTACCGTGACGGTTTCGCCCTGCACGCCTGGCGCGGCATGCCGGTGCCCGCGGAGTTCCTGGAGGAGCTGAACTCCCTGACCCCGGAGCGGATACGCGAGGAGGAGAACGCAGAACTGCGCCGCGTGATGCTGGAGTTCTACGGCTACGACCGATACCTCACCGAATCCGGCGCGGAGCCGGTCCACCGTGACGAGACGGGTGTCCTCTGGCGGATCGCGCTGGACGGCGACGAGGACGTGGTGATGGTCGAGGTGGTCAACTCCACCCCCGAGCCGGACGGTACGCACCGTGTCTACTGGCTGCGGGTGCCGCCCGGCACCAGGACCGCGAAGGACGGTGTGGCCTGGACCTTCGGACTCGACGGCACGGTGTACGCGCCGGTGCGCCAGACCTGAGCGCCGTCGGACGGCACCGGCCGGGGCCACGTGGCCGGGTCACCCGGTCGGGGATTCCGGTGGCGGGCGCGGTCCGACCGGCGGCCGGGGCTACGCGGCTGGTGCGTCGGCCGGGGCCACGTGCCGGAGGACGTGCCGAGCCGGGGCCAGGGAGCCGAATCCGGGGGAGGGCGGGGACAGGAGCTGGGCCGGGCTCAGGCCGTCAGTGCCTCGTGGTCGATGCCGAGTTCGCGGGCGAGTGCCTCGTCGGTCCAGGCCAGCATCGTGGCCCGGGAGAGCGGACCCGCGTACGACGTCGTCTGGACGGCCAGGCCGTCCAGCAGGGCGGTCAGCCGCCAGGCCGCCGACATCGGGTCGTCGCAGTGGAACTCACCGGCGGCGGCGCCCTCTTCGATGACCTCGGCCAGTTCCGCCTTCCACTGCTGGTCGAGGTCGCCGGCCACATTGCGCAGCGCCGGGTCGCGCAGCGAGGCGGCCCAGCCCTCGATCCACAGCCGCCACCCCTTGGCCTGCCCCGTCGGCGCGTACCAGCGCACGGCGGCGCGCAGCCGCCGTACCGCACTGGTGCGGCGGCCCAGCACCTTGCGCAGCTGGGCGAGGTCGGCCTCGGCGGCATGTGCGAAAGCCGCCGCGACCAGCTTCTCCTTGGTCGAGAAGTGATAGAGCACCAGCGCGTTGCTCACTCCGAGTACGGCGGCCACATCGGCGATCCGGACCGCCGCGACCCCCCGCACCTCGATCTGTTCGATGGCAGCGCTCAAGAGCTCCTCACGTCGCTCCGCCACGCTCAACCGCACTCTCGCCACGGCGTCACCCTAGCGAATATGCCACGCGCGGGAAGACCGGGGGCGGAGGCCGTCCACGACCCCGCCCCCTCTCCGGCCGGTGTCCTACGCACCGGCCCGCGCCGTCAGCACCAGATGTCGGCGCAGCCGGAGTTGTACGCGTCGGTCAGCGTCTCCGTCAGCGACGCACCCGAGGCGTCCGTGACGGTGGATCTCAGATCGACCTTGGCGGTCCCGAGGGCAGGCACGGTGACCTTCCAGCGGCCGCCGGCTCCATGGGTCGCCGTGGCCGGCTTCCAGTCGGTGCCGTCCGTGGCGTACCAGACCTTCAACGAGGCGATGGGCAGCGCCTTCCGTTCTCCCTGTGCGGTGAGACCGACCGTGAAGTCGAGCGGCTTTCCGGGGTCGGCCGCGTTCTCACCGGAGAGCGGGAGCCGGTAGTCGAGGTCCAGCAGCCGGGCCGGTGCGGCCGATTTCTCGTGCCCGGTGCGCAGCCGCCATTCGCTGGTGACCCTGGTCCCGAGCATCCACGTCACCGGATCCGGCGAGGTACGGGTGGCATCGACGGTCAGCCGGTACCAGCCCTTCTCGTGCGGCAGGTCGAACGTGGCGCGTCCCGGTGCGCCGTTGCGGGCCAGCACCCTTCCGCCGTCGTCCGTGAGGACCGTGCTCCCGCTGTCCGCGCCCGGCGCCGTCTCGGCCCGGTGCCCGGCCGCGTCGGAGAACACCGGCAGGGCCACCTTCAGTTTGTCGCCCTCCCTGACGACCTGGGCGGCACCGGCCCGTTCGCCGAGCGCCGGGTTGAAAGGCGCGGACATCCAGTCGTCCCGGTAGTCACTGTCCACGCGGTACACGGTGGGTGCGCCGACGAGCGTGCCCAGCGGATAGACGCGGTCGGCGACGTCGTACTGGTAGTGGAAGGTCGCCGTGGTCCACGCCACGCCCGGTGAGAAGTGGAGCGTCTGCTCGGCCGGCGGACGGTAGCGGGTCGTCTGCTGGTACAGCGTCAGGCCGTGCCACGTCGTCCAGGCGTACATGTCCTTGGGGTCGGACGGGTAGCCGTGGGTGCGCTGTGCGGTCCGGACCTCGGCCAGCTCGGACCGCCGGTCGAACCAGTCGGCTCCGGCCGGGACCCGGCCGTCGACCGAGTGGTGCAGATAGTAGGCGTCCGCCGAGGTGCTGACGCCGTTCAGGGTCAGCGTCAGCGGCCCCTGGGCCAGCCGGTCCCGCAGCGCGGGCACGCCGGACGGGTCCAGCCGGAGCACCGGAGTGGGCCGGTAGACGGAGAGCCCGTAGCCGACGTACACGATGGCGGCCGTTCCGGCGTCGGTCAGTTTCTGGTAGAGCCCGTTGTTGAACGAGGTGTTGCTGGTCGCCGGTGTCCACAGCACGATCCTGCCCTTGAGGTCCATCGCCGCAGGGTCGGTGTCCGCCCCGGTGCCGATGTCGACGACCTCACCGGTCGCGGTGCCCAGCCACCTGTAGATGCTGTACTGCGACAGCAGCAGCTTCAGGGCCTGGGGTGAGGAGCCGGGCTCGTGCGCGTCGACCTCCCGCTGCTGCCAGCTCAGCCCGCCGAAGAAGGTGAGCCCGTCCAGCGCTCCGCCGGTGCTGGGCACGGCCTCCACGCGGTACTGACCGGCGGAGCTCGGCGCGATGAGTCCGTTGTCCACGGTGCCGGAGCCGGTGTCGATCCGTGAGGCGATTCCGGTCGCCGACTGGAGCGCGATCCGGGCGGACCCGTCGTCCACCCCGATCCGCACCGGCCGGGCGCCCTCGGTGTCCAGCGCGAGCGAGGTGTCCCGGTCCACCGTCACCCGCCGGGCGAAGTGGATCGCCGTCGTCCCGACGACGGTGTCGTCCACCGTGTCGTACTCCCAGGTGTGCCCGAGGACCCGGTAACTGCCGCGTGGCAGCGTCACCTTCCTCGGCGCGGTGCCGCTCAGCCCGATCAGCTGGGACGCGCCGGTCCGCTCGTTCTGCAGCACCACACCCGTAGAGGTGGCCTCGCTGTCCGCACGCGGTGCGGGGCCGGTCAGGGTGAGGGTGTACGTCTCCGGATCGGCCTGGATCGAGACGGGTACGGTCGTGCGTCCGCGCCCCGGCCAGGTCGCGGTGACGGCACCGTCGTACGTCGTTCCCGCCTCGACCTCGGAGGGTTCGAGGGTGACCCTCGAGACGGCCGAGGACCGCGCGGGCACGGTCAGCGTCCGCGCGTCGGTGCGCACCGCACCGCCCTGTCCCGCGGAGAGCGTGAGCCGCACCGGCTTGTCGGTGGTGTTCGTCCAGGTCAGCTCACGGGTCTGCGGTTCGGCGGCGGAATTCGGGTACGTGGCGTCGGCGGCCAGCGTGGCGGGTTCGGCGAGTACTGCGGTGGCCAGCGCGGCCGGCACGTCGGTCAGGCCCGAACCGGTGTCGGAGACCGTCGCACCGTCCACCCGCGCGGCGCTCCCGACCAGCGCCGCCTTCAGCCGGGCGCCGGACCAGTCGGGGTGCCGCTGCGCCAGCAGGGCGGCGGCGCCCGCCACATGGGGGCTCGCCATCGACGTACCGGAGAGCGAGGCGTACCGCTCGGTGACGGCGGCGTCGTCGAGGGTGCCCTCGGCGCGCGCCGCGACGATGTCGCTGCCGGGGCCCGAGACCTCCGGCTTGACGGCGGGCCGGCCCTCGCGCGGTCCGCGTGAGGAGAACGGCGACATCTCGCCGGACTTGGTGACCGAACCCACGGTCAGCGCGGCGTCGGCGGCGCCGGGTGCGCTGATGGTGTGGTCGCCGCTGTTGCCCGCGGCGATGACGAAGAGCGTGCCGTGCTCGGCGGAGAGCCTGTCGACGGCGGTGGACAACGGGTCGGTGCCGTCGGACGCCGCCGACGTGCCGAGGCTCATGTTGACGATCTTGGCGTCCTGGTCCACGGCCCACTGCATGCCGGCCAGGATCCAGGAGTCGTAGCCGTAGCCGTCGTTGTCGAGCACCTTCCCCTCGACGAGTTCCGCACCCGGTGCGACCCCCGCGTACCGGCCCGCGGACGCGGCCCCGGAACCGGCGATGATCGAGGACACATGGGTGCCGTGGCCCTGCATGTCCTGGACGTCGCCGTCCCCGGTGAAGTCCTGCGAGGCGACGACGGCGTTCTTCAGATCGGGATGACCGCGGTCGTAGCCGGTGTCGAGAACGGCGACCCTGGTGCCCTTCCCGGTGATTCCGGCCCGGTGTGCCCGGTCGGCGCCGATCTGCGGGACGGACTTGTCGAGCGTGGCCCGCACGCGGCCGTCGAGCCATACCTTCCCGATGCCCCGGTCACCGGCGCGTGACGGCGTGCCGAGCTGTTTCCAGACGGTACCGGCCGACTTCTTGGGCACCTCGAGTGCGGTGGTCCGGGTGGTCGGGAAGGCTGTGGCGACGCGTGCTCCCTTCGGGGCGCCGGGGCTCCGCGAAGCCTCCGTGGCGCCTCCGACGAGGATGCGCAGCGAGTCCGTGTCGGCATCCGCGTAGCCCGAGGCGGCGAGCTCGGTCACATCGAACAGCCGCCTGTCCACCCGGCCTCGGGATATCTCGCCGATGGCGTCGATCGGGACGGCGTACTCGTGGCCGCCGGCCCGGAAGCGGGTGAAGCCCATGGCCTCACGCCCGGCGCCCGGCACGATCGAGCTGATCTGTACGTCGTTCCCACGGCCGGAGTACGTCACCACATCGCCGGTCAGCAGGGTGACAGTGCTGCCCCGGCCGGCCATGGCCGGGGATGCGGACGGGTCCGCGAAGGCGGGGGTGCTGTCGGCGGCGGCGGGCAGTGTTCCACCGGCAAGGGCGGCGGCGAGCGCGGTGGCGCAGACCGCCATCCATCTGGTCCGTCTCATTCTCACCTCGTGAACTCGTGGGTTCTCAGGGGGTGGTGAGGCGAGAATGACAGGAACATGGCGGACCGGGGCCGGTCGCGGAACGGCGGGTAGCTGCCATGGCGGCTACCCGCCGCACGGGCCCGGGAGCGCGCGGTGCGGAAACCGGCCACGGGAGACGAGGCGTGCATCCCGGTCGCCGCGAGCTCCGCGTGCCCGGGTCAGTGGTCGGCGGGGCGTTCCACCTCGCACCGGTCCTTGAAGCCCTGGCTGGTCAGCCCGAGAGCGGAATTCGTCCGTGAACGCATGTTCTCCACCGCGACCATCGTCGTGAGCTCCACGAACGCCGCCTCGCCGAGCGCGGTCCGCAGCCGCTGTGCCAACTCGTCACCGACCTCCGGCGGGGTGACGCTCATCGCCTCCGCGTACTCCATGACGTCACGCTCCAGCGGGGAGTACACCTCGCTCTCCCGCCACATCGGCACATCGCGCAGCTTGCGCGGGTCCATGCCGTGCCGGTGGTTCTCCCAGTAGCCGAAATCCATGCACCAGCCGCATCCGACGGTGGCCGCGGCCGCCATCACGGCCAGCGCCTTGAGCTGCGGGTCCAGCTTCTTCCAGCGGCCCACCGACAGCTCGAAACGGGCACCGGCCCACAACACCCCCGTGTGGTGGGCGGCGGCCCGAAGCGGATCGATGACCTTGCCGTACGTCCGGTTCGAATACCACGACACGGCGCGGAACAGCAGGGTACGGGGCGGGTCGAGCGGGATTCGGACGGTCATGACCGGTCTCCTTCGGTACGGCTCGGGTGCCGCCCGGAGGCGTCGTGCGACACCGCCGGACGGGTTGTTTCCACCGGTGCGACGGACGAGGTGCCCCCGGACGTGACATGGCGGTGCGGCCGGATGCGGAATCCTGCGACGGGTACGGACGTTGGATCCGGCATGACGGGAATCGACGCACAGCAGGAAGCGCTGCTCGGGCTGCTCGCCGAGGAGAACGGCGGCGTGCTGGTGACACTCGGGCGGGACGGCAGGCCCCAGCTGTCCAACGTCAATCACTTCTACTACCCCCAGGAGCGCGTCGTCCGCGTCTCGGTCACCGACGACCGGGCGAAGACGAGGAACCTCCGCCGAGACCCCCGGGCGAGCTACCACGTCACCAGCGCGGACCGCTGGGCGTGGACGGTCGTGGACGCCGCCGCCGAACTGTCCCCGGTCGCCGCCGATCCGCACGACGCGACGGTGGAGGAGCTAGTCGCGCTCTACCGCGACGTCCAGGGCGAACACCCCGACTGGGACGACTACCGCAGTGCCATGGTCCGGGACCGGCGCATCGTGCTCCGGCTGCGCATCGAGCGTGTGTACGGGCAGCCGCGTGGCTGACCCGGCCCGGTCCGGCCGGCGTTCCCCCGGACTCTCCGCTCTCGCACCGTCGTACCCCCCGCCCATAATGAGACGACACCGACTCACCCAGGAGATGCCGTGACCGGCGCAGACCCCTTGCCTCCGCTCCGTACCCGGCTGCGTTCGCTGCGTCCCGCCGCATTCGGCGCAGACCCGGGCGGTGCGCGCATGGAGCGCATCCGCCGCTCGCCCAACTTCGCCGACGGCGTCTTCCAGAACCCGGTGGGGGCGCGGACCAGGCCGTCCGGATCCACCCTGGAGTTCGCGAAGGTCTACTTCCGCAAGGAGGAGCGGGCGCGCCGGTCGCCGGCCGGCACCGTGCCCGTCCACGCCACCACCTACGCGGACCTCGCGGATACGCCCGCCACTGGGCTGCGGCTCACCTGGATGGGCCATTCCAGTGTGCTCGCCGAGATCGACGGCCGACGGGTGCTCTTCGACCCGGTGTGGGGCGAGCGCTGCTCGCCCTTCGCCTTCGCCGGGCCCAAGCGGCTGCACCCCGTGCCGCTGCCGCTGGCCGCGCTCGGCCCCGTGGACGCGGTGGTGATCTCCCACGACCACTACGACCACCTCGATCTGCCGACGATCCGCGCGCTCGCAGGGACGGACACGGTGTTCGCCGCCCCGCTGGGGGTCGGCGCCCACCTGGAGCGGTGGGGCGTGTCCACCGACCGGATGCGCGAGCTGGACTGGAACGAGACCACGAAGATCGCCGGGATAAGCCTGACCGCCACCCCGGCGCGGCACTTCTGCGGCCGTGGCCTGCGCAATCAGCAGCACACGCTCTGGGCGTCCTGGGCCGTCGCCGGCCCCGAGCACCGGATCTACCACAGCGGCGACACCGGGTATTTCCCCGGCTTCAAGGACATCGGCGCCGAGCACGGTCCGTTTGACGCGACGATGATCCAGATCGGCGCCTATTCCGAGTACTGGCCCAAGAACCACACGGACCATACGCCGCTGCCCGGGGCCTGGCCAGACATTCATATGTCGCCTGCCCAGGGGGTGCAGGCCCATCTTGACCTGCAGGGAGGCGCCCCGGTCGGCGTGCTCCTGCCGATCCACTGGGCTACGTTCAACCTGGCCCCACATGCGTGGGCGGAGCCGGGAGAGTGGACCAAGGACGCGGCCGAGGAGGCCGGCCAGGTGGTGGCGTTCCCCCGTCCTGGCGAGCCATTCGAACCTGCGGGGAACCTACCCTCTGACCCTTGGTGGCGTGGGGTGTCCCATCCGATCGCTCACCCGTGGCGTCGGCCCCGGCCGACGCAGGCTGCTGCCGAGGCCCCCAGGCACGATCTCGACCTTGCGGGTGATCGATGACAGCGAGCGAGAATGACCTCCGTCGGATCGTGCGCCTGCTGGCACGTCTTCCCGGCGTAGAGCGAGACCGCTTGGTGCGTTCGCTGGACGGCGCGCCCCGCCGGGAGCGTGCGGCGGATGCCGAGCAGTTCAGGCCCTGCCGACGCAAAAGGGACCGCTCCCAGTTGTCGTTGACTGCCAAGGAAACCTGGGAGGTGCCGGCGCGAATTGCGAACGGACACGGGCCCCTCAAGCAGGCGGGGCAGGGTAGCGCCGGGAGTCCGTAGCGGCGTGTTGTCAGCACCAGCAGGCATACTGCCCCCACAACGGCCGGAACCGAGGGGGAGAGAGCGTGCAGGATCAGGCGGCCGGGGCGAGGCGTGGCCGTGCCTGGAGCGAAGAGGAGGACGCTCAGCTTGTCGAAGGCGTGCGCGAAGGGCTGGCTCTGTCCGAACTCGCTGAGCGGCACGGCCGTACGACGGGCGGTGTCCATGCGCGTCTGGACCGGTTCGTTCCACGGTCCGACTCGGCCGCCGACGATCCGCTGGATTGGCTGAGGTCTCGGCTGGCCGCGGATCCTGGCTACGCCTGGCGAGAGGTGGGTGCCGAGCGGCGTCTCCGTGAACGGCGTGAGCGTCACAGGGCGCACGCGTCCACCGAGCCCCTGGGAGCAGCCGCGGCGAGTTCGACGGCCGAGGTGCTGGCGGACTGGGAGCACGTGACCGGCCATGTGCTGCGTCCCGAGCGCCGCGAGGTCTTCCTAGCCCGACAAGTGGTTCACGACCTGGCGGCCAAAGCCGTGGCGGTACGGCGGACAGCGGCCCGGCGGTTGTGGCACGACGGCGAAGTGCTGCTGGACCACTGGCTGCTCGAGTGCGTGTGCCCGGGCGCCGTGCGCCTGACGGCCAACTGGCCATTGATCGCCGAACGCGATGCCGACACGGTGCTCGTCTTGAGGGAGCTGGTGGCCGCGGCCGTGGATGAGATGCCCGCGGAGCGGGACCGGGAGGTCCTCTCCCGTCGCCTGGGACTTGACGATCAACCGGCCCAAACCCTGGAGAAGGTCGCAGAGACCCTCGGCGTGTCGCGGGAGAGGGTTCGGCAACTGCAGACGAGGGCGATCCGTCGCCTGGCCAAAATCGACGCTCCGGCTTCGCGAAAGCTCCGACAGGTACTGGCCGAGCTGAGCTGTGTGCAGCGGGTTCCGCCCGAGGCAGGGCCATCGGCGGCGGAACGGCTACTCGACCTGTCAGACGTGCTGCTGCCCTCGGTCACGCCTCGGCAGGCGATACCTCTTCTGGCACGGTTGGCCGGCGCGGACAAGGTACGTGCGGACAACCTGGCTGCAGAGGCGTCGACGATACGCATCCTGCGGCACGAGTCGGCCCGTCGTGAAGCGACAGGGGAGCGACGTATCGAACGTGCCAGCCGACGCTGGGAAGCTCTGGCCGGTGAGATCACCTGGTTCGGCGAGCCCGAACCGGCCCCGCCACGCACTGAATTGGAAACCCTCCGGGAGGAGGAGAGCGCCGACCGGGGACGCTTCGGAGTGTGGCATTGCCCGAAGCTGGACCGTGATGTGTCGTACGAGTCAGGGACAGAGCTGAGAGTGATCCAACTGCTCAGCTTCGCGCCGCAGATCGCGTACTACCAGGAACAACCCCTGGCCATCAGCTACGAGTTTGCCGGGCAACAGCGCACCTACTACCCGGATCTCCTGGCCGCGACCGTGGACGGCCGTTGCATCCTCATCGAGGTCAAACCCGTCTACGAAATGGCGATGGGCATCAACGTCGCCAAGTACCGGGCCACCGAGGAGTTCTGTCGGCTACGGGGCTGGGGCCTCGTGGCCACGGATGGCAACCGCACCCGCCGACTGCTCGAACACCGCACGGTCGACCCGCGTCTGGAGATGGCGCTGGCCGCCGCCCTCGATGCACAGGGAGAGCTCACCTGGCCGCAGGTCGTAGCCGCAGCCGATTCTCCGCCCCTGGATACGTTGGACCTGTGTTCCTTGATCCTCAAGCATGGCTGGACATGGCATAGCCGCCCCTACCGGCTCCGCCCGGCCCCACCATCAAACCGCCCCAGCACTCCGTCGGACCCGGTCGTGCCCGCACCCGACCGTCTCCCCGGGGAGACCGGTCCCGCACCCGCCCCCACGTGCATCGCCCCTTCCCCGGAGGAGATCGAACTTGCCCGCACTCCCGCAGGCGGCTGGACCCGGGAGCAGCTCGCGGACTGGGGCGTCCCCTGGCCTCCACCCAAGGGCTGGAAGGAGCACCTCATCACCCGGTGGAAAGCCGAGTAGCTCAGGAAGCTCTTCAGGAACCGGCCCGGCCGGGGCTGGACTGCTGCCAGTGCTTGCTCGCGAGGGGCTTCCTTGCGGTTCGCGTCGCCACATCCGGACAGCTCCACGACGACGAGCGACATGCGTACGGCGCCAGCAGTCGCGAACGGCCCCATCTCCAGTAAGGGCTCAGCAGGTGGACCACAGCCAGTTGTCCACAACTGTCCAGGAGACCCCGGACGTGCACAACGCTCATCTCCATGGACGAGATCGCCAAGAACGTTATCGCCGGACTTGTCGTCGCCTTCATCGTCTGGATCACGAACCAGGTCTGGGCCCGGTGGCGACGGAAGGGAGGGGGTGCCTGAGACGGGGCGCAAGGGCGAGTCGAGGGGGCCGACCTTCCGCCAGGCCGCAGGAGGCTTCAGTCAGGCCGACATTGCGCGCTACACAGGGAGGAGTAAGACCACCGTCTCCAACGTGTTCTCCGGCCGGAAGGTCCAGCCGTGGGAAACCGTCCTTGACGTGGCTCTCGCGCTCGGTATGCGAATGCCGGCCTCCAACACGACCCAGGAACAGTTGCTGGACGAGCCGAGCGAACGCTTCCGAGTTCTCTGGATGGCAGCCAAGGCAGAGGAACATGAGGAACCTGGATGTGCTCCTGCTGGAGGCCGAGCGTGTCCTCCGGCACAGTTACACCCGCGGGGAAGGCTCCCTGCTGCTGCCAGGCAACTCCTGTTCTCCCTCACCAGCGTCTGCGCGACGGGGACAAGCCGATCTACACAGCGCGCGGACCGGGATAGCGTCCGACAGCCCTCAGCGGCGTCCACACCACGGCGGTGAATCCGCAGCGGCCGTAGGGTGCCCGGCGGCCGTCCATGCCTCAGCCCTCGAGGAGATCACGCTGGGGGAGGATTCCCGGCATGTAGCCTCTGACAGGGGACAGATCCCGCCAGTCGAGGTCCCCCTCCTTCCGCAGTGCGCCCCGGCATCAGCGGAGACGGAAGCGATCCCTGGGAACTCTGGCTCGCCACAAGGCTCCGGCCGCGCCGGGCAACTGTGTCCGCGTGCCGCCCTGAAGGCGACGGGCGGGTCGGGCCGCGTCGGCCGTCAGCGACCGAAACGACCCACGACAGCCTTATGTTGCTGGAAAGTGAGCGCGGCGTGGGGAGTTGCTGATGGGTAGTGGTGCGGGTCAGCGGTTGTCCAGGCGGTGGCCGTAGACCGACATCGTCAGCGCCCTCACCGTGGTCTGTGCCGTCTTCTTGTCTTGGCCGTCGTCGATACTCTCCAGCGCCTCCGCCGCCGCCACGCGCACCTGCCGGGGCAGGGCGTCGTAGGTGGCGAACCGGTAGGCGAGGGTACGGCACGCCTGTTGCTCCTCCTCGTTCACCGAACCGGCAACGAAAGGGAAGACCGCCGCCTCGTACAGGCAACGGCCATGAGGACGATGCCGGCCGTGCCCTGGGCGTAGGCCCGGTCCCCCGAAGCGCGCGCGGACGCCGCCACACGCCGGTGACAGACCACCACGGCAGCACCCACGACCACCGTCGCCGCGACCGCTGCCGTCACACCGCACTCAATGGAGCAGTACTTTGTGCCGCTGCCGACGCGGGGATCCGCGCCATCGGGCTTGGTCGTCCGCGTCCGGCGGGCGCCTGAGGAGGGGCGCGGTTTCCTCAGGGGTGCCGAAATACCGATCGAGTCCCAACCGGTGGGCAGAGCCACGAGACAGAGTGTCCATCGATCGCGGAGAGCTTCACTACGAGGTTGTCCGCTCCGGTAGCGTTGAAGCGATCCGGTCGGTGGACTCACGGCTGGGGCAATCAGTAGGAAAACCGGCGGCAGGCGCGGCTGGGGAACGTCGGCAGAGGAACCAGACGATGGCCACGGTCTACCGCGTGGTGACCATGAACGACGAAGGCCAGGAGCAGAGCGCTCGGTACATCGATGTGGACGGTCGGGAGATCGATGATCCCCGCCTGTCCAAGGGGCGTATTCCTTCCCAGCATCGGCAGACTGTGGACCCGCCTGTGACTTCCGAGCCGGGGTCCGGGACGGAGCAGGTATCACCCGTTTCTGGGGCCGTCATGTTCGACCCGGTGTGGTGGGAGGATCTGAGGGGTTGCGCGGCTGTGTTCCTGCCGGGCGATCCACCGCGCTCCGGACGGATCGCTTTCCACGCCCAGGGTGGGCGGCTGCCGGCCGGTGCTCCCGCCGAAGAGCTCCTGGTGGTCCTGCCGCACGGTCGCGGCGGGCGGCGACGGACCGTTCCCGCGGTGGTGTGCCCGCTCGCCGACGTTCTGCCGTTGCTGCTGGACGAGCCGCCGGAGCGGCTTACCGTGACAGGGGCCGCATGGCGCCACGCGGCCCTCTATGCGCTGCACATGGCCGGCCGAGGGTTGTTGCTGCCCGGGCTGAGTGCTGGCGGGTACGACGCGTGGAGGCTGGGGCCGTTCTCGCAGGAGGACGCCGGCTGGGTACGGGCATTGGCCGGATCCCTTGACCCCGCCGCGTACGCGACTCCGTTCGAGCAGGCCGGGCGTGGGCGTACTCCGCTGTTTCTGCCGCATCCGTACGACCGGCTGCGTCTGTTCCTGGACGCGGTGGCCGACTTGCTGCCGCGCACGCCCGCCGCTGCCGCCGCTGCAGGGCAGGCCGCTTTCGCCGGTCGGGACTCCAGGCATCTGCCGGGGCTGGGGGG
Source organism: Streptomyces sp. NBC_00012 (assembly GCF_045040875.1). Lineage (NCBI taxonomy): Bacteria > Bacillati > Actinomycetota > Actinomycetes > Kitasatosporales > Streptomycetaceae > Streptomyces > Streptomyces sp. NBC_00012. The sequence goes on along the minus strand of NZ_CP108309.1, from coordinate 1,264,604 downwards.
CTGGGCCGCCAAGGTTGCCGACGGCCGGGACGCCGGTGTCCAGCTCTCCCTCCGGCTTGAACTGCCGGATACGGAGGGGTACTTCGATAGCGCCGACGACGGCACGGGCGCGGGCGCCGCAGACCGCCTCGGAGCGGCGGCGCGGTGTGTGCCCCAGGTGCGCTCGCTGGCGGATCCGTTGCTGCTCGCCGACCTGGCCGAGGTGCGGTGTGGGACCGTGGACGGATTCGGTCCTCGTGACCGTGCGCGGATCGACGCGGTGCTGCGTGCGGCCGCCGAGGTCTGGCCCGCGCTCACCGGGCTGCTGGAACCGGCCGGGCCGGACGCACTGGACGTGGACGACGACGCCTTTCTCGCCCTGCTGGACGACGGCATCGGTGCCCTGGCACGGGTGGGTGTGGCGGTGCACCTGCCGAAGGACCTGGTCCGGGACCTCGTCGTACAGGCAGTCGTCGAGCCCGGGAGCGGTTCGCCGGACGAAGAACCGGAGGGATCGGGCTTCTTCACACCCGACGCGCTGCTCTCCTTCCGCTGGGAGCTGGCGGTCGGCGACCGCACTCTCACCCCTGCGGAGCTCGACCGGCTGGCACAGGCCGGGCGCCCGCTGGTGCGGCTGCGGGACCAGTGGGTCGTCGTCGACGAGGCGCTGGTACGCAAGGCCCGGAGCCGGCCACGCGAACTGGGTGCCCTGGAGGCACTGACGGCCGTTCTCACGGGCGAGGTGGCGGGCTATGACGGATCCGTCACCCCGGTGCGGCCGAACGGATGGCTTGCCTCCCTTCGTGACCGGCTGACCGCACCGGAGCACGCCGCGGATGCCGAGCTGCTGCCTCCCGCCGGGCTGGAGGCCACCCTGCGCGGGTACCAGCTGCGTGGCCTGGCCTGGCTGGACCGGCTCACCCGTCTCGGCCTGGGTGCTTGCCTCGCGGATGACATGGGGCTCGGCAAGACGATCACCGCCATCGCCCTCCACCTGCGCCGGCAGGAGGATCCGAGGACGGCCTGCGGCCCCACCCTGGTGGTGTGTCCCGCCTCGCTGCTCGGCAATTGGGGGCGGGAGATCGACAGGTTCGCGCCCGGTACGCCCTGGCGCCGCCATCACGGACCCGCACGCGACCTCGGTGACATCCGGCTCGGGGAGATCGCCCTCACCACCTACGGCACCCTCCGCCGTGACCTGTCCGCCCTCTGCGAGGCCGGACCGTGGGGACTCGTCGTAGCCGACGAGGCGCAGCACGCCAAGAATCCCGCCTCGGTCACCGCCAAGGCCATGCGTACCCTTCCCGCCCAGGCCCGGGTAGCGCTCTCCGGCACGCCGGTGGAGAACAACCTCACCGAACTCTGGTCGCTCCTGGACTGGGTTACGCCCGGTCTGCTCGGCCCGCTCACCGCCTTCCGGGACCGTTACGGCCGGGCCGCCGAACGCGCCGCCCGCGGCAGCCAGGCCGAGGCCGACGCGGCGGCCGCCGGACGGCTCGGCCGCCTCATCCGCCCCTTCGTGCTGCGCCGCCGCAAGACCGACCCGGGCATCGCGCCCGAACTGCCGCCCAAGACCGAGACCGACCACCCAGTCCGGCTGACCCGGGAACAGACGGTGCTGTACGAGGCACAGGTACGGGAGTCGATGGACGAGATCCGCAACGCACAGGGCATCACCCGGCACGCCCTGGTCCTCAAACTCCTTACTGCCCTCAAGCAGATCTGCAACCATCCCGGCCACTACCTGAAGGAGGACACGGCGGCCCGCCTCACCGGACGCAGCGGCAAACTCGAACTCCTCGACGAACTGATCGACGTCCTCCTGGCCGAGAACGCGTCCGCGCTGGTCTTCACCCAGTACACGCGGATGGCGCGGATGCTGGAGGCGCATCTGGCCCGGCGCGGTGTGCGGACGCTCCTGCTGCACGGCGGGACACCGGTGCACCGCCGCGAGGAGATGGTCGACGCCTTCCAGAGGGGCGAGGTCCCGGTGTTCCTGCTTTCTCTGAAGGCAGCCGGTACCGGCCTCAACCTCACCCGGGCGTCCCATGTCGTGCACTACGACCGCTGGTGGAATCCCGCCGTCGAGGACCAGGCCACCGACCGCGCCTACCGTATCGGCCAGACCCAGCCGGTCCAGGTCCACCGGCTGATCACCGAAGGCACGGTCGAGGAGCGCATCGCACAGCTCATCTCGTCCAAGCGCGACCTGGCAGACTCGGTCCTCGGCGGAAACCGGGGAGAGGCCGCGATCAGCGACCTGACCGACGACGAACTCGCCGACCTGGTCGCCCTGCACACCACCACCGACCGGAGCAGCCGATGAGCCGCAACGGCACAGGGAAGCGCCCCGTTGATCTGGTCCTCCCGAAGCCGCCGCCGGTACCGGGACAGCGGAAGCTGACGGACGGGCCGTGGGGCATCCTGTGGATCGCCGCCCTGGAAAGTCCTCGCAGACGGGACTCCGGGCACGCGGCCAGGCTCGACCGTGCCCGCACCTACGCCCGGCGCGGGGCGGTCGGAGACATCACCGTACGCGCGGGCGAACTGTCCGCCCGGGTCACCGGCAGCGGCCGCCGCCCGTACAGAGTCATGCTCCGCGTTCCCGAACTGCCCGAGGCGGAGGCGGACCGGCTGCTCGACGCATGGACGGACGACGTCGACGCCGCCGCCGAACTGTCCCGCGGGGAGCTCGGCGAGGCCACCGCGCGCATCGCCGTCGCCGAAGACATTGCCCTGGTACCCAGACCCGGCCTCACCGACTACGAATGCACTTGCCCCGACTGGGGCTTCCCCTGCAAACACGCGGCAGCGGTCTCCTACCAGTACGCCCGGGCCATCGACGCCCGCCCCGACGCCCTCCTGCTGCTCCGCGGCCACCACTTGGACTTCGTGCGTGAGGAAGCAGCGCTCCGGTGCGCCGAACGCGAAGCCGCCGCTGCCGAACAGGCTGCCGAAGAAGCGGAACTGACCAGGGCGGGCGCGGCTCGCGGAGTCCCGGCCGGCGAGGCGTTCGCGCGGGCCAGGCAGGAAGGCGGACTGCCTCCCCTGCCGGAGCTTCCCGCCCCGGCGACCGGGCCCGTCACCGTCGGACCGTTCCCGGATCCGGGCCACGAGGACAGCCTTGTCGCCCCCGACCGGCTGCGCACGCTGGCCGACGACGCCGCCCACCGTGCCGCCGACGCCTACAGCCACGCGGTCGCCACCGGAGGCGCCCCCGCCGCCCGGCTGTGGCTCGACACCGACCCCTGGCTGGACACCGTCCGGCGCGCGGCACGAGCGGACGGCGATCCTCGCGTCGTAGGCCGCCTGCTGAACAGTTCAGAGCAGGCGCGCGCCCGGCTCGCGCGGGCAAGCGCGGCGTGGAAGCACGGTGGCCAACCCGCACTGGCCGTCCTCGATGGAGGCCAGGTGCCACCGCGTGCCGCGGAGACCGCGGCACGCGAACAACTCCTCACCCGGCCGCTTCCCGGCCTGCCCGGCCCTCCCCTGTTGCGCCGCACCGGCGGCCGCCTCCAATTGGTCGGTCACGATATCGAGTTGCGGTACGGACCGGACGGTCACTGGTACCCGTTCCGCAAGCAGTCCGGCCAGTGGTGGCCGGCCGGCCCTCCCTGCCAGGACGCCGTGGAGGCTGTGCTGCCAATCCTGCCGGGGACATGACCGGCCGGATCAGCTCCGATACCTCGTCCGGTGGATCACTCGGGTACGACTACCACCCGTCCCTTCGAACCCACGGCGCAGGCCATTCCCTCCGCGCCCTGGTGGCGCGCGGTGGCTCCGCAGCCGGTCGAGCACCGGCCCGCGGCGGCGGCCCGGATCACGGACCTGTCGGCCGATCCGGTGGGGGGTACGGGCCGGGCCGTTTCGTGTGCTCATGGGTTCATTCGGATCGGCCGTTCGGGTGTCGGCCGGCCAGGTGCCAATGCGGAGTAATCGGTCCCTTGTGCGAGCGGTCATACCAGAGCGGGACGGATGGCGGGCAAGTTCGACAACTGCCCGCCGCACCCGCTTGATTGACGACTACCGTGTGTGGCCGGTGATCAACGGTGGGCTCATGACTTTCGAGCCCGCCCGACCGATGCGCCGAGCCTGACCGACCACCGTAGGTGCCACCGCATGAACGCCGATTCCTGGTGCCCCACGTACCGAGGACACTGATGTCTCAACTTCGCGCGCCCGTAGCGCGCCCGGAACGCCGAGAGGGCGGACGGCACGGCCGACCGGGTGCCCGTTCCCACTCGGCCGCGGGCAGGCCGCGCGCCGCCCAGCCGTCCCCCGAGGCGCGTATACGCCCCCAACTCCTGCGCACGGCGGTGCTGCCGACCGTCGTGGCGGTACTGAGCGGAGCCGCAGCGGTCATTTTCACCGCCCGCTCCACCGGAGCCCGGCTCTCCGGCGAGCTCTGGATCGCGCTGGGTGCTGCCGGAACCCTGGCACTCGCCGCGGTGCTGGCCGCGTACCTCGCCGCCAATCGCGTCGCCACCACCGTTTTCGGCCGCTGTCTGGCACTTCGCCGCGCCAGCGCCCAGGGCCAGGCCGAACTGCAGCGGGTGGTGGAACAGCTCCGCAACGGCGAACCGGTGCCCGCGCGCAAGCCCGCACAGCCCTCGGCTCCGGGCAGCGACGGCTTCGAGCTGCTCGCCCAGGAGCTCGGCCGCCAGCAGGAGGCCGCCGTGGCCGCGGTCGTCCAGGCGTCCCGGCTCGCCGACCACTCCGGCGAGGACCAGAAGGTCGAGGTCTTCGTCAATCTCGCCCGCCGGCTGCAGTCGCTGGTGCACCGGGAGATCCAGCTGCTCGACGAGCTGGAGCACGAGGTCGAGGACCCCGATCTGCTCAAGGGCCTCTTCCACGTCGACCATCTCGCCACCCGCATCCGCAGGCACGCCGAGAACCTCGCCGTCCTCGGCGGCGCCGTCTCCCGGCGGCAGTGGAGCAACCCCGTCACCATGACCGAGGTCCTGCGCTCGGCGATCGCCGAGGTCGAACAGTATCCACGGGTCAAGCTCGTGCCGCCGATCGCCGGCACGCTGCGCGGCCACGCCGTGGCGGACGTGATCCACCTGCTGGCCGAACTGGTGGAGAACGCGACCGTGTTCTCCGCCCCGCACACCCAGGTGCTGTTGCGCGCCCAGCAGGTCACCGCCGGACTGGCTCTGGAGGTGGAGGACCGGGGGCTCGGCATGCCGGGCATCGAGCAGAAGCGGATGAACGCCCTGCTCGCCGACCCCGACCAGGTCAATGTGGCGCATCTGCTCCAGGACGGCCGGATCGGGCTGTTCGTCGTCGCGTCACTGGCCCGGCGGCACGGCATCGCGGTCCGGCTGCAGAGCAACATCTACGGCGGCACACAGGCCGTACTCGTCCTCCCGCAGTCCCTGCTGGGCGTGGACGGGGACACTCCGGCCGAGGGCGGCGCGGCACCGGTGCCGCCCCCGGGTCCCGTACACCGCCCACCGGCCGAGGACGACCGGGCCGGCCACCACAGGCCGGAACCGGCCCCGAGCCTGAACGCCAACCCCGCGCCGAACGTGAGTCTGAACCCCGGTCCGAGCACCGCACCGGGTCCGCAGACGAACGCCGTCCGCCAGCCCTACGTCCCCAGCCAGCCGCTGCGCCTGCACCAACCGCCCCAGCAGGCACAGGGCGACCAGGGCCAGGGCGAAGCCCCGCCGCTCCCGCTGCGCGCCGAGTGCCGGGACCGCCCGACCCCGGCCGAGGCCACCCCCGGCATCCGGACCGCCGAGGACGCACCCGACGCCGCCCGCTCCGAGCCCACAGTGGTGCGCGGCAGCATGGGCCGGCCCCAACTGCCCAGGCGTGCCAACCAGGAGCACCTGGTCCCGCAGCTCAGGGAGGCACCGGCCCCGCGCAGCGAGGACGAACAGGCACTGCACGACCCGGGACTCATGGCGGCCTTCCGACGGGGCATCGAACTCGCCGAGGCCCGCAGCGAATCCGAGGCCGACACCGCCCCGGAGCCGGAAACAGCCCCCGGGGCGGCGGCCGACCCGCTGGCCTGGCAGCCCCGGGCCCCACTCGAACCGCTGCCGGTACGCGGAGCCACCGCGACCGTCGCCCCGTACCCCTCGGGCCTGGGCCCTGACGCGGCCCGGGCCGACGACCCTCTCGAAACGAACACCTCCAAGGAGTAGATGCACCATGGCGACCGATATGCCGTCCGGTCAGGTCCCGGACCTCGACTGGCTGCTGAGCGGACTGGTCCAGCGCGTTCCGTACACACGCAGCGCGGTTCTCCTCTCCGCCGACGGGCTGGTGAAATCCCTTCATGGCATGGACGCCGACAGCGCCGACCACATGGCGGCGCTGGCCGCCGGCCTGTACTCGCTCGGCCGCAGCGCGGGAGCGCGCTTCGGTGACAGCGGCGAGGTACGGCAGGTGGTGGTCGAGCTCGACTCGACCCTGCTGTTCGTCTCCACCGCCGGGTCCGGTACCTGCCTCGCCGTCCTCGCCGGACGCGAGGCGGACGCGGCGGTGCTCGGCTACGAGATGACCATGCTGGTCAAGAGCGTCCGGCCCTATCTGATGACGCCCGTCAGACAAGCGGCCGGGTCGCCGGGCACCACGGGGCTGTGAGGGTGTCGGTCCCGCAGGACGGGCCTCTGCTCGACGACGCGGCCGGCCGGCTGATTCGCCCGTACACCGTGAGCAACGGCCGGACCCGTCCTACGGCCGTGCTCGATCTGCTCTCCCTGATCATGGCCACGGGGAGTGAACCGCAGATACATCTCGGTCCCGAGCACTCCGTCGCGCTGGGGCTGTGCGGCGGCCCCACCTCGGTGGCCGAGATCGCCGCCCATCTGCGGTTGCCCGCAGTCGTCACCAAGGTGCTCGTCTCCGACCTGGTCGACTGCGGGGCAGTGACCGCGCACCCGCCCGCCTTCCACGACATGCCCACCGACCGATCTCTGCTGGAGGCAGTGCTCGATGGCTTACGACGACAGCTCTGAGGGCTTCGGCAGCCCTGCAGCGTACTGGAACGACGCAAGCCCCGAAGGCTTCGGAAGTCACGAAAGCCGCGGAGGCCACGGTCAGTTCGAGGGCGGTGGCGGCCCGGATAGCTACGGACACCCGGGGAACCACGGGGATGCTCAGAGCTACGGGGACGCGCAGGGCTACAGCGGCACGCAGGGCTATGCGGACGCTCCGGGCCACGAACCCGAGCCGGATCACGGCGCCCCCGGCGGCCCCACGGGCTCCGAGGGGTTTCCCGTCGCGCTCAAGGTGCTGGTGGCCGGCGGGTTCGGGGTCGGCAAGACGACGTTCGTCGGCGCGGTCAGCGAAATCGCACCGCTCAGCACGGAAGAGCTGCTGACCCAGGTCAGCGCCGCCACCGACAGCCTCGAAGGAATCGAGTCCAAGACCGCGACCACCGTGGCGATGGACTTCGGCCGCATCACCCTCGACGAGCAGCATGTGCTCTATCTCTTCGGCACCCCGGGCCAGGAACGTTTCTGGTTCATGTGGGACGAGCTCTCCCAGGGAGCGCTGGGAGCCGTAGTGATCGCGGACACCCGCAGGCTCGCGGAGTGCTTCGCCGCTGTCGACTTCTTCGAGCGGCGAGGCATCGGATTCATCGTCGCGGTGAACGAGTTCGACGGCGCCTACCGCTACGCGCCCGAGGAGATCCGGGCCGCACTCGACCTGGGCCCGGACGTACCGGTGGTGCTCTGCGACGCCCGGATCGCCAGCTCGGGCACCGGGGCCCTGGTCACACTGGTCCAGCACCTGATCAACGCCACTTCTTCCTCGGCCCCGTTGACCGGTTTCGGAGCCCGCCCGTGATCCGGGACACCACAGGCCGCATCCTGCTCACGCCCGTCGACGGCGATGCCGTGGTCCGTACCCAGCGGCTGAGGACGCTCGGGCTCGGTGAGCGCCCCGACGCGTCGTTCGACAACTTCGACGCCTTCGCCGACCGGGTGGCCGAGGTGACCGAAGTGCCCTTCTCGATGGTCAACTTCATCGACGGCAACCGGCAGTTCTTCGCCGGGCTGCACACTCCGGGCGGCGCACACAAGGGATCCGACCTGGGTGCCGCGGCCGCAGGCAGCAGCCGCAGCGGCCGGTATGTGGCGCTCGACCGCGGCTACTGCCCGCATGTCGTCGTACGGCGCAAGGCGCTCGTCCTGGAGGACGTCTGCGACTACCCGCGGTTCGCCGGCAATCCGGTGGTCGACGAAATAGGCATCCGCTCCTATCTCGGAGCACCCCTGATCGACCGCACGGGCATCGCCCTGGGTGCCGTCTGCGCGGTCGACACCGTGCCCCGGCCGTGGGGCAGGGCGGGACTCGACACGATCAAGTCCCTGGCCATGGAGCTCGTCGGGCACATCGACCAGCGGGAGGGCAACGGCATCGGGATCTGATCGGGCACGCCCGCCCGGCGCCGGGGCGCCCGGCCGACGACCCCGATGAGTCCTTTGTCCTCGCAGTTCAGACCTCGACCGTCGTACCGTCCAGGAACGTCAGCACCACCGAGTCCGCACCCGCACGCACCCGCACCGCGTCGCGCAGCGCCTCCGGATGCACGGCGTCCCGGGAGAGGGCGACCAGCGAGACATGGATGCTCCGCCCGCCCGGGTGCGGCCCGCTGCGGAGATACGGAATCGCCGAGTGCGGCCCGTACGCATTCGACTGGACATCACGTGCCACGGCCGCCCCTTCGGTGCCGCCGTCCCAGCCGTGCAGCCCGATCAGCGCGCTGCTCAGACCTTCGGCGGTGCGGGCGAGTGCCCAGTCCGGACCCGACAGGGCGAACGGGCGCTCCACATGGGCGATGGCGTGACCGCCCTCCCGGACCACCGCGCCCTCGGGCGCCTCGACCCGGTGCACCCGGATCTCCCACGGACCGTGCAGCACACTTGTGGTCTCGACCCGGTACGGATGATCGTCACCGGGCAGCCGGGCCGCGTACCAGGAGGCGGCGACGCGGTCCTCGCAGCGCAATGGATGGATCCGGCGGCGCAGCGACGGGGTGCCGTTCGGTGCCAGGAGCGCCAGATGACCGTCGATGGAGCGGACCACGGCGTGCGGGGCGGCCTCGGGGCCCGTCGCCGTCGAGTACGCGAACCGGGCGTAGTGCGGATCGTCGGTGCCCTCGGACGGGTCGGCCCCCTCCTCGTACGGCGGATTGTGGTCGCTGCCGTGGTTGACCAGCCGGACGATGCCGTCGTCACGGGTGCCGTGCAGCAGCCAGCCGGTGGCGGGCAGCGCGGTGTACCGGTCGGACTCCTCGACGGGCAGCGGGAGTTCGCGCGCCGTCCACACCGCGTGGTCGGCCGGCAGCAGCAGCCCGAGGAAGCCCTTGCTCGCCCAGTACGGAGAGGCGGGGCCGGAGTACGGCTGGGTGCTCGGCAGGAACGTGTCGTACCAGCCGAGCGTCAGCAGCCCCCGCTCGTCCGGCACACCGCGCTCCGCGAAGTGCCGCATCGTGCCCGAGGCGAGCCGGCGGGTGAGCCCCGGCGCCAGCGGAGTGCAGTCGGCCAGTGCGCCCATCCACACCGGAGCCAGCGCGGCGAACCGGTAGGTCAGCGAACGGCCCTGGTGGACCGGCGCGCCGTCGGAGCCGAAGAAGTGCTGATAGTCCTCCAGGAACCGGCTCAGCCGCTGCCGGTAGACCTCGGTCCTGCCTCCGTCGTCGCCGCCCGCGATCCGTGACCAGAGGAGCGGGTACAGATGCATCGCCCAGCCGATGTAGTAGTCGAAGTTCCGGCCGTCCCCGTCGGTGTACCAGCCGTCACCGACGTACCAGTCCTCGATCCTGTCCAGGTTCGACTCGATGTCCGAGCGGCTGTACGGCGCGCCGACCGAGGCGAGGAACTGCTCGGACACCACCTGGAAGAGCCGCCAGTTGTTGTCCCAGGTGCGCCCGCCGACGAACCCGGAGAACCAGTCGACGACCCGCTCCTGGACCCGGGCGTCCAGCCGGTCCCAGATCCACGGCCGGGTCTCGTGCAGCGCCACCGCGACCGAGGCCGCCTCCACCATCTGCTGCGAACAGTCCGTCAGTTTCGGCCAGGCCTCCCCACTGCCGGGGTCCGTGCCCGCTGCCAGCCCCGCCGTGTACCGATCGATCAGCGCGGGGGCGACCGCCCCGCCCGCGCCCGCGATCCTGCAGGCGGCGAGCAGGAACGACCGGGCGAACCCTTCGAGACCGTCCGAGACGACCCCCGACCAGCTGCCCCGGCCGGGCAGCCGGTACTGGGCGAAGCCGGGGGTCGCGTACGGCACCAGCGCATCCAGCATCCGGTCGGCGGTCGTCTCCCAGTGCGCCCGGGTCCAGCCGGTACGTGACGACAGGAGCCGGTCGGGCGGCGGCAGTTGCAGATGCGGTGCGACGGACATGGTGGTGCTGCTCCTCTGGGTGATGCGCGGATGGGCTACTGGACGAGATCGGCTCTGTGGGTGTGGCCGCGTGAGCCGCCGACGGCGACGGTGAGCACGGGCCTGCGGCCCGGGACGAGACTCACCGAACCATCGGCCTGTGCCACTGACCGTACGGGGAAAGGGAGTTCGACCGTGAGCGTGGTGAGGGTCCGGCCCGGGTCGGCGACCGCGACCCGGACGTGTCCGCCCTGGCGCTGCACCAGCACCGACGCCGGGCCCGACGCGGTGATCCCGGCAGCCGTTCCGGCGCCCCAGAAGTTCACCGCGGTCAGCCCCGCCCGGCGCACCTCCACGGCCTGCGCGGTGGTGTCGTTGGCGACGATCCGGACCGGCCGGGACCGCGACCACACCGCGGTCGCCGCGGCCGACGCGCCGGGCAGCAGCACATAGGCGTAGTGGGCGTCGGCGGGAGAGGGGCCGTGGTCCGTCCAGAGCGTCAGATAGCGGCGGGTGACCGGGTCGGTGCTGCCGCCGGTGTCCGCGCCGGTGTCGATGGCCCGCCAGGTGCCGGTGCGCTGCTCACGCAGGGCGTGCAGGGCTGTTCCCTCCGGGAACACATAGCCGCCCACCGAGTCGACATGCGCCCAACGGGCCCGGCCGAACTCGCCGCTCCAGCCCTGCTCGACGGGGAGGCGGACGCCATCGACCAGCAGCCGGTGGCGTCCGTCCGTACCCAGGTTGCGGTTCTCGACGATCGTCTCGACCGGTCGGCCGTCGCTCGCCGTGATGCCCGCGCCGAGCGCGATCACCGCGTTGTCCAGCAGGAACCACGACTTCCTGGCCCGCAGGGTGGTGCCCTGGGCGCCGATCACCTCCATCGCGGCGGCCCCGTACCGGCCGTCCAGCACCACGCCACCCGCGACGGTGTTGGCCGGACGGTAGGTGGACGTACCCCCGCCGGTGCCGAGATCGGTCCGCTGCCGGGTGTCGACCGTGGTGCCGGGGAGACGGTAGGGATCGACGGTCGGCCAGAAGCCGTCATTGAACTGCCCGAGGTCTTCGCCGTCGTACAGATACGTCATGCCGTCGCCGGTGTACCAGCCGTGCAGATTCTCGCCGTTGCCCGCCTCGTACGCCGAGATCCGCTTCGACGAAAGCGACAGCGCGCAGGCCCAGCCGGGGCGGCGGTGCACGGCGCGGTCCATGTCCGCGAAGACGTGGCTGCCCGTGGAGCGGGGTCCGGCCGGCACCGTCCCGTCGCTCAGGACGGCCTTGGCCAGGGCGAGTTGGGGGAGAGTCGCGAGACCGTCGAAGGGGGTGGTGCGGTTGCGCGTCAGCCAGCCCTTGACCAGCGACCGCCAGCGCGTCGCGTACTCGGCGGGCGCGCCGGACGCCAGCAGCAGGATCGCGGCGAGGGCCGTCGCACCGTCGCGGTGGTCACCGGCGCGCTCACGGGAGATCGCCCGGCCGCGCACCGAATCCATCATCAGCCCGTCGAAGATCACCGGGGCGAAGGTCCGCTCCACGGCGTCGTACATCACCGACACCTCGGGGTCGGCCACCGCCCACTCGGACCCCGCCAGCAGAGCCAGCAGATACGCCGTGCCGCCCAGCAGCACCACGCCGTACGAACCTGTGTAGGCGACCACGTCGTGCTGGACGAACGAGCCGTCCTCGTAGAAGCCGTCGCCCGAACTCGTGTACCGGAACAGGCTGTTGCGGCCCGAGTCGCGTACGTCGGAGAGCGCGTCGCGGGCCGAGGCCAGCTTGGCCGGGTCCTGTCCCAGCAGCCCGCGCAGCGCCACGATCACGGCCTTGTCGGTGCGGTTCGCCCCGGTCTCCGCGAGCGTGGGGGAGTTGGTACGGCGGTCCGCGTCCGGGCAGAACCGGTCGACGACCGCGAGGTAGTCCGTCAGGTCGGCCGCGGGAATCCGGTCGCGCAGGATGACGGCACAGTCCATCAGCGCACGCGGGGCGCCGATCTCCCAGAACCACCAGTTGCCGGTCTCGCGCCTGGCCGGGTTGTACGCGGTGTCATGGGTGAAGCGGAGCGCGGCGACGAGGGCGCCCGCCACCTGTGTGGACCCGGCAAGGGAGGACCCCTCGGTGGCCCAGGCGGTCGCGACGGTACGCAGCCGGGTGTAGCTCTGGCCGAAGTTGCCCGGGTCGGTGAGCGGCGCGAGGTCCGGCCAGAGCGCGGTGCGGCCGACGCTGCGGTCGAGGGTGTCCCACAGTCCCGCGGCCGTGGTGTCCAGGGCCGCGACCGCGGCGGTGAAATCGGGGTCGGCCGGGTCGAATCCGCCGCCGGTGAGCAGGGATTCGGCCCGCTCGAGCAGTGTGTCGAAGCAGGCGGTGGGTGCGGCCGCGGCTCCGGCTCGGGCGGATGCGTCCGCGGTGGGGGAGGCTTGCGCGGAACCGGCCGTTGTCATTTGTGCCGTCGCGGCTGTGACGGCGGTGGCGCTGCTCGCCGCGAGCAGTGTGCGTCTGCTGAGGTTCACGGTGAACTCCCTTGTCGCAGCGGTCAGTCGGCCAGCGTGGCAGGGTCGACGGGCGGCTTCGGAAGGTTCAGTGCGGCCAGCTCGGCCCGGCCCGTGGCGTCGATCGGGAACGCCCAGGTGTTCAGGAAGAAGTCCGTGAGGTCGTAGCCCGCGATCCGGCTGGAGTAGGTGGCCAGGGCCCGGTAGCGCTTGTCGTTCTCGGTGTAGTCGGACTGCGGATTCTCCTCGCGGACCAGCTTGTGCAGCCGGGGCCAGAAGTCGTTGCCGAACGCCAGCTCCAGCTGTCGCAACGGGACGAGCTTCTCGTAGGCGCCGAAGGACTTCTCGTACGTCAGCCCGGCCGTGCCGAACTTCAGCCGTGCCGACTGGAAGTAGGTGAGCCCCGTCTTCGGGTCGACGGTGAGGAGGTTGGACGGCTGCTTCAGGGTGCGCTGGGCGGCCAGTGAGTAGATGTTGACCGTGACCTCGGTCAGACCGCCGGGCTTGTACGCCATCTGCTGGTGGAGATGGCCGAGTTCGTGGTAAAGCCCCCAGCCCCGGGTCCGCAGCCCCTCCACGGTCGTGGCCCGGTCGAGGTAGGCGCGCGGGAAGCCGTTGTAGCCGTGCGTGGCATAGGCGCCCACGCCGCTGGGCACCTTGCTGACCTCGGTGAAGTGGTACGGCCCGGCCTTGCGCCGGTGTACCGGCTTCGAGCCGTCCAGACCGCTGATCCGGGCGTGGGAGTCGATGATCGTCTCGACCAGCCCGAGCAGTGCGGCGTGGTCCTCGTCGCGGTACAGCAGCGCGCCCTCGCGAGTGAGCGTCATGATGGTGTTCGGTGCGTGCAGTTCGACGTACGGCGAGGCGGTGAGCGTGTCCAGCCGGTGCTGGTAATCGGCCTCCGAGGTGCTGCCCAGGGTGAAGACCGGCATGGGGACGGCGCCGGAGCGGATCACCACACCGGCCTGCTCGCCGCGGCCCGTCAGGGTGAGGTAGACCGGGCCGCCGTGTGGGTCCGTGACGGTGTTCGCCCCCGCGGTCAGCGGATAGCTGCGGGGCTCGGTGATCTCGCCGTAGTAGTCCCAGGCGCCGATCCAGAGGGTGGGCAGCAGATCGTCGTACGGCTGGACGGTGAGGGAGAGCGGGGTCCCGGCCGGGACGTACAGCCCGGTGGGCTGGAACTCCGAGCCGCGCAGGGCCTGTCCGAGCCGCAGCCGCTCGGCCTCGGCGGCGGGCCGGGCGGTCACGGTCAGCTTGACCGGGCGGCCGGCCGTGCGCTCGGTGGCGGTGCCGGACGTGGTGGCCCGAGCCGTTCCGGCGGCGGCGCCGAGTGCGACGGCAGCCCCGGCCCCGGCGGCCGCGGCGAGGACGGAGCGCCGGCCGACGGGGGATGAGACGGCGGAAGAAGGGGTGGAGGAGCCGGCGGAGTCTGTGGGCATGCGCATGCGGAACTCTCCCTGCGGAAACCAGTGAGGGGCGGAAGCGTGCGGAACGGTGCTGCTCGGCGCCAGCATGTAAGCGGTTGCTGTCCAGAGGCAAGAGGGGGCAAGAAGTTACTGAGATTTACTATGACCAACTGCGGACAGGCGGGAAGTAACCGGTCACTTACGGATGGAGCGGCCAGACCTCGGCGCAACGGAATCGCGTACCACGATGTGGGTGCCGAGCCGCAGCGCACCCGTGGTGGGTTCCCGCCAGTCGTCCTCGTCCCCGCCGTTCACGGCCAGCCGTACCGCCTGGCGTCCCATCTCCTCCAGGGGAATGTGGACGGTGGTCAGCCGGGGCCGCAGCTCCTGGGCCACCGGAATGTCGTCGTACCCCACCAGGGACACGTCCTTCGGCACCCGGATCCCGGCCTCCTCCAGGGCCTGGGCCGCGCCCGCCGCCACCATGTCGTTGGCCGCGAAGACGGCGGTGAAGTCCGGCCCGTCCCGCAGGACTTCGGCCATCTTCCGGTAGCCGAAGTTACGGCTGAAGGTGCCGGGGCGGACCAGGTCGGGGTCCGGGGCGATGCCGCGCAGCCGCAGCGCCCGCTGGTATCCGGCCAGCCGGTCGCGGGTGGTGGAGAGCTTGGGCGGGCCGGCGAGGTAGAGGATCCGCTCGTGGCCCTGCATCAGCAGATGGTCGGTGATGGCGAAGGCGCCACCCTCGTTGTCGTACTCGACCGCGACGGTCGGGGCCTCCTCGTCCAGCGGCGGCCTGCCGCACAGCACCAGCTTCGATCCGCCCGCGTCCAGCTCGCGCGCCCTGCGGGCCAGCTCGGTGGTGTAGCCGCGGTCCGCGATGGAGCCGCCGACCACCACCACCGCGTCCGCCCGGCGCTCGTGCATCAGATCGATGAAGGCCAGCTCCCGCTGCGGATCGCCCTGGGTGCAGCAGACCAGACAGAGCCGTCCGCCCAGTGCCGCCTCCCGCTCCACACCGCGCGCGATGTACGCGTAGAACGGGTCGATGACCTCGTTGACGATGATCCCGACGGTGCGGTTGGAGACGCCGGCCAGGGCGCGGGCGTGGGCGTTGACGACATAGCCCAGCTCGCGCATCGCGGACTCGACCCGCTCCCGGGTCGCCTCGGCGACCGGGTAGTTGCGGTTCAGTACGCGGGAGACCGTGGCCGTCGACACACCTGCGCGCCGCGCGACGTCGGTGACCGTTGCCCGCCGTTGTCCGTCCCCGGCTGTGCTCTGCCGGCGCATCCGGCTCACCCCCTGGTGGCTGTTGTGTGACGTCGAGCCTAGAGCCTGTGCCGGGGGCGGGCTCACGCGATCCTCCCCAGATCGGCCCGGTGCACCGGGTGGTCGAACGGTGTGCCGTGGGCGTACCGGACCAGCTCGTCCACCGCGAGCGCCCCCAGCCTGCCCACCTCGTTGCCCTGGGCGCCGGCCAGGTGCGGGGTGAGGAAGACGTTCGGAAGGTCCCACAGGGGGTGGCTGTCCGGCAGCGGCTCGGGCGATGTCACGTCGAGGACCGCGTCCAGTCGCCCGCTGACCAGGTGCCCGGTCAGCGCCTCGGTGTCCACGAGCCGGCCGCGCGCGGTGTTGACGAGCAGGGTGCCGGGTCGCATCAGGCCGATCCGCCGGGCGTCGATCATCCCGCGGGTCTCCGGTGTGTCGGGGGCGTGGACGGTCACCACGTCACTCGTCGCCACCAGGGTGTCGAGGTCGGTCGGGGTGACGCCGAGCAGTTCCGCCTCGGACGCGCTGACATAGGGATCGTGGAGCAGTACCTCCGCGTCGAGGATCCGGAGGAGTTCGATGACCCGGCGTCCGATCCGGGAGGCCCCGACGACACCGATGGTCAGCCCGTGGGTGCCGAGCCAGTGCTGCCGGTCGAGGTCGGCGTGGGTGCGGTGGGTGCGCCGGGTGCGGAAGAGCCCGGCCAGCGGGAAGACCCGCTTGGCGCCCATGATGATCGCCGCCAGGGTGTACTCGGCGACGGGTACGGCGTTGGCGGCGGCGGCCGACGAGACGACGATCCCGCGATCGAACGCAACCGGGGACAGAAACGTTTTCACCGTGCCGGCCGCATGGATCACGGCACGTAGCGCGGGGGCCCGGTCCAGCAGCACGGCGTCGACGGGCGGGCAGCCCCAGCCGGTGAGCAGGACCTCCGCGCCGCGAAGCGCCGCCGAGGCCGCCGGGGAGTCGAACTCGCTGATCACGGACGGGTCGAGCAGGTCGGCGGCCTCCTCCAGGCGGGCCCGGGCCGGTGGCGGGAAGACGTCGTCGAGCAGCCCGGGGCTCATGACCAGGACGGTGCGCGGCCGTCGCGGGGACGGTGCCGCAGCATCGCTACCGGATTGAGCCGGTGCCTCTTCGGTGGTTCGCACCCTGCCTCCGGACAGTAATCGCGTTCTATGGGATGACCGGCACGCTAGGGATCGTGATGGCCGACCGTCAAGCTCCAGCCCGCCTCAACTGTCCAATTACACACCATATTTGCGGTTTAGAGGTGCTGGATTCAGTCGCCGGAACATCGCGGCTCAACGACATTTGCCCGGATCTCTTGACGCTTGGGTTAATCGCTTACTAACTTGCGGCCCCAGAAGGCCCACCACGCGCCACCCAGCCGAACAGGACGCACCATGGCTGAAACAGCACCCCCGTTGCCGCGGGAAAAGCGGCGGCAGAAGGCTGAAACACCCTCCCCGCCCGCTGCCGGGGCCGTTGTCGCACAGCACCGGCTGAGCCTCTGGCAGCGGATCAAGCGGGACCGGGTGATGCTGCTGCTCACCCTGCCCGGCCTGCTGTACTTCGTCGTATTCCACTACGTACCGCTGCTCGGCTATGTGGTGGCGTTCCAGGACTACCAGCCGTACCTCGGCTACATGCACAGCGTCTGGGTGGGGTTCGCCAACTTCTCCGCGGCGTTCGGTGAGCCGGCCTTCTGGTCCGCGACCTTCAACACCCTGGAGATCGCCCTCGTCCAGCTGGTGTTCTTCTTCCCGATCCCGATCGCCCTGGCCCTGCTGCTCAACAGCATCGCCAGCGACCGGATCAGGCGTTTCGTGCAGAGCGTCGTCTATCTGCCGCACTTCATCGGCTGGGTCATCATTGTCTCGATCTTCCAGCAGATCCTGGGCGGTGCCGGGCTCCTGCCCGACGTGCTGGGCGGAATGGGACTGCCGCGCTACGACATGATGAGCGACCCCGACGCCTTCCCCTGGCTGCTGACCCTCCAGGTGGCCTGGAAGGACGCCGGCTGGGGCACGATCATCATCCTCGCCGCACTGCTGAACATCGACAAGCAGCAGTACGAGGCAGCCGCCATCGACGGCGCCGGACCGCGACGCCGCCTGTGGCACGTGACCCTGCCGGGCATCGCCCCCGTGCTCATCCTGCTGCTGATCCTCAACCTCGGGCAGATCCTCTCCGTCGGCTTCGAGCAGATCCTGCTCCAGCGCGACGCGGTCGGCCCGGACGCCGGTGAGGTCCTCGACACCTACGTCTACTACCACGGCATCAAGGACAACGACTGGGGCGTCGCCGCCGCAGTCGGACTCGTCAAGGCGGTCATCGGCACCGCACTCGTCCTGGGCGCGAACAAGTTCGCCCACCGACTCGGCCACGAAGGGGTGTACCGCGGTGCTGACCGCTGAGAAGACGCGCGCCATGACGGAATCCACCGCACCGGCGCCCCACCCCGCCCCCGCCCGGAAGTCCGACGGCCGGCCCCCGTGGATGGAACGGCCGACCCGCATCGGACAGACCGCCAAGGCGGCAGCCGTCGTCGTGGTCGTCCTCGCCGTCGCCTACCCGCTGGTCGGCGTCATCGGCACGAGCTTCGCCTCGCAGACCGACATCATCAAGAGCTCCGGCCTCGTCCTGTGGCCCGACCACCCGACCCTGGACGCCTACCGCACCATCCTCACCGGCGGAGTCGTCACCCGCGCGCTGATCGTCTCCGTCGGGATCACGGTCCTGGGCACGCTCGCCAGCCTCCTGGTCACCGTCGGCATGGCGTACGGGCTCTCCCGCCGCGACGTCACGGGCTCCCGCTTCATCCTGATGACGGCCCTGTTCACGATGCTCTTCAACGCGGGCATCATCCCGAACTTTCTGTTGGTCAAGGGCCTCGGCCTGTACGACACCTACGCGGCGCTCGTCATGCCCACCCTGGTCAGCGCGTTCAACCTGGTCGTCCTGCGGTCCTTCTTCATGAGCCTGCCCGAGGAGCTGTACGACGCCGCGAAGGTCGACGGAGCCGGCGACTTCCGCATCCTGGTGCGGATCGTGCTGCCGCTGTCGAAGGCCGTACTCGCCGTGATCAGCCTCTTCTACGCGGTGACGTACTGGAACGCCTTCTTCAACTCGCTCCTGTACCTCAACGACTCCGACAAGTGGCCGCTGCCGATGGTGCTGCGCACCTACGTGCTCCAGGGCCAGAGCCTGAACGCCGCCTCGGCCGGCGAGGTGCTCGCCCCGCAGCAGGCCGTACAGATGGCGGTCCTGGTGATCGCCGTCGTCCCGATCCTCTGCGTCTACCCGTTCCTCCAGCGCTACTTCACCAAGGGCGTGCTCACCGGCGCCGTCAAGGGCTGAGAGGCCCCCGTCGGCCTCTGAGCGCAACCACCGCCCCCCACTCCTTCCTTCCCCTCTCTCAAGGAGATTCAGGTGTCGAGCTCCACCCCCATCAACCGCAGAGCACTGTTCCGCATGGGTGCGGGCGTCGGTCTGGGACTGGCCGCCGCCCCGTTGCTCGCCGCCTGCGGCGACGGCGGCACGACCGCGAAGGCGGAGGCCAAGAGCGCCTCGCTGCTGCCCAGCACCGCGGTCCGCAACATCGGCCTCGCCCCCGACCTGGCGGGCACCGCGGCCGGCGTTCCGCAGGGCTACTTCGGCTACCCGGCCAAGCCGCTGCGCGCCACGAAGAACACCCCGCTGAAGGGTGCGAAGCCGATCAGCGCGACGATGGAGACCTTCTCACCGCCGCCGCCCGCCCGTGGCAAGAACGCCGCCTGGCAGGAAATCGAGAAGCTCCTCGGCGGCCAGGTGAACATCACCGCCGTCCCCGCCGACGACTACGGCACCAAGTTCTCCACCATGGTCGCCAGCGACAGCCTGCCGGACCTCTTCATGTACCCGGAGGTTGGCGGCGTCGACAACAAGGCCGCCTTCCTCCAGGCCAAGTGCGCCGATCTGACGCCGTACCTGGCCGGGGACAGGATCAAGGACTATCCCAATCTGGCCGCGATCCCGAAGGGCGCCTGGCAGGCCGCCATCTTCGGCGGGAAGCTGTACGGCATCCCGATCGCCCGCACCGGGACCGGCGGCGCCGGCGTCTACCGCCACGACCTGTTCGAAGAGGTCGGCGTCACCAGCCTCGACCAGATCACCGACCTCGACCGGTTCGTCGAGGTCTGCAAGGAACTGACGCAGCCCAAGAAGGACCAGTACGCCATCATCGCGGGCGCGACCAGCATGCTCGCCATGTCGGCGGGTGCGCCCTACTACTGGCGGCTGGACGAGAAGACCGGCAAGTTCACCACCGACCTGGAGACACCGGAGTTCCGCAAGGCGGTGGAGACCGCCCGGCAGCTGTACAAGGCGGGCTGCTTCTACCCCGGCACGCTTCAGATGTCCGGGGCGCAGAAGGCCCAGTACACGGACATGTTCAAGAACGGCAAGGGCGCCTACGTCTACGACGGCATGCCCACGTACCTGGCGCCCGGCGTCGGGTACGTCGCCGCCATGGGAGCGATCGACAAGAAGTACGACCCGCGCCCCTTCGTGCCGGTCGGCAAGGACGCCATCGCCTGGATGGACAACGTCAAGCTGGAGAACACCCACATCAAGAAGGCGTCCGGGGACCGCGTCAAGCAGATCCTGGCCCTCGCCGACTTCGCCGCGTCCCCGTTCGGCAGCCAGGAGTACACGCTCATCAACTACGGGGTCGAGGGCAAGGACTTCACCCGCGACGCCAAGGGCAACCCGGCGCTCACCAAGCAGGGCACCCAGGACGTCACCGTGCCCTGGAAGTTCATGGCCTCCGCGGTCCCGGCGATCTTCAGCGCCGACTCGGAGCAGGGCGTCCGGCACGTCCACGGCACCTTCACCAAGATGATCCCGATGATGGAGCAGGACCCGACCCTGCAGTACTCCTCGCCCACGTGGGACTCGAAGGGGTCCGGCAGCCTCTACACGTTCAAGCAGGACGCGCTCAAGGACATCATCGCGGGCCGCAAGCCCATGTCCGCCTACGACCAGCTCGTCAAGGACTACCTGGCCAAGGGCGGCGAGCAGGCCCGCGGCGAGTTCGAGGAAGCCTTCCAGAAGGGGAAGAAGTGAGGACGCGACGCTCGGCCCTGAAGCTCGGCGGCGCGGCGGTCGCCGCAGCCGTCGCCGTACCCGCACTCGGCTCGACCGCCACCGCACAGCCGCACGGCTTTGACCCGGAGCCGGGCTCGGACGGTGTCGGCGACCCGCTCTTCCCGACCCTCGGCAACGGCGGCTACGAGGTCGTCCACTACGACCTGAATTTCGACTTCACACCGGTCACCTACGACTTCACCGCCGCGGTGCGGATCAACGCCAAGGCCACCCAGGACCTCTCGGCGTTCAACCTGGACACCGACGGACACACAGTCGACTCCGTCACGGTCGGCGGCCGCCCCGCCACCTGGGCGCTCGCGCCCGGCAAGAGCGGCCAGGAGCTCACCGTCACGCCCGCCCGCCCGCTCCACAACGGCCAGGCTTTCACCACCGAGGTGCGCTACCGGGGCAACGGCAAGTCGCCCCGACTCGGCCTGACCGGCTGGAAGTTCGGCACGGACGGCGGCTTCGCCTCCGCCGCCCAGTCCTCCCGCGCCGACACCTTCCTGCCCTGCAACGACACCCCGTCCGACAAGGCGACCTGGACCTTCCACATCAGCGCCCCGCAGGGCTATGTCGCCGCCGCGAACGGCGAACTCCTCCACAAGACCCCGCGCGCCGACGGCTCCACCGTCTGGCACTTCGCCCTGCGCGAGCGCATGGCGACCGAACTCATCGGCATCGCCGTGGTCAAGGGCACCTACCTCTACGGCACCAGCCACCGCGGACTCCCGCTGCGCCACATCGTCCCCCAGGGCCAGGAGGACAAGTACGGGCCGATCGTCGCCCGCACCGCCGACCATCTGGCCTGGCTGGAGGCGAAGTTCGGCCGCTACCCGTTCTCCGTCTACGGCGTCCACATCTACGACGGCTACACCGACGCCCTGGAGAACCAGACCCTCTCCCTGTTCTCCACCAACTGGTTCAAGCTCAACGCCGACGGTCATCCCGGCTACGAGACGACCATGGTCCACGAACTGGTCCACCAGTGGTTCGGCGACTCCGTCACCCCGAACGACTGGCAGCAGGCCTGGCTCAACGAGGGCCCCGCCGTGTACTACGCCGGCCTGTACGGCGAGGAGCGCGGCTGGTCGGCCTTCGAGGACAAGATGAGGGCGACGTACGAGAAGCTCGACGCGGTCCGCGCCGCCGACGGCCCGCCCGGACTGCCCAAGGCGCTCGGCGGCACCAACATCTACGACGGCGGCGCCCTCGTCCTGTACGCCCTCAGCCTCCGGGTCGGCCGGCGGAGATTCGACCGGGTGATGCGTGAGTGGGTGAAGCGCTTCAAGGACTCCACGTACACCAGCGAGGCCTTCATCCGGCACACCGTCGATGTCACCGGCGACAAGTCCCTCGACCCGTTCCTGCGTGACTGGCTCTTCGGAGCCGTGAACCCGCCCATGCCCGGCCACCCGGATTGGAAGGCCTCCGCGTGAACCGCCACCACCTGAACACCGTACGGGGAACCGCCGCTGCCGCCACCGCCGCCTTCCTGGCCGCACTTCTTCTCGCCCCCGCCGCCCAGGCCGCACCCGGCACCCGCACCCTGTACGCGGCCCCGGACGGACACGGCACCTCCTGTACGGTCGCCCGCCCCTGCACGCCCGAGGGCGCCCGCGACCGGGCCCGCACCGAGACCGGCCACGACGTCCGCGTCCTGCTGAAGAACGGCACGTACAAGCTCGATCAGCCCCTGGAGCTCGGCGCCGCCGATTCCGGGAAGGACGGCCGCACCGTCACCTGGAGCGCGGCCCCCGGCGCCCGCCCTGTCCTCTCCGGCGGACAGGACATCACCGGCTGGCAGCAGAACGCCGACGGAACCTGGACCGCCGGGGTCCCGGCCGGCGTCACCCCCCGCCAGCTCTTCGTCGACGGCAGGCGCGCCACCCGCGCCCGTGGCGACGCCTGCGCCGCCGCCACCTGCGACGCCACGAAGACCGGCATGACCGGCGCGGTCGCCACGGGCATCGCCGACTGGCAGCGCCCCACCGACGCCGAAGCCGTCATCCGGGTCCGCTGGCGCAACTACCACTGCCGGATCACGGCCGTGAACGGCGATGTCATGACCTTCGCCCAGCCCTGCTGGACCAACTCGGCGAGCGGCACCGACCGCACCGGCCCCGCCTGGGACTCCACCACGGTCGATTCCACCCGCTACAGCGGCGTCGCCTTCTTCGAGAACGCCCCCGAACTCCTCGACCAGCCGGGCGAGTTCGTCTGGAACTCGAAGGACCGCACTGTTACCTACCTGCCGCGCAAGGGCGAGAACATGCGCCACGCGCAGGCCGTCACCCCGCACACCGAACAGCTGCTCGTCATCGACGGCGCCCATGACCTCGCCGTCAGCGGGATCGGCTTCGCGTACGCGGCGTACCGGCAGCCCGGGACCGACGAGGGCTACGCGGGCATGCAGGCCGGTCTTACCCTGACCGGAGCCACCGGCCCCGTGGACCACGCCGGCCGTTTCTACACCAAGCCGTCCGCCGCCGTGACGGTCCGCGGCGGACAGCGCGTCGGCATCGAGAACGCCCGGTTCAGCAGGCTCGGCGGAGCGGGCGCCATCCTCGAAGCGGGCACCAAGGACAGCTCCGTGACCCGCTCGTCCTTCACCGACCTGTCCTCGGGCGCCGTCTACGTGGGCGACACCGAGCCGATGCCGTCGGCGGCGCTCGCGGGGGAGCGGAACACCGTCGCGTACAACACCATCACCCGCTCCGGCGTCGAGTACACCGACTCGGTGGGCATCTGGGCCGGGTACGAGGCCGGGCTGACCATCGACCACAACAGTCTGGACCACCTCCCGTACTCCGGGATCTCGGTCGGCTGGGGCTGGAACCAGCCCGAGTCGCAGAAGTCCGTCCTGCGTGACAACAAGGTGACCGACAACCGGATCACCCATGTCATGGAGGTCGCCCAGGAGCAGCACGACGGCGGCGCGATCTACACCCAGGGCGCACAGCCGGGCACCGTCGTCTCCGGCAATTACATCAACCGCTCCGCCTTCGGGAACACCGAGCGCGACGGCAACGGCATCTACCTCGACGAGCAGTCCTCGCACATCCTCGTCGAGCGCAACGTCATCACCCGCATCGGGTACAAGTGGGTCTCGAACTGGGCGGATTACGGCATCGAGAACACCGCCCGGGGCAACTGGACCGACACCGCGGCGCCCGCCCTCGGCGGCAAGGGATCGGTCATGACGGACAACCTCACCGGCCTGGACAAGCTGTCGGCCGAGGCGCTTGCCGTCGCGAGCGGGGCAGGCGCCCACGGCGGCCCGGTCGAGCAGCTGCGCACCGACCTGGCCCGCGCCGGCACCGCCACCCAGTCCTCCACCGAGGGCACGGCGAACGCCGCACTCGCCCTGGACGGCGACACCAACACGGACACCCGCACACTGTCCGAGGCGGGCGCCTGGTGGCAGGTCGACCTGGGTGATGAGCGGCGGATCCGCCAGATCGAGATCTGGAACAACTCCTCGTCCACCACCGCGGACTTCGACGTGGTGACGGACGACGGAACGATCCACGTCAGCGGCAAGGCACTGCGCCCGACCGTCGTGGACCTGGACAGCCGCACCCGCACGGTGAAGATCGTGACGTCCGGCACCGGACGCGTGGCACTGTCGCAGGTACTCGTCCACCCATAGGGCCCGAAACCACCCTGATCCACCGGGCGGGCCCCGGGGACGCCGCCGGTCGTACCACCACCGGCGGCGTCGCCGTGCTCGCCCGCACTCCCCGGGCCCACCGCACCGGTCAGCGACCGACGAAGCCGCCGATCCGCTCCCGCAGCCCCCGCGCGTCCAGACCGTGCGCGGCGAGGTGCTCGTCCATCTCCCCGTACTTGCGCAGCTCGGCCCGCCCGACGCCGAGCCCGAGCACGCGGTGCGGCAGATCGGCGAGCACGTCATTGGCGGCAGCCGTCGACGTGCCCGCCAGATACGGCTCGACGATCACCACATCCGCGACCCCGTGATCAGCGACCGCCCGCCGCAGCCCGGCCCCGTCGAAAGGACGCACCGTCGTCGCGTACAGGACCGTCACATCGAGGCCGTCGGTCGCGGCGAGAACGTTGTCCAGCATCGGCCCGACCGCGATCACCACGCCGCCCGCCCCCTCCCGCACCACGGTGAACCCGGTCCCCGCGCCGACCGGCCGCGCCCGCGCGTTGGACTGCACCGACAGCCGCACGTACACCCGGCCGTCCCCGGCCGCGGCCCGCCGCAGCAGCGCCTCGGCCTCGTCCGGGTGGCCCGGCACATGGACCGTCCAGCCGTCGAGGGTGTCCACGAGCGCGACATCGCCCGGCGACATATGGGTGAAGCCGCCGGCCGGCCAGTCGTACGAGGCTCCGGCGCTCACCAGCACCCCGCCCACTCCCTGATGCCCGAAGTCCAGCTTCACCTGCTCGAACGGCCGCTCCACCAGAAAGCTGGCGAAGGTGTGCACGATCGGCCGCAGCCCGGTGAGCGCCATCCCGGCCCCCGCTCCGATCAGCAGCTGCTCCCTGATTCCCACATTGACGACCCGGTCCGGATGGGCCCGCGCGGCGGGACCGAAGCCGTCCCGGCTGATGTCGGCCAGGACGAGCGCGAGGCGCGGGTCCTCGTCCAGCAGCCGTGTCGTGGTGGTGATGAAGCGGTCACGCATCGTGTCCATGCGAAATCTCCCTCTCTTCGGTCTTCGGCCGGTGCGTTTCAGAGCTTGGGGGCGACCCGGGCGACCACGGCACGCGGCCGCCCGGGGTGCGGCGCGGTGAAGGCGGCGTACAGCGCCTCGTGGTCCCGCCCGTCGACGGAGTCGACCGACCAGCCCGCCGTCTCGAACCGGGCCGCGATCCCGCCGGGCCGGGCGTACGAAGCCGAAGCGTTGTCGATCACCACGGTGTGCAGCTGCTCCAGTCCGGCCGGGCCCGCGTAGGCGAGTGCCTCGTGATTGCTGCCCTCGTCCAGCTCGGCGTCACCGATCAGCACCCACACCCGCGGATCGGTGAGCCCCTGCGCCCGCAGCCCGAGCACGCTGCCCACGGCCAGCGGCAGCCCGTGCCCCAGCGACCCGCTGCCGATCTCGACCCCCGGCACCAGCATCCGGTCCGGATGGTGCCCCAGCGGTGAGTCGTACGACCCGAACCCCGGCAGCAGCTCCTCCCCGAAGTATCCGTGCGCGGCCAGGACCGCGTAGTACGCCATCGGCCCGTGCCCCTTGGAGAGCAGGAACCGGTCACGGTCGGGTGCGTCGACGGTGCCGGGCGTCACTCGCAGCACCCGGTCGTACAGCACCCGGATGGCGTCCAGGGTGGAGGTCGCCGCGGGGCCGTGTTTCTCGTCCCCGGTCATCAGGCTCATCAGGCGGTTCATGTCACGGTGGTCGTGCGCCGGTGCGGCGGTGGTGTTCGTCATGGGACCAGCGTTGAACATCAAGTTTGGTTGAGGTCAAGCGGTAAAGGCGTTCGTGACCACCCTCCTGAGTGCGGTATTGTTCTCATGCGCGTTCGGCCAGGGGAAACCCCAGGTCAGGCGGGCATCGGGACGTGGCGCAGCTTGGTAGCGCACTTGACTGGGGGTCAAGGGGTCGCAGGTTCAAATCCTGTCGTCCCGACTGGAGACAGTCGCAGATCAGGGCCGGTTTCGGAGACATCCGAGACCGGTCTTTGGCGATTCTTGGGGAGCAGTCGGGGGCCGGCATCCTTCCCTGGCGTCAACGGCCCATGACGATCGGGCCCGGCGGAGAGCCCGGTGGCGGGCGGTGGCCCAGCCGAAGTGGCTTGCTTCTCCCCGGAGTCGGGTCTCGTCGCGGGGCATCCGGCGTTCGAGGCCGCCCTGGCGGCAGCCGGCCAGGGCCAGGGCCAGGGCCAGGGCCGTGAGCCGGCCCAGGAGACAACAACGGCCCTGGCACATCGAGTCCGACGAACTCCGCGAGGGCCGCACGCGCGGCGAAGTCGTCCGGGCCCGCATCGGCGCAGGCCGGTGGCCGGAGGTTGAGCCACCTTCCCTAAGCCCCCGCGCCCCTGAACCGCAGCGGCATCAGTGGTCACGGAGTGTGGACGCCGCCGGTCGGCACAGCGCGTCACCGTGGCCGGCCGGCCCGAGGGCATGGCCGGTCGGCCGACGCGGTGCAGAGGCTGGACCTGGCCGCCGCGGCGACCGCGCTCGACGCCCTGGACGCCGGCGCTCCGGCCATGATTGCCGGGCCGAACGGCACGGGTCCTTCAGCCCGCAGCCCGCAGCCCGCAGCCCGCAGCCCGCAGGCCGCCGGCCCCGACCCGGCGGAGGTCGGCGGCGGCCCTTTGGCGTGTGTCACGGACATGCCCGGGGCCAGTTGGGCGCTCGTTCCTGTGGAGAGCTGACCCCAGTGCGTGACCCTGTGTAGCGAACGCATGCCCATTCTCTGAGGCGTGGCGGGGCTCGCGTTCCGGAGTCAGGTGCCCCTTTCGCTCTTCACAGAACCTCCCCGTGGGGTGACCGGAACACGCCTTGCCCCTCAACTTGCAAGCATTCAATACTTCGTTGAGCACACACACGCATCAGGAGTCACGAGCGCATTGCTTGGTCCGGCCGACCAACCGGCCGGGCGTTGACGGGGGAACTTGATGAGGTGCACGTGACTCGCCGTGACCAGCGTGCGGTCCTTGCTCGCGTGCCTCGATGGAGTGTTTCCTCTGCCGTCTCTTGGTGCCTTCATCTGGTGCCTGAGCAGGGATAGGAGGGGGAATGTCGACGAATGCAGTGAGCGCCGCAAAGCCGACATATCCCGGCGTATACGTCGAAGAGCTTCCCAGCAGTGTCCGCACCATCTCGACCGTCACGACCTCGGTGACCGCGTTTGTGGGCCACACCCGGCGCGGGCCGCTGAACCAGCCGGTGCGGGTCACCAGCTTCGCCGAGTTCGAGCGCCGCTTCGGAGGTCTCAGCTCACAGAGTGCCGTCGGCTATGCGGTGCACCAGTTCTTCGGCAACGGCGGCACGGTCGCCGTGATCGTCCGCGTCACCAAGGCGGGCAGCGGCAAGGCCGCCTGCGCCACCCTGGAGTCGACCGAGGGACACAGCGAGTGCCCGGTCCTCGAAGTGCACGCCAAGGAACCCGGCCACTGGGGCAACGGACTCCGGGTCGCCGTCGACTACGACACATCGAGCCCGGACGACGAGTTCAACCTGCGCGTGTACGACGCCCGCGGTGGCGCCCGCGAGACCTTCACCGGCCTGTCCATGGACGCCTCGCACGGACGTCACGCGCCGACCGTCATCAACTCCGGCTCCCGGCTCATCCGCGTCGACATCGTCGGTGAGGGCCGCCCAGACCCCTCGGGCACCGTCTCCAAGAGGTTCGGGCAGGAACTGCCCGACCTGGCCGTCGACCTCACGGTCAAGATCGGAGAGGTCGAGCGCGAGTTCACCCTCTACGACCCCCAGAGCGACGGCGAAGCCCCGTGCAATGTCACCGAGTTGGCGCTGCTCCTCGAACGCAAGCTGCGCGCCCTGCCGGACGCCCCCGGCAAGCACGCCTTCGCGGGCGTCCAGGTCACCGCGTTCGGCCGGCGCATCCAGGTCGTGGCGGGCTCCACCGACCCCGAGGACATCGTCCGCTTCGTCGGCGAGTGCGCCAACGACCTGGGCCTCGAAGGCTCGGTCAATCCGCCGGTGTTCCCGCTCAAGGGCGGCGAGGACGGCGACCCGCCGGGACCGCGCGACCTCATCGGCTCCGAGGCCGACAAGAGCGGCATCCAGGCGCTGCGCGGCGAGGACGACGTCAATCTGCTGGTGCTTCCCGAGCTGGCGGCGTACGAGAACACCGACGACGCGGTCACGGTGATCTCGGCGGCACAGCGGCTGTGCGAGGAGCGGCGCGTCTTCCTCCTGGTCGACGCCCCGAACTCCTGGGGCAGCGTGGACGCGGCACGCGTCGGCCTCGCGGCCTTCGACCAGGTGCGCGGCAACCACGCGGGCCTGTACTTCCCGCAGTTGCAGCTCACCGACCCGCTCACCGGGCGGCTGCGTTCCTTCCCGCCGTCCGGAGCGGTCGCGGGTGTCTTCGCGCGTACGGACGCCGAGCGCGGTGTGTGGAAGGCCCCCGCGGGCACCGAGGCGCGGCTCGCCGGGGTGCACTCCCTCGCGGTCGGACTCACCGACCGGGAGAGCGGTCTGCTCAACCCGCTGGGTGTGAACTGCCTGCGGACCTTCCCGCTGGTCGGCCCGACCGTCTGGGGCGCCCGCACGCTGGAGGGCTCCGACGCCCTGGACAGCGAGTGGAAGTACGTGCCCGTCCGCCGGCTCGCCCTGTATGTCGAGGAGAGTCTGCAACGCGGCCTGCAGTGGGTCGTGTTCGAGCCCAACGACGAGAACCTGTGGCAGCAGATCCGCCTCAGCGCCTCCTCGTATCTGCACAACCTCTTCCGCCAAGGCGCCTTCAAGGGCGGCACTCCGCGCGAGGCGTACTTCGTCAAGTGCGACCACGACACGACGACGGACGAGGACATCGCGAACGGTGTCGTCAACGTCCTGGTCGGCATCGCGCCGGTCAAACCCGCCGAGTTCGTGATCGTCAAGATCCAGCAGACGTCCGGGCAGTTCGAGCTCTGAGGTCCCCCAAGCCGTGGCGAGCGAGAAGGAAAGCGTGAAGGAATCCGATGGCTGAGTTCAACGTCAACGCCCATCGCTTCGACCCCTACAAGAACTTCAAGTTCCTTGTCCTGTGGGACGGTCGTACGGTCGCGGGCATCAGCAAGATCAGTCCACTGAAGCGGACCACCGAGGTCGTCAAGCACCGGCACGGCGGCGACCCGAGCTCCCCGCGCAAGTCGCCCGGCCGCTCCGAGTTCGAGGGCATCACGCTGGAACGCGGGGTCACCCACGACCCCGAGTTCGACCGCTGGGCCAACAAGGTGTGGCAGGTCGGCGCCGGTCTCGGCTCCGAGGTGTCCCTGGCCGACTTCCGCAAGGACATCGTGATCCAGGTCCTCAACGAGGCCGGGCAGGTCGCCGTCTCGCACAAGCTCTACCGGACCTGGCCCAGCGAGTACCAGGTCCTCGGCGAGCTGGACGCCAATGCCAACGCGGTGGCGATACAGAGCCTCAAGCTCGAGTGCGAGGGCTGGGAGCGCGACTACGAGGTGCCGGAGCCGGAGGAGCCCTCCTTCCTCAACCCGGCCTGACCGAGGCCGAGTCGGAAGATTCGCACCAAGGGCCGCAGTGCTGACCGCGGCGCACCACAACGGACGGATTCCACCGCGCGGGCGGCGGCAAGAGCACGGAAGGGGGGCGGGTGTGACGGTCACTCAGGCCGGCGACCTCCTGGCGACATGGGAGGCGGGGCTCGGACGCGACGGCCACGGACGTGCGCTGCTCCTGCACCTCGCCGCCCGTCCCGAGCTCGGCAGCGACAGCGAGGTCCTGCTGGCGCTGCCCGTCGGTGCCCGCGAAGCCGACCTCCTCGCCCTGCGGCGGGCGCTGTTCGGCGAGCGCATGCAGGTCAGGCTCGACTGCACGGCCTGCGGGGCGGACATGGAATTCGACCTGGACGCAGGGGAGTTCGCACGCTCCATGCAGCCGCCGGATCAGTCGGTGGTGCACATCGCAGAGGCCGGCTGGGACGTCGTGTTCCGGGTGCCGACCATCGCCGACCTGACGGCGGCCGCCCGGCACCCGGACGCGGCACTCCCGGACGACGGAGCGAGGCGGGCGCTGCTCGCCCGCTGCGTCGTCTCGGCGGTGCACGAAGGGGACGCCATCTCCGCCGACGCCCTGCCCGCATCCCTGCAACGCAAGATCGCGGATGCCGCCGGGGCCGTCGACCCGGCCGCCGATGTGACGCTCAACATCAGCTGTCCCGAGTGTTCCGCGGCCACCCGCGCCGAACTGGACATCGCTTCCTACCTGTGGACGGAGCTGGACGCCTGGGCGCGCGACATCCTGCTCGACGTCCATCTGCTCGCGACCGCCTACGGCTGGAGCGAGCCGGAGATCCTGGCGCTCAGCCCGATGCGCCGCCGCTACTACCTGGAGCTGTGTGCGGATGCCTGAGCCCAAGGGCGTACCGGGCGCCGAGTCCCCGGACACGGGCGCACCGGACACGGGCGCACCGGACGTGAGCGCTCCGGACGTGAGCGCTCCGGACCACTTCGACCGGCTGCTCGCCCGGCACGCCGGGGGGCCTGCACCGCACGCCGGTGTGACCCGGGTGCGGCCGAGGCTCGCCGGGCCCTTCGAGCGGGTCGAGGCTGTGCGCGGGACGGGGCTCCCGGACCCGGACAGCGCCGAACCCCTGTGGCCGACCTACTCCCGACCAGCCGTCGAACGAGGGGAGTTGGAGCCGGGGACGCGTGAGGTCCGGTTCCACTCGGAGCGCGACCACACCGTCGTCCGCACCGAAACGCACCCCGCACCGCCGCAGCCCACCCCGAGCACACCGACCCCGGCTCCGCCCGAGGTTCCTCTGCTGAGGCCCGCCGCCGCGCCGGTACCGCGCGCTCTTCCCGACACCTCGCGCCGCGCCGCGGCACGGGAGCGCACCTCGGGGATGCCGCCCCGGAGCGCGGTCTCCGCGCCCGTCCTTGCAGGGGCGGACGCCGCGGCTGTCGCCGTGCCCGCGCCCCTTCGGCCCAGTGCCGTGGACACGGCGGCGGCACGGGACGCGGTACGGCAGTCGCAAGGGCGGCGCGGGGCGCGCGGTGGCGAGCAGGTGGTGCATGTGCAGATCGGGCGCCTCGAGGTCACCGCGGCCGGTGCGTCGTCGCCCGACACGGGGCGTGCCGGGCGGTCCGCCCCCGTCAGACAGGGCGCGACGGTGAGCCTGCAGGACTACTTGGCGCGGGGGCGCGAGTGAGGAACACACGCGGGGGACGCAGCGGCGGCGCCGGTGTCGTGTCGGCAGGGGACGCATCGACGAGGCGCCGAGCCATCGGGGCACCGAGAGACTGAGGAACTGACGCCATGAGCAACGCACTCGCACTCGCCCACGTCACCCAGGCCCTCGCCCTGCTGATCGAGGACAATCTGCAGCCCGAGATCGACATCGCCGTCAACGTCGAGCCGCGCAAACCGCCGGCCGATCCGCCGACGGACCCCACCATCACCGTGTTCCTCTTCCAGGTCACGCCCGACACCTCGCAGCGCAACAACGACCTGGCGAGCAGGACGTCCGACGGCAGGCTCCTCAAGCGCCCGGCCGCGGCCCTCGATCTGCACTTCGTGATCAGCGCGTACGGCGACGAGGCCACGCTCGTCGGACAGCGGCTCATCGGCTCCGTGGTGCGCACGCTGCACGAAATGCCCGTCCTGCCCAAGGACATGATCGAACTGGCCGGTGAGAAACCCTACTTGGCGGGAAGCGATCTCGCCGATGCCGTCCAGAGGGTGCGGTTCACACCGACCGTGATGGACATCGACGAGACGTCGAAGCTGTGGGGGATGCTGCACCAGACGCCGTACTCGCTGTCCGTCGTGTACCAGGCGGCGCTCGTGTTCATCGAGGGCCGCGAACAGCCGGTCCCGGCCGAACCGGTGGACCGGCACACGGTGCGGGTGCTGCCGTTCGGGGCGCCGGGGGCGCCGCAGCGGCCGGTGCCGGTGGGTGGGGACGGTGCCGAGGCGGCCACGGATCCCGGCGCGGGTCCCGGCTCCGCCAGGGGTTCCGGTGCCGGCACGTCCACGGGTTCGGGCCGCGGTCCTGGGACGGGCCCGGCTTCGGCCGAGGCCGCTGCGCCCACGCAGGGCGGTGCGCCCGCGAAGGCGCCGGTCAGGACGGTGGCCAAGACAGTGGCCAAGCCTTCCGCGAAGGCACCGGCCAAGGCGGCCGGCACCAGGACCCCGGCCCGGACGCGCAAGGCCACGTCACGCGGCGCCGCCAGGAACACGGAGACCGCCGCCCCGCAGGCCGAGGACACGGGCGCCGAAGGCGCGGAGAGCTGAGGCGGCGTGCGGCCGACGGGGGCAGATGACGACATGGCGGCGAGCGGGCCGGGTGCAGCCGGTGGCCGGGGTGGGGCCCGGTCGCTGGCGGAGGAGATCCGGCGGGTGCTGGCCCTCGTGGACGCGCATGCGGCACGGGCGGGTGGCGCCGGGCGGCGGCGGGGTGACACTGCCGCGAGGAAGGGTGGCGGCACGGCTTCCAGGGGTGGCGCTGCCACGACGGAGGGCAGCACGGCCTCCCGAGGTGACGCTGCCACGACGGACGGCGGCCCGGCATCCCGGCAGGACGCCGATGCCGCTGCCGTGGCGGGCGCCGCCCCGGTGGCCTCGGAGTCTCCGACGGGCGAGCCCGCCGCACCCGCGGCGGACGCCCACCCCACCCACGTACCGGAGACAGCCCCCGCGACCGCCGCCCCGCTCACGGCCCTGACCTCCTGCTTCGGACTCACCCCCTTCGAGCGCGACCTCGTTCTGCTCACCGCCGCCTACGAGCTGGACCCCACCACGGCCGCACGCTGCGCCGCCGCCTGCGGCGATCCGGAGCGGGCCCACCCCACCTTCTCGCTCGCCCTGGCCGCGCTGGCCGAGCCGCACTGGAGCGCGCTCACCCCGGTCGCCCCACTGCGCCGCTGGCGCCTGGTGGAGCTCGACGACGAGTCGCGGCTGACCATGTCCCGGCTCCGGCTCGACGAGCGCATCCTGCACTTCCTGCTCGGCTCGCCCTACCTGGACGCCCGGCTGCACGGCCAGT
Organism: Streptomyces sp. NBC_00012; assembly: GCF_045040875.1. Classification (NCBI taxonomy): domain Bacteria; kingdom Bacillati; phylum Actinomycetota; class Actinomycetes; order Kitasatosporales; family Streptomycetaceae; genus Streptomyces; species Streptomyces sp. NBC_00012. The sequence goes on along the minus strand of NZ_CP108309.1, from coordinate 1,231,328 downwards.
TGCGCCGCACCCCGGTCGCCGACGGCCTGCCGCCCCCGTACGACCTGGCGGCGGACCGGGTCACCGCGGGCTGGACGGTGGGCAGGCGCCCGGACGCGCCGCTCCTCGTCGAGCTGGTCGGCGGCGACCTGCGCAGCCGCGCAGACATCGCCGCAGCCGCGGCCGCCCGCGCCGGGCTCGGGATCTACGCGATGAACGCCGAGGACATCCCGACCGACCCCGCCGCCCGCGACGGCCTCGCCCGGCTCTGGCAGCGCGAGGCGATCCTGCTGCCGGCCGCGCTGCTCGTCGAGGTGGGCGAGCTCGACCGGGACCAGCGGGCGGCAACCGAGGCATTCCTGGCCGGTGCCGCCGTGCCCGTAGTCGTCTCCAGCGAGGTCCCACGGGCGTCGGAGCGGGCGCGCGGCGAACGGGTGAGCGTTCCGCGCCTGGACGACGAGGAACAACTCGGCGTATGGGGCAGGGAGTTCGACGGCGTCGTCGACATCGAGGAGCGGCAGCTGCGGTCCCTGGTGGCGCAGTTCCAGCTGCCCCCGCACGTCGTGCGTTCCGCAGCTGCCGCCGTCCGGCGCGATCTGCCCGTCGAGGACGTCCTCGACGGGGCGCAGCTCGCCTGGCGGGCCGGCCTGGACGAGGCCCGCGTCGGCATGGACGAGCTGGGGCGGCGCATCGAGCCCGAGGCGGGCTGGGACGACCTGGTACTGCACGAGCGGCAGACCGCTGTGCTGCGCGAGATCGTCGCGCATGTGCGGCAGCGGGCGAAGGTCCACCAGGAGTGGGGATTCGCGGGGACCCTGCGCCGGGGCCTCGGTGTCACCGCCCTCTTCGCGGGCGGCTCCGGCACCGGCAAGACCCTGGCCGCGGAAGTCATGGCCAGGGAGCTGGGCCTGGATCTCTTCGTCATCGATCTCTCGCAAGTGGTCAGCAAGTACATCGGCGAGACCGAGAAGAACCTCCGCAAGGTCTTCGACGCCGCCGAACGCGGCGGCGCACTGCTCCTGTTCGACGAGGCCGACGCCCTGTTCGGCAAGCGCAGCGAGGTCAAGGACAGTCACGACCGGTACGCAAACCTCGAGGTCAGCTATCTGCTGATGCGCATGGAGGCCTACCGGGGCCTCGCCATCCTCACCACCAACATGAAGAAGGCCCTCGACACGGCCTTCATGCGCCGCATCCGCTTCGTCGTCGACTTCCCGTTCCCGGCCGAGCACGAACGCGCCGAGATCTGGCGTCGCGTCCTGCCGCCGCAGACCCCGGTGAAGGGCATCGAACCCGGTCTGCTCGCCCAGCTCACGGTCGCGGGCGGGTCGATCCGCAACATCGCCCTGTCCGGCGCCTTCCTCGCCGCCGAGGAGGGCGACCGGTTGCAGATGCGGCACATGCTCGCGGCGGCCCGCACCGAATACCTCAAGCTGGAACGCTCCTTGACGCCGACGGAGGTTCGCGGATGGGTGTGAAGCGCGACCCCAGGGACCCTCGGGAGATTCGCATCGATGTCGGTGAACTCGTCCTCGACGGCTTCCGCGTCGACCCCGACCGGGTCTCGGCGTCCTTCGAGCGTGAGCTGTCCCGTCTCGTACGCGAGCACGGCGTGCCCCTGGCCGCGGACGGTGCCGTCGCGGTGGAGAGCCTGTCCGGCCTGCCGCCACTGCCCTCCGGCCTGTCCGCGCGGCGCCTGGGCCAGGAGCTGGCCCGCGCGGTGCACGCGGGCCTCTCCGGACGTGGGGAGGTGACCCGGTGAGCGCCACCCCGACGCAGGACTCGCGCGCGGATCAGTCCGCCGAACAGCGCCGAAGGAAGCGCAGGGAACGTGCCGCCAAGAACCGTGTTCCCGAGCCGAAGGACATCGTCAGCGGTGCCGGACAGCCCCTCGACGTCGGAGTGCGCCGGGAGTTGGAGGAGCAGCTCGGACACGACTTCAGTCGCGTACGCCTGCACACCGACCGGGACGCGGGCGTCCTCACCGACCTGCTCGGCGCGGACGCGGTCGCAGTGGGCCAGGACATCTTCTTCCGTGAGGGCGCGTTCCGGCCCGGCACGTCCGACGGCCAACGCCTGCTCGCCCACGAGCTGCTGCACACCGTACAGAACCCGGAGGGCCTCGGCGCGCTGCGGGCCGGGCGCGACCTCGGCACGGTAAGCCTGCCGCAACAGGCCGCCGAGCGGGAGGCGGAGGCGGGGGCGCAGCAGCTCGTACGCTCCGATGAACAGGCCCCGGAGATCGAGGAGGGGCAGGCCACCCCCGGCTGGATGCGGTACGCGACCGTCGACGCCGACCGGAACCGTATCGAGCAGATCGACCCGGCGACCCTGGTGGACCGCCTGACCAACTCGGTGGTGCGCTCGCTGCGCGGCGACCCGGAGGACCTGTCGAAGCGGACCCGGATGCAACTCGCCGGCCTGCCCGGCGAGTTGCTGGACGGGGTACTCGTCGGTCTGGAGAACCGCCTGCTCAGCTCGGAGCACGATCGGGTGCTCGATCTGGTCGATGACATCGAGTACGCCGACGAGCTGGAGCAGAGCTCCCTCGACGTTCCGGGCGTGGAGAGCGACGCGGCGGCGGACCTGTTCCTGGAGCGGGAGACGGCGCGGCGGACGGCGGAGGAGGAGGGGGAGCGGGAGTCGCTGCCCGAGGCTGCGCCGGGGCCGGAGAAGGAGCAGGCCCAGCCGGAGGGTGCGCCCGGGAGTACACCGGCGAACGGCTGGGAGCGTGCGGACGCCGGGCAGCAGCCGGAGGACGGGCAGTCGGTGGACGGGGCCGCCGGACCGCCCGGCAGGAAGCCGGAGCCCCGTCCGAAGCCCCGTCCGAAGCCGGGTGCCGACTCGCAGCAGGAGAAGAGGGGTTCGGGTGCCGGGGCCGGGGAGCAGCAGCCGACGGCGTCGGCTGCCGCCCCTCGCCAGGAGTCGTCCTCGGGTGACGGTGTCGCTTCGGACGGCGGGAAGTCCGAGAGCGGCCGGCAGAGCGGTGACAAGAAGGAAGCGGGCGGCGCCGACGGCAAGGAAGGCCAGGACCAGCAGGGCGCCCCGGCCGTGAGCAAGGAGGAGTCCGCGGCCAGGAACCGTCCCGGCGCGGGCGACGCGCTGACGGCGGGGACACAGCTCAAGCCGCAGGACAAGGCCGGGAAGGACAAGCCAGGCGGCTCGCCCAAGGAGTCCGGCAAGGACACCCTGCCGTCCGGCGCGGTCAGCAGGCTGGACGGCGTACGCAATCAGGACGTCGACGGACCCGAGGAGAGCGCCGAGGACGACCCGTTCGGGGCGGGCAGCGAGTCGGAGGTCGAGGCCGGGGGTGCCGAGCCGAGCGCTTGGGACACCAAGCTCCAGCCGGAGGACTTCCTCCCGGCCTCCGACCTGGATGTGTCCGGCGTACCGACCGCGGACAAGTCGGAACCCGGGGCCGCCGAGGCCGCGCTGCCGTCGTTCCCGGCGCCACAGCCGACCAAGGCCGACAAGGTCCAGGCCGAGCGCGACGCCGAAGACGCCGAGGACGCCGAGGACGCAGCGGACGCGGATCTGCCGGAGCCCGAGGAGGACGGGGCTGCGGGAGAGCCGGAGCCTTCCGGCGAGGCGGACGAAGCGAGGTCTGCCGATGGGCAGTTGAGCGGTATCGATGTGGAGCGGGCCGAGGCCGCTCCGGTGGGCGCGGGCGCGGCGCCGAAGGACCCGAAGAGCGGCGACGACCCGAAGGCCGGTCCGGTCGCCGCGCAGACGACCGTGCAGGAGGCACCGGGCAAGGACGAGCCGGGGGGCGCGGTCAGGGAAGGCGCGGCCAAGGAGGAGAAGGGCACACCTGTTTCCGGGGACCAGGCGGGCGGTGCGCCGGAGAAGGGGTCCCAGCAGGCGAGTGGCAGCAAGTCGGCGGCGTCGGAGCCCGGGGCCAAGCCGTCGGGTTCACCTTCGGGGGCGACGTCGGCCTCCGGATCTGGGCCCGGAAGCGGGACGGCGACCGGGACCGGTACCGGGGCTTCGGGCAAGAGCGAGCCGGCGCCCGAGTCGAAGGCACCCTCCGCCGGCGGACCCGGTGCCGGGAGCGGTCCGCAGCCGGAGGTGCCTGCGCCGAAGGCACCCGCGCCCGCCGCTCCAGAACCCGCGAAGGCTCCCGAGGCCCCGACCCCGGAGGCCGCGCCCGCCCCCGAGGCCCCGACCCCGGAGGCCGCGCCCGCCCCCGAGACCGCTCCGGCACCCAAGGCGGCGGGCCGGAAACAGGGCTCGGTCACGACGACGACGCGCGGCGGCGGGGGTGGCGGCAGCGCCGCCAAGGCGGCCCCCGGCAGGGGCAAGAAGGACTCCGCTGCTGCCCCGAACCTCACCACCGTGTCCCCCGAAGCGGGCCTGTCCACCGCCTCAAAGCTCAAGCCCCACAAGGCACTTCAGGCAATGTCGGGCGTCGGCGGCGCGGCGGACCGCACAGTCGGCGACGAGCACAAGGCCCTCGCGGCCGCCCCGCCCCAGATGCAGCGCCCGGCGGGTGCGCCGCAGACCCTGGAGGGCAAGCCCAAGAGCGACGCCCCCGCGACGTACTCGCAGGACCCGGCGCAGAAGTCCGAGGCCCCCGAGGGTGAGAAGGCCGAGGTCGAGGGCGCCAAGGAGCCCGAGGGGCAGATCGAGGCCGAGAAGGCGGAGGAGCCCGGCGGCTGGGACACCTTCAAGATGGCCCTGGGCTTCGGTATCGGGAAGGTGTTGAGCTGGGTCGGCTTCAAGGTCGACGCGCAGGAGCTGGCCGCGAAGTTCGCCGGGCTGCCCACCAAGGACGAGGCGCTGAAGAAGGCCCAGGCGGGCAACGCGCCGGGCGTGCAGATGCAGGGCGCCGCCGAGCAGACGGCCGGCGAGCAGGGCTCCAGTGTCGACACCAAGGGCCAGGAGACCGTCGCGACGGGCCGCGACGACGCGGGCCGCCCCATGGGCGAGAACCAGGTCTACCCCAACGCTCCCAAGGAGCAGATGAAGGGGAAGGTGCCTGGCGCCGACGGCGGCAGGGGCGGAGTCCCCGAGGCCGGCGCGTCCACCGGGGCCGTACCTCCCGAGGCGGCGTCGGAAGTCGCCGAGCACGACCGTGGCCCGCAGTTCCAACAGGCCTTCAGTCAGGGCCAGAAGGGCATGTCCGACAGCCGGCAGACCAAGGACAAGGACTTCCGCGAGTCGCAGACCAAGCACAAGGCGAAGGTCGACGCCGAGATCGCGACCAACACCAAAAGCCAGGCGAACCAGCGCGGCAAGGCGATGACCGAGGTCACCGCGCAGCGTACCGACTGGCGTACCGAGCAGGACGGCGAGCTCAAGAAGCTCGGCACGAAGAAGACGGACCGGCACGAGAAGGTCCGCAAGGATGTCAAGGACAGGGAAGAAAAGACAGACAAGGACGTCACCAAGGAGAAGGACGACGGCGACAAGAAGATAAGGGATGAGAACACCAAGGCGGAGAAGGACGCCGAGAAGCAGCGCGACGACAGCGTCAAGGACTCGGGCAACTGGGTCAGCAAGGCCTTCAATTGGCTCAAAGAGAAGGTCATCGAGATCAAGAACGCGATCGTCCGTGTCATCAAGGCGGCACGGGACGCGGTCGTGGGCTTCATCAAGCACTTCAAGGAGACGGTCGAGCGCTGGATCAACGAGGCGCGCAAGTTCATCGTCGACACGATCAAGGAACTGATCAATGACCTGATCGAGTTCGCCAAGGCGATGGTGCGGGCCGTCATCGAGCTGGCCAACCGCATCCGGAAGCTCATCACTTCCCTCATCGCGGCGGCGATCGCTCTGGTCAACCGTCTCGCCGCGATGCTCAAGAAGGTCGTCGCCGACCTCCTGAATGCCATCGCCAAGCTGCTCAGCGACATCCTGAACATCCTGAAGAAGATGCTCATGGACGTCATCAAGGCAGTCGTCGACGCGGTCAAAACGGTCCTCGACTACGCCTCCAAACTCCTCAGTGCGCTGGGCGACTTCATGCTCATCGCGGTCGATTTCCTGTCCGACCCTGGCGGCTGGCTGAGCGGGGCGAAGAACTCCGCGGTGGACGGCGCGAAGAACCACCTCTTCCGCGAGGTCGTATCGGCCGTGAAGCAGTGGTTCCAGTCGAAGATCGAGGAGATCATCGGCGTCCCGAAGGCGATCATCGAGCGGCTCATCAAGGGCGGCTTCACCCTGGAGAAGATCGTCAAGGAGACGTGGGACGCCGTCGTCCCCATGCTCCCGGTGATCATCGGCGAGATCATCATCACGAAGGTCATCGCGAAGCTGATCCCCGGCGCGGGCTGGGCCATGGCGGTCATCGACGCGATCCGCACGGCGATCGGCGCGCTGAGCGAGATCCTGCGGGCGATCGGCGCGGTCATCTCATGGCTGAAGGTCGTCCGCATGGGCGGCGCGGGGATCCTCTTCGCGAAGGCGGTGGCGGCGGGGGTCGTCGCGCTCCTGGAGTTGGCGTACGAGGCGCTGATGAGCGGGATCGGCAAGTACGTCGCCAAGGTGGGCAAGCGGCTGAAGGGCGTGGCGGCGAAGCTCGGCAAGGGGGGCAAGGGCGACGGGAAGGCCCCGGCGGGCGGGTCCGACGACAAGGGCGATGGCAAGGCGGCTCCGCCGAAGACGACGGCGGCCCCGACGGCTTCCACGCCCAAGCCGGGCACGAAGCCGGGCGCCACTCCGGGCACGAAGCCGGGCGCGGACAAGCCCGCGACGACGCAAGGGCCCGGCAAGGGCATGGGCACTGACGGCTGGAAGCCCACGGGGAAGGGCGACGACAAGGGCGCCCCCGGCAAGCAGGACACGAGCCCGACACCGGCGCCGAAGCCGAAGCCCAAGCCGGAACCTCCGGCGAAGCCGAAGCCTGACGTGGACACGAAGGCCAAGCCGAAGCCGAAGGACGACGCACGGGGCAAGTCCAAGGACGATGCACCGGGCAAGCCCAAGGACGACAAGGACGGTTCGGACAAGCCCAAGGATCCGAACGCCAACAAGCCGAAGGGTGACGGCAAGGACGCGCCGGGCAAGCCCGGTCCCAAGGGCGACAAGGACGGCCCCGGCACCAAGCCCGGAAAGGGCAAGCCGGACAAGGACGGGCCTAGCAAGCCGAAGCCGGACAAGGACGGCCCAGGAAAGCCCAAGCCGGACAAGGACGGGCCGGGCGGACGGAAGCCGAAGCCGGACAAGAAGGGCCCTGGCAAGAACAAGCCCAAGCGCGACAAGAGCGGTCCGGGCCGGCCCAAGTCCAAGCAGGACAAGAAGAACGAGAGGAAGGAAGAAGAGGAATCACCGGACGCACTGGAAGATCGTCTCGCCCTCATCACGACACGCATTCGCGCATACCTTCTCCCAAGGCTGAAGGAAGGGATGGAGGAGTCCGTCTTCGATGCGAGCCTCACCATGCTCAAAAACAGGTATCGGCTCCGGAGCCTGCTGGCCGTCGGCGACCCAGAACTGGATGTGATCGCACAACTCAACCCCACCTCGAACCCGATCGATGCGGTACGCGAGGGATCAGTCGTCTATTTGGACGCGCAAGGTGAGCCCAAATTCCCGAAAGCCGTGTACGACTACTCACGTGCACCCGGTGAAGCCAAGGTTCACTTTCTCCACGATCCCGTTCGCCCAGGCATACCGGCGTCCAAGATCAATAAGTTGGGATCAAACCCGTCCGGCTGGCACAAGGCGATGCGCTATTGGCCGGACCAGATCGTACGAATGCACCTGATCCCTGACTCGATGGGTGGTGGCGTCCAGGCCATCAACCTCACGCCGGCCCCCTCGCGCACGAACAGCAGGTTCGACCAGTACGTCGAAAAGCCCGCCTTGGAGGCAGCAGAGGAGAAACGCGATGTCATGAAGCGGACCGGGAAATACATGGCCTGGTACAAGGCCGAGGTCACATACAACCACCCGGATCCGTGGAAGGACTTCCCATCCCATATCAAGGGAACATGGAACACCTATAAGCTAGCCGGACGTAAATGGGAGGAAAGGGGCGAGGACTCCAGTCAGATGTACCAGGAGCCCGTCGGGATGCCCCGCGACCCGGGAACAGCCTGGAAGATCAGGATCAATGACCGGTACGAGTCGGGAACCCTTCTCGCTAGAGAGCTCGCCAGTAAATTTTCCCACAAGGACTCCAGGCTTCGGAACATAATCGACAGAATACTCGAACTGGCCAAGACCAGAAGAGTGCAGACCGTCGACGAGCTGATGAATGAGTTGCGCGCTGAATTCTCCTCGAACGGCCCAGAATACGACAGGCGGCTGGACAATGTCGAGGAAGGACTTCGCAAATTCGCCGACGACGATCGCATCGACTACGAGCCGCTGGAATAGAGGGGTGCGGAGATGACCACACATAACGACTGCGAGCTTGCCTTGCGCAAGGCGGTGCGCGAACTTCAAGCGGTTCCTGCGATCCAGATCAGTGCCGGTGAACTCGAAGATGAGGCACCGTCGGATCTGAGTCCTGCCCAAGTGGAAAATGATATCCGCGAAGAATTTGGAACGAACCTTCCGCAATCGGTGACTCAGTGCTCCGTAGCCTACGGGCACATTTCCTATCACTGGTGGATCGATCATTCCGAAGGGTCCGTGTCCGGCGAATTCAACCTGCGCCCGCCTTGCACCTGCCTGCCGACGATTCCACCTTCGGCGGAATGGATCATGTCCGACTCTGAAAGGGAACTTTCAGATCAGTTCCTCCTCTTTGACGACTTCCCTCAGGGAGGCACGGACCCTTACGTCGCCCTGCGCCTCGACAGCGATACACGATCGCCCGAGATCTGGTATCACGCAACGGAGTGCGGCCCGCTCCTGATCGACCTGGACTACTGCGCTTACTTGCGCACCCTCGCCATCACCAAAGGTGCCCTTGGTTGGCACTTCCTGTTCGCCGACATTTCATTGAAGCAAGCAGATTTCAGGTCCTACATCAATGAACTGAAGGGCATGCTCGCGGTGTTCCCGGAGCTCTTTCCAGAACACGACTACACCTCTCTGCAGGAGCGTCTGGAGGCCCGCCTGTGACCCGCTACACCGACATCCCCAAGCCCATCCGCTCCGGCATAGTCCTGATCGACCCCGACCGCGGCACCCCCCAGCGCATCATCGTCCTCCAGTTCAACCCGGACACTCTGGAGCGCAGCCTCTCGCCCCAGACCGCAGGGTCCGGCGGCGACTCCGGTGGCGGGGGCAGTGGAAACGGGGACCGCAACGAGGCTCTGCGGCTCAAGGGGCCGGCCCAGGAGCAATGGAAGTTCACCGCCGAGATCGATGCGACCGATCAGCTGGAGGTCGCCGCACCCGACGGTATCCACCCCCAACTCGCCACCCTGGAAATGCTGGTGCAGCCCACCACGGCGCAATTGCGTGAGGCGAGTCGGCTGGCCAAGAACGGGACGATCGAGATCAGCCCGATCGAGATGCCGCTGACCCTGTTCACCTGGGGGAGCAAGAGAGTCATGCCCGTCAGGCTCACCGAGCTCTCCATCAACGAGTCCGCCTTCGACGTGAACCTGAATCCCATCCGGGCCTCGCTCAGCATCGGTCTGAAGGTGCTCAGCGTCAGCGACCTGCCGGCCGGGCACCTGGGCGCCGACCTCTACATGGCGCACCTCGCGCAGAAGGAGCGCCTCGCGAGCGCCGTACGCCGCGGCAGCCTGGGCGCCCTCGGCCTCAACGGGGTGCTCGGCGGATGAAGCGGCGTGCCGAGCGAATGACGTGCGGGAACCCCCGGCCGGTACAGCACGGGAACCCCCGGCCGGTGCGGCACAGGGACACCCAGCAGGTGCAGCACGGGAACACCGAGCAGGAAGGGCTGAGCCACCGGCATGGCTGACATGGAGCCGTACGAGAGCGCGATGGACGCGATACCGGGCGCGCACCCGTATCCGAGGTCGAGTCGCTACCACGACGCCGAGATCGGGATTCACCGGCAGGCGGACGGCACCGAAGTGCGATACGCCAAGCGACGGTTACTGCCTCCGCTTCCGGACGGGGGTGACACCCAGCCGCACACCGTCAGTGCCGGGGAGCGCCCCGATCTGCTCGGGCAGCGCTACTTCGGGGATCCGGGCCAGTGGTGGCAGATCGCCGACGCCAACCCCGTACTGGATCCCGATGAGCTGACCGACGAGGCCGGCAGCACCATCGACATCCCGCCGGCCGGCGGCTTCCCGCAGGGGAACCGGCGTGTCTGAGCAGCCCGTGGGGAAAGGCCCCGTCCACATCACCCTGCACATGGGGACGCAGCTGACCAAGCCGGTTCCGCAGGAGGTCGCCGAGGCGCTGCTGTCCGCGCAGATCACCGCGACGGCGGGGGAGCGGAGCGGATTCCAGCTCGCCTTCGATCTCACGAAGAACGGGCTGATCAGCCGAAATCTCCTTCCCGAGGGGTTCTTCGACCCGAAGACACGCATCATCGTCACGGTCAGCATCAAGGGCACCCCCGAGGTGCTGCTCGACGGGCTGATCGTGCGCCAGGAGGTCGGGGCCAGCAATCAGCCGGGGCATTCCACGCTCACCATCACCGGAGAGGACCTCACCCTCCTCATGGATCTGGAGGAGCGGACCGACCGGTACCCGAACCTCCCGCCGTCCGAGCGCGTCCTCGCCATCCTGCGCCGGTACTCCGAGTACGGGATCCGCCCGGACGTCTACCGCGAGCAGATACCGCAGCCGCCCCAGCAGAACCTGCGGGTGCACTACCAGACCGGCACCGACCTGCAGTACGTCAATGAGCTCGCCCGGGCCAACGGCTACACCTTCTACCTGGAGCCGGGCCCCACCATCGGTCAGTCGTCCGCCCGTTGGGGTCCGGAGGTCCGCCTCGGCATCCGTCAGCACGCCCTCAACGTCAACATGGACGCCAACTCGACCGTCGACCAGCTGACATTCGCGTACGACGGCACCGCACGCCAGGAGCCGCAGGCCCGTGTGCAGGACCCGGCGACCCGGTTCTCCGCTCTGCTTCCGCAGCCGCCGATCAGCCCGCTGCGGCCCCCGCTCGGCAGGCGGCCCACCCCTGCGCTCAAGCGCAAGACGCTGTCCGGCACCGCCAAGCAGCTGCGCGCGCAGGCCGAGGCCCAGCTCCTCGCGCAGGCCGCCACATCGGCCGACGTCATCAGCGGCTCCGGGTCGCTCGACGTGAACCGGCACGGGTATCTGCTGCAGCCCCGCCAACTGGTGGGTGTGCGCGGCTCGGGGCGCGCGTACGACGGCGACTACTACGTCAAGTCCGTCACGCACAATCTGCGGCCGGGCTCCTTCCAACAGAACTTCACGCTCTCCAGGGAGGGCCTGGAGGCGCAGAACGACACCGTCCGGCCCTGACCCACCCCAAGCGAGCAACACCGCACACACCAGGAGCAGCTCAGCATGGCGGCACCCAGCAATCGCTTCCTCGGCAAGTTCCGCGGCCGGGTCATGGACAACAACGACCCGCTGCACCTGGGCAGGGTCACCGTCGAGGTCCCGGACGTGCTCGGTGACGAGCCGTCGACCTGGGCGCTGCCCTGCCTTCCGTTCACCGGGCCCGAGGCCGGCCAGTTCGTGGTGCCGTCGAGGGGCACGGGCGTGTGGGTGGAGTTCGAGCAGGGCGACCCGAGCTTCCCGATCTGGACGGGCTGCTGGTACGGCGACGAGAAGGAACTGCCTCCAGACGCAAAGAAGTTGGTGGAGACGCCGTCCGATTTCAAGCCGGTCGTGGTGCAGACACCCGGGGCGCACAAGATCGTGATGTCCGACGCGCCGGGTGACGAGCGGGGGATCAAGCTGCAGGCCGACGGCGGCTCGTACATCCACATCACCAGGGAAAGGATCACCATCGCGACGGGCGAGGGCGCGGAGATCGTCCTGGAAGGCAAGCGAGTGATCATCGGCAAGGGCCTGATCGTGGCCGCCAAGCAGTAACAAGACGGGGGACGAATCAAGTTGACCGGGATATCCGGGGGATACACATCCGGCAGTCTGCTCGGCGAGGACGCCGTGATCAGCTGCCCGCACGGCGGCCGCGCCACGACCGCCACGCCGTCGAACGGGCCGGTGCTCCTCAACGGAGTGCCGGTCCTCACCGGCGCGCACGCCCATGTGGTCGCAGGCTGCCCGCACACCGCCGACGGTGTGCCCTCACCCTGTGTGACCGTCCGCTTCGCCGCGGACGACACCGGCATCACCGTCGACGGCGCGCCCGTGCTGCTCGACACCTCCGCGGCCCAGTGCTTCTCCGCGGCGTCCGTCGCCCAGGGGCCGCCCTTCGTCCAGGCACGCAGCGAGAGGTGACCGTCCCATGAGCCGACGCGGCAGGGTCCGCAGCGACATCGCCTTCCCGTTCCGGGTCGACCGGCGGGGGCGCACCGCGCACGCGGATCACGACGAGCATGTACGGGACCTGATCGAGCAACTGCTGTTCACCAGCCCCGGTGAGCGCGTGATGCGCCCCGACTTCGGCTGCGGACTGCGCGACCTGGTGTTCTCGCCCAACAGTCCCGAGCTGACCAGCACCCTGGAGCTGTCCGTGCAGGCCGCTCTGCAGCGCTGGCTCGGCGACCGTATCGAGGTCGAGGCCCTGGACATGGAGAGCGACGAGAACGTCGTACGCGTCCACCTCGCCTACGCCGTACGCGTCACCGGTACCCGCCGTGATGACGTCTTCGAAGGGAGGGTCCGGGCGTGAGCAGCACCACGACCAGCACCAGGCGGGCCAAGGTGAGAGCCGCACAGCTCAACGGAGTCGACTCCGTCGAGGTGAGCGACGACGGGCTCACCCTGACCGTCACCTTCCTCGGCAAGGCCCCGCACGGACTGTGCCCGGAGAACGTACGCATCGACGGTGGCCGCCGCATCACCGGCATCCATGCCGAAGACGTGAGCGTCGAGCGCGAGGAGGACCCGGAGCTCGACGACCGCCTGTACGTCACCCTCGACAAGGCGGGCGACACCTCCCGCTACCGGCTCTGCCTCGTGGAGACCGATCCGTACGGGCGGCCCGGCGAGGTGCCCTTCCGTGGCTTCGACCAGCGCTATCACAGCGCCGCGTTCGCCTTCCGTCCCGACTGCCCCACACCGTTCGACTGCAAGGAATCGCTCCACCACGAGGAGAGCTTTCCCGTGGCACCGGTCACCCCCGTGGCGCCGGTCATCGACACAGTGCCGGTCATCGACTACACGGCCCGCGACTACGAGACGATCCGCAAGCTGCTGCTCGACCGGCTCGCGCTCACCACTCCCGACTGGGCCGAGCAGAGCCCCGCCGACCTCGGCACGACCCTCGTCGAACTGCTCGCGTACACCGGCGACCGGATCAGTTATCAGCAGGACGCGGTCGCCACCGAGGCCTATCTGGACACCGCCCGCCGCCGGATCTCCGTACGCCGTCACGTACGGCTCATCGACTACGCGATGCACGACGGCGTGTGCGCGCGGGCGTACGTCGCCGTCGAGACGGCCGGCGAACACACCCTGCTGCCGGGGACCTTCCGCTTCGCCTCCGTGGACATCCGCGCCCTCGACCCGCACGATACCCCCGCACCCGGCACCGTCATCGACGACGTGGACCTCGCCGACCTGGACGAACGCGGCTCGGTCGAGGTGTTCGAACCGGTCGCCGCGGACGAGCCGCTGCGACTGCTCGACGCCCACAACGCGATCCGCCTGTGGACCTGGGGCGGCGAGGCGACCGTCCTGCCCAAGGGCGCCACCGCCGCCACTCTGCGCGACGAATGGCGCGATCCGGAGCTCTGGCAGGACCGCCGGCTCGACCTCCGCCCCGGCGACGTACTGATCCTCGAAGAGGTGAAGGGGCCGCGCACCGGCACCCCCGGCGACGCCGACCCCACCCACCGTCAGGCCGTCCGCCTCACCTCCGTCACCCCCGGAGTCGACAGCGTCGAGGACCAGCCCGTCCTCGACGTCACCTGGGCCGCCGAGGACGCCCTGCGCTTCCCGCTCCGCCTGGCCACGCTCGCAGGCCGCGACTGCGCTCCCGTCGAGGACGTCGGCCTGGCGCGCGGGAATGTCGTGCTCGTCGACCACGGCCGCTCCCTGACCTGGTGCGGCGACGGCCTGTCCGAGACGGTGACCGTGCCGCACGAACCGGCCGTGGTCGGCACCTGCGGCACGCCGGCCTTCGGCTGCGCCGACCGGGACGAGGGCAACGCACCGGCCCGGCTCATCAACTTCCTTGCCGACAAAGCCGAATGCGGTACACCACTGAGCGCGGACGACATCCGTGAGCTGTTCGACGTCGTCGGCGAGGCGGAGACCGGCCGTGCCGGGCTCGGCCTCGAACTCGCCGGGAAACACGGTCGCGAGCGTGTGGTGCCCGGCACCTCCTACGCCCAGGCCGCCGCTCTCCGGTCCCTCCTCGCCCAGTCCGTGTACCCGGGCATCAGGCCCCGCTTCCACCCCAAGCCCGGCCGCTCGCCCATCACCCAGGCCGTCGCCTTCCCGGACCCGGCCCATGTCAGCAAGGGCCAGGCCGACCGGCTCGCCGCGATCCCCGGGCGGATCAGGCAGCGCCTGGCCGAGCTGTGGCGCAGCGCCCGCGACCGCGACGGGCTCGGCGAGCCGGAGATCGCCGAACTCACCGTCCTCTACGGCCTGAAGATCCTGGAGCACCTCGAACTCCACGCCCACCCGGTCCGCGCCCTGCGTGAACTCCTGTATCGCAGCGACCAGTTGCTCGCGGACAAGCTGAGCCGCATCGAGGTCCTCACCGCCCGCGCCCGCGCCGGCACGGTCCTCGACGGACACATCGCCTGGGAGATCGCCCACACCTGGGGCCCGGCGTACGCGGCCGGACTCCACCCCGACGAGCCAGTCCTGCGCGGCCCGGCCGCCGATGCCGTCGCCCAGGACCCGCGCCACGCCCTGCCCGCCGTACGTGTCCACGACGGCGAGCACGTCTGGGAGCCGCGCCGTGACCTGCTCGAAAGCGGGTCACGAGACCGGCACTTCGTCGGCGAGCTCGACGACGACGGCCGCCTCGCCCTGCGCTTCGGCGACGGCCTGAACGGTGCCAGGCCCGCCCCGGGCGCCCGCCTGGAGATCCGCTACCGGCTCGGCGGCGGCACCGCGGGCAACGTGGGGGCGGAGGCCATCAACCACCTGGTGCTCTGCGGGGAGGCCGAGGACGACAGCCCGGTGCCGGTCGCCGGCGTGCGCAACCCGCTGCCGGCCGTCGGTGGCACCGAGCCCGAACCACTGGAGCAGGTACGCCAGTTGGCCCCCCTCGACCTGCGCCGCACCCGTCTGCGAGCCGTCACCGCCGAGGACTACGCGGCGCTCGCCTCGGCCCTGCCCGGAGTGCAGCGGGCCGCAGCCGAGATCCGCTGGACCGGCAGCGTCCAGGAGGCGCACATCGCCATCGACGCCCACGGCACGGGGGAGCCCTCGCCCGCCCTGCTCGACTCGGTCGGGCACGCGCTGGAGGCGTACCGGCGCATCGGCCACGACCTGGTCGTGAGCCCCGCCCGCCCGGTGCCGGTGGACATCGAGCTGTGCGTGTCCGTGGAGCCGGGGCACCAGCACGGGCAGATCCTCGCCGAGCTGTACCGGGTACTCGGACGCGGCCGGCTGCCCGGCGGGCGGCTCGGCTTCTTCCACCCGGACGCCCTGACCTTCGGTGAACCGGTGCGCCTCAGCAGGCTGGTCGCGGCAGCGGCCGCGGTGCAGGGCGTGCACGGCGTCCAGGTCACCCGGCTGCGACG
This sequence comes from Streptomyces sp. NBC_00012, assembly GCF_045040875.1. Lineage (NCBI taxonomy): Bacteria > Bacillati > Actinomycetota > Actinomycetes > Kitasatosporales > Streptomycetaceae > Streptomyces > Streptomyces sp. NBC_00012. The sequence continues at coordinate 1,215,654 of NZ_CP108309.1, read as the reverse complement.
CCTGTTCCACGAGGACCGCGGAGAGAGGGAGGACGGTGTGCTGCGGATCGACCCGCTCTCCATCGCCACCTGCGACAACGATCCGGACCGGCCCGAGAACGGCCGCCTGGAGATCACCCTGGGAGGTGCCCGATGAGTGACTTCGACGAGTGCGCCTGCGGCGGCGCGTGCGGCGGCGGTCACGACGAGCGCCGGGCGCCGTCCGCACCGCACAACCCGCCGGGCCGTACCGCGCTCGACTACCGCGTCGGCGACTACGGCTCCTTCCTGGCCGCCCTGCACGACCGGCTCGCCTCACCCGCCTACCCGGCACTGGACCGGCTCACCGTCCGTACCCCCGACGACCCGGCGCTCGGCCTGCTCGACGCCACCGCGGTCCTCGGGGACCTGCTCACTTTCCACTCCGAGCGGATCGCCGACGAGGCGTACGTGCGTACCGCCAACGAGCACCGCTCGCTGGCGCTGCTGGGCCGGCTGGTCGGTCACCGGCCGCGCCCCGGCGTCGCCGCCTCCACCCACCTCGCGTACCGCCTCGACCGCGACCCGCGCGCAGAGGCGCTGGCCGTGACCGTCCCGCGCGGCGCGCGCAGCCACTCCGTGCCCGCAGCCGCCGACGAGGAGTCCCAGACCTTCGAGACGGGCCGGGACCTGACGGCCCGCTGGGACTGGAACGAGCTCGAGGTGCGCCGCCGACGGGCCACGCTCATCACCCCGGACGACGTGGAGCGTCGCTCCGAGCTGTTCGTCGAGGGCGCCGACAACTTCCTGCACACGGGGGACCAGCTGCTGTTCGTCTTCGACGAGAAGGCGGGAGGCGACCGGCGCCTCGCACCCATCGCGCGTGTCCGCGTCGACCGGGACGACGGCATCACCGGCATCGGCCTGCCCGTCTCGGCGCCGCCGACCCTGAAGGAACTCGTCGACGAGGTGGGGCGCTGGGTCGCCGAACCGGAGGAACCGGGTGAGCCGGGGGAGGAACCGCCCACGCCGGAAGTGCCCAACCCGCGGCCGGTCAGCCTGTTCATCGAGGAGTTCCACCAGCAGGTGCTGGGGCCCCTGCGGGCCGACCTGCCGGGCATCAGGACGCCGGGGAAGCTCGCCGCCCGGCTCGCCGAGCCGGTGGAGCGCCTCGGCGAGGCGCAGGTCCTCGCCGAGGCGTACGAGGATGTGGCGGCCTGGTTCGAGCAGCTGGAGGCCATCCTCGCCGAGCTGGCCGAACGTGCCCTGGACCTGGCGCCCGGCCGCCCGGTGGACGAGGACGAGCGGGCCGCGGCACTGAAGTACACGGCGCAGCGGCAGCAGCCCCGGGCCGCCGCCTTCGACGCCCTGGCCGCCCTCGTGCCCGCACTCACCGCCGGCCGGGCCGCCGGCCGGGGCCGCCGCACTCCCGCCGCCCCGACCCCGGGTGGCGACACGGCCCGCCTCCTCGCGGCCCTCCACCCGGGCCTCGGCCGCACCCTCTACCCGGCCCTGCTCAAGGCCAAGGCGCCGAGCGCGCCCAAGCTGCTGCGCGAGCTCCTCGCCATGCGGGTACGGACGGCCCCGTTCGGCGCGACGGCCCCGCTCAAGCCGGTCCAGGACGACCGCGGCCGGGTCGTCCGCACCGCCGACTGGCCGCTCACCGGCGCCGTGCTGACCAGCATGCGCGTCGTCTTCGACACCTCGGGCAAAGTCCCGGAGAAGGCCGAGTTCCAGTACATCGAGGGCAGCGCCTCCGACCAGCGGTCGGAGAGCCTGCTCGGCCGGCCGAACATCCCGGCGTTCCCGCTCGGCCCCGGCACGGTGGACCTGTCGACCCGCACCGCCCCGGACCGCGAACTGAGCTGGCTGGCCCGGCGCCCCACCGACTCCCAGGAGCCCGGCGTCACCGCCCAGCTGCACGCGGGGCTGCCCGAACTCGGCCTGTTCGTGTCCCGGCCCGACAACGAGAACAGCATCCACGTCGTCGTCAGCAACGGCTCGTCCGAGCCCGTGACCCTGCGGCCCGGCGTGCCCCAGCAGGTCACGCGCGACGGATACGAGGTGACGCTCAAGTACACGGTGGCCGGAACCCAGCCGGGCGTCGAAATCGTCATCGCCGGCCAGTCCGAGCCGGTCGACCGCAGCATCCTGCAGCTGGACAGCGTGCAGGACGCCATCACCGTCGGCAGCTGGGCCGTGGTCCTGCGCCCCGGCAAGGGCAAGGAGGGCGGCGTCCCCGGCGACCCGAAGCTGGCGTTCGTCTCCACCAAGGTCGAGGCCGTGCGCACCACCGCGTACACCAACTACGGCATCACCGGCCGGGGCACCGAACTCGTCCTCAGCGACCCATGGCTGGACGACAAGGACGTGCTGCTCTCGCACATCAGGGAGACCACGGTGTACGCGGCCGGGGAGCCGCTGCGGATGGCGGACGAGCCGCTCGGCGAGGACGTGCACGGCAACGAGATCGAGCTGGCCGACCTGCATCAGGACCTGCAGCGCGGCCGGACGCTCGTCGTCAGCGGGGAACGCAGCGACATCCCCGGCACGACCGGCGTCGAGGCCACCGAGGTCGTGGTGATCGCCGAGACCGAGCGGGTCACCGACCCGACGGCCCCGGACGGGCCCGCCCACACCAGGCTGACGCTCACCGCCGACCTCGCCCACCGCTACCGCCGCGAGACGGTTCGGATCCTCGGCAATGTGGTGGAGGCGACGCACGGCGAGAGCCGTGACGAACCCATCGGCAGCGGCAACTCCGAGCGGGTCAACCAGACCTTCGCGCTCTGGCAGTCCCCGCTCACCTGGATGGCCGCCAACACCCCTCTGGGCGCGACACCCGCCCTGGAGATACGCGTCGACGGACTGCTCTGGCACGCCGTCGACAGCCTCGCCGGGCGCGGCCCCCGCGACCGCGTCTACATCACCGGCTCCGCCGCCGACGGCCGCACCACCGTGACCTTCGGCGACGGTGTGCACGGCGCCAGGCTGCCCAGCGGCCACGAGAACATCCGCGCCCGCTACCGCTTCGGTACCGGCAAGGCCGCCAATGTGGCCGCGGACCGCATCACCCAGGCCGTCACCCGCCCCCTCGGTGTCACCGCGGTCACCAACCCGCGGCCCGCCACCGGAGGCGCCGACGCGGACACGCCCGCGCTCACCCGCCGCACCATTCCGCTGTCGGTCGCGGCCCTGGACCGCCTCGTCTCGGCCCCCGACTACGAGGACTTCGCCCGCTCCCGCGCCGGGATCGGCCGGGCATCGGCCCGTGAACTCTTCGACGGCAGAAGGCGGTTGCTCCATGTGACGGTCGCCGGCACCGACGATGTGCCGATCGCCGGCCCCGATGGGGAATCCGACCTGCTGCGCTCCCTCCGCGCCTCCCTCTCCGAGTACGGCGACCCGCGCCTGGCTGTGCGGGTCGACGTACGCGAACTCGTGGTGCTGCTCCTCGCGGCCAAGGTCAAGGTGGCGCCCGATCACGCCTGGGAGACCGTCGAGCCGCGACTGCGCCAAGCGCTGCTGCGCCGCCTCGGCTTCGAGGGACGGGAACTGGCCCGGCCCGCCGCCCTGTCCGAGGTCCTCGCCACGGCGCACGCGGTGCCGGGCGTCGACTACATGGACGTCGACGTGTTCACCGGAGTTCCCGCCTCGGCGACGCCCGGCGAGCTGGCCGACCTGGTCACCGACCCCGGTCCGCCGCGTCCCGTCGTCCCGGCGCACCCGGCGACGTACGACGAACGTGTGCACACCGTGCGCGACAAGGACGGCGAGACCCTGTCGGCCGTCTGCGCCCGCTACGGACTGCCGCTGCCCGAACTCCTGCGTCTCAACCCCGACATCACCGACACCCGGCGCCTGGCCGAGGGCCGTCCGGTGTACGTCTTCCGCGGCATCCGCCCGGCGCAGCTCGCACTGCTGTCCCCGAAGGCCGCGGACACGATCGTTCTCACGGAGGTCAAGTGATGTCCCGAGAGCCGGACGGCCTCGCCGATCTACTGCCCCTGTGGCACCGACTGCGCGACACGGAGGAGGGCGAACCGTTGCGGGCGCTGCTCGCCGTCATGGCCGAACAGCTGGACCGGGTGCGCGACGGTGTCGAGCAGGGCTACGAGGACCTGTTCGTGGAGACGGCCGCGCCCTGGGTGCTGCCCTACCTCGGCGACCTCGTGGGCTACCGGACCCTGCCCGGCTACGAGCGGGTCCTCGCCCCCGGCCTGCGCGGGGCGGCCTCGGCCGGACTGGAGCAGGCCATCGCGCCGCGCCGCGATGTCGCCGCGACCGTCGCCGACCGGCGCCGCAAGGGCACCCTGCACCTCCTGGAGGAGATCTCCGAGCAGGTCGCGAACTGGCCCGCACGGGCGGTGGAGCTGTCGCGGCTCGTCTCCCATCAGCAGCCGGTCAAGCTGTACGCGGACGGGGCCGGACACCGCTCCGGGCGTGGACGGACCGCCGACCTGCGCGACGGCTCGGCGCTCGATCTGGCGGGCGGGCCCTTCGGGACGGTGTCCCGCTCGGTGGACGTGCGGCGCGCGGATTCCCGCTACCGCCAAGGGGGTTGGAGCCCGGCCGGGGTGGCGCTGTTCGTGTGGCGTCTCAAGGCGTACCCGCTGACCGCGTCACCCGCGTACTGCATCGACCGGGCCCGCAACCTGTACACCTTCTCCATCCTCGGCAACGACAGCCCGCTGGTCACCAAGCCGGAGCCGGAGCCGTCCGCCACGCACATCGCGACGGTCGACAACGTTCCGGCGTTCATCCGGCGCCGCCAACTGCACGACCGGCTCGCCGACTACTACGGGCCGGGCAAGAGCTTCGTGATCCGGCGTGACGGCGAGGACGAGCCCGTGCCGCTGTCCGACATCGTGGTCGCCGATCTGTCGCGATGGCGCTACCGGCCGCGGCGCGGACAGGTCGCCGTCGACCCGGAGCTGGGCCGGATCGCGTTCGGCGCGCGGTCCGCGCCACGGCAGGGCGTGTGGGTCGACCACCACTACGCGTTCGGCGCCGACATGGGCGGCGGCGAGTACCCGCGCGACCGCGTCGAGCGGCCCGACGCCACCGTGTACCGGGTGGGCCCCGGCGAGACGTACCGGCAGATCATGGACGCCTACCGGGCCTGGCAGCACGACCGCCGGGCGGGCACCTGCGGGCCCGACGGAATCGTCGAGATCACCCACAGCGGCGCCTACCAGGAACAGCTGGACTTCGACCTCGGCCCGGGCGACCGCTTCGAGCTCCGTGCCGCGGAGGGCGCACGGCCCGTCATCCGGCTCCTCGACTGGTACAGCAACCGGCCCGACGCCCTCAACATCCGGGCGGTGCCGGAGGACTGCGCGCCCGGGGAGCGACCGCGCATCGTGCTCGACGGGCTGCTGGTCGCCGGGCGCGGCATCAACGTCACGGGCCCGATGGGAGCGGTCGTCGTACGGCACTCGACGCTCGTTCCCGGCTGGTCCCTGGAGCCGGAGTGCGATCCGCACTCGCCCGACGAGCCCAGCATCGTCCTGGAACGCACGACCGCCTGCCTGCAGATCGAGGACAGCATCCTCGGCACCATCGAGGTCATCGGGGACGAAGTGTCCGAGGAACCCCTCGACATCCACCTGCGCGACTCGATACTCGACGCCACAGGACCCGGCAGAGAGGCGCTGTCCGCACCGGACTGCCGGCACGCGCACGCCGTACTGCACATCCACCGCTCCACCGTGATGGGTGAGGTGCACACGCACGCGGTGCGCATCGCCGAGAACTCGGTCTTCACCGGCCGGCTGCACGTCGCCCGGCGCGGCATCGGGTGCCTGCGCTTCAGCTACGTTCCCGCCGGATCACGCACCCCGCGCCGCTACCGTTGCCTGCCCGACCTCGCGGGTCCTGGCGACGCCGCGAAGGTGCGGCCGCTCCTCACGTCCGAGCGGTACGGGACGCCCCGGTACGGGGAGCTGGCCGACCGGTGCGCCGAGGAGATCCGGCGCGGGGCCGAGGACGGGGCCGAGATGGGCGCCTTCCACGACCTGTACCGGCCGCAGCGCGAGGACAGCCTGCGGGCCCGCCTCACGCAGTACGTGCCCGCCGGGACGGACGCCGGGATCTTCTTCGTGACCTGAGGGCCCGTGCCGAGCCGTTCCTGCCGGGCGCATACCGCGCCCTTCCCACCGACGACGTGCGACCCGCACATCTCCGAACCAGGGGGACACCCTTCATGCACGCAGATCTCTCCCGCACCACCTTCCGGCCCGCGCGGCACTACTCGGCGGTCATCGCCCAGCAGGGCCGGGTCCAGCTCGACGCGGATGCCAACGAGCAGGCCGCGATCCAGCTCCACCAGGCGCGCACGACCGCCGTCGACCTGATCGGACAGCACGGCGGCCCGCTCGCCGCCGACGGGGACACGGGCTTCCGCATCCAGTACCACGGCGCCACCCCCGACCTCGACACCCTGGACATCCACGGCGGCCACTACTACGTCGACGGCATCCTGTGCGACGCGACCCGCCCGGCCCCCGGCGACGCGGTGCCCGACGAGGACGCCGCCGCCGGCCGCGACGGTGACCCCGACGACGGGACGCCCACGGGCACGCCGCCCGCGTTCTGGGACTACTGGGACCAGCCCGACGGCTACCGCGACAAGGAGAAGCCGGGCGACCGGCTGCCCACCGACTACCCCTTCGTCGTGTACCTCGACGTGTGGGAGCGCGCGGTGACCGCCGCCGAGGACCCGGCGCTGCGCGAGGTCGCCCTCGGCTCGGCGATGCCCGACACCGCCGCCCGCCGCAAGGTCGTCTGGCAGGTACTGCCGCTCGCCTACTCGAAGCTGGGCATCGAGGGCGATGTGCCGCCGCCCGACGACGTACGCAGGGCCTTCGAACGCTGGGCGGCGAACGAAGCCGCCCCCAAGTCCCGCCTGGCCGCCCGCAGCGAGCGCCCCGACCGCGCCGACGAGGACCCTTGCCGGGTCAAGCCGGACGCCCGCTACCGGGGCCCGGAGAACCAGCTCTACCGCGTCGAGATCCATGAGGGGGGCCGGGCCGGCCAGGCGGGCAAGCCCGGCGACGCCACCTTCAAGTGGTCCCGCGAGAACGGCTCCGTGGTTTTCCCGGTCGATGAGATCGACGGCACCTGGTTGCAGCTGGCCACCCTCGGGCAGGACGACAAGCTGGACCTTGACGTCGGCGACCACGTCGAGCTCGTCGACACCGCCTACGCCTCACGCCTGGAGCCCCTGCCGCTGCTCAAGGTCGAGGAACTGGACCTGCCCGGCCACCGGGTACGACTTTCCGCCGAGCCCGACCAGCACGTCGGGCGGCGCCCCGAACTCCACCCGTACCTGCGCCGCTGGGACCACCAGGCGGGCCCGAGGCACCGCGGCGCGCGCACCACCGCGCTGCGCGGCTGCGCCGTCCGCATCGAGGAAGGCGCCTGGCTGCCGCTGGAGGACGGCGTCGAGGTCTACTTCGAGAAGGGCGGCACGTACCGCACCGGCGACTACTGGACCGTCACCGCTCGCACCGCCACCGGCGGGGTCGAATGGCCGGTGAACGCCGCCCGCAAGCCGCTGCTGTGCCACCCCGCCGGCATCGTCCGCCACTACGCGCCGCTCGCCCTCGTCAAGGGCGAGGGCAGCCCCGTCGACCTGCGCCTCGGCTTCTCCCCCCTCGCCACCCGGCCGGTCCCGCCGGCGGACGCGGCTTCGCTCGTCGCCGAACAGCTGGCGCACGAGGAGGAGTTGGCCGCCGAGGGAGGGGCCCCGGCCACCGGAAGGTCGCAGACGACCGCCGAGGCCGAGGCCGCGGTGGACGAGTCCGCGACGGGAGGGGAGAACGCCTGATGGCCACGCCCCTGACCGCTTCCAAGCTGGTGGAAATCCTGCGTGCCGAGGGCCTCACCGTCCACGAGGTACGCAACTGGCGCCGCCACAACCGCAACGCGAAGGGCCCGTACGGCCCGATGAACGGTGTGATGATCCACCACACCGTCACCTCCGGGACGAACTCCTCGGTCGCGCTCTGCTACGACGGCCACTCCAGCCTGCCGGGCCCGCTGTGCCACGGCGTCATCGACAAGAAGGGCGAGGTCCACCTCGTCGGCAACGGCCGGGCCAATCACGCGGGTCTCGGCGACAGCGACGTGCTGCGCGCCGTCGTCAACGAGACGAAGCTGCCGCACGACAACGCCGCCGACACCGACGGCAACCGGCACTTCTACGGCTTCGAGTGCATCAATCTCGGCGACGGCAAGGATCCCTGGCCCGAGGCACAGAAGGAGGCCATCGAGAAGGTCGCCGCCGCCATCTGCCGCGCCCACGGCTGGAGCGAACGCTCGGTGATCGGCCACAAGGAGTGGCAGCCCGGCAAGGTCGACCCGCGCGGCTTCACGATGGACGGCATGCGCAAGCGCATAGCGGACCGGCTGGACGGCCGCGGCGGGAGCCACGAACCGAAGCCGAAACCGAAGCCGAAGACCGAGTACGAGGAGTTCCCGGGCAGCGGCTTCTTCCACACCGGACGGAGCCATCCCGTGATCACCAGGATGGGCAGTCGCCTGGTGGCGGAGGACTGCGGCCGCTACGAGGAGGGCCCGGGCCCCGAGTGGACCGAGGCCGACCGCAAGTCCTACGCGGCGTGGCAGCGCAAACTGGGCTTCAAGGGGAAGGACGCCGACGGCACCCCCGGGAAGGTCAGCTGGGACCGGCTGAAGGTGCCGAAGACGCAGCGGTGATCACGCCGGGGCCGGGGTCCGCGCGGACAGCTGATCGCCGGTGGGCGTGACTGCGGCCGCGCGGACGGTGGAACGCCCGGTACGAGCCTGCTGTTCGACGCTGTGGCCGGCCGGGTCTGCGCGCAGCTCCGTGCGGGCCTTCCGGGACTCGGTGCCGAGGTCCTCCAGACGGGCTGAACCGGATCGCCGCTGCCGCTGTACCTCAGAGAAGCCCAGGACGCGATGGAGACACTGCGGCAGGGCATCACGGATCAAGCCGGGACCATCGGTGACGTGTACCTCGACGACGGGCGCACCATCGTCACGTACGACGTCGTGCTGACTGCGTCCCGGGCCCTGGCGCGAGCGGTTCACACCAGCGGGCAGGAAGTGCCGTCGACCGACCGGATCCGCAAGGACCTCGGGAAGCTGAACGCCGATCTGCGGGTGCGCGGAGCAGGCGGCTGGATCTGCCTCACCAACGCGGGCAACCCGTACAACAAGGCCCTGTCCGTGGTCCACCTCGAACCCGGCTCGAAACGGCGGACGTTCGAGGGGGTGGCATGGCCGACCGGGCGTGCTCCCGCGCGCGAGGACGACTGCGTGATCCCGGCGCATCCGTAGTCCGCCGCGCCGGCCCCACCCGTTCGCGGGACGGCCCGGCCGGACCGGCCCCGCCCGCGAACGGGTGGGGCCGACGCGGTCGCTACCGGGCCGCGGTCCCGGGGGCTGCCGGGTTCGGCGCCGGGGCGTAGCCGGTGGGCCGGGTGGTGAACGTTCCCCTGCCCTGGGTCCGGCTGCGCAGCCGGGTCGCGTAACCGAACAGCTCCGCCAGCGGCACGGTCGCCGTGATCACCGCCGTGCCCGCCCGCGCGGTCGAGCCGGAGACCCGGCCGCGCCGGGCCGCCAGATCGCCGAGGACGCCGCCCACGGCGTCGTCGGGCACGGTGACGGTGACCTCCGCCACCGGCTCCAGCAGCACCATCGCGCTCGCCCGCAACGCCTCGCGGAGCGCGAACCGGCCGGCCGTGCGGAACGCCATCTCCGAGGAATCCTTGGAATGGGTGGCCCCGTCGGTCAGCGTGACCCGCAGCCCGGTCACCGGGTGTCCGCCGAGCGGGCCCTCGGCCAGCGCGTCCCGGCAGCCGGCCTCCACCGCCCGGACGTACTCCTGCGGCACCCGGCCACCGACCACGGTCGACCGGAACACGAAGTCGGGCCCGCCGTCCCCGCCGTCGTCACCGGTGGCCTCCAACGGCTCCGTGTCGATGACGACATGGGCGAACTGGCCGGCGCCGCCGTCCTGCTTCACATGCCGGTACACCAGCCCGGACACCCCGCGGGCGACCGTCTCCCGGTAGGCCACCTGCGGCCTGCCGACACCGATCTCCAGCTCGTGCGCACGCCGGATCTTCTCCACCGCGACCTCCAGATGCAGTTCCCCCATCCCCGACAGCACCGTCTGCCCGGTCTCCGGGTCGGTACGGACCGCCAGCGAGGGGTCCTCCTCGACCAGCCGCGCCAGCGCCGTCACCAGCCGTTCGGTATCGGTCCGCCTGCGGGCCTCGACCGCCACCGAGACGACCGGGTCGGCCGCGGTGGGCGGTTCGAGGACCAAGGGGGCCGAGGGCGCGCACAGGGTCGCCCCGGCGCGGGCCGCCTTCAGCCCGATCACCGCGACGATGTCCCCGGCCACCGCCGTATCGACATCCGTGTACCGTCCGGCCTGCAGGCGCAGGATCCGTCCGACGCGTTCGTGGCGCCGCGCGCCCGCGTCCAGCACCGTGTCCCCCTTCCGGATCGTTCCCGAATACACCCGCAGACAGGTCAGCCGGCCCGTGGCCGTCGAGTTCACCTTGAACACCAGCGCGGCGAACGGCGCCGCCGGATCGGCGGCCCGCTCCTGCACCGCGCCGTCCAGGGTGCCGCGCACCGGCGGCACGTCCGGCGGCGAGGGCAGATAGGCCACCACGGCCTCCAGAAGCGGCTCGACACCGCGGTTGCGGTAGGCCGAACCGCACAGCACCACAACACCCTCGCCGGTACGGGTCAGGTCGCGCAGCGCGGACCGCAGCGTCTGCTCGGAGACCGAGGACCGCGCGCAGAACTCCTCCAGCGCGGCCGGATGGAGCTCGGCCACCGTCTCCTCCAGCAGCCGCCTGCGCCGCCGCGCCTCCTCGCGCAGGGCGTCGGGCACCTGCCCCTCCTCGAACGTGCCGCCGCCGTCGGCCCAGACCAGCGCCCGCATACGCAGCAGATCCACCACTCCGCGGAATCCGTCCTCGCTCCCGATCGGCAGCTGGACCACCAGCGGGACGGTGTGCAGCCGGTCCCTGATCGACGCGACCGCCGTGTCCAGGTCGGCCCCGGCACGGTCCAGCTTGTTGACGAAGGCGATCCGCGGCACCTCGTGCCGGTCGGCCTGCCGCCACACCGACTCGCTCTGCGGCTCGACACCCGCGACGGCGTCGAACACCGCGATCGCGCCGTCGAGCACCCGCAGCGAGCGTTCCACCTCGTCGGAGAAGTCGACATGGCCCGGGGTGTCGATCAAGTTGATCCGGTGACCGTCCCACGAACAGCTCACCGCGGCGGCGAAGATGGTGATCCCGCGGTCGCGTTCCTGGGAGTCGAAGTCGGTGACCGTCGTCCCGTCGTGGACCTCGCCCTGCTTGTGGACGGCGCCGGTGAGATAGAGGATCCGCTCGGTGACGGTGGTCTTGCCAGCATCGACGTGGGCGAGGATGCCCAGATTGCGGACGTCGGTCAGCGGACTGGTGGGTTGACGGTGCAGTTCGGTACGCACGGCCCATGGCCTTTCGGAATGATCCGGAACGGAAGGGCGCGATTTCCCGGACGAACCGGCCTGTGATCAGGCCGGGCGAAGACCTCTGCAGCGATGTGTCACACCGGTGGGATGCCGCCCGGCCGTGTCGACGCCGGGCATCACGAGGTCAGTTGTTCGTCGCGGAGGACCGGTGCGGGCCGCGCAGCCCGCACCGGGCGCACGAAGACACCAGGATCACCTCGTACCGCGACGAGGGAACGACAACAGCGGTGCGGTAGCGCACGGCCGGTCTCCCCTCACTCGTCACGGTGCGCGCCGCGATGTCGTTGTGGCGCGCGTTCCGTGGTGAGTGTAGGGAACCCGGGTACGGGCGGGAAACCGTTTTACCTGACCCCCGCGACCGGCGGCCGGCCATCAGCGGTCCGTTCCGCACGCGTGCACACCAGTTCGCCTCGCGAACCCCCATGTGCCGTGCCCCGTACGGGCGTTGAAGGCGATGGCGAATGATGAAACGATCCTCGGGAACCGCACGGTACGGAGTTTGGGGAAGGAATCACATCGATGGACGGAGACCACGGCCTGGCTGCCGCCACGGTGTTCGACGCGCTGGGCGCAGACTACGAGCGGGCGTTCGCCGGATCCGCCGCCCACCACGCCTCGTTGCACCGGCTGCTGGGCGATCTCGCACCGCACAGCCGGATCCTGGACGTCGGCAGCGGAACGGGGCGGCCGACCGCCCGGACCCTCACCGAAGCCGGCCACGAGGTGCTGGGGGTGGACGTCTCGCCCGGCATGGTCGAACTGGCCGCCCGACAGGTGCCCGAAGCCGCGTTCGAGTGTGCCGACATTCGCGAACTCCCGCTGGAAGAAGGCAGTTTCGACGCGATCTGCGCGTACTTCTCACTGCTCCAGATGTCCCGCGACGACCAGTTCAGGCTGCTGCGGAAACTCGGACGGCTGCTGGTTCCCGGCGGCCATCTGGTCGTGGCCACGGTGCCGCTGGACGTGGAGGACTTCGACGTCGTCTTCATGGGCCACAACGTGCGGGCGACGAGCTTCGGCCCGGAGGAGTTCACCGAGCTGGTCAGCGCGGCCGGTCTCACGGTGCTGTGGGAGCAGAGCACCCTGTTCACCCCGGAGCACGAAGCGGCGGTGGCCGAGCCCCAGTTGTTCCTGCACTGCCGACGGGCCTGACACCCGGCCCGCCCTCGGGTGCCGGGCCCGCCGCTTCCTCAGCGCTCGACCGGCAGCTTCACCGGGCGGCGGGTGCGCCGTACCACGGGGCACCGCCGCACGAGAGAGACGGGGCGCCGGCCTGCCTTCAGCGGGCCCTTCCAGCCGCGCAGCGCCTGCCTGCCGCATCCGCGCCACTGCGCGGGCGAGATGGGTACGGGCTGCCCGCCCCGGGTGACCAGCGCGTTCACCGGAGTCATCGGGTCCGCCGCCATGGTCTTGGCGAGCAGCACACCGATCACCAGCGGGGCCAGCGACAGCGCCAGCGTCGTGCCGGCGGCGGTGACGTGCTGGATACGGGGGCGGGACGGTGCGTCAGGAAGCATGATGGTCATTCGACCAGCGACCGCCCGCCGGTGGATCGGCCGATGTACTCAGCTCGGCCCGCCCTCGTACTCACGCCCGGGTGTACGAAGGCGGGCCGGGGTGCTCGTCCGCGACGGCCCGCTAAGCGGTGGTGCCGGGGCCGGAGCCCGCTCCCGAGGCGGCCTTGATGCCCTTGGTGATGTCGTCCATGACGGAGAGCGCGGGAGCCTTGGCGTTGACGTCGAAGCCCGAGCGGACCACGATCAGCAGGTCCTTCGAGCGGGGCGAGGGGAAGGCCAGCGACTGGACGTACCCGTCGTCACCGTTCTTCGTCACCACCTTCCAGCGCACCAGGTAGCCCTGCTGGCCGGCCACGGTCACCGCCTCGGACTTGAGCTCCTGGTGCGAGGTGATGCCGCCGTAGATCTTTTCGCCGTACGAGTCCGTGGCATTGGCGGAGATGTCCTTCACCGCCGTGGCCTTCGCCGTCGTGGTGTCGAGCTTCAGGCCCTTCGCGGGCATGGAGAACACCCCACCGCGCACACACTGCTCGGACGCGTCACCGGGACACGGGTACTCACCCGTCGTCACTCCCGCACCCGCGACCCCGGAGGTGCCCTTCCAGCCGTCGGGCACGGGGAGGTTGATCCCGCTGGTCAGGTCCGTGGCGTAGCCGTCCTCGGTGCCCGGCATCCGCTGCTCGGGGGCGCCGCTCTCGCCGCCGCCCCCCGGCGCGCCCGGCCCGCGACGGGGGGAGTCCGAGGGCGGGGCGGACGGGGCGGTCGCCGCGCGCTCGTTGTCGTCCCCGGACTTGTCCGACAGGAGGAAGACACCGCCTCCGACGGTGGCGAGGACCACCACCGCGGCCGTGATGCCCAGTCCGACGCGCATCCGGCGGCGCCGGATCGTGGCGGGCGGCACGCGGAGCTGGTCGGTCCACCGGGTGCCGTCCCACCAGCGCTCGTGGACGGGGCCGATTCCTGTATACCCGGGGTCTGGGTGCCAGCCGGGCGGGCTCATCTGGGTCACGGGCCCACCGTAGAACGGTTGCGTGAGAATCGCATGAATCAGCCGTGACGGATCGATCCGGATCAATAGGGTGAGGCAGCGCTCCGCCCGACGGACGGAGTCCGGATCGAGGACGCCCCGCCGGCCGGCGGGGTTCTCCGCCGTCCCAGCGGGAGGCCGAACGATGAGCGAAGAAGCAGCCGTGCGGATCGAGCGGGACGGCCCCGTGTTCACGGTGATCCTCCGGCGGCCCGAGGTCCGCAACGCCGTGGACGGTCCGACCGCCCGGCAACTCGCCGACGCCTTCCGGGAGTTCGACGCAGATCCGGACGCGGCCGTCGCCGTGCTGTGGGGCGAGGGCGGTACGTTCTGCTCGGGTGCCGATCTGAAGGGCATCGGCACGGAGCGCGGCAACGAGGTCCTGGCCGACGGCGACGGGCCGATGGGGCCGACCCGTATGCGCCTGGGCAAGCCCGTCATCGCGGCGGTCTCCGGCCACGCGGTGGCCGGGGGCCTGGAGCTGGCGCTCTGGTGCGATCTCCGGGTGGCGGAGGAGGACGCGGTGTTCGGAGTGTTCTGCCGGCGCTGGGGAGTGCCGCTGGTGGACGGGGGAACGGTGCGGCTGCCGCGGCTGATAGGTGAGAGCCGGGCCATGGACATGATCCTCACCGGGCGTCCCGTACCGGCCGCCGAGGCCTACGCCATGGGGCTCGCCAACCGGATCGTGCCACCGGGCGAGGCACGCCGCACGGCGGAGCGACTCGCCCGCGAGATCGCCGCGTTCCCTCAACTGTGTCTGCGCCACGACCGGCTGTCGGTGCGCGAGCAGCACGGCCTGGGTGAACCGGAGGCACTGGCCCAGGAGTACCGGCACGGGCTGGTGCCGCTGACCGCGGGGGAGACACAGGCCGGGGCCGAACGGTTCGGGGGCGGCGCGGGCCGCCACGGATCCTTCGACGGGTGACGGGACGGCGGGAGCCACGGTCCGGGCGTCAGCCATCCGGCACTCCGGCGGCCTGGCGGGAGACCCGGCGCCGCCGCTCCCGCCTCCTGCAGGCTGTGCCGTAATCCCTGGCGGGGGGTTTCGGGACCGATTTAGGCTCGGCGGATGCCGACCCACACGTACCCCGACAAGCCCCGGCCCGGCGACCGCGTCGCCGTGCTGTCCCCCTCGTCCGGCCTTCCCGGCATCCTGCCGCTGCCCCATGAGCTGGGGCTGCGCAGGCTCCGGGAGGAGTTCGGCCTCGAACCGGTGGAGTACCCGACGACGCGGAAGATGGGCTCGACCCCGAGGGAACGGGCCGCCGACATCCACGCGGCGTTCGCCGACCCCGACATCAAGGCCGTGATCTCCAGCATCGGCGGCGACGACCAGATCACCGTGCTGCCGTACCTGGACCGCGACCTGCTGCGCGCCAACCCCAAGCCCTTCTTCGGGTACAGCGACAACACCAACCTGCTGGTGTTCCTGGAGAACCTGGGCATCGTCGGCTACCACGGCGGCACGGTGATGGTCGAGTTGGGGCGTCCCGGCGCGATGCACCCGCTGACCGCGGGCTCCCTGCGGGCCGCGCTCCTCGCCCGGGGCGAATTCGAGCTCACCCCGTCCAAGGAGACCAACGGGGCCAACGGCCGGTGGGAGGATCCCCGTACCTTCGATGCCGGACCCGAGATGCGTCCGTGCGACGGCTGGACATGGCACAACGCCGACGGCCGGACCGTGAAGGGTGCGAGCTGGGGCGGAAATCTGGAGATCCTCTCCTGGCTGCTGATGGCCGACCGCGAGATCCGGCCGGTGGACGCCTACGCGGGACGGGTGCTGTTCCTCGAAACGTCCGAGGAGATGCCGACTGCCGACGAGGTCTACCGGATCCTGCGGAGCATGGGGGAGCGGGGGCTGCTCAGGCAGTTTCCCGCCCTCCTGATGGGCCGGGCCAAGAACTGGTCGTTCGACCAGCCGCTCGACGCGGAGGCGGGGGAGCGGTTCCGCGAGGAGCAGCGGCGGGCGGTCCTGCGGGCGTTGAACGAATACGCCCCCGGGACCATGGCCGTTCTCGACGTCGACCTCGGTCACACCGATCCCCAGCTGGTCATTCCGTTCGGCGGGCAGATCGAGGTGGACGGAGTGGGCCGCCGCGTCGTCGTCACGTACTGAGCGTGCATCGCTCTTTGGTCCGACCATATGCGGTGTGTGACATAGTTGAAGATCCGGCAGCAGACACGACGGCAACCGGACGATTCCGGCCGAGGCAGGGGGTGACGGATGCCCGTCGAATGGCAACCCGTACGGCAGTCCCGTACGCATGAGCTCGTGCTCCAGAGCATCGAGCAGCGGGTCTTCGCCGGTGAACTCAGGGCGGGCGACCGGCTGCCGCCCGAGCGCGAGCTCGCGCCGGT
The DNA here is from genome assembly GCF_045040875.1 of Streptomyces sp. NBC_00012. NCBI lineage: Bacteria > Bacillati > Actinomycetota > Actinomycetes > Kitasatosporales > Streptomycetaceae > Streptomyces > Streptomyces sp. NBC_00012. Next base: position 1,199,264 of record NZ_CP108309.1, on the reverse strand, counting down.
GCTCGGGGTGAGCCGGTCCGCGCTGCGCGAGGCGCTGAGAGTGCTGGAGACCATCGGTGTGCTGGTCGCGCAGCCGGGCCGGGGGCCGGATGCCGGGGCGCGGATCGTACGCAACCCCGACGACGCGCTCGGGCGGCTGCTGCGACTGCACTTCGCGCTGGGCAGCTACAGCCTGGAGGACGTCCTGGAGGCGCGCGTCGTGCTGGAGCGGTCCAGTTTCGAGGCGGCCGCCGGGCATGCCTCGCCGTCGGATCTCGACGAGGCGGAGGCGCTGGTCGCAGGCATGGGGGAGCCGGATGTCACGGTGCCCGAGTTCAATGATCTGGACACCCGGTTCCATGTGCACATCGCCCGCAGCTCCGGCAACGAACTGACCTCGACGCTCACCTCCGCCGTCCGTGAGTCGGTGCGACCGCTGATCCTGCGGGCTCTGGAGGCGGCCGAGGACTGGCCGGCCACGGCCGCCGCGCTCAACGCGGAGCACACCGAGTTGCTGGGGCTGGTACGCGCAGGCGAGGGCGCCCGCGCCGCCGACCTGGTCGAGAGGCACATCCGCAGCCTCCACGGCACGCTGGTCGACGAGAAATCCGACCGGGAGCCGGAGAGTTCCTGACGCATGGACGCGGGCTCGGTGGGCCCGAGCCCGCTGTGCTCGGGTGAATGATTGTCAGGTGCATGACTAAATTCCCCGGCTCGCGGTGCCACATCCCTCGCGTTCCGGACCGAGGCTAGTATGGTCGGACCATAAAAATGGAGAAGCGATCGGAGAGACCCCCATGCGCATCGGACTCTTCGCCACCTGTCTGGGAGACACGCTCTTCCCCGAGGCGGTGAAATCGACCGCGGTCCTGCTCGCCCGCCTGGGTCACGACGTGGTGTTCCCGCCGGGGCAGACCTGCTGCGGTCAGATGCATGTCAACACCGGCTATCAGCGCGAACCCGTCCCCCTGGTACGGAACTTCGCCGACCAGTTCGGCGACGCCTCGATCGACGCCGTCGTCATGCCGTCCGGATCGTGCGCGGGCTCGGTCCGTCACCAGCACGAGATCGTCGCCGAACGGTACGGGGACGCCGCGCTGCGCGCGGGCGTCGCCACCGTCAAGGCCAAGACGTACGAGCTGTCGGAGTTGCTCGTGGACGTCCTGGACGTGGACGACGTCGGCGCGTACTTCCCGCACCGGGTGACGTACCACCCCACCTGTCACTCCCTGCGCATGCTGCACGTCGGTGACAAGCCCCTCAAGCTGCTCCGTGCCGTCGGCTCCATCGACCTCGTCGAGCTTCCCGAGGCCGACTCCTGCTGCGGCTTCGGCGGCACCTTCGCCGTCAAGAACGCCGAGACGTCGACCGCGATGCTCCAGGACAAGATGCGCAACATCGCCACCACCGGGGCCGATGTCTGCACGGCGGGCGACTCGTCCTGTCTGATGCACATCGGCGGCGGGCTCTCCCGCATCAGGTCCGGCACCCGCACCCTGCACCTCGCGCAGATCCTCTCCGCCACCCGCACCTCGCCGTACGTCCCCATGGAGGCCGTCCGATGAGCAGCACCTTCCTCGGCATGCCCGCGACTCCGCCCCGTTCCCCGTACGGGACCGGCAATCTGCGCGGCGACCGGAAGTTCTCCGAGGCCGCCCACGACGAACTGCGCAACGAACAACTGCGCCGCAACCTCGGCCGGGCCACCCGCACCATCCGCGCCAAACGCCTCGGTGTCACCGGCGAGCTGCCCGACTGGGAAGCACTGCGCGAGGCGGGTTCGGCCATCAAGACCGACACCATGAACCGGCTCCCCGAACTCCTGGAGCAGCTGGAGCGGAAGGTCACCGAGCGCGGCGGCACCGTCCACTGGGCGCGCGACGGCGTCGAGGCCAACGAGATCGTCACCCGGCTGGTCAGGGCCACGGGCAGCAGCGACGTCATCAAGGTCAAGTCGATGGCCACCCAGGAGATCGGCCTCAACGAACACCTCGAATCGGTCGGCATCACCCCGTACGAGACGGACCTCGCCGAACTGATCGTCCAGCTCGCGCACGACAAGCCCTCGCACATCCTGGTCCCCGCGATCCACCGCAACCGCGACGAGATCCGGCAGATCTTCCTCAAGGAGATCCCGGGCGTCGACCCGCGCCTGGACAACGTGCCCGCGCACCTGGCCGCCGCCGCCCGCGCCTATCTGCGCGAGAAGTTCATGACGACCAAGGTCGCGGTCTCCGGTGCCAACTTCGGGATCGCCGAGACCGGAACTCTCGTGGTCGTGGAGTCCGAGGGCAACGGCCGCATGTGTCTGACGATGCCCGACACCCTGATCACCGTCATGGGCATCGAGAAGGTGCTGCCGCGCTACCAGGACCTCGAAGTGTTCCTGCAGTTGCTGCCGCGCTCCTCCACGGGCGAGCGGATGAACCCGTACACCTCGATGTGGACCGGCGTGACGCCGGGCGACGGACCGCAGGACTTCCATCTGGTCCTGCTCGACAACGGCCGCACCGCGGCGCTCGCCGACCGGATCGGACGCGAGGCTCTCAACTGCATCCGCTGTTCGGCCTGCCTCAATGTCTGCCCGGTGTACGAACGGGCGGGCGGTCACGCGTACGGATCGACGTACCCCGGACCGATCGGCGCGGTGCTCACCCCGCAGCTCGCCGGGATGCACGCGGCCAAGGACGACCCCAACAGCTCGCTGCCGTACGCCTCCAGCCTCTGCGGCGCCTGCTTCGACGCCTGCCCGGTCAAGATCGACATCCCGTCGCTCCTGGTCGAACTGCGCCATCAGCACACCGAACAGTCCGGCACGACGGCGGAGAAGCTGGCCATGAAGGCCGCGGCCACCGTCATGAAACACCCGAAGCTCTTCACGGCCGTGCAGAAGGGGGCGGGGATCGGCCGCGTCATCGGCGGGCGGGACGGCAAGATCTCGCATCTCCCGCCGCCGTTCGACGGCTGGAGCGAGAGCCGGGACACCGAAGTGCCGCCGAAGCAGACCTTCCGCTCCTGGTTCGCATCGGCCGAGGGCGCCGCGACGATGCGGGCTGCCGCGGGCGAGTACGAGCAGAACCGGAAGAAGAAGGAGGAGGAGAAGTGACGACCGCTCGCGAAACGGTGCTGGGCAGGGTCAAGGACGCCCTCTCCCTCGCACCCGCCCCCGACATCGCCGTCCCGCGCGCCTACCGCACCGGTCGCACCCTCCCCGACGGCGAACGCCTGGCCCTCTTCACCGACCGGCTCGTCGACTACAAGGCCACCGTGCACACCTGCACCGCCGACCGCACCGCGCAGGTCGTCGCCGAGGTGCTGCGGGAACACGGGGCACGGCGGATCGGTGTGCCGGCCGGGCTCGACGCAGGCTGGCTCGACGTGTACGACGGCGAGGTCCAGCAGGACTCCGGTGACATCCCGGCCCCCCGGCTCGACGCGCTGGACGGGGTCGTCACCGCCTCGGCGGTCAGCTGCGCCGAGACCGGCACCATCTTCCTGGACGGCTCGCCCGACCAGGGACGGCGGGCGCTCTCCCTCGTCCCCGATCTCCATGTCTGCGTCGTCGACCTGTCGACGGTCGAGGCCGGTGTGCCGGAAGCGGTGGCGCGGCTGGCGCCGCAGCGTCCGACGACGCTGATCAGCGGCCCCTCGGCCACCTCCGACATCGAGCTGGAGCGGGTGGAGGGGGTGCACGGTCCGCGCACGCTGGCCGTGGTGATCCGGACGGACGCGTAGGGCCGGTCCGGCGGGCGGGGTGCGCGGCGCGACGGCCGCGCACCCCGGTGCTCACCCGTGCGTGACCGTCACCGGCTCGAAGCCGATACGTGTCGTCGTCCCGTCCTGCGCCCAGCGGACCTCCACGACGTCCCCGACCACCGTCACCGCGTCGGCCACCGCGTCGAGCGGAGCCGCGTCGGGCTCCGCGGTCAGCGAGGCCAGCGCCACCAGCACCACCGTGCCCTGCGCGGACGCGGACAGCCTGGGCACCACCGCCCAGGGCGTGTACGCGGTGCCCTGCGGAGCCCGTACCTCGTCGCGGGACTCCCAGCCGTGCAGGCCGTGCAGCGCGGAGGCCAGGGCGTCGTCGCGGCCGGTCGCCCAGCCCGTCTGCTCCACCCGCGCCCCGTCCGGCGCGCCGAGCACCCGGTGCGCCCGCAGTTCGTAACGGCCGTGCACCACCGTGACGCTCTCCACCCGCAGCCCCGGCACCATGGGTGAGCCCGACGTGAACACCGGGCGGTGCCAGGAGGCGGCCCAGCCCCAGCCGTCGCCCCCGCCGGCGCCCAGCGCACGGATGACCCGGCGACCGCTGCGGGCCCCGGCGACGACCACGGCCAGATGGTTGTCCGCCGCGTTCGCCCTGGACGTGGGGCCGGTCACCGTGGAGTACGACTGGCGGCTGTACAGCGGATCGTCCTGCACACCCGACTCGCCCTCGTGCGGGCGCACATGGTCACTGCCGTGGTTGTGCAGCCGCACGATCCCGTCCGCGCGGGTGGACTGGACGAGCAGCCCCGGCGCGGGCAGTGCGAGCACCCGGTCGGGGCCCTCGCTCGGCGCGGGCTCCTCGGTCGCCGTCCACAGCGGATGGCCCTCCGGGGCGAGCAGCGACACGAAGGCCTTGGACGCCCAGTACGGCGACGCGGGCGCCGAGTAGTTCTGCAGCGACGCCTCGTGCGGGCCGTGCCAGCCCAGGTTCAGCAGCCCGTCCGTACCGGTCGCGCCCCTCTCCAGGAAGTAGCGCAGCGACCCGTTGATCACCCGCCGCGAGGCGCCGGGAGTGAGCGGGGTGTGCCCGCTGACGGCGCCGAGCGCCACCGACGAGGCCGCTGCGAAACGGTAGGTCAGCGAGCGGCCGAAGTGGATCGGCGCACCGTCGCCGCCGAACAGCAGCGAGAAGCCCTCCAGATGTTCGCGCAGCCGGGCGCCGTAGTGCGCGGACAGCTCCGCGTCGCCCGACAGATAGGCGTCCAGCACGGGGTAGAGGTGCAGTGCCCAGCCGTTGTAGTGGTCGAAGGCCCGCCCGTCGCCGTCCGAGTACCAGCCGTCGCCGCGGTACCAGCCCTCCAGCAGATCGAGGGCGCGCTGCTTGGCCCGAGCCGTCTGGGCGTCGCCACGGCCCACGGACTCCAGGAAACCGGCCACGGAGTAGGGGAACAGATACCAGTTGTTGGGGGCGGGGGTGTGCCGCAGCGCGTCGCGCAGCCACTCCTCGGTCCGGTCCTGCACCCCCGCGTCCAGCCGGTCCCACAGCCACGGCCGGGTCAGCCGCAGACCTATGGCCACCGAGGCGGACTCGACCATGGGCTGGCCGAACACGGTGTGGTCGCGGATCAGCGGCCAGGACTCGGCGTCCTCGCGGCCGGGGTTACGGGTACCGGCCGCGAGCCCGTCGGCGTACCGGTCGAGCCAGCCGTGCGGGTCCTTGCCCTCGGCGCCCGCCACCCGGAAGGCGGCGGCGAGAAAGGTGCGCGCGTAACCCTCCAGACCGTCGGAGCGCACTCCGGACGCGGACGGCCTTCCCGGCAGGTCCAGCAGGGCGCCGCCCGGAGTGGCCCACTGCCAGGCGGCCCGGAGCAGCCCGTCGGCGGCGGCCTCCCAGTGCGCTCGGGTGTAGCCGGTGTGCGGGCTCAGCGCCCGGTCGTCCGCCGGGAGCTCGATGGGAGAGGTCGGGTGGGGAACGGTCATGCGAGGAATGCCAGCCTTTCGCGTCGTACGGGATGGGCGAAACCGTCGCCCGCGGCCCAGCGGCCGGCCTCGCCCGCCGCCAGGTCGACCAGTCGCCGCAACTCGTTGCCCTGCGAGCCTGCGAGGTGCGGGGTGATCAGGGCGTTCTCGCACTCCCAGAGGGGGTGTGCGGCGGGCAGGTTGTCGGGATCGGTGACGTCGAGGATCGCCCGGATCCGGTCCTGCCGGAGTACGTCGACGAGCGCGTCCTGGTCGATGACGGCGCCCCGTGCGGTGTTGATGAGCACGGCGTCCGGGCGCATCGAGGTGAGCAGTTCACGGCTGACGAGCCCGCGGGTGGCCGGCAGCAGCGGGGTGTGGACGCTCACCACGTCGCTCTGCGCGAACAGTTCGTCGAGGCCGACGGGCCGCACGCCGAGCGCGGCGACCTCCTCGCCGGAGACGTACGGATCGTGCAGCAGGACGGGCAGGTCGTAGGGGCGCAGCAGTTCGACGACGCGCCGCCCGATCATGGAGGCGGACAGAATGCCCACGGTGCGGCCGTAGTTCCCGAGCCGGTCGGGGGCGGCGAGCCAGTCGTCGCGGCGGCGCTGTGCCCGGTAGTCGCGGGCCCGCTCCAGGGCGCGTTTGCCGGAGAGCAGGATCATCGCGACGGTGTACTCGGCCACCGGCAGGGCGTTGGCGGCGGCCGCCGAGGACACCTCGATGCCGCGTTCCCAGCAGGCCTCGGTGATGTGTCCGCGGACGCTGCCCGCGGTGTGGACGACGGCGCGCAGGCGCGGTGCCGAGTCGAGGGCGGCCGCGTCGAGCGGTGGGCAGCCCCAGCCGGTGACCAGGATCTCGGCGCCGGCCAGCACGGCGCGGGCCCGGTCGGTGGAGAAGTCGTCGATCGCAGGCAGTGGCGCGAGGTCGCACACCTCGTCGAGTGCGGCCAGGGACCGGGCGCCGAGCAGCGCGTCCGCGGCGGCCGGCTTCATGGCGACGGCGGCGCGTGGCCGGTTCCGGGCGGCGGAGGCGGAGGGGGCTGTGTTGGGCATCTCTCTCCTGACGGGGGAAGGGGGCGGTGGCCCGGTCACTTCACGGCACCTGCGGTGAGCCCCGGCTTCCAGAAACGCTGGAGCAGGGCGAAGGCGAGGATCAACGGCAGGACCGCGAGCAGCGAACCCATGATCACGACGGGGTAGTACTCGGGTGAGACGACGGCGGCGCTGTTCCATGTGTAGAGACCGAGGCTGACCGGATACAGATGCTGGTCGGAGAGCATCACCATCGGCAGGAAGAAGTTGTTCCAGATCGCGGTGAGCTGGAAGAGGGAGACGGTGGCCAGGTCCGGCCCCAGCATCCGCAGGGCGACCCGGAAGTAGGCGGCCTCGGCTCGACGCCCAGCGGCACGCCGAAGACCCGCTTGTCGAAGGTGGTCAGGCCGAGCGCCTGCAGCAGCAGCGCGGCGCGCAGCCGGTCGCCGACCAGGCCGGTGATGTCCCGGGCGACCCCGTCGATGGCGAAGCCGGGGATCTGGGGGTATTCGATCGTCGCGACGTCCGGGGCATTGCCCGCCGGGGCGGCGTTGCTGAGCTTGGCATACCCGCCCATCGAGCCCGCTGGGACCTGCTGGAAGTCGACCTGGACGGTGTCGTGGGTGCGGTTGAACGCGTCCACCACGTCCTGGCTGCCCCGCAGCGCGGACCAGAAGGTGATGCGGGTAGGGAGCCTGCCGCCGGTGCCGCGCGTAACGCCCGGCCCCGACAGCCCGTCGCTGCGGCCGCAGGCGCCGAGCGCACCGGCCGGCGTCAGGGCGGCGATCGTGGCGAGCACGGATCGACGGCTCTGTCGACCGGGCATGTGCGCCTCCCGCGGCTGCTGAATCGGCTCACGGGGAATCCTGATCGGCTGATCGGTACTGGTCAAGCGATCGCTCAGAAGAAAATAAAAGCGGTCAAACGATCAGCCGGCGGGAAGCGGTGCTCGCCGGGCCGACCCACGCACCTTCAGCGTGGGCAGCAGCTCCGTACGGCGCACCGGTCCCCTCGCGCCCGCCGCGCCGGACAACCGGTGGAGCAGCAGCTCGGCGGCCACCCGCCCGATCTCCGCCTTCGGCGGCGCCACCGCCGTCAGCGGCGTGCTGCCGAGGGCCGCGACCACATCGTCGTACGCCACCACCGAGCAGTCCCGGGGCACCTCGACCCCGCTCTCCGCCAGCCGCTGCACCAGCATCAGCGCGTCCACGTCGCCGTGCAGCACGGCCCCCGTGGCGCCCCGCTCCCGCAGCAGCGCGGCGAGGCCGAGCGCGGTGCGGCCGTCGCTCGCCGGAACGGAACCCCGGGGATCCGCCGGGGCATGGGCGTCCGGGCCCGGCGCCGCCTGCGGCGAGCTCAGCACCACCGACCAGTCCTCCACCTCCCGACGGGCGGCCGCGATCTCGGTGAACGCGGTACGGATGCTGCGCGCCGTCGGGCTGTCGTCACGGGCGGCCAGCACGATACGGCGATGCCCCAGCGAGACCAGATGGTCCACGGCGAGATGGATCCCGTACCAGTGATCGGAACAGACGGAGTCCAGGGCGTGCAGCGCGCTGCCCGGCCGGGGCCGCCGCTCCATGAGCACGGTCGGCACCCCCACGTTCGCGAGCCAGCCGTAGTCCAGCTCCTCCGAGCGGGTGCTGAGCCAGCGCGGCGCGATCAGCAGCCCGCGCGCCCCGTCGGCCAGCGCCCGCTCCACCAGCGGACGTTCGGCACCGGCCGACGGGGGCGCGATGTGCAGCGCGATCCGGATCCCGGACTCCTCCAGGACGGAGCGGGCGCCGTGCAGCGTCTCGTACAGGTACGTGTGCCGCTCCGGGACGACCAGGGCGACCGCCCCGGCGTCCCCGGCCGGCTCCTCGCCCCGGGCCGCCGGGACCGCGCCGGTCGGGACCGGCTCCCGCACCGGGCGGGCCACCCCGTGCCCGCGCCGCAGCCGCCCGTTCCGGGCCAGCTCCTCGACGTCCCGCCGGATCGTGACCACCGAGACGTCGAGCTCGGCCGCGAGCGCGCTGACCTTGACGGCGCCGCGCGACTCCACCACCGACAGGATTCGCTGACGCCTGAGTTCAACCGGCTCCCGCATGCTGCTGGCCCCCTCGCCGTACCGCCGCGCACTGTTCGTTTGAGCGCTTCCGGTGAGCGCTCGGCACGCAGCATAGCGACCGGTCTCCGGACCGCTACGGGTGCGGACCGCCCCGCCCGTCCCACCGGCCCCAGCAGGCACTCTTGCGGCTCCGTCGCAACGCGACCTAACGTCAACGGACTTGAGGCCGAAAGCCGAGGGGAGGGGCACATGGAGATCAAGAAGGTAATCGTCCGCGAGGAAGAAGCGAAGAACCGCGAACGGCAGACGATCGAGAAGCGTCCGACACGCTGAACCGGTGCGTTCCGGCTCAGCCGGCGCCTGACGCGATCGGTCTTCCGGGGCCGGTGCGCCACGGCCGGACAGTGACGAAAAGGGCGGACGCCGGGCGCGAGGCGGCGTCCGCCCCCGTGCCGTGGGAGGCGCAGTGCGAATACATCTGGTGACCATGCCGTGGCAGCCGATCGAACTCCCCTCGCTCCAGGTGGGACTGTTGCACGCACTGCTGGACCGAACCCGGCCGGACGACGAGGTCCGCGAGTTCCACGGCTCGCTGCGCTGGGCGGAATTCCTGCTGGAGCGCTCGCAGGGGGCGCTGCGCCCCGGCGACCACGTCGCGGTCGGCAGCGAATCGATCTTCGACGGCCTCGGGGACTGGGTGTTCTCCGGCGTCCTGTACAACGATCCCGAATGGGGCGTGGCGCAGCTCAAGGAATACGCCACGCGGCGCGGGACCGACATATCCACCGCGACCGCGATGCGGGTCCACGCGGCGGAGTTCATCGACGAGAGCGCGAGCGCGATACTCGACGAGGCACCCGATGTCGTCGGGTTCACCTCCACGTTCATGCAGAACATCTCCTCGCTGGCGCTCGCGGCGGAGCTCAAACGACGCCGCCCCGGACTGACCGTGGTGTTCGGCGGGAGCAATTGCGACGGCCCGATGGGCCATGCCCTGCACCGCAACCACCGCTTCGTCGACCATGTGGTGCGCGGCGAGGGGGAGTACGCCCTGCCCGCCCTGCTCGCCCACATCGACGCGGGCACCGCACCGGCCGACGTCCCCGGACTCTGCTGGTGGGACGGGCAGGAGCCGCGCGCCAACGAGGAGTCCCGGCGCACCGTCGCGCCCGGTGACATTCCCTCGCCCGACTACGACCTCTGGCAGCAGGCCATCGACGCCTCCCCGCTCGCGGAGTACGTCCATCCGAAACTCGTGGTGGAGGGGGCCCGGGGCTGCTGGTGGGGCGAGAAACACCACTGCACCTTCTGCGGCCTCAACGGCTCGGCGATGACTTTCCGCGCCAAGCCCGGGAACCGGCTCTGGGACGAGGTCGACCGCCTGGTCCGGCGCCACCGCATCCTGGACATCGTAACCGTCGACAACATCATCGACATGGCGTACTTCAAGGACTTCCTCCCGCTCGCCGCCGACAGCGACTGGGATCTGCGCATGCATTACGAGGTCAAGTCCAACCTCACCGCCGAGCAGCTGGAACTGCTGGCGCGGGCCGGATCGGTCCACATCCAGCCCGGCATCGAGAGTCTGAACAACAAGGCCCTGGAGCTCATGGACAAGGGCGTCAGCGGCGCCCGCAACATCCGTACGCTCCGCGAGTGCGAGAACCACTCGCTCACCTGCTCCTGGAACTACCTGTACGGCTTCCCGGGGGAGACCGCCGAGGACTACGCCTCCGTCATCGACCAGATGCCCGCGCTCGTCCACCTCCAGCCGCCCGGTGGCGCCCACCGCATCCAGCTGGAGCGGTTCAGCCCCAACTTCGCCGACCCGGCGCTGGGCTTCCACCAGCGGCGGCCCGCCGAGATGTACCGCCACGTCTACGACCTGCCCGAGGAACAACTGGCCGATCTGGTCTACCTCTTCGACACCCCGCCCGCCGGGATCGGCGGCGGGACCGAAGCGCGGCTGAAGGCCGCGGCCCGCGACTGGTACACCGGCCACCCTGCCTCGACCCTGGTCCTGGAACAGCCCGATGGCGAGGAGGCGCTGCTCGTCCACGACCGACGGCACGGCTGGCCGCGCCGCACCCACCGGCTGACCGGCTGGCGGGCCGCCGCCCTGCGCCATCTGGAGGCGGGCCGCACCCGGAAGGCACTGCACCGGCTGCTCACGGCCGACGCGAACCCGCCGACAGCCGAGGCGCTGGACGCGTGGCTCGGCGACGCGGTCGCCCTCGGGCTCCTCTTCGACGACGGGCGGTCGTACGTGTCGCTGCCCACCTGGCACGTGCCGGTCCGGTCGGTCGAGCGCGCCCAGGCGCCGGACGGGACGACCGGCGAACCACCGGACGAACCGATGGACGACCCCAGGCACGAGCCCGGACACCGGGCGCAGGGCCGGTTACAGCCGGCCGGAGCGCCGCGCCGAGGAGAGACGGTCGCCGAATGAGCCCCTTGCCCGCACCCCCGACCCGTACCGCCCCCGTCCTGCCGGCCGGGCAGGTGCCGCACCGGATCCGCGGACGGCTGGTGACGGTCGACGAACCCCTGCGGCTGGGCGCGGCCGGCCGGCCGGCGGCGGAAGCGGTCCGGTTCCTGCGCGAGTGCCAGAGCCACGACCTCGTCGTGCGCTGGCTTCCGGCGACCGACGACCCGCTGTTCACCGGGCCCGCGCGTGAGGTGGCCGGGACGGCGGGCCTGCTGCGCCACCTGCCGGCCCCCGGCCCGCTGCCCGGCGAACCGCCGGAGCTCACCACCTGGCGGGACCGCCACGCCTATGGACAGCTCTACTGCCGGCACGGACCGGACTTCGTCACGGTCATGGACCGCAGGGACCCGTCGGCCGCCGCCCGCTTCACGATCGACGACCCCGATCTGCTCGCCACGTTCCGCACCGTTCAGGCCCCCACCGCCGTGGCCGCACTGAGTGCCGTCGGCCGGGAAGCGGTGGAGCTGCTGGCGGCCGAACGCCTCGCGCGGGTGACCGACGGCTGGGTGGTGGCCCTGCCACCCCGCATCCGCCGGTGGCCCGTCCCCTGCTCCGACATCTGAACGGGATGGAGCAACTGCCCGACCCACCGCCCCCTTCGGCCGAGACCCGTTCCGCCGGTGCCGGGACCGACCACCCCGCCCGATCCGGACGTGCCCTGCTGCGCCACCGGCCGTTCGCGCTGCTGTGCGGGGAACAGATCGCCAGCTCCGTCGGGCGCCAGGTCACCGCCCTGGCCCTCGCGCTGCTCGCCGTGACCCGGCTGGGCGCCGGGCCCTTCGGCGCCTCCGCGCTGATGGCACTGAGCTACCTCCCGGGTGCCCTGCTCGGCCCGTTCGCCGGAGTGCTGGTCGACCGGGCACGGCTGCGCGCACTGACCGTGCTCCTCACCGTTCTCCAGGTGCTGGTCGTCGGCTCCGTACCTCTGGCGGACGCGCTGGGGCGGCTCGGGCTGCCCCAGCTGTACGTGGTGGCCACCCTGTCCGGCGCGCTGACCTCCATGCTCGCCGTCGCCCTCCAGGCGGCTCTGCCCCGGGTCGTGCGTCGCGAGCAGCTGCTGTCCGCCAACTCGGCGCTGACCGGTGCCCGGACCACCGGGCAGATCGGCGGCCCCGCGCTCGGCGGTGTGCTGGTGGGCCTCACCGGGGCCTCCGCCGCGCTGCTGGCCGCCTGTGCGGCGTACGGCATCGAGGCGCTGCTGCTGCTGGGGCTTCCCGCCACGCTCAACTCCTCGGTCCACAAGGCCCGTCGAGACCAGGAATCCCGAACAGCCGCACTGCGCGCCGGGCTCGAAGTGGTACGTGGCGAAAGGCTGTTGCGCCGGCAGGTGCTCGCGGGGGCCGGTTTCAACCTCGGCAGCGGAGCCGTCGACGCGCTCTTCGTGCTCTACGCCACCCGTGATCTCGGGCTGCCGGCCTGGCAGTTGGGGACGGTCTACACCGCCTTCAGTGTCGCCACCGTCCTCGGAGTGCTGCTGGCGGGCCGGTTCGCCGCCACCATCGGGCTGGCCGCGGCGACCCGGGTCTGCGCGGTGGTGGCCGCCCTCGCGATCTTCCTGATCCCGGGCGCCTCGCTCGGGCCCGGCTTCCCGGCGCTGCTGGCGTACCAGTTCGTCTTCGGTCTTGCGGCCACGGTCTGGGCCATCTCCATGACCACCACCCAGCAACTGATCACACCGCCTGAGCTCCAGGGCCGGGTTGCCGGGGTCCTGCAGGCCGCGCTCATCGGTACGGTGCCGGTCGGCGCCCTCGGCGGCGGTGCGCTCGCCGCCTGGCTGGGCAATGTGCCGGTGCTCACCGGCGGGGCGACGGTGGCACTCGTGGCCGCCGCCTGCCTCTGGCTGCCGTAGAGCCGTAGAGCCGTAGAGCCGTAGAGCCGTAGAGCCGTGGCGTCGTACGCCGGGGGAGAAGGCTCCACCACGCACGCGGCCCTCCCGGACCGCCGCCTGTCGGCGGGGCGTTCCGGAAGGGCCGGCGGGACAGAGGCAGGATCAGACGATGCCTTCCTCGATCTCCGCCTGCTCACGGGCGTTCCCGTACGCCGACGGCGTGCTGTACGAACGGCGGGCGACGAACCACCACACGGTGGCCAGGACCAGCACCGCGATCAGCGCGATCGACGCGTAGTTCATCGAGTCGACCGTCACCGGGGAGGACTGCGGGAGCAGGAACAGCACGGTCACGATGGCGACCCACACGACGGCGATCCAGCCGATCGGCTTGCTCCAGCGGCCCAGGTGCCACGGCCCGCGTTCGAACCGGCTGCCGGAGCGCAGTTTCAGGAAGATCGGGATCGCGTAGGCCGGCGTGATGCCGATGACGTTGATCGCGGTCACCGCACCGTACGCGGTGGCGGAGTACAGCGAGGGCAGTGCGAGCACCCCGGCGACGACGACCGACAGCCACACCGCGTTGACCGGCGTCTGGGTGCGGGCACTCACCTTGTGCCACAGCGCCGAGCCCGGCAGGGCGTTGTCACGGCTGAAGGCGAACACCATCCGGCTCGCGGCGGCGACCTCGGCGTTGCCGCAGAACAGCTGTGCCGCGATCACGATCAGCAGCAGGGCGGTGGCGCCGGAGGTGCCCAGCGAGTCGATCAGGATCTGCGCCGGCGGTACTCCGGTGGCGCTGTTCTGGGTGCCCGCGTAGTCCTGGATGGCGAAGGTCAGCCCGGCGAGCAGTACGAAGCCGGCGATCCAGGAGACCCAGATCGCGCGGACGATGCCCTTGGCCGCCGTGACGGAGGCGTTCGACGTCTCCTCCGACAGGTGGGCGGAGGCGTCGTAGCCGCAGAAGGTGTACTGCGCGAGGAGCAGTCCGATCGCCGCCACGTACAACGGGTTGTGCCAGCCCGTGTCATTGACGAACTCGGTGAAGACGAACGACGGCGACTGGTGGTGCGAGGGGACGATCGCCAGCACGGTGACGATCACCGCGACACCGGCGAGATGCCACCACACACTGATGGAGTTGAGCACGCTGACGAGGCGGACACCGAAGAGGTTCAGCACGGCGTGCAGCAGCAGGATGCAGACAAAAATGATCATTGTCTTGCCCGGTGTGGGGGTGAATCCCCACTGGAGGTTCATCAGCGCACCGGTGAACAGCGCCGCCCCGTAGTCGATGCCCGCGATCGCGCCCAGCAGACCCAGCAGATTCAGCCAGCCTGTGTACCAGCCCCACTTGCGGCCGCCGAGCCGGTCGGCCATGTAGTACAGCGCTCCCGAGGTCGGGTACGCGCTGGTGACCTCGGCGAGCGCCATGCCGACACAGAGCACGAAGAGCCCGACACCGGCCCAGCCCCAGAGCATCACGGCCGGACCACCGGTCGACATGCCGAAGCCGTACAGGGTCATGCAGCCGGACAGGATCGAGATGACGGAGAAGCTGATGGCGAAGTTGCCGAAGCCTCCCATGCGGCGGGCGAGTACCGGCTGGTAGCCGAGTTCGCGCAGCCGCTCCTCCTCGTCCTTCGGCGGGTTTGCCTCCGCGCCCGACTGGGTCGGGGTGGATATGGACATCGGGAAAACCTCCGTGAGCGGGTTGTGAAAGGGACGGACAGAATCGGTTCGGGACGGGGCGGGCACACGGCATCGCGGTGCCGTCGCTCAGCGCTGCGGCCCCCGTCCGGGGTCGCGGGAGACGGAGAGACAGCGGCTGCGGGCACGCAGAAAGACGTCCTCCGCGTCTCCGGGGCCCTTGCGGCCACGTGTGCGGTACACCCAGGGAACCGAGGTGAAATAGGGGCCGAGCTCCTGGAACACCGTTGCGGCCTCGGCGAACCGGAGGGCTCCCCACAGGGCATGCGCCAGATGGTTGAGATCGAGCAGGGAGTGCGAGAGAGGTGGTGTGCGACGGAACCAGAGCTCCAGCGCACGGGCCGCGTCCCGTTCCGCGTCCTCTGTGACCCAGTGCAGGTCCAGGGCCTTCTCATGGCCCTGTTCTCGGCGGTAGCGCTCGACCCGCACATAGAGCGGCAGCACATGAAGCGCGGATCCGTCGGGTGCCGAAGAGGCGGCCCACTGAACGAAGTTGACCGCTTCCGAGAGCGATCCGCCGGCCTTGCGCGCGTAGACGAACTGGAGCATCCGGTGGTAGGCCTCGCGATTGCACGGATCGCGTTTGTCGGCCTCGGCAAGCAGCCCCCACGGGCCGGGGAAGAGCATCGGTCCCGGCGGGTGCAGCCGGTGTTCCTCCAGCTGCTGGTGTTCGTCCAGCTGGGACAGGGCCAGCAGGCACACCCACGGCACCGGGTCCGCGGGCGAGGCGTTCGCGGCCGTCCGGCAGGCCTGCCAGGCCTCCTGCCACAACTCCTGTGCGCGGTGGTGGCTTTCGCGGTGGGCACGCACCGCCCTTTCGACGACGACGCGCGCCTGCATCACCGTGGCGGCGACGCTCCGGGGGTCCTCGGCCAGCCAGGCCTGCACCGCGTCCGACCCGGCGGCAACCGCCCCGAGCACCTGTGTGCGCTGGGTCCACAGGGTCCAGTCCGGCGTACTCTCCAGCAGGCTCCGCATGGACATCCAGCGGCCGGTGCGCAGGTCCTGTAGCGCGACCCGCAGATCGTTGTCATGGCCGGCCGGGTGGTAGACCGGCCGGAATTCACTGTTGGCCATGGACTCGCCCTGCCCCTGTACGACAGGCCGGCATACGACGGTCTGGAGATCTCCTCAGCACGTCACGCAACCCGTTGGCGGCATGGAACCCGTGCAACTGCGGAAGGCCGGGACATCGGTGGTCGGGAGTTCGGGGCAGGGTGTCGGTCTCATCAATCCTCAAGGACGTGGGGGGCGAAGCAGCTGTTGAAGAGCGAACTGCTCGAAAGCGTCCGGTTGTTGCTCGGCGGTGAGTGTAAGGCCAGTCACTCCGAACTCCGGACCGATTCGCGGATCTTACTCAAGTCAGCCGAATCCCTTGGACGTTGAAAGATGTACCGGTTGTTCCGGTCGCGTCCCCGGGCGGCCCTTGACGTACGCGGTGGTCTGCACCACTCTGGGCGGCGAGTTCAGTGATCACGATTCCGTTCAAGCCGCAGAGCTTCCGCGTAACTGGAGATTCGATGACAGGCCCGGTACTCGCCGTGGACCAGGGCACGTCGGGGACGAAGGCTCTGGTGATCTGTCCCGAGCGAGGTGTGATCGGCTCCGCTTCCGTTCCGGTGCGAAACCGGCACGGGGCCGGGGGAGTGGTCGAGGCGGACCCCGCCGAACTGCTCGGCTCGGTCGTCGAAGCGGGCCGCCGGGCGTTACGGGAGGCCGCCGAACCCGTGGTCGCGGTCGGCCTCGCCAACCAGGGCGAGACGGTGCTCGCCTGGGACCCGGACACAGGACGGCCGCTCACCGACGCGATCGTCTGGCAGGACCGGCGAGCCGCCTCGGTCTGCGAAGAACTCGCCCAGCATGACCAGGAGTTGACGGAGCTCACCGGGTTGCCCCTCGACCCGTACTTCGCGGCGCCGAAGATGGCCTGGATCCGCCGGGAGCTGACCCGCGAAGGCGTCGTCACCACCAGCGACTCCTGGCTCGTCCATCAGCTGACCGGCACGTTCGTCACCGATGTGGCGACGGCGGGGCGCACCCAGCTGCTCGACCTCGACCGGGCCGGCTGGTCGCCCCGGGCCCTGGACCTCTTCGGCCTCGGCGACGAACGGCTGCCCGACGTCGTCGACTGCGACACCACGGTCGGTACGACGACCGCCTTCGGCGGTGAACTCCCGGTGACCGGCCTGCTCGTCGATCAGCAGGCCGCCCTCCTCGCCCAGAACGCCCTGGACCCGGGCAACGCCAAGTGCACCTACGGAACGGGTGCCTTCCTGCTCGCCCAGACCGGACCGGCCCCGTGCCGCGGCTCGACCGGACTGGTCAGCTGCGTCGCCTGGCGGCTCGGCGGCCGTACGAGCTACTGCCTCGACGGGCAGGTGTACACCGCCGCGTCCGCCGTCGACTGGCTCACCGGACTGGGGGTGATCTCCGGAGCGGCCGACCTCGACCCGGTCGGCACGGCCGTCCCCGACTCCGGCGGCGTCACCTTCGTACCGGCACTCGCCGGCCTCGCCGCCCCCTGGTGGCGCGGTGACCTGCGCGGATCGATGACCGGCCTTGGCCTCGGCACCACCTCGGGCCATCTGGTGCGGGCCCTGTGCGAAGGCATCGCGGCCCAGGTCGTCGAGCTCACCGAGGCGGTCGCGACCGACCTCGGCTCGCCGCTGACCTCGCTCCGGGTCGACGGCGGCCTGACCCGGTCCGGACTGCTCATGCAGACCCAGGCCGACCTGCTGCAACGGCCCGTCGAGGTGTCCGCCCTGCCCGATGTCACCGCACTCGGTGTCGGAGCCGTCGCCCGGCTCGGCCTCGACCCGCGGCTCCCGGTCCGGCAGGCCCTGCCCGACTGGAAGCCGGCCGCCGTGTACGAACCCCGGATCGGCGCCGACGAGGCGGCCGAACGGCTCGCCGGATTCCGGACCGCCGTGCAGACCCTGCTGGACCGTGCCTGAGACGTACGAGAGTCACGCGATGAGCCCCACGATCACCACGGCCGGCGAACTGGCCACCGTCGAGCCGCCCGGCGGCCCGCTCCACGACGTGACCGTCGTCGGTGCGGGCGTCGTCGGCGCCGCCATCGCCCGCGAACTGGCCCGCTACCGGCTGCGCACCGCACTCCTGGACGCCTCCGACGACATCGGCAACGCGACCTCGAAGGCCAACACCGCCATCCTGCACACGGGTTTCGACGCCGTCCCCGGCTCCCTGGAGGCCCGGCTCGTACGCGAGGGTGAGCGCAGACTCCGCGCGTACGCGGTCGAGAGCGGCATCCCCGTCGAACGCGTCGGAGCCCTGCTCGTCGCCTGGGACGAGGACCAACTGGCCGCACTCCCCGCCCTGTTGGCAAAGGCCGAGCGGAACGACTACCACGCCGCACGCCTCCTGGACGCCGACGAACTGCGCGCCCGCGAACCCCACCTGGGCCCCGGTGCCCTCGGCGCACTCGAAATCCCCGACGAGAGCATCATCTGCCCCTGGACGACCCCGCTCGCCTACGCCACCCAGGCCGTGCGTGCCGGAGTCCATCTGCACCTCAACTGCCGGGTACGGCACGTCGAGAGCGGCGATGACGTCCACACCCTCACCACCACCCGAGGACTGCTGCGCACCCGCCACCTGATCAACGCTGCCGGACTGTACGCCGACGAGCTCGACCGGGAACTCGGCCACGACGATTTCACCGTCACCCCGCGCCGCGGCCAGCTCATCGTCTTCGACAAGCTCGCCCGCGATCTCGTCGGCCACATCCTGCTGCCGGTGCCCACCGCCGCCGGGAAGGGAGTCCTGGTCGCACCGACCGTCTTCGGCAATGTGCTGCTCGGCCCCACCGCCGAGGACCTCGACGACAAGACCGCCACCGGATCGACGGCCGACGCGATCGCCCTGCTCCGCGAGAAGGGCCGCCGCATCCTGCCAGGACTGCTCGACGAGGAAGTCACCGCCGTCTACGCCGGACTCCGTGCCGCGACCGGCCAGGAGGACTACCGCATCCGCTCCCGGCCGGAGCGGCGGTACATCACCGTGGGCGGCATCCGCTCCACCGGACTCACCGCCTCCATGGCCATCGCCGCACATGTCACGGAACTGCTCGGCGACTCGGGCCTCGATCTCGGCACGCCGTCCGAACTGCCGCCCGTCACCATGCCCAACCTCGGCGAGGCATTCCCGCGCCCGTACCAGGACGCCGGACTCATCGCGGCGGATCCTGCGTACGGCACGCTGGTCTGCCACTGCGAACGTGTCTCGGCGGGCGAGATCAGGGACGCCCTGGCCGGCCCGGTGCCGCCGCACTCCCCGGACGGCCTGCGACGCAGGACGAGAGCCGGGAACGGACGGTGCCAGGGGTTCTACTGCGGGGCCGCGGTCCGCGCGCTCTTCGAGGAGGCCCGGCCATGACCCGGCACGAACGGACCGTCGACGTGCTGATCGTCGGGGGCGGCCCGGCCGGCCTCGGTGCCGGGGCCGAACTCGCCGCGTCCGGCGCCGGCCGGGTCGAGATCCTGGAACGCGAACAGACCGCGGGCGGCATCCCACGCCACTGCCACCACGGCGGATTCGGCGGCCACACGATCGGTGGGGGAGGGGCGACCGGGCCCGCGTTCGCCCGGAGCCGCGTGGCCGCCGCCGTACGCGCCGGAGCCACCCTGCGCACCGGTGTCACCGTCACCGGCTGGGCGGGTCCGCTCACCGTGGACACCACCGCACCCACCGGCCTCGAACGGATCACCGCCCGCGCGGTGATCCTCGCCACCGGCGCCCGTGAACGCCCCCGCAGCGCCCGCCTCGTCCCCGGCAGCCGCCCACCCGGCGTCTACACCACCGGTGAACTCCAGCAGGCCGTCCACCTGTACCGGCAGCGGATCGGCACCCGGGCGGTCGTCATCGGCGACGAGCCCGTCAGCCGTGCCGCGGCCGACACCCTGCGCGTCGCGGGTGTGGACGTCGTCGCCATGGTCACCGACCGGCCGGCTCCCCGGCTCGCCGCCCTGACCCGGCCCGGGGAGCGCACCCCGGTCCTCGGCCGCACCACCGTCACCGCCCTGACCGGCCGGAAACGGCTCACCGGCGTCTCGGTGCGCCACCACGACGGCCGGACCGCGACGCTGCGCTGCGACACCGTCGTCTTCACCGGCGACTGGATCCCCGACCACGAACTCGCCCGGCGCGGCGAGGTCACCCTCGACCCAGGCACCCGCGGCCCCGCGTACGACGCCGCCCACCGCACGAACCGCACCGGAGTCTTCGCTGTCGGCAACCTGCTGCACGGAGTGGAGAGCGCGGGCGTCGCACTGGCCGAGGGCCGGGCCGTCGCCGCGCCCGTACTGCGTCATCTGACGACTGGTCAGTGGCCCACGGGCCGACCGCCCATCGCGGTCGACTCCCCACTGCGGTGGATCGCACCGAACCTCGTGAGCCCGGTCGGCGACCTCCCGCTCCGGGGCCGCTTCGTCCTGCGCGCCGACCGGCGACTGCCCTCGCCGCTGCTCGTCGTCCGCCAGGACGGCGGGGAGCTCCATCGTCAGCGCCTGCTGCTGCCCGCCGTGCCGGGCCGTCCGTTCCATCTGCGCGGCGACTGGCTGGAGAGGGCCGATCCGAACGGCGGGACCGTGCGGGTCTCGGTGCGCTGAGCGTACGGTCTCGCTGCGCTGAGCGTACGTCAGGGAATCAGCAGCCAGTCGGACCCGATCGCCGCAACGAGACCGACGGCAAGCAGCCAACTGCCCAGACGGGTACGGCCGTTCCGGCTGAGCTCGATCACGATCCCGCACAGGATCAGCGCGAGCCCGTACACCCCGACCACCAGGACAGAGGACCGGCTGGCGATCCGCAGCGCGAGGACCACCGCCATCGCGGCCATGCCTACCGCCGAGAGGGCCATCCGCAGCCGTCTCGCCTGGCGCGGTGTCAGCTTCCGGTCCCCGGCCTCCCCGTCGGCACCGGTCTCCCCGTCCGTACCGGTCTCCATGTCCGCCGCGGGGTCCGTCTCCGCGACGGCCTCGGGGCCGGCCTCGGGACCGGCTTCGGAGACGGTTTCCGGACCGGCTTCGGGACCGGTCTCGGGGACGGGTATCGGGGTGTCCACGGCCTGGTCCTGGTCAGAAGTGCTCATGACGCGCGATCGTAATCGGTGCGGGCCGCCCTGTTCACCGCTCCGGGCGACGGGCGGGCAATATGACCCAGGCGTGACGTGGGCCCGGCCGCATCCCGCCCCTCGGCGGTGCGGTCCGGGTCACCCGTCCTGGAGCCGCAGGCGCGGTGCCTCGGCGGTCGCGTCGACCGGCTCGGCATGCCCCGACCCGTCCCCCGCCGCCTCCACCCGCCCGGCCAGCTCCCCGGCCCAGCCGATCAGCCCGTCGACGCCGAGCCCGTACGGCCGGACCCCGGCGAACTCCGCGAGCGCCGCCGCCCCGCGCCGCAACAGCCGGGCCCCGCCCGTCGCATTGCCCCGGGCCGCATGGGTCAGCCCCACGGCCAACTGGGCGAGACCGCGCCACAACTCCCGTTCCGCCGACGGACCCGACTTCCAGGCGTCCTCGAACACCTCGTGCGCATGGAACGGCATTCCCGCGTCCAGCAGCCGTTGTGCCTCCCGCACCGTCTCCTCGGGGGTACGGGCCACCCCCTCCGGCTGCCGTTCGACCCCCGGCGCCCCGTACGGAAGGGGGCGTCCCAACCCGTCGCGCGGGCGGGCGTTGCGCGCCCGGCCCTCGATGTCGCGGTCCCTGCGAGTCTCGTCCACGCCACGATTGTGCCCCGCACCTGCGGCGAACTGTCCGAACCACTGTCCGTGGACCCCCGGACACGACTAGTGTCGAAGCCATCCGCACCACCCTGGGGAGGGTAGGCATGAAGCCGTCCCGGCCGCTGTACGAGCGCGAACCGGAACTCGCTGCCGCCGCACAAGCCGTGGACGCCCTTTGCGGCGCCCAGGCCGTCGGCGGGCTGCTGATCTTCAGCGGCGAGGCAGGCATCGGCAAGACAGCACTGCTCGGCGAGATCCAGACGATCGCCGCCGACCGCTGCACCGTCTGGTCTGCACGAGGCGGCGAAACGGTCACATCCGTGCCGTTCCACGTCGTGCGCCAGCTGCTGCAACCCGCACTCGACCGATTCCCGCCCGACGAGGCGCGGGCCCTGTTCGGCCCCTGGTACGAGATCGCCGCACCCGCCCTCGGACTGGCCGAGCCGACCGGCCCGCAGCCGGACCCGCAAGGTGTTCGGGACGGCCTCGACTTCGTCGTCGCCCGGCTCGCGTCCCGGCTGAGCCACCGTCCGCTGCTGCTCATCATCGACGACGCGCACTGGGCGGACGGCGAATCCCTCGCCTGGCTCGCCTCGTTCACCGCCCGCCTCGGCGAACTGCCCGTCCTGGTCGTCCAGGCCCACCGACCGGAAGAACTGGCGGCGCGGCAGAAGGAGAGCGGACCGGGCAGCTCCCACCCCTCCCAAGTCAGGGTCGCGCTGCGCGCACTCACCCCGGACGCCACCGCGGAACTGGTCCGCGCGGCCCTCGGCGAACACGCCGACGACCCGTTCTGCCGCGAGGTGTGGGCCGTCACCGGCGGCAACCCCTACGAGGCGGTCGAGCTCGTCGCCAAGGTCCAGGACCGCGAACTGGTACCGCTGGAGGAGTCGGCCGGACTGCTGCGCGAGCTCGGTGCGTCGGCCCGGGGCAGCGGCCTCGTCGCCCGGCTCGAACGACTCGGCACCAACGCGAACCGGTTCGCCTGGGCCGCCGCCGTACTCGGCACGGACATCTCCCAGGACCTCGCAGCCACCCTGGCCGGAATGAGTTCCGCCGAGGCCGCCGACTGCACGGCACGGCTCCGTGAGGCCCGTATCGTCACCGGCTTCGACCCGCTGGAGTTCGTCCACCCGCTCATCGCGAGCGCGGTGTACCGCTCCATCCCGCCGGCCACCCGCACCGCCATGCACGGCCGCGCCGCCTGGGCGATCACCCGGGCCGGACTCGGCCCCGCCGCGGCCTCCCGCCATCTGCTCGAAGTGCACCCGGACGACGACCAGGAACTGGTCGAGCAGCTCCGTGAAGCGGCCAAGCAGCATCTCGCCGTGGGCGCACCGGAGGCCGCCCGCCGCTGCCTCGAACGTGCCCTGCAGGAACCACCGCGCCAGCGCGTGAAGGCCACCCTGCTGTACGAACTGGGCTGCGCCACGCTGCTCAGTTCCCCGGCCACCACCGTCCAGCACCTGCGCGCCGCACTCGACATGCCGGGACTCGGCGACGACCAGCGGGTCGACGCCACCTACCGGCTCGCGGCCGCGCACTCGCACAACAACCAGCTCAAGGAGGCGGCCGGCGCCCTCGCCGCGGAGGCCGCGCGCACCGCTCCGGGCCCCGGCCTGATGCGGCTCCAGGCGGCCCACTTCCTCTGGGAGGGCATGCAGGCGGACGAGGAGGACGGTCCCGGGCGATCCGGCCGGCTCGCTCGGAACGCCGACCACCTGCACGGCCGCGACAACGCCGAGCGCGCCCTTCTCACCCTCCGCGCCTTCGACGCCATGCTGCGCGGCGAGAACTCCCAGCTCATCGTCGACCTCTGCGAACGTGCCCTGGTCGACGGCCGCCCCGCCCGGGGCCTCGGCTGGACCGACACGGAGTGGGGCTTCGAGCTGCCGACCCTCGTCGGCATCACCTACGCCTTCACCGACCAGCTCGACCGGGCCGAGGAACTCTTCGGCGAGGCCGTCCGGGCCTTCGAGATCTCCGGCTGGAGCGGGGCGCATCTCGCGTTCTCGCACACCCTGCTCGGACTGGTCCACCGCCGTCGCGGACGACTCGCCGAGGCCGAGGGCTTCCTGCGCGAAGGACTGCGCCTTGCCGACCGGGTCGGCAGCGGACTCCCGGTCCACTGGGACGCGGCCTGCCTGCTCATCGACACCCTGGTCGCCCGGGGCCGGGTCACCGAGGCCCGCGAGATCGCCGACCGCTACGCCTTCGGCGCGCCGTACCCCAGCGCGATGGTGCTGCCCGACGGCCCGTGCGTACGCGGTCGGCTGCTGCTGGCCGAAGGCCGTACGAAGGAAGCGATCACCGAGCTCGAAGCGGCCGGCCACGCCCTCGAACCCCGTGGCAGGTTCAACGGGGTGTGGGCACCCTGGGCCGGTGATCTGGCCCGTGCCCTGGCCGAGGAGGACCCGGCCCGCGCCGCCCAACTCGCCACCACGGCCCGGGTGCACGCCGAGCGCTTCGGCACGGACACCGCGATCGGTGAGGCCCTGCGCTGTGTCTCCCTGTTCGCCGGACCCGAGGACGCCACCCACCTGCTGGCCGAGTCGGTCCGTCACCTGGAGGCGTCCCCGTCCGCGTACGAACACGCGCTGGCCCTCGTCGACTACGGCATCGCGATCCGCTCACCGCGCGAACTCGCCCGAGCGCACAAACTGGCCACCGCGTGCGGTTCGGAAACCCTGGCGAACCGCGCCCACCAGGCACGGGCGTCGATCCGGTCCTCGGAGTGAGGTAATGTTTGTCCTGCGAGCCCGCCGGGGAACACCGGGGGGAACCGCATCGGGACGTGGCGCAGCTTGGTAGCGCACTTGACTGGGGGTCAAGGGGTCGCAGGTTCAAATCCTGTCGTCCCGACTCGTGAGAGTCGTAGGCAAGAGGTCGTATCGGAGGTTTCCGGCACGGCCTCTTCGTCATTGTCGGGGGCCGCGGGTGGGAGTTCTGCCGCCGCCGGGCCGACGAGGCACAACCTCCGCTTCTCCGTGCCGAGTTGCCCGGGTGACGCCCTGGCAGGAAAGCCCGGCGTGGCGGCGCTCGGAGATGGCACGATCGGTGCATGGAGAATCGGTCGCCGACCACCTTGCCCACCGCCCCCGTTCGACTGGCCGGGCAGAGCATTGTGCTCAGGGAGTGGGACGAGGAAGACGTTCCCGCCCTGATCGAGATGTACGACGATCCGGAGATCAGCCGCTGGACGCCCGTACCTTCCCCGTTCGACCTGACCGCCGCTCGCGAGTACCTCGGGCGGGCGCGTGAGGCCCGGGTCGCGGGCCGTCGGATGCAGCTGGCCATCACGGCCGAGGGCGGACAGCCGCAGGGCGAGGTGCTGCTCTTCCAGGACGACCTGGACGACCGGGACATCGAGCTCGCCTATGGTGTCGGGCCCCGGTACCGGCGTCGCGGCCTGGCTTCCGCAGCGGTGGTGGTCGCCACCGAGTACGCCGTTCGGCACCTGGGCGCGAGGCGGGTGCTTCTGCGGATCGAAGCCGAGAACGCCCCGAGCGCCGCAGTGGCGCGAGCGGCCGGATTCGTGCCAGGCGCGGACGAGCTCGTCGCCCGGGAGGCGAAGGGGCGCAGGGTGCTGCTGCGGACCTGGTGCCACGGGAACGGTGCACCGGCATCCTGACGCCACCGGCATCGCGCCGGATCGCTTTTCGCGCCCGCAGCCGGGCCTCCTCGGGCCACCGGACCGGCCCATTACGCTGGTACGAAGCGGCTGAAACGGGGCGCAACGGTCTCAGGGAGGCGTGATGAGTCAGCAGCCGGTCCTTCTTCCCTACACCGATCCGGCCTTCGTGGCCGACCCTTTCCCGGTCTACCGGCAACTGCGCGACGAGGGCCCGGTACGGCGCGCCATCATCGCCGGTGGCCTGGAGGCGTGGCTCGTCACGCGGTACGAGGACGGCCTCGCGGCCCTCTCGGACCCGCGGCTGAGCAGCGACGTCCGCGACGCGTCGGACCCCCGGCTCATCGAGCGGCTGCCGAGCACCGACCGGGGATCCGTACTGCGCAACATGCTCCGGACCGATCCCCCCGACCACACCCGGCTGCGCCGCCTGGTGTCCAAGGCGTTCACCGCCCGCAGCGTGGCCGAGCTCCGGCCCCGCGTCCAGGAGATCGCCGACCGGCTGCTCGACGCGATCGCGCCCGACGGCCGTGCCGACCTCGTGGGGAGCTTCGCGCTGCCGCTCCCGGTCACCGTGATCAGCGAACTGCTCGGCGTGCCCCTGACGGACCGGCGCGACTTCCAGCGGTGGACCGACGACCTGGTCCTGCAAGGGGCCGAGCCGCCGGACCCGGCCCGGACGGACGAGGCCTGGCGGCACATGCACGGGTACCTGACCGGCCTCGTAGGGGTGAAGCGGGCCCGGCCCGGGGACGATCTGCTCAGTGCCCTGGTGGCCGCCCGGGACGAGGAACAGAGGCTGGACGAGGACGAGCTGATCGCCATGGCCTTCCTGCTGCTGGCGGCCGGATACATCACCACGGTCAACCTCATCGGCAGTGGGATCACCGCGCTGCTCGCCCACCCCGACCAGCTCCGGCGGCTGCGGGACGATCCGGCGCTGCTGCCGGGGGCGATCGAGGAATTCCTGCGATACGACGGTCCGGTCAGCCCCGGCATCGCCCGGTTCGCGCGCGAGGACGTCACGATCGCGGGCGTGGACATCCCTCGCGGCGCGACCGTGCTCGTGGCATCCGCCATCGCCGACCGCGACCCGGACCACTTCCCGGAGCCGGACCGCCTGGACATCTTCCGGCAGGACAACGCCCACCTCGCGTTCGGGCACGGCATCCACTACTGCCTCGGGGCGCCGCTGGCCCGGCTGGAGGGCCAGATCGCCATCGGCACCGTCCTGCGCCGCCTCCACGATCTCGCCCTGGCTGTGCCGCCCGACGAACTGCGGTGGCGGCCGGGAGGGCTGCGCGGCCCGGAGCGGCTGCCGGTCACCTTCACCGCCGCCGCCCTGACCTGAAGGCGCTCACCGGGCCTGACGCCGGCGCCTCAGGAGGCGAGCCTGCCCAGAAACGCGTCGAGGTTGCTCCTGGTCCGCGCCACCTGCTCCTCCAGCGTCAGGGTCTCCTCGAAGCGTCCGCCGGACGCCGGGATCTTCCTGCCCCGGACGTACAGCGAACAGGCGAGGTCGGTGCAGATGTACAGGCCGACCGAATTGCCCTCGCGCCCCGCCGCGCCGGTCTTGCGGGCGGTCATCAGCGAGACGCCGCCCCCCGGGTGCGTGGTGAGGCACA
The DNA here is from genome assembly GCF_045040875.1 of Streptomyces sp. NBC_00012. Classification (NCBI taxonomy): domain Bacteria; kingdom Bacillati; phylum Actinomycetota; class Actinomycetes; order Kitasatosporales; family Streptomycetaceae; genus Streptomyces; species Streptomyces sp. NBC_00012. Next base: position 1,172,504 of record NZ_CP108309.1, on the reverse strand, counting down.
GGGAGCACATGCTCCGGTGCAGGAAGCCGCGCTGCTGGGCGGGGAAGCGGAGCGTCACACCGATGAGTTCGCCGTCGCGTTCGGTGACGATGTAGCTGCGCCCGGGGGCGGAGAGATCCCGCCACCCCAGAAAGTCCAGTTCGTCCCATGGCTGCTCGTCGAGGTCGCGGGGGAGCGGCAGGCGCTTCGCCTCCCCCTTCGAGCAGTTGATGAACGATGTGCGGATGTCCTGCTCACTCAGGGCCTTCATGTGAGGGACGCTAGCTCTGCCTATGATGGCTAGGCAAATGGTTAATGAGGCAAGGTTACGCTTCGGCGGCGCCAGGCGTGCTGTCCGCGATCATCAGCCGGTGCGCGGGCGGGTGCTCGATCGAGAGATCCGGGCGCCAGGCCGCGAGGACCTGGGCGGAGGGACCGAACAGCGACCGGGGCAGGGCGTCGAGCCCTGTCCACTGCCAGGCGCTGATCAGATGGGGCTCGGTCACCTCCGGGTTTCCCGACCGGACGGTCACCTCGGCACCCATCGACACCCGGTTGATGCCCCCGGCCACGTCGTGGAGCATGGCGAAGACGCGCACATCCGCCGCGTCGACCTCCAGCCCCGTTTCCTCCCGGAGCTCGCGGGCGGCCGCTTCGGCGATGGACTCATGGGTCGGGTCGACCTTGCCGCCGGGCAGCTCCCAGGTGCCGCCGTGGTGCCTGCCGAGGAGGATCCGCCCCCGGCCGTCCTGCACGACGACACCCACGCCGAGCGCTGCCTGTGCCTTCGGCGGACGGGTGTTGCGGGAAAAGGTGTCCGCGGGCGTGGTCGTCATGGTGCTCCCTGTGTTCCTCGCTGGTGGGGAAAGGCACGGGCGCTGGGCCCGGCACTCCGTCGTACGAGGCAGCCTACGGACAGCTGTGCGGCCGACCTCCGCGAGGGCCGCGGGCGGGGGCATCGGGCACATGGCCCTGAGGCCAGGCGGGTCGGGCGGGTCGGGCGGGTCAGAGGATGAGGCGCAGCGAGGTCGCCGAGATGCCGAGCCGCACGGTCTGACCCCATGTCAGCTCCAGCGCGTCCGTCTCCATCCCGTCACCGAAGACCACCAGTCGGTCGGATTCGACGGTGAGCCGCAGCCCCTGCGCGCGCCCCAGTTCCCCGGAGACCTGCGTGGTGCCGGTCGCGGGGGAGGGCCAGGCCTCGCGGACGAACCAGAGGAGGCGCGGGTCGGTGGGTGCCGGGAGGCGGAGTTCGCTGCGGCGTTCCTGCCACAGCGAGCGCAGCCACCCCGTGGCACCGGTGCCGGTGCCGACGAGTACACCGGAGGAGGCCTGCGGCTCGGGGGGTGCGTCGGAGTCGTCCGGACCGAGCCGGTAGCGGGCGGTCTGATGGCCGGGCGGGCCGAGGTAGATCTCATTGAGGGCGAGGAGGCGCTGGGTGTCGTCGGACACCGCCTCGACCATGGTGAGTTCGTCCGCCGTGCCGCTCGGGGACACGGCCGCCCGGAGCAGGGCGGCCGTGTCGCGGGGCCGGTGACGTACGAGCACGCCCGGATTGCGTCCGGGCTCGGTGTCGATGCCCACGACCGGCTGGCCGGAGAGGTACTTGGCGGCGTTGGCGACCAGCCCGTCCTGCCCGACGACGACCACCACGTCCTCCGGCCCGAACAGGAATCGGTCGAGGTCCGCGCGCTCCACCCGCGATTGCCGCCACTGGAGCGGTACGGCCGCCGCCACATCGGCCAGTGCTTGTTGGGTCTGCCCGTGCCGCCGCGCCACCTCGTCGATGGAGCGGCCGCGGCTGGACAGGAAGAAGACGGCCTGCCCGTGCGTGCCGTGCCTCGCCAGCAACTCCTCGTACTCGGTGGTGCGGTGGACCAGTACCGCGCGCGGCGCGAGACTCATGCCCGGGTCTCCGGGCCGGCACCGCCGAGCTTGCTGAGCAGACCGGTGAGCACGTCGGGGGAGAGGGTGAGGCTGTCGATGCGCGGCAGGTTCTCGGCGAGCCTGGTCGCCGCCAGGGCGTGCAGGGTGGCGGCGTCCACCTCGCCGTGCACCCGCAGCCAGGCGGCCTGGGACTCCGCCTGCGCGGCGCCGACCTCGCGGGCGGCCTCGGCCTCGGCCCGGGCCAGCCGGACCTTGCGTGCTGCTTCGGCCTCGGCGCGCACTCCGTCGGCCGCAGCGTTCTCCTCGGCCTCGCGGCGGGTGTTGGTGCCGCGCTGCTCGACCAACTGCTCCTCCCTGCGGGCCAGTTCGATCTGACTGGCGAGCTCGTTCTCGGCGATGGCCCGCTCCCTTTCCACGGCCACCGCGCGACGCTCGTAGGTGGCCCGGTCCGCCTCCTGCTGGATCTGCTCGCGGGCGGGGGTGCGCAGGGCGCGCTCCACCTCGGCCTCGGGCCGGATCGCCACCACCCGTACCGCGACCACATCGATCCCGGTGGCGGGCAGCCGCGGTTCGGCGGCGAGCCCTGCGGCGACCCGGTCGCGTACCGACGCGACACCGTCGACGAGCGCCGCGGCCAGCGCCGTTCTGGCCAGTACGTCCAGGGTGTGCTGCTGGGCGGTCTCGGTCAGCAGAGTGGCGATCTGCTCCAGCGGCGCACCGCGCCAGACCCCGGTGTCCGGGTCGACCGAGAAGTCCAGCCGGGCAGCGGCCTCGGCCGGGTCGCTGATCCGGTACGTGACGGTGGCCTGAACGGTCACGTCCTGGAAGTCGGACGTACGGGCGTGGAACGCCATCGCCAGCTCCCGGTCGTTGACCGGGACCTCCGAGAGTGCGGCACTCAGCGAGCGGTACCAGAAGCTCAGCCCCGGCCCGTCGTGGGCCAGTCGGCCGCGCTTGTGGTGGCGGATGTGCGCGGTGGGCGCGGAGCGCAGATGGCGCCAGCCGAAGCGCCTGGTGATGTCGGCCATGTCGAGCTCCCTCGTTTTCTCGTCATAGGGACGATAAGGGGGGATGGCTTTTATCGTCAAGGGGACGAGAAAGAGTGTTCTGCCGCGCTGTCATCGCGGTCTTGACGGCCCCGGATTCCCGGCCCGGTCGTGCGGGCCGCCCGGTCCGCCCCTGGCCGCGAGGAATCTCGCCGGTACCTCGCCCCCGCCGTGCACCGCCAGATCGGCGCCGTTGACGTACCCGGCCAGATCGCCCGCCAGATACAGGCAGGCGCGCGCGACGTCGTCCGGCGCCGCCATCCGTCGCATCGGGATGACCCCGGCCACCGCGGCGCCGCCGTCCTCGCCGTAGACCGACGCCGCGCTCGGGGTGCGGACGAGCCCGGTCGTGATGTGGTTGACCCGCACCTTCGGCGCCCACTCCAGGGCCAGTGCCCGGGTCAGTGCCAGCAGGCCGGCCTTCGCCGCCGTGTACGCGGCCGTGCCCGGTTGCGGTGTGTGGGCGGAGACGCTGCCCATGTTGACGATCGAGCCTCCGTCCCGCTGCCCCTGCATGACCCGGTTGGCCGCCTGTGACACGTAGAACGGGGCCAGCAGGTTGAGGGCGACGACCTTCTCGACGAAACGCGGTGACACGGTGGCCGCATCGGCGTCGGGGGAGCCGCCCGCGTTGTTGACGAGTACGTCCAGCCGTCCGAACCGTTGCACCGCCGCGTCGACGACCCCGGCGGCTGCCGTCGGGTCGCGGATGTCGGCCGGTCGGAAGTGTGCCCGCCGGGTGCCGCTCCCGGGCAGCTCCGGTGGTTCACCGCGACCGCAGACCAGTACCTCCGCGCCGGCGGCGAGGAAAGCCTCGGCGATCGCGGCGCCGATGCCCTTCGTGCCGCCGGTGACGACGACCGCCCGCCCCGCGAAGTCGATGGGATTGCCGATGTCCATGGGTCCGCCCCGCCGTTCTCCGGAATGCGTGGCCGAGGGCCGCGCCGATCGGTCGGGCAAATCTACCAACTGTTTGTTTGGTGGAACAGTCGTCGCGGTGGCTGGACGAAAAGGCGTGCATGGTGAAACCGCGGGCGGCCGGTGACTCCTTCGGGAGTCACCGGCCGCCCGGATGGTGCGCCGCCCCCGTCCCCACGGTGCGGCGCCGGCGGGTCGTCGTCATCCGCTCGGGACAACGGCCCACGTCTGTCAGGACCGGTGCACCGGAGTGCCCAGTCCGAGTGAGGGAAGGATCGCGTTGTCCACGAAGCGGATGAGGTACGCCTCGTCCGCGTACTTCCCCTCGAGCAGCGGCCGGGTGCGCATCGCGCCCAGGAGCTGCGCGGAGACGAATTCCGCCGCCGGGTGGTCCGCCGGGATCTCGCCACGCTCCGCTCCGCGCCGGACCATCGCGTCGATCGACGCGAGTCCGGGCATGATCAGCGCCTCGCGCAGCGCGCACAGCAGCTCGGGGCTCTGCAGTGCGGCATGGCTGAGGGCGTGCATCAGGGGGGTGTCGCGGCCGGAGCCCGCGCCGATCGCCCGTGCCGCCTCGTGCAGATCGCCCGCGAGTGTGCCGGTGTCGATGTGCGGAAGCAGCCCCTGTCGGGTGCCGTGCAGTGCGGCCACGACCAGTTCGGGCTTGGAGCCCCACTGCCGGTAGAGCGTGGACTTGCCGCAGCGGGTCCGCGAGGCCACCCCCTCCATGGTGAGTGCCTCGTAACCGGACTCTCTCAGCATGTCGAGCACGGCCGCGTAGAACTCCTGCGCCCGCTCCGGCGTGATCTTCGATCGGCGCGGCGTCTGTGCCGGTGCGGTTTCCTGCTGCGACATGTGTTTTCCCTCTCGGCGAATCTGCGGCGAGGTCCTTCGATACGCCAGTGTACCGATACGCACGTGTACCGATACGTTCGCGTATCGGTACACTGGCGTATCGATACGGCATGGACTGGACCATGCCGCCGTAACACCGCTTCGTCAGCAAAGGGGCACCGGGTGATGTACGCCGGTAGCGAGCCAGCAGATCGGGAGCCGGACAGTTCTGCCCGACCGCCCCTCGTACGCGAACTGCTTCTGGTCGTGGGACTTTTCGTGATCTACAAACTCGGCCGGCAGGCCGCGAACGGTCACGTGGACGAGGCGTATCGCAACGCCGGACACGTCTGGGACTTCGAGCGCTCCGTGCACCTGCCCGGTGAGGGCGCGGTGCAGAGCCTGCTGATGCACAACGAGACGCTGATCCACCTCGCGAACACCTACTACGCGACGGTGCACTTCCCGGCCACGCTACTCTTCCTCGTCTGGCTCTACTGGCGCCGCCCCCGTCACTACATATGGTCGCGCCGCATCCTCGCCGCCCTCACCGGCGCGGCGCTCGCGCTCCACCTGATCTTCCCGCTCGCCCCGCCCCGGCTGCTGGCCGCCGCCGGACTGGTCGACACCGGCCAGGTGTACGGGCCGTCGGTGTACGGGGCGACGCCGGCGACCGACTCGATGGCCAACCAGTTCGCCGCGATGCCGTCGCTGCACTTCGGCTGGGCGGTGATGGTGGCCGTCGGGCTGATCGTCGCGACCCGGTCGCGGTGGCGCTGGCTGTGGCTGCTGCATCCGCTCGTCACCCTGCTGGTGATTGTGGGCACGGCCAACCACTACTGGCTCGACTCGATCGTGGTCTCCGCGCTGCTCGCGGTGGCCTTCGCGGCGCTGCGGCTGCCGCGCACGGAGCCGGTCCGGGCGCATCTGCCGTGGCTGCCCACGGCGGGTCGACCCGTGCCGACGCCCGTGCCCGGCACCGCCGAGCCCGCCGTCCCGACCGGGTACGCCGGAGCGCGGACGTATCCAGCCACGACCGGGGCCCGTCGATGAACGCCACCGTGATCGCCGTCGTGCTGTCCCTGGTCTCGGCCGCCGCCTATGCCTCGGCCGCGGTGGCACAGGCCCGGCTCGCCGGACGGACCGAACCGGACGCAGGGGTGTTGCGGCTGCTCGGGCGTGGCGCCTGGTGGTCGGCGGTCGCGCTGAACGCGGGGGGCGCGCTGCTGCATGTCGCGGCGCTCAAGTACGGCCCGCTCACTCTCGTCCAGCCGCTCGGCGCCCTCACCCTGGTCGCCGCGGTTCCGCTGGGCGCCAGGGCCGCCGGACGCCGGGTCACCAGGACCGAATGGCGCGGCACGATCCTCACCCTGCTCGGCCTCGGCGCCCTGCTGATGACCGCGGGCGGCGCCGCCCCGCACGAAACGCTCAGCCTGCCCGAGGCACTGGCCGTCGGGGCCGGGACCATGGCAGTCGTCGCCGGACTCAGCCGCCCGGGAGCGCGCCCCGGTCTGCGGCACGCCGCCGCGTCCGGCATCACGTCCGGCGTCGCCTCCGCGCTCACCCAGACCCTGACCGTCTCGGTCACCGACCACAGCGGTCCGCTGTTCAGCTGGCGTCTGGTCGTCGTCGCGCTGCTGGTCTCCGCGTTCGCGATGAGCGGGCTGCTGCTCTCCCAGACCGCCTACCGGGGCGGTCTGGGCGCACCGCTGGCGGTCGTCACGCTCGCCAATCCGGTGGCTGCGGCGGCCATCGGCCTGGCCTTGCTCGGCGAGCGCCTCCAGGGCGGGACGACCAGCCTGTTCCTGGCCCTGCTCGGGACGGTGGCGGCGGTACGGGGCGTGATCCTGCTCAGTCGTGCCCAGGCGGCGACTTCGGGCGCTGCCGGTCCGGCCGGGGGCGAGCCGAAACCCGGCGCCGGACCGCCGTCACGGGTCGTCATCGCGAGCCCGGGGCCGATGGACCAGCCGGCGCTGCGACGGGAACTGGGCCGGGCACCAGTGGGCGGTTCGTAACGCGCGGGAGCGATGTCCGTCGGCCGGGGATGTGTCGTGGGGACGTGACGTTCGCCCACCGAAGTGTCACGCACAGAAACAGCCCGCCTGTGGAACAACCCGCCTATGGACCCGGCTGCTCCGCCTGGTCCAGTGCCTGCGTGAGCCAGCCGATCCAGAAGTTCTCCAGATCGATGCCGCCGCGCAGCACCAGATGCCGCAGGCGGTCCTTCTCGGAGTCCCGCTCGGGCGGGAAGTCCCGCTCCTCGATCTCCAGGTACTCCGCCAGTTGCCGGCGATGCAGTCCCAGATGGCGACGGAGCTCCGCGTCCAGTCCGGGGCCCCCGACAACCGCCGCCGCCCGCATGCGCAGCAGCAACGGATCCCGGGCCTGCTTGGGGTCCTCGGGGCGGGCCACCCAGGCGCGGAGCGCCTCGCGGCCGGCCGGCAGCACCTCGTACTCCTTCTTCTGTCCACGGGCGGGCTGCCGGGAGGGCAGCGCCCGGATCTGCCCGGCCTGCTCCAGCTTTCCCAGCTCCCGGTAGATCTGCTGGTGCGTGGCGGACCAGAAGTAGCCGATCGACCGGTCGAACCTGCGGGTCAGCTCCAGCCCCGACGACGGCTTCTCGAGCAGGGCGGTGAGAATCGCATGCGGGAGTGACATGGGGTGCATCATATGGACGGCCGGCCGTGGTCCGGCGCGGCAGTGGCCTCGCGGACAGCGTGGCCCCGTGGTGCGGGCGGCGGTCCACGAGGCCACGGTGTCCGTGCGTCAGAGCGAGGCCGCGAGCTCCGTGCCCTGGCGGATCGCCCGCTTGGCATCGAGTTCGGCGGCCACATCGGCGCCGCCGATGAGATGTGCCGAACGACCTGCGGCGACCAGCGCCTCGTACAGGTCGCGGCGCGGCTCCTGACCGGCGCAGAGCACGATCGTGTCGACCGGCAGGAGATGCTGTTCGCCGTCGACCGTGAGGTGCAGGCCCTCGTCGTCGATCCGGTCGTAGGCGGCACCCGCGATCGTCGTGACGCCACGGTGGCGCAGCTCGGTGCGGTGGATCCAGCCGGTCGTCTTTCCCAGCCCCGCGCCGACCTTGCCGGTCCTGCGCTGGATCAGATGGACGGTCCGGGGCGTCTTCGGGCGCTCCGGGGCGCGGAGCCCGCCCCGGTCGCGGTATTCGGTGTCGACGCCCCACTGCCGGAAGAACACCTCGGGGTCACTGCTCGCCGCGTCGCCCGAGTCGGTCAGGAACTCGGCGACGTCGAAACCGATGCCGCCCGCCCCGATGATCGCGACCCGTTCGCCGACGGGCGCCCCGTCGCGCAGGACGTCGAGGTAGCCGACCACGCTGGGGTGGTCCTGGCCCGGGATCGCGGGGGAACGAGGGGTGACACCGGTGGCGAGGACGACCTCGTCGAAGCCGCCGAGCGCGTCGGCCGTGACCTTTGTACCGAGCCGGAGCTCGACCTTCTCCTCCCGGAGCCGGGTACGGAAGTAGCGCAGCGTCTCGTCGAACTCCTCCTTGCCGGGGACCCTGCGCGCCACGTTCAGCTGGCCGCCGATCTCCTCGGCAGCGTCGAACAGCGTCACCGCGTGACCGCGCTCGGACGCCGAGACGGCGCAAGCGAGACCGGCGGGCCCGGCGCCCACGACCGCCACCCGCTTCACCGTGCGGGTGGGTGACAGGGTGAGCTCGGTCTCGTGGCAGGCGCGCGGATTGACCAGGCAGGAGGTGACCTTGCCGCTGAAGATGTGGTCCAGGCACGCCTGGTTGCAGCCGATGCAGGTGTTGATCGCGTCGGCGCGGCCCGCCGCCGCCTTGGCGACGAAGTCGGGGTCGGCCAGGAACGGCCGGGCCATCGACACCATGTCCGCCCGCCCCGAGGCGAGGACCTCCTCGGCGACCTCGGGCGTGTTGATGCGGTTGCTCGTCACCAGCGGTACGGAGACGGCGCCGCGAACCTTCTTCGTGACCCAGGTGTAGGCGCCGCGCGGCACCGAGGTGGCGATGGTGGGGATGCGGGCCTCGTGCCAGCCGATCCCGGTGTTGATGATCGTCGCGCCCGCCGCCTCGATCTCGCGGCCGAGCCGCACGACCTCCTCCAGCGAGGAACCGCCCGGTACCAGGTCCAGCATCGACAGCCGGTAGATCAGGATGAAGTCGCTGCCGACCCGCTCGCGGACCCGGCGCACGATCTCGACGGGGAACCGGATGCGGTTCTCGTACGAGCCGCCCCAGCGGTCGGTGCGGTGATTGGTGGCGGAGGCGATGAACTCATTGATCAGATAGCCCTCGGAGCCCATGATCTCGACCCCGTCGTAGCCGGCGAGGCGCGCCAGCTCGGCCGCCCTGACGAAGTCCTCGATGGTCTCCTCGACCTCGTCGTCGTCAAGGGCGTGCGGGGTGAAGGCGCTGATCGGGGCCTGGATCGCGCTCGGCGCCACCAGATCGGGGTGGTGCGCGTACCGGCCGAAATGCAGGATCTGCATGGCGATCCGGCCGCCCGCCGCATGGACTGCCGAGGTGACCAGTGCGTGCTGCTCGGCCTCCGCCTCGGTGGTCATCTTCGCCCCGCCGGGGACGGAGCAGCCCCGGGCGTTGGGGGCGATGCCACCGGTGACCATCAGGCCGACGCCGCCCCGGGCGCGCTCCGCGTAGAAGGCGGCCATCCGCTCGAAGCCGCGCTCGACCTCTTCGAGGCCGATGTGCATCGAACCCATCAGCACCCGGTTGGGGAGGGTGGTGAACCCCAGGTCGAGCGGGCTCAGCAGATTCGGGTACGGGCTCATGCGGCGGCTCCTCACGCAGTGTCGTCTGCGCCAGTTGTAGACCACCGGAACACCATTGTGCAACAAGTTGCACAATGCTGTGGGTCTCATGGGCGGGAAGGAGGCCGTCGCCCGGACGGCGTAGCACCGGGACACGTCGGCGCCCTGCGCCACGGAAAGTGGAACCACGGCATCCGGCCGACCTGGCACGGGTGCCCCGCACACCTCCACCCCCGAACCCCTGCGGAGACACCCATGGCCTGCCTCGACCGGCACGACCTCGGCCTGCTCGCCCTGCGCATCGGCACCGGCGCGGTACTGGCCGCGCACGGCACCCAGAAGCTGGCCGGCTGGTTCGGCGGCGGGGGCATCGAAGGAACCACCGCGGCGATGGAGGCGATGGGATTCCACCCGCCGAAGCACAGCGCGGTCGCCGCCGGGCTCGGTGAGGCGGGCGGCGGAGTGCTGCTGGCCCTCGGCCTGGCCACCCCGGTGGCCGGTGCGGCCGCGGCCGGGGCGATGGCGGGGGCCGTGGCCGTCCACGCGCCCGCCGGGTTCTTCGCACAGGGCGGTGGCTACGAGTACCCGGCCTTTCTCGGCTTCACCGCCGCGGCGATCGGCCTGACCGGACCGGGACGCTACTCCGTCGACCATGTCACCCGGCATGCCTTCAACCAGCCGTGGATGGTCGCCCTGGCCTTCGCGGGCAGTGCCGTCGCGGCGGCGGCCGTGGTCGGCAGGCGTGCCAGGGGACGCGTCGCGGTCGACCCCGACGCGACCTGACCGTTCGGCGGGACAGGGGCCGGGCGGCGTGCCGGGGAGGGAGCCGCCCGGCCCCGCTCGTCACTCGCGGAAGGACAGTGACGCGGCCGGGGAGGCGTTCCCGTACGCGTCGACGGCGACCACCCGGGCCACGTACCGGCCGCCGTGGACCGTGCCGGGCACCGGGATGTCGAGGCTGTTCGGGCGGGGCACGAAGAGCGCCTGTGCGGTGGGCGATTCGAAGCGGTCGGCGAGGCCGTCCTCGGTGACCATCTGGTAGCCGTGGTCGACCTCGATGTACGACATCGAACCGTCGTTGACCGAGGTGAAGTCGCGTTGGTGGATCGAGCGGTCGTCGTTGATGTTCAGGTGCGAGTGGCCGGAGAAGAGGATGGCCTGCGGGAAGGCGCTCAGATCCTCGGCGAGCCGCGGGTTGGACGCCTGCTGGCCGTCCATCGTCGTTCCGGTGGTGGGCCGGTGGCCCTGGACCAGGACCGGCTTGCCCTTGTAGGCCGGGTCGGCGGTGATCGCGGCGAGCCGCCCCTTGAGCCAAGTGCGCTGTGCCGTGTCGGAGTTGTACGTCTCGGTGTTGACCGTGAGGACGTGCAGGCCCTTCACGTCGGACTCGTAGTAGCCGCCGCCGGAGTCGGGGAACCAGGCCTTGGGGTAGCCGGCCCGGATCGCGGCGAGGCTCGCGTCGTGGTTGCCGTTGGAGATCAGCAGCTGGGTGTCGGTCATGCCCTTGCGGGCGAGATTGGCCTGGAAGATCTCGGAGACGATTTTGTGGTCGGGGTCCTTGCCGTCACCGTTGTCGTTGATCATGTCGCCGTTGGACAGGATCGCGTCGGGCTCGGGGAAGATCGACCCGATGGTGTCGAAGAAGCTCTCGTACTTCTTGTCGGCGCTCGTATGGCTGCCGACGTGTACGTCCGACATGACGACGAGCCGGGCGAGCGGCTTCTCCCGCGACTTGATCAGATAGCCGTAGGACACCGGGACGCTGCTCCGATTGCCGTGGAAGGCGACGGCGGTGACGTTGGTGTCCTTGTCGATCCGCAGCGGACGGCCGGGGGAGTAGACGCGGCTGTCGCGGGTCGGGGTCGTGCCGTCCAGCGTGTAGCGGACGGTGGTGCCGCGCTCGGCCCGGAACTTCAGATCGACGGAGTGTTCGTACCGCCCGCCGGGGGCGCTGACACCGGGTGCGGCCGGGGTGTGCGTACCGGGGGAGTCGGCTTGCGCGGCGGTCGGGGCGACGAGCGCGACGGACGTCGCGGCGATCACGAGAGGGGTGAGTCTCACGGGGGGTCCCTGTTCTCCGGCTCGGGAAGGCCGTCCTGGATTCCCGGCCTGGTTGCATAACGGATGGATAACCGGTCTGAACCAGAGACGTTAGGTGCCGCGAGACAGGCCGTGGTGGGGCCCGAACGACTTCCCGGTGAAGCGATCATGAATGTCTGACCCCGTCCCCCGGTGCTTCAGGTCGGCAGTTTCCAGCGGCCCGCCTTCGCCGCCGATATCAGCTCCGGCACCGTGCCGAACTTGATCCGCGGGCGCCCGCCGTCGCGGCCGCGAGCCAGCTCGGCCCTGTCGATGGAGGCCAGCCCCTTGGCATCGACGACATGGCGGCTGCGGCTCCGGGCCAGCCGGAGGAACGCCTTCGGCGCGGGTGCCGGTGCGGGCAGGGCGCCGGCCACGGCATCGTCCAGAAGCGTGCCGACGGTCTCGGCGGCGCAGGCGCGGTTGGCCCCGATGCCGCCCGAGGGCCCGCGCTTGATCCAGCCGACGACGTACGTCGCGGGCATCCCCGTCACCCGGCCGCCCTCGTGCGGGACGGTGCCGGTCGTCTCGTCGAAGGGCAGACCCGTGACGGGCGCGCCCCGGTAGCCGACCGCCCGCAGCAGGGTGCCGGCCGGAATGTCCAGCTCGCCCGGACCTCCCGTCACGCGCACCGCCCGTACGGTGTCGTCGCCGAGCACCCGGACGGGGGCCGAGTGGAACCGGAGGACGATGCGCCGTCCCGATTCCGGCGTACGCGACCAGTCCACCGTCTCGCGGGCCACGTCCCGCAACAGGCCGGCCTTCTCGTCCGGCGCCGCGCCGTCGATCGTGGTGCCGGTCCGCTGATCGTGGTCGTCGACCACCAGAGCCACGCCCGGAAGATGCCTGAGGGCGAGCAACTCGGAGGCGCTGTAGGCCGCGTGCTCCGGGCCGCGCCGGCCGAGCAGCACCACCTCGCGCACCTTCGAGGCACGCAGCGCGGCCAGCGCGTGATCCGCGATGTCCGTGCGGGCCAGGGCCGACGGATCCGCGACGAGAATACGGGCGACGTCGAGGGCGACATTGCCGTTGCCGGCCACGACCACCCGCTCCGAGGACAGGTCGACGGTGTCCGGCGCGACCTCGGGGTGGGCGTTGTACCAGGCCACGAACGCGGTCGCCGAGATGCTGCCCGGCAGTTCCTCGCCGGGGATGCCGATGCGGCGGTCGGTGGAGGCGCCCACCGCGTAGATGACCGCGTCGTGGTGGGCGGCGAGCTCCTGCGCGGTGATGTCCTTGCCGATCTCGACGCCCAGGTACATCCGCACCCGGGGGTGGTCGTGGAAGCGCGCGAAGGTGTCGCCCACCTTCTTGGTCGCGGGGTGGTCGGGCGCCACGCCGTACCGGACCAGCCCACCGGCCACGGGCAGCCGGTCGACCAGGCTCACCTCGGCGTTGGTGTGCAGGAGGAGGTCCTCGGCGGCGTACATCCCGGCCGGTCCGGTGCCGACGACCGCGACGCGCAGCGGTGCGAAGTCGGACGGCAGGCTGCGCTCGAACGAAGGGGCGCTCCAGTGGTGGAAGTTCGGTTCCGTACCGACGGGACCGGGTTCCTGTCCGGCGAAGTACGCCTCGTTGATCTCGGCGTACCCCGCCTGCGCGGCGGGCAGGCTGTCCACCGGAAATATGGCGTCGACCGGGCAGGCGTCCGCGCAGGCACCGCAGTCGATACAGGACCTCGGGTCGACGTACAGCATCTCCGTGCTGCCGAAGGCCCGCTCCTGCGGTGTCGGGTGGATGCAGTTGACGGGGCACACGGCGACACATGTGGCGTCGCTGCAGCAGGTCTGGGTGATGGCGTAGGTCATCTCGTCAGCTCGGGTCGCTCGGCTCGGATCAGATCAGGTTGGCGCGCTTGTAGAGGGCCAGCGCGGGCCTGGTGAGCAGGCGCGCCGAGGTCAGGAACTCCATGAGTCCCGAACAGCTGGACCGCATCAGGGACTTGTGGTGTTCGTTGGCCCCGGCTTCGGCCAGCGCACGCCCGGTGTCGAGCCCCGCGTTCTCGTAGACCTCGCGGTTCACCATGCTGGTGACGATGAAGTAGGACGCGACCGCGATCACGAACGCGTTGAGCTGCCGGCGCAGCGGGCCGGCGTGCCGGAGCCGCTTGCGGGTCTCGTCGCGGGCGAACTTCATGTGCCGTGATTCCTCGACGACATGGATGTTGTTGATGGTGCGCACGAACGGCGCGACCCGTTCGTCCCGCATCCAGTCCCGCTGCATGACGTCGAGCACTTCCTCGGCGACCAGGATCGCGGCGTACGCGGCCTCGCCGAACGCGAGCGTCTTGAACGCCCGGCCGAGTTCCACCACAGCGCGGCGCGGCCGGTAGGCGGGGGCGCCCAGCTTCGCTGCCCCGCGGGCGAACATGATGGAGTGCCGGCACTCGTCGGCGATCTCCGTGAGTGCCCACTGGAACCGTGGGTCGGTGGCGTCCGTCGTGTATATGTCGCGCAACACCATCTGCTGGAGGATCATCTCGAACCAGATGCCGGTGCTGGCCACCGAAGCGGCTTCCTGTCGCGTCAGCTCCTTGCGCTGCGCATCGGTCAGTTCGTTCCAGTACGCCGTGCCGTAGAGCGTGCTCCACTCGGGGCTCGCACCGTGGAAGTCCTTGTCCAGTGGGGTGTCCCAGTCCACCTCGGTGGCCGGGTCGTACGACAGCCTGGCCGACGATTCGAGCAGTCGCCGGGCGACGTCCTGCTCCTCGAGCCGTTCCTGGTCCTGCGGCCGAAGGGTGCTGCCTGCCATGATGCGGCTCCTCGATTCGACAGATCGACTCGACGCCGGCCGGCCGCGACCCCATCCCGTACCTGACCGATGAGTGCGTGGCTGCCGAGCGCCTCCATCACTTGTTAGACGTCGCGTCTAGCAAGCTGTTGGACGGAACGTATAACAACAGAGCTGTGCGGGCCTACCCCTCGTGACGAATCCGCTCGGATCGATCACCGCGCGACGGGCTGGATCGGGGCGACGGCGTTCAGCGCACGGTCGGACGCCGGTGTGTGGCCCAGTACTCGTCGGCGGTGATGCCGAGCAGCACGACGTCGTGGTGACTGCCTGCGAAGAATTCGTGCTGCCGCAGCCGTCCCTCCTCCGTGAAGCCGAGCTTGCGGTAGAGGGCGAGCGAGGCGTCGTTGAACGGATAGACCTCGACCTCGCACTTGTTGTAGCGCTGCTCGGCGAACATGTACGTGAGAATCAGCTCGCTGGCTTCGGTCGCGTGGCCTCGACCGCGGTGATCACGGATGATCTCGATCCCGGTCTTGAACCGTCCGGCACGTGTGTCCGTCTCACCGACCGTCACGGATCCCGAGAACGTGCGGTCGGCCATCGTCTCGATCACCAGCCGGAACGCCTCGCCGCCCGGAGCGCGGACGGCGCGGTCGGCGGTCCAGGCCCGGAAACTCTCGGCGGAGCGGGGCGGCTCGACCCGGTCGGCGTTGCGGGCGTCGACGGTGTGCTGGGCCAAGGAGCGAAAGCCCTCCCAGTCCCCGGGCTCGACGCCGCGCAGACGTACCTTTTCACCGATCCATATGTCGCTCACGACGCCCATCCCCTCAGTTGACCGCAGGCACTGGTGGCCATGCTTTTCGAACGAGCAAGACTAACGAGCCCCTGCATGGTCGGCGGTGACGGTGGCCCCGCCGGCTCGTGGGGCCGTTCGCGGTGGGGATGCAGACACGTAGGCTGATCACGTCGGGGAAAAGCCCTCGTCGTCACTGACGAGCGCGGAAGACCGGAACGCGGGGGGATTCCGCTCCGCCATGAGCACGCCACCGGCCCCGGGACCGCGGCTACCAGCCGGTCCAGAGCAGGTGGTTGACCGTCAGGGCCACCCCCGCCTGCGCGGCCAGCCAGCCACGCCGGTGCCGTGCGGGCAGGAGTGCGGCGGCGGGCAGCAGCCAGATGATGAAGGGCTGCCAGATCCGTTCCGTCTCCGCCTTGCTCATCCCGGACAGGTCAGCGGCCAGCAAGGCGAGGAGGGCGACGAGCACAAGTACGATCAGCCGTTCCGGGGCGGTCGCCGCCCTCGAACGCAGAGCGCTCGGCGCATCCGCCGCCGCACGACGCACGCCCGCGAGCGTCGCCGGTCCGGCGGCGACCGCGGTGCAGGCGAGGTTGGCCCAGACCCAGTAGGAGTACGGCCGGACTCCACCCGCGCCCTGGTAGTAGCGCTCGACGAGCAGGTGGTACGCCTCCCACCAGTTGAACCCCGCCAGTGTGAAGGCGGCCGGCACCACCAGAGCCCCCAGTACGAAGAGGGGGAGCGGCCGGGCCGTGCGGGCGAGTGCGAGGACGGCGACGAGGAGGAGGGCGATGAGCGGCAGACCGTAACTGAGGTAGCAGAGCAGGCCGTACAGCAGTCCCGCACCCAGCGCGGCGGCTGCGGGGCTGCGGACCGTGCGGGTCGAGGCCAGTGCCAGCAGGGCCACGGACCAGGCGGCCACCGCGGTGAAGTAGCCGTCGGCCGAGGTGCCGGCCCAGACCGCGACCGGCGCGAGGACGACGAACGGTGCGGCCCGGCGGGCGATGCGCTCGTCCGCCAGGGCACGGAGCGCGATCAGGACGGCCACCACCGCGGAGGCCGCGGTCACGACGCACCAGACCCCGGCCCAGGCACCGCCGCCGAGCCCGATGCGGTCCAGGAGGACGAAGGTGAGCGTGGCGCCCGGCGGATGTCCGGCGACATGGGTGGGCCAGTTGCCCGGCGGTCCGATCAGGATGTGGTCGTCGAAGGTGCGCAGAGCGGCGCCGATGTCGTCGAAGCGGCCGATGGCACGCAGGTATTCGTGCTTCGTGGTGAGGCGTTCGGCGACGCCGCGCCCCCAGCCGTCGATCAGCGCGAGCGAGAAGACCCAGGCGAGCGAGGCGGCGTAGCAGCCGAGCAGCAGCGTCCGCCAGCGCAACCGGACGGCCAGGAGCGGACCGTGGACGATGACGGCGGTGGCGACGGTGGGCGCGGCCACCGTGCCGATCCCCCCATGCGGGTACCAGGACGCGAGCATCGGCGGCCAGTGCACGAAGAGGGAGTGGTCGGCGCTCTCGATGGCCCGGCCGACGAGCGCGGCGGCGGTGACCAGTACGACGCCCACGCCGACGGCGGCCAGGTCGCGGCGGTGCCCGGAGCGCTCTGCGGGCAGCGGCTCGGTGATGTGCTCGGTGCGGTCCTCGGTCTTCACGCAGGCACCGTACGCACGGCGGGCCCCCGGAACCGGGCGCCGGCGGGGCGCGTCACCGAGCCGTCAGATTCCCGGGCCGTCCAGGGCCTCTCGTTTGGATCATGCCGGGCTCGCGTGCCCCGCTCCCTGATCCGGCCCGATCCGAACGAAAGACCCTGGACGGGCCGGGCAGGAGGGCGGGTGCCGGGCCCGTACGTTCCGAGGGGTGACGTCATCGTTTCGTCAGGAGTCGCAACTCTCCCGCCCCGGGGTCCCGGACATAGCGTCGGGGCATGGGCGACAGCCGTCGGAAAAGTCCGACACCTCACGCTTCCCTTTCCCGGTTCTCCTCCGGCCGTGCCGCGACGCTCCTCGAACGGCTCCCCTCGGCGCCCGGGTTCTGGCGCAGCCCCGTGCGAGGAGTCGGCTTCACCGCGGTCCTCGGACTCGTCCTGCTCGCCGGGATCACGCTGCTCTTCGTGACGGGCCTGCTGTCCTACGCCGCCTACAACCCGGACCTGAATCCGGTCAACGACAAGACGCCCGACAAAGGGCTGCTGGGTTTCTACCTCTTCGCCTGGCCGACCGGGCCGCACTGGCTGTACCGGCTGACGCAGGGGCTCCATGTCACCGTGGGGACCGTCCTGGTTCCCGTGCTGCTGGCGAAGCTCTGGTCCGTGGTCCCGAAGCTCTTCGCGCTGCCGCCGGTCCGCTCCGTCGGGCACGCGCTGGAGCGGATCTCGCTGTTGCTGCTGGTGGGCGGGGTGCTGTTCGAGTTCATCACGGGGCTGCTCAACATCCAGCTGGAGTACCTGTTTCCGGGCTCCTTCTACCCGTTGCACTTCTACGGGGCATGGGTGTTCTTCGCCGCGTTCCTCGCCCACGCGGGGCTCCGGGTGCCGCAGGCCGTACGGGTGCTGCGGTCGGGCGGACTGAGCGGGAAGGTACGCGACGACCCGCTGGAGTCCCCCGATCCCGCGGAGCCGACCCTCTCCCGGCGTGGCGCGCTGGCCATGGTGGGCGCGGGCTCACTGCTCCTGCTGGTCACTTCGGCCGGACGGAGCTTCGACGGGCCGGCGAGGCTGCTGGCCCTGCTCACCCCGCACGGCGCCGCCGAACCCGGATCGGGACCCAACGGCTTCCAGATCAACAAGACGGCCGCCGCGGTCGGCATCACCACGGCCGAGACAGGGGAGGGCTGGTGGCTGACCGTCAGTGGCCCGGCCGGGAACCTCCGGTTCACCCGTGAGCAGCTGCTGGCCATGGACCAGTACAGCGTGGCGCTGCCGATCGCCTGCGTGGAGGGCTGGTCCACCTCGGACCAGTGGTGGCGCGGCGTACGGCTGAGCGATCTGGCGGCCCTCGCCGGATACCCGGACCGGCCACCGGGCGTACTGGTGGAATCAGTCCAGCGCAGCGGGCCGTTCCGCCGGGCGGCACTCCGCGACAACCAGGTGCGCGACCCGCGCTCGCTGCTGGCCTTGCAGGTCAACGGCGAGGACCTGTCACCCGATCACGGATATCCGGCCCGGATCATCGTCCCGGCCGCACCCGGCGTGCTCAACACCAAGTGGGTGGGCCGGCTGACCTTTGGAGAACTGTGAACAGGGCCAGCCCCCAGGTCTTTGTACGGCGTTGGTACGGCGAGGGTCCGCTGCACCTCGTCCTGATGGCCGCCTCCTTCGCTCTCGCGGGATACGCGGGGGTGCGACTGCTGGCGGGCGACACTCCCGGTGTCGTCCTGTGGTTCGTGGGCGCGGCCCTGGTGCACGACCTGGTGCTGGTTCCGGTCTACGCGTCGGCGGACCTGTTGCTGCGCCGGTGTCTCGGCCGGCATCCCGGCTCGGTGAACTTCGTCCGGGTTCCGGCCTTCCTCTCCGGACTGCTGCTGCTCGTGTGGTTCCCGCTGATCACCCGGCAGGCCGAGCTCTACGAGCCGTACAGCGGGCTTTCCCTCGATGTGTTCCTGGGGAACTGGCTGCTGATCACGGCCGTGCTGTTCCTGGGTTCCGGGCTCTGGCTGGTGATCCGGACCATCCGGCTGCGCCGCAGGGAGACGAAGGAGCGGCCGTCCGCGTCCCACTGATCGACGGGGTGCAGCCCGTGGGCGCGGGCATATCTCAGCAGTGCGGGTGTGCCGAGCCGGGCCCACGGGAACGGGTCGGCCGCGGCCGGTCCACAGCCGGTGGCGCGTCCGTCGTCCAGCTGGACCCGGACCCGCTCGTCGATGTCCTGCGGCGCGGTCTCGGCGATGAGGAGGCCGCCCGGGGCGAGCAGCTCCGCCGTACGGTGCAGAAGGTGCCGCGGGTCGCCGCCGATGCCGACATTGCCGTCGACCAGCAGAACGGTGCCCCAACGCCCCTCGCCCGGCAGCGGTTCGAAGACCGACCGGTGCAGGGCGGAACCCCCGAGCCGTAGTGCGCGCTCGACCGCGGCCTCGCTGACGTCGATGCCGAGCGCCCGGTGCCCGCGCGCCGCCAGCGCGGCGACCAGCCGCCCGGGCCCGCACCCGATGTCCAGGACGGGGCCCTCGCAGCGGCGCAGCGCCGACAGGTCCGCGGCGTCCGCGACGGCGCACCAGCGCTCCACGTCCAACGGCAGCAGCCAGCCGTCCGTACGACGGAGGAAGAGCGGCCCGTGCCCGTTACGCAGAGCGTTGGCGTACGGGTCGGTGCCCCATGCGACGTCCGGGAGCGGAGCGCTCAGCACGCCCCGGTCCGGATCCGTGCGGCTCATCGGACCGCCTCCCGGGTCAGCCGGGCGAGTTCGGCGGCGAAGGCCCCGTGCGGTGCGAGGGCGGCGACATCCACGGCGTCGGCCGCCGTGTCCACGTCCCGCAGCCGGGGAAGATCGCGCACGGCGAGCCCGGCCTCGACCAGCCGGCGCCGCTGCACGGTACCGGTCTCGGGCACGGACATCGGCACACCCCGCAGCAGCCCGGGGTCCGGCGCGGCCAGGCCCAGCGCCCAGAAACCGCCGTCCTCGGCGGGACCGAACCAGGCGTCACAGCCCTCCCAGCCCCCGGGGGAGAGCGCGGGGGCCAGATCGGCCGCAGTGATCTGTGGGGTATCCATTCCGATCAGGAGCGTCGGCCCCGTACAGACGCCGAACGCGGCGGCGAGCCGTTCGTCGAGACCTCCCGGGCCCTGCGCCACCACCTCGATGCCGGGTGGCAGCCACGGCCCTGGCACCCCGTCCAGGACGACCGCACGGCGCGCGGCGGGGAGCGCGGCGACGGTACGCAGGGTGTCGCCGAGCGCCGCCTCGGCGAGTCGCGCGGCCTCCTCGGGGGAGAAGGGCGGAGTGAGCCGGGTCTTGACCCGGCCGGGCAGCGGCTCCTTCGCGATGACCAGCACGGTCGTCACCCCGGTCGGAGCCGCGCGAGCGGTGTCGGGCGCGGCCGGGCTCATCGGGAGACCCCCGCCCGGACCGGAGGTTCGCCCAGCACGGCCCGCATGTCGCGCACCGCGTGCCAGGTGCCCAGCCAGGTGCCGGTCACCTTCGACTTCCCCGTACGCGCGAGATAGGGCACATCCGTCTCGGTGACCCGTAGCCCCGTGTCGGCCGCCCGTACCACCATCTGGAGCGGGTAACCGCTGCGCCGGTCGGTGAGATCGAGCGCCAGCAGATCGGTCCGGCGCGCGGCCCGCATCGGCCCGAGGTCGTGCAGCCGCAGCCCCGTGCGGCGGCGCACCATGCGGGCCAGCGCCGCATTGCCCGCCCGCGCGTGCAGCGGCCAGGCGCCGCGCCCCTCGGGACGGCGACGGCCGAGCACCAGATCGCTC
Source organism: Streptomyces sp. NBC_00012 (assembly GCF_045040875.1). NCBI lineage: Bacteria > Bacillati > Actinomycetota > Actinomycetes > Kitasatosporales > Streptomycetaceae > Streptomyces > Streptomyces sp. NBC_00012. The sequence continues at coordinate 1,152,053 of NZ_CP108309.1, read as the reverse complement.
TCGCCGTCGGCGACCCGGCGGACGAAGCCGGTCAGCAGTCCGGGGTCCAGGGAGCCGTCGCAGTCGCAGAAGCAGACGAACTCAGCCTCGGCGGAGAGCAGCCCGGTGTGGCAGGCGGCCCCGAAGCCGCGCCGCGGTTCATGCACCACCACCGCGCCGAGTGAGCGGGCCAGCTCCGCCGAGCCGTCGGTCGAGCCGTTGTCCACGACGATCGCCCGCCAGCCACGGGGTACCGAGGCCAGCACCCCGGGCAGTGCGGCGGCCTCGTCCAGGCACGGCAGGACGACGTCGGCACGGGGGCCGGAAGCATGGGAGGGAAGGTTCACCCGGATCACCCTACGGAGCGAAAGCGGACAATTCGGGTTCCGGATTCTTACGAAATTTGGACGTCGTCGGGCGGCGGCACGAGGCCGTCCCCGGTTCGCCGGCGCGGGTGCCAAGGTGGTGGCCAAGGTGGTGGCATGCAAATGACGGACACGCCGCCGCCCGTCCCCGCCGCCGGGGAGCCTCCGGCGCACCCCGGCCGGCAGACCTGCCGGGCACCGGCCACGAACCCCGGCGCCCCGGCCACCGCCCGCGGCCACGTACTCGTGGTGGACGACGACCCCACCGTCGCGGAGATGGTCACCGAATACCTGACCAGGGCCGGGTACGAGGTGGCCCGGGCGGCGGACGGTCCGGCCGCGCTGGAGCGGTACGCCGCCCGGCGCCCCGACCTGGCAGTCCTGGACCTGATGCTGCCCGGCATGGACGGATTCGAGGTCTGCCGCCGCATGCGGGCGCATGGACCGGTGCCGGTCATCATGCTGACCGCGCGCGGCGACGAGGACGACCGCATCCTGGGTCTGGAGACAGGGGCGGACGATTACGTGACCAAGCCGTTCAGCCCCCGCGAACTCGTCCTGCGCGTCGCCTCCGTACTGCGCCGCGCGAGGGCCGCCACCCCCTCCGGCCGCTCGGAACTGCTCGAAGGCGCGCCGCCTCGTCCTGGACCCCGCGGCCAGACGCGCGACGTGGGAGGGCCGGGTGCTGGCCCTCACCCTGCGGGAGTTCGACCTGCTCGCCTACCTGCTGCGCCACCCGGGCCGGGTGTTCACCCGGGAGGAGCTGATACGCGGGGTCTGGGGCTGGGACTTCGGCGACCTGCTCTCCCGCATCCACGCCGGCTCGCTCACTCTGAGCCCCACCCGGATCTCCGCCCACGACTTGGTGGGTGACGCGCTCGCCGGTGCGGACCCGCTGGCCCGCGAGCACGGGGTGCGGCTGGTCGGCGACCGGGTCGAGGCAGTGCCCGTCGAGGTCGACGGCAAGGAGATGAGCCGGGTCCTGGGCAACCTCCTGATCAACGCGATCCGCCGCACCCCGGCCGACGGCACCGTCGCGGTTGCCGCGCACCGCACGGGCGGCGGGGTGGTCCTCTCGGTGACGGACGGCTGCGGCGGCATCCCGGAGGAGGAGTTGCCCAGGGTCTTCGACACCGGCGGCGCGGCAGCCATGCCCGTACGCCCCCGGCCGGTGCGGGGCTCGGACTGGCCATCGTGCGCGGGACCGTCGAGGCGCACGTCGGCCGGGCGGAGGTCCGCAACGTCACCGGCGGCTGCTGCTTCAGGTGACCCTGCCGCAGGCCTGAGCCCCGGATCCCGTCGGGTGGCCGCCCGGCCGCGGCCAACCGACAGGCTCTCAGACGGACGGACCTGCGGCCGCTTCCCGCAGCGGTTCCGCCGCGAACCGGGCCATTCCCTCGGCGAACCCCACTTCCGGCTTCCAGCCCAGTTCGTCGCGCAGCCGCCGCGAGTCCGCCGTGACATGGCGTACGTCCCCGAGCCGGAACTCACCGGTCACCACCGGCGCCGGGCCACCGTGGGCCGAGGCAAGGGCCGCGGCCATCTGGCCGATGGTGTGCGGCTGTCCGCTCCCGGTGTTGTACGCGGTGAAGCTGCCCGGAAGCCGTCCGGCGACCGCCTCCAGCGCCACCGCATTCGCGGCCGCCACGTCCCGTACATGGATGAAGTCCCGGCGCTGGCCGCCATCCTCGAAGACCCGGGGCGACTCCCCCCGGGCCAGGGCCGAACGGAAGAAGGAGGCTACACCGGCGTACGGGGTGTCGCGCGGCATCCCGGGGCCGTACACGTTGTGGTAACGCAGCGACACCGCACTTCCGCCCGACGCGCGTGCCCAGGCCGCGGCGAGGTGTTCCTGGGCGAGCTTGGTAGCCGCGTACACATTGCGCGGGTCGGCCGGCGCGTCCTCCGTCACCAGCCCGGATTCCAACTCGGCGCCACAGTGCGGACAGTTCGGTTCGAAGCGGCCCGCCGTCAGATCGGCCTCCGCCCGAGGGCCCGGCCGGACCCCGCCATGACGGGGACAGGAGTAGCGGCCCTCCCCGTACACCACCATCGATCCGGCGAGCACCAGACTCCGGACTCCCGCCGCGGCCATCGCCGCGAGCAGCACGGCAGTTCCCAGGTCGTTGCAGCCCACATACTCCGGGGCGTCGGCGAAGTCCTTCCCGAGGCCGACCATCGCCGCCTGGTGGCACACCGCGTCGATGCCCCGGAGCGCACGGTCCACGGCCTCGCGGTCACGTACGTCCGCGACGATCATCCGCCCTCCGTTGCCGTTGCCGGCGTCGGCGTCGGCGGGCGGAGTCGCTGTGCCGCCGTGCGCCGAGGGGAGCAGAGCGTCGAGCACCACCGCCTCGTGCCCCGCCGACGTGAGAGTCCGCACGATTTCCGACCCGATGAACCCGGCGCCGCCGGTGACCAGTACACGCATACGCCCAAGCTAGGCCCCCCGGAGCCGAGTCGTCCGCCTCTGCTTCGGCACGTCACGGGACCGTAAGCGTTGTCCGGGGAGGGATGCGCGTCTCTGTTCACACGCTCCGGCAGTGATGTTCCGCAAGGGTGGCGAGAAGCAGGGCCGGCTCCGATCGCATGTTGCGTTAGTCCCACTAACAATCTATCTTCACCGGGGAAGTAACCGTTAGTGCCACAAACGATTGAGGCGTGAGACGTTGTCGCCCCGACGCCTGGACGTCGGGCGAATCCCCTTGGAGTCGAGATCATGATCAAGCCGTTCCGCATCGCCATCCCCCAGGCCGACCTCGACGACCTGAACGACCGGCTCGCCCGCACCCGTTGGCCCAACGAGGTCGCCGATGCCGGATGGGACTACGGCTTCCCGCTGGCGCGGCTCAAGGAACTGGCCGAGTGCTGGCGCAGTGGCTACGACTGGCGCGAGCACGAGGCCCGGCTGAACGAACTCCCGCACTTCACCACGGAGATCGACGGACAGAACATCCACTTCATCCACGTCCGGTCGTCGCAACCGGACGCGCCCGCACTGATCCTCACTCACGGCTGGCCCGGTTCGTTCCTGGAGTTCCTCGATGTGGTCGAGCCGCTGTCGCGCGACTTCCACCTGGTGATTCCGTCCATCCCGGGTTACGGCTTCTCCGGCCCGACCCATGAGCGCGGCTGGGACGTGGTCCGGGTCGCGCGGGCCTGGGCCGAGCTGATGCACCGTCTCGGGTACGAGCGCTACGGCGCGCAGGGCGGCGACTTCGGTTCGGGCATCTCGACGGCGCTGGGCGCGGTGGCGCCCGAGAGGGTCGTCGGGGTGCACGTCAACTACCTGCCGACCCGGCCGGATCCGGACGCCGGCATCGAACTGTCCGAGACCGACGAAGCCCGACTGGACAAGGTCCGGCAGCTGATGGCGAACCGTCCGCCGTACCAGGCTCTCCAGGCCACCACCCCGCAGACCATCGGTTACGCGCTCACCGACTCACCGGTCGGCCAGCTGGCCTGGATCGCCGAGCGCTTCGCACAGTGGACGGATCCCCGCTCGCAGATCAGCGACGATCGGATGCTCACCGACGTCTCGCTGTACTGGCTGACCGCCACCGCGGCCTCCTCGGCACGGCTGCACCGCGAGGCCCCGCGGCGGGTCGAATCCTGCCCGGTGCCGCTCGGCGTGGCGGTGTTCGCGCACGACATCACCCAGTCGGTGCGTCCGCTGGCCGAGCGGCTCTACGACATCAGGCACTGGTCGGAGTTCGAACGCGGCGGTCACTTCGCCGCGATGGAGGTCCCGGAGCTGCTCGCCGAGGACATCCGGGACTTCTTTCTCGCCGACGTCAAGCACGACCACCGGGCCACCGCGCCTTCGAGTCCGTCCTGCGCCGGCCCCGCCGGCCCCACCTCTGTCCGCCGGTGACAGCACCACGCCCGGCAGAGCCCGGCCACGGTCCAGGAAGCCGCTCCACCACCTGAAACGCACTCGTCGCATCAATACCTGTCCGTTCGGCGTCCGGGCCTTTGCCACTGAACATGCGCGAGGTCGTGAGGGCTGGAGACACGGCGCACCGAGACGGGCCGGGACCGCGTCCGTGGCCCCGGCCCGAGCATCGTGCGTCGCCCGACTCGGTTGTGGATCAAGCCCGTTGGCCACTTCTCGCGACGGCGAACTCGCACTCACGTGAGCCAACCCAAAACACTTCCGACACACGCCCCAAGGCGCCTGCCATGATCGCCATCATGGACATACACATCGCACCAGCCGGGGTGGCCGAATTCCACCGGGTCCTGACCGATCAGGTCTCGGGCGTCGTCTGTATACGGCGTTCGCTGAAGCAGCAGAACGTCATGGTGCACAGCAGTTGAAGGCGATCACATCAATCGAGAACACCGGCTCAATCGCCTTCCGCCGCAGCCTCGGCTTCGATGCGAAGACCGTCGACGACTACAACGGCCCTGGCCTGGCTATGGCCGTCTTCCACCGAGATCTGCCGCTCAACGTCTCGCGGCCCTGACCAACCTTCCGTCGCTGGCAATCGCTCCCCAGCCGGCCCGCGGGTCCAGCGGTGGCCGGCCACCGAAGTTCGACCCAGAGGACTACAAGGCCCGGCACGCGCTCGAGTGCGGCATCAATCGCCTCAAGAGACATCGAGCCGTGGCCACCGGGTACGACGGACTCGTGGTCCGCTACGAGGACACCGTCCTCGGTGCCGCCATCAACGAGTGGTCGTGACGTACTGGTCCGACGACAACTCGAACACCCGTACTCGCCGACCGCAGGTGGGATTGACGGTCTCACGGACCGGATACATCCCCAGTTTGGTCATGATCCGTTCGGAGGCGTCGTTGCCCACTTGAGTGATGCTGACGATCCGCTCCAGCCCTCGCTCTTCGAACCCGAACCGTACAGCGGCCGCAGCGGCCTCGGTGGCCAGGCCCTGCCCCCAGTGGGAACGTCCCAGCCGCCAGCCGACCTCAACCGCAGGCAGTACCTCCGGCAGGAAGTCGGGCACCGAAAGGCCGGTGAACCCGGCCAGCTCGCCGGTGGACCGGATCTCCACGGCGAACAGGCCGAAGCCCTGTGACTCCCACTCGCTCTCCCATGCCTGGACCCCGCAGCGAGTCTGCTGTTCGTCACGGACGCTGCCGTCACGGATCCACCGCATCACCTCGGGGTCGGCATGGACGGCAGCCATGGGCGCAACGTCTTCCTCGCGCCAGCGACGCAGGATCAAACGGGGAGTCTCAAGCGTGACCATCCAATCATTCTGGATCACAAGTGGGCTCTCCGTCATCCTCACCAGGCACTTCCGATACACGCCCTGGTCTTCTGGGTCGGGGATTCTGTTCAGATATGAAGCGAGGCGTTCGAGGATCTCGCCTGCGGGATTCGTCCAGACGTAGGGCTTCGGCCCGGTGCCTGCGGTGCGAGGACGCTCTCCCGATACGCGAAGCCCAGCAGCCAGCAGAACAGGAAGGCAGACAGATCGCCGAGCGAACTGCCCAGGCGTCCGTCCGGCACGCTCCACACCGTCGTCAGGAGCTGTACCGGGACGAGCGACACAGCGAGGACGGGGAACGGGGCGAACGCCCACAGCGGGATCAGCAGTCTGCGCAGCCGGCCGCGGATCACCTGTGCGGCGGGACGTCCCGGAGAACGCGAATTCGCAACGGGGCAGAGCCATCGGTCCCCGCCTGCCCTCACAGCCCGCCCGCGCTCCGGAGCAGAGCCACCAGTTCCCGTGCGCCCGGACTCATGGCCCGGGCCGCCGGGAGCACCACGATGCTCTCGTAGTGGGGCCGCAGGGGCCCTTCGAGCTCCACCGTCACCAGCCCCCGGGCCTCCGGCTTACGGGAGAAGTGGTGCGGCACCAGCGCGACCCCCAGCCCCTCGTGCACCAACTCCAGCAGGCTGTGCACGTCATTCACCTCCAGCTTCACCGTGCGCCGCGTCCGCGCCCCGGCGAACGCCGCGTCCGCGGCCCGCCGCGGACCCCAGTCGGGGCGGAAGTCGATGAAGGACTCACCGGGCAGTTCACCCCATGCGACGCGCTCCGCCCTCGTGAACCGGTGGCCGGGCGCGCACAGGACGACCAGGGGCTCACGCGCCAGCGGGATGAGATCGCCCCGCCACTCGACGGAACTGACCGTTGCGGCGAAAGCGGCATCGAGCCGCCCCTCGGCCACCCCGTCCACCAGACTCGCGGTGCCCTCCTGACGGAGCCGGATCTCCATGAGCGGGTGCTTGCGGTGAAAGGCCGCCAGCAGACGCGGAAGATGCACCCCGGGCACGCACTGCTCGACGCCCACCGACAGCGTGCCGCGCAGCAGTCCCCGTACCGCGTCGACGGCGTCCCTCGCCGCTCGCGCCCCCGCCAGTGTGCGTTCGGCCTCCACCAGCAGGGCGCGTCCCGCCTCGGTCAGTCGCACGCTGCGCGTGGTGCGGCTGAACAACGGTGTTCGGAGCTCCTGTTCCAGGGCCCGGACGGAGGCGGAGAGGCCGGACTGCGACACGGCGAGACGCTCGGCGGCACGCGTGAAGTGCTGTTCCTCGGCGACGGCGACGAAATGTTCCAGCTGACGCAACTCCATGATTGAGAAATCTAGTCGCTGAATCCGAGCAGAATCTCCTGTTGGACCGCTGGATCGTTGTCGGCCAACCTGGACCCTGCGCACCCCGGCCGTCCTCTTCCCTGGAGCTCGCATGTACCTGTCGTCCACCGACCGCTACCGAGCCATGCCCTACCGGCGCACCGGACGCAGCGGACTGCTGCTCCCCGCGCTCTCCCTCGGTCTGTGGCACAACTTCGGCGGCGACCGGACGCCGGAGACCCAGGGACAGATCCTGCGCCGGGCCTTCGATCTCGGCATCACCCACTTCGACCTCGCCAACAACTACGGACCGCCGCCCGGTGCCGCCGAGACCGCGATGGGCCGGGCCCTGGGGACGGACTTCGCGCGGCTGCGCGACGAGCTGGTCATCTCGACCAAGGCCGGCTATCTGATGTGGGACGGCCCGTACGGGGAGTGGGGGTCCAGGAAGAATCTGCTCTCGTCACTCGACCAGAGCCTGACCCGGCTCGGCCTCGACTACGTCGACATCTTCTACTCGCACCGCCCCGACCCCGGCACACCTCTCGAAGAGACGATGGGCGCGCTCGACTCGGCGGTACGCCAGGGCAAGGCGCTCTACGTGGGCATCTCCAACTACTCCCCGGAGCAGACCCGGGAGGCCGCACGGATCCTCAAGGAGCTGGGTACCCCACTCCTCATCCACCAGCCGCGCTACTCGATGCTGGACCGCCGGGTGGAGGACGGTCTGCTCGCGGCGCTCGACGAGCTGGGCGTCGGCTCCATCGCGTACTCGCCGTTGGAGCAGGGCATTCTCTCCGACCGCTATCTGCGCGGCATCCCGCAGGGCTCGCGCGCGGCCGGCGACAGCCCCTTCCTGACGCCGGATTCGGTCACCCCGGAGCTGGTCGGCCGGCTGCGGGCGCTCGACGCGGTGGCTTCGGCGCGCGGGCAGTCCCTCGCGCAGCTGGCTCTGGCCTGGGTGCTAAGGGGCGGCCGGATCACATCCGCCGTCGTCGGGGCGAGCAGCGTCGCCCAGCTGGAGAACAGCGTCGAGGCAGTTCGTGGACCGGAGTTCGCCGAGGAGGAGCTGGCCCGCATCGAGCAGATCCTCAAGGACCCGGACCCCCGCTGAGCAGTGGGGTGCCCCTGTGGCCGGGGCACCGTGCCGGCTCACGACCGGCGAAGGCCGCCGTTTCCATAGGGTTGGGACGGTCCTGGGCTCGTAGGCGTTCGATGCGTTCGCGCGGGTCGGGGCGGCGATGGAGCAATGCATCGGGGTGGCCATGGAGCAATGCAGGGGAGACACCGGCCTCGCGCTCGACGGCTTGGCAGGTGAATCATCACCATGGCCGCCCCGTGCAGGGCGGCCTGATTGCGACGACTCCCGTCCCGACCAAATATGCCGACCCGCAGAAGCGCCTGTCGGACCGTCACCTCGCATGTCAGAGTGATTGGTTCGAGGCCGGCCCGGTGCGGGTCGGGAGAGGCGCGGAACGTCAGGGGGACGAGTGGAATCCGGAATGGATAGGCTCGGCGACGGCCGGTTGAACTTACCGGTGCGTGATGTGGTGCGTTCGGTCGTAGCAGCTCTTGCGCCGGAGGAACTGCCGCTCATGGAGGGGCTCCGCCGCTTCGACGACGCCACGGTGGTGCGGCGGCTGAGCCGCAACGGCGGGCGCCGCGAGCCGCTGGGGTTCGGGATCGGCGAGGTTGCCGCGCTGGTGACGCCCGTCGTGTGGCTGGTGCTCGACGGGGTGGCGCAGCAGATGGTGGCCACGCCGGTGGACCGCGCCTCACAAAGGGTGACGGGCATGGTGCGGCGGCTGTTGCGGCGGCCGGCCCCGGTGGCCGGGATCCCGCCACTGACGCGCGATCAGTTGGTCGAGGTACGGGCTCTCGTCCTGTCGGCGAGTGCACAGCGTGGTCTCGCGCCCGAGCGGGCCGAGGAGATCGCCGATGCGGTGGTGGCTCAACTGGCTCTGTCCGACGAGCTGGGCGCGCCCGCTCCGCCGGCACCGGAGCCGCCGGCTGATCCGGGCGAGCCGGGCTCGGCCACCGGGCGGGGCTAGTGGATGCCGGACGTGGACCGGATGAGCGACTTCGGATAGACGAGAGGGTCCTGGGCGCGGGAACGGGCCCCCGGTTCGTCACGCTGTTGCTTCTGATGCTGACCGCCGGCGGGGCCATGACCCTGGAGGTGGTCAGGGTCCTGACCGACGGGGACGAGGCTGGATGCAGCCTCGCCGCAGGCGTGGACCCCACTGACGGCAGCTACTGGAAAACGTCGCTCAGCATCTCCGGTCAGGTCACCGCCTCCCGCTTCTGTCTGTCTCTCTGGGCACCCGCTCCGCCGTGGTGGCAGGTTGCCGGCTGGCCCCTGCTGATGACGGTCATGGCTGTGCTGCTTTTCGCCGTACTGCCGTTGTGGAAGGCCCGTCGCAGCCGTGTCGTCCCGCTGGAGTCGGTCGATCAGGGTGGTGAACTCCTCGCTCTGCTCAGCGAGCTGTGCACTGCGACGGGCGTGGCGCCACTGCCCCGCGTGGTGATCGATCCCGCGGCCACTTCGGTCAGCGCGGTGGTGTTCGGCCGTACGCGCCGTCCGGTCGTCTGCCTGCACGGCGGCCTGCTCGCCGTCCGGCGCAGTGATCCGAAGCGGTTCCGAGCAGTGCTGCTGCACGAACTCGCTCACATCGCCAACCGTGACATCACCCTGACGTACCTCACGGTCGCCCTGTGGCGGGTCTTCCTGGTATTGGTGCTACTGCCGTACGTGCTCTGCCTGGGCTATGTGATGTACGGCGTGGCAGCGAACGGCGGCGTGCCGCGGCTGTCCCGATCTGCGGTGCTGGCCGTCGTCATGATCGTGCTGCTGTATCTTGCGCGCTCCGACGCGTTGCGAAGCCGGGAGATCTATGCCGACCTCGCCGCAGTGCGTTGGGGCGCGGACCCGCAGGGCTGGTCCATCACCGCCACGCCCCCCGGGAGCGCGGTGCGCCGCGCCCTCGACGCGTTCCTCGAAATGTGGCGCACACACCCGAGTTGGGGTCTGCGTCAAGGGGCACTGGCTGATCCCGCGCCGCTGTTCCGTACTGCGGTCCTGCCGCTCTTCCTCATCGGCGCCGTGCCCGTCCTGGCAGTGCCGCAGGTGCTCGGGCAGGTCGCGCTCTATCGCGTCAACTTCACCACCAACCTGATGATGGTCCTGGTCGTCATTCCCGGTGCGCTGGTGACCGGTGTGATCGTGGTCGCCCTGTGGCGGGCGGTGGTGTACGCCGTACTGACCGGTGCCCGAGTGCCCTCCGGGGCGTGGGCCGGGGGGTGGTTGGGTGCCGGGATGTCGGCCGGCCTGGTCCTGAGCGGATTCGGCTCGGGCTGGGCCTGGCTGCCGGAACGACCGCCGGTCCTGCTGGTCCCGGTGGCGGCGGGAGCAGCCTTCGGATGGTGGATCACCCAGTGCGCGCATCTGTGGACCAGCACCTCGCGAGGCCGGACTCTGCGCCCCGCCCTCGCACTCTGTATGGCTGCCGCCTCCCTTGCCATGATGTCGTGGCTCACGTGGTGGATGCTCGCCGGGGCCACGAACCTGAACAGGGACAGTCCCAGCGCCCGGATGGTCGCCCGAGCGGTCTTGCAATGGCTTCCCTCCGCAGCCCCGGCCGGGGACCTGAGCAGAGTTCCCGGCATCGCCACGGTGCTACCACAGCTGGACAACATAGCCAGCACACCGATGTGCTCCCTCGCGATCATCCTCCTGTGGGCCGTGCCGCTGCTCGCCTGGGCGAGGAGTCCAGGAGCGGACGCCCCCCGCTGGGCGCCGGACGGGGCAGCTCGCCCGGAAGATCCCGTGGCGCCTCTGCGCAAGGTCATGCAGCCCGGGCTGCTGGGTGGGGCACTGGCGTGCGTGGCCGTCGTGGGAATCCAGGCCTACATCCACACCGGACAGCCGGTACCGGACGCGCGGGGCGGCCTCTACGCCCTGCGGTACGCGGCCCTGCTGGTGCTGGCGCTTTGCCTGCCCGCAGCCATGGCCGCCGCGGTGGCGAGCACCGCAGACCGGCGCTACCGACTACCAGGTGCCCTGATAGCCGCCCAGACAGCCACTCTGCTGGGGTTCGCCGGCATGACCCTCGTCGTCTCCGTGGACGGCTGCATCACCCCCCTCAACGTCCTCTCGGACAGCTGCGCCTGGCGGCCGGCCTGGTGGCGGCCGTTGTTCCCGTTCACGTTCGTGCTGAACAACGCTCTGGTCCTGTCCGCGCTCGCCGCCCTCATCACCGCTCTGGCCGCCACGCTCCTGCGCCTTCGACGGAAGCCGGCGGACGCACGCGTCACCAGCCGCGCCGACGCCCGGACCCGCGGATCCCGTGCTCGGCACGTCGCGGTGAGCCTGCTGTGTGCCGTGGCACTCGCGGCCACCGCGACGGACGGCGCCTTTCGGGGGTACCTGCTCGGCTTCACCACCAACCAGGTCACATCCCAGCGCAACCTGGTGCAGTACTGGGGCCTCCCGGACCCACCTCTGTCGGACGTCGGCCGCCTGAGACAGATCAGAGCCTGGTACCGCCTCAGCGGCGACGATCTCATCAACCTCGCGGTCTCGTACGACCACCAACTGACCGTCGTCCTCCGTGCGGCGCGGGCGGCCAAGGATTCCTGGGACGCGCTGGACCGTAGGCTTCGGCCGGCCTGCACCAACTGGGGGAGAGCCGCCTGGTTCGAGACGGTCTGGTTCCGCGTACCCGCCGATCCACTCCTACGAGCCGACTGGCATCAGATGGTCACCTGGGCGGACACCGGCAACCGCAACTGTTCCCAAGCACTGGACAAGCACGACAGCGATGCCCTGCTGAAGGCCCTGCGCAACCTGCGAGCGGCCGCCCGCTGCGCAGAATCCGTCAACACCGGGATCGATGGAATCCTGCGAAAAGGCGGGTATCGGGGCACCACCCGCCCGGCTGCGACGGGCCGCACCGCCATTTGTGACCACTCCGGTTAAAGAGTGCCTCTCAACGAGGCCGCGCCCCGGCGACTGCCTTAGGCGGAACGGGTGTTGCCGGCGACCACATGCTGGCGCACGAACCTCACAGTGCGGCAGACTCGCATGGCCCTGTACCTGATTGTGTCTATGTGTCCCGGTGTTGCCGGGTGGGAGGTTCTCATGGTGTGGAAGAGGCTGGCCGTGATCGTTGCGGCTGTCGGGATGACGATCGGTCTGAGCGCGACGTCAGCGAGCGCCGCAGCTTCGAAGTCGGTGTTCGAGGGCATGCCGGAGACAGGGAAGTGTCTGGACTACCGGGCGGACTTCGGGCCGTATGTGACCGGCTGCAACTACGGCGGGTACCAGACCTGGTACTGGGACAACAGCATCCCGAAGACGGCGTTGCGGCAGAGGGCGACGGGGCTGTGCCTGACGGCACGAAACGGGCTGATCGCGATGAAGCAGTGCCTGGCCGATGATCCGGCGGCGTACTGGTCGGTGCAGAAGGACGACGCGGTGGGTGCGCTGATCAAGAACTCGGTGACGAAAACGTGCCTGGCCAGGAACGCGAACGACCGGGTACAGCTGTCGACGTGCACGGGCGGGCCTTCGCAGCGGTGGAGGGACTACGACCTCGCCTGAGCCGCGCAGTCCGGTGGCTGCGGGCATGCGGCGGGGCGAACACGGCCGGCCATGACGTGCGGACGCCGATTCGGAGTGTGCGGAAGAGCGGGGTGCGCCGCGGTGGCAGCTCGTACGGGCCGCATGCCCACGGCGAGTTGCAGCCGATTGCCCGGGCCGGGATGAGCGCCCAGGTACACCGTCGGGCAGGTGATGTGGAGGAGGCGTGTGTGGCAGTTGGCCTGGGATCCTTCATATAAGCAGTGGGTGTTAGCCTGCCCGCGGTCACGATCGAATGCGTACGGGGGAGGCGCGGTGGGCTTCGACGGCTACCGGATCAAGGCGGGTATGACCGGCCAAGCCCGGCAACTCGACGATGCCGGCACGGACATGGACGGCGTCAGCTCGGCCGTCAAGTCCCGCACGACCTACACGTACGACGATGCCGGCGGCAATGACGCCGCGTCAGCGCTGAACGCGTTCGTCAAGGCATGGGAGGCCGAGGCCAAGACACTGGCGTCGGCGTTGCACGAGCTCGGTGGCAAGGTGCAGTTGGCCAAGAAGTCCTACCACGGCACCGACGGTCTGGTGAAGACGGGCGTGGACAGCGTCGACGTCGGCGGCACGAGCGATCTCACCGACACATCGACGCAGGGCGGGCGCACCTCTGTCCTGTCGGGCTACTGAGGGACGGGCCGGTGTCGTTTTTTTCCTCTCTCTTCGAATCCCCTTCCTTCCGCCTCGCGCGGCTTGCCGGGCTGTCCAAGAAGATGCTCGGTGCCGGGAGCAAGAACGAGCTCCTCGACCTGATCGACGACGCCCTCTCGGTGCCCGCACCGGGTGGGAACCCCGGCGTTCTGGAGGGCCTGGCCAGCCTCTACCGCGGCGAGGTCGACCACGTCGGCGGCGTCTTCGACCAGGTCGACCGGGTGGGCCGCAAGGGTCTTCCGGAGGTGTGGGTCGGTGACACGGGCGTCCTCGCCTCCGACGCGGTGAACGCCGCCGGGCGTGCCGTGACCCAGATGAGCGACGCGTTCCAGGGATGCGCGACGGTGCTGCTGACGCTGGCCGACGCGATCGGCGCCGCGCAGCGCAACGACGAGCGGGGCCGTGGACAACTGCTGGAGCAGAAGAAGATGCTCGGCGGCAAGGACGGCTTCTTCGACAACCTGCACGAGAACGACGAGGAGGAGTGGGACCGCAAGAACGCCGCCCACTTCGGCTCCTACGCGGTCGACATGATGCACGACGCCGTCTCCGAGGCGCAGGAGGCCACCCGCGTCGCGGCCCGGGACCTGAACAAGTGGGCCGCCGAGGCGCGGGCCGGGAAGATGGGGACCAGCGAAGTCACCGCCGTCGACAAGCTGATGCTCGCCGACACCGGCGTCGCGGGCGCCGACACCGAGCTGAACGAGATCCTCACCGCCGGCGACCTGTCGCGCGCGTCGACGCGTATGGACCTGCTGAGCCTCGACGACGAGACGGCCATGGAGCGGATGCTGGCCAAGTCGCAGACCCCTCAGGAGCGGGCCTACCTGATGAAGGCCCTGGCCGCAGGCCACAGCGTCGCCGAGATCGGCGCGTTCCAGGACAAGATCCATGGCAAGGACCCCGACTGGCTGCGCCGGCATCTCACTCCGGTGGTCACCGACCCGGACAGCATGAACGACGAGGGCCTGGCTTCGGACGGCTCGAACAACAACAAGGACTTCGTCACGTTCGACGGCCAGCGGTGGATCCAGGGCGGCGACGGCTCCGAGGGCACCTGCGTGGCCTCGTCCACCGTCACGTCCCGCGCCATGGTCGACCCTCTGTACGCGCTCGACCTCACCGGCGGCCCCGACGGGCAGCAGGACGACCCCGATGCCTTCAGGCAGCGACTGGTGGCCGAACAGCACCGGCTGCACACCGAGGGCGACGGTGGCGAGAACTGGGGCGGCATGGGGTCCGAGGGACAGGAACGGATCAACGACACCGCCGTCGGCAGTGCCACCGGCAGTGACTACCAGCGCCAGGACCTGGACAGCGCCGCCGACCGCAGGGCGGTCCTCACCGAAGTCGAGAAGTCGGTGGCGGAGGGCCGGCCGGTGCCGGTCGACGTCTTGGGCGAGGAGGGCGCCCACGCGATGACCATCATTGCCCAGGAGGGTGACATGCTTCAGGTGTACAACCCCTGGGGCTCGACCACCTGGGTCAGCGAGGACGACTTCATCAACGGCCACATGGGCAAGGCTTCCAACAGTGATCTCCCCAACGCGTACAGCGTCTATCTTCCGCGGTAGCAGGGGCGGTGCCGCGATCGCGGTGGCCGCGCTCCTCGCTCTCGCCACGGGCTGCGGCTCGGATCCCGACGAACCGGCCGACGGCTCCACGAGTCACCCGGTGAAGGACACCAGCATCACCGCCGCGCCGGGCGAGCGCTTCACGCTCACCGTCGACCAGAACGCCTCCACCCGCGAGTACTGGTACCTGGTCGACCCCGAGCCCGACAGCTCGGTGCTCGTCAGCCGCGGCCAGGACTACGCGTCGGACTCCGGCGACGAGCCGGTGCCCGGTGCCGGCGGCCGGCTCACCTTCACCTTCGAGGCCAAAGGCAAGGGGACCACCCGGTTCACGCTTCTGCACTGCACCTTCACCACCTGCCAGGGCAACACCGCCACGCTGCCCCCCGAGACGACCGGCCCCTCCGCCACCCCGGCCACGAGCGCGGCCCCGACCTCACAGGCCCCCGAGCGCATCACCTACACCGTCACCGTCAACTGAGCCGCAGCGGACCAGTCAGATGAGACGAGACACCCGAGGCCCCGCCATGAACGATGACGCCCTGTACCCGCCGGACCGCACGGACGACGAGCTGGCCCGGCTCGACATCACCGTCCTGCTGCGTTACGGCCTCACCGCCGAGCCCGGCAACCGGCGCACCGCCCTGTTCGGCGACGGCGCCGTGGCCGCAGCCGTCATCCTCGACCGCCTCGGCACCGAGCCGCGCTCGATCGCCTTCCTCGCCGACACCGTGCGCGCCGGCGGGCTCGCCCGCGCCGCGGAGCTGCCCGAGCCCCTGCCCCGCCGAGAGGCGGCCGCCGTGGTGCGGGAATGGCTGCGGACCGGCACCGAACTCATGGGCGGGATCGCCGCCGACGACACCGCGGCCACCTGGCTCCGCGCCGTCGCGACCATTGTCGAACTGAAGCAGCTGACCCGGGCACGGGGCCGGAGCACATGATCCGAGCCGCTTCATGAGCCGTCGAGTGGGTGCCGGTCAAGGAGCAGGCGGCACGTCGGGCCGTCCCGGCTTCAGGCCCGATGTGCCCTGCACGGCGCACAAGGGCAGGGTGGGCTGAGCCGGGCGACCCGCTGATCGGGGCCGGCGGCGGCCCGCTCGCCGGGGGCGGGCCGTGCGCGTCCGCGGCAGCGGGGAACCGGCGGCCCTGAGCGGCTCGGACAGCAGCGACTCCCGGCTGTCGGTGTCACCAGCCGGCGTGCCCGTCGCCGTGGTGGCCGGTGCCGCCTGCGCCGCCCTCGGACCAACTGCCCGGGTCGAGACCGTGGCCGAGACCGTGGCCGCCGGTGGTGAAGTCGGCGTAGAGGTCACCGAGCTCGCCGAGCAGTTGGCGGGTGAGGACGTCGGCGCCGATGGCCAGTGCCGCAGCGAGTTCCTCGTCGGCGGCCGGGACCGTTCCGGCGGTTGCGGGGGCGAGACGGTGGGTCGCGGCGAGGGCGGCCATACGGCGGCGGTCGGTGATGCCGCGCAGTCCTGGCCAGGCGGCAGGGGCGAGGCGCGCGGCCTGGACGAGCAGGGCGAGCGTGAGGTCGCGGTCCGCGGTGGACCCTGCGGAGCCGGAGCGGACCACGCTGTCGAGGCGGGTCAGCAGCGCCCGGCGGCGCGGCAGATCCACGGAGACGATGTCGTGGCGGGTACGGCCACTGGAGTCGCGCCACCGACGGACACGGACCGCCTTCTGGTCCTGCAGTCGGGAGAGGTACTCGACGGTCAGGGAGCGCGGTGTCCGGCGCAGCCAGTCCTTGAGACCGGGCGGGGGAGCAGCCGTGCAGAGAGTGTGCAGGACATTGCTCAGGCGGCGGTCCTCGACGGGCCGGGGGTCCACCACCTCGATCCGCCGGCGCCCGACGGCGATCCGTCCGGCCAGGCCCAGGTCCGCCAACTCCGAGATCCGCAAGGCGAATTGGAGCCGGTCCTCGTTCCGTATCCGTATGCGCCGCCTGCCCGGGACAATCGCGAGCAGGAGCAGGTCGTCCCCCGTGGTCATACGTGCCAGGGTAGGCGCGGCCGTTCGCGGAGGGGAGCGCTCCGCGTACTCACCGCCGCCGGCTTCCCCGGCCGGCCCTGCGCCCTCCAAGCCCGGCCAGGGCAGGTTCCCGGCGTACCGGCTGTACCGGAGCGCCCGCTTCGGGGAGGCCGGGTCGGACATACAGGTCTTTCTGCCAGGACCTGTACGGGCCGTCACGGCCTGGCATGGTCGAACTGCCCCGAGCGGGCGAGGAGATGGATGTGCACACGTCTTGACCGGCGGCCGCTGCCGCACGCACCGTTGCTGAGCCGTTCTTTCCAAGGGGGGTACGTGAAAGGCAAGTTGCTCGGTGCGTGTACGGGTCTGGCCCTCTTCGCCGTGGTGAGTGCCTCGCCGGTGCCAGCCTCCTCCGAGCCGCGGCCGGGGCCGACGCGTGCTCTGCCGCTGGGTGCCGTCGGTTTGACCGAGACCCGGAGCACGCGGACGTTGCAGCCCGGTGTCACCCTCACGCGGATCGTGCGCGGTGCCGACGCCCCGGCGCTCGCGTGGACGGTCGAGGTCTCCATACCGGGCGGCGCCACCTCGCCGGACCCCGATGCGCCGCCGACGGCGCTGAAGGACCGGGCGAGCGCCGACGGGCTGGCAGCCGACCTGCAGGAGGACGGCTTTGACGCCCGGGTCGAGGAGGTCACGACCCCGGCGGTCGCCGACTACGCCGGTGGAACGCTTGGATGGCGCGTCCGGGTGGGGCAGTTCGGCTCGCAGTCCACCGGGACGGCGGAGCGCACCCGGCTGAGAGGGTCCGGGTACACAGGGTCCGTCGTGTACACGGGCTGGGACGGGAACCCGGCGGACCGCGGCCCGTGGCGGATCGACGTGCTCACCATCGACCCGGACCTGTTCCGCGGCGGGCTCAGGGCATCGTACGGATCCGATCTGGAGAACCGTGAGAAGACCAGCGAGCTGGCAGCCGCCGCCGGCGCGACCGCGGCGGTCAACGGCGGGTTCTTCGTCCTCGACCCGAGCGCCGGAGCACCGGGCGATCCGGCCGGCGTCGGCGTCTACGACGGGCGGCTGCTGAGCGAGCCGGTGAACGGGCGCCCCGGTCTGGTGATGCGCAACTCCGGCCGGCACAGCGGGATCGCCCGGCTCACCTGGAAGGGACGGGTCGTCGGCCGGGACGCGTCGCAACCCCTGGACGGCGTCGACCGCGTACCGGGCCTGATCAGGAACTGCGGCGGCACCGCCGACGACACCCCGACCCGGCTGCCCCTGCACGACGTGACCTGCACCGACCGCCACGAACTCGTGGCGTTCACACCGGACTACGGGCGGCGGACGCCACAGGGCGACGGCCTGGAGGCCGTACTGGACGCCCACGGGCGGGTCCTCGAACTCCGCTCGCCGCGCGGCGGACCGCTGCCGGCCGGCGGCAGCTCCGTGCAGGCGACCGGCGCGCGCGCCGCCGAGCTGGCCACTCTGGCGCAGGTCGGCCGGCCCCTGCGCATCGAGGGGACGTTGCGGGACGGCAGCGGCCACAAGGTCTCGCCATCAGTGGGGACCAGTATCCTCAACGGCGGCCCCGAACTGGTCCGCGACGGCCGGCTGCACGTCACACCTGCCACCGACGGAATGGTGCAGCCCGGCAACGCGAGCTTCTACTACGGCTGGGTGCACAAACGCAATCCACGCACGCTGGCCGGGGTGGACACCGCCGGCAGGACCGTGTTCGTCACCGCCGACGGACGCAGCACGGACGCGCTCGGGCTGAGCATCCCCGAGAGCGCCGGCGTCGCCAGGGCGCTCGGCCTGCGCGACGCGGTCAATCTCGACGGCGGCGGGTCGACCACCATGGTGGTCGACGGAGAAGTGATCAACAATCCGTC
This sequence comes from Streptomyces sp. NBC_00012, assembly GCF_045040875.1. Lineage (NCBI taxonomy): Bacteria > Bacillati > Actinomycetota > Actinomycetes > Kitasatosporales > Streptomycetaceae > Streptomyces > Streptomyces sp. NBC_00012. Next base: position 1,133,446 of record NZ_CP108309.1, on the reverse strand, counting down.
CGACGCGGCCGGCGAACGCCCTGTCGGGGACGCCCTGCTGATCCTGCCGGACCGGGGCTGACCCGGCCCGGTCCGAGAACACCGGAGCCGGCAACCACCGACCGACAGGAGCCGTCATGACCGCCATCCCGATCCGCCGACCCCGCCTCCTGCTCGTCCTTGCCGCGCTGCTGCTCGCCCTCGCATCGACCCCGCCGGCGCTCGCCACCGCCTCGACAGTGGCACCTGCCCGGGAGACGGGCGGGTCAGCGGCCCCGGCCCTGGGCGCCGAGGTCGTCGCGGTCACCCGGGTCGCCGACCGGCAGGTCGACCTGTCGGTCCGCTCACCGGCCCTCGGCGGCCGGACGGTGAACGTACGTCTGCTCACACCCGATGGCTGGGACCCGGGCGACCGGAGCCGGCGCTGGCCGACGCTCTGGCTGCTGCACGGCTGCTGCGGGGACTACACGTCGTGGACCGCCCGGACCGACATCGCGCGGACCGACAGCCTGCGCGACGTCCTCGTGGTCATGCCGGAGGCCGGCTGGAACGGCTGGTACAGCGACTGGTGGAACTACGGCCGGGGCGGTGACCCGGCGTGGGAGACCTTCCACACCAAGGAACTGCGCCTGCTCCTCGAGCACGGCTGGGGGGCGAGCAGGAACCGGGTCGTGGCGGGACTTTCGATGGGCGGTCAGGGCGCCCTGCTGTACACCGCCCGGCACCCCGGGATGTTCAAGGCGGCCGCGGCGTACTCCGGTTCCGTGCACCCACTGCTCGACGACGAGTCGACGAGCCGCATCATGGGGTTCTTCGCCGGTCAGGGTAACGACCCGCTGAGGGTATGGGGCGACCCGGTCGCGCAACGTGACGTCTGGGCGGCCCACGACCCGTTCCACCTGGCCGAGCGCCTCGCACCGATCCCCGTCTACCTCTCGTGCGGTGACGGCACCACCGGCCCCTTGGACCCGCCGGGCAGCACGAGCGCGCTCGAGGCGGATTTCAACAGGCAGAACCAAGCCCTCGCCGGCGAACTCGAACGCGAGGGCGCGAAGCAGGTGACCACCGACTTCTACGGACCGGGGACCCACGGCTGGCCGTACTGGCAGCGTGAGTTGCACTCCTCGCTACCGATGCTGCTCCACGCCCTGAGGGCCGACGGCTGAACGGTCGCGTGCCGAGAACATCCGCCATGGCATCCCCGCCGTGCCACGGACGACCGCGTCCGGGACGCGCACGGGTGCAGCCGGGACGGACGTGACCGAGCGGCTTGTCCAGCGCCCCGAGCGAGTCCGCGGAGCACACCAGCACCCAGGCCCGCATCGCGGCACAGGGCCCGGCCGGATGGGCCTGAACCCGGCCGGCCTTTGGCTCGGACTGTGGATCTCCCCCGGCCGGAGTCACACCGAAGGTTCTGCGGTCCAGACCGCCACCGAATTGCGCACGGAGGCCACCGGAGTGTGGGCTCGGTGAGCTGCGGGAGAGTGCTCATTTCCATGCCGTGCGCGAGCGGCGAGAACCCAGCAGGCAAAGATCGTCCGGTTCATGATTGTGCGGGCCCACCAAGGACGCGTGTGCAGATCAACTCCAGTAAGCTGGGCGCGTTTTAGGAAGTGGCAAGGCCGCGAGTCGACTGCGTGCGATGGCGGGAAGCCCCGACGTAGCCGACGTTCGCAGTCCTCAACGGAGCTCCGATGAACCTGTTCACTTGCGTTCAGCAGGCTTCGCCCTGCCACCGTTTCCGGGGGCGGGAAGGCCGGCCGGGCGACCGTCGCCGCCCGTGGGGATCGCGGCGCCGCGGCCTTGGCCGGCTCGGCCGATTCACCGGGCGGGCCTCACCGCGGACCGTCGGTCGCTCGTCCGCAGTGGCAGTTCTTCGCTGCACGAACGGCCCACGCACTATCCACTTGCCACACGGCTTCTCATGTCCACCAGTTCTCCGGAGGCCGCACTCACCCCCGCGGGGGAGTGAACCGCTGCGCTGTTCTCCGAAGGCTCGATCGACCCCTAGGACCACCCTCCGTGACCTTGTCCTCGAAAATCGCCGTTGCCCTTGGCGTCTTGTCTCTTCTCCTAGCAGTCTGGGCGCTGCTCCTGGCCCGTTCGCGCCGCGAACACGTACGACGGAGCAGAGGGCTGTCGGCAGAGGTGCAGGCCGCCAACTCCCGTGCTCAGGTTGCCGAGGGCCACGCCCGGACCGCGGTGCAGAACAGGCAGGCCGCAGAGTCCCGCATGCAGGAACTCGGCACCCGCGAGGCGGAGCTTCTCGACGAAGTGCGTCACCTCGTCTCCGACCGGCTTCCCGCTCTCGCACTGCACCTGATCAGCTCTCATCACCCCGTCCCCGGACTCCTGCACAAGAACCTCGCGGGTTCCGAGGCCGCACGGCTCCTTGACGCCCTGCCCGAGGCAGTCTCAGGCATCGTCCTCAAGGAGAGGCGCCGCATCGACGCCGCTGCTCGGGCTGCTCTGCGTGGCGCAACTCAGGAGTCCCAGGCCCTCTCCTACCAGTTGCAGACGAATATCGTGGGGCTGCAGCACGAGTTCAGCGCGCCGCCCCGTCTGACGCAGAGCCTGCTCGAGTCCGACCACATCAACGAGCAGAACCTGCGCCTCACGCAGCGATCCGCCATCGTGTGCGGAGGCTGGCCGGGACACGTCCGCAAGGACACCTACGTGAGCGAGGTCGTCAGTGGCGCCTCCTCCCGACTGCGCGGCTTCGACCGCATCAACATCGTTTCCCGGCTGGGCCTTTCCAACATCGGCGTGGTCGGGCGCGCGGCCGAGCCCGTTGCCGTGGTCTGCGCCGAACTGATGGCCAACGCGCTGGAGCATTCCCGTGACGACCTCATGGTGGACGTCGGCCTGATCCAGACCGGCAACGGCAGTGTGTGCATCACGATCGACGACGCCGGCAAGGGCATGACCTCGGAGGCGCTCGCCCGCGGCCGGAGCCTGATATCGGGTGAACAGCAGGACGTGATGCTCCTCGAGCTCGGCGACCCGCCTTCCATGGGTTTCGCCGCCATCGGCCGTCTCGTCGCGGACTACGGCCTCCATGTCTCCATCGACACTTCCTCTCCCTATGGCGGGGTGCGCGCTGTGGTGTCCGTTCCCGAGAACCTGCTGACCTCGATCGACGAGAACGCCACACCTCCGTCGGTCATGGCTCCCCAGCCTGCCGTGGCGCCGCAGGCCCACAAGCGGCCCACCACTGCCGACTCGCCCGCGCAGTCGCCCGCGCATTCGTCCACGCACTCGCCCGCGCCGACCGCCGCGGCGGAGCTGCCGCAGCGCCGCCGCCGTCTCTCGGCGACGGCCGCCAATGATGACACCGCCGCAGCAGCGCCCCGTCCCCTGGACCCGGAGAACACCGGCGCCATCTGGAGCGATTTCCAAAGCGGCCTCACCACCGGCCGGTCCGCCACCGATTCGGAGGAAACACTGTGACCATGCCTGAAGCCAACAAGGAGACCGGCCCGTCCGCCTGGGTCCTGAAGCCCATCACCGAAATCCGTGGTGTCCGGCACGCCTTGACCATGACGCTCGACGGGATGGTCCAGGCCACCTCCGAGAACCTCACCAAGGACGAGGCGGACGGCATAGGCGCGATGACTGCCGCACTGCACTCCGCCTCCCGCGCCGCCACCAACGCCGTTCTGGGAGCCCCTCCGAGTACGCCGCTCACGACCGTCACCTCACACAACGACCGAGGTACCTACATGGTCATGCCGGTCGGCGAGGGAACCAACACCCTGATCGCGGCGGCAGGCGATGAGGACATGCCCATGGGCGTGGTCGCAGCCACCATGGCCCGCCAGGCAATGAAACTCGGGGAACAGATAATGTCCGTTCCCGCCCGCACCAACAGCGGGGCGTCATGAGCCGCGGCCAGGAGCAGCGACGGCTGCTGCCGGCGTACCTTGCGACCGGGACCAGCCCCGGCGCCGGCCTCTCGGGCACCCTCGATTCACTGGCCGCTCTGCGCGCCAGTGGTCTGCCCCTCGCCAGGTACCACACGGCGGTGCACCAGCGTGTGATCGAGCTGCTGACCGACGGGTCTCTCAGCGTTGTTGAACTGGCCGGCTATCTGGGCCTCCCGGTCAGCGTGACTCTGGTACTGGCCGAACAACTGGTCGATGACGGCCAGTTAAAAGCCACCGTCCCGATTCCGGACGCCCTCCGCGCGTCGAACGATGGCCGTCCGTCGAGAGAAGTTCTGGAAGAGGTGCTGAGTGGACTCCACGCTCTCATTGCCGCCTAGCTCGCCCCCCGTCTACCTGCCCGAGGGTGAACACCGAAGGATCAAGATCCTCGTTGCCGGCCCGCTCGGTATCGGCAAGACGACCGTGGTCAAGTCGCTGTCGCAGATTCCGACACTGCACACCGACGAGGTCATGACGAACGCGGCGGTCGCCACCGATGACCTCAGCCACGACGTGCTGCGTGACAAAACCACCACCACGGTCGCCATCGACTTCGGCCGTCTGACGCTGCCGGGCGACAAGATCGTTCTGTACCTGTACGGAACTCCGGGGCAGCGCCGCTTCCTTCCGCTGTGGGAAGGCATCGCGTTCGGAGCACTTGGTGCCCTCATCCTGGTCGACACCCGGCGGCTCAAAGACTCCTGGGAAGTGATGGAGCTCATTGAGGAGCGCGGTTTGCCGTACGCCGTTGCGGTCAATGTTTTCCCTGACTCACCCAAGTACGACTTGGCGCTCATCCGTTCGAAGCTCGACCTCGCCCCGGAGACTCCACTGGTCACGTGTGACGCACGACAGAAGAACAGCGGCCTGCATGCGCTCGCCCAACTGACCGCCCATTCCATATCCGTTGCCGGAGTCGAAACCTCGTGACGCTCACACCCGCCGAAGCCCCTGTGTCCCTGCACGGGGCCGAACATGCCGCGAACCCGCAGCGCAGCTATGAACTGCTGCGCAGACAGGGACCGGTCGGCGTAGCCGAGGTGGCCCCCGGTGTCGTGGTCCGCCTCGTCACCGAATACCGGGCCGCCCTCGACCTCCTCCAGGACGTCGATACGTGGACCAAGGACACCCGGAGCTGGCTGCCGCAGGTGCCGGAGGACAGCCCGATCCGTCCCATGGTGGAGTGGCGGCCGAGTCTGTTCTTCGCCGACGGCGAGGCACACGCGCACCTGCGACGTGTGATCACGGACAGCTTCGGTCTCCTGGATCCCCAGGACGTGCGCGCCCTGACATTCCGCTTCGCCGACACGCTGCTCCAGGAATTCGCTGATACCGGGACGGTGGACCTCGTCCGCCAGTACACGCAGCAGCTGCCCCTGATGGTCTTCAACGCTCTGTTCGGTATGCCGGACGAGGAGGGCCGGCGCCTTGTGTGGGCGCTCGAGGCGATGATGGACGGCGATCCGGAGACACAGGCAGTGGGCGGGCGGTCGTTCGGCGCCTACCTCGAAACGCTCTACGAGACCAAGTCGGCGCAACGCGGCCACGATCTGACCTCCTGGTTCATCGATCACCCCAATGGGCTGAATCAGGAAGAGGCCGTCAACCAGATCCTCATCACCCTCGGGGCTGGGAACGAGCCGCTGTGCAATCTCATCGCCAACACGCTCGTCCGCATGCTCAGTGACGACCGCTATTTCGGCACCCTGACCACCGGGAGCCTGCCCATCCAGCACGCCATCGATGACGCGCTGTGGCACGACGCGCCGCTGGCCAACTACAGCGTCCACTTCCCCAAGAAGGACGTGACCTTCCACGGCGCCCGCATCCCCGCGGGCTCGCCCGTCATGGTGTCGTACGCCGCCGCCAACACCTGCCCCCACTCGGGCATACCGGCGGACGGTTACCGCTCCGGGAACAAGGCGCACCTGGCCTTCGCTGCAGGGCCCCATACGTGCCCCGCCCGTGACGTCGCCACACTGATTGCCACGGCCGCCATCGAGAGGCTGCTGACCTACCTGCCGGACATCGAACTGGGCGTTCCAGCCGACCAGCTGACCTACCGCCCCGGGGCCGTCCATCGGACGCTCACCGCGCTCCCGGCCCGGTTCACTCCGCTGACCCCTGACGCGGACGGGGCCACCCCCTGGAGCAGGAGCCCCTCCCGCCCCGAGCGGGACACACCATTCTCCCCGACGGCAGGCGGCACCAAGGCATAACAGCCGTATCACCTGCCGTAGCTCGTCGCGTCGCGGTGGTGCCGTCCGGGAGCCGGCCGGCACCACCGCGACAGTCCCAGGGAGGAGACGCGGGTCCGTTGGCCCGACCTCTGCAAGAACGGAACCGCGACGACGGTTCTCGAGCGAAAGAGGATCAACCGCCGGTGACACAAACCCTTCCCACAGTACTGCCCGACCTGTCTTCCCTACGACAGAAGGTCGGCATGGCCCTGACCGGATTCCTGGACACCAAAGAACGTGCCGCGCCAGGAATCGAGCTGCTCCATCTGACCTCCGCCCTGCGCGGACTCCTGACCGGCGGAAAACGGCTGCGGTCTCTGCTGTGCCTGTACGGATGGCAAGCCGCCGGAGCAACAGGTGACATGACTGCTGCCGTTCGTGCTGCTGCCAGCCTCGAACTCTTCCAGGTGTTCGCCCTGGTGCACGACGACGTGATGGATGACAGCGATGTCCGCCGCGGCCAGCCGTCCGCCCACCGCGCACTGGCCACCGCGTATACCGACAGCGGCGGCCCGGGCAGCAGGGCCCGGGCGCACGGCCTGGGCGCGGCCGTCCTTCTCGGAGATCTGGCCCTGGTGTGGTCCGACGAACTTCTTCGCACGGCGGACCTCGGCCCGGGGCGGCTGGCCCAGGTGCTGCCCCTGGTGGCCGACATGCGGAGCGAGGTCATGTACGGCCAGCTCCTGGACCTGCAGACCACCGGCCGCCTGACCGGCGACGTGGATACCGCACTGCACGTCATCCGATACAAGACGGCTAAATACACCATAGAACGGCCCCTGCACATAGGGGCGGCGGTGGCCGGTGCCACCCCGCCCGTACTCGATGCCTGCACCAGCTTCGGCATACCGCTGGGAGAAGCGTTTCAGCTGCGGGACGACCTGCTCGGGGTCTTCGGCGACCCAGTCAAAACAGGCAAACCTGTACTGGACGACCTGCGTGAGGGCAAAGCCACCGTGCTGATGGCGCTCGCGGTCCAGCGAGCCTCCACGGCCGAACTGAGAACACTGCGCGAGCTCGTCGGCCGAAGCGACCTCGACGAGGAACACGCCGCCGCGGTGCGCACGATCCTGAACTCCACCGGCGCCCGGCAGACCGTGGAGGAAATGATCACCACGCGACGGGCCGCCGCCCTCGCCGCCCTGGACAACGCTCCCTTCCCGGGAAGTGCGACAGCCTCCCTGCGTCGGCTCGCCCTGGACGCAACAGCCAGGCAGACGTAAAGCATTGCCGCGCACCGTCATCAGAACTCCGAGGAGGAAGTCGCCCCATGAGCATCAGCACGCCCGTCGGCACATCCTACGCCGAACGAGCCACCAGCCTGGTGGCCAGGACCGACCAGGACAGATGGGGAAGCGTCGGTCCGTCCCTGTACGAGACGGCCCGCGTCCTGTCCGCGGCGCCGTGGCTGCCCGGGGAGCCACGGCGGATCACGTATCTGCTGGAACAGCAGGCGCCCGACGGCAGTTGGGGGGAGGGGCCGCCGCCCTACCGGCTCCTGCCGACACTCAGCGGGGTGGAGGCCGCACTGGCGGTTCTGCGCAGGGGCACCGCGTCCGCAGAGGTCACCGGTCGGCTCACGGCCGCGGTGAACAGGGGCCTCGACGTATTGCGGTCACTGCCGCGAATGGGCCCGTGGCCGGACACGGCTGCAGCGGAAATACTCGTACCCGGCCTGGTGGCCGAGATCAACAAGACGTTGGACTCCCTGACCACCGGCGGGGACACGCCCGGTTACGGTGGTCCCCGGCTCCCGGTTCCGGGCGGCTTCCATGAGTCGGCACCTGCTCGCGTGGCCAAGCGGTACGAGTCGGCGGGCAGCCTGCCCGTCAAGTTTCACCACACGTTCGAAGGCGTGGGCAGCTACGTACCTTCGTGTCTCGTCCCTGACGTCGAAGGGCTGCTGGGCAGTTCGCCGGCCGCCACCGCCGCACGGGCGACGCTGTCACCGGCCACTACCGATCGGGCCGTCGCCGACCTCGGTGCAGTGGCGCAACGCTACGGCGGACTCTTCCCCGAGGCCGCGCCCCTCCGCGTGGTCGAACGGCTGTGGGTCGCCGCCGCGTTGGCGCGCGCCCACCTGCCCGGTGCCGCTCTTCCCACGGTCCGTGGGTGGGCCGAGGAGATCTACGACGCTCAAGGCGTGCGCGGTGCGCCCGGACTCATGGCCGATGCCGATGACACCGCCATGGCGGTGCTGGTCGCCTCACTCGTCGGTCTGCCGTACGACCCGGCGCCGCTGGACCTGTTCCACAACGGCAGCCACTACGACTGCTACATCGGCGAGGACACCGGATCGGTCACCGCGAACGCCCACGCACTCCAGGCCCTCGTGAGCCACCTGCGGCGCTGCCCGACGGCAGAGCACACGTACGGACCCCGAGCGGCGAAGCTGTGCGACTGGCTGACCGGCCAGCAGCGACCCGAAGGACACTGGACCGACAAGTGGCATGCCTCCCCCTACTACGCCACCGCGCGCTGCGTCACCGCGCTCGCGGGGCACGGCGGTCAGCGCGCGTCCAGGGCCGTCCGGAGGGCCGCCGAGTGGACCACTGACAATCAGCGCGCCGACGGCTCCTGGGGTGTGTGGGGCAGCACCGTCGAAGAGACCGCGTACGCGGTCAAAGTCCTGCTGAGCGCCGCCGCCTTCACACCGCAGCCGCAGTACACCCGGGCACTGGACCTTGCCGAAACGTATCTGCGCGCTGCCTCGCACTCCGGCCACCAGCACCCCGCCCTGTGGCACGACAAAACGCTGTATGCGCCCACCACAGTGATCGAAGCGGAGGTGCTCGCCGCGCGGGAGCTGCTGCGGGCACGTCGCCCAGCCGCATGTACACAGGCAGATATGGAAAGGACGGACGCGTGACTCCCGACATGGATGTGACTGCCGACGTGGACGTTCCGCCGACCGCCCCGGGTCGGCTGCCGCTCGTCGGACACCTGGTTCCCCTGCTCAGAGACCGCCTGGAGTACGTCGAACGCCTGCGCACCTACGGGCCGATCGTCCGTATGTCGGTCGGCCCCAAGAAGGTGACCGTGGTCAACTCGCATGAGCTGATCCACGAGATGCTCACCAGCAAGTCGGGTTCCTTCTCCAAGGGGTTGCTGGGCGAGAAGCTCAAGCTCTTCGGTCAGTCGGCCCTGCCGGTCGCGGAAGGCGGGCCCCACCTGCGTCGGCGCCGCCTGCTCCAGCCCGCCTTCCACCGCGAGCAGATCAGTGGGTACGTCACCACGATGCGGGAAACGGTGGAGCCGTCCATCGCGGGCTGGCGTGAGGGGGAACTGCTCGACCTGAAGACCGAGATGGGGCTCATGGCCCAGGACGTGGCCATGTCGGTGCTGTGCTCCTTCCGCGCGGAACAGGAGCGGGCGCGCGCGATCCTCGACGCCGTCGACACGGTCTTCACGGCCGCCATCTGGCGCACCATGGTCCCCGTTTCCTCGCTGGAACGGCTGCCCACCCGCAGCAACCGGCGGCTCAAGGCCGCCCGCAGCCTGCTGCGCAGCGAGGTGGCGGACATCATCGCGGAGCGCCGGGCGGAGCCCGATGCCCACGACGACCTCGTGACGCTGCTCCTGGAGGCCCGGGACGAAACCGGTGCGCCACTGCCCGACAACGAGATCCTGTCGGAGATCATCGGGCTGCTGGCCGCGGGTTCCGAGACGACGGGCGTCATGCTGGCGTGGCTGTTCCACGAGCTGGGCCGCGACCCGGAGCTGGAGCGCAGGCTGCACGAGGAGGTCGACTCCGTGGTCGGAGAGGGCCCGATCACCGCCGAGCACGTCCCCCGGCTCGCCTTCACCCGCAGACTGGTCAGCGAGACGCTGCGCCTGCACCACGCGGGCTGGCTGGTGACCCGACAGGCCACCAGGCCGGTGCGGCTCGGGCCGGTCGACCTGCCGGCGGGGGAGCAGGTGCTGTGGAGTCTCTACGGACTGCACCGGGATCCGGCCCTGTATCCCGACCCGTTGCGCTTCGACCCCGACCGCTGGCTGCCGGAGCGCCCCCAGCCGCCCAGGGGAGCCTTCATTCCCTTCGGGTCAGGAAAACGCATGTGCATCGGCGACGCGTTCGCCTGGACGGAGTCGATCGTCATCACGGCGTTCATCGCCTCGCGCTGGCGGCTGCGGCCCGTTCCCGGCGCCACCGTGGAACCGGTCGGGCTGCTCACCGTGCACCCGTCGGACCCCCGTATGGTCGCCGAGACCAGGCAGCGGGCCGTCGCGGGGACAGCCGTATGAGCCACACCCGCGGCTCGGACGCGCGTACCCTGCCGATGCCCGACCTCCGAGGCTCTTTCCCCGGCCCCTTCTCCACCAGCCCGTATGCCGACGCCATCGAGGAGCACACCGCCCACTGGCTCCGGACCTTCCCCTTGATCGGTTCACCCGGCGAGGCGAAGGCCCTCTGCAACATCACGGCCCAGGGGGTGGCACGTGTCCTGCCCGCGGCGGACCGGGACGGCGTGTTCCTCTGCGCCGATCTCTTTCTGTGGCTCACCGCGTTCGACGACGTACACGGCGAGGCCGAAGGAGGCCGTGACACCGCCCGTCTGGTACGCCGCATCAGTCACTGTGTCCGCCTGCTGGCCGGCGACGACGAGCCGGCGGCCGGCGACGACGCCTACATCGCCGCCCTGCGGGACCTCCTGCACCGGTTCCGCGAACGGGCCACGCCCACGCAGTACCTGCGGCTCACCGGGAACCTGCGGGACAATCTCTTCGGCATCCTCTGGGAGGCCCATCACCTCGACAGGCCCGACCAGGTCACCCTGAGCGACTATTGCGCGATGCGCCCCCACACGGTCTTCGTCCGGACCGTTGTGGCGACCGCGGAAATCGTGCTCGGACACGAACTGACCGATGATCAGCGATCCTCGGCAGCGGTGCGGGAACTGGAGAAGGCCGTTGCCGACCTCGCCGGCTGGATCAACGATCTCGCCTCGTACGCGAAGGAGGCAGATCGTGGTGGCCCGACTCCTCTGAGCCTGCCGACCCTGCTGATCCGACACCGCGAGTGCGACCTCGAAGAAGCGTTCCGCCTGGCCTCCCGCATGTGTGAGGACCAGGCCTGCACCGCACGCCGTCGAATCACCGAGCTCACCGCCGACAGCAAGGACGCACTCGCGGATCACGCTCGCGCTGTGGAAGCTGTCGCAGCCTCCTACGTGTGGCACATCGGGCACACCCGCTACGGGCGTGAGGAACGCGCCCCGCGTCCTGAGCCCGGCTCCGCCGGGGATCTCGCAGATGTCGGGGTCAGCCGCTGACGGCCTGCCACGACTGCGATCGAGGGATCCCGTACCGGTCCAGGAAATCCTGGGAGGCGGTGGGCGGCCGGTGCGGGGCCCTTCGCCGGTCGGCGGCAGACCGCTGAGCGTTGACGCTCACGCCCGCACCCCGGAGAACGCCGCCCTCCCCGGTGCCGCTGTCGTGGCGGCACCGGGGAGGGCGGCAAGGCCTCCTGCAGTGGCAAGCAGCGCGAGGAGTCCGGCTACCGCACGCAGGACGACGCGATCGAGCGCCTCACACGGCTCTACGCGGAGAAGAAGACCACAGCGCCGTCCGTAGCAGCGGCCCGCCGTGAACTGGGCTGGCGGACGGCCGAGGAGTACGCAAAGCAATGGAGGCCCCGACAGCGCAATTCTCTGCGAGCCCTCAGCCCGGAGCGCCGTGGATGCCGATGCTCGGTTCAGACGAGAGGCCCAAGTCGATGCGTCGGCGCTCCTCAAGGAATTCGATGCGCCGGGCCTGTTCGTCGGTGATCACATCACACACCCAGTCCCAGTGCAGCGCCACCCGGTCGCCGGTGGAGAGCCCGTCGAGCAGCGTCAGTCCGCCGGCCGAGCAGCGTACGGTCTCCTCCCGCCACGCACCGTCGGCCAGCCCCGCACCGTCCCAGCACAACGGGCGTGACCGCACGGTCGCCAGGTCTCCGTCGGAGGCCACGACCACGCCCGTACGGATGCGGCACTGGTCGAGCACGGACAGGGCGGTCGGATGGCCGCTCGACCGCAGCAGCGGGGTCCAGGGATACACCTCGAACACCTGGAAGCTGTGATGGGCCAGGGCGCGCCGCCCGGCGTCGCGCCAGGTGCCGCCGGGCTGTCCCCGGAATCGATGGGTCATGCGCTCCACCAGAGCAGCGGGATCGGCCCGGTCTAGCAACTCGTTGCCGATCCAGTACGCCTCGACCACCCGCACGTCGAGCGGGTCCGCCAGCCCGGCTGTCTCCGCGAGGAACTGGAGATAGCACCAGGCGCCCTCGAACTGCCGGGCGCGCCGCTCGATGTCGGCGGTCGCTTCACGGCGCAGGAGGGCCGCCGCATCGGCGGGGCCGCAGTAGCCGAGCTCGTTGGGCGGGTAGGCGTATCGCGCGAACAGCAGGGCGCCCTCGGCACTCACTCAGCAGATCCTCGGTAGTTGTTCGCCGATCGGCAGCCCGATCACCCGGCTCCCGCCCAGCCCTGTCTTCGCCACGACCATCCCGGCGTGATCCGGAACGCAACTGCCGATCCGGCAGGCGGACCGGCCCAGGGGATGGGCCCGCATGGCGGCCAGCACCCGGTCCGCGTCCTCGGCCGGGACGATCGCGATCAGTTTGCCCTCGTTGGCCACCTGGAGCGGGTCGAGCCCGAGCAGGCTGCACGCGTCGCGCACCGCGGGCGGTACGGGAAGCAGCCGCTCTACCAGTTCGATGCCCACGTCCGAGGCTCGGGCGATCTCGTTCAGCGAAGCCGAGACGCCCCCGCGCGTGGGATCCCGGAGCACATGGAGGTCGGTACCGGTGGCGAGCATGGCGGCGACCAGTCCGTGCAGCGCGGCGGTGTCGCTCTCCACCGTCGTACCGAATTCGAGGCCCTCCCGACAGCTCATCACGGCCACACCGTGCACGCCGATGTCGCCGCTGACGAGGACGGCGTCGCCGGGGAGCGCCCGGCGCGCGTGGATGTCGACACCGGGAGGGATCACGCCGATGCCCGAGGTGTTGAGGTAGACGCCGTCACCACTGCCGTGCTCCACGACCTTCGTGTCCCCGGTGACCAGGCGTACTCCGGCGTCCTCGGCGGCCCGGCCCACGGCCTGCGCGATCCGGCCGAGGTCGCTCAGCGCGGTGCCCTCCGCGAGGATGAAGGCAGTGGACAGGAACAGGGGCGTCGCACCCGACATGGCCAGGTCGTTGACCGTGCCGTTCACCGCCAGGTCACCGATCGACCCGCCGGGGAAGAACATCGGCTTCACCACGAACGAGTCCGTGGAGAAGGCGAGACGGGTACCGGAGCCGACCGTCAGGACGGCCGAGTCACCGAGATCGGCGGCGGCCGCGGCACCGTACGCGGGCAGGAACAGGTGCTCGATCAGCTCACCGGACATCGCACCGCCGCCCCCGTGCCCCATGACGACGGACGGGACGTCCCGCAGCGGGACCGGGCAGGCCCACCCCTCGAAGTCGAGGTCGGGCACTTCGTCCACCACGGCGGTCATGTCTTGCATCGCGTCAGTCACTTCGCATCGACCAGTTCCAGGCGGCGGTGGGTGTAGTACGCGGCGCACGCGCCCTCGGAAGACACCATGGTCGCGCCGAGCGGGTTCCTCGGCGTGCACTCCTTGCCGAACGCCTCGCACAGATGCGGCTTGATCAGGCCCTGCAGGACCTCGCCCGAGCGGCAGAGCGACGACTCGGCGGTGCGGATGTCCGTCACCTCGAACCGCTGCTCCGCGTCGAACGCCCGGTACTTCTCGGAGAGCCGCCAGCCGCTGCGCGGAATAGCCCCGATGCCGCGCCAGGTCCGGTCAGTCACCTCGAAGACATCGGCGAGCATCTCCATGGCGGGCACATTGCCCTCCTCGCGCACGGCCCTGGGGTAGGCGTTCTCGACCTCGTGCCGACCCGCCTCCAACTGGACGACGGTTCGGCGGACCCCTTCGAGGATGTCCAGCGGCTCGAAGCCGGTCACCACGATCGGTACCTTGTACTTCCGGGCCAGCGGCGGGTATTCGGCCGTCCCCATCACACTGCATACGTGGCCTGCGGCGAGGAACGCCTGAACCCGGCACGTCGAGGACTCCATGATCGCGGCGATCGCGGGCGGCACCAGCACATGGGACACCAGCAGCGAGAAGTTCCGCACCCCGAACCGCTGGGCCTGGTACACCGTCATGGCGTTCGCGGGGGCGGTGGTCTCGAACCCGATGCCGAAGAAGACGACTTCGCGGTCGGGGTTCTCCCGGGCGATCCTCAGCGCGTCGAGGGGCGAGTACACCACGCGTACGTCGCCGCCGGCGCTCTTGATGGAGAAGAGGTCCTGGCTGCTGCCGGGCACGCGCAGCATGTCGCCGAACGAGCAGAAGACGACGCCGGGGCGGGCGGCGATCGCCAGTGCCCGGTCGATGGTCTCCAGCGGGGTGACGCAGACGGGACATCCCGGTCCGTGGATCATCTCCACACTGTCCGGCAGCAGTTGGTCGATGCCGTGCCGGATGATGGAGTGGGTCTGGCCGCCGCAGACCTCCATCAGCGCCCACTTCCGCGTGGTGGCCGCGTGGATCTGGTCGATCAGCCTCTTCGCGAGAGCGGGGTCACTGAACTCTTCGAGATACTTCACCGGCCGACTCCTTCGGGAGATGCACCCTGCTGGGCTGCGCTGTCGGAACCGTCTCCGAACTCCTCGGCCAGGATGCCGAGCCGCTCGAAGTCGGCAAGGGTGTTCAGGGCCGACCGTTCGTCGAGGCGCTGGATGGCGAATCCGACGTGCACGATGACGTATTCACCGACGGTCGCATCGGGGATGTACTGGAGGCACACCTCCTTGCGTACCCCGCCGAAATCGACCTCGGCCATCACGGTGCCGTCGACTTCGACGGTACTGAGGACACGCCCCGGAACAGCCAGACACATGGTCCCTCTTCTCTGTGGATCCCTCTTGAAGTACGGCCGTGCGGCAGCGTCAGTCCGATGCGGCGATCACGAGCTGGCCGAGGGCGATCCCGCCGTCGTTCGGGGGGAGCAGGCGCGGCCGCAGGACGGTGAAGCCTCGCTCGGTCAGGCCGCGTTGCGTAGCTTCGAGCAATACGGCGTTCTGGAAGACGCCGCCGCCCAGCGCCACGGTGCCGAGGCCGGTGCGCGAGCGGCAGAGGTCCGCGAGGCGGGTGGCCAGAGCGGCGACGGCGGTATGGAAGCGCACGGCGATCAGTCCGGCCGGAACGCCGTCCCGCACGTCGGACACCACGGCCTGAACGACCGGGCCCGGATCCGCGACGGCGGGTTCTTCTCCCTTCCCGGGCCGGATACCGAAGCGGTAGCCGCCCTCCGGTGCCGCGGGGCCGGCGGCCGCGGCATGGGCCAGCCCTTCCAGTTCCATGGCCGCCTCCGCCTCGTACGCCACCACGTGCCGGACGCCGGCCAGGGACGCGACCGCGTCGAAGAGCCGCCCCATGCCCGACGTGGGCACGCAGCCGAATCCGGTGGCGAACTGATGGGCCAGTACGTCGCGTTCGGAGGGCGGGCAGGCACGGACCGCGGGCAGGTCGTCGTCCCAGGGGATGCCGGCCGCGTGCAGATGCGCGAGGGCCATCCGGTATGGCCGCAGCACACTCGCGTCGCCCCCGGCCAGCGGTACGTAACCCAGGTGGGCGGCCCTGCTGAACGACGCGTAGCCGGCCACCAGGACCTCTCCGCCCCAGGCCGCCCCGTCGGTGCCGTGGCCGGTGCCGTCGAAGGCGATGCCGATCACGCGCTCGTCCGCGCCCAGGCCGTGCTCCGCCATCACGGACGCGATGTGCGCGTGGTGGTGCTGCACAGTGCGGACCGGCCGCCCGGCCGCGTGGGCGCGAGCCCAGTCGCCGGAGTGGTAGCCGGGGTGGCGGTCGGCCACCAGCCGGGTGGGCGCCACCCCGGTGAGGTTCTCCAGATGCTTCTCGGTCCGGGTCAGAGCGCCGACCGTGGAGAGGTCGTCCATGTCGCCGATGTGCTGGCTCAGCCAGGCGTAGCGGCCCTCGGCCAGCGCACAGGTGTTCTTCAGGTCGGCGCCCACGGCGAGCGTCGGGGGCACGTCGAAGGGCAGCGCGAGCGGCAGCGGGGCGTATCCGCGCGAGCGGCGCAGCGGCAGCTCGGCGCCGGCGGCCCAGCGGCTGACCGAGTCGTCGCACGGCACATGGATGCGCCGGTCGTGCCGTAGCCAGGCATCGACCAGCGGTGCCAGAAGGGCCAGCGCGTCGCCGTCGTCGGTGACGATCGGCTCGCCCGACAGATTGGCCGACGTCATCACCAGTGCGTCCGGGCCCGGATCGTCGTCCCCGATCCCGAAGAGCAGGACGTGCAACGGGGTGTACGGAAGGACCAGCCCGAGGTGGGGGCTGCCGGGCGCCACGGCGTCGGACACCCCGGCCCCGGGCCCGGCAGGGTGCCGGGGCAGGAGCACGATCGGGCGGCGGCCATTGGACAGGAGCTCCTCCTCGTCCGCCGTGACGGTCACCAGCCGCCGCGCGACGTCGAGGTCCGGCACCATCACCGCGAACGGCTTGCCGCCGCGCCGCTTTCGCCGGCGCAACTCGGCCACCGCCGCGTCGTCGCGGGCGTCGCACACCAGGTGATACCCGCCGAGTCCCTTGACCGCGATGATCCCGCCCTCGGCAAGGAGCTTGCGGGCCGTACGCAGCGCGTCCTCGTCACGGGACAGGGACACGCCTTCCCCGCCGACCAGTTCGAGCCGCGGTCCGCAGTCGGGACAGGCGATCGGCTGGGCGTGGAAGCGGCGGTTGCGCGGGTCCTCGTACTCCGCCCGGCAGGCCCCGCACATCTCGAAGTCCGCCATCGTGGTGGCGGCCCGGTCGTACGGGAGGCCGGTGACGATCGTGAACCGGGGGCCACAGTGCGTGCAGGTGATGAACGGGTGGCGGTAGCGCCGGTTCGACGGATCGCCCAGCTCGTCGAGGCAGTCCCGGCAGGTGGCGATGTCGGGCGAGACCAGCGTCCTGGCCCGGTCGGACGTGCTGGAGGGCTCGATGGTGAAGCCCGTCCCGCCGCGCGTCGGCAGTTCGCTCGTACGCACGTCCTCGACGACAGCGAGCGGAGGGGCGTCGGCGCTCAGTCGGCGACCGAACTCCTCCACGGCTCCGGCCGTTCCCTCGACCTCGGCGAGCACCCCGTCGCCGGTGTTCGTCACCGAGCCCGTGAGCAGCAGCTCCGAGGCAGTGACATAGACGAAAGGCCGGAAGCCCACGCCCTGCACGACGCCGCGCACCTCGAATCTGCGCCGGATCCGCTGCTCCCGGCCGCGGCCCATCATCTCCAGCCCCGACAGGGCCTCCCGGGCCTTCGCCCGGTCGATGAGCTCGACGGCGAAGCCCATATGGAGAAGCACCCAGTCGTCGCGACCGGGCGCCTCGTCGAGCATGCCGATATTGACGCGGCGCCTGGCGCCCTCCACGTCCACCAGGGCCAGTTGGCCCGCATACCCGTCCACGATCTCCACGACGCGGCCAGGAATGCCTAGGCACATGATCAGGATCTCCGGGGTCGGGTGCTGTTCACGGACGCGGTCGGTACGGCCGGCACGAGCTGCCGGATCAGGGTGTGCACTGCCTGGATCGCCTCGGGCACCGCGCTGTCGACGGCTTCGCCGAGCCCGATGCCCTCCTCGACCCCGGCGGGTGTGCAGCCGACGAGGTAGGTGAGCGGAAGCGTACTGCCCAGTTGATCCAGATTTGCGAGGACAGCGACCGGATTCATCCCGTGGGCATCGAATTCACCCGAACCGAGGTCCTCCACACCGATGCGGAGCACCGTCACCTCCCCGGGGGTGCCGCCCCCCGGGTACGCGTCGACCAGAACCAGCGCGTCGTACCCGTCGAGCAGGTCGTACGCGAGATGCATGCCGCGGATGCCGTAGTCCACCACCCGGACCTGCGGGGGCATCCCGCCGTCGCGGGCCAGCCGGCGCACGACCTCCGGGCCGAAGCCGTCGTCGCCGAGAAAAAGATTGCCGATGCCCGCGACCAGCACCCGGGCGGCGGTGTCGGGTTCCTTCGTCATCCTCGGCTCAGCCGCCCCCGGACCGGAGGTCGGGCGATGCCGGGTCCTGAGTCTTCTGCGGGTGTACGGAGGTGTCGGAGCGTTCGTCCGAGGTGCCCGAGGGGCGGTCGGCCGGGCCGGCCGAGGGCCGGTCCGAGCCGGTGCCGCGGGATCCCTTCGGGCCCCGTTCCTCCTGCGGCTCCTCTTCGACGTCGCTGTTCTTCTGCGGTGACTCAGCCATGGGGTGCTCCTTGCTCACTTCACTCGGATCGGGATTCACATCGAACGGATGCGCAGGTAACGGCGGATGTCGGGGATCGACCTGATCCCGACTGCCACGGCGACGAGCGCCACGGCCGCGGCCGCTCCGGCGGTGATGATGCCCAGGGTCTTCACGATCGGTTCTCCTCTCGGTGCTGCGCCGATTCCGCGACGCTCAGGGGTGTCAGTTCGTCGGGCGCGAAGTAGAAATAACGGCCGTACCAGTCGTGCAGGTCCGACGCGGGGTCGTCGACGAGGACCAGGGCGATGTGCGTACCGCCGTCCACGTCCGAGAGCACCGCGGCCACCCGGGCCACCTGGCCGGCGAAGAACAGATCCTGCGCGTCCGCCCGCCGGGAGGGGTGGACGCGGACGAGGCTGCCCTTGGCCACCCGGACCCCGTCGATCACGACCGCGTCGCTCCCGGGCCGTACCGAGGCGTCGGCCGCCGGATCCCACCAGGGGGCGCCCGCGGTGTCGAAGCCGGCGGGCTCCACGTCCCGGACATCGGCCGTAGGGCCCACCGGAGCCGCGGGCTGCGGCGGATGCGGGTCGCGCAGCAGGCCGTGCAACTGCTGGAGGCCGGCGGGGGTCATGCCGTCACACCGGTCGATGATCTCCCGGGCCCGGGGATCGGTGGCCCGGGCCTCCGCCTTCTCCGCCTCCGTCATGGTCATCACGCGAAGGGTCAGGATCTCGTCGATCTCGGTCGAGTCGAACAGGGCGCCGGGGCTCTGTTCGGCGACCTCCGGGTAGTCGTACAGGATGATCGGCGCACCGAGCAGGGTGTCCGTCGACCCTTTCGGGCCGGCCAGCACGGGCCAGCACCTGCTCTGGAGGCAACGGCCGGCGGCCGCCGCCGCCCCGGCGGGCGGTTCGAGCAGCGAGACGAACTCGGCGTCGTGCGCCCGCAGCAGCAGATGCGCTCCGATCAGCGACGACCGGATCGCGGCGTCCTTGGTGCTCGCGGGCTCCGGATGCTCGTTGCGCACCGCCACCGAGAGACGCACGTATCCGTCGTCGATGACGACCCGGGTGCGGACCCGGACCGCCAACGGCAGCCGCCGCCGCACGATCCGGCCCACCACCACGCCCCGCGCGTCGGTCACCGGCTCGGTGTCCTCGCCGCCCAGGACCTCGTGCACGGCGTCCGCCACTTCCCCCAACGGCAGGGCGGTCAGCACGACTTCACGCTCGACGGCCTCGTCCCAGGACATCACCGGCACCCCGTCGACGACGAGCTGTTCGACCGGTACCTCCACCCCGTCCTCGCCCGTGCTCCGCACTTCTCGGACCTGGAGCTGGAGGAAGCGCAGATGCACGGTGACGGCCGCCGGCCCGTGGTGCGGTGCCAGCAGGCACTGCATCTCCATCTCCGGCTCCTCGCCGAAACTCGCCGCCGCGGCGTGCGGCGGACCGAGGACCCCGAACTGCCAGCGCGATCGGTTCTTGTGCGAGCTCGCCCGGTACGGGTACAGGAGGTACCCCTCGTACAGGACGGCGTCGGCGATCGAACGCACCTGGTCAAGACTCACAGGACCACCTCGTCGTGCTCGACCAGGAGGGCCTGGACCGTCTCGTCCCAGCTGATCAGCCCGCGCCGGGCCCGGAAGTCCGCGAATCGTTGCAGCACCTCGTGGTCCAGCCGGATCCATCCGGTGTTCGGGTAGTGCGCCGCCACCATGCGTCGCCACACCTCGACCGGCATCGGGTGCCGGGCCTCGCAGTCCCACGGCACCTGCTCGACCCCGAAGCCCTTGCTGCCGCGGGTGAAGACCGTGCCGGAGAACATCAGGGCGAGGGGCACCGCACCCTCTCCCAGGGCGTGCAGATAGCGGGAACCGATCACGTCGAAGTCGTAGGTGCAGGGCAGGGCGAGATCGACTTCGGTCGCACCGCTGAACCCCTGCACGGTGGTGTCGCAGCTCATCCACTGGAACGGCCTCAGAGTGTCCGTCCAGCGGTGCCGGCCCCCGAACAGCGCTGCCAGACCGCTCTGTTCGGCCTCGTCGTAGTGGCGCCGCTGCGGCTCGATGCGGACCTGGCAGTGCAGCGCGATGGCGTGGATCCTCCGTCCCGTCCGCTCCTCGATCCGCAGCCGCGCGGTCAGCTGCGGAGCGGCCGCGTACGGCTCGGCGGCGATATCGAGCACGGAGAACGCGAAGTCGTTCACGGCGCCCCGATCCCCGCGGCGGGCCGGCTGCGGTCCGCCACCCGCGCGAAGAAGCCGTCCATCGCGGCACGGGCCTCGGAACCACCGTCGAACCCGCGCCACAGCGTGCGCAGTTGCCCCACCAACTCGTAGCAGGCATCGATCGGCACCAGATGGCACGAACCATCGTTCTCCGCCGTACGCCGGATCAGCAGCGCCTCCACGTCCGGACGCAGCACGGCGAGCTCCGGGCTCGTCTCGACGACGGCCGCCCAGGAGTCCAGCGGCAGTTCCGACTCGGTGGCCCCGGCGGGCCCGGGGTAGAACGCGACCATCCGTTCCTGGACGGAGTTGCGGAACAGGAAGGCGAGCCCCACGGGAATCTGCAGCTCGTCCCAGGCGCGCCCGTCCAAGGTCAGTCCGGCGAAGTGCAGATAGCGCTCAGGAACCGCCCGGTAGCGCAGCTCCGCGTTCTCGTCGGCGAACAGCAGATAACAGGCCCGGCAGCCGCACATCAGGGCGCGGCTGTCGAGGTTCACCACATGGGGGTGGCTCTCGCCGATCGGCTGCGCGCACATCTCGCAGCGCTCACCGGCGGGCGGCCGCGGCCGGTTGCGTCTGAGCCGCAGCAGGGTGGAGGCCGGCGAGGCGGACCGGCCGGCGGCGATCACGGCGCCACCGCCGCGGGGACCGACACCGAGACCGCGGCACCGTCCGACAGCAGGGGCAGCGGGGCCAGATGCGTACTGTCCCCGTCGAGGCAGATCCCGGCCCGCCGTACGTCGTAGTGCGCACGGCACCCGGCGCAGCGCAGGATCGCGTCCCCGGACCGACCGCCCAGCCGCCGCGCCAGCGTGGCACCCTCGAACGGCCGCTCGCAGCGCGCGCACCGGTCCTCGAAGGCGAAGAGTTCCGTGCCCACCCGGCAGGCCACCACCGGCATCCTGCCGACACCCACCCGGGCCACGGCGCCGGACTCCAGCCCCGACAGCTCCGGCACGACCTCCCACGACGCGCCGTCGGCGCCGGCCGTCCCGGACTCCGCGTGCAGCCGGGCGAACAGCGAGTCCACCGGTACCAGGGGCCCCGCTGCCCCGGCGTCCTCGTCGGCCGCGGTCTCGACCTCGATCGAGGTGATCTCCGGCGCCGCCGCCTCCACAGCACCCTGCACGGCCAGCCTGAGCGTGACCGAGGACGACGGGCAGCCGTCACAACTGCCCAGCAGCCGCAGCCGGACGGTTCCCTCGTCGGTGACGGCGAGCAGCTCCACATCACCGCCGTGCGAGCCCAGATACGGCCGTACGCTCTCCAGCGCCTGCTCGACCCGGGTCTCCACGCCATACGGATGCAGCCCGTGCACCAGCAGGACACCGGCCACCAGCTCGTCGCCGGCCAGGGCGGCCAGGACGTCATCGTCCAGCCGCCCCTGCTCGTGCACGAGGTCGAGCAGCCGTTCCAGCCCGGCACCGTAGAAGTCGGCGACGAGCCGGACCAGTTCCTCGCTGCGCTCGCGGGCGATCGCGCCGCCCGAGCCGCTGGCGGCGATCAGGGTGTCGATGCGCTCACCGGTCATCCGCCAGTCGGGCGTGGCGGGGGACTCCTCCCGCGCCATCACTCACTGCCCGCGGACTGGGTGGGGGAGTGCAGGAGTTCCAGCTTCTTGCCCTCGCCGAGATACATGTGCACACCGCAGGGCAGACAGGGGTCGAAGCTGCGCACCGTGCGCATGATGTCGATGCCCTTGAAGTGCTCCCGGTCGTTCTCCTCGAAGATCGGCTGGCCCTGCACGGCGTCCTCGTAGGGGCCGGGCGTGCCGTACGTGTCGCGGGGGCTCGCGTTCCACGGAGTCGGCGGGTACGGGTGGTAGTTGGCGATCTTGCCGTCCCGGATCACCATGTGGTGGGAGAGGACACCGCGGACCGCTTCGGTGAACCCGCAGCCCACGCCCTCCTCGGGCACTTCGAACTTCTCCCAGGTCTTGGTGTTCCCGGAGCGGATCTCCACGAGAGCCTTCTCCGCGAAGTGGAGCGCACAGGCGGCCGCGTAGGCCTGGAAGTAGCTGCGCGCCCTGTTGCGTTCGATGGTGTTGCTCCACTTCGGGACGTGCCACTCCAGCTCCACCGGCCCCTTGAGGGCGGTCTTGGGGAGGTTGATCTTGACACTGTGGCCGGTGGCCTGGATGTAGCCGATGTCGACCAGACCGGCCAGCGCGGTGGTCCACAGCCGCGCGAGCGGCCCGCCGCCCGTGTCGAGCGCCAGGTAGTCCTTGCCGTCGAACCACCGGGGTGACATGACCCAGCTGTACTTGTCGTCCAGGTCCCGCTTCTGCGGCTGCGGGTTGGTGTGCTGGTTCCACGGGTGGCGCCGGTCGACCGGATTGCCGAGGGGGTCGTGGGAGACGAAGGTCTCCTGCTCGTCCCAGTCGTTGTAGTAAGACGAACCGAGCAGGATCCGGATGCCGAGGTTGATCTTCACCAGGTCGGTGGTGACCAGCTTCCCGTCGACGACGACACCGGGGGTGACGTACATCTTCCGGCCCCAGTCGGTCATGTCCTTGTACTCGAAGTTGCAGTGCTCCGGGTCCTGGAAGGAGCCCCAGCAGCCCAGCAGGATGCGCCGGTTGCCGACCTGCTCGTACCCCGGCAGGGCTTCGTAGAAGAAGTCGAAGAGATCGTCGTGCATCGGCACGACCTTCTTCATGAACTCGACGTACCGCTGGAGGCGGGTGATGTAGTCCGTCATCAGCTGGATGGTCGCCACGGTGCCGACGCCGCCGGGATAGAGCGTGGAGGGGTGGACGTGCCGGCCCTCCATCAGGCAGAACATCTCCCGGGTCATCCGGCTGACCTGGAGCGCCTCGCGGTAGAACTCGCCGGTGAACGGGTTCAGCGATCGCATGATGTCGCCGATCGTCTTGTATCCGTGCGCGTCGGCGTGCGGGGAGGGGGTGCGGTTGGCCTGTTCCAGCACCCCGGGGTTGGTCTCCGCGACCATCTTCTCGCAGTAGTCGACCCCGACCAGGTTCTCCTGGAAGATGTTGTGGTCGAACATGTACTCCGCGGCCTCGCCGAGATTCACGATCCATTCGCCGAGGTGCGGCGGCTTCACCCCGTACGCCATGTTCTGCGTGTAACACGAACATGTGGCGTGGTTGTCACCGCAGATTCCGCAGATGCGACTCGTGATGAAGTGCGCGTCCCGGGGGTCCTTTCCCTTCATGAAGACCGAATAGCCCCGGAAGATGGAGCTGGTGCTGTGGCACTCGGCGACCACCTTCTGCTTGAAGTCGATCTTCGTGTAGATACCCAGACTGCCGACGATCCGGGTAATGGGATCCCACGCCATTTCGACCAGGTCGTTCTTTCCCTGGCCGCCCCCGGCACCCTTGTGCTGCGTCGCGGTCATTGCGCCGCCTCTGCTTTCTGTCCGTTGCGGTGATGTACGCGGTCACTCACCAGGTGCGTGTGGCGCCGGTGGTGAGTTTCTTGCCGGGCTTGCGCCATTTCGGTTCGCGGTCCAGGGCGTGGGTGGTGAGGTGGCGCAGCCGCCGTATCGTCGACCCGTAGAGTCCGACCGCATTGGTCGAGAGCTTTCCGCCGGGGGGCTCGTCCATGAACGGCATGAACTTGTCCGGGAATCCGGGCATGGTGCAGCCGATGCAGATGCCACCGACGTTGGGGCAGCCGCCGATGCCGTTCATCCAGCCGCGCTTGGGCACGTTGCACTTGACCGCGGGGCCCCAGCAGCCCAGCTTGACGATGCACTTCGGTGAGCCGTACTCCGTCGCGAAGTCGGCCTGCTCGTAGTACCCGGCCCGGTCGCAGCCCTCGTGGACCGTCGACCCGAACAGCCACGTCGGCCGCAGTACGTCGTCGAGCGGGATCATCGGCGCCTGGTCGGTGGCCATGTAGAGCAGGTAGGTGAGCGTCTCCGAGAGGTTGTCCGGCTGGATCGGACAGCCCGGGACGCACACGATCGGGATTCCGGCCTTGGACTTCCAGTCCCAGCCCAGGTAGTCGGGAACCCCCATGGCGCCGGTCGGGTTGCCCGCCATGGCGTGGATGCCGCCGTACGTCGCGCAGGTGCCGACCGCGACGACCGCGGTCGCCTTCGGAGCCAGCCGGTCGAGCCACTCGCTGGTTGTCATCGGTTGGCCGGTGGCGGGATCGTTGCCGAACCCGCACCAGTAGCCCTCGTCGTGCAGCCGCTCGTTCGGAATGGATCCCTCGACCACCAGGACGAACGGTTCCAGCTCTCCGCGATCGGCCTTGAAGAACCATTCGAGGAAATCATCGGCGCCGCCGTTCGGGCCGCATTCGAAATCGATGAGCGGCCAGTGGACGGCGACCTGCGGAAGTCCCGGCAGGGCGCCGAGCGCGATCTCCTCGATGCTCGGCTGCGTTGCTGCGGTCAGGGAGACGGAATCGCCGTCACAGCTCAGTCCCGCGTTGATCCACAGCACGTGGATCAGTGTGTCCTCCGCCTTAACCGCTTCCTCTGTCGGCATGGCAGTGTCGCCTTTCAGAATGACGGCCTACCGGCCATCGGCCCCCACGGGTGGGTACGCGCACATTGCTACCATCACGCCTCGATTCGCGAGCACCGGCAACAGGGGAATTCGCCGCCCCGGCTTGTCACCGGGGGCCGAATGACGGCATGCGGTGGGCCGCTCGGGTGGTCCGGGCGGGGGACCGGTCCCGTCGGTCGGCGCCGCGGTCCTCCCGTGGCCCTACGGTCGGAGCCACCCGCGGAAGGACGAGGCACCGGTGCACGAGCTGGCCATCACACAGAGCGTCGTCGACTCGGTGTGCGAACGCGCCGGGGGGCGTCCGGTCCGCTCGGTCCGCGTCCGCGTCGGCGTGCTCACGGCCGTGGTGCCCGACTCGATGCGGTTCTGCTTCGGCCTGGTCACGGAGGGAACGGCCGCCGAGGGCGCGCGGTTGGAGATCGACCAGCCGCCCGGCGCCGGCCGCTGCCGTACCTGTGCCGTCGCATTCACCCTGACCGACCTGATTCTGCTGTGTCCCTGCGGCAGCGCGGATGTGGAGATCACATCGGGACAGGAACTGCAGATCGTCTCCATGGAAGTGGGCTGAACCATGTGCGGTACCTGCGGCTGTGCCGAGGAGTCCGGCGGGACCAGGATCGTGATGCTGCGGGAGGACGATGCACCGGACCACGGACATCCGCATCCGCACCCGCACCCTCGTCCACACGAGCGTCGTCAGCCGAGTGGAGCCGGTGAGACCGTCACCATCGAGCAGAAGGTGCTCGCCAAGAACGACCTGCTCGCGGAGCGCAACCGTACGTGGATGACCGACCGCGGCGTCGTGGCCGTGAACATGATGAGCTCGCCGGGCGCAGGCAAGACCACCCTGCTGGAACGCGCCGTCACCGACCTCGGCGGCCGCCGGCCGGTGGCCGTCATCGAGGGCGACCAGGAGACGAGGCTCGACGCCGACCGGATCAGGCGTACGGGCTGCGCCGTGGTGCAGGTGAACACGGGGGCCGGGTGCCACCTCGACGCGGAGATGATGCGGGACGCCCTCACGGCGCTGTCCCCGGCCGAGGGTTCGCTGCTCATGGTGGAGAACGTCGGAAACCTGGTGTGCCCCGCCCTGTTCGACCTGGGGGAACGCAGTAAAGTGGTGATCATCTCGGTCACCGAGGGCACGGACAAGCCGCTGAAGTACCCGTACATGTTCGCCGCTGCCGACCTGATCCTGATCAACAAGTCCGATCTGCTGCCCTACGTCGACTTCGACGTCGAGCAGTGCGCGCGGCACGCGCGCTCGGTGAACCCGGACGTGCGCGTGCTGACGGTCTCGGCGACCACCGGCGAGGGCCTGTCCCACTGGTACGACTGGCTGGCGGAGCAGCGGTAGCCGCTCCGCCGCCGCACTGCGGTCAGCCCCGGGAGAACGGGGGCTGCGGGACCGCGGTGGCGGACGCCGGGCGCTCCTTGCGGACGAAGGCCCGGCGCAGCCCGTGGTACGGGTGGTGCGGGTCCGCGAAGATGCGGTGCATGCGGACGAGTTCCGCCTCCCGGTACGGGGCCAGGTCGACCCGGTCCCGCTCCTCCTTCTTCGCGTGGATCCGGGACTGGGTCGAGGGCAGGGCCGCCAGGCGGTTCGCGAGGGCGCCGACCTCCGCGTCGAACGACTGGGGGGCGCACGGGATCACCCTGTCGACCAGCCCCAGCCGATGGGCCGAGGTGGAGCTGACCGGCAGGGCGTCCCGCATGAGCCGGTCGGCAGCCGGCGCCCCCACCCGCCGCGGCAGCGTGTACGTCCAGTACTCCGATCCGTACAGCCCCATCAGGCGGTAGTGCGGATTGAACACCGCGCCCGCCCTGCACCACACCTCGTCGGCGGCGAGGGCCAGCATCACCCCGCCCGCCGCGGCGTTCCCGGCCAGGGCGGCGACGACGATCCGGTCCGTGGTGGTCAGCACCGCCTCCACCAGGTCGTCCATCGCGTTGATGTTGGCCCAGGACTCGGCGCCGGGATCGGCTGCTGCCTCGATCACGTTGAGATGGATGCCGTTGGAGAAGAAGTCCCGGCCGCCGCCGACGACCAGCACCGAGGTGGGCCGGGAGCAGGCGAACCGGTAGGCGCAAAGCAGGCGTTGGCACTGCTCCGTGCTCATCGCGCCGCTGCGGAACGAGAACGACAGGAAGCCGGTCCCGGCCTCCTCCCGGTAGCCGATCTCGGACCAGGTGTCGTCGTCCCCGGTCCGGTGCAGCGGAGCCGGGCGCTCGGGCACGGCGGACAGCCGCCCGGCCAGCGCCGAGGCGGCAGGGAGCTTGAAGGTGGCCGGGCCGCCCGGCGCCCGCCGTGGCCGGAGCTCGGGGATCCACACCCCGCCGTCGGTGGTCGCCCGGCAGATCGCGCCGTCCCGGGTGGCCACCACATCCCCTGGACGCCCGCCCAGCCGGGCCTCGGGATAACCGCCGTGCAGGAACCACTCGTTGCCCAGCAACTCGTCGAGCACACCGGGCTGTGAGTCCGCCGCCCTGAGTTTACGGACCACCGTCGCGGTGGAGTCCGAATGCCAGTCGATGCGACGCAGCGACTGGCCGAACAGAGGGTGGCAGCCTTCGCCGGCACCGGAGGCCTGTGGCGCCGGGTTGTACGTCCCCGACGCGAAGCGTCCGACCGCCAGAAGTACCGCCTCCATGGCGGCGTCCGAGATCTCGTTGCGGTACAGGTCGCTCTTGCCCACCGGGGGCAGCGGACAGGCCACGGACGCCCAGACGTCGCCTGCGTCCATCTCCGCGTTCGCCTGAAGTACGGTGACGCCCCAGCGGTCCGCTCCCTCGTGGACGGCCCAGTCCAGGGAGGAGGGCCCGCGGTCGCCGACCGGCCCTGGATGGACGACGAGACAGGTGTGGACCGACCAGACGTCCCTCGGGATCGCGGTCTTCAGGTACGGCGCCACAACAAGGCCCGGGCACTCCCGGCGGACGGCTTCCCGGATTGGGTCTTCCTCGTGCGCGAGCTGCACGGCAACGGAGTGCCCGTGGTCCCTCAGCTCCGCCTGGACACGTTGGGTGAGGCTGTTGAAGGCGCTTGCGACAAGCAGAATGTGCACGGCGATCTCCCGGTGGCTGCGGTCCGTCCTGATCGAGCGTGAGCGTGGACTCTTGCTCAGCGAACTCACTCGGCGGGAACATGCCGGGAATTCACTCGAAGCGCACACAGCGGACGGTGAGCCGACGCGTAACTTCGCTCGCCGCATTGGATCTTCTGCTGCTCCAGCCATTTGAAGATCTCTGCCCTCTTGTAAAGGACCTCGGCATTCTGCCTCGGCCGAGCTTGTAGCCCTTCAAACCCAGCTTCGATGCCTCCCTGTAGACCCAGCTCGTGGACATGCTGAGCATCGCGGCGACCTCGGAAGTTGCGTGATCGGAGTGACGATGATCACGAGTACCTGCGCGGGAGCGCTGCGTAGGCTTGTGGAGTCGTCGCGGTGGAGGCCGGGAAGGGCGCGCGGCACCCCCTTCCGCCACCTGGCGATGTGTCAGGACATTCGGTAAGTGGTCAGCATGAGTCCTGAAGAACCTGGGGAACGCTACCCGGACATGCGACTCGTTGTAGGGTGAGGAAATAGCCCTTGACCTGCAAGAACGCAGGCAGGGAGCCTATCTCCAGGAGTACCTCGATGATGCGCACCATGTTCAAGTCCAAGATCCACCGTGCCACGGTGACCCAGGCCGACCCGCACTACGTCGGCTCCGTCACCATCGACGCCGAGCTGATGGAGGCGGCGGACCTGCTGCCCGGCGAGCTGGTGCACATCGTCGACATCGACAACGGCGCCCGTCTGGAGACGTACGTCATCGAGGGCGAGCGCGGTTCCGGTGTCATCGGCATCAACGGCGCCGCCGCCCACCTCGTCCACCCCGGTGACCTGGTCATCCTGATCAGTTACGCCCAGGTCGACGACGCCGTGGCCCGCGTCCTGAAGCCGCGCGTCGTGCACGTCGACGCCGACAACCGGATCATCGAACTCGGCTCCGACGCGTCGGCACCCGTACCCGGCACCGCCACCGAACGGAGCCCGCACGCCGTTCCCGCGGCGCGCTGACCCGGTACGAGCACCCCAGGCAGCATCGTCGTGGCGGAACAGACCGAACGCGTCGAACTCGACATCCGCGACGACCGCGCGGGCGGGAACCTGCTCGCGTACGAGAGCGGCAAGGCCGTCGGAGTCGTCGCGTACTTCGTGATGGACGGTGAACCCGCCGCGCTCGTCGCCGTGCACACGGTCGTCGAACCCGGACACGAGGGCAGGGGCATCGCGGGCGCCCTCGTCCAGGAGTTCTACGCCATGGCGGCCTGCGAGGGTGAGCCCGTCGTGCCGCTCTGCCCGTACGCCGCGAAGTGGGCGGTGCGCCACCCAGACCGGGCCCCCGAGGCCCCGGCCGAACTGGTGGAGCGGGCGAAGACGCAGCTCGAGTCCCACCCCGAGCTGTACTGACCGACGTCGGCCGGGGACTGTACCGTTCGGCGGATGACACTCGCCCTGCTGCACACCTCCCCGGTCCACGTCCCGGTCTTCGACGCGCTCCGGGATGCCGGCCACCCCGGACTCGCGCTGCGCCATCTCGTGCGCGAGGACCTGCTCGCCAGGGCCAGGGAATCGGGCCCCGAAGCGGTGGTGGGCGAGATCCGGTCCACGCTCGCGGGCGCCGTCGCGGACGGTGCCCGCGCCGTGCTCTGCACCTGTTCGACGATCGGGGCCGTCGCCGAGGCGGAGTCGGCGACGCTCGGTGTTCCGGTGCTGCGCGTCGACCGCCCGATGGCGGCCGCCGCCGCGGCACACGATCGCGTGGTGGTGCTCGCTTCGATCACCGACACGCTGGTGCCGACCCTCGCGCTGCTCGCCGAAGAGGCGGGGGGCCGGCCCGTCGACGTACGTACCGTCGTGGTGGACGGGGCCTGGGCGCGATTCGAGGCCGGTGACCGCGACGGCTATCTGGACCTCGTCGCGGCCGCGGCCGACGCGGTCACCGACGCTGACGTGATCGTGCTGGCGCAGGCGTCCATGGCCGACGCGATCACCCGGACGGCCACCCGCATTCCGGTGCTCTCCAGCCCCGGCCCGGGTCTCGCCGTCGCGGCGGCCGCCCCACGTTGACCTCCGCACGGCCCCGGTGCCCGGCCGGTCATCCGGAACCGGCGGGCCCGGACTCACCAGGCGCGGGCGGCCGCTCCGGGA
The DNA here is from genome assembly GCF_045040875.1 of Streptomyces sp. NBC_00012. Classification (NCBI taxonomy): domain Bacteria; kingdom Bacillati; phylum Actinomycetota; class Actinomycetes; order Kitasatosporales; family Streptomycetaceae; genus Streptomyces; species Streptomyces sp. NBC_00012. Next base: position 1,103,149 of record NZ_CP108309.1, on the reverse strand, counting down.
GACGGTGGAAGCAGATCCGCCCGAACCGTTCGGAGGCCTCCGATGACGAACCCGTACCCCGACCCGGTGCCGCCGGCGCCCACCCCCGGACCGATGCCCGGGCCGCCGTCGCCGCTGCCGGAGCCGCCGCCTCCGCCACCCGGCCCCGTCCCGCCAGGACCCGCGCCGGACCCGATCCCGCAGCCGCCCGAACCACGCCCCGAGCCGGTGCCGGAGCCGTCGCCCCAGCGGGGCTGGTGACGGCCGGAAAGCGACCCGGCACTCACCCCGGGCGGCCGGACCGGCCCCGACAGGCCGGCCGGTCCGGCGACCCGGCCGGGCTCAGCCCGTGGGCGGGCGGACCGGTGCCGGGCCCAGTGTGGTGCTGCCGGGGGAGGCCCGATGGCCGAGGCCGGTCCGGTACGCGTCCATCGCCGCCTCGGTCCGGCCCACGCGCCGCAGCAGATCGCCCAGCAGCCGGCAGATGTCCGCGAGATCCCCGGCGGCACCGGCCCGTTCCAGCAGGGCCAGTGCGGTGACGTAGTGCTCCTCGGCCGAATCGAGCTCGCCCCGTTCCTCGTGGATCAGACCCAGCAGCCGATGCGCGCCGCCCGCGTGGACCGATCCCCGTTCCGGGTGCAGTTCGCCGAGGAGTCTGTGCAGCAGCTCCCGGGCCTCGGTGGTCTTGCCGCGCCTGCGCAGCACATCGGCCAGCTCCACCTCGACCTGGGCCGTGTACAGGGCCGCTCGCTTCGATGCCAGCATGTCGCGGGCGGAGCGCAACTCGGCCTCGGCGCCGGACAGATCGCCGTCCTGTGCGCGCACGTAGCCGCGCATCCAGTGGCAGTGCGCGAGCTCCGTACGGATCTGTAGCTGCTGGTAGATCTCGGCCGCCCTGGCCAGCGAGGTGTCCGCCTCCGCGGTGCGGCCCGCCGCTATGAGCGTACGGGCGACGCTCCGGTGCAGTCCGGCGACCAGCTCCGGATCGGACACCTGTGGTGCGAGGGCCAGCGCCAGCTCCCCCGCCTGGGCGGCGCGGGCGTGCGCGCCCATGTCCATGTACGGGGCGATCGCGGCCGTGTAGAGCAGCAGGAGCGCGCCCGGATCCTGCAGGCCGGAGGTGTTGAGCTCGTCGATCGCGCTCTCCAACAGGTAGCAGGCGTAACGGAGTTCACCGGCCAGGAGATGGGCGACCGCTCTGCCCCGGACGGCCGGGGCGCGCCGGGGGAGCGGGGTGTCGGCGAGCAGTCTCTCCGCGGACTCGAAGTGCTTGCGGGCCGCGGGCAGATCGCCCGTCTCCAGAGCGCAGTGGCCCAGCCCGAGCATCGCCGCGGCGCGTTCGTCGTGGAGCTCGTGCCGGACGGCCTCGGCGAGCAGGCCGGCGTAGGCGTCGGCGGCGTCCTCGGCGGCGCCGGTGGCCAGCGTCCGCTGGGCCTCGACGAGTCTCAGCCGCAGACCGGACGCGAGGTGGGCGGGGCGTCCCGTCGCCAGTTCCTCGTACGTGACGCCGAGCCGGTCCGCCAGGTGGCGCACGGCCGCCTCCGACGGGCGTACCCGGCCGGCCTCCAGTGTGGAGATATAGGCGGGGGTGTAGGCGGGCTCCGCCAGCTGTCGCTGCGTCAGGCCACGTTCTGTGCGCAGTCGTTGGACCCGTCGGCCGACGGCGCCGGGGTCGTCGCTGGACCCTGCGCCTCTTCTCGCTGTGCGCCCCTCGTCCATCGCGCCGTCCTTTCCGCTTCGCCGCGCTCCGAAATGCGGTCCATGCATCGTAAATGCCCGGTTGCGAACCTCGACCACCAGGCGTCCGGGCCTTGTTCGAAGGTCCGCCCACCTCTAGGTTAAGCAGAAAATCAAGTCGAGTTAACTCATGGGTTACGTGACGGTCGTGCCCTGCAAGTCCCCTCAAACCCGAAGGAGTTGTCCATGCGGATACGTCCCCACACGCGTCGCACGGCAGGAGCTGTGGCGGGGCTCGCCCTCGCCGGCCTCCTGGCGGCGACCGCCGCCACCGTACCGGCCTCGGCCGCCCCCACGAGTGCCGGCGGCGAGCACCGCGTGACCGCCGAGTACTTCCCCGATCCGGGCGGCTCGGGCCGGACCGTCGAGGTCCCCGCCGGCACCCCCGTGGGCAAGGGCGAAGCCGCGTCGCCGCTGAGCGCGGCGGAGGCCGCCGTGGACGGCACGGTGGGCGAACAGGCGGTGACCGGCCCGTCCGACGACCGGCTGGACATCGTGATCATCGGTGACGGCTACACCGCGGACCAACAGGACGACTTCCATGCCGACGCCACTGCCAAGTGGGCCGACATCACCGCCCTGGAGCCGTACAAGAGCTACCAGGGCCTGTTCAACGTGTGGACCGTCGACGCGGTCTCCAACGAGTCCGGCATCAGCGGCGATCCCGGTCCGGACACCGTCAGGGACACCGCGCTCGGCAGCTACTTCTGGTGCTCCGACATCGAGCGGCTGATCTGTACCGACATCGACAAGGTGACCGCCTACGCCGCCGAGGCCCCCGCCGCCGACCTCGTGGTCGTCATCGCCAACTCCACCAAGTACGGGGGAGCGGGCTACTCCGGGCTCCAGGCCGAGGGCCGTCCCTTCAACGGGGTCTCCACCCTCTCCTCCGACCACCCCTCGTCCAGCCTGATCGCCGCCCATGAGATAGGGCACTCGGTCGGTCTGCTGGACGACGAGTACACCTATCCCGAGTACGGGGCGTGGACCGGCGGCGAGCCGGACGGGATCAACTCCACCACCTACACGGCCGCGCAGCTCACCGAGAAGCAGGCCAAGTGGTACCGCTGGCTGGGCCGGACCGACCCGGCGGGCGGCACGGTCGGTACGTACGAGGGCAGCGCCTACTACCCGCTCGGGCTCAACCGCCCCACCGGGTCATCGATCATGCGGGAGCTGAGCAACACCGAGTTCAACCTGCCGGGGCGCGAGGCGATGATCGCCGGGTTCTACCGCGCCGGCAACGCGCTGAGCAGTTCCGTCGGCACCGGCGACGCCGTCGGCCCGGGGCGGCGGATCTCCGTGAGCCCGGCGGACCTCGGGAGCGCTGTCGCCGGTACTCACCCGCACCGGCCCGGTGCCGCCACCGGGCTCGCCAGGACCGAGCTGCGCTGGTACGTGGACGGTGTCGAGAAGGTGTCCGCCCGTGGGCGCACCGCCGTCACCCCCGCCGGCCTCGGAGTCCGCGCGGACGGCCGCGGCCACCGGGTGACCGCCGAGGCCGTGGACCGTACGGACGCCATCCGCGACCCCGCCGTCCGCGCGCTGGCCACCGACACCCTGACCTGGAACGTCAGGGCGAGCGGACGCAGGTAGCTCCTCAGGCGATGATCGGGACCACGGCCTCGGGAGTCAGCATCCGGAAGGTGAACGACTGATGGAGGTAGAGCCGGATGCTCGTCGCGTCGTGGTCCTGATAGCCGATCGACAGGTCCTGTCCCAGGTGCAGTTCGAAGTCGCCGCCACGGGTGGACAGCAGCACCCCGCCCGTGACGGAGGGCGCCCACAGGATCTGGTCGTCGAGCAGCCGGGCCAGGTGGGTGGCGACCGGATAGCCGTGGTCGGAGGTCTCGGTGGCCTCGGTGTAGGCGTCGGCGCCCAGCAGCAGCCGGTACGGGCCGTCGACACCGGACAGCCGCAGCCGCGTCAGCGCCTGGCTGACGGTGGCCGGATAGTCCCGGGCATCGGCGGGCAGTGTCAGAGGCGCGTGCGAGGAGCCGTCCCGGAGCCCGGCGATGCCGGCCGACGCGTACCCGTCGATGATCGCCATGTCCTCCGCGAACGCGCAGGTCCGGGCGGCGTCCTTGACGGGCTGCCAGTCGCTGTCGTCCGAACCGCGCTCGACGTCGTCCACGGCCGACCGGGTCACCGTGAACGGCACACGCCACTCGATGACCGGCACCGACGTACGGGCCCGGGCGATGACGTCCGGAGCGGGCGGATCGATGTCGCGCAGATGGCCGTCGCCGATGGCGGCCAGTCCGGGCCCGTCCGGGCCGGTGACGTCGACGACCCGGCGGCCCGCCACATGGCGGCTGAAGGTGCGCCGGGCCTCTTCTTCGATCTGGTCCCAGGCGGCTTCCGTGACAGGGGCGAGTTCGCGGTGCAGATTGTTCATCACTGGGCGCTTTCTTGCAGGCTGCCGATGTGCAGCGAACCGGCGGCGGGAGCGGCCGGGGCCGGGGTCCTCGCCGTCACCGGCGAGGACGCGGGTTCCGGCACGGTGTCGGTCCCGGCCGACGAGGGCGGAGGCGGCGGGGCGCCGAGGAAGCCGGCGCTGGGGGCGTAGAAGAGCGTGCCGGTGACCGCGGTGGAGAAGTCGAGAATGCGGTCGTGCGAGGCGGGTGGACTGCCGAGGAACATGTTGCGGAGCATCTGTTCGGTAACCGCCGGATCGGCCGCGTAACCGATGAAGTACGTGCCGAACTCGCCCTGCCCGAAACTGCCGAACGGCATGTTGGCCCGCAGGATGTCGCGCTCCGTGCCGTCCGGGTCGGTGATGGTGTTGAGCGCGACGTGCGAGTCGGCGGGTTTGACGTCGTCGGCGAACTCGATGTCGTCGGACTTCGTACGGCCGATGACCCGCTCCTGCTCCTCGGTGCTCAGCGCGTTCCACGATGTGAGGTCGTGCAGGTACTTCTGCACGATGACGTAACTGCCGCCCGCGAAAGAGGGATCCTCGGTGCCGACCAGGGCCGCCGAGACGGCGTCCGTCCCCACCGGGTTCTCCGTGCCGTCGACGAATCCGAGCAGGTCCCGGTGGTCGAGATAGCGGAATCCCTGGGTCTCGTCGACGACGGTCACCGCCCCGCCGAGCCGGTCGAGCAGCTGGGCCGCCCACTCGTAGCACACATCCATCCGCTCGGCCCGGATGTGGAACAGCAGGTCCCCGGGGGTGGCGGGCGCGTGGTGCAGGGCGCCGTGCAGTTCCTGGAACGGGTGGAGCTGCTCCGGCCTCGCTCCGCTGAACAGCCGGTCCCACGCCCCGGACCCGATGCCGGTCACACAGGCCAGGCCGGCGTCGGGGAACCGGAATCCGATGGAGCGGGCGAAGGCCGCGAGATCGGGCAGCACCTCGCGCACGGCGGTCTCGCCACCGGGCTCGATCGTGGCGACCAGGATGAGCGCGGCGCTGGTCAGCGGCGCGACCACGGGCTGGGCCGCGGCCGGATCCGGCTCCGCGGTGGCGTCGGGCATACGAGGGCTCCATGGGGCGGCAACGTCGGGAAAGGGCAGTGGACTTGTGGTGCGGATGGGCAGGGGGTCCGCTGCTACTTACCCACGGCCGCGAGGGGGGTGCAACCCGGGGCACCCGGCCGGGCGAGCGCGGGGAGCCCGGTGGCCCGCCCCGCGGTCCTAGCGTCAGCCCGCGACGAACTCCGACCGGTCACCGCCCCAGGGGGTGTGGAAAGAACCCTCGCGGTCCGTACGGCGGTGGGTGTGCGCGCCGAAGAAGTCCGCTGTCCCTGGGTGAGAGCCGCGGGCAGCCGATCGGCGCGCGGCCCGTCGTAGTACGAGAGCGCGGCGGCGAATCCCGGTGTCGGCACCCCCTGCCGGACGGCTTCGGCGACCACCGCGCGCCAGTCGTCCTGGGCCGCGCCGATCTCCTCGGCGAACTGCCGGTCGGACAGCAGGCTCAGCAGATCCGGGCGGGCGTCGCAGGCCGCCGGGACCCGGTCCAGGAAGGCAGCCCGGATGATGCATCCGGGCCGCCGGATCGCCGCCACCGCACCGAGGTCGATGTTCCAGTCGTACGCCTGACTGCCCGCCCGGATCTGGTGGAAGCCCTGCGTGTACGAGACGATCTTGGACGCGTACAGCGCCTGCTCCACCCGGTCGGCGAAGGCGGCGGCCGCCTCCTTGCCGAGCGGGGCCGGTGACGGCCCCGGCCGGCCCCGGGCCGCCTCGCGCAGATCGGCGTGGCCGGACAGCGAACGGGCGAAGACAGCTTCCGCGATGCCCGAGACGGGCACCTCCGGGTCCAGTGCGAACTGCACCATTCAGCGGCCCGTGCCCTTCTGCTCAGCCCGGTCCTGCACGATGGCCACGAAGGGTTTCCCGGTGGCCGCGTCGGTGTGGGCGAGGGCCTCGGCCGTGATCTCGATCAGATACGAGTCGAGGCGGCCGGTGTTCCAGCTGCGGAACGTCTCGGCGATCTTTTGAGCTTGGTACCTGTGTTTTCCCAGGTCGCAGATGGTTCGTCGCCTTGTCGATCTTGGCGCCTCCTGGCGGTTCGAGGCGGTCTTCGGCGGGGGTGGTGCTGACCTTTTGCCGAGTTTGCTGATGGAGTGTCAGGGGAGAGCATTGTGGAATGACGCCCCCTTCATAGTCGGGGTGCGGGACTTGAGTCGTCCGGTTCCGACTGGCCGGCCAAGGCCGACAAGTTGATCATACGGCGGGGCGTTGCGATGTCCCCACCGGTGTCGGCCTACCTGGTTCTCCAGAGCCACGCCTGCGATCGGCCATCCGAACTCATCAGGTATGCCGCAGTTTGCATGCTTGCCGATCCCGGGCAAATCACCCCGTTTCCGGGGAGTACTACGAGGCCGTTGACAGACGCAGCAGCCCCTGCCTGAGGCGACCCCGGGCTACTGGTCGACCGAGGTGATCCGACGGCCCGTGAGACTCGTGGGCCGGATCGATACCCACATCTCGCGCTGCCCGCCCGCCCATGGTCTGGTGTGGGCTTCCTGGGCGAGCCTGCGCACGGCGTCGGGAGCCGTCACGGTGCTCGCAGGGCCGACGGCGAGCACGCTCCAGCCCTGGCTCATTGCATCGTCCACGTGGTCGACCTCGAAGGCGACCTCCTTGTCCGCGGCCGCCGCGGTCACGGAGCCCGGCGCCGTCCGGAAGACGATGGCGTCGTCGATGACCTCGTAGTTGACCGGGATGACCGCCGGGCGGCCGTCGGACGCCGACACCGCGACGCGCCCCACGCCGTGCGTGGAGAGCAAGGTGCGGCACTCTTCCGGGCCGAGGTCCCGCAGCTGAGGGTGCAGCAACGCATTCCCCTGGCCGGGCGGGAGATCGATGCCGCCGCCACGCAGAGCGGCGACAGTGGTGCCCAGCGCGTCGGCCAGCCCGATGAGGGTTGCCAGGGTCGGGTCCGAGGGGTGTTCTTCCAGGTAGGTGAGGTAGCTGAGCGATATCCGGGCGCGGCGGGCTGTTTCCTCCCGGCTGACCCCCTGCCGTCGGCGCTCGGCGGCCACGCGTCGGCCGATGTCGCCGGGGTCGGCGGCCCCACTGGGTGGGAGAGCCGGCGACACTGCCCCCGCCCTGCCCGGGGCCGGCTGCGACGCGCGCACGGCCCCGGGCTGTCCGTGCTCCAGGTGGCGGATGTGTGCGTCGGGTCCGGGAAAGACGAGCGTCACCTCGTCCGTGTCCGACCAGCGCACGTCGTAAGGAGGCGTACCGTCCTCGTGGCGCAGGCCGACGATCTCGCCGTCCCGCCTGGCGGCGCCGGCAGCCGGACTTTCGATGACGAGCTGGTCGCCGAGGTGAGCTCGCATGATCGCCGCCCTCTCCTCAAATGGTGCTGTATCCAACTTGCCACGCGGGACTCACTACCGCATGGCACGAGAGCCCCACGCGGGATGGACCCACGTCCGGGCGGCACCAAGCATCACCGAACGGTCGAGGAGCCCGTGGCCCGGCCGGCGCCGGTTCATTGCCGATTTCCGGCACGCTTGTGTCCGCCGGATGGCAGTCCGCGGTTCGTGGGCAGTGAGCGCCGTGGTCCCGGTGCTCAGCACCACGTGTGCTTCGGTGGTTCCGTCGCACGGCCAGGGCCTCCGTGTTGTTCAGGGGCTCCATCTGGCTCATAACTCCTCCGGTTTCTGTAGCAGTTCGGTCGACCGCCGTGAGATAGCGGGCCCCGACGACGGCGTCCGTGGCCCGGTGGTCGGCGGCCAGAGTCGCGGTCACCACGGGACGCACGCCGAGCATTCCGTTCGTGGCCCAGGGCCGCTCGACGACTGTGCCGAAGCTGGAGCGGCCCACGAGATCGGCGATGGCACGGCGCATGGTGTCCGTACGCTGCTCCGCTCCGCTGCCGGCCGGCACCGCCACGTGCGGGTGCCTCACCGTTCCCGTTCCACCCCGCACCGGATAGGGCCGTCACGCCGTTCCACCAGGGCCGTTCGGCTCTTGGCAAGGGCGATCGGACCGGAAGACTGGGGACGGTAGGCAACCCGACGGAGTCCGGAGGCCGCCGTGAACAGGCACGAGAACCACTCCGCGGAGGCCGAGGCCCGGCGGGACCTGCCTTCCCGCTCCTGGAGCCCCGGCGAGGCGGAACGGCAGGACACGCTGATTCGCTATCTGGGCGCCGTGGCCTCGGCCGCGGCCGGGCACGCACGCGCAGAGGAGCAGGTTCCCGCAGGCGGCACCGCCCGCCCGGCGCCGTCGGCCGCGGCGCCTCCGCAGCCGTCTTCGCCACCCGGGGCGGGGATCCCCCTGGTGCGGGACGTGATGGACGTGCCCGCCGCCTCCCTGCACGACGATCTGCCGTACCGCGACATCGCCCGCCTGCTGGCACGCGAGCAGATCGGCGCGGTTCCGGTCGTGGACGACGAGGACCACGTGGTCGGCGTCGTCTCGGAGTCCGACCTGTTGGCGAAAGTCGCCTTCGAGGCCTCCGGCCACCGGGTCGGACGCGTCGGCAGGCTGCGCGAGCGACGCATGCACGGCAAGGCCTTCGGTGATACGGCGGCCGACCTCATGACGAGTCCCGCGATCACGGTGCTGCCCGGCGCGACCGTCGCCGAGGCCGCTTGGCTTGCCGCACTGTCCCGGCTGAAGAGGCTCCCGGTGACCGACCGCGGGGGCCGCCTGGTCGGCGTTGTACGCCGCGACGCGCTACTGCAGGCTCTCATCAGGGACGATGCCGAAATCCGGGCAGAGGTCGTGGCCAGGATCGAGTCGTGCTGCCCGCCCGGCGACCGGGAATCGGTGGAGGCGGCCGTGCACGACGGCATCGTGGAGTTGACCGGGAACATGCCGACGGCCGGTGCGGCTCGGCTGGTGGCGGAGGTGGAAGGCATCGCCGATGTCGTCGAGGTGAAGAACCTTCTTATCAGGGCCTGACGACGCGGGAGAACCGAGCGTACGGGCGGGCATCTGCGAGGCCCCGGGGGGCGTCGTCGTCACGCACTCAGCCGGTGCGGGCCGATGTGTGTACTGTCCTCCCTCCGAGAGCGGGCGGTCACGTCAGGCCACCGCTGCCGTAGGGGGCGTAGAGGTCGAGCAGCCGGATCCGGGAGGCGTGGAGCCGCTGGGCGACCACCCGGCCGACCCAGACCGCGATCGCCCGGCCGAACTCCGGATCCTCGGCACACACCGCCCGGACTGCCACCGCGTCGAACTCCCAGGCCCGTACCGGGCTCATTGCCTCGGCGCCCAAGTGCCAGGTGAAGGGCGGGAAGTGCCAGGACCAGCCGACCAGTTCGCCGCGCCCGATCGACTCGATGACGGCGGGACGACGGCCCGGCACATGCAGGTCGAGGGCGACGGTGCCGGTGCGGATGATCCAGAAGTGGTCGGCGTGCCGGCCCTCCTCGAACAGGCGGGTACCGGCATCGAAGGAGACTTCGCGGGCGAGGCGCAGCAGGCGGTCGCGGTGCTCGGTGGGCAAGGCAGTGGTCATGGCGGTGGCGGAAGTCATCACACCTGCTCCCTTTGTTTCTCTGCTTCCAGCGTGAGCGCACGCAGGTTCCGCCACCAAGGGCCGCGCGGATCCGACCAGGGCCCATCGGCCCATGCGAGCCGCCCCCCCCCGGCCGCGTCCACCCCTCTGCGTCCTCGGCGAAGGCCGTTATGCCCAGGCCACCGGGCGTCCGGCACACGGCGGCCGGGGCGCCCGCCCGCCGCCACGGCGCATCGGCCGGGCGGTCGACGACCCGGAAGCGGGATCGGAACCCGATCGCGGTGCTCTGCGCCAGGCCGCTGCAGGCCCCGCGCGGCGACACGGCGCGGAGCGGGGGGAGCACGGCTCCGGTCGACTTACTGGGCCAGCGAGAAGTAGTTCTCCTCCTCCTGCGTGAAGTGCAGGCGGAGGACCGCGTGCAGCCCGTACAGGCAGCAGCGCAGATCGTCGAGCTGGCCGGGGGACAGGCCGCCCTCGGCGTGGGCCAGCCGCAGGTGGGTCGCGATGCGGCGGGAGAGGCGTTCGATCTCGGTGTGGGCACGGCTCATGGTGGCCGTCGACTCCGGCCCGCCCAGGGTGGGCGCGAGCGCGGGGTAGAGCTCGTGCTCCTCGGCATACTCGTGGGGCAGCAGCCGGTCGGTGAGCAGACGATGTGCCCCTTCGACGGCAGCCAGAGCCTGCGGGCCGGGACCGTCCGAGAGATGGTCTGCCGCACCGCGCACCGCTTCGAGCACGTCCTGGAGGTCGTCGTGTTCCGACGCGAAGCGGTGAATGAGTTCCTCGGCCGCGGGTGTCAGCGCCGGCCGCGCTGTCCGGTCCACGCGCAGCGCGCGCAGGGCGTTCAGGATGACCGCCACGTCGATGGCTTCCTGGAGCAGAGCTCCCAGGGCGGGCGCCAGCAGGCCGAATGCGGCTGCGGCCATCGCCGCCAGGGACATCGCCATCCCGCCCAGGGCACTCTGCACGGCGATCTGCCGGGCCCGTACGGCGACGAAGACGGCGTCGGCGAGACGGTCCACCCGATCAGCGGTCAGCACGATGTCGGCCGCCTCCGACGTGGCGGTGGAGCCGCGAGCGCCCATCGCCACGCCGATGTCCGCCGCGGCCAGTGCGGGGGCGTCGTTCACGCCGTCCCCCACCATGACGGTGACCGCGCGTTCGCGTTCGGCCCGTACGACGGCGACCTTGCCGACCGGGTCGAGCCCGGCACGGACCTCGTCCAGACCGAGGACGGCACCCACTTCACCGGCCGGCTCCGCTCGGTCGCCCGTCAGCATCAGCAGCCGCTCGATACCGGCGGCCCTCAGATGACGCAGGGTGCGCGCGGCGTCATGGCGCAAGGGATCCCGCAAAAGCACCGCCCCCGCCGGACAACCGTCCACGGTCAGCCAGGCCACTGCGGCGCCGTCGAGAAGCGCACGGTTGTCCACTGTCCTGGCCCAGGGCGGACGGGCACCGGACACGTCGAGGCGGCCGACGGAGAGCCGGTGCCCGTCCACGGCGCCCGAAGCACCCCGGCCGGGCTTCTCGGTGACATCGGACGGGACGGACAGGACCAGCCTCCGTTCGTGCGCGCTGCCGACGATCGCCTCGGCCAGGACATGGGGTGAGTACTGGTCCAGCGACGCGGCCAGCCTGAGTACCTCCGTCGGCTGCCACCCGGGTGCGGCGAGCACATCAATGACGCGAGGGCGGCCGCAGGTGAGGGTACCGGTCTTGTCGAGCAGCAGGGTACGGGCCCGGCCCAGGTTCTCCAGGGCGCCACCGTCGCGCATGACCACTCCCAGGCGCGAGGCTCGGGAGAGCCCGGAGACGATGGCCACCGGCGCGGCCAGCAGCAGCGGACACGGGGTCGCGACCACCAGTACCGCGACTGCCCTGACCGCCGAGCCACTGAGCAGCCAGGCGCCTCCCGCCACCGCCAGGGTGAGTGGAAGGAACCAGGCCGCGTAGCGGTCGGCCAGCCGTACCACGGGCGCGGACCCGGCCTCGGCCTGCTTGGCCAGTCGCACGACTGCGGCGTAGGTGCTGTCCTGCTCGGTCGCAGTGGCGCGCAATTCGAAGGCGCCGCCGGCGTTGACCACACCACTGTGGACGGTGTCGCCCTCCGGCCGTTCGACGCTCAGGGACTCGCCCGTGAGTACGGACTCGTCGAGCTCGGCCGCGGCGCCCTCCACCCGCCCGTCGACCGGGACGACCTCGCCCGGACCCACGATGAGCAGGTCACCCATGGCGACTTCGCTCAGTGGGACCGTGGAGACGCCGGCCGCCGTCCGGCGTCGTGCCGAGCGGGGAGCGTGCTCCAGCAGTGCAATCAGGTCGTGCGAGGCACGCCGACGGGCTGCCGCTTCCAGCGTTCGTCCGGTGGCCAGCATCAGCGCGATGAGCACCCCGGCCAGGTATTCGTGGACGGCAAGGGTGCCACCGAGAGCGAGGACCGCGATCAGGTCGACGCCCGCTTGGCCGCGGCGGAGCGCGGCGACCACCCAGCCCACCGCCGGTGGGACCGCGAGCAGAGTGCCCAGGCCCCACAGCAGGTCGGCGAGTCCCTCGTCGCCGGTGAGCCAGGCGGCACCTCCTGCGGTGAGGGCCGCTGCCGTGACGGTCAGCAGCGTGGGCTCCAGCCATGAGGCGACAGCTCCGGCCGCAGGGCGCAGCCGCTGTGTGACGAAGGCGGAGCGGTTCATGATTCACCTCTGTCCGTCCGGCATCGCTGCCTGAGGTCCCGTCCCTGTCCATGAAACCCTGGCGGGGCGGACCCGTGGCAGGGGACGAACGGCTCTGTCACCAGGGCCGTACAGTCGCTCTTCGCGCCTCGGGCCCGGGTGGCGATCGCGGCGTGCGAACAAGCGGGGTGGGGAGAATCGGCGTGACGTCCGTGACGCTTGTTCGAGCCGGCCGCCGCCCAGCGGATGCTTCTCACCGTGAGGCAACTACCGTGAAGAGGTGACCCCGCCGCGCTACGTGGGTCACGACGGAGGCACCGTGGGCGACAACGGCGACAAGGGATCCGGCCACTGCGGAGAGGCGCGCCGTCGGCTGGGCACGCTGCCGGGTGATCTCCAGGAACGGCTCGACGCCGTGATGCAGGGCCCGGTCGAGGCGGCCCTGTTGCTGGATGCCGTGATGTCGGTGGGCAGAGAGCTGGATCTGCCCCGGGTGTTGCGTCGGATCGTCGAGGCCGCGGTTGTCGTGGTCGATGCCGAGTACGGGGCCCTGGGAGTGGTCGGTGAGGGAACCCGGCTCGCACAGTTCCTGCCGGTGGGTGTCACGGCGGAGCAGCGCGAGGCCATCGGCCCTCTGCCGGAGGGGCACGGCATCCTCGGTGAGCTGATCCGTCATCCCGAGCCGTTGCGGCTGGTGGAACTGTCCGAGCATTCGTCGTCCCACGGGTTTCCGCCGAACCATCCCCCGATGCACACATTCCTGGGGGTTCCCATCCGGGTTCGCGACAAAGTGTTCGGCAATCTGTACCTGACCGAGAAGCGGGGCGGCCGGAGCTTCGACGATGAGGACGAAACCGTGCTGTCGACGCTCGCGGTGGCGGCGGGAGTGGCCATCGAGAACGCCCGTCTGTACGCGGAGACGCGAGACCGCCAGCGCTGGCAGGAAGCCAACAGCGAGATCGTTGCGGCTCTGCTGAGAGGGGTGGACGAGGCGCGCGTCCAGCAGATGATCGTTGATCACTCCTCACGCATCCTTGCCGCGGATCTCGGTGTGCTGGCACTGCCCGTAGAAGGGAAGCTCCTCCGCGTGGCACAGGCGTCCGGGATGGATGCAGAGACGCATCGCGGTCTGGCCCTGCCGCAGGCGGGGTCGTTCGCCGGTGCTGCCCTGGACGCGGGGGAGCCGATCACCAGCCTGGATGTCGAACATGATCCGAGGATCACCGTGGGCCCGTCGAGATGGATGGGACTCGGCCCCGCTGTCGCGGTTCCGATGGTCACAGGGGAGCGGACCCGTGGAGTGCTGCTGCTGGCCCGGGTACGAGGGCGTCCCGCCTTCACCGATGCGGACACCGCGCCACTCCTGGCGTTCGCCGGACAGGCGGCACTGGCGATGGAGCTCACCGAACGGCGCGAGTCCGCCGAACAGATAGCCCTGCTGGAGGAACGCGACCGCATCGCCAGGGATCTGCACGACCTGGCCATTCAACGGCTGTTCGCCACCGGGATGACACTGCAGAGCGTGGTGCGGCTCGTGCAGCAGCCACAGGCGAGCGAGCGACTGTTGCGCGCGGTGGACGATCTGGACGAGACCATCAAGATCATCCGATCCACCATCTTCGGACTCCGCGCCAGTGGCCCGGGCCGGGCCGGCCAGGGACTGCGGGCCCGGACTGCGGCCACGGTCGAGCAGGCCGCCCGGACCCTGGGCTTCCAGCCGTCGCTGCGCATGGGAGGGCTGATCGACACGGAGGTGCCGACCGAGACCGCCGAGCAGGTGATCGCGGTGCTCGGCGAAGCACTGAGCAACGTGGCCCGCCATGCGCGGGCGACGGCGGTGGAAATCTCGCTGGTGGTGGGAAAGGGTGAGGTGAACCTGACCGTGTCCGACAACGGTGTGGGCATGCCCAGACATCGCGGTTCCCGCAGCGGGCTCGACAACCTCGCACGGCGCGCCGAGAAACTCGGCGGCGAGATGTATGTGGGGGAGTCTGCACAGGGCGGAACCAGGCTGAGCTGGCGGGTGCCGCTGCGACTTCCCTGAGGCCGCGCGGGGCGCTTCGAGGAGGCGTACGGTCAGATCCGATGGCGCTCGGCACCGGGCGGGGAGGCTTCCGCAGCGTGCGCGGCGATCACCGCAGCCTGGATACGGCGTTCGACACCGAGCTTGGCCAGCAGACGGGAGATGTGATTCTTGACCGTCTTCTCCGACAGATAGAGGCGCTTGCCGATCTGGCTGTTGGTCAGTCCTTCACCGATCAGTGCGAGGACGTCCTTCTCTCTCGGGGACAGCCCCGCCAGCGCGTCGTCCTCCTCGGAGACGGCGCCGGACTCCTCCTCGCGCAGGCTGTTCATCAGCCGTGCCGTGGTCGACGGGTCGAGGGTCGAGCGCCCGGAAGCCAGCGTGCGGACGGCGGTGACGAGGTCCGAGCCCTTGATCTCCTTCAGTACGTAGCCGGCCGCCCCGGCCATGATGGCGTCGAGCAGCGCTTCGTCGTCGTCGAACGAAGTGAGCATCAGGCAGGCCAGTTCCGGCATCCGCGAGCGCAGCTCACGGCAGACCGTGATCCCGTCGCCGTCGGGCAGCCGCACATCGAGAATCGCGACGTCTGGGCGGAGCGCCGGGCCGCGGGCCAGTGCGTGGTCGGCTGTGCCGGCGTCGCCGACGACTTCGATGTCGGGTTCCGCGTCGAGCAGATCCTGCACGCCGCGCCTGACCACCTCGTGGTCGTCCAGCAGGAACACGCGGATCGGTTTCTGCGCCGAGAACCCCGTGTCGTCGATCATGGTGGCCCTCCTTGGCTTCAGGGTTTGCGCAGTCCCGCCTCGCCATGGTGAGTTCGTACGAGCAAAACACACCAGGGCCGAACTGTCCCGTTCTCCGGGCCGTTCACGCCTCAGGAGCCTCGGCCCGGGGGCCGTACAGCTGCAGCAACCGTTTCCGTGTTCCGTACAGGCGCTCCGCCACCGTCTCGGCGACGAACCGGTACACCGCCCGGCCCAGCACCGCATCGGCCTCGCACAGTGAGCGGACGGCGGCGGCATCGAATTCCACGGCCCGACCCGCCTGGATCACACGTGCCCCCAGGTGCCACACGTGCGGGGGGAACAGCCAGGACCATCCCAGCAGTTCGTCCCGCCCCAATGTCTCGACGACCGCCGCACGACGGCCCGGCACATGGAGGTCGACCTCAACCCGTCCGGAGCGGATGACCCAGAAACGGTCGGCCCTTCTGCCTTCTTCGAAGAGCCGCGCGTCGAGGATCAGCGGTACTTCGCAGGCCGCCTCGTCGAGCAGGCGAGCCCGGTTCTCGGGCGGGATCGCGTCGAGCAGACACCTGGCCGTTGACATGGAACCTCCGTTCCTGGCCGACGGCGTGTACCCGCCCGCCCTTATCGAACGATATATGCCTGCTTGCGCAGGGACGCTCGGCCACGCGACGTCCGTACTTGCGCAGGGACGCTCGGCCACGTGGCGTGAAGCGTCATCCTCCACACATCCCTCGTGGGGATCCGGTCCGGCCATCGGGCGGGCCGTTGTACTGATTGCTCCGTCCACTTCATCGTGTGCCACCCGGGGCACATGGTGCTTGGGCCGACCGGCCTGATTCCGCGACCCCGCTCAGCCCATGCGGCGGGTCGCACGGGGCGCACAGGATGGTGGCATCCGCTCCTGTCCGCGGACCCTCGCGATGCGCTATGCGCAAGGGGCGGCGGAACAGGAGAACGAGGCCGGATCATGACTGAAGAAGCGCCTCCTGGAGCGGGCCGAGGACCCGGCGGGTCCAGAACCCGTGGGCTGCCGGTCCGTGCCTCGGACCGGATCCAGCGCTGGGGCAGAGTGATCCTGGTCGTGGTCTTCCTGCTAACCGCACCCTTGGCGTCGGCCGCCAAAGGCCGTGCGGTGCACGACGCCGAGATCCGTCGCGCTGCCGCGCTCTCCGATACGACGAGAGTCGAGGCCCGGCTCGTCTCCGACGCCGGCGGTCCCGCGGTGGATGCCAGAGCACTGTCGATGGTGCGTGCCCCCGTCCGCTGGACGCAGCCCGACGGTCATGTGCGCACGGCGGTTGTCCGTGTCTGGGCGGGCAGCCGGGCCGGCACCACGGTCCCGGTCTGGACCACTGCTCAGGGTGCGGCCACCAGCACGGGACCTGCGACACCCGGCGAGGCCGTCGCATCGGCCTGGATGACGGCAACAGTGATTCTCGCGGTGGCGGCAGGACTGTTTACCGCAGTGTGGAAGATCTTCACGAAGCTGGTGGACAGCATCAGGTGCAGGGGGTGGGAGAAGGAGTGGGACGAGGTGGAGGCCGAGCTGTCCGAGCAGTTCCGGGACCGCTAGTGGACCGGTACACGCGATTCCGGGGAGAGACCGTGGACAGCACCCGATCAAGCGTGACCATCACGGGACCGGTCGTGGTCGGTACCGATGGCTCCCACCATGCGACGCGGGCGGCGCGGTGGGCCGTGGGCGAGGCGGCTGCTCGCAGGCGGCCGCTGCGGATAGTGTGCGCGACCGCGACCGCGCCGGCCCCGGCAGACCGTATCTCTCCCAGGAGGACAGCCTGCAGATCGACGGTTTCGCGGAAGGTGTGCTGGGAGAGGCCGCCGCATTCGCACGCCGACTGGCTCCCGCCGTCCCTGTGACGACGGCCGTGTGCGAGGACGAGCCGACGGCAGGCCTGCTCGGCGAAGCCGGTTCCGAGGCCACGCTTGTCGTGGGCTCCCGTGGACGCGGCGGCTTCGCATCCTTGCTGGTCGGGTCGGACTCGCTCCGGGTGGCCGCGCGTTCCCACGTCCCGGTCGTCGTCGTGCCAAGACATGACGGTCGTGAACCGGCTGGTGTCGTGCTGGCCGCGGCACGGGACGAGCGTGACAAGGAGACGTTGCGCGTCGCCGCCGCTCTGGCCGCGCGGGACGGAGCCTCGCTGCGGGTACTCAGCGCGTGGGCACACTTTTCGGGGACTTGCCGGTCCAGCGGTCAGAGTTCCGCGTCGAGGACGTCCGACCACGCCGTGCCTTTCGTGCTCCCGTCGGGCCGGGGCAACGACAGCTCCGCCCAGATGACCTTTCCCTGGGGGGTATATCGGGTGCCCCAGCGCTCGGCCAGCTGTGCGACGAGGAACAGACCGCGGCCCCCTTCGTCCATCGCGGCGGCATCACGCAGATGGGGCGAGGTGCTGCTGCTGTCGGTCACCTCGCAGGTCAGGGTGCGGTCGTACAGCAGTCGTACGGTGACCGGCGCGGAGCCGTAGCGGATGGCGTTGGTGATCAACTCGCTGAGCAGCAGTTCCGCGGCGAACGCAAGTTCCGACAGACCCCAGTCGTCGACCTTCTCTGCCACGGCAGCACGCATTCCCGCCACAGCCGCGGGATCGAACGGCACGTCCCAGTCGGCGACATGGTCGGGCGGGATCGCCCGCGCCCGGGCGATGAGCAGCGCCACATCGTCCTTGGGACGATCTGGCAGGAGC
This sequence comes from Streptomyces sp. NBC_00012, assembly GCF_045040875.1. Lineage (NCBI taxonomy): Bacteria > Bacillati > Actinomycetota > Actinomycetes > Kitasatosporales > Streptomycetaceae > Streptomyces > Streptomyces sp. NBC_00012. The sequence continues at coordinate 1,085,366 of NZ_CP108309.1, read as the reverse complement.
GCGTCGAGGACCGCCTGGCAGCTCTCCTCCGGCGACCGGTCGGGATGGCACGCCAGGGCCTGACGCAGCAGCTCGATCCCCACGTCGATGTCCCGGGTGCGGTCCTCGATGAGCCCATCGGTGTAGAGGACGAACTGTGTGCCCTCCGCCACCTCCAGTTCCGCCGTCTCGAACGTCATGGCGCCCAGGCCCAGGGGAGGGCCGGCCGGCAGGTCGGGGAACGACACACTGCCGTCGGGCCGGACCAGTGCGGGCGGTGGGTGCCCCGCACGGGCCATGGCGCAGCGGCGGGAGACGGGATCGTAGATCGCGTACAGGCAGGTGGCCCCTACGACCCCCGCATCGGCGGTGGTTCCCGCCTCCTCCTGGTCGATGCGCCCGACCAGGTCGTCGATGTGGCGGAGGATCTCGTCGGGCGACAGGTCGAGTGTGGAGAAGTTGTGCACGGCTGTGCGCAGCCGTCCCATCGTTGCGGCCGCGTGCAGGCCGTGGCCGACGACATCCCCGACGACCAGCGCCACCCGGCTGCCCGGGAGCGGGATCACGTCGAACCAGTCGCCGCTCACCCCGGAGATCGCGGGCAGGTAGCGATGGGCGACATCGACCGCGCTCTGTTCGGGCAGAGCCCGCGGGAGCAGGCTGCGTTGCAGAGTGACGGCCATGACGTGCTCACGGGTGTAGCGGCGGGCGTTGTCGATGCTGACGGCCGCCCGTGCGACCAGTTCTTCGGCCAGGGACTGGTCGTCCTCCTCGAACGGCTGGGGCTTCTCGGAGCGCCAGAAGTTGGCCATGCCCAGGACGACGCCCCGTGCCTGGAGGGGCACTGTGATGAGCGAATGGATGCCGTAATCGACGATCGTCCGTGTCCGCTCAGGGTCCTGGGCGAGCCAGCCGGGTGCGGCGGACAGGTCAGGCACCAGCTCCGGCCGACCGGTGGCGAAGGCCCGTGCCTGTGGTGTGGAGGGGAGAAAGCTGATCAGCCGGCCGATTTTGTACAGGGGATGATCGTCCCGGATGCCGCGTACAGCGGTGCGGCGCATGTCCGTGTCCGTACTGGTCGGCTCGTCACCGTGGAGGACCGGTTCGGCCAGATCGACGGTTGCGAAGTCGGCGAGCCGGGGGACCGCGATCGTGGTCAGTTCCTCTGCTGTGCGCACCACATCGAGCGTGGTACCGATGCCGAGACCTGCGTCGTACAGCAGGCTAAGCCGCTCGCGGGCGTTCTCCGCCCTGCCGGACAGCGACCGCAGTTCTGTGGAGTCACGCAAGGTCGCGACCGTCCCCTGGGGGCCACCGCGACGGTCCGTGGGCCGCTGGTTCACCGCGAGCAGTCGGCTTCCCGCGAGGTGCACTTCGTCCGTGGCCGTGCGTCCCGAGGCCAGCAGCTCCACCATGCCGGGATCAAGACTGGACAAGTCCGAGATGAGTCGCCCCTCGGCGTCGAGCGGCAGATCCAGCAGCCGTCTGGCCTCGTCGTTGGCCAGTAGCAGTCGGCCGTCCTTGCTGACGATGAGCACGCCTTCGCGCACGGCGTGCAGTACCGCGTCGTGATGCTCGTACATGCGACTCATCTCGGCAGGGCCCAGACGGTGGGTCTGCCGCCGCAGCCGCCTGGTCACCAGGGCCGTCCCGCTCGTGGCCAATCCGAGCGCGATCGCTCCTGCACCGAGGATGATCGGAATCTGTCGTGCCACCGCTCCGGTCACGTTCTCGACCTTCATGCCGGCAGCCACCAGGGCGACGACCCGCGCGTGATCGTGGACGGGGACGATCACCTGCGCCTCACGGCCGAGCGGGCCGTTGACACTCTCGGTGTACACATGGCCGGCCAGCACCGGCGCGATGGAGGCGACGGCCTTCTTACCGATCAGCTCCGGACGGGGATGTGTGTAGCGGATCCCTTTCGTGTCCATCACCACGATGAAGTCGACGCCGGCCGCCTTCCGCCCCGCCTCGGTGAGCGGTTGGAGCACCGCGGAGGGATCGGGGGCCCTCAGCGCGGCCAGGAGGCCCGGTGAATGAGCGAATGTCTGCGCGACGGCGATGGAGCGGTGTTTCGCCTCCGTGCTGCTGTCGTGCCGGGACTCCGCTACGAGCGCCAGCATCGCAGCGACCACGAGGAGCACGACGACAGCCACCTGCAGAGCGAAGACCTGGCCTGCGAGGCTCCGGGGACGCCTGCCTATGAGTGACCGCATCCGCGCGCTCCGGAATCGTCCGAAACGATTGACCACATTGCCATTTGTAACACCGCGAGGTCGAAGGCGCGTGTGGTCGGGGCTCGCTCGGGGACGGACCGCGCGGCGGCCCGACGCCGATCCGCCAGCCGTGGGACCGGATCGGCGCCAGAACCGTATGGATACGGCCAGCCCGGACCGGCGGGGATGAGGCCGGTAGCTCTGGCCCACCACCGAGGGCTGGATGGACCTCCGTGACCATGACGGTGTTCCGGTGCGAGCGCCAGGCCAACCAGCGTCCGCACCGGGTCTTCAGCCGCTCGCGCTCGTCGGCGCGCAGGGATATCGGGCGGGCGGCGACGACGAGCACTTGGTCGAAGGCGCCCCTTGAGGAACGGTGCCGCACTCGCGCTCAGTGGGTGTCCGGGACGACGGCGACCGGGCAGGACACGTAGTGCAACACCGAGTGGTTCACCGGTCCGAGGTGCGGACCATGGTGTCCACCGGCACGACGCGCGCCGACGACCAGGAGTTCCGCTCCCTCGGCCTCCTCGATGAGCACCTGGTGTACAGGTCCCTGTACCACGGACCGGTGGACGACGGCTTCGGATCCGGTCCGTTCCAGGACGGCCAGGACATCTTCGAGATGTTCCTCGGCCTGTCGGCGATGAGCGGAGGCAGGGGAGCCCGCGAGGAGTGGATGATCCGCGGTTTCGTGGGCGGGGCAGCGCCAGGCGCGTACGGCGATCAGTTCGCCGTGGCGCGACGCCGCCTGGACGAGTGCGAAACGGGCGGCTGCCGTCGGTCCTGCGGCGTCGCCGATTCCGACGACGACGCGGCCCGGCTTCGGCTGAGCGTCAGGTGCGGCCGCCGGGATCACGACGACCGGGCAGTGGGACCGGCCCGCGACGGCGAGACTCACGGACCCCAGGAGCATGCCGGCGATCCGACCGCGGCCCCGGGAGCCGAGGACGACCAGGGCTGCTTCATGGCTCTCGCGCACCAGCGCGCTCACCGGATCCTCGGGCTGCACGTCGGCGATCACCTTCACCTCCGCGTGGAGACGACCTACACGTTCCTGCGCGGATGCGACGAGATGCTCGGCGAGGATCTGCTCGGCCGGACGCCCGGTGTCGAAGGTGGGACGCATGCCTTCGTAGTGCTCCCACAACGACGCATGGACGACGCGCAAGGGAAGCCGTGAGCGGGCCGCTTCCGTGGCGGCCCAGTCCAGGGCACGGAGACTGCCCTCTGATCCGTCCACTCCGACGACTATCGGGAGCTGCACGGCTCCCACCGCCTTTCCTGCTCGGATGGCTGCCTGCTGCGATGTATGCGGTCAGGGTTTCTACGGTTCGATGGTCAGCACATGGTCGAGGGGACGCCGTGGTGTGCGTGGCCCGCTCGGCCCGTATCCCAGACGGACGATCATCTGTGGGTTTCCCGTGCCGAAGACCGGGTCGCGCAGGATCCAGCGCAGGTCCGGCCATTCGAGCGGCTGGGTGGCGAACGACGTGGACACCTGGTGGAGCGTGGCCGTCAGCAGGACGCGTTCGAGGGCCTGTCCGGCGCGCAGCCAGTCCGGTACGTGGTCGCCCGGTGTGCTCAGCAGGGCCAGTTGAGGCCGGTTCTCGAACAGGACACGGGCCCGGCCAGGGATGACCCGGGTCCCAGCGAAGTCGCGGGTGGTGGCTCGTTCGGAGGCGTCGCGAGGTCCGAAGGCGTAGTCGGGGATTCCGTCCACCGGAGCTTCGCTCAGCGTGTTCCGCGTCCAGCGTTGTTGCTCGGCCTCCCGCGCGGGGTCGCCGCGGTCGTAGCCCTCGGCATCGCGGATCAGTCCGAGCACGGTCTCCAGGTGGATCGGGGTCAGGAACGCGAAGTCCGCGCCCTCGGCACGGGCCGCTTCGGCGAGGCGTGCCCGGACGTCGTCGGGGACCGGCCGTTCGTCGAACGGGTAGCGACTTGTGTGCCGGTCCTTGATCGCCGGGTGGAGAACGGCGAGGGCTTCATCGGCGGGTTTCCGCGGCATGTCCGGGTGGATGCCCAGACGGACGGTGGCCAGTACGGTGGGATCCGACGGTGCGGGCAGCAGTGAGACGGCCGCGTCCAAGCCGTGGTGGGCCGCGGAGACCCGCAGGTTGAGCAGGGCCGCGCCGCAGCCGATGTGAAGGGCGCGGGCGGAGGGATCGGCCTCCGGCATCGCTCGCTCGAAGTCCGCCCGGAGCGTGAGGGTGCGGCTGCGGCGCCCGTAGCGGAAGGTCCAGGGCTGGGCGTTGTGCATGGACGGGGCGGCGGTGGCATCGGCGACGAGGTCGGCCAGTGCGGTGCCGTCGAGCGCTTCGGTGAGCATCGTGGGCTCCCGGGGGCGGGAAGGGGCGGGGCGATGGCTTCAGCATGGTGCGGATCGTCGCCCGGTACGTATGGGCCGTTCGTCCCTGTCTCGGTCCCGGATGGCTCTCGGTAGGGATACCTCCGTTCCCTGGACCAGGGCCTGTCCGGCGGGACAGCCCTTAGGCCGGTACCGGGCCTTCGAGACGGCAGTCCACGCTGACGACGCCCTCCACGGATTGGGCGAGGCGGGCGGCGACGGGAATGAGGGCGGCGTCGGGGACGCGGCCGGTGAGCGTGGCCACACCCCAGGTGACGCCGACCTTCACGTCCCGGTGCGAGTCGGGGAACAGCCGGTCGACGACCTCACGCCGTATCTCGGCGGCCAGGTCGTCGTCGGGGCGCAGGAAGATCTTGAGGAGATCGGCGCGGCTGACGATGCCCTTGAGCCTGCCGTCGGCATCGACGACCGGGAGACGCTTGACACGCCGGTCGGCCATGAGCCGGGCGGCTTGCGGGAGCGACGCGCCGGGCCCGGTCACGACGGCAGGGCTCGACATCAGCTCCTCGGCCCGGACCGAGCCGGCCTTGGCGGTGTCGCTCAGTCGGCGCATCTGGTCGATCATGCCGGGCGGGTGGTCGTGGAACTCCTCCTTCGGCAGGAGGTCGGCTTCGGAGACGACGCCGACGACGTGGTTCCCGTCCTCGACGACTGGTACTGCGGTGACCTTCCACCGCTCCATGGCATCGGCGATCTCCTTGAATTCCGTGTCGGGCGTGACGGTGACGACGGCCTTCGTCATGACGTCGTCGACGGTGTACCGGGTGGAGGTCATGGCAGGTTCCTCATGTGGGCGCGAGCGGCCGATTGCTGCCGTGGGACGAACAGGAGAGGGCAGATCCGGCACGGCCCTCGCGTCGGATCTGCGACGAGTGAGGCTCCGTGGCGTACACGTTGTGTCTCCCGTCCTTCATTCACAGCCTGGCACCGCGGAGAACGAGCCGCGCGGAACAGCCTCGTAGCGCCGCTCAGCGGACCAGCACGGCTTCTCCGGGTCTGGGTACGACCGCTGTCCAGCCCAGTTCATGGTCGATCCGGTCCCGCAGGGCATCGGACGAGGACTCCTCTCCGTGCACGGCATAGGTGTTGTGCGGTGCGGGGGCGCCGCGCAGCCAGTCCATGATCTGGTCGGCGTCGGCGTGTGCCGAGAAGTGCGGGAGATCGGCCACCTCGGCGCGTACAGGTATGTACTCGCCGAACATCTTGAGCGTGCTGGCACCGTCGACGAGGTCGCGGGCCCTGGTGCCGGCGGCTGCGAAGCCGACGATGACGACGGCATTGCGTGGATCGGGCAGGAGCCGGTGGAGGTGGTGCAGGACCCGGCCCCCGGTGGCCATGCCGGCCGAGGAGACAATGACGGCGGGTCCGGGCGCACTGTTGAGGGAGATGGATTCCTGCACGGTCCGGGTGGTGTGGAACGGGTCCGGGCTGATCGCTTGTTCGCCCAGGGCGAGGATCTCGGGCCTGATCTCGGGAGAATGGTCACGCAGCGCCTCGCGGTAGACATCGAGTGCGGCCAGAGCCATGGGACTGTCCACGTACACGGGAACCGATCGCGGCAGGATCCCACTGTGGCGCAGTCCGGCGAGCTCGTGGAGGACGACCTCGGTGCGGTCGATCGCGAAGGCGGGGATGACCGCGGTACCACCTCGCGCGAACGTACGGGCGAGTACGGCCGCGAACTCCGCCTGGGCCCTTTCGGGTTCGTGGGCACGGTCGCCGTACGTCGACTCCGTGAGCAGCACGTCGGCGCCCGAGAACGGCTCCGCAGGCAGTAGTAGCGGATGGCCGGGGCGGCCGAGGTCGCCGCTCGCGGCGAGGGTGTGGCCGTCTTCGAGGGTCAGGTGGGCCCAGGCAGAGCCGAGGATGTGCCCACCGTGATGCAGAACGAGCCGGGTGCCGGCCATGATCTCGATCTCGCTGCCTGCCTCCACGGGGTCGAAGAACCTGACGGTGGTGTCGACATCGGACTCGTCGTAGAGCGGTTTGGCGGGCCGGTGCTTGGACCAGCCGTGTTCGTTGGCGTGCCGGGCCGCCTCCATTTGGAGGCGCGCGCTGTCCCGGAGCACGATCTCCGCGAGCCTGGCGGTGTGGGCGGTGGTCAGGATCGGTCCTCGGAAGCCGTGCCGCACCAGTCGGGGCAGATAGCCACAGTGGTCCAGGTGGGCATGGGTGATGACCACGGCGTGGATGGACGAGGCGTCGCACGGCAGCTTGGCCCAGTTGCGGCGGCGCAGGTCCGCGAAACCCTGGAAGAGGCCGCAGTCGAGGAGGATCCGGGCGTGATCGCTCTCGATGAGGAATCTACTGCCGGTGACGGTCCGGACGCCGCCCAGGAAGCGCAGCAGCGCGGGTCTCGCTCTGGGCGCGGCCAGGTGCGGTTCTGTCTCGGACATCGCCGTCCCCTTCTCCGGTGGGTGGCAGCGTCTTCACCATCACATCCCCGCAACCGGGGGCGGGAGGGGCCCGAAAGGCCCCGGCGGGGACCGGCCGGCCCATGTGGAGCGGGCCCGCACCGGGGCAGCCTGGGGGAGAACCTCACCGGGACACATACGGGAAGAGGGGCCGCATCGTGAAGGCACTCGTTTTTCAGGGGCCGGGGCAGATCGCATGGCAGGAGGTTCCGGACCCCGTGGTCGAGGACGCCGACGACGTGGTGATCCGCGTCGATGTCGTCACCATCTGCGGCACCGACCTGCACATCATCAAGGGCGATGTGCCCGAGGTGGGTTCCGGCCGGGTGCTGGGGCACGAGGCCGTCGGCACGGTGGTCGAGGCCGGGGCCGGCGTCCGTACGGTACGTCCCGGTGACCGGGTCCTGATCTCGTGCATATCCGCGTGCGGCCGGTGCCGCTTCTGTCGCGAGGGCCACTACGGGCAGTGCCGGGGCGGGGGCGGCTGGGTGCTCGGCCACACCATCGACGGCACCCAGGCCGAATACGTACGGGTGCCCTTCGCCGATCTGTCCGTGCACCCGCTGCCGGCTTCGGTCGGCAGCCATGACGGCGTACTGCTCGCCGACATCTTCCCGACCGCCTACGAGGTCGGGGTGCTGAACGGCGGCGTACGGCCCGGCGACACCGTCGTCGTGGTCGGTGCGGGCCCCATCGGGCTCGCCGCCATCGTCGGCGCCGGCCTCTACAGCCCGCGAAGAATCATCGCGGTCGACCTCGCCGAATCCCGGCTGGCCGCCGCGCGTTCGCTGGGCGCGGATGCGACGGCGGGCGCGGCCGAGGAACCCGGACAACTGGTCGACGACCTCCCCGAGGGGCTCGGCGCCGACGTCGCCATCGAAGCCGTCGGCGTCCCCGAGGCTTTCGAGATGTGCACCCGCATGGTCCGGCCCGGAGGCCGCGTCGCGAACATCGGCGTCCACGGCAGGCCGGCGACGCTCCACCTCGAAGACCTGTGGAGCAGGGACATCACCATCACCACGGGGCTGGTCGACACGTACTCCACGCGCATGCTGCTGGGCATGCTGGCCGCCGGCCGGCTGCCGTCGTCATCACTGATCACCCACCGCTTCGAGCTCGGGCAGATGGAAGAGGCATATGACGTGTTCTCCCGTGCCGCGGACACAGGTGCGCTCAAGGTGACACTGGGAGGACCGCAGCACAACGAGATCATCGCCCCGGCTCAGCCATGAGCACAGCGTCCACCTGGGACTTCAACGGCTACGACCCCAAGGCGGAGCGGACGATCGAAGCCCTGTGCACGCTCGGCAACGGCCGATTCGCCACCAGGGGCGCCGCGCCCGAGTCGCCCGCCGACGCGGTCCACTATCCCGGTACCTACGCTGCTGGCTGCTACGACCGGCTCTTCTCGGAGGTCGCCGGAGAACGGGTCGGCAACGAGGACATGGTCAACCTGCCCGACTGGACGCGCCTGCGCTACCGCTGCCTGCCGGACGACGGACCGGCGGGGGACTGGCTCACCACCGATGACCCGAGTCTGCGGCATCACAAGGTCTCGCTCGATCTGCGAGGCGGCGTTCTCACCCGGCGTCTGTTCTTCCAGGACGGCCACGGGCGCCGGCTCGGCGTCACCCACACCAGACTCGTTCACATGGGCGCCCCGTATCTCGCCGCTCAGAGAACCACCTTCCACGGGTACGGCTGGAGCGGGGCGGTGGAGGTCGAGTCCGTCATCGACGGTGACGTCACCAACAGTGGCGTCGAGCGGTACCAGGGGCTCGACGGACGTCATCTCACCGGCCACCGTGCCGGAGCCGAAGCGGACGGCGTGGCCTGGCTGTCCTGCCGGACCCGTTCGTCCGGGATCCGGATCGCCGTCGCCGTGCGAACGTCGTCGCGGCCCCTCGTAGCGGTGGGATCGAGCTGCACCGGGACCGGGACGGTCCAGAGATTCAGGCTGCCGGTCTCCCGGGGGCGTTGCGCCACCGTGGTGAAGTGCGTCGCCTTGTACACCTCGCTGGACCGCCCCGCGGGCGACCCACTGCCGCTCGCTGTCGAGGACGCGTCGCACACGGCGCCGTTCGATGCGCTGCTGGCCTCCCACCGTGCGGCCTGGGAACGCCTTTGGAGCCAGGGCGAATTGAAGGCACCCGGTGAAGCGGGCCGCATCCTTCGCCTCCACCTCTTCCATGTCCTCCAGACACTGTCCCCGCACACGGCCGAGCTGGACGTCGGAGTGCCCGCCAGGGGACTGCACGGCGAGGCGTACCGGGGACATGTCTTCTGGGACGAGCTGTTCGTACTGCCCTGCCTCACCCTGCACTTCCCGGAAGTGGCACGGGGCCTTCTCATGTACCGCCACCGTCGCCTGCCCGCAGCCCGTGACGCGGCCCGCCGGGCCGGCCTGCGAGGAGCGATGTTCCCCTGGCAGAGCGGCAGTTCCGGCGCCGAGGAGGCGCAGACGCTGCATCTCAACCCCCGCTCCGGCCGCTGGCTTCCCGACCACTCGCACTTGCAGCGCCATGTCGGATCGGCCATCGCCTGGAACGTGTGGCGGTACGGTCAGAGCACCGGCGACACCGGATTCGCCCAAGGATCGGGGGCGGAGCTGCTGCTCGACATAGCCGGCTACTGGGGCGCCGCGGCCACCTACGACGCCGATCGCGAGCGCTACCGCATCCGCGGTGTGGTCGGCCCGGACGAGTACCACGACGCCTACCCCGAGGCCGCCGCTCCCGGGGTCGACGACAACGCGTACACCAATGTGACCGCGGCCTGGGTGCTGGCCCGCGCACTTGAGCTGTTCGGCGGGCTTCCCGAGGCCCGTCGACGGGAGCTGGCCGAGCGACTCGGTCTGGACGACGGGACGCTGAGCCGCTGGGAGGACATCTCCCGTCGGCTGTACGTGCCGTTCCACGGCGGTGTCATCAGCCAGTTCGAGGGCTATGGCGAGCTGGCCGAGCTGGACTGGGACGCGTACCGCTCCCGCTACTGCGACATCCGTCGGCTCGACCGGATCCTGGAGTCCGAGGGGGACACGGTCAATCGCTATCAGGCGTCCAAGCAGGCCGACACACTCATGCTCGGCTATCTCTTCCGCCCGGCCGAGCTGCGGTCTTTGTTCGACCGTCTCGGATACCGGCTCGATGACGAAGTATGGCGCGCAACGGTCGGCTACTACCTGGTCCGCACCAGTCATGGTTCGACCCTCAGTAGCCTGGTGCACGGCTGGGTGCTCGCGCGAGAGAGAGGTCCGGACGCCTGGCGGTACTGTCAGGAAGCCCTGCTCAGCGATGTGGCGGACGTGCAGGGCGGTACCACCGGCGAAGGGATCCACCTCGGTGCCATGGCCGGCACCCTCGATCTCGTCGAACGGGGCGTCGCAGGGCTGGAGGCAGGCCCGGACAGGCTCCGTGTCGATCCCATTCCGCTGAGGGAGATGCCGCGCTGCACGTTCACGTTCTGTTATCGCGGACACAGGGGCATCCGGGTCCGGCTCCTGCCGGGCCGCCTGGCGATTCACGTGCCCCGCTCCCGGCCGGCCGCCCCTCTGCCCGTGTGTCTCCCCGGCGGGCGGCAGGTGACCGTGGCCCCGGGGGAGCAGCACTGGTTCCGTCTGCCGCTGAACTGACTCCGCGCAGGCCCGGCACGGTCTGCTGGGCCTGCGGAGGAGTCAGTCCTTCCCGAGCAGCAGCTCGCCGGGGTCGGTCACGACCACATCGGCGCCATGGCGGCGCAGTCCGGCCGAATTGCTTCCCCCGGCCGTACGGTCCACTCCCACCACCAGACCGAATCCGCCCCGCCGGCCGGCTTCGACCCCGGCCAGCGCGTCCTCCAGCACAGCTGTGTCCCCAGCCAGAACGCCCAGTCGCCGGGCCGCCTCCAGGAAGAGCGCCGGGTCCGGTTTGCCCGGAAGATCCAGCCGATGCGCTTCGTTGCCGTCCACCACGCTGTGGAAGAGGCGGATCACGCCTGCCGCGGTCATCAGCTCGGTCGCGTGGCGGGACGCCGAAACAGCGGCGCAGGGTATCCGCTCACGCCGCAGCGTGTGCAGCAGACGGACGGTGCCGGGCCAGGCGGCGACACCGTGCGCACGCACGCTCGCGGTGAACAGATCTTCCTTGCGGGCCGCGACGGCCCACACCGTGGCGGTGCCCGGCGTGTCGTCGGGATCGCCGAGCGGCAGATCCAGCCCCCGGGAGGCCAGGAAACCGGTGGCCCCGTCCAGCCGTGACCGGCCGTCGACATGGCGGAGATAGTCGTCCACCGGATCGAACGGGCGTTGCCCGCCCGCGGCCGAGAGACAGGCGTCGAAGGCTCCCTGCCAGGCCGCGGCGTGGACCCGTGCGGAATCGATGACCACGCCGTCGGTGTCGAAGACCACGGCTTGCAGCGAGCGCAGGCAGGCCGCCAGGGACGGTGTGCCGCTCATGACGGATCCCTTCGTCAGGGGCCGTCTCCATGGCATCACGGCTGCCGACCGAGGGCGCGTCGACCGCAGGGGCGGCTTCGTCACCGGCTCGAACGGCCGGGCCGTTGCCGGACGGAGCGGCGTACGGCCCGGCCCTCCGATCCCCGGTGAGCGTTTGCCGGACCTGCCAGCCGGCGCCAGGCTGGGAGCATGGTGCGCGTGCCGGCTTCGGAAACGCTGACCGGGTGGGCCGTAGGGAGTCCTGGTCCGATCGGGGACGGCCCGCTGCTGCGTGTGCGGCGTGCGATGCCCTCACCGGGGCCCGGTGAACTGTTGCTCACGGTGGAGGCGTGCGGTGTGTGCCGCACGGACCTGCACCTTGCCGAGGGTGACCTGAGCCCGCACCGGGCGTCGACCGTTCCCGGCCACGAGATCGTCGGCAGGGTGGCCGTCGCAGGCGAGTCCGTCAAGGGGTTCCGGGCCGGTGACCGGGCCGGTGGGGCGTGGCTGCGCAGCACCTGCGGCAGCTGCCGCTACTGCCGGGCCGGCCGTGAAAACCTCTGCCCGGCCTCCCTCTACACCGGCTGGGACGCGGACGGCGGTTTCGCTGACATCGCCCTCGTGCCGGCCGACTACGCCTACCGACTCCCGGACGACCAGGACGCCGCAGCGCTGGCGCCGCTGCTGTGCGCCGGGATCATCGGCTACCGCGCTCTGCGCCGCAGCGCCCTGCCGCCCGGCGGCCGGCTCGGGATCTACGGCTTCGGTGCCTCGGCCCATCTGGCGGCGCAGGTCGCCCTGGCCGAAGGAGCGACCGTGCACGTGCTGACCCGTTCGGAACGGGCCCGTGAACTCGCCGCCGACCTGGGTGCCTCCTCCGTGGGCGGCGCGTACGACCGCCCGCCCGAACCACTGGATTCGGCGATCCTGTTCGCACCGGTCGGTGATCTGGTACCCGTGGCACTGGAGGCACTGGACCGTTCGGGAACGCTCGCCGTCGCGGGCATCCACCTCACCGACATCCCCGTGCTCAACTACCGGCGCCACCTCTTCGAGGAACGCAATCTGCGCAGCGTCACCTCCAACACCCGGCAGGACGGCCGCGACTTCCTGGACACGGCCGCACGGATCGGCATGCGGGTCACCGTAAGCCCCTATCCGCTGAGCCGTGCCGACCAGGCTCTGAGCGATCTGGCCGCAGACCGGGTCAGCGGCGCCGCTGTCCTCGTCCCGGGTTGAGCCTCGTTTCGGCCGGGCAGCCACCCCGTCCCGCGGCGCCCCGCACCCCCGTACCCGGTCGTCGTGCTGACCAGCGACTTCAAGACCAATGAGTACGCGCGGCTGCTCGGTGGACAGGTATTCGCACCGGTCGAGGCGAATCCGATGATCGGCTGGCGTGGCGCCAGCCGCTACTACAGCGACGGCTACCGCGAAGGATTCGCCCTGGAGTGCCGGGCATTGCGCCGGGTCCGCGACGAGATGGGGCTGACGAACGTCATCGTCATGATTCCCTTCTGCCGCACTGCGGAAGAGGCCGATGACCGGCGGGCCCGGCCAGGATCTGCCGGGACGACATCGTCATTCGTGAGCGATGACGGCGACGGGCGCGGCGGAGTGATGGAGGATCGCGTGAGCGATCGGGCCGATGTGCGTGCCGACCGAGGAGCGGCGGATGCGACGGCCGACAACCATCAGACCTGCTTCGGAACCTGCCTCCAGGAGTTGCTCGGAGGAGGGGCCGACCGTCGCTTGCGCGTCGAGTTCGACAGCCGGGTACATGTCCTGCCAGGGCCGCAGCATGTCGTCCAGTCCGGTGCGCTTGATCTGGGCGATCCGGGCGTTGACTTCAGGGTTGTACGTCGCTCCGGACCCGGCCAGAGGGGGCAGCATCCAGCTGTGCAGCGCATGGAGTGTGCAGCCTCGCCGTGATGCCTCGTCGAACGCGAAGGAGAGCAGGGCGTCGCACGGCCGACCGGTGTCGACGCCCACGACCACGCCGCGGTTCAGGTGTTGCCCCTGGGCGTGCGGCAGCGCGTCCTCTGTTGCGCGTACCAGGACAACGGGCCGCTCCACGGCATGGATGACGGCCATGCCGACGGAACCGAGTACGAAACCCCTGAGCGTGCCCAGTCCCCGGGAGCCGAGCACCAGCATGCCCGCGTCCGCTGTGGCATGCACCAGTGAGGCGGCTGGTTGTCCGTCGAACGATTCGGCGCTGATGTTCAGTCGTGGGTGCTGGTCCAGCAGTTTGTCGGAAGCTTCACGCAGGAGGGTGCGGGCTGCTTGGCGGCGCTCTTCGGAACCGGCCGCGGGAACACCGTGGGGCGGAGACCATATTTCGGCGTGGACGAGATGGAGGGGCGCACCGCGAAGGAGCGCTTCCCGGGCGGCCCAATGGGCTGCCGCGACACTCTCTGCGGATCCGTCGAGGCCGACGACAATACGCCGGTTCATGATGGCCCTCCTCGGACAGGGCTGCTTCGGGTCGGTGAGGAACTCGCGTACGCGTCGGCGAGTCAGATCCCCTTACTGCTGCTGTCGGGTGTCCAGCTGTCGTGTGTCCACGCGTACATCGTCGGACAGGTCGTCCTGCTCGTGGCCGAGCCGGTTGACCACATCCACGACTCCGTCGACGCTCCGGCACAGACGGAGGACGACGGGGACGAGGCTGTGCCGGGTCACGGTGCCGCTGAGGGTCACGACACCGTCGGTGACGTCGACGGTCAGCGACGAGGGACTGAGCCGCAGTGTGTGAGTCAGTACGTCTTCGAGGATCTCCTCCTGGATTGCGTGGTCCCTGCGCAGGAAGAGTTGCAGGAGGTCGCTGCGGCTCAGGACCCCGATCAGCCTGCCTTCGCTGTCGATGACGGGGAGCCTCTTGACCTTGTGCTTCTCCATGACGCGGGCGGCGCGGACAGCGCTCCATCCCGGAGCCGCGGTGATCGCCGGGTGACTCATGAGATCGGCTGCGGTGTTCCCGGTTTCGTGCCGACGGAGCAGGTCGGCCTCGGAGACGACGCCCACGGGGCAACCGTTGCCGTCCACGACGGGCACGGCGGTGATGCCGAACTCTTCGAGGAGCCGGGCGATCTCCTTGAACGTGGTGCCGCGCTGGACGCTGACGCCCGTGGGCGTCATGAGGTCGGAGACGCTGCGATGCCTCATCGTCGCCCTCCCCTCACGCGGGAACTTCTGACTCGAACCGGGCTGAGACATCCACGACTCCCGGCACGGTGCGCGCGACACGCACCAACACGTCACCGAGTGACGGGCCGGGAACGGTGCCGCTCAGACGGACGATGCCGTCGGACACACGGACGTACACGGACGCGGAGCCCGCCGGGACCAGCTGATTCATGATCAGCTCGCGCAGCTCCTGGGCGATGTCCTCGTCCGGACGGAGGTAGATCTTGAGCAGGTCACCCCGGCTGACCACACCCACGAGACGTCCGTCGTCGTCGACGACCGGCAGCCGCTTGAGATGGCCACGGGCCATCAGCCGGGCGGCCCCCGGTATACCCGCGTTCCGGGGCACCGTCACGGCGGGGATGGTCATCAGCTGACCTGCGGTGACGGCGCGGGACTCGTCTGCGCCCTGTGCCTTGAGCAGAAGGTCCGCTTCGGAGACCACGCCGACGACCCGTCCCTCGTCGGACACGACGGGCAGAGCGCTGATCCGCCATCGCCGCATGGCCTCCACGATGTCCTTGAACGGCGCTCCGCGGTTGACCGTGACGACGGCGTGCGTCATCACGTCGTCGACGGTACGCAGATGTTTCATCGTTCCTCCAGGAATATGAGGCCCTGCACCTCCGAGCGTCGGCATCGTCGACGTCCGCCGCCAGGACCACCCGGGTTCCGCCGGGGACTGCCCGGCCCTGTTGCCCCGGCGCGGACGCTCAGGGGCTGCCGGCGTCATGCGTGGAATCGTGATCCGGCTGCAGATCGTCCACGGCGTATGCGAGGGACTGGTCGACACTGACGACACCGTCGACAGAGAGGCACAGGAGTTCGATGATCGGAATGGTTGAGCGTTCCTCCACCGTGCCGCTCAGGGTGACGACTCCTTCCTGAACGGTGACCGTCACGCCGCCCGGTGTCAGCCGGAGAGTCCGGCCCAGTACCTCGTCGACGATTTCTTCGTGCATCGCGTCATCGCGGCGGAGCATGGGGCGCAGCAGATCCGAGCGGCTGACGATGCCCACGAGCGTGCCGGTGTCATCGATCACCGGAAGACGTTTGACGCCTCGCTCGGTCAGGAAGCGTGCCGTCTCGACGATGCCCCACGAGGGCCGGGCCGTCAGAACGGGAGTGGACATGAGATCAGCGGCGGTTCGGGCGTTCATGGCGCGGCGGTCGACGGCCGCAGTTGCGCGTAGTTGGTCACGGCCCTCCGCTTCTGGCAGACCCGCCTGCCTGCGGAGCAGATCGGCCTCCGAGACGATGCCGATGGGGTGGTGGTGGGTGTCTACGACGGGCAGGGCCGAGACATCGTTGTAGGCAAGGCTCCAGGCGACCGTCTTGAGTGATGCTTCGGGGCTGGCCGTGGCGACGTCCCGGGTCATGACTTCTGCGACAGTGCGGTGCATCATGATCCGATTTCCCTTTCGTGCAGAATGCCGTGACGGGCGGCGATGGCAGCGCGCGGCCTCACCGCTCGCAGGACGGACCATGCATAACCCCCTGGAGGGAGGCGGGTGCGGGACCGTCCGCGGGGGCGGTCGCATGACTTACGACCGCGACCACCCCGTCGAGCTGTTCGGCGAGGTAGACCAGGATCGCGATCTGGCTACGGCTCTCCAGTCGGCCTTCCAGGGTGACGACGCCGTCCACGACGTGGACGGCGACCGCGTCGGGTCCAAGCCCCATGGTGTTCACCAGCACGTCCTGGACGATGCGTCGTCGTATCTCCGCGTCGGGTCGAAGGAAGAGACGCAGCAGGTCCCGGCGAGTGACGATGCCGACAAGCCTGCCCTCGTCGTCCACGACCGGAAGTCTCTCCACGCCACTGCGCGTCATCAGCCGGGCGGCCTCCGGCGCGCTTTCCTCCGCGTGGACGGTCACCGCCGGCGTCGACATGATCTCGGTAGCGGTGAATTCCGCTCCGGACAGGGCCGGGGCACCGGCATCCGGATGACCCGCCGCCTGTCGGCCCAGCAGATCGCTCTCGGAGACGACACCGACAACCCGGTCCTCGTCGTCGAGCACGGGCATTCCACTGATGTCGTGCTGGGCGAGCAGCTTCGCGACCTCCTTGAAGGAGGTGAGAGAGATGACCGATACGACATCGTCGGTCATCAGGTCTCCTACTCTGATGTGCTTCATGGCGGCACCCCCTGCCGTCTCGCAGCGATATACCCGGACGCCATGCCGGAGGTTGTCCTGTCCAGTAACCACGATCCTTCGGGCCGCAGAGGGGCAGGAGGGCCGAACGGGGCGTGGCCGGGACCGGTCGGACCCGGTTCGAGCGTCCGGGAATCCGAGGTCCGGCAGGACTCTCCCGACGGGGGGCCACCGGTCCCCGGGCGGTCCTGGGCGGTCCTCTTCCCGCAGGGGCGAGCGGTGCCAGTGTGAGAGCTGTCTCTCTTCAGCGGTCTCGGTGAGGAGCAACCATGAAAGGCGACACCGGCAGCCTGGAACTGGGACCCGTCGTCGTCGGCGTCGACGGGTCCGAGCCGGCCCACCGGGCAGCTCTGTGGGCAGCGGCCGAGGCCTCATGCCGTGGCAGCACACTGCGCATCGTCCACGCGGCCGACACGGACAGCCGGGTTCTCCACCTCTCGGGAGAGAACATCGAGCGCGTCCGCAGAGCGGGCCACGAACTGCTGCGGGAGACCGCCGAAGCCGTCACGGAACAGTATTCCGGTCTGCACGTCACCACGGAGTTCAGCGGCGGCGCAGCCGTCCCCATCCTTCGCAGGACCGTCGGCCTGCGTGGCACTGTCGTGGTGGGCAATCGCGGTCTCGGAGGGTTCGAGAACCTCATGCTCGGTTCTGTTGGCCTGAAGGTCGCCGCCGACGCCACGACGCCCGTCGTCGTAGTCCGAGGCACCGACAACGGGGCGGAGAGCGGCGTGGTGCTCGCCGCGGTTCGTGACGAGCACGATGTCGAATGTGCTCGCTACGCGGCGCGCGAAGCCGAGATCCACAAGGCCTCGCTGCGCCTCCTGCATGCGTGGCACATTCTCGGATCAGTCGGACTTGCCGTGACCATGCTCGACGATGTCGGAGCCATCACTGGTGAACACCTCCACCATCTGAACGCCGTGACGGACCGGATCCGCGATGAATTCCCGGCTCTGAACGTTCGGGCGGAAGCCGAGAAGAGTCTGACCGTCGCCGGGGCCCTGGTGGAGGCATCGCGCGATGTGGATTTGCTTGTGATGGGTGGGCGACGGGCGCCCGGATACATCGGCCCCACCCTCGGGTGGGCGACGCACAGCCTTCTGCACCACGCCCACTGCCCCGTCCAGCTCATTCCGCGGCACGGATCCGCATAGGGAGCGATTCATGATGGAAACTGACGGACGTCGTGAGCTGGTCGTAGGTATCGACCCGGCCGGAAACCAGCATCTCGCGTTGGCCTGGGCAGCCGACGGGGCTTGTCGACGCAGGCTGGACCTCCGGCTCGTCGTAGTCGTACCTCCATCGCACGACCGGCGCGCGGATGAAGACCGCCCAGGCAGGAAGGCCACGCTCCGAACCGGGGCGGACGCTCTTCGGGAGGGGGCCGACCGGGTCCGGGCGCGCCATCCGCAACTGCGGCCGGTCACCGATCTGCTCGACGGTTTCCCGGCTGCCGTGATCGGGGGACTGTCTGTGAGCGCCCGCATGGTCGTTCTCGGATCCCGCCATCTGAGCCGTACCGCGGAGTACTTCAGCGCCGGCTCCCTCGTCGTCCCCGTCACAGCAGGCGCGCTGCCCCGTGGTGGTTGTGGGAGACGCGGAGCACATCACCCAGCAGCCGCCTACCTGACATCACCCAGCAGCCGCCTACCTGGTGGTGGGAATCGACGGCAGTGCGCCCTCGAAGGCGGCGCTGGGGCTGGCGTTCGAGGACGCCGACCTCCGCGGAGCCGCGCTCCGTGCCGTTTCGGTGTGGCAGCCGCCCAGGTTACGAGGGCATGCGGCTCGGCTCCGTCGTCCACGGGCTGCTGCACCGGGCGCACTGCCCGGTGATCACGGTTCCTCTCGCGTGAACCCCGTCGTGACGGACGCTTCCGCGAGGGAGAGGGAACCCGGAGAGGAACCGCGCGCTTCTGGAAACTTTGGAAGCTTCAGGCCAGTTCCATGCGGACGTCCACGACGCCTTCGACCGCGCGAATGGCCCGGGCCAGAAGCGGCACCTGAGAACGGTCCCGGAGAGGCCCTTGAACAGTGACGACACCGTCCAGCACAGTGAATTCCACACGGTCCGGGGAAGACAGTTCGGCGAGCACGGCGGATTGGATCTCCTCGCCGATCTCCTCGTCCGGGCGCAGGAACACCTTCAACAGGTCGCTGCGGCTCACGACGCCCTCCAGCATGCTGAGATCGTTCACGACGGGCAGTCGTTTCACTCGCTTGCGCGCCATGATGCGGGCGGCCTCGGCGAGAGTGGCGTCGGGGTGGACGGTGACGGCCGGACTCGACATCAGATCTCCGGCCAGTACGGCGTCGGCCTTGGAGGCCTCCTCGAGCTGGCCGGGCAGCTTCGGGTCGTCCTGCCGGAATTCCTCCTTCGGCAGCAGGTCCGCCTCGGAGACGACTCCGACGACGCGGCCCTCGCCTTCCAGGACCGGCACGGCGCTGACTTTCCACTGGTGCATCAGCTCGACGATCTCCTTGTACGAGGCCTCGCGGCCGATGGCCACAGCCGTGTGGGTCATGACGTCGCTGACGGTGTACGGGGACGCAGCCATGGGGTGCTCCTCGGGCGTGACTCCTCTGTGGTTCCCAGTGCAAGCATCGCCGGGCACCCGGTTCACGGACATGGGTCGTCCGGCCCCTGCCGCAGGCCCGTCCGGTCCCGGAGTACTCGGCGGCCCTGTCGGCTGAGTCTCCCTTTGCGCCCGATCGCGAGACCGGACCAGACCGCCGACCGGTCCCTCCACTATCGCCTCCTGGGCAAAGCGGGCCAACCGGGCGCCGGGGCGGCGACGAGCACGTCTGGCCCCTGTCGTGCCGCTGCTGAAAAGTACGTCGTCGTGCGACGGGTCCAGCCGGACCATGGAAAGGGTCGAACGCTCGCCATCCGGACCGAATCGGCCCTCACCGTCGACCTGCTCCGATGCGATTGTGAGAACAGGCGCTCTCCCTCCAGCAGGCGAACGGAAGGCGGTGGGGATGATGAAGCTGCCCCTGGTCTCGGGTGTGGACGGATCGGAGAGCAGCCTGAGGGCGGTCGACTGGGCCGCCGACGAGGCAGCCCTCCGCGGGCTGTCGCTGCGGCTGGTGTACGCGTCCGGGTGGGAGCAGTACGAGGGCGCCGCACTCGCACTCACCTTGGGCCGCCCTTCGGAGCAGGCACTCGCCGGCCTCATCGTCGAAACCGCCGCTGAGCGGGCCCGCCGCCGTCATCCGGATGTCGACGTCGCGGCCGAGGTGACGCCCGAGGACGCGGTGATCGCTCTGTTGCACGAGGGACGCCATGCCGAGGCGCTGATCACCGGAGAGCGAGGCCGTGGCGGGCTGACCGGACTTCTGCTCGGCTCGGTCAGTCTGGCCGTGGCCGCGCGGGCCCCGTGCCCCGTCATCGTCGTGCGCGGTGACAGGGCAGGAATCGAAGGCGGACACGGGCGGATCCTCCTGGGTATCGGGGAATCCGGGGAAGCGCCGGCGGCGGTTCGGTTCGCCTTCCGTGAGGCCGTGGCGAGGGGCTGCGAACTGGATGCCGTACGTGCCTGGCGCTGTCCCGGTCACAACCATGCCGACCCCCGGCGTACTGCCAGTGAGCACCTTTACCACAAGGAACGTGCGGCGACCCTGATCGACGAAGCGGTGGCGGAGACCGTACGCGAAGCCCCGACGGTCCGGCTGCACTCGGCGGTGGTTGAGGGAACGGCCGCGAAGGTACTGGTGCGGCGCTCGGCCGCTGCGGACCTGGTCGTCGTCGGAGCGCACCATCGCCGGGGCCACCTCGGACTCCAACTCGGCCGAGTCGCCCATGTCCTGCTCCACCACGCGGACTGTCCGGTGGCCGTCGTACCTCTCGCGACCTGATCGTGTGCGCCTTTCGCCTTACTTCCCGAGCCGCGACGCGTGGTCGGGGACGTACGTCTGAAGGTCTCTCGGCGGTCGCTGGTACCCGGTGGCCGGAGGCCGCGCTGGCAGTTCGATCACCGGCGGATCGACCGTCTCGTACGGCACGGTCGACAGGAGGTGGGAGATCATGTTCAGCCGGGCCCTGCGCTTGTCGTCGCTCTCGACGACGTACCAAGGAGCCTCCGAGATGTCGGTGTGGACGAACATCTCGTCCTTCGCCCGCGAATAGGCCTCCCAGCGGGTGATCGACTCCAGGTCCATCGGCGAGAGTTTCCACCGGCGGGTGGGATTCTGCAGCCTGCGCCGGAACCGCTCCTCCTGTACCGCGTCACTGACCGAGAACCAGTACTTGCGCAACAGGATGCCGTCCTCCACCAGCATCCGCTCGAAGATCGGGCACTGCCGGAGAAACCGCTGGTGCTCCTCCATCGTGCAGAAACCCATGACGCGCTCGACGCCGGCGCGGTTGTACCAGCTCCGGTCGAGCAGGACCATTTCCCCCGTGGCCGGAAGGTGCTCGACGTAGCGCTGGAAGTACCACTGGCCGCGCTCGCGCTCGGTGGGCCGCGGCAGCGCGACGATACGCGCCACCCGGGGGTTGAGGTGCTCGGTGACGCGCTTGATGGTGCTGCCCTTGCCCGCCGCGTCACGTCCCTCGAACACCACGACGAGCCGTGCGCCTTCGGCACGTACCCACTCCTGGAGCCTCACCAGCTCGGTCTGGAGCCGGTACAGCTCCCGCTCGTACAGCGAGCGCGGCAGCTTTCCGGGCGCGCCCGGGCTTTTCTCTTCCGACATGGGTCGACGTTATGGAAGAGACCATGCCCGAAGTCAAGCGTCAGCGCCGAGCGGGCTCCGCCGCGCAGATCCGGTACGACGCGCTCGATGAGCCGGGCCGGCCGATGAGCCGGTCCCATCGACTCGCCGATCACTCTCGACCACGCGTTCCGCTCCCACAGGTCGCCTTGCCATTGCCGTGCCACGCTCGTATACGCAAGCGCCCCATGCCGCGATTGCGGCCACGGTCGCATGGTCGGCCGCCTCCACGATGAAGGCATGGCTCCTGTCGGTTCGGCGGACCGCTTCGACGCATTCCGGGCCCTGGCAGGCCGACGCGGTCGGCCAGGCACCCGGCTGATCGAGACGCTGACCGAGGCCAGAGCGGGTACGGCGGACAGTCCCGAGGCATGGGCTCCGGCGCTCGCCGCCCAGGTCGGTCTGCCCGCTGCTGCCGCGCTCGGACCGGCCAGTTACTACGCGGACCTCGCGACCGCGCACGGTCGCCGTCATCTCAGGGTCTGCTCCGCGACCGCGTGTTTCGCCGCCCAGAACGGCCGGCATCTCACCGATACGGAGCGCGAACTGGGCATCATGGCGGGCACGGCCTCGCCGGACGGAGCGACGTCGCTGCAGGCCGTGCGCTGTCTGGGCTACTGCTACGCGGGTCCGAGCCTTCTCGGAGCGCCGACGTGTCGGCTGGATACCGCCCTACTGGTACCCCATGGACTTGGAGCCGGTGGGCTTCGCAAACAAGGCGATCGCCGAGGTGAGCTCGCATGATCTCACCGTTTCTCATCGTGTCGTTGTACTCAAACTGCCACGCACGGCGTGCCGTCGCACGAGGAGGAAAGCACAATGCCGTGGGGCCTGAGGGCTGTCCCGTAATGGGCCGTTCTCGGGGCCGAACGGCCCGGAATCGAGCCCGGTCGGTTCGACCGTGGGCGACTGGTTCCTGATCCGCTCGACACATGACCACTTCTGACAACCCCCCGAAAGGCGAGTCACATGCACCACCGGACCATTGCAGAGCTCATGACCCGTGACGTCGTTCGGGCGCGGCGTGACCTGCCGTTCAAGGAGATCGTCAAACTGTTGGCGGAGAACGATGTCACCGCGGTGCCCGTGGTGGACGAACTGGACCGGCCCATGGGTGTCGTGTCCGAGGCTGACCTGCTGCGCAAGTCCGCCGACCTGACCGATCCGACCGGCCGGACACCGATTCCTCATCTGGAGGCGTGGGAGCGGGCCAAGGCCGAAGGGGCCAGGGCCGAGGAAGTGATGTCGGCTCCGGCGGTGTGTGCTCGTCCGGAATGGACCGTGGTCGAGGCTGCCCGCCTCATGGAAGTGCAGGACGTGAAACGTCTGCCCGTTGTGGACGAGACGGATAAGCTGCTGGGCATTGTCAGCCGCAGAGACCTACTACGGGTCTTCCTGCGCCGCGATGAAGCCATCCGTGAGGAGATCGACCGGGATCTGCTGCAGCAGACGATGGGCCTCGCTCCCTCGGCGGTGACGGCCGAGGTCCGGCAGGGGGAGGTGGCTCTGAGAGGTTCCGTCGAGTTCAAGAGCCTGATCCCGATCATCGAACGGCTGTGCAGGAGCGTCGACGGTGTGGTGTCCGTCACCGAGTCCCTGGCCTACAGGACCGACGACGTACCGAGTTCACCCACCAGCACGTGAGGTTCCGTGCCGCTGTCGTCCGACCACAAGGCCAGCGGCCGTGCTCCCGGTACGCCTTTCCGCGAACACTGCTCACCCGTCAATCCTCTGCCGCCGTCCTCCACGCCTTGGACCGTGGCGCAGGGGGCGACAGCAGTGCGGAAGGGGCGACTCCCGCACCGTCGTTCCCTCGATGTGTCGCGCTCCCCAGAGTGCCGGAGGCACGCGAGGGCCAACGCGTTGAGCGGATTTGGTCAGCGACCGCCCGCGTACAGATCACACGGACCGTTCAGCCCCCTGACAGGGCCCATGTTTCCCTTCCTTATCGGCGTCATGCAGCGCCACTGTGGAATTGTTGAAGGCTGGCCGACCCGAAGGATGATCATGGTGGTGTTCTGGTCGCTGCTGATCGTCGGGATCGTTGCCTTCACCCACTACCTCACCAACACCCACCGCGGTCGCCAGTCCGGTTCGTCCTCCGGTGAGGCAGCATGGGGAAGCCGACGAGCCGAAGACCTGCTCGCAGAACGGTTCGCTCGAGGGGAAATCGACGAGGAGGAGTACAAACGCCGCCTCACGCTGTTGCGTGAGCAGCGGTGAACAGCCGCCCCACACCTGGACACTTGAGGGCGCCGCGGTGCGGGATCGCATGCGACGCGAGAAGAGAGGCGTGCTCCGACGGCCAAGAACAGGTCACGCAAGTGCTGCGCTGCACCTGCCGGTGATGGCCCGAGCGCTCCGGAGCACCACCCGTTACCCGGCCGATGAGACCTCAAGGAAGAGCGCGCTCGTAGGTCCGGCGTGTGCAGGCTGCCCGTTCTGGAAGAGTATCGGCGTGTCGTCGGCCTCTTGACCACCGATGACTTCGACTCCTCGATGTCGTCAATCACGACTGCAGCCGTATGCGGCTGACCGGACTCGCCTCCGGCTCGCAGTGACCGGCGAGGGCATCAGTCACCGTCGACGCCATGGCCCCCCGAAAACACCGAGGGGAACACCATCCGCTACCGGGGTCCCGTCCCGAACGCGGTCAGGCCAGGCGATGCCGCGCAGGTCGGGCGCGGCGACTCTGGAGACCAGCGTGCGTACGGGATACGAAGAACCCACACTGGTTTCAGGGAGGAAAGATTCGAGGCGTGCCCGGATCTGTGGGCTCTGCCGCGTGGATCCTCAGGATCGAAGGAGCCGGCCATGACCATTGCACGGGAGATCATGCACGCCGATGCAACCTGCATCCAAGAGAACGAGACGCTGGAGGTCGCGGCGCGCCGGATGAGCGAGCTGGACGTCGGAGCGCTCCCGGTATGCGGGCCGGACGACAGGCTCCACGGCATTGTTACCGACCGCGACATCGTGGTGAAGTGCCTCGCCAAGGGCAAAGACCCGAAGAGCATGACCGCAGGCATGCTTGAGCAGGGTAAACCGATCACCATTGACGCTGGGGCCGACACGGATGACGTTCTGCGGGCCATGGAAGAGCACAAGATCCGGCGGCTGCCGGTCATTGAGAACCATCGCCTGGTCGGCATGATCAGTGAGGCGGACCTCGCACGTCGCCTACCGGAGGAGCGAGTGGGCCACTTCGTCGAGGTCATTTGCGCCGCGAAGTGACCATCGGGGTGGCATCCCGGTGCTGCCTTGCAGGCAGCTGACCCAACGGCCGCATTCAATACGGCAGCGCGTCATCAAGGGCCTCAAACGCGAGGACTGACGGGCGACGAGCTTCAGTTGGTGCAGGGCTTCCTTGATCGGGCGTTGGGAGCAGGAGAGCCTGTTCGCGATGCCTGCGGTGTCGTGCCCTCCAGCGACGAGACGGAGTACATCGGTCTCGAGCACCGCCGAGCGGTGAAGGGAAGCGCGGCCCCGCCTTTGATCCCTTCAACGTCCGCGATCGCATCTGGGGTGAGGAATCCGCCCCCTCATCAGCCTTTGCGGGTGTCGGTCAGCTTTCGACTTCGGTTTTGTCGCCGCCCCAGAGGGTGTGGAAGACGCCGTCGCGGTCGATGCGGTGGTAGGTGTGTGCGCCGAAGTAGTCGCGCTGGCCTTGGGTGAGGGCGGCGGGGAGGCGCTCGGCGCGCAGGGAGTCGTAGTAAGCGAGGGTGGCGACGAAGGCGGGGATGGGGACGCCCTCGGTGACGGCGGTGGCGATCACGGTGCGCCAGTCGTTCTGTGCGGCGGCGATTTCTTCGGCGAAGCTCTTGTCGGAGAGAAGGCTTGCCATCTGAGGCTGGGCTTCGTAGGCGCTGGTGATCCTGTCGAGGAACGCGGCCCGGATGATGCATCCGCCGCGCCAGATCGCGGCGACCTTGCCGAGATCGATGTTCCAGTCGTATTGCTTGCTGCCGGCCGCGATCTCGTGGAAGCCCTGGGTATAGGCGACGATCTTCGAGGCATACAGTGCCTGCTCGACCTGGTCGGCGAATGCCGCCGCCTCGTCCTCACCGAGCTTGCGGACGGTCGGTCCGGCGAGGTGGCGTGAGGCATCACGAAGGGCGGCGTGGCCGGAGACGGAGCGGGCGAAGACGGCCTCGGCGATGGCGGAGACGGGAACGCCCAGGTCGAGGGCGATCTGTACGGTCCAGCGGCCGGTGCCCTTCTGCTCCGCCTGGTCGAGCACGACATCCACGAAGGGCTTACCGGTCGCCACATCGACATGCGAGAGCACTTCTGCGGTGATCTCGATGAGGTAGGAGTCCAGGCGCCCGGTGTTCCAGGCGCGGAAGATGTCCGCGATCTGCGCGGGGGAGTATCCGGCCACGTCGCGGAGCAGCTGGTACGCCTCGCCGATGAGCTGCATGTCCGCGTACTCGATGCCGTTATGTGTCATTTTTACAAAGTGTCCGGCGCCGTCAGGACCGATATGCGTGACGCACGGGGCGCCGTCCTTGGCCTTCGCGGAGATCTTTTCCAGCATCGGCCCAAGTGAGTCATAAGACTCTTTGCTGCCGCCTGGCATGATGCTCGGTCCATTGAGCGCGCCTTCCTCGCCGCCGGAGATGCCGGTGCCGACGAAGTGGATGCCCTGCTCGCGCAATTCGCGCTCTCGGCGGCGCGTGTCTGCGAAGTGCGCGTTGCCTCCGTCGATGATCACATCGCCGGGTTCCAAGAGAGGCGTGAACTCCGCGATCACTGCGTCCGTGGCCTCTCCGGCCTTCACCATGACGACCAGACATCGTGGCCTTTCCAGGGCTGCCACGAAGTCCTCGGCCCTCTCGGTCGCGATGAAATCACCCTCATCGCCAAACTGTTCGACGAGTTCTTCGGTGCGAGCGGCCGTGCGGTTGTGCACCGCAACGGTATATCCATTGCGTGCAAAATTCCGGGCCAGGTTACGACCCATGACGGCAAGCCCGGTGACACCGATCTGCGCTGTGCTGCTCATTGTGGCTCTGCCCACTTCCGGTTTCGTGGTCTTCGGTAGTCCGGCCGACCCCCATAACGGAACGGGCTACCGAGCTTACGAGGTACAGACGATCGCGGACTGGGAGGCTGCCATGGTGTCGCCAATGTTCCCCGGATGGTCGCCAGCACTCTGTGGCGCGACGGTTCGGTTCGTGCGGGGCGCGGTCCGGGGGCTGTTTCGCGCTGAGGACTGGTTCGGAGACGCGCAGTCGGCGTGTGTTGTCGGCACCACGTCGTGGTGATCTGAGGGGCGGCTCGCAAGGTGATGGCGCGGTCGCGGCCAGGCCGGTGTACGTCGGACCATGTGGGGAGAGAAAGTGAATGGAACGTTCTTACGTCGGAGTCGCCAACGCAGCGGTCTATCTCGACGTGACGGGACGTTGGATGTACCGAAGAGTCCCGAAGTCATGACAGCCCTTAGGTACTACTTCGGGGCAAACTGAAGTTCAAGGTGGCCGACCTCGACCGGTGAGCCCAACAGCAGAAAACCGCATGAAGGGCCAGGCATACGCCCGGCCCTTCGTCTTTAAGTGCTTCATAGTCCCTCGTTGAGGAGTCGAGCCGCCCGACCTGCCGAGGCCGGCATGAGGTGGCGGTAGATCCTGAAAGTCATGTTGATGTTGCTGTGCCCCATCCACTCTGCGACGTCGGTGATCGGAACATCCTTGGATAGGCAGTTCGAGGCAAGAAGTGTCGCAGTGAATACGGGCTGAGCTTTCGGGTGATGCCAGCCTTTTTCCTTGCTGACCACCACTGGTACTGCATAGTTGAGTGACCCCAGTGCAGGGATCGTTGTGTGCGGATTGCAGTAGGTACCCGTTCTCGTCCACTCCCTTTTCTCCGCATAGGTGAGAAGCGAGTCGCGCACGGTGGGCGGCAGCGGAGACTCGCGGGTCGGCGTGTCCTGCCATTGATCTTCTCGGTGTCGACCAGCGCGTCCGTCTTCGCGGTCGTCCGGTTGTGCACCGCGACCTCGAATCCGTTGCGGGCGAAGGTGCGGGCGAGGTTGCGGCCCATGACTGCGAGCCCTGTGGCGCCGATCTGTGCAGTGCCGCTCATCTATGGGCTCTGCAATCTGTTTCGGGGATGCCGGGATCTTCGGGAATGCCGAGATCTTCAGTATGGATACGGCGTGCGGGAACGGCCTGTTCGGCATCGCCCGGATGGAGTCGCCTGTGTATATTAGGGAGCTGCCTAGGGTGTCTAGGTATGCTTCGACGGAGGTGGCGAATGGTTCGCGCGGGTCTCACGACCGAACGCGTGGTGGAGGCGGCGGCCGATCTGGCCGACTCCGTCGGCTTCGACAAGGTCACGATCTCCGCGCTGGCCCGCGGCTTCGGGGTCAAGGACGCCAGCCTGTATTCGCACGTCAGGAATCTGCACGATCTGCGCACCCGGGTCGCGCTGCTGGCCGCGGGGGAGTTCATCGAGCGCATCTCTGCTGCCGTGGCGGGCCGGGCGGGGAAGGACGCCCTGGTCGGGTTCGCCAACGCCTACCGGGCCTTCGCGCTGGAGCGGCCGGGGCGGTACGAGGCGACGCAGATGCGGGTCGACCCCGAGATCGTCGCGCGGTCGTCCGCGTACCACCGCACCCTCGAGACGACGGGCGCGATGCTGCGCGCCTACGGCCTGGCCGAGCCCGATCTCACGGACGCGGTACGGCTGTTGCGCAGCACCTTCCACGGCTACTGCGCCTTGGAGGCGAGCGGCGGCTTCGGTGCGCCCCGCGACGTACAGACGTCCTGGGAGCGGTCCGTCGAGGCCCTGCACTTCCTGCTGGAGCACTGGCCGTCCGCGACGGACGGGAAGACGGACGAGGGGGAGAACGGTCATGGCTGACCGCACGGTGCCGGAGCGCACCGGACATCTGAAGGTGCCCGGCGCGACGCTGTACTACGAGGTGCGCGGCGAGGGCCCGCTGCTGCTGATGATTCCGGGCGGCAGCGCCGACGCGGGGCTCTACGACCGGATGGCGGCCCGGCTGGCCGGCACATGGACGGTCGCGGCCTACGACCCGCGCGGCTACTCGCGCAGCCTTCTCGACGGCGCGCCGGAGGACCAGCGGGTGGAGGTGCACAGCGAGGACGCCCATCGGCTGATCGAGCTGCTGTCCCCGGACGGGGCGCCGGCGGCCGTCTTCGGCTCCAGTTCGAGCGCGATCGTCGCCCTGGACCTGCTCTCCCGTCACCCGGAGCGGCTGCACCGAGTGGTCGCGCACGAACCGCCGTCGGTGGAACTGCTGCCCGACCCGGAACGGGGGCACAAGATCTTCGCCGCGGTGCGCGACTCCTTCCGCAGCGGTGGGGTGGCCGCGGCACTGGCCACCATGACCGAGGGCCTGACGGATCCGGAGGCGCCGCCGCCGGCCGGGCGCGAGCACCGGGCGGCGCCCGAACCGTCCGCGCGGGATGCCGAGGAGTCCCGGCGGATGGGGGCCAACCTCCCGGTGTTCCTGGAGCACGTGCTCTGTTCGTTCAGCGGTTACGTGCCGGACCTGGCGGCTCTGGGGCGCGGCGCGGAGAAGCTGGTGATCGGGGTGGGGGAGGATTCCCGCACCCTGCTCACGGCGATCGGGGGTTTCCGGCTGGCGGACCGGGCGATCGGCAGGCTCGTGGAGTTCCCCGGCGGGCACACCGGCTGCGCCGAGGACCCCGAGGCGTTCGCCGCGCGGCTGCGGGAGGTGCTGCTCGACCCCGCGCCCGGCGGGGTGCAGGCCGCCGGGCCGGCCACCCCGGCAACCGCGCGTACCGGACGTCGGCCCGCGAAGACGGTGTCGCGCTGATCGGGAATCACACGGCCGTCGCCGCGGCGCACGGGTTGCGAGGTCCCGTCCGACGCGGTGCAGCCGGTGGTGGCACACGGATGGACGCCGTCCGTCCGTCCGGCCCTTCGGCCCGATGAAACATGGGGTTGACCAGCCGCTTGCCGGCCGCGGCCGGGCGTCCGGTGACGCCCGGCCGGGCGGCGTGGTCGTACGGTCGGGGCCGCGGCGTCCCGCGCCCTCGCCGCACCTGGTCTAGAGCGGGGTGACGTAGGCGCCGGAGATCCCGCCGTCGACCAGGAAGTCGGTGGCGTTGACGAAGGAGGAGTCGTCGCTGGCCAGGAAGGCCACGGCGGCGGCCATCTCGGTGGGCTCGGCGAACCGGCCGAGCGGGATGTGCACCAGCCTGCGCGCGGCCCGCTCCGGGTCCTTGGCGAACAGTTCCTGGAGCAGCGGGGTGTTGACGGGCCCGGGGCACAGCGCGTTGACCCGGATGCCCTCCCGGGCGAACTGCACCCCCAGTTCACGAGACATGGCCAGGACGCCGCCCTTGGAGGCGGTGTAGGAGATCTGCGAGGTGGCGGCGCCCATCCGGGCCACGAAGGAGGCCGTGTTGATGATGGAGCCCTTGCCCTGGCGCCGCATGTACGGGATGGCGGCCTTGCAGCACAGGTACACGGAGGTGAGGTTGACCTCCTGCACCCGGCGCCAGGCTTCGAGGCCGGTCTCCAGGATCGAGTCGTCCTCGGGCGGCGAGATCCCCGCGTTGTTGAACGCGATGTCGACCGATCCGTACGTGTCGAAGGCGGCCTTGAACAACGCCTCGACCTGCTCGGCGTCCGTGACGTCGGTACGTACGAAGAGGCCGTCGACCTCCTCGGCGGCGGCCTTGCCGCTCGCCTCGTCCACATCGGCACAGACGACGTGCGCGCCCTCGGCGGCCAGGCGCCGGGCGGTGGCCAGTCCGATGCCGCTCCCGGCTCCGGTGACTACGGCGGTGCGGCCGACCAGGCGGCGGCAGACAGCGGTGGTGTCGGTCATGGTGCTCAGGCCTCCGTGCTGATGAAGATGTTCTTGGTTTCGGTGAAGGCGGCGAGTGCGTCGGGGCCGAGCTCGCGGCCCAGTCCGGATTGTTTGTAGCCGCCGAAAGGTGTGGCGTAGCGGACGCTGGAGTGCGAGTTGACGGAGAGGTTCCCGGCCCGCAGCCCTTGGCCGACCCGCAGCGCACGGGCC
The DNA here is from genome assembly GCF_045040875.1 of Streptomyces sp. NBC_00012. Lineage (NCBI taxonomy): Bacteria > Bacillati > Actinomycetota > Actinomycetes > Kitasatosporales > Streptomycetaceae > Streptomyces > Streptomyces sp. NBC_00012. The sequence goes on along the minus strand of NZ_CP108309.1, from coordinate 1,054,897 downwards.
ACGTCACGCGTCCAGATCGACCCGGCCAGACCGTATTCCGTGGCGTTCGCCAGCCGTACGGCGTCCGCCTCGTCGTCGAACGGCAGCACCACGGCGACCGGCCCGAAGACCTCGTCGACGGCCACCGGGGCGTCGGGTGACACCCCGGCGAGCACGGTCGGCGGGTACCAGAAGCCGGGGCCGTCGGGCGCCGAGCCGAGGATCGTCCGTACACCGTCGGGCAGGGCGTCCACGAACGCGCTCACGCGCTCCCGCTGGACGGCCGAGATCAGTGGACCCATCTGGGTCTTCTCGTCCGACGGATCACCGACCACCACGGCGGCGACGGCCGGTGCCAGCAGGTCGAGGAAGCGGTCGTGGACCGGGCGCTCGACCAGGATGCGGGTCCGGGCGCAGCAGTCCTGGCCGGCGTTGTCCAGGAAGGACATCGGGGTACCGGCCGCCGCGGCTTCCAGGTCGGCGTCGGCGAATACGACGTTGGGGCTCTTGCCGCCGAGCTCCAGGGTGAGGCGCTTCACGCGATCGGCGCAGCGGGTCATGATGTGCTTGCCGGTCCGGGTGGAGCCGGTGAAGACGATCTTGGCGACGCCGGGATGCTCCACCAGGGCGCTGCCGGCCACCGGCCCCTCGCCCGGCAGCACCTGGAACAGTCCGCCGGGCAGCCCGGCCTCCAGGGCCAGTTCCGCCAGGCGCAGCGCGGTCAGCGGGGTGGTCTCGGCGGGTTTGAGCAGGACGGCGTTGCCGGCGGCGAGCGCCGGGGCCGCACCCCAGGCGGCGATCGGCATCGGGAAGTTCCAGGGAGCGATGACCCCGACGACGCCGAGCGGTTCCAGGAGGGTGAAGTCGATGCCGCCGGCGACCGGGATCTGCCGGCCCAGCAGGCGTTCGACACCGCCCGCGCAGTAGTCGAGGAGGTCGCGGACGTTGCCCGCCTCCCAGCGGGCGTTGCCGATGGTGTGTCCGGCCTCGCGGACCTCCAGCAGGGCCAGTTCCTCGATGTGTTCGTCGACGGTGGCGGCGAACCGGCGGAGCAGCCGGGCGCGGTCGGCGGGTGCCGCCGCGGCCCAGAGGCGCTGGGCGGTGGCGGCACGGGCGACGGCCGAGTCGACATCGGCGGCTGTGGTGGCCGGGACGGTGGCGATGACCTCGGCGGTGGCCGGGTTCAGGACGTCCAGGCTGTGCGGTGCTGACTGGTGGGACACGTACGGGCCTCGATCGGGGGTGAGGGACGAGGGGGACGTCGGGGAACGGGACGGAGGTCACAGGCGCTCGAAGGAGCGGCGCAGCTCCCAGTCGGTCACGGCGGCGTCGTAGGCGGTGAGTTCGACACGCGCCATGTTCAGGTAGTGCGCGACGACCTCCTCGCCGAACGCCTCCTTGGCGATGGGGCTGGCCTCCCACAGGTCGGCGGCCTCGCGCAGGGTCGTCGGCACCTGCTCGTACTCGGCGGTGTAGGCGTTGCCCGTGCAGACCTCCGGCAGCGCCAGCTCGTGCTCCACGCCGTACAGTCCCGCGGCGACCAGCCCGGCGGTGGCGAGGTACGGGTTGACGTCCCCGCCGGGCAGCCGGTTCTCGAAGCGGCGGGAGCGGCCGTGGCCGACCACGCGCAGCGAGCAGGTGCGGTTGTCATGGCCCCAGGCGACGGCGGTCGGCGCGAAGGAGCCGGGCTGGAACCGTTTGTAGGAGTTGATGTTCGGCGCGTACAGCAGGGAGAAGTCACGCAGCGCGGCGAGCTGTCCGGCGAGGAAATGCCGCATCAGGTCGGACATGCCGTCCGGGCCGTCACCCGCCATCGCGTTGTCACCGTTGTCGTCGGTGAGCGAGAGGTGGATGTGACAGGAGTTGCCTTCGCGCTCGTCGTACTTGGCCATGAAGGTGAGCGATACGCCCTCCTGCGCGGCGATCTCCTTGGCGCCCGTCTTGTAGACGGCGTGCTGGTCGCAGGTGACCAGCGCCTCGTCGTAGCGGAAGGCGATCTCGTGCTGGCCGAGGTTGCACTCGCCCTTGGCCGACTCGACGGTCAGCCCGGCCGCCTGCATCTCGTTGCGGATACGGCGCAGCAGGGGTTCGACGCGGCCGGTGCCGAGGATGGAGTAGTCGATGTTGTACTGATTGGCCGGGGTCAGTCCGCGGTAGCCGCGGTCCCAGGCCTGTTCGTAGGTGTCCTTGAAGACGATGAACTCCAGCTCCGTGCCCACCTGGGCGCGGTAGCCGAGGCGGGCCAGGCGGTCCAGCTGCCGGCGCAGCACCTGGCGAGGTGCGGCGACGACCGGGCCGCCGTCGTTCCAGGCGAGGTCGGCGACGAGCAGTGCCGTGCCCTCGTGCCAGGGCAGCAGTCGCAGGGTGTCGAGGTCGGGGACCATGGCGAAGTCGCCGTAGCCCCGCTCCCAGGAGGACATCGCGTAGCCGTCGACGGTGTTCATGTCGGTGTCGACGGCCAGCAGATAGTTGCATCCCTCGGTACCGTGCTCAAGAACCTCGTCGAGGAAGAAGCCGGCGGCGAACCGCTTGCCCTGGAGCCGGCCCTGCATATCGGGAAAGGCCAGGACGACGGTGTCGATGGCCCCGTCCGCGACGAGCGAGCGCAGCTCCTCGACGGTGAGCGGGGGTGTGCGGTCTGCCACGGGATTCCTCCTTGGGTGCACCGAGATCCATAAGGTATGACAGGGAACCATTGCTTGGGAAGGGGCCCGGCCGATGGCGGCTGATCCTCGTCCAGGAGGCGCCCGGCGCACTTGTCACGAGCAAGGCGCTCATCCGTAACCACGGTTTAACGCGCGCCCCTTGTGTTTCACTTGGCGTTCCATAAAGGTGTGCCGGTGAACCTTTGATGCGTCCCTTCCGCCTGCCACGCCTCGGCGCAGCGCCGTCGATACACATCTGGAGCGCCCCATGGCCCAGGGGACCGACACACCCACCAGTCCACCCGGCGGCCCGTCCGGTGCCGTGACCGGCGAGGACGAGTACCTGCACCGCCGTACTCTGCGCCGGGGCAGCGCGGGCTGGCTCCTGCTGACCGGACTCGGCGTCGCCTATGTCGTGTCCGGCGACTACTCCGGCTGGAACATCGGCCTGTCCAAGTGGGGGATTCGGCGGGCTCGCCGCCGCCACCTTGTTGATGGGCCTGATGTACGCGGAGGCGGGCAACCCCCTCGTGGTCGCGCTGGAGGGCAAGGGCGGTCCCACCGGCCTGAGCCGTTTCGTGAACTACGCGGGCCTGGCGGGCCTGGTGGCCTCGTTCTTCTCGCTGATCTTCGCCGGCTCCCGTCAGCTGTTCGCGCTCTCCCGGGCCGGCTATCTGCCGCGCTTCCTCTCGCTGACCAACCGCCGCAAGTCCCCCTACCTCGGCCTGTTGATCCCCGGCGCGATCGGCTTCACCCTGGCCGCCTGGATCGGCAACGGCGGCCGGATGCTGAACGTCGCCGTCTTCGGCGCCACCATCAGTTACGCGTTGATGGCGCTCTCCCACATCGTGCTGCGCCGGCGGGAGCCGCATCTCGAACGGCCCTATCGAACGCCCGGCGGCGCGGTCACCTCGTCCGTGGCCTTCGTACTGGCATGCTCGGCCCTGGTGGCGACCTTTCTGGTGGACCGGGACGCCGCGTTCATCGCGCTCGGCGTGTACGTGGTGGCGCTGGCCTACTTCGCCTTCTACAGCCGTCACCGTCTCGTCGCGAGCGCCCCGGAGGAGGAGTTCGCCGCCCTGGCGGCGGCCGAGGCCGAACTGTCGCGGGACTGAACGAGCCCCCGGCACAGGGGTTTTGCACCTATATCCGCTAGCCGCGCCTCCGCTGCCCCACCCGTACGCGGCGGCGGCATCACGACCGAACAGCGAACGAACCGGAGGAGGCGGCCATGACCCGGCCCGTCATCGGCATCAGTACCTATCAGGAATCGGCCCGGTGGGGTGTCTGGGACACTCAGGCCGTCGTGCTGCCCGCCGTCTACCCGCGCCTGGTGCGGGCGGCCGGCGGCCTGGCGGTGATGCTGCCGCCCGACGACACCGCCGACGCGGCCCGGGAGACCGTGGCGGCACTGGACGGTGTGGTGATCGCGGGCGGCGCCGATGTCGAACCGGCCAGGTACGGTGCGTCGCCCGACCCCCGCACCGGTTCACCGGCCCGCGAACGCGACGCGTGGGAACTCGCCCTCATCGAGGCGGCGATCGCCCTGCGCGTCCCGCTGCTCGGCATCTGCCGGGGCATGCAACTGCTCAACGTCGCGCTCGGCGGCACCCTGCACCAGCACCTGGACGGGCACACCGGCGGCCCCGGCGTCTTCTGCGAACACCCCGTCACCCCCGTTCCCGGCACGGCGTACGCGGCGGCCGTCGCGGAACCGGACGTGGTGCCCGCCTACCACCACCAGGCCGTGGACCGCCTGGGATCCGGCCTCGCGGCAAGCGCCCACGCGCCCGACGGCACCGTGGAGGCCGTGGAACTCACCGGCCACGACAGCCTGGTGCTGGGGGTCCAGTGGCACCCCGAGATGGGCCACGACACCCGGGTCATGGCGGCACTCGTGGACGCGGCGGCCCGACGCCGTGCCGCCCCGTCCGTATCCTGACCCCCGGCGACGGTGGGGCAGCTGGGCCGGCGGTGACGGGTGAGCCCGTTCGCTCTCTTGTCACCGCCCTTTGCCTGCACATAAGTTGGGCGCTTGCGACGTGTCCCAATGTCAGTGGGGGAGCCAAGCCATGGCCGCGAACGGACGGCACCGCAAATATCAGCCCAGCCGGATCAACCGTGCCTCGCTCACGGTCACCGCGGGCGGTGCGGGCCTCGCGCTCCCGCTCATCGCGGCGGCTTCGGCGGGCGCCGCGTCGACGGACGTGTGGGAGAAGGTCGCGGCCTGCGAGTCGACCGGCAACTGGCACATCAACAGCGGCAACGGCTACTTCGGCGGGCTGCAGTTCACCCGGTCGACCTGGGCGGCGTACGGAGGCACCGTCTACGCCCCGCGCGCCGATCTGGCCACCCGGGACGAACAGATCGCCATCGCCGAGAAGGTGCTCGACGCGCAGGGGCCGGGCGCGTGGCCGGGCTGCTCGACGAAGGCCGGGCTGAGCAGCGGCGGGGACACCGCCGACATCAACCCGCAGTCGCAGCGCACCAGCCACGCGAAGGCTCCGGGCAGAACCGCCCAGGGCAAGCCGGCGGCGAAGCCGAAGTCCGCCCCCGCCACGCCGACCACCGTGCCCGGCAAGGGTGAGTCGTACACCGTGGCACGCGGCGACTCGCTCTCCGCGATCGCGGCGACCGAGCGCGTCCGGGGCGGCTGGCAGCACCTCTACGCGCAGAACCGCGAGGTCGTGGGGGACGACCCGGACCTCATCCTGCCCGGGCAGCGCCTGAGTCTGGACATGGCCCGGTCGCCGCGGACGGGCACACCCGCGCAGGCGAAGCCGAAGGCCGAGCCGAAGCCCCGGAAGTCCACGGCACCGCAGCGGTCGGCGGCGCCGGAGCGTCCGAAGGCCGAGCCCCACCACCAGGAAGCCGAACCGAAGCAGCAGGCGGCCGCGTCCCGGCACCAGGCAGCGAAGCCCCGCCACAACACCGCGGCGCCGGAGCCGCACCCCAGCACGGCGAAGCCGAAGCCGCACCACAGCGCCGAGACGCCCAAGTCGCACCCCAGCACCGCGAAGCCGAAGCCGCACCCGAAGAAGACCGAGAGCCACCGGCCGAAGCCGAGGACGGAGCAGCGCGCCGGTCTCGTCGCACCCGTCGCGGCCGGCATCGGCACCCCGTACCGCCAGTCCGGCTCGTGGGCCAGCGGATATCACACCGGGGTCGACTTCCCCGTCCCGACCGGTACGTCGATCAGGGCGGTGGCCTCCGGCACGGTCGTCTCGGCGGGCTGGGGCGGGGCTTACGGCTACCAGGTCGTCATCCGCCACAGCGACGGCAAGTACAGCCAGTACGCGCACCTGTCCGCGCTGCATGTGCGTGAGGGCCGTCATGTCTCCGCGGGCCAGCGGATCGCGCGCTCGGGCTCCACCGGGAACGTCACGGGTCCGCACCTGCACTTCGAGATCCGTACCGGTCCCGGCTACGGATCGGACATCGACCCGCTGGCCTACCTCAGGGCCGGTGGTGTCAGGGTCTGAACGGCTCCCGGGGACTCGGCCCCGCCGTCGGGTTCGGCAGGGGCCGCGGGCGAGCCGCTCGGCCGCTCGGGGCCGGTGTGCGACGACAGGCCGAACGTCACCCGGCCCAGACACTCCAGCGGCATCAGCACCGGCAGCGGACGCGCCGCGGAGAACGTACCCCCGACCGCCTCGGCGGGCCCGGCGGACGTCGGCGGCTCGGGCGCTGAAGCAGCGGACTCCACCGGGACCGGCCCGGAGAGCACCACGGCCCCCGGCGCGAGGACCGGGCGAACCGGATCCGCCGCCGGTTCCGCAGCCCCCGCCGCACCGGCCCCCGCTTCCGCGCCCTCCACGTCCGCGCCCGCCGCGTCCCCGTGCGCCGGAGCGTCCGGGAGCGCGCCGCCCGCCGCCTGAGCGGCCCGGTGCTCAGTGCCCAGCCGCTCCGTCGTGAGCAGGATCAGGCCGCCCGCCGCGACCACCGCACAGGCCAGCGCGAGCACGGTCCCGGCCGTGCCGTGCCGGAACTGCTCGCCGAACATCGTGATGCCCACGACCGCTGCTATCACCGGGTTCACCACGGTCACCGTCGCCAGTGGCGCGGTCAGTCCGGCGCCCCGGTACGCGGCCTGGGAGAGCAGCAGCCCGGCGGCCGCGAAACCGGCGATCGCCAGCAGCGCCGGCAGTCCCGCCACCAGCGCGCCGGAGGTCCACCCCACGGCCACCGTCTTCACGAACACCGAGGCGATGCCGAACGCGATGCCCGCCGCCCCGGCCAGGACCACGCTCCGTACCACCGGCCGGTGCACGCCCGTGGAGACCAGCAGCAGCAGCGCGACCGCGCTGAGCGTCACACCGGCGACGACCAGTTGGTCCCGGCCGCCCAGGGCGTGCGACTCGGCGTTCCCCGTGAGCGCGAGCAGGCCCGCCAGACCGACGGTCGCCATGATCGCGCCCCGCCACGCGGTGGCTCCCGCCCGGCGACGCACGAAGAGCGCCGCCATCGGCAGGGCGAACACGATGGTCAGCGCACCGAGCGGCTGGACGAGACTGAGCGGACCGTAGGCCAGCGCCACGACATGGAGCACCGCGCCCCCTCCGTTCAGCGCCACGGCGGCCCACCAGACACGGTTGCGCAGCGGTGCCAGCGAGTGGCCGTCGCCGGTCGTCGCCACGCGCTCCTGGACGATCGCCCCGGCCGCGTAGGCGACCGCGGAGACCAGTGACAGCAGCACGGACAGCGCAAGGGAACTCATGTACACCACGATGTCTCTTCGGCGCGGCTGCGTCGTCGTCCTTGAGACGGCGATTCGGCGTACTGCCTCAGTAGTACGGCCGTGGTCCCAGTGTCCTCCTCCGGAGGGTAGTTCTCCCCCGGAGGACCCGGAAGCCCTCACCCCGCAGGGTTACGGTGAACGCCGGGCCGTGGCATGCCGGGCGCCCGCACAGTCGAGGCCGGCGGCCGGAACGCCGGGAAGGAGTACCTGGGATGGACGGGTCCGAAGCTGCCCCGGTGGGCGGATTCTTCGCGCTGCGGGCCGCCGAGCCGCCCGACGCGACGCACCGCCCGCTGGCCCGGTTGTACGCGGGGGAGCAGGCCCCGCTCACGGCCCGGATCGACACGGTCGCCGCCCGGCTGAACACCACCGAGCGCAGAGTGGCCGCCTCCATCGCGCACCTGGGGCTGGCCTCCCGGCTCTGGTCGGTCGCACTCGGACCGGCGGCGTTGACCGGCCGCTTCCCCGGTCTTTCGCCCGAGGCCCTCCACTGGGACCCGCGGCACCCGGCCCCCGACGACCTGTGGCTGGACGGCACCGGGTCACTGCCCGGCACCGCCTGCCGGATCCGCGAAGCCGTCCAGTACGGCCACCTCGTGCCCCTGGCCGAGGCGGTCCACCGGGACGGCCCGCTGTCCGACCGGCTGCTGTGGGGCAACGCGGGGTCCGCCCTGTCCGGCGCCCTGCGCCAACTCGTCGCCCGGGCACGTAGCCACCGCCGCCCCGACGTGGCGGCGCGGGCCCGCGCACTGGTCGCCGAACTCTTCGACCACCCGGACCTCCGGGACACCGGCGCCCCGCACGACGTGGCATTCCGCCGCCGCAGTTGCTGTCTGTACTACCGCACTCCGGCCGGTGGCCTGTGCGGGGACTGCGTCTTCGAGCGCGGCTGACCCGCCGCCACCGGACCGTGGTCGTGGGGCGGGCGGCGTCCCGCCCGCCCCACAGCTCAGCTGCTCAGTTCGAACTCGGCGCGGATGCGCTTGCCCACCGGCACCCGCTCGGCGGTCAGCCGGTCGCACAGGGCCACCACGATCTCCATGCCGTGGCCGCCCGGGCGTGTCGGGTCGGGGGAGTAGAACCGCGGCAGGGCGGTGCTGGAGTCGTACACCGTGACACTGACGCGCTCCGCGGTGCCCTCCAGCTCCAGCAGATAGGGGCCCTGGCTGTACCGGTCGGCGTTGGTGACCAGTTCGCTCACCGCCAGCAGCAGATCGCTGCGGGTGTGCTCACCGAACACCGCGAGCCACTCGGCGGCCAGCCGGACCAGAAAACGATCGGCCAGCGCCCGGGCCTGCGCGATGCAGCCGGGCTCGCCGTCGAACACCGCGGCGCTGTGCAGAACCTCCGTGGACCGGTCCGGGCAGGGGCGGCCGGCCGGTCGCGAGGTGACCTGTTCGTTCATGTGCTCCAGCCAGGGCGACGCAGGGGTGTTCGGTGACAGCTTCTCGACGTCCGCCTACCCGCGACGAACGGTCCCACTCCGGTAAGAACCCGGCAGATCTCAGCCATGGCCGGACCGCCCGGCTGCCGTGTCCACGAGGGGCGGCTCCGCCGCGGAGCGCGCCGGCGCGGCGGCGACCGGCAGTGTGAAATGGATCCGGGTGCCTCCGGACGCCTCCTCGTCCAGCCAGATCCGGCCCCCGTGGAACTCCACGATCTTCCGGCAGAGCGCCAGGCCGATGCCCGTTCCCTCGTACTCGTCCCTGCCGTGCAGACGCTGGAAGATGACGAACACCTTCTGCGCGGACTCCGGGGCGATGCCGATGCCGTTGTCCGACACGTACAGGTGCCAGTCCTCGCCCTCCCGGACGCAGCCGACCGTGATCCGGCACGGCACGTTTGGCCGTCGGAACTTCACCGCGTTGCCGATCAGGTTCTGCCAGACCATGGAGAGCGCCGTGGCGTCCCCGGTCACCTCGGGCAGCGGGGCTTCCCGTACGACCGTGGCGCCGGACTCCTCGATGACCAGCGCGAGATCGGCCAGCGCCCGGTCGAACGTCCGGTCGAGGTCGACCCGATTCCACTTGTCGTGCACCCGCCCCACGCGGGAGAAGGCGAGCAGGTCGTCGATCAGCACCTGCATCCGGGTCGCACCGTCGACCGCGTAGTCGATGTACTGCCGGGCCCGGTCGTCGAGCGAGGCCGCGGCCCGCTTCTCCAGGAGGCGACAGAACGAGGCGACCTTGCGCAGGGGCTCCTGCAGATCGTGCGAGGCGACGTAGGCGAACTGCTCCAGCTCCGCGTTGGACCGGCGCAGCTCCTGGGCCTGCTCCGCCAGCAGCTGCTCGCGTTCCCGGGAATCGGCGAGCTCCCCGACGATACGGCGGCGCATGTCCTCGACGGCCGCCGCGACCGCCCGCACGTCCGACGGTCCGCCGACCTCGATCCGGTTGCCGAACGCCCCGGAGCGGACCGTGTCGGAGGCGGCGGCCAGCCGGCTCAGCGGCCGTCCCACCATCCGGTGCAGCAACAGCCCCAGCGCGACCACCGCCGCCAGGAAACCCACGATCAGCCCGATGAACACCCGGTCCCGGGCGGTGCGGGCGGCGCCCAGATCGGCGCGGGCCCGGTCGCGCGCCACATCGAGATGGGCCTGCTGGGCCCGGTACAGCTGCCGCAACGTGTCGAACTCGCTGTTGCTCTGCCGGATCGGGGCCGAGGCCTCGGAGGCCGGACCGTCCCGGCGGACCGCGGCGACCAGAGGTTCGGCGTGCCGGCCGCGCCACTCCCGCGCGGCCGCGGCGATCTTGTCGAGGTCGTCGGCGAAGGGCTGCTCGTTCCCGACGAGCGCATGGACCCGGGCCAGCCGGAGGCTCTCGTCCCGCCTCCCCTCCTCGTAGGGCCGGAGGAAGGTCGAGTCACCGGTGAGCGCGAAGCCGCGGACCCCGGTCTCCTGGTCCAGCAGGGCGTTCTGCAGCTGGAAGGACGAGGAACGGGCGGGCTGGATGCGGTCCACCAACTCGGTGGTGCGGTCGGATATCCGGGACTGCGCCAGACCGCCGACGACCACACCGGCGCAGACGATCAGCACGAAGACGGCGAGGATCAGATGCACCCAGCGCTGGACGGAGAGGCGCGAGGCCGGACCGGGCCGGGTGCCCGGTGACGCGTCGTGGGCACTCAACGCGAGCCGCTCCGTCCCCAGCCCAGGTGGAGCACGGCGACGTCGTCCGCGAGACCGCCGTACGGGGACGCCGCCCCCGCCGCCTCGTCGACCAGGGTGTCGACGAAGTCACGGGCCGCCAGCGCCCCGTGCCGCCGGGCCATGGCGAGCAGCCCCGCCTCGCCCAGCCGGGAGCCCGGCCCCGAACGTCCCTCGAAGAGCCCGTCGGTGAACAGCACGAGGCGGCCGTCCCCGGGCAGCGACAGCTCCGAGGCGCTCCACCGCTCAGTCCCCGTTCCCGGCACGAGACCCAGTGCCATCCCGGGCTCGGGCTCCTCCCAGGTCACCCGGGCACCGCTGCGCAGCAGCAGCCCGGGGTGCCCGGCCCGCACTACCCGCACCCGGCGTCGGTCCGGGGCGAAGGCCAGTGAGGTGACGGTCGCGAAGACATGGGGGTCCAAGCGCTCGGCGACCAGGATCTCCTCCAGCAGCCGGACCTGTTCGAGCTGGCCGGTCGCGCACAGCACCGCCGTACGCCACGCCACCCGCAGACAGACCCCCAGCGCCGCCTCCGCCGCCCCGTGCCCCGACACATCGCCGATCACCGCGTGCACCGTGCCGTCGGCGGTCTGCACCACGTCGTAGAAGTCCCCGCTGAGCAAGGCGTGCGCCCGGCCCGGCTCGTACCGCGCGACCGCCTCGAAGGAGTCGTCGAGCAGCAGGGGTACGGGCAGCAGACCGCGTTCGAGGCGGGCGTTCTCCTGCGCCATCAGCCGGTTGGCGCGCAGCGCGGCCGCCGCCCGCTCGACCTGCTTGCGCTGGAGGGCGTAGCGGACCGAGCGGCCCAGCGCCTCCGGATCGAGCCGCCCCTTGACGAGGTAGTCCTGGGCGCCGGTCGCCACGGCCGACAGGCCCGTATCGGCCTCGGCCCGGCCGGTCAGCACCACGATGGCCGCGTCCGGAGCCGACCCGACGAGCTGGGTCACGGCGTCCAGACCGAGCACATCGGGCAGATGCAGATCGAGCAGCACACAGCACGGGGTCCGGCTCCCGGCCAGGAAGCGGCGTGCCTCCGCCAGCGTCTTGCACCAGGTCAGCGCGGAGTCCAGCTCACTGTCCGCGAGCATCTCCTCGACCAGGAGCGCATCGCCCGCGTCGTCCTCGACCAGCAGGATCACGGCATCGACGTCCCACACCGAACCGTTGCCGGCCGGGGGAGGACCCGGCTGTACGGGGATGGCGTCCGCACGCGCGGGTCCGGCCGGAGAGCCGCCCGCGGGGAGCCCGGTCACACTGCACCCCCCTGTATGTACGGCACGGCCCGCCCCGGCCGTATGGCAGCGAAGCATATGTGACCGACCCGTGGAGGAGACGTCGGGGCACGGGCGGCAGACGGTCGTTCGCCGCCCGCGCCGGAGCGGCGTGAAGTCGCGCGGGAAGTCACACGAACGGAGCAGCATCCGGTGCATGGCAGACTTGATCGGGGCGTTCGGCCCGGCAGGAGCAGGTACGGCGGTCGGCGCCACGAGAGACGGATGACAGAGGAACGGCAATGACGGTGACAGAGGACAGCCCGGAGCTCGCTCCCGGAACTGAGGAGTTCGGTCCCGGTATCGACCCGGAGCGGCTGGCCGTCTGCCTGAGCGTGCTCGACGAACTCGACAACATCGACGTCGACCACCCCGACGCCATCGCCGTGCGCCGCGCCACGGCCGGCATCTACCGGACGGTGAAGCAGCGCCGCCGCCAGGAGCGCCGCGCCGCCAAGACGGCGCACGACAAGGCGGTCACCGAGGCCACCGCGACCGGCTCGGCCGACCGGATCGACGACGAGACGCAGGGTGTCCTGCCGTCCTCGTCCGCCCGTGCCGAGATCGCGGGCGTGCTCCAGCGGCCCCGCTCCTGCTACATCTGCAAGACCCGTTACGTCGAGGTGGACGCCTTCTACCACCAGCTCTGCCAGCAGTGCGCGAAGGAGAACCGCTCGCGCCGCGACGCCCGGACCGACCTCACCGGCCGGCGCGCGCTGCTCACCGGTGGCCGGGCGAAGATCGGCATGTACATCGCGCTGCGGCTGTTGCGCGACGGGGCGCACACCACCATCACCACCCGCTTCCCCAACGACGCGATCCGCCGCTTCAAGGCGATGCCGGACAGCGACGAGTGGATCCACCGGCTGAAGATCGTCGGGATCGACCTGCGCGACCCCGCCCAGGTCGTGGCGCTCGCCGACTCGGTCGCCGCCGAGGGCCCGCTGGACATCCTGATCAACAACGCGGCGCAGACGGTGCGCCGCTCCGCCAACGCGTACAGCGAGCTGGTCAACGCCGAGTCGGCGCCGCTCCCGGCGGGCGAACTGCCCGCCGCCGAGGTCATCGGCACCTTCGGCAGCGGCACCGTCGACCGGGTCGCGGCTCTGCCGGCCGCCCGCAAGGAGGGCCTGAGCGCGCAGGACGTCACCGAGCTCGCGCTGGTCACCGGTTCCGCGTCGCTGGAGCGGATCGCTGCAGGGACGGCGATCGACGCGGGCGGGCTGGTGCCCGACCTGCACGACACCAACAGCTGGATCCAGACCGTCGAGGAGGTCGAGCCGATCGAGCTGCTGGAAGTCCAGCTCTGCAACTCCACCGCCCCGTTCATCCTGATCAGCCGGCTCCGTCCGGCCATGGCGGCCACCGCCGCCAAGCGCGCCTACGTGGTCAACGTCTCCGCGATGGAGGGCGTGTTCAGCCGCGGTTACAAGGGCGCGGGCCACCCGCACACCAACATGGCCAAGGCTGCCCTGAACATGCTCACCCGGACCAGCGCCCAGGAGATGTTCGAGAAGGACGGCATCCTGATGACCGCCGTCGACACCGGCTGGATCACCGACGAGCGCCCGCACCCCGACAAGATCCGTCTCGCCGAGGAGGGCTTCCACGCCCCGCTCGACCTGGTAGACGGCGCCGCCCGCGTCTACGACCCGATCGTGCGTGGCGAGGACGGCGAGCATCTGTACGGCTGCTTCCTCAAGGACTACGCACCCGCCAACTGGTAGTCGCCGGACGACGCGGCGCCCGTGAGGCGTCATGGACCCGGTCGGGAGTCGCTCCCGGCCGGGTTATTTCCGTATCCGGTGGCTGAAAGTGACCTAGAGCACACGTTCCAACGAGCACGGAAGCGCTCATTTGGTTACTCTGATGTGAACGGACGTCATCGAGGAGTCCACAAACCTTCCTCGACCGTCCCGGGACAGACTTCCAACCAAGTCGCCGTCCCGCCCCGTACCCGGCGCCACCGCGACCGAACTGTTCTTGCCCCTGCCCCACCACGGGCGGCCGATTCCCGGCACCGAGGCCGGAACATCGGCGATGCCCCGGGCTACGCGACACAAAGGAGTGTGCGGTGACGACACCGGAACTGACGAAGCACGAGAAGCGCCCGGCCGAACGGCACGGAGACCGGCCCCGCAGGCCCGAGAAGCTCCGGAACATCGAGGTCTGGGCCAGGTCCGCACCGATCCGGCTGGCCGGCTACGAGGACGACCTCGCCGAGCCGCACATTCTGCCCGGCATCGACTGACACGGCTTGACACACAGCACGGCACCCGAGCTCCGGCCCGCATCGCGCGGGCCGGAGCTCGGCCGGTCGGGGCGCGGGCCGGTTCACAGGAACGCACGCGCCACGGCCGCCCCCGCGAACGACAGCCCGGCACCCGTGCCGTCCCGGTCCGCGTAGCCGCGTCCGAGGGCCGGGACCTCAGGACCGCCGGGCGGGCCCGGTCGGGGCGGGGCCGAGCGAGACCGGGGGCATGAACTCCCGCACATGGGTCCGGTGCCACCAGCGCCCGGTGGCCCGCAGCTCGCGCCAGGTGGTGTACCGGTAGTGGTAGACCCTGGCGCGGACATGCGCCGGCGGGACGTCGGGGAACGGGTTGTGACGCAGCAGCCGCAGAGTGTCCCGGTCGTTCTCCAGCAGCCGCTCCACGAACGGGCCGAACCAGGGGCGGGCGTACGCGGGGGAGAGCGCCGCGAACCACATCAGCCAGTCCAGCCGCAGATGGTACGGGGCGAACTGGCGGGGCATCCGGCGCGGATCGCCCGGTTTGCCGCGGAAGCCGTACTCCCGCCAGACGGTGCCGTCGTGGAGCACCCGCTCGTCCGTGCCCTCGACCACCACCTCCAGCCTGACCCGGCTGATGCTGCCGAACGCGCCGTAGGTGTTGACCAGGTGCAACGGGTCGAACGAGCGGTTCATCACCTGACGGCGGGAGACCAGATTGCGCGCCGGGCGGTAGCTGAGGAAGACGACCAGCGCGGTCACCGCGATGACGACGATCTCGTACCAGAGCGGCGGCGCGGACTGGGCGGGCGGCGCGGTGAACAGGGACCAGTCGACGGCGGACAGGGCGAGGGTGATCGTCACCCAGTTCAGCCAGGCGAAGTTCCCCGAGAGGACCAGCCACAGCTGGGTGACGATCATCAGCCCTGCGGCGGCGCTCGCCACCGGCTGCGGAGTGAACAGGAGCACCGGAACCAGCAGCTGGGTGACATGGTTGGCCGCCACCTCGGCCCGGTGGACGGGCTTCGGCAGCCGGTGGAAGAACCAGCTCAGCGGCCCCGGCATCGGCTGGGTCTCGTGGTGGAAGTACAGACACGTGAGCTTGCGCCAGCACTCGTCGCCGCGGATCTTGATCAGTCCGGCACCGAACTCCACCCGGAACAGCACCCAGCGCAGCAGCCACAGCACCAGCACCGGGGGAGCGGTGTGCGCGTTGCCGAGGAAGACGGCGAGGAAGCCGGTCTCCAGCAGCAGCGACTCCCAGCCGAAGCCGTACCAGGTCTGGCCGACCTGGACGATCGAGAGGTAGAGCGCCCAGGGCAGTGCCCAGAGCAGCATCGCCGCCCAGAGCGGAACGTACGAGTCCGCGCCCGCGAGCAGGGCGACGGCCAGTGCGCAGCCGGTCCAGGCGACGAGCGCGAAGAAGCGGTCGGAGTAGTGGAGCCGGAAGAGCCCGGGGTTCTCACGCCAGTCGGTGCGGCGCAGGAGACCGGGCACCGGCAGCATGCCGCGTTCGCCGATCAGCGCCCGGAACTGGAGCGCGGCGGTGAGGAACGCGAACAGGTAGACAGCGGCCAGCGCCCGCTGGAAGATCAGCCGGCTGAGCCAGTACCCGTCTGCGGTGAACCACTCCATCTCTTCCAGTATCGGCGATTCAGCCCCGTCCGCCGCGCTCCTCGTCCACGATGCGACGGAGCGTGCTGCCCAGCCGCCGGGCGTACCACCGCTGGAGCACCGGCACGACGGGCCCCGCGAGCCGGGTGTACCAGGCAGCCGGGCGGCTGAACGCCATGACGGTGAACCACACCGTCCCGTCGTCCGCCAGTTCCACCACGAAGGACTCCTCGCCGTGTTCCGGGTGCCGGATCTCCGTCCCGTAGGCGAACCCGATGCGGTCCTGCTCGTACGCGGTCCACACGACCCGGCAGGGCGCGGTGAACCGGAGCGGGCCGATGCCCAGCGACACCCGGACGCGTACCCCGTCCCCGGCACGGGGCGCCGAGGCGCGGACCCGGGCCCCGCTGGTGCGGTGCATGCGCCATTCGGTGACCGCGGCGCCCGCCGCTTCGAGGTCGGCCCGGCCGCGCCCGACCGGGGCCCGGTGGTGGAGGTGGTGGTACCCGGTGGGGAGCGGGCCGAGGCGGGTGGCGCCGACCTCGGAGTAGCTGAGGGAGCTCATGCGGTCCTGCTTTCTACGGGGTCGGTGCGGTCGCGCAGCCGCTGCCAGGCGAGCACCGAGCAGAGTGCGAAGCCCAGCGCGTTGCCGAGGCCGTGGGTGGCGGCCATCCAGGCCAGAGTGGGATGCGGGAGTCCGGTGGCCTCGCCGAGCGCCCAGCTCAGGGCGAGCACCATGGTGACGGCGAGCACGGCGGACGAGACGGCGAGCAGCGTCCGGGTGATCCGGTCCCGCTGCCCGGTACGGACCGACCGCCAGGTGAGGACGGCGACGGTCCACATCCCCGCCGTCAGTACCGCCGCGCCGGCCAGTTCGGCCCAGTCGCCGATGAAGTAGCCGATCAGGACGAGCAGGGTGCCGAGCGGAACGCTCAGCGCGGCGAACCTTCCCGCGACGCTGTCGGCGACCCGGCAGACGAGCCCCGCGACCAGCGCGGCGGCGAATCCGGCGAAGTGGAAGTGCGGCACGGTCAGCGCGAGGATGCCGAGCCCGAAGCCGAAGAGCGTGTGCCCCGAGCGTTCGGCGACCAGCGCGAGGGCTGCGACCGACGGGGCGACCAGGGCGGTGAGCAGGGCGATCTCGGCGGGTGCTGTGGACCTCGACGGACTTCTGCGGAGCAGCCGGTGCGGGGCGTGCATCGCGAGGAGTACGGCGCCGAGCGCGTAACAGACCGCGAGGGCGGTGGCGGCGGTGCCGCGCGGCAGCCACAGCGAGACGGCGCCGGGAACCGCGAAGAGCGGCCACAGTCGCCGGATCCGGTCCAGCTCGGCCGCACCGGTCAGCCGCAGTCCTGCGGGGACCACCACCAGCATGCCCAGCATCACGATCGAATTGACCAGTACGGACATCGCCGCCCCCCCCGACTTGAACGTGTTCAACTGTGCTCGGCGCCGACTCTACGAGCTTTCTTGAACGTGTTCAAGTGGGGGTGTGCGAGGGCGGGGAGGAGCTGTGCGTGCGAGGGGCAGGAGGGGAAGGCCCGGGCGCCGATGGCAGGATGCCCGGCATGGAGATCATCCCTGGACGCGGCGTCGCCCTCGCCATGATCGGCGACCACCGGACCCGGGTCGAGGAGCGCGTCGGCCGGCCGGGCCTCGGTCCCGCCGCCGTCCGCCCTGCCGTGTACGACACCACACCGACGCTCGTGATCACCTACGCATCCGACGACACCGTGGAACTCGTCGAGATCGGCTACAGCGGGCAGGGCGGCGAGGCCGAGGCGAGCTACGACGGGATCCAGCTGACCCACCGGCTGATCGACGACGTCGTCGCCGAACTGCACGCCAGGGGGTACACCAGCACGCCGTGCGACATCGGCTACGACTTCCACGCCGGGTTCTCCGTCTGGTCCATGCGCGTGCTGGAGGCGCGTGAGGTGGACCCGACGGCCGGGGAGGACGGCCCGAGGTGTGTCGTCGAGGGCGTGTCCGTGGCGCCGTACGGCTACTTCGGCGGCGAGTAGCGTACGGCGCCACGCCTCACAGAACTCCCCGGCGCCACTCGCGTACCAGCAGACAGCCGAGGTACACGCCTCCGATGGCCATCGTGTAGATGCCGACGGGCAGGTTGTCGAAGAGCGGCAGCTGCTGGGCGCAGAGATCCGCCAGCACCAGCAGCAGTGCGCCGGTCAGCGCCGACAGCGCCAGGTGCGGGCCGGAGACCCGGGTGATCCGCTTGGCGACCTGCGGGGACGTCAGCGCGATGAACGCGATGGGACCGGCGACACTGACCGCCCCCGCCGAGAGCACGATCGCCAGCACCACGGCGGCCGTCTTGGTGCGGCGGGGCTCCGAGCCGAGTGCGGCCGCGATGTCGTCGCCCATCTCCCCGATGTCCAGCCGCCGCGAGAGGAGCACGGTGAGCGGGGCCACCACCAGCAGCACCAGCCAGATCGTGGTGGCGTCCTCCCACGACCGCGCCGACAGGCTGCCGTTGACGTAGGCGCTGAGCACGGCGGCTCGGTCCCGCTCCATGGCGTAGACGACGTACTGGGTGATCGCGGTGCCGATCGCGGCGACCCCGATGCCCGCGATGACCAGCCGGGCCGGGTTGCGGAACCCGGTGCCGGTCGACACATAGACCAGCACCATGGCGAGGACGGCGCCGAACAGCGCGCCGAGCGCCACCGGCACGGTGTCCGGGAACAGCAGCGCGGAGATCGCGGCGCCCGCCCCGGCCCCGGACGCCAGCCCGATCACATCGGGGCTGCCGAGCGGATTGCGGGTGACGGACTGGAACAGCGCCCCCGAGAGCCCGAGCGCCGCGCCGGTGCCCACGGCGACCGTCAGCCGGGGGCCGCGCAGCCGCTCCAGCACGAACGCGTCCTTGCCCTCGGCCCCACCGGTCACCGCCCCGGCCAGGTCGGCGAGGGGAATGCCGAGCCGCCCGAGCGACAACGTGGCGACGGCGCCGGCCACGAGCAGTACCAGCAGCACGAGGGCCGTCAGCACCGACACGCGCCGGACCGGCACGGCCACCTTTCCGCCGGCTCTCAGTACCTTCCGGGGCGAAGCGGTGCGGATCGTGGTCCGATGCGACGTCATGCGTTGCCCCTCATCCTGCGTACGGCGATGAGCAGTGCGGGCGCCCCGATGAACGCGGTCACGACACCGACCATCAGCTCCTGCGGGCGCAGGACCACCCGGCCCACGACATCCGCGAGGAGCAGCAGCGCCGGACCGGCCAGCGCCGAGAGCAGGATCTGCATGCGGAAGTCGACACCGACCACGGCCCGCACCACATGCGGAACGGCCAGTCCGACGAAGGCGATCGGTCCGACCGCCGCCGTCGCCGCCGCGCTCAGCAACGTGGCCGCGAGCAGCCCGCCCGCCCGCACCAGCGCCGGATTCGCACCCAGGGACGCCGCCGTCGAGTCGCCGAGCGCGAGCGCGTTGAGGCCGGGGCCGAGCACCGCGGCCAGCACCAGACCGGCCACGGCGAACGGCAGGACCGACCAGAGCACATCGAAGTCCCGTCCGCCGAGCGCACCGACGACCCAGTACCGGTAGCTGTCGAACACCTTCGGGCGGCTCAGGGTCACCGCCTGGATGAACGCCATCAGCACCGCGGAGAGCACCGCGCCGGCGAGCACCAGCCGGACGAGACCGCTGCCCGAACCCGCCGACCCGATCGCATGGACCAGCAGACCCGCGAGCAGCGCTCCGGGCAGCGCCCACCACATGGTGTCCTTGCTGCCCGACGCCCCCAGGAACGCCGTCGCGGCGACGATGCTCGCGGAGGCGCCCGCGTTGATCCCGAGGAGGCCGGGATCGGCCAGCGGATTGCGGGTCACGCCCTGCATGAGGGTGCCCGCGACGGCGAGGCAGAGACCGGCCAGCACACCGAGCGCGGTCCGCGGGTAGCGGCTCTCGACGATGGTGGTGACATTCGGGTCCGCGGTGCCGGACAGTACGTCCAGCACATCACCGGGCGAGGTGGTGCGGCTGCCGAACATGACGCTCGCGAGGACGGCGAGCGCCAGGACGGCGACTGCGATGACGACGGAGAACACCCGCCGAGCGGCGCCGGTCCGTGAGGTACCGGCACCGCTCGACGGTGCCTGTGTGGTGGTGGCCATGTGGGTGGTGGCTGGCCTCAGCCGTTGTCGGCGGCCTTGACGGCCTTGTCGATCAGCGGCAGGTAACGGTCGATCACCCACGGCACGGTGAGCGGGTTGATGATCGAGGAGGCCGTGACGAAGGAGTTGTCCTTTCCGGCCACCACGGCGCCGCTCTTGACCGCGGGCATCGCCGCGTACAGCGGCTGCGCCTCGATCTCCTTGCGGGACTTGTCATCCATGTAGAAGGTGAAAAGCAGGTCGCTGTCCTTCAGCTTCTCGGCGTTCTCCAGACCGATGAGCGCCGAGTCGGTGCCCTTGGTCTCCTTGAAGGTGTTCACCACCGGGTCGACCTTGAGGCCGAGCGAGGAGACCATCTTGACGCGCTGCTCGTTCGGCTTGAACACACCGAGGGTGCCGGGGCCGGTGTTGTAGATGTACGAGAACGTGTGCTTCTTGTACTCGGGGCGGGTCGCGGCCGCGTCGGACAACTGCTTCTCGATCTTCGAGGTGAGGGTCTTCGCCTCGTCCGGCTGTCCCAGCGCCTTGGCGATGATCTCGATCTGCTGGTCCCAGTCCGTGCTCCACGGCAGGTCGGGATAGGCGACGGTGGGCGCGATGTCCTTGAGGATGTCGTAGTCCTTCTGCGTGATCCCGGACCACGGCGCGAGGATGACGTCCGGTTCCAGTTCGGTGATGGCCTCGAAGTCGATGTCCTCACCGCCCGTGAACTGGGTCGGCAGCTTGTCGCCGGACTTCTTCACCGCGTCGTGGATCCAGGGCAGATAGCCCGTCTTGTCGCTGCCCCACTCGTACTTCTCGATGCCCACCGGGGTGTGGCCGAGGGCGATGGCCGTCTCGGCGGAGCCCTGGCCGAGGGTGACGACCCGTTCGGGCTGTTCCTTGATCTCCGCGGTGCCGAGCGCGCTCTTGATGGAGACGGGGAACGCTCCGCCGTTCTTCCCGGATGCGCCGGAGCTCTCCTTGCCGTCGTCGCTTGACGAGCAGCCCCCGAGGGTGAGAACGAGGGCTGCGGCGGCGGCAGTTGCGGCGAGCGTCCGGCGACGCGCGCGGGTGAACCGGGACATGGATGTTCCTCATGTTTGAACGGATGGAGCAGCGGGTCCCCGCGACCGCATGAGGGCATGCCGAAGAAGCGGCCGTACGGGGGTACGACGGGCCGCCCCGATGCAGATCGCAAGGAGTTAGGCAAGCCTAAGCTAAGCCTTTGAGTGGCGACAACCGGCCCCCCGGAGAGCGGCTTCGGCCCCCTCCGGTGCCGGTATGGAAAGTCGGCCTGGGTGTCGGCGCCGGAGGTCGCCCCGGTCGCGACTTTGGTCCAGACCTATTGACGGGAGGTTCGGGCCTCCCTAGCGTGTGGCGAGCCGTGAAATGCGAGACCGCATTCCGTCTGGGGTTGTCAGGGGCATGCCATTCACGCGCCAACTCGCCCCGCGCCGGGCCGCCTCGGGCAGTACCGCCCCGGCGGCACCGGCCGCGACAGGAAGGGAACTGAGCATGTTCGGTCGGACATCGCGCCTGCTGGGGGTCGGCCTCGCGGCGGCATGTGTCGTACAACTGCTGGTGGGTGCGACGCCGAGCGCCGCGCAGGACGAGACCTGCGCGGTCAAGTCGAAGCCCTCCGGAAAGGTGCTCCAGGGGTACTGGGAGAACTGGGACGGCGCGTCCAACGGTGTGCACCCGCCGCTCGGCTGGATCCCGGTCACCGACAGTCGCATCACGGAGCACGGCTACAACGTGATCAACGCGGCCTTCCCGGTCATCCTCTCGGACGGCACCGTCCTGTGGGAGGACGGGATGGACTCCACCGTGAAGGTCCCCACCCCGGCCGAGATGTGCCGGGCGAAGGAGTCCGGGCTCACCACCCTGATGTCGATCGGCGGTGCGGCCGCCGGTATCGACCTCAACTCCACCGCCGTCGCCGACCGGTTCGTCGAGACGATCGTGCCGATCCTCAAGCAGTACAACTTCGACGGCATCGACATCGACATCGAGACCGGCCTGACCGGCAGCGGCAACATCAACCAGCTGTCCGCCTCGCAGGCCAACCTGATCCGCATCATCGACGGCGTACTCGCGCAGATGCCCTCGAACTTCGGCCTGACGATGGCGCCGGAGACGGCCTATGTCACCGGTGGCAGCATCACGTACGGCTCGATCTGGGGCGCGTACCTGCCCATCGTGAAGAAGTACGCGGACAACGGCCGGCTCTGGTGGCTGAACATGCAGTACTACAACGGCAGTATGTACGGGTGCGCGGGGGACTCGTACTCCGCGGGCACCGTCGAGGGGTTCACGGCCCAGACCGACTGTCTGGACAAGGGGCTCGTCATCCAGGGCACCAC
Source organism: Streptomyces sp. NBC_00012 (assembly GCF_045040875.1). Lineage (NCBI taxonomy): Bacteria > Bacillati > Actinomycetota > Actinomycetes > Kitasatosporales > Streptomycetaceae > Streptomyces > Streptomyces sp. NBC_00012. Next base: position 1,032,791 of record NZ_CP108309.1, on the reverse strand, counting down.
GATCAAGGTCCCGTACGACAAGCAGGTTCCGGGGCTGCCGGCCCAGCCGGGCGCGGGCGGCGGTCACATGTCGACCGGCCAGGTGTCACAGGCCTGGAACCACTACGGCGACGCCCTCAAGGGCCTGATGACCTGGTCGCTCAACTGGGACGGCTCGAAGGGCTGGACCTTCGGGGACAACGTCAAGGCGCTGCAGGGCCGCTGAGACCGCAGCACCCCCGTCGGGCCGGGCAGCTCCGTCGAAGCGTTTGTCCCGCAGGTGGACGGAGCTGCCTTCCGGCCGGCCGTGACATCGGCTGGCCGGTACGCCGTACGGTCAGGACCGGGGCTCGGAGGCATCCAGCATGGCCTCGCGCTCCACGACCTTGATCCGCTCGCGGCCCTGCTCCTCGCCCAGCGCCCGCTCGTGCGCGTCCAGGCGGTACCAGCCCTCGCGGGTGGTGTAGCGGACGCCGCGCTCCTCCAGGAGGGCGGTGACGGCCTCCGGCTCGGGCCGGACCGGCGCGGGCAGCCGGCCCTCGGCCTGGTCCTCCAGCAGACAGGCCACGGTCTCGTTGGCGTCACCCTTGGTGTGGCCGATCAGGCCGATCGGGCCGCGCTTGATCCAGCCCGTGACGTACACCGAGGGCATGTGATCCCCACCGTCGACGACGCGTCCCGCGGCGTGCGGGACGGTGCCGGAGACCACGTCGAACGGGAGCTTCGGGAGCTCCTGCGAGTAGTAGCCGACCGCGCGGTAGACGCTCTGCACGTCCCAGTCGGTGAAGTCGCCGGTGCCCTTGACGTTGCCGGTGCCGTCCAGCTCGGTCCGCTCGGTGCGCAGGCCGACGACCCGGCCGTCCTCGCCGAGGATCTCCACCGGGGACTCGAAGAAGTGCAGGAACAGCTTGTGCGGCCGGTCGCCGGCGTCGCGGATGGCCCAGTTCTCCAGCGTGGAGGCGACCATGTTGGCCTGCTTGTTGCTCCGCCGGGTCTCGATCGAACCCGCGTCGTACTCGATGTCCTCGGGGTTGACGATGACCTCGATGTTCGGCGAGTGGTCCAGCTCCCGCAGTTCCATGGGGCTGAACTTGGCCTGCGCGGGGCCGCGGCGCCCGAAGACGTGCACTTCGAGGGCCTTGTTGGCCTTGAGGCCCTCGTAGACATTGGCGGGGATCTCGGTCGGCAGCAGCTCGTCCGCCGTCTTGGCGAGGATCCGCGCCACGTCCAGGGCCACGTTGCCCACGCCGAGGACGGCCACCTTCTCCGCCTCCAGAGGCCAGGTGCGGGCCACATCGGGGTGGCCGTCGTACCAGGAGACGAAGTCGGCGGCGCCGTGGGAACCGTCCAGGCCGCTGCCGGGGATGTCGAGCGCACGGTCCGCGTCGGCGCCGGTGGAGAAGATCACGGCGTCGTAGAAGGACCGCAGATCGTCCAGGTCGAGGTCGTTGGGGTAGTCGACGTTGCCGAACAGCCGCAGCTGCGGCTTGTCGAGCACCTGGTGGAGTGCCTGGACGATGCCCTTGATCCGCGGGTGGTCCGGGGCCACTCCGTAACGGATCAGGCCGAAGGGGGCGGGCATCCGCTCGAACAGGTCGATCGAAACACCCGGTTCCTGGGCGGCCTCGGATTTCAGCAGCGCGTCCGCTGCGTAGATGCCGGCGGGGCCGGCTCCGACTATGGCGACGCGGACGGGGCGGGTCATCAGGTGCTGGTCCTTAGAACGTGCTGATGCGGGCAGTGCAGCTCAGGGTAAAGGTAAGGCTGGGCTTACCGTGCTCCATGGAACACCGTATCCGTTGCCGCCTCGCCGCCTCGGGGCGGTTCGCCCTACGAGACGTCCGGCCTCTTCGTCCGGTGCCCGAAATGGCTGAAAGTGCACTCGGGTGGCGCGAGCGCGGGATTCGCCCGGCCACGCGAGGTTCGCTCGAAGAATCGGACAATTGATGGCAGAGTGACCCACATGGATGATCGGGTAGCGGGTGCCCTGTCACTCCCGGACGACTGGCCCGCCCACCCGGATCTCAGCCTCGCCCTGAACCGTATGGGCAGCTTCGACTGGGACCTGGACAGCGGCCTCATGCACATGGACCGGCCCGCGCTCGACGTGTTCGACCTGCGGGCGGAGGAGTACGACGACCGGCCGGAGTCGCTGGGGCTGCGGGTGCCGCCGGACGAGGGCGTCCGGCTCGACGCCATGGTTGCGCAGGCGCTCAAGAGCGGGAAGAGCAATTACGGGGCGTACTTCAGGATCAAGCGGCGCGACGGCAGCCTGCGCTGGACCCACACCCAGGGTTTCATCCGGCGGGACGGCACCGGCCGCCCGCACCGCATCATCGGCATCGTCCGCGACGCGACCCAGGAGCTGGCCGACTCCACCACGCGCCGCGAGCTGGACCTGGAGCGGCGCCGCCGTACCAGCCTGGTGGACGGCACCACGGCCGCACTGGCCCACGCCCGGACCGTCGGCGACGTCATCGACGTACTGAAGAACTCCCAGGGCCTGGCGCACCTCGGCGCGACCAGCCTGGTCATGGGGCTGATAGAGGCCGGACGCATCCATCTGGTGGCCGACGGCCCGGAGGACTCCTTCGTGCCCGGCACCCGGTACACCCGGACGGAGGAGCAGTACCCGATGAGCGAGGTCGTGCGCACGCTCACCCCCCGCTTCATCGAGTCGGCCACCGATTTCGCCACCTCGTACCCGATCCTGTGGCCCCACATCAGCCACCTCGGCATCACCTCGGCCGCCTATCTGCCGCTGATCGCCCAGGCCCGCCCCATCGGTGCGCTCGGTCTGCTCTACAGCGACAAGGACGGCTTCACCGGTGACGAGCGCAATCTGCTGCTCGCGCTCGGCAGCTCCATCGCGCAGAGCCTGCAACGGGCCATGCTGTACGAGCAGGAGCACGACCTCGCCGAGGGCCTTCAGCAGGCCATGCTGCCGCGCAGGATCCCGGACGTGCCGGGGGCGCAGATCGCCGTCCGGTACCGCTCGGCGAGGCTGGGCCGGGACATCGGGGGCGACTGGTACGACGTCATTCCGCTGCCCGGCGGCCGGGTCGGAGTCGTCATCGGGGATGTGCAGGGGCACGACACCCATGCGGCGGCCGTCATGGGGCAGTTGCGCATCGTGCTGCGTGCCTACGCGGCCGAGGGGCACAGCCCCGCCACGGTGATGGCGCGGGCCTCGGTCTTCCTGCACGAGCTGGACACGGACCGCTTCGCGACCTGCACCTACGCCGAGGTCGATCTGACGACCGGAGTGGTGCAGCTGGTCCGGGCAGGTCATGTCGACCCGCTGGTGCGCGAGAGCGACGGCAACTGCCGCAGGCTTCCCGCGGAGGGCGGGCTCCCGCTGGGGCTCTCGGCCGAGTTCGGGCGGCTCGAATACCCGGTCAGCACCGTGGAGCTGGACCCCGGCCAGACCCTGGTGATGTTCACCGACGGGCTCGTGGAGCTGCCGGGCGCCGATCTCGACGAGGGCATACAACTGCTGACGGCCATGGTGCGCAACGGCCCGCAGGATCTCCAGCAGCTGGCCGACCAGCTCTGCGAGGAGGTCGACGAGCGCGGCGGAGAGGACGACGTCGCGGTCCTGCTGCTGCGTCGCAAGGCCGCCCACGCACCCCAGCCGGGCGGCCGGCTCCAGCAGCACGTCGCACAGAGCGACCCGGAGGCGCTGAGTTCGGCGCGGCACATGATCCGCGCGGCGGTGCGGGCCTGGGGCGCCAAGCCGCGGGCCGACGAGGTCGAGCTGGCCGCCGACGAGCTGATCACCAACGCGCTCATGCACACCGACGGCGGGGCCATCGTCACGATCCGGGTGCTCACCGGGCCCGAGCGGCGGCTGCGGGTGGACGTCGAGGACCGCTCCAGCGCGCTGCCCAGGCGCCGGGACGCGGGGGAGGCCGGGGTGTCCGGGCGGGGGCTGATGCTGGTGGACCGGCTGGCGGACCTGTGGGGCGTGGAATCCCGGGGCGGCGGCAAGTGCGTCTGGTGCGAATTCGTCATCCCTGCACATGAGTGACAGAAAAGCGCTTTCCTACCCGACAGTAACAGAACGTAACATGTCTGTACTTGACCGTAACCGACCGCGAGCGATTGACTGCGACGCGTCAGTCCTTGTCTTCGACGTCATGAGGATCCGTTGGGAACTGAGCTGCTGGCACCCCTCGACCTTGCCTTCTGGCACCTCGAATCCGATGCCCATCCGATGCACCTCGGCGCGCTCGCCGTCTTCTCCCCGGCCCCCGGCCCGGCGCACGGCGCCGACGCGGAGACCGTGCTCGAACTGCTGGGGGCCCGCGCCGCCGCCATTCCCCGGCTGCGGATGCGGGTCAGGGACGTACTGCTGCCCGTCGGCGGTGCGGCCTGGTTCGTCGACAAGGACTTCGACGTCCACCGGCATATCGGGCGGGTGCGGCTGACCGGGGCGGAGTCGCGGGACGAGGACGGCGGATTCATGGCGGGCGCCACCCGGCTCGCCGGTGAACTGATGGAGCGGCCGCTCGAACGGGGGCTGCCGCCCTGGCAGATGTACGTGATCGGCGGCGCCGACGGCGGCCCCTTCGCGGTGCTCGTCAAACTCCACCACGCGCTGGCCGACGGAATGCGCGCGGTCGCCATCGGCGCCGGGATCTTCGACGAGATCGCCGCCGCCGGCCGGACCCGCGCCGGAACCCCCGCGCGCCGGGCGCGCTCCGTCCCGCCCCGCTCCTGGATGCCCGGCCCGCGCCAGGTAGCCGGATTCGCGCTCGGCCGGATCGAGGATCTCGGGCGGGCGTTCGGCGTCGGCGCCTCCATGGTGCGAGCCAGCCGCCTCGATCCGCGTGGCACGCCCGCACTCATCGCGAGGTCCAGCGGCACCCGGCGGCTGGCCACCGCGGACCTGGACCTGGAAGCCGTCCAGCGGATCCGCCGCGCCGCGGGCGGCACGGCCAACGACGTCCTGCTCGCGCTCGTCGCCGGGGCGCTGCGCCGCTGGATGCGGGAGCGCGGCGAACCACTGCCCGCGGAGGACCCGCGCGCCCTGGTGCCGGTCTCCCGCCGCAGGCCGGGCCAGGCCGCGGCGACCGGGAACAAGCTCTCCGCCTATCTGCTCGGGCTCCCGGTCGGCGAACCCGACCCGTGGCGGCGGCTCGCCGCCGTCCGCACAGCCATGGACCGCAACAAGGCCGCGGGCCCCTTCCGCGGCGCCGGCGCGGTCGCCGTGCTCGCCGACCAACTCCCCTCGCTGGCCCACCGCTTCGGCGCACCGCTCGCGGGGAACGCCGCCAGGATGCTCTTCGACGTCCTGGTCACCAGCGTGCCCCTGCCGCGCTCGGCGCTCTCGCTCGGCGGCTGCCCGCTGCGCGCCGTCTACCCGATGGCGCCGCTCGCCCGCGGCCAGTCCCTGGCCGTCGCGCTGTCCACGTACGGTGGCCGGGTGCGGGTCGGACTGGTGGCCGACGGCAAGGCGCTGCCCGATCTGGACCGGCTGGCGCGCTGCGCCGACGACGAGCTGGCCGAGCTGCTGGCGCTGCTGCCGATGCACTGAGCGAACGCCGCTCAGATCGGCTGTGGATCGACTATAGGTCGGACAGATATGCGGGAAAGCGTCACAGTTGACGGCGCCTTAGGTGTTGACGTGCCCAAGTGATCCGATGAATATTCGCATTGTGCAGGAAGCGATCATCGGGGAGGGCGGCAGAAGCATGCGGCGCAACAGGCTGGGAAGCAGCGCGGTCGAGGTCACCGAGCTGTCCTTCGGGGCGGCCGCCATCGGCAATCTCTTCACCGCCGTCGAGCCGGCACGGGCGGCCGCCGCCGTCGACGCCGCCTGGGACGAGGGCATCCGCTACTTCGACACCGCACCGCACTACGGACTCGGCCTCTCCGAACGGCGGCTGGGCGAGGCCCTGCGCAGCCGGCCCCGTGACTCGTACGTGCTGTCCACGAAGGTGGGACGGGTGCTCGACCCGCTGCCCGCCGACGCCCCCGCCGCCGACGGCCTCTCCGAGGGCTTCGCCGTACCCGCCACGCACCGCCGCCGCTGGGACTTCAGCGCCGACGGCGTACGCCGCAGCATCGAGGACAGCCTGGAACGGCTCGGGCTCGACCGTATCGACATCGCCTATCTGCACGACCCGGACGACCACGCACGGGCCGCGTTCGACGAGGCCTACCCGGCGCTGGAGAAGCTGCGCGCACAGGGTGTCGTCGGCGCCATCGGCGCCGGGATGAACCAGACCGGGATGCTGACCCGGTTCCTGCGCGACACCGACGTCGACGTGGTGCTCTGCGCCGGGCGCTACACCCTGCTCGACCAGTCCGCGCTGAGCGGCCTGCTGCCCGAGGCGGCCGCCCGGGGCCGCAGCGTGGTCGTCGGCGGGGTCTTCAACTCCGGGCTGCTCGCCGACCCGCGCCCCGGCGCGACGTACGACTACACGGCTGCACCGCTCTCCCTGCTGGACCGGGCCCTGCGGATCAAGGCCGTCACGGAGGGGCACGGCGTCCCGCTGCGGGCCGCCGCCCTCCACTACCCTCTCGCGCACCCGGCCGTCGCGGGTGTCCTCGTGGGCACCCGCTCCCCGGACGAGGTGCGCGACGCCGCCGCCCTGCTCCGCCGTGAGATCCCGGACGAGCTCTGGGACGAGCTGCGCGCCGAGGGCCTGCTGACCGAGAACGGACACTGACATGAGAATCGCCCTGCACACCAAGGTCCGCGCCGACCGCGTCGAGGAGTACGAGGCCGCGCACCGCGAGGTCCCGGCGGAGCTCACCGCCGCGATCCGCGCGGCCGGCGCCGCGTCCTGGACGATATGGCGCAGCGGCACCGACCTCTTCCACGTCATCGACTGCGAGGACTACGCCGCACTCCTCGCCGAGCTGGAGCAGCTCCCCGTCAACGTGGCCTGGCAGGCCAGGATGGACGAACTGCTCGATGTGGCGCACGACTACTCGGCCGACGGCGCCGCAGCCGGGCTCCCGGTCGCCTGGGAGTTGTGACATGGCCGGTCAGGAACGGATCGTCGACGCCCACCACCATGTGTGGGACCTGTCGGTGCGCGACCAGGACTGGATCACCGGCGACGAACTCGCCCCGCTCCGGCGCGACTTCACCCTTGCCGACCTGGAGCCCGAGGCCCGCGCCGCAGGAGTGCGCGCCACCGTCCTCGTCCAGACCGTCACCGTCCCCGAGGAGACCCCGGAGTTCCTGGCCCTCGCCCACGACAACGACCTCGTCGCGGGCGTCGTCGGCTGGTGCGACCTCACGGCGCCGGACGTCGCCGACACCCTGGCCGCACTGCGAGAACTGCCCGGCGGCGACCGGCTCGTCGGCTTCCGCCACCAGGTCCAGGGCGAACCCGACCCCGCCTGGCTGCTGCGCCCCGAGGTCCTGCGCGGACTGCGCGCCGTCGCCGACGCCGGCCTCGTCTACGACCTCGTCGTCCAGGCCCGCCAGCTGCCCGCCACCGTCCTGGCGGCGGCACTGCTGCCCGAGCTGACCCTCGTGCTCGACCACGCCGGCAAGCCACCCGTCGCCGCCGGTGAGCTGCGCCCCTGGGCGGACGACGTCAAGGCGCTGGCCGCCCGCCCCAACACCGTCTGCAAACTCTCCGGCCTGGTCACCGAGGCCGATCCGCGCTCCTGGACCGTGCGCGATCTGCGCCCCTACGCCGACACCGTCCTCGACGCCTTCGGCCCCGACCGGATGATGTTCGGCTCGGACTGGCCGGTGTGCCGGCTCGCGGCGACGTACGGGGAGGTCGTCGGCACGGCACGCACCCTCACCGACTCCCTCACCGGGGACGAACGGGCCCGGGTGTTCGCCACCACCGCCGAGCGGGTCTACGGCCTCCGATAGGCGCCCCGCCGACGCCTTTGGCAGTCTGGGACCATGCCCGAACTGCCGGAAGTCGAAGCCCTGAGGGTCTTCCTCGACGACCACCTGGTCGGCAAGGAGATCGACCGCGTCCTGCCGCTCAACGTGAGCGTCCTCAAGACGTACGACCCGCCGCTGTCGGCCCTGCACGGTGCCACGGTCACCGGCATCGCCAGGCACGGCAAGTTCCTGGACATCGGCGCCGGGCCGCTGCACCTGATCACCCACCTCGCCCGGGCCGGCTGGCTGCGCTGGAAGGACACCTTCCCCGCCGGGCCGCCGCGCCCCGGCAAGGGGCCCCTTGCACTGCGCACCGTGCTCACCGGCGGTGACGGCTTCGACCTCACCGAGGCGGGCACCACCAAACGCCTCGCCGTGCACCTGGTGCACGACCCGGCCGAGGTGCCCGGCATCGCCCGGCTGGGCCCCGACCCCCTGGCGGACTCCTTCGACCGCGACACGTTCGCCGCGCTGCTCGCCGGGGAACGCCGCCGGATCAAGGGCGCGCTGCGCGACCAGTCCCTGATCGCCGGCATCGGCAACGCCTACAGCGACGAGATCCTGCACGTCGCGAAGATGTCGCCGTACCTGCTCACAGCGAACCTCACCGACGACCAGGTCACCACGCTGCACACGGCGCTGCGCACCACCCTCCGCGACGCCGTCGCGCGCTCCGGCGGGCTGGCGGCCGGGAAGCTCAAGGCCGAGAAGAAGAGCGGGATGCGGGTCCACGGACGCACCGGCGAGCCCTGCCCGGTCTGCGGGGACACCATCCGCGAGGTGTCGTTCAGCGACTCCTCGCTCCAGTACTGCCCGACCTGCCAGACAGGCGGCAGACCGCTGGCCGACCGCCGCCTCTCCCGGCTGCTCAGATGACCCGCCGGGGCGCACGGGCCGGCCGGTACGCGAAGAAGCGGTGAATCACCCGGTCCCGCACCCCCGTGCGCGCTCTACACTCCGGCCCATGCTGCGCGTACTCGCCGTCGACGACGAAGAACCCGCCCTGGAGGAACTCCTGTACCTCCTGCGCGCCGATCCCCGGATCCGCAGCGCCGAGGGGGCCACCGGGGCCACCGAGGCGCTGCGCCGCATCGGCAGCGCGGTCGAGGCCGGCCCGGACGACCCGGCCGCCATCGACGTCGTGTTCCTGGACATCCACATGGCGGGCCTCACCGGTCTCGACGTCGCCCAGCTGCTGGCCGGGTTCGCGGCGCCGCCCCTCATCGTCTTCGTCACCGCGCACGAGGGCTTCGCCGTCCAGGCCTTCGACCTGAAGGCCGTCGACTACGTCCTCAAACCCGTACGCCGCGAGCGGCTGGCCGAAGCGGTGCGCCGCGTCGCCGAACAGGTGGGGGACCGCTCCGCGCCCGTGCTCGACACCGCGGGCGACCAGATCCCGGTGGAGCTCGGCGGAGTCACCCGGTTCGTCCCGATCGACGACATCGCCTACGCCGAGGCCCAGGGCGACTACGCCCGGCTGCACACCGCCACCGGCAGCCATCTCGTCCGCGTCCCCCTCACCACCCTGGAGGAGCGCTGGCGCACCCGCGGCTTCGTCCGCATCCACCGCCGCCACCTCGTCGCCCTGGGCCGGATCGACGAACTCCGTCTCGACGCGGGCAGCATGAGCGTCCGCATCGGCACCGCGGAGCTCGCGGTGAGCCGCCGCCACACCCGGGCGCTGCGTGATCTGCTGATGCGCCAGACCGGCCGCTGACCAGGGCCTCCCGGGGGCCGGCCCTTCCCAGCGCGGTCCGGTGCTGCGTACACTCCGGGCCCATGTCCGCAGAGCCAGCGCCCCGGCGCGAAGTGGTGACGGGGGAGCCCCGGCGGGTGCGCCCGCTGCCGCGCTACCGCACCCAGTCGGAGATCGACGAGCAGACCGCGCTCGGCGGCGCGTACGTCCGATCGCTGATGCGCAGTCAACTGCGGGCCGGACTCACCGCGTTCACCGTCCTCGCCGTGGTCGTCGGGACGCTGCCACTGGTCTTCGAGGCCCTGCACAGCGCCTCGCTCGTCTGGGCGGTCCTCGGATTCGCTGCCTACCCGCCGCTCACCCTGATCGCCTGGTGGTACGTGCGACGGGCCGAGCGCAACGAACGCGACTTCGCCCGGCTCGTGGAAGGCCGCCCCGCACAGTGAGCCGCACGTACGCGGTGGCGGCGGTCGCCGCAGTTGTACTCGCCACCGTCCTCGTCGGCGGCTTCGGCCTGCGCATCTCCCGCACCACCTCCGACTTCTACGTCGCCTCGCGCACCGTCCGGCCCCGGCTCAACGCCGCGGCCATCAGCGGCGAATACCTCTCCGCCGCCTCCTTCCTCGGCATCGCCGGCCTGGTGCTCGTGCACGGCCCGGACATGCTCTGGTACCCGGTCGGCTACACCGCGGGCTATCTGGTGCTGCTGGTCTTCGTCGCCGCACCACTGCGCCGCTCGGGGGCGTACACACTGCCCGACTTCGCCGAGGGAAGGCTGGAATCACGGCAGGTACGCAGGCTGGTCAGCGTCTTCGTGGTCGCCGCGGGCTGGCTCTACCTCGTACCGCAGCTCCAGGGCGCGGGGCTGACGCTCAAGATCCTCACCGGGGCGCCCGGCTGGCTCGGCGACGTGCTCGTGGCCTCCGTCGTCGTCATCGCCGTCGCCGCCGGCGGCATGCGCTCCATCACCTTCGTCCAGGTCTTCCAGTACTGGCTGAAGCTCACCGCACTCCTGGTCCCCGCGATCTTCCTGGTGCTCGCCTGGCAGGGCGACGGACGCCCCCGCGTCAGCTTCGACGAGCAGCTCTCCGTCTTCCGCGCCGACCACCCGCTGTACGCCACCTACGGGCTGATCGTCGCGACCTTCCTCGGCACCATGGGCCTGCCGCACGTCGTGGTCCGCTTCTACACCAGCCCCAACGGCCGCGACGCCCGCCGCACGACGGTCGCCGTCCTCGCCCTCATCGGCGTGTTCTACCTGCTGCCCCCGGTCTACGGAGCACTGGGCAGGCTGTACGCCCCCGAGCTGATCCACGGCGGGGACGCGGATGCCGCCGTGCTGCTGCTGCCCGGCCGCGTCATCGGCGGGCTCGGCGGAGACCTGCTCGGCGCGCTCATCGCGGGCGGCGCGTTCGCCGCGTTCCTGTCGACCGCCTCCGGGCTCACCATGGCCGTCGCCGGGGTCATCACCCAGGACGTCCTGCCCTCGCGCGGGGTACGGCACTTCCGGCTGGCCACCGTCCTCGCCATGTGCGTACCGCTGGCCGGTTCGCTGATCGTCAGCCGGGTGCCGGTGGCGGACTCCGTGGGAATGGCGTTCGCCGTCTCCGCGTCCTCCTTCTGCCCGCTGCTGGTCCTCGGCATCTGGTGGCGACGGCTCACCCCGCCCGGCGCCGTCGCCGGACTGCTGCTCGGCGGCGGCTCCGCGTTCCTGTCCGTCGCCATCACCGTCAGCGGCGCGGTCCGCCCGCCGGGCTGGCCGCACACCCTGCTTGCCTGGCCCGCCGTCTGGTCGGTGCCGGTCGGCTTCCTCGCGATGATCCTGGTGTCCCTCGCGACCCCCGGCCGGATACCCCCCGGCACCAACGCCGCCATGACCCGATTCCACCTGCCCGAGGCGCTGACGTCCGGGAGGCACCGATGACGAGCGCCGGATACGCCGCACTCGTCCTGCTCGCCCTCCTGCTGCTCGGCGCGGGCTTCCTGCTCGGGCGCCGCACCGCCCGGCCCGTCCGCACCAGCGACGTCGGGACGCCCGTCGAGCACGCCACCTTCGAGACCCTGCACACCGCCTCGCTCGCCGCACCCCCGCTGCGCGCCGGGCTCACCGAGGAGAGTGCCCGCAGGTCCGCCCGCCGGCTGCGTTCCCTGCTCGGCACGGACGCGCTCTGCCTCACCGACCGCGACCGGGTCCTCGTCTGGGACGGCGCGGGCGAACACCACGGCCGCCACGTCATGGACCAGGTGCACGACCTCCTCGCCAGCGGCCGGGACACCGCCTTCGCCAGCGACTGCGACGACCTGGACTGCCCGCTGCGCTGGGCCGTCGCCGTGCCGCTCACTGTCGACAACCGGGTGCTGGGCACCCTGATCGCCTACGCCCCGCGCGAATCCGCAGTGCTGGCACGCGCCGCCGGAGAGGTGGCCCGCTGGGTCTGCGTGCAGTTGGAACTCGCCGAACTCGACCGCTCCCGCACCCAGCTCATCGAGGCCGAGATCAGAGCGCTGCGGGCCCAGATCTCCCCGCACTTCATCTTCAACTCACTCGCCGCCATCGCCTCGTTCGTCCGCACCGACCCGGAACGGGCCCGCGAACTCCTGCTGGAATTCGCCGACTTCACCCGCTACTCGTTCCGCAGCCACGGCGACTTCACCACCCTCGCCGACGAACTCCACTCCATCGACCAGTACCTGGCACTGGTACGCGCCCGCTTCGGCGAACGGCTCCTGGTCACCCTCCAGGTCGCCCCCGAGGTACTGCCCGTCGCCCTGCCGTTCCTCTGTCTCCAGCCGCTCGTCGAGAACGCCGTCAAGCACGGCCTCGAAGGGGCCGTCACCTCCAGCCGCATCACCATCAGCGCCCTGGACGCCGGTTCCGAGGCCGAGGTCGTCATCGAGGACGACGGCACCGGTATGAACCCGGAGCGCCTGCGCCACATCCTGCGCGGCGAGGGCGGCCCCTCCACCGGGATCGGACTGCTCAACGTCGACGAACGGCTGCGCCAGGTGTACGGGGACGACTACGGCCTCGTCATCGAGACCGGCATCGGCGCCGGGATGAAGATCACCGTGCGGCTGCCGAAGTACCGTGCCGGGGTGCACGGTTCCTGACCGGCCGAACGGGTTCCCGTCAGTGGAGATGGATCGCCAGATGACCCAGCGGCAGCCCCAGCTGCCAGGCCGGCGTCCACACCTGGGCCGCCTCCTCCGCGTCCGGCTCGTCGCCGGCCGGCTCCCAGGGCGGCGGCGCGATCGCATCGAGGTCGGCCGCGAGCAGCTCGGTCTCCTCCAGCCAGCGCCAGGCCGCGCGGGCCAGTGCCAGATCGGGATCCGGGCCGGCCGTCCCGGAGGCCGCGGCCGCGTCGAGCGCGTCCAGCCGCTCACGGACCCAGCCGCACCACGTTGTTCCGTACGCCGTCAGCAGCCGCAGCTCGTCCAGCCGGGCCGCGGGCAGCGCATCGGCCACCGCGCCGTCCGAGAGGAAGACGGTGAGCGCGAGGGCATCGCGCCCCGCCCGGTACTCCAGCGTGGACGGCTCCATCAGATCGCCGGTCCGCAGCAGCTCATCACTGATGTACTCCGCGTACATCCAGGCCATCGGGACCTGCAGTCCGGCCCCACCGGTTCCATCCTGACGCTCCGGGCGCATCCCGTCTCGCCTCTTTCTCTCTTCGGCACCGCGCTTCACGGAGCATTGAACCGGGGGAGCGCGCCCCGCGTGGCCAGAAGGACAGGATCCGTCACCACCGGATGCGTCGACGACACGAGGATGCGATGACCGCCGATACCGGGGAGGACCCGCACATGCGCCATGCGCTGGGCGCCTACGTACTCGACGCGCTCACGGCCGGCGAGACCCGCACGGTCTCCCGCCATCTGCAGTCCTGCGACCGCTGCGCCGCCGACTACGTGGAGGTCGCGGAGGCCGTCTCGCTGCTCGCCCTGCTGCGCGAGGAGGACCTGCTGGAGTAGCCGGGGAGGTTGCGGGAGAGCTGGCGCAGCGCGTAGTAGGACCGCGACTTGACCGTGCCCGCCGGAATGCCGAGAACCCGGGCCGTCTCGTCCACGGTGAGCCCGCGGAAGTACATCTGCACGAGGACCGAGCGGTGCTCCGGACTGAGGGTGCGTACCGCGTCGCGTACGTCGAGCGCCGAAACCGTGGCATCGGCCGTGTCCTCGGCGGCCGGGGTGGTCTCCAGCACCGTGTCGCCGACCTCGGCCGGCCGGGCCTGCCTGGACCGGCGTGCGTCGATCGCGAGCCGCCGCGCGACTGTGAAGAGCCAGGGCCGCATCGAGTCGTACGGGGCGTCGAAGGCCTCCGGATGCTGCCAGGCCCGGACCAGGGTCTCCTGGAGCAGGTCCTCGGCCCGCTGCCGGTCGCCGAAGGTCAGACCGAGCAGGAAATGGAGGAGGGCGGGCCCGTGCTCCCGCTGGAGATCCGCGAGGGTCCGCTCATCGGTCGTCGTGGTGGTCATCGTGAACGCCCTTTCCGCCGAGGTCCCTGCGGCTTCGCCGCCGACTGGCGTATACGAACGCATCGGGGCGCCGAGGAACAGGCGGTGGACGGTCCTGTGCGACGAGCGGTCGCACAGTGCGGCGAATGGTGCGGTGAACGGTCGGGCGGCGGCCGGCGCGGTGCGCGCACGGGGCCGGGCAGCCGCCGCCGGGCCGGCCGGGTCAGCCCGTTTCCGTACCCGTTCCGGGCGACTTCGCCATGTTCGACTTCCGGTACGAGTAGCCGAAGTAGATGACCAGACCGATCAGGAACCAGACCACGAACCGCACCCAGGTCTGCCACTGGAGGAAGGTGATCAGCCAGATCGAGAACACCACCCCGAGCGCCGGGACGAACGGCATGCCGGGGGTGCGGAATGTGCGCGGCAGCTCCGGCTGCTTGTAGCGCAGCACGATCACCGCGATGCACACCACGACGAACGCCAGCAGAATGCCGATGTTCGTCAGCTCGGCCGCCTCGCCGATCGGCAGGAATCCGGCGATCAGGGCCGAGGCGAAACCGACGATCCAGGTCACCCGGGTCGGCACGTGGCGGGTCGGGTGGGTCTTGGCGAACCACTTCGGCAGCAGTCCATCACGGCTCATCGAGAACCACACCCGGGTCACACCGAGCATGAAGGTGAACATCACCGTGAGGATGCCGATGATCGCGCCCACCGCGATCACATCGGCGAGCCGGTCGAGTCCCACCGACTTGAACGCCGTGGAGAATCCGGACTCCGGGTCGATGTCCTTGTAGCTCTGCATTCCCGTCAGCACCAGGCACGCCGCCACGTAGAGCACCATGGAGATCCCGAGGGAGTACAGGATGGCCTTCGGCATGTGGCGCTGGGCGTCCTTGGACTCCTCGGCGGCCGTGGACATGGCGTCGTACCCGAACACGGCGAAGAACACCGTGGCCGCACCGGTGAAGGCCCCGCTGATTCCGAACGGGAAGAACGGGGTGTAGTTGGCGGTGTTGATGTGGAACACACCGACGCCGATGACCAGCAGGACGACCAGGACCTTCAGGACGACCACGACCGTCTCGAAGCGGGCCGCGTTCTTGATCCCGAGGGTGAGCAGATAAGCGACGAGCAGACAGAGCAGCGCGGCGAACAGGTCCACCTTGTGCCCGTCGCCGGTGCCGGGCGCGCCCAGCATCCACTTCGGCACTTCGAGCCCCATCTCCCCGAGCAGGAAGCTGAAGTAGCCGGAGATGCCGATCGCGACCACCGCCACGATCGCCGTGTACTCGAGCAGCAGGTCCCAGCCGATGAACCAGCCCACCAGCTCGCCGAGCACCGCGTACCCGTAGGTGTAGGCGGAGCCGGCCTTCGGGATCAGGCCCGCGAACTCCGCGTAGCTGAAGGCGGCCGCCGCGCTCGCCACACCCGCGATCAGGAACGAGACCAGGACGGCGGGACCCGCGGTGCCGTTCGCCACCGTGCCGGCGAGGGTGAAGATGCCCGCGCCGATGATGCCACCCACGCCGATCGCCGTGAGCTGCCACAATCCGAGCGTTCTGGTGAGCTGAGCGGTGGCTTCTCCCGCGGGCCCGTTCTCGTCGATCTGCCCGATCGGCTTGCGGCGCAGTACACCCTCGCCCACTCGGAGCCTTGCCATGAGTCACCTCTCCGCTGACGGCTGTCCCTGACGGGCGCTCATGATGGCCCAGGCGGAGCCGGTGCGGAAGACGGCGTGCCGTCCGGCGGAGTGGAGGGTTCCGCTACGCCTACGGGACTACCGTGACGGGCCAACGGCCCGCCTTCACCAGCCGGATCGCGACGGAGCCGATGAACCGGTGTCCGGCCGATTCCGACGCACCCACCACCACCGCATCCGCCTTCAGTTCGTCCGCCGCGGTCACGAGTCCGTTGTAGGGGTCGCCGCGGAAGGTGTGGAACTCCCAGCGCACGTCCCATATGTCCTTCATCCGCCGGGTGGCCTCCCGGATCTCGCTCACCAGCCCCTCCGCGACCTCGCCGGTCGCGTCGGCGATCGGTGCGCCCAGCGCGGCCCCCGCGGGCAGTACCGGCTGGACATATACGAGGGCGAGCATGGCGCCCTGGCGGCGGGCCAGCCCCGCAGCGTATGCCGCGGCACGCATGGAGGAATCGGACCCGTCGAGGCCGGCGACGATCACTTTCGGGCCGTCTGTGCCACGTTCGAACTTATGAGGCTGCGGTTCTGTCACGGCAGTGAGGTTATCCGCTGCTCGGGCCGACTCCGGAGCGGGCCGTGGCAGGGGCTTGGGCGGGGCTGCCGGATGCCCCGCCGGGTATCCCTCCATCGGGTGCAAAACCGCCCATGGCCGGTGTCGATTGCGGGGGCGGGTCCATCGCCGTGCGAGCAGTTGGTCATGAAACATGATCAGAGGCTGCCGGGGCGCAGGGCGCTGCTGCGGCTGGCCGCCGGACTCGGCGCCGCCACCGCCGTTCGCATG
The DNA here is from genome assembly GCF_045040875.1 of Streptomyces sp. NBC_00012. Lineage (NCBI taxonomy): Bacteria > Bacillati > Actinomycetota > Actinomycetes > Kitasatosporales > Streptomycetaceae > Streptomyces > Streptomyces sp. NBC_00012. The sequence continues at coordinate 1,016,309 of NZ_CP108309.1, read as the reverse complement.
GGCGTCGCAGATCCGGCCGGGGCGCCGGTCCGGACTCCCGCACCGTCCTCGGCCGGTGCGGCCGGGCCCGAACCGGCCGTCCGGACCCGGCCCACCGGCTACCGGCTCCAGCCCATGACCGGGGGCACCCCGGCCGGCTTCCGCCGGTCCGCACGAGGCCGTTCGAGGAACTGCCCGAGATCGGGAAAGCCATGGTGCTCAGCTTCGACGACGGGCCCGATCCGCTCTACACTCCGCACATTCTCGCGACCCTGCGCGAACACGATGTCCGCGCGATGTTCTTCGTCTGCGGAGGAATGGCCGACGACAACCAGGACCTGGTGCGCGCCATCGCCGAGGACGGACACACCATCGGAAACCACTCCTGGACCCACCCCCTGGTCACCAGGCTCTCCCGGGCCGGTGTCCGCGACGAGCTCGGCCCCACCAGCGAGGTGATCGAGAAGATCACCGGCGCCGCGCCGCTCTGGTACCGGGCACCGTACGGGGCGTGGAACCGCAACTCCTTCGAGATCGGCGCCGCCATGGGCATGGAGCCGATGGCCTGGACCGTCGACACTCTGGACTTGACCGAACCCGGTGTCGGCACCATCGTCAGCCGGGTCCGGGACGGGGCCGCGCCCGGCGTCGTCGTGCTGTCGCACGACGCGGGGGGAGACCGTTCGCAGAGCGTGAACGCGCTGCGAAGGTACCTGCCCGAACTGCTGGACGACGGTTACCGGATCACGGTGCCGCAGCGCCGCTGAGCGGGACGGGGACGGGTGCTTCGGCCGGGCGCGGGCCCGGCCGACTACGGCCGACGTCCCGGGACGGCCCGACACGCCTGTCGCCCCGGGTCCCGTGACGGGACCCGGGACGACTTTCGGTCGGCACCGACCCTGCTGTCAGTGCGAACGGCGCTCCCCGCGACGGCGTGCCATCCGGACGGAGCCGGCGGCCGCTGCCACCGCCAACGCCGCTCCGGCGGCGATCTCCACAGCGTTCATCGTGCCGACGCTGCCGGCGAGCCCGCCCCGCACACCGGCCGGAGCCACCGCGGGACGGGGGGCCGGTGCGGGAGCCGCGGCGATCGTGAGGCCGGACTTCGCCGTGGAGTCGGGCGACGTGCTGCAGATGAACGTCACTTCGTAGGAAGCGCCGGGTCTCGCGTCCCAGTCGACCGTGGCCCTTCCGGAGCCACCTGCGGGAATGGTGACGGTGTCGAAGACGCCCGAGCCGGCGGTTGCGGTTGTGGAGCACCCCCGGGCGGCCAGGGTGACCTGGCTTCCCGGCGCGATCACCGACGGAGTGACGGTGAATCCGGTCGCGGAGGACGCGCCTCCTGGTGTCGCGGCGTTCGCGGTTGCGGACGGAGCGGCCAGGGCGAGAGCGGCGGCGCCGAGCAGGGCGACGGGTGCGACGCCTATTGCGCGCATGGGTGAGTCCTCCGGATCCCCGAGGAGCACGTGCGGAACGGTTTTCCACAGAGCGTCAGAATGCACCTCGACGTGCCGAACGCTAGGAGCCGTGCATACCGCTCGCGATCGGAGTGCGCCGCTCGGGCGCCGGGTTCGCCCGAGCGGCGCATTCCGGCCGTGTTCTGACGGACCGCTATCCGCCCGCGGCGCGGGGGAACAGATCGAGGAACGGTGCCGCGGTGGCCGAGATCTCCCGCCCGAAGGGGGAGTCGAAGTCCCAGATCAGGAACAGCAGAAAGGCGATCAGAACGCTGAAGAGGCCCGCCAGCAGGAGTTCGCGGAAGGTTCTGCGGATCTGCAACGTGAACATCAGTCCGACGGTCACCAGCGCTCCGGTGATCAGGCCGAACCAGACCACGCCCGGCATGGTCGCACCGGCACTCTGTCCGCGTGCGCTGCGTGCGTCGTCGGCCGCTGCCACCTCGTCGACCAGTGGCTGATATGCCTGCCCCTCGTGGTCGTTCCTCGGCCGGTACTGGGTGACATCGGCGCGTACCTTGGCCAGCAGACGGGTCCCTTCCGCGGTGAGGCTGCCGTGCTCGCTCATCGCGCGCCACTCGTCGTGGACGACGTGGTGGACGTAGGCGTCGACGTCGGCGCGGATGCGGGAGCGCACATCGGCCGGGTAGACGGCGGAGCGGACATTCACCTCGTGCAGTGCCTGGGCCTCCTGACGTACGTATTCCTGCGCGGCGCCCCGGCCCTCCCAGACGCCCGCGATGGCGAGGCCGAGCACGATCGCGTAGACCACACCGATCATCATCGTCATGTACTCGATGACGTCAGGCGTCTCGGACGGGTCGTCGTCCTCTCCGATCCGGCGGTTGTTGAGTACGGCGATGGTCAGGACGACGGCGCAGGCCGCGACCATGGCGAGGGCGAGAACAAGCCATTCCGACATGGTGATCCTCCGGAGGTCAGCGGGAACGGGGACGCAGTACGGCCACGGCGAACACCGCGGGCGCCGTGATCAGCAGGGTGAGATTGACCAGGGAGGTGCCGTGCCGGACGACCTTGCGCGGCGGCTTGCGGTAGGTGGGCAGTGCCACGGGCCGGGGTGTGGGGCGTACGGACGGCGACGGTGACGGGGTCGGTGTGGGCGAGGGCGAGGGCGTGGGCGATGGCGCCGGCGCGGGGGGCGGCGGCGTGGGCACCGGCTTCGCCCGCGGCGGTGCGGGTGGTGGCGGAGGTGGTGGTGGCGGAGGTGGCGGGGGAGGCGGTGGCGGAGGTGCCGGTCGTGGGGTGGGTGGTGGCGTCGACTCGGGAATCGGGCCCGCGTGGCAACTGCCGTCGCCCGACGCGGCGACCGATGAACTGCCGCCGTTCTCACCGATGGAGGCGTATGCGCAGTTGTCCGCGACCGCCGGCGCCGGGGCGCAGAGCAGCCAGAGAAGGGCGACGGCTGCCGTGAGCCGTCCTATGAGTGATCCGTACACGACCGGGAGCATGTTCCGGCAGGTCGCGGGACACGCGGGGCGAGGGCGGGATTCGCCTGATGGTGGGGATGTGGAGCGGCGGGTGTTTGCCGCCGGGGTGAGCCCGGGACCAGGCCGGATGCGGCAGGGACGGGGCCGGTGCCCGATGTCCTGGGCGGACCGGGCGCTCTTCGTAACCGGGAAGAGCCGTACGGATGTTGACGCGGCCACCGGCCGGACCGGTGAAGTGGCGATGAAGTGACCTGTCATTGCCTCATCGGTAAAGAATGCTTCCAAAGGTGTCACCGCCAAGGCATTTGTCACCTTCAATCGACCCGACGGACAACTGCCCGGACATCGGCCGCCATCCGGTCCAGACCAAAACCCCGATGTGAAACCGGAGCATCACCGGATCCCTCAACAGCCAAGGTCGTTACGGTGTATGGAGCCCTCGGTCACGTCGCCGGGACCGGTCCGGCATCGAATGTCACACGCAGCGACGGCCCGGTTGCACATGCCACTGGTGTGTGACCAATAACGGACGGCTAATTTCCGTTTCGGCTCGCTCTCTTGGCAGTCGATCAGTAGCCTCTGGTCAACACTGACCATGAACATGGCCGGATCGCCGTGGCGACTTGTTGGAGACATCGATGGAGCGTCCCGCCTGGGCACCGCAAGGCATTGACATCTCAGTGCCGAGCGTGTCTCGCATGTACGACTTCTATCTGGGCGGATCGCACAATTTCGAGGTGGACCGGGAAGCGGCACGCAAGGCCATGGAGTTCATGCCGGGACTCCCCAAGATCATGCAGGCGAATCGCGCCTTTATGCGGCGAGCCGTGCGTTACGCGGTGAGCGAGGGCATCAGTCAGTTTCTGGACATCGGCTCCGGAATACCGACGTTCGGCAATGTGCACGAAGTCGCCCAGGCGGCCGACCCCGGGGCCCGGGTGGCATACGTCGATCACGACCCCGTCGCGGTCGCGCACAGCCGGGCCGTGCTCGAAGGAAACGACCGGGCGGTGATCGCCGCCGCCGATCTGCGCAGCCCGCAGGAGATCGTGAAAAGCCCGGAGATCTCCGGACTGCTCGACCTGGACCGCCCGGTGGCTTTGCTGCTCGTCGCGGTGCTCCACTTCATCGAGGACTCCGACGACCCGCAGACCGCGGTCGCCGAACTGCGCGAAGCGCTCGCCCCCGGCAGCCTCATAGTCATGACCCATGCCTCCTACGAAGGCATTCCGCTCACCCGGGAAGAGGCCGGCGGAACGGTCGAGGTCTACAAGAACATCCGTAACCCCCTGGTCATGCGGTCCCGTGACGAGATCGCCCGCTTCTTCGAGGGGTACGAGATGATCGAGCCCGGCCTCGTGTCGATGCCGCACTGGCGCCCGGACGCCCCGGTGGTGACGGAGCAGGAGGACCCATTCGCGTTCTCGGGCTTCGCGGGAGTGGGACGCAAGGCGTGAGCATCCCCGCCCAGTCGTCCGGTGTGCCGGACACGGAGCCCGACGGCCCCGAGGATCGGCTCCGGAGGTTCGCCACGATCTGGAGCCGGGCCATCTTCCCCTCGACGGCCACCTCCTTGACGCGCACGGAGTTCGAACAGCATCTGCTGCCGCTGGCCCGCGAGCTCAGCGACATCCTGCACGCCCGCTCCTTCGACGCCGCGCCCGCGGTCGAGGTGGGGGCCGCCCTGGTCGCCGCGCACTGCACCGATCCGGACGCGCTGAGCAGCACGCTCGGCGTCATCGACTCGTACCTGGTGCTCTACTGCGGAGGCAACGGCGTGACGGCGTTGTCGACCGAGGACAGCAGAGCCCGCTGCGCCCGGATCCAGCACACCCTCGCGGGCGGCTTCACCCAGGCGCTGCGCGAGCGAACCCTCGCCGAGCAGGAGGCCATCGCCCGCTCGGCGCTGACCGCCCGCACCGACGCCGAACACGCGCTGCACGCGACCGAGGCGCGTTTCCGCGCCGTCTTCAAGGACGCGGCCATCGGTATCGGCATCGCCGATCTGGACGGCAACGTGCTGGAGGTCAACGACACCCTCACCCGGATGTTCGGCGGGCTCGACCACCATGTGCGCAGCCACCGGCTCAACGAATGGGTCCACCCCGAGGACTCGCCGCACGTGTGGAAGTACTACGACGAGCTGGTGCGCGGCGAACGCGAGCACTACCGGGTCGAGAAGCCGTACTACCGCAACGACGGCACCGTGCTGTGGACCAATCTGACGGTGTCGCTGCTGCGTGACGCCGAAGGCAAGCCGCAGTACCAGCTGGCGCTGATGGAGGACACCACCGAGCGCCGGCTGCTCAATCTGCGGCTGCGGTACGAGGCCACCCACGACGCGCTCACCGGCCTGCCCAACCGGACGCTGTTCTTCGAACGGCTGGAGAAGGCGCTGTCCGCCGACGACAGCAGCCGGTTCGGCCTGTGCTACCTCGACCTGGACGGCTTCAAGTCGATCAACGACAGCCTCGGCCACGCGTCGGGGGACCGGCTGCTCGTCGAGGTGGCCGACCGGCTGCAGAGCTGTGCGACCGCGCCCGGCGAGATGGTCGCGCGGCTCGGCGGCGACGAGTTCGTGGCCCTGACCACCGGACCCGACACCGAGACGGAGGTCGCCGAACTCGCCTGCCGCATCCTCGGCGTGCTCGGCACCCCGATCCGCCTTGACGGCCGCGAGCTGACCGTACGCGGATCCATCGGGGTCGTCGAAGGACCGGCCCGCGAACGCAACGCCGCCGAGGTGCTGCGCAGCGCCGACATCACGATGTACCGGGCCAAGTCGGCGGGCGGCAACCGGTTCGAGCTCGCCGACGAAGAGGCCGACGCCCGCGCCATCACCCGGCACGGGCTGACCACCGCGCTGCCCGCCGCCCTGGAGCGCGGCGAGTTCTTCATCGAGTACCAGCCGCTCGTGCACCTCGACGACGGGACGGTGCACGGCGCGGAGGCGCTGGTGCGCTGGTGCCACCCGCAGCACGGGGTGCTCGGTCCGGACCGCTTCATCCCGCTCGCCGAGCACACCGGGCTGATCGTGCCACTGGGCCGCTGGGTGCTGGAGGAGTCCGTACGGCAGGCCAACTTCTGGCAGGAGCGGCACACCGACGGCGGTCCGCTGCGGATCAACGTCAACCTCTCCCCGACCCAGCTGCACCATCCGCGGCTGGTCGCCGAGACGGTCGACGTGCTGGAGCGGTCCGGGCTCGAACCCGGGGCGCTCTGCCTGGAGGTCACCGAGTCCGCGCTCATCGGCGCGGACGACGACCTGCTCAAGCCACTGCGGCAACTGGCCGAAATGGGTGTCGACATAGCGCTCGACGATTTCGGCACCGGGTACTCGAACCTGGCGAATCTCCGCAGGCTGCCGGTGAGCGTGCTCAAGCTGGACCGTTCCTTCACCATGGGCATGCAGCAGCACCCGGCGGATCCCGTCGATCTGAAGATCGTCGAGGGGATCGTCTCGCTGGCGCACAGCCTGGACCTCGCGGTCACGGTGGAGGGCGTGGAGACCGGTGCCCAGGCGGAGCAGCTGCGCAAGCTCGGCTGCGACACGGCACAGGGCTGGTACTACGCCCGGCCGGGCGCTCCGGACCGGATCCACTCGCTGCTGATGGCCGACGCCGTGTGAGGCCGGCGGGGCCGGCCCGTCCCCGACCGCCGGACGGGCCGGTTCAGGCCCGTCCGGCGGCGAGCAGCACCTTCTGCAGCTCGCGTGCCGCGCGCGGCGGAGCCACGTCGCTGCGGTGCGCGAGCGCGATCGTGCGCCGCAGCCCCGGGCGGGCCAGCGGCGTGGTCCGCAGATCGTGGCCGGAGCGGACGGCGACCATGCTCGGCACCACCGCGATCCCGAGCCCCGCCCGTACGAAGCCGAGCACGGCATCCATCTCGCCGCCCTCCACCGTGAACGACGGCTCGAACCCCTCCGCCCGGCAGGCGGCGACCGTCAGCTCCCGCAGGTCGTAGCCGTGCCGGAACATCACCAGGGGCTCGCCCTGGAGGTCGGCGATCCGCACGCTCCCGCCCCGGCCGGGCCGAGGGGCCCGGGACGACGAGACCACGACCAGGTCCTCCCGGAGCAGCTCCACCGTGGTGAGCGCGGGTGATGCGGCGGGCAGCGGCAGCACCACCAGCGCGAGATCGAGCGCGCCGCGCGCCAGCCCCCGCACCAGGTCGAGCGAGCCGCCCTCCTCCAGCAGCAGCTGGATCCCCGGATGCCGGTCGTGGAAGGCGCGCAGCACGTCCGGGAGCAGGCCGGTGCAGAGGCTGGGCGTCGCACCGAGCCGGACCCGGCCCCGGCGCAGCTGCGCCAGCTCCTGCACCTCGTGGCGTGCGGTGTCCGCGTCCGCGAGGATCCGGCGGGCCAGCGGCAGCAGGGCCTCGCCGGCGTCGGTGAGTGTGATGTTGCCGCGCGCCCGGCTGAACAGCTCCGCCCCCAGCTCACTCTCCAGCGCCCGGATCTGCTGGGAGAGCGAGGGCTGCGAGACATGCACCTCCTCGGCGGCACGGGTGAAGTGCCGGGTCTCGGCCACGGCCACGAAATACGTCAGCTGCTGGAACTGCATACCCCCAGCCTACCGAGGACGATAGCCTCAGCCTATGAACATGAGCCGCTCCATGTCTTGGACTGATGAGGTGGATCGGCCCTAGCGTCGTGTCCATGGCATTGGCAACCCGGACGGACCGACGGCCGTCCATGACGCGTACGCTCTGGGACTCATCCCTCGGCAAGAAGACGGTCATGGCCGTGAGCGGCCTGATCATGCTCCTCTACCTGGTCGTCCACATGATCGGCAACCTGAAGATCTTCTTCGGGTCCGGCGAGTTCAACCACTACGCGCACTGGCTGCGGGCCATGGGCGAGCCCTTCCTGCACTACGAGTGGGCCCTGTGGATCGTCCGCGTCGTGCTCGTCGCGGCGGTGGTGCTGCACGCCGTCTCCGCGTACCAGCTGAGCCGCCGCGACATCCGGGCGCGCCCCGCCAAGTACGTACACAAGAAGCCGCGCGCCACCTATGCCACCCGCACCATGCGCTGGGGCGGGATCATCCTCGCCCTGTTCATCGTCTGGCACATCCTCGACCTGACGACGGGCACCGTGCACTCCGGCGGATTCCAGTCCGGACACCCGTACCAGAACGTCATCGACACCTTCTCCACCTGGTACGGCAACACCATCTACATCGTCGCCGTGCTCGCCCTCGGACTCCACGTCCAGCACGGCTTCTGGAGCGCCGCCCAGACCCTCGGCGCGGGAAGGGCGACCCGTGACCGCGTCCTCAAGACCATCGCCAACACCCTCGCCGCGGTGCTGACGCTGGGCTTCATCTCCGTACCCGTCGCCGTCATGACCGGAGTCGTGAGCTGACATGACCGACTACTCGCACTACGAGACCGGCGCGCCCGTCGTCGACACCAAGGCCCCCGAAGGCCCTGTCGCCGAACGCTGGGACACCCGCCGCTTCCAGGCCAGACTGGTCAACCCGGCCAACCGCCGCAAGCACACCGTCATCGTCGTCGGTACCGGCCTCGCCGGCGGCTCGGCCGGCGCGACACTGGCCGAACAGGGCTACCACGTGGTCCAGTTCTGCTTCCAGGACTCGCCCCGCCGCGCCCACTCGGTCGCCGCCCAGGGCGGCATCAACGCCGCGAAGAACTACCGCAACGACGGCGACTCGATCCACCGGCTCTTCTACGACACCGTCAAGGGCGGCGACTTCCGCGCCCGCGAGTCCAACGTCCACCGGCTCGCCCAGATCTCCGTCGAGATCATCGACCAGTGCGTCGCCCAGGGTGTTCCCTTCGCCCGGGAGTACGGCGGCCTCCTCGACAACCGCTCCTTCGGCGGCGTCCAGGTCTCCCGCACCTTCTACGCCCGGGGCCAGACCGGACAGCAGCTCCTGCTCGGCGCCTACCAGGCGCTGTCCAGGCAGATCGCCGCGGGCAACGTCGAACTGCACGCCCGTACCGAGATGCTCGACCTGATCGTCGTCGACGGCAAGGCCCGCGGGATCGTCACCCGCGACCTCGTCTCCGGGAAGATCGACACCTACTTCGCCGACGCGGTCGTCCTGGCCAGCGGCGGCTACGGCAACGTCTTCTACCTGTCGACGAACGCCATGAACTCCAACGCCACCGCCGTCTGGCGCGCCCACCGCCGCGGCGCGTACTTCGCCAACCCCTGCTTCACCCAGATCCACCCCACCTGCATCCCGCGCACCGGTGACCACCAGTCCAAGCTGACGCTGATGAGCGAGTCGCTGCGCAACGACGGCCGGATCTGGGTCCCGAAGGCCAAGGGCGACGACCGCCCCGCGGGCGAGATCCCCGAGGACGAGCGCGACTACTACCTGGAGCGCATCTACCCCGCCTTCGGCAACCTGGTGCCCCGGGACATCGCCTCCCGCGCCGCGAAGAACGTCTGCGACGAGGGCCGCGGCGTCGGCCCCGGCGGCCAGGGCGTCTACCTGGACTTCGCCGAGGCCATCCAGCGGATGGGGCGCGACAAGGTCGAGGAGAAGTACGGCAACCTCTTCGACATGTACGCACGGATCACGGCGGAGAACCCGTACGAGACCCCGATGCGGATCTACCCGGCCGTGCACTACACGATGGGCGGGCTCTGGGTCGACTACGACCTCCAGACCACCATCCCCGGCCTCTTCGCCATCGGCGAGGCCAACTTCTCCGACCATGGCGCCAACCGGCTCGGCGCGTCCGCGCTGATGCAGGGCCTCGCCGACGGCTACTTCGTCCTCCCGTCGACGATCAACGACTATCTGGCCCGCAATCCGCACCACGCGCCGGTCGACGCCTCGCACCCCGCGGTCGAGGAGGCCCTCGCCGACACCGAGGACCGGCTGAACCTGCTGCTCGCCGTCGACGGCGACCGCACTCCCGACTCCTTCCACCGCGAGATCGGTGAACTCATGTGGGAGTACTGCGGAATGGCCCGCACCGAGGACGGGCTGCGCACGGCGCTCGACCGGATTCCGCAGATCCGCGAGGAGTTCTGGCGCCGCATCAAGGTCCCCGGCACCGGCGACGAGTTCAACCAGTCGCTGGAGAAGGCCAATCGCATCGTCGACTACCTGGAGCTCGCCGAGCTCATGTGCCTCGACGCACTGCACCGCGCCGAATCCTGCGGAGGCCACTTCCGCGAGGAGTCGCAGACCCCGGACGGCGAGGCCGCCCGCCGGGACGAGGAGTTCTCCTACGCCGCGGCCTGGGAGTTCTCCGGCACCGGCGGGGCCCCTGTCCTGCACAAGGAAGACCTCGTCTTCGAGTACGTCCACCCCACTCAGCGGAGCTACGCATGAGGCTCACCCTGCGCGTCTGGCGCCAGAAGAACGCCGACGCACCCGGCGCCATGTCCACCTACGAGGTGGACGGCATCTCGCAGGACATGTCGTTCCTGGAGATGCTCGACACCCTCAACGAGGAACTCATCCTCGCGGGCGACGACCCCGTCGCCTTCGACCACGACTGCCGCGAGGGCATCTGCGGCGCGTGCAGTCTCGTCATCAACGGCGATGCCCACGGTCCCGAACGCACCACCACCTGCCAGCTCCACATGAGGTCCTTCGAGGACGGCGACACGATCGACATCGAACCGTGGCGCGCCTCGGCCTTCCCGGTCGTCAAGGACCTGGTCGTGGACCGATCGGCCTTCGACCGGATCATCCAGGCGGGCGGCTACATCTCCGCCACGACCGGCACCGCCCCCGAGGCACACGCCACCCCGGTGCCCAAGCCGGACGCCGACTTCGCCTTCGAGCACGCCGAATGCATCGGCTGCGGCGCCTGCGTCGCGGCCTGTCCCAACGGCTCGGCGATGCTCTTCACCTCGGCGAAGGTCAACCACCTCAACGTGCTGCCGCAGGGCGCCCCGGAGCGCGAGACCCGGGTCCTCGACATGGTCGGCCAGATGGACAGCGAGGGCTTCGGCGGCTGCACCCTCACCGGCGAGTGCGCCACGGCCTGCCCCAAGGGCATCCCGCTGCCGTCGATCTCCGCGATGAACAAGGAGTGGCTGCGCGCCACCCGCAAGATCCACCGCTGACGTGACGACACCGTCCGGCCCCGGAGGCCGCCCGCCTCCGGGACCGGGAGGTCCCGTACGTACCCGGCAGGGTCAGGAAGTGACCGACAGGTCGTCCCCGTAGACCGTGCCCTGTCCGTACCAGCTGTGCAGATAGACGGTCACCGTGCCGCTCGCACCGGTGGTGAACGCCACCGACTGCTTGGCGTAACCGCTCGACGAGCCCCAGGTGTTCGCCGTGGCGCCGCCCCGGACACCGAGGTAGCCGTAGTTGCCCTGGACGTACCCCTGAAGCGTGTACTTCGTGTTGGGCGACAGGGTGAGCGTCTGCGCGCACTCACCGGTCTGCGACGAGGTGGCCGCGACGGCGAGCGCGTGCGTCCCGCCGTGCACCGGTGCGGAGACCACCGCACCGCCGGACTCACAGGTCCAGGGGCCCAGCGAACCGGTCTCGAAGTCGCCGTTGACCAGCGAACCGGTGCCGCCGCCCGGACCGGACACGGTCAGGGTGTACGGCGCCGAGTGGCTGAGCGTGCCCGAGGTGCCGGTCAGGCTGATGGTGTACGTCCCGGGCGCGGCCGACGCCGAAGCGCTGACCGTCAGCGTCGACGTACCCCCCGCGGTGACCGATGTCGGGCTCAGCGTCGCCGTCACTCCGGCGGGAGCGCCGCTCGCCGTCAGCGCGACGGTCTTGGCGTTGCCCGAGGTGACCGCGGTCTTCACCGTTACCGTGGCCGAGCCGCCCGGGGCGACCGTCGCCGAGGCGGGGGAGAGGGCCACCGAGTAGTCGTCCGTCACCGGACCGGTGCCGCCGCTGGTGAACGGGGCGAAGGTGTGGCTGAAGTACCAGGTGTCCTGCGCGATGCCCGAGCAGGTGTCGCTCCCGCCGGTGCCGGGGCAGCCGCCGTTGTCGCGCTGGAGCGCCCAGAACGACAGGGTGCTCAGGCCCTTGGACACCGCCCAGTCGTAGACCGCGGTCGCGTCCGCCGTCGTGAACGTCTCGGCCGGGCCGTAGTCGTCGATGCCCGGCATCTCGATGATCCCGGTCATGCCCCACAGCTGGGCGTCGGTCTTCGACGGGTACAGATCGGCCAGCTGGCCCTTGAGGCCGGTGATCGCCGTCCGGGTGTCCTGAGCCATGTTGTGCGTGGCGCCGTCGTAGTAGTCGAAGGTCATGAGGTTCACGACGTCGACCTCGGCGCCGTTGGCCACGGCGTTCTCCAGCACCGCGAGACCGCTGTCGGCCAGACCGCTCGTGGTGGTGGGCAGGGTGTACGAGATCTGCACCGAGCGCCCGTTGGCGGCGGCCCAGTCCTGAACCTTCTTGATCGCCTTGTTGCGGCGGTCGATCCCGGCGCTGTTCTCCAGCGAGTTGTCCTCGATGTCCATGTCGAGGCGGGACACGTCGTAGGTCGTGATGACCTTCTCGTAGGCCGCCGCGATGGAGTCGACGTTCGTGCAGCTGTCGGCGATCTCGGTACCGCCGTTGTCGGCCGTGTATCCGCCGAACGACGGGATCACGTCGCCGCCGCGCGACCGCATGGTGGTGAAGTCGGCGCCGAATTCGGACTGGGCGATGGGTGTGCTCGAATCGCCGTTCCAGTAGGGGGTGCAGGAACCCCGTGCCTCGGTCTGGATGAAGGCCATGGTCAGGTACTTGGCACCGGACGCCTGCGAGAGCGCGGCCGGGCTGTCGCCGTTCCACGCCTCGAAGTAGGGGGCGAAGACGTGCGCGGGCAGGGGAGTGGCGGCGGTCGCGGCGGCCTGTGCGCCGGTGCCGGATCCGAGGATCAGACCTGCGGACGCGACGGCGGTGGCGAAGGCGCTCAGGACGGCGCCGACTGTTCTTGGACGTCTCATGGGGCAGCTCCCAGCGGGTGAGACAACGAGCGGATCGCGCGGCTCGGCCGCGCCCGGTGAGGGGCGCGGCCCGTTCCTGTGATTCCCGGCCGGGGTCACGTGCCGCACGGCGAGGAGCGGCCGTGAGGCATGCCCATGATTGGTCTGGACCAGATAACTGTCAACGTTCTTTACTGTTTCATTCCCCTTTGCTTGCCGGGTTGGCAACTCTCGTGACAAATAAGGGGAGTTGAGGACGGCTGGGCGGTCAGTCGAGGTGGAGTGCGGAGCGGAGGTACGGAGCCGTACGGCTCTCCCGGGCCCGCGCCACGTCCATCGGTGTCCCCGCCGCCACGATCCGGCCGCCCCGGTCGCCGCCGCCGGGGCCGAGGTCGATCACCCGGTCGGCGCGGGCGACCACCGTCATGTCGTGCTCCACGACCACCACCGTGTCGCCCGCGTCGACGAGACCGTGCAACTGCCGCATCAGCACCTCCACATCGGCGGGGTGCAGCCCCGTCGTCGGCTCGTCCAGCAGATACAGGGTGTGGCCCCGGCGGGCCCGCTGGAGCTCGGTGGCGAGCTTGATGCGCTGGGCCTCGCCGCCGGACAGCTCCGTCGCGGGCTGACCGAGCCGCAGATAGCCGAGCCCGACGTCGAGCAGGGTTCGCAGACTGCGCTCGGCGGCCGGCGTACCCGCGAAGAACCCGGCCGCCGACTCCACCGTCAGGTCCAGCACCTGTGCGATGTCCAGACCGCGCAGGGTGACCTCCAGGGTCCGCGGATTGTACCGCGCACCGTGGCAGTCCGGGCAGGGTGCGTACGTACTGGGCAGGAAGAGCAGCTCCACGGAGACGAACCCCTCGCCCTGGCAGGTCTCGCACCGCCCGCCCGCCACGTTGAAGGAGAACCGCCCGGCCTTGTAGCCACGCTCCCGCGCGGTCTCCGTCGCGGCGAACAGCTTCCGTACGACATCGAAGAGGCCGGTGTACGTGGCCAGATTGGACCGGGGGGTACGGCCGATCGGCCGCTGGTCGACCTGTACGAGACGGTCCACCGCCTCCAGACCCTGGGCCGAGACGCACCAGGGGGCCGGGCGCTCCGCGGCCGGTTCCCCGGCGGTGGTGGCCTGCCGGTCGGCGAGCGCACCGGCCAGCACCTGGCCGACCAGTGTCGACTTCCCCGACCCCGAGACCCCGGTGACGGCCGTGAAGACGCCGAGCGGGAACTCGGCGTCCACGCCCCGCACATTGTGCCGGTCGACCCCGTTCAGCCTCAGCAGGCCCGTCGGCGTACGCACCTTCCGTTCCGGCGCGGGCCCGTCGTCGAAGAGGAAGCGCCGGGTGGCCGACTCCGTCACCTCCGCGAGCCCGGCCGGGGGACCGCTGTGCAGCACCCGGCCCCCGTGCTCACCGGCCAGGGGCCCCACATCGACCAGCCAGTCGGCCCGGCGCACCACGTCCATCTGGTGCTCCACGACGAAGACCGAGTTCCCGGCCTCCTTCAGCCGGCCCAGCACCCCGAGCAGTGATTCGGTGTCCGCCGGATGGAGACCGGCCGACGGCTCGTCCAGCACGTAGACGACCCCGAACAGCCCCGAGCGCAACTGGGTGGCGAGGCGCAGCCGTTGCAGCTCGCCGGAGGACAGCGTCGGAGCGGTGCGGTCGAGGCTGAGATAGCCGAGACCGAGCTCGGTGACCGTCTCGATCCGGGCGAGCAGATCCGCCGTCAGCACCCGGGCCGTGTCGCTGCCGCCCGCCGTGCGCAGCAGCTCGGCGAGCGAGGTCAGCGGCAGCGCGGCCAGCTCCGCGATGGTGCGGCCGGCGAAGGTGACGGCCAGTGCCTGGGGACGCAGTCGGCTGCCGCCGCAGGCCGGACAGGGGGCACTGGCCAGGAAACGTTCGGCCTTCGCCCGCAGGGTGCGGCTCTTGGAGTCCGCGAAGGTGTGCATCACATAGCGGCGGGCACTCATGTATGTGCCCTGGTAGGGGCGTTGGATGCGCCCTGCCTCGCGCACCGGATGGACCGTCACCACCGGCTGCTCGTCGGTGAACAGGATCCACTCCCGCTCGTCGGGCGCCAGCTCGCCCCACGGCCGGTCGATGTCGTACCCCAGAGCGTCCAGCACATCGCGCAGGTTCTTGCCCTGCCACGCCCCGGGCCAGGCGGCGATCGCACCGTCCCGGATCGACAGCGAGGGGTCGGGGACCAGCAGCTCTTCGGTGGTGCGGTGGATCAGGCCGAGCCCGTGGCACTGCGGGCACGCCCCGGCGGCGGTGTTGGGCGAGAAGGCGTCGGAGTCGAGCCGCTCGGCACCCGCCGGGTACTTCCCGGCCCGCGAGAACAGCATGCGCAGGAAGTTGGAGAGCGTGGTGACCGTACCGACGGACGAACGGGCGCCGGGCGCCGAGCGGCGCTGCTCCAGGGAGACGGCGGGAGGCAGTCCGGTGACCTCACCGACCGCGGGCGCGCCGACCTGATGGATCAGCCGGCGGGCGTACGGGGCGACCGACTCGAAGTAGCGGCGCTGCGCCTCGGCGTAGATCGTCCCGAACGCGAGGGAGGACTTCCCGGAGCCGGAGACACCGGTGAAGACGGTGAGGGTGTCGCGCGGGATGTCGACCGAGACGTCCTGGAGGTTGTGCTCACGGGCGCCGCGCACCCGGACGTACGGATCGTGGGGGGTGGACATGTGCGCGGGGACTCCGTACGGATCGGGGCAGGGCCGACGGCCCGGAACAAACACTCCGATTCTAGACATCGCGGGCCGGCTGGTGATCGCGGTGCTGTTGCCGGACAGGCCCTGCGGATCGGTGGGGAAGTCCCTGGATCTACCGGGAGGGGCGCAGCGCGCGCTTGATGGGCCTTCCCACGACGCTGCGGGCACGCTGGTACGTGGACCGCTGGACGGGCAGCGCGGAGTTCTTCTGGACCTTGCGCTTGAGCCGGGTGTTCTCGGCGGTGAGTTCGGTCAGCTGGGTCTGGAGCCAGTTCATCCGCGCCGCCATCGTGGCGGGGTCGGAGCCGGTCCAGGGGCGGACGCCCGGGGGGAAGGCCAGCTTGCTCATCCGCTTGTCGAAGGCCGCGCCGCCGTCGCCGTGGGTGAAGGTGTTCTCCAGGCCGTTCTTGTCGAGGAAGTTCATGAACCGGTCGAACCGCTCCCGATGACCGCGCGTCAGCGGCCCGAAGTCCGCCGCGGCGTGGAGATCGGCGGGGTCGAGGTCGGCCGGGACCTCGGAGAGCATCCGGTGCGGGATGTCGAAGTAGCGGCACAGCTCCAGTGTCCGGGAGTCGCCGCAGAGCACCGTGGCCGGCGTTCCGGCCAGCAGCGCCGCGATGTTGCCGTGGATCCGGGACCCGAAGGAGAAATCGAAGCCCCGCAGGTCGTCCATCCAGGTGACCGGGTCGATGTAGACCCGGACCTTGCCCTCGCCGTACATGGGGTGGTCGGGGTGGGTGGGGATGTCAGTGACCGCGGCGTTCGGGTGGGACAGGTCGCGCCAGTGCAGCTGACGGGCGTCGGAGAGGTTCTGGCCGATGAACCGGAGGTGCGGGTAGCGCGCGTGGTTGCGGTCGATGATCTGCCCGAGCTTGTGCTTGCGCACCGCGTCGTGCGATCCGTTGACGGCGATGCGCGAATCGGGCCCGAGCTCCCGGCCGTCCTCGCGGATGACGAGCCTGCTGCCGTTGAGGAACATCGAGGGGCAGCCGATGACATCGACGTCGCGGAATCCCATGTCCCGCAGATACCGCTCGGTGAATCCCCCGCGCACACCGATGGAGGCGCTGTGGTCGAGTACGGCGGAGACGAACGCGTAGACCGTGGACTGCATCGGCTTCAGCCGGTCCGCGGAGTAGTCGACGCCGGTCTGGGCGCCGACGCCCGGGACCACTACGGGTATCTTCAGCTTCGAGATGAGCTGGGTCAGCCGCTCCAGCTGCCGTTCGAAGGAGGGCCGGAAGGCGTTGGCGAGCGGGATGACGAAGGCGTCGTACTCGCTGTTGATCCGGTCGGCGTCGGCGACCCGGGTGGTGATGCCGTTCGACACCACCTGTGAACGCGGCGTCTCGAGGATCTTGTGTGCGGCATCGCTGAAGATCAGGTTGCCCGAGTTGGTGGCGAACACGTCCTCATGGAGAGCGCGCTCGACAGGTACGACGTCGTAGGGGCTCTTCCCTGAACGCAGGAGTATTCGCTTCACATCATTAACGTTGGATGCCACAAACCTGAATATAGCTTTACAAACGCTGGTGGATCCATGCGGATCCTGTACAACC
Organism: Streptomyces sp. NBC_00012; assembly: GCF_045040875.1. Lineage (NCBI taxonomy): Bacteria > Bacillati > Actinomycetota > Actinomycetes > Kitasatosporales > Streptomycetaceae > Streptomyces > Streptomyces sp. NBC_00012. Next base: position 999,270 of record NZ_CP108309.1, on the reverse strand, counting down.
TTTTGCGATCCGCGCGGAACGTGAGGGACTGATCGCCCATCCGTGCACGCGAGCGGGCGCGCACGCGGTGAACAACGGTGCCCGGCGCGGCGCCCGTGGCCACCCGTGCGGCCCTCTTGAGCCCCGGACGGCACCGACCGTACGCTGCTCCGTGCGCGTCGGCACGCCTACCGGGGAGGTGGAAGCGCCGCCATGGCCGACTCACTGTCCGAGGGCGACATCCTGGAAGCAGTCGCCCGGCACATCGGCCGCCCGGGGCAGGGGCCGCAGTTGCGGCGGGCCGGTGCCGACATCACCCCGCTCCCGATGCTCGACCTGCGCATCGTCCGCTCCGTGGAGACCCGCAGCACGCAGTTGGAGTCCAGGTCCGGCAAGTACGACATATCCGGGCGAGAGACGTACGAAGGGGAGCTTCGCGACCATCCGGTCGAACCGCCGAAGGATCCGGCCCGGTGGCGGAAGGTGGAGCTGGTGCTCAACGGTTCGGTGCGGACGGTGGACTGCGGCTGTGACGAGGGCGGCAGCCCTGTTCGCGCTGCCGGGCCAAGGGGAAACTGCGCTGCGAGACCGGACCGTTGTGTCCGGCCTGCAAGGGTGTGGAGCCGTGCACCTGGTGCGACGGCACGGGCGAACGCCGCAAGGACCGCGCGCCGGACGGACCGTCGCGGGGGCGGAACACGGCCGGACGTACCACCTGTCTGAAGTGCCGCAAGCTCCGCACCGCCTGTCCGCGATGTCAGGGGTGGGGCACCGAGAAGTGCCCGAAGTGCGACGACACCGGATTCCGGGACTGCCCGGTCTGCGAGGGCGAGAGGTCGACGGAGCACACCCCGTGCGACGGCACGGGCCTGATCACCCCGTGGACGGGAGGTTCGGTCGGGCACGCACCGCGGCGGAGCACGGTGAGACTGCCGGCCCCGGCACCGCCGCTGCGGGTCCGCCAGCAGACCGGACGCGCCGGTGCGTGGCAGCGGGCCACGCTGACCTCGGCCGGCGGGCCGCTACCCGAGGCCCTGGACCCCGCCCACGTCGAGGCCGTCGAATCGGCACTCGCGCCCCGGCCCGACGAGGTGGCCAGACGGGTCGAGATCGGGTGGCTGCAACTGGTGGTGGTCACGATCCCGGACGATCCCGACCACGTCTTCCATGTCTTCCCCGGCCCCGACGGCCCGGAGGTGCTCGCGATCTGGTCGAGGCGGAGGTCCCTGCGGGTCGCCGCAGTGGTGGCAGCGGTCGTCGTCATGCTGCTGCTGGTGGCCGCTCTGGTCTGATTTGCTGGGGGTGTGAGAAGCGACCACCGGCCCCTGGCCGTATTCGACTTGGACGGCACGCTCGCGGACTGCGGCCACCGGCAGCACTATCTGGAGGGGCGCCGACGCGACTGGAACGGCTTCTTCTCCGCGGCCGTCGACGACCCGCCGCTCGCCGAAGGCGTGCGACTGGCGCTCGAAAGCGCCGAGAACTGCGAGGTCAGGTACCTCACCGGCCGGCCCGAGCGGTGCCGCAGGGACACCGTGGCCTGGCTGGCGGAACAGGGACTGCCCGAAGGGCGTGTGTACATGCGCCGCGACGGCGACCGGCGGCCGGCCCGGCACACCAAACTGGAAATCCTGAAGCGGCTGGGCCGGGAGCGTGAGATCCGGATGCTGGTCGATGACGACGAACTCGTCTGTGACGCGGCGGAGGAGGCCGGCTTCACCGTGGTACGGGCCAGCTGGGCGAAGGCGTCGGCCGCTCTCCGGGACGCTCAGGAGCGGGAGGGCCGTACCTGAAGCCGGCGGCGTGCGACCGGCCGGACCAGGTCGCGGTCCGGTCGCGCCGCGGCGGCGATGCCGGGCGGCGTATCAGCTCGTCTCGTCGAGCCGGAAGCCCACTTTCAGCCCTACTTGGTAGTGCTCGACCCGGCCGTCCTTGATCTCGCCGCGCACCTGTGTGATCTCGAACCAGTCGAGATTGTGCAACGTTTCAGAAGCTCTTGCGACGCCTCTTCGGATGGCATCGTCCACGCCCTCGTGTGAGGTTCCGACGATTTCGGTGACCCGATAGGTGTGATTTGACATCTTATGTCTCCTCTCGTTCCTACCACGGTGCCCCACCGGGCCGGAGTCCGCGAGGGGTCGAAGTGGAGAATGTGCCATGAACGGGCCTTGACCAAATCAATGGTCCATACCAAAATCCAGCCACGCCCGTGCGAGCGCCGCCCGCAGTCCCCCACACCGGGTCCTGAATTAAGTCGTGCCGTTTCGCAGAAGGTGAACCTGGTGAAGAACCGCATACTCGTCGGAGCCGTCGCGCTCGTTTCCACCTTTGCCCTCGGGGGATGTGGCCTGCTCTCCGGATCGGAGGCATCGGACAGCAAGAAGGTCACCGTCTGGCTGATGAAGGACAGCGTCTCCGCCGATTTCCTGAAGCGGTTCACAAAGGCGTACAAGGACGAGCACCCGTCTGTCGAGCTCGAGTTCAAGTTCCAGAGCTGGAGCGGAATCGGCCCGAAGGTCATCGGCGCACTCGAGGGCACGGACACCCCGGACGTCATCGAGGTCGGCAATACCCAGGTCGCCCAGTACGCGGAGAGCGGCGGCCTGCGCGATCTCACCCTGGAGTCCGTGCGTGACCTCGGCAGCGAGGACTGGCTGCCGGGCCTCGCCGACCCGGGCAGCATCGACGGCATGCAGTACGGCATTCCCTGGTACGCGGCCAATCGAGTGGTGATCTACAACAAGGAACTCTTCGAGCAGGCAGGCATAAAGAACCCGCCGAAGACCCGGGACGAGTGGATCGCGGACAGTCGGCAGCTGAACCGGAACGGAAATCAGGGGATCTACCTCGCGGGCCAGAACTGGTACGTACTCGCCGGATTCATCTGGGACGAGGGCGGCGAACTCGCCGACGAGGAGGGCGGTCAGTGGGAAGGTTCCCTGGACAGTCCCGCCGCGCTGCGGGGCATGAACTTCTACAAGGAACTCCAGGCGCTCGGTGACGGTCCCAAGGACGCCGACGAGGAAAAGCCCCCGCAGGCCGATGTGTTCGCCGCGGGGAATGTCGCACAGATCATTTCGGTGCCCGGCACCGTCGCGCAGATCGAGAAGAAGAATCCCGAACTCAAGGGAAAACTCGGCTACTTCCCGATTCCGGGCAAGACCGCGAAGGAACCGGGCTCCGTCTTCACCGGCGGGTCCGACCTGATCGTTCCGGCCAAGGCGGACCAGCGCGCCGAGGGCATCGAAGTGATCAAGGCGCTGGCCGGCCGGAAGTGGCAGGAAGAGCTCGCCAGAACGATGAGCTACGTGCCCAACAAGCCCGAGCTCGCACGCGTCATCGTGGGTCAGGAAGGCACCGCGGCGATGGCCCGTGGCGCCACGCAGGGCCGCGCGACCCCCAACTCCCCGCAGTGGGCGGACGTGGAGGCCGACAACCCGATCAAGCCGTACATGACGGCGGTGCTGGAGGGCGGCGACCCGCAGCGGGCAGCGAGGACCGCCTCGGCGAAGATCACCGCCAAGCTCGGCGGCAGCTGACCTGCACAGCACACCCGACCGCGGCCGGCCGGACCCGGTGTTGGGGAACGCGGCCGGCGGCGTTGTGGTCCGTCGTCGGCCACCCCCGGGATTCAGCCTTCGCACATTTCGGCTCTCCCGAACGGTCATGTCGAATCCAGCCGGTCACGGAAGAAGTAAGGGGCCGGGCCTTCGCACCCAGTGCGAAGGCCCGGCGGCCGCCCTTGCCGATCCGTCCCCGGAGACCGTCATGAACGCGCTGCCCGTCACCTCCCTCCCCACCGCTCCCGTCGTACTCGCGCAGCCCGTCGCCCCCGCCCCGCCGCGCTACCGGGTGTCCCTCGCCGCAGACCGGGACGAGGTCCGTGCCGCCCAACGACTGCGCCACCTGGTCTTCGCCGGTGAGCTGGGAGCCAGGCTCGACGGACCCGAACCAGGCCTGGACAGCGACGCGTTCGACGCGTACTGCGATCACCTGCTGGTCCGGGAGGAGACCACCGGAGACGTCGTCGCCACCTACCGTGTGCTGCCGCCCGACCGGGCACGGATCGCCGGGCGCCTCTACGCGGAGAGCGAGTTCGACCTCGGCCGGCTCGACCAGATCCGCGACGACCTGGTCGAGGTCGGACGGTCCTGCGTCCACCCCGCCCACCGCGACGGTGCCGTCATAGCGCTGATCTGGGCCGGACTCGCCCGCTACATGGAACGCACCGGCCACAACTGGCTGGCCGGCTGCTGTTCCATCCCCCTCGCCGACGGAGGGACCGCGGCGGCCGGCGCATGGGAGACCGTACGGACGAAGTACCTGGCACCCGAGGACCACTGGGTCACCCCGCACCGCCTCTGGCAGCCGACCGCGGCCGCCCAGGCGGCCCCGCCCACCGGGCTCGCCACACTTCCCCCGCTGCTCCGCGGCTATCTGCGCCTCGGCGCCCGGGTGTGCGGGGCGCCCGCCCACGACCCCGACTTCAACGTCGCCGACCTGTACGTACTGCTGTCGCTGCGCCGCACCGACCCGCGCTACCTGCGCCACTTCCTCGCCCTCGCCCCGCTGCGATGAACCCCTGGCTGCCCACGGCACCCTGCACCCCGGGCACCTGCGCCGGTCACGACGGACGTTCGCGGGGCCGCCCCGCCGCCGCTGCCCTGCTGCTCGCCGGATGCCTGTGCATCATGGCCGGGGCGTTGGGTGCCCCGTTCGTGATGATGCTCGGCGCGGCACGGCGGGAACGGCTGATCCGGCGCTGGGCGTACGGCGTCGTGCGTGCCTTCGGCGTGCGGGTGCGGATCGTCGGTGCCCCGGCGCAACCCGCCGGGGCACGCGGCACGACAGGCACGCTCGTCGTCGCGAACCACATCTCATGGCTGGACATCCCGCTCGTCGCGGCCGTGTTCCCCGGCCGGATGCTCGCCAAGAGCGAAATCCGCGGCTGGCCGCTGCTCGGCCCGCTCGCCGCGCGCGGCGGCACGCTCTTCGTCGAGCGCGACCGGCTGCGCGCACTGCCCACGACCGTGCGCACCATCGGGGCGGCACTGCGCGGAGGTTCACGCGTGGTCGTCTTCCCGGAGGGCACCACCCGGTGCGGGCGCGGCACCGGTGGCCGGTTCGCACCAGCCGCCTTCCAGGCCGCGATCGACGCGGACGCCACGATCCGGCCGGTACGCATCACCTACCGCACCACGCCACCGCGGAACACCGGGACCGGCCGGAGGAGGCCCGCGACGGGCTGCCGTCCGGCCGGACATGAGAGCGCCGTACCGGGGGAACCCACCGCCCCCGCCGGACACGAGAGCGCCGCACCGGCCGAACACAACGTCCCGGCCGGTGCGGCCGCGTTCGTCGGCGACGATCCGCTCGTCGCCTCACTGTGGCGGGTGGTGACGGCGGCCGGTCTGACCGCCGAGATCCGCGTACTGCCGCAGATCCCGGCGGCCGGCCGGCCGGACCGCCGGGACCTGGCCCGTCGCGCTCAGACCGCCGTCGCCAGCGAGAGCGCGAACCGGCCGCCGGAATCCGTCCACCACTGATCCAGCTTCAGCCCTGCCGCGTCCAGCTCCGCCCGGACGCCCTCCTTGCGGAACTTGGCCGACACCTCCGTACGCAGCTCCTCGCCGGTCTCGAAGGGCACCACCAGATCCAGCTCCGGGATTTTCACAGTGTGTGCCCGACGGGCCCGCAGCCGCATCTCGATCCACTCGTGCTCCGGGTTCCAGAGCGCCACATGATCGAAACCGGCGGGGTCGAAATCCGCCCCCAGCTCCCGGTTCACGACCCGCAGCACGTTCTTGTTGAACTCCGCGGTGACGCCCGCCGCGTCGTCGTACGCGGCGACCAGTACCTTCTCCTCCTTCACCAGGTCCGTGCCGAGCAGCAGCGTGTCGCCGGGGGAGAGCAGCGACCGTGCGGACTTGAGGAACACGGCGCGCTCGGCGGGCAGCAGGTTGCCGACCGTGCCGCCCAGGAACGCGACCATCCTGGGCCCCGGGGTGCCCGGCAGCGCCAGACCGCCGGTGAAATCGGCGATCAGGGCGTGCACGGACAGCTCGGGCCGCTGCGCGAGCAGGGCCTCGGCGGCCCCGCGCAACGCGCTCTCGCTCACGTCGACCGGTACGTAACTGTGCAGCGCGTCCAGCGCGTCCAGCAGATGACGGGTCTTGTCGGACGAGCCGGACCCCAGCTCGATCAGGGTCCGCGCCCCGGAGGCCTGGGCGATCTCGTCGGCGCGATCGATCAGGATCTCCCGCTCGGCGCGGGTCGGGTAGTACTCGGGCAGCCGGGTGATCTCCTCGAACAGCTCACTGCCGTGCGCGTCGTAGAACCACTTGGGCGGCAGTGTCTTCGGGTGCCGGGTCAGCCCGTGCAGCACGTCGGCGCGCAGCGCCGCGTCCGTCGCGTCCACCGGCAGGGTGCGGGTCAGCAGAAAGGGACTCACGCAGCGGGCTCCTTGAGCGGGGTCAGCAGAACGTCGGCACGGGTGGCCGTCAGCAATGTGCGGTCGGGGACCGCGCGCCAGCGCGGATCGTCGTCGTACGGCTCCGAGGCCACGACCGTGCGCAGTCCCGGCCCGGAGAGATACGACAGGGTGTCGCCCCAGCCCGTCGCCACGATCGTCGCACCGTCGGTGAGCAGCAGGTTCAGCCGGGACTCGGGCGCCGCGGCGGCCACGTCGAGCACGGTGTCGGAGACGGCCTGCGGAAGGTCGTCACCGTCGGCGAGACGGTGCCGCACGAGAGCCCAGACGAGGGCCGAGTCGCAGCGTGCGGTGAGGCCGAGCAGTTCGGCCGGGGGCAGCGCCGCGGCGAGCGGGGCCACGGAGTGCGGCCAGCCCTTCACCGCACCGTTGTGGCTGAACAGCAGCGGCCCGGCGGCGAACGGCGCGGCCGCCGCCTCGCCGTCGGCGCCCGCCTCGGTGGCGTCACGGACGGCGGCGAGCAGCGCCGTGGTGCGCACCACCCTGGCCAGGTCGGCGAAGGTCTCGTCGCCCCAGACCGGGCCCCGGCGCCGGTAGCGTCCGGGCACCGGGTCGCCGTCCGCGTACCAGCCGACGCCGAAGCCGTCCGCGTTGACGGTCCCGTACCGCTGGTGTCTCGGTTCCCAGGACTGGCGCACGAGCGAGTGGGGCGGCCGGTCCAGCAGTTCACCGATGGCCACCGGGGGTCCCAGATAGGCGATATGACGGCACATCACATATCCCTCGCGGTACGGAAACCGGAGAAGATCTGCCGCCGCACCGGCAGGTCCCAGTTGCGGAACGTCCCCCGGCACGCCACCGGGTCCACGGCGAACGAACCGCCACGCAGCACCTTGTGGTCCGGCCCGAAGAACACCTCGGAGTACTCGCGGTACGGGAACGGCGTGAAACCGGGGTAGGGGAGGAAGTCGCTCGACGTCCACTCCCACACATCACCGATCAACTGCCCTGCACCACAGGGCGATCGGCCATTCCCGTATGCCCCGGCAGGTGCGGGCCGCAGATGGCGCTGACCCAGGTTCGCCAGCTCGGGGGACGGCTCCTCGTCGCCCCAGGGGTAGCGCCGCGAACGCCCGGACGCCGGGTCGTGGCGCGCCGCCTTCTCCCACTCGGCCTCCGTGGGCAGCCGGCGACCGGCCCAGCGGGCGTACGCGTCGGCCTCGTACCAGCTGACGTGGAGCACCGGTTCGTCGCCGGGCACCGCCTCGGTGACCCCGAACCGGCGGCGCAGCCACTGACCGGCGTCCCGGTGCCAGAACAGCGGAGCGGCCAGTTCGTGCTCACGGACCATCGACCATCCCTCAGGCGCCCACCAGCGCCGCTCGGTGTAGCCGCCGTCCTCGATGAATGCCTGGTACGCGCCGCAGGTGACCGGGGTCGTGTCGATGAAGAAGCCCGGTACGTCGCGCATGTGTGCGGGGCGTTCGTTGTCCAGGGCCCATGGCTCGGTGGACGTACCCATCGTGAACGGGCCTCCGGGGACCAGGACTTCGGCCGGAAGGCCCGCCGCGTCGGTGGCGGCGGGCGGCACGGGAGCGGTCAGCACGGCCGGCCCCGAACGCAGCTGATGGGTGATCAGTATCGTTTCGTCGTGCTGCTGTTCGTGCTGGGCGATCATGCCGAAGGCGAACCCGGACCGCACCAGTGGCCGGCCACCGTCCAGTACGGTGCCGTCGAGGATGTCCAGAGCCCGGCCGCGCACCTCCGCGGCGTACGAACGCGCCTCGGCGGGGGCCAGCAGCGGCAGCGAAGGGCGGGTCGCCCGGGGATGTTCGAAGGCGTCGTACAGCCCGTCGATCTCCGGTCGCATCGCCTCCCGCCCGGCCACCGCGCGCAGCAGCCACAGCTCCTCCTGATTGCCGATGTGCGCGAGGTCCCAGACCAGCGGGGACATCAACGGCGAGTGCTGGGCGGTCAGTTCATGGTCGTCCACACTGCCGGTGAGAAGCGCGGTGCGTTCACGGGCGGTGAGCAGCGCCGCGAGGGCGCGCTGCCGGAGAGTCTCGGGGTCCGCCCCCTGGGGCGCGGATCCGGTGGGCGTGGCGGAATCGTTCATGAGCGGGACCCCTCCCAGGGGCGGCCCGTGCCGCCGGGCGAGCCCGGCGCGAGCAGTTCGGGAAGATCGTCGGCCGGACATCGGCCCCGGGCGACGAAACGGTCGTTGAAGCCGGCCACGGCGTCCTGGACGGCCTTGGTGGCCCCCATCCGGGGCAGCGCTTCCAGCGCGGCTGCGAAGCAAGTGACCGCCGCGGCCCGCAGTTCGGGATCGGCCAGGCCGTCGCGGGCCGCGCCGACCCAGAGCGGATTGCGCGGCGCCGGCTCCGCCCCGGCCGTCTCGGCCAGCGGTTTCACGGTGCGGTACACGGTCTCGGCGGCCTCCGGGTCGTCGAACAGGGCAGTGGTGACGGCGAGCGGCACCAGCCACCCGTCCGCACCGTGCTGTGCGTCGATCATGCGCAGCTCCAGGTGGCCGCGCGGGCGCACGGGCGGGAAGAGCGTGCTGATGTGGTAGTCGAGATCGGCGCGCACCGGTGGTCTCGGCGCGCGGGTGCGGATCCAGTCACGGAACGTCAGCCCCTCCGGCACGGTCCAGGGGCCCCCGTCGTTCCGGATGCACATCACCGGGGTGTCCAGCACATGCGCCGCCCAGGCGTCGCGCGGCGGCAGCAGGCCGGGCGGTGCCAGGGACCGCCAGGGATCGAGGTCGGCCCAGAGCGACTGCCGGGCGGACCGCCAGGAAGTCGGGCAGCCGAGCCGGAAGGACGAGTTCGCGAACGCCGCCACCAGGACGGCCCCCAGCAGATGGGACAGCTGCCAGCGCCGCCCGTAGCCGAGCGGGCCGGGCTCCTCCTCCCCGGCGTCCAGACACACCTGGACGGACGCGGTGGTGCACATCATGGCGCGACCGGCCGGTCCCGACCGGTCGAGGGAGACCTCCATGGCGTCGTAGCGGGGCTCGTGCAGCAGACGGCGCGGCGGGTGCCAAGGGTCGACGCCGAGACCCACCGGAACGAGGTCCACCCGGTCCAGGGCGTCACGTACGGCGGCGAGATCGGCGGCGGTGGCATCGACACACGCCATCAGGGAATCGGCGGGGCGCGAGCTGAGCTCCAGCTGGCCGCCGGGCTCGAAGGTGAGCGCCGCGCTCAGGGGCAGTGCCCGGAGGATGTCGGCGGCTGCGTCGAGCCGGTGGTGCGGGACGGGGACGCGGGGTTGATCCCGGTCGTGAATGAGCCATTCGAGTTCCACACCGACCCTGCGGGGCGGTCCCGTCTTGAAACAGATGCAGCGCAGTAAATCCTCCGCCTCACCCTCGCCGAGGGGCGGGGAATGGCCGGGCGGACCGTGGTCCCCGGGGGTGTCGGACGACATGCCGGGCCTCCTTTTCTCGGTGCCTCCCCACCACCCAAACCCCTGTGGATGGATCGCACAAGGGTGCCCCTTCGGAGCGGAAATCCGGTTGCGTCCATGCCGCCGGAGCGCCGAGCATGCCCCGTATGCACCACACGGGGGAGTACCGATGAGCGCACGACTGCGCGGCATCGCGCGTGAGACCGAGGCCATCGTCGCGGCCGGCCGCTACCGCACGCAGGACGGGCGCGAGGTGAGCATCGAACGCGCCCTGACCACCGCGCTCTCGGGAACGAGGTTGTACGGCCCCGAGCCGGTTCCGGTCGCGGCATTCGACTCCGACCGCACGACGGCCGTCGAGGTCACCGACGAGAGCAGCCTCCGGGCGGCGCACCGGATGACCGGCGAGGACACCGGCAAGATAGCCGTCCTGAACTACGCCTCCGCCCGCAACCCCGGCGGCGGTTACCTCAACGGCGCCCAGGCCCAGGAGGAGGCGCTCTGCCGGGGCTCGGCCCTGTACGCCACCCTGTTGCGCGCCCCCGAGTACTACGCCCACCACCGTGCCGAACGCAGCGCCTTCTACACCGACCGGGTGATTCACTCACCGGGTGTGCCGGTGTTCCGCGACGACCGCGGACGGCTGCTCGACACCCCGTACACCGTGGGTTTCCTCACCTCTCCGGCGCCCAACGCCGGAGTGGTCCGCAGCCGCACCCCGGAGGAGGCCCACCGCATCCCCGCCGCGCTCGCGTCCCGGGCCGGGCGGGTGCTGGAGGTGGCGGCGGTGCGCGGGTACCGCAGGCTGGTGCTGGGCGCCTGGGGCTGCGGGGTGTTCCGCAACGATCCGGCGCAGGTGGCGGGGGCGTTCCGGGCGCTGCTGCTGGACGGCGGCAGATTCGCCGGGCACTTCGAGCAGATCGTCTTCGGCATCCTCGACCGCAGCCCCGAATCCGCCACCCGGTCCGCCTTCGTCCGGACGTTCGGCGACGAGAGCCGGTAGCCAGGACCAGCCGGACCAGGACCGACTGGCCGGTTCGGCCGGAGAAGCCCGTCCCGGCCTGGCGCGGATCGTCCCAGCCTGGCCTCCGCCGGCCCGGCACGATCCGGACGGACGGGCGGCGCAGCCCTCAGCTCCAGCCGTAGCGCTCCCGCAGCCGCCCGGCGACCAGGCCGAACCTGTCCCGGTCCAGCGCACACGCCTCACGCCGCATCCCGTCCTCGTGCACCCGCAGGACCCGGTCCAGGTCGACCCACGACTGACGGCCCGAGCTGTCCCAGGGACCGGCCCCGAGCGCCACCCACTCGCGGTCCCGGTCGTGCTGCTTGCTGGAGAGCTGTACGGCGAGCAGTGTGCCCGCGGCCTCACGGGCCACCACCAGGACCGGGCGGTCCTTGCCGCGCCCGTCGTCCTCCTCGAACGGCACCCACGTCCAGACGATCTCGCCGGGGTCGGGGTCGCCGTCCCGGTCGGGGGCGTACGAGGTGCGGACCGGCCCCACGTCGCGCGGGTCGGCCTCCGAAGTGGCGGTCGTGCCGGTGCGGCCGGGGAAGTCCGCCGAGGTGTCGATGCTGTCGTCACGGTGCTGGATGCTCATCCCCACACCGTAGATCCTGTACGACCGATTCCGTGGAGGGGGCCGGTGCGCGCCCGGACCCGGGCGCACCGGCCGCCGCCGCCCGGACCGGTCAGGAGGCCGAGCAGTCCTCCTGACCGTCCGTCAGCGGAATCCGCCGCTGCCGCGGCGAGGGCGGAGCCCCCGGCCGAGCAGCCCCCGGAGCGTACCCACGCGGAACGGGTCTGGAAGACTGCCGGACGCCATGAGCCAGTTACCGAACCAGCCCACCCAACGCCCGGTCCCCACCAGCGCCGACGTCGCGCGGCTCGCCGGGGTCTCGCGGGCCACCGTCTCGTACGTGCTGAACAACAGCTCCACCGTGCGGATCAGCGAATCCACCCGCCGCAGGGTCAGGGAAGCGGCCACCGAACTGGGTTACGTACCGCACGCCGCGGCGCGGAGCCTGCGCGCAGGACACACCCGCATGGTGCTCCTGCCCACCGTGGCCTTCCCGACCGGCCCGCTCCATCAACGGTTCTTCCACGAACTGGAATCGGGGCTGCGCCGCCTCGACTACACCGTCGTCCAGTACGGCAGCACCGGTCTGGACCCCGACGACGCACCCCGCGCCTGGGCCGAACTCCGTCCCGTCGCCGTGATCGTCCCCGGCACGATCCCCCTCGGCCCGCAAGGAATATCCGTGCTCAGGCGATCCGGGGCCAAGGCCGTGATCACCCTCGGTCCCAGGCCGGTGCCGGGCGCCCACGCACTGGTGATGGACCAGCGGGAGGTCGGCAGCTGCGCGGTCGGCCATCTGCTGGAACGCGGCCGGCGCCGCATCGGCGTGGTCATGCCCGAGGAGAGCGGCCTCGCCCTGTTCGCCGAACCCCGGCTGACCGGGGCCCGGCAGGCCGCGCAGCTCCACGGGGCCAGGGCCGAACCGCTGCCGCTGCGGTACGACGAGGAGTCGGCGGCCCGGCTCGCCGCCCGCTGGCGCACCCTGGACCTCGACGCCGTGTTCGCCTACAACGACGAATACGCGATGCTCCTGATGCGGGCCCTTCAGGACACGGGCGTCGACGTGCCCCGTGAGACCGCCGTGGTCGGTGCGGACGACCTGATGCTGGGCAGGCTGCTGCGGCCCAGGCTCAGCACCGTACGGATGGAGTTGGCCACGGCCCAGCCACTGGCGGACCTCGTCGACCGGCTGGTGCGCAGACCCGGCGGTGCGCCGGAACACCACGACCTGCTGCGGGTCGGGGCGGTCGGGCGCGAGTCGTCCTGAGGCGCCAGGTCCGGGCGCGGCGACCGGACCGCACCGCGCGCCAGCGCGGCAACATGCGCACCACCCGCCGCATGCCTAGCGTCATGACCATGAGCCATCCGCAGAGCTACGAGATCCTGCTGGTCCCGCGATTCGCCGAGGACGCCACCACCGACGCCGCGGAATCCGACGCCACCGGGTCCGATGCCGCCGAGCCGGAATCCGACGCCGCCGGGCCGGAGGCCACCGAACCCGGCGGGGCGATCCGCTCGGCGGTCGTGTCGGCGACCGGTGAGACGGGGGCATCGGGTTACCCCCGGTACTCCGGAGAAGGCATCGTCGCGGACATCGACCCCGCGACGCACGCGGTGGAGGCCCTGCTCGTCGACGGCGCCGAGCTGTCCTTCGGCCTGTCGGCCCGGATCAAGGAGAGGGACGACGGGAGCGGCACCGGCCACTGAGGCGGCGTTCCCGCTCCCCGACCCGGCCGGACACGACGAAGGGCCCGGCCGGGTCGGCCGGACCCTTCGCCCGCGCGGAGAACGCGGGGCGCGCGGAGCGCCGGGAGTGCGCGGAGCGCCGGGAGTGCGCGGAGCCTACTGCCCGCTCTTCTGCTGCTCCTCGATCGACTCGCGGACCTCGTCCATGTCCAGCTTCCGCGCCTGCCCGATCAGGTCCTCCAGCGCGGCCTCCGGCAGCGCTCCAGGCTGCGCGAACACCGCCACGTTCTCCCGGACGATCATCAGCGTGGGAATGGAACGGATCTCGAAGGCCGCCGCCAGCTCCTGCTGCGCCTCCGTGTCGACCTTGGCGAAGACCAGGTCGTCGTGGCGCTCCGAAGCCGCGTCGTAGACCGGCGCGAACTGCCGGCACGGGCCGCACCAGGAAGCCCAGAAGTCGATCAGGACGAAGTCGTTGTCAGAGACGACCTGATCGAAGTTTTCCTTGGTGAGCTCAACGGTGCTCATTGTCTGATACCTCTTCCTGTGCCCGTTCGGACCTGTCCGGACAACGGTGCTTGTACTTGCGCTATTCCGCCTGCCCGTGTGGCCGCCGCGCACACCCATGACCAGACTGTCCCCATGACAGATCCTTCACAGAACGCCGAGTACGACGTCGTGGTCATCGGAGCGGGTCCGGTGGGCGAGAACGTCGCCGACCGCGCCCGTGCCGCCGGACTGAGCGCCGCGGTCGTCGAGGCGGAGCTCATCGGCGGCGAATGCTCCTACTGGGCGTGCATGCCCAGCAAGGCCCTGCTGCGCCCGGTGGTCGCCCGCGCCGACGCCCGCCGTGTCCCGGGCCTCAGCGACGCCGTGCAGGGGCCGCTGGACACCGCGGCGGTCCTCGCCCATCGTGACGAGTACGCATCGCACTGGAAGGACGACGGACAGGTCGCCTGGCTGGAGGGCATCGGCGCGGACATCTACCGGGGCCGGGGCAGGCTCACCGGCACCAAGGCGGTCTCCGTCACCGCGCCCGACGGCACCGAACACCGGCTCACCGCCCGCCACGCCGTCGCCGTCTGCACCGGCAGCCGCGCAGTCGTCCCCGACCTGCCCGGCGTCGACGGCGCCCGCCCCTGGACCAGCCGGGAGGCGACGAGCGCCAAGAAGGTGCCCGGCCGCCTCGTGATCGTCGGCGGCGGCGTGGTCGGCGTGGAGATGGCCACGGTCTGGCAGGCCCTCGGGGCCCGGGTGACGATGCTGATCCGCGGCAAGGGGCTCCTGCCGAAGATGGAGCCCTTCGCCGGCGAACTGGTCGGGCAGGCACTCACCGAGGCGGGCGCCGACATCCGCACCGGGGTCTCGGTCGCCGCCGTTCGGCGCGCGGTCCCGGACGGTCCGGTCACCGTGGAACTGGACGGCGGCGATCAGATCGAGGCCGACGAGATCCTCTTCGCCACCGGCCGGGCCCCGCGCACCGACGACCTCGGGCTGGAAACGGTGGGCCTGGAGCCCGGCACCTGGCTCACCGTCGACGACAGCTGCCGCGTCGACGGCACCACCTGGCTCTACGCGGTCGGCGACGTCAACCACCGGGCGCTCCTGACCCACCAGGGCAAGTACCAGGCACGCATCGTCGGTGCCGCGATCGCCGCCCGCGCCGCCGGCGTACCGCTGCTGGAGACCGGCCGCTGGGGCGCCCACGCGGCCACCGCCGACCACGCGGCCGTCCCCCAAGTCGTCTTCACCGACCCGGAGGCGGCCTCGGTCGGCCTCACCCTCGCCGAGGCCGAGCGGGCAGGACACCGGGTCCGGGCCGTCGACCACGACCTCGCCGCGGTGGCCGGTTCCGGCCTCTACGCGGACGGATACCGTGGCCGCGCCCGCATGATCGTCGACCTCGACCGGGAGATCCTGCTCGGCGTCACCTTCGTCGGCCCCGGCATCGGCGAGCTGCTCCACTCGGCGACGATCGCGGTCGCCGGCGAGGTGCCCGTCGACCGGCTCTGGCACGCCGTTCCCGCGTACCCGACGATCAGCGAGGTCTGGCTGCGCCTGCTGGAGGCGTACCGGGACGCGTGAACCGCCCGCGGGGCGACGACTGACCGGGGCAGGCGCAGGACCGGCGGACCGGCCGGGCCGAACGGTCAGGCCGGCGGCCGGAGACCGCTGGTGGTGACCCGCACATGGTCGACGACGAGCTGCTGCGGGAACGAGGTGCTGCCGTCGGGGTCGCCCGGCCAGTAGCCGCCGACCGCCAGGTTGAGGATCAGGAAGAAGGGCTTGTCGAACACCCAACTGTTGCCACCGAGGTCGGTGGGCGTACGGCGTTGATAGACGTTCCCGTCCACCGACCAGGTCACCGAGCCGGGCGCCCAGTCCACGGCGAAGGTGTGGAAGTCGTCGGCGAACGCCTGACCGCCGGGCAGGGTGTACGCGGCGCCGATGCCGCCGGAGCCGGAGTAGCCCGGCCCGTGCAACGTGCCGTGGACCGTGGACGGTTCGAAGCCGACGTTCTCCATGACATCGATCTCACCCGAATTCGGCCAGCCGACCTGTCCGATGTCGTCGCCAAGCATCCAGAAGGCCGGCCACATGCCCTGACCGCGCGGGACCTTCATCCTCGCCTCGACGTGCCCGTACGTCTGGGTGAACTTGCCGGAGGTGTTCAGGCGTGCCGAGGTGTACTCACACGTGCCGTACCAGCACTGGTAGTTGTTGGGATTCTCGCGGCGTGCGGTGATGACCAGATGACCCTGGCCGTCGAGCGCCGCGTTGCTGTTGCCGGCCGTGTAGTACTGCCGTTCGTGGTTGTTGACGTTGTCGCCGGTCTCGATCTGCCACCTGGCTCCGTCCACGGCGGAGCCCGCCGGGCCGTCGAAGTCGTCGGTGAACGTCGCTGCCGTGGCGTGGGGTCCGGGTGTGGGCGTTCCGGCCGCGAGACCGGACGAGACGGAGACGAGAGCGAGCGCGGAGAGCGCGGCCACCAGTAAGCGGCGAGGGGAGGCCATGGGGGTTCCTTCCCGTGCGGAGTGGGGTGATCGAGCGATTGTCATGGGTATGACAAAAGCTCGTTGTGGGGGAGCAGGGAGAGGTTTTGGCTCTGTATGCGATTTAAGAAGTGAACCAAGGTCGTGTCAATACCTTGGTACAGACCACACTTCTTGCACCCAGTCGTCGTTGGCCCGGCCCGGCACCTCGCCGAGGCTACGGCGGCGGCCTGCGCCGGGGTGGCGCCGGCCGGGACGGCGGTGCGGCTGCGGCGCGGCATGCGCTGGGCTCTGCCGAAAGGCGGAATCCGGATCGCGGACCGTTCACCTCGCCGGTCATGACCACCGACGGAGGCAGAGTTCAGTTGCACCGCACGCCACACGCCTGGCACGTCCCCCGATGGGGTCTCTCCCGTGCTGCGTGCCTGCCTGCCCGGCCGACAGGATCGGACCGGATCAGGCGGCGGGGTCGGGTGTGGCGGGCAACGGCTGTCCGCACCGCAGGTTCCACCGGCCGGAACGGCCGCTGAGCGCGGTCAGTGTCAGCGGGGCGACATCCAGCCGCCAGAACGCCTCCACCGGCAGGGCGAGTGCCCCGACGACCACCGCTCGCACCACCGCGGGCTCGACGACGCCCAGCACGCGGTGGCCCTCGCCGCCCCGGGCGGATTCCACGGCCTCCAGCCAGCGACCGGCTCGGGAACAGAACGCCAGCAGGGACTCGCCGCCGTGCGGAGCCGCCGAAGGATCGGTCAGCCAGGCCGATACCGCCGCCGGCTCGGCCGTGCTCACTTCTGCCAGCCGCCGGCCGCTCCACCGGCCCATGTCCCAGCCCCGGACGGCCGGTTCGGGCCCAGCGGTCAGCCCCAGCGCATCGGCGGTCCCGGCACATCGCTCGGACGGCCCGCGCAGATACCGGTCGGCGGCCGGCAACGCGTCCGCGACGGCCCCGGCCCGGCGGATCCCGGCGGCGTCCAGCGGCGCGTCACCGTCGAAACGGGCCTCACGCAGCGCGGCGTTGAGCGCCGGCGAGATCAACATCACCTGTACAGGCATGACCCGGTCAACTCCCTGAACTCTGGCCCCTTGGGCGTGCCCGCCTCGGCATCAGTGCGGTCCAGCCGCCGTCGGCACCATGGCAGGGGGCCGCTCCCAAGGAGTATCGTCACGACGAGCATGACGTAGGTGCGACGGAAGTCCGGTGAGAATCCGGCACGGTCGCGCCACTGTGAACCCGTCCTCGCGCGGGAAGTCAGACCCAGCACCTACGTCTCAGGCACCACGATCGGGACGCGTGTTCCCTCAGGAGGTTCTGCCATGGCACAGACTGCTGCCCCCGCCACCGCCGTACCGGCGATCACCCCCATCTCCCTGAAGGCCATTGCCCCTTGGGCGGTCTTCTTCGGCATCCTCATGCTCGTACTGCTGTACTTCGTCGGCGCCGAACAGGGCGCCACCGCGGTCATCTCCGGCGAAGGTGTCCACGAGTGGGTCCACGACGGCCGCCACCTCCTCGGTTTCCCCTGCCACTGACGCACCGTCCGACCCTGGGGAAACCTCATGAACTCCATATCTGTCAGAGCCCTGCTCGTCCGCGGCATGCTGGCCGGCCTCGCCGCAGGTGCGCTCGCTCTGTTGGTCGCCTATTTCCTCGGTGAGTCGCGTGTGGACGCGGCCATCGCCCTGGAGGAATCGCACAGCCATCACCACGACGGCGGCGAGGAACTGGTCAGCCGCACCATGCAGTCCACCGCCGGCCTCGCCACCGGTGTGCTGGTCTTCGGCGTCGCGATCGGCGGCATCGCCGCCCTCGTCTTCTGTTACGCCCTCGGCCGGATCGGCAGATTCGGCCCGCGGGCCACGGCCGCCCTGATCGCGGGGGCGGCACTGCTGACGGTGTACGTCGTCCCGTTCCTGAAGTACCCGGCCAATCCGCCGGCCGTGGGCAATCCCGACACCATCGGCCGGCGTACCGCGCTGTTCTTCCTGATGGTCGCCCTCAGCGTACTGCTGGCCGTCGCCGCGGTCCTCCTCGGTAAACGGCTGGCTCCCCGCCTGGGCAACTGGAACGCGACGATCACGGCATCGGCCGCGTACGTCCTGGTGATCGGACTCGCCTACGCGTTCCTGCCCTCGTACAACGAAGTCGGCAAGGACTTCCCGGCCGCCCTGCTGTGGGAGTTCCGCCTGAGCACCCTCGCCGTGCAGACCACCCTCTGGGTGGCCTTCGGGCTCTTCTTCGGCTATCTGACGGACCGGCTGCTCGTGCCCGGGACCGGCGCCGTCACCACCGGAAGCAGTGGCGCGAACCGGGCGGCCACCGCGGCCGGCTGAACCGCGCCACACTTGCGGGCCGACGACCGGAACCCCGCCGGGACCTCCCGGCGGGGTTCCGGCATTCCGCCCCGCCTCACCGCTCGGGCCGGGAGCTCCAGTCGATCCGGTAGTACTTCAGCCGTTCGTCCTGCTTCACCAGGCGCATGCCGACGGCTTCCATGACGTGCTGGGACGCGGTGTTCTCCAGGTCGCTGTCACCGTGCACACAGCTCACCCCCTGGTCGCGGGCGAACAGCAGCAGGGCCCGCAAGGCCTCGGAGGCATAACCCATTCCCCGCGCCGAGGGGACGAGGCCGTAGCCGATGGTGACTTCCCGGTTCTCGTCCGGCGCACCGTGGAATCCCATCCCGCCGATCACCAGTCCGTCGGTGCGGCGCCGTATCTCGTACGAACCGAAGGGGCTGGGATCACCGGTCGTCGCACAGGTGTCGAGGAAGCGCTCGGCCGCGGCCATCTCGCCGGGGGACGGGTAGCCGGGCGCCCAGCGGGCCCCGTCGTCCGGCGTGCCCGAGATCACCCGCAGGGCGTCGGAGGCATTCATCGGGCGGAGCAGGAGGCGAGGGGTCTCTAGGTCGGTCATGAGGCAGTGAAATATCACGTGGGGCGGGCGGACAGCACCCGAGAATCGGCCGGGAAGCCGCCGCGGCATCGGTACCGGCAGGTGGGCGGCACCGTACACACTGCGGCAGCCGCCCACCCGCCCCTCGCCCGGCGCGACCGCCGAGCACCCCTACCGGGCTCCTCGCGGGCCCCTCCCGGGATCACGTGCCGGAAGGCTCCTGGGTGCTCGTCCGGTCCTGCCCGAAGTCGAAGTCACCGGAGAACGCCGCGGCCATCCGCAGATGACCGGCCGCCTCGGCACTCCGCCCCTGCCGCTCAAGGGTGCGGCCGAGCATCAGTCGCGCGTAGTGCTCCACCGGGTCGCGCTCCAGCACCGCCCGCAGCTCCGCCTCGGCCTTGCCGAGCCGCGCCGAGTGGTAGTAGGTCCGGGCCAGCAGCAGACGCGTCGACACCTGCTCCGGGACCTCCTCGACCAACCCCTCCAGGATCCGGGCGGCGGTCATGTACTCCTTCGCCTCGAAGAACATCTGCGCACGGTCCCAGCGCTCGGCAGCCGTGCCGAACTCGAAGTAGGTGTCGCTCACTTGACCTCCTCTGTCACGGACCGTCCCGGGATCGTGCCCCGCTCCGTCCAACCGCTGACCGTGCTGCTGCTCGGCCGGCCTGTGACTGTCGAAACGCGGCATGGTGGTTGAATATTCCACTAAATTATCGGCGTGGGTACCAGTACTCCCGGGCCCGCTCGGGAATAGGTTGAGCGCCATGAGCAATCTCGATCGCCAGGCCGCACTCTCCGTCTGTGGAGGGCGGGGCTTCGTCGTCGCCGAGCCCGTACGTGAGCTCCTCACCCCCCGCCATGTCCAGCTGGGCGAGTCCACCGAGGTCCGCAGGCTGCTGCCCAACCTGGGCCGCCGGATGGTCGGCGCCTGGGCCTTCGTCGATCACTACGGCCCCGACGACATCGCGGACGAACCCGGGATGCAGGTGCCGCCCCACCCCCACATGGGTCTGCAGACGGTCAGCTGGCTGCACGAGGGCGAGGTGCTGCACCGGGACAGCCTCGGCAGCCTGCGCACGATCCGCCCGCGCGAACTGGGGCTGATGACCTCCGGCCGGGCCATCAGCCACTCCGAGGAGAGCCCGAAGGCCCACGCGAGGTATCTGCACGGCGCCCAGCTCTGGGTCGCGCTGCCGGCCGCACACCGCCACGTCGAGCCCCACTTCCAGCACCACACCGACCTGCCGACCGTCTCCGCCCCGGGCCTCGTCGCCACCCTGATCCTCGGCGAGCTCGACGGCACCACCTCGCCCGGCACCGTGTACACCCCGATCATCGGCGCGGACCTCGCCCTGGCCGCCGGCGCCGAGGCCCGGCTGCCGCTCGACCCCGACTTCGAGTACGCCGTGCTCTCCATGTCCGGCCGGGCCGAGGTCGACGGTGTGCTCGTGCTTCCCGGTTCCATGCTCTACCTCGGCTGCGGCCGCACCGAGCTCCCGTTGCGGGCGGACAGCGACGCGGGCCTGATGCTCCTCGGTGGCGAGCCCTTCGAGGAGGAGATCGTCATGTGGTGGAACTTCATCGGGCGGTCCCACGAGGAGATCGAGGAGGCCAGGCGGGCGTGGATGGAGACCTCGCGCTTCGGCGAGGTGAAGGGTTACGGCGGCGACCGGCTGCCCGCCCCCGAACTGCCGCCGGTGACGCTGAAACCGCGGGGACGGGTGCGCTGAACTGGGGTGATGCGCTGTGAAGTTCGCGGTATTGCTCCCGCACCTGGACGAGCGGCAGCGGCGGCTGTTGATGGCTGCGGAGGCCCGGGTACTGGGGCACGGCGGTGTCCGGGCCGTCGCGCAGGCCGCCGCAGTCAGCGGGACGACCGTCCGCAAGGGGGTGTTCGAACTCAAGGCGGGCGAGGGGCCCCTGGGGCGGGTGCGTCGTCCGCGCGGGGGCCGCAAAAGGGTCGCGGATCTGGATCCGGGTCTGCGGCCGGCACTGCTGGCGCACTGACCATCACCGTGTGTCACCTGCCGCCCATGATCTGCAAGCCCTCAGTCGACGCGATGAGGCCGGTGGTGAGCGACCCTCAGGCGGGTGGCGGCGGGAAGCTGTTCCAATCCGACAGATTGGCGGGCTCGCTCCACAGGGCCGTGGTAAAGCTCCTGCACAACCAGCCCGGGAGCGCTGTCGGGGGTGAGGGTGAGGGTGATGCGGGCCTCGGGGTGAGCGCGGCGGCCTGCCATTCGCACGCCGACCCGTCGGACACCGGGTAGAAGGCTGGCATCGGTTGCGAGGGCCTCACTCAGCGCATGGTCGGTCACCTCGACTCCTTCGACGGGGGGCGTTCCGCCGACGGGAATTCGACCGGGGCGGTGTCGGCGCAGCTGTGCCAGCAGCCACCACAGGGCGAGCAGGACGGTGAGGCCGAGGGCGGTGATGACGGCGGGCCACCACCACCAGCCCTGGTCGGACCAGGTAATGCGGTCGGTACGGGTGAGCAGGACGTCGTGCGGCACGGTCAGTGGCCAGCCACTGGGTGGTAGGAGGGCCAATCTCTGGTAGGCATTCAAGCCGGCGGCGAGCACGAGGAGACCGCCGCCCAGTAGCACCACCCCGACCGTGGCCAGCAGGACCCGATTGACCTTGGCCTGTGACTCCATCGTCTGTCCTCCAGTTCTCGCCGGTGGTCGTGGCCGCGCAGATGGTCATGGCATGTGCTGCGCGCGGACTGTCAGCCTCGGGGGATGGGCAAGCGCGAGCCGGTCGCGTTGATCGTTCCTGATGGCGGTGACGAGCTCCTCTTTGACCTCACGCGGGTCGCGGAAGCGTACGTCCACACGTACTTTGACGCGGCGTCTGCGCACCCGGACCCTCGCCCGGCTGATTCCGGGTATGCGCATGGCGACGTCGCGTAGCAGCTGAGCCGCGCCGTCGCGGTCCAGCACCGCGCGCGTCCGGCCGCCGCGGTCGGCAGGGACCCGCAACGGCAGCAGGCGGCGCATGCCCGGGGTGAGTGCCAACAAGATCAGCCATAGGCCGAGGGCTGCGACGCCGGCTGCGCCGGTGACCACCCACACATCGTCGATCGGACGATTTGTCAGCTCGTCGGCGAGGCCGGTGCGCCAGGTGGCGGCCTCGTGTCCGGACCGCACCCGGACAACATCGAACAACAGCATCCCGGCGCAGAACAGCACCACCAGCGCGGTGAGCGCCGCTGGTATGCGGCGCGCGGACCACAGCCGACGCGAGGGAGTCTCCGCGACGGGGCCGGGTGGGAAGTCGTCGGGCCCGGGTCGCTCGGTGGCCTTGTGCCGTGCCATCGAGGTGGCCGGTCGGGGCTGCGGTCGCAGCGGTTCGGGGATCGGCATTGCGGACCCTTGGTGCCTGCTCATGGCGCTCCTTGTGTGACAGGGGGCTGCGCCTGGTCATCGGACCCTTCTCTGCTCCAGGCCCTCGGCGGGGACAAGCCGTCGCACAGTCAGTGCGACTTCGCTGACGTGCAGGCCGGTCAAGTGGGCAACCCGCTCTGCGATGTAGTGCTGCATCTCGCGTGAGGCGTGGGTGATGTCGATGGGGTAGGGCAGATCAACGGACAGTGCCAGCCGCGCCGATCCTTCGTGCACAGCGGCCGAGGCGCTGGGACTGGCCATTGACCGGCGGACGGACGCCAGGTTTGTCTGGCGCGTCACGACTTCATCCGCGGCCTTGGCTGCGATACGAGCCACCACTCTGTCGGGGACCACCGTCGCGCCGCGCTCAGCCGGCGCAGTGGCGCCTGCGCCGACTGCCTGTGGCGGGCCTGTCACAGAGGCGGGAGGAGGTGGTTGCACGGTCATCGGACCCGACTCCGAGGAGGCCTGAAGTCACTTTGGGCGTGCCCGAACTTCTCCTGACGCCCAGTGTCTTCCCTCGAGCGCCTGAACTCCTCCTGGTGTCCAAAGTCTTCCCGCGAGCGCCTGCCCTCATCCCGACGGCGGACGAAGTCGCCGACACTGAGATCACCCTGAAGGAAGCTGCCGAGGATCAGGCCCAAAGCTCCCAAGCCTGCCACCAAGAAGAACGCCCCGGCACCGCCGAAGTAGCCCGCGAAGCCCAGGGCCACACCGGTCACCATGCCCATTGTTGCTTTGCTCATCTCTCACTCACCCACCTCACGTCGATCACGCCCTCATGCGCCCTACGTCCCCTAGCGGGGATTACCCAACTGGTGACGGTGGGGATGAGGTCACGACACGCGGCCTTCGGTCTTTGGCCTCTCGTCCTCTTCGTCGGGCAGGTGGACGTCGTCGACGGCGATGTTCACCTCGACAACTTCCAGACCGGTCATGCGCTCCACGGCTGTGATCACATCGGTGCGGACTTCCCAGGCGACATCCACTATGGAGACGCCATACTCGACGACGACATCGAGGTCCACGGCAGCCTGGCGTTCGCCCACTTCGACCGTCACCCCCCGGCCGACGCCGGCGCGCCCGCCGGGGACCCGGTCGCGGACAGCCCCGAGGGCCCTGGCCATTCCGGTCCCGAGGCTGTGGATGCCCGGCACTTCCCGGGTGGCCATAGCGGCGATCTTTTCCACCACACTGTCCGAAATGGTGGTCCGCCCGCGGTGTTCGGCAGGGACGCTTTTGCCCCTACCGCCCTGCAATATTTGCTCGGCCTCGCCCGACTGGCTTTTGCCGGTCGCGGGGTAGCTGGTCATCTCCGTCATGAGGATCTCCTCAGCGATCCGTGCGGACACCCGCGCAGGGTCCGTCAAATGATTGGACATGTCCCAGCCGTATTCGTCACACAATCAATGCAATAAGGGGCGTATAGGCTGAATGACGTGAGGCTCGATTGGGAGACGAGCCTGTGATCGGCGGTTCATCGCCGGCCCGGATTCCTCCCGTGCCGCACAACGGTGCCAGGCGCAAAGTGAGGGGCCATGCGCAAGCAACACGGATCCCCGTCATCCCTGGGGGTTGCCGGCCAGGAGCACGGCGGACCCGATCCGGCCTCGGCAGGGGAACTGGCGCCGTCGGCAGGAGCAGCCGGCTCGAATACCCTCAGTGGCCTGGAGGACCGTCTGCTGGCTATACGCGCCGGAGAAGGAGATGACGAGGCCTTCGCTGTCCTGGTCCTTCGCCACAGTGCCCTACTGCTCGCGTTGGCCCGCCACCTGCTCGGTAGTCCCGAGGACGCCGAGGACGCAGTTCAGGACGCCTTTCTCAGCGCCTGGCGCCGACTGCCGGAATTCCGCGGTGATGCCACGTTCCGCACTTGGATGTACCGCATCGTCACCAACCGCTGCCTCAACATCCTGCGCAGCCGCAGTAGAGACCTCCCCCTGGACACCGTCCCTGAGCCCACCACCGCTACTACGGGCGCCGCACCCGAACGTGCCGCCGAGAGCGATGCCGCCACGGTCGCCCTGGTCCAGGCCCTTGGCGAGCTGAGCCCCGACCAGCGCGCCTGCTGGGTGCTGCGGGAATTGCATGGCCTGCGCTACAAGGAAATCTCACCGTTGGTGGGTGCCAGCGAACAGACCGTACGCGGCAGGCTCTTTCGAGCCCGACGCATTCTGATGAAGGAGATGGGCCCATGGCGCTAGACCACCCGCTTGCGCAGCCCCCCGGTTCCGAACCGCCGCAGGCAGGGACCGAGACGGCCAACTCGCGTCACTTCACCGACGTTCCGCTACTTACCGGCGATCAGCCGCTGCCCTGCGGGCGTCCACTCAGTCGTGTCTGGGAAGATGCCCGCGACTTCGACCCCACCGCGGACCCGCACACTGTCGACTGCCCGTACTGCAGGCAGGCTGTTGACGGCTTGGCGGCCCTGGACGTGGCCATCCTCGCTCTTCGCGCGGAGGAACGGCCCAGTGCCCAGGCGCTGGCCGACAGGGTGATGAGCGTGGTCCGCGCCGAGGTGCGACTCGGCCGGATGCTGCCCCTGAATGACCCCGCGCGCGACCTGCGGATTTCTGAGACCGCCGCAGCGAAAGTCTTGCGCCGGGCCGCCGACGCCGTCCCCGGCGTCTCAGCCGGCAGCCTGCGACTGACCCCTACCGGCGACGGCGAGGCCATACACATCGCCCTTACCCTGGCCGCCGCGCTCGATCAGCCGCTGCCAGAGCGTGTCGACCAGGTGCGTCGGGTCGTTTTTCGCGCCGCGCACGGAATACTCGGCCTGGCCGTCACCAGCGTCGACGTGACGATCGCGGACGTGCTCGAGCCTGCCCAGCCCCTGGGCCGCGACGCAGCCGATTTCCGAGAGGATGAAATCCGATGACTCTCAGTGAAGCGGTGGACATCCGCCAGGTCGCCGCCCGCGTGGCCCTCGCTGTTCCCGGCGTTGCCGGTCTGCAGCCCACCCTCGGCCACCGGCTTGCCAGCGTTGCCGTCCGCGTCTCGCAGACCGTAGCCACCGCGTTCCGGCCCCCCGAGGCCGGTATCCAAGCCGAACGCAGACCTCGATCTTCCGGCTGGCACGTGGAGGTGCGCTGCGTCCTGAACGGAGAGCGCCGCGCACTGGACACCGCCCGCGACGTGCGCCGACAGGTACGGTCCGCACTCACGGCCCACCTGGCTCAGCACGGCACACCGGAACCCATTACCGTCCTGGTAACCATCACTCGAATCATGAGCCAGACTTCGTAAAGCCCCTACCACCTGGGCTGAGGGCATCACAGCGTTCAGCCTGCAAGCGGTAAGGCGTTCCGGGTCGGGTGGAGGCGGAGCCCGGAAGCGGGGAGCGCGCTCGCGGGCCGAGCAAGTAGATGACGGGAGCCGAGCAGTTGCTCAAGGCGCCTGCGCGCATACGCTCCGGGGACTCTCGTTCTCTGGTTGAGGCGAATTCGCGGAGTCAGGCATAACCAGTAGGGCTTGATCAGGTTGGTATGGGTGCGGGTATGTCGCGGCGACAGGTGGGGGGGCAGACGTCGGTCCGGACCGCGAGGAGTAAATGCAGCTCGCGCACGACTTGGTAGAGCGTCAGGCCGACGCCGTCGCTTTTGGGGAACTGTGCGATGCGCTGGAGGGTGCAGAAGACGTGTGCAGCGGAGACGAGGGTGACGTGGTGGCGCCACCCGTGCCAGGTGCGGCCCTCGAAGTGGGCCAGGCCCAGTTGCCTGTTTCATCTCGCGGCAGTCGTGCTCGATGGGCCGGCGGAGCTTCGTGTTTCGCACGAGCGTGGGTCAGCGGGGTGTCGGCGGGCAGGTTGGACAGCCAGAGCTGGACGACGGCGGCCCTGGCCTTGCTTGCCCACTCAAGGACCACACGGAGATCACCGGATCTGTGACCGTCTCCCATACATGCGGACGGCCTGCCAGTAACCTCATCGACTCCCATCGTAGGTCTTGCCGGATGTGCGGGCACGTGGGGTGAACCCGGCCGGGGCCCGCAGCGCAGCTAACCGAACTGCGGTCGGACGCCGGGCCGGCCAGCGTGGACTGGCCGCCGTCGTGACCGGCGTCGCCCGGACACCGCGTGTCGAAGTAGCAGCCAGGGACGCCCGGTGCGTGGCTCCGCTCAAGATGCGTCGCTCCCCAGAGCGGCCAGACTGGAATTCATGGCAGAAGAACGTCGGCCACGGGGAAACCCTCGACGGGCCTGTGGGATTGCCATGGGACCGGAGATCCTGGGATGCAGGCACAACGTGTTGTGCCTCGGTTCCTCGTCAACCGCAACCAGAGTGAACCTCCGAACTTCGGCGGACCGATTCGCCGACGCACGCCGCGAGCACGTGGAATTGAGTGTCGCCGGCCTGCCGTCTTGTTGCGGCTTCGTTGCCACTGAAGGCACTCACCCTGGGGCGCCGGTGTATGACATGGGACCGATCTCCGGACTAATCGGGATCCCCATCGCTCGGGTCCGCGGTGGGATCCGGGTGGCGGAAAAGTACAACAACGCAGCTGGGCGAGAGGTGCACGAGCCCGAAGCGGTCCGTGCGTGCCCAGTTGGCTGTGCGGAACAGAGAACTTGAAGGCCCTGACACCAGTTGGGAGGCGTCCGAACGGGAAGGGAAACGGCGGCTCGACCGGCTGCATGCTGCACAAGTCGGAGCCGCGTCGAACGATCGAAGGTGACGCACTAATGGATGATCAGGCCAAAGTGACCCTCGCGGCCGCGGTTGTGGGCGGCTATGTGCTGGGCCGGACGAAGAAGGGCCGACTGGCTCTGTCCGTTGCGACTTACCTGGCAGGCAGGCGGTTCGGCCTCGAACCTCGCCAGCTCGTTGCCGAAGGTATGCGCAGACTCAACGAGATCCCCCAAGTCGCGCAGCTACAAGATCAGTTGCGAGGGGAGGTCCTCGACGCGGGCCGTAAGGCGTTGAGCGCCGCCGCTGACCGGGGCATGAGTTCGCTGGCCGACGCACTCAGTGACCGTACGGCGCGGCTCGGCGAGGAGTCGGAGGAAGAGGAAGAGGAGCCAGCGGACGAATATGAGGAGGAGGAAGAGCCGGAGGAGGAGGAGGAGCCGGAGGAGGAGGAGCCGGAGGAGGAGGAGCCGGAGGAGGAGGAGGAGGAAGAGCCGGAGGAGGAGGAAGAGCCGGAGGAGGAGGAAGAAGAGCCGGAGGAGACAAGGCGGCGAAGAAGTTCTCGGGGCACGGCGCACAAGAAGGCCGCCCCTGCCCGCGGAGGGAAGTCTCGGACACTCAAGAAGACCGCAGCGAAGAAGGCGGCTCCGGCCAAGAGGGCGGCAGCCAAGAAGACCGCAGCGAAGAAGGCGGCTCCGGCCAAGAGGGCGGCAGCCAAGAAGACCGCAGCGAAGAAGGCGGCTCCGGCCAAGAGGGCGGCAGCCAAGAAGACCGCAGCGAAGAAGACGGCCCCCGCCAAGAAGACCGCAGCGAAGAAGACGGCCCCCGCCAAGAAGACCGCAGCGAAGAAGACGGCCCCCGCCAAGAAGACCGCAGCGAAGAAGACGGCCCCCGCCAAGAAGACCGCAGCGAAGAAGACGGCCCCCGCCAAGAAGACCGCAGCGAAGAAGACGGCCCCCGCCAAGAAGACCGCGGCCAGGACGAGGGCGTCGTCGTCGAAGCGAGCGGCATCCAAGCGCGCCGATCGTCGGAGGTAGCCAGTCATGGCCAGGACGGAACGAGAGCAGCCAGAGTCAGGTGCGGACCGACTTCGCGAAGAGCTGTCCAACTTCCTCGGGGCGCAGGTCGAGAGACTCGCTGAAAAGGCTGGGGACAGGCTCACTGGCCTCACAGGACAGCTCACCGATGCAGCCGAGAATGCTGGGTCGATTCCCGCGATCGGCTCCCGAATCCTCCAGGGCGACTCCCCGCTTAAGGCCTTCGTCCCGGAGAAGGCCAAGGAGGTAAAGGACAAGGTCATAGGGAATGTCAAAGAATTCCTCGGCGGAGGAAAAGGGAAACGCAAGTCCAGCGGTGGCAAGGTCATGAACATCATTGAGGTGCTCGATGTGGGAGTACCCCTGCGCGTCGCTTACGACTACTGGACGCAGTACGACCAATTCAGCAGCTTCGCCAAGGGAGTTCGCGACGTCTCGAAGGGCGATGAGATGTCCAGCGACTGGAAGGTCAAGGTCGGTCCCTCCTCACGCAGCTTCAAAGCGACGGTCCAGGAGCAGATTCCCGACGACCGGATCGTGTGGACGTCCGAAGGGGCCAAGGGCACCACTCGTGGCGCGGTCAGTTTCCATGAGCTGGCACCCAGCCTGACGCGAATCGTCCTGGTCGTTGAGTATTACCCGTCAGGGTTCTTCGAGAAGACGGGCAATCTATGGCGGGTCCAAGGACGCCGAATGAGGCTCGACTTCAAGCATTTTCAGCGATACGTCACCCTCACCCAGGAAGAGCCGGAGGGTTGGCGCGGTGAAATCCGTGACGGTGAAGTCGTTGTGTCGCACGAGGACGCCTTGGAGGAAGAGGCCGCTGAGCAGGAGGAGTCGGAGGGTGAGATGCCCGGGGACGAGGATGAGAGCGAGGGTGAGGAGGACGCCGACTACGAGGGTGAGGAGGACGCCGACTACGAGGGTGAGGAGGACGCCGACTACGAGGGTGAGGAGGACGCCGACTACGAGGGTGAGGAGGACGCCGACTACGAGGGTGAGGAGGACGCCGACTACGAGGGTGAGGAGGACGCCGACTACGAGGGTGAGGAGGACGCCGACTACGAGGGTGAGGAGGACGCCGACTACGAGGATAAAGAGGGGAGCGACTACGAGGACGTAACCCCCTCCAGGAAGCAAAGAGAATAGAGAGATGGCGCCGTGACTGATGCGGAGATCTGGGCCCCAGTCTCGCCGACACCCAGGAACGCATTCTCGATAAGGGAGTCATCGCCGCCGGTGACATCAAGATCGACCTCCTCGGAGTCGAACCCGGCGTCGAGATCCGTGACGGAGCCTGGGTGGCCGAGACCGCCGGATCGCCGGTGACGTGCTCGGGGCGGCCGGGCGGGATGCGGCTGATCGTGCGGAAGGAACGACCACATCCCGGAGCTCCATTGCGGCTTTAACTGTCCCGACGCCTGAACCACCCCACCGGAGTGTGGAACCCGGCGCCCGCCCGACGTGACAGCCGGGCCATCGGCCTGCCCGCCATTGTTTCGAAGAGATGCAACGGACCTGCCGGAAGAGTAGACGGCCCCTCATGAACGATCGAGGTTAAGACTTCCCCTCAAGTCTGTACTCCGATCAAGTCTGTACTCCGAAGAAGGAGAGTGATCCAAGAGCGACGGTCGCGGTAATTAGAGCTTTCAGCTCCAGGTCAATGTGGCACAGGAGAACACCCGCTCGGCTGAATGTGTGGGGTGATCGCTTCATATCCGAGAAACCTTCCCAGTGAACCAAGTTCCGCTCGTCTATAGCGGCCCCGGTTTGTCCTTGCAGCAGTATGATCGGTGTGAGAGGAGTGATCAATATGTCCGGTAGGCAGAAATCTCGTTCGAAAGTCGAGCAAGCCAAGGGCAAGGTCAAGGAGACTCTAGGCCGCGCCGTGGGTAACGAGAGCCTGGAGGCCAAGGGGCGCGCCGAGAAGACAAAGGGTGCCGCCCGACAGGCCAAGGAGAAGATCAAGGACGTCTTTAAGCACTGATGCGGGTGCGAAGTCGTGGGGCCCCAGTCGGGCGAACTGGCTGGGACCCATCGACGTGATTGAGGTGGGTCTGCGCAGGTTCAGTGCCTGAATATTCCTTTACCCTTCTCTACCCCGTACCTCATCTTGCCCTTAACCTCGTCGGCCCTTCCCTTTCTCTCCAGATTTTCGTTACCCGTAGCCTTCCCGGTCATTTGTTTGATCTTTCCCTCGACTATCTTCCCGACACTTCTGACCTTATTTCCGACACTCATGTCGCGATCCTTCAAGGTAACTCGGGGGGTGGTAGCAGAGTTCCGAGAGGTCCCAGATCCAAATTGAGGTCCTCCATGGAGATGTCGTATCGGGCGCAGAGTTCAGTCATGCGACTGTGCAGAATCATCAGAGTTTCTCCCAGACGTTCCTCCTGTTCCTCGGTGAGATCTCCTGTGTCGACCCGGTGAAGGGCTTGGCGTTCCATGAGTTGTCGCAGCAGCTCGACGAGGGTGAGGACGAGCTTGATCAGGTCGCGTTCCACTGTGTCCGGGTCCGTGGTGACCCGGCGGGCCGGCCTTCGCGAAGACGCTCCATCCCGGGGCGGGGCGTCCTGTGGCATCGCGGGCAGCATACGGAAGGCACGGACGGCGGCGTCGGCGACCTCGTCGAGGCGATTGCCAGGTGGACGTTCCTCAGCCGTCATGGTCCTCTCCTACAGGTGCTGAGACGGCTTTCCACGGGGAGGGATTCAGCTCGCTGATGGAGACGATCAGAGCACGCAGTGATATGCGCACGAGGTCGATATCCGCGATGGAAAGCACGACGTCTCCGGTGAGGACCACGCCTCCGCTGAGCAACCGGTCCAGCAGGTCGATCAGTGCGATCTGCCGTTCCGGCAGCGGCTCCCGCGACCTGGCCGGAAGGCTGTCCGCCGCCCTCATGGCGCGGCCCCCTTCAACGGTTCGACCTCGGCGGCGAAGGAGTATGGGGGCCATGGCCCGGTGACCTCGATGCGGACCCCGCGAAGACCCTCTGCGGCCCTCATTACTGCGGCGCGAAATCCTTCGGCATGGTGCAGCGGCACAAGGTAGGCGTCGTTGACGACGTTCTCTCCCGGCCGGCGAGCGAGTTCGCCTTGCTGCGGCCGGTGCTGTACGCGATCCACCGCGTGGGCGCGGGCGGCGGCCTGAACCCGCTCAGCCGCCCGTTCGGCGTCCTGATAGGCGTCTTCGCGTGCGTGTCGCTGTGCCCTGCGCCGGCTGAGATAGGCCCGTCCGGGGCTCAGGCCTGAAAGTGTGTCTGCGTCGGCCGGACTTTCACTCGCTGCAGCCGCTTCGACGTAGAGCTTGACGCCCCACTCCACCTGTGCCGCCAGGTCGGTCAGCCGGCGATCAAACACCTCGTGGCGGGCACGGAGCATGACCCGTACCCGCTCGTCGTCCAGGTACACCGTCGCCAGACGGAGCGGCAGGACGGTGGTGCGGGCGGCCAGTGCCTCAATCACGCGGTGGTGGGAGCGGGCGACCGACTCCAGCCACTCCAAGTCCTCAAGATGGGCCCGCAGTGCAGCTTCCTGGAAGTCCCGCTCGGGTACCGGACTCACGGCGATCACCACGTCGTGACCTTCTCGTGCATGCACCAGATGCACTGGCGCATCCGACACTCCAGGGAGCTCGGAGAGAGCTTCCGTCAGTGATCCGCCGGCGTCCCGTGCCACGGCGTACGCATAGGTGACGGTCTCGGTCATGGCTCGTCCCGCCCTTCGCCGCGGTCTCTGGAATCTGCCCGTTTGGTGCGTGAGGTGCGTCGGGGAGCCGAAGAGCGACTGCTCTCCTCGGCCGGCGGCAGCTCACCGTCCTCGTGCAGGGCCGCGATCTCAGCATGCAGCCGTCTGTTCTCCTCGACGAGTGACCGATAGCCATCGTTGGCGCCGGAGGACAATGCCGGGTCGTGCTCCCACCAGTCGATGCCCATTTCCTTCGCCTTGTCCACCGAAGCGACCAGAAGGCGCAGCTTGATGGTGAGGAGTTCGATGTCCAGGAGGTTGATCTGGATGTCGCCTGCGATGACGATGCCTTTGTCCAGGACCCGCTCCAAGATGTCGGCGAGATTGGCTGAGGAGCCTTGCCCGTACGGAGTGGACCTGGACGGAAGATCGCCCGGTCTCCTGGCGACGGATTCGGACACGGACCCTGCACCTCGATTCCCTGGTGTCACGACGCATCAACGGGCGTCGCATGGCCATGCTCTTCCGTTCCGTGGACTGCGGCGATCAGGTAGGGGTGCCTCGGAAATGACCCCTGATCTCGTCCAGCCGGTCCAGCAGCGCGTCTTCGCGCCGGTCGAATGTCTCCTCGTCGATGTCCCCGGCCAGGAGCTGTCGCTCAAGTTGGGCGAGTTCCCGTTCGACGGGCGCTGGATCGTAGTACTCGTTCTCCGCAGCCTCGACCACGCGCTCCATGACCCAGGCCACGCCGCGCACCGGAGCCAGCGGAAGGGTCGCGAGCTGAGCCAGCAGTCCCATGAAAGGCTCCCTAGACGAAGCTGTAGGCGGGCAGCGGACCGACCAGCCGCAGGTCGAAGTCCTCTCCCAACTCCTCGGCGATATCCTGTTCCGCGCCGAGGAAAGTCTTCTCGTTGTCCCGCTCCACAAGGAAGGACACATTCAGGAAGTCGTTCCCGGTCGGCTGCGACGAGCGTTCTTCCCGAGCGAATCCGCGCAGCGCATCGAGGACTTCGACGGCGAGCCGTTCCTGCCGCGCCTGCACTTCCTGTGAGACCAGTTCCCCGAGGGCGAGAGGAAGTTCCGGGCTGCTGCTGCCACTTCTGACTGCCTCGTTGAGCTCGCGGGCTTCATCGGACTCCTGAAGTATCTGGCGCAGCAGGGCATTCTCGTCCTGGGCAGCCTTCAGGTGGTACTCGACGCAGTCCTCCAACGCCTGCAACCGTTCGCTGAACTCATCCGCACGGTCCTCCAGAACCGCTCGCACCGCATCGTCGTCCGTGGTGGTGAAACCGAACTGCAGCGGCAGAATGGTGCCCTCGGTCATCAGCCTCTCCTGGACAGCCTGGTGCGCGCCGAGATCCCGGCGTTTGGGCCGTAGCTTCTCGGGCGCGTCACTGACTACAGCGGACAGTTTCTCGGTATGCACGGTCCGCAGGGCTGCTGGCGGATCCCCCACCCCGTCGAGGCCGTCCAGGCGCTGCGGGTGGGTGGTCAGGAGGATGGAGTAGACGTATACGGCCATGGCTCACTCCTCGCGGCGCCGGGCGGCGGGCCGACGCCGCGGCCGCTCCCGCCTCTCCTCGGGCTCCTTGCGCCTCTTTCCGGACGTTTCCTCGTCGTCATCGCCTCCCTTGAGGGCATCGGTCAGTACTTCGGCGGCCCCGCTCAGGGCTCCCTTCGTTTTCCCGTGTGCTCCGCCCTCGGTGACCTCGCCGACCAGGTCGGTCAGCTGAGACGGAGCCTTGCGGCCCTCTTCCAGGTCGAGGCGGTTACAGGCCTCAACGAAGCGCAGGTAGGTATCCACGCTCGCCACGACGATGCGGGCATCGATTTTGAGGATCTCGATGCCCACCAAGGACACACGCACGAAGACATCGATTACCAGGCCGCGGTCCAGAATCAGCTCGAGGATGTCGTAAAGGTTCCCCGACCCTCCTCCGCCGGCCCTGGAAATGGTTCCTCCGCCCTGCGGCACCATAGTCATGGTGCCCCCTTCCAGCGGCTCACGTCCGATTCCGGCGCGGCCTTCTCGTCCGGGCGGTAAACGGTGCAGCGGCGGCGCGACGCAGGGTCTCAGCCCCGGTCGATCTGCCCTCGGGTGTAGCGCCGTGTGCGTTCGTACGACACCAGTTCGCCGTCCTTGTCCAACATCACCCGGTAGCTGGCCATCACGCTGGTCGTGCCGGGAACACGTTCCAGCTCCAAGACTTCTACGTCCGCTTGCCAGCCGTCTTCTGTCGGTTTCAGCGCCGAGACGGATTCGGGAGCTCGCCCGAGCAGCTCCTGGAGCTGCTCGGCTGCGTACCGCATGGCCTGCGGCGCCGAAACCCGGCGGTGCGTGCGCTTCGTCCCACCCGTACCGCTGCTGGCCCGGCCGGTGTTGCTTTTCCCGGCGGTCTGCCTGCTGGACGGGCGCCGGACACGCTCTGTCTTGCCCTCTTCGCCTACGGCCATGTTTACTCTCCGGAATTTCGGAGACGACGCGCTGCCCGCGCCATATTCACAAGACGCCATTACATGATAGTCGGCATGCGCTGACCCTTCACGGTTCCGCCCTGGGCAACGGCTGTGCATCCTGCCCCCCCGCACACGCTGAGTCATTGACGCCCACCGACGCACGCTACGACCCCCGGATTCGGGTGCGGGGCCGGTCCCCGTTCCGTGGCCGCGTGCTACGTTCGCGTCATCGGACGACCGGGGGAACGTGGTGACGGGAGCAGGCAAGCCGCAGCCGGTGCCGCGGGCGCGGCTACGGAGACAGCCTCAGCAGGCACGCAGCCGGGCCCGGGTCGAGGCCATCCTCGCCGCGGCCGACCGGATCCTGTCCCAGGAGGGGTACGAGGCGCTGACGATGCGGCGGATCGCCGAGGAGGCGGGCGCGCCGGTCGGCAGCATCTACCAGTTCTACCCGGACAAGAGCGCCGTCGTGGACGCGCTGGGCCAGCGGTACCTCGATGCCTTCAAGGCCGCCATCGACGAACTCGTCGAGCGTACCGTCGAGGGCGAACTGACCGACCCTGTCGGCATGATGGTCGGCGTCTACGCCGAGATCTTCCGGTCCCAGTCGGGCGGCATGGCGCTGTGGGCCGGGCGGCACCTCAGCCCCGAGCTCGCGCGGGCCGACGAGGCGAGCAACACGCACATCGCCGAGGGCCTGCAGCGCATCGTGGAGCACCTGACCGGCGGGCCCGGCGGTCACCGGGCGCAACAGGCGACGCGGATGGTGGTGTGGGCCGCCAACGCCGTGCTGCACGAAGTGTTCAAGAGCGACGGTGACCCGGACCTGGAGACCGTGGACGAGCTCAAGCGGATGCTGAGCGCCTACTGGGAGGACCTGCGCGGCCGGTTGACCGCTGCGGACGGGTGAACCGAGGCTTTCAGCAGCCCGCCGGGCCCCGACTGCCGGACCGGCCGGTACCTTCGCTGACCGGCCCGCACCCCGGGCGTCGTGACACGGACAATCATCCCGGCCGGGCCTTGCCCGGCAACACGCGTCGGTCGGGCCCAGTCACCCGAGGCCCCCCGCCAGGGGCCGATTCCGGAGGCTCGCCGAGCCGCCCATCGAGGTCTGCCCCCCGGGGGAGGCGGCCGCCGCGGACCGTGGTCCCGGCCTCGGCGCTCGCCCGCCAGGGCTGCGGGACATCCTTTCTTTAGGTCCTGGCCGTGCTGCACAGCCCGAGCAGCCCCCTTCCCCTTCCCCTTCGGCAGGGTCATGGGCAGGCCCGACCCATAGAACGTGAACACTGGTTCATGTTACGGTGCGGCCCACCTCGGACGGCGTGCCCCGGTCACGGACGGCCGCCTTCCAGGCTGTCGTTGGGGCGCGAAGGGCGACCGTCGGCAGAATTCCGGAGCCGCGCGCGGGCGGCCGACCCGGGCGACCCGTGCATCACCGATGAAGGCAGGCGTGCCAGTGACGACGAGCTCTACCGATGCCACCCGAGTTCCCCGGCTTCCGGCCGACTTCGCCTGGGGCGCCTCGACCGCCGCGTACCAGATCGAGGGCGCGGCCGACGAGGACGGCAAGGGGGCGTCCATCTGGGACACCTTTGTGCGGCGCCCCGGGGCCGTACGCGACGGCCACACCGGCGACGTCGCCTGCGACCACCACCACAGGTTCGACGAGGACGTCACGCTGATGCGCCGGCTCGGGCTCGACACGTACCGCTTCTCGGTCTCCTGGCCCCGCATTCTGCCGGCCGGCGCGGGCAAGGTCGAGCCACGCGGACTGGACTTCTACGACCGCCTGGTCGACGCGCTGCTCGACGCCGGGATCGAGCCCACGCCCACCCTGTTCCACTGGGACCTGCCGCAGGCCCTGGAGGACGAGGGCGGGTGGCTGAACCGCGAGACCGCCCATCGGTTCGCCGAGTACGCGGCCGTGGTCGCGGAACGGCTGGGCGACCGGGTCAAGCGGTGGATCACCCTGAACGAGCCCTTCGTCCACATGTCTTTCGGCTACGGCTTCGGCGTCCACGCCCCGGGCCGCGCACTGATGCTGGACGCACTGCCCGTCGCACATCACCAGCTGCTCGGCCATGGCCTCGCGACCGCGGCGCTGCGGGCCGCCGTTCCAGGCGGGCAGATACTGATCGCCAACAACTGCACGCCCGTGCGTCTGCGCTCCGACGCCCGCCAGGACAAGGACGTGGCGGCGGCCTCCGCCTATGACGCCCTGCACAACCGACTCTTCAACGACCCTTTGCTGCTGGGGAGTTATCCCGACCTGTCGGCCTACGGCATGACCGACCCGAGCTGGGGAGGCGTGGTGCGCGACGGCGATCCCGCCACGATCGCCGCCCCGCTGGACGGGCTGGGCGTCAACTACTACAACCCCACCTGGGTGACCGCCCCGGCCGATCCTGCCGCCGCGCTGCCCTTCGACCTGGCCGAGCCCGCGGAGCCGTACGAGCGAACCGCGTTCGACTGGCCGGTGGTCCCGGACGGGCTCACGGAGCTGCTCACCGGCCTCAAGGCCCGCTACGGCGACGGCCTTCCGCCGGTGTGGATCACCGAGAACGGCTGCTCGCAGCCGGCCGGGCTGCACGACCAGGCGCGCATCGAGTACCTCGCCGGACACATCACCGCGGTCGCCCGCGCCGTGTCCAGCGGGGTGGACGTGCGCGGCTACTTCACCTGGTCGCTGCTCGACAACTTCGAGTGGGCCGAGGGCTATCACCAGCGCTTCGGACTGGTCGAGGTCGACTTCGCCACTCGACGGCGCACGCCCCGGGCGAGCTTCGCGTGGTACCGCGACCTGATCGCCTCCCAGCGGTCCTGAGCGACGGAGTCGCCATGTCCCACGTATCGGCGGCGGACGACGCCGCCGTCTTCGCCGAATCCACCGTCCCGGTCAGGGCCGGCTGGACGGTGGACCTGTCGCTGGCCACGCTCGCCGTCTTCATGGCGTTCATGACACCCATTCAGATCCTGCTGCCACTCCAGTTGGAGCAGATCGACCCGCACGGCAAGAACGACGCGCTCTCGCTCGTCACCGGCCTCGGCGCGCTCGTCGCGGTGCTGGCCAACCCGCTCGCCGGCGCCTGGTCGGACCGCACCACGAGCCGGTTCGGCCGCCGTCGGCCCTGGATCCTCGGCGGCGCCCTCGCCGGGGCAGCGGGGTTGTCGGTCACCGCCACCCAGCACACCGTGGCCGGGGTCGCCGTCGGCTGGTGCCTCGCGCAGGCAGGCCTGAACGCGATGCTGGCCGGGGTCACCACCCCGATCGCCGACCGTGTACCGCTCACCCAACGCGCTCAGGTCTCCGGCTGGACCGGCATCATGCAGTCCTTCGGCCTCGTCCTCGGCGCGCTGATCACCACACTGCTGATCACCGGTGTCCGCTCCGGCTACGGCACCCTCGCCGTGCTCACCGTGGTACTCGCCCTGCCCTTCGTGCTGCGTCACTCCGAGCCGCCTCTGCCCCGGGCACTGCGTCCGGCCTTCGACGCCCGCGCCTTCGCCCGCTCGCTCTGG
The DNA here is from genome assembly GCF_045040875.1 of Streptomyces sp. NBC_00012. Classification (NCBI taxonomy): domain Bacteria; kingdom Bacillati; phylum Actinomycetota; class Actinomycetes; order Kitasatosporales; family Streptomycetaceae; genus Streptomyces; species Streptomyces sp. NBC_00012. The sequence goes on along the minus strand of NZ_CP108309.1, from coordinate 961,580 downwards.
GTGAGTCCCCGGCGGCACCCCGACTTCGGCTGGGCGTGGCTCACCCGATTCCTGATCAACCTCGGCAACGCCCTCGGCACCCTCTACCTGTTCTACTTCCTCGCCGACGCGGTCCACTACGGCGACCCCGGCACCGGTGTGCTGATCCTCACGGTGGTCTACACCCTCTGCGCCGCACTCACGGCCATCCCCGCCGGTGTCCTGTCCGACCGCGTCGGACGCCGCAAGGTCTTCGTCGTCCTGTGTTCGCTGGTCATGACCGCAGCGGCAGTACTGCTCGCCCTGATCCACACCTGGCCGTCCGCCCTCGCCGCCGCGGCCGTCCTCGGTGCGGGCTACGGCATCTACCTCGCCGTCGACCAGGCCCTGGTCACCCAAGTCCTGCCCGAGGCCGCCGACCGTGCCAAGGACCTCGGCGTCATCAACATCGCCAACTCCGGCCCGCAGGTCCTCGCCCCCGCTCTCGCCTCGCCGGTCATCGCCCACCTCGGCGGCTACACCGGCCTCTACATCACCGCGGCCCTGGTCATCCTCATCGGCGGCCTCCTCGTCAATCGTATCCACAGCGTGGCCTGACGCGATGGACGGATGGGAGGACGGGCGGGCTCGTCCGTCCGTCCGGGCCACTCGACTCCCGATACGCGATGAACCATCAACTAACCGCATCCGGGCATGAGTTCAGCAAAGATGAGAAATTCTCATGTTTTTCGGCCCGGACCGTTGACTCCGTCGACGGCGATCGCGATTCTGAAAACTCGTCAGTAACTTGAGTGCACATGTCAATCAAGGTGAGTGATGACCATGGTTCAACCCCCGCGCCGCAGACTCGGATCCCTCACGGTGGTGTCACTGCTCCTCGCCGTGATGGCCCTGGTACTCGGCCCGATGCCCAGCTCCGCGGCGGAGCCCGACCCCGGCTGGTGGACGCCGACCGCGCGGCCCGCGCCCGACGCTCAGGTCGACGTCACGGGCGAGCCCTTCAAGGGCACCGACGCCCAGGGCCGCGTACGGGGCTTCGTCGACGCCCACGACCACATCATGTCCAACGAGGGCTTCGGCGGCCGGCTGATCTGCGGCAAGCCGTTCTCGGAGCAGGGCGTCGCCGACGCGCTCAAGGACTGCCCCGAGCACTACCCCGACGGCTCGCTCGCCATCTTCGACATGATCACCAAGGGCGGCGACGGCAAGCACGACCCCGTCGGGTGGCCCACCTTCAAGGACTGGCCCGCCCACGACTCGCTGACCCACCAGCAGAACTACTACGCCTCCATCGAGCGGGCCTGGCGTGGCGGCCAGCGGGTGCTGGTCAACGACCTGGTCACCAACGGCGTGATCTGCTCGGTCTACTTCTTCAAGGACCGCAGCTGCGACGAGATGACCGCCATCCGTCTTGAGGCGAAGAAGTCGTACGACATGCAGGCCTTCATCGACAAGATGTACGGCGGTCCGGGCAAGGGCTGGTTCCGGATCGTCACCAACAGCGCGCAGGCCCGCGAGGTCATCGAGCAGGGCAAGCTGGCTGTCGTCCTGGGTGTCGAGACTTCCGAGCCGTTCGGCTGCAAGCAGATCCTGGACGTCGCGCAGTGCGGCAAGGAGGACATCGACCGAGGCCTGGACGAGCTGCACGAACTGGGCGTGAGCAGCATGTTCCTGTGCCACAAGTTCGACAACGCCCTGTGCGGGGTGCGCTTCGACTCCGGCGCCCTCGGTACGGCGATCAACGTGGGCCAGTTCCTGTCGACCGGCACCTTCTGGAAGACGGAGACCTGCCGCGGCCCGCAGCACGACAACCCCATCGGCAACGCCGTGGCGGCGGAGGCGGAGAAGCGACTGCCGAAGGGGGTGGCCGTCCCCTCGTACGCCTCGGGCGCGCAGTGCAACACCCGCGGGCTGACCAGCCTGGGTGAGTACGCGGTGCGCGGGATGATGAAGCGTCACATGATGCTGGAGCTCGACCACATGAGCGTCAAGGCCGCGGACCAGGCCTTCGAGGTCCTCGAGTCCGAGTCATACCCGGGTGCCATCTCCTCGCACAGCTGGATGGACTCGGGGTGGACCGAGCGTCTCTACAAGCTCGGCGGGTTCGCCGCCCAGTACATGAGCGTCGCCGGGCCGTTCAGTGCGGAGGCCAAGGCCAAGGAGGCGCTGCGCGAGAAGTACAAGGTCGGCTACGGCTACGGCACGGACATGAACGGCGTCGGCGGCTGGCCGGCCCCGCGGGGCGGCGACGCCCCGAACCCGGTGAAGTACCCCTTCCGCAGCACGGACGGCGGCTCGGTGATCGACAAGCAGACCACCGGCGAGCGCACATGGAACTTCAACACCGACGGTGCGGCGCACTACGGCATGGTCCCGGACTGGATCGAGGACATCCGCAACGTCGGCGGCCAGAAGGTCGTGGACGACCTCTTCGCAGGCGCCGAGTCCTACCTCACCACCTGGGGGGACACCGAGAAGCACCGGCTGGGGAAGAACCTGGCCTCGGGTGCGGCCGCCTCGGCGTCCACGTCGGAGTGGTGGAACCCGTTCGTCAGCTTCGCTCCCGGCAAGGTCGTGGACGGAGACAAGGGAACCCGCTGGGCCAGTGAGTGGAAGGACGACCAGTGGCTGCAGATCGACCTCGGATCCGTGAAGCCGGTCAAGCGTGTCACCGTCGACTGGGAGGCGGCATACGCGAAGTCGTACCGCATCGAGCTGTCGCAGGACGGCAAGGACTGGCAGACGGCATGGTCCACGGCCGCTGGTGACGGCGGCCTGGACACGGCGTGGTTCGCCCGAACCCCGGCGCGCTACGTACGGATCCAAGGCCTGGAGCGCGGCACCCAGTGGGGCCTCTCGCTCCAGGAGGTCGGCGTCTACAGCGACTGACGGCACCGGCGGCGGTGTCCCGGGCCGGGACCGGCCGGATCAACTCCTGCGATCCGGCCGGTCCCGGCACGCCAACTGGTGCCCGCGGGCCGGCCACGGGGGCGCCGCCGACCGGGCACCACGGCTACCACCCCGTCCAGAGCGGGTGGTTGACATTGACCGGCAGAGCCGCGACTGCCCGAGCCCGGTGTCCTTCCTCCTCGCTGCCGGTACGTGTGGATGTTCAGTGTGCCGAGCTGTTGTGTCCGCCGAACCACGCCCGGGTTTCCGGCTGGTTGGGCCGGACGAGAGCGAGGATCGCGGGTATCAGCCACGCGATCCCGAGGATGGGCATCACTTGGTAGAACGCCAGGGTGAAGGGCAGGGCGGTCCAGCCGTACGCGAAGGCCGAGGTCCGCAGGCCGGGGCTGCGGGTGGGGAACTTGAGGGCGGTGGTGATGCCCCAGGCCGCGATGGCCAGCACGAGGAGACCCGCGAAGACGACCTGCCCCGAATGCGCCTCACCCTGAGTCCGGGCCCACGGATTCGGCTCGCCCTCGCCCCAGATCGACGTGGCGATGGCCACGCTGTTGGTCACCAGGGCGAGCCCGAGCACGGCCTGCATGCCGCCGAGTATCAGCATCAGAACCCGTAACTTCCTCACCGGTTCGGGCAGGGGGACCCCGGAGGAGGCTGGGGGGCTCCCGGGCCCCCAGGGCCGCCCCTGCCCCGGGCCACCGCCGCCGGCCGGACCTGGATTGCCACTCGCCCGGCTGCGCCTTTCGTGCCGCCCGTTCCCGGGTCCGTTCGGATCATCAGGTTCCATCTCGACTCCCTCCATGACAGGCGTGACGCGCCGGCGACATACTGCGGTTGCGTGGGTCGGTTGTCGAGCCCGCGGCTGGTGAACGGAACAGGCGGAGAGCCCGTGGCCTTCGTCGATACCGAGGGGGTGCTGTGGTCGGGGGACGCATCGGCACGTACGTGATCGTGCGCGAGCTGGGCAGTGGTGGAATGGGCTCGGTCTATCTGGGCCGCTCGCGTGCCGGGCGGGCGGTCGCCATCAAGGTGATCAGGGCGGAGTACGCGGCGGACCCGGAGTTCAGGAAACGCTTCCGCAAAGAGGTCGAGGCCGCCGGCAAGGTGGGCGGCTTCCACACGGCGGCAGTTGTCGATGCCGACGCGGACGCCCCGCAACCGTGGATGGCCAGCGCCTACATCGAAGGTCCGACACTGGCCGACGAGGTCGCCCGGCGCGGCCCGCTGGACGAGCGGAGACTCTGGGCACTGGCCGCCGCGCTCGCGGAGGCGCTCCAGGCCATCCATGCCTGCGGTCTGGTCCACCGTGACCTCAAGCCGGGCAACATCGTCCTCGCCGAGGACGGGCCGCGGGTACTCGACTTCGGCATCGCCCGCGCTGTGGAGGGCACCCGGCTGACCGCCGACCGGCGGGCCATCGGTACACCCGGGTTCATCGCACCCGAGCAGGCCCAGGGCCTCGAGGTCACCGGCGCGTGCGACATGTTCGCGCTGGGGGCGGTGCTGGTCGCGGCGGCGGGTGGCAGCGCGTTCGGGGAGGGACAGATCTTCGGGCAGCTGTACCGCGCGGTACACGAGGAGGCGGACGTCTCCGCGATCCCCTCGGAGCTGCGGCCCCTCGTCGTCGCCTGCCTGCGCAAGGAACCCGAACTGCGGCCCGCTCCCGAGGAGCTGCTGGTCGCGTGTGCCGGCCGGATCGACCTGACCGTCGTGGCGCCCGGCGAACCCGCGCCACCGCGGCCCGCGCCCCCGGCGCCGGCTCGGCCCCGCCCGGCGGCCGAGCTCAGGCCACCGGGGCAGGCCGCAGCCCGGCGTCGCCCCGCCGCGCGCTCCGGGTCCGAGCCGATCGCCTCCTACCTCCGCAGCAGGCTAAGCCGGAGGTCGCTGATGCTGCGGAACGCGCTGATCACGCTCGCGTTCGCCGGAATCGCGGCCAGCGGTGATCTGCTCCACACCGTCGACTGGCTGAGGGTGCTTTCCGGGTTCATCGCATTCCTGATGCTGCTGCGCATCCTCGGCCTGCTGAGCCAGAAGGACGGACTGGTGGTGAACGACCTCGGCATCGGCGTCGGCTCCGCCACGAACCTCGCGGTGCTGCGCTGGTCCGACGCCGATGCGGTCGAGTTCGGGCAGGAGGAAGGAGGCACCGTGCTGACGGTGCGGATGCCCCGGGGTCACCGGCTGCCCGAGGCATTCCTGAAGCCGCGGTGGGTACGCAGAAGCAAGGACGGAACCATCCGAATCCGGACCGCCTGGCTGGCCCCGAGCCCCGGCACGGCGCCCCTGGTCGACACGGTCCGCTCGTTCGCCGCCCGCCACGAGGTTCCCGTCACCGAGAACCACAACGGCTCATAGGCGCTGATTCCCGGATCATCTCCGAAGCCCGATGGCGAGGGTTGCGAGGGTGACGGTACCGCGGTGGACGCAGGCGCGCTGCTCATGGCGGGTGGCGACGGCTCGGAAGCCGCTGCTTTTCCTCGCCGCGTTCGCCGCGTTCGCCGGCCGGCGGTCGTTTGCTCACCGGCTGCGGATCGCTGCTGGGCCGGACGTTGGCCGGCGGCGCCGGCCGGATCATTACCACAATGGCCTCCAACAGTCTCATCACCGTACTGGCCATTCGCCTCATCATCTCGGCGGGCTGACACGAATCAACTGCTGAGAACATCACTCGGTGCAGCGCCGGGACGGCTCGCCGGCGAGACCGGTCGGCGGTTCTCCCTTGCCGAGCTCGATCAAATTTCTTGAATTTTCCGCTTGTTGGTGATGCCCGGAAGTGCGAGTGCTCGTTCGGGTTCGTCACGGATCGCCCAGGTGGCTCCACCCGCCGGCCGGTCCAGTGCGTTGCCGTCAACAGCTCCCGACACGCAGCCGATCGTGGTGGGCGGGGAAGTGTGCGGTCACCTCGACGGACGGCAGTGGATTCCCGTGCCCGGTCTGCCGGCACCCCAACCGGCCAATCCCCAACCAGGCGCACAGTAAAGGAAGTTGCAACAGCCCTGGTGAACGATGCCTCGTCGGAAAAGAATTCAGCCGTTTTCCTCCCGCCTCGCCCTCCGCTCGCGACCGACGGGATCGAAAAAGACGGTTACCGATCGCTCACTTGAACCTTGACCGGTGAGTAACCAGGCCACTACCTTTCAATCCGCTTCGAACACACGCTTCATATCGGCGTTCCGCGGTGGGCTTTTCCCTGCAGGAAGCCGGTGAGCCGCCTCGTCTGTACAGAACCCCCCACCGTGCAGTCTCACCTTTGATTCGGAGAATGATGAACTCCGCTGTGCGTTCCGAAGACATGATCATCGGCATGACCCCGTTAGGCGAGCCCGATGCCGGGCTCACCCTGGCGGTCTGCCGGGCCGGCGGTCTCGGTGTGCTCGACCTCGGGCCCGGCGACCGGAGGGCCCGAGAGGCCCTCGCTCAATTGCGGCGCACGGCTTCGGGCAGCTTCGGCGTCCGGGTCGACGCGCGTTGCGGGCTCACCCCGGCCGACCTGGCTCCGGATGGTCCGCACACCGTGGTCCTCGCGGTCGGAGCGGCGGCCGGGGAAGCAGGTCCGGCCTGGACGATCTCCGGGCTCGCGGCACGCTTTCGCGTACTCGTCGAGGTCACCGACCTGGAGGGCGCGCGGGAGGCGTTACGCGCCGGGGCGCACGGCCTGATCGCTCGCGGCACCGAGTGCGGCGGCCGGATCGGTGAATTGAGCACCTTCGTCCTGCTCCAGCGGCTCCTCGCCGCGCCCGAGGTGACCCGGCCCGTGTGGGCGTGCGGCGGCATCGGCCCTCGAACGGCCGCCGCCGCGGTGGCCGGCGGGGCGGCCGGCGTCGTCCTCGACGGCCAGCTCGCGCTGCTCGCCGAGTCGGCGCTGCCCGAACCGGTCGCCGCTGCGCTGCGCACCATCGACGGCTCGGAAACCGTCGTGCGGGCCGGTCACCGTGTCCTGCTGCGGCGGGGCCCGGACGCCCCGCGCCTCTCGGAGGGCGCCGGACCGCAGGAGGCGGCGGCGTTGCTGGGCGGGCGGGATCCTCGTACCCAGCTGCTCCCGGTGGGGCAGGACGGCTTCCTCGCCGCCCTGTTCGCCGAGAGGTGGGGCGATGTGCGCCGAACGGTGCGCGCGCTGCGGGAAGCGGTGCTGGGCACCGTTCGGGACGACTCGGCCGCACGGGCGCTGCGGCCCGGGTCACCGATGAGCCGGGCGCTCGGCACCCGGCTCCCCGTCGCACAGGGCCCGATGACGAGGGTGAGCGACGGACCCGCTTTCGCCGCGGCGGTGGCAGCGGACGGAGCACTGCCCTTCCTCGCCCTGGCGCTGGCGGACGGCACGCGGACGCGGACGATGCTGACCGAGACCCGGGACGCGGTGGCCGGCCGGCCCTGGGGCGTGGGAGTCCTCGGCTTCGCGCCGGAGGACGTGCGTACGGCCCAGCTGGAGGCCGTACGGGACGTGCGGCCGACTCACGCGATCATCGCCGGTGGGCGGCCGTCCCAGGCGCAGGCCCTGGAGCAGGACGGCATCCGGACGTTTCTGCACGTGCCCTCACCGGGGTTGCTGCGGCAGTTCCTCGAAGCCGGGACGCGCCGGTTCGTGTTCGAGGGCTCGGAGTGCGGCGGGCATGTGGGGCCGCGCGGCAGTTTCGCGCTCTGGGAGGCCCAACTGGCCGTCCTGGAGGATTTCCTGGAGAGCCACGAGGCCGAAGACCTCGAGGTGTTCTTCGCGGGCGGAGTGCACGACGAGCGCTCGGCGGCGATGGTCGCCGCTCTGGCCGCGCCCCTGACCGCGCGCGGCGCGGCCGTCGGTGTGCTGATGGGCACCGCGTATCTGTTCACCGAGGAGGCCGTTTCCCGCGGGGCGGTCCGGCCGCTCTTCCAGCAGCAGGTTCTGGAGGCCGAGCGCACCACACTGCTGGAGTCGGCACCGGGGCACGCGACGCGGTGCGTGCCGAGCCCGTTCACCGCCGGCTACCGCGACCAGGAGGCCCGGCTGCGCGCCGAGGGCGTGCCGGACCGGCGGATCTGGGAGGAGCTGGAGAGGCTCAACGTCGGCCGGCTGCGCATCGCCAGCAAGGGCGTCGACCGATCCGTCGACGGCTGCCTCACTCCGGTCGACGAGCGGCGCCAGCTCGCTGAGGGGATGTTCATGGCCGGCGAGGTGGCCGTGCTGCGCTCGGCGACCACGACCGTCGCGGCACTGCACGAGTCGGTGACCACGGGCGCCGCCGAGCATCTCGCCCTGCGGACGGCGCAGTCGGCCCCGGCGAACGAGGTGCGGGAGCCGGCCGCGCCCGCACCGCTCGACGTCGCCGTCGTCGGCATGGCGTGCATGTTCCCGCAGGCGCCCGACCTGCCTGCCTTCTGGGCGAACGTGGTCGCCGGAGTGGACGCGGTGAGCGAGGTCCCGCCCGAGCGCTGGGACCCGGCCGTCCACCACGGAGAGTCCACCCCGTCCAAGTGGGGCGGCTTCCTGCCCCGCATCCCCTTCGACCCGCTGCGCTACGGCATCCCGCCGACGTCTCTCGGCAGCACCGAACCGGTGCAGCTGCTCTCCCTGGAGGCCGCCCGGCGCGCTCTGGAGGACGCCGGATACGGCGACGGGGGACGGGAGTTCGACCGCTCCCGCACGTCCGTGGTGTTCGGCGCCGAGGCGGGCAGCGACCTGTCGAACGCGGCCACACTGCGGGCGGTGATGCCCTCGTACTACGGCCGCGTCCCCGCGGGCCTGGACGACCAGCTCCCGAAACTCACCGAGGACTCCTTCCCCGGCATGCTCGCCAACGTCATCTCGGGCAGGATCGCCAACCGGCTCGATCTCGGCGGCGCCAACTACACCGTCGACGCCGCCTGCGCCTCGTCACTGGCCGCGGTGGACGTCGCCTGCAAGGAGCTGGCCGGCGGCACCTCCGACGTGGTGTTGTGCGGCGGCGCCGACCTGCACAACGGCATCAACGACTATGTCCTGTTCTCCTCCGTGCACGCACTTTCTCCCACCGGTCGCTCACGCGCCTTCGATGACTCGGCGGACGGCATCGCGCTCGGCGAGGGCATCGCCTGTGTCGTCCTCAAGCGGCTCGCGGACGCCGAGCGGGACGGCGACCGGATCTACGGCGTCATCAAGGGCCTGGGCTCCTCCAGCGACGGCCGCTCACTCGGTCTGACCGCGCCCAGGCCCGAGGGCCAGCGCTCGGCGCTGGAGCGCGCCTATCGCAACGCCGGCGTCTCACCGGCCGAAGTCGGTCTCGTCGAGGCACACGGCACCGGGACGGTCGTCGGTGACCGCACCGAACTGCGCATCCTCAGCGAGGTGTTCACCGAGGCCGGGGCGGGACCGGGCGGCTGCGTGCTCGGGTCGGTGAAGTCGCAGATCGGCCACACCAAATGCGCTGCCGGCCTCGCCGGAATGATCAAAACGCTGCTGGCTCTGTACACCGGCGTCCGGCCGCCCACCCTGCACGTCGAGACTCCCAACCCGGCCTGGGAGGCGGACACCAGCCCCTTCGCCTTCCACGCCGAGGCCCGGCCATGGGCGGCGCCCGCGGAGGAACGGATCGCCGGAGTCAGCGCGTTCGGCTTCGGCGGGACCAACTTCCACGTGGTGCTGGCCGCTCACGCCGGTGGCGTACCGCCCGTGCGGGGACTGGACACCTGGCCGGCCGAACTGTTCGTGTTCCGCGGACGGGACGAGGCCGCGACCCGCCGGGCGATGGAGGAGCTCCTCACAACCGCTCAGCCCCAGGGCCGGTCGTGGCGGCTTCAGGACCTCGCGCTCAGCGCGGCCCGGCGGTCGGACGCGAGCGGGGACCCGGCCCGGGTCGCCATCGTGGCGACGGACGTGGACGACCTGGTCGAGAAGTTGCGGCGGGTCCTGGCCCACCCCGGCGAGCATGCTGCGGCACGCGGCATCCACCTCGCCGGTACCGGCGAGGTGGACGGCGCCAAGGTGGCATTTCTCTTCCCCGGACAGGGCAGCCAGCGCACCGGCATGCTCGCCGACCTGTTCGTCGCCTTCCCCGAGCTGCGCCCCTATCTGGAGCTCGCCCGCGCCCACGCCGACACCCTGTACCCGCCCGCCGCCTTCGATGACACCGTGCGCGAGAGGCAGCGGGCCGCGCTGACCGACACCCGAGTGGCGCAGCCCGCCCTCGGCGTCACGGGACTCGCCGCACACGCCGTGCTCACCGCGGCCGGCGTGCAGCCGGACATGGCCGCCGGGCACAGCTACGGCGAGCTGGTGGCACTGTGCGCGGCCGGCGCGCTGACCCCCGAGACGCTGCTGGAACTGAGCGCGGAGCGAGCGGCGGCGATCCTGCGGGCCGCGCAGTCCGCCCAGGGCGACGGCGGCGACCCCGGGACCATGGCCGCGGTCTCGGCCTGCGCCGAGGACGTGGCACAGGCGCTCAAGGCGGCGTCCGCGCCGGACAGTGTTGTCGTCGCCAACCGCAACTCGCCCCGGCAGACGGTGATCTCGGGACCGACGGTCGCCGTCGACGAGGCCGTCCGGCTGCTGCGCGCGGCCGGGCACGGCGCCAAGCGCATACCCGTCGCCTGCGCGTTCCACAGCCCGCTGGTCGCCGGCGCTCAAGACCGGTTCGCCGAGGCGCTCGCGGCCCGGCCGGTGCACGCGCCCGAGTTCCCGGTGTGGTCCAACCGCACGGCCGCCCCGTACGCCGCCGACGGTGACGCGGTGCGGTCCGAACTCGCCGCCCAGATCGGTGCCCCGGTCGCCTTCGTCGAGCAGATCGATGCGATGTACGAGGCCGGGGCACGCATCTTCGTCGAAGCCGGCCCAGGCTCGGTTCTGACCCGGCTCGTCGGCCAGATCCTCGGCGACCGCCCGCACCGCACGGTGGCCTGCGAACCCCGGCCGGGCAGCGGCCTGCGCGGCTGGCTCGACGCTCTGGCCGAGCTCGCCGTCGCGGGGCTGCCTGTGCGCGCCGGCTGGCTGCTGCGCGGCCGGGACGCGGTGGACGCGGCACGTACCCCGGCGCCGAAGACCCCCGGATGGACGGTCGACGGACAACTGGTCCGCACCGCCGACGGCGCCCTCCTCACCGGTGCGCTCGCACCGGCCCGACGAGTCACGGAGACCCTGGAGACGACTGTGACGACGAACTCCCCGCACAGCGCCCCGTCCGACCAGGACACACTCATCTCCGAATTCCTGCGCACCAGCCGGGAGATGATCGCCGCCCAACGGGACGTGCTGCTCACCTACCTCGGGTCCGCCCCGGGCGCGCAGTCCGTCCCGTCCCACGCGGCCCCGCAGGTGATCCAGGCCGTTCCGCAACTCCTCCCGGCGCAGCCGCCGATGAAGGACCCGGAACGCGGCACGCCGGCCAACGCCGAGGAGTCGGCAGCCGCGGAACCCGCCGGGGCGGCCGAAGTCCAGCGGATCGTTCTGGAAATCATCGGCGAGCGCACCGGCTACCCCGTCGACATGATCGAGCCCGACCTCGACCTGGAGGCGGACCTCAGCATCGACTCCATCAAGCGGGCGGAGATCGCGGGCGAACTGGCCCGACGCCTGGGTGCCGGGGCCGGCTCCGACCTCGCCGCGCTGGACGACGACGCTCTGGAAGAACTGGCGAAGGCCCGGACGGCCGCCGCGGTGACCGACTGGCTGACCGCGCGGATGGGCGGACCGGCCGAGCGGCCCGCCGCCCCGGCGGCGGTGGAGCCCGGACAGGACGCGGTCATCGCCGAGCCCCCCGGACGGCACCTCCTGCGCCCGGTGCTTCTCGACGAGCGGGCCGACGCCCGCACCGACCTGTCGTCCGCTCTCGCGGGCACCCGCTGGATCCTGCTCGGCGACGCCCCCGAGGTCGCCACCCGCCTGGCGTCCCACGGCGCCGAGGTTGGCGTACGGGCCAAGGACCACGTCCTGACCGAGGCCGACGGCCAGGTGGACGGTGTGCTGTGGTCGGGGGCCCTCGCGGGCACCGACGACATGCCCCTGCTGCCCGCCTCGTTCCCCGTACTGAAGGCCGCCCTGGCACGCGCCCCGAGGTGGCTGCTGGCCGTCCGGCCCGCCGACGGCGCGGCGCCCGACCCCCGGACCGCGGGGCTGCGCGGTCTGTTCAGGACCGTGTCGCACGAGTATCCGCAGACGGTGGCCCGGGTCGTCGAGGTCACCGACGCCTCGCCGTCCGCGCTCGCGCACGCCGTGGTCGCCGAGGCCGTCGCGTCGGACCGGACGCCGGTCGTGCTGCGGACGGCGGCAGGCCGGCACGGGTTCGAACTGGTGGCGGCGCCGCTCGGCGTGCTCGGCAGTACGGGTGCCGGACCGGCCGGGGCGGGTACCTCGGAGGCCACCGCGCTCGGCCTGGACCAGGACTCGGTGGTGCTGCTCGCAGGAGGGGCGCGAGGCATCACCGCACAGTTCGCCACCGTGCTCGCCGACGCCGCGCACTGCCGTCTGGAACTGCTCGGCCGCACTCCCGCCCCGGACGGTCCGGAGGCCGCGGACACCGCGTCCGCACGCACCCCGGCCGAGCTGCGGGCCGCACTCGCCGCCCGCGGCGGACTGAAGCCGGCCGAGATCAACCGCGCCGCCGAGCTGCTGCTCGCCCAACGGGAGATCACGGCCACCCTGACCGCGATCACCGCATCGGGCGGCCGGGCCCGCTATCGATCGGTCGACTTCCGCGAGCCGGACGCGGTACTGCAGGCGGTGAAGGAGATCCATGCCGAGCACGGCCGGCTCGACGGTGTGGTGCATGCGGCCGGTGTGATCGAGGACCGGCTCATCGCCGAGAAGAGCACGGAGTCCTTCCGACGTGTCTACGCCACGAAGGCGACCGGCGCCGACGCCCTGCTCTCCGCATTGGAGGAACTGCCCGAACCGCCCGCGTTCACCGTGCTGTTCGGCTCGATATCGGCTGTCCTGGGCAATCGCGGCCAGGTGGACTACGCGGCCGCCAACGATGCGCTGGAGACCCTCGGCGCGGCCTTCGCCGCCCGCACCGGACGGCGCGCGGTGACGGTGCACTGGGGCCCCTGGGCACCCTCGGCCGATCACACCGGCATGATCGGGCCCGAGCTGGCCCGGGAGTACGCCCGCCGCGGCATCCGGCTGATCGACCCGGAGGAGGGGACCGCGGCGCTGCTGCGGGAGCTCGCCTGGGGCGAGGAGTCCGCCACCGCCGTCGTCTACACCGCCTCGGGCTGGTGACGGTCGTGGTGGCGCCGCCCCGGCACGGTCCCGGCACGCAGGTCATGGCCGCACGACAAGTGCCGGTGGCCATCGTCGGAATGGCGGTGCTGCTGCCGGGCGCCGCGGACCTGGACGCCTACTGGCGCAACCTGCGCGACGGCGTGGACGCGATCGGCGCGGTACCGGACGGGCGTTGGGACGCCGAGTACTACCACCCGGGCACCGCTTCCGACCCGGCCGTCGCGAACCAGGTCTACGCCCGCCGGGGCGGGTTCGTGGACGGGCTCGCGCAGGTGGAGGTCACCCGGTTCGGGATCATGCCGAACTCGGTGGCCGGTACCGAACCCGACCAGCTCATCGCGCTGCACGTGGCTTCGGCCGCCCTCGACGACGCGGGCGGCACGGATCGCCTTCCCGACCGGGGGCGGGTCGGCGTCGTTCTGGGCAGGGGCGGCTATCTCACGCCGGGCCTGGTCAGGCTCGATCAGCGGGTCCGCACGGCCGGCCAACTGACCCGCACACTGGCGGAGTTGCTCCCGGACCTGACGGGAGACCAACTCGGAAGAGTACGCCAGGCATTCACCGAGCGTCTCGGTCCGGACAGCCCCGAGTCCGCGATCGGCCTGGTGCCCAATCTCGCCGCCTCCCGGGTCGCCAACCGGCTCGATCTGCGCGGGCCCGCGTACACGGTGGACGCTGCCTGCGCCTCCTCACTGATCGCCGTGGACCAGGCCGTGGGCGAACTCGCCTCCGGACGGTGCGACGTGATGCTCGCCGGCGGCGTCCACCACTGCCACGACATCACGCTGTGGAGCGTCTTCTCCCAGTTGCGCGCACTCTCTCCCAGCCAGCGCATCCGGCCCTTCCACCGGGACGCCGACGGCATCCTGATCGGTGAGGGGACGGGCGTCGTCGTCCTCAAGCGGCTGGCCGACGCCGAGCGTGCCGGAGACCGGATCTACGCCGTGATCCGGGGCACCGGCGTGGCGAGCGACGGACGGGTGGCCGGTCTCATGAACCCCGAGCCCGGCGGCCAGGCGCAGGCGGTACGGCATGCGTGGCGGGCGGCCGGACTCGACCCCGCCGAGCCCGGCTCGGTCGGCCTGCTCGAGGCGCACGGCACGGCGACCCCGGCAGGGGACAGCGCCGAACTCGCCACGCTCGCCGCGGTGTTCGGCCCCGGGGACGGTGACGCGGTTCTGGGATCGGTCAAGTCGATGATCGGGCACGCCATGCCGGCCGCCGGGGTCGCCGGTCTGGTCAAGGCCGCGCTCGCCGTCCACCACCGCACACTCCTTCCGACCCTGCACTGCGAAGAGCCGCACCCCGCCCTGGCCCGCACCCGGTTCCGCACCCTGGAGAAGGCCGCCGACTGGGAGACCACCGCGCGCGGGCCCGTGCGCCGGGCCGCGGTCAACGCGTTCGGCTTCGGCGGGATCAACGCGCATGTGGTGCTGGAGGAGGCCCCGGGCGCCCGCGGGTCCCGCGTGAGCGCGTCGGCCCGCCCGGTCCTGGAGGTCGCCGAGCCCGAGCCTGTCCTACTGCTGGCCGCCGACTCCCCGGAGCGGCTCGCCGCCCTGCTGGACGCCGACGACGACACCGTACGGGCCGCCGGCCACCCGCACCCGGAGGCGGGCCCCGCCCGTCTCGGCATCGTCGGCCCGACCGCCAAACGGCTCGCTCTGGCCCGCCGCGCGGTCGCCCGGCAGCGAGGCTGGCACGGACGCAGCGACGTCTGGTTCCGGCCGAGCCCCCTCCTGGGCGCAGGCCACGGCGGACTGGCGTTCCTGTTCCCGGGCCTGGAAGGCGAGTTCACCCCGCAGGTCGACGACGTGGCCGCGCATTTCGGTCTGACTGCCCCCGCGGTCGACGGAAACCGGACCGGGGACGTGGGCCGGCACGGGTTCGGCGTGGTCGCCGTCGGCCGCCTCCTCGACGCGGCGCTGCGCCGCAGCGGGATCGTGCCGGACGCGGTCGCCGGACACAGCGTCGGCGAGTGGACGGCCATGGCGGCGGCCGGGCTGTACTCGGGGGACGAGGTCGACGCGTTCATGGCCGCCTTCGACCCCGCCTCGGTGACGGTCCCGGGTCTCGCCTTCGGCGCGGTCGGCGCCGGTGCCGAGCATGTCCTCGCCGCCCTGCGCGACGAGGGCGGGAGCCGGGCGGGCCTGGTCCTCTCCCACGACAACGCACCCGGTCAGTCGATGGTGTGCGGTCCGCAGGCGGCGGTGGAGAACTTCGTACGGGCGCGTCGCGCCCAGGGCGTCCTCAGCCAGGTTCTGCCGTTCCGCTCGGGCTTCCACACGCCGATGCTGCGACCCCATCTCGGACCGATCGAGGAGGCCGCCCGCCGGTTCCGGCTGCATCCGCCGCACACCCCCCTCTGGTCGGGCACGACCGCCGCGCCGTTCCCGGAGGACGAGACGGGGATCCGGGCTCTCTTCGTCCGGCATCTGCTGGAACCCGTGCGGTTCCGGCAGCTGACCGAGGCCCTGAACGCGGCCGGTCACCGGGTGTTCGTCCAGGTCGGACCCGGTCAGCTCGGCTCCCTCGTGAGCGACACCCTGGGCGGTCGCGACCACCTGGTGGTAGCAGCCAACTCGCCCCACCGCACCGGTCTCGCCCAGTTGCGCCGGGTGGCCACCGCGCTGTGGACGGCGGGTTCGACGGTGGCGCCCTCCTTGCAGCCCGTCGAGGCGGCGACCACGTATCGACGGCCGCCGGTGCGACTGGACTTGAGCGGTGCTCTGGTGTCCCTCTCGCCCCAGCGGCTCCCCGAGCTGCGGGCCGAGCTGCGGGCGCCCGCGCGTGTGCCGGTCCCGGCCGGCTCGTCGCCGCTGGACTCCCTCGCCGAGAGCTCCCCGGTGGCCGCCGAACTGAGCGCCCTGCTGAGCGAGACCGCGGACACGGCCGCCGCCCTCATGTCTGCGAGAACGAGGACGCCTGAGCCGGCCCCGTCCTCCGGGCCGCGGCACACGACCGTCCGCGTCTCGACCGACACCATGCCCTACCTCCTGGACCACTGCTTCTTCCCTCAGCGGCCGGACTGGCCCGAAGTCGCCGACCGGTGGCCGGTCGTCCCGGCCACGACGATCGTGCAGCACATCGTGGACGCCGCGCAGGAGACGGACCCCGGCGGGACACCGGTCGCCGTGCACGGCGCGCGGTTCGACGAGTGGCTCACCGCCACCCCGGCCGTCGACGTGCCCGTGACCGTGACGCCGAAGGAACCGGGCCTTCTCGCCGTCTCCTTCGGCCCGCGGGCCCGCGCCACCGTGGAGCTCGCCGCCGCGTACCCCACCCCGCCCCCCGCCCCATGGGCCACCGACCCCGGAACCGAGCGCGCCCCCGACCACACCGCCGGCCAGCTCTACACCGAGCGCTGGATGTTCCACGGCCCGGCGTTCCAGGGCGTCAGCGAACTCACCGCGATCGGCGACCGACATGTGCGCGGACGTCTCACCACCCCTTCCGCACCCGGCGCGCTGCTGGACAACGTCGGCCAGATCCTCGGCTACTGGATCATGGCCACCCGTTCCGAGCGCACCGTCGTGTTCCCGGTCGGGATGCGGGAAATGCGGTTCTACGGGCCACACCCGGCGCCGGGCACGGAAGTGGAATGCCTGGTGCGCGTCACCTCGCTCACCGACGCCCTGCTGGAGGCCGACGTACAGCTGAGGGCCGGGGGCACCGTCTGGGCGGAGCTGTACGGCTGGCAGGACCGCCGCTTCGACAACGACCCGCAGACCCGGCCCGTCGAGCGTTTCCCGGATCGCAACACGCTTTCCGAGCCGCGGTCCGGCGGCTGGCGGCTGTTGCACGAGAGGTGGCCGGACCTGGCCTCCCGGGAGCTGATCATGCGCAACTCCCTGGGCAGTGCGGAGCGCGCGGAGTACGCGCG
Source organism: Streptomyces sp. NBC_00012 (assembly GCF_045040875.1). Classification (NCBI taxonomy): domain Bacteria; kingdom Bacillati; phylum Actinomycetota; class Actinomycetes; order Kitasatosporales; family Streptomycetaceae; genus Streptomyces; species Streptomyces sp. NBC_00012. The sequence continues at coordinate 944,649 of NZ_CP108309.1, read as the reverse complement.
GCACGCGCCGCGCGGGCGCCGGCAGTGGCTGCTGGGGCGCATCGCGGTCAAGGACTCGGTGCGGCAGTGGCTGTGGGACCACGGCGAGGGCCCCGTCTTCCCGGCGGAGCTGCGGGTGCACAACGACGAGACGGGCCGTCCGTACGTCACCGGCGTGCACGGGCGGGCCCTGCCCCCGTTGGACGTCTCGCTGGCCCACTGCGCGGAGGCGGCCGTTGCGATCGTCCGGCCGCACCGGACCGGACCCGGCCCCGGCATCGACATCGAGGAGGTCACCGATCGCACCCCGCAGACCCTCGCCGCCGTCCTGGACGGGGACGAACTGCGGCTGCTGCACCGCCTGTCGGCCGACTCCGGCGAGAGCCAGGCCCTGTGGTTCACCCGTTTCTGGGCGGCCAAGGAGTCCGTCGCCAAGGCGGAGGGCACCGGATTCGGCGGCCGGCCACGGGACTTCACCGTGCTCGACGCGACACCCGCCGGCGACCGGCTGGTCGTCGCGGGCCGCCTGGAACGCGCCTACACCGTGCACTGCGTGCAGGCCACCAACCCGCCCCGGTTGCCGGAGCGCGCGTACGCGGTGGCATGGACGACGGGAAACCCGACCGCTAAGGAGTACGACGCCCGATGACAGCTCACACCCCCCACACCCCTGTCGCCGCCGACGAGGAGTCCGTCCTCGCCGACCTCACCGGAATGCTGGCGCGGCTCCTGGAGGACGAGTACGGCCTCGACGACGTCGAGATCGGCATGAGGACGACCTTCAACCGTGACCTGGAGCTGGAGAGCATCGACCTCGTCACCCTGGCCGGGCTGCTCCAGGAGCGCTACGGCGACCGGGTCAACTTCGCGGAGTTCCTGGCCGGAATGGATTTCGACGAGATCATCGAACTGACCGTCGGACGGCTGGTCGAGTACGTCGTGACCAGTCTGAAGGCCGGGGAGGCGAGCTGAGCCATGGCGATGGTCGACGCCGGCGCCGTCCGGTTGCACGTACAGCGGATCGGTCCCCGGGAGGGCCGGCCGGCCACCGCCACCGTGGTGCTGGTGCACGGTCTGCTCACCGACAGCCTGGCCAGCTACTACTTCACCGTCGCGCCCGCGCTCGCGGCCGCCGGTCTCGATGTCGTCATGTACGACCTGCGCGGCCACGGGCGCAGTGAACGCCCGGCCGAGGGCTACACGGTCGAGCACAACATCGACGACCTGGAGGCGCTGCTCGACCGGCTGGCGGTGACCGGTCCGGTGCACCTGGTCGGCAACTCCTTCGGCGGCACGATCGCGTTCGGCTTCGCGGCCCGGCGCCCCGAGCGGGCGGCGAGCGTCAGTCTCATCGAGTCCGAACCGGCCACCGCCGCCTGGGCGGAGAAACTGGGAGGCATCCTGGACCGCGTCGTGACCCAGCTCGCCCACAACGAGCCCGACGCGATCGCCTGGATCAGCACCCACCGCGGGCACAACACCGCCCGCCTGGCCAAGGGTGCGGCCCGACTGGCCCGTGACACCACTCTCGGTCGGGACATCCCGGCAAGCGGCGTACTGACGGCCGGTCAGATCGCGGCAGTGCGCTGTCCGGTGCTCGGCCTGTACGGAGGCGACTCCGATCTCGCCGAGCTCGCGCCCTGGCTGGTGTCGGCGCTTCCGGACTGCCGGACCGTGGTGATCCCGGGGCACGAGCACTCGGTCCTGGTGGAGGCCTCCGGGACGGTCGGCGGGCACATCCTGGCACTCGTCGAGGAGGCCGGCCGCACCACCGGGCGGGTGGCGGCGGAGGTGGCCGGGTGAGCCGCTTCCTCTTCGTCGTCCCGCCCCTGGTCGGGCACATCAACCCGACCGTCGGTGTCGCCGCCGAACTCGTCGCGGCAGGACACGCGGTGGCGTGGGTGTGTCCCGATCCGGCGCTGGTCGGCCGACTCGCGGGCCCCGGGGCCGGGCCCGTCATGGCGTGCGTCGGGGCACCTCAGGGCGAGCGGCCGGCCGAGCTGCGCGGTCCCGAGGCGCTGAAGTTCCTGTGGGACCGGTATCTGCTGCCGCTGGCCGAGGCGATGGCCCCGGGCGTCCGGGCCGCAGTCGAGGCGTTCCGGCCGGACGTCGTCGTCGCCGACCAGCAGGCATTCGCGGGCGCGCTGATCGCGGAACGGCTGGGTTTGCCGTGGGCGACCTCGGCGACCACGTCGGCCGAGTTCACCGACCCCCTCGCCGGGCTTCCCAAGGTCAGCCAGTGGTTGCAGCGGCGGCTGGGCACGCTCCGGGAGGCCGTCGGGGATCCGGCGGGCACGGCCGACCCCCGCTTCTCACCGCATCTCGTCCTCGCTTTCAGTACACCGGAGTTGGCTGGTCCGGCGCACGAGGGGGTCTGCTGGGTCGGTCCGTCGATCACGGCGCGTCCGTCCGCCGCCGGCTTCCCGTGGGAATGGCTCGACGCCGCCCGCACCACCGTCCTGGTCACCTTGGGCACGGCGAACGCCGATGCAGGCGGCCGGTTCCTCGATGTGTGCCGGAGCGCGCTGCGGGAGCGCGCCGACCGGGTGCAGGCGGTGATCGTCGATCCCGGTGGCGTGCTCTCGGCGCGGGACGGCGACAAGGATGTGCTGATCGTGCCGTCCGTGCCACAACTCGCCCTTCTGGAGAGGGGCGTTGGCGCAGTCGTCTGCCACGCCGGCCACAACAGTGTGTGCGAGGCCCTGTGGCACGGGGTTCCGCTCGTGGTGGCTCCCATCCGCGACGACCAGCCGGTGGTGGCCGGACAGGTCGTCGACGCCGGGGCCGGGGTGCGGGTGCGGTTCGGGCGGGTCACCGCCCAGAGGCTGGTCTCGGCGGTCGACTCGGTCCTGGACGACACCGGATACCGCGACGGGGCCCAACGGATCCGTACGGCGTTCCGTTCCGCCGGCGGGGCCCGTGCCGCCGCGCTCCGGCTCGGTGAACTGGACGCGTCCTTCCGGAAGCCTGCGGGCAAGGAGGGGAATGCCCGTGAGCCTCTGTGACGGCGAAGCCGGACACTCCGGGGACCTGACCGCGCTCCACAGCCCTGCCGGTCGGCCCCGGAAGGCTCCGCCATGTCCCACCCGAGCGGCCACGGCTCCGAAAGACACTCTCGCGCACTCCGAATCAGCCGATGCAACCCCACGACGTACGGGAACAGCCAGGGAGTTCAGATGAGCGAAGACACCGACCCCGCTGTCCGGATCGCCCGGCTGCGGCCCGGCTATCAGGCGGACATCGCCGCCGGCCCGGAGCGCTTCTTCGAGCCACGCCGCACCAGCTGCCCTTGGTGCGGTTCGCAGGAGCTGACCACCCGGCTGCGCACCACTGATCTGCTCCAGCACAAGCCGGGCCGTTTCGTACTCGACCGCTGCGAGGGCTGCGGTCACATCTTTCAGAACCCTCGACTCAACGCGCAGGGACTGGAGTTCTACTACCGGGACTTCTACGACGGGCTCGGCGAGAAGAAACTCGGTGACACCTTCGGGGGCCGTACCAAGATGTACCGGGGGCGGGCGGAATCGATGCTGCCGTACGACTCCGCGCCGAAGAGATGGCTGGACGTCGGGACCGGGCACGGTCACTTCTGCGCGGCCGCGCGGGCGGTGCTGCCCCACACGGTGTTCGACGGACTCGATTTCACCGACGGCGTCGAACTGGCCGAGCGGGAGGGCCGGGTGGACCGCGGCCACCGGGGCAGTTTTCCCGAGCTCGCACCCGAACTGGGCGGCGACTACGACGTGGTGAGCATGTTTCACTACCTGGAGCACAGCACGGAGCCCGATCGTGAACTGCGCGCCGCACGGGAGACGGTACGGCCCGGCGGGCACCTCCTCATCGAGGTGCCGGACCCCGAGAGCCGATATGCGAGGCTGCTGGGCCGTTGGTGGCTCCCCTGGCTCCAGCCGCAGCACCTGCACTTCGTCCCGGTGGCCAATCTACGGGAGCGGCTCACGGAGCTGGGCTTCACAGTGGTCGCCGAGCAGCACGCCGAGCCGCACGACCCGGTCGACCTGCTGGCCGCCGTATGGCTGGCGCTGGACCATGCGGCACCGCGCGACGACGCGCCGTGGCTGCCCGAGCCGCCGAGCCGGCTGCGCCGCACCCTGCGCGGGGCGCTGCTGGTCGCCGGGGTTCCGGCGCTGGTGGTGGGCACCCTGCTCGACCGGTTCGCGGTGCGGCCGCTGTCGTACCGGCTTCGGGTGTCGAACGCGTACCGGATCGTGGCCCGGCGCGACTGACGGGCGGGACGAGGTGTCGTCCCCGCCTCGGCTGTCAGTGGGTGGGGTTAAGGTCGCCGTCATGGCCAACCGTTCTTACCTCTACTCAGCGGGTACGTTGCCGACCGCAGCGGCGAATCCGGAGAAGATCCGGTGCATCTCCGAGCACAACTGGAGCATTCCGCTGGCGCACAAGCTGCTCGTCGGTCGCGAGACGAACATCGTCCCGTCCATGATCTGGAACATGCGTATAGGCATCGCGGCGGACTACGCCGGCGGTGCCGCCCTGCTCGGCGATCTCCTGCGCGTGGTCGGGCAGGGGCTCGAGGACGACAGCGAATTCGCCGAATGCGTCGCCAGGACCACGGCCCACCTGGACAAGCAGCGGGACACGTACTTCGTGCTGGAGACGGGGGAGATGGTCTCGCTCGACGACGAGGAACCCGAGGAGGCGGTGAAGTACCTGGTCTCCCGCGAAATCCCCGACGCCGTGGCCCGTGCCGAGGCGGCGATCGCCGGCGGCGACGATGCCTGGCTCGCGTCCCTGCGCGCCGATTGGCAGAACCACTTCGCTTCCTTCTACAGCGAGGCGCTCTACTTCTCGTTCCCCGACGAGTAGAGGCGCCAAGGGACCGTGCGGTCCGACCGCTCCGATCCGTGATCGGTGCCGGGGTCCGACGGGTGCCCCGGCCGATCGTCCTGTCGCCGGTCGAAGGGTGGCGGCCGTCAGAGCCGCAGGCCGTGGCCGAAGCGGTACAGCGGGTCGGCGGTGTCGAAGGGGACGTCCTCGCGGCTCTCCGCCACGGCATCGGCCGACGACGGCAGGTCGAACGGGAGCGTGCCCCGGGGAACCGTACGGCCGAACACCGTGCTGAGCAGCGAGTCGTCGTCGGAGCCGAAGTCGGCGACGACCGCGGGCACTTCGGCGTCCAGCGGGGTCAGCACCGCCGGGCGCTCCAGATAGACGAGCAGCGCGGTGGGAACGGCGGCCGCCACCTCCCGCACATGGGCGATCCGCTCCGCGGTGAACTCCAGGCTGCCGCCGTGGAAGTAGGCCCCCAGCACACCGTCGCGCTCCTGCCACGGGGAGGTCAGGCGCAACACCGCGAAGTCGGCCTCGGCGGGGGTGGCGGCCACCTCGGCGTAGGTGGCCAGGACAGCGGGATCGATGCCCTCGGCGTAGACCCGGGGGCGGCCGGGCAGGGGCAGCAGCCCGCCGGAGTTCTTGAGTACGACCTGGGCCCGCTGCTGGGCCGCCCGGCCCGCCGCGCGCAGGGATGCCGAGCCGACGAATTCGGCGGCGGCCTGCGGGTCCACGTGACGGTGCTCGAACAGGCCGAGGCGGAACTTCTCCAGGAGTAGACGGCGTACCGAGGCGTCGATGCGGGACTCGGCGACCTCGCCGGAACGGACGAGCTGGACGACGAGATCGGTGGAGACGTCTCCACCGAACTGGTCGACCCCGGCGTCCAGCGCCTTGGCGATGCGCTGGGCGGGGGTCAGGTGCTCCACACCGAAGGCATTGGGGCCGAAGACACGGCCGCCCAGCAGTGTGGACTCGATGACGTTCCAGTCGGTGCAGACGATGCCCTCGAATCCGTAGTGGTCCCGCAGCAGGCCGGTGACGACGGGCTTGTTGAAGGCAAAGCCGTTCTCCTCCCAGTCGGTGCCGACGGGCATGCCGTAGTACGTCATCACCTGCGTGACACCGGCCCGGAAGGCGGCCTCGAAGGGCAGCAGGTGCAGATTGCGCCGGCCCCCCGGATACACCTGCTCGGGGTGGCGCGGGTCGTGGGAGTCCTCCCCGTCCTTCTGCGGCCCGCCGCCCGGGAAGTGCTTGACCATCGCGGCCACGCTCTGCGCACCCAGCGCGCCCGGACCGCGCAGCCCCCGGATGAAGGCCGCGGTCAGGCGGGACACGGTCTCGGGGTCCTCGCCGAACGTTCCGTACCCGCGCGACCAGCGAGGATCGGTGTACAGATCGGCCATCGGACCGAGCGCGACCCGGATGCCGAGCGCCAGGTACTCCCGGCGCACGATGTCGCCGTACTCCTCCACGGCCCGCTCGTCACCGAGCGCGCCGAAGCCGGTGTGTTCCGGCCAGCGGGAGAGGGAGTCCATCACCTGCCCGGTGGCGGGGGAGGAGAACACCCCGTGGCGGGGGTCCGTGGAGACGGTGACGGGAATGCCGAGACGGGTGCCGGCGGCGAGGTCCTGGAGCCGGTTGTGCCATTCGGCGATACGGCGGGGGTCATTGCCGTTGAGGAGGTTGAAGTGCGTGATGTGCCGTTCCACGACCAGCTCGGCGGCGGGCAGGACACCGTTGTCGTGGTCGGCCTCGGCGAGCAGGGTGCCGTCGTCGTTCATCACGTTCGCGGTGTGGAAGAGCTGACCGGCCTTCTCCTCCAGCGTCATGCGGGCGAGCAGGTCCTCGGCGCGCCGTTCGGCGGAGAGGGACGGGTTCAGATAGGGGGCGGTGGTCTGGAACATGGAAGTACCTCGGAGAGTAAGGGGCCGCGGCCGGCGGCGGTTGTCAGGTGCCGCGCACCGGCCGCGGGGCTGAGGGGGAGGGGCGGTCGGGAGATGGACGGCGTCCGGCGGTCAGCGGCGCCGGACGGGCAGGACCACCAGCGAGGCCACCAGTGCGACGACGGCACCGAAGGCGAACAGCGCCGCGTAGTTGTCGCCGCCGCCGATGGCCAGCAGTACGGGCCCGACCAGCGCGATCAGGCTGTACGGGAGGGTGGCGGCGATGTTCATGACCCCGAGGTCCTTGGCGGCGGTGGCGGGGTCGGGCAGTACGTCGGCGGGCAGCGCGATGTCCACCGCGTAGTACACGCCCATGCCGAGGCCCATGACGCCCTGCGCGACGTAGAACAGCGCGGTCGTGTGCCCGAGGGCGAGGACCGCCATCCCGGTGGCCATCAGCACGGACGCGGTGAGGACGATGGGCTTGCGCCGGCCGATCCGGTCGGATATCCACCCGGCGGGGACCGTCGAGAGCAGGACGAAGACCGTGAAGACCAGGTTGGCGAGGAACACGGTGCGGGTGACCTCGGACGACGACATGCCGAGCACATCGCTCAGGTAGTACGCGAGGTAGGTCGTCGCCGTCGCGTAGCTGCCCCACATCATGAAGCGCGACAGCCACGCCCAGCCGAAGTCCCGGTGGCGCACCGGGTTGGTCCACAGCGACCCGAGCAGATCGCGCAGTCCGAACGGGGAGACGGAGCCGGGCTCGATCCGTCGGTCGCGTCCGTACACGAGGAACGGCACGACCAGCAGGCCACCAAGGACCGCCGGCACCAGGAGCATCAGTGTGGTGCTGTCGGTGAAGACGTCGGCCAGGTAGGTCCCGCCGAGCGTGCCCAGCGGGCTGGCCACCGCGAGGATGCTGGAGACGGTGCCCATCTGGGTCTCGGGGACCTGGTCGGCCAGCGCCCCGTAGATGGCGGCGACGAGGGCGTTGTACATGCCCTGGGCGATGCACCAGCCGAGCACGATCTGCCAGGTCGAGTGCGCCGTGGCCACCACGGCCAGCCCGACGATCCCGCCCGCGGCACCCAGTGCCATGTACGGGCGGCGGGATCCGAACCGGGAGGTGCAGCGGTCGCTGAGCGAACCGAAGAGCGGGTTGGCGATCAACGCGACCAGCGTGCCCAGTCCAAGGGCCCAGGAGAGGGCGGAGACCTTCGCCGACGCGTCCAGGTCCTCGACCTTGACCGCGAGGCTGATCATGGTGGGAGCCAGGAGGGCCAGCCACGCACCGAAGAGAGCCAGGAAGTGCACGGTGACGAACCCGCCGGGAACCTTGGCGGCCGGGGGCGACGCGGCGGGCGCGGAGGCCCCTACTGTGCTGGACATAGCTCTCCTTCGAGCATACGGGCATGCCGGAACGTGACCTGTCACGCCCGGTGAGCGGGGAGGGGGACGGGAGGGGGCGGGCGAGGCCGTGGAGTGGTGGAAAGGTCCGGAGCCGGGCCGGTCAGCTGGACTCGCGGACCACCAGCCGGGTGGGGACGGAGACGTTCCCGGGCCCCGAGCCGTTGTCGAGCGAGTCGAGGAGCATCCGTACGGCCGCCTCGCCCATTTCCCGTAGCGGCTGGCGCACGGTGGTGAGCGGTGGATAGGTGACCCGGGCGACGGGGTTGTCGTCGAAGCCGACGACCGCGATGTCGTCCGGGACGCGGAGTGCCCTGATGTGCGCCGCGTTGAGCACGGCGAAGGCGATCTCGTCCCAGGCCGTGACCACGGCGTCCGGCTCCGCGTCGAGCACCGCCGCCACACCGGCGGGGTCCGGATCGATGACCGCGCCCTCCTCGAGGGCGACCAGTTCGGGTGCGTAGGGGATGCCCGCTTCCCGCAGCCCGTCGAGATACCCCTCGAAGCGGGCCTGGGCGAACGCGGCCTCCATCTGCGCACCGACGAAGGCGATCCGGCGCCGGCCCCGCGCGACGAGGTGGCCGACCGCTTCCCGTACGCCTTCACGGTTGGTCGTGCCGACGTACGGGATGCCGGGCCGGGTCGCGCGGTCGTCGATGACGATGACCGGCATGCCGGAGCGAGCGAGATCGCCGACATGCCGGAGCATTCCCTCCGGCATCAGGAGGATGAGTCCGTCGATCGGGAGCGCGGGCAGGATCCGGGTGACGAACTCCTTCTCCGCCTCCGGTCCGGTGAGCGGTGGCTGCACCAGCAGGTGCAGCTGCCGTCGGTCGGCCTCCTGGGCGATGCCGTACTGGGTCTCCCCGAACCCCCACCAGGTCTGCTGTGGCATCAGCAGACCGATCGCTCCGTGCCGCCCCGTGCGCAGGGCGCGGGCGCCGGCGCTCGGTACGTAGCCGAGTTCGGCGGCGACGTCCAGGACGCGCTGCCGGGTGACGGCGTTGACGTCCGGGTGTCCGTTGAGCGCCCGGGACACGGTGGGCTTGCTGACGCCCGCCGCCGTGGCGATGTCATGGATCGTCGGACGGCGACGGGGCGCGGGATTGCTCTCGGAGGCTGCCATGGGTCCATCGTTTCGCTGAAACATGTTCCGGAATCGTTTCCGGAACTCTCCGAAGTTAAATCGGCGCAGGTGGCGCGTCAAGGGGCGCGATCTGTGACCGACGGCTCAGAGACGGATCGCGGGGGTACGTTCCACGGGGCGATCCGTTCCGCGCGGCGATCCGTTCGACCTGGTGATCCGGGAGTCCGCCGAGGCGCCCCGCTCGACGGGCAGGTCGATGCTTGCCCATGGCCGCCACAAGTTCCACGATCTGAACACCGAACCGCTTGAGCACATCGCCACCCGGTGGCTCAGGCCCGACCGACGATCCGGAGAGCACCCCATGAGGATCCACCTGTCCAGCGTCTTCGTCGATGACCAGGACAAGGCCCTGCGCTTCTATACGGACGTACTGGGCTTCGTGAAGAAGACCGAGGTCCCGCTGGGCAAGGACCGCTGGCTGACCGTGGTGTCGCCGGACGATCCCGACGGCACCGAACTGCTGCTGGAGCCCGACGGCCATCGCGCGGTGAAGCCGTACAGGACGGCGTTGGTCGAGGACGGCATCCCGGCCGCGTCCTTCGCCGTGGACGACGTGAACGCGGAGTTCGACCGGCTGCGCGGGCTCGGGGTGCGCTTCACCCAGGACCCGCTGGAGACGGGCCCGGTCACCACCGCTGTGCTGGACGACACCTGCGGCAACCTGATCCAGATCGTGCACAGCGAGTAGGGCCGAAACGGACCGTGCGAGCGTCGGCAGCGACACCAGTTCCTCACTGGTCCCGTTGGTGCCGCGGAGCCGGTACATGGGGCTGCGGCCGGGTGGTGGAACGGGGCCGACGGCACAGCTGCTGCGCGCGCCGGAGACGGACCACACCAAGGCCCTGCTGGCCGCGGTGCCCCACCCGGGCTGGAAGCCGCACCGGATCCGCCGCTGAAACCCTCGCCCGTGGACCGGGCGCCCGGACGGAGGTGCAGCGGATCGGCGGCATCGCCCACGACGGTGTCGAAGGAGCGTTTGTGGTACGGGTTCTTTCACGTCGCGCCGCCGTCGTGGGTGGCGAACAGTCCGAGGGACACCGAAGCCGGTTCGGCGCCGATCGTGGCCGGGGCGGCCGGCTCTGCTCCCGCACGTCCGGGCGTCGAACGCATGGTTGTGTTCCCGGTACGCGGGATGTGCCTGCACAATGCCACTCGTGACTGATGAAGATCCGTACCTGTGGCTGGAAGACATCGACGGCGAGGCCGCGCTCGAATGGGTGGCCGAGCGGAACGCCGAGACGGCGGCTGCACTGGCCGACGACGCCGGGTTCGCTGCTCTGAAGGCGCGCCTGCGGGAGGTGCTGGACGCCTCGGACCGGATTCCCTACACCGTCCGGCGCGGCCCGTTCCTCTACAACTTCTGGCGGGACGCCGGGCAGGTGCGTGGTGTGTGGCGGCGTACGACGCCGGAGCAGTACCGCAAGGACTCGCCCGACTGGGAGGTCCTCCTCGACGTCGACGCGCTCGCGGCGGCGGAGGGCGAGAAGTGGGTCTGGGCGGGTGCGCAGGTGCGCCGCCCCGATCACGACCGGGCACTGGTGTGTCTGTCGCGCGACGGCGGTGATGCCGTTGTGGTCCGCGAGTTCGACCTCGCCACCCGGACCTTCGTCGAGGACGGGTTCCGGGTGGCGGAGGCGAAGACGCGGATCGGTTGGATCGACGCCGACACCGTCTTCATCGGCGCCGACCTCGGTCCCGACTCGCTGACCGACTCCGGCTATCCGCGCACGGTACGCAGATGGCGCCGCGGTACACCCCTGGAGGAGGCCGCGCTGGTGTTCGAGGCCGGGACGGGAGACGTGGCGGCCTGGGGCCGGCACGACACCACACCCGGTTTCGAGCGGGACTTCGTCGCCCGGTGGCTGGACTTCTTCCGCAGCGAGACATTCCTCCTGAACCCCGACGCCTCGCTCGTCAGGATCGATGTCCCCGACGACGCCAATGCCTACGCCCACCGCCGGCATCTGATCGTCACCCTGAAGTCCGACTGGCTCGGGCAGCCGGCGGGCTCCCTGCTGGCGTTCGACTTCGACGCCTTCCTGGCGGGTGACCGCACCGCCGAGGCGCTGTTCACCCCGGACGAGCGGACGGCTCTGGCCGGGCACTCCTGGACCCGCCACCATCTGATCCTGGAGACCATGCGCGATGTCAGCACCCACATCGAGGTCCTGACTCCCACCCCCGGAGGCGGATGGGCCCGCAAGCCGCTCGCGGACGTCCCGGCGCTGTCCCGGGTCACGGTCGTGGACACCGACCCCGACATCTCCGACGAGTACTTCCTGGACGTGTCCGGGTTCCTCCAGCCGTCCGCCCTCCACCACGGGCGGATCGGCGCCGAATCCGAGGTCCTCAAGCAGGCCCCGGCCCGCTTCGACACGGCCGGTCTGACGGTGGAGCAGTTCTTCGCGGCCTCACAGGACGGCACCCGGGTGCCCTACTTCGTGATCGGCCCCGGCCACTCCTGCGCCACTCCCGGCCCCACGCTGCTCTACGGCTACGGCGGCTTCGAGGTACCGCTCATCCCCTCATACGACGCGGTCACGGGCCGGGCGTGGCTGGAGCGCGGCGGTACCTATGTGATCGCCAACATCCGCGGCGGCGGCGAGTACGGGCCCGGCTGGCACCAGGCCGCGCTGGGCGCGGACCGGCCACGGGCCTTCGAGGACTTCGCGGCCGTCGCGACCGACCTCGTCGCGCGTGGCATCACCACCCCGGCCATGCTGGGCGCCGCGGGAGGAAGCAACGGCGGCCTGCTCATGGGCGCGATGCTCACCCGCTACCCGCACCTGTTCGGCGCGATCGTCGCCCAGGTGCCGCTGCTGGACATGCTCCGCTTCCACAAGCTGCTCGCCGGTGCGTCCTGGACCGCCGAGTACGGCAACCCGGACAACGAAGCCGACCGCCCGCACCTTCGCGAGCTCTCCCCGTACCACCGGATCACCGCGGACCGGGCCTACCCGCCGCTGCTCCTGACCACCTCCACCCGTGACGACCGGGTCCACCCCGGCCATGCCCGCAAGACGGCGGCACGGCTGCGTGAACTCGGCCACCCGGTGCTGTTCCACGAGAACACCGGAGGCGGGCACGCGGGCGCCAGCGACAACGAGCAGTCCGCCCACAACGAGGCCCTGATGCACACCTTCCTGTGGCAGCACCTGGCGCCGGAGGCATAGCCGGCGTCCGGGTTCCCTCAGGCCAGGACGACCGGGTTGCACAGCGCCGCCATGCGCCCGTCGGGATGGCGCACCTCGATACGGACGAACGCGGAATCCGCCGTACCGGTGCGCCACTCCACGGTGCCCGTTCCCGCTCCGGGCAACGACGCGCGATGCGCCACGCCCTGCTCGGTGTGAAAGCCGACCGTGCCCGAGGGCACTCCCCGTACGTCCACCCGCACCTCGACCGGTGCGTCACCCGCCCTCAGCCGCTCACCGATTCCGGCGCTCCGGCCACCGGCCGAGGCCGTGCACGACAGCTCGACGGCGGCTGATCCGGCGATCCAGCTCCGGCCGGCCCGGATCCCGGCGAGGACCGCCTCGGTGCTCAGCTCCTCGGCCAGCACCACGGTGTGCGGGACTCCCAGCTGGCCCGCGAGATGTGTATCGCTGTTGCCCATCGCCGGCCGCCACCACCCCCGGTGGATGTCCGCGGCCAAGCCGCGCCCCCACTCGGCCAGGGCCGCCTCGTTGTCGGCGTTCCACGGCGCGTCCGAGCTCCACTCCCCGTTCCACACCTCGACCACATCGAACCCCTGGTACGGATACATGAAGGTGCCCGAGGCGTACGGTGCGTGCGGATGGGCCGCCACGCACAGGCCACCGGCTCGGTGCACCTCGTCCAGGTGTCCGTCGATCCGCCCGTCCCGCAGCCCGTACCGCCAGTCGACCACCTGCCCGGGGCGGATACCCAGTGCGAGCCAGTGTCCGGTCCGGGTGGTGACCTCTTCGCCGAGGACCACCAGCAGATCGTCACCGGCGTGCCGCCTCCAGGCGCCGTGCGCCTCGGCGGTGTTGTGTTCGGTGGTAGCCAGGAAATCGAGTCCCACCGCACGGGCGCCGGCCGACAGCTGCTCCGGCGTCAGCTCACCGTCCGAGTGCACCGAATGCACATGGCAGTCACCGCGGTACCAACCGCGCCCCCGGCCGGTCACACGTGCCGGTGGAGCTTCCGGCTCGGGCATCGTTCCTCCTGCGGCTCGACACGGCCCCGTGACTCTCAGCCTGCCACCGCCGCTGCTGCTGTATGCGCCTGGTTCCCCTCCACCCTGTCCGGCGATCCGGCGTGATCGCCGGGGCGGCTGTGCCACCGAGTGCAGCAGGTGGCGGGCACCCTCGGGAGCGATGACGCGCGTGGAGCGCAGTACGAGCTGTACATCGGGCAACAGATGCTCCTGATCCTGTGTCGTTCTCTGTTCACCGCCGTTGCCCGGCCTGGTGTCCGGGGAGCGGCGGTCACTACGCGCCGGTCGGGTCCGGCGTGGCCTGCGGCGTCACACCCGCGGCGGCCAGTTGAGGATCTTCTTGGGACGAGGCGTCGCGTACGTGCGCATCTTGGAGGTGCTCAGGCCGAGGCGGACGAGGGACTCAGCGATCATCACGGCGGCGGTCACCCCGTCGACGACCGGAACCCCGGTACGCTCGATGACGCGTTCGGTGAGGCCGGACATGCCGCCGCACCCCAGACAAGATCACCTCGGCGCGGTCCTCCTCGACCGCGCGTGCGGCCTGTTCCACGATGGCGTCCACGGCGGCCTTCTCGGGGGTGATGAGTGGGCTGGTGGTGGTCAGGCCGCGACCAGAGCGGCGCCGACCGGATCGACGGTCCCGGTGGCGATGTCGAAGACCCAGCCGTGCAGTGTGAGCGTCCGGCCGGCCAGGGCGCGGGCCACGGAGGGGTGCGTGGTGAGGTTCTGCAGTTGTGCGGCCACGTTGGCCCGCACCAGGGCGGCCACCCTGGCCGGTCCGGATCCGGTCGGCGTGGCGGCGGCCCGGGGCCGTGCGGCGTCCGCGTGCCGCAGCCAGCCGGCGACGACCGGCGCGGCGCTGAGGTCGTGCCCCTCGGCCAGGGCGGTCATCGCGCCGCAGGCGGAGTGGCCGCAGATGACGATGTCGGTCACGTGCAGCACGGCGACGGCGTACTCGATGCTGGCCGCGATGCCGTCCGGGCCGGCGGCGTGTGCCGGGACCAGATTGCCCGCGGTGCGGATGACGAACAGCTCGCCATGCATGACCTCCACCTATAGTGCCCAAGTCTTGCTATCCATAATTTCTATAGGTCATGTCAATGGCTTAAGCGCGGATGGACGGGCCGGTCGGCCTGGGTGTCATAGGTGACGGGATGCCCTCGGTGGGATATCGATTGGGCTTATCTATACTCGGAACATGGGTCCGGAACTGCGTCACCTCCGCTATCTGATCGCGGTGGCCGAGCACGGCAACTTCACGCGCGCTGCCGAAGAACTGCGCATCTCGCAGCCGACGCTGTCGCAGCAGATCAAGCAGTTGGAGCGCGTCGTCGGTGTTCAGTTGCTCGACCGCAGCGGCCGCAGCGTCCGCCCCACCGACGCGGGCGAGGCCTATGTGCACTACGCGCAGCGGGCACTGCGCGAGCTGGCCGCCGCCGACCGTGCCGTACTCGATGTCGCCGACCTCTCCCGGGGACATCTGCGTCTGGCGGTGACACCGACCTTCACCGCGTACCTCATCGGCCCACTGGTGGAGGCGCTGCACACGCACCATCCCGGCATCACGCTGGACCTGCGGGAGATGACACAGGACCGCATCGAGGCGAGCCTGCTGGCCGACGATCTCGACCTCGGGATCGCCTTCGCGGGAACCCATCTGCCCGGCATCACCACCACCGCGCTGTTCACCGAGACCCTCAGCCTCGTCGTCACCACGGACCGCGCCCAGGGCCGAGACGACCGGCCGCTGCCGGTACGTGACCTGGCCGATCAGCAACTCGCGCTGCTCAGCAGCGACTTCGCCACCCGGAACCACATCGACAGCTACTTCACGCAGCACCGTGTCAGCCCGCCGATCGCCGTCGAGGCCAACACCATCCAGGCCCTCACCGAGATCGTCCGGCGCACCGGACTGCTGGCCACCGTGCTGCCCGACGCGGTCACGGACGACCACCCGCACCTCAGGCCGATTCCCATCGACCCTCCGCTGCCCGCCCGCGTCGCCACCCTGCTGCACCGGGAGAGCGCCTACGAGAGCGCAGCCGCGCGTGCCTTCACCCGGCTCGCCCACGGCCTGGTCCGCACGCGCGGCTACGCACCGGCCTGAGAGCCCCGTCCCGCAGAACCCCGTCCCGCGGACGGCGAAACGAACAACGACTTCGAGTGATGAGAGAATTGAGGACATGACAGGGTCTGGGGAGTTCGAGCCCGAGTCGGAGCGGGTCACGCGCCTGCTGCGTGACGAGATCATCGACGGTGTGCGTGAGCCGGGCGGCAAACTCGTCGAGCGTGAGCTCGCCGCGGAGCTAGGTGTGAGCAGGCTGCCGATCCGGGAGGCCCTGAAGGCACTGGTCACCGAGGGGCTGGTCACGCCGAGGCCGCGGACCTGGGCCGTCGTACGGGAGTTCACACCGGCGGACGTCGAGGACCTCGACGAGGTCCGCGCGGCCCTCGAGACCCTGACCTTCCGGCTCGCCGCCCAGCGGCGCACCCGCGCGGGACTGGAGAAGCTCCGTTCGGATCTCGACGCCGAGCTGAAGGCGGCGGACAAGGGGGACGCCGTACGGGCCCACCGGGCCGCCGCCGACTTCCATGAGACGGTGACCGAGCTGGCCGACAACGAACTCCTCAACGAGCTCCAGAGCACGCTCCGGAGCCGGATGCGCTGGCTGCTGGGACAGCACGACGACCTGGAGGGTGTCGCGCAGGAGCACGAGGGCCTGTACCGGGCGATCGCGGAGCGGGACGTCGCGAGCGTTGAACAGCTGGCCAGCAAACATCTGGTGACCGGCCGCAACGCAGCTGCCGCGCGACGCAGGTCCCAGGGCTGAACGGAGCGGCCCCCCGGGCGGGCGCACCCGGCGGCGGGCCGCCCCTGGCGTCCCCGGAGTCTGTCGGGTGATCCGTGATCGGGCCGAGGCCACCCGGCAGGTCTCAGACGTAGACGATGCCGTCCGGGACATCCGGGCGGATCCCCGTGCCGATGTTCCGGTCGAGGAGGTCGTCGAGCCGTTCGAGGGGGCCGATGAGAGCCCGCCCGCCGGCCTGGGCGACCCGTACGGCGGCGTCGACCTTCGGCTTCATCGACCCCTCGGCGAAGGCCAGCCGGGAGATCGCCTCCGGTGAAGCCGTGAGAATGTCCCGCTGCTCATCTCCACAGGGCCAACACCCTGGACGGAGTGGACCAGGCCTTCGTGGCCATGGGCACCGAGATGAACAAGGGCGTGCTGAACAACCTCGGTCTCCTCACGGCCGAGCTCGAAGCCGCCACCAACGCACCCGACACCTCCGAGCAGTATTTCGACATGGTGATGCGCGTCTGGAGCGATCGAGGCTGGCCGACGCGAACCATCAGCACCTCGCGCCCAAGTGCGAGGGCAGCAGACACACCCGACGGCTACGGACTCAGCCTCACACAGAGTGTCAACGGATACCTCGGCATGGCCGGGGCGACGCCGTCCTTCGCCGGCTCGGAGCCGGGAGACCCACTCCCGGCCCGGATCGACCACCCAGCCCTATCACGGAACTGAGCACCGCCCGCCCCGACCCGTGGTCTTCGGCAAGCGCGGCTCCCGCCGGGGCCCACGCGCGGTCGGAGACCGGCGCGGTCGGGTGGTCGGTCAGGAGCGTCGCGAATCGGTTCCGGAGCGGGGCTGTCAGCCACACACAGGCCGTTCCGGAGCAAAGCGGTCAGCCACACACGCAGGCCGTTCCGGAGCAGGGCGGCCAGCCACGTGCAGACCTCGTGCCCGCTTCATTGCGGGGGTATCCGCGCCACCTGTCTGCGCGAGCTATAAGCTGCACCTGCCCCGCGGGGGAAGTCCGGTCGAAATCCGGCGCTGACCCGCAACGGTAGGCGGAGCCCGATATCGGGCCCCGTAAGCCCGATTACCCGCGGTGGTGAAGGCTCCTGTCAATTCGCCGTGGACTGCGAGTGGTGCTGCGCAGGGCGCTCGGCGCCCGGGCTGCTCCTTTGATCACGTAGGTGCACGGCCCGAGGCGAAAGCGATCCGCCCGTGGCCACACCCCTCGACCGCAAACCCGCCGTGCCCCCGCGCACGTCCCGTGCCGGAGCCGGGCCCGCGCCGCCCCGGCGCGTGTCACTGCCACTGCTGCTGGCCACCCTGTGCGCCGTGCTTCTGGTCTCGCTCGTCTGCGGGGCGGGGATCGGAGCGTCGGGGCTCTCCTGGGGTGAAGTGCTGCGCTGTCTGTGGGCCGGACTGACCGGCGGCCGCATAACCCCCGAGCAGGTACCGGCGTACACCATCGTCTGGGAACTGCGCTTTCCGCGCGCCGTGCTGGCCGCGGTCGTCGGGGCCGGTCTCGCGGCCATCGGCGTCGCCGTACAGGCCATGGTGCGCAACGCCCTCGCCGATCCGTTCGTCCTCGGCATCTCCTCCGGCGCGGCCGTCGGCGCCAACGCCGTGCTCATCTTCGGGGCCTTCGGCGCGCTGGGCGTCTGGGCGCTGTCCACGGCGGCGTTCCTCTCCGCACTCCTCGCCATGATGCTGGTGTACGCGATCGCACGCACCCCCCGCGGCCTGACCCCGCTGCGGCTCGTCCTGACGGGCACCGCGATGTACTACGGCTTCTCAGCCGTCACCACGTTCATGGTGTTCGCGGCCGAACGCGGCGAGGCCGCCCGCTCCGCGATGATGTGGATGCTCGGCAGCCTCGGCGGCGCCACCTGGGCCTCCGTGCCCATCGCGGCGGGAGCCGTGCTCGGAGGTCTCGCCCACCTCGCCTGGTCGGCGCGCCGGCTGAACGCCCTGGCCATGGGCGATGAGACCGCCGCCGCGCTGGGAGTGGACGCGGGACGGCTGCGCAAGGAGCTCTTCCTGGTCTCCGCGGCCGTCACCGGTGCGGTCGTCGCGGTGAGCGGTGCGATCGGCTTCGTCGGACTGATGGTGCCGCACGCCGTACGGATGCTGGTCGGCGCCGACCACCGCCGGCTGCTGGCCGTCGCGCCACTGGCGGGCGCCGTTCTGCTGATCTGGGTGGACATCCTCTCCCGTGTGCTGCTCGCGCCCGCCGAACTGCCGGTGGGCGTGCTCACCGCGGTCATCGGCGTGCCGTGCTTCGTACTGCTGATGCGCCGCCGCTCCTACACGTTCGGAGGCGCGTGATGCGGATCGACATCGACGCCCTGACGGTCGAGATCGCCGGCGCACGACTGGTGGCGGATGCCACGCTGGGAGCGGGGGAGGGACAGCTCGTCGGCCTGGTCGGGCCCAACGGCAGTGGAAAGTCCACCCTGTTGCGCTGCGTCTACCGGGCCCTGCGCCCCTCGTCCGGCACGGTGCGGATCGGCGGCGAGGACCTGCATGCCATGAGCGCGCGCGAGGGCGCCCGCCTGCTTGCCGCACTGCCCCAGGAAGCGGTCGCCGAATTCGACTTCACGGTCGCCGAGGTCGTGGCGATGGGCCGGCTGCCGCACCAGCGGTCGATGGGCCGGGCCACCGACGAGGACCGGCAAGCGTGTGAGACCGCGCTGGCGAATGTCGGCGCCGGCCACCTCGCCGAGCGCGGCTTCCTCACACTCTCCGGCGGCGAGAAACAACGAGTGCTGATCGCCCGCGCACTGGCCCAGCGGCCCCGGCTCCTGGTGCTCGACGAGCCGACCAACCACCTGGACATCGCACAACAGCTGGAAGTGCTGGCGCTGGTACGCGGCAGCGGGCTGACCGTCCTCACCGCGCTGCACGACCTCAACCTCGCCGCACTCCACTGCGACCTGCTCCATGTCATCGACAACGGCCGGATCGTCGCGTCCGGCGCACCGCACGACGTGCTCACCCCCGAGTTGCTGGCCGATGTCTTCGGCGTACGGGCACACCGCGTCCCGCATCCGGAGACCGGCGCCGTCCAACTGCTCTTCGACCGCCTGCGCCCCGCACGATCCGATTCTTGAGGAGTCGCCCCCACCATGCCGAACCTTGCACGCCCCGCCGCGCTCGTACTCGCGGCCGCCCTGGTCCTCACCGGCTGCGGAGCGGAGGTGTCCGCCCGCCAGGAGGACGGAGCCGGCCCTCGCGACGGCGACGGACACTATCCGGTGACCATCGAGAACTGCGGCCAGAAGAAGACCTACGACAAGGCCCCGCAGCGCGTGGTCACCAATGACGTCGGCATCACCGAGATCATGTTCGCGCTCGGACTCGAAGACCACATGGCGGGCTATGTGATGCCCGAGGACAAGGGTGACCTCACCTCTGTTCCCTGGAAGGACGGATACCGGAAGGCCAAGTGGCTCTCCAAGGACAGGATCAACAAGGAACTGGTCATCGACGCCCGCGCCGATCTGGTCTTCGCCGGTTGGAACTACGGATTCAGCGAGGGAGACGGGTTCACCCCCGCCGAGCTCCGAAGAGTGGGCATCGACTCGTATCTGCTGAGCGAGTCGTGCCGCAACGGCCGGGGGAAGGCACGGGGGGTGATGGCACCACTCGATGCGCTCTACACCGATTTGCGGAACCTCGGGAAGATGTTCGACGTGGAGGACCGTGCGGAAGCCCTCGTCGCGAGGTTCCGGAAGCAGGTGGCCGAAGCGCAGGCCGGAGCTCCGAAGGGCGCCGCCCGCCCGCGGGTCTTCCTCTACGACGACGGGCGGGACAAGCCGCTGACCTCCGGTGCCTACGCCGGACCGCACGACATCATCACCAAGGCCGGTGGTGATCACGTCATGAAGGACCTCAAGGACAGCTGGGTGACGGTGGGCTGGGAGACCGTCGTCGACCGCGATCCCGAGGTGATCGTGATCAACAACTACG
The DNA here is from genome assembly GCF_045040875.1 of Streptomyces sp. NBC_00012. Classification (NCBI taxonomy): domain Bacteria; kingdom Bacillati; phylum Actinomycetota; class Actinomycetes; order Kitasatosporales; family Streptomycetaceae; genus Streptomyces; species Streptomyces sp. NBC_00012. Next base: position 924,465 of record NZ_CP108309.1, on the reverse strand, counting down.
GTGACACCGGCGCGGAACAGAAGAAGCGGTTCCTGAAGTCCTATCCGCCGCTGGCCGACGTGTCGGCCATCAAGAACGACCGGATCTTCGTCCTCGACTACGCGGATCTGGTGGAAAGCCCACGCAATCCCGCAGCCATCAGCTCACTTGCCGCATACCTGAGGAAAGCGACTCCTGAGGGCTGTCCCGGGGCGGCCACCTGGCCGAAGTCCGATCACGGCCGGACAGTAGAGTTCGGCTGCGTCATCCACTGAACACCGAGGTACCGTCCGTGACTCTCGCACCACCCGAACAACCCGTCCCACCTGCGGTGGCCGTCGTGGGAATCGGCGCCGACGGATGGGCGGGACTGCCCGACGCGGCGCGCACGGAGCTCGTCGGCGCACAGGTCCTCATCGGTGGTGAGCGGCAACTCCGCCTGCTCCCGCCGTCCTGCCGGGGGCAACGGGTGCCGTGGCCCTCGCCGTTGCGGCCCGCCGTCCCTGGCCTGCTCGCCGCGCACGCCGGGAGCAGGATCGCCGTCCTGGCCAGCGGCGACCCCATGTTCTACGGCATCGGCCGGGCCCTCACCGAAGTGCTCGGCACCGGTGGGCCGAGGATCCTGCCCCACCCGTCCTCGGTGTCCTACGCCTGCGCCCGGATCGGCTGGCCGGTGGAGGACACCGAGGTCGTCACCCTGGTCGGCCGCCCCGCCGCCCGGCTGGCCGCCGCCCTGCACCACGGCCGGCGGGTCCTGGTCCTGAGCGCGGACGCGACCACCCCGGCCGCGGTGGCCGGGCTGCTGCGCGAACAGGGCTTCGGCCCGAGCCGGCTGCGCGTGCTCGAACAGCTCGGCGGAGCGGACGAAGCATGCCTGGAGGGCACCGCGGACCAGTGGCCGCACCCACCGGGCGACCCGCTGAACGTCATCGCGATCGACTGCCTGCGCACCCCCGAAGCCCTGCGCCTCGGCGCCGTGCCCGGTCTGCCCGACGCGGCGTACGAACACGACGGGCAGCTCACCAAGCGGCACATCCGGGCCGCGACCCTCGGTGTGCTCGCACCCGCCCCCGGCGAACTCCTCTGGGACGTCGGCGGAGGCTCGGGATCCATCGCGATCGAATGGATGCGGACCCACCCCTCCTGCCGTGCGATCACCGTGGAACGTGACCCGGAGCGCGCACGACGCATCACCCACAACGCCGACCGGCTCGGCGTACCGGCCCTGCGCGTGGTCACCGGACCGGCCCCCGGCAACCTGGACCGACTCCCCGCGCCCGACGCCGTGTTCATCGGCGGCGGGCTGACCGTGCCCGGTCTTCTCGACGCCTGCTGGGACGCACTGCCGCCCGGCGGACGGCTGGTCGCCAACACGGTCACGCTGGAGTCCGAGGCGCTGCTCGCCGAGGCGCACCGCGGACACGGCGGCGAGCTCGTCCGGCTCGCCGTCGCGCACGCCGTGCCGGTCGGCGGATTCACCGGCTGGCGGCAGGCCATGCCCGTCACCCAGTGGTCCGTACGCAAACCCCTGCCCGGTCCCGAAGCGGAACACTCGGCACCCGAGCCCGCGCAACACCCAGGAGACAACAGATGACCGTGTACTTCATCGGCGCGGGCCCCGGGGCCGCCGACCTGATCACCGTGCGCGGCGCCCGAACCCTCGCCTCCTGCCGGGTGTGCCTCTACGCGGGCAGCCTGGTGCCCCGGGAACTGCTCGCCGAATGCCCCCCGGACGCCCGCCTGGTGGACACCGCGCAGCTCGACATCGACCAGATCACCGCCGAACTGCTGGCCGCGCACGAGGCCGGTCACGACGTGGCCCGGCTGCACTCGGGCGACCCCTCGGTGTTCAGCGCGGTCAACGAGCAGATGCACCGGCTCGACGAGGCCCGGGTGCCCTACGAAGTGGTGCCCGGCGTACCCGCGTTCGCGGCCGCCGCGGCGGCGCTCAAGCGGGAACTGACCGTGCCGACCGTGGGCCAGACCGTCATCCTCACCCGGATCGCCCACCGCGCGACCGCGATGCCGAAGGGCGAGGACCTGGCCACCCTGGGCCGCAGCGGTGCCCTGATCGTGCTGCACCTCGCCGCCAGGTACGTGGACCGCGTCGTCGAGGAACTGCTGCCGCACTACGGGGCCGACTGCCCGGCCGCCGTGGTGGCGCTGGCCTCACGCCCGGACGAGATCGTCCTGCGCGGAACCCTCGACGACATCGCCGAGCAGGTGAAGGCGGCGGGCGTGATCCGTACCGCCGTCATCATGGTCGGCCGCACCCTGGGCGCCGAGCGGTTCCGCGACAGCCACCTCTACTCGCCCGCACGCGAGCGCCACGTCTGCTGACGACGCCACCGCACCGGCCGGGCGGCCGGTCAGCGCACTTCGCTGCGCCCGACGACCGTGCCCGCCCGGTCGATGCAGATGACGTCGACGGCGACCGGCGCACCCCGCAGCACCGACAGCGCCTCGTCCCGTGCCGTCACGGCCACCAGGTCCCCGAGCGGAACCCCCCGCGCGAGGCACAGCTGGAGTGCCGCGAGTCCTGTGTTCGCGACCGCCACCTCGGCCGCCAGGGCCTCGTCCGCACCTCCGCGCCGGGCCAGCCCGGCCAGGAACGGCTTGTCCACCTGCGACCGGCCGGAGTGCAGGTCGAGGTGGCCGGCGGCGAGCTTCGACAGCTTCGCGAACCCGCCGCAGACCGTGAGCCGGTCCACCGGATGACGGCGGATGTACTTGAGCACCGCGCCCGCGAAGTCGCCCATGTCGAGCAGCGCGATCTCCGGCAGCCCGTACTCGGACACGACGGTCCTCTCCGAGGTGGAACCCGTGCACCCGGCCACGTGGGTGTGCCCGGCGGCACGGGCGACGTCCACACCGCGGCGGATGGAGTCGATCCACGCCGAGCAGGAGTACGGCACCACCACACCGGTCGTGCCGAGGATCGACAGGCCACCCAGGATGCCCAGGCGCGGGTTCCACGTCGAGCGGGCGATCTCCTCACCGTGGTCCACCGAAACGGTGACCTCCACGTCCCCCGCCCCCCGGTGCTCCGCGGCGACCCGCGCGATGTGGTCCCGGATCAGCCGGCGCGGCACAGGATTGATCGCCGGCTCCCCGACGTCGAGCGGCAGCCCGGGAAGGGTGACCGTGCCCACTCCGGGCCCGGCCCGGAACACCACACCCGAGCCCGGCGGCAGCCGCCGCACGGTGGCCCGGACGAGAGCGCCGTGCGTCACATCGGGGTCGTCGCCCGCGTCCTTGACCACCCCGGCCGTCGCCCGCCCCGCGGCCAGCTCCTCCACCGCGAGCGCGAAGGCGGGCGTCTGCCCCTTGGGTAGGGTGATCGTCACCGGGTCGGGGAAGTCGCCCGTCAGCAGGGCCGTGTACGCGGCGGTGGCCGCCGCGGTCGCACAGGCGCCGGTGGTCCAGCCGGGCCGCAGACCGGTGTGTTTCAGCTGGGCGCTGCGTCCGCCCTCAATCTCACCCATGGATGGATCCGATGCATGTACTCGTACTCGGCGGGACGACGGAGGCCCGCCGCCTCGCCGAGTTGCTGGTGGAGGTGTGCCCGGCCGGGGCCAGGCTGACGAGTTCGCTCGCCGGACGCGTGGCCGGTCCGAGGCTTCCGCCCGGCGAGGTCCGCATCGGCGGCTTCGGAGGAGCCGACGGGCTCGCCGCATGGCTGCGTACCCACCAGGTGGACGCGCTCATCGACGCCACCCATCCTTTCGCCGGGACGATCAGTTTCAACGCGGCCGCTGCCGCCGCTGCCGCCCATGTTCCCCTGCTGGCGCTGCGCCGGCCCGGCTGGGTGCCCGTCGACGGTGACGACTGGCACCCGGCCGGTTCGCTGGCTCAGGCCGCGGCGGCACTGCCCGCGCTCGGCCGGCGGGTGTTCCTCACGACCGGGCGGATGGGACTTGCCGCCTTCGCCGGGCTGGACGAGCTGTGGTTCCTGATGCGTTCGGTGGACGCCCCCGAGGCTCCGTACCCCGCCCGCATGGAGGTGCTGCTCGACCGGGGCCCTTTCACCCTGGACGGGGAACGCGAGCTGATCCGCCGTCACCGCATCGACGTCGTCGTCACGAAGGACAGCGGCGGCGCCGCCACCGCCCCCAAACTCGCCGCGGCCCGTGAGGCGCGGATCCCGGTGGTGGTGGTGCGGCGGCCGCCCGTGCCCGAGGGTGTCCAGGTCGTCGAAGGCCCTGAGCCGGCTGTCGCCTGGCTCCGCGAACACATCCGCCACCGGACGTAGGGCCGGCCGCCCCGGCTCGGAGGTCACCCGACGGCCTCTCAGCCCTCCGGGTACCGACGGCCTCTCAGCCTTCCGGATACCGGCGGGGCGTCCAGACGATCTGCCGTCCGTCACCGCGCTCGACCCAGCGGGTCTGCGAGGACCCGACGAGCAGGATCGTGCGCATGTCGACCTCGCCGGGGTCGAGATCGCCCAGGCGCACGGTCCGTACGTTCTCGGCGGGCCCGCCGACATCCCGGCCGAGGACCACGGGCGTGTCCGGCGAGCGGTGTTCGAGGAGCAGGTCACGGGCCTTGCCGACCTGCCAGGTCCGGCTGCGCGAACCGGGGTTGTACAGCGCGAGCACGAGATCCGCCGTCGCGGCCGCGCGCAGCCGCTCCGCGATCACCTCCCACGGCTTGAGCCGGTCGGAGAGCGATATCGTCGCGTAGTCGTGGCCCAGTGGCGCACCCGCCCGCGCGGCGGCGGCGTTGGCCGCGGTCACCCCCGGCAGCACCCGCACCGGCACCCGCGCGTACTCGTCCTGCGACGCCACTTCGAGGACGGCCGTCGCCATGGCGAAGACCCCGGGGTCGCCGCCCGACACCACGGCCACCCGCCGCCCGCGCCGGGCCAGATCGAGGGCGAACTCGGCACGCTCCGACTCGACCTTGTTGTCGGAGCCGTGGCGCACCTGCCCCGGCCGGACCGGCACCCGGTCCAGGTAGGTGGTGTAGCCGACCAGGTCGTCGGCGGCGGCCAGCGCCCCGCGCGTCTCGGGGGTCAGCCACAGCGGCCCGGCCGGTCCGGTGCCGACCACGGTCACCTCGCCGCACTCCGGGGCGCGTTCGGGACGCGGTGCCCCGACCCTGCTGGGCAGGACCGCGACCGCGAAGTACGGCACCGAGCCGGCCTCGACCTCGGCCAGCTCGCCGACCCGCTCCCCGGCCATCGTGGCGCGCTCGACGTAACGGGCCTCGGGCAGCCGCCCGGACGCCTCGAAGGCGCCGCGCACCGTGGGAAACGTACGTCCCAGCTTCATCACCACGGCCGCGTCGGTGGCGGCGAGACGGGCGGTCAGCTCCTCCTGGGGAAGTGTGCCGGGCAGGATCGTCAGCACCTCCTCGCCCTCCACGAGCGGGGTGCCGAGCCGCGCGGCGGCCGCGCTGACGGAGGTGACGCCCGGGATCACCTCGGTCGGGTAGCGGTCCGCGAGCCGCTTGTGCATGTGCATGTACGAGCCGTAGAAGAGCGGGTCGCCCTCGGCCAGCACGGCGACCGTCCGCCCGGCGTCGAGGTGCACCGCCAGACGGGCCGCCGCCTCGGCGTAGAACTCCTCCATCGCTCCCCGGTACCCGCCCGGGTGGTCCGTGGTCTCCGTGGTGACGGGGTAGACCAACCGCTCCTCGACATGGTCGGCACGGATGTGCTTCGCCGCGATGGACCGGGCGATGGACCGTCCGTGCCGGGCGCTGTGGTACGCGATGACATCGGCCTCGGCGATGATCTCCACCGCGCGTACGGTCATCAGAGCCGGATCGCCGGGGCCGAGCCCGACCCCGTACAGCCGGCCCGTCTTCTGCTCGCTCACGTCTACTCTTCCTCGCTGGCGATCGCGTTGAGGGCGGCGGCCGCGATGGCGCTGCCGCCGCGACGGCCTCGGACGATCAGATGCTCCAGCCCGGACGGGTGGGCGGCCAGGGCGTCCTTGGACTCGGCGGCACCGATGAAGCCGACCGGCACACCGATGACGGCGGCGGGGCGGGGCGCGCCCTCCTCGATCATCTCCAGCAGCCGGAACAGGGCGGTCGGCGCGTTCCCGACGGCCACGACCGCGCCCTCCAGCCGGTCGCGCCACAGCTCCAGGGCGGCGGCGCTACGGGTGGTGCCCAGCTCCTTCGCCAGGCCCGGCACCGACGGGTCGGACAGGGTGCACACCACTTCGTTGTCCGCGGGCAGCCGCTTGCGGGTCACACCGCTGGCGACCATCGCCACATCGCACAGGATGGGTGCGCCGGCCCGCAGCGCGGCGCGGGCGTGGGCGACCGCGTCCGGGGTGAAAGCGAGATCGCGGACGAGGTCGACCATCCCGCAGGCGTGGATCATGCGGACCGCGACCTGGCTCACATCTGCGGGCAGACCCGCGAGATCCGCCTCGGCACGGATCGTGGCGAAGGACTGGCGGTAGATCGCCGGTCCGTCCTTCTCGTACTGGTGCACAGTGCTTTCGCTTTCTTCCTCGGGCGTGCAACGGTCGGGTGATGGGGGAGTCGGGCGTACGGGATCAGCCGCGCGTACCGCGGGCCGCGGCAACCGCCGCGGCGAGCCCGCCGGGGCTGTCGTGGACGCTCACCGGGGCGTCCCGTTCCTCGCCCCGCACGACACAGATCCGGTGTCCGCCGGAGGGGGTGGCGACGACGTCGACCCACTCGCCGCGGGGATGGCCGCACCGGCGTTCGCACCCGGACCAGTACACCGGCAGCAGGCCCACGGGCCCCACCGCGGCCGCTGCCCGGCCCCGCACGTCGGCCAGCGATTTCGCGCAGCCGGGCCGGCCGATGCAGGCTCCCACCCCGGTCCAGGGGGAGTCGGGCCCGACGACGAGGCCGGTGGTCCCCAGACTGTCCAGCAGCCCTGCGGCCCGCCGCCGCTCCACTCCCGGTACGACGACCCCGCGCCACGGTGTCAGCCGCAATTCGCCACGGCCACCGTGCCGGGCCGTCTCCGTCAGCGACCGCCACTGCGCCGGGGTGAAGCGCCCCAGGGGGATGCCGATGGACAGCGCCGCCTCGTCGTGCCGGCCGGTCACCACGCCCGGGGCGGGGCCGTCCGATCCGTGCGGGCAGTCGCGGTTCTCGGTGGCGGCGGGGCCGTAGCCCTCCCTCCGCAACCGCCGTGCCACCTCGTCGAGAAGGGGGCCGGCGCCGCCGGGCAGATCCGTCACACGCCAGGCACCGGTGCCGGACGCCCGCTCCAGAAAGATCTCGGCCGCCATGAGGACGGCCTGCGGCGCCCGCGCGCCGGGTATCCGCACCACGGTCCGGTCCGTGCCGATCCGCAGCAGCGCCGCTCCGTCGTCCTGCGCCAGCAGCGTCACATCGCCGCCCAGCGCGTCCACATCACCACGACCGTCGTCGAGCACGAACAAGAACCTGCCCGACAGTCCGGCCGTCCGGCCGCCCGCGCACAGCAGCGCGTCCAGCGTCCGGAGCCACGGCCCGACATCCTGTGCCCCCCGGCCGTCGAGCCCCGAGAGCGGCGACGCGACGATGTTGCGTATCCGTTCGTGGCGGGCGGAGGGCAGCAGCCCCGCTTCGCCCAGCCGGCCGGCCAGTTCGCCACCGCAGTGCGGGCCCAGTCCGCGCAACTGGACATTGCCGCGCGAAGTGAGATGCAACTCACCATCGCCCAGACTCTCCGCCGCCGCCCCCAGCACATCCGCCTGCACCGCGGTCAGCAGACCACCGGGCACCCGGACACGGGCCAGAGCGCCGTCGTCCGCCCGGTGCAGCCGCAGCGTGCCGGGGCAGGCGTCACCGCGGTCCCGGGCAGACGCGTCTTCGGGCAGCGAAGGCGAAGTGGCAGGTGGGGGCATGGCGGCGAGCATACCGACCATCTGACCAGATCCGTATGTCCTCCATCGGTTGACCGGCCCTTACTATGCCTAGTGACGGGCCATCCGGCACGTCGTCGCCACAGACGGCGACAGGGGAGGAAGTCCGGTGCGATTCCGGCACGGTCCCGCCACTGTGAGCCCGGCCCCGGCCGGGCGAGTCAGGAACTCCCTTCCCCGGCCCTCGACTCCGTCGAGCAGGGGAGCTCCATTCCGACACCGCCCGGGGCGTGGACACCCCGAGGAAGGCCCGACGCCGCATGATCCTGCTCCTGTCGACGTCCGACACCGACCTGCTCAGCGCCCGCGCCTCGGACGGCCCGGTCTCCTACCGCTACGCCAACCCCTCCCGGCTCCCGCTCCAGGACCTCCCGCAGCTCCTCGACGGCGCCGACCTGGTCGTCGTACGCCTCCTCGGTGGCGTACGTGCCTGGCAGGACGGCCTCGACCAAGTCCTCGCCACCGGACGCCCCGTCGTCGTCCTCACCGGTGAACAGGCCCCCGACGCCCAGCTGATGGCCGCCTCCACGGTCCCCATCGGTATCGCCGCCGAGGCCCACGCCTACCTGGCCCACGGCGGGCCCGCCAACCTGGACCAGCTCGCCCGCTTCCTCTCCGACACCGTCCTGCTCACCGGCCACGGCTTCGCACCGCCCGCCCCGGCACCCTCCTGGGGCCCCCTGGAGCGCACCGCCCGCCGCACCGACGGCCCGGTCGTCGCCGTGCTCTACTACCGCGCCCACCACATGAGCGGCAACACCGCTTTCGTGGACGCGCTGTGCGGTGCCGTCGAGGACGCGGGCGCCCGCGCGCTGCCGCTGTACGTCGCGTCCCTGCGCACCCCCGAACCCGAGCTCATCGAAGAGCTGCGCGCCGCCGACGCGATCGTGACCACCGTCCTCGCCGCGGGCGGCACCCGGCCGGCCGAGGCATCGGCGGGCGGCGACGACGAGTCCTGGGACGCGGGCGTCCTCAGCGGCCTCGACGTCCCCATCCTCCAGGCGCTCTGCCTCACCGGTTCACGCACCGACTGGGAGGACAACGACGAGGGCGTCTCACCGCTCGATGCCGCCAGCCAGATCGCGGTCCCCGAGTTCGACGGCCGCCTGATCACCGTGCCGTTCTCGTTCAAGGAGATCGACGAGGACGGACTGCCCGCGTACGTCGCCGACACCGAGCGCGCCGCCCGCGTCGCCGGTATCGCCGTGCGCCATGCCCGGCTGCGCCACATCCCGGCCGCCGAGAAGCGGATCGCGCTCGTGCTGTCCGCGTACCCGACCAAACACTCCCGGATCGGCAACGCCGTCGGCCTCGACACCCCGGCCAGCGCCGTCGCCCTGCTGCGCCGACTCCAGGAGCAGGGATACGACTTCGGTACGCAGGAGGTCCCCGGCCTCGTGTCGGGCGACGGCGACGAGCTGATCCGCGCACTGATCGAGGCGGGCGGACACGACCAGGAGTGGCTCACCGAGGAGCAGTTGGCCCGCAATCCGGTCCGGATCCCGGCCGCCGACTACCGGCGCTGGTACGCGACCTTGCCGGCCGAGCTCCGTGAATCCGTCGAGCAGCACTGGGGCCCGGCCCCGGGCGAGATGTTCGTGGACCGGTCGAGCAACCCGGACGGCGACATCGTGCTCGCCGCCCTGCGCCGCGGCAATCTGCTCATCCTCATCCAGCCGCCGCGCGGCTTCGGCGAGAACCCGATCGCGATCTATCACGACCCCGATCTGCCGCCCTCGCACCACTACCTGGCCGCCTACCGCTGGATCGCCGCCCGGGCCGACGACAACGGCTTCGGCGCCGACGCGATGATCCACCTCGGCAAGCACGGCAACCTGGAGTGGCTGCCCGGCAAGAACGCCGGACTCTCCGCCGCCTGCGGTCCCGACGCGGCCCTCGGTGACCTGCCGCTGATCTACCCGTTCCTGGTCAACGACCCGGGCGAGGGAACGCAGGCCAAGCGGCGCGTCCACGCCACCCTGGTGGACCACCTCGTACCGCCGATGGCACGGGCCGACAGCTACGGGGACATCGCCCGTCTCGAACAACTCCTGGACGAGCACGCCCAGATCGCGGCGATGGACCCGGCGAAGCTCCCGGCGATCCGCGCGCAGATCTGGACCCTGATCCAGGCCGCCAAGCTCGACCACGATTTGGGGCTGGAGGACCGCCCCGAGGACGAGGGCTTCGACGAATTCATCATGCATCTCGACGGCTGGCTCTGCGAGATCAAGGACGCCCAGATCCGCGACGGCCTGCATGTGCTGGGCGGCGCCCCGGCCGGCGCCGACCGGGTCAACCTCGTCCTCGCGATCCTGCGGGCCCGCCAGATCTGGGGCGGCACCGCCTCCCTGCCGGGCCTGCGCGAGGCCCTCGGGCTCGACGAGTCCGCCGCGACCCGCGTCACCGCCGACGAGGCCGAGGAGCGGGCCCGCGCACTGGTCCAGGCGATGGAGGACGCCGACTGGTCCCCGGACGCCGTCGCCGAGGTGGCCGCCGGGCACCCGCGGGCGGTCGCCGACATCCTCGCCTTCGCCGCCCGCGAGGTCGTCCCGCGGCTGGCCGCCACCACCGACGAACTCGACCACGCCCTGCACGCGCTGGACGGCGGATTCGTTCCCGCCGGACCCTCCGGCTCCCCGCTCCGCGGCCTGGTCAACGTCCTGCCGACCGGCCGCAACTTCTACTCCGTCGACCCCAAGGCCGTACCCTCGCGCCTCGCCTGGGAGACCGGCCAGGCCCTGGCCGACTCGCTCCTGGAGCGCTACCGCACCGACAACGGCGACTGGCCCACCTCGGTCGGCCTGTCCCTGTGGGGCACCAGCGCGATGCGTACCGCCGGTGACGACGTCGCCGAAGCCTTCGCGCTGCTCGGCGTCCGCCCCGTCTGGGACGACGCCTCGCGCCGCGTGACCGGCCTGGAGGCGATCCCGCCGGCCGAGCTCGGCCGCCCGCGCATCGACGTCACCCTGCGCATCAGCGGCTTCTTCCGCGACGCATTCCCGCACACCATCGGCCTCCTCGACGACGCGGTCCGCCTCGTCGCCTCCCTGGACGAGCCCGCCGAGCAGAACCACGTACGCGCCCACACCCAGGCCGACTTGGCCGCCCACGGCGACGAACGCCGCGCCACCACCCGTATCTTCGGCTCCCGCCCCGGTACGTACGGCGCCGGTCTGCTCCAGCTCATCGACTCCCGCGACTGGCGCACCGACGCGGACCTCGCCGAGGTCTACACGGTGTGGGGCGGCTACGCCTACGGACGGGAACTCGACGGCCGCCCGGCCCGCGAGGAGATGGAGACGGCGTACAAGCGGATCGCGGTCGCGGCCAAGAACACCGACACCCGCGAACACGACATCGCCGACTCGGACGACTACTTCCAGTACCACGGCGGCATGGTGGCCACCGTCCGCGCCCTGCGCGGCACCGCCCCGGAGGCGTACATCGGCGACTCCACCCGCCCCGAGACGGTCCGCACCCGCACCCTGCTGGAGGAGACCTCCCGGGTCTTCCGCGCCCGGGTGGTGAACCCCAAGTGGATCGAGGCGATGCGGCGGCACGGCTACAAGGGTGCCTTCGAGCTGGCCGCCACCGTCGACTACCTCTTCGGATACGACGCGACGACGGGCGTGGTCGCCGACTGGATGTACGACAAGCTCACCGAGACGTACGTCCTGGACCCGGCCAACCGCGAGTTCCTCCAGCAGGCCAACCCCTGGGCCCTGCACGGCATCGCGGAACGCCTGCTGGAAGCGGAGTCCCGCGGCATGTGGGCCAAGCCCGACCCGGCGATCCTCGATGCCCTGCGCCAGGCATACCTGGAGACGGAGGGCAACCTGGAGGGGGAGGACTGACCCCCCCCGGGCCCGGCTCCGGACCATCGGACGGCCACAGGCGTCCGGTCCCCGCCCGAACGTGGGCCGGGGCCGGGCGGGGGCCGCCCCGCGCGGTGGTTCCGCGCGGCGGGCCGGGCCATCTGGGCGTCACCCCATTGCCCCAGGTAGACGCACTGTTCGGCGAAGGAGCGTCACCTGTCCTGCCGCCGGGCATAGTGTCGCCCGTGGCGTGGAAGCGATCTACGCATGACCGAAAGTGCTAGCCCTTACATCTCGTCGGCCCGGATCACCGTGCTCGGTGTGCAGCCCGGTGACCCGCCCTTCCGTCTCGTGGAGATCGACGGGGAGGTGGTCAGCGCGGCGACATCGATGGTGGATGTGCTCGCCGTCGCCTCGGCCGCAGGAATCAAGGTCCATGACCTCGACGACCCGACTGTGGTGCGGTGGGTGGGCGGCGGAAAATTCCATTGGCGGCCGCACTGAGGGTGGCCGTGCGGTGGCTGCGCGGGGCGGGCGGCGGGTCCGAACCCGCCGCCCGCCCCGCGACCATCGTCCGAAAACCCGACGCGCGAAAACCCAACACCCGAAACCCAACACCCAGATCCGAGCCCCGACTCGCGAGCACAACACACCAACCCACGAGCGCGTCACAAGCCGGAGCCGCCAGCTCGGCCGGGCCCCGAACTCTCCCGTCCCGCGCTGACGTTCCACGCACGTTTCGCTGACGTTTCGCTGACGTCCCGGGCCTGACGCTGCCTCCTCAGGCCAGCGAGGCGGCGCGGGCGGGGTCGATCACGTGCTGGAGAGGTCGGTCATGTATAAAGCGTCGGAGTTCGTCGAGCACAAGCTCTCCGAGACGATGACGTTCGGCCCCGAGGGCACCGCCGAGGTGGGGTGTCAGGACGACGTTGGGAAGGGTGAAAAGTGGCGAGTCATGGGCGGGAGGCTCCGGGTGCGTGACATCGAGTACGGCGGTGAGGTCGGGTCTGGCGTGCAGGACCTCCGCCACGGCGGTCTCGTCGATGAGCGCGCCGCGTGCGGTGTTGATCAGCGTCGCGCCAGGCCCCAGGGAGTTCAGCAGCGGTGCCCCGATCGTGCCGCGGGTCTCAGGCAGGAGGGGCGCGTGGAGACTGACGACATGGCAGGTGGCGAACAACTCCTCGATGCCGACCAGCCGGACCCCCGCCTGCCGGGCGGTGTCGGGGGAGGCGAGGGGATCCGTGGCCAGGACCTCGATGTCGAAGCGGCCGAGGTGGGCCGCGACGAGACGGCCGATGTGCCCGAGCCCCAGCAGGCCCACGCGTGACCGGTAGGCCCCCGGCACCTGGGGGTTGTGGGGGAAACGGCGGCTGCTCGCCACCTCCCGGGCGATGCGATGCACCTGCTTGAGTCCGAGAAGGACCTGGGCGAGAGTGAACTCGGCGACCGGGACGGCGTTGGCCGCGGCCGCGGAGACGATCGGGACGCCGCGCGCCCAGAAGGCCGGTGTGGTCAGGTGCCGCACGGAGCCCGCGGCGACGAGGACGGCCCGCAATCGAGGGGCATGTGAGAGAAAGGCGGCATCGAGCACGGGCGCGCCCCAGCCCGCGAGCAGGACATCTACCTGTCGCAGCACGTCGGGGTCCTCGTCGAGCTGCTGCCGTGTGAGGGGCGGACCCTGCAGGTGTACGAGACGTTCCACTTCGGCTAGGACCTGGCGGGGGTAGACGTCCGCCCTGCGTTCTTCCTCCATGACCAACAGGGCTGTCGGTCTGCGGGCCGGCTCGTTCATGGCGTTACGCTCCTCAGCTCTTCGCTGACGGACGGTCAGCGAATGGACTCGTGGGCTCTGGTCGGGCGCGTGGGGAAATGTCTGACCCGATGTTGAAGATTGATGTGGCTTGTTCGTTGCCCTGGTCGATGTGCTTGCAGGCACGATACATCGGATGATTGGGGGAGGCCTCGGATGAGGATCGGTCACCTGGAAGTCGCCGAACCGTCGGCTTTCGCGTTCGGGTGTGAGTGGTGCGTGGTCGGTCCGCCGGTGTGCAAGGTGGCGAAACTACCGTCTTGCCAGGGGCTTTCATGAAGCACTCCGGTTGTGACCGGAGGTGGTGGGTCGTGAGGGAGTGGCGTGGGGGCGGGTTCGGCAAGGCTTTTGCGGGCCATCGCGAAGCTTTTGTATTCATCGGACTATTGACCAAGGATTCGGACCCCGTTAGCGTCCCAGCAAGCGCTTTCCAGACCAGCTGTGACCAAGCGCTTCCAGGCCAGCTGTGATGCGGCGAAACAGGAGTTGTCATGCAGAGATCGCGGTGGATCGGTGCGGGTGTTCTCGCTTCCGCGCTAGTCCTCACCAGCTGTACATCAGGGCCTGCGGGAGTGGACGCCAAGCAGAACTCGAAGGCACCGCTCGAACTGTGGACCCGGACGACACCGGGCGGCCCGGGAGAGCAGGGGGCGCTCAAGCTCGCCGCCGCCTTCGAGAAGGCCACGGGCTACAAGGTCAAGGTCACGGCGATCTTCGACGACTTCGAGACCAAACTCCAGCAGCGGGCCGCGCAGAAGAAGCTGCCCGACATCGTCATGAACGATGTGACGCAGCTGGGCGCCATGCACAGCCAGGGCCTGCTCCGGGAGATCGATCTGGACAAGGTCGAGAACGGCAAGCAGATCGTCGGCCAGGGGCTGGACTCCGGCAAGAGCGTGGACGGCAAGCAGTTCGGCCTGCCGTACTCGGCGCAGGCGTCCGCGCTGCTCATCCGCAAGGACTGGCGTGAGAAGCTGAAGCTCGAAGTCCCGCAGAGCTGGGACGACTTCGCCGCGATGGCCGATGCCTTCACCACCAAGGACCCCGACGGCGACGGCAAGAAGAACACGTACGGCCTCGCCGCTCCGCTGTCCACCAAGCGCGGATACGCCTCCTGGTACTTCTCCAACTTCCTCTGGGCCGCGGGCGGAGACTTCATCACCGAGGCCGGGGACGGCAAGTACAAGCCCGCGATGACCACGAAGGAATCGGTTCAGGCCGTGCAGTGGTTCCGCGACCTCGGCTGCAAGAACAAGGTCATCCAGCCGGGCGCCGTGACCATGGAGACCCCGCCCACGAACGAGACGTTCGAGGCGGGCCGGACCGGCATGTTCGTCGTCGGCCCGTACCTGCTGCCCCGCTTCGACGAGACCCTCGGCAAGGACAAGTACGAGGTCGTCCCGATGCCCAAGGGCCCGAAGGATGCCACCGTGCTCGCCGAGGGCGGGTCCATCTACCTGATGGCGGGCTCCGAGAACATGGCGGGCCAGGACGCCTTCGCCGACTTCGCCGTCTCCGCCGAGGGCCAGAAGACCGGCATGGCGGGCGAGACCGGATTCACCGTGCAGCTGCCCGTCAACAAGTCGGTGGACATCTCCAAGGTCCGTCCCGACCCCCGCTGGAAGACCTACGCGGAGATCTACCAGAGCTCCGGTCGGTACGCGCCGTCGATCCCGAACTGGACCCCCGTCCGGCAGACGACCGCGGAGACCGTCAATGCCCTGATGGCCGACTGCGACCTGGACACCGGGACCAAGCTGAAGGAGCTCGACAAGCAGCTCGCCGACATCCTCAAGGAACAGGGAATCGCCGCGTCATGAGTCTTGACCAGGCGGATCCGGCCGCCCTCCCGGCGGCCGGGCCCGCCACCCGGAAACCGGGCCGCACGGCCGCCGGCCGTCGCGGGCACGACCGCCGGGCGGGCCGGTGGTGGACACCGTGGCTGTTCCTGGCACCGGCACTGCTTCTCTTCCTGTACTTCAAGTTCATCCCCATGGTCAGCGCGCTGACCATGTCCTTCCAGGACGTCCAGCCCTACCTCGGCAACAGATGGGTCGGCACCGAGAACTACTCCACGGTGCTCCAGTCCGACGGCTTCCGTGAGGCCGCCTGGCACACCGTCGTTCTCGCCGCCGGACAGACGGCCGGCTCGATGGCCCTCGGCCTCGTACTCGCACTGCTGATGGAGGGACAGGGCCGCAGGCTCGGATTCGTACGCTCCGCGGCGTTCCTTCCGGTGGTGGTGCCGATCGCGGTCGTCGCCGAACTGTGGCGGATCATGTACCACCCGACCGCCGACGGCATGCTCAACTCCATCCTCGGCCTGGTCGGGTTCGGCCCCTCGGGATTCATCAACGACCCCGACACCTCGATGGCCTCCATCATGCTCACCGGCATCTGGCGGGGTGCCCCCTACGACATGATGATCTTCCTCGCCGGCCTCACCAGTGTGGACCGCGGCCTGTACGAGGCCGCGAAGGTCGATGGCGCCTCCCGGCTGCAACGGGTCTGGCATGTGACGGTGCCCGGACTGCGATCGGTGTTCTCGATCCTGTTCATCCTCGCCGCGATCCGCGGACTGCGCGTGTTCACCGAGGTGTTCCTGCTCACCAACGGCGGGCCCGACGGCTCCACCGAGGTCGTGATGACCCTGATCTACAAGCTCGGTCTGGAGCAGAACAGACTCGGCGTCGGCGCGGCGGGAGCCGTCCTGCTGTTCATCGCGACGCTGATCCTGACAGTCGTCGTCCACCTGCTGCGACGGAGAGAAAGCAAATGAACGCGCCGAACGACACCGCGCTCGGTCTGACAGAGAGCCGTAGTCCGGGCGGGCGGATCCTGAAGGCCATCACCTACCTGCTGGTCCTGATCGTCTTCGCGGGCCCCCTGCTGGCCCTGCTGGTCAGCGCCTTCAGCCACGTCAAGGACCCGACCCAGCTCAGCGTCATCCCCTCGGGCGCCACTCTGGACAACTTCCGGATCGCCTTCGACCAGGGTGTGCTCGCCTACCTGCTGAACTCGTTCTTCGTGGTCGGCTTCGGACTGCTGCTCCAGGTGGCGGTCTCCGTCCTGGCCGGGTACGCACTGGCCAGGAAGCGCTTCCCGGGGATGACGCTGGTGCTCGTCGCCATCCTCGCGACGCTGATGCTGCCCGAGGAGATCCTGGCCCTCCCGCTGTCCGTGATCCTCTCCGACCTGCCGGTCGTCCACTTCAACCTCATCGGCACCCTGGCCGGAATGATCGTCCCGCTGGGCGCCTGGGGATTCTCCATCCTCGTGATGACCGAGTTCATGAAGGACGTGCCCCGCGAACTCGAGGAGGCCGCCCGCATCGACGGCGCCGGCGACCTGCGCATCTTCGCCCAGATCATCCTGCCGATGTGCAAGCCCGCGCTCGGGGTCATCGGGGTCTTCGGCTTCACCATGATCTGGGACCAGTACCTGCTGCCCCTCCTGGTCTCCACGGACTCCTCCTCGTACACGCTCCCGCTGGCGCTGCGGACCCTGCGGATCGACCCCGCCGTCACCCCGGGAGTGGTGATGGCCGCCTCCCTGCTGGCTCTGCTCCCCTCCGTGATCGTCTTCCTGTTCTTCCAGCGTTCCTTCGTGCACGGCCTGTCCTCCGGTGCCCTGAAGGGCTGACCCGGCAGACCGTCCGCGCTCGAACCTCCGTCCCCGTACGACCAGCCCTCCGGAAGCGCCGTGGCAAGGCCCGGACGCCGACGACAAGGAACGATGCCCCATGACCCCGAGCGCTGAGACGCCGTCGGCGTACCCCTCCGCACCCGCCACGACCCCGGACACCACCTGGTTCACCACCGACCGGTTCGGCATGTTCGTCCACTGGGGCCTGTACTCGCTCGCCGCACGGCACGAATGGGTCAAGAACCGGGAGAAGCTGACCGACGAGCAGTACCAGGTCTACTTCGACCACTTCGACCCCGACCGCTACGACCCGGTCCGGTGGGCCAGGGCCGCGAGGGCGGCGGGCATGCGGTACGTCGTCCTGACCACCAAGCACCACGACGGCTTCTGCCTGTGGGACAGCGCCCTCACCGAGTACAAGGTCACCAACACCCCGTACGGCCGCGACCTCGTCGGACCCTTCGTCGAGGCATGCCGGGCCGAAGGGCTCAAGGTCGGCCTCTACTACTCGCTCATCGACTGGCACCACCCGTCCTTCCCGGTGGACGGCACCCATCCGCAGCGCGACGACGAGGAGTTCAAGGCCGCGGCCGCCGACCGCGACATCCGCGACTACCAGCGCTATCTGCACGGCCAGGTCCGCGAGCTGCTGACCTCCTTCGGACGTGTCGACTACCTGTTCTTCGACTTCTCGTACGCGGGCCGCACCTGGTGGGGCGGCAAGGGCCCGGACGACTGGGACTCCCCGAAGCTGCTGGAGACGGTCCGCGCACTCCAGCCGCACATCCTCGTCAACGACAGGACCGGCCTGCCCGGCGACTTCATCACGCCCGAGCAGTACCAGCCCTCCGGCCCCATGACCAAGGACGGCCGGCCCGTGCTGTGGGAGGCGTGCCAGACGCTCAACGGGAGCTGGGGCTACGACCGCGACAACCTGGACCACAAGAGCGCCGACCTGCTGATCCGCATGCTCGTCGACGGTGTGTCCAAGGGCGGCAACCTGCTGCTCAACGTCGGCCCGACCGGCCGCGGCGAGCTGGAACCGCGCTCCGTCGCCGTCCTCGGCGAGATCGGCCGGTGGATGGACCTGCACGAGCGGTCGGTCCGCGGCTGCGGCCCGTCCCCGTACACCGCCCCGGCCGAGTGCCGGTACACCCAGCGCGGCGACCGGCTCTACGTCCACCTGTTCGCCTGGCCGCTGCGTCATCTGCACCTGCCGGGGCTCGCCGGCCGGGTGCGCTACGCCCAACTGCTCAACGACGCCTCCGAGATCATCCAGGTCCACATCGAGCCGGACCGGCCCGCCATGAACACGGAGATGGGCGGGCAGCCCGCCGGAACGCTCACTCTCGAGATCCCCGTCCAGCGCCCCGACACCCCGGTACCGGTCATCGAACTGTTCCTGGACACTCCGGCCGACCGGGCCGGCGCCTGACACCGGCCCCGCCCCTCACGATCCACCACCACACTCACGGAGGCACCATGCAACGCCGCACGTTCCTCATGGCTTCCGCGGCAGGGGCGGCGCTCGCCCTCGCCCCCACCGGCGGTCTCCCGACCGCGAGCGCGGTGGCCCCGGCCGCCGTCGGTTCGCTCGACGAGCTCCGGGCCGCCATCGACCGGGCACGGCCGGGCACCCGCATCGTCGTGGCCGACGGCACCTACACCGTTCCGCCGGACCGTCCCCTCACCATCCGGAACAAGCAGGGCACCGAACGCGCGCCCATCACCATCGTCGCCGCCTCCCGCGGCGGCGTCGTCCTCGACGGCGAACACAGCTTCGTCCTCGACGCGTCCAGCCACATCACGCTCAGCGGCTTCACCTTCCGCCAGAGCAGCACCCTGGACATCCCCCCGAACTGCTCGCACATCAGGCTGACCCGCAACGACTTCCAGCTCGCCGACATCGAGGGCCTGCACTGGGTGATGGTGCGTGCCGACGACAGCAAGGTCGACCACAACCACTTCCACGGCAAATCCACACTCGGCATCTACCTCGGGATCGAGGGCGCGGGCACGGAGGAGATGGCCCAGCGCGTCCACGTGTTCAGGAACTACTTCTCCGACCACACCTTCGCCGGCTCGAACGGCGGAGAGCCGATCCGGCTCGGCGTCAGCCCCCGGGCACTGTCCAGCGCCCACGCGGTCGTGGAGTACAACCTGTTCGAACGCGCCAACGGCGACCCGGAGGCCATCTCGGTCAAGAGCTCGGACAACATCATCCGGCACAACACCATCCGCGACAGCCTCGGCGGAATCGTCCTTCGGCACGGCAACCGCAACCGGGTGGACGGCAATTACCTCGTCGCAGGTACGGAAGGCGTACGTATCTACGGCAACGACCATGTGATCGTCAACAACCACCTCGCCGGCCTCTCCGGGCGGGCCATGGTGATCGGCAGCGGTTCGGAACGCGACCACCTGCCCGGCGAGTCGCCCGACGACCGCCGCGGCAACGACGCACCCGACCGGGTCCTCATCGCGCACAACTCCCTGGTGAACAACAAGGGCACACTCTCCGGCGAGAGCCAGCGCCCCCACGAGCCGCGCGATGTGACCGTCGCGGACAACCTGTTCGTCGGGGACTCGGGCGAGCTGGTCGCGATGGCGAACACCGTGCGCTTCGACTGGTCCGGCAACATCCTGTGGGGTGCCGCCGCCGACGGCAACATTCCTTCCGGCGGTTGCACCCGCGTCGACCCGAAGCTGGTGACCGGCCCGGACGGCACCACCCGGCCGGGCGCCGGCAGCCCGGTGATCGACGCGGGCACGCTTCGCCGGCCACCGGTCACCCATGACATCGACGGACAGCGGCGCGACCGGCACCCGGACGTGGGTGCGGACGAGTACTCGCTCCGGCCGCCCCGGCGTGGCCCACTGACCACCGCCGACGTCGGCCCCGACGCCCGCTGACCTCGTCCGTCCGAGCGGGACAGCCGGTCCGGTCCGCCCCGGCTGTCCCCACCGCCGATCGCCTGGCTCAGGCACGTCCAGCTGCGGGGGCTGTACGGACCGGCCCGTCACGTCCTTGTCGCCACAGGAGGCACCATGCAACGACGCACGTTCCTCAGGGGCACCGCGGTGGCAGCACTCGCCGCCGTGCCCCTCAGCACCTCGATGTCGGTCGACGCCTCGGCGGCCGACAAGCAGGTCGGCTCCCTGGCAGAACTCCAGAGCGCGATCAACGCCGCCGTACCCGGTGACCGGATCATCGTGGCCGACGGCACGTACACCGTTCCGTCGGGGGGCGCGATCGATGTGTCCGGCAAGAACGGCACCAGCGCCGCGCAGATCACCATCGTCTCCAAGACCCGTGGCGGTGCGGTGCTGCGCGGCGAACGCAGCTTCGTCTTCGCCGATTCGAGCAACATCACCGTCAGTGGCTCCGCCTTCCGGCAGAGCACCACGATGGAACTCCCGGCGAACTGCTCGTCGATCCGGATGACTCGCAACGACTTCCAGTTCGTGGACACCGGTGACCCGTACTGGCTCCTGGTACGGTCCAACGACTCGAAGGTCGACCGCAACCACTTCCACGACAAGACCACCGCGGGAATCTTCCTCGTCGTCGACGGCTCCGGCTCGACCGCCATGGCCCAGAACCTCCAGATCCTCAGGAACCACTTCTCCAACCACAGCTTCGCCGGCTCCAACGGCGGGGAGTCGATCCGGCTCGGCGTCAGCGGACGGGCGCTGTCCAGCGCCCACGCGGTCGTGGAGTACAACCTGTTCGAGCACGCGGACGGAGACCCCGAAGCCATTTCGGTGAAGTCCTCCGACAACATCATCCGTTACAACACCATCCGCAACAGCCGCGGCGGAATCGTGCTGCGGCACGGCAACCGCTCCCGGGTGGAGGGCAACTACCTGATCGGCGGCAGCGAGGGCGTACGGCTGTACGGCAACGACCACAGCATCGTCAACAACTACCTCAGCGGACTGTCCGGCCGGGCCCTGGTGGTCGGCAGCGGCACCACCCGCGACCACAACTCGGGCGAGACGGAGGAGGAGAGGCGCGGCAACGACGCCTGTGACCGCGCGGTCATCGTGCACAACACACTGATCGGCAACTCCGGTTCGCTCTCGGGCGAGACCCGGACGTACGAGCCCCAGGACGTGGTCATCGCCGACAACCTGATCGTCGGCGACAAGGGCAGCCTCGTCGCGATGGGGGCGACCAGCGGCTTCACCTGGCAGAGCAACATGTTGTGGGGTGCGGCTGCCGACGGCAACATCCCTGCCGGCGGTTACACCCGCGTCGACCCGAGGCTGGTGACCGGCACGGACGGCGTCGCC
Organism: Streptomyces sp. NBC_00012; assembly: GCF_045040875.1. Classification (NCBI taxonomy): domain Bacteria; kingdom Bacillati; phylum Actinomycetota; class Actinomycetes; order Kitasatosporales; family Streptomycetaceae; genus Streptomyces; species Streptomyces sp. NBC_00012. The sequence goes on along the minus strand of NZ_CP108309.1, from coordinate 903,073 downwards.
CGGCTGTCGGCGGGAAGCCCGGCGATCGGCGCGGCCACATTGGGCAGCCCGGCCGTGGCCGACGACATCGACGGCGACACACGAGGCAGCACGCGGGACATCGGCGCCGACGAGTACTCGACCGCGGTCGCTCTGCGGCACCCCCTCACCGCCGCGGACGTCGGTCCGAACGCATCGTGAGGTGACACCGGCGGTGACGGCACCACCGGTGAGAAGGTCCGTCCGTGGAGCCCGCCCGCCCGGCCGCAGGCCGGGGCCGGGCTCCACGGAAGGGCGAGGCACCGCCTCGCGGAAGAGAGCCGTCGCGAGGCGGCCGAAGGAAGGCAACGCCGTGACAGGCAGCGAAAGCCGGGACCGAACCCCGGGCACCACCGTAGCCAGCCCGGGGCTGTGCTCGGTCACCTTCCGGCAGCTGCCGGCGGCCGAGGTCGCGCGCAGGGCCGCGGACGCGGGCCTGGAAGCGGTCGAGTGGGGGGCGGACGTGCACGCGCCTCCGACGGAGCCCGACGCGCTCCGCGCGGCCCGCGGGGCCTGCGACAGGTACGGTCTCACCTGCTGCTCGTACGGTTCCTACTTCCGCGCCACGCAGGACGGACTGGCCGCGTTTCCCTGGGTCGCCCGTGCCGCGGTCCTCCTCGGGGCGCCACGGGTACGGGTCTGGGCGGGTGCACTCGGATCGGCGGCCGCCACACCGCAGGAGCGGAGCGAAACCGCGGCCTGTCTGCGGGAGGCGGCCCGGATCGGCGCGGACCACGGACTGGAACTCGCGCTGGAGTTCCACTCGAAGACCCTCACCGACACCGTCGCCTCGACGGTCCGGCTGCTGGACGAGGTCGGCGCGGACAATCTCCGTACCTACTGGCAGCCGCCGCTCGACGCTCCCGACGAGGAGGCGCTGGCAGGGCTCTCCCAGCTCGTCGACCGGGTCAGCGCGGTGCATGTCTTCTCGTGGTGGCCGGGCAACCACCGGCTGCGGCTGGCCGAGCGTGCGGACCTGTGGGCCGGCGTCTTCGGCCTGCTGAACGAACGGCGCGTCCCGATGGACGCGCTGCTGGAGTTCGTGCCCGGCGACGACCCGGCGGTGCTGGCGGACGAGGCCGCGACTCTGCGGCGCGTGGCGGCACCTCGCACGGGGCCGCTTCCCCAGGAGGCGCTTCGGTAGGACTCCGGCGCATGCGGCACACTCGACCAGCGGTCACCGACTCACCACCCCACCGTCAGGACGGCACCATGCACATCGAGGACAAGCGTGTCGCGGACACGCACATCGAGGACAAGCACAGCGCGGACGCGCACATCGAGGCGACGGACACCCTCCTCTTCATCGGTGACTCCATCACCGACGCGGGCCGCGACCGTACGGACTCCGCATCGCTGGGCAGCGGATACGTCCACGAGATCGCGCGGACCCTGCAGGGCCGGGCGAGCGGCGGACCCGGGCCCACCGTCATCAACAAGGGCCTCAACGGCAATCGTGTGTACGACCTCGAAGCCCGCTGGACCACCGACGTCATCGATCACATGCCCACCGTGGTCACGGTGAAGATCGGCATCAACGACACCTGGCGGCGCTACGACAGCGGGCTCGCCAGCCCGGTCGACGAGTTCGAGGAATGCCTCGACCGCCTTCTCGCAGAGACCACGCGGCAACTGTCCGCCCGACTGGTCGTCATCACCCCGTTCCTGCTTCCGGTCTCCGCGGACCAGGAGGACTGGTTCGAGGACCTCACCCCCCGTACCGAAGCCGTCATCCGTGCCGCGACGGCCAACGGGGCCCAACTGGTCCGCGCGGACCTCGCGTTCCGCCGTGCCGCCGAGCAGCACGAGGCCGCGGAGCTGGCGCGGGACGGCGTTCATCCGAGCCCTGCCGGCCACCGGATCATCGCCGATGCCTGGCTCGCCGCGGTCGACTCCGCCGCGGTTGCCCTGGACCTGCGACGGTAGGTCGGTCGGCGGCGCGGCGGACCCCGGGCCTTCTCCTACGCGCCGAGCAGGGGGAGGCTCACCTGCACATCCATCGACTCCGCACGTCCGTTGACCTGTGCCGAACCGCTGATGCGCAGGGTGCGGGCCGGGTCGACGGTCAGTTCGCCGATGACGTCGCCGCGCTCATGGAGGTAGAGACCGATGTCGTACAGGTCGGCCATGCCGTCGTCGAACGCCACGGTGGCCACGTCACCGGTCCGGACGGCGGGAACCGCCGTGAGGTAGAGCCGCGGTGGGCGGGTCACCCAGGCGAACGGGCCCGTGTCACCCTGCGCCTCGAAGGCCTCGTCCGTTCCCCACACCTCGATGGTCACCGTGCCGTCCGGCGCCGGCTCGACCGATGACGCCGATCGGTCGACGGCGAAGTCCGTGCCGCCCAGGACGAATCTGTCCACGGTGGAAACTCCAACGAATGTCTGTTCGGTGCAGTGATCGTGCCCATCATCGCAGCAGGCCCCTACCGGTGAGCCTCACGCGCATGACCATCCGCGACCCACTCGGCGGCCGTCCGGATCACCCCGTCACGGGAAGGCACTCGGCGAGCAGGCCGACGACGTCGCGCCAGGCTCGCTGCGCGTGCCGTGGGTGGAAACCGACGCCGGGCGGCACGGAGTGGCCGACCGTCGGGTGGTGGAAGGCGTGCAGGGCGCCGCCGTAGACCACGAGGCGCCAGTCGACGCCCGCGGCCTGCATCTCGGCGGTGAACGCGTCACGTTGCGCGGGCGGCATGATCGGGTCTTCCGAGCCGACCCCGGCCCACACCGGACAGCGAATGCGCGCCGCCTCGCCCGGCCGGCCCGTGGTCAGTGCGTTGACCGTCCCGATCGCGCGCAGGTCGACACCGTCGCGCCCGAGTTCCAGCGCGATCGCACCTCCGGTGCCGTAGCCGACGGCGGCGATCCGGTCGGAGTCGGTCCGCGGTTCGGCACGCAGCACGTCGAGCGCCGCGTGGCCGATGTCCCGCATCCGGTCGGGGTCGGCGAGCAGCGGGATGCAACGGGCCAGCATTTCCTCGGGGTCGCCCAGATAGCGCCCGCCGTGGAGGTCGAAGGCCAGCGCCACGTATCCCAGCTCGGCCAGGGCGTCGGCCCGGCGGCGCTCGACGTCGCTGAGACCCATCCCTTCGGGCCCGACCAGGACCGCGGGCCGGCGTTCGGCACCGGCCGGGAGTGCGAGGTGTCCGATCATCGTCAGGCCGTCGGCCCGGTACTCGACCCCGCGCGTCGTAACTGTTGTCATGAGAGCGGACTGTAGTGACCGTCGAGCCCGGTCGGTCCGGTGTTCCACCGCAGGCGCAACGGTGCGGCCGCACGATACGGCGGGCCGGCACCGGCACGTGAGGCGGGTCACTTTCCGTGAACAGCGGGGAATGGTTTCGCGGACCCGGGGCAGGGGGCCAGTTCGCCGGGGTAGGACCGGCGCACGAAGCAATCCGGAACCGAAAGGCCAAATACGACGTGTCGGCAGCACAACAGACCATCCACGTGGGCGGAGAGTGGCGTTCGGCCGTCTCCGGCGCCACGCGCGACATCATCGACCCCGCCGACGCAGGGGTCTTCGCCGTTGTGTCGGAGGGCGACGTCGCCGACACCGATGCCGCCGTCGCCGCCGCGCGTGCTGCCTTCGACGACGGATCCTGGCCGCGTACTCCCGTGGCCGAGCGGGCGGACCTGCTGCGTCGTGTCGCGGCCCTGCTGGAGCGGGACCGGGAGAAGATCGGTGCCCTGGAGAGCCAGGACGCCGGCAAGACCCTCGAAGAGGGGCGCGTCGATGTCGACTGCGTGCGTGACGCCTTCCGCTACTTCGCAGACCTCGTCATGAACGAGAGCGGCGGACGTGTCGTCGACGCCGGGACCGACGAGGTCCACAGCGTCGTCGTTCATGAGCCCGTCGGGGTGTGCGCACTGATCACCCCCTGGAACTACCCTCTGCTCCAGGCGAGTTGGAAGATCGCCCCGGCACTCGCGGCGGGCAACACCTTTGTGGTCAAGCCCAGCGAGATCACCCCGCTCACCACCGTCGCACTCATCGAACTCCTGATGGAGGCCGGGCTGCCGCAGGGCGTCGCCAACATCGTCACCGGCGCAGGTGCCACCGTCGGGGCCCGCCTTGCCGAGCACCCGGACGTCGACCTGGTCTCGTTCACCGGCGGCCTGGCCAGCGGTACGAAGGTGGCCCGGGCCGCAGCCGACACCGTCAAGAAGGTCGCCCTCGAACTCGGCGGCAAGAACCCCAATGTCGTCTTCGCCGACGCCTGCGCCACCGAGGAGGGCTTCGACACCGCCGTCGACCAGGCTCTCAACGCCGCCTTCATCCACAGCGGTCAGGTCTGCTCCGCCGGATCCCGCCTCATCGTCGAGGAGTCGCTGCGCGACCGGTTCGTCACCGAACTCGCCCGCCGCGCCGAGCGGATCCGCCTCGGCCGGGGCACCGACCCGGGTGTCGAATGCGGGCCGCTCGTCTCCGCGCAGCAGCTTGCGAAGACCGAGGACCATATCGCGTCCGCCATCGAGGACGGCGCCGTTCTCCGGGCCGGCGGCGAACGGCCTGGCGGCCCCGGCTACTTCTACCGCCCCACCGTCCTCGACCGGTGCGACCGCCGGATGCGCATCGTCCGCGAGGAGGTCTTCGGCCCCGTCCTGACCGTCGAGACCTTCCGCACGGAGGAGGAGGCCGTCGCTCTCGCCAACGACACCGAGTACGGACTCGCCGGCGCCGTGTGGACCGCCGAGGCCGGCCGTGCCCGGCGCGTCGCCGGGCGGCTGCGCCACGGCACCGTCTGGATCAACGACTTCCACCCCTACCTCCCGCAGGCCGAATGGGGTGGTTTCGGGAAGTCCGGCATCGGCCGCGAGCTGGGCCCGACCGGACTCGCCGAGTACCGCGAGGCCAAACACATCTACCACAACCTCGCTCCGCGCCCCGTGCGCTGGTTCGCGGGCTGAAGCACACGCGGCGCGACGCACCTGCCGCACGCGAAGCATGCCCGCACGGACAGCGGTCACGGCCGCGACGCATGCCCGCGCGGGCAGCGGACACACACACCCGCGACGCATGCCGCGCGGGCAGCGGGCGCACCCGTACGCAACCGACGCAACGCACACAACGGAGCAGAGGTAACCAGCACATGACCGACAACCACGTCTACGACTATGTCGTCATCGGCGGCGGCACCGCCGGATCGGTGATCGCCTCCCGGCTCACCGAGAACCCCGACACCACCGTCGCCGTCATCGAGGGCGGTCCCAGCGACGTCGGACGCGACGACGTCCTCACCCTGCGCCGCTGGATGGGTCTGCTCGGCGGTGAACTGGACTACGACTACCCGACGACCGAGCAGCCCCGAGGCAACTCGCACATCCGCCACAGCCGGGCCCGCGTGCTCGGCGGCTGCTCGTCCCACAACACCCTCATCGCCTTCAAGCCGCTGCCCTCCGACTGGGACGAGTGGGCCGACGCGGGCGCCGAGGGCTGGGACGCGGCATCGATGGACCCGTACTTCGCCCGGCTGCGCAACAACATCGTCCCCGTGGACGAGGCCGACCGCAACGCCATCGCCCGGGACTTCGTCGAGGCCGCGCGGACCGCACTCGACGTGCCGCGCATCGAAGGCTTCAACAAGAAGCCGTTCCAGGAAGGCGTCGGCTTCTTCGACCTCGCGTACCACCCGGAGAACAACAAGCGCTCCTCCGCCTCCGTGGCGTATCTGCACCCGTTCCTGGACCGGCCCAACCTCCATATCGCCTTGGAGACCTGGGCGTTCGGGCTGGAACTCGAAGGCACCCGCGCCACCGGTGTGCGTGTGCGCACCAAGGAGGGCGAGGAGCACGTCGTACGGGCCCGGCGCGAGGTGCTCGTCTGCGCGGGCGCCGTGGACACCCCCCGGCTGCTGCTGCATTCGGGCATCGGGCCCCGCGCCGATCTGGAGAAGCTCGGCATCCCCGTGGTGCACGACCTGCCGGGCGTCGGCGAGAACCTCCTCGACCACCCCGAATCCGTCATCGTCTGGGAGACCGACGGGCCGATCCCGGAGAACTCCGCGATGGACAGCGACGCGGGCCTGTTCGTGCGCAGGGACCCGGACGCCGACGGGCCGGACCTGATGTTCCACTTCTACCAGATCCCGTTCACGGACAACCCCGAGCGGCTGGGGTACGAGCGGCCCGTGCACGGTGTGTCGATGACCCCCAACATCCCCAAGCCCCGCAGCCGCGGCCGCCTCTACCTGACCAGCGCCGACCCCGAGGTCAAGCCCGCCCTCGACTTCCGGTACTTCACCGACGAGGAGGACTACGACGGCCGCACCCTCGTCGACGGCATCCGCGTCGCACGCCGCATCGCGGAGCAGGAGCCGCTCGCCGGCTGGCTGAAGCGGGAGGTCTGCCCGGGGCCCGGGGTCACCTCCGACGAGGAGCTCGGCGAGTACGCGCGCAAGGTGGCGCACACCGTCTACCACCCGGCGGGGACCTGCCGAATGGGAGCCCCGACGGACGAACTCGCCGTGGTGTCACCCGATCTGAGGATCCGGGGCCTGGAGGGAATCCGGATCGCCGACGCGTCCGTCTTCCCGACGATGACGACCGTCAACCCGATGATCGGCGTGCTGATGATCGGGGAGAAATGTGCGGACCTCCTGGGAGGAAATGCCCGATGAACGCCGAGCCGCCAGTCTTCTCCGTACGCGAGTTGTGGAAGGTCTTCGGCCCGAAGGCCGAACGGGTGCCGAAGGATCCGGTTCTCTCCGCTGTCGCCCCCGCCGAGCTGCGTGACCGCACCGGTTGCACAGCCGCGGTGCGGGATGTGTCCTTCGACGTCCGCAAGGGCGAGGTCTTCGTCGTCATGGGTCTGTCGGGCTCCGGCAAGTCGACGCTCGTGCGCTGCCTGACCAGGCTGATCGAGCCCACCTCCGGCTCGATGGCCATCGACGGCGAGGACGTGCTCTCGATGGACGCGTCACGGCTGCGCCAACTGCGCCGCCACCGCGCCGCCATGGTCTTCCAGCACTTCGGGCTGCTGCCGCACCGGTCGGTGATCGACAACGTCGCGTACGGGCTGGAGATCCAGGGCGTCTCGCGCGCCGAACGGCGGGAGCGGGCCGCCGGGTTCGTCGCCAAGGTCGGCCTCGAAGGCCTGGAACACCGCCGCCCCGGCCAGCTGTCCGGCGGCCAGCAGCAGCGGGTGGGGCTGGCCCGCGCACTCGCCGTCGACCCCGAAGTGCTGCTGTTCGACGAGCCGTTCAGCGCGCTGGACCCACTGATCAGGCGCGACATGCAGGAGGAGGTCGTACGGCTGCATGGTGAGGAGGGCCGCACGATGGTCTTCATCACGCACGACCTGGGCGAGGCACTGAAACTCGGCGACCGGATCGCGCTGATGCGGGACGGCCGGATCGTGCAGCTCGGCACGCCCGAGGAGATCGTGGGCGCCCCGGCGGACGACTACGTACGCGACTTCGTCCGCGACGTGCCGCGCGAACACGTCATGACCGTGCGCACGGCGATGCGCCCGGCCGAGGCCGCCGAGGCGGACAGCGGCCCGGCGCTGGCCCCCGGCGCGACGGTCCACGAGGCCATCGAGGCCGTGGTCCGCAGCGGCGGGACCGCCCGGATCGTCGAGGACGGCCGCTGCGTGGGCGTCGTCGGCCCCGCGGACCTGCTCGGTGTGGTGGCGGGGCTCGCCCCGCGGAAGGAGGCGGCCTGATGCCCGCACACACCACCTGGGGCCCGCCGGGCCCCCGCTCCGCGCAACCGGCCGCACCCGCCCACGGCCCGCACACGACGCGGAGGCGCCCGCGATGAGCAGCACCACCGCCACCACGGACGCCACCGCAGACACCACGGGAGACACCGGTACCGAGGCGGGCACCTCCTCGGTACGCACACGGCCGGGCGACTTCCTCACCCGCAACCGCACCGCACTCGTCGCAGCCGCCGCACTCGTCGCGCTCCTCCTCGGCACCCTGCTCCTGGGCGGCGGCACCTGGCCCGCGCGCCTCGCCGTCGACCTGTCCGGGCCGCTCGGCGACGCGAGCGACTGGATCATCGACAACCGGGACAGCCACCCGCTCTTCCTGTACTTCTTCGGCCACATCAGCAACGCCGTCGTACTGTCCGTACGCGCCGTCTACCTCGTGCTCCTCGCCGCCGGCTGGGCCGGGGTCACCGCCGCCGCCGGGCTCGTCGCCTGGCGCCTCGCGGGCGTCCGCCCCGCGCTCACCGCCGTCGCCGCGTTCGCCGTGTGCGGGCTGCTCGGCATGTGGGTCCCCACCATGCAGACCCTCGCCCTGATGACCGTCGCGGTCACCGCTTCCGTGCTGCTCGGCGCACTGCTCGGGCTCGCCGCCGGACTGTCCGACCGGTTGCACCGGACACTGCGCCCCGTGCTCGACACCATGCAGGTGCTGCCCGCGTTCGCGTATCTGCTCCCGGTCGTACTGGTCTTCGGTATCGGCGTCCCGGCGGCCGTCCTCGCCACCGTCGTCTACGCGGCCCCGCCGATGGCCCGGCTGACCGCGCTGGGGCTGCGCGGCGCGGACGCCGGGGTCATGGAAGCCGCGGCGTCGCTCGGCGCGACCGGCCGGCAGCGGCTGCTGACCGCCCGGCTCCCGTTGGCCCGCAAGGAACTGCTGCTCGGCGTCAACCAGTCGATCATGATGGCGCTCTCGATGGCCGTGATCGCGTCCGTGATCGGCGCGGGCGGACTCGGCGACCGCGTGTACCAGGCCCTGGCCTCCGTGGATGTCGGCGCCGCGCTAGCCGCCGGTGTGCCGGTCGTACTGCTCGCCGTCGTCCTCGACCGGGTCACCGCCGCGGCGGGGGAGCGGATCGGCGCCGTGCCCTCCCAGGGGCCGGGCACGGGTACGGGCCTCGGCTGGGCCGTCGCCGCGGCCGGAACGGTCGCCGTCGCGCTCGCCGGACGGTACAGCGGGCGGCTGTCGTGGCCCGACGCCTGGACCCTCGACATCGCCGCGCCCGTCAACCGAGCTGTCGACTGGATGACCGCACATCTGTATTCCGGGGTGCCCGTCGTCGGTGGCACCGCCGACTGGGCCGCCCGCTTCACCGGCTGGGTCCTCGACCCGGTCCGCGACGGCCTGCAGTGGCTCCCCTGGTGGTCCGTACTGCTCCTGGTGGCGGTCCTGGCCCAGCTCATCGGCACCTGGCGCACCGCGCTGACCGCCGTGCTCGCGATGGCCGTGATCGGGGTGCTCGGGGCGTGGGAACCGGCGCTGGACACCCTCTCGCAGGTGCTGGCCGCGGTCGCCGTCACACTTCTGGCCGGTGTCGCCACCGGTGTCGCCGCGGCGCGCAGCCCACGCCTGGAACGGCTCTTGCGGCCGGTGCTCGATGTCTTCCAGACCATGCCGCAGTTCGTCTACCTCATCCCGGTGGTCGCGCTGTTCGGCGTCGGCCGGGCACCCGCCGTCGCCGCCGCCGTGGTGTACGCGCTGCCCGCCGTCGTCCGCATCACCACGCAGGGCATGCGGGCCGTGGACCCGGTCGTGATGGAGTCGTCCCGCTCGCTCGGGGCGACCGGCTGGCAGCAACTGCGCCAGGTCCAGCTTCCGCTCGCCCGGCCCGCGTTGCTGCTGGCCGTCAATCAGGGCGTGGTCCTCGTCCTGGCCGTCGTCATCATCGGCGGTCTGGTCGGCGGCGGTGCGCTCGGCTACCTCGTGGTGTTCGGGCTGGCCCAGGGCGACCTGGCGACCGGGCTGGTGGCGGGCGCGGCCATCGTGTGCCTCGGGCTGATGCTGGACCGGGTCACCCAGCCTGCCGGAAAGGAGACCCGGAATGCGTAGCCGTACCATCACCGCCGCTGCCGTGGCGTTCGGCCTGACGGCCCTCACGGGCTGCGGAGCGGCGGACATGACCAAGCAGGCGTCCCCGTACGCCGACGCCCACGGCGCGAAGACCGTGACGCTGTCCGTCCAGTCGTGGGTGGGCGCGCAGGCCAATGCCGCCGTCGCCGAGTACCTGCTCGAACACGAGCTGGGGTACCGCGTCGACACCGTCCAGATCGACGAGGTCCCCGCCTGGGACGCCCTCAGCCAGGGCCGCGTCGACGCGATCCTGGAGGACTGGGGCCACCCGGAGCAGGAGCAGCGGTACGTCGCGGACAAGAAGACGATCGCGCCGGGCGGGGAACTCGGTGTGACGGGCCACATCGGCTGGTTCGTGCCGAAGTACTTCGCCGACACGAACCCGGACGTGACGGACTGGAAGAACCTGAACAAGTACGCCGACCGGCTCCGCACGGCGGAGAGCGGCGGAAAGGGCCAGCTCCTGGACGGCTCACCGTCGTACGTCACCAACGACAGGGCGTTGGTGAAGAACCTGGACCTGGACTACCAGGTGGTCTTCTCCGGCTCCGAAGCGGCGCAGATCACGCAGATCAAGCAGTTCGCCAAGGAGAAGAAGCCCTTCCTGACCTACTGGTACAAGCCGCAGTGGCTGTTCGAGCAGGTCCCCATGACGGAGGTGAAGCTGCCCGCGTACGAGGAGGGCTGCGACGCCGACCCGGAGAAGGTGGCGTGCGCGTATCCGCACACTCCGCTGCGGAAGTTCCTCAACGCCCGGTTCGCCGACGCGGGCGGCCGGGCCGCCGAGTTCCTGAAGAACTTCCACTGGACGACCCGGGCCCAGAACGAGGTGGCGCTGATGATCGCGGACCAGAAGCTCCCGCCCGAACAGGCCGCGGAGCGCTGGGTGAAGAAGAACGGGTCCATCTGGCGGGCGTGGCTGCCGAAGTGAGCCGCGAGCGTATGCCGTGCCGCACCGGACTCCGGTGCGGCACGGCATACGCGCTGCGGCAGGTCAGGCGCTGGTGTGCAGCGGTACCGTCAGCTGCTTGAGCCAGGTGCCCGTGGTGAAGTCACGGGCCTTGATGACGACGGAGTGGGAACCGACCTCGACCTGGAGCCCCTGGTTGAAGGCATCGCCCAGGGAGACCTCGCCGCCCTTGCCGTCGTCCATCCAGCCCACCTGGACGGCCGCGGTGTTGACGACGGTGAAGCCTTCGAGGTTGCCGGTACCGGGGACGACCCGGCGCACCACCCAGTCGGACAGGTTGAGGTCCCAGTGGGTGTGCCCGGAGAAGAGGAACACGTCCTTGTGGCGGCCGAGGATCGACAGAAGCCGGTCGGGCTGCAGATAGTCGTTGAGGTAGAGCTTGTTGTGGGTGCCCGACACGGTGTTGGGCAGCGGGTGATGGGTCATCACCATGACGGGCCTGCGGCGGCGGGCCCAGTACGCGAGACGGTCCTCCAGCCAGGCGAACTGCTCGTCGCTGATCCACACCTCGTCCCACAGCTTCGCGTCGTGGTAGTGCGAGTAGCGTTCGGTCCCGAGACTGAGCACGGGCACGCCGCCGAACGACGTCTCGGAGTAGACCTTGTTGCGGCCCGCGAAGTTGTAGAAGCTGCGGAAGAGGGAGTCCTCCGTAGTGCCGTTGGGCCAGGTCGCCTGAGCGAGGGTGTTGGGGTCGCTGTACTTCGGTACGTAGAACTCGTGGTTGCCGATGGCCCAGGCGACGTTCTTGGGGTGCGGGTGCCGCTCAAGGGTCTGGCGGACCGCCGCGTACTCGAAGTCGTAGCCGCGCGGAGTGATGTCGCCGGCTATGCCCAGGCCCGCACTGTCGGGGTTGACGCGGTGCAGATCGTCGAGGGCCTTGCCGAAGTCCGTCAGATCGCCCTGGATGTCACTGATGATGTTGAACCGGACCGTCCGGCCCTTGCCGGGCCGGTACGGAGCGGCCTCGGCCGCCGGCGCCGCGAGCCCGGCGCCGGCGGCGAGAGCACCGCCCACCAGGGACGCGGTGCCTGTGGTGGCCATGAACGATCTGCGATCCATCGGAACTTCCTCCGTCTGTACGCCCCCGTGCGAATGGGACAGAGGGAGTGTCGCCGCTCGTGATGGCCCGGCGGGGTATCACGGATGACCGTGGCCTGAACTGTGCGATCTGGCTGATTCCAGCGGGGGTGTCAGAGCATCCGCGTCCCGCGGGTCTCATCCACGGCCGCAGGCGCTCCGGCGACTCCGCGACGAACGGGAAGAGCTCCGGTCACTGAGTGCGGTAGGCGTCGACGATGGTCTGGGTGAGCGTGTTCCCCCTGGTGTCGGTCAGCTCCGCGCGCAGGGAAACACCGGTGCCCGCGCCCGGGTTGTGGATCAGAACGGCGCCGCTCTCGACCGGCACCCGGCTCCACGAGGTGCCGCCGTCCATGGAAACCGACACGTCCGGTGCGCGCACGCGTCCTTCCGCGGCGGCGCCCTGCACGGTGACGGGGACCCGGATCACCGCGTCCGCCGCGGCGGTGCCGGTCGGGCCGAGCACGGGGGAGAACCGGACGACGCTCACCGCGACCGGGGCCGGTCCGGTGGTCGTGTCCGAGACAAAGGTCCACGACGCGGTCACACCGGTGGCGGTGCCGGGCGCACCGGTGCGCTTCACCGTACTGGTGATCCGGTACGTCGCGCGCCCCGGTGCCACGGTGAACTCGGCCCGCCCGGGGGCCTCGGTCCGGGTCCCGACGAGTACGCCGTCGCGGTGCAGTGTCGTCGATGCCGAGGCGTACGGCGGTGAGGACGGCACATGGCCGCCGCCGTCCGCGAGCAGCGGAACATCGACGGTGAGCCTGTCCCCGTCGCGCACGACACCGGGACGGCCGGCGAGGCAGGGGCCGAAGACGGCGTTGTCGAAGACATGGGTGGTCGTGGATCCGGCGCGCACGGCGACACCGTCGGCGCTGTACCGGTTCGCCGCCCCACCGGGCGCACGGGGCGCCGTGTAGGTGATGTCCCAGGTACCGCGTTCCGGTGTCACGAGGTAGGTGGCGGTGGCGGGAGTCGCGAGGGCCTGGGAGACCCCGACGGTCAGCCCGGCACTCGGCTGCAGGTCGACGGACCCCGTCCCCGCGGTGCCCGGGAGGGCGGCGGCAAGGACCTTCACGGTGGCCAGGTCCTTGACGGAAGGGTGCCGGGTGAGGCCGGTCAGGGCACGGGCGCCGGTGAAGATGTAGCCGAGCCCGTAGTCGGCGGTCCTGGTCGTCCAGTACGAGTCGAACCACTGCTTCACCGATCCGGACTCGGCGTCGGGACCCAGGTGCGCCACGCGCAGATTCGCGGAGGACGAGATCAGGTTGACGAGCCGTTCGGCGCCCCGGTGCCTGACCTCGACGACCATCGCGCTGTGCAGGAAGCCCGCCGAGCGGTCGGGCGGCCGTACGTCGACGGGCGCCGTGGTCCGGGCGTCGACGGTGATGGTGGTGTCACGGTCCAGGTCGAGCCGCGGCTGGACGATCCAGTCCGTGCCGCCCGAGCCGTCACCGGCCGACAGGGCACTGCTCAGCAGGTAACGGCCCTTGGGCAGGCGCACGGTGGTCGTGCCGGAGGCGTCGTACGGATGGACCTCCTCGGCGGCACCAGGACCGGAGATTCCGGTGACGGTGGTTTCGTAGGCCCCCGTCGGCCGGCCGTTGCGGTCGAGGTGCTCGATCGTGAGGGCGTACGTCTGCGGCTCCGCGGCGAAGGCCGTGGTGTTCCAGGCGGTCGTCGTGGATCCGGCCACGGCCACGGCGAGAGCCATGGTCCGCAGGACGCTCCGGCGGGGTACGGAAGAATTGGTCATGACCTGCACTGCGCCGCCGGGCCCCGGAGTTCCGGTGAGCCGTGTCACATCGGGACGAGGTCACGGCGCCGGACAACGCATGTGGCGCACGTCACGGGAACCGGCGCAACGCACGTGGCAGGGCAGAGTGTGGAATCACTCATGAGGGATCGCTTCCGCCGCGGGGACCGCGGCGCCTTGGGCGAGCTGTACGACGAGCACGCCCAGGTGCTGTACCGCTACGCGCTTCGCGTGACCGGCGACTGGGCGGAGGCCGAGGACGTCGTCTCGGTGGCCTTCCTGGAGGCGTGGCGCAGCCGGGAGAAGCTGCACCCCGACGGGGACAGTCTGCGCCCGTGGCTGCTGGGCATCGCCACCAACATCATGCGCCGCAACGCACGCGCACGCCGCCGCGGTGAGATCGCCCTCGCCCGCGTCCCGGAACGCGGTTCCGTTCCGGACTTCGCCGACGACCTCGTGACGCATCTCGCGGATTCCGAGCAACTGCGCGCAGCGCACACCGCGCTCGCCCGGCTGCGGCGCCGCGACCGGGAGGTCTTCACCCTCGTGGTGTGGGAGGGCCTGGACTACGCGGCAGCGGCCGAGGCTCTCGGCGTACCGGTCGGCACCGTCCGCTCACGGCTCTCCCGCGCCCGTGCCCGGCTGCGCGAACTCGCCGGCGCCGAGGTCCGGGCCACCCGCCCGCGGACCGGGCGAGCAGGGCGTCCCGGCTCCGCAGGGTCACCGGCGCGGCCGGGGAACGTACCCGGCCCGGCGGAGGGCGGCGGCCCCCGCACCACCCCCGACAACCCCGTCCCGGGCCGCTTTCCCGCGGTCCGCACGTCCAGCCAGGAGAACCACGGATGAACACCGCCCCGCGGCACCCCTCGGACCACGCGTCCGAGGAGGACGAACGCCTCGGCCTCACCACCCTGCTGCCTCCGCCCCCGGTCCCCGGCCTGGCCCCCGGCCGTGAGCTGGTGCTGCGGCAGGCGCTGCTGGCCGACTCCGCCCCGGCCGGACCCTCCGGCAGGCTCGCCGTCCGGGCCACGCGCCCGCGCCGGCGCCTCGTCCGGCTCGCGGTGCCGGCCGTCGTCTGCGCACTGGCGGTCGGCGGCGTGGTGGCGGTGAACCTCGCGGACGCCCCGGGCCGCGGCACCACCGCGGTCCCGGGTGGCGGCGCCACCGAAGCACCCGAGGCGACGCGGCTCCTGGACCGCATCGCGCTCGCCGCCGCCGAGGAGAAGCGGCCGACGGTCCGCGCCGACCAGTTCGTGTACATCGAGAGCAAGGTCGCCTACGCCGGGCAGAGCGCCGGGGGAGGCCCCGTGAGCATGCCGCCCGTGCACAGGCGCCAGGTCTGGCTGTCCGCCGACGGCAGCCGCGCCGGTCTGCTGCGCGAGGCGGGCGAGCCCGCCACCCCGCTCGGCACCGACGGCCCCGTCGGCATCCTGGACGGCCCGGGGGCGACACCCCGGCCGAGCACCCTGCACGCCTCGGACCCGTCGATCAGCAACCCGACCCACGCATACGTCGCATCGCTGCCCACCGACCCCGACGCCCTGCTCGAACTGATCCGGGACGAGACCCGAGGAGAAGGCCAGGACCCGGACCAGCGAGCGTTCACCGCGATCGGTGACCTGCTGGCCGAGACATGGGCACCCCCGGAGGCCGGCGCGGCGCTCTACCGGGCCGCCGCGAAGATCCCCGGCGTCACCGTGATCCGCGCGGCCGACGACGCGACGGGACGCGAAGGCGTCGCCGTCGCCCGTACGGCACACGGGCAGCAGACGCAGTGGATCTTCGACCGGAGCACGTACGCCTTCCTCGGCGAACGCACGGTGCTCGCCGAAGCCGGTGACGCCGGTCCGGCAGGCACCGTCGTGGGCACCTCCGCGGTCCTTACCAGGGCCGCCGTCGACAGCGTCGGCAAGACGCCCGCGCCGTGAGGCGGAAAGGAGGGACCGAGGAGCCTTCTTCGACCGAGGAGCCTTCTTGACCCGGCCGGCCGCGGAGCTCAGGTACCGGATCCGCTCCGGCTCCCGTTGTTGAACGCCCCGAACGTGACGGGTCCGGGGCCGGCGGGCAGATGGCGCACCGCGGCAGCCACAGCCTCCTGTGCGGTGGTGACCTCGGCCAGCAGACCCGCGCCCGCGAAGCCCTTGCTGACCTTGTAGGCCTGGCCGACGCGACCCGCGAGCAGGCACGGCCCGATGATGGTCAGGCGTGGGCGGGTGGTGGTCGAGAAGCGCAGCGCCCAGTGGCTGGTGAACGGGTAGAGGGCCCGCAGTGCCGGCTCGGCGTAGGCCGCCTCGACGAGCGCGTGGTGCGTGGGCCAATCCTGTTCGCCCGCCTCCGTGCGCATGCGCTGCCACTCGGATTCGGTCAGGCGCACGGGATCGGGCTCGGGTACGTCGAAGCGGCCGGTCAGGCGCACGAAGGGCGCGGCCTCCCGGATGTCGCTCAACGCCGCCCCGGCCTGCCATGCCTGCGCGGCGCGGGCGACCTGCGCCAAGTCGTCGGTCTCTCCTTGGACGAGCGGGCTGCCCTCGAAAGGCTCCTCGCCGCGAATCGACCACCGCCGCTCGACCGCCCACGCGCTGATGACCAGAGCCTTGCGGTACGGCAGCCCGCTCTCGGCGGAGGAATGGCGCAAGGGGTCGGTGGACGAGGACGTCACGGAGAGGGAGAAGCCGCTCTCGTCCGCCAAGGCTCGCAGCGCCGCGGCCAGACTGCCGCGCGCCGCGACGTCGGGATACAGATCGGCTGGATCAGGGTGCGTGACCACAGCCCTTGATTGTGCCGTAGCCGCGGAACGGGCGTGAGGTCCACCCTTCTCCCCACCCCGAAGTCCTGGCGCGCCCAAGCCGCTGCCGACCTCGATCCGCTTCGACGCAGGCGCCGGGGCTCACGCCGGGCCCGCCCGTGTCAGCCTCGTACTCCAGCACCGACCGCTCACCCGGCTCGCAGCCGCCTCGCCGCGCTCCGGCGGGGACGGCCGCGCTCCGGCCCACCGCCCGTGTCAGGTTTCCTCGTCCTCCCCGCGGCGCTCGCCTTCGGCCTGGGACGGCTGGGTGCGCATGGTGGCGGGGTGCCGCTCCTCGGCGGGATCCCTGTCCTCGTCCAGCCTCTCGCCCTCGGCCTGCGACGGAGTGGGGTACTCGATGTTCTCCTTCATGGCAGCCTCCGTGGTCGGAACGCCTGCCTACAGGTCGAGCCTATCGCGTCCGTCCGGTCGGCGGCCGGGCCGGATGCGGGCGGTCGGGCGTCCCCGCTTGTCTATTGGTCGCACGCTCAATAGCGTCGGATTCATGACGTCAGGAGTTCACGGGCCACGAACTCGGAAGTCGCCGGCCGAACGACGTGTGGCAACCGTCGACCCGGCCGCCGCGGTGGCCCCGGCCGAAGGGCTGGACGGGCTCGGAGCCCGGGCCGAGGCCGAAAGCGGCAGCTGCCACCGAGAGGTGAACCGGAAGACCACGGCCGAACGCGAACCAGATCCGGCCGACGGCGCCCTGCCGGAACACCCCGCGCGCCGGACCGTCGCTCTCTTCGTCACCCGCTGACCAGCACTCAAGGAGTCCGCCCGTGCACCCCGGCCTCGTACTGCTCTCCGCCCGCCTCCTCGACGTCGGCACCGGCGAACTGCTCCCGCAGACCGCCCTTGCCGTCTCCGGCGGCCGGATCTCCGCACTCGACGACGACCGGCGGACCCGCGCCCTCGCCGGACCGGCGGCCACGGTGATCGACCTCAAGGGCGCCGTCGTGACACCCGGCTTCGTCGACGGCCATCTCCACCCCCTCATGGACGCCGAGCTCACCCACGGCCTGGACCTGTCCGGCTGCGCCACCCTGGACGAGGTGCGTCGGGCCCCGGCGCGGGAGGCCGGATCGCTGGCGCCCGGGGCATGGCTGCACGGCTGGGGTCTGGACCCGAACGTCTTCGGTGACCGGCCCGTCGCATCCGCCACCATCGGACCGGTCCTGGACGGCGTCCCGGCCCTCCTCCTGCTCTTCGACGCCCACTCCATGATCGTCAGCCGCCGTGCGCTGGAGCTCGCCGGCGTCGACGGGCCCCGCCGGTTCGAGCAGTCCGCCGAGATCGTGTGCGACGAGGCGGGCCGCCCCACCGGGCTGCTGCTGGAGGACGCCGCCTGTGAACTGGTCGAGCGGGCCGCACCGCCGAGCGCCCCCACCGCCACCCACGCCATCGGCGACGCCGCGGTGCGCCACGTCCTCGACGCGGTGGAGGCGGCCACGAGTGAGGAGTACCGAGGCGTACGGCACCGGATCGAACACATCGAGACCGTTCCGGACGACACCCTGCGCCGGTTCGCGGAGCTCGGCGTCATCGCGTCCATGCAGCCCACCCACTGCTGCGACTTCACCCGCGCCGACCACACCGACAACTGGTCCCGGCGGCTCGGCGAGGAGCGCGCCGCGCACGCCTGGCGCTGCCGCGACCTGTGGGACTCGGGAGCCACCGTTGTACTCGGCTCCGACTGGCCCGTCGCCCCCTACCCTCCGCTCACGGTGATGGCCGGAGCCCGCCACCGCCGCCCCACCCGCGATCTCACCCGGCCCCCGCACAACCCCGGACAGGCGCTCACCGCCCTCGAAGCGCTCCAGGGCATGACCCTCAACCCGGCCATCGCGGCAGGCGCGGAACACGAGTCGGGGCGCCTGGCCATCGGCCACCGCGCGGACCTCACCGTGTTCGCGGAGAACCCGCTCGCCACGCCCGCCACCGATCTGGCCGGCCTTCCCGTCCTGCTCACCGTGGTGGACGGCGACACCACCCACCGCGACGCCGGCCTCTGACGGGGCGACGGGCGAGGCCATTCCGGACAGCCCCGCCCCTCAACCCTCACTCCTGTCCCGCCGTGCCGTTCACTCCCCGGCAGAGGCGCCGAAGACCCGCTGCCCGCCGACATAGGTGGCCTCGACCCGCAGCGAGGCCAGTTCGGCCGGATCCACGGCATGGGGATCGCGGTCGAGCACGATCAGGTCCGCGAGATGGCCGGCCCGCAGAACGCCGGTGTCGTCGAGCCGGTTGACGTATGCGGAGCCCGATGTGTACGCGCGCAGGGCGGTCGTCGGGTCGAGCCGCTGGTGGGGGAGGAACGGCGGCCCGTCCCCGCCGGGAACGATCCGGTTGACCGCGACGTGGATGCCTTCCAGGGGGTCGGCGGAGCTGACGGGCCAGTCGCTGCCGGCGGCCAGCGGCGCGCCGGCGCCGCGCAGGTCGCCGAAGGGGTACTGCCGTGCCGCGAGTCCGTCGCCGAGGAACGGGGTGGTGAGCTCGTCCAGTTGCGGCTCGTGCGCCGCCCACAGCGGCTGGAGGTTGGCCACCGCCTCCAGCCGCGCGAAGCGCGGTACGTCGTCCGGGTGGACGACCTGGAGGTGGGCCAGGTGGTGGCGGTTGCCGCGCGGCCCGTTGGCCGCGCCGCCTCGACCGCGTCGAGCGCCTCGCGGACGGCCCGGTCGCCCAGCGCGTGGAAGTGGACCTGGAAGTCCAGGGCGTCGAGCTCGGTGACGTACCCCCGCAGCGCCTCCGGGTCGACGAAGCTGAGGCCGGAGTTGGCAGTGGCACAGCCGCAGGCGTCCTTGTACGGGGCGGTCATGGCCGCGGTGCGGTTCTCGGCGATGCCGTCCTGCATGATCTTGACGGTGTCGGCGCGGAAGCGGCCCGTGCGCAAGGTCCGGCGGCGTTCGACGAGGTGGGGGATCTGCTCGGCGCCGGCGTCGCGGTCCCACCACAGGGAGCCGTTGACCCGGGCGGTGAGCAGGCCGCGTCCGGCCGCTATGACGTAGGCGGCCGAGACGTCGGGATGTCCGCCGTACTCGCCGAGCAGGGCGTCCTGCCAGGCGGTGATGCCGTACGAGTGCAGCAGCCGCTGGGCCCGCAGCAGCCCGTCGACCAGGTCCTCCACGGTGGGCCGGGGCGCGGCGCGGCCGACGAGTTCGACCGCGCCCTCCTGCAGCATGCCCGACGGCGTGCCGTCGGCCTCGCGTTCGACGCGCCCGTCGGCGGGGTCGGCGGTCGAGCCGGTCACCCCGGCCAGCTCCAGGGCCCGCGTGTTGGCCCAGGCGCCGTGGTGGTCCCGGTTGACCAGCAGTACGGGCCGGTCGGGCACGATCTCGTCGAGCATCTGCCGGGTCGGCAGGCCGCCGGGGAAGCTCTCCATCGACCAGCCGCCGCCGGTGATCCAGGGCCGGTCGGGGTGGGCGGCGGCGTAGTCCGCGATCCGGCGGCGGTACTCGGCCGGGTCCGTGGTCCCGGTCAGGTCGCAGGTTCCCAGCTCCAGGCCGCCGAACACGGCGTGGACATGAGCGTCCTGAAAGCCCGGCAGCAGTGCCCGCCCCGCCAGGTCGACGACCCGGGTGTCCGGACCGATCAGCTCGCGCACCTCCTCACCGCCGACCGCGGTGATCCGCTCACCGGTCACCGCCAGAGCGGTGGCACCGGTGTGCGAGGGGTCCATGGTGATCACGGATCCTGAGGTGAATACGAGATCTGCGTGGCTCATCGGGGGTACTCCTCGAGGTGCTGGTTCATGGCCGGGCACGGGCTTCTCCCTGCCGTCTGCCGGGTCGGCAGGGATGTGCCGCGGCGTGGTGCGGGTGGCGGCAGCGTGACAGGGAGGAGACGATGAAGTCAACGGCGATGACAACGCCGTTGACTCGCGATGGGCGAGGGCGTGGGGTACGAGGGCGCGGCTGACGGCACAATGAGGCCGAGCGGAGCGAGGGGAGTGCGCGGTGGAGTCACATACGGGGAAGCGGCCCGCGGCGGCGAAGGGGAAGCGTGCCGACTCCGGCCGCCCCAGGCCGTCGCTCAGTCCTCGGCTGATCGTCGAGGCGTGCCTCGGACTGATGGATGCCGAGGGCGCCGACGCGCTGACGTTCCGCCGGATCGGCGCCCAGCTGGGCGCCGACCCCACGGCGCTCTACCGGCACTTCCGCAACAAGGACGATCTGCTGCTGGCGGTGGCGGACCATCTGCTGGAGGAGAGCCTCGAGGGGTTCGAGCCCTTCGACGACTGGCGGCAGACGCTGCGCGGGCTGTTCATCCGCATGCACAAGGTCTATCTCTCGCACCCGCGCGCCGCCGTGCTCGCCACGGTCCGCATCACCCGGCGCCCGGCCGAGATGCGGGTGATCGAGCTGACCCTCGGCGCACTGTCCGACGCGGGATTCCCGCCCGAGCAGGCGGTGCGCCACTACCGTGCGCTGGTGGACTTCCTACTGGCCTGGTCGTGCATGGACGCCACCTACTGCACGCTCGACGCGCAGACCCGCCGCGGCGACGAGTCCGCCTGGTCCGGCGAGTACGCGGCGGTCCCCGCCGCCACCCACCCCCATATCGCCGCGGCGGCCCCCTACCTGGCCTCGGTGGACGACGACGCCAACTTCCATTTCGCGCTGGACCTGATGCTGGACGCCATCGCCGCCCGCGCCCCCGCGAGCGACTGAGAGGGGACTGTCGCTCGCCGGGCAGCCCTCAGCCGGCGCGCCGCAGGCCGATGCGGTCGATGGCGCACGTCCCGGGGGACCGGGTGCTGTCGGGGTGCTGCCCGACGTGGGTCAGGCGGAGCGTGTTGGCTCCCGCCCGCACGGGTACCCGGCTGAACTCCGGCTCGGCGTAGGTCATGACCGGGCTGTAGAGGTCGAGCGGCGCTCCGACCGTGGTGCCGTTGACCGACAGCCGGTAGATGCCCCGGGAGTCGTGCCGCTTCACCCGTAGCCGCAGGGTCTGCGGCCCGGCGTCCGGCGACTGGAACTCGCAGGTCAGTGCGGACCCGGGCGTGCCCGGTGTGAACAACAGGCCGCGTCCGGCGCCGCACTGGGGGTCGGCGAAGACCTCGGCGCGGCCGCCCGAGGCGGAGAACGCGAGCTCCTCCGCCTCCGCCACCAGGTCCAGCGGGCGCGGCGTCCAGCTGCCGCGCGAATCGCAGAGCACCACGCGGGTGCGGTCGGTGGCGGCCTCCGTGTCGGTGAAGGCGACCATCCGGCCGTCGGGCGAGAAGGCCGGATGCGGGTGGCCGGGATGGGCGGAGCCCCAGCCCACCAGGGCGAGCGTGCGCGGTGGGTGTACGCCGGTAAGGTCGACGAGCGCCACCGAACCCACCTGCCCGAATGCCGATCCGTTGCGGCCGTTGGTATCGGTCACCGCCCAGTGGCCGTCCGCGGTGAGGTCGCAGTGGTTGTACGCGCCGTTCGTGCCCGAGGGACCCGGCGCCAGCAGCCGGTCAGGCCGGTCGTCCGGGTGAACCATCCACAGCCCCGACGCACTGCCGCCGATGCTCACGGCGAGGCAGCCGGTGTCGGCACCGGACTTCCACACGTTGTGAGTCCCGACCGGTACACCCGCGGCGGCCTGGTCCCAGATGAGCTTGCCGTGCGGCGCGTGGACCGGATGCAGCGCCCAGGCGAGGATGTTGCCGCCGAGTGAATAGCCGATCCATTCGGGATCGTGGGCGCTGTACTGGAAGTGGGTCGCGAAGACGCCCCCGGAGAAGACCTCTCGGACCCGGCCGCCCGTGAGCTCGATCTCCACCGCTGTGGTCGGTCCGGCGGTGATCGGTGCCGGGTAGTGGCTGCACAGCACCCGGTCGCCCGCCGGATGCAGATTGACGACGACACTGAGGTCGCGGCCCGGCGGCGGTGAGTAGAGCTTCACGGGCGAGGGATCGGCCAGGTCGATCAGCCAGACCGCGTTCTCGGCACAGGTGACGAGGCGTCCGGAGTGGATGTTCCACCAGACGAAAGGATTCCGGTCGCTCGCCGGGGTGGCGAACCGGGCCAGGAACCGCTCCTTGCCTGAGCGCAGATTCACCTCCCACAGGCTCGTGGCCCCGGTCTCCCGCTGACCGAGCACGATGCGGTCGGCATCGACGAAGCCGTTGTGGGTCGGGTACGTGAAGTAGCGCCGCTGGTCGAACGTACTGAGGTGGCGCAGCTCGAACGGGTCCGGGGCGGCAGCGCCGGCCGCCCGGCCCGTACCTGCGGTCCCGGCGGTGAACCCTGCGGCCATCACTGCCAGCCCGGCCATGCGGCCGAACCCTCTGCGGGTGATCTCACTCATGGTGTCCTCACTCATGCGTGCTCACGGTGGATGGCGCTCAGCTTCGAACCCGCCGAGGGAGGAAGTCAAGGTACTAATACGAATTAGTAGGTGCCGTGAGGGGGCGTGAGGGGCAGAGGGGGGGCGGGTCCGCTGACGCGCTGACAGGGGAACCGTCACGGCCGCGCCCCCGCCACCACTCCGCCCACCAGGAACGCCCGCTGCCGCAAGGTGCCCTCCGCCGGGGCTGCGCGATGCTCGTCCACCATGGTCGCGACCGGCGGCGGCAGCCACCCGGGCCCCCGGCCGCTGCCCGGGACTCTTCGCCAGGCACGCCGCCACCCGAGCGGCACCGTGCCCCGGGCCGTCAGGGCTCGATCTCCAGCACCTCGGCCACGGGGCGGCGAGGCGTGGACAGCCCCTCGGACCCGTAGCCGAGGCGAACGATCATCTGCGGATGCCCCGTGCCGAGGGCCGGGTCGCGCAGCAGACGCCGGAGTTCCGGCCATTCCAGGGGCTGCGTCGCGAACGAGGCGACGAGCCCGTGCGCCACGGCGGTGAGCAGTACGCGCTCCAAGGCCTGACCGGCACGCAGCCAGTCCGCCGGACGGTCGCGCACGGTACGGAGCAGGGCGAGCTGAGGCCGGTCCTCGAACACGGCGCGCTCCCGCCCCGGGCTGACATCCGCGCCGGCGAAATCCCGGTTGATCGCTCTGCCCGACGCGTCGGTGGGGCCGAAGGCATAGTCCGGGATGCCGTCGACCGGTGCCTCCGCCTCGGTGTCCCGGGTCCAGTAGCGCCGCTCCGCCTCCCCGGCCGGATCACGCAGGTCGAACCGCTCGGCGTCCCGGATCAGCACGAGCACACCCTCCAGGTGTTCCGGCGGCAGAAAAGCCAACTCGCTCCCCTCGACGCGGGCCGCGTCGACGAGGTGCGCGCGGACGTCGTCGGGGACGACCCGGTCGTAGAACGGACAGCGACTGGTGTGACGGGCCCGGATCGCGGGATGCAGAGCGGCGAGGGCCGCATCGGCCTGCTTCGCGGGTACGCCGGAGGGCCCGGCCAGGTGGACGGCCGCCGCGACAGCCGGATCGGTGGGGAGCGGAAGCAGAGAGGTCACCGTGTCGAGGCCCCGGTGCGACGCCGACACCCGCAGATTCAGCAGCGCCGAGCCGCACCCCACATGCAGGGCGCGCGTGGAGGGGTCGGCCTCCGGCATCTCCCGGTCGAACTCCGCCCGGAGCGTGAGCGTCCGGGCGGCGCGCCGGTACCGGAACCGCCAGGGCTGGGCATTGTGCATCGACGGGGCGGCAGTGGCATCGGCGACCAGTTCCTCGATCGTCTCGTCGTCGAGCGGCTGTGCGGGCATGCGGCACCTCCAGCAGCGCACGGTGCCCTTTCACCGTCCCACGTGCGGCGGGCCCGGCGCGAGAGGCCCACCGCACGCGGGAGGCCACATGCCGCGCAGCGCAATGTTCGAAAAGCGCCGGACGCAGGCGGGGCGGAGGAAGGGACCGGCGGCCCTGCCCCTCTCGCTCGCCCCCGCCCGGCCGGGCCGGGTCAGGCGGTGCGGTCGATGAGGTAAGGGAAGAGCGCGAGGATCTCGCCGAGGGCAGCCGGAGCGAGCGGGACGGACTCCAGACTGCGACGAGCGTCGTCCAGCTGCCGATGGGCTTCGGCCAGGGTGGCGGCGCGTCCGCCCGCCTCCTCGACGAGTTCGGCTGCTCGCCGGGCGTCGGAGTCGTCGAGCGGGCTTCCGGTGCCCAGCAGCAGTGCGAGCCGGCGGGCGGCGGGATGGTCCGCGGCCAGGGCCGAGAGGACGGGGTACGTCTTCTTCAGCCGGCGCAGATCGCTGTGCACGGGCTTGCCCGTGACCTCGGGATCTCCCCATGTCCCCAGGAGATCGTCCACCGCCTGGAACGCCACCCCGAGATGCCGGCCCGCCCGGGCGAGGGCGTCCACGGTCGGGGCCGGGGCGCCCGCGAGCACGGCGCCCAGACCTGCCGCGCAGCCGAGCAGCGCACCCGTCTTGTTCTCGGCCATCCACCGGTACTCGTGCGGCTGCACCGCCTCGGGTCCCTGCCAGGGCCGGGACTCGAAGAGCAGGTCGTCCGCCTGACCGCGCACCAGCTCGGTCAGTGTCCCGGCGAGATGCCGGACCCCCGCCGCACTGTGCCCTCCCGGCGCATCGGCCAGGGTCTGCACGGCCAGTGCGAAGAGGGCGTCGCCCGCGAGGATCGCCGGGCCGGTTCCGTACGCCTTCCACACGGTGGCGCGCCGTCTGCGGGTCTCGTCGCCGTCCATGATGTCGTCGTGCAGGAGCGAGAAGACATGGATCAGCTCTACGGCGACCGCGCCGACGACCGCTTCCTGTGCCGGTGCGCCGGCGGCCTCGGCGCTGAGCAGTGCCAGGGCCTGGCGGATCCCCTTGCCCTGTGAGCCCGGGGCGGGGCTGCCGTCCGCCGTGTCCCAGCCGAGCGAGAACGCGGCCATTTCCGCGTGCCACGGATGCAGGCGCATCACGGCCTGTGCGAGCGCCGGGCGCACCTGCTCGCGGCAGCGGGCGAGCACCTCGGGCGGGGCGGCCTGCCGGGTTGCGGGCGGTGGTGTCATCGTCGCCCGCTCTCCTCGTCCGTGCCGCCGTCGACGGGTGCCACGCCGAGCTCGGCGTACGCCTTGTCCACCATGTCCCTGGCGTTGAGCAGGCCGATCCGGCTGAGGGTGCGGCGCAACTCGTGCAGATCCGCCGCCGTGTCATCCCGGTTGCGGCCGAGCCGGGCCAGCGACTTGACGAGCCCGAGCCGGGCCAGCGCCTCGCCCCGGGGCTCGGTCATGGCACGGAACTCCGAGAGTGCTTCCTCGTACATCGCGCGCGCTTCCTCGTACCGTCCGGCGCGGAAGAGGACGTTGGCGCGCATCTTGTGGTTGTAGGCGAGTGCGCTGGACAGATTCATGGCACGGCAGGTGAGTTCGGCCTCCGCGAGCAGGGCCAGGGCACGCTCCGGATCGCCGTCCCGCAAGGAGATGATGTCGGCCATGCCGCGCAGGGCCCACGCCCGGCCGCGCCGGTCGTCCGCGTTGCCGGCAAGCTCGGCCGCCTCCTCGAACATGGCCAGAGCGGTGTCGAGCGAGCCCGTGTTGCGGTGGATCTGCGCGATGCCCTCCAGGGCCCACACGGTGTGACGCGCCTCGCCACGCGCGCGTGCCTCGGCGAGCAACTGCTCGTGCAGCGCGGCAACAGTGCGGTAGTCGCCCTGGATCCGGCCCGTCTCCGCGAGGCCGGCGAGGGAATAGCCGCGGGCGACTATGTCCCCGCCGCGCTTTCCCATGTCGGCGGCGAGCCCCAACAGCCGGAAGGCGAGCCTGAGTCGACCGCGCTGCCGGGCCAGGGTCCCGCCGCTCCAGAGCGCCCAGGCCATCGCCCCGAGGTTGCCGGCCGAGCGGGCGGACCGGTAGCTGGCCTTCCAGGCCCGATCGGCCTCCTCGACGTTGCCGAGCCGGCGGTGCGCCTCGGCGACGGCGAGTCCGCACCGGGCCACCTCCTCCTGCGAGCCGGACAGTTCGGCCTCCCTCAAGTGGCGTACTCCTTCTGCCAGTACGTCCGTGAGAGAGGAGTTCACCGACATCTTGGTGAGGGCGCCTTGGTACTCGGGCGCCAGTGCCTTGCTGTGCATGGGAGCCTTTCGCGCGCGGCGGGATCGGGACGGCAGACGACTATGCATGCAATGTATACATTCAGTGCATAGTTGCCTGGTCGGCGAACCCGGGTGCTCGTGAGGGGGTCGGTCTGGACTTTCGGGCGTGGCTGCTGCTCGTGGCGAACCGCCTTGTTGTGGATCAAGACGACGGTCGTGCGTCCGAGGTTGCTCCGCGTTCAACGGAAGTCGACATCGCCGCTACGGCCAGGCCTCGGTTCCGTGTCCGGTACGTGGCCTTCGGGTCGGAACTGCCCTGCGTTGCCGACTCCACCCGCAATTGGGCAACGAGTGTTAGCGGTTACTGTCGCGGCTATATGCCTTGGCCATAGTAGAAGACAGAAACATTTGAGTGACTCTTGCGCCCTATGGCAATCGCTTACTGGCGCGCAGCCCCCACGATCCTCCGATTCCGTGGACCACTTCAACGAGGTGAGCGTCGTGCCCAGCGGGGTGGGGGCCTACGCCTGGCACGGATACAACGGCTTCCCGCGCGCCTACATGGACCGGTTGTGCACGGTGGCGGGTCTCGCCACGCGCGGCTGGGGGCTGCACCACGAGCTCGGCCACCTTCACCGGCAAGGCGCCTGCCAGGCGGACCGGTTGACCGAGGTCACCGTCAACATCTACTCACTGGCCGCGCAGCGCACCCTCGGTCAGCCCTCCAACCTGCTGACCGTCGACCCGAAGACCGGGCTGAACCACTTCCAGACCGCGCTGCCGAAGCTCGGTATCCAGCGGGATCAGCTACGAGAAGACCTTCGGCGCTTACGAAAAGCTCGTCCCGCTCCGGCAGTTGGAGCTCGCCTTCGGTGAGGACTTCTGGCCGAAGCTGCACCGGCTCGTACGCAGTGAGCATCAGCACGACGCCCCGGTCGACGACTACACGCACGACCCCGTCGTCAATGCCCGTCAGTACCTGGCCCTGGCGAGTTGTGCCGGCCGCACCGCCGGATACGACCTCACCGACTTCTTCGTCCACAGGTGGGCTCTCCCGATCGACTCCGCGGGCGTCGCCGCACTGCGGCTGCCGAAGCCGCCCGTGGATCCCAGCACTCTCACCGACTGACCGGGGCCCTGCGACCTGCGCGGGCCGCAGGGCGCAGGGCCGGAAAGGCCCTGTCGCCGTGCACGGCGGAAGACCGAATCGCCGCGTACGGCATCAGTCCCAGCAGACCAAGGAGATGACATGAGCACGTATTTGAATCCAGAACCACGCCTGGCCCGGTCCCCTCCTTGTGAAGCGCCACCGGCGCCCACTGGCTAAGCTCGACGAGGGGCCCGGAACGGGACGGAGGCTCCCATGACGACTCTCGAACCACGCGATGTCCCCCCTCGCCTCGCCATCGGCGCGTTCATCCTGAACTCCGGCCTGGGCAAGCTGAAGGCCGACGCGGAGACGGCCCAGGGTGTGCATGGCATGGCCTGTGTCGCCTATCCGTTCCTGAAGAAGATCGAGCCGGAGCGGTTCACCCGGCTGCTCGCCTGGTCGGAGATCGCGGTCGGTGGAACGCTGCTGGCCCCCTGCGTGCCGACCAGGCTGGCCGGGCTGGCGCTGACGGGGTTCTCCGGAGGGCTGATCGGTCTGTACCTCCGGGTACCCGGGATGCGGGAACCCGGAAGCCTTCGCCCCACCCAGAACGGCATCCCGATGGCCAAGGACTTCTGGATGCTGGGCATCGGTCTCGGCTTCCTGGGCGCCCATGCCCGCCGGTCGCGCACGGCCGCGTCCGGATGCCCGTGGCGCCGGTCCCGAGGCTGACACAGACCGGTCGGGAACCGTACGGACGACGACCCGGCTCCGTGTCGGGGGCCCGCACATCCAAGGAGTGATCATGAGCGAGTCGGACGAGCTCCGCAATCGCGTGCAGCAGATGCGAGCCAAGGCGAAGGACCTGAAGAACGAGGCCGAGCGCGCCACCGATCCCGAGGAACGCCGGCGCCTGAAGGAGAAGGCCCGCCGGATCGAATCGGAGAGTGAGCAGATCAGCGGAATGGCGAGTGGGGACATCTACCCCATGAAGTGAGGCCGCGAGGACCCGTGCGGCCGGGAGGACCGGCACGGCTCCGGGAAAGCCCGGCATCGTTCCCCCGGCTCCCGCACCCGTGCGGGAGCCGGGGGAATGCGCGCGCGCCCCGGACGTTGAACAACGGTGTGAGCTCAGTGATCGCATCCACCCGGTTTTCCGTGCTCGACCGTTCCCGCATCCGTGCGGGGCACGACGGTCCGCAGGCGCTGCGCGACACGGTGCGCCTCGCCGAGGAGGCCGAGGCGCTTGGCTACCACCGCTTCTGGGTGTCCGAGCACCACAGTGTGCCGGGCGTCGCCGGCTCGGCACCGACCGTGCTGGCCGCGGCTGTCGCGGCAGTCACCTCCACCATCAGGGTCGGCACCGGCGGCGTCATGCTGCCCAACCACCAACCGCTGCTGGTGGCCGAGCAGTTCGGTGTGCTGGAGTCCCTGTTCCCCAGCCGGATCGACATGGGTATCGGCCGCTCGGTGGGCTTCACCGACGGCATCCGCAGGGCACTGGGACGGGACAAGTCGACTGCCGAGGACTTCGCCGGGCAGCTCACCGAACTGCTCGGCTGGCTGGACGGCACACAGCGGTCCCACCCGCAGGTCCATGCTCTCCCCGCCGAGGGATTGCGCATTCCGCCGTTCCTGCTGGCCACCGGCGAGGGCGCGGGCATCGCGGCCGCTGCGGGGCTGCCACTGGTGGTCGGCGACCTCAGGGGCCGGGAGAAGCTGCTGCGCGCCGTCGATCGCTACCGCCGTGAATTCCGCCCCTCCTCCTGGACCGCCGAGCCCTATGTCGTGGTGGCCGGGACCGTCGCCCTTGCCGGGAGCAGGGAGGAGGCCCGCCGCCTCCTGATCCCGGAAGCGTGGTCGATGGCCCATTCCCGGACCCATGGCGTCTTCCCGCCGCTCGCCCCCGCCGAGCAGGTCGAGGCACGAACCATGACGGAGAAGGAGCGGGGCTTCTACGAGAGCGGGCTGCGCGGCCACCTCCACGGCACGGAGGACGAGGTCGCCACGGAGCTCGAAACGGCCATCGAGGAGACCGGCGCCGCCGAGGTGCTCATCACCACCAGTACGTACGACCGTGCGGCGCTGGTCGACTCGCTGCGTCGCCTGGCCCGCATCGCACAGCTGACCCCGCACCCGGTGGGGCCCGGCGCGAGCCGTTGACCGGGCCGCGTCCGGGCCTCCGTCACGCGGGGCTCCAGCCGGACTCCGGCCACGTGTACTCGTCGAAGCCGTCCGGGATCTTCCCGCACGGGGCGTAGACCTGCACGGCGAGTATTCCGGAGGACCCGTACCAGTCCACGTCGATCATGTACTCGGAGTCCGGGTGCTCGAACCTGAAGCCCAGACCGGAGACGTTCTCGCTGGTGAGCTTCCAGCCCGCCTGCTCCAGCCGGCGGCGTACGCGTTCCTGACCGGCACGGGCCGCCTCCCTCGTGACGCCGGGCACCCGCCATCCGAGCTCGAAGCTCCGTACGTCGGGGCGGCCACGATCGAAATGGGCGAGGTAGCGCAGCCCGCGGTAGTAGCAGGTCCCGGTCTCCACCCGGTTGTTGGCCGGCTCGGGCTGACCGGGCACGGCCAACTCGTCGTGGACCCGCTGCGCCTCCTGCTTCAGCCGGACAGCGACCCGGTTCGGATCGGTCGCCGGATACGGTGCTCCGTTCCACACCCGGTATCCGGCCCAGCCCATCGCTACGACGAGCAGGAACCCCAGGAACAACAGAGTCGAGAGAAGCGGGCGCCTTTTCAGCATGTGCCGACCTCCGGACCGGCCGTGGTGACGGCCGGCCGGGGAGCGTACGACATCGACGCGGGGCGGAATCGGAAGAAGCAAGCGGCAGGATGAACGTAACTCATGGTGCGGACGCTAGAAGACGGGCGACGGCCCGTGCGTCGGGGCGGCTACTCAGGCCAGGCCTGAGTAGCCGAGCGGCCCGCATGCTTCGGAGCGGACCGGTCGTAGCGACGGCGGTTCACCCTGCCGTAGGCCGTGGCCGGGCCAACAGGGCGGTGGCGATGGCGATCTGGGCCGGTTCCAGGGCGGCCCTGCCGTCCTCGATGTCCCACAGAGCGTTCTGCAGGACGCGCCCCAGCGTCCAGCCGATCGCCCGTTGCCGGTCCAGGCCGAGTACCTCGGTCAGCAGGTCGAAGCGGCGGAGCACCGCGCGGGGCACATCTCCGGTCGCCACGACCTCGCCCCAGCGGTTGTGCATCGCCGGCATCAGGTCGAAGCCGGGGTCGCCGGCCAGCGGTTCCGGATCGATGGCCAGCCACGGTTCCCGGTGTCCGGCGAGGACGTTGTCGTAGTGCAGGTCCCAGTGCAGCAGGCGGTCGCCCGGTTCGCCGATGAGTTCGGCCACCGCCGACGCGCAGGTGCGCACCAGTCGCCGCTCGGCCGGGTCGTGCAGCTTCGGCACGCTGCGCGGCACCTCGTCGAGCATGGCCGCCGCGATGTCGGCCAGCCGCCGAAAGCCCGGTGGCGCGGGCACCGCGACCAGACGAGCCAGCAGTTCGGCGAGGATCTGCACCGCGGCCGTCCCGTCGGTCACCGCCGACAGCGGCCGCGCGGTGTCCAGCCGTTCGAGCAGCATGGTGCCGGTGTCCGGGTCGTGGTCGAGCAGGTGCACCACTCCGTTGCCGTTCCATACCCGCAGGCCCGGCGCGGCGTCGATGTTCTCCTCGGTGGCCTCCTGGAGCTTCAGCACCGCGGGTGTGCCGTCCGCGCGGGTCACCGGCAGCACCAGCGAGGCCATGCCGTGTGCCGATGGGCCGTCGAGCCGCAGGCTCCAGCGGTCCAGGAAGTCCTCGGCCAGCCCGGGGAGCGCGGCGAGCCAGGCGCGGGCGGACATACCGCCGTTCGCGCCGTAGGACGCGGCGAACGCGTCGGGGACGTCGATGGGGCGTGAGGCGCTCATGTGTATCTCCTTCGTCGGATCCGGAATCGGTCGGGTACGTACGAGGGAGGTCACGGTGGTGCCCGGATCGCGGGCAGGCGTCAAAGCATGCTGCCACCTTAAGCGCGCGCCGCGGTGGTGCGTGAGGCCGCCGCCGGTGACCGGGGCGGGCGAGGTGCGCGGCGCGTGTCGGTGGCGAGGGAGGGGCCCGGCAGCGGCGATGGTGAGGGCATGAACAGTGCTGACCTTTTGACCGACGCGTTCAGCCGCGTCCGGGAGACGGTGCACTCGGCGGTCGAGGGCCTTTCGCGCGCAGACCTCCATGCCCGTCCCGACGACGGAGCGAACTCCATCGGCTGGCTCGTGTGGCATCTGACCAGGATCCAGGACGACCACGTCTCGGACGCGGCCGGTGTCGAGCAGGTCTGGTTCTCCGAGGACTGGGCCTCCCGTTTCGATCTGCCCTTCGCGAAGGAGTCCACCGGGTACGGACACAGCAGCGCGGATGTCGCGGCCGTGCGTGTGGGCTCGGCGGAACTGCTGCTGGGCTACCACGACGCGGTCCAGGAACAGACCCTCGGATTCGTGAGCGGGCTCGACGACAAGGCCCTGGACCGCATCGTCGACGAGGCGTGGTCGCCGCCGGTCACCCTCGGGGTGCGCCTGATCAGCGTCATCTCGGACGATCTGCAGCACGCGGGTCAGGCCGCGTTCGTCCGGGGTGCGCTGGAGCGTCGGTAGGGCGGTGGACCGGGGCCGCCGCAGCGCCCGCCCCGGCCGGACCGGACGGGCCCGCTGACGCCCCTCACGGCCCGGCAGACAGGCGGCGGTCCCGGTTCCCCGCCCCACGGTGACGATCAGCGACCGGCCCGCCGAAGCGGCTGATGTGTCCAGGAGCTGCGGCCGATACGGCCAGGAGTTCTGACCGTGCGAGGGGATTTCGCGCGGTTTCCTTGGCCCCGGACCGAGCCCGGCAGATCCAAACGAGAGGCCCTAGTTCTGGTGCCAGACCAGCGTGTAGCGCCAGAACAGCCGCCGGCGCAGCCGTGCGCCGGGCAGCGCCTGGCGGGCGTCGCGAACGATGTCCGCGAAGGTCATGGTCGCCGGTCGGGTCGGGGCGGTCATTGAGGCCGGTCGCGGCGCCTCGCGGCCCTTGTTCTTGATCCAGGCCATGGCGATGTTCGACGCAATGGCGATGGCGTCGATCAGGTAGTCGCTCCGGGACTGCGGGCGGTAGAGGCCGACGACCACCAGAGTTCCGCCGGGCGCCAGGTGCTGTCGGAAGCGGGTGAGGGCGTCGCTCAAGGGCATGTGGTGGATGGTGGCGACACATGTGATGACTTCGTAGGGGCCAGGCGGTACCTCCTCCAACGCGTCTCCGACAGCGAAGGTCACCGGGGCTGCCGGGTCGGTGAGCTCCCGCGCGCGAGCGACGATGGCGGGATCCACGTCGATACCGTGGACTGCTCCGGCCCGTGAGGCCAGGAGCCTGGCGAGGTCACCGCTGCCTGATCCGACGTCCAGGGCACTGCTGAAACGTCCGGGGAGGCGGCGCCGGATCCATCGGTGGTAATGGGCGTTGTGATCCCAGGGGTGGGTGGCATGGAACTGCTCAAGTGCTCGCATGATGTGGGTCAGCGGTGCCGTCATGACACGAGTCCATCAGTGCCCCGGTCGCCTGCGAAGCCGAAGCCGAAGCCGAAGCCGGGGAGGCCGGGAGAGCGGGGCCCGGCGTCAGCTCCGGAAATTCGGATGAGGGCCCCACCGGCGCGGTGATGGGATGGTCCGATGCGAAGCGACGCAGAGGTATCGGTGGATCGAGGGCGGTACCCGGACGCGGTGACGCCCTGGGAACGGAGGGCATGGCGGGAGGACGCCCTCGACTGGGCGGAGCGCGGGCTCGCCGCGCATGGGCTGCGGGAGACCGGGCCACGGAAGGTGAGGCTCCGGCCGTGGTCCGTGCTCGTGCGGCTGTCCGTGGCGGAAGGCGACGCCGTGTGGTTCAAGGCCAACCCGCCCGCCAGCGCCTTCGAAGCGGGGCTGACTCAGGCACTGGCCCGCTGGGTGCCGGGGTACGTGCTACATCCGCTCGCCGTCGACGCGGGCCGGGGCCGGTCGCTGCTCCCGGACGGCGGCACGCTCTTCCACGACGCACTCGACTCGGCGGCCCGGACCGCGGTCGATCCGCGCGCCTGGGAGGAACCGCTGCGGCAGTACGCCGCGATGCAGCACGCGCTTCTTCCGCACACCGAGGAGATCGAGCGGCTCGGCGTTCCCGGCGCCCGCACGGCCGCGCTTCCGGAGACCTTCGACCGGGTCGTCGACACGAACACCGCACTGGAGCCCGCCGACCGCAGGGCCCTGGGCGAGTTGCGGCCCCGGCTCGTGGGGTGGTGCGAGGAGCTCGCGGGCGTGGGGATCGCCGACACGCTGGACCACTCCGACCTGCACGACGGTCAGCTCTTCGCGCCTGAGCCGGGCCGATTCACCTTCTTCGACTGGGGGGACGCGGCCGTCACGCACCCCTTCTGCAGCTTTCTCGTCCCCGCGCTCGCGGCCCGGGAGCGCTTCGGGCCCGAGGCACTGCCCCGGCTGCGCGACGCCTACCTGGAACAGTGGACGGGCGACGGCCGCACGAAGTCCGAACTGCGGCGAGCACTGAGTCTGGCCTGGCGGCTCGGGGCGATCGGCCGCGCCCGCTCCTGGGGACGGCTCTTCCCCGGCGCGTACGAAGCTGTCGGCGGGACCGGCGACGCGCAGAGCGCCCGCTGGCTGCGGGAACTCTTCACCGAGCCACCGCTGTAGCGGCGCAGCCGAGCTGGCGGGACGGGCGGGCGGTGCGCCGCGTCGGAAGCCGGGAAACTACGCTGCTCCGATGCGACGTACGACGCCTCCTCGCCCGGTCAGCATCACCCAGGAGTTCCCGGAGCTCGCTCCGCTGGCACGCACGGCGGTACGGCTGCACCCGCGCCCGGGGGAGCCGGCCGCCGGGGACAGTTCCGTCGGCGGACCGTTGCTGTGGCCGCGCGACGAACCGTGGCCCACCTGCCCCGAGCACACGGGTCCGTGGCACCACGGCTTCGTACCCGACGAGGTGCGGGACTGCCGCCGCGTCCTGACCGCGGCCTGGGCGCGGGCGGAGGGAAACCGCCTGATGCTCACCCCGCAGGAGCAGGAGGTGGTGGACCGGGTCGGCTACTGCGGTCGGCGCATCCCGCAGAGCGGGCCGGTTCCCCTCCTGGCGGTCGCCCAGGTGTACGCACGTGACCTCCCGGCCGCCGAAGGCACAGGCCTGTGGCCGGGCCCGGAAGGGACCGATCTGCTCCAGGTGCTGTGGTGTCCCTTCGAGCACGGCGACGACTGCATCCCGCAGGTCCGCCTCGTGTGGCGCGGGGCCGCGGAAGTCGGCACGCCGCTGTCCAAGCCTCCCGAGTCGTCGGTGATCGAGGACGGGAACTACCTGCCCAATCCCTGTGTCCTGCACCCCGAACCGGTCACCGAGTACCCGGCACCGCACGAACTGGACGAGGAACTGGCCGAACGCGTCAGGGCCTGGGAGGAGCCGCGCGACTACCTGTACCAGGACGCCCTGTCCGTGGCACCGGGATGGAAGATCGGCGGCTGGGGCAACTGGAGCTTCTGTGATCCGTGGCCCATGGAATGCCCGGACTGCGGAGGTGCCGTCCGTCCCCTGCTGACCGTCGACAGCGGCGAATGGGACAACGAGCGGAACTGGCTGCCCGTCGAGGACGAATCCGCCTGCGCGGCCCCCGAAGTGGTCTACCCGCAGCCGCAGGAGCCCACCCAGATCACCATCGGCCGCGGCTACACCATGCAGGTCTACTCCTGCGAGCGGTCCTTCGGGCACACCCCGCTCCAGGTGATGCAGTAGCCCTACGAGCCGATGCCGAGGCGCTTCGCGATGGCCGGGGGCACCGGATAGCTCCGCTCCGGCGGGAGCAGCCGCTGGGCCTGCGCGCTCCGGCCGCCCTGTCTGAGCGCCGCGATCTTGTGGACCGTGGGTGTGACGTCGGTGAGGTCGACGACCCACTCCTCGGCGAACGTGCGGATCAGACCGCGCCCGATCCCGACCTGGATGCTGTAGTGGTTGAGCGCGGCTCCCCGCAGCGAGCGTTCGGGATCCCACTGGACGTGCACGGGAGCCCGGGCGACAGCCGATGGACCGGACGTCGTCAGGACTGCCTGCGAGAGTGCCTCCTCCCAGCCGGCCCGGGTGATCCGTACCGCGAGGATCCGTTCCTGCCCCGACTTCCGCGCCCAGTTGCTGCGGTGCATGAGCCAGAGGAATGACGGCTTGATCCAGGTCATCCGGTTGAACGAGAACGGTGGGACGAACCGTTCCGCCCGCAGGGCCGGACCGGCGACCGCCGGTGAGTACGCCTGGTAGACGACGATCGTCCGGGCGTCGTGGTCGGCCCTTATCCGGTGCTGAGGGGTCATGCGGCACAGGGTGCCAGGAACGGGATTGCACAGCGATCGGTTTTCCGCTCCTCCGGAATGCGCCTCCCGAATCCGCCCCCGACAGAATCCGCTCACCGAAATCCGCTCTCCGGAATCCGGCCCCCGGGCATCCGTCTTCGTCGCGACGCACCGTCGGGGGGCCGTTTTTTCGTGCGGTGCGACCACTCGGAGCCGATACGACGCTGCCTACTGTTCCCTCACTCGGCGGCGGAGTGCCGCTCCCTCGGAGGTGACCATGGCCAGCACCGCAGGCACGGAGACCGGTTACAGAACGGCCCGCGGGACCAGGACGGCGGCCGCGGTGGTCACGGTGCTCGGACTCATCGGCACCGCGGCCGCCTGCGGAGGCGGTACGTCCGCAGACGGCGCCGGCGGATCGACGGTGACGGTCGCCGTCGCCGGTGACCCCGGCAGCCTCAGCCCCACCACGGCACTGGCCAGCACCGCACTGGCGATGAACTCCTTCGCGTACGACACCCTCGTGCACATCGACGCCGACGGGTCGCCGGTGCCGGGAGTGGCCGAGAAGTGGTCCGCCACGCCCACCTCGGCGAAGTTCACCATCCGCCCCGGCGTCACCTGCGAGGATGGCTCGGCGCTCACCGCCGAGGACGTGGCCGCGGAGTACAACCACATCGCCGATCCGAAGAACCAGTCGCCGATGCTCGGCCTCTCGGTCCCCGTCACCGCCGTGGCCAAGGCCGACAAGGCGGCCCGGACGGTCACCGTCACCACCAGGAAGCCCGCGCCGTTCATCGTGGAGATGGCCCGGCTGCTGCCGCTGCTGTGCGAGGAGAGCCTGGCGAAGCCAGCCGCGCTGACCAGGGCCACCCACGCGAGCGGCCCCTACCGGCTGACCGAGGCGGTTCCGGGCGACCACTACACCTACGCCAAGCGCTACGGATACAGCTGGGGGCCCGGTGGATCCACCGGCGCCGGCCTGCCGGGCAAGGTGGTGTCCCACGAGTCGACCGCGGCCAACCTCCTGATGGCCGGTCAGATAAATGTCGCCCTCGTCAACGGCGCCGACCAGGACCGGCTGGACGCGGCCGAGGTGAAGTACCGGAGCCTGGAGGCACTGTTCGGGCAACTGCTGTTCAACCAGGCGGCGGGCCGCCCGACCGCCGACCTCGCGGTACGCAAGGCCCTGATCTCCGTGCTGGATCTGAAGCAGCTGGGAAACGTCGCCACCGGCGGGAAGGGCAGGCCGGCGACCGGCATCGGCGAGATCGCTCCCACCCCCTGTACCGGCGACACGGTGACGGGCAACCTTCCCGCCCACGACACCGAGCAGGCGGCCGCCGCACTCACCGCGGCCGGCTGGACGAAGAGCGGCGGCACCTGGACCAAGGACGGCAAGCCGCTCACCGTCGGTCTCAACTACGCGACCAACCAGGGTCCGCAGGTCGCCTCGGCGGTCGAACTGGCCGTCCAGCAGTGGACGTCCTTCGGCGTGAGGGCGACGGCGAAGCCCACCGGATCCGGCAGCATCATCAGCACCCTGAGCGGCGGTGACTGGGACATCGCGTGGGCGCCCATCGGAGTCACACTTCCCGACCAGCTCACCCAGTTCTACGACGGTCCGCCACCGCCGAAGGGCAACAACTTCGGGTCCGTCGTCAACCCCGACTACCACCGGCTCATCGCCCGCGCAGCCGCCGAGCCCGGCGCCGCCGGCTGCGCCCTGTGGAACGCGGCCGACGCCGCCCTGGTCAAGCACGTCGACATCGTGCCGATCGTCAGCAAGGCGAACCGGTACTACGCAAAGGGCGTCACCTTCGAGGTGGACGGCAGCGGCATCGTCCCGAGCACCCTGCGCCGGAGCGCCGGCTGATGGCGACGATCACCCTGGACTCCCTCGGCGCGAGGGTCCGCAACCCCTGGGCCGGATTTGTCCTGCGCCGCACCTGGCGGCTGCTGGTGTCGCTCGCGGCCCTGGTCACGGCC
The DNA here is from genome assembly GCF_045040875.1 of Streptomyces sp. NBC_00012. Lineage (NCBI taxonomy): Bacteria > Bacillati > Actinomycetota > Actinomycetes > Kitasatosporales > Streptomycetaceae > Streptomyces > Streptomyces sp. NBC_00012. Next base: position 865,366 of record NZ_CP108309.1, on the reverse strand, counting down.
GCGTTCGCGATGATCCACCTGATTCCGGGCGATCCGGTCCGGGCGGCTCTCGGTACCACCGCCGACCCGGCCCTGGTCGCGGCCCGCAGGGAGTCGCTGGGCCTGGACCAGTCGTTGCTGAAGCAGTACGGCGACTTCGCCGGCGATCTCCTCCAGGGCAGGCTGGGGGAGTCGATCGGAGCCCAGATGCCGGTGTCCGAGATCATCTCCGGCCGGCTCCCGGCCACCTTGCAGATCGCCGTCCCCGCGTTCGTACTGATCCTGCTGATCGCCGTACCCGTAGGCATGACAGCCGCGGTGCTGACCAAGGACGGCCGCAGGCGGCGCGGCGAACTCGCCTTCACCGGGGTCACCGGATTCCTGGGCGCGATGCCCGAATTCCTGCTGGCCGTGGGCCTGATCGCGGCGTTCGCGGTGGCCTGGCCGCTCTTCCCGGTCGCCTCGCGGGGCGGCGTGGACTCCTACGTACTGCCGGTGCTGGCCCTGACCGTCGTCCCGGCGGCGTCGCTGTCGCGCATCGTCAGGGTCGAGACGCTGCGGGTGCTCGGTGAGGACTACATGCGGACCGCGCGGGCGAAGCGGCTCCCGGCCCGGCTGCTCTATCTGCGGCACGCGCTGCCCAATCTGCTGACCTCCTCGCTCACCCTGGGCGGCCTGCTCTGGCCGGGTCTCGGCCGGCACCCTGAACTTCGACGGGCACGACCTGCGGGCGGACCCGCGGCTCGGCACCGAACTCGCCATGGTCTTCCAGGACCCGATGGCCTCGCTGAACCCGGCCCTGCGGGTGGGCCGCCAGCTCGCCGAGGTGGCCGAGGTGCACCTGGGGGCGAGCCGGGCACGCGCCGCGGCACGCGCCGTCGACCGGCTCGGCGCCGTCCGCATCGCCACGCACGAACGCCGCGCCCGGCAGCGGCCGCACGAGTACTCCGGCGGGATGCGGCAGCGGGCCGTCATCGCGATGGGACTCATGGGGAAGCCGAAACTGATCATCGCCGACGAGCCCACCACGGCGCTCGACGTGGCGGTCCAGCAGCAGGTGCTCGACCTGCTCGCCGAGGTGCGCGGGGAATCCGGCGCGGCGCTTCTGCTGATCTCCCACGACCTCGCCGTCGTCGCCCAGGCCTGCGAACGGGTCCTGGTGATGTACGCGGGTCTGGTCGTCGAGAACCTCCCGGTCACCGAACTGCTCGGCGGCGCCGCCCACCCGTACACCCGGGCCCTGGTCGGGGCGGTCCCGACCATGACCACGGACCCCGGCACGGAACTGGCGACCATCCCCGGCAGGCCGCCGGAACCCGGGGAGACCGGCGCGGGCTGCCCGTTCGCCCAGCGCTGCGAACGAGCCCGGGAACGCTGCCACGGCGAGGCCCCCGAACTGACGGAACTCGGGCCGGGGCGGCAGGTCGCCTGCTGGTACCCGGTCGAGGCGGCAACGGCCGTCGTGGCCACGTCACACACCGCGGAGGCGACGTCATGAGCTCACTCGAACTACGCGGGATCACGGTCCGCTACGGCCGCTTCACCGCCGTGGACAAGATGGACCTGCTGGTGCCGGAGGGCACGGTGACCGGACTGGTGGGCGGCTCCGGGTCGGGGAAATCGACCCTCGGCAAGGCCGTCGTGGGGCTGGCGCCGGCCCGGTCCGGGCAGGTACTGGTCGACGGGAGCGACTTTCCCCGCCGACGCGGGCGCAGCCCCGTGCAGCTGGTGTTCCAGAACCCGTTCGCCTCGCTCGATCCCCGTATGAGCGTCGGCGCGTCCGTGGCCGAAGCGCTGTCAGGCGGGGCGACCGGACGCCGGGCGCCGGCCCGCGAGCGCCGCGCCGCACGCGACGCCGAGGTGGCACGCTGCCTGGAGCTCGTCGGCATGGATCCCGCACGGGCCGCCCTCACCCCGGACGCGCTCTCCGGCGGCCAGCGCCAACGCGTGGCGCTGGCCAGGGCCCTGGCCGCCCGGCCCGCCGTGCTGATCGCGGACGAGATCACCTCGGCCCTCGACGTCTCGGTCCAGGGCGCGGTGCTCAACCTGCTCCGCCGGCTCCAGCGCGAACTGGGCTTCGCGATGCTCTTCATCTCCCACAACCTCGCGGTCGTCCGCCATATCTGCGACCAGGTCGCCGTGATGGACGGCGGACACCTGGTGGAGTGCGGCCCCACCGAACGGGTGCTGGACAGCCCGGAGCACCCGACCACCCGGAACCTGATCTCCTGCGTACCCGACCTTGCCCTCGCCGAGGAGGCGTCATGACCCGACCGCTGACGATCGACGATCTGTACCGGTTCGAGATCCCCGGCGATCCCGCACTGTCCCCCGACGGCGAACGTGTCGCGTACACCCTGACCACGCAGGACGCCGGGAACGACCGGGTGATCCGTTCGATCTGGGAGGTACGCGGCGGAGGCGGCCCCGCCCGGCGCCTCACCCGCGGCCCGGCGGACACCGCGCCGCGCTGGTCCCCGGACGGGGCGTGGCTGGCCTTCCTGCGCGACGGGCAGCTCCACCTGCTGTCCGCCGACGGGGGAGAGGCCGTGGCGCTCACCACGTCCGCCGACCGCCCGGCCGGGGCGGGTATCCCGGTCTGGAGCCCGGACGGGTCACGCATCGCCTTCGCGGCCCCCGAGGCACATCGGGCGGACAGCGCACCGGTGGTCATCGACGCCCTCGGCTGGAAGGCGGACGGAGCGGGCCTCATCGGTTCGCTCCGGAGGCAACTGTTCGTGGTGGAGGTGGAATCGGGCGAGTTCGTCCAGCTCACCGAGGGCGACCGGCACGTCGGCTCGCCGAGCTGGTCGCCCGACGGCACCCGGCTCGCCTATCCGGCGCAGACCACCCCGGACGCGGCCGTCTTCGGCCCCTCGGCCGCCCATGTCGTAGGGGTCGGGGAGAACGCGCCCGAGCCCCGCCGGGTCGGGCCCGCCGACGGCCTCGCCGGACCGGTGAGCTGGTTCCCCGACGGGTCCGCGCTGCTCGTCGTCGGCCGCGCCTCGTTCGGCGTCGGCCACTCGGAGCTGCTGCGCCAGCCACTGGACGGCTCCGCGCCGGTGTACCTCAGCGCTGCCCTGGACCGCAACGTCATGGGCGGCGGCCCCGGATACCCGGGTGCGATCCCGCAGTTCCACGGCGACGGCATCGTGTTCTGTGCCCGCGACCGGGGCGCCACCCGCCTGTACCGGGTGGACGCGGCAGGCATCAGCGCGTCCCCGCTGCCCGCCGGCACCGGCGTCAGCGGCTGCTCGGTCGCCGCCAAGGCAGGGCGGGCGGCGGTCGTGCTCTGCGACCCGACCCGCTTCGCCGAGGTCGTACTGCTCGACCTGGACGCCTGGTCATCCGGTGAGCGGCCCGCGCGGCTCACCGACCACATGGCCCGGTCGATGCCGGAGATCGCCCTCCACCCGGTCACCGAACGCGAGTTCAGCATCTCGGACGGCACGGTCGTGCACGGCATGATCACCCGCGCCGCGGACACACCCCCGGGCGGCCCGCTGCTGGTCGATGTGCACGGCGGCCCGCACAACGCCTGGGCCCCGCACTCCGACCCGGTCCACCTCTACCACCAGGAGCTGGCCTCGCTGGGCTGGACGATCCTCACGCTGAACGTCCGCGCCAGCGACGGCTACGGCGAGGCGTTCTACACGGCCGCCGTGGGCGCCTGGGGCGAGACGGACGAACAGGACGTCCTGCAACCGGTCGCCGCCCTGGTCGACGAGGGGCTCGTCGACCAGGAACGGATCGCACTCACCGGCTACAGCTACGGCGGCTATCTGACCTGCTGGCTCTCCACCCGCACCGATCTGTTCGCCGCCGTCGTACCGGGCGGCGTCCTGGTCGCTCTGACGAGCATGGCCGGCACCTCCGAGGAAGGCCACCTGATCGCCGACCACGAGATCGGCGACCCGGAACGGATGACGGAACTCTCGCCGCTCAGCCACGCCGACGCCGTACGCGCCCCCACCCTGATCCTGCACGGCGGCGCCGACGACACCTGCCCGGTCGGCCAGGCCGAGCAGTGGTTCCACGCGCTGCGCACCCGTGACGTGCCGGCGCAGCTGGTCGTGTACCCCGGCAGCTCCCATCTCTTCCTCCTGGACGGCCGGCCCTCGCACCGGGAGGACTACTCCCGCAGGCTTGTCGAATGGGTCACCACGCACACCAACCGCTGAACGAAACGGAATCGGAGCACGACATGACCGACACCACCGAGCTGTCAGCCCGCTGGACCACCCGGCTCAGCGAACTCGCCACCCGCCACAACGTCCCCGGCGCGGGTCTGGCCGTCCTGCACCGCGGCGAGATCGTCGCCGAGACCGCCGTCGGCCTGGCCAACACCGAGGCCGGGATCGAGGCGACCACCGACACCCTCTTCCAGATCGGTTCGGTCTCCAAGGTCTGGACCACCACGGTGGCCATGGCCCTGGTCGACGAGGGCCTGCTCGACCTGGACGCACCCATCGTCTCCGCACTCCCCGAACTGCGCCTCGCCAACGAGGAGTTGACCCAGGATCTGACGCTACGGCACCTCCTGACCCACACCAGCGGCATCGACGGCGACCTCTTCACCGACACCGGCCGGGGCGACGACTGCCTGGAGAAGTACGTCGCGCTGCTGGGCGACGTCACCCCCAACCACCCGCTCGGCGCCACCATGTCGTACTGCAACGCGGGCTTCACCCTGCTCGGCCGGGTGCTGGAGGCCGTCACCGGCGTCCAGTGGGACGAGCTGATGCGCGAGCGTCTGTACCGGCCGCTCGGCCTGACGCACACCGCGACCCTGCCGGAGGAGGTGCTGCGCTTCCGCGCCGCCATCGGGCACCTGGGGAGCCCGCCGGCGCAGGCCCCGATGTGGGGGCTGATGCGCTCCGCCGGACCGGCCGGACTGATCTGCTCCACGCCGCGCGAGGTGCTGGAGTTCGCCCGGCTGCACCTCGACAAGGGCGTCACCGGCGACGGGACCAAGCTCCTGTCGGAGGAGTCCGTCGCCGCCATGCAGACCCCGCAGGTCGAGCTCCCCGACCCGCACATCCTGGGCAACGCCTGGGGGCTCGGCTGGTTCCTCGACACCTGGGACGGACAACGGGTGTACGGGCACGACGGCGGCACGATCGGACAGAACGCCTACCTGCGGGTCCTGCCCGAGGCCGAGCTGGCCATCTGCCTGCTCACCAACGGCGGCGACACCTCCAGCCTCTACCGGGACGTGTACGCGGAGATCGTCCGGGAACTGGCCGGGGTGACGATGCGCCCCGCCATCGAGCCCGCGACGGAGCCGGTGGCGGTGGACCCCGCCGACTACGTCGGCGTGTACCAGCGGCTCTCCAGCCGGATGGAGATCGTGGAGCGGGACGGCGGCCTGGTGATGCTGGACCGGATCACCGGACCACTGGCCGAGCTGGCCCCCGACACGGAGAAGGAGTACGAGCTGCACCCCGTCGAACCGGGACTGTTCGTCGTGCGGAGGCCGGGGTTCGGTCTCTGGGTCCCGGTCGTGTTCTACACACTCGACGACGGCACTCCGTACATCCACCACGGTGGCCGGGCCACTCCCAAGGCGGTCTGACGTGACCGCTGTCGTTTCCGCCATCGAGGCCGGACTGCCGGACCTGCTGGCCGACATCGAGGAGCTGGTCCGCACCGAGTCGCCCAGCGGGGACCTGGCCGCGGTCGTCGACTGCGCCCGCGTCGTGGCGAAGACGGGCACCCGGCTGACCGGTACGGCGCCCGAGTGGGTCGACGGCTCGGGACGGCCCGCCCTGCGCTGGCGCTTCGGCTCCGGCGACCGGGTGCTGCTGCTCGGCCACTTCGACACGGTGTGGCCGGTGGGTTCCCTGGCCGGACACCCCTTCGAGGTGGCCGGCGGGCGGCTCACCGGACCCGGCTGCTTCGACATGAAGGCCGGCGTGGTGCAGCTGTTCCACGCACTCTCGGTCCTCGACGACCTGGACGGGGTCTCGGTCCTGCTCACCGGCGACGAGGAGATCGGCGCCCCGACCTCGCGCACCCTGATCGAGGACGAGGCCCGCAGGACCGGCGCCGTACTCGTCCTGGAGGCGAGCGAGGGCGGCGCGCTGAAGACCGCGCGGAAGGGGATGTCCGGCTACGAGCTGACCGTCGCCGGACGCGCCGCGCACGCCGGCCTGGAACCCCACCGGGGCGTCAACACCACCACCGAACTGGCCCACCAGGTCCTCGCGCTGTCCGCCCTCGCCGATCCGGCGGCCGGCACCACGGTGACACCGACCGTGGCCTCCTCCGGCACCACCCGCAACACGGTGCCCGACACGGCCCGGCTCATGGTCGACGTACGCGTGGCGACCGCCGCCGAACAGGACCGGGTGGACCGTGCGGTGCACGGCCTCCCACCGGTGCTCGACGGCGCCTCGCTCACGTTCTCCGGCGGACCGAACCGGCCGCCGCTGCCGACGAGCGCCTCGGCCGAGCTGTTCGAACGCGCCCGTGGCCACTACGCGGAGCTGGGCTTCGGCCCGCTGCGCGGCGTGGCGGTCGGCGGCGCCTCCGACGGCAACCTCACCGCCGGAGTGGGCACACCCACGCTCGACGGCCTGGGCGCCGTGGGCGGCGGTGCGCACGCGGACGACGAGCACGTGATCGTCGCCGAACTGCCCCGCCGCGCGGCACTCGTCGCCACCCTTGTGGCCTCGCTGCTGCGCGGGGCGCCGGCCGCCCCCGGCCTGGTGGCACCGTGAACGGTACGCCGGCGGCCGTCGCGGCGGCCGCCGCGGAACAGGCCGCGCAGCGTGCGGGCGTCACCATCAGGTCGCTGCACGGCCTGGACGAGATGCGCGAGGCCTGCCGGGTACTGGACCGGATCTGGCGCCCCGATCCCGGAAACCCGCTGATCACCCCGGAGTTGCTACGGGTCTTCGCCCACTCCGGCAGCTATGTCGTCGGGGTCGACCGGGGCGGTCGGATGGCCGGATTCTGTCTGGGCTTCCTGGCCAGCGCCGGACTCCACTCGCACATCGCCGGGGTGGACGACAGCGTCCGCGGCCACAACGTCGGTTTCGCGGTCAAGCAGCATCAGCGGGCCTGGGCGCTGGAGCGCTCCATCACCACCGTCACCTGGACCTTCGACCCGCTGATCAGCCGCAACGCCTACTTCAACCTGGCCAAACTGGGCGCGGCACCCAGCGAGTACCTGGCGGACTTCTACGGGGCCATGCAGGACGAGGTCAACGCGGGCACCGAGACCGACCGGCTGCTGGTCCGCTGGGAACTGACCGGCGAACACGCCGTCGGATCAGCCGCGGGCACACCCCACATCGTCACCGCCGACGGCGCGGGTGCCCGCACCGTGGTCGCACTGGACGCCAAACCCGACGGCAGCCCCGTCGTCGGGCGGCAGGACGGCGACACCGTCCTGGTCCGGATCCCCGCCGAGGCCGAGGAACTGCGCCGGACCGACCCGCCCCTGGCCCGCGCGTGGCGGTACGCGCTGCGCGAGGTACTCGGCGGCCTGATGGCCGAGGGGCACACCGTCACCGGATTCACCCGGGACGGCTGGTACGTGATCGACAGACGTCAGGAGAGTCAGGCATGAAGCTCACAGGTGTGGAACTGCGCCGGATCGCGATGCCGCTGGTCGCACCGTTCCGGACCTCGTTCGCCACGATGACCACCCGGGAGATCCTGCTGGTCAGGGTCGAGACCGAGGAGCACGAGGGCTACGGCGAATGCGTCACCATGGCCGATCCGCTGTACTCCTCGGAGTACACCGCGGGCGCCGCGGACGTGCTGCGCAGCTATTTCGTCCCCGCGCTCGCCGCCCTGCCGACGCTCGACCCGTGGGCCGTCGCCCCGGCACTGGCCGCGTTCAAGGGCCATCGGATGGCCAAGGCAGCGCTGGAGACGGCGGTCCTCGACGCCTGGCTGCGCGCCCACGACCTGTCGATGGGCCAGTGGCTGGGAGCGACGGCCGAACGCGTGCCGGCCGGAGTGTCGGTCGGCATCATGGACTCGATCCCCGCACTGCTCGACACCGTCGACGGCTATCTGGCCGAGGGCTATCTGCGGATCAAACTGAAGATCGAGCCCGGCTGGGACGTGGCACCCGTGCGCGCGGTCCGGGAACGCTTCGGCGACGACGTACAGCTCCAGGTGGATGCCAACACCGCGTACACCCTCGCCGACGCCGCGCAGCTGGCCCGGCTCGATCCGTACGGGCTGCTGCTGATCGAACAGCCCCTGGACGAGGAGGACATCAGGGGCCACGCGGAACTCGCCCGGCAGGTCCGCACCCCCATCTGCCTGGACGAGTCGATCGTGTCCGCCCGTTCGGCGGCCGACGCCATCGCGATGGGCGCCTGCTCGGTCGTCAACATCAAGCCGGGGCGGGTCGGCGGCTATCTGGAGGCCCGGCGGATCCATGACGTGTGTGCCGCGAACGGTGTCCCCGTCTGGTGTGGAGGGATGCTGGAGACCGGTCTCGGCCGCGCCGCCAACGTGGCCCTCGCCGCACTGCCCGGCTTCACCCTGCCCGGCGACACGTCCGCCTCCGGCCGCTACTACCGGACCGACATCACCGAGCCGTTCACGCTGCGGGACGGTCATCTCGACGTGCCCCGCGGACCCGGGATCGGGATCTCCCCGATCCCCGGGCAACTGGCCGAGGTGACCGGATCGACGGAATGGATCGGCCGATGACCGGCCCCGGATCCCGGCCGGCCGGCCCCGCCGTGGACGATTCCCGATCAACTACCTTGTGAAGATGACGGAGCAGCCACGGGCCGTGCTCGGCCGGATCCTCAACGATCTCGGATCGACATTGATCGAAGTGCTGGCCGGGGAGGCGGACCCGGCCCGCACCGTCACCGGGGTGCTGATCCAGGACCCCCTGGACGAACCGGCGCGGCTGCCCGGCGCGGTGGTGCTCGGCGTCGGTGTGTACGGCGCCGGGCCCGTCGCCGCCCTGGTCGACCGGGCGGCCGGGCTGGGCGCGGCGGCCGTGGTGGTCCGGTCCCCGGTCCCGGTGTACGGAGCGGTGTCCGAGGCGGCCGCCCGCACCGGCGTGACCGTGCTCGGTCTGACGCCCGGCGCGTCGTGGGCTCAGGTGGCCGCGCTGCTGCGGTCGCTGCTCGCGGTCGACGAACTGGGCACGGTGGGCGGCCCCGAGGAGGCCGACGGCGCGGAGCCGCTCGCCGGGGACCTGTTCGCCCTGGCCAACGCGACGGCCGGGCTGCTGGACGGCCCGGTCACCGTGGAGGACCGGGGCGGGCGGGTGCTGGCCTTCTCCAGCCGGCAGGACGAGGGCGACAACGACCGGATCGCGACCGTCCTCGACCGCCAGGTGCCCGCCGAGAAACTGCGCGCACTGGAGGAACGCGGCGCCTTCCAGGCCCTCTACCGGAAGGAGGAACCCGTCTACGTCGACGGTCTCTCGGACAAGCCCCGGGTCGCGATCGCCGTCCGCGCGGGCGGCGAGATCCTGGGCTCGATCTGGGTCGTGGTCGACGGACCGCTGAGCGCCGACCGGACGCAGGCCCTCCACGAGGCGGCGAAGGTGGCCGCCCTGCACCTGCTGCGCCGTCGCACGGGAGAGGACGCCGAACGCCGGCTGCGCGCGGATCTGCTCGCCACGGTCCTGGAGGGCGGTACGCACGCACCGCAGGCCGCCGTACGGCTCGGCCTGTCCGCGCAGCCCGCCTGCGTACTGGCGCTCGCGGTCACCGGCGAACAGTACGCACCCGACCGGGTGGCCGCCGGCCACCGCGTGGCCGAGGCGCTCACCCTGCACCTGGCCGCCATCCACCCGCGTACCGCCACCGCCACACTCGGCCCGGTCACCTACGCGGTCCTGCCCGCCGGTTCGGACGAACAGGGGCTACGGGTGGCCGAGGCGTTCCTCGGCCGCATCGGGGCCCGGGTGCCCGCCGTCATCGGGATCGGCCGGCTCGCCGCCCGCCCCGTGGAGCTGCGCCGCTCGCGCGCCGACGCGGACCGTGCGCTGCGGGTCCTCGGCTCCGGCCGTACGCAGCGCAGGGCGGTCCGGCTGTCGGACGTCTACGCCGCCTCGCTGCTGGAGGAGCTGACGGACCGGATGGCAGCCGAGGACGATCTGCCGGACGGCCCCGTCATACGGCTGCGCGCCTACGACGCCGAGCACAACACGGCCCTCACGGAAACCCTGGACGCCTGGCTGAGCACCTTCGGTGACGTGGCCGCCGCGGCTGCCGCCGTGCACGTCCACCCCAACACCTTCCGCTACCGGCTCAAGCGGCTGGCCACGGTCGCGGGCATCGATCTGGACGACCCGGAGGCGAGGTTCGAAGCGATGCTGCAACTGCGGCTGAGACCCCAGCTCTCCTGAGGCGGATCACTCCGTCGGCGTGCCGCACGGAGCCACCCGGGCGCCGGGCGGACGGAATGATGCGAGAGTTTCCCGGAGCAGCGGGACACACGACACCCGTGTGTCCGGAAGCCGACGACGGGACAGATTTCATGCCTCTGCAGGGTGAGTACGAACCGAGCCCCGAACAGTGGGTCCGCGACCAGGTCGAGCTGTTCGAGGGATCCGGCGGCGCCGAGGGAACCACGATGCGGGGCATGCCAGTCATCATCCTCACCACCCGCGGGGCCAGGAGCGGCAAGATCCGCAAGACCCCGCTGATGCGGGTCGAGCACGACGGCACGTACGCCGTCGTCGCCTCGCTGGGTGGCGCCCCCAAACACCCCGTCTGGTACCACAACATCGTGGCCGACCCCCGGGTGGAACTCCAGGACGGCCCGGTCCGCCGGGACATGAACGCCCGTGAGGCCACGGGCGAGGAGAAGGCCCTGTGGTGGCAGCGGGCGGTCGAGGCGTTTCCCGACTACGCCGACTACCAGCGCAAGACGGACCGGCAGATCCCGGTCTTCGTCCTCGAACCGGCGGCCGCGGCGCACTGACGGCTGTCCACCGCCCACACGAGGAGCGCGAGCAAGCTGATCGCGGCGCCGAGCAGGCACACCGCGCCCCACCCGGCCATCCCGTGGACGGCCGTCGAGGCGAGGGCGCCCGCGGCGCTTCCGACCGAGTAGAAGACCATGTACCCGCCGATCAGACGGCTTCCGGCATCGGGACGGACCGCGTAGATCAGGCTCTGACTGGTGACATGGACGGCCTGCACGGCCAGATCGAGGACGACCGCGCCGATCGCCAGCGCCCACAGCGACTGCCGGGTGAGGGCGAGCGGGAGCCATGACACGGTGAGCAGGACCAGAGCGGTGCCGGTCGTCCACCCGGAAAGACCCCGGTCGTGCAGGCGTCCGGCCGGCGCGGCCGCCAGCGCGCCCGCGGCTCCCGCGAGCCCGAACGCCCCGATCGCGGTGTGCGACAGCGAGAGCGGGGGTTCGCTCAGCGGGAGCGCCACGCAGCTCCACAGGGTGCTGAACGCGGCGAAGACGAGCAGGGCGAGCAGCGCGCGGACCCGCAGCACGCGTTCCTCGGCGAACAGCGCGAGCGTCGAACGCAGCAGTCGTACGTACCGCATGGGGGCCGGCGGTGTCGACCGGCGCGGCAGTACGCGGCACAGGGCCAGGGTGAGTGCGAGGGTCAGCGCGGCCGAGGCGAGGTAGACCGTTCGCCAGCCCGCGAGGTCGGCCAGCACGCCGGAGACCGTGCGGGCGAGCAGGATCCCGATGACGATTCCGCTGGTGACCAGGCCGACCGCGCGGCCACGCCGGTCCGGGGCGGACAGCGACGCCGCGAAGGCCACGAGCGTCTGGGTCACCACGGCGAGGAAGCCCACGGCGGCCAGGGCTGCCAGCAGGACCGGCGCGGTGGCAGCCGTACCGACGGCTACGAGCGCCGACGCGAGCAGCGCCAGCTGGGTCACGACGAGGGTCCGCCGGTCGGCCAGATCGCCCAGCGGCACCAGCAGGAACAGCCCGAGGCCGTAGCCGATCTGGGTGAGGGTCACGACGATGCCGATGGTGGCCGCGCCGATCCGGAACTCCTGGCCCAGGGTGACCAGGAGGGGCTGCGCGAAGTAGACGTTGGCCACCGCCGCACCGGAGGCGACAGCGAAGAGCACGGTGGTACGTCCCGACAGGGCGGGTGCCGGTGCCGGTGTCCCGCCGCTCGTGTCCGAGGTCCTGGTGGTTCTCTCGTCGCCGGTCACGGGTCCCCCTCGATCGATGTGGTTGCAAGTTGCTACCGAATGGACGCTAGCGCCGACTGGTAGCATGTTGCAACCGATGGGGTGAAGGGGAAACGGCATGGTGAAGCGGACACGTCTCGACGACAGCGACTGCCCGGTGGCCCGCTCGGTCGACGCGATCGGCGACTGGTGGTCGCTCCTGATCGTCCGTGACGCGTTCGACGGCAGCCGCCGCTTCGGGGAGTTCCAGCGCAGCCTGGGCATCGCGAAGAACATCCTCTCGGCGAGGTTGCGCGAGCTGGTCGGGGGCGGGATTCTCGACCTGGTCCCGGCGGACGGCGCCGGCGCCCGCCACGAGTACGTGCTGACGGACCGGGGCAAGGACCTCTTCCCGGTCATCGTGGCGCTGAGGCAGTGGGGCGAGGGCCACTACTTCGAGCCCGGCGAACCGCACTCGGAGATGGTCGACCTGCGCCACGGCCGTGCGCCCCGGGCGCTGGAGGTCCGCGCGGCCGACGGGCGTCTGCTCGGACCGGACGACGTCACGGTGCGGAAGGTCGAGCGGCCCGGAGCGCCGGGAGGCGAGTAGCCCCGGACGGGCGATCACGACGCGCGTCCACCCGCCCCCGCGCGCTCCAATGGACGGGTGACCGCGCCCCCGGACGACTGCCTAGCGCGCAACGAGTGGCTCTGCGGGGCCTATCTCTCCAGCCGTCGCGAGATCCTCTGGGACGCCGTCGTGCAGCACGTCCAGCTCACCGTGGTCTCCGTACTCATCGGGCTGGTCCTCGCCGTTCCGCTCGCCCTCGTGGCACGGCACCGGCGCTGGGCGGCGGGGCCCGTACTCGGTGTGACGACCGTTCTCTACACCGTGCCGTCGCTCGCCATGTTCTCGCTGCTGCTGCCGGTGTACGGACTCTCCGCCTCGCTCGTCGTCGCGGGGCTCGTGCTCTACTCGCTCACCCTCCTCGTACGCAACATCCTCGCCGGGCTGCTCGCCGTGCCCGAGGAGACCCGGCAGGCCGCACGAGGCATGGGATATGGCCCGCTGCGGCTGCTGCTCGCCGTGGAACTGCCACTCGCGCTGCCCGCGGCCATGGCCGGACTCCGGATCGCGACCGTCTCCGCCATCTCCCTGGTCACGGTCGGCGCGATCGTCGGCTACGGCGGGCTCGGCAACCTCATCTACTCCGGGATGAACACCTACTTCAAGGCCCAGGTGCTCACCGCCTCCGTCCTCTGCGTCGTCATCGCCGTCGCCGCCGACCTGCTGCTGCTGTTCGCACAACGGGTGCTGACCCCATGGACCAGGAGGCAGCCGTGAACACCCTCGCCGACGCCTGGTCCTGGCTCACCACCTCCGCGAACTGGTCCGGTGACGGCGGCATCTGGAACCGGCTGGGCCAGCACCTCTTCCTCACCGTCGTCTGTCTGCTCATCAGCTGCCTGATCGCGCTGCCCGTCGCCCTGGTCCTCGGCCATCTCGGCAAGGGCGGCGCTCTCGCCGTCAACATCTCCAACATCGGCCGGGCCGTGCCCACCTTCGCCGTGCTGGTGCTGCTCCTGCTCACCCCGATCGGCGGGCACGGCGAATGGCCGACCGCCATCGCCCTCGTCCTCTTCGCCGTACCGCCGCTGCTCACCAACGCCTACGTCGGCATGCGGGAGGTCGACCGCGACGTCGTGCGCGCGGCCAGAGGAATGGGCATGACGGGCAGACAGCTGATGCTGGGTGTCGAGGTGCCGCTCGCCCTCCCGCTGATCCTCACCGGCGTACGCATCGCCGCCGTCCAGCTCGTCGCGACCGCCACCCTCGCGGCACTGGCCGGGGGCGGTGGCCTCGGCCGCATCATCACGGCGGGCTTCAACCTCGCCTCCACCGCGCAGGTGGTCGCCGGGGCGGTGCTCGTCGCGGTCTTCGCGCTGATCGTCGAAGGGCTCTTCGAGGCGGGCCGACTGCTCGTGCCCGGCCGGCTCCGCGGCGGAGGATCCGGATGAGGCCGGCAGGCGCCGTCCCCGCGCTGCTGGTGCTGCTCTCGGCGGCCGCCTGCACCACCGGCCCCTCCCTGGAGAACCAGGGTGAGGTCACCGCACCGCCGGGCGACAGCAAACACCTCACCATCGGCTCCGCGGGCTTCACCGAGAGCGATCTGCTCGCCCAGATGTACGCGCTGCTGCTGAACCGGGCCGGCTACTCCACGAAGATCATCTCCGTCACCAACCGGGAGATCTACGAACCGGCGCTGGAGAGCGGCCAGATCGATGTCGTGCCGGAGTACGCCGCGACCTTCGCCGACTGGCTGAACGCCAAGAAGCACGGCGCCGACGCCGCCCCGGCCGGCTCGCCCGACCTCGCCGCCACCATGAAGGCGCTGCGCGCGCTGGCCGCACCCCGTGGCCTCACCGTTCTCGACCCCGGGCGCGCCGTCGACCAGAACGCCTTCGCGGTCGCCGCCCCGTACGCGACCGGGCACCGCCTCAAGACTCTCAGCGACCTGGGAAGGTCCGGGTTGCCCGTACGGCTGGCCGCCGGCGACGAATGCGTGCAGCGCCCCTACTGCGCACCCGGGCTGAAGAAGACGTACGGCATCCGCATCACCGCCGTGGACCCCAAGGGTGTCGGCACCACCCAGGCCAAACAGGCCGTCCAGAACGGTCAGGACCAGATGGTCCTGACCACCACGACCGACGCCACGCTCGACAACTTCGGGCTCGTCCTGCTCACCGACGACAGGCACCTGCAGAACGCCGATTACCTCGTCCCCGTCGTCAACCGGTCCCGGGCGGGCAGCGAAGGCGTCCGAGCGGCACTGGGCAGGCTCAACACCGTACTGACCACCGCCGACCTGGCCCGGCTCGACGAGCAGGTCGACAGCTGGCGGCGGCTGCCCCAGGACGTGGCACGCAACTACCTGGAGTCCAAGAACCTCGTCCCGCGCGGATGACCGCCGCCCCCGCCGTCAGGCCGTCAGCTTCCCGGGAAGCCAGCCCAGCTGCACCGCCTGCTGGAACGGGCCGCCGCCCTCGTGATCGTTGAAGTCGTACACCTCGATGGTCTTGTCCTGGTGGGTGTAGGCGTTGAAGGCGGCGAAGACGGTCGAGGGCGGGCAGGTCATGTCCTCCAGGGCGGTCGAGAACAGCGCCGGCGCGCGCCCGCGTGCGGCGAAGTGCACCCCGTCGAAGTAGGACAGCGTGGCCCTCGCCCGGTCGGCCCGGCCGCGGTGCGTTTTGAGGTAGTTGCCCACCTCGCGGTACGGGGTCCGGTCGGTGACGGTGAGGGCGCGGGGGAAGTCGCACAGGAACGGGACGTCCGGCGCGATCGCCACGAGGTCGGGTATCAGACCGCCCACGGCGAGCGTGATGCCGCCGCCCTGGCTCTCGCCGATGGCCGCGGTGCGCGCCGCGTCGGCCAGCGGGTGCGAACGCGCCGCCTCCACCGCACGCACCGCGTCGGTGAACACCCGCCGGTAGTAGTACGACTCCGGGTCCTCGATGCCCCGGGTCATGAAACCGGGGAACGCCGGGGCGCTGCCCACCGGGTCCGGGGTGTCGCCGACGAGCCAGCCGCTGCCCTGGCCCCGGGTGTCCATCACGAAGTGGGCGAATCCGGCCGAGGCCCAGAGCAGATGCGTGTGCGCCAGGCCCCGCCCGCCGCCGTAACCGATGAACTCGACCACCACCGGCAGCGGCTCCGTGGTGCCCGCCGGGACGACGAACCAGCCCTTGACCGGGTGACCGCCGAAGCCCGCGAAGGTCACGTCGTACACGTCGACGGTGCTCAGCCCGGTGCCGGCGCGCAGTTCGAAACGGGCGTCGAGGTCGTGGGACCGGGCCTCGTCGAGCGTGTTCGACCAGAACGCGTCGAAGTCCTCCGGCTCCACCGACCCGCTGCGGTAGTCGCGCAGCCGGTCGAGCGGCAGATCGAACAGGGACATGGGGGACCGCCTTCTTCGCGGGGATGGTTGATCACACCGTACGGGTGCGCGCGGTGAAGAAGTCGTGCCCGCCCCCTTGACCGGCGCCCGGCCGACCCTCACAGTACTCGTTAATGCGCATTAGTAATACGCATTAATCAATGTGAGGAGCCATGGTGGAGGAACCCAGGAAGCGGGCCAGGCCCGGCCGTTCACCCGCACCGGCGGGCCGCACGGCCCGCCCGCGCCAGGCGGAGGTCGCACGGCTCGCCGGGGTCTCGCAGGCCACGGTCTCGCTGGTGCTCGCGGACAAGAGACAGGGGCCCGCGATCTCGGAGGAGACCAGGCAGAAGGTCCTGGAGGCGGCCCGCAGTCTCGGTTACGTCCCCGACCCGGCGGCCCGCAGGCTGGCGGCGGCGCGCAACAACCTGCTGGGGGTGTTCAGCTTCACCGCGACGTTCCCGACCGATGTGCAGCACTCGTACTACCCGTTCCTGGTGGGCGTGGAGCGGGAGGCCGCGGAGCGCGGCTACGACCTGGTGCTGTTCACGGGGTCGAGCACCGGCGGCGCGGGGGCCACCGGGCCCGAAGCGCTGAGCCGGGTCCGCCTCGCCGACGGCTGTCTCTTCCTCGGCCGCCACGCGCCCGTCCAGGAGCTGGGCCGGCTGGTCGCCGACGGATTCCCGGTGGTCCACCTCGGCCGCCGGGACGAGCCGGAAGGTCTGCACTGGGTCGGCGCCGACTACGTGAGCGCCGCCCGCGAGGTCGTCGGCCACCTCGCGGGCCTCGGGCACCGCCGGATGGTGCTGATCCGCGAGGACGACGAGGCGCCCGCCTCCACCGACCGTGAACAGGGCTTCCTCGAAGGGCTGGAGGCAGCCGGCCCGGCCGGTGGCCCCGAGAGCGTCTTCCGTTCCGCGGACCCGGAACGCGACCTCACCCCCGAGCGGCTGCGGAGCTGGCTCGCCGACGGCGTCACCGCGTTCGTCGCCGAGGAGACCGACACCGGAGCCGCCTGGCGCGCCCTGCGCCGGGCGGTCGCCGACGCCGGGATCGACTGCCCGCGCGACGCCTCACTGGCGCTGCTCGGCAGTCCGCCCGCCGACCTGGCGGACGGACCCGAACCCACCGGTTTCGACATCCCCCGCACCCGGCTCGGCGCGGCCGCCGTCCGCATGCTCGCCGCTCTGGTGGCGGGGGAGGAGGCCACCGAACCCCTGGTCGCCTGCGCCTTCCGGCCCGGCGTCACATCGGGACCGCCGCCCGCCGCCGAAGACCACTGACCGACCGCACCACCCGTACGCACAGCTCAAGGAGACCCGTGATACCCGAACCGGACATCCTCGTCGTGGGCGCCGGACTCGGCGGCGTCGCCGCCGCGCTCGCCGCCTGCCGCGCCGGACGCACCGTCGTCCTCACCGAGGAGACCGACTGGATCGGCGGCCAGCTCACCTCCCAGGCCGTCCCCCCGGACGAGCACCCGTGGGTGGAGCAGTTCGGCACCACCGCCTCGTACCGCACGCTGCGCGAGGGCATCCGCGCGTACTACCGCCAGTGGTACCCGATGCGTTCCGAGGCCCTCGCCCTCACCGGCCTCAACCCGGGCGCCGGACGTGTCAGCAAGCTCTGCCACGAGCCGCGCGTCGCGCTCGCCGTGCTGGAGGCGATGCTGGCACCGCACCTGGCGGCGGGCCGCCTCACCCTGCTCACCGGGCACCGGGCCGTGGCCGCCGAGACGGACAACGATGTCCTCCAGGCCGTCACCCTGGAGAACCTGCGCACCGGCGACCGCACCACTGTCGCCGCCCGCTACGTCGTCGACGCCACCGAGACCGGTGAACTCCTCGAACTCGGCGGTGTGGAGCACGCCATCGGTGCCGAGGCGCGCGGCGAGTTCGACGAACCGCACGCCCCCGAAGAGGCCCAGCCGCTCAACCAGCAGGGCATCACCGTCTGCTTCGCGGTCTCGCACCACGAGGGCGAGAACCACACCGTCGACCGTCCCGCCGACTACGACTTCTGGCGCTCCTACCGCCCCGGCTTCTGGCCCGGCCCGCTCCTCGGCTTCCAGGCGCCCGACCCCCGCACTCTGGAATCCGTACCGCGCACCTTCGTCCCCAACCCGGACGTCGATCCGCTCGCTGTCAGCGCCGACCAGAGCGCGGACGCGGGCGACAAGGAGCTGTGGGGCTTCCGCCGTATCCTCGCCCGGGGCATGCACCGCGCCGGCGCCTTCGACTCCGACATCACGCTCGTCAACTGGCCGCTCAACGACTACTGGCTCAAGCCGCTGATCGGTGCCGGTGACGAGGTCTCCGCCCAAGCGGTCGCCGAGGCGCGGCAGTTGTCGCTCTCGCTGCTGTACTGGCTCCAGACCGAGGCCCCCCGCCAGGACGGCGGCACCGGATTCCCCGGACTGCGGATCCGCCCCGACATCACCGGCACCGACGACGGCCTCGCCAAGGCCCCGTACGTACGCGAGTCCCGCCGGATCAAGGCCGTCACCACCGTCACCGAGCAGGACGTGTCGATCGACATCGTCGGCCCGCACGGCGGAACACGCCACCGGGACGCGGTCGGCGTCGGCAGCTACCGCATCGATCTGCACCCCTCCACCGGAGGCGACAACTACATCGACATCGGCTCGGTCCCGTTCGAAATCCCGCTCGGCGCCCTCGTGCCGCGCCGCGTCCGCAATCTGCTGCCCGCCGGAAAGAACATCGGCACCACCCACATCACCAACGGCTGCTACCGGCTCCACCCGGTGGAGTGGAACATCGGCGAGGTCGCCGGTGCCCTGGCCGCCCACTGCCTCACCGAGGGCGTCGAACCGCAGCAGGTCCAGTCCGAGGACAAGCGGTACGAGGCGTTCGCCCGGCTCCTCGACCGCGACGGGGTCCAGCGCCACTGGCCCGACGTGCGCGGCTACTGACCGAAGGCGCCGAATCCGTGAACCGCCGGGTGGGACAGCTCCACCTGTCCCACCCGGCCCGCCCGCGCATCAACCCACCCGCACAAGGAGGTGCCCAGCCATGACCACCCACCGCATCCGCGTCGGTATCGACGTGGGCGGAACCTTCACCGACGCCGTGGCCGTCGACGCCACGACCCTCGAACTGCTGGGGCAGGTGAAGGTTCCCACCAGCCACCACCACGAGGACGGCGTCGCCCACGGCATCGTCGAGGCACTCGACCGGCTGCTGGAACAGACCGGCCGCGCCGCCGAGGACGTCGCTTTCCTGGCCCACGGCACGACACAGGCTACCAACGCCCTGCTGGAGGGCGACGTCGCCACCGTCGGGCTGATCGGCATCGGAACGGGACCCGGCGCCGTGCTCACCCGCCGGCTCGCCTCGCTCGACCGGCTCGAACTCGCCCCGGGCAAGCGGCTCCCGCTCTCCTACGCCCATGTGGCCGACCCCGAGGACGCGGACGAGGTGCGCACCGCCGTCGACGCCGTCACCCGGGACGGGGCCCAAGTCCTCGTCGCCAGCGAGCCGTTCGGCGTCGACCGGCCCGAGGGCGAGCAGGCGGTCCTCGAAGCGGCCCGCCCGCGCGGACTGCCGATGACGGCCGCCCACGAGATCACCTCGCTGTACGGACTCGCCAAGCGGACCCGTACCGCCGTGGTCAACGCCGCGATCCTGCCGCGCATGCTCGCCACCGCCGACCTCGTCGACGCCTCCATCACCAAGGCCGGGGTGAACGCGCCGCTGATGGTGATGCGGTGCGACGGCGGCGTCATGTCGCTCGACGAGATGCGCAGACGCCCGTTGCTGACCGTGCTCTCCGGCCCCGCCGCAGGAGTCGCGGGCGCGCTGATGCAGGAACGGATCAGCGAGGGCCTCTTCCTGGAGACCGGCGGCACCTCCACCGACATCAGCGTCGTCCGCCGCGGCAAGGTCGCCGTCCGGCACGCCACCATCCTCGGCAAGGCGTCCTACCTCTCCGCGCTCGACGTACGGACCGTCGGCGTCGGCGGCGGCTCCATGGTGAGGATCGGCGGCGGCAGGGTCGTCGGCGTCGGGCCCCGCAGCGCGCACATCGCCGGACTGCCGTACGCCTGCTTCGCCACCCTCGACGAACTGCGCGACGCACGCGTCACCACCGTCCGGCCGATGGCCGGCGACCCCGACGACTACGCCGTGATCGACGCGGCCGGCGGACGGTACGCGATCACGATGACCTGCGCGGCCAACGCGCTGGGCCGGGTGCCCGAGGGCGACTTCGCCCGCTGCGACCAGGACGTGGCCCGCGCCGCCCTGGCCCCGCTGGCCGCCGCACTGTCCACCGATGTCGGGACGGCGGCCGCCCGGCTCCTCGACGCGGGAACCGAACAGGTCAGGGCCGTCACCGACACCATGATCCGCGACTACCGGCTGGACAAGGACACCGCGGTCCTCGTCGGGGGCGGTGGGGGCGCCGCGTCCGTGACCCCGCACCTGGCCTCCGTCACAGGCCAGGAGGGCCGGATCGCCCGGCACAGCGAGGTCATCAGCCCCATCGGGGTCGCCCTCGCCCTGGTCCGCGAGCAGATCGAGCGGATCATCCCGGGCGCCGGACAGGAACAGATCCTCGCCGTCCGCGCCGAGGCCGAGGCGGCCGTCGTCGCCCAGGGCGCCGCCGCCGACGGAGTGGAGGTGGAGGTGACCGTGGACCCGCAGACCAGCACGGTACGGGCGGTGGCCACCGGCGCCACCGAACTGCGCACCCAGGACCGCGCCCACCGCGCCGACGGGGACGAACGGCTGCGCGCCGCCGCGGCCAGCCTCAAGGCCGACCCGACGGACGTGAGCATCCTCGCCACCACCCCCGCCCACACCGTCTACGGCACCGAGATCCGGCGCCGCTTCCGCGCCACCCGGCATCCCGTCCGGGTCGTCGACGCCGACGGCGTCGTCCGGCTGCACGCCCCCGACGCCCTGGTCGCGTCGACCACCGTCGCCGCCGCCCCCGAGACGCTCGCCCGGCTCGTCGGCGAGGCCACCTCGTACGGCGACGGCGGGGTCCGCGCCCCCGCCCTGCGGCTGCTTCTCGGCTCCCGCATCGCCGACCTCTCCGGCGTACTGGATCCGCAGCCCCTGCTGGCCCTGGCCCGCAGCGAACTCGGCACCCGCGCGGCGGACGAGTCCGTGATCGCGGTCGTCGAGGTACGGACATGACCGCGCCCGTCGATCTCGCCGCCACCGACGACATCGAATTCGGAGTGCGGCTCCTGGCGGCCACCCCCACGCACGAAGGGCGCGACCGCGAGCTGTTGCGTCACTGGGCCACCGTGGCGACGGAGTTCGGCGCCCGGCTCACTCCCGCCCCGTCCCGTGCCCGCGTCGTCGAACGCGACGGCGGGCTGGAACACGGCCTCCTCGCCCGCTACACCTCACGCCCCGCGACCGTCGAGCTGTACACCGACACCCTCGCCCGCGCCGAGGCCCTGGTCGACGAGAACGGCTGGCGCCACTGGTACCCGGTGGGCTCGGTGCGCGCCGCGGCGCTCGCGCACGAGGCCGTCCACGAACAGCTCCACCACGGCCCGGCGAGAGCAGCGCTGAAGCAGGCACTCGGCCATCTGGTGCTGCGGGTGGGACGCCGACGCCTCTACGGCCATGTCGCCGGGGCCGAGGAGATCGCCGCCCACGCCCATGCCCGCACCGCCTGTCGACTCGGCCGCAGCCCACTGCTGCTGACCGCCGCGCTGGCCACGGCCGGCCAACACCACACCACTGCCCCGCACGGAAGAGAGAAGTAACGCCATGGGCGTCGTCATCCTCCTCGTCATGGCGGCCGGTGTCGCCGCGATGCTCACCCGGAAACTCCCCACGGCCTTCGCGCTCGTCGTCCTGGCCGTCGTCATCGCCCTGGTGGCGGGCGCACCGCTCACCGGCGAGAACAGCGTCCTGGACACGGTCCTCCAGGAGGGCGCACCCGCCCTCGCCGCCACCATGATCGCCATCCTGCTCGGCTCCTGGCTCGGCAAGCTCCTGGACGAGACCGGCATCGCGGGCACCCTCGTCCGCAAGATCGTCGAATTCGGCGGCGACCGCCCGGTCGTGGTGGCCCTCGGCGTCCTCGCCGTCTCCACGCTCGTCGGTACGGTGACGGGCTCCGCGCCCGCGGCGATGCTCGCCGGAATCATCGGCATCCCGGCGATGATCGCCGTCGGCATCCCCAAGGTCACCGCGGCCGGCACGATCCTCATGGGCATCGCGGCGGGCATGCCGTTCGAGCTGCCCGTCTGGCAGTTCTTCTCGACGGCACTCGAACTGCCCGTCCCCACCGTGCGCGGCTTCATGATCAAACTGTTCCCGTTCGCGCTGGCCGCCGCGGTCCTCTTCGTCCTCGTCGAGTCCCGCCGCCGCGGCGTCGAGCACGCCTGGTCCGCCAAGTCCCTCGCGTCGAAACCGCGTTCCGGCCGACGCGCCCGGCTCGGCGACGCCCCCTGGTACGCGCTGCTCACCCCGGTCGTGCCCCTGGTCCTGGCCCTCGGCCTCGACGTGGCGATCATTCCCTCGCTGCTCGCGGGCGTGCTGTACTGCCTGGTCACCACCACCCGGCCGCGCGAGATGAACAAGCGGCTGCTGCGCACCCTCTACGGCGGCTTCGAGGTGGCTGCCGCACCGATCACCCTGTTCATCGCCATCGGCATCCTGCTCGCGGCGGTGAAGCTGCCCGGAGCGATCGAGGCGCTCGAACCCCTCGTCAAGGCGGTCAGCCCGCAGAACGCGGTGCTGTTCGTACTCGTCTTCACCGTTCTCGTGCCGCTCTGCCTCTACCGCGGACCGCTCAACGTCTTCGGTCTCGGCGCGGGCATCGCCGGTGTCCTGATCGCCGCCGGAATCTACCCCGCGACCGCGGTGCTGGGCCTGGCCACCTCGTACAACCAGGTCTTCGGCGTCGCCGACCCCACCAGCACCCAGACCGTGTGGAGCGCGCAGTACGCGGGCGTCACCCCGCAGCAGGTGATGGTCCGCACCCTGCCCTACGTCTGGGCCGTCGCCCTCGGCGGCTTCTGCGTGACGGCCGCCACCTACCTCTGAGACGTTCACCCACCTCCCGGGACGGAGCCCACCATGAACGAGTCGCAGACGAATCCGCAGAACGAGTCGCAGACGAATCCGCAGGACGAGCCGGGAATGGGCCTCCGCCTCTTCCTGCGCTCGGCCGCAGCCGCCGGAACGGTCCTCGCCGTCGGCACCACCACGACCGGCACCGCGGCCGCCGCACCCGCCGGCTTCCCCGACCACCGGTACGTCAGGACACTGCTCAAGCCCTCGGATCCCATTCCGACGCCGTGAACGTCGGGGGCCCGCATCTGCTCACCCGGAACGGCAGCGCGTACGCCGTCTGCAACACCGACAAGGAGAGCGGTGGCAACCTCCTGATCACCGAGGCCGGCAACGACTTCTCCCGCCGCAAGCACCTGGGCCTGTTCCACGACTCGCTCTCCGGCGCACCGGACAACGGGCGCAGCGCGGCACCGAGTTTCGGGACGCAGGACGGGGCGGCGTACATGGTCTACGAGGCGGGTGAGCGGCTCAAGGGGGTCATCGCGGTGGCCCGCGCGGTGTAAGGGCGCAGGGTGTGGGCGGATCGCGGGCGGGCCATGGGAAGGGCGTGGGAGGTCCGCGGGAGGTCTGCGGGCGGGCCGAAAAGCCGTTGCCCGCAGGCCGGCCGCCTGCGATCCTCCTTCCCATGTCCGACAACGATCCAAGCCGTTCGCACCAGGTCGAGGCGCTCTTCTCGCGCGGCCGTCTGACGGCGATCCCCCGGAAGACGGCCCGTCGAGAGCAGTTGCTCGTCCACCTCACCGAGACGCTCTTCGAGCAGGACCGGATCTACACGGAGCGAGAGGTCAACGAGGCCCTGCTCACGGTGCACGAGGACTGCTCAGCGCTGCGCCGCTACCTGGTCGTCGCCGGTCTGCTGGTCAGGCCCAAGGACGGCAGCAGCTACCGGCGCGGGCGGTAGTACCGGCCGCGCCCGCCCCTACGCGTCCGCGACCGAGTCGAAGGGCACCTCGTCCCGGGCCACGCCCCGCGCGTCCGCGTCGACCGAGCGGCGCAGCGCCTCGTGGAGCTTGGCCGGTGTCAGCACACCGAGGAACCGCGCACCGTCCAGGACCGCGACCCACCCCGCGTCGTGCTGAAGCATCTCGCTGAACGCCTGCTTCAGCGGGGCGCCGACCGGCACCCAGGCATCCATTCTGCGGGCCAGCTCGCCGACCGTGCCGTGCTCGCCCGCGATCCGCAGCGCGTCCGCCGCCACCCAGCCGTGCAGTTCGCCCTCGCCGTTCAGCACCACTGCCCAGCGGGCACCCGCGGCACTGAGCCGTGCCGCCGCCGTGCGGGCCGGCTCGTCCAGCCGGGCGACCGGCGGCTCTTCCAGGTCCTCCGGCTCGATGGTGGTGACCGAGAGCCGCTTCAGGCCCCGGTCGGCGCCGACGAACCGTGCCACGTACGGGGTTGCGGGAGCCCCGAGCACGGCGCCCGGGGTGTCGAACTGCTCGATGCGCCCCGCCCCGTAAACCGCGATGCGGTCGCCCAACCGGACCGCCTCCTCGATGTCATGGGTGACCATCAGGACCGTTTTGCGGACCGTCGCCTGGAGGCTCAGGAATTCGTTCTGCAGCCGCTCGCGCACCACCGGGTCGACCGCGCCGAACGGCTCGTCCATCAGCAGCACCGGCGGATCAGCGGCCAACGCCCTTGCCACACCCACCCGTTGGCGCTGTCCGCCGGAGAGCTGCGCGGGGTAGCGGGAACCGTACGTCTTCGGATCGAGGCCCACCAGATCCAGCAGCTCGGCCGCCCGCTTCCGGGCCCGCGCCCGCTTCCAGCCGACCAGCGCGGGCACGGTCGCGGTGTTGTCGAGGACCGTGCGGTGCGGGAAGAGACCGACTTGCTGGATGACGTAGCCGATCCGGCGGCGCAGCTTCACCGGGTCGACGCCGGAGATGTCCTCGCCGCCGACGAGGATCCGGCCCGAGGAAGGTTCGATCAGCCGGTTCACCATCATCATCGTGGTCGTCTTGCCGCAGCCGGACGGCCCGACGAGGGTGACCAGCTCGCCCTCGGCGACCTCGAAGGAGAGCTCGTCGACCGCGCTCGTGCCGTCCGGATACACCTTGCCGACCTGTTCGAACCGGATCATGCCTGCACGGTAGGAGCCGTCCGGGCGTCGCGCACACGGGCCGCGACCGTCCGTGTCGGGGCCGTGTGCTGAACTGTCCGTGGCACATCTGATTCAGGAGCACCTTGTGAGCAGCTACCGGCACCCCGGCATCGTCTTCACCGACCGCTATTTCACGGTCCCGCTCGACCACAGCGATCCGGGCGGTGAGCAGATCGAGGTCTTCGGCAGACAGGCCGTGGCGAGCGGCCGGACCGGCGAGGAGCTGCCGTGGCTGGTCTACCTGGAGGGCGGTCCCGGCTTCGGTGCCCGGCGTTTCATCGGCACGGAGGCCTGGCTGGGGCGGGCCGTGCAGGAATTCCGGGTGCTGCTGCTCGACCAGCGCGGCACCGGCCTCTCCACCCCCGCGAACCGGCAGACCCTGCCGCTGCGCGGCGGCCCGCGCGAGCAGGCCGACTACCTCACCCACTTCAGGTCCGACAGCATCGTGCGCGACTGCGAGCTGATCCGCCCGCAGCTGACCGGCGGCGAACCCTGGACGGTCCTCGGCCAGTCCTTCGGAGGTTTCTGCGCCGTCCGCTATCTGTCGGCCGCCCCCGAGGGGCTCAAGGCCGTACTGATCACCGGCGGCCTGCCCTCCCTCGACGCACACGCCGACGACGTGTACCGCGCCGCCTACCCGCGGATCGAGCGCAAGGT
Source organism: Streptomyces sp. NBC_00012 (assembly GCF_045040875.1). Taxonomy (NCBI): domain Bacteria; kingdom Bacillati; phylum Actinomycetota; class Actinomycetes; order Kitasatosporales; family Streptomycetaceae; genus Streptomyces; species Streptomyces sp. NBC_00012. Next base: position 839,535 of record NZ_CP108309.1, on the reverse strand, counting down.
CGCCGCACACTACGCCCGCTATCCGCAGGACGTCGAGCGCGCCCGGGAGATCACCGCCCATCTGCTGGAGCACCCCACCGACAGCGCCGGACACCGCCTGACGGCCGAGGGGTTCCAGTCCCTCGGCATCATGCTGGGCGGCGGCAGCGGCAGTCACCAGTTGCACTACCTGCTGGAGAACGCCTTCGTCCGCACCCCGCACGGCAGCGAGCTCTCCGACACCTTCCAGGAAGCCGTGCGCACGGCCGCCTCGTTCGCCGGGCACCCGCTGTACGCACTGCTGCACGAGGCGATCTACGGCCAGGACGGGCGGCCCACCGACTGGTCCGCCGAGCGGGTGCGCGGGGAATTCCCGCAGTTCGACGCGGCCGCGGCGCTCAAGGGCGACGGCCCGGTGCTCTTCACCGGTGAGAGCATCCACCCCTGGCACTTCGAGGTGGACCCGGCGCTGCGCCCGCTGCGCGAGACCGCCGGACTGCTGGCCGCCCGCACCGACTGGGCGCCGCTGTACGACTCCGAGCGCCTGGCGGCCAACCAGGTGCCGGTCGCGGCGGCCGTCTACCACGACGACATGTACGTCGACACGGAACACGCGCTGCGCACGGCGGCGTCGATCCGGGGCCTGCGTACCTGGGTGACCGACGAGTACGAGCACGACGGGCTGCGCGCGGGCGGACCGCGGGTGCTGGACCGGCTGCTGGCCCTGGTCCGGGACGAAGTCTGACCGTTCCCGTGAGCGGGGAGCCGGTCGGTCGGCTCCCCGCTCACGGCTTCACAGGTGTCAGCTCTGAAGGGCGTGCAGCGTGTCGTCCAGGCTGGTCGCCGAGCGCGGGGCCCTGTTGTACGGCAGCTTCGACAGAACCGCCGCCATGCCGCACGTGTTGGTCACGGCGGAGAACACCAGGCCGGAGCCGACCCCGGCGGAGATCCAGCGCGTCGCCGGGAACCGCACCCCGGCGAGCAGGCCGGCCACCACGAGCGAACCGGCGGCGAGCCGGACCTGACGCTCCATCGGCCAGGTCGCGCGGGCCCCGGCGGGGTGGTCGAGATCACGTCCCTCGCCCTCCCAGGCAGAGGTGCCACCGGAGAGCGTCATGGCGTCGATGTCGGCGGCGGCGAGGATGTCGCAGGCCCGGGTGGAGCGGACGCCGGAGGCGCACACCATCAGCAGCGAGCCACGGGCCGCGGCGGACTTCAGCGCGGGCACGGCCTCGGAGAGGCGGTCCAGCGGGATGTTCAGCGCACCGGGCACATGCCCGGAGGCGTACTCGCCGGGGGCCCGCACGTCGATCACGGTGAACTCCGCGAGACGGGCCGAGGCCTGGGCGGGGGAGAGGGAGGCGGGGCTGGGCACGAGCAGTTTTTCCTTTCGTCCACCGGGGGGGCGGGAGGGACTCGGTCCGCTGTTTCCCGGTCGGGATAGAATACCCCTTGGGGTATCAGGAGGAGGAAGCAGTGGAACTCGACATGGCGGCCGACGAACTGAAGTCGGTTCTCAACCGCCTTCGCCGCGCGCAGGGCCAGCTCGCCGGGGTCATCAGGATGATCGAGGAGGGCCGGGACTGCGAGGACGTGATCACGCAGATGGCGGCCGTGTCCCGGGCGCTCGACCGGGCCGGTTTCGCGATCATCGCGACGGGTCTCCAGCACTGCATGGCCGACGGCGGCAGTGAGCCGGAGGACCGGGACCGGATGCGGGCACGGCTGGAGAAGCTCTTCCTCTCGCTGGCCTGAGCCGGCCGGGGGCGGCGCCGTGGCGTGGTCCATGCCGCGGCGCCGATGAGCATGAACACGGCCACGGTCGGCAGTGCCGTGCCGAAGCTCCGTTGCGGGGCGGCCGTGGACACCTTCGCGGCGAGCCGCAGGCCGTCCCCGGCGCCGGGCACCGCCGTGGCTGTGGGCGGGGCGGTCGTCGCCCGGCCACCGCATCGGCGATCGCCGCCCGCGTGCCCCGTCCGCCAGGGATCGCGGGACAGCCTCTACCCTGCGGGCATGACGGAGCAGCTGGAACCCATGCCCACGGACTGGCGGCGCGCCCTGGCCGTGGTCGCGCACCCCGATGATCTGGAGTACGGCTGCGCGGCGGCGATCGCCGGCTGGACCGACGAGGGCCGCGAGGTCTCCTATCTGCTCGCCACCCGTGGCGAGGCCGGCATCGATACGCTGGCGCCGGAGGAATGCGCACCGCTGCGCGAGCGGGAGCAGCGGGCGAGCGCCGCCGTCGTCGGGGTCCGTGAGGTGGAGTTCCTGGATCACCGCGACGGCGTGATCGAGTACGGTCTCCCGTTGCGCCGGGACATCGCCGCCGCCATTCGCAGGTACCGCCCCGAGCTGGTCATCACGCTCAATCACCGGGACACCTGGGGCGGTGTCGTCTGGAACACCCCCGATCACCGGGCGGTCGGCCGCGCGACCCTGGACGCAGCCGCCGACGCGGGCAATCGTTGGATCTTTCCGGAACTCGCGGAGTCGGGGCTCCGGCCGTGGAACGGGGTGCGGTGGGTCGCGGTCGCCGGGTCGAGCGCGCCCACCCATGCAGTCGACGCGACGGCCGGTCTTGAGCGTTCGGTGGAGTCGCTGCTGGCGCACCGGACGTACATCGAAGCGCTGACGGACGAGGACCCCGAGGCGTACTGCCGAAGCTTCCTGACCGGTCATGCGCGGGTCGAGGGCGAGCGCTTCGGTGGCCGTCCGGCCGTCACGTTCGAACTGTTCACCCGCTGACCCCGGTCCGGCGTGTGTCCGGCAATCCGACCGTACGTGTTCGGTGGCGCGCATACGCGGGTACCGCTTTGGAAGATAAAACCGCAGGTCCGCGAGTCGATGTTGTCCAGACCATTGACATGTAAGCGCCACGATGTTGAATTCGGTGTTGTTCTGCTGCGCGACTCCGATGACTTGAGTGATCAATGGAGGACCTGTGACGCCTCGCCCACCCCGTCTCGCCGCGCTCGGCACGGCGGCGACCCTGCTCGTCGGCGGTCTGCTGACCGCCGTCCCCGCCGCCCAGGCGGCCGGCAGCACCCGCGCCGCCACCCCGGCGAAGGCCGCGGCCGGCCGGCCGGTCCCGGCCATCACGCCGACCCCGCAGTCCGTGAAGCCTCGGACCGACCGGGTCACCATCAGCCCGACCGTCACTGTGGTGGCGGGCGAGACCTCCGATGAGTCCGCCATGCAGGTCGTGGAGAGCGCGCTGCGCCGGGCCGGTGCCCAGCGTGTCGTACGCGCCGACAGACCCGCCCGGAACGGTCTCACCGTTTATGTCGGTGACTCCGCCGCGCTCGCCGCGCAGCGGATCGACGGCCCGGCCGCGCTGCCCGCCGACGGTTACGTGCTCGGCATCGGCGCAGGCCGCGTCGTCCTCGCGGGCAAGGACACCACGGGCACGTACTACGCCGCGCAGACGCTGCGTCAGGTCCTGCCGGACGCCGGGCATCCGGGGGCGCAGGTCGCCGGGCTCGCGGTGCGCGACTGGCCGGGCACCGCGCTGCGCGGTGTCATCGAGGGCTTCTACGGCACCCCGTGGTCGCACGAGGCCCGGCTCGACCAGCTCGACTACTACGGCGAGCACAAGATGAACATCTACGTGTACTCGCCGAAGGACGACGCGTACCTCCGCGCGAAGTGGCGCGACGCCTACCCGGCCGGAAAGCTGGATCGGATCAAGGAGCTCGCCGACCGGGCCGCGCAGCGCCATGTGGAGTTCACCTACGCGCTCTCGCCGGGGCTCTCCGTCTGCTACAGCTCGGACGCCGATGCCAAGGCGCTGGTCGACAAGTTCCAGACCATCTGGGACATCGGAGTCCGTACCTTCGCCGTGCCGCTCGACGACATCAGCTACACCGACTGGAACTGCGCCGAGGACAAGGCGAAGTGGGGGACCGGCGGCGGTGCGGCGGGCGCGGCGCAGGCGTATCTGCTCAACCGCGTCAAAAAGGAGTTCATCGCCACCCACCCGGGCGCCCAGCCGCTCCAGATGGTCCCGACCGAGTACTACAACGTCGCCGCCTCGCCGTACAAGAAGGCGCTGTCCGAACAGCTCGACCCCGATGTCCTGGTCGAGTGGACGGGTGTCGGCGTCGTCGCGCCGACCATGACCGTCGCGCAGGCGGAGGCAGCCCGTACGGTCTTCGGCCACCCGATCCTGACCTGGGACAACTACCCGGTCAACGACTACGCGACGAACCGGCTGCTGCTCGGCCCGTTCAGCGGGCGGGAGAAGGGCCTGCCGGGCAAGCTGGCCGGGATCACGGCGAACCCGATGATCCAGCCGTACGCCTCGAAGCTCGCGCTGTACACCGTCGCCGACTACGCGTGGAACGACGCCGCGTACGACCCCCGCACCTCGTGGGGCGAGGGGCTGAAGGAGTACGCGGGCGGCGACCCGCGCACCCAGCGGGCGCTGCGGGCCTTCGCCGACGTGAACTACAGCTCGGCCCTCAACAAGGACCAGGCACCCGAACTGGCGGCGGAGTTCGGCCGCTATTGGAAGTCCGGTGACGCCTCCCGGCTCGCCTCCGTGCTCGGCGAGCTCGGTGCGGCCCCCGGCCGACTGCGCGACGGCCTCCCGGACCGCGGCTTCGTCGCCGACGCCGGACCCTGGCTGGACGCCACCGGGTCCTGGGCCACCGCGGCCCGTACCGCCCTGCGCATGGTCGAGGCGGCCCGCGCCGGAAAGGGCGCGCAGGCCTGGGAGCTGCGACAGCAACTGCCCGCGCAGGTCGGCGAGGCGAAGTCCTTCACGTACACCGGGCTCGACGGACGCGAGGTGCCGGTCCTCGTCGGCGACGGCGTCCTGGACCGGTTCGTCGACGCGGCGAACGCCGAGCACGACCGGATCCTCGGCGTGAGCGGCAGGCCCACGGCCTCGACGAACCTGGGCACGTACCAGAGCAACTCCGTCGCGCGGATGCTCGACGGCGACGACTCCACCTACTTCTGGAGCGACGGGGCGCCCGCCGCGGGCGACGGGGTCACCGTGGACCTCGGCCGGGTCCGCGACATCGGCTCCATCACCCTCGCGATGGGCAAGCCCGGCAGCACCGAGGACTACCTCCACCAAGGGGTGCTCGAGTACTCGGCCGACGGGCAGAAATGGCAGCAGCTCACCGCGTTCTCCGGAAAGCCGGACGTCAGCGCGGCCGCGCCCGCCGGAACACAGGCGCGCTACGTGCGGGCGCGGGCGACCGCGGGCCAGGACAGCTGGCTCGTGGTACGGGAGTTCAGCATCCCGACGGACGAGGGATCGGTGACCGGGGGGCCGCCCGCCGAGGCCGGATCCTCGCTGCGCGCGGCGTCGGACGGGGACCCCGGCACCGTCTACCGGGCGGCCCGCGCGCCGGAGGCCGGGGAGACGCTGGAACTGGGGCTGGTCGCCGCGCGCGGCGTGCCTTTCGTCACCGTCCTCCAGCCGGCCGGGTCCGCGGCCCGCGCCGACATCCAGCTGCGGGGAACCGACGGAGCCTGGCAGACCGTCGGCACGCTCGACGGTCCGTACACCCGGGTCGACACGGCGGGCCGCACGGCCGACGCGGTGCGGCTCGTGTGGCACGCCGGTTCGGCGGCACCGCGGATCGCCGATGTGGTGGTGGCCGGCCAGGGCTGAGCCCCGCACCCGGAACCGTTCCGCGCCCGGTCCGGCCCGAGGAACTTCGGGCCGGACCGGGCGCACCCATGTCCGGGTCCGGCTGGAACCGGCACCGGCAGGTTGTTCCCAGAGGGGCAAGCGACCGCTTAGTATGCCCTGGAGCAGTGGTAATGCCGACAGTGTTGTGGAGGCCCTCATGCAGGCATGGCGAGTGCACCTGAACGGCGAGCCGAGCGAGGTGATGCGGCTGGAGGAGACGGACCGGCCCACGCCCGGCGACGGGCAGGCGCTCATCGAGGTGCTCGCGGCGAACATCAACTTCCCCGACGCGCTGCTCTGCCGCGGCCAGTACCAGGTGCGGCCGCCGCTGCCGTTCACCCCCGGCGTGGAGATCTGCGGCAGGACGGCGGACGGACGACGGGTGCTCGCCACGCCCGCCCTGCCGAACGGCGGGTTCGCCGAGTATGCCGTCGCGGACGAGGCGGCGCTGCTGCCCGCCCCGGACGCCCTGGACGACGCCGAGGCCGCCGCCCTGCACATCGGCTACCAGACGGGGTGGTTCGGCCTGCACCGCAGGGCGCAGCTCCGGGCGGGCGAGACCCTCCTGGTCCATGCGGCGGCCGGCGGGGTCGGTAGCGCCGCCGTCCAGCTCGGCAAGGCCGCCGGAGCCACCGTCATCGGTGTGGTCGGCGGTCCCGAGAAGGCCAGGACCGCCACCGGACTCGGCTGCGACCTGGTCATCGACCGCCGCACCGAGGACATCGTCGCCGCGGTCAAGGAAGCCACCGGCGGACGCGGCGCCGACGTGGTGTACGACCCGGTCGGCGGCGACTCCTACGCCAAGTCCGTGAAGTGCATCGCCTTCGAGGGCCGGGTGATCGTCGTCGGCTTCGCGAGCGGCGTCATCCCCACCCCGGCGCTGAACCACGCGCTCGTCAAGAACTACTCGATCACCGGACTCCACTGGGGCCTGTACAACACCAAGGACCCGGCCGCCGTCCGTGCCTGCCACGACGAACTCACCCGGCTCGCCACGCTGGGCGTCATCAAGCCGCTGATCAGCGAACGCGTAGGGCTGGCCGGGGCCGCGGCCGCGGCCCAGCGGGTCGCCGACGGCACCAGCACCGGCCGGATCGTCGTCCTCCCGTCGGGAGCCGCCCGATGACCGCCCCCGACGCGGCAGGACTTCGCCGCCGCACCCAGGACCTGCTCGCCGCGCACCCGCCGGCCACCACCGACCGCACCGAATTCCTCAAGGCCCGCTTCGACGCGGGACTGGCCTGGGTGCACTACCCGGCCGGACTCGGCGGCCTGGACGCGCCGCGCTCCCTGCAACCCGTCGTCGACGCCGAACTCGCCGCGGCGGGCGCCCCGGACAACGACCCGCGCCGGATCGGGATCGGCCTCGGCATGGCAGCCCCCACCGTCCTCGGCTACGGCTCCGACGAGCAGAAGCGGCGCTTCCTGCGGCCGCTGTGGGTCGGTGAGGAGGTCTGGTGCCAGCTCTTCAGCGAACCGGGCGCCGGCTCCGACCTCGCGGCCCTCGGCACCCGCGCCGTCCGCGACGGCGAGGACTGGGTGGTCGACGGACAGAAGGTGTGGACATCCAGCGCCCATCTGGCCCGCTGGGCGATCCTCATCGCCCGCACCGACCCGGACCTGCCCAAGCACCGCGGCATCAGCTATTTCATCTGCGACATGACCGACCCCGGCGTCGATGTGCGGCCGCTGCGCCAGATCACCGGCGAGGCGGAGTTCAACGAGGTCTTCCTGACCGGGGTACGCATCCCCGACAGCCGGCGCCTCGGCCCGGTCGGCGAGGGCTGGAAGGTCGCGCAGACCACGCTGATGAACGAGCGGGTCTCCATCGGCGGGGCACGTATCCCGCGCGAGGGCGGCATGATCGGCCCGGTCGCCCGCACCTGGCGCGAACGCCCCGAACTGCGCACCCACGACCTCCACCAGCGGCTGCTGACCCTCTGGGTCGAGGCCGAGGTGGCCAGGCTCACCGGCACCCGGCTGCGCCAGCAGCTCGTCGCCGGACAGCCCGGCCCCGAAGGCTCCGGAATGAAGCTCGCCTTCGCACGGCTCAACCAGGAGATCAGCGGCCTGGAAGTCGAACTACTCGGCGAGGAAGGGCTGTTGTACAGCGACTGGACCATGCGGCGGCCGGAGCTGGTCGACTTCACCGGCCGGGACGCCGGCTACCGCTACCTCCGCTCCAAGGGCAACTCCATCGAGGGCGGCACCAGCGAGGTGCTGCTCAACATCGTTGCCGAACGCGTACTCGGCCTGCCCGCCGAGCCGCGCAACGACAAGGACGTCCCCTGGAAGGACCTGGCCCGATGACCGCACCGACCGAAGAGACCCGGACGCCCGATCTGCTGTACTCGGAGGCCGAGGAGGATCTGCGGGCAGCGGTCCGCTCGCTGCTCGCCGACCGGAGCGACGCGCCGACGGTGCTCGCCCGCGTCGAGTCCGACACGCCGTACGACCCGCAGCTCTGGAAGGCCCTTGCGGCCGACATCGGCGCCGCCGGGCTGCTGGTGCCGGAGAAGCTCGGCGGGCAGGGCGCGAGCCATCGCGAGGCCGCGGTGGTGCTGGAGGAGCTGGGCCGCAGCGTCACTCCCGCGCCCTATCTGACCAGCTCGGTCGTCGCCACGGAGACCCTTCTCGCGTCGACGCCGCAGGCAGGGCCGGCCGCCGGGCTCCTCGGTGAGCTCGCTGCCGGCCGCAGGGCCGCGGTGCTCGCCGTGCCGTTCGCCGCCGGGCGGCCCGGTGCCGCACAGCCGGTCGGCGTGGTGGCCGACACGCTGGAGGGCACGGTGACCGGTGTCGCCGACGCGGCCGCCGCCGATGTGCTGCTGGTGCCCACGACCGACGGTCTGTACGCGGTCGAGGCGGGCGCCGAGGGTGTCGCCGTAGAGCCGCTCGTACCGCTCGACCTGACCCGCCCGCTCGCCACCGTCAGCCTTCGCGGGGCGGCCGGGACCCGGCTGGCCGACGGCGGGTCAGCGGTCGCCGCTGTGCGCCGGGGCCTGCTGGCGGGCGCCGGACTGCTCGCCTCGGAACAGCTCGGGCTCGCCGAGTGGTGCCTGGCCGAGACGGTCCGGTACACCCGGGAACGGCACCAGTTCAACCGGCCGGTCGGCTCGTTCCAGGCGCTCAAGCACCGTATGGCGCAGCTCTGGCTGGAGGTCGTGTCGGCCCGTGCTGCCGCGCGGAACGCCGCGGACGCCCTTGCGAGCGGCGCCCCCGACACGCCGTTGGCGGTGGCCGTCGCGCAGGCGTACTGCTCCGGGGTGGCCGTGCGTGCCGCCGAGGAGTGTGTCCAACTGCACGGCGGCATCGGGATGACCTGGGAGCACCCGGCGCACCTGTACCTGAAGCGGGCCAAGGCCGACTCGGTCGCGTACGGCACCGCCGGACAGCACCGCGAGGCCATCGCCGGGCTCGTGGAGCTGCCCGCGCCGTAGCGGGAGGAGAGGGAACGGCCCGCGGAATCTCGGGACTTGGAGCGGAGGTGCGAGAAAGCGCGCCTCCGCTTCCGTGTTCCTCCGCCCGGCGGGGTACCGGGCACCCCTTTACCTGCTGTTTAATTGCGATCTGTTCGCAATAACGTTTGATCTTCAATAAGGGGTGCAGGGTATGACGGCCCGATCGATACGGGGAGCGGCCGCCGCGACACTGGCGACCGTGCTGTTGTCGGCCGCGACGGCCTGTTCGCAGCCGGGAGGCCCGGACGGCGGCGGCTCCGGATCGGGCGCGGGGGACTCGGCGGTGGTCGGCATCGCCTACGAACCCGACAGCCTCAGCCCGCTGCTCGGCTACGGCAAGGACGGCAACTCCAAGATCTTCGACGGGCTGCTCGCCCTCGATGACGGCATGAAGCTGCGGCCCGCGCTCGCCACCGCCCTGCCCGAGGTGAGCGACGACGGACTGACGTACACGTACAAGCTCCGCAAGGGCGTGAAGTTCAGCGACGGGGAGCCGTTCGGCGCGAAGGACGTGGTCTTCACCTACCGGACCATCCTCGACGAGAAGACCAACAATGCGTCCCGCACCGAATTCGACGCGGTGAAGAGGGTCGAGGCGGCCGGTGACGACACCGTCGTCTTCACACTCAAGTACCCCTACGCGCCCTTCGCCCAGCGCACCGTCCTGCCCATCGCACCCGAACACATCGCGGGCAAGCAGGACGTCAACACCGGCGACTTCACCACCCACCCCGTAGGCACCGGACCGTACCTGCTCACCAAGTGGTCCAAGGGCGAGAAGATCGCCTTCAAGGCTAACCCCGGCTACTGGGGCGGTGCGCCGAAGGTGAAGAAGTTCACCATGGCGATCATCAAGGACGACGACGTACGCGCCACCCGGCTGCGCTCCGGCGAACTCGACGGCGCGATCCTGCCGCCCAACCTCGCCGAGGGCTTCGCCCGCGGCAGCGGTACCCGGACGTACGCCGCCACGACGTACGACTACCGCACCGTGACCCTGCCCACGCACAACAAGGTCACCGGCGACATCGCCGTCCGGCGCGCACTCGATGTCGCCGTCGACCGGAAGGCCATGGTCGACTCCCTCCTCAACGGCGAGGGCAGGCCCGCCTACGGCCCGGTTCCCACCGATAGCCAGTGGTTCACCAAGGGCACCGAACGACCCCACGACCTCGCCGCCGCGAAGAAGATCCTCGACGAGGCCGGATGGAAGCCCGGCAAGGACGGCATCCGCACCAGGGACGGCGTACGCGCCGCCTTCCCGCTCTGGTACCTCACCGGCGACAAGCTGCGCCAGGACCACGCGCTCGCCTACGCCTCCGACGCCAGGAAGGCCGGCATCGACATCACCACCGAGGCCGGGACCTGGGAGGTCATCGAGCCCCGGATGAAGCAGGACGCGGTGCTCGCGGGCGGCGGATCGCCCGCCGACCCCGACTTCGACCAGTACACCCTGCTGAAGTCCTCGCTCGCGGGCGACGGCTTCAACAACATGGCGTGGTACGACAACCAGGCCGTCGACCGGGCCCTCGAATCGGGCCGCAGAAGCGGTGACAGCGCCGAACGCAAGGCCGCCTACGACACCGTCCAGCGCGAACTGGTGAAGAACCCCGGCTACACCTTCCTCACCCACATCGACCACCTCTACGTCGTGAAGGACCGCTTCGGCGCCCTCACCACCCAGGTCGAACCGCACGACCACGGACTGGCCTCCGGCCCCTGGTGGAACGTCGAGGACTGGACACCGAAGAAGTGAACCACCGCCTCCCCTGGGGGCCGATGGGCAGGATGGCGGGACGGCGGGCACTGCTCGCCGTCCCCGTCCTGGCCGCCGTGACGTTCGGCGTCTTCGCCGTCGCCGCCGCCTCCCCCTTCGACCCGGTCAAGGCGTACGCGGGCACCGCCGGCCTCACCGCGTCGCAGGAGAACCTCGATCAGCTGCGGGCCAACCTCGGTGTGGACCAGCCACTCGTGAGCCGTTGGTGGAACTGGCTGACCTCCGCGCTCGGCGGCGACCTCGGCGACTCCGCCGTGATGCGCCAGCCGGTCGCCGACGTCATCGGCGAACGCCTGGGCTGGTCCGTACTGCTCGCCGCGACCGCCTTCGCCGTCGCCGTGGTCCTGGGCACGGGCCTCGGCGTGCTGGCCGCACGCAGGCCCGGCCGTCTGCTCGACCGGTGTGTCAGCTCCGCCGCGTACACCCTCGAAGCCGCCCCGGCCTTCTGGCTCGGACTGCTCGCCATCTGGTTCTTCGCGCTGGAACTCGACGTGCTCCCGGCCGGCGGCCTCACCGACGCGGCCAGCGACACCGTCACCGCCGGGCAGGTCGCCACCCACCTGGTGCTTCCCGCGGCCGTGCTCGGGATCTCCCAGCTGCCGTGGTTCTTCCTCTACGTGCGCCAGGGCGTCGCGGACGCGCTCGGTGAGGACCCGGTGCGCGGCGCCCGCGCCCGTGGACTGCGCGAGCGCACCGTACTGCTCGGCCACGCACTGCGCTCCGGGATGCTGCCGATGCTCACCCTCATCGGCTCCCGCGTCCCCGAACTCATCACCGGCGCCCTGCTCGTCGAGACGGTCTTCAGCTGGCCCGGCATCGCAGCCGCCACCGTGCAGGCCGCCACCTCCGTCGACTTCCCGCTGCTGGCCGCGCTCACGGTCCTGGCCACCGTGGCGGTCGTCCTCGGCAACCTCCTCTCCGATCTGCTGTACGCGATCGCCGACCCGAGAGTGGGCTTCGATGGCTGAGACCGACCTCGGACCCGCGCGCCGTTCCACCCGCCGCGTCCGCGTGATCGCTTCCGCCGGGATCGTCGGCGCGGTGCTGCTCGCGGTCCTCCTGGTGCCGCCGCTGGTCCAGCTCGACCAACAGGCCGTCGACCTCGCCGCCAAGCTCCGGCCACCGTCCTGGGAGCACCCGTTCGGCACCGACGACGTCGGGCGCGACCTGCTGCTGCGCTGCGTGTACGGGCTCCGTGTCTCCCTGCTCGTCGGCGTCGTCGCCGGGCTCACCGCGACCGTCATCGGGACCGCGGTCGGCGCACTGGCCGCGGCGTTCGGCGGCTGGACCGACCGCGTCGTCATGCGGCTCGTGGACACCTTCTCGTCCGTGCCGCATCTGCTGCTGGGCATCTTCATCGTCGCGATGTTCCGGCCCGGCGTCGGCCCGGTGATCGTGTCCGTCGCCCTCACCCACTGGCTCTCGACCGCGAGGATCGTCCGCGCCGAGGTGCTTTCGCTGCGCTCGCGCCCGTTCATCGACGCGGCGATCTCCGGCGGCGCCTCGCGCGGCCGGGTCGTCGCCCGGCACCTGCTGCCCGCCGTGCTCCCGCAGGCCGGCCTCGCCGCGGTGCTCATGGTGCCGCACGCCATGTGGCACGAGTCGGCGCTCTCCTTCCTGGGGCTGGGACTGCCCACCCATCAGGCGAGCCTGGGCAACCTCGTGCAGACGGCCCGCGGTTCGCTGCTCGCGGGGGACTGGTGGCCGACGCTCTTCCCCGGCCTGTTCCTGATCGTCCCGACCCTCGCGCTCGCGGGACTCGCCGGAGTCTGGCGCGAGCGGATCAATCCGCGCCGCCGATCGGAGCTGATGCTGTGACGACCGCCCCCGGCCCGAAGGCGCCGGTGCTCTGCGTCCGTGGACTCTCCGTGCGCTTCCGGATGCGCGGTGGGCGGCACATCGCCGCCGTCGACGACGCACACTTCGACCTCGCTGCGGGGGAGTGCCTGGCCCTGGTCGGCGAGAGCGGCTGCGGCAAATCCGTGCTGGCCTCCGCGCTGCTCGGACTGCTCCCCGGCAATGCACGGACCTCGGGCTCGGCGCTGCTCGGCGACGGCACCGAACTCCTCACCGCCGGCGAACGGACCCTGGCCCGTACGGTACGGGGCCGCCGCATCGGACTCGTCCCGCAGAGCCCCGCCGCGCACCTCACCCCGGTCCGCACCGTGCGCGCCCAACTCGAGGAGACCCTGCGCGAACTGACCGGCACCCGGGGGCCCGCCCTGCGCCCGGCCGCCGAACGGGCCGCCGTACGCGCCTCGTTCCCGGCCGGGCACCTCGACCGGTACCCGCACGAACTCTCCGGCGGCCTCGCCCAGCGTGCCGCGACCGCGCTCGCCCTCATCGGCGACGCGCCGCTGCTCCTCGCCGACGAACCCACCACCGGACTCGACCGCGACCTCGTCGAGCGGACCGTCGACGAACTGCGCCGCCACACCGACGAGGACCGGGCGCTCCTGCTGATCACCCACGACCTCGCGGCGGCCGAGCGGATAGCCGACCGGGTCGCCGTCATGTACGCGGGCCGCATCGTCGAACTCACCGATGCCACCCGGTTCTTCGGCGGGCAGGGACCGCGCCACCCGTACGCGCGCGGTCTCCTCGAAGCGCTGCCGGAGCGCGCCTTCGTACCGATCCCCGGCCTGCCGCCGGAGCTCGGGGCGCTCCCCGAGGGATGCGCGTTCGCCGCCCGCTGCGGCCGCGCCGACGACCGGTGCGCCGTACTGCCCCCGTTCGACGGCCGTCTGGCCTGCCACCACGGTGTGCGGGCGGACGGGGAGGAGCCGGTCCGTGCTTGAACTCACCCGCGTCACCGCCGGATACGACCCCCGCCACCCCGTCGTTCGCGAGGCGTCGCTGAGCCTCGCGCCGGGGGAGTCGGTCGGGCTGCTGGGCCCGAGCGGCTGCGGCAAGTCCACCCTGGCGAGAGTCGCCGCACTGCTGCACCGCCCGTACGCGGGTACGGTCGTGCTCGACGGCGAACCGGTACGTGGCTGGCGGCACGCCGCCCCGCGCGCGCAGCGCACCGCCGTCGGTGTCGTCTTCCAGCAGCCCCGGCTCGCCGCCGACCCCCGGCTCACCCTGCGCGAACTCATCGTCCAGCCGCTGCTGGCCACCGGCCGCCGCGCGGAGGTGCCGGACCGGGTGGCCGGGCTGGCACCCGCCGTCGGTCTCACGGCCGAACTGCTCGGCCGGCGCCCGCACGAGGTGAGCGACGGCCAGTTGCAGCGAGCCTGTCTGGCGAGGGCGCTGGTCCTGCGGCCGCGGTGGCTGATCTGCGACGAGATGACCGCGATGCTCGACGCGTCGACGACCGCCGCGCTGGTCGCCGTGGTGGAGACCTACCGGCGGGAGTCCGGGGCCGGACTGCTGGCCGTGGGGCACGACCGGGTGCTGCTGGACCGCTGGTGCGACCGCACGGTGGGCTGGCGAACGGTCTGCGGGGCGGGCGGCACGGCGCAGGAGTCCATGAGCCCGACCGGTGGAGCGACCGTTTCGGAATGAGGTCCGGAGCCGTCTTGAGCGGATGAGGCCATGGGCGAGGCGGAGCAGGCACTGTGAACGCGACCGAGGCCGTCCAGCCGGAACGGCGTGGGGCTGGTGTGCTGGGGCGCGTGGACGGGATCCATGGAGGACTCCTCGGAGGGTGCGTGGAGCGGGCCGGGCCTGTGAGGCTTTGCCCAGCCGGGCCTGTGTGGCTTTGCCCATCAGACTCCAGCCTCAGCCTGATGCCAACGGCGTTGATGTAAGACTGGGGGCTCGGCCGCTCAGCTCGTCGACGACCGCCAGTAGCAGGTCGTCTGTGTTGTGGAAGTACCGGTAGAGCGCACTGGGTCGGCGCACAGTGCGCTTTCCCGCCGCCGGACCGTCAACGCATCCGCGCCATGCTGCCCGACCGGCCGCAGGGCCGTCTCCGCAATCACCTGCTCGGACAGTACGGTGCCCTGCTTCGCCGCCCTTCTGCGCCGCCGCTGCGGCTCCGGGGTCACACGCTCGTTCACAGGGCTTATGACAACGCCATTGACGTGTGAAGGGGGCAGCGGTTTCATGACCTGCCATCCGGGCTCTCCGGCTTCCTTCCCCGGGCAAGGCGACGATCTGTTGGTGGTACCAGTGAAGAACACAAGCACCACGCCGAGTGGAAGCGCCCAGGCCCCCGGGGCCACCATGCGGAAGTCCATCGGCGTCGTCGACGGCATCGTCCTCGCCGCGTCGAGCACCGCTGCCACCAGCAGCATCGGCATCGGACTCGGCCTGATGGCGGCCGTTGTCGGCCTGCACCTGCCGGCGATCATGCTGCTGGCGTTCCTGCCCGTCCTCTGCATAGCCGGCGGCTACGGACGGCTCAACCGTGTCGACCCCAACGCGGGCAGCAGCTTCCAGTGGGTAGGCCGCGTCTTCAGCCCCTGGCTGGGCTTCCTGACCGGATGGGTCAACGTCGTCGGCACCATTGTGTTCATGGCCTACACCACCACGGTGACGGGCTCGGCGATCATCCAGCTCGTCGGTCAGGCCGGCGTCCACAGCGTCGTCGGCCTGACTCTCGATCCGGACTCCACCTTCCAGTCCACCCTCCTGGGCATGACCGTCCTGGTCGCTGCCGCACTGGTCGCCGTGCGCGGGCTCGACCTCGCGGCACGGCTCCAGAAGTACCTGCTGATCTTCGAGTACGGCGTGCTGCTCGCCTTCTGCGGCTACGGTCTGTTCGCCGGGGACCAGCCCTTCTCCCTCCAGTGGTTCAACCCCATCGACATCCCCTCGGCCGCAGCCCTCGCCCAGGGCATGGTGCTCGCGGTCTTCTGCTACTGGGGCTTCGAGTCGGTCTTCAGCGTCGGTGAAGAGGTCAGCAACCCGAGGGACGCCTCCCGCGGCGGCTTCATCGCCCTGACCGTCATGCTGCTCCTTTTCCTCCTCGCCGGCACCGCTTTCCAGAGGGTCCTGCCTCTGGACGAACTCGCCGACAACGGTGCCCAGGGGCTCGCCTACTTCGGCATGAAGCTCGCCGACCAGCCGCTGGCCGCATTGCCGCTCATCGCCCTCATGTTCTCCGCGGTGGCGTCGCTTCAGGCCTCGGTCATCCCCACCGCCCGCGGGATGTACGCAATGGGCCGTGACGGCGTTCTCGGCCCTGTCTGGACGCGCCTGCATCCCAAGCACAAGACACCTGCCGTCGGCACTCTGCTGATCACCGCGATCGCTCTGGTCCTCTCGGCCATGGCGCTGGTCATCCCCACCGTGAACGACTTGATCTTCGCCGCGGTCAACGCGATCGGCATCGTCGTCGCCCTCTACTACGCCCTCACCGCCATGGCCGCCGCAGTGAGCTTCCGCCATCTGCTGCGCACCTCACCGATGGAGTCCCTGCGCGCGGTCGTCGCACCGGTGCTGGGCGCGCTCGCGCTGATCGCCACCGGCGGCTACCTCACCTGGACGTTCTACCGCTCCACCGATCACTTCGAAGTCTCCGCCGACAACGGCTGGTTCGCCCTGCTCGTTCCGGTGCTGATGATCGGCTCCGGTCTGCTGACCGCCGCGTGGGCCCGCTGGCACCGCCGGTCGCCCTATTTCAGCCGAACCCGCCCCCGCGGCGCCGGCGCCGACAGCGAGCCGATCAGCGTCGACCGGCCGGCGCTCCACTGACGCGCGGCACCGACCACGGCGCATCGTTCCCTTCAGCGGCCCGTTCGCGGACCGCCGATCCATCAGGAGCACCACCCATGACCAAGGCCGATCTGGTCTTCACCCAAGGCACCGTGCACACCAGGGACCCCGCACGCACCCGGGCGAGCAGCCTCGCCGTCACCGGGGAGCGGATCTCGGTCGTCGGCCATGACGAGGTACGGGAGCTGATCGGCCCGAGTACCGAAGTGGTCGACCCCCGTGGCAAGCTGCTGCTTCCCGGCTTCCCGGCTTCCAGGATTCCCACATCCACGCCGTCCACGGCGGCCTGGAGCTCGCCGAGTGTGACCTCACCGGCACCGTGGGAGTCGACGAATACCTGTGCCGCGTCCGCGAGTTCGCCGATGCCCACCCCGAAAGCACCTGGATCACCGGCGGCTGGTCCATGGAGAGCTTCGAGGGCGGCCTTCCGACCCGCCAGCTGCTGGGACGAGATCGCCGAGGACACGCACCCGGTGATCGAGCGGGTCCAGGCCGCCGGCGGCATCGTGCACGCCCGGACCACGACCCCGGAGTTCAGTTGCGCGGGGTACACGCAGTCGCGGCTGTGGGGCGTCATCCGCAACTGTGGAACCTGGAGTTCACTCCGGGCGGCTCCTCGGGCGGTGCGGGCGCGGCGCTCGCGGCGGGTGAGACGACGCTCGCGACCGGCTCCGACATCGGCGGCTCGATCCGCATCCCCGCCTCCTTCACGGGCACGGTCGGCTACAAGCCGCCGTACGGGCGAGTACCGGCGATGGCGCCGTTCAACATCGACACCTGCTGCCACGACGGTCCGATGGCGCGCACCGTCGGGGACTGTGCCCTGCTGGAGAACGTCATCGCGGGTCCCCACCCGCTGGACGCGGTCTCGCTGCGGCCCGGACTCGTCCTGCCCGAGCGGTTCGAGGGCGTCGAGGGCCTGCGGGTGGCGCTCTCGGTCACCCTCGGGGACTGGCCGGTCGATCCCGAGGTCGAGGCCGACACCCGCGCGGTCGCGGAGGCGCTGCGCGCGGCCGGGGCCATCGTCGAGGAGGTGGAGGTCCCTGTCATGCGGGCGGATGTGATGGGGAACGGCAGTCGACGGGCGGACGACGACCGAGGCAACTCTTGTGCGGGGTCTGCCCGTCGAGGTGATCACCGTCGCATACTCGGTCGCGTCCGCCCGTCCGGTCCACCACCGACTCCCGGGAGAATCCATGGCGTTCCCGACCCGCCGAAGCGTCGTCACCACCGCGCTCGCCACCGCGGCCGCAGGCGCGTTCCTGCCTTCCCAGACGGCCGCCGCCTCCGACGCGGCCGCCGCGTCCCCGGCCGCACGGCACCACGGCACCCGCGCACTGCCCAAGGCCCACGCGCACAACGACTACCTCCACCCGCGCCCGCTGCACGACGCGCTCGGACACGGCTTCACCAGCGTCGAGGCCGACATCTTCCTGGTGGACGGGGAACTGCTGGTCGCCCACGAGGTCACCGACCTCGACCCCGCCCGCACCCTGGCATCGCTCTACCTCGACCCGCTGCTCGCGAGGGTCCGGGCCAATCACGGCGCGGTCCACCCCGGCTATCGGGAACCCGTGCAGCTGCTGATCGACATCAAGACGGACGGCGCCGCCGCCTACCTCGAACTGGACCGACAGCTCCGCCACTACCGCCGGATGCTGACGTCGTACCACCACGGCCGGGTGCGGCCCGGCGCGATAACGCCCGTCATCTCAGGCGACCGCGCCGCCCGCGCCCCGATGGAGGCGCAGAGCACTCGATACGCCTTCTACGACGGTCGGCCCGAAGACCTCGGGGCCGCGGCCGACGCCACGTTCATCCCGCTCATCAGCAGCAGCTGGACCGACGACTTCAACTGGCTCGGCGGGGGTCCCTTCCCCGCGGCCGAGCGGGACAAACTGCGCGCGCTCGTCGCCGCGGCCCACCGGAGCGGCCGGCGCATCCGCTTCTGGGCCACCCCCGACACGCCGGGACCGGAGCGGGAGGCGCTCTGGACGGAGCTGCTGGCCGCCGGGGTCGACCATCTCAACACCGATGATCTGGCGGGTCTGGAGCGCTTCCTGCGCACCCACGACCGTTAGGGACGCACCTGAGGGCCGGCCCCGCGGCCGAGCAGACGCCACACCCCGAGCGTGACAGCCAGTCAACACCCGGATGGCGGACACGCCAGTGGTCCGGACGGCTCCTCCGCTACGCCACACTGGCGGCCAAATGCCGCATTCCGGCGCGGCGGAGGAGGTTGGCCATGGCCATTTCGATCTCACTGGTGCTGCTTCTGCTGATTCTCGCGGTGATCTTTCTCCGCAACGGGGGGCTGAAGATCTCGCATGCGCTGGTCTGCGCCATGCTCGGGTTCTTCCTCGCGGGTACGAGCATGGCGCCGACGATCCAGGACGGCCTGGCGGCCACGGCCGACGTCGTCAGCAGCCTCAGGCCCTGAATCCGCAGGACAGATGGCGGACGGGACCGGGACCCGCTGAGCCGGAGTGCCCGCCTTCCCCGGCGCACTCGGGGAGGCGGGCACCCGCCAGTCACGCGGACGGTGTCGTCATCCGTGCCAGGGCCACACCGCCGACGATCAGGGAGACCCGCCAGCCGTCCCGGGCTCATCGGATCGTGATGGACGAGGACCCCCAGGGCGATGGCCCCGATTGCTCCGATCCCCGTGAAGACCGCGTACGCCGTGCCCACCGGCAGCCCCTCCATGGCCCGCGCGAGCAGATACACCGCGCCGATCACGAGCACGGCGCACACCAGCGTCGGCAGCGGCCGGGTGAGGAAGTCCCGCAGGTAGCGCTCCTGGTGGTCGTAGGGTTCGCGCGGGGTGCCGGGGCCGCAGGCCCCGCCCCGGGCGGAGGCAATCACGAAGCGGCGCCCGGCCAGCGACATCCTGGGGAACGTGACCTGGTCGATCCACGCCTTCAGGGAGGCGGGGACGGAGAAGTCGTACATCGGGGTCGTGATCAGCACCACGTCCCGCGGCGACCAGTTCGGCCAGCAGCGGTCGCAACACCTGCCAGGCCCGCTCTGCTGGAGCAGCACATCCATCTCACCCTGGGCGCCGAGTCCGGCTCCGCGCGGTTCGCCACCGGCGCGTACGGCTTCTGGCGCGCGCATGTCCGCATGCTCGTCAAGGAGGCGGGCGTGCCCGGCCCCGACGCACTCGGCGACATTCTGCCGGCCCCGCCGGCACCCGAGCTCTTCGTGTACCAGCGGGACCGGGGCCGTGGCGTCGAGGAGATCAAGCCGGCCCTGGGGACACTCGCGGAACGGACGCTCGCCGCGAGCTGAGGTGCGCCGGGGTCAGCTCCCGGCGGTGACGGCCGGGACGATGCTCAACTCGCCTTCGCCCACGCGTATCGGTGCTCGGGACGGCCCGTGTCGCCGTACTTGAGGCTCAGGCTGATGCGGCCCGCACCCTCCAGATACTTGAGATAGCGCTGGGCGGTGGAACGGCTGAGGCCGGCCCGGGCGGCGACCTCGTGCGCGGACAGCGGTCCCTCGGCGGCCGACAGGACATGGCGGATCACATCGGCGGTGGGGGCGGAGTGGCCCTTGGGCAGCCCGGCTGCGGAGCCGGAATCCGTGGTGCGCAGGGCGCCGAAGATCTGGTCGACCTGCTCCTGCCCGGCCTCGCCCCGGCCGCCGCCCACGCCCTCGAGGGTCCGGCGCAGAGCCGCGTAACTCTCCAGCTTGGACCGCAGACCGCTGAAACTGAACGGCTTGACCAGGTACTGGAGCGCCCCGTACCGCATGGCGGTCCGGACGGTCGCCACATCCCGGGCCGCGGTCACCATGATCACATCGGCCGGGTGGCCGAGCTGGCGCAGCCGCCGCACCAGCGTCAGCCCCGTCTCGTCCGGCAGATAGTGGTCGAGCAGGACGAGGTCGACATGGTCGCGCTCCAGGAAGGCCAGCGCCTGAGCGGCGGTGTGCGCACGCGAGATGACCCGGAAGCCGGGGACCTTGGCGACGTACGCGGCATTGATCTCGGCAACCCGGAAATCGTCGTCCACCACCAGGACATCGATCATCGCGACTCTCCCACTTCTGTCAGCGGCCGGACGGTGAGTGCCTCGGGCAGGACGACGGTGAAGACCGCGCCGCCGCCGGCCCGGGCCGTGACGCGGGCCGCGCCACCGTAGCGCTCGGCCAGCCGGCGCACCAGCGCCAGCCCCAGGCCGCGCCTGCGGTGAGCGGGGGACTCCTTGGTGGACCAGCCCTCGGTGAAGATCTGCTCACGCATCCCGGGAGGCACCCCCGGACCGTTGTCGCTGACCCGCAGCACCGCCGTACCGCCCTCGGCGAGCAGCTCGACCTCGATGAGCGTGGCGACGTCCAGCGCGTTGTCGATCAGATTGCCGAGGACGGTCACCAGATCGCGCGGATCCACCACCACGTCCGGGAGCCGGGTGCCCGGCGAGATGCGCAGAGACGCGCCCCGCTCCGCCGCGATGGCCGACTTGCCCACCAGCAACGCGGACAGCAACGGGTCGTTGACACGCTCCGCGACCTGTTCCGCCGAGGCCCGGTGACCGCTGGTCACCTCCTCGACGAACTCCACCGCGGCGTCGTGCCTGCCCAGCTCCAGCAGCCCCAGCAGGGTGTGCAGCCGGTTGACGTGTTCGTGGTCCTGGGCGCGCAGCGCGTCCAACAGACCGTGCGTGGAGTCCAGTTCGCGGCCCAGGAACTCCAGCTCGGTGCGGTCGCGCAGGGTGACCACGGCCCCGCCGTCGCCGGTGGGCATGCGGTTGGCGATCAGCACCCGGCCCCGGCAGACGGTGATCAGGTTCGCGCCGTCGACCCGCCCCGTCAGCACCTCCGCCGTACGCCCCGGCGGCAGCACCTCTTCCAGCGCACGTCCCACCGCGTCCTGGTCCAGTTCCAGCAGCCGCTGTGCCTCGTCGTTGAGCAGCCGGATCCTGCCCCGCGCGTCGAGCGCGAGCACCGCCTCGCGGATGCTGTGCAGCATGGCCTCGCGCTCGTCGAGCAACGCGGAGATGTCGGCGAAGGCGAGCCCGTGCGTGGAGCGCTGGAGACGCCGCGAGACGGCCAGGGCCGCCAGTACGCCGACGGCGAGCGCCGCTCCCGAATACTGCAGCAGACCGGGAATGGTGCCCAGCAGCCGGTCGTGGACGCTGTCGTAGGCGATGCCCACCGACACCGCGCCCACGATGTTGCGGCGCTGGTCGCGGAGCGGGACCTTCGCGCGTGCCGACCGGCCCAGGGTCCCGTCGTCGATCTGCATGATCTCCCGGCCGCCCAGAGCCGTGCTGGGGTCGGTCGAGACATGCCTTCCGATCTGCGCGATGTCGGTGTGCGACCAGCGCACCCCGCGGGTGTCCATGACGACGATGTACAACGCTCCGGTGGCCCGCCGGATCCGTTCCGCCTCGGCCTGCACCGGTCCGCCGGGGCTGGGGCCGGTGCTCCTGAGATCGCGTGCCAGGCCGGGTTCGGCGGCGGTGGTCTGGGCGATGGACAGGGCCTGGTGCATCGCCTGGTTGTCGAGCTGACTGCTGAGCGGGGCGAGGAAGAGTCCCGTGACAAGCATGATCACGCCGGTGGTGATGACCACCTGGGTGAGGAGGACCTGGGCGAAGACACGGCGCGGCCAGTGAATGCGCATGTGCTCGCCCTCTGCCTTCCGCCTGCCAGGAACATGATGCTCCGTTTCGTCCTCGTGTGAACGCAACGTAAACGTCGCGGTCGTCGATGACCAGTCCTCGTGGCGCATTCGTTGCCGGAGCGCGAGCAGAACGAACAGAACCCCGGGTTATGGGCAGAACCCGGGGTTGTGAGCGCAAGGGTGCCCGTGTCCTCGGGGCGCCTCTAGCGTCCCGCTCCATGAAAAGCGAATCGAGCCCCGCCATCGAGCTGCGGGGGGCGAGCAAAGCGTTCCGGACTCCGTCGGGGGCGCTCCACACCGCCGTACGGGATCTGGACCTCACGATCGGGCGCGGCGAGTTCGTCGCCGTGGTGGGCCCCACCGGATGCGGCAAGTCGACCACGCTGACCCTGGTCAGCGGACTGGAGGAGCCCACCGAGGGCGAGGTGCTGGTGGCCGGGGAGCCGGTGCGCGGCATCGGGGACAAGGTCGGCTTCGTCTTCCAGCAGGACGCGGTCTTCCCGTGGCGGACCGTGCTGTCCAATGTGATGGCGGGCCCCCGCTTCCGCGGCGTGCCCAAGCCGGAGGCGAAGGAGCGGGCCCGGGAGTGGCTCGCCAGGGTCGGCCTCTCCTCCTTCGAGGACCGCTACCCCCACCAGCTGTCCGGCGGCCAGCGCAAGCGCGTGGCGCTCGCGGCCACCTTCGTCAACGACCCCGAGATCCTGCTTATGGACGAGCCCTTCTCCGCGCTCGACGTGCAGACCCGGGCCCTGATGTCGGACGAGCTGCTGGAGTTGTGGGCCGGTACCGGCGCCTCCGTCGTCTTCGTCACCCATGACCTGGAGGAGTCCATCGCGCTGGCCGACAAGGTCGTGGTCATGACCGCGGGACCGGCCACGGTCAAGGAGGTCTTCGAGATCGACCTGCCCCGCCCCCGCAAGGTCGAGCAGGTGCGGCTGGAGCCCCGGTTCGTCGAGATCTACCGGGAGATCTGGTCCTCGCTCGGCGAAGAGGTCCGCATCACCCGCGAGAGGGGTGCCCTCGATGTCGCCTGACACCATCACCGCGAGTGCCCCCGTGACGAAGACCGAGCGGACCCGGGCCCGTGCCAGGGCCGCCAGGAACCGCAAGTACCTGGTGACGGCGAGCCGGATCGCGGTGCTCCTCGCGGTCGTCGGACTGTGGGAATGGCTGGCCCGTACGGCGGTCATCGACCCGTTCAACTTCTCCATGCCGTCGAAGATCTGGGACCAGATCCGCACCTGGGCCGTCGACGGAACCGCCCAGGGATCCCTCTGGGAACAGATCTGGTACACGCTCTACGAAGCGCTGCTCGGCTGGGTCATCGGTGTGATCGCCGGGGTGCTGCTCGGGATCGCGCTGGGCCGGGTGCGGTTCGCCGCAGATGTCCTCGGCCCGTACATCAAGGTGCTCAACGCGCTGCCCCGGATCGTGCTCGCGCCGATCTTCCTCATCTGGTTCGGTCTCGGCCCCGCCTCGAAGGTGGCCTCCGCGGTCGTCCTCGTGTTCTTCCCCGTCTTCTTCAACGCCTTCCAGGGCGCACGGGAGGTCGACCGCAACCTCGTCGCCAACTCCCGCATCCTGGGCGCCAGTAACCGCCAGGTCACCCTTCAGGTGGTCATCCCCTCCGCCACCTCGTGGATCTTCACCAGCCTGCACGTGAGCTTCGGTTTCGCACTCATCGGCGCGATCGTCGGCGAGTACATCGGCGCCACCAAGGGACTCGGTCTGCTGGTCGCCGCCTCCCAGGGCACGTTCAACGCCGCCGGTGTGTACGCCGCGATGGTGGTCCTCGCGATCGTCGCGCTGCTGGCCGAAGGCCTGCTGACCTTCCTGGAGAAGCGGCTCTTCCGCTGGAAGCCGGCCGACGCCGACACCGCCCGCTGACGCCCCGTCACCACGACTGTCCCCGAATGTTTCTTCACAAGGACGTGAATCAGATGCGTGCATCCACCCGGATCCCGGCCCTCGCCGTCGTCGGCGTACTCGCCCTGACCAGCCTCACCGCCTGTGGCGGCGACTCCACCTCGGCCTCCGGCGACAAGAACGACAAGGTCAAGATCATGGTCGGGGGCCTGGACAAGGTCATCTACCTGCCCGCGATGCTGACCGAGCGGCTCGGCTACTTCAAGGACGAGGGGGTGTCGGTCCAGCTCCTGACCGAGCCCGCCGGCGTCCAGGCCGAGACGGCACTGGTCTCCGGAGACGTCCAGGGCACGGTGGGCTTCTACGACCACACCCTCGACCTCCAGGTGAAGGGCAAGCAGGTCGAGTCGGTCGTCCAGTTCTCCCAGGCCCCCGGCGAGGTCGAGATCGTCTCCAACGAGGCGGCGGGGGAGGTCCGTTCGGCGAAGGACTTCAAGGGCAAGAAGCTCGGTGTCACGGGCATCGGCTCCTCGACCGACTTCCTGACGAAGTACCTCGCCGTGAGCAACGGTGTGAAGACCAGCGAATTCACACCGGTGGCCGTCGGAGCCGGACAGACGTTCATCTCCGCCCTCCAGCAGGGTTCCATCGAGGGCGGCATGACCACCGACCCCACGGTCGCCACCATCCTGGACAAGAAGCTCGGCAAGATCCTCATCGACATGCGGACCCCCGAGGGCTCCAAGCAGGCGCTCGGCGGGCTCTACCCCTCGTCCAGCCTCTACATGCAGACCGAGTGGGTCAACAGCCACAAGAAGACCGTCCAGAAGCTGGCCAACGCCTTCGTCAGGACACTGAAGTGGATGTCCACGCACAGCGCAGACGAGATCGCCGCGAAGATGCCCGCCGACTACGCCCAGGGCGGCGGCAAGGCCCTGTACGCGCAGGCGATCAAGAGCACACTGCCCATGTTCACCAAGGACGGCGTCATGCCCGCGGACGGCCCCGCCACCGTCGAGCGGGTCCTGAAGGCCTTCAATCCGAACCTGAAGAACGCCGAGGTGGACCTCGCCAAGACGTACACGACGGAGTTCGTCGAGAAGGCGAACTGACCGCCGCCGCCCACGACACCCGCACACCCTGGCGGCGCGGCTCCCGGCAACCGGAGCCGCGCCGCCAGGGTGCGCCGGCTAGTGCTTCCAGCTCGGGGGCTGGGCGGGGTCGAGGGTCCGCCAATGCGCGAGGACCTTGGGGTCCTGCGCGTCGAGCCAGTCGGTCAGTTCGCGGAAGGACACACAGCGGACCTCCTTGCGGGGGCAGACCTCCCGCATCGTGTCCTCGGCGGCGTCCATGTAGATCCCGCCGTTCCAGTCCTCGAAGTGGTTCCCGATGAACAGCGGTGCGCGGCTGCCGTGGAAGACTCGGTCGAAGCCCGCGACGTACGCGCTCCGCGCCTCCTTGCGCCACTTCTCGTACTTCGTGGGATCGCCCTCGGTGCTTCCCTTGGACTGGTTGTAGAGGAAGTTGAAGTCCATGGACAGCACCTGGAAGTCCTTGCCGGGGAACGGCAGCATCTGCAGCGGGAGGTCCCAGATGCCGTTCTTCTTGGACGGCCAGATCTGGAAGTCGCCCGGGGAGCTCGCGTCGTAACGCCAGCCGAACGGCTTGGACGCCGGCAGCAGGTTCTTCTGGCCCTCCAGACAGGGTGCCCGCCCGCCGACGACCTCACGGGTGGGGTCGAAGGGGAGCGGGTCGAGGTCCTTGAAGCCGGTGTTCGTCTTCCAGTTCTGCACGAAGGAGTAGAACTGGCCGATCTCGCTGATCCACTCGTCCTTGCTCCAGTCCCCACCGCCCTTCTTCTCGCAGAAGTGGCCGTTGAAATGCGACCCGATCTCGTTGCCCTCCTGCCAGGCGCCGCCGAGCTGCTCCAGTGTCATCCGGATGTGCTCGCGTGTCGGGTACGAGATCGCGGCGGCGCCGGCCTTGTGCTGGGGCGGCCGGTAGAGGTCCCGCTTCTCCTTCGGGAGCAGATAGATGCCGGTGAGGAAGAACGTCATGTGCGCGTTGCTCTCCTTCGCCGCACGGCGGAAGCGGGAGAACATCTGGTCGTCGCCCTCCAGCGCGCCGTCCCACGAGAACACCACGAACTGCGGCGGCCGTTCACCCGGCTTGAGCCGCTCGGCCTTCAACTGGCCCGGCTGCGGGCCGGTGTAGGACGTGGAGCCGTCCCCCAGGATCTTGACCTTTCCGTCCCACTCCTCCTCCTCGGTGCTTCCACCGCCCCCGCGGTGCTCCCGGGCGGTCGGCTTCGGCGCGGCGATGGTGCGCGTGCCCTCCTGTGGGGTGCGGGCGTCCGAGGCATCGTCGGACAGTAGCGGGACGAGGGCCGCGGAGCCCGACACCACGAGACATGCCGCGAGCCCCAGGACGATGCGGGGCGTGAGCCGGGCCCGTATTCGGTGTGCGGTGGACTTCACTCTGTTATCCGTCACTTCGTCGTGGCTTCCGTGTATGTGTTCCAGATCTGTGCCGGGAGCTTCCCGTCGTCCTCGGGGCCACCGGCCAGCCCCTTGAGCGGCAGCGGCGCGAGGCTCTTGGCCAGGTCCATGCGGTAGACGACGACGGCGGTGGACGCGGCCGGGCCGTATCCGACGTACCAGCGCGCGGTGTCGTCCTCGGTGGTTCCGGCCTTGACGGCGACCGGCGCGGCCAGTGCGACCCCTCTCATGTCGGGCCGGGTGAGCGATCTGGTGATCGCGTCGGCGACGTCGGACCGTACGGCGCGCCTGGGCCGCGGCAGGTCGAGCCGGACCGGCTCGCCGTTGCGGGTGACCTTGCGGACCGAGTACGGATCGGTGTGCACGCCGCGGGCCGCGAACGTTCCGTACGCGTCGGCCATCCGGATGGCGCTGGGAGTGGAGCTGCCCATCGCGAACGCCGGGACGGGCGGGCCGAAGCTGGCGGGGAGCAGCCCCGATGCCTCGGCCGTACTGCGGACCAGCTTCAGGCCCGTGTCCATGCCGAGTTGGAGGAAGGGGGAGTTCGCGGACTTCGTCATGGCCTCCTGCAGGCTGATCCGGCCGAAGGACTTGTCGCCGTCGTTGTTGCCCTTGACCATCTTGCCGCTCCGGTCCCAGTAGGGGCCTTCGGGTGTCATGACGGGAATGTCGTCGTCGCCGTCGTACTCGGTCGCCGGTGTGACGGTGGAGCGCGGGCCGTTGCGTTCGTGCGTCACGCCGTGCTGGAGGCCGGCGGCGTAGACGAAGGGGGTGAACGCCGAACCGGCCGGGACGGTACCCGCGTTGGATTCGTTGAACGCCTGCCGCTCGAAGTCCGGTCCGCCGTACACCGCGAGGATCCGCCCGTCCGGTGCGACGGTCGAGGCGCCGAACCGGACGAACCGGTCGGCCTTGCGCTGCTTGGGATCGAGCTTGTCGCGCGCATCGCGGACGGCTCGGGCGAGGGCGCTCATCCGCGGCTTCTCGAACGTCGTGTAGATCTGGTAGCCGCCGAGGTCGAAGCGTGCGTCGGAGATGTGGCCGGCCCGCTTGGCGTACGACTCGGCGAGCTGTACGAGATAACCGTCCTGCCCGCCCGCGCTGTTGGGCCGGTGCGGGGGCTTCGGCTCGGGGAAGGTGGTGTACTTGGCCCGTTCGGCCGGGCTCAGCCTGCCGATCTCCACCATGCGGTCCAGCGTCCACCGCCACCGCTCGACGGCCCGCTCACGGTTGCGGGGGTTGACGGCGGGGTCGTACAACGAGGCCCCCTTGAGCAAGGAGGCGAGGAAGGCGCCCTCGCTGGCGTTGAGCTGGGTGACCTCCTTGCCGTAGTAGGCCTGCGAGGCACGCTGGAGACCGTAGGTGCCACGGCCGAACCAGCTGGTGTTCAGGTACTCCTGAAGGATCTTGTCCTTGCTCAGGCGGCGGTCCAGCTTGACCGCCAGCAGCATCTCGGTGAACTTCCGCGAGAAGGACTGGTCCTGCGACAGATAGACGTTCTTCACGTACTGCTGGGTGATGGTGGACCCACCCTGGGTGTCACCGTCGCTGACGGTGCGCCACAGCGCGCGGGTGATCCCTTGCGTCGATATGCCGTGGTCGGAGTAGAAGTCGGCGTTCTCCGCCGCCAGTACGGCCCATCGGACATGGTCGGGGATCTTCGACAGGGGCATCTCCTGGCGGCTCACCCAGCCGGTCCGGGCCATCGGCGTGCCGTCGGCCCAGTAGTAGACGGTGTCCTGCTGGGTGGCGAAGGCGTTGAGGTCCTCGGGTATGTCCGTACGGGCGTAGGCGATGCCCACCACGGTCGCCAGGGTCGCGGTGAACATCAGGACCGAGCCCAGGACCAGCCGCCAAGAGGGAACCCATCTTCGCCAGCCGCGCCGTCCCGCGCGTGGGTAGTCCGGTCTGCGCAGCCGGCGGGCGATTGGGCGCTTCGTCTGCTTCCGGCGCCCCGTCCCCGGGATCAGCACCGCTCGTGCGGCCAGCGCCGCCCTGCTGAATCTGTTGTGCTGTGTCATTTCGTCCAGCCAGGACAGGCCGGGCCGGCCGCGGACCGCGACCGTGCCCGTGCAGTGGTCATTGAATGTCCGCCGCCACACGTCGGCACATCGACGCCAACAGATCAAAGGCCAAAGCATGACCGAGAGTTCTGTTGCGAAGTCACGTAAAGATAACAGGCCCCCGGGAGAGGTGGTGCCGGGCGGCTCACTCCGTCCTCGCGGCCCGGCCGACGACCGCCCGGTAGTCCGGGCCACCCGGTGCCGAACCGGCCAATTCGATTCTTCTCGCGCGCCGACCCCGCCGGAACATCGGACCGGTACCGCGACTTCACCGGGCCCGGCAGCGGCCGGGGGACGAGAGCGAGGGGAACGTCAAGCGCCGTTCCCGGCCAACGGTGACACGCGGGCGTGAGAGTGTCGTGGTGACACCTGGGGCCACCTGCCTAAGGTCTGAGAGCACGCAACCGGGCCGGCCGGTCGACCCATCGCCATCGTCGAACGACGCATCGCACAGGGAGAAGCAGTGTCGCGTGTCAATCCCGTCCTGGCGCGGGCCCTCAGCACAACGCCCTTACTCCGCCTGGACGTCGCCCACCGGGGTCGGGTGCGGCGTCTGGGCCTGAAACTCGAAGAACACGGCCCCACCGGATCGGTGAAGGACCGCAGCGCCGTAGGACTGTTACGGGCGCTGCACGACGAACGGCCGCTCACCCCGGGCACCGTGGTGGTCGAATCCACCTCGGGCAACCTGGGCCTCGCCCTGGCCAGGCTGCTGCCGACGCTCGGCTGCGACTTCCTCGCCGTGGTCGATCTCAAGACCCCGCACGCCACCCGTCGCGGGCTCGCGGACAGCGGAGCGCGGGTGATCGTCGTCGACGAACCCGACGGCCTGGGCGGCTACCTGCTGAGCCGGTTGCGCCGGGTGCGCGAGCTGTGTGCGGACAACCCCGGATACCGCTGGCCCGACCAGTACGAGAACTGGGCCGCGCCCCACATCCACCGGCACACCACCGGACCCGAACTCACCGCGCAGGCGGGACCGGAGCTCGGCGCGGTGTACATACCGGTCTCCACCGGCGGCACCCTCGCGGGCATCAGCGCCCATCTGCGCGAGCACCGGCCCGACGTCGCCGCGGTCGCCGTGGACGTACGCGGCTCACTGGCCGTTTCGGGCAGCGGCGGACGGCGCCTGGTCCCGGGCATCGGAGCCAGCCGCCCGTCCGTCTTCCTGAGTGCGTCGCACAGCTACCACCGCGCGGTGCACGTCGACGACATCGAGGCGATCGCCGTCTGCCGGATCATCGCCGAGGACATCGGGCTCGCACTCGGCGGCTCCAGCGGTTGCGCCGTGCGCGCGATGCTGACCGATCAGGACGAGGCCGGGACGGACGGCCGGCTCGCGGTCTGCCTGGCCGCGGACGGCGGCGCCAAATACCGGGACACCCTCTACTGCGACAACTGGGCGACCGAACAGGGTGTCGCCAAAGAGATCACCTCCGCCGTGGAACGACTGCGCAGCGAAGGACTCTTCTTCGACCGAAAGCACCAGGAGCACTGAACATGGGCACCAGCACCACCCTTGACCGGCAGCGGACCCGCCCCGGCCACCGGCAGTACCTGCCGCTGGTGCAGGGCGCCACGCTGATCGAATGGACCGGCACGGGCCTCTTCCTCGCCGTCTCGACCATCTACTTCGTCAAGGTCGCCCATCTCAGTACCTCGTCCGTCGGCACCGGTCTGACCATCGGCGGGGTCGTCGCCATCGCCGCCGCCGTGCCCATCGCCCGGCTGGCCGGGCGCTTCGGGCCGAAGCCGGTGCTGATCGGTGTGATGCTGCTGCGCGCACTGGCCACCGTCGGCTACCTCTGGGTGGACGGTTGGTGGAGCTTTCTGCTCGTGGTCGCCGTCATCGCCGTCACCGAGCAGTCCTCACCCCCACTGGTCCAGTCGTACGTCGGTGCGCGCGCCCCGGAGAACCTGCGCGCGAAGGTCATGGCCGTGCAGCGCACCGTCGTCAACCTCGGTATCAGCCTTGGTGGGCTGATCGCCGGAGTCGCCCTGGGCTCCGGCACGCCGGGAGCCTTCAGGCCGCTGCTGGTCGGTGGCGCGGTCGCCTACGTGGCGGTGGCCGCCGTGTACGCCACCGCGCGGCGGGAGGAGGAGACGGCGACGGCGGTCGCGAGCGCCCGGGTGGCGGATCTGCTCAAGGACCGCCGACTACTCGGCTTCACCGCGTACAACGCACTGGTGTCGCTCTGGATGCCGGTGCTCAATGTGGCCTTCCCGCTGTGGCTGGTCACCGAGACGGATGTACCGGAGCGCTATGTGGGCATCCTGTACGCCGTCAACACCGTGCTGTGCATCGCCCTCCAGTACCCCCTCAACCGCTGCTACAGCACCACGCGCCGGGCCTGGCTCTCGTACGCGGGTGCGGCCCTGCTCCTCAGCTGCGGCGCCCTGGCCTTCGCCGCCGCGCCCGGTTTCGGGGCGCGGGAGGCACTGCTGGTGCTCGGCTCGGCCGTCGTCCTCCTGACGTTCGCCGAGCTGCTGCAGGTCGGCGCCTCGTGGACGCTCTCCTTCGACCTGGCACCGGAAGGAGCGCGCAGCGCCTACCTGGTGCTGTTCAACACCAGCCGCACGGTGGCCAACCGGGTCGCGGGCCCGGTACTGATGACCGGCGTCGTCCTTGCCCTCGGCACGGCCGGCTGGATCGCACTTGCCGGTGTACTGCTGCTGGGTGCGCTCGTCCCCTTCGTGATGCTCCGCGCGGCACACGCCCCCGGCGGCTGAACCCGCTCCCGCGTCGTCCCCACCGCAACCGACCCCTCTCGCCAAGGAGCCCCGCCCGTCATGGACTTCGAGCAATACCCCGACAGCCACTTCAGCTATCTGACCCGCGCGGACGTCATCGAGGCCGCCCGCGACGTGGACATCGTGGCGACGGTGGCCGAGGCGCTCAGGCTGCACTCCGCCGGTCGGTCCGAGCTTCCCGAGGAGGCCTACCTGGGCTGGACCACCCCGCAAGGCGACTCGGCCAGGCTGCTGGCCATGCCCGGCGCACTCGTCCAGGAGGGGCGGCCGCCGGTCATCGGCATGAAGACCATCAACGCCTCGATCGGCAACCCAGGGCGCGGAATACCCCGCTCCCAGGGCTTCACCCTGCTCCTCGACCCGGAGACCGCCCGCCCCCTCGCCCTGATGGAGGCCGCCTACATCAGCGCGATGCGCACCGCGGCGGTGACTGCTCTCGCAGTGCGCCATCTGGCGGTGGCGGAACCGCGCGGGCTCGCACTCCTCGGCTGCGGCGCCCTCGCCCAGGCGCACATCGCGCTGCTGCTGCTGCGTACCGTGCCCACCCTGCGCCGCATCGCGCTGTACGACGTGGCGTCCGACCGCGCGAAGTCCGTCGCCCACCACATCGCCTCGCTGCCGGGTGCGGCGGACATCGAGACAGTGGTCGCCGACGGACCGCGCGAGGCGGTGCGGGGCGCCGAACTCGTCGTGCCCGTCACCACGGTGACCCAGGGGTACATCGAGCCCGACTGGCTGCTGCCCGGCGCGCTCGTCTGCCATGTCTCGCTGGACGACCTCACCGAAGCGGCCGTGCTCTCGGCCGACGCGGTGATCGTCGACGACTGGAGCCTGGTCCGTGACGACCCGCGACGGCTGCTCGGCCGGATGCACCGGGCGGGCACCCTGCTCGGCCCCGAGGGCACCCCGCGGGAAGGCGTGACCGCCCGGCCCGGGGCCCGCCGCGTCGACGGCACGCTCGGCGATGTGCTCGCCGGGCGGCACCCGGGCCGCCGCGACCAGGACGAGATCGTGATCAGCAACCCGTTCGGGATGTCGATCCTCGACGTCGCCGTGGCCGACCGCATCCACGCCCGCGCCGAAGCCGCCGGTCTCGGCGCCCGGCTCACGCTCTGAGGGGGATACGCATGACGATCGATCAGAACATCCAGGAGATCAACCGGACCATGTGGTCGTACGGCGAGTACCGGCACGTCGCCGATCTGCTGCGGCCGGGCGCCGTCGAGCTGGTCGACCGGCTGGCCCCCGCGCCGGACACCGCCCATCTCGATGTCGCCACCGGCAACGGCAACGTCGCGCTGCTGTCCGCCCTGCGCGGCTGCGTCGTCACCGGGCTGGACCTGACCGACGAGTTCTTCCCCGACGCACGCGAACGGTTCGCCCGGGCCGGCGTCCAGGTGGAGCTGCGACGGGGCGATGCCCAGGAACTCCCCTTCACCGACGCATCGTTCGACCTGGTGACCTCCACCTACGGGATCCAGTTCGCGCCCGACCACGCCGCGTCGAGCGGGGAGATGGCCCGGGTACTGCGGCCCGGCGGCCGCATCGGCATGTGCAACTGGACGGCGCGCAGCTGGACCGCGCACTTCCAGGAGATCCTCTCCGCCTACTTCCCCTCGCCCAACGGCCATCAGGGACAGCCCATGCTGTGGGGATCGCCGGACTACCTCGCCGAACTCCTCGGCCCCGGCTTCACGGTCGTTTCCGAACGCCGGGAACTCTTCTACCCGTTCGACGCGGCCGAGGACCTGGTCTCCTTCTTCGAGAACTGCTTCGGCCCCTGCATCGCGGCGAGGAACACCATTTCGCCGCCCTCGCGATGGAAGGAACTGCGAGCGGAAATGGTCGAGATGACCGAGGGATTCCACACCACGGACGAGCGCGGCACGGGCGTACCGGTCGAGTACCTGCTGGTCATCGCCGAGAAGCAGGCGGGCCGGTGACCGGCCTGCCCGAGCACTACCCCCGCCTTCCGCTGGCCGACGGGGCGCGGGAGCGCGCCGTCGCCGCGGCACTCAGCCGCCACGAACCGTACGAGCTGGGGGAAGGGGTCCATGCCTACGTCGAGCGGTTCGCGGCCGCACACCCCCACCGGACCGCCGTCGAAGACGGCGAAGAGTCCCTCGGATACGGCCGGTTGGCCGACCTGATGCGCCGCATCGCCGCGCAGCTGGCGGCCGCCGGGATCTCGCGGGGGCAGATCGTCGCGGTCGGCGGGCGGCGCGGCGCCGACGTCGTCACAGCCTTCCTCGCCCTGGAGCTGCTGGGCGCCGTCTACCTGCCGGTCGATGCGAGCTGGCCCGCCGCACGCGTCGAATCCCTGCTCACCGACAGCGGCGCGGCACTGATGCTGGCCACCGGCGCGCCGACGGACACCGGGGAACTGGTCAAGGGCGCCCGCGCGGCCGGCGTACCCACCACGACACCGGAACCGGCCGATGCTTCGTACTCCCGGACCCTGTCGCCCGACCCCGACGAGGTGCGCTACGTCCTCTACACCTCGGGGTCGACCGGCCGGCCCAAGGCCGCGATCGTCGAGCACCGCGGAATGCTCAACCACCTCTGGGCCAAGATCGACGATCTGGGGCTGACCGCGGACGACCGGCTGGCCCAGACCGCACCGCTGAGCTTCGACATCTCCGTATGGCAGATGCTCGCCCCGCTGCTCGTCGGCGGCCGGGTCCAGATCTTCGCCGACGAGCAGGCACAGGACGGAGCCCTGCTGCTGGAGGCGTTGCGCGGACGCGGAACCACGGTGCTGGAGACCGTACCCACACTGATCCGCTTCCTGCTCGACGCCCAGGAGAGCGCGGGAATCCGGCCCGGCGCGCTGCGCTGGATGATCGCCACCGGCGAGGAACTGCCACCCGCGCTGGCCCGACGGTGGCACGACACCTTGCCCGGCATCCGGCTGCTCAACGCGTACGGTCCCACCGAGTGTTCGGACGACGTCACCCATGCCGAACTCGGTCCTCCGGCCGCCGGAGTACGCCATCTGCCGATCGGCTCGCCCATCGGGAATGCCGAACTGTACGTACTGCGCGAGGAGAACGGGCAGTGGCATGCCTGTGCGCACGGGGAGACGGGGGAGCTGTTCGTCGGGGGACTCGTCGTGGGCCGTGGCTACCTCGGTGACCCGGAGCGCACCGCTCTCGCCTTCTTCACCGACCCGTTCGGCACCGGTGGCGGACGCCTCTACCGCACCGGGGACGCCGTACGCGCACTGCCGGACGGCCAACTGGAGTACCTGGGCCGGGTGGACCGGCAGGTGAAGCTCGGCGGCGTACGCATGGAGCTCGCCGAGATCGAGGCGGTGCTGGGCGACCACCCCCGGATCACCGCCTGCGCCGTCACCGTCCATACCCCCGACGACACCGGAGCCCTGGTCGCCCGGGAGAGCTCACACACTCCGGTGGCGGCGCAGCCACCCCGGCTCGTCGCGTATGTCGCCGCCTCCGGTGACGAGCCGACGGAGGAATCACTGCGCGCGCATCTGAGCGAGCGGCTCCCCGCTCCCATGGTGCCGCACACCTTTGTCGTCGTGCCCCGGCTCCCGCTCACCCGCAACGGCAAGACGGACTACCAGGCCCTGCCGGCACCACCGCGCCGCCGCCGCCCCGACACGCGCCCGTACGCCCCGCCGCGCGGCGCGGCGGAAACCGCGATCGCGGACGCCGTCGCCGGGCTCCTCGGCACCGGACGGGTCGGCAGGAACGACAGGTTCCTGGAGCTGGGCGGCGATTCGCTGCTGGCCATGCGGCTGGTCGCCGCCCTTCGCGGGACGGGATCGGCCGCCGGCCTGCGTGACGTGCTGCGCGACGGCAGCCCAGCCGCGCTCGCCGCGCTCGGCCAGGAACGGAGGGCCGCGCCCGGTGCCCGCACGGAGGCGGTGCGGGACGACACGCCGCGCACCCGGCCGCTCACCCCGCAGCAGGCCGGCGTCTACTTCCACTGGCGGCTCGACCCGCTCAGCCCCTACTACAGCTACCAGGGCTCCCTGGAACTCGACGGACCCCTCGACGTGGCAAGGCTGGCCCGGGCCTGGCAGCTGCTGCTCGCCGAGAATCCACTGCTCCTCGCCCGATTCGCGGAGAACGACGGGACCGACGGGGCGGACGGGCAGGAATCGGCGCAGCAAGTGGGGCACGAGGTGGTGCACGAGGTGGTGCACCACTACCCGCACTGGGAAGTGCCGCTGCCCGGCAGCGCCCGGGACGTCACCGCGGACGCATTTCGCGCGACGGCCGCCGAGGAGGCGGCCAGGCCCTTCGACCTGCTCACCGAACCGGCCCTGCGGACCCGTCTGTTCCGGTTGCCCGACGGGCAGCACCGGCTCCTGGTCACCATGCACGAACTGCTCCTCGACGGCTGGGGAGCGACCGTGCTGTTCCAGCGCCTGGCCGAACTCTACGAACAGCGGCCCGCCGGGCCCGACCCCGAACGCGCCACCCGCTACGACCGCTATCTCGACCACCTCACCGAGCGGCTGGCCACCGAGGAGGTGGCCGCGGCGGGGGAGTACTGGCTGCGGCGGCTCGCGGGCGGGCTTCCGGTCCTCCAGATCGCGCAGAAGCAGCGGCCCGCCGCACCCACCTATCGGGGCGAGATCACCGAGGCGGTCCTCGACGAGCGGCTGTCCCGGCGGCTGCGCGACACCGCGCTGGCCGCGTCCGCCACCGTGTTCGTACCGCTGCTGGCCGCCTACGCACTGGCCCTGAGCTACTACAGCGACGCCGACGACGTGATCATCGGCGCTCCGATGGCGGGGCGGGAGCGTCCGGAGACCGCCGATGTGCCCGCTTTCGTGCTCGCCATGCTGCCATTGCGCCTGGACATCGACCCGGCCGCCACCCTCGCGGAGTTCACCGCACAGGTGAGGGAGACGGTGTACGACGCCTACGCCGCGGCCGAGCACCCCTTCGGCTGGACGCTGCGGCGGCTTCCGGCCGCCTCACGGAGCTCATCGGCGACCCCGGTCTTCCAGACCATGCTCAACATGCTTCCCTACCCGGCGCGCGCCACCACCGCGTCGGACGTCCGGTTCCGCTTCGTCGAACTGGACACCGGCTACACCAAGTACGACTGCGCCCTGTACGTCCAGCCGCACGGCCCCGGCCGACTGCTCCTCCAGTACGCCTACCAGCGGGAGCTGCTCGACGCGCCGGCCGCCCGCAACGTACTGGAATCCACCCTGATCGCGCTCCGGGCCCTCACCGACCCGGAGCGTGCCGAGCACACCACCGTTCGCTCCCTCGATCTGCTGCCCGGAGACGATCACCGATGACCACGCCGACCCTGCTGGAACGCTTCGCCGAGCAGGTGGCGGCCCACCCCCGGGCCGTCGCCCTGCGCCACACCGGCACCAGCGTCACCTACCGCGAACTCGACGAATGGAGCGGCCGGCTGGCCGCCCGGCTCACCGCCAAGGGCACCGGTCCGGGCTCGCTGGTGGCGCTCGCCGCCCAGCGCGGCCCCGCCGCCGTCGCGGGCGTCCTCGCCGTACTGAAGACCGGCGCCGCCTACCTCGGGCTGGACCCCGCGATACCCGTGCGACGGCAGCGCCGGATGGTGGAGGAGACCGGGCCGCACTGCGTGCTGGCCGAGCCCGGACTCGACCAGTTCCCCACCCTGGACGCCCCCCGAGTCACACTGGCACCCCTGGCCGACGGCCCGCTGCACCAGGCCCCCGAGCAGGAGCCCGACGAGGACGCGCTGTTCCACATCGTCTACACCTCGGGGACCACCGGAAACCCCAAGGGCGTACGCATCAGCCACCGTTCGGTCCGTGGCCGGCTGGAGTGGATGTGGCAGGACCACCCGTTCCCCGAGAACGCGGTGCTCGCCGTCCAGAAGTCCCTGGCACTGGTCGCCTCGCCCTGGGAACTGCTGGGCGGACTGCTCAAGGGCATCCCGTCCGTCGTGCTCGCCACCGATGAGCTCCTCGATCCGGTGCTCTTCGCCGCCGCCGTCGAGCAGGAACGGATCACCCATCTCTTCCTGACCCCGCAGCTGATCGCCGGACTGCTCCAGGAGTGCGCCGGACGCCCCGACGGGCACCGCCCGGTGCTGGTCACCAGCGGCGCCGACACCCTGCCCGTGGAAACCGTCCTGCGCTTCCGCGAGGTCTGGCCCGACACCACCCTGCTCAACCTGTACGGCATGACGGAGACCGCCTCCAACGTCGCCGCCTACGACACCGTCCGGCTGCCCGCCGACGCCGAACGCGTCCCAGTAGGCAGCCCCGTGGCGGGCGCCTCGCTCTCGGTCCGTGACCGGCTCGGCCGACGCCTCCCGGCCGGTGTGACCGGCGAGGTGTGGGTCTCCGGACCACCACTCGCCCTCGGCTATGTCGGCGGCGACGGCGAGGACCGCTTCACCACCGATGACGCCGGAGTCCCGCACTACCGCACCGGCGACCGTGGCCGCCAACTCCCCGACTCCGTGCTGGAGATCACCGGACGCGCCGACAATCAGATCAAGGTGCGCGGCTACCGCGTCGAGCTGGAGGAGATCGAGGCCACCCTGCGCAAGGCACCGGACGTCACCGACGCGGGGGCCTACGCGGAGACCGAGGACGGCGAAACACGCATCGTCGCCTGTGTCACCGCCGACGAGGAGACCGGTGCCGCCGCACTGCGCGCGTATCTGCGCGACCGGCTGCCCGACTACATGCTGCCCGCCCGCATCCAGCAGGTCCCGCGGCTCCCGCTGAGCACCAACGGCAAGCTGGACCGCACCGCCCTGGGCACACTCGTGGCAGGCATCGGTCAGGAACGGGTGGCCGGATTCACCCCGTCCGACGCCACCGAGACCGCCGTCGCCGCGCTCTGGCAGGAACTGCTCGGCGCACCGCCCGCATCGGCGGACCAGAACTTCTTCGACGCCGGAGGCCACTCCCTGCTCGCCGTCCGGCTCGCCAACCGGCTGGCGGCGACGGCGGGCCGCCGCGTGCCGCTGCGCCGCGTCCTCGGCGCACCCACCGTCACCGCGATCGCCGCCCTGTGCCGCGAGATCCAGCAGGAGGAGCAGAAATGAACGACCCATGGCTGACCGTGCCGGGCGAGCAGCAGCAGGGCGCCGGCACAGGTACCCTCGCCGTCTGCTTCGCACCCACCGGCGCCCACGGCTCGACGTTCGCGAGCTGGCGGGGCCTGACTCCCGAGGACACCACCCTCGCGTTCGTCGCACCGCCGGGCCGCGGGACCCGCGTCGACGAGGAGCCCGTCACCGACATGGCCGCCTACGCCGACGCGGTGGCGGCCGGGACACGCGAACTACTGGGCGGGCGACGGCTGGTACTGATCGGAGTCAGCCTCGGCGCCCTGCTGGCGTACGAGACCTGCCGCCGGCTGCTCGACGCCGGGGTGCCCGTCACGCGGCTGTGCGCCGTTGCCGGACAGTGCCCCGGCGACTTCCACGGCCGCGGCGAGGACGTGACCGTCGAGGACGCCCGTGCCTTCGTCGCCGGAACCGGACTGACCGACCCGGAGCTGCTTGCGGACCCCGAGTTCGAGGAGGTGCTGCTGCCTCCCGTCATCGCCGATCTGCGGCTGGCCGCCCGGTACGACGGCCGGCGGGGAACCGTTCCGCAGGTCGAGTTGCGTGCGGTGTGGGCCACCGACGACCCGCACGTGCCCGAGGTCACCGTGCGCCGTTGGGCCGAGTGGACCCGGGGCGAATGCACCCTGAAGTCCGTCGGGGGCGGTCACTACGCCCACCAGGAGAATCCTGCCGCGGTCATCTCCGCCTGCCTCGACGGACTTCCCGGAACCCGGCCGTCACGGCGTTCCGTGCTCGGTGCCGGCGCGACGGCCGTCGCGTCCACGGTGCTGGGCCTCGGCGCGGTGGCATCGGCGTCACCTGCGGCGCGGGCCGACGCGCCGACGGGGACGGGCGGAGCCTCCTTCGACGGCGATCCCACCGACCCCGTGGCCCTGGCCGTCGCCATGATCCGCCAGAACACCAGCAACCCCGGCGACGGCGCGGTCACCCTGCCGTTCGCCCGGATGCTCCAGGGCATCTTCCGGGATGCCGGAGTCGGAACCGAGATCGTGCCCACTCCGAAAGACGGCAACGTCCACTTCTTCGCCCGCGTACCCGGCAGCGGACCGATCACGAAGAAGCCCCTGATCCTGCTCGGCCACTCCGACGTGGTACCCGCAATCGGCGACAGGTGGGAGACGGACCCCTTCGCCGCGGAGATCAAGGACGGCAAACTGTACGGTCGCGGCTCGCTGGACATGAAGGGCGTCAACGCCGCCTTCGTCGCCGCTCTGCTGCGCCATGTCCGCGAGGGAGCGGCCTTCGACCGTGACATCGTCCTCTGGTCCGACTGCGACGAGGAACAGGGCCCCTACGGCGTGCGCTGGTTCCTCACGGAACACCCGGGCAAGGTGGCGGCGGGCGCGGTCATCACCGAGGGCGGCTGGGTACTCAACCAGCGCGACGGCACCACGCCCATGATCGCCTCGCTCACCTGCAACGACAAGCGCTCCCTGCTGCTGCGTCTGGAGACCGCGTCGTACGCCACCCACACCTCCAAGCCGTTCAGCGGACAGGCGGTGATCCGGCTGGGCGAGGTGCTCGACCAACTCGGTGGGTGGCGTGCCCACATCCGCCCGAACGCGCTGTCCCGGCAGTACTTCGCCGAACTGGCCGAGGCCACCACCGACCGGCCGTTCGCCGAGGCGCTCCGGGAGATGCTGGCAGCCCGCACGGACCAGCGGCGGGACCGGGCGGGGGAAGCGGTGGTGCGGCTCAGCGAGACCCCGGAGCTGCACAACGCGATGCTGCGGACCACGCTCGCCTTCACCTCCGCCCAGTCCGGCTACTACCCGAGCATCGTGCCGGGCACCGCGACCGCGGAGTTCCGGGCGGCCTTCCTGCCGGGGGCCGATGACCCCGGACGCATCGTCGCCGAGCTCCGCTCGCTGATCGGTAACCGGGCGACTCTGAGTGTGGTCGGAAACCCCGGCGAGAGCGAGCGGCAGGCCCTGGACCGATTGCGCGGCTATCTGGCCACACCCGACTCCGACTACGACACGGACGTCTTCCGCGCCTGGCAGAGCGCTGTACGCCGGACCCACCCCGGAGTACGGGCTACCGCCTGCCAGTTCGAGGCGGTCACCAGCGCGGTGCCGTTCCGGGAACAGAACGTACCCGTGTACGGCATGTACCCGTTCACCGTGAACCGGGACATGCTCAAGCGCATGCACGGCACGGACGAACACATCGGCGTCGAAGCACTGCGACAGGGCACCGAGACCGTCTACCAACTCCTGGCCGGACTGCGGACGCGGGCCTGAGCCCCTGGCGCACTGTGCGGGCACGCCCGGCCGGGCACGCCCGCACAGTGCGTCGGACCGTCATCCCACGCTGACCCAGTCGAGGGTGCGCTCCACCGCCCGTTTCCAGTTCGCGTAACCCTCCGACCGCTGCTGCTCGCTCCACTCGGGCTCCCAGCGCTTCGACTCCTGCCAGTGCTCGCGCAACTCGTCCTGGTCCCGCCAGAATCCGGTGGCGAGGCCGGCCGCGTAGGCGGCGCCGAGCGCTGTCGTCTCGGCGACGACCGGGCGGCTGACGGGGACGCCGAGCACATCGGCCTGGATCTGCATGCACAGGTCGTTGGCCGTGACCCCGCCGTCCACCTTGAGCACGTCGAGATGGACACCGGAGTCCTGCTCCATCGCCTCCACCACGTCCCGGCTCTGGTAGCAGATCGCCTCCAGCGTGGCCCTCGCCAGATGGCCGTTGGTGTTGTACCTGGCCAGACCGACGATGGCACCCCGGGCGTCGGAGCGCCAGTACGGGGCGAAGAGCCCCGAGAAGGCCGGCACGAAATACATCCCGCCGTTGTCCGCGACGGACCGGGCCAGCCGCTCGCTCTCCGCCGCATCGGTGATGATCTTCATCTGGTCCCGCAGCCACTGCACCGCCGACCCGGTGACCGCGATCGACCCCTCCAGGGCGTAGACCGCCGGACTCTCCCCGAACCGGTAGGCGACCGTGGTGAGCAGACCGTGCTGCGACCGGATGGCCTTCGTACCGGTGTTGAGCAGCAGGAAGTTGCCGGTGCCGTACGTGTTCTTCGCCTCGCCCGGCTCGAAGCACACCTGCCCCACCGTGGCCGCCTGCTGGTCGCCGAGCACCCCGGTGATCGGGACCGCGGCCCGCAGCGGACGCGAGGTGCGCGTGCGGCCGTACGCCTCCGGGTCGGAGGACGGATTGATGACGGGGAGCATCGCCCGGGGGATGCCGAAGATGTCCAGCAGTTCGTCGTCCCAGTCCAGCGTCTCCAGGTTCATCAGCATCGTGCGGCTGGCATTGGTCACATCGGTGGCATGGGTGCCGCTGTCGGGGCCGCCGGTGAGATTCCACTACACCCAGCAGTCCGTGTTCCCGAACACCGCGTGCCCCCGCTCCGCGGCCTCGCGGACCCCATCGACATTCTCGAGAATCCACTTGATCTTCCCGCCGGAGAAGTAAGTGGCCGGGGGAAGACCCGACTTTCGCCGGATGACCTCGCCGTGCCCCTCGTTCTCCAGGGCCTTGGCGATCGAGTCGGTACGGGTGTCCTGCCACACGATGGCGTTGCAGTACGGACGACCGGTGCGGGGATCCCAGACGACGGTCGTCTCGCGCTGGTTGGTGATTCCGATGGCGTCGAGATCCGTGCCGTTGAGACCGGCGGTGCGCAGGGCGTTCTGTATCACCGAGTTGGTGCGCTCCCAGATCTCCACCGGGTCGTGCTCCACCCAGCCGGGACGGGGCAGGATCTGTTCGTGCTCCAGCTGGTGCCTGGCCACTTCGTTCCCACCGTGATCGAAGATCATGAAGCGGCTGCTGGTGGTGCCTTGGTCCACTGCGCCGATGAAGTCCGCCATGGCATGCTGCCTCTCCTGAGTCCGGGCCCCGTGATGTGACC
Organism: Streptomyces sp. NBC_00012; assembly: GCF_045040875.1. Classification (NCBI taxonomy): domain Bacteria; kingdom Bacillati; phylum Actinomycetota; class Actinomycetes; order Kitasatosporales; family Streptomycetaceae; genus Streptomyces; species Streptomyces sp. NBC_00012. The sequence goes on along the minus strand of NZ_CP108309.1, from coordinate 797,282 downwards.
GGGCGTCAAGTCTCCGGCGGTACGGGGATGGTCCCCTCCGGCTCCTCCTCCACCGAGGGGAGGTAGCGGCTGATGAAGACCTTGTAGACGAACGCCCCCAGCGGGCCGCCGACCAGCGGGCCCACGATCGGCACCCAGAAGTAGAAGTTCCCGTACTGATCCCGCCATGCCCCGCCGTAACCGGTGAGGAAACTCGCGAGCCGCGGACCGAGGTCACGGGCCGGGTTGATGGCGTATCCGGCGTTGGTGCCGAACGCCATGCCGATGGCCACCACGATGAGGCCCACGATGAACGGGCCGAGATTGGAGCCCGGCGGGGTGTTGAGGAGATCGGTGACCGCGAAGATCAGCAGCACGAGGATCGCGGTGCCGATGACCTGGTCCCGGAACGCTCCCCATTCGTGCACCGGGAGAGCGGGGTTTCCGTTGGCGGGCAGAGTGGAGAACACGAACTGTGTCTTGATGGTGTGCCCGGGGTCCGCCTTCGCCAGCGCTTCCGTATAGTTCCACCGCACCAGCAGCGCCGCGACGAACGCCCCCGCTACCTGGGCGAGCGAGTACGGCGCCACCTTCTTCCAGGGGAAGTCCTTGAACGCGGCGAGGGAGACGGTCACGGCGGGGTTGAGATGGGCCCCGCTGAGCCGGCCCGCCACATAGACACCGAGAGTGACGCCGAGCCCCCAGGCCCAGGCGATGCTGTCGTGATTGCCGAGGCCGCCCGGCGGATCGGTGAGCGCACCGCCCGCGACGACCTGGGCCACCACACCACAGCCGACGAGGATGAGAATCATCGTGCCGAGGAACTCCGCGGAGAGTTCCCCGGCGAGTCCCGACCGCTTGAGCCGCTCCATGGGGTCTCGCTTCCTGTCGATGCACGGCCTTTGCGGCATAGATCCACATCTGAGCGTAGACGGGGGCAGTTGGATCCGCACTCGGTGGCGCACGCACCTTTCCCGCCCCCTGACAGGGCGGGAAAGGTGCCCGGCTTCAGTCCACGTCGACCTGGTCGAAGAGCTCCAGCATCGCCCCGAGCACCCGTACGCAGGCCGACACATCGGCATCGGTCAGACCCCCGTCCACCTGGCGCAGCAGCGACTGCTCACGGGTCAGGGCCGCGGTGATCGCCGCCCTGCCGCTCTCGGTCAGCCGGACCAGCGACGACCGTTGGTGTGCGGGGTTGGGAGTGATCTCGACCAGCCGCGCGGCCGCGGCGTCGTTGACCATGCGCTGCACGAACTGCCGGCTCAGCGCCTGCGCCCGGCCCATCTGGGGGACCGTCATGGGTCCGTTCTCGCGCAGCAGATCCAGTACGGCGCGTACGCCGACGGACAGGCCCTCGATCGGCGCGGCCTGTTCCACCTCGCGCTGCACACGCCGGTAGAGCGGGCCGACCAGGGCGAAGACCTCCGTGAGCCGGTGGGCCAGTTCGTCGGGCGCCAGGGGTGGGTCGATATCGGTCATCCGGCAATAATGACACCTGGGTTGCCAATATGACGAGTGGATGACACCTTGGTTGTCATGAGTGCTGCTTCCGAGCTGAAATTCTTCGAGTCCGAGGACGGCCGCCTCGTCCACCGGGACACCGGCGAGGGTCCGCTGCTGGTGCTGTTGCACGGCGGCTTCCTGGATCACGGGATGTGGGACGACCAGGTGCCGGAGCTCGCGCGCCACCACCGCGTGATCGTGCCGGACGCCCGCGGGCACGGCGGATCGGCCAACGCGACCAGGCCCTTCCGGCACACCGACGACCTGGCCGCCCTGCTGCGCCACCTCGATGCCGGGCCCGCGGTTCTGGCCGGAGTGTCGATGGGTGCGGCCACCGCGGTCGACACCGCGCTGGAACACCCGGATCTGGTGCGTGCGCTGGTCGTCAGCGGGGCGGGGACGAGTGAGCCCGAATTCGACGACCCCTGGACCCTGGGGGTGCTTGCCGCTCAGGCCCGGGCCCTGGGCGCGGGCGACATCGAGGGCTGGATCGATGCCTTCATGCTCCCGGCGGCGGGTCCGCACCGCGCGCTCGGCGACGTCGACCGCACCGTGGTGGAGCGGGTGCGGGGGATGGCGGCCCGGACGCTGTCCAAGCACAGCGCCGGCGAGCCCGACCTGAGGGTGCCCGTTTCCGGCACCTGGGCGCGGGTGGCGGGGATCGGGGTCCCGGTCCTGGCGGTCAACGGCGGAATCGACGCGGCGGATCACCTCGCCATGGCCCGGCGCCTGGTGCGGACGGTCGCCGACGGGCGGGAGGTGATCGTCGAGGGTGCCGCCCACTACCCCAACATGGAGAAGCCGGACGTGTTCGGCCGGATCCTCGAAGACTTCCTGGCGGGCGCGGCCGCATCCTGAGGGCTGTCCCGCAATCCCTTGCGGGCGTGCGACGGCAGACCCCGGGGCGGAACCGTGCTCAGCGGTCGGCGGCGGCCATCCCGTCGTCGGTCATGGCCCCGGCGCTGCCCCGGACCGGGGCGTCGTGCAGCCCGAGGCGCAGGTGCTCGACGTGGAAAAGGGCCTGGTCGAGGAGTTCGGCCACGTGGTTGTCGTACAGCGCGTAGATCACCGAGCGGCCCCGGCGCTCGCCCGTGACCAGGCCGAGATTGCGCAGCAGTCGCAACTGGTGCGAGCAGGCGGACTGCTCCATGCCGACCGCGTCCGCGAGCTCCGTGGCGGGGCAGGGGCCCTCCTGGAGGCGGGCCAGGATGCGGAGCCGCGACGGGGTGGCGAGTGCCTGGAGGGTGGCCGCCACATCGGTGGCCCCCACTGCGTCGAGGCGCTCGCGCGCGGTGGCAGCGGTCTTCGCGTCAACTCCGTGGCCCATGGCCTCATCCTACGGAGATGTACACATGAATGAGTGTTCATGTGATCCTGTATGGTGCGGAGGTCGAACCACTCCGCCCTCTCGCGTGAAGGATCACGCTCATGTCTTCCACCCTCACCCGCCCGGCCGCGCCCGCCGGCCCGGCCCGAACGGGAGGCCCCGGGCGGCGCACCCGGATCCTGACCCTCCCGGAGGCCCGCTGGGCCGCGGTCGCACTGCTGCTGTTCCTGGCCGCGCTGCCCATGCAACTGCTCGGTGCCCCGTGGTGGACCTGGAGCCCGCTGTACGCGCTGACGTACCTCACGGGCGGCTGGGAACCGGGCTGGGAAGGGCTGAAGGCGCTCAGGGAGAAGACGCTGGACGTCGACCTGCTGATGGTCGTCGCGGCTCTCGGTGCGGCGGCGATCGGGCAGGTGCTGGACGGCGCCCTGCTGATCGTCATCTTCGCCACCTCGGGCGCCCTGGAGGCGTTCGCCACCGCTCGGACGGCGGACTCGGTCCGTGGTCTGCTCGACCTGGCACCCGCCACAGCCACCCGCCTCGGCGCCGCGGGCACCGAAGAGACCGTGCCCACCGAGGAGTTGACGGTCGGGGACGTGATTCTGGTACGTCCCGGCGAACGTGTCGGGGCCGACGGCCGGGTCCTCGACGGGGCGAGCGAGGTGGACCAGGCCACCATCACGGGCGAGCCGCTGCCGGCGGCCAAGGAGCCCGGCGACGAGGTCTTCGCGGGAACCCTGAACGGCACGGGGGCGCTGCGGGTGGCCGTGGAGCGCGACCCGTCCGATTCGGTGATCGCCCGGATCGTCGCCATGGTCGAGGAGGCGTCAGGGACGAAGGCGCCCACGCAGTTGTTCATCGAGAAGGTCGAACAGCGGTACTCGATCGGCATGGTGGCCGCCACCGTCGCCCTGTTCGCGGTACCCCTGGCCTTCGGCGCGGCACTGCAGCCGACGCTGCTCCGGGCGATGACCTTCATGATCGTGGCATCGCCGTGCGCCGTGGTGCTGGCCACGATGCCGCCGCTGCTTTCCGCGATCGCCAACGCCGGGCGGCACGGGGTGCTCATCAAGTCCGCGGTGGTGATGGAACGTCTCGGTCAGATCGACGCCGTCGCACTCGACAAGACCGGCACCCTGACCGAAGGCACCCCACGCGTCACCGACATCCGTCCGCTAGCGTCCTCGGGCCTGACCGAGGACACCCTTCTCGCCCTGGCGGCGGCGGCCGAGCATCCCAGCGAGCACCCCCTCGCACGCGCCGTCACCGACGCCGCCCGGACCCGCGGGCTCGTCCTGCCCCCGGTGGCGGACTTCACCTCCGCCCCGGGCACCGGCGTCACCGCCGCCGTGGACGGCCGTACGGTCGCAGTGGGCAGCCCGGCCCGCCTGCTGGACGTCCGTACCGGTGCCTCCGGTCCGGCCGCCGAACTCGCCGCACGACTGGAGAAGGGCGGCCGCACCGCCGCGCTCGTCGTACTCGACGGCACGCCCGTGGGCGTCCTGGGCATCGCCGACCGGCTGCGCACCGACGCCCGGTCCACCGTCGCCCGCCTCACCGAACTCACCGGCGGAACGCCGGTACTGGTCACCGGGGACAACCCGCGCGCCGCCGCCCGCCTGGCTGCCGAGGCCGGGATCGACGACGTACGGGCCGGTCTGCTGCCGCAGGAGAAGGCGCACGTGGTCAGGGAGATGGAGAGCGTCGGGCGGAAGGTGCTCGTGGTCGGGGACGGCGTGAACGACGCCCCGGCACTGGCCGCGGCCCACACGGGCATCGCCATGGGCAGGGCCGGCTCCGACCTCGCTCTGGAGACCGCCGACGCCGTCGTCGTCCGCGATGAACTCGCCACCATTCCCACCGCCGTGGCGCTCTCGCGGCGGTGCCGCCGCCTCGTCGTGCAGAACCTGGTGATCGCGGCCGTCTTCATCACCGGTCTCGTCATCTGGGACCTGGCCGGCACGCTGCCGCTCCCACTGGGCGTCGCCGGGCACGAAGGATCCACCGTCATCGTGGGCCTCAACGGCCTGCGCCTGCTCCGCGACGCCGCCTGGACACGCGCCGACCGCCACCGTTGAACCGGGGCCGGGCATCCGCTCCACCCACCGGACGGCCGCTAACCACGTGCGCGGCGCAGAACCACGCGCACGCCGTGGGCCGAAGCCCCGGCCGCGAGCACTGCGGTGCCGGAGACGACCGATGCCGACGGCAGCGCGAACGCGAGCAGCAGACAGCCGGCCAGCCCGGCGGCGGGCACGGCGAGCGGCGGGCGGCCCTCGTCCGGGGCGAGCTTCAGGGCGGCGGCGTTGGCGATGGCGTAGTACGCGAGGACGCCGAACGAGGAGAAGCCGATCGCCCCGCGGACGTCCGCCGTGGCCGCGAGGACGGCGACGACGGCGCCCACCGCGAGCTCCGCCCGGTGCGGCACCCCGAAGCGCGGGTGGACCGCGGCGAGGGCGTGCGGCAGATGGCGGTCGCGGGCCATGGCCAAGGTGGTGCGTGAGACACCGAGGACGAGCGCGAGGAGCGAGCCGAGCGCGGCGACGGCCGCGCCGGCCCGGACCACGGGCACGAGACCGGGGACCCCGGCGGCACGTGCGGCCTCGGCCACCGCGTCCGGGGTGTGCGCGAGACGGTCGGGTCCCAGGACGGCGAGCAGCGTGACGACGACGGCCGCGTAGACGAGCAGCGTGATGCCCAGCGCGAGCGGGATCGCGCGCGGGACGGTGCGTCGCGGGTCGCGGACCTCCTCGCCGAGAGTGGCGATCCGCGCGTACCCGGCGAACGCGAAGAACAGCAGACCGGCGGCCTGGAGCACGCCCCCGGCCGTGACGTCCGTGCCGAAGGCCAGCCGCCCGGCCTGCGCGGTGCCGCTGCCGAGGCAGGCGGTGACGACCGCCGCGAGGACGGCGAGGACGAACGCGACCATCACCCGGGTCAGCCGGGCGGACTTGTGCACGCCGGTGTAGTTGAGGGCGGTCAGGGCCACCACTGCCGCGACGGCCACCACGTGCTCCCGGCCGGGCCACACATAGGCGCCCACGGTCAGCGACATCGCCGCGCAGGAAGCCGTCTTCCCGACGACGAAAGCCCAGCCGGCGAGCAGGCCCCAGAACTCGCCGAGCCGCTCCCTGCCGTACACATAGGTGCCGCCGGACTCCGGGTGGCGGGCGGCCAGCCGGGCCGAGGACGTCGCATTGCAGTACGCCACCAGCGCGGCCAGCCCCAGCCCGGCCGGCAGCCAGGAACCGGCCGCGCCCGCGGCGGGCGACGGTGCGACGAAGACGCCTGCCCCGATCATCGAGCCCAGGCCGATCACCACGGCGTCGAACACGCCCAGGCGGCGCTTCAGCCCGCCCGCCGCCGATGATGCCGATGCGGTCATCGCCCACTCCAGTCGCTACAGGTGCACAGGTCGGGGGCACCGTAGCCGGGCAAGGTGTCCGGCAGGGGGCGGGGCGGCACACGACGGGAAACCCGGTGGGGGTATCGTCGGGCACACCGCAGGACCCATCGACCCGTACGACGAGCATTCGAGGCAGCCGTGGATCGCGGACGGACACGCACACCGGGAGCGTCCCGGCTGCTCGTGCTCTGTGCCGTCCTGCTCGGGCTGTTCCTCATGCACGGAGCGCCCGCGAGCGCCGCGGAGGGCTGCCACGACGCGATGGCCGTCACGGCGGCCGAACCCGCGCCGGGGGCCATGCCGATGGCCGACGGCCACTCCGCCATGGAGACCGGGCACGGTCCCGGTCAGGCGGCGGCCGCCATGGCCGCGATGAGCGGCGAGTCGTGCGTATTCACCCATGCCCGTGACCGGGTGCTGCCGCTGCTGATGGCACTGGGCCTGGTACTCCTGGCCGTTCGGGCGCTCGCCGGGCGCCGTACGGGTGTACGCGGACCGGCCCGGCGGGGACCGCCGTTCGCCGGCAGAGGGCTGCTGCTCCAGGTGTGCATCGCGCGGACGTGACAGGAATCCGCCGGTCCACGGGCCTTCGAGGCCGGGCCGGCCGGACGCCCCTGCCCCTTTCGCGCGCCACGGACGTGGCGCACCCACCTGGAAAGAACCTGTGATGATGTCCGCTTCCCGCTTCCCCGCGTCCCGACGCCGCCCCCTCGCGGCCGCCGGCACCGTCGCCGCCCTCGCTCTGGCGCTGACCGCCTGCGGCTCCTCCGACGGCTCGAAGAACGACGGTTCGTCCATGCCCGGCATGGACCACGGCTCCGCCGGCGCCTCCGCACCGGCCACCCCTGGCGCCGAGTTCAACGACGCCGATGTGAAGTTCGCTCAGCAGATGATCCCGCATCACCAGCAGGCCATCGAGATGGCGGAGCTGGCGGACGGCCGCGCCGCCGACCCCGAGATCAAGAAACTGGCCACCGCGATCGAGAAGGCCCAGGACCCCGAGATCAACACGATGAAGGGCTGGCTGACGTCGTGGGGCAAGCCGTTGCCCTCGTCCTCGATGGGTGACATGCCCGGGATGGATCACGGTGCGGACGGCTCGGGCATGCCCGGAATGATGTCCGGCAAGGCCATGAGCGATCTGGCGGCCGCCAAGGGCAAGGACTTCGACAAGAAGTTCGCCCAGCTCATGATCGGGCACCACCAGGGCGCCGTCACCATGGCCGAGGACGAGCAGAAGAACGGCGAGAACGCCGAGGCGAAGAAGCTCGCCGGTGCTGTCGTCACGGCCCAGACCGCCGAGATCGAGCAGATGAACAAGATCATCGACAGGCTCTGATCCCGGCAGGGGTGCGGGCCTCCGTCGCACGGAGGCCCGCACCCCCTCCCGGTCCGGCCGGTACGGAACGTTCCGACGCAGACCGCTCAGCCGGCGGCCTCCGGCGCAGAGAGCAGCCCGGCCACCTCCTCCGCGCCGGTCTCCCGCAGCTCCTCCCCGACCAGCAGCCACCTGGTGATGCCGACCGATTCGAGGAAGGCCAGGTCGTGACTGGCGATCAGGAGCGCGCCCTCGTAGGAGTCGAGCGCACCGGTCAGCTGCCGCACGCTGGCGATGTCGAGGTTGTTGGTCGGCTCGTCCATCATCAGCAGCTGCGGGGCCGGTGCGGCAAGCATCGTCGCCGCGAGGGCGGCACGGAAGCGTTCTCCGCCCGACAGTGTGCCCGCCGGCTGTTCCGCGCGCTTTCCCTGGAAGAGGAAGCGCGCGAGCTGGGCGCGGATGTGGTTGTCGGTGACCCCGGGCGCCATCCGGGCCACGTTCGCCGCGACGCTCAGTTCCTCGTCCAGCACATCGAGCCGCTGCGGAAGGAACCGCACCGGTACGAAGGTCCTTGCCTCGCCGGACAGCGGGGCCAGCTCGCCGGTGAGTGTGCGCAGCAGCGTCGTCTTCCCGGCGCCGTTGCGGCCGACGAGCGCGATGCGCTCCGGCCCGTTCACCTGGAGGGTGCCCTCGCGCAGGCGGCCGAACCGGGGGCGCAGCCCGTCCAGGCTCAACACGGTGCGCCCGGTGGGCACCGCCGTGTGCGGGAGGCTCACCCGGATCTCGGCGTCGTCGCGGATCGCGTCGGCGGCCTCCTCCCGGCGTTCGCGAGCCTCGTTGAGGCGCTCCTCGTGGACGCCGCGAAGCCGGCCCGCGGACTCCTGCGCCGACCGCTTCCGGCGGCCGGCCAGGATCTTCGGCAGACCGCCCTCGGCCTCCGCCTTCCGGCCGTTCTTCTGGCGCCGGGCCAGCTTCACATGGGTTTCCTCCAGTTCGCGCTTCTGGCGGCGCACATCGGCCTCTGCCGCACGCAACATCCGCCCGGCGGCCTCCTGTTCGGCGGCCACGGCCTCCTCGTAGGCCGACCAGCCACCGCCGTACCAGTTCACCGAGCCGGTGCGCAGTTCGGCGATCCGGTCCACGCGCTCCAGCAGTTCCCGGTCGTGGCTGACCACTACCAGTACGCCCGAGCGCCAGGAGTCGACGGCCTCGTAGAGCCTGCGGCGCGCGAACACATCGAGGTTGTTGGTGGGCTCGTCCAGGAGAAGGACGTCGGGGCGCTCCAACAGCAGCGCGGCCAGCCTGAGCAGGACGGTCTCCCCTCCGGACAACTGCCCCACGGTGCGGTCCAGTTCGATGCCACCGAGGCCGAGCGAGCCCAGTGTCGCCAGGGCCCGTTCCTCGACGTCCCAGTCGTCGCCGATCGTCTCGAAGTGCTTCTCGTCGACGTCCCCGGCCTCGATGGCGCGCAGCGCGTCGCGCCGATCGGCGATACCCAGGGCCCGGTCCACCCGCAGTGTTGTGTCGAGGGTGATGTTCTGCGGAAGGTGGGCGAGGCTGCCGCCGACGGTCACCGACCCCTGGGACGGGCGCAGTTGACCGGCGAGCAGTCGCAGCAGGGTGGACTTGCCGGCGCCGTTGGTGCCGACGAGACCGACGCGCCCCCGGCCGATGCCGAGCGAGAGCCCGTCGAAGACGGTCGTGCCGTCCGGCCAGCGGAAGGTCAGCGCCGAGCAGGTGAGGGAGGCGTGGGGAGTGGTGGGTGTCGCCATGGTGTTCCTCGCATTCGCAAGCGCAGTGAAGGGGGCTTCGTATGCGAGCACCACGCAGCGACCGGGCAGCGGAAGGAGGTGCGGCGGTCCTGGAGATCGAGGGACGGCTCATGCACCGAGGTCGCATCCACGCGGGGTCACGGGCAGTGCCAAGCACTGCTACGGCGTGACGGGCGTACGGACGGAGCCGTACGGCGCGATGTTCGCGAACCTCAGATGCGCAACGTCCACCTCAATCGGAGACAACAGGACATCAAGACTGTAACGACAGGGAGGAGGAAAGGCAATGTCACCGATGCCGGGCGACCGTAGTGCGAAATGCCCGCTTTTGTGAATTCGTGGCGCGAGTCACGTTCGGCCTCCGAGCTGCCGTGCCCCGTGCATCGGTTCCCTTTCCGCGCAAGGGGAGTGGCTTGTCCGGTGTGAGGTGGGTTACCGAAATTCCCGTTACTCGATCTTGTGGGTGAATTGCATTCGGAAATTAGGGTCTTGTCCCGTTCGGCTCTTCTCGCCTACGGTCACGGTCAATCCGGACGGAACGCCGAATCCTGCCGCCGTCCGGCAATCCGACCACCCATGTACGGCAGGAGCGGGGGACCCAGGTAAGCCGCCGATCCGGAATCCGGAACGGCTCGGGGTGAAGCCGCGTTCGTGCGCGGCCAGGCATCTCCAGCCTGAACCCGACAGCTCACCTCGCAGGCGACGGAGAGGAATCCACCATGCTCGCAACGGGCACGTACCGTCGTCGCAAGTCCACCCCGCTGACCCGCGGTTTCATCGCCGTGGGCACGGGCGCCGCCGCCCTCCTGCTGCCGCTGCTCGGCGCCCACACCGCGTCGGCGGCTCCGGCGCAGTCCGTCAGCGCCGCCGCCCCGGCCGCGCAGTCCGCGACGTACACGAACGATCTGGACGGCTGGATCAAGGAGTCGCTGGCCATCATGGCCGAGCACGGCATCCCGGGCAGCTACGACAGCATCCACCGCAACATCATGCGCGAGTCGTCCGGCAATCCGAAGGCCATCAACAACTGGGACTCGAACGCCGCCGCCGGGACGCCGTCCAAGGGCCTCCTCCAGGTCATCGATCCGACGTTCCGGGCCTACCACGTGCCCGGGACCGCGATGGACAGCTACGACCCGGTCGCCAACATCACGGCAGCGTGCAACTACGCGGCCGCCAAGTACGGCTCCATCGACAACGTCTTCGGGGCCTACTGACGTACGCCGCCGCATGACCGGGGCCGTCCCGAGGTCAGCCCAGCCTCGGGGGTGTCCAGTCGGCGTGGCGGAGGATCGTGCGGACGGTGACACGGGACGGTGCGAGACGCAGTGCCGTGTTGCGCAGGGCGACGGCCGCCGGGCGGGACAGCTGCTGGCCCATCCGGCCGGCCTGCCGCGCGGCCCGGGCGACCGACTGGCTGCGGGGCCGGCGCTCCGCGTCGTAACGGCCGAGAGCCGACTCGACGGTGGCTTCGGTGGAGAGCGCGGCGGCCAGTGTCGCCGCGTCCTCCAGCGCCTGGCAGGCCCCCTGGCCGAGATTCGGGGTCATGGCGTGCGCGGCGTCGCCGAGCAGTGCGATCCGGCCCACCACGTAGGAGGGAAGCGGGACGGCCAGCTCGTCGACGTCATGATGCAGGACGGCATCGGGCCGGGTCGCCGCCAGCAGGGCGGGAATGGGGTCGTGCCAGCCGCCGAACCGGCGGCGGACCTCCGCCAGCGGGTCCGGATGGCGCACGCCGGCGGGGGAGTTGAGCACCGCGTGCCACTCGGCCCGGCCGTCCGCGAAGGCGATGTGACCGAACTCGGCGCCCGCTCCCCACGTCAGCTCGAAGTCGGTACGCAGGTCGACCGGCGTCTCGGTGATGGCGCGCAGCACCGTCGAGCCGCTGTAGGCCGGACCGGGGTGCCCCGGGAGCAGCAGGCCGCGCAACCGGCTGCCGATCCCGTCGGCGGCCACGACCAGATCCGCTTCCAGCCGGGTTCCATCGGCGGCCATCCGCACCCGCGAGGCGTCGGAGCGGTCGACGGATGTCACCTCCGCCCCGATGATCAGGGATTCGGGAGGCAGCGCCGCGCGCAGCAGCCGGTGCAGCCCGGCCCGGGGGATGCCCATGATCGGGGTGCCCAGCTCTCGTTCCAGCGCGGCTCCGTCCATGCGCGCCAGCAGACGGCCGTCCGGGGTGCGGGTGCCACCGGTGTACTGGGGGCGCGCGGCCGCGCGTACCGCCGCGCCGACACCGAGGGCGTCCAGCGCGTGCATCCCGTTCGCGTGCAGGGAGATGCCCGCGCCCGCGTCGTCGAGGGTGCGGGCGCGTTCGACGACCGTCACCTCCCAGCCGATGAGCCGCAGCCCGATCGCGGCGGCCAGTCCACCGATGCCGCCGCCGACAATCACCGCGTTGTTGCCCATGCCGGGTCCCCTCTCGTGCTCCGCCTCGCCCTTCTACACCTGTAGAAGGAGGGTACGCCGTCTCTACAGGTGTAGAAAGGGGTGATGACCACAGAACGACGTGCCGTCCTGGCCGATGCCGCCATCCAGGTGCTGGCCGAGGAAGGGATGCGGGGCCTGACCCACCGGGCCGTGGACCGGGCGGCGGACCTGCCGCCCGGCACCACCTCGGCGTACTTCCGCACCCGTCAGGCCCTGCTCACCGCGCTCGTCAGGCGGCTCGTCGCGCACGACCAGGCGGAACTCCAGGAGGCCGGCGAGCGGGCGCCGGTGCCGCGTGACGCCGGTGAACTGACGGACGGGCTCGCCGGCTTCGTCGAACGGCGGCTCACCGGAGAGGGGCGGCAGCGGTCGCTCGCCCGTTATGCGTGCGCGGTCGAGAGCGTGCGCCACCTCGAGCTGCGCGAGATCCTCCTGCCGCGGGAGAACGCGGCCCGTGACGCCGTGCGGGCGTTCCTGCGCGCGCAGGGCGTGGCCGACGCCGAGGGCCGCACGCTCACGCTGCTGGCCTGCGTGGACGGGCTGGTCTTCGACCGGCTGGTGGGCGGCGGGGGAGTGCCGAGGGAGGAGATCTCGGGGCTGGTCGCCGCGGCCCTCCGCGGCTCCGGCCCCGGCGAAGGACCTGACTCCGGATCCGGCGGAGGATGTGACTCCGGCTCCGGGGGGGCGTGACTCCGTCGCTCAGGGATGACGCCCGGCCGCGTCACGCGGGGTGATGCCCGGCCGTGTCACTCCTGGGCGCGTTCCGCCGCCCGCCGCGGTTCGCGTCGGGGCATCACGGGAACGGTCGCAGCCTCCCCGCCCCGCACCGCCTGCACCGCCGCGTCGTGCAGGCGACGGCTGTCCTCCTCCGAACAGCACCGCACCGGACTGCCCGACATGGTGAACCAGTCGATCGCACCGGTGTACTGCACCGTGACCTGAGCCGAGTCGTCCGCCCAGGTCGTGTGAACGGTCAGGTCCCCGGACAGCACACCGACCTCGTCCGTGAGCACGCCACCGCGCCCAGAGAACACACCGCAAGTCGTCCATGACGCCCAAGCCATGACTCCAGGCTGGCACCAACTCCGGGAATGCGCGACCTGCGAGCCCCGCACCCAGGCTGCCCGGGACGCCGACCCGCCTGCCCAGGACGCCGCCCTGACCTTCCGGATGCTGGAAATGGGGGAAACTTTCCATCGGGTCCGACTGCGGTTCCCGCACCCCCCGATCCCCGGGCCTTGACGCGTTGTTAGCGCAAAATCGTCGAATCTGGCTCCCGGAACAACGAATTCCGAAGGTGAACACCTCTTGACCTGCGGAACACGTCAGGATTGCATGTCGCGCTGGGAGCGACGAAACCACTCACCACGTCCTCGTCTGGAGGCGATACCGCTCCCGTGCTCGGACACCGCACCTGTTGATCGGAACCGCACGATGACCGAAACGCTCAGCGCTCCCCAGGCGCTCGCACCAGCGACCGGCCCCACCCCACAGAAGCTCAAGCGTTCCATCGGCGTCGTGGGCGGAACACTGCTCACGCTCTCCTGCGTGACGCCCGCCTCGACCCTCTTCGTGGTCGTGCCGGACCTGTTCTCCAGCCTCGGCACGTACACCGCCCTCACCATCGCCATCGGCTCACTGCTCTGCATCGCGGTCGCCTTCTGCTACTCGGAACTGGGCACGCTCATTCCGAGTGCCGGGGGCGAGTACGCCATGGTGTCGACGATGGCGGGGCGGCTCGCCGGGTGGCTCGTCTTCGTGCTCTCGCTGCTGGTCGTGATGATCGTGCCCCCGGTCATCGCCATGGGAACGGCCGACTACCTCGCGCCCATCGTGCACATTCCGGCTTCCGTCGCGGGCGCGGGCGTCATGGTGCTCGCCACCCTCGCCGGTCTGCTGGACCTGCGTGCCAACGCGTGGATCACCGGCATCTTCCTCGTCCTCGAAGTGATCGCGGCGGCCGTCGTCGCCGTACTCGGCTTCGCGCACTCCGAGCGCGGTGCCTCGGCACTGGTGCACGGCTCGGTCGCCTCGTCGGACGGCGGGAGCTCGACCGTCACCGCGATGATGGTGGTCTCCGGGCTCGCCATCGCGCTCTTCATCACCCAGGGCTTCTCCACGGCCGTCTACCTCTCCGAGGAGCTGGAGAACCCGCGGCGCAATGTGGCCCGCACCGTGCTCGCCACCCTCGCCATCTCCACGGCGGTCATCCTCGTCCCGGTCATCGCCGTCACCCTGGGCGCCCCCGACCTGGCGGCCCTGACCTCGGGCGACCTCAACACCATGGTCGCAGCCTGGTCCAATTCCGCCGTCGGGACCTTCGTCAGCCTCTGCGTCGCCCTCGCGATCATCAACGCGGGCATCGTGATGGTCATCCAGAACTCGCGGGTGCTGTTCGCCTCGGCCCGCGACAGGGCCTGGCCCGGGCCGGTCAACAACGCCCTGTCCCGACTCGGCCGGTTCGGCTCTCCGTGGGTCGCGACCCTGGTCGTCGGCGTACCCGGCGCGGCGCTCTGCTTCGTCAACCTCGACACCCTGTACGGCGTCACCGGCGTTTCCGTCACCGCGATGTACCTGCTGGTCGCCGTCGCCGCGCTGCTCTGCCGCCGCGGCGCGCACCGCGAGGCGTCGGCCTGGCGCATGCCGCTGTGGCCCGCGATCCCGGTGCTGCTGATCGCCGTACTGGCGTACATCCTGACTCAGCAGGAGACCGAGTACCTGCTGTGGACCGGCGGGATCACGGCGGTTGCCACGCTCTACTGGGCGTTCTACCTGCGGCCCCGCAGGGAGACCCGCTGGCTGGTCAGCATTCCGGAGGACGTGCGGTCCTGACCCGGACGAGTTCTGTGCCGTGCCCGGCCCGTCGGCGGAGACCATCCGCAGGCGGGCCGGGCACGTGTCGTCCGGGGCGCCGTTGCGGGTCGGTTCGCCCGACCGGGCGCCGCGACCGCCCGGCGACGGGCGGACCCACCCCCGACTCCCGCACAGTGGGGTGAGGACAGGCCGTCGTCGCGACACAGGGAGTCGGAGCCGGATGAGCGTGGATCGGGTCGGAGTCGTCGTGCACCAGGGCCGTCCCGAGGCCGTCGTCGCGGCGGGCGTCGTACGCGACTGGTGTGCCCGCGAAGACATCCCGTGCACGGACATCGATGTGTGGCGCGACGACGAACGCAGGCGCGGCGGCCGCGAGGAGGCAGATGTCGCGGGCAACCCCGATCTCATCGTGACGCTCGGTGGCGACGGGACATTCCTGCGCGGCGCCCGGATCGCGGCCAAGACCGACGGCGCCGTCCTGGGGATCGACCTGGGCCGCGTCGGCTTCCTCACCGAGGTCCCGGCCGAGGACGTGGTCCGGGCGCTCGACGCCGTCCACCGGGGCCGGGCGGCGGTCGAGGAGCGCATGACCCTGACCATGCGGGCCTCCCGCGTACTCGAAGTGCCCAAGGACATCGACGCCCTGATGGCCTACGGGCGACGCCCGATGCTGCCGCCACCACACGTCGACCTCGACGCGGAGGCCGCGGCGGAGGACTGGGGGGTGGCACTGGATGTCATCGCGCTCAACGACGTCGTCGTGGAGAAGCTCGCCCGCGACCGGCAGGTGAGCCTCGGCGTCTACATCGGCGGCCGGCTCCTCGCCTCGTACTCGGCCGACGCGGTCATCATGGCGACCCCGACCGGCTCGACCGCCTACAGCTTCGCCGCGGGCGGTCCGGTGGTCTCGCCACGCATGGACGCCGTCCTCTTCACGCCCGTGGCGGCGCACATGACCTTCGACCGCACCGTCGTCGCCGCGGCCGACGAACCGATCGCCGTACGGGTCCTGCCGCACTCGGGGCAGGGCGCGGTGACCATCGACGGCCAACTGCGCGGAGTGCTGGACGTCGGGGACTGGATCGGGGTGTACGCGGCACCGAGCCGCCTCCACGTCATCAGGCTCGGCCCGCACGACTTCTACGGGCGGCTGCGCACCCGCCTGCGGCTCACCGACGCGCCGGCCACGACGGCCGACGGGGCGAGCGCACCGCTCTTCCGCCCCGACGGACCGGTCCCGCACGACCTGGCACACCTCCATCTCTCCCTGGCGGACCGGGACGGGGCCGACGGTGTCCGGCCGCACACGGCGCCTCCCGGATCCCGCCCGTGAACCCGGACCGCAAGGCCGAAGCACCCCCTACGTCGAAGGAGTCCCCATGGCCGGCAGCGTCGATCTCCCCGCCCTCACCGACGTGACGGTTCCCCGCACCGGACTGACCTCGGCCGCCACCGAGTTGGTGCGGGACACCACCGACGACCTGATCTACCACCACTCCCGCCGCGTCTACTTCTTCGGCGGTCTCCAGGGGCGCAACGGCGGGCTGAGCTTCGACCCGGAACTGCTCTACGTCGCGGCCATGTTCCACGATCTCGGCCTCAACGAGGAGTTCCGCGCCAGCGGGCGCCGGTTCGAGGTGGACAGCGCCGACGAGGCACGGCGGTTCCTGCAGAGCCACGGTGTGCCCGAGGACAGCATCCGCCGCGTCTGGACAGCGATCGCGCTCCACACCACGCCGGGCATCCCGTCCTTCATGGAGCCCGAGGTCGCACTCGTGACGGCGGGGGTGGAGTACGACGTACTGGGCATCGGGTACGACGACATCAGCGAGGCGGACCGAGCGGCGGTCGTCGCACTCCACCCCCGGCCCGACTTCAAGCGGCGCATTCTCAGGGCCTTCACCGAGGGCATCGAACCCAAGCCGGACACCACGTTCGGCAATGTGAAGGCCGATGTCCTGGAGCGTTACGTGCCCGGGTTCGAACGGGGCGACTTCGTGGACACCATCCTGGATTCCGCCTGGCCCGAGTGAGATTCCGGCATCCGGACGGACCACCGGGAAGGAACAGACCCGCATTCCCCCGGCCCTCCCGGCAGCCCTGGTGGAGCAGAACCCCGTCGTTATAGTTGGCGCCTACAGGAAAGTGACTGTGCAGAGGTGCCCGGTGCGCCAGGCACCGGCTCCGCGGCCCCGACGGGCACCTCGCCGGCGCGGACGGTCCGGCCGCCGAACGGCTCCGTGCCCGCTGCCCGTTCCCCCACCGTCCACGGAAAGGGCGTGCGATGCCGGCCGTCCTCGTACTGCTGCTCGCCGGAACCTGGCTGCTCTCCGGCGCCCTGGTCACCGGGACCGATCCGCTGATCGTCGCCGTGGGCCGCACCGCGGTGTGCTGCGTGGTGCTCACCGCCGTCGCCGCGGCCACCGCCGAGGGCAGGGCCGATCTGCGCCGGGCCGCCGCCAGGCCGGGCACCGTGTGGCTGCTCGGTCTGCTCGGCTTCGCCGGGTACGCGGCAGGGACCCTTCTCGCCATCCCGCGCATCGGGACCTCGCTCACCAATCTCGTCGTCGCGCTGATGCCGTGCGCCTCGGTGGCCGTGGGCGCGTTGTTCTTCGGCGAACGGTCCGGGCCGCGCAAGGTGGCGGGGGCGGCGCTCGCCTGCGCCGCGGCCGTCGGATACGCGGCACTCGGCGCGGACGCGGACGATGCGGACGGGCCGGGGCTGCTGCTGGTCGCGGCGGCAACCGTGGCCTTCGCCGGGTACGGGTTCCTGTACCGGGAGCGGCTCTCCGGGCTGCCGCCCCTCGCCGTGCTGCCCGTACTCCTCGCGGCTGCCACCTGCCTGCTGCTCCCTATGGCGCTGCCCGCGCTGATCTCCCACCCCCCGACCCCCGCCGCGATCGGCGGCACGGTCGTGCTGGGCGCCGCCGTGTACGCACCCGCCTACCTCGTACAGCACAGGCTCATCCTGCTCCGCGGGCCGGTCTTCACGGCCGCTGTGCAGCTGGCCGTTCCCTTCACCGTGCGACTGGGTGACTGGGCCCTCGGCACTGCGTCCGCCCCCTCCGCGCCCGAGCTTCTGCTCCTCGCCGTGTGCTGCGGGGGCATCGCCCTCGTCACCGTCCAGCCGCCGCCCGGGCTCGCCGCCGCCGAGTGAACGCGGGGCCGATGGGCGGACCGGCTCAGCCCTCCGGCTGCGGTCCGGCCGTCGTCGCGCCGACCACCAGCGTGCACGGGTGGGCGTGCGTGCCAGGGGCGTCGCGGCCATCGGCCACCTGGGCCGCTGCGGCGGCGCCCAACGCGGCCAAGCCCGTGTCGACGGTCGTGAGATGGCGGGTGCGCTGACCGCTGATCACGTACTCCCAGTTGTCCACACCAACCAGTGCGACATCGTCCGGGACGCTCCTTCCCGCCTCCCGCAGAACGGACTCCGCGCCCAGCGCGATCTGGTCGTTCCCGCAGAACACGGCGTCGAACCGGGCGCCGGATCCGATCAGCCGGCGGCAGGCGGTGGCGCCCCAGGCCCGGCTCCAGTCGCCCCGGAGAGTGCCGGTCGCGGGTGGCAGCCCGGCCTCGGCGAGCGCGCCGAACAGCCCCTGCTCGCGCCCCGTCGCGGCGGTGTCGGCCGCCTCGCCGGTGATGTGCGCGATGCGTCGCCTGCCCAGCGACAGCAGATGCTCGCCTGCCAGCCGGCCTGCCATCCGGCCGTCGGGAACGTAACAGGAATCGTCCTCCCGGTCGGTGAGGCCGAACGCGTAGGCCACCGGGACGGAGAACTCGGCCGTGACGGAGCGCATTTCGGCCCCGAAGCCGTCGCCGAGCACCAGCAGCCCGTCGACGCGCCGGGCCAGCAGTCTGCGGACGCTCTCGGCCATCGCGTCCGGGTCGAAACCCGTGTCGTAGAGCAGGCACGCCTGTTCCCGGCCGCCCAGGTGAGTGACCGCCCCGACCAGTACCGGTTCGGTGAACGCTCCCCGGGCGTTCTGGGCGAGGATGCCGATCGTCCGGCTCCGACCCAACGCGAAGGACTGGGCCAGGGCGTTGGGACGGAAGTCGAGTCTGCGCGCGGCCTCCGCGATGCGCGACCGGGTCGCCGTCGAGACGCGGCCGCCGCCGTTCAACGCCCTTGACGCCGTGGAGAGCGACACTCCGGCGACCGCCGCGACATCGCTCAGTGTGACCCTGCCCCGTTCTGTCATGTCCGGATCCTAGCCCTGATGCACAACTGCTTGTGCAATTAAGGCGGTTACTGTGCGAACCCTTGACAGGTCTTGTTTGCGGGGCCAGTCTGTGCCGCGCTTGAGCAAGCGGTTGCGCAACGGCCCGGAGCCGCCTCGGGCCCAGTTCGGACAGGCCCTTCACCAAGACCGTGCGCAGCATTCCGCGCAGCACCCCGCGCCCGATGATCAGGGAGTTTCACGCCATGCGACATCGACCACGCAGACGTCTGTCCCGAGCGGCGGTGGCCTTCTCCACGCTGCTGGGCCTTCTGGCCTTCGGCCCGGCCGCAGCCTCCGCGGAGCGGGCCGGGTCCACCGCCGCGGGCGGCGATGAATCGGCAACCGTCCTACTGGGCAAGACGCTTGAATCCCGGGGCGCCATCATCGACGCATCCCCGGGCGGCGGCGGGGCGAGCGCCAACGCCATGACGTACGGCGGCCGCGACTGCTGGGAGATCGGCCCCGGCCGCCCCAGCCAGTACCTGTACGTCACCCTGGACGCCCGCCTCAAGCACGAGGGGGCGAACCACGCGGCCGTCGACATCGACTACTTCGACGCACCCGGAACCAAGTTCGCGCTGGTCTACGACGCGGGCACGAACCCGTGGCGCACCTCACGGGTCGTGCGGACCACCGGCACCAACACCTGGAGGACCGCGCACTTCTACATCCCGGACGGGGCGTTCACCGGTGGTCAGTACGGCCGGGACATGCGCATCGCCACCTGGGCACAGGACATGGGATCCAGCGAGAAACCGGTCTGCTTCGCCCGCTACGCATTCGAGCCCTCCTCGGTCGACACCGATGACGTACAGGTCGATGTGACGACCCCCGGCAACCTCTTCGACCCGGGCGAGCGGGCGACGTTCGGAGTCCTGTCCGCCCGCGACCGCTCCGTACCCTGGAGCGTGCGCGACTACCGCGGCCGTACGGTGCGGCAGGGGACCGCCGCCATCGACCCAGCCACCCGCGCAGGAGCTGTCGACGCCGGTGAACTGCCCGTCGGCTACTACACATTGACGCTTCGCGGGAATGCCGCGGACGGAACGCCGGTCGCCCGCACCGCCGGTTTCGCGGTGCAGCGTCCCGGCCCCGACCCGAAGCGCACCACCGACTCCTTCTTCGGCATCAACCACCACCACCGCTCCGCCCCCGGCGACGCCTGGGACGACAGCACGAAGCTGGCCGCCCGCGCCGGCGCCGGCGCACTGCGTGTCGACTCCGTCTACTGGAACAGCATCGAGCACCCCAAGGGCGAGTACCAGTGGCCCGAGGCCAGCGAACGCGTCACCGCGGACTTCGGCGCCCGCGGCCAGGACGGCCTGATGCTGCTGGGCTTCGGCAACTCCGACTACGGCAACATCCCGAGCACCGACGAGGCGTACCGGGCATTCGGGAAGTACGCCGGACAGGTCGCCGAGAAGGCCGGTGGCCGGATCGAATCGCTGGAGGTCTGGAACGAGTACTACGGAGGCTTCTCCAACGGTGTGTGCTCGCAGAGCGCCAAGTGCTACGCCAGGATGCTGGATGCCGCGTACTCGGGGGTCAAGGCCGCCGATCCGAAGGTCACCGTGGTCGGCGCCTCGTCCTTCAAGGTCCCCCTGGACTGGTTCGAGGAGCTGTTCAGGCTCGGCGGGCTCAAGCACATGGACGCGATCTCCATCCACCCCTACCGCGCCCCGGGCGACCCCGAGGGTGTCGAGCTGGACATCGCGGGCCTCAAGCGGCTGATGCGTCAGTACAACGACGGCAAGGAACTCCCCATCTGGATCACGGAGCAGGGCTGGACCTCCGCCGACCGGGACGGCGTCGGCGTCAGCGAGCAGACCCAGGCACAGGCCACCGCACGCGCCCTCCTGGAGGCCAGGGCCGCAGGCGTCGCCCGCTACTACTGGTACGACCTGATCAACGACGGCAACGGGCCCAGCAGCGCGGAACACAACTTCGGCCTGCTGCGAAAGACGGGTCCGGAGGCCAACGGGCTCAACCCGAAACCCGCGTACCTCGCGTACTCCACCACTGCCCGTGAACTGACCGGGGCGCGGTTCACCGGCCGGCTGCACACGGGCGACCGCGACCTGCACGCCTACAGCTTCAGGTCCGCGCCCGGATCGCCCGGCGGCGGCGCGGTGACCACAGCCCTGTGGAGCAGCGACCGTGCCAGCAAGCCGGTACGGGTGCGGACCGGGAAGCCGGTCACCGTGGTGGACATGCTCGGCTCGGAACGGGTCCTGGAGCCGGTGGACGGCTGGGTGCACCTCACGGCCACCGGCGCCCCGGTCTATCTGCGGGCCGCGGTGGACAAGGTGGAGCGATCGCCGCTGCTGTCGCTGTCCGCGCCCCGGGACATCGCGGCGGGTGCGGAGGTTCCGGTGACCGCCGTACTCGACAACCGGGCCACCGGTCAGGGTGACGGGGCGTCCGTACGCAAGCGCACCGCGGTCTTCGAGGTTGAGGGCGAGCGGGTCAGCGTCTCGGCGGCCCCGGGCCGGCGGGCGACCGCCGTGCTGAAGGTCCCGGCCGGTGACACACCCGGCAACCGGGGACTGGCCGCAGCGGTCACCCTCGACGGAAGGCGGGCCGGCGCGGTCGCGACCGGCACGGAGGTGACGGCCCGACCGGTGACGGTCGACGTGTCCCCGGAAATGTCGGTGAAGGGCGTCGCCCGCACGGACCGGCTGGCGGTGACCGTCACCAACCACTCGCCGGACGCACCGGTGAGGGTGACCGGCATCGACTGGTCCTTCGGCGACCTCACCGGAACGATCGGGGGCCGGGGCATCGACGACGGCGCTACGGTGCCGCCCCTCGCGGCCCGCACTTTCCGCACCACCGTCGACGGAGCCACCGCCTATGCCGTCAAGCCCGTAGAGGTGACCGCCAGACTCGCGGACGGAGGTACCGCAAGCGACAGCGACTCCTTCGGTTTCAGCCCGGTCGCCAGGGCCACCCCGCACCTGGTGGACGGGAAGCTCACCGGCCTGGGGGATGTCCCGAAGGTGGACCTCTCCGAAGTGGGCTCGTACAACGGCATCGAGCCCTCCGTCGCCGACGGTGACATGTGGGCGACCTGGGACGACAAGAACCTCTATGTGTCCGCGGTCGTCAGGGAGAAGGACCACCGGGTCGCGGGCAAGGTGGCCTGGCTGCCCGCCGGTGACAGCATCGGCATCGGGGTACAGCCGGGCAAACCGGGGGAGGGGCTCGGGCGTTGGGGCGCCGACTGGTACATGCTCTACGCCGGTGACACCGTGGCCGAGGGGCCGGGTGTCTTCGTGGAATCCCTGCCGAAGGACTACCCGGTGGGACCCGTGGCGGGTGCCGAGGTCCGAGTGTCCCGCGACGACGAGGCAGGCACCACGACCTACCTGGTCGCCGTCCCGTGGAAGCGGATCGCCCCCCTGTCGCCCGAGAACCCCGCGTTCTCGCTGACCCTGACGGTCAACAAGAACGACGGTGTGCAGCGCGACAACTACCGCTCGCTCGGCCTCGACGGATGGCAGACCTGGGGCGACGGACTCAACAACTGGAAGCTGGTGCGCTATCAGCAGGTCCAGCTGACCCGCTGACCCGCTTCTGGGCCGGTGGGTGCCCCGACACGCGGCGCCCACCGGCCATCGTTCCCGACAACCGTAACGCCGACCATCAGCAGAGAGAGGGCGGACCACCATGACCAACACCTCCATCGACACCGGCGATACGGATGGCTCCCGGCACCCGCGCCGCAGCCGGCCGGATCCACGACAGCTCCCACCGTTCGCCCGCGTGCCGGCCCTCGCCCTCGCGTCGGCCCTCGCACTGACCCTGGTCGTCGCGCTCCCGCCGTCCGCCCCGGCCGCGACGCACACCCTGTCCGTCACCTCCCCGAGCCTGATCTTCCAACGGGGCCGGGGCGCAGTGGAGTTCGGCTCGTCGGCGGCCTCGGTCTCGTGGACGGTCACCGACGAACAGGGCACGCGGGTGCGCGGCGGCACCAGCTGGCTCTCCGGCGGGAAGGCCACCGTCCCCGTCGCCGACCTGGCTCCCGGCTACTTCGAACTCTCCCTGCACGCGGGCGCCGCCCCCGACCCGACCGACCTGCGCACCTCGTTCGCCGTCATCGAACCCGTGCCGGCCGGTACGGTCGGCCCGGCCTCACCGTTCGGCGCCGCCGTGCACATCGGACGCGCGGGCTGGGGACTGGACGTGCTGGACGAGGCTCGAAAGACAGGCATCGCGCACATCCGCGAGGACGCCTGGTGGAACCGGTTCGAGACCACGAAGGGCAGTTACACCTTCCCCGCCGCCTTCTCCACCGAGATGGCGCGCGCCCGCGAGCTGGGCATCACGCCGCTGATCATCGCGAACGGCGCCAACTCTCTGTACGACAAGGGCCGGACGCCGAGCAGCCCCGAAGGCATCGCCGCCTTCGGGAAGTTCGCCGCGGCGGTGCTCGAGCACTACGACCAGCGCGATGTCGAGGTGCTCAACGAGTACAACGCAGGCACCTTCAACAACAGCGCCTGCGGGAAGACCGCCGCCTGCTACCTGGAGGTACTCAAGGGGGTCCACCAGGCCGTGAAGACGGCGGACCCGGGCGCCTCGGTCGTCGGGCCGGCCACCATCGGCATCGGCAACTGCGTGCAGGCCGACGGCACCAAGTGCTTCGCTCCGGACCTGATCGACCGCGGCGGACTGAAGGCGATGGACGCCTACAGTGTCCACCCCTACCACTTCCCCGGCGGACCGGAGTGGCTGGGCGGCTCCGGCGACACCATCGCCGGGCTGCGGCAGCGGATCCGTGCGGCCAACGGCGGCAAGGACAAGCCGATCATCCTCAGCGAGATGGGCTGGCCCACCGACACCGGTCACGGCACCACCGAACGCCAGCAGGCCGACAACCTCATCCGGCTCTACGCCACCGGCCTGGCCAATGGTGTGACCAGGATCTACTGGTACGACCTGGTCGACGACGGCCTCGATCCCGCCAACAAGGAACACAACTTCGGCATGCTCCGGCAGCCCGTGACCGCCTCCGCCGCGAATCCGGTCTCGGTCACCGCCAACGCCCCGAAACCGGCCGCGGTCGCCCAGGCAGTTGTGGCCCGGCTGCTCGGCGGCAAGACGTATGCCGGTGACGACGGGCCGGCCGCACCGGCCCACTCCCTACGTTTCACCGGCGGCGGCACGACCCGCGTGGTGTGGGCGACCACCGCCCGCGACCTCACGGTCTCGGCGACCGGCCCGGTCACGCTGGTCGACTCCTGGGGCCGACGCTCGGTCAGGCAACCGACGGACGGCCGCCTCACGTTGGAGGCCGGCCCGTCGCCGGTATTCGTCGTGGGCCCGGTCACCGGCGTCGCAGCGGCGACGCCGTAGTGCGGTGGACGTTGGATACCGGTCGATCCTCGGACAGCTGATGCGGTAGCTGTCCAGCAGGCCCGCGGCCCCCGCCCTCCGACCACGATGGCGATCACCTCTGCCATTAGCACGTCCCGTTCAGCTTCCGGCCTCGGCCGATGATTCTGAGCCAAGACACGTGCCCGGCTCGGACGGCGCCCGCCGGAACGCCGAGGCTCGCCGCGGGTGACCGCCGCTGCCCCGGGTGGGCGGCCCTCACTGTCGGGAACCGCCCACCCGGGGCTGGGGCATGTGACCGTCGGGTGCGGACCGGATTCAGAAGGTGACGTCCGAGCAGGCGTAGAACGCGTTGCCGGTGTCGGCGATCGTCCAGACGCCGAGGATCAGGTGCTTGCCCGACTTCTGCGGCAGGACCCCGTCGTGGGTCACGGTGGACCCCGGCAGGCGGTCGCCGAAGGGCACCGTCAGGAACGGCTGCGGATCCAGGTCGGCCCTGGTGAGGGGCTTGGCGGGGTCGTAGCCGTCCTTGGTGATGTAGTAGCGGAAATCGGTCGTGGCGTGCCGGGCCTCGATGCGCCAGCGGAATGTGTAGCTCTGCCCGCCGGTGACCTGCGTCGCGGGCCAGGCACCGCCGCGCGGGTCGTCGAGCTCGGAGAACCGGCCATTGCCACCGGCGCAGATGGTGCCGTCGACCGGGCCGCGGGCGGGGAAGCCCTTGGGCCCCTCGACGCTCGGCGGCTCCCACTGGATCTGGCCGCAGTTGCGCACGGTGCCGTTGCCGCAGAGCTGCTGACGGCTGACCGGAGAGTCGGTGTAGCCGTGGCTCTGGGCGCTGCCGGTGGTGACGAGGAGGGAGGCCCCGGCGATCCCGAGGCCGAGGACGAACGAGGTGATCCTTCTGCGCATGCTTCGCTCCTGGGGAGGTGTGGGGGCGCTGCGTGGCGAGTGGGGAGGGCGCGCTCCACCCCGCTAGGTCTAGACCAACTTCGAGACTAGCCAGGGCGATTGGTCATGTCCATACCAGTAATGCGCCGCCGGGTGGCCGGTCGACGGTGGCCCCGAGCGGGCCGAATGGGCCCCGTCGGCATGCTGGGCCGGGGGCAAAGCAGGCGTAGGCTGGCAAAAACGCCTGTGCACCGCGTGTGAGCGATGGAGGCGGCCCATGACCGACCCACACGGCTTCCTCAAGTTCCCCCGCCGGCCCGTTCCGGCGCGCCCCGTCCAGGAACGGCTGAGCGACTGGAACGAGGTCTACGCGGGACAAGCGCGGCTCCCCCTGGTGTCCGAGCAGGCCGGGCGCTGCATGGACTGCGGCATCCCGTTCTGCCACAGCGGCTGCCCGCTGGGAAACCTCATCCCCGAGTGGAACGCGTACGCCAGGCGCGAGAACTGGCGTGCCGCGGCCGAGCGGCTGCACGCGACGAACAACTTCCCCGAATTCACCGGGCGACTGTGTCCGGCCCCGTGCGAGGACGCCTGTGTGCTGACGATCAACGCCGACCCGGTGACGATAAAGAACGTCGAGCAGGCCATCGCCGACCAGATCTGGGAGCGCGGGTACGCGGCACCGCGGCCGCCCGAGCGGCTCAGCGGGAAGACCGTCGGCGTGGTCGGTTCCGGTCCGGCGGGCCTGGCCGCGGCGCAGCAGCTCACCAGAATCGGCCACACCGTCGCCGTCTACGAGCGCGCCGACCGCATCGGCGGACTGCTGCGCTACGGCATCCCCGAGTTCAAGATGGAGAAGCGCCACCTGGACCGCCGCATCGAGCAGATGCGGGCGGAGGGCACCAAATTCCGCACCGGTGTGGACATCGGCAGCGACCTCGACGCCGCCGAGCTCGCCGGGAGGTACGACGCGCTCGTCATCGCCGTCGGCGCGCGAGGGCGACGGGAACTGCCCGTACCCGGCCGTGAACTGCGCGGCATCCACCAGGCCATGGACTATCTGACCCTTGCCAACCGGGTCACCGAGGGCGACTGCGACGCTCCGGCCGTCACCGCCGAGGGCAAGTGTGTGGTGATCATCGGGGGAGGGGACACCGGATCGGACTGCATGGGCACCGCACTGCGCCAGGGGGCGGCGTCGGTGGTGCAGTTGGACATCAATCCGGAGCCCGGCGGCAACCGTCCCGAGAGCGAGCCCTGGCCCGTATACCCGAAGGTCTACCGGATATCCCATGCCCATGAGGAGGCCCGGGGACGGGAAGGCGCGGATCCACGGGTCTTCTCCTCGGCCACCCTCCGCTTCGATGGGGACCGGACCGGGCGGGTGCGCGCCCTGCGCCTCGCGGAAGTGGAGCCGGAGGCCAGAAGGCCGCGCCCCGGGACCGAGCGGGAGATCCCGGCGGATCTGGTCCTGCTCGCCCTCGGCTTCTACGGCCCCGAACACGGCACGGGGCTGATGCGGCAGCTGGGACTCACGCTGGACAGTCGGGGGAACTTCGCTCGGAACGCCTGCTTCGGGGCCGAGACGGCGGAGCCGTCCGGGCGGGTGGCCAGACCTGGGACGGACGGGATCTTCATCGCCGGTGACGCGGGGCGCGGCCAGTCCCTCGTGGTGTGGGCCATCGCGGAGGGGCGGTCCGTAGCCGCCGCGACGGACCGCTACCTGAGTGGTTCCACGGTGCTTCCCGCACCGATCGCGCCACAGGACCGCCCCCTGGTGGCTTGAGGGCCCCGGCCGCGCACCCCGCCGCGCGAATCGGCCGAAGCGCGGCCGGGGGCAGTGCCTCGCAGAGGCGGTCAACCTTGCCATGTCGATATTATTAGTAATTAATATTCACGCTGAATCGCGTGGTTCGGGCCTTGCCCACGACTCTCGCCACGACCCTCGCCGGGTATCGGCATGCGGCTTGAATTCGACGGTTGAGGCCGCTGAGTGGGGAAAAGTTAGTAGAGCGGGCCGGCCTGGAGAAGGCTCTCGGGTCCGTGGGGTCCATGAGGCGATCCCCATCACACTTCAGTCCGTATTTTTTGCGTGCGACACGTGGCGACCGGTGTGCCGGCCCCGTGCGCCCGCATGCGGTAAATCATCATCTCTTTCCTGGTCCGTGCACTTTGCTGAGCCGGTTCTTTTCGTGAAGGTGCTGTGAGTGGAAAATTGCGAACCGCTGCCCGGCGGTGATCCGGGGGCGGATGCCGGTCGGGTCGGAGGGGAAGGTGCCCCGGCGCCCGTCACGCGCGCGGTCCTGCGTGCGGCGGGGTACCCGTTCCTGCTGGCGGGCACGGTTTCGGTGGCCGCGGCGGCTCTGTGTCTCGACTGGGATCCCGATCGTGTGAGCCCGCTCTTCCTGCTCGGCGTCATTTCCTATCTCACCGTGCTCGAACGAGTGATTCCGCACTGCCGCGCCTGGCATCCGAATGTCGGTGAATGGCGCTGGTACGGGGTCTATTTCCTGCTGACGATGGTGGCCAGCGCATTCGCGCAGTATCTTGTCTCCGTCATTGTCTCCGAGGTGTCGCCGAGCGAATCGGAGCTCAATCTCTGGGCAGAAATACCCGCGGCATTGCTGATCGGTTCTCTCGCCAGTTATCTGGTGCACAGGTTCGGTCATACCAATGCGATATTGTGGCGGCTGCACGGTGTGCATCATGTGCCGGAAAAGGTCAATGTCGCCAATAATGGCGTCAATCACGTCCTCGATATCGTTCTCGCGCAGGGGGTCGTTCAGCTGGCTCTGGCGCTGGTCGGCTTCTCCCGCGAATCGGTGTTCGTCGTGGGCCTTTTTGTGGCCGCTCAGGGATATTTCATCCACGCCAACATCGACGTGCGCATCGGCCGGCTCAACCATGTGCTCGCCAGCCCCGAACAACACCGACTGCACCACAGCACCGATCTGTCCGAGGCGGGCCACTACGGCTCGGACCTGTCGATCTGGGACCACGCCTTCAACAGCTACACCTGGCGGCCCGGCCGCGAACCGGTCGCCGTCGGCCTCGGCGATCCCGCGCCCTTCCCCGGTACCGGGGAGATCGTCGCCAGCCTTCTCCACCCCCTGCGCAGTGCGAAGGGGCCGGGGACCGGTTCTGCCTGAACTGCCCTTTTATGCCGGTCCGCGGCGTCATGACTTGAGGAGTTACAGCCTTGCCCGACGTGAACAGTGCCTCTGTGAGCGAAAAAGTAGCGATCATCGGCATGGGGTGCCGACTGCCCGGCGGTGCGTCGGACCACCGCGCGTACTGGCAGAATCTCATGGAGGGCAAGGACTGCATCACACCGACACCGGCCGATCGCTATGACGTGGGCAGTCTCGGCAGCAGGTACAAGGAGAAACCGGGACGTCTGATCGGCGGCCGCGGTGGCTACATCGACGGTTTCGACGAATTCGACCCCGCTTTCTTCGGTATCAGCCCGCGCGAGGCCGACCACATGGACCCGCAGCAGCGAAAACTGCTCGAAGTCGCATGGGAGGCGCTGGAGGACGGTGGACAGCGGCCCGCGGAGCTCGCCGGCAGCAATACCGCCGTGTTCGTCGGCGCGTTCACGCTGGACTACAAGATCCTTCAATTCTCCGACCTGGGCTTCTCGTCACTCGCCGCCCACACCGCCACCGGCACCATGATGACGATGGTCTCGAACCGTCTCTCGTACTGCTTCGACTTCCGCGGACCGAGCCTGTCGCTCGACACCGCGTGCAGTTCCTCCCTGGTCGCGGTGCACCTCGCCTGTCAGAGCCTCAACAACCGGGAGACCGACCTCGCGCTGGCCGGCGGCGTTCTGCTGCACATGGCTCCGCAGTACACCATCGCCGAGACGAAGGGCGGATTCCTGTCGCCCGACGGTCGTTCACGGGCGTTCGACGCCACGGCCAACGGCTACGTCCGGGCCGAGGGTGTCGGCCTGGTCGCGCTGAAACGACTGGACGACGCCCTGCGCGACGGAGACCCCATCCACGCGGTGATCCTCGGCGCGGGAGTCAACCAGGACGGCCGGACCAACGGCATCACCGTGCCCAACGCGGACGCCCAGGTCTCCCTCATCCGGCGCGTCTGCGGCGAGGCCGGCATCACGCCCGGCGACCTCCAGTACGTGGAAGCGCACGGCACCTCCACGCCCGTGGGCGACCCCATCGAGGCGAACGCACTGAGCCGGGCGCTGGCAGAGGGCCGCCGACCGGACGCGCCCTGCTACGTGGGCTCGGTGAAGACGAACATCGGGCACACCGAATCGGCGGCGGGCATCGCCGGCCTGATCAAGACCGTGCTCTGCCTCAAGCACCGCACCATCCCGCCGCACATCAACCTGGAGCAGCTGAACGCCGCCATCGACCAGGGGGCGTCCCCGTACCGCATCCCGACCGAGCCGACCCGGTGGCCCGCACACGAGGGACCCGCAAGGGCCGGGGTGAACTCGTTCGGGTTCGGTGGCACCAACGCGCACGTCGTGCTGGAGCAGGCACCGGACCGGAGTGCCCCGTCTGCCCCGTCCGGCGAACGGGCCTGGAATCTCCTCCCGTTGACCGCCCGCGCCCCGGAAGCACTGCCGGAGGTGGCGGTCGGCATCCGCCGCGAGCTGGCGGGGGCGCACGGGCCCGAGGTGCCGCTGCCCGACCTCGGCTACACACTGGCCCACCGCCGCCAGCACCTGGAGTCGCGGCTCTCCGTCGTGTACTCCTCGCGGGCCGGACTGGACGAGGCGCTCGACGCCTTCCTGCGCGGCGAACCGCACCCCGGAGTCGTCCACGACAGGCAGCTCGAAGCCGAACAGAGAGGCCTGGTCTGGGTCTTCACCGGCATGGGGCCGCAGTGGTGGGGGATGGGCCGCCAACTGCTCGACGGTGACGAGGTGTTCCGGGACGCCGTGACCCGCTGCGACGGGGCCATCCGCTCGATCGCGGGCTGGTCCCTGATCGAGGAGATGAGGGCCGACGAGGCCGGCTCGCGCATGGGCGAGACCTGGCTCGCACAGCCGGCCAACTTCGCCGTTCAGGTGGGGCTCGCTGCCATGTGGCGCCACTACGGAGTGCGGCCGGACGCCGTCGTCGGTCACAGCACCGGCGAGGTCGCCGCCTTCTACGAGGCAGGGGTCTACTCCCTGGAGGACGCGGTGAAGGTGGTGGTGCACCGAAGCCGTCTCCAGCAGAAGCTGACCGGCACCGGCACCATGCTCGCCGTGAGCCTGCCCGAGGACGAGGCGCAGGCCCGGGTGGCCGCGTTCGGGGGCAGGGTGTCCGTGGCCGCGGTCAACAGCCCCTCGGCGGTCACCCTGGCCGGTGAGCGCGACGCACTGGCCGAGCTGGCGGACCGGCTGCACGCCGAACAGGTCTTCGCCAAGTTCCTCACGGTGCAGGTTCCGTACCACAGCGCGGGCATGGACGTGATCAAGGACGAACTCCTGGCCTCGCTGCACGATCTCGACCCCCGGGCGGCGACGGTTCCGCTGTACCTGACCGGACAGGAGGGCACGGCGCACGGCAGCGAGCTGGACGCGAGCTACTGGTGGAAGAACGTCCGCCACCGGGTCCGCTTCCGCTCGGCCGTCGACCGGCTCGCCGACGACGGATACGGACTGTTCCTGGAGATCGGTCCGCACCCGGTGCTCGGCCACTCCATCCGCGAGTGCCTCGAAGACCGAGGCACGGCCGCACGGACCCTGCCGTCGATCCGCCGCCAGGAGAACGAGCCGGAGCGCTTCGCCGCCTCGCTGGCCCAGCTGCACAACCTCGGCGTTCCCATCGCCTGGGACACCCTGCACCCGGCGGGCAGACCGGTGGTCCTGCCCCGCTACCCGTGGCGGCGCGACCGCTACTGGACGGAGCCCGCACCCGTGGCCCAGGTCCGTCTCGGCCACGCCGACCACCCACTGCTGGGCCGTCGCACCGCGGACACCGAACCGACCTGGGACACCGCCCTGGACACCGAGCGGCTGCCCTACCTCGACGACCACCGCATCCAGTCCACCGTGGTCTTCCCGGCAGCGGGATACCTGGAGATGGCCACGCAGGCGGTCCGCTCCCTGACCGGCGGCACCCATGTCGTGCTGACAGACATCGAGTTCCGCAAGGCACTGTTCCTGCCGGAGGGCGAGGACCGGGCAGTCCGGCTGACCCTCTCCTCGCAGAACGCGGCGTTCACGATCGCGTCGAAGGGCGCGGACGAGGGCGGCCGGGCGGTGCACGCGAGCGGAGTCGTGCGCTCGGGGCAACCACGACCGGCCGGGCCCGCGGCCGACACCGAAGCCCTCCGGGACCGAGCCCGCCGCCGGCTGGGAGGCGAGGACTGCTACGCGGAGCTCGCCGCCCTCGGCTACCACTACGGGCCCGCGTTCCGGGCCATCGACGAGGTGTGGATCGGCTCCGGAGAGGTACTCGCCCGACTCCGGCCGCCCACGGTGATCGGTGACGACGCGGCCGGACACCACATCCACCCCGTACTGCTCGACGCCTGCTTCCAGTCGCTGCTGACGACACAACTGCTCGAAGCCGAAGGTGCGGGCACGGGTGCAGGTGGACCGGAGCGGCGGACGACCGGGATCCGCCTGCCGCTCTCGATCGACGAGCTGCGCCTGGCCCCGGTGGGAGACCGGCCGATCTGGGTGCACGCCACGGTGACCCGCGACGGTGCGGACGAACTCGTCGGGGACATGGCCGTCTACGCGGACGGCGGCGAACCCCTCGGCGGCATCAACGGCTTCCGCGCAGCCGACGTGGAGAAGGCATCCACCGCGGTCGGACTCGGCACGATCGACTCCTGGCTCGCCGAGACCGTCTGGATCGACAGCCCCCTCGATCCCGCCACGGACGAGGCCGAGCACGGCGTGGTGACCGGCGCCGAAGGCCGTCCCGCCGAGTCCGCCGGCGGCGACTGGCTGGTGTTCGCCGACGGTCAGGGCGTCGGCGACGCCCTGAGTGCCCTGCTGACCGCCCGGGGCGGGCGCTGCCACCTGGTGCGTCCGGGCGACACGTACCGGAGCGGGGGCGAAGGCAACGAGTTCACCGTCGTCCCGGGGTCCGCCACCGACCTGGAGCGGCTCTTCGCCGACCTGGGCGAAGGCAGCGGCGACGCGGGGCGCGTGGGATCCATCGTGCATCTGTGGAACCTCGACCTGCCTCCGCTCGCCCAGGCCTCGCCGCGGGACCTCGTACGGCACAGCGGCACCGGGTCCTACTCGCTGATCGCGCTCGCCCGCACGCTGCTCCGGCGCGGCAGGGCCGGACGGCTGCACATCGTGACCCGTGGTGCCCAGCACGTCGAGCCCGGCGAGAGCGTCGAGCCGCTGGGAGCACCGGCGTGGGGAGTTGGCCGGGTGCTCAGGCACCAGGAGCTGACCTCCCACCCCGGCAAACTGATCGACCTGGACGCCCGCGTGCCGGGCGAGGAGGAGTGCCGGGCCGAGGCCCGCGCGCTGCTGCGTGAACTCCTGACCGACGACGAGGAGGAGATCGCGCTCCGTGGCTCGGCCCGTCGGACCAGCCGCGTCCGGCGGGCCGAACAACTGACCCACCCACTCCCGCTGCGACTGCGCACCGACGCGAACTACCTGGTCACCGGTGCCTTCGGAGCGCTCGGCCGGCTGCTCTGCCGCACGCTCGTCCGACGCGGGGCGCGCAGCCTGATCCTGATCGGACGCACCGCACTGCCGGAGCGCTCCACCTGGCGGGAGCTTGAACCCGACACCGCCGCGGGCCGTGCCACCGCCTTCGTCAAGGAACTGGAGGCGCTGGGCGCACGGGTTGTCCTGGCGCCGCTCGACATCACCGATGAAGCCGCGTTCACGACCTGGCTGGACACGCACCGACGCACCGATCCGCTGCCGATCCGCGGCGTGTTCCATCTCGCCGGGCAGGTCCGCGACACACTCGTCGAGGACATGGACCGGCGGACGTTCGCCGAGGCCCACGACCCCAAGGCCATCGGTGCCCATCTGCTGCACCGCCACCTCCGGGACGAACCGCTGGACCACTTCGTGCTGTTCGCCTCGATCGCGTCGCTGCTCACCACGGCGGGCCAGACCAATTACGCCGCGGGCAACGCGTTCCTGGACGCGCTGGCCCAGCACCGCCGGGCACTCGGGCTGCCGGGGCTGAGCGTGGACTGGGGGCCCTGGGCCACCGGCATGATCGAAGAGCTGGGGCTCGTCGACCACTACCTCCACAACCGGGGGATGAGCTCGCTCGCACCCGACGTCGGCATGGCCGTACTGGAACGCGTCATCGGCCAGGACCGCGCCCAGCTGCTGGTCGCGACAGTCGTCGACTGGCCGGTGTTCCAGGACTGGTACGCCTCACCACCCCGGCTGGTCGCCGAGCTGGCGGCGACGGCCCCCTCCAAGGCGGCGACCGGGCCGGGCGAGGGCATCCTCGAAACCTTCCGCCACGCGGACACGGCGGAACGCCTGGCCCTGGTGACCGGGCGGTTCATCGAGCTGACCGCCTCGGTGCTGCGGACCGGCGCCGACCGGGTCGATCCGCAGGCCGGGCTCAACGCGCTGGGGCTCGACTCGCTCCTGGCGATGGAGCTGCGCGCCCGCCTCAGCTCCGAGCTCGGCGTCGCCCCGCCCGTGGTGGCACTGCTGAGCGGCACTCCGGTCGCCGAGCTGATCAAACAACTCCACGACGCACTGGCCGAGTTGGTCGCCCACGAAGCCGGCGGTACGGACACGGCCCAGGTGGAGGTGTTCGAGGACGAACTCAGCCACCCGCTGACGCAGAACCAGAAGGCCCTGTGGTTCCTCAGGCAGCTCAACCCCGAGGGCTACGCGTACAACATCGGCGGCGCGGTCGAGGTCCGGGTCGCACTCGACCCCGACCTCATGTTCGAGGCCGTGCGCTGCACGGTGGCGCGCCATCCCGCGCTGCGCACCAACTTCCGCACCGTGGACGGCGTGCCGCTGCAACAGGTGTCGCCGGAGGCGAGCCCGGACGTCGCGCTGTTCGACGTGCAGGACCAGGAGTGGGAGGACATCCACCGCACGATCGTCGCCGAGTACCGCAGGCCGTACGACCTGGAGAGCGACCCGCTCTTCCGCTTCCGCCTCTTCAAGCGAGCCCCCGACCGGTGGGTGATCATGAAGGCGGTGCACCACATCGTCTCCGACGCGATCTCGACGTTCACCTTCATCGAGGAGCTCCTGGCGGTGTACGAGGGGCTGCGCCAGGGCCGGGCCCCCTCGTTGCCGCCCGTCACCGCACGCTACCTGGACTTCCTCAACGCGCAGAACCGCTTCCTGGCCGGCCCCGCGGCTCCGCGCATGCTCGACTACTGGCGTTCGCACCTGCCGGCCGATGTCCCGACCCTGGAACTGCCCGTCGACAAGCCCCGCCCCGCCGTGCAGACGCACAACGGCGCCTCGGAGTTCTTCGTCCTGGACACCGAACTGAGCGCCCGGGTGCACACCCTGGCCCGCGAGCACGACGTGACCCCGTTCATGGTGCTGCTGAGCGCCTACTACCTGCTGTTGCAGCGCTACTCCGGCCAGGACCAGGTCATCGTGGGCAGCCCGGTGACCGGCCGGACCGAGCAGGATTTCGCCGCCGTCTACGGCTACTTCGTCAACCCGCTCCCGCTGCACGCGGATCTGTCCGGCGACCCGTCCGTCGCCCGGCTGCTCCAGGAGGTCCGCACGACCGTGCTGGGCGGTCTGGACAACCAGGAGTACCCGTTCGTGCTGCTGGTCGACAAGCTGGGACTCCAGCACGACCCCAGCCGCTCCGCGGTGTTCCAGGCCATGTTCATCCTGCTCACCCACAAGGTCGCCACCGAGAAGTACGGCTACCGGCTCCAGTACATCGAACTGCCGGAGGAGGAGGGGCAGTTCGATGTGACGCTGTCGGTCTACGAGGACGAGGCGGAGCACCGTTTCCACTGCGTCCTGAAGTACAA
This sequence comes from Streptomyces sp. NBC_00012, assembly GCF_045040875.1. NCBI lineage: Bacteria > Bacillati > Actinomycetota > Actinomycetes > Kitasatosporales > Streptomycetaceae > Streptomyces > Streptomyces sp. NBC_00012. The sequence goes on along the minus strand of NZ_CP108309.1, from coordinate 762,349 downwards.
CACCGACCTGTTCCTGCCGGAGACCATGCGGCGGATGGCATCGCACTACACCGCACTGCTCGACAGCATGACCCGGGCCCCGGCGGACCGGCCCACCTCGCGGCTGGAGATGCTGGGTGCCCAGGAGCGCGAGCGGCTGATCGGCGAGTGGAGCGGTGCCGGACGCGCGGCCCTGCCGCCTGCGGCGGGGGAGGGCGAGGCGGACGGCTTCCGCCCGGTGCACAGGCTGATCAGTGAGACCGCCGCCCGCTGCCCGGACACCGTGGCCATCACGGCTCCGGCGCTCAACGGGCCGGCGCACCGGCTGACGTACGCGGAACTGGACCACGGTTCGGACGAGTTGGCCCGGAGGCTGCGCGCACTCGGGGTCGGGGCCGGGTCGGTGGTGGCGCTCTGCCTGGAGAAGTCGCCCGACCTCGTCGTCGCGCTGCTCGCGGTCCTCAAGGCCGGCGGCGCCTATCTCCCGATCCCGGCCGACCACCCGGCCGACCGCGCCGCCCACACCGTACGGACCGCGGACGCCACCCTCGTCGTCACCGAGGACGACGCCTGCCGGGACCGGATGGCGGGGCTGCCGGTCCGGACCCTCACGCTGCGGGAGCTGCGGGAAGCTGACCCGGACACGGCTCCCGAGCCGGACGGCCGGACCGCGAGCGAGGCAGGCACCGAGGACCCGATCGGTCCCGACTCCGCCGCGTACATCATCCACACCTCCGGATCGACCGGCCTCCCCAAGGCCGTACGGGTCAGTCACCGCAATCTCGCCTCGGCCTACGCGGCCTGGCTCCAGGAGTACCGGCTGGACCGCGACGTCCGGGTGCACCTCCAGATGGCCGCCCCGTCGTTCGACGTCTTCACCGGCGACGTGGTGCGGGCGCTGTGCTCGGGCGGCAGCCTGGTGCTGGTCGACCGCGATCTGCTCTTCGACACAGAGCGCCTGCACGCCACGATGCGCAGGGAACGCGTCGACTGCGCGGAGTTCGTGCCCGCCGTCGTGCGCGGACTGATGGACCACTGCGAACGCCACGGACGGCGCCTGGACTTCATGCGTCTGCTGGTCGTCGGTTCCGACGTGTGGAAGGCCGGGGAGTACCGGCGGCTGCACGACCTGTGTGGGCCGCACACCCGGCTGATCAACTCCTACGGGGTCACCGAGGCGACCATCGACAGCGCCTTCTTCGAGGGATCCGTCGACGACCTGCAACCGGGCCGTACGGTGCCGATCGGACGGCCCCTGGGCAACAGCACGCTCCATGTGCTCGACCGGCACGGCGAGCCGGTGCCGCCCGGCGTGCCCGGCGAGCTGTGGATCGGCGGCGAGGGCGTCGCCCTCGGCTACGCGGGCGACCCCGCGCTGACTGACCGGCGCTTCGTCACCCGGACCCTGAGCCGGGAGCCGGGCGCCGCCCCCGTGCGCCTCTACCGCAGCGGCGACGCGGCACGCTGGGACGCGGACGGCCGGGTCCATCTGCTGGGCCGGGTCGACGACCAGGTCAAGATCCGGGGCCACCGGATCGAGATCGGCGAGATCGAGGCACACCTCGCCCAGCGGCCCGAGCTGGTCCGGACGGTCGTCACGGTGCGCCCCGACGCCCGGGGCGAGGACGTGCTCGTCGCCTACTGCGTACCGGCCCGAGGAGCCGCACCGGACCGGCGCGCGCTGCGCCGGTACCTCGGGGACCGACTGCCCGCCTACATGGTTCCGGCACACTTCGTCGTACTGCCGCGACTGCCGCTGACCGCCAACGGCAAGGTCGACCCCACCGCCCTTCCGATGCCCCGGTTCGACGTGGACGACGAGCCCGAGGAGACGCCGCGCACCCCCTTCGAGCTGAGCATGGCCCGGCACTGGGAGGAACTGCTCGGGCTGGAAAGGGTCGGCCTGGCACAGGAGTTCTTCGAAGCCGGCGGCAGCTCCATCAAACTGATCGAGCTGATCCACCGGCTGCGCAAGGAGTTCGGCGTCGGCATTCCCGTAAGCCTGCTGTACCGGGTCACGACCCTGCACGGAATGGCCGCGACGCTGGAACGCCTGGCCACCGGATCGATCGCCGACGACCTGCCCTGCCTCAGCTTCAACAGCGAACGGGAGCAGACCGTGTTCTGCTTCCCGCCGGCGGGCGGCCACGGACTCGTCTACCGGGGGTTCGCCACCACGCTGCCCGAGTACCGGCTGATCGCCTTCAACTATGTCCCCGGTGCCGACAAGGTGGCCCGCTACGCCGACCTCGTCGAGTCCCACCGGCCCGACGGCGGATGCCTGCTGCTCGGCTACTCGCTCGGCGGCAACCTCGCGTTCGAGGTGGCCAAGGAACTCGAGAGCCGGGGCCGCGAAGTCGCCCATGTGGTCGTGCTGGACTCGCACCGCATCGTCGAGGCGTACGAACCCGGCCCCGAGCAGATCGAGTTCTTCGAGGCGGAGCTGGCCGAACACCTGCGCAAGCACACCGGATCGGACGCGGTGGCACGCGAGACCCTCGATCACGCCGCGGAGTACCTGGCCTTCTGCGGGCGCACCCCGAACCTCGGCACGGTGTCCGCGACCGTCAGCGTGATCACCGACCAGGAGAAGACGGCACTCTACGCCGCCGACGCGTCCGGCACCTGGCACGGCAGCTCGACCACGGCCACGGCCCTGCTGCGCGGCTCCGGGATCCACGCCGACATGCTCGACCCCAAGCACTCGGCCCGCAACGCCGAGCTGGTGCGCGGCATCCTCCAGGAGGGCGGCGCCGATGCCCGATGAGACGGAGGACGACTGGAGCGTCCCCGGACGGGAAACGGACGGAAGGCCCCGTGTCATCGTGATCGGAGCCGGTGTCGCGGGAATGTCGACCGGGTGCTACGCGCAGATGAACGGGATGCGCTCGCGCATCTTCGAGAAGCATGTGCTGCCCGGCGGCTGCTGCACGGCCTGGTCGCGCGACGGCTACATCTTCGACTACTGCATCGAATGGCTGATCGGCACGGCCACCGGCAATGACGCCAACCAGGTGTGGCGTGAACTGGGTGCGCTCGACGGCAAGACCATCACCAATTTCGAGATGTTCAACCGGGTGGTCGACGAGACCGGGCGCTCCGTGACCTTCTACAACGACCCGGACCGGCTGGAACACCACCTGCTGGGAATCTCGCCCGCCGACGCCCGGCTGATCCGTTCCTTCTGCCGTGATCTGCGCCGGTTCACCGAGATCGAGCTGTACCCGTTCCTGACCGCCCCCGCACTGCGCACCGTAAAGGAGAGAGCGGCGCTGCTGCGCACCGTGCTGCCCGCGTTCCGCCTGTTCTGGCGGACCGCGGCGACGCCGATGCACCAGTTCGCCGACCGGTTCCAGGACCCGTTGCTCCGCAGGGCGTTCCGCAACATCTTCTTCCAGGACCCGGAGGGCTTCCCGCTCCTCCCGTACCTGTTCAACATGGCCGGCGCCCACCATCACAACGCCGGCTTCCCGCAAGGAGGTTCGCTGGGCCTGGCCCGGTCGATCGAGGAACGCTACACCGGGCTCGGCGGTGAGATCAGCTACCGGGCACGGGTCGAACGGATCATGGTCGAGGACGGGCGCGCCGTCGGGATCGAACTGCGCAACGGCAAGCGGTACTACGCCGACCACGTCGTCGCGGCCTGCGACGGCCACACCACGATCCACGGCCTTCTGCAGGGCCGGTACACCGGACCGCGCATCGACAAGCTCTACGACGAACTGCTGCACCGACCCGGCACGCTGTTCCCCGCGGTGGTCTCGGCCTTCGTCGGGGTCCGGGGCGAACCGGGCCCGGACCGGGCCCACAGCACCACATACCTGCTCGACCCGCAGGACGCCGGTCAACTGCCCGGCGCACTGCAGAGCAGCGTGGTGGTGCAGATGCGCTCCGACTACTCGGACGGATTCGCCCCGCCCGGAAGATCGGTCATCCACTGCACCTACTTCAGCGACTTCGCGTACTGGAAGGAGCTGCGCGCCGCCGACCGCAAGGAATACCGGGAGAAGAAGCGCCAAGTGGCCGACTTCGTCCGGGGGTTCCTGGAGCGTCGGCTGCCGGGTCTGGGCGAGCGCATCGATCTGGTCGATGTCGCCTCCCCGGCGACGACCCGGCGCTACACCGGCAACCACGACGGTTCCATCCTGGCCTGGAAGGCGTTCTCCGAGGCCGACGACATCGCGGCCAAGCTGGTCGGCAAGGACCGCATGCGCCTGCCGGGCCTGCGCGGATTCTCGATGGCCGGTCAGTGGGTCGGCATGGGCGGTCTGATCCGCGCCGCCTCCACCGGGCGTTTCGTCGTCCAGTACCTCTGCGACGAGCTGGGACGCGGGTTCACGGCCACCGAGAGCCGGGGCACCGAGCCCTGGCACCCAGGGAAGCTGGGCCGACTGCCCCAGCTCGACAACTGGTCCATGCGTGGTGACAGCCGCACATGAGCACTGAGGAGAACAGGTTCATGCCGCGTTCCGAACGAGAGTCGGTGATCATCATCGGCGCAGGACTGGGCGGTCTGTCCACCGGGTGCTACGCCCGGATGAACGGCTACCGGACCCATGTCCTGGAGATGCATGAACTGCCCGGCGGCTGCTGCACGGCCTGGGACCGGGGCGACTTCAGGCTGGACCCCTGCGTCAGCTGGCTCCTGGGCAGCGGGCCCGGCAACGAGATGCACCAGATCTGGCTGGAGCTCGGCGCGTTGCAGGGCAAGGAGATCCGGCACTTCGACGTGTTCAACGTCGTACGCGGCCGCTGCGGCCGGGCCGTGTACTTCTACTCCGACCCCGATCGGCTCCAGGCCCACCTCACCGAGCTGTCGCCCGCCGACTCGGCCCTGATCAGGGACTTCTGCAAGCAACTGCGCGGCTTCCGTAAAGCCCTCGCGGTCTATCCCTTTCTCAGACCGGTCGGACTGATGCCGACGATGGAACGTTGGCGCATGCTGGCCTCCTTCATTCCGTACTTCAACGTCGTACGCAAATCCATCGGCGTACTGATGACCGACTACTCGGCGAGATTCAAGGACCCGCTGCTGCGCGAGGCGTTCAACTTCATCCTCTACGAGAAGCACCCGGCGTTCCCCGTACTGCCGTTCCACTTCCAGCTCGCCTCGCACGCCAACCTCTCCGCGGGCGTCCCCGAAGGGGGCTCGCTCGGGCTGGCCGAGTCGATCGAGCGGCGCTACCGCGGACTCGGCGGCGAAGTGACCTACAACGCCAAGGTCGAGGAAGTGCTGGTCGAGGACGACCGAGCGGTCGGGGTGCGGCTCAGCGACGGGCGTGAACTGCGCGCCGACATCATCGTCTCGGCCTGCGACGGACGCACCACCATGATGGACCTGTTGAAGGGCCGCTATCTCAACGAGGCGTACCGGCGCCTCTACACACGCACCATCCGGGAACCCGGCATGGTGTTCCCCGGCTACTTCACACTCTTCCTCGGCCTGCGCCGCGACTTCCCCGACGCCGACCCCTGCACCACCTATCTGCTCGACGAGACGGAAGCGGCCGGACTGACCGGCATCCGGCACCCCAGCATCAACGTCCAGTTCCGCAACCAGCACTACCCCGAGCTCTCCCCGCCCGGGACGAGCGTCGCCTACGCCACCTACTTCTGCGACATCGCCCCCTGGCGTGCCCTGGACGAAGGCCCGGAACAGGCGACCCGCAGCCGGGGCGGGCAGGAGCTGCACACGCTTCCGGTGCGCCACGGCCGCGGGTACTACGCGGCCAAGCGCCGGGCCCGCGAGACGCTCGTCGCGTTCCTGGAGCGGCAGCACCCCGGGATCGCCGACGCGATCGCCGTCCGTGACGTGTCCAGCCCGCTCACCCAGGTCCGCTATACGGGCAACTACGACGGCACGGTGCTCGGCTGGCAGCCGTTCGTGGAGAGCGGGGAGACGCTGGAGAAGCTCATCAAACGGCACGGCCCCGGGCTGCCGGGGCTGCGGAACTTCTACCAGTCCGGCGTATGGGCGACCACGGGCGGCCTGATCCGCGCGGCGGCGGCCGGCCGGCACGTCATGCAGTTCATCTGCCGCGACGACGGCCGCGAGTTCACCGCGTCCATCGACGAGAGCGATCCGTCACCGACCCACCGGGTCATCGAGGTGGGGCCCCGGCCGGTGCCGCGGTCCGTTCCGGAGGGCCGCCCGGCCCCCGTCGAAAGTGAGGTAGCGCGATGAGGGCCAGGAAATGGGTGGTGCGCGAGCACATCGAGGGTGTGCCCGACGTCGAGCGGGTCTACGGCGAGGTCGAGGAGGAGATCGACACTGAACTCGCTCCGGACGAGATGCTGCTGAGGACGCGCTACGTATCGGTGGACCCCTACCTCCAGGGCATCGCGCTGGACACTCCGCTCGGTGCGCACATGGGCGGCGACTCGATCATGGAAGTGCTGGAGGCGGGGCCGCTCGCCGCCCACCGTCCCGGTGACCTGGTGCAGGGTTTCGGCGGCTGGCGCACCCATCTCGTCAGCAACGGTGCGGCCACCCCGTGGCAGACCGGCACGTTCCCGATGGTCTTCCCGGCCTTCCGCCGCCTGGACCCCGACTGGTACGACGAAGCGCTGCCACTCCACACCGCACTCGGCGTCATGGGCGGCCCCGGCATGACCGCCTGGGGCACCCTGACCAAGTTCATGTCGATCCGCCCGGGGGACACCGTCGTGGTCAGCGGCGCCTCCGGCTCCGTCGGCTCACTGGTCGGCCAACTGGCCAAGCTCGCGGGCGCCAGAGTGGTGGGCACCACATCGACGCCGGAGAAGGCGGACTACCTCGACGAACTGGGATTCGACGCGGTCGTCGTCTACCGCCACGGAGACAACAGCGAGGCCGTGCGGGACGCGCTGCTGTGGGCCGCGCCGGACGGCGTCGACAAGTACTTCGACAATCTGGGCGGCGCCGTCACCGACGCCGTGTTCTCCATGCTCAACATCGAGAGCCAGGTGGCCGTGTGCTGGCAGTGGGCCACCCAGGTGGGCCGCGACTTCACGGGGCCGCGACTGCTGCCCTACATCATGTTCCCGCGCGCCCACATCCGGGGCATCTTCTCGTTGGAATGGTTCACCGAACAGAACTGGCGCGCGCTCCACGACGAGCTCGGTGGCCTGGTCCGACGGGGCGAGGTGCGCTGCGGACACACTCTCCACCAGGGCTTCGAGAACATCCCGGACGCCTACCGGAGCCTCTACCGGGACCCCGGGGCCAACCGGGGCAAGGTACTGGTCGAACTCTGAGCCCCGGCCCCGCACCCAGCAGCTCGCCACCCCCGTGCAAGCCAGGAGGACACGTGTCCTGCCCCCCCGATGCCCACATCCGACCTGTCCCGCCCCTGCCCCCGCTGCACCGGCTGGACTTCGATCCGCCCGGTCCGCCCCGGCCCGTCGCGTTACCCGACGGGACCCCGGCCTGGCTGGTGAGCCGATACGCCGACGTCCGCACGGTGCTGACCGACGCCCGGTTCGGACGCGCCGGGCTCCACTCGCCCGACTCCCCGTCAATGTCGGGCGAATCCGGCCTGGTGAGCAGCCTCGACCTGATCTTCAACCAGGACGGCGAGGACCATCTGCGCCTGCGCCGCACGATGCGGCGCGCGTTCACCCCCAGGGCCGTCGCCCGTTGGGGGCCCTGGATCGCCGAGATCGTCGAACAGTGCCTGGACGACCTCGCCGACAGCGCACGTCCGGCGGACCTGGTGGCCGGCTTCACCCTCCCGCTCCCGGTCGCCGTGATCAGCAAGGTGATGGGCCTCGACACCGAGGCCCGGGAGCGGCTGCGTCACTGGAGCCAGTACGCCTTCTCCGACGGCTCCCACGCCGAGGAGGAAATGGCGTCCGTGCTGGCGGAGTTCGCCGCGTTCGGGACGGCTCTGCTGGCAGAGCGACGGAGCATGCCGGGCGACGATCTGACCAGCATGCTGGTCCGGGCGGCCGACGAGGCGGGCGGCATCCCGGAGCGTCAACTCATCGACCTCGTATGCGGGTTGGTGGTGGGAGGCCATGACAGCACGATGACCATGCTCAGCAATTCGCTGCTCTATCTGCTCGGCGAACGGCCGGACGTCTGGCCCCGTCTCGGAGCGGACGAACAGGCCGCAGGCACTCTGGCGGACCGCCTGCTGCACCTGATTCCGCTCGGCGACGACCGGGGGACCGCACGTCACGCCGCCACCGACACGGAGGTCGGCGGTGTGACGATCCCGGCGGGGTCGGTGGTGCTCGCCGACTGCGGCATGGCCAACCGCGACCCCGAGGTGTTTCCGCCCCGGCCGCTGGATGACCTCTTCGCACCGCTGGCGGCGCCCACTCTGGCGTTCGGAGCGGGCCCGCACTACTGCCTGGGCGCCTGGCTGGCCAGGCTGGAGCTCACGCTCGCCCTGCACCGGATCGCCGCACGCTTCCCCGGCCTGCGCCTGGCACAGCCCGCCGAAGCGGTCGAATGGCACCTGGGCTCCACCTCCCGCAGCCCGCGGCGGATCGCCGTCACCTGGTAGGAGCGCCCGTGTGGGGTTCGGCAGTCATCCTCGGGGCTTCGGCCAGTCCTGGGCGTCCGCCCACGCGGCGTAGGACGTCCAGGGGACTGCGGGGAACTGTGCCCGCAGCGCCGCCATGTCCACCTGATAGCCGCCGCTCACAAAGAAGTTGTACATGGCAAACATGTCGGGGTTCGCGGTTCGCAGGTCCTCCAGCGGGGACTGGCGGAACGCGACCGTGCCACCCGCGGCCCGTCCGATCTCCTCGGCCATCCGGACCGGCGTGGGATCGTCGCCCGCCACCTCGATCCGCTGCCCGGTCCACCGGTCCGGATCGGCGACGACCGCGGCCACGACCCGCCCCAGATCCTGCCGCGCCGTCTGCTGGAGGGGAGTGTCGCCGGGCATCGGCATGGTGAGGAGACCGGCAGCCACCTCGTCGCGGGAGCCCAGGGCGTTGTCGTAGAAGTAGGCCGGTGCCACCACCGTCGCCGGCAGTCCCGAGCGAGCGAGCAGTTCCTCGGTCCTGGCCTTGGTCTCGAAGTGCGGGACACCGGTGTCCCGGTCCGCACTGGCGACGGAGGCCAGCACCAGATGGGGCAGTGCGGCGTCCACGGCCGCCCGCACGATCGCCGCGCCCTGGGCGAGCTCGGCATCCAGGCCGTCCTGGAAGGGGGTGGTGACGGCGAACGCGGCCTCCGCGCCCCGGAACGCCTCGGCGAGCGAGGCGGCGTCGAACAGATCGCCCGGCACGACCTCCGCTCCGGCCGCCACCAGCGCCCGCGCCCGCCCACTGCGGGGATCGCGCACCACGGCCCGTACGGCCCGCCCGGCCTCCAGCAGGGCGGCGACCACCGCGCCACCCTGACCACCGGTCGCACCGAGTACCGCTGTCGGCATGAGAACTCCCTGATCGAGCGACATGGGTCCATGCTGACCCGGATGTGACCGGCCCTGCCACCGGGAGGAAGCCGGGGAGGCCCGGAGGCGTACCCGGCGCGCCGCCTCGGCCTCCGCATTCCGCCGGAGCCGAGGTGACGTGCCGTACGGCGGGGGCTCAGCTGCCGGAGGCGGACCCGGCGGCATTGCGCCAGACGGTGAGGTCCAGCGTCATGTACTCACTGGGCGAATCCTCGCTCGGGAGCCCCTGGACCGTCACGAGGCCCATGTGCCCCGTACCCGTCGTGACGCAGATCTGCCTGCCCTTGGAGAGCGCGCTGAGTTCGACGGTCTCGGTGAACCGGGTCTCCGCGAGGCAGACTTCGAGCGATCCCACCTGCCCCGGATCGAGCAGCACCAGACTGCCGCCCGTGGTCTCGGCATCGAGGTATCCGCCGGTGTCGTAGGAGAGTTCGTATTCACCGTCCTCACCCTTTTGGGGCCGGACGTCGTCGTCCCCGAGCGTCAGGTGGTAGCCGGCCACGAGGTTGATGCCCTTGAAATCGGCGGGCTGCGGCCGGGGCCTGGTGCTCGGCTTGGAGTCGGTCTCCTTGTCCCCGTTGTCCCCGCTCGGGCTCTCGTTCCCGGTCGTGTCGCTCGTCTGCCTGCCGCCCGAGGAACTGCCCGCCCGGGACTTCTGATCGTCGTTCTTGAGCAGGAAATACAGCGTGCCGCCAGCCACGACACCGAGGACCAGCGCGGCGGCGATGGCCATGACCGCACGCTTCTTGCCGGAGCGTCCGGGCCGCTGGGGCGCCTGCGGTACGGGGCTGCCGGGGTACGTCTGCGCCTGCGTCGGGAACTGAGTCGGGGCGTACGCGTTGGCGTGAGCCTGTCCCTGGGCCGGATGGGGCACCTGGTACGGGGGCTGGGCCTGGGGCGGGACGGGAGAGGGCTGAGCCGGCTGAGTGGGCTGCTGCGCCACGGGCGGACCGTAGCCCGGAGGCGGGGTCGACGGGGCCACCGGCGCGGTGGGCGAGTAGGCGACGGGCGGGGCGGCGGCCGGCGGCGGCGGAGTCTGGACCGGGGCCGGGGCCGCCGCGCGTACCGTGATGTCGGCGGAGACCGGGGCGGGCAGCCAGTCCTCCGGGCGGCGCAGCACCGTCTCCGCGTTCGCGGACTGGCAGAGCGCGATGACCTCGGCGATCGACGGCCTGGCCGCCGGATCCTTGGCGAGGCAACGGCTGACCAGCTCCATCAGCCGCTCAGGGACACCGGTGAGGTCGGGCTCCTCATGGACGATCCGGTAGAGAACGCCGTGCGATGTCCCCTCGCCGAACGCCGGGGTCCCCGTCGACGCGTACGCCGCCACCTGACCGAGCGCGAAGACGTCGGTGGCCGGGGTCACCTTCCGCCCGGCGGCCTGTTCCGGCGCCATGAACGAGGGGGTGCCGATGGTGACGCCGCTGCCGGTGAGCGAGGTCGCGTCGGCGGCATGGGCGATGCCGAAGTCGATGACGCGGGGGCCGTCGGCGGCGAGCAGCACGTTGGACGGCTTGAGGTCGCGGTGGACGATGCCCGCGCCGTGGATGACGTGCAACGCCTCGGCCATGCCCGCGATCAGCAGCACCACCGTTTCGACAGGCAGCGCCCCGTGCGCGACGACCGCGTCGGCGAGCGAGGGGCCCGGCACGTACGCGGTGGCCAGCCACGGTTGCGCGGCGTCCGTCGCGGCGTCGATGACCGGCGCGGTGAACAGGCCCTGCACGCGCTGCGCGGACTTCACCTCCTGGGCGAACCGGCGGCGGAATTCGGCGTCCTCGCCGAACTCGGGCCGGATCACCTTGATGGCCACCGGCCGCCCGCCGGGTGTGTACGACAGGTACACCTTGCCCATACCGCCCGCGCCGAGCTTGGCGGCGAGCCGGTATCCGGCGATGGTGGTCGGGTCGTCTCCCTCAAGCGGTTGGAAGACCTGCGAGGCACTTCCCGGGTCCGGCTGCTGACCACTCATCACTAACGTCTCCCACGCAGAACGCCGATATCGAAACGGCACCTTATACAAGTCCGGGCCGTCGGTGCCCGTTCCGGTCGGGCAAGGGCTGTCCCGTACGGCGAGGGCTGTCCCGTGCTCAGAACCGGGAGGACGCCGTGGGCGGCGGACCCGGTTGCAGATCCGGCACACGGGACAGCCTGCGCGCCGCGTATGTGCCCGCGCCCGCCGCCAGCAGCATCACGCAGCCCGTGAAGATCAGTCCGGCCTGGCGCAGCCCGAGCCAGGTGGCCAGGGCGCCGACGCCGACCACCGGCAGGGAGATCCCGCCGTAGGCGACGACGAAGAACGTCGAGATGGTGCCGCCGCGATGCCGTGCCGGGGCCGCGCCGCTGATCAGGGTGAGCGCGGCGCGGAAGGCCAGCCCCTGGCCGGTGCCGCCGCACAGGGCGCCCAGGACGAGCAGGAGCAGGGATTCGGCGATCAGCGACGACGCCACCAGCAGCAGGCCGGCGACGAGGACGCCACAGCCGACCGGGAGTGCGAGGCGTGCGCCGATGCGTTGGGACAGGGACTGTCCGGCCGTCGAAGCGAGGAACACGGAGAAGACCACGGCGCCCGAGACTGCCAGATTGTGCACACCGAGCGTCCGCGCGGCGAAGCTCGGTGCGACCGCCGTGAACAGGCCGAGAAGCGCGAATCCGGCGAAGGCCGCCAGCGAGGCGGGGAGGAAGACCCCTTTCACCTCGGAGGGGACGGACAGCCCCTGCGGCCTCAGGCGCGGCCGGCGCTTCGGCTCGGCGACGGTCTCCGGCAGGAGCCAGGTGATGCCGCAGGCCAGGGATACCAGGCCCAGATGGATCCAGAACGGAAGCGTCAGCGGCCAGGGCGTGTACTGCGCGATGATTCCGGAGAGCAGTGGCCCGCAGCCCAGACCGCCCATGTTCGCCGCGGTGGCGGCGAACCCCGCGCGCGCCTTGTGCCCGGGTTCCGCAAGTTCGATCACGGCCGCCGTCGCCGCACCGCTCAGCAGACCGGCCGCGCAGCCGGACAGCAGCCGCCCCGCGAAGAGCAGCGGCAGACCGCCCTCCGCCAGGAAGCAACCCGCGCTCGCCGCCGACAGGCCCAGCGCGCACAGCAGCACAGGTTTTCGGCCGGACTCGTCGGAGTAGTTCCCCGCCACCAGCAGCACCGTGATGACGGCGATGGCGTAGACGGCGAAGACGACCGTCACCATCAGTTCGGAGAATCCGAGCTGTTCCTGGTAGAGCCCGTACAGCGGGGTGGGCAGGGTGGTCCCGGCCATCCCGATGGCGAACACCGACGCGGCAGCCACGTACCCGGGCCGCCATCGGCCGCGGGCATTGGCTGTGCATTCGCGAGCGTTCACGCACATCACCTCGCGGCCGGTGTCCTCGACGCGGCCGGGCCCGGAACGGTCAGTCCCAGAGCTGGTGCGTCGCGACCCGCTCGGTGTACGCCGGCCTGCCGTCGGTGTAGACGAGCTGCAGCCTGGTGAACTGCCGCAGCTCGGGATCGGCCTTCCAGGTCTCCGGGCGGTCCAGTCGGACGATGACGGGATAGGTGTGGAACTTGCCGGCCGCGCAGTAGGGATCGCAGTCGTTCACCGCGTCAAGTGCCCTGCCCACGGCGGATTTCGGTCCCCAGTGGGACCAGTGGATGTCGATGAGACGGTTGTTGCCGTCGCCGCAGGCGAGCAGGAAGTCGCCGGGCCGTACCTGTGCGTTCGAGAAACAGTCGACGGCCACCACGCGAGCCGACGAGTGGGACTTCGTGGAGGCGGGTGATGACGTGGAGGCGGATGCCGGAACGGGAATCGCCGCCGCGAGTGCCGTGGCGGCGCACAGCATGAGCGCTGTCCTGAATTTGCGTGTGTGCATATCGGCTCCTCGGCTGCCTGATGTCGGGCCCACGCCGACCGGCACAGTCGTCGGTCGTGGGCCCTTTTTCCAGCCGTCGTTCCTGAAACGACAATATGGCCACACCCAGTGATACACCACCTGTAAGGGCTACAACAGTGCAAAAATGGTACGAAGGGTTGTCTGTGTGCTTGCGGCACTCGTCATCGGCTGGCCCGGACGGTGCGCGGGGCACAGGCGGCGTTCTTCGTCTGCCCCACCGCAGACTCCCATTCCGCACGGCCGGGGCCGTCGAACCGGGGTGTGAAGTCCGGGTGTTGGTCCAGCCAGTTCGCCAGCCTGGCGCGTACCTCTTCGGTGCCGTATGCCTGATCGGCGGTGAGGAGGAGGTGACGGACCTTCGCGCGTGCACGCATGACCAGCGGGTCGTCGAACGCGCAGGCGGCGAGGGCGGCCCGCTCGCGGGCGGCGGCGGTGGGGGGATCGTTCGACATCCTTGTGGGATTGCCGAGTTGATCCGCGTTCGCCCGGTCCGCGGCGACCTGCGCGTCGAACCGCAGGCGAAGGGTCTGTGCCAGCCATCGGTGGTACTCGCCGGTGAATGCCGCCGGATCCGATGCGGCACCGGCGTTCCGGGCCACCCACTGTGCCGTCTCCAGGGCCATGGCCACTCCCTGCCCCATCGTGGGGTTGGTGTACGCGACCGAGTCCCCGACGCCGACGAGCCCGGTGACCACGGGCCCGTCGGCGTCGGCCGGGGTGGTCCAGCGATTGTGCAGGCCCCCCATCGCGAGCACTCCGGAGACCGGCTCGGGTTCCAGCTCCAGCCAGGCCGCGATGGCGGGGAACGTCCGGGCGACCCGCTCGAAGACCGCCGGGTCCCGCAGTGCCGCGCGGGTCGGATCGGCGGTGGACACCGTCAAGGAAGCCGCGAAGATGCCGTTGTCCGACGGGAACACCCCGCCGACGGCGAAGGCCGAGGACGATCCCGCCTTGACGCGTCCGGCTTCACGTGGTCCGTCGGGGCGCAGCCGGTACCAGCGGCAGAAGTACGCGATCCGGACGCGGTGGTTCTCCACGGCGGCATCCCGGCAGCCCGCCCCGGACAGCCAGCGGGGCACCGGGGACCGGCGCCCCCCGGCGTCGAGCACCAGATCCGCATCGTGCGTCCCGGAGGCGGTCCGGACCCCCGTGGCCTGCGGGATGTCGGCACGCCGGTCAAGCAGGAGCCCCTCGGCGGGTTCCCCGAGCAGCACCTCCACGCTCGGCTCACGGTGCACCGCATCGTGCAGGGCGGCCTCCAGTACGATGCGCCGGGTCTGGATCGTGACCAGGTCCTCGTCCCCGGGGCGGGCGGGCCCGCGGTCGTCGAACCATTCGAATTCGTTGCGTTCCCGGGCACCCATGCGCAGCATCGCGCGGTACACGTCCGAAGCCTCCGCCCGGAGTACGGTCCTGACCGGGGCCAGGAGTCCGTGCGGCTGGACGGCGTGCGGCACACCGGGGCGGTGCCACTCGAAGAAGTCCCGGTCGAGATCCGGTCCGGGCCTGTGGCCGTCCCGCTCGAACAGGGTCACCTGATGACCTCGACGCCCCAGGAACAATGCTGCGGCCAGGCCGCCGATCCCGCCACCGACAATCGCAACCCGCGTCAATGTGGTCCCCTCCACGCCGTGTTGCGAACCAACGGTATCCCAGTCCGGCAGGCGGATCGCGGCAGGTGGTCGGGGAGCGGGGCATGATCCGAAGGGGAGACCCTAACTCCGCTCCACCAGCCGCTCGGTGGCCGAGAGCGCCAGACGCAGCGCACTCGCCCGGTCCGCTCCGCGCTGACCGAGGACCACACGCGTACTCAACCCGTCGAGCAGGGCCAGCAGTTCGGAAGCGCGGGTCGCCGTGTCGAGGTCCTCGGCGAAGCGGCCCTGCCGCACACCCTTGGCGAGGAGCGATTCGAGGTCCTCCTGCCAGCCTCGGTCGATCTCGGCCTGGGCCTGTCGCAACGGCTCGTTCGACGCCGTGCGCGCCCACAGTTCGATCCACAGGGTCCAGCGCGGATCGCGCGGCCCGCGGGGGAGGTACAGCTCTACGAACTGGCCCAGCTTGCGTGTGGCGCCGGCCCGGCCCGCCAGCAGCGCCCGCCGCTGCTCGGTGAGCGCGCTCTCGCTCCAGCCCAGCACCTCCAGGAGCAGACGGTCCTTGCTGCCGAAGTAGTAGAGGATGTGGCCGCCACTGGTGCCGAGGCGCTTGGCGAGTGCCGACATGGTGAGTGCGGCAAGGCCGTCCTCGGCGATGGCCGCCATCGCCTCCTCAAGCATGCGTTCCCGGGCCAGGAGCCCGTCGCGCCGTCGCGCCGTCGTCGCCACGCCACCCCTCCTCTTCCATGAACTCCGTGACGACCTTACGGGACGGTCCGCGGGCCGCCGATTTCGGCAGAGGTCTTGACGGACCCCCGGAGACACATCTTGAATGCCGTTCTAACTTTTAGAACGGCATTCAAAGTGCGTGTTCCGGTGCCCCGGAACACGCACGGATGAGGGGCAGGCCGCATGACGCAGCAGGAGACGACCGTGAGGGCGTCCGGCGGGACGATGGCCACCGATCAGGTCTTCCAGGTCGAGACCAACGGCATCGAACCGGTTCCTGACGAGGAACGCCACGGCAGCGCGAGGGACCTGTTCTGGCTCTGGTTCGGCTCCAACCTCACCTTCACCTACGTCATCAACGGAGCCCTGGCCGTCGCCTTCGGCCTGTCCTTCTGGCAGGCCACCGGGGTCGTCGTCCTCGGCGGACTGGCATTCTTCGCCATCAGCGCCGCCGGACTGAGCGGCGTGCGCACCGGCACCGCCACCCTGGTGATCTCCCGAGCCCCCTTCGGCGTACGCGGCAACTGGCCCGCCGGCATGCTCAACTGGGTGGTCAGCATCGGCTACACGATCCTCAACACGGTCGTCGGGACGCTCGCCCTCGAAGCGTTCTTCGCCGATCTGGGATGGGCGTCCGGCCACACCGGGCGGGCCCTCGCCCTGCTGATCACCCTCGCCCTGACCTTTGTCGTCGCCCTCTGGGGCCATGCCACCGTTCAGTTCGCCGAGCGCTGGATCGCGTACGTCCTCGCCGTCGGCTTCGCCGTGCTCCTGGTGTTCCTGCTGCCGGGCGCCGACACCGCGGGAGCGGCGGCCCGGCCCGGGGCGTCCGGGTGGAGTCCGGCCTTCGTCGTGATGCTGGCCGGGCCGTTCTCGTACGTTCCCATGCCCGCCGACTACACGCGCTACCTGCCGAGGACGACCTCGATGCGGTCGCTCACCTGGTACGGGGCGCTCGGCGGCTTCGTCTCGTCGGTCGCGCTGGGTGTGGCCGGGGTGGCCGCCGCCACGCAGACGGACATGACCGACGCGGTGGCGGGCACGGAGAAGCTGCTGCCGGGATGGTTCCAGCCGATCTTCCTCGCCCTCGTGCTCGGCGGATCGGTCACCAACTCGATCGTCACGCTCTACTCGTCGAGCCTGAACCTTCAGGTGCTGGGCGTCCCCTGGAGCCGCTCCAAGGCCATCGTCATCAGCGCGGCCGTCACCGCGGCGGGTTCCCTGTGCGCGCTCTTCCTCACCGACTTCACCAGCTCGCTGCTGTCCTTCCTCTCGCTGCTGATCATCGTGTTCGCGCCCTGGGGCGGTGTGTTCCTCGCGGACATGCTCATGCGCCGCTGCCGCTACGACGCGCCGGCGCTGCACGCCGGACCGGACGGCGCCTACTGGTACCGGTCCGGCTACCACCCCGCCGGCATGACCGCGCTGCTCGTCGGCATGCTCTTCGCCGCGCTGACCTGCGATTCCGAGCTGTGGACCGGCCCGCTCGTCGCACCGCTGGGCGGCGCCGACCTGACCCTGCTCGGCTCGGTCGTCTCGGGGCTCGTCTACTGGGCGCTCGCCCGGCGTACCGTCGCACCGCACACCGGCCCCTCCTGACCCGACCCGACCCGACCCGCCCCGAGCCACCGACCGGCCGGAACACCGCACCGACCGCACGACAGCACAGACCGCAGCACAGCACCGACCGCACCACAAGGAGTCACCTCACATGGCCAGCCCCGCCCACCTCGTCCTGCGCAATGCCCGCATCCACACCGTCGACCCGGCGCTCCCCGAGGCGCAGGCCATGGCGGTGGTCGACGGCCGGATCGCCTGGCTCGGCTCCGACGAGGACGCGAACGGGTGGACGGGGCCCGGTACCCGGGTGATCGATGCCGAAGGCAAGCTGGTGCTCCCCGGGTTCGTCGACGCCCACAACCATGTCCGGCTCGGCTCGGACGACGCCTGCGTCCAGCTCTCCGGCGCCGGAACCCTCGACGAGGTCCACGCCCGCATCCGCGCCTGGCACACCGCCAACCCTGACGCCGGGTGGATCGAGGCGGAAGCCTTCGACTACTCGGCCATTCCGGACGGCCGGATGCCCACCGCCGCCGATCTCGACCCGGTCACGGGCGATGTGCCGGCCTTCGTGCTCAGCTACGACGTGCACACCGCCTGGGTCAACACCGCCGGCCTGCGCCGCCTCGGCATCGACCGCGACCACACCCACCTGCCGTTCGGCGAAGCCGTGACCGACCCGGCCACGGGTGAACCCACCGGCTTCATCAAGGGTTTCGCGGTCAAGGGCCTGTCCCGCGACGGCCACCGCGCCCTGAAGCAGCTGGGTCTTCCGTGGGCCTCACCGGACCGGCAGTACGGGCGCCTCGCCAAGTCCCTGGACGACGCCATCCGCTTCGGCATCACCACGGTGGTCGAACCCCAGAACTCGCTCGACGACCTCCCGCTCTTCGACCGCGCACGCGCCGAGGGCCGGCTCAAGTCCCGGATCGTCGCCGCCCTCTTCCACCCGCGCGGCACCACGGACGCCGACCTCGACGACTTCGCCACCGCCGCCCACCGCTACGACGACGACCGGATCCGGGTCGGACCGCTCAAGCTCTACATCGACGACGTGGTGGAACCGCGGACTGCGGCCCTGCTGGAACCCTACGCGGGCTGCCGCCACCACCGGGGCGACACCTTCTACCCGCCCGAGGAGTTCGCCGGACTGCTGACGAAGCTGGACGCCCGCGGCTTCCAGTGCTTCGTCCACGCGACCGGCGACCGGGGCATCCGCACCGTACTGGACGCCGTCGAGCGGGCCCGTACGGTCAACGGGGAGCGGGACGCGCGCCACCAGGTCGTCCACGTCGAGTGCCTGGACCCCGACGACACTCCGCGGTTCGCCGCCCTCGGTGTGGTCGCGTGCATGCAGCCCCGCCACTGCGCCCCGGAGGTCGCCGGGCCCGGCAAGGACTGGGCGGAGAACGTCGGCGCCGAGCGCTGGCACAAGGCATGGCCGATGCGCAGCCTGCACATGGCCGGGGCCGTGCTCGCGCTCTCCAGCGACTGGAACGTGGCGGAGATGGACCCGATGATCGGCATCCACACCGCGGTCACCCGGCGCCCGCTGGGCGGTGGCGAGCCCTGGATGCCGCAGGAGACGATCAGTGTGGAGACCGCGGTCCACGGCTACACGATGGGTTCGGCCTACGCCAACTTCCTTGAGAACGAACGGGGTTCGCTGACTGTCGGCAAGGCCGCCGACTTCGTGGTCCTGTCCTGTGACATCCTGCGCGCCGCACCGGAGGACATCCCCGGCACCGTGGCGGAGACCGTCGTGGTCGGCGGTGTCGTCGAACACACCGTGTGACCGGCCCCGGCGGCCTCCCGGAGTGTCACGCGTCCGCGTGTCCGGGAGGCCGTCGGGTTTCCTGCCGTTCGTGGTGCGAGGTGGGATGGCCCGGGTGGCTGTCAGGTACCGTACGGGCCACCCCACCGGTCAGGCGGCCTGGATCTCGTAGAGCGCGAAGTTGCCCCACTGGAGGTGGGCGTCACGGACCGTCAGGCGCAGGCGCTCGGTCGTGACCCGCTGGGGCAGGGTGATCGTGCGCTGCTCGACGGTCGACGTGTTGCCCGTCCAGGACAGTTGCTGCCCGGCTGCCAGGGTCACCCAGGCGGAGCCGTTCCAGGTCTGCACGTCGAGTTGCTTGATGCCCTGGCCGGTGGCGAAGGCGGTGTGCAGGGTGACGGTGCCGATGCTGGTGGGCCGGCGGAAGTCCACGTCGATGGTGCCGGGGAAGGCGACCCCGGAGGACACACTGCTCCACGCGGTCGCGGTGTCGCCGTCGGCCATCCGGTAGGCGTGGCTGTTGCCGAGCGTGGCGTACGAGGTGGTGACGACCGGCCGCGGCGGAGCTCCGGTGAACTGGTGGAAGCCCCGGTCGGGAGCGGTGGCAGGGACCGCGTTGCCGAAATAGTCCTCGATGCCCTGCGTCACCGTCGCGCCGCGCCCCCTCGCGGGGGAGTCGGACTGGAGCTTGTAGCCCGCCGGGTCGGTGCCGACGGAGACCAGCTTCGGGTCCGCCTTGACGGCGTTGATGTCGCCGGAGGGGGCGACAGGGGTGTCGGTACCCCAGTAGAGGTTGGAGTCGTAGACGGTGCTGTTGGCGGTGTCGTAGCCGGCCGTGGTCCGGTTGTAGAAGATGTTGTTGTGGATCTCGATGCCGCTCGCGTTGTTGTAGATGTGCACGATCTTGCCGAGCGGATAGTCGCCGGCCCCCGTGTACGGCGGATGCACGGTGACGACCCGGCCGCTCGCGTAGACCGTGTTGTTGTAAATGGAGGTGCCCGACGTCTCGGTGGAGAGGCTGAAGACCTCGAAGCCGTCGTCCTTGCTCAGGTTGTAGCGGACCACGGTGTCCTTGGTCGGCGCACCCTTGAAGGAGACGGTGATGAAGAACCCGCCGTCGTTGTCGTGGCTGTAGTTGTACTGGACGACGCTGCGGTTATTGTCCGCGTCCGCGTCGAAGCCGTGGCCGTCGGTGCCCGGCCCGTTGAAGCCGGAGCCCGACACCTCGTTGCGCTGCACGAGCAGGTCGTCGTTGCCCTGCCACCAGATGCCGACGTTGCCGCCCTTGAGGTTGAGTCGGCCGGTGGCGGCCTTGTGGACGCGGTTGCCCTCGATGACGGCGCCCTTGGTGTGCATGGGAGTGATTCCGCCGGCCGTCACGTCATGGACGTAGTTGTCGCGGATCCTGACGTTCGTGCTGGGAGTCCAGGTGACGACCTCGCTGTCGGGGATGCCGGTCTCCACCGGGTACAGGCTGGTCATGCCGTTGCGCCGGGACCAGGTGGACCAGGTGATGATCCCGTACGAACGGATCTTGCTGACCTCGTTCTTCTCCACCACCAGGTTGTCGAAGAACGTGGGCGTCTGGCTGCCGCGGATGGAGACCAGCAGCCCGGCCGAGCTGACCGTGCTGCCGCCCGGTCCGTCCACGTCGTGGATGCTCAGATTGCGCAGGGTGATGTTGGACAGCTTGCCCGCGTCCTTGGCGAACAGGTTCACACCGGAGCGGGGCGTGGTGCTGTCGCTCCAGTTGGTCACCTCCAGCCCGTCGAGCGTGAAGTCGTGGACGTTGTTGAGCTTGACCGCGACATCGGTCGTGCCCGCGCCCTCGATCAGCGGCTTGGCGCCGGTGCCGTACGAGCCGACGAGCGCGGGACTGCCGACCGCCCCCGCCCCCTGCACGTCGAGCCGCCCCTTCCACCGCTGACCGGCCTTGAACAGCAGTTGGTCACCGGGGCCCAGCGTCAACTGGCTCGCCTTGGCGAGGGACTTCCAGGCCGCCGCCGCGTTCCGGCCGGATGCGCTGTCGTTGCCGGATTCGGAGTCCACGTAGTACGTGGTGCCCGCCGCGCGCGGATGGGGCCGGTCCGGGGCCGCCGCCTGCGCGGGCCCCGCCGCCACCCCGGAGAGCGGGAGAGCGAGAGCCGCCAGGAGGGCCCCCATGAGCCGCCTTCGACGGACGGGTGGGGTACTCGGGATACGTGAGGTACGCAAGTCTCGGTCCTTCCGATTGGATTGCCGGTCTCTGTTGCGCGTTACTTACCGATTCCCGCAGTCATGCCCTCGACGATGCGGCGGCCCAGCCAGAGGTAGAGCACGATCATGGGATAGACCAGGATCACGATTCCGGCGAACAGGGCGCCCCAGTCGGAGCTGTACTGCATGGAGCCGTAGAGGCTGAGAAGGGCCGCGGGCAGCGTGCGCTCCTCAGACGTGGGGGTGATCAGCAGGGCGAGCAGGGTCTCGTTCCACAGGCCGATGACGTTGAGGATGAGCACGGTCATCACCCCCGGCTTGGCCACCGGCAGCACGACCTGGACGAAGGCGCGCAGCGGACCCGCACCGTCCAGCTCGGCCGCTTCCTCGATCTCGTGGGGAAGCGAGCGCATGTAGCCGGTCAGCACGAACACGGCGAACGGGAGCGACAGCACCACCTGGAAGACCAGGAGCGTGATCCGGTTGTCCCACCAGCCGGTCACCCAGTCGATCATGAACGTGGACACGGACAGCTTGATCACGATGATGGGGATCACGATCGTCTGGACCGGGATGCTCAGCCCCATCGCGAAGTAGCCGGTGAGCCGTCCGGCGGCGCGCCGGTCGGAACGGGCCAGGACATACGCGGCGGGCGCCGACAGCGCGACGATCAACAGCGATCCGACCACTGTCAGGACGGTGCTGTTGAGCGCTGCGGCGGAGAAGCCTGCCGCCTTCCACGCCGCGGAGTAGTTGCCCCACTCGACGCTGTCCGGCAGCGCGAACGGCGAGAGCCAGACCTGCCCGGAGTCCTTGAGCGACTGGAGGCCGACCCAGGCGACCAGCGCGAGGTTGAAGACGACCCAGGCCCAGAGCGCGACGGTCGTCGCGCGCGGCACCAGGATGTCGCCGAGCAGGCGCCTCATGACAGCTCCACACGTTCGCGGCGGGTGACACGCCGGGTCAGTACGATCAGGATCGTCGTCACGATCAGGATGACGACGCCCATGGCGGCACCCGAACCCAGCTCGGGCACACCGCCGCCGGCTACCGAGGCGTACTGCTGCACCGCCACGGTGCGGGCCTGGATCGGCGGGCTCGCCGGTGTGCCCGCCGTGGTGAAGGCGATCACGATCTCGAACACCTTCAGGCTGTTGACCACCCACAACACGGCCGACACCGCGAACACGTCCCAGGTCAGCGGCAGTGTGATGTGCCGGAACTGCTCCCACTTCGTGGCGCCCATCAGCTTGGCGTCCTCGTAGAGGTAGGGCGGGATGGAGTCGGCGGCCGACATCATCAGCGCCACGTAGAAGCCCGTGCTCGACCAAACCAGCCCGCCGACGATGCACTTGAACACCATGTCGGGGCCCAGCCACGGCCGCGCCTCGATGCCGACCCAGCCCAGGATCGTGTTGACCGCACCGTCGGGATTGAGCAGGAAGCCGATGGCCACACCGACCGCGATCACCGAGATGATCATCGGCAGGAAGATCACGGACCGGATGAACGCCCGGCCCTTGACCTGCCGCAGCACCATCATGGACAGAAAGGTGAAGGCGAAGACGAGCGCCCCACCGCCGAAGGCCAGCACGAAGGTGTTGACGAAGGCGGTGCGGAAGGCTTCGCTGCGCGTCAGCTCAAGGTAGTTGCCCAGGCCGTTCCACGTCATGGCGGACCCCGGCCCGGCCCACTTGTTGAAACTGACCCAGAAGCCGAACAACGACGGCAGGACGAAGAGCGCGGAGTAGGCGATCAGCGCGGGGAGCAGGAAGGGCCAGAAGGCGCGTTCACGCGCCGGCCGCACCCGTTTGCCCCCCTTGCCCGCGGCAGGCGGCGCCACTGCCGCGGGCGGGGTGAGTGTTGCTGTCCCCATGGGTTCAGCCCTTGCTGGCGAGGTAGTCGGCGGCCTTCTTCTTGCCGGTCTTCACGAAGGTCGCGGCATCGATCTTGCCGGAGAGCAGCTGGTCGTCCAGGGGCAGGAAGACGTTGTTCCACCAGTTCTTGTCCGCGGCCATGTCGTCGTAGGTCCGGTGGGTGAACTCCGCCTCGGCCACGTCCTTCTGGACGCCCGCCAGGTAGCCGGGCGCGGGGACGTCCGGGCGCGCGGGAATGTTGTGCGCGGCGGTGGAGATCTTCTGCTCGTACTTCTTCTGCAGGGCGAAGGCGAGGAACTCCTTGGCCACCTCGATGTTGTGGCCCTTGGCGTTCACGCCCCAGCCGAGCGTGCCGACCTCCACGGAGTTCTTGCCGCCGGCCGGCAGCTGGAACGAGGCGACCTCGGTGCCCTTGGCCAGCTTCGCGTCGGTCTCGGCGGCGAGCCAGGTGCCGTTGAGGTTCAGGTCGTACTTGCCCTGGGCCCAGGCGTCCTGCGCGGCAGGGTACTTGGTGGCCATGAAGTCCTTCTGGAAGTAGCCGCCGTCGGCCAGCTGCTCCACCTTCTTGGCCGCCTCGAGAACGGCCGGCTTGTCCCAGGCGGCCGGATCCTTGCCCAGGGCGCTGAGGCTGCCGGCACCCTCGGAACGGACCAGGGCCGAGTAGAACCAGTACGCGTTGTAGAAGTTGACCGTGCCGTCCTGGCCCAGCGGTGTACGGCCGTCCTTCTTCGCCTCGTCGAGATAGGCGATGAACTCCTTCCACGTCTTGGGAGCGAGCCCCGCGTGCTTGGACGCGTCGTACCAGACCGCGGTGGAGATCACGGTGTGGGCCATGAAACGGACGTGGTCCTTGGCGGTCGACGCCTTCACCACCGACTCCGGCAGCACGTCCCGCACCTTCTTGCCCTCGCCCGGTACCTCCATGTCCAGGACGTCGTCGAGCGGTGCGGCGAGATTCTGGGCGACGAAGGCGCCGACGCTGTCGGTGGAGGTGTCGAACAGGTCCGGGCCCTGGCCCGCGTTCATCTCGGTGGGGAGTGTGTCGGTGCCCTTGCGGCCCACGAACTTCAGGTCGACCTTGGTGCCGGTCGCCTTGGCGAAGTCGTCGGCTATCGACTTGATGAGCTTGCCCTGCGGCTCGTCGGCACCCCAGGAGGAGGTGTAGACGAGCTCTTTGTCCGAGGAGGCGGAACCGTTCTTCTTGCCGCAGGCGCCTACGCTCAGGGCGAGAGCTCCGACGGTGAGCATGACTGTCAACTTACGCACGGGGGTGTGCCTTTCGTGAGGGTGTCCGGTGAGCGCGGGAGCCGGCGGGCGTGGCGCCACGGCCGGGGATCAGTGCGGCAGGAGGGATACGACGGTGCCGGTGAGGCGAGCCTGCTCGGCCGCCCAGACGACCCGGTGCGTGGCCAGGCTCTCCGCACCGTCGGTGAGTACCAGGGAGGGATCGTCCTTGCCGATGGCATCGACGAAGGCGTCGAACAGGGCCGCGTCACCGCCGCCGTGCCCGGTGGCGGCCGAGGGATCCTCGCCGGCACCGGTGTCGATGACGGTGACCTCGTCGGTCAGGAAGTCGTGCACGCGCAGCACGACTCCGTCCCCGTCGATGGAGCCACGGGTGCCGAAGATCCGGGTCTTTCGGTGCTCCAGCGCGGCGAACGCGGTGACCGTGCAGGTGGCGGAGGTGCCGTCGGCGAACTCCATGGTCACCACCTGGGTGTCGACCACGTCGTTGTCACAGGTGTACGCGCACCGGCCGTAAGGGCCCTCGCGCAGCGCCGCGAGTACCCCCTCCTTCGTGTGGTCGGCCGTCACCGCGGACAGCGGCCAGAACTCCTTGTCCGCGTCGCCCAGGCAATCGAGATAGATGCGCTTGGCGGAGTACGGGCACGTGGACTCCACCGGGCACTCCACGCATCGGTCCGCCGCGCCCTCGGGCCGGTTCTCGGCCCGGAAGTGCACCAGATTGCCGAACGAGGACACCCGTTCGGGCAGCGCCCCCTTGACGTGGGTGATCCAGTCGAGGTCGTGGCAGGCCTTGGTCATCAGCAGCGGCCCCGACCCCTCCTCGCTGCGCCAGTTGCCCCGTACGAACGAGTGGGCCTGATGCCACCAGCCGACCTGTTCCAGGTGCTGGATGTTCATCACGTCGCCGATCCGGCCCTCTCCGATGAGCTCCCTGAGCCTGATCGTGTAGGGCGTGTAGCGCATGACATGGCAGACGGCCAGCAGAACGTCATTGCGGTCGGCGGCCGAGGAGATGGCGGCCGCCTCCTCCTCGCTCTGTGCCATCGGCTTCTCCAGCAGCAGGTGGTAGCCGAGACCGGCCGCCCGCACCGCGGGTTCCGTGTGCATGCTGTCCTGCGTCGAGATCACCGCCGCGTCGGCCAGCCGGTCCCGTGCGAGCAGATCCCGCCAGTCGGCGAAGACGTTCTCGGCCGGTACGTCGTGCGCGGCGGCCATGCTGCGCCTGCGCTCCGGATCGGGTTCGGCCACGGCCACAACACGCGCCATGCCGGTCTCCAGAGCACGCCGCGCATAGCTCATACCGCGCAGCCCCGCCCCGATGATGGCGAGAGTGACCACAAATACCCCCTCGGACTTGCGACTTACTAATGCAACCTGTTTTTATTTCTCATGCACAGAGCCTGTCAAGGGAGTGACGGTGACAATTTCCGGAGGCGACACCTCGCGGCTGCGGCGCATCAACCTGGTCACGACGCTTCGCGCCCTGCGCGGCCAGGGCCCCCTCAGCCTCACCGAGGTCACCAGGCGCACAGGCCTGTCCCGCCCGACCGTGGAGAGCCTGACGGAGGAACTGCTCGGTTCGGGATGGCTGAAGGAACTGCCCCCGCAGCCGGGCCACATGGGCCGCCCCGCCAGGCTGTTCAGTTTCCACTCGACCGGCGACTACGTGCTCGGGATCGATATCGGCTCGTACAGCATCAGGGCGGCCGTTGCCGACCTCGACGGCACCGTCGTGGCGGCCCGCACCGAGCGGGTGAGCGCGGACGCGGGACGTTCCGTACGCCTGGCCGCCGTGCGTGCGACGGCCGTCGGGGCGCTGGAATCGGCGGCGGTCAGGTCCGCCCAGCTCTCCGCCGTCTGTGTCGGCACCACGGGCGTGGTCAGCCATGACGGCCGGGTCAAACGCTGCGTCGGCCTGCCGGAATGGGACGGTCTGGACCTCGCGGGCGAGTTGGGCGCCGACTTCGACTGCCCGGTCCTGGTGGAGAACGACTGCAACCTCGCCGCGCTCACGGAGGGCTGGATCGGCGAGGCGCAGGGTGTCGGCGACGTGGCCTTCGTGCTGTCCGGGGTACGCACCGGGGCCGGTCTGCTGATCGGCGGCCGGGTGCACCGGGGGCGTGGGGGAGCGGCCGGTGAGATCGGCGCACTGCCCCTGCTGGGCTGGCACCGGGCCACCTCGCATCTGACCGGCTATCCGAAGATGCCGGCCGACACCCTGCCCCAGGAGGCCGCCGAGTATGTCTTCGCCCAGGCCCGAACCGGCGAACCGGCCGCCCGCTGGGCCGTGGAGCAGTACGCCCACGACCTGGCCGAGGGCATCGCCGCCCTGGTCCTGGCCCTGGACCCGGAACTCGTCGTGATCGGCGGCGGGGTCTCGCGCTCCGGCGACGTACTGCTGGAGCCGCTGCGGCGGCACCTCGACCCGCTGTGCCTGGAACCCCCGGCACTGGCGGTCTCCACCCTTTCCGACCAGGCCGTGGTGCTGGGCGCCGTCCGGCTCGCCCTCGACCATGTGGACGCCCGGCTGTACGACGTCGACACGGCGCTGCCCGAACCGTCCTCCTGAAACCCGGCCCCGGGTTCGGGATGCCCGCTGCCCGCTCCGTTCCCGCCCCTCTTAACAAAAGAGTCTGAATATGTCATGGTCCGACGCACTGGCCATCACGGCACGGCCGCCCGGCCGCAATACCTGAGCGGGCGCACGGACGGCCGGGCGCTCAGAGCACCGGTTCGAGGTGCGCCCAGGGGCGTTCGGTCTCCAGCTGGGCGGCGAGGGCGAGCAGCGTTCCCTCGCCGCCCAGCGGGCCCACGAACTGGACACCGAGCGGCAGGCCGTCGGGAGTGCGGTACGTGGGGACGCTCATCGCCGGCCGGCCGGTGATGTTGGCCAACTGGGTGTACGGCGTCGCCGAAAGGTTGGCGATCACCGCGCTCTCCCACGCCTTGGTCCCGGCCAGGGTCCCCAGCAGCCCCAGTCGCATCAGTACCCGGGCCACGGCGCGTACCGGCCGTGGCGTGTCCAGTTCGCCGATCCGTACCGCCGGCCGGGCCAGGGTCGGGGTGAGAAGCAGGTCGTAGCGGCTGTGGAAGGCGGCGAGCTGCCGGCTGTACGTGTTCCAGCGGTCGTGGGCGGCGTAGTAGTCCGGAGCCCTCAGGGCGCGGCCGGCGGCAGCCAGCAGATGGGTGTCCAGCTCGAACGCCTCCGGCCCGGCACCGGTCGTCCGGCGGATCTCGTCCACGGTGTGGGCGAGTTGAGTGGTCCACATCGCCAGGAAGTCGAAGGCGAGCTGCCGCTGGTCGATCTGCGGTTCTGCGGGCTCGACGTCGTGGCCGAGGCGGCGGAGCAGCTCCGCGGCATCCTCGACCGCGGCGACCGCCTGCGGATCGACCTCGGTGTCGATGGGGGAGCGGGTGGCGAAGCCGATCCGCAACTTCCGTGATCTGCGGGCGAGTTCGGCGTAGGGCAGCTCCGGGCGTTCGTGCAGGAACGGTCCGGCCGGGTCCGCGCGCGAGGTCAGCACGTCCAGCATGGCTGCGCTGTCACGGACGCTGCGCGATACGACGCCGTCGGTCGCGGCACCGTGCAGGTGCTCGGCGACGGCCGGACCCGCCGGGACCAGTCCGCGTCCCGGCTTCAGGCCGAACAGACCGCAGCACGCGGCCGGAATGCGGATCGAGCCGCCTCCGTCGTTGGCACCGGCCACCGGGACGATGCCGGCCGCCACCGCCGCCGCCGATCCTCCGGACGAGCCGCCCGGGGTGCGGGCGAGGTCCCAGGGGTTACGGGTGGGCCCGTTCACCTCCGGCTCGGTGACGCCCTTCGCGCCGAACTCCGGAGTGTTGGTCTTGCCGAATATCACCATGCCGGCGCCCAGCCATCGGTCGACCACCGCGCTGTGCCGTTCGACGGGGCGGAGGCGAAGCACCCGGTTGCCGCTGCCGGTCGGCAGCCCGGCGTAGTCCTGCGAGAGGTCCTTGATCAGGAACGGAACCCCGGCGAACGGTCCGCTCAGCGACTCCTTCGCCCGCTCGCGGGCGAGTTCGTGCATCGGCTGCACGATCGCGTTGAGCCTGCTGTCCACGGCCTCCGCGCGGGATATGGCGACATCGAGCAGTTCGCCGGGCGAGACCTCGCCCCGGGCGACCAGCTCGGCCAGGCCCACCGCGTCATGGGCTCGGAACTCGGTGTAGTTCAGCATCAGGACCTCCATGGATTTCGCTGCCGACGTGCGCCTTCGAAAGGCCGTGGCCGCCGCACCTCCGCAGTGGGCGGTGCCTCCGGTCGGCGGCGTCACCGCCTCCCACCGCGTGCCGCAGGCCCCCGTGGAACCCGGACGCTCTCACAGTGCGTCCGGGCTGTCACCCCTGACGCGGGTGTGCAGATGCTGGTCGTGCCATCCGTCCGCGTGCAGCAGCGCGCCGCGCCCACCGCAGCCAGGTCTCCTGCAACACGTCCTCCGCGTCGGCGGCCGAGCCGAGCATCTCGTAGGCCACCGTGAACAGCAGACTGCGATGGGCGACGAACGCCTCGGTGGCAGGGTCCGCGCGCACGCCGTCCGCTACCTGTCCGTCCGTGTCCGCCGTGCGCCCGCTCTGCTCGCTCTTCACCGGCTGCTCCTGCCTGTTCGCCTTCGACGGCGCCACGCACAAGACGCCGGTCCGCGTCATTCTGTGACACCGATGGGCAGTGGCGCAGGTCACACAACGAGTGCTGTCACAACGGGCGGGGCGTCGGCGTCTCGTGTCCGTCGAGTGCAACACCACGAGTGAGGACGAAGTCATGGACGCCCGATTCAACCTGTTCGAGAACGAGATCGCCGCCAAGTTTGCCAAGCGGTTCGCCAATGCCGGCCTGGTGATCCAGCAGTCGTCGCTGCCTCACTCCACCCAGGAGCTGGTGTCGCTGCGGGCCAGCCAGATCAACGGCTGCGGATGGTGCATGGACATGCACACCAAGGAGGCCGCGGCCGCCGGTGAGACCGCGGTCCGGATCAACCTGGTCGCGGCGTGGCGCGAGTCCACCGTGTTCACCGAGGCCGAACGGGCCGCGCTGGCCCTCGCCGAGGAGGGCACCCGGCTCGCGGACGCCCACGAAGGCGTGTCCGACGAGACCTGGGCCGAGGTGCGCAAGCATTACGACGACGAACAGGTCGCCTCATTGGTCGCCCTGGTCGCCCTGATCAACGCGGCCAACCGGCTCGCCGTGATCGTGCACCAGAAGGGCGGTTCCTACGAGGTCGGCATGTTCGCCGCCGCGCACGGCTGACCGTCCGGCCGTCTGACCGGGGGACGGCGACAGGCGAGAAGCGCTGCCTGCCGTGTGGACCACGGTCCGTGCGAGCAACGTGAAAGGGGCGCCTGATGAGCAGCTGCTCATCAGGCGCCCCTTTTCACCGCGCGTCCGGAGGATCAGACCGCCGGGGCCGGGTAGGTCGGGTACTCCACGCCGGAGACGTGCTGGACGACCCGGATGACCTGGCACGAGTAGCCGAACTCGTTGTCGTACCAGAGGTAGAGGATGGCGTTGTCACCGTCGACCTTGGTGGCGCCGGCATCGACGATCGACGCGTGGCGCGAGCCCATGAAGTCGCTCGACACCGCGTCGGGCGCGGTGGTGAAGTCGATCTGGCGCTTGAGCGGCGAGGTCAGCGACACGTTGCGGAGGTAGTCGAGGACCTCTTCGCGGTTCGTCTCGCGCCCGAGCCGCAGGCTGAGGATCGCGATCGAGACGTCCGGCACCGGAACGCGGATCGAGCTGCCGGTGATCGGCGCCTTGAGGTCGGGCAGCGCCTTGGCGACGGCGGACGCGGCACCGGTCTCGGTGATGACCATGTTCAGCGGCGCGGAACGGCCGCGGCGGTCGGCCTTGTGGTAGTTGTCCAGCAGGTTCTGGTCGTTGGTGAACGAGTGGACGGTCTCCACGTGGCCACGCAGTACGCCGTACTCGTCCGCCATCGCCTTCAGCGGCGGCACGATCGCGTTGGTGGTGCAGGACGCGCAGGACAGGATCTGCTCGTCCGGCTTGATCACGTCGTGGTTGACACCGTGCACGATGTTGGGGACGTCGCCCTTGCCCGGCGCGGTCAGGACGACCTTGTCGATCCCGGGGCGCAGGTGCTTCGAAAGACCCTCACGGTCGCGCCACTTGCCGGTGTTGTCGATGAGGATGGCGTCCTTGATGCCGTACGCCGTGTAGTCGACCTCGGACGGATCGTTGGCGTAGACCACCTTGATCTCGTTGCCGTTGGCGACGATGGTGTTCTTCGCCTCGTCGACGGTGATCGTGCCCTGGAACTGGCCGTGGATCGAGTCGCGGCGCAGCAGCGAGGCACGCTTGACGATGTCCTGGTCACCGCCCCGACGGACGACGATGGCACGCAGCCGCAGCCCGTTGCCGGAGCCGGCCTTCTCGATCAGCAGACGGGCGACGAGGCGGCCGATGCGGCCGAATCCGTACAGGACGACATCGCGTCCGTCACCGCGCTCGATCTTGTTGGCACCCGTGGCACCGGCGACGGCCTCGGCGGTGAACTGCTCGACCGTGAGACCGCGGTCGTCGGCCGCGTAGGTCGCGGCGAGCATGCCGATGTCGATCTGGGAAGGACCGAGGTCGAGCGTGGTGAGGGCCTGGAGGAACGGCAGGGTGTCGGTGACCGACAGCTCCTCACCGGCGATCTGGCGGGCGAATCGGTGGGTCTTCAGGATGCTGACCACCGACTTGTTCACCAAGGATCGGCTGTGGAGCAGGACCGTTACATCCCGCTCCCGGTGCAGTTTCCCGATGACCGGGATCATCGACTCCGCGATCTCCTCGCGGTTCTTCCAGCTGGTGAACGAGTCGTCATTGACAGTCACAGGTTTATCTTTCGAGCTAGGCGGCGCTCATATGGTAACCCCTCGCTACTTTGATCATCCAAACGGGTCGCCGGGGTCGGGCCGCCGAGATGGTTCGGCGTGGCCGGTTCGGGCATGCCGCGGTACAGCAGCCAGCTCAGGGCGGGCATGAGGATCAGCGGGGCGAGCGCCGTCCGCAAGGACGCGGCGTCGGCGATGCTTCCGATGAGGGGGCCGGCCAGACCGCCGGCACTGACGGTCAGTCCGAGGGTGACCCCACTGGCCGTGCCGACGCGTGAGGGCAAGTAGTCCTGGGCGAGGGTGACTTGCAGCGAGAACGGGACGTACAGCCCGACCGAGGTCAGGGCGATGAACAGATAGATCGACGGGCCGGGGACGAAGACGGTCCCGGCGACGGCACCGACCGTGATCAGATACGACATGCGCACCACCGTGACCCGGTCCCACCGGTTGGCCAGGCGGCTGCCCAGCACGGTTCCCGCCGCGCCGCCGAGGTAGAGGACGAAGAGCGCGGCCGTGCCCGCTGTCGTACCTCCTCCGGTGCGCTGCCGGGCGTAGAGGGAGATGAACGTGCTCAGGCCGACGAAGACGATCGACCGGCAGACCACGGCGAGCGACAGTTTCACGAACGACACCTTGTCGTCGGTCCCCTTCACCGCCGCGGCCCCGGGGCCGGCGGCTGCCGTCTTCTCCAGCGCGCGCAGCACCGGCAGGCACAACACACTGCCGACGAGGGCCGGCGCCACGAGCAGTGGGGTGAGCCGCAGTCCGCCGGTGGCCACAACGGTCGCGACCATGAGCGGAGCGACCGCGAAGCCGACATTGCCGCCGAAGGAGAACCATCCCATCGCGCTGTGGCTCCCCCTGCCGGCGAGCCGTGCGACGCGGGCGGATTCGGGGTGGTAGGCGGCGACCCCGATCCCGGACACCGCCACGAACAGCAGGGTCAGCGGGTACGAACCGCTGAGGCCGCTCAGCGCGACCCCGAGCCCGCCCAGGACCGTGCTCACGGGCAGCAGCCAGGGGACGGCCCGACGATCGGTGAGCGCGCCGAACACCGGCTGTGCCACCGAGGACAGCAGGGACGCGGCGAGCACGATGCCCGAGGCCGCCGCGTAGGTGTAGGCGCGCTCGGCGACGAAGAACGGGACGAGTGATGCCACCGCGCCCTGGTAGACGTCCACGCACGCATGCCCCACCGACAGCAGAACGATTGATCTGTTCCTTGGCATGCCGTCATCGTCGTTGCCGGGACTCCTGGCGCGCTTCCGGGAATCTGCCAACCACTACCGAAAATCCGCCTCTCGGTGCCGGCGGTTGTGGGAGCCCGGGGTGTACCCGAAAGCACGGCGGAAGACGTCGATGAAGGCGCTGGTGGACGACCAGCCGCAGCGGTGGGCGACCGAGGTCACCGGTACGTCGTCGGCCAGCATGCGAAGGGCGTGGTACAGGCGCAGCTGGGTGCGCCACTGCGGGAACGTCATGCCCAGCTCGCGACGGAAGAGGCGGCTGAGGGTGCGTTCCCCGGCTCCCGCGAGGCTCGCGAGAGCGGCCAGTGAGCGCGGGTCGGCGGGGTCGTGGTGCAGTACGTCGCAGACGGCTCCGAGGCGGGGATCGGTGGGGGTGGGCAGCTGGACGGGCTGCTGGGGCGAGGCGCGCAGGCGGTCGAGGAGAACCAGGCGCAGGCGCAGCCGCTCCGGTGAGTGGTCGTGGGGGCTGCGGGTGCAGGCGAGGATCAGCTCGCGGAGCAAGGGGTCGACGGAGAGCACGGTGGGGGTGTCGAGGCCGAGAGGATTGGTGTCGGCGGGCAGGCCCAGCAGATGGAGAGCGAGATGCCCATGGGCGCGGTGCGCATGTACGCAGCCGGCGGGAACCCAGATGGCCCGGGTGCCGGGGGTGAACCATGTGCCCGCGTCGGTGGTGACCGCGAGGACGCCGGAGCCCGCGTAGACGACCTGGTGGTCGTCGTGGCGGTGTGCGTCGATGCGCTCGCCGGGGGCCATCGCCTGCGTGCGGGTGGGTGCCTCGGGGGAGTGGCGGATGTCCGGCATGCGTGGGGACCCTAGCGGAGGGACGCCGGGCCGCGCCGTCGGACTCCGGCCGTCGTGGCGTACGGGGGCTGCGAGCGGTTCGTCCCTCGGTGGCGCGACAGGCGTAGGTGGCGACGGGGGTGCGGACACTCGCGGCGGCCTGGCCTCGCACCGGGCTCGAAGCCCTAGAAATGGCCCTGTGGATGTGATGCCACCCATAGGGGCCACGTCACATCCTAGGCCGGATAGTAGAAGCGGGCCCGCCCGAACGGCACAGAAACAGCTCAGAGCGGCTCATTTCGGACATTGCTCCGTAATCGGGTAGTACGTCACATCATTGACCCCCGCCCCGGCCACCGCTAACCATGGCTCTCGTCGCCGGACACCGCGACCGGCCCGGACGGACCCCCGCCGGACCACGCAGGGCCCCCGCCCCGCACGCCGCCCACACCGGACGGCACACCCCACACCACAGGAGAGTCACTTCCGCATGACCACCCACACCCTGAACCGCACCAGCCGCCTGCGCACCCTGTCCCTCACCGCCCTGGCCACCACCGCCGCAGCAGCAGCCGCACTCACCCTCACCCCGGCCTCCGCACACGCGGCCGAGACCAAGCAGCCCACCACCGCCCCCGCGGCCCCCACCGGCGACACCCAGCAGGGCAACAGCAACGCCTACGCCAACAACCTCGACGGCTGGATCAAGGAATCCCTCGCCGTCATGAAGGCCAAGGGCATCCCCGGCACCTACGAGGGCCTGCACCGCAACATCATGCGCGAGTCCAGCGGCAACCCCAACGCCCAGAACGGCTGGGACGTCAACGCCCAGAAGGGCACCCCCTCCAAGGGCCTGCTCCAGGTCATCCAGCCCACCTTCAACGCCTACCACGTCAACGGAACCGCCCACAGCCTCACCGACCCCGTCGCCAACATCACCGCGGCCGCCAACTACGCCGCCGACCGCTACGGCTCCATCGACAACGTCAACTCCGCCTACTGAGCCGGGGAACCACGCAGTGGACCCAGCCGCCCCACACGCACGCAGGCCGTCCGACCACCGTCGCACAGGGCACCGTTCGAGCAGGCAGCACTCGACGGACCCTCGGAGTACGGAAGAACGTGACGGCCCCGGGGTGCTGTGGCCGCCGACAGCGAGGCCGGGCACCGGACGGCCGTATCCGCCTTGTGGCGGTCGGGACTGATACGGTGCGGGCTTCGACGGGCAAGGCGGGACTGTGGGAACGATCGAGCAGTTGTGGGCGTCCGAGGAGATGCCGTTCCACGACGGGCTGTACCGGCCGGACGACACCGGCCTGGAGCTGTACGTGGACGGACCCGGGGCCTACCACCCGGATGCCGGACAGCCGATTCCGTTCCGCCTCGGAGGACCGCTCGACGTGGCCCGTGCCATCGAGGAGGACGGCATCACCGAGGTGGAAACCTTCTTCGAGTCCGCGTTGCCGGACGGATCGGGCTGGATGTCCGGCGGTGGCGGCGGAATGGGCAACATCGGTTACCTCGCCCGCCTCGGCGCCGACCGTTCCTTGCGATGGGTCGCCGTGATGTTCTGTTCCAACCCCTTCGTGGGCGGTCACCACGACGGAGCGACCGCGGTCTTCACCAACGACTGGAACAACCGGCTGACCCTCGACCTCACCGTTCCCGAGCTTTCCTGACCCCGCTCACGAGCAGGGGATACCGGCGAGTTCTCCCCCCGAGAACCCGCATCCTTCTCGATCGGGTTGCCGCTCCCGCGAGTTGACGCAGATCGGTCCGATCACGAGTTGTGATCCACAGCTCCGGCGGGTGCGCACATGTGGCACAGTCATGCCGTGGATGCACTGAGACCTCAGGACCCCGTGCGCATGGGCGCCTATCACCTGCTCGCCCGTCTCGGCGCGGGCGGCATGGGGCAGGTGTATCTCGGCAGGTCGCCCGGTGGGCGGCTGGTTGCCGTGAAAGTGATCCGCGACGAGATCAGCGACCACCTCGAATCGCTGGCCCGGTTCCGGCGGGAGACCGCGACCGTCGAGGCCGTTCGCAGCGCCTACACCGCGCAGTTGATCGAGGCCTCGCTCGACGCACCCCCTTACTGGCTGGCCACCGAGTACGTGGCCGGACCCACACTGCGCGGCGCCGTCGGCGCGAGCGGCCCCTTCCCGGCGGACAGCGCGCTGAGACTGCTCGCCGCGCTCGCCGAGGGCCTGGCCGCCGTCCATGCCCATGGAGTCACGCACCGGGACGTGAAGCCGCACAACGTCATCCTCTCGCCGCAGGGACCGCAGCTGATCGACTTCGGCATCGCGCGAGGACTTGAGCAGACGATCCTCACCCGGGACGGAATGGTGTCGGGGACACCCGGCTACACGGCACCCGAGGTTCTCCTGCGCAACGAGGTGGGCCCGGCGGCCGATGTCTTCGCTCTCGGCGCGACCCTCGCCTACGCGGCGACGGGCCGTCCTCCGTACGGTACGGGCGAACCGGCGGCGGTGAGCTACCGGACCGTGCACGAGGACATCGACCTGGAGGGGCTCCGGCCCGCGCTGGCCGAACTCATCCGGTCGTGCGTCGCCAAGGATCCGGCGGACCGGCCGGATCCGGCCTCCGTGATCGCCCGGTGCGAGGTGGACTCGCCACTGGCCTCGGACCCCCACTACCGGATGCTGGCGCGCACCGCCGAACCCGTCCCCGTACCTCAGCCGGAGGCCGGGACACAGGGGGAGACGGAGGCGGAGACGACGCGGGTGACGGGGACGGAGGAGCGGACACGGCCCGTCAGCCATGAGTCCGAGGCCCAGGAGGCGGGCCGGGCCGGGACCACCGCACCCACCGGGCCGTCGGGCACCGCGCCGGCCGATCGGCCAGAACCGCGGGGGCGCACCGGCCAGGGGCGGCGGAGCAGGACCTGGCTTGCGGTCTGTGCGGTGGCGCTCGCGGTGCCGGTGACGGTCTGGCTGCTCCCGGAACCGGACGGCCGGAAGACCGACGCCGCCCCCACCACGGAAGTGACCACGTCCGGGCAGCCGGCCCCGTCACGACCGGCCACCGAAAAACCGGACGGTCGGCCACCGGACCACATCGTGAACGACCGTGTCTCGCAGGACCGTTGGTCCCTCTCCGAGGATTCGGAGCAGGCGGCCCAGGGCATGGGCTCCTGCGATCTGTCCAGCATCGTCGATTCCTCACCACCGACGGGCCTGCGGTCCTCCGTCTCCCACACCACCGGTTCGGACACCGCCTCGCTGGAGATGCGCCCCAAGGACGCCGGATCAGGGAAGCGGCCCGCGCCGTACTACATATCCGTGGGGGTGCGGCCCCCGCACGAGACGGACCCTGTCACCGGACGGCCCCTCCGATCCCTGAGCAAGGGCATCGGCTTCACCAGCAAGCCCGTCGACATCTACTCCCGTTGGTCCTCCGGCGGAACCGTCAAGTTCAAGTACCCCGACGACTTCCGCGCGCATTTCGGCAAACGCACCGTCGACGCGATCCCGGTCGGGGACGACAGGGGCGACTGGACCGTGGTGCTGTACCACGTCGAGGGCGGGCCGACGAAGTACACATCCATCGTGTGCAACGGATTCCACGCCTGAGACACCGGCGCGCAGTGTGCCCGAGGAGCGGGCTTCACTGTGTTCCTGCGGGTGCTGTGCCGGTCGCCCCTCAGCGCTGACGAAGGTGATCGCGCAGTTCGCGGGCCACCTGGGCCATCAGGGCGTCGGCGCCGGGCTGCGCACTGGCCGGGACGAGTGACTCGGTCAGGGCGGCGATGGCGAAGGTCTGGCCGTCGGAGTGCTCGACGACACCGATCTCGTGCCGGAGGTTGAGCAGGGTGCCGGTCTTGGAGGACCAGGTGGAGGCGTCCGAGCTGAAGTCGGGGGCGAGCCGGTGCCGGATGAGGTTGTGTGCCATCAGGCCACGTACGCGCTCGGCCACTTCGGGAGGGATCGCCGACGGCATCCACAGAGCCTGCAGCAGTTCGACGTAGGAGCGTGCGCTGCCGGCGCTGGCACGCGTGGTGTCGAGCTGGGGCACCCGATGCCCGCGGCCGCTGGTACCGGCGCCGATGGCGAGGGACAGGGCGAGATGGGCCTGCGTGGCGTCGAAGCGTTCCAGCGGGGTGTCGGTGAGCTCGTCGAGACCGTGCCGGACGGTGATGCCGCGGAGACCGAACTCGCGGAGCATGCCGGTGACCTGGGCGGGCGGGGTGAGGTCGAACAGTACGTCGGCGGCCACGCCGTCACTCAGACAGGTGCTCATGTAGAGCAGGTCGTCGACGGCGATCCGGACTGGGTGGCGGAACCGGCTCAGCCCCGTGGGGCCCGGCGTGGCCGTACGTCCGGGCAGCACATCCATCATCGACGCCCCGTCGAGCTCGCCCCGTCGGATGCGCTCCACC
This sequence comes from Streptomyces sp. NBC_00012, assembly GCF_045040875.1. Lineage (NCBI taxonomy): Bacteria > Bacillati > Actinomycetota > Actinomycetes > Kitasatosporales > Streptomycetaceae > Streptomyces > Streptomyces sp. NBC_00012. The sequence continues at coordinate 724,839 of NZ_CP108309.1, read as the reverse complement.
GTCGCCAGCGCGAGCGGAACCTTGACCAGCGACGCGGCAGGCAACTGGGTGTCCGGGGCGATTCCCACTTCCTCACCCGTGTGGAGATCCCGCACGAGCAGACAGCCGTGCAGTCCGCCGTCAAGCAATCGCCGGCGCAGCTCGCTGAGCAGCGTTTCGGTGCTCACGCCGCAGCCCCTCCCGCCCCGCTGTCCATGCCTAGGGCCTCTCGTTTGGATCATGCGGGCTCGCGTGCCCCGGTGACGCACCTCGCCGCGTTGTCGTCAGTCACCGACGCTCCGCGTCGCTTCCCTCCTCCGCCTTGCGACGCACGGCACCGGACCCCGCTCCCTGATCCGGCCCGATCCAAACGATAGACCCTAGGCAGCGGCCGATGGCCTCGCCCAGCCGCGCCTCGATGTGTTGTGGATTGCCGCCCGCCGCGGCGACGAGTGCGAACCCCCGGCTGAGTGCGACCTCACCGATGGGCCGCCAGCTCAGGGCGAGTTCCTCGGCCTGGGCGGGGGAGCACAGCAACAGGTCGCTCGTGCAGAGCACCTCCGCCGCGGCAGTTGTCAGGCCGGTCGCGGCAACGAGCTGAGCGGGCCGCAGGCCCAGCGCGTCCCGAAGCCGGGTCAGCGGGTCACGGATGTGCGGCACGTCGTCCTCCGGCTGGATCCAGATGCGGCGGGCCGGGCCCGGCGATGCCCGTCCCATCCGTAACGTCTCGATGTAGACGCGCCGCACGCCGGGATCCCGGACACCGGCGAGACCCAGTGGCACGGACCACGTCGCCTCGTCCGCGGGTACCGCGAGCAGAGCGGCACGCACCAGTTGCGCGTGGATGAGCTCGATGCGCTGTGCGGGCGCGGCGGTCCGGAGATCGAGTGTGATGCCGTGCTCCCGTGCCTCGGCGATCAGCCGGGCGAGACCGGCCGTCGAGCAGAGACCGGGCACCGCGAGCCGCCAGGGCCTGCACCTGGCAGCTTCGGCCTCGTGCAGCACCACATCGGCCGCCTGGACCAGTTGTCTGGCGGCCGGAAGCATCTCCCGGCCGAAGGGCGTGAGGACGGCCCGCCGTGACATGCGTTCGAACAGCTGCTCACCGAAGCGTTCCTCCAGGGCGGCGACCCGACGGCTGGCCACCGGCTGGGACATCCGGGCCGCGGCTGCTCCTACGGTGAAACTGCCGTGCTCGCTCACACTGATGAATGCCCGACAGGCTCCGACCAGATCCACAGCCCTCACCCTATGCCAGATCGGCATGAAACCGCGCCCGAGCGTATTGGACCGCATGGCTGCCGGACGGCGAAGGTGGGCCCGGTACTCAAGACCGCCCGGGACGGCGAGGTCTCTCTCCCGTCCCCAATGCGCCCTGGCCTCGGGGCGCCTCGGAGGTTCGGACCCCATGAAGAAGCCCAGCAGTGCCCGGCGTTCCCTTCTCGGCGCGCTGGCCGCGCTCGCTCTCGTACCGCTCGTGGCGTGCGGCGGAGAGGACTCACCTTCCCGGTCCTCCGCGTCTGCGGTGGCGTCCTCCCCTCATGCCGGGGCGACGGGACCGGCCGCGAACGCGAGCACGAAGCCGTTCTCCCGTCAGCAATTCACCCGGCAGTTCAAGGAACTCGAGCGCAAGTACGATGCCCGGCTGGGCGTTTACGCCATCGATACCGGCACCGGCCGCGAGGTCACCCACAACGACGGTGAGCGCTTCGCCCATGCCTCCACGTTCAAGGCGCTGGCCGCCGGTGCCGTGCTGCGCAAGTACTCCCTGGGCGGGATGGGCGAGGTGATCAGGTACTCGAAGGACGATCTGGTCAGCGACTCTCCGGTGAGCGAGAAGCATGTCGCGACCGGGATGAGCCTGAGCGCGCTGTGCGACGCCGCGGTCCGCTTCAGTGACAACACCGCCGCCAACCTGCTGCTCGACCGGCTGGGCGGTCCCCGGGGGCTGGACGCCGTACTCGCGGGGCTCGGTGACGACGTCACCCGGATGGAACACCGCGAACCGGAACTCAACCGCTGGTCCCCGGGTGCCACGTCCGACACGAGTACGCCGCGGGCACTCGCCGAGGACCTGCGCGCGTTCGTCCTCGGAGACGTTCTCGGTACGGGCGAACGCGCGCAGTTGACGAAATGGCTGCGGACCAACACGACCGGAGCCGAGCTCATCAGGGCCGGGATGCCCAAGGGCTGGGTGGTCGGCGACAAGACCGGATCCGGTGGCAGCTACGGCACACGCAACGACATCGCCGTGGTGTGGCGCCCCGACGCCGCCCCCGTCGTCGTGGCGATCCTGTCGAACCGGTGGAAGGAGGACGCCGAGTACGACAACGAACTCATCGCGGAAGCGGCGTCCGTAGTCGCCGGGGCGCTGCCGTAGCGGGGAGTGTGCGTTGTCAGGCGGTGTGCGGCTCTCCGCCGTGCCGAATCCAGACGTTGGGTTCGACGTAGACGGCGTGATCGTGTGCGGTGTCGCAGTGCACCGGCGCCAGGGCGCCGGGCACCTCCACCTGACCGTCCCGGTCGAAGGGCAGCCCGGTCCACTGCCGCCACTGCGCCAGCGAACCGCTGACCGTCATCGAGGCCGGGGCGACCTTCTCGATGGTGCCGCCGGCCTTGACGTGCACCCGCACCCATGGGTCGGCCGGCAGTCCGTCGTCCCGACGCCGACGGAGGTACTCGGTCATGGGGACACGCGGATCCAGGTGCTTGGCCGTCGGGCGGACCGGTGCCAGCAGGGCATCGTGCCCCTGCCGGCCCGCCGCCCGGCGCAGCGCGGACAGCATGCGGTAGGACAGGCCACGGCCGAGATGGTCCGCGTCCACCGAGATCTCCAGCGCACTGGCCGCAGTCACGGCGTTCCCGTGACGGCGGTCACGGAAGGCCCAGGCCAGCACCCGGTCCCAGCCCTGGTCGGGCATCTCCTCGCGTCCGTCGAGCACGGAGTTGAACGGCACCGCGAGTCCGCGTGCGACGACCCGGTCGCCGTCCGTCGCCGCCACGCAGTACTGCGGGAAGTCCTCGGGAACCCGGCTCAGCAAGGCGCTCGCGACCATGTCATGGGGCGTGAAGACGGGCCAGGAGTCGTTGATCTCGTACACGCGAGAGATCAGCGAAGGGTCATCGGCCAGCGGGACGATGCGAATGTTGTCTATCTCTGTCACGACGCAGCACCCTGCCACAGGCCGGCGCGGTGCTGCACGCCAGGCTGGACGACGACGCGAGACGCTGGTACGTCGCCGCCCGGCGCTTCCCGGCCCACCACGGCGCGCTGGAGGAGGTGATACAGAGGTTCGACCGGCCGACGAAGGGTACGGAACGCCGCTTCCCCGATCTGCGAGTTCTGCTGACCGCTCCGGCCGAGGTGGTGGTCGCCGTCGTCGCCGGACTCGGCGACGAGGAGCTCCAGCAGGCACGACGGCCCGCTGCCCGAACTGCTCGACGCGGCCGCCACCGAAGTATCCGCGCGATCCGCGCGGACCGACCCCGCAGCGAGGATCGCACGTCGCCCCGGACCGCACCGGTAAGGTCCGGGGCGGGTCGCGAGCCAGGAGTCCGCGGGAAGGATCAGCGGAGTTCCACGGTGATGCCGACCTGTGCGAGCAGCCGGAGCACGTCGTCGACGTATGGTGTCTCGCCCGCCGTGTCCACGCTCACCGAGGCGAGCGCACGCCGGGCCACCTCGGCGTCGTGCCAGACGAGCGTGAATGGAGAGGGCGGCCGCTCTCCACCGCACACGCAGCCTCGCAAGGCGCCCCAGCACTGCTGGTAGTGGCCGCCGGGGCCGGCGACCGCCTCGCCCAGCGCGCACACCAGCGCAGGCACATCGGTGATGTGCCGGCCGTCGAGGTGCCGCACGGGGTCGGACAGCGGCCCGTCGGCTCCCTGCCGTGCGGCGGCGAAGGCGGCCCACTCGGCCCGGCCCTCGGGTGGATACGCGGCCCACGCCCCGCGCTCGGCAGGCGGCCCCTCGAACCAGGCGTCCCACACCGGACGGACCGCCGGTACGGGCCGCACCGCCGGGCCCTCGCCCAGCCACAGGTCCACGAGGGCCCCGCCGAGCACCGACGGGCGGGAGGCGACGACTCCCAGAGGCATGTGCTCCTGGTGGCGCATCACACGGCCTGCCCGGTCCAGGGCGAGCAGTGTGACGCGATCGCCATCGGCGCGCGAGCGCACCAGCCGGGTCAGCAGACGCTCACCGGGCTCGCAGCCGATCAGCCGGAGCGGCGGTGCCGATGGGAGCGGACGATGGGCGTAAAGACCGTCGGCCCGGCGGCAGTTGCCCAGGCCGGCACCGCCGGTGCCGTTGAACAGCCGCCAACGGGCCTCCGCGGGCTCGGTCCGGTGCCATACCGGGCCGGCGACCTCGGCCTCGACGGTCACATCGACCAGCGACACGTCGCCGGTCGAAGGCCGACAGCCGAGCACGACGGGATCGAGCAGCTTCCAGCGGTGCGCGTCGTGGGACCAGAAGGGACCGTCCTCGGGATCGGCCCCGGGCTCGGGACGGTCCACGACGATGTCGAGCTGTCCGAGTCCGGCGGACTCGACGGGTGCGTCCGGCGCGGGCAACCGGCGGCGGAGGCGCTCGACCGCCTTGCGCAGCCGCCCGGTCGGGGCGCAGTCCACCAGGGTCAGCCGTTCCCGGCGCGGAGCCGGCTCGACGAACAGGCCGTCGGCGTCGGCGCAGCGCGCCCACACGACCAGCTCCCCGTCCCATTCCTCGCTGACCAGAACGTACTTGAGCGGGAGCGGGCGCTCCCAGGCCCAGACGGCCTCTTCGACCAGCACCGCTTCCGCCACTCCTCGCTCACGTTTCTTGCCTGTTCACCGCTGCCTCAGCCTGCCACGCGGGAGCGACGCCACCGGCACCGGGGCTCATGCAGGGGCGATGGCGGCCGCCGCGGAGCAAAGCCGTGTGCCCGACCCCGACGCGCATCATCGTTGTGTCCGTGGGCACGCGACGGCGATGCCCTACCCCGCCGTTCTCCGCATGGTCAGGGCCAGATGGACCTGCAGTGCGTGGTCGCCGTGGCGCCATCGCGGGCCGAGCAGCGCCGAGATCCGGTCCATGCGCTGGTAGAGCGTGTTGACGCGGACGTAGAGAGCGGCAGCGGTGCGGCTAAGGTTTCCGTCGCACACGAAGTAGGTGAGCGCGGTGTGCACCAGATCGCTGCCGCGGTTCTCGTCGTGCTCCACCATCACCGATACCTACGTCACCGGAATCTCTTCCGGCGGGTTCATGGCCACACAGCTCCAGGTCGCCTACTCCGCCACCTTCAAGGGTGCGGGCATAGTCGCCGCAGGTCCGTACTACTGCGGCAAGGGCGGCATCGTCGTAGGCCTGATCGCCTGCGGTACGGGGCTGATCTCCACCGACCCGGAAGGCATCGAGCAGATCGTCCGCCGCTGGTCGGCCGAGGGACGGATCGATCCCGCGTCGAACCTGGCGGGCGAACCCGTCTACACGTACCACGGCACCAAGGACCCTCTCGTCCGAACCTCGGTGAGCGACGAAGGAGTCCAGCTCTACCGCGACTTCGGCGCCCGGGTCGCGTACCACGACACCGATCCGGCAGGGCATGGCCGGCCCACCCCGAACGCCCCGCTGAGCTGCGGCACCACGTTCTACCTGTTCCTGATCAACTGCGGCAATGATCCGCAGGGCGAGATGCTCGGCCACTGGCTGGGACAGGTGAACCCACCGGCCGCCTCCCAGTCGGGCACGGTCACCCGGCACGACCAGAACCGGTACGTGCCGGGCGGCCTGGCCCAGTGGTACAGCAGGGGAAGCAGCAGCTTCCTCTACACACCGGACTCCTGCGCGGCGGGGGCGGCGTGCAGACTGGTCGTCGCCCTGCACGGCTGCATGAGCGACAACAAGTTCGTGGGCGACCGGTTCGCCCGGGAGTCCCATCTCAACGAGTACGCCGACACCAACAACCTGGTGATCCTCTACCCGCAGACCGACATCAGTCTGCTGCGCGGCAATCCCAAGGGCTGCTGGGACTGGAGGGGCTGCACAGGCAGCGACTACGCCCAGAAGCCGGGGCCGCAGATGCGTGCCATCCTGAACGAGGTCCATGCCCTGGGCGCTGCTCAGCAATGATCACGCGGAGCGACGCCACAGGTGGTTGCCGACCGGCTGTGGCGTCAGTCCGGGGTGGTGGCCTCCCACACCTGGCGGAGGACCCGCCCGAAGAGGTGTCCGAGGCACGGGGAGCTCAGCCATGTCGTGTCAGAAGGTCCTGCAGTTCGACCAGGTGATCGTGCAGGGCGGGATCAGGGCTGCCACTCCAGGAGCCGTCGAGGTCGGGCCGGTGCCGGGTGACATGGACGGTGAACGCGGCCAGCTGATCGCGGGCGTTCTCCTGCGGAGTCACGTCCTCCCCGTTGTCCGGGCCGCGGATGGCGGGAGACTGCGGCGCGAGGCGGGCCGCTCCGCCCGTGGGCCGCGGGCGGGAGCGGCCGTACCCAGGACTCCCGACCCTACTGCGCGGCCCTGAGCGACCCTGCGCGGCCGACGGCCGGTGCGAACATCGGGGCTGGTCGGCCGGTCTGATCAACCGGACCGTTCAGCGGTGATCACCGGACGATACGCTCCTGCGATGCGCCTGATACCCGACGACCCGTTCCCCGAGATCGGCCACCCTTTCACGACCGACGTGAGTGCGGACGGCCGCTGGATCGCCGTCAGTTGTTACGCGAGTGGCCGCGGAGACCGTGGTCGGATCCTCGTCTACCGGACGAGCGACCTCGCCCTGTGGGACCGGATCGTGCTGGACCAGGGCATCGAAGGGCTCGCCTTCCACCCGGCCCTGCCCGTGCTGGCCGTGGGCACGGAGGAGGGCGACGAGTTCGAACTGCGGGGCGGGTTGCACATGTACGAGCCGGAGACCCGGCGCCGTACCGACGTGGCCGTCGCCGGGGCCGGTGTCAGTGCCCTGCGCTGGCGGGACGCGAGCCGCCTGGAGGTGACGTTCGCCCGGCCGGTCGTCGACTACGAAGACCCGGGCCTGGTGACGTACACACGGACCATTGCTGAGCGCGAGGACTGGCAGGACGTTACTGCCGACGTGCTCGCGGCGCTGGTTTCCTGGCCGCAGGTGCCCGCGGAGGTCGACTGGGGCCGCATCAAAGGACCGGACATCGACCAACCGCAGCGGTACCTTGCCGGCATCGCCGCCGACAGGGGCCGTGCCTGGACCCGGCGGCCCGGAGCGGCCGTTGTACAGGCGCTGGGGGACGGCCGGGTGCTCGTTGCGGCAGAGAGCGGGCCCCTGTTGGAGTGCTGGTCGCCGGAAGGCACCCTGCAGTGGTCCGTTTCGGTACCCGACAAGGACCGGCAACGCAACGGCTGCCGGCTCCACGTCACCCCGGACGAGGGGAGCGTCTGGATCACCGTCCTGACGGGCGACAGCAGCGACCGGCGCACCCAGCTGTTCCGGTTCGCTCTCGCAGACGGCGCCCAACTCGCCGAACGCCGCTTCGACTTCCCGGTCGCCATCGCCACGCGCACGGACGGTGCCTGGGTGGCCCGGGACTCCCGGGAGCTGTTCCCCGGACCGCGCTGGCCGCCGAACGAGAGCGTAGTGCTCACGCCTTCCGGGCGACAGTTGGCCACCCTGTCCCTGGGGGAGAGCGACGGCTCCTACGACTTCCCGGTTCGACGCTCGCCCCACCTGCTCTTCCTCTACGGCGTCGGCGTCGTCGACGGGGAAGGAGGCGGGGACAGGGACGAGAGGCCGGAGCTGCTGGAGAAGTGGGTCGTGCGGGCCGACCCCGACGGGATCGAACGGCTGTTCCCGCTCGCCTGGAGTGACTGCCTCGGTCCTCATCTGCGCGGTGGTCCCGCCGTGTATGTCGACGACACCGCCGGGCCGGGGCTCGTCCACACATGTACGGCGCGCGACGGCACCCATCTCGTGCGTCGCGGTTACCCGGACGGTGCTGTGACGTGGGCACATCGCTTCGACACGCGAGTCACCGGAGTCGACGTGCACGGCGATCTCGTCCACGCCGTGACCGGAGCCGGAGCCGGAGCCTGTGAGCTGATCACCCTGCGAGCAGCGGAGGGCACGGTGGTGCAGCGGAGGACGCTCACCCTCGGCGGGCATGTCTACACTCCTACCTGCCTGAGCGCCGGTCCGGACGGCGACCTGGTGATCGGCACGGCGGAGGGGCGGCTGATCAGGACGCGGGCAGATTGAGGACTGCCTCCGGCGGGCGCCCTCACCGTGATCCGGATACGGTGAGCGCGCCGCGCGGGCGCCCGCGCGGTCGGACGGCCCTTCTCCATCGCGGTGTACGACCCGCCCGCCCTCCGCAGCACCAGCACCGCCGGGCCCTGTGCGTCGAACCTCGCGGCCTCCTCAAAACCGTCCGTGATCCGGCAGAGCTCGTCCTTGTCCAGGGCGAGATGCCGACGCTCCCGAGGGGGGTGTGCCACGACCGGCGTGCCGAAGACGAGCGCGCCGCCCTCCCACAACTGCGCGCCCAGAGCACGCAGGACGCGCTATCGGGCGCGGATGGACGCAGCACTCAGCCGCATGGTGACCAGGTCGTATGCGGCAGGGCCGGGAGCCGGTAGCCCTCGACGAGCAGCAGACGAAGGCCTACGGGCAGCTGGCGCCGGGCATGCAGCAGCCGGGGCGCGGACGTGTTGACGCAGGTGTGCGAGGCCCCGTCCTGGCCGCTCCTGCGCCCACCGACCAGTAGGGCTGCCGGGCCCGACGGACATGGACGAGTGGCTCGCCGCAGCCGCAGCCGCAGCCAACCGCGGTTTGGCCATCGGCGTGATGCTCAACTGTTCCCCCATTCCCAGGAGTCGATGTACGCGGCCACGCCGGTACGGCGCGCTTCCTCCACGGCGATGAGGCGGGCGAAGTCGCCGGGCGGCATCAGCTCCTTCCACCCGGTCAGCGGCAGGACGCGGACCTCGTCGTGCTCCTCAGGGTTGAGGACGATGCCGCGGATCTGCGCTGCGGTGAGCCGGCCGCCGTCGAAGACACAGCCGATCGTGCTGTAGGGCCATCCGCCGCCGGGCAAGCTGTACACCGTGGCCAGGAGACGGGGCTGCCCAGCAGGCGTGATCCCGATTTCTTCCGCGCACTCCCGTACGGCCGTCTGCCAGGGGTGCTCGCCGGGGTCCACCGTGCCGCCCACCAGCTGCCACGGGTACGCGGGGGAGTAGACGGAGTGCACCTGGAGCGGCTGGTCGTCCTCGTCGGTGAAATAGAGACACGCCCACATGGTTGCCTTGGCGACTGTCTCGGCATAGTGCTCCGGCTTCGGCGACGACTTGGTGGCCACGTGTTCCGGCCGCAGATCCGGGACGGTCGGCTGCGCAGCGGTGGCCGCCATCCGCATCAGTGCCGGACTGCCCGCGAACCCCAGCTCGCGGTAGAGCGGTGCCGCTTCCTCGCTGGCGTGGAGCTCGAACAGCGTGATCTGTTCGGTGCGCAGGTGGTCGAGGAGCGCGGACACCACGGCCCGGGCGTAGCCGCGGCGCCGGACGTCCGGACGCGTAGCGACGACATGCACGCGGGCGGCCAGGCCCTTGGGGTAGGCCGGCGTCGGGAGCAAGGGATGGATCAGGCCGAGGGCGCATGCGTCGATCGAGCCGTCCCCGGTATCGATGACGAAGGCTCGCGCGTCCCCCGTATGTGCCAGCCGCGGCGCCAGCTCCTCGGTGCACCGCAGGATCCACTCCTCGTTCATGGGCTCGGACAGGACGTGGGCGGAGCGCAGCCGGACGATGCTCTCGGCGTCTGCCGGAACGGCTGGGCGAACCACCGGTCGCCGGGCTGTAGCCGGGGTCCCGGACGTGGCGATTCGGGCAAGGGGAATGTTCATGAGCCTTCTCCGGCCGACGAGTTGCAGGGGCGGTGCCCGGTGTGCAGCCGGGCGAGAGGCCGTCGGCCGCGCCCCGACAGTTCGGGATCACTGTGGGTGACGCCGAATGCGGCGGCGCCGGGACGACGGGTCGGCCCACGGCCGCCGCGCGGGCCGTGCCGGATTCGGCTTTCACCGCAGTTCACCTGCGACCGGTCGCAGGCACTGCGGGCGTCCAGCCGAGCTCGGTGTACGCGGTGCCGGTACGGATGCCCGCGATCGCGGCACGGGTGTAGCGGACCATGGGGCCCGGCAGGCTGTCCAGCGGCCACCACTGCCAGGCCGTGCACTTGTCGGGCTCGCGGACCTCCGGCTCTCCGGACCACTGGCTCGCCCGGAAGAACAGTTGAATCCGGGGTTCGGCGTTCTCGTGATCGTCGAGCAGGTGCACGGTGTGCACCAGGGCGAGGTCTGCGGGATCGACGACGATCCCGGCTTCCTCACACGCCTCCCTGACCAGGCACGCGCGCACGCTGTCCCTCTCCACATGACCGGCCAGGGCATGCCACTCGCCGCCCGCGAACGTCACATCCGGGTGACGCAGACCGAGCAGAGTGCGGCCGTCGCGCTCCAGGAACAGGTGCGCGCCGATCACGTTCCTCACCGCTCCCGGCCCGCCCTGACCGGCGTCGTCCGGCGGCTCGGGCAGCGACGGAGCGGGGTGCTCGGCGTGGTGGGCCTTGAGCACCGCATGTGCCCACCCGCACATCGACAACTGCTCCATGGTAGCGACGTCGAGCCAGGCGAACATGATCCCTTCGGTGACGGGAAGCTGATGGGCGGCACCGTCCCACTTGGCCGTGTAGACCTGGATGGTCCCCTCGGTGCGGTTGGGGCCGTGGGCCTGCACGGTCCTGTAGCGGGTGATACCGGAGAGGACGAGCCCCGTCTCTTCGAGGATCTCGCGGGCGATCGCTTCGTCCAGAGTCTCGCCGGGCACGGGCGCCCGCCGCCGACCAGCGACCAGGTGCCGGGGTCGCAGATCGGTTTGTGTGCATCCCTCAGGTGAAGGAGGTACTGGCCGCGGCCGTTGTCGATCAGGACGGCAGTGCTGGCGGGCCGGGAGGACGGGGATGTGTTCAAGGTATTACCGCCCGGCTTCGGGGAGTTGGCCGGACTGTCGGGCATGCACCCGAGGGTGTGGAACGGGGAGCGGCAGGACCGGCAGGCACCCGGCACCCGGCCGCGCCGAGCGCCGACCGGACACGCCGAAACGCTGTACACCAGCGGCGGGACAGGCGGGGGCGGGCCGCGATCGTTCGAACCCGAGGGGCTCGTGCACGGAGGCGGGAACTGAAGTCATCGTGTCCTCCAGCAGGTCATCGAATGGCACGGGTGCTCTAAGAACGGGCCCCGCAGCTCGCCGTAACGGGTGACGGCGAGGGGAATCCTGGACATCTTTGCGAATATCGTGGTTTGCGCCGGGCACACGGGGGCGGGGTGTCTGAAACGCCCTCGTTCGATGGATGGTCACCCCTTCGGCCGCATCCGCCGCAGGTTTCCGGCCAACCTGAATCCCGGGCATCCCCCTGCCCCCAGGTCCGCACCTGCTGCACCTCGAGGTCATGCGGCATCACAGACGTCGCTCGACACGGGTCCGGTAGAACGTTGTGCTCGATCGGGGGAGACATTCTCCTGGTGACGTGCGACCCGGTGCAGCCGAACGTCTTCCACCGGCGCAGTCCCGTGGTGGACACCTGGAGCGCCCAGGTTCTCCAGCAGCACCAAGCGGATTCGTAGCGGAGCGAACAGCAGGTGGAGGGGAGGATCTTTCTTGTCGGAGACTCCGAGCGGCCAAAGACGCAACTGAGTCCTCCCGGGAAACGATTGCCGGGAGGACTCGGTTCGCTGCTCAGCGCGCGGTACCGCTGCTGGAGGCTTGCTTACGGCCGTGTGGCGGACGCGGCTGCCACGGCCATCGCCAGTGGATCGCGGGCCGGGCGGCCAAGAAGATCCGTGAGGTCGGGAGCGGTGCCGCCCAGGAAGCCGTGCCGGATCCCCGTGGCGATCGAAGCGAGCATGGGCGGCTGGAACGGCAGGAGCCCCGGCGTCTCATCGAGGAGCCTGCGCCGGTACTCGCCCAGACCGATGGTGCGGTGCGGGACCCCGAGCCGGTCGGCCACCTGGCCCGCTGTGACCGGCGTACCGACAAGGTCGTAGACCCGCCCGCTGTGTCGGGCCGGATCCGCCGCAACGGCCGCCGCGGCATCGGCGAGATCCTCCCGCCCGACCGCAGCCAGGGCCCCGTCCCCGAACGCGGACTCCACGCCGTCGCCGGCCCATATCAGCAGGCCGCCGAAGAGTTCGGCGTACAGGCCGTTGCGCAGGATCGTCCACGGCAATCCGCTCGCCCGTACAAGGCGCTCGGTGACACGGTGCGCCGCCGCGAAGCCGAGATGGTCGCCGGCCGTGGTCAGGCTCGTGTAGACGATGTGGTCGACGCCGTCGCGCACGGCGGCGTCCAGGACCGCGGCGTGCCGCCCGACGACCTGGTCGTCCTCGGCGTAACCGGCGGAAATCAGTACCAGGGTCGACACCCCGGTGAGAGCGAGGCTCGCGTGGTCGTCGAAGTCGAGGTGCCGCATCCCCTCTCCCGGTGTGCGGCTGCCGCCCGTCGCGGCGGCGCCACTGGCCCGCAGCACCGCAAGGGTGGCAGAGCCGAGGTTCCCGGTTGCTCCTGTCACCAAGATCATGTCAATCGCAGTCTTCCGTCGTGGTTCTCATCGGTAACTACGCTTGATCCTTGACCGCACGCCCACCGGCCACAAGAAGGCAGTTCGATGTCACTCACGCACACCGGAGTAACCGCCCCCGCCGACCTCGATCCCTGCGGCCGCCAGGACCACCCCGACTGCGGTATCCGCGACGTCCTGGACCGCATCGGCGACAAATGGTCGGTGCTCGTGATCGTCGAGCTCGCAGGCGGGCCGCGCCGGTTCCGCGAACTGCAGCGCGCCATCGACGGCATCTCCCAGCGCATGCTCACCCTCACCGTGCGCCGGCTCGAACGCGACGGCCTCGTGCTGCGTACCGTGTATCCGACAGTCCCGGCCCAGGTCGACTACCGCCTCACCGAGACCGGAGCGGACCTGACCCATCTGGTCAAGGCACTCGCCGACTGGTCACTCGCCCACCGCGCCGTCATCGCCGAAGCACGGCACGCGTACGACCGGACCCACCCCGACCATGACATCCGCTGACCGGAAACGCCGTGACCGCCCGTTGAAGGCTGCAAGGCCGATCCTCTTCAGCTCGTCGGCCAGTGGTTCAGCACGCTCCTGGTGACACTGGCGGAGTTCCATGCGTCGCCCGTACGATCGGCTTCGTGGCTACCGATGCTCTTGTGCCCTCCGATGTCGTCCGTTACGTCGCTGAGGTCTCAGACGCTCTCGCCGGACTGCGCCCCGACCTGGTCGGCGTCTACTTGCATGGCTCGGCTGTGCTCGGGGGTTGTGCGGCCCCGCTCAGGCAGCGATCTCGGTAGCGGCTGATGTGATCACGGTTTCGGAGCCGTCGTGGGCAGCCCCACCCTCGTGGCGTCCGACCGCAGGTCAGCGCGCGTCTGCCTGGGGACCCAACTGAGATACTCCGGGGTCGGGCCGAGCAGGGGGTGGGGAGATTCAAATGCTCCCATCATGGGTGGTCGGACCGCTGGGTTCTCGTCCTGCGGGACCTGGAGGACGCGGAGATCGCTGAAGGTCCTGCTCTCACCGTCAAGTTCGCGCCAGATCGCCGGAAATCCAACTGGTATGAACCGATGCAAGGCGGGCGCGATTTCAAGATCTTCAAGGTACTTCTACTCAGGGTACTTCTATTCGGGCAAGTGGTAGATGGCGAGGGCCGCGGTGTCGTCGTGGAGGTGGTTGTTGCTGTAGACGAGGAGATCGTGGTGGAGGCGGTCGAGGAGTTCCCGGGGCTGGAGAGGGCCCCAGGAGAGGACACGCTGGCGGAGGGGGTAGAAGGCCCCGGTGTGGTCGCGTGCCTCGGTGACGCCGTCGGTGTAGAGCAGCAACTGGTCGCCGGGACCGAAGGGGTACTCATCGATCGGGTAGACCTCGGTGATGAGCAGGCCCAGGTTGAGGGGCGGTGCGGGGTCGGACGTCTCCAGTTCAGTGACCCCGTCGGCGCGGATGAGGAGGGGTGGGGGGTGGCCGCAGTTGACGATGCGGACCACGTGACGGCGGGGGATCTCCGCGAAGACAGCGGTGACGAAGCGCTCGCCCACGTTGTTTCCGGTCATGAGGGCGGCTCTGCGATTCATGCTCGTCTCCGCCCGGCGGGCGACGGCGGCGAGGTCGGGTTCGTCGTGGGCGGCCTCGCGGAAGGCGCCGAGGAGGGTGGCGGCCGTCTCGACGGCGGGGAGGCCCTTGCCGCGGACGTCGCCGATGACAATGCGGAGTCCGTAGGTGGTGGGAACGGCCTCGTACAGGTCACCGCCGATACGTGCTTCCGCGGCGGCGGACAGGTAGAGGGTTTCGACCAGAATGGGGCCGATGCGGTGCGGGACCGGGCTGAGCAGGACGTGCTGCGCGATCTCGGCCACGAAGCGCACGTTGGCGAGGGTGCGTTCCCGGCGCACGCGGTGGGCGGCCAGGAATGTTCCGAGGACGCCGACCACCGCGGTGCTCAGGTAGGCGGCCACGTAGTGGCGCTCCCACACGTAGCTCACCGGGCGGCCCGCGCAGCACGGGGTGCCGGCCAGGACTCCTTCGAAGGCGATCGCGAACACGGTGACGCCGGCGACGACAGCGGGGCCGTGGGCGAAGGCGGCGATCACGGGGAGGGCGATGAGCAGGAAGCTCACCGGCCACGGCACGGGCGTAAGCGGTTCGAGCACCAGGATGCCCGCGACATAGAAGACGGGCAGCCAGCGCATCCACGCCGGCGCGGCCGGCACCTGTGGACCCTCATCGCCGGGCGTCGCTGCCCAGCCACTCTCCGCCCCTGGGCGGCCCGGCCACCTCACTGCTCACTCCGTCGCAGAGCGAGCGGCGCGAGCACGGACGCTGCCCGGTCGGAGGGCGGAGCCGCCGTGTGGGCCTGCATGCGGATGTTGTTCCTGGCGGCTCCACTGAAACAGCCTGTACACGCGGGACTCCTGGCACATGATGTGGGCAAGACGTCCATCCTGCTGTCCAGGAACACTGCGGGCCGACCATTGCTCCAGCCAATGGCATGTCAGAACCTTCGCGCGGGGGCCGCGGTGCCGGGTGGGAGGCCGTGCACGTCGGGATCGTTCCCCAGTCCTGCCCCGCTGGGCCAGGACCACCGTGTGGCCGCACCGGCGCAGACGCGCACGCGTACCCGCAGGGGCTGCCGACTGGAAGCGGCCAGTTTGCGACCAGTCGGCCAGGGGCGGTCGTAGCCGTGCAAGCCAGGACGGCTACGACGGGTGGCAAGGGCCTCCAACAGACCCGGATCGCTTCACTTGGTGATCGCGGCGGCGACGGCCGAGGGCCGGTGAATTCCGTGGCCACGGCCTGGCACCAGCGGATGCTGGGGCGCCGGGCGCCATCGCCCCAGCATCGCGCCATCGTCACCGACCTCGCCCAGCGCCACCCCCGCACCAGCGGTGTCCGTGAACTCGTCGCCGTACCCCGGCTACGCGCCGCCTGGCTGCCGCCCTCTGGCGAGCACTGTTGGGTTCCAGCGGCTTGAGGAGCCCCCAACTGCCCGGATCCTGCCGTCCGCTACGCAGCAAATGCCCGCTGAGAAGGGCGGGATTCACCACCACTGAGCGGAACTGTCGCAGAGTGCCAGTGGGCTATGGGGTGGGGGCGTCGTCCGAAGCGAGTCGGACGCTGATCTTCTCGTCGAGCT
The DNA here is from genome assembly GCF_045040875.1 of Streptomyces sp. NBC_00012. NCBI lineage: Bacteria > Bacillati > Actinomycetota > Actinomycetes > Kitasatosporales > Streptomycetaceae > Streptomyces > Streptomyces sp. NBC_00012. The sequence continues at coordinate 709,143 of NZ_CP108309.1, read as the reverse complement.
CTGTCATGGTGCGGTGGAAGGCGCCTTCGAGGTCGACGCCGTAGCGGTGAGACAGAATGAGCACCGACCACAGACAGTCGGCGAGTTCATGCTCCAGTGCAGGGCGGCCACCCGGGTATTCCCTCGCGCCCTCTTCGGCCATGACGAGCTTGGCCAGGTCGCCGACATCTCCCATGAAGCCGAGCATGAACTCGTCGCGTGTCCAGACTCGGCCACGCTCACGACGGTTCAGCTCGTCATAGAGGTCGTGGATACGGACGGCCTGCCGCTTCAAATCGTTGAGATCCACAGAATTGTCCTTCCGGGCGGGTGTGCTGTGGAGGGGAGCCACACTGAACGCTGCCCGGCAGGTCGGCTGGTATGCCGGTGCGGCCACTCTCTGGACGCGGCACTGCGCTGCACCGACCGCCCGCGGACGTACTGGTGCGACGGCGACGGACCGGCCGCCGGGCACCAACCGTGCCGCTGAGTGAGAAACGCACCAGCCTGTCACTGTTCCGTGCCGGACAAGTGATGCTCTCCGAGCCGTCCGAGCGGCACGGGTGGCGCCCTGTGCAGCAAGAGGCTCTCCGTGACCGGGTGTTGACCGATATGCGGTGGGTCGACATGAGCAGGGGTGCGATCCGGGGCCCTGGTGGGATCGGAGGGCTTTGGACCGCGAGCTGCTCGTCGCCCGGAACGCTCTCGGGTGGTGACAGCGCCTGGGCTGGATTGAAGGCAACCCGACGAGCGGTGCCGGCCGGCGGCCGGCGCCGTCGACCGCACCAGGGCCCTGGTCGAGAGCCGGATCGTGGCCCCGTGGCTCCTGGACGTCGCCCTGCGGCAGCAGACCACGCTGGACGATGCGAGAGAGCCGCGCAGGTGTATATCAGGCGACTCCCTCAGCGGGGATTTCCGTGATGGGGGACGGTGGTCGGCTTGACCAGCAGGACTCGCCCCAGCTCGTCAGTCACAAGTGCGGCTGTGCCCAACCAGACAGCGTGCCGTGACCGGGCGTACTCCTCCTGGGACATCCTCGGCTGTTCGGGTACCGCGGCTGCGTCACCGTGCGTGGGGGTATTCACTTTTGCTCCCGTCCGCGGTGAGAACGAGGCCGGCGGCCCACCGCTCGAAGACTCTTCGCCGTCGGGTGGCCCGGATCTCGCGGCGATCAGCTCGTTGGATTCAGGCACGCTGTCCGCCCACCACGAGCAGGGGCGTCCCGTCGGGAACGCGGCCGGGCCACTGGAAGACGAGCCTCGCGAAGGGCTTGTCGAGCACATCACCGGCCGGCAGCTGCTCGTCAGGCGTTCCGGCCGCGTGGACGGTCATCGGTGGGTAGCCGCTCTCGCGCACCTTCTGGTCCCAGGTGCGCACGCAGCCGGCGAAGCGTTCCGCCAGCTCGTCGGAGGCCGGGCCGTAGGCGTGGATGAATAACTCGGTCAGACGGTCGGCCGGATCAGGGGCGTCGTTGACCATGCGATGGGTCAGGTAGGCGAGGGAGCCGTCCGCCAGCATCGCGGTCGCGTCCTGCTGCGCCACCAGCGTCGACCTCTTGGGGGCGGCCAGGCGACAGAACCCCGGCAAGGTGGTCGCGGCGTAGACCTGCAGGGTCTCGAAATCGAAGGTCCCCCGGACCACGAGGCCAGTGGTGAGCTCGTGCCGGGGCCCGCGCAGTGCCTCGTCGAGCCCGGCAGTGTCGCTGGGCGCCCCGTCCTCCCACCGCACGGTGACGTCACCGTCGGCCAGGCGGACGGCGGGTGCGGTGCGGGCGGCGGCACCGCGGTCCCGCACGAAGCCGCAGTACGTCCAGTGCTCTGCGTGCAGCACGTCGCCGCGCCGGACCAAAGTGAGCGAGCGGGTGTGGCCGCCTATCTCCAGCGGCACGATCAGCCGTGCTCCCTCGGCGAGTTGTTCCCGCCACGACGGCGCGATGTCTGCCGCGTTGTGGCTGATCACCACCCCGTCGAACCCCCGGGCGGGGACGTGGCCGGGGGCGCCGAAACCACCGTCACCGAGGACTGCGGTGACCCGGCCGCTTCCGGCTTCCGCGCACAGCCGCTGCGTGCGGTGCACCACGAACGGGTCCACGTCCATGGACACCACGCGGCCGCGTTCCCCGACAACGTGCGCCAGGAGCTCCGCGTTGTACCCGCCGGATCCGAGAAGCCGACGAGTTCGCAGAATCTTGAGGGGGAAGTTGCGGGAACCCGAGGGACACCCAGGCAAGTATCGCCTCAGGCATGCGGGTTCGCTGCTGCATCACGGGATTGTGACGGTACAAGTCGCGACTTGCTGAGACCGCCCGTGCCACGTCGGTCAACGCCGTGCTGGTTGAGTCCCTCAGGGTGGAGAAATCGGACCTTCGGCGAACGCGCACCACGGGATCGTGGGCTTTGCCGGCGTACTGCCCGACCCGCTCGGCCATGGCGAGCTCGTCCCGCTCGGCCCGCACCTCGGAGAGCTGCTCTTCGAGTCCGGCCGGCTCCACCGCGCGGCGATCCGCTCCAGCACCTCGGGGTCCATCATGCGCGGAGCGCATGATGGACCCCGGTCACGACGGACGAGAATCCACGAAACTACCCCTGCCAGACGATCTGCACCCCAGACTGCCGCCCACGACCAGCACGAGCACCCCGCCGCAGCTCCATGCCAGACCCCTGACCAGCCACTTCAAGATGGCGCAGCTTCATTCATCGCTGTCTAGGCAAGGCCGATGGGCCTGTGGCGGCAGGCCATGCTCTCCCGCTATTGAGATCGGCTGGGGTGCAGTCCTCGATGACGCGACCGTTGGCCAGCACCACTACACGGTCGGCGACTTGGATCGTCGACAGCCGGTGAGCGATGACGAGCGCCGTCCGTCCCCGGAACACCGTGCGCATCGCGTTCTGCACTGCGCGCTCGCTCGGAATGTCGATGACCGCGGTGGCCTCATCCAGCACGATTACGGAGGGGTTCACCAGGAAGACGCGGGCCAAAGCGATCAACTGCCGCTCGCCCGACGAGAAGCGGCCACCGCGGTCACCGACCTCGGTCTGGTAGCCGTCTTGGAGGGCGGAGATGAACCGATGGGCCCCGGTCGCCTTGGCGGCGTGTCGGATCTCGTCGAGCGTGGCGTCGGGACGCGCCAGAGCGATGTTCTCGGCAACGGTGCCGGAGAAGAGGAAGCCTTCCTGGGGGACCATGACCACGCCGTGGCGCAGCTCGGTCGTCGCGAGAGATCGCAGATCGACACCGTCGAGGAAGACTCGGCCGGCGGTTGGATCGTGGAACCGTGCCAGCAGCTTGGCCAGCGTGGACTTTCCGCCGCCCGAGGGGCCGATCAGCGCGACCGTCTGGCCGGCTGGGATGTCGAGTTCGAAGCTGCGCAGCACCTCATGCCCGCTGTGGTAGGCGAAGGAGACGTCCTCGTAGCGCACTTGACGTCCGGCGAAGTGTCCAGAAAGCGCGGGGAGGGAAACGGGACGGGCAGGTTCGACGACGGTCGGCTGGATGGCCAGCAGCACTGCGATCTTGCCCAGTGATGCCGCCGCTGCCTGGTAGGCGCCGAGGACGCCGCCGAGTCTGAGTGGTTTGTCGTACAGATCCCGCAGGTACAGCACGACACCGGCGTAGGTGCCCAACTCCAACGTGCCGGAGGCCACACGGTATCCGCCCCACAGCACCAGCCCCGCCACGGCGATGTTGGCTACGAGACGCGAGGAGGTCACGTAACGCGCCATTTCCAGTTCGGCCTGTCGGTTCTCCTTCCGGTGCCGTCCGTTGAGGCGGACGAACCGGCGCTCGTTGATGCCTTCGCGGCCGAACGCCTGGACGGTGCGGATGCCGGCGAAGGTCTCGCTCATGTCGCCGGCCGCCGCGCCAGCCGCTGTCGAGCGCCGGTGATACACCTGGAGCGAGCGTCTGCGGAAGGAGCGCATGGTCCAGTAGATCGGTGCCATCGCGGCCAGCGCAGCGGCGCCGAGCTGCCAGTCGAGCACCAGCAAGACCGAGGTGATGTAGACCAGGGACACCGCCGCGGTGACGATCTGATCGATCCCGCTCTCGAAGAGCTCGCGGACAGCCTCGACGTCACTGGACGCCCGGGAGGCTAGCGTGCCGGACGCGTGCTCGTCGTGGAAAGCCACGCTCTGCGTCTGAAGGTGGGTGAATAGACGCATACGGAGTTCGGTGATCACACTCTGCCCGACTCCGACGGACAACCGGATGAACATGTTCTGCAACAGGCCAGCAGCTGTGACACAGCACGCATAGCCGATGGCGATGGCGATGAGGGGTTTCGCATCGTCGGCGCGCAGCGCCGGGATCGCTCGGTTGATGGTGATGGCGATGAACACCGGCCCGGACAGCGCGGCCGCCTGCTGGAGCAGGACGATTACCACGGCCAGCCACAAGCGCCGGATGTCCGATCCCAGTACCGAGCGGAGCAGGCGCCCTGCCGCCCCCCTCGGTGGCGTTGCCTCAAGCAAGTCGACCGTCTCGCCGGTCGCAGCGGCCGTGTCGGCGACTGTCGTGGGCCCGTCCGGATTGTCGTCGTCAGCGAGGGAGTCATCGGGCCATGGCCTCGACGCTTGGGATGTCGATGTGCGTGTTGATCGGCGCATCAGGGCCCCTCCCGCGGGTCAACTGTCATCTCGATCGGTGTCATCAAGGCCCTATATGCCGAGCTGGTGTGCAGCAGCTCCTCGTGAGTGCCAACGGCGATCACCCGGCCGCCGGCCAGCACCGCGACCCGATCGGCCATCAGCACGGTCGACGGCCGATGGGCGATCACCACAGCCGTCGTCGAGGCCAGCACCTCCCGTAGCGCGTCTTGGATCTGAGCCTCGGTGTGGATATCCAAAGCCGAGAGCGGATCATCCAGGACGGCGACCCGAGGACGGCGAACCAGGACCCGCGCTAGCGCAATCCGCTGTCGCTGACCGCCAGACAGCGACATCCCGTTCTCACCGACACGGGTTCGACCACCTTCGGCAAGTCGGTCCACGAACTTGTCGGCCCGGGTGGCCCGCAGGGCCCGATCAAGCTCACCTGGGTCGGCTTCCGCACCCATAAGGACGTTGTCCAAGATGGTGCCGGAAAACAGGACTGGTTCGTCGAAAGCGACGGCCACCGTGGACCTCATTTCGGCATGGGAGATGGCCGAAATGTCGACGCCATCGAGCGTGATATGGCCAATGGTGGGGTCGTACAGCCGTGCCACCAAAGAAGCGAGCGTGGACTTGCCGCTTCCGGTAGCCCCAACCACGGCCAGTGTTTCACCGGGTGCGACACGCAGACTGATGTCTTGCAGTGCTGGCGGATCGTCGGCGGGCGCGTTTGGGTAGCGGAAGCCGACTCCAGAGAATACGAGCTCGGCAGGCCGCTGAGAGCAGGGAGCGTCATGGCAGGCAAGCGCCGCTCTGCCCGCGTCCCGGTTCGTGCCGGATCCGCCTTCGCCCACCGCTGTGTCCGGCATGCTGGCCTCCAGCCTTGGATAGGCACCGCGCGGTTGATCGAGCACCTCGAAGTACCTGTTCACAGCTGCTGCCCCGTCATGACATACGGCCAGCAGCACCCCTGTCTGCTCGATCGCCGGTCGTAGCGCGGCCACCGTTCCCATGAACGCCAACAGCGTCCCGGCCGACAGATGCCCGTGTGCCGCCTGGACCGCGCCCGTCAGCAGCGCGCCTGCCATGGCGAGTCCCGGCATCACGGTGATTGGCACCGTGATGCCGCCAAGCAGCCGCGCCTTGTGCAACTCGGCCTCGCGCGCCCGCCTGACCTGGTCACCGAACCGGGTGATCCGGTGGTCGCTCCGGCGGAAGCCTTTGATCACGCGGATACCTGTCACTGACTCCAAGACCGTCGTCGTCAGGTCACCCGACAGATCCTGCGCCCGGCGGGTCGCACCCGCGTACCTGAACTCGAACCGATAGGACAGGAAGATCAGCAGGGGAACAGGTGACAGCAGGATGACGGCGAGCAGCCACTGCTGGGAGATCAGGATCACCGCACCGATGACGAGCGTGGACGCGTGCACCGGCAGGAACGTCAGCGGCCCGGCGATTACCATGTGGATGACCTGCGGATCCGATGTCCCCCGCGACAACAGCTGCCCGCTGGACCAGCCGTCATGAACCGCGATCGGCAGCCGCTGTACGTGGCGGTGGAAGTCGGCACGCATCCCCGCTTCAATGTCGGCGAGAGGCCCGGCCATCACCCAGCGCCGGACGCCGAAGACCAACGCCTCGGCGGCTCCCACGAGCAGGAGCGTCAGCCCACCGAGGACCACCTCGGACGGCTTCCGCTGTGACACCGGTCCGTCGACGATCCACTTCAGTACCTGAGGCATCACCAGCGCCAGGAGTGAGGCCAGCGCAGCCAACGCCGTTGCCATCCGCAGCCGCCAGCGATATGGCCGCACATACGGCCGCAGCCGCCTCAGGGACCGCACGGTTGAAGCCGCGGCAGAGGAAAGGACTTCCGTCCCTGTCTGCTCAACCATGCGCTTCACCGGCCGGGTCGCACGAGTGTGAGGAAGACGTCGGCTTCTTCGCCGCTTTTGATGACTCCAAGCTCTTGACCGCGGCGGCTAGCTCAGTGACCAACCATTCGGGAAAGGGCCGCATGAAGGCAGGGCGCTGTTCAGAAGTGGGAGGGCTCTGCTCGGCGTACTGGGGGAATGCCGCATCGAGCATTCGACCACCAGCGGCGGCAATTTGGCTTCGCTTCGACTTCTTTTCGGTGGCGCCAAAGGGGACAAGGTTTTCGTGGCTGGGCACGATGGTCTCCCGAGAGAGGTGCCCACCGATGCGCCGATACGGCGTTCTAAGCGGTGAGCAGGGTGCAATGGACGGCTAGCTGCACGCATGTTTGCGTGCTGGGCATAAGGACGGCAGCCATCGACAACACCCCCTTCACTCCGGCAAGTCAGATCATCCTGTGGCGGCGATCAACATACCCCGGGACGCCGGGCCCAACCAGTGCGGTTGGACCGCGCACTGAAGAAGATCGCACGGCGAGACGGAGAGGTCGTCCTGATCGACGGCACCCTCATCTCCACCCAGCGCCGCACCAGGACAGCGAACCGTCCCGACTACTCCGGCAAACACCACCGCCACGGCCTGCACGTCCTCGCCTTGACCGACGACAAGGGGCGCCTGATCTGGATTTCGGCCGCCCGTCGCGACCACATCCTCGCCCATCTGCGCGCCGCCGGTCTCGGCGCCCTGGCCGACCTCGGCTTCCTCGGCCTGGACGACAACCAGGAACCATCGTGACCTCGGAGTCTCGCTGTCGGGCGGAGCGGACCTACGGCGCGATGGGGTCAGTGGGAAACTTCTCGGGGTGGGCTGACGCGATGTAGTCCATGGCCGTGTCCTCGGTGATCCCGAACACCGTTATCAGGTGAACTGGGTCAGCGGTCGCCCGGGCCTCGTCCAAGATCCTGTCGATGCGCACCTGCTCCGCGTTGATCCCGAGGCACCGAAAGAAATACTGGAATGCCTTGTGGCTCATTTGAGGACCCGCAGGATCATGCGCCGTCACTCGCGTGACCAGCAGGTGTGGGTTGGTGGAGTGCGGCCAGCGTGCGGCACGTTCCTTGAGCATCGTGGCGATCAGGGACAGCGTGAAGTCGTCAAGGTAGACGAGCCGGGTCTGCCGGCCGGAGGCACCTCGCACGCCGAGGGTCCCCTTCGAACGGTTCAGATCGGATAGCAGCGTCCCGCGGATGGTGTGCGCCCGCAAAGCATGGATGGCCGTGAGCGCGACGGCGACGCTGCCTGACGCGGTGGGAACACGGTCAATGAGCCCGACGAGCCGGTCCGAGGGCACGGGCCTGCGGACGGCGACGCGGAACGTGAACGTGACTGAGCGGGCAGGATCGTGAAAGATGACCCGCTCCCGCTTGAGTGCCTTGAACAGAGACCGCAGGGCGGTGAAGACACCATCAACACCGGAAGCGTTGTCGACGGCGTCTTGGACATGAGCTGTGGAGATCTCGCGTAAGGAGGTGACCGACGGGCCCCACGATTCCAACAGGGGCGTCGCATAGCCGAGATAGCCGTTCACCGTCTTCCAGGGAAACGGGCGCGATGGCCGCCTGCCCTCGCCGCGCAGCACTGCGATCCATACGTCGACCTCGGGGAGCAGATGGGCAGGAATCCGTCTGCGTAGGCGGGCGACACCGGCTCGGTGAGGGTCGGCGTGCCGCACTTGGTCAGCGATGAGCAGACCGCGCTCCGCGAGAAAGGGAACGAGCCGACGGGCATTGTAGGAGTTGCCCAGACGAGCGATCGCCCACAGGTCGGCTTCCTCGATCGGCGCGTCTACGCTGCTCGCCACACGGCAGCGAGGTCCTGGATCTCTCTCCAGATGTCACGCGGACCGTGCGTGATGAGCTGCCAGCGCCGGTGGCCAAGTGGCTCCGCGCGCAGCCACGACCCGCAGTCGGGGGGCGCCGATCACCAGGTGCTCGGCGCCGAAGTCCCGCACCAGGCCGCCCAGGAGACGATCGGCCGCCGGCCACAGGCCTCGGTCGGTGTCCGCGGGCGGAGCCGGCGTGCTCCGCTGCGTCCACGTGCCCGGCTCGGCCGTGATGCGCTGCCGGAACTTCCCGGTGAGCCAGATCCTTTCCAGGCCGTGACCTGCCGACGAGAAGCAGCCCCATGCCCTTGCGGCCGATGTGCAGCACGCGCCGATCACGGTCGATGACGACCGCGCTGCAGGTGACGTGGCCGGGCGGCGTGGCACGACTGCACGGGTTGCCGACACTGTCCAGGACGGACAGCAACCCGGTCGGCGCCCTCCGCTCACCCGGATACCGGGCCGGATATGCCTCGGCGGTCGCACGAATGTGGGAACGGGTGGGCGGCACGTCATCACCTCGGGAGAGCATGGAGTGGTCGAAGAAGCGCGGGCCGGTGGGCGAGTTCACGTCGGCTCGGATATCCGCAAGGGCACTGGTGGCTCATGTGCGTGTCCCGTCCTTCTCGCCGTCCGGCTCGGACGAGATCTGGTAGGACAGCAACTGCTGGAACAGGCCGGGCTGTTGGGCGAGCTGCTGATAGGTGCCCTCCTGAACAATCCTGCCTTCGTCGAGCACGACGATCCGGTCGGCCACGGCAACGTTGGTGATGCGATGGGTCACCAGCAACACCACCCGGTCCCGGGCCAGGTCCCGCAGTCGCTGGAAGATCCGGTACTCCGCGCGGGGATCGAGGTTCGCGGTCGGCTCGTCAAGAACCAACAGCCCGGCCTCCCTGAAGAACGCCCTTGCCAGGGCGATGCGCTGCCACTGACCTCCGCTGAGCTCCTCCCCGTTGAGCCATTCACGGGCAAGGAGTGTGTCCAGCCCGGCACCGAGCTTGTCGACGACCTCATCGGCGCCGGATGCCTCGCACGCCTCACGCACTGCCATGTCACCGCGAGCCGTTGGCTGCCCCAGGGTCACGTTCTCGCGCACGGTCAGTGGCCAGTGGGCGTAGTCCTGCGGCACCAGAGCCACCTGCTCCCACAGCGCCTGGGGGTCGGCGTCGCCGGTAGGCACACCGTCCCACAGCACCTGCCCTTCGGTGGGCAGGTACAGACCGCTGACCAGCTTCGACAGCGTCGACTTACCCGACCCGTTGAAACCGACCAGGGCGGTGACCTCGCCGCGGCGCAAGGTGAGTGACACGTCGGACAGCGCGTTGCCGTCCTTGCCCGAGTAGCGGTGGGTAACCGAATTGATCACGACCTTCTCCGGCGCCTCCGGACGGTGCGCGCCCCGACGCATGCGGAAGCCGCCGGCCTTGTCCAGGAAACCGCTCCAGTCATCCATGTACAGGCCCGTGCGCACGGCGCGCGCCCCGACGGCTACAAGCCCCCGGACCGACTGCCCGACCGTCTGAAGAGCGAAGACAGCCGTCCCAGCGTGCCCGACACTGATACGGCCGTTGGCCAGCAGCCACACGACCGCCGACCACACCACCGCGGACCCCACGCCTCCGCACAGCGCACCGACCAGAGACATACGGGCACCCGTGTCGGCCGCGGCCCGGTCCTCGCGGTTGATCCGGGCAACCGTCTGCCGATACCGGCCGGACAGGAACGCGGCCATGGTGCCGGCGCGGATCTGATCGGCCGCCTCCCTTGTGAAGATGTGCCACCGCAGCACCGACAGCATCCGGTTGTCGCCATTGCTGCGCAGATTCGCCAGGTACCGCACCCTGGCGGCACTGACCTGGGCCAGGGCCTGCGGAAGACTGGCCGCCACCAGGAGCGGGAGGAGGACCCAGTGCACACCCGCCAGCACAACGGCCCCGGCGAGGAAACTGGCACTCGACGCGATCAGGTCCTGGCCCTCGTCGATCAGATCCCCGGTGACCTGAGCCCCGCGGTCGGCGGCCTCGCGGTCGCGGTTGAAGTCGGGCTCGTCGTAGGCGCACAGCTCCACCCCGGCGCAGCCGGTGAGCAGCATCTGCTCGGCCTCGCGCGACATCAGCGGGCCCAGCCGGGAGGACAGCCAGCTGACAGTGATTCCCAGAAGGGCACGCACACCCGAGGCACCCGCCAGCAGGGCCACGGACGGCCACGCCTCCAGAAGCCGGTGGTAGACGTCTCCGCTGCTCAGCAGCGCCGTCAAGGTGCCGGCGATGGCGACCAGGCCAAGGGCCTGCATCACGCCGGCGACGGCCTGGCACAGCAGGAGGCCGATGGTGGCCCGCCGGTCGACCTGCCAGGCAAGGGCCAGTGAGCGGCGCACCAACTGGGGCAGGCGCCGGGCCATGCCGCGCATCCGGATGGAGCGCCCGGCTGCTTCACGGCTGCCGGTCAGGTCGACGTACCGCATCTGCGGGGCGGAGGCGTCGGCTGCGGTCTCGGACGCGGTCTCGGTCTCGGTCTCGGTCTCGGGGAAGGAGCCGCTGGTAGCACCTTCTGGCCGGCCGGGCGTTGTCGCTTCGGCGTTCCTGGGAGGGGTGGCGCGCGGTCCTGGCACCTTGCGGGCTGAGGCATCGGGCTCGCTCATGCTTCCCACCCCGTACCCGGGCCGTCCGAGGTACGGATGCTGCCGATGTCGAGTGTGATCGAGGCGGGCCGTTCGATTCCAGTAGGCCGGTTCGTGGGGGCGGGGCTGGGGTGCATGGCTTCCTCCGTCTGGGCGTCGGTGTGGCACTGGTGCACTAAAAAACGTGGCTCACAGCTCGCCGTAACGGGTGACAGCGAGGGAAATGCAGAACATCTCTACGAATATTGCAGTTCGCGCCGGGCGTGCGGTGCGGAGCATTTGAGGTGTCCTCGTTCGATGGATGGTCGCCCCCTCGGCCGCATCCCCGAGGGTTTCCGGCCAACCTGAAGACCAGGCCGATCCGTGCAGCAGTTGCATGGCGACGGCGCGCGCCGCACGGAGTCACGGCGACGGCAATGGCCCGATTCAGTGCGTCGCGCCACAGTCACGAAGCAGGCGTGCCAGTCTGCGGATCCTGCTGAAGCTCGCAAGGGCTCCAGAGCCGCGATGACCTCACACTTCGTGTTCCTTCGTGGATCTTGAGCGCTGGATGATCTCGAGTCATGAGGTGGGGAGTTCTCACGGACGAGCAGTGGGCGGCGCTGGAGTCGTTGTCGCCGAAGAACACGAAGGTGGGGCGGCCGCCCGTCCGGCCTCGGCGGCAGCTGATCGACGGGCATACGGTTCCGGGCCCGGACCGGCCTACTACCGCGAGCGTCATGCGGTCGAGTGCGGGATCAACCGCCTCAGGAGGAACCGCGCTGCCGCCACGCGGTATGACAAGCTCGCGGTCCGCTACGTCGCAGTTTTCCTGTCCGGCTACTTCTTGGGCGTGTCTCATACCGACCGATCCCGAGGGTCACAGGCCGGCGTTGGCCGGGGAAGGGTGGCGGGAATGGATCGAGGTGCGCTACGACGTTTTCGACCTTGCTTGGTCATGGACTCGGATTTCGCTGCACCACCATGTCGATGACCAGGGGGTTTTCGAGGTTCTTCCGTCCCTGTTCCGCCAGTTCCTGGCAGAGCTGGCGGCACGTGGTGTTGAAGAACTCAAAAAGCGTCATAGGAAGCAGTTCAGCGATCGGTGGCCGACACCCGAGCACACGCACACTGTGGACCCTCGCTGAGTGTGCCTGGAACGAAGACACCCTCGTTCCACCACAGATGAGCCCGCATGCCTCCTGCCGGACCTTCTCACTACCTTCAACCCCGGCGCAGTGTCTGCCCGCGCGTCAACCCCCGAAGGGCTTCGAGCCTCGACCACTGAGTTCCTCGCCAAACCGGGCTTGGCCGAGAGTGGGCTGGGAACCAAGCCCTTGCCGGCGAACTCGAACGCGAGGGCGCGAAGCATGTGACCACCAACTTCTACGGACCGGGGACCCACGGCTGGCCTTACCGGCAGCGTGAGTTGCACTCCTCGCTACCGATGCTGCTCCAGGCCCTGAGGACCGACGGCTGAACGGCCGCGCGCCGACGTCGTCCGTCATGGCATCCCCGGCGTGCCATGCCCGACCGCGTCCAGGACGCGCACGGGCGCAGCCGGGACCGACGCTCGACCGGCTTGCGCGATGAGTGGTCGTGCGGTCATTGCGCGCTCTGTACGACCGCGCCGAAGAGGGGCGGAAACGGCTCGGACCCGGCGGTCGGTGCCCGGTCGATCTGATTCATCACGGGACGAAGGCGAGGCACCCGACGAGTCCGATCGGCACACCGACATGACGGGCTCCATCGCCCCTCGGACAGCACAGATCAAACCCCGGGCCGGAGCCTGTGGGGTTCGGCGGGACCTCAGTCCCCAGACCGGCCGGACATCCCGGCGCTCGTGTACACGCGGCTCGCGAACTCGGCGATCTGTTCGTCGCTCAGATTCTTCGCAAGATTGGCCTCCGTGATCATGCCGATCAGACGGTGGCCGCCCTGGACGTCGATCACCGGCAACCGCTTGATCTGGTGTTCCTCCATGGTTCTCAGGACATCGCCCGCGTCCGCTTCGGCATCGATCCAGTGCACCTTGGCCATGAGTGATCCGGCCTGCACGGTTGCCGGGTCGATGCCCTCGGCGCAGCAGTTGACAACGATGTCACGGTCGGTTATCAAGCCTGTGAGCCTGTTGTTGTCGCCGCAGATGGGTAGGCAACCGATGTTCAGATCGCGCATCATCTTCGCCACGTCGAACAGCGACTGGTGCGCGCCGACGCACTGCACGCCGGCGGACATGATGTCTCGTGCTCGCAGTTTCGCAGCCATGATTTCCTCCCGTTCCGACTGCGTTGCCTCCTCCGTCATCGATCACAACACGAATGGCTCAGCACCGCTCCTCAAAAGCGTTGGCGATACAGGGATCCCGAGCGTCGCGCCCGACCGGATCGAACCCGAGCGGTCGAGGCGGGCATCGGGAAGGGCCTGGTCGGAGCTGCCGGCTCCTCGGACGGAGAGCCCGGGGCTCACGAACCTGGAGCTCGTGCGGGTTGCCACTGCGGCTTCCGGTCCGCAGGCAGGGTCCGGCCGACGGCTCTACCGTGTTGTCGACGGAGGGACGGCTGCCCAGGAATGGGCGGCCTCCTTGTCGGAGTCGAGCACGTTCTCACCGTAGAGATCCTGCAGCCAGTTGGTCTGGTAGATGGTGTCGAGGTAGCGCTCACCGAGGTCAGGACCGACGGCCACTGCGGTGAGTTCGCTCGCGTCGTGCCGTGCCAACCAGTCCGTTGCGCCACTGACTACCGTGCCGGTGGAGCCGCCGAACAGGAATCCGCGCCTGGCCAGACGATGGCAGGCACGTATGGTGTCCGCCTCCTCGACAAGAATCACCTCATCGACATAGGACTCGTCGAGCAGCGGCGGGCGCATGCTCATGCCCAGGCCGGGAATCATCCGGGGGCCCGGCGAACCGCCGAAGGACACCGAGCCGACGCTGTCCACCGCGATGATCCGCACCGGCCGGTGCCATCCCCGGAAGTAGCGCGCACAGCCCATCAGGGTCCCGGTGGTGCCGGCTCCGACGAACAGCACGTCCAGCCGCGGGAACTGCCGGGCGACCTCCGGCGCGGTCGTACGGTAGTGCGCCTTCCAGTTGCTCGGATTGGTGTATTGGCTGAGCCACACGTATCGGTCGTCGGAGGCGCACAGCTCGCGGAGGTAGTCGAGCCGCGCGCCGAGAAAGCCGGAGTCCGCTCGCGGTTCGGCGAGCACATGCACCTTGCTGCCCAACGCCTCCATCATCATTCTGTTCGACAGATTGCCGCGGGAGTCCGTCACACACAGGAACTGGTAGCCCTTGCTCGCCGCAATCACGCTCAGCGCCACGCCGAGGTTTCCGGACGAGGACTCGACCAGGATCGATTCCGGTGTCAGGATTCCGTCCCGCTCAGCAGCTTCCACCATCGCGGTCGCGGCCTTCAGCTTGATCGAGCCGGCGAAGTTGAAGCCCTCGCACTTCAGGAAGAGCGAATGTCCGAAGATCGACCGGAGGTCGACATAGAGATCCTCTTCGTTGAAGCCGTAGGGAGTGGAAATGACGGGCACCATGGTCTCCTCTGTCTGGAGCAGAGCACTTTCGGAGTCGTCCCGCTGGGGGCGGGCTCCTCGCCTGTGCGGGCGAGACCCTGTCTCCAACCGGCGGGACAGGGCCCTGGTCAGCGGCCGCTGTCCCGTGCGTCAGGACCTGCTTCGACGTGACTGGTGTTCTCCTCCGGGCTCAGCCTCGAAGGAGCCTCCTGCGCTCTCGGCCGGCTCATCCGTACCGGCTCATTTCGTGGAAGAAGTCGTCGACGACGTGCAACTCTCCGGAGCGGGCCACTTCGGTGTACACGTACTTGCCCACCGCGAGGTCGAGCACCCCGAGACCGAAGGGCGAGAACACCACCGGCCGGTCCGCCGGCACCTTTACCCGTCCGGCCATCACGTCGTCCAACGTGCCGTGAAGGAAGTCCCGGTTGCCCGTGAGTTGCTCGGCCAGATGCGGGGACGTGTCGGCCTTGAGGCAGTGCTCGACGTCATCGACGATGTTGGTCGAGGCGAGCAGGATCTCCGGCGCGAGGTCGCGCAGCGAGACATGCAGCACCAGCGGATTGTGTGCGAACCACGACAGGTCACTGACGTGCGGTTGACCGGCGACCGTGGCGAAGACGACCAGGTCGCTGTTTCGGATCAACTGCTCGGCGCTGTCGTGCACGGTGATCCGGCCGGCGGTGTCCGACTGCTCCAGGTAGCACCGGAAGCCTGCCGCGCTCTCGGCGGACAGGTCGTGTACGCCGATCTCGTCGAACGACCAGCCGGTGCCGGCCAGGAAGGAGTGGATGTAGCGGGCGATCAAGCCCACCCCGAAGAACCCGACACGCGTCGGTCGCCGCCGGTCGCGGCTGAGCCAGTCGGCCGCCGACGCCGCCGACGCGGCCGTCCGGGTGGCGCTGATGATCGAACTCTCCAGACAGGCGAACGGGTAGCCCGTGTCGGGGTCGTTGAGGATCAGCACCGCCGATGCCCTTGGGATGCCTGCCGTCACGTTGTCCGGGAAGCTGGAGATCCACTTCAGGCCGTCCACCCGTGCCTTCCCGCCGATCGAGGCGGGCAGCGCGATGATCCGGGAGGACGGACGGTCGGGGAAACGAAGGAAGTACGACGGCGGGTTCACCGAATCACCGGCGCCGTGCAACCGGTAGGTGGCCTCGACCAGCTCCGTGATCCGCTTCTCGCATCTGTGCAGCGTGCGCTGGACCTGGGCACCGGAGATCACCGCGAACGGTGGAGCGGTGATCGGTGCGACCGTTGCGGGCCCGCTTTCGGTGGAATCGACGGTGGTCATTGCGTGGTCACCTCTACGGTCGGCGAGCAGTCGTCCAGACGCACCGGATCGGCCATGGCGACGAGCACCTCACGCGGTCCCTCGAAGGGCTCCCTGCTGTGCGCGGTGCGGACGTTGTCGACGAGCATCAGGTCGCCGGCCTGCCACGGTTCGCGTGCGGTGTTCGCTTCGTAGACGCTGTTGAGCAGCTGCACGACATCCTCGCCGATCGGGTCGCCGTTGCCGAAGCGGGTGTTGAACGGCAGCCCGTCGGCGCCGTAGACGTCCACCAGGTACTCGTGCACCTCGGGGGCCATCGTCCACTCGTTGAGGAACGCGATCTGGTTGAACCAGCAGCGTCGGCCGGTGACCGGGTGGCGCACCACTGCGCTGCGGTGCTGTCTGGTACGTAGTCCACCGTCGGGCTGCCACTCGAACGTGATCGCGTTTGCGCGGCAGTAGCGCTCGACGGCGCCCCGGTCCTCGGTGCCGAAGGCCTCGGCGATGGACGCGCCGATCTCGTCGTTGTAGCTGCGGGTGAGCAGCCAGCCCTCGCGCTCGAACCGTTCGGTCAACTCGGTGGGCAGGGCGTCGAGCACGGTCGGTGAGTCGGCCACCGCGGTCGCCCCGCCGTCGGTGGGCGCGCTGAGACAGGCGAACATCATCAGGCCGGGGAACTCGAGCGTGTAGCTCAGTTCGTGGTGCATGCACATTGGCTGGTTCGGCGGCCACTTCGATGAGGAGTACACCCCGTCGGAGTAGGTCTGCCGGGGCGCGAAGGCCTCCTGCTCGGTCATCAGACCGGTGGCCAGCTTTGAGAAGACGGCTGCGGTCTCGGCCGCGTCACGCAGCCCGAGGCCACGGACCAGGACCGAACCGTGTTCGGCGACGACTGCGCGCAGTGTCTCCCGGTGCTCGGCCGCCCAGGCCGGTGCGTCGCCGGTGACCTCGGCCCTCAGCCGCGGGGGTTTGCCGGATTCCAGTTCCACGTCGACCAGCGAAGTCGTGGATGTGGACGACATCTCAATCTCCTTTCAATCGATGCTCAGGAAGAAGCGAACAACTCGGTGGCCTGCAGAACAGCCTTGGCTGCCTCGGCCGGACGGGTACGCAGGAAGTAGTGGCCGCCGTCGGCGAGCTCGTGCAGGCCGACCTCGTCGGCCAGGAGCTGCCAGTCGAGGTACCGGCGCGGGTACTCCGCCGTGCTCGGGTCGTCCGAGGCGACGACCACGGTGACCGGCACGGACAGCTTCTGCGCGGGCGGGCTCTCCAGGGCATCGATGAAGTAGCGGTGAGCGGACACGCAGTCGTGCCGGTAGGCGGCGCCGACGTGCTCGGCGTGCTGCGGCCCCAGCTCACCGACTGCGCTGCAGCCGCCGCCCGTGCTCAGGTCCGTGGCGATCTCGGCGTCGCTCCGCCCTGTCAGCTCGGCGATGGTGGCGCGCCGGTCGTCGGCGTCACCGAGCAGTTGCGCGCCGAGGAACACCCGTCGGACGTCCACCCCGTGCTCCCGCAGCTTTCTGGCGGTCTCCACGGCCAACGCGGCGCCCGAGGAGTGGCCCCACAGCAGGACCCTGGTCAGACCACGCCCGGTGATCTCGTCGACGACCTGCTCGACCACCTGAGTCATCGGCGCGAGCGGCTCGCTCTCGGCGGCCACGTCGTGACCGGGCAGCTCGACGGCGTAGACCGCCGGTCCACCGTCCGGCAGTGCCCTGGCCAGCGGCTGGAAGTTCACCGCGTTGCCGCCGGCGTAGGGGAAGCACACCAGGGCTGAGGTCTGCGCACCGTCCGATGCCGACAGCGGCTGAAGCAGCCCGGCACGCCGCCCGGATCCGTCGTCGACCAGCCCGGCCAGATCCGCGAGGATCGGGTGACGGGTGACATCCTTGAGGGACACCGCGCGGTCCAGGACGATGGCCAGCTTCACTGCCGACAGCGACGTACCGCCCCGGTCGAAGAAGTGGTCCCGCCGTCCGATCTGCTCCTGCGGGATGCCGAGCACCTTCGACCATGCGGCCGCCAGCTGCTGTTCGGCCGGCGTATCCGGCGCGCGGAAGTCGTCCCGGACGACATCGAGTTCTCCGGCGAGTGCCTGCAGAGTTCTTCTGTCGATCTTGCTGTTGGCCGTCAGCGGGAGGGTCTCCCGCCAGTGAAGGGCCGACGGGACCATGTACGCGGGCAGCGACTCACCGAGCCGGTCCAGCACCATGTCCACCTCGAGCGGCCGCCTGCCGGAGTAGAACGCCACCAGGTGCTTGCTCTGGTCGGCCCGCTCGGTGACCACGACCGCACCGTCGCGAACACCGGGCACCTGCAACAAGGCGTTCTCGATCTCGCCGATCTCGATCCGGAAACCACGGATCTTCACCTGGGTGTCGCGGCGGCCGAGGAACTCCAGCTTTCCCCCGGGCGTCCAGCGGCCGTAGTCGCCGCCCCGGTAGAGCCGGGCGCCCTCACGGTGCGGATCGGCCAGGTAGGCCTGCCGGGTGAGCTCGGGGTCGTTGACGTATCCGCGGCCGACGCAGACGCCGGAGAAGACGATCAGACCGGGGGCTCCGAGCGGCACCGGGATCAGGTGCTCGTCGACGACGTAGACGTGCACGTTGTTGACCGCGGGACCCAGCAGGACCCGGTCTCCGTCGGGCGCGCGGTCCATGACCTCGTGGTTGGTGTCGTCCGAGGTCTCGGTCAGCCCGTAGGCGTTGACCAGCTTGATCCCGGGCTGGGCGGCGAACCAGCGCTGCACGAGCTCCTTCTTCAGCGCCTCGCCCGTGACCGACACGCACTGCAGGTCCGGCAGCTCGCGGGGGTGCTGATTCAGCCAGGACACCACCACGTCCAGGTAGGCGGGTACGACCTGGAGGATGGCGACCCGGCCGTCGATGATCTTGTCGACGAACCGCTGGACGTTCAGGATCACTTCCTGCTCCACCAGCAGGGTCCGTCCCCCGACCAGGAGCCCGGACATCAGCTGCCAGAGCGAGATGTCGAAGCATTGGGGTGCGGTCTGGGCGACCACCTGTCCCTCGCCGATCTCCAGGTCGTCGATCTTGGCGTAGAGGTGGTTCAGCATGCCCGCGTGCTCGCACATCGCGCCCTTGGGCTCACCTGTGGAGCCGGAAGTGAAGTAGATGTAGGCGAGCTGGTCCGGTGCGACGCGGACGGCCAGATCATCGTCGGCATGGTCTTCCTCGTAGGCTGCGCCGACGAAGAGCTTTTGGACCCCGGGCAGTGGGCCGAGGGCCTGGTCGAGCGTGGTGGTGCTGCCGGGTTCGGTCAGCACGAGCTTGCATGCGGCACGGGAGAGCATGGTCGCGAGCCGGTCGGCCGGGAAATGCGGCTCGATGGGCAGGTAGACGCCGCCGGCCTTGAAGACCGCGAGGACGGCGACCATCCAGTCCAGGTTGCGCTCGGTCACCACCGCGACAACACCCTCAGGGCGCAGCCCCCGCGCCAGCAGGGCTCGTCCCACCCGGTTGGCGCGCGCGTTGAGTTCTCGGTACGTCAGTTGCAGCTCCCCGTGCACCGCGGCGACGGTGTCCGGGTGTGACGCCACCCGCTGCTCGAACAGTTCGTGGAACCGGTGGTTGGGCAGTTCCCGGTGCGGACCGGCGAGTTCTTCGAGCTGGAAGTGGAGTTCCTCGGGGGAGAGCAGGCTCTGCCGCTCGTGCTCGGCGTCCGGATCGGCGGCGATCAGCGCGAGTGCGGTGAGGTGGTAACCGGCGATCCTGACGGCGCAGTCCTCGTCGAATGCGTCGGTCCGATACCGCAGGCGCAGCGCAAGGTGGCCGCCGCGTTGCGAAAACCCCACCCGCAGCATGGTGTCACCGGTGACTTCGCCGCCCATGCCGTGCGGATCGAGCACGACCTCTGTCGACGGCTCGGCCAGGCCCAGTTCATGCCTGAGCTCATCGACCGGGAAATCCTGGTGCGACAGCAGATCCGACGAGACCCGATGCGCGTCCAGCAGCAGCGTCCGCCACGAGTCGGGCTCGGTCGTCAGCCGGCAGAGCAGCGGCCGGCCGCCCCCCGCACCGACATATCCGGTCGCGACCTCGTGCTCGCCGGAGAGCGCGGCGAGCACCTTGGCGTGTGCTGCCAGCAGTACCGAGTCGAGCGGCACCGCCAGGTCCTCGGCCAGCCGGCCCAACGCCGCCACGACGCCGTCCGGGATCGGCGCCTCGTGTTCGCCGACGCCCTTCACCGGATTGAGCGTCCACCGCGGGATTTCGGTGGGTCCACCGGCGACGAGCACATCGCGCCAGAATTCCCGGTCGGCCTTCACTTGCATTCCCATCTGGCCGTCTCTCTCCATTCGCCTCAGCTACCGTGCTTTGTCGCGCTGACAAGGGCCGAGCTACTACCCCTTCCGTGTCAGCGCCTCGGGCTGATGGGGGGCGTCTCGCATCTCTGCGGCGGGGTTTCCTCCCCAGCGTGCGTGCGGGGGGACCTCTTCGCCCTTCATCAGGAAGGAGTCGGGTGCGAGCACCGCGTCGGCGCCCATCGTCACGCCGTAATGGACGTGGGCTCCCACACCGACGGTGCAGCCGGCTTCGAGGGTGCTGCGATCGGATTTGAAGGTGCCGTCCTCCTGCGAGTGGCACTGGATCTTGCTTCCCGCATTGAGCGTGCAGTCGTTTCCGATGGTGGTGAGCGTTCGCTCCGTCATATAGCAGCCGTCATCGAAGACCCTGCTGCCGATCCGAACCCCCAGCATTCGCCAGATCACGTTTTTGAAAGGCGTTCCGTTGAAGATGTTGAGGTAGGTATCGGGCACCTTCCAGAGGCGCTCGTGCCACCAGAAGTAGGGCTCGTAGATGGAGCACACCTGCGGTTGCAGCACGTGGAATGCGGCGATGCCGCGCTCCACAAGTACGAAGTAGACAGCGGTGAATCCGAGGCTGAACACCAGGAACGCGGCGATCATCACATGCCCGTAGGAGTCGTACAGTTCGGCGTTCGCCAGGCCGAAAATCGTGAGCACGAAGAAGTGCAGCCACCGCACGAGGAGGAAGAAGATCATCGAGCGGATGTTGTAGCGGTTCTTCGCAGCGAGGCTGCGGCGCAACTCGTCGCCGGTGCGCAGATGGTCGAACCGGGAATCGCGCTCGACCGACCGGGGAATCTCGAAGCACGGCGAGCCGAGCAGTCCCACCCCTTCGCGCACCTCGCCTTCGAGTGGAACCATCACCTTCGTCGCGAGAAGACAGTTCTCGCCCGTTCTGGCTCCCGAGGGATAGGCGATGTTGTTCCCGAGGAAGTTGTATGACCCGATCGAGGCCCGGGACACCCGGAAGGACGTGCTCGAATAGTCGGCGTTGATGACGGAGAGCCCGTCGGCGACCATCGTCCCGCTCCCGACCGAGCACAGAAACGGGGTCTCGTGCTGCACTTCTGTGCCGAAGTTCGACCCGGTCTGCTCGACCCGGGACAAGTCGTATCCGATGCCGCGCAAGTAGTGGACGATGTAGGAGCTGTCACCGAACAGCCATGTGAAGAACTTGATGTTGGTCATGCGCCCGATCGCCCGGTGCGCCGAGTAATGAAGCCCGTACAGCGGATAGACCTTGTCCGGCTTGACGACCAGGTTCAGCAGGCGCGGAACGGTGAACATCACTGCCATGCCCAGGACGACGAAGCCGAAGAACAGCAACAGGGAAAGGACCAGCGCGTCGACGTAGAGATCCGGCGACGTGAGCCCCCCCGTGCCCGGCCCCAGCCGGTCGTGCAGCGCCGGAACCAGGGCTACCAGCATGTACGCGCCCCCGACGGCCAGTGGCACGTAGAGGAAGAACAACTGGAGCACGGTGATGAGGCCGAAGCCGGTCCGGCGCAGCGTGCCGCAAGTGGCCGGCTCGATCCTCAGATAGTCGTGCTGCGTGGGCTGTGCTGGGGACCCGTGCCAGCGCTGACCGTCCGGGACCGCCTGGCCGCTGTACAGCGTGGACGTGTGGCCGAGTTGAGCCCCGTCGCCCATCGACACGTCGATGTCGAGCACGGTCTTCTCGCCGATGAACACGTCCTGGCCCAGGGTGACCCGGCCGGTCTGGATACGGCCGGCGTGCGCTCGGTAGCAGAGGAAGAACGAGTCCTTGCGGATCACCGTGCCGGCGCCGACGGTGAGCAGGTCGGGGCAGACCGGAACGTTGCGGGAGAGGATCGTGACCCCTTTGCCGATCCGTGCGCCCAGCGCTCGCAGGTACAGCACGTACAAGGGATTGCCGACGAAGAAGATCATCGGGTTGGCGTGGATCAGCACCTTGACGGTCCAGAAGCGCAGATAGGTCAGACCCCAGACCGGGAACTCGGATGGTCTGAACCGACCGATGAGGAGCCATTTGGCCGCGACGGGGAAGGTGCACAGAGCGACGAAGCCGACGCCTCCGAAGACGAACGACCGCAGATAGACATCGATCACACCCGATCCGGCGGAGACCCATGCATAGCCTCGGTCGGCGACAAGTCCGGCGAGGAAGGAGTACCCCAGGAAAAGCAGGAACTGCAGGGTTCCGCAGAGGGCGTAACGCACCGTGCGGGCCGGGGCCACCACCCCGGTCGGCACCGGGATCGACGGCTCGACGGGCGCGGCATTCGCGAGCCCCGTCGCCAGGCTGCGGATCGTCGGGTGCCGGTAGATGTCCTTCATCGACGCCGAGGGAAGGTCCGCCTGCTTCCTGACTCGTGCACAGAAATGAGCCATTACCAATGAGTTGGCGCCGAGGTCATCGAAGAAGTGGCTGTCGACAGACACCCGTTCGACGCACATGACGTCAGCCAGCACTTCGGCGAGGTTCTTCTCGATGCCGGTCTCCGGGCCGTTGTACTTGCGTGTACCGATTGCGGATTCATCCGGCCCGGGAGTCAAGACGTCGAGGGGTTTGTCCTCCATGCGAGCTCCTTGAGGAACTTTTTGAGCGCCGTTTCATTGTGGTCGGCGCCCTGTACTCGCGTTTTCGATGGCCGGAGCGAGTGGTCCGGAACCACGGGATCGGGATCTGTTGTCCGTATCCCAAACCGCTGCCCCAGTCTTAGCTGTCCACCGCCGGGCTGCCACTCGAACTCGGTCGCTTTGTTGTGGCAGTAGCTCTCCCGGTTCACTCCCCGTCCGTGATCCTGCCTGGCGGGACGGCGACCCCCTGGCGGATACACGTGATCTTGGTCGAGGACCCGTCTACCAGGAGCTTCGTCGTTCCGTACAGCCCTCACTCATCAACAGCCCCGCTCTGGTGCCGGGCCGGAAAGGGCTCAGTGACGGCATCCGGGGGTATCGCAGCTGTGAGGCGGCGGAGCGACGCCCGCGCGCTTCGCAGTGGTCGCACGGTGGCACACACGGCCTCAACCGTCTGATGTCACTCCAGCAGCGAGATGCGCTCGCCCGCCAGCAGAGTGATCGTGGTCATGCTCCGAGATCATTCACTCACTGGTGTCATGACGAAGCGATCGTGCAGGGCGGACTCGGTACACGTCGCATACACCGATGGCTTCGTGCTCAACGGCCCCGGAGCGGGAGGACCCGGCAAGCACCTGGTCGTCGCGGCCTCCGGGCAGCGGGCGAAGCATTTGCTGTCCGGCCTGCCACCGGCCCGGACCGCAGTCCGACGAACCACCGCTGTAGCCTCACGTACCGTCCTCGTACCAGCGTTGTTCGTCGACACGTTGCACATCGACCGGCTCGGCATTGCGCCGGATGGCCGACTGCTCCGAAGCGAGGCCGGCGGCCATGTCGATACCGCTGGTCACGGCAGAACGTGGGCGCGAGCGCGTGAGGGTGCCTTCGACGTCGGCGAGCATGCAGTCAGGCCCGAGCGGCCGTAGCGCCTCCACCTTGCGGGCATCGCGTTCCGGCTGGTTTCGGGGAGCTGGCGCCGCGCAGTGCGCCCGACGCGCCGGGCAGAGCGTCCAGGTCCCGCTTCGCTGCTTCGCCGAGTTTCTGTCCGGAGCACAGGACCACGCCCATCGTCTGATCGGGGATTCCGCGAGGCAGCGGGGGAGACCCTGAGGAGTCACCGGCGAGGGCTCAGTACTCCAGCAGGGGATCGTGATCTTCAGGTCTGGGATGCGGCTTTTCCCCTATGCAGAACTGGCCCGCTCGATCGGGCTCGATGGCACGCATGTGGAGAGGCCCGGCGAGGTGGAGGCAGCGTGGCACCAAGCGCTAGACGCCGAATGCCCTTTGGACCGCTGGCTTCGTGGCCGACCGGCCGTCCGCTGATTCTCTCGCACGACACGTGGTGGGGGCAGATCGAAGCCGTGGTCTCCGCCGTGGTCAAGGACGACAACGACCGCCGGGGCGCGGTCGAACAGGGATCAAGGCGCAGGCACAGGGACTGTTCCGGGGATACGCGCACCGTGGGCCGAGCATCCGATCACCATGGTGCGGCACGTCTCTTCGGGGACCGGAACCGGGACCGGCGGTTCGGCCGGGAGGTTCATCCGGTGGGCGCCGGCCGGTGGTGCGCCAGGGCCCGCTCCACCAGAGCGGCGGGCTCGGGGCGTGCCTGCAACGCCTTCAGGATCAGAAGCCACCACCGGTGCAGCCGGTCGGAGAGGTCCTCGTGCTCCGCCATCTCCTCGGTGAGGTCGTACAGCCCGAAGAACGCGCACACCAAGGTCGTGGCGGTGCTCGACGGCTCGATTTCGTCGGCCAGTTCGCCCTCGGCGCGGGCCTCGGCCAGAAGGTGCGTGACGGCAGCGGTCCAGACGGCGAAGGGTGTGGGTATGGCGACGTCGATGGTGCGGCGCTCGGCCCAAAGACGCGCGCCGGCCCGGGCCATGACGTCGTCGCACAGTGCCTCGGCGATATCGAAGCTGAGGGCGATCAGCTTCTCCAGAGGGGGGATCCCGGGGGCGGCATAGCGGTCGGCCAACAACGGCCAGGATGCGAACTGTTCCCGCACGACCGCCAGCGCGAGTCTCTCCTTGCTGGAGTAGTGGAAGTAGACGGCTCCGCTGGTGCGCCCCGAAAGTTCGCTGATCTCATTGATGCTGGTCCGTGCATACCCCTGTTCAACGAAAAGGTGTGCTGCGGCTTCCAGTAGATACCTTCGGGTCGCGCGTGCCCTGTCCTGCATGCGTGTTCTACCTTCGTTCGTCTGTACCCATTTTTTTGATCCGGGAAAGTCGTGCGCCGTGGCGCACTGACGGCGCTCTGTGCCGTTAATGCGTGGAGATTATTATTGTTCTTGGGCTGTAAGCGAGTGCGGTCAATGGTGGAAATTCGCGCTTCACCGGTCTCCAGGGTTCGGCGTCTGCGGCCAAATGCCCTAGATTTCAACGGTGTTGGGGGGATGAGGAGTCTCGTTCGCCCGTCGCCGACTGTCGCGCGCGCTTCGCGAGTACTTGGTAATGAGCGTGCCGTCAAACACTCGAAATGATGATTGCGTCCGTACGACCGGAAAATTATCGTAGTCATCACGATGTTTCTCGCGTCATCCGCAGAGACCGGACGATGTCCATCGCTGGCGGGCCCGGAGGCGAAGCATCGGACTTCACGCGTGGTCGATCGGGGCTCGTTCGACAGCGCACCTTCTGCGGCCGAGCGGGCCTTTCCGCAGTTCCCTGCTTCATACTGCGAGCACTGACGACGCGGGGCGGCGCGCTCTTCGAGAACGGCAGGCAAATGACATCTCGTCGCATCTTCACTTGGTCCCCGGCTGCCATCGTCTTCGACTGTGACGGAACCCTGGTGGATACCGAACGACACTGGCAGGACGCGCGCATCCGGGTCTTCGGAGAGTTCGGGCTGAAGCCCCGCCCCGGCTTCGCCGAGCGGGCGAAGGGCGTGCACTACACCGAGTGCGGCAGTCTCATGGCCAGAGAGGCCGGGAAGCCGCAGCTCGCCGACGACATGACGCACGCGCTCCTGAGAAACTTCAAGGCGCTCGTTGCTGAAGACCCCGTGACCATGCCAGGTGCGGCGGCACTGGTCCGCCTCGCCGCCCGCAGTCTCCCGCTCGCGGTCGCCAGCAACTGCCCCTTGGACGTGGTCGAGTCCAGCCTCGCCCGGGTCGGCCTGCTCAGCTACTTCGCCCATGTCGTCGTCGCGGGTGACGGACTGCTGCCGAAACCCCATCCCGACGTCTACGCCACCGCGGTCCGTCTGTGCAGCGTGCGGCCGGAGGACGCGATGGCTGTGGAGGACTCGGTCACCGGCGTCGAGTCGGCCCGGAGAGCCGGCATGCGCGTGCTCGGCGTGGGACCTCGACCGGCTGAAGAGGGTGCTGACCGGGCCGACCTGTGGCTGCGCACTCTGGCTGATCCGGAGCTCCAGGCATGGGCCCATACCTGGGCGGATGGGACCGCCTAGTACTCCAGCCGGACTTCTTCATTCGTGCTGGTCAGCGGCTTGGGTGTGGGGAGTGTAGCGGGCTGGAATGGGGGTGGGGCGGTCTTTGCCGGGCCGTCCCACGAAGGCATGGCCGCGCTGCCTGTAGTGGCAACGGCGGGCGCGTGCTTGGTGGCGGCGACGCCAGTGGGACCACGTCATCGCGTGGTCGCGGTCCGGAGCACGGCGGTAGGGTCCAACTGCCAGCAGACGTCGAATCTCGGCCGGTGTGAGGTCCACGAGGTCGGGTGTGTCCCGCTCACTGCCCCCTTTTCTCGTTCCTGGCTGGCCAGGACAGCGAGGAAAGCGTGCGCGAGCATGGCGAGTGTGATGTGCCGGTACCAGCCCACGTAGCGGCGGACTTCGTACTGGTCCAGGCCGCATTCGTTCTTCGCGCTCTGGAAGCATTCCTCGACCTTCCAGCGGCAGCCGGCGATGCGTACGAGGTCGGCGACGGTGGCTTCCAGGGGTGCGCTGGCGAGGTAGTAGGCGAGTTCGTCGGGCTTGGCGATGCTGCGGCGGGCCAGCATCCAGCGTTGCCGGGTGGGTTCGTCGCCGTCGAATTCCCACACAGCGGGCAGGCGGGCTGCGGCCCAGTCGTAGAAGCGCTCGCCCTTCGCGCCGCTTCCTGCGGATAGCCGCTGCCATGCTTCGGGCGGGGCCTGGCTGATGAGGTGGTCGATGCGCGGGCCGTGGACCTGCTGGGACTTCGGAACGGCCACGACGTAGGAGAGCTGGTGGTCTTCCAGGAAGCGGCGGAAGTGGGAGTCCTGGCCGTAGGCGGAGTCCGCGGTGACCCAGCCGACGGGCAGGGGTGAGGCGAGGGCCCGCAGGATGATGGCCCGCGCCAGTTCGCCCTTGGTGGCGAACACGCGGTCGTCGGGGACACGGGCGGCCCGACAGCGTTCGCGGTCCTCGGTCCAGGACTTGGGCAGGTAGAGCTCGCGGTCGACCAGGGTATGGCCGCGGAAGGTGGCGTAGGCGGCGAAGACCCCGATCTGGCAATTCTCGGTGCGGCCTGCGGTGCCGGAATACTGGCGCTGGACCCCGGCGGAAGTGGTGCCCTTCTTCACGAAGCCTGTGTCGTCAATGATCAGCACGCCGTTCTTCGCGCCGAGGTGCTCGGCGACGTAGGCGTGCAGGTCGTCGCGGACCTCGTCGGCCTCCCAGCGGCTCCGGGAGAGCAGGTGCTGCAGCCCGTCGGGGGTGGCGTGGCCGGCGTATTCGGCGAGCTGCCAGCCGTTCTTGCGGCCCACCGGGCCAAGGAGCCCACGGACGTAGTCCCGCATCCGTCGCCGGGATTCCACCCGGGCAAAACGTCCTCCGATCCGCAAGAGCAGCTCAGCAAGTCCCTCTTCCCACAGGCCCGTTGGTACATCACTCATGCGAGCGGCCTGCCCGGAAGGTTGCCACTACAAGCAGCGCGGCCACACGTTCGTGGGGCGACCCGGCAAAGACCGCCCCACCCCCATTCCAGCCCGCTACACTCCCCACACCCAAGCCGCTGACCAGCACGAATGAAGAAGTCCGGCTGGAGTACTAGTACTCCAGCAGGACTTCGGTTTATGCCCTGGTCCGGCTTGGGTGTGGATGTGCAGCGGGCTGGAACAGGGGTGGGGCGGTCCTTGTCGGGCCGTCCCATGAACAGGTGGCCGCGCTGCTCGCATCGTATGGCGTGGCAGTCGCCGGGTTCGACCAGGACGTCGGCGGACGGGGCGGCCTGGCCAGAGGTGATCTGCCGGACGTGCAGGCCGTGGACCTCGACGACGTGGGGTTGGGCGGCGAGTCCGACGCAGAGGGCGTTGGGGGCGATGCCGGCAGGGGCGGCTTTCAGGAAGATGCGGTCGGCGCCGCGCAGGATCTGCTCGGCGACTTCCGTCGTTGGTCCGCGCCTGGTCCGGAGACCCCCCGAGAGGTCGGATGGTGATTCGCGGCGCCCCCGGGTGCACAGGGGTGAGTCCTGCGCAGGGTTGCCTGGAGCGCAACGACGCCTCCAGGCAACCGACTTCAGGCTCTAGAAGAACCCAAGTTTCTTAGGGCTGTAAGAACAAAGAATGTTCTTCGTCTGCTGATAATGCTCCAGCATCATCTTGTGGTTCTCGCGGCCGATCCCGGACTGCTTGTAGCCGCCGAACGCCGCGTGCGCCGGGTACGCGTGGTAGCAGTTCGTCCAGACGCGGCCTGCCTGGATGGCGCGGCCCGCACGGTACGCGGTGTTCATGTCGCGAGTCCATACGCCGGCTCCGAGGCCGTACAACGTGTCGTTCGCGGTCCCGATCGCGTCGTCGAAGTCGGAGAAGGACGTGACCGCCACGACCGGGCCGAAGATCTCCTCTTGGAAGACCCGCATCCGGTTGTCGCCCTCGAAGATCGTGGGCTGGACGTAGAAGCCGCCCGCCAACTCCCCGTCGTACTCGATCAGCTCGCCGCCCGTGAGGACCTTCGCGCCTTCCTGCCGGCCGATTTCCAGGTACGAAAGGATCTTCTTCAGCTGCTCGTCGGAGGCCTGCGCGCCGATCATCGTGTCTGTGTCCAGCGGGTGTCCGGGTACGATCCGTTCGGTGCGGGCGATGCCGGCTTCCAGGAATTCGCCGTACACCCCGCGCTGGACGAGCGCCCGCGACGGACAGGTGCAGACCTCGCCCTGGTTGAGGGCGAACATGGTGAAGCCTTCGAGGGCCTTGTCGCGGAAGTCGTCGTCCGCGTTCCACACGTCGTCGAAGAAGATGTTGGGCGACTTGCCGCCGAGTTCCAGAGTCACCGGCCTGAGGTTCTCCGAGGCGTACTGCATGATCAGCCGCCCCGTCGTGGTCTCACCGGTGAAGGCGACCTTGGCGACGCGCGGGCTGGAGGCGAGGGGCTTGCCGGCCTCCGTTCCGAAGCCGTTCACGATGTTGACGACGCCCGGCGGCAGCAGGTCGGCGACCAGCTTCAGCCATACGTGGATGGAGGCCGGGGTCTGCTCGGCCGGCTTCAGGACCACCGCGTTGCCGGCCGCGAGAGCCGGGGCCAGCTTCCACGTGGCCATCAGGATCGGGAAGTTCCACGGGATGATCTGCGCGACGACGCCGAGCGGCTCATGGAAGTGGTACGCGACCGTGTCGTCGTCGATCTCGCTCAGCGAACCCTCCTGGGCGCGCAACGCACCGGCGAAGTAGCGGAAGTGATCGATGGCGAGGGGGATGTCGGCGGCCAGGGTCTCGCGCACCGGCTTGCCGTTGTCCCAGCTCTCGGCGACCGCGAGCTCCTCCAGATGGGCCTCCATCCGGTCGGCGATCCTGTTGAGCAGCCCAGCTCGGTCGCCGGCCGCCGTGGCACCCCAGGCAGGTGCCGCGGCGTGTGCCGCGTCCAGGGCCAGTTCGACGTCCTCGGCCGTGCCACGGGCGATCTCGGTGAAGGGCCGGCCGTTGACGGGGCTGGGGTTCTCGAAGTACTGACCGCGGGCGGGTGGTACGTAAGCGCCGCCGATCCAGTGGTCGTAGCGGGACTCGTACGAGACGATGGCGCCCTCGGCACCCGGCGCGGCGTAACGGGTCATCTCTGTGGCCTCCCGGATCCGGTGCCGCCCGCCATTGGGCGGCCCTCGGCGCGAGGGTAGGCAGCGGTACGTTGCAACCCCGTTGCACAGGGCGCGCGGGACGGCGTCTACCGCTGCTCGGCGTCCAGCGTCCGGACCCTGGCGAGCAGGGCCGGGCGCTGCCCGGCGGGAACGGCCGCGGCGAGTGCTTCCCACACCGGGAGGTCGTCCTCGCCCCAGGGGCTGTACGCCCAGTCGGCCAGCAGCCCCGGGTCACCGCGTGCGATGAGCGCCGCCCGCAGCTGCTCATCGAGCCGGCGCCGCAGCCGGATGACGGAGGGCGCCCGCGACCCCGGCAGCAGCGGGCCCGCGTACGCCGCGAGCGCCGCGGACACCGCACCCGATGCCAGCCGCCGCGCCACCGTGTCGAAGTCGGCGTCGACCGGGGCCGAGAGCCGGTAGGGGCGCGAGAGGAGGAGTTCCGGACCGAGCAGCCGCCGCAGCCTGGAGAGTTCGGCCCGCAGGGTCACCGGGGTCACCGACTCGTCCTCGTACAGCTCGACGAGCAGCTCGTCGCCGCCGAGGCCCTCGGGGCGGCGGGCCAGCGTCGCCAGGATCTCGCTGTGCCGTCTGCTGAGCCGGATCCTGCGGCCTCCCGTCACCAGCAGCGCCTCGTCCCGGCCGAGTGCGCTGAGCCGCACGGTCCCGGCGGCCGGTGAAGGTGTGAGCAGTGCGAGGTGCGACTCGGCGGCGCGCGCCACCGCCTGTACGAACGCCAGGCTGTGCGGATGCGCGAGCCGGTCCCCGCCGGTGATGTCCACGGCACCCAGCACCCGCCCGGTGTGGGGGTCGTGCAGTGGTGCCGCCGCGCAGGTCCACTGCTGGACCGGCCGCAGGAAGTGCTCGGCGGCGAAGACCTGAACCGGACGGTCCACGGCGATGGCCGTGCCCGGCGCGTTCGTCCCGGCCGCGGACTCGGACCAGCGGGCGCCCTCCACGAAGTTCATCCGGCCGGCGGCCCGTCGGGTCACCGCGGGTCCCTCGACCCACAGCAGCCTGCCGTGCACGTCGCACACGGCGAGGAGATGCTCCCCGTCCGTCGCGTAGGCACCCGTCAGTTCACGGATCACCGGCATGGCCTGGGCCAGCGGATGGCCGTCCCGGTACGGTCCGAGGTCGTCAGGGCCCAGCTCGACCAGGGCCGCACCGTCCGGGCTGACCCTGGCCCGCGCCGAGCGCCGCCACGACTCACCGACGACCGGCCGGACCGGTCGCTCCAGCCGGCCCGCCGAGGTGAACACCTCATGTGCGCGGCGCAGTTGGCCGATCCGCGCACCCGGGTCCGTATCGGCTGCCAGCGCCACCCAGGGATCCGTCAACTCACCCTCCCGTCCAGGGGCTTCCCGCACCCCCATCGTCGTCGCAGCAGGCCGCTGCGACAACCGCGGTGAAGAGAGTGATCGGCCCGGGTGGCGAAGAAGGGTCAGCCCGCCGAGTACAGATTGACGAGCCGGATGTACCGCACCCAGTCCCAGTTCGGGCCGGGATCGGTGTGGTCGGTGCCGGGAACCTGGGCGTGGGCCAGGATGTGCGCGCGGTCCTTGGGGATGTTGTAGCGGTCGCACACGGAAGCGGTCAGCAGCGCGGACTTCTCGTACATGGCGTTGGTGAAGTACGAAGGCTTGTCCACCCAGCCCTCGTGCTCGATTCCGATGCTGCGTGTGTTGTAGTCCCAATTGCCCGCATGCCAGGCGATGTTCTTCTCCCGGACGCACTGGGCGACATAGCCGTCGGCCGAGCGCACCAGATAGTGCGCGGAGACCTGCTTGGCCGGATTCTGGAAGATCCCGATCGTGTCCGGGTACGTCTCCTGTGTCACATGGATGATCACGTACTGGACCGGATAGGCCGAAGGACGGCTCGACGCCGTGTAGTTGGACGTGGACGCGGGCGTCCAGTGGGCGAGCGGGTAGTCCGTGTCGCCCGCGGTCGTGGTGGCCATGGCGCGGGTGGAGGCCGGGATCAGGGCGGCGGCCGCTGTCGCGGCGGCGCCCTGGAGGATCCTTCTGCGGTGCATGAACACTCCTGTGGGGGGATGGGGATGCGGAAGAAAGGAGTCGGGCAGGTGGTCAGGGGCTCGACAGCAGGGTCGCGGTCTCCCGCAGATGGCGGTGGAGGCCGCGGTGGGGGTCGCCTGCGGGCAGCCATTCCTTGCGGATCTTCGCCACACAGGTGTAGTTGGTGTCGCACACATTGGCCAGCGGAGCCTCACCGGCCTGGCTGACCAGCTGGTAGGCGTCGAGTTCGGACAGACCGTAGTCGCGCGCGAGCCACTGCACCAGGTCCAGCTGGGAGATCCGGAAGGCGTCTTCGAGCGGGCGGGCGGATCCGGTCGACATCAGATGGGTGTCGGACTCGATGCGCGGCCACGGGGTGGTGACGCCCTTCAGTAGCTCGACGAGCACCACTGTGTTCATCGCGCACTCAACGGCGACCCCGCAGGTCTCACCCTCGCCCTGACGGGTATGGCCGTCCCCCAGGCTGAGCAACGCGCCCTCGACGTTGACGCCCAGATAGCAGGTGACGCCCGCCCGCATCTCGGGCGTGTCCATGTTCCCGCCGTGCGCGTCCGGCACCAGCGCGGACCGTACCTCCAAGTTGGCCGGGGCCACCCCGACCGTGCCGTGCATCGGGTCCATCGGCAGTTCCACCTGGATGTCGCTGTCCCTGGCGCTGAACAGACAGGTGCGGCGCTCCCGGTCGAGCTGCCACATCCACACCACTTCGGGCAGCGGCGCCTGCAACGACGCGGTGGTGTGGGTGGAGGTGAGCGCCCCGAAGAGCGGCACGGTCGTCGAAGCCGCCCAGTCCCTGGCCGGTTCGACGGAGACGAAATGCACCGCGACGGTGTCGCCGGGTTCTGCGCCCACCACATGGAAGGGGCCGGTCTGCGGGTTCAGGAAGGGGAACTCGCAGACCTCGGAGACCAGGTCCTTCTCGGATCGGACCCGCCCGGCGAAGCAGTCCTCCGTGTACACGTCGAGGAACGTCCCCGGCTCGATGCGGGCGACCGGAGCCGCCCCGCCGAAGGTCCAGGCGTACTCGCCCTCCTTGGGGCGGACGGTCAGGATACGGGGGTCGTTCATGGCTGTACTGCTCCTGTCTCTGCTTCTCCGGCCGGTGCCGCGGTGTCGTCGAGATGGATCCGTCCGGTCTGGGCCACCCGCTCCGGATGTCTGCGCAGCAGCACCACGAGCACAACGATCCCGATCAGCATCCAGACACCGACGACGGGACCGGCGTACGAGACGGGCGGGCTGAGTTCGGAGACGAAGTCGAACGCCGGGATCCCGGCGGCGGTCAGCAGGGCGGGGACGAATGCCACGATGCCCAGCACCGGGAACAGGAGGTGGAGCACGGGGTTGAAGGCGTCGCGACGCCGTCGCAGGAAGTACCCGGCACAAGACAGGTTCACGATGATGTACACACCGATGATCACCGTGACGATCACGGTGGCCAGCAGCGTGAACGCGGTCACCGGGTCATAGGCGAGCCCCAGTCCGAGCGCCGCGCCGACCGCGATCACGAACTGCGCGGCCACGCCGACGACGGGGGAGCGGAACCGCGGGTGGAGCCTCGCGAAGGCCTGCGGGAACACGCCGATCCGGCCGAGGGCGAACGCCGTCCGGGTCGACACATTGGCACACGCGTTGGCGTTCGCCACGGTCGAGTTGACCACGGCGAGGAAGAGCAGCACCCAGAACAGCCCGAACGAGGCACGGGCCACACCTTCCCACGAAGCCGCCCCGGATCCGCCGAATCCGGCGAACCTGTCGGGCCCGAAGTACACCGACATCGCATACGTGGTCAGGACGTACACCAGGCCGATGGAGAGCGCCGCACCCAGCACCGCACGCCGCATCGTTCGCCGGGGGTTCCGGGCCTCCTCGGCGAGCGGCGCCGCCGCCTCGAAGCCCGCGAAGGCGAGCACGGTGTAGACCGAACCGGCGAAGATCCCGCTGATGCCGCCGTAACCGTCGGCGGTGTGCGAAGTGCCGAACACCGAAAGGGTGTTGTCGGCTCCTGCCTGCCCGATGAGCAGCACGGCGAAGGCGACGAAGACGAGCACCTCGAAGATGCCGAGCACGGTGCCGAACCGGGCGCTGGCCCGTACGCCGAAGTAGCCGGCCAGCGCGATGACGACCGCGCCCAGCAGCGACCACGGCCACCACAGCTCCGCCGGGTAGGACGACCACTCCTGGTGCAGGGTCCCCGCGGTCGTGAAGCCGAGTTGGAGCAGCAGCAACGCGGGGACCAGTGCTTCGACGAAGACATAGCCCCAGCCGACGAGGAACCCGATGGCCGGATGCAGCCCCTGCGCGGAGTAGGTGGCGACGGAACCGGCGGCCGGCAGTCGGCGGGCCAGCTCGGCGACGCACGAGGCGGTGAACAGGCAGGCGACCAGGGCCACCAGCACGGACAGCGGCAGACTGCCACCCGCGAATGCGGCCCCGGCCGGAATCGACGCGGCGATGGCCGCGGCGGGTGCCATTGCCGTGATGCTCTGGAAGAGGACCTCGCGCAGCCCGATGGCATCGCGTAGGAGGCCGCTGTCCGATTCCCCCGACATCCCGCGGCTCCCTTGTGTCCGATGACCGGAAGGTGTTGTCCGATGTACGGCCGAGCGTCTCGCGCGCCCTACCGTACGGGCGCCGCGCGGGCGGCGGAAGACGGCGGGGGCGGAAATGGCCTCTGTGGACCGGGGAGAACGCGGGAATGTGCGTCGATGTCGGTACGGGGCGGTCACCCGGGGTCGGTGGTCGCGCCGGATGCGGAGTTCATCTCGGTCAAGTCCGTTACGGGCAGCGTCGGTTGCCGATCCCGGCCCTCGGCTGGTATGCACTGCGGAGGGCCGGGACACGGCGGAAGCGCCCGTGCGCGGGGCAGCTTGCGCAGGGAGGGTCCGTGCGCCGGTCAGCCCGTGCCGCGTCGCGGCGTGTGACCAGTGTGGGCTCCCACGCGAGCGCGCCGGTCAGCCGGTACCGCGTCGCGGCATGTGACCGACAAGGCCCCCACGTGGGCGCGCCGTCAGCCGTGCAGCGGGCGGGCCAGCTTCAGTTCCGTCACCGACGTCTCGATGCCGCTGTCGACCAGTCGGCCGTTCGCGTCGAACGCCTCGGCACCGTCGGTCATCCCGAAGTCGTTGTCGTTGATGAGGACGAGCGTGTCCCGGCCCGTCACAGCCACCCCTTCGATCTTCCCGGGCACGCCCGCGACCTTGCCCAGGTCGACGACCAGACTCTTGCGGAGCACCGGCACGCCCGACGCCGAGGGGTCGGTGAGTTCCTCGTACGAGGGAGACGTCGTCGCGTCGTCCCAGGCGGACCCCAGAATTCCGGAGCCGCGCGGGAGCGTCACCCGGTGCAGCCGGGCCGCC
The DNA here is from genome assembly GCF_045040875.1 of Streptomyces sp. NBC_00012. Lineage (NCBI taxonomy): Bacteria > Bacillati > Actinomycetota > Actinomycetes > Kitasatosporales > Streptomycetaceae > Streptomyces > Streptomyces sp. NBC_00012. Next base: position 674,131 of record NZ_CP108309.1, on the reverse strand, counting down.
TTGTCCGTGCGCTCCTCGACCAGCAGCTCGTGCCGGCCGAGCGCGACGACCGAGGAGATCTTCAGCTCGGAGGGGTCGTCCTCGCCCGGGTCCACGACATCCACCGCGTCGAACCGGTAGGCGTACTCCGCGGTGACCGCCCGCTTGCCCGTCGAGAAGCGCAGGAGGCGCACATTGCGCGAGGACTCGCCCGCGTCCTGGTCCGGCAGCGAGAGCGGACTCTGTACGGCGAGCACCAGATCGCCGTCCGGGAGGAGGGCCAGCCCCTCGAAACCGCGGTTGGTCTTGCGGTGCAGGAGCACGCCAGGAAGCGCCTCCACCACCGGATAGCCGGCGCCCGTCAGCCCGAGGCCTTCCGGCACGTAGCGGGTGAGCACCCGGCCGCGGGCGGAGACATGCACCAGGGAGGGGCCGTACTCGTCGACGAGCCAGAAACTGCCGTCGGCGGCACGGACGATGCCTTCGGTGTCCAGACCGTTCGGGTCGTAGCCGAGCGGAGTCTTCGCGTCGTACGTGTACGGGGCCTCGTCGCGGTCACGCTGGTTGGGCAGACCGGTGACCGCGGCGCCGGACCGGGTGGTGATCGGAATGGCCTTCAGCACCCGGATGTGCTTCCCGCTGACCCGAATCCTGACGATCGCCGGGTCGAAGCCGGGGACGGGGAAGGTGCGCCGCTTCTTCCCGTCGATCTTGATCTGGCCGTTGGGTCCGCGGTCGGTGACGGTCCAGAACTCGCCCCTGCGGCCCGCGGGATAGATGTCGCTGCCGATGCCGCCGAGTTCCACGCCGCGATCGTCCGCGACCGTCCCCGGCAGCAGCCCGTTGCTGAAGCCGGCCAGCGGAATGTCGCCGAGCACGGCCGTCCCGGTGACCCGTGCCGTGCGCTCCGGGCGCTGGTGCCGGTCCTGCGCGCCGGTTGCCGTTCCGGCCGCGATGGCCGTACCGAGCAGAGCGAGCGGCAGGCCGACGGCAAGGGAACGACGGGCAACGCGCGTGGACATGGGGCCTCCTGATGCATGAACAGCTCTGACGGCCGTCAGGTTCTGCCCTCGCCCTCAACGCGCGGTGACATCCAGTTGAACGCACGGGCAGAACGCGGCGACGGGCCGGGGCGGGGGCTCGGCCGCCCCACCCCCGCCCGTCACCGACCGGCCGTGCCGGCCGTACGGGCCGGCCTCAGGCCTCCGAGGTGCCCGAGCCGGCCAGCGCGGCCGCCGGATCATCGTCCGCCGGACCGGCCGGGACCCAGCGCCCGCCCTCCTTGCGGTACGGCCACCAGCGCCCGTCCCGGCCGTACCGGAGCTGCATGCCACCGTCCACCGCGGTCCAGCGATTGCCGACCGACCGCAGCCGGGGCCGCTCGCCCTCCTCCCAGGCCTCGGCGAGCCGGGCCCGTGCCCTGGCCAGGTGCTCCGGACCGGGCGTCCACTCCTCTTCGAGCACGGTCAGCGCCGCCACCCCGCCGTACCGCCAGGCCCGCACCGCCGCGTCGAGCTCTGCCTCTCGCCGCCCCGAGCCGGTGGCCAGCCGCTTCGTGATCCAGGACTCGGGCCGGGCCTCCGCGGCCAGTCGCACGGCATCCTGACGCGCGGTCAGCCCGGTCGGCAGCGGCTGCTGTCCATGGCCGGGCGAGAGCGCGTCGGCCAGCATCCGGTGGGCGCGCGCCGCGCCGTCCGTCGCCAGCATCTCCAGTGCCGCCGGATCGATTCCGGCCTGCGGTTCGGACTCCGTGTCCAGGGACGGCGCCGAGCCGGGCCCCGCGGGCAGCGGCGGAGGATCGGGCAACGGGGGCAGGATGTCCCGGGCGGCGAACGCCTCGTCCGCCCGTATCCCCCGCTCACCGGCCTTCGCCGCCGCAGCCTCGGTCCCGTCGGCCGGACCCGACGCCGCGTGCCCCTCGGCGCGGGCCGCTATCCGGACCTGGAGCTCGTCAAGCAGCCGCCGCTCACCACGCCCCCGCATCAGCAGCAGGACGAACGGGTCCTGATCCAGCAGCCGCGCCACCTGATAGCACAGCGCAGCCGTGTGCGGACAGTGGTCCCACGCCTCACAGGTGCACTCCGGGTCCAGATCGCCGATCCCGGGCAGCAGCTCCACCCCGGCCGCCGCCGCGTCCTCCACCAGGTGCGGCGGCATCTCCCGGTCCAGCAGCGCCGCGATGTGCCCGGCCCGCTCGACGGCCATCGCGAGGAACTGCTCCCAGTCCGCCTCGCTCAGCTCCTGGAGCAGCACATCGCTGCGGTGCGTGGACGAGTCCCCGTCCCGGACCACCGCGGTGATCCGGCCGGGCCGCACGGAGACCGCACCGACCCGGCCCTCGCGGGCGAACCTGCGTCCCTTCTTCAGCTGCTGGCCGTCCAGCGCGGTGTCCTCCAGGGCCTTCAGCCATGCCTGGCCCCACCAGGACCGGGCGAAGCCGCGGCCGTGCGCGGGCGGCAGGGCGGCGAAGGTCCGCTCCTGCCCCGGAGCGGTGTCGCCCCGGCCGTCGCTCTCGTACTCGCCGCCGTCGTAGCGGTCGCTCATCGTGTGCCCCCTCGCAGCTCCACCAGATCGGCCAGTTCCGCATCGGTCAGTTCGGTCAGCGCCGCCTCGCCGGAGCCGAGCACCGCGTCCGCGAGCCCCTGCTTACGGGCCAGCATGTCGGCGATCCGGTCCTCGATGGTGCCCTCGGCGATCAGCCGGTGCACCTGCACCGGCTGGGTCTGGCCGATCCGGTACGCGCGGTCGGTGGCCTGGGCCTCGACCGCAGGGTTCCACCAGCGGTCGAAGTGCACGACATGACCGGCCCGGGTGAGGTTGAGCCCCGTACCGGCCGCCTTCAACGACAGCAGGAAGACCGGTGCCTCGCCTGCCTGGAAGCGGTTGACCATCGCCTCGCGCTCCGCGACGGGCGTACCACCGTGCAGGAACTGCGTTCGCACCCCGCGCGCCGCCAGATGCCGCTCCAGCAGCCGGGCCATCTGCACGTACTGGGTGAACACCAGCACGCTCGCCTCCTCCGCCAGGATCGTGTCGAGCAGCTCGTCCAGCAGCTCCACCTTTCCCGAACGGTCCGCGATCCGGGGCTCGTTCTCCTTCAGATACTGAGCCGGGTGGTTGCAGATCTGCTTGAGCGCCGTCAGCAGCTTGACGACGAGACCGCGTCTGGCGAAGCCGTCGGCGCCGGAGATCGCTTCCAGCGTCTCGCGCACCACCGCTTCGTACAGACCGGTCTGTTCCGCCGTCAAAGACACCGTGCGGTCCGTCTCGGTCTTCGGCGGCAGCTCCGGCGCGATACCCGGATCGGACTTGCGCCGTCGCAGCAGGAACGGCCGCACCAGCGCGGCGAGCCGCTCGGCAGCCGCCGGATCGCCGCCTTCCGCGGTCCGCGCGTACCGGGCACGGAAGGTACCGAGCCGTCCCAGCAGACCGGGCGTCGTCCAGTCCAGGATCGCCCACAGCTCGGAGAGGTTGTTCTCCACCGGTGTGCCGGTGAGCGCCACCCGGGCCTGAGCGCCGATCGTCCGCAACTGCTTGGCCGTCGCCGAGTACGGGTTCTTCACGTGCTGCGCCTCGTCGGCCACCACCAGGCCCCACCGGATCCCGGCGAGCTTCGCCGCGTCGAGCCGCATGGTGCCGTACGTGGTGAGGACGAACTCGCCGTCCGCCGGCTCGGCCAGACTGCGCGATGCACCGTGGAAGCGGCGTACCGGCGTGCCCGGCGCGAACTTCTCGATCTCCCGCTGCCAGTTCCCCATGAGGGAGGTCGGGCAGACCACCAGCGTCGGCCCGGCGGCGGATTCGATGCTCTGGCGGTGCAGATGCAGCGCGATCAGCGTGATGGTCTTGCCGAGACCCATGTCGTCGGCGAGACAGCCGCCCAGACCGAGTGAGGTCATGGTGTGCAGCCAGTTCAGACCACGCAGCTGATAGTCGCGCAGGGTGGCGGCGAGGGCCTCGGGCGGTCCGACCGGCTGCGGCTCGCCCTGCTGCCCGGTGGCCTCCGGGTCGGCCAGCCTGTGGCGCAACCGCTCCAGCCAGTCGGTGGCCCGGACCTCGATCCGCTGACCGTCGACCTCGGTGGAACCGGTCAGGACCGCGCCCAGCGCATCGATCGGTGTGACCTTGTGGTCCCGGGTCTCACGGGCCCGCCGGGCCTCCTCGGGGTCGATCAGCACCCACTGGTCCCGCAGCCGCACCACCGGGCGATTCGCCTCGGCCAGGCGGTCCAGCTCTGCGCGGCTGAGTTTCTGGTCACCCAGCGCGAACCACCAGTCGAACGCCAGCAGCGCATCGGCCGACAGGAGCGGCGGTGCTTCGGAGCCGGTGCGTGCGACCCCCTCACGCTCCTCGTCCGCCTCGTCGTCGGGTGGCCCGATCACCGCGCGGGCGGTCAGCTTGCGGGCCAGCTCCTTGGGCCAGTGGACCTGGACCCCGGTCGCGGCCAGTGCCCGTCCCGCGGGGCCGAGGAGTTCGGCGAGCTCGTCGTCGTCCGGCTCGACGGAGTCGGGCACCGCGGCGGACAACAGCGGGGACAGCGGCGGCCAGGCACGGGCGGCCCGGCGCAGTGCCGGCAGGACGTCCATCCGGGCACGCGGTCCGAAAGCCGCGGCGGTGTCAGGGCCGCCCGCCCAGACCTCGGCCGCATCGGTCACCAGTGTCGGATCGCTGACACTGTGGATCTGCAGGACGGCCCGGAAGGAGGGGCCGACGGGCCGCTCGCCGTCCTCGTCCGGAGCGGTGAGCCCGGACACCTCCACCCGGAGCGAGAGCCGGACGCCCGCGTCGTGTCCGGCCGCGACATCGTTGGCCCAGGCCCGATGGTCGGGCAGATGCTGCGGTTCGTCGACGGTGAAGGCCGGGCCGCCGGCGAACGACGCGGCGGGGGTGCGGGGCAGGCCGTCCGCCACCGCGTCGAGGAATGCGCGCAACAACCGTTCGGGCTCGGGAAGCAGGACGGGCTCCGCGGTCCCGTCGAGCGGCACCGCGTGGGCCGGGGGCGGCATCGAGGCGGCGAGCGTGCGGATCCGCGACTGGTCCTCGGCGGTCAGCGGACCGGCCCGCCAGGCATCGTGACCCGTGACGCTGAGCCCTGGCAGCAGCAGGCCCCGGGCGGCGAGTTGGAGGGCGAGGAGAGCGGCCGCACCCCAGAAGGCGGCCGCATCGGAGGCATGCGCCGAGACCCGCGCACGCGTCAGCACGGGCAGTGCGTCGCGTACCGGCAGCAGCCGTGCCGGTACGGCGTACACCCGCGCCTCGGCGCCGACGACGGCCAGTTCCTCCACGGACCCGGGACCGTCGGGCGGGCCGCTGCCGTCCGGATGCCAGAAGGCGACGCGGCCGGTACGGGCGGGATCCCCGGGCAGGAAGACCACGGAGCAGGTGGAGAGTGCGGAGATCTCGGGGAGGGTTTCCGCAGGGAGTCTTTGCACAGTGATGCCGAATTCCTCAAATTTGACTAGTGGGGGTCGGGTCGCCGAGGGTACCCCACCGATGTCATCGGTCGTGAGCGGGATCGCCGTGATCCGGGACACATATCGATCCGTCGGGATGCCGGGCGATGCGTCGACCGGGGGCGTACCGCACCCCTGGGTGTGGTCAGCACCCCCACCGGGGGAGGGGGTATGCCCCCGGAGATCCCGGGTGTTGGCGCCATGGTTGCCGCATGCCAGGCCACCGTACGTTTCTACAGGTCAGCGCAGCTTTCCAGAGACCGGAGACGTCATGCCCCAGGCCACAGCCACCGCAGCGGAAGGCACGCGCGACGGTGCGGGAAGCGCGCGAGGCGCGGTAGGTGTCACCGGAACCGGAACCGGGACAGGAGCTGGTTCCGGTCCTGGCGCTGGCGCTGGCACCGGAACCGGAACCGCTCCGGCTCAGGGCAGCGATTTCGCGCCCCTGCTGCGGGCCGTGAAGGGGCAGGGCCTCCTGGAGCGGCGAACCGGGTGGTACGCCGCAGGCATCGCAGCCAATCTGGCCGCACTGGGTGCAGTGATCACCGGCATGGTCCTCCTCGGCAACACCTGGTGGACCCTGCTTCTCGCACTGCCGCTGGCGGTCTTCTGGTCGCGTACCGCGTTCGTCGGACACGATGCCGGACACGCCCAGATAGCCGGCGGCCGCAGGGCGGGCCGCGCCATCGGCCTCGTTCACGCAAACCTGCTGCTCGGGATGAACGAGGCATGGTGGAACGACAAACACGTACGCCATCACGCCAATCCCAACCACATCGACAAGGATCCTGACGTCGGCGTCGGCGCCCTGGTCTGGACGCAGAAGCAGGCGGCCCAGCGTGAGGGCTTCGCCCGCTGGCTCACCCGCAACCAGGCCCGGCTCTTCTTCCCGATGCTTCTCCTGGAGGGCATCGCGCTGAAGATCTCCGGATTCCAGTACCTGCGACAGCAGCCCGCCCGGGAACGGGCCCTTTCAGGACTGCTTCTGGTCGCCCACCTGGGCATCTACGCAACGTTGCTGCTCAGTGTGCTGTCCCCGGGGAAGGCCATCGCCTTCGCGCTCGTGCACCATGCGCTGTTCGGACTCCATCTGGGCATGGCCTTCGCCCCCAACCACAAGGGAATGGAGATGCCGGACCCCGACGGCGAACGCTGGGGCCACCTCCAGCGTCAGGTCCTCACCTCGCGCAACGTACGTGGCGGCATGCTCACCGACTGGTTCCTCGGTGGGCTCAACTACCAGATCGAGCACCATCTCTTCCCGAGCATGCCCCGTCCGCACCTGCGCCTGGCGCAGCCCATGGTGCGCGCCCACTGCAAGTCGCTGGGCATGCCGTACGTGGAGACCGGACTGATCGAGTCCTACCGGCAGGCGCTGCGGCACATGTACGAGGTCGGCGAGCCCCTGAGGTGAGTTCTTGACCTGCTGGAACCGATGGACAGGCGCATGCGTTCTCACAGCAGGAGCGGCTCCGTGCCGCGAAGGAGGCGTGGACGATGTCGAACAGCGCGAAGATCGCCATCGGGGGAGTGGTCGTAGCGGTCATCCTGATGCCGTTCATCGGTTTCTGGCTGTCGTTGCTTGTCCTGGTCGGAGTTCCGGCCGTTGCGTATCTGCTGCTGGACCCCGGTCAGCGGCGCAGGCTCCGCAGGATCACCCGCAAGGAAATAGGTCGCTGAGGCAGTCGGGCACCGAGGAGCCCGACCGGCGGTGCCCCTGCCGATTTCCCGGGACGGGTCTCAGGCCGGCCGTACCGCGAGTGCGTCCAGAGCCTTCAAGAGACCTGGCAGTTCGGTACCGCGCCCGACCGGCAGCACCTCGCCCGGCTCCTCGTCGAGCAGGATGAACGCGATGTCGTCGGTCCGGGCGACCAGGGACCAGCCGGGACCGTCGGCGCGCACCATCCGTGCGTCGCCCGTGGCGAACGAGGACCGGACACGGCCGGGCGGCGGCGGGGTGTCGACGTAGCCGTGTGCCTGGGCGAGCGCCCGCCGCACACCGGGGTGCACTCCCGAAGGCGCTTCCGTGGCCGGGCTCGCCAGGGTGTCGCCGGGCCGGCCGTTCGCGGATCCGGTCTCGATGTCGACCTCACTCTGAACCTCTACCTCAGGGTGAGGGTCAGGTTCGGATCCGGGTTCGGACTCGGGCGCGGATCCAGGTTCGGGTCCGGTTTCGGTGACGGCTTCGGCTGCGGGGTCGTCTCCGGCCTCGGCCCCCGACTCGGCTGCGGGCCTGGGCCCGGTCTCGTCCCCGGCCTCGGTCCCGGCCTGGGGTTCGCCACTGGCGCCACCGACCTCGCTCCCGGCTCCGGCCCTGCTCCCGGTGCTGTCCGCCCCCGACGGGGCGGCGAAGGCCGTCGCGTCATCGATCTGCTCGCGCCACGCGCTCCACTGGTGCGCTATCTCGTCCGCGCCCATGCGCCGCTGGGCCGGTCCCCACGTCTCCGTGTCGGGCGGGGTCAGCGGCGCCGGATCGGTGCCGTCGGCCTCCGGATCCGGCAGTGGATCGTGCGGCGCGGCCACGCCCGGAGCGGCGACCGCCACCGGGAGGGGCCAGCCGGGCAGCGCGCAGACCACCGAACGGTCGTCGGGAGAGAGGTCGTAGTCCATTCCGCAGTCCCAGGCCGCGATCGCGACGGCCACCAGCGACACGTCCTCGACGACGACGGTCCACCGCGCACCACTGCCGTCCTGGCCGAGGACCAGCCCGTATCCCTCGGCGTACGGTTCGAGGGCGAGCGCCGCGCACGCGGCCGGGTAGTCGTCACCGAGGACGCTCGGGAACTGCGCCGGTGTCAGCAGCACGGCGGTCAGCACAAACAGCGCGTCGTCGTCGGCGACCGTGTCGTTCGGCGCAGCCACGGCACTCTCCTCGTCCGTCATCGTTGTCCGTCGGCGCACCTTAACGAGTGAGTAACCCACTCGTCGAGGCCCTGACAAGGCGGGACGTCGGTTCCGTGCGCGACCGGACGGCGCGCGTCACCGGGCGGGCAGACCGAGCAGGGTTCGGGCCACTGTCTGCGGAGATTCGCCGCGCTCGCGGGCCAGTGCGATGACGGCCCGGCAGGCCAGCTCGCTGACACCGAAGGAGAGCGCCTCCGGAGACACCCAGCCGCTCGCCTCGTCGATCCGTGCCTGATCCTCCTCCACGGATGCCGAGACGAAGGTGGCGGCCGCCTCGAAGAGGTTGTGCTGCTTGCGCCGGTCCTCCTTGGAGGGCGCTGCGGACCGATCCTCCTTCCGGTCGGAGGTGACGACCTTCCGCAGGCTGCCGATTATGTCGATCATGGGGACCACCTTCCCGAGGGGCTGTGAGTGCGTGACGTGCCGTACCTGCTTGTGGTGTTCCCCGCCGACGTAAAGTTGGACCTTCGGCCGATGCAAGGGGGCATTGCGGTGAAGCGGTACGACCTGTTGAGGGAGATTCAGCGCCTTGATCCGGAGCGGGACTTCCTTCGAATCTACCGGATCATGGCAACCTACGAGTTTCCCTGGGACATCACCAGAGCGCTCGAACTGGCCCTCTACCGCACCTACGCCGTACCCAGCATCGGCCGACTCCTCGCGCAGACCGCTGAACTGACGGACCGTTCGCAGAAGCGATACGACGACACCGCGCTGCTCCTCGACACGGTCCTTGAACACGGTTTCGACAGCGACCCGGGTCGTACGGCGCTCCGCCGGATCAACCAGATGCACCGCAGCTACGACATCAGCAATGACGACATGCGTTATGTGCTGTGCACCTTCGTCGTCACGCCGAAGCGCTGGCTCGACTCCTACGGCTGGCGTCGGCTCTCCGACCACGAACTGCGGGCGTGCGCCGCCTACTACCGGGTGCTGGGCGCGCACATGGGCATCAAGGAACTGCCGCGGACGTACGAGGACTTCGAGCGAACCCTCGACACCTATGAGGCCGAGCACTTCGGCTGGGACGAAGGCGGACGTCGCGTCTCCGACGCCACCCTTGACCTGATGAGCTCCTGGTATCCGCGCCCGCTGGCCCCCGCCGCGCGGAAGTTGGCCCTCGCGCTGCTCGACGACTCCCTGCTGCGCGCCTTCCGGTACGAACGCCCTGGCGCCGCGGCCCGTAGCCTCACACACGGCGCCCTGAGGCTGAGGGCGCGCGCGGTGCGACTCCTGCCGCCGCGTTCCACCCCGCATTACGCCCGGCAGAACCCGGAGATCAAGGGCTACCCGGGCGGTTACGAGGTCTCCGGGCTGGGGACGTTCCCGGTCCCGGGCGTCGGTGGCTGTCCGATCCTGCACAACCGGCGTTCCGACGCGCCGTCGGAGTGAGCACGATGAACAGGGGGTGGGCGGGTCAGGCCGTGCGGATGGCAAGGGCGAGGAAGCGGTCGTCCTCATCGGTGTATTGAACGAGTCGCCAGCCCGAACGTGCCAGCAACGGGCGGAGGTTGGGCTCGGCCCGCAGATCGTCGTCCGTGATCCGGCGGCCGTGGCGCGCCGCGAGGGCCGCCCGCCCGATGGGGTGGAAGAGCGCCAGCCGCCCGCCCGGTCGCACCACCCGTGCCAACTCCGCCAAGTCCGGACCGGGGCGCGCCAGGTGGGAGATCAGTCCGGCCGCGAACACCGCGTCCAGCGCCCCGGATCTCAACGGCAGGCGGGCGACATCGGCGAGCAGCAGCATCCCCTCGCGGTCCCGCCCCGCACGTACGGCCGCCTCCAGCATCGCTGCTGTCAGGTCCACGCCCACGACCGTGCCCAGCGGTCCGACCGTCGTGCGCAGGGCGGGAAGCGCCCGCCCGGTGCCGCAGCCGGCGTCGAGCACCGCGTCGCCCGGCTTCAGTGAGAGAGAGACTGCGGCCGCGTCGTAGGCGGGTCCGTCGTCCGGGAAGCGGGTGTCCCAGTCCGCCGCGCGAGCCGTGAAGAACTCCTGGACGTGTGTGTGGTCATCGGCCATACAGACATGATCGCGGAGTCGACGGTGGAGCCAAACGGAGCGAAACGTCGGAAAATGAGGTGGGTGTTCGAGCTCTGGGTGATCGTTCGGCAACCTCTCTCTGTCATATTCCGGCAGTTTCGAAATGCGCCCCTGGCGCGCGCCTCCATCGCGGCTAGCGTCCCCGATCCATGGGACACCTGGACCACGCCGCCTTCGGCTGGCTGACACCCGCGCTGTCGTACGTCATGGCATGCATCGGCTCGGCTCTCGGCCTGAGCTGCACCGTGCGCGCTCTCGACTCGACCGGCCGATCACGCCGCAACTGGCTGATCACGGCCGCATCCGCCATCGGTTCGGGCATCTGGACGATGCACTTCATCGCGATGCTCGGATTCGGCGTGGGCGGCACCGACATCCGCTATGACGTACCACTGACCCTCCTCAGCCTGCTCGGCGCCATGGTGGTGGTCGGTGGCGGCGTCTTCGCCGTCGGCTACAGCCGCGACCGGACCAGGGCGTTGCTGCTCGGAGGGCTCGCCACCGGACTCGGCGTCGCCAGCATGCACTACCTCGGCATGGCGGCACTCCGTCTGCACGGCACGATCCACTACGACCCGCTGCGGGTCGCGCTCTCCGTGGCCATCGCGGTCGCCGCAGCGACCGCGGCGCTGTGGGCCGCACTCAACATCAAGTCGTCCCGGGCCATCGCGCCGGCCTCCCTCGTCATGGGCGCCGCGGTCAGCAGCATGCACTACACCGGCATGTTCGCGGTCTCCGCACAGGTCGCACCTTCCGGCGACGAGCTGCCCGGCGCCACCACCATGCAGTTCATCTTTCCCCTGGCCGTAGGCCTCGGCTCGTATCTCTTCCTGACCTCGGCATTCGTCGCGCTCTCCCCGACAGCCGGGGAGCGCGCCGCCTACGCCTTCGCCGAACGTGCCGAAGGCCCCGCCGACACGGAACCCGCCGCCGTTCCGCAGGGCTTCACCGGGCGGGGTGCCGCCTTCCGCTCACGGCGCGGCGGCCCAGGCGCCCCCGACGCACCGCCCGTCGGCGCACCCGTCACCGGCCCCTGAAGCGGCCATGACCCGCACTCAGCACCACACTCGGAACGAGGAGGCCATGCGCCCACCCCGCACGACCCCTGCACCCGGTGCGTCGGACACCGCCCAGCCGGCGCGAGGCCGCCGCGCACACGCGGGCCCGCCGGCCGACGAGAGCGCCGAGCACGATATGCGGATACTGCGGGCACCGGCACCGCCCACGCCGCGAGGACGGTGGACGCTGCGCCCCAGGACCGTGCGCGCGAAGATCATCTCGCTGCTGATGGTGCCCGTTGTCTCGCTGCTCGCCCTGTGGGGATTCGCCACCGTCACCACAGCCCGGGACGTGGCACGCCTCCGTCAGCTGGAACGGGTCGACGACGAGGTCCGGGCCCCGATATCCACCGCTGTCGCGGCGCTCCAGAGCGAGCGCCGGGAGGCCATGCTCCAGAGCGCCGCGCCCAGCAGTACCCAGGCCGCCGTGCTGGAACGCCAGGCCGGACGCACCGACAAGGCGCTCACAGCCCTGAGGCTCGACAGCGGGCACACCATCGCCGACACGGTCAACGTCCCGTCCGAGGTCGCCCACCGGCTCGACGGATTCCTCGCTCTCACCCGGAGCCTGCGTGCCGACGAGGGGGCGGAAGAACAGGCCGGCGGCAACGCGGGCGCCGTGTACGACAGGTACACCGAGGCTGTTTCCGCGGCCCTGGGAGTCTCCGGCGCACTCACCACGGTCCAGGACGACACCGGCGGCTCCGACGCCCGCGTGCTGTTCGAACTGGCCCACGCCGACGAGATGCTGGCCCGAGAGGACGCCCTGCTGGCCACCGCGGCCCGCATCGGAACGCTCAAGGGAGGCCAACTGCGTCTGTTCACCGGCGCGGTGGAGACCCGGAGGAACCTCGACGAGAGCGCGGGCACGGATCTCCCCGCCGCCGAGCGGGCCGCCTGGCAGCGGCTCACCGCCGGCTCCGCCCACCGGCAGATCCAGGCAGCCGAGGACAAGGTGCTCGCCGCACCCGCCGGGCGCGGAGCCGCACGGGCCGCGCCGGCCGAGGACTGGGAACGAGCGGTCGATCGTGTCCGGAGCGAGGCCCGCGCCATCGACACCTCGGCCCGACAGCACACCGCCGGCGACTCCACCCCGCTCGCCCGAGGACTCTTCACCCCGTCCGGAGCCGCCGTCCTGTTCGGCTGCGTCGCCGTGACGGTCTCCCTGGTGATCTCCGTACGCATCGGCCGGGCACTCGTCGTCGAACTCGTCAGCCTCCGCAACAGCGCGCTGGAGATCGCCCGCCGCAAACTTCCCCGGGCCATGCGGCGGCTGCGCTCCGGGGAGGAACTGGATATCGGTGCCGAGGCTCCGCAGGGCCCGGACGCCCACGACGAGATCGGCCAGGTCGTCGAAGCGCTCGGTACCGTGCACCGGGCAGCCCTCGGCGCCGCCGTCGAGCGGGCCGAACTCGCCGACGGCATCTCCGGAGTCTTCGTCAACCTGGCCCGGCGCAGCCAGGTGCTGGTCCACCGCCAGCTCAACCTGCTCGACAGCATGGAACGCCGCGCCGACGACCCGGACGAGCTGAGTGACCTCTTCCGGCTGGACCACCTCACCACCAGGATGCGGCGGCATGCCGAGAGCCTGATCATCCTCTCCGGCGCGGCACCGGGTCGCGCCTGGCGCGTGCCCGTACCACTGACCGACGTCGTACGGGCCGCCGTGTCCGAGATCGAGGACTACGCCCGGACCGAGGTGCGGCAGCTTCCCGACGTCGCCGTGAAGGGCACGGTCGTGGCCGACCTCACCCATCTGCTCGCCGAACTCATCGAGAACGCCGCACAGTTCTCACCACCCCACACCAAGGTACGCGTCAGCGGCGAACCCGTGGGCAACGGCTACGCCCTGGAGATCGAGGACCGAGGTCTCGGCATGGGCGACGAACTCCTCGGCGAGGCGAACCGGCGGATCGAGCAGGCCGAGGCGCTCGACCTCTTCGACAGCGATCGGCTCGGACTCTTCGTCGTCAGCAGGCTCGCCGTGCGACACCACATCAAGGTCCAGTTGCGCACGTCCGCGTACGGCGGGACGACCGCGGTGGTTCTGCTGCCCACCGCGCTGCTGCAGAGTGCGCCGCCGTCCGCCGCGGATCCGGCCGCCGCGCTGAACACGACAGGCCGACCCGTGGACGCCCATGGCTGCCCGCCCTCCGGCCCGGGCGCGGACTCACGGCCGGGCCCCCGCCCCCGTGCCGCCCGGGCGACGACCACCGCCTTCCCGCCACCGGCACCCCCGTCCGCGCTCGACGCCGGTCGCGAGCCGGGGCGCTCTCCCGGACCCGCCGCCGTCACGGCGTTGCGCGGGCGTCCGGGCCGAGCGGACCAGCCCTCCGGTGCCCCGCTCCACACGGAAGCGCCGTCCGACGGGGACGCGCTGCCGCGCCGGGTGCGGCAGGCCGGCCTTGTCCCGCAGCTCCGCGAAGAGCCCCGTCAAGGCGAACCACCGCCCGGGGACGGCCTGAACGGCACCGGCCACCCGCCGCGGCTCACCCCCGAGCAGGCCAGAGACCGGATGACCGCCTACCGCAACGGCTGGTTGCGCGGTGGCGGTACGGCTCCCGGCACGTCCGCGCACCGGCCCGATGCCACAGACCCTCTTCCAGGCAGCGAAGGAGACCTTGAATGATCGCGAACGAGAGGACCGTTGGGCGCCGCGCGTCGGGTGAGCTCGACTGGCTGCTGGACGACCTGGTGACACGGGTCGGCGAGGTCCGGCATGCTGTCGTGCTCTCCGGCGACGGCCTTGCAGTGGGCGCCTCCAGCGCACTCAGCCGCGAGGACGCCGATCATCTGTCCGCGGTGGCCTCCGGATTCCACAGTCTCGCCAAGGGTGCGGGCCGGCACTTCGAGGCCGGGAACGTACGGCAGACGATGGTCGAGATGGACGAGGGTTTCCTGTTCGTGGTGGCGGCCGGTGACGGATCGTGCCTCGCCGTGCTCAGCACGGCCCTCGCCGATATCGGCCTGGTCGCCTACGAGATGGCCCGGCTCGTCAAACGCGTCGGCGAGCATCTCCGTACCCCGCCGCGGTTCGCCGCACCCCCGCCGACGGCCGGCTGAGCGGGCGGAGGCGGCTGTGTCCATGACCGATGACGGCCCGGGAGACATCCCGCGGCTCCCGGGAACGCGTCTGCCTCCGGGCAGCCAGTGGTACGACGACGAAGCCGGCCGACTGGTGCGTCCGTACGCGGTGACGGGCGGCCGGACCGAACCGGGCTCCGGCGGCGCTCAGCTCGACCTGATCGCGCTCGTCACCTTCGATGACAACGCACCGGACCGGTCGGAGGAGCATCTCCTGGGCCCTGAACACCGGGCCCTGCTCGTGCTCTGCCGGTCGCAGACCCAGTCCGTCGCGGAACTCTCGGCTGATGCCGACCTTCCCGTGGGCGTCGTCCGCGTACTCCTCGGCGACCTGCTCGAATCCGGCCGCGTACGCGTCAGCCGCCCCGTTCCACCAGCACAGTTGCCCGACGAGCACATCCTGCGCGAGGTGATCAACGGCTTGCGGGCCCTGTAGCAGCGCGCCGGGCCGACGGCCCGCACGGGTCCTTGCTCCCCGCTCCGGCGAAGGGGAAGAAAGGACCCGTGCCCGTTGAACGTGGGGTTCGTTTCGGTCAGACGTTGACGCCGTAGTCGGACGCGATCCCCGCCAGGCCCGAGGCGTAACCCTGGCCGACCGCGCGGAACTTCCACTCCGCACCGTGCCGGTACAGCTCGCCGAAGACCATGGCGGTCTCCGTCGACGCGTCCTCGCTGAGGTCGTAGCGGGCCAGCTCGACGCCGTTCGCCCGGTTCACCACGCGGATGAACGCGTTGCGGACCTGGCCGAAGCTCTGCCCACGGCTCTGCGCGTCATGAATGGAGACCGGGAAGACGATCTTGGCCACATCCGACGGGACGGCCGACAGGTCCACGTTGATGGACTCGTCGTCGCCCTCGCCCTCACCGGTCAGGTTGTCGCCGGTGTGCTGGACCGAACCGTCCGGGCTCGTGAGGTTGTTGTAGAACACGAAGTGCAGATCGGAGAGGACCTTGCCCGCGTCCGAGCACAGCAGCGCGCTCGCGTCCAGGTCGTGGTCCGCGCCCGTCGTCGTCCGTACGTCCCAGCCCAGGCCGACCGTCACTGCGGTCAGGCCGGGTGCCTCCTTCGACAAGGAGACGTTGCCGCCCTTGGCCAGGGTCACACCCATGAACATCCTCCATTGATCCAGTGGTCCAGCGATTCGGTGAACGGCGCTGCTTCGGCCGTCCCCTGGTCAACGACGGCGTCGTGACCATGGTTCCCTTGCTTGCGCAAGCCTTGAAGTGAACGTCCGTGAGACGTGCCGTACGTTGGTGGGCCGGTGTTCTAGGCGGGTGGGTCGGCGCGGGGTGCCTGCACATCGGTCTCCTTCATGGCCTTCGCCTCACTCTTCAGGATCCGCATGGATTTGCCCAGGGCTCGGGCTGTGTCCGGCAGCTTCTTCGAGCCGAAGAGGACAATCACCACGATCGCCAGGATCAACAGGTGCCAGGGTGCGAGGCCGTTGTGCAACATTTACGTCCCGCCCTTCCTTTCGGTGTTTTGGCCGGAGTTCCGCTCGGAGTTCGCGGACAGTGCTACAAGCTGGCTGTAGGCAGGTCCGATGATCCGCCCAGACATCAATACTTGCTACATTGCGCAACTGTACAACCATGGGGTGGTGGGGCACGTCTTGCTTCATGGGAACCGGACGGACGGGGTGGGCGATGACGGGAAGTCGTAAAGCGGGAGCGGGCCGGGGCAGGGCCGCGCGCCTGCGCCGGACAGCCATGGTCGGGCTGTCGTTCCTCGTACTGCTGGTCGCCGGCGTCGGGTGGGGCTACCTCAAACTCGGCGGCAGCATCGACACCTTCAGTGCGGACGGCATCTCCGACGACCGGCCGCCCGGTTCGTCGCAGGGGCAGAACGTCCTGGTCATCGGATCGGACTCGCGCTCGGGCGACAACAGCAGACTCGGTGGCGGCACCGGCGCCGTGGGGCGCTCCGACACCGCGTTCCTCCTCCATGTGTACGGCGACCACGAGCACGCCGTCGCCGTGTCCATTCCGCGTGACGCGCTGGTCGACATCCCGGCCTGCAAGGGGCCTGACGGCCGGTGGACCGCCCCGCAGCGCGGAGTGATGTTCAACGGGGCGTTCTCGGTGGGGGAGACGGCCGAAGGGAACCCGGCCTGCACCCAGAACACCGTCGAACATCTCACCGGCCTGCGCGTCGACCACACCGTCGTCATCGACTTCGCCGGATTCTCCGCACTGACCTCGGCCGTCGGCGGCGTCCGCGTCTGTCTGCCCCAGGACATCTACCAGCGTGACCTCAGCCCGAAGCGGACCACGCGAGGGGCCAAGATCTTCACGAAGGGTCCGCAGACCGTCTCCGGCCAGCAGGCACTCGACTATGTCCGGCTGCGGCACGGCATCGGAGACGGCTCGGACATAGGGCGTATCAAGCGGCAGCAGGCCTTCGTCGCCTCCCTCATCAAGAAGGTCAAGTCCCAGGGGCTGAATCCCACCACGCTGCTTCCCCTGGCCAACGCGGCCACCGACGCGATGACCGTCGACCCCGGACTCGGATCGGCCGACCGGCTGCTGTCGTTCGCCCTGTCGATGAAGAAGGTCGATCTGCACAACACCAAGTTCGTGACCGTGCCCTGGCGTTACGAGGGAGCCCGCGTCGCGATCGTCGAACCGGACGCCGACGCGCTCTGGGCCGCGCTGAAGGCAGACCGTACGGTCGACGGCAAGGACGCCAGCGGCAAGGGATCGGACAAGCCCTCGGACAAGGGCGACGGGAAGGACGGCCGCCCGGCATCCCCCGCGGCGGACGCTCCGGTCTCCGGCAGGGGAATCAGCGTCGCCGTCTACAACGGAACCACGGTCAGGGGACTCGCCGCCCAGGCGGCCGAACTCCTGCGCTCCCGGGACTTCACCGTCACCACCACGGCCACCGCGAGCAGCCAGGACCACACCTCGACCGTGATCGAGTACGGGACCGGACTGCGGGACGAGGCGGAGACCACCGCGCGGCTCTTCGCCGGGGCACGGACGACGGCGTCGGGCACTGCCGGAATCCAGGTGATCCTGGGCAGTTCCTACGCTCAGAACCCCTCGGCCTCACCCGGGGCGCCGACCCCCTCCACCGTTCCGTCCACCGTCGCCGACGAGGCGCGGTCGGCCGACGACGACCCGTGCGCGGACCTCTCGTACGGCTGACCGGCCATCAGAGCCGGGACAGCGGAGCTCAGCGCGTCGTCCCGGCCGTGCGCAGCTGCAACGCCGGGTGACGGGGAGCCGCGAAGCCGTACGACTCGTACAGCGCGGCCCCGTCCGCGGTGGCGTTCAGATGGACCACCGTGACCCCGGCCTCCTCGCGGAACCAGGTGAGCAGGGCATCGAGGCAGATCCGGGCATGACCCAGACGGCGCCGTCGGGGGTCGGTGCTGACATTGGAGACGGGCCCCTGCAGACCGCTCAGGTTCGCCGGGCCGGGGGCGTGCGCGTCGCACGTCCCGACCGCACTGGCGACGACGCCGAGCACGGGATCGTCGACCAGGTACGCGGCGAACACGCCGGGGCGGCGCAGCCGCTCCGTGAACCACTGGGCGGAGGCTGCCCGCCACGGCGCGTCCGGGCCGCCCGTCTCCCCCCCCCATGCCGTCCAGCATCAGCCCGCGCAGCCGGACCAGAGCGGGCACGTCGTCGAGCGTGGCCCGACGGGCACGGACCACTGGCACACCATCGAGACCGGCACCGGCACCGCCCTCGATGCCTGACTCCGGGCGGTCGATGCGTGACGAGATCACGGCCGGCTCCAATTCTGCTCGTAGCGGGTCCGGGCCGCCCGCAAGCCATATGCGTACAGGGCCAGCACCGTCGCCAGCAACAGGTAATAGAGAGGCGGTAGCGCGCTCATGCCCAGCAGTCCGCCGAGCGGGGTGAGCGGCAGCAGCAGTCCGACCACGGACAGAGAGCACGCGGCCACCCGCAGCGGACTGCCGCCGTGACCGCCGACAACCCGTCCGCCCGTTCGCAGCAGCAGCATCACCAGGGCCTGGGTCAGCAGATTCTCGGTGAACCATCCGGAGTGGAAGGCCTCCTGCCCTCCCGATGTCGCGGAGCTGTGCAGGGCGACGGCCAGCACGGCGAACGTCGCCAGGTCGGCGGTGGCGTTCAGCAGACCGAAGCGCGTGATGAAGTGGAGGAAGTCACGCGGGCGCAGCACCGTGGGCCACCGCAGCACCTCGGACGCGGGCCGGTCGAAGGCGAAGGCGAGCTGCGCCACGTCGAAACACAGGTTCTGCACCAGGACCTGAGCCGGAAGCATCGGCAGGAACGGCAGCATCAGCCCCGCGGCAAGCATCGCGATGACATTGCCGAGGTTCGACGAGAGCGTGATCCGCAGATACGCGGAGATGTTCCCGCTGGAGTGCCGGCCCGCGGTGATCGCATGATCGATGGCCGCGAGGTCCTTTTCGGCGAGAACGACGTCCGCGGTCTCCCGCGCCACGTCGACCGCGTTGCGCGGACAGATGCCGACGTCCGCCGCGTGCATCGCGGGCAGATCGTTGACCCCGTCACCGAGGAATCCGGCGGTCCGCCCGGCGGTCCGCAGCGCGGAGACGATCCGTGCCTTGTGTTCCGGCGTGCAGCGCGCGAAGACCGTGACCCGGTCGGCGGCCTCCGCGAGCTTCCCGTCCGACAGCGCGTCGATCCGCTCCGCGGACATGACCTCGCCAGGATCGAGCCCGAGATCCCGGCAGGTGCGGGCCACGGTGCCGGGATCGTCACCGGTGAGGACCTTGACGGCGATGCCCCGGTTCCCGAGCGCGTCCAGGGCGTCCGACGCGCTCGGCGTGAGTGCGTCCCGCAGAGTGACGAAGCCGAGGAACGTCAGTCCCCTCTCGTCGGCCGCGGTGTACGCACGAGGCCGGGCCGGGCGCTCGGTGCGGGCCACGGCGAGCAGCCGCAGACCGCCCGCGGCCTCGCGGGCGGCGAGTTCACACAGCCGGATCCGTTCGGCCTCGTCCAGCGCGCACCGTTCGAGCACCGCCTCGACCGCTCCCTTGGCCACGAGAGTGTGCACGCCGAGCCTGCCGGGGCGACGGACGACCGCGGTGGCGAGGCGGCGCACCGGATCGAACGGAAGCGCGGCGACGCCGTCGTACGCGGACAGCGGCTCCTCCCGCTCCTCGGCCGCGTCCAGCACCGCCTCGTCGAGTGCGTCGGGGACGGGCAGGTCGGCCAGCTGGAGCGTCCACAGCGCGTTGACCGCGGCCCAGTGGAGCGCCTCGGGATCGGACCGGCCCGAGGCGCTCAGCGAACTCTCGACGACCGGCCGGTCCTGGGTGAGGGTTCCGGTCTTGTCCACGCACAGCACATCGATCGCGCCGAGGTCGTGCAGCGCGGGCAGCCGCTTGACGATCACCCCATGGTTCCTGGCGAGCAGCGAAGCACCCCTGGCCAGTGCCGTCGTGACGATCACCGGCAGCATCTCCGGAGTCAGCCCGACGGCCACCGCGACGGCGAACGGCAGTGTCTCCAGGCCCCGGCCGCGCAGCGCCGCGTTGGCCATGAGGACCAGGGGCGGGGTGAGCAGCATGAAGCGGATCAGCGTCCAGGAGATCCCGTGCACCGAACGATCGAAGGCGCTGGTCCCGCGACGGCGCGCCGAACTGTCGTACGCGGCGGCGAACCTGGTCTCCGCGCCCGTCGCCGTCACCACTGCCGTACCGCTGCCGGAGGCCACGCTGCTGCCCTGGAAGCACAGCTCCGGCCGGGCGAACGGCCCTTCCCCGGCACCGCACCCGGGGCCGGCGGCGCGCAGCCGTGCCGGTGTGTCCACGGGGTGCTTCGTGACCGGCACCGACTCGCCGGTGAGCGCCGACTGGTGAACGGTCAGACCACTCGCACGCAGCAGCCGCACATCGGCGGGTACGAGATCACCGGGACCGAGCCGGATCACATCACCCGGCACCAGCTCCCCGACCGGCAGCTCACGGGCGCTCGGCGCGGCATCCGGCCCTGCGCGGCGCAGTACGGTCGCGGTGGTCGCCACCAGCTCCCGCAGCGCGGCCGTGGACCGGTCGGCCCGGTGCTCCTCGGCGGAACGCAGCAGACAGCTGACGACCACGAGCACCAGCGTCACGCATGCCGTTCCCCATGAGGCCACCGCCGCCGAGACCAGGCCCAGACACAGGAGGACCGAGGTGAACGGATCGCGCAGGCTGCGCAGGAAACGGCGGGGCCAGGAGACCGGACGCCAGGCCGGCAGCGTGTTCTCGCCGAACAGCGCCAGCCGTTCGCCGGCCTGCTCCTCCAGCAGCCCCCTCGGTCCGCTGTCCAGCGAGCGCAGTACCTGCAAGGAGGTCGGTGCGGCAGCCGCGGAAGAGCTCGCCAGGACATCGGGGGCGGCGCCCCGCCCGGCTTTCGCACCGGCTATCGGCACGACGACGGCGGACGGGGCATCGGGGTCGTCGGTGCTGCCGGGACCTGCGGCGGCACTGCTCTCAGGCACCGAGCCCACGGAGGCGTGAGGGCTGTGCGGGCGTGTGTCCGGCCCGCTCCGCGAGCTGCCCGACCATCAGCCGGACCACGGTCACCACATCGGGATCGTCGACCAGGTACACCTGTCGGCGGCCCTCGCGCCGGGACCGTACGAGACCTGCCAGTTTGAGCTTCGTCAGGTGCTGGCTCACCGAAGGAAGAGTGCCGCCCACCCGGTCCGCGAGCCCGGTCACATCGCTCTCGCCCTGGGACAGCGCCCATACGATGTGCAGCCGCGCAGGCGTCGCCAGCAGGCCGAAGGCCGCTGCGGCCTCAGCCAGTACCTCCGCGGGCGGATCCTCGAAACCGCCGTCGGCAGCTTTCGACACTCTTGCTCTCCCTGTCCGCGTGGCCCGATTCCTCGCACCCGAAGCCTTCAGTGTAGGCGGCGGGCGTCCGGCGCCCGTGGGCCGCTCGGGCAGCAGGGGGCCGGACCTCCGGACCGGTCCGGTCCGCCGGGGGAGGGGCGGGCTTCTGTGCAGACGACCGGAAGCGCCGGACATAGTCCAGGAGACCGGCGGACATTGCCGGGAATGGCGTGCTGGATTGCGGACCACCGATCTGATTTTGGACCGATCCATGCCGGGAATGATCTGAACTTGTCACATCACCAAGAAATCGAACTCGCCCCGTGGCGTGGGCTCTTCTTTGCCATGCTGTCGGCCTGCGCAGGCGGGAAGTGGGTGTGCGATTGCTGACGCACGTGACGTCCGAGCGCCCGGCGGAAGCTCCGGCCTGCGCATTCGACATCCAGGACGCACTGGTGAGAGAAGTGATCGATGCCTTCCGAGCAAGCTGACAACACATACGGGGAGAAGGCCGGAGAGGCCGTGGAGACCGATGCCCTCGCGCTGAAGATATTGGTCGCCGGAGGCTTCGGCGTCGGAAAGACAACGCTGGTCGGTGCCGTCAGCGAGATCCGGCCACTGCGGACGGAGGAATTTCTCAGTGAGGCGGGGCAATCGGTCGACGACACGGACGGGGTCGATCAGAAGACCACCACAACCGTCGCCATGGACTTCGGGCGGATCACCATCCGGTCCGGCCTCTCGCTCTATCTGTTCGGCACCCCGGGACAGGACCGCTTCTGGTTTCTGTGGGACGAGCTGTCCCAGGGCGCGCTCGGTGCCGTCGTCCTCGCCGACACCCGTCGGCTGGAGGACTGCTTCCCGGCCGTCGACTACTTCGAACACCGCCGCATTCCCTTCGTCGTCGCGGTCAACTGCTTTGCAGGCGCCCGCACGTACGGCGAACGCGACGTATCCCGAGCTCTCGACCTCGACCTCGGTACCCCCGTCGTCCTGTGCGACGCGCGCGACCGGGACTCCGGCAAGGAAGTGCTGATCCGCATGGTCGAGTACGCCGGCCGGATGCACACCGCCCGGCTCCTCGACTCGGTGAGCTGACCCTCCCGGGCGCTCCTCCACCGCGTGATCCGGGGCAGGACCAAGCCACATGGTGAAGGAGTGCTTGCCCCTGCGTGACCAGTGCGCAAGGCTTACGGCAACGGGGCACGGGGAACGTACGAGCGGGGAGGAGCGGGGAATGGCGCTGGACAGGGGACTCGACTGGCTCCTTGACGACCTCACGAGCAGGGTCGAGTACATACGGCACGCACTGGTGCTGTCGAACGACGGACTGGTGACGGGGGCGAGTACGGGGCTGGCCCGCGAGGACGCCGAGCATCTCGCCGCGGTCTCGTCCGGGCTGCACAGCCTGGCCCGAGGGTCGGGACGCCACTTCCGGGCAGGGAAGGCCCGGCAGACCATGGTGGAGTTCGACGAGGCGCTGCTCTTTGTGACGGCGGCCGGGGACGGCAGCTGTCTGTGTGTGCTGAGCGAGGCCGAGGCCGACGTCGGTCAGGTCGCCTACGAGATGACGCTGCTGGTCAACAGGGTCGGTGAGCATCTCGGCGTTGCCGCGCGACAGTCGCCGGGTGAAGGAACCGACCGCCTCTGATGCGGCCGCAGGGTTCTGATCTGGCTGCCGGAGTCCTGGTCGGATCGCGGGAGTTCCGACCGTGGGCCACGACAGTTCCGATCGGGCCGTGGGAGTTATCCACAGGCCGGGCGGACGGTTTCCCTTCCGGGTTACGGTGCTCACAGAGAGTGACCGAGCCTCATGGGGGAGAGTGTCATGACTGTTGGCGAAGACGCGTGCACGAAGACCGCCGGTGTGCCTGCCGCGAGCGTGCCTGCCGCAGGTACGAGGGCGTTGGGCGCGGCCGCCCAGGAACTCCGGTTGAAGCGCGGTGAGTTCGCGATCGCCGTGCATCTGGGGCTGATCCGCCTGACAGTGCCGCAGGACGACGGGCGTCCGAGGGTCGGCTGCGACGAGATCGAACGGCTCCGGTCGCAGGACGGGTTCCCGGAGGCGCTTCGGGAGAGGGTGCGCGCGGTCGGGACGGCAAAGGGGGCTCAGCAGCTCGGGATCAGCCCGGACCGCTTCACCAGACTCGCCCGTGCGGGATGCCTGACGCCGATCACCTTCTACCTCAACCGGTACCGGGCGATCGTCTGGCTCTATCTCGACCACGAGCTCACGGGGTTCGCCGCCCGGGAATCGCAGCTTCTGACCGGCAGGAGTCCGGCTTGGCTGCGTGACCGCCTGGAAGGAGGTGCCGACTGCCGGGCAGCCAACTGGCGCTCGCGCCGGGTCGAACGGCTTCTGAGCCTCGTGGAGGATCCGTGGGCCCGAGCGGCCGTGCTCGCGGACACACTGGACCCGATGCAGCTGGCTGAGGTCGTCGACGATCCGTACGAACGCGCGTACCTCGCCAGGATCCGGCCCCAACCGGCCTTCGGGCCGACCGGGCCGACATGGGCGCGGGAGACCATGTCGCACCTCATGCAGGCCGATGAACCGGACGAGATGCTGTGGCGACGGGTGAGCCTGATCATGGAGCTGGACAACGCGCGGGAGCTTCGGCCGGCGCCGCGTCCGGGCGACGATCGGCGCGTCTTCCCCGCGCCGGGCACCGGGCGTACGCCCGCGCCGGATTCCCGTGCCGACGCGGGATCCGGTCCGGTGCCCGCTGCGGTCCCCGCGTCGCCTCCCGCCGCCCCACCGAGCGCGGGGCAGGCGGCACTTCGCGTCCAAACCGCGACAGAAGCAGCAGAGCCCGCGGTCGGCCTGCTCGCCCGTTTCGCTCTGCGCAGGCGCACGGTCAGGGCCGCGAACCGTCGGCCGCCCCCGCCGGGGCGCGCGCCGTTCGGCGGATGACAACGAGGATTCCGACGACCGCGACCGATGGGAAGCTGCTGGACGGAGGAAAAGAGCTCGCACAGGAAGAACGACAACGGCATTCTGTCTGCCATGCTGATCAAGGAAGCCACCACCGAGGACTGGCCCGCCATCTGGCCGTTCTTCCACGAAATCGTCGCAGCGGGCGAGACCTTCACCTACCCACTCGATCTCGGCGAAGCAGACGCCCGTTCCTGGTGGCTCCTGGAGTCCCCCAACCGTACGGTCGTCGCGGTCGACGACGACGGGACGATCCTCGGCACGGCCAAGATGAATGCCAACCACATGGGCAATGGCTCGCACATCGCCAGTGCCAGTTACATGGTCGATCCCAAGCACTCGGGGCAGGGCGTCGGCCGGGCCCTGTGCGAGTACACCCTGGACTGGGCCCGCACTGCGGGATTCAGGGCGATGCAGTTCAACGCGGTGGTGGAGACGAACGTCCACGCAGTCGGGCTCTACCGTTCGCTCGGCTTCGAGATCCTCGGAACGCTCCCGGAAGGGTTCAACCATCCGGAACAGGGCTTCGTCGGGCTGCACATCATGCACCGCCGCCTCTGACAACGGCATTCCCGCTCACCTCTCGCTCCACAGTGCGTCCGTCATGTCCGAACCCATGGTCGTGTGTGAGCAGTTGGCGCCGCAGTGCCTCGTGGGGCGGGTGCGTGGGGTGTCAGCAGGGGCAGTACTCTGCGCCCCACCGCCATCCGGGCGCCAAGACGGCGCCCGTGTGCGAGGACGCCACCACGCCGGCGCCCACGCCGTCCGAGGGCACGCCGTCCCAGGCTCCTCCACCGAGGCGCCGACCGCGAGCGCAACGCCCAGTGAGGAGTCTTCGACGTCCGCGCCTGCCGCGGCCTCGCCGAGCCCCAGCTCGCCGGACCTGGCCGGGACGGGCTCCTCGTCCGCCACCCCGGTCATCGCCGGAGCGGCCGTGGCCGTTCTGCTGGCGGGCGGCATCATGTGGTCCGTGCGCAAGCGTCGTACCGCACAGCACTGACGAATGGGCCGGTGGCCCTGGAGCGGGCTGTGCCGGGACCACCGGTCGAGGCGTTGGCCGCCGCATGCCCGGCGCGCGCGGGGCGGTACGTCCTTCGGAACGTCCTCAGACCTGCTGCACGGCCGGCGGGGGAGTGGGGACGGGCGGCGTCGAGGGCCCGATCTCGCACCAGACCGCCTTGCCCTCGCCGCGAGGCTCGATGCCCCAGCGAGTGGCGACGGCGTCCAGGAGCAGCAGCCCCCGGCCCGATGTCGCGGTTTCGCCCGGACTGCGCCGCCTCGGCCAGGCGCTGGAGCGGTCCTGCACGGAGAGGCGGACCCGCCGCACGGGTTCCGGCAGCACCTCCAGGGCGAGGACCGCGCCGCCTTCGGTGTGCAGCAGGACGTTCACCAGGAGCTCGCCCGTCACCAGCTCCGCGTCGTCGGCGAGTTCGGCCATGTCCCAGTCGGTCAGGGCCTGACGCACGATGTTCCGGGCGTCGGACAGCCCCTCCGGGTCCGCCTGGTGGATGTACTGGTGCAGCCGCGGAGCCCGCGGAGACCCGGGATCCGGGCTGCGCCGAAGGACCAGCAGAGCGACATCGTCCCCCGAACCCCAACGTTCCCAGAGCCGGTCCGACAGATGGTCGGCCAGCGCCTGGGCACTCGCCGGCCCCGCGCTCACCTCATCGATCAGCGCCTGGAAACCCGTGTCGAGGTCGGCGCCGGGCTCTTCCACCAGCCCATCGGTGTACAGGACCAGCGTTTCGCCCGGCACCAGGTCGAGGCGGGTCTCCGGGAACTCCTCGTCCTCGAACTCGGTCGAGATGCCCAGCGGCAGACCGCCGCGCACCTGCGGGCTGCCGACCCGGCCGTCCATGTGCCGGATCAGCGGGCCGAAATGCCCGGCCCGAACCACGCGTACAGTCCCCGATGCGAGATCGACCTGGGCATACGTACAGGTCGCGAAGCGGTCCGTGTCCAACTCGGCGAGGAAGCGCGACGCCCGGGCCAGCACCGTCGACGGAGGGTGCCCCTCGGCGGCGTACGCTCGCAGGGCGATGCGCAACTGGCCCATGATGGCCGCGGCGTGCGTGTCATGCCCCTGTACGTCACCGACCACGATCCCGAACCGGTTCTTGGGCAGTGCGATCACGTCGTACCAGTCACCGCCGACCTGGCGTCCGCTCCAGGCGGCGTGGTAGCGCACGGCGATCTCGCCGCCCTCGATCTCCTGGATCCGCCGTGGCAGCATCGCGGCCTGGAGCCCGGTGGCGAATTCGCGTTCCTCGTCGAAGAGCTTGGCGCGCTGGAGGGACTGCGCCACGATCGCCGCCAGCCCCAGGCACAGATTGCGCTCGTCCGCGTTGAAGGTCGTGTTCTCGCGGTAGAAGAGCGCCAGAGTGCCGAGGGAGCGTGCCTGGGCGACGAGGGGCAGATAGGCGGCGGCCCGGAATTTCAGCCGGTCGGCACAGGGTGCCAGCACGGGGTAGCGATGGGTGAGAGCCGGGACCGAGGTCAGGAACCGGGGACGGCTGCTGAGCACGGTGTCCGCCAGGGGAAAGCGCCGGTCCAGGCCGGCGTCCCCGATGTCGTCGATCGCCTCCACCGAGTCTCCGCTCAGAGCGATGACACTCAGCGTGGTGTTCTCGACCAGACCGAGCGAGAGCCCGTCCGCCCCGAGCCGGGCGAGCCCGCCCGGCCCGGTGAGCGCGGCGGTCACATCGTCGACGGTCACCGCGCGTGACAGTGCGCTCGTTGTTCGTTCAACGATGCTGGTCTGTCGCTGCCGCCGCTTTTCCAGATCGAGCACGAAGGCCGAATGGGTGACCTCCGCCGTGGCGTCCTGCACCACGCCGACGATCCGGTGCGCCCGGCCGTCGTCGCTGCGCAGTATTCGTGCCTGGATGTGGGTCCACTGGTCCCTGCCGTCGTCCAGCGGCACCCGGAAATGAACGCTGTAGGAACTGCGACCGCTCTTGATCGCCTCGTCGATCGCCACGTCGAGACGGGTCCGCTCCGACTGTTCGAGGCGTTCCAGCACGGTCTCGGGCCGCGAGTCGAAGGTCTGCGGATCCAGACCGAACACCAGCAGCCCGGCATCGTCCATGTCGAGCGTGCCTGCCTCCACGTCCCACTCGAAGCTGCCCGTCCGATTCATGGCAAGGCGCTGAGCCGTCGCGATCTCGCCGTTGTGCGTCTTCTCGATCAGCGAGCGAGGCGGGACGGAAGTGCTCGGTTGCTGGTCTTGATCGGTCATTCCTGCTCCGGAGGTCGCCGGGCGGGGCTTCCGGGCGGCGCGGCCCGAACCGGGTGACTCAATTGTCGAACCGCTTCCGGCAGGTTGCCACAGCGGAAACCCGGCGAAATCAGGCCGGAGGCGAGGACCGGGCGGGCCGGGCGGACCCGGGGACCCCTGCTGTCCCGGCACCGGCCCCGCCCCGCAGAATGGCAGCGGAAGATCGTCCGCGATCGGCGGTCGATACGGTACAGGGGCTGACCGGAGCGTATTCATGACCCACGAAGATCCAGTTCTGCTGCACACCGAAGGACGCGTCCGGCACATCACGCTCAACCGCCCACGTGCCCTCAACGCGCTGAATCACGCCATGGTCGCGCGCGTCGCCGGAGCACTCGCCGACGCCGAGCACGACGAGTCCGTCACTGCGGTCCTGATCACCGGTGCGGGCGAGCGCGGCCTCTGCGCGGGCGGCGACATCCGGTCCATCTACGAGGACGCCCGGGCCGGTGGCAGCGCATCGCTCGACTTCTGGCGGGACGAGTACCGGCTCAACGCCCGTATCGCCCGATTCCCCAAGCCCTATGTCGCGATCATGGACGGCATCGTGATGGGCGGAGGCGTCGGCGTCTCGGCCCACGGCGACGTCCGTATCGTGACCGAACGCTCGCGCATCGCCATGCCCGAGACCGGCATCGGATTCGTCCCCGACGTCGGCGGCACGCGCCTGCTCGGTGCGGCGCCGGGCGGACTCGGCACCCACCTGGCGCTCACCGCGGAAGCGGTCGGCGCGGGCGACGCGCTGCTGTGCGGGCTCGCCGACCACTTCGTACCGTCTCAGCGCCTCGCCGAACTCACCGCGGACCTCGCCGCCTGCGGCACGGCCGCCGAGATCGAGAGGACGGTGCGGCAGTACGCCGCACCCGCGCCGGAGGGCGAACTGGCCGCGCAGCGCGAGTGGATCGACTCCTGCTACCGGGCGGCCTCGGTGGAGGAGATCGTCGACCGGCTCCACAACAGTGGTGTCCCCGCCGCCAAGCAGGCTGCGGAAACCATCCTGACCAAGTCGCCCACCTCGCTCAAGGTGACGCTCTCCGCTCTGCGCAGGGCACGCCGGCTCGGCAGCCTGGAGGCAGTGCTCGACCAGGAGTTCCGGACCTCGTGCACCGCTTTCACCAGGCCGGACTTCGTGGAAGGTGTGCGGGCCCAGATCGTCGACAAGGACCGCGATCCGCACTGGAGTCCGGCGGACCTCGCCGAGGTGACCGACGCCGACGTCGCACTCTTCTTCACCCCGCTGGGCGACCGCGAACTCGGCCTGGCAGCCGCTTCCGGGACTTCCGGGACGGCGGACTGAGACGCACCGGGCGGGGTGGGAGACCACGTACGGGAATCAGAGGTTGCTCGGCCCATCGACCGTGCGGAACGGGAGGCCGAGCAGATCGGCCGCGGCCCTGAGGTCCTGGGCGCGATGACCGGTGCACAGCGTCCAGTGGTGACCGATGCCGGTCGCGGACCAGGCATCGGTCCACTCGCCGGGGTCGAAGCCGAAGTCCACCCGTGAGGTGGTGTTGCCGATCTCCAGCAGCGGCCCGGGTACGACCTCGCCCTCGGAGGCGATGAAGGTGAAGGTCCCGTCGGCTTCCTGTCCGACGCCGAACGTGGTGACCGGTCCGTGTCGCACGTCGAATTCCACGCTCACGCCCCAGCCACGCTTGCCGTGGTAGACACCCAGCCCGCGCAGCAGCGGATCCTTGGCGCTGATGGCGAGGTGGGCGGGACCGTCGTGGCCCATCTCCACGACCCGGTCCCGGAAATTGAGGGCCTGGAGTTCGGTGAAGGAGCCACCGGCACCGATGGTGTCGGCGATCAGCATGGCGAGGCTGGTGCGCAGTTCGTACTCACCGGCCATCGGGATGCCACGCGCGGTCAGCAGTGACGCGCCGAGGATCATGCCGGCGCCGAGCCGCTCGTGGATCTCGCCGTCCAGGCCGCGGTGGTAGTAGGCGAGACTGTCGAGTGCGAAGTCGTCGACGAGGCGGTCCAGTCCGACCGAAACCCGGGCTGCCCAAGCGAGATCGTCCTCGTCGACGGAGTCGTCGAGAGTGAAGACCGTACGCGCGAGCGCGACGCGCTCGGCGGCTGCCTCGTCCGTCACGGCGGCGACCCGGACTCGCAGGTCGTCGAATTCGAGAACCTCGACATGCCCGCCCAGCTGGGTGGAGAGCAGCGTCATGTCTGTGGAGACGTCGAGCATGCCGGGGTAGAGATGGCCCATCAGACCGTGCCGGCCGTGGCGCAGCACGCCGCGGACCTGAGCGGCACGGATCCAGCGGCGGATCCGGTTCCACGCGTTCTCGTCGCGCAGATGGCCCGAGACGGAGCGGAAGGGGATGCCGCCGCGCCGGAACACATTGGCGACCTCCGGGAGCGGACATTGCCCGCAGTACGCCAGCCACTTGCCCGTATCGGTGTCCGGGTGGTCCATCGCCTCGGTCGGCTGGAGGTCGATGACCAGCACGGGAGCATGTGCGCGCTGGGCGATCGGCAGGACCATCGAGGCGGTCAGATACGTCGTCAGGAACGTCACGACGATGTCGCAGTCGGCCGAACGCAGCCGTTCCGCGGCCTTCGCCGCCTCCTGCGGGTCGGAGATGAAGCCGGCGTCGACGACCTCGCAGCCCATCTCCTCGAACCGCCCGGTCACGAAGCGGGCCGACTCCCGCAGCCGGTCCAGCAGACCGGGGAACTGCGGCCAGTACGCACCGAGTCCGCCGGACACGAGACCGACCCGGGTACGCCGGCGCGCGGTACGGGTGAGCACACCGTCGAGCGCGACGGGTGAGACGTCAGTCATGGGCTTCCTTCCATCGGTTCCGTCGAGACCGGACGGACTCAGGTCTGCTCCAGCCGTGCGGCAGCCCGGTCCCAGGCCCGCCGATCCCCCCGCGGGGTGTAGCGGCGCAATTCTTGTGTTCGTGCCACCAGTTGTCGCATGTCCGTGAGGTCACCCACCAGACCTCGGGCACGCGCCTGCACCAGGATGTTGCCGAGCGCGGTCGCCTCTGCCGGGCCGGCCGTGACGGGAAGCCCCGTGGCATCCGCGGTCCACTGGCACAGGAGCTCATTGCGCGAACCCCCGCCGACAACATGGATCCGGCTCAACTCCCGCCCCGCCAGGTCGGCTGCTTCCCGAAGCGTCCTGCGATGAGCCAGCGCCAGGCTCTCCAGGACACACCGGACATAGCCACCGGGACTGCCGGGCGGCACCTGTCCGGTCCGTACGAGATGGGCGTCGATCCGCGACGGCATGTCACCCGGCGCGAGGAACGCCTCGTCGTCGGGATCGATCACCGCGGCGAACGGCCGGGTACGGGACGCGTCCGCGAGCAGTGCGGCCAGCCCCGGATCCTCGCCCCGCCGGTCCCAGGTCCGCCGGCACTCCTCCAGCAGCCACATCCCCATGATGTTACGGAGATAGCGGACGGTGCCGTCCACCCCGCGCTCATTGGTGAAGTTCGCCGCGCGCGACTCCTCCGAGAGCACCGGAGTGGGCAGTTCGAGCCCTGCGAGCGACCATGTACCGCAGGACACATAGGCGAACCCGGGCCCGGTCGCGGGCACCGCCGCGACCGCCGACGCCGTGTCGTGCGAGGCGACGGCCGTCACCGGTGTGCCGGCCGGCAGTCCCGTGTACTCGACAATGTGCGGCAGGAGTGTCCCCGCCGGATCACCAGGCTCACGCAATGACGGGAACCAGGAACGCTCCAGACCCAGTCTGCCGATCAGCGCATCGGACCAGGCACCGGCCGACGCGTCGAACAGACCGGTCGTCGACGCATTGGTGATCTCCGCTCCCACTGCGCCCGTCAGCCAGTGCGTCAGCAGATCGGGCATCAGCAGCATCGTCCGTGCCGCGCCCCACTGGGCACTCGTACGGTGAGCGGCCAGTTGGAACACGGTGTTGAACGGCAGATGCTGCAACCCGCTGACGGTATAGAGCTCCCGAGCCCCGCACACCGCCAGCACCTGTTCGGCCGCCGTGTCGTTCCGGCTGTCGCGGTAGTGGAACGGCAGCCCCAGCAGGGCCCCGTCCGCATCGAGAAGGCCGTAGTCCACCGCCCACGTATCGATCCCGATCGATGCGATCGGACCGCTGCGCGCCGCCCTTCGCAAACCGTCCAGCATTCCCTGGAACAGCGCGAGTACGTTCCACCGCAGCCCGTCCGGCAACCGGACCGGCGTATTGGCGAACCGGTGCACCTCGGTCAGAGTGAGCCTTCCGGGCCCGGCCAGGCCGGTGATCACCCGGCCGCTGGTGGCACCGAGGTCCACGGCCGTGAAGGCCGCGTCGCCGCGTGACGTCACAGACATCGACACCTCATCGGGTCATCGGAGGAAGGCCGCGGCCACGCCGGCGTCGACGGGAACATGCAGCCCGGTCGTGTGCGTGAGGTCCCCGCCGGTCAGTGCGAAAACGGCGTTGGCCACATGCTCCGGGAGCACCTCGCGTTTGAGGAGGGTCCGCTGGGCGTAGAACTCGCCGAGCTTCTCCTCCTCGACACCGTACGTCGCCGCACGCTGGGCGCCCCAGCCGCCCGCGAAGATCCCCGAACCCCGCACCACACCATCGGGGTTGATGCCGTTGACCCGGATGCCGTACTCGCCCAGCTCGGCGGCCAGCAGCCGCACCTGGTGCGCCTGATCGGCCTTGGTGGCCGAGTAGGCGATGTTGTTCGGGCCCGCGAACACCGCGTTCTTCGACGTGATGTAGAGGATGTCACCGCCGAGATCCTGCGTCCGCATCAGCCGGGCGGCCTCGCGCGACACCAGGAACGAACCGCGCGCCATGATGTCGTGCTGAAGATCCCAGTCCCGGGCCGTCGTCTCCAGCAGGGACTTGGAGATGGAGATCCCGGCGTTGTTCACCACGAGATCCACACCGCCGAACGCCAGCGCGGCGGCCCGGAACGCGTCGGCGATCTGCTCCTCACTGGTGACATCGACCGTCACTGCGACGGCTTTGTCCGACCCGCCGAGATCCTGCGCCACCGAAGCGGCACTCGCCGCGTCGATGTCCGCGACGACGACACATGCCCCCTCCGCGGCCAGCCGGTGCGCGATGGCCTTGCCGATGCCGGACCCCGCGCCCGTGACCAGCGCGACCCGGGTGGCCAGCGGCTTGGCCTTCGGCATCCGGCGAAGCTTGGCCTCCTCCAGCTCCCAGTACTCGATCCGGAACTTCTCGGACTCCTCGATCGGTGCGTACGAGGAGACGGCCTCGGCTCCGCGCATCACATTGACGGCGTTGAGGTAGAACTCCCCGGCGACCCTGGCGGTCTGCTTGTCCTTGCCGAACGAGAACATGCCGACCCCGGGCACCAGCACGATCGCCGGGTCCGCACCGCGCATCGCGGGGGAGTCGGGCGAGGCATGACGCTCGTAGTACGCGCGGTACGCCTCCCGGTACGCGCCGTGCAGTTCCTTCAGCCGCGCCGCCGCCTCGTCCAGTGGGGCATCCGAGGGCAGGTCGAGGACCAGCGGCCTGACCTTCGTGCGGAGGAAGTGGTCCGGGCAGGAGGTCCCCAGGGCGGCGAGCCGTGGGTGTTCGGTACGGGCGAGGAAGTCCAGCACCGGCTCGGTGTCGGTGAAGTGGCCCACCTGCGGACGGTCGGTGGAGGCCAGACCACGGATCAGCGGGGCGAGGGCGGCCGCACGCTCGCGGCGCCGCGCCTCGGGAAGCGGCTCCCGGCCCGCCCATTCGGGGCCGAAGGGTTCGGCCGCGCCCCGTTCCTGAAGGAAGGTCTCGGCGGTGCGGATCAGCCAGAGGGCATTGCGCTCACACTCCTCGGACGTCTCGCCCCAGGCAGTGATGCCGTGCCCGCCGAGGATCACCCCGACGGCCCGCGGGTTGGCCTCCTTGACCGCCGCGATGTCCAGACCGAGCTGGAACCCCGGCCTTCGCCAGCCCACCCAGGCCACCTTGTCGCCGAAGCACTCCGCGGTCAGCTTCTCGCCGTCGGCGGCGCACGCCAGCGCGATCCCCGAGTCCGGATGCAGATGATCGACGTGAGCCGCCTCGACCAGGGCATGCATCGCCGTGTCGATGGACGGTGCCGCACCGCCCTTTCCGTGCAGGCAGTAGTCGAACGCCGACACCATCTCGTCCTCGCGTTCCACCCCCGGGTAGACGTTCTTGAGAGCCCGCACCCGGTCGAGACGCAGCACGGCGAGCCCGGCCTCGGTGAGCGTGCCGAGATCACCGCCGGAGCCCTTGACCCACAGCAGTTCGGCATTGCCACCGGTGACCGGGTCGGTGCCGGCGGCTTTGACCGATGCGTTGCCACCGGCGTAGTTGGTGTTCCGGGCGTCGGAACCGATTCGGTGGGCGCGCTCCAGGAGCGCGGCGACTTCGGCATGTGTCGCGGAGGCCATGAGTTTCCTTCGTGGTCGTGGGTCCGTCTGAACGAGGCGATGGTCGTACGGGGGAGTGGGCGGACGCGATCAGGCGCCCCAGCCGGCCTGGTCGCCACCGACCCGGGCGGCGGCGATCCGCTCCTGATTGCCCGAGGCCAGATAGGCGGCGAACGGATCCCTCGCCAGCCCGACTTCCTCGCGCACCTCGGCCAGCAACGGACGTACATCGGTGTTGTACGCGTCCATCAGGGCGGCGTTCGCGGCCAGTACGTCGCCGGAACGCTGCGCAGCACTCAGTGCCGACATGTCGACCAGCAGCGCCTTGGCGGTCGCCTCCTGCACATTGGCGACCGACCGGATCACGGCGGGGATCTTCGCCTCGATGTTGTGGCACTGGTCGAGCATGAAGTTGACATTCGTCTCGGGCTTCAGGCCGCCGTTCCTGACCACCTCGTGCATGATCCGGAACAACTGGAACGGGTCGGCGGCCCCGGCCATCAGATCATCGTCCGCGTAGAACCGGGAGTTGAAGTCGAACGCGCCGAGCTTTCCCGCGCGCAGCAGGGAGGCCACGATGAACTCGATGTTGGTGCCCGGCGCGTGGTGACCGGTGTCCACGACCACCTGGGCCTTCGGGCCGAGCTTCAGACAGTGCGCGTACGCCGTACCCCAGTCGGGAACATCGGTCGCGTAGAACGCGGGCTCGAAGAGCTTGTACTCCAGCAGCATCCGCTGACCTTCGCCCAGCCGCTCGTACACCTCGGCCAGGGCCTCGGCGAGCCGGTCCTGGCGGGCCGTGATGTCGTCCTGCCCGGGGTAGTTCGTACCGTCGGAGAACCAGAGCTTGAGATCGGGGGACCCGGTCTCGTCCATGATGCCGACGCACTCCAACAGATGGTCGGTGGCCTTTCGACGCACCTTCGGGTCGGGGTGGGTGACCGAACCGAGCTTGTAGTCGTCGTCCTGGAAGACGTTGGAGTTGATCGCCCCGATCCGCAGACCGAGCCCCTCGGCGTGCCGGGTGAGCGCGGTGTAGTCCTCTACCTTGTCCCACGGAATGTGCAACGACACCTTCGGCGCCACACCCGTGAACGCGTGTACCTGGGCCGCGTCCTCCATCTTCTCGAACGGGTCGCGCGGCACACCCGGTTGCGTGAACACCTTGAAACGCGTCCCCGAGTTCCCGTAGCCCCAGGAAGGCGTCTCGATGACCTGGGACCTCAGAGCTGCCTTGGCGGCCGACACATCAGACATGAACACCTCGTAAGCAGAGTCATCCAGCGATCGGAGACCGTCCGGGCGTATGAATCGTTTCACCTGACTCGTACGCTAGATATTCCCCGAGCTTCCAGTCAAGGAGCCGGGCGGGTTCTCTTGGGATTTTGAATCAATTCACCATGTGGTGTTCCGGCCTGCCCCGACGTCTCCGGCGCAGGAGCACCGCGCGTGGCGCCCGGAAGATGCGCCTCAGCGGCCGCCGCCGGACATGCTCGGCCGCAGCGAGCTCACGAGGTCGAAGAACCGGGACTCGTTGCCGCGGAGCCCGGCTCGCTGAAGCGCGCTGTCGGCCTCGGTGATCGGCGAGGCGAGCAACGGCACGTACAACGGGCCGTCATCGGGATCCGCGAGTGCGGCGCGAGTGGCTTCCAGGAGTCGGACATACGCCTGGGCCGCGGCGAGTTCGTCATTGCGCATCTCAGCATCTCCCGGTCAGCGGTGTCGGACCCACCAGCATCCACCATGGGTCTGACATTGATTCTCGTAGCGGGTTCCGGTGGTTGTGGCTCAGGGCGTGACTGACGCCCTGCTGGGCTGTCCTGCAGTCGTTCTGTCCGGTTGCCGGGACCCGTTCTCCATGGCTTCGGCCAGGTGGAGCACGAACCTGACAGGAGCTTGGCCAGAGGCCCCCTCAATGTCCTGTCCGACTCACCTGGCCGGTGTCACCGCCGGCCAGGAAGGCAGCTCACAGGACGAGCGTGACGACAAGTCCGCCGCAGAAGTGGATGCGGTGTTCGGCGGAGTGGACTCCCGTGCGACGCGATTCGCGTTGCTGTCATCACCGACCGAGGGGGCCACGCCGCCGATGCCCAGCTCCCGGCGACGGCGGCCGGATACGTCGCGGCGTTCGCGTTCCTGAACGCCCAATGGCACGGTGACCGCCCTCGGCGTCGAGGGGACCTCCTCCTACGGTCCGGGGGTCACGCGTGCTGCCCGCCAGGCGGGCCTCACCGCGATCGAGGTCAACCGGCCCGACAAGACCGAGCGGTGCCGGATCGGCGAGCCCGATCCCGTCGACGCCTGCGCAGCCGCCCGGGCTGCGCTGTTCCGGCCGGGCATCGGTCATCAACGCCCGACGGCAGCGGCACGGGAACGTCCGCTATCCGCCGTCCGGTCTTCGTGCACCGGCCGGTGGTTCGATCTCCAGGAATCTTCGGCGTCGCGCCCCTCGGTACAGCAGCACCGTCCACCCCAACTCCCGCAGCACCGCCGCGCACCGGGCCAGCTCCTCTTCCTCCGAACGGGCCGCCCCACTGCCGGGTGGACCGAGCCACTCGACGCGCACACCGCCCGGTGCCTCGCCCTGCTGCAGGCGGTAACCGGTCGCCGTCCGCAGGCCCGATCCGTCAACGGCCGAGGGGGCCAGGCCCGATGCCTCCAGGGCGATGGCGACCGCCCGTACCGGCCGGAGCGTCTCCCACTGTGCGGGTACACCCTGCGGATCGGGGCGTCCGGTGTTCGTCAGCCGGCGGATCTGAAGCATTCCCTCGAACGCGGTCCGCACGGAAGCGGTGCGTCTTGCGTCCGGCACCGGCGCCCTCGGGCCGTCCCCCGTGGCCGGTTCGAACCCGGCCCCGTCCTCGGTTTCCATCGGCGTCCCCCTTTCGATCGTGCTGTACTGCTGCCAGTCTGCGCCGTGCCACTGACAGCGGCTCGGGCACCGGCGCGAGGCTTCGTCGCCAGGCGTCGTGATGCTGAGTGGATGCAGTTTTCCGCCCCCGCCATGGGCGATGTCGGCCACCGGAATGTAGTGCCGGGCCGCCGTCCGCTCGATCCGGGCCGGTATCTCGGGCACCGCGGTCCGCGGTACGCACACGTCGTCGGTCAGGACAGGGCCGAGCCGTCCAGCGCCGGACAGGCCGACCGGCGTGCCTGGAACAGCGCGTCGCCCTCCTGCTGGTCCGTGGAGACCGCGGCCCAGGTCGCTCCCGCCGGCTCGAAACACTCCCGGACCAGCTCGGCCTCCGCGTCGCCCGCGGCTCCCGGCGGTGTGTCGACCCGGCCGAGCAGCACCACGTCCCAGGGTGCCCTCGGAGCCGACCACCAGTCCGGCCGGGTCGTGGCCCGTCACGCCTTTCGCGGTCCGGCGGCCGTCGGACCGCAATCGATACGTCAAGGTGGTGATCATGTAAGTGACGCGAACGGGTGACGGATCCGGATAAGGTCGACCGTCCGACAATTCCGTACCCGGAGGATCCACGCACCGTGCCCGACAACGTCGAAGGCCCCGGCATCGATCGTGCCGCCCTGCGTGCCGACTGCGCGAACTGCTTCGGGCTGTGCTGTGTAGCACTGACCCTGACACGGTCCGCGGACTTCGCGATCGACAAGGACGCCGGAAAGCCCTGCCAGAACCTCCAGGAGGACTTCCGCTGCGGCATCCACACCGAGCTTCGTGACCGGGGCTTCCCCGGCTGCACCGTGTACGACTGCTTCGGGGCCGGCCAGAAGGTCTCCGGCGAGACCTTCGACGGACAGGACTGGCGCAGAGCCCCGCAGACCGCCCAGCAGATGTTCCAGGTGTTCCCGGTCATGCGGCAACTCCATGAACTGCTCTGGTACCTCACGGAGGCGCTGTCCCTGGAACCGGCGCGACCCCTGCACGTGGAGATCCGGCGCACCCTCGACGAGACGGAACGCCTCACCCACCTACCGGCGGACGCGTTCCGTGAACTGGACGTGGCAGGGCACCGCGACGTCGTGGCCGAGCTGCTGCTCCGGGCCGCCACACTGGTACGAGCCACGGTGCCGCGCAAGAAGAAGCGCGACCACCGGGGCGCCGACCTCATCGGAGCCAGGCTCAGGGGAGCCGACCTGCGGGGCGCCGACCTGCGCGGCGCGTATCTGATCGCAGCGGACCTCACCGGTGCCGATCTGTGCCTGGCCGATCTGATAGGCGCCGATTTCCGGGACGCGGACCTGGCCGGCGCCGACCTCACATCGAGCCTCTTCCTCACCCAGGCCCAGCTCAACGCGGCCAAGGGCGACGCGGCGACGAGGCTCCCGCCGTCCCTCGGCCGCCCCGCGCACTGGGACCGGTGAACTCCGGCCCGGAGGCGGGCACCGACGGACGACCCGGACCACACCACTGACCGTGGGCCACCCCTGACACACCATGCCGAATCGGCCAGCGTGTCGGGGCACTGCGGACGTGTCCGGTTCGTTGCACGGTGTGGCGTACCCGGAACGCCGCAGACGACCGGACCGAGGAGTCCCGCACATGCCCAGCAGTACCGACCGCAGCCGCACCGAACCCAATCGCACGGACGGGAACCGCACCCGTCTGGTCGAGCGCCTCATGGAGCAGTTCCCGCACGTACCCCGGGAAGCCGTCATCAAGGAGGACCTGCTGCGGGGCGGTCTGGCGTTCGACGAGTCCGCGCTCAGCGACAACGAGGGCGGTGACGTCAAGCCGAAGT
This sequence comes from Streptomyces sp. NBC_00012, assembly GCF_045040875.1. Classification (NCBI taxonomy): domain Bacteria; kingdom Bacillati; phylum Actinomycetota; class Actinomycetes; order Kitasatosporales; family Streptomycetaceae; genus Streptomyces; species Streptomyces sp. NBC_00012. The sequence continues at coordinate 635,558 of NZ_CP108309.1, read as the reverse complement.
CCTACTTCATCTTCTCCTTCGACCACGGCACCCTCCCCGAGCTCGGCGCGGCCGCCCTGCGCCGCCCGCCGGAGGAGATCGTCCTCACCGGCGGTCCGTACGACCTGCGCAGGACCGTCGTGTCCGTCCGGGTCAACCCGGCGTCCCCGTACCGTGTCGCGGCCGACGACGACGGCGTGCTCGGGCTGTATCTCGACGGCCGGCGGATCTCCGACGTGGGTCTTCCTCCCATGCCGGACTACTACCGGCACACGCTGGAGAACGGCAAGTCCGTGATGGAGGTGGCACCCACCATCCAGTGGGGATACCTCGTCTATCTGACGGTCTTCCGGGTCTGCCAGTACTTCGGCGCGAAGGAGGAGTGCCAGTACTGCGACATCAACCACAACTGGCGCCAGCACAAGGCGGCGGGGCGCCCGTACACAGGAGTGAAGCCGGTCGAGGAGGTCCTGGAAGCGCTCGCCATCATCGACAAGTACGACACGGCGAAGACCTCCACCGCCTACACCCTCACCGGTGGGGCCATCACCTCCCACATCGGCGGCCGCGACGAGGCCGATTTCTACGGTCAGTACGCCAAGGCCATCGAGGAACGCTTCCCCGGCCGCTGGATCGGCAAGGTCGTCGCCCAGGCTCTGCCCAAGGCCGACGTGCAGCGGTTCCACGACTACGGCGTGCAGATCTACCACCCCAACTACGAGGTGTGGGACCGCCGGCTGTTCGAGCTCTACTGCCCTGGCAAGGAACGCTACGTCGGCCGTGACGAGTGGCACCGCCGCATCCTGGACTCCGCCGAGGTCTTCGGCCCCCGCAACGTCATCCCCAACTTCGTGGCGGGCGTGGAGATGGCCGAGCCCTTCGGCTTCACCACGGTGGACGAAGCCATCGCCTCGACCACCGAGGGTCTGCGGTTTTTCATGTCGCACGGCATCACCCCGCGGTTCACCACCTGGTGCCCGGAGCCCACCACCCCGCTCGGCAAGACCAACCCGGACGGGGCGCCGCTCGAATACCACATCCGCCTGCTGGACGCCTACCGCGCGACCATGGAGGAGTACGGTCTCAGCTCGCCCCCCGGCTACGGCCCGCCCGGACCCGGACGCGCGGTCTTCTCCGTCAGCTCCTTCATGGACAGTCTTCCGGCCCGTCCGGACGACGTCCGCTAGTTCCGGCCCGGCCGCCGGATCCGGCGGCCGCCAGTTCACGCACGACGCGCGCGAACCCCCGCACCAGGCTGCTGTCCGTGCCGTCGACCCAGGCGAGCACGGTCCGCAGAGGCTCGACATCGGTCAGCGGAACCCAGGTGAGATCGGGCCGCGCGTAGTACCTGGCCATGCTCATCGGCGCGAAGCAGATGGCCGAACCCTCCGCCACCTGCTCCAGCATCTCCTCGACGTTGTCATTGGTCGGCCCCCACCTGGGACTCGACCCGTCAGGGCGGGGGTTGACCGCCCACCAGTCCACCCATTCGCGAGGCGCACGCTCGGTCCACATCAGCGGCTCGTCCCCGACGTCGAGCACGGAAACCTCCTCGCGTCCCGCGAACGCATGCCCGGACGGCAGCCCCACGACGCGCGGCTCCGTATGCACCAGCTCCGAGCGGAGGCCGGTCAGATCGTTGGGCAACCAGACGAAAGCCACGTCGACCAGCCCTTCGCGCAGAGCCGCGGCCTCCTGCCCCCAGTCATACCGCCGGGGCACCACTCGTACCCCGGGATGGCGCTGTGCGAACTCGGCCCGTGCCCGGGTGGTGAGTTCACCCGCACCGCTCGCCTCGAAGCCCACCCGCAGCACACCCGTCTCACCGAGTCGGTGCCGCTAATGCGTAGGACAGGGCCGGCTGGCTGACGTACAGCCGCTGTGCGGCCCGTCCTAGGTTCTCCTCGTCGGCGATCACGGCCAGGTAGCGCAGCTGACGCAGTTCCATACAGCGATCATAAGTTGCCTCTATGGAGCGAGAGGGGCTCTGTCTTGGACTGTGCCGGTCACCGGATGAAATAACTGGCGCAGCTCAACAACCCCTTTGAACAAGTGGAGTTACCGATGAATGCAGAGACAGGTGCCTCTGACCGCGACAGGACGACGGGGCGCGTCTGGCTCATCACGGGAGCCTCCTCCGGCTTCGGCCGTTCGATCGCGGCCGCCGCCCTCGCCGCCGGGGACACGGTCGTGGCCACGGCCCGCAGGCCCGAAGCGCTCGACGATCTTGTCGCCGCGCACCCCGACCGGGCCGTCGCAGCCCAGCTGGACGTCACCGACACCGCACGCATCGCCGCGGCCGTCGCCGACACGGTGCTGTGGCACGGCCGCATCGACGTCGTCGTCAACAACGCGGGCCTCGGCCTGGTCGGGGCGGTGGAGGAGACCACCGACCAGGAACTGCGGGACCTGATGGATCTGCACTTCTTCGGCCCCGCGGCGTTGGTCCGCGCGGTGCTGCCGCACATGCGCCGTCAGCGGTCCGGCGCCATCGTGCAGATGAGCAGCATGGGCGGCCGGTTCACATTCCCCGGAGTCGGTGCCTACTCGGCGACCAAGTTCGCCCTCGAAGGCCTGTCCGAGGCGCTTGCGGCAGAGGTCGCCCCGCACGGGATCAGAGTGCTCATCGTCGAACCCGGATCGTTCCGGACCGGTTTCGCCGGGGGAGGGGCGCTCCGGCAGACCGCGGCGATGCCCGCGTACGAGGCAACCGTCGGCCCGGTACGTACGGGCCTTCCCGACTCGGACGGCAAGCAGGAGGGCGACCCCGACAAGGCTGCGGCGGCCATCCTCACCGCCCTCGCCGCCGAGCAGACGCCCCTGCGACTGCCGCTCGGGGGCGATGCGACCGACGCGATCCAGGCCCACCTCGAAGCGGCCCGCGCCGAGACGCTCGCATGGGAGAAGGTCAGCCGGAGCACGGCCTTCGACGGCTGAGGAGCCCGGCCGTTCCTACGGCCGCCGACGCGCCCGACGGCGACGGAGCGCCGGGGACGGCAACGGCGACCCGCCGGTCCCCGGTGCCGGGGAGCGTCAGGCGCGCCACTCGGCAGTGCGCTCGGGCGACGCCTCGGCGAGCGCCTTGCGGATGGCCTCCACGTCGCCCTGATGACCGTAAACAGGGGTGCCGGGCTGCTGGCGCCAGGACTCGTCGAGGCCCCCCGCGTCCACGGTGTCGAAGCCCAGCTCGTCGATGAGCTCGCGCACGACCTGCTTGGCCGCCGCGTCGTCACCGGCCACCGGAAGCGCCTGACGGCCGGGACTTCCCCCGGGGAGCCCGTTGGAGAGGATGTCCTGTGCGTACGTCCCGTTGAACGCCTTGATCACCGGATGGCCGATCTGCTCCTCGGTCCACCGGCTCTCGGGCCTGCCGTCCTCGATTTCGGCAATGCGGCCGTCGCGCTGCTGCGGGTAGTAGTTGCCCGTGTCGATGACCGCGACTCCGTCCGCAGCCCCGTCGATCAACCCGGCGGGCAGGTCGGGGACGGCCTTGAGGGGGACGGTCACAACCACCACCTGGGCTCCTTGAGCCGCCTCCGAGGCGTTGACCGCCGTGGCTCCGGTCTCGGCGGTGAGCGCGGCGAGCGTCTGAGGACCACGCGAGTTGGCGATGGACACCTCGTGGCCCAGCGCGGTGAGGCGCCGGGCGAGATTCCCGCCGATGTTGCCCGCTCCGATAATGCCGATCTTCATGGATCCGACCTTCCGATGGCGACTGCGGTACGTGATGTGGTCTCGCCGGTTCATCAACTACCCGTTTCCGGTCCGTATTCCTGGCAATGGCAAAACGATTCGCCCGATCATCCGAAGGATGGGAACGACTGGCTGCGGGCACCTACAGAGAGAACGGAAGCGCTCATCCCACCCGAAGGCGGTGCCCATGCTCCACGGCGTCGATGTCAGCTCCCATCAGTCGTCCTTCGACACGGACGGACTGGACTTCGTCTTCATCAAGGCCACCGAGGGCCGTTCGTACATCAATCCGCATCTCTCGGCACAGGTGAAACGCGCGAGGGACGCGGAGTGCGTGGTCGGCTTCTACCACTTCCTCTGGCCGGGGAACATCACGGCCCAGGCCGCGTACTTCGTGAGCAAGGCTCCGGAGAAGGCGGGCGATCTGCTCGCCGTGGACTGGGAGGAGAACGGTGAAGGCACAAGGGCCGACAACGCGGAGAAGGACCGTTTCATCCGTGAGGTCAAGCGCCTGCGCCCGCACCACAAGGTTCTGCTGTACTGCAACCGCTACTTCTGGCTGAACCACGACACCACGTCGTACGCGGGGGACGGTCTGTGGATCGCCGACTACGTGACCGCGGGGAAGCCCAGGATCAAAGCCTCCTGGCGTATCCATCAGCACACCGACCATCCGCTCGACAAGGACGTCGCCGCCTTCTCCTCACGGACCGCCATGCGTGACTGGGCCCGGGGCTAGGCCCAATACCGTTCAGTTAGTGGCTTGGATGGTGATGTGGGGGCTGTGTTTGGGCTGGGGCCAGTGTGTGTGGTGGGAGCGTTTCGCGGCCCATTTCAGGACTTTGCGTTTGACGACTCGGGGGTGTGAGCGTTTTCGGCGTGTTGGGTTGAGGTGTTGGGTGAGCCATCGGATGGCGTGATGCCAGATCGCGTCGGCTGCGTCAGCGCCCGGAGGGGGAAATGCGCTCTGCGCGACTGAACGGCGAGCGATGCGGAGGGCTTTGACGAAGGAAACTCTGTCGGGGTCGTGGCCGGAGAGTGCGGCAGTGTCGGCCATCAGGGTGCGGATGGCGTAGTGGCAGCACAGGTGTCCCCAGATTTCTTGCTGGACAAGGTCGGGGGCTTTCGAGCGCAGTACCGCGCGGGGCCCGCGCTGGTGGGTTTTCAGCTCGTCGAAGGTGGTCTCGATCTCCCACCGTTGGGCGTAGGCGGCTGCGAGGTCCTCGGCGCCGGCCTCGGCAGGGTCGAGGATCGTGGTCAACAGCCGGTACTCCTCGGCGTTGTCCCGGCCGTCATCGACCGTGTAGTCGATCACTCTGACCGTGAGCGGCTCCGTCGTGGCCCGGTTCGTGCCCGACGTCGGGACGATCCGGGCCAGCCAGGACCCATCGGCCAGGGTTTCCAGATACCGGGGCCGCAGGTTCGTCTTCACTCGCCAGAGCAGATCCGCACCCGTGGCCGCGGCCTGCTGCCAGAGGCGGAACCCGTAGAAGCCCCGGTCTGCCAGGACCAGCTGGCCCGGCTCCAGCCGCCCGACGAGCTGCCGGGACAACTCGATCTCCGACACGCTGCACGGGCCGGTGGCAGCGTCGAAGACCACATGGGTGCCGCATTCCGCCAATGCCACCAGGCGGGCCTGCGGAAACGCGGCCCGCTCCCCCCGGCTGGAAGCGGGCCGCCCGAAGAACTCCGCGTTGGCTGCCGTGTCTGCCACATCCAGGCACGTCCCGTCGATCGCCACCAGGCGACGCCCGGCCAGCCACGACCCCGGCGTGCCAGGCCCCGCCAGCGGACGCGCAACCCGAGCGAAGAGATCCCGCACCGGCTCGAACCCCAGACGAGACCTGGCCTGGAAGATCGCCGACTTCGAGGGCGGCGTGAACGACTCCGACCACCCCGACGCCCACGACAGCCCGTCCGCGAGCTGCGCGAACACATCCTCGTAGGAGCCATCCGAATACAGCGCCATCCCGATCGAGAAGTACGCCATCACCCGTGCGGGCAACGACCGGTGACGCCGCTCGGTACGCCCCGCCTCCTCGATCACCGCGTCAACCACATCCGCGGGAAACACCCGCGTCAGCAACCCCACAGACACCAAATCCGACAACCGGACATCAGACGACGGCTTCACCCAACCAGAACGCGGCATCCCCCACGATAACCCAGAAGCACTTAACTGAACGGTATTGGGGCTAGGCCGCGGGATCTGCACATCGGCGGTCCGGCCCCGATCGGGAGGGGCGGGACCGTGCCGTGGCAGCGGAAGAAGCGTTCGGCGGCCCCGCACACCAGCAGGTGTGCGTACCGGCATCCGAGGCATGCGCCGATCAGTGGGCGGAAGCCCACCGTGGGTGCGGTCCTAAGATGGCGTCGATGAGCGAGACCCCGCCCAGCCTCCTGGGACTCACGACATACCTGCTGTCCAGGACCGGCAAGGCGGCGCGGAGCCGGCTGGCGGCGCGACTGGCCGAGCGCGACATGCGGGTCTGGCACATGGCCGTGCTGTCGGCGCTCGTCGACTTCGGCCCGCACGTGCAACGGGAACTGGCATCGCGGCTCTGGATCGACCGGAGTGACATCGTCAAGATCGTGGACGATCTCGTGCTGGCCGGTCTCGTCTACCGGGCCCGGGACACCGACGACCGCCGCCGGGTGAACGTCACGCCCACTCCGGCCGGCCGCGCAGTGCTCGCAGAGCTCCAGGACGATGCGCTGAGCGTGCAGAAGACACTGCTCGCCCCCTTGACCGCGCCTGAACAAGCCCAGCTGGCAGCACTGTTGAGGCGTGTCCACGCTCATGTCCACGACGGCCCCCAAGAGCTGAGGCCAGGTCGCTGACCGAATCCCCGGGGCCGGTGCGGCACACTTCTCGGGTGACCACAGCCGCGGCTCAGCCGCCTCGCGACCGCGCGCTCGGGCGCGGAATCACCACACTCATTCCGCAGGCCGCCACGGCCACTCCGGCCGAACAGGCAGCGGCCGTACTGACGGCGATGCAGAGCGTTCCGGTACGCGTGGGTGTCCTCCAGGCAGCCGCGGTACTCCTGGAGGAGCGGGTACGCGCGACGGAGGACGACGCGGAACGCGCGGCCGCCGCGACGACGGTCGCCATGCTGCGCAGCGCGATCAACCGGGCCGGCTGACGGGCCGGCCGGCCCGGCCGACTCAGCGGGTCGGTTGCCCCGGGCCAGGCTCGGGGAGCGGATCGGCGCAGCTCGCCGGGGGCCCGGCCGCATGCCTCGGGTGATCCCGCCGGTATCGCCGACTTCCCTCATGCGACAGGATCCTGGCGAGCGCGTCGGCCAGACCGAGGTCACGGGGCCCCGTGACCTCCCGTACGACCAAGACGGCCGCCGTCAGCCCGTCCTGCCCGCCTCTGGAAAGAAACCCGAAGGTAGCGGCAGGATCCTCGGGGGCGGTCGTACGCGTGGACTCCACCAGCGGTTCCAGCCACTGGGCCCGCGGCCGATACCGGGCTGACATTTCCGAGTCCGCCCGGCCGACCGAGTCCGCCTCTCCCGCTTTTCTCGCCGAGCCCGCCTCGCTCACCACGTCCGGTCGCTCCGCCATCGCCGGCAGCGGTGCCAGTGTCCGCGCGAGACGCCCGCTGTAACTCGCCGCGCTGTCCGTGACCCACGGGTGCTCGGCTGTGAAGTGCCCCCGGGGGTCGTCCATGGCCCATTCCCGGGGCACGAAGAGGAAGTCCAGATCTCCCGGATTGCGGGCGGCTGCACCGGATCACGTGGCCATCAACACGCTGCGAAGCAGCACCAGTTGGCAACCCCGCAGGCCGTCCGCGATGGACGCGAGCACCGTGTCCAGGCCTCGAGGTCCTGGCCCGGATCGCCGGAAGCCCTGTTGGCGAGCCGGACGTTGGTGGAGGGCGACCGGAAGCTCGTGGCCAACAGGACCAGGGCGACGGGCCTTGCGATCAGCATGGGCATCGATGCCGAGACGGAGAGCGGTGGGTCCGGGGCGGGAGGGGCAGGAGCGTCCGGGACAGGACACGTCCGTCGTCCAACGGCTCGGAAACATCCCTCTATTGGCATGGACCTGGTGGATGTGCTGCGCTACAGTCCGTTGCGGCACACTCTGAGAGCGCTCTCAGAACGTAGCTCTCGGACGCCTGCTGTTCCTCCCCCACGATGCCGGAACAACAGAAGGGCCATTGCCTTGAGACGTATGAACGCACTGCGAACGAGCCTGGCTGCCGCACTGGTCGTCGGGGCCTGGGCGACTGTGGGGCTTGCCTCCGGCCCGGCATCCGCCGCCGCGGACTCGCCTCGCGCGACACCCCGCACCACGACCGATGAAGCACCGGCGTCCGCAGGACTGCTCTCCGCCATGCGGAGGGACCTCGGCCTGACAGAAAGCCAGGCCAGGGCGCGGCTGGCCGCAGAGAAGACGGCAACTTCCGTACAGGGCAAGGCGCGACGGGCTGCGGGTTCCTCCTATGCCGGTTCCTGGTTCGATCCGGCCACTGGCAGGCTCGCCGTGGCCGTGACCGACGGTCGGAAGTCGGCCGCCGTACGCGCCTCCGGTGCATCCGTCCGGCTGGTGCGCCACAGTGCGCGGCAACTCGACGCGGCCAAGGCCCGGATCGACGGGCTGACTGCTCCGGCAGGTGTCAGCAGCTGGCACGTGGACCCGAAGGTCAACCGGGTCGTCATCGAGGTTGTCGCCCCGGCATCGGATGACAACGATGTCCGCACCTTCGTCGAACGGGCCCGCAGGACTGGCCCCGTTCTGGTGAAGCAGACCCTCGAGGCGCCCAGAACCTTCGCTGCCGGCACTGTGGGCGGCGATCCCTACTACACGGGCAACGTCCGATGCTCCATCGGCTTCTCCGTGCACGGTGGCTTCGTCACAGCGGGCCATTGCGGACAGGCAGGTGCTGCGGTCAGCGGATGGGACCGCTCGGCCATCGGCAACTTCCAGGGGTCGTCCTTCCCCGGCGACGACTACGCCTGGGTCAGTGTCGGCAACGGCTGGTGGACCGTCCCCGTCGTGCTCGGGTGGGGCACCGTCTCGGACCAGTTGGTTCGGGGCTCCGCAGTGGCACCCATCGGCGCCTCGATATGTCGTTCCGGCTCCACGAGTCACTGGCACTGCGGCAACGTGCTGGCCACGAACGAAACGGTGAACTACAGCCAGGGCGCGGTTCACCAGATGACCAAGACGAGTGTCTGTGCCGAGCCGGGAGATTCGGGCGGCTCGTTCATCAGCGGTGACCAGGCTCAGGGGGTCACGTCCGGCGGCTGGGGCAACTGCACCAGCGGCGGGGAGACCTGGCACCAGCCGATCAATGAGATTCTGAACCGGTACGGGCTGACACTGCACACGGCCTGACGCCACCCAGGGCCGGTTCGCCCCGGACCGCCGAGTCCCACCGCGAGGGCCTGCCGCGCGACACGAGCATGATTGCTCGGGTGCGGCAGGCCCTCGACGCCGGACAACTGGTCGTTCCGCTGGTCGCCCGGGGCAGGGGCGGAAGGGTTTCGGTGCTCGGGCCGGACAGACGGCGCCGCGGTCACGGCGGGCTCGGACGCCGATGACCCCGCGACCGGCATGCCGTCGACACCCGGAGTTGATCAAGCCTCGTCGTCGGCCAACAGCTGAGAGCTGAGGGTGTCGTACGCCCATTGTCCCACTTGGCCGGTGGCCACGCGCGGTCACGGGTGAGGACCAGGAAGAGTTCCGGGCTGAGGACGGCATAGATGATGTCCGCTGCTGTTTCGACGGGGACAGCGGGGCGTGCACCCGGCTTCTTCGTCAGGGACTTCGCCGCTGTCGAGATCACCGCGTACCGCGGGTCCGCCTGATCCGGCCACAGCTCCCGGATCTCTGGGTTGGTCGCGGTCGCGGCGCGGACCATCTCGTCGATGGCCGCGACGTGTTCGAGTGTCCGGCGGGTGGCGGTGGTCAGTGCGGTCAGTGCGTTCTCAGCGGTAGGCGCGGACATGACCTCCGCGAACCATGGTCGGTCCATGGTCGGCACGGGTTCGTCGTCGCCCGCGATCGCGACATCGACGAGTTCCTTGAGCAGCGAGGGCTTGTTCCGGAAGACGAAGTAGATCGTCTGCACCGCCACGCCTGCCCGGTCGGCGATCTCCTGCAGTTTGGGCGCCCCGTAGCCCTGTTCGACGAAGAGTGCGCCAGCCGCCTCGATGATCCGCCGCCGCGTCTCCTGTGCCTTCTTGCCCGGCGGCGAACAGGGGTGCGTTGAACGCCCAGCGCAAGTCCGACACCGGACGGAGGGCCCGGGGCCGCCCCGGGCCGGTCGAGAGCGAGGCACGCGCTCATGTCGGAATCCCGGCCGCCGGCACTCGGGTGCCCGCAGGGGGTGTCGGGACGGACGAGGAGTTGGACCAGGCTGTCCTGCGAGGTATCGCTGAAGAAGCCGGGCTGTCGACCGCTTTTGTGGTCCGGCAGGCCGCCGTGGAGGACAATCATGCCGGATCGGGCGGACCGATCGGCTTGCGGTAGCGGACGTGTTCGTTCTGGCGTCGGAACCCTACGCTTTCGTAGAGGTCGTAGGAGCGGTGCGGATTCGCGGTCCCCGTGTACAACCGGGCCGTCCCTGCGCCGTGCTCGCGAAGACAGCGCAACCCGTCCAGGAGCAGGGCCCGCCCAAGGCCCCGACGCCTTGACTCTGCCCGGACACTCAGTTCCTCGACTTCTCCCACATCGGGGTCGTGCCGACGTACGGAGCACAGCGCGACACCGGCCATACGTTCTCCCACCCAAGCAGCCCGCCAACAGGTCGGCCTGGCCGTGGCGAGGAAGCTCTCGAACGTCCAGCTCTCTGTGAAGGCGGCATCCGCGTACGAATCGACGACCGTCCCCCAGGCCGCACGATAGCTGCTCGCATCGACCGCACCGACTCGGATGCCGGCCGGCAGCGGCTTGCCGTCGGGTAGCTGCCGGAGGTCGGCCAGCTCCAGCTCGACCAGGCTGAACACACGCCGGTAGCCGTTTTCGAGCAGCAGCGCCGTCGCATCCTGTGCAGTGGCCATGGCATTCGCGCCGAACACAGCCGTGCCTGCGGTTCCGTGCTGCCGTACGAGTCGGCGGACGCGGTTCTCGGCCCGGTCGAGCATGACCGAGCCGATTCCCTGGCCGCGGTGCTCGGGCAGCAGATATCCGCGGTGCAGGTACAACCACGTTCCGTCCCGCTCCTGCCACCACCTGATCGACGAGTAGCCGACGACGCCGCCGTGGTACTCGACCAGGACCTGGTTCTCGGAGGGGCCGTCGAGCTTGGAAGCGACCTCGCCGAGCTCGGCTGCCGTCGGGAGTCCTTCCACGACCGATCGGGCATCGATCCCATCCCGCTGTGCGCACCCCAGCCGCACGGCGGCCATCGCGCCATGGTCGGCGTGGCCGCGATACGGCCGGAAGGCGTAGCCGGGCAAGCGCTCCAGCGGTACGCGACCACCGCCGCTTCTCACGTCCACATCAAGACCCCTGTCACGTCGGATGTGCGGTGGCATCGATCACGGAAGCTTAGGCCGCTCCGATCGGACGGCAGAACCTGACTTTCCGCAGTGTGATCGTTCGTAGGGACTCGACCGGCGAGGCACGGGTTCGGCCGCTGCCGTTCTTCCGGTTCGAGAGTGGGCGTCAGTGTGAGGGAGGATTCAGGGAGTGCCCGGGGACCGCTCCGGGGCGTACCTGATGTCCGGACGTGTGGCCGCTTGACAGCATGCAGGACATGGAATCAACAGGATTGACACGAAGGACCGTTGTGGGTGCCGCCCTGTCGGGGACGGCAGCGCTGCTCGCCACCGCGGCGTTGCCCTCTGCCCGTGCCACCGCCTCGTCCGGAGTGCTCCCGCCGCTGGACCACACCGCCCTGCAAGCGGCGATCGATGATCTGGAGCACCCGCCGTCAACCGCGGCCCAGTTACGAGTCGGCGGACCGGCCGGTCGCTGGTACGGCACCTCGGGCGTGGCCGATGTCAGGACACGGCGGCCGGTGAAGGCAGGGGACAAGTTCCGGATCGGCAGCATCACCAAGGCCTTTGTCGCCACAGTGCTGCTGCAACTGGTGGAGGAGGGCCGGGTCGAGCTGGACGCACCGGTGACGCGTCTCCTGCCGGGGTGGCTGCCTGCCGACTTCTCGGCTGTCACCGTGGCTCAACTGCTGAACCACACCAGCGGGCTGCCCGACCACGTCGGCATCCCCGAGCCGGAGACCGCGGAGGAGGTGTTCCGCCACCGCTTCGATCACTGGACGCCGCAAAAGTGGGTGGCGACGGCGACGCACGGGCCGCTGAAGTTCACCCCTGGCACCCGACAGGAGTACCGCGGCATCAACTACACACTGGCCGCACTGATCATCGACACGGTGACCGGCCGCCCCTACCGGGAAGCAGTCGAGGCCCGCATCCTTGGCCCGCTCGGGCTGGAGCACACCGTCGTGCCCGGCGACGACCCGCGTATCCGCGGACCCCATGTGCACGGCTACCTGACCATGGCCGACGGCCGCCTCCGGGACATCACGACGTACGACCAGTCCTCCAGCCGGGGCGAAGGCGACATGATCTCCACCACGAGCGACATCGATCGCCTGCTCGTCGCGCTGTTCTCCGGCGAACTGCTCCCCCCGGAGCTGCTCCGGTTGATGTTCACGCTACCGCCGGCCGATGTGCGGATGCTCGACGGGTCGCCCGCCCGCTACAGCTCAGGGCTGCAACAGGCCACTGTCAACGGCACCACGTTCTGGGGCAAGACGGGGGAGACGTACGGGTACAAGAACGCCGCGTTCTCCACCCGTGACCAGCGGCGCCGCTTCGTGCTCGCTCACCAGCCGACGACCCCGCGCAACGGCGAGGAGACCCAGATGGTTGCCAGGGTCGCCGACCTGCTCACCCGAAACCCCTGACCCGCCTTCCCCAGCACCGGCGTCCGGGCTGCCTGAGGTTCTTGCGGCTTCTTCGCCGCTCATGGCGCCGGTGCTGAGGTTTCGCCGAGGACGCACATCGGGCGCACCCCCTGTCCCTGTCCCTGCCCCGGTCCGGGATCGCCATGTCGGTCTGCCTCTGTAGGGTGCGTCGCGTGAGTGACATCTATGAGCTGGCGGTATCGGTCGATCTGCGGGACGAGCTCTCCGAGCCGGAGCTTGTGGAACTGCGCTGGCACCTGGGAATCGGGCCGCGGCCGGAGCGCCTGTCGATCGTCACCGACTTCCCGGTCGTGGTGGAGGACGAGGCGGGTGAGCCGGTGATCGAGGATGAACCTCGTCCCCTGCTGGCCGGCAGTGGCGCGGCCTGGCGGATCGGTGGTGTGCTCTGCTCGGCACTGGCCGGCCGGGCGGACCTGCCGAGGAAGGGGTGGTCACTGGCCTCCCGGCAGGAAATCCACCCCGACGAATTCGAGAAGGCCGGCGAGTTGCTCTGCTGGCTGGCCGGGCGCGTCCACGACACCCACCGGCAGCTGGACGGCGTTGTTTCGATCGGCCACTTGAGGTTCCATGAATCCTTGATGCCGGAAGAGCTGCAGGTCGCGAACGGGCAGATCGTGTGGCCGGTCTGACGGCCCCTACTGTGTGTCGCCCGGCGGAGACGTAATCGGGTGGCCGCCCACCGCCGGACCGGCATAGCTTCGGCCGTATGGCTGACGAGAGCTTCACGCATACCCGGCTCGCCTCGATCTACGATGCGCTCGAAGCCGATCGGGGTGACCTGGACGCCTACGTCCGTCTCGCCGAGCAGATCGGGGCCCGTCAGGTCCTGGACATCGGCTGCGGGACAGGAGTCCTTGCGCTCCTGCTGGCCGATCGCGGCATCGAGGTCGTGGGTGTCGATCCGGCCACTGCGTCCATCGATGTGGCCCGGGGCAAGCCGGGCAGTGAACGGGTGCGCTGGATCGCCGGCGACGCGGCAGCACTTCCGCCACTGCAGGTCGACCTCGTGACCATGACGGCGAACGTCGCCCAGGCCATCGTCGACCCACAGGTGTGGCGGATGACCCTGCGGAGGGCGTACGAAGCACTGCGGCCCGGCGGGACCCTGGTGTTCGAGACGCGGGATCCGGCCCGGCGTGCCTGGGAGGAGTGGAATCGCGAGGCCTCGTACGGCGTGACCGGGATACGGGGAGTCGGCGGGGTCGAGAGCTGGGTCCAACTGCTCGATGTGAGCGGGCCGTTGGTGACCTTCCGCTGGACCTTCGTGTTCGCTGCGGACGGGCAGGTGTTGACGTCGGATTCGACGTTGCGATTCCGCGAGCGGCGGGAGGTCGAGACGGAACTGGCCGCACAGGGCTTCGTGGTGCAGGACGTCCGCGACGCTCCCGACCGGCCGGGCCGCGAGTTCGTCTTCCTCGCCCGGCGGCCCGGGGCCGATTGCTGACCGGCTGCGTACCGCACGCCCCGGGCCTGTCGTTCGGACCGGATCACTCCCCGAAGTCGCCCCTGCGGTATCCAATCTCCCACCGTGCGGGTCAGCCCCGCCTACGGGCGGGCCGCCGTGCAGATGGTGTGCTCCGTACTGCTCAAAGCGCGCGGCGGCGACCATTTCGGGTACGGCGGGTGTCGGCCCCGGGCCACGGATGATAGGCAGGGCGCTTGATCGATACGGGGGAGGACGACGCCCGATGAGGACAATGCGCCGGATCGCGCTGTACGCCGCACTGCCGCTGGTTCTGCTGCTCGCGGCCGGCTACGGCTGGTACCGGATGAGCGACACCGGCAGACAGTGGCGGTACGAGGACCGGCTTGCCACGTACTGCGAGGGCCTGCTTCCGGTCGCCGAATCGGCCGCCCTGACCTCGTATTCCATCGACCCCGGGCTGCCGGGGGACAGTACGGGCGGTATGGATCACGACCGCTGGAACGTGTGTGGGGTGGCGGACACCCGGCTGATGGTCGCCCTGATTCCGTACGACGCGATCCGTAACCCCCACGTCTCAGGTGCGCCGCTCTCGAGGCTGCGCGTCGGGAGTTCCGGCCATCTGCCCGTAGCCATCGGTGGCGGCTGGCAGGGGCACACCGATTTCCGTGACACCGGCATCGTGCTCGACTGCACCAACCGGCCCGCCTCCCTCGTGGTGAGCGTGAGTGCCGACGAGTCGCACGAGAACGCCAGGGAGACCCGGCAGATCGCCCGGCTGGCCACGGTCACCGCAGAGCGGGCCGCCGAGCGGTGGTCCTGCAAGGCCCCGCATGGCGCCGGGGTGCCGCCCATCCCCTTGCCATCCGAGTTCCCGGCGCGCGGGAACTCCTCGGGCACCTGTGCCGGGGTGCCCGTCCCGGGTGACGACTCCGTCGACTGGCACCGTGAGACCACCGCTGCCGGCACCGCCCTCCTGGAGATCTGCGCACTCGGCGAGACCAAGGCGCGGAACGAGGAGCTCTACTGGTTCGAAGCCTCGTTCGGGCCGTACGCGCAGAGCCTGCGGACCTCCGACGACGAAACCAGCGGCTACCACGACGACGCCGGCGCCGATCGTCACAGCGCCTGGGCGAGCGCCGAATGCGGCACGGGTCCGCGCGCCCTCTTCGCCGTCAACGACACCGAGTACGCGGCCCCGACGCGCGGCTACCTCCGCACAGCACTGCGTGCCTTTGCCGAACGTGCGGCGCAGCGCCATGGTTGCACAGACCTGAAACTGCCCTCCTGACGGCGCGGAACGGCGGTCGGCGGCCAGGACGAGTCCGACGAGCCCGGGTGCTTGCCCAGAGGTGACCAGATTTGGCCGTAGCATGTCAAGAATCATGGTGATGCGCCTTGTTGCTTCAAGGTCGTCGTGCCTCAATGGGGAAGGCGATCGGGCCTGACGAATCGTCAGGTAATTGCCGCATTCCGGCGCGGCACGTCGACTCAACGCGCCGGCAGTCCCCCCACATGAAGGGCAAACACCATGAGGCATGGCATACGGCGACTCGGGTTCTGTTCCGCCCTCGCCGCGGGCACGCTCGCGCTGGCACCCACGGCCGAAGCGGTCACCCCCACCACCGCGACCATCAACTTCGACTGTGGACTCTACGGCTCGGGCAGCGCGACCCTCACCGCCACCCAGAGCGGCACGACCGCGACCATCAACGTCTCGACGTCCGCCATCACGGCACCGATCAGCGTCGGGGCGAACACGGTCAAGTCAACGCTCACACTCACCAACAAAGGCTCGGGAGCGGTGACGTTCACCGGGAACTCCAACCCCGCCATACCCGCCGGAAGCCCGGTGTCGACGGGTCCGCTCAAGGGGACCGTGGCCTCGGGGGACAGCCTGGCGGCCCAGTCCCTCAAGGTCGTGGTCTTCGGGATCACCGCGACCTGCAACGCTACGTCCGCTCAGTCGCCCGG
Source organism: Streptomyces sp. NBC_00012 (assembly GCF_045040875.1). NCBI lineage: Bacteria > Bacillati > Actinomycetota > Actinomycetes > Kitasatosporales > Streptomycetaceae > Streptomyces > Streptomyces sp. NBC_00012. Next base: position 619,578 of record NZ_CP108309.1, on the reverse strand, counting down.
GCCGTTCGTGTTCTGAGCCGGCCGTTGCGCACCGAGTGAAGTGCCGGGCTGAGACAGCTGCGGTCCGGTCGGCCCGTGTCCCCGCCTGCGGGCGGGTGGCGCGGGCCATCCTTGTGATCGCGAGCCGTTACGAACACCGCCCTCCACCATCGTGTGGGACGGCCATGGTTCCCGAGGGATTCGCCGGGTTCGGCCCCGAGCCGGCCACGGGAGCCGTGCCCGCGGGAGGGCGGCCCGGTCCGGATCGAGGCCGGTGAGACGTCGGGCGTGGCCGTGCTCACGTACTGCTTGCCGTGGTCGTGTGGTGATTCGCCCTGTAGCCTCACCCGGGCCGCTTGCCACGTGCGCGCAGGGCCGCCTCCAGTCGTGCGATGTCCTCGGCGTCCTTGGGTCGCCGAGGGCGTGACGGATCCCAGAGCGGGGTCATCCGCTTGATCTCGATCTGGGCTTGCGGAGCGACGATCGCGCACTGCAGACCGCCGATATGTCCCGGCTCGGAATCGAGCATTGCATCGGGCCAGGGTGCACCGGCCCATGGACCCCCGGCGACCACGACAGGCAATCTCCACGGACGCGGCGATCAGGCGGAGTTGTCGACCTGTACGTCCCATGTCCATGGGCGACCAGGCTACGCGGTAGCAGGCAGGCAGCGCTCCGTCTCGACGAAGCCGGACCTCCGCGGGCACCGCGGACCGTCGTCACAGCGCGACCGAAGCGGGCGCACCGGACGAGAGCTCCCCCGATGCGATCAGCGGCATACATGAACTCCCCGCGCCGTTCGCCGTCAGCACGCCGGCTGCAGCAGGGGCGTTCCGGACCCGGCGCTCCACGGCGCAGCGTCGGGCTGAGCGGAAGCGACCACTGAGAGGAGCTCAGGGATGCGCCGACTCGGGGGAGGGGGCCCGGACGCGCCCCGAACGGAATCTGCGACCGCGCCACCTGGACGCCCCGGCCACCGAGCCACCCACCCCGTCAGATCATGCTGCCGCCCGAGAGCCGGAATCGCCCGCCTTTTTCCCGTCCACGTCATGGTGAATCGACGTATCCGATCCGGTGAGTGGAACACCCGTCCCGCCACGGCGCGCCGCGACGATCTCCGCAGCGATCGACAGTGCGGTCTCCTCGGGGGTACGGGCACCGAGGTCGAGGCCGATGGGGGAGCGCAGGCGGGCCAACTCCTGTTCGGTGACGCCCACTTCGCGCAGGCGACGGTCGCGGTCCTGGTGGGTTCGGCGCGATCCCATCGCGCCGACGAACGCGACCGGCAGCCGCAAGGCCGCCTCCAGGAGCGGTACGTCGAACTTGGCATCATGAGTGAGCACGCACAGGACGGTCCGTGCGTCGGTCGTGGTGCGCCGGAGGTAGCGGTGCGGCCAGTCGACCACCAGATCGTCGGCCTCGGGGAAGCGGACGCGAGTGGCGAAGACCGGCCGGGCGTCGCACACGGTCACGTGGTAGCCGAGGAACTTGCCTGCCCGGACCAGCGCCGTCGCGAAGTCCACGGCGCCGAACACGATCATCCGGGGCGGCGGCACCCTCGACTCGACGAACAGCGTCAAGCCGCCCGGGCAGTGCGACCCGTCCTGCGCGATGTCGACGGTTCCGGTGCGGCCGGTGTCCAGCATCGCTCGGGCCTCCTCCGCCGCCGTTCGGTCCAGTCCCGGTTCTCCGCCGAGGCTGCCCCCGTACGATCCGTCCGGGCGGACGAGCAGCGCCCGGCCGAGCAGTTCCGCCGGGCCCCGGGCCACCCGGACGAGTGCCGCCGCCTCTCCTCGGTCCGCGGCCGACACCCCCGCCCGGAACACCGAGGAGTCCGCGCGCACCGGCGTGACCAGGACGTCGATGACGCCGCCGCAGGTGAGCCCCACCGCGAAGGCGTCCTCGTCGTCGTACCCGAAGCGCTCGCGTACCGTGCGCCCGTCCTGGAGCGCCCGTACGCACAGGTCGTACACCGCGCCTTCCACGCAACCGCCGGAGACGGAACCGATGGCCGTGCCCTCACCGTCGACGGCCAGGGCGGCGCCGGGACCGCGTGGCGCGCTGCCGCTGACGGCCACGACAGTGGCGACGGCGAATTCCCGGCCCTCCTCGAACCACCGGCTCAGCCCCTCGGCGATGTCAAGCACCCCGGGCTCCGTCCTCCGCCCGGCGCCGGGCCTCTTCCGCCGCACGCAGCATGCGGTCCGGACGGATCGGCAGCTCCCGGTGGCGTACGCCGGTCGCATGCCACACCGCGTTGGCGATCGCGGCGGCGACTCCCACGATGCCGATCTCGCCGATGCCTTTGATGCCGATCGGATCGCCCGGGACGGGGTCGTCCACCCAGTCGGCCTCGATGAGCGGCACGTCGGCGTGTGCGGCGACGTGATAGCCGGCGAGGTCGGCGCCGACATGGCCGCCCGAGGCCGGGTCCCTGATGGCCTCCTCGTGGAGAGCCATGGAAAGCCCCCAGGTCATTCCGCCCACGAACTGGCTGCGGGCGGTGAGCCGATTGACGATGGTGCCCGCGGCGTAGATGCCGAGAAGCCGTCGTACGCGAACCTCGCCGGTGTCCACATCCACCGCGACCTCGGCGAACTGCGCGCCGAAGGAGTGGCGCTCCTGCTCGGGGAGAGCGCCGATGGCCTCGGCCGTGTTCGACCGGGCGGTGATTCCCTCCGGCGGAATGCCACCCCCCAGCGCCAGACGCTCCCGCACCTCGTCCGCGGCGATCGTCACCGCCCACGCCCAGGAGCGCGTTCCCGTCGAGCCGCCGGCGATCATCGCCGGGCCGAGGTCGCTGTCCGCGATGCGTACCCGCACGGAGTCCGGGGCCACCCCCAGCGTGTCCGCGGCGACCAGGGCCATCGCGGTCCGAGCCCCGGTCCCGACATCCGCGGCGTTGATCCGTACGGTGAAGGTGCCGTCCGGTTCGGCGGTCACGGCCGCGGTGGACGGCCCGACCCCCGAGGGGTAGGTGGCCGCCGCCGTTCCCGTCCCGAGCAGCCAGCGCCCCTCACGACGCAGCCCGGGACGGGGATCACGGTCCGCCCAGCCGAACCTGCGGGCTCCCTCCTCGAAACAGGCGAGTACATTGCGGCTGCTGAAAGGCAGCCCGGACACCGGACCCGTCTCGGGTTCGTTGCGTGCGCGGAGCGCGATCGGGTCCACGCCGCACTTCTCGGCCAGCTCATCGATGGCCGATTCGAGGGCGAAGGACCCGGGCGCCTCGCCCGGCGCGCGCATCCATGTGGGGGTCGGCACGTCGAGGCGTACGAGCTGGTGAAGGGTGTGGTGCGCGTCGGCGTCGTACAGCACGCGCCCCAGAACGGCGCTCGACTCGATGAATTCGTACACGGTCGACGTGAGGCTCTGTGCCTGGTGGTCGAAGGCACGCAGCCGGCCGTCCGCGTCGGCACCGAGTCTGATCCGCTGCGCCGTGGGGCTGCGGTACCCGATGAGCGAGAACATCTGGCGGCGGGTCAGCACCACACGGACCGGACGATGGAGGATGGTCGTGGCCATCACGGCCGCCACTTGATGCGGACTCAGGCCCTTCGACCCGAAGGCGCCCCCGACGTGTTCGGACCGTACCCGCACGGACGCCGGATCTAGAGAGAAGAGCTGCGCCAGCTCGCTCGCCACCCAGCTGCTGCCCTGGTTGGAGTCGATGACGTCGAGCCGGCCGCCGTCCCAGCGGGCCGTGGCCGCATGCGGCTCCATCGGGTTGTGGTGCTCCTCCGGAGTGGTGTACTCCGCGTCCACGACGACGGCGGAGGCGGCGAGTTGAGCCTCGACGTCCCCCTTCTCCGTCTCGGGCTGCACCATCGGGGTGCTCTCGGGCGTGTAGGCATCCGAACGGTCGTTGTGGAACGCGACATCGTGCGGCTCCACGTCGTACTCGACCACCAGGGCCTCGGCAGCCTCCCTGGCCTGTTCGGACGTCTCGGCCACCACCAGCGCCACCGGCCAGCCCGCGAAGGGCACGCGGTCGTGCTGGAAGATCCCGAGGATCGGGTTCGGCCGCCCCAGCATGCCCATGTACCCGGTGTCGACGCGCGGCGCGTTTTTGTGGTGCAGCACGGTCAGGACACCGGGCATGGCCAGGACGGCACCGTCCTCCACCGAGCGGATCCGGCCACGGGCCACGGTCGACAACACCAGCCAGCCGTGGGCGAGTTCGGCGAAGGGCACCTCTCCGGCGTAGCGGGCCGCCCCGGTCACCTTGTCGCGGCCTTCCAACCGGGTGTGGGCGGAGCCGATGGCTCCGGTCACGGCGGCGACCCCGGTCGTCGTGGTCATCGGGAGGCCTCCTCGGTGAGCTCGGTCAGCACGGCCACGATGAGGTTGCGCATCAGGGTCACCTTGTATCCGTTGTCGGGAAGGGCCTCGGCGGCCGCCAGCTCGGCATCCGCCGCGGCGGCGAACGCCTCCGCGCTCGCCGGTCCGCCGGTCAGCGCTCGCTCGGCCGTGCGGGCCCGCCAAGGCCTCGAAGCGACGGCCCCGAGTGCGAGACGAACCTCGCGTACCACCCCGTCCTGGACATCGAGCGCGCCGGCGATCGAGCCGATCGCGAAGGCGAACGAGGCGCGCTCGCGCACCTTCCGGTACCGAGAGAGGGCGGCGACCGGCGCGGGCGGCAGTGTGACGCCGGTGATCAACGCGCCGGGCGGAAGACCGGTCTCGATGTGCGGCGTTTCGCCCACGGGCGAATAGAAACCGTCGATCGCCGACTCACCCGGACCGTCGGCCGTTTCGTAGGAGACGACGGCGTCGAAGGCGGCGAGCGCGACCGCCATGTCCGAGGGATGCGTGGCGATGCAGTGCTCGGACGCGCCGAGGATCGCGTGGTTGTGGTGCTCACCGCTGATGGCGGGACAACCGCTCCCGGGGGAGCGCTTGTTGCAGGGCCTGCTGATGTCGGTGAAATAGCCGCAACGGGTCCGTTGGAGCAGATTCCCGCCAACCGTGGCCATGTTGCGCAGTTGCCCGGAAGCGCCTGCCAGCACGGCCTGCGCCAACGCCGGGTAGTGGCGCCGAACGTCGGGGTGGGCCGCGAGATCGCTGTTGGTGACGGTCGCCCCGATCCACAGCCCTCCGTCGTGGTCCGACTCGATCCTGTCGAGGGGGAGGTCACGTAAGTCGACGAGGAGTGCGGGCCGCTCCGCACCGGTCTTCATCAGGTCCACGAGGTTGGTGCCACCGCCCAGGAAGCGGGCGTCGGGGTCGGAACCGATCAGTGAGACCGCTCCGGCGACATCAAAGGCTCGCGCGTAGCCGAACTCCCTCACGCCACTGCCTCCTTGTCCTGGACCTCGGCCGCCTGCGCCACTGCCTGGACGATGGAAACGTAGGCGCCGCAGCGGCACAGATTGCCGCTCATGCGCTCGCGGATCTCCTCGGGGCTGAGCGCGGGCACTCCCGCCTCCGGCCGGACATCGTCGGTCACGGCGCTCGGCCAGCCCGCCGCGTGCTCCTCGATCACAGCGATGGCCGAGCAGATCTGCCCGGGTGTGCAGTAACCGCACTGAAATCCATCGAGGTCGAGAAAGGCCTGCTGCACAGGATGGAGCTGCTCGCCATCGGCCACGCCTTCGATGGTGGTGATGGCACGCCCCTCGGCCGCGACCGCGAGCTGAAGGCAGGAAACAGCCCGGCGCCCATCGAGCAGCACCGTGCAGGCACCGCATTGGCCCTGGTCACAGCCCTTCTTGGAGCCGGTCAGGTCGAGATGCTCGCGCAGGGCGTCGAGCAGGGTGGTGCGATGGTCGACGGGCAGTGTGTACTTCTCGCCATTGATGTTCAGGGTGATGGCACTGGACGTCGATGGAGTCATGATCAGCCTTCTTTCGCATTGCTGATGCGCGTCGAACGAGACGATCCCGGTGGGCAATACGGGAGGGAGAGGGCGATGAGGATGAATGAACCGTTGACGGTGGGCGCAGGTCAGCCACACCGGCCGGATCTGCCGCTAAGGTGAATCCAAGCGGACAGTCGTCCACTTGTCGTCGAACCTAGCGGACAGCTGTCCGCTCAGCAAGGCCGGACTCGGCTGCCCTTTCCGGGAGGAGAGAAGAGTGCCGGACGAAGCACGGGGTGAGATGCGTGACGAACTACGGGGCGGGATACGGGACGAGAAGGGCGCGACCCTGCGCCCGGACGCGCAACGGAACCGTGAGCGCATCCTGGAAGTCGCACTGGCCGAGCTGACGAGAGCGGCGGACGCCCCGCTGAGCACCATCGCGAAGAAGGCATGTGTCGGGCAGGGAACGTTCTACCGCAACTTTCCCAATCGCGAGGCCCTCGTCCTGGAGGTCTACCGCTTCGAGATGCAGCAGGTCGCAGACACTGCGGCCCAGCTGCTCGGTACTCGCGCACCTGACCGGGCCCTGAGGGAGTGGATGGACCGTCTCGCCCAGTACGCCATGGCCAAGGCCGGCCTGGCCGACGCGTTGCGCAAGTCCACCAGCAACTGCGGCAGCAGCCTGGCCCAACTGGGGCACGGCCCGGTGACCAATGCGGTCACACTGCTGCTGGCGGCGAACGAGGAGGCCGGCACCATCCGTTCGGGGCTGACTCCCGACGACTTCCTGCTTGCCATCGCCGGGCTCTGGCAGATCGACCCGCACAGCGACTGGCAGCCGCGCGCCACACGCCTCCTTGACCTGGTGATGGACGGCCTGCGGGCAGGGGCACCCGGAGCTGGGGGCCGCGCGCTGGATGGGCCGGAAGCGTACGGATGAGAGGGAAGCGTACGGATGAGAGGGAAGCGAACTGATGAGAGGGAAGCGGACTGATCCGGGCGGGTGATCCGTGCAACGGACTGACCGCACCGGCCGGATCCCCTTCGTTCAACGCCCGGTGTGTCCGTGAGGGTTGAGGCTGGAGCGTGCCTTCTGGTGACGAAGTTGCGGCAGTGGCCGTGCTGGAGTACCGGTCACAGCGGCCGATGGACTTCGAACGGCTGGCCGGGGAGTTGCGCAAGGCCCTGGAGAGCGTTCAGGCAACGGATGGCCCGCAGTGTGCCCGACCTGCTGGACTACGGGCAGATCAAGGCCACGGCAACCGGGATCCTGATGATCGCGGCCGAACGCTGGGCCGCGGCAAACGGGCCGGCAGTCACCGCCGGGGCCTTCCGCACCGCGCACGGCTCCCGCGGTGTGACCGGATGCCGACGGCCTCCGTGCCGGGAGGGGGGAGTGCGCCACCGACCCCGTTCCATACTCGGCGGGTGCGTAGGGTGCGGGGGTGATCGAGATACCAGAGGCGTTCTCAAGGAGCACGATCGAGCGCGAGGGAGAGGCTGGAGCGGTCTGGCTCGCCGGACTGCCGGGGACCGTGGAAGAGCTGCTGGACTGCTGGGAATGCGTGCTGGACGGCGAGGTCATGCATGGGGGCGTCGGGATCATTGTTCCGGTGCGACGGCGGGCAGAGGGAGTGGCCGCGATGAAGGTGTCCTTCCCCCACCCCGGCAACGTCAACGAACCGGATGCCTTCGCGGCCTGGGGCGGACGCGGAGCCGTGCTGCTGCACGAGCGCGCCGACGAGCACTTCGCGATGCTGCTGGAGCGTGCCCGGTCGTCGACCCTGGCGGAGCTCGAGGACGAGGACGAGGTGGTGAGGGTCGCAGGGCGGATCAGCCATGCACTGGCCATCCCCGCGCCTCCCGGACTTCCGCGGCTGCGGGACCAGGCTGATGTCTGGGTGGCCCAACTCCACCAGGATGCCCAGGAGCTGGCGCATTCACTGCCCCGGTACGTGGTGGACGCGGCCGTGGCGACCGCCCAGGAATTGGGCCACGATCAGCCGGACACCCTCGTCCACGGCGACCTGCACGCCCGCAACATCCTGCGCGCCGACCGTGAGCCGTGGCTGGCGGTCGACCCCAAGGGGTACGCAGGAGACCCCGCATACGACAGCGGGACCCTTCTCAAATCGCGGGCGCTGACGCTCGTCGAAGCGAGCGACCTGCGGAAGGCGGTGTTCCGCACCTTGCACGTCTTTGCCGAGGCAGCCGAAGTCGATCGCGAACGTGCCCGGCGCTGGGCCCAGTTCCATGCAGTCCAGGCCGCGTTCTGGGGCCGCCGCCACGGATTTCGAAGGGCGCGGAAAGGACCACGGCTGAACTGGCTCACGCAATTCGCGGACTCTCTGGCGGAGTTGCTGGTTGATTCCGCACCAGGCCCACCCGGAGCGCATCGCTGAGGTCTCCGAGCGCCACCGGACCGTCCTCGCCGAGGAGGCGCGCGGCCGGGGGATGACGCTGTTCGAATACGTCGGCCGGGTGGGCGGGATGCCCAAGTCCGAGGCGCACGTGTATCGCGACCGGGTCCGGTCGGGCAGCGGCGGACCGCTCCTGACCGCCGCGTATGACGCTTAGCTGTCGGCGAGGATGGCGGGGACGGAGATGCAGTCCCTGCAATGCGGCTGGGGACCCGGCGAACCGGACGGGGGGATCTGACCGGAGGGCGCGGTGTCATCGGACGTCGGTTGGTAACTTTGGTTGCGCATTCGCTATTCGGTAACTTAAGTTGTCGTCATGATGTCACCAGAGATCACTCCTGCGGAAGAGGCGGCGCTCGACAGGGCACTTCTGGACGCCCTCAGCCCACTTGCCTCGGCGATGCGCGCCCGGGCGACCGGACTTCCTGAAGAACGCATGTGGGATGCCGACCCCATCGACGTGACGCTCTCGGTCCTCACCGCCTGGAAGGTGGTGGACGCGGAGGTCAAGCGATTGACGGCAATCGCGGCAGGGACCGCCGGCTCCTACGGTGCGAGCTACGAGCAGTTGGGTGCTGCTTGGGGCATCACCCGGCAGGGTGCCCGCAAGAAATGGCCCGAAGCCATCGAAAGGCCGACCTCCAGGGCGGCGGAGTCGAGCTTTGTCGAGCTGTGTGGTGGCAGTGCCGAAGTGTCCCGGGATCCGTCATCGGGTGGCTGGAAGTGGGCCGGACAGGGAGCCGATGGAACACGCGATGAGGCTGACAGCACCTCGCACTACGCAACGAAGGAAGAGGCCGCCGCCCACGCAGGCGCCTTCTTGAAGGAGCATGCCACCGACGGGAGGTAGCGCAGCGCGTGCTCACGACAGGCTGCACCGGGGGAGCGGTCGGCCTGCAGGCCGCCACCGACCGAGCTCGCGCCTTCCTTGTCAGTGGTGTCGTGCATGATCGGAACGTTGGCTCTTCGAGGAGATGGGGCACCATGCCGATCATGAACCAGCAGGTGGCTGAACACGCCTTCCTGCAGCCGCTGTACGCGGACGACTACTTTCCGGATCACGTCCTCGACAAGGGTACGGCGATACTGCTGAGGCTCTGTGAGCGGATCGAGGCGGAGCAGCCGGCGGATCTCCAGGCCCTCTACGTGCTCACGGAGGCGGCGACGGAGCAGTTCAATCTACTGGAGGCCGAGTTCGAGGCGGCAGGCAGTGAGATCGAGACCGTCGCGCGTGAGGAGATAGCCGAGGACTTCTGGTTCGTGGCGTCGGCCTACGGGTTCTCAAACGCAGATGCGGAGGAGCTGATCGCCGCCAGGGATTGGTGAGTGGTAAATAACAAATGGGAGGTTGGGGCGGTCAGCCACGGCGGGCCCGAGCACGGCAGCCGGGTTTTCTCCGGTTGCCGACCCGACCCGACCAGGGCACTTGCGAGGTCACCCGTCCCGCAGCCGCCCTTGGCGACCGACGATCGTCGGGATCCGTCAGCCTCCGACCTCAACGCTGCAAGGCGTCAAGTGCAACGAGACCGCTGCGGACAGCAGCAGATGCCTCGTCGAGCTGCTCACGCTGATGAATACGCCAGTCGGAGTGAATACGAAACGGATCGCCGGCGAAGCGGGGGATGACGTGAAGGTGCACATGGAAAACCTCCTGGAACGCGGCTTCGCCGTCCGCGAGAAGCAGGTTGACGCCCTCGCACCGCAAACCTGACCGGCGCAACGCCCGCCCGAGCCGGTGCGCCACCTTCCAGACCTGGACGCCGGCGTCCTCCTGGAGATCCTCCAGCCCCACCGCGTGCGTTCTGGGAACGACCAACAAGTGACCTGGGTTGACGGGCCGGAGATCCATGAAGGCGACCACCGACTCATCTTCGTGAACGATGCTGGCATCCGCCTGCCCGCGCACTATCGCGCAGAAGATACATCCGTCGCCCGCCACGAGCCGCCCCTTACGCTCCGAGTACCTGGTGCCGATCACCACATCAGAAGTGTCGTTCGAGCGCGAGCGGATTCCAGGATCGGTCCCTCTCGACCTCGACCGAGGCGGGAGGGGAACACTCACCACGCCGTCCGTGCTCGCGGCGCTATGCCCATCGTGCTGGTTTCACTCCCCCCGACGCACCTGAGTCGGGCAGCCACGTGCATGGCGCTGTCTATGGCGACGCGGATCTGGCCGGGGCCTGGCTCGGCTACGGGCACATCGGTGATCTCGATCGAGTCGGGCCCGTTCGGGATGCGGACGACGCTGCCCGATATGACGCTTCGCTGCGCACCGAACAGCGCGCGATGGAGCGTGCCGCCCGGACGGGCCGAAGGCGGGTGGTCTTCTACTCGGTCTCGTCCGACTGCTTGCCGGAGCGGGAACGTCGGTGGGCTGAGACGCGTTCGCGGGTTGCGCACCGGCGGGAGCAGTAGCGGCGTTCGGGACCGCTGCCCTGCGTGATGAAGACGTTCCGGCAGCTGGGGGATGAGCAGATCCTGCCGGGCGGACGTTGGTGGTCCCAGACGAGAACGGCCAGGGCCATGCAGGACGAGGCGAGGAGCCACTCGTTCCAGGGGGCATCGTCGTCGTGGTCGAGATGAGGGTGCCAGGGAGAGCTGCCGCCGTGCGAAGTCAGACGGAGAGGCCCGGTGTGTTCCTCCAGGAGTCGGTTGATGTGGCCGGCCGCACCGTCGGCGGTTTCGGCGCCGAAGACTTCCCGCAGCAGGGTGGCCGCCGCACGCATCGCGGCGAGATCGCGCGTGCTGAGTTCGATGTGGCCTGTCTCGCCGTACGCGCGGAGCACATCGGTGACATCGTCCGGGTCGGGGTGGTCGGCATCGAGAGCATTGATCAGTGCGGCGGCCCGTCGAGCCACTGTCAGTACGGAGTGCCGGGTGGACCAGTCGCCGATGTTGGAGGACACATGTGCAATGTAACGCATATTGCAAGGTTTTGAGTTACCTCAGTAACGTTTTTCTCATGGAATCGCGTTACTCACTCCGCTGCTACCTCGCAGGAGCGGTGGCGGCTCGTGCCGGGGACGAGATGTCGGGCCCGGCGTTGATGCTGGCCGGATTCTCACTGGCCGGATCGACCACTGATGCGTCGTCGCTGCTCGCGGCCGTCACGATCTCCGCCGCCGTGGGAGGGCCGCTGCTCGGGGCTCTCCTCGACAGAGCGGAGCGACCGGGGCGCTGGTTGGCCGGAGCCCTCGTCCTGTACGGGGCAGGCCTGGCGGCGATCCTCGTGGGGCTCGGCCGGTTGCCGTTCCCTGCCACCATCCTGATCGCAGTTCTGACAGGGCTGTCGGGGCCGGCCCTGTCGGGCGGATGGACGGCCCAGTTGCCCCGGGTGGTGCCGGTCGAAGGCCTGCCTCGTGCGAACGCGCTCGATGCCATGACGTTCAGTGCGGCGAGTCTGGCCGGTCCGGTCCTCGCGGGCAGCCTGGCGGAGGCGCTGGGAGCGCCGATGGCTGTGGTGGTTTCCGCAGGGCTCATCGGCTTGGCGCTGCCCGCTGCCTGGATGCTCCCGGCCCGTCCCGGTCGAGGGCGGGACATTCGGGCGAGCTCGGTGATCAGCGACCTCGCTACCGGGATTCGGGTCGTCATCAGGAGACCGGCGCTGGCCCGCGCGACCCTCACATCGGTCGTCTCCTGCGTGGCACAAGGCATGCTGACGGCCTGCACGGTGCTTCTGGGCGAGCGTGTCCTCGGCGGAGCCGGTCGCGGCGCGATGGTGTTCTCCTGTGCGGCGGTCTCCGCCCTCGTCGCCAATGCCGTACTTACGAGGCTTCCGCGATCACTCGCCCCCGACACGATCATCTGGGCCGGTGCCCTTGTCCAGGCTGCCGCGTTGGCCCTGGCCACATCGGTGCAACCAGCGCTGCTGATAGTGGCCGTGCTGATGATCGGGTGCGCTGAAGGACCCCAACTCGCCGCCCTGTTCGCAGTCCGTCACCGGGAGGCACCGGAACATCTGCGTGGCCAGATCTTCACCACCGGAGCCAGCTTGAAGATCACCGGATTCGCCCTGGGAGCTTTGGCTGTCGGACCGGTCGCGGCCTGGTCCCTTCGTGGCGCCTTGGCGCTCGCGGCGAGCGTGGCGATCCTTGCGGCACTGGCGTTCTTCGTGATCCCGTCGACGACATCCGGCTCGTCAGCGGACCGTGCGATATCGAGTTGAGCACGGCCGAACGGTCGTCTGCCACTCACATCACCGGGTCGGTGGGCCTTGCATGCGGTGAACCTCGCCGGAGAGCGCAGCAACGCCCGGCGGCCCGCATGCGATCTGGTGATCGTTCTCCGGTCGGGCCGGCCAGTGGCCCGGTGGGCTGGAACCCGAGGCACGCATTATTGCGATCGAGCAGGTCTACGGACGTCGCCCCCACGCGGAGATCATGGGAGCGGTCGCAAGATCGAGGCGCCCGGTGGCGACATTCGTCAGGTGGTGGTCGATCTCCTCGTCGGTGGCAAGCCCTTCCGCCACCAGGCGGCTGCGGATCTGCCGCACGGTCGCAGCCTCGAGGACGGCGCAGGCCGGCGAGGTGATCGGGAAGTAGGCGTCGGCCCGAACGTCCTCGAGACCGGCCGCGCGCAGCAGTCGGGGGAGGGTGCGCCCGTACGCGAGGTCCGCGCCGCGTGCCGCCATCAGACTGCGGAATCCGGATCGAAGCCGGTTCGCGAGCCGCTGCTCGGGACCGGACTCGTCCGGACACAACAGTGGCTGCAATCCCGGGTCGGCGTCCTCCAGGAGCAGCCGGCCGCCGGGCCGCAGTGCCTGGACCATCCGGCGCAGCGCCTCGGCGCGATCCGTGACATGGACCAGGACCAGGCGGGCGTGGACGAGGTCGAAGCCGCCGGGCGGCGGTGGGTCGACCGCCACGTCGTGCCGCAACACCTCGATCACGCCACCGTTGACATCTCGGGTCCACGACACGTCGATGTCGGTGGCGACCACCGCACCTGCCGGGCCGACCCGCTCGGCCAGGCCGAGCGGCACGGACGGCGAGCCGGCGCCGACCTCCCAGCACCGCATGCCGGCGGTGATCCCGAGCTGGTCGACATGTCGGAACGTCACCGGATCGAACAACTCGCTGAGGGCGCCGAAACGGACCCCTGCCTCCGATTGCTGGTTGTCCAGCAGGTAGCCGTGATCCGTGTCTTGTTCAGCCATGTGGTGATTCTGGCAGAACAGCAGTCGGGCCCCGGCCGCCTGCTGTCCTGCTCGTCGTACCGATCGTGCTCGCCGCGCACGGGAGTCCGGGAGTGCCCACGATCCGCAGGAGTACGTGCTCCTCTCGCCTCGTACGCACACCTCGACACCCGTCCCACTGGTGCTCGGCGCGGTCCCCGGAGGGCGCATCGGCAGCCAGAATACGGGCAGGGGGAGAGCCGTGGACGCGGATCCGGCTAACAGCGCGCCACGACGAGCAGATTGGCGACTTTCTCCATCGGCACGACGAATCGGCCAGCAGCGACAGCCTGCGTGCCCGGTCCCTTCCCGGCGACGAGAGACCGGCGGCCTCCCGACGTGCCGTCACCACGTTCCGCGCGTCCGCCACGTCCTTGGGGGCCCGATGACGCTCGTGGTACGCCTGCCCCAGACGTCCGAGGGCGAGGATCCGGCCCGCCGGGTCCTCGGGCGCTGTTCGAAGAGCCCACAGAACGCGGTCGATCGCCCGGTCGAGAGGGCTGAGGTCGGTGCCGTCCGAGAGGGAGATCAACCTGTCGGCGGACTCGACCGCCCAGCGCAGGCGGTGGGCGCCGTTCGTCGCGAGGATCCCGACGGTTTCCGCCACCTCGGTCGGGCAACTTGTGGTGACCGCCCTGCTCCGCTGGTCGAACCACGCGTTGTTCGTACGCAGCCGCGGAGCCGTACATCGACGAGGACTGCCGGAGCCGTCGCTCGCGCCTGTCCGGTTGCCGAGGTGCTACTGCTCGCCGTACCGACGCGCGAGATGGACAGTGATGTCGGCGACGATCTCGACCGTCTCGGGCAGAACCTGCTTGATCCGACTGAATACCCGCCCTCGTTCCGAGGCCGGCAGTACCAGATATGCAGAGACGGTCGAGAGCTGACCGATGTATTCGTGAGCGCTCATCGTCAAGCGCCTTTCCAACACCGTCTGTTGAATATCGGTGAACCATTCGGACCGCCGGAGCTCCGTACCGGGCCACTGCATTTCGCACCCCGCAGGCAGGGCCCCGGGGAGAGTCCTGTTCGCCCGGCTTGATCACGCGTCGGTGTGGCCCGGTCAGGTCCGGTTCAGGATCAGAGTTCAGCTGGTGGCAGGCCGAGGTGGTCGTGCAGTGCCCGGCGGCCGGCGGGTGTCACGAGGAGGGCGCGGGTGGTGCCGATGCGCGTCATCCACCCGGTGGCGAGTGCGTGGGCGGACAGGGCGGCGCCCACAGCGCCGGCCAGGTGGGGACGGCGCTCGGTCCAGTCGAGGCATGCGCGCACCGGTGGCCGGCGTGAGCCAGCGGGTACCGTGATGCCGACCTCGGCAAGCCAGAGGGCGCCCTTGCCAGTCAGGCCCGGCTCAGGTCCCCACTCCAGGAGTCCGCGTTCGACCATCGCGTCGGTGATGGCCAGAGCGGTGGTTCCGGCCAAATGGTCGTAGCACAGCCGGGCGCGGGCCAGTGCCTGCTGCCGGCCGGAGGCCGACAGCGAGCGTGGTGGGGCGCTGTGCTTCGGGGCCAGCGCGGCAAGGCTCTCGATCAGTTCGACCACTCTGCGGTCGGCCACCCGTACGTAGCGGTGGCGTCCGTGCCGCTCCTCGACGAGGAGCCCGCCGTTTACGAGCAGGTTCAGGTGCGAGGTCGCAGTGGACGGCGCGACTCCGGCATAGCGCGCGAGCTCGTTCGCCGTCCAGGCCCGGCCGTCGAGCAGCGCGAGGCAGAAGGCGGCCCGGGTGCCGTCGGCCAGCAGTCTGGCCACGCCCGCCAGGTCCACACCCACATCCTGGCCTGCGCGCTGAATGTCCACGGTGCCCATTGTCGCCGACGTCCCTTCGACGTCCGTCGAAGCGTCCCCGTCCTAGCGTCGGCCCGTGCGCCGGGCTCACCGGCCCCGCACCCGCATCCGCTCACGTACTGGAGCAACCATGCCTGCGTCCGACACTGCCGTCACCGTTTCCCGCCAGCCCGCCCCCCAGCCGGACTGCATGCTCACCGACGCCCCCAACCCGGAGGACGCCGCGGCAATCTCCGGCGCGCTGGACCGCTTCAACATCGAACACACGGGAATCGCCGACCGCAGACCTCTGGCTGTCCTGGTCCGTGATCCCGATACCCACCAGGTGGTCGGCGGACTGACCGGGCGTACCTCGCTCGGGCTGTTCTTCCTCGACCTCTTCTACCTGCCGACCCGGCTGCGTGGCAGCGGGCTGGGAACAGAGATCCTCCGGCAGGCCGAGGACGAGGCTCGTGCCCGTGGCTGCCGCACGGCCGTGCTCTACACCATCACCTTCCAGGCCCCCGGCTTCTACCAGAAACACGGGTGGAAGCGGCTGGGAGAGGTGCCCTGCGATCCGCCGGGCACCAGCCGCGTCTTCATGACCAAAGAACTCACCGCATCGACTGGTGAACCAGTCCGGTCCCGGTAAGGTCGCCGTGCTCGTTGCACCATCATCTGTTCCGTCCGCTATGCACCTGCCACAGGCCGCGTCCGGGGCGTCACGGCCCGAGGCGGTGGTGCCGTCCGGTCTGCTCGCCGCACTGTCCCTGGTGCCCGATCCGAGGAATCCGCGCGGCGTGCGGTTCCGGCTGGCAACGCTGCTCGCGGTCGGCGTGTGTGCACTCACCAGCGCCGGACACAACTCCCTGACCGCCATTGCCGAGTGGGTACGCCGCTGCGACCAGGATGTACTGGCCCGGCTGGGCTGCCCCTTCGATCCCTTTACCGGCCGGTTCAAGGCTCCGGGCGAGCGCACCCTGCGCGATGTATTCGCCCGCGTCGACCCCGCGCTACTCACCGCCGCCGGTTTCACCAGACTCACCACACTCCAGGCCCGCCCGGTGACCGCGACCGGCCCGGACGGGATCGTCGAGCGCGAACAGCGCCGCGCCCACCGGATCGCCCAGAACGAGACGGACCCGCCGCAACCGCGTCGTGCGGCCTTCGCCGTGGACGGCAAATGCCTGCGCGGAGCGGTCCGCGCGGACGGCAGCCGTGTCTTCGTCCTGTCCGCAGTGCGCCACCACGATGCGTTGACTGCTGCTCTGCGCGAGATCAGTGCGAAGACGAACGAGATACCCGAGTTCGCTCCGCTGCTGGACACCCTCGATGGTCAGGACCTGACCGGCTCCGTCGTCACCGTCGACGCCCTGCACGCCCAGACGAGCCACGCTCGCTACCTCGTCGAGGACCGACAGGCCCACTACCTGCTGTCGGTGAAGAACAACCAGCCCACCCTGGCCCGTCAGTTGACCAAACTGCCCTGGAAGCAGGTACCGGTCCTCGAGCAGTCCCGCGACCGCGGACACGGCCGTGAGGAGGTCCGCGAGGTGAAGGTGGTGAGCGTGAACGGTCTGCTGTTTCCCCACGCCCGCCAGGTTGTTCGCATCCACCGCAAACGCCGCCGAATCGGCACATCGAAGTGGCAGACCGAGACCGTCTACGCCGTCACCGATCTCGCGGCCCACCAGGCGTCTCCCGCTGAGATCGCTGCCTGGGCGCGCGGCCACTGGATCATCGAGAACACCGTCCACTGGACCAAAGACGTGACCTTCGCCGAAGACGCCAGTCAGATCCGCCGGCATCGCACCCCCGCCGTCATGAGCGCACTGCGCGACCTTGCCCGCGCCACCCTCCACCGCTCCGGATGGGCCAACATCGCCAGCGGCCGACGAGCCCACACGCACCCCGCAGCCACGCTCACCCTCCACGGGATTCCATGATCAAACCGGGCGAACGGGACTCTCCCCGGGGCCCTGACCCCGCAGGTGTCCCGTCCGGCGACGGGACTTCATCACTCTCCAGAAACGGTGCTCGTGCCGCGCGCACAGTCTCCTCCACCACCGGATCAGCAAGCCGGATGGGTCCCCCGAACGAGGCGAACACAGCACCTGGTTCCAGCAGAGCGGCCACGCGTGACCACCGACCCTCCGGGACCGTCCAATGCAGCGCTGCCGCGGCATAGACCAGCCCGTACTTCTCACCCGGTCGCAAGTCCTCGAACGCGGCCTGCACTGTCCTGACGCTTGCTGGAACGTGTTTGCGCAGCTCGTCGAGCATGGCCCCGTCAGGCTCGGTCGCTGTGACCACGACCCCCTGCTGAGCGAACAGGCGGGTTGCCTTGCCTGTCCCCGCGCCGATCTCGAGGGCTGTCCGGACAGGGTGACCCGCGTACGCCATCACCATGTCGAAGAGCTCCACGGCATACCCCGGCCGAAACCGTTCGTACGCTTCCGCCACCGCTCCGAAGCTCTGTGCGCGACCAGACATGCCGAGCATCCTGACACGATTCGTACCGTCAGCGGCCGGCTTTCGCGGGTTGCCCGCATTGCAACCGGGGCGACGCGGCACGGCCCGAACCTGACTCGGACGATTCCCCCCGGACCATTCCCCGGCTCGGCAGCGATTCATAACCCTGCCACACCCCGCCACGTCGAACACGGTTGCTGCGGTGCGGGTCGGCCGGAACCGTGGACTCCGGACATGACTGAAGTGCCGCATCCGCCGCCACTGCCGAGCCGGTGGCGGGCCACGCAGTCCGGTATCGCCTACGCGCCGCAGGATCTCGCGGATCTCCGCAGGAGCCGCCGCCGCGCAGCTCTGCTGAGCGTGATCCTGGTGTTGCCGACGCTTTTCGGAGTCATCGCTTGCGTCAGCGCGGTGGCGCACTGGGGTCAGGAATACATCGAGGTCTCCGGCCGCTTCGGTGCGACATCGACCTACCGTCCCGTCATCGTGCTGGCCGGTGGCCTCGTTCTGCTGATCGCCGCCGGCTTCGGAGTGGGTGGCGCGCGGGTCGTGGGCCGGCCACGGAAGCCGTCAGCCGAGCTGACACCGGATGTGGTGCGTTCGAATTGGCTCGGAACCGTGGAGGTGCCCTGGAGCGACGTGGTCGGGGTCCAGGTGTCCAACGGGCCGCACCTACGGCTCGCCCAACCCGCGAGTACGTACCGTGTGGCAGGGAGACCGCGCCGCGAGGACAACGAGACTCGGCTCCGTCTCTATGCGCCGGTGAACGATGCCCTTCCGATCGTGGAATGGTTGTGGGCTCATCCTGAAACGCGCGCGACGGCCCTCACTCCAGGCACAGGTCTACTGCTTGCCGAGCACGACGGCGCCGGTTCGTGACCGAGCTGGACAGGCCCGGGCAGGGTTCCGGGCAACACCGGGCCCTGGGCCGGACAGCCCGCGACCTCGGCCAAGGAGCCTGCTGACGCCCGCGGCGCATACCGGGCCGGGACTCTCCCTCGCACGAGGGGCAGAGCCGCCGACCGGGATGGCCTGGTCGGCCTGGCGCCGGTTCAATCGGATCCGGTTGTCGTTCTCCGAGCCCCGGCCTCAGCCCCGGCCCGAGCCCGCGTCCGCTCCCGCGACCACGTACCCGCACCCACCAACAGAGCCGTTCCCAACGCGTACGCCGGCAGCCAACGTGTCGTCGTCGATGCGAGGCAGTCGGCCACGGCCTGGCGGCTCTGCATCTGCTGCGCAAGGGCCAGTGCGTCGTCGTCACGGCCGGCCAGGTTCCCCAGAGCGGCCTGCGTCCGCAGACTCTCGTACCGGCCCGACTCCACGCACCCGTGCCGGGTGCCCGGCATCGGAAACAGCCAGTCCCAGCGCTGCAGTGCCGGTGTCAGCGTCAGCGCCACGCACAGACCGACCACCAGCGAGAACACCGTCAGGATCCATCCGTAGGCAGCTCGCCGGTTCGGCGTCCACGCCGGCACACGGCCGAAGGACAGGACCACCGCGAGAAGCGTTACGCCGAGATAGGTGGAGAACCACTCCCACGAGCCCTCCGCAAGCGAGAACGCCAGCACCACGGCAAGGGCGGTCCCGAGCACACCCGCATCGCCGGCCGTCCGCTCCCCGCCCCCGACCACGGAGCTCCGGACACCTCGACGGCTGCGCCCATTCACACGCTCTCTCCTGCCTGGCTCCGGAGCGCCAGCCTCCCGTAATCGCCCGTTGCCCCCTTCGACACCACAGCGGTACGCCTCCGAGCCCACCCGAACGGCACAGCCGCCGATCCATCCGGAGTGCCTCTCTGCCCTCCTGCTCCTTGTCGACAGAGGCCGGCCAGAGGTATGGCGCGTCACTCCCTGGACGGCTCCTGCTTCGCCCGACTGTCAGAGCTGGGTGCGAGACTGCCCGACATGATCGAACCGAATCCGAAAGCGGACCTGCTCCGTTACCTGCAGGACGGGCGCGACGCCCTGTTGTGGAAGCTCGACGGGCTCTCGGAGTACGAAATCCGTCGCCCGCTGACCTCCACGGGCACGAATCTGTTGGGGCTGGTCAAACATATCGCCGGCGTGGAACTGGGTTACTTCGGCGACACGTTCGGGCGGCCGTTCTTCGACGAGAAGCCGCCGCCGTGGTGGTACACGGAGGATGCGGAACCCAACTCGGACATGTGGGCCACGGCAGACGAGTCGCGCGAAGAGATCGTCGGGCTCTATCACCAGGCGTGGGAGCACTCCAACAGTACGATCGAGACGCTGACGCTCGACACGGTCGGTCATGTCCCGTGGTGGCCGAGGGAACGACGCGAGGTGACGCTGCACCACATCCTGGTGCGCGTGATATCCGATACCCAGCGGCACGCAGGCCACGCCGACATCGTGCGCGAGCTCATCGACGGAAGTGCCGGGTATTCGCAGGGCAACGAGAACCTGCCACCGGGCGATCAGGCATGGTGGGCGAACCACCGGCGCCGGCTGGAGGGCGTGGCGCGAGAAGCCGGTAACAGCTGACGCGGTTCAACTCCGGAGCACCGCCGCCTCATCGTGCACAGCGCACAGGGCAAGGCAATGTCTTCCGAGGGGTCGGACGAACACGTGGCCACCGGGCTCCGCGTTGTCCGGCCCCTCGGACCGGCTGCCTCCCGGCCCGACGGACGATGACGCTTACTCCCCTCCCACGCTGAACAGGGCATCACGCGCGGTGGCCACGTCGAAGTCGGTCCAGCCCCTGACGCTGATTCGTGCCTCCTCGCCGGGGAGCAGCGTGATCAGGCCGCGGTCCGCCACGGCGTCGGGCCCCAGCCGGTCGGCCTGGAGCAGGAGGTCGCGCACCAGAGTGCGGGCCGTGACGACGATGTCGACTGCGTCGCTTCCGGTCTCGGAACGGGTCTCGGTATCGAGGCGGACGTCGTACTGCGGCACCGGGTAGCTGAACTCCTTGTCGAGTACGGGGAAGTACACCGCTCGAAGACCGTCGGCATCGGCCACGAGGAACTCCCTGGAGGAACCCCCTTCAGGCAGCAGCGGGTACGGAACGGCCAGTCGGGTGACCGTCCGCGGGCCCGCTTGCAACTCCAAGGACACCTCGTGCAGTACGGCTCCCTCCGCGTCCAGCCGACGCAGGAGCACCGTCGTGCGCCAGGCGGAGCCGGACTGATTGTCGAGGGCGACTACGGGGCCGTCACCTGTGGGGACGAGGGAGAGTAACCGGTCCGCGTAGAGCCGCCGCAGCTCGTGGTAGAGCGGCTTGAGCCGACCGTCGCCGTCGACGGCCGCCCACGAACTGACCGGCCAGCAGTCGTTGAGCTGCCAGACCACGGTGCCGGCACAGACCGGCCAACTCGCCCGCCAGTGCTCGACACCTGCGGCGACGGCGCGCGCCTGGACGACCTGAGCCAGGTAGTGCCACCGGTCGAAGTCGCCCTCGGTCAGCCCGAAGTGACGATCGATTCCCCGATTCAGTTTGGCGTTGCCGTCCTCCGCCTTCTGGTGGTGCAACATGCCGGGGGAGTCTGGGGCGAGCCGCTCGCCAGGCAGCGCGCGGCGGAGCGTCGCGAGGGCGGGGGGAGCCTGCCAGCCGAACTCGGCGCAGAAGCGGGGGATGTCTGCCCGGTACTCGGCGTAGTCCTGACGGTTCCACACCT
Source organism: Streptomyces sp. NBC_00012 (assembly GCF_045040875.1). Classification (NCBI taxonomy): domain Bacteria; kingdom Bacillati; phylum Actinomycetota; class Actinomycetes; order Kitasatosporales; family Streptomycetaceae; genus Streptomyces; species Streptomyces sp. NBC_00012. The sequence continues at coordinate 598,333 of NZ_CP108309.1, read as the reverse complement.
CCCACGAATGGTGGGTGCCGTGCCGGGGATCGTTGGGGTGGTGATCCCATGAACCGGACCAGGGACTGCCCGCCGTGTACGGGCGGGTCGGGTCCAGCTCGGCGACGATCCTGGGCAGCATGCCGAGGTAGTAGCCCTCGCCCCAGGAATTGCCTGCCAGCGGCTGCTCCCAGTCCCAGTCCCGGAACCCCCAGAGGTTCTCGTTGTTGCCGTTCCACAACACCAGACTCGCGTGCGGCATCAGTCGGATAACGTTGTCGCGCGCCTCGGCCTCGACCTCCCCGCGCAGTGGCTGCTCCTCCGGATAGGCGGCGCAGGCGAAGGTAAAGTCCTGCCAGACCATGAGACCCAGCTCGTCGCACACGTCGTAGAACACGTGGTCCTCGTAGATGCCTCCGCCCCAGACACGGACCAGGTCGACGTTGGCCTCGGCGGCCTGGGACAGTCGTGTCCGGTAGCGCTCGGGCGTGACCCGGGAGGGCAGGACGTCGTCGGGGATCCAGTTGACCCCGCGCGCGAAGATCCGTACCCCGTTGACGACGAAGGTGAAGCCGGTGCCGTGGGCGTCCGCAGAGCGGTCGACTTCGACCGTGCGGAAACCGATGCGGCCTGTCCAGCCGTCGAGCCGGTCACCCCGATCGTCGAGCAGCGTCACGTCGAGGTCGTACAGCGGCTGTTCGCCGTATCCCCGTGGCCACCACAGCGCGGCGTCCTCCACGTCCAGGCACAGCACCGCGCTGTGGCCTTCGAATGCGATCTCTGCCTCGGTGCCGCCGACGGCGGCCCGTAGCGTCAGCCGACGGCTGGCGCCGTTCGCGGTGCGCTCCGTGCGCACCCGCAGCTCGACGCGGCCGGTGGAGCCGTCGACCGAGACCAGAGGACGGACCTCGGCGAGGCGGGCGGTGGACCAGCGCTCAAGGCGTACCGGACGCCACATGCCGGCGGTCACGACGGTCGGGCCCCAGTCCCAGCCGAAGCTGCACGCCATCTTCCGGATGTACTGGAAGGGCTCCGGGTAGGCGTTCGGGCGCTCTGCGGTCAGTGAGCGGACGCGGGCCGCCTCGTCATAGGCCGACGCGAATCGCACTTCGAGCCGTCCGGTACGCCCCGTGACGTCGAAGCGGTGGACACGGTGCATGTTGCGCGTGGTGCCGAGACTTTCGCCGGCGAGGAAGACCTCGGCGGCGGTGTCGAGTCCCTCGAAGACCAGGTCGGCCCGCTCGTGCTCGCTGCTGTAGTGCAGATCGGCCACGTAGGACCACGCCCGCCTTCCCACCCAGGCGATCTCGGTCTCGTTGTGGCCGATGAAAGGATCGGGAATGACCTGGGCGGCGAGCAGATCGGTGTGGACGCAGCCGGGGACGCGGGCAGGCAGCAGCGCTTCTGCGTGGCGCAGGCTCCAGCCCTCGCTCAGCTGGGTGACGTCCTTCATGGTGTGCGACTCCAATCGCCTGGCAGCTGATGGATGCGATTACGGGGCGACGAACTGACCTGTGATCACCGTATGTCCATGAACCGGTGAAGCTTCGGCCGATTCACGCGCCGTTGCCAACAGGACGCCCAGTCCATGACTTGCGCGACCCTTGACGGGTAGCAGTTACGGAGGGACACCGCCCGATGAACTTGAACTTTACCGGTTCAGCTCTGGCTGGCATAGGGCCGCCGTCAGGTGGAGTTCCTGCAGTTCCGCCAACTCAGGTGGTCTGCCTGCCGCTTCGATGCGGGATCGCACCGGCTCCCCGCGAAGCGAGGGACCGTTGCCCGGCCCGGGGTCCGGCACAGAGTGCGGGGCTGGGGACCGTACTGCCGCACGAGCCCCGAACCTCGATCCCCGAACCCCCGGTCAACCGGGGTGCGACACGCTGCCCGGTGGCGGGCCGGTACTGCCCCGGGGGACGAAGCCGGCGCATCCCACGAGGATGTCCCCCACCTCGTCACCGGCGACGAGGGACAGGAGCGCGCTCGCCGCGCGTGCGCCGTAGGCCGGAATGTCGCGGGTGACCACTGAGAGCACGGGGCGGACCACCTGGGTGAGCGGTGACTCGTCCCACGCCACGATCGAGACGTCGGCGGGGACGGAGAGGTTCAGTTCCTGGGCCACCGAGAGCGCCGCGACGGCCATGATGTCGTTGTCGAAGACGATCGCAGTGGGGCGCCGGGGCGAGATCATCAGGCTCCGTGCCGCGCGCGCGCCGTCTTCGCCCGTGTAGTCGGTGTGGATCACGGTGGCCTCGGGGGTCCCGGTCTCCCGGCAGGCCGTGCTCAGGGCCGCGTCCCGCACCGCAGTGTGCGCCAGTCCGGCAGGCCCGGCCACGCGTGCGATCCGGCGATGGCCGAGCGCTGCCAGGTAGCGGACGATCTCATCGACGCTCGCGCCGTCGTCCGACCAGATCGCGGGGAGCCTGCCCGTGGAGTGGGGCGGCCCGATGGCGACCGCGGGCAGGCCAAGGGCCTTGATGGCGGGAGGGCGGGGGTCATCGGTCTGCAGGTCCATCAGGAGGACGCCGTCGATCCGCCTTTCGCCCCACCAGCGCCGGCACAGTTCGATCTCGCTCTCCTGCGAGGAGACCATCTGCAGCATCAGTGCGTACGACCGCTCGACGAGGACGCTCTCCACCCCACTGATGAACTCCATGAAGAACGGCTCGACGCCCAGTGTCCGGGCCGGTCGCCGCACAGCGAGGCCCACCGCCTGTGCCCGACCACCCGTGAGGGCGCGGGCAGCACTGTTGGGACGCCAGCCCAACTCCTCGGCGATGTTCTTGATCGACGCGCGAGTGGTCTCGGAGACGCCCGGCAGATCGTTGAGCGCGTACGAGACCGCCACCTTGGAGACACCGGCGCGGCGTGCGATGTCCGCCATGGTCGGCCGTTTCACACACCGCTCCTGTTCTGCGCCGCGTTGGTTGTCGTGGGGGAGAGCCCGGGGAGACCCTATCGCCCGACCGGGCCGTATCGAGTGGTGGTGCGGTGCCCGGTGGACGAATCGAATCCGGTTGCCGGGCTTCGGCCGGGCGGCCTTTCGGTGATTCTCGCTGGAGGACGCCCGGCCGGAAGCTGCTATGAGGCGTCGGCGGTGGTTGTCGGCAGGAGCGGCTCGATGGTTCCGCGGCCCTGATCGGCGCCCATGTTGGGCGGGTTGCCGACCGGGTTTCCGTACAGATCCCGGTTCGGAGAGCCCGGCACGGGAGTGCCCGCGCGCAGGGCGGGGGAGCCGGAGCGCAGGCGCAGGCCCAGGGGCAGGGCGCCGGTGGGGTCGGAGAGCAGCGGGTCGGCGCTGGTGCCGCCGGGGTTCGCGGGCGCGCCGACCGTGTTCACGAGGGTGTTGTGGTTGAGGGTGACGCCGCCGCTCTTCAGGTTGAAGGAGGCGGTGCCGGAGCCTTCCTTGACCACGATGTTGTTCGTGAAGGAGATTTCGTGCCTGTCGGTGGTGTTCTCGTTGACGACGGTCTGACTGACGCCTTCGCCGATGTAGATCGTGTTGTTGTGGAAGCGGACGTCGTCGAAGGAGCCGCGGCAGGTCTCGATGGAGCGGAAGTGGTCGTTGCGGCTGATGTTGTAGCGGATGACCGCGTTGCCGAGCTTGCCGGTGGCGGTGCAGACGAGGAAGAATCCGCCGGCGTTGTCGTGGCTGACGTTGTACTGGAAGACGGTGCCGAAGGTGCCTTCGTCGACGTCGTACGCCATGCCGTCGCGGGTGGTCTCGCCGCCGGACACCTCGTTGTACTGGAAGACGGTGTTGTCGGCGTTCCACGGCCACATGCCCGCGTTGTAGCCGGCCGAGCGGCGCTGGAAGCCGTCGAGGCGGTTGTGCTCGACCAGGGTTCTGTCGGTCGCGGTGATGACGATGCCGTCGCCGCCGAGGTCCTCGAGGGTGTTGCCGCGCGCCACGACGCGGGTGGAGGGCAGGTAGGCGGGCCCGTTCGGGTCGTAGTCGCCGTGCACCGGGCGGTTGTTCCAGGTGGAGGCGAAGTAGATGCCTTCACGGTCGACGGTGCGGACGGTGTTGCCGGAGACGACGACGTCGTCGAACCTGGTCGGCTTCTTCGAGCCCGTGACGGAGAAGAGGATGCCCGCCGAGCCCTCGGTGCCCTTGGTGTCGTCGCCGAGGATGTCGTGGATGTCGAGGCCGGTGAGCCGGTAGTGGGTGCCGGTGCCGAAGTCGTCCAACTGGACCCGGACGCCACGCTTGTTGCGCCCGGGGTTGCCGGAGTTGGTGATCTCCAGGTCCTTCGCCTCGACCCACTGGGTGTTCTTCAGCAGCAGCGTCTCGGCATTGCCGCCGCCGTCGATCACGGGCTTGGCGCCAGAGCCGTACGCCCCGATCACCATGGGCTTGCCCTCCCGCCCCGAACCGTTCGGGGCAAGGGTTCCGGTACAGCTGCTGCCGCGCTTGAGCAGGATCGAGCTGCCGGTCCTCAGGTCCAGGCGGTTGACCTGGTCCAGGGTCCCCCAGGGCTGGCTGCGGGAGCCGTTCTCCTTTCCGGACGCGGCCCCGCAGTCGACGTACTGGACCTGCCGGGAACTGTCCCGGGGGGGCGTCCGACGCCGAGGCGGCCGGTGCCGTGGTTGCTGTCAGTGCGATGGCGACGAGCGCCGCACCTGCCGCGCATACGGCCTTGGAGCGGCATGGCAAGGGTACGTTCATCTGTCTCCGCTTTCCTATGGCTGTTTCCCTGCCGCTCGAAAGCGGCCGGCGGGGTGTGTGTTCGGTTCGCATGGAGAGGTTCGCGTGGAGAGGCGTCGCACGGTCGGCGAGCAGCCGCTGGAGGTCGGACGACGCGGGGCGCCGGCCGGGAGGCAGAGAGGGAACCGTCACCGGCTCCGGGCGTCAATCCTTGAGCCCAGTCCTCGAGGTCAACCCCCGAAGTCAGTCCTCGAACAGGGGCTTTCGGTGGCCTCCCGGCCGCTCTGGATGTGCTGCGGTGGCAGGTCGGCCCGCGCTACCGGATGCTGAGTTCGACCCGCACCGGCCGGTGGTCGGAGACCGTCACGTCCAGGACCTGGGCCCGCCGGGCCTCGACGCCCGGTGAGGTGAACACGTAGTCGATCCGCTCCTGCGGATTCCTCGAGTCGTACGTGAACCCGTCCCCCTTCCCGGCCACCGGCCAGGTGTCGGTCAGCCGCTCGGTCACCGAGGCGATCTCCGCGCTGTCCGGCGTCGCGTTGAGGTCGCCCACCAGCACCGTGGGAAGACGAGAGCCGTTCACGATCGCGTTGATCGCCGCCACCTGCGTACGCCGCTCGGCCTGCGAAGTGTGCTCCAGATGCGTGTTCAGGAAGCGCAGCTTCTTGCCCCGCACCATGAGGTCGGCCTCCAGCAGACCCCGCTGCTCACCCGTCTCCGAACGAGGGAGGAGCGTGTTGTGGGAGTTCACGATCGGGAAGCGCGACAGGATCGCCGTCCCGTACCGACGTCGGAGATTGCCAGGCTTCTCCGGGTCCAGGTCCAGGTTCGCTCCGAAGGCCAGATGAAGGTCCAGTCGCTCCGCGAGCCACTCCGCCTGATCGACGAAGTCGCTGCGCGATGCGAAGTGCCGGTCCACCTCCTGCAGGCCGATCACATCGGCCCCCGACTGCCTTACTGCCTGGGCGACATGATTCAGATTCAGAACATCGTCCGGATCCGCGCCGTGGTGCATGTTGAACGTCATCACCGTCACATCGCGTCCGGGCACCGCTGCCCGGGACGCCGACGCCGAAGCTGTCCCGGCAGCGGTCAGAGCCGCCGCCGCGGTCATCGCCGCCACCATGATCAACGCGCATCTGTCCCACACACGAGACACACCACACCTCCGAATCACACAGAAAATGAACACCAACTCACGGTGTTCCGAAGGTGGCTGAACATAACCGCGCTCAGTCAAACACTCAACCGGTGAATTCTTACGATTTGCCCGGTATATAGGGGAATGGTGCGATGGTCGTGTATGGGTGGTGCAAATTTTGGTCGCGCGGATCTCTTGACGTCATGGCCCCTCGCCCCGAACATATCCAAAGTCCTTTAATTAAAGGGGCTTTACTTACCCGGAGGCGAACTCTGTGGCCGAGCCGTTCCTGCCGCCGACCGACCCCCGCCGCCGTGCCGAACGCGGGCTGGCGCGGGTGTCCGCCCGTCGGCAGCCGCCCGAGCGCACCAAGGCGAGCACGCTGGACAGCAGGATCCACAACCGCGCGCTGGTCCTCGCGACGCTGTACCACCAGGGCGCGATGAGCAGATCGGAGCTCGCTCGGACCCTGGGCCTCACCGCCCCCACGGTGTCCGCGCTCATAGCCGAGCTGGAGGCCGACGGGCTCGTCGTCGACACCGGTCCCCGCAAGGGCGGTCGGCTCGGCAAGCCGGCGAGCGTGATGCGGATCGACGAAGACGCAGCCCACATCCTCACCCTGGACCTGTCGGGCAGCGAGTACTTCAGCGGCGCGGTCCTCAACCTCCGCGGTGATGTGGTCCGGCGTGCCCGCGTGCGGTACGGAGACATCGTCGGCGAACCTGCCATCGAACTGGTATTTGAGCTCGTCGGCGAGCTGATGGACCTCGCGCCACGGCGCATACTCGGCATCGGGGTCGGCTCGCCCGGCATCGTCGGCGACGCCGGAGTCATCCATCACGCGGCCCACCTGGGCTGGAGCGAACTGCCGCTCGCCGCACAGCTCTCCGAGCGGTTCGGTGTGCCGGCCTATGTCGGCAACGACGTGAACATCGCCGCACTCGCCGTGCTGCACTTCCGGAACGCCAAGACACAGAACCTCATGGTCATCACGATCGAGCACGGTGTGGGCGCGGGCCTGATCGTGGGCGGAGAACTCGTCGAGGGCGAGCAGTTCGCCGCCGGCGAGATCGGGCACGTAACCGTCGACGAGGACGGCGATCCTTGCATCTGCGGACATCGAGGATGCCTGGAACCACTGATCGACGCGGCCGAACTGCGCAGGCGTCTGGCCGGTCGTGACCCGTCCGAACACGACGCCGTACTCGCCGATGCGGGCCGGGCACTGGGCACCGTCCTCGCCCCGATCAGCAGCGTGCTCAACCTCAACGAGATCGCCCTGCTGGGACCGCCGGACCTCGTGGAGGGCCCCTTCCTCGACTCCGCGGCCGCGGTGATTCGGGCACGCACATACGCACCCATCAGTGCGTCGCTGACCATGCGGTCGTTCGCCGGCGACTCGGACCTCATCCTGCTCGGCGGGGCCAGCATCGTCCTCTCCGGCGAGCTGGGCGTGTGGTGAGACCCGAATCCGTGCCCGGCCACCGGCCTCGCTCCATACTCCCCGGAACCCGCTCCCGCCGGAGTCCCTTTCTCCCAGACCCCCTTTTCTCCAGGAGTTTCCATGACACGTAAAGGCATGCGGTACAGCGCACTCGTGGCCGTCACCCTCACTGCGGCCCTCGGCGCGAGTGCCTGTTCGGGGTCGGCGGGCCGAGGACCGGGCGGCGACACGAAGCCCCGGGCGGTCCCCATGGTCAAGGGCGAGGGCAAGACCCTGACCGTGTGGGTGATGGACGGCGACTACTCCGACGCCACGCTCAAGGCGATGAACGACCGGTTCGGCCGGCAGACCGGCGCCAAGGTGAAGGTGGAGGTCCAGAACTGGGACGGCATCACCACCAAGATCACTACTGCGCTCGCGACCTCGACCCCGCCGGACGTCATCGACATAGGCAACACGCAGGTGGCGAGCTTCGCCGCCAGCGGAGGGCTGATGGACCTCACCCCGTACACCAAGGATCTCAGGCAGGGCCAGTCCTGGCTGGCTGGCCTCGAGGAGCCCGCGACAGTGGATGGAGGACTGTACGCCGTGCCCTCGTTCGCCGGCGCCCGTGCGGTGATCTACAACAAGAAGATCTGGGCCGAGGCGGGGGTGACGACCGTCCCCACCACCTTCGGTGAACTGACCAGTGCCCTGCGCAAGATACGTGCCGGAAACCCGGCTCCCGACTTCTCGCCCTTCTACCTGCCGGGCCGGTACTGGCACACCGGTGTGCAGTTCGTGTGGGACGCGGGCGGCGACATCGCGTCCAAGAAGGGCTCCACCTGGAAGGGGACGCTCGGCACCGAAGCGGCACAGCGCGGCCTGAACGAGTACAAGCAGTTCCAGAACGAGTTCTCCGCACCGTCCACCCGCACCATCGACACGCTCAACCCCGACCAGACCCGGGTCTTCGCGGACGGCAAGGCGTCGGCGATGAGCGCGACCAACGCCACGATCGCCCTCATCAAGAAGGCCAACCCCGCCTTCAAGGAATCCGACCTCGGGACCTTCCCGTTCCCGGGCAGCTCCGGCAAGTCCCAGCCCGTGATGCTCGGCGGCTCCGACTGGGGCATCGCCGCCAAGAGCGCAAACTCGGACCTCGCCCTGCAGTGGGTGAAGATCGCGACCGCGCCCGACGTGCAGAAGCGGTGGATCGCCGGCCACGACGGCTGGATCCCGAACAGCACGGGGGCGGTCAAGGCCGCCCGCGGCGAGGCCGATCCCCTGTTCCGGGGGTTCTTCGACGCGGCCCTGCGGTCCAAGGCCACCCCGGCCGCCGCCGACTGGGCGGCAGTGGAAGGAAACAAGGACATCGACAAGGTGTTCTCCTCCATCGCCTCCGGGACCGGCACTGCGAAGCAGGCGGCCGAGACATTCGACGAGACGGCGGGCAAGGTGCTCAATGCCCAGCACTGAGCAGACCGTCCGGGGCAACCCGAAGGCGGCCTTCCCACCCTCCACGACCGGGCACGCGGCCGATGCTCTGCCGAGGCGCCCCGGTGGTGCCGGAAGACGCACCGCATCCGCACGGCACCGCGGACCTTGGGTGGCGTGGTGGCTGCTGACCCCCGCCGGGCTGGTGATGCTGGCCGTAACCGTCGCGCCGATCGCCTTCCTCGTCTACGCCTCGTTCACCGACTACGACCAACGCTCCCTGTTCACCGGCGCGTTCGATGTCGTCGGCACCCGGCAGTACACCGACCTCCTGTCACAGTCGGACTTCTGGGACGCCCTGACCCGGACCGTCGTCTTCACCGCCGCGATGGTGGCGGGAAGCATCAGCGTGGGAGCAGGCGTCGCGCAGCTCCTCACCCGGCTCGGGGCGGCCATGCGCATGACCGTCACCATCGTCCTCATCCTCGCCTGGGCGATGCCGACGGTCGCGTCCTCCCTCGTGTGGAAGTGGCTCTTCCAGCCCGGATACGGCGTGGTCAACTGGCTGCTCACACAGACCGGTCTGTTCGGCGACATGACCAATGCCGACTGGTCCAACAGCGCGCCCCTGGCCTATCTGTCCATCTGGCTGCTCATCGTCTGGCAGGCCGTGCCGTTCATCGCGCTCACCCTGTATGCGGCGCTGAGCCAGATGCCGGTCGAGTTGCAGGAGGCCGCCCGGCTCGACGGGGCCGGCGAGTGGCGCCTGTGGTGGTCGGTCACCCTCCCGTTCCTCCGGCCGACACTGACATTGGTGACCCTGATGTCGGTGATCTGGGACTTCAATGTCTTCAACCAGATCTGGCTCGTCTCGGCCGGAGGACCCGACTCCGCCACGACCACGCTGGGAGTGTTCGCCTACCGGACCGCCTTCGTGGCCTTCCGCGTCGGCCAGGGCGCGGCGCTCTCCGTCGTCACGACCATCATGCTGCTCGCCGTCACCGCCATGTACATCCGACGCCTGCTGCGCTCCGGGGAGGACCTGTGACCATGCTCCGCACACGCGGTGCCCGCTCCACCGCGGCCCGGGGCCGGGTGCTCAGCAACAGCATCGCGATCGCGTTCTGTCTCGTATGGCTGTTCCCGGTCTACTGGATGGTCAACACCGCGCTCAAGCCCCGCTCCGAGGCGATGACGGCGACGCCGAAGTTCTGGCCGGCCTCGCCCACCCTGCACAACTTCGATGTCGCGCTCAACCGGACGGGGTTCTGGACGAACCTGTGGAACAGCCTGCTCGTGGTCGGCGGAACAGTGGTGGTCGCCGTTGTGCTCGGCATGTTCGCGGCAGCCGCGGTCTCGCGGTTCCGGTTCCGGGGCCGGCGCACCGTCATGGTGGCGATCCTCGTGGCGCAGATGCTGCCGGGGACAGCCCTGCTCATCCCCACGTTCCTGGTCTTCAACGAGGCCGGGCTGCTGGGCACCTACACGGGCCTGATACTTGCCTACCTCGCGCTGGCACTGCCGTTCTCGATCTGGGTGATGCGGGGATTCTTCGCGGCCATTCCCGTCGAGATCGAGGAATCCGCCCGCCTCGACGGGGCCTCGACCTGGCAAGTCCTCTGGAAGATTCTCTTCCCGCTGGTGCTGCCGGGCGTGATCGCGTCGAGCATCTTCGCGTTCATCGCCGCCTGGAACGACTACCTGATCGCCTACACGTTCATGAAGGACCGGGGCCAGTACACCCTGCCGGTGTGGCTGGCATCCTTCACCAACCCCGCCAGCGGTACCGACTACAGCGCGCAGATGGCCGGTTCGGTCATTTTCTCCCTCCCGGTCGTCGTGTTCTTCCTCCTCATTCAACGCAAGTTGGTCTCCGGCATGTCGGCCGGAGCGGTGAAAGGATGACCCGCCCGATGCTTCTCCCTCGCCCCGCATCAATGCACCCCGGGACCGGCGAGTTCGTCCTCGACGCTTCGACCGGGATCACCGCCGCGCCGGAGCTGCGCACCACGGCCCGCTGGCTGCAGTCGGTCCTGCGGCCCTCCACCGGCCTGGACCTGCCGCTTGTGCCACCTTCGTCTCCTCGGTCCGAGGCGCGACACGTGATCGACCTGAGGCTGGGCGAGGACCTCGGCCCGGAGGCGTACCGGCTCCGGGCGACCTCCGACGGCATCGTCATCGAGGGCGGCGACCGTGCCGGCGCCTTCTACGGATGCCAGAGCCTGCTGCAGTCGCTGCCCGCCGAGGTCCATCGCCGGTCCGAGGTGACCGGGGTGCGGTGGGTGGTGCCCGCCGTACGCATCGAGGACGCACCGCGGTTCGCCTGGCGCGGCACGATGCTGGACGTGGCACGGCACTTCATGCCCAAGCACGACGTGCTGCGTTTCGTCGACCTGATGGCCATGCACCGTCTCAACACACTGCATCTGCACCTCACCGACGACCAGGGCTGGCGGGTGGAGATCCTGCGCCACCCGAGACTCACGGAGGTCGGCGCGTGGCGGCGCGAGTCCCAGCTCGGTGCGTCCCCCGACGCACCCGGGGACGGGCGGCCGCACGGCGGCTTCTACACCCAGGACGACATCCGGGAGATCGTCGGCTACGCGGCACAGCGGCACATCACCGTCGTCCCCGAGATCGACGTGCCCGGGCACTCCCAGGCCGCGATCGCGGCCTGTCCCGAACTGGGAGTCGGCGGTGAGCAGTCGGAAGTCTGGACGCGGTGGGGAGTCAACCCCCGCGTCCTCAACGCCGAGGAGTCGACCGTCGACTTCTTCCGGGACGTCCTCGACGAGATCATGGATCTCTTCCCCGGCCCGGTCGTCGGAGTGGGCGGCGACGAATGCCCCACGACCGAGTGGAGCGAGGACGGGCGCACACAGGAATTGATGCGCGAACGCGGGCTGCGCCACGAGAACGAGCTGCGGTCCTGGTTCGTGCGGCAACTCGGCTCGCACGTCACCTCGCGCGGTCGACGGCTCCTCGGCTGGGACGACCTGCTGGAGGACGAGGTACCGGCAGGAACCGTGGTCGCCTCGTGGCGCGGCATGACCGGCGCGGTCACCGCGGCGCGCAGGGGCCTGCAGGTGATCGCCTGCCCGGACGACCAGGTGTATCTCGACTACCGGCAGTCCGACCGGTCCGACGAGCCGATCCCCGTGGCCGTGCCCGTCACGGTGGAAACGGCGTACGCATTCGACCCGGTGCCGCCCGAGCTGACGGACGCGGAGCGCGCGCACGTCCTGGGCGGCCAGGCCAACATCTGGACCGAGCACATGGACTCGCCACGGACCGTCGACTACTTCGCGTTCCCTCGCCTGTGCGCAGTCGCCGAGGCGTTGTGGACCACCGGTGACCGCCGGTACGAGGAGTTCCGTGGCCGCCTGGACCACCATCTGGCCCGTCTGGACGCCGTCGGGGTCGAGTACCGCCGCGAGACCGGCCCCCTGCCGTGGCAGACCCGTCCGGGCATCGAGGGACGACCGTCGACCCTCGCCGAGCGGGAGGCATTCATCGACGAGCTCGTGGCCGACATCAAGTCCTAGCTAGTCACGCGGACATCAAGTCCCGGCCAGACGGACATCGAGTCCTGGGCACGCGCTGTCACGGGGCGGTCGGACCACTGGCGATGGCCGGAACGTCCTGTTCCGGCCATCGCCAGTGATCACGGACCGGTCAGTGGGCGTTCTCGGTGGGCCGGATGTCTCGCGGGATCCAGGCCCAGGCCGCCGCGGCGGCGATCAGGGCCAGGACCGACCCGACGGCGAAGGCCGGGGTCATGCCGTGGGTGAAGGCGCCGGCGACCTGTTCCAGGAGCGAGGCGCCGTGGGCGCCGCCGATTTCCTGGGCGGTATGGGCTCCCTCGCCGACCGAGTTGTGTGCCGCGGCCGGCGCGGAGGCGGGCAGGCTGCTTCGGTACAGGGCTCCGGCCAGGGAGCCGAGGGAGGCCACGCCGAGGGCGGCGCCGAGTTCGTAGCAGGTCTCCTCGATGGCTGCCGCACCGCTGACGTGCTCGTTGGGAGTGGCAGCCATCAGGGTGACCGAAGCCACTGTCGTGGCGAGGCCGGCGCCGAAACCGATCAGCGCGAGGGCGGCCGCCATGACGGGGTAGCCGAGGTGGTCGTCACCGTCCTGGGCCAGCCAGGGCAGGACCAGCCCGGCGGCCATCAGGGCCAGACCGGACGCCATGACATGGCGGATCGGAAGGGTGCGCATGAGGGCCGGGGCGAGCAGCGAGGTGATCATCAGGGCCAGCGGCGCGGGCAGCACCCGCAGGCCCGCCTGGAGAGGCGAGTAGCCCTGCGCGTACTGGAACCACTGGGTGAGCAGGAACAACACCGCACCGAGTGCGACCATGCCCAGGAAGAGGACCGTCGCCGAGACGCTGAAGGCACGGCTGGCGAACAGGCGCACATGCAGCAGAGGGTGTGCCAGGCGCAACTGGCGGCGCACGAACAGCGTCAGGACGAAGGCGGCCAGCGCCAGCATCAGCCAGGGCAGGGGCGCGGTGATCCCACTCTTGCCCAGCTGCTTGATTCCGGCGGCCAGGGCGACCATGCCGATGACGGACTGGGCGACACCGGTCCAGTCCCAGCGTCCGGCGCGCGGCGCGAACGATTCGGGCAACAGCCAGGCGCCGAGGGTGATGACGGTCAGCGCGATGGGGATGTTGAGCAGGAAGGCCGACTGCCAGCCGTAGTCCTCGACCAGGAGGCCTCCCACGACCGGGCCCAGCGCCATACCGCCTCCCATGACCGCCGCCCACACCGCATACGCGAGCGCTCGCTCGCGGGCGTCGGTGAAGACGTGCCGAAGGATCGACAGCGTGGTCGGCATGATCGCGGCACCTCCGACACCGAGCAGTGCGCGGGCGGCGATCACATGCCACGCCTCGGTCGCGGCCACCGCGGCCAGCGAGGCCGCGGCGAACAGTGCGAATCCGATCAGCAGGAGCCGCTTGCGCCCCCATCGGTCGCCCAGTGCGCCGGCGGTCACCAGCAGTCCGGACAGGGCCAGCGCGTACACATCGATGATCCACAACTGCTCCACGGCGCCCGGCTGAAGATCGGCGACCAGTGAGGGGAATGCGACGTTGAGGATCGTGGTGTCCATGGCAATCAGCAGCAGGCTGCCGGAGAGGATCGCCAGGACGACCCAGCGGCGCGCGTGCACACGGTCTGCGACCGGGGCCACGGCGGGGCGGGACATTGAGACTCCAGTAGGTTGAGTAAGACGTTTGAGTCTTAAATGAGACATCAATGTATCACCGCGTGTCTGTGTATTCCATTCGGTGAGTCAGGGCGATGCCGGAGGACGTCCGCTTGTCGGCACAAGGTCATGGCCGCGGACGGGGGACACGGGCGCGGTTGAGTCCGCGGACAGGGGCACGGGCGTGGTCAGGTGGAAAGTGCAGGCCGCTCTGCACGGGGACGCGGATCACGCATTGCCCGCACTGCTCTGTCAGGCTTCGGGAGGGGCGATGTGCACCCCGGGCAAGATCTGTAGGACGTCGGAACCGGAGCCGCGTCGTGCAGCCCCGGCCACGTGCTGATGGGCGCGGACGACCGTGGAGTCGGCGGCGGCGTCCCGGCCGCGGAAGCCCTCGGCGTCGGCCCGGGGCCGGTGGACGGCTGAGCGCTCCTCGCAGGTGCCGCCCGCTGCCCATCTCCGCAGCCGGTCGCGGACGCCTTCCCGTGACCCGAAGCGGTCGGGCGGTCCATCCGTGGTGCTCCGGTGCGGTGCTCGAAACGTGATCGTGTAGATCAGCTGCGGGTGATCCACGCACAGGTCATCCGAAAGGGACAGCCCTCAGATCGGCGCCGATTCCACTCTGCCGGTGGCCCTGCCGCCGATGTGTCCTGCGAGCCATTCGACGCGGCGCTCGCTGCCGTCGGCGCCATCTGTGTGCACGTGAACGGTGTGGTCCTGCGACGGCTCATCCTGATACAGGTCTCGGGAGCCGACCGTGAGGGTGAGGTAGGCGTACTTCTGAGAAACAGCCTCCAACTCCGCCTCCGGCACCTCGGGCCATGCATTCAGATCCCAGCGGACGGCCGCTGAAGTACCGGCCACGGCGGAGATGAATGGTTCGGCACGGTCCATCGGCCGACACCAGTCGAACACCCTTATCGGCAGGCATGCCGCCGGATCGTCGCCAGTTTCCGAAGATCCGTGCTCCTTGCCCTCCGCAGCCCACCATTCGAGGTCGGGCAGCACGTCCTGAACCCGTCTCAAGGCCTCCGGTGAGTGGATCGTCGCCTCGAAGTCGACCTCGGCGCCGGTGACGTCGGCGACCGCCAGGAGAGCTCGAACGGCCTGAATCGCCTTATCCAGCTCGGCTGTGATGAAGATGGCGGCCGCTACGGAGTTGCTCATGGACGAAGCCTTGCATGAACCGGAGGAACATCGTCATGGGGGGGATCACACCCCTCACGTCTGCTGCAGCCCGCCGTTCGTCGGCCGGGTCCACCTCGCGCGTGCGGAGAGTGACAGCGATGGCCGGCTGTCCGGCCGAACGGCTGACAGTCGATCAAGAGTGCCCTACCGTCATCCCGTGTACACGCTATCGCCTGAGGATCCCTCACACATCGGGCCGTACTTGCTCATCGGCCGCCTCGGAGCCGGTGGCATGGGGCGGGTGTACCTGGCCCGTTCCGAGGGCGGCCGCACCGTGGCGGTCAAGGTGGTACACGACGGTTTCGTACACAGCCCGGAGTTCCGGCGACGGTTCGCCCAGGAGGTCGAGTCCGCGCGCAAGGTCGGCGGGAGCTGGACCGCACCGGTGCTCGATGCGGACACCGAAGGTCCGGTGCCCTGGGTCGCCACCGGATACATCCCGGGCCCCGACCTGCACACCGTGGTGTCGGGGGAGTACGGGCCGCTGCCACTGGCATCGGTTCTCGCCCTGGCCAACGGGCTCGCCCGGGCACTCGGTGACATCCACGACGCCGGTCTGGTCCACCGCGACCTGAAGCCGTCCAACGTCCTGCTCACCGTCGACGGGCCGCGCGTCATCGACTTCGGCATCGCGCGTGCTTCGGTGACCCCGGTCGACGGCTTCCTCACCAGGACCGGAGCCGTGATCGGATCGCCGGGCTTCATGTCGCCCGAGCAGGTCCGGGGCGAACGGCGGCTCGGCCCGGCCTCGGACGTCTTCTGCCTGGGTACGGTCCTCCACTACGCCGCCACCGGCCGGACCCCGTTCGGTGCCCTGAACCGTGGCGCCCACGCGCTGATGTTCCGGATCGTCGAGGAGGAGGCGGACCTGACGGGACTGCAGTCCCCGCTGGCCGAACTGGTGCGGGACTGCCTGGACAAGGACCCCCGGAACAGGCCTGCGACGGGTGAGATCGCCGACCGCACCGAGCCCTGGTCCTCCGACGCCCGTCCCGCCTGGCTGCCTGCCGAACTGCTCGCCAGGCTCGGCTCCCAGGCGGGGCGCCTCCTGGACCAGGACGCCCCTGGACGGGTGGTCACGCCGGCGGTGGTGCTGCAATCAGAGGCGGAGCCCGAAGCGAAGGGGGAATCCGAGCTCGAATGGGAGCCGGAAGCGGAGGCAATACCAAGTCCGGAACCGGACTCCGAGCCGGACTCCGAGCCGGACTCCGAGCCGGACTCCGTCCCGGACCTCGGCCCCGTTTCGCAGCCGCAGTCGGAGACGGAGTTGGAGCCGGGCCCGCAGGACGGGACGACGCCCGGGGTGGCAGCGCAGCACCCTCGGAGACCGGAGCGGCTGCGGCGGGGGATCGCGCTTGCCGCAGGACTGCTCGTCCTCACCGGCGCGGGCGTGGTGCTCGCTCCGATGCTGGGCGAAGGCGACACGAAGGGAGACGGCGATCGCACGCCGGGGCGGACGACCTCGGCCACGCCGTCCGCCCGTAACACTTCCGGTTTCGTGGGGACCTGGTCGGGCGAGGTGACGGACAGTGCGGAGAAGGGCGGCATTCGGTTCGTCCGTTTCACGATCGAGAAGAGGACCACAGGCACGTGGGACAGGGCGAATTTCGTCCTGCAATACCCTGAGCGGGTCTGCCTCGGAGAGATCAGCGCCATGGTTGTCGAGGGCCGCCGCACAGCAGTGACGCACCAGGATCTGGACGCGACCGACATGGACCAGGGGCCCTCCTGCTCACCGGACACCCAGACGCTCACCCTCAAGGGCGAAGCTCTGGAGTGGCGCGCCGGAGACAGCAAGGCCCTTCTGCGCAAGGACCCCCCAGCACATCCGAGCAAGAAGATCCTGCAGACGTACGTGGGATCTTGGACGACGTCGGACACCAACCCGCCGATGAGTCTCCATATCCGCGACCTGGAGCCGGGAGCGGAGCTCGAGTTCTCCGCGGGCGAGGGCAGCCGGTGGTGCGGTGTGACGGCCGTCGCCACCGTGGTCGCTCAGGACAGGCTCTTTGCCGCGGTGAAGGCACCCACGCAGCCGGACATGGGCATCTGCCACGGCCACGGCACCTTCGACATCCGTCCCGCCGGGCAGGACCGCATGCGGATTCTCACCCGGCGCGGCGCCCCCTACGTCTTCACCCGGACCGCGACCTAGGCTGTGTCCGTACCTTCGGGATCTTCCCGACAACAGAGCCCGCGTTGTCGCCACCGGCCATCACCGCACCTTCAGCCGAACCCCGACCAGCATGGCGAGGCCAGTAGGTTGGGGCCCATGTTCGCTCTGCATCCGCGCGTACTTGCCGGGAACTATCCAGCTGCATTCGCCTTCTACGCAGGCGTATTGCCCGAACTGACGGGGTACGTGCTCGCGTGCGGTGACGCGACGTCCGGGTACGCCAGTTGGGACGCGCCCGAGGGGGCCACCGCATTCGCCGTGATCCAGCGGGATGTGTTCGTGAGCGAGGTTCCGCCGGCTCCTCCGGAGGGCGGCGCGACCCTCGTGGTGCCCGTCGTGGACGCGGCGGCGGTGGACGCGGCGGTCGCGCTGTGCCGACGGCATGGCGGGGTTCTGGTGGCGCCGGCCCGGGACCTGCCGGGGTGGGGGCTGCGGGCGGCCCACCTGTGCGACCCGGACGGGAACCTGCTGGAGATCCAGGCGTACTGAGCGCCGCTCGGCGGCTCGCAGCCCACCGGCGGTTCTCCGCACGGGTGTCGGGGCCGAGTCGGTCGGCATCCGATGACACCGCTCTTGTCATCAGTTGTGGCGAGGTGTGTTGTCTGTGCGGTTGGGTTGTGCGGTGTCGAGATGTTTCGGCGGCAGCGTGCGAGACCGGGCGAGTGCGGCAGAGTTCAACAGCCGCCGCGCAGACTCCAGCGCGGCTGTGCGGAGCGAGGGTTCATCGGGTGATCGGCTTCGCGCCGGTCGCGGCGAGAGACAGGTCCCAGAGCCGGGCGGCCTCGTCGGGGTCGGTGGCGTACGTGCGCACGCCGCCGTCATCCATGGGCCGGCCAGGGGCGGAGACGCGGGCGACGTCACAGTCCTCGAGGTAGAGCCCGCCGCGGCCGTCGAGGAGCGGGGATGTGGCAGCCCACAGGCCGGTGGCGGCACCCTGGGAGGCGGTCTTGAAGCCGGCGCCGACCACGTTGCCGTGCTCGTCCACCCACCCGCGGTCGATCTGCTCCTGGAGCGTCATCTCCCGCTGGAGACCGGTGATGATCCTGCCTGGATGGAGGGCGAACGCCTGGACGCCGTCGTTGTGCCCGAGGGCGTCGAGGTGCACGGCGAACAGGGCGTTGGCGGTCTTGGACTGGCCGTAGGCCAGCCACTTGTCGTAGCCGGAACGGAAGTGCGGATCGTGCCAGCGGATGCCGGTCAGGGCATGTCCGGCGGAGCTGTTGACGACGACGCGCGCGCCGCCCGCGGCGGCCAGGAGCGGGTAGAGCTCGCAGGTGAGGGTGAAGTGACCGAAGTGGTTGGCGGTGAGCTGGCCTTCCCAGCCGGGCCCGACGCGCCGCTCGGGGGTGGCCATGACTCCGGCGACGGCCATCAGGAGGTCGATCCGGTCGAGACGGTCGCTGATGCGCGCGGCGGCTGAGCGGACGCTGCCGAGATCGGCCAGGTCCATGGGGATGACCTCGCAGCCCTCCACATCCTGGTGAGCGGCACGGGCGACGTGGGGACGGCGGGCGGGAACGATGACCCGGGCCCCGGCGGCCGTCAGAGCCCGAGTGGTCTCCAGGCCGAGCCCGGAGTAGCCCCCGGTCACCACAGCGGTCATACCGGAGAGGTCACGGCCCGTCACTATGTCCTTGGCGGTGGTGACGGCGGAGAAGGGCGAACCGAGCGGCTGCTGATCAGTAATGGTCATGCCGCTGACGCTACGATCTAGAGCTAGGTCTAGATCAAGTCCAGGAGTGGGAGGCATGACGATGACCGAAGCTGCCGCTCAGTCGCTGAGCATCGGCGAGGTGGCCCAGCGGACCGGCCTGAGCGTGCACGCCCTGCGCTTCTACGAGCGAGAGGGCCTGCTCGCCAGACCGGTCCAGCGCACATCGGGCGGCAGGCGCCGCTACACATCCTTCGATGTCGACTGGCTGCTGATCTGTGTCAAGCTCCGAGAATCCGGTATGCCGCTCGCCGACCTCAAACACTTCGCCGAACTGGTACGCCACGGACCGGGCAACGAGGCAGAACGACTGCGACTGCTCGACGCCCATCGACAGCGCGTCGACGCCCAGATCCGGGCGCTGGAGGAGTGCCGATCCCTCATCGCCTGGAAGGCCGGTGTCTACGCCGAGCACCTCGCCCGCGGCGAAGCCGGCGGGCTCTGGGACCCGACGGCCTGAGGCAAGCACGGACAGCCGCGCAGTGTGCCCCGTGACAACAATGACTCCGAGGTCGAGCCGTCGAACCGGTCCCACTCCCTGGAGTCGTTGCCCGTGATGAGGCTCCGCTCCCGCGTTCGTCCGCCGAGGCACCGCCTCCGAGCCCGTCGGCCGGATCGGTGCCCCTCGCCCTGTGGTCCGGCCTGATGCTGCAGTGGCTGGTGGAGCCGGAACACGACACGCACCGTCCACTGCTGACACGGTCGCCGAACTGCACTGCCTGGCAAAGGAATTGTGAACGGGGGCTCCGGCCCGCGACTCCTCACCCTGGGGATTCGAGGCCAGGCTCCTGGGTGGGCGGTTCGCCCGGAGGTGCAGGCTCACGTTGCCGATGCCGCTGACCCACGCCTCGGGGACCAGGAAGTCGGCCAGTTCGGTCAGGTGTCGCCGGAGTCGGCCGCGAGTATCTTGCCCACGCCTGTTGACCGGGCGACGCCGTGGACTGCCACGCAGATGCCGAAGACACGGCCGTAACCGGTCCAGCCGTTGACGCGGCCACGGTTGTTGCTGATCTGTAGCGGCCTCCCGGTTGGTGTCCGTTCACCCGGTGCGGTCGGTCAACGCAGAATTTCGACGTACCCGTCGGTTCCGTGCACGCGGATCCGCTGTCCGTCCCGGATCAGCCGGGTGGCCCGTTCCACGCCCACGACGGCCGGCAAGCTGTACTCCCGGGCGATCACTGAGCCATGGGTCATCAGCCCGCCCACCTCGGTCACCAGGCCCGCGATTCCGATGAACAGGGGCGACCAGCTGGGATCCGTGCAGGCCGTGACCAGGATGTCGCCCGCCTCAAGATCGGCCTCCGCCATGTCGAGGATGACGCGGGCTCTTCCCTCGACGGTCCCGGCGGAAACCGGAAGGCCGACCAGGGCACCCGCCGGCACGTCCTCGCGCCGGTACGCCCCGGTGACGGCCTCGCCATCCGAAGTGAGCACCCGGGGCGGTATGAGGGCGTGGTACGACCGGAACGCGTCCTTGCGCCGCTGGATGAGCTGAACATCCACCTGATCCGAGCGCACGGCGTCGCGGAACTCCTGGAACGTGAGGTAGAAGACGTCCTCCTTCTCGGGAAGCACGCCGGCCTGCACGAGGCGCTCCGCCTCTGCCAGCAATGCCTGCTTGTACACGAAGTAGCGGCTGACGACGCCGTACTTCGGGTACTCCCGGTACCCGATGAAGGTTCGGACCCGGTCGATCATCCGCTTGGCCTCGTCGGCCTTCAGGTTCCCGTCAGGCAGGGCCCGCAAGCGGGACAACACGTCCTGTTCCTTCCTCAGCGCCGCCCGCCGGCCCTCCTCGAAGCGTCGCTCGGCGGCACCCGGCCCGAATTCCTGACGTTGTCGAGGATCACCGGCACGAGCGTGGTGGGGCGCTCGCGCCAACGCGGCCGCGTGATCTCCGAGCGCCCGAGGTCACATCGTCGGCGCGAGCACGGGCCGGCCGTCGCGGCGTCGCTTGTACGTCGACAACGACACGCGCACGGTGTGCCCCTTGTTTCCGCAGGTAGTGGCCTTGGCCGACGATTCTGCGCCACCACCCGGGCCTTGCCGCAAGCCCCCCGGTGGGCAATATGTTGAGAGTGGCGGGGAGAGCGGTCTCCTTGCCTTTCTCTTTTGCTGTCCGCCTCTTTTTGCTGTCTGCTGGAATTGACAGGCACCTCGTGAAGCGGTGGCGCGCCGCGTACGGCAGGCGGCGGTGGCTCAGGCGAGGCCGACCGCAGTGGTGCCCTCCACTTGCCCGTCGGCCGGGGCGAGATTCGCGCCCGGCCGGGAAAGCCTTTCCTCTCTCCGGCCTGACCTCCTGGCGGCTCGCTTGCTCAGGCGACCGCGTCGACGAGCATCAGGCCCGCCACTCCCAGCAGAACGAAAGCGAAGAGCTTCTGCAGGGTCACGCCGGTGATCTTCGCCGCAAGCCGTTTGCCGTCCCAGGCGCCGAGGATCGCGGCTCCGGCGAACGGGGCGATCACCTCCCATCGCAGGTCGTCACCCGTGCCTGTCCGTGCGGTGAGTGCGGCCAGGGAATTGACGGTGATCACGAGGAGGCTGGTGCCCACGGCCTGCTTCATGCGCAGACCGAGGACACTTACCAGGGCGGGGACGGCGAGGAATCCGCCGCCCACGCCGAGGAAGCCGGTCACGGCACCGAGTCCGGCACCCGCTCCGACCGCTGTGACGGACCGTATCCGGTCCGGCGGTTCGGTGCGGGAGGGGCGCAGCATCCGCAGCGCGGCCAACGCGGCGATGACCGCGAACGCCGCAGTGAGAGCTACCTCCGGGAGGTGGCCGGCGGCCGCACCGGCGAGGAACGCCGGTATGACGCCGGCCGCTGCGAACAAGGTGCCCGTCTTCCATGCCACGTTGCGGTCGCGGGCATGGGCGTAAAGGGCGGAGGCCGAGGTGGCGGTGACGATGATCAGGCTGGCGGTGGTGGCCGATGCCGGTGAGAAGCCGAGCAGATAGATCAGAGCCGGTACGGCGAGGACGCTGCCTCCGCCGCCGAGGGCACCGAGGGCGAGACCGATGACGGCCCCGGCGACGAGGGCCAGAACGAGGGTGCTCACGCTATCGAGCCGCAGTTCCCGCGTTCGTCGACGACCGGGTGTCCGGCGGCGGCCCACGCGTTCATGCCGCCCTTGACGTCCACTGCATCCGCTCCCCGCTCGGTGAGGAGCTTTGCCGCGCGCTGCGAGCGCTGCCCGCTGCGGCAGATCACCACCAGAGGACGGCCCTGCGCCGCTGCCGGCAGCGCGGCGCCCGCGACCAGGTCGGTCAGCGGTGCGTGCACCGCGTCAGGGGCGTGGCCGGCCTTCCACTCCGGCTTCTCCCGCACGTCCAGCAGGACGGCTTCGGGCCGGTCGCCCGTGGTGCGGGTGCGCGCCTGGTCGATGGACAGGCGCTGTTCTTTTTTACGGAAGGGGAACATTGTCGATGTCACCTTTCTTGTTCGGGTGAGATCAGGCCCGGTTCGGGCCGGGTGCACTTCGGGTTCAGCAGCCGGTGACGATGGCCGGCCCGGCCTCGATGGCCGCACCGGAGCCGACGTCCGCTGCGGCGACGTGCCGTCCGGCTGCGTCCGGCAGCGGGGCGGTGATACCGGCTCGCGTACCGCCCGCGCAGTGCACCCGGACCGTGCCGACGGGCACCTCGCCGATGCGGCGGTGCGGCTGGTGGATCGGGATGAGGACCGAGCCTTCGATCCAGCCGTCCGTGCGTTCGGATTCATGGCGGACGTCCAGCACCGCGTACGCGGTGTGGTGCGGTGGAGGCGCTCCTTTCGAGTGAAATTACCCCCCGGGGTATGTTGTACACACTAACACTCTTACCCCCGGGGGTATGTTCGGAGTGTGGCGGCCGCCACGCGTGACCGTGCCCGCCGGTGGCGCAGGCAACGAGAGGAATGAGGTGGGACACCATGCCCTACGACAGCACTGTGAGGCTGGCCGGTTCCTTCGAGGAGATCACGAGGGCCGTCCGGCAGGCCCTGGCTGATCAGGGCTTCGGTGTCCTGACCGAGATCGACGTTCAGGCCACGCTCAAAGCCAGGCTCGATCACGACATGGAGCCGTACCTGATCCTCGGCGCCTGCAACCCGCCGCTGGCCCACCGCGCGCTGGAGGCCGATCGCTCGATCGGGCTTCTGCTCCCCTGCAACGTCGTGGTCCGTGCCGACGCCGACGGGGTGATCGTGCAGGCCATCGACCCCGGCACCATGGTCACCCTCACCGGCCTCGATGCCATGGCGCCCGTCGCGGAGGAGGCCGCCCGCCGCCCTTGACGCGGCCCTCGCCTCGCTCAAGGAGACCCACGCCTGATCACGCTGTCCGCTCCGCGGTGTGTCGCGTGCTGAGGAGTACGCGCCGCATCTGTACCGGCTGCCGTGCGGCGCCTCGCTGCCGTGCGACGCCTGGGTCGAGACGGACGGAGGCGGGCGGTGGAACTCCGGCCGCGTCCTGTGTGAAGCCGCGGCTTCCGCTGGGCTGACCCGCGTGCGCGCTGTCGGGATACGGCTCGCTGAACAGGCTCCAGGGGCTGCCCTGCTTCTTTCCCGCCAGGTCCCGGCTCGCCGCCGCCGCGGGGTGCGGCGGGCGTTCCCGCCCGGCTTCCGGTCCAGGCTTCGGTGCTGCGTGAATCCTCGTGGCCAGACGGCTGCCGGGGGCGCTCGGAGGTAGTGAGCGGGGTCGCGGCCGCGCGTTCGGCGAGCTGATTGTGGTTCCGACCGCTATCTCGTCACTCGTTTGGGTGACGACTGTGGGTGTCCTCGATCGTACGCTCAGTTGCGTGTGCATCGGGCGGGGAATCGCCCTGGCTCTATTGCCTGTTCCATTACTTGCCCTGGCTTCGCCTGGTTCTTGTTCCGGCGGCCACAACACACCCGCTTGCACATGTCCCGTTGTACGCCCCGGGCGGGAACGGTCGGCGCCCCGAGGGCGGGGTTGCCGGCGGTGGTGCCTTCGCCCCTCTTCCCCCGTCCCGTGACGTCGGCCGCTGCCCGCTGCCCGCTGCCCGCACAGGGTGGATGAAGCGGGTCCCAAGTCCCTCCCAAGTATCGCTCTGTGCAGAGGAGTTGCTTTGGTCGAGCGCTGTGCTTTCGTGTTTCCGGGGCAGGGGGGCTTACCTGCCCGCCGTTCTTGCCCGGCTCGCCCTTGATGAACCGCTCGTCGAGGAGACACTGCACCGTCTGGACGCCACGGCCGTCCGCCTCGGGCGGGGCGCCCCCTCCCGGCTTCTGCTCGACGAACGGGCGCCGACACTTTCCGAGCTGGTGGACGAAGCCCCGGCGGACCTGCACACGGCGCTGTTCGCCGCCGAGATGGTGCTGTTCCGAATACTGACAGAACGTCACGGAATGCTTCCCGACGTGCTGCTGGGGCACAGCTTCGGAGAGTTGGTTGCCCTGACCGCCGCTGGCGTGTACGGGCTGGAGGAAGGCATGGAACTGGTGGCCGCCCGCGACGAGGCGTTCGCCGCCTGCCCGCCGGAGCGTGGCGGAATGCTGGCACTGGAGACATCCGCCTCCCGGGCCGAGGGACTGCTGGTGGGTCTCGGGGAATGGGAGGTGGCCCTGGCCGCGGACAACAGTCCCCGTCAGTGCGTGGTGTCCGGCCCCGCCGAGCCCCTGGGCAGGGTACGGCGAGCCGCCGAGGCGATAGGCGTCAGGGCGACCGCGTTACGCGTCCCGTACGCCTTTCATCACCGCGTATTGGCCGCGGTGGCAGGCGACTTCACCCGTCGGGCGGCCTCGCTGCGGCCCGGCGCGACGCGGCACCTGCTGCACTCGGCGATCCTGGGGAGGCAGGTGGACGACACCGACGCGGTGGCGGACCTGGTCGCCGCCCACCTGGTGCGGCCCACACGGTTCACCAGCGCGGTCCGTCTGCTCCACGCGCAGGGCGTGGGAGTGTTCGTGGAGTGCGGACCCCGCGGTGTGCTGAGCGATCTCGTGATGGCGACGGTGCCGGACGTACGGGTTGTCGCGCCGCTGCGCCGCCGGGTGAGCGGACTGGAGCTGGCCGACGCACTGAGCGGCCTGACGAAGGCTGCCACGGCGTCCGCGGTCACCGGGGCCGGGGGCGCCCCGAGGCAGCGGGCGCCGCCGGGTCCGTTCCCGGTTCGGACGCCGGCAGCGAGGCTGAGGATGCTTCACCCGGAACGGAGGCGTTCCCGGACCGGCGGTCCGTCGTGGCCACGCTGCGGTCCCTGTACGCGGCGGCGTTGGGGTATCCGCCCGAGGTCCTGACCGGCCATGCCGATCTGGAAGCGGATCTGGGGGTGGACTCGATCAAGCAGACCGAACTGTTCGCCCGAGCCGCCGAACACTTCGGGCGCACCCTGCCGGCGGACGGCTCCCGCCTGACCAGCTACACCACACTGGACTCGCTCGCCGGGCTGTTGAGGACACTGCCCGCGGACGGCACGAACGCGGAGGTGCCGGCATGAGCGGCCGCTCGGACATGTCCGCAGCACGGGACCTCGACGGGAAGATCGCCCTGGTCACCGGGGGCGGCAAGGTGGTGGGCGCGGCCATCAGCCGTGAACTGGCCCGGCACGGAGCCCTCGTGGTGGTCAATGCCTTCCACTCGCCGCAGGCCGCCGAGGAGACCGTCGCGTCGATCCGTTCCGCCGGTGGCCGGGCGGAGATGCTGCGGGCCAGTTCGCCGAGGTGCGCATACCCGCACCCACCGCCGAGGGCGTCGACCGGGCCCAGCTCATGGCTCTGCAGGCCGTTGCCGCCCTCGTCCCCCCGGACGCCCGCCCTGGTGGGAGGGGCTGGGGGAGACCTGCGGGGTCTTCGCCGCCCACACCGGTGTTCCCGCGGGGTCGCCCGACATGACGGTCCGCTGCCACGCCGCTTCGCTGGCCGAGGCGGTGGGGCACCCGCTGCCCCGCGGACTCGACCGTGCCGCGCTGCGGAACGCCACCTCGGCGTTCCTCGACGCGGTGCGCGAACGGACCGGCCCCGGGGAGGACACTCTGGCCGGGCTGATGCCGAACGTGATCCCCGCCCGGGTCGCCGCCCTGCACGACCTGCACGGTCCTACGATGACCCTCGACTCCGGGCTCACCTCGGGCGCAGCGCACTCGGGGCCGCCGCCGCGCATCTGCGGCGCGGGGAACTGGAGTTGGCACTGGTGCTGGGCGTCAACGGCGTCACCGGGCCTCTGCTCACCCGCCTGTACGGCATCGACGGTTCCCGGAAGCCGGCGGAAGGGGCTTTCACCCTGGTGCTCACCCGGGCCTCCGTCTCCCGAGCCCGTGGCTGGCCCCTCCTCGCCGCCCTCGACACCCTGTTGAACCGGCTGCCCACCGGGCGCCACGAACCGGACGGGTGGAGCTACCTGGGAGCCGACGACCTGGTGGCTGCCCTACGGCACCTCGTCGCCCGAGACCCGGTGCCCGCATCGGCGGCCCCGACATCGGCGGTTTCGACCCGGCCCGACGAAAGCGCCCCGGCCCACGCCACCCGGCGGCACACCCTGAGCTGGGAGGCGGCCGGACGGTGCGGCACCGGTGCACGGCCGCTGCCGGCCCGCACCCTGGTGATCACCGGCCCCCGGTGCGCGCGCGCTCTGTGCGCCATTGTCGAGGCCGGCGTCCACTGCCGCCTGCTCGCCGTCGACGGGGACAAGGACCCGCAGCAGGCCGTCGGCCGCGTCCTGCGCGACAACCCGGAGGGGTTCCGGCATCTACGGGTCGTCGCCGATCTGCACTCCGCGCCTGCCTGGCCCGCCCCGCCCGCCGCCGACGTACTGGCCTTGCAGGAGGCGGCGTTCTGGGCCGTACGTCAGTCTCGCGACCGGATCGCCGCGGGCGGTACGGTCGCGGTAGGGGTGACCGCGCCGTTCGTCGGAGCGGAAGCCGCCCCGCATGCCCACCTGTTCACCGGCTTCGTCAAGTCCCTGGCCTGGGAACTGACCGGCTGCACCGTGCGCGCGGTGGTCGGCGACAGCAGCGAACCGCCGGCCGTACTGGCCGCTCTGGAGGACGAACTCGCCCGTCCGGCCGATGGGTTGCCCGTGGTCCGCCATCGCGGGAACACCCGCTTCGTCCAGCGGCTCACCGAGAACGACCCTCCCGTAACGGGCGAAGACCTGCCGCTCGCTCCCCGGGCGGTGGTCGTGGCGACGGGCGGCGCCCGCGGCATCACCGCCGCGTGCCTGCTCGCCCTCGCACGTGATGTGCCTCTGCGGCTCCGCCTGGTGGGGTCCAGCCGTCCCGACGAAGCACCGCACGACCTGCTGCACACCCCCGACCGGGAGCTGCCGGCGGCGCGCGCCCGCTACATCACCGACCAGCGCACCCGGACGCCGCGGCGTCCGGTGGGCGAGATCAGCGCCGCCTTCGACCGCCTCCTGCACGCCCGTGAGTCCGCGCTGACACTCAGGGCCCTGAGCGAATCGTGCGGCGCCGGCCAGGTCCACTTCCACACCTGCGATGTCACGGACGCGAACGCTGTACGTGCCCTGGCCGACGCCGTCCGCGACCAGGAGGGCCACGTCGACCTGCTCGTCAACGGCGCAGGGCTGCACCATCCGGGCGACATCACCCGCAAGACCCTGCCCGGCATGCGCCGTATCCGCGACGTCAAGCTGTCCGGCTACCACCATCTGCGCGCCGCGTTCACCGGCGCTCTCACCCCGCGCCTGTGGTGCAACTTCGGCTCGGTCACCGGCGTGGCCGCCGCCCACTGCGGCCCCGTGACCGTGGCCGCACTGCTCGCAGCACCCCGGGACGGCGTCCGGATCGGCATCGACATCGAGCACCTGGCCTCCCCTCCGCCACCGCACCTGCTGCGCTACGCCCTTCGCCCGCGCGAGGGCGCCGCGCTGGCCGAACGGCCCGCGACCGTGCAGAAGGAAGAGTTCCTCACGCTGTGGACGGCCAAGGAAGCCATCGCCAAGGCCCTGGGCTGGTCCCTGCTGCGTGCCCTCGTCGATGTGGAGATCACCCTGTGCCCCCGGCTCTCCCTGGCCCGGCTGGGGCAGGACCCGGCCCCTCTCGGCTGGCACTTGCTGCCCCTGAGCCTGCCCGGAACACCCCACACGGTCACGCTCGTCACCCATCACCGGTCACACCGCCCACGACGGGAGAGCACATGGACCTCACCGGCAAGACCGCACTGATCACCGGAGCCACCCGCGGCATCGGCCTGGCCATCGCCCACACCCTCCACGCCCACGGCGCCCGGCTCGTCATCACCGGCCGGTCCGAGGACAGCGGCCGAGCAGCCGTCGACCGGCTGGACGCCGGAGACGACGTCACCCTGTGCGTGGCCGACGCCACGACCGGGCCGAAGCCGAACGCGCGGTGGACGAGACGGTGGACCGCTACGGCCACCTCGACATCGTCGTCAACAACGTCGGTGGCGCCGCCGACTTCGCCACCGTCGCCGACATCAGCGACGACACCTGGCACCACACCCTCGCTCTCAACCTCGACTCCGCCCTCTACACCACCCGCCACGCCCTGACCCACTTGATCCCACAACGCTCCGGTCGCGTCATCAACATCTCCTCCATGGAAGGCCGCGACCCGGATCCCGGACTCTGCGCCTACGCCGCAGCCAAGCACGCGCTGATCGGGCTCACTCGGGTCCTGGCCAAAGAAGCGGGCCCGTACGGAGTCACCGCCAACTGCGTATGCCCCGGTGCGGTCGAGACCGACTGGTTCACCGAACAGGGACCCCGGGCCGCGCGCGTTCTCGGCACCGACTACCACGGCCTGGTCCGCCACTTCACCGCCCGCACCGCCACCGGCCGCCTGACCCGGCCGGAGGAGTTCGCCGCCGCCGTACTGCTCCTCGCCTCCCACGCCGGTTCCGGCATCACAGGCGCGTGCATCCCCGTCGACGGAGGTGCCACCGTGTGAAGCCCTCCCGGGCGGAGGTGTGCAGTTGTCACGTCTTCGTGGTCGTTACGGCGCAGCCGTTGCGGTTCCCGGGCAGCGCCCGTCCTTCCGCGACGACGAGTCCGCTGTCGGCGTCGACGACCACTCCACGCAGCACCTCGCCCGTTCTGCCTATGCTGCTGCGATGGGTCGGGATCTCACATTGTTCATGGCGGACTGGGAGCAGTTGGGGGCCGTGCCTGTCGAGAGCCGGGCCGAGGCACTGGACGACGCGATGTGGCCACCGGAGACCGACATCGACTACTCAGTGAGGTACGGACCGGCCGGTGGCTGGCTGTGGCCCCCGGACCGGGGGTCTGCGTGGTGTGCCGAGTACGTGTTCTTCACCACCACCGGCGCCTATCGCGAGCATGGCCGCGCGGGCGCCGCGTGGGCCGACATGCGTCCCCTCGTCGACGCATCCGCGCGCGACGCGATGGACACCTTTCTCGGCGGTCTGATCTGGGACGCGGATCCGGCCGATGATCCTGTGTTGACCGGTGGTGGAGGATTTTTCCCTCCGGTCACCGACCGCCTGCACCCGCACATCCTGCTGGTGTGCCCGCCCGGGGGAGTGACCCGCAAGGCCCGCGCGTGGAATCGCGTGGAGCCTCACCTCAAGGAGATGCGTGAGCCGTTCGCCGCCGAGTGCGAGGGCTGGGCAGGCCGCCCGGACACCTTCGAAGATTTCGCCGCGCTTCTGAGCGAATGGGGCGACGTGACGGTGGAGTCTGCCCGCCGGGGCTGGGGACTGGTGGGTCTGCCCTAGCTTGATCTTTAACCTGTGCGGCGTGGACGTGGGGTCGTTGGCTTCTTCGTTCGTCGCTTTGCGGGGGCCGTTTTGCCGACCGTGTGCACGTCGTGGCGTGGGGTTGGCCGGGTGTTCTTGCGGCCGGGTGGCCGGCCTGGGCCGGGGTGGGAGGATTTCGGTGCTCCGGCGGGACAGGCTGCCTTGGGGCGGAGGTGCCGGTAATCGCGGCGGACTCGTGCGGGGGTGAGTCTGTCGGGCGGGCTCGGTTTCTCCCACGGCCGCCGGAGGTCGGCTGCCAGCGGGCGGGCCAGACGTAGCTGGGTGAAGACGGCGAGGATCAGCCAGGTCCAGCGGTCGGCTGCTTCGGGGGTGCGGATCTTGGGGCAGGTCCAGCCCAGGGTCTGCTTGAAGAGGCGGAAGGTGTGCTCGATGTCGAAGCGCCGCAGGAATGCCTGCCAGAGCAGGTCGACCTGGGTGGCGGTGGCGTCGGTGCCCGACCACCACAGCCACACCGGCTTCGGTGTCGCGCCGCTGGGCAGGTGCTCGACCTGCAGGCGGATCACGGTCCCCTCGATGACCGGCAGGGAGCCCAGCTGGGCGGTCCAGGCCGAGCGGTGGGTCAGTCTCGGGTGGAGCCGGTCCCAGGCCCGTGCGGTGGCGGTGCCGTAGAGACGGGTTGCGGTCACCGTCTGCGCGTCGGGTGTGTTCCAGGTGGTCGGGTCGCCGAAGACGAACTCGCCGCCGTGGCGGGGCGGGCGGCCCCGGGCGCCGGGCTCGCGGGGCGGGACTGCACGGCGCAGGACGCGGTCCGAACGCATCCGGCCCAGCACCTGCACCGGCAGATCCTTCAGCAGGAAGGCCAGCCGTGGCACGTCGTATCCGGCGTCCACCACGATCAGAACGTCCGGATCGCCGTCCTTCCACTGCCCGGCCGCCATCAGCCGCTCGACGAGCTCACGCATCTGCCCGGCCGTGACCGTGGCAGCATCATCCCCGGGGCCAGACGCAGCGCGTCCAGCGGCGCCGTCCACGAACTGCGGCCCGTCTCCAGTGCGCAGATCACCGAGTACGGCCAGCCGGGCACGGGAATGTGCTGGTCCTTGCCCCGCCCGTAGGTGTGACACAGGATCCGCTGCGGTGAGGTGTGCGCGCTGGGCCGCAGCCAGCAGGTGATATCGGCGGCCAGGACCAGCCGGCCGTCCGCCGATCGCGGCAGAGGCACCGCGGTCAGGGCCCGCCGAAGCCGGGCCACATCGACCTCGCCCGCGGCCAGAGCGTCGTAGAGCCCACCATGCCCGCGACGATGCTCGCCCACCAGCGACAGCTCCACCAGCGACCGGACCGGACCATCGGCGCACAACACGGCGTCCGCGAGCTCGAACAACGCATCCGCCCGCCTGGTCAGACAGGAATAGAACTCACCCCGGAAGCGTGACAGTTCCGCAAACGGATCCTGCCGTAAGACGCGATGCGACAGACTCATTCCCACGGCCTTCGTGCTGAGTGTTGTGTGTTCCTTGGTCGGATCACATGCTCAGACGAAGGCCGCCTGCACGTACGGCAGTTACCGGTCCGAGTGATCAAGTACGAGGACTCGTTCGGGCCCCGAGGTTAAAGATCAAGCTAAGGGCTGTCGCTTTGCACCGGCGGAACGCCACGCTCGCTTACCGGAGGGCGTGACGCCCGCGTCTCGGGACGGTGAAGGGGAGAGCATCTCGACGCACGGCCTCGGGGGGTGCCCTCCTCGGGCAACGCGCGCATGGCACGAAGCGGTGAAAGGAAGTTCGGGAGGAAGCTCAGTGTCATGCCGCCCGCGCCGAGCCACAGTGTGGCCGTCGCCCCGAGCGTGGAGCCCGAGAATCCACCCAGAAGCCCGCCCAGGGGAAGGCTGCCCCCGGACACGAACCGGACGGTCGCGCTCATCCGGCCCAGGAGACGGTCCGGTGTGAGGGCCTGCTGGAAACTGGACTGGGCCACGACGCGGACGACCCCGCCCAGCGAGAGAGCCGCGAGTCCGACCGCCGCCGCGTACACGCTCCAGCCGGGCCGCGCCAACGGCATCAGGGCCGTCAATGGGCAGGTGACCAAGGGGGCGAGCCATACGACCGGACCCTGCCCGAGCAGCTTCGAGAGCCTGGCCGCCACCAGGGCCCCCAGCAACGCGCCACAACCCATTCCCGACAGAACGAGCCCGATACCGAAGGACCCGAGGTCCAACTCCCTTCTCAGGAAGACCAACAACATCGTCTGGTACGTGACCAGGGAGAGGTTGAACATCGCATCGCCCATCATGGTCGCGCGCAGGACGGGATGCCCGAGGACGAACTTCAGCCCTTCACCGATGTCCCGACGCAACCGAGGGTGCTCGCTCGGCACCGGCTTCTCTTCGGGTTTCCGGATGCGGAACGCGAGAAGACCCGATGCGGCCATTCCCACCGAACTCACCAGGAGCGTCGCGGGCGCGCCCGCCCAACCGACCAGCGGGCCCGCTGCCGCGGGTCCACCGATACTGGTCACCGAGCGTATCGCCGAGAGCTTCGAGTTCCCTTCGACAAGGTTCCCGCGTCCCACCAGATGCGGCAGACAACTTACGTGGGCGACGTCGAAGAACACCGTCAGCACCCCATGGGCCAACGCGACCGAGCAGAGCCACGGAATCGTCAGAAGACCGGCCCACCACGCCACCGGTATCGTCAGGAGGATCAGCGACCTCGCGACATC
Organism: Streptomyces sp. NBC_00012; assembly: GCF_045040875.1. Taxonomy (NCBI): domain Bacteria; kingdom Bacillati; phylum Actinomycetota; class Actinomycetes; order Kitasatosporales; family Streptomycetaceae; genus Streptomyces; species Streptomyces sp. NBC_00012. The sequence continues at coordinate 566,068 of NZ_CP108309.1, read as the reverse complement.
GGTGCAGATCATCACCGACCGCTTCCGCATGCGGTCCACCCATGCCCCTGCCGGCAGCCCGACCAGGAGCGAGCCCGCGGTGGTCGTCGCGGTCAGCAACCCCACCTGGAATTCGTCCGCTTCCAATGCCACGATCGCGACCAGGGGCAGCGCGAGAAAAATGATGCGGTCGCCCAGCTGACCGAGTGCCGTGGCGGCGAACAGACGCCCGAAGTCCGGATCGCGCAGGAGCCCGAGTCGGGAAGACACTGACATACACATCACCCACTGTCGAATGCTGCCGAATTCGGAATATCGCTCCATCAGGTGCGCCGTCGGACGCCTCCAGGGGGGGTGCTTTCGCCGGACGCGACGGCTACGGCCGGTCGACCCCGAACTCATAGGCCACCTCCCGGCGCACGTCGGGAACGATGATGTCGGCGGTCTCCACCGGACGTCCGTCGGTGTCGTGGATGATCCGTTCGATCCGGAGCACCAGGTCTCCGACGCCGATCCCCAACAGGTTCGCCTGCACCCGGGTGGCACGGGCCGGGCGTGGCAACTCGACCACGGTCTCGACGACCACACCGATGGAACGCATCCGCTCGACCACTCCCTTTCCGGCGAAGGGCCCCGACTCGGGCAGCATGACCGGCGTTCCGTCCGTGATGGCCATCGGCTCCCACGATTCGGAGAGCTGGACGGGCTGCCCGTCGGCGAGGAACTCGTAGTGCGTGTGGACGCAGAGGTCCTCGGGACCGATGGCCAGCCGCGCGGCGATCGCCCCGGGGGCGGGGACGCGCACCTGACTGTGCGAATCCCAGGCCCCGGCCCTGCCCCGCTCCTTCATGCCGGCGAGGGAAGGGGGTCCGCCCCGGCGCCCGAGGTGTCGCGAACGCACCATCCGCAGGCGCTCGCGCGGCGTGCGGACGAAGGTGCCCGAGCCCGCGCGCCCTTCGAGGAGCCCCGCGATGATCAGGCCGTCCACGGCCCGTTGCACGACATTGCGCCCGACCCCGTACTCCTCGGCGAGCCGCGCCCGGGACGGCAGCCGCTTCCCGACTTCCCACTCTCCCGCGAGAACCCGTGCGCGCAGCGCGTCGGCCACGGTGAGGTACGGGGTCTCTCGGGGCATGGGCGACTCTCCGGTTTCTCGACGGTGCGGCAGCCGGTGGTCCGGGGCGGCGTTGGCAAGCTACTGCACCGGGCGAAAGCTACTGGAGCAGCAATACGCTCGGTGCGCGGACGGCCGAGGGTGCTCGTGCGATGCGAATCCGACGGACGGCGAACGGGTATCCGCCGGATGCTTCCGCCCCCGCCGGGCCTCTGCCCGGCCGCTCCCCGCCACTTGTAAAAATTCTGTCGACGTCGATCCGTTTTCGCAGCTCACCGGAGCGCAGATCGGTCTAGACCACTAACGAAGCGGAAACCCACTTACCCCACGCGTGTTTCTGTGGCTCACTATGGCATGTCCGCATCAAGTAGACGCGCGTAGATCGCTCTGTGGAAGCGCGCAGCCAAGTCCTCTTGGCCGGACGCACAACCCCGCTTCACCGGCCCACCGGCACAACGCAACGCATGCACGTCCACGGTACGCAGGGGCCGCCTGCTCGCCCCTGCCGACCCCGCACACCGGCCTTTCTGTTTGTCGCGCCGCCCTCCCACCGGGCGCGCCGAGATCCACCGCACCGAAGCACCGCTCGGCACCACTGAATCTCACCCCTCGACCAAGCAGGAGGAAACCTTGTTCTCCCGGATCCTTTCCGCCAAGTCCGCGCAGAAGAGACTCACGGCGGCCGGTGTCGTCGGCGTGAGCGCCGCGCTGACTCTCAGTCTGATGTCGGGCACCGCCTCCGCGATGCCGCTGCCTTCCGACAGTGCCGTGCCGCAGGGCAAGGGCTACATGGGCGTGGGCTACGTCCAGGACAGCAAGGACTTCAAGCCGGACACCCGGCAGCTGAACCTCGAAAAGACGCCGGACGCAGGACTTCTGGCGAGCCCCGCGGGTGTGGACGTCTCCAGCTGGCAGGGCGGCATCAACTGGGGCTCGGTTCGCGGCGCGGGCATCGAGTTCGCCTGGATGAAGGCGACCGAGGGCACCTCGTACAAGGACCCCAAGTTCAGCGCCAATTACCTGGGCGCCTACAACGCGGGCGTGATCCGGGGCGCGTACCACTTCGCGCGGCCGGACGTGTCCGGTGGCGCGGCACAGGCGGACTTCTTCGCCAGCAACGGTGGCGCCTGGTCCCGCGACAACCTGACGCTTCCGGGCGTGCTGGACATCGAGGGCAGTTGCTACGGCAAGTCGGCCGCGGCGATGCAGTCGTGGATCCTCGACTTCTACAACAGGTACAAGGCCCGCACCGGCCGTGATGTCGTGATCTACACCAGCGCGAGCTGGTGGAACTCCTGCACCGGCGGCTGGAGCGGCATGTCCACCAGGAGCCCGCTGTGGGTGGCCCACTGGACCACCGGCAGCCCGACCATCCCGAGCGGCTTCCCGTACTGGACCGTCTGGCAGTACACCTCCACCGGCTCGGTGAGCGGCATCTCCGGGAACGTCGACCGCGACTACTTCGGCGGTGACCGCTCCCGCCTGCTGGCCCTGGCCAACAACACCCCCTGACGGCGCGACCGGGCGCACAGTGACCAGCTCTGGGGGTTCGTGACCCCGGTGTGATCGGTTCCACGGGTCGGAGAGCCCCCGGATCCGGGCGTCACCGCCCCTCCGGAGGGCTCCCCGTCCCGGCACGGGCCGGGCACGACGACAGCTCGCGAAGGAGAAAGTCATGAGCTCGACACCACAGCCCCTCAGCAGGCGCGGCGCTCTGCTCGCCGGAACGGCGGCCCTGGTCGGAGGGCTGGGGCCGGCGGGCCGTACGGACGCGGCCGCACGGATTCCCAAAAGGTCGCACGTCCCCCTGAACGCCCTGACCCCGGCCCAGCGCGCCGGACAGTGCGTCATCCACTCCTACCCGGGACTCGAGCCCCCGGCCCGGCTGATGGACGCGATCAGGGAGGGCCGTACGGCCGGGGTGATCTTCTTCGCGGAGAACATCAAGAACCTGAGCCAGATCGAGGGCGTCGTCCAGGAGATGAACGAGGCGCATGCCTCCGCCCCCGTCAACGCCCCGCTGCTCCTGATGACCGACCAGGAGGGCGGCATGGTGCGCCGCCTGCCCGGCGAGCCCGTGCTGTCCGCGAAGGACGTCGGCGCCTCCGCGGACCCGGAGGGACAGTCGGAGCTCACCGGCAGCGGTGCGGGCTCGAACCTCGCGGGCGTCGGTATGAACGTCAACCTGGCGCCGGTGCTCGACGTGTACCGCACGGCCGGTGACTTCACCGACCAGTATGAGCGTTCGTACAGCAAGGACCCGGCGGCGGTCGCCACCTGCGGCTCGGCCTTCATCACCGCGCAGCAGGATGCCGCGGTGGCCGCCACCGCCAAGCACTTCCCCGGCCTCGGCCCCGCCTCCGCGGACCAGAACACCGACCTGGGCCCCGTCACCCTCACCACATCCGCGTCGACCCTGCGTGGCGTCGACGAGGTGCCGTACCGGGCGGCGATCTCCGCCGGGACGAAGCTGGTCATGCTCTCCTGGGCCGTCTACCCGGCGCTGGACGCGGACAGGCCCGCCGGCCTGTCCCCGATCGTGGTCGGCGAACTGCGGAACCGGCTCGGCTTCCAGGGCGTGACGGTCACCGATGCCCTGGAGGCCGGAGCCCTCCGGGACTACGGAAGTACGGCGGAGCGCGCCGTACTGGCCACCGGGGCGGGCATGGACCTGATCCTCTGCTCGGCCCGCGACGCCGACCAGGGGGGCGAGGCCGTGGTCGCGCTGAGCGAGGCCCTGGCGGACGGCACTCTCGACGGTGCGAGCTTCGACGCGGGCGCCAGGCGTGTCAACGCCCTTCGCGGCAGCCTGTCCTGACCCGGCACAGCACACATACAGGTCGAGGGGAACGGCATACGCGCCGCACGCGACGGCCGCGCTTCAGCACGGTGAGCCTGCTGGTGCACGCCGTCGCCGGGCGCGCCCCGTTCAGCGGCGGCACGACGCCGGTCGCATCGTTGCGCCAGGGCGAGATCCACGGACCCGGCTTGACCCTCACGTTGCGTGAGGCCGGAAAGTGGGGCGCATGAGCGATTACTACAACGCGTTTGAGACGAGTCCCGTGCCTGCTCCCGGCCCGGATGCGGTTCCGCCGGAGCCGTTCCGCGGCATCTATGGAATGCCCGCTTTCGTGACGATCCCCACGAATGATCTGGCGGCATCGCTGGACTTCTGGATTCGTGGGCTCGGGTTCTTCGAGCTGTTCAGTATCCCCGGCACGCTCGTGCATCTGCGCCGGTGGGCGTTCCAGGACGTACTCCTCGTCTCGGCGGCGAGCGTACCGGAGCAGCCACCTGCAATGAGCGTCAGTTTCTCGTGTGTGCTCAGCCAGCTCGACTCCCTCGTCGAGGCCTGTCGTGCGGCGCGCCCGGACTCGGTCGACGGTCCACGGGACACTCCCTGGAACACCCGCGATGTGGAGGTGATCACCCCCGAGAACGCACGGGTCGTTCTCACTGCGGCGAAGCCCTTTGATCCGGCCAGTCAGGAGGCGCGGAACCTCGAAGCCATCGGGATCACCCCACCGGGCGCCGGTCGCGGCGACAATGGGGAACATGCCTGATGCCACTGACGCCGATGGCCTGACCGTCGGTCAGGTCTCGACGCGCCTGGGCTTGACGGTCCGCGCGCTGCACCACTGGGACGAGATCGGTCTCGCACGACCGTCGCTGCGCACGGCTGCCGGATACCGGCTCTACACCGCCGGTGATCTGGAACGCCTGCACCGCGTTGTCGTCTACCGCGAGCTCGGCCTCGGCCTGGACAGGATTCGAGCCATCCTGGACGACTCGACCGCAGATGTGCCCGGCGCATTGCGTGCGCAGCGCGCCCACGTCGCTGAGCGGATCGACCGCCTCCAGCAACTCGGCGCCGGACTGGACCGGATGATCGATGCCCACGACCGAGGCCTGCTGCTGACCGTGGAGCAGCAGGTCGAGGTCTTCGGCCCCCAGTGGAACCCGGACTGGCCCGCCCAAGCCCGTCAGCGCTACGGCGACACGGCGCAATGGCTGCAGTACGCCGAACGCTCAGCCTCTCGCGGCCCGGAGGAATGGCAGGCCATCGCCGACGCCGTCGCCGGCCTCGACCGCGCCCTCGGGGACGCGATGGAGGCCGGTGTCACACCCGGTAGCCCAGAAGCCGATCAACTTGTCGAGCGGCACCGCGAAGTCTTCGCTTCGTACTTTCCCCTCACCCGGCAGATGCAGGTCTGTCTCGGCCGCATGTATGAGACCGATCCGGGATTCGCTGCCCACTACGACGGCATCCGCGCCGGCCTTGCCACATGGTTCCGCCGCATCGTCGACGCCAGCGCACGCGCCCACGGCATCGACCCCGACACCGTGACCTGGCAGTAGAGCGCGGGTCCCGAAGCCGACTTCCGCCGCGCCGCCGAACTGCGGGCACGCCGATGTGACCGCACCTGCGGGTCGTCCTCGGGCCACTGCGTACCCTCCCGACCGGCGTTGCCTGCCGCCGTACAGCAATCGCACCGCGCCCCGACCTCCTCAACTACCGGAGGGTTCCGCCTCGTTCGGAGGACCGGCCGGGGCGCGTGGGGTCCGTCGCGTTCGTGGCTGCGGGGACAGCGTCGTCCGATTTCCAGTCGCGCGATGCCGAAGCTGGAGCAGCCATGGTCTCCTGGCAATGCCCGACCGCTTCGGACTCGAGCTGGTGAACCGCACGGCGCATCGGCTCCGGCATCGGGTTGTGCTCACGGCCGCACGCAAGTGCCGCGACCAGGAGGATTTGCGGGGTCGGGACGGCGCATCCGTACGGCACTGGGCGGTAGCAGGAACCAGGTCCGGCTGTGGCCTGCGGAGTTCAGTGGCGAATTGCGGTGCCTCATGAGTGGCTGCGGGACGGTCCCGGCTCGTGCTGCGGCGTCTGGGCGTAGTGGGGGAGCAAGAGCGGGGTGGCCAGGATGAGCAGTCCCGCGACCGTGAGAGCGGCGCGTGGGCTGGTGACGTCGGCGAGCAGGCCGGCGAGCGCGGTGAGGACGGCGATGGACGCCTGCTGGCCGATCGACCAGGCCGACAGGGTTCGGGCGACGAGATGCTTGGGGGTGTGTTCGAGCCGGTAGGTGGCGAGCACCGGGGTGTACAGACTCATGTTGATGATGATCGCCAGCTCGACGGCTATCACGGTGATGAGGCCGACGATGCCGGGACGGACGAAGGCCAGGCCGATCAGCCAGATGGCGCGCAGGGTGCCGACGGTCCGGAAGACCGCGTGCTGGCCGTAGCGGGCCACGACACGGCGCGCCAGCCGGGAGCCGATGAGTCCGCCGACACAGGGAGCGGCGAAGGCGAGGCCGTACTGCCAGGGTGGGAATCCGAGCTGGCGAAGAAGGAGCACGGCCAGCAACGGCTCGGTGGCCATGATCAGACCGGCGACGAGCATTTGGTTGAGGTAGAGCGCCCGCAACACGGGATGGCCCATGATGTGTCGCCAGCCGTCAAGCAGTGCGCTCGCCCGGGCCGGGCTTCTGCCGGTTGTCTGCGGCGCTTCTTCCCGGCCGCGGATCGCGGCGATGCTCAGTGCGGACAGCAGGTAGCTGAGCGCGTCGACCACCACCGTGGTGACCGGTCCGAACAGGCCGATCGCCGCCCCGCCGAGCGGCGGTCCGACCGCGATGGAGCTCCAGTTCGTGGATTCGAATCGCGCGTTGGCCACAAGCAGGTCATCCGGCCGGACGAGGGCCTTGAGAAAGGCGCCACTCGCCGCGTTGAAGACGATCTTGGCTGCGGCGACCACGGCTGAGATCACGAGCAGTTGTATGAAACTGAGCCAACCGAAGGCATAGGCGACCGGGATCGTCGCCATCGCCGCGAACCGGGTCAGGTCCATCGCGATCATGACCGGTCGCTTGCGCCGAAACTCCACCCACGGCGCGAGTGGCAGCGCGATGAGCGCGCCCACCGCGGGCCCCGCCGCGGACAACGCGGAGACCTCAGCGGGACTGGCGTGCAACGCCAGCACGGAGATCAGCGGCAATGCGCCGAACCCCAGCCCGGAGCCATAGGCGCTCGCCGCATATGCCGTCCACAGCCAGCCGAACTGCCGGCCCAACGGCCTCCTGCCCACCATGCGCAGCGCTCCCACCCGAACAAACCGAAGTCGACCTGTGAGAGCTAAGCGAGCTGCACAACGGCAGGTCAAACAACTGTACTGCGGATCATTCACAACCATCCGTTGTTCACTATGGTGGAGCGCGTGGATCCCGAAGCAGTACGTACTTTCGTCGCCGTTGCGGAAGCGGGCCAGTTCCAGAAGGCCGCTGCCGACCTGTCGATCACCCAGCAGGCTGTCTCCAAACGCATCGCCACGCTGGAGCGCAGCCTCGGCGTGCGGTTGTTCACCCGCGCCCCCCGCGGCGCCGAGCTCACCATCGATGGGCAGGCGTTCCTGCCCCACGCGCGCGAGCTGCTGCGCGTCGCCGAGCGCGCGGTCGCGTCCGTGCGCCCCGTCCGCCGTCCGCTGCGCGTCGACGTGATCGCTTCGCGCAGCGCGCAGTCGGGCCTGATGCGCGGCTTCCATCGCGTGTACCCCGAGATCGATCTCGACGTGGTGATGCTGTTCGACATCGAGACGGCCGTCACCGCCATCCGCTCTGGTGCGATCGACGCGTCCTTCCGCGCCGTCGCCCCGCCTGGCCAGCCCCTTCCCGAGGACATCGAGTCCGTACGGGTGCTCGACGAACCGCTCCAGCTCCTCACCGGCCCCGCCCACGCGCTGGCGGGTGCCCGATCGGTAACCGTCGCTCGGCTCGCCGGGCACCGGATCTGGATGCCCGGCATCGTCCCCGGTACCGAGTGGGGCGCCTACTACGAGGACCTCGTCGCCGAGTTCGGCCTCACCATCGAGGCGACCGGCCCCAACTTCGGCTCCGACGCGCTCCTCGACACCATCGCCGACACCCCGGCCCTTGCCACCTTCATGGGCGAGCACACCCGCCTCATCTGGCCCGCCGGCCACGGCCTGCGCCGCATCCCGGTGACCGACCCGATGCCCGTCTACCCGCACTCGCTCCTCTGGCACCGTGACAACCCCCACCCGGCGCTGACCACGCTGCGTGCTCATCTGGCAGCCACCGCGGCCGGCCACGACGCCGCCGGGACCTGGGTACCGGGCTGGGCGATTTCGCACTGAACGGCCCCCGCCCGCGCGGCCGGCCCCGCCGGGCTCAGGGGGGTCGACCGAGGTCATCGCAGGGGGTGAGCGGACTGGTCGCATTATGTCGACCGGTATAGTCAGTCCCATGAGCGATGACACGCCCAAGGGCTCTGGAGCCGAGGCCGATTCGCCTCGCGAGCGGATGCTGAACAGTGCGACCGAGCTGTTCCAGCGCAACGGCGTGGCCGCCACGGCGCTGTCGGACATCGTGGAGCGTAGCGGTGCGCCGCGCGGGTCGCTGTATCACTACTTCCCGGAGGGAAAGTCGCAGATCGCGGCCGAGGCGACCGCGCGGGCGGGCCGACAGCTCGGGGCGGTGGTCAGCCTGCTGACCGCCACCCACGCCCCGGTGGAGACGATCCGGCTGATGGTGGGCCACTTCCGACAGCAGCTGATCGACAGCGACTACACGGCCGGATGCCCGGCGGCGCCCGGCGCCCTCGAGGGTGGCGCCGGCGGCTCCGAGGCGCGGCGCGCGGCGGGCGAGGCCTTCACGACGTGGGAGGCCACGGTTTCCGCCGCGTTCTGGCAGCGCGGGCTCGCGGCGGGTGAGGCGGATGCGCTGGCCACGCTGGTGATCTCGGCAATCGAGGGAGCGCTGGTCCTGGGCAAGGCCCAGCAGAGCGCGCGTGCTCTGGACAGGGTCGAGCGGGCCCTGATCGCCCACGTGGAGAGCCTGCTGCCCGGGGCGGGACCGGATACGGCGATCGCCATAGAAGGTTGACACGGATCTGCTGGAGAGCTCTAGGCTGCCTTCTATACCGACCGTCATAGGAGAAGGCTCATGCTTGTGGAACTCAGTACGCCGCTGACGCTGCCCAGCGGCGCCGTCCTGTCGAACCGGATCGCGAAATCCGCGCTCAGTGAGGCGCTCGGCGACCGCGTGCAGGCGCCGACACAGGACCTGGTCCGGCTCTACGGTCGCTGGGCCGGCTCCGGGGCAGGCCTGCTGATCACCGGCAATGTGATGGTGGACCGCCGGGCCCTGGGCGAGCCCGGCAACATCGCGGTCGAGGACGAAGGGCACACGGATCTCCTGCGCGAGTGGGCTGCGGCCGCCACTGCAGATGGCGCGCAGGCGTGGGTTCAGCTCAACCACCCCGGCCGCCAGGCCCCGCGGGGACTCAACCGGGAGGCGGTCGCGCCCTCGAAGATCGCCGTCACCGGTGCGCCCGGGGTGTTCGGCAAGCCGCGTGCGCTGGCCTCGGGCGAGATCGAAGAGATCATCCACCGTTTCACCACCGCGGCTCGCATCGTGGTGGACGCAGGGTTCACCGGCGTGCAGATCCACGCCGCTCACGGGTACTTGATCAGCCAGTTCCTGTCCCCACTGACCAACAAGCGCACCGATGAGTGGGGAGGCACCCCGGCCAACCGGCGCCGGCTCCTGCTGGAAATCGTCGCCTCAGTACGTGCCGAGCTCGGCCCGCGGACCCCGATCGGGGTGAAGCTCAATTCGGCCGACTTCCAACGCGGCGGGATGACGGAGGACGAGTCGACCGAGGTGGTCCTCGCCCTGGCCGGACAAGGCGTCGACCTGTTGGAGATCTCCGGCGGGAACTACGAGTCCACCGCATTCATGGGTGCCGTCGACGACGGCGTCAAGGCATCGACGCGGGCGCGCGAGGCGTACTTCCTCGACTACGCCGAGCGCGTGCGCAGGTCCCTCACCGACAGCGGTGCCGAGCTGCCGCTCATGGTCACCGGAGGGTTCCGCACCCGTTCGGGCATGAGCGAGGCCATCGGCGGAGGAGCGGTCGACGTCATCGGACTCGGCCGACCACTGATCATGGAACCGGAACTTCCCCGCCGCCTGCTCGCCGGCGAGGCGGGAGCGAAGCCGGTGAAGCCCCGCCGCCTGCGTATCAAGCACCTGGAAGGCATGGGCGAGCTCATGTGGTTCGGCGTCCAGCTGCGCCGCATCGGCAGAGGTAAGGAGCCCGACCCCCAACGCCACCCACTGCGCAACATTCCGCACTACCTGCGCACCACCGGCCTCATCGGCAGACCGGCGCGCCGCGGCCTCGTCGGCTGAGCGCTCAGTGTCATCGCTCGGATCCAGCGAGTCGAGCAGGTGATCCATGCCGCACCCGAAGGTCCCCTGGGAGGTGGTTGGGGAGCCCGTTCTCGCCCCAGCAGCGCGACTCCGACCGGCCCTGGTTTGCTGGTGGACGGTGAAGATCGGGCACTGCGCGGTGCCCCCGGAGGGCGGACCGGATCGGGACCACCTCGGCGGCACAAACACCTCCCCTGGCACCGGCCGGCCGCCGGCGCCGCCCCGCCATAACTGCGCGGTGCCTTCGTGGTCGAGAGCTGGGTAGGTGGTGCAGTAGCCGGAGAGTGCAGGTCCGTGGCGCACTGTGCTGTCGGGACCGAGGCCGACGGGACGGCTCGCGGTGACGAGCTGACCGGTAGCGGTGTGCCGTCGGGCAACACCGCGAAAGAGCCGAGGTGTTCACGCGAAAGAGCCGAGGTGTTCAACTGGGTCAGACAGTAGGAGACCAGACCTTGAACGAATACAGGCCCGCCACCGCGAGGGTTTGCTCCGCGTCATGCGCCTTGAAGGTGCCCACGCGCTGGAAGCCGAGACAGGTGGCGAGCTTGAGGGCACGCTCGTTGGCCGTCTGAGTCACCACCAGGACCGGCTGGTCGGGCAGCTCGCAGGCGGCGGCGCTCAACATGGCCGTGGCGGCCTCGAATGCCAGCCCCGCACCCCAACTCCCACGCCGGAGCAGATAGCTCAGCTCCAGCTCCCCACCTTCCTCGGTGACGTGTCCGGGAAGGTCGGCGGGGCGGCGGTCCAGTACGAGTGTCCCGATGAACCGGCCGGTTTCCTTGTCGGCGATGACGTAGGTACCGGGCTTGCTCGCGATGGCACTGATGCCGTTCTCATCGAAGTACTGCTCGACGACTCTACGGGGCCGAGGGCCGCCGAGGCACGCACGGACCTGCGGATCGGTTTGGAGCTCGATGAGGCCGTCGATGTCGGTGTCGTGCGCCTTTCGCAGCCGGAGACGATCCGTGGTGATCTCGACGGCAGACAGCGTGGATGCGTTCATGAGATCCATTGTTCCGGCTCATCGCGTCGAGCCACGACATCGCCTCGACAAGGTCCGTCCATCGGCGCAGCGCCTTGACCACCATCGTGATGCCGGAGGTCTCCAGCACATCTGGCCCTCCTCGCCTCGACCGCGCTTCATGCAAGTCATCGGGAGCCCGGCCAGGGGTAGCCGAGCTGATCAGCGAACTCCTTCGAACCACCGCAGACCTCGGCGACCTCGCGGGGGTCCCCAGCAGTGAGACGCGCCTCAAGACGCTCGACTTGGTCAGCCGGGTCGTCTCCGGAGACCGGAAGGGTCATTCTGAACTGAAGCCAGGGACGGCCTTCCCCGATCGCGGAACGGCTGGGGTGGAACAGGAAGATGTTGATCCGGTCAGGTTCCCAGTGCCAAGCCGAGACGCCTCCCAGTTCGCATTCCCAGGTCCCAGGCCGGCCGACCTGCTCCCGGAGCCTTGCCTCCAAGAGCCGGGCGACTGTTCGGGCCGGCCACTCCCAGCCGTGGTCTGTCGAAGCCCGGCGGACCTCCGCCTCGTACTGGTCCACGTCGAATCGAAGCTCAGGGAGATCGACATCACCTTCGTCAGGATTGCGCCAGCCGCTCCAGATCACGTGCTGTCCTTCGCGCCTGATGGTCACGTAGACGGCGCCGCAGCATCCTTCTGTGCACTCGGCCTCGGCAAGCCGAACCTCACGGGGGATGTTCGTCGCGTGAAGCGGCGTATCCGGCCCCAGGAGATACCGAGGGTCAACTGCTGGGCCTTCGTCGAACACTTCGGCCAGGATGTCCCGTCCGTTGATGATCGGTCGGCATTCCACGGTGCCCTGATGGCTCCCCAGCGGTGGTACGACGATGCGGAGGGCCAGCAGACGAGGTTGTGTGGTCATTGGCTGATGGTCTCGGAGTCAGTGGCAGTTGTCCTGTGTTTTTCCGTCGGTCGGCACAGGAGGTCCTGGCGAAGACGGCCCAGCGGACGGCGGCGTCGGGGTGGATACCGAGGAGGCCGACCAGAATGGATGCGAGCAGGGCGCCGCAGAGCGTGTCGACGTTGTTGGCCGCGGCTCTCACGGACCGGACCCGGCCAGCACGGTGGCATCTGGAGTGCCGCGGCACCAGGCCCCGCTCGATTTGTCGCCGTTCTTTCAGGACAGTTTGGTGAAGGCCCACGTCTGGACTGCGGTGGAGGATTCCGACTGCTGGGTGAGCAGTGCCCCGTTCGTGGTGGACGCGGCGGTGAGCAGCAGTCCGCTGGACTTGCTCGTCAGCTTGCGGCCGCCGGTCACGGGAGTCGTGGTCCAGCGCTGGTTCGCGGCGCCGCTGCATGCCCACTGGATGATGGCGGCACCCGCCCGCGTGGAGTTGGCTTCGACATCGGCACAGGCCGCTCTGCACGTTCTTCAGGGTGTACGTGCCATCGGTGTTGGCCGCGACGTTCCACTTCTGGTTGTCACCGCTGTTCCAGAATCAGCCGACCAGCTGCGTGCCCTGGGTCGGCGAGTGCGCCGGCACGTCGATCGACTGAGTGCCGGCGGAAATCCGGTTGATCCCGGCCGCCGGTCCTGTCGGCTTGACGCATGTCGTGGACGACTGGTGGGCGCCCCGGTCGGGTACGCAGTCGGCCGGGACGGCGTTGCCGAAGTAGTCACGCCCGCCCGCATCCGGCGCTTCGGATCGGTCGTCACCTTGGGGGCATCGATCGCCGAGTGATCCTGAGTGATCTGGCCGCACGCGTGGCGAACTACGAGCGAAATTCTGCCCGTTGGCGCCTTCGCGGGAGCGGCCACCGGCGGCGGTCACCCGGCACGGTGGGACCGGCCAGCGAACGTCGCGGCGGCGCGGACGTGTCCGATCAGGCGGCCCCTCCGGCCTGCGCGGCGCCGTCACCAAAACCGGCATCGTCCACCACGGCTACTGAGCCGCACGGGACGAGTGGAGGTCGCAAGGCGCTTCACGAGTACCGGACAGCGGTGCCGTACCCCTGATAGACCGTCCGGGTCTCGATCGACTCGCCGGACAAGAAACCCACCCTCGTGTGCGTGTCTGAGGCTGCTACGAACCGCACCGCAATGACCGCGTCGGCCGCCTGGCTCGCGGCTATCGCCTCAAGGTTGGAATATGCGTCGGCAAGATTCCCGGCCTGAGCCCCCCAGATGATCCAACTCAGCGCTATCTCACGCCCCGTCAGCGGTGAATCAGTAGTGGTCATAGGAACTGGTTGGCTCTGTCTCCCCATCGCATCAGTGTGGCGGGTAGCGCAACGGGTGCCAACTCATATGAATCCAGGACGACGGCGGTCACTCCGAGGCCAGGGGCCGCGGAACCCTTGCCCTCGGGCCGAAGCCATCAGCGTCCCGCGGAAGGGCGCTATACCTCCGGTGGCGGTCCCTGCCACACCGTATTTCTCACCCCCCAACACCGAGTAGTGCCTACGGAAACATGGGCTACGGTCGAATCGATGCAGATAGCAATGAAGGAATAAGGACGGTGACCGCCATGAGCCGCACCACGCAGGCGTACCGCATCCCTGAATGGGAACACCCCGCCGAAGTCGTCGGACGCATCCAGAACAACGTCGACATCTTCCCCTTCAGCGAGGTCGAGGAAGCGTACAAGGCACTGCACGACGGCACCCTCCACGGCCGTGCGGTCGTCACTTTCGACGACTGGACCGGGCAGCGCCCGGGGCGCGTGACCGTGTCTCGCCAAATCCGACGTTTCGCCTTGCGTCCGGGAACAGACACGATGCGCACGATCCAGGCTTGAGTGGCCTGAGCCACTTGCTCGACATCCCGCTTGTGCCGGGTCAGGCGGGTTGGGCGGGTTGGGACGGCTGATGTGATGTGCGTTCATGGGCCCGTCAGCCAATCGATGTACCAGGTGCGGAACCCGGAACTCACCGGTACAAAGCCGCCCCAGTCTGGGTCGATCCGCCAGATTTCGCCCGTGTGCGGGCCGTTCAGGACCAGTCGGATGAAGATGCCGCAGCCCTCATCGGCCAGCATGAGCGTGCCCGAGGTCAGCGCATCGGTCGGTACGCCGATCCGGCCGGGCAGGCGTTCGGTGAGGGGGAACGGCCCGGCGAGACGACGCTGCAGCCGGTCTTCCTCCCACTCGTTGTCCGCGGCCCACTCCTCGCCGGCCTCCCGGCGTGGAGTGGTCAACGGCATCAGCCCGTGGCCGGGCCCGGCCGGGCCATTGCCCACCTCCGAGACGAAGGACCGGTACTCCACCGGCAGATCAATGCCGTGAGACTCCTCGAATGCCCGGATCTCCGTTTCCGGCAACCGGGGCGCCAACGCGTACCGATGCGTGCGCGCCCCGAAGCGGGCCCACTCCGGGTCCCGTGCCGCCATCTTCCGTACCTGCGCCTCGGTGTTCCGGGCCGTCGTATTCCCCGCCCGCGATTGCCGGTGTTGTGGGCGATCACGAGGCTCGGTCACGCGACCAGGCACAGCCAGGCCGCCGCGAGTGCGGCGTGACCGGCCGGTGTCGGGTGTACGCCGTCCTCGGCCCAGTACTCCGGCCCGGTCGTCGCGGCGAGCTCGGCGAACATACCGTCGGCGGCGAGCAGAAGCGCGTTGTACTTGAGGGCGAGCCTGCGCACGACCTGGATCTTCGGGTCCAGATCGGTGCGCCATTCCTTTCGCTCTTCCTCGCCGATGAGCGCGACACCGGCACCGGCCTCGACGACGCCGTGGATCGGCAGCAGGAACGGCTCGATGAGGATCAGCTCTGTGCCTGCCTCGGCAAGGGGCGCGAGCAGGCGGTCATAACCCGCTTCGAACTCCTCTACGGAGATCACGTACCCCTTCGGGTCCAGTGTGTGCCAGCCCATGTCGTTGACCCCGACGAGGATCGACACCACGTCCGGGCTCGCGTCGAGCACGTCCGCCTGCCAGCGGGCTTCGAGGTCCATCACTTTGTTGCCGCCGATCCCGGTGTTCAGCCAGTTCACGGGCCGGTCCGGGTGCCGCAAGCCCCACTCGCCCGCAACGCGCAGCGGGTAGCCGAACCCGAGACCGTCTTCGCTCTCCAGCCGTTGGCAGTCGGTGATCGAATCGCCGGTGAACATCACGGTGCTCCCCGGCCGGACAGTGATCGTCATATGCGCTCCTTGAATTCGGGTGAGGAGAGAAAGCGGAAATCCACAGCCGGATGGGCACCCGGCAGGACCTCTCGAAAGGTGCCAGACGCCACCGACACCGGACCGACAGCCCCGACATGCCACCGACACCACGGCTCCGCCGTCCGATCGCGCCTGGTCAAAGTCCCGGAGCAGCCACGCAGGGCTACGCGCCACCTGGCCCGTGTTCGCGGAACACCGTCTCGGCCTGGCTGGCGAGTTCGTCGGCCGCGATGCAGGCGGCGTCGAGCTGCCGCAGCAGGCCGAGGAGCTGGGCGCCCATGGCGTCCTCGACCTCGGGCGGCTGGTGGGCGTACTCACCCCGCAGCACGCCTTTGATGCGTTCTGCGGCGGCCGCGATGCCTCGGCTGCGGCCGGCGCGCGCCAGGGCGGCGCGCAGTTGCGCGATGGTCAGCTTGGCGCCCCTGGCCGGGGTCGGGGCGATGCGCAGGATCTCGCGTGCCTCGGGCCTGGTCAGTGGGTTCGTCCAGGTGGCGAAGGCGTCCAGGGCAGCCGGGTAGTACTCGCGCAGCAGGGAGCGGACCTGATTGGACATGTGCTGCCGGTTCCACTGTGCGTCTTGCTGGGCGCGCGCCAGGACCGCCACCGTTCTGGCCTGCGGAGTGTCGGCTGGGATCGGCCGGTGCACGTGCCTGTCAGTGCGCAGGATGTTCGCCAGGATCAGGGCGTCGCCGGGGTCGGACTTCTTGCGCGAGACGCCGTGGCGGTCTCTGTACCGGGATGCTGCCATGGGGTTGATCGCGTAGACCTTGCGTCCGCCCTGGTTGAGCAGAGCGACAAGCAGACCGCGGTTGGTCTCGATGCAGACCGGGATCGGATCGTCCGGGCCGTCGCCGTAGTCGGCGAGCAGCTCCGAGAGGATCTTGTAGCCCTCGGCATCGTCCGTGATGCGACGCTTCGCCAGCATCGTTGATCACGGCGACATCATGGTGCGACTCGGCCCAGTCGATCCCGCAGTAGATCACCCTCTATTCCCCCTGCCCATGTGTCGTTGTCAGTGCTGGTGAGAGCACATGCGGAACCGCGCGTCGCGCTAATCACAGGCATCGAGTGCCGACATCTCAGAAGACTTCTCGCGGCGCCAGCGCACCGCACGGGCCCCTGTCTATTCCCCAGGGCTCGACGGCCCGGCACTTTCAACGGGTCACCGTGCGGTGTGCTCACACCACGAGGTCAACGAGCGCCACCGTGCGATGGTCACATGTACGCCAACCGCCCCTCATGTGACCACCCCACCACGTGCCAGACAGCCCGCCGCTCTACGGCGAGGCATCGGACGCCAGCTATACGACAGGCGTGACGGTCCAGCACTCGAACAGTCCGGCCGGGAGCAACGTCCCGAACCAGAGCCGTTAGCTACTGATCAGCTATGCGAGTAAAACGCACAGCTGAATTGATCACGGGCGTTGTCGGCACGGGGGTCTTGATCAAAGATGAAACCCCGTACCTACTCCCTTCCCGCGCTATCGATGTGCATCTCCGCCGCCGAGGTATCCGGCCGTCGTCCCACAGCCCGCCGACCGGATCGGCCACCCACCGCTTGCGGCGAGGCCGTGCAGGAGCCCGCCCACCCGGCTTCGTCCCGAGACATGCAAGGAGCGCAATACTTTGAGCGCTGCATCGCCCGCCTAGAGCAGTGGCGCGGCCTGGTCCTGCGAACCGACAAGCTCGCGCGCATGTATCAGGTCGCACCCCACCTCACTGCCTCCTGTCCGGATTCGCGGATGACCGAGCACGGAGTCGAGCCGCTGAGCGGAGAAATCCGGTGGCCCAGGCTTGAAGTCATCCCTAGCATCCGCCTATGACCGAGGACATCAGTACCGCAGGCAACGACCATGACTCAGAGGCTGAAAGGGAACTTTCCTGGCGGGCCGAGTCTGTCGGCCTCGCGGCACTCGACACGGATGACGCCGAGCTCATGCACGGTTGGCGATCCGATCCCGTGACCGCCCACCAAATGGGCATCTGGCCGCGCTCACTCACCGCTGTGCGCGAGCGCATCGAGCGCTACATCGACGACGACGATCGCGACGACTTCCTCATCCTCCTGCCCGACAGCACCCCGGTCGGCCACGTTGCACTGAGCGGCCAGAACATTGTCGACGGCACAGCTCAGGTCGAGCTGATGCTCGCTGCTCAGCATCGCGGACACGGCCACGGCACCGCCGCTCTCGACGCCCTGGTGGATCTCGCATTCGGCGAACTCCCGATGTATCGGCTCGCGGCAGAAACCCACACTGACAACAGCCCAGCACTCGCCGTCCTTGCCAAGTCCGGCTTCACCAAGGAAGGGATCAGCCGTGCAGCCTGTCTCCATCGCGGTCGCCGCTACGACCTCGCCGTGCTCTCACTGCTCCGTCCCGAATGGGAAGAACTGAACCGTCCTCGCGCCTGGGACGCCTGACCCGGCAGAGCACCTAACAGGACAGTATCCAGATGTCCAGGACACCGGTTTTCGCGTCAGCAACGGCGCTGGCCAATTCGTTCGGGCTCGGCGGACACAACGTCACTTTTGTTCTCACCAAGTGACGACGAGACCTTGACTGCCGCTGGGCGGCATTGGCCCTCGGGCCAGTTTGCCGCCCACTCGTGATGTCGTGTCGTGGCTCAGACCGGCCTGACTATCGGGCAGGCCGGTCACGACATCACGAGTTCAGCCTCAGTCGGCGAACTCGTGGAGGAAATAGGAGAGCAGGTTGTGCAAAGTCCCGGGTTGTTCCAGGTGCAGGTCGTGGCCGGTTCTGGGAATGCTGACGGCCACGGTGGTGGGTCGCCGGCGGAGCATGTCGTCGGCTTCCTGCGGAGGGATGATGCTGTCCTGGGCCAGGACGACCAGGGTCGGGCACGTGACCTGCTCCCACTCGTCCCGGTAGGAACGCCGGGCGTTCTCCGCCAACGAGCGGACCATCACGTCCCGATCGAAGTGTGGCCACCAGCCACCGTCTCGTTCTTCCAGGCCGGCCGCCCAGCCTTCACCGATCAGGCCGCCGCCGAGGAACTGGGCGGCGGCCTCGCGAGAGGTGAACGGTATCGGCCACGAGTCGAGCCATCGGCCGACCTCGGCGGGAGCATCCGGGTTCGCGCCGCCTGGGCCGGCGTCGATGAGCACGAGTGCGCGGGCCCACTCGGGATGTGCGGCGGCGGTGAGCATGGCCGTGTGCCCGCCCAGTGACTGGCCGACCAGGACGGGCCGTCGCAACTCCAGCTGATCGATGACGGTGATGACATCGGTGACATAGGCAGCGCGAGAGACGTCTTGTGGGCGGCGTTCGCTGGCGCCGTGCCCGCGTTGGTCGACCGCGACGACTCGATACCTGGGGCTCAGACGCCGGGCTGTTGCATCCCACTCACCCGCGTGGCCGGCCAGACCGTGCAGCAGCATGACGGGCTGTCCCGGCCCACCCCAGTCTCGGCAGACAAGTCGGACACCGTCTCGCGTCACTGTGCGTTCGGACCAGGACATGTGGGTCTCCAGAGGATCGGCTGACCGTGATCATGCCGCAACAGACTCCGGGCCTTCGGTCGAGTGGCCGCGTTCGAAGCGGGCTCCGACCCTCGCCAGAGCGACGAGGTGGGGTACGTCCACAGAGCGTCAGAGGGTCTGGGTGGACTCGACGAGCTCCGGACACCGTCGCCAGGGCTTCCGTGCGGCAGCCGGCCCCTTGGTGACCTTCGTCCGCAGCCGGACAGTCGCGAAGGCCGACTCGTCACCGTGACCACCTGCGCCGCATCCGCAGCACCCCTGTCCACCCCCTCTCTCGAACAGCTTGGTCACCGTCTGAAGGATTGCGATCCGGCGGAGCAAGCCGCTCGCGACCAGGCCCTGCCTGCTCGTTCGCAGGCGGGCCGGGAGCATCGAATACCGCCGGCACTGCTGGTACACCTTCGGCGCGGGAGGGAAATGCCGCGACGAGACCGTGCTGTGCCTCGGGCGGACCCGCGCCGACCACTACGTCGCAGCGAGTTCGGGCGGCTGGTCGCGGCAAGCGCTCAGTGTCCGCTTCCGGGAGCGCGCGGAGCCCCGCAGGATCGTACGGCGCGGCGCCGGAGGATCAGCGGTAGTCATCGACCGGTTTGTTCATCCCGCCGTGCGTGATGTCCTCGAAGTACGCCCAGCAGTCCGGCCGGCTGCCGTCGACGTCCCGTACGTCGTAGGTCCTGGCGAGCTCGGCGCTGGAGGTGGACTTCCCGTTCCAGCGGGCAGCCCGGTCCGGGTCGGCGGCGAGCGCGGCGACCGCGCGGGCGAGGTAGTGCGGCGATTCGGCGATCGCGAAGGCCGGTTCCTGGGCGACGGCGTCGCGCCAGTTGTCCTCGCTCACGCCGAAGTGGGCGAGCATCTGTTCCGAACGCAGGAAGCCCGGCGTGACGGCGACCGCCGTGCCTCCGTACTCCGCCAGTTCCTCGCCCAGCCCGAAGGCGATCCGGATCGGTGCGTTCTTCGCGAGGTCGTAGTAGAGGTTCTCGCGGTAACGGCGGTTGGAGACCGCAGTGCCGTCGGTGACCTCCACGTGCAGGGGCGCATCGGAGCGGACCAGGAGCGGGAGGGCGAGTGCTGCGGTGATCACGTGCGAGCGCACCCCGAGTTCCAGGATGCGCAGGCCGTCGGCGAGTGGTGTCTCCCAGCTCTTCTTGCCGAAGACGGAGCCGATGAGCAGGTGCTCGCCGCCCCACAGATCGTTGACCAGGATGTCGAGCCGTCCCTGTTCGCGATCGATCCGGTCGACGAGGGCACGTACCCGGTCCTCGTCCAGGTGATCGGTGGGGACGGCGATGCCGGTACCGCCGGCCGCTGTGACCAGTTCCGCGGTCTCCTCGATGGTTTCCGTGGTCCGGCCGACCTCGCTGGTGTGCTCGCGGGTGGTGCGACCGGTGACGTAGACGGTGGCTCCGGCGCGGCCGAGTTCGACGGCGAGGGCGCGGCCGGCGCCGCGGGTGGCCCCGGCCACGAGCGCGATCCGGCCGGTGAGCGGGCCGTCCTGGCCGGGGTGTTGGGTGTTCCTGTCCTTGTCCATGACACCACGGTGCACGTTAAAGGCGACATCTCATGTCGTCTTTTCTTCCTGGAGTGTTCCCGCTCTGCGGAATCGGCGTCCGCGTCGCCCGCAAAGGAATCGAATCCGGCGAACGACTCGGACGCCGCAGACGGGTCATCGAACGCGCCATGTCCGAGCTGACCGGCTCCCGCAGACTCAACCACCGCTACGGACGCCGACCCCGCAACTACCCGGCCTTCCTCGGCCTCGCCGGGGCACTGTGCTGCCACACGCGAGTTCCCCGCCTCACCACATCGGACGCCGTCTTGTTTCCAGACCGAATCGCCGAATCGTCCGGGAGCCGCCGCAGGCCTCCTCTCCTCGCCGACAAGGCCCGGGAACGGTCAGTGCCGATCGGCCGGGACGGCCGCCCGCAGCTCGCCGCCGACGTTCTGCGGGGCGCCCCGGCCGTCCGCGATGAACCGCAGGATGTCGTCGGCCAGCTGCTGGGGGTGGGCGGTCTTCAGGGTCGTGCTCAGGGTCTCGTGGGTGTCGTAGAGCGTGGAGCCGTCGGGCAGAGTCCGGCCGTCCGAATCCCTGATGATCGACCATTCCGAGTCGCCACGGTGGAAGTTGTACGCCTCGTCGTCACCGACGATCGTGACGTCACAGCCACACCCGAACCCTTCGTCGCTCTCCGGGTCGTAATCGCCGTCCTCGTGACGGGTGTTCAGCGTCACTGCCCCATCGTGCTGCCCGGCGAGCAGGGACGCTACGGCCACCACGGTCCGGTGGGCGTCAGCGGGCACCGGAGCGGAGCCGGGGGAGGTGTGCAGGGCGCGCACGGTGGTGGAGGCGTGCCGGGCGACCAGGCCGTGGATCGTGCCGGACACCGACCGCAGCGTCTCCAGAGCATCGCTCAGGTTCGCAGGCTGCCCGGGGCCGGCCAGGGCGGGCAGCTCGGCCTCGCCGCGCTCGACGATCCGGCCGACACCGCGCGAGAGCTCCTGGAGGGCGTCGGCGCTGTACTGGAGCTGGACGAAGAGTGCCGAGGCGACCGTGGCGGCCTCCTGCGGGGTGTAGAGGGACCAGGGGCTCGAAAGGGCCTGTGCCGAGGCCCCAGCGGTCTCCGCCGCAGCACAGGCCATCTCCACCGAGTCCTCGGGGTCGTTCATGCCGAACTCGACCGCGGTGCGTACCTCCGAAACGAGGTCATTGCATTCATCGGCGGCCTGCTCGTACAGGGCGTCCCAGGGGGTGTTGTCGTCGAGGTCGGCCGTCGAGGCCTGATTGATGAGCATGCCCGAATCCTCCCAGACTTCGATGCAGGGCTGCCGCATGGGAAGACGGCCAGGCGGCCACCTGTGCAACGCCGCCCCGAGGCGGACGTGGAAATGTGCTTGCCGCGTCGCTGCCCGCACCTCTCGAAGTGGCCCGGCTCGCCGCCCAACCGCCCAACAAGCCGACGACACCGCTCGCCCACTCAGTAAGGGACCATGCCATGACCGCTCCGCACGCCTTCCCTCTGGAGCCCACCCCGATCCATGTGCCCGACGAGGTCCTCGACGACCTGCGCGCCCGTCTCGCATTGACCCGTCCGCCGCTGGACGAGGGAAATGGGGACTGGTCCTACGGCGTCCCGGACAGTTATCTCCGTGAGCTGGTCGCCTACTGGCGGGAGGGGGCACACCCTGATGACCGAGACCCTGGGATACGAGAAGTACGCCGCAGGGGGCTGCGACATCGGCGGGATCGTCTCCAGCCAGCTCGGCCACAAATACGCTGACGAGCTGTACGGCGTCCACATCGGCTCCGGGCTGCCGCTCGACTTCTTCACCGGCCCCCGCGCCTGGGACTTCGCCCGGAATCGGCCCCTCACCGACGATCAGCCCGCCGACGTCCGCGCCCGCGTCATCGAGCTGGACCACCGCTCGGCGTCCCACCTCGCCGTGCACATGCTCGACGGTGCAACCCTGGCCCACGGGCTGAGCGACTCACCCGCCGGACTGCTCGCGTGGTTGCTGGAGCGTTGGAACGCCTGGAGCGAAAACGGCGGTGACATCGAGTCCGTCTTCACCAAGGACGACCTGCTCACCCACGCCACGATCTACTGGGTGAACAACTCAGTCGCCACGTCGATGCGTTACTACGCCAACGCCAACGCCAACGCCAACGCCAACCGCTACCCCTGGGCCCCCGCCCACGACCGCACTCCGGTCGTGCAGGCTCCGGTCGGCCTGACCTTCGTCACGTACGAGAATCCGCCCGGCATTCACACCGCCGACGAGCGCGTCCGGGCGTTCAAGACCAGCCCGCAGGCCGATTGGTTCAACCACGTCAACGTCAACGCCCACGACCACGGCGGCCACTTCATCCCCTGAGAGAACCCCGACGCCTGGGTGAGCGACCTGCGCCGTACCTTCCGCGGCCGCAGGCCCTGAACACCCCTACGCGCTCGTCCGGCCATGCGGCAGGCCGAACGGCTGCCTGGCGGGCGGTGCGCGTCGGCTGACCGGCCCGCACCACCTGTCGCGCCGCCTGCCTGAGCCGGCCTCCCCAGGGGACTCCGCTCGCCGCGACACCCCGGTTCGCCGCTGTGCTGCTGGTCGAGACCCCCGACGACGAACTGGCGGTCCGCGTACTGAGCTGCGGTCACGCGTCGCCGCTGCCGCCGCAACACCGCCCGAAGCGAATGTGAACTCTCGCGGTCACCGCACGTCCCGCTTCTTGTATGAAGAGCGACGGCGTTCTCGGTAGCGGCGCCGCGTCCCTCCCACAGCGGGCAGCGTGGACACGGCGTCGAAACCGCCGCAGGCCGTCAGCAACTCCGAGGACACATGGCTCGCTGAAGTGCTGAATCACGGTCACCCGTTGATGGCTGCAAGGACCTGTCCCGAGCGCTCCGGTACCGTCTAGGCATGCCGTTCTACGTTCATGCGCAAGACAAGCCGGGGGTCGCCGACCAGTTGCTCGAGTTCGCCGAGGAGCACTGGTCCTACATGGACCGGTTCGACGGCCGGTTGATACTCCGCGGCCCCACCCTTTCCGACGACGGTGAGGAGCACACGGGAAGCGTCCACATCGTCGATTTCGCCGACCGCGCCGCCGCGGAGCGGTTCGCGACGGAGGAGCCGTACTGGAGGGCTGGTCTCTACCAGGACTTCACGGCCGTTCCGGCGGTGGTGCTGCTACGCCGCGAGCCGGCGGCGGATGCCCCGTACACGCTCATCACTGCCCAGTGGCCCCCGCATGCCCGCACCCCGGGCGACGCCGAGCAGCGGCTGCTGGGTGCGGAGCCGGACGGCCGGCTGAGCTTCGTTGCTGTCCTGGTCGACGATGACCACGACAGCACGACGGGCGTGGTCGCGGCGGTGCGATCGCTTCCGGACGAGGCGCAGAGCCTGGTCCAGGAGTTGGCAGACCGGCTCGCCGGTGGACCCACGCCTCTCACGGCCCAGCGCTGGCAGCGTGGCGGACGCAACTGAGGGGCCGCGGCGAGAGTGGATCCCGGCGCGATGTACCCGAGCGGTACAGCCCCTGGGGCCGGGTCTGCGCCCCGGCGCGGGACGGCGGGTGGTCCGCTGCCTGCGGTCCACAGGTTCCCCTGTTCGGACGACTCGTGCGGACGGCGGAAGCCTGTCGAGCAGATGCCGTGGCTGACCAGGTGGCACAGCAGGTGGTTCCGGACCGTCGCGTGGCTGTCGCGCACCCAGTTCGAGGGCAAGCCTCGCCCGACTGGCCACCGATGGGAGGACGAACCCCGCGACAGGCGTCGAGCTGTTCGTCAGCCCCACGCGGTCGAATGACACCTGCGCGAGGTGCTCGCCAAGCTCGACGTCACATCGCGGAATACGCTTCGCGGAGCGAGCGCTGGTCGGCGCCTGACCACCAGCCGGCTCGTCCCGAAGGCTGACTCACGGTCATCCCCGCCGCCCTCGGTGGTCTGGGCACGGCCGCGTTCTGGATGCCGGTGCTGCTGAGCTGGTTCGGAGTGGGTGGCACCGCCGGGTTCAGCGGTGGCGGCTGGGAGAGACTGGCCCGTCTCTGCGTCGCCCCGGGGCTGCTGTGGGGACCGCTCGTCCTGGTCCTGACATACGCCCACTACGTACGCCGCTGCCGCCCCGTCGTACAGCACGCCCCCACACCCCACCGAGGTCTGCGGGGCTGGTAGCGCGTACCCGGCGGGCGTGACCGCCCAGTGCGAGGACGGGGCCCACAGCCCTTCGGTTGCGGGACGTGCGCGAAGACAGCCACTACCCGCCGAGCTCTCGGCTGCGTTCGAGCGGGGGAGACCCTGCTCCTCGCCGAGTTGTCGGGGACGCCTGGATACATCCAGTATTCGGGCGTCCCTCCGCGTGATGCACCGCGTCCGACGCCGCACACCGATCCGCCAGGGATTACGGGACAGACCTTGGCAGTCACCCTCCGATGAAGCTCACTGTTTCTGTCACGTCCACCCGTCCAGTACGCAGATGTGGCACGCCCTCCTTCTCGAATCCGACTGCGACACCGCAGAACAGTGCGAGCCCGTCATCGGCTCCGACTGTCTGGGCGACAGTCTTGCGATACATCGTCCACATCACCTGGGGGCAGCTGTGCAGCCCTTCCGCCCGCAGCAACAGCATGACCGTCTGCAGGTACATCCCTGCGTCTCCCCACTGCCCGGGACCCATCGCACGGTCGAGGTAGCAGAACAGCACAACTGGTGCCCCGAACGCCTCCGCGTTCAAGGTGGCGATCTTTCTGGGCCTCTCGGGGTCGTCGCGTTCGATGCCCAGAGCTGCGTAACGCTGGGCGGCCGCGGCGGAGAAACGGTCCACATACGGTGAGGTCAGGTCGGCCGGGTACATCGGGTACTCCCGCTCATCGCCCGGGTCTCCGGCCAGTGCCCTGGCCGTCGCGCGCCTCTTCAATTCGGCCAAGGGCTCACCGGTTACGACGTACACATGCCACGGCTGGAGGTTGCCGCTCGACGGAGCTCGGGTGGCTGCAGACAGTACTCGTTCGAGTGTCTCCATGGGTACCGGCTCATCTCTGAACGCCCGCACGGCCCGGCGGCTGTCCACGGCTTCGTACACATCCACGCTCTCTCGCCCTCTCGCTCAACGACAAACCATCTCAACCGTATTCAACGGTCAGAGCCGTCCATGGAGCGGTGCGGGGGGTGGTACAGGAAGCGCAGCACCGTCGAGCGGGTGATCAACCGGCTGAAGAAACCCCCGTGCGGTTGCCACTGGATACGCCGAACACGCCCACGTCTACGTCGGCGCCGCTACCGCCGCAGCCCTCATGATCTGGCTCCGCCGGTGATCGCCAGGGCAGTGCCCAAGGGTGGGCGTGCCGAGAGGCGCGGTCCGGCGGACACCACCGGGCTGTCCCGCCGGCCGGGAGGGGGCCCCTGCCCACACCCGGTCCCGTTGGGTGCAGCCGGTGGCGGCGATGGTCTTCATGAGCTCCGGGGAAAAGGGCGGGCGCCACCGGTCGAGGAAGATCGAGACCAGTGGGCACCTGTGGTCGGTGCGCCAGGTCAGGCAGCTACGAAGTGCTCGGCACCGGTACGAGTGGTGTGCAGGTCCGGTCCCCTTGGCCGAGGACGATCTCCTCACCCATCACCGCCTGAGGAGGCCCTGCTGCGCCCGCCCGTCACCGGCTACGGCTTCTTGACCCCGAGCCACTGAAGGATCTCGGGGGTCACGGGGTCGGTGATGTCGGCGAACTCGTCATGCTTCTTGAGGTACTTGGCTACGTAGGGGCAGACCGGAACGATGCGCATGCCGCTCTCGCGCACGTCGTTGAGGGCCTCCGTCACGAGAATCGAGGCCAGACCCTGGCCGGCGAACGCGTCGTCGATCTCAGTGTGGTAGAAGACCCGCTGTCCGTCCCGGTCGCGGTAGACGGTGAAACCGGCGGTCGCGCCGTCCACCTGGATCACGTACCGGTGCCTCGCGTCGATTCGCTCCACGACGGGAGCGGAGGCGTTCTGTGTCGTCATGGTGTTTCCAGTCCTTGAGACGGGGTGGGGGCGGGGGATCAGTGGCGTGGCGGGTTCCCGCGCGGCTGGATGGTGGCGTTCGGCAGAGTGGGGGCGGGGAGGCGGTCACCGGGGTACCCATCGACGGCACCGAAGCGCTCGGAAGTTCTCTCCCAGTCCTCGCGGGCCCGGACGATGTCCTCGTGGCTGCGGCCGATGAAGTTCCACCACATGACGATCTCCTCCTCGAACGGTGTGCCGCCCAGCAGTAGCAGCCGTGCCGTGTCTTCGGAGGTATTGGTGAGCGTCAAGGTGTGGGCGCCGGGGCCTACGTATCCCAACTCCGCTCGGAGCAACGGTGTTTCACCCAGGCGGATGCTGCCCTGATCGACGAGGACACCGTGCTCGAAGCCGGTGTCCACGGTGAGGGTGACTGTCGCGTGCGGGTCGATGAGGATTTCGGCACCGAGCAGCGGGGTGAACGTCCGCACGGGTGACTCAGTGCCGGCGAGTGTTCCGAGGAAGACCCGGGCCTCGCCCCCTGCCAGGCGGACGGGATCGGGGACGTAATGCTGGAAATCGCGCCCCGTATGCCGGTGCTCCTCGGGCAGGGCCACCCACAGCTGGGCGCCGTGCAGGATCGTGGTCCGCGGGGTCGAGACCTCCGTGTGGCTGATTCCGTGCCCACCCGTCATGAGGTTGAGCTCGCCGGGGCGCACGAAGGCGTGGCTGCCCATGCTGTCGCGGTGCTCGATCTCACCGCTGAAGAGCCAGGAGACGGTCTGCAGTCCGGTGTGGGGGTGGGGCGCAACATCCATGCCGCCCGTCTCGGCGACGTTGTCGGGGCCGTAGTGGTCGGCGAAACACCAGGCGCCGATCAGCGTGCGGCTCCGCTGCGGCAGAGTGCGCCGCACCGTCATCGCCCGCGGTCCGCCCAACGGGACGTCGCGTGCGTTCAGCACCTCGACCCGCGGTGTTTCTGTGCCGTGCCCGTCGTCCACCGAGGCCGCGCAGCGCACCTCGGTCGGGTCCGTCTCAGCGTTGCTCATTTCCCAGCGCCCCCTGAACCATGCTTGTTGGATATTCAACTATCATGGTTTGATCTTAGGGCACCACCGCCCGAAGCGTACGACAAGAGCAGGCGGACCGGCGTGGCCGGAAGGAGACCGGAGTGAGCGACGCGATGACGGCACCGGAGGATCGACGGGTCTTCGTCGACAAGCAGTCCCCCAAGGCGTACCACGCCCTGGTCCAGACCTCCGAGGCGGTCCGCGCGACCGCCGCCGACGCAGGCCTGGACCGTGTCCTGGTGGAACTGGTCAACCTCCGCGTCTCACAGCTCAACGGCTGCGCCTACTGCCTCGACGTGCACACGAGGGCGGCGCTCCGTGCGGGCGAGTCCACCCAGCGGCTCGGAGTGCTCGCGGCCTGGCGGGACACGGAGGTGTTCACGCCCAGAGAACGCGCGGCGCTCGCCCTGGCGGAAGCGACCACCGATCCCGCGGACGCCGCCGCGCAGGAGGCTGCCTACGGTGCCGCCCGTGCGGTGTTCGGTGACGACGAGATCTCCGCGGTGATATGGGTGGCGATCACGATCAACGCCTTCAACCGGGTCTCCATCCTGAGCAAGCATCCCGTACGCCGGGCACCCGGAACGGCTGTCCCGGGACGCTGACACCCTCGCGGCAGGGCGGCGTCCGGGGTCATGACGCGATGGAACGCATTCATCGGACAGTCATGTCGCGGTTGCCGGTACTGCTCCCATCGGCGACGACGGAACGACCGTGGGGAAGCGGCATAGGCTCGGTAGACCGTTGTGTGAGCTTGTCGGCACGGCATCGTTTCGCCGGTCATGGGGGTGGCGGCAACCGCTACCGCCTGAGGAGGGTCTTTGAATCGCCCCGGGTTTGATGGAGATATCGAAGACCCGGAAGGATGCCGTTCGTGGCTGCTCCCCGTAAGTACCCCGACGAACTGCGTGAACGCGCGACGCGTCTGGCGGTCGAGGCCCGCAAGGACCCGGCCGGCCGGGCCGGTGCGATCAGGCGCATCGCCGACCAGTTGGACGTGCATCCCGAGGCTCTGCGGGGGTGGGTCAAGCGGGCCGAGACCGACGAGGGCATCGTGCCCGGGACCACCAGCGCCGAGGCCGCCCGGATCGCCGAGCTGGAGCGGGAGGTGAAGAACTGCGGCGGGCGAACGCGATATTGAAGTCCGCCTCGGCTTTCTTCGCCGCGGAGCTGGACCGTCCACTGCGATGAAGGTCGCCTACATCGACCAGCACAAGGATCTGTTCGGCGTCCAGCCGATCTGCGACGTCCTCGCCGAGACGGACGCGCCGATCGCGCCGAGCACCTACTACGCCGCCCACCACCGCCTGCCGTCGGCCCGCAGCCGGCGCGACGAAGAACTCACCGAGGAGATACGCCGCATCCACACCGACAACTACGGTGTCTACGGGGCCCGGAAAGTCCATGCCGCCCTGGTCCGCGAGAACTTCACGGTGGCCCGCTGCACGGTCGAACGCCTCATGCGCCGGGCCGGGCTGCGCGGGGTGATCCGGGCCAAGAGCCCGCGCACCACCCGCCCCGCTCCCGAGACCGACCGGCCCGCCGACCTGGTCGAGCGGCAGTTCACCGCCACACCGCCCCGAACCAGCTCTGGGTCGCGGACATCACCTACATCAAGACGTTCTCCGGCTGGGTCTATGCCGCCTTCGTCATCGACGTCTTCTCCCGCATGGTCGCCGGCTGGCAGGTCGCCACATCCCTCTACACCGAACTCGCCCTGGACGCCTTGGAGATGGCTATCTGGAGACGTCGTCACGCGGGCGGCGATCTGGCCGGTCTGGTCCATCACTCCGATCGCGGCGTGCAGCCCGGACTCAATCGGTTGTCGCAACACCGGCTTCTTGAGTCAAGAGTAGGTGTTCGTTGAGGGCTTCAGCGGGTGTCTTCCATCCGAGGGTTTTGCGGGGGCGGCTGTTGAGGGCGAGTGCAACGGCTGCGAGGTCGTCTGTCTGCCATCGGGACAAGTCCGTGCCCTTCGGAAAGTACTGCCGCAGCAACCCATTCGTATTCTCGTTCGTGCCGCGTTGCCACGGGCTGTGCGGGTCCGCGAAGTAGATTTCGAGGCCGGTGTCGACGCGGAGCCGGGCATGCTGTGCCAGTTCTTTGCCGCGGTCCCAGGTCAACGAGCGACGCAGCTGCTCGGGCAGCGTGGTGATCGTGGAGGCGATCGCGTCCCTGACGGCCTCGGCACCCAGACCGGCCAGCGCCGGCCCGTTCTTCACCCTCGGCCCGGTGCCAAAGCCTTCCATCCGGGGCAGGTGCAGCAGCATGGTAAACCGGGTCGTGCGCTCGACCAGAGTGCCGATCGCGGACTTGCCGGTGCCGATGATGAGGTCGCCTTCCCAGTGTCCCGGGACTGCCCGGTCCTCGGCCTCGGCCGGTCGTTGGCTGATCATCACCTCGGGGGTGACGTGCCCGTTCGCCCGCCGTCGGGCTCGGACGCGGGGAACCCGCAGCGCACGCCCGGTACGCAGACAGCCGACCAGCTCACGCTTGAGGGCTCCACGTCCTTGGATGTAAAGCGCCTGGTAGATCGCCTCGTGCGAGATGCGCATGGACTCATCATCGGGGGCCCCGTCCTCAAGTCGAGCTCATCTTCTGCTGACCGCCGTGGGCCGTCTCCCGCTGGAGACGAGGAGCACCTGCGGGACAGCCTTCAGGCCGTGGCCGTAGATGCATTCGGCCGCGGCGGCAACGCGGTCCTCGCACGGAGGGTCGGGAAGAGTGAGCCCTGTGGAGTATCGGCTCCGTGCGCTCGTGAGGACGGCCCAACTGCGCGTCATGGCCTGGGTGAGGTGCTCCACGACCTCCGCGAACGGGGGACAGAGGCCACTCACTGCTCTCCACGCTCTCCACGGCGAAGCTGCCGACGGCTGGCCGGTCAGAAGTGAGGATGAAGGACCGCACTTCCGTGCGTAGCTCCCGGCGTCCCGGAGGAGTGCGTCCGGAAATGACGTCGGTGCGTGCCAGCCTGATGGTGTAGAGGAGGGTGCAGTGCGCGCCCTGTACTGGCCTGCAATCCGGGCCGGGAAACTCGGCACAAGGCGCTACGAGTGCGCTGGCCTCATCCAGGGGGCGGCAGGATGTGCCAGTACAGGTCACGGTGGCCCGCTGGCCGGATGCGCCTCACACGCTCGAAGAGACCCGTGCCCCGCCGCATGCGCTGGCTGCTAATGCCGCCGTGCTCACTGGTAGTTGTGCGCCGCGGCGGGAGGATGGGGACAGACGGAGCGGGGTGGGCCGCCCGCCTGTGCGCAAGCACCGATCCCCTTTCGGGGCGCGTGCCGAGGCCGGGCAGGCCGTCACCCGGTAGGGGAGGAGCATGAAACCGCTGGTCGGCATTGTGTCGCAGGGTGAGATCGCGCCACCGATGCCCCTTGCACCGCATCGCACTTGCCATCGGCGCCGCACGGAACCGGACTTCGTTCCAGTTGGCTGCTCGTTAGACGGTGTCGTACGGACAGTGCGGCCGGCGGTGCGCACGTTCGGTCAGGAAGCGCGCAGCCACCACGAGTGGGAGCGGTATGCGTACGGTCCGGTGCGACGGATACGAGCCCTGTTCGCCACCTCGCCGGCCGCCCGTGACGCGCTCGGAGGCCGTTGCCTGAAAGATCAGCGGGGGATAAGTTCGCCATTCTTCCACGATCTTGCCTAAAGCCCTTCTAAGATCGCTGGCAAGGCGGTTCTCCGCATCTCTATGTACTCCCTCACAAACAGGGCATCAGGCCCTTCTGGACGCTGAGAGCAGGGGATGACACCTACGAATGAACAAGCGAAGGGAGCCGCGCCCGAGCCGCGTCGGCGACGGCCGGGCATGCTCGGTCGCCGCACCGTCGGCTGCCTGGCAGCGCTCGCCTTGGGAATCGGCAGTGGCTCGTTAGCCGTGGCGCCTGCGGCGCACTCGCAGACGGAGGACGGGTCCGTGACGGTCCGGGTGATCCGGGCCGTGGACAACAGCGGAGTATGGACACCTGCACTGGAACCGGGCATCGCGGGTGTCAAAGTAACCCTCACCGACGACGTTGGGACAGGCGTCGAGGGGGTCACGGCGGCCGACGGCACCGTGACACTGACTCCGGCGGAAAGCAGGGCCACCAGCGGCAAGTACCGGGTGCAGGTGGTGAATCCGAAGCCGGGCGCACTGTTCCCGGCCTTCGCCTCTCGCCAGGGACTGGACGGCGCGCCCAACCGGCTGAGCAGCAATGAGGAGTTCGTCGACCTCTCCGGCGGGAAGAGCGTGGCGTACACCACCGGGTTGTGGAGTCCGGGTGATTACTGCCAGAAGAACGCGCCGCTGATGACGACCTGTCAGCCCGCTGCGCGTGAGGGCGGGGCTCAGCGCACGCTGGTCTCCTTCCCGTACGACGCACGCGGCCAGGACGGCGTCGACGTCAACGTCACGAACGTCGCCACCGACGCCGAGACCGGAACGTTGTTCGGCATCGCGTGGAACAAGGCCGACAAGCGGGCGTTCTCCTCAGCGGTGGCCAAACGCACCACGGACTACGGTCCCGGTGGCGCCGGGGGGATCTACGTGAGCGACCTCGCGCACAAGAAGACCACGCTGTTCACCGTCGTCCCGGACGCGGGGAAGACGACGCACGGGTCGGGTACCGACGACGCCTTCCTTGCCGTACCGGGCAAGGAGAGCCTGGGCGGCATCAAGGTCACCGATGACGGCAAGGACCTGTTTGTCGTCAACCTCAACAACCGCAAGCTCTACCGCTACGACGCCACGGCGGCGACCGCATCGGCGCCGAAGGCCGTCTACACCATCCCGGACCCGGGCTGTCCGGCGACCGGGGACTGGCGCCCCTTCGGCCTCGGCCTGCAGGACGGCGTCGGCTACCTCGGCGGTGTGTGCTCCGGCGAGTCCACCGGGAAGCTCTCGGACCTGCGCGCGGTGGTCATGCCTTTCGACCTCGCCACCGGAGAGTTCCGCAAGGCGGTGCTGGACCAGCCGCTGGACTACCCGCGTGAGTCCACGGTCGGCGGTGGTCCGTGCGACGGCGCGGGCTGGTTCCCCTGGACCAACACCTTCCCGACCTCCCAGAACGGACAGGCCTGCCAGGGCTATCTTGCCCAACCCGAACCGGAGTTGGGCGAGATCGGGTTCGAGGCCGACGGCTCCATGCTGCTGGCCTTCCGTGACCGCTTCGGCGACCGTGCCCCGGCCGGTCCCACACCCAACACACCCGCCAACGTCCTGTCGGGCGGCGACCTGAACAAGGCGTGCCTGGCGGGCGGGGTGTACGTGATGGACACCAACAACGGCTGCGGACTCTCCCCCCGGGGCACCCGCTTCTTCGACAACAGCCGGATGGGCTCCCACCACAACGCGTCGTTCGCCGGCATGGCGCTCTCCAAGGTCGAGGACACCATCGCGACCGCCGGCTTCGACCCCAACAGCACCGCCTTCGGGTACGGCACCGCCTTCGTCCAGCGCGACGGCAAGCAGGACCCGAAGGGCGGTCTGCGCCTCAACCCGTCGGGAAGCATCGCCCCGTTCGGCAAGGGCGCCTCGATGGGTGACCTGGAGGTGCTCTGCGACCAGGCACCGCTGCAGATCGGCAACAGGGTCTGGTACGACCCCGAGCGCAAGGGGATCCAGGGCCCGGGCCAGCGCCCGGTCGTGGGCGCGACCGTCAACCTGTACGACGAGTCGGGCAAGCTCGTGGGGACGACCGCGACGACGTCGCGTGGCGAGTACTACTTCGACGACTCCAACGTCACCGGAGGTCTCCGGCCGAAGACCAAGTACACCATCCGCCTCGACAAACCGGCCGACTACGCCAAGGGCGGTCCGCTCCACCAGTGGGTGCCCACGGACGCGGATGTCGGGGACAACCACTTCATCGACTCCAAGGGCATCGTCCCGCGCGACGCACGCTTCCCGGAACGGGCGTTGACCACCGGCGGGCCCGGAGAGAACGACCACACATACGATTTCGGCTTCCGACAACAGGAAGGCGTGCTGCGCCTGGTCAAACACGACCAGGACGGCAGAGCGCTGGCCCGGGCGAAATTCCAGCTGTGGAAGGAGACGAACGGCTCCGACGAGCTGCAGACCACCGGTGCGGAGCCGGACACGAAGGTCGGCAAGCCCTGTATGACCGGGACCGACGGCATCTGCCGCGGCAACGGTGCACCGGGCACGTACTACTGGCAGGAGGTCAGCCCGCCCGCGGGATACGCCGTACCGGACGTGCCCGTGTCCGGGCCACTGGTGCTGACCTCCGACAACCTCGACGACGCGGCCTCGGTGACAGCGGTCAACCGACGGCTTCCCGCCACCGAGCCGACACCGACACCGACGGTACCGAGCACGCCAGGCAAACCGGGTTCGCCGGGGGCTCCGGGCGCACCGGGTGCACCCGGCCACACCCCCAACTCGGGCCTGGCGTCCACCGGCACGAGCCAGGTGGTCCCGCTGGCCCTGGCCGGGTGCGCCGCGCTCACCGTCCTCGGTGCGGCACTGGTCGTACTGATGCGCCGGCGAAGGGCACAGCACCGCTGAGGGGCGTCCCTGAGCGGTGCGACCGGCACCGGTGACCGTCCGGGCCGGTTCGGGCGGGTTCGCGGACCAGCGGTTCGCGAACCCGCCCTCCTGTGTGACCGACCGATGAGAGAAGGCGACCGCATGGCTCGGAAGAGGAAGACCGACGGCCGTACGCCGCGTCGGGCCCTCTGGTTGAGAACACTGATCGCGATCACGGCGTGCGGCGCAGCAGTGGGCGGCCTGGCTGCCTACCGGGCCTACTCGGACGACGACACCACCACCGAGCGGCCGGTGACGATGGAGGAGGCGTCCAGGCTGGCGCTGTCGCGGCTGAACCTGTACCAGGCCAGTCCCGTGGCGGTGACCCTGACCGCCGCCGAGGGCGGCGGAGTGGAGGTGTGGGTCAAGGGGGTCGTGGACTACCGGAACCACCGGGCCGTGGGGAGCTACCGAGTCACCGGATCCTCCGGCACTTCCGGGTCCGCCACCGGGCAGCTCGACCACGGGCTGATCGTCTGGGACACCGGCGGCCTCGGCCTGGCCCCCGCGCCCAAGGGCGCCAACGGACCGCCATGGCAGCAGGCCGAGCACATCCCGCGCTCGGGCTGGTCCGCGCGCTCCTACACGGCCGACCCCCTGGACGCCGGGCTCCAACTGCTGATCGGACTCGGCGCGGACCGCCCCGACAACCCGCTGCTGCTCGCACAGTCCGGGGCTCGTCGGCTGGGGCGTGATCGCATCGACGGCCGCAGCTACGACCGGTTTGCAGGACCGCGGGCCCAGGGCGCCACGCCCGGTGCGGGTCCCGACGGCGGACGGTCGCCGCTGACGTACTGGGTCGACGGTGACGGCGGCCTGCGGCGGGTGACGATGCGGATGCCGGGCCTGGGGACTCCGACCACCGTGGAGTTCTCCGGGCGCGAGGGCCGCGCGAAGCTCCCCGGGGCGCCGTGGGGCACCGGCTGACATCTCGGTGCCGGTGGGCCCCGGCTCGCGCGGTTGCCGACGGCCCTCCTCGACCCGCCCTTCGGGGTGGCACGGTGAACGGGGGCCGCGGCCACCGCGGCGACGTGCTCAGTGTGTGCGCGGCACGGCGTTCACGTCCTTCGGGAGCGGATACGCGGCCGCGTCGACGGCCCCCGGCAGACCGGTCGCCGGGCTGCCGGGGGCCGTCGGGTCCGGCATGGACGGCTGGGCGGGCGGGGCCGGTACCCGGCTGAACGGGACGCCGGGCGGCGCCTGCACCGGCGCGGTCCGGCCGGTGGGCAGCGCGCCCCGGCCGCGGGTGCCGCAGCCCGCGCGCCCCTCCAGGCCGCTCGGGCTCTGGGTGCCGGGCCGGTTGCCCTCGAAACAGTTGCCGGGGTCGGCCGAGGCCAGCACGAGGTCGATGCCGTTGCCGGTGGCGCGGTTGCCTTCGACGCGATTGCCGCTCGCCGGATGCCCCGGCGGGTCGGTGACGACCACTCCGGCCGCCCGGTTGCCCCGTACCAGGTTGCGCTGGACGAGGTTCGCGGTGCCGCCGCCGATGCCGATACCGATGCCGAAGCCCCCGTCCGCCTGCTCGGGCGTGTCGGCGGCGTTGTTGTCGGCGACCACATTGCCCGCGATCACCGCGCCGTGCTGGGGGGCGAGGGCCTCCAGGTCGTTGGAGTTGACGGTGACGCCGACCCGGTTGCGGGCGATCCGATTGCCCAGCACCGACAGGCTGTCCGAGGCGTTGGTCAGTTCGATGCCGACCGCGTTGCGTTCCACGGTGTTGCCGCGGACGACGGTGCCACAGGGCTTGCACTGGCCGACGTAGATGCCGGAGTCGGCGTGCCCCGAGGTGTAGGAGTCCTCGATCACGCCGTCGCGCGCGTCAAAGGCGTAGATGCCGTACAGGCCGTTGTTGTACGCCGTGACCCGGGTCGCGCGGAAGCCCCGGACGGCAGGGAAGCGGGTGGTGTCCAGCGGGTCGTATGCGGAGCCGCCGGCGCCGCGCTGCTGCAACCGCTCGTCGGTGACGCCGGTGAACAGTACGCCGTTGGCGAGGTAGCCGTGCACCGTGAGGTTCTCGACCACCGAGCCGGCGCCGGTCACGGTGATGCCGTTGGCCAGACGCAGACCGCCGTCGAAGACCACCTTGTTGCGATCCGTTCCGCGCAGCACCAAGCGGGGCTTGGTGACGCGCACGCTCTCCCGGTACACGCCCGGGCCGATCAGCACCGTCTCGCCCTCACGAGCGGTGTCCACCGCCTGCTGCACCGAGGGGAAATCCTGCGGAACGCGCAGCACGCTGCCCGCCGGATGCCGCGCATCGCCGGACGTCGAGCCCGTACCGGAGCATCCGGTGGCCGCCAGTGCGACCGTGACGACCACTGCCGACAGTCGCAGCGCCGCCCGGAACACCGCCGTCGGGACGAGCGAGCGGTTCAACGAGCGTTCTGGAGACAGGGTTTGCATGGCAGATGTTTTATCGTCTCCAATAGGCCTATGCCCACCGAACAGGGAAATGCGCAGGATCCGTCCCGACCCGCGGCAACCGGTTTCGGTCGGCGTCGGGCACTGCTCGCAGCCGGAGCGGTTCTCGCCGCCGGGGTCGGCGCGGCAGCCGACGAACTGGCGGGAGACGACGGGACAGTCGGCCCTGCCACCGCCGGCGCACCGCCGGCCGAGGCCGCGATTCCCTTCCACGGCGCCCGACAGGCAGGTATTACGGCGCCCCAGCAACCGGCGACCCACCTGCTCTCGTTCGACCTCCCGCAGACTTCGGCCGCCACCGACCGGAAAACCCTTCGCCGTGTCCTCGGCGCGCTGACCAGCACGCTCGCCACCGCAGCATCCGACGCCCCGCCGGACCCGCGGCTCCAAGGCGGTGGCGCGACCCGGCTCACCTCCCTGGTCGGCATCAGCCCCGCTCTCGCCGCTCGCCTCGACCTCAACGTCCCCGCCTCACTACGGGATTTACCGCTGTTCCCCGGCGACCGCCTCGACCCGCGCCGCAGCAACGGCGATCTTCTGGTCCAACTGTGCGCAGCCGACCGCTGGACGCTCACGGTCGTCGCCGAACTCGTCGGCGGGGCCGCACACGCCGCAGGCGCCGTGCCTCGCTGGTCCCAGTCCGGCTTCCTGCCCCACACACCCCCGGGTACCACCCCGCGCAACTTGTTCGGCTCCAAGGACGGCACCGCCAACCCCGATCACGCGGCGGCCGAACAGTGGGTCTGGGGCCCTCCCGGAGCCCACGAGGACGGCACCGTGCTGGTCTACCGCAGGATCCGCATGGACGTCACCGGCTACGCGGCTCTCTCCGAGAGCCGGCGCGACCGGGTGATAGGCCGCCGCGCCCGCGACGGCGTCGCGCTCAGCGGCACCGCCGAGCACGACGAGCCGGACATCTACGCCAAGAACCCCGACGGTTCCTACGTCATCCCCGCCACCGCCCACGTGCGTCTCGCCAGCCCCCGCTTCGACGGCGGTGCGCGTATGCTCCGCCGCAGCTACAGCTACGACGACGGCCCGGCCGACCGCGGCCTTCTCTTCTGTGCCTTCATGCGCGACTCCGCCCAGTTCACTCGCGTCCAGGACCGCCTGGCCACCCGCGACGCCCTCACCCCGTTCCTCCAGCACCGGGCCTCGGCCGTGGCCTACGTCCTGC
The DNA here is from genome assembly GCF_045040875.1 of Streptomyces sp. NBC_00012. NCBI lineage: Bacteria > Bacillati > Actinomycetota > Actinomycetes > Kitasatosporales > Streptomycetaceae > Streptomyces > Streptomyces sp. NBC_00012. Next base: position 528,445 of record NZ_CP108309.1, on the reverse strand, counting down.
CCGGCGCCTCATCCGCCGGGTCTCTGGGCGAACAGCTCTGGACATGAGGTCCTGATCCTGGTCCGCGCCGTTCGCTACTCCTCCTCGGCGGTTCCGGCCCTACCTGCCGGGGCGTCGGGGAGCCGACCGGCCTCACCGGGCCGGCTACGCACGGCCGGAACCGCCCTGCGGCTGCCGTAGGCTGACCGTCCGTGGACCGGTCCCAGCCCTGCGGTGATCCGGTGAGCGATTTCCCGGCATACGGCACACGGATCCTGAGAGCGGCGCCCGATGACAGAGACAGCACCCCGGGCCCTGCCCGACTCCCCATGTGCCGGCCCGGCGGCCTGGCCCCAGCCCAGCCGGCCGGACCGGATGCGCAGTCTGCTGGATGCCGTGATGAGCCTTGGGCGGGGCCTGGAACTGCCCGAGGTGCTCCGCGGGATCGTGGAGGCCGCGGTGACCCTGACCGACGCGGAGTACGGGGCGCTCGGCATCGTCGGGGACGGGCAGAAGCTGCTGGAGTTCCTGCCGGTCGGCATATCGGAGCAGCTCGCCGCCGTGATCGGCCAGACACCGTGCGGGCGCGGGATCCTCGGTGAGCTGATCCAGCACCCGGAACCGCTTCGGCTCACCGATCTCAGCAGTCATCCGCGCAGCTTCGGTTTTCCGCCCCACCATCCCCCGATGCGCACCTTCCTCGGGGTGCCGGTGCGGGTGCGGGACGAGGTGTTCGGCAATCTCTACCTCACCGAGAAGCGGGGCGGGGTGAGCTTCGACGCCGACGACGAGGCGGTGCTGACCACTCTGTCGATCGCGGCCGGGGTCGCCATCGACAACGCCCGCATGTACGACGAGAGCCGTCGCCGGGAGCGGCGGCTGGAGGCGCTGGGCGAGATCACCCGAACCCTGCTCTCGGGGACGGACGCCGACGAGGTCCTGCACCTGATCGCCGAGCGGGCGATGGAGGTGGCGGGGGCCGACCGGGCTGCGATCCTGCTGCCGACACCCCCCGCACCCCGCTCCGGGGCGTCGGAGGCCTCCGGGGCCGAGGCACGTCTGACCGTTGCCGTCGCCCACGGCAGGGACTCCGAGTGCGTCAAGGGGCTGTCCGTACCCGCGCGGGGTTCACTGGCCGGACTCGCCGCCCGTACCGGGACCCCGGTGCACTGTGCCGATGTGCGTACCGATCCCCGGGCCCACCCGTTCGGCGACGGTACCGAGGACGATCTGGGTCCGGTGGTGACGGTGCCGTTGCGGGTCGACGCGGAGACCAGGGGCGCCCTGCGCCTGGGACGGCCGGAGGACCGCCCACCGTTCGACGACACCGAGGTCGCCCTCGTCTCGGGCTTCGCCGACCAGGCGGCCATCGCCCTGGAACTGGCCCGCAGGCGGGCCGAGTCCGAGGAACTCGCCGTCATGCACGACCGGGACCGGATCGCCCGCGATCTGCACGATCTGGCGATCCAGCGTCTCTTCGCGACCGGGATGACCCTGCAGAGCACCACGCGTGCCATCGCGGACCGGCCGGACGCGGCCGAGCGGGTCAGCCGGGCGGTGGACGATCTGGACACCACGATCCGGATCATCCGATCCACCATCTTCGATCTGCGGACGGCGGACGGTCCGGACCGCGGCGGGCTGCGGCACCGGATGGCGGAGACCGTTCGCACAGCGGCCCACGCCCTCGGTTTCCGGCCCTCCCTACGGATCGACGGGCCGGTGGACACCACGGTCCCGGACGAGCTGGCCGAACATGTGGTGGCGGTCGCCGCCGAGGCGGTGTCCAACGCCTCCCGCCATGCCCGTGCCACGCGTATCGGCATCGTGCTGTCGGCCGACGACGCGGTGACCCTGACCGTCACCGACAACGGCATCGGAATCCGGACCCGGGACGGTGCCACGGCCGCGGCCGGGACAGGGGCCGCGGCCGAGCGCCCCGGAGGGCTGGCCAACATGCGTACACGGGCGGAACTGTGCGGTGGCACCCTGGCCGTCGAACGGCCGGCGGACGGCGGCACCCGGATCATCTGGCGTGCACCGCTCCACGACTGACGCCCGGGACCGGCCTCCGAGTACCCGTCAGCCTCTCGGGGCCCGGGGCCGACCCTGGCGGTCCTTGACCCGGCCGACGAGCATCGCGGCCTGGATCCGGCGGCCCACGCCCAGTTTGGCGAGGATCGAGGAGATGCGGTTCTTGACGGTCTTCTCGGCCAGGAAGAGGCGTTCCGCGATCTCGCGGTTGGTGAGTCCCTCGCCGATGAGATCGAGGATCTGCCGTTCCCTGGGCGTGAGTCCGTCCAGTTCCGATCCCTCCGACGCCTCGGCAGAGGGCCGCTCGGTGCCCCGCAGCCGCTCCATCACGCGGGCGGTCGTCCGCGGATCGAGCATCGAGGTGCCCGACGCGACCCTGCGTACGGCGGTGATCAGATCGGCTCCGTTGATCTGCTTGAGCACGTACCCCGCGGCGCCCGCCATGATGGCGTCGAACAGCGCCTCGTCGTCGTCGAACGACGTCAGCATCAGGCAGGCAAGTTCGGGCATCAGCGCGCGCAGCTCCCGGCACACCTCGATGCCGGCGTGATCACCGCCCCGGTCGTCGCCGAGGCGTACGTCCAGCACGGCGACCTGCGGTCTGCTGGCCGGTACCCGGGCCAGCGCCTCCCGGGCGTCGGATGCCTCGCCGACGACCTCGATGTCGTCCTCGGCCTCCAGCAGATCGCGTACGCCGCGCCGGACGACCTCGTGGTCGTCGAGGATGAAGACGCGGACGGGGGCCGCGGACCGGGGCGATTCCGTGCTCGTCGGGGTCGTGTTCCGGGGGGTGTTCGCGAACTCATTCACCACATGCTCGATCGGTTCGGGGAGAGGGCCGGAAACAGTATGTGCCCGTCCGCGGGGCTGTTCCCGCCGGGGTCCGACAGCACGGAAAACGGTGCCCGAACAGGGCCGAAAGGCCCTGTGGCCAGGGGCCGGTCAGCGGGTGGAGCGCGGTGCCATACTGACGCCGCCAAGATCGACCGGGCCCCTTCCTTCCCGGCCACCCCACTGTGCTGCAACGAGGAGCAACCGGCCCATGAACACCCCGAGCGAGGACTACCACGCACTGCTCGCACGGCATGACGCGATGCGGCTTCGGCGACGCATCCTGGCCCCGTCCGGCAGCCGTGCCGGGGAGTGGAGCGCAAAGGCCCCGCAGGCGTACGACGGAACGGCCGACCAGCTGCTGATCGGCGACTCGCTGCTCCTGGTGAACCCGCTGGATGAGCTGATCGCCGAGCTGTACCGGACCCTGTTCGAGCGGCACCCGTATCTGCGGTCGCTGTTCCCCGAGTCGATGGCCTTCCAACAGGCCCATCTCGCCGGGATCTTCCGCTATCTGATCGGGAATCTGCACCGTACGGACGAAATGATCCGCGTCTTCGGACAGTTGGGGCGCGATCACCGCAAGCTCGGTGTGCGCCCCGCGCACTTCGAGGCCTTCGAGGCGGCGCTGATCGAGGCGCTGCGCGTGCGCGCGGGCGCCAGGTGGACCCACGCGCTGGAACAGGCCTGGCTGCGGATGCTGCGGCTGGCCGTCTCGGCGATGGTCAGGGGCGCGGACGAGGCGATCGCCGAACCGCCCAGCTGGGAGGCGACGGTGACCTCGCACGAACTGCGCACCCCCGATCTCGCGGTACTGCGGGTACGGCCCCATCAGCCCTACGCCTTCGAGGCCGGGCAGTACACGTACCTGGAGTCGCCGCTGCTGGAGCAGGCCTGGCGTCCGTACTACCTGGCCCGCGCCCCGCATCCGGACGGTGAACTGGAGTTTCACGTACGGGCCCGGGGTGCCGACGGGGTGAGCGATGCTCTGGTGCACGGTACGCGGGAGGGCGGCGCCGTCCGGCTCAGCGCCCCGCGCGGCGCACTGGCCCTGCCGGATCACCTTCCGGCCGCGGACCTCTTGCTGATTGCCTCCGGTACGGGCTGGGCCCCGATGAAGGCGCTGCTCCAGCGGATCGACGACGACCGCTCCCGCGCACACCGGGTACGGCTGCTGCTGGGTCCCGTAGGGGAGACGGCGACGGCCGGGGAGGTGTACGACGCGGCGTATCTGGAGGCGTCGAGGCGCAAGCGCCCCTGGCTGACCGTCATCGCAGCCGACGCGGCGAACACCCGCTTCGCGGGTGCCGGGCTGCGGGCCCTGAACGGAATACTGCCCCCGCGGCCCGGGGCCGCCGCCCGGCAGCACGCCTTTCTGGCCCTGGCCCCCGAGGCCGTCACGACCGGGCAGGCGCAGGCCGTCGCCGCTCGGCTGGCCGCCGCCGGAGTACCGGCCGAGCAGATCCGTCATGACGCCACCGGCCTGGTCGCGGTCACAGAAATGTCTGCCAGTACGACCAGAACCGGATTGCTATCAGCATGACGATGGCCAGACACCAGGTCACCGGCACCACGAGGGGGAACTCCAGCACCGCCGCGACCAGGAAGCGCGGCGCGGGCAGGACGCCGTGGCGAAGATTGTGCACCGTGGTGTGCCAGAACATGAAGACGGTGGCCACCCACACGAGCACGCACCACAGACAGAGTGCGCCGATCTCGAACAACGCCTGGGTCATCAGCCACATGCAGAAGCCGGCACCGAACAGCGTGCCCAGGTTCAGTCCCCACCAGTACCAGCGCCGGTAGCGCGCACCCGCGAGCAGGCCCGCGCCGGTCCCCAGCACCGTCCCGAAGGCGACCAGCCCGATGAGCGGGTTGGGAAAGCCGAAAGCCGACGCCTGCTCGCTGCGCATCACGCTGGTGCAGGACACCACGGGGCTCAGCGAGCAGGCGGGCACGAAGCCGGGGTCGGCGAGCAGTTCGAACTTGTCGATCGTGATGACGAACGAGCCGAGCAGCCCGAGCGCGGCGGTGACGACCAGCACCCACCCGAACTCCCGCCGCGCCCCGGCGCATTCCCGTTCGCCAGCCTCGGGACCTTCAGCCACCTTCCCCGCACCGCGCTCCGACAGCTTCATGCCTGCCCCCGTACGGAACCGTCCGGCCAGACGACCTCCACCCGGATTCCTCGCGCACGTGCGAAGGCGACCAGGTGCGCGGTGGCGTCCCGGCCGTCCGACGGCGATCCGTCCCACACAGCGAGCACGGTCCGACAGGTCGCCACCAGTCGTTCATCGGCGCCGACACATGCGTCGCGGTCGGCCGGATCGAAGGGCAGCAGCCGTACCTGTTCGGCCAGGACCAGCAGTTCGCCCGCGGCCGACCGGTCCCGCTCGGGCAGCACGGCGGGGACCGCGCCCTGCGCCGGCAGCAGCACCGTCAGCTTCCGCCCGGCCTCCCGGGCGGCCCGCCCGAACACCAACGGCAGCCCCGCGCCGACCCGTACAAGGGCGGCGGCGCCTTCCGCCAAGCGGTCCAGCCGCGCTCTCAGTTCGGCTTCCACCAGCTCCAGGGTTCTGTTGCCGATGTCCCTGTGCCCGACTACTGCGATCACCATGTTTCCCTCCTCGCGCACCCGCGGCGTGCGATGCATCGCAGTGAACCCCTCGGAGGCCGTGCACCACCAGGGCCGATCGGCCCTGCCGAACTGCCGGAGCCGCCGCCTCCGATGCCCGAGCTACCGGAGCCGGAGCGAGAGCCGAACCGGAGCCCGTGCGCCTCGCGTCCGGTGATCGACTTGGGGACGCCGGCCGGTTCGGTGCCGCGAGCGCACACCTCGACAGCCCTGGCGATGGCGGCGTTGAGCTTCTTGCGCTGGTGGCAGCCCCCTAACTCCTCCCCCTCAGACCGTCCAGCACCAAGTCCGTCAAGCGCTCCGGCAGGTCCGGCTCGATCGGGCGGTGGCCGAGCAGAGAGCGGGTCTGGAGCGGGGAGCAGAGCAGTTCCAGCGCCAGGGCCGCGTCCGTGCCCGCCGGGAGTTCCCCGCGTTCGACGGCCCGGCTGACGATCGCGCCGGCCTGGTCGAGGCGGGACTCCCAGAAGGTCCGCCAAGCTTCGGCGAGGTCCGGGTCGTCGGAGCTGAGCGATGCCGCCCGGGCAACGGAGCGGCCGGTCGGGGTGGCCAGGTACTCGGCCAGCGCGCGGGCGAAGGCGGCCAGGTCGGTGCGGACGGCTCCGGTGTCGGGGACGGGGATGCCCTCGTCACTCCCGGCCAGCATGGCGTCCAGCACGAGCCTCTCTCGGCTGCCCCAACGCCGGTACACCGTGGTCTCGTTGACCCCGGCACGGGCCGCGACCTCGGCGATGCTGAGCCGGGCGATGCCCTCCTCGGCCAGCACCTCCATGGCGGCTGCCAGAACGGCCTGGCGGACGCGTGTGGCGCGGCCTCCCGGGCGGCGGCGGATCGGCTCCGGTTCTTCCTCAGTCATGTGTCGATCACCTCGACCATCACTTTAACGCAGGGTGGCTTGCGTTAAGTGCTGCCCAGGTGCATAGTCGCTAACGCAAGAGTTCCTGCTTTAAGTACAGGAGGCGTCACCATGCCCTTCACCTGGCCCCTGGACCCCCAGGACCTGTTCGTCGAGCGTTACCCGCAGATGACCCTCGGCCTCCCCGTCGACGAGGTGGACGCGGTCCGCGCCGCCGTCACCGAGATGTGGCCCGACCGGCCCGGCGGCTGGGTGTACGAGTGGTCCGCCCTCGCCGCCCGGCACGCCGAGGCCGGGCGCCACCGCCTGGCCGCGCAGGCGTACGGCTGGGCCAAGTTCCCCTCACTGGCCGACGACCCGAAGCGCACCGCGCTCGCCCGCCAGATCGAGCAGCACACCCTCGCCGCCCCCGGCTTCCCGGTGGAGTTCGAGCGCCGCACGCTCACCGTCCCGTACCGCGGCGGCGAGGCCACCCTGCCGATCCACCTGACAGCCGCCCCCGGCCTCCCCGCCGACGCGCCGGTCGTGCTGGCCAGCGGCGGGGTGGACTCCTGGAAGACCGACCTGCACGGCATGTGGGAGCAGCTCGCGCTCGCGCTGCCGGTACGGCTGCTGCTGTTCGACATCGTCGGCACCGGCGAGACCGCCCACCTCCCGATGACCCCGGACGGCGGGGCCGAGGTGATTGCCGGACTGGTCTCCTTCGCCCGCACGATCGGCAACGGAAAGGTCGGCCACTTCGGCATCTCGATGGGCGGTTACTACTCCGCCCGGACCGGACTGACCGGGGCGGTGGACGCCTCTGTGGTGCTCGGCGGCCCGGTGGAACGCTCCTTCGCTCCGGACCGCGGCTTCGCCTTCGGCATGGACGGCATCGTCGGCAACGCCCTCGGCTTCGACGCCATGCCGAGCACGGCCGAGCGCGAGGAGGCCTTCGCGGCCTTCGACCTGCGCCCGCTGCTGGACCAGGACGCCAATGGGCCGATGCTGGTGGTCAACGGCACCGAGGACGTCCACGTCCCACTGGACGACACCCTGGTGTTCGAAGGCCGCCGGGACACCCGGGTCGAACTGATCCCGGACACCGGCCACTGCGCCATCTCGCGCTTCGGCGAGGCGATGTCCTTGATCGCCCCCTGGCTGAAGGAAACACTGATCGGCTGATCCGACGGCCCTGCCGCGACACGGAGCCGTCAACCCGCGTCGATGCAGGTCTGGGGCAGGTCTTCGGCGGGGGCATCGTCGGCAAGGCCGGCCGGTGCATGGACCCCGCCGAGCCGGACCCCGGGTGAGTCGGACCGGAGTTCGTCGACGGCCTGGGAGAAGCGCCGGCTGAGAGGGGGGTGCCGCACCCGAGAATCTTGCCCGAGCGGCTCGACGCGATGTAGCAGCTTCGGAGGAGCCCGGCCGCTCCGCGCCCGAGGATCACGCACTCGGGCGCTCCTGCGGCGGCTCGAGCACGAAGGCCCACCTGGCCGACGACAGCCGGGCCCGGCCCGTCCATCCATGCCACCGCCGGCCAGGCCGGCGAGCGGGTGGCGGGCCGGCGTGCAGGCGCAGCATGCCGAGGCTCTCGCAGGCGGGTCGTGCCGATGACAGAGGCGGCCGATCTCACCGGCCGCCGTCTGCCTTCGCCCGTCCGGCGACGATCGGCGGAGTCGTCGCGGATGTCACTCGGCACGTCCCTCGCCCCCGGAAAACGTCCTGCTCTCTCCGTCCGCGGCGGTTCGGCGGCCGTCGTGATCTCAACTCGGCGGAACCGCCCCGTGACCGAGAAGATTCCGTGCCGTGAACCCCAGCAGCCTGCGCGCGGCCGAGGTGTCGACCGGCGCCGTGCGACCCGGCAGCGGGCGCCGCAGCACGGTGGTGGGGTGGTAGCGGCGCAGCAGTTCCTCCGTCGGGTGGGGCACGATGATCTCCGGGGCACAGAGGTGGACCGTGTGCGCCGCAGGGCCGGGTACGTCCAGGGCCAGCAGCGCGGCCCTCGCCGCGTCATGGACCTCCAGGTACGTCCACAGATCCCTTGCTCCCGCGGCCGGGTCGGCCGTGAGCCGGGCGGCGTGCGCGAGCAGCCGTTCCTCGAAGCCGCCCACGTACGGATAACGCAGGCACACCACACTCATCCCGTGCCGCCGCGCCATCATCTGCGCTGTCAGCTCGTCGACCTGTTTGGAGAGGCCGTAGGGATCGGCCACCTGGGAGGCCATCGCCTCGTCGACCGGTGCGTACGGCGGATGCGGATCCTCGACGTCCGTCCAGGGCAGGCCCGTGACACCCCAGGAACTCGCCACCGCCGCATGCCGGATCCCGGCCCGGCCGGCCTCCTCCAGGACGGTGAAGGTGGAGAGGCTGTTGCCCGCGAAGACCTCGAACGCGGTGTTGCGTGCGGGAGTCGGGATCGCCGCCAGATGGATGACCGCGTCGGCGCCCTCCAGAGCCGCCCGCACGGTCTTCGCGTCGGCGGCGTCACCGGTCACGACCAGGCGCGCCGCGAGATCACCGGGGTCGTCGAGGACCAGGGCGTTCACTTCGATCCCGCGCTCGGCGAGCAGCGCGAGGACCGCACGCCCGATCCGTCCGGCGGCCCCGGTGACCATCACTCTTGCGGCCATCCAGTCACTCTCCTGCGTCGGTGCTGCTACTCGTATGCGCGCACGGCGACGATGTGCGCCGACGCCGCTCCGTTGGTGGCTTCGACGACGACCCGGATCGCCGATGTGGTGACCGGTTCCGCCGGCGTGTGCGTCTCGCGCCGCCGCCGATTCTGCGCCGCACGGGCGATGACGCGCCAGGTGCCTTCAGTATCCAGTGCCTCGACGCGGTAGTCGCGAAGGAGGGTGGGGAGGGTGTCGAAGGGCGTGCGGTGGTGGTGCAGGTTGATCAGGTCCTCGTTGACGTCGTCGTCGGCGATGACCTCGATCCGGCCCAGGGCGACCGGTTCGGGCCAGGCCAGTTCGAGCCAGGGGGAAGGGTCGTCCGCCAGTGGTGCGGAGACCCACATGTGCGGTCCCGCGTACGGGCGGGCATAGCCGTCGGTGGTCTTGGCGGGGGAGTAGGCCGCGGTCTCTCCCGTACGGAAGCAGAATGTGCGGCGCAGCAGTCCCGTGTCCGTCCACTCGCGCAGCGGCTGCGGCGATTCGTCCGACGGGCGCAGCGGGACGCGTGTGAGGCACAGGACGCCGGGGGTCGGACGGTCGGAGCGGTGCAGGGCGAGGGCGTCGTTGGCGCGGACGACCAGGAAGGCGTTGCGCGGGGTTTCGGGAGACCAGTCCAGGCCCGTTTTGAGCCACTGCCGGGCACCGGCGGCGACCGGGACGGTGACGGAGGTGACGAGGCGGCGCGGGACGTAGTTCTGGCCGAGTTCGGGATCGTACAGATCGATCACGATCTCGGTGTCGCGGTCGGCGTCGATGAGCAGCTCCACCCCGGAGAGATCCGGGTCCGCGGGCAGGACGAGTCCGGCGTCCGCCGCGAGCGGCCACAGCTCGTCGGAGTCCTCGACCGCCAGGCCGCTCAAGGTGGACGACGCGGTGGCCGTCGACCGCAGGGCCAGGTCCTCCGGGTCCGTCGATGCGAGGCCGATGAGCGAGGCGTCCTGGCGCAGCAGCGCCCTGTGTAGTTCGGGTACGGGGAGTTCGCGCGGGGTGACATCCCCGGTGGCGCAGAGTGCCGCCGCCGTGCCGACCGCCTGGCCGATCGTGGCGCAGGTCGCCATGACGCGGGTCGAGCCGAAGGCGACGTGGCTGGCGGAGATGTTGCGCCCGGCGAAGAGCAGGTTGGTCGTGTTCACCGAGTACAGGCTGCGGTAGGGGATGTGGTAGATCCCGTCCGCGTAGCGCTGCTTGGCGCCGTCCCCGTCGGAGTACATGCCCTTCGGTGGATGCAGGTCGATGGACCAGCCGCCGAACGCGACCCGGTCGTCGAACTCGGTCTGGCCGAGGATGTCGCCCTGGTGCAGGACGTAGTCGCCGAGGAAGCGGCGGTACTCGCGCTTGCCGGGGACCGAGCCCACCCACTCCAGGGTCATGTTGGCGGCGTCGAACTCGCCGGAGTTCTTGATGTGGTCCCAGATGCCGTGGATGACCGCCCACAGCTCGTCGCGGATGCGTTCGTTGTCGTGGACGGTGTCGAGCTCGCCGCCGAACTCGATCCACCAGTACGCGCATCCGTTGTCACCGGACTTGATGATGCGGCGCTGCGGGATGGTGGTTCGGGTGATGTCCTTGGCGAAGTTCGGCGGCACGAACTTGACCGGGTGACCGGCGTCCTTCGTGTAGAAGAGGAGGGTCGATCCCAGGGTGATGTCGTCGGCCGTCTCCGGAGCCCATGACTCGTCGTACTCGGCGCGCGATTCCCGGCCGATGCGGTGGTGGGCGCCGGCCAGGTGGCCGATCAGGCCGTCTCCCGTGCAGTCGAGGAAGAGGGGGCTCTCGAAACGTATCCGCCGCTCCGAGCCCATCATCCAGCCGGTGACCGAGGTGATCCGCCGGGCCTCGTCCGGGCCCTCGGCGTCGACCTCGCGCACATCGGTGTTGAGGTAGAGCGTGATGCCGGGCTCGGCGCGCACGGCGTCCAGGACCACGGCGTCCCAGTAGTAGGGGTTGCCGTCCGGGTTGCGGAACTGGTTCTCCACGAGCAACTCGCCCATGATGCCGCCCTCGCGGGCATGGTGATTCTTGCCGTGGCCGGTCGCGCCGCACACCCAGACCCGGACCTCGCTGCTCGCGTTGCCACCGAGCACCGGCCGGTTGTTGATGAGTGCCACGGTACGGCCCAGCCGGGCGGCGGCTATCGCCGCGCAGACCCCGGCCAGGCCGCCGCCGACGACGGTGATGTCGTGCCGTGCGGTTTCATTCCTCATGTCGTACGTCACTTACTTCCAGTCGGGATTGGCGGCGAGGCCGTAGTAGATGCGCGGGGCACCGTCGAGGGTGAGGGTGACCTTGCCGTTGGAGGCTTTCAGGGAGCGCTCCTGGCCGATGCAGTTGAGCTCCCGCACCGTGCCGTCGACCGTCCCCGCGTGGGCCACGACCGGGGTCCTGGTCGTCCAGGTGTCGATCCAGGGCTCGGGCGACGCGAACCAAGGGTCCTCGCCGTGCTCGGAGTTGAGGATGTATCCGTCCTTGCGGCTCCAGATGACCGACACAGGTCCGCCGGGAGTGGTGAAGAGGAGTCCCTTGATGTCCTGGTCCGCGAAGGCGAGATGCCGGACGAACTCGGCCTCGTCCAGGACCCGGGCGGCGGTCGCGAACGCGAGGAGCGAGGGCTTGGCGCTGGTGTCGCGGTTCATCAGGCCGTAGTGGTACTCGGGGTTGGCCGGGTCGGCCTCCTGCGGGTGGTAGAGCACCGAGTCGTGCAGCTGGTACCAGTTGACGGCGCGTACGTTCTCGGACTTGGCGAGCGCGAGCGTGAGCAGTGTGTTCTCGGCGGCGTGCCGGTAGGTGTCGCTCCACCACGCGTTGGGCCGGGTCGGCGCGTACGCCTCGGTGAGCCACAGCTCCTTGTCGCCGCCGTACTCCTGAAGGACCTGGTTCGCCTTGCGCAGCGCGCCGAGGAAGTTCCAGTACGTGCCGGACGATCCTTGCGTCCACTCCTCGGACGGCGGCGCGAAGTCGGGCGTGAAGTTGCCGCGACCGGGGTGGAAGGCGAAGGCGTCGATGAGGTCCCAGCCGCCCGCGGCACGGAAGTTCTCGGTCCATACGTAGTCCATGCCGCCGAGGCCGGCGTTCATGACCTTCATCCGCGAGCCCGCCGCGTCGAGGCGCGTGGTGACCTGGCGCAGACCGTCCCGGACATAGGCGTCGGCGCCGCGGCCCGACATCCAGGGCTGGTTGACCTCGTTGCTCACCTCGAAGTACGCGGCCTCGGCGTCCAGGGCCTTGGCGACATTCGTGTCGGCCCAGGCCGCGATCTGCTCCGGACTGCCGCCCACGGGGATGCCGCTCAGCTCCACGTTGTGCCCGATGCCGTTCGCGTCCAGGGTCGCGGTGTCGATGCCCGGGGCGCCCGCGTAGGCGATGCGGATCCACTTGATGCCGAGCGTCCTGACCAGCCCGAGTACGGCGTCCTTGTCGGGTTCGAGCAGCCAGGGGTAGTTGGCGAGGCCGAACATCGACTCCTTGCCCGCCTTGTACGCGAACTCCGGGAGCACGCTCAGATTCGTGCGGGCCAGCGCACTGTCATTGCCGCTGACCACCTCCACCCCGGTGAACACGATGTTCTGCGAGGGCGCTTTCATAGGAAAGGAGGCGTTCCAGGCGGCGCCCGCCGCGAGGCTCCTGCAGAGCGTTCCTCCGGCGATCCTCCTGCCGCCGAAGTCCCGTGCCCACCAGGTGAGCGTCACCTTCCGGTCCGTGGCGGAGCCGTTGACGACCTGCGCCTTGAGCGTCATCGTCTGCCCGGCTGCCTTGTAGAGGTTGAACGGCTGGTCGGTCCACACCTCCACACTGAGCGGGCGCTCGGCGGCGAGCGCTCCCGCCGCGCGCGGCCGCAGATCGCCGAGGACCAGATCGGCCTCGGTGACCGCGGTGCCCGCGCCGGTCGAGGTGCCGGGGGAGTGGACCCATGTGGCGTTCGTGTTCGCTGGGTTGGTGGACGGGAGGCAGAAGAAGCCCTTCGATTCCGGCCACGTCTCCACGTACGCGCCGCCCGCGTTCACCTCGTACGGAATGCCGCCCCGGGCGTCCTTCTCCCAGACGGTCAGTGCTTCGTACGACTCCGCCGCGCTCGCTCCGTACACCGTGCGGGAGAACATGAAGCCGGCCGGTGTGAGCGTGCCGGCGCCGCCGACCTCCCACTTCATGTGTGCCTTGCGAGGGGTGACGTCGAAGGTGCCGCGCACCGTGACTCCGGACGCGCCGCTCCCCATCGTGTACGTGACCTGGATCGCGGGCCGCCCGTCCGGGAGCGTGATCCGGGCGGGGGTGCCGCCGAAGGTGCGCTGCTGGCCGAGCGCGGTGTCCTTGATCATGAAGTGGCTGAGCAGGATGCGGTCGGTGCCCGCGCCGTCCCGCACGAGGACGCTGCCGTCGCCACGGCCGACCAGGGTGATGCCGTCGGCCTCGATGGTGACCGGCTCCGCGGCGTACGCGGGAACGGTCGGCAACAGTGCGGCGCCGGTGGCGACGGCCGTGCCCTGGATGAATCTGCGCCGGGCGACTGACATGGAGGTGCCCTTCTCTTGGTCGGGGTGTTCCGGATGCTCCGGAGATTGCGAAGCGGAAGGTGCGGTGGGGGAAGCCGGGGTCCAGCCGTCGGCTCCGGTGGGATTCAGCCCTTGACCCCGGTGAAGCCGAGCCCGGCGACGATGTACTTCTGGCAGACGACGAAGACGAGCACCGGCGGGGCGACGGCGAGCACCATCGTGGCGATCAGCTGGTCCTGCGGAGCCTGCGTGGCGAGTTGGGCCAGTGCGACGCTGATCGGCTGCCTCTCGGGGTCGGTGATGGCCACCAGCGGCCAGATGAAGTCCTTCCAGGAGTGCATTACTGCGAGCAGACTGATCACGGCGAGCACCGGCTTGCTCATGGGCAGCACGATCTTGGTGAGCAGCTGCCGGGTACTTGCCCCGTCGACCCGCGCCGCGTCGAACAGCTCCTTCGGCAGGGCGTCGAAGAACTGCTTGGCGAGCAGCACCGTGAAGGCGTTCGTGCCGGCCGGCAGCCAGATCGCCCAGTAGGTGTCGCCCAGGTTGAGGTGGAGGAACGGCACATCGATCACGGTCATGAAGAGGCTGACCATGTTCACCGTGTACGGCACGAACATCGTGGCGAGGATCGCCCCGTAGACGACCTTGCCGAACTTCGGCCTGAGCACCGAAAGGGCGAAGCCCGCCGTGGCCGAGACGAAGAGCTGCACGAACCACGATCCGCCGACCACCAGGAAGGTGTTCATCAGATAGCGGCCGACACTCAGATCGGTGTACGCCGTCGAGAAGTTGCCCAGGGCCGGCCGGTCCGGCCAGAGGGCCAGCGGCTGAGTCGTGAGCTCGGTGGGCGGGGAGACCGCGCCCTTGACCATCCAGTACAGCGGTCCGATGCCGATGAGCAGCAGCAGGATCAGGGTGAACACCTGGACGGAGCGCACCGCCGCGCGTACGGCGGGGCGTTGGCGGTCGTTGGTGGAGACGAAGGTGGTGAGCGTGGTCATGACGTGCTCCAGCTGCGGGTGGCCCGCAGATAGACCGCGGAGAGCAGGGCGAGGGCGAGCACCATCAGGAAGGAGAGCGCGGCGGCCTGGCCGTACTCGCCGTCCTGGAAGGCGTACCGGAAGATCAGCAGCAGGACCGTGAGGGTGGAGTTCTCGGGCCCGCCGCCGGTGAAGACATACGGCTCGGTGAAGACCTGCACCGTGTTGATCAGCTGGACCAGCAGCAACAGCCCGATGACAGAACGCAGCTGAGGCAGCATCACATGCCAGATCCGTCGCCAGATCCCGGCGCCGTCCATCTCGGCGGCCTCATAGAGTTCGCCGGGGATGCCGACCATCGCCGCGAGGTAGATCAGGACGGCGCCGCCCATGCCCGCCCAGGTGGACTCCAGGACCAGCGAGAGCATGGCGCTGTCGGAGGACTCCAGCCACGAGTACGGGCCGAGCCCGACCTTGCCGAGGGCGTTGTTGAAGAGCCCGCTCCCGGGATCGTAGAACCACTTCCAGAGCAGGATCGCCACGACCGGCGGGATGACCACCGGCAGATACACCAGGAAGCGGTAGACGCCCGCGCCCCGCCGCACCGTCGACATGATCGCGGCCAGGACCAGCGGCGCCGGGAAACCGATCAGCAGGCCGAGGGCCACGAAGAACAGGGTGTTTCCGACGGCGGTCCCGAGCAGCGGATCGTCGAACAGGGCACGGAAGTTGTCCAGGCCGATCCAGACGGCGGGATCGACGAGGTTGGTTTTCTGGAAGCTGAGCAGCAGGCTGCGCGCGATCGGCCACCAGGCGAAGAGGCCGAAGATCAGCAGCGCGGGGACGAGGAACAGCCAGGCGGTGAACTGTTTGCGGGCGCCGGTGCCACGCCGCCGGGGCAGGGTTCGCGGCACGGGCTCCTTGGACACGGCGGCCGGGCGCCGGGACGGAGTGAGCAGAGCCATGGGCCGGCTACTTCTGGTCCGCGGCGAGCTTGGCATTGACGTCCTTCTCGGCCGAGGCCAGCAGGGCGTCGATGTCGGCGTCGCGCTTGGTGAGCACTGCCTGGACCACCGGGTCGAGCACGGTGTACAGCTTCTGTGCCTGGTACGGCGGCTCCGGCTTCAGCTTCAGCGTGGAGAGGCCGTCGGTGTACGGCTTGAAGTGCTGAAGTTTCACATTGACGTACGGCTTGATCGCGGCGTCGATCTCGGTCTGCCGCTTCCTGTCGAAGACCGGCAGCGTCGGCACGCCCACCGCGGACTTCGGGTCGGCGGAGAGCGCCTTGGCCTGCTCGGCGGCGATGTCGGTGCTGTACTGCGGCTTGGCGTAGGCGAAGGTCAGCCACTCCACGGCCGCTGCCGCGTGCTTCTTGTCGGCGGACTTCGGGACCATGTAGATGTCGCCGCCGGTGAGTGTCGCGTCGCCGCCGGACTGCGGCATCGGGGCCACTCCGAAGGCGTCGGTGTTCTCCATGCCGAACTGCATCTTCGCCAGCCGGTACGTCCCCGGGCTGCCCATGAACATGCCGATCTGCCCGGCCGAGAACTGCTTGATCACGTCGTTCTGATTGTTGAGCAGGGTCTTGCCGAGCGAGTCGTCCTTCCAGCGCATGTCCTTGAGCAGCTGCAACGCCTGCTTCGTCGGCTCCCCGGTGAGCGTGGCGGTGTACTTGCCACCCTGCTCCTTCTGCAGCTCGCCACCGAAGGCGTACGACAGCATCGTCAGCTGCCAGCCGCCCTGGTTGTCCTTGGACTCGTGGACGAACCCCGCCTTGCCGGTCCGGTCGCTGATCCTCTTGGCGGCGGTACGGACCTCCGCCCAGGTGGTCGGCGGGCGGTCGGGGTCCAGGCCGGCCTTCTCGAAGAGCTCGCGGTTGTAGACCAGTCCCTGGGCGTACGGATTCTGCGGTACGCCGTACACGTCGCCGGCGCTGTCGGTCAGCGGCTGGAGCACCTGGGGGTTGAACTCCTTGAAGTGCTTCCACTCCTTGAGCTGCCCGGTGATCGGCTGCACCTGCTTCTGCTGGATGAGCCGCTGCGGCTCGGTCAGCGGCACCTTGATGACGTCCTCGACATTGCCGCCGGACAGCTTCGCGGAGAACGTCAGCGGGTCGAAGACCGTGGTCGAACCCTTGACCTTGATGCCCGGGTTGGCCTTCTCGAAGTCGGCCACCTGCTTCTTGAACAGGGCGACCCCCGGCTTGTCGGTGGCCGGCGGCATGCCCTGCACCCGCAGTACGAGATCGCCGTCCCCGCCGGCGCTGCTCGGAGTGAGGGAGGAACAGCCCGCGAGGGTCGCGGTCAGCGCCATGCAGCCAAGTATGGCCGCACAGCGGAAGTTTCTGGGCATAACGGCTCCAAGAAGGGCAGGAGTGGGCTCGGTGCGGTGTTGTGCAGTGCTTCGGTCGTTGTGGTGGTGTGCGCCGCGGGTGGGTCAGTGGGCGGGCGCGGGGCCCGTCGAGGCGCGGGGGATCAGGCGGGAGCCGATCTCCACGATGGGGGAGGCGGCATCGAGTCCCGGTCCGGTGCGGCCTGTTGTGTTCGCGATCGTCTCGATCAGGAGGTCCCCCGCACGCGTGGCGATCTCTTCGGGGTCGATCCGGATCGTGGTGAGGCTGGGGGTGGAGACGGAGGCGAGCAGTGTGTCGTCGATGCCGATGACGCTGACGTCGCGCGGGACGCTCACGCCGAGGTTGGCCATCTGGTGCAGCACGCCCAGGGCGACCACGTCGTTGTGGGCGATCACGGCCGTCGCCTCGTGGGCGGCGACGAGGGTGGCGGCGTGCACGCCCGTCTCGAACCGCGGCTCGTACGGCCCGAGCTCGGACAGGGAGAGGTCGAGCGCTTCGAAGGACTCCTGGATGGACTTGCCGCGGCTCAGCTCGGCACGGGACGCGTTGATGAAGACGCAGCGCCGGTGACCGTACGCCTTCAGCTGTTCGGCGGCCTGCGCGATGCCGGCGGCCAGTGAGATCCGGACCTCGGGGATGCCCGGTACGTGACGGTTCACCACCACCAGCGGCATCCGGCCCGCGAGTTCGTGGAGCCGGTCCTCGGTGAGGGTGGAAGCCCACAAAATCAGGCCGTCGACCCGCTTCGACACGGCCGCGATGGCCGCCATTTCGTCGGCTTCGCGCTCGTCGCTGTCGGCGACCAGAACCGTGTAGCCCAGGTGCCGGGCGCGGGCCTGCATCGCCTTGATGATCGGCGGGAAGAACGGGTTGGCGATGTCCGGGACGATCAGGCCGAGCGTTCCGGTGCCGCTGCCGCGCAGTGAACGGGCCGCCGGGTTGGGAGAGTAGCCGAGCTCGGCCGCGGCGTCGAGAATGCGCTGCCGGGTCGTCGGCTGCACCTGGTCGGGTGCGGTGAACGCACGGGACACCGTCGACACCGAGACGCCCGCGGCGCTCGCCACCTCCCGGATCGTTACTGCCACGGGTGGGCCTCCTCGTCGTTCTGAGCCGGGGGATCCCGGTCCTCTCGCATCTGGATCCTGCGAATGCGGTTGATGTTTGCGAACGTTCCCGGTGCGTGTCAAGACGTGTGTCAGGAGTATTTCGCCGAGGAAAACCTTCTGCATGCATGGGTCTTGCCCTGCGGCCGAACTGCTGTCAATGATGTGTTCTCAAGAACGGCGCTGAAATTGCGGGAACGTTTTCATAGAGGAGTGGCATGAAGATCACCGGCCTGGAAGTGCTGACTCTCCCCGACCACGGCGACAGCATGATGCTGGTCGTGGTCGACACCGACGAGGGTATCCACGGTCTGGGCGAGGTCGGCATCAGGTCGCGTCAACGAGCGGTCGCGGGTGGTCTCGACCACCTCGCGGAGCTGATCGTCGGCGAGGACCCACGACGCATCGAGCACCTCTGGCAGGTGATGTTCCGGCGCGGGTTCTTCCCCGCCGATCGCATACTCGGGGCCGCCATCGCGGCGGTGGACGTGGCCCTCTGGGACATCCGCGGCAAGGCGCTCGGCGTACCGGTGCACGAACTCCTCGGCGGCCGGGTGCGTGACCACGTACCCGCCTATGTGCATGTCGGCGACGGCTACGACGACCGCGAGTGGTTCCTGGACCGCTGCCGCGGCCTGGTCGCCGAGGGCTGGCGCCATCTGCGGTTCGCCTCTCCGCACGACGCCGACGGCACGCTCGACGCCCGCCGCTGCCTGCGCGACTCGGTCGGCCTCTTCCACGAGGTCCGGGACGCGGTCGGCGACGAGGTGGAGCTGATCCTCGACGTCCATACCCGCCTGGATCCGCCGGAGGCGCTGACCCTGTGCCGGGAGATCGAGGCGGCCCGCCCGTTCTTCGTCGAGGACCCGCTGCGCTGTGAGAACCCGGACAGCTACCGCATGCTGCGGGCCCGCACAGGCGTACCACTGGCCGCGGGTGAACAGTACGGCTCCAAATGGGAGTTCAGGACACTCATCGAGAGCGACCTCATCGATTATGTGCGCGTGGACGTCGGGGTGGCCGCGGGCCTGACCGAGGCGAAGAAGATCGCGGCGATGGCGGAGGCCCACCACATCAAGCTCGCCACCCACAACCCACTCGGCCCGGTCACCGCCGCCTCCTCGCTCCAACTCAATCTGGCCTGCCCCAATGTGGCACTCCAGGAGCACCAGACCGACCCCGAGCCTGCCATCGCCGCGCTCTTCACCGCGCGACCGACGATCCTGCCGGGGAGGGTGGAGCTGAGCGAGCTGCCCGGCATCGGCGTCGACATCGACCGGGAGGCGGCGCGCCGGTACCAGGCCGTGGCGTCCGAGCGCCCGCACCTGCGCGCGGCGGACGGAGCGTTCACCAACTGGTAGCCGGGCAGGGCCGGTCGGCCGTGCGGGCGGGCCCCCGCGGAATCGACGGCGTACAACCCTGGTGTTCCCTCCGGTACCGAACAGGACGCCGGTCAGGGAGCGGGCCGCTTCCGGCTACTGGCCGGGAAGCCGCACACCGGGACAACGGGACATTCGCGTCACCGTCCCTGCGGGCCCACGGCCCGCGTCCGCACACTGAGCACGAATTTCCGACTCCAGGAAGTGAGGCGAGTTCTGTCGTGTCGTTCAGAGGAGCCGCGAGGCCGGTCCGACTGGGCCTTGCCGGCATGGCGTTCATGGGCGTGCTGGTAGGCGCGTCGGCGACGCCGGCCGGCAGCCAGGAACGCGAGAAACTGCAGGTGACGGCCGTGTCGTCGCGGCCCGGCGTGGTGTCGGGAGACGACGCCCTGATACGTGTCGAGGTGCCCGCCTCCATAGCGGCCGACAAGGTCCGGGTCGAGGTGGACGGCCGGGACGTGACCTCGAGCTTCCGGCCCTCCGGCGAGAGCGCGCTGATGGGTGTGGTGAAGGAGCTGTCCAAGGGCGACAACAGGCTCACGGCCAGGGCTCAGGGCGCGGACGCCGGACAGCTCACCCTGAAGAACCACCCCATCACGGGGCCGGTTTTCGCCGGGCCGCACGAGCAGCCGTTCGTCTGCGACACTGCCGAGTTCAAGACGGTCACCGGTGGCACTCTCGGGCAGCCGGTCGACGCGGACTGCTCGGTCGAGACCCGCGTCGATTACATGTATCGCACCACGGCCGGCAAGTTCGTTCCGCTGCCCGACGAGGACGTACGTCCCGCCGACCTGGCGACCGCCACGACGAGTGCGGGCACGAAGGTGCCGTATATCGTCCGCGTGGAGACCGGCACCATCAACCGCGGCATCTACGAGACGGCCGTGCTGCACGACCCGATGTCCGGTACCCCCGACCCGCTGCAGCGCGGACCGGGCTGGAACGGGCGCCTGGTGTACGGCTTCGGCGGGGGTTGTAACGGCGGCTGGTACGTCCAGGGCCGCAACACCGTGGGCATCATGAATGACACGTATCTGAGCAAGGGCTACGGCGTCGCATCGTCCACGCTGAACGTCTTCGGCAACAACTGCAACGACCTGCTGGCCGCCGAGACCATGAGCATGGTCAAGGAACGCTTCGTGGAGACGTACGGCGACCCGGCCTTCACCATCGGAAACGGGTGCTCCGGCGGCTCGTACCAGACCCACCAGATCGCCGACAACTACCCGGGCCTGCTGGACGGCATCCTCTCCGGCTGCAGCTTCCCCGACGTCGGCTTCGGGACGATTCAGACGCTCAGTGACGCCCAGCTCCTGAACCACTACTTCAAGAATGTCGCGCCGGACGCGTTCACCAAGGAGCAGCAGAGGGCGGTCTCCGGGTTCGGGAAGTGGGAGAGCATCGGCAGCCTGGCCCGCGCCGGCGGCCGTATCGACCCTACGGTGTTCTGTCCGCCCCAGCTGCCCGAGGGACAGCGCTACGACCCCGACACCAACCCGGACGGTGCCCGTTGTGACGTCTACAGCCACACCGTGAACGTCTACGGTGAGGTACCGGAGACCGGGAAGGCGCGCAGGCCGCTCGACAACACCGGCATCCAGTACGGACTTGAGGCCCTGAACAAGGGGACCATCGACATGGACCAGTTCATTGACCTGAACCGGCGCATCGGTGGCCTCGACGACGACGCCAAGCCCGCCGCGGAGCGCACCGTCGCCGATCTCAAGGCGGTTCGGACGGCCTACCGCACCGGTCGCATGCTGAACGGCGGAGCCGGCCTCGCCGACGTTCCGATCATCGACTACCGCGACTACACGGACGACGCGCCGACCGGCGACATGCACATGCGCTTCCATTCCTTCTCCACCCGGGCGCGCTTGGACAAGGCCAACGGCACCCACGCCAACCAGGTCATGCTCACCCGTTCCAACGGGCACGGGTTCACTCTCGCCGGGATGCTGTCCGACATGGATCAGTGGCTCACCGGCATCAAGGGAGACCCCGGCAACGACGCCCCCATCGAGAAGATCGTCCGCCACAAGCCGGAGGGTCTCACGGACGCCTGCTGGACTCGTGGCATCGGTGCGAAGAAGATCGCGGAGCCCCAGGTCGAGGGCATCGACAACACCGAGTGCAACACCCTCTACCCGGTGTGGACATCGCCGCGGATGGTCGCCGGAGCCGATGTGGCCAACGACATCGTGAAGTGCCGCAAACGTCCCGTGGTCCGCTCCGACTACCGAGTGCCGGTGACCGAAGGTCAGTTCAACGACCTGAAGGCGATCTTCCCGAACGGTGTCTGCGACTGGTCCAGGCCCGGGGCGGGTCAGCAGGGCCTCGCCGGTACATGGCTCTCCTTCGACCGGACGTGACAGGATCGTCGCAGGTGAGCCGGAACGGGGGCAGGCGCGACCTCCCGCTTTGATGCCAGTGGTGGTGAGTTCTCGCGTTCATCCAGGGCAGCACCTGATTCCGGTCCGCTGAACCATCGTCACCTTCCTCTCTTCCCCCACTCTTTGTCATCAGTGAGGGAGGAGAGGATCGGGGTGGCGGCTTTCCCAGCCCCGGCAGGCCGTGTCCAGCGCCCCGGCCGGGGCGCTGGACACGGCCTGCCGGGGTGCCGACGGTAGCGGCCGTCGGCCCAGGCCTTGCGGATGCCGCGGTGTTCGGCGGCGACCTGGTCGAGGAGTTGGTTGACGGCCACGGATCCTGCACGTTCGCCGCGGTGACGGGCACCACGAGCAGGAGGCCGATGGTGGTGGCGACGATGCTCCGCTCGGGGAGCGAACTGGTGGCTCGGTGCGCCCTGGAACCGGCCGTCCTGCGCGCGCTGCTGAGGCGGGACGGCAGGTGGTGGACCGTGGCGGGCACGGAGTGAGGCCTGGCCATGTACGCGAAGTTCATTGTGCTCCTGCTGCCCGTTTCGCTCCTGGCGGCCCCGGCTTCTGGCAGCCCCGGCTCCGGACGGGCCCGCGTGAGGTCTTTCGCGACAGGAAGCTGTACGGCGTGGCCGCGCCGGTGTTGGTCCTCGGCGCGCTGAACCTCGGGCGTAGAGCGTGCCGTGAAGCGGGCCCGCCGCACGGAGGGCCGACGTCCTGCTCGCAGCCGGGCACAGCATCCTGCTGACGTTCCGTCGGCCGCACCGCCTCCCGCCGTCGGCCGCGGCGCCTGCCGTCCCCGGCAGCACCAAGATCCCTGCCAGACCGTCGCGAGGGCACCGCGGACCGACCTGCGTTGTCAGTGACCCTAGTTAGTCTCTCTTCATATCGCAGTTCAGGGGCTTCGTGGCCCTTGTTTCGGGCTGCGCTGACATCTGATGGACAGGCGGAGGGGCACGGCTCATGGCGTGGCTGGCAGCGGGTGAGGGGTACGAGATCACCCTCGAGGACGGGCGTGCGGTTGCACGGCGTGTCGGGGGGCGGCAGTTGAAGGCGCTGCCGAAGGCATTGCGCGACAGTCCCGAGGTCGACCGGTTGAGGCAGCTGGCCGAGTGGCTGGACCGGCACGCGGCCTCGTGTGTGGCTCAGGTGGATGCCTGGATGGTGTCGTCACTTCCGGTTCCGACCGAGCTGATCGCCCGGGTCTGGCCGGACGAGGCGTGGCAGGAGGCGCTCCGTGACATGGCCGTCGTGGGCGATGATCCGGACGAGGTCGGCTTCCTGCGGGACGTCACCGGTGACGGGGAGCTCAAGGTGGTCGACCTCGACGGTGAGACCGTGCGGCTGTCGCCGCGCACTGTGGCGCTTCCCCACCCCGTGCTCCTGCCGGACCTGGACGACGTACGGGACTTCGCGGCCGACCTCGGCATCACCCAGAAGGTGGAGCAGATCCACCGGGCGACCTGGGCCAGGCCGGACGGGGCGGATGCCGGGTGTTCGGGGACGGCGACGGAGGTACGGGACTACGCGGGCGGGAAGTTCGCCTCGCGGTTCGGCCTCGCGGCGCGCGCCACGGGCCTCGGCTACCGGGTGTCCGGTGGCTACGCCACGTGCAAGGTGCGTGACGGGGGCCGCAGCACGGAGGCGTCGGTGTGGATCGGCGAGCCGTACTGGGACGGGGAGTCGGAGACCGGCGGGCTGAGCTGGCACGACGAGGACGGCCGCGCGGTGCGGCTGGCCGAGGTCGGGCCGGTGGCCTGGTCCGAGGGGATGCGCATGGCCGCTGCGCTGTACGCCGGCCGCACGATCGAAGAGGGTGGGGACGCGTGACCGGGACGGTTGGGAACGACAACAAGGAGCTGCTCGCGGCAGGAGCGGTCCTCCCGGCCGACGCGCGGGGTGCGGGCCCTTCAGCGGTTGAGCTGACCGCGCGGACCTATCGCCACGCGGTGCTCGGCGAGGATCGGGTCGTCGTGCGGCTGGCCGCGGCCGAACTGGGCCGCGCCGAGGACCTCGCCGCCGGCTTCCTCGGACTCGAGCCGCAGGGCGAGCCGGCCGTGGTCGGTCTCGGTCGGCGCCAGGAACTCGGCTTTCCCGAGTGGGTGCTGGTGCACCACCCCGAGGACGGGCACCACGCCCTGGCGGTCGTGCCGGAGCTGGACCGGCTGGCCCGGCAGGCCAGGACCAAGCCCAAGGCCGCCCTGGACGCCTGCCACGAGCTGGCCGGGCGGCTCGCCTCGGCCGTCCCGCACTTCCTGCCCGTCTTCTACGAGCAGGCCGCGCGGGTCTTCCTCGGCATCGAGAACAGCACATATGCCGGCCAGCTGTTCGGCCGTGCCCGCACGAGCGAAGCACAGCACGGGCTGACGGTCGACGAGGACCGGCTCGACGCCGTGTTCCTGGAGTTCGCCCTGGCCGGCGCGCTGCCGGTGAAGGTCCTGGCCGGTTACGGCAAGGACCTGTCGGCCCGGCTCACGCCCGTCGAGGCGTACGAGCGGTTCCGGCGGCTGTGCGTGCGCCGGACCGCCGGCGGTCTCGCGCCGTCCGCCCAGGCCGCGGTGGAGCTGAAGCGGCTCGCCCGCGCCGCGTCCCTGTCCGGCAACGAGGCGGAGCAGGACTACCTCGCCGAGCTGCTTCCGCTGCCGGCCACCTTGCGGGCCGCCGCCGGTTGGTGGAAATCGCACCGCGGCGCGCTGGTCGCGCTGGCCCGGCGCGTTCCGTCCGTGCGGGGCACGCTGCTGTCGATGACCCCGCCCGGGGACAACGGGGAGATGACCGAGCTGTGGCTGGGGATCCTCGCGGAGTCGGGGGCCGACGCCGGTCTCGCGGACGCCGACCTGCCGCAGGAGGAGCGGTGCTCCGACGGCGCGGCGGGCTGGCTGGAGCGCTTCCACGGCGCCCGGCACCGGGGTTGGGGGCCGCGCCCGACGCCGCCCGCCCTGCTGGAGCTGGTCCAGCGGGCGGCCGGCCGGCTGCGTGCCGATCTGGCGGCGCGGTCCGAGGACAAGCGGTTCCTGCGGATCGGCGTCGAGGACGTGAACCTGCTGGACCTCCTGCTCTCGCTGGAGATCGCGGTCGCAGACCCCGAGGAGAAGTCCGCCCACCGCCAGCGCGGCAACGCCCTGAACCTGTCGGACTGGGCGCGCGGCGAGGAGCCGCGGGACCTGGTCGCGCTGGCAGCCGACCCGCGCTTCCGGCCCGCCTTCGGGCACGGGGCGAACAGCTACAACAGCGAGTCCTCCGGTGCGGACGTGATGCGGCGGCTGGCCGCCTCGCCCGGCGGCCGCGTGATGCTCACCGAGTGGATGCGCGAGGTGGCCGCCTCGTCGGCGGCGGCCGGGCTGCCCGGACTGCCGAAGGCGATCGAGCGGCTTTCGTGGCTGCCCTCCGAGGCTCTCGCGCTCGCGCCGCAGGAGGTCTCGGACGCGGCCGGTGCCGATCTCGGCGAGGCCGTGGCGCGCACGCTTCGGGGCGGTCTGTGGGAGGAGCTGCGCTGGCCGGTGTGGGAGGAGGCGCTGACGGAGCTGGCGCCCGGGCGCCACACCACCGAGGGCCTGATGGTCGTCGAGGCCTGGCCGTACCTGATCGTGGCCAACGCGACGCAGGTGCGCGTCATCGACGCCGACTCCACCGTTCTCGTGCACGATCTGCGGGTGCCCACCACGTCCGTGCGGCGGACGGGCTTCCACTACGTGGACGGTGCGCTGCTGGTGTTCTGGAGCACGTACGGTCGCGGTGAGCCGCAGGGCTACTGGCACACCGCGCCCGACACGGTGTTCGCTCTCGCCGGCGCCGACTCCTGGGCCATGCGTTCGGATCACCTCAGCCTGCAGCTGCCCGGCGGCGGCCGCGCCACCGGCGGCGGGGTCCTCCACAACGGCGACACGAAGCTGCCCGAGGAGCGCGCGCTGCTGTCCGACGGCACGTCGTACTGGGTGTGGCAGGACAGGGATGGGGAGGACAAGGGCGGCTGGCTCGAGTACGACCCGGTGGGCGGCGCGTACGGCCGGCGCTCGCAGCCCGGTTTCCTCGCCGACGCGCTGCTGCGGCACACCCCCGGGGCCGAGTTGGCGGCCGACTCGTGCCGGCTGCGGCCCGCCCCGGCGGTGGCGGGTTCGGCCCAGGGGACGTCGGCGGACGGGCTCCTCGGCTGGCGTGTCGTGCGGCTGCCCGACGGCGGCCACCACGGCGAGGACACCACCGGACGGTTCGTCACCCTTCCGAAGGGCGCCGGCAGGCCGGTCGGCGCGCTTACGTTCCCCGGCGACGACCGGCCCCGGGCACTGACCCAGCAGTGGCGCGAGCTGTCGCTCAGCGACCCGGAGGGCACGGTCACGACGTCGGCCCAGTGCGACCACCGCAACGAGCTGTACGGGACCGCGGCTCAGGCCCTGCCGCCGCTGCCGTACCTGTACATGTTGCGCGCGCGTGATCCGCAGGGGTCGGCGGCGCTGCGGGGCGCCGACGCGGAGTCGGCCGGCGTCCTGCTGAAGGCGGCCGTGCTCGCGGAGCGGGTGGCGGACCTGCCCGAGCTGGTGAGCGCCGCGCTGCCGCAGGTCTCGGCACCCGAGCTGATCGCCGGCGTGGTGAAGGTGCTGCGCTTCGCGGTGCGGCAGCAGAAGGCGCTGGACGCCGTGGCCGCAAGGCTCGACGCCGCCGCCGAGCCCACGGAGGTCCGGGCCCAGGGACCGAGCGACCACGTGCTCTCCAAGGCGCTGCACGGCATCGTCGATACCGGCTACTACCGCTACGGCGCGGACACCGACGTGACCCACCGATACCTGGAGGCTCTGGTGTCCGTGCGCACGGACACCGCAGCCACGGCGCTGCCGGGCCGGCTGCACTTCGATCTGCCGTCGCTGCCCTACTCGGGACTGCCGTTCGTCTCGCTCCTGGACGAGCCGGCCGCGATCGCCTACCGGGCCGTCGCGCCCGGCAGCGACCCGGCACACCGGGCAGCCCTGCTCGATGTCCTCGGCCGGGTGGACGCGCTGGGGCTGGCCTCGACGGCGGCCTCGGCCGGCCATTGGCGCCGGGTCCTGGTCCGCCTGGCGACGCCCCACCTGCACATGCCGGACGGCCAGCGGCACAACGTCGCGCACCGCAGCGTGCTGCCCCTGGGCGGCGGTGCTGCGCTCGGTATCACGGAGCACAACTCCGGCGTCGACGACGGGTGGGAGTTCGGCGCACTGTTCCACGACCCGAGCGGCCGTTTCGAGGTGCCTGGCCCCTACACCGTGAGCGGTGACGCGCCGGTGGGCGACCGGGTGCGCGGCGCCGACTGGCTGACCGGCTTCCTCGGGGAGGCGCGGTCCCGTGAGGAAGTGCCCTTCCTGCCGGAGGCCGCCGACGAGTTCAGCCGCCTCACCGGTGTGTCCCGGGCGCTGGCCCGGATCGTTCTCGCGGGCATGCCCGACGTGGACAGCTGGGAGAACAACTTCCTGCCGACCGAGCTGCGCAAGGCGCTCGGGCTGAAGGTGGCCGAGGCGGGACACGCCCGCGACGAACTGCGCGCGCTCCCGGTCGAGGTACGCAGGGCGGTGCTCGGGGCGCTCCTGCCCGACGACCCGGCACGGCTGTGGAGCGAGGGCCCGGACGTGGCGTCGGCGGCCGCCGTGTGGATCGAGAAGGTGGGACGGCGCAGGCAGGTGCCCGACTGGCTGGCGGCGGAGGCTGCGCGCGCCGCACGCAGCGGCTGGCCCGTGCACCGGGCGCTCCCGGCGCTGCTGGAACCGGCGTCGTCGCCGGAGCTCGGCGTCGACGTGACGTGGCGCATCGAGGGCGATCGCCCGGCGACGGCGTCGCCCGCCGATGCGCCGTTCACCTCGGCGGTGCTGGTCGGCTCGATGAGCCTGATGGCCTGGCTGGCCCACCGGCTGCCCGCCGGCGATCCGGTACGGGCGGTGCTGCCGAGCGCGCTGAGCGCCGTGCGGCAGCGTCTGGCGGCGCCCGAACTGCTGCTCTCCGCCGGGCACTACACGAGCCTCGCGGACTTCCGGAAGGTGGCCGGCGCCCCGACGGAGACGGCACCGGACCACGAGCGGTACGGCGCGGTGCTCATGGCCACGCAGGACGGCCAGCCCCAGCCGGCGATACGGCCCGCCCTGCTGGACTCCACCGGCTCCGACCCGTACCTGGTGGCACTGCGCGGCGCCGATCAGCAGCAGACCGGAGTCGAGACGGCCCTGCGCCGGGCGCACGACCCGGTGTTCGCACGGCTGCTGGCCGACCCGGGCGTGCCCGCGGCCGGCTCGGCGGACGACGAGGGCCTGTGGTGGCCGCAGGATCCGTCTCGTTCGGTGCCCGAACGGGTGGCCGAGGTCGCCGAGGCGCGCGGTCTGACCGCCGACGCGGCGACGCTGTATCTGATGCTGCTGGCCATGCCCGACCCGACGGACCGCAACACCGCGCGATGGACAGGATGGAAGCCGGCCCGTCTCAAGGCGGCGCGGGCCGAAGTGGCCGAGACCGACCTGGTGGTGTCGGCCGTACGGGCCCGGGCGGGACGCTCTCTGTTCTTGCCGGGCGCCTGGGCGGAGCAGTCGGCGCCCGTTCTGCCCGTCGAGCAGTGGAAGCTGCCGATGTACGGGGCGACCACGGGCGGCGGGCCGGTGCTGGGCGCCCTGGTGCCGACCGAACCGGTCGCGGAGCTGTTCGCCCGGGCCTGGCAGCGGATCCTCGACGGCGACCTCCCACGCTTCGAGGAGCTGAAGGTGCGGCGTACGAGGCGCCGCCGCTGAGGCTCCGTCACTGTGACGCCGCCGAGCGGCACCTGAGCCGTCGCTGACCGGCCACCCGTCGTCAGCACGGCGCGGCGCGCCCGCCCCTGGGTGCGCCGCGCCGTTTCCCCGACCCGTACGCAACACCCGTCGAACCATGACGAAGGAAACCCGCATGACTGTCACCGAACAGACCGCACCCGTCCGGCAGGGCCAGCCGGCCGAGGAGCGCCACGCCGCCGAACTCGCCTTCCTCGCCGCCCAGGACCCCGGCCCGCGCCCGCCAGGCTGGGCCCTCACCCCTCGCGCGGTGGTCACGTTCGTCTGCGGCAGCGACGGCGTGGATCTCGCTCTGCCCCGGCGTCGCGCCGGTCTGCCGTCGAAGCTGGTGATCGCCCCGAAGTTCGTCGGCGAGCGCGCGCTGGTCGAACGCTGTGTGGTCACCCTCGCCGGAGAGCGCGGGCTGCTGCTCACCGGTGAGCCCGGTACGGCCAAGTCGATGCTGTCGGAGCTGCTCGCGGCCGCCGTCAGTGGGACCAGCGCCCTGACGGTGCAGGGCACGGCGGGCACCACCGAGGACGCGTTCCGCTACGGCTGGAACTACGCCCTGCTGCTCGCCCAGGGCCCCTCCCCGCAGGCCCTGGTGGACTCTCCGGTCCTCGCCGCCATGCGGGCCGGACGGGTGGTGCGGGTCGAGGAGATCACCCGCTGCCTGCCCGAGGTCCAGGACGCCCTCGTCTCCATCCTGTCGGATCGGCGGATCAGCGTGCCCGAGCTGACAGCCACCGAGGACGCGGTCGTCCGCGCCGCCCCCGGCTTCACCGTCATCGCCACCGCCAACCTGCGCGACCGGGGCGTCTCCGAGATGTCGGCCGCGCTGAAGCGCCGTTTCAACTTCGAGACCGTCGACCCGATTGCCGACGCCGACGCCGAGGCGGTCCTGATCCGCCACCAGGCTGTTGCCGCCGTGCAGCGGGCGGGCGCGGCCTTCGCCGTCGATGACGCCGTCCTCGATGCCCTCGTCACCGCCTTCCGCGACCTGCGCACCGGCCGCTCCACCGAGGGCTGGGACGTGGAGCGGCCAGGCACGGTCATGTCCACCGCCGAGGCCGTCCAGGTGGCGGCGTCGCTCGGGGTCGCGGCCGCCTACCTGCCCGGCGAGGACGTGCTCGACCTGCTGCCGGGACATTTGCTCGGCGTGGTCCGCAAGGACGACCCGGCCGACCACGCACGGCTGCTGGGCTACTGGGACGGCCCGGTGCGCCGCCGCGCCGAGAACGGCTCGGCGATGTGGCGTCGGCTCTGGGACCTGCGCGGGAGCCTGCGTTGAGGACCGTCGATCCACGCACGGCCGTGGACGCACTGGCCGCATCGCGTGCGCCGTACCTGCTGGGAGTGCGCCACCACAGTCCGGCGCTGGCCGCGGTGGTACCCGCCCTGCTGGAAGAGGCGCGGGCCGAGGTGGTCTGCGTCGAGCTGCCGACCGACTTCCAGCCCTGGCTGGAACACCTGGCGCACCCCGAAACCGTCGCCCCGGTCGCCCTGGCCGGGGCGGGCGACGGGGAACGACTTTCGTTCTACCCGTTCGCGGACTTCTCACCTGAGCTCGCCGCGGTCCGCTGGGCCAGAAGCCGCGGGGTGGAGGTCGTGTGCTGCGACCTTCCCCTCGGCGACCCGCGCTGGTCGGCGGAGGCACTCGGGCCGGTGCGCGAGCCGGACGGGAGCGAGGCCGTACGTCCGGAGGCCGATGCGCCCTTGGGGGCCACGGGTGCCGCGGGTGTGCTCGATGCCGGTCCTGACCCTGCCCCCGGAGACGGGACGACGCGGGCGCGGCGCTCGTACGCCGAGGCGCTCGCCGCCGCCGGGACCGGCCGGGACGGTGACGACCTGTGGGACCGCGCGGTGGAGGTGCTGGCTCCGGGGTGCGCCCCGGACGCGGTGCGCCGAGCCGCACTGGGCGTGGGCTGGGCCCTGCGCGCCGACGCCGCCGTACCCGCCGCCGACCTGGCGCGGGAGGAACGGATGCGGCAGATGATCGCCTCTGCCTCGGTGGACGGGCGCCGGGTGGCAGCCGTGATCGGTGCCTTCCACGCACCCGCGCTTCTCGCGTCCACGGAGGCGGAGGTCGGGGCCGGGACGGCGGGCGTCTCCGGCGTCACGGGGCGGGCGGCCGCCCCGGCCGGGGAGGGCTCGGCGGTGACCTCCCTCGTGCCGTACTCCTTCGACCTGCTCGACTCCCGGTCCGGCTACCCGGCCGGAATCCGCGACCCGTTGTGGCAACAGGCGGTGCTCACCGCCGCCGGAGATCCGGAACGCATCCGGGAGGCGGCTGCCGACGCGGTGACCGGCCTGTGCCGCGAGATGCGCCGCAGCGGTCACACCGCGGGGACCGGCGAGGCCGCCGAGACGTTGCGCCTGGCCTGCGACCTGGCCGCCCTGCGCGCACTGCCCGCGCCCGGGCGCGGCGAACTCCTGGAGGCCGTCACCACTGTCCTCGGCCAGGGCGAACCCCTCGGCCGGGGCCGGGCCCTGGCCCGCGCGCTGGAGGCCGTGTTCGTCGGCACCGCACGCGGCCGGATCAGCCCGCACGCGCCCCGGTCCGGTCTCGGCCCCTCGGTCGAGGCCGAGCTCGCGGAACTGCGGCTGCCCCGACCGGACGACCCCGACCGCCGCGACCTGCGCCTCGACCCGCTCCGCTCGCCGCTGGACGGCCGCCGCGAAGTGCTGCTCCAGCGACTGCTGGTGATCGGCGCCTCGTACGGCGAACCCCTGGACGTGTCGAGCACGGGCGACGGCACCGCGCTCGGCACCAAGTGGCGTCTGACGTGGACGCCGTCCGTGCCCGCGCGCCTCGACCTCGCGGGCGTGCGCGGGGTGACCGCGGCCCAGGCCGCCGCCGGCACGCTCGCCGCGACCGCGCGCCACGAGGATGCCGAGGGCGGCCCCACCCCGGCCCGGATCCTCACCGGGCTGACCGCCGCCGCGCGCTGCGACCTGCCCGAACTGGTCGACGCGCGCCTGTACGAGGCCTCCGCCGTGCTGCCCGACAGCGCCGACCTGCCCGAGCTCCTCCAGGCACTGGACCTGTTGGAGGGACTGCGGCGCGGCCACTACCCCGGCACGACGCAGGACGCCCGCACGACGGCCGGCGCGCTCACGGAGGAACTCCTCGAGGCCGCGGTCCGGTCCCTGCCCGGCCTCGCCGGGAGCGACAGCGGCGCCGACGCCGGGGCACTGGTGGCGCTGGCGGACCGGACGGCCGCCCGTCACCTGGGCCTGCGACTGGACCGGGCGCTAGCCGAGCTGGCTGCCGAGGGCTCCCCACTCATCCAGGGCGCGGCCCTGGCCGTACGCGTGCTGCTCGACCTGGACGACGCGGCCGGACTGGGCGAGCGTACGGCCGGCTGGATCGACGGGGCCACGGCTCCGGACACGCGCCGGGTGCTGGCGAAGCGTCTTGCCGGGCTGCTCACCGCCGCCGGCCCCCTGCTCCAGGCATCGCCGGACGCGCTCGCCCCGCTCATGGACCGGGTTGACGCGCTGACCGACCAGGACTTCCTCGACCGGCTCCCGGCGCTGCGCGGCGGCTTCGACACGCTGGCCCCGGCCGCGCGCGACAGGCTGCTCACCACCGTGACGGAGCGGCTCGGCGACCGGCTCGACCTGTCACTCGACGCCCCGCCCGAGCTGCTCGCCCTGTGGGCGGCGGCCGACGTGGCCGGATCGGCAGCGCTGAAGGCCCTGGGCCTGCCGGGCGCGGACGCCGACGCAGGAACGGACTCGGGCTCGGCCGACGACCCCCGCCCCGTACCCCCACCCGCAGCGGACAGCGCCGCCGCGGACGACGCGGACCGACGGATCGGCCGTGCCGACCGCTGGCGGCTGCTGCTCGGCCGCCACAAAGAACGGCTCACCGGCGACGCGCGCCGCTACGCCCACGCCCTGGACGAGCTCTACGGGCGCGGGCGCGGCGAAGGCGCCCAGGACCTGGACGGCGGCGCACCAGGTCAAGGCGGCGGTCAGGACCCGTCCTTCCCCACCGCGCGGGAGTGGGCGCAGGAGCTGGAGGCCCTCTTCGGCACCGACGTACGCGAGGAGGTCCTCGCGGAGGCCGCCTACGCGGGTCGCACCGACGTGCTCGCACAGCTCGATCCGGCGTCGGTACGCCCGTCGGTGGAGCTGCTCGGTTCGGTGCTCTCCCTCGCCGGAGGCATGCCCGAGGCCCAACTCGCCCGGCTGCGTCCGCTGGTGAAGCGGCTCGTCGACGAGCTGTCCCGGGAGCTGGCCACCCGCCTGCGCCCGGCGCTCACCGGTCTGGCCACCCCGCGCCCGACCCGGCGGCCCGGTGGGCGCCTCGACCTCGCCCGTACCCTGC
Source organism: Streptomyces sp. NBC_00012 (assembly GCF_045040875.1). NCBI lineage: Bacteria > Bacillati > Actinomycetota > Actinomycetes > Kitasatosporales > Streptomycetaceae > Streptomyces > Streptomyces sp. NBC_00012. The sequence goes on along the minus strand of NZ_CP108309.1, from coordinate 495,679 downwards.
GGGCCAATCTCGCCCACACCCGACGGACGGAGGACGGACGGCTCGTCGTCGTACCGGAGCGCCCGCTGTTCAGCACACGGGTGAGCAAGGAGGCGGACTGGCGCCTGGTCCTCGTCGTCGATGTCTCCGGCTCGATGGAGACGTCGGTGATCTGGTCGGCGCTGACGGCCGCGGTCCTCGGCGGGGTTCCGACCCTGTCCACGCACTTCCTGGCCTTCTCCACGCAGGTGATCGACCTGACCGACCGGGTCGAGGATCCGCTGTCGCTGCTGCTGGAGGTCCGGGTCGGCGGCGGTACGCACATCGCGGCCGGTCTCGCGCACGCGCGTTCGCTGCTCACCGTGCCGAGCCGCACGCTCGTCGTCGTGGTCAGCGACTTCGAGGAGGGTGCACCGCTCGGCGGGCTGCTGGGCGAGGTGCGTGCCCTGGCGTCCTCCGGCGCCCACCTGCTGGGCTGCGCGGCGCTCGACGACACCGGCACGCCGCGCTACTCGGTCTCCGTGGCGCGCCAACTCGTCGCGGCCGGTATGCCGGTGGCCGCCCTCAGCCCGCTCGAACTCGCCCGCTGGGTGGGCGACCGCCTCCGTGGAGAACCCCGTTGAGCACCCAACTCCTGCCTCCCGTCGCTCCCGAAGTCCTCGCCGACGCCGTGGAGCAGCTCAGCGCACGGCTGCGCAAGAAGCTCGACGCGGCGATCTCGGGCTGCGCCGGCCAGGCCTCCGCCACGGCCGACAGTGCGGTCGAGGTCCACTTCGGCGAGGACGCCGCGGTCACGCTGCGCCCGGGCCCGTCCGGCACGGTCACGAACGCGGAACAGGCCGTGTGCACCTGCCTGTTGGCCCCGCGTTGCCTGCACCGGGCCGCGGTCCTGGGTGCGGCACCCATCGCCGATGGGGAGGGCGACGCGGCCGGGGGTGACGACTCGGGTACGGGTAGGACCGCAGGCTCGGGCACAGCCTCCGAAACGGGCGCGGGGCCCGAAGAGGCCGCAACCACCGCCCCCACCGCCGACTTCGCGGCCACGGCGGTGGCGCCGGCCGCCCTCACCACGGCGCAAGTCCGTGCCGCCACGGCGCTGTGGGACGCCGCCGCCGAGGCCCTGTCCGCCGGTGTCACGGCGAGCGGAGCCGTGGTGCAGGCCGAGCTGCTCCGTGCCGCCCACACCGCGCGGCTGGCCGGGCTGCCGCGGGCCGAAGCGGCCGCGCTGCGCGTCGTACGGAGCCTGAGGGCCGCGCGGGAGCGGAGCGAGGGACAACGTCTCGCCGACCTCACCGGAGCTTTCCGTGAGCTGCTGGCCGACACCGCCCTGCTTGCCTCCGGGTCGGCCGGCACGGAAGCGGCGGGCTCCGCGCGCCGGGTCTACGAACAGGGCGGCAGCCTGCGGGTGTACGGCCTGTGCCGGGAGCCGGTGCTGTCCGCGACGGGGTACGGCGGAGTGACCACGCACCTGGTCGCTGCGGACGGCGCCGGTTACACGGTGTCCGACGTGCGCCCCGGTGGCCTCGCCCGCGTGAAGGGCGCGGGGTCCGCGTCCGTGGCGCTCGGCGGCGCCGTCCTCGACCACGCCGGGCTGGCGCGGGGGGGCCTGCGGATCGTCGGCGCGACCGTCTCCGTGGACGGGCGGCTCGGGGCAGGGCGGGGGGTCAGCGCGACGCCACTGCGCGGGGTGGAGTGGTCCGAGGAACCTGCCGCCGCCCTCTTCACCCGACCGGTGCAGGAGGCGATGGCCGCCGTGCTCGCCGACGGCGCGCCCGAGGCGGCCGATCCCGGCAGTACGGCGCCGAGTCTGCTGGGCTGCGACGTCGAAGTGATCGGTGCGGCGGGCGACTCCGTCGTCGTCCGCGTCGCCGGTGAGGGACCGCTGCTGCGGCTCAGCCCCGCACACCCCCACCCGGGGCTGCCGCACGCCGCCAACCTGCGCCGGATCGCCGAACACCCGGGGATGGCCCTGCGTGTGCTCGGCCGTCCCGACCTGGACCGGGCGGCGACGCTCCGGTCGCTCGCGGTCGGACCGGTACCGGGGGCGTCCGCCACGCTGCGGCTGCCGGACACGTGGATGGGCCGTGCCGACCTGGGCTACGACCGGCTTCAGGGCGAGCACTTCCCCCGCGAGACGGCGGGACCCGTGGCCTGCGGGCCGGTCACCGCAGGCCCCGACCCGCTGGCGGAGGCACCGCTGTGGCGTGTCCGGCGCCTGTTGGAGACGGGCGTCGCGGGCGGACGCCGTGCCGTGGCTGAGGCAGGCCGCGGGACGGACGCGGCTGCGCTCTCCGCCCGCCTGACCCGGGCGGAACTCGGCGTAGCGGCCCACCTCGCACAGGCCCTGACAACGGAGGCGGGCCGCCGCCCCCGGGACACCTTCGGCCGCCTGACCGACCCCTCGGCCGACGCCTACGCGAGGGCCTGGCTCGCCTCGGCCGTGCACCTGGCGGCTGCGGAACGCTCGCTGGTGGCCGCGTCCTGGTCGTGACCTACCGCTGAGTCCACCGGGCCGCCTGGGCCGCCCGGTGGACTCTTGCGGTCCCGGGCCACGCTCCTTCCGGCGCTCCGCACCACCACGTGCGGCAGCCTGTCTGCGAGCTCCTCCACCGAGCCGCTCCCGAACCACCGGTCCGGCATCCTGCTACCGGTGTTCGACGCCCACCGCGGGTCGTGTGCCCGCGCGGCGGCCCCATGGCAGCATCCGACCGTGCCGACACGGAGCGTAAGCATCTCCAACAGTTTGGTCGACCTCGAATCCCCGGCCGTCTCGCGACCCGGCGCCATGCGCCTCGGCAGCGCGGGCAGGGCCGACGGCCACGACCGGCCTGACCGCATACGCGCCCCTCGGGATCACCTGTCCCGACGGCTGATCCTCCAGCACATCCCCGCCTCCCTCGCGAGGCTGGAGCCCCGGGCGCACTCACCCGACGGCGCGACGCCGCATCGGCCCGAAGACCGCCCCCGGACGCTGCTGGGCACCGGGCCTCGTCCGTGTACTCACCACCAGTACAGGTCGAGACCTTCTCGGCGTCGGCCGAGCGGTCATGGTGAGCGCAGTGGTGAGCAGTGCGGGAGCAAGGTGAGTGCAGCCGACCGAACTCACCATGAGCTGGCCGCGTACTGAGGCGCGGGAACAGATCGGAGCGGGTCTCGACACCCGGTCACGACCGCAGGTGTCCCCGCGCGCGGAGAGCAGACGGCCGCGGCGTCGGCGCGCTCCCGGGGTCCGCCCGACTGGGTGAGCCGGGTTCGCGGCGATGAGTTTGCGGGCACCCACAGGTCTACCCCTTGACGAGACCGATCGATCCACCGGGAGCAACCCATGGGCCTCATCCACATCGCAATGTTCGCGACCCTCGACCTCGTCGGGCAAGCGCCCGGCGGCCCCGACGAGGACCCCATCGGGTTCCCGTTCGGCGGCTGGCAGGCGCCCCTGCTGGACGAGCTCACCGGCGCCCAGATCGCGGCCGCGTACGAAGGCACGGACGCCCTCCTGCTCGGCCGGCGGACGTACGACATCTTCTCCGCCTACTGGCCGCACCAGGAGGACGAGTTCGGCACGCTCTTCAACAGCATCCCGAAGTACGTGGCCTCCCGCGGCAAGCCCGACCTCTCGTGGGCCGGGTCCACGCAGCTCGGCCCGAACCTGGCCGACGCGGTGCGTGAGATCCGCGAGCGGCACGAGCACGTGAAGGTCGTCGGGAGCCTGAACCTCGTGCAGACACTCCTGCGCGAGAAGCTCTTCGACCGTCTCGACCTCTGGCTGCATCCCATCGTGCTCGGTGTCGGGAAGAAGGTGTTCGACGACGGCGCGGTGCCCACCAACGTCATCCTCCTGGAACCACCGACGGCCGGCCCGAAGGGCACCGTGCACCTGCGGTACGGGCTTGCCGAGGGGACGCCCGCCACGGGCGACATGACCGCACCCGATCGCGGCGCCGGAAGCGACGCCTGAAGGAACCGGAACCGGCACAGCAGTCGTCACGCCGGGTCGGGGCCGCCAAGGGTGGACGAGCAGGAAAGCCGACGCCGGCGCGCAGCCGACAACAGCCTCGGTACCTCACCCTCACCGGACGCGGTGGTCGGAGACAGCTGTTCACGGGGTGATGCCGCGGAACCGGGCCACGACCCGCCGCAGGGGGAGCGGCGGAGTGGCGAACGCCGGTCCGGAGGCCGGGCCCGCGGCACCGGACGCTTCTCCGGTCCGGACTCCGGCGTCGGCTCGACTGGGTGAAAGGGATCGTGGCCGGCCCCCACGTCGATGGCACGCTACCGCCCAAGGGCCTGCCCGGCGCCCTCGATCCGCGGCGCATCGGAGCCTTCGGCTCGTCAAGAGACGGCACCGCCATCGTGCTACTCACAGATCAGACCGGCCCTGATGCAATTCCGCCCTGGTGCAGACCACGCTTCCTTGTCTGGGGTGGACCGGGCTGATTCGCTCGGTCTCACGGGGTGTTGAGCGTGGATGGCCGGGCGCTGGCGATTGGACAAGTCGTAAGGATTAGCTGGTAACTGGGTGAGGATTACCTGGTCAGAGGAGTGAGAGCTCCCACTGGTGACCGTACGACGACGCCTTGGCGGACCGCAGGGTCAATACGCCTGTGACAGAACGAAGACGTCGCGGAGGATCGCCTGTGACTCGGTGTGAGATACAAATACTTCCGACCACATGCACCGCGTTACTCCTGGGGGAACACCGTGAAGTACACCCGCGTTACTGCTCTCGCCGCCATCGGCGTCGCCGCTACCCTCTCGCTCACCGCCTGTGGCAGCGACAGTTCCGGGAAGGACTCGTCCTCCAGGGACTCTTCACCCTCGTCTTCTTCGTCCTCGGGCGGTGGCTCGAAGTCGGAGGGCGGCTCGGGCTCCGGCGGCTCGGGGGCTAGCAACGCGAAGTCGGGCTCCGGTGAGGACACCGGGGCAGAGGCAGCTGCGAACGGCGCGACGAAGACCGGCGGCAAGGTCACGTTCTGCAAGACGGAGGACCTGGCCATCGACGCCCGCGACGCCGCGCCGGACAAGGACTCCGGCAGGATCGACATCACCATGATCAACCGGGGTTCGACCACCTGCTCGGCGACGGGCTTCGCGGGCGTCGACATCAAGGACGCCGACAACACTTCGAACCCCATCGAGCGCGGCCACGCCCAGCCGCGTGTCACCATCCTGAAGCCCGGTGACGCCGCTGTCTTCGACCTCGCCTACGACATCGACAACACCGGCGACAGCCTCGCGTCCCCGACCAACATCCTGGTGACGCCCCCGAACGAGACCCACACCGTGAGCCTGAGGTGGCCCGCGGGCGCGGGGGACATCAAGGGCGCCTACACCGACGTTGAGGTCTACCCCACGCACACGACCAAGTAGGGGTGGTGCGCGCAGCCAGCCCCGGTGGCCAATCGCCGGATCCGGTAAGGATCTTGGCCATCCAGCGTGTATCCAGCCCGTGTCAGCGACGCTTGGCATGCCCCCTTCGCAGCCGGTTCTGAGCTTGATTCTCATGGTCGGGCCTGCTTCAGAGGTTGGCCGTATCGGATCTCGTCTCCGAAGGCTCGTTCGGCACAATGGTCGTGTGACGAACAATGAGAACGTCGGAGCGCCGTCCATCAGCACAGGCTTGGTTGTAGGCATGCTGATCGGCATCGCAGTCGGGCTCGTGCTCGGGCTGGCTGTCTTCGACAATATGGCGGTCGGCCTGGTGCTCGGCAGTGGCGCAGGTGGGGTCCTCGGTGTCACTTTCCCGGCGGCGCGGCGCTCGCAGCGCCAGTCTTCATAACCTCTACAAAGCGGCCTGGCTCGGAGTGCTGTGCTTGAGCTGCCGGAGCCAGCTGGGTACCTGGCTGTCGTCGGTGTCGCCTGGCGTTGCCGCAGATCAGCTTGCCCTTTCCTCGAACGGCGGAAAGCGATCGTCCGTCCGAGGATTTCCCGGACGTGAACACGGCCTTCGCCTGACCCTGTGCTCCGACCAAAGAGGCACCTGACCAGCACGAAGGCCGTGGGGAATGAGTCTGCGGCACCATGTTGCCCGGCGGGAAGCGTTCGCAGTGGCGTCATGCTTCCGGGGCGACTTCTTCGACTGTCTGACAGTGCGCGGGGGACACGCTGTTCGAGCTGACTGACGCATTTGCTGCGCGCGGACGGGCCGGTGACCACACCGGTGGACCGCACGCTGATGGCCGAGCACCGGCGCGGGCACGACGCGCTGAACAGTGGGCACGTGGATTTGCCACGGCTGTGGCAGGTGCTGGCCGGGCTGCCGCAGCCCGGGGCCGACGACGCGCACCTGGTCCTGGCGGCGGATGTCACCCACTGGCTGCGGCCGGATGTTCCGTGCAGTGCGGACCGGTCGTTCTGCCACGTCTACGGCCGCAGCGGACGCTCGTCGGACCAGTTCGTGCCCACCTGGCCCTACTCGTTCGTCGCCGCGCTGGAGGACCAGGTGGTTCGCTCGCAGGCTCGGCGTCACACCGGGACGAGGTGACCGCCGCGTACACACCGGAGCTGTGTGCCGCCGCCATCGACGAACTCAACCAGAGGCCCTCAGCCCCTGCGCAGCGGGCATGCGCCCCACTCTGTACGTCCGCCGCCGGGAGTCTTTCCGGAGCCGGGCGTAGCGTGAGATGACAGATTCATAACCTGGACTCAGCGTAGTGCGATGCGGCGAGCGGTCCTGAGCACGGACTTCAGTAGGCCGCGGACCCAGCCTGATTACGAGGCCGCCGCCGAGGATGCCAGCACCGGCATTGTTCTCGTCCGCAACGCCCACCGAGTTTGTCAGGTACTGAGAGACGAAAGGTCACTCATGCCTCGATCCATGCGCGCGCTCGTGGCCGGAAAGGTCGGCGAGCCTGCCGATGTCCTGCGGCTGGAATCCCGGCCTGTTCCCACGCCCAAAGCCGGCCAGGCGTTGATCCGTGGGCCCTGGGCCCGGATGATACCGAGGGATTGAAGGTCGGCGAGCGTGTGGTGGTCGCTGCGGTCCCGGCGGTACCCGGGCCCCAGGTGGCCGGTACTTGGCAGGAATACCTTGTTGCCGATACGCGAAGGCTCCTGCCGGTCCCCGACCATCTGAGAGACTCCAGCGCCTGTCAACTCGCCGTCAACCCGTTGACCGCGCTGCTCCTCCTGACGCGCGAACTCGACGTACAGCCGGGCGATTGGCTGTTGCAGACCGCCGCGGGCTCCACCGTCGGCCGGCTCGTCATTCAGCTGGCCAGGCATCTGGGGATTCGCACGATCAATGTCGTGCGGCGACGAGGGGTCAAGGAGATCAAATTGCTCGGTGGTGACGAGGTCATCTGCACGGAGGACGAGGACCTGTTGCAGCGTGTGGCTGAGGCAGCAGGACCGGCCCGCGTGCGCCGGACGCGACCGCGCCCCGAAGATGGGCTCGGTTCACGGTCCGCGCCAGAGGTTGGCAAAGGCCGCGTTCTCGATGTTCCGCCTCTGGCGTACGGCCTCCAGTTCCATCACCGCGTCGTGAACGGCGGCCACCACGGTCGTCACCGCCTCGTCATCGAGGCCGGTCTCATCGTCGGATCGGGCGTCGTCGATGCCCACGACCGAGGCGAGGGCGGCCAGGACGGGTTCCTTCTCGTTCCAGCGGTCGGCTGCACGGCGGCGCGCAGGCGTATCGACCGGTTCCACGCGTTCCGAGCCGAAGGGCAGCCGGCCGCTTCGTTGCGGCTTCAACTCACCGTTCTCCTCCAGGGTGGCCTGGTACGCGGCCGAGAGGTCCCGGCCCCGGCGCCACAGCCAGTCCTCGATCCGCTCGTAGGGTGCCTGCCGGGTGAGTGCTGCTGCGGCCTCGCCCATGAACCGGTCGTCCAGCGTCGGCGGTCCGCCCGGCACGATGCGGTCTCCGTCCACGGCGACCGCACCCGCACCGATGAGATCGATCAGCTCGGCTCCCGCGAGTGCGAGGGACAGGTCGCCCTGTCCCACGGAATGCTTCAGGTCCATGGCGATGATGAACAGGTCTTTCGCCGTGGTCATGAACGGCTCCCCTCGGAGACATCGGCAATGGCGCGTCCCCACCGACCGGGCACGTGTCCGAGGCCGGCCCGGTGGCGGGGTGACTGTCATGACCAGTATCGCCCCGTCCCAGCGGTCGAAGCCCTTTCGGGAGACGGCGGGAGTTTCTGCCGACGAGGTCAGAACCGTGGATCCTCGCCGTGCTGGATCCCCGAGCGGCTTCGTCCGTCCGTCCGCTGAGCGGCTGAGAACGGTCGAAAGGAAAAAGATCATCAGGCGTGACTGCTGAGTGGCGCGCCTGTCCGGTCTTTGAAGAAGTTGATCAGTTCGCGGCTCAGCAGCTGCGGCTGCTCCTCCGTGTACTTGTTGGGCTGCTCCGCATCCGAACGGACGGAATCTCCATGACCAAGACCGGCATCATCCTCGGAAGCGCCCGCCCCGGACGCAACGGCGAGGCCGTCGCACGCTGGGTGTACGAGAACACCGCCCACCGCAGCGACGCCGAGTTCGAACTCGTCGACCTGGCCGACTACAAGCTGCCGCTGCTCGGCGAGGTCCACCCGCCGGCCATGGGCCGGTACGCCCAGCCACACACCTGCGTCTGGGCACAGAAGATCGCGTCGTTCGACAGCTTCGTGATCGTCACGCCCGAGTACAACCGCTCGGTGCCCGGCGCTCTCAAGAACGCTATCGACTTCCTGCACGCCGAGTGGCTCTACAAGGCCGTCGGATTCGTGAGCTACGGCTCGGCCGGAGGAACGCGTGCCGTCGAGCACCTGCGCCTGATCGCCGGCGAACTCCAGATGGCCGACGTGCGCTCCCAGGTTGCCCTCTCCCTGTTCAACGACTTCGAAAACTTCACCGACTTCAAGCCCCTCGACATCCAGCGCGACACCCTCGCCACCACGCTCGACCAGGTCATCGCCTGGACCAACGCCCTCGCACCCCTCCGCACCCGCTGACCCGCCCAGCGGCACCAGCAACGCCTCACCCATCAGGAGTCCAGATGACCAGCAGCAAGCTCAACGAAGCCGCCTCGACCGCAGCCGCCCCGGCAGACGCGCAATGATCGGAACCCTCGCCGGCCTCGGCGCCGGAGCGGTACTCGCCACCGCCGCTCCGGCCCACGCCGCCCCCGGCCACCGGAGCTCCCATCACTCGCCACGGCAGGTCGCGGCGGCGTTCTACGCCAGCTACAACGGGGACCTGGCCGCGGGCGGTACATCTCCAAAGACCTCGTGCTCCACGGATTTTGCGGGCCCAACGAGCGTTCGGCCCGGGTAGCAGGCGACCTCGAGCTCAAGGCGTCGCTGTCCGGATACCGCCTGGACATGTTCGACCAAATCACCGAGGGCCCCAAGGTCGTCACCCGCTGGAGTCTGGGCGGCATTCACACCGGAACGGTCCTGGGCATCCCGCCGTCCGGCCGCGAGGTCCACCTCAGCGGCATCCCCATCGACCGCATCGCGGGCGGCCAGTCCGTCGAGCACTGGCCGGAAGGAAACTTCGGCCGCTTCCTTCAGATCCTCCGCGGCGAGGATGCCTGACATTCCGCCACCAGCCCCGCACCGCGCCCATAAGGGCGCAGGCGATCCCCTCCGAATCCATCAGGAGCACCACAATGAACAAGCCCATAGGCCGACGCGCCGTGGTCGGCGGCGCGCTCGCCGGCAGCATCCTGGCACTCGCGTCCGCCATCCCCGCCACCGCTGCGACCGGATCCAGCCCCAAGCGCACCGTGCAGGCCCTCGCCTGTGTCGCTTTCCAAGCAGGGGCCGTGATTCCGTCGGGCCGCCCGCTGTGGGCCGGACCGGGCGGCCAGGGATTCGTCTGCGGTCCCTGTCACGAGGCCGGCGATCAGCCGGCCGGTGGCGGGGGAGAGCATGTTGCGGCCCGTCGCGGGGAAGACGCCGGGCCGGCCCGGGGCCGGGCCGAGCATTTGGCGGACCACCTGGCGGGTCTCGTCGGCGCGGCCCTCGCCCATGAGCCAACGGGGCGACTCGGGGATGCCGAAGCGCAGCAGCAGGATCAGGGCCGAGGGGACAGCGCTGCGGGCCGGCGCCGGTCGTCACGGCCGGAGCTCATCATCAGCCAGCCGACGGCGTACGCTGCCGCGGCACCGACCGACCACATGGCCACCACGACGACGAGCAGCGGGCCGCGGGACGTACGGGGTGCGAACCCGGAGCCGATGGTGCCGCCGGTCCTGCCGCCCCCAGGACGAGCTCCCCCTTCTGCGGCATGCCGATCGGGTTCGAAGACGTCACGGCAGGTGACGTCCGCATGGGCCGGGCGCCCTCCGGCGAGACGGTCACCTTAGTGGACGGTCTGTCACAACCCGTTCCTCAGCCGATCAGGCCGCCGTCTCCTGCCGCGCCCACACAGTGGCTCATATGCCATATTTCGTACGTAAACTCGACGAAAGGCATGTCATGAAGTTCGCAGTCATCGGCGGTACCGGCCTGATCGGGTCGCAGGTCGTCAAGAACCTGAACAACGCCGGACACGAGGCGGTACCGCACTCGCAGTCCACCGGAGTCGACGTCATCACCGGCCAGGGCCTGGACCAGGCGGTGACGGGAGCCGACGTCGTCATCAACCTCACGAACTCCCCGACCTTCGACGAAGCCTCCCCGGCCTTCTTCCGGACCTCGATGGACAACCTTCTCGCCGCGGCTCACAAGGGCGGCGTCGGCCACTTCGTCATCCTCTCGATCGTCGGCACGGACCAGGTCCCGGAGCTGGACTACTACCGGGCCAAGGCGCTCCAGGAGAACATCCTCGCGGCCGGACCGATCCCCTACTCGATCGTCCGGGCCACACAGTTCATGGAGTTCATGGAGGCCGTCCTGTCCTGGACCACCGACGGCGACACCGTCCGGCTGCCCCCCACACCGATCCAGCCGATCGCCGCCAAGGACGTGGCCGCAGCAGTGGCGGAGGCCGCCGCGGCCGCCCCGCTGAACGGCAGGCGCAACATCGCAGGCCCCGAGATCTTCCTCCTGGACGAACTGGGCCGGATCACCCTCTCCCACAACGGCGACAACCGCACCGTCGTCACCGACCCCACCGCCGGCATGTTCGCCGCCGTCAAGGGCGACGTCCTCACCGACAAGAACGCCCACCTCGCCCCCACCCGCTACACCGACTGGCTCTCCTGACCCGCTCGCGCCCCCTCCGGCACGCAGACCGAACAGAACCAGCCCCAACCTGTCGTGGGTGACGCCACGTACTCCCCCCAGGGGCCAGGCGTGGTCTATGCGGCCTCACGCAGCCAGGGCATCTACCACGCTGGGCGCCCGATTCGCCCGTTGTCGTGACGGCGCGATGAATCTCTGAGGTTGAGCAGGCCGAGCCATGGGTCGCCGGGACAGACGGTCCCGTGCCCGGTTCGCGCACCTTCGCACTGGGAGAACAGCCTCGCGTACGGAGGGTGCCGCTTTGTCGCACCCCAAGGTTGCCGACTGTCCATGAACAGACACGCGGAGCAGATGAGGGAGGCAGATGACCTTGGACGTCTACGAGGCGGTCACGAGCCGACGGGCGGTACGCGGGTTCACCGACCAGGACGTGCCGAGGGAGGTGCTGGAACGTGTGCTGTCCGCCGCGGCATGGGCACCGTCCGGGTCGAACCTACAGCCCTGGCGCGCCTACGTGCTGACTGGCCGGCCGCTGGCCGAGCTCAAGAGGCGCGTCGGCGGGCCAGTTTCTCAACCGGACTCTGCCCGGCCTCGCCCTCATGGCGCTCGGATGTGTGTCGGACGGTGTCCTTGCGGACCCATGTGCGCAGGGTCTCTCCCCGGTGACCCCGAGCTCGGCGGCCACCGCTGCGTACGTGCGCTTGCCGTCGGCGGCTCGGTACAACGCGACGGCGTCCTTCCGAAACTACTCCGGATACGGAGACTGGCGTCCCACCTGGACATCCCTTCCTGGACCTTCAAGATCCATTGTCAGGGTGTCCACTCCAAAAGAGCAGCCTCAAGCTGGTCCAGCCCTGGTTTCGTCCGTTGGCTCACTGCCGACTACCCCGACCTCGCACACCTCACCCCGCCCCTTCTACGGCCCGCAGGCCAGGTGGAGGCGAAGTACATCGGCGGCTTGTACGGCAAAGGCGAGCCCGCGCTGCGCGAGCACGGTCGACGCTGAGCGAGGACGTGGTCGCGGCACGGATGGCGCTGAAGCACGCACACGAGCCCGGCCGAGGCGTAGCCATGCCCGGCCGCGGTATGCCCGACCTGGACAAGAACAGGGCCTTGGCTGAGTGGCTGGAGTGGCAGCTCCGCCAGGTCAGGGGCCGCAACGGAATCGACCCCGCCCCAGCGGGGATGTTCCACTTCTCTGTTTGATCAGAACGTCGTCCCCGCTCCTGCCGGGCAACAGAACGTCCCCACTTGGCTTCACAGCGGGCGGGGGCGCAGTCGCCGCTGGCCGGTCCTCTGCTGAGCCGCCGATCACTGCCGGTACACGCCTGAGGGGACATCGTTCCTGCGCGGGCCGTGTCGGCATCCGTCGGTTTCTTCGTGGTGGGGTGCGGTGGCGGCGCCGGGGAATTGCGGTGATCCTGGCAGGAGAAAGTGGCTGTCTCGCACGGGCCAAGTGTGTCGGTGGCCGCGCTGTGAAGGGAGGTGACGGCCATGACAGCGATGCCGAACAAGACACCGCCGGGGCACATGGGGTCCGGCAGTGCGAAGGTCGACGGTGCGTCCCAGGTAGCCGGGGCCCTGCTGATGCTCAGCGGGCCGCTCAGCATTCTCGTGGGTGCGTCCGGTATCGCAGAGGACAACCTGTTCGCCGCCTCGACCCGGTACGCCTACCGGTTCGATCTCACTGCCTGGGGCGTGATCCACCTCGTGGTCGGTGTGGCGCTCGTGGTCGCCGGCCTGGCGATCCTGACGAACAAGAGCTGGGGCCGCGGGGCCGGTGTAGCGGTGGCGGGGATCAGCCTGATCACGCAGTTCATGTTCGTTCCGTACTACCCGGCGTGGGCCATTCCCGTCATGGCAATTGACCTCGTGATCCTCTTTGCACTGACGAGGTTCCAGGTGGGAGCCGACGACAGTCGGTGAACCCGAGGCGGGGCGGTCACGATCTCGATCCGGGCGCGGGGACGGGTGGACCAAGAGGCCGCTTCGTTCCTTGCGATCACTCCCCGAGGACGTAGTGGCGGCCCGTCGTGCCGGGCGCGCCCACAGCGCGGTACTGGCAGCGGCCAACGCGAGCAGGGCGAGCGCGGCGAGGATGAGCGGACTGCATGCCGCAGGTAGCCGCATCTACGGACCACGACGCCGGACAGGACCCGGATGCGGGCGGCTCGGGTGTCTTCTTCCAAGCAGGCGCGGATCTCGTCGTCGTCGAGCTGCGCCCAGTACGGGAAGGAAGTCCGGTCGCTGCCGCTGAGCCGGGGCATGACGACCAGGAGTAGCAGTACAGCGGCAGTGCCCAGAGCGAGCACGGCGAGCGTGCCCAAGACCTGGGTCGACAGTGGCAGTTCCTTGGCGACGAGGCTGGCGCTTCCGGCGAGCACGGCACCGTTGAAGGCCAGCAGTATAGAGGCCTTGGTATCCGTGCGGGTGGAAGCGCGCGGGTTCGCGAATTCCTGGACGCGTAAGGGCGGGAACTGGGGTGTGGATCTGGTGTTGGCCAGTCACTCTCGTGCGAGTTCGGACGCCACCACCGAGGAATCCGAATGACGTCGCGCGTGGTGCTGACCTAGCGTTCGCCCATGACCTCCCCGGACGACGGCATAGACGACAAGCCCGGCGTAACCATCCGCTCGCTGGACAACGGTGGCCGTCGGGGTGCGGCTCAGCGGACAGGAGCCGTTCGACGAAGGCTGCGTGCAGTGCAGGACACGGCCGTCCTGCCCAGAGCGCGCATCGCCTGGCGCCCCTCCAAAACGATGGCGCGGAATTCCGTCATCAGCCGGGCCGCCTCGATGGCGCGCTGCCCGTTGTAGTCGTGGATTTCGAGCATCCCGCCCTGCGCCCGCGCCTCGGGGCTTCCGCCTCGTAGACCTCTACCGGTATGCCGTGGACGTGCAGGACGTGGGCCAGCGTGAGTCCGCCGAGCCCGGCTCCGATGATCGTGACGTGGTGCATGACGTCCCTTGCTCTTGCGGTCGGCGCGGCCGACCAACACGTTGGTGCACTGTTTTAAAGTGGGACCGTGCGCCACTTTGGTACGGCGCACCAATTTGGATCGCTGCACCAAATGTGGCACCATCGAGGTATGACGACGCGAGCGCGCCGACCACGGCGGCGCAACCAGGTGCTCTCCCGGGAGCAGATCATCGACACTGCGGTCGAGATGCTCGATGCGGGCGGCGAGAGCGCGCTGACCATCCGGGCGCTGACCGAACGACTGTCCACCGGTTCCGGGGCGATCTACTACCACGTGGGCACCCGTGACGAGCTGCTCGACACGGCGACGGAAACCGTGATCGGCGCGGCGCTGGCAACCCGGCCCGCCGGGGCTGCGGCCACGCCCGGGGACGAGATCCATGTCGTCGCGCTGGCCCTGTTCGACGCGATCGCCGCACATCAGTGGCTCGCCACGCGGCTGACCCTCCAGATCATCCGGAATCCGGTCGGCCCGGTGACGGTGGGGATCTTCGAGCGGATCGGCGGACAGGTGGGCGCCCTGGGCGTACCGCGAGCCTCCTGGTTCGACGCGGCCTCGACGCTCGTGCACTACATCCTCGGAGCCGTCAGCCAGAACGCCCGCATCGAGGGGGACACCTCAGGGATCGACCCCGACGGAGACCGCGACGAGTTCTTCGACGCGGCGTCGACGGCATGGCAAGGGCTCGGCCCGGAGGCTTACCCGTTCATGCATGCCATCGCCGGCCAGATGAGAGAGCACGACGACCGCGAGCAGTTCCTCACCGGCATCGCCGTCATCCTCGACGGCCTCACCCATCTGCGCTGACCCGGCCGATCTGGCCGGATGACCCCATCCTTCGTTTCTCGAAAGGACACCGCTCATGCATGACGTCGTGATCGCGGGCGGCGGCCCGGTCGGGCTGTTCCTGGCCGGCGAGCTGGCCCTGTCCGGCTGCTCGGTTCTGGTCCTTGAGCGGGACCCGGAACTCACCTCGCCCCTGAAGGCGTTCCCACTCGGGCTGCGGGGCCTGAACGCCGAGTCGGCCGAGACGTTCTACCGCCGCGGCCTCCTGGAAGCGATGGCGAAGGCTTCGGGAGTCAACCCGCAGAAGGTGGGCGCGGATCCAGAAGCGGTCGAGGCGCCCGACCCTCGTGAGCTGAGCCATTTCGCGGGCATGACGCTCGACGCGGCCGACATAGACACAGCCGCCCTCCCGCCCCGGCTGCCCAGCCCGGCGACGGAGGGATTCATGACGAGCCTGGAAGCGGTCGGATCGGTGCTGTCCGAACAGGCCACCGCGCTCGGAGTCGAGATCATCCGGAATGCTCCCGTCACGGCCGTGACGCAGGACACCGAATCCGTCCTCGTCACGGCAGGCGGCCAGGAGTACCAGGCGCGCTGGCTGGTGGGCTGCGACGGCGGGCGCAGCGCCGTACGTCGGCTCGCCGGCTTCGACTTCGTCGGCACCGAGCCGCTGTTCACCGGATACGCCGCCAAGGTCACCTTCGCCGACCCCGAGCAGCTGCCTATCGGGTTCAACCTGACGCCGAACGGCATGTACCTGCGTACGCCCCTCGAAGGGCACCTGGGCATGATGGACTTCGACGGCGGCACCTTCGACCGCTCCCAGCCGCTGACCCGCGAACACCTCCAGACGGTCCTGCGCCGTATCAGCGGCACCGACGTGACACTGAGCGAGGTCCATCTCGCCTCCAGCTTCACCGACCGCGCGATGCAGACGACGACGTTTCGCGAGGGCCGTGTGCTGCTCGCCGGGGACGCAGCACACATCCACTCGCCCCTGGGCGGCCAGGGCCTCAACCTCGGCATCGGCGACGCCGCCAACCTCGGCTGGAAGCTCGCCGCCACCGTGCGCGGCTCCGCTCCCGAGAGCCTGCTCGACACCTACACCACCGAGCGGCACCCCGTCGGCGCCGCCGTGCTCGACTGGTCCCGCGCCCAGGTCGCGACCATGAAGCCGGGCCCCAACGCCCCCGCGCTGCGTCAACTCGTCCACGATCTGATGAGCACCACCGACGGAACGACCCACGTGTACCGAAAGACCTCGGGGCTGTTCAACCGCTACGACCTGGGCAGCGAACAGCCCCTCATCGGCCGCACCGCCCCGGACTTCCGCTTCGAGGACGGCACCCGACTCGGCGAACTGCTGCGCCAGGGGCAGGGAGTTGTGCTCGACTTCAGCACCGACCGTGCGCTGCAGGTCGCGGCCAAGGGGTGGGCAGGCCGGATCCACTACGCGGCTGGCTCGGCGCGCAACGGCCTCGGGCTGGGTGCCGCGCTGATTCGGCCCGACGGCGTCGTGGCCTGGGCGAGCGAGCCCGCCCCGGATCGCGAAGCGTTCGAGCAGGCGGCTGCCCAGTGGTTCGGCGCGCCGCAGAGCTAGAACGAACGGCGGTTCCCCGGCCCCGTTCCAGACGCGGTGCCGTTCACCCGCTGCGGATCGACCTCCCCTGCGACGGAGCATCGGTCTGGAAGCGCAAGACCGCGAACGAGGCCAAGGCCGGGTCCGCGGGCCTGTGGCGGCCGTCCCCGGCACACCGGGAGTACGCCCGTGCCGTGCACCGGACCCTCGTGGCCGAGCCGGATCACCCGCCGCTGCTGGACGGGGTTGACGGCCCCACATGGATCCAGCGCATCGTTCGTTTCCCTCATGCCCAGTCCACCGTGCTCGCCATGTCAGCACAGCGCGCGTACGACGTGGTGAGCCCGGCCTCGGACCCACTCGGGGCAGCGGTCGACGCGGTCGCCCACACGGGGATGGACTCGGTGGCGGACATCGCCGAGGACCTGGAACACGCCTGGGCTTCCCGCCCGCCGGACCAGCCGGTCACCGACTGGGAGTTCGCCCACCTCCCCCGCCCCGTCCGGGAACAGATCCGCGCGGTCAAGGAGTTCACCCTGAGACTCACCACCGTGCTCCTGGACCTGTGGCACCCCCGGGCCTGCAGTTCGTGAGCGAGGTGTTCGGACGCCCGGGGTCAGGTCTGCTGCTGTCCAGCAGGTGGGGTCGAGAGACCGTCCAGACGGGGTCGTCCCGGTAGTTCACGCCGAAAAAACAACGCTAAGGCCTGAGTCGCAGGTCAGGGCGCGGGTTCCATTGAGGATGCGGCCGTCTGCTCGTCGTGCTCACGCAGCATGCGCATGACGGTGGCGGGCGAAGGGTGTCGGCCCTTCTTCGTGCCGGTGGTGATGACGAGTCTCTTCGCGATGTCGCGCAGGCTCATCTACTGGTCGCGCATGTGGAGGCCATGGACAGCATGTCTTCGTCGGTGACGCCCGCGCCGCCGATGGTCTTGCCGCGCTTGCGGGCGGACTCGTGGCCTTCGAGAGTGCGGTCGCGGATGTACGCGCGCTCCATGCCCGACATGCGCGCTCCATGCCCGACATGGCCGCCAGCACAGTGAACACGATGCCGGAGGGGTCGTGCGAGCCCTTCAGCTCTCCGGTGAGGAACTCCAGGCCGACGTCGCTCGCCTCCAGCGAGCATGGCGAGTTCGATGCCGCGGCCGAGTCGTTTGTGCTCGTGGACGACGAGGGTGACGGCCACGCCGGAGGAGCGGTTCTCCCCGGCCAGTTTCACAGTTGCCGTCGGGCCGCCCGTCGCTGACCCACCTAGAAAAGCGGGAGGGAAGAGGAACCGTGGGCCCTCCAAGCTGCCGTGGCCGCTGCGCGGAAGACGATCTCCCGCCCCCTGGGACCATGCCGCCCGTGCGCTCTGTGCAGGGCCGGCGTGACCGTGGTGGAGACCTGCTGGCGCCGCTCCGACTGGTGCGCCCCTCCGGCGCGCACCGGAGGGGCGGGGTATGGAAAGGCAAAGACTTGACGCGGTTCGGCCTCGTCTCGGCTGCTCTCAGTGGCGTGGGCGGCTGAACCAGGCCACGCCGTCCTTCTGAACCATGAAGAAGATCAGCAGAACTCCGGCGGCCAGCTCTGCGAGGGCTGTCATGACGATGGCGGCGGGGGCGCTGCTGGCAGTCAGGCCGAGAGCGAAGGTTCCGACCACGCAGAGCCAGGCGCCATAGACGATTGTGCCAATGCGGAGGGCGTTGCCGCCCTTGCCGAATCGCGCGGCGAGAACGAGCGCGATGACGGCGTAGTTGACACTCCAAAGCATCCCGGACTGCGCGACCACCGGCTGCGCTGCCGCCTCCTGCTCCGCCTCGTGCACAGCGGGGGCCATGAACCCTGAAGACCCCCTGTAAGGATCGAGAGCGCTCTGCGCTGCCTCGGCCTGAGCGAGCGCAGCCAGGCCCAAAATGATCAGGAAGCCCGCCAGCAGGAACAAGACGGTGCGAGCCGCCTTGGCAAGCAGCAACTGGGCGCTGCGGACGTTCTCGTTGCCTGTCCCGTCTTGAGGACGGGCCATGGTCTGGTCATACATCGCGGCTACCTCAGCGGCTTCTTCCCGCGTCAAGCGCTGGAGGCTCATTCTTCACCTCCACCCCTTGCGATGCCGGACGGGTTCGTAGAACTACCTTGGCCCACGATGACGTGCATCGTTTCATCTGCAGGCCCCGTCCGCAGGTAGATCTGACTGTCCGCAGGAGCCCTCGTTGTCAGGTCTACGAGCCGATGACGCCGCTGATGCTCACGCAGCGCCGAATACGCGAGCATGAGCATCGCCGCGGGCACCAGCACAGACATTGGCAGTCGCAGCATGAGCGGCCAGACAGCGAGGCTGCACAGCCGATCGAGGTCAGCGGTAGGTGTGAACGCCTCATGCTTAACTAATCGGGACGGCAGCCCAGTTGTCTGCCCCTGGCGCCACCGAAACTTTCTGTGACGACTCAGCCCAGTTGGCTGCCCAATCGTGTGCAGCCATGATGTCGCAGCCGACCGCGCCCCGCTGACCTGTGACAGCGAACCTGGACCGATTGCCACTGAATCTGGACCAGTGCGTGGTTTTTGACCCCGAAGATGGACCGTCGCAGGCCAGCGCGCTGCGAACTTTCGCCGAAGCGGTGGCCCGGCGTTCTGCCGGTTCCCAAGCGACTGTCCTGTCTCACGAGTCTTGACCGTTTGCCAAACGATCTTGACTGCTTGTCCGATCTCATCCGGTCAGGCGTCTACTCCGCCGCGCTCAGTCGCTGGGCCTTCAGGCGCACCGAAACTCGTCGGTGCGGTGAACGCCAGGTCGGTGCCAGTCAGGTCGCAGCTGGCCGCCCACAGGCGTGTCGCGGACGTGGTGTCGGCGAGGTGTTTCCAGAGCGGTTCGATCCTGGGCATACCGCGCAGCCCGAAGAGTCGGGGGCTCCACATCTGGCCGCCGCGGACGCCCGGGTCGAGCACGGCCTGAACAGCAGGCCATGCGGCAGCGTCCTTGCCCTGGACGAGAAGGCCGAGTGGCAGATGCCGCAGCCGCTCGGCGGCGGTCCGGACATGCAATGGCGGGCGCGAGGGAGTGAGGGAGTCGAGCGCGCCGCCGGGATGAACGACCACGCTCAGCGTCGTGCTGCCGGCGGCACGCAGGCGGCGGTCGAGTTCGACAGCGAAGAGCATCTGGGCCAACTTCGACCGGGCATAAGCACGCTTGGGCTGGTAGTCGTGCGTGCTCTGGAGGTTGTCGAGGTCCAGGCGTTCGGACTTGGCGGCGAAGCTGCCGGTGGTGACGATCCGACTCCCCGGGGTTGCCGTGAGCAGGGGGGCCAGGTGGTGGGTCAGTGCGAAGTGCCCCAGGTGATTGGTCGCCAGCATCAGCTCGTGGCCGGCCGGGGTTTCGCGGCGCGGTGGATGGTCGAGCGCCACGCCGGCGTTGTGGACGACGGCGTCGAGGCGATCCAGTCCGAGCGCGTCCACGGATGCCTTGAGCGAATCGAGATCGGCCAGGTCCAGGGACAGGTGCTTTATCTTGGCGCCGGGCACGCGCGAGCTGATGGAAGCGATTGCGTCTTCGGCCTTTGCCCTGTCGCGACTACCGAGAACGACCATGGCCCCGGTGGCGGCGAGCTGCTCGACGACGAAATACCCGATGCCTGCGTTGCCGCCGGTGACCAGGAAGCTCTTTCCCTCGGCGCGAGGCAGCCGGTGGACGTCCCACTGCGGGACCTGGGGTACGGAGGGCATGGCGGGCTCCCGGATGCTCGGAATGGTCTGGAGGGGGGCGGGGCCGCACATTCACAGCTGGCCACGCCCAGTTCCCACGGTCCCGGGCGGCGCCTACATCCCGCCGACAGGTCGCTGTCCCCGCCGACAGCTGACCGACACTGCGCGGGTCCAGCGCGGCAACGGCCGCAGCTTTCCCCACCGAACAAGAACAAGTGACAGAAACCCGCTGGCCGTCAGGATCATCCTCGTCGGTGAGGGCCCGCACCACCCGCCATCCCACGGAGCAGCGGCGCATCGACCTTGGCCTGCGGCGGTCCATCTTCGGTGTCACAAGCTGTGTTCGGTTCAACTTCGATGGCAATCGATCCAGGTTCGATGGCACGGGACACCCGCTCAGCGCCGGGGCCAGTGTCTCGCTATGAGGTCTACGAGCCTCACAGCCCGTTTCTCCAGGTAGACGGGGTGAGCTGCGAGGTGTGAGGTGCCGTGTTCCGTGCGTCCTGGTCCGGCCCGCAGCCCGGAGGACGATGAAGCCATGGGCGAGCACGACCAGTACCAGGACGACGTCACCGAACCAGCACGAGCGCCGCTCAGCGCGGCCCGCGCCCGGGTCATGACGGCCGGGCTGCGCGAGGCGATGGACGACGTCCAGCGCTCCGCGGCGGTGCTCGCCGTCCGGATCCGTGACGCGTACGCCGCCGGCGTCTGGCTTACCCTCGGCCATGCCTCGTGGGAGTAGTACTGCCAGGCTGAGTTCGGTATCTCCCGCGCGCAGGCGTACCTGCTCCGCCCGTGCCCTGACCGCGATCCACGACGCGGCCGCCGCTGGCACCGAGACGTCTCGCACGCGAGACACCGGCCCCCCCCGTTATCTTTTTCGCGGTCCTGCAATGGGGCCGTTGGCCTCCGGGCCCGGTATGACTGTGTCCCCTCTGTCGAAGCGATGACCTGGGGGGTGGTGTCGCCGGGTCCGTGGGGTGCCGTCGGAGACGCTGATGAGAGGTCCGGCCACCGCCTGGCCCGGTGCAATGCCGGGCAGCTCGCGGGCGGGCAGGTCTGCATAACGTGGATGCGCGAGCACGGTGCCACCGCCGAGGCCGGCAAGGTCAACCACTTGGGAGGGGTGCGATGTTCGACACCGGCGATGTGGGCGTCTTCCTGGGCATGGACGTCGGCAAGAGTGCCCATCACGGCCACGGGCTGACCCCGGCCGGGAAGAAGGTCTTCGACAAGCCGATGCCCAACAGCGAACCGAAACTGCGGGCCGTCCTCGACAAGCTGACCGCGAAGTTCGGCACCGTGCTGGTGATTGTCGACCGGCCCGCCTCGATCGGTGCTCTGCCCCTGACCGTCGCCCGGGACGCGGGCTGCCAGGTCGCCTACCTGCCCGGACTCGCGATGCGGCGGATCGCCGATCCGTATCCCGGCGAGGCGAAGACCGACGCGAAGGACGCGGCGGTGATCGCGGACGCCGCCCGGACGATGCCCCACACCCTGCGCTCGCTGGAGCTGACCGACGAGATCACCGCCGAGCTCACCGTCCTGACCGGCTTCGACCAGGACCTCGCCGCGGAAGCCACCCGCACCAGCAACCGGATACGCGGCCTGCTCACCCAGTTCCACCCCAGCCTCGAGCGCGTCCTGGGCCCGCGACTGGACCACCGGGCCGTCACCTGGCTCCTCGAACGATACGGATCCCCGGCCGCCCTGAGGAAAGCCGGCCGCCGCAGACTCGTCGAACTCATCCGGCCCAAGGCCCCGCGGATGGCACAGAGGCCGATCGACGACGTCTTCGACGCCCTCGACGAACAGACCGTCATCGTTCCCGGCACGGGCACCCTCGACATCGTGATCCCGCCCCTGGCCGCCTCGCTCGCAGCGGTCCACGACCAGCGCAGAGCGCTCGAAGCCCAGATCACCACCCTGTTGGAGGCCCACCCTCTTCACCCGGTCCTGACCTCGATGCCCGGAGTCGGAGTCAGGACCGCCGCCGTCCTGCTGGTCACGGTC
Source organism: Streptomyces sp. NBC_00012 (assembly GCF_045040875.1). Taxonomy (NCBI): domain Bacteria; kingdom Bacillati; phylum Actinomycetota; class Actinomycetes; order Kitasatosporales; family Streptomycetaceae; genus Streptomyces; species Streptomyces sp. NBC_00012. Next base: position 473,545 of record NZ_CP108309.1, on the reverse strand, counting down.
GGCGACGGCACCGGGTTCCCCAGCGCAGCCCACCTCGCCTCCTACGCCGGCCTCGCCCCCACAACCAAGTCGTCCGGGACCTCGATCCACGGCGAACACGCACCACGAGGAGGAAACCGGCAGCTCAAACGCGCGATGTTCCTCTCCGCCTTCGCCTGCATGAACGCAGACCCCGCCTCCCGCACCTACTACGACCGCCAACGCGCCCGCGGCAAGACCCACGCCCAAGCACTCCTCCGCCTCGCCCGCCAACGCATCAGCGTCCTGTTCGCCATGCTCCGCGACGGCACCTTCTACGAGTCCAAAGCCCCCACCGCCATCCTGGCCGCATAACCACCCCAAAAGCCCGCACACCCGGCACCGCGTCCTTGACGAAGGACATAGAGGCCCCCCCCGCAACGACGACATCGCCCTGCTCCTCATCCGGCCTCAACAAGACGGCCGCTGACACCAAAGACCCGCCCGGCCCGGCGGGGCTCCTGTCTGCGTCCGTCGGGCCACTTCATGGTGTGCAGAACCAAGGCGTCGTCGCGGATGAGGATCAGGGGCGGCGGGCGAGGCCGGCGCATACCGGGTCCCAGAGAACGGCGGGCCGGAACCGGAGAAGGTAGAGCGCCTGGCGGTGCAGCAGCACGCCGCTCTCGCCCTGCCGGGCGGCGTGCTCGACGGTGGCGTGCAGGCGGACGAAGAACGCCGCCCGGTCGCCCGTAGCCAGTTACGGGGAAGGGACGAACGGCCCGAGACAGGGCCTGGGTAAACGTCCGGCGAGGGCCCGGCGGTGTGGTCCCGTTCAGCGTCCAGGCCAGCATGTGCGCGGTTTCCCGGGTGTGCACCCACCCGGCCAGTGGACGCGGTCCGCGTCCAGCCACCGCATCAGGCATGCATCCGCACCGAGCGCGGGCAACCGCCGCCCCAGCTTCAGTAGCGCCCCAGCTCTCATGTTCGCCAGTGGGCGCCGCCCTGACTCCCAGCCCTGCAACTGTCGACGGGCGCAGCACGAAGCCCGTGATCGCTCCTGCCGATGTCCGTCGCAGCATGCCCTTACCGGTCTGCTTCGCGGCCGCCCTGCGCACCGAAACCCATACTCACGGTCAGTCCTACCGCCGAATCCCGTCCCTCCGTAGGGTCGGCATGCGGCCAGCACAAGGCGATCGGGCGCACCGGCGGACATCCAGTGCTCAAGGGGCCTCGAAGACGGGTTCTTGAGCGGTTTCTGGGGCACCAGTCCTTGCCCGTAAGCCCACGCTGACACGATCACAGCGCAGATCCGGGGGTTATCCCCACCTCTAGAGGGGGCCCATCCACCTCGACGCCCGGTGTGTTGGCAACGAGGATCTGGATCTCCAAGGACTCGCACGTCACGGCTGCTTGCCGACCGGAAACCCGGGGGATTGAGATGAGACTCACACGTGGGCTCTGCCCTCGCAGACTGCTGTTGCTGCTGTCGGCAGTCTGCGTTGCCCTGGTGCTGCTGTCACCGACGGCTGCAGCCGCTCCGACAGACGACCGAACCACCGCGGTTGAGGTGTCGTTCACCGGCGTGGACGGCGAGCGCCTGAACGGGACAGTGTTAAGCCCCACGGCAGGTGCCAGGGATCGGCCCGCGCTGGTGATGGTGCCAGGTGCGGGTCCAGGCGGCCGGTCGGAGTTACGGACTGCGGCCGAGTCGTATGCCCGGCACGGCATCGTGACCCTGATCTACGACAAACGCACCACCGGGTACTCCACTCTGCACCGCGACTATTCTCTCCTCGCCGATGACGCGCTTGCTGCGCTCCGCCTGCTGCGCGAACGGCCCGGAGTCGACCGGACCAGGACCGGGATGTGGGGACTGTCCGAGGGTGCGTGGGTCGTGTCGTTGACAGCGAGCCGGTCGGCGGAAGTGTCGTTCGTGATCACCGCGGGGGCGGTCGGCATGGAACCTGCCCGGCAGCAGGCATGGGCCTACAGCGAGTACCTGGCTCATGCGGGTGTCTCCGGCTCGCTTCCGCACACCATGCAGGGCCCCTTCACCCGGCAGCTCGTCGGCGCGGGCCTGTTCCCGGAGGCCGACTACGACCCGGTGCCGACGTGGCAGCGCGTCCGCCAGCCCGTGCTGGCCGAATGGGGCACCCTCGACCGCGAGGCCGCCCCGCAGGAGAGCTCTCGGATCATCGCCCACGCACTGCGTCGGGGCGGCAACAGGAATTACGTCATCCGCTTCGTGCCGGGCGTGCGGCACAACCTCAACGCGACCCGCGACCACGGCTTCGACCGAATCTCCCGACTGCCTCCGGACTACTCGGACTTCGAAGCGGCATGGATCGAGAGGCTGAGCCGCGAACAGCCGCCCACAAGCATCGGCCCGGCGCCGCACCAGCAGCGGCAGACCCGGGCCCTGCCATCGCCAGTCTGGTACGACGCAGGCCAAGTCCAGCTGGCGGCCCTCTGTGTCCTCGCGATCGGTTTCGCCGGGTATCCGCTGTGCGCGCTCATTCGCCGCGTCGGCAAGGGGCGCGGTCGGCGGGTTCCGTCGCTGCGCGCCGCACGGTGGCTTTCCGGGACAGGTCTTGCGGCGCTCGTGGGGATGCCCGTCTATCTACTCTTCCTCGCGCTCACCGCCGCTGGTGTCACCGGTCCTGCCCTTCTGGGGCGCACGCTGCCCTGGCTCGCCCTGCAGCTCCTGGCCGTCGCAGTAGTGGGGGCGACCGTGTGGACGGGGGTGTCGTGGTGGCACAGGCAAGGGAGGGCCGGGCGAACCGAGACTGTCCGCCTCGGTCTTCTCTTCTTGGCGGGGTTGGTCTTCGTGCCGTGGGGGATGTACTGGGGGCTTCTCGTCCTCTGACCGTTCTCGACCTTATCGAGAGGTGGGCGTCAGGGCATACAGAAGTGGAGGCCGATCATCAACAGCCCCAGAACCGCGACCGCCAAGACCGGCTCCCAGATCACCCACATCGCCCAGGGCAGCGTGTGCCGCCGTCGTGGCGGCGGGGAGGCGTGGCTTCGTTCACTTCCAGCAGCAGCATTTGCTTGTGAGTTCGGGAGGCATCTGGTGCGTGGGCGCGTCAGAAATGTTCACGAGAATGACGTCAACGCAGAGGGGCGGAGGTTCGTAAGTCGTTTCCTGGTCGAGGACGCTGATTGGTGCCTGGTGAGGATGCGGCGTCTACTAGAGTGCGGTGTGGGCCGTGACTGGCGCTGAGGTGGAGAACCACCGGGGAGCGGTCTGACGAGATGTCGTTGCCGTGCGCCTGGGCGAGTGGTCAGCAACGCCTGGAGGGCAATGATGTCCGCGACTCAGACGGCCCAGCTCATGGACGGCACCGGTCTCGCCAAACGTATCGTCGAAGAGGCTGCTGCCAAGGCTGCGGAGATCTCACGGCGCACGGGTACCAGTCCCTGTTTGGCGACGGTGCTGGTGGGAGAGGATCCCGCGTCGGTCACGTATGTCCGCATGAAGCGGGCACGGTGCGCGAAGGCAGGCATCGAGTCCCGGTACATCGGTCTGTCGGCCGCCACCACGACCGCCGAACTGATCGGCACCCTCGCTGGCCTGTCCGGTGATCCGGAAGTCCACGGAATCCTGCTTCAACATCCTTGCGGCCCGCACATCGACGAGCGAGCGGCGTTCGAGGCCATTGTCCCGGAGAAGGATGTCGACGGGGTCACGATGCATTCCTTCGCCGCGATGAGCTTCGCGCTGCCGGGCTTCGTGTCCTGCACTCCCGGCGGGATCATGCGGCTGCTGGAGGCGTACGACGTAGAACTTGCCGGCAAGCATGCCGTCGTAGTGGGCCGCAGTGCGATTCTCGGCAAACCGGTTGGGATGCTCCTTCTCGCGAAGGATGCAACGGTGACGTACTGCCACTCGCGCACAGCGGACCTGTCAGCGATCGTCCGGGAAGCGGACGTCGTGGTAGCGGCCGTGGGACGGCCCCGGCTGATCCGAGGTGAGGACATCAAGCCCGGTGCAGTGGTGATCGACGCCGGTTACAACCCGGGCAACGTCGGCGACGTGGACTTCGACACCGCCCGCACCCGCGCACGTCTGATCACTCCCGTGCCCGGCGGCGTCGGACCGATGACCATTGCCGTCCTGCTCGCGCAGACCGTGGAAGCCGCCGCGAACCCACTCGGAATCCGGGAGCACTGAAGTTCTTCGCCCAGAACTGGAGACCGTGTGTAGGGTCGGCTGTCCTTTCCGTCACGGAGGCGGGTCCACAGATCTGTCAGCTGGCCGCGGCAGGTTCTTCGGCGCGGGCCCTGGTGCTGGCGAGGCGGTAGGAGTCGGTGCCGGTCTCGATGATGGTGCCGTTGAAGGTGAGGCGGTCGACGATGGCCGCACAGAGGCGGGGGTCCGTGAACGTCTTGGTCCAGCCATCTGGGGCTGGCACATGTTCCTTCTCGTGGATCGCCGCTACCACCGGCCCGTATCCATCTTCTGCGGGCCTCGTTGGTCTTCGTGGTGGTGCCCGGATTCTCCAGGTGCTGCCTTGATCGGTCAGGTGCGAGGAAGGTGTGTCGGTGGCATCCCAGTTGAGGGTGGTCCAGGGTGGTGCCGTCCTGCTGGATCCGGTGACCGCCGATCCGTGGGAGTTCCAGGCCGATTGCGTCGAGGCGTTCGTCGCCTCATGGCGGGCCCGTGGGTTCAGTCCGGTGACGGTTGAGAACGACATCGGCCTGCTGGAGCGGACGCTCAGTGCGCTGGGCCGGCCCGCCTGGGACGTCACTCCCGAAGACATCGACCGTGTCGTCGGTGACCTGGCTCTTGCCGGGCGGGCTGCCTCGACCCGGCGCGAGTATGTGCAGATCTTCAAGGGCTTCCACCGGTTCCTGCAGGTCCGCAAGGCCGTCGAGATCGAAGCCGGGTTCGGCGTCCGTCTGGTCTGCCCGGTCGATGAGTTCAACGCGTCCCGGCATGTCGGCGATGACTCCCCGGCCCAGTTGCCGCCACCGACCCCCGAGCGGGTCGCGGAGTTCTTCGAGTTCCTCAAGGCCCGGATCGCCACGGCCCGCAAGTACGCGCCCGCCGCTCGGGACTACGCGATGTTCCGAACGCTCTATCACGCCGGCCTGCGCTCGGAAGAGGCGTCGCTTCTGGACCGCCCGGACCTCCACTTCACGCGGGGCCCGTTCGGGAAACTCCATGTCCGGTTCGGCAAAGGCGCCCGCACCTCCGGGCCCCGGCCGCGCTGGGTGCCGATGCTGGACGGCCTCGACCTTGTCCTGCACTGGTTCCTCGACGACGTCCGCGGGAAGTTCCCCGACTCACCGGTGCTGTTTGCGGACGAGTCCGGAGGCAGTCTGCACCGCGGGACGATCCGCAACCGTTTGCGCTATCTGATGGAACTCGAAGGCCGCCCTGCAACCGACCGTTTCAGTCCGCATGCTCTGCGGAGGGCCTGCGCGACCCATAACTACGAGCGTGGTGTGGACTTGGTGGCAATCCAGCAGCTCCTTGGTCACTGGACCGTCAGCTCAACCATGAGATACGTCCGTCCCTCCGCGACGTTCATCGAGGATGCCTATCGCCGCGCGGTGACCACCACGCTCGGCGAGCTGACCGCCGAGGGGGACAGCTCCGCATGAAGATCCGATGGCGCCTGCGGATGGCCGCCGCCCAGCGCGAGGTCTGGACCGGCACCCAGCTGCAGCGGCTGCTAGCCGAACGTGCCGGGCTGCAAATGTCCTCCGCCTCGGTGTCTGCACTGTTCAGCAAAGAGCCCTCCCAGGTGAAGATGTCCACTCTGATCGCGTTGTGCACCGCGCTGGACTGCACCCCCAACGACCTCTTCGAGGTCGACACCACCCCCGTCGAACGTCCCGCGGCCCCGATTCGGCCGGTCGCTGACCTGCCGAAGGCAGTGTCCGCGCGGGGCCGTTCGATGCCTCCTCTTTGACCCGGAGAGGGCGGCATCGTGGGCGTTAAACAGAGCGACTGCACCGGCTGCGGAGCACCGGTCGGCTTCATCGACAGGCGCTACTGCTGCCGCTGCACTGCCCGGCAGAAGGAAGCCGCGGCCCGTGCCACTTGTCCCCGGTGCGGACAACAGCGCGTCATCCAGGCGGACACAGGCCGGTGCATCACCCGCTCTCGGGTATGCACCGGATGCGGGCACCCGGTGCGGAGCAAATCCTCCGCTCTCTGCCGCACTTGCCTGCGGAAGTCCGAACGCGACGCCGCCAAGGATCCATGCCCTCGTTGCGGCCGGCCCGGATATCTGCGCGAGGACACCGGCTGGTGCGGGCACTGCTCGCGTCCCCGGCAGGCCAAACAGCCGCCTCAGGCCTGTGAGCAATGCGGCAGAGTACGGAAGCACGCAGGGCTTGGACTGTGCTCGGCCTGCTGGCAGCGTCACCCCGATCGCCCCTTCGTCCCGGCCGAACACCTCATTGCCGAACTCGACAATCCCCCCGACTGGCTGCAGGACTTCACGACAGATCTCGCCGCAAAGTACTCCGTCGGCCGGGCCTGCACGATGATCACTTCCCTCGGGCGGCTTCTTCGGGACGGCCAGCCCAACCTCCCCCAGTCCGTACTCGAACGCTCCCGCCGCCCGGGTCGTTCGATGGGCTCCCTCGCCCGTGCCCTGGAAACCTTCTTCACCAGTCGCGGTCTGGCCATGGCCACCGACCAGGCCGAGCGGCTCGCGGCCGGCCGCCGACAACGCCGGGTCCTTGCGGTCCCCGGCCCCCTGCGACCTTCCGTGGAGGCCTTCTCCGACTTCATGATCCGCTCGCGTGAGCGATCCCGGCGTGCCGGAACGCTGCCCCGCACCGACGGCACCATCGAAGCCGCACTGGCCATCGTGCGTGACCTCGCCCTGTTCCTCGCCAGCAAGCGCGGCAAGCAGGACTGGGCACTGACTTGCCGGTGCCGGAGTCGCCGATCAGACAGAGCGGCTGGCTCTTCTTGATCCACTCGCAGCTGGCCAGGGTGTGGATGGTCGCCGCGTCGATGTTGGGGTTGGCGTCGAAGTCGAAGGCCTCCGCTTATCTGGGGTAGTGGCGAAGGATTCTTACAAAGCTGCTGTTCGGGACGCTGCGGACGCGTCGGGAAGGCGGTTGAGCGCGCCCTCCGCCCAGGTTGCCTGCTCTTGGAGGTAATCCGCTGTCCTGTTGGAGTGGTGCTTCCATAGGATCGCGTCATGACTGCCGATGCCCCGCTCACCCGAGAGTCGTTCCGGCGCCTCCACCCGATTAGCACGCCCCGGCCGGTGTCTCAGTTGCCGGATCGTGTCTGGACTGACGAGGACTGGGACCGGATCCAGCGCGGATATCGAGCCCGGGACATGGATGAGAAGTGGAACGTCTTCGTTGAAGGCGATGTCCTTTTCATGCACCGGAGTTGGACCGGTCACGGCGTCTATGAGGTGTCCTTTGCCCCCGCGGCTGGTCGTGGGAGGAGGATCGCCTCTGCTGTGGTCGAGGCCGATGGGGAGCGCTATCGGAGCATGGGCGACGAGTACGACTGTCTGATGATGGAGCTGATCATCAGCGCGATCGTCCTTGGTGAGCCCGCCGCCGAACTCCGCGCTGGCCTTGTTGAGTTGACTGCCAGGGCTTCGGGAAGGAGCGATCTTCCCTCGGGTGTGGTGGAGCACAGTGCTCTGGGATTGCGCTCTGGATCGTAAGTTCTGCAGCCCGGAGAGTGCTGTCACAGCCCTGGGCCGTGTGACTGGATCACGCGTTGCCAGCGCAGGATCTCGCCGTGTGCGGCCAGTCACTGTTCGAGTTCTTGGACGCGCTCGCGGTGAGTGGTGCGCTCACGACGAAGGGTTTCGGTAAGGGAATGGATGACCGTGCCGTCGTCGGCTGAGGGCGCCTGAGGGGCAGGTCGGTCCTCGGTCCGTTGCTGGCCGCGCAGGGCTTCGATGCGTTTGCGCAGGTCGGTGTGGGCATAGAGGAAGTCCAGGCTGACACCAGCCCTGCGGGCGACGGCCCGGAAATTAATCTCCTCGCCCTCCTTGATCAGCTTTCGGATGCCCGCCTCCGCTCGTTGGACGGCCTGCTTGTGTTTGTCCTGGGCGGCCTGTCGCAGGGCGGCGATCCGCCGGTCAGCAGGAGGCACGGTTTCCGGGGCCGTTTCATCCGGCCGTTTGTTCATGAGCGTGATGCCCCTTTGTGGTCCGAGGCGCCGGCGGCGTCCTGGTAGCCCGTGCGACCGAGCACGCCGGCGCCGCGGACGGCGGTTGTGCTGTCGGCTGGCTGGGCTTCGAGGGCGGTGATCTCCAGCTGCATGCTGCGGATCTCCGCATTGCGCTGTTCCAGCCAGACGTTGGCCAGGCTCATCGGCTCGCCGTACCGCTCGGTGTGGCGGGCCTGCCGGGCGGTGACCAGGGACTGGGTCTCGGCGAGCTGACGCTGGATGTCCGGTAGGAAGGTGCGGTCGGTTGCGAAGTGGTCGCAGCTGTGGCATGCGTTTCCCTTGTCGCAGGACCGGGTGGGCGGCAGCAGGCAGTAACCGTTGGGCAGCATGCGGTCGGTGCGGCGATCGAGCTGCACGAGGTCGAGCATGTCGCGGCGGTCCATTCCGATCTCGCGCCCGTCGCGCCCGACCTTGGCCAGGGCGAGGAACTCGCGCTCGGCAGTGCTCGCACGGGTCGCTGCGTACCGCATCGTCATCTCCGGGGGGCGTTGATGAGCGTGGTGGCCTTCGTGTGGCGGAGCCGGTGGCTTCGTGAGTAGAGGAGGAGCTCGCCGCGCGAGTCGCGCATGTCCAGGTGGTGGCTGAAGTCCTTCAGGACGTGGTTGTAGTTGCTGGTCTCCCAGGACTTGGCGCCGTGCCGGTTGCCGGTGGTCGTCGGGAACAGGTAGCGGATGGTCTCGGCGGGGCCCAGGTGCCAGTGCTCACGCACCCATGCCTGTTGTTCCCGGATGATCTCGACCACGTCGCGGCCGACGAGGAGGGTGTTCGGCGCCGCGTCGATTTTCGTCTGCTGGTAGCGGAGCCGCGCGGCCATCCCGCCCTCCGGAACGGCGGCGGCGTCCAGGCCGGGGATGTCGGACAGCGGCTCGAAGTCCATCATCAGCACTTCGCTGGCCCTGCGTCCAGTCATGGCCTGGATGAGCCAAGCCCGCATGACTGCAGGATGTCCGAGCCCGGCCAGCTCAACCTGGCAGGCGTCGCGGACGACGGTGCGGGTCCGCTCGGCCGGCAGGCCGAGGGGCTCGATGTGGGTGAGCATGCTGCTGAGGTCGGTGTCGTTGATGTAGTTGCGTTCATCGGCCTCGCGGACCTCGCGCTGACGGGGCCGGTCGGCGGGGCGGAACATGCGGGCATGGCTGTCGGTGAGCGCCAGCCACCGCGCATCGTCCAGGGCTTCGGCGGCCTCGGTGCGGCAGTCGGTCATGACCCGGTAGAACAGGTCGACCGTCTGCAGGTTCTTGTTGATCGTCCTCGGCTGGAGGCTGCCGCCGACCTCGGCTCGGCCCGGTGTCTCGCGCTGCCAGTTGTGCAGGAAGGTGCCGAAGTCGAGCGCGAGTGCGCGCAGACTCCGCTCGGAGCCGTCCACCAAGGCGGGGTGGTCGATTCCGTGCTCGGTCACGAACGCGGCGAAGCGTGCCGTGTTCACTCGGTGCTGCATCACTGTCGACCAGGTGAGCTGCCCGGATTCCATCTGCAGCCGTAGGTAGAACTTGGTCCCCTCCCGCAGCCAGGGAGGGGTGATGTCGCCCCAGCGGACGGCGGTGTTGGCGCGTGGTTCGTGTTCGCGCCGCGGGATGCGTGGGTCCAGCCGCAGCGACCAGATGTCGTGGCGCCACCAGTTGACCTCGCTGGCGTACTGCCGCAGTAGCCGTTCCAGCATGCCGCGCAGGGCGTGCTCGGCTCGGATCCGGTGCCCGGGGGCGGGCATCCGGCCTCGGTCGGCATGGAATCTCCGGGCCCAGGCGGTCATCCACTCGGCCAGCGACCGGTCGGCGAAAGAGGCTACGTGCGCGTGGCGTGCGATGACGTCGGCGGCGGTGGCCGCCCAGCGGTTCCACTCGCTGGCGTGGGCCTGCCGTTCACCGGTGCGCGCGCAGGTGGCCAGCCACCATCCGACCTCGCGGCGCACGACCAGCGGCAGGGCGGTGATGTCCAGCCGGACCTGCCGCGATCCGCGCATGAACACCCCGGCCAGCCGAGGGCCCCGCCCATCGAAGAGTGGCCCGGCGAACACCGGGTCCAAGCCGTCGATCAGCGCGGCGCTCTGTGCGAACTGGTCCGTTCCGGTCGAACCGCCGGCAGGAACTGACGGGAGGTGGTGGTCCGTCATGCCGAACTTCCTTCCAGAACAAGCCAGTTGGTGGTGAAAGACTTCCAGTTCGCCAGGGTCTTCAGCTCGGAGTCTTCGGTGACCCAGCCGTAGAGGGTCAGCGTGGTCTGCACATCGGCGTGGCCCATTCGCCGCATTACCACGTGCTCGTGAGCCCCGGACAGCAGCAGCGCAGTCGCGTGGGTATGGCGCCACCAGTGCGGCGTCCAGGCGGACGGAACGGCCTTCCCCAGTCGGCGCTTGAGGCTGTCGACCAGGTCGTAGACGGTCTCCGGCCGCAGCGGTGCGAGCCACTCACCGCGACGCAGGTTGACGAACACCCACCAGTTCTCCAGGTCCACCGCCCGGTGGGCGTCGGCGTCGCACAGTTCCCACACGTACTCGCTGTGCAGACGCCCCAGGTCGTCGCTGATGTAGATGCGGCGGAACCGGCCGCTCTTCACTCGCACCCCGGCCGGGTGGTCTTGCCGCGGCACGACCTCGACGAACGGGGTCCTGCCCCGGCCGACGTGCCAGTCGCAGTGCTTGAGCGACAGGCACTCGCCCCGCCGCATCCCGGTCTCACTCAGCGTCGCGAACAGCAGCCGGTCGCGTGCCGATCCCGACCACTGCCCTGAGCCGGCGTCGAAGCGCGCGCACCCGTCGAGGATGGCCTCGGCCTGGGCTGGCGTGAGCACCGGTGCCGGTCCCCGATTGCGGGGGCGGACGCGCACCGCCGGGCTCGCATGGTCATTGCCACGGTCCAGGTGAGCCAACGCGCCAATGTATCGGCTACGGGCCCGGCGACCACCGACGCGGTAGAGCCGTCCGGCGACTGCCACTCCGTGCACATCCGCGTGATACCGGTAGAACGACAGCACCGCCGCCACCCGCAGCCTCACCGTCGACTCCGCCACCTCACCCCGGCCGGCACCGGTACCTGGCAAGCGGTGCACTTCGACCGGATCGCCGGTACGCAGCACCGTCAGGAATGGCAGGAACGACGGTAGCGTCACCTCGTCCCACGCCAGCCCGGCCGCCTCCCACCTCGCGCTCAGCGACGCGGCGTAGGAACGCAGGGTGTGAGGCGACGCATCCCGGCCGACGCGCAAGAACTCCAAGAACTCCTGCTCGAAGGCAGCGACCTCACAGCCCTGCCCGAGTAGGACAGGCGGAGCGAGAACAGGTAGCAGGTCACCAGCTCGCAGGCCAGGCGCACGGTCACGTCGCCGAAGTCGACCTCCGCCTCGTGACCCGGCGGACACATCGGTGCCATGCTCCTGGACGAGCCGGTGAAAGATCCGCGTGATCGTATGGCGCTGCTTGCGCGGCGCGTCGAGGTCCGTCCGCAGCATCTCGTCGATCACCTACTCGCGAATAAAGCCATCCGCTGCCCTGCCGAGGGCCAAAGTGCCTTCTCTCTCGGCTCGGGACTCCTTGGCTGCTATGAGGAGGCGAGGATGGAGATGCCGTCTCCGAGAAGCTTCAGCCCGAGGACGAAGAACAGGACGGCCATCACAGCGATGTTGTGCTGGGCTGCCCACTCTTTCCAATTGCCGAGCGTGGTCTTGGCCCGTTCTCCCCCGAGGAGGAAAACGCCCAGCGGGGCCAGCAGGCCGAGGGTGGCGATCAGGACGAAGATCGCCAGCGATGCGATCTGCTGTCCGACCGGCAGTCCGGCCGAGCCGATCGCGGCGCCCGCAGCGATGGTCAGCGGGGCGTTCTTGGCGTTGAGCGCGGCCAGTGCCAGTCCGAGTGCGAATACCTTGACCGGTGTGAGACGGTCGATCGCGCCCATCCACTTCGGCAGCTGGGCTTGCGAGGGATCTTTCGGGCGCCGATGCCATTGCCGGGCACCGAAGAGGACGAGGAACAAGCCCAGAGCGAGCTTGAGGGCTCCCACCCAGGTAGCCGGGTGATTGTGGGCCGAGGCACCTGCGGGGGAAGCGATCACCAGCATCACCACACCCAGCGCCGAGAGTCCCAGGACCCAGCCGACGGTGAAGAGAACTCCGTTGAGACGTCCCCGAGGCGTGGCGAGTATGAGGATGATTGCGATGATCGGGAGCGGGCTCACCGCGACTGCGGCCGCGAAACCCAGCACGTCACCGAGAACTCCGCCCATGGTTGCCTCCGTGTGGCGATCCGGTGAAGCGATCAGCTGCGACACGGTCTTCACGGCCGCGCGGAAGTGACGGCCCGAGAATGGTGATGAAGACGTACGCGGCACGTCCCACCCAATTCCATCTTCCTGCGTCTGGCCGAATCTGTCTCCGGGAGGCTCTCGTGACACGAGGACCTCCCGACATCGGCCTGCCGCACAGGGCTGACCGGGATCCCGCAGGGGCTTCTCGACCGAGCGTCCGTCCCAGGTGACCACAACGACCGCGGGCCGAGATGCGGGGCAGCCCAGTCTCAGGAACCATCGAATATGTGAGGGCGATGGCGCCTGTCATCCGAGCGCTTGGCGATCCTCGCGCCGATCCGTGGCAGGAGGACCTCGCGATGACTGCGACGACAGGTGCAACCTCGTCGGCTCACCATGAGCACCCGGGCAGGATGGACGGGGTCTGTAACGAGTTCACCGTTTTTACCAAGATCAAGCCGGGCGAGGCCGATGCACTGCGCGAGGATCTCACTTGGCTTGGCGATGCGGCGAATGACGAGAATGTCCATGCGGCGCTGCGCCAGATCGGCACGCTGCATGACGCACGGCACGTCATTTTCGACAACGACACCAGGTTCATGTTCGCCAGCGTCTTTGACGGCTCCTGGGACACCTACATCGACGACTTCGCCAAGACGGTGGTCGGGGCCCGCTTCGACAAGGTCTTCTCGCACAGCGAAGGGTTCCCCGGCATCAAAGATCCAGGGGTCAAGGACTGGTTCCTCGCCCACCAGGAGCCCGCGGGGGTCTTCGTCAGCGCCTACCCCGATCTGACCGTTCAGCAGATCTACAAGGACCAGCGCGTGGACGACGCGTTCCAGGAGGTGCTGGACACCCCCGAGTTCCGGTCGGCGCTGGACAACCCGGCCAACGCGGAATTGGTGGCCACACCAGCCTTCCAGAAGCTGCTGGAGGAAGCCTCGGCCTGAACCCGTACAGCCCAGGACCCGGACATGACCGACCCTTGGACCCGACCCAACGTTGGACCGCGTCGACGAGCGCGGGTCGGCTGCTGCGGGGCTGCCCAGGCAGAGACCGATGTGGAGGCACAAGCGATCATGAACACTGCGGACAGCGGCGCGGCCGGCGTGCGCGTCGAGATCGACGACGTCCAGAGCGGAGCGCTGCGTCCACGGCCCGTGCCCTACGTGGGGAAGTACCTTTTCCTGCGCGTCGATGACCGCCATGCCGGGCGCGCCCTGCTGCGACGGCTGCTTCCGGTGACCCCGGGTGGTCTGCCCGGCGCGGACCGGAGCCAGGATGCCTGGGTGTCCGTGGCGTTCACTTATCAGGGGCTGAGGGCCCTGGGGGTGCCCCAGGAGTCGCTGGACAGCTTTCCGCGGGCGTTTCGGGAGGGCATGGCCGCGCGGGCGGAGCTGATCGGTGACGTGGGCGAGAGTGCCCCGGCCCACTGGGAGGCACCGTTCGGAACGGGCGATGTTCATATCGCGTTGAGCGCCCTGTCCTCCGATGCGGCGCAGCTGGGCAAGGAGCTGGAGCGGGCTCGTGTCGCCTTCGCGGACACGCCCGGTGTCCAGGTGATCTGGCAGCAGGAGGTCCGCCAGCTCCCGACCGGACGTACCACCTTCGGCTTCCGTGACGGCATCAGCCATCCGAACATCGAGGGCGTCGGGCTGCCCGGCTCCAACCCGCAGGAAGTCCCCATCAAGGCTGGCGAGTTCATCCTCGGCTACCCTGACGAAACTGGCAGCCCGCCGCCCATGCCCAGCCCCGATGTGCTGGGCCGCAATGGCACCTACGCGGCCGTGCGCAAGGCCCACACCAACGTGGCGGCCTGGCGCCGGTATCTGCGCGAGAACAGCTCCGGCGCCGAGCAGGAGGCACTCCTGGCGGCAAAGATGGTGGGACGCTGGCCGAGCGGAGCACCACTGGCACTGGCGCCGGAGCACGATGACCCGGAGCTGGCCGCCGATCCGCACCGAGTCAACAACTTCCTGTACCGGGAGAACGACGACCGCGGCTACCGGTGCCCCGCCGGTGCGCACATCCGGCGCACCAACCCCCGCGATTCCACCATCATCGGCGACGCACGGATGCACCGCCTCATCCGCCGCGGTACCACCTACGGCCCGCCGCTGCCGGAGGGTGTGCTGGAGGACGACGGCGCCGAGCGTGGTCTGGTCGGAGTGTTCCTGGGCGCCCATCTCGAACGACAGTTCGAGTTCATCAAGGCTGAGTGGATCAACGACGGCAACTTCATCGGCTACCCCGGCGAGAAGGACGCGGTAGCCGGGCATCACGGCGGAACCGGCACCCTCACCATCCCGGAGAAGCCGGTTCGGCGTCGTCTGAAGAATCTGCCCAGTTTCGTGGTCACTCGAGGCGGTGAGTACTGCTTCGTGCCGGGGCTGCGCGCCTTGCGCTGGCTCGCGGAGCTGGAGGACTGAGGACGGTTACCACCACGGTCTTCGAGGAGGGTTCGACACCATGGCAGCACAGTTCGTCCGCTATACGCCTGACGTTGAAGCCGACGATCCGGACTTCGACCGCAACCTGCAGACGGTGATCGGCAAGACCGAGAGCTACATCGCCGACTCCGTCGAAGCCGGTGGTACCGGCCGGGCCCTGCGTGACGCCCATGCCAAGGGCTACGGGCTGGTCCGGGGGAGAATAGAGATCTTGGACGGGCTGCCTCCCGAGTACGCCCAGGGCATCTACGCAACTCCGGGAGCCCACGATGCGCTCATCCGCTTCTCCAACGGCTCGCCCCACGCCGGAGCCGACGCACGACTGGGCGCCGCCACCGGACTGGCACTGAAGATCTTCGACATCCCCGGCCCGACCCTGCTGGAAGACGAACCGGACACAGGCACATTCGACTATGCCAACATCAACGGACCGATCTTCTTCTGCAACACGGTCGAGCACTACCTGTTCATCCAGGAATTGTTCCTGAACGCCCCGGCCTACTTCTCCCAGGGCCGACCCGGAGCACATCGATTCTTCACCGAGTTCGTGACCGGGAAGGGAACGCTGGATCAGGACAACTGGGCGTGGGACGAGTTCCTGGCTTTCCTGCGCCTGTCGAAAACCCCCCCGGCGAACGTACTGCTGTCGAGCTACTGGACGATGGGGGCGGTCCGGCACGGGGACTACATCGCCAAGGTGCGCATCACCCCCGACCCGGACTTCGCCGCCGCGGTGGTCCGGCGCGACATCGACCCGGCCTCCGCGCAGGAGGTCTTCCGACCGGCCCTGCAGGCCGAACTGCAGGAACGGCCCTACGCCTTCGACATCCAGGTCCAGCTCTGCACCGACCTGGAGCGCATGCCGGTGGAGGACACGACCGTGGAGTGGCCCGAAAAGCTCTCGCCGTCCGTCACCGTGGCGAAGCTGCGGCTGCCGCGACAGGACATCTCCGGCCCGGAAAACCTGGAGAAGATGGACGCGCTGTCCTTCACACCCTGGCGGGTCACTGCCGAGCATGCACCCCTGGGAAACATCATGCGGGTCCGCAAAGAGGTCTACCGGCGCTCCTCCATCGCGCGCCACAAACTCAACCAGCAGCCGCGCACAGAGCCCCGCAGCGCCGACGAGGTACTCGGCCCGGCCCAATGAAGCCGACCTATATGGCGGCAAGCACACGGAGGTATCCACACCGCCCACGGCACCCCACCCTCCCCGTTCGCGAACGTGGCAACCTCCCGCCCCAGGGCGGCAACGCCCGCCCCAGCACTTCCTGCCCGACCCCGTACAACCGGGCCAGAACCTCCCGCCCCGCCACGTCCAGCACAACCTCGCCATCCGCCCGCACACCCCCGCCCTCATGCCGGGGCTGCGAACCACGCGACCGTCCCGGCATCGACGGCGGCTTGTCCGAGGGCTTCGCGGAAGTGCGATTTTCCGGTCCCGGGCGTTATCGCTGGTTTGATTGCTGATACCGCTCAACATGGCTGGCCATGACGTTCCTTCGATCGATGTGAGGTGGCCTGAGGAACTCGTTTGCCGAGACGCCCAGCTGCGTTGAGAATCGCTTGGTGAGTGATCATGTGCAGGCAGACTTTTCCGTCAAACCCACGCTTGTTGGGGAGAGGGTGCTCCTGCGCCCGTTCCTCATGGACCAGGACGCGTCCGTGCTTCGCTCGTTGCTCCAGGATCCGGAGGTGGGCCGCCTGACCGGCAGCAGCCATGGATCGGCAGATCGTGAGCCTTGGGACGAGGCCGCTGAGGAACGGATGCATGCGTGGTATGGCACCCGCCACGAGCAAGCGGACCGGCTGGACCTGGCCGTCGTCGAGCGGGCGACCGGCGCCTGCGTGGGCGAGGCGGTGCTCAACGAGTGGGACAGCGGCAATCACAGCTGCAACTTCCGGATCGCGCTGGCTGCGGCGGGCCAAGGCCGGGGGTTCGGGACCGAAGCGGCGCGGTTGATCGTCGGTTATGGGTTCGTCGTGGAGGGCGTCCGACGCGACGCGCTGCTGTATGACGGTGCGTGGGTGGACGACATCGTGATGTCGATCCTCGCTCCCGAATGGGAGCGTCACTGTGGCCATCCGAAGGCTGCCCAGTGATGACGCCGTATTCTGCTGGGCAGGGCATCAGCAGGGTCCGATGACTCGGGCTTGTGGCGGTGGGGTGTCTCCGCCGCGGCGGGCGAGTTCGCGGCGGAGGTCGAGGTTCTCGCCGTGGGCCTGTTCGAGCGCGTCCCGCAGTGCCTGTACTTCTTCTCGGTGCCGCTTCTTGAGGCGGTGATCTGGCCGGTCAGCGCGAGGACGAGGGTGCTTTGCTCGTCGGCCGGAGAGGCCGGTGCGGGGGCAAGACGGGCTTGGGCCCGGAGTCGTTCGATGCGTCCTCGCAGGTCGGGGTGGTTATAGAGGAAGGCGTGGGAGACACCGGCCTCGCGCTGGACGGTCTGGAAGGTGATCGGCTCACTGCGTTTGACCAGGGTGCGGATCGCCTTCTCTGCCGCGTCGGTCTTGGCCTGGGACTTGGCCTTCGCGGCGGCGGCAAGGGTCTGGGTGCGTTTGGCGCGAGCGTCGTCGGTCATGGCCGGGTCCTTCGGTGGCGGTCGAGGTCGAGGGTGAGAGGGACGGGGCCGGTGGGGGCTGTGCCGCAGCCGGTGCCCTGGACCGCGCGTCCCGGCTTGGAGCGGATGGTGTCCAGCAGCTTCGTGAGGGCCGCGTGTTCGGCTCTGCGTTGCATCAGCCAGACGTTGTCCTTGGGCATCGGGCGGCCGTGCCGTTCCTGGAACGCGGTGGTGCTGCGGTTGATCAGGGCCTCGGTCTCGGTCAACTGCCGCTGAAGTGCGGTCTGGTGGGAGGCGTCGGTGACGAAGACCGAGCAGGTCAGGCAGGCGTTTCCCTTGTCGCAGGTCTGTAGGGGCGGCAGCAGGCACCAGTCGTGGGGCAGGAACCGGTCGGCACGGTCGAACAGGTGGAGGCTGTCGTGGTCGTCGCGGGAGAAAGCCACCTGCGTGCCGTCTGCGCGGAGTATCGCGGTGGCCAGGAACGCCTGCTCGGCGTGTTCCTGGCGGGCGGCGACGTAGTGCATCGTCATCGACGGGGTGGCGCGTCCGGCATAGCGCATCAACACGCGGACGGGCAGGCCGAGTTCGGCGAGTCGGGTCAGCTTGGTGTGGCGGAAGCGGTGGGTGTGGCTGAGCCCGACGGGCTTGCCCTTGCTGTCGGTGATCTTCACGAGCTTGCTGAACTCGCGGAGCATCCAGTTGTAGGTGCCCGAAG
This sequence comes from Streptomyces sp. NBC_00012, assembly GCF_045040875.1. Taxonomy (NCBI): domain Bacteria; kingdom Bacillati; phylum Actinomycetota; class Actinomycetes; order Kitasatosporales; family Streptomycetaceae; genus Streptomyces; species Streptomyces sp. NBC_00012. The sequence goes on along the minus strand of NZ_CP108309.1, from coordinate 455,459 downwards.
GGTAGGGCTTGTCGCCCTGGCGGTTGCCGGTCCGCTGCAGGAAAAGGTGGCGCGGGGTGATGCCGGGGAAGTGGTCGCGGACCCAGTGTCGTTGTTCCTCGATGACCGCGACGACCTCGGCGTCGACGAGGATGTTGTCCGGCGCGATGTCGATCTTGCTCTGTGCGTAGTGGAAGCAAAGGCCGCCTCACACCCAGCCGCGAAGCCCAGCTCACCGCCCTCGACCCGCACGGCCCCGACTGGCACCGCAGATACCACCTGATCAAGCGCCACATCGAAGCCGGACACGACCCGGCCACGCCGCGACACGGTGATCGACGGCGTGAAGGCCGGCAGCTGGCTGCACCGTCAGTTCACCACCTGGCACGAACTCAACTCCGGCCCGCGCGACCTTCTCACCAGCCTCGGCCTGACCGCCGATCAAGTCCTACTGAGGCAAACGCCGAGAACACCCGGCACATCCCGTACCAGGAATCGCCGCTCCTTCGAGCAGACAGCGCTGCTGCTGCGCGCCTTCGTGGAGCGTCACGGCCGCCCACCCGGGGCCAGGGAATGGACCGAGGTCGACGGCGAACGCGTCGTGATCGGCCCGTGGCTGTGCAAGACCCGCACCCAACAGAAAGCAGGACGGCGAGGAGGCCCCCCAAGCGCGGACCGGATCCGGTCGGCCCGAGAGCCATGTCCGTGGAGGGGCCGTCCGTCCAGGAGCTGAGCGAAAGGGAGTGGCCCGGCACCGCAGAGTGCCAGTCCGGGGATCTGCCGTTGAGGGCCCCTGCTTTCTGTGCCAAGAGTGGGAGTTCCACACTTCACCCGGTGCTGGAGGCGGGTTACCACTGGCAGTGGACCTGGGTGTCGTGGTTCTTGTCGCCCGGCCCGAGAACCAGCACGGCGCCGAGCTTCCGGCAGGCATTCATGAGCCCGCGGTGATCGGCCTTCTTGCCCACGTGGCGGCCGTTGATCCAGGTCACGTCGACCGCGCGGCCCGCGCTATGGGGCGGGTGTCCTGACGTCGGATTCGGCAAGGGGTCAGCCAGGCGGTGCAGTAGGCGACGACCCACAGCCCCAGGCGCGTGAACAGTAGAGCCGGAGCACCCGGAGGTCCGTGAGGGCCAGCCGGTCGAGCAGTTGGCGCTGCTCGGGGCGCCGGTGGGGTTCCGTACGGGACCTGGATCGCGTGCAGGATCACGGTGTGCCGGACTCGAGGCTGACTGCTTGGCGGTGGGCAGGGTCGTGGCCATCGGGCATCCATTCCTGGGTCTGTCGGTTACGGGACGCCGAGTTCGAAAAGGCCGTAGCCCGCGTATGAGCCGGAAGCCAGGGCCGCGATGCCGAGGAGCATGAGCTGGTGGGTCAGGCTGAGGCGGCGCAGGGCGAGGGCGAACGGGAGAAAGAGCGGGAAGAGGGGGAGCAGATAACGGGAGACGTTGCCGAATATCTGCTGGCTGCCCAGGACGAGGACGAGGGTGAGAACGGTGTAGACCATCAGGACGGCCGGGGGACGCAGCCGGATCAGCAGCGGGAGCAGTGCGAGCGCGAGCAGGACGACGCCGACGCCGATCATGTCCGCGAAGGGCCAGGCGGAGAGATAGTCGGAGTGGCCCACCGGGACGGATGTGAGGACGTCAAGGGTGTGCCGACCGTAGTCCCACTCGTGGGCCCAGGCACCGGACTGAAGCCTGAAGTAGCCGCCGTAGTTGCCCATCTGGTGACCCACCCAGCCGAGATAGGCGAGGAGGCCGAGCGGGGCGACGGCCATCGCGGCCACCGGACGCAGGATGCCGTCCCGGCGACGGTAGAGCGCGAGCAGGGCCGCGACGGCGACGGCGGCGATCAGCGCCACGGCGGTGGGCCGGTTGAGCCCAGCCACGCAGGTGAGGAGACCGGCGGTGAGCCAGCGGCGGCTCAGGACGGCATGGCAGGCCCAGACGGCCAGGGCCACGTAGAGGGAGTCGGAGTAGACCGCCCACTCTACGCCGGAACCGGGCCAGACGGCCCAGAGTCCGGCCGCGGCCAGCCCGGCTCGTCTGCCGCCGAGGCGTTCGATGACGGCGTAGATGCCCAGGGCGGCGGCCAGGGCGGCGACGACGGAGACCAGCAGGCCGGCGCCGTACAGGCCGAGGCCGGTGAGCTCGGAGACCAGCCGCATCAGCGCCGGGTAGAGCGGGAAGAACGCCGCCGAGTTCCCTTCGAGGGTGATCGGGCCGGTGGCGCCGGGGATCGAAACCAGCTGAGGGTCGTACCCGTGCGCGGCGATCTGCTGGTACCACCAGCCGTCCCAGCTGGCCAGGACGTCCCACGGGTGGGCGCCGCCGCCGAAGCGCAGGTTCTTCGTGCGGTAGTCCCCGGCGGAGTGCAGCAGCCACATGAACGCGGCGAAGCCGATGAACTTGAGCGTGCCGTAGACGGCCAGTACGGGGCCGTACTGCTCGGCTGTGCGGCGCAGCCGACGCCGGCGGGCGGGGCCCGTGGTGGCGGGCTGCTGCGACAGCCTCGCGTTCCAGCTCAGGGTGCCGGTCGCGGTCGTACGGGCGGTGGTCCTGATCATGCGCGGAATACCCACGCTCGGAAGAACAGGAACCGCACCAGTGTCGCGGCCAGGTTGGCGGCGAGGAGTACGGCGAGTTCGATGGCCTGCCCGGCCGAGGGCACCGCGTGGTGCAGGGCGGCGAGCGATCCGCCGGTGAGCGACAGACCGATCAGGAGGACGGCCAGGCCCCTGCTCTGGTGGCGCAGCACACCGCCACGGCCACGGAGGCCGAAGGCGAGCCGCCTGTTCACGGCCGTGTTGGCGACGGCGCAGACCAGCAGCGCGAGTGCGTTGGCGGCCTGGGAGCCGGCCATTGGGCGCAGCCATGCGTAGAGAAGCAGATATACGAGGGTGCTGACGGCTCCTACGGCGGCGAAGCACAGGAGTTGGGTGGCGAGCCCGCCCCGCGCGGCGGCGCCACCGTCGCGGAGCGATCTGCCAGGCGGCAGCGTGCCCCGCGCCAGTGCCCCGCCGATCCTGGCGATGCCGCGCAGGTCGGCCAGTGCCGTGGCGAGGATGTCGACCCGGGTGTCGGGATCGTCCACCCAGTCGACCGGCACCTCATGGATGCGCAGCCCGGCACGCTCGGCGATCACCAGCAGTTCGGTGTCGAAGAACCACTCCGAGTCCTTTACGAGGGGCAGCAGTTGCTCGGCCACATCACGCCGCACCGCCTTGAATCCGCACTGCGCGTCTGAGAAGCGCACGGCGAGGACGGAGCGCAGGAGGGCGTTGTAGCAACGCGAGGTGATCTCTCGCTTGGGGCCGCGCACCACCCGGGAACCGGGAGCCAGGCGGGTGCCGATGGCGATATCGGAGTGGCCGGAGAGCAGCGGGGCCACGAGCGGCAGCAACGCCGTCAGCTCCGTGGACAGATCCACGTCCATGTACGCGAGTACGGGGGCCGACGAGAGCGACCAGGCTGTACGCAGCGCCCGGCCGCGCCCTTTCTCGGCCAGCCGAAGCCACTGTGCTTCGGGCAGTTCGTCTGCCAGCCGAGCGGCGATCCGCGGGGTGCTGTCCGTACTGGCGTTGTCGGCGATGGTGATACGGAACGGGTAGGGGAAGGTCTCGCACAGGTGCGCGTGGAGCCGCCGCACGCTCGGCTCCAGATCTCTCTCCTCATTGAACACGGGTATGACCATGTCCAGGACGGGCTCCGGATGGTGTGTCGCCACTGATGCGCGGTGCGGCAGCCGGCTCAGGTTCTTCAGGGCAACTGAACCTTGATCTATCACGTTTGATCCTCTTTGTGACTTGGTGCGGGGCAGGCCGAAGACACTTGGGGCGACGGTGTGTTACGGCGTTACGGCGTTACGGAGTGACGAGCGAGGACGAGGCGGTCAACGGCTGGTTCCGCGCGGTCGCCGTACCCGAAGGCGGGGCCGAGGTCGAGGGTGGCGATGCGCCCTCCGTGCTTCCCGGCGCAGTCTCGGTGGCCGTGGCCGTACTCCCGGTCGTGGCCGGCGGCGCGGTTGTGGCGGTCCCGTCAGGGGGTGCGGGGGCGGTGGAGGTGCCCGAGGGGGAGGGCGCGCTCGGGGACACGTCAGGTATTGCGGGCGGGGCGGAGGTCGGCAGGCTCGTCGTGGGCTGTGGGCCGGGGTGGCTGGGCTCGACCCGGGTCGCATGGCCGGGCAGCAGGGACAGCCCGACACTGAGGCCGACGACGGCCAGGACGGAGCCGACTGCCCTCCGTGCGGCGCGTCTCCGATGGCGGACACGTGCTCTTGCCCAGAGACGTTCCCGGTGCTTCGGCTCGAACGGTGCGGGCGCCGTCTCGGTGTCGCGCATCATCTGTGCCAGCTGCCGTTCGAAGTGATCCATGGGGTTCTCCTTCACCGCACCGGCTCGTTCACATTGCCCAGGAGCTGCCTCAGCCGGGCCACTCCGCGTGCGGCATGGGACCGAGCCGTGCCCACCGGGCACCCGAGCACCTCCGCCACCTGCCCCTCGGGCAGGTCCTGGTAATAGCGCAGCACCACCGCCACCCTCTGCTTCGGCGACAACTGGGCCAGCGCGGCCTCCAGCCGGGAACGCTCCACCACGTCCGCTGACACATCGCCGACAACAGCCGTCTCGGGCAGCTGCTCGACGGGGCGTTCACCCCACCAACGCCGCTGTCCCGAGCGTGCCGCCGCACGCATCATCACCTTGCGGACGTACGGCTCCGGTGCCTCGTCCGCGACCTTGGGCCAGACGAACCAGAGCTTGACCAAGGACTCCTGCAACAAGTCCTCGGCCCGATGCCGATCGCCTCCGACGAGCAGACGGGCCAGGTGGATCAGCACCGACCACCGGGCAGCCACGAACTCGTCGAACGCACGGGCTCGACTCTGCTCCATCCACACTGTCCCTGTTCTCGCCGGTCGCCTACACCCTGTAGAAGGCACTGGGAGGCGGCCCACGATGCACCTGCGGACCATGATCTGGATCACAGGGCATAGCGACGACAAGCCCCTTCGGCCGTAGGAGGTTCCCGTATCTCCAGGTGGGAGGACGGCCCGGTCGTCCACGAAGCGGTGTCGGCAACAGCCGCCGAGCAGCTCGAGGCCCCAGGCAATGCGAGCCGCATCGTAGCCACGGCCGTATACACCGAAAGCCACCCACCAGGCATCGCCCGCGCGTCAGCTATGTTCGGTGGCCATGGAGGTCGAAGGTCTCCCGCATCATTTGATCGATGGCTCCGCGCCGTCCGGTCAGGGAATCGAAGAGGTCGGCGAGCAGCCACAACACGAAGCCGTGCACCAGAGCCTCCTCCGGCGGAATCTGTCCGAACCGGTCACGCCACGCCACGGTGTCCATGCCCATCGCAGCGGCCATGAGGACGCCGGTGACCATCGGCACCTGAGCCGGGTCGGCCATCTCGAACGTGGGGAGTTTGCGGATCACAGCGGGGATCAGATCGCTGAGCGGATCAAGCCGACCCTCGCCACCGGATTGTTCGGCGATCAGGTATCCGGTCAGCACACCCACCAAGAAAACCGTGCCCCGGGACACCTCCTCACGCCCGTACGCGTCCACCGCAGCCTTGACCCGCCGCTGCGCCTCCTGGCGGTCCTTGGCGGAAGTCCGCTTCTCCAGGACCCGATATGAGTCCCACGCCGCACGGATCGCCTCATCCACAACTACGCCGTCACTGGTCATGGAGCGACCGTAAGCGAGACAACGCGCTGCCCGGGATCCCCTTTGAGGAATCCGCCGGCCTCGCGGCTGCGGCTGCAGCGTTGGCCTACGTCGGTCCTCCAGCCGCCGCACCGAGCCGGTGCAGCGCGCATCCCTCGCAAGCGCGCATCCCTCGCAAAGTAGCTCACCAGGAGCCGAGAGGGCGTTCGGCGCCGAGCTGGACCTCGGAGGACATCGAGCACGCGCCGGGTGTCAGGGAGATGGCCACGAGGGCGAGTATCCGCAGGGCGTCACGGGTGAGTGTGGGGCGAACCTGGCGAGCGGTGGAGTGGCCTGTCATGGTGCCGGGCGCCGGATATCGGCATACACGCGCACCCGCACCCCTGGCGTCCCGGGTTCGCTGCGCACGGGGGTGATGCCGGAGGCGGCCCACCGCTGTTCCAGCTCGGCCACGACAGCGTGGGCTGTCTATCCCCAGCACGAACAATGCCGTGCGGCTGGAGGAGTTCCCCGACTTCGTCCAGGAGATCCGCGGCCACCGCCCCTTCCCCTGGTAGACCGCCTGCCTCCACCAGGTCGCCGGTACCGGCACATGGCCGGACCTCGACATCCCCACCGGCCTCGGCAAGACCAGCATCATCATGTCTGCGCACGTCCCGGTGATATCGGCTTTGACCACCGTGTACATGTTCGCGATGAGGTCGAATTTCATCGGCTGACCATCCGCGTCCAGTCGTGCGGTGGCCGGGGGCGCCCGCCCGTCGGCGGACTCGGCACTGTCGCGGTGCACCGCAACGAACGGGGTCGCCTGGTGGGGGGAGGCTCTCGTGCTCCGGGCCGTTCCGGCGGGCTCAGTCGGTCGTGTTCGGGCGGTCGGCGGCGGTGACGAGGTCGGCGAAGGTGAGCGGTTCGCCCGGGGCAGGGGCGGGCGCCGGGGCAGCCTGCGTGGTCAGGCCGTCGAGGGCGAGGTCGAGATGGCGGTGCAGCAGCGTGCCGTCCGCGTCGAGCCGGGAGAGACCACCGGGCAGGGGGCGGGACAGCCGGATCGACAGGAGGATCAGGTCCCCCGCCCCCACCTCGGGGCGCAGCCGACCGGATTCGTGCGCCGCGCGGATCAGGTCGTCGAGCGCCCTCGATGTGCGGGTCCGGCCTTCGATCAACTCCTGGTCGACAACGAGCCGTTCGAGCAGCACCGGGATCACTGCGCCCATCCGGAGGCCGGCTGCCGCGTGGACGAAGCGCCGCACCGCGTCGTACGCGTCACCCTCCTCCCGCGCCGCCTGGTGGGCCGCGGCCTCAAGGCGTGAGAGCAGGTCACCGGTGAGATCACGCACGAGTGCCTCGCGGTCGGCGTAGCGACGGTAGAGCGTGGCCGGCCCCACACCCGCCCGGCGCACGATCAGGTCCAGCGGGGCGTCCAGGCCCCGCTCCAGGAACACATCGCGGGCGGCATCCAGGATCCGTCGTCTGCTGCGTTCGGCGTCCGCCCGCATGAGATCCACCTTCCATCAATGAAGCGGAGAATTTCTCTCCGTCTATGCTAGCGTGCCGTAGGCGGAGAAAATTTCTCCGCTTCGCTCGAAAGGGGCTTCGCCATGAACACTGGCGCGTTGAATGTCCGCACTGTCATCGACGGTGTCGAGTACGGGGACGAGGCCGTTCGGCAGTGGGAGCTGGACCGTTCACGGGCGGCGCTCACCCTGCTGAAGCAGCGGATCGGGGACGAGCGGATGCGGGAACTCCTCGCCCCCGATCTCGCCGCGTCAGACGCGGTGATGGCACCGCTTCCGAACGGGTCCGGAGGAGCCTGGCGGTCGGCCGTCACCGAAATGACAGTCGCCGGGATCGACGTGGACCGGTTCCTCACCTGGTGGCAGGGCCGGCTCGCGGGCGGTGACCGGTCCGCGCTGCTCTCCGCCAACCCCGAGCACTACCTCGCCGACTCCAGCGGCGGAGTGGTCGAGATCATCGAGACCATAGGATCCGGCCCCCTCCGGTTCTTCCTCACCTTCCACGACGGCGTCGAAATCGCGGACGAGGGCCACGAGGAGTACCCCGTACGCATCGGCGGCACCGGACGCCTCGGTGACGGCACGGAGATCGCCCGCGTCATGCATGAGTTCGGCGACGGCCCCGACGGCTTGCGCATCCGTCTGACCATCCAGTTCCCGGCCAACGCCCCTGAGCACGTCTTCGTCGGACATCAGTGGCACTTCGCCTGCGAGTTCACCAACTGGCTGGAAGGCGCGCACGCCCAGGCGTGAGCTCCTTCCGCACGCAGGCGGGGATCCCCTGACGGTCAGGGGATCCCCGCCGCCAAGAGGGATCCCGCGCCCCGGGCTCTCCTCGGCGCGGCCCGGCGAACAGCGATCCTCGATAGGACCATTTCCATGACAACCACAACTCCGGCCGTGCCGGCGCAGGCCGACCCGCCCACCACCGCAGAATCCGGCATCCTGCGTCGCGCAGCCTGCGAATTCGGCCTCACCGGCCTTCTGCTGTTCTTCGTCGTCACCGGCGTGCGCTGGCTTATCGCACCCGACTCACCGATCTCCGTCCATGACATCCACTACGCTCTCGCCATCCTTGGCGTCACCATCGGGGTGCTTCTCATGGTGTTCATGACGTCTCCACCCGGCCGGCGGTCCGGCGGACACCTCAACCCCTCCGTCACCATCGCGCTGTGGCGGCTCGGCGCCTTCCCGGCCCGCGCCGTCGTCCCGTACGTCACGGCCCAACTGGCCGGTTCCGTCGCGGGAACGGCGCTCGGCCGACTTGTCTGGGGACCGGCAGTCTCCCGTGTCCCCGTCGGCTACGCGACCGTCCACGCCGACCCGGCATGGGACGCCACCGCGATCTTCACGGCGGAGACCGGAGTCCTCGTCCTGCTGACCATGATGCTCTCCGTGCTCCTGGCACACCCGGCCGGCCGCAGACTGCTCCCCTGCGCGGTGGGCCTCGCCACCGCGGTCATCATCGCGACGTTCGGTCCCCTCAGCGGCGGATCGGCCAACCCGGCACGGCAGTTCGGTCCGGCGCTCCTGGCCCAGGACACCACCCACCTGTGGATCTACCTGCTCGCTCCGGTGCTCGGCGCGGTGCTGGGAGCAGCCCTCGTGGCTCTGGCCAAACCCCTGACCGCACAGCGGCCCCGGTGCTGACAGGGAGGGAAATCACCAATCGGCTATCGCGGCGGACCGGAACGCCGGCCCACGCCGGTGTCCGGATCTCGCCGTCCCGGGGCGGCCGGGGCAGACGCATCTCGTCTGGTTCCGCCTTGGCTTCGAGCATGCTGACGGCGGGCGGGCGGGAGACGAGCGACGTCTATGCCACGAGCCCCGCCGCGCTACCCGCCCGGCCGGGCAACCTCCTCAGGTACCCCAAACCGTTCATGGAGTTCTTCGGCAAAACGCGTCCGGTAGATGCCGTGGGCGATGGTCCAGGGAGACTGGTAGCCCCTGTGCTCCGGGTTCGAGACATCCTCGTCCCACGGCACTACGCAGTCTGGAAGCAGCCGCGCACGGCCCAGATACATCTGCGCGGCCTCTTCCAACCGCACTTCTCCTGCGATCACCGAGCTCCATAGCCCGCAGCCCTGCCCGACCACCCACATGCACAGATCTTCGGTGCTGTCTTCGGACCAGACGGCCCCATCCACGCTCACGCCTTCCGAGAAGTCGGCCAGCGAATCAGCCGCGGACTCGTACGCGAGCGTGAAGGCTTCAAGGACTTCCCGCGGCTGGGACTCCAACCACAATTCAAGGGCAGACAGGCGCGGTCGTGTCGCTTCCAGGACTTCCCAGAACCAATCAGGAACATGATCCGATCCCATTTCGGCTCCCGTGTCGATGGCTGCAGTACCCGCCCGACCGTACAACGGGATGGAGTCCCCTGGACACTCCCAGACTTCACCGTCGGCGAATGGCGCTCTCCATCCGCGCAGTCACCGGATTACAGTCAGGCGCTTACAGGACGAAGAGGCGGAGTCAGGGTGTTGTCACGTTGGTGGGGTGTTGATCGGTTGAGGGTGCGTCAGGGCGTGTGGGGGTTGGGCGGGGGCCTGGGTCACGCTGCGGTGGTCGGGGGCGGTCCTCCGGTGCCGGCGTGGCCGGAAGTGGGGTGAGATGCCGCTGAACGCGGCCAGGAATCTCTGAGCTCCTCCGACGCTGCGGAAGCCTTTCATGGCGCGTTCGCGCTGCCTCGTTGGCTGGTGGGAGTTCTCGGCCCGGTTGTTCAGGCCTTTGTGGGAGCGGTGCTCGACCGAGGGCATCACCTCGCGGTGAGCGGCGCCGTAGGAACGGAGCTTGTCCGTGACGATCACCCTCGGCGCGGCCCCGATTCCTTTGAGGAGCCGACGGAAGAAGCGCCTGGCCGCGGCCTTGCGCTGGTTCTGGACGAGGATGTCCAGCACGTTGCCGTCCTGGTCGACCGCGCGCCAGAGGTACTTCTGCTCGCCGTTGATCGTGATGAAGACCTCGTCAAGATGCCACTTGTCGCCGGGACGGGGACATCGGCGGCGCAGCGCGTTGGCGTAGGGCTGCCCGAACTTCAGACACCACCGGCTGATCGTCTCGTAGGACACGATGCAGCCGCGCTGCAGCATCAGCTCCTCCACCTCACGGAATGACAACGGGAAGCGGAAGTACAGCCACACGCAGTGGGAGATCACCTCGACCGGGTACCGGTGCCCCTTGTACGACGGTGGCGTACTGTCCACGGACAACCCCCTCCACCATGATCAACCCGAAAAATCATCCCACCCGGCCAGCCAACGTGACAATGCCGTCGACCGCGTTCTCGCCGCCGTCGGCCAGTTGCTGGGCGAGCGTGCGGCCCAGGCCGCGGCCGCCCTTCGATGGTGAAGCGGCGTTCGGGCCACTGGGCTCACGGACGCGATGTGGTCCCGGACCGCGGGGCGACCGCTGTCCGGGACCAGTGAGCTGACCGACTCCGGTGTCACCCGGTGTAGGTGAACTCGTCGGCTGGACTGGTGGGGGACGAGTAGCCGTTCACGGTCACGGTGATGTCCACGGTCGTGCTCGTAGCCTTGCCCGACGGGGGTGCTTTGGCGACGATCTTGTCCGAGTCGACCTGGACGGATGGCGAGGCGTTCTTCCCGAAATACACGGAGGCGCCTTTCGCGAAGCCCGCGCCGGAGATAGTGACCGAGTCGTTGGCCTTGCCCCTGTCCGGTGTGATGCCGGTGACCACCACGGGTTCGGGCCCGCCGTAGGCGAACTGCCCGAGTGGGACTGCCGGGGAGGTGCCGAGGGGGTTGGTGACATACACGTTGACGATGCCGGTCCCGTCGGGCACCTCGGCAGTGATGGTGCCGTCAGGGTTGAACGTGGGTGGTTTCTGGCACGGGACGGGGCCGAAGTCGACGTTGCAGTCCTTGCTGAAGTCGCGGCCCTTGATAGTGACCTGTGTGCCCGATGCGCCGAAGCTGGGGATCACGCCGGTCACCACCGGCGGCCCGGAGAGGACGGGCGCGTCCAGCAGTCTGAGGTAGGTGGAGTTGGCATGCTGAAATGCGACCTGGCCCAGGAAATCCTCAACCGAGGCCTTGACCAAATTGTCGTCGCGGACCATGTAGTCGGTGTTCTTGCTGACGGCAGTGCCCGGCTGGACGTAGACATTGTTCCCGCGCAGAGCTGCGATCGACCCGAGGAGCACCTTCACCTCGAGAGTGGCCGCTGGTCCGGGATCCGGGTACCAGCTCTCCGCGGTGGGGAGACCGGCCCAGGCCAGCGGCACCGCGTCGTAGGCGTTGACGTAGCGCTGGTTCATGCTCCCGAACTGGGAGGTGAGGTAGTCGGCGAAGCTCTGCAGACCGGCGGTGGGTGCCGCGAAGGTGACCACCCCGAACTGAGGCTGGCTTTGCTGCCAGGTCTGCGCCTTCAGGTACAGCGCGACCATGTTTGCGATGCAACCACCCAGGCTGTGACCGATTACGTAGACCGTCGGCTGCGGAATCCCCGTCAAGAGGCCGGCGAGCGCCTGCACGAGATTGGAGCTGGCGCTGAGCGAACGCATGTCGACGACCTGAGTGAAGGCGTCCATCGCCCCCTTCGACACGGAGATGGGGGACGTCGACCCGCTGGCGGTGAACGGCACCACCGTGCCGACGTCGAGGTCTTCGAGAATGTCGGTCACGCTGGCGATTGTCCCGCGGACGACCACGGCAAACTGGTTCGAGCCGTCGTTGTTCTTGGCGATGTACGCCATGTTCGCGTTGTCCGGGCTCAGCGCGAGCCACGTCGGTGTCCAGTTTTTCGTCAGGGGGGAGTTGGAGAACTGCCGGGAGATGCCGAGCTTGATCCGCTCGGTCTGGGCTTGCAGGGTCTCCCCCGACGGACGCGGAGTCGCTCCAGTTGCCGCGATGGCGGCCAGGGTCATGGCCACCTGAGGCGTGATCGGAGTGGCCTGTTGTGCCGCCGCCATGCTCGCTCCTTAAGTCTTCACTCATCGTCATGCATCTCCATTTCAATGTATTCGCATACTCAGTACCCTGACGGATGTCAGGCCATTTGTGTTCTCTAGTTCACTGGAATGGGGTCCGACTAAAGCGGAACCGTAGTGAAAGGCTTCAAGGATCTGTTTTCCCTACAACCTCGTCGTCGCGGTTGTAGATGTCCGTCGGCAACGTCCAGGAACTCGCTCCCGGAGCGTGCCCCGGACCGTTTCTGAGCCCGGTCGCGTGGTCCATTTCCGCATGACCCATTAAAGATGGGGGCGGGACCTCCCGGCGGGGTCCCGCCCTCCCTGGTGCATGCGACGGGCTGAGCTCGAGGCTCAGACGAACGAGTCTGCGCAGGGTGTCAGGGACGTACGCGTCGCAGCGGGCCTCGTGCTGGGCAGCAGCCAGTTCGGTGTCGCGGCTGTGGGCGGCATCCGGGCTGACGTCGGTGGTGAGGGTCGGGCGACAGCGGCGGCGAGGCGCTCGATCCACGGCTGGGCGGCTTCCTCGCGGCGGGCGCAGGGAGGACGGCCAGTACCCACGCCTTCATGCCGCTGGTGGTGCGCGGGTTGCCGCACATGCTCCAGATCTCGTACCGCTCGCGCATGGCCTCGGGGCCGACGGCCCACCGCGCGGCGCACCCGGGGATCTCCTCGATGGTGTCCAGGGCGTTCACCGCGGCGTGCAAGACGCCCGGGATCAGCGTGCGGGTGGCGCCGTCGTTCACGCGACCGCCAAGGGCGTGGAGCGCACCTTCGGGTCGATCAACTCCCTGTTCTGCCGGCCTGGCTACACCGGCTCCGACGTCACCCGCCGCGGCAGAGACATCGAACGCGAAGCGTGCTGCACCGTCGCCCAGCTGCAGGGCCTCCTCGACGAATGGCTGGCGGCGCCCTGGGCTTCTGGAAGGCCCTCGCGGAAGTGTTCCCCGCCACCCGAGAGCAAAGGTGTTGGACCAAGGTCACCCGCGGCGCCGGCTCCCGCACCGCCGCCCTGGCCATCGTCTTCAAGCTGCTTCGGGAGATGTCCCAGTCGATCTGGCCGGCCGCGTTCGCTGCGGCCTGGACCTGCTGGAGCAGGCGCTCCCACGACGGAATTCTGCACCGGGTGCGGACTGGTGGGATTCAAATCCCCTCCCGCCCCGCATCCTCCTCCGTGCGGGGCGCGTCTGTGCAACCGGGCCCCTTCGGCGGGCGCCTAAGCATTACGAGTCGCTATCGAAGGGTTCATCACTCCAGCGGAACCACGCATGCCCTCCTTCGATGTGCAGCAGAAACTCCGGAACAGGGCCGGAGGGCGCAGTCAGCGAGACGGTCTCTCGGATCTCGTCGTAGACCTCCTCCCACTCGGCCCAGTGCTCGTCGTCATCGAACTCCATCAGCTCGAGCTCGCGGTCGAACAGAGGCTGGACTCCGACGAATGCGGGACCGGGCGTGAATCGCCCCGAGAGCCACGGAAAGTCGGCCTCCTCGACCAAGATCTCCCCAACCAACTCCTGCTGGTCTCGGCGCTGCACAAGCCAAACCTCGCCCACGAGCCTCACGCTCCGCCCTCCCTCGACGAGTCCTGCCCCCATTGCGGAGCAGACTGTCACATGCCTGTGACAGCCGATGCCGCGGTCAGCTCTACGAGCGAGCAAGATCGTCTCGTAGTTCGGAAAAGCAAGTTCAAGGCCATCAATGACGGCATGGGCCATGCGGCCGGGGACACCGTCCTCGCCGCGATCGGCGCCCGGCTCACCGCCTGGGCGGGCTCGCGCGCGTCCGTCGGTCGGCTCGGGGGCGATGAGTTCGCCGTGGTCCTGGAGCTGCCCGCCGACAGCCGCGCGCACCGTCTGGAGCAGCTGGTCCGGATGCTGCACATCCCGGTCACCCTGGACGACGGCCGCACCGTCGACGTCGCCGCCGCGGTCGGCGCCGCGTCCCCGGACGTTCTCGGCACCCGCGGCCTGACCGCGTTGCAGAGGGCGGCCGGCGCTGCGCTGTACGACGGCAAGCACTCCGGCCGTGCCCACCTCGCCACCGCCGCGCACGCCATGGTCCCGTCCATCAACGGGCGCCGGGCGGGCAGGCCGGGGACGGCCGTGTGGGGACGAGCCGCATGAGCACCACGGCGCTCCCCGAGGGCGACTGGATCCGCGGCATCACCATCCGCCAGCCCTGGGCCACCTGCATCCTCGTCGGGAAGAACGTGGAGAACAGGCCCAAGCACTGGCTTATGGACAGCTCGGTGGCTCGTCATGGGTTCTGATCTGGCGCTTTGCGTGGCGGACATGTCCGTGACGGGTTGGGCCGGCCGCTGATTCCGGTCGCGGACGACGAGATCGGCGAGGCTGCCCTGGAACTGCTGTGGGGCACTTCTGCGGTGAACACCTGGACTCCCGCCGGGTGTCGGTGCTGTCCGCCCCGGTGACAGCCGACGCTGACCGTAGGCGGCCCGATTCGCCTGTCGCTTCCCGCCTCACTTGGTCCGGTTCATGGAAGTGGGGAGTCCGGGGAGGGGGTGTGCGTGACCGGTTGCTCCCAGAGGCGGGCCAGGTGCGTGTGGAGGACGTCGTGTGCTTCGTGTGGGGTGAGGTGGCCGATGAGGACGTGCGCGGTGAGGCCGTCCGCGAGGGCGAGGAGGGTGCGGGCCTCGAGTTGCGGATCGAGGCGCACGGCGCGGTCGGCGCCCTCGCCGGCTTCCGAGATGAGGCGGGTGAACGCCTCCTGCAGGGTTGCGTAGTTCGCCGTCAGAGTCCTGGCGAGCGCCTTGCTCACAGCCGCCTGCGCGACGAAGGCGAGCCAGACCCTGGCCTCGGCGCGGTGCTCTTCCCGGAGCAGTGAGATCTCGGCGGCCGCGTGCCCCAGCGCGGTGCCAGCCGACTGGGCCGGGCTCCTGAGGAGGCGGGCCTGTACGCGCTCGCTGATCCGCTCGCTGATGTGCCCGAGAGCGAACACGAGCATCTCTTCCTTGGTGCGGAAGCACCGCTGAACTGCGCCCATCGACACCTGTGCGCGGGCAGCGACATCGCGAAGGGTCACGCCCTCCAGCCCGTGTTCGTCGGCGAGGTGGCACACGGCCTCGGCGATGAGGCGGCGTCGGCTCACATGATCCACCTGCCTGGGCATGTCCGATCGCCTCCCATTTTCACAGCGCTCCGCTTCGCAGCTCAGTTTATGCGATGCGCACGTATCGGGTCCGGGATACGGTTCCGATGCAAGCGCATTGGTACTGGGTGAGGAAGGTAAAGCCATGCAGGACGCCCTGTGGAAGATGCCGGCCACCGTGCAGGCGGAGGCTGTGCGCAGCGCAGAAGTCTCGGCCGTCGAACTGGTCGACAGTCACCTGGATCGCATCGCCGAGATCAACCCGCAGGTGAACGCGGTCACGCAGCTCCTGGCGGAGCGGGCACGTGAGGCCGCGGCGCAGACGGACCGTCGGCGGGCCGCCGGTGAAACGCTGGGGCCCCTCGCGGGGGTGCCCTTCACGGTGAAGGAGAGCACCGCCATCGAAGGCGTGCCGACTACGTTCGGCACGGAGCGCTTCCGCGATCTGGTGGCGTCGGCCGACGCGCCCCCGGTGGCACGGCTCCGCGCAGCCGGGGCCATCCCCATCGGGCACAGCAACATCCCCACCCTGATCCTGGCGGGGGTGCACACGCGCAGCGAGCTGTTCGGCGACACGGTCAACCCGTGGGACAGCAGCCGGACCCCGGGCGGCTCCAGCGGGGGCGACGCGGTGGCCGTTGCCACGGGCATGGCGGCGCTCGGGCTCGGCAACGACTCCGGCGGGTCGGTGCGCGTCCCGGCCCAGTTCTGCGGTGTGGCCGGGCTGAAGCCGTCCACGGGCCGGTTCCCCGCCGACCACCGCGTTCTCGGCCCGGACGACCCCGGCCCGGCGTCCCAGATGCTGGTCACTGACGGCCCGCTGGCCCGGAGCGTGGGCGACCTACGGCTTGCCTACGAAGTGCTGGCCGGCACCGATCCGCGAGACCCGCGGGCCGTGCCGGTGCCCGCATACGGCGAACCGCTCCCCGGACGCATGAAGGTCGCGGTCGTGCCGGACCCCGGCGGGCACGGCGTCCACCTCACGATTCACGGAGCCGTTGCGACCGCGGCCGACGCACTGCGCGACGCCGGGTACGACGTGCGCGAAGTGCAGGACGTGCCGCGGATGGACGAGGCCCTCGAGGCATACGGCCGGATCGCCGTGACCGAGTTCGCCCCGACCTGGCCGGTGGTGCGCAAGCTGCTCGGCAAGGGCGGGGACCGCTATATCGAGATGATGATGGAGCAGACCCCGCCCGCGAGCGCGGCCGAATTCATGAAGTTGATGAGCACCTGGATGAACATCCGCCGCTCATGGGCCGAATTCCTCGACGAATACCCGCTGTTGCTCGGTCCGGTCTTCACCGAGCCACCGGTCGAGCCCGGACTGGAGTCGCGGGACAGGGCGGGCCGGGACCGGGTCGGGTCAGGAATGCGCCTGTGCACCGTGACCAGCTTCGTGGGCGTACCCGGTGTGGCCGTACCGACCGGGACGGTCGACGGGCTCCCCTGCGGAGTACAGATCATCGGGCGCGCGTTCCGGGAGGACCTGTGCCTGGGCGCGGCCCAGGCGATCGAGGACCGGCTCGGAGTTCTCACACCGGTCGACCCGCGAGTGGGAGGCCGGGCTGATTGAGCCCTTGGGCCATAGAGGGCGCACGCGGCAACCCCCGTACCCCTCACGCCCCGTCCCGGCGGCCTGGCTGAAACGGACCCGTTCGCCACAAACCGCTTTCAACGGCAGCCCGAGATCGCGGTACTTGTAAAGACGCCCGAGGCTCCAACAACGATCGGTGCCCGGAAAACAACAACCGGAATGGACACCATGAACCCCACCGAGGACCATTCGCCCTCCTGCCGCGACTTGGTCGGTCTCCTCGCCCAGACCGGCCGGCGCGCCGCCTACGCGGCCCTCGCCCTCGGCCTGATGGCCCCGCCCGCCTGCACTACCTGACGAAGACCGACCACAGCCTTGCTGCGGCCAAGGACGCCGGCCTGACGGTGACCGACCGGACGCTGCGGGCGTGGCTGGAGGGCACGCGCCGGCCGTCGAAGGCCAGCCTGGAACGCATCGACGCCGCCTACCGGACGGTACGCCGCCGCAATGTGGCCCGGCATCTTCTGGCCCGTCTCAACCGCGAAGGGCGCGGGACCAGGGTGGAGTTCCATCCGCTGAACCAGTCGCAGGTGGCCGGGCCCCTGCAACGGGTGGTGGAGTACCGCACGATGAACGTCCGCCGCTGGGACCGCATCGTCGAAGCCTGGGCAACCGGCGACCACCAGGGCCTCGACGACGAGTGGACCACCGATGTCCTGCCCGACCTCGGTTTTCAGTGGGGCCGGTACGAGTACGTCACCAACATAGGCTTCGCCGCCTGATCCCCCCGAGTCCCCGACTGCCCGCCCGCTCCCGGGGCCTACGGCCTGGGGCGGCGCTGTGCGTACGAGGCGGCAGAGTTGTTGAGCGAGGTCTTGTCCCGGGTGCGCAGCAGGGCGATGGCGTCGTCGACGCGGCCCTGGCGTTCACGGATCGTGGCGAGCAGTCCGATCGCCATGTCGGGGTCGAGGCCACGGCAGCACCACGGGCTGTCGCACCGATGCTCGTCCGGGATCTGGGCCGCGAGCAGCTCCGCCGCCTCGTCGTCCCGGCCGGCGCCGTCCGCGACGTCGACCAGGGCCGCGGCGATGAACCGGTCCTGAACGTGCGGCCGCAGCAGGCGGAATGCCTCGTCGTCCCGGCCGTGCCGGGCGAGCAGCCGAGAGTGGAACTCCAGCGCCAGCGGGTGCCCGTCCTCCATACGTGATCGGGACAGCGCAATCGCCTCGTCGGTCCGCCCCCAGCTCTCCAGCAGGTCCGCCGTGGTCCAAGTGGCCGTTCACCAGCCCGTAGCAAGGTATGGGGCGAGCATCTCCAGCGCCTCAGCCCGTCGGCCCTGTTCACCGAGCAGCCGCGCCCACTCCCGCGCGCAGAACCACTCCCCATGGCCGGCCCAGAACTCCACCATCTCGGCATGGCCGAGTTCGAGAAGCCGGGAGACCAGATGCGGCGGGATGCAGCCAGACTGCGTCCGGGCCCGATAGTCAAGATCAGCAGCGTCCACAGCGACGTACCGAGCCCCTCCCACCAGAGTTCGAGCAGCTCGGACTCCTTGGTGAGGATCCGGTCGAGCGCCTCCACCGCCAGGGGCCGCAGACCCGCCGAGAGCGCGGGCAGGGGCTCCTTCGGGGCGTACGAGTGGTCACTGGGTCACCCCCGGGCGCTGCGCCGCGAGCAGCGCACTGACAACGGCCTGTCGGTGCCGTGTGCTTGGATCGCCGCCATGACGAAGGACGACGACATCCAGCAGACCCCGGAGGGCTCCGCCGAGCTGTGGATCGGGGCGGTGCCCTCCCTCGGGCCCGGTGGGCGTGATGTGTTTCTGGGGCTCGGTTCGCACGCCGACGAGCCCGGAGCCCGGCTGGCGCGGCTTCTTCTCGACCGGGGGCACGAGGGTGAGGAGGGCGTTTTCTATCTGCTGCCGGAGGATCTGGCCGCCCGCTACGAGCGGACCGGTGACCGGCTCGCGGTGACGCTCCTCGCCCGCCGGGACGTCCTCGCCCACAGCCTCCGGGCGTGCCCGGAGGAGGGGCGCATACTGCCCGGAGCGCTGCCCTCCGATCCGCTCGACGCCGACCGGGTCGTCCTGTTCCGCCGCGAGCTGACCACCGGCTTCGTCCCCGTCGAGCAGGGCGGGGAGTTCCAGCCGGTCCTCCTCGTCGACCACACCGCCGGTCCGGATGCCGGGCCCGAGGAGCTGATCGCCCTGTTCGAGGAGGGCGAGGCGGGCATCGCCGTACTCAACGCGGAACTGCTGCCGGACCGGGCCTGACGTTCCAGTGCAGGACGGTTCGGTCGGGCCGAAACGTCCCGTCGGTAGCGTGCCGAACGCAGCCCGCCGGCGGCGAACCGGCCCCGCCAGGTGCGCCCGTGTCGACGTGCATGCGCGTCCGCGCGGCTATCCGGGCGTTGGAGCGCCCGCGACCCGCCAGCAGCACGATGGCTGCCCGCTGCCGGGCCTGATGCGGGGCCTCGTGGCCGTAGGCCATCTTCTTCAGCCGGTGGCGCTCGCAGGCGCGCCAGACCCGCTACCCGCTGGCCCGCGACTTCAGCCGGGTGTCCGTGGCCGGGTCGACCACGGACCGCGGTCGACCCGACCATCTGGCCCGACCACGAGCCGGGCCAGGATCACGGCCCCGGCCCGGGTCACCCCTGAACCGGTCCGGGGCCCGCTGGGCACCGGACCGACGACGAGCACGGCCAGAAGGACAGAGTCGACACCGCGCCCGCGCCGGGCGCGGCGGTGCGTGGGATCCGGGCTGGCCCGGCCGGGCGCACTGGTACCGGCGCGCGCGACCCTGGAGGTATGGCCCGCATACGTTTCTGCGACTGGGGCCCGGCTGCCCAAGGGGGCGTCGGCCCGTCGGCGGTACTGCGACGACGTCTGCCGGGCCCAGGCGTACCGGGACCGGCAGATCGCCGACCGGATCTGGGGCTTCGGGCTGATCCTCGCCGAGGCGGAATCGATCGGGGACACCGGCCTGATCCGGTTGCTGACCTGCCCCCCTGTAAGGCGCACGCTTAACGCCAGAACCCGCACATGGGTTCCCGTGCACCGCCCGGACTCAATCGGTTGTCGCAACACCGGCTTCTTGAGTCAAGAGTAGGTGTTCGTTGAGGGCTTCAGCGGGTGTCTTCCATCCGAGGGTTTTGCGGGGGCGGCTGTTGAGGGCGAGTGCAACGGCTGCGAGGTCGTCTGTCTGCCATCGGGACAAGTCCGTGCCCTTCGGAAAGTACTGCCGCAGCAACCCATTCGTATTCTCGTTCGTGCCGCGTTGCCACGGGCTGTGCGGGTCCGCGAAGTAGATTTCGAGGCCGGTGTCGACGCGGAGCCGGGCATGCTGTGCCAGTTCTTTGCCGCGGTCCCAGGTCAACGAGCGACGCAGCTGCTCGGGCAGCGTGGTGATCGTGGAGGCGATCGCGTCCCTGACGGCCTCGGCACCCAGACCGGCCAGCGCCGGCCCGTTCTTCACCCTCGGCCCGGTGCCAAAGCCTTCCATCCGGGGCAGGTGCAGCAGCATGGTAAACCGGGTCGTGCGCCAGCCAGCCCTGCTGGTCTCCGGCTCCGGCGCCCACCTGGACCCCCACGTGGCCCTGTCCCGGGCGATCACGGAAGCGGCTCAGTCCCGGCTCACCCAGATCACCGGCAGCCGGGAAGACATCCACCCGGCCGCGTACCGGCCCGCCGTCCACCGCCGCCCTCAGCCCGCCGCGGGCCCCTGCGCCGGGAGGGCAGAGGTCGCCGCGCAGCACACCACCGAGTTCGCCACGGACGACGGCGAGGCCGAGCACCTGGCGGCCCGCATCCAGGCCGTCACCGGTCATTCCCCGCTCGTGGTGGACCTCACCCACGGACTCCACCAGCGGCGAGAGTTCGCCGTCGTCAAGGTGCTGGCCCCGGCCCTGCGGTGCGACCGCCCGGCACATCATCCCCGACCGACCCAAAAGGCAGCCGCGTGACCATTCATGTCTTCTCCGGGCCCACCGTGCCCGCCGCACGCGTCCGCGAGATCCTCCCCGACGCCGTGCCGCACCCCCCGGTCCGGCACGGCGATCTGATGCGGCTCGGCGCCGGACCCGGCGACACCGTGCTGATCAGCGATGGACTCTGGCACCAGAGCGCCCCGGTGCGGCACAAGGAGATCCTGGCGCTGCTGGCCGAAGGCGTCGCCGTAGTCGGCGCCGCCAGCATGGGGCCCTGCGGGCCGCCGAGCTCGCCCCGTACGGCATGGTCGGCGTCGGGCGCATCTTCGAGGACTTCCGCAGCGGCGCCCTGGACGCGGACGACGAAGTCGCCGTGCTCCACACCGACGACGGTCGCCCGCTGTCCGAAGCCCTCGTGAATCTGCGGGCCGCCCTGACCCGGGCCGCCGCCGACGGGCAGCTGGACGACACCGAAGCGGACCGGCTCGCCGACCTGGCCCGCTCCCTCCCCTATACCTCCCGGTCCTGGATCGCGCTGGGCCGCCTCGCGGCTGGGGAGGGGCTGGGGCCCGCGTTCAGCCGGGCGGACACCTGGCGCCGCATGCATCCCTGCGACGCCAAGCGGGAGGATGCCGAGCGGGCTTTTGCCCTGGTTGCCGCCGGTCTGCCCCCGGCTCCCGGCGTCGGGGCGTGGGCGGGAGAACCGTGGCAGACCAGCTTCGTCCGGTACTGGCAGGCGGCCTTCCGGCCGGGTGCGGTGACACGCGGGCAGAGCGTGAGCTTCCTCGCCCTCCTGCACCATCAGCAGCTGTACGACCCAGGGTTCCCGGGCCGGTGGCGGGCGCGAGTCCTGGCCGCCATCGCGCATGAGACGGGCGACGACGTGGGCCGCCCGGTACGGTCCGCGGCGGTGCAGCGGTCCGCCCTACGGTTCGTCGCCGCGGCAGGCATGGAGGTAGCCAGCCTGCCGGCGACCAGCTCGCCCACTGGCTCACCAAAGAGGAGGCGAGCCAGTTCCCGCCCGAGGAAGCGCTGGTGCGGTTCGTGGTTCGCTCCGCCCGCCTGGATGGGGCTTGGATGGTGTGGTCCGCCACGGTGGCCGAAGCGGGCGACCTGCTCGGTTCCGTTCCCCTGGCGGCTGAAGCCGTGGCCGCCGCGTTCGCCCTCAACGCTGAGATCGAGGCGGCCGCCCCCACCACACCACGGCCCACCTGAGCGCCGACCGCGTCGCCGCTCATCTCACGCAGTGCTGGGGGCTTCCCGAGGGATGCGGCCGGGCCGTGCTCGACGCGGCGGCCCGGGACCGGGCGTTCCGCGATTTCGCCGGCGCCCTCGAGGTGGCCCGAGCGTTCTACCTCTCCGCCCGCACCGTGGTCACGGCCCCGTCGGCATCCTTGGTCTCCTCCGGTACGAGGCAGAGCCCCCGGACCTGAGCGATGGCCAGCGGCACGACGGCGGCGGCCGTGATGATCAGGGCGCCCGTCGCCAGGGTCGTACGGAGCCCGAACAGCTGGGCGGCGGGACCGGCAAGGAGATAGCCGAAGGGCACGGGCAGGATCTGTCCGAGCGTCGAGCAGGACAGGGTCCGGCTCAGCCGGTCCGCCGGAATCCTCTCCTGCACCAGCGAAGCCCACACGGTCATGCTGACCGCCAGCCCCGTGCCCGCCACCCCCGTGGCGACCACGAGCACGGGCAGCGGCACGGCCGCCGCCATCGCCGCCAGCGGCACCGCCATCGACCCGGTGCCCGCGCAGACGACGACTCCGACCTGGCGCGGCTTCCACATCAGGGCGAGAGCCGCCCCGGCCACCAGCCCGGCGGTGAAGCCGGAGACCACCACACCCCACGGGGCGGCGCCGCCGAGCACCTGCTTGCCGTACACCGGGCCGAGAAGCTGGTAGCCGACCAGCCACACGGGAACGATCACGGTGGCCTGGCAGACCTTCACCCACAGCCAGCGGCGGGAACGGAAGTCATCCCACCCCTCACGCAGATCGGCGGTAAACCCGGTCCGGACCTTCACGTTCTTGGACTTGAGGCTGATCCGGGAGAAGAGCAGGGCCGAGGCAGCGAACGTCACAGCGTCCCATCCGAGGGCCCATCCAGGGCCGACCACGGCGACCAGGACCCCGCCCAGGACAGGCCCCGCCACCTTCACCATGTTCTGGCCGATCTTCAGCAGAGCGTTGGCCGCGTGCCGAAGATCGGCCGGGACCACCTCCACGACGATGCCCCCGGCCGCCGGGGTGAAGAAGGCTCCCGCCGCCCCGCATACGGCCGACATCGCCACCAGATGCCAGACCCGGGCCGTGCCCGAGGCCAGCAACAACACCGCCGCCGCCTCCGCGACCGCACAGACGACGTTGGACCACACCATGACCCGATCCCTGGGCAGCCGGTCCGCGACGACCCCGCCGACGAGCAACAGCAGGATCTGCGGCACGACGCTCGCCGCGAGAACCGCGCCCAGCGCACCAGGGCCACCGCCGATCCGGAGGACCGCGAAAGCCAGACCGATGGGCGCCACTGCCGAGCCCGTCCAGGACAGCACGCGAGCAGTGAAGTGCAGCCGATACGATCTGATGGCCAGCGGGGCGCCTGCCTCCCGGACTCGGGCCGCCCAGCTGATACGTGGGACGGGTCCCGCTGAATTCCGGTCGTGCAGACGCGCCTTACGCAAGATCCAACTCCGCCCAGAGAAAACGAAATCCCGGCAGCGAGACGCCACCGGGAAGATCCGTTTCGACTCTAGAGCAACCCGAAGATCGTCTGTCGCAGACGCACCAACAGGGAGAGGGAGTGGCCCGGCACCGCAGGGTGCCGGGCCGGGGATCTGCCGTTGGGGCCCCTGGTTCCTGCACCACACAGGAGCGGGTGTTTCACGGGTCACCCGGTGTGCTGGAGGCGGATTACCACTGGCAGTGGACGTGGGTGTCGTGGTTCTTGTCACCCGGCCCGAGGACCAGTGTGGCGCCGAGCTTCCGGCAGGCATTCATGAGCCCGCGGTGATCGGCCCTCTTGCCCACGTGGCGGCCGTTGATCCAGGTCACGTCGACCGCGCGGCCCGCGTAGTGCTTGGAGGTACGGCTGTGCCTCCCGCCGACGAACTCGGAGATCTCGAACTTGTAGTGGTACTGGGTGCCGAGCTTCAGGACACCGTTGAGCATCCGTGTGTCGAGCGCGACCCGCGCACCCTTCTTGTGGCCCCACGGGCTGGTCTTGGCCAGGCGTCCGTTGGAGACGTCGACCAGATTCTGCTGCGGGAGAGATACCTTGTCGGTACCGCTCACGTGTGCCTTGGCGTAGGTGATGCCCTTTGCGTTCAGGACAGAACGGGCCAGCCGGGCCGACTCGCTTGCCGGCTTCGCGGGTGCGTGATGCCGGGCTGCTTGCCCGTGCCGCCCGGGAGAGGGATCCGCCGTCGCGGCCTGCCCAGCAGAAAGAGCGATGGCTGAGACCGTCACAGCGGCGCAGACAGCGAGACGATTCATGGATGGATCCTCATTCCTCTGTGGGTGGCAGAACTGATCAAGAGGAAAGCAGGTGACCAGACGGTCTCTGGTCGTCCAGCGGGATTCCCACCTGATCGGGGTACATCTGCGTCAACATCCCGTCGCACACGGGAGGCCACCCGCGCGTGAGCTGCTCGCCCAGGGCGGCCAGAGCGCGCCGATGCTGTCGGCCGCCGATTTGGACACCCCGAACAACGGGGCGAGCTGCCTCAGCGTCAGGTTCGTGCGCCAGTAGGCCGCGACCAGCAGGACTCGGTCCTTCAGCGGCAGGCTCCATGGCCGGCCAGGTCGCACGGCGTCGGCTCCCTCGCGATGCAATACCGTCATCAATTTGCGGAAGTCGTGCGGGCTCAGCCCGGTGAACGGGGCTATCCAGACGGCTCCGCCGTCGTGATCACACCAGCCACGGTGAGATCGTCCCATCTCGATCACGCTGCGGGGGCGCCAGCCTCTGATGGGGCACATCTCGGTCGTCCGGACGGATTTGGCATGAGAGCCTCACGCCCGTGGCTACTGAAACTGAGGTGGGAGAGCTGTTGCACCAGCGCGGCTGGCGGACGGCGTTCACGGTCACTGAAATGGTGAACGCATGGGCTGCCCTGGTGAGCGTTATCGAGCGCGGCTACGGCGACGACATCTACGAGTACACCAACGACCTCTACTGCCGAAACTGGCTGCACGAGGCATGGCTCCTGCTGGACGAACACGTCGTCCAGCTCTGGACCCCGCGGATCAAAGCTCTGGACGACCAGTACAAAGCCGTGACCATCGACGACGACGGCCAAGCACTCGATCAGTTCCACAGGCTGCCCGGACCCGACCTGTGGTGGTGGCGGCGCCACCCCCGCATCCTCACCGGAGACCTCGGGCGTTCGCTTCGCTCGGCCGGTGCCATCGGCGCCGTCCGGGGCTGCCCGGACGGGCCCGCGCCGCGGTGAGACTCGGTCAGACCGGGACTGCGGCAGTTTCCGGTTCGGCCTGGGTTGTGTTGAGGGCGGCGAGGTAGCGCTCGGCGTCGAGGGCGGCGGCGGCGCCGGTGCCGGCGGCGGTGATGGCCTGGCGGTAGGTGTGGTCGACGACGTCGCCGGCGGCGAAGACGCCGGGGAGGTTCGTGGGGGTGGAGGGTGCTTCCACTGTGATGTAGCCGTCGTTGTCCAGGTTGATCTGGCCGATGAAGAGTTCGGTGCGCGGGTCGTGGCCGATGGCGATGAACAGCCCCGTCACGTCGAGGTCGTGGGTGGCACCGGTGAAGGTGTCGCGCAGAACGACACCGGCGAGCATGCCGTTCTCTTCCTTGATCTCGGCGACTTCGGTGTCGAAGGCGAAGGAGATCTTGTCGTCGGAGAAGGCGCGGCTCTGCATGACTTTCGAGGCGCGCAGGGCGGAGCGGCGGTGGACGACGGTCACGGATTTGGCGAAGCGGGTGAGGAAGGTGGCTTCCTCCATGGCGGTGTCGCCGCTGCCGACCACGGCGATATCACGGTCGCGGAAGAAGAATCCGTCGCAGGTGGCGCACCAGGACACGCCCCGGCCGGACAGCTCGTCCTCCTTCGGCAGGCCGAGCTTGCGGTAGCCGGAGCCGGTCGCGACGATCACCGTCTTCGCGCGGCGGACGGTGCCGGCCGAGTCGGTGAGCAGTTTGACGGGGCCGGTGAGGTCGACGGTGGTGATGTCGTCGTCGATCATCTCGGTGCCGAACTTCTCGGCCTGGGCCCGCATGTTCTCCATGAGGTCGGGGCCGTCGATGCCGTCGGGGAAGCCGGGGAAGTTCTCGACCTCGGTGGTGGTGGTCAGGGAGCCGCCGACGAAGATGCTGCTGCCGAACAGTACGGGCCCCAGCTGGGCGCGGGCGGTGTAGAGGGCGGCGGTGTATCCGGCGGGGCTGGAGCCGATGATGACGACGTCGCGTATGTCGCTCACGCCGTGGCCTCCGGGGCGATCTCGGCGATCAGGCCCTCGACCAGGGTCTTGATCTCGTCGCGGATGGGGCGGACCGCTTCGACGCCCTGTCCGGCCGGGTCGTCGAGCTTCCAGTCCAGGTAGCGCTTGCCGGGGAAGACCGGGCAGGTGTCACCGCAGCCCATGGTGATGCACACGTCGGACTCGCGGACAGCGTCGATCGTGAGGATCTTCGGGGTCTCGGCGGAGATGTCGATGCCGACCTCGGCCATCGCTTCGACGGCGGCGGGGTTCACAGTCTTCCCGGGGTTGGAGCCGGCGGAGCGGACCTCGACGCGGTCCCCGGCCAGGTGGGTCAGCCAGGCGGCGGCCATCTGGGAGCGGCCGGCGTTGTGGACGCAGACGAACAGGACGGACGGCTTGCCGGAGGACTCGGCCATGTTGATCGTTCTCTCTCGTCGCATGGCGGCACCAGCCGCTAATGACTTCAGCCCCCGCTGGTATCAGCAGGCAATGATGTGAAAGTATCAGTACATGCTGACTTCAGTCGATCCTGATCTGATCCGGGTGCTGGGCGATCCGCTCCGCCTCCGGATCGTGACCCTGCTGGCCCGCGAGACGCTGTGTACGACGCACCTGGTCGAGGAGACCGGCGCGAAGCAGACCAACCTGTCCAACCACCTGAAGGTGCTGCGCGAGGCCGGAGTGGTGGAGACGGAACCGTGCGGCCGCTTCACCTACTACAAGCTGCGTCCCGAGGTCCTGGCCGGCCTCTCCGAGCAGTTCGCCGCTCTGGCCGAGTCCGCACGTACCGCTGGCGAGAACAAGAGGGCCTGCCCGTGACCACCGAGCGCACCACGAAGGCCCCCGCCGCAGACCAGGCTGGGGGAGGAGACGTCTCGATCGTCAGGAAGCTCTCCACGCTCGACCGCTATCTCGCGGTGTGGATCCTGCTCGCCATGGCCATCGGCCTGGGCCTGGGGCGCCTGATCCCGGGGATGAACGACGCGCTCGCGAAGATCGAGATCGGCGGTATCTCCCTGCCGATCGCACTCGGCCTGCTTGTGATGATGTGCCCGGTCCTGGCCAAGGTCCGCTACGACAAGCTCGACACAGTCACCGGCGACCGCAAGCTGATGGTGTCCTCGCTGGTCATCAACTGGATTGTCGGCCCGGCGGTCATGTTCGCGCTGGCGTGGATCTTCCTGCCGGACCTGCCCGAGTACCGCACCGGCTTGATCATCGTCGGCCTGGCCCGCTGCATCGCCATGGTCATCATCTGGAACGACCTCGCCTGCGGCGACCGCGAAGCAGCCGCCGTACTCGTGGCACTGAACTCCGTGTTCCAGGTCATCGCGTTCGGTCTGCTGGGCTGGTTCTACCTCGACCTGCTGCCCAGGTGGCTGAACCTCGGAGACGGCCAGGGCCTGGACGTCTCCGTATGGCACATCGCGCTGAATGTCATCGTGTTCCTCGGCGTCCCGCTGCTGGCCGGATTCCTCACCCGCCGCATCGGCGAGCAGAAGATGGGCCGCGAGAACTATGAGGCGAAGTTCCTGCCGAGGATCGGCCCCTGGGCGCTGTACGGGCTGCTCTTCACGATCGTCATCCTGTTCGCCCTGCAGGGGAAGACGATCAACTCGCAGCCCCTGGACGTGGTCCGGATCGCACTGCCGCTGCTCGTCTACTTCGCGATCATGTTCTTCGGCGCCTTCTTGCTCGGCAAGGCCCTCGGACTGGCCTACGACCGCACGGCCACCCTGGCGTTCACCGCGGCAGGCAACAACTTTGAACTCGCCATCGCCGTCGCCATCGCGACCTTCGGCGTCACCTC
The DNA here is from genome assembly GCF_045040875.1 of Streptomyces sp. NBC_00012. Lineage (NCBI taxonomy): Bacteria > Bacillati > Actinomycetota > Actinomycetes > Kitasatosporales > Streptomycetaceae > Streptomyces > Streptomyces sp. NBC_00012. The sequence continues at coordinate 427,554 of NZ_CP108309.1, read as the reverse complement.
CGGCCAGGCCCTCTCCGGCGTCGTCGGACCGCTCATCGAGGTACCCGTCCTGATCGGCCTGGTCTACGTCGCGCTCGCCTGGCGCAAGAAGTTCACGCCCGAAGCACTCACCACCCCGGGAAGGGGCGACTGATGCACTGCCTCGACTGTCGCACCACGGGAACGAGCAGCACCACCATCGGCGTCTGCCAGGGCTGTGGAGCCGGAGTCTGCGAGGCTCATGCCCGCATCGCGACCCGGAGCGTGCGTCGGGGCAGTCCGATCGGCACCCCCGGTGAGGCCGAAGCACGGACGGTGCTGTGCCCGGTGTGTGCCGCAGCCGAGGCACCGGCCGCATCGGCTCTGACCCTGTGACCGGCATGGTGGACGTCGTGGTGATCGGCGGCGGGCAGGCAGGGCTCGCCGCCGACTACCACCTGCGCCGAAAGAAGCTGGACTTCGTGATCCTCGACGCCCAGGAAGAGCCGGGCGGCGGCTGGCAGTACACCTGGGACTCGCTGCGCCTGTTCTCCCCGGCCGCGTTCTCCTCCCTGCCCGGCCGCCTCATGCCCGCCCAGCCCGGCCAGGAGTACCCGGACGCCGAGCACGTGGTGCAGTACCTGGCCGACTACGAAGACCGCTACGCACTGCCTGTTCACCGCCCGGTCCGCGTCCGGGCGGTGTGTCGGGACGGGGACCGTCTACGGGTGGAGACGGACTCCGGCGACTGGTCGGCGCGGGCGGTCATCTCCGCGACCGGGACCTGGTGGCGCCCCTTCCTCCCGGCCGTCCCCGGCCAGGAGGTCTTCACCGGCCGTCAGATCCACACCACCGGATACCGCAGCCTGGCCTTATCGACCACTCGCGAAGTCACTTCTCGACGGCTTTGGGAGGCGCTCGCCATGCCCGGACCTCGATATTGACGAGTACGGGAGTCGCCTCTGACCGAGGCCTTCCTGTCGGCAACGGAGCCACACCACTGCGTCACCCGACCCCGTAGCCAGCGTCTTTGTCTTTGACCCGTCCCGATGCCGAGGCGTACGGCTCCGGCCGACGCCGCGGAGTGCCGTCCATTTCATCGATATCCCGGCCCGCCACCAGGCGTTTACGCCTCCCGAGAAGGCCCAGCCGATGTTCGAGCGGCTCGTGGCCGACGGCATCCGGTGGAGCGACGGAACGTCCGCCCAGGCAGACGCGGTGATCTGGTGCACCGGCTTCCGACCCGCCCTCTCCCACCTCGCCTCGCTGGGCCTGCGCGGGACTCGCGGCCACATCGCCACCGACGGCACCCGAGCGGTCGGCGAGCCACGGCTGCACCTGCTCGGCTACGGCGACTGGACAGGGCCGACCTCCGCCACCCTCATCGGCGTGGGACGCCCCGCACGCGACACCGTCCAGCAGATCACCGAGCTACTGGCCTGAGTGCCTGCGGCATGCTGAAGGCATGCGGATCGAGGTCGTGGTCGTGAAGGAATGCCCGAACGAACAACTTGCTGTTGGCCGGTTGCGGCAGGCGCTGGAGGCGGCCGGGCTGGACGCGGCCGATGTCGTCACGCGGGTGGTCACCGACCAGGCCGAGGCCGAACGCATCTGCTTCACCGGCTCCCCGACCATCCTTATCAACGGTGAAGACCCGTTCGCGGAAGCCGGACGGACGTGGGGGATGGCTTGCCGTCTCTACCGCACGCCCGAAGGCTTGGACGGCGCTCCCAGCATCAGCCAGCTGCAACAGGCGCTTACGACCGCCTCCCACCACTCCTGATCCCGGTTCACCCAGCCAGCGCGGTACGCACGCGCTTCAGGACGTGCCCGGCATCCCGGCCGACGCCGCGCAGGGTTTTGGAGGAGAAACTGCGCTGGAACTCCATGCCGACGAAGCCGAGACCCGGGACCGCGGTGGAGAGGCCGCCCTGATGCAGCGGCGCGCTGTTGGTGTCCAGGGCGCCCGATCCGGTCAGGTAGGGGGAAGGCGAGGCGGTATCCGGTGGCGAGCAGGACAGCGCCGACCTCCTCCTTCGTTCCGTCGGCCCACACGACGCCGTCGGCCGTGAACCGGCTGAACATGTCGCGTCGGTCGACGCCGTGCTGGTCCAGGGCGGTGCGGTAGTGGCCGTCGTCGAGCACGGAGACGGGCACCTTCGCCAGCAGCCGCCGGATCGGTGCGACGTCGAGGCGGGTGTGCTTGAGCCACCAGTGCAGGTCCCGGCCCAGCGGGCGCTGGGGTGTCCATCCGATCGGGCGCCGGGTGGCCAGGGTGGTGTCGGCGAGCGGGGCCGAGTTCGGCGGCGATCTGGATCGCGGAATTGCCCCCGCCGACTACGACGACTCTCTGCCCGGCGAATGCGCCGGGGCTGCGGTAGTCGGAGGCGTGCAGCACCCGGCCGCCGAAGTCCGCCTGTCCGGGAACGTCCGGAACGAAGGGTGCGCCGTAGTCACCGGTCGCGGTGATGACCGCCCGCGCGGTGAATTCCCGCCCGTCCTCGGCCCGCACGGACCAGGTGCCGTCCTGGCGTGTCACGGAGGTGACGGTTGTCGAGGTGCGGATGTCGGCGGGCAGATGGTCGGCGTAGTCGCGCAGGTAGTCCACCACTTCGTCCCGCCGCGGGTAGCGGTCCGCCTCGCCGGGGAAGCGCATCCCGGGCAGGGGCGAGTACTGGGCCGGGGAGAACAGGGTGAGGCTGTCGTAGTACCTGGGTCAGGACCCGCCCGGCTCCTCGGCCCCCTCCAGCACCAGAATGCGGGTGAAGCCGTGGCGCGGGGCGAGGGCCGCGGTGGCCAGGCCGGACTGCCCGGCACCGATGACGATGAGATCGGCATGCTCCATGAAAACGTGGCCCTTCATGTGAGTCGTTATTTCGGGAAGTGGCGAAATGTTGAGGGTGCGGTGACAGAGAACAGCGTTGAGACGTCCGCGGTGGATCCGGCGACGGCCGACTTCCTCAAGGCCCTGGCCAGTGAGACTCGTCAGAAGGTGATGCAGCAGTTCACTGGCGGGATGGCTGACGGTCGGCGAGATCGCGGAGCGGTGCGCACTGAAGCCGTCGACCGCGTCGGAGCATCTGAGCCTGCTGCGTCGCGGCGGCCTGGTGGTCTCCCGAAAGGATGGCAAGCAGGTCTTCTACCGGGCCGACGGTGCCACCATGGCGAAGCGCCTCTCCGCACTCCAGGCGTACCTGGCGCTCTGCTGCCCGCCCGACCGCACCGGCTGACCCGCCGGCGCGGGCCGTTGGTCAGGAGCGCAGGTCGAGCATGGCGGACATGGCCGCCACGACGGACGGCGCGACCTGGTAGTACACCCAGGTCCCGCGCCGCTCGGAGGTCAGCAGGCCGGCCTCGCGCAGCTTCTTCAGGTGGTGGGAGACGGTCGGCTGGGAGACACCGACGTCGGAGATGTCGCACACGCACGCCTCGCCGCCCGGGTGCGAGGCGACCTTGGAGAACAGACGCAGCCGCACCGGGTCCGACAGGGCCTTGAACATCGCGGCCATCTTCTCCGCATCGTCCTGCGACAGCTCCCCGGCGGTGATCGGAGGGCAGCACGGCACCACAGTCCCCGCGTCCAGGACCGGCGACCCCACAACCTCTGACTTTGACATGTGTCTATGTTGACACTCGTCGATACCTGGTGGCAAGCTCCGGATATCGACAGCAATCGAAGCAGCTGCCGGACCAGCCGCCTGACTCGGAGGACATCACCGTCATGACCACCACTGCAGACCTGCCGGTCGTCGTCATCGGCGCCGGCCCCGCCGGGCTGGCAGCCGCTGCCCACCTGGTCGACCGCGGCATCGAACCACTGGTGCTGGAAGCCGGAGACGCCGCTGGAGCGACGGTGCGCGAGTGGTCCCACGTGCGGCTGTTCTCCACTTGGGGCGAGATCGTCGACCCGGCCGCCGAGAAGCTCCTGGCCCCGACCGGCTGGACCAAGCCGGACGCGGCCATTTGCCCGTCCGGCGGGGACTGGGCCGACCTTTACCTCCAGCCCCTCGCCGACGTACTCGGAGACCGTGTCCGCACCAGCGCCCGGGTGACCGGCGTCTCCCGCACCGGCCGCGACCGCATCGTCGACGCCGACCGCGAGACACAGCCCTTCGTCGTCCACGTTGCCTACGCTGACGGCCGCGAGGAACGCCTCTTCGCCCGCGCGGTCATCGACGCCTCCGGCACCTGGACCACCCCCAGCCCGGCAGGGGCCAGTGGCCTGCCCGCCCTCGGCGAAAAGACCGCGGCCGCCCGCATCACCTACCGCGTCCCCGACCTCAAGGACCCGGCCGTCCGCGCCCGCTACGCCGGCAAGCGCACCGCCGTCATCGGCTCCGGCGCCTCCGCGTTCACCGCCCTGGCCACCCTCGCCGACCTCGCGAGGGACGAGCCCGGCACACACGCGGTATGGATCCTGCGCCGAGGCATCAGCGGATCCACGTTCGGCGGCGGCACCGCCGACCAGCTCCCCGCCCGCGGCGCCCTCGGCCTGGCTGCGAAGGCTGCCGTCGACAACGGCCACGCCGACGCGGTCACCGGCTTCCGCACCGAAGCCATCCAACGCGACACCGACGGCCGCCTGATCCTGACCGGCGAGGACGGACGCCGTCTCGACCCGGTCGACGAGGTGATCGTTCTGACCGGCTTCCGCCCCGACCTGTCCTTCCTCTCCGAGATCCGCCTCGGCCTCGACGAACGCCTCCAGGCCCCCGTCGAGCTCGCCCCGCTCATCGACCCCAACCAGCACTCCTGCGGCACCGTCTACCCCCACGGCCACCGCGAACTCTCCCACCCCGAACCCGGCATCTACCTGGTCGGCATGAAGTCCTACGGCCGCGCCCCGACCTTCCTGGCCATGACCGGCTACGAGCAGGTCCGCTCCGTCACCGCCGCCGTCGCCGGTGACACCGAATCCGCCGACCGCGTCGAACTCACCCTCCCCGAAACCGGAGTCTGCGGCGGCGCCGGACTCTTCGACGACCCGGCAACCGACCAGGCCGACGCCGGAGGCTGCTGCGCCACTCCGGCGCCCGCTCCCGTACAGATCGGCGTCGGCACCTCTCTGCCGCTCGCAACCGCCGAGGAACCGCCGTCGTCCGGCAGCTGCTGCTGACCTCACCCCAGCGCCCCGGCCCCCGACGGCCGGGGGGTTCCCACCCTGTGTCAGGAGGAACGTCATGTCCCGCGTACAGCTCGCACTGCGCGTCCCCGACCTTCCCGCCTCGATCACCTTCTACAGCAAGCTTTTTGGCACCGAGCCGGCCAAACTGCACGGCGGCTACGCCAACTTCGCCATCACCACCCCCCGCTCAAACTCGTCCCCGTTCGATTGACAGACCCCTGTTTTTATGTCGCATCGAGGCCCTCGTGCTATCGAAGTCTTGCTGTCCGCTGAGGAGCGTGCGGAGTTGCTGCGCTGGGCGGGTGGTGGGGTGCCGGCCCGTGTGGCGGAGCGGGCACGGATCATTCTGGCCTGTGCGGACGGGGCGTCAAGTATCGCTGTGGCGGCGGACTGTGGGGTGTCCGCGGAGACGGTGCGCAAGTGGCGTTCGCGGTTCGTGGCCCGGCGGGTGGCGGGCTTGGTGGATGAGCCGCGGCCGGGCCGGCGCAAGCCGGACCTGGTGCTCAGCGGAGCCGAGCGGGCGGAGCTGACGCGCTGGGCGCGGCGGGCGAAGACCGCGCAGTTCCTGGCCCTGCGCGCGAAGATCGTGCTGCGGTGCGCGGAGGGCGGGACGAACAAGGAGGTCGCGGCCGAACTCGGCGTCGCCCACGCGACGGTGAACCGCTGGCGCTCCAGGTTCATCACCCTGCGCCTGGACGGGCTGACGGACGAGCCCCGCCCCGGCAGGCCGCCCTCGGTCCTGCTCGACCAGGTCGAGGACGTACTCGTGGCGACTCTGGAGTCCGTCCCGGGCAAGGACACGCACTGGTCGCGTGCCTCGATGGCGAAGCACAGTGGGCTGTCGAAATCGACCGTCGGGCGGATCTGGAAGAGGTTCGACCTCAAGCCCCACCTGCAGGACTCCTTCAAGCTGTCCACCGACCCGCAGTTCGTCGCCAAGGTCGTCGACGTCGTCGGCCTCTACCACCATCCGCCGGAGAAGGCAGTGGTTCTCTGCGTCGACGAGAAGAGCCAGATCCAGGCACTGGACCGCTCGCAGCCGGTACTGCCGATGATGCCGGGCATGCCCGAACGCCGCACCCACGACTACTACCGGCACGGGATCACCAACCTGTTCGCCGCCTTCAACATCGCCGACGGCACTGTCATATCGGAACTGCACCGCCGCCATCGCGCCATCGAGTTCAAGAAGTTCCTGATCCGGATCGACAAGGCCGTGCCCACCGGACTCGACGTCCACCTGGTCTGTGACAATTACGCCACCCACAACACCGCCGAGATCAAGACGTGGCTGGGTAAACACCCCCGCTTCCACGTCCACTTCACCCCGACCGGCTCGTCCTGGATGAACCAGGTCGAGCTCTGGTTCGGCCTGCTGACCGACAAACTCATCCGCCGCGGCGTCCACACCTCCGTGACAGCCCTGGAGAAGGACATCACCGCCTGGATCGACACCTGGAACGAGAACCCGAAGCCGTTCACCTGGACCAAGACAGCCGACGAGATCCTCAAATCCCTCGCCGACTACCTCACCAAAATCAGCCCATCCAGCACCGAAAACCAGCAGCAGACTTAGAAGCCGCGCGGATAGGCGCGTTGGGGATACCGGGCAGGAAGGTGGGTCGCGGCCTTGGTGATCATGGGGTGGTGACGTTCCGTGATTGCTGGGGGTGTTTGTGCCTGTCCTGCCGTCCTGGCTGACCGAGCCGTTGTGGGAGCAGTTCGCGGCGTTGCTGCCCGAGCGGCCGGTCTACGATCCGGCTCATCCGCTGGGCTGTCACCGGCGGCGTATCAGTGACTGGGTCGTCTTCGACAAGTTGCTGCAGCTGCTGCGGTTCGGCTGTTCCTACCAGGCGATTGCCGACACCACATGTTCGGCCACCACGATCCGCACCCGCCGCGATGAGTGGATCCGGCTGGGTGTCTTTGCCCGGCTGAGGCAGCTCGCGCTTCAGGCGTACGACCGGATCGTGGGGCTGGTCCTGAACCAGGTCGCCGTCGACGGCTGCATCACCAAAGCCCCGGGCGGTGGTGAGGTCGCGGGGCGCTCGCCGGTTGACCGGGGCAAGCAGGGCCTGAAACGCTCCGGCATGGTGGACGGCTACGGCATCCCCCTGGGTCGTGTCCTGGCCGGGGCCAACCGCCACGACTCACCACTCCTGACTCCAACCCTGGACCTCCTAAACGGTCTCGGGCCTCTGCCTGAGCAGATCACCGTCCACCTCGACGCCGGCTACAACAGCGACAACACCCGTACCCTGCTGGCCGGGCGCGGCCTGCACGGCCGCATCGCTCACAAGGGCGAGAAAGCCCCTGTCCAGGCGAGTCGGCGGTGGCATGTGGAGCGGACACATGCCTGGCAGAACGCCTTCCATCGCCTGGCCCGCTGCTTTGAGCGCCGCGCCGTGGTCGCCGACGCGTTCTTCGACCTCATCGACACCATCATCACCGTCCGCAGTCTGATCCGCCGGGCATGGACCACCCAGCGCTGGCACACCCGACCCCACCACCGCCCTTGAACCGCCGACGTTGGCACGCCCCTGGGGTGTCGTCCACGCGGCAGCCCCCAGGGGCGTACCGTGCGGGACGTGGTCAGCGGGGGGGGGGGGCAGCACTACAACTTTGCAGCATGGCAGGAGTGGTCGCCGGAAGACGTGGTGGCATGTTGGACGATGGTGGACGCGAGCCGGGGTCTGGCGGCGAGCAAGCCCGGCCCCACCCGGCTCGGCGGTGGAGGCTCAGTTGTCGCGTGTTGCCGTAGTGCGCAGCGGTAGACCTGCGTTGACACGCCGCTTCAGCTCGCTGAAGTCGTCGAAACCGTCCACGTAGGTGATCGCGTTGCCGTTGTTGTCATGGTCGTCGAACACGCGCAGCAGGTCGCGGTCGAAATGCTCCAGTATGCGGAGGTCGGCCAGGCCGATCACGGCCGGTGGGGTCGCGATCTCAAGGCGCGGCTCGCCGATCACCGCGTTGGCGATGAGCGCGCCACCGATGGTGAAGTGATGTTCTTCGCCATAGAAGAGCCGGGCATGGACGTCGCCGCCGATGTAGGCGGAGCAGTCGTTGTAATCACCGATGAGCCGGTCGGTGCTCAGGTCGCCGTGGACCTCGAGCCAGCCGGCGGTCACGATGTCGCGTGCCCGCATGTTGCCGGTCACCAGCAAAAACGACTCGGGATCGTCGCCATCGCCGTACACGCCGCCGACAACCAGATCGCCGAGTACAACCAAGAGGTAGACGCCCTCCTGTGCCAGGTCGAGGTCGCCGGGTATGTGCAGGTCGCCATCGACAAACCCGATATCGGCGGTGTAGTCGTCGATCTGGTCGAGCGCCGCGGTCACATGCTTGATCTTGTAGTCGTTGTGGGACAGGCTGATTGCCGTGATGACCTCGGCTCGGGAGACCTGATTCTTCTTGTAGCTACGCACGTTGGCAATCATGGCCAGGACACTACCTTCGTGTAATTGGTGTCGAGTTCTGTCGAAGTGCATCTGTCAGATGGCGAGCCGCTGAGTTGGCCTCTTCGAAGCCGCACCGGCATGGTAAATGCCCTCACTGACACGACCGCTCCGGCCCGACACTCCGCGGCGAAATGCCGTAGCGCAATAGGTACTTCTACCGATACCGCCGATCTGGAGGCACCACAGGGCCCCGGGGAGAGTCCTGTTCGCCCGGCTTGATCACGCGTCGGTGTGGCCCGGTCAGGTCCGGTTCAGGATCAGAGTTCAGCTGGTGGCAGGCCGAGGTGGTCGTGCAGTGCCCGGCGGCCGGCGGGTGTCACGAGGAGGGCGCGGGTGGTGCCGATGCGCGTCATCCACCCGGTGGCGAGTGCGTGGGCGGACAGGGCGGCGCCCACAGCGCCGGCCAGGTGGGGACGGCGCTCGGTCCAGTCGAGGCATGCGCGCACCGGTGGCCGGCGTGAGCCAGCGGGTACCGTGATGCCGACCTCGGCAAGCCAGAGGGCGCCCTTGCCAGTCAGGCCCGGCTCAGGTCCCCACTCCAGGAGTCCGCGTTCGACCATCGCGTCGGTGATGGCCAGAGCGGTGGTTCCGGCCAAATGGTCGTAGCACAGCCGGGCGCGGGCCAGTGCCTGCTGCCGGCCGGAGGCCGACAGCGAGCGTGGTGGGGCGCTGTGCTTCGGGGCCAGCGCGGCAAGGCTCTCGATCAGTTCGACCACTCTGCGGTCGGCCACCCGTACGTAGCGGTGGCGTCCGTGCCGCTCCTCGACGAGGAGCCCGCCGTTTACGAGCAGGTTCAGGTGCGAGGTCGCAGTGGACGGCGCGACTCCGGCATAGCGCGCGAGCTCGTTCGCCGTCCAGGCCCGGCCGTCGAGCAGCGCGAGGCAGAAGGCGGCCCGGGTGCCGTCGGCCAGCAGTCTGGCCACGCCCGCCAGGTCCACACCCACATCCTGGCCTGCGCGCTGAATGTCCACGGTGCCCATTGTCGCCGACGTCCCTTCGACGTCCGTCGAAGCGTCCCCGTCCTAGCGTCGGCCCGTGCGCCGGGCTCACCGGCCCCGCACCCGCATCCGCTCACGTACTGGAGCAACCATGCCTGCGTCCGACACTGCCGTCACCGTTTCCCGCCAGCCCGCCCCCCAGCCGGACTGCATGCTCACCGACGCCCCCAACCCGGAGGACGCCGCGGCAATCTCCGGCGCGCTGGACCGCTTCAACATCGAACACACGGGAATCGCCGACCGCAGACCTCTGGCTGTCCTGGTCCGTGATCCCGATACCCACCAGGTGGTCGGCGGACTGACCGGGCGTACCTCGCTCGGGCTGTTCTTCCTCGACCTCTTCTACCTGCCGACCCGGCTGCGTGGCAGCGGGCTGGGAACAGAGATCCTCCGGCAGGCCGAGGACGAGGCTCGTGCCCGTGGCTGCCGCACGGCCGTGCTCTACACCATCACCTTCCAGGCCCCCGGCTTCTACCAGAAACACGGGTGGAAGCGGCTGGGAGAGGTGCCCTGCGATCCGCCGGGCACCAGCCGCGTCTTCATGACCAAAGAACTCACCGCATCGACTGGTGAACCAGTCCGGTCCCGGTAAGGTCGCCGTGCTCGTTGCACCATCATCTGTTCCGTCCGCTATGCACCTGCCACAGGCCGCGTCCGGGGCGTCACGGCCCGAGGCGGTGGTGCCGTCCGGTCTGCTCGCCGCACTGTCCCTGGTGCCCGATCCGAGGAATCCGCGCGGCGTGCGGTTCCGGCTGGCAACGCTGCTCGCGGTCGGCGTGTGTGCACTCACCAGCGCCGGACACAACTCCCTGACCGCCATTGCCGAGTGGGTACGCCGCTGCGACCAGGATGTACTGGCCCGGCTGGGCTGCCCCTTCGATCCCTTTACCGGCCGGTTCAAGGCTCCGGGCGAGCGCACCCTGCGCGATGTATTCGCCCGCGTCGACCCCGCGCTACTCACCGCCGCCGGTTTCACCAGACTCACCACACTCCAGGCCCGCCCGGTGACCGCGACCGGCCCGGACGGGATCGTCGAGCGCGAACAGCGCCGCGCCCACCGGATCGCCCAGAACGAGACGGACCCGCCGCAACCGCGTCGTGCGGCCTTCGCCGTGGACGGCAAATGCCTGCGCGGAGCGGTCCGCGCGGACGGCAGCCGTGTCTTCGTCCTGTCCGCAGTGCGCCACCACGATGCGTTGACTGCTGCTCTGCGCGAGATCAGTGCGAAGACGAACGAGATACCCGAGTTCGCTCCGCTGCTGGACACCCTCGATGGTCAGGACCTGACCGGCTCCGTCGTCACCGTCGACGCCCTGCACGCCCAGACGAGCCACGCTCGCTACCTCGTCGAGGACCGACAGGCCCACTACCTGCTGTCGGTGAAGAACAACCAGCCCACCCTGGCCCGTCAGTTGACCAAACTGCCCTGGAAGCAGGTACCGGTCCTCGAGCAGTCCCGCGACCGCGGACACGGCCGTGAGGAGGTCCGCGAGGTGAAGGTGGTGAGCGTGAACGGTCTGCTGTTTCCCCACGCCCGCCAGGTTGTTCGCATCCACCGCAAACGCCGCCGAATCGGCACATCGAAGTGGCAGACCGAGACCGTCTACGCCGTCACCGATCTCGCGGCCCACCAGGCGTCTCCCGCTGAGATCGCTGCCTGGGCGCGCGGCCACTGGATCATCGAGAACACCGTCCACTGGACCAAAGACGTGACCTTCGCCGAAGACGCCAGTCAGATCCGCCGGCATCGCACCCCCGCCGTCATGAGCGCACTGCGCGACCTTGCCCGCGCCACCCTCCACCGCTCCGGATGGGCCAACATCGCCAGCGGCCGACGAGCCCACACGCACCCCGCAGCCACGCTCACCCTCCACGGGATTCCATGATCAAACCGGGCGAACGGGACTCTCCCCGGGGCCCTGGGAGGCACCACCGTACCTGTAGCAACAATCACAGTCCGTAGCAGCCGCTCCGCCTCAGCATGACCTGGCCAAAACGCCCAACCGCCCCTATCCGCGCGGGTTGTTAAGACCACCTTTTCTGGCGCATCACACTAGTGTGATGCGCCGGAGATCCGTCGTTAGTTCCTGTATGAGTGATTCTTCGGGTGTGCCCGCACCGCGTCGTGGTCCGAAGCTGGAACCGTTGCGGGTGGTGGTTCTCACCGGGTTCCTGCTGGCCGGGGCACCGAGGTTCCTGATCCTCGCCTTCGATGCCCCGTTGGGGGTGGTACTGGCCGTCTTCGCGGTCAGTGGGTTCGGTGCCGGCTTCGTCAACCCAGTGCTGGGAGCCGTCCTCGTCGAGCGGGTGCCGCGCCGGATGCTGGGCCGGGTCAACGCGCTCGGTGACTCGTTGGCCTGGGCCGGTATCCCTCTCGGCGGGCTGCTCGCAGGGGCGGCGGTGACCGCTGTCGGACTCGTGCCAGTGCTGCTCGCCTGCGGCGCCGCGTACTTCCTCACCACGAATCTGGCTGGACTGCGGCCGGAATGGCGCGAGATAGACCGTACGCGTGGGCGGGGTGTCCTGAAGCCGCACTCCGAGGAAGACGCCTCACAAGACAGCGCGAATGTAGTGGCATGACCCTCCCGGAGGAAGGGTGTACGACATCGATTTTCGGCTGCGCCTCGATGAACCTCGCGTTCCCCGCCAAGATGTTCTCCGCCCGGAAGTAGCCCTGATCGACCTGGACCAAGCGGTGAAGCCCTCCATGTGGGAGTCAGCGTCGGTACCCGATCTCAACGCAGCACTGTTCTCCCTGGCCAAAGGCATAGGGGCACCTCCCCGCCGGAGAGGAGGTGCGGCAGTCCTTCCGGCGGCAGCATTCAACGCGTCACAGGGAGGGAGGCCACGGTGCCGCCCTGACGGAGAGCTTCGCGCAGGGTGGCGTTCTCCGCTTCGAGTCCGGCGTTCCGCAGGCTCAGCGTCTGGATGTGGTTGGCGTAGGCGGCGATGGTGGCGCGTGCTTCCCGCTGCTCGGCCGCGTGTTGGGAGCGCAGCGTGCGGTCCGCCTTCTTGAGGCGGGCGATGTCCGCCGTCAGGGTGTCGGTCTGCGGTCGGGGCGCGTCCGGTGTCCGGAGCAGTCCGGTGATGATCTTCGCCAGGGGTGAGCGGTAGTAGGTGGCGCGCGAGATGCCCGCTTCCGTGCACAGAGTGGAGACAGTCAGGGCGCCGCTGGTGTGTTCGGGGTTGCCGGTCACGATCCGCTCGAAGGCGTGCACGACAGCCTGGTCGGTGCCCGGCCGCACGGGAATGCCGGCGTGTTCGAGGGCGTGCCGCAGCCGCATTGCGGCGGGGTCATTCATGCGTCGGGGCTTTCGGTGGAGGTGGGTTCTGCGATGGCGTGGTCGAGTTCGGCGATGTGGGTGGTCAGCGCAGCCGTCTGGAGGCGGGACAGTCCCGCCGGGGCGTCGAGCGGGCGCTGGGCCTGGGCACGGGCGGTGGTCAGGCGGGGCAGGTGGACGCTGGAGCGGCGGGCATTGGGACAGGTCAGGCACATGGTCAGCAGCGGCAGGGGCCGCCCCGTGTGCTGGGCCCTCTCCGCGCAGAGGGCGGAGGAGGGCTGGTAGAAGCAGTCGTTGAGGACGCCGGGGTGAAGGGTCTTCGTCAGGTGCTGGAGCATGGTGCGCAGCCGGGCGGGGCTGGCAGTGATGCCGGGCAGGTCGCCCAGCTCCCGGCGGATCCGGGCGAACTCGGCGTTCACGCGGCCGGCGGCGCCTCCGCTGGTGCGGTGGCCGTCGTTCCAGTCGCGGTACAGGTCCTCGACGTAGTCCAGCTGGGCGACGGCGCGTTCGGCGGCGACCTCGGCGGCAAACCCGGAGGCCGAGGTGCCCGCGTAACCTTCGAACAGGGCCAGTTCGGCGTGCTGGTACTGCCGGGCGCCTGCGACGACGCCGAACGGCTGGTGCGCGAGGTGCCAGGCGAGGGCGCGGCGGAACTGCTGGGTACTCAACCGCCAGGGCATGGGTTCCTCCTCCCCTTCCTCACCCTCCGGTTCATCGTGAGCGGGCGTGTCGTTATCCGGCGCCGGTGTGACCGTGTGGAGCGGCACGTAAGGGGCGTCCGGGGTGCTGAACAGCTCGTTGAGGTGGTCACGGAAGTCGTTCAGGCGCCTGTTGACCGAGCCGAACAAGACAAGGCTATTGCTGGTCATGCCCTTGTGGCCGAACAGGTGGGTCGGGTCGTCGTTGACGGTGGCGAGAAGCGTGACGGCCTGGTGGACGATGTCGAGCACGACCCATTCGGCTTCCTCGCCGGTGAGCTTGCGGCCCTTGAGGGTGTAAGGGTGCGCTGGTGGTCCTCGCGATAGACGACATCGCGTACCCAGTGACTCCTGTTTTCCACCGTCCAGTGCCAGCGAACCAGACCGGATGGTTTCCGGCGTTGCCTGATCGGCGGTCAGGCTGGTGACCTCGTGCACAATCTCCTTGGACAGCCGGTTGCCAAGGTGGTCGAAGGTGTCTCGGCGGATCCGGAACACTTGTGCCGCAACCAGGAAATGTGATGCCCTCGGCGGGCGCGATCCAGATCGCCCGACGCACGACCCTGCGCCTACTACGGTCCTCGGTGGCATGATGTTCGCTGCCCGGCGCGGCCGGTCCGTCATCCCGGCATGCTTTCGGCCCGGATCTTACCGATGGACTCCGAAGGCACGCCGGAATGACGGTTCGACGTCACCGTGCGCACAACCGGTCCAATGCCGACTGGCTCTCATCGTCCGCGGCGCGGCAGATCATCAACCGCTGGTCCGGATCTTGGAGGGGCATAAGCACTTCGAAGTGCACGGCGATCACACCGGCGCCCGGATGCCGCATCACCTTGTGTCCGCGGCCGTTGACCTTCACGTCTCGCTCGGCCCACAATCGCGCGAATTCCTCGTTACGGGTGCTGCATTCGGTGATGAGGTCGGTCAACGCCTGGTCCTCCGGGTGCGCGGCCCACGCTGCGCGCAGGTGGGCGATTCCCTCCCGCACGACGCGCTCGCGGTCGACATAGAGCTCGCGTATTTCCGGGTGTACCAAGCACAGCCGCATCGCATTGCGCTGCGCCGGCGGCAGGGTTTCGAAATCCAGCAGCAGCCTCGCCATTTCGCTGTTCCAGGCCAGGATGTCGTAGCGGTGGTTCATCAGCATGGCCGGCAGTGGCGACAGGTCGGCGACCAGCCGGGCCAGCGGCGGCGCCGCAGTGGTGGCGGGCTTGTCGGCGTTGCGGGGGCGCTGCTGGGCCAGGCTGAAGAGGTAGGCGCGTTCGTCGGGGGCCAGGCGCAGCGCCCGGGCCAGCGCCTCCACCACGTTCGCTGAGGGCCGCAGTCCCCGGGCCTGTTCCAGCCGCACGATGTAGTCGATGCTGACCCCGGCCAGTTCGGCGACCTCTTCGCGGCGCAGTCCTGGGGTCCGCCGGGCCTGCTGACGCGACGGCAGGCCGAAATCGTCCGGGTTCAGGCGTTCGCGCCGGGTCCGCAGGAATGCGGCCAGCTCCTGTGTCGTGTCCACGGTGCGGGTCGTCATGTTCGGCCCAACAGACAGGGTAGGACTGGTGTTCCCAGGAACTTCTTTCCCTTATCCCCGGCTCGCGGCGGTCACAGACTTGTGCTCGACAACGGATCACAAGCACAGGAGGACACGATGACGCTCACCCTCGACACCTACCGGCTGCTCGGCCGCTCCGGGCTGCGGGTCTCACCGCTGGCGCTGGGCGCGGCGACCTTCGGCACCGAGTGGGGCTGGGGCGCCGAGCAGGACGAGGCGCGCAAGCTGTTCGACCTCTACGTCGAGCGCGGCGGCAACTTCATCGACACCGCCAACACCTACACCAATGGCAGCTCTGAGCGCTTGCTGGGTGAATTCACCCGCGACAACCGCGAAAGCCTGGTGCTGGCAACGAAATACACCACGCTGCGCCGGCCCGGCGACCCGAATTCCGGGGGCCCTCACCGCAAGAGCCTTTTCGCGTCGGTGGAAGCCAGTCTGCGGCAGCTGAATACGGACTACATCGATCTGCTGTACCTGCACGTGTGGGATTTCACGACACCGGTCGGGGAGATCCTGCGCGGCATGGACGATCTGGTCCGGCAGGGCAAGGTCTTGTACGTGGCGATCTCCAACGCCCCGGCCTGGCAGGTGTCGCGCATGCAGGCGATCGCCGACCTGCGCGGCTGGTCGCCGCTGGTCGCGCTGCAGATCGAATACAACCTGATCGAGCGTACCGGGGAACGTGACCTGATCCCCATGGCACGCGAGATGGGGTTGGGCGTGGTGCCGTACTCGCCACTGGCCGGCGGGGTGCTCACCGGCAAGTACAGCCGCGACGACCTGACCGCGGCGAACGCCGCGGTCGACGACGGCACCCGTAAGAATTTCAACATCGCCAACGGCGGGCTGACCGAACGCAACTTGGACATCGCTGATGTCGTGAAGGAGGTCGCCGCGGAGCTGGGCCGCACAACCGCCCAGGTCGGGTTGGCCTGGACCCTGCAGAACCCGGACGTGACGGCATCGCTCATCGGAGCCCGCACTCTCGCGCAACTGGAGGACAATCTGGGTGCCCTGGAGGTCGACTTCACGGCCTCCCAACTGGCCCGCCTCGACGAGGCCAGCGCGATCGAACTCGGCTTCCCGCACGACATGCTCGCCAGCGACAGGATGCGCGCGGTGACCCACGGCGACCTGAAGGTCGAAACCCTCCGCTGATACCCGATATCGGGCCCCGAGGGCAGCACTGCTACCCCCGTCGAGGTGATCATCGGCAGACCTCTGCCGTGGATATGGGTCGTGATTCCTCTGACGAATCCGTTCCAGTTATGCTCCGGTTTGGCAGTATTGCTGGTCGCGCAGTGCTCAGGTTCATACGCTGATTGCTTTTTCCGGGATGCCGTGGCGGCCCAGCTTTTGGGTCATGCCGTGCGTCGAGATCGGCTTGCCCGGGAGCATGCCCGGGAAGAGCCACCGAGGACCTGGGTGGGCTCGTGAGAGCTGTGGCCGCAGCTGGGGCTGTTCGGCGAGGCGCCGAAGGAGTTCGGCGAGTCGTGGAGGCAACAGGACGGGGTGGCGGCCCAGGACCAGGTGGGCGTGCTTGTCGCCGAACTTGAGGTGCTCTGGCGTCAGATGGCAGAGGTGTTCGGTGGACGGACCAAACAGCAGGGTGATCGCACCGGCAGCCCGGACGTCCGTAGGCAGGGCAGCATCGGTCAGACAGCGCTGGAGGAGCGGCCAGCGATCGTCCTCGTCGAGCAGGCCCTGAGGTTCCTGCCGTGGGATGGAGGGGACGGCCAATCCGAGGGTGAGCCGACGGCTCGTGGTCCACTTCAGGAAGTATCGGACCAGGTAGCGGCGTTGGCTGACAGCTCCAGCGATCCAGTCGTCGATGTGTTCCTGGGTGAGGTCGGTGAGGGCGGCCAGGTCGCGTTGGTCGATCCAGGCCAGGAAGTCCAGGGCGGCGCTGACGCGTCGCCGCAGGTCGCGGTCGGCGGAGGCGGGATGGTGGCGGCCCGTTGGCGGGCGCGTCGGAGCAGGAACCAGTTCAGGAACGGGCGGGCGACATTGGCGTGCGCGGCCGGCTTGTCCGCGAGTTCGTGCTCCAGCCAGCCGGGGATGCGTTCGAGGTCTTCGTGCCGCTCGTCCAAGGTGCCGGTGTGGACGAGGAGTTGGCGGATATAGCGCTGGTTCCGGCTGGGTGGGAGCTCGTCCAGCAAGTCGTGGGTGAGCTCGTGCCCTTCGGCCGCCAGTCGGGCGAGGAGCTTGGTGTTCGGGCTCTCCTTGATCCACTGGATGGCGGGGAACGGTGAGGGAGCGTTCGCCAGCGCGGACGCGAGCGGTTCCAGTTGCGGGGCGATCGCACCGTCGGGGCCGGCCAGCAGGGCGTTGACCCCCTCGGCGAGGACGCAGTGAGCGCATCGTCCGCGGCTGTGGGGGTTCCCGGCTCGACCGCACCGCTTGCACGTGTAGTCGGCGGCGAAGCCGACGCAGGGGGCGGCTCCGGTTGAGCCCTGTCGGGCGAAGTTTTCAGGTACGTAGGACTGCTTCGGGCGGTGCGTGGACGGCGGCGAACAACTGCGTCCATGGGTCCTGCCAGGGCCATCGCTGCGGCAGGTGCAGCGTCAGGCGCCGGGCGGAGCGGGCGATCCTGGCAGGGACACGGACGAGGTGAGCGCGCAAGGTGGCGGTGGTGGCCTTGGCGTGGAAGGCCGAGGCCAGGGTGCCTGCGGCCCGCAGCAGGTTGTAAGCCATGGCCCACAGGGTCAGCCAGGCGGCGTTGGCCTGGAAGTGCCCCGAGGGAAGGTGGGCCAGGGCAGAGGCTTTACTGTCGGCAATGACCTGCTCGACGACGGCGTGGTGGCGGTGTTCCCGCTCGGCCTGGAGCATCGGCGCAGGGTTGTCGATGAAGAACGGGCGGTAGCGCCGGACGGGGAACAGTTCGCCCTGCTCGCCGACGGTGGCGGGTTTGGCGAGGTCGCGAACCCGGCGCACGATCAGTCGGGCGGTAACCCGCTCTGCCTTCTTTCTGCCGGTGAAGGCGGTGTAGGCGGGGATCTCGGCGACCTCCGCGTCGAAGATGAGTTCACCGG
Organism: Streptomyces sp. NBC_00012; assembly: GCF_045040875.1. Classification (NCBI taxonomy): domain Bacteria; kingdom Bacillati; phylum Actinomycetota; class Actinomycetes; order Kitasatosporales; family Streptomycetaceae; genus Streptomyces; species Streptomyces sp. NBC_00012. The sequence continues at coordinate 409,452 of NZ_CP108309.1, read as the reverse complement.
TTTCGGGGTCGGGCACGGCGGTGGGGTAGGTGATCTGCTGCCATGCGGTTTCGGGGACAGCCAGGACGGCCCGTTTGATGGAGGGGTTCATGCCGGTGGTGATCGAGAAGTGGGCTCCGGCCCGGTGGCAGGCGGCGATCACTCCGGCGTTGTAGAACTGCGAGTCGGCCCGCAGGATGCGCATGCTGGTGCAGCCCGCCTCGACGGCGGTGGCCAGGGCCTCGCTCACGAATTTCGGGGCGCCTCGGGAGTCTGCGGCTTTGACCCTGGCGCATCCGCACGGTGGCGATCACTGGGCGGGAGTGTGGGGTGCAGACCGTGGCGAGGAGGGGGTGCAGGGTGCGGATGCCCTTGAACCGGCCGTACTCGGCGCCCTGCTTGGTCCGGCCGTAGACGCGTTTGTGGGTGGAGTCGACATCGATGAACGCCTTCTTCCGGGCGCCGGGCAGCAGCGGAGTGTGCGCGGCCAGCGCGGCCAGGAACGCGCGGTGCACAGCGTGGAGTTGAAGCGCATGACCGTGGGTGAACGCACGCAGGAACGTGCCCAGCGTGGACGGGGCGCGAATACCGCCGAACAGGGCCGGCATCGCCCCGTGCCGCAGGACGTCCAGGTCGTCGATGTTGTCCGCACCCGCGACCATCCCGGCCACGATGCTGGTGACCTTGGCATCCGCTGCGGCCCCCGCACCGTTCCTCGCTCCGGTCAGCTTCACCTTCGCAGCCACCAGTCGCGACAGGCCGCACCGCTCGGCCAGCCGCATCACCGGGACCAGCCCGGCATGCGCGATCAGATTCGAGTCATCGAACGCGGCGGACACCGCTGAAGCGGTATGGGAAGATCGCATCTCGCGGGTGTCCTCTTGCTCTGCGGACGTGGAACCGTAGGAAGTCCCATCGTCCCAGCTCAGAGGACATCCGTGTCTCCATGTCCAAGCGCTGGACCGGCTACCGGCCAGCGGATCAGTTGAGGAAGAGGCTCATGTACAGTGCCGTCTCCCCCTCGGACTCGGTACCGCGGTAGAGGGAAGTGTCCAGACCGCAGAAGGTGAACCCCATCCGCTGATAGGCGCGGATGGCCGGAGCGTTGATGTTCGTCACTTCCAGCCACACGTGCCCGGCACTGCATTCCCGGGCCCAGCCGAAGGCATAACTCATGAGTGTCCGCCCGATTCCCCGGCCCTGGTACGGCCCAGCCACCTCGATATCGGCAATGATCAGCCGCCGGTTCCAGGGCTCATACGTCGTATCGACATAGCCGCATACGAGTTCGCCATCCAGCGCGACAAACCGCCGCTTGCCCTCCGATGTCTCATCGGCGGCCTCGGGCCCGTCGTCGGGGAAGACCTTGTGAATCGGCGGGTCCAGTCGGACGGGCCGAAAGGTGAACCCGCCCTCGGAACCGACCACTTCGAAGACGGCATCCGAGCTGAACTCGCCCGTGATGACGGCGGACTTGTCTCTCTCGCTCTCCGCCACGCGATAGGTGATTGCCTCCGCCGCCTCACGTTCGGCTGAGCTACGGTCAGGTGAGGTCATTTCCTCACGATACCGGTCTGGTGCACCACGGTGGTCAGCCCAACCCGCCAGCCGGACCACCGGCAACAGACCCGCGTCCGCAGTCAGATTCGCTCCGTCGAACCAGACAGAAACCGCCGAAGCAGGTATTGCAGCTAACCCTCGTCGACAACCGCGGCCGGCCTCCCTGACGGGAGGCCGGCCGCAGCCGTTCCGGGTCCGGCAGCCAGGTCCCAGTGCCGGCCGAACCAACGCCCGTTCTCGTCCAGCCACCGCAGAGGCGTTGTCACGTTGGTGCGGTGTTGATCGATTGAGGGCGCGTCAGGGTGTGTAGGGGTCGGGTGGGGGGCCTGGCTTACCCTGCGGTGGGCAGGGTGGTGGCGCCGGTGATCTCGTCCCGGATGGCGAAGCGGGTGGTCATCTCGGTGTGGTATTCGGTGGCGGTCATCAGGTGGCGGCGTGGTCGGAAGTGGGGCGAGATACCGCTGAACGCGGCCAGGAACCGCTGGGCTCCGCCGACGGAGCGGAAGCCCTTCATCGCGCGTTCGCGCTGCCGGGTAGGCTGGTGGGAGTTCTCCGCCCGGTTGTTCAGGCCCTTGTGGGCGCAGTGTTCTACGGAGGGCATGACCTCGCGGTGGGCCGCGCCGTAGGAGCGGAGCTTGTCGGTGACGATCACCCTCGGCACCGAGCAGGTCTTCTTGAGCAGTTTGTGGAAGAACCGCCTGGCCGCGGTCTTGTCCCTTCGGCCCTGGACCAAAATGTCGAGCACGTTGCCATCGGCGTCGACGGCCCGCCACAGGTACTTCAGCTCACCGTTGATCCTGAGGAAGACCTCGTCCAGGTGCCACTTGTCGCCCGGCTGCACACGCCGGCGGCCCAGGCCGTTGGCGTGGGCCTGCCCGAACTTCGTACACCAGCGGCGGACCGTCTCGTGGGAGACGAGCACGCCGCGTTCGAGCATCAGCTCCTCGACCTCGCGGAACGACAGCGGGAAGCGGAAGTACAGCCACACGCAGTGCGCGATGATCTCCACCGGGTACCGGTGCCCCTTGTACGACGGCGGTGCGCTGTCCACGGACGCCCCCTCCCAGCATGACCAACCCGAAGATCATCCCACCCGGTCAGTCAACGTGACAGTGCCGTTGCCCAGGGTGCGGTCCAGGAGAGGGAGCAGATGGTCCCAGTGGCGCTTCAGCCCGGAGGCGCTGAAGGCGTCGGTGTCGGACATGGTGAAGCCGTGGATCGTGCCGGGGTAGATCTCGGAGGTGTAGCTGACACCTGCGGCGTCCAGAGCCTGGTTGAGCTCGCCGAGGGCCTCGGGCGTCATGTCGCCTTCGGCGTGGCCGAGGTGGACCTGGGCGATGAGCTTGGAGAAGAGGTCGGGCCCATCGACGCCCACGGGGCCGTGGAATGCGGCGACGGCTGCCACCTGGCCAGGGTGGGCCGCAGCGGTGCGCATCGCCAAGAGGCCGCCTATGCAGTAGCCAGTCACCGCGACCGGACCAGCGCCGACCTCTGGCTGGGCTGTGAGGAACCTGATGTAGGCGTCGGCGTCGCTCAGAACACGTTCGGCGGTGTGCGCCTCGATCAAGGGCATCAGCTGGGCGAAGATCGCGGGCCGGACCTCTTCTCCGATGTGCTCGGGAAGCTCGACCACCGGTGCCGGGCCGTGCCGGTAGAAGAGGTTGGGGACGAGCACGTAGTACCCGTGTCCGGCCAGTTCGCGGGCCATCTCCCGCAGCACGGGCCGGATGCCGAAGCCGTCCGCGTACATCAGCACCCCCGGATGCTGCTCGCCACGGTCGGGGAAGGTGGCGAATGCATCGGCCTGGCCGGCCGCGGTGGGAATCTGCAACGTCTTGGTGGGCATGAATTCTCCTGTCGTGGTTGATGTGTCGAGCCTGTGATCAACACGACGGAGGCGGAGCCCGCGCAGCAGCGCAAGATCCTCGATCGAGCAGCGGGCCCGCACTGGCCCGTACGGTGCTCAGGAGAGCACCGGGTCACCAATCCGTGTGTGGCGCAATGCCGTCCCGGTAGTCATCCCCACAACATAGTCCACAGCCCTGATCATCCGGTGCGACAACATGACTACGTGCAGGAGTGGAGCGCAACGGCCGCCACGCTCGCAGAAATGAGTCATTGTGCGAACCGCATGCTGTGAGCACCAGCTCGAAGACCTGCAGCCATCCCTGCCCGGCGGACTCGGCGACGGGCAGCGCGCTCACCACCGCCAAGGTCAGCTTGCCGGGCCGTGCAACCGTGCAGGAACCGGCTCAGACGACAACGACCCGGCGCCCGCGTGTGTGACCGGCCTGGCTGTCGATGTGTGCGGCCGCGGCCTCGGCGAGCGTGTACGACTTCTCGACCGGGATGTGGAGCTTTCCCCGCGAGATGAGGCCGGCGGCCTCGGCGAGCGCATCCGGCACGTTCCCGGTCACGCCTGAGAAGCGGACACCGAGCTCCGGCGCACCGAGATCGGCGATGGAGATCACCTTCTGCGGGTCCCCGGTCAGCTCGACGAGTTCGCGGATCACGCCCGAGCCGGCCAGGTCGAGGGCCGCGTCGACCCGGCCGAGCTGCCGCACCCGTTCGGCCCAGCCCTCCCCGTACGTCGTCGCGAGGGCGCCCAGGCTCCGCAGATGGTCCTGGTTCGCGGCCCCGGCGGTGCCGATCACCGTGATGCCGCGGTCGCGGGCGATCTGCAGCACCGCCGACCCGACTCCCCCGGACGCACCGCTGACCAGCAGTGTCTGTCCGGGCCGCACACCGACCTCACGGATGATCCGCAGCGCGGTCTCCACCACGGAGGGGTACCCGGCCGCCTCTTCGAACGTCAGACCCTCGGGCATACGGGCCCAGGCTCGCAGTACGGCGAACTCGGCGTAGGTGCTCGACCCTCTGCCGAACACGTGGTCGCCGACCTCTACCCCTTCAACGCCCTCGCCGACCTCGTCCACCACCCCGGAGGCGTCCTGTCCCACTCCGGCGGGCAACTCGTTCGATTGGTGCGCCGGAGTGCGCTCTTTCTGGAACTGGCCCTCGCGGATCCTCCAGTCGACGGGGTTCACCCCCGCCACCCGCACGGCGACGCGTATCTGGCCGGGGCCCGCGTGGGGCTCCTCGGCGTCTATGAGTTGCAGAACATCCGGACCGCCGAACTCGGCGAAGCTCACCTTCTTCATGCGATGGACCGTAACACTAACGGTTAGTGTTTTGAAACAACTTCAGCTTCGTACCTGATAGCGTGAAGGCATGACGACCGTGCCCCCGGGACGTCGCGAGCGCAAGAAGGCCGCGACCCGCCAGAAGATCGCTGATACCGCCCTGCGGCTCTTCCTGGAACGCGGGTACGACGCGGTGGGCATCCGCGACGTGGCCGCCGAGGCCGACGTGGCCGTCACCACGCTCTTCTCCCACTTCGCCTCCAAAGAGGCCCTGGTGTTCGAGCGGGACGAGGACTTCGAGCAACGCCTCGCGCAGGCGGTCACCGGCCGCGCGCCACACGAACCGCTCATCCCCGTACTACGCCGCGAGATCCACGCCCTGGTGCGACATTGCACGGCGGACAGCGCCGCCCCGATCTGGCGCATGATCGACGAATCACCCGCCCTGCGGAAATACGAGGAGTCGATGAGGCTGCGCCACGCCGAGACGCTGGCAACAGCCATCGCCGCCGATCCCGAACTGTCACAGACCGCAACGGCGAGCCGGACGATCGCGAGGTTCGTGATCGACGCCTATTCGCTGGCCCGTGAAGCGGCCGAACCGGAGGCCGCGGTGGACGAGATCTTTTGGATGATCGAGGCAGCCTGGGAGGCCACCTGCCCTTCTCGACGTACGTGAGGAACTGTTCCTCCAGGTAGGGCAGGTGCCGGGGCGAGCTGAGACAAGTCACCGAACGCTGGGATTCAACTTCCATCCACTCGAGCAACTGGTTCACGTTGTCCCGGGTGAGGAGCTTCAGCTTGCCATCGGGACGGTCTTGACTTCCGAGACACCGTGGTCGGCGCGCTTGGCCGTGGACCAGCTCCAACGGCAATCCGTTGCGCTCCGCTCAGCCTTGGAAAGCCGCTCTCCGCTGGCGCCTGCTCTGGACATCGGTCTGTCCGAACACGTGATCAGCCAGGTTGTGGCCGACCGCGAGCACCGCCCATACGGCACCGAATGTCGCGAGCGTCGCGACCTGCTCAATCGAGTTCACCGGGTACCCCCGGCAACCGCGTTGGTGCAGAGAAAATCGACGTAGGGGGCGCCACTGCCGTCGAAATCTGCGGCTGGTTCAGCGTTGTCGGCGCTGCGGTCTCGGTAGATGCGGCGGCCGATCTCCACCGGTTCCCCGTTGGTTCACTGACCTACGGGTGAGGGTCCGATGCCGTACTTCCCTGTGATTTCCTTGCCGTTCTCGATCGGTCGGTGGATCTCCTGGGCCTTTGTGAGGTCGGTCAGGGCGTCGTTCAGGGTGGATCCGGTGGCGCCAGTGACGGTGGAGAGCGGTTCTGAAGCAGGCCGTGTCGGGGAAGTACGACCGGTGGTTCAGTGACGGCACGTACGTGGTGTGGAGCAAGTCGGCAGGTGCGGGCGAGAACGAGGAAACGATTCCGCCGAGTACATACCAGGCGCGGGGCAGCATGAAGGACTGCTACTGGGAGCGGACAACGAAGTCGGGGGACATCATCGACAACAATCTCGCGACGTCGGCCAGGGAGATCACGGTGACGGTCCGGGCGTCGGACGGGCAGTTCACGTCGGAGCGCTGCGCGGTGGAGCCGGTGAAATAGCGATCCGCGCCTCGTGGAACCCCTACCGAATCATGACCGGGGCGGCTAGCCTCCTTCCCTCCGTACGCCGAAAGACCACCAAGAGAGGACAGTATGTCCATTCGTTCTCGGGTCACAGCCGTCGCCACATCTGTGGCGCTGGCCAGCGCAGGAATGCTCGGCCCGGAAGATTTCAAGTCCAGTGAGACGGTCGTGACGCTATGAGGTTTGTGGTGCGGGTTCCCTGCGTTTGGCCGGGTCGTTGATCCAGGCCGTCTGGGGTATCTCGGGTGGTCTGGGGCGGCGGCCGAAGCGTTCGGGGTGGCGGGCGTATGCCTCGGCGAGGGTGACCGCGCGCTGGTCGCGGACTTCCTCGGCGGTCCCGAAGTGGACGGAGGCTGGTGTGTGCCAGCCGATACCCGAGTGCCGGTGCTCATGGTTGTAATACGCGATGAACGCGTCGAACCACTCGCGGGCGTGGGCCAGCGAATCGAACCGTTCGGGATAATCCGACATGTACTTCGTGGTCTTGAACTGGGCCTCGCTGTAAGGGTCGTCGTTGGAGACCTTCGGCCTCGAGTGCGACCGCGTCACGCCCAGATCGATCAGTAGTTGGGAGACCTTCTTCGACGTCATCGAGGTGCCGCGGTCCGCGTGCACGGTCTGGGGCACGATGCCGTTGCGGGCGATGGTCTCGCGGATCAGCTCCTCGGCCCGCACGGCTGATTCGGCTCGCTCGACGGTGTGGCCGACGATATACCGGCTGAAGATGTCGATGATCACGTAGGCGTGATACCAGACGCCCTTGGCCGGCCCGGCCGCCTTGGTGATGTCCCAGGTGAACACCTGCGAGGGCCCGGTGGCGACCAGCTCGGGCACGCCTTGGCGGGATGGGTGGCCTGCCGTCGGCGCTCACCGGACTGATCCTGCTCGCGCAGGATCCGGTACATCGTCGAGACGGAGCAGTGATAGCGCCCGGCATCCAGCTCGCGGGCCCAGATCTGCGCGGGCGCCAGCTCGGCGTACTCGTCGCCGTTCATCAACTCGAGTACCGCAGAACGCTCTTCGGCCGTCAGGGCCGACGGCTGCATCTGCGGGGCACGTGTTCTGCGTGGTGGTGGGGGCCGGAGCCGACGGTAATGCGTGGCGCGGGAGCGGCCGGTCAGCCGACAGGCGGCCGTGATGCCCAGCTGAACCTCGACGCTGGTGAACGCCTCGTCCACGACAGGGCCGGCGGCAGGCTTCAGTCCGCGCTCTCGGAGATCATTTCCAAGAGCGCGGAAGCTTTTCCCATCACCTCGAGTGCGGCCTTGTTCCGTGCCAGGTCCCTCTGCAACCGCTCCACCTGCTGCCGCAGCTTTTCGTTCTCCACCTCCGCGGCGGACTTCTTCGCACGGGCCGGGCTGGTCCGGCGGTCGACCAGGTTTTCCAGGGCCCCGGCATCCCGGGCGGCCCGCCACTCCTTGACATGCGAGTGGTAGAGCCGTTCCCTGCGCAGGACCGCACCCTTCTCGTTCCTGGGCGCGGCGTCGTACTCGGCGACGATTCGCAGCTTGTACTCCGAGGTGAAAGTGCGGCGCTTCGGCCTCGGCGCCGGCTCGGACCCGACGGGCTCTGTACTGGGCATAAGGGACGGTTCTCCTGTCGTGCCCTCTCAGGCTAACCCCGCAGAACGGGATGTCTCACCCAAGGCTGACAGAGAGGGGTCGCCCTGCCCGGTGCCCGTTCGCGGCTTGACTCAACAGAGGCATGACCATCGGCTACCCCACGTTTCTCGAAGTCGGGATGTCAGCTGCGGATTCCACTGACCCGACATCCGAGGAAGGGGACTGCCGATGCTGATCGGCATCGATCCGCACAAGTCCACGCACACAGCCACGGCTGTCGATCCCGGAACCAATCGTGATCACGCCTCGATCCGAATCGATGCGACGCTCCAGGAATACCAGCGCATGCTGGACTGGGCTCGTCAGTGGCCAGAGCGGCGATGGGCTATCGAAAACGCCAGGGGCCTGGGACTCCACCTGACCTCATGGCTGCTCGCCCGGGGAGAACAGGTCGTCGACGTTCCGCCCAGCGCCACCGCACGGGTCCGCCAGCTCTCCCGCGGCGCAGGCCGCAAGAACGACCGCATCGACGCCGCCGCAGCAGCATGCGTCGCCGCTCTCCAAGGCGACGCGAGGCCGGTGCAGCCTGAGAGTTCAACGGATGCGCTGGCGCTGCTGGACGAGCGGCGCAGCAATCTCGCCCAGGCCAGAGTCCGCGCGGTGAACCAGCTCCACGCTCTGCTGCGTGCTCTCCTGCCCGGAGGGGCACCGCGCGACCTCTCCGCCGCCAAGGCCGAGCAGTTGCTGGAGTCTGTCGTCCCTGTCGGTCCGGCCGAGCTCACCCGCCATACCCTCGCCGTCGATCTGATCGCCGAGGTCCGGACCTGGGACATGAAGCTGAAGGACAACGCCAAGGCCATGGCCTCGCTGGTCACCGAGTCCGAGAGCAGACTGACCGACACACCAGGGATCGGGGCCGTGACCGCGGCCCGTCTCCTGGGCCGGACTGGGAACCCCAACCGCTTCCCGACCGCGAGTGCTTTCGCTCAGTACGCCGGCACGGCTCCCATCGAGATCGCCAGCGCCGACCGCGCACGCCACCGCCTGTCCAGGCGTGGCGACCGCCAGCTCAACGCAGCACTCCACACCGTGGCCATCACGCAGATCCGCATGCCCGGCACGCGGGGCCACGCCTATTACCAGGCCAAACTCGCTGAAGGCAAGACATCCCGGGAAGCGCAACGCTGCCTCAAACGCCGCCTGGCCGATCACGTCTGGCGCACGATGGTCGTTGATGAGCGCCGCCGCGCGCTGTTGACGGGCCCGGGAGGACAACTGGGGGCGGCTACAGAATCCAGCGCGGCCGGTCCAACCCGTCGGCCGGCTCTTCGGACAAGTCACTTCCCGGACCCGCCATAGTCGAGCCTACGCCACCACACCAACCAGCTTGACAAACACAGAGGCACCCAAGATCACCGACCCCTCGGTTCACACCCGCGACCACCTCCATGCCGTCGCCGCCGAACTCAACGGCCGCCCACGCAAAACGCTCGACTGGGAAACCCCAGCCGAGCGCCTGCATAAACTACTCGCGGCCTGACCAAAACGACCACGTGTTGCGACGATCCCTAGAGACCGCCAGCGGTCCCGGGCCCGACGCTTACGACCGATCAATACCGGGCGATGAGCCAGGCGATGACCAGGCCTGTGGCGAAGTCGCCGAGCCGGTACGCCACGCCGCACATGAAACTTGTATGGACGCTCTGTCCACGGCTGACCAGCCATTTCCGCAGGTGGCGGGCGATTGGTCCACGTCTCCTGTCCACATCGAAGCTGGGCTCAAGGGGTGGTTTCGCGTTACGCTGCATTCGGAGTCCTTCCGTCTTGCTGATGCTTGGACGCCGCGCAAGGAGCCCTCTCGACCCATGGCCTAGGAAACCGCGTCGAGGAAGCGGGGCTCCTTTTGCGTTGGTGCGAAGTGTAGTTGGACGGTGCGTCAGACCGGTGATTCCGCAAGGGGACTTGACAGCACCAAGGGGAAATTTCAGACATTCTAGTACAGTGTTGGCTGGATTCTCTGGCACTGCGCATCACGAGATCTTTCGAGACCTCTCAAGGCTTTTCGAGACCCACGGACCCCGGCAGCGACTCCCGTCACATTCCCTTGTCGCTCTCATGAAGGGCGTGTCGTGGCATGCGTCGGCCCCACCAGCGGGGTGGCTGGTGGGGCCGGGTTGAGCCGCTGCGCGCCTGGGGGTGCCGCACGGTGGGCTCGGATGTGGTGGTTTGCGGCACGGCCCGTTGTGCGTCGTCCGGGCGCGGGGACACCGTGAGACTCGGCAGTCCGGGCCGTGCAGTACCAGCGTGGCGTACGACGGGCTGTTTGTCCGGGCTGGTATGCCCCGGTGATTCGCCGGCCCCGCCGGGAAGGCGGGCGGCCACCGTGAGCCAGGTGGTGCGGGCAGTGCGGGTCTGAGGTTCCCCCGAGATGTGGGGATGGGTGACAGAAGGTCAGATGGGTCTCATGAGAGGAGCCCAGACGATGCCTGCGCCGAGGAAGTACCCGCTGGAGTTGCGTGAGCGGGCGGTACGGATGTACCGGACCGCCGAGCCGAAGCCCGTGATCCGCCGCATGGCCGAGGAACTCGGCGTGCACCACGAGGCCCTGCGCAACTGGATCCGCCAGGCCGAAGCCGACGCCGGCGAACGCGACGACCTGCTCACCACCGCCGAGCGTGAGGAGCTTGCCGCCCTGCGCAAGGAGAATGCCCAGCTCAAGCGTGCGAATGAGGTACTGCGGACGGCCTCGGCTTTTTTCGCGGCCCAGCTCGACCCGACCCGGCCCAGGTGACAGCGCTCGTTGACGGGCACCCGCATCTGGGGGTCGAGCCCGTACTCCGGGAACTGAACATCCCTTCCTCCACCTACTACCGGTGGCGCCAGGCCGAGAAGGAACCGTGCGAACGGCGCCGCCGGGACGCCGAGCTGACCGGGCGGATCCGGCAGATCCACGACGAGTCCGGCGGGATCCACGGCTCACCTCGCGTGCACGCCGTCCTCAAGCGTGAGGGCGTCCACGTCGGCAGGAAGCGCGTCGAGCGGCTCATACGGGAGGCCGGCCTGGCCGGGATCAGCCCCCGCCGGGGCAAGGGTTTCACTCGCCGTGACCCGGACGCCGATCTGGCCCCTGACCTGGTGCAACGCGACTTCACCGCGAATGGGCCGAACCGGCTGTGGGTTACCGACTTGACCATGATCTCCACCGGGGAGGGGCCGTTGTGGCTGTCCGCGATCCGCGACGCGTTCTCCCGCCGGGTGGTCGCCTGGGAGACCTCCGCCCGCGCGGACGCCGACCTGGTCCTCACCTCGCTGGAGTATGCCCTGGCCAGCCGCGAGGTCGCCCCCGGTGAGCTCATTCACCACGCCGACCACGGCTGTCAACCCGGACTCAATCGGTTGTCGCAACACCGGCTTCTTGAGTCAAGAGTAGGTGTTCGTTGAGGGCTTCAGCGGGTGTCTTCCATCCGAGGGTTTTGCGGGGGCGGCTGTTGAGGGCGAGTGCAACGGCTGCGAGGTCGTCTGTCTGCCATCGGGACAAGTCCGTGCCCTTCGGAAAGTACTGCCGCAGCAACCCATTCGTATTCTCGTTCGTGCCGCGTTGCCACGGGCTGTGCGGGTCCGCGAAGTAGATTTCGAGGCCGGTGTCGACGCGGAGCCGGGCATGCTGTGCCAGTTCTTTGCCGCGGTCCCAGGTCAACGAGCGACGCAGCTGCTCGGGCAGCGTGGTGATCGTGGAGGCGATCGCGTCCCTGACGGCCTCGGCACCCAGACCGGCCAGCGCCGGCCCGTTCTTCACCCTCGGCCCGGTGCCAAAGCCTTCCATCCGGGGCAGGTGCAGCAGCATGGTAAACCGGGTCGTGCGCTCGACCAGAGTGCCGATCGCGGACTCGCCGGTGCCGATGATGAGGTCGCCTTCCCAGTGTCCCGGGACTGCCCGGTCCTCGGCCTCGGCCGGTCGTTGGCTGATCATCACCTCGGGGGTGACGTGCCCGTTCGCCACCCGTGGCGGTCCGCACGTCCGCGTCGACGCCGCCAGAGGTGAGTGGACACGATGGACTCCACCGCGTACCCGGCGCCCGGACCGACGATGTCCCGGGCCGGGAGTGGCGCCCACTCGGAGAGTGGAGCCCACCGTGGCGAACAACCGGATGGGAGTGGAGTCCACCCCGGCGCCATCGGATGGGAGTGGACTCCACTCCGGCGAGCACCGGCCGATGGGGGAGTGCTCGCCCTTCCGGCACCCGGTGCGCCACTCGCTCCGGTGGCGCGCATCGCGCGGTGACGATGCATGGCATGTGCGCACCGGTGCGCGTACGGACGATGCCGTGCGCTCCCGGCGGCCGCACCGGGTACGTACGGGAGGTGATGGTGCGCGCACCGGTGGACCCGGGCGCGCGCACCACATCCTCGCTGCGCCGCACCAGCGCACCGCCTGCCCGAGTCGGTGCGCACCACCCGGCCAGGACCGCCCTGCACGCCAATTTCCTGTGACCTGCCGCACAATCGGGGGTTGGTCAAGACGGCGGCCAGGGGACTGTGTGATACGGGAACTCGGTTCGATCCGGCTCTTCTTAGCGGTGGCATCGCGCGCCACTCGGAGCGCGCCGCGCGCCGCAGTACGCGTCAGGGAACTGGCGGTGCGCGCACCACGATGGGCGTCACCGGCCCGGGAGTGGACGACATCGTGCGGAGTGGACCCGATTCGGTGGGCACCACCGCACCCGATGCCCGGACGGTGGACTCCACTCGATGCACGACATCGGCCGGGAGTGCACGACATCGCGATGGGGGAGTGCACAGCATCGAGCCTCCGCCAACTTGAAGTCACAGGTCAAAGGGCCGGTGTGACCGATACTCGGGGCGCTCACTCTGGTCGTAGGCGGCAGTCTGCGCAGTAGATCATCTGTCAGCGATTGACTTCGAGATTCGTCAGGACGAGCAGGGCGCGCAGGAGGCGAGTGGCGCGGGCGGGGCCGAGCTGCTTCGGCTCGCTCACCGCCAGGAGCAGCGCGGGACGAGATGAACATGTCGCGGGCCGCCGACTACGGCGAAGTGGTGGCGCATCGCGGGGCGGGCGGCGAGGATCATCCCCATGGGTCGGGGAAGAGACTGGGGCGTCCATGCAGGGGTGGCCTGCTGCGTGGCCGTGGTGGTCTGGTTGGGCGCGCTGGCGGTGCGGGACGGTTGGGGAGAGGCGGATCCCGTCGCCAGTGTGCTGGGAGCCACCTCGGGCATCGTCGCCCTCATCGTGGCGTTGCGCGGGTCCGGTGCCGGCCAGCCCTCCGGGGCAGGGCTCCCACCGTCCACGGCGCCGGTGGTGCCCGACTGGGTGGTGGACAGGGCCGAGGTGAGAGATGTTGTAACAGCGGTGTGCCGTCGGCGGGGTGGTGGGGCAGTGGGCATCACCACAGGTCTCCATGGCGCCGGCGGTTTCGGGAAGACCATGCTGGCCAACGTGGTGTGCGCGGATCCTAAGGTCCGCCGCTATTTCCACGGTCGTGTTTACGTTGTCACGATCGGTCGCGAGGTGCGCGGTCGATCTGCGATCGCGGCGAAGGTGGCCGAGGTGACCCGGTATCTCACCGGCGACGCACGAGATATCGGCCAGGACCCCGACCTGGCAGGGCAACACCTGGCAGGCCTCCTTGCGCAGCGGCCCCGCATGCTGCTCGTCTTGGACGACGTCTGGGAGCCCGAACAACTGACACCGTTCCTGCAAGGTGCTTCTCGCACGTGCGTCAGGCTGGTCACCACGCGAAACCCTGGGGTACTGCCATCGGGATCGAGAGCGGTCACAGTTGACCGGATGTCGTCGCGACAGGCACTGGCTGTCCTAACGCACGGTCTGGATCTGCCTGACTCAATCGCACGCGCTCTGGTCGACGCCACGGGCCGGTGGGCGCTGCTCCTACGCATGGCAAATCAGCGTCTGGCCACCCAGGCCGCCACCGGCGCCGACCCCGCCGCTGCTGCCTACCAGCTCTTGACCAGGCTACGTGCACAGGGTCCGACCGGTGCCGACGATCCCGATGCCCCTTTGGACCTGAACGATCCCAAGCGTCGCAACGCTGCTGTGCGCGCGAGCATTCAGGCCGCCACCACCCTGCTGCCGACCGACGGCGCACGACGCTTCGCCGAACTCGGCATTTTCGCCGAGGACGAACCCATCCCCGTACCCCTGGTACTCCGGCTCTGGCAGGGCACCGACCATCTGGAAGAAGCCCGGGCTCGAGCCCTGTGCAAGCAGATGGCGGACTTGTCCCTCTTCTCTCTCGACACCACTGTGACCGGAGGCGTCATACGGGTCCACGACGTCGTCCGGGACTACCAGCGCGCCGAACTCGCCGGTGATTTGCCCGCGGTGAACCGCACGTTCGTGGATTCTTTGGCCGTGGACCTGCCCTTAGCTGTCTCCGCCTCGGACACTACGGCGCCTGTGGACAGAGCCTGGTGGCAGACCGATAGCCCCTACCTGCGAGATCACCTCATCGCACACCTTGTGGACGCTGGCCGGACAGAGGTTGCGCTGGCCCTGGCCGGCGACCTTCGCTGGATCAGGGCACACCTGGAGCGTCTGGGACCCAACGCCGCCATCCGCGACCTCGATCGCGTTCAAACCCCCGCCGCGCGCACCATGGCACGGGATCTGGCCCGTGCGGCGCACGTGCTCACGCCGACCGAACCACCCGAGGCCCTCGACGCCGTGCTCCACAGCCGACTTGGGCCGCTTCCCCATTGGGACACGCGCCACATTCCCCTCCCCACCTCCCACCCCACGCTGGTCAATAAATGGGCCCCACCGGACCTGCCCGACCCCTTGCTGATGCGCAACCACACCGACACGAACCACGGCGCGACCGCCTTGGCCGTCAACGCGCACGGCACGTGGTTCGCCACCGTCGGCCAGGACGGTGCCGTCCGCATCCGAAGCGTCAGCACCGACACGGAGATCAGGACCCTGGGAGGAGCCCAGAATGGCCCCCTGAGCACGCTGACGATCGGCCCGACAGACACGTGGCTGGCCACCGCCGGTGCGGACGGAAGCGTACGCGTGTGGGACACGGCGTCCGGAGCTCACGTGCATACCCTCGCTGGGAACACCAGCTGGGTGACCGCGCTGGTCGCGGATCCGAACGCGGCATGGCTTGCCACAGTCAATCGCGACGGCACCACACAACTGTGGAGCACCACCTCTTGGAGGCGGCTTCACACACTCGCCCTACCGACCGGCGCGCCAGCTACCTGGTCCCCGAACGCCGTGCGGGCGACCGGCGTGAGCCCTGATGGGACCCTGCTCACCACAGTCGATTCCTCCGGCACGGCGCGGACCTGGGATACCGTTGACGGCACCCTTCTGACCACCGTGACCTGCGGTACGGGACCAGTGCGCGCCGCCACAGTCAGCCCGGACGGCAGGTGGCTCGCCATCGCCAGAAGCAGCGGCACGGTAACTCTGCACACCACTGATACCGGCACCGAGATTCGGACGCTGGCAGCCCATTCCCGCGCCGTGGACGCCCTATCCATCAGCCCCGACGGTGCATGGGTGGCCACCAGTAGCTCTGATGGCACGGTGCGGCTGTGGGACGCCGCGACCGGTGCCGAACTCAACGCCCTGGCCGGAATCGATCACGTGCGGAGCATTGCTGTCAGCCCCGACCGAACTTGGCTTGCCGCCCTCACCCGAGACGGTGCGGTACGCATCTTTGACACGTCCGTCAGTACAGGGCCGACCGGCGGAACACGCCCGGTCGTCGCCGTGCGTACCCTCGCGATCAGCCCGGACGGCACCTGGCTCGCGACGACCGGCAACGATGGGCTCGCCCGCACATGGAACCCCGCGACAGGGGAAGAGACGGGAACACTGGCCGGCCATCGTGGCCACCTCGACGCGGTAGCCGTCAGCCCGGACGGCACCATGATCGCGACAAGCGCAAGAGACGGATCCGTACGCCTGTTCAACCGCATCACCGAACAGGAGTCGGTATCGAGTCGGCGGGGCAGGGCCCGAGCACTGGCCATCCGACCGGACAACACGTCGGTTATCACGGTCAACCGGGACGGCACAGCGAGCAGCCGAAGCTCTTCGATGGCGTACGGGTTCGCAGACCGCCTCGGCAGAGCCAACTCTGTGGCCGTCAGTTCCGACGGGACCTGGTTCGCGCTCGCCGCATCGTCCAGTATCGAGATTTACAGCGGGGACAGATGGTGGCAGGCGGAACGGCACGAGCTTCGCGACGGCGAGCGAGCAGCGAACACCTGCGTGGCGATCAGCCCCGATGACAATTGGCTGGCGGCTGGCCAAGACCGTGGAGTGATCCAGATCTGGGACGCGCACAGCCGCCAGATGCTACGGACGCTCAGTGGCCATAGCGGTCGATTGAACGCGGTGGCCATCAGCTCGGACGGCAGCATGATCGCGTCGGCCGGTGCCGACATGACGGTGCGAATCTGGGACCCCGGCCAGGAGCAGGCACTGACCCTCATGCGTACCCGCAGCTCCCTCCACGCCATTGTGTTCGGACCGGACGGAACGTCCCTGTACGTCGGTGGCGACCAGGGCCTATTCGGATACTCCCTCGATCAGGCCACAATAAGACGGTCCTGACGTAGGAAATGGGTCATAAGCAACCGGGCCTTGACCCAAGGCCGGGTAGCTAGGGCTGGCGGTGCGCGCACCGTCCCCGTACCGGGTGCGCACCGCCGCGCGCACCACGATGGGCGTCACCGGCCCGGGAGTGGACGACATCGTGCGGAGTGGACCCGACTCGGTGGGCGCCACCGCATCCGACTGCAAATAGAGGGCTCTACCTGCGGATTTCCCGCCCTGGCGCACGGTTTGGGGTTTCATGGCCCGCTGGGCCGCCGCCGGCGTGATCGGACAGATCCGCGACCACCTCTCCGGGCGGATCCGCCGTGAGATGGGCAAAGGCCCCCGGGCGGTCGCGACCGTGATCGACTCCCAGAGTGTCAGGGCCGCCGAGACCGTGGGCAGGGATTCGCGCGGCTACGACGCGGGCAAGAAAATCAACGGCCGCAAACGGCACTTGGTGGTCGACACCCGCGGCCTGCCCCTGCTGGTCATGGTCACCCCGGCCTCGCTCACCGACCGCGACGCAGCCAAGGAACTCCTCTTCCGCCTCCGCCTGATGCATCCCGAGATCACCATCGTCTGGGCGGACTCCGCCTATGCCGGAAAGCTCGTGACCTGGGCAAAGAAGTATCTCAGCCTCACGATCAAGACTGTGAGCCGTCCCAAGGGCGCCCCCGGGTTCATCGTGCTTCCCCGCCGCTGGGTCGTCGAACGGACATGGGCCTGGATGATGCACGCCCGCCGGCACGCGCGGGACTACGAACGGCTCGTCCAGCATTCCGAGACCTTGATCACTTGGGCGGCCATCACCCTCATGACCAGGCGTCTCACCCGAAGCGGACGGACGAGGAAGCAAGAGCCCTGACCAGCCGGACTGTCAGCCCGTCTCCCGGCGAGGGAAGAAGCGCCTCCGCAGTCGATCACCGACTTCACCTACGACAATCACCAGCACAGCACTCGCCGCACACCCCGCGAGGTCCGTCGGCTGGTCGAGAACCTTGGCCAAGAACCAAAAGGCCGCGGTAATAGCCGCCCACCACATAACCCACAAGCTGATCGCGGACCACCAGCGCCGTCTCTTCACGCCATCAAGATACGTCCCTCACGCTCTGATCTGAGCGGCCCGGGGTCAGAATCAGGTGCTCGCCTTCAACAGCACCATCATCGAGACCGGCACTCTCGGCGTCGCTTGAATTCTGGTTCTGGATCACTTTCCGTGCTCAGGCCACGGAGGGTCACCACAACCGCAATCATGAACGGCCTCCCGCCGCGAGGAGGACCCGCTTGCGGAGCAGATCGAAATTGGCCCGGCCGAACATCTGTCGCTTGAGCATCTTGATCTTGTTGTTGTGACCTTCGACGGCGCCGGAGCTGTAGCGGAGGCTGAGGCCGGCGACGACGGCGTCGAGGTCCTGGCCGAGGCCGTTGACGAAGGTGTGCAGGGCTGGCAGTTCGTCGGCCTGGACGTGCTCGATCCACTGGCCCAGCTGCCGACCCTGGCGGTTGTTCATGAGCTCGGCGAACGCGCGCACGTGTTCGGCGGTTCGGTCGAGCTCGGGGCAGCGGGCGAAGATCTTCTTGAGCTGCTGGGCCTGGTCGTCGTCGAGGCGGTCGGGGCGGCGGGTGATCCAGCTGGTCACGTCACGCGTGGACGGGTTCTTGCGGGGCGGATCGTCGTGCGGGAAGGCTTCCCGGAGCCGTTGCACGTACTTCTTGACGACGCTTTCGCCGCCGCGGTAGCCGCGCTCGCGGAGTTCCTCGAACAGGCGACGGGCGACGGTGCAGCCCTCGGCCCACCGCCGGTGCAGGTAAGGCTTGTAGGGATCGAGGATGCTGGTGCGGCCGGTCCAGCGTCCGACGAGTAGTTCGTCCGCGGTAGCCGCATGGGCGAGTCGGCGGACAGTATTGCGAGCCAGGTGCAACGCGGCCACCCGCGGCGGGCAGCTCGACTACCGGGCCTCGATCGCCCGGTGGAAGGCGGAACTGGCGGCACGGCGTCCGAAGACGCCGAAGCTCGTGGCCGATGAACGGCTGCGTGAGTATGTGCAGGACCGGCTCGCCGGGGATGTACGTCGTCCGGACGGAACACAGGTCACCGGGCCGAAGACGCCTCGGTGGAAGGGACGGAACAAGCCCCGCCGTCAGGACCGGCGGTGGGCGACGGCCTGGAGTCCCGAGCAGATCGCGGGCCGGCTCAGGACGGGTTTCCCCGATGATGAGTCCATGCGCATCTCGCACGAGGCGATCTACCAGGCGCTTTACATCCAAGGACGTGGAGCCCTCAAGCGTGAGCTGGTCGGCTGTCTGCGTACCGGGCGTGCGCTGCGGGTTCCCCGCGCCCGAGCCCGACGGCGGGCGAACGGGCACGTCACCCCCGAGGTGATGATCAGCCAACGACCGGCCGAGGCCGAGGACCGGGCAGTCCCGGGACACTGGGAAGGCGACCTCATCATCGGCACCGGCAAGTCCGCGATCGGCACTCTGGTCGAGCGCACGACCCGGTTTACCATGCTGCTGCACCTGCCCCGGATGGAAGGCTTTGGCACCGGGCCGAGGGTGAAGAACGGGCCGGCGCTGGCCGGTCTGGGTGCCGAGGCCGTCAGGGACGCGATCGCCTCCACGATCACCACGCTGCCCGAGCAGCTGCGTCGCTCGTTGACCTGGGACCGCGGCAAAGAACTGGCACAGCATGCCCGGCTCCGCGTCGACACCGGCCTCGAAATCTACTTCGCGGACCCGCACAGCCCGTGGCAACGCGGCACGAACGAGAATACGAATGGGTTGCTGCGGCAGTACTTTCCGAAGGGCACGGACTTGTCCCGATGGCAGACAGACGACCTCGCAGCCGTTGCACTCGCCCTCAACAGCCGCCCCCGCAAAACCCTCGGATGGAAGACACCCGCTGAAGCCCTCAACGAACACCTACTCTTGACTCAAGAAGCCGGTGTTGCGACAACCGATTGAGTCCGGGGAGTCCTCGCCCCTCCAAGTGGAAGTCGATCTGGCCTTGTCCGGGTGGGCCGGGAAGTTCCAGCACGGGTTCCTCCCAGCGCACCTGCGGGTGCAGGCCGGCCAGTACCGCACCGACACCGAGGTGTGCCATGGTGTGCACCCGCCAGGCACGGTCCGCGTCCAGTACGGCCCGCATACGGTCGACAAACGGGGTTACCGCGACTTCGTAGTAGGCGGACAGGGTGTCGGTCACCACGTCCAGCGTGTCGCGGTCCCCGTCGGCCAGCAGCTGTGCCCAAGCGGGCAGACGGTGGTGGCTCGACAGACGGCGCAGTTCTGCCTTGAGACGTCTTCGCGGCGTGCCTCGTATCGCGTCGAACACCCCCGTGGTGGGGGATGCGTGGTCGGGGCCCGGGGTGAGGAAGTCCGGAGCCCAGCCGGAGGCTGGCACCAGGGAACCGAGCAGCGACGCCCGCGCAGGCAGCTGCTTTCCGATACCGTGCCGCCACGCGGAGAACCGTGGCCCCGAGCCGCGACGGAGCGCTTGCAGACTCATCACGGCCTCACTCACCGGCAGCGAGCTGTTGTAGCCGATCGTCACCCGCGCCAGATCTTCCGAAGTGAAGTGGATTCGCAACATAAAGCCCCCATGTCCGAATTTCTGTGCGTGGTACGTGCTGGCCAGGGACATTCGGCTACAGCCGACGGTCTTTGTCGAGAGCACGCCCGGCCAAAGACGATGTGTCCAGGCCCAATTCAAGGCCGAGCATCGAGTAAGCGCTCGGTCGGGAGACGGCAACGGAGAAATTCATCTGCTTCGTGGCAGGAGAAAGTAAGCCCCGCGCGAGGCTTCTCTACTGCGCGACCGCGCCCGCATTGGGTGAAAAGGTCCGCAGAGAAGGAGAAACTATGCGTGCACGAATCTTGCTCACCGGCGCTGCACTGGGAGCCGCCCTGCTGACGGGTGGTACGGTCGCGACCGCGCAGGCGGCACCTGCCCCCTCCGAGACGCGGACGTACGTCGACGTCGGTACCTTCTCGTCCCAGAGCGCATGCCTGTCGTTCGGGTCGGCCGGCACCTACTCCGACTGGTACTGCAAGAAGAGCAGCACCACCAGCAACTGGCACCTCTGGGTGAACCTGGATTCGTAGGGCACGTCCGGGGCTTTGTGCGAGCCCTCTGCCTCACGTGGGTTGAGCCGGTCCTCGAAGAAGGGTGAGGGCTGGTTCAACGCCTCCGGGACTTCGGACGACGGCAGCGTCCGACACATGACCATCCCTACTAAGAGCGCCCGGCAGTAGGCGTGCACTGGTAGTTGGACTGGCTCCTCGGATGTGGAGCAGGCACGAGCCGGGGTGATCATGGAGTTCTCTACGCTCAGTGATCACCGGAGGGCTCCTGCCTGTCCTGCCATCATGCCTGCTCGAACCGTTGTGGAACCATTCGCAGCCCTGCTGCCCGAGCACGTGGACACCCGTTCCCTGGGCTGTCACAACTCAGGTGCGGTCTGGGGGGGGGCATTGGCGACTGCGAGTTCCGCGCTCACGTGGGATCCCTCGCCACGGCCGGTGGTGATGCACTCGATCAACAGAGCGTGGGCGGCGTTTCCGTGTCTGGCACCATGTTCGTGGGCAAAGCTGACCGATGAGAATAAGGTGAGATCATTCCAACACCAGACGAGCTTGAGGGCCGAAGCTGCTACGTGCTCGAGACCGCAAATGACGCCCAGATGGCTTGGAGCGTCTTCTTCGTCTACGGAGACCGCGAGCACATCCGCTTCCTGCTACGGAACATCTTCGTTGAGAACGACGATCCGGACATGGTCGACGCACACTTTGACCAGACGGCTGACCTCTGGTTGATCGAAAACGGGCGTCGTGTCGGACACGTCGATCTGCATTCCCTCATCTCGATTCCTGACGATGCAGGCACGGGACGGGTGTTGGTCGACTGGGTCCGCTTCGACGAGCTCGTCCCGGCCTTCCTGACCGGTTTGGTACTACGCCATGGCGAGGAGCTGCGGCTTCTGGACGCTCGAGACGATTTCGCCGACACTCAGAGCAACTTGCCTCTCCTGTACCCCGACACGCCGATTGGCTACGGGATGCAGGTGTGGGTGGACGGGGATCTGACCGACCAGCCATACGAGATCTATCCGGACCCTGATCCCGCAGAGAGCGGCTGATGCGTTCCCGCCTCCGCGAAACTGGGGGTCCGCGCGTGCTTGTACCGTCCGTCCGACATTAGACGTCACTTGAGCCTCCGGGTGGTGGGGCGTCCGTCCCAGCGGTAGAGGCGAGTAGCGCGGCGGATGAGGATGCGGAGTGTAACCAGAGTGGCGGCGAGGTAGAGGTAGAAGTCCACGACCTTGCCGCTCCTCTCGGTGCAGCGTCGTAGCTTGCCGTAGTCGTTCATCCATGAGTGCGTACGTTCCACCACCCCAGCGGAGCAATGCTCAAGACCTAATAGCTGTGCACGGTGACGGGTGACCCCTACTCAAGACCTGGAGCCGGACTCCTCTCCACAGGCAGAGGGCCCCGTCACCGTGCACCTGCCGAAGCACGTCGAACATCTCCACGATGACGTCATGATCGTGACCTGAGCCGTCCGTACGGCCACCTCTCCCTCACCACGATGAACGCGGCGACGCAGACGCAGTCCAGGAGGACGAACCGGATGGTGAGACCGCCCGGGAGGTCGCTTTCCGGTGTGTTCAGTACGGCGTTGACGACGACGATGAAGACGGACAGGGAGGCGATGGCCGCGGCCCGGTCCCACAGCCAGGCGCGGCCGGGGCCGGGCAGGATCCCGGCGGCGAGGGCAACCTTCGCGATCATCGCCTCGATGGCGATCTGCAGCTGGGCGAAGAGGAATGCAGCGTCCAGGGCGATGACGAACGCGCAGGTGAGGAACGCGGCCAGGAGCATGAAGAGTGCGCCGCCGACCTTATCCATCGAGGCCTTCTTCAGCGTGCCCGCGTTCGTCACGCAAGCCTTCTCGAACGCCGCGATGGGGCCCGCTGTGTGGACCTGTTCCAGCATCTGGGAGGTGGTGGCGTCGACGGTGGTGTCGACCATCCAGTTCTTGACGTTGTCGGGCAGCGCGATCCCGAAGCCTGGCAGGTCCTTGAGGAAGGACTTGCTTCTCCATCTTGGAGTCGACGAGCTGGTCGAACACGGCCTGCTGGATCCGCGAGTCGCGGAACTTCTTCCCGCAGCTGCCCTCGAAGGTCCGCCCGTAGGACAGGAGCATGGCCGGCCGGGCGACGAACGCGTCCACGAGGGCATCGGTGATGGGCCGGGCCAGCGCGCTCGGCGACGAACGGACCTGCGCGCGCCCACGGTCGACCCGGAAGGCTTCTTCTCCCACCCGTTGTCGGTGGTCGGCCGGCTCGTGTCGATGGCCTCCTTGTCCAGGACCAGGGCGGCGGTCTCGACGGCCAGCACCCGCACCGTGCCCACCACACCGGTGTCCTTGCTGAGCAGGAGCTGCGGGGGCGAGGCGAGAGCTCCGAGCGCGAGCGCGGAAATGACCAGGGCCGCCGCCATCTCGCCCCAGCCGCGCACGCGGTTCCCGAACAGCAGATGCCACGACGCGACGACCATCGTGAAGGTGAGGAACAGCGCCGGCAGACCCATCTGCACGACGACCCCGCCGTACAGCGACGTCGAGACCTGCAGCGCCGGCTTGAGCATCAGCCCGGCCAGGGAGAAGGCCAGGCTCCAGGTCAGGAGGAAGCAGGCGAAGCTGACGATCCACTTGTTCCCCATGAACGCCATCTCGACGAGGAACCCCTCCACGCTCAGGTCCCAGTCGTTCCAGTCCCCGGTGTCGGAGTAGATGCGGTACGAACTGACGGGATTCCCGTCCCGGTCGGTCACATTGAACGCGGACAGCACCCCGCCCTGTGCGGCCCGGTCCCTCTTGTACTTCGCCACGAGCTTGTCGAACTCGGTACGGGCAGCCTTCTCCTTCTGCTTGGCCTCCTTGTTCGCGTCCCGGATCAGCGGGGAGTCGTCCGGCCTGCCCGAGGCAGCCGGGTCGGGCACCATCGGGCTCGGGTCGAGAGGGTTGTCCGGGCCGGGCAGCGTCGGGCCCACCGAAGGCGTCGGCGACGGCGTGGGGGCCGCGCTGGCCGTCACGGTCGCCAGCACCAGCGACGTCAGGCACGACAGCGCCAGCAGCGCCAGGCCCACGGCCATGGACCGCCCAGGGCGCAGCCACCGCTTGATCCCCTGCAGCACCCGTATGCCCCGGTCCCGGGTGCGTGCTGTCGGTGTTCCCGCCGGTGCGGCGGCCCGCCTGGTCATGCCGCTGCGCTCTGCATGGGCTGGGAGTGGATGTGAGCGACGGCCTGTTCGTCGGCGGGCAGCGTGACCTGCATAGCGCCGATCCGCCCGGTCAGATCGCGGTGCAGGCACTCGCCGGCCCGCGCCGCGCGTTCCTCGTCGCTGAGCTCGGGGCCATTGGGCGACAGCCCGGTCGTGACCAGGGCGATGAGGTCTTCGTCGTCCGGGTTGCAGCCAAGGAAGCGCAGGGCCCGGCGGGCGAGGTTGGTGTCCGTGTGCCGGAACACGAACTTGCGGGGGATCAGACCGCGCAGGATCTGCCCGTTCTCGTTGTCGGCCGGGCCGATGTCGTCCTCGTCATGCCCACCGAAAAGGGCACCGGCATTGTGCTTGCGCCCGTCCTTGACCAGCTCCAGCGCCAGGGCCAGGCCCTCCGGACTGGAGGTCAGCCACCAGCACTCGTCCCACACCACCAGAGCGAACTCGTCCAGGTCCGCGTACGCGACCTTCCGGGACAGGGCAGCGATCAGGTACATCACCCGCACGCCCGAAGATCTTCTCGAACTCCATCTTGTCCAGCCGGTCCCCACCGCCGCGCAGTTCGCTCTTGGTGGGCAGCGCGAGCGAGGACACCGAGAAGACCAGGGTGTCGGCCGACGAGTCGCGGACCACGGGCAGCGATTCGTCGAACACCGCACGGGCCAGGTCCTTGCGCCTGACCGCGGACAGGCGGCGGGCAGCCATCGCCGAATGGGTGTCACCGGACGCACCGCGGTTGGTGAGCTCCTCGACCAGGACCCGCATCGACGGGTGGGGATCGGCCAGCACCGCCTCGACCGCCTCGGACAACGCGATGCCCTCATCACTCATCGGAGCCAGCCCCAGCAATAGTGTCAGAAAGCTCTCGGTGAAGCGCTGCGCTTCCCGCCCGGTGAAGATCCTCAGCGGGTCGAGGGAGACGGCGGCCTGGTCGTCGATGGTGATGCACTCGGTCTCACCCGGGCATGCCTGTGCGTAGCGGAGCCATTCCTGGCGCGGGGTCCGGTCCACGATCACGGCCCGGCCGCGCCGCGTACCGCCCCGCACCCGCCGGCCCGCGGCGAGCACGGAGTAGACGGCCGACTTCATCGCGGTCGTCTTGCCCGCACCGAGCTCCCCGAGGAATGCGGCGGTTGCCGAGGTGTTCTCCCGCGGGCCGCGCGTCCAGTCCGTCAGTACCGGACGGACCCCGCCGCCGGCCAGCTGCAGCCCGAACAGAGGCCCCGCGGCGTCGCCGAGTCCGCTGCCGGTGAACGGGCCGGCCATCGCGAAGTCCCGTGCCACCAGGTACTGCGCGTACTGGGCCATGACCTGCGGGGTGCGGGTACCGGGCAGCATCCCGTGCCAGAGATTTTCCTGTTCGCCGCGCGGCCGGGCGAAGGTGTACTCGTTGCCGGCGAAGTGCCCGGCGAGCTCCCCGGCCCGCCGCTCGGCCTCCTGCGGGGTGCCGCCCCACACGCACAGGGCGGTCATGGCACGGACCTCGACCTCTGTGCTGGAGGCGGTCAGCCGCTCGCGGTACTCGTCCAGGCTTCCCACCGCCTTGTCGACGCTGGCCGGGACACCCGCGGTCTCACCGTCGTACTCGTTGTACTGGTTGGCGAGCTCGCGCGCCTGACGCCGAGTCTTCGCCTCCGCCTCGGTGCCGGAAGAGACACTCAGGCGCACCACCCAGTCCACCGGGAACGAGAACGCGTCCAGCGACGACAGGTACTCGGACCCCGGGGACGCGAACGCCTCGGGCATCTCGGAAAGGGCGAGCATCACCTGATACGAGGGCCCCCACTCCGTGGTCACCTCCAGCCACCGCCGCGCAAAGGGATTCGCCCGCCCCGCCTTCCGCCGCCCCGCCTGTTGTGCGGTCCGGCCGGAGCCGGCAGCGCCGCCACTCAAAGCCTCTTCTTCGAGCAGGTTGCCCCCCTCGGCGAGCACCACCTGGCCGAGCGCTGCCGCACCCCGGCCCCGGCCCCGCATCCGAGGACCTGCCCCGTCCGGCAGGACTGGTTCGAGAATGCCGCGACGGGCACTGTGCCCGTAGATCCACAAGACCTCAGCAGTCGTCGCCGGACGCAGAGCAATGGCCGACGGCCACACCGACGCCACCCGCTGCGCCTGGGCCAGGCGCTCGTCCTCCTCGCGCGCCGACACCGGCCGCGGCAGCAGCCCCAGCTGCAGGGCAACGTCCGCACGCGCCGCCGCGAAGACCTCCCGCGCCGACTCCCCGCGCGTCATCGGCAGCGGCACCGCCAGCCAGTCCGTACGCCCCGCCAGATCCAGCTGCTCCAGCTGCCCCCGCAACACACCGGTGGCCTGCCGGTACCGGGGAGAGGCCACCAGGTCGATGCCCTCGGCCATTTTCGCGACCACGCTCGCCGGGTCGACGGCCGGACACAGACTCAGCAGCATCGACTCACCCTTGAGCGCCTTGACCAGCGCCTCCAACTGCTTCAGCCGCTGCTCCTTCGCCCGCCGCGACGTGTGAGCGGCATCCGCTCCCGCCACCCGGTAGTCTGCCCAGACCTGACCGTGCACGGTCCACATCATGTTCCCGGCCACATGCCGGATCGGCATCCGCATCGCGGATCACTCCCCTCGCTGCGCCACGGGCGCATCACTCGCGCTGAACTGGTTTTCGCGGCGCCGGGCGGCGAGCAACGCCGCCGCGACCGGCGCCGGCCGCCGGCCAGCCGCTCCACGGATTACGCCGACGTCCTCCTGGGCGACGGCCACAGGGACGGCTCTTGCCGTGGTGCTGCGGCCGACGCCCATCGCACGGGAGGCCGCAGCCTGTGACCGAGCCGGACGGAGCACGGGACGGCCCGCGCTCCCGCTACCTGCTCCGGGCTGCGATGCGGCCCAGGTGACGCTGCACACCCCGATCAAAGCCCGGTGACTGCCCAGCGCCCTGAGCGGACGCCCGCCCAACCGCCCCCCGGACGGCCTCGTCACCAGTGAGGCGGAGCTCGCGGCCACGGCCAGCGGATTACGGCCGTCGACCCGGATGTGGCGCACCAGCAGCGACAACCCGTAGGGCCCACCGAGCGCGATCGCGTAGTTGAACAGCCCGAAATACGCCCACAGCCCTCGCGTCAGCACCAGGCCCGCGAGCGAGACGGCCAAGACCACGATCTGCGGCACCGTGTACGGGCCACCCCAGATCCGTCCCCGCCCACCGGGCCACTTCCCGATCATCAAAGGGTGACGGCGCGCCCGGGTGTAGCACCGGCCGACCAGCACCTCCGGCGACGACTCCGCAGCGCCGCTCATCGCAGCTCACCGAACATCTGCCACACCGTCGCCGCGCTGACGAACACGGCCCCCGAAGCAGCCAGCAGGGAACGGATCTTGGCCCACACGTACGACACGGCGAATCGAGCGAACAGCACCGCCACACACCCGGCCAGGAATCCGTTCATCGCCGGTCACCGGGCACCGGCTCGATGACCCGGACCACCGAGTAACCGGCACCCGCGCTCTTGGCAGTGCCGCTGTCCGGCGCGATTTCCTCGCCCACACTGTCGCGGAACACCGCCGCGTTCATCACCGCGAACCACAGCGCGGCTCCGCCGGCGAGTGCCACGCCGGCGGACACCACCGACTTCGTCTTGGCCCAGGCAGCCACCACTGCCGCGACCACCATGAGCCCCATCACCGACCCGACCAGCAGCTCGGTGATCTTCTGAGTGAGCTGGTCGACGTCGTCGATCGCCCCGGCCTCCCCCGGCGCAAGACCCGGCAGGTCCACCTCCAGCACCGTGCCCAGGGCAAGTGATCCGATAACGCTGCTGCGGGAACGGGGTTTGTGACGGATCTTGTGAGCCATCGCCGCATTTCAGAGGCACTCCCGCGCTGTTCTGCCGGCGGAGAACACCGGCCCGACCGGGCTCGACGATCACTACGGTCCAGTCTCATGACGACGATTACAACGCGCACGGTCGAGTACCCGGCCGACGGCCTAACGATGATCGGGCACCTCGCGCTCCCGGCCGGCGTCGACCGCCGGCCCGCGGTGCTGCTCGGACCAGAGGGTCCGGGGCTCAGCGACGTCGAGCGCCGCCGGGCCGATACGCTCGCCGAACTGGGATACGTAGCGCTGGCCTTCGACGTCCACGGCGGGCGCTATTTGGGCGACCCAGACGAGATGCTGGCCCGTTGCATGCCGCTGCTCGCCGACCCCGACCGGATGCGGGGCATCGGCCACGCAGCGCTCGACGTGTTGCGCGCCGAACCGCGGACCGACCCCGACCGGATCGCCGCCGTCGGCTACGGCACTGGCGGCGCCATCGGGCTGGAACTCGGGCGCGACGGCGTCAACCTACGCGCGATCGGCACAGTCAACGCACTGACCACAGGCCGACCGGGCGAGACGGCGCGCATCCGCTGCCCAGTGTGGGCCGGGGTCGGGTCGGAAGACCCGATCATGCCACCCGCGCAACGGGACGCGTTCACCGCCGAGATGCAGGCCGCGGGCGTCGACTGGCGCCTCGTGGTCTACGGCGGCGCCTTGCACGCCTTCCACCACCCGCCGGTCGACCACACCGTGCGTCCCGGCGTCGGCTACCACCCACGGCACGCGCAGCGAGCCTGGCGCGACGTCATCGACCTGCTCACCGAGTGCCTGCCCGTAACGGAGTGATCTGGTCGGCTCTGTCACGTTGACTGACCGGCCTGGGATGATCTTCTGGTTGGTCGTGCTGGGAGGGGTCGTCCGTGGACAGCGCGCCGCCGTCGTGCAAGGGGCACCGGTACTCGGTGGAGATCATCGCGCACTGCGTGTGGCTGTACTTCCGTTTCCCGCTGTCGTTCCGCGAGGTCGAGGAGCTGATGCTCGAGCGCGGCGTGCTCGTCTCCCACGAGACGGTCCGCCGCTGGTGTACGAAGTTCGGGCAGGCCTACGCCAACGGCCTGGGCCGCCGGCGTGTGCAGCCGGGCGACAAGTGGCACCTGGACGAGGTCTTCGTGAAGATCAACGGTGAGCTGAAGTACCTGTGGCGGGCCGTCGACGCCGATGGCTGGCTCTGTACGCGACAGGGAAGGGACAGCAGATGTTCACCGCTTTGGGAGGCAGTTCCGAGGGCCGCGGCGTTCGAGTTGTTCACGGGATGCGGCAGCGCCGGTTGCCGGTGCTCAGTGGCGGTACGCGGCTGTCGCGATCTCGACGAAGGATCGGATCAACGGGTTGGTGTCACCTTCGTTCCACACCGCGACCACTCGGCTCGGCGTCATGTCGATCAGCGGTACCACGGCCAGCTCTGCGGGCAGGTCGTGTCCTAGCGGGGCCAGGCCGACCGTGCCGTTCCACAGCACGGCCTGCAGGCATTCCTGGACGGCGCGCACCACTGGGCCCTCGCGCGGCCTGCCGCCGTTCCAGTACGACTGCCAGATGGGGTCGGTGCCCTGCGGGAACTGGAACCAGCGGCGGTCGCTCAGCTCGGCCAGCCGCAGCCGGTCGTGGCGGGCCAGCGGATCGTCGGCGCGCAGGACCACGCCGACCGGATCGGTTCGCAGCGCACGCACCGTCAGGGCAGTCTCGTCGAACGGCGCCCGGGTCAGGGCGATGTCGACCAGCCCGGCGCGCAGCCCGCACGTCGGGTCGGTCAGGTCGGTGTCGCGGATGCGGATGTCGATGCCGGGGTGGCTTCGGCCGTAGGCGGCGGCCAGCCTGGATACTCCCGGGTCGGTGCCATCGCCCAGGATGCCGACAGTGATGGTCGCGACGCCGGCCGCTGCGCTCACGCGTACACGGACGCGGTCGGCGTGGTCGAGTAGGGCCCGCGCCTCGTCGAGCAGCACCGTGCCCACCGAAGTGAGCGTGACGCCGGTGGGCGAGCGGGCGAAGAGCAGGGCCCCGACATCGGCCTCCAACTGCTTGATCGCCCGGCTCAGCGGCGGCTGACTCATGTGCAGTCGGGTGGCGGCCCGGCCGAAGTGGAGTTCCTCGGCGACCGCCACGAAGTAGCGCAAGGTCCGTAGCTCCACGCTGCAACGATACCCACGGGGTATCGGCGCTGCGGGATGGGTCTTGGACACTGGCGGGGTTCCGGCGGTGCACTCGTGAGCATGACCGAAGAAGCGAAGACCAGCGAGCCGCAGACCGACCTCGCCGTATCGGTGGTGGGTCCCGGCGACGGCGAGACGATCGTTCTGGGCACCACGCGCATGCGCGTTCTGGAGGACGGCAGCCACACTGGGCACCGCCTCGCGATCGCCGAGTCCGTCCTCGCCCCGCACACCCAGGGACCGCCGCAGCACCGCCACGCCCAACACGACGAGGGCTTCTACATCCTCTCCGGCACCGTGCGGTTCACCGTCGGGGACGAGGACTGCGACGCCACCACGGGCACGCTCGTGATGGTTCCGCCCGGTACCCCTCACACCTTCGCCAACCCGACCGACCAGCCCGCCGTCATGCTCAGCACATTCACCCCCGACCTGTACGTGCAGTACTTCCGAGACCTCCAGGAGGTGCTCGCCGGCGGCCGGCCGCTGACGCGACAGGCCAACATCGACGCGATGAGCCGCTACGCGACCGAGCCCGCCACCGACCTCGCCTGAAGTCGACGGATTGAACGGCTCGGCCGCCCTCCTTTCGACCGCGCGGCCGTGCCACTCCCGTCTTTCGGCGGGTCCGACCCCTCGGACGACGGACCAGGCCTTCTCCAGGGCTCTTCTGGCCATCGACGCAATCGCGTGGCTGGCCCAGCGGCCCGGAATCGAGGTCGTGTGCCGCGCGCTGGTGCTCGATGAAGACCTGCGGTGCCCTCGCCAAGAAGCGCGCCTACCGGGCCAGGACGCAAACACCCGCCGACGGCGAGCAGGGCCGCCCCAAGGGTTGATCACCGAGCCTCGGCGCCCCTGCCCGCACCCGGGTCTGACGACGAGAACCCCCGCAGAGGACTGCGGGGGTCTGGTGCTGTCGTGAGGGTTGCCGTAGCGGCCCTGTACGTGGGTGCACCCTGCCCTGGGTTCGGAGGGCGGGGTGCGGGCTGTCCCGCGGGCAGGAGCGTAGCCGCTACCCGTGATCAGGTGGGGCGGGGCAGGTCGACGGGTCCGGGGCGGCCGGGTGGAGGGGGTTGTCGAAGGTGCGGAAGATCGCTGCGGATGTCTCGGTGCGGCGGGCTGTCCGGGCAGTGTCCGAGGTGCAGGTGCTGGTGCCCTGGGCTCCTCGTGGTTCAGGCATCAACGGGAATCGGCAGTCCGCGAGAATGCCAACAGGAGTGCGAGTGCGAACAGGACCACCGTGACCAGCCACGCAGTCATGCTGTCGGAAGGGTAGAGGGTAATGGCCCACCAGGTGTGGGTCGCGTAGTCATCGGGGTTGTAGACGCGGCCGAGCATGAGGTTGATGTTGAGGAGCATCAGTCCTGCTCCTGCTGCCGTGGCTTCGTTGGCGAGGCGGCGTGTGAGGAGTGCGAGGGCCAGAAGGAGAGTGACGTTGCGGGCGATGTCCATTCCCACCACCAGCCCGGCCGCGTGGGCGAGGGCCGCGGTGAGAATGATGGCACCTTGATCCAATACCGTTAGTTTAAGGTGCCCTTGATGTAGGTGTGATGGTTTGTCAGGTGCGAGGAGAGTTTGGTGCCGGGGGCTCGCGATGTCGTGAGTGTGGGGCTGTTGGCGCGGGTGTATCCGGCGGCGGAGATCGAGCGGGCGATCGCGGCATGCGGGCGGTCCGAGCAGCGGTCCAGACTGCTGCCGGCCCGGCTGGTGTTGTACTTCGTGCTCGGGCTGGCACTGTTCTCCCCGGACCCGTATCTGGAGGTCATGCGCAAGATGACCTTCGGGCTTCGTCAGGTCGGTCTGATGGGGGCCTGGCGGGAGCCGGCCAAGTCCTCGATTTTCCTGGCTCGTCGGCGCCTGGGCTGGGAGCCGTTTCGGGAGTTGTTCGCCGGCTCTGTGGTGCCGCTGGCCGAGCCGTCGGACACGTGGGCGTTCTGGCGGGTCTGCGGCTGATGGCGGTGGACGGCACCTGCGTTGACATCGCCGATACCCCGGCCAATGACGAGGCGTTCGGCCGGCACGGCGGACGGCCCAAGCCTGGGAAGCGGCCCTACAAGCGGGCCGCGTTCCCGCAGGCCCGGATCGTGGGGCTGGTGGAGTGCGGCACTCGCGTCATCGTGGACGCTGCGATCACGGAGTACAGCACGCACGAGACCACCGCGGCCAAGGATCTGGCCCGCTCCATGCGTCCGGGGATGCTGGTCCTGGCCGACCGCGGCTATCCGGGAGTTGGCCTGTGGCGGGTCTGGTCGGCCTCGGGCGCCCAGTTGCTGATGCGACTGGCGATCAAACGCTACAGTCTGGCCCCCGACCAACTCCTGCCGGACGGGTCATGGCTGACCACCCTCTACGGGTACACCGACCGCCGGCACGAGCACGGCATCCAGGTACGCGCGGTCGCCGTTCATCAACTCGAGTACCGCAGAACGCTCTTCGGCCGTCAGGGCCGACGGCTGCATCTGCGGGGCACGTGTTCTGCGTGGTGGTGGGGGCCGGAGCCGACGGTAATGCGTGGCGCGGGAGCGGCCGGTCAGCCGACAGGCGGCCGTGATGCCCAGCTGAACCTCGACGCTGGTGAACGCCTCGTCCACGACAGGGCCGGCGGCAGGCTTCAGTCCGCGCTCTCGGAGATCATTTCCAAGAGCGCGGAAGCTTTTCCCATCACCTCGAGTGCGGCCTTGTTCCGTGCCAGGTCCCTCTGCAACCGCTCCACCTGCTGCCGCAGCTTTTCGTTCTCCACCTCCGCGGCGGACTTCTTCGCACGGGCCGGGCTGGTCCGGCGGTCGACCAGGTTTTCCAGGGCCCCGGCATCCCGGGCGGCCCGCCACTCCTTGACATGCGAGTGGTAGAGCCGTTCCCTGCGCAGGACCGCACCCTTCTCGTTCCTGGGCGCGGCGTCGTACTCGGCGACGATTCGCAGCTTGTACTCCGAGGTGAAAGTGCGGCGCTTCGGCCTCGGCGCCGGCTCGGACCCGACGGGCTCTGTACTGGGCATAAGGGACGGTTCTCCTGTCGTGCCCTCTCAGGCTAACCCCGCAGAACGGGATGTCTCACCCAAGGCTGACAGAGAGGGATCGAAGCCGGAGGTGAGATGGAAGAAGAGGCGCCCGTCCTGGTAGACGATCGGCAGGTCCATTCCGGGCCCGGCCAGCTGTGACTGCATGTATGAGACCGCAAAGCCCTTGGGGAGCCTCAGGAGCTGCGTCCGCTTTCCGTCCGCGGCAGCAAGGTGGAGCACGCCGCTCCCGTCCCTGGTGGGGCCGGCGTTGCTGTAGGCGAAGAGCCCGTTCGCGTCGGCGCGCATGGGCAGCATCCTCTCCGCCCAGCCCAGTGCGGGTCACCCCCACTCGCACCCGATCCCGTCCCCATCGCGGTACCTGCCGTCCGGCGAATGCCCAGGCCAGCGGCCCAGTTCGAAGCGCATTTCGACACCGGAGGTCAATAACAGCTCAGCGGAAGGGACCGTTGGTCGCGAAGGCGTGGGCAGCAAAGCGCTTGCCCATTCGGCGGTACGCGGCGGCGGTGGGGTGAAGGCCGTCGGTCAGGTCGTCTGCCTCGTCCGGGCCGAGCAGCGCTCGTCCGTCGAGACAGTGGAGGTGGGGATCAGACGCCTGTCGTGCCGCAGCGATCCGGGCCAGCTCGGCACGGACCACCGTCAGCGACAGTGCGCCGCCGGCCACATCGGCCGGGTCGCCCAGGGCAGCGATCCTCCCGTCCGGTCCGGTCTCGGTCGGGCCGGGAACCTGTTCAAGGGCCGGACAGCTCACCGGGGAGATCAACAGCAGCGGGGTGTCCGGGTGACCGTCCCGGATCGTGTCCAGAAATCCGTGTACCGCCGGGCCGAACGTCCGCAGCCGGAAGGCGGACAGGCTCACGATGTTGATGCCCACCTTCAGGCTGATCAGGTCGGCGGGCGTGTCGCGGATCGTCCGGGCGACATAGGGATCCAGCAGCGCGTTGCCCGCCTGGCTGAGGTTGATCACCTCCACCCCTCCGAGCGCAGCTGCCACCACCGGCCAGGTCCCGGTCGGGCCGTCAGCCTCGATGCAGTGGCTGATGGAACTGCCGTGGTGCACCCAGCGGCGCCGCCCGTCCGGCAGCGGCGCCAGCACGTCGCCGTCAGCGCGCAGTGCCACCAGTTCCGTAGGGGTCTGCTGCGGAAGCCACAGCTCGACGTTCTTCATACCGGCCGGCAGTCCGGCGAACCGTACGGTCCCGGGCTTGCCCGGGATGAGTCGCTGTACGGCCCCGGGGCCCGCCATCCGCAGCACGTTGCCCACCGGCGCCTGCCGACGCCCGGCCAGGGCACCGTCCACCAACAACTCCAGCATCCCGGTTGGGCGAGGGTGGGGGTCGGCGTCGAGCTGGCCGGTGGAGGTGAGTACCTCGAACTCCAATGCGCGCGCATCGGTGCGGAACACCAACCGCACCCCCGAAGGCATCACGGTCACCCCGTAGACCGACGGGTCCTGGTACTGCTTCTTGGTCCACGCGGGCAACCGGCGCGGCATCACCCCTGCCGCTGTGGTCTCCAGGTCCAGCGCACCCCGTAACTCCACCGGCCCGCCCACCAATGGAACCGCCCGCATCGCCACCATCACCGCTCCTGTCCCAGGTCAATGCGCTCCGGAGATGGCATCGGCCCGGTGCCTCCGTGGTTCATCGACGCCCGCCGAACTCCCAGTCGTGGACCTCGATGTCCGCGTACCGGTCCGGAGTCAGGGCGGCGCGTGCCGAATCCGGGTTTGGGGCCCTGAGCAGCACCGCCGTACCCAGCCATGTGTCGCCCTCGTCGGACAGCAGCGGCCCGTACGCGATCAGCTCGTCCTGGTCGGGCGGCAGGGCGAGGTCTGCGGCCAGGCCCTCGCCGAGGCCGAGCACCAGGTACCGGTTGCCACCGCTCCGGCCACCGGGAAAATCCCACATGGTGCGCCCCAGCACGTTGCGCCACCGGCGCAGCAGCACGTCCCGGTACGCACCGGCCTGGTAGTTGGGCTCGTCGAAGGCGAACGCACGGGCAGCGGCGGGATCGGGCAGATCGACGATATGCACGCTTCCAGTGGGCGTTTCACCATCATCGGCGAAGGTCGGACCGCGAGCGATCAGCTCCTTCGCGTACCGGTCCATGTAGGACCAGTGCTCCTCCAGCAACTCCTCGCGTAACGCGAGGGAGCCCAGCCGGTCACGGTGGTAGCAGAAGTACTCCATGACCACAGACCCTTCCTCACCAAGGGCACCATCTCAACCGGCTTTGTCGCCGAAGACCCCGCGTTCCAAATGAAACAGCATTCCGTCAAACGGCGTAGCCACCACGGCTGCGCGGTCTCAGCCAAGTGGCATGCGCTGCTCTGCAGTCGAGTGACAGAGATGGTCTACATGATTATGTGGCATTCTGCGTATATTTGCATCTCTACTGCGGGTCGTCCAGGGACTTCCGGGTGTCAACTCGAGTTCCAGCCAACTGCTGGCCCCTGCTGGGCAGCAGACGCTTCGGCAACGCCATCACCGTCGAGGGGCCCGGCTCCCGGCTCTTCACCCGTGATCACTACGTACTGACGGGCCTTCTCATTCCCCGAGCTTGGGGGGCGCTGTGATGCGGTGCTGGGTCGGGGTGATGCCGCGGAGGCGCTTGAAGGCGACGCTGAGCGCGAAGGTGTTGGCGTAGCCGACTTGCCGGGCGATCGAGCCGACCGTAGCCTCTGTTTCGCGCAGCAGGTCGGCCGCCAAGTCGATGCGCCACGAGGCGAGGTAGGTCATCGGCGGTTCGCCGACTTGTGCGGTGAAGCGACGAGCCAGCGCAGCGCGGGACACTCCCGACTCGGCCGCCAGGCTCGCCACGGTCCACGGATGGGCCGGATCGTCGTGGAGAAGTCGCAGAGCGTGGCCTACCGCTGGGTCCTTCATTGCGCGATACCACGGCGGCGCGTGGGCCTCGGACTGGTCGAACCAGGTCCGCAGCGTGGAGAGGAGCATCAGGTCCAGTAGCCGGTCACGCATCACCTGCTGCCCGGGTCTGTCCGTGACGAACTCCTGGACCACCAGATCAAGCAGCGGGCAGCGGCCGTCGGCGTCGGGGATCACCAGCACTTCGGGCAGTGCTTGGAGCAGCCGCTCGCTGATCTCGCCGCGGCCGGTGTAGGCGCCGCTGAGCAGCAGGGTCGAGCCGTCCGGGCCGTCGCCGGTCTCATCATCGGTGGCGCGCCTACAGTAATCGGCGCTTTTGATCACTACCTGCGGCGGGGTGCCCGGATCATCTGCGACCGTATATGGCGCCCGGCCGCGGATGATCGCGATGTCTCCGGTGCCGACCGGCACCGGTTCGCCATCGGCGGGGACGATCCACGCCTGTCCGCGCAGCATCGTGGCCAGTGTCAGCGGTGACCCGCTGGCGAACCGTAGGGACCACGGCCCGCTCATGGTCGTCTGCCGGAACAGGGCACCCCGCGCCCTCACTCCGTCCAGCAGTTCAGAGAGCACATCCACACCCCCACAGTAGACGTGCAGACATCGAAGTGAGCTTGGTAGCCATGGACTGTCTCGCGAGAAGTGTCTTGACTGGCCTCATGACCAAGCATCCGATTCTGGTAACTGGCAGCACAGGCAAGTCCGGCAGCCGGGTCGTGTCCCGGCTGCGGGCACAAGGGGCCCCGGTCCGCGTGGCATCGCGCTCCGGTGAGCCGGCCTTCGAGTGGCGCGACCGCACCACGTGGGACTCCGCGCTGGAGGGGGTGCAGGCGGTATACCTCGTGCCGCTCGACGGGCACCTCCTCACTCGCCCCTTCATCGAGCGCGCCGCGCAGCTGGGAGTCGAGCGCGTCGTGCTGCTGTCGGGGCGCGGCGTGGATGTGCCGGGCTACTCCGGCGAAGCCAACATCGCAGGTGCCACACACGTGGACGGTGAGAGCGCGGTGCGCGAGAGCGGTATCGCGTGGACGATCCTGCGACCCGCCTGGTTCGCACAGAACTTCAGCGAGGGCATCTTCCGGGACGCGATCCTTGCCGGTGAACTGAGACTACCGGCCGGGGACGGCGCAGTCTCCTTCGTCGATGCCGAGGATATCGCCGCGGTCGCGGTCGCAGCGCTCACCGAGGACGGCCACGCCGCGCAGACGTACGAACTCTCCGGGCCCCGGGCTCTGACCATCGCCGAGGCCGTCACCGAGATCTCCGAGGCGACCGGCCGCCGCATCCGCTATGTCCCGCTCTCCCACGGTGAGTTCGTCGCCGAACTCGCCGGGCAGGGATGGTCGGCCGCCGAGGCGGAGGACTACGCGGAGGCTGTGAGCCCGATCCGGCGCGGAATGGACAGCCATATCTCCGACGGCGCATGGCGCGCACTCGGCCGACGGCCGCGCGACTTCACCGACTACGTCAAAGCGGCTGTGAGCACCTGGCACGACTGAACACGCAGCTTCGTCAGCGTGATCGTGCCCCCGGTGAT
This sequence comes from Streptomyces sp. NBC_00012, assembly GCF_045040875.1. Lineage (NCBI taxonomy): Bacteria > Bacillati > Actinomycetota > Actinomycetes > Kitasatosporales > Streptomycetaceae > Streptomyces > Streptomyces sp. NBC_00012. The sequence continues at coordinate 372,255 of NZ_CP108309.1, read as the reverse complement.
CAGTGAGTCGCTCATCTCGGGGAGGCGTTCGTGGTCGCGGCAGTGCCAGCGGGGACTCTGGCATTCCCTTTGCCCAGGGTATGAGCTGGTTCCTGGCGTAGGCGTAGGCGGCCGACGATCTCCGGGTGAAGGAACACCGGCAGGCTGGCGCAATCCACGAACGCGTAGGGACAGTTCAGATACGCGCCAGGCGCTTACATACTGGAGAGAAGGCAAGGGAGTCCGATCGGCCGGCTGGGGGCGGAAACGGCGGGAGCCTCGTCGATCAGCGGACGCGGTTGGTGATCGACGAGGCTCCGTCCGTTTGCCGGTCAGTGGCTCCGCGGACTCGGGCGCGGCGCTGGTGAGGCGGGCCGGCAGCGCAGTGGTGTCCTCCTCCAACAGGTCCCGTCCGCAGGTTTCGCCGATGCGCCAGATGGCGATCGCGGTGAAGTCCGCAGCCCATGGCCAGGGTGGCGAGGGGAGCGCTGGAGACGCCGCCCGAGGCGGAGAGCAGACTGCTGGCGAAGAGCGGGGTGAAGCCGCCGCCGATGAGCGCGGCCAGTCGGTAACCGAGAGAAGCCCGGGTGTAGCGGACCCGAGTGCTGAACATCTCGGACAGTAGCGGGCCCAGCGGTGCGTACATCGCGGACTGCAGCACCTGGCCGAGGACCATGCCGAGGATCAGCAGGGTGACGGACTTCGTGTTGATCAGGGCGTAGAGCGAGAAGGCGAAAACCGACAACCACCCGAGCAGGACATCGCATGAAGACCGCTGCCGTTCCAGAATCCCGCACAGCCGCGGCCCTGGCCGCCCGCCAGGAAGCCGGCGTCGCGCGAGGGGTCCAGATCGACGACGTGGCCGTGCAGGATGTTGTAGAGCTTGGTCTGCAGATCGAACGTGGCCCAGGCCAGGGAAGCCCCGTACCAGTCCATGTAGTTGCGTTGCTCCCATGACCGCAGGCGGCGTTGCTGCCAACAGCTGAAGAGCGCGGCAACCGCCGCACTGCAGACGGCGACGATCGCCGAGACCAAGGACAACGAGTCCATGCATCCCCCGGGGCCACGGTGTCATCATGCGCCGCCAGGTTATGGGACAGCCCTGTCCACGTTCGATGGCGCGAACCGCACAGCCGTGGTCAGCTGACTCGTGACCCGGGCGCAAGACCGGCATCACACCCAGGCACTCACCGATCACTGCGCAGCAATTCGCTCAGCGGCCAGTGGTAAGGGGGACGAATGTGGAACTGCCGGTGGCATCGTCAGCGAAGGCGGGCCCATGCGCCTGCCGTCGCCGAGCGTGGGCGAGGAGCTTGAATCTCGCTCTCCGCTTTTGCCCAGCTCAGCGCGGTCATCGTCACCTGTACGGGAAGGTCGCGGGGTGTGTTCGGGCCGTGGCCAGTGTGCGCACTGAGGTTGATCCTTTGGAGTGGACACCCTGACAATGGATCTTGATGGTCCAGGGAGGGATGTCCAGGTGGGACGCAAGTCTCCGTATCCGGAGGAGTTCAGGAAGGACGCGGTCGCGCTCTACCGCGCCGCGGGCGGCAGGCGCACATACGCGGCGGTGGCGGCGGACCTCGGTATCACCGCCGAGCGCTGCGGACGTGGGTCCGCAAGGAAGACGAGTCGCAGGAACTGCCCGAGCGCCGCGAGGCCGGGGGAGTCCGGCTGAGGAACTGGCCCGGTTGCGGGCGGAGAACGCCCGGCTGCTGAAGGCGGAGAAGGAGTGGCAGCTGGAGCGCGAGATCCTGCGCCGGGCAGCCGCCTATTTCGCCCGGGAGGTGAAGTGAGCCCCCGCCGCTGGGACTTCATCTCCGAGAGTCGCGCCGACTTCGGCGTGAAGCGGATCTGCTGGGTTCTGGGCGTCTCCCGCTCCGGCTACTACCAGCACCGGGCCACTGCAGACGCCCGTGCCGAACGAGCCGTCGAGGAAGAGCGAACAGTGTCGGAGATCCGACAGATCCATGCCGACCACCAGGGCGCCTATGGCGCCCCGCGCGTCCATGCCGGACTCCGCTCCCGCGGAAGAAAGATCAACCGCAAGCGCGTGAGCAGACTGATGAGGATCAACCGCATCGTCGGACGGCACCTGCGGCGCAGGCGTTGTCACGTTGGTGGGGTGTTGATCGGTTGAGGGCGCGTCAGGGCGTGTGGGGGTTGGGTGGGGTCCTGGGTCACGCTGCGGTGGGTGGGGCGGTGGCGCCGGTGATCTGGTCCCGGATCACGAAGCGGACGGTCATCTCGGTGCGGTGGTCGGGGGCGGTCCTCCGGTGCCGGCGTGGCCGGAAGTGGGGTGAGATGCCGCTGAACGCGGCCAGGAATCTCTGAGCTCCTCCGACGCTGCGGAAGCCTTTCATGGCGCGTTCGCGCTGCCTCGTTGGCTGGTGGGAGTTCTCGGCCCGGTTGTTCAGGCCTTTGTGGGAGCGGTGCTCGACCGAGGGCATTACCTCGCGGTGAGCGGCGCCGTAGGAACGGAGCTTGTCCGTGACGATCACCCTCGGCGCGGCCCCGATTCCTTTGAGGAGCCGACGGAAGAAGCGCCTGGCCGCGGCCTTGCGCTGGTTCTGGACGAGGATGTCCAGCACGTTGCTGTCCTGGTCGACCGCGCGCCAGAGGTACTTCTGCTCGCCGTTGATCGTGATGAAGACCTCGTCGAGATGCCACTTGTCGCCGGGACGGGGACATCGGCGGCGCAGCGCGTTGGCGTAGGGCTGCCCGAACTTCAGACACCACCGGCTGATCGTCTCGTAGGACACGATGCAGCCGCGCTGCAGCATCAGCTCCTCCACCTCACGGAATGACAACGGGAAGTGGAAGTACAGCCACACGCTGGGAGATCACCTCGACCGAGTACCGGTGCCCTTGCACGACGGCGGCGTACTGCCCACGGACAACCCCCTTCACCATGATCAACCCGAAGATCATCCCACCCGGTCAGCCAACGTGACAGTGCCCAGCGTGGGTAGGGCCCCAGTGGTCCGGGAGCCCTGATGCCTCACGCCTCGTCAAAGGCCTCGAGCAGGCGCTCGTACGCCAGCTTCGGCCGCAGGGCCGCGTCCCACGGCAGGGAATCGGCCGTGCGCGGAGGATAGATCTTGGTGTCGGCGGTGGAACCGTACCGGTCGGTGAATCCCCATGTGGAGAACGATGTGCAGTTCGGCTCCTCCAGGCAGACCCGCAGCTTGCCCACCATCTCGTCGGCCTGGGTCTCCCGCCCGTCCTCCTCGTCCTCGCCTATGGGGACGTCCATCTCCGACACCCGCGCCTGGACCCCGAGCTCCGCCAGATCCCGCACATGGCTGCGGAAGGTCTCCGGGTCTGTGCGGTCGCCGGGTGCGTACTCATGGTTCTGGAAACCCACGCCGTCGATCGGTACGCCCCGTTCCTTGAGCCTCTTGACCAGATCGTAAAGGGCGTCCCACCGTTCGCCTTCCTCCTCGACCCCGTACTCGTTGAGGAATAGCCGTGCCTTCGGATCGGCCCGGTGGGCGGCCCTGAACGCCTCGTCGATGTACTCCTCGCCCATGGCCTCGAACCACGGGCTCTGCTCGGAGCGCAGACCAAGATCCCCGTTGGTGTAGCTTTTCTCGTCGTCGGACATGGGCTCGTTGACCACGTCCCATTCCGCGACCTTTCCCTTGAAGTGACCGGCGACCGTGGCGATGTGCCGGAGCATGGTCCGGCGCACCTCCTCGGGATCGTCGTTCTCCCGCATCCAGTTGGGCAGAGCCTCGTGCCAGGCGAGGGTGTGCGCATGCACCTTCATGTCGTTTGCGCGGGCGAAGCGTACGAGTAGGTCCGCGTCGCGGAAGTCGTAGATGCCCCGGCGCGGGTGGAGGAACTGTGGCTTGAACGCGTTCTCCGGAGTGAGCATGGAGAACTGGCTCCCCGCGAGCGCCCGGTAGCGGGAGTCGGTGAGCAGCGGGTTCTCGGCTAGGGCGGCGCCGACGTCGAACGGCCGCCCCACATCTGCGGCCCGCGCACGCAGCGAGTCGTCGGACTGCTCCTGGCGTAGCTGCGGCGCGTTGACCACGCGGAGCGAGTCACCGCTCTCTGCCCGCGCGATCAGCTGCGTCAGACGCCATCCCTCGCGACGCTCGTCTTCGTCCGCGTCCGCCTCCAGACCGAACCAGACAGTGCCCTCGGCGAACACCCCCGGGTCCTGCACGGTTCCCAGAAGCCGCCCGTCGGCTTTCACGCGGAAGGTGTCACCGATGCTCGACACGGCGAGCGTCACCGTCCCGGAGCAGCCGCAGTCGAAAACCTTGGAGGTGGCTGGCTCGTCGCCCTCGCCGTCCCATATCTGTACCTTCACTTGTCCGTCGGCGGTCACGCCTACGCGGAGTGAGGGCCGCTCCTGCCGCCACTCGTCGTAGATGATCGGTACCCGTCCGTACAGCCGCAGCCATGAGTCGCCGTCATCGTCGCCCACACCGGACATGCGTGCGGTGACGGTGAAGTCGCCATCGGACCTCAGATGCGGGCCGGCCAGGTTCAGCGGGGGATTGGGCTGGCCGCCGGAGGAGTCCTGCTCCACGATGTGCCGATCCGATGCGCTGACCCGCAGGATGTCGTTCCGCGCGGTGGTGCCTGGCATCTGCGTCCAGTCGTGGTTCCGCAGCAGGTCTTTGTCGTTTCCGCCGTCCGGCCCTTCGGGCTGCCCCGTACACCCGGCCGCCACCGCCATGACGAGCACCACGGCGGTCAGTCGCTGCCACGTCCCCCCGCCAAGGTTCACGATCCCTCCAACTTTCTTGCCGAGACGAGATCAACATCTCGAAACCGGGCCCTAGTTCACCACACATGAGGTACGGCGGCCGGCGGCCCTGTGTGGCACGTCCCAGCTCGTGTGGCGGAGCGGGCCCGGATCGTTCTGGTCTGCGCGGAAGGCGCGTCAAACACGCGTGTGCCAGCGGATTACAGGGTGTCCACGGAGACGGTGCGCAAGTGGCACTCGCGTTCGCTGACCGGCGGATGGCACTCAGCGAGGCAGAGCGTGCGGAGCTAACGCGTTGGTCGCGGCGGGCGAAGCCCGCGCAGTTCCTGGCGCTGCGGGCGAAGATCGTGCTGCGGAGTGCGGAGGGCGGAACGAACAAGGAGACCGCGGCCGAACTCGGCATCGCCCACGCGACGGTGAACCGCTGGCACTCCAGGTCCATCGCCCTGCGTCTGGACGGACTGACGGACGAGCCCCGCCCCGGAAGGCCGCCCTCGGTCCTGCTCGGCGAGGTCGAGCCACCGACGACGACTCCGCCCGTGGCGTCGCTGTGCCCACCGATGTACTTGGTGGCGGAGTGCACTACCAGATCCGCGCCCATCGACGCGGATGTACTCCAGCTGGTCGCTGGAGAGCCACTGTGCCTCGTCCAGGACGAGGGTACGCGGGTGGGCGCGGCGAGTGTGGCCTTGAGGAGGTGGTCGAACGGCGTTGGTGAGAGGAACGGCTGGCTCGGGCCAGGCTGCGGCGCTGGAAGTACGACCAGTGCAGACGGCGCTCGCGGCTGGGCAGCGGTGGTTCGCGTCAGCTCCGCACGGCCGCGCAGATGGTGGCGTGGGCCGCTCTGCCTTCGGGTATCGGCAGAAGGGGGTAGACGTGCAGCATCTCCGGCGCCTCGTGGAAGTCCAGCTCGACGCCTGCGGTCGTGGCGCGGGCGGCCAGTCGCCGGGCGTCGGGGTTGACGATGTCGCGGGTTCCGCTGAACAACGAGATCGGATTCAGCCCGGTGAGGTCTGCGAGCAGAGGGCTGACGTGGGGGTGGTCGGCGGGGAGGGCGCCTCGGTAGAGGTCCCCGGCGTAGCGCGCGCCGGTGACGGCGAGCCAGGGGTCGCGGTCTTCGAGCTGGGCGGTGCGCGGGTCGGTCCGGGTGATGTCCAGCCACGGAGAGATGAGGACGGTGCGGGCGGGGGCGGGCAGTCCTAGATGCGCTCTTCCTTGGCCAGCACGCCGTCGGAGACCAGTGCGTACCAGACCTGCCGGATCGTGAGCGGCAGCTGGGCCGCGCAGCGTGCCAGAACCCGGTCCACGGCCGTCAGCAGCTCGCACGTGCGGGCGCGTGGCTTCCACTGTGGCTGATATCCACGGGACCTTGCGCAACGTCGAGCTGGAGGAAGAAAACGCCCGGCTGATCGAACGGCTTCGGCAGGCAGGCCGGAACGCAACCTCCCTGACTGCGCGGGGGCGCTCATGCCATGAAATCGAGCAAGCCGACGACAGAATGGGCCTTTGACAGGCAGTGATCCGGGCCGTCAGGACCGCTCCGACATTCGTCTACACCTGGGGCTGGTCGCTGTAGGTGCGGGCCTGCGCCCGCCACATGGCCGCGTACTCGCCCTCTTCGTTCTCCAGGAGCGACTCGTGGGTGCCCTCCTCCAGCAGGTGTCCGCCGTCGAGAACGATGATCCGGTCTGCGGCCCGGGTGGAGCCGAGGCGGTGGGTGATCAGGACGACCGTACGGCCCGCGCTCAGGGCCCGGATACGGTCGTAGACGGCTTCCTCCGTACGTGGGTCGAGCGCGGACGTCGGTTCGTCGCAGATCAGCAGCGGGGCGTGGTCGCGGTAGAGGGCCCGCGCGCCGGCCAAACGCTGCCACTGCCCACCCGACAGGTCGCGGCCTCCCCACTGTGATGGGGCGAGATTGGTGTCGAGGCCGTCGGGCAGGCGGGCGATGACGCCGTCCGCGCCGGACGCCTTCGCGGCGGCGAGCACCGCCGCCTGGTCGTCGCCGTGGCCCTGGCCGAGGGTGATGTTCTCCCGAGCGGTGACCTGCCAGCGGGCGATGTCCTGCGGCAGCATCGCGAGGCGTGACCACACCTGCTCGGGGTCGGCGGTGGTCAGGTCCACCTCGTCCCACGTCACGACGCCGTGGGTGGGGGTGTAGAGCCCGGCGAGGAGCTTGGCGAGGGTCGACTTGCCCGAGCCGTTCGCGCCCACGATCGCCAGGACTTCGCCGCGGCGGACGGGGACGCTCACGTTCTCCAGCGCGGGCAGTTCGCTGCCCGGGTAGCGATGACGATCTTTCCGTTCTCGGTCTCCTCGACCGACCTTGCCCTGGCGAGGCTGTCCACGATGAACAGCCCGCGCCCGCTTGCGGCCACCGCCCCTTCGCCAACAGACGCGTTCGAAGGTCGGGCAGGGACGGCAGTGATGTCGGCACCGCGGTCGACGACGCCCAACGCCGCACCGAACTCGTAGACCTCGACCCTGATGAGGACCGCGCCGCTGCCGTGCTGGATGGCGTTGGCGATGAGCTCGCTGGCCAACAGCATGGCATCGAAGAGGTGACCCTCCGCCTTGCCGTCCAGGACGTCGGCCAGGACGGTACGGGCGGCGCGCTGCGGAGCATCGAGTCCGTCGAGCACCACATCACGGTGGACCAACAGGTCTCCGAGGCTGCGGTCATGCACCAGTTCACCAGTGGTCGGGGGCACCCTCGTCTCCCCACATCAAGAGGGAGCTACGCGGAGACTGCGTCCGTGGCCGCGGTGTCGTCGTCGAAGGTCATCTCCGGTGCGGGCTGGCGGAAGCCCTTGGTCAGGACGGCCAGGTAGACGACGCCAATCGCCAGCCACACGCCGCCGATCTGGAGCGCGACGTGACCGAGCTTCGTGAGCAGGTAGAGGGAGACGGCAGCGCCGATGGCCGGCATCACCAGGTACGAGAAGAGGTGGGGGGTACGGCCGTGTCTGCGCTCGCGGACCAGGTGGGCGATCACGCAGAGGTTCACCAGGGTGAATCCGAGGAAGGCGCCGAAGTTGATGAACGAAGTGGCCGTGGTCAGGTCGAGTTTCATGGCGATGACACCGGCGGCCGCGGTCAGCAGCAGGTTCAGGACGGGCGTGCCGGTCTTCTTCGACAGGTTGCCGAAGACGGCCTTGGGCAGTGCGCCGTCGCGTCCCATGACATACATGAGGCGGGCGGCGGAAGCTTGCAGGGCGATACAGGAGGCGATGGATCCGGCGATGGTGACGAAGTTGATGATCTCGGCGTACGCCTTGCCGCCGACCTGCACCTTCAGGTGGTAGGCGGCCGCGTCGACGTCGGCGAACTTCGCACCGGGGTGGACCAGTTGCATCACGAAGGACAGCACGATGAAGATCGCGCCGGCGACGATGACGCAGCCGATGATGCCGCGGCCGATCGTCCTCGCCCCGCCCCTGGCCTCCTCACCCAGCGTGGAGACGGCGTCGAAGCCGAGGAAGGAGTACGCGGCGATGGCGGCGGCCGCAGTGACCGCGCCGATCGACGTGCCGGAGTTCCACAAGGCGTCCGTGGCAGGCGCGGAGGAGCCGTGGTTGCCGAGGAAGACGACACACAGGGTGGCGAAGAGGACCAGCGACCCCAGAGCGATGAACATCAGGACCTTGTTGACGCGGTCCGCGAGCTTCATGCCGAAGACGTTGATGGCGGTGGTGACGCCCACCGAGACGATCAGCCAGACCCACTTGGGTACCTCGGGGAACTGGGCATGGAAGTAGATCGCCGTGATCAGCCAGCCGACCATCGGGATGAAGAAGTAGTCGAGCAGCATCGCCCAGCCGGACAGGAAACCGATGCGGCTGTCGAGCATCCTGCGGGCGTACGTGTAGACCGACCCCGCGCCGGGCGCGGCGCGCGCCATCTTCGCGTAACTCAGCCCGGTGAGCAGCATCGCGACGGTGGCGATGGCGAACGCGGTCGGCGCCGCGCCGCCGCTGGTGGCGGCGACCACGCCGAAGATCGTGACGACGATGCCGGGGGAGATGTAGGCCAGGCCGAACAGGACGACGGAGAGGAGGCTCAGGTCGCCCTTCAGTCTCATGGTGCTCTCTGTGGTCTCGCTGCTCATCGTGGTGGCTCCTCGGTGGTGTGGGCGGGGTTCCAGGTGGCAGGGTCGATGCGGCCCCCGTACAGCGGGAGCTCGAGGGCCGGGTCGCCGGGGCGGAACTGGTCCCAGATCCGGTTGAGGCCGGCGGTGCCGTAGCGGCGTACGTTGCTGACCTCGTCGAGGTCGATCACGTCGGTGAGGGTGGAGTCGCCGGCGTCGACGGTTTCGGCGCGCACCGTGCCCTGGGGATCGATGACGAGGCTGCGGCCGATCCCGGAAGGGGCGGCGGAGTTGACGCTGGCGACGAAGACCTGATTGGCGATGGCGTTGGCGCGGTTGAGGACGACTTCCTGCGCGCGGTCGCTCGTCGTCGTGCGGACCACGTTGACGATCAACTCGGCTCCCATCCATGCCAGATGGCGGGAGATCTCCGGGAACCAGGTGTCGTAGCAGATGGACAGCCCGATGCGGCCGACCCCGGCGAGGTCGACGACCTCGAACCGGTTGCCGGGTGTGGTCGTCTCGTACGGGCGCCACGGGAAGACCTTGCGGTACGCGGCGAGGCGCTCACCCTGTGGTGAATAGACCGGTGTCGTGTTGTGGACGCGGTCGCCCGCGCCTCGCTCGTAGACGCTGCCGGGCACCAGCCAGATGCCCAGATCCCCCGCGAGCTCGGCGAAGGCCGCATCGCGTTTGCCGTCGAGCGGCTCGGCCCCCTCCGCCGGGGCGGCCGGGACACCGGGGGCGCTCTCGCCGAGGTGCAGTTCGGGGTAGACGACGAGGGCGCCGGGTACGCGCAGTCTCACGCGCCGCTCCACGTCGGCGGCAAAGCCCGCGAGGTCGTCGGCCGGGCGGCCGGGCGCCTGGGCGAGGATCAGGGGCAGGGGGCGGGCCATGCGGGAACACCAGCCAATCGAAGGAACTGTTCGAGGAGAAGTCGACGGAGATTCGGGCGCCGATCACCCGAAATTCCGGTGGGACAAGAATGCGGCTGGCCAGCCATAGCCTCAAATACTTGGAAGGGCTGGTTACCATGCCTCTGAGGCATGAACGTGTCATGCCTCCTACGGTCATGCCTCCTACGTCTCCCGAGGGACCACCGCCATGGAACTCCGAGTGCTGCGTTACTTCCTGACCATCGTGGAGACCGGTTCGGTCACCAAGGCGGCCGAAGTGGTCCGCGTCGCCCAGCCCTCACTGTCGCGCCAACTACGCGGCCTGGAGGGGACCTTGGGGATGACACTCTTCGACCGCGGCGGCAAGCAGATGGTCCTGACGGTGGCCGGCCGGCGCTTCCTTCCCCTGGCCCGCGACCTGGTCGCCCGCGCGGACGCCGCCGAGGCCGCAGTCGGTGCGCTGGCGGCCGGTCGTGCCATGCGGATCACCGTGGCGGCGCCGCCCACCACCATCACCGACGTGATCGCACCGTTCCTGGCCACCTGGGGGCCGGAGGATCCGCTCGTCACCGTGCAGGCGGAGAGCCCGGCACGTGCATACCAGGCCCTTGCGCGGGGCGCCGACGTAGCCATCTCCTCGTCACCTCCGAGGCGCCGTTTCGCCGGGCTCCCGGTGGCCCGCCTGCCGCTGTGGGCCTACGTCCGTGCCGACCACGCCTGGGCGGACCGGGACCGCGTCACCATCGGGGAACTTGCCGCGGAGCCCCTCATCGTCCTCACCCCGGCGCACGGCACCCGCCGCATCCTGGACCACGCCGTGCAGGACGCGGACGCCTCGTACGACATCGTGCTCGAATGCGACACCCCGCACGTCGCACAGGCCATGGCGGCTTCGGGCCACGGTGTCGCGGTGGTCTCCGACGACCCCCGCTTCGACCTGCACCCGCTGCTGATCCTCGACAGGACAGACAAACCCCTGCAGATCCACCTGCACGCGGCGTGGGACCCCAGCCACTACGCGCTGCACAGCATCGAGGCATTCGCCGCCGGGTTGTCCCGCTTTTGCGTCGAGCGGTACGGACCACAGGTCGCCGACCGCCTGTGAACCGCAGCGACGACTACACGGAGGTATGCCTGGCAGGCAGGTCTGACCAGACCGGGCAGGCATTGGACGGTGGCCCCGGTGCGCCCCACCATGCGGCGATATCCCGCATCAGCTGCCGACCCGAGAGGCTGGCGCAGCAGCTCGCGGGCCGTGCGCAGGACGCTCGCCGCGGTCTCGGGAGCGCTGGCGGGCACGACCAGGTCCTCAGCGAGGTGTGCATGGCATTTCTCTCAAGTCGCCGCAGACGGCCACGTCTCGTCCTGGAGCTCGACGATGCTGCCCTCGGCCGGCTGCTGAAGTCCCTCCAGGCGACGACAAGTACGGGCACGATCGCGACGACGGACCTGTGCATGACCCAGGTATCCCGTCTCCTGGACCAGAGCCGGGCCGACTGGGACTGCCGCACCCACCGGCTCTCCGTCCTCGCGTACCGCCTGTCCGCATCGCACGGGCCCCGTTCCTGGGCCACTCGTGAGCCGCGCAACGCGAGCGCGCTCGTCCTGTCCGCATGGGCGCAGCTCGAACACGGACGCTCCCGGGGGCGTCCGCAGGACGCGGCGACAGCTGTCTGCGCGCCGCCGAACTGGCGCCGGAGGACCCCACTCCCGGGGTGATCCTGTTGGGTCTGTCACGGCTCGAGCGCCGCAGTCAGCCGGAGGTGTTCGGCCTGTGGAACGAGGTACTGACCCGCGACTGCTGGAACCGCGATGCGTACCTGAGCAAGCTGCGCTATCTGGGGCCGCAGGAGATGGTATCGCGCGTCCAGGTACTGGACTTCGTCGACGCGCTCCGCGCCAGCACGCCCGCGAACGCGCCCTGCGCGGCCACCGAGCTCACCGCCGAGGTTTTGCAGTACCAGTGCGTCCTCGCCGGCGGCGGAGTCGAGGCGCTGATGGCACGCACCCACTGGTCCAACGCATCGGCCGCCCAGGCCCTCGACCGTGCGGCACGCACCTGGGCCCGGCCCGGGTTCTTCCACCGCGCGGCAGCCGTCGTCGACCTGAACCTGCTGGCCTACGCGCTGATGGCCGCCGAGCGGCGCGGCCAGGCCCGTCCGGTCTTCGAGGCGATCAACGGGACGGTCACGGCCTGGCCCTGGAGCGTCGGAGGCGACCCGGTGGCGGAGTTCGAGAAGGCGCGGATCAGGAGCGGGACCAGCATGTGAGTTGCGCGACTCGCCCCTCGGCATGGCGGGCGGACAGCTCTTGACGGCAGAAGAGCGTGGGAGGGGGTCCGGCAGATGCCGTCCCCCTCCCACGAGTCACCAGTGGGGACGTCAACTGCGGATGATGTTCCCGGCCTTGGGGTCCTTCTGACCATGGGCACTGGACACCGCGCAGCACGCAGTCGAGCAGGAACATGCAGAAGCCCAGGCTCGATCACCGGCCACCGGCTTCGATCCCGATGAAGGCGAACCGGGCGCCGCTGTGCGGCACTTCCCGCCCGTTGTTGGACTCGGCCTTGTCGTCCGCCGTCCACAGCGACGCCGTCCCTCTCGAGCCGCCGTTGCCGAGCAGCCGGCCGGCCGTGCAGGGTCGCCCCGCCGCCTCAGCCGCCTCCGCCGGTGACGGGCAGCTTGTACGCCTGCGCGGCCGCCGCCGACCAGCCGAACTCGTTGTTGTCGCTGAAGTAGTAGTACGTGGCGCCGTTGGGCAGCATCGCCGCGGTGATGCCGCCGAAGCCGGACATGAACGGCACGTACACCGGGCTGGTGAACACCGGGTCGTCCGCCGAGGTGAACTGCCGTGCCCACAGGCCGTCCTGGTGCTGGTAGGTCCTGCCGGTCGTGTCGGCGGTCGTGGTGAGGCCGCGGTTCGCCGGGTTCTGCTGCATCGCGTCGGCGAGCATCGTCGGGTCGAGCTTCTGCACGCCGCCGATCCTCCCGCCGTCGGCGTTCAGGAACCGGCTGACCTTGGCGATGTCGTCCTGCGTGTAGAACAGGCCGTACCCGCCCAACGGCTGCCCGGTGGCGCTGTTGCCGGTGCGCTCGGTGGTCAGCACGTCCGGGCTCAGGTGCAGCGGGACCAGCACCTGGTCACGGATCCAGCGGTAGATGTCGCTGCCGGCGCCGGCCTTGGACACCAGGTAGTTCTGCATCGCCCGAGCCAGCACGAAGGTGTCGGAGGAGTGGTAGACCCACTTCGTGCCGGGCGCGGCGGAGTGCGGGAAGGCCAGCGCGGCGGTCATCTTCGGCCCGTACGCCTCGGCGTCGAAGAACGCCGTCATGCCGCTGCCGGACTCGTCGGACTCGAAGGCGCTGGAGGAGTAGTTGCCGGTGGCCATGTTCGCGGTGTCCTGGAACGTGACGCCGCTCCAGGCGGAGGTGTCCGCCTCGCTGACCCAGTCGCGGATCAGCTGCGACGGCACGGGCGAGCCGTAGACCTGCGTCAGCCGCATCAGCACGATCCCGGCGAACATCGTCTTGGCCAGCGAGTACGACGGCAGCACCATCTGGTTGCAGTACGGGTACGCGCCCTGCCGGGTCTGGCACGCACCGACGTAGTTCACCCCGCCGTAGGACACCCCGTACGTGCTCAGCGCCGAGGCGGTGACGCCGCTGCCGAACGCACTGGTGTCGATGCCGGCGTTCGGGGAGTCGGTGCTCAGCGCGCTGATCGGCTTGGTCGGGATGCGGTGGGCGACCTCGGCGGCGTACGCGTTCTTCAGGTCGGTGTCACCGGTCACGGTGTGCCGGGAGTAGGTCGTGCCGACCTGGCCCCACATGTCGAACTGGAAGTACTCGCACGTCTCGTGCACGATCTGGTACCGGACCCGGGAGATCGTGCTGCCGTCGAAGAGGAAGGTCAGCAGGCCGTTGTGCACGCAGTTGGCGTTGCGCTCGACCAGCGCGAAGGGCAGCGAGACGCGGGTGCGGCCGCCGTCGCCGTTCTCGTTCCAGGCGCGGCCGCCCCCGACAATCAGGTTCCAGTACGCGCTCCCGGTGATCTGCAGGCCGCGGACGGCAGGGATGACGTGGCTGCCGTTCTGCACGAGGTCGATGCTCACCGGTGGCAGGTGCTTGAGCGCGGCGATGGCTGCATAGTGGTAGGTGTCCTTGATGGTGCGGAAACGGCCGGCGGTGGCCACGCCGTTGAGCGTCAGGGTGCCCTCGAAGGTGTGCGTCGGGGCGGCGGCCGCCGCGGGCAGCGCGAAGGCGTCGTCGGTGACGGTGCTGACCGCCGCTGGCCAGGTCGGCGGCGGTCAGCACCGACCTGGTCACGGCGCCGCTGCCGGTGAGCGGATCGCCGGGTACGGCGGTCGCGGCGTACGCGGGTCTCGCCGCCAACGGCGAGAACGGCACGAGGACCAGAGCCAGTACGAGGAAAGCCAGCGCGGCACAACAGCGCCGGGCGTACAAGAGGGACACGGTGAACTCCTCGGCAACGCGAAGGGGTAGTGCCCGTATTCTGGGGACGCGCGGTGCTGCCGTCGAAGACCCATCGGGGTTCGACGACATGCCTCGAAGGCATCGGCGGGGGTCAGGGTCAGAGGTCATGGGGCGCGCAATCGCCGATGGTGGGCAGCCGGTATCCGACGCCCATCTCCGACCTGCCCGGCTTACACATCGTCGACACCGGCGAGGAAACCACCCTGGTTCGTGCCGAGGTGGACGCGGCCTTGCACGGCAGCCAACAGGGCACGGTGCACGGCGGATTCCTGGTCGAGGTCGCCGACACGGCGATCGGGACGGCTCACTCGACCCTCATGGGGACCGGGGAATCGTTCACTGCACAAATTGCGGAAATTCCGTTGCGACACCGGATGCGGAACCGCAAAATGCGCACGCAAAGTACACATGATTTTCCAAGGATGAAGAGTGGCTGAGAACGACGAGCAGCGCCACACCCTGACCAATGGGCAGGGTGTGCCGGTCCTGACCTATCTGCAGGGTGTTCGGGAGGGGCACCCATGGGCGGACCTGGCCGAAGTGGTCGGCCCCGACCACGTGGACACCATCGTCTCCGGTATGTCCGGATGGGCAGTCTCGGGAGCCGTGGAGCTCGGTGAGCAACTGCTGCGCCGTGGCGCACGGGTGATGCGGCACGCCCATGAGATGCGGAGGGACTTGGTCGCGTGTCCGCCACCGACCGACTGGTCATCATGCGCCCTGGGTAACGGACTTCGGGCGGTCCCTTGTGACCTCGCTGCCGACGCGGTGTTCCCGGCATGGCGAGCCGCCTTTCCTGCCGACCATCCCGACCACCACTCCGGCAGCAACGAAGAAGCGCTCAACAAGCTTCTGGCACCCATCCTCGCGGGCTCCGTCCTCGGGCCGGTCCTTCCGTGCAGCGCCTTGGTGGTGGACGAGACGGACCGTGTTGTCGCTGGGGCCATCATCACCGACCGTGACGGACTGCCGTGGATCGCGGACGTGTTCCGCCGGCCCGAAGCCCGCTACGCAGGCCTTGGCGCCAATCTGCTGCGCCGGGCGCTCAGCGCTGCTGCGGCCGACGGGCTGGCCGACATTTCGCTCGTCGTGAGCGATGCGAATCCAGCCCGCCGCGTCTACGAAAAGCTCGGTTTTGAGCTGACTGGCACATCACTGACTGTCGTAGTGCCGTAGGTCTCGAAACCCCGTACATCCAGTGAGCTGAAGCGGATTTTGTGGCGATCCTGAAGGCAGACGTGATCGCCATCGGTACATGGGAGAACACAGGTCCGATGCCTGCACCACGGAAGTACCCGGACGAGCTGCGCGAGCGGGCCACCCGTGAAGGCTCACCGCGACCGCGCCGATGCCCACGCCGCCGAACGTCGTGGTGGACCGGCCGAGCGGGCGCGGCCCGTTGCCGTCCACCACGGCGAGGAACCCCTCGCGCAGGACGAGCCCTGCACGCCAATCTACGCTGGCGCAACGCCAACGCCCGCCACCGCGACGTCCTGGCCGTCGAACGCTAGGAACGCGCCCGCATCCGAAGCGAGAAGGGCATCCGTTGGGGCGGACGCCTCAACACCGCAGCCTGACCAACCGCGAACTTACACAGCCAAAGCGCATCATTGGCCCGCTCGTGGCCAAGCGCGGACGACCGAAGCGTTGTGAAGATGATCTCGGCTGGGCAGACCCGGAGCCCCGAACGGGGCCGGGTCAGGAGCCGGACGGCTCGATCTCCCCCGCGAAGACGATGACCTGGTCGATGAGGCTCCGCCGCAGATGGACGACGTCCGTTCCCGCCAGGCGGGGGCCTCCATCCGGCGTCGTGAAGACCCACTGGTACCGGGCCCACTCGTCCGGCATGTCCACCGCCGAACAGCGCACCATCGTGCCGGTCCCCGCGGGGTGGCGCCGGATGTCCAGCACGAACCGCTCGACCGCCTCGATCCCCTCACTGCGGCCCAACGGGCCCCAGAAGACCACGTCCGAGGTTAGGGCCTGGGAGAGCAGCGCAGTCACATAGCTGTCGTCCGAGGCGTTGAACGCGGAGATGAACGTGTCGATCGCTGATCGCGCGGTCTCTTCCTGCATGCACCATTAATACCAGTCGCCTTGCGGACCGCGCTCGTCCCGTGAGTCGCCTTCCGATCACGGTGAACCATCCCGGTCACAGCATTAGCCTCGGGCTTTCGCGAGGGTGGCTGTCCGGTACGTGGCCGGAAACGCGAGAAGTACTCCTGACCTGCAACGATGGGACCTGTCGGCTGCACGGAAAGAAGCACCTATTAGCTAAGGACAGGGCCTGTGACCGGCGACTCGGTGGAGTCGACCCAAGACACTGGCAACAGCGAGGTGCCCTGTACCGATGCCAGCCCTGTTGGCTCATCTGCGCTGGAGACCTTTGGGCCAGCCACCAGTCGCTCCCAACCCCCGAGGTCATCTGGCGGCGGACTTCTGGCGGCCTCACGGTGGAGTCTCTATCACCTCGCGAGCGCGCCGGGCGAACTTCTCCCGGCTCACTTCCACCGCGTCAACTGCGTCTTCGAGGCCGGTGCGATACCCATCATCCGACAACTCCCCTTCGAGTATCCCGTGGAGCACCCTTTCGAGGTAGGTCCGCAGGGACCGCACGTCCGACCACACGTTCACGGCCTCCGCAGCCACGGTTTCCGGCCCCATCAGATCGAGCCGCGCCTGTGCCTTGTAGAGCGCGTCTACCGCGGTACCGAGCTCCTCGACGGCTGCGTACAACACATCGGTCGGAGGCGGGGCGTCCCGGGCGGAGGCCAGTACACCGTCCTGGTGCGCGACTCGGTGCAGCACGCTGTCGACCGGCTCCGCCGCCTCCATGAATGCGAGGTACGCCTCCAGGCGTTCACTCCGCAGCGCCCGACCGTGTTCGACCGTGCCCTGGTCACGCGCCTGCCGCCGAGCGGACGTATACGTCAGCCACGAGGTGCACAGAGTGCCGATGACGCCTACTCCGGCTCCGGCCAGGGCCGCCCATCCTTGATCCATGCAGTCCATCCTTCTGCGGTATGCCGCCGCGCGAGACCTTTTCCCTAGATCTGGGCGCCTCCTAGACTCAGGGAGGTTGACCAGACGTCGCACATAGACGATCACGGGCCTTGACTTGGAGGACGGACAGGTGGCCGCAGCATCCCAGCCCCCATCGGGCGATCCGGTGGAGCGGTTCGCCTTCGAGTTACGGGCCCTCCGCAACTCGGCGGGCGGTCCGACGTACCGTCAGATGGCCGCGCGTACGGGCCAGTCATCCAGTGCCCTGTCCAACGCCGCGAAGGGCAGACAGCTGCCACCCCTCGAAGTCGCCCTGGCCTACGCCGAAGCCTGCGCCGGCGACCGCACGGAATGGGAACGACGGTGGCGAGCGGCGAAGGCCGAGCTCAGCACGGCACCGAGACGGCGGTGGCCGGTCGTTGCCGCCGCTGGAACCGTCGGGCTCGCATTGGTGGTCGCCGTAGCGGTTCTTGTGAGTCGGCTTGCGCACGAGCCGCCGCCGTCGGACGCTGCCGACCACTCTCCCCGCTTCTTCTCCAACGATGATGCCTTCAACCAGCGGCATCCGCGTCCCTACCTGTCGCCCGACTCTGCGCAGATGGTTGCCGACCTGCTCGCCCTGGGCCGGGTGGAGTTGTACACCGGCAAGGCTGGCTCCCTGGTGTACCGAGCCACCTCAAGCACCCCGACCTACGAAGTCACCCCCCGCAAGCACGTCGAGCAATGGGGGCCCAACCCCTTCGAAGGCGTCGGCTTTCCCTGGGACGCATCGTGGAAGGAACCGCCACCAGAGCGCCAATGGGCGGTGGTGATCACGCCGGACGGGCGGTCGGTGGAGTGCTGGCGGACTGAGGTGCAGGACGGCAGGCCGAGCTGTGAATGGGGAGCCGTGTCCGACACCCGCGGCTCATCGGTCTCCGTCACAGGCCAGGCCACCGGCAGCGGCCTGTCCCGCCTCGCCGGAGTGATCACCCGCGCGGACTGGAAGGCCGGCCGCATCGATCACGCCCTGAGCTTCGGCACCCCAGACAACAACGGCCAGTATGTTTTCCCGGCGGTTGGAAGCGATGGCCCGGAGCAAGGCCGCTGGCGCGAGGGGCAGTTCATCTGGCTGGACCGCGCGTACGACGTCGACGCCGACACCTCGCTCAAGCCGTACGAGCGGCTGGTCGCGAAGGCACTGCAGGAGTACGGAGCGTTCAACGTCAAGAACGCCGGGGAGTTCAGCTTCACGTCCGAGTACGGATCGAAGCCGCCAGGCACCAACGGCGATGCCTACGCGCCCCTCACCCACATCAAGTTCGCGAAGTATCTGCGAGTCGGGACGATCGCGCCTGCGTCGTAAGCTTGACTCTGTCGGGGATCTTGGACAGTCGGGCTCAGCTGCCGAGGGTTCGCCAGGACTTTGACCGAGGGATCTCGTTCTGGTCCAGGAAGGTCTGGAAGGCGTCGGTGGTCTCGGTACAGAGGGTTCCTCGGTCGCTGACCTGCTGCTGAGTCGTTCGATGTTCACGGCGATGGCTGTGAGGACGTGTTGCAGGTGGGCTTTCGGCTGTCCTCGGTAGCGGCAACGGCGCATGCCGTGTCCGTGGGCGAACTCGTTTGAGGATCCTGGTCTTGGGCCGGGTGGGGTTCTTGCCCAGCCGGACCGGACGGCCGTAGCGGCGCCCCCAGTCTTCGTCGACCAGGCCGGTCAGCAGATGTGAAGCAGTGCGGGCCACTTCCTCCAGCACGGCACGGTCGGCCTCGGTGACCAGTTCCAGCCGGGTCAGGTCACGCACCGCGGCCAGGACATGGGTGGAGTCGGTGCGTTGCGTGGTGCGCTCGCGTACGAGGCCGGCTTCCTTCAGGCGGGCGAGCGCCAGATCGAGAAGACGGTCGGCGCGGTCGTCCTGTGCGAGGCGCTCGCGGAAGTCAGCCAGCACACTGTGATGGAAGCCGGGATCGTCCAGCTCCATGGCCAGGGCGATCCGGCGCCTGCAGCTGACCGACCTCAACCGGTCCGCCGGCCGCCTGATCACTCCCCGCCGCGGCGACAAGCACACCGTCTACCTCGACGAGCTGACCTTGAAGCTCCTCACCGACTGGCTCCGGGAACGAGTCGAGCGCTGGCCCCGCAGCACCAACCCTCATCTGTTCGTCACGCAGGTCACCGCCCTCGATTCAGAAGGGCCACCAGTCGCGAAATACGGAATCCAACCGATCTTCACCAACCTTGGGATTCAGCCCGCGAAGTTGAGGATCGATCGGATCCTCGACGAAGCGCACGAGACCGCCGACCCCGTCCACCTGATGCGAGTCTTCGGGATGGCTCCCTCCACGGCGATGAAGTACGTCAAGGCAGCCCACCCCCACCGCTTTATCAAGGAGCCGGCCAGGGCCTGACCAGCCCCGGGAGTTGTACTCCGGTGCTACCTGCGGGTGCCACTTTGGAGAGCGTGACCGAACCCCCGCCTTCGCGAGCCTCCGATACCGAGCTGGCCGACCTGGTGGCCCTTCGTGGCGTCCGGATGAACCAGCTGTACCAATGGCGCGCCCACCGGGACCACGTCGCGTCGTACCTGATGGACGAGTACAACGACGGGAACACCGATCCCGAACCGGCCTCCGCCCGCCTAGTCGACCTCGCCGCCGGCAACCGAAGGAGGACGCGGCGCGCTGACCTGGGGTGTCTCACTCCGGGGTCAGTCGAGGGACATCGCTCGTGAAAAAGGGACCGATCGGTACGCGTTCGTTGACGACGCCACTCATCTCTGGCCCCGCTGGTCAGAGGCGACGTCGGCAAGAGCTCCGACGCTTCCCCATCGGGTAGCCGGCTCTGCCCCGGTGACTACCCGGGTGCTCATCCCTCAGTTCTGTCTTCCTTCGCATGCTGAGGGAGCACACGGCCGGATGAGCGGGCGAGGCGATGGGGGTGGTGCCGTGAAAGCCACTCCGGAGAAGTCGCCCGACAGCAATAGGCTTCATCAGTCTCCACGCGACGCACCCCAGCAGAGCTCCCCAGTTCCCGGCCAGGCATCCGCCCCGGTACCCCAAAACCGGCGGCTGAGCAGGCACACCGTTCAGTTACTTCAGGGAACGGCGGGGAACGCCGCTGTCTCCCGGCTGGTGGCGCAACGGTACACCGCTCCGGTCAAGACGCCGCCTTCTCAGGCGCCCGGCATGTGGCGGGGACCTGCTGGCGACGGGGCGGGGTGCACTCGCAGACGATTGCGAAGCGGGCGCCGGAGTGTCCGCTTCGCGGCGGGGCGACGGACTCCACGGTGGCTTCGAGCTGGACGCCGGCCGCGGCGTCGAGGGCGGCGATGACCTCCGCCCACGTCGCGGCTTCCGTATCGGACAGCGGGCACCGGCCCAGTCCGACGACACGGGCGGCCAGGGCCGGCACCGTGAGCCCGACCTCGCGGGCGAGCCGGCCATAGCGTTTGTTGTGCCAGCGCCGGTCACCGCCGCTGACATCGGTGATGTCCCGGGTCAGTGCCAGGCCGTGTGCGGCGTGGTGAAGCAGCCCTTCCATCAGAGGCCGGCCGCCGACGCCGAGAGTGCCGGAGGAGACCTGGAGCTCCATGGTCAGGCGTCCGTCCCGCTTGAAGCGGTGCCCGGTGCGCAGGGCGGTGCACTTGGTGGGGTCCTGGGCACCGGCGGCGGGAGGGACGGTGACGGAGATGTCGGGGACACCCGCGAAGCGGCAACGGATCTCCCGCCAGGCGGTCTCCGTCGGTCTTCAGGATCTGGCCCGGGTGGCTGGCTGCTGCGGAACAATCACGGGGCAGCCCGCAAGGCTGGGGGCGCAGGTTGATTGTAGTGATGGGCGGGGAACACAGGGGCAGCCCAGGGGAGTCTACGCAGGCCGCGAGGAGAATGTCCTGGCCGATGGCGCGGCCCATCATCTGAAGGGCGTGCTGGGCGTGCTGGGCGTGCTGGGCGTGCTGGGCGATTTGGGCGGTGCCATCGGGGCCACAGATGAGTGCATCGGTGCCGGGACGGTCCATCGGGGACCATTTTGCAACCAAATGAGGATGAGGAAGGAGAGACGAGCCCCGGTAACCCGCGGCCGGGTCCGTCGGCGTGTCAGGAGTGGGGGTCTACCAGGATCTTGACGGCCGTCTCGTTGTGGTGGATTAGGGTCTCGAAGCCTTCGGTGACGAGGTCGTCCAGGCGGATGGTCTTGGTGATGAACGGCGCCAGGTCGATGCGCCCCTCCTGCACGAGCTTGATGGTTTGCGGGTGGGAGTTGACGTAGGCGATCGTGCCGCGCAGGTCGACCTCTTTGAGGACGAGCTTCTGCATGTCGAGCGACGCGGGCTTGCCCCAGATTGAGATGACGGTGATGACGCCGCCCGGCTTGACGGCGTTCAGCAGTGTGTCGAGGACGACGTTGACGGACGTGGCCTCGAATGCGACGTCCGCGCCCTTGCCGCCGGTGAGGCGCCGGACCTCCTCGGCAACGTCGGTGGCGGCGGGGTCGATGACGTGGTCGGCGACCTTGGTGTCCAGCGCCTTCTGCCGGCGCAGCGGGCTGAGTTCGGTGACCGCGACCTCGACGCCCATCGCCTTGAGCACCGCGCAGGTGAGCAGCCCGATAGGGCCGGCGCCGCCGACGAGGGCGAAGTCGCCCGCCTTCGCGCCCGAGCGCTGGAACGCGTGGTACCCCACCGACAGCGGCTCGATGAGGGCCGCCTGGTCCAGCGGGACGTCTCCGACCGGGTGGACCCACCGGCGCTCGACGACGACTTTCTCCGCGAGCCCGCCGCCGCGGCCGCCCAGCCCGATGAAGTTCATGTCGGGCGAGATGTGATAGGTCGGGTTATTTTCGCTGGTGTCGACGTCGGGGCGCAGGATGTAGGGCTCGACGACGACGCGGTCGCCCGGCTTCAGGCCCTCGACGCCATCACCCACCGCGTACACGACGCCGGACATCTCGTGGCCAAGCGTCACGGGGGCGGACTCACCCGAGACCGGGTGCGGGTGGCCGGCCGGCGGGACGAAGATCGGTCCGTCGAGGTACTCGTGTAGGTCGGTGCCGCAAATCCCGCAGTACGCGACGTCGATGCCCACCGTGCCCGGTCGGACAGTGGGCTCCGGGATGTCCTCGATGCGGATGTCACCGCGGTCGTAGTAGCGTGCAGCCTTCACTTTGAGCTGGCTCCTTCGTCTATTTTCTGCTCACACCTCGTGTCGAGTCTGCCGTGGAGTGAGGTGTGTGCCTCGCGCGGCGCATTTACATTAACAATGAACAATACGGTTCGATACGGTCGGGCACGCGCGGCGGCCATGGCGGACCCCGAGAAGCGCACCGGCTGCACCCGCTGCTGAGCCGACGCTCGGCTTGGGCCGATCACCCCGTCGGCGACCTCCCGGTCATCTCAGGCACGGTCATCCGGCTGCAAGTCGGCCACCTGCCCATCCGTTCGTCGGCGACTTGGAACTCGACCAGGAAGCCATGAGTCTCCCGGACGAGAGCGGCCTGAGCGTGGTCCTCTACAGCGCGCCCCCCAACACCTCCGCCGAGGACGCCCTGAAACTGCTCGCCAGCTGGTCCGCCACGACCGGACAGGAGCAGGACACGGCATCCACGAGCAAGCCGTTGACCCGGCAGCCCTGACGGGCAGCATTGGCTCCTTTGGGTGCTCAGCGGCGACTGCCCCCGGCTCAGCAGACCAGCTAGTGAGTTCGGTGTTCGCCTCTGGGGACGGTGTGAAGCAGCGGGCAGACATTCCATGTCATCCTGGCCCGCACGTCGATGAAGGGCCTGTCCAGCAGTGCTTTCGCCATCCGGTCGGCTTTGGCGTCATTGGATTGGCGCCGGAGGTGCCACACATCAGATCGAACGGACCTACCACCGGCGCCGTCGGCAACTACGGCTGGGCCGATTGACCCCCATCGAGTTCGAGACCACTATGAAACCCGCCGCAGCCCTCGCGGCATGAAACCCCACTGTCACCTATCCGTGCAGCAGACCCTTTCTATGACTCAATTCAAGGCATCAATCCGAGGGGCGTAGATCCTGGCCCTGCCCCCAGTGGGTGGCGGGCCCTCTCCCCGCCTGGCATTCGTTTCCCGATGTAGAACACCGTCCAAGGCGGCGAGGCGGGCTGGGGATTCAGCGCCGTATCCGCTACGGGAATCCGGCTACAACATCGGATTTGCCCGCGGAGGCGCTGCCGCGCCAGGTTGAAGACGGCAGCACGGTCGGTTCGGACGCCCGCGCGAGTCTCTGCTCAGTGCGCGGAAGTCGCGCGGAGGAGACGGCGCGCCGCGGCGGAGACGTGGGCGCAGAAGTCGTCGGGTTCTTCGATGGTGAACTCGATGTCGGTGAGGACGAGGACGAGCGTGAGCCACTCATAGGAGTCGACGTACGCGATGTAGCGGCATCGGTTCTCGACGAGTGGTTCGAGTGCTTCGTCGATGCGGTACAGGCGTGATGCCGCTTCGGGGACACCCGCATGGAGGGTGAGCACGACGCGGTGCACGGTGCTGTCGTGGGAGCGATCTCGCAGGTAGCCGATGAGGTCCTCCGCGGGCGCATGCCTTGGGACGAATGTCGAGGTCATGGCCGCGGTGTCGGTGATCCGGTCGAGTCTGAACGTACGCCAGTCGTCCCGGTCGCGGTCCCAGGCGAAGAGGTACCAGCGTCGGCTCATACGCACGAGACGCACCGGTTCGACCGTGCGATGCTGCGCACCTCGCTTGCCGGTATGAGTGAAGGTGAGACACCGATGCGTCGAGATGGCTTCGGCGAGGGAACCCACCTGTTCAGGTGTCGGTTGTGGATAGTCGGCGCTGCCTACTTCGACGGCCGCAAGGACCTGATCGGTCCTGCGCGTCAGCCGTGCGGGAAGGATGCGCCGGAGCTTGCTGACGGCGCGTTGGGCTGCTTCGGTGGTGGCGTCGGTGCCGGTGCTGTCGGCGGCGGCGAGTTTGAGGCCGAGGATCGTGGCGATCGCTTCGTCGTCTTCCAACATCAATGGAGGCAGGGCCTGGCCCGAGACGAGCTGGTAGTGGCCGCCCGGTCCCCGGATGCTCTGGACGGGGTACCCCATCTCGCGCAGGTGCTCGATGTCGCGGCGAAGCGTCCGTCCGGTTGTCTCCATGGCGGTGGCGAGTTCGCCTGCGGGCCAACGTCGGCCGGTCTGTAGCAGCGACAGCAGTCGGAGCATCCGTTCCCTCGGTGCCGGCACAGCTTCATCTCCCCACCACAGGAAGTTGTGGTCATTATCCGTCCACAACTCATCGTAGCGTGGAGGGCATGACGAACATCGTGGCAACGGATGAGCCCCAGGACAGAAGGCAGTGGATCAGAGTCGAGGGGGCTCGGACGAACAACCTGCATGATGTCTCGGTGCGGGTGCCGAAACACCGGATCACGGTGTTCACCGGCATATCCGGATCGGGTAAGTCATCGCTGGCGTTCGGCACGATCGCGACCGAGGCGCAGCGTCTGGTGTCCGACACCTACCCGTTGTTCGTCCGCAACCGGCTGCCTCATGGGAGACCGGCTGATGTCGACCGGCTCGATGGGCTGATGTTCACCACGATCGTGGACCAGCGCCCGTTCACGGGCAACGCGCGCTCGACTTTGGGCACAGCGAGCGACATCGCACCCTTGCTGCGATTGCTGTTCTCGCGCATCGGCAGCCCGACGGCGGGTTTCTCTCCGGCGTACTCCTTCAACGACCCCGGCGGGATGTGCCTACGGTGCGAAGGTCTCGGTGTCGTGGACGACGTCGACCTGGACTTGCTGCTCGATCGGACGAGGAGCCTGCGCGAGGGTGCGATTAGGTTCCCGACATTCGCACCGGGAACCTACCGCTGGAAACGCATGGTCCACTCCGGGCTCGTCGATCCCGACCAGCCCTTGGCTGTACTTCCCGCTGCCGATCTGGACACGCTGCTCTGTGCAGAAGGGCTCCGTCTCGCCGCCCCCGATCCGCAGTACCCGAAAGCGGGGAGATTCGACGGTGTCATCCCGCGGCTGCGTGCCACCTACCTGCGTAGGAATCCCTCTCGGCTCACCGACGAGGAGAAGGCCGCTCTCGACCGGGTCGTCACCCGCTCCACGTGCCCGGAATGCGAAGGGACACGGCTCAACGCATCAGTCAGGGCCAGCCTGATCGACGGCCGATCCATCGCAGACTGGACAGTCACGCCCATCAGCGAACTGCGTCAGATCGTCTCTGCCCTTCAAATCCCGTCCGTCGGGCCGCTCGTCCAGACGATTCGAGAGCGGCTCGGCGCGATGGAATCGGTGGGTCTGGGCTACCTCAGTCTCGATCGCACGTCGAACACCCTCTCCGGTGGCGAGGCTCAGCGCGTCAAGATCGTCCGGCACCTCGGCAGTGCCCTGAGTGACGTCTGTTACGTTTTCGACGAGCCGAGCGTCGGTCTGCACCCACACGACGTCCACCGCCTGCTCACCCTGCTAACACTGTTGCGCGACGCACACAACACCGTTCTCGTCGTCGAACACCACCCGGCCGTCATCGCCGCCGCCGACCACATCATCGATCTCGGTCCCGGCGCAGGTGCGGACGGAGGCCGCGTTCAGTTCGAAGGCACGCCCGCCGAGCTCAGTGCGACACACACGGCAACAGGCCGGATGCTGCACACTCGGATCCGGGTCAATGATCACCCGCGCACCGCGGGCGGAGTGGTGACGATCAAACACGCCACCGTGCACAATCTCCACGACATCACCGTGGACGTCCCGCTACGGGTGTTCTCCGCAGTCTCGGGCGTCGCCGGCTCAGGCAAGAGCACCCTGATGGCCTCGGAGCTGCCGCGCCAACATCCCGGCTTCACTGTCATCGGGCAAATGCCGCTGCACGGAGGGATCCGATCGACGCCGGTGACCGTGCTCGACATCGCTGAGTCGGTCCGAGAGGCTTTCAGTAGCGCCACGGGGCTACACCCCTCGTGGTTCAGCGCCAATGCGCGAGGTGCCTGCCCCGTGTGCAAGGGAAAAGGCATCGTCATCACAGACCTGGCCTTCCTCGACGACGTGCGAACAACCTGCGAAGCCTGCGGCGGTAGCCGCTTCAACCCCACCGCACTCGCCATCGGACTCCACGGCCAGACCATTGCCCAAGCCTTGTCGATGAATGCCGCGCAGGCTACGGACCTGTTCTCCGGCCACCCGGAGATCACCCGACGACTTGCCTGGCTCGGCAAGGTCGGGCTCGGCTACCTGACCATCGGACAAAGCCTCGACACCCTCTCCGGAGGAGAAAGACAACGCCTCCTCCTCGCACGACAGCTCTCGACCACTGAGTCGGATCACCAGCAGATCGTGCTCGACGAACCCACCGCGGGACTCCACGGAAACGACGTCGACGACCTGCTGACGCTGCTCGACCAACTCGTCGACTCCGGCGCCACCGTCATCGCCATCGAACACAACCAGCGCGTCATCGCCCACGCCGACCACGTCATCGACATCGGCCCCGGCGCAGGCAATGACGGCGGGCGCGTCATCTACCAGGGACCACCTGCCGGCCTGATTGCCAGCCCCTACTCCTTGACCGGCCGACATCTGCGAGACATCGTCACGTAGGAGAGACCAGGAGGCAGCTACTCTTGCACCCCTACGGTGTACCCACCCCTTACACGCAGAGGCCGTTTGACGGCGGGGTACTCGGCGTCCTCCCGCCCCAGCAACTCCTGCGCGACTCCGGTGAAGTCGAAGGTGCTGAAGAAGGCCGGCTGCCAGCGCGGCATCGACGCGGAGGCCGAGCGGTTGCGCGAGTTCTTCCGACGCCCCCGCATGCGTCAACTGCCGCTGGTGGAGGAGGCGATGGGCCACCAGACCGTCACGCTGGTGCGGAAACTGGAGATTGCCTGCACCAGCGCAGACGACCTCGCCGCAGCGGCGGTGGAGTCTTTTGACAAGCACCTGGACGCACAGATCATCACCAGCTTTCCAGGGCTCGGGTCACTCACCGGCGCCCGGGTGCTCGCCGAGATCGGCGACGACCGATCCCGTTTCACCGACGCCAAGGGCCTGAAAGGGCACTGTCACGTTGACTGACCGGCCTGGGATGATCTTCGGGTTGGTCGTGCTGGGAGGGGGCGTCCGTGGACAGCGCGCCGCCGTCGTACAAGGGGCACCGGTACCCGGTGGAGATCATCGCGCGCTGCGTGTGGCTGTACTTCCGTTTCCCGCTGTCGTTCCGCGAGGTCGAGGAGCTGATGCTCGAGCGCGGCGTGATCGTCTCCCACGAGACGGTCCGCCGCTGGTGTACGAAGTTCGGGCAGGCCCACGCCAACGGCCTGGGCCGCCGGCGTGTGCAGCCGGGCGACAAGTGGCACCTGGACGAGGTCTTCCTCAGGATCAACGGTGAGCTGAAGTACCTGTGGCGGGCCGTCGACGCCGATGGCAACGTGCTCGACATTTTGGTCCAGGGCCGAAGGGACAAGACCGCGGCCAGGCGGTTCTTCCGCAAACTGCTCAAGAAGACCTGCTCGGTGCCGAGGGTGGTCGTCACCGACAAGCTGCGCTCCTACGGCGCGGCCCACCGCGAGGTCATGCCCTCCGTAGAACACCGCGCCCACAAGGGTCTGAACAACCGGGCCGAGAACAGTCATCAGCCGACGAGGCAGCGCGAACGCGCGATGAAGGGCTTCCGCAGTACCGGCGGGGCCCAGCGGTTCCTGTCCGCGTTCAGCGGCATCTCACCGCACTTCCGACCACGCCGCCACCTGATGACCGCCACCGAATACCGCACCGAGATGACCACCCGCTTCGCCATCTGGGACGAGATCACCGGCGCCACCGACCAACCCATCGCAGCGTAAGCCAGGCCCCCACCCGACCCCTACACACCCTGACGCGCCCTCAATCGATCAACACCGCACCAACGTGACAACGCCCTCTGGGCTCCTGGCGGGCCGAGGACTCCACCATCCCCGAACCCACCCAGAACTCCCTGATCACCCTGGAGTGGATCGGCCGCGCCGAGAATTTGGTGATCGCCGGCCCGTCGGGGACGGGCAAGAGCCACTTCACCGAGGGCCTGGCCCAAGCCGCGATCGAGAAGGACCTGCGGGTGTCCTGGTTCACCCTGGAGACGCTGAGCGCCGCGATCGGCAAATCGAAGGTCGACGGGTCCACCGCACGGACCGTTGCCCGGATCTGCCTCACCCCGGGAACACCCGCGGCCACACGCCTGGCTTTCTGATGGCCACCAGCCTGGGCCTCCAACGGCCACCCACCTGGGCATCTCAATGACCGTTGACAGCGCCGCCGCTTCGCCTGGACGTCGGAGGCGAACCGGCCGAGGCGGGCCTCAACCGGGCTCGCGGCAATCCAGGCCTCGGCGCAGCTCTTGTGGACGGGCTCCCCGGAGTGGGAGCGCATCGGCGTGGGCTGCTCGCACAGCGCTGGTCCTGCCAGCGGTCGAAGTGCTGGGCGTCGGCCAGTCCAGCAGGTCGCCGGGGACCGGGACCAGGCCCGGCCCCCACAGCGGCGTCTTGCTGCTCCTGCGGGTCATGGCCGCAGGTGGGGCAGCTGCTGGAGGACGTAGTCCACGAGGTCCTGCGTCGGCTTCCAGGCCGGGAGCGCACCCTTGACGAACCCCATAGCGGCACCCCCGGATGCCCAGGACGGGCGGGGGAGAGGATGCGACGCTGGAGTGAGGGGCCCGCGAGTGGAGGTCCGAGTGCGTCTCATCCGGTCCGGGCCCTCTCCTTCGGCCTGGCGACCATGTCCCGGTGCGGCTCAATGGATGCGACGCAGAATCGTGCGGTCAGTCTGTGAGCCCGCCGCCGGGGCATCACTCACCGAGCGTCGCCAGGCGGCCTTACCGCGTGGATCCGGCCCGCCGGGACCAGGACCGCGCGACCAACCCGGAAGGCAGGTGCGTCCCATGCGCACGTCGACCCGTATTGCCGGTGCCTTCACCGGCCTGACCCTCACCCTCGGTGGTGCGGTCCTCACCGCTCCCGCGGTCCGGGCGGACATCCCCGCCTGCACACAGATGGCCGAACTGGCCGGTGCCACCGCTTCCGACTCCGTCACAGCGGCCTGCAGCCGTGGCGTGGTCGGAGACCTGCAGAGTTGTGTGACCGGGCTGACCGGGGCCGGAGTGGCGGGCGGCGCCGCGACCGGTGCCTGCCGGGCGGCGGCCCACGAACCGCGTTAGAGGACCGCGCGCGGCAGCCGCCCGCCGGCACCGGTCGGAGGCAGGTACGGCCCGTCTCCTCCTCAACCCCCGGCCTGCCCGGACACAACGCGGCCCCGGTGGGCAGTCTCGACGCAAAGGACATCGACGTCGCCCCGCTCCTACCGATGCGCACGCGGCGTACCGATGCGGCCGGTCGAGGCGGTGACGTCATGCCTCTCCGGGGCCGGGCAGTCACCGCCCGGGCGCGGCGCTCAGCCTCGCCTCGCAGGCCTCATGCGGAGCGCCCATGCTGAGTAAGAGGGCGCCGTCGTCTTGAGACTTGTCCTTCCCGAAGGCCGAACGAAGGCGCCTGAGAGGAGGAAGTCATGCGCATGCGAAGAATCCTGGGCCTCGCCCTGGCCGCGGCAACCCTCGCCGGCGTGAGCGCCGTCGGCGCTGTCAGCGCCGGGGCCGCCTCGTCTCCAAACATCTCCAGAGACGACTGCACGGCCGCCGGCGGACAGATCGTTTCACGCCCCTACGCCGGCTACGCCTGCGCGCTCCCTGACGGAACCACGTCGGCGATCACTTGACCGGTCGGCGCACGGCTGGGCAACCAGTCCGGCCGTGCACCCAGCGCGGTGGATATGGAGTGACGGCACCCGGTCCACCTTCGGGTGGATCGCCCGCGCCCGTCTCGACACCGCGGCACTCGCGATGGCGGACGCCGACCGTCTCGAAGCCAAGGCCGTCACCGCTCCGAGAGGTCCGCGCCTCGGCGACTACCAAGGCCTGGTGGCAGACGGCAAGGGAGCACGGGCGGTGCTCACCGAGACTCACTCCGGCGTACCACAGAACCGTACGGACGTGTACACCAGCAGTCTCCGCACCCGCTGACCGACGCGGACGCCGTCGGCCGGCCCGACCTCCGACGGCTGCAGACAGGCCTCGGACCCACTCCGTGACCACGTTGGGCGGGGAGGTTTGGCCGCGTCCCGCCCGGCGGGGCGGGCCTGCTGCTTGAAGTGGCCCCAGTGATGTACAAAGTTGATCTGGCTCCAGTGCGCTGTCATCTGCCAGAAGTACGTAAGTGGGTTCTGCCACCGTCGGGCGGAGCGTCCGTCCAGCGGGCAGTGGGAATCCGCTCGACGGATCTATCCGGGGCAAGGCATGCTCCGCACTCGTGACGACGCCGAAGCAGCTCCTGGTCCAGACCGCCGCCCGCAACAACGCCGACTGGTGCGCGGCGATGAGCCGATGGCACGAGGTGGCGAGCGAGTTCGGGACACAGGCCTGGACGGCCCCGACCCGCACACCCCTGTACTACCCCGACGCGGTGACGCTGGTGCCGGGTGCCGACCCGGCCGCGCTGGCAGAGCGGATCGACATCACCGCGCCCGGCGCCTCGGTCAAGGACAGTTTCGCCGACCTCGACCTGACGGAGGCTGGCTTCCACGTGCTGTTCGAGGCGCAGTGGATCCACCGCCCGGCGGGTGCGCCCGCCATCACTTCGGATCTTGCCTGGGACGTAGCGGGTGACTCGGACATGTTGCGCGCCTGGGCGCTCGCCTGGGACGGCGGGGACGGCAGCGCGGGCCTCTTCCGGCCCGAGCTGCTCGACGACCCGGCCACCTTCGTGCTTGCCGGACAGTCACCTGACGGCCGGGTGGTTGCCGGAGCGGTGGCAAGCCGCAGCGACGATGTGGTCGGAACACCACTGACACTGCCGTGGCAAACATCATGGGTGACAGGCCCCAATGCCGTTGTTTGAGAGGTGCAAGTAGTTCCTCTCCCAAGCACGGTGACCGCCGGGGTGTTGGTTCGTTGATCCAGACCTGCTGCCGGAGCGCCGGCCTTCGCCGGATCAGGCCGGATCGTCTGGTCGCGGCCTCTTCCCGGCCGCTTCCTGGCGCATCCTTGCGGCGAGGGCCAGGAAGACCGACAGATTCTCGACCATCTCTACGGGGAGCCTGGCCCACGGCTTTCCGCCGCCGTGCCGATGGATCTCCAGCCAGCCTTGTTTCACCGTGACCTGGTCGACCTCGCGCCAGCCGAGCCGGTGGTCGAGGTACCCGACACCGGCGGGATCGAGGTGGGCCCCGAAGAAGTCGACCCGTTCGCCCGCCTTCAGCCGGTCCCTGTCCTGCGGCAGCCGTACGCGCGTGAATGTCTTGTCCAGTTCGTCGATGAACCGTGCGACCCCCTTGTACGCGTCGGTCACCGTGATCTCGGCGCCCTCACGGGGACGCACCCAGAGTTCGGGTGTGGTGACGCTGGTGATCCCGTTCGTCACTTTGGTGCTGCTCCGCCGAATGCCATCGATCTCGTCCCATGAGTACGCCTCCGGCACGTGCCCGGCGACCTCCCGGACGATGCCGTGCTGGTAGTGACCTACCCAGACTCTCGTCGGGCAGCTGCCAGGGGCTGGTGTGGACCGAGCCCAAGCCCTTTCCGTGGATCGTGGTGCTGCTGCCGGCACTGGTCGGACTGCCGGTGCTCTGGCTGGGGATTTCGGCCGCAGTGGAGGGGCAGCGGAGCCACGGCGCCTGGTACTACGGGCTGCCGCTGCTCATCTTGGGGACCGCCATAGTCGCCGCAGGAACTCCGAGAATGACGGCTGACCGGACACCGAGGCCGCTTCGGACGGCCCTGCCATACCGCGGGGCGTTCATTGCCCCGAGGCACGCCGTGCGGGCTCACCCGGCCGGAGGGCCTGGCCCTACGGGCAGCTGCAGAAGAGGGCGAGCGTTACGCGTACACGGCCTGCGTGACAGTCGAGGTTTGCGGTAACACCGAGGCGATCTTGGTGTCTCATGAACGGAGAAGTCACCGGGCCAGATGCCGGGACGCAGCCCGAACGCTCGCCTTGAAGGCGGTGGAGAGCGGCGAGGGTGCGGGGAGCGACCCCCCAGAAGCACGGAGGCCCCGATGGTCGAACCGACCCCGCCGCATCTCTCGCCGGAGCAACGCGAGCGCCTGGATCAGCTCGTCGACGCGAGCCAGCTGCGTGCGGCGCTGTTCCAGTTCCCGAAGCCGCCCTCGGACCGGCGCCGTTCCCGGCGGTACCCCGGCGGCCAGCCGAACCCGTGGTGGTCCGCACGTCCGCGCCGCCGCCAGAGGTGAGTGGGAACGGTGGACTCCACCGCGCGTCCGGCACCCGGACCGACGATGTCCGGATCATGTCGGCCGGCCACCGCGCCCGTCGGGCCGTTCGTTGTACCTCCGTGCAGGCCGGGCTTCGTCGCTCGGGGAGCGATGCGAGAACGAGAGCATGAGCACGATCGACCCGGATGCCGAGCGGAACCCCATTCCGGGTGGGTGTCGGGACTGATGCGCGGTGTCGGTCATCTATCGGCGGCTGCCGGTTCGATGTCGGTGGCTTGTCGGCGAGGTCCGGCACCGTTCCAGAGACGGCCGGCCGGAGCTCACTGGGCGGCCCCAATCCCCAGGAGCCACCATGCACATGCCCGTCACGATCATCGGCGCCGGACTCGGCGGACTCACTCTTGCCCGCGTCCTGCACGTCCACGGAATCCCGGTCACGGTCTACGAGGCGGAGTCCTCCCCGACGGTGCGCACGCAGGGCGGGATGCTCGACATCCACGACTACAACGGACAGATCGCCCTCAAGGCGGCCGGCCTGATGGACGAGTTCCACGCCATCGTCCTGGAGGGCCGCCAGGCGACGCGGGTCCTCGACCCGGACGGGACCGTCCTGCTCCACAAGGTCGACGACGGCATGGGCGGACGCCCCGAGGTGCAACGCGGCGACTTACGACAGATCTTGCTCGACTCACTCCCGGCCGGCACCGTCCGATGGGGGCACAAGGCCAGCGGCACCCGCGCCCTCGGCGGCGGCCGCCACGAGGTGACGTTCGCCGACGGCGGCACCGTCGTCACCAGCCTGCTGGTCGGCGCGGACGGCGCCTGGTCACGGATACGGCCACTGCTCACCACCGCCACACCCGAGTACGCCGGCACGTCGGTCGTCGAGACGTACCTGTTCCACGCCGACACCCGCCACCCAGCCGCCGCGAAAGCGGTCGGTGGCGGGTTGCTGATCGCGCCCTCGCCAGGCAAGGAGATCTTCGCTCACCGGGAGAACGGCGACACCCTGCACACCTACGTGGCGCTGACCAGGCCACAGGACTGGTTCGCCGCCATCGACTTCACCGATGCCGCCGCGGCCACCGCCCGGATCGCGCGCGAGTTCGACGGCTGGGCACCGGAACTCACCACGCTCATCACCGACGGCGACACAGCGCCGGTCCTGCGCCCCCAGTACGCTCTGCCGACCGGGCACCGGTGGGACCGGGTGCCGGGGGTCACCCTGCTCGGCGACGCCGCCCACCTCGCGCCCCCGAACGGCGACGGCGCCAACCTGGCCATGTACGACGGCGCCGAACTCGGCAAGGCCCTCGCCGCCCGCCCCGACGACATCGAGGCCGCACTCACCGAGTACGAGCAGGCCATGTTCCCCCGCAGCGCCGAGGTCACCACTTTCGAAGGTGGAGCAGTTCCGGGGATCGACTCCGAGCACAACACGGCCCAGGGCCTGATCAACATGATCACCGAGAAGAGCCAATAAGCCGCGCAGGCCCCGATCTGACGCTCTGCGTCCCACCCCGCTCAAGCCTAGGCGGCGGTGACTCCCGAACTCGGTTCTGGCACAGATCTTGGGGAGTCGTCGCAGAGCGTCACCTCGATGTTCGATCGTGAAGGGCTGGGTCGAGTGACGCTGCGGCCGTTATCGCAGGTGATCTTGAACCGTTGAGGCCCGGTCGTCGCTCATTGCGGTGTAGACGGTCACGATCGAGGCGACAGCGTCAACTTCGGCCGGTCCAACGATCCGCAGCCACAGCGAGCTCGCAGAGTCCGTCGAACCGCCGGACACGGTCAGCCGCGTCCGCAGGCCATGGATGCGGGAGCACCGGGAGGTGGATCAAGGAGACCTCTTTGATGAAGCTGCCGACGATCTGCGGGGGCTTGTCGACTGAGACGTGGTGGAGATTGGATAGGGAGATCACTACGTCCGGCTTCCACGGCCCTTCCCTGATAGTGATCTCCAGGGAGTCTTCCTCGGCAAAGGCGTCGAACGAGATGCGACTGATGGTGTAGCCGACGCATGATGCCAGTGTGCGTGCGGCGTTGGTGCATCGATTCTTGAAGGCGTCGCGCGCCTCGGTTATATCCGTCACAGCGAGAGGCTACGAGCCCCCAGTGGCCTGCGTCGATCGGGTTGGCTGGACCAGCCACTGGTACGGAACACTGAGGGTCATTGAAGCAGGATCATCTTACGGAGAAGCTCGAAGCCGGCTCGACCGTAGAGCTGCCTCTTGATCTTCTTGATGCGGTTCACGGCTCCCTCGATACTGCCGGAGCTCCAGTCCAGGGTGCCCTGATCAACGAGCGGAAGGACTGACGGTGATGCTGTCGCCGGTTCGAGACGCCGCAGAGCGCCTCTGGGGCGGAGCCGGTGCCGCCCGTGCGCGGCGTTGCGCCAGAGGGGCAGGGCGAGTGCGGGTGCGAAAACACGGTGCTCCCTGGGCGTGCACAGCCCGGATCCTTCCGGACCTCGGCTCGCAGTGGGGTGGGGGCGGGGCGGGCGGGAGCGCCTTGGGGATCGGTGGCCGGCCAGTCCCTTCTCGCGCGTCGGCAGGGCCGCGCGCGGGCCGGGCCTGGTGCCCGGCCGTTTCTGAAGCGGAGCCGGAGCGCTGGCGGCGCACAGCGGCTCTGGTGTCGTTTCGTGGGGTGTAGTTGAGGTACGGGGAGGGGTGTGTGCTGGGGATATCCGGGATTGGTTGAGACCGTGTGAGCGCGGGTTCGCGGGGGCGTAGGCCTGCTGGTCTGGGGATGTCTCTTCTTCGTTGAGATCACCTTGGCGTTCCTCAGATAGCGTCAACTCCTAAAGGCCCAGGTGTGTTTTCTCTGGTCACAGCCTTCTGCGTCGACCGCAGGGCAGAAAAAGTGCCCCTATGGTTTTGGTCAAGCAGCGGCGGTGGGTGCGGGGTCGTGGAACGTGCCGTCTCGGAGCATCGCGAAGAGCACGTCGATGCGGCGCCGGGCCAGGCAGACGATGGCTGCGACGTGGTGTTTGCCTTCCCGGCGTTTCTTGTCGTAGTAGGCGCGTGAGTCCGGCTGCGACAGCGACGCGAAGGCGGCGAGGTAGAAGGCTCTCTTGAGCTGTTTGTTGCCTCGTCGGGAGGGATGTTCACCGCGGATGGACGAGCCGGATCTGCGGGTGGCAGGAGCCAGACCTGCGTAGGCGGCCAGGTGTCCGGCGGTCTTGAAGTTGCTGCCGTCGCCGACGTCGTGAGGATCCGGGCTGCGGTCCTGACCCCGATGCCGGGCATGGAGATCAGGACCTGGGAAAGAGGGTGGGCCTCCAGCAGTTCCTCGATCTTGGTAGCGAGGATTTTCCGCTGGTCAAGTACGGACCGGAGGGAGCCGGTGAGGCTGGGCACGATCAGTGCGGCAGCGTCGGTGCCCGGGACGACCACGGTCTGTTCGTCCAGTGCGGCGAAGATGTCTTCGACGAGACGTTCGGCCATGCGCGGGGCCTTGGGCCGCAGCAGGGATACCAGCCGTCGCCGGCCGGCCTTCCTCAACTGAGCTGGTGAGCCATAGCGTTCAAGGAGAACCAGCACGGCCGGATGGTCGAGCCGCGAGCCCAGGACCCGCTCGAGTGAGGGGTGAACCTGGGTGAGGAGCCCGCGCAGGCGGTTCTTGGTGCGTGTCACCTCACCGGCCAGGTCGTCGTCGAAGCCCACGATCATCCCCAGCTCTGCGATTGTCTCGTCGTTCGGTGCCAGATCGCGCAGGGTGTGCGGCATGGTGCGGGCGGCGTCCGCGATGATCGCCGCGTCGCGTGCGTCGGTCTTGGCCTCACCCGGATAAAGATCAGCTATCCGCCGCATCGTCAGACCCGGCAGATATGCGACGCGGCAGCCCGCATCGCGAGCCACGGCCAGTGGCAACGCGCCGATCGAGGCCGGCTGATCCACGACCACAAGCACCGTGCCGTGTTTGGCCTGCAGCTTCGTGAACAGCTCGCGCAGTCGCGGCTCGTTGTTGGGTAGCGCTTTGTCGAAGACCTTCTTGCCCGCCGGAGTGAGGGCGGTGCCGTGATGCTCGCCCTTCCCGACATCCAGACCGAGGTAGACATCGATCTCGCTCGTGCCGTTCACTTACCCTCCCCAGCGGCGCTTTCCCGGCCTCACCTGTGGCATCAGCGTGCCGGCATCCACGTTACGAAGGCCTGCTTCACCCCGGTACGGAATGAGCGGTCATGCCCCTGATCAGCGGTCTGCCAATGCCTCCGAGGCGCGGTGACACCACTTTTTCGACCATGATCGACAAGGGGCTCAAGTCATGCCGGGCTCGGAGGCCGGGAGTCCCATTGCGGGACCACGAAAACGGTAACGGGGCTCCGTGACCCGGCGCTCGGACGGTCCCGAGGCGGCCTGACCAGCAAGGTCCACCTGGTCTGCGATGCTCTGGGCCGCCCGTTGGCCTTCGTCGTCACAGGCGGGAACACCAACGACTGCACTCAGTTCACCACGGTGATGGAAGCGATCCGGGTGCCTCGCATCGGACTGGGACGGCCGCGCGTTCGACCCGCCCACGTCCTGGGCGACAAGGGCTACAGCTCGAGAGCGATCCGCACCTGGCTCAGGCGGCGCGGCATCGCCCACACCATCCCCGAGCGGGACGACCAGGCCCGCAATCGGCTCTGGCGCAGCAGCCGTGGCGGCCGGCCGCCGGCCTTCGACCGCGAGGTCTACAAGCAGCGCAACGTGGTGGAACGATGCTTCAACCGCCTCAAACAGTGGCGCGGCCTCGGTGAGGTCGACTCGGGGCGCCCTGCTGATGTTTCCACCAGTGGGTTTCCCCGAGCCGCCTCCCGAACCCGGCGTGCCCGTCTCCGGGCACCGGGCTCTCCACAAATCCCGTTTCGGGGTGTTCAGTTCCTCATGCCGTAGTGGGCCACGGGGCCGGGATGATTGTTCCCCGGTATCGGTATCTGGTCGTGCTTACCTTTGCCGGGTTAAACAGTTCCGCTTCCTCCGTGGTAGGCCACCAACCACCGCCGTAATAGCGTCGACGGAGCTGCTTCCAAGTGATCCCGGGATGCTTGTGTCGGATCCATCGTGTCACCCTCATCCACGTGTAGTGGCTGAGGTAACAGAAAGCGACGTTCGACACTCCGGGACGGAAGTACGTGCACCATCTCCGCAACACCGAGTTCAGTCGGTGGAGCAAGGACTCCAGAGACAAGCCGACGTTCTGCCGTCCAGTCAGTTCCTTCACCTTGCCCGTCGCGGAACGCACTGATTTCCGTGCCGGATAGGTGTAGATGTACTGCCGGTCAGTGCCCAGTTTCCGGTGACGCTGGATGCGTCATCCGAGAAAATCAAGGCCCTCGTCAATGTGCGTGATCTTTGTCTTCTCCACCGACAGGCGAAGGCCCATCGGCTTCAACGCCTCCGCGACCTCGTCGCGTGATTCCTCGGCGTGCTCACAGCGACCGAAGACAAGCACGAGGAAGTCATCCGCATACCGGACCAGCCGGTAGTTGGGAAATCCCCGGCGCCGTCTCCTGCGCCGATCCTCGGAGGTGCTATCTGGT
The DNA here is from genome assembly GCF_045040875.1 of Streptomyces sp. NBC_00012. Taxonomy (NCBI): domain Bacteria; kingdom Bacillati; phylum Actinomycetota; class Actinomycetes; order Kitasatosporales; family Streptomycetaceae; genus Streptomyces; species Streptomyces sp. NBC_00012. The sequence goes on along the minus strand of NZ_CP108309.1, from coordinate 334,347 downwards.
CCTCCGGGGGCCCGGGCGATGTGCTCGTCCAGGACCGAGAGCGCGATGTTGGCCAGCAGCGGCGACAGGATTCCGCCCTGCGGGGTCCCAGTGCGTGTGTCCGTGAAGGCTCCGTCCCGGGACAGGATCCCAGACTTCAAGAACGCCTTCACCAAGGACAGCACCCGCTTGTCCCCGATTCGATTCCTCACCCGTTCCATAAGAGCCGGGTGCGAGATCTCGTCGAAGCACGCCGTGATGTCGCCCTCCACCACCCACTCATATCCGTGGCTGGCGAGATAGCGAGTCTCAGCGATCGCGTCATGAGCCCGGCGGTTCGGGCGGAACCCATAGGAACACGGGAGGAATTCCGCTTCGAACACCGGCTCCAGCACCAGTTTCAAGGATGCCTGGACCACCCGGTCCGCCACGGTCGGAATACCAAGACGACGAAGCTTGCCGTTCGCCTTGGGAATCATCCGCTCACGGACGGGAACCGGTCGGAAGCTGCGGTCTCTCATCTGAGTCCGCAGCCTGCCGAGAAACATCTCGACTCCCTGCCCAGTCTCGATGGAGCGTGCGGTCTTCCCGTCCACTCCGGCCGTGCGGGCACCCTTGTTTCCCCGGACACGGTCCCACGCCACCAACAGGAAGGAGGGATCGGCCACGAGGTTGAACAGATCGTCGAACCTGCGATGAGAATCATCAGCAGCCCAACGGTGCAGCTTGGTCTGGATCTCCAGTACCCGGCGTTCGGCCTTCATCAAGGCCCATTCCAGCTCGTCGGTATTCACCGGCGACAACCTCCTGGCATTCCAGTGTCCTTACTGCTGACTTGCTGGCCCCCTTCCCCATGTGGCCGGCTCTCCCGGCCTCGGAGTACTACGGAGCCTCCGTCCTGCCCGACGGCCATCAGCCGGCGATGGGCCTGCCCGCCACCGGACTGGAGGTCCGGACTGGGGCGACCGCGGGCAGTTCCCACGTTCACCACGGAATCGATCGACGGGTGAGGTGCCCAGCTCTACCCCGGCAGCATCGCCACGCTTACAGCAGGCTTTCGGCGTGGCCTCCCCACCGGTAGGCAGATCCGGCTTCGGAGTCGGCCGCCGACCATAGGCGGCCGTGCACTGCATCCGGCCCGCATCCGCCAGGTTGGAGCCGGTGTCGTAATTACGGGGCGTCAAGCACTGATTCCTCGCGTACACCTTCCCGTCTCACTAGCCGGACCCGGACCGTCTGGCAGTGCCAGCCCGTCCCGACGTTGTCGGGGCTGCTTACCGCCCGACTCGGCATCCCCCGAGCCGAACTGTCCCCAGCTTCAACCGGATTGCTGCGACAACCCGGCGGTGAAGGTCTCTCACCTCACTCGATTCCATGGCGCCTCGTGGCGCACCCACCCGCTACGACAAAACGCGGAGTCCTACAAAGCAGCCGTCACCCTGGCTGCACTCCTCATTTGGGCGTGAACCTTATGCCCGTCTCCTGTGGTGTCGCCGAGGAGACGACCGCGATCAACGTGTATCGAAACCCAGACGATTCGGGACATCGCCCATTGTGCAGAGCGCCGTGACCTGCTCCTCCAAACGGCTCAGGGCGTCCGTGAGGGAAAGTTGATCGATCCGCTCAAAATAGAGGGTGTGGACATCGGCGCCGAACTCTCCCAGGGGTCTTTCAAGGTCGACATCCACCATGGCTTCAACGATGCACCCGGCCGAGGTGATGGTCACACCTGCCGAGAACCGCAGCTCACTGACGTCCGAGTCGCCCTCCGCAAAGAAGCCGAAGCGGTGGTGGATCCTCAGTTCAGGCCCCGCAGCGTGTTTTTCGATCAAGATGGCAGGCACCAGCCCAGACTCATCCCCGAAGTCGTAGGCGACGTAGAGCTGAGTGGTGAAATCGTCCAGCTGCTTGTGCAGCCGATGCATCGTGGTCAGCAAGAGAGCCGTGCTTTCGGCATGGTCCGCGCCGGTGACGTTCAACATCGGTGAATCATCGCCCATGCGCAGCAGCGCTGGCACGTAGGTTTCGCTCACCAGGCCGCCCCGTCCTCCACACCGTTCGACCCCAACCTCACGGTCCGTTTTGAGTGGGCGGTTCGTGACTCTATGAGTGGTTCTGCTGTCGCCTGATGGTGTGGGCGAAGCCGGAACGTTCCGGTCCGGTGCCGGTGGCCTGCTGGGATCGGTGGGATGAGTGGACGCAAGCCGTACCAGAGTGACTTGTCCGACGAGCAGTGGGCGTTGATCGAGCCGGTGCTCACGGCCTGGAAGAACCGGCACCGTTCCGTGAGCGGCCACCAGGGCCGCTATCCGATGCGGGAGATCGTGAACTCGATCCTCTACCAGTCCCGGACCGGCTGTCAGTGGGCCCTGTTGCCGAACGACCTGCCGCCGAAGAGCGCGACGTACTACTACTTCGCCGCCTGGCGGGATGACGGCACCGACCAGCAGATCCATGAACTCCTGTGCTGCCAGGTGCGGGAGAGAAACCGGCGATTAGAGGACCCGACCCTGGTGATCCTGGACACCCAAAGTGTCCGGGCGGCCACCGGGGTCCCCGCGGTCACGACGGGCAAAGACGCCGCGAAACGGGTGCCTGGCCGCAAACGGGGACTGGCAGTGGACGTCCTCGGCCTGGTCATCGCCGTCACCGTGGTGGCCGCCAGTGTCCACGACAACGCCGCTGGCATCGCTCTGCTCGACCAGGTCGCCGTCGCGGCCGGCGGCTCGGTCAGCAAGGCCCTGGTCGACCAGGGCTTCAAGAACCAGGTCGTCATGCATGGGACCGCCCTCGGCATCGACGTCGAGATCGTCCGGCGCAACCCTGAGGAGCGGGGATTCGTTCCGCAGCCGAAACGGTGGCGGGTGGAGCAGACGTTCGGGACCCTGATACTGCACCGGCGCCTGGTCCGCGACTACGAACACCGCCCAGCCTCCTCCACCTCACGCGTCTACCGGGCCATGACCCACGTCATGGCCCGTCGGCTCACCGACGCGAGCACGCCCACCTGGCGCGATCCGCAGGTGATCGGCGCGTGAACCTCAACCCCCCTCCTCCAGGCGCTCGACCTTCAGGAAGACGCAGTCCGGGCCCTGACCAACGATCTCCGCACCCAGATCGACACCCTTCAGACCCAGCTCTGCGAGGCCGAACTGCGTCTGGAACACCTCGCCATCACCCGCACGACCATCACCGGCCTCGCCGACCGAATCCCGGTCCGGAGTGCCGATCCATCAGGGAGTCTGGAGCTGCCCGAGCACCCGGACCACCCGCGCATCCTCACCGTCTTCAACGACACCACCGGCCCACTGAGGGCCCGCGACATCTGCCAGGCCCTCGACTTCGAACTCCTGCCGAAACACATAGAACGCACCCGCGCCAAAATGAAACGCCTGGTCACACTAGGAATCCTCACCGAGGTCGAGCCCGACACCTTCAGCAAGAAGCAGTAACCAAGTCCGGAACGGACATCAACTCACGAACCGCCCACTGAAGACACTGCCTAGCCCGCTGTCGAACATGGGCGGGCACTTCCTGGATGACGACGAGCACGAGGATGCGGACGCCGCCCGATAGACGTACGGCATCAGCGCACAGTTCCGCCCCCGACCAGCGGCCGGGGGCGCTGCCAGGTCCAGGGCGGATCAGAGCTCGATGATGGCCCAGATGCGGCGCCCGTCCGGCCCGGTGTCGGTCCCGCACCCGGTGACGGGCTGGTGGGTGGTGATCTGGTGGAGGACATCCCGACCAGTGTCGTCGAGTCCAGTGGCCAGGCCGACGTTGTGAGAGAGGGCGAGGATGCATGCCTGCCCGTCCTGATCCGACAGGTGTACAGACACTGTCGTGCCCCCGTCGGCGACCGCAGCCTGCACGAGGAGCGTCGTCACCGCCTCCAGCGCGGCGGCCGTGTCCGGGGCCAGCCGGTACTTCCACTTCCCCAGCTGTTCCACCACCGCAGCCCGAGCCTTCCCCGCCGCCCACGGCGCCGACTCCAAAACCCAGTTCGCCCCGCGCCGGTTGACCATGCCCACCCCGCGCCGGGCAGTCGGCATTACCTGGCTGGGCGGGGGCTTCGGGTCCTGCGGGTTCGGCCGGGGCGGGTTCGGCGGCTTCTTCGGAGGTGGCGGGGTCTTCGGCGGGTACGACGGCGGCGTCGGGCCGGCTTCCACGGGCAGTGACACGGGGCCTCCCAGGGTGCGGGGCGGGGGTGGAGCCGTCCGGTTCAGCGTAGGCGCGCTGCATGCGCTAGGGGCCGGTTTGGGCAGATAAGGCCCCGGCACCACCGCCCTCGTCGTCGCTGCCGAGGTCATCCCCGCCGTGTACAACCACCAGGACACCGCCGTCGAGCACATGATTTACAAGGCGTTGTTCGGGGACTCCGCGGCTTCGGCCCTCGTCACCGACCAGCCCCTCGGCCCCGGCCTCCGTGCCGACAGTCCCGCGGACACGTACAAGCACGTCCTGCCGAACAGCCTGACCCGCTACCACGGGCGCGTCGACCACGCCGGCTTCCACTTCGACTCCACGGAAGCTCTGTAAGCCGACGACGACGTCCTGCCCGACCTCCTGGACTGGCTCGGGCCATCAATCGTCGACTTCGGAGTCATCCACCCCGGCAGCGACGTCTCGGGCGCCGCGAACGACGGCACTCACATCATCACCGACACCTCGGTTACGCTCCGCCTCGACGCCCGCGACAGTCGGCACTCCACCACCCTCGCCGACGAGGGGAACCTGGGCGGCGTCAGCATTCTCCGCATCCTCGAGCGGACGCACGCCGAACCCCCGCCTCCCGAATCCGCCGGCGTGCCGTCGCATACGGGCCGGGGTTCACCACCACCGCCGTCCGCAGTACCTGGACTGCATGAACCGGACACTGTCAGACCCTCGTGCCACGCTGTATCAGCCCGGTGGCGACCTCCTCTCGAAGCCGATGCCACCACCGGTCAACGCTTACCACCTGCACATTTGACTGGCTGTCACCGAGCTATCCAATCCAATCCTGCCATCATGACGGCGCATCAGCCCCTGACCAGCCGGAGTACCGCTGTGACAGCCCGCCGCCTCGCCCCGATCGCTACTGCCCTCCTCCTCGCATCCCTCGTCGGGTGCAATCCCAGCGCGGCCAAGTCCGAGTCCAACTCCAATCCGTCGGCCCCGCCTCCCACTCGAGCAAGGCGTCCGCAGCACCCGGCGCACCTGCGGGCGGCAGCGACCTGTCCCTGGCTGAGGCCATCGCAAAGATTCCGGCCGGTACTGAGGACCGAACCAGGTACGAGCGCGATTCCTTCCACCTGTGGGTCGACGCCGACAAGGACGGCTGCGGCACCCGGAAGGAAGTCCTGATCGCCGAGGCCGTCAAGGCGCCGGCCCAGGGCTCACGATGTGCGCTGAGCAGCGGCAAGTGGCTGAGCTACTACGACGAGGTCACCGTGAACGCGGCGACGAAACTGGATATTGACCACGTCGTACCGCTTGCCGAAGCTTGGGATTCCGGAGCCTCGAAGTGGGATGCGGACCGGTGTGAGCAGTACGCGAACGACCTCGACGCCGACAGGTCGCTGGTCGCCGTCACCGCCAAGACCAACCGGTCCAAGGCCGACCGCGACCCGGCCGAGTGGCTCCCGCCTGTCGCCTCCGCACAGTGCACCTACGGCGCCGACTGGGTGGGCACCAAGCTGCGGTGGAAGCTCACCGCAGACGACAAGGAACGGGCGACCCTGGAAAAACTGGCCAAGGGCTGCTCCGACACCGTCGTGAAGTACGAAGTCGCCCCCTGACCAGCAGGCACGGCACCCTCACCGCATCCAGATCACGGTGAGGGTGCGGTGCCGTGCATCGACCCCAGCCGTCGGCCCCCAAAGAATCTGGGCTTCGCATGGGCGCCATGGCCTGGACGGCACCACCGAGCGGAGCCGAACTGCGGTGACCAGGTTCCCAGCTCGACTCCGCGGGATGCGGTCACCGGGGGAACGGACGGTGCGCCTCCCAGGCTTGGCGAACATCACGAGTTTTTCGGCTCTCGGGCCCCCAGGTCCTGGTGGCGGATCCGGGGGCCTGAGAGATTGCGAGGCGTCTGCGGCCCGCCAACCCGCCCACGGCCCGCACGCGAAGCCGCGGGCCACTGGGCCGGCCAAAGGGAACTATGTGGGTGGCGCGTTCGTCTGTGAGAGCAGACGGCTGAGGGACTGAGGAAGACACGGGGGTGATCGTGCTCGGTCATGCCATGCTGAGGGTCCTGGCGCGTTCGATGTACAGCCAGTTCGACAATCGGGAGGGCAGAGACCTCGCGGGGGTGGAGCAGGAGCTGCGCCGATTATCGGTGCTGGCGCCCCGGGAACGTCGCGATGCCCTGGTCTCCCTGGCTACCGGCGAGCGCGATGAGCTGCTGATCGGCGCGTTCGCCTACGGCGCGACCCGCGAGGATCCGTGGAACACCCGTGCCGACGCGAATCTGCTGGCTACTGTGCTGGAGGCGTTCGCCGCGGGGTTTGTCGTCAGTGCGGAGGCGGAGTGGGACGCGGCACGTCGTACGAAGGAGACGTTCTCCGGTCAGGTTCAACTGCTGCGGGCCATCGAAGCCGATGCCGCCGGAGACCGACCCGAGGCCCATCGCAAGTTCACCCTGGCGCAGAACCAGGGAGAGGCGGCGGGCGACGGGCTCGCCTGTTTGATGGGCGCGCTCGGCGTTGTGGCCTGCGGAAGCCATGCACACCTGGTCGAGCCCTCCGAGATCATGGAGCCGGTCACGCCGGTCTTCGAAGCGCTGGAACCGTACTCCGACGGCGAACTCACCGAGCTGCTGCAGGCGTTCCGTTTGCGCTATGAGGCGTTCCGCCTGGTGGGGGAGGCCGCGCGGACCGGAGGGGCGGATGCCGTCCTGGCACTGGCCGACTCATGGCTGGAGGGGAAACCTCCGGGTGCCCTCGTGGCGTTGCTTCACGCCTGGAGCGGCGAGTTGTGGCGTGCCCTCGATGACGGGGAATCCGACTGGGCCATCGGCTGGGCCTCGCTGGGAGACCGGCTGACCGCCCCGATGGACGCAGCCTCCACGTTACGGAACCACCTCGCGCGGCACTTCTCGGGCAAAGGGGACACAGCGCGGGCCATTCAGGTGCTTGAGTGGTTGCTCGCCGACCTTCCCGGTGACGCGCAGACCGTGATTGTACTGGCGCGCGCCCTTGTCCACGCGGACCGTACGGACGAGGCACTTGCTCTTCTGCGGTCATGGCTCTCGGAACCTCCCACCCACGGCGAGGAAGCCGTCCTCAAAGAGCTGACCATCGTGCTCCTGTGGGAGGGGAACGCTCAGGAAGCCGAGCATTGGGAGCGCGAGTACACCCGCTTGACCGGTACCGGCATCCGTGACCTCGGGCCCACGATGGAACGCCCGCCCCCGAAGCCACAGCGGGCGTTCGCACGCTTCGAGGACGGACAGCTGACCATCTCGCCGGACATTGACAGCGTTCCCCTCGGGGAGGTGGGCCCCCAGATCTGGGCGGCCGTGATCGAGGGGAGTCCCGACGGTGCCGAGCAGTTGCTGAGACTGGCCGAGCAGGAGCCGCTGCTCGCGGCCGACGTGGCGCGACTGCTGGGCGTGCCGCTGGTCACCCGCGCCCACCGGGAGGCCGCGCAGTACATCCGGGAGGGTGAACAGCACTTTCAGCGACGCGAGTTCGCCGAGGCCGCCGAGTGCTATCGGCGAGCTCTGGAGGCCGACCCCGAGAGTGCCATGGCCCTCCTCCTGCTCGGTGACGTCTACTACGCGCTCGGATACATGGCACTGGCGCGGGTGTACTTCCAGGAGTCGCTGGAAGTGGAGGAGACTCCGACAGCCTGGCGCTTCCTGGGCGACACCTTTCGCGCCGAGGCGAGTGCGACACAGGCAGCACACGACTGCTACGTACGCGCTCTCGCCCTCGACCCGGGCTACGGCGGTGCCAGACAGGCACTCGAACAGCTGCCTCCGCCGGTCGCCTCGCCGACTCCCATGCCCGACTCGCCCGCGCCCGCACAGGAACAGGAACAGCGTCCGAGCCCCGATGTACAGCGCCCTGGCATTCCCATCGCGCGCTTCGCCGAGGGACCGGGCATCGAAGCCGACCTCCCTGCCCAGTTGGAGGGCATCTTCAGATGCAAACAACCGGCCCTGGGCGCCCTGTTCGACTCCCTCGCCCACGACGGCGGCTTCGACCGCTGGCTTGCGGACGAGGGACGCGAGCACTGGTCCAGCGCACTGCACGCGCTCAGGGTCCTCGTCCACCAATGGTCGGCCAGAGGCACCGACCTGGAGCGCTCGCTGCTGCTCGCTCGCCGAAGTGTGCAGATCGCGCAGGCACTCGACAGCCAGTGGCCCGCGGGCGACCCCGAGGGCCTGGGCAAGGCCCGCCTGGTCGCCACCACCCTGGAGCTGCTGAGCTCGGTGAACACGTCCCTGGGCCGCTACAGCGAGGCGTACGACCTGCTGCGGGCCGCCGAACACTGGACGGATGCCGACGAGGAGGAACGCGCTCGCGCGGGCAAGCCCCTGCGGACCGGCGACGACCACTTCGACGAACGCCCCCGACGAGCCGCCCAGTACGAAGCGCTGGCCGCGGCGGCTCAGCGCAGCGGTGACGACGCGGGGGCGCGGCACTACGACCGGCTGCGCCAGGAACGTGAGGACGGTGGTCCGATCACCGACCACCAGCGCGTGGTGGATCTCGTCTCCACCGCACTGACGGAATTTCTGCAGGACGGTGACGCGAACAGCGCACTGCTGCGTCTTCGCTCCGCGGAGCGAATCGCCGAGGGCGAGGCGGCCCGCAGCCCGGTCGCGGTCGCGCTGGCCACAGTGCATCACGGCTACGGAGTCCTTCTCACCTGGCTCGACCTGCCTCGCCGGGCTCTGCAGCATCACGCCACGGCACGGGGGCTGAACTCCGGCAACGCGGACCGTCTGGCGCAGGACTGGATCGCCACCGCCGCCGTGCTCGAACGCTGGCCCCGCCTCGGCCCCGTCATGCTGGCGTACGAACAGGTGCTGGTCCTCTCCTCGGTTCCCGGCACGATCGAGGACCGGCTGTTCTGGGCCCCGCGCGGCGAACCCACCTCGCACACGGGCCACCGCGTCGTCGCAGTCGAGCTGGCCTGGAGCGTCATCATGCCGATGGCCCACGCCGCCTGGAGCTCGGGCGAGCTCTACACCGCCACCGACGTCCTGGAACTCGGTGTCGGCCTCGCGGACCTGGTGCGGGCGGCACAGCCCGACGCTGATCTGCGTACCCGCATCCAGGACGAACGAGTCACCGTCTTCGAACTGCTCACCCGCTTCCGTCTTGAGCGGGCGCAGCGCGGGGACGGGGACCGCGAGCGGCATGTCGCCGCCGCGTACACCGCTGCGGAGCGGAAGCGCTCCCGCACGCTGCTCGACGTCATGAGCACCGCCCGCCTCAGATCCCCCCGGGGAGTCCCCGCGCCGCTGCTCCACCGGGAGGCCGAGCTGCTGCGTGCACGCACCGAGACAGAGCGCGCCCACACGGTCGACTGGGCGCGCCACCACACGCTGACCGGCGAGCTCGCCACCTTGTGGGACCGGATGGCGCAATGCGGTCCACAAGCGGCCGAGTACGCTGCCATCAGACAGTCCGACGTGCTGAACCCTGCCGATGCGATCGCTGAACTGGCAGGCGAGCCGGTCGTCGTGGCGTCCTACGCGATCCTGGACGACGGACAGGTCGTCGTCTTCACACTCGGCGCGGAGACCGGGCTCCAGGTGGCGTCCGTCGAAGCCGACGGTCCGCACATGCTGCGTTTCATCGACGATCACTTCGGAAGCGCCGGACAGGTGCGCGAGTTGTCCGAGGACATGCCCGGCCTCTTCCAGCACGTCCTCGGGCCGCTCGTCGCCCCGCTCACCGGTGTGGCCCGGCCGGGGCAGACCGTCCTCATCTGTCCCACAGGCGCCCTCCACCACGTCCCCTTCCACGCCCTGTCCGTGGACGGCTTCCCCACCCTCCTCGACCGCAACCCCGTCGGCTATCTGCCGGCCGTGTCCCTGCTGCGCACCCTCAACCACCGCACCCCCGGGGCCGGCACCGACGCCGTTGTCCTGGGCGATCCCGGACTCGACCTTCCGTACGCCCGTACGGAGGCGGCCGCACTGGCCGACCGGCTGGGTACCGTCCCTCTCCTGGGCGAGGCGGCCACCCGGGAGGAGGTCCTGCTGCGCGTGCCGCATGCCTCCGTCTTCCACGCCGCCTGCCACGCCCACTTCGACGCCGAGGACCCGCTCTCCTCCGGCCTCGCGCTGGCGGGAGGAGTCCTGACCGCCCGCGATATCCTCCGACAGGACTGGCAGAGTGTCCGTCTCGCGGTCCTGTCGGCCTGCGAGACGGGCGTGGGCCGCACCAGCCGGACCGACGAGACCCTCGGCCTCAGCCGGTCCCTGCTCTTCGCCGGTGTGCGCTCGCTGGTGATGAGCCTGTGGCGGATACCCGACTCCACCACGGCCGCCGTCATGGCCGACTTCCACGACCTGACCTTGGCCGGACAATCCCCCGCGCAGGCCCTGCGTACGGCCTTGCTCACCGCACGAGACCGCTGTGGCGACGACCGGATGTACCGGTGGGCGGCCTTCTGCCTCCTCGGTGACTGGCGCGCCCCGGCGCGCACCACGCCCGGAACCGGAGACTGACATGCTGACGCACACGGAACTCCCCGAAGGCTACGCATTGCTCGCTCTGGTCGAGCCGGACGTGGAGGAGATCGAGCCCGACCGGCAACTCCAGCCGCTGGACGAGGCCACGATCACTCTGCTGCGCCGCGAGACCCGTATCGGGCTGGCCCTCGGCCCGGTCCGGCAGGTGGCGGCCGTCGTGCCGGATCGTAGTGGCTACGACGTACCACTGATCTGCGTAATCCAGGCACACCCCGAATCCGATGTGCGCTGGTCTCGACTCGTCGTCGACCTGTCGGCCTCGCCCGGGGCCGTGGTGGCGGACATGTCGCCGGGCCTGGTCGAGGGGGAGCACCCCATCGAGATCGAGACGACGATGGGGGCCGGGCTCACCTTTCAGGTGGCCAGTTCGGTCCTCGGCGCGGAATTGGCACCCCAGATCACTCGGCGCAGGACGGTCTACTGCCCTCGACTCACGTCGTCGGGGGTCGGCTTCACTGCCGCGTACTGGGACTTCAGAGCCTCGGACCGGCAGTTTCTTCACGTCAACGAAGAACTGCGGCTCCTCGTTGACGCTCCCTCGGGTGTCCCCGTCGACGCCAAGGTGACCATGCGGGTGAGGATCATGCCGCGAGGCGTCGGCAGGGCGATACGCCTGACCGGCAAGCTCGGCACCACCGAAAGACTGTGCCGCCTCGCGGAACCGGTGGCGCCCACGCCCGACATACCGGATCGCCCGCACGGCTGAGGACCGCAGGCGAGCGTGAGCAACGATGTCCGGGGCCGGGCCCGAAACAGGAGGAAGGCGTCGAGCCGGCTGGAGAGAGCAGGAGAAGGCAATGACCCGATCTTCGTGTTCACGAATGATCGTTATTCGACGTTGAAACCGCCCGTCTCCGCTGCCAGGAGGCGAGGTTGTTCCGGGTCGTCAGGGTGTCGGGGTGGTCGGGCCCCAGCACGCGCTCCTGGTCGGTCAGCAGACCGGCGAAGGCTTCCACGGCCCCGGCCGCATCCCCCGCCAAAGGGCAAGATTGCCCCGGGTCGCCAGGGTGCATTCGATCGAGAGCTCCGGCCCCCGTTGGAGCTCGTGTCGTTGCACGGGAACGTCACGCGACGTCGAGCGCTGCCCCGCCTCCCACCCGCCGGACACGCACCCCACGCGTCCGTTCTCCCGAAACCTGGGCGCCCGGCCTCAAAACCTTGGCAGACTACTCCGCAGGCACAGTGCGCGTTGGGGGTGTGGATGGCGGGGATCGGTCTTGCCACAGCGATCGAGGAACTGCGGCAGGAGCTCTATTAGGTGCAGGACCTGGGGGCAGACCAGTAGGTGCAGGACCTGGGGGCAGACCAGCAATTCGCGTTCGGCATCGAGGAGGCCGAACTGGAGCTGCAGCTGGAGCTGCGCGACAGCGGCAAGGGGGACGGCAGATCAGCTTCGGTGTGGCGACCGTCGGCGTGGGCGGTGAGCACTCCACCATCCGCACCCACAGACTGACGCTAAAACTTTCGGTCCGGGACCGGGCCCGCGGCGGCTCCAGTCCCGAGATCAGCGACACCGAAACCGGGTCCTGGGACGAGGAGTGATGGAACCGCACAGACTGGTGCTGATCCGCAGCGGAACCACGCGGCTGCGGATCAGCACCGCGTCAGCTCCGGCTATCTCGTCGCACCCCGCCTGGTGCTCACCGCCAGACACATCCTCCGGGACGGCGAAAGCGGCGCCTACTGGGAGGAGATCCAGGTCAGAGTGGGACACCCGGGCCGCAGTGAGACGCTACGCACCGGAGCGGAACTGATCTGGATCCATCCGCAGGACCTGGACGTCGCCCTGCTGCTCACACACGACGAACGTGTCGGTCCCGCAGGCCAGTTGTCGGTCTCTCGCGGCTTCGAGGTTGGTCTCGGAGCAGTACCCGGCGTCGCTGGTGCCGATCCGCTCCTGGCGGCGGCGTTCGGTGTCCTCGGCGCGAGCGCGGGCCTTGGCGGCGGCCTCGGCCTCGATCTGCGCGCGGGCGGCCTGCATCTTGGCCAGGCGCTTCTCGCGGCGGCCCAGCTCGGCGGGCAGGTCGACCTCCTTGCCGTCGACGCCGAAGAGCTGGTCCTCGGCGGCATCGACGTGCTCGGCGTCGGCCAGCAGGGCGGCGGCCTGGGCCTCCAGTTGGGCGATCTCGGCCTCGATCCGCTCCTCCTTGTCCACCAACCGTCCGTAGCTCATGGCCTTGTGCTTGGAGGCGTTCGCCTCCAGCTTCGTGCCGTCCAGGGCGACGCGGCCCATCTTGACCATGCCCAGCTTCTGCGCGAGGTGCAGGGACTGGAGGAACAGGTCGGCCAGAGCGTCCAGGTGGCGGCGGCGGAAGCGGGCGATCGACCGGAAGTCGGGGGCCTGGTCGGCGGCCAGGAACCGGAACGCGACGTCGTCCACGCACTTGCGCTCGATCGCCCGAGAGGAGCGCACTCCGGTGGCGTAGCCGTAGATCAGCAGCCGCACCATCAGCCGCGGATCGTACGGCGGGAAGCCGCGCTCTTCGGTGTAGTCGGCCAGGACCGGCGAGAGGTCGAGCGCATGGTCGACCAGGGCGGCGACGAACCGGGCCTGGTGGTCCTCGGGTAGCCAGTCGTCCAGCGACGGGGCAGCAGCAGGACCTGGTGCGGGTCGAAGGCCCGGAACCGCTTGTCCACCGCCGCCGCACGCGCCTGCGGCCGCTTTGCCTCGACCGGCTCGACCTCGAACAGCCCATCGCCACCACACATACCGGAATCATCCCGCATGAATGATCACGAGGATGGGCGGCGGTGGCACCTACAGATCTGCCGGGCGGGTAAACCCGTAGGCGCGCTCAACCTTGGCCACGTGGAGCGCGAACGAGGCATACCAATGCTCGCGTCCGTGCGCACGGGCCAGGGCGTGCTCTGCGTGATCCCGCCAAGCGGCAATCGAGTCTTCGTCCCTCCAGTACGACACCACGATCCCCAGGCCGTCCGCACGGCGAGCGGAATCGACACCGAGGAATCCCGGCTGGTCGGCAGCCAGTTTCATCAGCCGCTCGTCTCTCTCCGCATAGCCGTTGTCGCCAGCGGTCCGCACGGCGGTGAACACCACGGCGTAGTAGGGCGGGGCGGGCAGCGACGCGGGCGCAGGATCGGTCACGGAGGTCCTCCAACAGACGACACCGGCAGTATCGCCTCAAACGATCTCGCGCACCCACCTGACCTCACAACCCTGCTATCCGGTTACTGACCCACGCTCCTAGCTCGGCTGCAGTGTCCTGCGACGCGCCGGAGGCACCCGGAAGGCCGTCGGCGTCACGCACCCAGGTCCGCAATGTCTCGGGGTTGACGTTCAGATCGGCCGCAACGTCTTTGAACGTCCGCCTGCCGGCCGAAGCCCGCCACAACGTGATCGCGTCGGACCGGAACTCCGCACTGTACTTCGAGGGCCTTGCCACGTGGATCTACACCTTTCAGGATCAACAAGATCCATTGTCAGGCGTGTCCACACCACGGGGATCACCTCACCCGACCCCCAACCCCACAACAAAGACACGGGGGTTGAACCAGGAAGGTCCCACATCATGATCCGCACTCTCCCGGCATCGGATCGCCGCGGCATCGCCCACGCCACCCTCACCGCGCTCGCCGTCGCCGCCGCGCTCCTCGCCCCGGCCGTCCAGGCCGAGGCGACCACCACGTGCGTACCGCACACCACCGGCGTGTGCAGGGCTGCAAGTCCGCACCCGGCAGGTGCGACCGCCGAATGCAAGGACGGGACCCGCGGCGAAGTTCCGCGGCACCTGCAGCCACCATGGCGGCGTCCGCTACTGGTACAAGTAGGCCACGTCCTCCTGTGGGTAGCGCCAGCCCTCCCGCCTGGCGCTACCAGCCTGCAAGAACCGAATAGGCCCGTTTGCAACGGAGACTCCCCAAGAACATTTCTCAACGTCCTGTAGCCGCACGAGCGGTCCGTCCATCCCGGCATCCCCCGGTTCGTCAACCAGAAGGGGTTGTCAGAGTTGGACGCAGGCCCAGTTCGAACCAGACCACCTTGCCGGTCGAGAGACGTGTGGCTCCCCACCGTCTGGCCAAGTCGGTTCACGAGTAACAGACCGTAGCCGCGCTCGTGCGTGTCCCTTCCCCGGCGCTGCCGGGGCATCTGTGGGGAGTCGCCGCCGACTTCGCAGCGCAGGATGTCAGTGCGCAGCAGCCGCAGCGTCACCGGTCGCTCCGCATGGCGCAGGGCGTTGGTCACGAGTTCACTGACGAGCAATTCCGCCGTGTCGGAGAGATCATCGAGACCCCAGCGGCTCAGGGCTCTGCGGGCCGGCCCGGCCCCCGGCTCAGACCGCACCATCTGGCCTTGGCGGTGGGGGACGAGGGCGGCCCGGCCCGGGTGTCCGCGCGCCTGGAGTCCGTCCTCGCGGTTCGTATCGGTGAGGCCTTGAGCGGCGCGACGGTGGTGGGGGAGCGGCGGGCAGAGGGCGAGCCGTACACACGAGTGGAGACGGACCTGATCGTGGAGGTGCTGGCCGGGTCCGGCCGACACGGCACCCTCACCGTGACCCGGATGCGGTGAGGGTGCCTGACTACTGGTCCGGGGGCGACGCCGAGGCAACGGTTGTCCGAGGATGCTGGCCCGGTTGGGGAGTGGAGGTGCAGGTGCTGCTGATCAGCCCAGGTCGGCGCTGGCCAGGGTGACCGCGAGCGCGATGTGGGGGACGGCGCTCGGGCAGGAGTTCCGCCGCCGCGCTCGGATCGGGCGCGGTGCGCGCCTCCTGCAGCGTCAGCAGACCGGTCAGCGCCGCGGAGTCGACCGCCCGTCGAGGATTTCGTCCGCGGCGAGCTCGCCGCCCGGCCACCAGCTCGCGCACCAGGACGGCGGCCTGCTGCGGATCGTGTCGCCACCGCGCGGCGACCTCGTCGCCGGCGCTCGCCAGGTCCATTGCGGCGGAAACCGGCGCTTGCGCAGACCGCCGGAGTCTCCCTCCTGTCCCGGGCCGGCCGCGGTCCTCCCGGCACTGCCCGGCGAGCTTCCCCGGCCCCGATGCGCTGTCACGACGCCTGGCTGCGGCTCCCGGTACGACTTCTTACCAGGGCGGGTGACACCTGCCGGGCAGCAACGATTCTTCGCCGGCCTGGGCCGGAGCATGATCGGTATGATTCGTCATCTGCGCCGTACCGCGCTCCTCACGGCCGTTTCGGCACTTGCCGGGCTCGCGCTGACCACTGCACCCGCCACCGCCACCGCGGCCACGGACACGATGGCGATGAGGAGCGCGATGGACTGGTGACGTCACCAGCCAGTCGCGGACGGCGCCCGATTACTCCTCGCCCACCTATGGGCGGAGGTTGGCCAGCGCCTGCGGAGTCAGGTGTCGGGCGAGTACGGCAAGAGCATCGGCGACTTCCTGAATCCGTTTCGGATCGTCGGCACCGAGCGCCTTGGCGAGTGCGTCGTCGATCGTGGTCGCCCGGACCTGTGCCACTCGGTCCGAGAGGTCGGGGGACTGTCGGACCAAGAGGCGGCGACGGTCCGCAGGGTCGGGTGCTGTCGTGATCGCGCCCGTCTCCCTGAGGCGAGCGACGGCGGTGGATACCTGACTCTGCGGCAGGCCGGTGCGTGCGGCGATCTCGCCGACGGCACTGTCCGGATGGGCAGCAATGTCGCTCACCGCGATCAGGACGGACCGGACAGTACCGGGGTGGCGTCTGCTACCGCCCTCCGGCTCCGGCATGACCTCTTCGCCGATCTTCATCAGGGTTCGCCCCAACAGGAACAGCTCTACTCCATTCATGCCACCACGGTACATCCAACTCGATATATCTATCTTGATGCATCGAGTTCGATGGAATATTGTCATGGCTGGGCCCCGGAAGTTCCGGGGCCCAGGCGAAGGGGTGGATCCCGTGCGGAAATGGCACGCAAACCCGTGGGCTGTCCTGGTGACGCTCTCCCTCGGGTTCTTCATGACCCTGCTGGATCTGACGATCGTGAACATCGCGATCCCGGAGATGATCGACGGGCTCGGCGCCTCGCTCGACCAGACGCTCTGGGTGGTCAGCGGCTACGCACTGGTCTTGGCGGTGCTGCTGATCTCCGCCGGCCGCCTCGGCGACCTGTTCGGGCCGCGCAATCTCTTCGCCGCGGGGCTGGCGATCTTCACCCTGGCCAGCATCGCGTGCGGGATGGCCGCGGGCCCCGCCCTGCTGATCGCCGCCCGCGCTGTCCAGGGACTGGGCGCTGCCTTGCTCGTGCCCCAGACGATGACCCTGATCGTCTCGGTCTTCCCAGCCCAGCGGCGTGGTGCCGCCATGGGGATCTGGGGCATGGTCGCCGGTCTCGCCACCCTGTCCGGCCCCACCCTGGGCGGCATCCTGGTCTCCACGGTCGGCTGGCGCTGGATCTTCCTGGTGAACGTGCCCATCGGCCTGGCCGCGCTCGCCCTCACCTTCCTGGTCGTCCCCGACATCCGGCACGGCCGCAAGCACCGCTTCGACGTGATGGGCGTACTGATCGCCACAGCGGCGCTGTTCTGTCTGACCTTCGGCCTCCAGGAGGGCGAGCACTACCACTGGGGTCCCGGTATCTGGGCGCTGCTGGCCGCTGGCGCCTCTCTCGTCGCGGGCTTCCTGCTGAACCAGCGCGGCAAGCAGGACCAGGAGCCGCTGGTGCCGTTCACGCTCTTCCGCGACCGCAACTTCACCGTCATGACAGTGCTGGTCGCGCTGGTGTCGATGGCCATGATCGGACTGGTGCTGCCGTTCAACCTCTATCTGCAGTCGGTACTGCACATGAGCGCGATCAAGGCCGGAATGGTGCTCGCCCCGTCCTCGCTGGTGTCGATGACCGTCGGGCCGTTCGCGGGACGGCTCTCAGACCGCATCGGCGGCAAATACCTGCTGATGGCCGGACTGACGCTGTACGCAACCGGGATGCTCGCAATCGTGCTGACCGCGGGGGTGGCCACCCCCTGGTACGCGTTCATCCCGGCGACCGTGGTCACGGGCCTGGGAATCGGCTGCGTGGTCGCTCCGATGTCCACCGAGGCAATGCGGAACGTCGAGCCCCGGCTGGCCGGCGCCGCCTCAGGCGTCAACAACACGATCCGTCAGATCGGCGCCGTCATCGGCGCGGCAACGGTCGGTGCTCTGCTGCAGGGCCGACTGGCTGCCGAGCTGGCCACCGGCAAGACGTACGCCGACGCGTTCATCGCCACGATGCACGTCACCGCGATCCTACCGATCGCCGTGGTCATGGCCGGAGCACTCGCCTGCCTGCTGGTACGCAACCACACCAAGGCCAAGCCCGCAGACCCTGTACCGGCTGTGGCCACCCGGGAGACGACGCCCGGTCGCTGACCGAATGGCCCTCTGCTGGGCCGCCAGCCCTACCGGGTAGGAGGTGCTGCACCACTGTCAGCAGGGGCCCGTGCACGTACGGGATCTCGCGGTGCCGCTCGTCGGTGAAGGGCTGGCGCACAGCCTCGATACCGATCCGCACACTGCGGTCCCGGCCGCGGGGGACCCCCGGTCGCCACGTGGCTGTGGCTGACCGCCTCTGGCCGCCCGCGGTGCCGGATGACATCGAGGGTCTTCCGCTGTACAGGCATCACCGGTGGGACGGCATGTGCCACCCGCCGCAATCCGAGGAGAGTCAGGTAGTGGGGCCTTCGTCCAGCCAGCGGGCCACCGCATCGGCGAAGGCCTTCCGGTCCATCCACAGCCGCTCACCCGCCAGCTGATAGCGCCTCCGGGCGCTTCGGCGCCAGACTAGGATCTTGCCGGTTTCGACGGCGTTCTCCAGCCCAGGCATGTCGAGCAGGACACCATATTGGTTCAGCTCTTTCCTTACTTCGGCCGTCTTCAGACTCCGGCCTCCGTCGGCATACACGGCGTGCTGTTCGGCGTGGGATTTGGTCAGGCAGTCCAGCGCGCCAGGAGCATTTCGTAATTCTCACTCGCCCGAAGCTCCCACTCGGTGTACGCCTCGACACCAGACTCCCGGTGCTGCTGCTTCATAGCCGCGGCACGCGAGAAGGCGTGGACCAGTTCGTCGAGCATCTGCTCGGCGGGGGCACGGGGGACAGCGCCGCAGGTCTCCTGCATCTCCCGCAAATTCTCCACTAGGGCGCGTATCGAGTCGTGATTATTCTGCGGATTCGCCCCGGTGGCGGGCGGAGGACGGGAGCGGCCTGACACCACCGGGCCGTACCAGTACTGCCGAATGGCCCGGTCCGGTGAGCCTGCTGGAGAGGAGCGCCATCACTGTCCCCACTGCTGAACGGCGCGTAGCGTGTCGAGTCATGACGCTGCTGCCGGACCTGCCTCAGAACACGGCGCTGCTCGACCTGCTGCGGCAGCAGGGCGTTCCGCAGGAGCGCGGCGCCTACGTCTACGAGGGGTGGGAGCTGCATACCCACCCCGATCTGGTCGAGAGGCTTGAGGACCTTGCTCCCCAGTGGCCCGTCCTGGCGACGTTCGGGATGCCGGTGCTTGCAGCCAAGGGCATAGCCGCGGTCGTCGCCTGGAGCATGGGCACACTGCTGGTGCGCCTTCCCGAAGCGCCGGCTGAGCCCCTGGAGCCCGCAGAGCCCTGCCCGCCCCTGACGGATCCGGGCCAGGGTTGGTACTCGCTCTGCCCCTGGCAGAGCGAGCTTCCCTCGGCGGAGTCCGAGCGCCTGTTGACGCTGCTGATCCAGCATGCGCTCTCGTATGCAGCGAGCCTCTCGGAGGACGACAGCATCGGCTGGCAGGGGCGCCCAGTGCAGGCTCCGCGCAGGCGCAGGGGCAAGGCCAAGAGCAGACGACCCAGCAGGGACAAGGGCAGACGGCAGGGCGGACGCGGACGACGGCGCTAGGGTGCGGAGCGAGTCCTGATCAACGGGTCGCCCCTGGTGAGGTCTTTGATCCAGATCATCGAGGCGCGCAGGTGGAGTCCGGCGAGGTAGCTCTCCGGGGGCACTGTCACGTTGACTGACCGGCCTGGGAGGATCTTCTGGTTGGTCGTTCTGGGAGGGGGGCTTTGAAATGATCGAACGCATGGTCCACGCTGAGCCGCTTTAACGCAGTGCTCGTGGTACCTGTCGGCAATGAACGTGCAGGGCCGGGGGTGCGGTGTTCGAGAGACTGACCGCACCCCCGGCCCTGCAAGATCGGCTACACGACTTGGCGGCACACCATTGTGGGAAGCTCACGTCCGCCGCGCTCGAAGGCTGTCCGGGCTCGCCAAGTACCTTCTGGTGCAGGCGTGTTGGAATGCCTTTATGGTCACTTCCGCTGACGGAACCACGCGCCTGAGCCCGGACGAGTTCGTGCACCGCCTGCGTGCCGAGATCGAGCGGATGAGAGACGAGGCGACGCGCCAGAGGAAACTTGCCCACCGCCGGGCCGAGTTCTGGGCCAAGGCGGACATCGCCCTCGGTTTCCCCGCGGCCCTGCTCGCGGGCACGGCGGGAGCGGCAGGACTGGCCTCGACGGACGTGCGCGTTCCCGCCGCCCTCGCCGCTCTGGCCTCTGCCGGGTTCGCGGCGGGAGCGGGCTTCCTGCGCAGCGACACCAGGCGCCGCGCCAACAAACGAGCCCGGCACGCATGGGCCTCGGTCGAGGCCAGGGCCATGGTGGCACTGACCCAGGAGCACGTGTCCCACGAGGACCTTGGCGACCTGCTGGAATGTCGCCAGGCCGCGCTGGCGGCCTACGACGGCGAGGAGCCCCAGCCTGGGTCGTCGTGATCCGCAGCCCTTCGGCTGCCGCCCCGTGTTGAAGAACTCGGAGTGGGCGACCTGGCAGGCGTAGCCGCCCCCGCGTAGTCGCAGCCGAGCGACGGTGAAGGTCACCGGCAAGATCGGCTGCACCCATGGCGGGACACCACCGGGTGGTGGATCACTGGGTATCTGCGGGACAAGGTCGTGGGATGCCGAGGTCGGTGACGGGCCTCTTCGCGAGACGGGCAGCCTCGGCTTGCTTGGCGCGGAGGCCCGCTCGGACGGGCGTCCGGCGCAACGGGGCGCGACGGCCCGTACCGGCCTCCCATCCCCGGAGTACGGCGGCAGGCGACGCTACGCGGAACGCTCCAACGACATCGCTGCTGGTGGCCGCCCCGGCCGTCCCGTGCCGCGTCTCGGTGGCGCCCGGGTCACGGCGGTGCTGGCCGAGGCCGAATACCTCACTATCGGACACGCGTAAATCTATCGCGGCCGGAGTAGACATTGGGTGGTGGTGTGGTTATGGTTTCTCTCGTAGCCCAGAGAGGCCGCAGGGCCTGGCAGAGGTGAACTGCCGGGCAAGCAGGATCCGCAGTACAAGCAATACCCGTAGTTGCAGTGCGCAGGATGGTGCGGTGGTGGAGTTCCGAAGCCAGGGTTGTTGCAGGACGGCGACGGGGCTGACGACCGGACCGGGTGGCCCGCAGTGATCAGGGGCCGCCGTAAGCAAAACCGCAGTTAACGCAGTAGCAGTACCCGAAGTAAGTGCAGTTCGTAGTACCAGCAGTGAAGTAAGTGGAGCAGCACCCCGGTGAAGGCGTCGGCTGCGGGCGCGCGCACCGGGAAGTTCGGCAGTGGGGTTCTAAGCCAGAGCAGATGCAGGATGGGCGACGGGGCTGGCTGCCGAAAGTGTGGCGCTTGGTCAGGCCGCGAGCAGTACCCGCAGTTCGCAGTATCAGCAGTACCGCAGTTCCCTGCAGTAAGCAGTTGATCATCCGAGGGATGAACGGAGGGATTGGGCGCCATCAGGATCGCCCGGACGCCACGCGAGTCCGGGTACCGCAGAACATCGATAGTTGAGGTGGTCTCCGGTCAAACATCCGCGATCCCCGTACTGCCCGTCCCCGATCGGACGGCTCTGCGGAAACAGAAGGCCGGCGCAGTACTAGGGTCGGCAGATGGTGCAGCAGTTCCTTCGGGGCCCTGGTGTCGTACGCACCAGGGCCCCTCCCCGTGGTCCGAACCCTTTCCTCCACCTGTTTCGCAGTGAGGTGCGATGACAGCAGACTATTCGTTCGGCCGTCTCGACGACGACGGCTACCCCGCCTACACGATGGGCCGGGCCGCAGACATGCTCGGCACCACGCACGGCTTCCTCCGCGCCATCGGGGACGCCGGCCTCATCACCCCGCTCCGCTCCGCCGGCGGACACCGCCGCTACTCCCGCTACCAACTTCGGCTCGCAGCCCGAGCCCGCGAACTCGTCGACCGCGGCACGCCCATCGAGGCGGCCTGCCGGATCGTGACGCTCGAAGTCCGGCTTGCGGAAGCACAACGCGTGAACGCCGAACACGGTCGCTCAGGGTCTGAACGGCGCCCGCGTACGGCTGCCTGAGGTGGCGGTCCGCCGTTGCTGTGGGCACGACCGCCTGGTGTGTCGCAGGTGTGACGCACCTCGTTCCCTCTGGTGACAGGCCGTGGGGGGCGTGTAGCGTTTGCGTCAGCTGTCGTGGTTCGGAAGTTCCCCTTTGCCCACGCCGTAGGCGTGGGCGTTTTGCTGTGCCGCAGGAACCAGGGCGATCACCTCCGCCTTCCGCAGGGTGCGGGTGGCGTTCATCGACTGGAAGGCATGAGAGGGCGTTTGAAGTAGGCGGATTGCCCTTTCTGCTGGACGAGACCACACCCACCTGGCGAGGAACCTACTAGGGCATAAACGGCAATCCGCCTACTTCAAACGCCCTCTGAGGCCGACTTGTTGGGAAGCGAGAGGGCCGTCGTACGGAGCTGGCGCAGCGCGTCCCTGGCTCCCAGGAGTCACTCCCGCCGCACGGCCCGGTTCTGCTCCGAAATCTTCCGCGGGACCGCGGTCCCTCCTCCCCCGCCTGCACCAAGCCCGGGGGAGTCTCGCGCAGTTCGTCGCGATCTCTGCTGGGCGAAGTACGTCATTGTGATGCACGACACAGTTGACCGTCATGCTTGATCAACACATGATCCACACAGATTCTTTTAAAGAAAAACTAAGGGGATGGGTGGGGCGTGTTTACTCGGGATCGGAGGCACAGCTGGCGTCAGGCGGTGCGAAGTTGGGCCGTAGCTGTCGCACTTCTAGGGAGTGCGATTCCGGTGGTCGGGGTCGGAGCGACTCCGGCAATCGCTCATGACGGAGCGGCCTCGGCAGCGGTCGGCGGGGCTCCTGAGTCGAGGGCCAGTGTTCTCGCGGGGGAGACCGGTGAGCGAGTGGCCGTGGACGGGGCGACTACCGAATCGTCCCAGGTCTTCGCTAACCCGGACGGCACCTTCACGCAGGAAATGAACGCGGCTCCGGTCCGTGCCCGGAGGGACGACGGTACCTGGGCACCCATCGACACCACCCTCGTTCGCGAGACCAACGGCTCTGTGCGGGCGAAGAACACGACAGCTGGTCTCACCTTCTCCGGCGGCGGCAGCGGGGATGGACTGGTCACGCTGAAGGTTGAGGGACACGAGCTGCGGCTCGGCTGGCCCACTGCGCTCCCGGAGCCCCAACTCGACGGCGACGCCGTCACGTACGCCGGAGTCCTCCCGGACGTCGATCTGAAACTGACTGCGTTGAGCTCCGGCTACACCTCGGTGCTTGTGGTCAAGACCGCGGAGGCGGCGAAGAATCCGGCGCTCGCGACGATCAGGATGACAGTCTCCAGCAATGGCCTGGACATCGCCCCGACAGCTGATGGCGGTTTCGTCGCGCGCGACGGCGACGGCTCCCCGGTCTTCGAGAGCCCGGCAGGGCGGATGTGGGACTCGGCCGGTGACACCCCGGCAGCGGGCATCACCACGCAACTCGACCGCACCGTTTCAGCAGAGCCGGAGGGCAAGTCGCAGGTGACGGCTTCGGTCCCGTTGTCTGCCGCCGGGGGTGAGCCTGGACCTTCGGAGGGCCCCGGCAGTGGTGACGCGGCTGCCGAGCTCCCGCTCAAGCTCGCTGGCACCACACTGGAGATCACCCCTGATCCGGCCCTGCTCCGCGGCAAGGACACCGTCTTCCCGCTCTACATCGATCCGCCGACCAAGGGCATCGCGCTGGGCGACTGGACGGCCCTGGCCTCCAACGGCACCAAGTACTGGGAGTTTGACGGGGACAAAGGCGTGGGCCACTGCTCCAACTATGCCGGCTACCTCTGCTCCAACAGCCCGTACACCCAGCGCATGTATTTCGAGTACCCGCTCTCGTCGATCCACGGCAAGAAGATCCTGGACGCGACGCTGGAGGTGTATCAGCTGTGGACGTTCACCTGTGATCCGCACTGGTACGACCTGAGCCACGTCAACAAGGGCATCTCCTCCAGCACCACCTGGTCGACCCGCCCCGCCGCGGACGACCTGATGGGCAACCGGAACGTGGCCTACGGCCGGGGCAGCCTGTGCGACCCGTCGCAGCCGGCGAACTGGGTACGCTTCAGCGACAACGTGGGCGAGGAGACGAACGAAAACCTGACGACGACCCTCGCGTCCCACGCCGCCAACAAGTCGGCGCAGATCACCTTCTCGCTGACCGCACACGACGAGTCCGACGCCGCCGCCTGGGCACGGTTCCGCAACGACGCGAAGCTGTCGGTGACCTATGTCTCCTACCCGGACAAGCCGACCTCGTACGGCGTCCAGCAAGGCACCACCGGGCGGGCGTGCAACGCCTCCACGCTGCCCTTCGCCACCAGCGACACCACGCCGAAGATGCTGGCCACGGTGCAGTCGGCGGACGGCGCCAACGCCCAGGTGCGCGCCCTGTTCGAGGTATGGAAGGCCGACGGCTCCAGCCGAGCCTGGTACGCGGCCTCCCCGGACGGCGCCTGGGTGGCCGACAACGCTCCCCGCGACGCGACCTCCAGCGCCCTGCCGGCACAGACGGACTACCGGATGCGGGTCAAGACACAGGCGTACTACAAGACGGACCGGGGAGTCACCGGTGTCCTGGACTCGTCCTGGTCGTCCTGGTGCTACTTCCGGGTCGACACCGATTCGCCGCCACCTCCGGTGGTGACCAGCGCGGACGGCGTCTACAAGCCGGCCGAGACCGATCCAGCCGCCGGCGGGGTAGGCACGTCCGGCAAGTTCACCTTCACTCCCGCGGACACCAACCCCACCACGCCTGGCATCCAGTCGGACGTCGTCAGCTACAAGTGGAAGCTGAACAGCGGCGTAGTCTCCGCCCCGATCACCGTCGCCAAGGGCGCGGCCACCACTCAGACGATCACGCCGAACCAGGCCGGTGAGAACACCATCCAGGTCTGGGGCTTCGACGCGGCCGGACACAGCTCGCTCACCGGCTACTACAGCTTCCTGGTGAAGGGCGCCGAAAAGCCCTCGGGGATCTGGCACCTGGACAACGCCCTCACCGACGCCACCACCGCCACCCAGCACCCGCTGACCTCCTCGGGGGCCACCTGGGACACCCTGGCCCGCAGCGGCTCCGGCGCGGCGAAGCTCAACGGCACGAGCGCCTACCTCTCCACCCCCGGCGCGGTCCTGGACACCACCAAGTCCTTCTCCGTCTCGGCCTGGGCCCGCCTGGAGAAGAAGGACGTCAACTACACCGTTCTGTCCCAGGCGGGAACGAACGCCTCCGGGTTCCAGCTGTACTACTCCACGGCCGCCAACGCCTGGGTCTTCAACCGGCACCAGACAGACGTCTCGGGTCCGGCTATCACTCGCTCGATCGGAGCGAAACCGCCGGTTCTGAACGCCTGGACCCATCTAGCCGGTGTCTACAACGCGGCGTCGCAGACGATCCAGCTCTACGTCAACGGCGTCCCACAGGGCGAGCCGGTGCCGTTCACGGTGACCCCGTGGAAGGCGTCCGGCGGACTGCAGGTCGGCCGCCTGTGGGCCTCGGCGACCGGCAAGGAGAACTTCGCCGGCACCATCGACGAGGTCAAGGTCTGGTCTCGCACGCTGGCGGACACCGAGGTCGCCCATGACGCCTGGCTGGAGGACGAGGACATCAGCGACGGCACCGCCGGCGACCCGGTCCCGGCGCTCGTCGCCAAGTGGGACGCCACCGACATGGCCAACGCCACCGGCACCACGGTGAAGGACACCAGCGGCTTCGGCCGGAACCTGACACTCAACGGGGCCGCGCTCACCAAGTTCACCACCGGAGACCCGGATATCGGCGAAGAGGTCACGACCACGCAGTCGATGACCCTGAACGGCACCAGCGCCTACGCCACCGCCACCGGCCCGCTCCTCGACGACTCCGGTTCGTTCACCGCGACCGCCTGGGTGACGCTGGACCCGGCCAAGCTCGCAGACACCACCAAGTCATACGCGGTGCAGGTGTTCGGCCAGTCGGGGACGAGCCAGTCCTCCTGGGGCGTCTGGTACGAGCAGCCGGCCGGCAGCACCCAAGGGCGGTGGACGTTCGGCCGTCCCGACAAGGACGGCACCGGAGCCGCCTGGACCGAGAGTGAATCCACCGCATTCACCACCGCTCAGCTGGGAGTGCCCGTCATGCTGAGCGTCGTCTACGACGCCCAGGCGGCAGCCGACCCCGAGGACACCTCCAAACTCGGTGCGCTCAGGCTGTACGTCGACAGCGCATTGATGGGCGACGAGGACGGCGTGCCGTACACCACTTCCTGGCAGGGCGGCGGAACGTTCGAGATCGGCCGGGCGAAGATCAACGGCGCCGCCGCGCGCTACTTCCCCGGAAAGATCGACAGCGTCCGCGTCTGGGCCGGAGCCACCTCCACCGACACCATCGCCAACCGGCACAACATCGAGCAGCGGTAGAAGCGAGGCCGGTCGGAGTGCTCACGCTACTGCGCGAGCACTCCGACCAGTTCAGGCCCGGGTGCTGCTGATGCCGCCCGGGCCGTCTCGCACTTCTCCAAGCCTTCCGTAGCACGCGCGTCTTGACGGGCGCGCGTGCTAAAGCAGCGCTCGCGGCGCCGATGCCGGAGCGTTTCCCGCCCACCATCGAACACGGAGAGTAACTGTGTCCTCGCCACCCTTCCGTAAGCGCTTGCCAGGGGCGTTCATACGCCGCTGGCTCGGCCGCGGTGCCCTCGTCGTCTCCCTCTCTGTCCTTCCGCAAGTTGTGATTCCCTCGGGGTACGACTTCGCCGCCCAGGCCCAGACCGCGACAGCCCGAAAGCAGCTGGAGGACCGGCCTAAGGCGAAGATCGACAAGGTAGGCAGGCTCAAGCCCGGCACGTCCAAGGCCCCGAAGGACAAGGCCGCCTCCGCCTCGGGCAAGACCCGCGCGCGGCTCAACAGTGCCGCGTGGCCGGAGGCTGGAAAGGCCACCGCGAAGATCCCCGCGACCAGCAAGGGGACCGCTATCACAGTCGGCGGACTCGACGTGTACCTGGCCCAGGAGCCCACAGCCCCGGCAGCCAAGTCGGCCAAGTCGGCCAAGTCGGCCAAGACTAAGGCGGAGGCTACCGGTCCCGCCGAAGAAGTGGCGCTCAGGGTCCACTCCCAAGCCGCCGCTAAGAAGGCAGGTGTCAACGGGATCCTGCTCACCGTTGATCCCTCCGAAGGCGCTGCCGGAGATACCGACAGGCTCCGGGTATCTCTGGACTACTCCACCTTCAACGACGTCTACGGCGGCAACTTCGGCCCCCGCCTGCGCCTGGTGACACTCCCGGCATGTGCACTGACCACCCCCGAGAAGGAGTCCTGCCGCACTCAGCAGCCAGTATCCGGCGCGAGCAACGACACCGGATCGCAGACACTGACAGGTACCGTCTCCGCCCGCGCACTCGCATCCGGCACCCCGATGCTGCTGGCCGCAGCAGCCGGCAGCTCCGGCAGTGGAGGTGACTACGCCTCCACCCCGCTGTCCCCGACCGCCACCTGGGAGGCCGGCGGCAACACGGGTGACTTCACCTGGAACTACCCGCTACGGGTTCCCCCGGCCACGGCCGGCCCGTCCCCGAACCTGTCCATCTCCTACAACTCCGCATCCGTGGACGGCCGCACGGCCGGGGAGAACAACCAGACCTCGGTGATCGGTGAAGGCTTCTCGATCACTGAGTCCTACATCGAGCGCAAGTACGCCTCCTGCAAGGACGACGGTCACTCCGGCAAGGGGGACCTGTGCTGGAAGTATGCCAACGCCACCCTGGTTCTCAACGGCAAGGCCGTCGAGCTGGTCAACGCCTGTACGGACAAGGCGGCCTGCGACACCGCAGCCCTATCCCAGGCGTCCGGCGGCACGTGGAAGCTGAAGAACGAGGACGGCACCCGTGTCGAGCACCTGACCGGCGCCACCGGCAACGGCGACGACAACACCGAGTACTGGAGGGTCACGGACGCGTCCGGCATCCAGTACTTCTTCGGCCAGCACCGGCTGCCCGGCTGGAGCGACAAGGGCACCACCGACAGCACCGACGACGACCCGGTCACCAACTCCGTGTGGACCGTCCCGGTCTTCGGCGACGACTCCGGAGAGCCCTGCTACAAGTCCACCGGCTTCGCCGACTCCTCCTGCAACCAGGCATGGCGCTGGAACCTGGACTACGTCGTCGACACACACGGCAACGCTTCCACCTACTGGTACAGCAAGGAGACGAACTACTACTCCAAGAACGCCGACACCGCCGTCAACGGGACCGGCTACACCCGCGGCGGCTACCTCAACCGCATCGACTACGGCCTGCGCAGCGACCTGATCTACACCAAACCCGCCGCCCAGCAGGTCGGCTTCACCCACGCCGAGCGCTGCGTCACCTCAGGCGGCTGCTCCAGTCTGACCAAGGACACCAAGGCTAACTGGCCCGACGTGCCCTTCGACATGATCTGCGCGGCCAATACCAAGTGCACCACCCAGATTGGTCCGTCCTTCTTCACGCGCAAGCGCCTTACTGACATCACCACCTCCGTGTGGACCGGCACCGGCACCACCCAGCGGGACGTTGACACCTGGCACTTGGAACAGGACTTCCCTGACACTGGTGACGCCTCCTCGGCGAGCCTGTGGCTGAAGTCCATCCAGAACACCGGCAAGGCCAATACCACCACGGCCGCCATGCCGCCGGTCACCTTCGGCGGCGCCCAGCTGCCCAACCACGTCGAGGGCAGCGGCCCGGACACCCTGCGCTACATCAAGTGGCGCGTGCGCACCATCAAGTCCGAGACCGGCTCCACACTCACCGTCAACTACTCCGACCCCGACTGCGTCTGGGGCACCAGCATGCCGGCGGACGTCGACAAGAACATCCGCCGCTGCTACCCGGTCAAGTGGTCTCAGTCCGGAGCCGAGCCGGTCACCGACTGGTTCCACAAGTACGTGGTCACCTCCGTCTTCCAGGACGACCCGTACGGCCACGGCGACACAGGCGAGACGTACTACGACTACAAGGACGGCGCCGGCTGGGCCTACGCCGACGACGAGGGCCTGACCAAGCCGTCCAACCGCACCTGGTCGCAATGGCGCGGCTACGGCAAGGTCGTGCAGACCTCCGGCGACTCCGAGGGGCCGCGCAGCAAGAAACTGACGCTCTACATGCGCGGCCTGAACGGCGAGAAGGAACTCGACGGCACCGCACGCGTGGAAAAGGTCACCGACTCCACCGGCACCGCAATCGACGACTCCCGTCAGTACGCCGGCTTCGTCCGCGAAACCATCGCCTACAACGGCACCGAAGAAGTCAGCGGCACTATCAACACTCCCTGGTCCCACAAGACCGGCAGCCACAGCTACGACTGGGGTACCACCGACGCGTGGATCGTCCAGCCCGGGGAGGTGAGCACCCGCACGACCACCCCGGGGGGCTCCCGCACCGTGCGGCAGAAGAGCACGTACGACACCACGTACGGCTTGCCGCTCACGCTGGACGACAGTGGCGACATCTCCAAGAGCGGCGACGAGACCTGTACGCGTAAGACGTATGTCCGGAACACCTCGGCCTGGCTGGTCTCGCTCACCTCTCGCGTTGAGACGTACAGTGTTCCGTGCGCGAGTACGCCGTCGGTGCCCAAGGACGTGGTCTCCGACGTCACCACGGCCTATGACCAGCAGGCCGTCGGAGTGGCGCCCCTCAAGGGCGACCCCACAGCCTCGTACCGGGTCGCGAGCTATAGCGACGCCGACAAGAAGCCTGTTTACCAGCAGGTCTCCCGGTCCACATATGACAAACTGGGCCGTCCGTCCACCGCGACCAACGCCCTCGATCGTACGACCAGGACCACGTACGTCCCCGATGACGCCGGCTACGGTCCGCTGACGTCGAGGACCACCACCGACCCGAAGCTCTACACCACCACCGACACGGTGGACCCCGCCTGGGGCGTGACTACCAAGTCCACCGACGCCAATGGCAATGTCACAGAGTGGGACCTCGATGCACTGGGTCGGCTGCGGTCGGTGTGGAAGCCTGACCGTTCTCGCGGACTGAATGACGCTGCCAGCATCGTCTACACGTACAGCGTCAACAACAACAAGGAGACCTGGATACGCACCGACGCCCTCAAGGCGGACGGGAAGACCTACAACAGCTCGTACGAGATCTTCGACGGCATGCTTCGGTCCCGGCAGAAGCAGACCCCCGCGCCGAACGGCGGCCGGGTGATCTCCGAGACGCTCTACGACGACCGGGGCCTCGCCTACCTCACCAACGAGCAGATACACGACAACAATGAGCCCTCGGGAGTCCTGGCCAATACCTTCCCCGGCTCCGTTCCCGCCTCCACCGAGACCGTGTTCGATGCTGCGGGCCGAGCTACCGCATCCGTTTTCAGGGTCTACAACCAGGAGAAATGGCGCACGAAGACGGACGAGCAAGGCGACCGCACCGCTGTCACCGCTGCCGTCGGAGGCACAGGCACCTTGACTCTCACCGACGTCAAGGGCCGTGTCACGGAACGCCGCGAGTACAACGGGCCGGTCCCGAGTGGCAGTGACTACACTCGCACCCTCTTCACGTACACACCTGGCGGCCAGATCAGCAAGATGACCGGTCCGGACGACGCCGTGTGGTCGTACGGCTACGACGTGCGCGGACGCCAGGAGTACGCGATAGACCCCGACAAGGGGCGTACCGACACCACGTACAACGACGCCGATCAGCCGGTGACGGTCACCACCACCCTCAACGGCGTTTCGCGAACCCTGATTACCGATTACGACGAGCTCGGCCGTAAGACCGGTACCTGGGACGGGGTGAAAGACAGCGCCCACCAGCTGACGAAGTTCACCTTCGACTCCCTGGCCAAGGGCCAGCCGAGTGCCTCGATCCGGTACGTCGGCGGTACCGCCGGCAAGATCTACTCGCAGACCGTCACCGGCTACGACGCCCTCGGTCGCGCCAAGGGCACCAAAACCGTCATCGCCGCCAGCGACCCATTGGTCGTGGCAGGTGCGCCGCAGACGTTCACTCAGACCACGGCGTACAACATCGACGGCACCGTACAGTCCGCTTCGATGCCGGCCCTCGCTGACCTGCCTGCCGAAACTGTGACCAACAGCTACAACGGCCTCGGCATGCTCACCGGCACCGACGGCATGACCGACTACGTCCAGAACATCGGCTACTCCCCGTACGGCGAGATCGAAGAGACCCGCCTGGGCACCTCCACCGGCGCAAAGCAGCTCCAGATACTCAACCGCTACGAGGACGGCACCCGCCGCCTGGCCAACACCCACACCGTCGACCAGACCAACACCGGCAACACCAGCGA
This sequence comes from Streptomyces sp. NBC_00012, assembly GCF_045040875.1. NCBI lineage: Bacteria > Bacillati > Actinomycetota > Actinomycetes > Kitasatosporales > Streptomycetaceae > Streptomyces > Streptomyces sp. NBC_00012. The sequence goes on along the minus strand of NZ_CP108309.1, from coordinate 303,132 downwards.
CGCCAACTACATCTACGACGCCTCCGGCAACATCAAGTCGATCACCGACAACGCCAACGGCAAGGACACCCAGTGCTTCGCCTACGACGGCTACCGCCGTCTGACCGAAGCCTGGACCCCCTCCTCCAACGACTGCACCACCACCCGCGCGACGTCCACCCTTGGCGGGCCGGCCCCGTACTGGACCAGCTGGACCTACAAGCCCGGCGGCCTGCGCGACACCCAGACCGAGCACAAGGCCACCGGCGACACCAAGACCGGCTACGGCTACCCTGCCGTCAACGCCTCAGGCACCGGCCAGCCCCACACCCTGACCTCAGTCACCGTCAACGGCGGCACCGCCAAGACCTACACCTACGACGAGCACGGCAACACCGCAAAGCGCTACGGCCCCACCGGAACCGCGCAGAGTCTCACCTGGGACATTGAAGGAGAACTCACCCGACTCACCGAAGGCACCAAGAGCACCGACTACCTCTACGACGCCAACGGGGAACTCCTGATCCGCCGCGGCCCCGTCAAGACCGTGCTTTACCTGGGCGGTCAGGAACTCCACTACGACACGGCCGCCAAGAAGTTCACCGCCCAGCGTTACTATTCGGCCGGCGACGCCACCGCCGTCCGCAGCGAGGCTGGCCTGTCTTGGATGGTCGACGACCACCACGGCACCGCCTCAATGACGGTGGACGCCACCTCCCAGGCCGTCACCCGCCGCTATACGAAGCCCTTCGGCGAGAGCCGCGGCACGACACCGTCGGCCTGGCCGGACGACAAGGGCTTCCTGGGCAAGGCTGCGGACGTCAGTACTGGACTCGTCCATGTCGGGGCGCGTGAATACGACCCGACCACTGGACGCTTCCTCTCAGTGGACCCCGTCATAGCCCCCGAGGACCACGAGTCCCTCAACGGGTACGCGTACGCCAACAACACCCCGGTCACGAAGTCCGACCCGAGCGGTGAGCGCCCTATTACGGCCTGCGAGCGCGGGTGCAGCGATGGCAAGGGCGGCTCCTACCGCGACTACTTGGAGCCGGGCCCCAACGGTACCTGGGCCTACCACTCCACCCAGACCTACACGCTGCCCGCCCCCTTCAAGGGCTTCAGCGGCGCCAGCGGGATCCTCACCATCACCGTGAAAAACGATGGTGGGAAAGTCTCCCAGAAAATCACCTACAAGAAGGGCCCTGAGCCCAAGCCCGAGCTCAAGAAGGGTGAGGACCTATTCGCCCAGATCGAAAGCTACATGTACGACGAGTTGGCCCGTAATGCACGGTCCAACGATGTCAAATCAATCCAGGGTCTGCTGCGACCTCACGCTTGGTACGATTACCTGGGCGGTCGGGACATGGGGAAGGACTCGGTGGCGGCCTTGGCTATGTGGAGCGCCAAGGTCTGCCCCAAGGTATGCGAATGGGACCACAAGCCGAAACTGGATAAAAAGTTCAACCTTTCCAAGAACGGCTATTTCACCGACGTCCCGGGCACTGACTACCAGGTCTTCTACGACATGTGGTCGAACGTCCACTATGGATATGTCGGCCGGGCCGCCGGCATCGACTCCAAGGCTCTCATCGAAGGGGCCTCCATCTCTGATCCAATCCTCGTTGGTGAAGATGACCCGGGTGACCACATGACGATGCAGGCAGGAGTCGATCTCTTCGATCAGTATGGCCTTGGATTGACCCGTCAGCAGTTCCGCACCTCCATCGTCGACCTGGTGGGGAAGATGCATGAAAAGGGGACGAACCAGGTGAAGAAAAAGTAATGAGACACCTGCCCGGCCCGTTTGTCACGGGTCGGGCAGGTGCCGCCGGTCAGGGTACCTTTACTGGGCGGTAAAGTGGCGATTATGCGGCTGAGGATTTTTCCGGAGTCAAGAATCTTGGGGGAATGTATGGGCGGGCGACGGCTTTACGGATGCCTTGGGGCGGCAGTGGGGCTCGGCCTCGCGGTATTTGCTGCAATGCTTCTCGGTAGAGCGTTGAGTGCGTGCGACGCAGGCGTCAACAATACGGCGAACGGCACTTTTCTCCTCTTCCTTTTCATTCCGTGCCTCTGGGGCCTTCTGGTCTTGAGTTGGGTAGTGGTGGGAGTTTTTCTGGGGAAACGACCACTCTTCCATGTTGTTGCCCTCATAGTGATACTCTTTGTCCTGTGCTGGTGTTCTCTCTCCCTTTTCTGGAGCGGTGCCACGTACGAATGTCCCAGCGGTGTGCCCTCGTGGTGGCCGGCCTTCCTCCCCGCTCCCGGGTTCTGAGCCGAGTTTGACGCAAGCTTCGTGTGGGGTGACCAGTCGGCTCGGCGGCTGACGCGGGAAGGCTCGCCGCTAATTTGCCGACACGTGGCCCGCCCTACGTCACCGGCCCGAGAATCTCGTTGGCGAGTGCGATGATCCGCAAGGAGGATCGCTTGCCCTGTACCTCGATGGCGGTGGCCGACGTGGTGATCGGTGCTGTTTTGTCGGTGGGTGTTCGTCATCGTTTTGTCAGTGGATTGGTGGTGTTCCTGGATGATGATGCGGGGTGCTGGGTTCTGACAGCGGATGCCGATGAGTGACTGTCGTTTTTGCGGGGTGTGGTAGTCGGTTTGCTGCTGATCGCTATCAGGGTGGGGTGTTTATGCTGGTCAGCGGGGTGGTGTGGCCGGGGGATCCTTCCCAGTGAAGGCTGAGCGATTCTCGCCGAAGGGCTGGGTGACTGCTCTGGTCCGATTCGCTCGTCGGCTTGCGGTCGCAGCGAGTGGTGGGAAAGCGTTGGACAAAGATCGCGCGAGCGGCAGACTGACCCGTGTGAAACGACTGCTGGTGGACGTGGAGAGCGTCACTGCTCGGTTGGTACGTCGATTCGGTCCCCAGGTTGCCGAGTGGTGCGCCGGCACGCCGGGTCTCACCGCGCGGCTGACGTCCCAGTGGGGACTTTCGCTCGGTGAGCCCCTCCAGGACGGTGCTTCGTCGGTCGCGTTGCGGTGCCGTTGGCCCGATGGCACGCCTGCGGTGCTGAAGATCAGTCCGGAGCGGGCACTTCTGGCCGAGCAGGCCGGAATGCTGGGGTGGTTCGCTGCCTCGGGCCGGGTGCCCTCTGTGCTGGCCGTCGACGAGGAGGCGGGCGCGATGGTGTTGGAGGAGGTCGTGCCCGGAACGCCGGCGGAGGACATGCCTGCTGCTTCGCTTCCGGGACAGTGGTCGGATCTGCTCGCCGCTTTGCACGGGGTCGCTCTGCCTCCGCTGCCGACGCGTGTGTTGCGTGGGCGGTGCGAGGAGGCCTTCGCCCGGGTGGGCAGGCGGCTGTCCGAGCCTGCGATCAGTGCACGGATGGACGTCACCGCGTGGGACAGGGCCATCCAACGGTGCGAGCGGCTGCTGGACACGGAAGCGACCACCGTGCTGCTCCACGGAGACCTGCACCTGGGCAACGTGCTCGACGGCGGCGCGGAGCGCGGCCTCATGGCCATCGACCCGAAAGCATGTGTCGGTGATCCGTGCTTCGACGCTGTGGACTACGTCGTGGCCGGCGCCGGGCTCGAGGGCGTCGAGACCCGCTGCGCGCGCGTGGCGGCGGCGTGCGGGCTCGATGGCGACCGGCTCCACGCCTGGAGCCGGGTGATCGCGCCGTTCGCGGCTATCGCCCACCTCGGTAGCGGTGGTGAGGAGCCGGTGATTGTGAGGTGTGGGGTGGGTGTCATTGGTTGATTCGGGTGGGTGTCACTGTGGTTGAGGGCCTGGCAGGGCCCTCTTTTTGTTGTGTGGGGTTGTGTCAGGAGTCCGTATCTCGCGGTGTCGGGTGGTCGTGCTGTCCGGTGTCGTGGTGTCCGTACGTCCTTGGTCGGGTAGGGGTGTAGCAGGCAGGGGTGGGGCGGGGGAGTGGTTTTCGGGGTGGTTCATCAGCTCGGGGGTGGGGAAGCGTTTTTGCGTTTTGGCTGGTGACGCGTCTGGTCCGTAGCGTCCGGGGTTGTGACGGACGAGGGTGACGGCGCGGTTGGAGCGTCGCTGGCTGATCGGCGTGAGCTGGTGCGTGCTGTGGCGGTGCGCAGGCTCCAGCAGCGGCGCATGGAGGGGGAGTTGACGACGGCGCATGTCCGTCTGGTTGCTTCGTCGCTGGGTGTGAGTGTGCGGACGGTGTGGCGGTGGCTGGCGCGGGCCGATCAGACCGGGTCAGCTGAACCAGTGCCTCGCGCCCGCTTCGAGGTTACGGACGAGGTCGTCTCGGTTCTTGCGGACTGCCTGGGGAATGTGAAGCGGGCGCACGAGGAACTGGCCCGCAGGGCCCGTGCGGCGGGGGAGAGGCCACTGGGACTGAGCACGCTGCATGATGCGATCCGCCGGGATCTCACCCCGGGGTTCATGGCCGGGCTGCGCGAGGGCATCCCGGCGGCCCGTGGGTTCGATCCGGCGTTCAAACGGCCAGTGGTCCACCGTAACGAGGTGTGGGAGGCCGATCACCAGCATGTGCCGGTGCGCGTCGTGATGCCCGACGGTTCCCTGTCGCGGGTGTGGGTGACCTGGTACGAGGACCGGGCGACGTCCATGGTGATGGGCTGGGCGGTCACCGCGTCCAGCGCGCACCGGGACTCCGTCCTGGCCGCTTTGCGCTCGGCGGTGTTGACCGGCGGCGACTACGGTCCGGCCGGCGGGCTGCCGGCGCTGGTACGGATCGACGGTGGCGCGGACTTCGTGTCCAAGGCTGTCAGGGACGCGTTCGGCGCGCTCGGTGTACCGCTGCAGCGGGTCTTCACGCCTCGGCACAAGGGCGGCGTGGAACGCCTGAACCGGACCGCGGTGAGCAGGTTCTTCGCTGACCTGCCCCGCTACACCAAGGCCCCGCTCCTCGATCACCGGCGGCGGGCCGGCCAGGATGACCCGCCGCTTACCTATGAGGCGTTCGTTTCGTTGCTGCGTGAGTGGGTCGAGCGGCACAACACCGTGGACGTCGTGGCGCGTACGGGGATGACGCCGCTTCAAGCCTGGCAGGCCGACACGACTCCGTTGCGTGAGGTCAGCGCGCCTGATCTGCGCGCCTACATGATGTCCGGTGACGACCACCCGAGGAAGATCACCAGTCATGGGGTGCAGTTCCACGGCCGTTTCTACATGCCTGAGGACGGCGTGGGCAGGGTCGGTACCCGGGTGAGGGTGCGGTTCATGCCGCATCACGCCCACGAGATCGATCTGTACACCGCTGCCGGTAACCGCTATCTCGGCCGGGCGGTCCTCGCGGACGAGGCGAGCGAGGACGAGCGCCGCGCCGTCCTCAAGTCTCGCTCGGCCAGGGACCGCGAGTTGCGCCGGGCCCTCAAAAGTTCCGCGGCTGGCCGCAGGGACCGGTTCGCCGCCTCCACTCAAGCAGGCCCGCCCGAGCGGCTGCCCCGTATGACGTCGGCCCAGGCAGCGAAGGAACTCAAGGGCGCAGGCCAAGGCCCAATCCCTGCCCCGCGCCAGCGGGCTACCGAGCGCTATACCCCGCGTCTGGGCCCTGCCCCGGGCTGGGCCGTTCCCGACGTGCCGTCTCTGACAAAGATTCCCCGAAGAGGAGCAAACCATGACGAGTGAAGTGCTGACCGCTGCGTGGGAGCCGGGGGACATGGAGCCGGAGTTCTTCCTCGACGTCCCCGGCGCGCGTCTGGTGACCACCGATGTCCTGCTCCAGGTCCAGGACACGATCGCCGAGACGATCGAGGCGAGGGCGATGTCGCTGATCTACGGCGAGTCCGGTCTAGGTAAGACCCACCGGCAAATGGATCATTTGAGGCGTCGGGTGGTGGGGCGGCCGTCCCAGCGGTAGCGGCTCGTCGAGCGTCGAATGAGCATGCGGAGCGTGACGAGTGCGGCGGCGAGGTAGAGGTAGAAGTCCACGACATCGCCGCTCCTCTCGGTGCAGCGCCGCAGCTTGCCGTAGTCGTTCATCCACGAGTGTGTGCGCTCCACCACCCAGCGCTTGCCGGCCTGGATCGGGGCGGGCACGCCTTTGCGGGCGATCTCGGCCGAGAATCCCAACTCGCCGATCAACACACGTGACTTGGTGCTGTCGTACCCGCGGTCGAGGTTGACGTTGACAGCCTCCGGCATCGCACCAGCCTGCTCTTTGGCCGCTGCCAGGGTGGGGCCGAGCAGCGGCGAGTCGTGCCGGTTCGCCCCGGCGGATACGATCCCGAGTGGAACCCCGCACGCGTCGGAGGCGACCGAGCGCTTCAGTCCTTGCTTGCCCCGGTCGACAGGCGAGCGCCCCGCTTTCTCCGCCGCACGGCGCCTTGGTGATGCAGCCGTCGACCGAGATTTCATCGAGGTCAAGGCCGATCATGCGGTCGTACGCCTCCAGGGCGATCCGGTGCAGCGCTTGTGAGATCCCCATCTGAGCCCACAGCTTGACGCGGCGTCGGATCGTGCGGTCGGAGCATCCGGGCGAGGAGATGCGCTCGTATCCGGAGCCGTGGACCAGCGCTTGGACGACGTGGTCGAACACGACGCGGTCCGGTATACGCCACCGATGGCAGCCGAGCGGATGGTCGGGGTCAAACTCGGCCCGATCGGGCAGCAGGGCCCTGAACTGGTCCCAGGCGGGTTCAAGCAGGCATGATGGCAGCGCGGGCACAGTCGTCCTTCGCGGTCACAGAGCGTAAAAAACTCCATGATCACGCGGGCCTGTGCCCGTTCTGCTGCCACCCCTCATCGCGACCGTGCTCCACCACCTACTGCCGGTCGGTCTAAGCCTCAATACCGTTCAGTTAGTGGCTTGGATGGTGATGTGGGGGCTGTGTTTGGGCTGGGGCCAGTGTGTGTGGTGGGAGCGTTTCGCGGCCCATTTCAGGACTTTGCGTTTGACGACTCGGGGGTGTGAGCGTTTTCGGCGTGTTGGGTTGAGGTGTTGGGTGAGCCATCGGATGGCGTGATGCCAGATCGCGTCGGCTGCGTCAGCGCCCGGAGGGGGAAATGCGCTCTGCGCGACTGAACGGCGAGCGATGCGGAGGGCTTTGACGAAGGAAACTCTGTCGGGGTCGTGGCCGGAGAGTGCGGCAGTGTCGGCCATCAGGGTGCGGATGGCGTAGTGGCAGCACAGGTGTCCCCAGATTTCTTGCTGGACAAGGTCGGGGGCTTTCGAGCGCAGTACCGCGCGGGGCCCGCGCTGGTGGGTTTTCAGCTCGTCGAAGGTGGTCTCGATCTCCCACCGTTGGGCGTAGGCGGCTGCGAGGTCCTCGGCGCCGGCCTCGGCAGGGTCGAGGATCGTGGTCAACAGCCGGTACTCCTCGGCGTTGTCCCGGCCGTCATCGACCGTGTAGTCGATCACTCTGACCGTGAGCGGCTCCGTCGTGGCCCGGTTCGTGCCCGACGTCGGGACGATCCGGGCCAGCCAGGACCCATCGGCCAGGGTTTCCAGATACCGGGGCCGCAGGTTCGTCTTCACTCGCCAGAGCAGATCCGCACCCGTGGCCGCGGCCTGCTGCCAGAGGCGGAACCCGTAGAAGCCCCGGTCTGCCAGGACCAGCTGGCCCGGCTCCAGCCGCCCGACGAGCTGCCGGGACAACTCGATCTCCGACACGCTGCACGGGCCGGTGGCAGCGTCGAAGACCACATGGGTGCCGCATTCCGCCAATGCCACCAGGCGGGCCTGCGGAAACGCGGCCCGCTCCCCCCGGCTGGAAGCGGGCCGCCCGAAGAACTCCGCGTTGGCTGCCGTGTCTGCCACATCCAGGCACGTCCCGTCGATCGCCACCAGGCGACGCCCGGCCAGCCACGACCCCGGCGTGCCAGGCCCCGCCAGCGGACGCGCAACCCGAGCGAAGAGATCCCGCACCGGCTCGAACCCCAGACGAGACCTGGCCTGGAAGATCGCCGACTTCGAGGGCGGCGTGAACGACTCCGACCACCCCGACGCCCACGACAGCCCGTCCGTGAGCTGCGCGAACACATCCTCGTAGGAGCCATCCGAATACAGCGCCATCCCGATCGAGAAGTACGCCATCACCCGTGCGGGCAACGACCGGTGACGCCGCTCGGTACGCCCCGCCTCCTCGATCACCGCGTCAACCACATCCGCGGGAAACACCCGCGTCAGCAACCCCACAGACACCAAATCCGACAACCGGACATCAGACGACGGCTTCACCCAACCAGAACGCGGCATCCCCCACGATAACCCAGAAGCACTTAACTGAACGGTATTGAGGCTAAGGCTTAGGGTGCGTATTGAGTCGTGATCATTGGGTGGTCCGGTTGAGGATCAAGCTCTCCTGATACGGCGCCTCTGCGCGTTCTGGTCCGCACCCCCAGTCGCACGCATGGCGGGCACCTCTGCAAAGATCGGCTTGAAGGCGGCCACCGATCATCGGGGCCGACCTACGAGAGGACAACTTCGTGACGCTCATGACGAGTAAGTCCACGGTGGCCATTTTGGGTCCGGGCGGCATCGGCGGTCTGCTGGCCGCGCTACTGTCCCGCTCCGGCCACCGCATCATCTGCCTGGCCCGCGAAGCCACGGCACACACCTTGCGCAGCAGCGGGATCGAGGTACATAGCCGCCAGTTCGGCGACTTCACCGCAGCTGTGGAAGCGGACACCGAACTGCGAGAGCCGGTCGACGCGTGCCTGATCACCGTCAAGCAGATCGCTCTGGATACCGCACTTACCCGCGTCCCGCCCGCAGCCCTCGGCGACGCCCTCGTCGTACCGCTGCTGAACGGCGTCGAACACCCCGCCACCCTCCGCGCTCGCTACCGGCCTGACCGGGTGGCCCCCGGAGTGATCCGCGTGGAGTCAACCCGCCTTGCCCTCGATGGCACCGGGCCCGTCGTCATCGAGCACGGCAGCCCGTTCGTCGAGATCGACCTGGCCGCCGGCACGGCACCCCGCCCCCACGTCGAAACCCTGGCGACCGCCCTGTCCGCCGCGGGCGTGACGGCCCGCCTGACTGAGGACGAGACCACAGCCTTGTGGGCAAAAATGGCCTTCCTCGCCCCCTTCGCCCTCCTCACCACCCGGTACGGCGCGCCCCTCGGAGAGGTCCGCACCCGCCACCACGAGGAGCTGGAGAGCCTGGTCGCCGAAACCGCCGCGGTCAGCCGCGCCTGCGGCGCACCGGTGGACCCCGCTCAGGCCCTGGCGCGCTACGACGCCTTCCCTCCCGACGCCAAGTCCTCCATGCAACGCGACGCGGAAGCGGGCCGGCCGCTGGAACTCGACGCCATCGGCGGAGCGCTGCTGCGCGCGGCCGACCGCCACGGTGTGCTCGTGCCGGTGGCGACCCGCGTGGTACGGGAACTGCAGTCCGCAGGCCACTAGGCGTACTACTCTGCGGAGCACCTCCGCTGGCTCCGCAGCCGGAACCTCGTCGCGCGGATCGCCCGTCCCGGTATCGAGTCCGGCGAGCGGCTCGGCCAGCACCGCTGGAAGATCGAGCGGTCGATCGCCTGGCTCTTCGGCTACCGCCGCCTCACCGTCCGGTACGAACGAAAAGGCAGCCACTTCCTCGCCTTCCTCGGCCTCGCCGCAGCCCTGACCTGCTACAAGAGACTCGCGAAACTCGCCACGTGAGACATCCCGACCCGTGCCACCTTCAGCGCCGCCACGTCCCGGACCGTCGTGCTGTGCTCTGGCATCCATACCTCCACGGGCCGACCTACTCGACGACACGCGATGAAACCAGATCCACCACCACACGCGCAGTCACCGCGACCCGCCAGCAGGAGCAACAACCGCCTTGTCATCACTATGAGTTGACCTCGAAGGGAGCCCAAACTAGTTCGGTCAACGGGACGTCCGTTGCCCGCTCCTCATCGGTTCCCCGATCGAGAGGCCGCGGCTCATCGAGATCCGCGACAACCTGGCCGACCGGATCGCGGAAGCTGAACGAGAGGGCTGGCTCGGCGAGGTCGAAGGTCTCTCCACCAGCCTCGCTGCGGCCGAAGAGAAGATCGCCCAGCTCGATACGCGACAGGAACGCAGGGACTCCTCGGTCTTCTTGGGAATCCCTACGTTCGACCAAATCGTCGCCCGCACAAGCGACGTGAAGACGCTCTGATCAATTGGACAGGCTCCGGCGCCGGAACGGGGCCCTGAGCGGCTTGCCAGGACCCCGCGCGGCGTTGGCCCAATAGGCCGACTCGCTAGTCTTCGATCACGGTGCCACCTCGCTGCTGACCAGCTAGAACACCCCTAACCGATGCAGTGCCGGACGCAACGATCACAGCCACTGCTGATGCCTGCTCCGCTGACACGACGTTCAGCAACACCAGTCCACACAGCACACTGGAAGCCATCGCAAGGCCGCCAGCGAGCAGCAACCGACGTCGCCTCAAAGGGAGGGGTAAACCTGGCTGGAGTGGGCGCCCTTCGTTGTCCGCCTTAGCATGGTCCATGAAGACGGCTCCTTTCACGGGAGATCGGATTCATCACCGCCGGCGGCCTCCTGTGACAGCAGGGGGCCGCCGCCTTTTCAGGCAACGGCCCGCGGGCGCCGGTTCACCCTCATGGTCTAGTGGAACCCCTTCTCAGGCAAACCCACGCGCCTCACCTTACGCCGAATGGTGGGCGCCTATGCTCGGCTGCGTCAGAGCCCAAGTGCCTGCTCACGGGCCCTCGTTGGCCTGAGCAAGAACGAAGGTGTGCTCGACGCGGGCGCGGACCTTGCGGTGGGAGCGGTTGTGGTCTTCTTTCCAGGCCGGGAGTTCGGTCTGGCCGGGTTCGCGGCGGTGCGGGATGGCGAGGCCGGCGCCCCGGTAGCCGCCGTCGACGATGACCGTAGTGCGGCCGACGGCGTCCTTGGCGCCGGACAGCTCCCATGCCTTGCAGTCGTTGCGGTTGCCAGGCAGTGGGCGGCCGACGGCGACGACCAGGCGGGTGTCGGCGTCGATGACGACCTGGTGGTTGGTGGAGTACCGGTAGTTCTTCGACTGCTCGGCGACAGTGTGGTCGCGGGTGGGGACCAGGGTTCCGTCCACGATCAGGACGGTGTCCTTGCGGAACCGCTTGCGCTGCTGCAGGGCGAGCGCCGGTCCGAGGTGGTCGATGATGCGGTCGGCCGCGGACTTGGACACCCCAAACAGCGACGCGAGCTGGCGCAGGGTCAGGTTGGTGCGCCAGTACGCGGCGACCAGCAGGACCCGGTCCTCCAGCGGCAGACTCCACGGCCGGCCCTTGCGCACCGGGTCCACACCCTCGCGCCGCAGTGCGGTCACCAGCCTGCCGAACAGGCGAGGGCTCAGCCCGGTGAACGGGGCTATCCAGATACCTCACGTTGCTATGCCGTCAAGCCGACGGGGTCGGGGCCTCGAACAACGACGACCTCGCGGATAGCCTTTGCGGCATGACTGAATCGGCCCCTGCCCAGCGCTTCTTGCCGACGTGGGAGCAGGTGGTCGCGCTGCGGGACTTCGTCCACGGACGGACGTATGCGGCCGCGGCTCCGACCATCCGTCTCAATGGGGAGCCGCCTCACGCCCCGGGTTCCGATCTGGCGCGCGTGGCGGAGGTCAACGGCGCCCTCTACGAAGTGACGTCCCACCTGTGCCGACGGCTTTATGACGAGCTTGAGAATGGCGTTCCTGGCCCCATTGCCGATGCATTTTGGGATGCCCTCCTCACGATCACGGCGGCCTGGCGGGAGGACCCCGAGCTGCCGTCCTGGGTGAACGAACTGCTGCCGGTCAAGCCGCGCTGACTGCGAGCTCAGGCAGTCCTGGGAACGCCGACTCCTCGTCGAGAAGCTCGCCTTTCTGAAGGCAGTGGTAGAGCTGTCCGATCATGCGGTTGAAGAGGTTGCGCTGGGCGGCTGCGTGCCAGTCGCCTTGTTCGCGGCGGCGCCGGTAGTGAGCGTTCGCCCCGGTGGACGCCCGGAGTGAGGCAAAGGCCCAGAGGTAGCCGGCGTGGTTGAGCCGGTCGTTCTTCACCCAGCGTCTGGTGATGGCGGACTTCTTGCCGGAGGCGCGGGTGATGGGTGAGGAGCCGGCGTAGGCCTTCAGGCCGCGGGCGTCGGCGAAGCGGGTGCGGTCGTCGCCGATCTCGGCCAGGACGCGGGCGGCGAGCTGGGTGCCGAGGCCGGGGAAGCTCAGCAGGATCTCGGCGTCCGGGTGCTGCGGGAAGGCGCCTTCCACCGCTTCGGCGAGCTGGTCGGCGGCGGTGCAGGCGGCATCCAGCTGGATGAGGAGGGCGAGCATCTGCTTGCCGAGCGCGTCCTCGACCAGCGGCGGCTGGTGGGCCCATTCGTCCCGGAAGGCCTCGCGGAGGCGCTCGGCCTCGGCTTCGATGCCGCGCTGGCGGCCGGCTCGCTTGAGCGCGGCCTGGATCTGAGGGCGGGTCAGCCGTGCGGCCCTGGACGGGGTCGGGGCGGCCTTGAGGAGCTCGCGGGCCTCGGGGCGGCACAGGCCGTTGGTCCAGGCGGCGAAGGCGGCCAGGGCCGCGGGGTAGTACTCGCGCAGCAGGGAACGCAGCTGGTTGGCGAGCTGCTGCCGGTTCCACAGGGAGTCCTGCTGAGCCCGGGCGAGGACGGCGATCGCGCGGCCGAGGTCGGAGTCATCGGGCAGGGGCCGGTGGGCGTGCATGTCGGTGCGGAGGATGTTGGCGAGGACCAGGGCGTCGCCTGGATCGGACTTCTTGCGCGAGACGGAGTGTCGGTCGCGGTAGCGGGCGGCGGCCATCGGGTTGATCGCGAACACCTTGCGCGTGCCGGTCCGCAGGACGGCCACCAGCAGACCGCGGGAGGTCTCGATCGCGACCGGGATCGGGTTCTCCTCGCTGTCGCCGTACTCGGCGAGCAGTTCCAGCAGGATCTTGTAGCCGGCCGCGTCGTCGGTGATATGTCGCTTGGCGAGCAGCTGGCCGGTGTCGTCGACCAGGGCGACGTCGTGGGTTCGTTCCGCCCAGTCGATTCCGCAGTAGATCAAGATTCCCTCCCCGAAGTTCGGCGTTTGTGCTGGTCACGAGCACATGCGGGCCACGCAGCGACCTAATCCCATGCCTCGACCGCAGAGCGGTCGGGCCGCCACCTCACTAGCCGTTCGTGACACCAGCGCATCCCACGGGCCTCGGTCTATGCGGGAGCTCGGGCGGCTCGGGCGTATCGAGAGGTCACCGTGCGATGGGCTCGCACCACCAACACCAACGCGTGATCAAGGCGAGAGGTGTTGACGCGCGACGGCCCTGGACGCCACCGTTCTCTTTATAGGCATCGATGCCGGGTGAGTTTTGGGCATACGTCCAGCGCCGACGGGCGCCAACACTGCTTGTGGTGGCGCCACGGGGACGCCGGACGCCACCGCTCTACATGGAGACGTCGACGTCTGGTGTTCAAAAGGCATCCGCCCGGCGCCCACGTGACCGCCACCACTCGCACCAGACCGCGCACCGATCTACGTTGAGGCCTCCACAGCCCGGCTGCACCTGGATGTCACGGTCTGGTACTCGAACGCTCCGAGAAGCACCCGCTCCTACGGAACGCTCATAACTACGGATTAGGACGGCTCCGAAGCCGTGATCACACCAGACACCGCGAGATCATTTCACTCGTCACTGAGGGTCCCGTTCACGGCAGTTCTGGACTGTCTCACCGAACCTTGAGCGGCGCTTCTCACAAGCCCGGGTGACCTGAGTCAGTCGAAGAGGGCAACGAGTCCATTCACCCAGATCGCGAGGAACCCAAGGGCCGCCACCAGGCAGCCTACGCCCGCCAGCACACCACCGACCGTCCACGGCTCGGAGGGCGCCTCGTACTCCCCTTCCAGGTCATCCCGGTAGGAAGCGGGGTTCTCCCAGTCGACGGGGTGCCCCAATTCCTCGGCGCAGGCGGTCCGCACCGCGACCAGCTGCCCCTCCGCGAAAGCGGTGGCGGCCTTCGCCTCGGGGCCCTGCCAGGCGAGGGCTTTCATCCGCCACCCGGGAGACCCGTACCGCGCCTCGAAGGCAGCGGTCTCGTCGGCGTTCCGGTCCTCTTCCAGGTACATCCAGCGTCCAGCCTCGGCGGCGTCGCCGTAGAGCCGGTACACCTCGGCCAGACGACGGCGGAGCGTCAAGTCGTGCGGGAAGGACGAGATGAGGCCGCGCAGGCGCTGGCGCGCGACGGGAACCCGGCCGGCAGCCAGGTCTGCATCGACTCGGGCAAGGGTCTCTCTCAGGGGCATGAACGCATGATCGGGTACCGCACTGACCTGCGTCGACCTGGTTTCGCCGCTCAGCACTCGCTCGCTCTTGCCAGCATCGGCCGAACCTCGCTGAGACGGAACACTGCCAGTTACGGGACAGCCCTTAGCTTGATCTTTAACCTCGGGGCCCGAACGAGTCCTCGTACTTGATCACTCGGACCGGTAACTGCCGTACGTGCAGGCGGCCTTCGTCTGAGCATGTGATCCGACCAAGGAACACACAACACTCAGCACGAAGGCCGTGGGAATGAGTCTGTCGCATCGCGTCGTACGGCAGGATCCGTTTGCGGAACTGTCACGCTTCCGGGGTGAGTTCTATTCCTGTCTGACCAGGCGGGCGGATGCGTTGTTCGAGCTCGCGGACGCCGTGTTGTGCGCCGATGGTCCGGTTCGGTCGCTGGTGGAGCTGTCGCTGGTGGGCGAGCATCGTCGCGGGCATGGTGGGCTCTACGACGCTCTGGCCGCGGGCGAGGTCGATGTGGCCCGGCTTCGGCGGGCCCTGACCGCGGTGCCTCTGCCGCGATCGGCGGACGGCCGGCTGGTCCTGGCCGCCGATATCACCTGCTGGCTGCGGCCCAGCGCGCACACCTCACCGCAGCGGATCCTGTGTCACACCTACGGGCGGGGCAAGGACCAGCACATTCCCGTGCCCGGCTGGCCGTACTCGGTGATCTGCGCACTGGAGACGGGCCGCAGTTCGTGGACGGCGCCGCTGGACGCGCTGCGTCTGGCCCCGGGGGATGATGCTGCCACGGTCACGGCCGGGCAGATGCGTGAGCTCGTCGAGCGGCTGATGGCGGCCGGGCAGTGGAAGGACGGCGATCCGGACGTTCTGATCGTGGTGGACGCCGGATACGACGTGCCACGGCTGGCCTTCCTGCTGAAGGATCTGCCGGTGCAGGTGCTGGGCCGGATGCGTTCGGACCGCGTCCTGCGCCGTGCAGTCCCGCCCCGCGAGCCCGGCGCCCGGGGCCGCCCGCCCCGCCACGGCGGCGAGTTCGTCTTCGGCGACCCGACCACCTGGAACACACCCGACGCGCAGACGGTGACCGCAACCCGTCTCTACGGCACCGCCACCGCACGGGCCTGGGACCGGCTCCACCCGAGACTGACCCACCGCTCGGCCTGGACCGCCCAGCTGGGCTCCCTGCCGGTCATCGAGGGGACCGTGATCCGCCTGCAGGTTGAGCACCTGCCCAGCGGCGCGACACCGAAGCCGGTGTGGCTGTGGTGGTCGGGCACCGACGCCACCGCCACCCAGGTCGACCTGCTCTGGCAGGCATTCCTGCGGCGCTTCGACATCGAGCACACCTTCCGCCTCTTCAAGCAGACCCTGGGCTGGACCTGCCCCAAGATCCGCACCCCCGAAGCAGCCGACCGCTGGACCTGGCTGATCCTCGCCGTCTTCACCCAGCTACGTCTGGCCCGCCCGCTGGCAGCCGACCTCCGGCGGCCGTGGGAGAAACCGAGCCCGCCCGACAGACTCACCCCCGCACGAGTCCGCCGCGATTTCCGGCACCTCCGCCCCAAGGCAGCCTGTCCCGCCGGAGCACCGAAATCCTCCCACCCCGGCCCAGGCCGGCCACCCGGCCGCAAGAACACCCGGCCAACCCCACGCCACGACGTGCACACGGTCGGCAAAACGGCCCCCGCAAAGCGACGAACGAAGAAGCCAACGACCCCACGTCCACGCCGCACAGGTTAAAGATCAAGCTAGTCGGACAGCGCGGGCAGACTTGAGGGCGACCTGAACCAAGGCCAGCGCCATCGACGGGGCGGGGCGTCCGAACCGGCTTCCACGGGCCCGCTCCTCTCCTGCGGATGTTGTACAGGCACCGGCGGTTGACGGGTCTCGGCGGGTTCCTCAACGGCCGGTGGGAGGTCCGGGGTCCCAGCCTTCTGGATCTTGTAGAGCTGCATCCAGATACTGATCCACCGTTCTTGCTCCCGACGTGGAACCTGGCAGACGTTAAGGAAGTGCCGGACCGCGTCGAGGGCCGGCAGGCGTTCCTCGTTGTTCAGCATCGCCCCCCACGAGCTTCTGGACCGGTAGGAGTGGACCGCAAGCGACCGCAGGGAACGGCCGCTCATCTCTTTCACGAGGTTCATGCACCGGATGAACTCGGCTGTCGATGTGGCGCTCTCGATGTCCGGCCACACCACAGAGACGGGGTGCACGCATGGATTTGAGCCGGAAGGTCCATTCACATGACGTGCGTTGTGCCGGAGCTCGCGCCAGTGTTCTTCGTTGCCTCCGCATGCACGTACGTACGCCCTCACGACCGGCCACGAGGGAAGAGCGCGCCCGGAAGCGGCCTGGCACAGGGCGCTGCGGGAGTACCCCGTCTCAAAAGATATCTGTTCGTACGTCAGACCGGCCGCCGCGCGCAGCGACCGCAACTGGTGAGCGAAGTCGGCGAAGGGCCGAGATAGATCAAGGGCAGTTTCATGGCGTCCCACCGCGTCCTCCTCACGTGTACGCCTGATGCGGTGCCGGACGAAGGCCGGCACCGCGTGACTAGGGCGTAGTGAGGTCAGGACAGGCGGCGGTGAACTTCCACGGCCAGCAGCGAGCCGCTGGCGCACAGAGCGATGGCGGTCGTCTCGTCGTAGCCGAGCATCAGTAGGGCGAAGACGGCGAGCAGCACGATGACGAGCCGGATGGTGGCGGTGTGAGGGTAGACGGGCGTGACGCAGCCCGCCGACGAGATGCCGACCAGCTCACTGGAGACGGCGGGCAGGGGGGCAGGGCGCGGTTCAGAGGCGGACATGGTGTCCTCGCTTTTCTCTTGGCGATCCCGGATGAGTTGTTGTCCGTGCCCGCGAGCGGTTGCCGCCGCTTTTCGCGTGCATTTGATTTGCATAGTGCCGTACCGACCGGTGAACGTCAAAGCCCCCCAAGCGAGTTCCCGCTTTCGTAGGTCCTCCTATTTCTCCCGTACCTGACGGAGGCCGAACTCCCGTGGACGGGCGGGCTGTAGGGCTCATGAAGACCCGCTCATGAGGGGAACTGGGAGCTTTCTCGTCCTCTGCAGCTCCCAATTTCCTTACGCGCCGCACGCGAGAATTATTCATGTGTGTCCAAAGGAGTCCGACGGGTATTGAACAATTCCGCAGTTTCCCCAGGATTTTGTTCACCAGTGTCCAGCCTTGTCCAGTCATGCCTGTCTGAACTGGCGTGAACACCCTGTCGGACCGCATGGTGGAGCCCGAAGCCCGCGGGACTATGCTCCGCGGAGGTCGAGGCGCTTGATCTGTTGATCCCGGATGAGGTACCTCATGCAGGCCCATGACTCGTTGCCGCGAGTGGGCCTTGTGCCACGACTTCGGCCTCGTGGCCACGTGGACGTCCGGCAGCTCAGCCGCGTGCAGACCTTCCGGTCCATGCCGGAGGGCACGCCCGGTCGGGCTGTCGGCCTTCCCGGCCTTTTCGTGCTGAGTTCTTTCCACGATGCCAGCAGGTAGCCGCAGGTTCGGCAGGTCGTCCAGAACATCTGGATCACCACGCATGACAACTCCCCGGTCACCGCCCCCGCGCCCGTGACGTACGCGGAGGGGAGTGCGACTACCAGACTCTTCGCAGACAGCCTGGAAGCCTGCCGACGGTGGACGCCGCCGGGTGTCAGCCGGCCTGTTGCTCGCGGCGGGCGGTAACCAGGGCCCGCCACTGTTCACGGGTGCGTGTCTGTCCGTCCAGCCAGTGTGTGGGGGAGGGGCTGGTCAGGGGGAGGCCTGCCATGAAGTGGGCGATGTCGACGTAGTAGGTGTAGGTGCCGCCTCGGGTGAGGTCGTGTAGCCGGGCGATCGTGGCGGTCATTTCGTCATCGGCGCCGAGGACGGCGTGGTGGAAGCACATGGCCAGTTCGAGTGTGACCTGTGCGGTGCCGAGCCCGGCAGTACTGATCTCGGTACGGAGTACGCGGGCCCGGTGTTCCAGGTCGGGGTCGGTTCCGGCGTCGCGTGCGAGGGCGGCGATCTGGGTGGTCAGTGTGGTGGCGCGCAGGTCGAGCCCGGACAGCAGCTGCTGGGCGAGTTCGAGTTCGTCGTCGGCCCGGCCGGGGTCGGTGAAGGCGAGGACGAACGCTCGCTGTGCCTGGGAGGTGGCCCGTTCACCGGCGACGCCGTGGTGTTCGGCATCGTTGCGGGCGGCTTCATACGCCGTGGCGGCGCGGTTCATGTCGCCCTGGACCCACCACAGATCGCCCATGACGCGGTGGTGGCGGCCTTCCCGGCCGAGGGTTTCGGCGGCGGCGAGCGCTGCGGGGAAGTCGCCGTCGAGGCGGGCCAGGTGGGCGAGGCCGCGCCGGGCGGCCGGTGCGAGCCGGCCGCCGCCGTCGGCCACCAGTTGCATTCCCTGGCGGGAGGCACCGGTACGTCCGAGGTCGCGTTGGGCCTTGGCCAGGTAGTAGACGCCCATTTCGTGCAGGTCGGCGGGCAGCAGCCCGGCTTGGGTGACGGCGGTGAGGCGGTCGGCGGTGCGGTCGCGGTGCTCGTGCTGCCGGCGGGCGAGCGCACTGAGCAGCTCCACCAGGGCGTCGGCGGCCGTCTCCAGGCTGCCGGTCGGCTCTGGCCGGGCGGCGGGGGTGAGCGGTTCCCATACCGAGTCGCTGACGTAGGCCCAGGCGGCGTCGGCGAGCCAGCCGAGGTCGAGGCGGAAGTCGCGGGCGACGGCCAGGCCCTGGCGCAGGCACCCGGTCAGCAGCATGCGGTCTTGGCCGGTCCCGTTGTTCCACTGCTCGCCCAGGGCGGCGAAGGCGCGGTGGGCGGCCTGTTGCCAGTCGCGTGGTGACCACCGGTCGTCGGCGTGGTCGTCGGCGGTGCGGATGGTGGAGCGGATCAGCCCGTGAAGGTGGAAGGGCCACAACCCGAACGGGTTCTCCCGGACGAAGGGGCGCTCGGTCAGGCGCATTGCGGGTGCCTCGTGGGTCATGCCCGCGGCCCGGGTCGCCAGGTTCAGATCGAAGGAGTCGAGCAGGGCGACGGAGCGCAGGACGTGCCGCTCGTCGGGGGTGAGGTCGGTCAGGGTGCGGGCGATCAGGGCGGGGAAGTCGTGGTCGAAGTCGGCCGGCTCCGGGGTGCGGTTGGTGCGGCGGATCTCCAGGAACCGCATCACGGACAGATCGAGGTACAGGGGCAGGCCATGGGAGCGGCCGGCGATCACAGCACGTACGGGTTCACTGATCAGGGGCCGGCCGTCGCGGGTCAGCCGGCGAGCGAGATAGCCCTCGCAGTCCTCGGGGCTGAAGTCGCCGATCAGGACCTGCCGCCCCCGCCCTATTCCGGCGCCCGCAGGGCGCGGCAGGGGGATGTCGTGGGCGGCCAGGCCCGGCCATGCCGAAGGGCCGGTCCAGTCGAGCTGCCCCTGCAGCCCCTCCTCGGCCCACTGCAGCCGGGAGCGTCCGGTGATGACGAAGAACACGTTCGGCATGAGCCACACCACGCGCTGCAGGAGCCGCTCCAGATCACGGCGGGTGCGGTCGCCGGTGTCCTCGAAGGTGTCCAGCAGCACCACCGGCACGACGCGCGTGTCGGCCGGGAGCCGGGAGAGCTCCCAGGCCAGCAGGTGCGGGTAGTACGACAGGGCGTCCACGTCGGGCTCGGCCTGCAAGAGGTCGGCCAGACGCGTACACCCTGCCAGGGCACGTACAGACTGCCGGTGTTCGCGCAATGCCCGTACGAGTGAGCCAGTCACCTCGCCGACGACGGACCCGACGGTGCCGGGCAGGAGCAGCGCCTGGGCGACGTCTGCGAGCGCGGACTGCATCTGCTGCGGCAGCGCCTTCCCGGCCCGGGAGGCGAGGCCGCCGCGGCGCAGGTACTCCTCCAGGGATTCGCCGGGATGCTGGTGCTCCCAGTAGCGGCGCAGGGCGAGGTCAAAGGCGGGCAGGGGGCGGCCGAGCTCGGCGAGCGTGAGGCGGATGGTGAGGATGACGCGTTCGAAGTCGGTGCCGGCCGCGCGGGCGAGATCGATCCGTATGGGCAGGATCCGGGCCTGGGGCCAGGTGGGCTCGCCCCACTGGGAGGGGCGTTCCTCGGATCCGGCGAGAGCGGCTTCGAGTTTCCGGGAGAGCGTCGACTTCCCGATGCCGCCCACGCCGTGGAAGACCACCAGGTTACGCCGAGGTGCTTCGAGGTCCTCGACGTCGAAGCCGGGGGCGGAGATGTGCTGAAGGTGCTCGGTGAGCGCTGCTGCCGCAAGCTGCCACTGGCCATGCCGGTTCGTGAACGCCTCCTCGACGCCCAGCTGCCGGTCGTTCGAACTGAACAGCGCCCGCAGATCCCGACCCGTCACGCCAACCCCCTTGGTGATCACCTGGCACCAACCTATGCCCGCCACACGGGCCTTCGGGGCCCCAGCGCGTCTTCCCGCCCTTCGGCTACCCCGGCAGCGCGTGCACAAGGCACACCGAGATCCACAGATCCTCGGCATCGCCTACTGCGACCACGACGCGTGGTCGAGTTCCTGGGAAGCGCCGTCTGCGGGCCATCGCCCGCGCCCGCTCCTACAAACGACACGCCACCAAGCGCATCTCCGAGGGATGCCGACCAGCTGGACCGGGCGCTCCCCGGGCTCGCCTCCGTCGGCCGTGCCAAGGGCAAGGCACCGTCACCATCGCCGATATTCCTCACCGACACACCATTCGCCGGCGGCGGTTCAGCGCAGTTTCTGGAGGTCCGCCAGCGCGGTCAACCAGCTGCGCGCGGACGGCTTCGACGTCCGTGACGAGGACGTCGCCCGCCTCTCGCCGTTCGTACGGCAGCACATCAACATGCTCGGCCGCTACTCGTTCCAGCTGCCCGACCTTCCCGGCGGGATGCGCCCGCTGCGCGACCCGGATGCCACCGACGAGGAATGATCGGCGCTGGCCCCCACCGCCGGACCGGAGGACCCTGGAGGTATGGCCAGGAGGAACGTCCGGCGGTGCAGCCAGTGCGGCACCGAGCTGCCCGCTGGCAGCAGGCGGTCGCGCCTGTACTGCGGATCGGCCTGCCGTACGAGGGCCTGGCGGGTGAGATGGGCCCGGAAGCGATTGACGCCGGCGGCGAGGCGCGCGGGCCCTGATGGACGGCCACCGTCACCCCTGGTTCCAGTGCCTGGAGTGCGGAGCGACCTGGTACGCCAGCGACACCCCGCTCGGCACCCGGAAACGCTCAGCGGGAGTCCGGGGCCGCCCCCTCTACCACCCGTGGGTGTTCACCCCGTCATCGGGTAGGCAGCCAGCAAGCTGGGGTAGGAACGTGAGGAGATTCCCCCTTGGGGGACAGCTCCGAGCTTCTACCCTGCGTGATGGAGGAAAGTCGTCCATATCCGGACGGCCCGTTGAGTAACGGCTGCAAGAGGGGCCGGACTCGGAGGAGGGGATCATGACAGCACGTCACTGGTGGTGGGTGGGACTGTTCGTCGGGCTGGCCTTGCTCGTGCTGACGATCGTGGCGTTCAGCGAGGGCCTGGAAGTGGCTGACCAGCTTGGCGGCGTGGTCGGCGGCGTCTTCGGAGTCGGCAGCTTCTCCCTGTCCGTCGTCAGCGCCTTGGCCCTTCGCTCTTCTTCGGGTTCCGGCGCGAGCGGAGGCGGGCGGCCTGTGGTTAAGGCGACCGGTCCAGGCAGTGTTGCCGCAGGCGGTGACGCCACCGGGAACGCGACCGGAGCAGGCTCTGTCGTCACCGGCCCCGCTGCTTCGGCCAGCCTTCACCCGCCGGCGCTTTACGGTCCCGTCGCGGACGTGGAAGCCACCGACGGTGGGGTCGCAGCCGGCGGCAACACCCGCGACAACGCGACGCGCGACAACAGCCGCAGGGAGATCCCGTGACGCCCTTCCGTTCCCGCAACCGCGGCGACCGGGAGGGCCAGGACGGAAGCTCAGGAGGTACCCGGCCGGACGTATCTGCCGACCGTGGCGGCCTCGCTGTCGGCCGGGACGCGTACCACAACGCGGTCGGCGAAGGCAGCAAGGTCATCGACCAGAGCGGCGCCACCAACCCCGTCATCGTCGAAGCAGGCGGCACATACATCAGACATGTCCCGCCGCAGGAGCTTCGGGAGAGGGAGGCCGCGGACCAGGAGCCCTGGGTACCACAGAGCCGAGCTGCGCTGCTGCATCCGCTGCGTAGGACTGTGCACTTCATGGGCCGCGACGCAGACCTTGCCCAGCTGCTGCATTGGTGCGAGACCCGGGACAGCCAACACCCGGCCGACGTCCGGTTCCGGCTGATCACCGGTCCAGGCGGCGTCGGGAAGAGCCGCCTGGCCGAAGAACTCAAACACGCGCTCGCGGCGCTGCCGACCGACGAAGAGGTGGGCTGGGCATCCACTACGGTCTTTCATCGCGAGGACCAGGAGAAGCACTGCATCAGCAGGCAGCGCGCACTGTACCCGGACCGCCCCCTGCTGTTCGTCGTCGACTACGCCGAGGCCCGCCCCAGCATGAAGGATCTCCTTGAGGACGCCTACCGGACCACCGGCAAGGTGAGGGTGCTACTGCTGGCCCGCACCGCCGGCCGTTGGTGGCAGGAACTGGAGCGTCTCCCCGGCGACATCGGCTACCTGCTGCGCGCCGGATACAGCAATGCCGACCTGACCGACCCAGCGGTGACGCCGCAGGAACTGTTCGACGCCGCCGTGGAGGACTTCGCCCGAGAACTGAACGTTCCCTCACCCGCCCCTGGTGTACGGGTTGATAGTCCTGAAAACGGTGCACGGGTACTGGACGTGACCGCGCGAGCCCTCGTCACCGTCCTGCGCGCCAAACGGCATCACATCGAACAGAGGGACGTCGGGCAAGTGCCGATCAGCGAAGTGTTCGATGAACTGCTGCGGCACGAGGACAAGTACTGGGCGGAGAAGGCACGCCAGGTCGGCCTCACCCTGGAACTCGCACCGCAGATGCGCGCAATGCTGGTCGCAGCCGCCGCCCTGCTGGGTACTTACAACAAGGACCAGGCCCTCACGGCTGCGAGCCGCGCGGGGCAGGCCCTGGAGGATCAAGCGGAGATTGTGCTGCCGCCGGACGCGGCTGCAGCACGATGGCTGCGGGCCGTCTACCCGCCCCAGCCTGGCGAAGACACATGGGCCTCAGCTCTCCAGCCGGACCGCCTTGCCGAGCACCTCATCATCAGCATCCTCGCTCAGGCCGAGGCTGCTGACGCCGAACAGGCCCAGGCCGCTCTCCTGGACGACCTGGCCTTGCCAGCGGCCCCGCACGCGGCCACCGTGCTGGTGCGGGCCGTGACCGACCCTGCCCGCACCGACGAGCAAGCCGCCGAGATCCGCCGCATCGCCGACCGCCTCGTCAATGGCCTCCGGGATGACTGGGACCTCTACCAAGCCATCTACGCGGTCCTGCCGTACCCACACGCCCGTCTCAACCCCACCGGGCTCCTGCTAACGCAACGCCAGATGGCCCACGCAGGCCACCACCAGCTCGACCCCGCCAAGCGGGCTATCGCACACTTCGACCAAGGTGCCTATCTCAGTGAGAGCGGCCAAGTCGAAGAAGGACTGGAACATACCCAGGAGGCCGTCAGGCTGTGGCGGGAGGTGTACCAGGAGAATCCCGAGCACCGGATCCACTTTGCGGATTCCCTGTACAACCTCGGAGTCTCATTGTCCGCACTGGGCCGATGGGATCAGGCACTCGGTCCGCAGCGGGAAGCAGTTGATCAGTATCGGAAGTTGCACGAGCAGGGCCCGCGGTACCAGTTCATGTACGCGTCCGCCCTGTACAACCTCGGAATTTACCTAGAAAAACTAGGGCGGCCGCAAGAAGCTCTCAGGCCCCGGCAGAGAGCTGTCCAGCAGTGCCAGGTGCTCTATGCCCAGGACGCCGAGCAGTACCGTCACCTGCTCGCGCTCGCCCTGATCAGCCTTGGCGTCTCGCTATCCGCAGTAGGCAAGCATGGGGAGGCGGCCGAGATAGAACGGGAGGCCGTTGCCCTGTGGCAGGTGCTCTACGAGCAAGACCCCTATCAGCACGGGGACCACCTGTTACTCGCCACGAATAACCTCCAAAGTTCCATGTTCATGCTCAAGCTGGGACGGGTCTTCGGGGCTGGGTAAAACCTGCAGAGGCACGCAGGATCCGAGACTCCGACACAGACTCGGGCGCGTGAGGCAGCCCTGGACTGCGCAGCCACAGGCCGCGCAGTCACCTGGGGCTGACGCCCGAGCCGGGCTCAGCGTCGACTGTCGCCAGGCGCGAGCAGGCTCGTGACTTCTGCGATCGCCTCCGCCGAGGGGTGGAAGTAGCGGCGGACGTTCTCCGGCTTCTTGTGCCGCGACTTCGCCATGAGCATGGGCAAGCTGGCCCCGGCCTCGCCGAGGTGGGTGAGGCCGGAGTGCCGGTACTCGTGCAGACCCCAGCCCGCACCAACAACCCCACCGACGGCCGTGTGCTCATCCAGCAGGGCGCGGGCCTGCCCGTACGACAGCCGGAGCAGGCCGGTGTCTGGGCAGACGTCGCGCGGGCTGCGGCAAGGCTAGATAGCGATCGTACTGAGTCGGTTTCCACGCGGGCACCGGCCGGAGGAACACCATGTCGGTGATTGCCTGCGGGCAGGCCTTCGGGATGCCCGCCCCGGGGACAATGGCGCCTTCCCCCTTTGAGATCTGCAAGGAGGGCGCTGTCACGTTGTTGAGGGTGTGAGTGCCTGATGGTGTGTCGGGTGTGGTGGGGCCGGGTTCCGGCTCCGTGCTCAGGCCGCGGTAGGCAGGCCGGTGACGCCGGTGACCTGATCCCAGCTGGCGAAGCGGATGGTCATCTCGGTGCGGTATTCGCTGGCGGTCATCAGGTGGCGGCGGGGCCTGAAGTGGGGTGAGATGCCGCTGAACGCGGACAGGAACTGCTGGGCTCCGCCGACGGAGCGGAAGCCTTTCATGGCGCGTTCGCGTTGTCGGGTGGGCTGGTGGCTGTTCTCAGCCCGGTTGTTGAGGCCCTTGTGGGCACGGTGCTCGACGGAGGGTATGACCTCGCGGTGGGCCGCGCCGTAGGAACGGAGCTTGTCCGTGACGACCACCCTCGGCACGGCCCCGATTCCCTTGAGGAGCCGACGGAAGAACCGCCTGGCCGCAGCGGTGTCCCGCCGGTTCTGTACGAGGATGTCGAGCACGTTGCCGTCGGCGTCGACGGCTCGCCACAGGTACTTCTGCTCTCCGTTGATTTTGATGAAGACCTCGTCCAGGTGCCACTTGTCGCCGGGCCGGGGTCGCCGGCGGCGCAGGCCGTTGGCGTAGGCCTGGCCGAACTTCGCGCACCAGCGGCGGACGGTCTCGTGGGAGACGATCACGCCGCGCTGCAGCATCAGCTCCTCGACCTCGCGGAGGCTGAGCGGGAAGCGGAAGTACAGCCACACGCAGTGCGCGATGATCTCGACTGGGTACCGGTGCCCCTTGTACGGCGGCGGCGTACTGCCCACGGACAACCCCCTCCACCATGATCAACCCGAAGATCATCCCACCTGGCCAGCCAACGTGACAGTGCCTGCGGTGGGGTCGGTCACTCCGAGCAGGCTGGTACTGGCCCTGGCGGTCAGGGCCTGGTCGCGCTCACGCTGGGTGCGGGAGCGGCCCTCCCCGGTGGGCACGAGGCGGGACTCGGCGGGCGGGGTGCCGTCACCGGTCATGGGCGCGAGGGTGCGGCGGGCCTGGCGGGAGGCGCGGCGCCGCTCCCGGCCAAGGCGCTCGGCCTCCGCGCGGGCGTGCTCACGGAAGGCCTCGGTCTGCGCCGGGGTGAGCTGCCCGTTCGGGTAGGCGGTGCACAGGTGCTCGGTCCCCAGGTAGACCTCGATGGTCCGGTCGTCGTGCGGCATGTACCGGATCTGGACCCGCTGTCCGGCGCGCCCGTGCAGCTCGGGGGCGACGTAGGAGAAGGAACGGAAGTTGATGCCGTCCTTCTGGATGATGCGGTCGGTGGCGGCGAGCATGAGGTGGCGCAGCTGGTCGGCGCCGATGCGCCGCAGCGGCATGGTGTCCTCCTGCCATGCGGTCAGCGGGGTGCGGCCGCCGAGCATCCGGTGGCGGTGGGCGGTGTTGTACCAGTGGGCCCAGTCGGCGAACCTCTTGACGAACCGCTCGATGCGCAGCGGGCCCTGGCCGTCGGCGGCGCCCTCGGCGGCCCGCTGGGCGGCGATGGAGTCCTTGACCGGTCCGTACAGGCGGCCGCCGGCGTCGCGCGGGCCTCCGGTGAATCCGGGGAGCTGGGAGATCAGCATCTGCTCGATCGTGAGGTTCAGCCTCTCGACCTTGCCCTTGCGATGCGGCTGGAACGCGGGGAGGCGGTGCATGACCACGGCCAGGCCGCCGAGGACCTCCTTGACCGCGCCGGCGGCGAACTCCAGGCCGCGGTCGATCCGTACGAGCTCGGGCACCGCGCCGAACGGCGAAAGGTCCGGCTCGTGAGTGAGCGCCATGCGCATCGCGGTGAGCACCGTGCCGGAGGTCGGGGTCACGGCGATGGCCCAGCCGAGCAGGGCCCGGGTGCCGTCGTCCACCACGGTGGTGATCCACGGCGCGAGCGCCTTGCCCTTCGGTGGCAGGACCAGGATCAGGAGCTGCTTGTGGTCCATCTCCCAGCACCGGCCGCGCAGCGCGTCAGGGCGGCGCAGGTAGACCGATCCCGCCCGGCGCCCCGCCTCCCCGGACTTCCACGCGGCCCGCTCCGCCGGGGCCAGGCCGGTGGTGAACGCCCGGTACAGGGTGCGTTCGGGAACGGTCCGGGCGCCGGCCCACCCCTGGGCGAGGAAGTCGGGCACGCGCGCTCCGGCCGTCGTCCCGTCTCCGTCGGTGACCGCGCGCCGGGCGCGGACCACCGCGGCCACGTTGCCCCGGTAGAAGGCGAGCGCGTCCCGGTCCGTCTCGCTCAGCTCGTAGCGCGCGCGGACGGCGGGCGCGGCCGGCTTCGGCGGCGCGAGCCAGCGCCACACCGTCCGCTCCGCGACGTCCAGGCCCTCCGCGACCGTACGCACGTGCGCGGCCGTAAGTGCTTCGTCCTCTCGTAGCCGGGACAGCCGTTCGACGGCCGCCCGGCGCTTCTCCGCCGACACTCTCCCCATGGACCGAAGTGTCAGTGGTGGCAGAACCGCCGTGCCCGAACATGCGCGCGTATCCACACGTCCGGGTGGACTGCGCGCGAACCGGTGGCGTGCGGGACCGCCGAACGCTAAAAGCGGATCATCACCCGGCGCCGGGGAGTGTGACCTCGCTCGGCTTCGCGTACACCCAGAGGTCGAGCTCGACCTCCTCGTCGCACTCCTCGCAGCGGCGGACGTCGACGTCGCCCACCACGCGTACATGGATCATCCATGCGTTCCGGCCGCACTTCGGGCACGTCGTCTCGCGCGCCGTGCGTATGGGTTCGCCGTATCGGTTTGTCATACCGGCATCCTGCCGGACGGGCTCCGGCGGCCCCATCTCCCTCATCAAAGGGTGTCCGGGTGTTCTTGAGTGGCCGGGGTTTTTGAGGGAGTTGTTGAAGGCCCTGGAGCCCGTTTCGGTGATCGTCGGCCGATCCTCAGAAAACGTTGGTTACTTGAGGGCAGACTGCCCACCGTGACCACCCTGACCGACGCGCTCGGCGCCGACGACGACCTCCTGGGCATCTTCCCGTCCCGTCCGACCGAGATCCGCATCGGCTACGCCCGGGTCTCCACCGGCGGGCAGAAGCTCGACCGGCAGCTCGACGCCCTCACCCTCGCCGGGTGCCGGCGCATCTTCCCCGAGAAGAAGTCCGGCAAGAACGACCTGCGCCCCGAGCTGAAGGCCTGCCACGCCTTCCTCCAAGCCGGGGACACCCTCGTCGTCCCCTCCCTGGACCGGTACGGGCGCAGCCTCCAGGACCTGGTGAACATGGTCGCCGAACTCCGCAAGCGCCAGATCGGCTTCACCTCCCTGCACGAGAAGCTCGACACCATGACGCCCGGCGGCCGCCTGATCTTCCACGTGTTCGCCGCGCTCGCGGAGTTCATCCGGGAGCTGATCGTGCAGGGCACCAACGAGGGCCTGGCCGCCGCGCGGGCCCGCGGCCGCGTCGGCGGCCGGCCCTCGGTCGTCAACGACAAGCTGCTGCGCGCCGCCCGCGACATGCTGCCCAACCCCGAGAACAGCATCGAGACCATCGCCGCCCTGCTCGGCGTCTCGGTCGGCACCCTCTACAACCACATCCCTGACCTCAAGGAACTACGGACCTCCCGCGTCCCCGCCCAGCTCGACGGGAGCACCCGGTGATCCCCGCCCCATACCGCATGAATATGGTGACGGTTCGATCTTGGAACTACGGGAGGGCGACGAATGACCGTCGACGGTTTCAAACTGCTGGCTGACGCGCACGACTACCTGCTTGCCGCTGCGCGTGGCGTCCCTGCAGGGGCTTGGGGGGATACCACTCCGTGTTCGGAGTGGACCGTGCGTCAGGTGCTGAACCACGCGCGCCTGGACCAGCTGGCGCTGGTCATGCAGATCACGGGCGTAGCGCCCGCGAGTGACCCGTTCGAGCCCACGGACGCGACAGCCGACAACCCAGTCGCGGAACTGACAGCGGTACTGGAGGCAGCCGCAGCAGCGTGGCAGTCGGGGCGGGACGCCGAGAGTGTGCCCACCCCGATGGGGCCGATGCCGGCCAACATGGGCACCGCCGCCGCGGCGCTCGACGCCGGAATTCATGCCTGGGACATCGCCAGGGCTACCGGGCAGGACCTGCCGCTGACCGAGGAGATGGCCGAAGCACTGGAGGACATCGCGTCGAGGACCGTCGACTTCGTGCGCGACTCGTTCGGGAAGTACGCGCCGCCGTTGGCCGTGGAGGAGGGCGCGAGCCGCGCGGAGCGACTTCTCGCGTTCACCGGGCGCGACCCGCACTGGTCCCGCTGACCTAGCTCTGAGCGCGGCACCCCTGGCAAGACCGTGTCTCGCCGGGGGTGGCGACCAGCTTCTGCCCGTCAAATGGTCATGGTGTGGTGTCGCGGAGCCACAGGATGAGTGAGGCGAGGTGTAGTCCTGCCCGGTAGCGGGCGGCGAGTTTGTCGAAGCGGATCGCGATGGCGCGGAACTGTTTCAAGCGGTTGAAGCATCGCTCGACCACGTTGCGGCTCTTGTAGAGCTCCTTGTCGAAGGCTGGTGGCCGGCCGCCCCGGGTGCCGCGTCGGTGCCGGTTCGCCACCTGGTCGGCGCGTTCGGGGATGGTGGCCCGTATGCCGCGACGCCGCAGGCCGGCCCGGATGGACAGGGAGGAGTGAGCCTTGTCGGCCAGGATTCGGTCAGGGCGGCGGCGCGGGCGGCCCGTGGTGGCACGGGGCACCCGGATGGCGTCCAGGACCGTGTCGAACACGGTGAAATCGTTGACGTTTCCGGCGGTCACCACAACGGACAGCGGCAGGCCACGGCCGTCCACGGCCAGGTGGACCTTGGTCGTCAGCCCGCCCCGGGACCGGCCGAGGGCCTGTTTTGACGCCGCCCGTTGCGGATCTTCCAGCTTGTCCTCGCCGGGTTCCCCTTTTTCAGGGCACCAGCGGCGTGCTGGTGGGCTCGGTTGATGGTGGAGTCCACCGACACCATCCACTCCACCCGGCCGATGGCGTCGTCGCGGACCTGGACGTGTTCCAGCAGCCTGGCCCAGGTGCCGTCGGCCTCCCAGCGGGTGAACCGTTCATAGACGGTCTGCCGCGGGCCATACCGCTCGGGCAGGTCCCGCCAGGGCGCCCCGGTCCGCAGCCGCCACAACACTCCGTCGATCACCTGCCGGTGATCCCGCCAGGGCCGCCCCCGGCCATCCACCGCCGGGAGCAGCGGCCCTATCCGCTCCCACGCCCCATCCGTCAACTCACCACGACCAGCCACAAGATCAATTATCAGACACGGCCTAAGGGGCACTGACACGTCACGTGGCAGAACGCCTGACATTCCCGTGGCAGACGACATCCGCGGACAACAAACCGACCACGCCCCCTCGTTCCGGATGGGGCGCTGGTGAACATCCCCGCGGGCGCGGGGAGCAGTCTCGGCGGTGTCCGACTCGGTGGTCATCAGGGGGACCATCCCCGCGGGCGCGGGGAGCAGATCGACTGGACCGTGCCGCCCCGGCCCGGCGAGGGACCATCCCCGCGGGCGCGGGGAGCAGATCGAGGCCGCCACTGGCCGCAGGACCCACGTCGGGACCATCCCCGCGGGCGCGGGGAGCAGACTGGGTGTCGACGCACGAGAACTGACGGCAAGGGACCATCCCCGCGGGCGCGGGGAGCAGTCCTGGAGGACCGACCAGGACGCCATGAACGAGGGACCATCCCCGCGGGCGCGGGGAGCAGTCCCTTTCCGAAAGGCTGCCGCCTGATGCCGAAGGACCATCCCCGCGGGCGCGGGGAGCAGCCAGCTCGGGCAGAGACAGAGCAGAGGAGGACGGGACCATCCCCGCGGGCGCGGGGAGCAGGCGATTCCGTCCTCGATGTGTGCCTGGGGGCAGGGACCATCCCCGCGGGCGCGGGGAGCAGGCAGCCCACGGCGCCAGACGGCCCGTGAGCGGGGGACCATCCCCGCGGGCGCGGGGAGCAGGTCATGAAGCCGCGCGACCAGACGTCGAAGCGGGGACCATCCCCGCGGGCGCGGGGAGCAGTTCGCTTCCAAATCCGGCTCCACACTGGCAATGGGACCATCCCCGCGGGCGCGGGGAGCAGGCGCCTCCAGCCACTCCACCGGCACGCTCTGAGGGACCATCCCCGCGGGCGCGGGGAGCAGGGCGTCGCCCTGGCCGAGGAGGCCGAGGAGCCGGGACCATCCCCGCGGGCGCGGGGAGCAGCGTTCACGGGCGGCGGCGCCGGCGGGCCGGGGGGGACCATCCCCGCGGGCGCGGGGAGCAGACTCCCTGACCTGCCGTTCTTCCCTCAGCTGGAACGCTTTTGAATCAGTTTCAAAGAATCCGACATTAAGCCCAAGGCTGACCTTTCACACCAGAGTGCCACCACTGTCGGAAGCACACAGCTCTCGGCACCACGCCCAAGGGTAGCCACGAGTCACAGCCCTCTTGAATGCGTTCCCTTGGCACCACGTCAGTTCTGCCCTCTCGCACACCCCACCGACGCAAAGCCAGATCTCCCACGCCCACAAACATCAGAACGTCCCGCACCGCCTCAACACTGCCCAATCCAGCAGTGCGGCTTCCGCCAGCCGCCCCTACTTCGACGAAGCAACGTTCCCCGGTCGCACCAACCTCCACGGTGCGATTCCACCAACCACACCGACTTCAGCTGCGTGGCCGTCCAGCGAAAGCATTCCCGGCACCACCATCGCGAGCCCGGAAAACAGGCCCGCTCGTGGCTGACCGGCATGATGCAGCCACGAGTGGGAGATCAGTACCACCGCTCGTACGCGGACGGCATCGGTCGTGGGAGCGTTCG
The DNA here is from genome assembly GCF_045040875.1 of Streptomyces sp. NBC_00012. Taxonomy (NCBI): domain Bacteria; kingdom Bacillati; phylum Actinomycetota; class Actinomycetes; order Kitasatosporales; family Streptomycetaceae; genus Streptomyces; species Streptomyces sp. NBC_00012. The sequence continues at coordinate 271,637 of NZ_CP108309.1, read as the reverse complement.
GCAGTCAGACAGGGATGTCCCAACGGGTCCCATCCGGGATGTGCCAGACGTACGCGGTCCCGTCCGCCTCACGGGCGTAGCCGAACCTGTCGTGCGAGGGGCGGCCAGAGTCGTTCCACCAGCGCCATGCGTCCTCGAACCGGGTCCGGAGGCCGGGGTCGCCGCCGCAGGTGACCGTGCTCACGGCGTCGCCGGCGAGAGGCAACCGGGCCCACGACCCGTCAGGTCCCTGGATCTGGAGAGCCATGGCGCCGGATTCGTCGACGTGGTACACGATCTCTGCTCCGGGCAGGTAGAGGGCGAGGAGCAGGCGGAAGGGGTAGTGGCTGCGCACGTCTGCGGCGGTGACGGGCGACGGCCACGTGCCCGTCTCGGCGGCGCGCTCGGGCCGTTGCGGCACTGCGTACGTGCGGGCCTCGCTGCGGGCCGCCATGAATCGGCCGGCGGTCGCGGTGAAGTGGCCGAGGGCTCGGCCCTGCTCGTCGACCTCCAGGCGGACGAGCCCTCCCTCGATACCGAGGGCGACGTCGGCAACCAGGATGGTTCCGCCTGCTCTGCTCGATCCAGGCAGCCGGGACGGCCGGGACAGCACAGGTCGCGATGATCCGGTCGAACCTGTCCCCTGTGGGGTAGCCCCGGGTTCCGTCGCCGGGGACGAGCTGCGGCGTGAAACCCGCGGACGACAGATGGTCCTGCGCGGTGCGGACGAGGTCGGGGTCGATGTCGACGGAGTGCACGAGATGTTCGCCGAGGCGTGCGCTGAGCAGGGCGGCGTTGTAGCCGGTGCCGGTGCCGATCTCGAGGACACGGTCGCCGTCCTGGACGGCCAGGTCCTCGAGCATTCCGGCCATGAGGCTGGGCAGGGTGCTGGACGAGGTGGGGATGCCGGTCCATGCGGTGTCGTCTACCTGCTCGGCGGTGTCCGGGTCGAGGGCGGTCACGAGGGTCTGATCGCGGTAGACGGCGGACAGGTCGTCGGCCGTGGTCACGCCGTGGTGCTCGCGCCATACGGCGATGCCCCGGTCGTTCGTCTCCTGCCTGAACCAGCGGGGCACGAACAGATGCCGGGGCACACTTGAGAACGCCTGGGACCACGCAGAGGTCCGGATCGCCCCGGACCGGGTCAGTTCGTCAGCGAGGCCGGCCATGTAGGGGCGTGCTTGGGCGATGGTCGGAGCGTTCATGCGGGGACTCCCAGCAGTTCGTCGGCGATGGCCTTCGCGATGTCCAGGCCGGTGGCGTGCTCGATCCAGTCCCACTGGCCGCACGGGTTCGCCTCCAGGAACGTCCACTCGTCGTCCGGCCCGACGACGAAGTCCATCGCGGCGAACCGCAGACCGAGGGCCGACATGTAGCGGCGTACGCCTTCGGCTACGTCGTCGGGCGTGGTGGTGGTGCGGTAGGTGAGGGAGGCGTAGTCGCTGCGCCAGTCGGTGTGAGCGGCGGCGCTGCCGGCGTGGACCTCGGCGGCGAACAGGCGGTCTCCTACGACGGTGAGGCGTACCTCGTGTGCCTTGTCCACCCATGCTTGGAAGAGGTGGGCGGTGGTGTCGATGCCGCGCAGGTCGTCGAGGTCGGCCTCGGTTACGCAGTGGGTGTACACGGTCTTGAGCTGGTCGCCCTCGACGAATACGGGAGTGGCGACCGGCTTGCAGATGACGGAGCCGCCGACGTCGCCGACGAACGCCCGGACGGCGTCCGGGGTGTTGGTGATGAGCGTCGGCGGGATGGTCAGGCCGGCCTGCCGTGCAGTGGCGAGTTGGAGCGGCTTGTACTCGGCGCGGGACATGGCGGCCGGATGGTTGACCCATCGGCAGTCGAGCGCGGTGATGATGCCGCCGAGGCCGGCGCGGGCCTGGGCGGCGGCGAACCGGCGTTCGGGCTCCGACATGGCGGTGGGAAGGGCGAAGGGGTTCGGGGCGCGGTAGTAGACGGCGGAGATGTCGGCGAGGTCGACGGCGCGGTGGGCGGTGGTGAGTCCGCCGGCCCACCCTTGCCGGGCGTCGATGCGCCCGGCAAGGGTGAGTTCCTGTGGGAACTCGGCGGTGTCCATGCGGAACACCTCCGCGCCGCCGTCCGTGAGCGCCTTGACGACGCGGTCGGTCGGCCAGTCGTCGCGTGCTGCGATCACGAGGACGGTGGGCATGGGGTCAGTCCTTCGGGCCCTCGTCGAGCGGCGGCGGGTTGTCGACGGACCCGTCCGGGATGGTGGGTGTGTGGGTCTGCATGAAGGGGAGCGGCCCGTCGTAGAGGCCGACGGACATCTGTAACTCGTTGTCGTAGACGGCCTGCGGTTTCACGATGGCCTGGGTGGCGTCGGGGGTCCGGGTGAACCGGAGGACCCACGGGCGGGTGGGCGCGCTGCTCGGCGGCTCGTCGCTGCGCACGGTGCGCGTTCCTTCGGGCGCGAGCGGGAAGACTTCCCGCGGGTCCGCAATGGCGGTGATCATGTGCCGTTCCTCCTGTAGCGGGTTGGTCCTGCATTGCGGCGGGGTGTGCCCTTGTCGCACCGGTCGCACTCGCAGGATGGGTAAGCGGATGTCCGGGGCAGATCCTTGAGCGGGACGACCTCGGTCTTCGGACGGACAACGCGTGTCCGTCCGTGCCGGTCCACCTCGTACACCTTGATCGGCATCCCCATTTGGACGATGCCCGTTCGTCCCAGCAGCGACGGCAGCACCGAGGGAACCAATTGGCAGCCGTACCGTGCGCGTCAATGGGACGCGGCCCAAGGTCGTGCGCCATTCCGATGGCCGGCGCGACCGCGCACCAGACGCAATACGCACCGCGCTGCTGCCCGTCGGACAGAGACTGAACGGGAGGTAGGTCAATGGTGGTCATGGGCACCCCTGGGCTGTGGAGAGGAGTGGATTGCGGTGCCGGCCAATCCTGACGAGGCCGATGCCACGGCATGGAAGTCACGCTATGAGAGCGCGCGATCACACCCCAGGGGCAGAGTTCACCAACCGACAGCGGGCCTGCCCTGTAGGTAGGACGTTGCGTCCTACCTACAGGGCAGGGTCAACACCGAGTCGTGAAGCCAGACCGCGCAGAGTCGAGTTACGACGACGCTCCGCCTCCAGCATCTCCTGCACAGTCGCGGCCGCAAGGGTCTGGAAGCGGATCCACTCCGGCTGGTCGGCCTCGACCTCCAGGAGCAGCTCCAGGGCCCCCGGACTGTCGCCGGTCTGGTATCGGGCCTGCGCGACGTCGACCCGGTACGAAGCGGAGTGCACCGGTCGGCTGATCTCCGAGAGATCCACTTTCGCGGAGGCGGACAGCGCGGTGTCCGGCCGACCCGTCGTCCCGGCGAGCGCCACGTTGACCCGCTGGGTCCGCACGTCGGTGACGGAGAACGCGCTGCCGTAGGCGCGGACGGGCCCTGACTGGACAGCGGCCGACTCGGCCAGGGTCAGCAGCTCCATGGCCTGGTCGTGGTTGTCACTGCGGGCGGCCGGGGTTGCTGCGGCGATCAGCAGGTTGCCGTACACGGCCAGTTGATTCGCTGTCGCCCGTCGGCGCGCAGGTTCCAGTTGGTCCGCCTTCCGCTCAGCCACGGACTGCGCCTGCTCCCAGCGGCCCTGGCGCAGCAGTACCCAGGACAAGGTGGAGACACCCATGCCTTCGAGGAGCGGATCGGAGGCTCGGGCGGCGGCGGCAAGTTGCTTCTCGACGGCGGTGTACGCCCAGTCGGGATGCCCGGACTGGGTGGAGAGGGACGCGGCCAGCTGGTAGGCGAGGGCGAGTTGCGCCCATACCTGCTCGGTGTCGTACTGACGGGCGGTGGCCTGGCCGTCGCGGAGGAGTCCGGGCAGAACCGCGGCAAGATGGGAGTAGTCGCCAGCCCAGTAGCTGTTGGTCGCCGCCTGTACCTGGGCGGTCCACTCCGCTGGGCTGGGCGGGTCTTCGAGATTGTCGTCGCCGAGGACGCCCGGCAGCGAGCCAGGGTCTTGAATGGCGTCACGGAGGGCGATCAGGCCGCCGCCGTCGTCGGTGAGTTGCTGGGTCACGGTGGGCTGTCCTACGAGGCGTTCGAGTTGGACATCCAAGGCACGGGCGAGTCCGCGTAACGTGTTGATCCGCGCGGACTCCCGAACCCCCTGCTCCAGTTTGCGGATGGTGTCCACTGACACGGAGGCGCGTTGGGCGAGCTGCTCTTGGGTGATGTCCCGGAACTCGCGCAGTGCGCGGATGCGGTCTCCGATGGAAACGTTCATGTGAACCCCCGCCAGAAGGTGTGTCACCACCGTACTCCGGGCACACAGAACCACCCCCTGCTCGACCGTGGCCGCAGCCGGGCAGGGGCGTAGTGGTCATGAGCGGCGACGGTCCGGAGGCAGGCCGAAGACAGTCGGGCCAGTTCGTCTTCCCGCTGACAGGTCCATCCCCACTGGCGCGGGGAGCAGGAGGACGTCCACGAGCTCATCGCCGAGAGCCGCGGGCGCGGGGAGCAGGTGTCGATGCACCAGCCGATGGTTCGAGCGGTGGGACCATCCCCGCGGGCGCGAGGAGCAGGCAACCACCACCGGGCCGTTCGCGTTTCTGGGGGGACCATCCCCGCGGGCGCGGGGAGCAGTCTCGCAGGGTGAGCCAGGAACCGGGGACGTAGGGACCATCCCCGCGGGCGCGGGGAGCAGTTCATGGGGTGAGTCCCTTCATTGATCGGGTTGGGACCATCCCCGCGGGCGCGGGGAGCAGACCGGTGCCGGAGCCACCGGCGGCAGCTGCTCGGGACCATCCCCGCGGGCGCGGGGAGCAGAACGGGTGGCACCCGCACCTGCACGTCGCGGTGGGACCATCCCCGCGGGCGCGGGGAGCAGGGGGCGGGGCGTGGAGTTCCATTCGTCGTCGAGGGACCATCCCCGCGGGCGCGGGGAGCAGCTAGACGACCTCCCCACCGGAGAAACGGATCAGGGACCATCCCCGCGGGCGCGGGGAGCAGACGACGGCGGTCTACAGCGCAGAGACATGGCCGGGACCATCCCCGCGGGCGCGGGGAGCAGTCCTGGTCCGGCAGGAGGGTGTCCGGCTGAGTGGGACCATCCCCGCAGACCGTGCAGGCCGAACGGAGCGGGCTGGGGACCATCCCCGCGGGCGCGGGGAGCAGTCCGGCGCCCTCACGGCGTGGATGCCGGGGCTGGGACCATCCCCGCGGGCGCGGGGAGCAGAAGCCACCCGAGTCAGTTTTGGTCACCTGCCAGGGACCATCCCCGCGGGCGCGGGGAGCAGTCGAACCGCTTCTGCTGGCCTGACTTCATGTCAGGACCATCCCCGCGGGCGCGGGGAGCAGACCGCTCGGAAGGCAGGGCCGCCTCTTCGCTGGGGACCATCCCCGCGGGCGCGGGGAGCAGACTCTCTGACCTGCTGTTCTTCCCTCAGCCGGGACGCTTTTGAATCAGTTTCAAAGAATCCGACATCAAAGCCAAAACCGACCTTTCCCGACCAGGGCGCCACCCCCGACAGAAGCACACACCCCTCGGCAGCACCGCCCAAGAGTAGCCACGAGTCACAGCCGCCCATCGCGCTCTCGGATGCATTCCCTTGGACCCCCATCACCTCGCTCCTCTCACACACCCCACCAACGCGAAACCAGGTCCCCACGCCCCGCGGGCATCAGAACAACCCGCACCGCCTCAACACTGCCCAGTCCGGCCGTGCAACTTCCGCCGACCGCCCCGACTTCGGCGATGCAACATCGGCGTCCCTCTCGCCGGCCTCGTGCGCAAGTAGTACCCGCCCGGACCCCTGCCGCCGACGGCCTCAGGTACGGACGGGAGATCAGGACCGCCACTCTCGCGGGTACGGTGTCGGCCTCGCTGAGGCGGGCAGTTCACACAGCCGTTTGTGCACGTGGAGGGTGATACCGGGGCCAGTCGCGCCAAGAACCTCGTACTTCTCCGACTCCTCAGCTGTCATGGGCTGCTGGCAGCGGTCACACATCATCGGCGGGCTTCCCTCCAGGCGCGGGTGAGGCTGGCCGCAGTCGGGCAGGGCAAGCAGCGGCAGGCCGCGCATGCGTAGGTGTGGCCCACCAGGGTGAGGTAATCCTCTTCACCGCGTGAGCGGACGGGTTTCGTCAGGGTGATCACTGGTGGCCTTTCCAGCAGGTTCGGCAGCAGCGGGGGAACCAGTCGACTGAAACGCCGTGGGCATCGACCGGGCGGGGCCCGAGGTCGTGCGCAGCTCCGCTGGCCAGCGGGGTGCCGCACCAGACGCAGTGCGCACCGCGCTGCTGCGCATCGGACAGTGACGCCGGATTCGGCAAGGTGAACTCGGCAGGGTGGGCACGGTCGGCTCCCTGGGCAGCGGCGGGAGCGCAGCCGCAGGAGACGATCGGCCACTGTCGGGTCTGGCCCTGCAGGACGACGAATCCAGCCGGCACGAAACGGCGAGTGACAGCACCGCAATGCCAGCAGGCTTTGCCATGGAGGCGAGCGATACTCACCCGGCCCTCGACGAGCACAGGGGCAGTCATGTGGCCCTCCTCTATCTGTGTGGTTGGGACAGATAGAGCGTGGCTCCTGGGAAGAGGCACAACTGCTACAAGGTGTAGCAGCCCGTCAGACGGCACCGATCCAGAGGGCGAAATGCGACAGGGACTCTGCGTCGGCGCGGTGAAACCGTCGCAGCCTGCCGACGACTTCACGTGCCCACGGGTGCTCACGGGTGTGCTGCGGGGCTGCTGCGCGGGCCACCTTGAGGCTCTCGAAAGCATCTGCTTGAAGCCCGGCCCATTCCTGCGCACGGGCCAACTCGATGTAGAAGCCGCTGCGGCGCTCGGCCGGCAGATCGGCGGGCGGCTTCCACTCGGTGGCTACGCGCAGGGCGCGGTCGACGTGGTCGCGGCCGAGGCTGACGGCGACGGACACTTCGTGGATACGGACCGAGTCCGGGCCGAACATCGTGCCCAGGTAGACGCCCTCGCGTGCAACTTGATCGCCGAGTTGCCGGGCGTGCTTCAGGTGAGTGTCGGCAGAGCCTGCGTTCGCGTCGCGTCCGGCGATCACGGCGGCCCGCATGCGGAGGGTGCCGCGGGCAGCGGCTTCGGAGCGGGACAACGGCGCGGGCGCAGCCTCGATCGCCTGCTCCAATGCGGCGAGGCCGACGTGGTGGGCGCGAGCTGCGAAGAAGACTTCGGTCCGTACGTATGCCGTGGCGGCCTGGACGAGAGGATCCGCAGCGCGGTCAGCTGCCCAGCGCATCAAGTCGATCAGCCTGGCGGACAGGTCGCGCTCGCCGTACTTGAAGGCAATCGCGTCCGCTGTCCGAGCAGCAGCGGCCAGCATCCGGGCGGCGGCCTGCTGCTCGGCGGCGCCACATGCGGTATGGGCATACCGAATGGCGTCACGCAGAAGGTCGGGGATTCCTGCCGCGATCCGGCCGTACTGGGCTGCGAGTCTCCAGCCCACGGCCGTGTTGACCGCATCCGCGAGCTCGTCCGGCGCACGACTCGGAGGTCCCTGCGGAATGTCGTACCCGGCGATCACCGCAGACAGCTCCGGCAACGCGCGATGGACGCGTCGCTCGGTGCCGACGTACCCCGTGCGCAGCTGCGTGGCGTCCACCTCAAGGGCGGCAGCGATCGCTTCGAGCACATCGTCGCTCGGCCGCCGTGCGCCACGCTCGATGGACCGGATGGTGGCGTAGGAGACGTGCGAGGCAGTGGCGAGACCGGTCTGGGTGAGACGGCGGGCGCGGCGGCGGGTGGCGATACGTTCACCGACCTCGCGCGGGGAGTCGGCAGGCACGATCCGACCGTACTCGCGCCGTCACTGTGCAGGTAGGAATTCGGAATTGTCGGCTACTCGTTGACGATCGCGGGCAGGTCCATGAGCGAATCGACCACCCAGTCCGCTGTCTTTCGTACCTGCGGGTCGGCCGCCCACAAGTGCCCCCACGGCCCACGGCGAAGGTGCACGGTCCGCAAGCCGGCCCGCGCTGCCGGGAAGGTGTCGTTCATCGGGTGGTCACCGACGTAGACGGTGTCCTGGGCCGGGGCCTGAGAAGCGCCGAGGACGCGGGCGAAGAAGTCGGGCGACGGCTTGGCGCAACCTTGCGTACCGCGCAGCTAGCCGCCTGCGTGGCTGTGTCCCGGGATGCCTACCTCAGGCTCTGGCCCGAGCACGAGGACACGATCGGCAGCTCCGCCTTTGTACTGGTCAACGGCGAGCGCCGCTACCGCAGCGCCCTGCACGTGGCGCTCGACGTGCTGGACTTCGTCGTACGCGACGACCTGGCGGCCTCCCGAGAGGAGTTCGTCGACCATCTCCTCAAGGAGAACCTGGAGCGCGAGGACTTCGACGTCGTCGAGCGGGCCCGCGGTGTGCTGGAGCTCGTCCGGGTGTGCAGCGAGGAGTCGGAGAAGGGCGCGCGGACACGTGCGGCCAAGCGCCTGGGGCGCGACCGTTCGTGGGTGACCAACCAGCTCGCTCTCCTGGAGCTGCCAGAAGAACTGCAGACGATGCTCAGCCGGGGTTCGCTGCCCGAGCGTGACGGCAGGCTGCTCGCGCGCCGGCTGAAGGACGAGCCGGGGCTGGACGGGGCATCGCTGCTCTCCTACTTGAAGGACACCCGGGAGCAGGAGGCCCGGGTCCGTGACGAGGAGAAGGCTCTGCTGCAGCAGGCCAGGCAGCAGAAGCAGGTACCCGCTCCTCAGCCTTCCCAGGACGATGCGAGTACGGCGAGCACCGCCACGCCCGACCAGGCACCGGCAGCAGGCACCGTCACGCTGCCGGACGGTTTGTTGTCCGCGGACAACAAACCGCTGGACAGCGTGACGCCGGGTCGCGTGTTGTCCGCGGACAACACGCTGCAGGAGGAATCGGCAGCGGCTGCGTCCGGCTCTGCCGCCTCTCCCCCGCCTGCGGGTGCGGCCGCCGTGTTGTCCGCGGACAACAAACTCGAGGCTCCTGGCAGCGCCGGCCACTCCCCGCCCCCTCGGCACCACAGTCCGGAGATGTCCCCGTCCACGCCGCCGTGTTGTCCGCGGACAACACGCATGCGGCCGCAGCGGACGACGGAAGCCAGGGTTCCGAAGCCGGACACAGCCGCCTCCTGGTCCGGCAACTCGGAACGTCGGCAAAGGAACAGGCCCGTACCCTCGCGGCCGGCCTGACGCCGGACGAGCTCTCGCAGTTGCTCGGAGAGCTTCGCACCTACGCATGACCTGCCTGGTGGGTGTGTCGCCGAGGGGCTCGTACCGCCCGGTCCACACCCACCGGGGCCGCAGGAAGTCACAGCGACACGCCGCCGATTGCCCTTCCTTCGTCCCACTGAAACGCTACAGTCCCACCTATCGTTTTCTATCGCTTTCATGTTGACGGACGGGATTACCAATGACCGACATGCTGCAGGCGGTCGACGCGCTGCTGAAGCGTCCGGCCGACCTTCCTCCGCCACATCTGCGCGCCAGCCTGCGCAAGGCGGACCAGCTCACGCAGGCACAGGTCGCGGAGGTACTGAATGTGACTCCTCTGGCGGTGCTGCGCTGGGAGAACGGCCAGTCGGAGCCGCGGGGGGTACGCCGCAAGGCGTATGCCCGGCTGATGCGGGGGCTGGCCGAAAAACATCCGACCGTAGCCCCTGACTTCGCCGCGTCGTTGGCCGGCTAGCGCGCAACGTACCGGAAGGAAGACGAGAACCGTGCCTCAGCAGCCCCCGTAAATGCTGAAGCCGCCCCTGTCGCCACAACAGGAACGGCTTCCCAGCAGTACGACTCCACAGGCCTTACCCAAAACCTGAGTCGTAAGCAGCGCGGTGACCGCGCCGGGTGTTCCCCGTGGGCTGTGCCCCCGTGGTCACCTATCGGACAGAATAAGCGACTCGACTCCCGGAAGCCATGAGGGCCCGGAAACAGAGTTCTGCGGAACTGGTCACAGCGCTTCTGCGACTCCCCCATATCCAGGGGAGAACCACCCTCATGTACGTGTACCGCCCGCACCTCGCCCCGGTCACGGGCCCCTTCCGTCCCGCCAGGCCCCCTCTCGCAGCGCCCGTGTGCCCCACCCACCTTCTCGCCGCGGAGGTGGAGCTGTGAGCCCCGCACGGTCTCCCCAGGGCCCCAGGGAGACATGGGCACGGGCCGTCGAGCCCGAGCCGTCAGTCACCATCACGGACGAGACCTTCTTCGGTCATGGCTGGCAGCCGATGACCATCGCGGTGCTCCAGGCCATCTGGTTCCTGCCCGCCGGTGAGGAATTCGGCGTCGACGAGCTCGTCGGCTGGTTCCGCACTCTCGGGTGGAAGAGCGCCAACGGCCGGCCCCTGGGCGAGGACGCCGTACGCCGTGAGCTCGCCCTGATCCGCAAGGCCGGGTACATCCGCGCCTACCGGCTGCGCGGCGAGGGAGGACAGATCGCGGGCATGCGCTACGAGATCTCCAAGCGGCCGAAACCCCCTCAGGAACAGATCGAGGTCGTACCTGCCGATTCCACAAAACCGCAGGTCGCACCACATGCCTCCAATGACCGGGTGTGGTCGAAGACCGGTGTGGACAAAACGGAAAACCGCAGGTCGCACCATGTGCCTCCAATGACCGGGTGTGGTGATTCACCAGACCTGGCTGACCAGGCAAAACCGCAGGTCGCACCATGTGCCTCCAATGGCGGTTTCCCCGAGGCTGCTATGTCGTGTCAAGCCGCTTGAACAAGATCCACGATGCTCCTGAGTGCGGGGCGGTCGATCCGTTCGAGGGTCTTGAAGAGTTGGCGGCAGATGACGCGCTTGAGGCATCGCTGCGCGTCGCGGGCAGTCTTTCCCTCAGTGATCCTCCGAGCGACGTACGCCTTCGTGGCGGGGTCGAGCCGCATGCGGATCAAGGTGATGGTGTGCAGGGCCCGGTTGAGCTGCCGGTCTCCGCTGCGGTTGAGCCGGTGCCTGTTCGTGAGTCCGGACGATGCGGGAATAGGTGAGACGCCGGCGAAGGAGGCGAAGGCCGCTTCGGAACGAAATCGTCCCTGGTGGGACCAACTGACCAGGATCTGAGCCGCAGTGATCGGACCGACGCCGTGCAGGTCGAGGAGTTCCGGAGCCATGTCTGCGACCAGGGCGTGGATGTCCTTCTCGAGATCCTTGGCCTCGGCCTGTAGGGCTTGGATGCGCTGGGCAGTGGATCGCAGGGCCCGCGCCGTCATCCGGTGCTCAAGGCTCTGTGCCGGACGGTCCCGAAGCTGAGCACAGTAGGCGATCTGGGCCGGACGCTTGAGTTTCCGTAGCTCGGCTCGGAGCCCATCCGGCGCGGAGACGATCAGGGCCTTGAGCTGGTTGATCGCGGCCGTGGAGGCGAGGACAGCGCCATGACGGGTGGCAAGGAGGACCCGCAGGGCCTCGCGTTCGCCGCGAAGCCGGGGTTGGATCAGATGCTCGGTGGCCAGCGCTTCCTTCGCGGCCCGGATGGCGTCGAGCATGTCCGTCTTGCGCCCGCCCCGATTGGGCAACCGCTTGGGCCGGCAGACCTCGACGACGCGCTCGCCTGCTTGGTCGAGAAAGACTGCGAAGCCGGCGCCGTAGCTGCCGATACCCTCCAGAGCCCAGCAGCGCCGCCCGGGGACGTGCTCGCGGGCGAAGTCCAGGAGACGGCGGTAGCCGCGGGCGTTGGCGGGTGAATCGGTGCTGGCCAGCACGGCGCCGATGGGACTGACGGCTGCTGCCGCAAGGGTGTCGCGGTGGGTATCGACGCCGATGACCCCGTCGACTTCTTCTGCGAGGATGGCCACGCGGTTGTTCTCCTTACTGGGCGGACGGCTGGAGGTGGCGTCGGCCTGGGTGGAGTCACCGCGTGGCGGAACTGTGATGAGTCACGCCGCAAGGCGGACAAGCTGCTGATCAAGCCAACGGGTGGGCCAGGCCGACGCCCGCGTCCGGCAGACATCTCGGGGGAACGGCAGCCGCTGGGGCGCCAGTTATGTTTCGAGTCATGCCGGATCACAAGCGTCGAGCCTGGCAGCAACCCATCCCGGGCCGCAGAAGAACTCTCACAGTTATGTTTTTCGCGGTCCTGCAAGAGGGCCGCTGGCCTCCGGGCCCGGCATGACTGTGTCCCCCTGTCGAACGGATGACCTGGGGGGTGGTGTCACCGGGCCCGGGAGGTGCCGTCGGAGACGCTGATGAGAGGTCCGACCACTGCCCGGTCCGGCGCAATGCCGGACAGCTCGCGGGCGGCAGGTCTGCATAACGTGGATGCGCGCGTACGACACCCATGCCGAGGCCGGCACGTTCAACTCGCCTGGAGGGGCGTGATGTTCGATACCGAAGACGTGGGCGTATTCCTCGGCCTGGACGTCGGCAAGAGTACTCATCACGGCCATGGACTCACCCCGGCCGGGAAGAAAGTCTTCGACAAGCAGCTGCCCAACAGCGAGCCGAAGCTGCGGGCCGTGTTCGACAAACTGACCGCGAAGTTCGGCACCGTTCTGGTGATCGTGGACCAGCCCGCCTCCATCGGCGCCCTCCCGCTGGCCGTGGCCCGGGACGCGGGCTGCAAAGTCGCCTACCTGCCCGGCCTGGCGATGCGCCGGATCGCCGACCTGTATCCGGGCGAGGCGAAGACCGACGCGCGTGACGCGGCGGTGATCGCGGACGCGGCCCGCACCCTGCCGCACACCCTTCGCTCGCTGGAACTGACCGACGAGATCACCGCCGAACTGACCGTCCTGGTGGGCTTCGACCAGGATCTCGCCGCCGAGGCCACCCGCACGTCCAACCGGATACGCGGCCTGCTCACCCAGTTTCACCCCAGCCTGGAACGTGTCCTGGGCCCCCGTCTCGACCACCAGGCTGTCACCTGGCTTCTCGAACGCCACGGATCCCCGGCCGCACTGCGAAAGGCCGGACGCCGCCGCCTCGTCGAACTCATCCGGCCCAAGGCCCCACGCATGGCTGCCCGGCTGATCGACGACGCCTTCGACGCCCTCGACGAGCAGACCGTCGTCGTGCCCGGGACCGGCACCCTCGACATCGTCGTGCCCTCCCTGGCCCGCTCGCTCGCGGCCGTCCAGGAACAGCGCCGGGCCCTGGAAGCCCAGATCAACACCCTCCTGGAGGCTCACCCTCTTTCCCCGGTCCTGACGTCGATGCCCGGCGTCGGCGTCAGGACCGCCGCAGTCCTGCTGGTCACCGTCGGCGACGGCACCAACTTCCCCACCGCCGCCCACCTCGCCTCCTACGCCGGCCTCGCCCCCACCACGAAATCCTCCGGCACATCGATCCACGGCGAGCACGCACCCCGAGGCGGCAACCGGCAGCTCAAACGCGCCATGTTCCTCTCCGCCTTCGCCTGCATGAACGCCGATCCCGCCTCCCGCACCTACTACGACAAGCAACGCGCCCGAGGAAAGACCCACACCCAAGCTCTCCTCCGCCTCGCCCGCCAGCGCATCAGCGTCCTGTTTGCCATGCTCCGAGACGGCACCTTCTACGAGTCCAGGACCCCCACCGTCACCCTCGCCGCATGACCACCCCAAACAGACGCATACCGGGCACCATGTCCTTGACGAAGGACATAGAGGCACCCCCCCCGTACCCCCCCCGGAGGAGGTGGATACCTCCTCCCCCAGCCCCCTCACGCCTCTCCCGGGACTCGCTTCCGACCATGACGCCGCTGCGCGGGCGGCGGAGGAGGGGGCTGTGGCAGCCACGCCGGAACAGCTCGCCGCCGCGGTTGAGTTCCTTCAGGAACTTCCGGGGCCCTGGGCCGTGGGCAGGGTGACCGCACAGCGCTACGCACCGCTGCTCGTCGAAAGCGCTACGGCCCAGGGCTGGGAGCTGGACGACTTCCTTGCTGCCGAACTGACGAAGAACCCGGGCGGGGCCCACAACCCCCAGGCAGCTCTGAAGACCCGGATCCGGGACCTCGTCCGACGCAGGCGCACCCGAACGGTGCCCGCCCAGGCGGATCCGCCAGCCCACGCCTACGCCCAGTCCCCGGTGGCCGAGGTTCCCCCGTACTGCCGCCATCTCGACTGCGACGAGGTCAGCCGCCTGCGCAGTGGCACCGACTCCAACGGGCTGCTCCAGGTGAGCCCGTGCCCCGAATGCCACCCCAGCAGAGCCGGAAAGTCACACACGCCCGCCTGAGGGCCTGCGGGATGCCCGGATAAGAGATTGGTCGTGACGCCCCCTCAAAGCCCTCCAGGGAGCCTCCTGGAGGCTCGCAAGGGGTCGGTGATCGAATCCGTACCGCCACGCAATTGACCCGACCGGCCCACACACACCCGTATGCCAACAGCCGACGGAGCCCGCGCACATGACAACCGACCCCTTCCAGGGCCCTTCCCACCGGGACGGGACCTCGTCGCAACAGGACGTTCTCCAGCGGGGTCTCCCTCAGGACACCGCGGCCGAACAGGCCGTGCTCGGAGCCCTGATGCTGTCGGTGCGCGCGATCGAGGAAGTCGACGCGATCCTCGGTGACCCGGCGGACTTCTACCTGCCGCACCACGAGACCATCTACCGGGCAGTGCTGGACATGTACGCGGCGAGCAGTTCCACCCCGCGGATCGACCCGATCACGCTGGCCGCCGAACTCCAGCGCCGCGGCGACCTGGCCAGGGTCGGCGGACCGGCTTACCTGCATTCGCTGGTCAACACCGTGCCCACCACGGGCCATGCGGCGCACTACGCCGAGATCGTGCGTGAACGGGCGGCGCTGCGGCGGGTGATCGAGGCAGGAAAGCGTATGGTGCAGCTCGCTCACGCCGGTACGGAGGAGGCTGGCCAGGTCGTCGAGGAGGCGATGGCCGAGCTCCAGGCCGCGGCTGCGGGAACATCAACTGCCGAACCATTGCTGTCCGTTGCGGACCGCTGGGCCGGTTTCCTGGACCAGCTCGACGCGGGTGCCGACCCCGAGGCACTGGACACTCCGTGGGCCGATCTCAACGAGTACGTCGAACTGAAGCCCGGCCAGCTCGTCACCGTCGGAGCCACGACGGCCGGAGGCAAGTCACTCTTCGGAATGAACCTCGCCGCTCACGTCGCCCTGCGAAGAGAACGTCCTGTGCTGGTCGCCAGCATGGAGATGGGAGGCGGCGAACTCATGGCCCGCCTCACCGCCGCCGAGGCCGGCGTCCCCCTCGACCGTCTCATCCGCCGCCGGACGACCGAGGACGACTGGAACCGGATAGCCCAGGTCGGCGACCGGCTCGCCAACGCACACAACTTCGTCCTCGACGACTCGGCGAACCTCACCCTGTCGAAGATCCGCGCCCGGATGCGCTGGATGGCATCCCGCGACCACGCCCCGGCCCTCGTGGTCGCCGACTACCTGCAGCTGCTGACACCGGAGGGGACGAGAGCCGGGAACCGGGCGCAGGAGGTCGCCGAGATCAGCCGCGGACTGAAACTGATCGCCATGGAGTTCAGGACGCCGATCGTGGCCCTGGCCCAGTTCAACCGCGGCGCGGTGGGACGCAGACCGCTGGTGTCCGACTTCAAGGAGTCGTCCGCCATCGAGCAGGACTCCAACATTATTATCCTGCTCCATCGCGAACTTGCCGAGGACGGCACGGACACCGGCCCCAAGGCGGGTGCGGTGGAGGCGATCGTCGCGAAGAACAGGAACGGCGCGAGCGGACGCATCGTGGACCTGGCGTTCCAGGGGCACTTCGCGCGGCTGGCTTCGATGGCGCGCTGAGACGGTTTGTTGTCCGCGGACAACAAACCGGTGGCTGTTGTCCGCGGACAACAGCCACCGGCTGCGATGACGCGGGCGAGCCCGTGCCACAGGGCCTCCTCGTATGGGGAGGCTATCCCCGCGTGCGCGGGGAGCAGCTGCTCGCCTCCGGCGAGAGCGACCCCTACCCGGGACCATCCCCGCGGGTGCGGGGAGCAGCCGACGAGGCACGCGGCTTGTCACAACTGCTCAGGACCATCCCCGCGGGTGCGGGGAGCAGCATCCCCATGCCCCGGAGCACCAGCACCAGGCGGGACCATCCCCGCGGGTGCGGGGAGCAGTGAAACCGTGACGTCGGCCGGAGTGTCACCGGGGGACCATCCCCGCGGGTGCGGGGAGCAGCCCCCGCTTCCAGTGCAGGGTTCGGAATGGCGGGGACCATCCCCGCGGGTGCGGGGAGCAGCAAAGCCGCAGGTCACGCCAGTGACGCCCCCGGGGACCATCCCCGCGGGTGCGGGGAGCAGGACAGCAGCACGGGAGAGGCGCTGGAGCCGATGGGACCATCCCCGCGGGTGCGGGGAGCAGCCCACCACCAACAGGATCTCCGGCGGGGTGTGGGGACCATCCCCGCGGGTGCGGGGAGCAGGCGCCGAGGACGGAGTGGAGGATGCTGCCGACGGGACCATCCCCGCGGGTGCGGGGAGCAGCCGAAGCGTGCTCACCTTGATGAATTCGGCATGGGACCATCCCCGCGGGTGCGGGGAGCAGCGTACAGGCCGCTACCGGCCGCCCCAAGCGGTAGGACCATCCCCGCGGGTGCGGGGAGCAGCTCGTCAACGGCGCCACACACTCCGCCCAGCAGGGACCATCCCCGCGGGTGCGGGGAGCAGGATCTCTGTGCGTGTCTCGGCCCCGCCAGGCAGGGACCATCCCCGCGGGTGCGGGGAGCAGCCGCGGTATGCCGGATCGAGGCCGCAAGCTCGGGGACCATCCCCGCGGGTGCGGGGAGCAGTCGCGCAGATTCTCAGCCTTCACCCCCAGACCGGGACCATCCCCGCTGTCGGCGGTCTCTGAACCTGGGTTCTGGATCACTTTCCGTGCTCAGGCCACGGAGGGTCACCACAACCGCAATCGTGAACGGCTTCCCGCCGCGAGGAGGACCCGCTTGCGGAGCAGATCGAAATTGGCCCGGCCGAACATCTGTCGCTTGAGCATCTTGATCTTGTTGTTGTGACCTTCGACGGCGCCGGAGCTGTAGCGGAGGCTGAGGCCGGCGACGACGGCGTCGAGGTCCTGGCCGAGGCCGTTGACGAAGGTGTGCAGGGCTGGCAGTTCGTCGGCCTGGACGTGCTCGATCCACTGGCCCAGCTGCCGACCCTGGCGGTTGTTCATGAGCTCGGCGAACGCGCGCACGTGTTCGGCGGTTCGGTCGAGCTCGGGGCAGCGGGCGAAGATCTTCTTGAGCTGCTGGGCCTGGTCGTCGTCGAGGCGGTCGGGGCGGCGGGTGATCCAGCTGGTCACGTCACGCGTGGACGGGTTCTTGCGGGGCGGATCGTCGTGCGGGAAGGCTTCCCGGAGCCGTTGCACGTACTTCTTGACGACGCTTTCGCCGCCGCGGTAGCCGCGCTCGCGGAGTTCCTCGAACAGGCGACGGGCGACGGTGCAGCCCTCGGCCCACCGCCGGTGCAGGTAAGGCTTGTAGGGATCGAGGATGCTGGTGCGGCCGGTCCAGCGTCCGACGAGTAGTTCGTCCGCGGTAGCCGCATGGGCGAGTCGGCGGACAGTATTGCGAGCCAGGCCGAGCCGGCGGGCGATGACTCGCAGCCCGAGTCCCTCGTCCAGCAGGTTGTGAACGGTCGCGTGCTGCTCGCGCACCCGATCGGACAGGCGGCCGGACTGCCGCGCCTCGGCCGGAAATTCCGGTGCCAGTTCCGTGGTCTTGGAGAGCACAGCGGTGCGAACCGGGGCGATGTCCTGCGGTTCACGCCGAAGGGCGCGGTGCTGGGTGACCGTCTTCTCGACGGCCTCGGCAAGGTTCTTCCAGATGTGCCAGCGGTCTGCGACATGGATCGCGTCCGGGGCGCCGAGCCGTCCGGCCTCGGCATAGGCACTGGAGCGGTCCCGGCAGATCACTTCGACGCCGGGATGGTCGGTGAGCCACCGGGCGACTGTCGCCGTGGTCCGGTCAGGCAGCAGATCGACGGGACGGCGAGTATCGATGTCGATCAGGATGGTGCCGTAGTTGTGGCCCTTGCGCAGCGCGAAGTCATCCACGCCCAAGACCCGCGGAGTGTGCGCTGCAGGGTCCGGCAGACGGCGTATCAGCCGCAGGAGCGTCGACCGGCTGGCCCGGACGGCGAGTGCGTGTGCCAGGCGGGCACCGGCTCGGCCGGCCAGCATAACCGCCAGCCGCTCAAGCACCGACTGCAGCCCGGCGCTGCGTCTCCCATGCTGGAAGGTCAGCCCCTCAACCTGCTCGGCGAACGTTGTCTGCGGGCAAGCGTCCTGGCGGCAGCGGAACCGGCGGACCCGTAACTCGATGACCACGGGACGGCCGCCGACCGCGCTGTCGGCGAGCCGACGCACGTACCGGCTGTGCACCCGGGCCGCCGTCGTTCCGCAGGCAGGGCACGCAGCCCGGTCCGCTGACGCGCGGGCCTGAACGACCACGAACTCACCGTCGGATACGACGTCTTCGATCACAGCGCCTTCGACCCGGTGGAACCACAGGTCCTGGAGGAGTACATCAGCCACGGCCGTTCATGATTGCGGTTGTGGTGACCCTCCGTGGCCTGAGCACGGAAAGTGATCCAGAACCCGGTTCAAAGCACGCCGACACCCGCGGGTGCGGGGAGCAGCCCCACCTTTCACAGCCCATCAGACGCCCGTGGGGACCATCCCCGCGGGTGCGGGGAGCAGGTGGTGGGAGTTGGCCCCGCACACCCCCTGCGCGGGACCATCCCCGCGGGTGTGGGGAGCAGCGTTCCACTGGTACTGGATCGGCAACGGCAGCGGGACCATCCCCGCGGGTGCGGGGAGCAGATCTCGACGAGGGCGTGCGACTTGGCACGGAGGGGACCATCCCCGCGGGTGCGGGGAGCAGGGCCCGAAGCTGTACGGGACTTCGGTCAACCCAGGACCATCCCCGCGGGTGCGGGGAGCAGCGGCCTTCACCTCGTCGAAATCCTGGCGGCCCGGGACCATCCCCGCGGGTGCGGGGAGCAGAGCTCCGGGTCACGCGTGGCCCGTGCTTCCCAGGGACCATCCCCGCGGGTGCGGGGAGCAGCGAATCCATGGGAGTGGAGGACCGACATGTCGAGGACCATCCCCGCGGGTGCGGGGAGCAGTCTTGAGCTGGTCTCCCTCGGTGGAGCAGAGAGGGACCATCCCCGCGGGTGCGGGGAGCAGGGACTTCCTGCGTCGTCCCCTTGGACGCTGTCGGGACCATCCCCGCGGGTGCGGGGAGCAGTAGCCACTGTGACCCCACCCAAGGACTCAGACGGGACCATCCCCGCGGGTGCGGGGAGCAGATGATGCGCGTGTGCAGCCGACCGTTCTCGGCGGGACCATCCCCGCGGGTGCGGGGGGCAGGCACCGGGCGGAGGCGGCATGACCCCGCAGCCGGGACCATCCCCGCGGGTGCGGGGAGCAGTTTTCCGTTTGATTCCCGGCATGGGGGACGAGAGGACCATCCCCGCGGGTGCGGGGAGCAGCAAATCGCCTACATCCGTGCATGGGCGTCGGTGGGACCATCCCCGCGGGTGCGGGGAGCAGCTTGCGGTCGGTGTGTCGGCCGATGATCATCAGGGACCATCCCCGCGGGTGCGGGGAGCAGTCACCGAGGCCCTGACCCGTGCGCACCGCCTGGGGACCATCCCCGCGGGTGCGGGGAGCAGACGCCGCGCAGGAAACCGAGGACGCCGCAGCCAGGACCATCCCCGCGGGTGCGGGGAGCAGACCTGGACCCCCGAGTTCCCCGCCATCGTCCGGGGACCATCCCCGCGGGTGCGGGGGAGCAGGGGCGAGGAGCTGGGCGGCTTCCTGGGCGAGCTGGACCATCCCCGCGGGTGCGGGGAGCAGCAGCCGCCGGCGCCGACGGCGCCCGCGAGCGTGATGACGGTGGGACCATCCCCGCGGGTGCGGGGAGCAGCGCCCCTCCCCCCCCACCGGGACCATCCCCGCGGGTGCGGGGAGCAGGCGGCGAGCAGAGCGCGGGCTGCTGCCGGGCAGGGACCATCCCCGCGGGTGCGGGGAGCAGGTCAGCCAGCTCACCGGCAGCGGCGTGACGATGGGACCATCCCCGCGGGTGCGGGGAGCAGCACTCCGGGCCGACGTGCGCCGTAAGGGCCTGAGGACCATCCCCGCGGGTGCGGGGAGCAGCAACCAGCCCATCCTTCCGGCGAAGGTGACAAGGGACCATCCCCGCGGGTGCGGGGAGCAGGTACGGGCTTCGAGCACTCGGGGCTGGGTGCGGGGACCATCCCCGCGGGTGCGGGGAGCAGCCGGTCCGCACGTTCGGCGGTCCGACCGCCCTGGGACCATCCCCGCGGGTGCGGGGAGCAGACGAGGGTGCGGGGAGCAGACTTCCTGACCTGCGGCTTTATCGCGGAGACACGCAGTTTTCCTTCACTTTCACCGAGTCCGGCAAATAGTGCATAACGTTCTCTATTTTTTTCTGTTCAACCGTCAGGGGCCGGCAGTGCAAAGCGATCAGTGCAGAGTCTGCTTACTTATTTTCAGGTGGCTATGCCCGGATCGGGAAACCTGATTTCTCGAGGCATGAGAGATCGGCCGCAAGCCGAAGCGGACGAGGCTGCCGGCTGCCGGCTGCCGGCTGACCGCCGCCGCACACGACCAACACCCCCTGCCTGGCTACGGTCGTAGCAGGGAGCGGCCCCGTGCGTCCGGGATCAGGCCGGGGTGTTCCCGGTAGAGATGTGTAAAGCGCACCGAAGCTCACCCCTTGCGGGCTGCACCGTCCGGCCACACCACATCCACCAGCAACCCCGCAGCGCGAGCCGCTTCGACGGTGTCGGCCGTGCCGCCACCCTTCCCCGATGGCGGAGTGCTGTCCCACACGGCGACAAGCCGGTCGGCACGCTTCAGGAGCTCGGCGTTGGCCGCCTCGTAGGCACCGCGGTTGGCGGTCTTGTTCGGCAGCGTCAGTACCTCGGCAGCGGCTTCGACAAGGTGATCGAAGACAGGTGCGTGGTCGGGTTTCACCTTGGTTGCCCGGTAGTCCTGAGAGGGGATCACGACCACCAGGCGCCCGCACACGGCTGTGACCTCCTCGGCGAAAAGGGTGTCCGATCCGGCAGCGATGCACGACACCCCCGTCAGATCGTCGCTGTACTCGGCCAGCAGGTTACGGAGCGCTGCTCGTACAAGCGGCACGCTCTCGTCCGTCAGGTCCATGTGTCCGGTCACGGCAAGGGTCGTCACTCGGATCTCCTCGATTCAGCTTGCCAGCAGGTCGCGGATACTATCCCGCGCCTCGCGTACGGACCGTGAGGCGCTGTGCCCCACTGTGTACGGGTACAGCTGCCCCAGTTGGCTGCGGACGCGCTCGGACTGGGTGCCGCGGGCAGCCGCAACCGCGCGGTGTGCCTCGGCCGCGCCGCCTCCGATGTCACCGGCGAGGAAGTGGCACTCCGCCAAGCCGATGCGGTCAAGGGCGTGGGAGCGGCCGGCCTCGGTACCTCGGAGGGACAGGGCTGTTCGGATCTGGCCGGCCGCCTGGTTGGCGTGCTGGCGGGGGTCGGCGCGGGCGAGGTCGAGGAGACGACCGCCGGTTACTCCGGCGAGTTCGGCCTCATCGAAGTAGGCAATCCAGTAGGGCTCGTCCCCGTCCGGGCGGGCGTCCGCGAGTGCTTCGGCCGCCCGCGTCGTGGCCCGCTGGAAACCAGCGTGGCGGCCCTGTGCGGCATACGCCCATGCCTCCCTGGTGTGGAGCATGGCGCGAACGCGGGGGCCGATTACGTCGCGGGCGCCCTCCTGAGCCAGGTTGATGAGCTGGAGTGCGTCGTCGGGCCGGTCCCGGTAGAGCATCTGCCGGGCCATGCCCGCGAGGACGTTGGCACCGAAGACCACGTCGCCGCCGGCGTGAGCAGCGCGGAGTGCAAGGCGGTAGTACTCCTGCGCTCGGCGATGCAGCCCGGAGTCCCACGCCATGGTGGCAGCGGTCCCGGCGAGCTGGGCCATCACGCAGTAGAGACGTTGCTCTACGACGGGCGCCTGGTGGTCACCGAGGGCACCGGCCACCTCGGCCAGCTGGCCGAGCACGGCCTTTCGGCGCAGGCCACCTCCGTACTGGTGGTCCCATTGGCGGAAGGCCTGAGCCGTGGTCTCCAGTTCCTCGACGTCCCGAATACCGAGCCGCCCCGGACGACGTTGCACGGGGGCTGCTGCGACTGGGACGAGCCAGCCTTCGAGGGAGTCGAGCAGGGTTGCGCCAGCGGCGGCGGCTCCTGCCAGTGCGCGCGTGAGAGCGCGGCGGTCCATCACGAGATCGCTCCTGGTGAGGTGTGCGGCCAGCTCCACGGTGGCATCGGGCCGCCACGGAATCCCGTCTGAGTCTGGCCCTTCGCACGGCGTCTCCGGCGGGTGGTGCTGGTCGGTGTGCTGGTTGTGCTCCCAGGCGCGGGGTGCAAGGCCGGGGATGCGGAGCCCGTCGGCGATGCGGCACACCACCTCGAACGAGGTGACGCGTTGGGTGCCGCTGATGATCGTGGAGACCTTGCCGGGGGTCAGTTGGCAGGCTGATGCGATTCGATTCTGGGAGAGGCCGCCCCACTTCTTGATCAGGGTGAAGACGGCCGCGAAGTCGTGCTCGATGAGTGCTGCCCGTACGTCTGCTCTGTCGAGTACGTCGGGGGCGGGCAGGCCGGGGGTGATGGCATCCATGGGGGCCGACTTCCGGAGCGATCCTATGCACGCGCAGGCGCCTTGCTGGAGTGCCAACGAGCTTATTACCGCCTCGGTAACCCCCGCTGGTCATACCGCAGTTGCACACGCCGGACGACGCTGATTGAGACGGTAACCGAAGGTGGGAGTGCAGCCCATGGCAATGACTATCAAGGTGTATGAGGTGGACCGGCACGGCCGCACGCGCGTCCGTCGTCCGACGACGGAAGTCGTCCCGGTCGAGGTGGTGGAGGAGAGGTTCGCGTACCCGGCCTGCCGATGCGCTCGGTGCAAGAAGGCGACCAAATGACCACCCCCGCGCAGCAGGCATCGCGTAGCAACTACATCTCCCCCGAGTGCAGGACCAGCACGGCCGGCTCATGGGGCGAGGGGCACCGCCTCTGCCCCGGACCGGTCGACATCCGGGTCGGTGACGCCCTCGCCGAGCGCCTCACCTGCGCCTGCTCCTGCCATCCCCGAAGGACCTGCCGATGATGTGTGACCGTTGCCAGCAGCCCATGACCGCCGAGGAGTCGAAGCCATACGAGATCCCCGGCGCGACCGGCCCCGGTATCACGCTCCACCTCCACGAGGAGTTGTGCCCGCTGCCCGCCTCGGCGCGGGCGACGCCGCACCCGCGCGAGCGGCGGTACTGATGCCCCCGCCCGTACCTGAGGCCGTCGGCGGCAGAGGTCCGGGCGGGTTCTCCAGCCTCCATCTACCCGCAGAATCCCGACGAGCCGTCGCGGGACCATCCCTGCAGGTGGGGAGCAGGCCAGGGGTTGAGACCCCTATTGGTAATGCCGAGGGGCCATCCCCGCGGGTGTGGGGAGCAGCAGCGAGCTCCGAGCAGGCTGAGACCCTTGGCGGGACCATCCTCGCGGGCGCGGGGAGCAGACCCCGAAAGCGTCCGCCCGGATCTGAAGGGGACCATCCCCGCGGGCGCGGGGAGCAGCAACGTGTTCACTGGCTTGCCGAACCGCGGCCGGGACCATCCCCGCGGGCGCGGGGAGCAGCACCTCGAAGGAGGGCTGACCCATGGCGATCGGGGACCATCCCCGCGGGCGCGGGGAGCAGACTGCGTGACCTGCACCTTTATCGCGGCGGCACGCAGTTTTCCCATACTTTCGCCGAGTCTGGCAAAACTGGCATATCGGTCTCAGTTCCTCTGTTCAAGCTTCAAAGGATGGCAGTGCAAAGCGATCATCGTAGAGCCTGCCTGCCTATTCTCAGGGAGCTCTGCCCGGATCGGAAACCGATCTCTCAAGGAACAAGAGATCGGTCGCACGCCGAAGTTGGCCCGGCCGAGGGAGGTCGGTGAGGCTTTCGCCGTCCTCGCAGCGAAGGCTCGGATTGGTGAGGCAGCGGGCGCGCCAGGCTCGACAAGCGGGCGGGAAGACCAGCGGGCTGGCCGAACGGCTGCGCGACGTATAGGACGCTCTACGCGAAAGCATCGGCTGAGGACACGGGCAGGAGAGGCAGCGGATGGACATCGGCGGAGCCGCGCTGATCGTGGTCGACATGCAGAACGGCTTCGTGAACCACCGCAGCCGCCACGCCGTGCCAGCGGTTTCAGACTTGGTCGCCCAGTGGTCCACCGTCGGTTGACCCGTGATCTTCACTCGCTATTTCAACTACCTCGGCAGCTCCTACGAGCGCTTCTTCACGCTCTCACCCCCGAGGCAGACGAACTGATCCGCCAGGCCGGCTGGACCGACCTCGTCTTCTGCGGGATCGCCACCGAGAGTTGCGTCCTCTACTGCCCGCCGATCGGCCAGCACCCCCGCATCATCGTGGCCGGCGACCTGCGCTCCGCCCGCTTCCAGCGGATCATGACCGCCCTGGGCTCCGGCAGCGAAGCCGCGCTGCACGCCTACTACGCCACGCGGGAGCTGCTGCCCTGATACGTGGAGGTCGGCTCGGGACCATCCCCGCGGGTGCGGGGAACAGCCCCGTTCCAGCCCATCCCCGGGCCCGAGCGTGCTCGGACTGCTGGCCGACCGCCGCCGATCACGAACAACGCCCCTGAAATTCGTCCTTCGGGCGGGAGGGGGCGGGTTCGAGCGTCCGGGGACCGGTCGGTCATCAATCGATGGGCTCGGCGCCGTGCGCTGCCGCGATCTGGTCAATGCGCTTCGCGAGGTCGAAGTCGGCGTCGGTCAGCTTGTGGCCCGCGTCGTGCGTAGTGATCCCGAACCGGATCGTGTCCCATCGCAGATCGATGTCGGCGTGATGTCCGATGAGCCGCTCCACATCAGCAACGTGCACGATCATCGCGACGCCACCGTGATACCGGATGCCGAAAGACCGTGTGATCTCATCACCCACCCGCGACCAGCCGCGGAGCTCCAGAAGCCGCCCCTCGATCGCACTGTCCGTCAGCGGCACCGGTTCCTTGGCCACGCTCAGTTCCCCTTGCTCACGGGCTCCAGGATCTCCGCAAGATCCCGGCCGACCGGGGCATCGTGCCACGGCCGCATCGCACGCTCCAGGGCGACCAGTTCCCTGCGCATTCTGGCCGAGCGGGTCTCCACCACGATCGTCGCCACGGTCCGGGCGATCTCCACTGCCTGATCCGGCTCCCGCGCAGCTGCCGCAGCTGTTGCCTGCCGGGCCATGTACACCCCGCGGTCCCGGCGGGCGGTCTCCGGAACGATCGCGAGGACTTGCGACCAGAGTGCGCCGGCCTCCGCACCGAGGCCGAGCCGTCCGTAGCAGGTGGCCCGCTGCACTTCCAGGTACCCGGGCGTCCGCCTGCATGCGTTCCCCCACGGAAGGTTGTCGTCCACGCGCGGCAACAGCCGGTCGGCCTGGTCGATGAGCTGGTCGACCAGGCCACGTTCACCGGTGAGGCTGGCGCCGTGCGCCTGCTGCTGCATGGCCATGATCCGTACCTTCGGGACGAGCCGGTCGGCGTCGTCGAGCACGGCTTCGCACAGGTCGAGGACTGCGTGTCCGTCGCCGAGATCGGTGCGTACCTGAGCCTGGTTGACGAGCGAGTACCCGATGAGGTGCGGGTCACGGGACCGCATCGCGATCTCCTGGGTGATGCCGCGCCAGAAAGCCGCGCTGTCCATGTCTCCGGCATCCTGATACAACCAGCCGACGAGTGCGGCGTAGGCCGCACCGACGCGGAGAAGACCGCGGCGGGTCTCGCCCTTCGCAGAGCGGAGCAGCTTGTCGATGAGCTGGTACTGCGCGGACACGGTGCCGATCAGGTCGTGAGGGCCGAGGAACATGTCGGCCCCGTAGTGCCCTTCCAGCTGCTGCTGGAAGTAGTCGATCAGGATCGCGACCAGTTCCGGGAACATCCCCGCGGGTGCGGGGAGCAGCCATGGGCGCCAAGCTCGCCGCGGCGGTGTACGGGAACATCCCCGCGGGTGCGGGGAGCAGCCATGGGCGCCAAGCTCGCCGCGGCGGTGTACGGGAACATCCCCGCGGGTGCGGGGAGCAGCCATGGGCGCCAAGCTCGCCGCGGCGGTGTACGGGAACATCCCCGCGGGTGCGGGGAGCAGGCTCCGTGACCTGTGGCTTTATCGCCGGGGAACGTGGTTTTCCCACACTTTCATTGATTCCGGCAAAGCCGGTCATATCGCTGACCGTGCTGGTGCGGACACTGCGGCCATGCTCGTTAGTGCTGATGACAATGAGCCCAGGCGGCCAACTCGTCGGCCGGTTATTGCCGGGCGAGCCCGGCCGGGTCGATCGCGAAGGGGAACGGGGCATCTAGTCGGGTGACCTCGCCGGACAGAGCGGTCGTCTGCTCGACGTATCGGCCGTTCTCCAGCTCGGTGATGACGAGCCGGGGCGCCGGGTCGAATTCCAGGCGCCAGTAGTGCGGGATCGCGGCCTCGGCGTAGAGCATGGGCTTGAACTTCCGGTCCATCGTTTTGTTGCCGGGGGAGACCAGCTCGACCACGAGCTGGACGGCTTCGGCATCGATGCTGACACCGTCGTCGACGGTCGCGCCGGCGTCGGCGACCACGATGTCCGGCACCACCAGGCCGGACGGCAGGGTCACATTGATGGCTTCCAGGATCTCGACCGGTGCACTGGCGGCGCGGGCCGCGGCGTCCAGGGCCACGTGGAGCCTGAAGGACGCACGCTGGTGGCGCAGTCCGGGGGCGGGGGACATCATCAGAGACTCCCCCAGCAGCTCGTACCGGACACTGCGGTCCTCCGGCAGCGCGAGGACGTCGGCGACGGTCCACGGCCCGGTGTGATCGGTTGCAACGCTCATTCCCTCCACCTCCTCATCCGCACGGCACTGCCAGTGTGGCCCGGACCGGTGCCGGGTGTCTCCTGGCAGGCCGTACGACGGTGGTCGTCGGCCCTGCGGAAGCAGGTCGGGACCGCCGTCGCGGCGGCCCCAACCCCATTGTGCCGGGTGAGTGTGACAGCGAGGCAGAGAAGATCGACATTGCCGTAGCGGGCGATCATCGAGGACAGCCGACGGGCAGTGTCAGCTTCGGCGAGTTCGTTGACCAGAGTGGAGGTGGTCGTGTAGCGGACGGTCAGGCCGGCCTCGGCGATCGTCCCCGCAGGTGCTGGGAGCAGTTCCACGGCCCGAGGAACGGCTTCGGAAGCACGGGACCATCCCCTGCGGGTGCGGGGAGCATCCACCGGCCGGGCCTGGCCCCGGTGGAGGCCCGGGACCATTCCCGCAGGTGCGGGGAGCAGACGGCCAGCGGGTCGCTCGTCGGGCCGTAGGAGGGCAGTCTTCGTAATGCGAGACGATGCACTCGTACCCGGACCCGTCCGGAAGTCCATTCAGGAGCCATTCGCGCGACTGCGGGAGGGGACGGCAGATCAGCGCCCGTAAACACCCCTGGCCGCAGGCATAGCAACCACACACTAGCAATCAGTCCAAGTGCGCCCCGGCACGAGGACGAGGCCGTCGAGCAGTCCCGAGTGAAAAGGGAGGAATCCGCCCGTCAGAAGGCTCAGGCCGACTAACCTCATTACCTGACCGAACGACACGTAGGCGGGGGAAGCACGAGCGTGACGCGCATCGTTGGGGTACACGGCATTCGGCAGTCGAAGACATCGAAGTCCCGGCTGACAGCCGAATGGTGCAAGGCAATCAACCGCGGCCTTGGTGCGCTGGGACAGCCAGTCATACCCACCACCGCGTTGGAACTGCCCCACTGGACCAGTCTCCTTGCGCGCGGAGCGGACCGGCTAGGCCCGGAGGATGATCCCTTCGATGCCGCAGTGCCCTTGAGCGAGAGCGAAGCCGAGTTCGTCGTCGGGGCACTGGAGGAAGTGGTTCACCAGGAAGACCTCGCCCGTGTGCAGGAACTGCCGCTGCAGACGCTTGGGCCGCCGCAGCTCTGGCCGGCCCGTCTCACGCGTCTGGTGATGGCGTACGACCGGCGCTTCCCCCGAGGCGGGGGCAAACTCTTTGTGAGTGCGATGCGGGAAGTGCGCTTCTACCTGTACGAGCCCGACCTTGCAGCACAGGTCCGGGCATTGGTCGCCGAGGCCTTCGGTGAGAACACGTCCGTCGTCGTAGGGCACTCGCTGGGCAGTGTGATCGCTTACGACCTGCTGCGCAGGGGCCAGATCCCGCCGGACCGTGTGTCCGGCGTGCGTACGTTCGTGACCTGCGGCTCACCGCTGGGAATCGCCTCCGTGCGGCGTGGACTGAACATTGCCGACGGCGAACCTCTGAAGCTGCCCGGCGACATCGAGTGGGTCAACGTCTTCGACCCCGGGGACGTCATCACCGGGGGGAGAGGCCTCAGCGACGTCTCGCCGGGGACCACCGATGCTGAGGTCGCCAACGGGATCGGTGATTCGCACAGTGTCTTGCGCTACCTGCGGACCACTCCGGTCGCACGGGCGATCGTGGTCGACGGACGGTGAGCCAGGCTGCGGACTACGAGTGGGGCGCGAGGCGGCTCATCGAGATTGCGGTTTCGGACTACGGCGAAACTCTCGGCATGCCGGATGAGCGGGCCTCGTTCAAACAAAGGATCGATGCCCAGGTCGCAGTAGTCGAAGAGTGGTGGGCCGAAGGGCCGTCGGAGGATGGGTGCCGCTTCAGCCTGGTGAAGCCGGAGAAGCTACGGACAGCTCCTGACCTGCGCAACTTCATGGACGAGCAGCACCTGGACGCCGCGGACGACGACGAGGTCATCGTCGTCTACATCACGGGCCACGGTCTGAGTCGCAACTCCGATGTCCACTTCCTGCTCCTGCCAGAATCCGACTGGGACCGGGTCCTGGGCACCGCGGTCCAGACCGCCGACCTGATCACGGCCGCACTGGACTCCCGCGCCACACACGTTCTCGTTATGGTCGACTCCTGCTTCTCGGGAGTACTGCGCAAGGACCTGCTTCGTCGGCTCGAAGCGCTCAGCGAAGAGCGACGTAATCTGTCCTCTCTTGTCGTCCTGACGTCGGCGAACGAGTACACGTCCCCCCGCCCGGAGGAGTTCTCCAACCTTCTCAAGGCGGTGATGGCGTACTTCAGGGACGAAGCCTCCGGGTACGCACTTCCGTATCTGAGCTTCGACGACTTCTTTGCCGCGATGAAGAAGGTCTTCGACCCCCACACCATGGCCGACGTACAGCGTGTGTGGCGGCCAGATTCGGTGCAGAGGGACGTGGACTACCAGCAGCTCACTCCCTGCCTCCCCAACCCCGGCTACCGAACCCAGCCCGACCTCGACTCCTACTGGCTCCTGCGCGCCTCCGGTCGGCCTTCCCCCGCTGACTCCGGCTGGTATTTCACCGGCAGGACTACCCATGTACGGCGCATGACCGAGTTCCTGAAAGGGGAGGGAGGCACGCTCGTCGTCACCGGAGAGGCAGGCTCGGGCAAGTCGGCTCTCCTCGCTCGGGTCGTCGCTCTCAGCGACAAGCAGTTCAGGGCCGACTCGACGTACCGGCCCCTCATAGACGCGATACCGCCCGACCTCCTGGTGCCCGAGGGAGCTGTCGACGCCGCGGTGGTCGCCCGTAATACGGATGCTGACGAACTGGCAGCGGCGCTGTATACGGCGCTCACCGACGAGCCGCTCGCAGGGGACAGGAGGGTCGGGTCACTCGATCAGCTTCTGGATTGCGTGCTGGGATCCGTCCGTCAGACGAGGCGGCCGCTGACGATCGTCATCGACAGCATCGACGAGGCGAGGAATCCCGCGAGGATCATCACCGACCTCATCCGCCCGCTGGCCGAACAGTGGACGGACGACGGGCATCCCGCTGTACGAATGCTTCTGGGCATCCGCAGTGCCCACGCGGACACTGCGGGCCGACTCCGTCCGTCGCAGGACCGGGCATCGGATCTGCTGAACCTGCTTGTCCGTTCCACAGATGCCGACGAGCCCTTGCGGGCTGACACCGGCGCCGCGGAGGACATTGCCGCGTATGCGAGCACGTTGCTGAGGACCCTGTTCGACCACCGTGACTCCTCGGTACGCCCGAATGACCGCAGCCTGGACGAACTGGCGGCTGCCATGGCCGAGGAGGTGGCGCCCTCTTTCCTGGATGCCCGCCTTGCTGCCGAGGCGCTCTACGCAAGCGACCGGTTGCCCGATCCGGACGATCCTGAGTGGCGGCGCACCCTGCGCCAGGGGACACAGGAGCTTCTGCGGCAGGACATCGAGGAAGTACGGCGCAATATCGGCCTGCCGGCCGAGCATGTCATGCAGGTCCTGCGGGCCACAGCACTTGCGCAAGGGGCCGGTCTTCCTTGGGCCGAAGTGTGGCCGTGCGCGGTGGCAGCGCTTGCGGCAGGCGACATCATCGCTCCCGAGACGGCGATCCGGCGGGTGCGAAACAGCCCGCTGGCCGGATATCTGACGACCGACGTCGAGGACGGCAGGTTCGTCTACCGGCCGATCCACGAGCGCATCAGCGAAGTGCTGCGGCAGACGCCGTATGCCCTTCTCGGTGACGGAACGCCGTCCAGCACGCCCGAGGCATCGTCAGTGGTGACCAGAGAGTCCCACCGGCAACTGGCCGTCGAGTTCAGCGCTCTGCAGAAGGAAGGCGAGCCGCCCCACCCCTATCTGCGTCACCACCTCGTTCAGCACGCGGCGGCCGGAGGCGTGCTGAACGACCAGGTCGTCACCGAGAAGTTTCTCCCCTACGAGACGAGCGGGAATGTGCGGGGCGCGCTCGGACTTCTGTCGGAGCATGCCGAGGGCACGAAGCGCCTCCTCGCGTGGACGCGGATCGAACCCTTTCTCGCCGACGCACCGCCCCTCGCGCGCGCGGAGAGCCTGCGCTTCTCCCTGTGGGAGCCGGACGCTGATGCCCTCCCGGGCAACCGCGACACCGGCAGTCCGGCCGTGGCACATCTCTTGCCAAGATGGAAGGACCTCGCGGTGCCGGGCAACGTCCTGGCACGGGCGGACGCGGATGTCTGCTCCCTCGTGTCCTTCACCTTGCGGGACGGGACGCCGCTGGTCGCAGTGGGCGGCGCCGACGGCGCCGTACGGGTGTGGGATCCGTCCACCGTGACGCCGGTCGGCCCACCGATTCAGGGGCCGGGCTCCTTGGTGCGGGCGCTGGCCGTGGTGCCGGGGCCGTCCGGCGAGCCTCTTCTGGCCGTTGGCTGCGACAGGGGTGCGTGGACGTGCGACCCGCTGAGCGGTCAGGACCGACAACTGCCGGTCACGGCAACGGTCCACGACCTGGCTTCTTTCACCGACCGGGAGGCAGCGCGGCTGGCGATCCGCACATCCGATGGTCTTGTCGTGTGCGATCCGCTCACCGGGGCCGTGGTGGCCGACATGGAGTACGCCGCCCTGGCGAGTGCGGTGAACGCACTCGCTGTTCTGACCCGCGCCGGGGGCCGAACCCTGCTCGCCGTCAACGGAGCAGATGCCGTCGACGTGCTCGACGGGGCCGGTCTCGACCTGGTGTGCACCGTTCCGATTCCCGGAGGGGAGATCTCCGCGCTGGCCCTGCTCGAGAAGCGGGACGGCGAACCGGTGCTCGCCGTGGCCACGCGGGCAGCCTCGGGAACGGTCAGGTTCTGGGATGCCCTGACGGGTATGGAACAACGGCACCACACGATCAGGCAGTCCGCAGCCGTCCTGACGCCCTACCGGCAGCCGGGCTCCGGCACCCTGCTCGCACTCGGCGGGCACGATGGTGCCGTACAGATATGGGACCCGGAAACAAGTGAGCAGACCTGCCGGTTTCCCACCGATCACACGAGCGAGGTGACGGGCCTCGCCGTCGTACCCGGTCCCGAAGGGGTCCAGATCCTGGTATCGGGCTCGCTCGACCGGACCGTCCGTGTCTGGAACCCCGAGGCGTGGGCCCGGCGTACAGTGCGACCGTCCTCCCGTCCCACCGGTGGAGCACTGCTCGCGATGCTGTCCGGAAGCCCCGGTCCGGCCGAGCTCATCTCGGTCGGCCCCGACCGCAACCTGATCGTGAGGTCGGCCGGCACGGGCGTGGTCACGCGCACGATCGACCTGCCCCGCAGAGGAGTCGACGGGCCGGTGACGGCTCTCGCCACGTACACAGCGTCGGACGGCTCCACGACGGTCGTCGTCGGACTCCCGGACGGATCGGTCGGGTGCTGGAACGGCGACTGGGCGACGATGAACGCCTGGACCTCGGCGGAGGACCATCCCACCGCGTTCACCACCTTTGTCGATGGGACGCGGACCGTCCTGGCCGTGGGGACGAGCCGCGGCTCGATCGCGTACTGCGACCTGGCCACCCGCGAAGTACTGGGGTGGCGCCATGGCGGGGGATCCGGTGGCCCCGTCCGAGCGCTGGCATATCTGCCCCTGCCTACGGGGGGTCTTCTGGCTGTCGCTGCCGATCAGGACATCTTGCTGTGCCGCCCGTTGCACGCTCCGCACGATGAATGGCCCGGTCAACGGCCCGGCGCCGTCGCGTCCCTGGCCGTCTGCCAAGGAGAGGAGGAGGGCGAGTGGTACCTGGTCACAGGGGGAGTCGACGGCACCATACGTCTGTGGGCGCCGGGCTCTCCGAAGAAGGAGACGTTCACGCTGCCGACCCGGCACGACGGGCCCGTATCCGCCCTCGGCATCGTCCGGTCGGCCGACTCCCGCAACCTGATCGTCAGCGCCGGCCTGACCGACACGACCCTGCGTCTCTGGGACTTCCACACAGGAGAAGAGCTGCTGCGGCTGGTCACTGCGGCACCCCTGACATCCCTCGGTGTCCTGCCGCACCACAGCGTCCAGGGGGCTTCGCAGCCTCTGATCGCCTTCAGTGGTCCGGCCGGGACCGCCGCCGCGACGCTGCGTCTGCCACAGTCCTAGGAACAGCCCACGGGGCAGAGCTGATGTGGCTGGTCACCAGCTGCCATGCTTAATACCATCGGCTCGCCGCATCGGACGGCCCATCCCCTCCGCGCCCGCGGAGATGGCCCTTGTGGCGACTGAAGTTGCATCAGCCCCGCAGAGCGGGGAGCGCAGCCGTCCAGCAGCTGTCATCCGGCCACCAACATCCGTGAGACGGCTTGTTGCGCGTGCAGCCGTGCTCTTTCGGACACCGCATCCCGGGTGTCGTGAGGGGACGCGAAGCCATGGGACGCGTCTCCTTGCGACAGTCCGTTGCTCTGGGAGCTCAGGCGGCCGAAGGCTGTCAGACGCGCGGGGTCCGTCGGCCGGATCAGGCGGGGAAGAGTCCGGGCGTCGAGTCCCACGTGGTGGGCGACGACGTCCACCAAGGCGGCGCGGACCGCGTCCCAGGCGGGGCCGCCGGTCGCCCGGTACGCCTTGGCGACGGTGTCGGCGTGCAGGGTGTCGGCGTGGTGCTGGTTGAGCGCGTACGCAGCCACGTAGAGCCCCTGGTGTTCCCGGTCGTGGCAGCGCTCACCGTCGACGTACCCCGTGCAGTCGCAGCCGGTCAGTCGCGGCAGAACCGCCGCCGCGATGTGCTCCGGGGCCGCATGGCGGACCCGGGCACCGGCCGGCGGCAGGGGCAGGCCCGACCGCAATGCCTGCTCCTGCCAGTCGGCGCGGGCCCTTTCGCCTGCGGGGGAGGGCTGCTGCCCCGCGCCGAACGCGACCATGTGCGGCGGGCTCGCGTGGCCGATGCGGCTGACCCCTGCGAGGAAGGCGGCCACCAGGCGAGCGCTCTGCTCGCTCTCGGCCGCGAAGCCCTCCGCGATATCGGCTCGTTGCCGCGGGCTCAGTACCCGGTCCCACAATTCGAGCATTACGGCACCGGCGGTGACCATGTCGACGACGAGCGGATTCCACACTGGTCCGCCCCTTCGAACCGTGTGGTCGGAGATATCGATCGTTCCCCAACACCATTTGTACGCAGTGCTGTTGAGTTCTCCTGGTTCGCTCACATTGCCCTCATCCGGCGTGTTACGGTCCTGGCTCATCTCACCAGACAAGTGTGGAGATTGGAGTAGGGATCAGGTGACACTGTCCGAAACGCGCCCCTCTCCGGCGGGGGAGATACGCCCCAGCTGGGACCCACGACGACAAGCATGCGTTCCGGTACTGACAACGGCCGGGGAAAACGCCACCGTCACCTTGGTCCACGCTCTGCAGCACGCGGACGAACTGCGCAGCGTGTCCGGGGCGACTGCCGGAGAGGCCGTCGCCCTGATCGAGTACCTTCTCGGCGTCTGCTACGCCTCCGGGGACTGCCCGGCGACGGTCGACGAGTGGCGTGACCGGGTTCACGACCGCAGCCCGCTGACCGATGCGGCGCACTGGCTGGATCGCCGTCCCGACGAGCACTGGGACCTTTTCCACCCCGTGGAGCCGCTGGGCCAGAACGCTCTTCTCGCCCCCTACCTCGACGAACACGGAGCAGGTCCCGCCCAGCTGGTGATCGAGCACGCCGGGGACTACAACCAGTTCTTCGACCACCACCACCTCGAGCACCCGGCGCCGCTGCCCGCCGATGCCGCCTTCCGCGCCATGCTCACCCAGCACGCCTACGGACCCGGCGGCCGCGCCCGGATCTCCGGCAAGGAGACCTTGGGCCCCACCCTCACCAATCTGGCCGCCGGACGCCTCGGCACACGTATCCGTGTCATCGCGCTCGGGGAGACGCTCGGCGACACTCTCCGGCTCAACCTCATACCGACCGACGAAGCCCCGGGCCGTTTCAACCGAACCTGGACGGTGGCCCCCGAGCCCCGCCGGGGATTTCTGACCAAGCCGTCGGGGCGACGGGTGGATGGTCCGGCCGACCTGCACACCGTCCTGGGACGGTCGGTCCTCATGCGGCCCGCCGTCACCGAGGACGGTCAGCCGGCCGTCGACCGCGTACTGCTGGCGGCCGGAGAAATCCTTGAACCACTGGCCCCGCACCACATGCAGGACGCCGTGTACGAGAAGGCACCGAACGGAACGGTGAAGCCGCTGCGGCCCTCGGCGTCCCGGGCCCTGTGGCGCGAGGCGCACGCTCTGTACGCCGCTGTTGCAGACCGGGACCACGGACCCGATCTCTACGACCGCCTTGCCAGGCTCAGCGATCGTCGGCTCAACCTGTGGACCGTCGGTCTGATCGCCAAGCAGACCACGGTCGTCACCTGGGTATCGGACACGTTTCCCTTCGTGCCCGGCCGGGAGCGCGACCTCAGGTACGCGGCCGAGCGGGCTTCGCTCGTCGCCGAGTACGTGGCCTCCAGCCTTTTCCGGGCAGCTTACGTCGCCTGGACCGTGACGTATCCCAACCCGAAACCGGCCGACAAGAGCAGTCAGATCGCCCGGTTCGACGCGCGGCCGGAGCACTGGGCTCACTCGGAGGAGCCCTTCCACATGCTGCTGGACGACACGGCAGCGGCCGAGAACGACGAGCAGGTGGACGCGGCGCTCGTCGAGTACGCGGCCGTGCTCGCCGAGGCCGCCGGGCGCTTCCTGCGTAACCGGCTCGACTCGCTGCCCGCCAACTCGCGCGGTTACCAGGCGCATGCGAAGGCGGTCCGCTGTTTGGAGAACGACCTCACCAGGTCCAAGGCCCCGGACGAACTGAAGGGGGAGCGGAAGTGATCGCCGACAAACCGGGCATCGGGAGTGCAATCGCGGATGGCGCCGAGCCACGTGAGCCCGCACGCAGCCAGCAACTCGCCCAATGGCTCGTCGGCTTGGTGGACAGCCGGGACTACGGCAGGCTCGCCGAACTGCGCCGGCCGAGCGTCAGCGAGAACGCCCACATCGAAGCCGGCTGGATCGCGGGCTGGAACGATGAGGAGCGCCGCAAGGTGTTCGAACAGGTGGCGTTCCTGTTCGCCGTCTACCACCGGGGCGCCGCCGAGCCGTCATGGGGTTACGGAAGCCTCGGGTACGCCGCCCGCCGGATCGGCAGCAGCATCGGGCGCGGGCCCGACGACGCGGGCGCCGGCCGACTGATGGACCGCATCGTCGCGAGCCGCAGGCCTCCCCAGCGACACCTGCAGCACGCCATCGCCCGCCTGCGGTCGTGCGGCGAGCCACCGCCCTCCTGGGCACGGCTCGCGGACGACATCGCCCGCTGGAGCGACCGTCAGGCCCGCATCCGCTACCGCTGGGCCGTCGACTTCCACGCGCCGCCGCCGAAAGCCGCCAGGAACACCAGGACGACCACGACCACGACGAAGGACATGCTGACGTGAGTACCCCCGTTTCCCTGACCGGGCACCAGTTCCTCTCCCTTCACCTGCTGGAGACGCTCGTTGCCGTCCTTCCCGTGCGGGACGAGAACGGGGCACCCAAATCCATCGTCTACGGCGGCGTGGAGCGGCACATGATCACCAGCCAGGCGCGCCGTCGCGCCGAGCGCGTGTACTCCCGCGACCGGGCCAACGAGCAGATGGGTCCGCTCGCCGGACACACCATGGGCGTCCGTACCCGTGAATGGGCGCTGGTGACCGCCCGCGCCCTGGAGACACGGCACGGCTGGCCCAAGGAGCAGGCGCTGGCGACAGCGCGAGCGGTTCTGCAGGCCATCGGCCTCAAGTTCGGCGACTCGACCAAGCCGACAGTTGCCAACCTGACCAAGGTGCTGCTTTTCGCGCCGTCGGATGCGGGCGATCGAATTGCTGACCACCTCAACACCGAACGGGAATCGCTCGGCGCCTGGGCAGAGAACTACACCGTCCTGGCCCAGGCGGCAGCGGCAGGAAAGAAGACGAAGGGGCGGCGCAAGAGCAGCTCCCAGGAGGAAGCAGAGGTGAGCGCGGACGACGCGGACTCCGCAACGGACGCCGGCGCTGCCAAGCTTCCCGCTCTGCCCAAGGCGACGCGGGAAGCGGTCCTGACCGCGCTGGCACCCCGGGACGCGATCGACATCGCGCTCTACGGCCGCTTCCTCGCCGAGATCGCGGACTCGCCGAACGTCGACGGTGCGATCCAGAGCGGCCACGCCTTCACCGTCCATGAGGCCGAACACACAGACGACTTCTACGCCGCCGCCGACGACGCCAAGCTGAACCGCAAGAGCAACGCCCTCGACTTCCTCGATGTCGCCGACGACTCCGGAGCCGGCATGACCGGCTACCAGTCCCTCATCTCCGGCACGTTCTACCGGCACGCCGTTCTGGACCGCCGCAAGCTGCGACAGAACCTGCGCGCCGCAGGCATGTCCGAACAGGACAGCGAAGCAGCCGCCGTTGCCGCCGAGGCCGAGTTCGTCAGCGCCTTCGTCAACGCCTTCCCGCAGGCCAAGAAGAACTCGACCGCCTCGACCGGGTCACTGCCCGCCCTGGTCCTCGCCTTCGACGGAGACCGCCCGTTCAACTACGCGGCAGCCTTCCAGAAGCCCATCGACGAAGTCGCCGACGGGGGACCGGCCGGGGAGCTCGCCGTACGCCGACTCCTCGACCACCACAACTTCGTCCGCCGCCGGCGTGACGACATCACCGCAGGCCGCGTTCTCACCTACGAGCCCGCCATCCACGCAGTCCTGCAGGAACTGGGAGTCAAGGACGTCGAGTCAGTCGAGGAGCTGACGGCGTGAGCGGACATGTCCTGCTCATCAGGCTCGCCGCCCCCCTGCAGTCCTGGGGGGTGGTGTCCAGGTTCTCCCGCCGCGACACCCACAGCCGCCCGACGAAATCCGGGGTCATCGGTCTGTGCGCCGCGGCCCTCGGACACGACCGCTCCGAGGCACTCGGCGAACTCGCGGCCGTCCGTTTCGGCGTCCGCGCAGACCACCCCGGCACCCCGGTGCGCGACTACCACGTCGTCGGCGCCGGCAAGTACCCAGTCCGTCCACGTGACATCATCACCGACCACCGCAGGGCCGCAGCCCTGTCCGCCGACATGGCGAGTACCAAGGGCAATGCGTTCGGGCACCACGAGCTCGCCGACTGGTACGGAGCACCGAAGTACATCGTCTCCGAACCGGATTCGGGTGCCCTGGTCTCGAAGCAGCTCTCCAGGGGGGCGCTCATCACCGAACGCTGGTACCTGGCGGACGCCGCGTTCGTCGCGGCTCTGCAGCATCCGGACCGGGCTTTCCTCGAAACCGTCGCCACAGCGCTGGAACGCCCGAAGCGCCTGTTGTGGCTGGGCCGCAAATCGTGCCCGCCGTCCGGAACACTGGCCGGACCGCTGGACGGCGGAACGATCGAAGACGCCTACCGGTCCACCGCACTGCTGCCTTCGCAGGGCGTCGGGGCGCGGCCGTCGCCACGGCCCTGGGCCTGGATCGAAGCGGAACCGGGCACCGCCGGAGCAGCCCCCGTACCGGACCAGCCCGTCACCTTCGACGCGGACCGTCGCACACACACCACGCGGTGGGA
The DNA here is from genome assembly GCF_045040875.1 of Streptomyces sp. NBC_00012. Lineage (NCBI taxonomy): Bacteria > Bacillati > Actinomycetota > Actinomycetes > Kitasatosporales > Streptomycetaceae > Streptomyces > Streptomyces sp. NBC_00012. Next base: position 233,433 of record NZ_CP108309.1, on the reverse strand, counting down.
GACACGGACCCGCGTCACCATCGCCGAGAACGCCACCGAATGGGACGTCATCCCGTGACCCAGCCCCCTGCCGCCCGATTTGTCGCCACGCACAGCGTCCTGACCCTGGACGCCCGGCACCCTTACACCGCCAAGTCCCTCGTCGACGCCCAGGACATGCACCGCACCGTCATGAGCGGCTTCCGCGGCTGGGTCTCGGACGGTGACCCCGACGCTCGCGCCCAGATGGGGGTGCTGTCCACCTGGTCCGTCGATCTCAAGGCAGGCGCGCTCGTCCTGGTAGTCCAGTCCAGGGTCCCGGGCGACTGGGCAGGAATACCCCGTGGCGCGCTCACCGACAAACCGCACGTGATCACAGTCGACCGCACCTTCCACGTCGGCGACTCCCTGACCTTCCGGACGGTCGTCAACCCCACCCACAGCCGCCCGACCGGTTCTCCGGCCCCGGACCGTGCCCGCGGCCGGAGAACTGCCCACACCCGCCCCGACCACGTGAAGAACTGGTTCGTACGCCGTCTCCAACCGTTGGACGACCCACGCAGAGCCCCTGACGGTGTCGTCCGCATCGGTGCCACAACCGAGGAGGAGACCCTGGGCGTCCGCATGCTCCCCACCGTCACCAGCCCTCGCCCCCACCACGGCCTGCGCATCGTCCGCGCGGAAATCCGTGGCACGCTCACAGTCACCGATCCCGCTGCACTGGTCGACTCGATGAACCAGGGGATCGGACACGCTCGCGCGTACGGCTGCGGACTGCTCCTGACCCGTTGAGCCCGGCACCCCAGAGGATGGTCCCGCTGTCGATCAGACGCAGGACGAGACGAAACACCACTCCGCACCGCGAGAGACGATCCATGCAATGGAGTTCGTACGAGCCCCGATGATCATCTGCCCCAGTACCTGTACGGGATGGCTCCCGGCTCAACGCCGCCCAGGCCTGGGGCGTCGTTTGCTTCCCGCTCCCGCTGGATGGATCTCGGGCGTTGCGAGTGCTGCGGCCCCCGCGAGTCTGATTCCCGCACCCGTGCGGGTGGCTCCGCCTGCAATAACGGCGGGGGAGCGTACCTGTTCTGCTCCCCGCGCTTGCAGGGTTGGTCCCTTCTCGACGCCCGACACCATGACGCCCCAGGGCTGTTCCCCGCATCCGCAGGGATGTTCCCCAGAACACCCGGGCTACCGGCAACTGGGGCAACTGCTCCCCGCATCCGCGGGGGATGGTCCCTGCCCACGAGGGAAGTCGTGCCCATAGTGGCCCTGGCCCTCGCACCTGCGACGATGGCCCCGAGATGTGGACGAGTGCCTGCTCCCCGCGCCCGCGGGGATGGTCCCGTGGAGTCCCGCGGTGGCGACGGCGTCGTCGTCTGCTCCCCGCGCCCGCGGGGATGGTCCCGGAGCCGGCGTATCCAGCTCCCGCGCTCAAGGAATCGGCCGACCTCGAACCGGTTGAAGCCGCTGGCCACCGGGCGCACTCGGCCGGATCGAAGAAGCCATAGGTTCAGGGCATCCTGATCGTCGTGGAGGATGTGGCGCCGGGCATGGATCAGGGCCTGCTTGACGCCTCGGTGGATGCGGGGCATGTGGTCGGTGTGGGTCCAGAGCACGCCCGCGTTGAAGTACGGGCGACCGCGCAGGTGGGGCCAGCGCTCGGCGGCTCCGGGCAGCGTCGAGGGCCGGCCGGATGCCCCGCCTCACCCTTCCACCTCAGGTCATCGCCCAGGACCAGGCGCCGCTGCACCAGCACCGCCGACTCGCCATGCTCCGGCGGACCCTCAACGACGACTCCCTGCGGCTGCGGAGCCGGGTCGTTGCCGCGTTCGTTCTCCTCTATGCCCAGCCCGTCAGCCGCATCGTTCGCCTCACCATCGACGACGTCACCGACGACGGCACCACCATCACCGTCAGCCTGGGACATCCACCATCTCCGCTTCCGGAGCCCGTCGCCGACCTGATGCGGGCCTACGTCCGCTCCCGGCAGGACCTGCCCTACGCCAGCTCCAGAAGCTCCCGATGGCTCTTCCCCGGCCGCCAACCGGGGCAGCCGATGAACCTGGGCAGCCTTCAGGCCCACCTACGCGAGATCGGTGTCCCGCCACAGCGCGGCAGGACCTCCGCGATCCGCCAACTCGTCCTCCAGGCCCCGGCCCCCGTCATCGCGAAGGCACTCGGCTACCACGACAAGACAGCCACCCGTCTGGTCACCGAAGCTGGCGGGACCTGGAGCCGATACGCCCCCGGCGACCACAGCCGGTGATCGCTACAGATCTCCGGTCTCGCCCGTTTCCACGAAACGGACGACGCAGCGGCGGACGTGATCAAGGAACTGCGGCAGATTGTCGGCGGCCTTGTCGAACTCCGCACCGTCCAAGGACGCGGTCCCAGACCGGTGGATCGCGCCACCCCGGTCTGCGACATAGAGGATGCCCCCACCATTCGAAGCGATCACCATCCCGTGAGGGTCGTCCGCTTCCGGGAGGGAGACCGGCCCTTCCTCCGTGAGCCGGTGCAGGACGTCGCACGGCGAGTGGACGAAGAAGCCGTTGCCCACGTCTGGCAGCACGACCTCCCCGATCGACTCGTAGAACGTCAGCAGATCCTCGAATCCCTCAAGCTCCCGGCCACCGTCACGGACAGCCCGAGAATCCTCTTTACCGGCGAGCCGGACTTCATTCGTGCCCGGCTCGTAGCCGTTCGTCTCCTCGAACGTCAACACCAGGGAGCTCACCGCATCCGTGATCTCGTCACGCCACCGTGACAGCCATGCAGTCGAGTACGAAAGCTGATCCATGGCCCGGATCATGCCACCGTCGCTTTCAACGCAGACCCAGGACCCCCGCATGAGTGGTCGACGCAGAGTGATGGAGCCCCTGCATCCCAGCCTGAATACGCGACACCTCAACATGCGAGCCCACCAGTCTCAGCCCCCGAGTACGGCGAGCCGGCGCACCAGCCCAATGCGCACTGCCGCGAGGACGAGCAGGCCCAGACCTGGAGTTTCAGGCATGAAGCCGCAAGAGAAAAAATCTTGGCCGGTCGTGTCAAGAATTTGTCGGCCGGACGACTGTCAGGGGGTGCAGGGCCGTTGCTTCACCGTGAGGCGCTCTCGGCCGCAGATATGAGGAGGGTTCAGTGGAGGTAACGGGCGTTGGTGTCGTCATGCTCCTGGTGTTCCTGTTCGCGCCGGGGGTGAGCAGCGTGCTCAAGAGCGTCGCGTTCCGCATTCGGGCAGCAGGCCAGGCAGAGCTTGTGCGCGCCGAGCGGGAAACGGGCAGCGCGCCGACCGGTCGGCGAGGGGGGAAGAGGGGGCGGCGTGGCTGAGCTGGAGAGGCCGGGACAACCGAATGCCGAGGCACTGAAGGAGTTGGTAGTCGAGCAGTACGGGAATTTGGTTGGTTATGCCCGCAAGCGACTGCGTACCCGCGGAGTGCCGGACTCCTCGGCAGACGCCGAGGACGTCGTGCAGGAATGCCTCAGGTCCGTACTGGTTCGCACCGAGCCGATTGAGAACGTGCGCGCCTACTTCTACAAGGCCATGGACAACGAGATCAAGCGCGCGGTCCATCACCACTTCACCGGGCGGGGGTACGCGTCGCTCGACGTCGACCTGAGGGCGAAGGACGAGCCTGTGATCCATCCGGTCGCCGACGCCGAGCGTCGGCACGTTGTCGGCGAGGCGCTGGGCGCCCTTTCGCTGCAGCAGCGCAGAGTGATGCTGCTGACGCAGGGGATGGGGATGACTCAGGCGGAGGCGGCCCGGGTACTGGATACCGCGCCAGGGACAGTGGCCGCTCACGCGCACCGTGCGTTCGTGGCGCTGCGGGTGAGTCTCGGTGCCCTGGCTCTGGTTCTGGCCCTGTGGGCTGGCACGGCCTGGCTGCGGGCGCGGCCCCGCGAAGTCATCAGCGTTCCGGCGTCATGGCTTGAGAAGGCAATGGAGGCGACTGACCTCAGCCCGCTGGCGCTGGGGCTTTCCGCTCTTTCCTTCCTGGTGACGGCGGTAGGCGTGGGGAGCTATGCCAGCGCCCGTCCGGGGCAGCTTCCCCGCAACAGGCGGCAACGGTTGGGCCTCCACCTGCGGAGCGCTGTACAGCGGAGCTTCGGCCGACGGCTCTGACGACGAGAACCCCGAGGCACCGCGGCTGTTCCGCGAGTAGCCCAAAGCCTCCGGAGGGCCCGACCATCCCGGGCCCTCCGGAAGCCACCGGATGTTTCGCGGACACACATCGGCCATGAGTCCCGGATAACCTCCCCATATCCAGAGTCCATAGACGCGCTCAAATCCGGTGAACGGGGCGACTCATGTCAGACAGTCAGAATGCGGTTGAACCTGTCGTCATCCCGGCCGTGCCAGCTCGGCCGGAGGAGTACGACACCGCGACCCGCGCCGCGCTCAACCACATCGACCGCCAAGCCGTGCGCACCGTCGCGGACGGCCGCCCGGAGAGCACCCGCAGGAGCTACGCCCAGGATTGGGCGAGCTGGGCGAAGTTCTGCGCCGCCTCCGGGGTGCCCGTGCTCGCCGTCACCCCGGGCACCCTGGTGATGTTCGTCGAGTGGCTGTGGACCCAGCCCGGGGGGAGGAAGGGGACGTGCACTGCGCCGTCGACCATCGACCGGCGGATCTCCGGCACCGTGGTGTCTGCGCGCGCCGATCACGGCGTGCGGCTGGAGGACGGCGTCGCCCGGCTCGCCCGCAACCGCCTCAAGCAACTGGTGAAGGAGATGGAGGCCAGCGGAGAGACCCGCGGCCGGGGCCAGGCCCCGCCGCTGCTCGTCGAGCACCTGGTGAAAATCAGCGCCGCCTGCCCGAACAACCTCATGGGCATCCGGGACCGCGCCCTGGTCCTCATGCACTTCGCTGTCGCCGGCCGCGAGCACGAACTCGCCTTCAACCGGGTGCGCGACTACGCCGAGACCCCTGGAGGCATCCAGGCCGACCTGCGTGTGTCCAAGGTCCGGCCCCGCGTCGTCCCGGTCCCGTACGGCTCCCGGCCATCGATCTGCCCGGTCCGGGCCTGGCAGGTGTGGAAGGAGGCCGCCGACCTCACCGACCCGGACGGCTACGCCTGGCGCCGCCTGCACAACCGCTGGCACACCGTCCTGGAGAGCGGACTGCAGCCCGAGTCCATCGGCGACGTCGTCACCCGCGCCGGCGAACGGGCCGGGATCGAGATCCGCTTCACCGGCCACAGCCCCCGCCGCGGGCTCGCCACGTCCTCCCGCCTCAAGGGCCACGACCAGATCGTCATCGCCAAACAGGGCGGATGGGCCCCCCACTCCAAGGTGCTCGCCGGCTACCTCGAAGTCGTCGACCAGTGGGAGGACAACGCCCTGCTCGGCGTGCTCTAGGCAAGGGCCTCATCCTCACACGCAGTCCCGAACGGTTGCCCCTGCTGTTATAATGGAGGAACGAAGAACAACGTAAGTTCACTGCCTTGCACGGTGCTTGACGCTTCATCAGCCGCGTGGCAGACTTGAGTCATGTCGAGGGGTACTTTCGGGTACTCCAAAAGTAGGGCCCTCCATCGCCATACGTGCGTCTGGGGCCCTTTTTGCTTGCCTAATTGAATGAAAACCAAGTGCCCTCCGGTGGCCGGCCGGGGGGTTTTCGCGTATCTGGAGGTCGTTCATACCCGTTCCATACCCGAAGCTCGCGTCACCTGCGGCCCGCCGCTGCTGGTGATCGCGACGCCAGCCGGGGACAGTTGCGGGGCTTGGCGCCCGGCTCCGTAAGTACGTCTAGCACCACCCGCCCCTGCCCTTTGCGCTCAAGCCTACGAACGAACTGCTCGGTCTGAACTTCCCTCCCCACCCCTACCGGGGTCAGGAGGTTGCATTCCGCCGCCGACCCGCTGACCGGGTAGGGGCACCTGCCTTCCGCACCGCCACCGCCCTACCCCCGTGCGCCCTGAAGCTGGGCCACGCCTACCGAATAGAGGACTCATGCAGCAGCAGCCCAACCCCAGCGAGCCGAACACTCGCATCGTGACCGCTCTCCTCGGCACGGTCGTAATCGGCCTCATCGCCGTGAGCTACCCCATGTTGATTCCCGCCCTCACGGTGGCGTGCGCCGCGTTCATGGCGCTCGCCATCATCCTCAAGTTGTGAGGCCCCAGCGCAGGCTTGCTGTCACCATCGCTGCCGCAAGTCGCCCGCAGAGAAGAGGTGCCCCAGAGCGGTGTGAGCAGCTGCTCCGGGGCACCGGCGCGACGTCAGATTCAGCGCCAACGAGGAGGACGGCGACTGACATTGAGTGGCCTTGTGGTACGGACCGTGGCCGCGAGTGCGCGCAGCACGGCCGCGGAGAGGCTGACCAAGGCCAGGGCCCGCAAGCTCATCACCGGCCTGGTCGGCCACGACTAGTCCGGCTCGCCCCGTCGTCGTCCTCGTCCGGCTCGGGCGCGTCCGGCTCGCGCAGCGGCCGTAGGGCGCCGGCGGCGGGGACCTGGACGGTGAAGCTGTAGCGGCCGAGCAGGTTCAGGGCCTGCGCCCCTTCAGAGGCCCGGAGGCTGTCGAGGATGGCGAGGAGGAGTGGAGCTGGTCAGTCTTCCTCGGGGACAGGGGCGATGGCCTCCATCGGAAGGCCGCTCCCTGGGTCCGGGGGAATCTCGCGAACATGCACTTGCACCTTGCCCGGACGCTTAAGGTCGGGCCGGACTAGAAGAACCTCCACGAACACTCGGTCACCCACGCTGACCTGCCCTGTCAGAAGAGACTCCTTCAATGGCGTGCTCATCGCCGTGTGATACAGCATGGCGGCGGACATACCCGGAAGCTGTGGGTATCCATCCAAGTCAAGCAGTATGAATGCTTTGTCGGGTTTGGGTCTCACCACCGTGGCCCACATGCGATCGGCGGTCGAGTAGGAACCATGCAGAGAGTGCAGTTTGCTGTCACATGATTTGACACTCTGCCACTGTGCTGCATGACAAGGGTGACCGTCTGGGTGCCGGTCGAATGACGAGCGGGGGCGGAAACGGTCGATTACGCCCCCATGCACCGATCCAATGACCAGAGACGGGTATATCGGGGCAAAAAGGTGTACTGATCCAATCAGGCTTGCCCTCTCGTTGCGCCTCCCCATTTCGCCCCCTTACGGTCATGATCCGGCGTCCGCCCGAACGACGAAGAGGCGCAAAGCGTGACTGATCGCCTGTATCTTCGGCACTCCACTGACAAGCAGACGAATGCTCGTCAACTTCACGCTCTGGGTGATCTGCTCAAGTCCGGCGCTCCGAAGTATGAGGACCCGGCGACATCGTCCCGCGTCTACGCGATCAGCCGGTCCGGGTTCCGGCAACTGCTCGATGAGGCGGCGGTCGGCGACACCATCCGCATCGCGGACGCCGCGCGGCTGTTCCGCTCGACCAAGGACGTCATCCAGATCCGGGAGGTCCTCCAGCGGCGCGGACTGCACTTGCGCATCGCGACCGGCGCCTGGTCCGGTTTCGATCTCGCGGCCGACGACCCGCAGACCAAGCTGTTTGTCACGATGCTCGCCGGGGTCCTGGAGTTCCAGCGCGACATGATCAGCGAGAACACGAAGGAAGGCGTCGCTGCCGCCGAGGCTGCGGGCAAGACGCTGGGGCGCCCGGCCGCGCTCGCCGAGGACAAGGTGGCCGACCTCGTAGACGCGTACGCCAAGGGCGCCGCGGTCAAGGTGCTCGCCAGGCAGTACAACGTCGCGCCCAAGACCATCCGCAGGGTGCTCGACGCGGCTGGCGCCCGCGACGTCGGCGACGTCCTGGAGGATCTCGACGGCGTGGCCGCCGATGTCGAGGACCAGGAGCAGGCGCTCGAGCAGCCGCACGCCATCGATGTGCCCGGCCTGCTCGCCGACCACCTTCAGGGCACCCGGGACACCGCCGTCCACGAGGCACTGCACAGCGGCCGGACCATCCGCCGCGGGCAGGGTCACTCGGTGCGCGTCACCGCCCCGCTCGCGCTCCACCAGGCCGCCCTGAAGCAGTGCGCCGCCCTGGCCGGCGACGGCTCCACCCCGGCCGGACGCAAGGCGTACCGCGCGTATGCCGACCGGATCGCCGCGGCGACGAGGAAGAAGTGACGGTCGGCCGTCACGGGTCTACAGCACGTCTCCCACGCGTTCCGGTTGACCTCCCGGTACGCGCGGCCTGGTGTCGACGCGGCCGCCTGGCACGTCGCCTCACGTGCCCCGGCCGCCGCAGCTGACCCGTCCGGACGTCTTCATGGCGGCAAGCTGCCCTCCGCCCCGGACCACGATCGGATGGCCGAGCACAGCGTCGCCATGACCGGGCGGCAGCGGCGTATCTGCGGGCACTTCGGTAGGCAGCCCGACCCCATGGACTGGTACTTTCCGGCTGACCAGGCCACCATCATGGGCGGGGAGCAGGCAACCAGGTGACTTCTTCAGCCACGTCAACGGCTGCGGCACGGCGAGCGCTTGGCGCTGTCCTGGCAGCCGAGGCGGTTTCGGCCGCGGGAAACCGGATTGCCCTGATCGCGATTCCCTGGTTCGTGCTGGAGACCACCGGTGATCCCGCACGGGCCGGGCTGAGCGGGGTCGCCTACTTCGCTCCCGTGGTGCTGGCCGGGCTCTTCGGCGGCCCCCTGGTGGACCGCATGGGGTTCATCCGCAGCAGTGTCCATGCCGACCTGGCCAGCGGCATGACGGTGGCTGCGATCCCGGTCCTGTACATGCTGGGCCACCTGTCGTTCTGGCTGTTGCTGGTCCTCACGTTCGCCGGCTCGATGCTCGACGTTCCAGGCACAACAGCCCGCCGCTCCCTCGTGCCCGACCTGGCCGAAGCCGGCGGTATACGGCTGGAACGGGCGATGAGCGCGCACGAGACAGTGATGCGTATCGCCCAGCTCACCGGCGGATTACTCGGCGGCGTGCTCCTCGCAGCTCTCGGGCCAATCCTTGTGCTGTACATAGATGCGGCCAGCTTCCTGGTATCGGCCCTGATCGTGGGACTGACTGTGCCCCGAGCGTTGCCTCGCAAGTCTCCGCACCTGTCGAAAGGCACGTCACGGTACTTCGAGGAGCTCAGGGAAGGACTGCGGTTCATCCGCGCGGACACGTTGCTGCCCCGGATCCTCGTGGTGTTCATGTTCGCCAACATGGCCGACAACGCCCTGTTCGCCGTGCTGCTGCCCACCTTGGCCGAGCATGTGCTCGACAACCCGCTCGCCCTGGGGCTTTCGGTCGCTGCCTTCGGCGCCGGCGCCCTGGTGGGCGCAGTCTTGTTTGGTGCAGTTGGGCATCGGTTCAGCCAGCACGTAATCCTGACCGGCGCGTTGCTGATTTCCGGGGCCCCGAAGTTCTTCGTCATCGCTGCGATGCCCGGAACTCTCACGCTTGTCGTCACTATGGCTCTCGCCGGCATCGCTGCTGGACCTGTGAACCCGCTGTTGACCGCTGTCCAGTTCAGCCGTATTCCCTTGGAGCTCCGGGGACGCGTGTCCGGCGCGATCATGGCCGCGGTTGTGGCCGCGGTGCCGGTGGGCATTTTCGGCGCTGGCCTGCTGGTTACTATGACCAGCCTCACCACGGCTTTGCTCGTGATCGCGGCTGGTTATCTCCTGGTCAGCCTCTATCCCGCTTTGCATCCCGCGTGGCGAGCCGTCACCTCATGACCTCCAGATCGTTCGACCTGCCAGATCGGCGGTGGCAGGGCCGCCGTCGGCCGCCGAACCGCTGCTGCTCACCCGCGACACAGCGGTCGCCGGTCACCACCCGCTACACCGGGCAGTGACCGGCGACCGTCGGCCCCTCGCTGACCAGGGTTCCATCTCTGCCGATCATGTGACTTATGGTGAGCGCCGTCACAGCAGGAGAGTCGATGGGGAGGGGCGGGACGGGTGGCGTTCCTGACCGACGAACAACGCCGCAACTACGGCACGTTCACCGCCGTACCGGACGACGGGCAGCTGGCCGGCTACTTCCTGCTGGACCGCGACGCGCGGCTGCAGGCGACGGCCTGCCGGGGTGCGAGGTCGCAGCTCGGATAAGCCGTGTTCTCGTATAGCTGCCGCTACCCGTCATGTAGCAGAACGTGACTGACTGCCGAGATCCGTAGAGGGGGCATGCAGGTTGACGCGGTTCGCGTACTCACGGCGGGCCTTGCGCTGCGCCGGGACCGCCGCGGTGCCGTCGAGCGGCTGGCAGATGTCGAGGAGTCGGTGGTGGATCGAGAGCACGGCGGTGACGCGCAGGGTGTAGCCCTGGCCGCGTCGTACGGTGATGCCCTGGTCGAGCGCGGCCCGCTCGGCGGGCTCCAGGTTGGTGGCGCGGAGGAAGTCGGCGACCTTGCCCGGCATGTCGAGGACGACCGGAAGTTCCGGGGCCTGTGCGCCCGGGGCGACGGCCGTGTGCTCAGGAGGTCGGCGACGGCGGTGCGGATGGCGCCCCGGCTGACGTCGTGGTCGCGGGCGAGGGCGGCGATGGACCGGCCCTCCAGGTACGCGGTGCGCACGTCGTCGGTCTTCCGGGCTGGGACGGCCGGGCGGCGTCCGCCCTTGTTGCCCTTGGCCTCGGCGGCCCGCAGCCCGTCGTACGTCAGCTCCCGCTGGAGGTCGCGTTGGAGTTCGCCGGCGGCGGCGAGGGTCTGCACCATGAACTTCACCGTGGACAGCAGCTCGCCTGTGCGCGGGTGGCGGGCGGTGAGGTCCATCGCGGAGAACGCGCCGTCGTGGATACGCAGGGCGAGGCGGTCGCGGTGCAGGACGTCGAGCACGTCGAGGATGTGCCCGGTGCCGCGCACGAGGCGGAACATCTCGGAGATGTGCACGGTGTCGCCCGGCCGCGCGTACTTGAGCAACTCGCGGAACTTCGGGCGCTGGAGCGGGTGGAGGCGGCTGGAGGTGCCCGGGTCTTCCTCGAAGACAACCGGGTCCTCGATCCCGGCCTCGTCCAGGACGAGGTCCTGCCGGGCGGTCGACTGCTGGTCGGTCGAGACCCGCTTGTAGACCAGGTTCGCCACCGAGTGCCCCTTTCAGACGGAGGATCGGACCCTATCTGTCAGCAAACCCTGTCAGCAATCACCATCGGATCTGATTGGATTCGCACCGCCGCGAACCCCCGAATTACGCGGGTTCATTGGACGTGCTGACCTCCTGTCGTCATTCGTTCGTTTGCCGACAGGCGCGGACTAGTAGCAGCGGGGGATTGACATCACTGGTGCGTCAGTCGTCATGATCTTGGTGTTGGTCCTGGGGTGCCATGCGATGCAAAGCTGAAGTCTCCTCCTCCCGGCAATCTGGCGCGTAATGAGAGGCAGTCTTCCCATGGGCACCTTCAAGACGAAGAACGGTCAAGTCCAAGGTTTTCGGGCCTCTGCCGAAGTCGTCGCCGTCCTTGGTGTCCCCTATGCCGCCCCGCCGTTCGGCGCCAACCGGTTCCGGGAACCGTTCCCGGCACCGGCGTGGACCGAAGTGCGGGACTGCACGGCCTTCGGACCGGTCGCCCCGCAGTCGGCGCAGCTGCCCGGCGCACCGGTGTGGTCGCCCGACGACGAGGACATCCTCACCCTCAACATATGGACCCCGGTCCCCGAGGGCGGCCGTCTGCCCGTCCTGGTCTGGATCCATGGCGGTGCTTACACCTTCGGTTCCTCAGCTCAGCCCGACTTCGACGGCACCGCGCTGGCCCGCGCCGGTCTGGTCGTGGTCACCCTCAACTACCGGCTCGGTTTCGAAGGCTTCGGCCACATCCCCGCCGACGAAGCAACCGCCTACCCGGACAACCGGGGCCTGCTCGACCAAGTTGCAGCTCTGCGCTGGGTCCGTGAGAACATCGCCGCCTTCGGTGGCGATCCTGGCAACGTCACGGTCGCCGGCCAGTCCTCCGGGGCCGCTTCGGTCGCCTGCCTGATGGTGATGGACCGCGCCCGCGGCTTGTTCCACCGCGCGATTGCCCACAGCGCCGCCAGTCCCTGCTACACGCGCGAAATCGCTGCGGCAACCACCCGCGAGATCGCTGCCGCGGCGGGCTGCCCCGCCACACCCGAGGGCCTGACATCTGCGACTCCGCAGTCCCTGGTCACCGCCTCTGACCAGGTGGTTGACGACTACCGGCGGGATCCCGCCTCCGGGTCCCGCCACTACGACCCCTCGCTCTACGCCCCCGTCCTCGACGGCGACGTCCTGTCAACCGACCCCCTCACGGGGATGGCCGCCGGTGCGACCCGGGGAGTGGACCTGTTGGTCTGCCACACCACGGAGGAATACTGGCTGCTCGACGCCGTCGGCAGCAGCGCGAAGATCACCACCGATGAACAGCTGGCCCTCTTCGCCGAAGACTTCAGCCTCCCTGACGGCCTGGTGGCCGGCTATCGCGCTGCGATGCCCCACGCCCCGGTGCTCGACATCTACCTCGCCGTCTTCGGGGATCTACTGTTCGGCGAGTACAGCAACCGACTCGCCGAGCTTCACGCCCAAGCCGGCGGCCGGGCGTTCCTGTCGCGTTTCGATCGTCGGCGCACCGGCCCGAACGGGGTCGTGCGGGCCTGGCACTGTGCGGATATCCCCTTCGCCTTCGGCAACCTCGACACCGACTGCCTGGCATTCCTCATCGGCGGCGCACCCACATCCGCAGACCATGGACTGGCACGCCGCATGGTGCGCGCGTGGGCCGATTTCGCTGCCACCGGGAACCCGGGCTGGCCATCGGTCAACAACTCCACCACCCAGGCCAAGATATGGAGCACCGACGACAATCCCGTCGACGGCAGGGCCGCCTCTATCCGTGCTCTTTGGGTCAAGGTCAACTTTCCAGTCCTGTCTCCGTGAACTGGGGAACCACCCCGGCATCTCGAAGCCCCAAGTAGTCACTCAGCGCACATCCGCCTTGTCCCGTCCCGTGAGCTGCTCAACGACCGGCACGTGCACGGAGACTCGGTCTGACCGCACTGCCACCCGGTCTCGCCCGGTCAGGCCGCGGTCCCGAAGCCCTCGGCGCGCAGGTCCTGGTCGCGGAGCTGGGTGAAGTCGACGTCGAGTTTCGGGTCGTACGCGTCGGGCTGGATGCCGAGTTCGTGGGTCGAGTACTCGCCGAACCGTTTGATGTGCTCGGTCAGGTACGGCGAGATGTGGGCCAGGTCTTCCGGGTCGATCTCCCATCCCTCCTGAAGGAGCTGGCGGACGATCTCCGCGATGTCCAGGGCGTTGTGGAAGATCACCGCGTTCGTGAGCAGGGCGTTGAACTTCATCGCCTTCTCCTGCACCCGGAATCCTCCCTGCGCGCCAACACGAACCCCGGCACCGCGCCGGGGCTGGACGCTCTCGCATCCCACCTGGAAGTCGCGGACCTGTTCTGGGCAGGGCAGGACATGACGGCCCTGGCCATGCACTCAGGTGGACAGCTGGCCGCCACACGGTGGGCGACGGCGGACCGGCCGTCCCCATGCGGCCTGTTGTACTGGGACGAGGGTGTCGGGCACGTGGACGCCCAAGGGGTGCAGATTCCGGTCGAGGCGTGCGTGTGGGGCCCGTACGAGGGCGGACTGCTGCTCTGGCTGTTGATGTCACGCAGCCGCCTTGCCACCGAGGTCGCCCGGATCGGCCGCTACGAGGTCGCCGAGGACGCGATCCCGCCGCTGATCCCGATCTGCGCGGCGACCCTTCCCGTGACTACCGAACCGGCGCCTCTGGCCGAGGTCGATCCGCAGCTCCCGCAGCCGGTCGTCGCGGCCCTTGCCGCGGCATGGCTGCTGATGCAGCAGCCCCAGCTTGTCCACCGGACACGGGAGCGTGCGGACAAGCCCACGGCGCGCGCCTACGCCCGGGACGGGCTTCCCGCGCCCGAGGTGAGCATCGTGGACCTGCGCCGCCAGTACACCCCGCAGGACCAGGACGCGGATGAGGGCGGGGATTCGCCCCGACGGTACCGGCACCGCTGGGTCGTCTCCGGGCACTGGCGTCGGAAGACATGGGTTCCGGCCCACATGAAGGGGCCTGACGGGGCGCCACTGCTGGCGACGGAGAAGGTGAACGTGTGGCGTCGATGACCGCCGCCCGTACCTGATTCGCGCGCATCAGGGCGGCGCCGCCGCGTGAACCTGGTGGTAGTCCTGGACCACACCGCACTGACCGCTCTGTACCGTGCGGATCCCTTCTTCACCAGCCTGTACATCAAGGCCTCCCGCGGCACCGGCCGCGTCATCGTCCCGTCGCTGTCGGTCCTTGCCGCGGAGCGGCAGGTCACGGGTGCGGGCCGGCACGCGGCGTCCCTGCGGTTCGCGGAGAACGTTCCGTTCACCGCCGGGCATGCGGTGGACGCGATGGACTGGAGAGCCGTGGACTGGCCGGTGGCTCATGCTGCTGCGATTGCCTGGCACGCGGTGAAGGCGGGGGACCCGGTGACGGTCCTGTCGCTGGAGCCCGAGCTGTACGCGGGGACCGGCATCACTCCGCTGAACCCCACCTGACCCCTTACCTGGGCGAGGCGCCGCGGCGGGTACCGGTTCAGTCCAGGCGGTCGTAGGCGCCCCGCTCCCAGTCGGCGAACAGCGTCAGCGCCTCCGCCGTCTCGGTACGTTCCGGTGCTGTCGAGGTGGCCGGCCACCAGTTCTCCACCTGATGCGCGTCCACAAGGACGAAGTCCCGGTACCCGTCGAAGTCGCCGGGATCGCCTGCCACCCCGATATGGATGGGCGCATCATCGGGCAGGTCCTTGAGCGCGTCGCGAAGCCGCGCGGCATTCCAGACCTGCGGGGTGTGCTCGAAGACATCGGTCATGGGCACAGCCTGCCGGACCGAACCGCGCTGCCAGCGAAGACACGGCTGTGCCCCGGGCCAGAGCGCTGATCCGGGGCACAGGAGACTGGGGTGAAAAGCTGATCACCGGCGGTGAAACAGGCCCAGCCAGTGAACACGGTACCGGGGCGCGGCTGCGCGGATTTGCTCGGCAGGGAGCAGCGGCTAGGAGGCTGGCCTGTCGTACCGGTGTCCTGGATGGAAGCAGGTGTTCAGGCGAAGGCTGCCCGGTTCATCTCGGCGATGGTTTCCCGGCGGCGGTCGTCGAGGGTGCGGCCCCACTTGGTGTTGGAGTAGTACACGAGCTCTCCTGTGCTGGGCTCCCGGAAGTTGCGGTCAGTCCCGGTTGAGCATCAGAAACCGACGGATGCGACGGTGAAGCGGCTCTACGCCACCGCCTTCCGGTGCGGCAAGCCTGGGTGCAAGAAACCGCTCTACAAAATGAACAACGAGAGTGGATCCTTAACAGCAACGTGGCACACATTCACGCACGGAGCGAGGGCGGGCCCCGATGGAACCCGGAGATGACAGAGGAGGAAAACCGCAGCGCCGAGTGGGAGTTCCCGCTTCCGTGTCCGAGATGGTTCTCAGTCTGGCGTCCGGCCTTGGGCGCTGTGGGCCGGGCCGATTCGGGCGCTTCTATGGGGCGTTGAGCAGTGATGGCCAGGCACTTGTGCTGGACAAGCAGTGAGGATTGGCTGGTCACTGGGTGAGGATTACCTGGTCAGGGAAGTGAGAGCTCCCAGATAACGCCCTGACCCCGGCATCGCAACTGCCGGGGTCAGGGCCCCATTCCACTCGCTCGCGCTCAGTCCTCAGTGCGGGTGCACAGGTGGCCCGCCGGACACGCCTCACACCCCTTCTCGTCGACAGCACCGGACTCCAGCGCCGCGGCGAACAGCTTCTTGGCGTGCGCAGTGCCATTCACTCCCTCGTGCTGGCCGAACTTCTTGGGGTCGGGCTCCTGCAACTGGGACCGGCACATTCGCAGGTACATCACGGCCCCGGCAATCTCAGCGGGCAGATCCTCCCAGATGCCATCCGGGATACAAGTCTTCGCGGTGACCGCGTCAGGGTCTCCCTGGAACCGCCAGGGCCCTCCGGGTTCCCCGGGTTTCTGGGCAACCACGCGGATGACGGCGATGTCGTGGTCGTTGTCCGTGTCCAGGAGCAGCATTCCCGCCGCATGCAGGTTGTGGAGCGACTCGCGAAGGTCACCATCCTGGGAACCGAACCTCGACGCAGCCTCTGCGAGGGGTAGGAGCGTGCCCTTCTCGCCGTCCCCGAAGATCGGCAGCTGGCCGGTGTCGATCAGATCGTCCAGATACAGGGCTGCCTTCGGCACCTTGTTGCCGTACAAAGGGCCGAGCCGAACCAACCGTTTCATCAAGGCGAGGGCCTCATCGCTGACCCGCGGATCGTCGATCCGGTCAGGGTTCATGCCAGCGGTCACCCGAATCCACTCCTCGTAACCCTCACCAGGCGGCTGGAGCTCCTGGAGGGTGTACTGACGCGGCACACGTGGCCGACGCGCCTTGCCCGGCTTCTTCCTACCCATCACGACTCCTCATCTGATGCCTGTACGCGGATGCATCAACACAACGGTCAGGAGCACGTCGAGGTGCTGCGCCATCCGGCTGTACTCCATGCGGTCCTCACCAGCGGCCGCAGGGGCGGTCAGCACCGAGCTGGACCTCGCGCAGGCACTCACGGCAGTCCGGCAGGCCCTTCACCCGCCAGCCTTCCTCCGCCGACCACCTGAAGCCGCACAGCGAGGTAGGCAGGTCCGTGAAGTCGTCTCCGGTGGCGTGGGAACCGTAGCCCGGAACGTTCCACGTGACCGTCGTCCCGCCGTCGTAGGGGGCGCCCTCCGGCCATTCGTAGACGTCCTCGGTAGTGGTGCAGCGCAGTCGGAGGTCGGGGCCCTCCAAGCGGGAGCCTCGCCGGGCCTTGGTGCCAGCGTCGACGGCGTCGGCCAGGCGCTCGAAGGACAGGTCATAGTCGTCCATGTGCTCCCAACTGCCCGGCTCCTGCTTACGGACCAGCGAGCGGAACTCCAGCAGCAGGCGCTCCAGGTCGTGCCGCCCGACTCGGACGGTGTCGGTCTCCGGGGCGTAGCCGTACGGGTTGTCGGGGTCGGTCTTCTTGGGCATCACGCTTCTCCTTGCCTGCACGCCGCTCGTGTGGTTGTCGAGTGTGGGCGGCGGCCGGGCGGGGGAGAACCTCACCGTTCAACCTGCGCGGCAAGTTGACGGACAGCGCAGGGGCCACGACAGAGTGAAGGGTGACGACATGCCCAGGCACGCTCATGCACCGACGAAGAAGAAGGCATACGTCTGCCCCGAGTGCGGCGCCAGGACCAAGGCGAGCCTGAGCAGCGGCCGCCTCTACGAGCATCCGGTGCCCGGCCTTCCCGACCCGTGCCCGAAGTCCAGGCAAGTCGTCCTGTCCGGCAAGGAGCTGACGGGCAACTGCGAGTGTGCCTGCGGCACCTGGGCCCGCATCACCCATAAGAAGACACTCGCCCAGCACCTCATGCCCGAAGGCGAAAGGTGCCCACTGTCCGGAGAACCGATACAGACCCCCGCCGCCCGCCCCGCCGTGGACGGACTGCTGCGCATGGTGGCGCCCGCACCGGCCCAGGGGTGGCGGGCGGAGCCGGTCCCCAGCACCGGTGGCTCCAGCGTGTACGCGATCCCCGCCGGCCTGCCCGGCCACGGCCGAAGGCGCCGCTAACGACCCGCCTGCGGCGACTCCCAGACGACGTAGCCACGCCCAGGAGTGCCCCTGTGCGGCCCCGGAGGGCCGCGGGCGAGGCCGTGGAGAAGGCCGAGCCGACCGCGCAGCCCACCGGTGTGGTCGACCTGATGGAGGAGGCCCTGCGTGCCAGCGTCGAGCGGGCCCTCAGCCCGAAGGACACAGGGGAGAGAGCTGGCTCCAGTCCTGCTTCTTCTGTGCCTCCAGCGCCGCGGACGCCCACAGCCTGCGCATCGGCCAGGTGGGGATGCGCAGTTCCTGCACCAGGCTCTGTGTGATTTCCCACCGGAGGCACAGACCCGTGCCCTGCAGCAGCTTGGAGACCTTGGACTTCGCCCATCCCGTCCGGCCGTGGAGATCGCTGATGGTCATGCCGCTGGAGAGGAACTTCGCGCGAAGCGGTTCCAGCCAGGCTTGGTGGGCGCTGCCGACGCTGTCGGCGATCGGCCCCAGCCTGCAGCCCGGCTTCCCGGGCGCTCTCCCCTCGGGGCGTTGAGGGCTGTCGGAGTGGGAGTTCAGCGGTGCGCGCTGTGGTCCGCCGGGCCGTCCGCGACATCCGCACCGCACCGCCGCCCACCTCCTCGCCCCACTGTGCGAAGAGATCGGCGAACGCCCTCGAAAACGGCCTCGCCGCCCGCCCCACCTCTGCGAGGGCGTGAAGGACGAGACGCAGTTCGGTGTCGTCCAGAACGTGAACGCCGTGCAGCAGATCGATCGCCCGCTTACCTATCAGGGACGCCGCGACCTGAAGCATGGCGGATTCGCTGGACGATGCCTTGGGCCAGTTCCCGGCAGGGCCTTGACCCCGAATCCTGAACACGGTTTAGGCGGCTGGTGCCAGCGTAGTTGGTGTGTGGTGGAGGGTGTTCTCGAAGGCGATCGGTGATTGTTGTCCGAGGCGGGAGTGTCGGCGCCGGGTGTTGTAGCGGTGGAGCCATCTGAAGGCGTCGAGTCGGGCTTCGCTCTCGTCTGGCCAGCTCTTTCGCCCTTGGAGAGTTTCGCGTTTGAAGGTCGCGTTGAAGGACTCGGCGAGTGCGTTGTCCGCGCTGGAGCCGACCGCGCTCATGCTCTGCCGAACCCCTGCTGACCTGCAGGCTTCGGCGAAGGACCTGCTCGTGTATTGGGCTCCGTGGTCGGTGTGCATGATCGATCCGGCGAGGCTGCCTCGGGTGCGGACGGCTGCGGCCAGGGCGTCGGTGACGAGGTCCGCACGCATGTGGTCGGCGATCGCCCAGCCAGCCAGACGTCGCGATGCGAGGTCGATGACGGTGGCCAGGTAGCAGAACTTCCCGCCGTCGATGGGCAGGTAGGTGATGTCGCCGACGTATTTCGTGTTCGTAGCGGCGGCGGTGAAGTCGCGGCCGATCAGGTCGGGCGCCCTGGCCGCGGCCGGGTCGGGAACGGTGGTGCGGTGCCGGCGGCGCAACCGGACCCCTTCGATCCCGAACGTCCGCATGATCCTCGCGACCCGCTTGTGATTGACCGCCTCACCGCTCGTCTCGCGGAGCTCGGCGGTGATCCTCGGGGCTCCGTAGGTGCCGTCCGATTCCTGGTGCACCGCCCGTATCCGGGCGGCCAGCCTCGCCTCGGCCGCCTGCCGGGCAGCCCGGTCCACAGCCGTCCGGCGCCAGTAGTAGAAACTCGAGCGGGCAACGCCGAGGATGCTGCACAGCCGCTTCACGCCATAGCGGCGCTGGAGGTCGGCGACACACTGGAAGCGGTTCACCAGCGCGTCTCCCCGGCGAAATACTTCGCCGCCTTCCGCAGGATCTCGCGTTCCTCCTCCAACTCGCGGACCTTCTTGCGCAGGGCTGCGTTCTCCGCCTCCAGCGGGGTCGGAGGCTGGGCCGGTTCCTGCGTCCGGCGTCCCCGGGGCCGACTCACCCCGGCCGCCCTCACCCAGTTCCGCAGTGTTTCAGGGTTGATCCCCAGATCGGCGGCGACCGACCTGATCGTCGCCTCCGGCCGCGACTCGTACAGCGCGACCGCATCCGCCTTGAACTCCGGCGGGTAGTTTTTCATGACCACGAGATGTCCGTTTCTCAGATCCTCAGGATCCAGTGTCTCGTGTGTCCAACATCAGGGGTCAAGGCCCAGCCCTTGCGGCCGAAGGCCCGGATGCGGGCCACCTCGTCGTCGCAGTGGGCGAAGAAGGCATGTAGCTCGGCCTTGGTGAAGGCGCGCTTCTTCGCATCGGACTCGTTGTCCTGGACGTGTACCGCGGTGTTCCACTCGTGCACGATCTGGACTGGATGGGAGCCGAACCGCTCTTCACACGTGGTGGCCCACTCGTAGAGGGGGTCGGTAGCGAAGTGGCAGAAGGAGCGGATGGCTTCGGAGTACGAGCGGATCGTCGAACGCTTCAGATCACGCAATGAGCGCAGATCACCGAGCCATTCGTCCACCATGGCCGGCGTCCACTGCCACGGGAAGGCGTTCACGTAGGCGGTGAACGCCTTCACCGTGTTCTCCCGACCTTCGACAGTCGAGCGGGCCAGGTTCCGTGCGAGCTGCTGATTGGCGAATCCGCCCAGCATCGCGGAGAAGACCTGTTCCTCCGGCCGCAGCAGTGCGATGCCGTCTGTCAAGTGCAGTCTCGCCGCCCCCGGGACGGGCCCGTTGAACCTCACTGTCCACCACTCTCCGTAGCTCGCATCCAATGCGAGAAAACCGCATCGGATGCGAGTCGGCGGCGAAACCGCAGGCCGTCCATCCGGACGAGTGACAGTGGCTGGCCAGCAGGCCTCGCCAGCCGCTACCGTCGCGCGACGCAACAGAGCCGGACGTCCCTGCTCAGCGAGGTGTCGTCCGCCTTCGCCGGCGTCGCCACATCAACTGTCGCCAGCTCGCATCCGATGCAATTGGCGGCGCTTGGAACATCGGAACGAAAACCGGCGCTAAGCCTCGATCGGCCCTGGTGGGCGGCTGACGGATCGTCGGCGGCCGGACCCGTCTGAAGTCTTCCCGCAGATAACGCCCTATTATCTGTGGCACAACCGATCATGACCTGCGGTGACGTTCTCGGGGCTGTGCGCGAAGCGGCCCCGTTATCTGCGGCAAGGGGGAAGCGGTGCCGACCGTCGTACGACTGCCCGCCGGGAAGGCGTTGACCGTACGGAGCGCGGCGGACGCGTTCCTCGACTCGCTCGACAACGCAAACACCCTCCAGTCGTACGGAATCGGCGTCGGCAAGACCGCCGAACACCTCGGCGAGGTCCGGCCGCTCGCCTCGGTCGCGGACGACGAGATCGGCGGCGCCCTCGAACAGCTGTGGGGCGAGGCGGCGGTCAACACCTGGAACGCCCGCCGGGCGTCGGTGCTGTCGTGGCTGGGCTGGTGTGCCGAGCGCGGGTACGACGGCCCGGCGGTCCCGGCCTGGGTGAAGCGGATGACCCCGCCGGACTCCGAGACCCCGGCCCGCTCGAAGATGGCGGTCGACCGGCTGATCGCCCGCCGCGAGGTCCACCTGAGGGAGAAGACGCTGTGGCGGATGCTCTACGAAACCGTCGCCCGGTCGGAGGAGATCCTCGGCGTCAACATCGAGGAGCTGGACCTCGCCGCCCGCAGGGCCCCGGTGAAGGCCAAGGGCGCGAAGCCGCGTACCCGCCGCCGCGGCGCCCCGCGCGAGGACTACGTCATGGAGCCCGTGTACTGGGACGCCGGCACCGCCCGTCTGCTGCCCCGGCTGATCAAGGGCCGTACGCGGGGGCCGGTGTTCGTCACCCACCGCAAGCCGGGCCCCGGCAAGGTCCTCGCGCCGCGTGACGTGTGCCCGAACACCGGGCTGGTCCGGCTGTCGTACGGCCAGGCCCGCGCCCTGCTGGATGCGCACACGGCCGTCGGCGGAGTGCCGGACACCGGGTGGGACCTGCACGAATACCGGCATTCCGGGCTCACGCACCTCGGCGAGGCCGGGGCCAGCCTGCCGATGCTCATGGCGAAGTCGCGGCACAAGAAGCCGGAGAACGTTCGGCGCTATTTCCACCCCTCGGCGGAGGCGATCGCCGAAGTCACCAGTCTGCTCGCGCCCGGCGACAGCAGACGGTGAACCCAACACCGCTGGCCGATGGGATCGTTGGTCGGGCCGGGATGGAGGACAGATCGATCCGTGACGGCGGCACCCCTCCCCACCTGCTCACTCATCCCGGCCGACTATCGGCGCCGCTCCCTGCTCCCGTGTCCCCTGACCCTCACAGGGGATTGCAGGTGGAGGACTCGCGGGCGGGACGCTTGTCGGGTGCAGGTTGGAGAGGAGTCCGACTGCCGCCGCGTCGTCCTGCGCGTTTGGGCCGTCCCAGGACGACTCCGGTCAGGACGAGCGCCAGCCCGCACAGCTGCTGGGCTGTCAGCACCTCTCCGGCGACCGCCGTGCCGAGCAGGACACCTGTGACGGGGTTGAGGAGCCCGACAAGGCCCACGGTCCCCGCGGGCAGGTGCCGTAGCCCGGTGAACCAGGCGGCGAAGGCCAGCGCGGTGGCGACGAGGGTGACGTAGCCGAACGCGAGGAGCGCCGGTGTGGAGAGTGCGGGCGGAGGGCCCTCCACGGCTGCGGCGACCGGCAGCAGGAACAGTCCTCCGGCGGTGAGCTGCCAGGCGGTCGAGGCGAGCACATCGGTACCGGCGTTCCACCGCTTGGTCAGGATGTGGCCAAAGGACGACACGAGCATGGCCGCGGCCGAGGCGAGGACTCCCGGCACGCTCACTCCTCCCGTTCCCGTGAGCAGCATGAGGCAGACCCCGCCGAGCCCGATCGCGGCGCCGGCCAGGTGTGCGATGCCGGGCCGCTCGGAGACGAGTGCCCAGGCGATGAGCATCATCGCCAGCGGGGACACCGCCATGACGGTTGAGGCGATGCTCGTCGGCAGTAGCTGGGAGGCGGCGTAGACGAGCACGAAGAACACGCTTACGTTGAGCAGCCCGAGCACCGCGGACCGCCACCACCACGCACCGCGCGGTCGCTGCCTGCACAGCCCCAGCAGGACGAGACCGGCGGGCAGCGCTCGCAGAGCCGCCCCGTAGAGGGGGCTGTCGGGCGGCAGGAATTCATGGGTGACGTAATAGTTGGCGCCCCAGGCCACCGGTGCGACAGCGGTCAGGGCCACCCACCGTAGATTAGCTTCCACGGAAGACAATATAGCTTCCCGGGAAGGTATCGTGGTGTGCATGGACGACCCGCAACCGCTGGACCGCGTGGCCCGCATCCAGACCGACTGGCGCCGCGAGCGGCCCGACCTCGACATCTCCCCGCAGGGCGTGATCGGCCGGCTGCACCGCCTGGCCGACCATCTCACCGAGGAACTCTGCCTCGTCTACGGGCGCTACGGACTCAGCGAGGGAGAGTTCGACGTCCTGTGCGCACTGCGCCGCGCCGGTGAGCCCTATGAGCGCGCGCCCGGCGAACTCGCCGCACACACCATGGTCACCACCGGCGCGATGACGAAGCGAATCGACCGCCTGGAGCGGGCAGGACTCGTCACCCGCCGCCGTTCCGACGACGACCAGCGTGGCCGGATCGTGGCCCTCACCCAGCCCGGTCGCGAACTGATCGACCAGGCATTCACCGACCACATGCGCAACGAACGCCGCCTGCTGAGCCTGCTGACGCCCGCCGAGACCAAGGCACTCGAAGGACTGCTCACCACCTGGATCTCACACGTGGAAAATCCGCGTCCGTCCGACAGCAAGTGACCCGCCCGGCGCTGGGAGGCCGAGCGGGTACGGGGGCTCTGTCACGTTGTTGGGTGTGTGAGTGTCTGATGGGGCGTCGGGGTGTGGTGGGCTTGCGTTTCGGGCCTGGGGTCAGGCCGTGGTGGGCCGGCTTGCAGCGCCGGTGATCTGGTCCCAGATGGCGAAGCGGGTGGTCATCTCGGCGCGGTAGTGGGCGGCGGTCATCAGGTGGCGGCGGGGCCGGAAGTGGGGTGAGATGCCGCTGAACGCGGACAGGAACCGCTGTGCTCCACCGATGCTGCGGAATCCCTTCATCGCGCGTTCGCGCTGGCGGGTGGGCTGGTGGCTGTTCTCGGCCCGGTTGTTCAGGCCCTTGTGGGAGCGGTGCTCGGCCGAGGGCATCACCTCGCGGTGGGCCGCCCCGTAGGAGCGCAGCTTGTCCGTGACGACTACCCTCGGCACCGAGCAGGTCGTCTTCAGCAGGCGGCGGAAGACGCGCCTGGCCGCAGCGGTGTCCCGCCGGTTCTGGACCAGGATGTCGAGCACGTTGCCGTCGGCGTCGACGGCTCGCCACAGGTACTTCTGCTCTCCGTTGATTTTGATGAAGACCTCGTCCAGGTGCCACTTGTCGCCGGGCCGGGGTCGCCGGCGGCGCAGGCCGTTGGCGTAGGCCTGGCCGAACTTCGCGCACCAGCGGCGGACGGTCTCGTGGGAGACGATCACGCCGCGCTCGAGCATCAGTTCCTCGACCTCGCGGAAACTGAGCGGGAAGCGGAAGTACAGCCACACGCAGTGGGAGATGATCTCCACCGGGTACCGGTGCCCCTTGTACGACGGCGACGCGCTCCCCACGGACGATCCCCCTCCACCATGATCAACTCGAAGATCCTCCCACGCCATTCGCCAACGTGACAGTGCCTCGAGGAATGCTTCCAGAGCGCGAAGAACGAATGCGGCCTGGACCAGTACGAAGTCCGCCGCTACGTGGGCTGGTACCGGCACATCACACTCGCCATGCTCGCGCACGCTTTCCTCGCTGTCCTGGCCAGCCAGGAACGAGAAAAGGGGGCAGTGAGCGGGACACACCCGACCTCGTGGACCTCACACCGGCCGAGATTCGACGTCTGCTGGCAGTTGGACCCTACCGCCGTGCTCCGGACCGCGACCACGCGATGACGTGGTCCCACTGGCGTCGCCGCCACCAAGCACGCGCCCGCCGTTGCCACTACAGGCAGCGCGGCCATGCCTTCGTGGGACGGCCCGGCAAAGACCGCCCCACCCCCATTCCAGCCCGCTACACTCCCCACACCCAAGCCGCTGACCAGCACGAATGAAGAAGTCCGGCTGGAGTATTAGCCATCTGGGACCAGATCACCGGCGCTGCCCGCCAGCCCACCACGGCCTGAACAAAGGCCCAAAACCCGACACCACCATGCCCCGACACACCGTCAGACACCCACACACCCAACAACGTGACAACGCCTCCTGGACAGCTTGATCTTCACCTTGGCGAGTTTCAACTGACATTCATGGAGGCTAGGAGCGATTTGATGCCATCATCAGCGCCGATTATTCAGCTTGTTACCGCTGATCCCGTGTTAAACGCGATCATTCAAGGGAGGCCGCAATGACGCGGCTTGCTGGGTTGCTCGATATGGCGCGCGCGGATCTTGAAGAGTCGCCGAAGAATGCGCTCGGTGAAGAACGGGACTCGCGCTGGCGCGGGCGGCGCATTGTCCGGGTCGGTTCGGCTTGGCATCTAGGTGTTCTCCTGCTGACTGAGGACGCAGTCTTTGCCACTGCGGACGTGCTCAAGGTCGTCCAACCTGACAGGCGCGGCCAAATATCGGAGGCCGCACAGCAGCGGGCAGAGCTCATTCGCCGCTGTCTTCTCGGAGGATTCCGCGTGGGAGAGATCGTCCATGTCGGCTGGGAGGCTATCGATCTTGATGAGGGTGGTGGTCCACTGAAGATGCACGATGGCGTTCCGTTCGTGCAATTGAGCAGCACAGGAAGGTCCCTTCCTGCGGAATCATATCTCGCCGAGCAAGTTGCGATCCTGCGGCAGTAGTGGGTGCTCAGCCATCCTGAAGTCAACGCTCCGTCCATTTGTGCTCAGCGGGCGCACCTAACTTGACTCTGTCGGGGATCTTGGAGTTTCTCGGTGCGCCAGCGTGATCAGCGGGCATGCTCGAGGCTGTTTCGCAGGCCGATGCAATGTTGAGGTGCCCGTTGTCGCTCCGTCCCCGTTCCGGTGGGGACTGTCCACATTGACGGTCGGGCTGGGATGATCTCCGGGTTGGTGGGTCCGGGGAGGGGAGCCGATCATGCCTTCCACTGCACCGTCGTACAAAGGCCACCGGGCCCGGTGGAGGTCATCTCGCACTGCGTGTGGCTGTACTTCCGCTTCCCGCTCAGCTTCCGCGAGGTCGAGGAGCTGATGCTCGAGCGCGGAGTGATCGTCTCCTACGAGACAATCCGCCGCTGGTGTCTGAAGTTCGGTCAGGCCTATGCCAACTCGTTGCGCCGGATGTGCCCCCGGGCGGGTGACAAGTGGTATCTCGACGAGGTCTTCATCAAGATCAATGGTGAGTGGAAGTACCTGTGGCGGGCCGTGGACCAAGACGGGATGGTGCTCGGCATCCTCGTGCAGGCCCGTCGTGACAAGGCCGCGGCCAGGCGCTTCTTCCGCCGGCTCCTCGAAACGACCGGGGCGGTGCCCAGGGTGATCGTCACGGACAAACTCCGTGCCTACGGCGCAGCGCACCGTGAGGTGATGCCCTCGGTGGAACATCGCTCGCACAAGGGGTTGAACAACCGGGCGGAGAACTCCCATCAGCCGACGAGGCAGCGTGAACGCGCGATGAAAGGATTCCGCAGCATTGGCGGGGCGCAGCGGTTCCTGTCCGCGTTCACCGGGATCTCACCCCACTTCCGACCCGACCGCCACCACATGACCGCCGGCCGCCACCGCCTCGAGATGACCATCCGCTTCACTATCTGGAACCACATCACCGGCAGCACCGGCCTGCCCGCCAGGGTCTGAACAACAGCCGCCCCGGCCCCCGCTCGCCCTCAGACGATCACGCCCCCGACAACGTGACAACGCCAGAAGCACAGTTGCCCGCACCTGTCGTTTCGCACCCCGAGGTCCTTCGTCGCGATGACTACCCGCCCCACCGCAACGCCCTCTCTCCGCCCGGAAGTCCGTCGCACGCTGCGCCTCGATCAGCAGCATGCGGTGGACAGCGCGGTGCGGCATCTGAAGCGCCCGGGTTCGCGCGGTCACATCGTCTCGGCGTGCGGGACCGGGAAGACCTTGACCGCGCTGCGCACCGCCGAGGCCTTGGACACCCGCCATCTCCTGGTGGCGGTGCCGTCTTTGGACCTGATTGGTCAGTGGGCGGCCGTGGCCCGCGCTGACGCCTGGGGGGACGTCATCGGCGGCCTCGGATCCCAGTGGGGCCAGTACGAGTACGTCACCAACAGCGGCTTCGCCGCGTAGAGCGCCCCGGCGCCCGTTAGTCGCCCCGGGGCCCCCAGACCGGGGCGGTTCGCGTTCGGCCGACAGGCCGTCAGGTAGGCGCGCGTTCGCCTTCCTCTTGCGCCCGTGAGGCCCTGCCGAACGATCCAACCGTCCTGGGGGCGGAAACGGTCGAGCACGGCAGAGGCTGGCACCCCCACGACAGCGGGCACCCCCAGATACGACATCACTGCATACAGATCCATCTCTCGCCCCCCGTCGGACCGGGGCGCCTGCTGCCCCGGGCCCCTTTACGATTGCGCCGCCGCGGAGGATGCGGGAGAGGGAACGCTGTTGCCACCCACCCGGGAACGCCGCAAGTCACCCGCCACCGACGCCGAGCCGAAGCCCACCGTGGCCGTGCGCCGGCCGGAGGTGGGCCGCAGGCCCCGGGCCCGACCATGATCACGGCCCCGGCCTGGGGCACCCCTGAATTGGGGGCGCCGTCCGCCGGGCACCGGACCGACGACGAAGCACGACCAGGAGCAGCACGGAGCCGGCTCCGCGCCCGCGACTGCTGTCCGCCGAGCGGACCGAGCACGATGCGCTCCTGGGCACTGCTGACGCCGAGCAGCTGCCCGCTGATGAGCAACCAGTTCGCATGACGAGGAGGAGCAGATGCCGGAGAGGAATATCGACTTCGGGAAGTTCGGCGCCCGGGGCATCAAGGGCAGCGACGCCGTGGCACGCAAACTTGACGAGCTGGCGGACGGGATCGTCACCCCGGTCACCGCGAAGCGTGGCCTCATGGCGCGCCTGCACTACCTGACCCGGACCGACCACAGCCGCCAGGCGGCCCGCGATGCCGGGCTCACGGTCAGCGACCGCACGCTGAAGGCGTGGCTGGACGAGAAGCGCCGGCCGTCGAGCGCCAACCTGGAACGCATTGACGCCGCCTACCGCCAGGTCCGCCGCCACAACGTCGCCCGGCACCTCCTGCGACGCCTGAACTCCGCCGGCGGCACCCGGGTGGAGATCCACCCGCTCAACCAGTCACAGGTGCCGCGCCCGCTCCAGCGGCTGGTGGAGTACCGCACGATGAACGTCCGCCGCTGGGACCGCATAGTCGAGACCTGGGCATCAGGCGACCACCAGGGCCTCGACGACGCCTGGGCGAACGTCATCGTCGACCTCGGATCCCAGTGGGGCCAGTACGAGTACGTCACCAACATCGGCTTCGCCGCCTAGAACGCCCCTGTACGCGCTCTCTGAGCGCCTGCCAGTCGGGGCGACTCGCGTTAGCGGCACAGGGGGCGTACGGCGGTTTCGCTGCGTCAGGTGCCCGCCGTGCGTGCCGTGGTGACGGCCCGTTCCTGGCCGAAGGGGGCTCTCCAGAGAAGTAGTCGGCGTTCGCCGGTCTTCCGGATCACTGGTCTGACCTGCGCGTTTGTGTGATCCGGGCTCGTCGTCCGATGCGACCAGAGGCGCGACCAGGAGCGCGACTAGAGACGCGACCAGAGGTGCGTCCAGGAGCGCGACCAGAGGCGCGACCCCGACCCTGGCGAGCGGGACGCCCTGTGCGCCTCGGGATTTGGCGGCCGGCCAGTCCCCTTACGCGTCGGCGGGGCCGCGCGGTCGCTCGTTGTGGTGACGCGTCTGCTGGTCTCGCGATGCGGGGTAGGGCCGCGCGCGCGGCTGTTTCGAACTGCGGGGCGAGTCCACACCGCCATGTGCGGGTTCGCCAGCGGGCCTGCACAGGCCGGAACGGCCCGCCGGGGCGCGAAGCCGCCCACCCTCCCCGTCACGACGGTCGACGGCCCTGCTCTGCCGGAGGCGTCACCGTGAGCTGCTTTTCGCTCCCACGGGTGGGTGATCATCTTCGCTCTAACGGAGGCTGTCTGGAGCTATCCGCTACCGGCGGCCGAACCGGGGCATCCAGGATGCGTGGGCACCGACTGCTGGTCTCGTGACGGTGCTCTCGCTTCCCCATCAACGATTGGGATTGTGCTCATGGCTTCGCTCCTCTCTCCTCGCTGTCTCGGCTCCGTCACTGGCGCGGCGCTGCTGCTCGCCCTCGGCGCGGGTGTGCCGTCCTCCGCGGCGGCTCCCGCGTCCCGGGCTGCCCATGAGGTGTGCCTGGACGTGGGCAACACCCGCAACAACGGTGACCAGGTACGCCTCTGGAAGTGTGCCGGCCACAAGAACCAGCGGTTCGTGATCACCAATGGACAGATCAAGGTTGAAGACACGATCGGCGACGCCAAGGAGATGTGCCTGGACGCCGGCAACACCCGCAACAACGGCGACAGGACCAAGATCTGGGAGTGTGGCGGCACCAACACAAACCAGAAGTGGATCGTCCGCAACGCGCAGATCGTGCTCGCCGACACGATGGGCAAGAGCCGGGAGATGTGCCTGGACGCCGGCAACACCCGCAACAACGGTGACCAGGTACGCATCTGGCAGTGCGTCAACCACACCAACCAGAAGTGGGTCATCCAGCAGGGCTACATCAAGGTCGCGGACACGATCTGACCGGATCCTCAGCCGCCTCGGCCCTGGCATCCCTTCCCAGGACCGAGGCCCGGTGGGCAGTCCGGCGCTCCTTGGCTCCGCCAGATTCCATCCCGGAGCGGAAGGCGACCCGGCGTCGTGGAGGCACACCGCCGTGCCGGGCGTGCTCTCTCTCCAGCGCTGTACGGACCACCGTTGCGCACGGGCCGTCGAAGAGGTCGGCGAGTCGGGCATCGCCCTGCGGCCTCACCGCGATGCGGAGTTCGGCCGACTCGATCGCGGGCTCACGCAGGAGCACCACAAGCTCCAGGAGCGGCTCGAAGGCGCCCGCTCCGACCTCCGATTCGCAGGGAAACGCATCGCCGCTGCGGCTTTTAGGGCGTCTTGTTGCGTTTCGGGGTGTTGATCGCGCCTGGACGAGGCCGGAGCGGTCTTTACTGTGACTGGTCACAGATTGACGCTCCCCGTGGCGGTTCCCAAGCTGATATGAGGGGTGCTGGTAGGGAGCGTGGTCGTGGGTGCTGAGCACAGCGAACTTGCCCGGTTGCTGGCGGCTGCGGAGATGGCGGCGCCGGTGGAGGCCGTCGAAGTGGTCGCGGAGGACCTGCGGCGGCGTTTCAAAGCTACGAAGGTCTCGTTCCTCATCGTGGACCTGACGGGGAAGGCGGTGGCGCGGCTGCCCGTCGCCGGCACCCTGGGGCGGGAAGCGGAGCGGGTCCCCCTGTCCGGCAGCGTCTACGAGCAGGTGATCCGTACCCAGCGGCTGTATCAGAAGGCGACCGGTCAGGAACAGCGGGTGATCGCGCCGGTCACCAACCGAGGGGATGCCATCGGGCTGCTGGAACTGTTCCTGCCGGCCGACCCCGGCGAGGACTTCCTCGATGCGATCAGGGAAGCCGCCCACATCCTGGCCTACATCGTGATCGCCAACGGGCGGTTCACCGACCTCTACGCCTGGGGCAAACGCCCCAGGCATTCCACCCTGGCCGCAGAAATCCAGTACCAACTGCTGCCCATGTCACTGTCGTGCGAGGCAGCACAGTTCACACTGTGCGGGAGCCTGGAACCCTCCGAAGACCTCAGCGGCGACACCTTCGACTACGCCCTGGACCGCGACACCCTGCACCTGTCGGTGACCGACCCCATGGGCCACAACATCGACGCCGCCCTGGCCGCCACGGTCCTGGTGAGCGCCCTGCGCAGCGCCCGCCGCGCAGGAGCCGACCTGGCCGAGCAAGCCCACCGGGCCGACCAGGCCTTGGCCGACCACGCCCACGGCCACGCCACCGGGCAGCTACTGCGCATCAACCTCCACACCGGCCAGGCCCAGCTCGTCAACGCTGGCCACCCCTGGCCCCTGCGCATGCGCGAGGGGGCTCCGGAGGTGATCACCTGCGAGGTGGACCACCCCTTCGGCCTGTCCCTGCCCGCCCCCCACCCCTACCGCGTCCAGGACATTGATCTGCGCCCCGGCGACCGTCTGCTCATGCTGACCGACGGCATGCTCGAACGTCATGGGGAGAACGTCGACCTGTCCGCCCTGGTGGAGCGCACCCGGGACCTGCATCCGAGGGAGACCGCACTGACGCTGACGTCCGCGGTCTTGGACGCCGCTGGCGGCCGGCTCGAAGACGATGCCACCGTGATGTGCCTGGACTGGCACGGCCCCCAGGAGACCCAGCGGCAAGATGCCGGCTCCGGCGCGGACACTCAGCAAGCCTCAGCAGGCCGCACGAAGTCATAGCCGTGACCAGGGCGCTCTCCTGGACGGTTTCAGGCGGCCGGCGAGTACCTCTCGCTCTGGACGACGACGTCGCCCGCTGCGTCCGGGAGTGTGCCGCCGGCCTGGATGTGGTTCTGGACGAGCCGGTAGCAGCGCTGCCACCCGGTGTCCCATACCGGGCACCAGCCCGGATCGATCGCGTCCAGCTCCTCCTGCCGCGCCTGGGACATCGCCCCGGCCGCCGACCGCACGGGACGGCCGGCCGCGCGCAGTTCCTCGTTCTCCCGCGCCCTGCGGGCTGCCGCGCGGGCGTTCTTCGCCCACACCCCGATCGGATGCCCGTCCCAGACTGCAGTGGTCGGGGGGAGGAAGTGGCCGTGGGCTGCGGCGTATTCCTTGGCGACGGCGATTCCGTCCGCCCAGGCCGCGTCCTGTTCGGACCACACCATCCCGAGCTTTTCGAGCTCGGCGACCCGCCCGGCCTCCAGTGTCCCGGCCGTGTAGGCGCGGCGCTGGTCGGCGATCCACTGCCCGAGTGGGTATCCGCCGACGCCGCCCCAGCTCTCCGGGGTAACGACGGTGTACGGCACCCGCAGCACGGTGTTCCCGGTCTCGCGCAACCACCGCCCGGCCGCCTCGATCCCACGCCGCCAGTACGCCCCTTCCGGGTCGATGACCCGCAGCCGCACGAACTGCGCCAGCACGGCCGGGTCGCGTTCCTCACTGAACCGCAGCACCCCGGCCGCCGCCCCACTCACCCGCACCTCCGCCCCGTCTCCGTCCCCGTCCTCCAGGACGTCCTCGGCGTCATCGCCGTCGTGCTCCTGGTCCTGGTCGTCGATGTCCTCCCGGCCGCTGCGCACGCGGGGATCGGCCAGCGCCTCGATCGTGTTGTCGTTTCGTGGGGTGTAGTTGAGGTACGGGGAGGGGTGTGTGCTGGGGATATCCGGGATTGGTTGAGACTGTGTGAGCGTGGGTTCGCGGGGGCGTAGGTCTGCTGGTCTGGGGATGTCTCTTCTTCGTTGAGATCACCTTGGCGTTCCTCAGATAGCGTCAACTCCTAAAGGCCCAGGTGTGTTTTCCCTGGTCACAGCCTTCTGCATCGACCGCTGGGCAGAAAAGGAGAGGGGCTACCGGCGGGGTGCGCGGGACCCGTTCGGGGCGGGGCGGCGCTGGGTTTCGGCGAGGTGGTCCAGGCGGACCTGGTCCAGGGACGCCTTGGTGATGCGTTCGGTGCCGTCGAGGATGCTCGTGATCGCGGCTTGGCGGATCAGCCGGGTCAGGCTCCCGATCCGTCCCGCGGTCCTTTGGCGGAGGTAGGCGGCGTGGCGGGGGAGTGTCCCGGCCCGGTGCGCGCGGAGATCGAGTGCGGCCTCTACGCCCGCGATCAGTTCTCTGAAGGGTTCGCGTGTGCCGAGGCGTGCCGGGAACGCCCCGCATTCCACGAGGGAAGCCCGCCCGGCGAGCTGGGCCCCGCGCACACCGCTGAACAACGCGGTGGTGGTGACGTCGATGCCCGCGTACACGAACGTCGCACCGATACGTTCGGTGAGGTCTTTGAGCAGGTCGGTGGTTTCCGCGCCGGTGGTGGTGCGGGGGTTGAGCCGGTGGATCCCTGATGGCCCGACGGGCAGGAGGGCGTCCCGTCGGGCGGGGACGGTGCGTTCAGCCGGAATCCGGCGGCGAGCAGGTCGTCTACCGGGATCAGCCAGCCCTGCGCGGAATCCTGTACCGCGCCAGGCAGATCGCCCGCCTCACGGCGGCGGCGGATAGTCGTGCGGCTGACGCCACACGCGGTGGCGGCCTCCCGCTGGGTCAGCATCGGACGCTTGCTCATGCGCCCATCCTCGCTGTACCTGTGCCCAGCGCCAGACCACCCCTGCTCGCCCGCCTGTCGCAGCCGCGCGACGGAGCGCCGTTCATGCCGTGAGGGGCCTTGGAGTAGGGCGGTGCCGAATGCACGTTTCGGCCTTGCCCGAAATTGCTTTTCCTCCGTTCTCCGACGCGGCAACATGGACGCGTCAACGGGGAAAGGCGCCGGCCCCTTAACTGCGGTGCGGAACACGGGAATACACATGCATACGACCCGGAAGATTCTCGTCGGCATGGGGGCCGCCGCCCTGCTCGCGACCGGCGGCATGAGCGCATCCGCGGCCGATGGTGCTCCCGGAGCGAATCCGGCTCAGGACGGTCATGCCTCAGCGTCAGCCGACGCGACGGTCGCAGCCCTGGGATCCCCGCCTGAAACGACGGCCTCCCAGGAAGCCATCGGTGTGAAGGGAATGTGCCCGGGTGACCGGTGGGCCAGGGTGGCCGAGGCGGACAAGAACAACATGAATCTGAAGAAGAACTACTACAACGCCTCTTCCACTCTCGTGACCCTGAGTGCCGGAACGATCATGAGCTACTACGGCAACGACAGAAACAGCTACGGAAATCTCTGGCACCACGTGCAGTACTCCAACAGAGAGAACGACTGGTGCGGCTGGGTGTCGGACAACTGGGTCAAGGTGTACGTCCCGGGCTGAGCCGGCCGGTCCCGAACAACAAGCGCTGGCTCTGTCGCTGAGCAGGACGGTTCGCATACGAACCACCCCGACGAAATCGCTCCTGTGCCGCTTCCCCCGCCCCCTGGCCGTGACACCAAGCGGCGGCGACTCGTCCTCTCCCTGATCGCGGTCGGTGTCGTGGTCGTCTCCCTCGCTGTCTATGCCGGCACTCAGCTGCCCGGCGACCAGGACGACCACAAGGACAACGCGGACGGCAAGCCGGACCAGGCGTCCACCCTCAGGCCTTCAACGGACGGCTCTGCCTCACCGGGCCGTTCTCCCCGCACCTCCGTCACAGCAACACCCCACCAATCCGCAGGCGGCAGCTCCACAGCCAGCGGCGGCTCCACAGGCGGCGGCAACTCGTCGAATGGCGGTAGCTCGTCGAACAGCGGCGGGGCCGGCACGGACCCCACCAAAGGCGCAGCTGGCGGGTCGGGTGACGCGGGCAGCTCCCACGGAAGCAATGGTTCCAGTGGGGCGTCGAACCCGGCGACACCGCCCGCGTCCAGCGGCCGCTTCCGGCTCAGGGACGTCGGCTACGGCAAGTGCCTGGCCGTGTCCTACAGCGTCGTGTTCGACACCTGCGCGGACACCCCGGCGACCAACTGGACCGCAAAGGCCGGTTCGGACGGTTCCTACATGCTGTACAACGAGTCCGCCGATCAATGCCTGCATGTCGGCATCAATCAGCTGTCCATGGCCGACTGCGGCTCCAGCGGCCAGAGCTGGCGCACGGGTACCAGCAGCACCGTCGTGAACCTGGACAGCAGCCTGTGTCTTGAGGAGAGGTCCGGCTGGCCGGTCATGGGGTCCTGCGAGCCGTCGAAGTCGACTCAGCACTGGGCGAAGGAGTGATCGTGCTCGATGACCTGGGAAGAGGGTGACAATGATGGGATCGGCCGAGGAGGTCAAGCCGCATTTGACCATGTATGTGGGGGGAGTCCCGGTTGGTCGCCTGTACGTCATCACCCCCGACATGTTCTGGAACAAGTGCAGGTTCGAGCCTCTAGATGCCTGGGAATCTGTCCGGCCCTTGTTTGAACAGCACGAGGAGGCCGCGAAACAAGGATTCCCTATCGACAAGATTGCAGCCACAAAGGAAATACTCGATCGGGGGGTGGAACTACACCCATCGCCACCCGAAGCGGGGCCGCCGTTCAAGCCCTTTATGGTCTACGTTGACGGCGAAACAGCCAAGTACCGTCACTGAGCCGTTTCCAACCTGACGGGTGGTCGGATGGGTGACCCCGGCGGCGGGCGTGAAGAAAGCTCCTGGTAGACGGGTTCACGACCAAGATCACCAGTCCGCCAGGAGCTTCCGCGTGCTTGTCTACCCGTCCGGCATTGATCTGTCCAGCCGCGCCCTGCAACACCTCTCCGGTCTCCTCGCAGGTCACCGCCGCCGGATCGGCTCCCGGTGGCGTCGCCTCACCTGTGGCCGGCAGGCCCTGCTCGTCCTGGCACACCTGCGCTGCGGCGACACCTACGCCCGCCTCGCAGCAGGTTTCCACGTCGGGATTGCGACGGTCTACCGGTACATACGCGAGGCCGTTGACCTCCTGGCCGCTCTCGCGCCCACGCTGGAACAGGCCATGACGGCCGTGCGGAAGAAGGCGTACGTGATCCTCGACGGCACCGTGCTGCCGATCGACCGCATTGCTGCCGACCAGCCCTACTACTCGGGGAAGAAGAAGCACCATGGGATGAACGTGCAGGTCCTCGCGGATCCAGCCGGCCGGCTGATCTGGGCCTCGGACGCGCTACCTGGAGCCATGCACGATCTGACCGCGGCCCGGACCCACGGCATTCCCGCCGCCCTGACCGCCGAAGACATCAAGTGCTGGGCGGACAAGGCGTATCAGGGCGCAGGCCCTGCTGTCCGTGTCCCGTTCCGGGGCAGGATTCTGCGCGGCTGGCGCCGGCGTCACAACCGCGATCACGCCGAGATCCGCAGCGTCGGCGAACGCGCCATGGCCACCCTCAAGTGCTGGCGGCTCCTGCGGAAGCTCCGCTGCAGCACCACCCGGATCACCGGCGTCGTCCGTGCTGTCGTCGCCCTCGAACTCGCCACCTGATCAAGATGAAAAGGCTCCTTCACTCCGGCTTCCGCGCTGACAGTGACGTTGGTATCGGACCTGAACTCCGTTGACATGCTATTCGTGACACCGACTTACCAATGATCACTTTCGCGCCTACTCCTGGGGACAATTGCCAAGCACGTGAAAGGCGCCAAGGAATCAGATATCCCCGACGCCCGACTCGAACCATGGATCACTCGCAGTAACGCGACGCACTTCGCGGGGCGTGAGGTCACCCCACCAGGGGAGTGAAGAGAATTATTCGTGGCTCTGTGGCGAAGTCTTGCCCAAGCGGCGCCGGCTGGGCCGACCATCAGCGGCCGAATCCGTGGCGCTGTACCGACGCGAGGACGGTTCGGTTCGGAGTGGGGCATGAATTGATTCGACCCGTCATTCGCCGATTGCGCGGGAGTAGACGCAGGCGGCCAAGTCGATGACCGAAGGCCAGATGTTCCATCAGCCGGACGTCCCCCCTGCTGTGGCCCTATAGTCGGCAGATAGGGATCCGGATGGGCGGAAGCCCCCCTACGTGAGTCGTGCCGACAGCTGGTGGGTGTCCGGGTCCAGCACTGTCGGCCCGCACCCGTGGGCCGACCGGTTCCCTGCACGACCGTCGTGTCGGGGTGTTCGGTCCTGCTCGGGGGGCATGAATGATTCCAGTCGTACAGCGTTTCGTGGGAGCGGTGGGGGCGGTGGTAGTCGCCGCAGCGGTAAACGTGGCCACCGGATTCCTCACTGATCACCGATCAACGGCGTGGTGGACTTCTGCGGCGGTGTTACTCGTAGTGGGGACCGTGGTGCAGTGGTGGCTCCCTGTGGCACCGGAGCAGGGCAGAAGCCAGCGGGCCGATGACAACGAGATCGACGGCAATTTGACCCAGGCGGCCACCGGGCCCACAGCGCAGGAAGCGCACCGGAACAACGTCAAGGGAGATTTCCGGCAGGACCAAAATGGGTGAGCCGCAGAGGGAACCCCGAGGGACGTTCCGTCGGCGCACAGCCCGTCAACCCGAGACCACGCAGGGCGCGGACGGCAACTACGTCGGCGGGGACCTTCGGCAGGAATTCACCATTAACGTCGGTACCGCGGCCGACGCCAAGAAGGTACTGGGCACCTCGCGTACACCGAGTCGCCGCACGGTCCTACTCGGCGGCGCCACACTTGCCGCGACGGCCGGCGCACTCGTCGCCGTACGCCTCACCGGCACGGACGGCAAGAAGGCGCAGGGCCCGAGACCGTTGAGCGATTTGTTCGCTTTCAATAATCGAGATTTTCCCCCTTTCGATAAAGCAGGGTTCACAAAACAAATCGATGCCGTAATGCAGACGCCGGATAAAAAAGACAGGTATTGGCTCTTCTCCGGGAAAAATTTCACCCTCATCCAGGTGACCCGCAAGGAGAGAAATCTCGCTGAAGTGGTGCAGAACCCAGGACCCTTGACCGACTGGAGTTCCCTCCAGGCAGTCAAGGGCGAAAGTTCTCCACCGTTCAAGAAGATCGATGCCGTGATGCAGTGGCCGGACGACCGCAACAAGTACTGGATATTCTCGGGTTCACGTTTTCTTCGCATCAACGTGGCCAACAAATGGCCCCATATGGATACCAGGATTCCGAAAGATTCGAAGCCAAGCCCGCTGAGTGGCTGGAGTTCCCTCGACAACACTTCTCCATCATTCAAGAAGATTGATGCCGTAACGAGGACGCCGGATGACGACAACGAATATTGGGTCTTCTCGGGTTCACATTACCTTCGCCTCAAAGTGAACGACGGACAGTACCATAACGATATCGTGGTACAGAAACCAAAGCCGTTGAGCGAATGGGGAGGGCTCGGCCATTACCCGAGCTTTGCGGCAGGAATCGACGCCGTGATGCAGATGCCGGACATCCCGAAGGAATATGTTGTCTTCTCGGGGCAGCAATACCTTCGCACGTCGTGGACGGGATCGGAGTGGCTGGTCAAATAGATCAGCGTTCAAACGACGAGCGGCGCCCCAGGGCGGGCCCCGGGGAGAATCCCGTCGCTCCCGGTTTGACCGGTTGATCGTCGATACCCGGACATGAGACGAGCACGGCTTTTGTGGATCATGGAGTCCTACCTTCTTGATGTGGGACTGAACTGGTCATTCGTAAGATCGGCTAGGCCCAGGGGTTCCGGGTATGGCTGTCATGGAGCCTTTTCATCTTGATCAGGTGGCGAGTTCGAGGGCGACGACAGCACGGACGACGCCGGTGATCCGGGTGGTGCTGCAGCGGAGCTTCCGCAGGAGCCGCCAGCACTTGAGGGTGGCCATGGCGCGTTCGCCGACGCTGCGGATCTTGGCGTGATCGCGGTTGTGACGCCGGCGCCAGCCGCGCAGAATCCTGCCCCGGAACGGGACACGGACAGCAGGGCCTGCGCCCTGATACGCCTTGTCCGCCCAGCACTTGATGTCTTCGGCGGTCAGGGCGGCGGGAATGCCGTGGGTCCGGGCCGCGGTCAGATCGTGCATGGCTCCAGGTAGCGCGTCCGAGGCCCAGATCAGCCGGCCGGCTGGATCCGCGAGGACCTGCACGTTCATCCCATGGTGCTTCTTCTTCCCCGAGTAGTAGGGCTGGTCGGCAGCAATGCGGTCGATCGGCAGCACGGTGCCGTCGAGGATCACGTACGCCTTCTTCCGCACGGCCGTCATGGCCTGTTCCAGCGTGGGCGCGAGAGCGGCCAGGAGGTCAACGGCCTCGCGTATGTACCGGTAGACCGTCGCAATCCCGACGTGGAAACCTGCTGCGAGGCGGGCGTAGGTGTCGCCGCAGCGCAGGTGTGCCAGGACGAGCAGGGCCTGCCGGCCACAGGTGAGGCGACGCCACCGGGAGGCTCTGTCACGTTGTTGGGTGTGTGAGTGTCTGATGGGGCGTCGGGGTGTGGTGGGCTTGCGTTTCGGGCCTGGGGTCAGGCCGTGGTGGGCCGGCTTGCAGCGCCGGTGATCTGGTCCCAGATGGCGAAGCGGGTGGTCATCTCGGCGCGGTAGTGGGCGGCGGTCATCAGGTGGCGGCGGGGCCGGAAGTGGGGTGAGATGCCGCTGAACGCGGACAGGAACCGCTGTGCTCCACCGATGCTGCGGAATCCCTTCATCCGCGTTCGCGCTGGCGGGTGGGCTGGTGGCTGTTCTCGGCCCGGTTGTTCAGGCCCTTGTGGGAGCGGTGCTCGACCGAGGGCATCACCTCGCGGTGGGCCGCCCCGTAGGAGCGCAGCTTGTCCGTGACGACTACCCTCGGCACCGAGCAGGTCGTCTTCAGCAGGCGGCGGAAGAAGCGTCTGGCCGCAGCGGTGTCCCGCCGGTTCTGGACCAGGATGTCGAGCACGTTGCCGTCGGCGTCGACGGCTCGCCACAGGTACTTCTGCTCTCCGTTGATTTTGATGAAGACCTCGTCCAGGTGCCACTTGTCGCCGGGTCGGGGTCGCCGGCGGCGCAGGCCGTTGGCGTAGGCCTGGCCGAACTTCGCGCACCAGCGGCGGACGGTCTCGTGGGAGACGATCACGCCGCGCTCGAGCATCAGTTCCTCGACCTCGCGGAAACTGAGCGGGAAGCGGAAGTACAGCCACACGCAGTGGGAGATGATCTCCACGTACCGGTGCCCCTTGTACGACGGCGACGCGCTCCCCACGGACGATCCCCCTCCACCATGATCAACTCGAAGATCCTCCCACGCCATTCGCCAACGTGACAGTGCCACTACTTGGCCAGCTTGCCGTTGGGCCGCACGGTGAACCAAGTGCCGTTCACGCCCTGGCCGTTGGCGTCGCCGGGCTTCTCGTCGCCGGTGTACCAGTAGAGCGGCCAGCAGTCGATGCTGAGCTGCTTCGTGCCGTCGGAGCGGGTGTACGGGCTGAGCAGCTTCGGGTCGATGCCCTTGATGTTCTTCTTGTCGACGAGCCCGGCGGGTTTCCACTTCTCCAGGCAGGCGCCCCGGCAGTTGGACTTCATCGGCCAGGCGGTGTCCTTGGTGAAGCGGTAGAGCGTACGCCCCTTGCCGTCGCGGACGATCGTGCCGCGCTCCTTGTCGTCGACCGTGGACAGGGCGGGCAGGTCCTTCGGCTCGCTCCGGGCCTCCTGCGCCTGTGCCTTTGCCTTCGTGCCGTCGGGCGCGGCCGAGAACCAGGTACCGCCGACGCCCTGCCCACGGGTCTGCCGGGGCGCCGTGTCCTGCGCGTAGCGGTACAGCGGCCATCCCGCGAGCGTCAGCTGCCTCGTGCCGTCCGCGCGCTTCACCGAGCCGAGCAGCCCGGGGTCCACGCCGCGGCCCGCCTTCGCACCGTCGGC
The DNA here is from genome assembly GCF_045040875.1 of Streptomyces sp. NBC_00012. Lineage (NCBI taxonomy): Bacteria > Bacillati > Actinomycetota > Actinomycetes > Kitasatosporales > Streptomycetaceae > Streptomyces > Streptomyces sp. NBC_00012. The sequence goes on along the minus strand of NZ_CP108309.1, from coordinate 193,644 downwards.
GAGCACCGGCGGCCAGGCCGCGGCGCAGTCGCCCGCGCAGTTGGAAGCGGGCGGCTTCGCCGTGTCCTTGTCGAAGCGGTAAAGGGTGAAGCCCGCGCCGTCCGTCACGACCGGGCCCAACTGCCGGCTCTTCCAGACGCTGAGGCGGCCCGCCTGCGAGGGCTGCGCACCGTTGCCCGTCGCGGCGGCGCGCCCGGCGGAGCCGGTGGTGGTCGCCGCCGTGCCCTGGGAGCTTGCGCAGGCCGCCGTCAGCATGACCGCGGCGAGTGTGAATACGACCGGGACGCAGGTGAATTTACGCATGGGTATCCCTCTTTCGGAAGTCTTGGAGAATTTGCTTTTCGCTGAAGTGCTGAATGCTGAAGTGCTGAAGTAATGGCCCGCCCCGGCAGCAGGGGAGGAGTCGGCCGACTGCCGGGGCGGAGTTTCTGGTCCCGGAATTCCTTCTGGCCGGGCAGTATCGCTGTGAAAACGGCCGCTGTGGCGGGTAGGTTCAATTCCCGGAAGAATCTTTTACCGGGTCGCGAGCCGTCAGACCCGCCCCGTACCCGCCCCGGCCAACGTCTGCGTGGGAACGACCACCCGCAGACCGAGTACGCCCAGGTCGACGCTGCCGTCGTTCTCCGCGTACCACCGCCAGTGCGCCCCCGGTACGTCGCCCACCGTCAGCACGATCCAGCCGCCGCCCTCGGACCCGGTGAGGTCCGCGAGCGCCCGCGCCTCCTCGGCGGTCGGCGCGTCCTGGAGGACGACGAACCCGGTGACCTCGCCCGTGCGGGCGGCGCCACGCACCAGGCCGACGCCCAGTTCCTCGGCGGAGTTGAGGATCTCCTCGGGGGCCTTGCCCTTCACCTCCGACACGGAGCGGACCCGGACCAGACCATTGAGGCCGGGCAGGGCACTCGCGCCCGGGTCCACCGAGACCACCACCGTGCTCTGCCGCGGCAGTTCGAGCAGCCCGCGCACCAGCGCCGCCACGGTGTCCTGGGCGACGACGAGGTCACCGCTGACGCTCAGCGCGCCGTTGATCTGCCCGAGGTCCACCATGACCTGCGCGCCCCGCTCGCTCACCCCGATCCGGGCGAGATGCGGCAGCGCGAGCGTCACGTCGGCCGCCGGACCGCCCTCGATGACGGAGGGCAGTCCGGTGCGCTCCCAGCGATTCGGTTCGACCGCGGTCCACGGCACGGGCGCCGTGTGCGCCCCGGACACCGACGCCAGCAGCTTCGTTGGTTCGGCGAGGACGCTGTAGACCCGTACCGGACGCTCCACCTCCGCCGCGTCGGCTGGGATCAGTTCGCGCAGCGCCTGCCGCACCACCACCGGCGTACGGGTGTCCGCCGCGAGCCGCCGCGCGAGCGCGCCCCGCCGACGCCGCCGCAGCGCGAGCGCCAGGCCGCGCGGCAGCCGCGGCCGCAGCACCCGGGCGGCCCGCGCGATCCCGGAGCCGGTGGCGCGCACGGCCCGGCCGATCGGACGCCGCGCGACGATGACCACGGTCAGTACGGCGACGCCGGCGACACCCCCGATCAGCCAGGGCGACCCGACCCGGTCGCCCAGCCCGGCGAACGGTCCCGAGCCCCGGCCGGCCGCGGCGCGGGGCGCGGGGGAGGCGCTCCGTGCGGGGGGCTTCGCCGCGTCGGCGTTCTCCTCGGGCAGCACACCGAACTCCACGCCGGCTCCGTCCGCGTCCTCCGGCAGGATGAGCGGGAAGCCCGGGGTCAGCTGGTCGGGACTCACGAAAGCCGAACCGTCCGGCAGCTGGCGCCCGCTGTTGAGGACCAGGATCTCCTCGAACCGGTCGCCGTCGCCGAGGGTGCGCTGTGCGATCCCGAACAGCGTCTCCTGCTCGCCGCCGTTCTCCTGCGCGGACTTGACCACGTAGTACTTCGTCACCTCGTCGGCCCGCAGCGCCCGGGAAGGCTGCGCCTGCACGGCTGCCAGGACCGGTACGGAGTCCGGAGCCCGTACCGGTCCCAGAGCCTGCGCAGATGCGGGCAGTGCCAGCCAGGTGACGGCCACCAGGCCGCACACCGCCGTCACCCGTGCCGTCGTGCGCCACGGCGCCGGCCGCCGTGCTTCGTTCGTCGTCCTCGGGGCGTCGCGCATCCTTCTCGTCCTCCTCCGTACGGGGCCTGGTGACGCGCACTGCTGATGCGTCGGCCGTCACACGCACGGAACCCCGGGGCGGTTCAACGAGCTGAACCGAAACGTCGAACACCCCGTTAGGAGGTGCCGAACGGGCTTGTAGCCGGGAGGAGTTGGAAATGGCGCGTCGGCATGCCACGGGCTGGGAGGTGCTCGGGTTCGGGGAGGATCCGACCCCCGGGAACCCGGAGGCGATCAGAACACTGGCCAAGACCTATCAGGAGCTGAGCGACGGGGCGGGCGAGGCGGTCGAGCTGCTGCGCGACGACGGGGCGCTGCGCCGCGGCAAGGGCCAGGCGATGGACGCCCTGAAGACGCGCATCACCAAGGACCTGCCGGGGCTCCTGGAGAAGACCAGGGACTCCTTCCGCACCGCTGCGGGTGCCTACGACGAGTACGCGAACACCCTGACCACCGCCCAGGACCTGCTGGACCGGGCCATCGACCAGGGCCAGGAGGTCGCCGCCACCGCGAAGACGGAGGTCCCGGCGCTCGCGGCGGACGCCACTCCGGAGCAGGCCGAGACACACCAGACGCAGCAGGGCGAGGTGAACGCCGCGAAGGAGGCGCTGTCCGCTGCCGAGGAGCTCGGCCGCATGGCGCAGCGGGTGCGCGAGGAGGGGTCCGAAAGGGCGACGATCATCCTCGATGACGCCGCTGAACAGGCCATCCCCGCACGGGACTTCGTGAAGGCGTTCGGTGACTTCCTCGCGGACAACCCGCTGGTGGAGATCATCGCCGGTGTCATCATCGGCATCGTCGCCGTGTTCTTCCCGGTCGTGGGTCTCATCCTGGGCGCGATCCTGTTCGCGGTGTCGGTGATCCGGATGGTGTCGCAGGGCAAGATCGACGCCGGTGAGATCATCATCGGCCTGCTCACCCTCGTACCCGGTGGCGTGCTGCTCGGCGGGCTCGGGAAGATCGTCGGGGCGGCGGGCAAGCTGGCGAAGCTCGCGCCGTTCCTGGCCAAGGTGGGCAAGGGCGTCGGGACCGCTTCGGGGGCGGTCTCGGCGGCCCTGAAGAACTCGACGTTCATCCGCAAGATCATCGACCCGCTGTCCAAGGGACTCGTGGGTCTCAAGACGTCCCCCGGTTTGGCCCTCGGTGCCAAGTTCGCGATCGACGTGACCACCGAGTTCAGCCTCGGCTTCCTGGCGAGCGGGCTCACGGCGTGGATCGACGGGAAGAAGTTCGACGCGGCCTCGGCCGCCAAGGGTGCCGCGCTCGGCGCCGCCACGGCCGGTGCCCTCACCCTGTTCGGCGGGACGAAGTTCGCCACCAGCATCAAGGACGCCTTCACCACCAAGGGCAAGTTCAAGAGCAACATCGACAAGGCGTTCTCCGTGAACAGCCTCGGTGTCGTCGACGGCAAGTTCAAACCCGGCAACGTCCTGTTCAACGACACCAAGGGCGGGCAGAAGACCGGCTTCCACGGCATCAACGGCCAGACCAAATCGGACCCCACCACGGGCGAGGTCAAGACGAAGGTCACGACCCCGGACGGTGCGAAGACCGAAACGAAGATCACTCCGCCCGGTCCCAAGGCCGACCAGGTCGAAGCCCCCGACGACCTGCCCTTCGGAGTCCCGGGGCCCGAGACGTCGACGACCACCACGACACCGGACGGGTTCACGTCGACGACCGCGAACGGCACGAACACCATCAAGAGCCCGGACGGGGACGTCATCACCTCGAACGGCAACACGACGACGATCAGCACCCCGGTCCAGGGCCCGACCACGAAGGAGCAGATCACCGGCGGGCTCGCCGGCGAGTTCGCGCCCGCGCAGTCGGAGAAGCCCGCGCTCTCCACGGAGCTGGGCCCGGACGGCGGCTTCACGACCTCGGGACCGTTCGGCGAGGTCTCCAAGGGGCCGGACGGCACCACGACGTTCAGCTCGCCCGGCGGTGACGGCGGTGGTCCCACGCCGGAGTTCACCGTGAACAACAACACGATCTCCACCCCGAACGGCCTCACCCTGACCGACAACGGCGGCTCCACGACGGTGGGTGGTGGTGGGCTCACCACGGACAACACGAACGGCGTCAACTCGGTCTTCAACGGCCCCCCGGCGGGTCAGCCGGTGGCGACCCACAACCCCGCCGACGGCAACGTCGACATCAACTTCGGCAACACCACGCTCAACGGCAACACGGGGAACCCCGGGGGTGGATTCGCCCTGCCGGACGGCACGCAGGCCGACGTCGGCAACAACGGCAACGTGAGCGTCGTCAACGGAGACGGCGGCGGCCAGAACGTCAACCTGCCCCCGGCCAACGCGGGCGGCCCGGTCACCTTCACCGACACCAACGTCAGCACCAGCATCCCCCCGGCCGGCGGCGCCACCATCACCACGCCGGGCGGCCCCGCCACCACGCTCGACCACACGGGGTTCACGGTGAACACCGGCGGCCCCACCCCCGACACGGTGCAGTTCAACGGGCCGGGCAACTCGCTCGACGTGACGCCGCCCGGCGGTCAGCCGCAGGTCTCGGTCGGCCCGGACGGCTCCATCACCACCGGCAACATCAACACCGACGGGGGTGGCGGCGGTACGGCCACCGGCGGCGGGGGGAACGTGGCGTTCTCGCCGACCGACATCAAGTTCAGCACGCCCGACGGCGGGACGTTCACCGTCAACCCGCAGGGCCAGTTCGACCTGAACCCCTCCGGCACCCAGCCGCCGGTCACGGTCAACCCGAACGGGGACATCGCCGTGGGCCCGTCCGGCGCGGCCCCGGTCACCTTCAACGGCCCCGATGGCACCGCCGTCACCACCAAGCCGGGCGGCGGCCTCGACGTGACGCCGCCCGGCGGTCAGCCGCAGGTCTCGGTCGGCCCGGGCGGCGGCGTCGCCGTCAACGGCATCACCACGGACGGCAACGGCGGCGGCACGGCCACCGGCCCCGGCGGCAAGGTCGACTTCTCGCCGCTCGACATCAAGTTCAGCGCCCCGGACGGCACGACGTTCACCATCAACCCCAACGGCAAGTTCCACGTCGACGGGATCAGCCACGGGGCGGACGGCGTCACCATCGGCGGCTCGACCACGGTCAACAACGACGGCTCGGCGAGCATCGCGCACGGCGACCAGGAGATCAACGTCGCTGCCGACGGCACCATCACGGCCAACGACGCGCAGGGCAACCCGGTCCCGCCGGCCGTGCCGCAGCCGACCCCCGGAAATCCGGTGAACGCGGGCAACACCACCATCTCCGTGGACAACGGCGGCGGCCACTCGGTCACCGTCCACGGCCAGAACGGCACCACGGTCACGGTCGCCGGCAACGGCACCACGACCGTCAGCAATGGCACGATCCAGGCGAGTCACGGCCCGAACGGCATCAGCGGCAGCGTGGGCACCGGCAATCCGATCCAGGTCGGCCAGGGCCCGAACGGTGTCACGACCGTCAGTCAGAACGGTACGTCGGTGAGTACGGGCGGAAACGGCCCGACCACGGTCGGACCGCAGGGCGGGCCCGCCTCGGTCACCGTAAAACCGCCCACGGGCCAGAACCCGGCCCAGGTCACCACCGCCGACGGCAGCACCACCAGCGTCCACGGCGACGGCACCGTCACCAAGTCGGCGCCCGCCGGAGCCGGCAGCCAGACGGTCAACACGGGCGGTCCGGGCAACACCACGGTGACGGTCGCCGGCAACGGCACCACGACCGTCAGCAATGGCACGATCCAGGCGAGTCACGGCCCGAACGGCATCAGCGGCAGTGTGGGCACCGTCAACCCGGTCCAGGTCGGCCAGGGCCCGGACGGTGTCACGACCGTCAGTCAGAACGGTACGTCGGTGAGTACGGGCGGAAACGGCCCGACCACGGTCGGACCGCAGGGCGGGCCCGCCTCGGTCACCGTCAATCCGGCCGACGGAGCCAACCCGACGCAGGTCACCACCTCCGGCGGCAGCACCACCACCCTGACGGGGAACGGCGCCCAGACGGACGTCAACGGCACCAACACCGCGAACAGCACGATCAACAACGACGGCACCATCAGCAACAACGCCCCGGCGGGCCCCAACAGCACGGTCACCACCGGACCGAACGGCACCACCGCCGCCGACAACAACGGCAACTTCGGCGTGGACAACACCGGCACCGTCACCAACGGCCCGGTCACCATCACCGCCAACACCGACGCCGCCAACCACCCCGTGGCCACCTTCACCGACACCGGAGCCGGTGCGCAGGCCGATGTCGGCACCAACGGCGTCAGCACCCAGGGCGTCTACACGACGCTCGACCCGGGCGGCGCCGTCACCTTCACCCACCACCAGACACCCGGTGGTCCGGCCACGACCGTCAACTCGGGCCCCGACGGCACGATCACCGCGCAGACCCCCGACGGGGCCGAGGCGAAGGTGCCGCCGCCCCCGAACCCCGCGGGCGGCGGACCTGCGCCCGCACCGGCCCCCAGCACGATCACCAACAACAACGGCGCTGCCATCTCGTCGGACGGGCAGACCACCACGTTCACCGGCGACGGGTTCACGACCACCATCGGCAACGACGGCACCGGTCCGGCCACCACCACCGTCCACCAAGACTCAGGCGTCAGCCACACAATCGACAACAACGGCCAGGCCACGGTCAACAACTCGCCGAGCGGCGCCGGCATCACCGGCACCAACACCCAGGTGACGGTGAACACCCCGCAGCAGGAGGGCTGGGGCCTGTTCGGTAAACCGGACATGACCGGTGGCCAGAACACCCTGTCCAACGGCCCGGACGGCCCCACGATCACCACACAGGGCGCCGACCCGGTCCACGAGCCCGGCAGCACCGTCGTGCACGGCCCGAACACGGGCGGACCCGAGGGTGAGTTCTCCGTCACGTACGGACCGGCCACCGGCACCTTCGCGCCCGGCGGCGTCACCGGCCTCGGCCCCTCCGGCACCCACGTCGACCCGGTCACCAACCTTCCCGTCGACACGGCGGGCAACCCCATCGGCAACAACCCCGGCGACACCACCATCAGCACCGTCACCGGCGACGGCAACAGCGGCATCACCGTGCCCACGCCCGGGGGCGGCCCCGTCGTGCACCACGACGGCTTCTACGGCGGCAACACCAGCGTCGGCACCGGCAACAGCTCCCTCGGCAAGAGCCCCGGCGACGTGGAGAACGCCGGTACGCCGGGCCAGAAGTCCGACATCCTGGACGGCCCGCACAACCCCTTCAACCTCGGCCCCGCGCCCGGCCCCGAGACCTTCACGGTGGGCGGCAACGGCGGCGGGCCCTCCGTGGACGTCCCGGTCGGCGGCAAGGGCGACTCCACCGTCCACAACGGCCCGTTCGACGTGAAGGCCAACGGCGACGGCTCCTTCGACGTGTCCGTGCCCGGCAGCAACCAGCCCGGTGACAAGGTCACCGTCGGACCGGACGGCACCCTCACCGGGCCCGGCGTGGCTCCGGGGGCGCAACCCGGAGCAGGACAGGAGGGGCCCGCCGGACCCCCGCAGGTCACCTTCAGCAACAACACCACCGTCACCGGCGGGCAGGGCACGGCGCCCGTCGTCACCCCCGACGGCGGCGGCGCCACCACCACCTTCGCCAACGGCGCCGCCACCACCAGCCAGGCGGGCAACGTCACCATCACGCAGAACCCCGACGGCAGCACCACGTTCAGCAACACCGCGGGCGGCGAGAACACCACGTTCACCATCACCAAGGACGGCGTGGAAGGCACCGTCACCACGACCGACAACCACGGCAACCAGACCACGTTCGACGTCCTGGTCAACAACAACGGCTCCGTGCAGGTGAAAGACGCCAACGGCAAGACCCTCACCGAGGTCGACGCGAACGGCTCCTTCAACGAGCAGCACACCCCGATCCACGACTACCACGCCTACGCGGGTGGCCCCACCTCTGTCACCGAGCTCCACGAATACGGCTACGAGGCCCTCACCAGCATCCTCAAGGGCGCCGTCGGCCAGGCCGTCAGCGTCGGCTACGAGGTGGGCGCCAACGGAGCCGACGCACAGACCACCCTGGAGAACGCGGGCATCAAACTCGGCTACGGCGTGGGCAATTCCCTGGCCGGCAAGAAGGTCGAGAACGACCACGGATTCAAGACCAAGGGACCCGAGGTGCCCCTCGCCTCGCTTCCCACGAAAACCATCGGCGCCGTCAACTCCAACCAGGACACCGAATTGGCGAATCCGCCGGAAGAAGCCCCCATCAAGGTCTGAACCGAATGACCGCACCCCTCGTGTGTAGGGCGCGGGTCCACGAACCGCTCCATGAAATACCCATCCGCACAACCGACTTGGAAACAGGAGAAATTCCGATGGCCGATTACATCGTCAACGACGAGAAGACCAGCGCCGCCGCCACGCAGACCATGAACGAGTACGAGATCGCGGTCGCCCAGCTCAACAAGATCAAGGCAGACCTGGACGCGCTCACCGCCGACGGCTACAACACCCCGTCGGCGAGGAACGACTTCCAGCCCTTCGTGCAGGAGTACACGGACAACTACGGCAAGGTCACCGAAGGCCTCACGGGCATCTCCGAGTACATCAAGAAGTACGGCGAGGGCATGACCCAGTTCGACTCCGAGATGGGTTCCAGCCTCCGCAAGTGACCCCGCCCGGACGTCGGCCGGGCCGAGCCGGCCCCCTCTCCGGCCCGGCCCGGCCGACGTTCCCGCACCCCCGGCAACCCCTGGTGACCCCCGTGCCCAAGGAGCACTGACGATGCGTCTGACCGTCACCGCCGTCGACCCGGAGCAGGGTCAGACCGCGGACATCATGATCGAGGCCGACCCCGAGGCCCCCGCAGGCGAGCTCGCCGAGCAACTGCACCGGCAGCTGCGCGGCGGCACCCCGAAAGCACCGCCCGTCCTGTACCACGGGGCCACCCCGCTCCCCGCCGACCAGCCGGTGGCCGCGGCCGCACTGCGCTCCGGCAGCCTGCTGTCCCTGGACGCTCCCGCGCCCGAGGCGGGCCCGGAGCCGGACGGCGTCGTGGAACTGCGCGGCGTCGGCGGCGCCGACGCCGGAGTGGTGTTCCGGCTGCCGCCCGGCGACTACGAGATCGGCTCCGCCGCGTCCTGCCGCGTCCAGCTCCGCGCCGATGGGCTCGCGAAGACCGCGGCGCGCCTGAAGGTGCACGCCGACGCCACCGCGACCGTACGTTCCGTCGACCAGGACGGCGTCACATGCGACGGCACCGAGGCGCGGGACTGGACCACATGGCCGCTCGGCGGCGTCCTCGCCATCGGCCCGGCCCTGCTGGAACTGGCCGCGCCCTCCGTGCCCGACGCCGCTCTCCAGCCCTCCGGCGACGGCGTGGGGCTCGACTACAACCGGCCGCCCCGGCTGCTGCCCCCGCCCGTGAACAACCGCTTCCAGCTCCCCGTTCCGCCCGGCAAACCCACCCGCAACAAGCTCCAACTCATGCTGATCTTCGCACCGTTGATGATGGCCGGTGTCTCGTTCATCATCTTCAACAACCCCAGATTCCTGGTCTTCGGCTTCCTCTCCCCGGTCGTCGCCCTCATCTCCCAGTTCTCCAACAAGCGCCGGGGCAAGGAGAGTTACGAGGACCAGCTCAAGGAGTACGAGGAGAAGAAGGCCGCACTGGAACAGGACGTGGACGAGGCGGTGCTCGCCGAACAGCACGCCCGGCGCCTCGCCGCCCCGGACCCGGCGTCGGCCCTCCTGATCGCCACCGGCCCGCGTCAGCGGCTGTGGGAGCGCCGTTGGCGCGACAGCGACTTCCTGCTGATGCGGCTCGGCGTCGCCGACCGCCCCGCCTACGTGGAGCTCCAGGACCCCGCCGAGCCTGAACACCGCCGCAGGGTCGACCGCACCACGCACGCCGTGCCCGTGACCGTGCCGCTACGCGCCGCCGGCGTCATGGGCGTCGCCGGCGGCGTCACCGCCGAGCCGCTGGTGCGCTGGCTTATCGCCCAGGCCGCCGTTCTGCACAGCCCCTCCGACCTACGGATCTGTGTACTGTCCGGCACCAGCGGCGCAGACCGCTGGTCCTGGGTGCACTGGCTGCCGCACTGCGCGCCCCTCGGTGAGGACACCATCTCCCTGGTCGGCGCGAGCGCCGAGTCCGTGGGCCGCCGCATCGCCGAACTCACCGCCGTGATCGCCGCCCGGCAGGGGGCCGGCGACCGGGCACCGCGCGGCGGCGCCGCGGGCGAACCCGACGTCCTGGTCGTCCTCGACGGCGCCCGGAGACTGCGCTCCCTGCCCGGCGTCATCCAGATCCTCCGCGACGGACCGGCCGTCGGCGTGTACGCGCTGTGCGTGGACGACGAGGCCCGGCTCCTGCCCGAGGAATGCCGCGCCGTGGCCGTGGCCGGGCCGAAGTGGCTGCGCGCCGAGCAGGACAGCGCCGACCCCGTCGACGAGGTCCGCATGGACGCGCCGACCCGCTCCTGGTGCGTGGGCGTGGCCCGCGCGCTCGCGCCGATCCGCGACGTGGGCGACGACGCCGACGAGAACCTGCTGCCCGCCTCCGCCCGGCTCCTGGACGTACTCGGTCTCGAACCACCCACCCCCGACGCCGTCGCCGCGCGCTGGGTGATCGCCGCCCGCAGCACCCGCGCCGTGCTCGGAGAGGGCGTGGACGGTCCGTTCGCCGTCGACCTGGCCGCAGACGGGCCGCACGGCCTGATCGCGGGCACCACCGGATCAGGCAAGTCCGAACTGCTCCAGTCCCTCGTGGCGAGCCTCGCCGTCGCCAACCGGCCGGACGAGCTGAACTTCGTCCTCGTCGACTACAAGGGCGGTAGCGCCTTCGCCGAGTGCGAGGACCTGCCGCACACCGTCGGCATGGTCACCGACCTGGACACCCACCTCGTGGAGCGGGCCCTGGTGTCCCTCGGCGCCGAACTGAAGCGACGCGAGCACATCCTCGCGGAGGCCGGGGCCAAGGACATCGACGACTACACCGACAAGCGCACCCGCCGTCCCGAACTCGCCTCCATGGCCCGGCTCGTCCTCGTCATCGACGAGTTCGCGTCGATGGTGCGGGAACTCCCCGACTTCGTCTCCGGACTCGTCAACATCGCCCAGCGGGGCCGCTCCCTCGGCATCCACCTGATCCTCGCCACCCAGCGGCCCTCCGGCGCGGTCACCGCCGACATCCGCGCCAACACCAACCTGCGGATCGCGCTGCGCACCACCGACACCGGCGAGAGCCGCGACATCATCGACGCCCCCGACTCCGGGCAGCTCTCGCCCCGCACCCCCGGCCGCGCCCACGCCAGACTCGGCCACGCGGCGCTGCTGCCGTTCCAGACAGGGCGGATCGGCGGCCGCCGCCTCGACGCGTCGGCCACGGACGAGGACCGTCCGGCGCCGGTGCTCACCGAACTCCACTGGGAGGCCCTCGGCGCCCCGATGCCGAGGCCGGAAGCCCAGGAGGACACCTTCCAGCCGGTCACCGACCTGTCGGTCCTGGTCGACGCGGTACGCGACGCGGCCACCCAGCTCTCCGTACCGCCCGCCCGCCGCCCCTGGCTGCCCCCGCTGCCCGACGTCCTCACCCTCGCCGACCTGCCCGTGCGGCCCGAGGCGGCCGAGGACGGGCGGCTCACCCCGGTGGCGTACGGCCTCGTGGACGCGCCCACCGAGCAGGCGCAGCGTCAACTCGTCCTCGATCTCGACGAGATGGGCCATCTGTACATCATCGGCTCGCCGCGCAGCGGCCGCTCCCAGGCGCTGCGGACCCTCGCCGCCGCTCTCACCGGCGCACACCGCTGCGCCGACGTCCACCTGTACGGCCTCGACTGCGGCAACGGCGCTCTCCAGGCCCTCGGCGGACTGCCGCACTGCGGTGCCGTGGTGGACCGGGGCCAGGTCGAGCGGGTGACCCGCCTCCTGAACCGCCTGGTCGCCGAGGTCGGGCGGCGCCGTGAACTCCTCGGCAGGCGGGGCGTCGCCGACCTCACCGAGTTGCGCCGCGTCCTGCCCGAGCCGGAGCGGCCCCCGCACATCCTGCTCCTCGTCGACCGGTTCGAGGCGTTCGAGCGGGACTTCGCCAACTACGACCAGGGCAGCCTGATGGACGCCATGACCCTGCTGATGCGCGAGGGCGCGAGCGTCGGCCTGCACCTGGTCCTGACCGGCGACCGCATCCTCGGCCAGAACCGGTTCTCCTCCACCACCGAGGACAAGCTGGTCCTGCGCCTCAACGACCGCACCGACTACTCCATGGTGGGCCTCCACTCCCGCGACGTCCCCGAGGACCTCCCGGCCGGTCGCGGTGTCCTCGCCAAGGACACCAACAGCGCTCAGATCGCGTTGATCCCCGGGAGAGACGGAACCGACGCCACCGGCGCGGGCCAGGCCCAGGCACTCGGCGTACTCGCCGAACGGGTCAGGGAACGCGACGCCGACGTGCCCGCCGAGCGCAGGCCGTTCCGCGTGGACGTCCTGCCCGACGAGCTGGACTTCGCGGACGCCCTCGCCCGCAGGCCGCACACCGTCTCCCCGCTGTGGGCGATGATCGGCGTCGGAGGCGACGAACTCGCCGCCATCGGCACCGACTTGTCGCAGGTGCCGTCCTTCGTGGTCGCCGGTCCGCCGAGGTCGGGCCGCAGCACGGTGCTGCTCACCATGGCGAAGTCGCTGACCGCGGCCGGCACGAAGATCGTGGTCATCGCGCCGCGCAACTCGCCGCTGCGCCACCTCGCCGGACAGCCCGGCGTCGTGGAGGTCTTCACCGACGCCGACGTCGCGGTCGCCGACTTCCGCGCCGCACTCGGCAAGGTGGACAGCCCCGCCGGAGCCATCCTCGTCGACGATGCCGAAATGATGATCAACTCCGAGCTCGACACCGACTTCGTCGCGCTCGCCCGCGGCAGCGCCGGGGACGGCTGGGGCCTGATCATGGCCGGCAACAACGAGGCGCTGCTCGGCGGCATCGGCGGCTGGCAGGCCGCCGTACGCCGCAACCGCTGCGGCGCCCTGCTCGCGCCCCGCCTGATGGGCGACGGCGAACTCGTCGGCGCCCGCCTGCCACGCGGCCTGATGGGACAGGACAGCGAACCCGGCCGCGCCCACCTGCAGCTCGGCGACGGCCGCTTCACCACGGTCCGAGTGCCCACGACGACGGTCGACTGACCGACCGCACGGCGTACGGCACCACAGAGCAAGGTGACAAGGCCTCCGCTCCCGTCCGGCCACCGGGGGAGCGGAGGCCTTGCTGCGGCCTCCGGCACACGCGAAGAAGAGGGCCCGGCCGTTCCTCCCAGGAACGGCCGGGCCCTCTGCGAGGCCGGCGCCGGTCAGGTGGTCGCTGCGCCGACGGCCACCGGCTCCTTGTCGCCGAAGGCGAACGTCGACGTGATGGCGTCGAAGAGGTCGTACAGCGGCTCGGCGAGCGGGATGTTCGGGCTGAAGCAGGTGATGATCAGGACCCGCTCACCACCGGGAACCGGCACGAACGTGTGCGTCACCACCATCTTGTACGAGACACCGTCGGCGATTTCCGTCTCCTCGATGCCGGCCATCCGGCCGACCGGACCGACACCGGGCAGCGTCGCCGTCGTGAGGGTCCGGGTGGTGTTCTCGCGGCGGCGGCCCCCGGTGGCCGAGAACTGCTCGGCGATGCCCTTGGCGGAGAAGTCCTCACCGGGCGGCGGCTTCACGCTGAACACCATGAGCCCGGCCATCAGCAGGCCGTCCTCGTACATGGCGGTGGTGCCCGCGGCATAGACGGCGCCGCGCCTGCGGGCGCCCTCCATGATGCGCCGCGCGCTGCGGAACGTGTGGTTGATGGCGTCCCGGGTCTCCTTCTGCGGGGCGTGCCGCAGCATCTCGGCGCGGCGCTCGGCGAGCGTGTCGCCGTGGAGGTCGTACTCCGTCCAGTTCTCCGGGATGGCGATCCCGAAGGTGTGCGAACCAGTGGTCATGGGACCGTACTCCTCAGTTCGTTTCGGGCCGGGCTCGTGTCGGGCCGGGCCGATGGGGGATCGATCAGGCCGTCGTCCTAGGACGGCCGGGTGCCACTTCCGGCGGGTGTCGCGTCGCCGCCCTGGCCGCCGCCTTCCTTCAGCGAAGAGCCCATCTTGGTGTCGAAGTCGTCGAAGGCCTTCACGATGGCCTCGCAGGCGTCCTTGAGGTCCTTGCTGTTCCGCTTGACCTGCACGCGCCCGTCCTTCCACGCGTCGTCGAAGTTGGTGCCGGGGCGCACCAGTGGCGGGCCGACGTCCTCGGGGTCGTAGCCCGAGGGCCGGGTGTCGATGAGATCCATCACCCGGCCCAGGAGTTCACCGAGACGTTGCACCTCGTCTCCCGGCATCTCGATCTCGGCCAAGGCTCCTCCCTTGTACGCGTCGTCCGGCGGACATGTCCCGCCCCGCTCCAGGAACGACCGTGGACGCGGGACGGTTCAACGGCCCGCCGGATCAAGGGCGTACGGGAGGCGGAGCCGCAGGGAGGGTCACGCGGCCTTGCGGACGAGCTTGCCGTCGGGTGCCACGGCGAACCACTCGCCGTCCAGGCCCTGGCCATTGACGTCACCGGGCCCCGTGTCGCCGACGTAGTAGTACAGCGGCCAGTCCCCGTACGTTACGTGGACGGCACCCCCCGAGTGCTTCGCCTCGCGCAGCAGCGACCTCCTGATGCCCTGGCCCGCGGTGGCGGGGGCGGGGCTGGTCAGCGCGGGCCATACGGCGATGCACTCCGCGTCGCAGTTGCTTGCGGCGTCCTTGTCCTTGGTGAAGGCGTACAGGGTGCGGCCCTTGCCGTCGACCAGGATGGAGCCGAGTCCGACGTCCGCCACGGTGACCTCGGTGCCGGGCGCGGTCTTGACCGGCCTCCTGCCGCCGCTGGTGTCGCCGTCGTTCCCGGCACCGCAGGCGACAAGTCCCAGGGCCAGCGGGATCGCGAAAAGAGCATTGCGTGCACGCATGGTGATGACCTCTCTCGTACGTCGTGAAACGCGACGGGGTGAGTGCCCCGTGCCCACACGTGCTGCCTGCCCTCCGGGTTCAGCGCGCGCCGCCCCTTCAGCCCTCCGGCCCCCGACAACGCGGATCGCGGGCGCGTTGAACCGCTCGGCCTGTCCGTTCGTTCGTCGACGCGAAGGGCCCGAACGCAAGCCCCACTCCCGGAAGGATGAAAGACATGCGCAGGCTCACTGTTGCGGCGGCCGCCGCCGTGCTCGTCGCCGGTCTCACCGGTTTCGCAGCGACCCCGGCGTCGGCCGAGGACGGCCCCGACGCCGGGGGTTCCCGTGGCGCCGGAGTCTCACCGGCCACCGCCGAAGCGGCGCAGGCACCGGCCGTCTCCCTGGTCGCCCGGCTCACCGGCGACCAGGACGGGCCCACCGCGGGCGACCAGGACGGCAAGGCCGTCGCGCTCGTCAAGGTCAGGGGCGACCGCGTCACCTTCGCCCTCACCTGGAACGGCATCGGCAGGCCGACCCGCGGCCACCTCCACCGGGGCCGGCCCGGCAGCGACGGCGGGGTGAAGGCCGAGCTGTTCGGCACGGCCATGCCCGCCTCGGTGAACTCCGCCGCCGGGCAGACCTCGATGTCCTCCGCCGCGCTCGCCCGACAGCTGCGCACCGATCCCGGCGGCTTCTACGTCGACCTGCACTCCGAGGAGTTCCCCGGCGGCGCGGTGCGCGGCCGGCTCCGGATCCTGGAGAAGCCGGTGAACCCGCTCAGCATCATCAGGGGAGGAAAGCTGCGCGCGCTTGCGGACGGTGGCCAGGAAGTCCCGGGCGACGACCCCGGCAAGGTGGGCGACCCGGACGGGCACAGCACCACGTTCCTGCACCCGAGGACGGACCGCGTCGACTACTCCATGGCCTGGGTGAACATCGGAGCGCCGCTGGCCGGACACATCCACGAGGGGGTGCTCGGCGAGAACGGCGACGTACGGCTCCCGCTGTTCGTCACTCCCGTACCGAAGAACGTCTTCGCGATCTCTGGCAGCGTCAGCGTCCCCGACGCCGAGGTCATCGCACGCCTCAAGGGAAGCCCGACCGGCTTCTACTCGAACGTGCACACCCAGGAGTTCCCCGACGGCGCCGTACGAGGGCAGTTGTTCCGCTGACGCTCACCGGCAAGGGGTTGACGGAGGTTTCGCGGGTGGCTTGTGGGCAATCTTGATTGCCCCGGCCCCCGGTGACACTCTGCTTCCGTGCGCATCAAGCTGCCCTTCCCCAACTCCCTTCTGTTCTGGGGGATTCTGCCCGTGACGCTCGGGCTGATCGTGTTCCTGGGCGTCATGACGTTCGGCGCCGGCAGGGCCGCCACGGTGTCCGGCGCACCCGCCGACGACAAGTACGTGGACATCGGGACCGTTCTGCCGACCCGGGCGCCCGCAGCCGGACCCGACGCGTCCACCGGCTCGTACACCGTCGACTGCGGACGCAACGAACAAGGCCACTACAACATGGACAACGTCGTGATCTCCCCGGGCGTCGTGAACGGCGCCCACCACACCCACGACTACGTCGGCAATCTCTCCACCGACGCACTGTCCACCGATCGGAGTCTGGCCGCCGCCGACACCACCTGCGCGGGCGGTGACCGGTCCACGTACTACTGGCCGGTGCTGCGCCGCCTCGACCGCACCGGTGACGCCCACAAGGCCGGCGTCGGCGCCCACGGCAACACCGGCGAGGTCGTCACCGCCTCCTCGGTGCGGGTGGAGTTCCGCGGCAACCCGGTCAGCTCGGTCGTCGGCATGCCCCGCTTCATGCGGCTGATCACGGGCGACCCGGTCGCGGCCACCACGGACGGAGCGAACGTCCGTGCCCAGTGGGGCTGTTCCGGCTACCCGGACCGGTTCACCCAGAACTATGCACGCTGCCCGCAAGGCAGCGGACCGACCCGCACCCTGGACTTCCCGAGCTGCTGGAACGGCCTCGCTACCGACAGCCCCGACCACCGCGCGCA
Source organism: Streptomyces sp. NBC_00012 (assembly GCF_045040875.1). Lineage (NCBI taxonomy): Bacteria > Bacillati > Actinomycetota > Actinomycetes > Kitasatosporales > Streptomycetaceae > Streptomyces > Streptomyces sp. NBC_00012. The sequence continues at coordinate 176,603 of NZ_CP108309.1, read as the reverse complement.
CGCACAGTTCCCCGCCGCCGACGGCACCTGCCCGCGGGCCACGTTTCCTGTGCCGCAACTGCGCGTCACCCTTACCTATGAACTCCCGGAGGGCACGCCGTTCGCCGTCGACTCCTTCCCGGAGCAGCTGCGCGATCCGATCACCGACCACGCGATGTTCGTGAACGTGATGACCGGGGACCGCATGGCGGAGCTGGTGCGCTGCATCAACGAGGACCGGCAGTGCAAGTCCGGGTGACCAGGCCCTCGCACGACGCCCCGACTGGCCTGTGATTCAGTTCACATCCGCCCCGGATTGAACCGGCCCGGCCCGCCGTCCGTGTTCAGCGCATCGGCCCAGGAGAGGACGGAGAGAATGGATGGCGGCATTGTGGTCCCGCAGTCGGCAGAGACAGGACACCGGTGACGAGGCACTGATCCGGTCCCTCTACGAGGAACACGGCAGAGCCCTGCTCGCGTACGCACAACGCCTGACCGGTGATCGCAGCGCCGCTGAGGACGTGGTCCAGGAAACCTTGATCCGGGCCTGGAAACACCCGGACGCGCTGGTCAACGGCAAGGGCTCGGTGCGTGGCTGGCTGCTCACCGTGGCCCGCAACATCATCACGGACCGGTACCGGGCCAAGGCCGCGCGCCCCACGGAGGTCGCCGAGTCGGTGACCACCCAGCCCGTCGAGCAGGACCACGCGGACGCCGTGGTCGACTCGATGGTCGTCATGGAGGCGCTCGACCGGCTCTCCCCGGACCACCGGGACGTGCTTATGGAAATCTACTTCCAGGGCAGGAGCGTTGCCGAGGCGGCGAACAGACTCGGGATACCACCCGGGACGGTCAAGTCCCGGTCACACTATGCGTTGAAGGCCCTGCGGGACATGTACGCGGACAGACCGAAGGCAGTGAAGCTGGTGGCGTTGAAGGGGGTGGCGGTGTGAGCACCAAGGAACATGACAGTGAACTGCTCGGCGCCTACGTCCTCGGCGCGCTCGATGAGCAGGAGGTGCGAACCGTCGACGAACACATGGCGTCGTGCCAGAAGTGCCGCGACGAACTGGACGGGCTGCGGGAGATGGAGTCCGCGCTCGGCGAAGTACCCCCGGAGGCGTTCCTCGACGGGCCCCCGGAAGGTGGTGACCTGCTGCTCCAGCGCACGCTGAGGCAGGTCCGCAGCGAACGCGCCGGGCAGACGCTGCGGCGAAGAGCGGTCCTGGGCGCGGTCGCGGCGGCAGCCGTCCTCGGTGGCGGCGTCCTGATCGGCCAGAACACCGGCGAACGCACCCACGAGGCGATCCCCCCGGCCCCCTCGGTCGCGGCGACCGTGCCACCGGCTCAGCCGGGCGGCATGAAGGTCGTCGAGGGCCGCAGTGCCTCGACCGGCAGCGAGATGAGGCTCCGGGTGACCCCGGCCGTCGACTGGATCCGCCTCAACGTCTCGGCCATGGGCATCCCGGCGGGCGAGCGCTGCCGCGTGGTGGTCGTCGCGAAGGACGGCAGCCGCGAGATCGCGGGCAGCTGGCTCGTCGCCGACGAGAAGAAGGGTGCCAACCTCGACGGCTCGGCGGCCGTCCCCATGGACGACGTACAGAAGGTCGTGATCGAGAACGACAAGGGCAAGGAGTACGTGTCCGTCGACGTCTGAACCCCGCGGGCCCGGACGTGGACCGCGACCTGCCGGGTGGTGTACGGATCGGTGTGGCGAACAGATCAGTGAGGCCGTTCCCCGTCGGAGGGGCCTCACTGATGGTGGCGCCTGCGATCACGATCCGCCCGGCACGCCTCGGTCGTACCCAGCATTGTCCGGTTCGAGGAGCGGAGGCTCGTCCGTCATGCGGGCGGGAGCCATGACGCGCAGGGCGTGGTAGCCGATGAGGACGATCAGCGTCCCCAACGCGATGCCGCTGAGCTGGAAGTTGTCCGTGAGCTTCAGGCTCACATTGCCGATGCCGACGATGAGACCCGCGGCCACCGGCACCAGGTGCAGGGGGTTGGAGTGAGGTTCCCCCGAGAGGGGATGGGTCTGTCAATCGAACGGTGTATCAGGGGTGTTTGGGGTTACTGACGGGGTGCGGAGAGGCGGCGGTCGAAGGTGATGTCGAAGGCGTTCAGCGCGGTCTTCCAGCGCAGGGTCCAGCGGGTTTGCCCCTTGCCGGTGGGGTCGAGGGACATGATCGCCATGTAGACGCATTTCAGGGCGGCCTGCTCGTTGGGGAAGTGGCCGCGGGCCTTGACCGCCCGCCGGATCCGGGCATTCACCGATTCGATCGCGTTGGTCGTGCAGACGATGCGGCGGATCTCGGTGTCGAATCGGAGGAACGGGGTGAACTCCTCCCAGGCGTTCTCCCAGAGTCTGACGATCGCCGGATACTTCCTGCCCCACGTGTCGGCGAGCTCGGCGAATCGTTCGAGCGCGGCCTCCTCGGTCGGCGCCGTACAGACCGGCTTGAGAGCCCTGGCGATCTTGTCCCAGTCCTGGCGGGCGGCATATCGGAAGGAGTTCCGCAGCAGGTGGACCACGCAGGTCTGCACGATCGTCCTCGGCCAGACGGTCTCGACCGCGTCGGGCAGGCCCTTCAGCCCGTCGCAGACGAGCATGAGGACGTCGTTGACGCCGCGGTTCTTGATCTCGGGGAGGATGTGCATCCAGTGCTTGGCGCCCTCGCCGCCGTCCCCGGCCCACAAGCCGAGGATCTCGCGCCGGCCCTCGACGGTGACGGCCAGGGCCACGTAGATCGGCCTGTTGGCGACGGCGCCGTCGCGGATCTTCACGTGGATGGCGTCGATGAACACGACCGGACAGACCGGGTCGAGCGGGCGGTTCTGCCATTCGGCCATGCCCTCGAGGACCTTGTCGGTGATCGTGGAGATCGTCTGGCGGGAGACGTCGGCGCCATAGACCTCCGCGAGGTGGGCCTGGACCTCGCCCGTGGTCAGGCCCTTCGCCGACAGGGAGATGACCATCTCGTCCACCCCGGACAGGCGCTTCTGCCGCTTCTTGACGATCTTCGGCTCGAACGCCCCGTCCCGGTCGCGAGGGACGGATATCTCCACCGGACCGACGTCCGTCAGCACGGTCTTCGTCCGGGTGCCGTTGCGGGAGTTCCCGCCGTTCTTCCCGGCCGGATCGTGCTTGTCATAGCCGAGATGGTCGGTGATCTCGCCCTCCAGGGCGGACTCCAGCAGCCGCTTCGTCAGCTGCTGGAGCAGTCCGCCCTCGCCGGTCAGCTGCAGTCCCTCGGCCTGAGCTCGGGAAACCAGCTCGTCGATCAGCCGGTCATCCACCACCCTCGCCGGCTGCGGCTCTACCGCCTCGCTTATCTGGGCCTCGGCCACGTTCTCACTGGTCATCGATGCATCCTCCATGATCGGGAGTTACACCGAACGATTTACAGTCCCGCTGCCCACGGTGAAGTTAACGGTGCAGACCCTCGCCGTCGGCCGGAGCAACTGGGGATGGTGTGGTCGGAGCAGGAGGCGGCCTGGGCGGACGGGGTCGCTGTCGCCCGCGCCTACGCCGTGGTGCACGGCCACTTCCTCTCGCCGACCACCGCGCTCTGGGAGGGGCATCCGACCGGAGTGTGGGCGAAGAACGGGAAGGCGGCAGCGCGTAGGGCGCGGGAGAATGTAGAGCTGCGCGCGGCCGGCCTCCCCATCCCCTCGGCGGCCGGGGCGATGACCGAGACCCGGCAAGATCAGCTGGATGCGATTGATCCGGGGTGGTGCCCGGTATGGGACACCGGGTGGCAGCGCTGCTACCGCCTCGTCCAGAACCACATCCAGGCCGGCGGCACACTGCCGAAGACCGTGGGCAACGTCGTCGTGCAGGGCGAGGACCTCGGACGCTGGGTCACGGCGCAGCGGTACGGGTGGGAACAACTCCTGCCCGCACAGCAATGGATCCTGGAGAACACCCTCGGGCTCCAGGCGGCCGAGGAAGACGAACGGCCGGTGAAGCAGACGCAGGATACGAAGTGGGCGGCCAACCTCGCGGCGGCACGGCAGTTCCACGCCCGTGAAGGACACCTACGGGTGCCTCGGAAGCACGTCGAGCACTTGGAGACGGAAGTCGGCCCGACAGGCCGTCAGGGCGGCGCTGACGGCGGCCTGGTGGTCAAGCTCGGCACCTGGCTCGACAACGTCCGCAAACGCGCCGCCAAACTCCCCGAACAACGCCGAACCGACCTCGACCAACTCGGCATGCGCTGGTAGACGGGCACAGAGCGCGGGAAGGGCCCGGATCCCATGGGCCCTTCCCGCGGTCGTCGGCCCTATCGCTGCCAGTCACCCGGAACTGATTCCTGCCCTCGGTGTGGCGCTCGCCGCTTTCCTGGCGCTCGCCGCCCTCCTGTTCCTTGTGACCTTCCAATGGGAAACGGGGGCGGAAACGACCGATTAAGCCCCCTGGGGGTCCTATGGAGCTGGCAGTAGCCAAGCGGAAGGCAGGGTGACCTCCGCAGGAGTAGGTGTGCCGACGGCAGCAAGAAGCCCCTGAGGAGCCGGACTGGCCGCGTTGCGGAAGTCCACGGTGCTGCCGGAGAACACCGCGTCGCTGAAGTACACGCTGCCGCCGGAGAACCTCGCGCCGCGGAAGTCCACGCTGCCGCCGGAGAACACCGCGTCGCTGAAGTACACGTCGCCGCCAGAGAACACCGCGCCGCGGAAGTCCACGTCGCCGCCGGAGAACTCCACGCGGCCGAAGTACACGTTGCCGCCGGAGAACTCCACGCCGCGGAAGTCCATGCTGCCGCCGAAGTACGTCGCGTCGCTGAAGTACACGCTGCCGCCGGAAAACACCGCGCCGCTGAAGTCCATGTAGCCGCCGGAGAACGTCGCGCCGCGGAAGTCCACGCTGCCGCCAGAGAACACCGCGCCGCCGAAATCCACGTCGCCGCCAGAGAACGTCGCGCCGCCGAAATCCACGCTGCCGCCAGAGAACACCGCGCCACCGAAATCCACGTCGCCGCCGGAGAACACCGCGCCACCGAAGCCCACGTCGCCGCCAGAGAACACCGCGCCGCAGAAGTTCATGGGGCCGTCGATGGTGACGCTGGTGAGGTCGAGATCGCAGCCTTGCCAGGATCGGCGGGCTCCGTGGGGGCGTCGATAGTGATCGCCGATGAGGCGCAGGATGGTGTGTCGGACCTCGCGGAGGGCGAGGTAGTGGTGGTGCTCCTCCAGGTGGGCGGGGCCCTCGCCGGGGTCGGGGCTATAGCGGAGCCGGAGGTAGGCGCACAGAACGTCGATGCAGGTCTGGCGAAGACTGATGTCGGGGGCGTCGTCGGCCAGGCCTGCGAGTGCGTGGACGCCGCCAAGTCGGACGGCTGGGGAGTCGGAGCCGAGTTTGTCGACGGCTTGGGAGAAGCGCTCGGTGTGGAGTCGGGTGGCTTCGCGGTGGGCGCCGGCTTCGTCGACGCGCTGGCGGCGGTAGGCGACGACCAGGGCAACGAGCGCACCGGCTCCGGCGACCACACCGAAAGAGAGCTTCACCAAGTCGAAGAGCGTCTTCGCGTCGAGCTTCGCGGTGCTGTCGATCTGCTGGACGTCCAGCAGGACTACCAAGCCGTAGAAGACGCCGCTCGCGACCAGGACCGCGGCGACGAACGTGAGGGTGAGAGCCCGGCCGACCCTCCACAACCGCAGTTCCCGTTCATTCAGTGATCGTGGCCTTCGCCTGGGCGTCATGACGATAAAGACAAGGTGCTGAGGTCAGCGGTTGCAGCCAGCACGGTAACTGAAGAACCCCGCCCCATATGACCGTTTTAGTCCCCCGCTGGAATGGATCGCGGACGACCGGTGTGCGGGCCCCTTACCCGTGACCTCGATCTGTCGTTGAACCGTGCAAGATCCGAGTGAGTGGAGGACACGATGGATGCTGTGGATCTGGGGATTACGCCGACGAAAGGGCCGAGCTGTGGGGCCGTCCGCGACCTGATCGTGGACCTTCTGGCGTCGCACTCCCTTGTCAGTCATGTCGCTGCGGTGCAAGCGCCTCCGGGTGAGATCGGGATTCGGCTGGAGATCGGAGGGCTGGACTTCGAGGTCTGGGTCGAGCCCGCGTAGGGGACCGTTTCCGCCCCCGTGGCGCTATGGAACAAAGGGCAACCAGGAAGGAGGAAGGACCACCCCTGGAGGAGCGGGTGTGCCGACGGCAGCAAGAAGCCCCTGAGGAGCCTGACCCGTGGCGCTGTCGAAGGACACCGTGCCGTCGGAGAACACCGCTCGGTCGAAGATCACCCTGCCGCCGGAGAACTCCGTCCCGTCGAAGGACACCTCACCGCCGGAGAACTCCGCTCGGTCGAAGGACACCGTGCCGCCGGAGAACTTCGCTCGGTAGAAGGACACCTCGCCGCCGGAGAACACCACACTGTCGAAGGACACCCCACCGCCGGAGAACACAGCCCCGGCGAAGATCACCTCACCGCCGGAGAACTCCGCTCGGTCGAAGGACACATCGCCGGAGAACACAGCCCCGGTAAAGATCACCTCACCGCCGGAGAAACCAACCCCGTCGAAGGACACCGTGCCGTCGGAGAACCTCGCGTGGGTGAAGGAAACCGCGCTGTCAGAGAACACCGCGCTGTCGAAGATCACACTGTCATCGGAGAACACCGCCCAGTCGAAAGACACCCTGCCGCCGGAGAACACTGCCCCGGCGAAGGACACCCTGCCGCCGGAGAACTCCGCTTGGTAGAAGTCCATGTCGCCGTCGATGGTGACGCCAGTGAGGTCGAGATCGCAGCCCTGCCAGGAACGGTGGGTTCCCTTGGGGATTCGGTAGTGGTCGCCAATGAGGCGCAGGATCGTGTGTCGGACCTTACGAAAGGCCAGGTAGCCGTGCCGTTCCTCTTGGTGGGCGGGGTCGTCGCCGGGGTCGGGGGTGAAGGGGAGCTGGAGGTAGGCGCATAGGACGTCGATGCAGGTCTGGCGCAGGTCTTGTGTGGGGGCGTCGTCGGCAAGGCCGGCCAGGGCGTGGACCCCGCCGAGCCGGACTGCGGGTGAATCAGATCCGAGTTTGTCGACGGCCTGGGAGAAGCGCTCTGCGTGGAGCCGGGTGGCTTCGCGGTGGGCGCCGGCCTCATCGACGCGCTGGCGCCGGTAGGCCACGACCAAGGCGACGAGCGCGCCAGCCCCGGCGACGACTCCGAAGGAGAGTTTCACCAAGTCGAAGAGCGTCTTGGCATCGAGCTTGGCGGTGGTACCGATCTCCTGGACATCAAGCATCCTGTACAGCCCGTAGAAGACGCCGCTCGCGACGAGGACCGCAGCAGCGAAGGCGAGGGTCAGCGCCCGGCCGACCTTCCACAGCCTCAACTCCCGGTCATTCGGGGCGGATCGAGGCCTTCGGTTAGGTGTCATGACGATGAAGATACGGCCGGGGGAGATCAGGGGTTGCAGCCAGTCCAGTGCGCCGGGGTCGGCAGCTTTAAGGGGGCGTAGGCAACCGTTTACGCCCCCGGGTACCCATTGCTGCCTAGGGCGCTCCATCCTCACGCAGACGGCGGAACACCGTTCAGGTGTGCGCGGGCCGCCGTGACAAACGCGGGGATCGCGGCCTCGACCTCCCCGTACGCCCGTAGCAGGTGGTTGTTTCGCTCCCTGCGCTCCGCCGGTGTCCGTCCGCAATTGCTCCAGTTCCTGTAGGCGGCCAGTCGGAAAGCCTCCGCGCGTTGCTCGATGGCCTCAGCGAGCGGTACCAAGTGCTCAGGGCCCTCCAGCGACACGACTGCTACCGCATGACGCACAGGTTCCAGGTCCGCCTGGGCCCGGAAGCGCACGATTCGATCCTGCCGTTCGGAATTCGACAACTCCCGGAGGACGCCCTCAAGTCCGAGTTCGCGCGAGGCAGCGTTGTGCTCGGTCCTGCGTACGTACGCGCGCGCCGCGCTGAGCAGACCGGCGTAGGCATCCCTCTGGGCGCTACGACGGACCGAATCCACAGGCCCGCGGAGGGCTCTGTCACGTTGTTGGGTGTGTGAGTGTCTGATGGGGCGTCGGGGTGTGGTGGGCTTGCGTTTCGGGCCTGGGGTCAGGCCGTGGTGGGCCGGCTTGCAGCGCCGGTGATCTGGTCCCAGATGGCGAAGCGGGTGGTCATCTCGGCGCGGTAGTGGGCGGCGGTCATCAGGTGGCGGCGGGGCCGGAAGTGGGGTGAGATGCCGCTGAACGCGGACAGGAACCGCTGTGCTCCACCGATGCTGCGGAATCCCTTCATCGCGCGTTCGCGCTGGCGGGTGGGCTGGTGGCTGTTCTCGGCCCGGTTGTTCAGGCCCTTGTGGGAGCGGTGCTCGGCCGAGGGCATCACCTCGCGGTGGGCCGCCCCGTAGGAGCGCAGCTTGTCCGTGACGACTACCCTCGGCACCGAGCAGGTCGTCTTCAGCAGGCGGCGGAAGACGCGCCTGGCCGCAGCGGTGTCCCGCCGGTTCTGGACCAGGATGTCGAGCACGTTGCCGTCGGCGTCGACGGCTCGCCACAGGTACTTCTGCTCTCCGTTGATTTTGATGAAGACCTCGTCCAGGTGCCACTTGTCGCCGGGCCGGGGTCGCCGGCGGCGCAGGCCGTTGGCGTAGGCCTGGCCGAACTTCGCGCACCAGCGGCGGACGGTCTCGTGGGAGACGATCACGCCGCGCTCGAGCATCAGTTCCTCGACCTCGCGGAAACTGAGCGGGAAGCGGAAGTACAGCCACACGCAGTGGGAGATGATCTCCACCGGGTACCGGTGCCCCTTGTACGACGGCGACGCGCTCCCCACGGACGATCCCCCTCCACCATGATCAACTCGAAGATCCTCCCACGCCATTCGCCAACGTGACAGTGCCGCCCAGGGCCATCCGGTGCGGCCGCGGGTGAACTTCCGCAGCGAGCTGGTGTTTGTCCGGGCGTTCTACCAGGACATCGCCCGCTGGGCCGCCGACGATCCGGCGCGGTGGGCGCCGTGGGTGGCGCCGTGTCCGATCAAGGCGAACGAGTGCGCGGCGAAGAAGTCCAGGTCCGGGGTGAAGTCCCGGATGGACCAGCGGACCAGGACCCAACTGCCGCTGCTGCCCGCGCTGCTTCGCGCTGTCGACCGGCAGCGCAAGGACGCCGAGGCCCGCATCACCGCGGCTCGGGCGACGCCGGCCGGTGGACGGTTCCTCGTCGCCGGGGAGGAGTTCGAGCGCTGCGGGTCCGGGCAGGCCCGCCGCGTCTACGTCACCGAGGTGGCCGCCGGCAGGCGGCGGAACCTGACCCACGAGGAGGAAGCGGCGTTCTGGTCCTGGGCGACGGTGGAAGTGCTGCGGCACACCGGCATCCGGATCGAGGAGATGCTGGAACTCACCCACCACAGCTTCATCGCCTACACCCTGCCCACCACCGGCGAGGTGGTGCCGATGCTGCAGGTCGCCCCGTCCAAGACCGATTCGGAGCGCCTGCTGCTGGTCTCCCCGGAGCTGGCCGAGGTACTGACCGCGGTCATCTTCCGGGTCCGGGCCGGGAACGCCGCCCTGCCGCTGGTGTCGGCCTACGACGTGTTCGAGCAGACCTGGAGCCCGCCCATGCCGTTCCTGTTCCAACGCCGGTACGGCACCGAGGACCGGCCACTCACCCGCAGCTTCATCCGCGAGTGCCTGGTCGCCACCTCGCAGTCCGCCCAGATCACCGTGGCCGGTGACCCGCTCGAATGGCGCCCCACGACTTCAGAAGGATCTTCGTGACCGACGCCATCCGCTCCGGACTGCCCCCGCACATCGCCGCGAAAATCTGCGGCCACGCCGCTTTGGACACCACCATGGGGTATGCCGCGATCTACCCGGAGGACGTGATCTCCCATCACCGGGCCTTCATCGCCCGCCGCAGAACCGAGCGGCCCAGCGAGGAGTACCGCGAGCTCACCACCACCGAGTGGGACGAGTTCCTGGCCCACTTCGAACTCCGCAAGGTCGCACTGGGGACCTGCGGCCGCGACTACGCGACCCCGTGCCAGCATGAAAATGCCTGTGTCAGATGCCCCTTACTGCTCGTGGACCCGGCCCAGATGCCACGCCTCCAGGAGATTCACGCCAATCTCGTCGACCGCCTCCAGGAGGCCAGGGACCAGGGCTGGTTGGGCGAGGTCGCCGCGATCGAGACCACCATGGCCGCCGCCGCGCAGAAGCTGGAGGCCATGCGTGACCGTGCAGCACAACCGTCCACCGTTCACCTCGGCATGCCCGACTTCCGCCGCGATGCCGGACGAAGCAGCGCCGAGTCCGGACACTGACGACGCACTCAATGAGTGGTTGCACACAGGATTCACGGGACACTCCCGCCGCATGGCGCTGCTTGAAACTGCCCGAGAACCAGGCGACCCGCGACACGAGCACGGGCCGCCCCCGCCGGGCATCAGTAGCGTCTGTCCAGAGCATCGACAAGGTGGCGGAGTTCACGCGCACGTCGTCGGGACATCGCCAGCATCACCGCTTCGAGATGCTCGCGGGCCTGCCAAGGGTCTCCGCAACAGGCCCATTCCGTGCAGCCGCCGCCCTCGTAATCCCACAGGCGTCGGTTCGGTTGGTTGACGAAGCTTCTCCAGCGCACCATGGCCGACCCGATCGAACCTGGCCACAGGTACTTCTTCTGACGTTCTATCCGTCGAACTTCAGCGAGCGCTGCCGAGGAGAGACCATGGATGGTCGTGGTGTCGTCTTGCATCCGGGGCCGGCGCTGAAGCTCGGTACGGACGCGGCCGGGCCGTCTACGCGGCATCGGCCTTTCTGATGATCGTCATGCTGGTGATCATCCCACCTGTGGGCGCTTCGCGACCAGACCGGGTCGGCCCCACGGCCCTGACGAGCAACCGCAGGCACCTTCGCGGCTCGCGCCCGCAGCTACCGATCAGGCTCGGGAACGGCAGGCGGCGTGACCTCGATAATCGTGGCCGTGCCCACAGCTGGCATGCCCTCATGCATGGTGATCACATCGCCGGGCTGAAGATGGTGCCACTGTTCGGGGCAGAGAGGAGCCAAGCGGACCGTGGCGCTCTCTCCCGGCGCCAACCCAGGCGCACCCTCCACCCACAGCCGCGCGATGTTCGCGGCCTGCTCGCCGCAGGGTGCGCGGTTGCCGATGTCCCACAGCGGCCTGAGCTGCCCTTGCCCGGAGAACGCGGTCTGACGCCCGCCCTCCTCCGCCCTCAGGAGACTCAACCTGGCCCGGATAGCACCGTGCTGCACCTCCCAGGCCCGCCACTCGCACCAGCGCGCGCTGTGCTCCAGCATCATCTGCCGAGCAGCGTCTGTGAGAAGCGACCAGAAGCCCAAGGGAACGGGGTGCTCGTCCCCAATCTCCATCAGAAGATCCAGCACGAGCTCCCACTCCTGGTGCCGCTGGTAGTCGCGCACGTCTTCGAGTGTCACGCCGTTTTCGGCACGGGCGCCCCCGGGGAGCAGATCGGCTGCCTGCTGAAGGAGCGTGAAGGCATCATCCATGCCGGGCATTCTCCACGGCGCTGACCGCCTCCTCGTCGGCACCCTGACGACATCGATCTCCGCGACCGCCTGTCCACAGGAATCCTGGCCGCTACTCTCCGCGACCCGCTGGGAGTCGACCTGAACCTGACGATCAGCCAGGCATCGGCGAACGAAAGACAGATATGCTCTGGCGACTCAGCGTATCGGGAGCGAAGTCGGGGGTGCCATGAGTCGACCGTTGCTGTTCCTCGATGTGGACGGCCCCCTGAATCCCTATGCAGCGAAGCCTGAGAAGCGACCCGAGGGCTACACCACTCTCCGCGTCTCAGCAGAAAGTAGGGTTGCCGGTGAGCCCAGGGGGCCACGAGGCCATCGGAAACCACTGCGGGTGTGGCTCAACCCCGACCACGGGCCGGCCTTGATGGCTCTCGGCTATGAGTTGTGCTGGGCCACGACGTGGATGAGCGACGCCAACCGGTGGATCGGACCGGTGCTTGGCCTGCCCGAGTTGCCGTTCGTCGATTTCGGTGACGCTCTGTTCAATGAGCGTGCGGACGGGGTTCATTGGAAGTCCCAACCGTTGGTGGCGTATGCCAGTGGTCGGCCCTTTGCCTGGGTGGACGACGAGCAAGGCGACGCGGATCATGCACACGTGACCGCAAGCCACAGCGCACCCGCCCTTCTCCATCACGTCAATCCGCGGATCGGTCTGAGGAACGCCGACTTCACTGCCCTCGCCGCCTTCGCAGCATCCATTGGCCCGTCCGCGATCGTTAGGGGGTCCAGTGGGACGTAGCAGGTTCCCCGTGGAGAACGTAGGTGACAGCGTTGTCTGCCTCTTCATCGAGCCCTACGGTGAGGACTACTGGATGAACCCGGGCGAGGTCTTCACGGTCGGGCCGATCACCGAGGGGATCGACGTCTGGTTCTCTACCTTCGTCTCACGGGACTGCATCACTGTCTGGCTATACGAGGACGGCGACCCCACCAAGGTCGTACTCGACTACGCAGTCGTCGATGCCCATGGCGCCCGGCTGGATTGCGGACACCAGAGACCCGAGAGGTCGGCTGAGGCGGGCTGAGCCGAGGGAGTGCCGTTTCGATCACTTGCTTTTCACATACATCCCCATGCCGTGAAGGGCCTGCTCATCAAAGCCTGCCGACAGGCCGCCGCGACACGCCGAACGCTGCAACATCACACGATTCGTGACGGTCACTCACGGTCAACGCGCGAGGTCGATTTCCCCGAGATCCGCTTCAAGATCAGTTCGGTTAAGCTTGCGTGCGATGTTCGCTCCTCCGGCCCGAGCCGTCCCAACGAGACCGTCTGATCGAGATCCGCGACAACCTGCTCGATCGGATCGCCGAGGCTCAGCGTGAAGGCTGGCTCGGTGAGGTCGAGGGCCTGGAGATCAGCCTGGCCGGCGCCGAGGAGAAGCTGGCCCAGCTCGATGCCGCACTCAAACCCTCGGTGATTCACCTGGGCCTGCCCACCTTCGGTCAGATCGCCGGGCGGTCCAGCACCCTCTGACCACCTGATCTCTCGGACTACCCAGTGCCAGCGCCGGAGTCCGGCGGAAGCTCGAGGTCCGTCGTCTCGCTCGAATCGGTCGGGATACTGCCCGGTGCCCAGCCGAGTACTTCCTCGAAACGACTGGCCGCGATGGGGACTGGCGGGCGTCCGTGATCGCTCTCGTGGAGCCGGATGGTTGCCTGGCTCAACTGGGTGCGATGCGCGAGCTCCCTCACGGAGATGCCCTCGGCTTCCCGGAACTCGATGAGTGCCTTCGCCAGCCGCTCGGATTCTTCGCTCATGACCAAAGCATTCCGCATTACGAACGCTCGGTCACCATCCCGGCCTGGTCCGCACGCAGCTTGTGCTTCTCGCCGCTCCATCAGGAGCCGAAGGGGTTGTCGACGGACTGAACCGGTGCGACGTGGCCCATCGCACCGGTAGTTCGGAGAAGGCCCGCTCTGCGGCAGCTGCAACACCCGGGAGGGCAAGGCCACGCCGTATTACTTCCTCCAGCTCGAAGGCGGTGCGCTGCACCTCCTGGAGTGCCGCGGCTGCCTCGAACAGCGGACCCTGCCGCGTCGTTTCCACCTTGGTGTGGTCCGCGTGCACCTGGAGCAGACCGAACGGCACGGGCGTTGCCGCGATCAGCCGTACGCTCGCGAGCTGGAGCACATGCACGGGGTCCACCGGTTCCGGATGGAGTGCAGCGGCTGGCACGGGGCCAGCGGCTGGACGAAGGACGTCACGGCGTCTGAGGTGGTCGCGCTCGTGCGGGCCTTCGTTGACACGGCGCTTGCCGCGCAGGACGGCCGGTCTTCTTCCGGCACCTCCACGGGCGCGGGGTGACCGGCGCGAGGCTGCATCGTTGACCACGGCATCGCGTGCACGGCGAAAGTCCCGCCCGTCGCCGAAACTCTTCAACTGGGTGGGCACCAAGCTCCGCTGGAATCTGTCCGCGGACTCCAAGGAACGGGCCGCACTGGACAAGATCGCCACCGGCTCACCGTCGTGAAGTACCGCCTGACCAGTGGGCACGGCATCCTCACCGCATCCGGGTCACGGTGAGGGTGCCGTGCCGGCCGGACCCGGCCAGCACCTCCACGACCAGGTCCGTCTCCACTCGTGTGTACAGCTCGCCCTCCGCCCGCCGCTCCCACACCACCGCCGCACCGCTCAAGGCCTCACCGACACGAGCCGCGAGAACCGGCTCCAGGCGCGCGGACACCCTGGCCGGCCCGCCCTCGTCCCCCATCGCAAGGACCAGATGAGGTCGACGGTGCGGTGCCTTCGGCCGGGCTGTCCACGTCGATGGCGGGTGCGGGGGCGTTCACTGCCGGGCTCCTTGAGGGCATGTGTCGGTGGCCGTGGTGTTGGGGCGGTGGTGGTTCAGGTAGGCGGGGAGGGCCTGGACGGAGTTGGAGATCAGGGACGGCACGGGCACGAGCGATTCGGGGTTGGTGGCGAGGGAGAGACCGGGGTACTCGCTGAACAGTGCTTCGAGAGCGATCGCGGCTTCCATGCGTGCCAGGGGTGCGCCGAGGCAGACGTGGGGGCCGCCGCCGAAGGCCAGGTGCCGGGCCTGGTCGCGGGTGATGTCGAACCGGTGGGCGTCCTGGCCGTGCTGGGCGGTGTCGCGGCCAGCCGTGCTGTAGGGGGCGAGGACGGCGTCGCCGGCGGGTATGGTGACGCCGCCTATGCGCAGGTCCTCGCGGGGGTAGCGGGCGAGGAAGTTGCCGATGGGGGCGTCCCAGCGCAGGGTTTCCTCCACGACGACCGGCCAGACGGACGGGCCGCCGCTCAGCGCCAGGTCGAGTTGGTCGGGGTGGGTGAGCAGGGCGCGCTGCGCGTTGGTGATGAGGCTGAGGGTGGTTTCGTGACCGGCGGCGATCATCAGCCAGAGGGTGCCAGTCAGCTCTGTGTCGCTGAGGAGGTCGGGGTTGTCCCTCTGGACGACGATCAGGTTGCTGGTGAGATCGTCGCCCGGTGTGCGGCGTTTGTGCGCGACGACCTTGTCGAGGAGTTCGTAGATGAGGTGTTGTGTCGAGAGGACTTCCTCAGGCTCTGCGGTGGAGTCGAAGATGGACCGGACCAGGCGCCGAATCTGGGGACGGAGCGGTCCGGGGACTCCGATGACGTCGCAGATGACGGTCATCGGCAGCGGGTAGGCCAGGTGTTCACGCAGGTCGACCGAGCCGTCCGGGCCGGTGCGCTCGGGCAGCGCCTGGACAAGTGCGCGGGCGAGTTCGGTGATGCGCGGGCGCATGGCCCGGACACGTTCGGGGGTGAGGACCTGGGTGACGACGCGGCGCAGGCGGCGGTGGTCGTCGCCGTCGGCCGTCACCATGTTGGTGACCTTGACCATTCCGGTCAGCGGCCAGTCCTCGGGAATCCGGTTGGTGCGGATGTCCGTCCACCGGTGCCAGTCCTTGCTGACCCGGGGGTCGTTCACCAGCTCCGTCAGCAGCTGGTGTGTGGTGACGGCCCATGCTTCCACGTCGCCGGGAAGGATCACCTTCACGACCGGGCCGAGCTCTCGCAGCCGTGCGGCTTCGCCCTGGTGGTCGGCGCCGGTCGGGTCCAGGCGCAGGACGGGAACGTGCTGAGTGGTGCGTTGTGGTGCCGTCATGATCTACCTCCGGTACACGGTGCGAGAGCGGGCGGACTGGGCTATCGGACGGAAGAGTCGGGGGCGGTGTTGCCGGCCGGGGCGAACGTCACGGGCAGGGATTCCAGGTGACGCATCCAGGGAGAGGGGCTGGACGTCACTGCGTCGGCGGGGACACCGAGTGTGATCCGTGGCAGGCCATGCAGGGCCTGTTCGACAGCGACGCGGGCGATCAGGCGGGCGGGAGTACGGGCCGGGCACTGATGCGGGCCCGCGCTGAACCCGAGGTGGGACCGGTTGCCGATCTCCCGCTCCGGGTCGTTGGTGTGGATCCGCGGATCGGTGTTCGCCGCAGCCAGTCCCAGGATCAATGGTTCGCCGCGGATGATCCGCTGGCCGCCCAGCTCGGTGTCGACCAAGGCGTAGCGTGCGGGCATGTGCGTCATGCGGGCGTCTCCGGGTCCAGCCCGTCTTCCGTCAGGCGGTCGATGTAGCCCGGCCGTGGCGGCGTGATGGGGCCGGTGTCTAAACCCTGGCCCTTGAGGGCCTCGATGGTGCGGCGGGTCGCATTACTGAGAAGGGCAAACCTCATTGTCACCTCAAGCGCGGCCTCGGCTACCGGGCGGGTGGCGTCCAGGTAGAGGACGGCACGAATCTTCTGGATCTCGTTCTGCCGGTATTTCAGCACCTGATTCCAGCGCTTGTGCGCCTTCTCGATCCACTCCTCGCGCTGGCTCGGAAAACGCTCGATGCGAGAGAGCGGGATCAGCGTGGTGGACAGCAGGTCCAGGTAGCGCTCATGCGCCTCGGCGAAGGCGAGATAGGTGGCCCTGCGCGACTCCCGCAGGGCTCGCATGTTCTCGGCCCTGACCTGATGGCGAGCCGTGCTGCGACCCAGCAGAGCCGCTGCGAGACCCGTCGCCCCGGTGCCGAGGGCACCAACCGTGGCGCCGAGAACAGCGGCGAGTCCTGAGTCCATCGCGCCACTGTGACGGATCGGCGACGGCCGCACGAGATGATGATCAGCCATCTGTCGACGATGTTCCGCAGGCCGGGCCTTCAGCCGTCGCGCACCGAGGGATCCTCGCAGGCGACATCGTTTGGGCACTACCGGCGGGCATCGCTGTCGACGGTGTGTCGAGCGGTACAGCGGCCCGGCTCAGTCCACGTGTTCGTGATGCCGGGCCTTGACCCCGGATCTTGAACACGTCTATGCGGCTCGGGTCAGGGTAGTTGCTGTTGAGTGGAAGGTGTTCTCGTAGGTGATCGGGGATCGCTGGCCGAGCCGGGAATGCCGGCGTCGCGTGTTGTAGCGAAACAGCCTTCGGAAGGCGTCAAGTCGGGCCTCACGTTCGTTTGACCAGCCCTTTCGCCCCTTCAGCGTCTCTCTTTTGAAGGTCGCGTTGAACGATTCCGCGGCGGCGTTGTCCGCGCTGCTGCCGACCGCGCTCATGCTCTGGCGGACGCCGGCCCGGCGGCAGGCGTCAGCGAAGGCCCGACTCGTGTACTGGGCCCCGTGATCGGTGTGGATCACCGCTCCGGCGAGGCTGCCGCGGGTCCGGATAGCGGCCGCCAGGGCATCGGTGACGAGCTCTGTGCGCATGTGGTCGGCGATCGCCCATCCGGCCAGACGTCGTGAATGCAGATCGATGACGGTCGCGAGGTAGCAGAACCTCCCGCTGCCGACACTCAGGTAGGTGATGTCGCCGACGTACTTGGTGTTCGGGGCCTCGGAGGTGAAGTCACGGCCGATCAGGTCCGGCGCCTTCACCGCTGCCGCATCCGGGACGGTGGTGCGGTGCCGGCGCCGCAGACGCACTCCCTGAAGGCCGATGGCCCGCATGATCCTGGCAACGCGCTTGTGATTGACCGTTTGACCGCCCTCGTCGCGGAGCTCGGCGGTGACTCTCGGGGCTCCGTAGGTGCCGTCGGAGTCCCGGTGGGCCTTGCGTATCCGGGCCGCGAGCCGCTCATCGTCGGCCTGTCGGGCCGCACGGGCCGGGGCGGTGCGGCGCCAGTAATAGAAACTCGAGCGGGCGATGCCCAGGATGTCGCAGAGCCGCTTGACGCCGAACCGGCGCTGGTGATCCTCAACGAACTGGCAGCGGTTCACCAGCGCGTCTCCCCTGCGAAATACCGGGCTGCCTTGCGAAGGATGTCCCGCTCCTCCTCCAGCTCGCGAATCCTCTTCCGCGCGGCCGCCAGCTCCGCCTGAACCGCATCACCACCAGGCCGCGGCGCCGCCGCGGGCGTGGAGTGAGCACCGGACCGACGTCCGTCAGCGGCCCTGATCCAGTTCCGCAGCGTCTCAGTGTTCACCCCGAGGTCGGTGGCGACCGACCTGATCGTCGCTCCCGGACGCGACCGGTACAGCGCGACGGCGTCCGCCTTGAACTCGGCGGGGTAGTGCTTCATCCCCACAGGGACTCCGTTCTCCTGGACCATCAAGATCCAAGTCTCTCCGGTGTCCAAAACCCGGGGTTAGGGCCCGAAAGCCCGGAAGCGCGGGTCAGCTGGTAGAACAACAACCCGGCGGGCCGGGCCTCGAACAGCACGAACCGCAGGGTGTCCGCATGCCGCTTGGCGGCGTCGCCCCGACGCCGTGAGGCGCGGGGCGTGCCTACTCGCCCTTCAGCAGACGGGCCAGCTCGCCGTCCATGTCGACCTTGCCCGTGTCGACCGCGGTCTCGATCCAGTCCAGCGTCGCCCGTACCTTCGCGACGTTCTCGTGCACGATCGTGCGCTCGTCCTCACCGAGCGTGCGATCACGCAGGCCCGGGACCGCACGGCCGGCCGCGGCCACGAACGAGTGGCAGGCGGTGACCAGGTCTAGGAACTCCACCGTCCGGTCGATGTGACGGACCGCCGGGGCGACCGGACTGGTGTCCTTGAACTGGTCGCGGGCTTGCCGACTTCGCTCCACCTGGGCATGGTTGACCTGGAAGCGAGCGGTGTCATCGCTCATCCCTTGAACGCAACGTCCGGCCTGCGCGCAGCAGGTTCGTGGCAGCCGAGGGCTTCCCGGTTGGAGAGCTCGGGGTGCTCGTGGAGGTGACGTGGCCACCGCACCAGGTCGGCAGTCGCATCCAGGACTGCCTTGTCGATGCGGGCGCGGATGCCCGTATCCCTGTCAGTGGCTGAAACCTCGGGCGTCTTTGTCACGCGACCGTCCCTTGAGCAGATCGACGAGAGCATCGCTATGGGTCAGCTGCGGATGGTGCCCGGCACCCCGCACCGAGATCAGCTCAACGTTGGGAAGTGACTCGAGCTGCTCAACCGCGCCCGGGGCGATTGGGTCGTCGCTTCCCGTGATGATGCGGACCGGGCCGCTGAATCGCCCAAGCGCTTCCTGGAGTTCGGCACGCCACTGCTTCGATCCCGCAAGGGCGAGATACTCGGCCACCCTCCTGGCGCTGCTTCGCTTGAGGTCACTGACACTGGATTCGAGAGCAGCCGCGCTCGCTTCTGATCTGGTCAGTTTGTGTGACAGCCGTGCCGGTTCGGTGTGTCGCAAGTAGGTGCATACGAGCGGCCGCAGTCTGGCCGAGGCGCCCATCGGGGCTTGGAGGAAGAACGGTGCGATCAATGTGAGGGACTTGACCTGCGCCGGGAACCGGTCAGCCGCGACTACTGCCGCAGCCGCACCGATGGAATGGCCGATGAGGTCAGCGCGTTCCCCACCCAGCACAGCGGGCAGCCACTGTTCCCAGTCCTGAACGCCCGTTCCGCCGCTGAGGCCAAGTCCGGGCAGGTCGACGACTCGCGCGCCGATGCCCGACGTCACTTCGGCCCATGTGTCTGCGTTGACTGGCAAGCCGGGAAGGATCACCCGGCCGGATCCGGGTACGCCGAGCTCGAATGTCCTCAGACCGCCAGCGTCGACGAATCGACGGCCGTCGGTCGTGACGGCACCAAACCGATGCGCGGCCAGGTAGTCGGCCCACCGTTCGAGGGACACCAGCACGTCGGGCGTCTGGATCCCGTGTCTGTCGGCGAACTCGATGGCGGACTGTGTCGGATAGCGGTCGGCGGACATGAAGGTGAGCGTCTCGGGATCCGCCTTGGTGATCCGCTGCGGGAGCCGCTTGATGACACCGATCGGCATCCTTACCCGGGGGACCTTCGCGCCGAGATGCCGGCCGACGTGCGTGAGCAGGTCAGCCAGAGGCGGGGTGGCGTCGTCGAGAACCCAGTAGGCCATGCCCGCAGCAGCCGGATCGACCGCTGCTGCCGCCATGAACGCCGCCAGATAGTCGACCGTGACGACCGGGAGGAACGTCGATTCGTTGCCGGGCAACGCCGCTGCCGTGCCGTCCCAGATCTGCTCGATGGTGGTGGCCAGCCCGATGTGCTGGTCGGACTCCCCGGTCAGGCTATCGCCGATCACGCTGGACGGATTGACGATGGTCCAGGGGACTCCGCGCTCCAGGGCTCGGGCCTGGAAGATGGCGTCGGATTCCACCTTTGACGCTTCGTAGGCGCCGAGTTCCTTATAGACCGCGGTGCGGTGGTCGTCTGACCACGGAACGGTTGTGGGGTCCTGTCCGCCGACGCGGTAGCCCGACACGTGGACGACGCGCTGCAGGTTGGGGAGGTCCTTGGCGAAGTCGAGCAACTTCTCGACGATGCCGACGTTCGCACTGCGTGCCTCCTGGGCGGTCATCCCGAACCGGTAGGACCCGGCGCAGTTGTGGATCTCGGTGATGAACGGGAACGCCGATGGGCCGCCCGCGACGATCTCAGGAGCATCGAAGTCGACGATCGTCGTGCTGATGCTCCGTGTCAGGCCATGCTCCCTGACCCATCGCTCGACACGCGCTGCGGACTCGGCGGTCCGAACTGCCGCCGTGACGTTCGCACCAGCCTCGGCAAGGGTCAGGACGAGGTGCCGACCGACCAGTCCCGAGGCCCCGAAGACCAGGGCGTGGCGGGAGTCTTCGTGTGGCGTCATCGCGTGCTCCCAATGGTCTGGCAGCGCTGGTTGACGAGCTCCGCCACGACGTCAGCGGCCGCAATGAGCGGTTGGGTGCTCTGCATGGCACGAGAGACGATGACCGCCCCCTCGATCGTCGACACGACAACGGTCGCCAGAGACCGCGCCTCCCCGGCGTCAACGCCGCTGGCCTCGAGCAACGCGGCCGTCGGCGCGATCCACGACTCGAAAGCAGTGACGCACGCCTGCCGCAGTCGCTCGCTCTCCGCGCCCATCTCCAGGGTGACGACGGAGACCGGGCAACCCAGCCGGAAGTTGCTCTCGCTGACGATGGTCGTCAGGGCCTCAATCGCGGCGCGGGCAGCCTCGGCCGCACCGCCCGCGGAAACTGCGGCCTCTGCGATCAGCGTCTCGAACTGCTTCCCGGCGAGTTCGACCGCTGCGACGCCCAGGCCCTCCTTCCCGTCGGGGAAGTGGAAGTAGATCGAACCCTTTGGCGCTGCGGCGTGTTCGATCACAGCGTTCAGGCCCGTGCCGCTGTAGCCGCTGGTCTGGATGAGCTCGAGCATGGACTCTGCGAGCCGGGCCTTTGTCAGGTCTCCTTTGGATGTCATAGTCCCATGATAGACCGGTCTACATATTTTTCAACCGACGAGAATGCGTCAACAACGTCATGGCCAGCAACAACTAGGGCCTGTCCTGAGAGGGCGTTTGATCTAGGCGGATTGCCCTTTCTGCTCTAGTAGGTTCCTTGCCAGGTGGGGGTGGCTTCGTCCGTTATGCGTTTGGCGAGGTTGTCGATCGAGGCGATGTGGATCATGGCTTCGGAGCTGGTGGTGAGGGTCTCGTAGTCGCGGGCGAGGCGGCGGTGCATCATGAGCCATCCGATGCTGCGCTCGACCACCCAGCGCCTTTTGACGACGTGGAAGCCGCGTTTCTCTGGGTTGCGGTTGACGACCTCGACGTCGATTCCGAGGGTGGCGCCGTGCTCGATGACGGCGTTCTTGAAGCCGGTGTCGACCCAGCTTTTCGCGATGGTCGGGTACGTCTTCTTGGCCTGGTCGAGGAGACGTATTCCCATGGCGTTCTCCGAGAGGCCGGCACCGGCGACGGTCACGGCGAGAATGAGGCCGATCGTGTCGGTCAGGATGCCGCGCTTTCTCCCGACGATCTTCTTGGCGGCGTCGGTTCCCTGGCTGGTCAGATGCACGTTGGTGGAGGTCTTGATGCTCTGGGTGTCGATTACGGAGGCGGTCGGTTCGGGCTTGCGTCCGTCCTTTACGCGCGCCAGTGCGGTGAGGTCGTAGTTGAGTTGGTTGAAGATTCCCTCGTCGCGCCAGGCGGCGTAGTAGAAGTAGACGGTGCCGTGTCCAGGGAAGTCGTGCGGGAGGTATTTCCAGGGTATTCCGGTGCGGTTGAGATAGAGGATCGCGTTGAACACGTCACGCAAGTCGACTTTCGCGGGCCTTCCGGTGGGTCTGCGTTCGAGTCGGGCATTTCGCCAGGCCGTCAACGTCGGCTCGATCAGGGCCCATCGGGCGTCGGACAGATCGCTCGGGTACGGCTTGCGCTCACTCACGACCCAGCGTGATCACGGCCGAGCCGGAAGGCTCCGTTCCGCAGGAGGTTGGGAGGTTCTGTTGAATTTCTACGTCAGACGGGTTTACGAGAACAGAAGCGGATGAGACGGGCGGCGAGGTTCGTGCCTTGCTGAGTGAAATTTAGCGCCTATAGGGCAAGCCATGCTGAAGTGGGGCACTCGCATAAGACGCATATGGGCCTTGACCTGCATAAACGCCCTCTGAGAGGGCGTTTAGAGATGATCTGCGTCGTCGGGTGACCTTTGCGCTTGCCCGTTTTCAAGCTATTCACCCTCATATACGCGTCTTCATGGCCGCCGAGCTACCGACCTGGCCACCCGTTTGCTTCGGTTCTCGTGCATGAAGTCCGTCTGGTTTGAAGATGAGGTAGAAACGCCCATCAGTAGAGGAACGGCATCGTCCGCCGCGTCCATGCCAACGCTACGGCGTGAGCCAGCGCAAGCCGTACCCCAGCGACCTGTCCGACGCCCGATGGGCCTTGATCGAGCCGACGTTGACGGCCTGGCGGAAAGCCCGGCTCGACCGCAGGCCCACCGGCCAGCCGGCCAAGGTCGACCTCCGCGACATATTCAACGCAATCCTCTACATCAACCGCACCGGAATCCCCTGGAAATACCTCCCGCACGATTTCCCGAACCACGGCACCGTCTACGCCTACTACGCCGCCTGGCGCGACGAGGGAATCCTTGCCCAGCTCAACTACGACCTGACCGGCCTGGCCCGAGTGAAAGAGGGTCGCAAACCCGAACCCACCGCCTCCGTCATCGACACCCAGAGCGTGAAGACCTCCACCAACGTACCCCTGAACAGCCAGGGAACGGACGCCGCGAAGAAGATCGTAGGCAGGAAGCGAGGCATCCTCACCGACACGATCGGCCTGATCCTTGCGGTGGCCGTCACCGCCGCCAGCCTCTCCGAAAACGCCGTGGGAATACGCCTCCTCGACCAGGCCAAGAAGACCTACCCCACCATCGCCAAGAGCTGGGTCGACACCGGCTTCAAGAACGCAGTCATCGAGCACGGAGCGAACCTCGGAATCGATGTCGAAGTCGTCAACAGAAACCCGGGAGTTCGCGGATTTCACGTAGTCAAAAGGCGCTGGGTTGTCGAGCGAAGCCTGGGTTGGATCATGATGCACCGGCGCCTCGCCCGCGACTACGAGACCCTCACCGCCAGCTCCGAGGCCATGATCCACATCGCGTCGATCGACAACCTCACCAAGCGCATAACGGACGAGACCACCCCTACCTGGCGAGGAACCTACTAGGGCAGAAAGGGCAATCTGCCTAGATCAAACGCCCTCTCATAGCGATCAGCAGCAAACCGACCACCACACCCCGCAAAAACGACAGTCACTCATCGGCATCCACTGTCAGAACCCAGCACCCCGCACCACCAGCCCGGACACCACACCAACCCACTGACAAGACGATGACGAACACCCACCGACAAAGCGACACCGATCACCAGCCGGTAGCCAGGCAGGGCGATTGCAAAGCCCCGGGGATCTCGTGAGTGCGCAGGTCACAGTAGCGAGACGATGATGGATGGATGCGCAACCACACGCAACGAAGCTTCTCCGTTGCGGAGGTGACCTTCCCAAGTCCCCTTCGCGCAACGGAGTCATCCCCGGCCCTTCCAGTGCCCGCCCCGTACCGAACTGCGGATCGTCCTGCCCGAGCTCTTCCGGCACCTCCCGACCTGAAGATTGCCGTGCCCCGGAGGGAGATCGACTTCAGGCAGGGCTCCATCGTCTACGGCGTCGAGTAAATACCCGTCATCTGGTGACGGGCCCCGCACAGAGAAACAGGGAAGAACCATGATGCGTGTTGAGGTCGACGTTCCCAGGTGTGTTGCCTCGGGCCAGTGCGTGATGCTCGCCCCGACGTCTTCGACCAGCGGGACGAGGACGGCATGGTCGAACTCCTCGATGACACTCCGCCCTCCGAACTCCATGACGCCGTACGCGAGTCGGCCACGATATGCCCCGCGGCAGCGATCCGGCTCGGGGAGTCGTCGTGACCGCCGCACCGATCGAGTCGTGTGTGCGGTTCAGCGTCCGCGCCGCCTCATATAAAGATCGAAGGCCCGGTAAACCATCGGTCGCAGCGGCAGGTCCCACTCGCCGATGTACCGCATCGCCTGGCCGCCGGTGCCGACTTTGAACTGGACAAGGCCGACGTGCGGGTCGTCGGCGTCGAGGGTGGGGGTGATGCCACGCAGATCGTAGACGTCGCAGCCGGCCGCGAGCGAGTCGCGGATCATCGCCCACTGGCAGGCGTTGGAGCCGCGCACCTCGCGCTTCGCGGTGGAGGAGGCGCCATAGGCGTACACGGCGTGGGTGCCGACGCGGACCAGGAGAGTAGCGGCGGCCAAGTCGCCCTGATGGCGGGCCAGGTAGAGCTTGATCCGCTCGGGGTCCTCGGCACTCAGCGCCGCGAACATGGTCTCGAAGTAGCGCAGCGGCCGGGGTGTGAAGTGGTCGCGCTCGGCGGTGTGGACGTAGAGGTCGTGAAACGCCTTGAGGTCCTCCGGGCCCCTGTCGCTGACCGTGACCTCGACGCCCTCCTTAGCCGCCTTCTTGATGTTGCGACGCCACTGCTGGTTCATACCCCTGAGCAGCTCGTCCTCGGTCCTGCCTACCATCGGGATCTCGTACTTGAACTGTGGATGCCCGACCCCGAACCCGTCCTCCGGGCTCTGCGGCAGCCAGCCGGCGTCCCGGAACCAGCTGGCCACGCGGGCACCGACCGGGTCGGCCCAGTGGCCGGAGATGTCGGTGAGCCGTTTGCTGCCCGGGTCGGCGATGCCCTCCTTGACCTGGGCGGCGCTCCAGGTGTGTGTGCGCACCGGCGGGCCGAGCCGGATCGCGAACGCGCCGTGGGCCTTGAGATGGATCGCCAGCGGATCGAGCCAAGCACCGATCTCGCCGCTCCAGTCGATGACCGGGCCCTCGGGTAGATACGCCAGCGTGAAGCGGTCGAGCCGCGGCACCGGGCGGTGCAGTACGAGCCCAGCACCAACCAGGCGCCGACCCTCGAACCAGCCGAGGGACTCGCTGCGCCACTCGGTCTTGACGCGGCCCCACGCCGGGGTCTGCAGAAAGCTGACCGACCGCTGGGCCCGCACGAACGCCATATGCTCGGCGGCGCTGATCGGCCTGACGACCGGATTCCGGGCTGCAGGTCGCATTGGTTCGCTGGAGGGGTTGAAGGACATGCCACCAGTCAATGCAGCAGGGTGTTGCCCGGGCGTATGCGATTCTCGATACGCCGACGATATGTCACCACCCGGCGGCTCACTATCTGGTTCTGGCCGCCACCAGCCGGTGGCTGCCGGGATGTCCTCGGCCCGACCATGGGTCTGGACCTCCGGCGGGTACTTGCACATCAGTGCATGTCGGTTGTCGTCAGGGGGCGTGGTGCCGGCGCCGGAGTGGGCGCTTCGCTGCCGAGTGCATCTCCAGGTGTTTCGGGAGCGCCCGGCGGTACAGCGGCAGGGCTGGGGTGCTCGTGATGACGGCGACCATGACGAGAACGGAGAACACCGGCTTGGTGATCAGGCCCTGCGCCAAGCCGATGTTGATGAAGATGATGATCATCATGCCGCGGGCGTTCATCAGTCCTCCCACAGCGAATGCCTCGCGCCAACTGAAGCGGAGTGTCTTCATGGCCAGGGTGCTGCCGAAGTATTTGCCCGCGAGTCCCGCCAGGAGCGCGGCGACGCCGAACAGCAGGGTGTCGGCCGAGATGCTCCGCAGGTCGGTGGTGAGGCCGGACAGGGCGAAGAAGACGGGCAGCAGTAGCGTGGAGACGGTATCCATCATCCGGCTGTGCAGCGCTTGGCGGAACTGCGGGTCACGGGGCATGGCCAGGCCGGCGATGAAGCCGCCGAAGACCGAGTAGATCCCGATCAGGTCGGTGAGGTATCCGCAGACGATCGGGACGATGACGACGACGTACATCACGCCGGGGCTCAGCGTGCCCTGTCGGCCGACGTGCCGCGCCAGCGGCCGCAGCAGCCGGGACACTCCGAGCAGCATCACGGCGGTGAACAGGATGCTGTAGCCGATCACGGGCAGAGCGTCGGCGGCCCCGGAACCGGTGTGCACGGCCGTCAGCGTGGCCAGGAAGCACCAGGCCGCCGCGTCGTCGATCGAGGCGGCGACCAGGGACAGCCGCCCCAGGCGGGAGTTCTGCGGTGAGGGTTCCGGCCTGCACGTGAAAACTCACGTCGCGCAGGACATCCGGCGCCGCTTTCCCGTGCTCGCGATCGGTCCGCAGATGCTCCAGAGACGCCAGTGAGACCTCCTCCGCGGTGGGATAGCGGAAGAGCGAGGCCATCAGCGTCATCATCACGAAGGCCATCCGGCCCCAGACGGCAAGGTTCACGCCGATCTTGCGGATCCTATTGGCACGATCCGCGTATTCGGCCATCTCCTCGTCCGGACGGCCGAAGAGCTTGGAGAGCATCGCCCCCTGTACGTTGAACCGCTCCTGCAGCCGTCCGCCGAGGCCGGCGTTCTCGTCCATCTGCCGTTGGGTGCGCCGCTGTATCACCCGCCCCACGTGAACCCAGGGCACGATGAATATCGGAACCAGCGCCAGCGTGATGACGCCGACAAGCCACGACAGGTAGAACAGCTCGGCCAGCACCACCACGACCATGACCGCACTGGTGGCCGCCATCAGCAAGCCGCTGAACTGCTGCTGTGCCATGATCAGTTCGGTGTGCAGCCGGCCGACCAGCACCCCCGTCTGGGTGCGGGTGAAGAACGCGAGCGGCAGCCGCCGGACGTGGTCGAGCGCCTGAACCCGGAGGTCGTAGCTGACCACCTGCCCGATCCGCCCGGAGATGTAGGCGGACACCAGCGACAACCCCGCGCCCAGCACGGCAAGGCCGACGGCCAGGCAGGCCGTCAAGATCACGACCCCGCGATCATTCTTGACGATGCCGTTGTCGACGAGCTCCCTCAGCAGCAAGGGAGTTGCGGCGACGGTCAGCGCCTCCATCGTGGCGACTACGACGAAGAGCGCCACCATGCGGATGTGCGGGCGGAAGCAGGCGAGCACTCGGCGCACCGTCCCCGGGTGGATCGTGGTCCGCCAGGGATCGGGATCGTCATCGCTCTTCCTCACCCCCTGGTAGCGCAACACGATTCCCACGCAGGTGCCCCTCTCACACGGCTCACGAAGTCAGCGAATCTCAATCGTGCTGAACCAAGTCGATGTCCACGAGTGAGTCCAACTGAAGACTTCGGGCACTTGGACGCATCTGTCTGTGTCCGTGCCGCACGGCTGCCGCGGCGCGGGGGACCACCGCGATCACCCTCTCGCCCCGGGGCTCGTCGGCTTGCCGCCGTGACGTGATCCCGCTTTTGCCGACGGTGAGCCTCTTCGAGGTGGCCGCGTCAAGTGACGGTCTGCGAGCCGCCACGAGCGAGGCCCCGGGGCTGTTGATCGAGATGTCTGATGTCTCCATCATGCTGCCCGGGGGGCCTCGTTGGTCATCTGTCCTGCCGTACTCGACCCTCTGCCGGGCGGCGCCCTCGCCGAGTGCGACCGGGTCGCAGTCTCACGCGCGGACTGCTCCCCCACGCGCCGCCGGCACGGGGTGCAGGTGCGGGCAGTCACCGGGCGGCCGGCTTTCACCTTCATGCCGGGCAGCCCGGAACAAGCCCTGGTCCTGATCCCGAGGGTCGTGCAGCCCACCACCGAAGTGGTCGGCCCCGACTGCAGTGAGGCACCGCCGCGAACAGGGCCCCGATGATCGCCGTACCGCAGGGGTCGGACCGGTCCGACAACACGGACCGGCCGGTGGAGCTGGGTGTGGAGAAGGCCGTGTACGGGGGGGGCGGCCCGATCCCCGTGGTACATCTCAGCGACCGTCGTGGGGTATTCCGCCCGCACGCTGTCGGGCCGGGCTCACGACCTGACCGCGCCCGCACTCACCGGATCATCCGCATCTGTGAGGGCCAGGCCGTTTCCGTCCTGGCCGATCCCGCCGACCCAGGGCGCCGGCCCCTGGCTGAGCGCGGGCGTCACCGGGGCCCCCGGCGGGCCCGGGCACCGGTCGAGCGCGGCGCCGCCCGCCTGACGTCCTGGCGGGTCGTCCGCAGATACCGTGGCAGTCCCACCGCAGGACGTCAATCGCCGAAGCGGTCTCCAGCCCGCAGCGGCAGCGCCGAAGAAGCTCAACTGGAGCTCTTTCAGGCCGACCACGGCTCGGGGGACGGGCCGTGAGGGACCACACTCCTCCCGCGCCCGCCCGGGCCGGGCTGATGCCGGCTCAGCAGACCCTCAATCGTGCGCTCGCAGCGGCGCGCGGTGCCGGTTCGCCTGGCCTCACGGTGTCACACTGACCAGGATTCCTCGTCCTGCGTGGAAGCGCTCGAATACGCGCATGGGCAGCGATGCGGAGTCCGCATTGTGGGAGTAGCCCGACGGATTATGGAACCGCACCGTCCCGCCATGGACCTCATGAACCAGCACAAGATGCCCTCCCCGCCGCGGTTTATAGGTGCTTGGGTCGCGAATCTCAGGAGACACTGAAGCGATCAGGGCTTGCCCGGGGCGCACCGCTCGGGCGGATGCTTGAATCGGTGTGTTCTCGACCAGTTGGCATTTGAATCCGAAGTGTGAGCTGACCCAAGCCATGAATGGCCGGTATATCAGTCCTTGGACCTTGCCCTGGGGTTCCACCACGTAGCAACCCCAGTCGAGGGCCAGCGCAAGGAGTTCACGCATCAGCAGTCGGGTGTCCGTCCAGCCGTGGAGCAGGGACTGCAGACATGCCAAGCCGCAGACTTTGCGGGACCAGAACAGGTACTCCTCGCGCGAGTGGTACCCGTCGGAGGTCCAGTCGTGCAGTTGCGATGGATCGGTGCGCCTCAGGAAGACGTCGATCCTGGATGGGGCGGCACGCCGCATGACGACCTCGTCGTTCCGGTCCAGGCTTCCCCACTGTGAGACGTAAGGGAGGCTTCCATCATGTGATGGGAAAGTCGAAATAGACATCTGAGTAAGGCTCGCTTTCCAGCGTGTAGTGCCACCACTCGCAGGCGTAGCGAGCAAATCCGCAGTCCTCCATTACGGAGCAAAGGTGCTCGCGGTTTTCCGCTTCGATGGGTCTTATTCCTGCTGCTCCATGATGTGAGATCGAGTCCATGAGGTCGTGGTCACCACCCATGCAAGCATTTTCTCCGGTGGCAAGGGTGTAGAGCGTCAAGTCGACGGAACTGCCGCGGCTGTGGCCTGACTTGGCAGCCACGTATCCCTTGTCGAAAAGCTCGGACCTGTCGATATTGGGGTAGTGCCGCTGCTTTTTCCGGCCGTCCTCCGACTGTTCGGACCAGCGCATGAAGCAGTCGACGGCGCGTTGCGGACGGTATCCGTCCCAGACAAGCAAGCCGAAGCCGCGGGACGCGGCTTTTTCCTGCGCTCGCCCCAGGGCTGCGCACAAGGCTCTGGTGCCGACTATCCGATTCACCAGGTATCCGTCTACCGGCTTTCCGGTGAAGTTGTCCCCGGTGGCGTACTTGGCATCCCAACGGATGCCGGGCACCAGCTCGTCCAGGTACCCGAAGTCGCCGTTCATCGCTTTTTCCGGTGCAGTGTCATTGACACGAGCCGGTCGATGACGTCGGAAAGCGGCATTCCTGCGGCGCCCATCATCCGGGGATAGCGGCTGTAGGAGGTCATGCCGGGAAAGGTGTTGACTTCGTTGAGTACCACCTGGCCGTCGTCCTGGAGGAACACGTCCACGCGGGCAAGCCCCTGGCAGCCCAGTGTGCGGTAGATGGTCTTGGCGCTCTCTTGGACGAGCCGACGCGATTCTTCGGAGATGTCGGCGGGAACGATGAACGTCGAGTTCTCCGAACCACTCTCGGGTGACTCCTCCTGGTGGATCCTGAAGAATCCGTGGGAGAGGGCTACGCGGTCCACCTCGCCCGCGATCGGGTTGGATGGGTCCCCCAGGATCGCGCAGCCGACCTCGCTCCCGGCCACGGCCTCTTCGATCAGGACCTTCGAGTCGTACTGCCGTGCGGCCTCCAGCGCGCTCGGCAAGTCCTCTGCTCCGGCGACTTTGCTGACGCCGAAGGATGAGCCCGAACGGGCCGGCTTCACGAAGACGGGATAAGGAAGCTGTTCGGCGTCGACCTTCTCGTCTCCCGCGACCACCCGGAAATTTGGCGTGGCGATGCCCGCGCTCTTGGCGACGGCGTAGGTCAGGGATTTGTCCATGCAGATGGCAGAGCTCTGGATATCGCAGCCTGCATAGGGGACGCCAGAGAGCTCCAACAGGCCCTGGATCGCCCCGTCTTCGCCGAGTGTGCCGTGCAGGACGGGCAGCACGAGGTCCAGACGGATCACTTCGAATCGGTCCTGTTCCAGGACGAGCAGTCCGTGGACGCTTCGGTCGGGTGACAGCATGACCGGCCGAGCGTCGGTGTTCTCCCAGTCTGTGCCAGGGGAGTCGCAGAGCTGCCAGGCACCGGACTGCGTGATGCCGATCCAGTACGGCTCGTATTTACCGGTGTCGAGGTTCTTTGCGACCTCTTGGGCGGACTTGACGGAGACGGGGTGTTCTTCGGAAGAGCCCCCGAAGATGACGCCGATCTTCAACCTGTCCATGTTTTCCCGCTTTCAAAGTTGAGGCAGTTGATGAGGCTGTTTCTGATGGTCTCGCTCAGCGCGTGGTCGGTGTAATAGGCCGTGTGCGGGCTGATGAGCACATTCGGCAGATCCTGTAGTCGCAACAGCTGGCGGTTCTCTATGGGCTTGTTCCGGCAGTCGGTGTAGAAGATTCCTTCTTCGCCGTCGAGGACGTCCAGCGCCGCGCCGCCCAATCTGCCGTTCTCCAATGCCGATAGAAGGGCTTCGGTATCGATGAGTGGCCCGCGTCCGGTGTTGACGATGAACGCGCCGTGTTTCATCTGGTCGATACGTCGGCGATCGACGAGATGGCGGGTTTCTGCGGTGAGCGGGGTGTGGAGCGTGACAATGTCGCTGTGCTGAAGCAGCTCGTCGATCGGCGTGTAATCGGCGGGGGTCTTGGGGCGATTGTCGTAGGCCAGCACGCGGCAGCCGAAGCCTCGCAATCGGTCGATGACTGCTGTGCCGATACGCCCCGTGCCGACCACTCCGACAGTCAGGTCGCGCAGCTCTTTGCCGCGTATCTCACTCAGCCGGTAGTCATGAGCATCGGTGCGGCGGACGGTGGCCTTCGCGTGGCGCACGGCCATCAGCATCAGCATCAGCGTGTAGTCGGCAACGCTGTCGGGAGAATACGCCACGTTTCCGACGGAGATACCGACGCTGTCCGCGTAGCTCACGTCGATGTGGTTGCATCCGACGCTTCGTGTGGAGAGATACTCCACACCGGCGCGGCTCAGTGCGCTGAGTGTGGCACGGGTGACGTGCGTCTTGTGGCCGATGCTGATGCATCGGTTCCCGACTGCCAGGTCGATATTGGCTTCAGATACCGCTTCCTTTGTGATGGTTGGCGCCATGCCAAAGCGAGGTGCCATTTCTCGGAATAGAAGGGCCTCGTCCTGCTCGCACCCATAGACTGTGATTCCCGTTGCCGAGACAGCCCGTGAGGGCGACGCTGGCGCTCGGGTGTTGCACGCCGCTGCTCGTGTTGGTCCGCTGGAACTCATGCCTTCCAGTCAAGAGAGCGTGGTGTTGCCAGCGCGTATGCATTTTTTGATACGCCGACGATACGTTGCCGGCCAACACCCTGCGCGAGCATGGATGCGGCTGGTCGGCCGCGCTGGCTTCGCCCGTGGGATCGACCGGAGCTCTGCGGGCGACACGCAGCGTGTTGTGCATTCGCCTCGCCGGCACCTCTACGGGCTGGGGACTCGTCCTTGAAGATCAGGACGAGCATCGTCCTGCGCCTGTAGCGGCCGGCAACATACATATCGTCGACGTATCGAAAACTGCATACGCGCCGGCAACACCACGCTCTCTTGACTGGAAGGCATGAGTTCCAGCGAATCAGCCTCTGCCATCCTCTACTTCGCCAGCCCGCCCCCGATCGCCAGCACAGCGACCGGACGGTTGTTGATGTGCTTCGCCGATCCTTGCGTGGTCCGGGCATGATCCCGCTCAGCCTCGGTGAGATCGCCACAGTTGTCGGCGGGACGGTCGAGGGCGACGGCGCCGTGACAGTGACCGCGCCGGCCGTGCTCGACGGCCGGCAGGCCGAGCCGGGCGGCCTCTTCGTGGCCTTCGCCGGCGAACACGTCGACGGCCACGACTACGCCATCCAGGCCGGCCGGGCCGGCGCGGTGGCCGTGCTCGGCTCCCGGCCCACGGCGCTACCGACCGTCGTGGTCGAGGACGCCAAGGCCGCGTTGCAGGCGCTCGCCACCCACGTCGTGGCACGGCTGCGCGACGGGCTGACTGTCGTCGGGGTGACCGGATCCCGCGGCAAGACCAGCACCAAGGACCTGCTGGCGGCCGTGCTGTCGAGCGCCGCGCCGACGATCGCCACGATCGGCTCGCTCAACAACGACCTCGGCGTGCCGCTCACCATGCTGCGTTCCAACGCGGCCACCCGGTTCCTCGTCCTTGAGATGGGAGTCCGCCGCATCGGCGACATCTCCAAACTCACCGGCCTGGTCGCGCCCGACGTCGGTGTCGTCCTCAACGTCGGCCAGGCCCACCTCAGCCATCTCGGGTCGCGCGAGGCAACCGCCCAGGCCAAGGGTGAGCTGGTGCAGGGTCTGGCGCCCGGCGGCACCGCGGTCCTGAGCGCCGACGATCCCCGGGTGGTCGCGATGCGCTCGCTCACCGACTGCCCGGTGCTGACGTTCGGCCAGGCGGAACACGCCGACGTTCGCGTACTCGACATAGTCCTTGACCGGCTCGCCCGGCCGTCCTTCACACTGCGGACCGCCGCCACCTCGGCTCGCGTCGGGCTGCCGCTCGTGGGCACTCACCAGACGCTCAACGCGTCGGCTGCCGCGGCGGCAGGGCTGGCGGCCGGCGTTCCCCTCGATGGGGCCGCGGCAGCGCTGCCCACGGTCTCGCTGTCGAAGTGGCGCTTGGAACTACGTGACCTCGTCGGCGGCGCAACGCTGCTCAACGACTCCTTCAACGCCGACCCCGACTCGACCCGCGCCGCCCTGGACGCGCTGGCGGCGTTCGAGGGCGGGCGCCGCATCGCCGTCCTCGGCGAAATGCTCGAACTCGGCGACGACAACGAGGCCGAGCACCGCGCCATCGGGGAGTACGCCGCCTCCCGGGCCGACGTGGTGGTCGCGGTCGGCACCCGGCCGCTCGCCGACGGTGCCGGAGAGCGGGCGGTGGCGCTGGCCGACAACGCCGCGGCCGTCGAGTGGCTGCGCGGTCGGCTCACTGCCGGCGATGTGGTGCTCGTCAAGGCCTCCCGCGGGGCGCGCCTCGACAAGGTCGCCGCCGCGCTCGCGTCCGGACCCCACGATGTGCTGGTAGGTCGACCGATGGACGACAGGTAGGAGCGGCTGTGGCTTTTCGGGTACGTGCCATCACGGTGAGCGATCACGCCTCGTCCAACGCGACCCAACCTGCGGTGGCGGCTGCCCGGGTTCAAGACATCGCTGGCGTACCTGCCCGAAGGGCCGGTGATCGACTGGGCCTCGGATGATCTGGCCGGCTGGCTCGACCCATTGGTGGACCACCTGAAGCACTCTGGCACCTTCGCCCTACGCATCGGGTCGACGGCGGTGGCCCGCATCTGGAGTGCTGCGAGCTGCGGGCCCGGGTCGGAGAACACGCCTGGTACAGCTACGGCGCCTCCGCCACGGCCGAACGGGAGGTATGTGGGTCGAACGCCGTGCAGCGGAAGATGATCACTGATGCTCTGGCTGCCGGATGTACGGTCCACGACCTGCGCGGCATCACCGGCGCCGTGGACGACAACTTCCTGCACCTGGGCCTGATCCAGTTCAAGGTCGGCACCGGCGGCGAAGCCTTGGAGTATCTCGGCGAATGGGATCTGCCGCTGAATCGCCTGCTTAGTAAGGCATTCGACGTCTCCATATCCCATCGAGGCTGAGGCGGCCTGTCGGTGGCAGAACTCGGCGGGCGAGACGCGAAGTGGGCGTGGAAGCAGCGACCGGCGTAGTTCGGGCGTGAGCAGGCAGCGGGTTTCCCCTGTGAGATTCGGACGTTCTTCAGGCCTGATCGCCATCTGTTTGTGTGTGCGCTGGCGCGGCGGGCAGTTGCACCGTGACGCGGAGCCCGCCGGCGGGGCGGGGGGTGAGGGTGAGGGTTCCCTCGTGTGCCTGGGTGATGGTCTTGACGATGGCCAGGCCGAGGCCGACACCTGCGTGGCTGCTGTGTATGCGTTCGGTGCCGCGCTGGAATGGCTCGGTGAGTGTCGAGACCAGCTGTGAGGTGAGCTTCTCGCCAGTGTTCTCGACAGTGAGCACAACAGTGTCGGGGCGGACGCTGGTATGCACCCATACGGTGCCCTGTTCAGGCAGGTTGTGGCCGATCGCGTTGTGCAGAAGGTTCATGACCATCTGCAGCAGGAGCGCCTGTGAGCCGATGGTGGTGCTCATGTCGCCGGAGGTTTCGATGGTGACGCCATGCTTTTCTGCCAGGGGGAGGAGCGTTTCAGTGGCTTCTTCCGCCAGGAGGGACAGGTCGACGTCTTCCCTGGTGAATGACCGCTGGTTGGCGCGGTTGAGCAGGAGCAGTGCTTCAGTGAGGTCGATGGCTCGGGTGTTGACCACGCGGAGGCGCTCGACAAGCTCACAGGTGTCGCGGTTCGGATCGTTGCGGGTCGCGTCGAGAAGCGTCTGCGTGACCGCCAGCGGGGTGCGCAGTTCGTGAGAGGCATTGGCCGCGAATCGCTGCTGTTCGGCGACGTGGGCTTCGAGCTGCGCGAGCATGGTGTCGAAGGAGTCGGCGAGTTCGCGGAACTCATCTCGGCGGCCCGGTAGGCGGATCCGGTGGGAGAGCGGTCCGTTCGCCACCCTGTGTGTGGCGTCGGTGATGCGTATCAGCGGGGCGAGCATCCGGCCGGCCAGAATCCACCCGCCCACGAGACCGAACACCAGCAGGAACCCCAGCGCCAGGATTCCCGCCGGGACGAAGACGACTGGGCCGAAATTGCTTGGCTTGAAGACGCGTAGGAAGTCGGACCAATCGGGGACGGCCAGGCTGTTCGACCTTCCCCGCAGAAGAAACACCCACACGGCGGCGAGCAGCAATGCGCCCGCGATCACGAGGAACCCGGCATAGCTGAGGGTGAACTTGAGGCGGACGCTCAACCCTTGACGCCTATCCACGCACCGCTCCCCGGTCATCGGCGTCCGGTCCTGCGTCGATGCGGTAACCGACCCCGAGCACGGTGGCGATCAGCCAGGGCTCGCCAAGGCGTTTGCGCAGGGCCGAGACCGTGATGCGCACGGCGTTGGTGAACGGATCGGCGTTCTCATCCCACGCTCGCTCCAGCAACTCTTCTGCGCTGACGGCACCGCCTTCGGCAGCGACGAGGACTTCGAGCACAGCGAACTGCTTCCTGGTCAGCGCGATGTAGCGGCCCTCGCGGTAGACCTCGCGGCGGAACGGATCCACACGTAAGCCTGCGATCTCTCGCACAGGTGGTCTGTTGTGGGCTCGCCTGCGGTCGAGTGCTCTGAGCCTGAGCACGAGTTCGCGGAGTTCGAAGGGCTTGGTGAGGTAGTCGTCGGCGCCGATCTCGAACCCGGTGGCCTTGTCGTCGAGCCGGTCGGCAGCGGTCAGCATGAGGATCGGCATGCCGCTGCCGGAGGCGACGATGTGTTTGGCGATCTCGTCACCGGTAGGTCCGGGGATGTCCCGGTCGAGGACGGCGATGTCGTAAGCGTTGGTGCTCAGCAGTTCCAGAGCGGTATCACCGTCACCGGCGGTGTCGGCCGCGATCGCTTCCAGGCGCAGCCCATCGCGGATCGCCTCTGCCATGTAGGGTTCGTCCTCGACGACTAATACACGCATAGTCCGATGTTACGAGCCGGTACGTATCGTCGGTATATCGAAAACTGGATACGGGCTGGCAACATCACGCCCCCTTGACTGGAGGCATGAACGAGCCACACGTTATCCCGCTTCGGCCCCGTGACCGGCTGTTCACCGTACTTGCGGTGGTGCTCGCCGTGCTCCTGCTCCCCGTTGCGTTCGTCCGCGATCCCGGCCGCGCCCGTGAACTGGCCTGCCACTGGGCGTTGGGGATCCGATTTCCTGCCGAGGATCTCACCGGGCTCACCGACGGTGCCAGGGCGGCGTTCACCGCTGCACGCGCTGAGGCGCTCTGGCGTCATGGGCAGCTCGTCGGCCTCACCTCGGGATACCGCGATCCCCTCGTCCAGCAGCGGTTGTTCGACGAGGAGGTGCGCCGCGTCGGCTCACCGGCCGCGGCCCGGATGCTCGTACTGCCACCGGCGGAATCCAGGCACGTCAAGGGCACCGCGCTGGATGTGCGCCCGTTCGAGGGCGCGCGCTGGCTCGAGGAACACGGTGCCCGCTACGACCTCTACCGCATCTACGACAACGAGTGGTGGCACTTCGAGTACCGCCCGGACGCCGACGTGCCACCAACGACCCAGGAGATCCGCGATGCCCTGCAAGCTCGTTGACGAGGGGCAGCATGCCAGGCGCCTGGAGGGGCGTCTCCAGGCCGCGAGGCAACGTGCCTTCGTCGGACGAAAGGAAGAGCTCGCTGCCTTCGAGGAGGCGCTGTGCACCGGCGGCCGAGTGCTGTTCATTCATGGCCCCGGCGGTGTCGGCAAGTCGGCGCTGCTGAGACGCTTCGCCCAGCGGGCCGCAGCAGCGGATCGCACCGTACTGATGCTGGACGGGCGGAGTCTCGAGGAGTCCCCCGCAGCCTTCGTGGCCGAGGCCAGGGCGGTGCAGCGCCTGCGCGCAGGCCACCGCACACAGCGCCATCGTCCCCGAACCCACGACGCGCGCGACGGCACCCCACCCCGACGCTCTCCCAGAACGCCGCAAGCAACGGAAGCGCGGGCCAGGGGCGGCAGTTCGGATCCAGGAAATGCTCAGCTACCTCGCAGCCGCCCTCCCCTCCGAGGTCGGTGCCGCTGCGCGGCTGCTGGCTCTGCAGTGCGCGCTGCGGGCAACTGTCTCCGGCCGGCTCTGGATGCCGGCAGGGTTATTGCGAGGCCTGCGCATGAATCGTCATTCGTCTCTCTGGCAAGAGCCGGAGCAATCCGGCTGGCTCACGCGTCTGGCTACGAACCCGCCTTGGGCAAAGCAGCGCGGGTTCGCGGTGCAACTTCTCGACGCTGCTGTCCTGACACAGGCCCCTGGGCGCCGGGACCGTGCCCATGCCGCCGACGCAGCGCTGCGCCTGACATCCTGCCCGGCGCTTCGCAGCCTGTCGGCCTCAGAACAGCTCGCCGGACTCGCGCTGGCCACCTACCTCTCCCCCGGCCACGTGCACGGCATCATCGAGGCAGACCGACTCGGGCGCGTGTGCGCAGCAGACACACCAAGGCGCCCTGACTGCCACCCTCGACCGGCTGGTTGCCGCCCGGGTAGCGGACGGGTGGTCGTACGACCCGGGATCCGACGACATCACGTGGGTTCTAGGGCCCGCGTTGGCCAGGCGGTACCAGAGCATGACCGCCGGGAATGACTCTGCGGTCACGTGACGAACTCTCGCAGCATGCGCGTGCAACTCGCCCCCGCCACCAGGTGACCAACCCGCCCCGCCAGCGCTGCCCTCACCCACCAGACCAGCATTCAGGAATCGGGCGTGCGAGCCCCGGGTCCGACCCGTCGAGCCTCGCGACAGCGATCGTGCAGCAGCTCAGAGAGCCATGAGGCGGTGATAGTCCTGGACCTGCTGGGCCAGGTCGTCTTCAGGAATACCGGTCCAAGCGCTCATCTGGGCATAGGGCAGGCCGCTTCCGCGTCCGACCAGCGCGGATCCAGCGGCACGGACCGGACCGGCCATGAGGTTTCCCCGGTGTGCGGGAGGTGCCGAT
Source organism: Streptomyces sp. NBC_00012 (assembly GCF_045040875.1). Lineage (NCBI taxonomy): Bacteria > Bacillati > Actinomycetota > Actinomycetes > Kitasatosporales > Streptomycetaceae > Streptomyces > Streptomyces sp. NBC_00012. Next base: position 138,549 of record NZ_CP108309.1, on the reverse strand, counting down.
CAGCTGGTCAGGGCGGGTTGACGGGGTTTCAGGTTCAGTTGTTCGACCGTCACCTGGCCGACGCAATACTTCTCCTCAAACTCGACGGGACTGAGCCAGCCAAGCCGCTGCGGCGGCCGTTGCTGGTCAAGTACGACGCACGACTGTTCGTAAGCGGGTGTGGCCGGTCAAGCGCCTGTGTGGCTGGGGCGAGGGATCCAGCGCATGTCGAGGGCCTCGGGGGCGGCGATCTGCTCAGCTCTGAGCTGGGTTACGTTCCGGCGTCGTTCCGCGATCCAGCGCCCCAGATGGAGGCTCTGGCCGTCCTCCTCATGCAGGTAACCGTAGGGGACGTCGAAGTGTTCGTGGCGGCGCCAGAACATGTAGGCAGCATGCAGGCCCTTGCTGAAGGCACGTTGCGACGCCCCGCGGGGACGGCGCAGCAGATAGGCGAGGGGGTGGCGTTGGCGGGAGTGGTTAGTGGCTTCTTCCTCGGTCGGCGGCAGGTCAGGGACCAAGCTGCGGTTGAGCACGGCCAGTGGCTCCGTGGACAGCGTCAGGACGCATACGTTGCACTCCTTGATGCCTGGGACACCGCGGTGAAGGAATTCCAAGAGGAGATCGACCAGGGAGAGTACTTCGACGAAATAGCGGCGCATGAGGAAGCTCGGATGGGCGACAGCTTCTGGGAGGACCACGAAGAGAGTACGGCGGCCCATGTGGATCGGATCTCTGAAGGTGTGCAGCGTCCCCTGGAGCGGGTGCTGCTTCTCGGCCCGGACCTTGTGGACAAGGCGTGCATCAACCTTGCCGAGGCGCTGGAGGCCCTGGGATCTTCGGTGCGCTCGAAATCCGGAACCTCGGGCTGGCCCAACTACGACATGTATCGCGACATGTACAGGAATGCAGGGAAAGCTCGCAGTGCCTTCCTGGACGCGTCACGCGAATCCATGCGCGCGGCACCACGCCCCGGCCGCTGACCCATCGGACGGCCACGGAGGAGACGGACAGATCCACTCTGCCGCACACTCAATTCGACCTTTCACCGGCTCGCCGTGATCAGCGGTCCGTTCGCCACCTTCACCGGGATCGGACACCCGCCCACACCACACCACTGACCAGCACGAACACCCCACCCTCGTAGCGATCAGCAGCAAACCGACCACCACGCCCCGCAAGAACGACAGTCCTTCATCGGCATCCGCTGTCAGAACCCAGCACCCCGCATCATCAGCCAGGAAACACCACCAAGCCACTGACAAAACGATGACGAACACCCACCGACAAAACGACACCGATCACCACGAAGGTCCTCGGGGCGCTGCGGGCGCACGACACCGAAACGATCGAACACCTCGCGGATCCCCGTATCCGGAGCGGGAGTTGGCACCCGGAGGAAGCCGAGGAAGGCGAGACGGTAGCTGAGCGGGAAGAGCCGGAGGGTGAGCGGGGGCCGAGTGTGCCCGCGCGGGAGCTGCTGAAGTTCAGCACATCCAGGGATCCGGCGCTGCTGGCACGGTTCGTGAAGCTGCGGGTCATCGAACCCGAGAACACGTTCTGGAGGCGCGGTATCCAGGCGTGCGTGCGGTACGTGAAGGAGACCGGGGCAGGGCAGTTGCGGGTGCCGTACGACTACGTCACCCCCGATACCTGGGTGCCGGCCGGGTTCCCGCTCGGGACCTGGCTTGCTGACCAGCGGAAATCCCACAAGGCCGGACGTCTGGATGCGGGGCGGGTGGAACAGCTGGCTGGGTTGGGCATGGTGTGGTCGCATCAGGACGTCGCGTTCGAGGAAGGCCTCACCGCTGCCCGCGCCTGGGCGAAGGTGCACGGGCACCTGTTGCCGCCCGCGACTGCGGTCTGGGACGGATACCCGGTCGGGACCTGGGCCAAGAATCAGCGGTTCGCTGCCCGGGCTGCGGACACGAATGCGGAACGCCGTGAGGCCGGCCTGGCTGTCGAGAGCAGTGCGGGTGCGTTGACCGAGGCGCGGCGGGCGGCGTTGGAGGAGATCGATCCGGGATGGTGTCCGGCATGGGATGCGGGGTGGCAGCGGTGCTTCCGCCTCGCCCAGAACTTGCTTCAGGACGGCGGGGACCTGCCGGTGGTGGTTTGCAAGGTGATCGTGCAGGGCGAGGACCTTGGGCGGTGGGTGGCGGCACAGCGGCACGGGTGGGAGCAGTTGCTGCCCGCGCAGCAGTGGTTGTTGGAGAACGTCCTGGGGATCGAGCCCGCCGATGAGGCGGAGCGGCCGGCGAAACGGACGCAGGACGATATGTGGGCCCTCAACCTGCGTGCGGCACGGCAGTTCCACGCCCGCGAAGGGCACCTTCGCGTACCCCGCAAGCATGTCGAGCAGGTGGAGACGGAAGCGGGCTTGGTGGGCCGTCAGGCAGGCGTTGACGGGCCCGTCGTGGTCAAGCTCGGCACATGGCTCGACAACGTACGCAAACGGGCCGGGAAGCTCGCCGAGCAGCGACGGGCGGAGCTGAATGCCCTCGGTATGCGCTGGTAGAGGTGAGCGTGCAGGAACCGTCCTCTGACCGGGCGGGGCTGTTCTTCGCTGTTTTGCCGGACGCCCTGATGCCACTCGGACCAGTCTGGGTGCCCAGGTAACAGCGAGAGGGGTGCAGGTGTCTGACGGTGGCGGGGCTGTCCGTTCCGGCGGTGTGGTGTCTGGGATCTTTCGTGTCGCTCCTTTTGCCGGGGAGATGACATCGTCGCTGATCGGCCGTGTCGCGGCCTCCTACGGGATGGAGGCGAAAGCCCTGTGGTCGTGCTGGCGGTGGCGCGGTTCCCGGCCCCGGCATGAGAGCGGGGGTGTGCGGGCGGATGGCGAGGTGGTGCTGAACGCGGCGGGGCGGGAGGTTCTGGCCCGGTTGTGCGGGGTTGGGCAGGAAGTGCTTGGGCGGACGTTGCCGTCCTGGGAACGGGAGGACGCCAGGTTCCCCGTGGGGGAGGGTGGGGTGCCGTTGGCGGTGTGGCGTGCCGGGGGTGCGGTGGTGGGGCCGGTCGCGTTCAGGTGCCGTCTGTGTACGGCCCGGCGTACGGGGGCGGCGGTGCGGGTGGTGCGGTACGCACCACGGTGGGAGCGGGTGTGTGTCCGGCACGGGCGGTGGCTGCTGGACGCGGACGCCGACCAGCCCCACGAGTACCTCGACCTGCGGGGTCTTCCGGAAGTGGCCGCGGCGCAGCAGCGGTGGGCTGGTGTGGCACGCCGTGCGGTGCGGGCCGGTGTGGGGCCTGGAGAGGTGTTCGCGCTGGCTTATGCGGTGGTGGCGCGGTGGTGGGAGGGGGCGTACGGGTGGGAGCGGGAGGAGTTCTGGCCGCGTCGTCTGCACCGGGTCGCCGGGGGTGACGCGGGGGTTGATCTGGAGTGGTGGCGGGTGGTAGGGCGCGATGCGGTGATCTTCCCGGAGGTGGTGGCGGTCGCGGATGCGCTGCTGGACCCGATCATGGCGCAGTTGGTGTGGGCGGATAGCGGGGCCGGGCGGCCGCGGTCGCTGCCTGCGGGCGGGGAGTTCTGCCGTCGCCTCGGGGAGCGGGTGGGACGGGGCTGGTTGGGGCCGCTGGTAGCGGTCGATTACGACGGGCCGCTGATCGCGTGGATGGGGACCGTCATTCGTCTGCGCCGCCATCCTGAGGGCCGGTCTGGTCCGTATGCGCGGTTCGAGGAGAACGTGTGGTGGGTGCGGCAGGAACACCAGCCCGCGACTATGGCCGCCGGACTGCGGGTCTTGACCAGGGAGAAGAAGATGCCCGGCTCGGGGACGAACTGGCGGGCCGTGGTGCCCGCCGAGCAGCGCTTCGTGATTACCAATCTCCTCGGCGAGGCCGAGGAGCAGCTGCAGCAGTTGCGCGGTGCGCAGGTCGGCACTACCGCCGGGGTGGCCCGGTCCATGCTGGAGGGCTTGAGCCGTGGCACGGATCTGCTCGACCGGGTGCTGCTGCGGGTCATGGTGGCTGCGGTGAACGCCGGGGTGAGGGTGGACGAGGTGGCCCGGGTCACCGGCGAGCCCGTTCGCCGCTACGAACGCGCCCGGCCCGGCGAACTGGTCCACATCGACGTCAAGAAGCTCGGCCGCATCCCCGACGGCGGCGGCCATAAAGCTCCGAGACCTTGATCGCCTGGGCGGCCATCACCCTCATGACCCGGCGGCTCGCCCGGAAAGGCGCCACCCCCAGCTGGCCGAGAAAACCGGCGCGGGTCGACGGCTGACCGGGCTGCATCGCAAGGGTTCGGTCAGCCGCGTCGTCCCAAAGGCGGGGTGTCGAAGAGAGCCAGCTCGTCATCGTCAGGCGCCTGGAAAAGCTTCACATACTCCTCGAGCAACTCGCGGCTGACTGGGACAGTCCCCGGCCCACCCTCCCGGCTCCGGGCTTCGAGTCGGCGGCACAACTCATCAATCGACGCAGCAAGGTAGTGCAGTTCAACGGGGATCTCGATTGCGCGCGCCGCCAAACGCTTCTCATCCCGCTCAGAGCGTCCCCAGAAGCCGAACTCCAAGATCACAGTCTGTCCGAGCCCCAGCAGGTCCTGGGCATGAGCCCAAAACCGCCTCTCAAGCCGGTCACGCAGCCGCTCATCGAACAGGTCGACACCGAGATCCGCCAGCCATTCGTCCGGACACAGACGCACCGCTGGAATCTCTCTCGCCATGCGCTTGGCCAGCGTCGTCTTCCCAGAACCGGGAAGCCCGCACAGCAGAATCAGCCTGGGCTCGGGACTCACATCCATCAAGGCCCTCCACAGCACCGCAGCAAGGTCATTCCGGCATGCTCGCGCAACCGCTCCGTGCAACGGAAATGGTTTTCCGAGCCCGTGACTGCACTCTCCGCACGCTCGCCTCAGCCCCGCCCGCGTTCGATCTCCCCCTATCCCGGCCCAACGATCCCTTCACCAGGCCCGTTACGAACCAGTGGCTACACTCCTGCCCGCGGACAGCCCGCACCCCGCCCTCCGAGCCCAGGGCAGGGTGCACCCACGTACAGGGCCGCTACGGCAACCCTCACGACAGCACCAGACCCCCGCAGTTTTCTGCGGGGGTTCTCGTCGTCAGACCGCAGCTGCGCCTGAACGGCGGGTCACAGAAGCCGGTCCAAGACATTCGCCGACAACGCTGTGGCGGCGGCCGTGTCGTGCTCGCGAGGAGAAGGCTGGCCATGTGGTGATCGCGATGGACCAGGCCACCCTGGGAAAGCTCCTGGGGCTGAGCCGGCCGAGCGTGAATGCCGCGCTGCGAAATCTGGAGCTGGCCAAGCTCGTCAAGAAGGTCCGCAACGGCATCTACCAGATCAACCCGATGCTCGCCGGCTACACCACCCCCGAGGATGCTGAGGCCACCATCAAGGTGATACCCACGGCGGCCCGCCTGGACAACAAGAACTATGTGGCGAGCTACCACAAGGCCGTCGCCGCCTACCAGGACCAGTTCGCCAAGCAGCGAAAGAAGCGGGCCGCCCTCGCCGCCGCCAAGAAGGCGGCCGCGGACAAGCACCGCGGCTCGCTGCACGCTGTCGGCTGACCCCGGCCGCCGGTCTCGTACGGGCATCATGGCGCTGTACGTTCAGGTGCAGCGCCGCTTTCGTGCGTGTGGCCCAGGGCGATACATCGTTTCCCCCGGAGGGAAACTGCAGCTGGGGCGGCCCTTCGTCGAGACCTTCTACAACCGACGTCGCCTGCGAAACACATCCACTGGGGCTACCTCACGCCCCACGAGACACGCCTGCGCCACCAACAGAACCAGGCCCTCGCGGCGTAACAACTACGTGTCCGAGATCACGGGGAAACTTCACTCCCTCGTGAACTACCCGAACTCGTCGCAGAGTTCAGGATCGCGAAGAGGCCGCCCTCCTACCCTGCGATCACTCCGAAGAGTGACCACATGACCGGGCCAAACAAAGAGGATCACGCTCAATGGTGGCTGGCAATTCGGTGGCAGGTGCGCCGGGCGGGGTCTAACGTCCCGATCATGTACTCGGTCATACACAACTGGCAGTCCCTGCGGATCCGCTCGGTGTCCCGGACTCGGTGCTGACGCGAGCGTTCGTCGGCACCTGGTCATCCGCGCACTGTTCACCGTTCGCCTCAGGATGACGAGGATTCCTTCATGCGCACCACCTCACACCCCACCTTCGTGTTCGTTCCCGGTGGATCCAGCAACGCCCGGGCCTGGGGACCGTTGCAGAACGGACTGGCCCTGCACGGGCACCGCTCGTACGCCGTCGACCTGCCCGGTCACGGCGACACAGCCGACCACCCGGCCGCCTACTACCGGCAGCCGCAGGACCTGGCGGCGCTGGCCACCGCCCCCTCCCCGATGCGCGGCATCACGTTGCGGGACAACGTGCGCCACGTAGTGGACGTCCTGCACCGGCTCGCCCCATCGGGGCCCCTGGTCCTGGTGGGCAACAGCTTCGGCGGCCTGACTGTCACCGCCGTCGCGAACGCCGTGCCCGAACTCCTCGACCGTGTCGTCTACCTCTCCGCGGTCTGCCTCAGCGACCCGGCAATGGTGACCGGGGAGTGGGACGTACTCGACAACAACTTGCTGGACGCCGCAGCGGAACGGATCACCGTGCCGGGCACAGGAAACCAGGGGGTGGTGCGGCTGAATTGGCGCGCTGCGCATGCCGACCCCAAGCTGTTCTCTCAGCTCAAGGCCGCCGTCATGGCGGACTCCACCGACCACCAGTTCCGGATGCTGCTGGACTCCATGGACCCGGACGAGAATTACGCGGTACTGGAGGAGGGCGCGGTGGCCCGGGCTGCACAATGGGGGAAGGTTCCGCACACCTTCGTGCGCCTCTCCCAGGACCTGAGCATCCCTCTGGCAGTGCAGGACTACATGATCCGTAAGGCGGACGAGCTGACGCCCGAGAACCCGTTCGACGTCCGCACACTGGCAGCCTCGCACGTCGGATACTTCAGCCGCCCGCACCTCTTCGCGGCGCTGCTGGCCGACCTGGTCCGAGTAGCGCCGATGTAACAGGGCCTCCCGTCCCGGTCTCCGGGCGGTGGATCAGTCGCCGAAAACGTCCCCGTCGGCGCCACGGAGTACTCCGACGGGGACGATCAGGAACGGGCCGGATATCGCACGCGACTGGAAGGGGCCGGGTGAACACCTTCCGCTCAGCCCGCGCGAGGGCCTTCAGGAGGCACTGTCACGTTGGCTGATCAGGTGAAATGATCTTCGGGTTGATCATGGTGGAGGGGGTTGTCCGTGGGCAATACGCCGCCGTCGTACAAGGGGCACCGGTACCCGGTGGAGATCATCGCGCACTGTGTGTGGCTGTACTTCCGGTTCCCGCTCAGCTTCCGTGAGGTCGAGGAGCTGATGCTCGAGCGCGGTGTCATCGTGTCCCATGAGACCGTCCGCCGCTGGTGTGCGAAGTTCGGGCAGTCCTATGCCAACGCGCTGCGCCGCCGGCGTGTGCAGCTGGGCGACAAGTGGCACCTGGACAAGGTCTTCATCAAAATTAACGGAGAGCGGAAGTACCTGTGGCGGGCCGTCGACGCTGACGGCACCGTGCTCGACATCCTGGTCCAGAACCGGCGGGACAAATCCGCAGCCCGGCGCTTCTTCCGCCGCCTGCTGAAGACGACCTGCTCGGTGCCGAGGGTGATCGTCACCGACAAACTCCGCTCCTACGGCGCGGCCCACCGCGAGGTGATGCCCTCGGTCGAGCACCGCTCCCACAAGGGCCTCAACAACCGGGCCGAGAACAGCCATCAGCCAACCCGGCAGCGCGAACGCGCCATGAAAGGCTTCCGCAGCGTCGGCGGAGCCCAGCGGTTCCTGGCCGCGTTCAGCGGCATCTCACCCCACTTCCGGCCCCGCCGCCACCTGATGACCGCCACCCACTACCGCGCCGAGATGACCACCCGCTTCGCCATCTGGGACCAGATCACCGGCGTCGCCGGCCTGCCTGCCGCGGCCTGAGCACGGAGCCGGAACCCGCCCCCTCCACACCCGACACACCATCAGGCACTCACTCCCTCAACAACGTGACAGCACCTACTGGACGGCTTTTGAAGTCGACTGACATCCCCACCAAGGCCAAGCACGGGCGGGGCCCCTGGACGGAGTTCAAGCAAGCCGTTACCCGCGCGTCGCGTCCGCTGGTACAGCCGTGGAAGGCTCCCCGCATCCCGGCGGAGGGTAAGCCGCTGGACGGCGCAGCGCTCGCCGTGCTGGACGCCGATGGGGTATGCGCTGAGGTTGTGGCAGCGCCCGGTGTGTGGCTTCCTCATGCGGCTGTCTATGTGGCCGAGACGGCTGCGGCCAACGGGTGGACTGTCGCAATGGAGCGGCGGGGGTCCAGCACCGTCATCGTGCATGCGGCCGGAGTGCTCGCACGGGCCGGCGGACCGGTGGCCGGTGAGATCGTCGCGGTGTGGACGGATGGCATGTACGACGCTTGCCGGTCGGATGCGTGTGTGGGCGGCCGATGGCTGGGCAGCTCTGCGGAGCTGTCGCGGGTGCTGACCACGATCGGCCAGGCCCCGGAAGCCGTGGAGATCGTGACGGCCGGTATGCCCAAGGGAGCCAGTGCGCCGGCGCCTGCAGGCGTGTCCGACCCGGGCAGCGCCGAGGCGTGGGAGAGCGACGGCGGTGCGGTTCCGGGTGTCGCCGTTCCCCGCCCGGAGGCGGCAGAACCTGTATCCGACGCGCCCGCAGCGCCGATGCGCGTCAAGGACGACCGAGCTGGAACTGACGTGTCTCGGTACCGGTTCGGGCGGTGTCGGCGGTCTCTGAACCTGGGTTCTGGATCACTTTCCGTGCTCAGGCCACGGAGGGTCACCACAACCGCAATCGTGAACGGCTTCCCGCCGCGAGGAGGACCCGCTTGCGGAGCAGATCGAAATTGGCCCGGCCGAACATCTGTCGCTTGAGCATCTTGATCTTGTTGTTGTGACCTTCGACGGCGCCGGAGCTGTAGCGGAGGCTGAGGCCGGCGACGACGGCGTCGAGGTCCTGGCCGAGGCCGTTGACGAAGGTGTGCAGGGCTGGCAGTTCGTCGGCCTGGACGTGCTCGATCCACTGGCCCAGCTGCCGACCCTGGCGGTTGTTCATGAGCTCGGCGAACGCGCGCACGTGTTCGGCGGTTCGGTCGAGCTCGGGGCAGCGGGCGAAGATCTTCTTGAGCTGCTGGGCCTGGTCGTCGTCGAGGCGGTCGGGGCGGCGGGTGATCCAGCTGGTCACGTCACGCGTGGACGGGTTCTTGCGGGGCGGATCGTCGTGCGGGAAGGCTTCCCGGAGCCGTTGCACGTACTTCTTGACGACGCTTTCGCCGCCGCGGTAGCCGCGCTCGCGGAGTTCCTCGAACAGGCGACGGGCGACGGTGCAGCCCTCGGCCCACCGCCGGTGCAGGTAAGGCTTGTAGGGATCGAGGATGCTGGTGCGGCCGGTCCAGCGTCCGACGAGTAGTTCGTCCGCGGTAGCCGCATGGGCGAGTCGGCGGACAGTATTGCGAGCCAGGCCGAGCCGGCGGGCGATGACTCGCAGCCCGAGTCCCTCGTCCAGCAGGTTGTGAACGGTCGCGTGCTGCTCGCGCACCCGATCGGACAGGCGGCCGGACTGCCGCGCCTCGGCCGGAAATTCCGGTGCCAGTTCCGTGGTCTTGGAGAGCACAGCGGTGCGAACCGGGGCGATGTCCTGCGGTTCACGCCGAAGGGCGCGGTGCTGGGTGACCGTCTTCTCGACGGCCTCGGCAAGGTTCTTCCAGATGTGCCAGCGGTCTGCGACATGGATCGCGTCCGGGGCGCCGAGCCGTCCGGCCTCGGCATAGGCACTGGAGCGGTCCCGGCAGATCACTTCGACGCCGGGATGGTCGGTGAGCCACCGGGCGACTGTCGCCGTGGTCCGGTCAGGCAGCAGATCGACGGGACGGCGAGTATCGATGTCGATCAGGATGGTGCCGTAGTTGTGGCCCTTGCGCAGCGCGAAGTCATCCACGCCCAAGACCCGCGGAGTGTGCGCTGCAGGGTCCGGCAGACGGCGTATCAGCCGCAGGAGCGTCGACCGGCTGGCCCGGACGGCGAGTGCGTGTGCCAGGCGGGCACCGGCTCGGCCGGCCAGCATAACCGCCAGCCGCTCAAGCACCGACTGCAGCCCGGCGCTGCGTCTCCCATGCTGGAAGGTCAGCCCCTCAACCTGCTCGGCGAACGTTGTCTGCGGGCAAGCGTCCTGGCGGCAGCGGAACCGGCGGACCCGTAACTCGATGACCACGGGACGGCCGCCGACCGCGCTGTCGGCGAGCCGACGCACGTACCGGCTGTGCACCCGGGCCGCCGTCGTTCCGCAGGCAGGGCACGCAGCCCGGTCCGCTGACGCGCGGGCCTGAACGACCACGAACTCACCGTCGGATACGACGTCTTCGATCACAGCGCCTTCGACCCGGTGGAACCACAGGTCCTGGAGGAGTACATCAGCCACGGCCGTTCATGATTGCGGTTGTGGTGACCCTCCGTGGCCTGAGCACGGAAAGTGATCCAGAACCACGGTTCAAAGCACGCCGACAGGCGGTATGACGACCGGGGACGCTGCCCGGTGGCGGTCGATGGCGGTCGATGGCGAGTTGGTCGGGCACGTCTACCGAATTCGCCGCACGTGGCATGCCATTGGTCTTTCCGAGAAGTACGCGACCAGTCACACCAGCCGCGCGGCAGCAGCAACCCGCCTCGTGGCGCTGATTGACATGCGAGCGGCTGCTGAAGCCGATGTGGCGCGCAAGATGCGGCGGCGTACCGAGGCGCCCCCGGGATGGCGCTTCACCACATGGGACGTTGTCGGTCCGGGCGACATCGTCCGGACTCCGGTTCGGTGCCGGCCCGTACGGGGAGCGTCTTTGGCCGACAGTCCGTTGTATCCGGAAGTGTGGGGCGTCCCGGTGACCTTGACCGGTGTCGACTATCTGTCCAACGGGGCCGTTGTGTCGCGCGGGAAGGAGGAGGGCGCGCCCGCGTGGTCCGGAATGGGTGTCCTCCTGTCCACGCCGGAGTTCGCTGAAGTTGGGATCCTGGTGCCGGCGGCGACCCCGGCGGCGACCCCGGCGGAGGCGACCCGGGAGCGGGCGCCGCCGGTGGGCCGGCGCCCAGGCCGGGGGGGAAGAAGAAGGGTGCTCTTCCCCTTCAGGGAAAGAGGTGTCGGCGTCTGCGTCGCGCTGACCCACGCCGCTGACCTGCGGGAACAGCGATTAAGCGAATCCACCCTTGGCAACCTGTTAGGCAACCCGTTGCGCAACCTGTTGAGCAACCGGCAGGCCCGCTAGGCCGTTTCGTTTGGATCTTTGGTTCACACCCGTCAGTACGCCGTCAGCTCGGACTGTCAGTGCCCGTCGCTACGGTGCCCCTTATGACCGACACCACTTTTTGGGCCTGCCCACCCGACCGAGAAGTTCGGGGATATGGCGATGACTACACCCTCACCCTCCTCCTTCCCCCCTTCCCCGCAGGCACGGTGAACGTTTCTCCCCACGACTCGGAAGAAGCCCGCCACTTCGCCGAAAACTTCGACACCGTCGACGAGCTCCTCGAAGAGCTGCCCCCCGGCTCCGCATGCGACTCGCTGGCTCTGGAGACGCGGGCGGACCTGGACATCATCAAGGTGGGCTGCTGGGGCAACGTCATCTCCATAACCGACCCGGCCCTGGCCGACAGCATCGGCGATTCGCCGCTGCTCGGGGCATCCAACACTCTCCGCGAGCGCTACCCAGACGCCAGGATCGTCGGATCAGCCAATGTTCACTGCGGAGGAGACCACACCGAAGACATCATCCAGCTTCCCGGCGGCTTGATGCTGCACGCCGAAGGCTGGTCTGGCGTGGAACCGTTGGAAGTCACCGGCGACCCTCAGGCCGTAGTACGCGCCCTCGGCATCAGCTCCGAGACCCTCGCCGAGGAAGCGATCGACCTGGACGGGGAGTCCGATGAAGTCGACTGGCGGGCCCTGGGCCGGCTTGCGCTCGGACCGTGCGACCCGTGGGGCCGCGTGGACCTCCGGATGTCCGTCTTCCGCGTCCGCCACACCAGCAGCTCCACGTTCCGGATGGAAGAGTCCTGGTTCCTTTAACCGGTAACGATCCAGAAGCTGGCTCCAGGTCGCCCACGTGTCTTGATCGATTCGCATTCCCCTGCAGTCCGCATCAGGCGAGGTGATCGGGGCTGGGTGACCGGCGACGCTCATGATCGAAACGAAACGGCCTAGGCCTTTACGGTCGGAACGGTGGGTCCGTGGTCTGGTGGGAGGTCCAGCAGCATGGAGTGGAAGAGTGGCGCGTGCGGGATGCGTGGGCGTAGGTCGCCCAGTGTCTGCCAGCCCCATGATTCGTACAGTGCCCGGACCTTGGGATGGTCCTTCAGGACCAGGAGCGTGGCGCGTTGCTCGGGTCGGGCGGCGAGCAGTTCGCCGTGGAGCCGGCGGGCGGTGCCGGTCTTGCGCCAGGGGGTGCGGACCATCAGCTCGCTGAGTGCGTAGGTGCGTGTGCCGGTCTCGGTGATGGTGCCGGGGGGTACGTCGGTGAGCAGTCCGCGCCACCATCCGCTGGCGGGATGCAGCGTAGCTCCGTAGGCGTAGCCGACGGGCTGTCCGTGGTCGTATCCGACGATGCAGGTCCAGTTGGGGTGGGTCATCCAGCTGGTGAGTCCTACGGCGAACCGGTCGACGGCGCAGAACGGGTCGGTCTGCGCTTCTTTCGCGTACACCTCGGCGTAGACGTCCAGCAGGAGCGTGCGCAGCTGGGCGGTGCGGTGGTGGGTGGTGTAGTGGCGGAGTTCTATGTCAGTGGTCACTTCGGGTGGTTCTCCTATGCGGCGGCGAGGGTGCGGTGGACGGTGGCGAGTCGGCCGGTGATGGCGCGGCTGCCGACGTGTGTGGTGTCGATGGCGGCTGCGGTGGTCCGGGCGTCCGTGGTGTTTCCCTGGGCAAGTTGGAGTTCGGCGAGCTGGACGCTGTAGTAGGCATGGCTGCGACGCAGGCCGGGTTCGAGGAGGGTGAGTGCCTGGGTGGTGGCGGTCTCGGCGTCGGCGAGGTGTCCCATCGCCTGGTGGGTGATGGCGGTGAGACCGCTGATCTCTGCGGCCGTGAGGAAGTTCAGCCACCTTGGCGTGGGCTCGGCGGGGTCGATCCGATCATGTGCGCTTGGGCGGCGAGCAGGGCGCGGGCGGCGGCCGGGCGGTCGCCGACGTGGGCGTGGCTGATGGCCAGGCGGGATTGGAGCAGGGCGGCGTAGCGGGGGTCCTGGCGGGCTTCGCGGCTGGTGAGGGCGGTCTGGCTGATGCGTAGGGCTTCGCGGTGGTGGCCGCCGCGGCAGGCGTGGATCGCGAGGTCGGACCAGGCGCGGGCCTGGGCGCGGTGGCTGGTGCCGAGGATGGCCCTTTGCAGTGCGGTGGTGCGCCACTGGTGCGCGGCGTCCAGGTCTCCGGCGTCGTCGGCGGCCCACCCGGCCGAGCTGCACAGTGATGCGATCGCGGTGTGGAGTGCCTGCTCGACGCGGGGCCCGTAGGTGCAGCGGTCGGCCGCGGTGGTCAGGCGGCCGAGGTAGGCGGTGGCAACGGTCAGGAGGGGTTCGCCTCCGATGGCGCTGAAGTGGGCGTCGAGGCGGTCGATCCGCCCGCGGGCGCGGTCGACGTCGCTCATCGACAGCCGGCCGCCGATCGGGGTTTCGTCGATGCTGAGGGCGAGAGCGACCGTCGTGGTGGCGGTCGCGGTGATGAAGCGGCGGCGGCGCACGGGCGCCTCCTTCGTCGGTGCGGGAGACCGCGGCGGGGCCGGTAGGCTCGCGCTGTTCCTGCCTCTCGGGATGAAGCCAAGTGCCTGCGCCGGGCGCTCGAAGAGCTGTTCCAGGGCGTGAAGGTAGCGGATCCAGGTCCATCGGACCTCGCCGCTGACCCAGCGCCTGACGTGGCGGTCGGTGCACTTGCGGGGTGGGACTCTCCGAAGATCCGGGCGGTAATCCGGTTGATCTCGTCGGCCAGGCCCTGGTGCGTGAAGCCGTACTCGGCCATCGCGGCTTCGAGTTGAGTGTTGCGCTGTCTGTCCATCGGTTCCCCCGCAGGTTTCCGGTCGCGGCACAGACGGTAGTCCTGCCGCTCTTCTGCCGTTTGGTAAAACTGTCCGGTCCCTGTCCGGTACTTGCCCGCTTTCTGGCCTGAGTCCACCTGAACGTGTCGCGGTTATCTGGGAGTACGCCGACAAACCGTCTCGGAGAGGCCCCCATGCCGAACTCGTCCCACCAGACCACCGCCCGGCCCTTACCTGCCCGGGTGCGCAGGAGGATCGCAGCCCTCCGTGCCCCGGCAGTGGACGGGGCCCCTGTCGCGCCGGTGACCGCGGTGGCGCTGTATGCCGTGGTCCCGGTGCCGGGCACGGAGCACCTGGTGACGGCGCCCCTGGCCGCACACGCGCAGGCGCAGGGCTGGGCCGTTCCGGCCGGCTGCGCGGTGACCGACACCGGGCCGCTCGACCAGGACACGGAGCTGCGGCCGGGCTGGGCACGGATCCGCGCAGCGGTGGACGGCAGCCGGGTCGCCGGGATCGTCGTCCCCGCGTTCGCACACATCGCCTACCGCTGGCACGACTGGAACACGCAACGGTCCTGGCTGCTGGACCGCGGGCTGTTCGTCATCGCCACCGACCCGACCAACTTGGTCACGGGCCTGGAACCGGAGGAGCCACGGTCATGAGCGCGGTGCTGTACGACCCTGAGGCGCTCCTGGCCGAGGAGCTGCCGCTCGATCGCGCGCCCATGATGGCGCTGGTCGATGCGATGCTGGCGAGGAAGGACGCGAGCGGTCTGCGGGCGGGCGACTGCGCGCAGATCGCTCTGCTCCTCACTGGGCACGCCCGAATCGTCGCCGCCGAAGTCAGCCGGCACGTCGAGGCCCTGCCCAAGGACAGCAAGCTGCGGCCGGTGGCCGAGCAGGTCCTCCAGGAAGCAGAGCACCGCCTGTCAGTGACCTCCCAGACCAGCAGACCTACGCCCCCGCGAACCCGCGCTCACACGGTCTCAACCAATCCCGGATACCCCCAGCACACACTCCTCCCCGTACCTCAACTACACCCCCGCGAAACGACACGTGTGCCCCGGAAGCACGTCGAGCAGGTGGGGACGGAAGCGGGCTTGGCGGGCCAACAGGGAGGTGTTGACGGGGTCGTGGTGGTCAAACTCGGCACATGGCTCGACAACGTCCGCAAACGCGCCGGGAAGCTCGCCGAGCAGCGCCGGGCGGATCTCGATCAGCTCGGGATGCGCTGGTAAAGGCGGGTGGAACAGTGGCAACACGGGGACGCTCGGCGCGTTGTGCTCCTCGCCGCCGCTGTCTTCCGGGACGAGCTCGGGGTTTCAGCCGACGTAGATCCAGGACCCGATCGCGAGGCCGGTGGTGACCGGGCAGGTCAGGGTGCCGGTGAGGAGCAGACGGCCCGCCCAGTGCAGGCGGCGCACTCCGGGGGCGAAGGCCAGAGCGATCACGGCGACGACGGCGCCGGTGACGATCAGCACGAACTGCAGGACGAAGCCGCCGGCTGCTGTCCCTTCCGCAGCGCCCCAGAGCGCGGTCAGGGCCACGAGGAACGTCAGCCAGGCCAGCGACGCCACGTTGAGTATCCATAGCATCCAGGCCAGCACGACGACGCCGGTCCGCCTGGGGCGCGGCGCCAGCTGCGGGGCCCGTACAGGCGGGCGTAGGTGCTGGGATTCATCGGATTTCCTTCCGTGCGCGGTACGCACGATCCTCACCGCGCAGACAACACCCCAGCATGGGCCCAGATACTCATCTCCGCCCGAGCTCATACTCAGCCCGTACGCCTTGTGGCTCGGACCGGCCGAACCAGGGCGATCCAAGAGCGCATACGGAGTGGAAGCCACCGAAGAAGGCCTCGCCGCCGCCCGGGCGAGCAACCCCAGGAGCACCACAGCGATGGCCATCCGCGACCACCTCAACGGCCTGTGGAGCGACGAGGACTTCGAGGAGGGTATCCCCGGGACGGCAAGCCAGGCCTGTCACCCGCCCAACTGGCCATTGTCTCGGTCTAGCAGTTCCTGCTGGAGCTGTCCGACCGGCAGGCGCCGACTTCCACGAGCGCCTGGCCGAAGAGGGACGGGCGGACAAACTGCTCGAGCTCGAGCTGGAGAAGATCGGGGACCCCTCGTCCAACCCCGGGGCACAGGGCGTGTGGTTTCCCTGCGCCCCGACACGTTGGTGCTTGTCCGCGAGTACCTGACGCTGTCGGCCGCTCTTCGTCGCACATGGCGGCAGTCCGCTGCGTGAGCCTTTGCGTAGGCGGACGTCGACAGCTGCTGGTTGCGCATCCAGGCCACCAGCCGACCCAGCGAGGCGACGAAGTTGTGGCAGGTGATCAGGCCATGCCCGCTGTGCCATCCCCGCTCAAGGCGCGTCCACCCGGATCAGTTAACAAACACCACCACGACTTTTCCGACGCCCTGAGGCTCAGACGTGTTCGCCATTACTATCTTCCGCATACCATTTACCACAGTGCTTCTTCTCGCCCGGGTAAAGAATGCAAACCCGTACGGAATGGTCCGCATTATTGAAATGCCCGAAGCGGCGGCCTATGCCAATGTCGGAGATTTCAGTCGGCCCGCACACCATGTTGGGTTTACTGTTCGGGAGTGCGTTGCCGAGCGTCCTCTCCAGGGAGATCTTTGCGTCGGGGCGTTTGGTCGAGGTGACTTCCGCGTAGGTCTTGTCGGAGATCCTGTACTGCCAGAGGCGGACGTGGGTCGACTTGTAGGATGCGCCGTACCCCTTTAGGCGGGCGTTCAGGTCCCCCAGAGGGGGCGCGTCACAATGACGAGTCACTTCACGGGTTGCTGCGGGATTAGCTGGGGCACTCGTGGCCGGGATGAGCAGCGTGGCAGAAACAGCTGCGACACTCAACACAGACTTGACGAACATTTATGACTCCTCTCGCTGTCTCCGGGGCTTGGGGACCGTGGGCTGCCGCCGTGACGGCCCCGGTTGTGGTGGTCTGCCTTCTGATTCGAGCGCCCCGGTTCTTCGGTCTCTGAATTGTCCGGCAGGCCTTGCCCGTATTAAAGGGCCGGCCGAACCACTAAGACGTTAGGGCGCACGGTTTTCTTGGACCAGCGTGCACGGTGCTCAATTTCGGGTGCGGGTTGTGCACGGTGCTCAGACGGCCCGGATGTTGGCGATGTGGAGCACGTGGACGACGTCGTGGATACCGGTGCCGGCGGTGAGCAGATCGAGGCCCAGGACGGACTCAACCGTGCGCAGGTGCGTGCGGATCGTGTTGCGGCTGATGCCCAGGGCGCGGGCAGCCTGCTGGGCGTCGGTGTTGGCGTCGATCCATGCCTGGAGAGTGCTGCGGTGCCGAGTCTGAAGGGGGCGAAGGGTGGCTGTGGCCCAGGCAGCGGCGCGTTCGGTGCGCAGCAGGTCGTCCAGGGTGGAGAGTGGTTGGTCGTAGTCGGGTTCGGGGGCGGGGTGGGAGCTGCTGAGGACGAGGGCGAGGTGGAGGGCGGCGCGGCAGCGGATGTCGGTGAGGTCCAGGCCGAGGGATGTTTCGGTGCGTTTGAGGTGTGCGGTGACGGTGTTGCGGCTGAGGCCGAGGAGCTTGGCCACGGCGGAGCGGGGCATGTTCATGGTCAGGCGGGTGATGTCGGTGCTGGTCTTCGTGGCTGTGTCCAGCGGTCGCAGGAGTGTGCGGGCCCATTCTTGGGCGGCCTGGTGGGGGAGGACGCCTTCCAGTGGAGTCCGGCCGTGGTAGGAGGCCACGCGGCCGGGTGCGGTGCGGGCGGCGGCCAGGGCGTGGGCCGCCTGGCTGTAGGCCTCGGCCGCCGCGTGAAGAGGATGGCCGCCGCTGACGCCCATCACGTAGCGCGGGTTGTCGCGTACCAGCCGGTGCAGGGTCTCGGCGTGACCATGTAACTTGCCGCCGACGCGATCTGGTTCCTCGTCGTCCGTGAGGAGGCAGATGAGGTGGCTCTTGAAGACCGGGCACTGCACCATCAGGCCTGAGCCGTGGTAGCCGGAAGGGTCCTGGTAGGTCCGGACGATCTTGTCGCGGTCTGCCGGCGGGCACTGCAGCAGGTAGAGCCGCAGCCGGTCGGCGTCCAGCAGCGGCGGAATGGCGCCGGTGGTCATCCGCCGGGCCAGTACCGGCTCCCCCGACAGGAGTGCCGACAGCACCGCGAACCGTAACTGGCGTGTCCCGTGCTGGTAGTCGTGCCAGATGCGATCACTGCGCCCTGCGCGGCGCAGCAGTGTGAGGACGCTGCCGGTGTGCGAGATCAGAGCGATCGCGTCCGGGGTCGGTTTCGAGGGGGCGGCCACCACCAGGACCGGACGGGGCTCGTGTGGCCCGAGAGCCTCACATCGCACGTGCAGCGGCCCGGATTGGGTCACGGCTGCAGCCAGCTGCCCGCCGGACATGCGTACCAGCAGCGGAGCGAGCGTTCCCAGCACCTCGCGGGGAAAGCCTGCCGTGGACGACTCCACCGTGCCCGCGTCGTCGGTGACCAGCGCGACGTGGACGCCGGTCTGCCGGTGCAGCCATTCGAGAACCTTCCGTACGTCAGGGCCGACCCCACGTGACGCCTGTAGCCCGACTTCCCGCAGCAGTCCTTCCAGGGCTCCGACCTGCCACTGCGCTCCGGCATCCCCCACGGTTCCACGCTCCTCTGCCCGACAGCCCGTTTCTCTCCGGCTCACCGTGTCCGGGGCATGGCCCGCACATCGGTCATCCCTGCCACCCTGTGCTCACCGGCACAAGTTTTCGCGCGGCCGTCGACGGGCGACCCAAGGGGCCCGCTGCGCCCCGCGCTGTCCAGCAGCTTCGGCGCCAATGGGGTCCTGTCCGGGCTGCGCGGGCTGGCCACGCTTAGCGTCTACCGTCTGCGGCGGGGTGGGCCCCGCGCGTTGCCTCTCGTTTCGCCATGGTCCGCACCGTACTGAGCGCCGGTCAGTCCAGCCGGGACTTCGCGAGAACCGGCCAGGCAGGTGCCTGTGTTCAGCCACCACTTTGAGCACTATGGCCGAGTTCGGTATGCGCAGGTAAGAGCGGACCGGGTGGCAGTTGCCCGCGCGTACGCCGCGGTGCACGGCCGCCTCCTTCCTCCGACCACCGCGGTCTGGGACGGGCATCCGATCGGGGTATGGGCGAAGAACGCCCGGGCGGGGGCCCGTAGGGCGCGGGAGAACGAGGAGCTGCGCGCGGCCGGCCTCCCCGTCCCTTCGGCGGCCGAAGCGATGACCGAGGCGCGGCAAGATGAGCTGGACGCGATCGATCCGGGGTGGTGCCCTGACTGGGACACCGGGTGGCAACGCTGCTACCGCCTCGTCCAGAACCACGTCCAGGCCGGCGGGACACTCCCCATGGCCGACGGCGAAGTCGTCGTCCAGGGCGAGGACCTCGGACGCTGGGTGAACGCGCAGCGGTTCGGGTGGGATCCACTGCTGCCCGTGCGGCAGTGGATCCTGGAGAACACCCTCGGCTCCAGGCGGCCGAGGAAGACGAGCGGCCGGTGAAGCGGACGCAGGACACCATGTGGGCCCTCAACCTCACGGCAGCACGGCAGTTCCACGCCCGTGAAGGACACCTGAAAGTCCCCCGCAAGCACGCCGAGCACCCTGGAGGCGGAGGACGCGCTGTCGGGCCGTCAGCGCGGCGCTGACGGGCCCGTGGTGGTCAGGCTCGGGACGTGGCTCGACAACGTCCGCAAACGCGCCGCGAAACTCGTGCTGTGACCGGGTTGGTTCGCCGGGGTGAGTCCTGCGGGATGATCGCGTCATGACTGAGATCGTGTTGATGTCGGACCCGAAGATCGCTGCCATACCTGTTGCTGAGTGCGGTGAACGTCTTATGGACGTCCGCCGAGGCGATTCGCTGTTGGTCGATACGCGCGAGCAGGACCCGGCAGACGCCTTCGCGTACCTGCGGGAAGGCGTGCTGGAACGGCTGGTCAAGGCCCAGACAATGCTTCCGCAGGGCTTGCGGCTGCTGTTCGTTGAGGGGTACCGGCCTCCTTCTCTTCAGCGGGAGTACTTCGAGGAGTACGCCGAACATCTGCGAGCCGCCCACCTCGATTGGTCCACCGAGCAGATCCACTCGGCGGCGAGCCGGTATGTGTCACCACCCGACATCGCTCCGCATAGCGCTGGCGCAGCTGTCGACCTCACTCTGGCCGACGCCAACGGGCACGAACTGGACCTGGGCACGCGCATGAACGCGGACCCGGAGGAGAGCGAGGGCGCCTGCTACACCCATGCCGCCAACATCAGCGAGGAGGCCCGCGCCAACCGGAAGCTGCTGGGCACTGCGCTCACGGCTGTGGGGCTGGTGAACTACCCCACGGAGTGGTGGCACTGGTCGTTCGGGGACCGCTACTGGGCCTTGATCACGGGAGAGGCCGCTGCCCTCTACGGTCCGAAAGAGATTGGCCCGTGCAGCTGACCGACCCGACCTTGCCGGACTGATCAGTCACACGACGGCGGGACGTCCACCCCAGCGGATGCCTTTCTCGCTGCGGACGGGAGCGCGTTCGCGTCGTTGGGCGGCCAGGACGTCGGGGTGGCGGGCGTTCGCGTTGCGCCACCGCAGGTAGGCGTGCAGGACGCGAGTCTGGACGGTGTGGTTGCGGTGGTGGGAGTTGTCGATGGTGAACTGCCGCAATGGTCCGAAGTGGGCCTCGATCGGGTTGGCCCAGGAGGCGTAGGTCGGGGTGAAGCACAGCTCGACCCGGTTCTTCTTCGCCCAGCGCCGGATGGTCTCGCCCTTGTGAGCGGAGAGGTTGTCCAGGATGACGTAGATCGGGGCGCCGTCCGGGCGGGCCGCGCGGATCGACTTCAGGGCGGCCAGGGTGTTCGCGGCGCCCTTCTTCCTGCGGTTGACGCCCCACAGGGTGTCGTCGCCGACGGAGTAGCAGCCGTGGAAGTACCGGACACCGTGGGTGCGGTGGTAGGTCGCGGGATGACGCTCGGGATGGCCGGCGCGGGCCCAGCCGGCTCCGGCGGTGGGGCGGATGCCGAGCGGGCCGAACTCGTCGTACGCAAACACGCGGTCCGGGAAGTGCTCCAGCACGTGCTCGATCCGGTCGAGCTTGGCGTCGCGCTCGGGATCGGGGGATTCCTTCCAGGTCTTGGTGCGCTGGAAGGTGACGCCGCGGCGGGTGAGCAGGCACCGTAACGCCTCGCGGCCGATCCGGATCACACGGCCGTGTACCTGCCCCACATCAAGACCCCCACTACCGACACGGCCACGCTGCAGTTGCCGCCCTACTCCGGCGAGTTCACCACCTGCCAGAAGTGTGGCTACGACAGCACCGCCACCCGATACCGGGCCGCGGGCGAACACAGCACCCACGACCGGCAGACCGTTCGCCCCTCCGCCGAGGGGGAGCGCCTGGAACGGCAGTGCTAGCGCTGCGACTTCGCATGGGACGAAGCCCTCTCCTCACCCGGGACCGGTCAGCCCGATGCCATTCCAGGGCCCGCCGCCTCGGTGACCGTCACTGAACTCGCCGAGGCCCTCGCCGAATCCCATAGCGGGTGGGCCCTCGACCTCTCCCGGAGTGCGCGCACGTCATGGCCGAGTACCTGCTGGCGACGCTCCTCATCAGCCAGCGCCCCACCGCACCGGCCGGCACCGAGACCGGCTGACGAACGCGATCGAATAGAACCCAGCCTTGGCGAGCCCGACGCCTGGGCGGAGACCCCGGACCCCGAAATACCTCGGCCCCCGAAGGACTAAGACCGATACGGTCGGCGCATGGAGAAGATCCCGACCCTGTTCGTCCGAGACTTCAGTGCCCGCCCCGCATTCGTATTGCCGGAGATCTCCCCGGGGTGCGAATGGGTGATCAACGGCGAGGGCGAAGCGACCCGGAAGTATGACGGCACATGCGTCATGCTCGACCCGGCCGGGCAGTGGTGGGCACGCCGAGAGGTCAAGCCTGGCAAGACTCCGCCGCCCGGCTACGTGACGATCAGCACCGACGAGGAAACGGGTAAGACCGTCGGCTGGGAACCTGTCGCACAGTCCGCCTTCGCGAAGGTCCACGCCGAAGCCGTCAAGAACACCGCCGTCGAAACGGCCGGCACCTACGAGCTCCTCGGCCCGAAGATCAACCGGAACCCGGACGGTTACGCCGACCACGTCCTGATGCCCCACGGCTGGTCCATCACGTCCATCCGACAGGATTTCGCCACCGCCCCCCGCGACTACGACGGCCTGCGCGAGTGGCTGCACGCCCGACCGTACGAAGGCATCGTCTGGCACAACCCCGACGGACGCATGGTCAAGATCAAAGCCAAGGACTTCCCTTCACCCGAGCACGCGGCGCCGACCCCGGCAGCCGGACAGCGGACACCCTCCTGACCAGACCGGACACCGACGGCTCCACCACAACCTTCGAGGAGAACCGTGGCCACCCACCAGCCCCCGGGCGACGTGCAGATCACGCACCCGTACACCTACATCCGCGTCGGCAACACCCAGCTCGCCATCCGGCCCGAGAGCGACGGAGCGCTCGACCCCTGCGTAGCAATCGAAGCCGATCAACTGGTTCCCGGTGGTAAACAAACGAGCGTGTGGCTGACAACAGAGCAGGCCAGAGACCTTGAAACCGCCCTCGCCGCCGAGCACGCCACGGTCACACTCACGGACCACGTCGGCGACGCCCTCACTATCACCCTCACCAGCGACGAGATCGCGATCACGGTGACCCGGTCCGCGGAGAACGACATCCAGGAGCCGGCCTCGGTGCACATGTCCCTGCCGACCACGTGCCGCACGGAAGTACGGGCTGCATTGATCGCGGCAGCCGACCAGTCACAGCAGGAAGCCGGGATCAGCGAATAGTCCGCCGTCTGACCGCCCCGGTCGTCCTGCGCGGCACGCCCCAGCAGGACCCCGGTGCCGATCAGCAACGGCCGCCCCCGCCGCTCCATACCTCGGGCCCACCGCCCCGCCACTCGATCAGCCCGGACCGTACGACGTCCCCCTCGTCCAGCCCCTCCAGCCCGGCGAAGGCGATCTTCGAGCATCACGGAGACGCCGGCGGCGGCCAACCCAGCCGCACCAGCAGGGCCCCGCTGGCTCTCCGGGCGGGGCCCGCCGCCCGCTCACGACGGCCGTGTCCCGGGCTCGGTTACGACGAACTTCTCGCCGGTCCAGCGCCTGTACGCCCTGGGAGAAGACCCGACTCGTGCTCGTCGGCTGGCTGGGGGTGCGTAATCGATGGAGCATAAAGGATATATGGGTGTGCGACGTTCGTGGGATCACCTCCTGGAGCTGCCATCAGGCCGTGGCTTGGTGGCGATCCCGTTCGTGCTGATCGTGACGATCACCGTGTTGGACATCTACACCGGTCGCGATGTCCAGCTGGGCCCACTGCTGGTCATCGCGCCCGCTCTGACCGCCTCCCTCGCCGGGACACGGCTCACCGCTCTCGCCGGGGTCCTGGCAGTGGCGGCCCAAGTGTTCATCGTTGTCTCCCTCGACGGACTGACCACGCCCAACCGCCTGGCGCAGATCATCGCGCTGACCGTGCTCTCCGCCTTGGTGGTGTTCATGCGGTTTGTGCGGGAGCGACGCGACCGGGCGCTGAGCCTGGCACGCTCCGTGGCGGACACGGCTCAGCGGGTGCTGCTTCGGCCTCCGCCACGCCGGATCGGGCCGTTGCAGGTGGCATGGTTGTATATGTCCGCGCAGGACGAGGCCGAGATCGGGGGTGATCTGTTTGCGTTCGCCCGCGCCGCGCACGCCGCGACCCGGGTGGTCATCGGCGATGTCCGGGGCAACGGGCTGGCCGCCATCGGTGAGGCCTCGCTGGTGCTGGGGGCATTCCGTGAGGGCGCTCACCGGTATACCACCCTCCCCGAGCTGGTAGCTGCCCTAGAAGACAGCGTCTCCCGGAACCTGGAGGACGTGTCGGACACCGAGCACGACCCCGGCGAGCACTTCATCACCTGCCTCGTTCTGGAGATCCCCGACGATGCCCCGTCGGCCGCCGAGATGATCAACTGCGGGCATCCCCCGCCTCTGCTGGTGCACGATCAGCGGGTCACGGTCCTGCATGCCCGACAGCCGCTGCCTCCGCTGGGCGTGTGCGAACGACCGATCGAGGGCGACCGCATCGACCCGTTCACCTTCACATATGGTGACATGCTCGTCCTCTACACCGACGGAGTCATCGAAGCCCGCTCGCCGTCCGGAGCGTTCTACCCGCTCGCCGAACGAGTCGCCTCCTTCCCCACCACCAGCCCCGATACTCTGCTGCACCACATCCACCGCGATCTGCTCACCCACATCGGCGGCCACCCCGCCGACGACGTCGCCCTCCTGGTCATCGAATGCACCCCGTCCCACCGGCCGCACCTCACGCCCCATCCCATTGGTCACCACCGGCACCACCTCAGTGGATCGCCCCCGCCCCCAGGCCGCTGAACCCAAGATCCGGGCGACCCAGGCGCCCAACACCTCTGAACAGGGCTCTGTCACGTTGTTGGGTGTGTGAGTGTCTGATGGGGCGTCGGGGTGTGGTGGGCTTGCGTTTCGGGCCTGGGGTCAGGCCGTGGTGGGCCGGCTTGCAGCGCCGGTGATCTGGTCCCAGATGGCGAAGCGGGTGGTCATCTCGGCGCGGTAGTGGGCGGCGGTCATCAGGTGGCGGCGGGGCCGGAAGTGGGGTGAGATGCCGCTGAACGCGGACAGGAACCGCTGTGCTCCACCGATGCTGCGGAATCCCTTCATCGCGCGTTCGCGCTGGCGGGTGGGCTGGTGGCTGTTCTCGGCCCGGTTGTTCAGGCCCTTGTGGGAGCGGTGCTCGGCCGAGGGCATCACCTCGCGGTGGGCCGCCCCGTAGGAGCGCAGCTTGTCCGTGACGACTACCCTCGGCACCGAGCAGGTCGTCTTCAGCAGGCGGCGGAAGACGCGCCTGGCCGCAGCGGTGTCCCGCCGGTTCTGGACCAGGATGTCGAGCACGTTGCCGTCGGCGTCGACGGCTCGCCACAGGTACTTCTGCTCTCCGTTGATTTTGATGAAGACCTCGTCCAGGTGCCACTTGTCGCCGGGCCGGGGTCGCCGGCGGCGCAGGCCGTTGGCGTAGGCCTGGCCGAACTTCGCGCACCAGCGGCGGACGGTCTCGTGGGAGACGATCACGCCGCGCTCGAGCATCAGTTCCTCGACCTCGCGGAAACTGAGCGGGAAGCGGAAGTACAGCCACACGCAGTGGGAGATGATCTCCACCGGGTACCGGTGCCCCTTGTACGACGGCGACGCGCTCCCCACGGACGATCCCCCTCCACCATGATCAACTCGAAGATCCTCCCACGCCATTCGCCAACGTGACAGTGCCCCCCGGATCGATCGCATCCAGCTCGTCCCGCCGCGCCTCGGTCATCGCCCCGGCCGCCGAGGGCACGGGACAACCGGCCGCGCGCAGCTCCTCGTTCTCCCGCGCCCTGCGGGCCGCCGCTCTCGCGTTCTTCGCCCACACCCCGATCGGATACCCCTCCCACACTGCGGTGGTCGACGGGAGGAAGTGGCCGTGCACCACGGCGTATTCCTTGGCGACGGCGATCCCGTCCGCCCAGGCCGCGTCCTGCTCGGACCAGACCATCCCGAGCTTCTCCAGCTCGACCACCCGCCCGGCCCCCAGCGTCCCGGCCGTGTAGGAACGGCGCTGCTCGGGGATCCACTGCCCGAGCGGATACCCGCCCACCCTGCCCCAGTCCTCCGGCGTGACGACCGTGTACGGCACCCGCAGCACGGCGTTCCCGGTCTCGCGCAGCCACCGCCCGGCCGCCTCGATCCCACGCCGCCAGTACGCCCCTTCCGGATCGATGACCCGCAGCCGCACGAACTGGGCCAGCACCGCCGGATCGCGGTCCTCACTGAACCGCAGCACCCCGGCCGCCGCCCTGCTCAGCGCCACCGGAACGGACTGCCGCTGTCGCTGGGTATATCCGGCGCGAACATGCACGACAGCCTCGGCCTCCAGCCGCTCGTGCGCGGCATCCCGCCCATCCGATCCCGCCGAGATCCACGCCGCCGAAGGCCCGAAAGGCTCCACGCGGACAAGGGCTACGACTACGACCACCTGCGCCGATGGCTCGGCACCCGCGGTATCCGACACCGCATTGCCCGCAAGGGCATCGAGTCCTCACAGCGACTCGGACGCCACCGCTGGCTGGTCGAGCGGACCGTGTCCTGGATGGCTGGCTGCCGACGTCTGCACCGCCGCTACGAACACAAGGCCGAACACTTCCTCGCTTCCAACGCGCGGTCACCCCCGCCAGATTGGAAAGGGCTCAGTGGTGTCCACACCGCCGGGGTCACCTCACGTCAGAGACGTGACCTACGGCGAGGACGCCTCACGCGTGCGCACCGGCACCGCGCCGCGCGCCATGGCCACGATGCGGAATCTGGCCATCGGCCTCATGCGCCAAGCCGGCTGGACCAACATCGCCGCCGCAACCGACCACTACCGGTCACGCCCCGAGCACGCAACCGCCCTCTCGATCTCACCGCCTGAGAGCGCATTCGCCCTGAACTCCAGGGTGTTAAATGTGAACCATTTGCCAGATTCGTTCCATTGGCGAAGTGGCTGAATATTGGGATGGGTTTCGATGCCATTCGGTAAGCACTTGAGGGGTACTTGAGGTTCAGTCCCATCTCTATTTCACCGGAACCCTCACTGGCCCTCCCGCCGACGCCCGTTTGCGTGAAATCAGAGACGTGATCAGGGCTGTGTGGTAAAGTCGGTTTCGACCAAGATCGATGTTCGTGAAATGATTCGATTTTCGAATCGAAACGGGGAGGAAATCGTGAAGCGTGGCCTGAAGAGCATAGGTGTAGGGGCAGCCGTCGTTGCTTCCATCCTACTTTCTTCTACTTCGGCGCAGGCGGCTACGACGGGTAAGGGGAAGTCGTACTACGGCTGCACCAACACGGTGAAGATGTGGCGCTCCGGGGGTACCATCTATGCAAACGCGAAGCAGGTTTGCGCGCATAAAATGAAAACCCAGAGGCCGTCCATTGCGCTTTCGGGTAACAATGGAAAGACTTTCGTCAGCAAGATAGCTGGATGCAAAAAAACCAAGACGTGTTCGACCCCTACGGTCAAGCTCAAGGCGACGAAGAAATGGACCTACCGGGCTTCGAACTCCGGGACCGGTTCGTTCGCTTCGCAGGGCCCGGGTGACTTTTGGTGGCCTGTAAACACGGTGGCTCACGCCACGTACAAGTACAAGTAGCCTGGGAAATGCTCCGAGGGATTCCGTCGGCCTGGTGATCTGGGTGGGATTCCGTGTGCGTCTCGCGGCAGAGAGCACGGGTACGGAGCAGGGGCTGTACAGGTCGGCTGGCGTCCCGGGCCCACCCTTTACGTGGGCCTGGGACACAGAGGTGCGGGTCCTGAGTGGGAGTGGGGTTAGGTCGTGTCCGATGGGTCGCGTGACGCTCCTGCTGGGTACTCGTTCCGTGAGGCATGGGGCGGGGAGATCTTTCGGATGAAGAGTGGGCTCGGCTGGAGCCGCACTTGCCGACGAATCGCGGGCGAGGTGGACGCTGGCAATGCCACCGTCGTGTGATCAACGGGATTCTGTTCCGGCAACGGACCGGCCTCCCCTGGCGGGACCTTCCTCCCTGCTTCGGCAGCTGGAAGACGGTTCACGACCGTCATCGAAGGTGGTCGGCAGACGGCACGTGGGAGAGAATCCTGCGGGCCGTCCAGGCCGACGCCGATGCCGAGGGCCGGATCGACTGGAGCATGGTCAGCGTCGATTCCACGACCTGCCGCGCTCATCAGCACGCGGCCGGCGCCACCACTCGTGCCCCGAAGGTCCCGGACCGGCACACGAGTCCGGAGCGTCACCGTCCCGATGAGGCCCTGGGACGCTCGCGAGGCGGGCTCACGAGCAAGATCCACCTTGCTGGGGAAGGTGGGTGTCGCCCGCTTGGGTTTGTCATCACGCCCGGCCAGTGGGGAGACGCACCGCAGATGATTCCCGTCTTGCAAGAGATCCGCGTGCCCCGGCAGGCTGGTGGACGACCGCGCACCCGGCCCGACCATGTCGGGGGAGATAAGGCGTACTCGTCACGCCGTAATCGGCGTCACCTGCGCAGACGTCAGATCAAGCACACGATCCCCGAGCCGAGAGACCAGCGGGCCAACCGCCGGCGCCGCGGCAGCCAAGGAGGCCGGCCCACAGGCTTCGACAAGACGGTCTACCGCCGCCGCAACGAGGTCGAGCGGACCATCAACCGGCTCAAGAACTTCCGAGCCGTCGCCACGCGCTTCGACAAACGGGCGTATGTCTTCCACGGGACGGTCACCGTGGCGGCGATCCGCCTGTGGCTACGCCCGGAGTGAAGCGCCCGTTCAGAGGTCCTCGGCGCCCGGGTAGTGGTGGCGAAGTTCGCTGAGTACGCGCTCGTCGACAGCCCTGACGTCCCAAGATGAGTCGTCGAACTCGCTCTACCAGGGTGAGCGGGTGTCGCGGCGTGCTTCTGGGGTCTGCTCGGGCAGAGCCGTGTTCTGGTCGATGCGCAGCAGCATGCCCGGGTCGGGTTCGAAGTCCTCATTGGGCGGTGCCGGCTGGTGGAAACGCTCGGTGCGCGGAATGGTGACTTCCACCAGCCGGCCCTCCTGGAACATCCATAGCCCGAAGCAGTCGTCGTCCTGGTCGCGAAGCAGAACTTGCACCGTATGGGGATGCGGCCACGGCAACGACTCCAGGTGCCTGAGCAGGCCCTTGCGGGCACGCATTTTCTCGAACTCCAGGGCCCACCCGAACTCGTAGCCCCAGTGCCCCGCTATCGGGACGAAGCGGCCTCGCCACGTGCGTTCCGGGTCGTCCTGGGTCAGCGGTTCCATCACCTCGTCCGCCCAGCGGGCGAGCACGATGACCTCGGCGTCTCTACTCATGCCGGAGTATGACCGCATCCGCCTGATCCACCGCAACCAAATTCCTCAGCCGGCCAACGCAGGCAAGGGGCCGATTGGCGACGAGCTCTCAGCCTCAGCGAGCCCGACGACGGCGTCTTCGGAGAAGCTCATCTGCGCCTATGTCACGGCCCTGGTCAGTTCGCACGACCCACCGGACAGCCCCTAATACTCCAGCCGGACTTCTTCATTCGTGCTGGTCAGCGGCTTGGGTGTGGGGAGTGTAGCGGGCTGGAATGGGGGTGGGGCGGTCTTTGCCGGGCCGTCCCACGAAGGCATGGCCGCGCTGCCTGTAGTGGCAACGGCGGGCGCGTGCTTGGTGGCGGCGACGCCAGTGGGACCACGTCATCGCGTGGTCGCGGTCCGGAGCACGGCGGTAGGGTCCAACTGCCAGCAGACGTCGAATCTCGGCCGGTGTGAGGTCCACGAGGTCGGGTGTGTCCCGCTCACTGCCCCCTTTTCTCGTTCCTGGCTGGCCAGGACAGCGAGGAAAGCGTGCGCGAGCATGGCGAGTGTGATGTGCCGGTACCAGCCCACGTAGCGGCGGACTTCGTACTGGTCCAGGCCGCATTCGTTCTTCGCGCTCTGGAAGCATTCCTCGACCTTCCAGCGGCAGCCGGCGATGCGTACGAGGTCGGCGACGGTGGCTTCCAGGGGTGCGCTGGCGAGGTAGTAGGCGAGTTCGTCGGGCTTGGCGATGCTGCGGCGGGCCAGCATCCAGCGTTGCCGGGTGGGTTCGTCGCCGTCGAATTCCCACACAGCGGGCAGGCGGGCTGCGGCCCAGTCGTAGAAGCGCTCGCCCTTCGCGCCGCTTCCTGCGGATAGCCGCTGCCATGCTTCGGGCGGGGCCTGGCTGATGAGGTGGTCGATGCGCGGGCCGTGGACCTGCTGGGACTTCGGAACGGCCACGACGTAGGAGAGCTGGTGGTCTTCCAGGAAGCGGCGGAAGTGGGAGTCCTGGCCGTAGGCGGAGTCCGCGGTGACCCAGCCGACGGGCAGGGGTGAGGCGAGGGCCCGCAGGATGATGGCCCGCGCCAGTTCGCCCTTGGTGGCGAACACGCGGTCGTCGGGGACACGGGCGGCCCGACAGCGTTCGCGGTCCTCGGTCCAGGACTTGGGCAGGTAGAGCTCGCGGTCGACCAGGGTATGGCCGCGGAAGGTGGCGTAGGCGGCGAAGACCCCGATCTGGCAATTCTCGGTGCGGCCTGCGGTGCCGGAATACTGGCGCTGGACCCCGGCGGAAGTGGTGCCCTTCTTCACGAAGCCTGTGTCGTCAATGATCAGCACGCCGTTCTTCGCGCCGAGGTGCTCGGCGACGTAGGCGTGCAGGTCGTCGCGGACCTCGTCGGCCTCCCAGCGGCTCCGGGAGAGCAGGTGCTGCAGCCCGTCGGGGGTGGCGTGGCCGGCGTATTCGGCGAGCTGCCAGCCGTTCTTGCGGCCCACCGGGCCAAGGAGCCCACGGACGTAGTCCCGCATCCGTCGCCGGGATTCCACCCGGGCAAAACGTCCTCCGATCCGCAAGAGCAGCTCAGCAAGTCCCTCTTCCCACAGGCCCGTTGGTACATCACTCATGCGAGCGGCCTGCCCGGAAGGTTGCCACTACAAGCAGCGCGGCCACACGTTCGTGGGGCGACCCGGCAAAGACCGCCCCACCCCCATTCCAGCCCGCTACACTCCCCACACCCAAGCCGCTGACCAGCACGAATGAAGAAGTCCGGCTGGAGTACTAGCCCTTCAGTTGTAGTTCGGTGATCAGATGCGTCGGGTAATTGCCGGTCATGGAGAATTGGTCGGCTGAGGTGGCCCAAGTCACTGCGTGGGACGCCCAGTTGCAGGAGCTATTGCTGCAGATTGCTGATGTCTTCCCGCGGGCGGATCTGCGATGGCGGGCTACGGCGTGCGTGCGTGGGTTGTTGGGTCCGGTCTCCCGGAAGAACGGCTGGCAGCTGGCGGAGTACGCCGGCTGGCGGCGTCCCGACGGACAGCAGCACCTGCTCGACCGGGCGAGGTGGGACGTTGACGAGCTGCGCGAGCGGGTCTGCCGTTACACGCTGGAGGGGCTGGCCGACGGGGCGGGCGGGGTGCTGGTCATCGATGAGACCGGGTTCGCGAAGAAGGGCGAGACGTCCGTCGGTGTCGCCCGGCAGTTCTCCGGCAGCCTCGGCGGTGTCTTCCCCTGCCAGATCGGTGTGTTCGCGGCCTGGGCCACCAGCCGTGGGGCGGCGCTGGTCGACCGGGAGATCTACCTGCCCCGCACGTGGGCCGACGACCGTGAGCGGCGTGTGACCGCGCAGGTGCCCGAGACCGTCGGGTTCGCCACCAAGCCCCGCCTCGCCGAGAAGATGATCGACCGGATCCGTCCCCTGCTCCCTGAGGGCACCTGGCTGGCCGCTGACGAGGTCTACGGCCGTGACGGTGGATTCCGCTCCTTCGCCGAGCGCCGTCACCTGCCCTACGTGGTCAACGTCTCCAGCGCCCAGACAGTGCTGCCCCGACCCGGCTGGCGGCGGATCGACAAGCTGGCCGCCGCGGCGGACGAGAGCGAGTGGCAGCTGATCGAGGCAGGCCCCAGCCGGACCGGCTCCCGCTGGTGGCAGTGGTGGATCCGCCCGGTCATCGACCCGGAGGAACCCATAGGCGCCGCGGCACCAGGGCAGCCCTGGTCCAGCCGCTGGATGATCGCCCGTCGCCGTCCGGAGCATCCCGACAAACGCGACTACTACCTGGCCTGGGGGCCCGCCGGTACCCCGCCACAGCACCTGGCCCAGGTCGCCGGCGCGCGCTGGAGGGTGGAGGACGCGATCAAACTCGCCAAGCACGAGTGCGGACTGGCCGACTACGAAGTACGCCACTGGCACGGCTGGTACCGCCACATCACACTCTCCATGCTGGCCGCCGCCTTCCTGGCAGTCCAGGCCGCCCACGCCTCAGACGACTCCCACACCCCCGTACCCCCGCGGCAGACCGCCGCCAACGAAGACGAAACAGCACCCGGAACGAAAAAGGGGAACGTCAGGACACCACCCGTCCCGCGCGACTCAGCCCCTACACCGCGGCCGAGATCCGCAAGCTCCTCACCCTCGTCCACCCACCAGCCCCACCGCGCAACGGCAGAGTTGCGCACGGCCTGCACTGGTCACACTGGAGACGGCAGCACCAGGCCATCGCCAACGAACACCACCGCAGACGCCGCAACCTCGAACTCGCCCTGAACTACAACTGAAGGGCTAGTACTCCAGCAGGATTTTGCAGTCTGACCTGCGAGGTTCGCTGGGCGGCTGGAGTGTAGCGGGCTGTGGAGTGGTCAGGGGCGGCTTCACAGTGGCCGCCCCTCGATCGTGCGACAACGCCGCACGTAATGACAGCGGGTGGGAAAGCTTCCCACGTGATCACCGAGCATGTTGCCGAGCAGTGGGACCTTGAACTGGACGACCTCTTCGTGACCATCGGTCATCGCTTCAGCCGTGTGGAACTTCGCCGCCGCATGCGTGACTACGTGCGCGGGCTGCTCGCCCCGGTGGCCCGGAAGAACAGCTGGCAGCTGGCTGAGCAGGCAGGCCACGCCACCCCCGACGGTCTGCAGCATCTGCTTGCCGGCGCGAAGTGGGAGCCCGACGACATCCGCGATGAACTGCAGGAATACGTCGCCCACAAGCTTGGCGAGGAGGACGGAGTCCTCATCATCGACGACACCGGGTTCATCAAGAAGGGCACCACCTCCGCCGGGGTCCAGCGCCAATACTCCGGGACCGCAGGTCGCACCGAGAACTGCCAGATCGGCGTCTTCGCCGCCTATGCCACCGCCTGCGGCCGGGCCTTGGTCGACCGCGAGCTGTATATCCCCAAGTCCTGGGCCGAGGACCGCGAACGCTGTCGCGCAGCCAAGGTCCCCGACGATCGGGAGTTCGCCACCAAGGGCGATCTGGCCCGGCACATGGTGCTGCGTGCCCTCGGCTCGCCGCTGCCCATCACCTGGGTCACCGCGGATTCCGCCTACGGACAGGAGAGCCGCTTCCGCCGACTGCTGGAGCAGTCGGGCGTCGGCTACGTGCTGGCCGTGCCCAAGTCCCAGTTCACCGTGGGTTGTCCCCGCATCGAGGGCCTGTTCGCACAGGCCCCGGACGAGGCGTGGGAGAAGATCTCATGCGGCAACGGCGCGAAGGGACCGCGCGTCTACCACTGGGCGGCGGTGCGACTGCCGGCCGTCGCCGAGTTCGACTACCAGGGCGAGGTCCCTCACCGGATGCGGTGGGCGCTGGCCCGTCGCAGCATCCGCAAGCCCGACGAGATCGCCTACTACCTCGCCTACGCCCCTTTGGAGACCACCGCCCAGGAGCTGGTGCGAATCGCCGGGACGCGGTGGGCTATCGAGGAGTGTTTCCAGGCCGCGAAGAACGAGTGTGGCCTGGACCAGTACGAAGTCCGCCGTTACCCGGGTTGGTACCGGCACATCACCCTGGCGATGCTCGCGCACGCCTTCCTGGCAGCCACGGCACACCAGGCCCGGGAAAAGGGGGCAGAAGGGGTGAGGCAGCCGGGACCATCGAGCTCACAGTGGCGGAGGTTCGGCGACTCCTGGCAGCTTGTCGGCCCCGGCCCCCGCACCTGCACGGACGTCGAGGCCGACACCACGCGGTGAGCTGGTCGAACTGGCGCCGACGACGCCAGGCAGTCGCCCGCCGCTGTCATTACGTGCGGCGTTGTCGCACGATCGAGGGGCGGCCACCGTGAAGCCGCCCCTGACCACTCCACAGCCCGCTACACTCCAGCCGCCCAGCGAACCTCGCAGGTCAGACTGCAAAATCCTGCTGGAGTACTAGGCGGTTGCCTCGCGATCGTGCTCGACTACAGCTACTTCCTAAGACTTGTCCCGTAAGTGATGGTCGAGGCAGGTGAGTCATGACCGGCCCGGAGTCCGCTGCGACGAAGGTCTAGTGGCGGGATGGCGGCTTCGACCATCTTGAGAGGCCATCCTCGTGCCCACGCCTGCCGACTACCTCGCACTGGCACGTGCCGAGAGAGACAGCTTGGTCCTGCAGCGTCTCGCGAAATGTCCGTACCCTTTTATCTGGCAAGCCCTGGCCACCATCCCCACACGCCGCCCGAAGCCCTCCAGGAACTGAGCGCGGCCCGCGACAGCGTCTGGAACGACAACAAGCTTCTTCGCCTGCTCGCAGACCATCCCAATGCGAACCCTGTCGTTCTTCGAGCTGTCCTCGAAGCCGTTGCAGCGAAGCTCGATGAGGGCGAGCGGCCCTACGCCGCCGTGCTCGCTCTCGCCGACCGGCTGGAGCTTGAGGTGGATGAGGTAAGGAAGCTCGGAACCCTTCGTGGTGCCTCTGCTCGTCTACGCCATCTGCTTAACCTGCGGCTGAGCACCGCATCTGAGGCACCCCCTCTGGTCACGGGTGAGATGATCTTGTTGTGGCTGGTGTGATCACGGCGTCTGAGCTGTCCTGGATAGCCCCGTTCACCGGGCTGAGCCCGCGTTCATTCGGCAAGCTGGTGAACGCTCTGCGCCGTGAGGGTGCAGATCCGGTCCGCAAGGGCCGCCCGTGGTCTCTTCCCCTGGAGGACCGGGTGCTGCTCGTGGCGGCCTACTGGCGCACGAACTTGACGATGCGCCAACTCGCACCGCTCTTCGGCGTTTCGAAGTCCGCGGCCGACCGCATCATCGACCACCTCGGCCCGTCACTCGCGCTGCAGCCCCGCAAGCGGTTCGCCAAGGACGCCGTGCTCATCGTGGACGGCACCCTGGTGCCCACCCGCGACCACACCATCGCCGAGCAGTCCAAGAACTACCGATACTCCACCAACCACCAGGTCGTCATCGACGCCGACACCCGGCTCGTCGTGGTGGTCGGCCGGCCCCTGCCAGGCAACCGCAACGACTGCAAGGCATGGAAGGAGTCCGGCGCGAAGGCCGCCGTCGGCAAGACCGTGACCATCGCCGACGGCGGCTATCCGGGCACAGGACTCGTGATGGCGTTGTCACGTTGTTGGGGTGTGGGTGTCTGACGGTGTGTCGAGGTGTGGTGGGGCCGAGTGCCGGCCCTGGGCTCAGGCGGCGGCAGGCCGGCCGGTGACGCCGGTGATCTGCTCCCAGATGGTGAAGCGGACGGTCATTTCGGCGCGGTGTTGGGTGCCGGTCATCAGGTGGCGGCGGGGCCGGAAGTGGGGGTGAGATGCCGCTGAACGCGGACAGGAAACGCTGCGCGGCGCCCACGCTGCGAAAGCCTTTCATCGCCCGTTCGCGTTGCCGGGTGGGCTGATGACTGTTCTCGGCCCGGTTGTTCAGGCCCTTGTGGGAACGGTGCTCGACGGAGGGCATGACCTCGCGGTGGGCCGCGCCGTAGGAGCGGAGCTTGTCCGTGACGATCACCCGCGGCACCCCGCCCGTCTTGGTCAGCAGCGTGCGGAAGAAGCGCCTGGCCGCAGCGGTGTCCCGGCGGCTCTGCACCAGGATGTCCAGCACGTTGCCGTCCTGGTCGACAGCCCGCCACAGGTACTTCTGCTCACCGTTGATCTTGATGAAGACCTCGTCCAGATGCCACTTGTCGCCGGGCTGGGGCCGCCGGCGGCGCAGTCCGTTGGCGTACTGCTGACCGAACTTCAGGCACCAGCGGCGGACCGTCTCGTACGAGACGATCACGCCGCGCTCCAGCATCAGCTCCTCGACCTCACGGAAACTGAGCGGGAACCGGAAGTACAGCCACACGCAGTGCGAGATCACCTCGACCGGATACCGGTGCCCCTTGTACGACGGCGACATGCCCTCCACGGACGGCCCCCTCCACCGTGATCAGCCCGAGGCTCCTCCCACCCTGTCAGCCAACGTGACAGCGCCTTCTCGAACGAGGAGATCAGCCCGCACAGCAGATCACCGCTGAAGATCTCCCTCAAGGAGCTTGACTTGATATACCGGCCGCTCCTCCTCGCTGGCGGTTCGATCCCGAGGACGTTCTCCAACAGCCACTGCTGTGCACGCGTTCCTGGCCGAGGGGCGACACCCCCGTGGTGCCCCCCCTCGACCGCTACGGCCGCTCCCTCAAGGACCTCGTGACGATGGTCGCCGAGCTGCGCGAGCGCGGTGTCGGCTTCACCTCGCTCCACGAGAACCTGGACACCACCACCCCCGGCGGGCGTCTGATCTTCCATGTCTTCGCCGCGCTCGCGGAGTTCATCCGTGAGCTCATCGTCGCGGGGACGAACGAGGGCCTGGCCGCCGCCCGCGCCCGCGGCCGGACCGGCGGGCGCCCCTCGGTCATCACGCCCGAGCTCTTGCGCGCGGCTCGCGACATGCTGCCCAATGCGGAGAACAGCATCGAGTTCGTCGCGAAACTCCTCGGCGTCTCCGCCGGTACCCTCTACAACCACATTCCCCGACCTGCGTGAACTGAGCGCCTCCCGCGTTCCGCGCCAGCTCGAAGGCAGTACCTCGTAGGTCACGGCAGGGCCGTTGTGGCTTTTGGCCTACCTTGGCTGGACCCTTATAGGAGCAGCTTCAGAGTCAGGCTAGGAGTCCTGCGCCTGCACCAGCGCGTTGCCGGCCGCTGTGCGGTAGTAGAGGACAGAGCGTCCCGTACGGCGGCGGCCGACCAGCCGGGCGTCCAGGAGTACCTTGAGGTGGCGGCCCACCGAGCCGAGACCCTGGCCCGTCATCGCCACCAGGTGCGTCGTGCTCATCGGGCTGTTCAGGAGCACCAGCACGCTTGCCCGCCCGGCGCCGAGCAGCCTGGCCAGTGCCTCCGGGGTGGCGGCGCGCTCCGGCTCCGCCAGCGTGCCCGAGCACGGGTAGACCACGGCGTTGCGGTGCACCGCGCCGTGGGGGTCGGGCCGGTCTATGGAGATCCATCCCCTGCGCGGCGTGACCGGCGCGAGCAGTAGCTGTGCTCCCATCAGTTGCCGGGGTGGGAAGGCGCGGGTGTTGATCTGGAGCCGGTTGCCGCCCAGCCACCGCATCTCCGGATGCATGTCGTCCAGAGCGGCAGCCCAGCCCGCCCGGCTCAACTGGCCCGTACGCGCGACGACGTCTGCTTCGATGACGCGCCGTCGTCGCGACCAGTCGGGCGCCACGGTCTCCCGCCACACCCATTCCAGCAGGTCGGCGATGCGCTCCGGCAGATCGGGGCGCAGCAACGGGTCGGGCAGTGGTGCGCGGTGAGCGATCTCGAGGTCGGTACGGGCGGTGTCGGCCGGTGTCTCGCGGATCCGTGCGAGCTCGTCGTGGAACTCCGCACCGCCCTGTGCCTCACCCTCTCGGGACGGAACCGGTGTCAGGAAGTCGGCGATCCACCGGTGTCTGCCCAGTGCGACGCGCACCAGCAGGGCGGTGACCGGATCGGCGGTCAGCCGTTCTCGGTAGGCGGGTCCGTGGCTGTCCAGCCAGTGGCGCTCGGCTGGATGCGCGGGCGAGTCCTTCTCCAGGACCATCAGGCTCGCTGTTGTCTCGCAGAGGGGCGACACGACGAATCGGCTGCTCGCGAGCGTATCCGCGTTGACTTCCCACCAGCCCATTAGTTTCGCCTCCCCGCGAAACATTACCTCCGCGACCGGCCGTCCTCCGACACTGCGGCCATGCGCACCTACCAGGAGCTTTTCAGAACCCCGGAGTTCAAACCCCTGCTCACGGCCACCGCCGCACACGTGGCGGCCCAGACGGTGAGCAGGATGGCGCTGGGGACACTTGTCTACGAGGCGACCGGCTCACCGCTCCTGGCTGCCCTCAGCATGTTCGGCCCGTTGCTGGCGCAGATGGTCGGCGCGAGCGTCCTGCTGTCGGCGACGGACCGCTTGCCGCCGCGCGCCGCAACCATTGGCCTGGCGCTCTTCTTCGCCGTGGCCACCACCGCTCTGGCGCTGCCCGGCATGTCCATGGGGGTGATCTTCGCGATCCTGTCGGTGCAGGGCATGCTTGGCTCGGTCGGCGGCGGAGTGCGCTACGGACTACTCACCGAGATCCTCCCCGCAGAGGGCTACCTGCTCGGCCGCTCGGTACTCAACATGTGCGCGGGAAGCCTGCAGATCTGCGGTTACGCCGTCGGCGCCGTACTCGTCAACGTACTGACCCCGCGCGGGGCCCTGCTCACCGGCGCCGCACTCTTCGTCGTCTCCGCGGCCGTCGCCCGCATCGGTCTCGCCAAGCGGCCGCCGCGCGCGCAAGGCCGTCCGTCCGCAAGCGAGACCTGGCGGACCAACGCGCGCCTGTGGGCGGCGAAACCGCGGCGCCGCGTCTACCTCGCCCTGTGGGTGCCCAACGGACTCGTCGTCGGCTGCGAGTCCCTCTACGTCTCCTACGCACCACGCCACGCGGGACTCCTGTTCGCCTTCGTCGCGGTGGGCATGCTGGCAGGAGACACCCTGACCGGCCGCCTCCTGCCCGCCCGCTGGCGCGACAGACTCGGTGCGCCGCCACTGCTGCTGTTGCTCGCCGCCCCGTACCTGATCTTCGCCCTGCACCCCGCGCTGCCCGTGGCCCTCGCCGCCGTAACCATGGGGTCGATCGGCTTCTCCGCCAACCTGCTCCTCCAGGAACGCCTGATCTCCCTGGTCCCGAGCGAGCTAAGGGGCCACGCCCTCGGACTGCACTCCTCGGGGATGTTCACCATGCAGGGCGTCGCCGCGGCGGTCGCAGGCGGCGTCGCACAGCTCACCTCCCCAGCGACCGCCATGACCGTGATGGCCGCCGCCTCCGCCGCGATCACCCTCGCCCTCACACCCGGTCTCCGGCGCATGGGAGGCGTGTTGGCCGGAGCTGACGCCGACCGTGAGCTTACCGATACGGGCAAGTGCCTCAGGTCGACGGATACGGCCTGAGGCTCGTGGCAGGCGGCGAGCGTACCGACGCGGCTGTCGTTACTCAGGAGCAGTTTCGGTGAAGGGGGTTTATTCCCGTCGTACTTGGAGGGGCGTTCCACGGCTGCGGGCTGGGGGGCTCCGCAACCATCGCCCACAGCTTCTTCAGATTCTTGGCGTCGTCGCTGGTCAGAGCGAGATCACGGGCGAGGGATGTCACCTCATATGGTGGAAGGCGCCGCAGCTTTGTGGCGTGGAGCAGCCGTACCTGCTTGATGCAGTGGGCGGCCGCGTCGTGCAGGTGCGCTGCGGCCATGTCCTGCAGCCGCAGGTGCCGGGTGACACGCTGACCGATGTGCCGTAGCCGCTCTCGCTGAGTCCTCTCGGGCGCGGGAAGCTCCGCCCACTCCGGTAGAACCAGGGCCGGCATGCACGCCGCCAGAACCTCATCGGTGTTCTTCTCGGTGTCCACACAGTCGAGAAGCACGTGCTGGACCGACTGCCCGCACGCATCATCCTTTGCCAGCTCCAGCCACCACTGCGGGCACCGCTCCAGCACCATGGCCACGGACCCGTAGGCCGGCCACCCGGAAGGCCCCCAGTACCGTCCCTGCGACGACGCCTGGCCGTTGACGGCGGCGAAGGAGTTCAATTCTGCGGCCACCAGGCTCAGGCCACGGCGCACGACGGCTTCGAGCAGCCACTCCGGTACCTCCGGCAGACGGCTCAGAATCGTCGTGGTGGGGACGCTCCGCAGACAGAACAACCCCGAAAAGATGTTCCAAGTGCTGTTCTCGATGAGCCCAGTGATCACCTCCCGGTGAACAACATGCTGTGCCAGCGCTGCGAGAAGCTCGCCGTCGGCCGGGTGATGCCGAAGGACAGCCGGAACATCCCGCAGACAAAGCACACCCCGGCGAACGAGCCGGGGAACCCGGCTGCTCGCCGCCGCGATCAACCGATCGCGAAGCCCCTGCTCCTCGACCCGGCGAAACATGGACAGCAGCGTCTCCTTGAACACATCCTCCTGCCACCCCGGCTCGAAGCGACCATCACCGGGAAGCAGCCCGTCGACGACTGCGGCGAACGCCGCATCCGGTAAGTCCTCCCGCTGCGCCAGCCGCGCCCACACCAAGTCGGCCAATCTGCCGTTCTACGAGCACTTCGACTTAACTGCGTACGAGGACCTGCGGCTTCCGCACAACGGACCGCCGCTGTGGACGATGTGGCGTGAGCCGCGCCGCCCTACCGGCGCGTAGAGGGTGGTGGTCAACAAGCACTCGCTGAAACCTGTGACCAACACCGTCGCTGTGGGGCGGACGTGAGCCTGCCGTATCCGGTGGCCGCGGCGGGAGAGCAGGACCGCTCCCGCCACCTGCGCGTCGGCGGCGAGTTGTGCCGCGTACCAGGCGCCCTCGCCGTGTCCGGCGACCAGGAGAGGGAGACCGGCGGCCCGGTCGGCGAGCCAGGTGAGCGCGGCCCGCGCGTCGGCGAGCCCGTCCCCCACACCGTCGCTGTCCCCGACGCCGCACTTGTCGTAGCAGAGTGTGGACACTCGGTCCTTCGCCATGGTGTCCGCGACAGCGCGGGTGATTCCGGTCCTGAGCATCGGCCCACCGGGCAGTCGTGCGATCGCGGTTCACCCTGCCGGATCCGGGGATCAACAGCGCGGCGGCGACGGGGTCGGCGGCCGCGGTGAATGTCCAGGCCAGTGAACAGCCGTGGCTGTTGATGACTACCGGAGTTCTTTTCAGTCTTCCTGGGCGCCGTCGGCTTCCGCGTCACTACGGAGAGCGGCCTCGGTCTGCGCGTGGGCGGGGTCAGTTGGGCAGGGCGTCTTCAACGAGTGCCACGGTCGCGCGGGGATCGGAAGCCTGGATCACGAGGCGGGCGTAGCGTTCGTCGGTCAGTTGGATGACCACCGCCTTGGCCGGGTCGCGGACGTCCCAGAAGACCCGTTCGCCGTCGACGTGGAAGGTGCCGGCGGTGACGACGCCCGGGAGATGGGCGCCCGGGGATCGGAGCCCCTTGGGCTCCTTGACGATTCCAGGATCAGCCGTGGCGCCGCGTACGTGGGCCAGCGGAATGGTCAGGCGGCTCTTGAGCGCCCAGAGTTTGTCCAGCCCCTCGATCTCCACGATCAGGTTGCCGTCGTCGATGCTGATGTGTGCCATGGTGCTTCCTTTGCTGTGAGAGTGTCAGGGCCGGCCGAGGCGCTGCGCCAGGCCGACGCCGGCTCGGATGATGCCCTCGTCGGTCGTGCCGGATCTGGCGCGTGTGCGTAGCCCGATGAGCAGTGCGGTGGCCGCTGCGGGAGCGGCGCGGGCGTCACCGCTCTCGGCCGCGCGGCCCGCGTCGCCGACTGCCTTGTCCAGCGCGGTGAACGCCTCGCCGACCAGTCGTGCCACCTCGGCGTCCACTGGTGCCCGCTCGACCGCTGCCAGCAGGACCAGGTCGAGTTGTGTTCCGGTGACCGCGTCGGCGAGGACCTCGTACGCCCCTTCCGCATGGCCGCCCGCTTCGGCGACGCGTTCGGCCAGCCTGGCGACCTCGTGGTCCAGGGACCACTTCAGCGCGGCCAGGTAGAGCCCGCGTTTGCTGCCGAACGTCTTGTACAGGCTGTTTCGGTGCACACCGAGGTGCGACACCAGGTCGTCCACGGATGCGCCGTCGTAGGTCCGGCTGGCGAACAGCTTTGCCGCCGACCGGACTGCGTCAGCCTCGTCGAATCCTCTCGGTCGTCCCATGGCGTGACCGTACACAGTTAAGGAACGACCAGTCAAGAACGATTGTTCCTTAACCGTGCTCCGGGTCTCACGGGACGGGAACGGTTCGGCGGCTG
The DNA here is from genome assembly GCF_045040875.1 of Streptomyces sp. NBC_00012. Taxonomy (NCBI): domain Bacteria; kingdom Bacillati; phylum Actinomycetota; class Actinomycetes; order Kitasatosporales; family Streptomycetaceae; genus Streptomyces; species Streptomyces sp. NBC_00012. The sequence goes on along the minus strand of NZ_CP108309.1, from coordinate 97,007 downwards.
CCGAAGTGATCTGCTCCTACGCTTCAGTCATGAAGATCGTTGAGCCCCTGGTCCGGCCCGGCTCCGGCACCGACGCCTGTGTCCCCATAGAGCCGAGCGTTCTGTATTTCGGTACTCCCGTGGTACTTCTGTCCACCGAGAACCCGGACGCCTCCGTCAACCTCGCGCCGATTTCCTCCGCATGGGCACTGGGACAGGTGATCGTGCTCGGCCTGGGCCCGGACGGCCAGACCGCGCGCAACCTCACCGCCCGCCCTGAACTCGTGATCAACATCGCCGCCCCCGGTCAGTGGCAGGCCGTGGAGCGTCTGGCCCCGCTCACCGGCCGCCATCCGGTCCCCTCAACCAAGCACGACGGTTGCCTCTTCGAAAAGGACAAGTTCGGCGCGGCGGGGCTGAGCAGCCGCCCGTCCCACACGGTCCGGCCGCCGCGGGTCGACGGATGCCCGCTCCAGTTGGAGGCGCGTGCCGAGCGCATCCGGCCGGATGCCACCGGTGAGTTCCTCATCGCCGAGGCCCACGTGCTGAAGGTGCACGCCGACCCCCACATAGTCGTCCCCGGTACCGATCACATCGACCCGGCCGCGTGGAGCCCGCTCATCTACAACTTCCGGCACTACTTCGGCCTCGGCCCGGAACTCGGCCACTCCTACCGCTCCGCCACACCACGTGAGCAGATGACCGGAGGTCATGTCCCGCCGCGTGGTGTAGCAGCGAGCAAGGCCAAGCTGCAGGTCACGCCTCAATCAGCCCGCCCGTCGCCGCCGATGACCTGACTACTCGTCAGGCAAGAGCGGCCGTCGTGACCGGCGGCGCGGAGCCCGTGGGCCTGACCTCGGTGAAAGGCACGTCAATACTGACACCTCGTGGCGTCAATTCTGTCTGACGGGCTGCCACTCGTAACCGGCCCGCGAGCTGCACCCGGCGCCGCACGTCCATTACTACGGTGCAGCAAAAGGGCCTGCGCTGCTCGCGCTGCACGGGATCAAGGGGCACGGCGCTCGCTGGCGGCGCCTCGTCGAGACGCCCTTGTGTGACTTCTCGGTCATCGCGCCGGACCTGCGTGGGCATGGACGCTCCGACCACGCCCCACCGTGGAACACCGAAGTCCACGTGGCGGACATGCTCGCTGTGCTGGACGCCCGCAACCTGGACCGTGTGGATCTGCTTGCGCACTCGTACGGCGGGTCTGATCGCGCTGTGTCTGGCCCACGCGGCCCCGAACGCGTGGGCCGCATCGTCCTGCTCGACCCCTCGTTCGGCCTGCCCGCCGGGCAGATGCACGATCAGGCCCGCCGGATGCTGAGTTCCGGTTTCTTCACGGACCCGGAACAAGCGCGCGCGGAGCGGGGGTCGGCCTGGCCGACCGCCTCAGCCGCGGCCGTGGACGAGGAGGCCGCCGAGCACCTCGTACGACGCAGCTACTCCTTCGCCGTCTGTGCCGAGTCCCCCGGCCAGGTGCCGTCGACCTGGCCGCCGCTAGCCTCTTGCCCGGCGTGAACTGACCTTCACAGCGCGTCGCTCTCGCCAAAGCCCCGAACTGCGACTCTCCCCGCCGTGCCAGCCCCATCAGCTCCGGCTGCAGCCGCAGCGGATCCTTCATCAGGCGCCTCTGGGACGACAGGCCGGGTGGTGGTCGGGCAGTCGGCGGCGGTGATGAGGTCGGCGACGGTCAGGGGCACCCGGCGTCGGGGTGGCCGTGGACTCGGTCGCGGCTTCGGCGGTGAGGCCGTCGAGCGCCAGATCGAGGTGGCTATGGAGGAGATCCCGTCGGGGTCCAGGCCGTCCAGGCCGCCCGCGGGAGGGGGCGGGACAGCCAGATCGACAGCAGCACGAGATCACCCATGCCCACGTCGCGGCGGAGCCGGCCAGCCTCGGGCGCGGCTTCGATTAGCGCCTCAACTGCGCTCGCCGTGCGGGTGCAGATGCCCACCAGCTCCGCATCGACGACGAGGCCTTCGAGTAGCACGAGGATGACGGCGCCCATCCGCAGGTCCGCCGCCGCGTGGACGAAACGGCGTACCGCCGCGAAGGCGTCGTCGTCCACTGCCGCGGCCTCTTCCGCGGCGTCTTCCAGCCGGGCAAGCAGGTCGCCGATCAGATCCCGGACCAGCGCCTCGCGGTCGGGGTAGCGCCGGTACAGCGTGGCGGGTCCGACACCGGCCCGCCGCACGATCAGGTCGAGTGAAGCGTCGAGGCCGCGCGGGCGCCGGCCTGAGCCTCTACCAAGTCGTCCGCGAGCTGCAGTTCCTACTTGCAGCCTGGACCGGCGCCTGCCCCACCTGCCCCCGCGACATACCAGCACTCGCGCCGACCTGACCAAGCTCTACTAGGCGGAGACAGGGAAGTCCTTGCGCTTGATCTTCGCGCGGCGACCGTCCGGGTGGTGGAAGACGATGCCCTCGGCCAGGGTGCCGGGGACGAAGCGGCTCTCCAGTTCGGCGAGGAAATCGCGGAGGCCGACGTAGTCGCGCGGCACGCCCTGGTAGACCGGCACCTCCAGGTTGAACGGCACGCACCGATGGTCGTCCAGCCGCAGGGGGTTGCCCTGGATGCGAGGGCCGAGCGCTTCGCAGGAGTGCTCGCCGTCCGGCCACGAGGTGACGTCAGTATTGCGGGCGGCGGCGAGAACCCACTTGTCCTCCGCGGCACTCTCGGCGGTGTCGACGTACCAGCCGTCCTTGATCCCCTGTTCCTTCTGCAGCTTGCTCGGGTTGCGCCGCTTCTCCACCCGTACCAGCTGGCCCGCCCGGACGGTGAGACGGACGTTGGTTCCGTCGAGCTTCTCCGTCGGGGTCCCCTCGCCGTCGAACACCCATGCACACTCCACTCGCGGCCGGTCGACGACCCGAAAGTTGCCGTCCCGCTCGAACAGCGTGGGGATCTTCTCCATGGCCTGCATGCCCTTTCTGACGTGGCCGATCAGTTCCTCGTGAGTGATGGCACCAGACGCCAGGCCGCCCGCCAGTGCGCGGACCAGGTCCGCGACCGAAACTTCAGCCTCGACGGCAACCCGCTTCAACGCCTTCTTCTCCGCGGGCGAGACCCAGGCGACCAGCCGGGACCAGCCTTCGGGCGGTGTCCATCGCGCGAGCTGCTCCGGATTCTTCCGGGGCCGACCGCGTCCTTTGCGCTCCTCCATGGGCAGGACCCTAGGTCAGCATTTAATAATGTGTCAATTGGCATAACAGAAAATGGCAGACCGGACCTTCGGGCGGTGTGGCCGGGCCTGCCAGACTGGCCAGAACAACGCGACAACCACCGCGGTGCCTTCGCCTACGTGGAGGCGGAACTGGCCGACGGTGAGGAGATCCAACTGATGCGCCTGCTCTGCGACGACCGCTAGAACGGAGGACGGAGGCGTGGGGGCCTTTGTCGTCGGGGCGCTACTGCGCCCCAGTGGGGCGGACGACGCCGGCGGCGCCGCCGTGGTAACGCTCAGGCTCCGCGGCCGCCAGCATGGTGCCGTCGGGCAGGAACGACACACCCGTCGCGTTGTTCATCACCACGTTCTGCGACACCTTCTGACCCCGTGACCTCAGGGCGTCGGCTGTCGGGGAGTTGTACAGCGGCGGTTCCAGCTCGGTGGAGGCGGTGTTGCGCTGCGAGATCCGCGGTGCGGCGATGGCCTCGGGCAGCGTCATGCCGAGCTCCAGATGGTTGACGAGCAGCTGCAGCACCGTGGTGACGATGCGGGAACCGCCCGGGGTGCCGAGCGCCACGTACGGCTCCCCATCCTTCAGGACGATGGTCGGGCTCATGCTGGAGCGGGAGCGCTTGCCGCCCGCGGGGGCGTTGGCGGGGTGCTTGGGGTCGAAGCTGAAGTCGGTCAGTTCGTTGTTGAGCAGGAAGCCGTAGCCGGGCACGGTGATACCGCTGCCGGCGATGCCCTCGATGGTGAAGGTGTAGCTGACGATGTTGCCCTGGTTGTCGGCGACGGTGAGGTGGGTCGTCTGGCCGCCGGCGGGCGAGTTGGCGGCCAGATCCAGGCCCACACCCGCGCCCCCGTCGTACGGCCACGGGTTGCCGGAGGGCACCGGCTTGGCCGAGGCGGCGTTGGTGATCAGGGCCTGGCGCTCGGCGGCGTACCCGTCGGAGATCAGGCCCTTGTACGGCACCGAGACGTAGTCGGGGTCGCCGAGATAGGCCTCACGGTCGGCGAAGGCCAGGGCCGAGGCCTCGATGACCTTGTGGAGGATCTCCTCCTCGGAGAGGCCGGACAGGTCCGTCGGTTCGAGGATGTTGAGGATCTCGCCGACCGTCGTACCGCCGCTGGAAGGACCTGCCATGCCGTAGATGTCATAGCCGTTGTAGTCGGAGTGCGTCGGGGCGAGTTCGGTGGCTCGGTAGGAGGCCAGGTCCTCCGTTGTCATCTTGCCGGGGCATACCTCGGTGGGCGAGGTGCCCGAGACCGGGGGGTTGGTGACGGCATCGGCGATGGCCTTCGCGAGCGGGCCCTTGTAGAAGGCGTCGGCACCGTCCCTGGCGATCGGCTCGTAGGTCCTGGCGATGTCCGGGTTGCGGAAGACCGTGCCTTCCTTCGGCGCCGCACCGTTGACCAGCCAGGTGTCCTGGCTGCTGGTGAAGGCGTTCAGATAGCTGAAGTTGTCCTGGGTACGGGCCTGGTACTCCGCGTCGACGACGAAGCCCCGCTTCGCGATCCTGGTCGCCGGATCAAGCACCTCGTCCAGGTTCATCGTGCCGTACTTGCCCAGCGCCAGCTGCCAGCCCGCGACGGTGCCGGGGACGCCGACGGAGAGCCCGGAGCGGCGGGCCTCGGTGAACGACAGGGGCTCGCTCGTCGCCGGATCCAGGAAGTGCTCGGGCGTCACCTGTGAGCCCGCGGTCTCGCGGGAGTTGATGGTGGTGATCTCGCCGGTGCTGCCGTCGCGCAGCACCATGAAGCCACCGCCGCCGATGCTGCCGTCGTAGGGGCGTACGACGCCGAGTGTGGCGGCTACGGCCACGGCGGCGTCGACGGCGTTACCGCCCGCGCGCAGGATCTCGAGCCCGGACTCGGTCGCGTACGGGACGAGCGAGGCGACCGCGCCGCCGGTCCCGATGGCCACCGGCTGCTTGTCCGGTGTCCGTGCGGATGCGGCGACGGTGTGGTGGGCGGGGACGAGCGCGAGAGTCACGGCGCAGGCAGCGGTGGTCACCGCGACTCGAGGACGCCAACTAGTCAGTAGCAAGGCAACTCCCTGTAATTTTCGGGGATTTGAGGGCCGCTTTTCCGTGCGGAGCGTAAGTCTGTGCTGTCATGCACATCTTCATCCCTGAAGGATGAGGGGGCGGCCACGGCCCGTGGTGCCCGATGCGGCAGTACACTGCCGTCACTTTTTTGGGGGCTGAGATGCGCATCCTGCTGGTGGAGGACCACCCGATCGTTCGGCTCGGACTGCGGGCAGCCGTCGAGATGGAGCCGGATATGACCATCGTCGGCGAGGCGGGCACCGTCGCCGACGCGATCGCCGCCGCGCACGCGCTGACGCCGAGCGTGCTCATCCTGGCGCTCCGGCTCGAAGGCGAGCTGCGCGGCGCGGAGGTGTGCCGGGTCGTCAAGCGGTTGCCGCAGCCGCCGGCCGTGCTGGTCTACACCGCCTTCGATTCGGCGGCGGACGCCTCCACCTGCTTCCTCGCGGGCGCCGACGCTTTCGTGCACCGGCGCACCGACCGGCGCCAGCTGATCACGAGCATCCGGGACACCTACCGTGGCCGACGGGTGTGGATGCCGTCGGCCGCCCCCGCGGAAGGCGCCGCGCGCGCCCGGCCGCGCGGGGCACCAGGGCTGACGCCGCGGGAGGAGGAGGTGCTCGGCCTGATGCTGCTGCGCTACAGCAACGCGCAGATAGGCGAGACCCTTCAGCTCCAGCTGCCCACGGTCAAGACGCATGTACGCGGGCTGCTGCGCAAGCTCGGCCTCGCCAGCCGGCGCGATCTCTTCTGATCCGTGGCCGGGGCCGGCGGACGGCGGGAATGCCCGCCGGTCGCCGGCCCCGGCCACGGATCTCAGTCGTTCGCTCTGCGCAGGACCAGCTTGTTGACGCCCCACAGAGCGATGCCGATGGCGAGCAGTACGCCGGCGCGGATGTAGACCCCCGCGGCACGGTCGGCCAGCGGGCTGGCGAGGATGGCCGCCGTGATCGCGCCCACCACGGGGACCCAGGTCGGCGCGCGGTAGTGGCGGTGGCCGGCCTCGTCCTTGCGGAGCACGAGCACGGCGACGTTGACCACGGCGAAGACACAGAGCAGCAGGAAGGCCGTCGTATCGCCGAGGCCTTCGATCTCGCCGGTGGAGACAAGGCCGATGGCCAGCGCGGTGACGAAGAGGATGCCGGCGATCGGCGTGCGGCGGCCGGGCAGGACCCTGCCCATGGCGCGTGGCAGCACGCGCTCGTTGGCGAGGCCGTAGCACAGCCGGGAGGCCATCATGATGTTGATGAGGGCCGAGTTGGAGACGGCGAAGAGCGCGATGAGGGCGAAGAGTTTCGGCGGGAACTCGACACCGCTCTCCTTGACGACCAGGAGCAGCGGACCCGAGGACTCGGCCAGGTCGGTGTGGCTGACCATGAGGGAGGAGACGACGGCGACCAGCAGGTAGATCGTGCCGGTGACCGCCACGCCGAGGAAGATCGCACGGGGGAAGCTGCGGGTCGGATCCTTCGTCTCTTCGGCCATGTTGACCGAGTCCTCGAATCCCACGAAGGCGAAGAAGCCGAGCGCCGTGGCGCCGAGGACACCGGTGATCAGAGCCGTTCCGGTGCCGCTCGCCTCGAAGTCGGTCAGCCGGGAGGCATCGCCCTCGCCGGTGACGACAGCCGCCACACCGATTCCGATGATGACGAGCAGGCCGGTCACCTCGACGATGGTCAGCACCACGTTCGTCTTGACCGACTCCGCCACGCCGCGGACGTTGAGCGCCGCGAGCGCGACGATGAAGAGGATCGCGACGAGCGTCGGCGAGATGTCGACGAATTCCTGCAGGTAGGCGCCGCTGAAGGCGCGGGCCGCGGCGCTGGCCGAGGCCAGGCCCGAACACATCACCATGAAGGCGATGATGAAGGTCAAGAACGGGGTCTTGAAAGCTTTCTGGGTGTAGAGCGCGGCACCCGCGGCCTTCGGGTACTTGCCGACGAGCTCCACATAGGAGGCGGCGGTCAGTGCGGCGACGACGAAGCCGATCGCGTACGGCAGCCAGATCGCGCCGCCTATCTTTCCGGCGACCTTGCCCGTGGTGGCGTAGATGCCGGTGCCGAGGATGTCTCCGATGACGAAGAGGATCAGAAGTTTGGGGCCGATGGCTCTCTTGAGCGGCGTGCTGTCATCGGGTCTGCCCGTAGCGGCAGTTGGGCCGGAGGGGGAAGTTGGCGGTGTAGTCATGGGAAGGCGTCGCCCCGTTCGGGATCTCGAAGAAGGTGTGAAGTACCCGTTGTCACGCCGCGCCTCGGGTCCGCGCGGTGGGGCCGGAGAAGGGGGTCTCCGACTGCCGGGGAACCATATGACGGGCCTCGGTGCGGCCGGATCATCCCTGCAGGATGACCGCCAAGGGATCTGCCGTAACCACGTTTTTGGGCTGTCGGCGCGCTGTGCTTGGCTCGCCGCCATGGACTACGTCACCGGCACGAAACAAGCCCCTGCTCCCACCCGGTACGACCTGATGGTCGGCTCCGCCGTGGGGCACGGGCTGCTCGACGAGGACCGACCACTCGTCTCCCTGCTGGACCTTTCGGCCGTCCGGGCTTCGGCCCGAGCCCTGCACGAGGCTTTCGCGGAGGTGGCCGCTCAGCCACAGCGCATTCAGCACACGTTCGCCGTCAAGGCGGCCGCGCTGGTGCCCGTACTGCGGCAGCTCAATGGTCTTGGCATCGGCTGCGAGGTGGCCAGCCCGGGTGAACTGGCGCTGGCCCGGGCGGCGGGCGTACCCGCAGAGCGAATCGTCCTCGACTCCCCATCCAAGACCGTCGCCGAACTGGAGACCGCCCTCACCCAGGGCATCGCGGTGAACGTCGACAACCCGCAGGAGCTCGCCCGGCTCGACTCCCTGCGCACCGCCGGCGCGCCCACCGCGCCGATCGGCATACGCATCAACCCGCAGCTCGGCGCGGGCAGTATCGACGCGATGAGCACCGCCACCGCCACCTCGAAGTTCGGCGTGGCGCTGCGGGACGAGGGCGCGCGGGCTTGGTTTCTGGAGGCCTTCGCGGCCCGCCCCTGGCTGAACCGACTGCACTGTCACACCGGTTCGCAGGGCATCTCCCTCGCCCGGTTGGTGGACGGCGTCCGGGTCACGTACGAACTGGCCGAGGAGATCAACGCGGCCGCGGGCCGGCAGCAGATCAGCACGCTGGACATCGGAGGTGGGCTGCCCGTCAACTTCGATTCCGACGCCGTCACGCCCTCCCACCGCGACTATGCGCGGCTGCTTGCCGCGGAGGTGCCCGGGCTCTTCGACGGCCGCTACGGCATCGTCACCGAGTTCGGCCGTTCACTGCTGGCCAAGGCGGGGCTGCTGCTTGCCCGGGTCGAGTACACCAAGTACGCGGGCGGCCGTCGAATCGCGGTCACCCACGCCGGTGTGCAGGTCGCCACCCGGACGGTGTTCGCCCCCGAGTCCTGGCCGCTGCGGGTCGCGGCGTACGGGCCCGACGGCCGGCGCAAGACCGGACCGGTGATCCACCAGGACGTGGCCGGGCCTGCTTGCTTCGCGGGCGATCTGATCGTCCGGGACCGCGCCTTGCCGGCGCTGGAGCCGGGCGATCTGGCGGCGCTCCTGGACACAGGCGCGTACTACGCCTCCACGCCCTTCGGCTACAACAGCCTGCTCCGGCCCGCCATTTACGGTTTCGACCTCGACGCCGCCGGTGCACCGCACTTCACGGTCATCCGCCGGGCGCAGACCATGGAGGAGCTGATCGCCGAGTCGGGCGGCAATTGAGCACCCGTCACCTGATGGAGCGGCTCCGCGTTGCGGCCGCGTGCAAGGACCGCAGCGCGAGCAGCAGGACGCCGATGTCGTCCAGATAGACGGGATCGGGCAGCAGGTCCAGCGGTGACACCAGATATTGATCAGAAACTCAAGGGGTTCGCGTTGAGGGTGCAGCGGACGTGGGGGCCGTGGAAGTAGCCGCGGACGATGTGGGGCTGGCGTTGGCGGCGGAAGAACCGGTGGTCTCGGCGGCGAGTTGGTCCTGGTTGCGGGCCTGGTGGCTCTTGGGGAGCCTGTGCTTGAGGTCCGCGTTGACCATCTCATCGGGGTTCAGCTCGGGCGAGTACGGCGGCAGGAAGTGCAGCTCGATCTCCTCGGCGTGGTCGGCGAGCCAGTCCTTCATCTTCTTCGAGCGGTGCGCGGAGTGCCCGTCCACCCCCAGTTGGATCTTGCGGTCGAAGTGTCCGACGAGCTGGTCCAGAAAGCGGCACATCATGGCCGAGTCGAAGGACTCGGTGAAGACCATGAAGTACATCCGGCCCCTGGTACTGATCGCGGACATGGAGTTGGCCGAGAACCGGTTGCCGGTGCGCCCGCACGATGATCAGGGTCCTGCCCTTCTTGCCCCAGGTTCGGCCAGTGACCTGGTCGGAGCGCACTCCGACCAGGTCGGCGAAGAGGATCTCGCCACCGTCGGCCCCCGCCCGGGCGCGGATCTGTGGCCAGGTCTCCTCATGCCAGCGGGCCATTTTCTCGGGATCCTGCTCCACGGCCCGCTTGCCGGGCCGCTGGAAGGAAAGGCCCCACCGTTTCAGGTGCTTGCCCACTCCCGGTTCGGTCAGCCGCACCCGGTACAGCTTCGCGATCAGGTCACCGACCAGACGGCGTCCACAACTGCCCCACCAGGCCCACATCACACGGACGGTGGTCGAGCACCGCCCGGCGCACCGCGGCCTGCTCGCCCTCCGCCAGGACCTGGTGAACCCCCACCGGCCGGCCCTTCGGTCGTGCCAGCAGCGCGTCGCGACCACCGGCCTGCCACCGCGCCCACCAGTTGTCCATGGCCTTCAGCGACACTCCCAACCCTGCCGCGACGTCCTCCCTCTCTCGCCCCGCCACCAGCGCAACCACCGCCCGAAGACGCAGCACCTCCTGCGCCGACGGCGACAAGTGCCGTGCGTCCCCCACCAGATCACTCACACACAGCTCAACAACCCGGAATCACAAGCGCTTCGGATCAATACTGTCAATTCCCCTTCGTGTTCAGGACACAATCCCGAGCGAAATAGGCAGCTGCCCGGGCAGGATCTCGCGCTCCAGCTGCCACTCCTGCTCGGCCTTGAGCAGCCGGACGTTCTCCACCCGCAGCCGAGCCAGCTCCTCGGCAGCGCTCACGCTGCCGTCGCGGCCCTCGGGCGTGGCCTGGGTCTCGTCCTTGCGCACCTACGTCCGCAGCGATTCCGAGGTGATACCGAGATCGCGACGGCGTCCTTCCTGAACTCCTCCGGATAGGAGACTTGCCTCCCACCTGGATGTCCCTCCCTGGACCGTCGAGATCCATTGTCAGGGTGTCCGCCACGTGGGTGGGAATTCCTGGTGAACACACCCCTGGTCTACCGAGGTCTACACGAGTAGCGTCCGCGGAAGTCCTGACGGAGTGAGCAAGAGGCGGTGCGATCAATGGCACTCGACATCCCTGGCCCTGAAGCCCCAAGAACGGGTGCATCCCCTTCCGGGGATGTGTCCGCTGGCACGGCCGGAGGTAGCGGGCAGGGGCGGAAAGCCGTCCGGGCCACCATCGGGTCGGTCTGGATGGGGACCACCCTGGAGTACGTCGACTTCGCTCTCTACGGACTCGCCGCGGGTCTCGTCTTCGGCCCTGTCTTCTTCCCGGACACTGCGCCCGCGCTCGCGCTCGTCGTGAGCTACGCGACGTATGCCGTGGGGTTCCTCGCACGCCCGGCCGGCGCCCTCTTCTTCGGTCGGCTCGGCGACCGGCGCGGCCGCAAGACCGTGCTGCTCGTGACGATCGCGCTCATGGGCCTCGCGACCTCTGGCATCGGCCTCCTGCCCAGCTACGCGACGGCCGGGTACCTCGGCCCGGGACTGCTTCTGCTGCTCAGGATGGCGCAGGGTTTCGCGGCAGGCGCGGAGCTGTCCGGCGGTGCCATCATGCTCGCCGAGACAGCCGAGCCGAAGCGGCGGGGGCTGGTCACCTCGGTTATAGCCATCGGCTCCAACGGCGGTGTCCTGGTGGCGTCCGGTGTCTGGCTCGCGATCTCGGCGATGCCCAAGGACGACCTGCTCGCATGGGGCTGGCGGATACCCTTCCTGGCGAGCATCCTGCTCGCCGCGGCGACCATGATCATGCGCCGCAAGATGCCGGAGAGCCCCGTCTTCGTCGAGATCTCCGAGCAGTCCGAACAGCCTGCAGCGAAGGCGGTCAAGGCCGCTGAGCCGGCTGCTCGCGGGCACCGCGCGTTCCTGGCGCTCCTCGGGCTGCGGATCGCGGAGAACGGTCCGTCCTACCTGTGCTCGACCTTCGTCGTTGGATACGTCGCGACCTACCTCAGCGTCAGCCCGGGCGTCCCCTCCCTCGCCGTGTTCATCGGCGCGCTCCTCGGTATGGCGACCGCACCGTTCGTCGGGCAGCTCTCCGACCGGCTCGGGCGGCGCGTGGTCTACCGCGTGCTCTGCGCCTTCCTTGTCGTCTATCCCTTCGTCGGCTACGCGCTGATGGGCACCAAGAACCCGACCGTCGTCTTCGCTGTCATCGTCGTCGGCTTCGTCATCGCCTCGGTGTGCATGTTCGCCGCGCAGGCCGCGTACGGCGTCGAACTCTTCGGCAGCCGCAGCCGCTACAAGCGGATGGCGCTTGGCAAGGAGGTCGGCTCGGCCTTGTCCGGCGGCATCGCCCCGCTCGTCGCGGCGGCCCTGCTCGGCTGGTCCGGCCACTGGTGGGCCATCGCGGCGTACTTCGCACTGATGGCCGCGATCGGTTTCGTCACGACGTTCTTCACCCCCGAGACGGCCGGGCGGGACCTGCACGACGCGCGGGACGCGATGTGAGGGCGCCCTTGAGCGGGGAGGCTCTGCGGTGAGAGGGGCCCGGCAGACGACGCGGAACGACGTGGCGCGGATCGCGGGGGTCTCGACCGCCGTAGTCAGTTACGTTCTCAACGACGGTCCGCGCCCCGTTTCGGAGTCGGCCCGCCGCCGCGTGCTGGCCGCGGTGGAGAAGACGGGGTATCGCGTCAATGACGTCGCCCGCGCCCTCAAGAGCGGGCGCACCCGGGCCTTCGGGCTCGCGGCACCGAGTCTGCTGAACCCCTTCATCGCGGAGATCGCCCGGTCCATATCACTGGCCGCCGCGGAGCGGGGCGCCCTGGTCCTGCTCGGCGACACCGGGGAGGACCAGAACCGCGAGGACCAGGTCCTGACGTCGTTCCTCCAGCGCCAGGTCGACGGCATCGTGTACATGAGCACGAACGAACGGCTCAGCGCGGACATCGCGACCGGCTGCGACATCCCGATCGTCGTCTTCCAGCTAGCTGACGACAACCCGTTCCTCGCCTCGGTACGCATCGACGAGGCCGCTGCCAGCCGGGCCGTCGGTGAGCACCTGCTCTCCCACGGATACCGACAGTTCGTGGCCGTGGTCGGACCGGAATCGATGCGTAACTCCAGCCTCAGGCTCGAAGGATTCGGCCAGGCCCTCGATGCCGCCGGCATCGCGAACGAGCAGTGGCACCACCTCTACGCCGGTACGACACGACAGGCCGGCTGGGCCGCGGGGCACCGCCTCCTGGTCGAATATCCCGGAACCGAAGCGGTCTTCGCGGGCAACGAGTCCTTGGCCATCGGTGTCATCGCGGCGGCGCACGCCCTCGGCCGCCGGGTGCCCGAGGACCTCGCCGTCATCGCCTTCAACGGCAGCGAGGAGTCACGCTTCCACGTCCCGGCCCTGTCGATCTCACGGCAGCCTGTCCAGGACATGGCTACGAAGGCCATCGACATCCTCAACGCCTCCACCTACCAGCCCGACGACCACTACTTCGCAGCGAGCCTCATCCCCCGCAGGTCGTGCGGGTGCGACGGCGGACCCCCTCTCGACGACGGAGCGGGACCGGACTTCTCGTACTCCCCGTGATCTCCGCACCGCGCACCTTCTCCACTTCCGTGATCCACGTACCGAAAGGAACCGACGTGCCCGCATCACGTTCCCTCTCCCGCCGCATGTTCGCGAAGGCCGGCGGCGCCGCACTCGCCGGCGCCGGAATCGCTGCTGTCCCGAGCCGGGCGTCCGCCGCAGTACAGTCCGCCCCTCTCCGGCCCCCGCTCCGTGCCCGACAGACCACCGCATCCGCCCAACCCGGCGGAAAGTGGTACCCCGACGGCTCCCCGCGCCGCTTCCCCGGGCTGACCTTCACCACGCCGGTCGCGTCGGGTGCCTTCAAGGACGCGCTGACCCAGGTGCGGGACAAGATCCGGCAGGCCCCGCTCGGGGCGCTGTTCGCGACGCTGCCGCACGACACTTACCACGCGACGATCCTCGAAGGCCCCGTCGACCAGCCGCGCTCCGCGACCACCTGGCCCAAGGACCTGCCGATCGACACCCCTCTCGACGACGTGCTCGCGGCATTTCTCGACAAGCTCCGCGGATCGTCGCTCACCGCGCCCCGGACGCTGACCTTCACCCCCCGGGAGGTCAACGACATCACCAAGCCGAACAAGGTGTTCTCCATCAAGCTGCAGCCAGACGCGGCGACGGCCACCGCTCTCGCCTCCTTCCGGGCCGCTCTGGGCAGCCTGCTGCAGATTCCCGCGCCGACCTCGTACGACTTCCACGTCACGGTCGGCTACCGCCTGTACACGAACACGGAGGACGAGGTCGCCCGACTCCAGGCATGGCGCACCGAATGCCTCCAGTTGATGCCCCCGACCGTCACGCTCAGCGGGTGTCAGTTCACGGTCTTCGACAACATGACCGGTTTCCCCGTCGTCAGAGACCTCTGAGCCTGCGCCTGCGCCGACCGGCCTCTTCCGCCAAGGAAGTCGTACACGCCCAGGAACAACCGAAAGTTGCTCACCATGACCGAACCCTCCCTGCGCGGCCACCGCCTCCCCACCGCCGAGGCCGGGCCCGGCGGCAAATGGCATCCGGACGGGTCGCCCCGTCACTTCCCGGGAAACACCTTCATCTCGATGGTTTCCGAAGGCCCGTTCCAGCACTCCCTCGGCCTGATCCACAAAGATCTGGCCGAGGATCCTCTGTCGGAGCTCTTCGCGCTCCTGCCTCCGCCGAGCCACCACATCACGCTCCTTGACGGCACGCTGGCACACTCCTCGCCGGACCAGGGGATCCGCGAGCTCACGCTGGAGCACGCCGACCGGTTGCGGCGCGCGGGCATACGGGCGCCAAGAACGCTGACTTTCGCGGTGCAGGACATCTCCGACATCACCCGGGCGGACACCCAGCTCTTCGTCCTGCTCGAACCGGACGCCGAGGCGGCGCAGGCACTCCTGGACTTCCGGAGGCAGGCTATCGGGCTGCTCGGACTGGTGGCGGAACCCGCCGGCCATGTCTTCCATGTCAGCATCGCCTACCGCATTCTCGAGGAGCTTGAGCACGAAGTCCCCGCCCTCGCCGGCCTGAGAGAGCGCCTGGGGCAGCATCTGCCGGACTCGGTGACCTTTGACGGGTGTGACTTCGCGTCCTTCGACGACATGACGGCCTTCCGCCCGGTGCTCGCTCTGTGATGGACACAGCGGGCGCACTCAGCCAGCTCATGGGACTGGCCAACCTCGTTGTCGGAGCCGTACTCAGCCTCATCATCGGTCTGGAGCGCCAGTACCACAGCAAACCTGCGGGGGCCCGGACCCACGCACTGGTGGGTCTCGGCTCGTCCATCTTCATGGTGGTCTCCAAGTACGGCTTCCTCGACAGCCCCACAGGCGCAGTCGACGGATCGCGGATAGCGGCACAGGTCGCCTCCGGCGTCGGCTTCCTCGGCGCGGGGCTGATCTTCGTCAAACGCGACACGGTGCGCGGTCTCACCACGGCCGCGAGCATATGGGTGGTCGCGGCCGTCGGGCTCACGGCCGGCGCCGGCCTGTGGATCGTCGGAACAGGCGCGGTCCTGATCTATCTCGTCCTGGTCGCGACCCTGACCCGGATCAGTGGCGTCCTGCCGCATTCGAGCAACGGGTTCCACAGCGTCGTCGTCGAATACGAGGACGAGGCCGGGGCGTTGCGGGACATTCTCCGGGCGATCACGACCCGTGGGTTCACCGTTCTCGACTTCTCGGTCGCCGATGCGGACCGCGCGGAGGACGGAGAGGGCAAACCGCTCCTGAAGGCAGCTCTCGAAGTCAGCAGCAAACATGCCGACCTCGATGACCTGACCAGCGGCATACGCGACCACGAGGCAATCCGCTCGGTCGAAGTCGTCGAGAGCGTGTGAGTCCGGCTTTCCCCAGTCCGATGAGCGGCACCCTGTGGGCGGTGGCGACGCGTCCTCTTCGACGACGGCGTCGCCCCTCCTGCCGGACTGTAAGCCCAGGCTGCTCGGTCAGGTACCTGAGCGCATCATCCATGTCCCATTGGGCGGCCTCGGGTACGCGGCGGTGGTCGACGGTCAGAGCCGGCTGCGGAGCTCACTGGGAGGTGGCCCAGCCGTCGGCTGGAGCGGCGCTACGCCCACAGGTGGAGAAGCCGGGGCATGACCGCCCTCATCCCGGTCGAAGCCCCGAGCCCCGGCGCCGGCCTCTTCGTGCCCACGCTTCCAGAGGCGACACCGGGGCGGCATCATGGCGGCATGCTGGCGGTCTTCCGCGGCCTGACAGGGTGCGCCGACAAGACCGAGCGACCGTACATCCACGCTCGTGTCACCAAGCCGACCCACGGAATGGTGACCGCCAGCATGACCGGGCCCGACATCGTCGACTACCGGTCCTCACGCCAGGGCGGATAGCCACACACCACTACGGTCATGATCAGGCCCGGGCGTACCTGCCAAACCTGTGAGCCATCTGGGAGCTGACCCCCGGCGGGCAGGCGACCTCGACGCCTGAGTGATCGCGGAGCCAGTGGCTGAGTTGTTCCGTGTCGCGTCCTTCCCAGAGCGTGAGCGGGAGCCGGGTGGCGGCGTCGACCAGGAGAGTTCCGTAGGCGCCGCCGTAGAGCGCGAAGTCGTCCACCCCCAGCACCCGGGGTGTCTCCAGAGGGGGAGCGGCACCCGCATCAGCTGGGACAGAACGGTGCACCGCGACAGCGTCACGTTCAAGATCCGCAGCATCCGGGCACCGCCCCGGCTTGCCAGCACGACACCGACAGCCTCCACCAGGCGCTGCAACTGTGGTGTTCGTCGCTGGTAGCGCACGATCAGCCCCGGCACTTGCTCGCCGGAGGTCACCTTCGGACAGGCCGGGTTCACGCAGTACAGGCGCCCTACGGACAAGTCGATGCGCAGCGGCCGGCCTCCGAGAGCAACATCTGCGAGGTGCCGTACATACCGGCTGTGGACCCAGTCACTCGGGACGCCACACCCGCTACATCCTGCTGGAGCGCGGGAGCGCGTACGGGCCTGGATCACCACGATGGAACATCAGTATTCCGGCCAAGTGCGGTAACAACTCGGGCAGTTCAACAGAACGCACTCGAAGGCTACCCACCCCGCAGAGCAGACTGCCGCGGCACCAGGATGATCTCCGACTACGAACTTCTTGCCAGAGCCACGTTCACGTGTAAGCCGACCAAGCCGAGGGCCTGCCAGTGGAGTCGTGCTCCGGAGCGCTGTCGGAGGAGCGGCGCGAGCAACTGGAGGAGATCAACCCGTCCTGGTGCCCCATCTGGCCCGTCGAATGGCAGCGGGCTTGCCACCTCACGAGGCTGCACCTGGAGGCGGTCCGCGGTGAGTTGCCCACCGAACCTGGCGTCGTCGTACACCAGGGCGAAGACCTCGGACGCTGAGTGAAGACCGTGAGACTGGGCTGGGACAAACTCACCACGGTGCAGCAGTGGATGTGCGAACCCATCCTCGGAATCGAACCCGCCAGCGAGGACGAGAAGCCGAAGCCGCGCACCAGCCAAGCGGAGAAGTGGGCGCTGCACCTCACCGCTGCCAAGCAGTTCTACGAACGCGAAGGCCACCTCCGAGTCCCACGCAAGCATATCGAGACCATCGTGGTTAAGGCCGACGTTGGGGACCAGGAACAGCGGCCCTCTCCGGCTGGGAGCCTGGGTCGGCAACCAACGCTCCCGGGCGGCATCGCTCACGCCCGAACGGATCGAGCAGCTATCCATCATCGGAATGCGCTGGACGTAGGACGAGCGTCGCACCTGGCTGCCACCCCCACATAACCAAGGCAGCAGACGAAGGATGTGAGGGAGGGATCAGTGGGAGGAGAGGGAGCGAAGTGCTCCCCAGGCGGTCAACAGAGCCACCACGAACACGGTGATGTTGCCGATGCTGTGGGGATATTCACCTCGGGTGACATGCACGACCGCGCCGCCGGCCATGATGCAGGCGAGGCCGACCGCGGCGGCCGGGGTGAGTACCGGGGCGATGTTCGTGGCGCGGGGAAGGATCAGCCCCACCGCACCAAGTACTTCCAGTGCTCCGATCGCTTTGATCGTCTCGGGACGGAAGTCCACGACCCACGGCATGAGTGGGACCATGGCGTCCGGGGACATGACCAGTTTCATCCCGCCGGCGGCGGTGAACAGTGCGGCGAGGAGGGCCTGGGCGACCCACAGGACAACGAGCACAGCACACTCATTCCATAAGCGAAGGGACCCCTGCGGTTTGTTGTGACGCTCAAGCTACCAGAACCGCAGCACCGCCTTCACTTGTAGGATCCAGGTCATGGGATCCGAGCAGAGCCGAAGGCTGCGCAGGGACGCCGAGGTCAACCGGCAACGCATCATGGCGGCTGCCCGCACCGTGTTCGCCGAGCGCGGGCTGGGTGCGCCCCTGGAAGACGTCGCGCGACAGGCCGAAGTCAACATCGCCACGCTCTACCGGCGTTTCCCCGAACGGGAAGCCCTGATCGAGGCGGTGCTGAGCGACCGCATGACCGATCTGGCCCGCCTTGCCGAGGAGGCGATGCTCACCCCCGACCCCTGGGAAGGCTTCAAGGGCTTCGTCGAGCGCATCTGCGCCATGCAGGCCGCCGACCGCGCCGTCACCGAGGCCTTTACCGCCTGCTTCCCCGACTCACCGGCCATGGAAGAGCCACGTTCCCGCGCCATAGAAGCCCTTGACGCCCTGATCCGCCGCGCACAGCAACAACACCGCCTGCGCCCCGAGATCACCAGCAGCGACGTCATCCTGTTCCTGATGGCCAACACCGGCGTACTCTCCTCCACCCGCCACGCCGCCCCCGGCGCCTGGCAGCGCCTGGTCTCCCTGCTGCTCGACTCCTGCCGCCCCGACGGGCCCACGTCACCGCTGCCGCCCGTTCCCGGCCCCGAGGAACTTCACGACGCGATGCTCGCAGCACGGCCGCGTCGCTGATCGAAGCCCGTACGACCCAGGCGCCAAGCCCTCCACACCGCCCGCACCCACACCGCCGACCGGCCCCTGGACACCACGACCGACCCCGGCACCCTGCCCACAGCCACCTCGAATGACTGTTCACCCAATGCGCCAGCTACAACAGCACGAGCAGCGCCAGCTACTGGCTGGCATCGGCCTCACCGCTGAACGCACCCGCGGCCTGGCCCCACCTCCGAAGCTCGCTCCTCGACCCCGCTCCCGATACTCGAGCCGGAGGCCTCCACGGGCGCCCCGGCACGCCGTTGCGCCTGAGATGCCGTTTCGGCACCGGCACACCGCCCTGCTCGACCAGCTGAACACCGGAGGCGGGCCGGCCGATGGCGTCCCTGTGGGCAGCGGAAGGCAGCTCCCGTTCCACCCTCTCCGTGCAACGCCTCGCCGACCGCTACGCTCCTCGGAATCGAGCGCGACAATCTCACCGTCCAGTACTGCGGGTCGGCCGAGCACAGATCCAAGCCCGGTGAGTTCCGGGTAGCCGGCGGTGGTGTCCGCGCCGGACGGGCCTTGGCGTTGTCGGCGGAGCCAGTGGGGATGGAGCTCCCAGTGGCCCGCACGGGAAAGGGCCCGGGCCAGTTGGCTGGCCGACGCCACGAAGGGGAAGCGTTCGGCATACGCGGCGCGGGCGGCGTCCAGGGCCTCGCCCTGCGGGCGGCGGCAGACGCCCAGGCCCTGGAGACCGGTGATGGTGATCCAGGCCTGGTCGTCCGCTCGGGCGGTGAACGCAACCCGGGTGTGCGGCTCCTGGGCGGCCAGGGCGCGGCCGTGGAGGGTGGAGCCTGCGGCGAGGAAGACCAGTGAGGTGAGCGAGCCGTCGCAGCTCGACCCGGGCGGCGGGTGTGCCGGGCGGGGTGGACCAGAACCGATGCCACAGCAGGTAGGCGGACAGGTCCAGGAGGCGGCGGCGCAGGGCGGTGGTGTGGCGGGGGCGGGGCGCGGCGAGCTGCCGGTAAGTGCCTGCCTGAGATCCGCAGGAGAAGCGGAGGGGTGGAAGGAGTACTCATCGCTGTTCGAGGACCAAGTCCTACTATCGGTAAATGACACCTTCCGTATCGAAAGAGTTCAGTAGTCGTGGTGCAGTTGCCTTTGATGTGTGTGAGTTGCAGCTGGCAGACGATGTCGCGGCCGCGAGTGTGCATCGGATTGGGCGTCGTGCTTATGCGGTCGAGGCTGAGCTGATCGGCTTCGATGGGATCCCAGCCTTGCAAGAGAGCATGGATGAGATGCGAGGTCAGCCGTTGCGTTGGCTCGGAGCCATCGCGGACGGCGGACGGATCGCTGCGTTTGTCGCCTGGCAGGTCCCGGCCGGAGAGGGCATTGTCGACATTGACCGCGTCTGTGTGGACCCTGAGTGGTTCCGCTGCGGTCTGGCGACACGATTGATCCGCTGTCTTCTTGCCGATCTGGCACCCAGTGGCGACGTCCATGTAAGTACGGGTGCTGATAACAGTCCGGCCGTCGCGCTTTATGAAAGTCTCGGTTTCTCTCGCATCGGCACCATTGAGCCCGTCCCCGGGCTGCGCCTGGCTCAGTTTCGGCTGAGACGGAACCAAATTGGGCGGGTTCGCGCTAGATGATCGATTCCAAGGGGTCAGTGATCGTAGGCGGTCACTGATCGCAGGATGAACTGGCCCGTATGGTCGTTGTGCCAGGCATCTGCGTTCTCCCGCATGCCCTGTTCGCGCTCGGAGGGGGCGGGGACACGCTCGGGTTCGATGCTCTGGCGCGAGGCTTCGCCATCACGGGCACGGTGGTGATCATCATCGGGGTCGTGGTCTTCGGTCTCAGCGTCCTTCAGGCCGTGCTGTCCGGGCGGTGGAACCGTAGTCAAGGGAGGACGCGTTGGTCCTCGCGGTCCTTGCTTCGGTCGTGGGATTGGTGCTCGGGTACGTGGCCCGCGCTCAGAGCAAGAAGGCAGGGGTCCCGAACGGATTCGCCGTGGCCGCCATCGTCGTGGGCTGGATCACGGCTGCCTTCACTGTTCTGCTCTGGGCGCTGGTGCTGCTGGTGAGCAACTACGCCGCGAGCGTCCAATACCCCTGATCACGGTCTGATCACGTCATCGACCGGGTCATCGAAGAAGGAAGAAGAAGGAAAGAGAGCGACATGGACACGTCGCGGGACAACGCCGTCCCCAAGAAGGGAATGGCCTGGCAGTTGAAGGCTGTTCTGGTGCCTCCTCGTGGTCTGGCTCGGGTGGCTGATGTGCTCGATGGTCGCGCTGAACGCCTCGAGAACGCGGGCGCTGGCGGGGAGCAGCGGGGGCATGATCGCGATCGATGTCCTCATCATGGCGATCACTGGCGACAGCACCGTGTCTTGGGCACTGACGGGATCCCGTGTCGGAATCGCCATGGTCCTCATGGTGCTCGGTCTGCTCATCCAGTACGAATTACACTGAATACCCAGGGCTGACATGGAAGAACGTCTGGGGCTAGAAGAAGCATCCAGCTCGTCATGCTCTGAGACGTCAGCCGCCGGACGCAGATCTGCGTCCGGCGGCTACGAGGGGCACGATTCCTCTCTGTGCCACAGAGATCCCCGCTCCCGGCCCTCGCAGAGCAGCCACAGCAATTTTGCGGCAGGCAGGGCAGCTGGGGCGGCATCGGCAGGAGCCGGGAGCGGGAACTATCAGGTGGATACGACGAGGGCCTTGTGCGCGACTTCCGCCGCGTAAGCGGCATCCGCCTCGTCATTGAAGTAATGAAATCCGACTCGGAGACCACCGTTCGCGGTGATCGTCGCGCGTACTCGGGCGTCGTACAGCCGCGCTGGGTCAACCCGGTAGCCCGATGGCGGTGCGGTCACGACAATGTGCGATCGGGCACCGCAATTGAGTTCTCTGAAACCATGGCTTCGCATAACGGCTATGTACTGCTCCGCAAGCCGCAGGGTATGACTGCGACTGTCGTCACCGTCGACTTCTGCCAGCAGGCTGAGCGCGGCCAGGGCCCCGATCCACGACATCCAGGCGGGCGACGAGTTGAATCGGGCCATCGCCCCGGCCTCGCTGTACGGTCCGCCAAAGAAGCGCTCAGGGTCCGCGGCTGACTTCCAACTGGCAACGGTCGGTGCGATGTTGATCCGGCTCGGGTCGGCCACCAGCCAGCTTGCCCCGCGCGGGCAGAGCAGCCACTTGTACCCATGGGCTGCGACCAGGTCGGCCGGGTGCCGCGACAGATCAGAGCGCACGACCCCGAGCGTCTGCGTGAGGTTCGCGAAGACGAGTGCTCCGTACTGATGGGCCACCGCGCAGATTGCGTCGATGTCGACCAGCTCGCCGTCGTTGGTCAGGACTTCGCTGACCATGACCAGCCCCGTGTCGGGGCCGATCGCGTCCATGATCGCCGCCGTGCGGCTCGCGTCGGCGCTGCGCTTGACGAGCTTGATCCTCGCTGAGGTCGTCGCTGCGTGGGCCATCACTGGGAACAGCACGCTGCGGAACTCGTCTTCGGCCACGACGATCGTCGAAGCCTCGGGAGCGCAGCGCACCGCGACCGTCGCCGCCTCGGACAACGAGGTCTGCGAAGCAACCCACTCAGGGGGCACCTGGGTGTAGCCGGCGAACGCTATTCGCGCGGCGTCGGCAGACGCATCCCACTGCAGCCAGTCGTAGGAGCCTGACTCCCAGTCATCGAGCGCGCGCCGCACGGCCCTGATGACCGGGACTGCGCCAGGGGGGCCACCGGGCGTGTCCAGCCAGGTCCAGGACTCGAGCGCTGGGAATTTCTGGCGGAACCTCTGCGATGTCATGACGGCAGAGCCACGACGGCTTCGACCTCGATGCGCAGATCCGGGGCCGCCAAAGCGGTCACGGTGGCGGCCGAGTGCGCAGGGTAGACGCCGTCCGGGAACCAACGGGCGAACACCTCATCGCGAGCCCTGGCGAACTCGGCGAAGCCGTCGTCGCCGACGACCAGGGTGAGCATCTTGATGATCGCCGACGCCGTCACGCCGAGATCGTCGAGCACCTTTTCGAGATTGTCGAACACCTGTTTGGTTTGCTCGTAGCACGAGCCCGAGACGATCTTCCCGTCCTGGTCGGCCCCGATCTGCCCGGAGATGTACGCGGTGCCGAAGGTGGCAGGAACGACCGCGACATGGCTGAACTTGCCGATCGGGGGCGCGATGGCGGCCGGATTGAACTTGGACATGAAGACTGCCCTTCTTGGGGAAAATGAGTGTGTCGGTCGCTGGTCTCAGAGCACGAACACGGTCTTGCCGACGCCGCGCCCGGCTTCCATGTCGCGGAAAGCGTCCGGTGCTTCCTCAAGCGGTCTGCACGCGTGGACAGTGGGGGTGATGGAATGCTCAGCGACGAAGCCAAGCATCGCGGCGAACTCTCCGGCGCTGCCCATGGAGGTGCCCTCAAGGCTGATCTGCCGGAAGAACAGGTCCCGCAGGGACAGCGTGACGTCCGGTCCGGTCGTTGCGCCGAACGAAACGATCTTGCCTCCCGGGCGCACTGATCGGACCGCGGTCGGGAACGAGTCCGATCCGACGCTGTCGAGGACGAGATCGGCCGGGGCGTGGAGACGCTCGTCGAAGTCGGACACGCCGACGACGACATGGGCCGCGCCCAGGGAGATCGCCTCGGCGGCTTTGGCCTCGTGCCGGGTCACGACTGTCACTTCAGCGCCCAGTGCCACAGCCATGGCCAGCGCCAGCGTTCCGGCACCGCCAGTGGCCCCGGTGAGGACGACGTGGTCACCGCGTCGGACCTTTCCCTTGGTGACCAGAGCCCGGTAAGCAGTGAGGCCGGCCAGAGGGAGCGCAGCAGCTTCCGCGTCGGAGAGATGGGGTGGAACCTGATGGACGTTGCTGGCCGGGATCCGGACGAATTCAGCGAACGTCCCCTGGACCGGACCGCCGAGGATCGTGGGCACTTCCGGCACGTTCTCGATGTCGGTCCATCCGAGGCAGGGGTTGACCATGGCCCGGCATCCGCCCAGTTCTTGCCCGGCGTCGTAGCCGGTGCTGACCACGGTGCCTACGGCGTCGGCACCGACGATCTTCAGATCGTCACCGGTGTGCCCGGCGATGGCAAACAGCTCGTGTCTGTTGAGTCCCGCGGCGACGACTCGGATCAGGACCTCGTCATCGCCGGGCTCGGGTCGAGCCACTTGCTCGACCCTCAGTCCGTCCGGGCCGGGTGCGCTGGAATGGACCAGTGCTCGCATGGTGGAAGGGCGGGACATCAGCTCTCCTTTCAACGAGACGGCCGGACAGCCGACGACTGCCTCGCCTCGACTGTGGCCAGGACTTCTTCGAGGATGCCCAGAGCCTCGCGGGCCTCCTCTTCGGTCACGGTCATCGGCGGCGTGACCCGAAGCACGTTGCCCGACAGCCCGCCCTTGCCGATGAGGAGCCCGACATCCCGGGCCTCAGCGAGCACGGCGTCAGCGATCGCCGGTGCCGCGGTGCGCGTCCCGGGCTCGACCAGTTCGACCCCGATCATCAGACCCGCGCCGCGCACCTCGCCGATGAGCGAGCACCGATCGGCGATTGATTCGAGGCCCTGGCACAGCTGCCGGCCGACCCTGTCGGCATTCTCCTGCAGGTCATGGGAGTCGATGTAGTCGACCACGGCGCTCGCTGTGGTCATGGCGATCGGATTGCCGCCCGCGGTCGAGATCGAGTTGGCCGACACGCAGTCCATCAGGTCCGCTTCCGCGACGACTCCGCCGATCGCGAGCCCGTTGGCCAGCCCCTTGGCGAAGGTGATCGCCTGCGGTCGGACGCCGTAGTGCTCGATGCCGAAATACGAGCGTCCTGTCCGCCCCCATCCGGACTGAACCTCGTCGGAGACGAACGGCACGTCGTAGGCATCGAGAACCGTCTTCGTCTCCCGGAAGAAGTCATCCGGCGGAGTGGCGAACCCGCCCGCGCCCTGGACCGGTTCGGCGATGTAGCAGGCGATGTCGCCCGAGGTCGATGTCTCGATCATCGTCTGCAGCTCGTCGCGGCACGCTGCCGTGAACTCCTTGTCGGAGAGGTGGCCGAACGGGCTCCGGTACTTGTAGCCGGAATGCGCGTACGTCACCTGCAGCGGACTGAGGCTCGACGCAGACCACCCCCGGATGCCGGTGGCGGCCACCGTGCCGAACGAGCGGCCATGGTAGCTGCCGCGCAGCGCGATCACCTGGTTGGACCGCCGTGCGGTCGTGGTGAGCAGGAACGCCGTCTCGACCGCTTCAGACCCGGAGTTGACAAAGAAGACCTTCGGGTTGTCCACCGGGGCCTTGGCCGCGATCTTCTCGGCCAGCTCCACCTGGCTCCGGATGAGGTACAGGGTGCTGGAGTGCAGGATCTTGCCGGCCTGGCGCTGCAGTGCCTCTGTGATTTCGGGTATGTCGTGCCCGACCATGGTGGCCAGAAGGCCGCCGAAGAAGTCGAGATAAGTGCGGCCGTCCCCGCCCACGACATGCCGACCCTTGCCTGATTCGAGTTCCAGGGGGTCGGAGTAGTAGCACTTCATCCAGGCCGGCATGACCGTCATGTGGCGGTCGTGCAAGGTCGGTTCGAGGTCAGATGCGCTCATGGCGCGGTGTCCCTCCTGGGCGAGCTGTGCAGGTCACATGCGTGCGAAGAAGATCCGATCGCAGACCGGAAGTCATTGGGTCGCAGCCGGCTGCGCGATGTGCTGGTGGACCCGGGCGACGATGTCGTCCACGCCAGGTACGACGGCTTCGAGCAGCGTCGGGGCCGCGGGGATCCTCACGTCGGGCGTGGCGATCCTCAACGGAGGACGGCGCATCTCGATGCCCCGCTCCACGATCGAGGCGACCAGCTCCGCTCCGAGCCCGGCGAATTGGGAAGCCTCGTGAACCACTGCCAACGCGCCCGTGCGGCCGACGCTTTCGGCGACGGAGTCCACGTCGAGCGGCCGCATCCAGCGCATGTCGATGACTTCGGCGGAGATGCCGTGCTCGGCCTCCAGCCGTTCGGCGGCCTCCAGCACCTTGTGCTGCATCGCGCCCCAGGTGGCCACGGTGAGATCGGTGCCGAGCCGGCGGACGACAGCGCCTCCCACGGAGGGTATGGGCCTGCCGAGCGTTACTTCCTCCTTCGCGCCGTGGTAGAGATTGCGGTTCTCGATGACGATGGCCGGATCATCGGCCGCGATGCTGGCCAGCAGCAGGTCGTGGGCGTCCTGGTGAGTCGTCGGCATGCAGACGTGCAGACCCGGAATGTGCGCGAAGAGCGTTTCGATACTCTGCGAGTGCTGGGCGCAGGCCCCCGGTCCGGTTCCTTGCTGAGTCCGGATGGTCAGAGGCGCGGTCAGCTTTCCGCGGTTGAGATAGCGGACGTTTGCCGCCTGGTTGACGATCTGGTCGAAGGCGACGAACGCGAAGTCCGCCCACATGATCTCGACGATGGGACGCCGTCCCACCATCGATGCGCCGACCGCGCCGCCCAGGATCGCGGATTCCGAGATGGGGGTGTCGAAGACCCTCTCGCCGAATCGCTTCCGGAGCCCCTTGGTCACACCGAAGACGCCCCCCGGCACCGCGACGTCCTCGCCGAACAAGAGGGTCGTCGGATCGTCGGTCAGTGCCCGGCGCAGTGCGTGGTTGACGCTCTCGGCGTAAGTCAGCTTCTTCTGGGTCAGGGCGCTCTCAGGCATAGAGGTGCTCCAGGGCGGTCGAAGGGTCGGCGAGCGGGTACTGCTGGGCCAGCTTGCTGGCAGCGTCGACCTCGGAGTGCGCGTGCTGGACGATCGCCTCGATCCGCTCCTCGTCCACGCCGCAGCTGATGAGAAGGCCCGTCAGTCGGCCAATCGGCTCGGCGGCCTCGATCCGCTCCATCTCGCCGGGGAGCCGGTATTGCTGGACGTCGCCGATGTAGTGGCCGACGAGACGGTCGGTCATCGCCTCGATGATCGTTGGCCCATTGCCTTCCCGGGCATAGGCCACGGCCTGCTTCATCGTCTGGTAGACGCCCTCGGGGTCATTGCCGTCGATCCGCGCGCCCTTCATCCCGTAGCCCGAGGCACGCTTGAACAGCCGGTCCGAGACCGTTGTCGCGGTGATCGGTGTGAGCTCGGACCAGTGGTTGTTCTCGATGACGAAGACGACCGACAACTTCATAACGGCCGCGAAGTTGAACGCTTCGTGCACCGAGCCCTGATTGACTGCGCCATCGCCCATCGCGGCCACGGTGACGCGATTGGAGCCGTCGAAGCGCCCTGCGAGAGCAGCGCCACAGGCGATGGGCGCGCCAGCGCCCACGATGGAATTCTCGCCCATCATGCCGACATCGGGCACCGACAGGTACGCGGATCCTCCGCGGCCGCCGTTGACGCCGCCTTGGCGTCCCATCAGTTCGGCGAACATCGCGGTCAGTCCGGCTCCGCACGCCAGTGCCCAGCCGTGGCCGCGGTAGGTGGGGTACACCAGGTCGCGGGGAAGGTCGAGGGCCGCGGCAGCGCCGGTGTAGATCGCTTCCTGGCCGCTGCACAGGTGCACCGAGCCCACGACGGTGCCCAGGCCCCGCAGACGGGCGATCTCGGTCTCGAACGCCCTGATCTGGGCCATGGTGCCGAGAAACCCGAGGAGCCGGTCCACGTCGGAGTCGGAGTAGGCACTGGGCTGGAGGGGTGGTGCAGTCATCGTGATCCTCAATTCGTCGTGAATGGAGTTCTCAGTCAAAGGAAGAGTCCGAGTCCATCGGAGTCGCCGGAAGCGCGAGCCGCCCGGTCTTCAGCAGGTTCGTCGCGAGCACGCCGGCTTCCCGGACGGCGATAGAGAGCATCACGCGCAGCTGCGGGAAACGGGAGACGGGCACCGAGACCGTGAAGGATCCGACCGGCGTCCCCGATCCGTCGAAGAAGGGCGCTGCGACGCAGCAGATGTCGTTCTCGAATGCTTCGAAGTCGATGGCGTATCCGCGCCGGCGGATCGCGTCGAGCTCAGCGACCAGATCGTCGAACGTGCTGATGGTGTTGTGCGTGAGCTTCGCGAAAGGGGTCCCGTCGAACATGGTCTCGACCTGAGATGTGGGCAGATAGGCCAGCACCGCTTGGCACGACGCACGGGCGTGCATGTTGCCGACGTAGCCGACGTCGAGGTTCTTGATGGTCAGCGACTGCCGCCCGGTGATCACCTGCTGCCGCAGGATCGTCCCGTGGAACCAGCCGCACACGTACACGGTCTCACCGGTCTTGTTGTGCAGACGGCTGAGAATGGCAGCGATGTCCGGCGCGGGCGCTGTACGAGCCGAAAGACCCTTGCCGAGCGCGTTGCCACGCGGACCGACGTCGAACTGCCCGCCGGGCAGCCTGACGACATAGCCCTCGGCGCGCAGCGTGCGCAGAAGGTGATAGCACGTCCCCTGCTTCAACCCCAACTGGCGAGCCAGCAGCTTCGGCGTAGCGCTGCCGTTGTACTCCGCGACGGCCTCAAGGACCGCGAGTCCTCGGGCCAGGGTCTGCAGAATGTTCGCCTCGGCCGCAGCCGGGTCTTTCGGCTCGGCGACCGCGGGGGAGTCTTCGCCGATCGTCACGACTGCTCCGGCTCAAAGAAGTCGCTCCAGGCCAGCAGGGCATGGGCGATGACCTGAGTGGCTTCGAGGACATCGGCTTCGGCGATCTTCTCGTTGGGGCTGTGCGCATAGCGCATGTCGCCCGGGCCGAAGACGGCCGTCGGGATGCCTGCATCCCGGAGGATCCCGGCATCGCAGCCCGCAGTCATGCCCTCGATCCGTGAATCGAGACCTGCACGACGGCGTCCTCGGTCGAGCGCGATGACCACCTGGTCCGACTCGGGCGTCTCCCAGCTCCGCAGGCCCTCGTTGTCCCAGCACACGACCGGTGGGTGATCGACCAGCCAAGGATCGGCGGCGGCGACCGATTCCACACAGGCCGTCAAGGCAGCCCGGACGTCCTCCACGTTTTCACCAGGCATGATCCCGATACGTCCCGAGAGGCTCCCTCGTGCGGGGACCGCTGCGCGCCACCCTCCGATATCGACCGTGCCGATGGCCAGCGGCACGGCGCTCGGGAACGGCATCCGAACGTCCGTGAGGGCGGCCGCTCGCTCATCGCCGAGGCGGGTGAGCGCCTGGTAGATCTGGAAGACCTTCGGTCCGGTGTCGACCCCGTACCACGGCACCGAGGTGTGCGCCGCGCGACCGGTGACCTCCACCGTGAAGAACAGGAGGCCCGAAGCGACGGTGACGACTGCCCCGCTGGTGGGCTCCAGGACGATCGTCCCCAGGCGATTGGGCAGTCGCTCGAGCGTGGCCCGGGTGCCGACTCCGGTCGTCTCCTCGCCGACGACCAGCTCGACTGCGACGTCGAAGGGCAGCTCGACTCCGGCCTGATCGAGGCTGTCGAGCGCCCACAGCGCGGCCGCGATGCCGCCCTTGGTGTCGACCGCGCCCCTGCCGTGCACGAACCCGTCGGCCCGGTCTCCTGAGTAGGGCTCCCGGTCCCATTGGCCTTCGTCGAAGACCGGGACGACATCTATGTGCCCGTTGATGACCACGAGGGGAAGCCCGGGCCGGTGGACGCGGTAGTAGCCGATGAGGTTTTCCCGTTCGGTGACACGGGGTTCATCGCCCGCCGAGATGGCCGCCGCGGTCGTCGCCAGCTCTTGTCGTTCCACTGGCCATCCGCGCGAACTGAAGAAGTGAGCGTACAGATCGATGACCTGGTCCTCATGACCGGACACGCTGGCGCACTTCACCGTGTCGGAGAGGAACGACATCTGCCGGTCAATCGACACGTCCGCAGAGATCAGCGAAATCTGACCGGGAACGTTGTTGACATCGGGAATCATCTCAGTCCTTTCACCAGCGGGTCGACCCGTCGGGTGTGCCTCATGGTGTTCGGTCCTGCTGCGAGATGTCCAGGATCTGCACCACGATGTCGACTATCTGAAATGAATCGACCGGACCCGGCTGTGACCTGGGAACATGCTTGAACCCGCTGCCGATGCGAGCTGCACCAGGCTGATCTTTTTCAGATAGTCCACATCCAGTTCGATCCTCTGGTGCAACAGCTGCTTGTCGGCCATGTTGTCCGGATCACAGCAGAGACCACCATCGAATGCGGTTGAGGATGCAGATGGTGACCACCGCCAGCAGTGAGCTCCCTCAAGGCGGATTCGAGAACGGACACCTCGATGACGGACGCGCAGACAAGTAGGGCCGTCGATTCGCTCGACAGCTCCCCGAACTCGCACCGCCGACGCCCGGCAGGATCCATGCCGGCGTTCGCGCCGCTCTACGTTCCCGGGACCGAAGAGGTATCGGTCCGATGGCTATCGGTGACCTATCCGCTGTCCCCGAACGTCGTCGATCCCGTGCTTCCGCGCCCGTTGACAACGCCCGATGCGCCTGGTGCGATCATCTGGATCGCGGAATTCTACGACGCGCGCTTCACCGACAGCGCAGGACGCGTCGAGACCCGTCCGCCCTACATGCAGGGCGGGGTCAACCTGAAGTGCCGGCATGACGGCATTCCAGGTGCTTATGCAGTCGAAACGTTCGTCGAAGGCCTCAACCACGGCATCCTCGGGCGTGAGATGTTCGGACTGCCGAAGAAGCAGGTCACCCAGGTATCCCTGGAGAACACCCGCAGAGGTGTCCATTTCGGAATCGTCGACGCCCACGGGCGCAGGATCCTCAGCGGATCCGCACTCGACGAGACCGACGCCGGCCAGCTGGCACCGGAATGGTTCGGGACCCAGTTCACGGCCAAGCTCATTCCGCGTGCCGACGGCCCGGGCTACGACGTCCGGAAGCTGGTCCGCATCCCGTTTCACCTTGGTGCCGCAGGCCCACTGCGTGGCGGACACTCCGAAATCGAGTGGCACCCCTCGCCGAGCGACCCGCTCGATCTGCTGGCACCGACTGGCCCCGTGCGGGCCGCATGGGGAGAGGCCGAGCTCGCGATCGACTACGGCACCTATGTCGCCGACCTCAACCCCGATGAACTGCCTGTCTACGGCACCCCCAGCTGGTAGCAAGGGACAAAGATGAACAGAACAGGACAACACGTTGTGAACGCACCCGCCGAACCACCCTCCGTGCTGACCCCGGAGCGACGTCGGGCGATCGTCGCCGCATGCATCGGCAACTTCCTCGAATGGTACGAGTTCGTACTGTACGGGTACTTCGCGACGATCTTCGCCAAGCTCTTCTTCGTCAACAGCGACCCCACGGTCGCGCTGATGCTGACCTTCCTGGTCTTCGGGATCAGCTTCGTCGTGCGCCCGCTCGGCGGGATCATGTTCGGCTACATCGGTGATCGCTACGGCCGGAAGGTGACGCTCTCGGCCATCATCCTGACCATCTCGGTGGCCACGTTCCTGATAGCCGTCGTGCCGTCCTATGCCAGCATCGGCATCGCCGCACCGCTCCTGATCCTGCTGCTACGGTGCCTGCAAGGAATCTCGGCCGGCGGCGAGTGGATGGGGGCCGCCGCCTACGTCATCGAGTCCGCGCCCTCTCACCGCCGCGCCTACTACGGGAGTTGGCAGACGATCACGATCACGCTCGGGATGCTCACCGCCGCGTTGACCACACTGCTGCTGTCGACATCACTGACCAGCCAGCAGCTCGAGTCCTGGGGTTGGCGCATCCCGTTCCTCGTCGCACTGCCCCTCGGGATGATCGGGCTGTATATGCGGCTGAAGCTCGAAGAGTCCGTCGAGTTCGGCGAGATGAGCCAGGACGAGGACCGGGAGAAGTCCCCTCTGCTCAAAGCAGTGAAGGAGAACTGGTCCTCGATCCTGCTCGTGTGCGGCCTGGTCTGTGCGCCGACCATGTGCACGTACGTCCTGCTCGTGTTCGGGCCGCAGTTCCTGGCCGACGACGTGGGGATGAAGGCCTCGTCGGCGAAGGCCGCGGTGATGGTCTCGATGGTGTTCCTCGTCGTCCTGGTCGTGGTCTTCGCCAAGATCTGCGACCGCGTCGGGCGCAAGCCGTTCATCGTGTGGGGCGCTGCGGCTGTTCTCGTCACCACCCCGGTCGGATTCCTGCTGATCCACCAGAAGGCCTTCGTCCCGGTCGTCCTCGGGATGATGCTCATCCTGATCGGCGACGCGATGATGCTGGCACCGCAGCCGGCGCTCTTCTCCGAGCTGTTCCCCACCTCCCGCCGGTACAGCGGCCTGGCGATCGGCTACAACCTCGGAGTCGTGCTCTTCGGAGGTGCCGGCCCGCTGATTAACACCGCTCTCATCGCCGCCACCGGGTCGACGTACGCGCCGGCCATGTACCTCGCGGCGGGCGCGGCCCTCAGCCTGCTCGCGGCTCTGCTGGTGCGCGAGACCCTCGGAGTCTCCCTCCGCACCGGAAAGATCGAATCCGCGGCCTGATCGGCGGGTTACCGCTGGCTCGCGCGAGCAGCGGGCACCCAAGCCCGCTGCTCGCTGTCTGACAAACCTCATTCAAGAGTCGGCTCTGCTCGATTTCTCGCGCGCTCTGCAAGGCATGGCCCGCCCCTGGGTCGATCCATTCCCATGCCCCCACCATGCCGGAACGGATGACCCACATGTCCACATTGCAGACCTCGTCGAGGTCCTCTCCCGCACCGGGCACGAAGCAGATCTCGTATCCGTCACGTCTGACTCGGTAAAAGGGGCCGTCCCACATGCTCGCTCCGTAGCGCTCTGCCTCACGCCGCCTTCATCAATCAACCCAGACGGCCGACCAGTACACCAGGTCCCGTAGTTGAGGGCGAGGACCATGCCGTCGGCCGCGGCCTCGCGCCGCAGGTCCACGATGGCGGTGTCGTCCCAGGGCTCGACCGGGGCGGCCGCGGGACCGCTGTCGAGGGCGCCGACGCGCGAGGCGAGCAGAACCAGCCGGGCGACCTTCTCGTTGATCGCGCTCTGCCGGACCCGGCCGGCCTTCACGGCCTCGACGAGCGCGTCGCCCCAGGGACCCTCCGGACCGGGCATGACGAGGTCCTGTCCCGAGTTGGCCGACGGCTCGGTGTCCCGCACCGCCGTCCAGTCGGAGATGACGACGCCGTCGAAGCCCCACTCTCCCTTCAGCGGGTTGCGCAGCAGCGGGTTGGCGGACATCGTGACGCCGTTGACGGAGTTGTAGGCGGACATCAGCCGATCTTCGAGACCGCCCCTTCGGGTGCCCGACCGGTCAGGGGTTCCAGACCCCCGTGGGCGCTGCCGTACGTACGTAGTCCTCGAAGGAACGTGGGGCGCGGCCGAGGGCTTCCTGTACGCCAGTGCTGATGTAGTCGTCCTCGCCGCGGCGTATGCCGTCCAGGAAGGCGGCGACGGCTTCGGCGTCCACGGCGTGGTGGCCTGCGGCGACCTGGGCGGCGACGTAGGCGGCCGGGTCCTGATGGCGGTGGTGCAGTTCGCGGCCGATGGCGGTGCCGATGACGGCGAGGGCCTCGGTGAAGGTGAGCGCGCGGGGGCCGGACAGTTCGTAGGCCCTGCCCGCGTGGCCGTCGTCGGTGAGGGCGGCCACCGCCACGTCGGCGATGTCCTCCACGTCGACGAAGGGTTCACGGCCGTCCCCGGCGGGAGTCGCGAGCTCGCCGCCCAGGACCGCCGGGAGGAAGAAGTCCGGTGCGGAGAAGTCCTGCGAGAACCAGCAGGGCCGCAATATCGTCCACTCCAGGCCCGATTCACGGACCGCCGCCTCTGTCTCCGGTATACCGCCGTCGGCGTCGAGGCCGCGTACAGACAGCTGGACGATCCGCCGGACACCGGCTGCCTTCGCCCGGTCCACCAGCTCGGCGCGTTCGGGCAGGCCGAGCGTCTCGGTCGGGACGAAGTACACCGCCTCCGCGCCGGCCAGGGCCCGGTCCCAGGTGGAGCGGTCGGCCCAGTCGAAGCGGGTCTCCGTCGAGCGGGAGGCGGAACGGACGCTGTGGCCGTGGGACTTGAGGCGGGGGACGATGCGGCTGCCGGTCTTGCCGGTGGCGCCGAGGACGAGGATCTGTGTCATGTCCGCCATTCAACAAGGGGTCGACGGGACGATCCATGGCCGAGACGGCCGGATCCATGTGCGATCGTTCCAGCATGGATCTTCTTGACGACTATCTCGCCGGGTTCAGGGCGCGCGGGGCGGCGTTCTGCAGCACGGTGAGCGTGCCGCCGTGGGGAATGCGGTTCACCGATCCGGCGCCACTGACGCTCGGTGCGATGCTGCGTGGCGACGCGTGGCTCGTGCCCACCGAGGGCGAACCGGTGGGGCTGCCGCAGGGCGCTGTCGCGCTCGTGCGGACGCGGTCGCCCTACAGCGTCACGGACCGTCCGGACAGCAGGGCGCGGGTGCTGGTGGACGGTGACGACCGTTGCACCCTCGTCGGCGATCCGGAGGAAACAGGGCGCAATTGGAGGGTGACCGGCCGCACCGTCGGGAATGAGGCGGACAGCGCGGCGGACCTGCTGGTCACGGCCGGGTACCGGGTCGGAGGCGATCTGTGCCGGCCGCTGCTCGACGCGCTGCCGCCGGTCACGATCGTGCGCCCAGATCCCGGCCTGGCCGCGCTCCTCGGCCTGATCGCCGCCGAGGTCGAGCACGACGAGCCGGGTCAACAGGTCGTCCTGGACCGCTTTCTGGACCTGCTGCTGGTCCGGGCCCTGCGGATATGGTTCGCACACCCGGGCGCCACCCCACCCCCCGGCTACCGGGCCCTCGCCGATCCGGACATCGGGCACGTACTGCGCCGGATGCACGAGGAGCCGGCGCGGCCGTGGACGGTCGCCTCGCTCGCGGACGAGGCCAGCATGTCCCGTACCGCTTTCGCGCGTCGCTTCTCGGCGCTGGTGGGGAGACCGCCACTGGCCTACCTCACCGAATGGCGGATGACTCTGGCCGCTGACCGGCTCCAGGAACGGGGTGCGTCGGTGGCGGAGGTGGGCAAGGAGGTCGGGTACGCGGACGGGTTCGCGTTCAGTGCGGCTTTCAAACGGGTGCGGGGGGTCTCGCCATCCGCCCATCGGGATGGGGTGATGTGCTCCTAAGAGGTCATCTCATTTGGCGAGTCTGCGGTAACAGATGAGGGTGCAGGCGATGCTGGTGAAGGCGAGGAAGTGGTCGGCTTTGCGTTCATAGCGTCGGTGGAGGCGGCGGCAGCCGGCGAGCCAGGCCATGGTCCGTTCGACGGTCCAGCGGTGGCGGCCGAGTCGTTGCGAGGACTCGACTCCCTTGCGGGCGATGCGGTGGGTGATGCCTCGCTCGCGTAACCATCGCCGCAGGTGAACGTAGTCGTAGCGCTTGTCGGCATGGAGCTTGCCGGGCTTGCGCCGTCGTCGGCCGCGGCGGGAGCGGATTGGCGGGATGCCCCGCACGAGCGGGACCGGGGCTTGACTGTCGTGGAGGTTGGCCCCGGAAATGCCGACGGATATGGGCAGACCCGACCGTTCCGTGACCAAGTGGGTCTTCGAGCCGTACTTGCCCCGGTCGACAGGATTCGGACCTGTCAGGTCCCCCTTTTCAGGGCCCGCATGTTCACCGAGTCGATCGCGCACCGCGACCAGTCCAACTCGCCGCGGGCACCGAGCTCGTCGAGGACCAGGCGGTGCAGCTTGGCTCACACCCGGGCCTTCGACCACTCCGAGAACCGCCGGTGGGCAGTCGCGCCGGACGGGCCGAACGATGCCGAAGGCAGCTGCTGCCAGGTACAACCCGACGTGGCCACGAACACAATGGCGGCCAGCACCTCCCGGTCGCCGTGCCGACGCCGACCACCGCCCTGAGGTCTCGACGGCGCCTCCGGCACCACCCGCTGGAACAGCTCCCACAACTCATCCGGCACCAACCGCTCAACGATCCTCACCATGGCCAACACCCTACCCAATCGCCCAAATGAGATGACGTCTAAGGGTGAAAGTACGGCACGCGGACACACTCGACGCCCTGGTCCTGGGGTTCACCGGTCCCCGACTGAGACCGCAGCATCTGGTCCTTGCGGTGGGGGACGAGGGGGGCCGGTGAGGGTGCCGGCTCGCCTGGAGCCGGTTCTCGCGGCCCGTGTCGGTGAAGTTCTGGACGGTGCGGTGGTGGTGGGGGAGCGGCGGGCGAGCCGTATACCCGGGTGGAGACGGACCTGGTCGTGGAGGTGCTGGTCGGGTCCGGCCGGCACGGCACCCTCACCGTGGTCCGGATGCGGTGAGGGTGCCGTGCCTGACTGATAGTCAGGGGGCGACCTCGTATTTCACGACGGTGTCCGCGCAGTTCTTGGCCAGCTTCTCCAGGGCCGCGCGCTCCTTGTCGTCCGCGATGAGCTTCCACCGCAGCTTGGCGCCCACCCAGTCGGCACCGTACGTGCACTGTGCGGACACGGCCGGGGGAAGCCATTCGGCCGGGTCCCGGTCGGCCTTGGACCGGTTGGCCTTCGCGGTGACGGCGACCAGCGACCGATCGAGAACACGTGGACTGAGCCGGGCCGCTGTACCGCTCGACACACCGTCGACAGCGATGCCCGCCGGTAGTGCCCAAACGATGTCGCCTGCGAGGATCCCTCGGTGCGCGACGGCTGAAGGCCCGGCCTGCGGAACATCGTCGACAGATGGCTGATCATCATCTCGTGCGGCCGTCGCCGATCCGTCACAGTGGCGCGATGGACTCAGGACTCGCCGCTGTTCTCGGCGCCACGGTTGGTGCCCTCGGCACCGGGGCGACGGGTCTCGCAGCGGCTCTGCTGGGTCGCAGCACGGCTCGCCATCAGGTCAGGGCCGAGAACATGCGAGCCCTGCGGGAGTCGCGCAGGGCCACCTATCTCGCCTTCGCCGAGGCGCATGAGCGCTACCTGGACCTGCTGTCCACCACGCTGATCCCGCTCTCTCGCATCGAGCGTTTTCCGAGCCAGCGCGAGGAGTGGATCGAGAAGGCGCACAAGCGCTGGAATCAGGTGCTGAAATACCGGCAGAACGAGATCCAGAAGATTCGTGCCGTCCTCTACCTGGACGCCACCCGCCCGGTAGCCGAGGCCGCGCTTGAGGTGACAATGAGGTTTGCCCTTCTCAGTAATGCGACCCGCCGCACCATCGAGGCCCTCAAGGGCCAGGGTTTAGACACCGGCCCCATCACGCCGCCACGGCCGGGCTACATCGACCGCCTGACGGAAGACGGGCTGGACCCGGAGACGCCCGCATGACGCACATGCCCGCACGCTACGCCTTGGTCGACACCGAGCTGGGCGGCCAGCGGATCATCCGCGGCGAACCATTGATCCTGGGACTGGCTGCGGCGAACACCGATCCGCGGATCCACACCAACGACCCGGAGCGGGAGATCGGCAACCGGTCCCACCTCGGGTTCAGCGCGGGCCCGCATCAGTGCCCGGCCCGTACTCCCGCCCGCCTGATCGCCCGCGTCGCTGTCGAACAGGCCCTGCATGGCCTGCCACGGATCACACTCGGTGTCCCCGCCGACGCAGTGACGTCCAGCCCCTCTCCCTGGATGCGTCACCTGGAATCCCTGCCCGTGACGTTCGCCCCGGCCGGCAACACCGCCCCCGACTCTTCCGTCCGATAGCCCAGTCCGCCCGCTCTCGCACCGTGTACCGGAGGTAGATCATGACGGCACCACAACGCACCACTCAGCACGTTCCCGTCCTGCGCCTGGACCCGACCGGCGCCGACCACCAGGGCGAAGCCGCACGGCTGCGAGAGCTCGGCCCGGTCGTGAAGGTGATCCTTCCCGGCGACGTGGAAGCATGGGCCGTCACCACATACCAGCTGCTGACGGAGCTGGTGAACGACCCCCGGGTCAGCAAGGACTGGCACCGGTGGACGGACATCCGCACCAACCGGATTCCCGAGGACTGGCCGCTGACCGGAATGGTCAAGGTCACCAACATGGTGACGGCCGACGGCGACGACCACCGCCGCCTGCGCCGCGTCGTCACCCAGGTCCTCACCCCCGAACGTGTCC
The DNA here is from genome assembly GCF_045040875.1 of Streptomyces sp. NBC_00012. NCBI lineage: Bacteria > Bacillati > Actinomycetota > Actinomycetes > Kitasatosporales > Streptomycetaceae > Streptomyces > Streptomyces sp. NBC_00012. The sequence goes on along the minus strand of NZ_CP108309.1, from coordinate 59,660 downwards.
GGGCCATGCGCCCGCGCATCACCGAACTCGCCCGCGCACTTGTCCAGGCGCTGCCCGAGCGCACCGGCCCGGACGGCTCGGTCGACCTGCGTGAACACCTGGCCTACCCGCTGCCGATGACCGTCATCTGCGACGTCATCGGAGTCCCCGGACCGCTCCGTCCCCAGATTCGGCGCCTGGTCCGGTCCATCTTCGACTCCACCGCAGAGCCTGAGGAAGTCCTCTCGACACAACACCTCATCTACGAACTCCTCGACAAGGTCGTCGCGCACAAACGCCGCACACCGGGCGACGATCTCACCAGCAACCTGATCGTCGTCCAGAGGGACAACCCCGACCTCCTCAGCGACACAGAGCTGACTGGCACCCTCTGGCTGATGATCGCCGCCGGTCACGAAACCACCCTCAGCCTCATCACCAACGCGCAGCGCGCCCTGCTCACCCACCCCGACCAACTCGACCTGGCGCTGAGCGGCGGCCCGTCCGTCTGGCCGGTCGTCGTGGAGGAAACCCTGCGCTGGGACGCCCCCATCGGCAACTTCCTCGCCCGCTACCCCCGCGAGGACCTGCGCATAGGCGGCGTCACCATACCCGCCGGCGACGCCGTCCTCGCCCCCTACAGCGCGGCTGGCCGCGACACCGCCCAGCACGGCCAGGACGCCCACCGGTTCGACATCACCCGCGACCAGGCCCGGCACCTGGCCTTCGGCGGCGGCCTCCACGTCTGCCTCGGCGCACCCCTGGCACGCATGGAAGCCGCGATCGCTCTCGAAGCACTGTTCAGCGAGTACCCCGGTCTCTCCCTCGCCACCAACCCCGAATCGCTCGTGCCCGTGCCGTCCCTGATCTCCAACTCCGTCCAGGCTCTCCCCGCCTACCTGAACCACCACCGCCCCAACACCACGGCCACCGACACATGCCCTCAAGGAGCCCGGCAGTGAACGCCCCCGCACCCGCCATCGACGTGGACAGCCCGGCCGAAGGCACCGCACCGTCGACCGCGCGGATCACGCACTGGCTGCTCGGCGGGGAACGCCACCACCAGCCCGCCGACCGCCGCCTGGGCACTCGCGTGCTCAACGCAGCCCCGTGGACCGAAGCGGCTCTTGAGAAGCCGTATCTCAACCGATCTTGGAACGTGTGGTTCGAACAGGGTTCCTGGTCGGGTGATCTTCCGGTCGTACGCGCATGAAGGCAGGGCCTCCTGGTGGCTCGGGGGTGCGACCCCATTCCGAGCGGATCCCGGAGGCCCTGTTGTCGTTGTTGTACGCGCCCGCGCCCGCTGACTTCAACTCGCCTGCCGTTTCGTGCGATTGCCTCGCGCACGTGTACGGCAACGCGGCCGATCACCTCGATCGGGTGCGCTGGTATCCGTCGGACATGACGGACGCGGAGTGGACGTCCGTGCGGCCGTTGCTGCCGGTGCCGGCCTGGCTCCAGGGCCGAGGCGGGCAGCCGGAAGGCTACTGCCACCGTCAGATGCTGGACCAATGCCACGAAGTTTAGGCCCTGTTGACGGTGCCAAGGTTTCAGGGAGGGTGATCTTGTAGGTGCTTGGCGCGGTGCGGATGAGTCGGTTGTTGCGGGCCCAGTAGCAGAGTTGCGCGGTGAGGCTGCTGAGGGGGCGCCCCGAGGTGGGGAGCCCGAGATGCCGTGCGATGTCCCGGGTGTGCATGGCCTGGTTGGAGTTCGCGGCCAAGAGCTGGCAGACCTGGCCCAACGGCCGGAGAGGGCCCGGCTCGGGTCCTGCGTGCTGGGCAGGGCTGGTGGGTGCACGGTGATCTCGATGGCGGTGATCGGTGTGCTGGCGCGTGGACGGCCGTCGCGGTTCCAGATGTTGTAGCGGGAGGTTCTGCACTTGACGATGCGGGCGGACAGGCGCATCCGGCGCCCGGGGAGCAGCGCGTGCAGAACGCGGGTGCCGATGTGTCCCACCAGGTCGGAGGGGCTGCTCGGCCCTGAGGTCGCGGTCGTTCCGACGAGGCTGACCACCGTGTCGCGGGCGGCTTCCAGAGCGACGGTGAAGCCGGCTCGGTCGGGATCGCAGCCGGGCAGTGTCTCCACCGCGGTCACCATGACCGAGCGCAGGGCCTGGTAGAGGGTGAGCAGTCCCCACATCTCCTGGTTGAGACCCACCGGGTCCTTCGAACGTAGGACCCGGCCTCTGAGAAGGGTGTGACGTAGAGCAGGTAGGTGATCTCGATCTGTCGGGTAGGTGCGGCGCATTGCTGCGCCGCACCCCCCTCAGAACCGGACGTGCGGCGTTAACCGCATCCGGCTCAAGCAGGCCCTGAAGGCCCACGGGCAGCCAGAATGGCTGGTCGCCGTGGTTCACTGCCGCCGCGCCAGCGGTGGCAGTGAACGTGGGTGAGTCGGAAGGCGGCGGGATCGTCGGACTGGCTTCTGTCCGGGTCGGTGGTGAGCGCGTTTGCGTGTACCGCCGTCCGGATCGCCCGCAGCCACTGCTCCCATTCCTGGGGGCTCTGCGGCTGCTGGTCGGCGTGTAGGAGAAGGGTTCCGCAGAGCGGGCACCTGCCGTGCTGCCCCTGGAGCAGACGTAGCAGGAGCGGGCTGAGCGGGGGCTTGTTCCTGCGTCGCCGTGAGGCCCAGTACTCGGTCAGCACCGGGTCGTCCACGGACGCCCCTTTGATGACGAGTTGATGTCTGACGATCCTGGTCCAGGCGAACTTGGTGAGATAGCGGCCGCTCTCGCGGTCGCCGAACACCCACCGGTCCTGCCGGGACTCGTTGAACCGGCCGAAGTACCGGGAGGTCACCCAGCCGTTCGGCTTGTTCGGGTGTGTGTGCCGGGCCCACTTGTAGACCAGCCTCCACACGTGGTTGTCCAGCGAGGTGAACACCTCGCTGGAGACCACTCCCCGATAGTAGGCAGCCCAGCCCCTGATGATCGGGTTGAGCTTGGCGATCACCGCTGCCGCATTCTGTCCCCGAAGGGCCAGTACTTCGGCGGTGAGCCGTGCCCGGATCCGTCGCACGGATGCCTTGCTCGGCTTGATCAGCAGCATGCCGTGACAGCGGCGGACGGTGAAGCCCAGGAAGTCACAGCCCTCATCGAGGTGCGCGATGCGCGTCTTGTCCTCGTTGAAGGCCAGACCTCGGGGCTTGAGCCACCGCGCGAGCCGCTCCTTGACCTGCTGGGCCTCGTCACGGCTGTGACAGAGAACCACCAGGTCGTCGGCGTACCTGATCAGAGTCGGCGAGCCGACTGCCAGTTCACCAGCCCGTGGGCCTGTGAGCCGGTAGCGGACTCCGGCAGCCTCTTCCATCCCGTGCAAGGCCACGTTCATCAGCGCCGGGGAGATGATCCCGCCTTGCGGAACCCCCTCTTCGGTCGGGGCGAAGACGCCGCGGTCGATCACTCCTGCCTTGAGCCACTGTTCGATCAGACCCCGTGCGGGGAACTGTCCGATGGAGGCCATGAGGCGGTCGTGGTCGATGCGGTCGAACGCCGCTGCCAGGTCCGCGTCAAGGACCCACTGGCGCTTCGGGCTCTTGCCCTTGGCGGCCAGGAAGATTGCTCCGATCGCGTCATGACAGCCACGGCCGGGACGAAATCCATAGGATCGCGGCTCGAACCGTGCCTCCCACTCGGGCTCCAACGCGTTCAGCGTCACGGCTTGAAGACACCGGTCGATGATCACGGGAATCCCGAGGCCGCGCTGACGACCGTTGGCCTTGGGGATATAGACCCGCCTGACGGGCAAGGGCTTCCATGGAGCTGTCCGGTGCTGCATCCAGTCGGCCAGTTCGGCCTTCCCCTGGGGCAGCAGGACGACCCGTCCGTCGATCCCTGCCGTCTTGCGGCCAGCGTTGATCTCCGTCGCCCGCCGCACGCTCACCAGCGTGTTGGAGCGGGAGCGGAGCATCAGTTTCTGGAGATTGCGGACCCTCTTGAGGTCCCCTGCCTGTGACGCCGTGAAGATCCGCTGCCTCAGCCGCCGTACTTCGTCCTCCGCGTTCTGCCAGTCGATCGACTGCCAGTCGGTGGACTCGTCCTCAGGTCCGTTCATCGTGGTGACGTTGTCGTCCTGGACGGTATCCGCCACGGATGATGTTGTTGCCACGGTGTCTAACTTGCCCTTCGGTTCCGGCGCTGTTGATCATCGAGCCCCCACAGGCCCACCTGACCCACGTCAGCACCCTTGCAGGTCCGGGCAGTGCCCGTATCCGGCCGGTTATGCGAGGCGACCAGCGGAGGTGCTGGCCATCTGCCCCGGTTTCCCGCTGCCTTTCGGCCACCGGCGTTGGCTTCTTGGGTCATCCTGTGCCCGCTGGGGAGTTGGGCCTTCCTTACGGTCGGCTGACCGGACGCTGTCGCGCCTGGACCCCAGCGGGGTTTCCACGTTCCACACGAGTGAGATACGACCGGGGTGGGTGCCCCCTAAACTCCGGGACCGCGATGCTCTCCCGGCTGACGTTGGGTCTTCAGCCGGCGCCTGCCGCTTCTCAGCGGCCAGTCCTGCACCCCGCTGAAGCAATCCATCGGCGGGGCTCACGATCACGAGGCATCATCAGGGGTTCACTTGCGTTCACCCGTCCGGTCTTCCCCTTGCCTGTAACCCCCGGATGGAACAGGGGTCCTTGGGCTTCTCCTTCGAGCTTCACACCCCGCCGTTACCAGCGACGCATGTCGAAGTGGGGACGGGCCTTGAGCACTGGCCCGGAACTACGCTGTCGACATCAAGTCGATCCTCCGATCAGGTAATTCACTCAATCTCGTGCGACTTCGTGTCGCACCCCAGCGCTCGTGGTAGAGACGCACCAGGTGGTCGGCTGGATCAGTGCGGTGGTCGTTGAGCGTGGTCAGCAGGCGGTAGGTCCCGCCGAAGTCGCCGCCGTCAGCGGTGCGGGAGTGGATCTCGGCCTCGATCACCCGCAGCGGGAGGCCACCTATCCGGGTCAGGTAGGAGCCGTCGGGCAGCAGCGCCAGCACCGGCGGTCGTCGGGTGCTGGTAGCACGTATCAGGAACTGAGTCCCTTGAGCGAGTAATTGTCAAGACCTGTGGATCGGTGGCTATGTGCGGGGGTCTGACTTTGGTGTCGTTGTAACCGTGCAGGGGTTTCAGGCGAGGCCCTCAAGGAAGTCCGCGAGCGCGGTGTGCAGAATCTCGGGCTGTTCCAGGTGCAGGTCGGGCCTTGACCCCGGATGTTGAACACGTCTATGCGGCTTGGGTCAGGGTAGTTGCTGCTGCTTGGACGGCGTTCTCGTAGGCAATCGGAGACCGCTGACCGAGGCGGGAATGCCGGCGCCGGGTGTTGTAGCGGGTCAGCCAGCGGAAGGCGTCGAGCCTGGCCTCACGCTCGCTCGACCAGGCTTTGCGGCCTTTGAGCGTCTCTCTCTTGAAGGCGGCGTTGAAGCTTTCCGCGGCAGCGTTGTCGGCGCTGGACCCGATCGCTCCCATGCTCTGCCGGACCCCAGCTGACCTGCAGAGTTCCGCGAAGGCCCTGCTCGAATATTGAGATCCGTGGTCGGTGTGCATGATCGCTCCGGTCAAGTTTCCGCGGGTCCGTTCGGCGGCCGTGAGGGCGTCGATGACGAGTTCTGTCCGCATGTGGTCAGCGATCGCCCACCCGGCGAGACGGCGTGAGGCGGGGTCGATGACGGTCGCGAGGTAGAGCGGCTTCGCGCCGCTGACCGGCAGGTATGTGATGTCGCCGACGTACTTTCTGTTGACTGCGGCCGCGGTGAAGTCACGGCCGATCAGGTTTGGCGCCTTCGCTGCGGTCTGGTCCGCGACGGTGGTGCGGTGCCGGCGGCGCAGACGGACTCCCTCGAGCCCGATGGACCGCATGATCCTCGCGACGCGCTTGTGGTTGACCACCGGGCCGCCCTCGTCGCGGAGTTCTGCGGTGATCCTGGGGGCTCCGTAGGTGCCGTCGGAGTCTTGGTGGACCTTGCGTATCCGGGCCGCGATCCCGGCTTCTGGCGGGCCGCTCTCGCGGATGCGGTGCGGCGCCAATAGTGGAACGCGATGATCTCCACCGGGTACCGGTGCCCCTTGTACGACGGCGGCGTATTGCCCACGGACAACCCCTCGTCTGGCGCCACATCGGCACCCACGAAATCCTCGCTGGCCCGTGACCGGGTCAGGTGCTCAGGCCCGTCATCGGGTGCGCAAGGTGAGGGCAGCTCTCAACGCCGCTGTACCGTGCGAGCACCACCACGCTCGCCGCTCCTCTCCTCCGCAGCCGGTTGCCCAACAGGTTGCCTTACAGGTTGCCTTACAGGTTGCGCAACGGGTTGCGAAGGCTCCTGCCCCGGACGCTGCTACGTCGCAGGTCACCGCCCGTGGGTCAGCAGCGTCCCAAGGGGCAAGCTGCTGGCCAAGTGCAGGATCAAGGACGATCTGGACGGCTACCGGCTGCTGCTGGTTGGTCGCCACACTGCGGCAGGGCCCTCGGAAGATCTACGCGGTCAACCCGATGGCTGCCTCCCGCTACCGCGACCGGCATGGAGTCAGTCGCAAGAAGTCCGACCCGGGCGACGCCCTGGTGCTCGCGAACATCATCCGCACCGACGCGCCGATGCACTGGTCGCTGCCCGCCGATACCGATCTGGCCCAGGCCGTCGCCGTCCTGGCCCGCGCGCAGCAGGACGCGGTCTGGAACCGCCAGCAGGTCGCCAACCAGCTGCGGTCCCTGCTCAGGGAGTACTTCCCAGCGATGATCGAGGCGTTCAGGGACAAGCCAGGAACCCTGACCCGACCTGATGCCCGCCGCATCCTCTCCGTCGCGCCTACACCTGCCATGGCCGCCAAGCTGCAGATGCGGAAGCTGACCGCCATGCTCCGGCGCGCCAGCCGCCGCCGCGGCATCGAAACCGGCGCCGAACGAATCCAGCAGCTCTTCCGCCAGGAAGCCCCGCGGCAGCTGCCCCTCGTCGAGGACGCCATGGGCAAGCAGGCACGAGCCCTGCTCCTGCAACTCGATGCCGCCTGCGAGGCGGTCGACGACCTGGCCCGTGCCACCGAGGATGCCTTCCGCTCACACCCGGACGCGGCGATCATGCTGAGCTTCCCCGGGATCGGTCCCCAGGTCGGTGCCCGCATCCTGGGCGAGATCGGCGATGACCGGAGCCGGTTCGCCACCGCCGGAGGACTGAAGGCGTACGCCGGCTCGGCCCCGATCACGCGGGCCTCCGGCAAACGACGCTAAGTCGGGCGCCGGTTCGTCAAGAACAACCGACTCAACCACGTCGGCCACCTGTGGGCCTTCGCATCCCTCAGTGGCTCATCCGGCGCGGACGCCCACTACCGGCGCCGCCGGGCAGGAGGAGACTGGCACATGCAGGCCCTGCGGCACCTGTTCAACCGGATGCTCGGCCAGCTCCACCACTGCCTTCAGGCGCGGAGTCTGTTCGACGAAGCGATCGCTTTCCCGCCAAGCACCGCTACGGGTTCACTGACGGGAGCTCCTCCGGCACAACCATGACGAGACCCGAGCTGACGGGACGCTCGTCGTTGACAAGAATGAGCCGGTTCCCGGCCCAGGTATCGAGCCGGTCGCATGCCCAAGCGGGGTCATACGCTGCCGTGGGCAGCTGGGGTATGCGCTTTCGACCAGTGTCGTCGAGCCGGTAGGGAACCTCGAAGGCCGTGTTCCAGTCGTCCAGCATCGCGGCGAACCGCTCTTCCGCCTCTGCCGGACCGATGCCCAGGTACTGGGCGATCTCCGTCCAGGAGCTGCCTCGCTCGCGTTCGTAGATCACGGCCGAGACCAGAGCACGCTCAGCGAGCTCTGCGAGCTGGAATGCCTGGCTTACCCGGCCTCCGGGACCGGTGTCAGGGTCGTTACCGGTGGCGACCAGGCCGACGGCGCCGTCCGCAACGTCCGCTGCGTGATCGCACAGGACGAGGCGCGCCAGCGCCTGGCGGGTGAATCGGGCACGGGCGGCGTCATAAGGGGTCGTCTCAGTCACCCCCACAGCCTCGCAGGCCCTTGCCTGCGGCGAGTACCCGATTTCCGCGAGGGGCCGGTCTCCGTTTGACGGCTTAACTGCATGAGGTGTCTTTGTGCGCGATAGCCGTACCAAGAGGTCGAGCGTTCGGAGCCGGGCGGCGAGGTGGGATGCCACTGCGCATAGCAAGACCGTCAGCCGTCACTGCTCCTGGACACGATCCCGCCCGGCCGCCGGGGCGGCCCGGAGACGCGCTCCCCGTACGATGACCGGCGTGACCGTCCGCCGTGCCCTTGGCTCCGGCCCCCAGGCTCCCGCGCCCAGCATCCGCGCCGCCCAGGCCGACCTGCTCGACACTCTCCCCGGAGAGCGCCTGTCCGACCTCGACGAACTCCGAGCCCGAGGCGTACTCGGCACACGCCCCGCAGCGCCCCCGTCCCCGCGGCGGACCCTCGGAACCGGCGGCCACGCCGACGAGGAACTGCCCCAGGGCTCCGTCGTTCTCGCGATCGGTGAGGAATGATCACGTGAGTCCGAGGGCGGCCGGCGGCCGGGTCATGTCCCGCCCGTGATGGCGCAGGCCCTCGGCGATGTTGCCCCACCCAGGTGTGTCGCTTCCGAGACGGTCATTCCGACACAGTCACCCTGAGTTCGTGAGCAACCACCCTCTCATCGTCGTGGAGGCCCCGGACGCACGGGGGCTGCGGGTCGTGCGCGTCCGAGGAGAGACCATCGGACGGGTCTCGTCGGCGCGCGGGCTGAGACGCCTTCTCCGGCGGGCCGGCTTGCCTCCGGACAACCTTGATGCCGACGACCCCGGCCGGGTCGACTGGGAGGCGGATTCCTGGCCCGACCGTCCATGGCGAAGACGCGCCGCCGGCGCCTTGATGGCGCTGGGCCTCCTGGTCTCGGCCGCGGTCCTCTTTCGTGTGGGCACTACGGACGCGTTCAACGCCCTCGCGTACGGCGGTCGCGTCGTGGGCGTCGCCTTCATCGCCGCGGCACTGGCCGAAGCGGTCGCAGCGCTGGCCGTGTGCGACTACTGGGGCAAGAGGGCCGTCCAATACTCGGGCCCGGTCGTCCTGGCGGGCGTCGGCACCGTGCTGGTCACGGATCTGATGTTCCTGATCACACAGATCCAGGGCCGGGATTACACCCCGTTCCTCTGGCTGTGGATCGGCCTGGTGCTTTGGGCGGCCTGGGCCCTGTGGACTCTGACACGACAGAAGGTGTGGCAGGCGATCCAGCATCCCAGGGGCATCGCACTGAGCGTCGTGGTGTCCGGAGTCATCGGGCTGGCGAGCCTGACCTATTCACAGATGTACGTCCCGTACTCCACTCCCGTGAAAATCCCGTTCAGCATCACGTTCGGCGAATCCACCTTAAGTGCGGACGGTACTGCGCTTCACGTTCCGGCACATGTGGAGTTCCGCAACACCGGTTCGGTAAGGGTCTATGTCGTCGGCACCATGTGGACGGTCCTAGGGTGGCCGACTCAATACTCAGAAAAGGGTATCGGGGAGAGCGAATGGAAGCGGGAGACATTGAATTACGACCGAACATTCAGGCACGTAAAGTATGGGTACTCGCACATGTTGGGCACCGGGAAGTTCGCCGACCCGGGCGATCGGCTTGACCCAGGGATGAACCTCTCGCACGACTTCGTCATCGATGTGCCGCTGCGATCCGGGCTAGGTCGCATCGAGATCGACGCGACCGCCTCCTTCGTCCGAGCCGACCGAGGCAAACTGGGAAACAGCTATGCGAGTTCGATCGAAGTCTCCTGGGACCGGGAAACTGGGAGGCATCTCCAGGATGCCCCGGACTGGCTCACACCAAAAGGAGACGATTTCTATCGCTTCCACTCCAAGATTTACCACAGCAGCGAGATGCTGAACCTGACGCATTCCACGGACTATGCCACGGGCTGGTGGGTGTTTCCGAAAGGGGAAAACGACGTAGCCAAGGGAGACACCAAGCCCTACCTGTACGTCTCAATTTTCCGAGACTCGGAAGGCAAGGAAAGACTGAGCGATTCAGAGCAAGAACCATATGGAATGACCACAGAAACCCGATCGACTGAACGCACAGTCGATCAACTCCTTCGGGCCGCGAAGAAGTAGCGCTCCACGGCCCAAGGCTCTGTCGTTCTTGCGATCGGCGCGGAGTGATCACGTGAGTCCGAGGGCGGCCGGCGGCCGGGTCATGTCCCGCCCGTGATGGCGCAGGCCCTCGGCGATGTTGTCCCACCCGGCCAGGCGGAGCGCGCCGATAGCCAGATTCCGTCGCCCGCGGCGCGCCGCCGGTCCGCACCCGCGAGGCGTCCTCCCCCGCAGGCGGGACCGAGCTCGCTGACTGCCCCGAGCACCGCCTCACGCCCGCCCAGGCGTTTCACTGGGCGGCCGAGTGCCCCGGTCGGCCCGGCCGTTGAGCCTCCAACCCCCGGATCAGCGGGCGGCGGGTGTTCACCGGGCGATTCCCGCCCCGGGCTGGACCACGATCCACGAGCAGGTATTCAGCTCTGTGGGAGTGCTCGCTTCCGTGTCCGAGATGGTTCTCAGCCTGGTGTCCGGCCTTGGATTCCGTGGGCCGGGCCGATCGGGGGTGTTCTATGGGGTGATGAGCAGTGATGGCCCGGCGCTGGTGCTGGACAAGCAGTGAGGATTGCCTGGTCACTGGGTGAGGATTACCGGGTCAGGGAAGTGAGAGCTCCCAAGCGGACGGTCATCTCGAGGCGGTGGTCGGGTGCGGTGCGGTGGTATCGGCCGGGTCGGAAGTGGGGCGAGATGCCGCTGAAGGCGGCCAGGAATCTTTGGGCGCCACCGATGCTGCGGAACCCTTCATTGCGCGCTCGCGCTGCCTGGTGGGCTGGTGCGAGTTCTCCGCCCGGTTGTTCAGTCCTTTGTGGGAGCGGTGCTCGACCGAGGGCATCACCTCGCGGTGGGCGGCGCTGCAGGAGCGGAGCTTGTCGGTGACGACCACCCGCGGCACCGTGCCGGTCTCTTTGAGGAGTCTGCGGAAGAAACGCCTGGCCGCGGCCTTGTCGCGGCGGTTCTGGGTCAGGATGTCGAGCACGTTGCCGTCGACGTCGACGGCCCGCCACAGGTACTTCACCTCGCCGTTGACCTTGATGAAGACCTCGTCCGGGTGCCATCTGTCGCCGGGCCGAGGACGGCGGCGCCGCAGGCTGTTCGCGTAGGCCTGGCCGAACTTCAAACACCACCGGCGCACCGTCTCGTAGGAGACGATGACGCCGCGCTCGAGCATTAGCCCTCGACCTCGCGGAAGGACAGCGGGAAGCGGAAGTACAGCCATACCGCGTGCGCGATCACCTCCACCGGGTACCGGTGGCCCTTGTACGACGGCGACGCGGACGACACGAACGACGCATTCCAGGCCCCGGGCCCCGGGCCCCGTTGGCTGCGGGAAGATCAGCTTCCGACGATGTCGAGAAGGTCCTGGAAACGGCGGTTCACGTGCTCGTTCTCACACGAGCGCCGGACATCCTTATCGGACTGGAGAGCATCGACGATCCTCTGGATGTCGCCGCGGCTATTGAGGAAGAGCTCCTCGATGATGGGGGCGGCCCGGTTGCTGTAGAAGACCTTCCGATTGAGACCGGCTCCGTATCCACCGGGCTCGCCGATGTAGCAGCGCACCATCCACTTGACGATCCCGGGCTTGATGTCGTCGGGAATTTCGGAAAGACCGCCGAACTCCTCAAACAGCCGCAGCGCGGGGCCGTGCTCCTCGTGGCGCTTCCAGTGGTGGCCGATGCCGTTGAGCTTGTCGAGCTGCTCCGCGAAGAAGTCTTTCCGCTGCCCCTTGTGCAGGTATGGCAGCAGTCCAGCAGCGTGGGCCACACGCACGGTGAGTTCGTCCAGGGAGGCACGCCCGAGCCGGTCCAGAAGGAGCTTGGCGACGGCCAGGCGCACGCCATTTCGAGTGAGTTCGCGCAGTTCTTGGAGCACCAGGTAGGCGTTCTCACGGACGACATCGGCTTCGGAGTTGCTCAAGGCCGTGCTCACCAGCACCTGGACGATCTCCTGCTGCCGCTGGTCCGGGGCTTGCTCGAAGTCGGCCAGAAGGCGGGTGTCCAGCGTGATGGGGCCGGATGCCTCGATGATCTGCTTGACCTCGTGCACCTCGATCAACGTGATCGGGTCCTTTGACAACACGGCGTCGATGCATGTCGCGAAGGTGTACACGACATCCTCGAAGGCCGCTTCGTAGTCGGAGTCCTCATGCTCAAGGTCCTTGCGGATGTCGTACACCCGCGTCATCTTGCGCCACTCGGCACGGTTGAGAAGCCCGATGCGGTAGGCGAGCTTGATCAAGTTAGAGGTCGTGTAGTGCTCGACGTCCTCAGCGTTCTGGATCGGCGGGAGCTTTGGGCTCGCAGCCCTGGCGGCCTCGCCCGCGATGCCGACACCTACGATCAGGATCTTGTCCTTGAGGTCCCGGATGGCGGCGTTGAACAGACGCTGACAAGCACTGCTCGGATCGACAGGCAGGATGCGGCGCACCCTCTCGATCAACTTCTTCGCCTGCCAGTCCGGCCGAATCCTCTGCATCAGGCCGGGTACTTCGTCGATGGTCGTGACCGCAACGGAGGTGGCTACGACGACAACGCCTTCTTCGCTCAACTTGCCCTCACCTGGAATGAATTGAATCTCTCGTTCGTCCAAGGGTACGGACTCAGCCGCCCCAGGCCGCAGGCGATTTCCGGGCGGGCAGTGCAGGGGATCCCACCCGAGGAAGCCCCGCATTGCTTTGACACTATGCAGCCGCCCACTTCAGCCCGAGGGCGGCCAGCGCCTGGAGCTTGTCGGCGGTCAACTTGGCGCGCCGACGGGTTGCTCAGCTGCCCATCGCACCTCGCTTCTCCCCTTGGCCGAGGAGGCCCGGAAGGGGGTTGAGGACATGAGCCGACCTATATGCCTCCTATGGTCAGCCCATGACCACTTATTCGGAGAGCCCGGACTCATTTCTTCCAGGCGAGCACGGTGAACTGCTGCGCGCACTGGCCAAGCAGCGGCAGTTGCTGCTCATCACGGTCCGCGGCATCACTGACGCGTAGGCCTGCGCAGCGCACAACCGTGAGTGAACTCACGCTGGGTGGGATCGTCAAGCACATGGCCCGCGGCGAGCAGGTATGGACGCAGATCCTGGTCAAGGGGGACGGAGAGCGGCCGGACGGCATGCTCGACACCGGGCAGTACCGCAAGGCCGAGGGCGAAAGACTCCCGGGGTTCCTCCGCCGCCGCGCCGCCGCCGATCGGCGGGGAGGGCGTCGCGGCCCGGATGGCGTCGGCGTCCAGCGCCTCTACAGCGACCCGGGACCCGGGACCACTGGTAGGACGACGCGTCCGGGTCAGGGATGAGGCCGGTGTGCCGGGCCCATCGGAGGGCTGCTGCGGGCGCCTTCAGGCGCTTGGCGGCCTGGCCCGCGTCGTACTCGGTTCGTCGCATGAGATCACCTCTCGCTCGTTTGCCGGGCCCGCCGCACGAGTCCTCACGGACGAACGCGGATGATCGTCTTCCCCTGGCGTCGCTCGGTCGGGTTGAGGGCGGCGACGGCATCGTCGAGGGTCGCGACGTTGCCGATGTTCGTGCGCAGTCGTCCGTCCCGCACCCGCTGGACGATCTCACCCAGTTGAGCACGATCGGACTCGACAACGAAGTCGATCGCCAGGCCGTGGGCGGGCCGCGCCTCAGGCGGCCCAACGACGGTTACGAGTGTTCCTCCAGCCCGGATCAGGCCTGCGGATCGCTTCTGGATGCCGCCGCCGATGACGTCGAAGACCAGGTCGACTTCGCCGATGTCTTCCAGGGTGTCGTTGTCGAGGTCGACGAACTCCATTGCGCCGAAGTCGAGTGCCTTCTGACGGTCAGCGGCACGTCCGGTGCCGATGACATAGGCGCCGGCCTCTCGTGCGAGCTGCGTCACCATCGTCCCGACTGCGCCGGTCGCGCCGTGCGCGAGGACGCTCTGCCCCGCCCGGAGGCGGCCGTGCTGGAACAGTCCCTGCCACGCGGTGAGGCCTGAGATCGGAAGGCTAGCGCCCACGGTGAAGTCGACGTCGCCCGGCAGCGGCGCAAGGCTGCGTGCCTCGACGGCCGCGTACTCGGCGAGGGTGCCGTCGCGATGCCAGTCGGTGAGGCCGAACACGCGCTGTCCCACCGAGAGACCCGTCGTGCCGTAGCCGAGGGCGGTGACCACTCCGGCCAGCTCATGTCCGGGGATCGACGGTGTTCGGCCGCGGTCGAGGCGATCGGTCCAGGTCGAGGGCCACGCCATCTCGGTCGGGACGAATCCCGACGCATGAATCTGAACGACGACATCGTTTGTCGCCGGCTCCGGCTCAGGCCGCTCCGTCAGCGTCATCCCGGCCGTTCCTGCGGCCTGGTCCGTCACCACGATCGCTTTCATTTGGACACCTCTCTGTATCAGTTCTCGCCCGCACGGCGCCTACGGTTCATGAGTGTTAGTGGTGTCAGACCTCGGCGTCTTACCCCGCTGATCGGCACAGGTGTGGGGGGAGGAAATCGTTGCCAAGCGCCGCTTCGAACCGGCTCACCGCTTCCCCGGCACAGGGGCACGGCCGGGCCTCCGCCCGTAGTCCGATCCTTGTGCGGGGTGGGAGTGATCGCATCACGAAGACGTCGGCCCGGGGCTGCGGGCGGCCTTGCTCATGACGACGGTGCCTCGGGTTCGGTGACGACGAACTTCGTGCCGGTCCAGCGCACGATCAGCTCCCGTACGCCGTCCGGCCCGCTCTGGGCCGCCCGGGACAGCTCGACCCGGCCCGCCAGGCTCCGACCGTGTTCCGCCCAGTAGGGGTGGGCGCCGATCAGACAGGACAGCCGGATCAGCACCCGCTGCAGCTCGGCTGCCCCGACGGCGGGGCGCAGAGCGAGCCGGTTGAAGATGCGGATCTGGCGGCGCTTGAGGTCGATCAGGTCGCCAGGGAAGCGGAAGGACGTCACTCACTTAGTAGATCAGACGTTCGAATTGCGGCGCGATTCCACACCACCAGGGAGCACAGGGTCAGTGGCGATCGTCTCGCCAGGGTGCGGGGGCTGGGACTCGTACCGGTGGTGGGACGATCGGCTCGGTCCGATTCCCAGGGCATCCCCGGGAGGAGTTGTTGACCGACAACTCCTCCCATCAATCCCGGTGAGCTTCGCGAGAGCCGTGCTGTGGCGGAGAATGGGCGCGCATCGTCGTAGGGAGGGTGCACGGGAGATGGGGAGGTCCGGGTGCGGTTAGAGATGCGGGTCGAGTCCGCAGCAGAACTGCGGTCGTTGCAGGGGTGGTTGCGGTCGGACCCCGAGGTACGCAGGTCTGCCACGGTCGAGGTGCGGGGGACTGCGCCGCGGCCGGGGGAGATGGGCACGGCGCTGGATGTGCTCGATCTGGTGACGGGGAACGGATGGAGTGCGGCGTCGTTCGTGCTGGCCCTGGTCGCATGGCGGCAGACCCGGCCGCAACGGGGCCGGTTGGAGATCCACCGCGGGGACACGGTCTACGTCCTCACCGGCCATTCCGACGAAGAGGTCGAACGGCTGATCCGGGCACTCGACACCGACCACGATGAGGACGCGAGCCAGTGAGCGTGCTGCCCGACCCAGGGGCGTCACGAGCGGTCCTGGTAGGGACGAGCCGCTACCAGCATCTAGAGCAGCTGCCGGCCGTCTCGAACAACCTGCAAGCCCTCGCCGGAATCCTCTCAAGCACTCTGTCCCTGCAACTGCCGACGCAGCACGTCGCCGTCGTCGAGAATCCGGCCGCCGCGCACACCGTGGTGAGCGAGGTGAGACAGGCTGCCGCCGAAGCCACCGACACGCTTGTCATCTACTTCGCCGGGCATGGGCTGATCGACCCGCAGGACACACTCAGCCTTGCCCTGCCGCACACCGAGTTCGGCCGTATCGAGACCGGCCTGCCCTACGACTGGCTCCGCCAGGCCCTTCTTCTGGACTCCCGCGCCGAGCGACACATCGTGATTCTGGACTGCTGCTACAGCGGCCTGGCCCTGGGACGGATGAGCGCATCGCCCGGCCTCGCCGACCAGGCCGCCGTGGAAGGCAGCTACCTCCTCGCCGCCGCAGCCGAGACCCGCACCGCCCTGGCACCGGTCGGGGACACCTACACCGCCTTCACCAGCGCACTGCTCGACACGCTGCGCCATGGCATCCCCGGCGGCCCCGCACTGCTGGATCTGGAAACCATCTACCAGCATCTGCATCTGACGCTGCAAGCCCGAGGGCATCCCGTACCCCAGGCCAGAGGCCGCAACAGCGGTGCCCGGGTAGCGCTCGGACGCAATCACGCAGATCTTCCCGCTTCACCGGCGACCGCTACGCCCGACGCGGAAGCCACCCGCCGTCCATGGCCGGATCCGTCGTCGATCCGCACCGTCACAGGGTTCTCCACCGGCCTCGCGGACGTACGCGTCATCAGTGGACTGACCCAACAGGCGGTCAGTAGACGCTCGGCCGGACGGATATCGGCCGCCACCGTCAGCAGCCTGCTCAATCGCACCACGCTTCCCACCACCTGGGGTACGACAGCTTCCTATCTGTCTGCCTGCGGAGTGCCCGACGACCAGATCACACACTGGCAGACCGCCTGGCAGCAGTTGCGTGAGAAAGGGCCGTCAGCGGACGGAGCAAGCCCCACAGAGCCCGGGACCGGGGAAACGTCGACCACCTCGGGTGGACCGAGCCGCCGCACCGTCCTGCTCGGCGGCGGCGCCACCCTGGCCACGGCGGCCGGCGCACTCGTCGCCCTGCGCCTCACCAATGACAGTTCCGACGCCAGTCGCAGTCCCGACACCGGCAGCCCCGACACCGGCAGCCCCGGCACCGGTGGCAGCGCCGACGCCGATGACTATTCCCTGGCCGCGCATACGGGCGACGTGAATTCCGTGGCGTTCAGCCGCGACGGCATCGTGGCCAGCGGCAGCGTCGATACAACCGTGTGGCTATGGAACATTGCCGATCGGGGACAGAAGCCCCGTCGCCTCGAAGAAGGCCACAGAGACAAGGTGAATGCCGTGGCGTTCAGCCGCGACGGCAAGACCTTGGTCAGCGGCGGCATCAATGAAATGTATTTCTGGGAAGCGGACGGCGCCAAACTAGGTCCAGCCGAAGACGACGTCACCTGGGTGATGTCGGTGGCGTTCAACCACGACGGCAAAATCCTGGCCAGCGGCGACTACGACCACACCGTGAAACTGTGGGACGTCGCCAGACGGAAACAGATCGGCACCCTCAAAGGCCACACCGACGCCGTGACTTCGGTGGCATTCGACCACGACGGCAAAATCCTGGCCAGCGCCAGCAACGACAACACCATCCTATTGTGGGACCTCGCCGACCTGGCCAGCGCCAGCAACGACAACACCATCCGGTTGTGGGACCTCGCCGATCGGAAGAGGCAGCTCGTCAAGCTCACCGTCGGCCCCAAGGCCGGGGAGGAGGACGACGGGCTGAACGGCGTGGCGTTCAGCCCTGACAACAAATACCTGGCTGCCGCGAGTGGCAACCACGATGTGCTGTTGTGGGAGGTCGCCGACCTGAAGAAGGATCCCACCCCGGATCCCACCCCCCTCAGACGCCATTCGAGCCCTGTGCTCTCGGTGGCGTTCAGTGGCGACAGCAAGACCCTGGCCAGCTGCGGCCGCGACAACACCATCCGGTTGTGGAACGTTAAGGACAGGGAGCTCATCGTCACCCTACCCAGTACCGACTGGGTGAAATCGGTGGCGTTCAGCCCCGACGACAAAACCCTGGCCAGCGGCGGCGACGACGACAAAGTCCGGGTGTGGAAGCTTCCACGGCCAGCCAACGGAGACACCCGATGACGATTGAATCGTCCCTCATAGAGCCGATGAGACCACGGCGGCAGCCAACCAGCTTCGTTGTTCACTACCTCGATAGAGCCAGACCCAACGAACCCGGCTGCTCCTATGTGGCACACAGGCCGTTTCCCCAGGTGTTGCGTCCTGAACGCGAGAAGGAGTTGGTAGTAGGACAGCTTCCAATAGCGATGCTGTGCGAAAGATGAAGGATTTGTGGCCCTTCGGAGTCGCCCTGTGGGGGGAGGCTTCAAACCGCCTCATGCTGCGTTGGCTGAAGACCGTCGTGGTGAGCGATGAGGAAAAGGCGTCGTAAGAGGCGTCAGGTGGGGACCGGGAAGACGAACGTAAGTGAATCGCTGCTGACGTGTCGCAAGGAAAACAGACGACATCAAAACCGGGGTGTTACCTGAACTCTGGGATGAGCCTGGCGGGTGCCCGCTTATTGGCCAGGCGGTGTCCGGCATGCAGGCGATGTGAGCCCGGTCTGCGGCTTTCGCACGGAACAGGAGAAGGCGCGCTCTGGTGCTGCCCGCCGCACTGTGGCGGCGAGAGGGAGTGCCCCGAGCAGACGCAACTGTGAGGGGTTGAGTACCGAGGCAGAGCACGCCGGCGGACCGGCTCGTAGTAGCGCTGAGGCCCCTGTAATGGGGGCGGAGCGAAGGGGTCGGGTCGTTCGTGGCTGAGTTGATCACATCAACCGGACGGTGTCCGGGAGGAGTGCGATGAGCCAGTTGAAGTCATCGACCAAACCGTTTGATATCTCGAAGTGGGAAGTCAAGGAGGCGTGGGAGGAAGTCAGGGCAAATAAAGGCGCACCAGGCGTGGACGGACGGAGTATTGAAGACTTCGAGAAAGACCTGAAGAGCAACCTTTACAAGGTCTGGAACCGAATGTCGTCGGGCTCCTACTTCCCGCCGCCGGTGCGTGCGGTGGCCATTCCCAAGCCGCATGGTGGGGGCACGAGAATGCTTGGCATTCCCGCTGTCGCCGACCGTGTGGCCCAGACCGTGGTGGCACGGCATCTGATGCGAAGGGTGGAACCTGTTTTCCATCCGGACAGCTACGGATACCGGCCGGGACGGTCCGCTTTGGACGCAGTGGAACGGTGCCGGGAGCGCTGCTGGAAGCGGAATTGGGTGGTGGAGTTCGACATCGCCCAGTTCTTCGACAGCGTGCCCTGGGACCTGCTGGTCAAGGCGGTGGAAGCGCACACCGACGCCGTCTGGGTGAACTTGTATGTACGGCGGTGGCTCGAAGCGCCGCTCGCCATGCCCGACGGTTCCCTGCTGGAACGGGAACGCGGGACCCCGCAAGGGGCCCGGTGTCTCCCGTCCTGGCGAACCTGTTCCTGCACTACGCGTTCGATGCCTGGATGGACCGGGAGTTCTCGTCCGTCTGGTTCGAACGCTATGCGGACGACGCGGTGCTGCACTGCGTCACCGAGCGCCAGGCCCGCCAGGTGCTGGCCGCGCTCGCGGACAGGATGGCCGAGGTCGGGTTGCGCCTGCACCCGGCCAAGACCCGGATCGTCTACTGCAAGGACGGATTGCGCCCGGGCTCCTACGAGCACACGGCGTTCACCTTCCTCGGGTACACGTTCCGCGCCAGGAAGAACCGGAGTCGGCACGGGAACCTCTTCCTGTCCTTCGAACCGGCGATCAGCAAGGACGCCCTGAAGAAGATCAGCAGGGAGGTGCGGGGCTGGCACCTGCACACCCGCACCGATCTGACCTTCCAGGAGCTCGCTCGCAGGGTAAATCCCAAGGTTGCGGGCTGGATCAACTACTACGGCCGGTTCCGGCCCTGGGAGCTGATCCCTCTTTTGGCGCGCATCAACACCTACCTGTTGCGCTGGATCCGCAAGAAGTACAAACGGCTCGCGGCCAAGCGGAAGGCGCTTGCGAAGTTGCAGGAGATCGCTCGGCGATACCCCCGCATGTTCGCGCACTGGCGCCTCTCTCCGTCCCAGAGTGCCGTGTTGGTCTGACGATCAGGACGACAAGAGCCGTGTAACGGGAGACTGTTAAGCACGGTTCTGTGAGGGCCGGGGGGTGAGATTCCCCCGGCTACTCGGCGGCGAGCGCGCTGTAAGGATGTGAGGTGTGAGGCGAGGGCCTGCGGCAACGTGACGCCGCTGCTCCTGGTCGTGCTGCTCGCGCGATGAACGTTCGCCGCTGGGACCGGATAGTCGAAGCCTGGTCGGCCGGCGACCAGCAGGGCCTGGACGACTCCTGGGAGGACGTCATCGTCGACCTCGGATCCCAGTGGGGCCAGTACGAGTACGTCACCAACATCGGGTTCGCCGCCTAGAACCGCCCTGTAGGGCGTTCTGAGCGCCTGTCAGTCGCCCCGGGTCTCCCAAGGGCCCGGGGCGGCGCGTGTTCGCGGCGCAGGGGCGCGCGTAGGGGGTTCCCTCTCTAGGCGCAATACCGGTGTTTTAGGGTTTCGTCCGTGGGGTTGGGGCTGTTTTGGTGGGCTTCGCGAGGGTGACGGCGGGGGTGTCCGGACGCAGTTGGTTGTTGTGTTCGGTGCGTTTGAGTGCCCAGTTGGACATTTTGCGTTTGATGACTCGCGGGTTGGACCGTAACCGTCGTGGTTCCAGGAGACGTTCGGTGACTTCATGCAGGGTCTGCGTCAGCGCCCGGGTGAGCCGGGCGGGGGGAAAATCCCGCCTGGCTGGTGGTCTGCCGGCGGACGACGCGCAAGGTGCGGATGAAGGACATCCGGTCCGGATCCTCTCTCTCGTGCTGGGCGGCCTGGTGCATGAGGTCGCGCAGGGCGTGGTGCACCAGGAGGAACGCGAAGATCTCCTGCTCGACCCCGACCGGATGCTGGGAGCGCAGAACGAATCGGGGACCGCCCAGGTGGGTCTTGATCTCGTCGAGGGTCGTCTCGATCTCCCAGCGCTCGGCGTAGAGCGCGGCCAGGTCCTTGGCCGGCGCGGTGGCCGGGTCCAGGAGCGTGGTGACCAGACGGTAGACGGTGCCCTCTCCACGTGGGCCCAGGGTGTATTCGATGACGCGGACCGGTGCCGGGTCGGCCCGCCGGTTCTTGTCCCGGGCGGCAATGATCTCCGACAGGTAGGAGCCATCGGGCAGCGCGGTCACCACGGGAAGGACCGCATTGCTCCTGACCCGCCACAGCAGGTCCGCGCCGGTCGCCGCGGCGGCCCGCCACAGGTCGAAGCCGAGGAAGCCCCGATCTGCCAGGAGCAGCATTCCTCTGGTCAGCGAGGGGAACAGGCGGCGGGCCAGGACCGTTTCGTGCACCGCCAGCGGTGCGACGTCGGCGGCGAACGCGGCGTGGGTACCGCACTCGACCAGGGCCACGGCCCTGGCCTGCGGATAGGCGCTCCTGCCCTGGGCCGCGCCCCGTTCCCGGCCGTCCGAAGAAGGCGGCGTTCGTCTCCGTATCGGGAAGGTCGAAGGTCGTCCCGTCCACCGACACCAACCGCAGACCCCGAAACCAGGCTCCCATCGTCGCCGGGACCGCCACGGGCCGGCAGACCCGGGCGAACAACACCTTCACCGGTTGTGCCCCCAGCCGCAGCCGGGCCCGTCCGATCGCCCCGCTGGTGGGCACCCGCCACGTCTTCGACCAGCGACGTTCCCGTTCCAGGCCCTGCGTGAGAAGCCGTCCGACCTCCTCGTACCCCTGCCCCGAGAACAGGCACATCGCCAGCACGAAATACATCACCACCCGTGCGGGAAGCAGGCGCCGACGTTCCTCAGTGCGTCCGCACTCCGCCACCACCTCATCGACCAGCTCCGGCGGAAACGCACGCGTGAGCACTCCGAGAGCGATGCGATCCGAAAACCGATCACCCTCAACTACCTTCAACTGCCCGGGCCTTGGCACACCAACTCAACGAGCCAGCACCACCAAAGTCACCGGTATTGGGTTTAGCAGGTCCTGGGTAAAAGGGGTGCCGCGGTGGTCGATGTCGGTGCCGGGGGTCAGTGAAGCCAGGTAGGTGGCACGGTCTGTGTCGGACAGGTGGGCAAGGCATGCGGTGTGGCCGGGAATGCGGCTGCCGCGGCAGCCGACGTGATCGGCGGTGGGGTCCGCACCGTGTGCGCAGTACGTCCAGGGCGGCGGGGGTGTGCTCATGGCGTGGCTGCTCCGCTGTCATGTACCGGTTCCGGTTCCGGTTCTCGGTGTCAGGCAGGACACACGTTTGGTCCCGGTCAGTTCCCCCTGTGGTGGAAGGGGTTGTGCGCCGTGTATGGGCTCTCGTCGAATCACTGAGTGAGGAATACGTGGTCAGCAGGGCGGGATTTCCAAGAGAGGTGGGCCCCCGGCATCAGCCGGTCACGGGTGTCCCGGTTTTTCGAGTCGCGCACGCCCTGGGCGGCATCCAGGTCGTCGTGGCCGCAGGAGTCCCGCGTGCGAGACAGCGACGTGACGACCCTTCAGGACGGTGTCGTCCAAGAGCGTGGCGTCGCCGGGCGGCCCGTAGAGCGCGGGCAGCGTGACGTCTAGGACTTGTCCGCCCGATCATGTGACTATCGCCTGCCTGGGTCGTTGTTCCGGGTATGGGGCGGGGTGATCTCACGGATGCCGAGTGGGAACGGTTGCGGCCGTTCCTGCCGGTCAGTAACAGGCGTTGTGGCCGGCGATGGAGGCGGTGCGTTCCCGTACCCGGGGGACGGACCCGTATGTCTGCAAGATCTTCGCCAGCGGGCGGCCCTTCCGGATCGACGAGCTCCTGGAGGTGGCCGAGCGTCTCTTCGACCGGCTGGTGCCCGTCGCGCACGAGCCCGTGGCAGCGGGTCCGAACGTCGATCTCTCGGTCACCTCACGGGTGTGGACGGATCTGGCGTCGTCCCCGTTCCTGAACCTCGAGGAAGGAATGCGGGCCGTCCGTTCCGATCTCAGGTACCGGCTCGCACTGAACTGACCGGCTCCGGCGCGCGCTCGTCGGGCAGGGGCACCCCGACGTCGAGGCGGCCGATCACCTGGCGGGCCGCTTTGGCGAGTTCGGGCGGGCCTTCGACGGTGAAATGGCAGTTGAAGGTGACGAGGAAGCCGATGAGCGCCGACCAGGACCACGCCCCCATCCGGATCCGGGTGATCCGCTCGTCGATCGCTTCGAAGCTCGCCGCGCCGGGAGCCCACTTCGCCACCAGCGTCGCGGGGCACTCCATCAGGACGGTGCCCCAGCACGGCCAGGTGTCCGCGGTGTCCCCCCGGTCGGGCTGGCTCTGGACGAAGCGGGTGATGTCCGCCTCCGGCACTTCCCGAGGACCGAACCGCCAGGCGGTGGAGGTCAGTTGCCCGATGCGGTCGAGCCGATAGGTGTGCCAGGAGTTCCTGCGCTGGTCGTACGCCACCAGATACCAGCGCCCGGACCAGACGACGAGCCGATGGGGTTCGGCCAGGACCTCGTCGTCCTCCTCCGGGTCGCGGTCGATGGACCGGTAGGCGAACCGCACCAGCTCACGCTGCTGCGCGGCAGCGCTCAGCTGCGCCAGCAGCGCCGGATCGACCTGCGGCGGGGCCAGCTCCCAGGCGTTCTCTATCTGCTCGATCGAGAAGGTCGCCAGCCTGCGGGCCAGGTGCGGAGGCAGGAGCTCCTTGATGGAGTTCAGCGCCCGCTTCGTGGCGTCCCCCATGCCGGTCACCGAGGCCGGAGCCGTCTGCAGGGCCAGCCCGATGGCGATGGCCTGCTCGTCGTCGACTATCAGCGGGGGCAGCCGCGCTCCGCGGGACAAGCGGTAGAAACCGGAGGGGCCCTTGCGCGCCGTCACGGGATAGCCCAGTTCGCGCAGTCGGTTGATATCGCGCCGGACCGTCCGCGGGGACACCCCCAGCCGCTCGGCCAGACCGTCGCCGGTCCACTCCTTCTGGGCCTGAAGCAGGCTGAGCAGTTCCAGCGTTCGGTTGGCGATCACGGATTGCCCTCCGGATTGATGTCAGTAGAGGTCAGAATACGTCCTCTTCTTCTGGCAGGGTGCTACTGGCTCGGAGGCAGGACGCCTCCCCGACACCCCCAGCACCTCGCCCTCTGCGACCGAACCGGGTGCACCCCCATCGAACAGAACGGAGGAACGCTGTGTCCGAGAATCCGGCTCGGCCCTCACCCACCAACCGGGACGCCTGGTTGGGCCTGGTCGCCATTTCCCTCGGTGTCTCGCTGGTGGTCGTGGACTTCACCATCGTCAATGTGGTGATGCCGCCGATCATCGACGACTTGGAGATCTCGGCCTTCGGCGCCCAGTGGATCCAGGAGTCCTACGCGATCATCCTGGCCGCCCTGCTGCTGGTGATGGGCCGCTTCTCGGACATCCTGGGAGCGCGCAGGCTGTTCATGATCGGGACCGTGATCTTCGGGCTGGCCAGCATCGCCGCGGCGGTGTCGCCCACCGGGGAGCTACTGATCGCCAGCCGGTTCGCGCAGGGTGTCGGTGGCACGATCATCATGCCGACGTCACTGGCGCTGCTCAATCTGACCTTCCGGGGTCCGGACCGCGGCAAGGCGTTCGCCATCTGGGGCTCGACGATCGGGGCGGCCGCCGCGGTCGGACCGCTGCTGGGCGGCTGGCTCGCCGACTACTCCTGGCGGTGGGCCTTCGGCATCAACATCGCAGTCGTCGCGCTGATCCTCGTCGGCGTCATGAAGTTCCTCCAGCCCTCCCCCCGCCAGCCGGGACGGATCGACGCCGTCGGCGCGGTGCTGTCGGTGCTGGGCCTCGGGCTTCTCGCGTTCGCGCTGATCGAGGGACGCAACTACGGGTGGTGGGAGCCGCGCAAGGACTTCGGTCCCTTCGGGGACGGCACGGGCCTGTCGGTCATCCCGGTCGCCCTGGTCGTCGCGGTGGTGTGTCTCGCTCTCTTCCTGTTCCTCCAGGTGCGGCTCACCCGGGGCAGCGGCACGGCGCCGCTGATGGACACCTCGTTGTTCGGCATCAAGTCCTTCAGCACGGGCAACATCGCGACACTCATCATCGCCCTGGCCGAGTTCGGCATGCTCGCCGTGCTGCCACTGTGGCTCCAGTACGCCCTGGACTACTCCCCGGTCCAGACCGGCCTGCTGGTCTTCGTCGTCGCGGTCGGCAGCTTCTTCGCGAGCGGTGCGAGCTTCGGCATGGCCGAGAAGACCGGGCCGGTCGGCCTGGTCCGGATCGGTCTGGTCCTGGAGGCCGCCGGCCTGCTGATGTTCGGCCTGCTGGCCGACAGCGACTCCCGGTGGTGGGTCATCGCCATCGCCCTGTTCCTGTACGGCATGGGGGTCGGCTTCGCCACCGCCCAGGTCACCAACGTGGTCCTGGCGGACGTGCCGCCGCGGCAGGCCGGCCAGGGCTCCGGAATCCAGAGCGCCGCGCGCCAGCTCGGCTCCGCACTCGGTATCGCGGTCCTGACCTCGACGTTCTTCACGGCACTGGACTCCGACCTGTCGGACCGGCTCGTCAAGCAGGGAACGCCCGAGGCCGGCGCAGACCAGCTGTCCTCGGCGGTCTCCGACAGCGCCGGCGCGATGATCTCCGGGCTGGGCGACAACCCGCAGACGGCGTCCGCCGCCGACGCCGCCCGCGACGCCATGTCCCACGCGATCCAGATCAACGGCTACACCTGTGCCGCGCTGCTCGCCCTCGGCATGCTGGCGACCTTCCTCATCCCCCGGCCCAAGCAGGGCGCCCAGCAGAGGGGAGAGGGCAACGCCGCCGACGCGGCACCGGACGCCGAGGTCAACGCCGGCCGGACCCATGCCTAGTAGTGCTTGGTCAGGTCGGTATTGGGGCGGGTATGTCGCGGTGGCAGGTGGGGCAGGCGCCGGTCCAGATCGCGAGCAGGGTCTGCAGTTCGCGGACGACTTGGTAGAGGCTCAGGCCGGCGCCGCGTCTTTTGGGGCCCGGGCCAGCCGCTGCAGGGTGCAGAAAGCGTGCGCGGCGGACACGAGGGTGACGTGGTGGTGCCAGCCGGCCCAGGTCCGGCCCTCGAAGTGGGCCAGGCCCAGGGCCTGCTTCATCTCCCGGTAGTCGTGCTCGATCCGCCAGCGGAGCTTGGCGAGCCGGACCAGGGTGGTCAGCGCAGTGTCGGCGGGCAGGTCGGACAGCCAGAACTGGACCGGCTCGCTCTCACCGGCGGGCCACTCGGCCAGCAGCCAGCACACGGGCAGCTCCGGGCCGTCGGTGGCCTGCCGGACCTCGCGTCCGGCAGGCCGGATCCGCAGGGCCACGAACCGGGAGTACATCCGTTTCACTCCGGAGCGGCCCGTGCCGGGCCGGGAACCCTCCCGCCATTGCACGGGCCTGGCCGCCTTCCGGCCAGCGGCGACCACCAGCTCTTTCACCGACTGCGGCTTGTCCGGGTACTTCGCCACCGGCGGGCGTCCGGTCCCGGAGTACGGCTCGGTCACCGGCGCCGCGTCGTCGGGCTGGGCCGACAGCGTGGTGGAGATCCCCACCACGTAGTTCAGGCCGCGGGCCTGCACCCCGTGCCGGAACGCGGCGGCGTCGCCGTATCCGGCGTCCGCGATGGCCAGCGGCACCTCGATGCCCCACGAGCGGGTCTCATCCAGCATGTCCAGGGCCAGCTGCCACTTCTCCACGTGCCCGACGTCCTCGGGGATCTGGCAGACGGCACGGCGGCCGGTTTTGTCCGGGTCGGCCTTCGGCGAGTCGGGGTCCCACGTCTCGGGCAGGAACAGCCGCCAGTTGACCGCCGCCGAGGCGTGGTCATGGGCGAGATGCAGCGAGACGCCGACCTGGCAGTTGGTGACCTTGCCCGCCGTGCCGGTGTACTGCCGCGACACACACGCCGAAGCGGTCCCGTCCTTCAGGAACCCCGTGTCGTCGAAAATGAGCGCGGACGGCCCGATCGCGGCCTCCATCCGCCAGGCCACCCTGGCTCGCACATGCGCCGGATCCCACGGACTGGTGGTCACGAAGTTGGCCAGCGCCTGCCGATTCCCGTCCTCACCCAGCCGGGCCGCCATCGGCTCGACCGACTTGCGCCGACCGTCGATCAGCAGCCCCCGCAGGTAGACCTGCCCCCACCGACGCTGGTCCTTCCGCGCGAACGGCTCGAACACCTCCACCGCGAACGCTTCCAACTCACCACGCACCGCCGCAATCTCGTCCGGAGTCACACACTCACAACGCCACCCGAACCCAACAGACACGCACCACCACAGCCGACCTGACCAAGCACTACTAGGCGGGTGCAGCGATGACTCGGGCGAGGATGACCAGTCACGCTCCAAGGGGTCACCGACGCGGCCAGCCCAGTTGGCCTTACCAGACGCATATGACAACGGGCGCGGCTGGGACGCGACCCTTGACTGGATTCCCCAGCGCGCAACTTCGCTGCCAGTCACAGTGCTCCGCTCCGGGGGTGTGGGGCTGATGGACAAGTCCTCAGGCCGGTACTCGGTACGACTGCGGGAGGCGGCTACCGGGAAGATCCGCTGGTCAGCGAAGGCATGGACGCCTCCTGCCTCTGTCGAAGGTGCAGAGGGAGATGCGGAGAAACCTGCGGAGACTCCAGGGCTGGTCTCGGTTGAGCAGAGTGGCCGGGAGTATCTCGTGGCGTGGGCGCACGGCGTGCAGGGCCAGGACGAACTGCACGACGGTAAGGAGGTGGTGCGGTTGGCCGTGTATGCAGCCGGCTCTCGAGGGGACGCAGTGAAACCGCTGCGTGAAGTCTCCGTTCCCGTCGCTGCCGACCCTGGAAATACACACGTGCTCGATGACGGGCATCGCCTCATGGTCACCTGGGGCAGCAATCGAGGGGGCCCGCACGGCACGGAGGCCGCGGTGGTAGACGTGGCGAGCGGAAAGGTGGATCTGCGGGAACACGCCAACAACGAAATTGAGGTGTGCCCTCCCGGCCGGTCCTGTTCCGGCGCTGTATTCGTCGGCATCAGCAAGGCCGGACCAGTACTGGCGAACGACAACAATGAGGGTGGCTTCGGCGTCCCCGGCACATGGAAGAGTCCCGATGTGACGCCCAAGGGCATTGAGCGCACGACTGGCCCCTTGGACGAGTTCAACGGACGTGCCTACGGCGTTGTCGGAACGCATCTTTTGACAGCATGGGAGGACGGCAAGCATCCCGATGGGAGCGGCCTGGTCATTATGGTCCAGGACACGGCCACGGGCCGCGTCGAGGCTCAGGTTGAGTGTGTAGTGTATTTCGAGGAAGTGGCTGAATGGGGGCACCAAATCACGGCCTCACCGAACGGCCGGTACCTTGCAGCAGGGCCCGTAGCGTTCGACCTCCAGCAGGAGAAGGGAATCTGTCTGCAAGGGGATGGGGACCGCAAAAATGTCTCGCTGACATCCATCACCGACAACGGCATGGGCTATGGAACGGTTGACGAGACTGAGTCATCAGACCGACCTACCCGTGTGCAGGTTCCGTTCGAGACAGCTCGCCCCAAGGCTCTCAGAACAGGCACAGTCATCCCCTTCGCCCAGGGCAACGAATACGGGATGCTGACCCAGCGAGCCGCTGACGGCCCGGTAAAGATCTACGTCCGTCCACTGCGCTCCGCTGCCACCGACTAATTTAAGTGGGCACTGTCACGTTGGCGAATGGCGTGGGAGGATCTTCGAGTTGATCATGGTGGAGGGGGGATCGTCCGTGGGGAGCGCGTCGCCGTCGTACAAGGGGCACCGGTACCCGGTGGAGATCATCTCCCACTGCGTGTGGCTGTACTTCCGCTTCCCGCTCAGTTTCCGCGAGGTCGAGGAACTGATGCTCGAGCGCGGCGTGATCGCCTCCCACGAGACCGTCCGCCGCTGGTGCGCGAAGTTCGGCCAGGCCTACGCCAACGGCCTGCGCCGCCGGCGACCCCGACCCGGCGACAAGTGGCACCTGGACGAGGTCTTCATCAAAATCAACGGAGAGCAGAAGTACCTGTGGCGAGCCGTCGACGCCGACGGCAACGTGCTCGACATCCTGGTCCAGAACCGGCGGGACACCGCTGCGGCCAGACGCTTCTTCCGCCGCCTGCTGAAGACGACCTGCTCGGTGCCGAGGGTAGTCGTCACGGACAAGCTGCGCTCCTACGGGGCGGCCCACCGCGAGGTGATGCCCTCGGTCGAGCACCGCTCCCACAAGGGCCTGAACAACCGGGCCGAGAACAGCCACCAGCCCACCCGCCAGCGCGAACGCGCGATGAAGGGATTCCGCAGCATCGGTGGAGCACAGCGGTTCCTGTCCGCGTTCAGCGGCATCTCACCCCACTTCCGGCCCCGCCGCCACCTGATGACCGCCGCCCACTACCGCGCCGAGATGACCACCCGCTTCGCCATCTGGGACCAGATCACCGGCGCTGCAAGCCGGCCCACCACGGCCTGACCCCAGGCCCGAAACGCAAGCCCACCACACCCCGACGCCCCATCAGACACTCACACACCCAACAACGTGACAGAGCCTCTTCAACCGCATGCTCGGCCAGCTCTACTACTGCCTCCAGCACCACACGCTGTTCGAGGAACACACGGCCTTTCCGACCGCTCTCGCCGTAGCTGCTTGACACGTTGAGCGCCTGAGGTGTCTACACAGCGATCGAATCGCGTATCCCAATTTAGCGGTCGAGTCGTCGCGGGGCTCCGGGCGGCCAAGTTCTTTGAGCTATCCAACGGCGACAAGCTCACAGCCATACCCAGAACCCCCGGGCCCGCCGATCTCACGAATGGCCGGCTCAAAACCCACGCTTGGAAGGTAGAACAAGCTCAGAGTTTTCGGTCCGGCTGCGGCCAGGGCGTCGATGAGGCGGGAGACTGTCGGATCAGGGGCCACCAGGCCGAACACAGCCAGTTCGGCTCGAAGCATGGCGACGTCGGCCAGGCAGTTCCCGCCGAGAGCTGTCGCGAGCGCGATATCGAGGAAGACCTTCCCCGGATGGTGCACAGCCTGCGGCTTGCGCCACGGCGCCAGCGCCGTCGATACCGCCCGGTCAACCGCGGACTTGCGGACCGTCTCGACCAGCGGGGGAGCGGTCGAGGGGGCGTACGGCGAAGTCGATGGCGCGGTCCGTTCGCGCGCGGTCCCCGGAGACGAGGAGATCGAGCTGCAGGCCCCGCACCTGTGCGAGGACAAGGGTCGACAGAGCGGAGGCGTCCTCGGGCGGCCAGCCGTCCGCGACAAGTCTGTTGGCGATGATCCCGATCCAGTCGTGGACGATCGACCGGGAGAGTTCCTCATCCTCCCCGGACCCTTCCCCGTGATGGCCGACGAATTCGAAAAGCAGGAGGAACTGGCGCTGCTCCTGCGGTTCGCACAGCCGACGCCACAGCGCCCTGACGAGTTCGGCCGTCGAGTGCGCCTCGCGGAGCTCCGCGTCCGACGTCAGCCATGCTGCCAGATCCGTGCGGACCTTCTCTGAGACGGCCAGGAGCAGCGCGTCCTTCGAGGAGAAGTGCCGTAGCAGTGTCGCGTGGGTGACACCGAGCGCCTGCGCCACGGGACGCAGGGACAGGCCGCTGATGCCGTGTTCGAGGATGTACTCGGTCGCCGCGGCCAGCAACTCGGGCCGCCGGTGCTGAAACCGGAGGGTGCGCCCGTCGACGTGGGATGAACTCATCGCCGCCTTCCGCTGTTCTGCGTTGATGGAGACTTAACAGTACCACTCGGTTGCCCTAACCAAGTGGTACTGCTACTTTTCTAGTCATCGCAGCCGGTCACTCCGGCCCCAGGACGAGCCCGCCCCGGCAGGGGTGTCGGCTCGCCCACCCTCCATCTCCTTCCGGATCCCCCGTTCCCACTCGAAGGACGGCAATGACTGATCAGAAGCGCATGACCCTGGTCGACCTCGGCCTCTTCACCGGCGTGCCGCAGCACGAGCACTTCTGCCGGATGAAGGACCTCCTCGACACCCGTGAGATGGCGCCCTCCGCACACCCCTACGTCTGGCCACGCAGTGAGGCGGCCCCGCTGCCGGAGAGCTTCGACTACGACGGCACCGCACGAGTGACCAAGGAGTTCCTGGCCCGCACCGACACGTCCGCACTGCTCGTGCTCGTCGACGGGGTCATCAACCACGAGAGCTACTTCCTGACCGGCGGCCCGGACGTGCAGTGGCTGTCCATGTCGGTCTCCAAGAGCTTTGTCTCCGCGCTCGTCGGCATAGCGGTCGACGAGGGGCACATCACGGGTATCGACGAGCCCATCAGCTCCTACGTGCCGGTGCGGCCCGGTTCCGCGTACGACGGTGTGTCCATCAAGGACGTGCTCCAGATGTCCTCCGGCGCCCGGTGGAACGAGGACTACAACGACCCGGCCTCCGACATCTACCAGCTCACCGCCGCGACGGCGGGCATCGGCGGCACGCTCGACGACTTCGTCGCCCGCATGGTGCGCGAGACCGGGCCCGGCACCGTCTGCCGCTACAACTCCGGTGAGACCCAGATACTCGGCGCCCTGATAGCCCGGGCCACCGGCCGCCCGATGGCCGACTACATGCGCGAGAAGCTGTGCGAGCCGCTCGGCATGACATCGGCGGGTTACTGGCTGGTGGACCCCGCCGGGACGGAACTCGCTTTCGGGGGGCTCAACCTGACCGCCCGCGACTTCGCCAGGCTCGGAGAGCTGTACCGCAACGGGGGTGTGTGGCAGGGCCGGCAGATCGTGCCCGCACAGTGGGTGCGCGACTCGGTCACCGGGACCGCGCCGCACCTGCAACCCGGCCGCCCCCTCGTCGGCGGCCAGCAAGCCGATGGAGTCGGCTACGGCTACCAGTGGTGGCTCCCGGCGGGAGACCGTGGCGAGTTCAGCGCAGTCGGCGTCTACAACCAGTTCGTCTATGTCGATCCGGTCAGCCGGACCACCATCGTGAAGCTCTCGGCCAGCCGCCTGTACGGGACGTCCCTGGACGAAGCCATCAGCGGCGAGGAGGAGACCATCGCTTTCCTGCGCGCGATCGCCCGGCACGGCCACTGACCCGCGAATTGTACGCGGATGCTGTGCCGCGTGCGTGGGGGGCGGAGCGGGTTTCCACGCGGTGCCCGGCGGGCTCGGCGACAACATCACCACCCGTCAGCAACAGCCCGCCCCACCCAACCGACGGTGTGCAGCCGCTGGCCACCGGGCAGCGAACGCCAGCGCCTGACCATCGCCCGGATGCTGCTGGCCCGCCAGCGCGTCGTCATCCTCGACGAGGCCACCGCCCACCTCGACAACACCTCCGAGGCGGCCGTCCAGGAGGCCCTGACCGAGGCGCTCGCCGGCCGCACCGCCGTCGTGATCGCCCACCGGCTCTCCACCGTACGGGCGGCCGACCTCATCCTGGTCGTGGAGAGCGGGCGGATCGTGGAGCGGGGCACGCACGAGGAACTCCTCGCGGCGGGCGGCCGGTACGAGGAGCTGTACCGGACCCAGTTCGAGAACCCCGGTACCGAACACGGGCAGCTCGACGCGCAGCCCTCGGCGTGACGGGCGTCTCCGGCACCCGAAAACTAACAACGCTAATTCAAGTGCGACCGATCTCGTCCGTAACCGTGTCCGGGAGGAACAGCGATGAAGGCCCACGACGGCATGTACATCGACGGAGCCTGGCGGCCCGCCGCGGGACGGGACACCATCGCGGTGGTGAACCCGGCGGACGAACAGGTCATCGCCGAGGTCCCGGCCGGCGGGGCCGAGGACATCGACGCCGCGGTACGGGCCGCCCGCGCCGCACTCCCCGCCTGGGTGGCCACCGCCCCCGCCGAGCGGGCCGCGCGGATCGCCGCCCTGCGCGATGTGCTCGTCGCCCGCAAGGGCGAGATCGCCGCGACCGTCACCGCCGAACTCGGCGCGCCGCTGCCGTTCTCGCAGGCGGTGCACGCGGGCGTGCCGATCCTGGTGGCCGGCTCGTACGCCGGGCTCGCCGCCTCGTACGCCTTCGAGGAGAAGGTCGGCAACTCCACCGTGTACGCCGAGCCGGTCGGCGTGGTCGGCGCGATCACCCCGTGGAACTACCCGCTGCACCAGATCGTCGCCAAGGTCGCCCCGGCGCTCGCGGCGGGCTGCACGATTGTCCTCAAGCCCGCCGAGGACACCCCGCTGACCGCCCAGCTCTTCGCCGAGGCCGTCCATGAGGCGGGCGTCCCCGCGGGCGTGTTCAACCTGGTCACCGGCCTCGGCCCGGTCGCCGGACAGGCCCTGGCCGAGCACGAGGGCGTCGACCTGGTCTCGTTCACCGGCTCCACCGCGGTCGGCAGGAAGATCGGCGCCACGGCCGGCGCGGCCGTCAAGCGCGTCGCCCTCGAACTGGGCGGCAAGTCCGCCAACGTCATCCTGCCGAGCGCGGACCTGGCCAAGGCGGTCGGCGTCGGCGTCGCGAACGTCATGGGCAACTCCGGCCAGACGTGCAGCGCCTGGACCCGGATGCTGGTGCACACCTCGCAGTACGACGAGGCGGTCGCGCTCGCCGCGGAGGCGGCCGCCAAGTACGGCGACCGCATCGGCCCCCTCGTCAACGCCAAGCAGCACGCACGGGTGCGCGGCTACATCGAGAGGGGCGTGGCGGAGGGCGCCCGACTGGTCGCCGGCGGCCCCGAAGCCCCGCGCGAACAGGGCTACTTCGTCAGCCCGACCGTGTTCGCCGATGTCACCCCGGAGATGACCGTCGCCCAGGAGGAGATCTTCGGTCCGGTCGTCTCGCTCATCCGCTACGAGGACGAGGACGACGCCCTGCGCATCGCCAACGGCACCGTGTACGGCCTCGCGGGCGCCGTCTGGGCGGGCGACGACGCGGAAGCGGTGGCGTTCGCCCGGCGGATGGACACCGGGCAGGTCGACATCAACGGCGGCCGGTTCAACCCGCTCGCCCCGTTCGGCGGCTACAAGCAGTCCGGCGTCGGCCGCGAACTCGGCTCCCACGGGCTCGCGGAGTACCTCCAGACCAAGTCCCTCCAGTTCTGACCGCTCCGCGTTCCCGCGGTTCCGACCGTTCCGCCCCGTTTCCCCGCTGCCGACCCTCAAGGAGCCTGCTCGTGGTCCGCGCCGCCGTACTGCCCGCCGTCGGAGCTCCCCTGGAGATCACCGACATCGAACTCCCGGAGCCCGGCCTTTTGTGTTGGCCGCGAAACAGTTCGGACGGTTGCCCTCGACATTGGTGAAGCGCAACTCGGCGCCGACGTAGGGCACTCTCTGCAAACGCTCAAGCGCATCCCCGTGGGCCAGGAGGAGCGGTCGGGAATATCGGTGACCTCTGCCGACCCGGGTGCCGGGTTCGTTCGGTTCCGCCGAGGGCTTAGGCCGACGTCCACGCCTTCCTCGGGATCTTCAGCGCAGCCTGGTGGATATGGCAACGGTGATGGTCATTCCGAGGAATACGACCGCCACCGGCCCGTCTCGACAGCCAGTCAAGGAAGGCGTGGGTGCCACCGGCGGAGTCGGGACGGATGAGCTCCTGCCGTCCTCGCCAGAGCTTGAGCAGTTGAGCCGGAGCGAGTTGGGTGATTCAGGCGTTCATACGCAGCCGGGAAGACATCTTTGGCTCCCGCGTTCTGTTCCTTGGTACGCCGGGAGCCTGACTCCCAGCCGATTTACATGATGGTCCGCTGCGGGCAGTCCGGCGTATCGCTGCCCGTACGTCGGTCACCATGCGCCCCTGACCGGCGCGGGCCGGGCCCGCCACACAGGGGCAGCGTTGTCGTACTCGTGCTGTAGAACGCTGTCTGACAGCGACAGTCGCCCAGCCCCGTGTCGTAGCCACCGGGGCCCTGGCGTGCCGTGGCGGCGTTCGTTCCGAGGGAGATCGTGGTGGTTGAGTTGTACAGGGGGCCGGGCAGGCGCATGAACAGCGTGCCGTTCGTGAGCAGGTCAGCCGAGCTCCGCCGGCTCGATGCGGCCCTGCAGCACATGGGAGCCGGTGGTCCGGCCCTCGTCGATGTCACTGGTGAGGCCGGTATCGGCAAGAGCCGGTTGCTGGCGGAGTTCAGTACCCTCGCCCGCCGCCGCGGGGCGGCCGTGTTGCGCGGCCGGGCTACAGAGTTCGAACGGCACAGCCCGTTCCAGCCGTTCGCCGACGCGTTCGCCGACCTCGACCAGCGCGTGCTCGGGGTGTTCCCGTCGCTGCGGGAGCTCCTTCCGGCGCTGCGGGGAAGGACCGAGCCCTCGGGCGAGCCGTGGAACAGGGACCGTTTCGGCCTCTACCAGGCCACCTCGGACGCACTGCGCCGCATCCGGGGCGCGCGGCTCGTCGTGGTCCTCGACGACCTGCACTGGGCGGACCCGGCGTCCCTGGAACTCGTCGACCACCTCGTGCGGCACCCCGTGAAGGCCCCCTTCCTGCTCGTCGTGTCGCGCCGCGACCGCCAGGCCCCGGCGGCGCTCACCACGGCGCTGGCGCGCGGGGCCGACACCGGCGCGGTGCTGCGGATCTCTCTCGGCCCGCTCGACGAACGGGACTGCGTCGAGGAACTGGCCCACGACCTGCCGCAGCAGCGGGCGGCCGAGATGTACGCCGCGAGCGAGGGCAACCCGCTGTACTTCCTGGCGCTCCTGACGGCCCATCGCACCGCCCGGCTGCCCGGACCCCCGGTCCGGGACGGTGGTCCGCCCGCGGGCCTGGAAGCACTGCTGCTCGACGAACTCGCCCCTCTGGACCCAATCGAGCGCGGCACCGTAGAAGCCGCCGCCGTACTCGGCGACCACGCCACGGCCGACCTCATCGCCGCTCTCACCGGCTCACCCGTCCCCGACGTCGTCGAGGCCCTGCGCGGGGCGATGCGCCGCGATCTGATCCGCACGGACCAGGCCGGACGCCGTCTGGCACTGCGCCACCCGCTGATCCGGGTGCTGGTCCACGACAGCACCGACCCCTGGCGGCGGCAGGAGCTCCACCGCAGGGCGGCGGCCGAACTGGCCGAGGCCGGCGCACCCCTCGCCGAGCGGGCGCACCACATCGAGCATTCACTGACCGGCTGGGACCCGGAGGCCGCCGCGATTCTGACCAGCGCCGCCGAACAGACCGCCGTGACGGCCCCGGCCGCCTCGGCCCACTGGCTCGGTGCCGTCCTCGCGATCCTTCCCAACACCCCCGGACACCTCGACAAACGCCGTGAGCTGATGCTGATGCGCGCCGGGGCGCTCGGCACGACCGGGGCGCTGTGGAAGAGCAGAGACCTCTTCCACCGAGTGATCGACATGCCCGCCGGCAACGAGGACGGCGAGGACGGCGAGGACGCGCTCCGTACCTCCGCCGTCGTGCAGTGCGCCGTCATCGAGCGTCAGCTCGGGCGCTACGCCGAGGCCGACGCGCTGCTGCGCCGCGAACTGGACCGGAGGCCCGAGCCGTCACCGTCCCGGCGGATCGGTCTCGTCATCGAATGGTGCTGCCGCGCGCAGTTCGTCGCCCGCTTCCCCGACGTACGGGAAGAACTTGCCCAGGCGTTGCGCGGCGCCCGCGATCTGGGTGACGGACTCGGCGAGATGGGCGCCCTGACGCTGGCCGCCATGAGCGAGGCGTACGAGGGTGACACGGCCGAGGCCCGTCGGCTCGCCCGGACCGCGGCGGGACTGGCGGACGCGCTCACCGACGGCGACCTCGCCGGGCTGTGCGAGCCCCTGGTCAGACTGGGCTGGGCCGAGGTGATGCTCGACCGGTACACGGACGCGGAACGGCACAGCGACCGGGGCGTGGAGATCGCCCGGCGGACCGGCCGGCCCTACATGCTGTCGCAGCTCCTGCTGTGCAAGGCGTACACCCACTTCCTGACCTGCCGGGTCACCACGGCGCTGGAGCTGGCCGACGAGGCCGCGACCATCGCCCGTGCCCTGGGCAGCGGCGAACTGCTCGGCTTCACCCTCGCGATCCGGTCCCTGTTCCTCATGCAGGCCCGCCCGCCGGGCGATCCGGACGTCCTGGCCGCCGCGGAGGAGGCGGCGGCAGCTGTGGAAGGCGCGGGCCAGAGCTGGTGGTCCACGCTGGCACGGTCCCTGCTCGCCTTCGCCGCGATGGGCGCCGGTGACCCGCACCGGACACGGGACATCCTGCTGGAGACGGGCGGGAGCAGGGACCTGTCCCGGATTCAGCCCTCACTCCTCCCGGAGTTCCTGGAACTGCTCGTCGCCGCAGCCCTGGCCGTCGGTGAGACGGAAGAAGCCGAACACGCGGCCGAACGCGCCCTCAAGGAGGCCGAACAGATCGACCTGCCGACCCGCCGGGCAGCGGCGCTGCGCGCCCTCGGCCGGATCGAGGCGCACCGCGGGGACCCGGCCGCGGCAGCACGGGCGTTCACCGAAGCCGCCCGGGAGAGCGCGCTGTCCGGGGCGACCCTCCGGGAGGCCCAGAGCCTGCTGCTCGGCGCCGCGTTCACCAGAGCCGCCGGTGACGGCGCCAGCGCGGCCGCCATGTGGCGCCGCGCCCGCCAGCAGGCCGCCGAGGGCGGGGCCACGCTGCTGGTCGCCCTGGCCGACCAGCAGCGCCCGGAGGTGCTGGGTGACACGGACGGGGCGGCGGAGCCGTCCGGACCGGCCGCCGGGCTGGCCCAGCTGACCTCGCGGGAACGGGAGATAGCGGAACTGGTCGCAGAGGGTCTCACCAACCAGGCCGTGGCCTCCCGGCTCTGCCTCAGTCCGCGCACCGTCGAGAGCCACATCGCCCGCGTCTACCGCAAGACGGGCGTCCCGTCCCGCGCGGCCCTCGCCACCCTGGTGGCCCGCCACACGGCTACGGCACCGGGCACGCCACCACCCGCGTGACCAAGTGCCGTCGGCCGGACGCGGACCGGAACGCTCCTCGGCCGAGCGTCCCGGAGGGCCTCCGTGCCGTGGAGTGCGGGTCGAATAACCACCGCCGGTGTCGCCTGGGGCGAGCAGCTCGTCGAATGGCAGCCGGGCTGTCTGGACGAGGCGACCCTCTCCTTCGTGATGTGGCGGGCCTGCGGTGCCGGGCCCATCCGAGCATGGCGCCGTCTCTCCCGTGTGCGTCTCGACCGGCGCCGGTGTCAGTAGAACTACGCAATCAGCCACGGAAACCACCGGAACCTTCCTGCTCATGACCAACGGCCTGGTCACATGTTCTACGTTCTGTCAGGTCCGGCGTCCGGCCTGCCGGGGTCCGTTGTCAGTGCACCGTCCAGGAGTCCTCACCATGAGCGAAGTCATGAGCAAATCCCTTTTTGCTGCTGTCGCGCCTGACCGTGGCGGTGACCCCGCCGAGGGTGCCGCACTGGTTCGTTCACTGATCGCTGACGGGGCGGATGTCTCGGCGCACGACGAGCAGGGCGCCACCCCGCTGCACCGGGCGGTGAAGGCCCCGTACAGCGCCGACGACCCGCTGCCTTCCCTTGAGGTGATACGGGCGCTGCTGGAGTGCGGCGCGGATGTGCACGCCGTCGACAACCACGGTGTCACCCCCGCCGCGTGGGCCGTGGCCTTGAACGACTCCGAACCGGCGGCCTGGGCGAAGCGTTCCGTGGAGGTGCTGGCCCTGCTCGTCGAGCACGGCGCCCGGCTGGACGGCAAGATCCGCTCCGCCACCGGCGGGTCCCTCGCCCACGAGAGCTGCGCAGCCGTACCGGTCTACGCCTTCCTGCTCGACCACGGCGCACCGACGGACGCGGTCGATGATCGCGGAGACACTCCGCTGCACGCGACCGTCGGCTCGGCGCGACCGGGGCTGGTGAAGCTGCTGCTGGAGCGCGGCGCCGACGCCGCCGCGGTCAACGGCCTCGGCAGGACCCCGCTCGGGATCGCCCTGCGCCTGCCGGATTACAGCGAGAAGCAGCGGCAGGCACGGTCGGAGATCGTGGCTCTGTTGGAGGCTGCGGGGGCCCCGGCGCATGTGCGGTATCCCGTGGTGGAGGGCGGGCCGCTGCCCATCGACATGGAGGCGCTGCGGCAAGCGGCCGGGGTGATGCAGGCCGAGCTGGCCGAGGTGTGTGAGGCCGCCGGGATCCCGGACGACAGCGGCTGGCTCACCAGGCGGGTGGAGCCGGACTTCGACAGCTACCAGGACTTCGTGGCCGGACTGGGCTACGGCTGCGATCCCGACCATCTGCCGCATCTTCCCGAGTTGTGCGCCAGGGTGCTCGGCGGGACGGGTGCGACGCGCACCCTGGTCGGCGACCAGTCGGTGGACACGCCGTTCTTTCATCACGGCGACCTGGTGGTGAAGGGCGGCCTGGATGTGGTGGCCCCCTTCGTGGTCACCGGCTCCCTGGCGGTCGAAGACGTGCTGGCGGACGGCGGCCCGGATTCGGTGGTGGCCATCCGCGGCGGGGTGACGGCCCGAGGGGTGTTCACCGACGGCGAGATGTCCGTCGACGGAGACATCGAGGCCGACGTCGTCTATGGCTACTACAACGACAACACGCTCCAGGCGGGCACCATCCGCGCCCGCCTGGTCATCGAGGACGAGCACGCCACGATCGCGACCGTGGAAGCCGACCTCCACTTCGACCTGGACGACTTCCAGCAGGGGCACGGCGACGGCGTCCAGGAGCAGTTGCGCGAGCTGCTGGTGGACGAGGTCTTCGCCGTCGACGAGGACGGGGGCAGGGAAATGATGGACCGGGGTCTGCTGTTCGCCCGGCTCCGCGAGGGTCTGCCGGTCTTCCGCGCGGACTCGCAAGCCGAGGCCCACTGAGCGCATGTACCCGTCGGCCTGGCGGCCCGCCCCAGCCGACCGCGCCTCGCACTTCCCCCACCGAATCCGCCTTACCGGGCACTTCACCCCACGGAGCAACCACAGATGACCGATGACGAATCCCAGAGCGGCCCGTCAGTACCCCCCGCCCTCACAACGGTGCACTCACCGGTGGGGTACCGCCTCATCAGCGCCCAGGAGGCGGAGGAGCGGTTCCGGGTCTCCGCCGATGTCGGCTACCCGTACGCCGAGTTCGCCGACGAGCAGGAGATCCGCTTGTACGAGGGCGGTCTGCATGTCGCGGGCCATCTGGAGCCGGAGGGCGACAGCGACTGGGTGCCGTACAACACCGTCGTGGACGGTGATCTGACCGTCGACGGTGACCTGGACTGGTGGGACGACTGCGACGGCAACTTCCTCATGGTGACGGGCAGTCTGCGGGCCCGCAACGTGTTCCTGTCCGGCTGCCCCAACGTGGTGGTGCGCGGGGACCTGGAAGTGACCGGCGGCATCTGCGGCTCATACGGGGACGGCGGTTGGCTCGTGGTGTGCGGGCGGACCCGCGCCCGGATCGTCATCAGCGTGTCGTACTTCGGCATGACCTTCGCCGAGCAGCCGCAGGCACTGCTCGTCGCCGAGAACGGGCCGTCCAACTGCCCGGTGGACTTCACCGACGAGGAACTGGACACCGTCCTGCTGCCCGAACTCCTCGACGATGACGGCACGGCCGACGAGGGGAAGATCGCGGAGGCCTTGCGCGAGGGGCGGCAGGTGCTGCGCGCCGGGGCCCGGCCGAGCCATCTGGCCGCCCTGGAGGAGCTGGACGCGCTGCTGGTGCGTGCGGAGGAGGTGACAGGACTCGACCTGTCCGGACGCAAGCTGAGGCACTTCCCCGAGCAGCTCCTCTCCTTCCCCAACCTGCGGGTCCTCTCCCTGGAGGGCAACGCCGAGCTCAAGACAATCGACCCGCGCATCGGCGAGCTGGCCGCCCTCGAAGAACTCCACCTGGCCGGGACACAGCTGACCGGGCTGCCCGAGTCCATCGGCCGGCTGCGGAACCTGCGGCTGCTGGACATCTCCGACAACGCCTTCACAGCCCTGCCGGACTCCCTCGGCGACCTGGACCGCCTGGAGGTGCTGCGCGCCGCACGGCTGACCTGCCCGCTCCCCGACACGCTCGCCCGGCTGCACACGCTGCGCGAACTGGACCTGTCCCGCCAGCACCAGGGCCGCTACCACTGCGACACCCTGGTCGACTTCCCCCCGATCGTCACCCGCCTGACCGGACTGAGGACACTCGACCTGTCGTACGTCTGGCTGGCCTCCGTCCCCGACGAGCTGCTGAACCTGACCGAACTGGAGGAACTCAACCTGAGCAACTCCCTGTCCGCCCGACTGACGCGGCTGCCCGACCTGGCCCGGCTGCCCCGGCTGCGCGTCCTGCGCCTGAACGGCAGAGCCCCGGGCTCCAACCAGCCCCCGCCCAGCCGCGACCTGCTCTCCGGAATCTGGGACATCACCACCCTCGAACACCTGGAGATCGACCGCTGGGGCAAGAAAACGTTCGACGGCCGGAAGGCGCGCACCGCCTTCCGCGCGCTGCCCGACGACGCGTTCACCCACCTGTCGAACCTGCGGCACATCGACCTGTCGTTCAACGAACTCACCACCCTCCCAGAGTCGTTCTTCGGACTGCGCCGGCTCGAGTTCGCGGGCCTGCGGTACACCAAGCTCGACCGGCCCACGCTGGAGCGGCTGCGCGCGATGTTTCCGCGGACCCGGCTCGACCTGCGAGACACCGGCACCAAGGAGGTCGTCCACGACCCGAACTGGCAGTCCGTGCACGC
This sequence comes from Streptomyces sp. NBC_00012, assembly GCF_045040875.1. Classification (NCBI taxonomy): domain Bacteria; kingdom Bacillati; phylum Actinomycetota; class Actinomycetes; order Kitasatosporales; family Streptomycetaceae; genus Streptomyces; species Streptomyces sp. NBC_00012. The sequence continues at coordinate 18,497 of NZ_CP108309.1, read as the reverse complement.
CCTGGTCAGGACCGGCGCCGAGAAGCAGGCCGCACAGGACCACGCGGCGGCCGTCACCGCCTTCGAGGAAGCCGTCGCGCTCTGCGTTCCGGGCGCGTGCTACTCCGACTACGACCGGCTCTACGCCCACTACGGCCTGGTCAACGCCCTCGGCCAACTCGCCGACAACGCCCCGGACGCCGACCGCCCCGAACCGGCCACGAAGCTCATCCGTTACGCCGAGCAGACACTCTCCCTGATACCCGGCACGATCTGGCACTTCACCGACGAGGGCGCCTTCCAGGAAGAGGTCAAACGCCGCACCGGCAACGCCCTCGCCTGGCATCTGCTGCACAGCGGCGAACCCGAGCGCGCGCTCGCCGCCGTCGAGCAGGCACTGACCGTCGCCGACGCCCCGGAGTACGACTTCGTCCGCGACACCCAGGTCCGCGTCCTGCTCGCCCTCGGCCGCACCGACGACGCCTACCGGGTCGCCGACCAGATCCTCACCCGCGACCCCTCCTTCGGCGACCTCACCGACATCGCCGCCCTACCCGAATTCCAGTCGTGGCGGCAGACCCAGCGCACCGCCGCACCCGAGGCCCCGGGGAGCGCCCGGTGAGACCCGACCGCGCCGTACCGTCGCCCGGCACCCGCCCACTCGACGAACTCGACCAGGCGCCCTGGGCCGAACTCCGCCACGCCTACGGCCCGGCGACCGACGTCCCGGAGCAGCTGCGCGCTCTGGTCTGCGGCGACGGGGAACACCGGACCCAGGCGTGGGACCGTATGTGGTCCGCCCTCTACCACCAGGGAAGCGTCTACGAGGCCACGCTCCACGCCGTGCCGTTCCTGTTGCACATGCTCGCCGAGGAGACCACACCTCACCCGGCCCGCGTCCTCGTCTCCCCGCCTTCGTCGCCGAATGCCGAGCACGGCTTCAGGCAATCCTCGCCGACGCCGCTACGCGTTGAGCGGTATCCCCGGCACACGAGGAAGCGCAACACAGCGCAGGTTCCATGACACACAGCGGAACGCCGCACGGAATGAAGCACCTTCACCGACACGCTCTCCACTCAGTTCGTCTCACCGAAACTGCACCGCCCAGGTCGCACGTCATCCACAGGCACTCCGGTCTGACTTACCTCGGTGAGGCCGGGGCGATCCTCCTGGCCGCGGAGATGCAATTCGTCCGCGAGAGCGTCCCGCGCATCCGCAGCTACGCCACCACCAAGATGGGGTCCAGCCAAGGTGAGGCCAAAAGCCACAACGGCTCTGCCGTGACCTACGAGGTACTGCCTTCGAGCTGGCGCGGAACGCGGGAGGCACGCAGTTCGCGCAGTCGGGGATGTGGTTGTAGAGGGTATCGTCGGAGACGCCGAGGAGTTTCGCGATGGACTCGATGCTGTTCTCCGGGTTGGGCAGCATGTCGCGAGCCGCGCGCAAGAGCTCGGGCGTGATGACCGAGGGGCGCCCGCCGGTCCGGCCGCGGGCGCGGGCGGCGGCCAGGCCCTCGTTCGGTTTGTCATCCGGTGTCTCGCAATCAGTCCCGTTCAAAGCAGTGAGAGCGGCCGATGACGGAGAAGCCGCGGCGCTCGTACCAGTGCCGTGGCCAGTCCGTCGCATCCGCGGTCAGGAACCGGGTATCGCAGTCCTTGTCGGCGGCCAGGCGCAAGGCGGTGGTCAGGACGGCATCGGCGTAGCCGCGCCTGAGGTGGGCCTCCGAGGTGACCAGGTCCTCGATCTGGGCGGTGCCAGTTGCCGGGTCCAGATAGAGGTCGGCCCATGAGGCGACCTCGCCCTCCTCCGTGCGGGCACCGAGGAAGTGAACGACATCGGCCCCGCGGCGGCGAGCCTCGCGGCGGTCGACGAGGTGGCGTATGACCTCGTCGTCGACATCCGGGAGGAGGCCCCGCCATCGCCGGGCGAGTGGGATACGTATCGCGTCGAGGTCCACCTCCTCCGCAGGCCCGTCGGCTGGCACCGGGCCTGCGTGCAGCATGACCAGATAGGTGGAGTGGGTGTATCCAGCCCGGATCAGCGGCCCTGCGCACGCCATTCCGACTTCGTCGTCAAGGACGGAGATCAGTCGGTGAGGCAGATGCGCCAGTGCCTCCTCCGCGATGGCGGGCACCGCCTCGGAGTCAACGGCCGTGTCGATGACGACCTGATTGTTCGCGTGGGAATACGCGAAGGCGTCGTCATATACAACGAACCCGCCCGGGAGATCGACGATGCGCGCGGCCTGGCGGCGGGCGAAGGCCGACAGGAAGGAGTTGATCCGCTGCAGCTCTGAGTTTGGCATGGGAGGAGCGTAGGCAGCCGTGGACTATGGCCGCCTACGAATTACCCCCGGTGGGGCGAAGGCTTCCCGGGGACCTTCAGGCCGCCATTTCCGCTTCAGGGCTTGCGTCGGCGTCGAGCTGGGTGAAGTCGACGTCGAGGTGCACTTCGTACACCTCTGGCGGCGTTGTCACGTTAACTGACCGGCCTGGGATGATCTTGGAGTTGATCGTGCCGGGGAGGGGTTCGCTCGTGTCGTCCGCGTCGCCGTCGTACAAGGGGCACCGGTACCCGGTGGAGGTGATCGCGCACGCGGTACGGCTGTACTTCCGCTTCCCGTTGTCATTCCGTGAGGTCGAGGAGCTGATGCTCGAGCGCGGCGTGATCGTTTCCTACGAGACAGTGCGCCGCTGGTGTCTGAAGTTCGGGCAGGCCTATGCCGACGGACTGCGCCGCCGTCGGCCCCGGCGCGGGGACAAGTGGCACCTGGACGAGGTCTTCATCAAGATCAACGGCGAGCTGAAGTACCTGTGGCGGGCCGTGGACGCCGACGGCGCCGTCCTGGACATCCTCGTGCAAAACCGGCGGGACACCGCTGCGGCCCGGCGCTTCTTCCGCAAACTGCTCAAGAAGACCGGCTCGGTGCCGCGGGTGGTGGTCACCGACAAGCTGCGCTCCTACAGCGCCGCCCACCGAGAAGTCATGCCCTCGGTCGAGCGCCGCTCCCACAAAGGACTGAACAACCGGGCGGAGAACTCCCACCAGCCCACCAGGCAGCGCGAGCGCGCGATGAAGGGCTTCCGCAGCGTCGGCGGCGCCCAAAGAATCCTGGCCGCCTTCACCGGCATCTCACCCCACTTCCGACCCGGCCGTTACCACCGCACCGCACCCGACCACCGCCTCGAGATGACCGTCCGCTTCACGGTCTGGGACCAGATCACCGGCGCTGCCGGCCTGCCCGCGACGGCCTGACCGACAGCCGACAGCCGCCTCGACCACGCCCTGACGCACCGCCAGACGCCTATACCCCGACAACGTGACAACGCCCCCGGAACGCCTCCTCGGACGACGCGGCAGGACTCAGGAGCGGGGTCCGAGGTAGTCGTGGATCGCGTCGCGGTTGCGGGTGAGGCAGTCGATGCGTTCGTTGAGCTGGTCCAGTTCGCGCCGGAGCAGGGCGGTCAGTTCCGGCCCCGGGGCGGCCGGGAGAGTCACCGAGCCGTGTAGGCAGGGGACGACCGAGCGCAGGGCGCGCGTCGACAGACCGGAGTCGAGCAGCCCGCGGATCTGCTGGACGCACCGGACCGCGTTGTCCGGGTAACTGCGATAGCCGTTGCCCTCCTCCCGGACGGGGTCGAGCAGGCCCTGTTCCTCGTAGTAGCGCAGCAGCCTCGGGCTCACCCCGGTGCGCCGGGACAGCTCGCCGATCCTCATGTGTGCCACCTCACACGGCTGGGATTGACTTTCACATCGATGTCAGAGTCCTAGCGTCCCAGTCATGTCGAAGACAGCACAACCCTCTTCCTCCTCCGTCTCCTCCACTCCTGTGAGCCCCGCTCCGGGCTGGCCCGTCGCCGGGCTGCTCAGCCTGTCGGCGGCGGTGTTCCTGGCCCTGACCACCGAGATGCTGCCAGCCGGGGTTCTCCCCTCGACGGCCCGCGATCTGGGCGTGTCCGAGGACGCGGCCGGGCTCTTGGTCACGGCGTTCGCCTACGCGATGGCCCTCGGGGCGATACCGCTGACGGCGCTCACCCGAGGCCTTCCCCGACGCTCGCTGATGGTCGCCCTCATGGCCGGGTTCGCCGTGGTCAACGTGCTGACGGCGGTCTCCGGCAGCTTCGTGCTCACCGCCGTGGCGCGGGCGGCCGGCGGTCTGCTCGCCGGGGTGTTCTGGTCGACGGCCGCGGCCTACGCGGCCCGGCTGGTCGCCCCCGAGCGGGTCGGCCGGGCGGTGGCGATCGTGTTCGCGGGCCAGGCCGTCGCGCTGACGGCCGGCCTGCCGCTCGGGGCAGCCGTCGGCTCGGCGGTCGGCTGGCGGACGGCCTTCGGCGGCCTGGCCGCGCTCGCGCTGCTGCTCGCCGCGCTGGTGGCGCGGTCCCTGCCCGCGCGGCCCGGCGACCGGGCACGGGGCGGGAAGCAGGTGGCCGCGGTGCTGCGGACGCCCGGTGTCCTGGTGGTCTCCGGCACGACGCTGGTCGTGATGCTGGGGCAGTTCGCGCTCTACACCTACGTCGCACCGCTGTTGGAGCGCGCCGGGCTCGGCGGGTCCGCGATCGGCTGGGCGCTGCTGGCGTACGGCGCGGCGGGCGCGGCAGGCGTCGGGGCGGCCGCGGCACTGGTGGACCGCCGGCCGCGCGCGGCGGTGCTGGGCGGGCTCGGCCTGCTGACCGGTGCCGTGCTGCTCCTCGCGGCGGCCGGACGTTCCACGCCGGTCGTGCTGGTGGCCCTTGCCGCGTGGGGCCTGGCCTTCGGGGCGCTGCCCACGCTGCTGCACGCGGCGGTGGTGCGGGCGGCCCCGGCCACCCCCGAGGTCGCCGACTCCGTGCTCAACTCCGGTTTCAACATCGGTATCGGCACCGGCGCGGTCCTCGGCGGCCAGGTCCTCGCCCGGGCCGGGATCGGGGCGGTGCCATGGAGCGCGCTCGCCCTGCTGGTGGTCGGCGCGGCAGTGGCACTGGCGGCCCGCCGAACGGGGTTCCCCGAGCTTCGGGCGGGGGCGGCCGACTGAGAACGACCGCCCCGGCCGGTTTCCAGGACCTCCGTCCGCCCCGGACGGCGGCCCTTCGTGCCGGCTTGTCCGGGGAGGTTGCCTTCGTGGCTGGGGTGCTGGGCGCGGAGCCGGTCGAGTGCAAGCCTTGTCCGCCGCGTACACGGAAAGGCGCGGCCAGCCCTGGGCTGCTGCGCGGGTCCAGGTCATGGGGGGATGGCGTCGAGCGTGTCCTTGACGTTGGCCGGCACCGTGTCGATTCCCCGCTCCAGCAGGTACGTGGCCACGATGGCCCGGTCGTGGCGGTGCCCGCCGGGCGGGTGCTGGCGTAGCAGCGCCTCGACGTCTCCCGAGGCCGCTATCGCGCGAAGGGCCTGCCGCAGCTGGTCGCCCTGCCCGGGGGCCAGGGGCTGGTTGAACGACAGGTCCGCCACCCTGGGCACCGGCAGAGCGCGTGAGGGTTCGAGCCCGTTGTAGCCGGAGCGTACCCGGACGAACGTGCCCCGGCCCGGCTCTCCCACCACCAGGCCCAGGGCGGCGAGTTCGGCATAGACACGGGTGGCCGTGGCCAGCGCGATCCGCCGCTCGCGGGCGAGAGTGCGGTGTGTCGGAAGGCGGGTGCCGGCCGGGATCTCACCGGAGTGGATGGCTGCGGCGAACTCGTGGACGACGGCCTCGTACGAGGACGGTCTCATTCGGCCACCTGCTGTCCGTCGCGGAGGGATAGGGGAACGGGCTCCATTGCATCTGGGACAATTAATGGATCGTCCTGGATTACGGCTCGTAGCCTCGGTGCGTCCGAACCCAGGCGAAACGGAGCAACCGGCATGACCGTGCGTATCGAGCGGGACGACCAGGTCGTCGTGATCACCATCGACCGGGAGCAGAAGCTCAACGCCCTGGACTATCCGACGATCGACGCGCTGCTCGCACAGCTCGACCTCATCGACTCCGACGACAGCATCCGGGCGGTCATCCTGACCGGTGCCGGGCACAGGGCCTTCAGCGCGGGGGCGGACATCCCCTCGCTGGCGGCCAGCATCGCCGGCGGGCCCGAACGAGCACTTCGCGAGATCGTGCGCCGGGTCCACACGCTGACCCGGCGGATCGAGGAGTTCCCCAAGCCGGTGATCGTCGCGGTCAACGGCCTCGCCTACGGCGGTGGCTGCGAGATCACCGAGGCCGCCCCGCTCGCGATCGCCGCAGAGCACGCGACCTTCGCCAAGCCCGAGATCACCCTCGGCTTCCCGCCGCCCTTCGGCGGCTCCCAGTGCCTGCCGCGGCATGTCGGCCGCAAGCGCGGCCTGGAGATGATCCTGACCGGCGACCCGATCCCGGCCGCCCGAGCCGCCGAGCTGGGCCTCGTCAACACCGTCGTACCGGCCGACGGGCTCCTGGACGCCGCGAAGGACCTGGCCGGGCGGATCATCCGGCACGCACCGACGGCCGTAACGGCCTGCCTGCGCGCGGTCACCCGCGGCATCAACCTGCCGATCGACGAGGGCCTGACGGTCGAGGCGGCATGCTTTGCCGCCACCGTCCCCACCGACGGAGTACGGACCGGCCTGCGACGGTTCCTCGACCGGACGGGCCTAGCCGACCAAACCTGAAGCGCTCGACCGCGGCCGCCTCGGGTGCGCCGGGACGTGCGAGGACCTGCCGACCTTCAAGACGTTGGGCGCCTGCGGGGAGTGGGGCCGGAGGCCGGCGGGGAACCAAACCCGAAAGGAAACGTGCCTGATGTCGTACACCTCTGCTCCCACCGTGGTCTCCTCGATCGCCTCACAAAGTGATGCCGACGCGTTCCGCGCGTTGAACGAGGAGTGGATCTCGCGCCTGTTCGCCCTGCAGGAAGAGGACCGGGCGGTTCTCGGAGATCCGTTCGCCCGCATCGTGGGCCCCGGGGGTGATGTGCTCCTGGCACAGGAGCACGGCAGCGGCGCCGTCGTCGGGTGCGTCGCACTTCTGGCCTATCCGGAGGCCGTGTTCGAGCTAGCGAAGATGGCCGTGGCACCCGCCGCGCAAGGACGCGGCATCGGCCGACAACTCGTAGCCGCAGCGATCGGCCGTGCCCAGGCACTTGGTGCGGCCCGGCTGTTCCTCGGCACGAACGGCAAGCTGGCTCCCGCCATCCACCTGTACGAGGAAGCCGGGTTCGTCAGGATCACCCGCGACGGTCTCCCGGTGGCCGACTATTACGCCCGCGCCGACATCCTCATGGAACTGAAGTGACGCTCCGTCCGGAGCTCGCAATCTGATCGAGGCTGAACTCCCGCTCGACCGCGGACCGTAAGCGAGCTCGTCGAAATGGCGGCGCCACTCCACACACGCACCCGGACGCCGTGCCAAAGTGATCAGCCCTCCGGACGGCGCTGTCCCTGCTGACCCCCGCGCACCAGTTCCCGACGGGCGTGCCGTTCCACCCCGACCGGCGGGCGGCGGTCGACTGGGCGCGCGGCACTGGCGGGCTGATTCTGGAGGACGACTACGAGGGGAGTTCCGCTACGACCGGCAGCCGGTCGGCGCGCTCAGGGGCTCGACCCAGAAGGCGTCGTCCACCTGGGGACGACGAGCAAATCCCTGGCGCCGGGCTGCGGCTGGGGTGGATGGTGCTGCCGGAGAGCCTGGTGGAGGAGGTGATCGAGGCGAAAGGGCTGAGCGACTGGTCGTCGAGCGCGCTGGAGCACCTGACGCTCACGGACTTCATCGCGTCGGGCGCGTACGACCGCCATGTGCGGGCGATGCGGCTGCGCTACCGCCGCCGACGCGACCAACTCGTCGCGGTACTCGCGGAACGGGCCCCCGGTGTCCGGGTCAGCGGTATCGCCGCCGGCCTGCATGCCGTGCTCGAACTCCCGGAGGGCGGCGAGGAGGCCGCGCTCCGGGCGGAGGCCTGGCAGGGGCTCGCGCTGGACGGGATCTCGCGCTTCCGGCACCCGCAGGCGCCGCCGGGGCGCGACGCACTGGTCGTCGGCTACGGGACACCGACCGACAGCGCGTGGGCGGGAGCGCTGGAGGCTCTCTGCCGGGCGCTCTCCTGAGGCCGGGTACCGCGGAACCCCGGGTACGGATCACTTCTCCGAGAGGGGGCGTCCGGCCGCTCCGTCCCGCGTCTGCGGCCTCCCGGTGGCCGCGGTGGCTGGACGGGAACGAGTGATGGTGCGGCCAAAAGAGCGGGCCGTCATGTGCGGCGCCCGCAGCCTTCCGATCCGCAGACCGGACCGGAAGAGCCGGCTCAAGGATCCGACGGTGATACCGGAAGCGGCGGCCGGCAGGGGGCGCCGGCGCCCGGTACGGGCGTCCGGCGAGGGTTCCGGATGATCACGTGTCCGTCGGCGACGGTGCGCCGGGGGAGTCTGCCGCGGAGCGCTGGGGGACGCCACCGATGCGGACCGCGCGGGCGCTGTCGGGAGGGACGGGCCGGCTGCAGGCGTCGCAGACGGTGCGCGGATGGAGGACCGCGCCGCAGTCGTGCCGGAACACCGTCGGGGCCTCTCCCTCGGTCACGTAGTGGTCGCCCCACTCCTTGAGGGCGAGCAGGACCGGGTGCAGCGCGAGTCCGGCCTCGGTCAGCGTGTACTCGTAGCGCGGCGGGTGGGCCTGGTAGAGCTCCTTGGCCAGGACGCCGTTCTCCACGAGCTTCTTCAGCCGGGCGGTGAGGATGTCCCGGCTGGCGCCGGTGTTCGCGGCGATCCGGTCGAAGCGGCGCACCCCGAAGAACACCTCCCGCAGCGCGAGCAGGCTCCAGCGCTCGCCGATGACGGCGAGCGAGTTCGCGATGGAACAGGGGCGCGGGCGGGCGACGGTCATGGGTGTGGACCTCCGGGGAGTGGGCGCCGTGCCGGGGCGGCACGGCGCATGCGGGCGTCGCTCCGGGTGCGGAGCTCGTCGGCCGCCGGGAGGTTCCGGGCTCACCTGCCGCCCCGCAGTACGTCGTCCATCGTCTGCCTCCCGGGCCGGTTGACCTCTCATCCTAGACCAGTGGGTTGGAAAAAAAGACCCATGAGGCGGAGCCTGGGGGCGGCCCGGATCAGAGTGCATTTGTTTTTCAAACTAACTCCCTTATAGTGAGTCCTGTTTTCCAACTATCTGGCTCGGGCATTCCTCGGGCCCGACCGAACGAGGAGACCGGAATGAGGACTTCACCACCCGGCAGCACGTCTGTCACCGATGAGGCGGTGGCCCGGATCGACCCCCTGTGGAGGTCCTGGGCGGGCGCGCACGGGGGGCATGTCGCAGCGGCGGCGCTCACCGCCATGCGGGAACAGGGCGTCGGGCAAGGCCGCCCGCTCCGCGCCCTGACCGCGCACTTCCTCGCCCCTGTCGACACCCGTCCGCTCGGCCTGTCCCTGACCGGACCCCGTAGGGGACGTCGGGCCTCCACCTGTCTCTTCACGGCCCATCAGGACGGAGCCGCGGTGCTCGCGGGGTCGGCGCTGTTTGGCTCCGGCCACCCGGGGCCCGGCTATGACGGGCGGGCCTTCCCCCAGGTACCGGGTCCGGCCGACTGCGTGCCCCTCGACCTGCCCGGCGGATTCGTGGCCTTCGCCCAGCAGGTGGAAGTGCGACCCGCCACCGAGGCGCTGCCCCTCGCCGGGGGCGAGCTGGCCGAGCTGGTGGCCTGGGTGCGATTCACCGACGGGCGGCCGCTGGACGAGGCCGCGGTCGTCACCCTCACCGATGTCCTCCCGCCCGCCCTGTTCGCGTGCTGGCGCACCCCGCGTCCGGTGCCGACCGCCGAGCTGACCATCCACTTCGCCGACACGCCGGCCTCCGAGGTGCTCACGGACCGGGCCCTCGTCCGGATCCGTACCGAACAGGCCGGCGGCGGCTGGGCGGTCGACGACAGCGAGGTGTGGTCGGCCGACGGCCGACTGCTGGCCCTCGCCCGGCAGGCCCGCGTCGTCCAGGACGCCCCCCCGGAGAACGCCCCCTCGCCCTCGGCAGCCCCCCGGGAGACCTCGTGAACACCGGCGGAGCCATCGCGCTCGTCACCGAAGCAGGCCGCGGACCGGGCCGCGCCGTCGCCCCCGTCCCCGGAAGGAACGGTGGCGGGGCCCCGGCCGACGTACTCCCCGTGCTCTCCCGGCACACGCTGCCGCAGACCGGCTCGTACGGCACCTTTGAGTCGGCGGCCCGGCCGATGACCAATGTGGTGCGCGAGGAGCTGCGTGCGCAGGGCACCCGCACCGTCGCCGTGCACCCGGAGTTCATCGACACCGACATGGCCGCCCACGTCGACCGGGCCGGGATCATCCCTGCCGACGTGGTCGACCAGGTCCTCGACGCCGTCGAGGCCGCCCGCGAGGAACTCCTCGCCGACGACGTCCCCCGCCAGGCCGGGGCCATGCTGTCCGGAGGAGCGAACCATGACCACTGAGCTGCGTGACACAACGGCCGAGGAGCGCGACGACGCCCGCGGCAACCGCCCCGGGCCGGTCCTCGTCGCCGCGTGCCTGGGACTGTTCACGGTGTTCCTCCAGACCACCCAGACCATCGGCACGCTCGGCGCCGTCCAGGCCGATCTGCGCCTCGCCCCGGCCGACATGGTGTGGGTGCCGAGCATGTACACCCTGGTCGTGGCATCCTGCGTACTCGGCGCGGGCGCCCTGGCCGACCGGTGGGGTCGCAAGCGCGTCTTCCTGACCGGGACCGCGGCGATGGCCGCAGGCGCTCTGGTGCTGGTCCTCGCCGACAACCTGGCCACCCTCCTCGTCGGCCAGGCGATCGCCGGTCTGGGCGGTGCCCTGATCACCCCCAGCTCTCTCGCGCTGATCACCCACGCCGTCCGCGACCCGCGCCGCCGTGCCGGGGCGATCGCCGCATGGGCGGCCACCTCCGGGCTGGGCCTGGCCGTCGGCCCCCTTGTCGCGGGCCTCGCACTGCGCTGGTGGACCTGGCACGCGGCCTTCTGGCTCAACCTCGTCATGGCGGGCTTCGCAGCGATCGTCGCGCTCGGCCGGGTCGCCGAGTCCCGCAATCCGGCCCAGCGCCTGGACTGGGCGGGACAGTTCACCGCGATCGCAGGTCTCGCGCTCCTGGTCTTCTGGCTGATCGACGGCGGTCACCACGGCTACGGCTCCGCACGGGCCCTGGCCGCCGTTGTGGCAGCGGTCCTTCTGCTGGCCGCCTTCGCTCTGGTAGAACTGCGCCGTACCGCCCCCATGGTCGACCTGCGGCTGATGCGTGATCCCTCCTACAGCGTCTCCCTCCTGCTGGCCGGGACCGTCCTGTTCGGCTTCGTCGGCCTCAGCCTTCTCCAAGTGCTGTGGCTGCAGCGGGTACGGGGCCTGACCGCCCTGCAGGTGGGCGTTCAACTTCTTGCGGAATTCGGTGCGTTCATCGCCGCCTCGGTCCTGGCTGGCATACTGGTGAGCCGGCTCGGGCCGCGCGTCCTGATCACGGCGGGCCTGCTGTTCGCGGCCGTCGGCGCCGTCCTCTTCGCGCAGGTCGGACCGGGCACCGCGTTCGCCGGGTACGCCGCTGCGTTTGTCCTGTTCGGCTTCGGCTGCGGTCTCGCCAACGCCCCGTCCACCGCCCTCGCCGTCGGCCACGTGCCACCGGGCCGCGAGGGCGAGGCGGGCGGCACCGTCAACGCCGCCCGTCAGATCGGCGCCGTCCTCGGCACCAGTATCCTCGGCACACTGGTCACCACCCGCTTCGAGGACCGCGTCGCCCACGTCCGCGACCCGCGCATCGCCTTCACCGACGCGGTCACCCACACCACCTGGGTCGCGGTCGCGGTCCTCGGCGCCGGCGCCGTATTGGCACTCGGACTGTCGGCCTGGTCCCGCCGCAGGGCAACCGCCGGGTGACCGGGGCGAACGAGGCAGGGCGGGAAGCTGAACGCCACCCGGGCCGACGAACCTGAACCGCCTGCCCGCCCGTTTGCCCGCCTGCCCGTCCGGCGCGGTTCGCGAGGGCGGGCGGGCAGGCGCGGGCGGGGCGGGTTCAGACCGGTTCGGGGGTGTCCTGCGGCGCCTCGCCGAACCGGGCCAGGGCCAGCGCGCCCGCCACCGCCACCACGAAGCCGACGACGGGCCGCGCCGTCGCCAGCAGTCGTGCCACCCCGTCGGCACAACCCGACAATCTCGGCCTTGAACTCCGGCGTGAATGAACGGCGAGGGCGGCGAGGCTTTTTCTTCCCCATGCTCTCCATGAACAGAGCCGAGCCTGCCAGTTGATCATGCTGCCCCGCCGGGGATCCCCAAGATCCCCGACTGTGAGGATGAGGCGGCACCGCTCGAGGGTCTGACCCGATCCCCGATTGACGCTTCGGCTGTCCTCACTCTGAATCGTCGGCCTTCCGAGCGGTGCCAATGCGTGTACCGGCCGGAGATCGTGACCTCATAGAAGCTTGACCCAAGCGGTCCCATCACAGTCGTGTCCGTCTGTCGGCCAGTGCGCGCGAACCCACTCGCCGCGCACGGAAGGAACCCGGCCACCATGTCACAGCGATCGAGGTGATCGGCGGGATCGACACCCACACCGATCTCCACCAGGCCGCCGTCATCGACACCATCGGCCGACACCTGGCCACGGAGGCGTTCCCCACAACGCCCACGGGCTACCGAGACCTGCTGGAATGGCTGCACTCCCACGGCCAAGTACTGGTCGTGGGCATGGAGGGCACAGGCTCCTTCGGTGCCGAACTTTCCCGCTATCTCCATACCAACCAGATCACTGTCATCGAGGTGGACCGACCCGACCGTCGTGCTCGTCGCGCGGCTGGGAAGTCCGACCCCATTGATGCCTACGCCGCCGCCACCGCAGTACTCGCCAGCCGCGCCACAGGCACCCCGAAGCACCGCGATGGCGCGGTCGAGGCAATCCGCGGACTGCGCGTGGTACGCGCCAGCGCCGTCAAGGCCCGCACCCAGACCATCAACCAGATCAAATCACTGATCATCACCGCGCCCGCTGCGGTACGCGAAGCACTGCGCTCGCTGACCACCACCGAGCTGGTCCGACGACTGGCCGCCAGCCGTCCGGGCACCGACCTGGCTGCCCCGGCCACAGCCGTCAAACTGGCCCTCAAGCGTCTGGCCAAACGCTACCGGCACTTGAGCGAGGAGATAGCAGAAGCGGACGCCGACCTGCGCGTCCTGATCACTCGCACCGCCCCCGGCCTGCTCGCGCTGCCGGGCGTCGGGACCGAGACCGCCGGGCAGCTACTGGTCACCGCCGACGACAACCCCGACAGGCTCGCTTCAGAGGCCTCATTCGCCCACCTGTGCGCCGCCTCACCCGTGCCAGCCTCATCCGGGCGCACAGACCGCCACCGACTCAACCGTGGTGGAGACCGCCAGGCCAACCGCGCGCTGCACACAATCGTGCTGGTCCGCATGCGTCACGACCCGCGCACCCGCGACTACGTCGCACGACGCACCCTCGAAGGACTCAAGACGAAGGACATCTTCAGATGCCTCAAGCGCTTCGTCGCGCGAGAGGTCTACCGCCACCTCACCAGCGCATTCACCGGCGCACCCGGGCCGTCTCCTGCAGCTTGACGATCTATAGAAGCTTCAGCGTCAGGCACTCAGGTGGCCTCCATGACATCTGCGCATCGTCAAGGAGACGGACAGATCGAGCCCGCTGATGCCACGGTCGGAGCCCTTCCGTCTACCGGGCCGCAGGACGCTGGGACATGGTCGGCTGACCGACGACAGCGGGGCCGGACGAGATCACCCTGTCCGGCCCCGCTGCTCACCAGCTGAAGCGAATACGAGGCTCGCCGAACGAACGCGCAATCGCTTTAAGGCCAGTCTGAGTCGTCATCAGCGTGAGTGAAGCCAGACACCGCTGTACGCCACGAGGGCGCCTCCAGCGGAAGTCGCTGCGCCGCGCAGCAGGTAGAGGCCGGCCTCGTTGCGTATCCGTCGTGCTCGTGCCACCCACCAGGATGTATTGGGGGGTTTCGATGCGGAGGCCGGAGCCGTAGTCTCGTTCATGGACTTGAGCTTCTCTTCCGTTGGGAATGTTCGGTCTTCTGCAGACGGCTCCCTGCCCACCAGGGGGCCGTCGCCGTTTCCGGTGACGGCACTGCCGTTGTCCGCCTGTTGAGACGTCACTGCGTCCTGTGGGGCGGATGACGTCAACGAAAGCACTCTGAATAGCGCCCTGACCAGCGAAAACGGCTCATTGGTAGAGAAAGTTCTTCTGTGTTTTCGTGGGACAAAGCAGGAAGAAGACGTGTCTTGCTGCGTCCTACTCTGTCCTGGCTGGGCGAGGCTGGCTTCTAGCTGTTTTCAATGGGTGTCATGCCGTGTCTAAGCTAGGCTCGTTGAGTTCAAGCAGGCTGTAGTGAGCTGGAGTTGGGCATGCCACAGATGTTGCGAATGCCGAGCGAGGATGAGCTCCCGCGTGGGCCCAAAAGGGCCTTCGTGGGCGAGCTGTACACCTACTTCCGTGCAGCAGGGCGCCCCTCACCGGCCAGCATCGCGGCAGCCGTTGCTCAGACGCACGACCCCGCCTCAGTGACTGTCAGTCGTGAGACAGTCCGCAGGCTCCTCAAAGGCGAGACCACCAGCACCTGGCCCAAAGTGAAAGCAGTGCACGAGGTTCTCTGCCACATGGCAGACCATGACCCGACGTGGAGAAGGTTCTCCAACTCCTCCGACTACGACGAGGACAACGACACCCGCACGCTTCGCGGATACATCCGCGATCTGTGGAACGACGCCATCGACGGTGTTGAACCTGATGACGAACTGGGCCTCCCTCAATTGGCGCCGGTTCCGCAGGCGTCTCCGCCGCCGGCCCCGACAGGGGGCTGGGGCACTCCGCAGCAGCCGCCGGATGATCCTTGGGCCACCAGAACACCGCAAAAGAAGACCAGCAGTCAGCAGGCGTACAGCGACGAACCTCCCTTCTGAACGCGGACGACTCGGCCTGCCCTGCTCCCCTGCGCTCGGGACCGCCGTGGCTATGCCCAGCGCATGCCGATGGCGGAAAGTTGCTCCATTCGGGAGGCGCTGACGCCTGGAAGCGGGGCTGTCTGTCGATGGCTTCGGACGGCGTTCTGCGGCATCGCCCCTCGTCGTTGTCGGACCACGCCCGCTCTCGGAGGTGACTCCAGGTGGTCGGGCCCGCCCCGACCACGGGCCGGCGTAGGCCGACCACAGACCCGACCACCGCAGGCCAGGGCCCACGCTGCTCCTGGACCACGGTCCCGGCCGCCGCACCGGCACCCTCGTTGCGCGGGGGCCCGGCGGCCGGGGCGGTCGGTGATGCGCTGCCCGTACGATGACCGTCCGCCGGGCCCTTGGCGCAGGCCCCCAGGCTCCCGCGCCCAGCATCCGCGCCGTCCAGGCCGACCGGCCGGGGTCTTCTACCCGCATGTAGTGGATGGTCGCGGTGTGCCGCATCGGCACCAGCGGCGGCGCCGTTTCCCACCCGAGGGCGGGCAGCAGCGGCTCCAGCTCGCCCGGGGTGTAGGTGGAGACCAGGACCAGGTCCGCCGGAAGATCCATGAAGGCCCGGCCGACCTCGGCGTTCAGGGCGAGCCGTAGACCGCGCGGGCGGGGGTAGACCATCGCGGCCCACCCCTGCCAGGCGGCCGACTCTGCTTCGTGCACGGTGTACCCGGCGGGCAGCGGCCCTCCGTGCGGGGAGAGCACACCATCAATCTCTACTGCAACATATGGACGCATATCCGAAGAATACGAAACAAAAAAGGCGCTCCACGGCCAAATACCCTTATTCCCTTGCGAGTTGGGCGATGACGTACGACCGGCGACCCGAGGACACCGCAGCAATCTCCCGACCCCCGGCGCCGCGGCCGGCCACTCCCTCTCGCGCGACGGCGGGGCCGCGCACGTTGGCGCCCCGGTGCCTCGGCGTTCACCGCGAGGCGGTGCACAGAGCGCCAGAACGCTGGCAGCGGTCACCCTCAGTCAGCGGCCGTTGGGACTCAGCAGCGTGGCGGCCGCGGCGACAAAGGCGACGGATGCTTCCTTCGCCGCATGCCGCCGGGCGTCCAGCTCGGTCCGGTCGATGGCCTTGCGCAGCGCGTACGTGGCATCTGCGGCCTGCTGGGCGGGGCCGGCCAGCCCGGGGACCAGGACCTGAAGGCGGATGTGGGGCGCGGTGATTGCCGCCCGGGTGTCGTGGGATCTCGTCTGGGCCTCCAACTGGTGCTCGGTGCCTGCCTCGGCCAGGGCCAGACGCTCCCGATGGAACATCGCTGAGCGGTGCGCGTCCAGGGCGGCCGCGAAGTCGGTGACGGCGCCGAGCTGATCCTGACGGTGGCTGTCGGCACGCTCCTCGACGCGTGCGGAGCGTGCCGAACGGTGCTGGAGGAGTCCGGCGGTCAGAGCACCGGCGAGGGTACCGAGTACGGCAACGATCGAAGGCCATATGGACATCAGGTGTTGGGGCCCTTCAGGTAGTCGGTTTCGGTGGTGAGGCCAACGGAGAGCGAGATACGCGGCGGTGCCTCCGGTGGCTGGGTTACGCCTGCGGCGCTCCGGACCTACCCTGGCGGCTAGTCTCCGGCTGGGCCAGAGATGGGCCCGGATCCCCATCGGATCCCGGCCCCTTCTCGGGTCCTGCGTCCTGGCCGTCTACCAGCGCATCCCGAACTGATCGAGGTCGGTTCGGCGTTGTTCGGGGAGTTTCGCGGCGTGTTTGCGGACGTTGTCGAGCCACATGCCGAGCTTGACCACCACACCCCCATCAACGCCGTCCTGACGGCCTGTCGGGCCGTCTTCCGTCTCCATGTGCTCGACGTGCTTACGGGGGACTCGTAGGTGTCCTTCACGGGCGTGGAACTGCCACTTCGTATCCTGCGTCTGCTTCACCGGCCGTTCGTCTTCCTCGGCCGGTGTGATCCCGAAGGTGTTCTCCAGGCCTTTTGATCCGCCCACTGCCTCTCCACGCTCGTTCACAGCGGCCTTGAGGCCCTTGACCCGGCCGCTGTGCACGCGGTGGTCCGCCAAGCCGTCCGCGACATCCGCCCCGCCCCCCGCCATCGGACGCACCGTCGGCGGACCGGGCAGCGAGGCCGTGGTCGAGGCCGGTTCCGTTTTCGCTGCAGAACGGGGCGAGGACATCGGCGGCCTCGCGGTCAGGGCGGTAGGGCTGGGGCCAGCGCTCTCAGGTGAACTTGGAATTCATGAAGAAAACGGGTTCGGCAGGAGTGATTAGCGGACGCGCCCAGATGCCCGCCAAGTGTGTGCGCGAGGAGGGTGTCGTTTATTCGACGCGGCGAGCCCCGACTTCCGTGACTCATCAACCGTGTTAAACCTCGTGCGGGTCTGCGCCGATGCGCGGATTTTCCGAACGAGCGAAAGAGAAAGACTGTGCGTAAGAAGCTCGCAGTAGCTGCGATTGCAGTCATGATGGTTGGAACGGCCGGCGTGGCGAACGCCGCTGCGCAGAGCGGCACCCCAGGGGAGCGCGCCTTGCCGGCCGACGCCTCGATTGCGGTCCCGCACGTCGTGCAGGGCAGCCCTGTGTCGATCCCGGTGGCCAGCGGCGGCTACCCCGGTAGGGCCGCGGCTGTCGCCGAGTGCCCCAAGGGGGAAGTCCTCACCGGGGGCGGGGTCAATGTCACAGCGGGCAACTCGCATGCCGAGCGGTACGTGCTCCATTCGACCGTGCCGATCAGCGGGGAACGGTGGTGGGGCTTCGGCACCAACACTGACACCACCAACCCGGGAACGATTCAGGCGTACGCCCTCTGCGCAAAGGTCATCAGGGTTCACGTTCTCTCCTGATGCGGCCTCGCCAACAGACAGATGCAACGGGCCGGGTACGGCTGAACCCGGGCCTCTTTGAAGCCGACGCAGCCCCGTCAATCCGCCCAGACCGACGGGGCTGCGCTGGGAGTCTTCGCTTCCTTGTCCGGGGCGGTTCTCGGTTCGGTGTCCGGTCTTGGGTGCTGCGGACCGGGCTGATTCGGGTGTTTCTATGGGGCGTTGAGCGTTGTCGGCCAGGTGCTGGCGTTGGACAAGTCGTGAGGATTAGCCGGCCACTGAGTGCGGATTACCTGGCCAGGAAAGTGAGAGCTCCCACCGCGCTTTTCTGATTACCCCGGGGTGGCTCGTAATTGGGGGAGGGTGTGCTTGCTGATTCCGTAAAGGAGACGGGCTGATTTTTGACGCATTCTCAGAGTGTGAATTTCTGGACGGATGAGGTTTCTGTTTTGATTATCCGTCAGTACTCTGATTCGGCCGAGATAGGGTTTTCGAGGGGGGTGGGGGAGGCTCCAGGTGGTGTGTGCTGGGTCCTAAAGCTAGCCCGATGTAAGAAGTGACGCACATATGGTGAGGGTGCCTGATAGTGGGTCAAAGCCCGGCCGATCATCCGTCAGTTCGAGGAAGGCGACAGGATGCCCCGTCCAGCCAGCAGCCCGCGCAGCGGGCAAACTACCAGGCGCGGAGCGGCTGGTAGTGATCCGCCTGGGCGGATCGTCATGGTCTGCGCGGAGCGCCGACCATGACCCTGGGCCACGGAGTGGCCCAGCAACCGAGGTGCGAAGCACTCCGGGAAGTGCCGCGTAGCGGCACCGCGTCGCGTCTGCGAA